>NZ_CP192085.1:0-4800000 GCF_050956075.1 Nocardia sp. CA-129566
ATGGACGACGAGCAGAACGTGTTGGCCACAGTGTGGCCGGAGGTGGTCGCCGAGCTCACCACCGGCTCGCCCGATGGTGCCATCCCGCCGGTTTCACGGGCGCAGCAGGCCTGGCTCAAACTGGTCAAGCCGCTGACCGTGGCGCAGGGCTTCGCCTTGCTCTCGGTGCCGTCCTCATTGGCCCAAGAGGCCATCGAACGCGATCTGCGCGAACCCATTCTGCGCTCCCTCGGCCGTCGCCTCGGTCCCCAGGTCGAGGGCCTCGGGGTGCGGATCGCCGCACCGGCCACCCAGCCGACCGAACGCCCCGGCAATAATCCGCGCCACGCCAGAATGACGAGTCGGCCGGAGCGCGGCCGAGACAGCGGCCGCGGCCCGGCCGGATATCCCGCCCCGGACTATCCGGGACGCTCCGACTATTCGCCGCCGCGTTATGCACAGGCCAACGACTACCCGCCAGCGCCGGAATACTCGGGCGGGCCCGAATACTCGGCCGCGCCGGACTACGAGTCCACATCCGAGTACGCGGGCGCGCCGGAATATCTGCCGGTGCCCGGATACGAAACCGCCGGTGAGTTCCCGACCGACGAATACTCGCCCCGCGGCGACTACTCGGGCCCGGTCAATGGCGAACGACCGGACGTGCCGCCCGTGCCCCGCCGGGAATCCGGATTGCCGCCCCGGCGTGATTCCGTGCCGCCCGGACAGGAATCGCTGTTCAACCCGGAACCAGCACCCGAGCCGGGACGTGGCCAGGGGCGCGCGCCGATGCGGGAAGCAGCTCCCGTGCGGGAAGCGCGGCCGAATGGCGATTCGGCGATCGCGGCCGCGCACGAATCGGTTCGCGAGCCGATCTCGAACAACTCCCACGATGACGAACCGGTTGTCAACGTCCGCAACTCATGGCCCACCTACTTCACCAAGTCGCAGGAGAACCCCGCGCCGTCCAACTCCTCGGCGAGCTTGAACGCGAAGTACACCTTCGAGACGTTCGTCATCGGCGCATCCAACCGCTTCGCGCACGCGGCGGCCGTGGCCATCGCGGAGGCGCCAGCACGCGCCTACAATCCGCTGTTCGTCTGGGGCGCTTCGGGTTTGGGCAAGACCCACCTGCTGCACGCGGCGGGCCACTATGCCCAGCGGCTGTTCCCCGGCATGCGGGTGAAGTACGTCTCGACCGAAGAGTTCACCAACGACTTCATCAACAGCCTGCGCGACGACCGGAAGGTGGCGTTCAAGCGCCGCTACCGCGAAACCGACATCCTGCTGGTCGACGACATTCAGTTCATCGAGGGTAAGGAAGGCATCCAGGAGGAGTTCTTCCACACCTTCAACACCCTGCACAACGCGAATAAGCAGATCGTGGTGTCCTCGGACCGGCCGCCCAAGCAACTGGCCACCCTGGAGGAGCGGCTGCGGACCCGGTTCGAATGGGGGCTGATCACCGATGTGCAGCCGCCGGAACTGGAGACCCGCATCGCGATTCTGCGCAAGAAGGCGCGGATGGACCGGCTCGACGTACCGCACGACGTGCTCGAGCTGATCGCCAGCCGGGTCGAACGCAATATCCGCGAGTTGGAGGGTGCGCTGATCCGGGTGACGGCCTTCGCGTCACTGAACGGTCAGCCGCTGGATCTGCCGCTGGCCGAGGTCGTCCTGCGCGATCTCATGCCCGATACCGCGACGCTGGAGATCAACGCGGCGACGATCATGGCCGTCACCGCCGAATACTTCAACACCACCCTGGAGGAGCTGACCGGACCGGGTAAGGCCCGGCCGTTGGCCCAGGCCCGGCAGATCGCGATGTACCTATGCCGCGAACTGACCGATCTATCACTGCCCAAGATCGGTCAGGCCTTCGGTCGCGACCACACCACGGTGATGTACGCGGAGAAGAAGGTTCGCAAGGAGATGACCGAACGACGACGGGTCTACGACCAGGTGCAAGAACTAACAGCCCGGATTAAACAGCGTTCGCGCTGACCAACCCTCACACCCTGTGCACCGCCCCTGACCTGGGGCGGTGCTTTTTTGTGCCCTGTGGAGTCCTCGAGGAATTCTTGTGGAGTCCTCGAGGAAACTCCAAGTTGTACACCGGTTTGTCCACAGGCTCGCGGCACGGGTTCGGCGATTCGGCTAACAGGGGTGGATTCAACAGGTTCCACAGGCTGGCCCGCCCACACCCCTTGACCAGCACAGGGTTCGGTCACAGGGCTGTGGAATCCTCGAGGAGTCCGTGTGGAGTCCTCGAGGATTCCTCGAGTTGTCCACGATTCGATGCACATCTGTGAACAACTACGGGTATGTGGTGGAACAACTCGAGGAGCGCTCGAGGATGAATGGGGGACAACTGGCGAACCTCCACAGACTCCTCATGTTCATCCTCGAGTCACCCTGCGGCCATCCCCACGGCACCACACCCACGGACCTGCGGATTCGGCTGCAGTCCACAGATTCCACAGTGCCTACTACTACTTCAGTTCTTCTTCTTAGAAATCTCTCTTCAAAACAGGGTGTGTGGAAAGTCGGTCGATGCGCATCGGCATCCGAATCGGTCACCGCACCCGAGCAAGGAAAGGGCGGGGACGACCTATCCACCGATCGCCCGAACTCCTTCGCCGTGACTTCTCATCGATACGAGTGCCGGGATCGCTACGAACAGTGACCGGAGGGTCGGGCTAGGTTCATATGGTCCGCGCGGGTACGGTTTGATGTCGGTCGCCTATGCCACACTTCTGGGTGGCCGAAACAGCACCCCTTTTTCGAGAATCAACGCTGAGAGCCGACACAGATCACGGAACCGGGAGAGGACAGATCGGGCGATGGAGCTGGCGAGTATGAAGTTTCGGGTCGCCCGGGAGGATTTCGCCGAGTCCGTTGCATGGGTGGCACGCAGCCTCCCGTCACGGCCTCCGGTTCCCGTACTCGGCGGCGTGCTACTCGTGGCGGGCGAGGACGGACTGACCGTCTCCGGCTTCGACTACGAGGTCTCCGCGCAGATGCGCGTCGCGGCCGAGGTCGCCGGTCCCGGTGAGGTGCTCGTCTCCGGTCGACTGCTCGCCGATATCACCAAGGCGCTGTCCAATAAGCCCGTCGATGTCGCTATCGACGGCACCCGGGTGCTGATCACCTGTGGCAGTGCGAAATTCTCGCTGCCGACCATGCCGGTCGAGGACTATCCCCAGTTGCCCGAGGTGCCCGAGCAGACCGGTGCGCTGAGCGTCGATGTCTTCGCCGAAGCGGTCGGTCAGGTCGCGGTCGCCGCCGGACGCGACGACACCCTGCCGATGCTCACCGGTATTCGGGTCGAGATCGAGGGGCCGCAGGTCGTGCTCGCGGCCACCGACCGATTCCGGTTGGCGGTCCGGCACATCGAATGGCAGCCGACCCGCACCGATATCGAGACCTCGGTGCTGATTCCGGCCCGCACGCTGTCGGAGGCCGCGAAGACGCTCGGCCCGTCGGATGCTCCCGTGCAGTTGTCGCTCGGCACCGGAAGCGGTGCTGGCTCCGATGGTCTGCTCGGCATCGTGAACGCGGGCCGCCGGACCACCACCCGACTGCTCGACGCGGAATTCCCCAAGTTCCGCCAGTTGCTCCCCAAGGAGCACACCTCGATCGCCACCCTGCAGGTCTCGACATTGACCGATGCCATCAAGCGCGTCGCCTTGGTCGCCGAGCGCGGCGCCCAGGTGCGCCTGGAGTTCACCGATGAGGGCCTGCTGCTCTCGGCGGGTGGTGACGACGCCGGACGCGCCGAGGAATGGCTCGAGGCCGAATTCCGCGGTGAGGCGCTGACCATCGCTTTCAACCCGGGCTATCTGATCGACGGGCTCTCCGCTTTGCATGCCGAGCGGGTCACCTTCGGCTTCACCACACCGAGTCGTCCCGCGGTGCTGCTGCCCGCCAGTGACGAGGAGCCGAAGGTGACGGAGTCGGGTGCCTTCGCCGCATTGGAAAGCCCCTACATCTACCTGTTGATGCCGGTCCGGCTGCCGGGCTGAGCATCGGCGGCGATGCGATTTATCCACAGTTCGTCCACAGACAGTGGATGGACCACAAGATGTTGTGGTCTGCGGCCGATTCGTACCGAGCAGCGGCGAAAAACGGCGATGACGACGGCCGGAGCGGAGTAGACGGGTGTTCATCCGGACGCTGTCACTGCGCGACTTCCGCTCCTGGGAGCATGCCGAGCTCGAATTATCCCCAGGCCGAACGGTTTTCCTCGGCTCGAATGGCAACGGTAAGACGAACCTGCTCGAAGCGGTCGGCTACCTCGCCACCTTGGGCTCGCATCGGGTCGCCGCCGACGCACCGCTGATCCGCATCGGCGCGGATCGCGCCAGGATCGGGGCAACCGTGGTGAACACGGGTCGCGAGCTGCGCGTCGATATCGAACTGAACCAGGGCACCGCGAATCGCGCGCAGATCAACCGATCGCCGGTGCGCAGACCACGGGAGATCCTCGGCATTCTGCAGACAGTGCTGTTCGCGCCGGAGGATCTGGCCTTGGTCAGGGGCGATCCGGGCGAACGTCGGCGCTTCCTCGACGAGTTGTGCACAGCCCGGTTACCGCGATTGGCCGCGGTTCGATCCGACTACGACCGGGTGCTGCGGCAGCGTTCGGCCCTCTTGAAATCCGCTGGACGACAGGCCCGTTCGAAGGCGGAACTGAGCACCCTCGACGTATGGGACGGACATCTGGCGACCCATGCCGCCGTACTGCTCGCCCAGCGGCTGCGGTTGGTGCACGATCTGTATCCATATCTCGCACAGGCGTACTCATCGATCGCACCCGAGTCCCGTCCGGCCGCAATCGGCTATCGCAGCGCGAGCCTGCCAGCGGAGTTCCTGGATCCGGCGCGCGCACCGCTGCCCGATGACACCGAGGCGCTGGAGGCGATCATGCTGCGGGAATTGGCGGCGGCGCGCCCGAAGGAGTTGGAGCGCGGCGTCTGCCTGGTCGGCCCGCACCGTGACGACCTGGATCTGATGCTCGGCACCGCGCCCGCGAAAGGCTTTGCCAGTCACGGCGAATCGTGGTCGTTCGCGCTGGCGCTGCGGCTCGCGGCCTTCGAACTGCTGCGTGCCACCGGCGCCGAACCCGTGCTGTTGCTCGACGATGTCTTCGCCGAACTCGACCGCCGCCGACGCGCGGCACTCGCGCAGGTCGCGGCGGGGGCCGAGCAGGTGCTGATCACCGCAGCGGTGCCCGAGGACGTGCCAGCCGAATTGTCCGCGGTACCGCTGTGGGTAGAGACCAACGGCGGCGCGGACGGCCGGATCTCCCGAATCGCCGATGTCGAAACCCCCACCGCCTGATCCGTGACGTCAATTCGTACCGACGCCAGGACATCTGCCCGCGTGGTTCATCGGTAAGATCACCCGCGAATGCGTTGCAAAGCCATAGCTACCAACGCACCAACTGATTTCGTAATCCGCCGGGTACGTCCAGAACTGTCGCGCATCCGACCGCCGGTCCGGCGATCAGGGTTCGACGACCGGCGAGAGGTTCGTGGAGGGAGAGGCGGACCCGTGAGCGATCGAGCAGCATCGAACGCATCTCCATCGGAGCCGGAACCGGAACTGCGCGGCATCGATCTGGCGCGCCGCGCGCTGGAGGAGGCCCGGGCCGCCGCCAAGGCCAGCGGTAAATCGGTGGGACAGGGTCGGGCCTCGCCGCGTCGGCTGCGTACCGGGGCCCGGCGCCGCACCGGTTGGTCCGGCGCACGGCCCGATGACCGTGACCCGCAGCTGCTTTCGAGCCTGGCTGGCGCCATCGCGAAGAATCGGGGCTGGTCGGCCAAGGTCGCCGAGGGCATGGTCTTCGGCCGATGGGCTGGTGTGGTCGGCGAGGACATCGCCTCGCACGCGACTCCGGTGACGCTGAAGGACGGCGTGCTGAGCATCACCGCCGAGTCGACGGCATGGGCCACCCAGCTGCGCATGCTGCAGGGGCAGCTGCTGGCGAAGATCAACGCGGCGGTCGGGCAGGGCGTGGTCACCTCGCTGAAGATCACCGGTCCGGCGGCCCCGAGCTGGCGCAAGGGCGAACGCCATATCAAGGGGCGCGGCCCTCGTGACACCTACGGATAGCATTGCGCGAGGTCGTTCCACGTGAAACCCTGGGATTCGGACATATGTTCGATGATCGGTCCGTGTGGAAACCGGCGATCGGCCCACCGCTCGGGAAAGGGCTCGGGGAGGCGGAATGGCGGACGCAAAGCGGTTGAAGGCGGAACCGACCCATCGTCGACCGATTTCTCGCATCCACGGAGCCGTTAGGGGTGTCGTAGGTGCACTGTGGCTTGGGTCTACCAGTAGGATGGTGGGGTAACTAGCGGCGAACCTTCGGCGCGTTCCGCACAGCCCGCGCGTGGACCCGTATTTCACGACCAGAAATCTGAACCGGGGCCCCACGTGTGCTGTCCGACCGCTGCGCCAAGGATCAGCAAGTAAGGAGAGCTACCGACCAGTGGCTGCCATGGACTCCAACGCATCGGGCTCGACCAACGCGACATCGGGCAAGCAGGACTACGGTGCCTCCTCCATCACGGTTCTGGAAGGCCTGGAGGCGGTCCGCAAACGCCCGGGCATGTACATCGGCTCCACTGGCGAGCGTGGCCTGCATCACCTGATCTGGGAAGTCGTCGACAACTCCGTCGACGAGGCGATGGCGGGCTACGCCACGAAGGTCGAGGTCACGCTACTCTCCGACGGGGGCGTCGAGGTCGTCGACGACGGCCGTGGCATTCCGACCGGCATGCACGCCCAGGGCATCCCCACCGTCGAGGTGGTCATGACCCAGCTGCACGCGGGTGGCAAGTTCGACTCCGACTCCTATGCGGTGTCCGGTGGTCTGCACGGTGTCGGCATTTCCGTGGTCAACGCGCTGTCGCACCGGCTCGAAGCCGAGATCGACCACGACGGTTACCACTGGAGCCAGACCTACAAGGACGCCAAGCCCGGCAAGCTCGTGCAGGGTGAGCCGACGAAGCGGACCGGTACGACCATCCGCTTCTGGGCGGATCCGGAAATCTTCGAAACCACGACCTACAACTTCGAGACGGTGGCCCGCCGACTGCAGGAGATGGCGTTCCTGAACAAGGGCCTCACCATCGTCCTCACCGATGAGCGGGTGAGCGATACCGACATCACCGACGAAGTGGTCAGCGAGACGGCCGAAGCGCCGAAGCATGCCGACGAGGACGCGCCCGCGCCCGCGCACAAGGTGAAGACCCGCACCTACCACTACCCCGGTGGGCTCGAGGACTTCGTCAAGCACATTAACCGGACCAAGCAGCCCATCCACAACTCGGTGGTGAGCTTCACCGGCAAGGGCACCGGCCACGAGCTCGAGGTCGCCATGCAGTGGAACTCGGGTTACTCCGAGTCGGTGCACACCTTCGCGAATACCATCAACACCCACGAGGGCGGTACTCACGAGGAGGGTTTCCGCGCGGCGCTAACCACGGTGGTCAACAAGTACGCCAAAGACAAGAAGCTGCTCAAGGACAAGGACGGCAACCTCACCGGTGACGACATCCGCGAGGGCTTGGCCGCGATCGTCAGCGTGAAGGTCGGCGAGCCGCAGTTCGAGGGCCAGACCAAGACCAAGCTCGGCAATACCGAGGTCAAGTCGTTCGTGCAGCGCACCTGCAACGAGCACCTCTCGCACTGGTTCGAGGCCAATCCGGCCGATGCGAAGACCATTGTGAACAAGGCGGTTTCCTCGGCGCAGGCCCGGGTCGCGGCGCGTAAGGCGCGTGAGTTGGTGCGCCGCAAGAGCGCCACCGACCTCGGTGGCCTGCCCGGCAAGCTGGCCGACTGCCGATCCAAGGATCCGAGCAAGTCCGAGATCTACATCGTGGAGGGTGACTCCGCCGGTGGCTCGGCCAAATCCGGCCGCGATTCGATGTACCAGGCGATCCTGCCGCTGCGCGGCAAGATCATCAACGTCGAGAAGGCCCGCATCGACCGCGTCCTCAAGAACAACGAGGTGCAGTCGATCATCACCGCCTTCGGCACCGGCATCCACGACGAATTCGATATCGCCAAGCTGCGCTATCACAAGATCGTGCTGATGGCCGACGCCGATGTGGACGGCCAGCACATCTCGACCCTGCTGCTCACCCTGCTGTTCCGCTTCATGCGGCCGTTGGTCGAGCATGGGCACGTGTATCTCGCGCAGCCGCCGCTGTACAAGCTCAAGTGGCAGCGGTCCGATCCGGAGTTCGCCTACTCCGATCGCGAGCGCGACGGTCTGCTCGAGGCGGGTCTCGCCGCGGGCAAGAAGATCAACAAGGACGACGGTGTCCAGCGCTACAAGGGTCTCGGCGAGATGAACGCCAAGGAGCTCTGGGAGACCACCATGGATCCCGCGGTGCGGGTACTGCGTCAGGTCACCCTCGACGATGCCGCCGCGGCCGACGAGCTGTTCTCCATCCTGATGGGTGAGGACGTCGAGGCCCGCCGCAGCTTCATCACCCGCAATGCCAAGGACGTTCGCTTCCTCGACGTGTAACCGGCGTGACGCGTAATTCCACGTCCGGTGCCAAAGGAGACTTTTAGATGACTGAAACCACCCTGCCACCCAACGGCGGAGCGGGTGACCGGATCGAGCCGGTCGACATCCAGAACGAAATGCAGAGCAGCTACATCGATTACGCGATGAGTGTGATCGTCGGCCGCGCGTTGCCCGACGTCCGCGACGGCCTCAAGCCGGTGCATCGCCGGGTGCTCTACGCGATGTACGACAACGGCTACCGTCCCGACCGCGGCTATGTGAAGTCCGCCCGTCCGGTCGCCGAGACCATGGGTAACTACCACCCGCACGGTGACGCCTCGATCTACGACACCCTGGTCCGCATGGCCCAGCCTTGGTCGCTGCGCTATCCGTTGGTCGACGGCCAGGGCAACTTCGGCTCCCGCGGCAATGACGGCGCGGCCGCCATGCGGTACACCGAATGCCGCCTGACTCCGCTGGCCATGGAGCTGCTGCGGGAAATCGACCACGAGACGGTCGATTTCACGCCGAACTACGACGGCCGCTCACAGGAGCCGACGGTTCTCCCCAGCCGTGTGCCCAACCTGTTGATGAACGGCAGCAACGGCATCGCGGTCGGTATGGCGACCAATATCCCGCCGCACAACCTCAACGAGTTGGCCGAGGCGGTCTACTGGGCGCTGGAGAACTACGAGGCCGATGAGGAGACCACCCTCGCCGCCTGTATGGAGCGGGTCAAGGGGCCGGACTTCCCGACCTACGGCCTCATCGTCGGTGGTCAGGGCATCCACGACGCCTACACCACCGGCCGCGGCTCGATCCGCATGCGCGGTGTCGTCGAGATCGAAGAGGACAACCGCGGTCGCACCACCATCGTCATCACCGAGCTGCCGTACCAGGTCAATACCGACAACTTCATCAACTCCATCGCGGAGCAGGTGAAGGACGGCAAGATCGCGGGCATCTCCGATATCCACGACGAGTCCTCCGACCGTGCCGGTATGCGGATCGTGGTCACCATCAAGCGCGATGCGGTGGCCAAGGTCGTGCTGAACAACCTCTACAAGCACACCCAGCTGCAAACCAGTTTCGGCGCCAACATGCTCTCGATCGTGGACGGCGTGCCGCGCACGCTGCGCCTGGATCAGATGATCCGGCTCTACGTCGAACACCAGTTGGATGTCATCGTGCGGCGCACCCGCTACCTGTTGCGCAAGGCCGAGGAGCGGGCCCACATCCTGCGTGGCTTGGTGAAGGCACTCGACGCACTCGACGAGGTCATCGCGCTGATCCGGCGTTCGGCCAATACCGACACCGCGCGCACCGGCCTGATGCAGTTGCTGGATATCGACGAGATCCAGGCCACCGCCATCCTCGATATGCAGCTGCGCAGGCTGTCCGCCCTGGAACGGCAGAAGATCATCGACGATCTGGCCAAGATCGAGGCCGAAATCGCCGACCTCAAGGACATTCTCGAAAAGCCCGAGCGCCAGCGCGCCATCGTGCGCGACGAACTGGCCGAGATCGTCGAGAAGTACGGCGATGAGCGGCGCACCAAGATCGTGGCCAATGACGGCGATATGGCCGATGAGGATCTCATCGCCCGCGAGGATGTGGTCGTCACCGTCACCGAGACCGGCTACGCCAAGCGCACCAAGACCGACCTGTACCGCAGCCAGAAGCGCGGCGGTAAGGGCGTGCAGGGTGCGGGTCTCAAGCAGGACGACATCGTCAAGCACTTCTTCGTCAGCTCCACGCACGACTGGCTGCTGTTCTTCACCAATAAGGGCCGGGTGTACCGCGCCAAGGCCTACGAACTGCCCGAGGCCAGCCGGACCGCGCGCGGTCAGCATGTGGCGAACCTGCTGGCGTTCCAGCCGGACGAGAAGATCGCCCAGATCATTCAGATCAAGGGCTACGAGGACGCCCCGTATCTGGTGCTCGCCACCAGGAACGGCCTGGTGAAGAAGTCGAAGCTCTCCGATTTCGACTCCAACCGCAGCGGCGGCATCGTCGCGGTGAACCTGCGCGACGAGGACGAACTGGTCGGCGCCGTGCTGTGCTCGGCCGACGACGATCTGCTGCTGGTGTCGGCGCAGGGCCAGTCGATCCGCTTCTCGGCCACCGATGAGGCGCTGCGTCCGATGGGTCGCGCCACCTCCGGTGTGCAGGGCATGCGATTCAACGCCGACGATGAACTGTTGTCGCTCAATGTGGTTCGTGCCGATACCTACCTCCTCGTCGCGACCTCCGGCGGCTATGCCAAGCGGACCGCGATCGAGGAGTACACCCCGCAGGGTCGCGGCGGTAAAGGCGTATTGACTATCCAATACGACACCAAGCGTGGCACCCTGGTCGGTGCGCTCATCGTCGACGACGAGGATGAGTTGTATGCGATCACGTCGGGCGGTGGCGTTATCCGGACGGCGGCGAAGCAGGTTCGTAAGGCTGGACGGCAGACCAAGGGCGTGCGATTGATGAACCTGGCCGATGGCGATACCTTGCTTGCTATCGCGCGCAATGCCGACGAACCCGATCCTGATGCGATCGTCGGCGGAGACGGCGACACCGGTTCCTCTGAACAGTAACCCCACAGCGGCGGCAACGAACGGATCTAAGGATTCCCATTGACCACTCCGAATCAGCCGAACGACGAGCGGCACCAGACGAACGGTGTAACCGAACGTATCGCACCGTCACCGATTCCGCCTCGGCCGATCTCACGACCCGTCGCCTCGGCCGAGCACGGTCAGCCGGTTGGCGCGCCGGGAGGTGCCCAGCCGCATGAAAACCACAACCCGCCAGGCGAAGTCGCGTTCAAGGCGCCGGAACCGGCCGCTGCCGACGGGTCCGAATCGAAAAAGGATGCCGGTGATTCCGCGGGCAACGGCCATTCTCCCTTCCAGGAGGGTTGGTCGCAGTTGCCGCAGCGGGAGCCGCAGTCGAACCTGTATCGGCCCGGGCAGTCGCCGGTGACCGGTCGGCCGAATTCCACCGGCGGCGGGCTCAACAGCGGTGGCGGCGGCCTCGGTGGTGGCGGCGGCCTCGGTGGTGGTGGCGGCCTCGGTGGTGGCAATGCCCGCACCACCGCGGATCTGGCGGCCAAGGCGGCGCGCAAGGAAGCGGCGATGGTGAAGTCCGTCGGTATCGACGGACCGACCCGGAGCATCGCGCGCCCGGAACTGATCAAGGACATGCCGGACCTCTCGGAGATCCGGCATCCGCTGCCGGTCGAAATCCCGGGCCCACAGGCCACCCCGATCTCGCCCGCGGTTCCGGTCGCCGTCGCGGCGGCGGTCGCCACGGGTGAGCCGTTGCGGGCGACGGTGCAGATCCGCCGGATCGACCCATGGTCGACCCTGAAGATCTCGCTGGTGATCAGCGTGGCCATGTTCTTCGTGTGGATGCTCGCGGTCGGTCTGCTCTACATCGTGCTCGAGGGCATGGGTGTCTGGGAGCGGCTCAACAGCACCTTCACCGATATGGTCTCCTCGGACAGCGGAGCGGTCGGACTGGTCGACGCCGGTTCGGTCTTCGGGTACGCGGGCGTCATCGGGCTGATCAATGTGGTGCTTTTCACAGCCTTGGCGACCGTCGGCGTCTTCATCTACAACCAGTGCTGTGACCTTGTCGGCGGCATTCAGATCACCCTGGCCGACCCCGATTAGAACGGTTGCCGAACGGCCGGTCGCTGCCCTCGCGCAGGGCGGTGACCGGCCGTTTTGGTCATCGGCGGGCGGGTAAGGTAATCTCGTGCCTCGGTTCGGTTAGCAGCTTCGGCGGGTATCCGAACGAGATGAGGGCCTATAGCTCAGGCGGTTAGAGCGCTTCGCTGATAACGAAGAGGTCGGAGGTTCAAGTCCTCCTAGGCCCACTCCCGAACATCACAGTAGGGTGGGAATCATGAAAATTCTTCTCACGGTCGGTGTCGTGGTCGCGGTTCTCATCGGAATCACCAAGCTACGCAAGCGCGACGACGCAGACCTGTGGCACGAAGTCACCACCCGCTGATTCTGTCCTCGGACAGCAGGGATTCGGGGCCTTAGCTCAATTGGCAGAGCACTGCCTTTGCAAGGCAGGGGTTAGGGGTTCGATTCCCCTAGGCTCCACAAGGAACCATGCAGGTCACGGCCTAGATCTATGATCTAGGCCGGCCTGGGGCCACACTTGCGGTCCACATATCGAATCTGAGGGGATTCGGCGCCGAACGAAATGGCGCACGCATGTCGGTCGACAATCCTCTGACCGAGCTCGGGGCTTCGCCAAAAAACACGCGAAACGAGACAAGGCTCACGCTCTCCGTGAGCATGAGCCTGGCATCGAGTGGCCTTGACGGGCCATCATACGAACCGCACGGTCTGGCCGACGGCCCGGACATCGTGATCCACGAAGTCGGCACCCGGCCGTAGCGCGGGTTGGGCAGGCTTAGCCCGGTCCCGTAGCGCAATGCCCCGTCATGATGGCGCACAAGATCTGCGCGGCCAAGGATTTGAGCGCTTCGCCAGCCGAACCGGAGGACGAACCAGTGTCGTCCACCTGGGACACGGACGGGGTTTCAGCCGCGAGCGTTGGTCCCGACTCGGCCTGCGCCGGGGCGAAGGGGATCAGCATGGCACCCGTCAGCAGTACGCCGGCAACGGCACTGCGGATAACTCGATTCAATTCAAACCTGCTCAGCCTCAGAGGATTTCGGTCCGCAAGCGCGGATTACTCGGGTTAGATCGACGGATACTTACCGTCCGTTACGGACTGTCCGTCGACCGGTCGATGCCACCTTCCGCACCCCCGATCCCGAAACGACAACGGGGCCGGTCACGCTTCTGCGATACCGGCCCCGGTCGGGATGGGTACGTGCAAATGGCTCCGTTGGTGGACCCTGAAGTTTCGCCTCCCGGAGGACCACTGTTCGTGTTGGCGCGCAGGGCAGGGGTGGTGGTCGCTAGATCTTCGAGAAGTGTGACTCGTCAAGGTTGTCGGGCACCCACGGGATAGTCGTGCTTCCGTCCGATCATCGGCGTTCCGGCTCGGTTCACAGGGCGACCGAGGCCTGCTTCAACTGGGTGAGCATTTCTTCGTCGGGCCAGAACCGAGCTTCAAAGCGGATGGGGGACATCGCCGGAATTGGTGTGAGACCGGTTATTTCGAGGGCTGCCGTGAATGGGACGGTGCAGACCGGGACGGCGTTGTTATCGGCGTCGGTGCTGGCGAACGTGATGTAGTCGGCGGCAGGCAGCAGGTAGTCGACGCCTTTGCCCCACACGGTGTAGGTGTAGGGCCAGGTGTCGGTGCCCGCGATCTTGATATCGCCGACAATGGCCATCTCCAGGCCGTAGCAGGCGAATTCGAAATCGCGCTCCAGTGCCCTATTGAGCCAGTCGGCCTGGGCGGCGTATTCCCAGACTGCCAAGTGGTATCCGGCGCGTACGGCGGCCTGGTGCTGCTCGTGCGGGCCCGCCCGGTCGAAGGGCACCACGGTGCCATCTTCGTCCAGGGTGTAGCCCTGCGGTGAGAGCCGGTGGCGTGCGTTGACGTACTGTTCCTCGACCTGGCGATAGATGCGCGCCAGCAGGTGTGGGATGTCGGGGACCACGATGAGGTTGTTGATATCGGGCATGAAGGCCACCGGGCGGCGGCCGCTGTAGCGCTGACTGAAACTCGCCAGCCAGCCGGGTGCCAGTGGCCATGAGGTGATGTAGCCGCTGCCCTCATCATCGTTCAGGCTGAGGATCGCATTGCCGCGTGGATTATGGGGCTGTGCAATGGTTTCCAGGTTTTTGCGGGCCGTCGTGAAGACCTCGTCGGCACCGACCTGCCAACGTGCCAGCGCCAAGTTGTTGACGATGGTTCGGGAGTTCGGATTGTCGATCGCCACCAGCTCGTCGACGAATGGCAAGGCCGGGCGGCTGATGCCCCGCGCTTCATCGTAGGTAGCCAACCCGGGCCTGCGTTGCAGCACGTCGTCCCACGCCGCCTGCTTGTAGGTGGCCGAACGCAGAATCGGGCGCAGTAGCGGACGGGCTTCCTCCCAGGTGGGCAGATGTCGTTCGTCCTCGCTCACCATCGCCAGAAACCGTGCGATACGCGCCGCGCGTCGCGGCCCGGACAAGCGAACAGCATCGTGGTAAGCATTGCCGAGTCCGATCTCGGATCCGTCGCTGAGATCGACGCGGAACGCCTCGGCGTCGTACCCCGCGACCTCCATGCCGACATCGGCGAGATGCCGCAGCACAAGTGTCGCAAAGTGATCCGGTGTCAGGTCATCGAAACTCCCCACCGGACAACCGTATCCGTCGACTCGACGGCGCGCACGGGGGTCAGCTGGTCGCTGGTGGGCCGTGGCGGTCCAGGTGCAGGTAGGTGTAG
Organism: Nocardia sp. CA-129566; assembly: GCF_050956075.1. Taxonomy (NCBI): domain Bacteria; kingdom Bacillati; phylum Actinomycetota; class Actinomycetes; order Mycobacteriales; family Nocardiaceae; genus Nocardia; species Nocardia sp. CA-129566. The sequence continues at coordinate 14,870 of NZ_CP192085.1, forward strand.
CAGGTGGTGAGCAGGCAAACCACGGTGGCGGTGATGAGCATGGCCCAGCCCGCCACCAGCAGGCTCAACAGACCACCGAGCAGGGCACCGCTGCAGAAGGCGGCGTAGAGCAGGAAATAGCCGAGCCAGTCGGCGTAATCGCCGCCGCTGATATGACGTTCGATGCCCTGGGCCAATTTGACGAGAGTTCCGGTGACGTAGCTGAGGGGCACCGAGACCTCGCCGTCCTTGACAAAGGAGGTGTTGAGAGCGCCGACGCCGAAGGCCACCAGCAGGATGGGAATGAGGTCGATATTGGTGACGCTCGTTATCGCGTAGAGGATCCCGTCCAGTAGCGATGCCGCGGCCAGGCTGAGGGTGGTGAGCAGGGTCGGGCCGTGCGGATGTCCGGACCAGAAATGCCTGCGGCACAAGGAGGCGACCACCACCCCGGCGAGGAACGACACCAGCAGCAGGGCCGCTGCGACGGCCAGGTCGGGTTCGTCGTGGAAGTAGCCGAGGATGGCGCGATCGGTATTGCCGGTCATGAAGGTGACGAAATAGCCAGCGGTATGCATGAACGCCGCGGCTCCGATAAGACCGGCCAGGGCCGCGAGTACCCACGACAGCCGTGCCTCGGCGTCGAACAGCTTCTTTCGGCGCTCTAGATCCGGTTTTGTCACTGGTCGGGCTCCTCTTGGCGGATGACGACTCAGTGATACCCGGTGTTTCTGAGATTCCGCTGACGCATCGCCGAGGTGTTGGATAAGGATTGCCGGATGATCGCGGAACGGATGCCGGGGTTCCGGCGCGATCACATGGCCGATTCTCGGTTAGCGTGCACGGGTGGACTCTGTGTTCGACTATCTGCTGACCGAGGTGCTCGATCCGGCACCGCTCGAGACGATTGCCGATGCCTGGATCCGGCATCGGGCGGCCGCCGGGCGATTCGATACGACGGTGGATCTCGCGATCGCCGGTGGATTCGGTGCGGACCGACTGGGTTTCGCATTCCTGTCCGGATATCAGGAGGCGCTGCGCGCCCTACTGCCCGATCTCGCGGCCGATGAACTGGTCGCGGTCTCCGCGACCGAGGCGGGCGGCGCGCATCCGTCCGCGATCCAGACCAGGGTGACCGAAACCGACGGTGGCTGGCGGGTGGACGGGACGAAGACCTTCACCACATTGGGGATCCTGGCGCGGCGGCTGTTGGTGATCGCCAGCGCCGGCGTGGCGGCGGACGGGCGCAATCGGCTGCGCGCCGTACTCGTCGACGCGGGAGCGCCCGGTGTGTACGTGACGAATCTGCCCGCGATACCGTTCGCACCCGAAATCCCACATGCCACGGTGACATTCGCCGATGCCGTGGCCCAGGTGCTGCCCGGGGACGGGTATTCGGACTACCTCAAGCCATTCCGCACCATCGAGGACGTGCATGTGCTCGCGGCAACGCTCGGCTGGCTGGTGCGGGTCGGGCGTGAGTCCGACTGGCCGCGGGCGGTGCTGCAGCGGCTGGTCGCGGCGGTGGCCTTCGTGCGGGGACTGGATATGGAGCGCCCGACCGCACCAGGCGGACATATCGCCCTGGGCGGGGCGTACGAATTCTTCGAGTCGGTGCTGGCGGAGCTGGAGCCGCTCTGGGCTCGGGCCGATCCGGTCACTCGCGAGCGGTGGGATCGGGACCGTCGGCTACTGGCGACGGCGGGAAAGGTACGGGCGCAACGGTTGACGGCGGCCTGGCAATCGGTGGGCATCGAGGAGATTCCTGCGCTGCCGACGGATAGCTGAGCCGGATTTCGACTTGCCCCAGAAATGGGGAGCGGGCCTCGGCGAAGGGGGGGAGTTAGCCGAGGCCCGCGTAAGGTCGGCCCGGGGGGGAGGGGCCGACGTGAATGATCCTACGCGATGATCCTGGATTGTGTGTGCGTGGGGATCGCCACTTTCCAAGATTTTTTGGGTCGGCTTACCTGCTAGGTGTTCTGCTGTCGCCCAGATGGCCGGACCGGTCGGTAGCCGGTTCGCTCGGTAGATCCGTGACTGTTGTCAAAAATGTTGTCGCGCAGGGTTTTACGGAGTGATCGAGATCCGGCTACCGGCCGAGGGAAGTGTGAAAACCATGCTGACCGATTGCTGTCGGTCCGGAATCGCGCCGCGGTTTCGTCTCCCCGGCTGCGGATTTGGCCGGATTTGCCGCGTGTCGTTCGGGGGCGGGCATGTCGTGTACGCGGACGCCGAGTATCGGCCGGGCCCGAATCGGGTAGTGCGCTACGCGCGATGGCCGAGTACCGGGGCGGGATGATCGAAACCGGTCGCATCCCGATCCGGCACCCCCGAGCACCGCCCGGAACGGGATGCGACCGTTCTATGTCCGGCACCGCGTCAGCAGGTGATAAGCCCTGGTGGGCGAATAATCACAGGAAATTGTCGGTACCCAGGGCAATACTGGCTCGAGTAACGGCCTCGAACCCCAGGAGAATCATGCCCGACGCAATAGTCGCCGAGGGTCTGGTCAAACGATACGGCCAGTTGGTCGCCCTCGATGGACTCGACCTGTCGGTGCCGGAGGGTACCGTCACCGCACTGCTCGGACCCAATGGTGCGGGCAAGACCACCACCGTCCGGGTGCTCACCACCCTGCTGATTCCGGACGCGGGCCACGCGACGGTCGCGGGTATAGATGTGCTCCGCAATCCACAGGCACTGCGCTCGCGCATCGGCGCATCGGGACAGTACGCCGCCGTCGACGAATATCTCACCGGATTCGAAAACCTGGAAATGGTGGGGCGGCTCTATCACATGGGCGTGCAGCGAAGTAAGGAGCGCGCCAGGGAATTGCTGGAGCGTTTCCGGCTCAGCGACGCCGCCGACCGACCGGTCAAGGGCTATTCCGGAGGTATGCGACGCCGCCTCGACCTGGCCGGTGCGCTGGTGGCGAATCCGCCGGTGCTCTTCCTCGACGAGCCGACCACCGGACTCGATCCGCGTGCGCGCCTCGACCTCTGGGATGTCATCGAGGAACTCGTAGCGGGCGGCACCACCCTGCTGCTCACCACGCAGTACATGGAGGAGGCCGACCGGCTGGCCGATTCCATCGCGGTGATCGACCACGGCAGGGTGATCGCCCGCGGTACCGCGGACGAGCTCAAGACGCTGGTCGGCGGCGACCGCATAGAACTGACCGTCGACCACGCCGACAATCTCGCGACCGCCGAGGAGGCGCTGCGGGGCTTGGCGGACGGGGAGATCCACCTGGAGCCGGGGCTGCGCCGGATCACCGTTCCGGTCAGCGATGGCTCGCAGGCGCTCGTCGAGGCCATCGGCAGGCTGAGCACGCACAACGTACAGATCCACGATGTCGGCCTGCGTCGCCCGTCGTTGGACGACGTCTTCCTCAGCCTCACCGGACACGAGGCCGAGGAGCTCATCAACGGCGACGGTCGCAATGGCGGCAAGGCCGGGGATCGGCTCGAGGCAACGGAAGGACACCGGCGATGACCGCGGCCACCCTGGAGACCAGAACCACCATGTCACTCGGTGAGCGACTGTCCATCATCGGCAGCGACAGCGTGACGATCGCGAAGCGGAATGTCATCAAGATCAAGCGAGTGCCCGATGTGCTGATCTTCTCGACACTGTCGCCGATCATGTTCGTGCTGCTGTTCGCCTATATCTTCGGCTCGGCGATCGAGGTGCCCGGCATGTCGGGCGGCTACCGGGAATTCCTGATCGCGGGCATTTTCGCGCAGTCGGTGGTATTCGGCGCGACGTTCACCGGATTGGGCCTCGCCGAGGATATGCAGAAGGGCATTATCGACCGGTTCCGCTCGCTGCCGATGGCGCCATCGGCGGTACTGGTCGGGCGCACCATCAGCGATGTGGTGATCAATGTGGTCAGCCTGGTGGTGATGTCACTGACCGGATATGTCGTCGGCTGGCGCATTCGCGGATCGTTGCTCGACGCGGCGCTCGCCTTTGTGCTGCTGCTGCTGTTCGCCTACGCGATCTCGTGGATCATGGCCGTGGTCGGGCTGCTGGTCCGCGCGCCCGAGGTGTTCAACAACGCCAGCTTCATGGTGATCTTCCCGCTGACCTTCCTGGCCAATACCTTCGTTCCGCTGGAGAATCTGCCGACGGCGCTGCGGATATTCGCCGAATGGAATCCGGTGTCCGCGGTTACCCAGGCCACCCGCGACCTGTTCGGTAATACCAGCCCGCTGGCGCCGAAATCGGAAGCCTGGTCCATGCAGCATCCGGTGGTGACCACGCTGGCGTGGGTGGTGATCATCCTGCTGGTGTTCATCCCGCTCGCGCTGCGGCAGTACAAGCGCACCGTCAGCCGGTGACCGGGCCGGGACCCGGTCCTCATGACCGTCCGTCAGCGACCGTTGTCCGCGCTGGCGCCCGCCAGGGGCGTCGGCGCGGAACCATTGCGGGAATACCCGATTCGCGGCGGCGCCGGTGCGGGCGCCGGCGGTTGCGGGCGCTTACTGCGTACCAGCCAGGCCACGCCACCGGCCAGCGCGACAACGACCGCGGCGATCAGTCGGTTACGAGAACGTGCGGATACAAACAGTCGCCCCAAGGTCATTCGACAACTGTGGCATATACCCGCGTATCGTGCAGTAGTACCAGTTCACAGCCGTATCCGGCCCGGTTCGGCGAAGAATCCGGCGATCGTGGCACGATGGGCGGCGTGACCTCACCGAATCAGACCGCCGTGGCGACGGTGCGCACCAACTACGGCGATATCAAGATCTCGCTCTTCGGTAACCACGCCCCGAAGACGGTGCGGAACTTCGTCGGCCTGGCCGATGGATCGGCGCCGTACACGACGGAGAACGCGAGCGGAGGAAACTCCGGGCCGTTCTACGACGGCGGGGTCTTCCACCGGGTGATGGACGGGTTCATGATTCAAGGCGGTGACCCGACCGGCACCGGACGTGGTGGACCGGGTTACGAATTCGGCGACGAATTCCATCCGGAGCTGCGCTTCGACCGCGGCTACCTGCTGGCGATGGCGAATGTGGGACCGGCAACCAATGGTTCGCAGTTCTTCATCACCGTCGGCCCGCAGCCGCACCTGAACCGCAAGCACACCATCTTCGGGGAGGTCGTCGACCCCGATTCGCGCAAGGTCGTCGATGCCATCGCGACCACGGCCACCGATCGCAACGACCGTCCCAAGGAAGCTGTGACCATCTCCTCGATCACTATCGAATAATCCGATGAACGCTCAGCCGCCCGCACCGACGTGCGTCCGCCACCCCAATCGACCGACGGGCCTGGCCTGCACGCGTTGCGGGCGGCCCGCTTGTCCGGACTGCCTGCGACCCGCCGCAGTGGGTCAGCATTGTGTCGACTGCATCCGCGAAGGTCAGCGTGCGGTCCGCCCGGTGCGTACCGTGGCCGGTGCGCAGACCGCGCGGACCCCGATTCCGTATGTCACCTACGCGCTGATCGCGCTGAACACGATCGTGTTCACGGTCACCGCTGGCCAATCGCGCAGCCTGGTCGAGAACACCTCTCATTCCGCGCTGTACGTCGACTGGGTGCTGTACCCGCCCGCGGTGGCGCACGGTCAGTATGTGCGGCTGATCGGATCCGGCTTCCTGCACTACGGTCCGATCCACCTACTGCTCAATATGTTCGCGCTCTACGTGGTGGGCCGAAGTATGGAGCCGGTACTCGGGCGGGCGCGCTATCTGGTGGTCTATCTGGTGTCACTGCTCGGCGGTTCGGCCGCCGTCATGGTCTTCGCCAAGGACAGTCTCACCGCCGGTGCGTCATGCGCGGTGTACGGCCTGTTCGGCGCGATCACGGTGGTGCTGATCCGGGTGCGGCAGAATCCGAATCAGATGTTGATCCTCATCGGCATCAATGTCTTCATCAGTTTCTCGCTGCCCGGCATCTCGCTGGCCGGACACCTGGGCGGACTGGCCGCCGGGACGCTCGCCGCGCTCGGCATTCTGTTCCTGCCCGAGTTGTTGCGCGCGAAATCCCAAGAGAACGCACGAATGATCGGCTGGGCGGCGGTTGCCGTGGTCGCGGTCGCGGCGCTTGCGGTCATCGTTGCCGCGGCGATGTCACTGCGGTAAATGCTTCACGTGAAACGTTGTCGCCGCCCGGATTCAGCGTCGGCTACTGCGCCAGGCCATGCGCGACAAGGGTTTCGAAGACTTCGTCCGGACTGGTGCCGAGATCCCAGCGACCGAAGATGAGCAGCCGTTCATCGCCGTCGTGCTCGACATCGATTTCGAGCATGGGATTCTTGCGGCCCAGGCGACGGTAGCCGACGACCCGCGCGCGCAGAATCTGATCGCGCCGGTATTCGGTCGACCCGGTCAGGGCGCGAACCACCAGACGCGGCTCGGGTCCGGAAGCGATGCTCAGTCGCGGGCGCTGCCGGAACCCGAGTCCGGCCAACGCCAGCAGGCCGACCGCGGCCAACCCGATGAGCAGACGGCTCGGTCCATCCTTGGCGAGGATCGCGGCACCGGCCAGCACCACGCCGCCGATGGTGACCGCGATGAGTGCGGCCATCGGTGTAGTCCAGGTCGTGCGTGGTTCGGGCGGCAGCGGATCAGGCGAATCGGATTCGGGATCCACGCGTCACTTTCCCCAATCGTTCCTCGAGTTGTCCACACGGTTATCCACAGGTGTGCATGAATGACACGTCTGTAATCCCAGCCGTAGCGATTGCTTGTAGATCGCTCGAAAGGGTCGGCTGTGGCTGGTCAGCGCCACCGCATGGTCATGATCAGGCCGATGACCATCAAGCCGAAGCCGATCAGGAAGTTCCACGCGCCCAGATCCGCCATCCAGGTGATGTGGTCATTGGCGAGGTAGTAGACGAGCAGCCAGAGCAGCCCGGCCAGCATGAAGCCGAGCATGATCACGACGTACCAGACCGGGGACGGTCCTACCTTCACCTTCACCGGCGTGCGGCTGGCGGGATTGATCGTGTAGTCGGTCTTCTTACGGACCTTCGACTTGGGCATGTCGTCCTCGTATTCGGCGTTCAGGTCGGGTACCGGCGGGCGGCATTCGGTTGAATTATGGTGCCCGGCTCGCTCACGGCGGTCCCCGATCCGGCGAATACGCCGAAGGGGCCGGGCGAGGGCTCAGGTCCCCTCCGGTCTGCCTCTAGGCTATCCCAACAGGTAATGGATGCGACGGTCCGCCGGGTCGCCACGTAATCTCGACAGCATGCGTGTTCTGGTCGTCGACAACTACGACAGTTTCGTGTTCAACCTGGTGCAGTACCTCGGCCAGTTGGGTGCCGAGGCCGTGGTCTGGCGCAATGACGATCCGAAGCTGGCCGACCTCGATGCCGTTGTCACCGAATACGACGGCATCCTGATCAGCCCCGGCCCGGGCACCCCGGATCGGGCCGGCGCGAGCATCGACCTCGTACACGCCTGCGCCCGGCACAGCATTCCGCTACTCGGGGTGTGTCTCGGTCATCAGGCCATCGGCGAGGCGTTCGGCGGCACCGTCACCCGCGCGCCGGAACTGCTGCACGGCAAGACCAGTTCGGTATTCCACCTGGGTACTGGCGTGCTCTCGGGTCTGCCCGACCCGTTCACCGCGACCCGATACCACTCGCTCACCGTCCTCGAGGACACCTTGCCCGCCGATATCGAGGTGATCGGCCGCACCGAGACCGGAATCGTCATGGCCATGCGGCACCGCGCGCTGCCGATCCACGGTGTGCAGTTCCATCCCGAATCGGTGCTGACCCAGGGCGGGCACCGGATGTTGGCGAACTGGCTCGAGGTATGCGGCGAGCGTCCGTCGGAGGGGTTGGTGGAGATGCTGGAGGCGGAGGTTGCGGCACTGGTGACCCAGTGACGCATGGGGTCCGGCCCTATGTCCTGCTGTCGGTCGCGGTCAGCGTCGACGGGTATATCGACGACGCGAGTCCGCACCGGCTGAAGCTGTCGAATGCGGCGGATTTCGATCGGGTCGATCAGGTCCGCGCGGATTCCGACGCGATCTTGATCGGCGCGGAGACGCTACGTCGCGACAATCCCCGATTGCTGGTCAACAGCGCGCAACGGCGGGCGGCGCGCATCGCGGCGGGTAAGCCGGAGTACCCGCTGAAGATCGCCGTCAGCGCGCGCGGTGATCTGGATCCCGAACTGCGGTTCTGGCATCACGGCGGCGGCAAACTCGTCTACACCACCACCGCCGGTGCGGCGAAGCTCGGCACTCGGCTGGCCGGTCTCGCCGAGGTGGTCTGTCTCGGTGCCGAAATCCAGCTCGGCGCATTGCTCGATGATCTCGGTCGCCGCGGCATCGCCCGGCTGATGGTCGAAGGCGGCACGCGCGTCCACACGGAATTCCTCTCGCGGGACCTGGCCGACGAATTGCAGATGGCGGTCGCGCCGATCGTCGTGGGACACGCGGCGGCACCGCGCTTCCTCGGCCCGGCCGCCTACCCGGCGCGCAGAATGCACTTGGCCGATGTCACGCAGATCGGTGATATCGCGCTGCTGCGCTATCTGCCGCGAGAGTCCGACGCGCATGAGCGCTGAGTGTCCCCAACCGCGGAGGTCTTTCGATGTCGGCTGATGTCCAATTCATGCGCCGGGCAATCGAGCTGGCGTGGCTGTGCCCGACCAGTCCGACGGCATTCTCGGTCGGTGCGGTCATTGTGGCCGACGGCGTGGAAATCTCGACGGGCTACTCGCGGGAGACCGATGCGAAGGTCCACGCCGAGGAGTCCGCGCTGAACAAACTCGACGCGAACGATCCGCGGCTCGCCGAAGCGACGATCTACTCCACCCTGGAACCGTGTTCACAGCGCGCCACCGCGACACGGCTGCCGTGCACCGACCGGATCCTGCGGGCCGGGATCGCGCGAGTGGTCATCGCCTGGCGCGAACCGGCCACCTTCGTGACCAATTGCGTCGGCGTGGAGAAGCTGCGCCAGCACGGCGTGGAGGTTGTCGAACTCGCGGAGCTGGCCGAGGAGGCGATGTCGATGAATCGCCACCTGGATCTTTCGTGACGGGTGCCGAATCCGTCGTGACCCGAGCTACGGCCTGCCGTAGATCGCCGTGACGAACTCGCTGAGCTGGTTGTCGTCGAGGTGGCGTGCGAGGTCGGCCTCGCTGATCATCCCGACCAGCCGCTTGGCTTCGATCACCGGCATCCGCTTGATCCGATGACTTTCTATCTGATCCAGCACCTCGTTGACATCGGCGTCGGCGTCGACCCACCGCGGGGTCGCCGCACAGAGCTCCTCGGCGCGGGTGGTCGATGGCGCCCGGCCCTGGGCGACGCATTTGACCACGATGTCGCGGTCGGTGATGATCCCGCACATCCGTTCGTTCTCATCGGCGATGACCAGTGCGCCGACGCCGCGTTCGGCCATTACCCGCGCGGCCTTGCCGACACTCTCGTCCTTGGAAATCCACTCGGCCCCTGGCTTCATGATGTCCCTGGCGGTGGTCATGGGGCTGCCTCCTGTTCCACGGTGGGTTGGGGATGGGCAGCCCCATTCTCGCGCCGATCAGACCGTGCGGTCCGTCTCTCCGCGCATTTAGGCGCTTGACCTGGGCGCCGATATCACGGCGGACCGAGGACGTAGATGGTGACCGATACCGTTCCGTTCTTCGCGATCGACGACCCCGCCGCGGGCTGCTGGCTGACGACCCGCCCGACGCTATTGGTATCGAAGGTGCCCTGGGCCGACTGACTGATCTGTGCCGTCGAGCCGGTCCACCCGGCCTGACGCAGTTTGTCCACAGCCTGCGCCGTGGTCAGCCCGATCAGTGACGGCATGGTGATCTGGTCACCGGTGGAGACCTGCACGGTCACCGTCGACCCCTTGTCGGCGGTGGTGCCGCCGGCCGGATTCGTCGCGATCACCTCGCCCTTGGGCTTGGAGGAGGGCACCTCCTGGACGGTGATCTTGAATCCGGCGCTGTCCACCAAATTCGGCTGCGCCACGCTGATGTCCTGCCCGACCACATTCGGCACCCGGATCTGTTCCGGTCCGGAGCCGAGGATCACGACCACGGCCCGGTCGACATCGACCCGGTTGCCCGCCGACGGCTCGGTGCCGATCACCTTGTCGGTTTCCTGCGCACTCGACGGTTTGCGCTGCACGGTCGGATCCATTCGCAGGCCGCTGGCGTTGAGCTGCTGCTCGGCCTGCTGCTGGGTCATGCCGTCCAGTCGAGGCACCGGGACCTGCGCCGGTCCGCTGGAGACCTGCACGGTGATGGTGCTGCCCTTATCGACCCGGGAACCGCCGAGCGGCTGGGTCGAGATGACATTGCCGGTGGCCACCTTGCCATCCGGCTTCTGCTGGATGGCCACCGTGAAGCCGGCCTTCTGCAATGCATCCTGAGCCTGCTGCGCCGTCCTGTTCGAAAGGTCTGGCACGGCAACCTGATCCGGGCGCGCACCCGGCCCGATCAATACCCAGAACAGGGCGAATGCCACGATGACCGTGGCCGCGGCACCGAGTGCGATGTAGAGATTGCGGCGCGGATTCGCCGGTTCGGCGCGTTCCTGCTCGGCGGTGTCGTCATTGCGTTCGACGGTCCGGAAGTTGCGCGGCGGCGGTTCGTTCGAGCCGAGGATGGTGGTGCGGTCCTCGTCGGTCATCACCATGGGCGCGCTCGGCTTCTGCCCGCCGAGCACCCGGATCAGATCGGCGCGCATCTCGGCCGCGGACTGGTACCGATTGGCCGGATTCTTGCTCATCGCTTTGAGCACGACGGAGTCCAGCTCGCGCGGCACCCCGTTATGGACATGCGAGGGCAGCCGGGGGTCCTCCCGGACGTGCTGGTAGGCCACGGCGATCGGGGAGTCACCGGTGAAAGGCGGCTCGCCGGTCAGGATTTCGAACAGCACACAGCCGACGGAATAGACATCCGAGCGGGCGTCGACGGTCTCACCGCGCGCCTGCTCGGGCGAAAGATATTGCGCGGTACCGATCACGGCCGCGGTCTGGGTCATCGGATTGGAGCTGTCGGCGATCGCCCGCGCGATGCCGAAGTCCATCACCTTCACCGCACCGGCCCGGTTGATCATGATGTTGGCCGGCTTCATATCGCGGTGCACGATCCCGGCCTTATGGCTGAAATCCAGTGCGGCGCAGACGTCGGCGACGACCTCCATGGCCCGGCGCGGCGGTATCGGCCCCTTACCGCGCACGATGTCGCGCAGCGTCTCACCGTCGACGTACTCCATCACGATGTACGGCAGCGGGCCGCCGTCCACCTCCGCCTCACCGGTGTCGTAGACCGCGACGATGGCCGGATGGTTCAGTGCGGCGGCGTTCTGTGCCTCGCGCTTGAAGCGCAGATAGAACGTTGGGTCGCGGGCGAGGTCGGCGCGCAGCACCTTGATCGCCACGTCGCGGCTGAGTCGCAGATCACGTGCCTTGTGCACTTCGGACATGCCGCCGAACCCGATGATCTCACCCAGCTCGTAGCGGGAGGAGAGATTCTTCGGGGTCGTCATGGTTGTCCTTGCGGAGTAGCAGCGCCGGGGGTGGCCGAGGGTCCTCGGGCACCGGGACTATCCGGAAATGGTAAGTCGAGCGTAGGGAACCACGAGCCTCTGGTGGTGGTGGACGGATTCGTTGTTCTCGACGATTTCGTCGTAGTCGGCGCCGTGGTGCTCGGTATCGTCGTCGGCGGCTGTGTTGTCGTCGGCGGCGCTTCCGTCGTCGTCGGCGGGGGCGGGGCCGGTCTTGTCGTGGTGACGATGGTCGTGGGCGGCTCGGTGGTTGTCGTGGTCGGCGGCGCGACGACCGGCGGCGGCACAACCTTCGTGGTGGTGGTCGGGCGCACGGTATCCGGATTGGTATCGCCACCGAAGAGCAGCCAGAGCACCAGACCGACGAGCAGCACCGCGCCGACGGCGACTCCCGCACCGACCTTCTGGCCGGTGGTGAACCTCGAAGTCTCCGGACCGGGCGCCGGGTTGGCGCGTGTGGCGCCGGAACCCATCACGGTCCTGGGGGCGCCGGCTGGCGTTTGTCTGGTCGAACCGGTGCCCGCCACACCCATCGGGGTGGGCGGGGTGTTGTACCGGATCGTCGGGCCGTCGTGGTCCTGCGACGGCAGAATCACCGTCGGACCGGGCGGCAGCACCCGGGTCGCACCGGTCGCCATCGGTGCGCCGGTGGCGACCGGCGGTGGTGGGCGGCGTCCGGCACGCACGGCGGCGACCGCGTCGGCGAATTCGCCGCCGCTGGCATAGCGCAGGGCCGGATCCTTGCCCATGGTGATCTCGATGAGCTCGCGCACATTGGGCGGCAGATCGGACGGCATCGGCGGCGGGGCCTCGCGCACATGTTTCATCGCGACGGTGATCGCACCATCGCCGGTGAACGGCCGTTGTCCGGCCAGCGCCTCATACCCGACTACACCCAGTGCGTAAACATCGCTGGCCGCGGTCGCGTCCTCGCCGACCGCCTGCTCCGGCGCGATGTACTGGGCGGTGCCCATCACCATGCCGGTCTTGGTCACGGGGGAAGCGTCGACCGCCTTGGCGATGCCGAAGTCGGTGATCTTCACCTGACCGGTCGGGGTGACCAGGATATTGCCCGGTTTCACGTCACGGTGCACGACGCCGGCGGCGTGTGCGACCTCGAGCGCGCGGCCGGTCTGCTCCAGCATGTCCAGCCCCTGGACCACCGAGAGTCGGCCGAGCCGGTTCAGCACGGTATTCAGCGGTTCGCCCTGGACCAGTTCCATGACCAGGTAGGCGGTTTCGCCACCGCTCGGATCGAGGGTCTCACCGTAGTCGTAGATGCCGGCGATGCCGGGGTGATTCAGCTGGGCCGTGGTCTTGGCCTCGCTGCGGAACCGGTGCCGGAACGTGGGGTCGGCCGAGAACTCCGACTTGAGCACCTTCACCGCGACCCGGCGGTCCAGCCGCGTGTCGAGCGCCTCCCAGACCTGGCCCATACCGCCCGTGGCGATCAGGCGTTGCAGGCGATATCGGTCGGCGATCATCGCGCCGTTGTTCAGCATCCCGGCCCCCGTACATCCACTCGCACGTTCATATCTCTCAGCGCCCTCGCAAACCGGCATCGAGCACCGCGCGGGCGATCGGCGCGGCCACCGAGCCACCGGTAGCGGCCAGCGCCCGATCGCCGCCGTTCTCCACGATCACCGCGATGGCGATCTTGGGGTTCTGTGCGGGGGCGAAGGCGATGTACCAGGCATGCGGTGGCGTATTGCGCGGATTGCTGCCGTGCTCGGCGGTTCCGGTCTTAGAGGCAATTTGGTACCGGGTTTGGCCGTGTCCGACGGTGTTGTCCTCCGACGCGATCATCAGGTTGGTCAGGGTCGACGCTACCTGGGCGCTCACGGCTTGTCCGACTGAGACGGGTTTATTTTTCGAGAGCTCGCTCAGATCGGGCCCCTGCAGCTGGTCGACCAGGTACGGCTCCATGCGGACGCCGCCGTTCGCGACGGTCGCGGCGATGACCGCATTGTCCAGTGGGGTGAGCGCGACGTCGCGCTGGCCGATGCTGCTCTGGGCCAGTGCGGCGTTGTCCGGAATCGGGCCGACGGTGCTCTCGGCCACCGGAATCGGGATGCCGCGATGCGCGCCGATGCCGAATGCGGCGGCCTCATCCTTCAGATTCGAGGCGCCGACCTTGAGGCCGAGTTCGACGAAGGCGGTATTGCAGGATCTGCGGAAGGCCTCGGTGAGCGTCGCGGTCGGGCCGTTACCGCAGGTGGCGCCGTTGTAATTCTCCAGCGTCGTGCTGGTGCCGGGCAGGGTGATGTTGGGTGCGGCGGTGAATTGGTCATCCGGGGTGGCGGTGCCGTTGGCCAACGCGGCGGCGGTGACGACCACCTTGAAGGTGGAACCCGGCGGATAGGTCTGCGACACAGCACGATTCAACATGGGTTGGCGCTGGTCCGCACTGAGCTCTTCCCAAGACTTGGTGCCCTGGGCGCCATCGTGGCCGGACAGCAGGTTGGGATCGTAGCTGGGGGTGGAGACCATGGTGAGAATCTTGCCGGTGCTCGGCTCGATCGCCACCACGGAACCGGTGAAGCCCTTGGCGGTCAACTGCTCGTAGGCGACCTGCTGCATCATCGGATCCAGCGTGGTGAGCACATTGCCGCCGCGCGGATCCCGACCGGAGATCATATCGATCAGGCGGCGCCCGAACAGCGAGTTGTCCGAGCCGTTGAGCACCGTATCCTCGGCGCGCTCCAAACCGGTGCTGCCGTACTGCATCGAGTAGAAGCCGGTGACCGGCGCGTAGGCCTGCGGATCTGTGGGATAGGTGCGCAGGTACTTGTAGCGGTCCTCGGTGGCGACCGAACTGGCCAATACGGTGCCGCCCGCGGAGATCTGCCCGCGCTGGCGCGCGTACTCGTCGAGCAGTACGCGGGAGTTGCGTGGATCGGTGCGGTAGTCGTCGGCCTTGATCACCTGCACGTAGGTGGCGTTGATCAGGAGCGCGACGATCATGAGCATCACCGCGACCGCGACCCGTCGTAGCGGTGTGTTCATTCCTGCGCCCTCGCTTCCGGTTTGCGCAGGAGTTCGGTCGACGCCTCCGCGATCGGGGCCACCGGATCCTTCTTGCGCACCGGCGCCGGGGCACGAGCCGCGTCGGACACCTTGATCAGCAGGGCCAGCAGTGCGTAGTTGGCCAGCAGTGACGAACCACCGTAGGACATGAACGGGGTGGTGAGACCGGTCAGCGGAATCAGTTTGGTGACACCGCCGACCACCACGAACAGCTGGATCGCGATGGTGAAGGCCAGCCCCGCCGCCAGCAGCTTGCCGAAGCTGTCGCGCACGGCCAGCGCGGTCCGCAGTCCGCGCACCACAAACACCAGGAACAGCAGCAGCACCGCGGCGAGTCCGAACAGGCCGAGTTCCTCGCCGATGGTGGTGATGATGAAGTCGGTCTTGGCGAACGGCACCTGCGAGGGCCGCCCGCTACCCAGGCCGGTGCCCGCGAGTCCGCCGGTGGCCAGGCCGAACAGCGACTGCGAGATCTGGTAGCCGGTGTTGTTGTAATCGGCGAACGGGTGCAGCCAGGTCTGCGTGCGCACCCGCACATGGCTGAAGGCCTGGTAGGCGAAGAAGAATCCGATGGTCAGCAGCACGCCGCCGATGACGAGCCAGCCGACCCGTTCGGTCGCGATGTAGAGCATCACCAGCACCGTGCTGAAGATCAATAGCGAAGTGCCGAGGTCCTTTTCGAAGACCAGCACGCCGATGCAGACGATCCAGACCACCAGGATCGGCCCGAGGTCGCGGGCGCGCGGGAACTCCATGCCGAGGAAGTGCCGCCCGGCCGCGGTGAACAGATCGCGCTTGGCGACCAGTACCGAGGCGAAGAAGATGATCAGCAGGATCTTCGCGAATTCACCCGGCTGCACACTCAATCCGGGCAGCCGGATCCAGATCTTGGAGCCGTTGGTCTCCGAATACGCGCCCGGCAGCAATGCCGGAATCGCCAGCGCGACAAGGCCGATGAGGCCTAGGGTGTAGCTGTAGCGCGCCAGCGTGCGGTAATCGCGCAGCACGACCAGGATCGCGATGAAGATGATCATCCCCAGGCCGGTCCACAGGATCTGTTGATTGGCATCGGGGGAGGGGATCGGCCACGAGTTGTACACGGCGGTCTGCGCATCGGCGAGATCGAGCCGATGGATGAGTACCAGGCCGAGCCCGTTGAGGAGCGCCGCGATCGGAAGTAGGAGTGGATCGGCGAATGGAGCGAAGCGCCGCACCGCCAGATGTGCCACGGCGAACAGGGCGAGAAAGGCGAGTCCGTACTTGGCTATGTCCAAGGTGACCGACTGTTCCTGGCTCGCCTCCACCAGGAACAGTGACACGGTGACGATCACTGTCGCACCGGCGAGCAGTAAGAGTTCGGCGTTGCGTCTGGTCGACGGCGGCGGCGCGGGCGCGAATCCGCCAGGGGGACTGGGAAAGGCCCCAGCGGACGGCGGTGCCGGAGCGGACATCAGTCCGTCACCCGGCAAGGCTCCCCCGCCGTCTGGGGGTTCGACGACGCCGTCGTCGTCGGGGTCTTGACGTCGGGGATCTTGGTCTCACCCGGCTGCTGCGGTGCAGGCGGCTGATGGTTCTCGCTGGTCGGCGCGACAGTCGTGGGCGCGGGCGCACCGGGCGCCGCCGGCGGTTCGGCGGATGGAACGACGCCGGGCTGCGGCACCGCCTCCTTGGGCGGGCAGACGGGCAGCAGTTCCTTCTGCGCCAGTGTCTGCATCTGCTTGCGGGCGTCGTCCAGCGAACCCGGCGGCAGACCCTTGTCCACCTGATCACGCCCGGTCTGCTTGAGATCGGACACCTTGAGCGGCTTGCATTTCGCCGGCAGACCCTCATTGGGCTGCTTCAGCGTGAGGGCTCCGGTGGCGTCGACACAGCCGACGGATTCGACCTCATGGATCGAATATCCGAGCACCGAACCCGGGAGTCCGCGCAGGATGACGACCTGGCCGTTATCCGCACCGACGTAGTAGTTGCTGCGAATCATCTTGTAGCCGACCAGCAATCCGACAGCCGCGGCCACCACCAGGGCGACCGCGAGCAGGATCCAGCGCAGCCTATGGGATTTACTCGGCGGGGGCGTCTCGGGTGCGGCGGCGGAGCGGCGCGGCTCCGCCCGCGGCGGGCGCATCGCGGCGGCGCGACCGGCGGCGGTATTCGGCGGCGGGGTGTCCTCGTCCTGACCGGAGGCCGCACCCGCGACGATCGGATGGCTCTGCCCGTAGTCCAGATCGATGACATCGGCGACGACCACGGTGACGTTGTCCGGGCCGCCGCTGCGCAGCGCGAGCTCGATGAGCCGGTCGGCGCATTCGTCGGTGCCGCCCTCGCGCATGGTGTTGGCGATGGTCTCATCGCTGACCACATCGGAGAGTCCGTCGGAGCACAGCAGATAGCGATCGCCCGCGCGGGCCTCGCGCATGATCAGCGTCGGCTCGATCTCGTTACCGGTGAGTGCGCGCATGATCAGCGAACGCTGCGGATGGGTATGCGCCTGCTCGGGAGTGATCCGGCCCTCGTCGACCAGCGACTGGACGAAGGTGTCGTCGCGGGTGATCTGGGCCAGCTCGCCGCCGCGCAGCAGATAGGCGCGGGAGTCGCCGATATGGACCAGGCCGAGCTTCTTGCCCGCGAACAGGATTGCGGTGAGCGTGGTGCCCATGCCGTCGAGTTCGGGCTCTTCCTCGACGTGATCGGCAATGGCGGCATTGCCCTCATGAGTCGCGGTATTGAGCTTGCCGAGCAGATCGTCACCGGGTTCGTCGTCATCGAGATGGGCCAGGGCGGCGATCATCAACTGCGATGCCACCTCGCCAGCGGCGTGGCCGCCCATACCGTCGGCTAGTGCGAGCAGCCGTGCGCCCGCATAGACGGAGTCCTCGTTGTTGCCTCGGACAAGACCGCGGTCGCTGCGCGCTGCGTAGCGGAGAACAAGTGTCACGATCGCAGCTCGATCACTGTTTTGCCGACACGGACGGGGGTGCCGAGTGGAACTCGGACTGCGGTGGTGACTTTCGCGCGGTCGAGGTAGGTGCCGTTCGTCGAGCCGAGGTCTTCGACGTACCAGTCGTCACCGCGCGGTGAGAGCCGCGCATGCCTGGTAGAGGCGTAATCATCGGTGAGTACCAGCGTTGAGTCGTCCGCACGTCCGATCAGCACCGGTTGGGTGCCGAGCGTTATGCGAGTGCCGGCGAGTGAACCTTGAGTCACCACAAGAAATTTGGCGCCCTTCTGGCCTCGGCTGAAAGACGGCAGCACCGCGGAACCGCGAGCGGCCCTGGGCTGGATCCGGATGCCGGATGCCGCGTAGATGTCGCTGCGCAGGGTGCGCAACACCGCCCACACGAATAACCACAACAGCAGCAGGAACCCCGCACGGGTCAGTTGCAGGATCAGTCCCTGCACGGCGCTCCACCTCCTGTTCGACCGTGTACGTCGGTGCCCGTAGGTGCGAGTTCGCCCCCACCGGCTTGCTGGTTTCGCGAGCCCCGGTCCTGGCGACGCGCGTGTGTTGGCAGCATCATAGGGCCGTGGGTCGAGTTCGATCACGATACGGCCGCAGAATCCCTGTACGCCATGTCGTGACCTGCACCGCGAGCTTACGGGATCAGACGATACGGATCAGGATCTCGGAATGCCCGGCGCGGATCACGTCACCGTCGGCGAGCTGCCAGTCCTGAACGGGTGAGCCGTTGACGAGGGTGCCGTTGGTCGAACCGAGATCGGAGAGCATCGCGGTCTGTCCGTCCCAGCGAACCTCGATGTGGCGGCGCGAAACTCCGGTATCCGGCAGTCGGAAGTGCGCGTCCTGACCGCGGCCGATGATGTTGCTGCCCTCGCGGAGCTGGTAGGTGCGGCCGCTGCCGTCGTCGAGCTGCAGCGTCGCGGAGTAGCCCGAACCGGCTTGTGCGCCACCGCCATACGCGGGGGCCGCATAGCCGCCGCCCTGCCCGCCGTAGCCGGGCTGTTGCGAATAGGCCTGGCCGTAGCCGCCCTGCTCGTCCTGCGCGCCGTAGCCCGGCTCGCTGTAACCCGGTTCCGCGTAGCCCTGCTCGCCGTAGCCGGACTGCGCGTAGCCCTGCTGTCCGTAGCCCGGCTGCTGACCGTAACCACCCTGGTCGGCATAGCCCTGCTCGCCGTAGCCGGACTGGCCGTAGCCCTGCTGCCCATAGCCTTGTTCGCCGTAGCCCTGCTGGCCGTAGCCCGGCTCCTGGTAGCCCTGCTGGCCGTAGTCCTGATCGGCGTAGCCACCCTGCTGCTGGCCGTAGCCGCCGCGCTCGCCGTAGCCCTGCTGGCCGCCGCCGTAGCCCGGCTCCTGGTAGCCCTGCTGACCGTAGCCCTGGCCACCCTGCTGGTAGTCGTAGCCGTTCTGGTAGTCGCCGTAACCCTGCTGCGAGTCCGGTGCTTGGTAGTCGGAGCCACCGCCATAGGGCGCGCCGCCCCGGCCGTAGTCATCGCGGTACGCACCGTTCGGCGGCCCGGGCCGCCCCGTCGGCGGCGGTGCGTACCCGCGGTTGCGTGGATCGGACTCCGCGGGCTCACGGCTTGGGTCGTAGCCTGAGTTCTGCGTCATGGGGCCAGCTCCTGGTTGCGGGTTTGCAGGTCGTTGTGGCAGGGGTTCGGGGCTGCGAGCCGGGGTGGCTCTGCGGCCGATGTCGGGATCGACCCGACCGCTGGCCCTGAACTGTCCGGTGTGCAGCGTAGGTGATGCCTCGAATGCCACGTGTACTTCGCCGTAGGTCTGCCAGCCTTGTTCGCGGATGTAGTCCTGTAGGTGTTTGGCGAATGCGCGGGTAGTGAGGTCGTGGTCGGCGTCGAGTTGTTGGTGATCAGAGCTGTTTATGGTGATCACATAGCTGTTGGGCGCCAACAGATGTCCGCCGCCCAGATCCTGGATGTTGTCGGCGGCTTCCTGCTTGAGTGCCGCCTCCACCTCCTGGGGTACGACGCTGCCCCCGAAAGCCCTGGCGAACACGTCACCGACGGCGCCTTGCAGGCGACGCTCGAATCGCGAAACGATGCCCATCTCGGCCTCCCTTCGGTGAGCGTCTGTACTGATTCATAACAACGACACACGTATATGGCGTGTCGCGTATCGACCACGTTCATTGCATGATATCCACGATCGTCCACACCTGTAACTCCTGGAAAGTCCGGCGGGTTCCCGCGGCTGTCGAGCCAGCGCCGCAGGGCCGCCAACAGGCGATTTCGTGTCGCGCCGACCCGCGTGATACTGTCTCCCAGTCGCTCGGGCGAGTGGCGGAATGGCAGACGCGCTGGCTTCAGGTGCCAGTGTCCTTCGGGACGTGGGGGTTCAAGTCCCCCTTCGCCCACAGAGATGGTAGGGCCGCAGGTCAGAGGGTTTTCCTCTGGCCTGCGGTTTTTTCGTCGACGGGACTTGTTGACGTCTGTGGGCGTGCGTTGACCGCATGATCCCTGGGGGATGGCTTTACGGTCGCCTTACACAAGTGGTTCCTCTTCTCCGGCAGTGGTTTTGGCGCTATTGGCCGCCCGATGAGCACGGCGCGGATCAGGCACGATCGGGCGGCGGATTCGCCGCCGTGCTACGCCGGGCGGGTCTGAGTCGATAACCGTCTAGGTGAACGACGGCGATCGGACTCGAAGACATGACAGATCTTGGAACCACCACCCCCATGACGTTTCATGCGACGCGAGGTGCGCTCATTGCCGGCGCGATCGGGATCGCCATCGCGTTGGCGGCCGTGGTGTGGGGTGTGCTGAGCATGTGGACGCTCGAGGGCACCGCGCGTACCGACGGAACCGTGATGTTGGCTAGTTCGGGCGATGGCCGGGTGGTCGAATTCGCCGTCGACGGAACGCGGTATACGACCAGCACCTCGGCATACAGCGTGCTGCACACCTACTCGACCGGTGAGCGGGTGCCCGTCGCCTACAACCCGAAGGATCCCGCCCACGCGGAGGTGGCGGATCTGCACTCGACCTACGGCGGACCGCTGTTCGCGGGTGGATTCGGCGTCCTGGTCGTCGCCGCTGGCACCGCCGGGTACGTCTGCGGGCGACGAAAGATGAAACTGCGGGAATGGCTCGATCAGCGCGGTCGGGAAATCTGGGTCCCGGCCGAACACACCCGGGTGCGGGTGACCCACCATGACTGCCACAGCCACCGGCCGTTGGTTTTCGTTCTGCGGGCCACCTGGGTCGACCCGATATCGCGGCGCACCATGCACGCGGACAGCGATATGTTGCGCGCGGATCCGAGTGAACTCGTGCGCTCGCGCGGGCGCGTCCGCGTGCTCTACGACCCGGCGGATCCGACCCGCAATCGCATCGATTTCGATCACGAACCGCAGTTAGCGGAGCTCTGAGCCAGGCCGACCGGCTGCCGGTCCGGTCACAGTTGCCGCAGCCAGGACAACGAACCGATGTGACCTGCGAGCTCGGCCCGGATCGAATGATCCGGGCCGAGCTTCGCGTGCCGATCAGTTCGAGGTGTCGGCGAACATGCCGGGCTCGTAGGAGCCGCCCTGCTGGCGCACGATCACGCCGAGCCGGTTGGCCGCATTGATCTGGGCGATCAGTGCGACCATTGCGGCGATCTGATCGTCGTCGTAGTGCTTGCGCACGTCGGCCCAGGTCTCGTCGGAGACGCCGCGATGGGCGTCGGCGAGGCGGGTGCCCTCCTCGGCCAGCGCGAGCGCCGCCCGCTCGGCCTCGGTGAACACGCTGGACTCGTGCCAGGCCGCGACCAGGTTGATGCGCACCGCGGATTCCCCGGCGTGTGCGAGGTCCTTGCTGTGCACGTCGCTGCACCATCCGCAGCCGTTGATCTGACTGACGCGCAGCATCATCAGATCCTGGGTGGTCTTGGGCAGCGTCGACTGGAGGATTACCAGGCTGGCATTACCGAACCGCTTGAAAAACTTGGCGCCGATCTCGTTTGCGGACAGATTGATACGGGCTTCCATGATGGGTGGCCTCCTGCTTCGGATGACTGAACGCACACAAGATGCCGACGCCCCGAGCCCTGTGACGCGGCGAAAATGTGACGTGCGGCACAACATCTCGGCGTCACAGAACGGTGGCGACCGGTGTCTGGTGGGGACACAGTCGAGAGTGAAGAGGACCCCCATGGCCGATACGTCGCGCGACGACCGCCCGGACCCCGCCACCGAGGCCTTCCTCGCCCACCGCAACCTGCTGTTCACCGTCGCCTACGAGATGCTCGGCTCGGCCGCCGACGCCGAGGACGCCCTGCAGGAGACCTGGCTGCGCTGGGTGAACGTCGACCTCGCCACGGTGCGAGACCAACGGGCCTACCTGGTCCGGATCACCACCCGCCAAGCACTGATCCGGCTGCGCACCCTCGGCCGCCGCCGAGAGTCCTACATCGGCCCGTGGTTGCCCGCACCGCTGCTCACCGCGCCCGATGTCGCCGAGGACATCGAACTGGCCGACAGCGTCTCCATGGCCATGCTGCTCGTACTGGAAACACTCACCCCCACCGAGCGCGCGGTATTCGTACTCCGCGAGGTCTTCGACATCGCCTACGACGAAATCGCCGAAGCCGTCGACAAAACCCCCGCCGCGGTCCGCCAGATCGCCCACCGCGCACGCACCCACGTCGCCGCCCGGCGCCCACGCGGACCCGTATCCCCGGCCCAAACCCGAAACGCCCTCGAGGCATTCCAATGGGCGATCGAAACCGGCGATCTGCAAACCCTGTTCGATATCCTCGCGCCCGATGTCGTTCTCCTGGGAGATGGCGGCGGAGTCAAACAGGCCGCGCTGTCCCCGGTCGTAGGGGCCGACAGCGTGGTCCAAGTGCTCGGCCGCATCGCCGCTGCCGCATCGCTGCAGGGGGCACAGGTCAATGGCTATCCGGCGCTGATCGTCCGGATGGACGGCGAGATCGACACCGTTATCGCCGTGCGGATCGACGACGGCGTCATCACCGGACTCTATGCCGTGCGTAACCCTCAGAAGTTGTCGCACATGTGGCGCGAGACGGCACTGCGCCGCTGAGCCCGGACGCCCCCGAGACGGTCCGACACTCGAGCAATCACCCCCATCGGTCATGGCCCAGCAATTACGGTGCTGTCATGACGAACCCGGAAGAGGGCGATCACACGACCGGTCGGCGTTCGCATGTACGGGTGTGGCTTGTGCCCGCCGTGGTGGTTTCGCTGCTCATGACCCTGCTGGCCACCATGTACCTGGCCTATGTGGTCGACCCGTCGAAGCATCTGCACGGCTTCCCGATCGCCCTGGTCGATCAGGACTCCGGGGATGTGCTCGGCGGGCAGCCGACCAATGTGGGCAAACAGATCAGCGACGCACTCGTACAGCAGATTCCCACCGACAAGATCGACCTGCGGGTACTCGGTATCAACGAGGCTCAGCACGAATTGAATTCGGGGAATGTGTACGGGGCGATCGTGATTCCGAGCGATTTCACCAAGCGGCTGGGGATCTTCGCGACCGCCAGCGTGGTCCCCGGAGACGTCAGCCAGCCGATCATCACCGTGTACACCAATCCACGGACCGGGTCGTTCTCACCGCAGGTCGTGCAGACCGTCGCCGGGAGCGCACTGGCTCGAGCCAATCAAACGGTCGGCAAACAGCTGACCGACACCGTGCGGACCCAACTGCAATCCTCCGGGGGCGGGCAGGCACCCGAACTGGTCGGCCTGAGCCGGTTGATGTTGGCCAAACCGATCGATGTGGTCGTCACGCCGTTCCATCCGCTGCCCGCGGGCACCGGCGGCGGGCTCACCGCTTTCTTCTACACCATGATGGTGCTGCTGGCCGGGTTCACCGGCGCCATGGTGATCAATGGCATGGTCGATTCCTCGCTCGGCTTCGCGCCCACCGAATTCGGCCCCTGGTACGTGCACTATCCACCGACACCGATTTCCCGGCTGCACACTCTCCTGCTGAAGTGGGGCATCATCACCGGCACCGCGCCGGTGGTCGCGGCCATCTTCATGGGCATCGCGCGTTGGCTGGGGATGCCCATCGACCGGCCGCTGATCCTGTTCCTCTACAGCACCTTCGCGATCATCGCCGTCGGCGTGACCGCACTATCCATCGTGTCCGCGCTCGGCACCGCTGGCATGCTGATCAACCTCATCCTGTTCATCGTGCTCGGCCTGCCTTCCTCCGGAGGCACCATTCCGGTCGAAGCGCTGCCGAAATCCGTTGCCCGGCTCGCCGATTTCGAACCGATGCACCAGGTGTACCTCGGCATCCGCGCCATCCTGTATTTCAATGCCGACGGCGCCGCCGGACTCAGCCGGGCGAGCTGGATGACCCTGCTCGGACTCGCCATCGGACTGTCGCTGGGCGCGATCGTCACCCGCTACTACGACCGCAAGGAACTACACCGCGCACCCGCCGCGGCCCGCTGATTCGCCTCCGTGCGGAGACGGTGCGCACCGCCGCCCGGAAAACCGGATGACAGCCGCATTCCGCGCTCCTTAATATTCGGCCTATGTACCGATGCGTACCGATCACCCCGCCGGCCGCCGCCTGAGCGGGGTGTAGGACCGCGCGTACCGCCTCGTAAGTGAGTGCGCCGCTCGGGCATTGGTTGTGCACCTCGCTTCCGCGACCTCAATCCCTTCTGTCGCAGGAGCGCGAACTCTTCATGTCCACATCTGTCTCTACTGCCGGTCGCTCTGGGCTCGCCTGCCTTGTCGGCGCCGGGCTCTTAGCGGGCACCGGCGGGCTGCTCGGCAGCCTCCTTCATCGCGCGACCGGCCTTTCGCCGGTCGCCGTCGCCACCTGTCGGCTCACCGTCGGCGGGCTCTTGCTGATCGCGGTACTCACCGTGACCCGACGGCCCTGGCCGCGAGACATCGCGGCGTGGCGAAGGATCGGTGTGATCGCGGTGCTTGCCGCGACCGTCCAGGCGAGTTTCTTCGGTGCCGTCGCGGCATCGTCGGTGAGTCTGGCGACCCTGATCACCATCGGGATGTCACCGGTGGTCGTCGCACTGCTGGAACAGGTGACCGGCAGGCGCGTCCTGGATCGTCGGCGTGCCGCGACCATCGTGATCGCACTGTTCGGGTTGATACTGCTGGTCGGCGTGCCGCCGGACCACGCGGATGCGGGCGGGATATTCGCCGGTGCGGCAATGGCATTGATATCCGCCTGTGCCTTCGCGACGATCACGGTGATCAGTGCCCGACCGGTGCCCGGGCTCGACGTAATGACCACAACGGGTTTCGGCATCACCGGCGGTGCGCTGCTGCTGATACCGGCCGCGGCAATATCGGGATCACATTCGCTCCGACTCCGCGCAGCATTGCCCTGATCGCTGCGCTCGGGTTACCCACCGCGTTGGCATACACCCTGTACTTGCGCGGGCTTTCCCAGGCCGGTGCGGGCACGGCCGCGGTATTGGCCCTGCTCGAGCCGCTGACCGGCACGGTATTGGCCGCGGTGATACTCGGTGAACGGCTGACGCCGACCGGGTTGGCAGGCGCGGCGTTCCTGACCGCGGCACTGGTGCACACCAGTTTTCAGCCGCGAAACGGCGAGCCGGTGTAGATGCTTCGGCTGGCGGTCCTTCACTCCGAACTCGATACCGCCGCTGGCGCGTTGCCGCCAGCGGCGGAACATCACGTGGACGAAGATACGGGTGCCGATGCCGCGCAGGCCGTTTCGATTTCTGTTTCATCGGTGTAGCGGCAGCGGGATTCGGTGATGGGTCAGGATGTCGAGTTCGTTGCGTAGTGCTCGGCTATCTCATCACTGGTGGTGAGCCATACACCCGGATGGTTCGCTACATAGTCCAGTGCCTGCTCCAGATATTTGATGCGGAAGGCCTGGCCGATGACGAAGGGATGCAGGGCCAAGGCCATGACGCGGCCGCTGTCGGCGGACTCCTCGTAGAGCCGCTCCAGTTGGTCCTTGACGATCTGGACGAAATCCGGGCCGCGCAAACCGGTTCCGAGGAACAGGCTGTTGTCATTGAGTTCGACCGAGTACGGAACGCTCAGCACGCCGGGAACATTGAGCCGATACGGCTGGTCGTCATTGGTCCAGTCCAGCACGTAGTCGAGGCCGAGTTCGGCGAGCAGCGCCGGCGTGTTGAAGGTTTCGGTAAGTGCGGGGCCCATCCAGCCACGGGGGCGGCGCCCGGTCGCGCGTTCGATGGTTTCGACGATCTCGGTCAGGTAGGCGCGCTCGTCATCGATCGGCATATCGGCTTGGAAGATCGAGTTGTTCTTACCGTGCGCCAACCAGGTCCAGTTCCGTTCCCGCCCGGCCGCGATGATCTGCGGATTGTGTTGGGCGACATCGGAGTTGAGCAGGGCGCTGGCGCGGATGCCGTACTTGTCCAGCGCCTGTATCACCCGCCAGACGCCCACCCGGGGACCGTAGTCACGCCAGCCGTAGTTCAGCGGATCCGGAGCGAGGGCCGAGGTGCCGGGGAAGATGCTGGTCGAGGGCCGGTCGACCTGATAATGCTCGATATTGAGCCCCACGTAGAACGCGACGCGGGCAGCGCCTGGCCAGTGGATGGGTGTGCGGTCGACGATCGGGCTGTAGTCGAAGAGTGCGCTGTCCATGCCGCCTATGCTGGAACCCTCACATACATGTGAAGGTCAACTGCGAGGTGGAACCCATGCGAATCGGAGAGCTGTCGAAGCGCACCGGCACCTCGCGGCGGCTGCTGCGTTACTACGAGGAACAGGGCCTGATCGTCGCCGACCGCTGCGCCAACGGCTATCGCACCTATGACGACCGATTCGTCGACCG
The DNA here is from genome assembly GCF_050956075.1 of Nocardia sp. CA-129566. Classification (NCBI taxonomy): domain Bacteria; kingdom Bacillati; phylum Actinomycetota; class Actinomycetes; order Mycobacteriales; family Nocardiaceae; genus Nocardia; species Nocardia sp. CA-129566. Next base: position 41,117 of record NZ_CP192085.1, read on the forward strand.
GGTGCTGCAGATCCGCGGCCTGCTCGACGCCGGCCTGCCGACCCGCATCATCAAACAGATCCTGCCCTGCCTGGACAAGCCCCGCACCATCTACTTCCCGGACGCGACTCCGGAAATGCTGGCCACCCTGGAACGCGAGCGTGATCGCATGTCCGAGCGCATCCGCTGCCTGTCCCGCAACCGCGACGCCATCGCCGAATACCTCGAGACGGTCAGGGAAAACGCCACGTCCTGATCGCGGCTCGAGCGGCGTCACCATGGGGTGGCCGTCCCGATGACTCGGCGAACCTGTTGACTCCCAACGAGAACCTGTTCTAATTTTTGGCATGCGCAGATATGAGGGTCGCCGGGTATTGGTCACCGGAGCGGGATCGGGCATCGGGCAGGGCATCGCCCTGCGGCTACTCGACGAGGGGGCGACATTGGTCGCCGCCGATATCGATGCGGCGGGGCTGGAGACCACCGCGGCGAAGGCGGGTGACGCGGCCGATCGGCTGCGGACCGTCGAGGTGAATATCGCCGATATCGAATCGGTGCGCGCCGCCACGGGCGAGGCGGTCGAATTCCTCGGCGGCCTGGATGTGCTGGTCAACGCGGCGGGCATCCTGCGTCCGGCGCGCACCGAGGATATGCCGCTCGAAGCGTGGAACCAGGTGATCACGGTCAACCTCACCGGCACCTTCCTGATGACCCAGAGTGCGCTGCCCGCGCTGTTGGAGTCCGGACACGGCGTCGTGGTGAACCTGTCCTCGACCGCGGCCCTGAGCGCCGCCCCCTATCTTGCGGCCTATGCGGCCTCGAAGGGCGGGGTCAACGCCTTCACCCACGCCATCGCGCTGGAATACGCCAAGCAGGGCCTGCGCGCGGTGAATATCGTGCCGGCGGGCATCACCAGTGGGATCACCACCAAATCGATTCTCGATCAGCCGGAGGGCTTCGATCCGACGTTGTTCTCCCGGTTGACCGGCTGGCTCAACGGCGGTGCGCTGGGCAATCCGGAAGATATCGCGGGTGTGGTCGCGATGGTCGCCTCCGATGACGGCCGGTACATGACCGGTACCGAGATCCGCATCGACGGCGGCGCTCTGATGTAGTCGGGCCGTGCGGTGGTCAGGCGGGTCGAGCGACGAGCAGGTGATGCGGAATCGGCGGATGGGCCAGCCGCTGATGGTCGACGGTGCAGCCAGCGCGTTCCAGTGCGGCGATCACCTCGGCCACCGGCCGCAGCGTGAAACCGTATGCGGTGAACGGCATTTTCGCCATCGCGTCCGGATCGCCGATGCCGACGACGAGGCAGCCGCCGGGACCGATGACGCGCACGAGTTCCTGACAGGCGGCATCCAGGTCCGGCACGAAGTAGATGGTGTTGACGGTGATGGCGGCATCGAGTGCGTTATCGGCCAGCGGCAGTGCGGTCATCGGTCCGTCCGCGAGTCGCATTCGGCCCGAATCGATTTCGCTCGCGAACTTGGTCCGCGCCCGGGCCAGCATGTCCGGGGATATCTCGCAACCGTGCACCGTGCCATTGGCGCCGACGCGCTCGAGCAACATGGAAAGACCTGCGCCGCCGCCGAATCCGATATCGGCGACCGTCGCACCGGAGGCGACTCCGGCCGCCGCGACCGCACCCGCGATGGCGCGATGGTTACCGCGATTGAGAATAAAGGCGAAGCCCTTGCCGAGCGTCCCGTGTGGGTTGCCGAGTTGACCCGCGATCGTGGACAGGACCCGGTCCCGAATACTCATGCCGGTCATCGTATCGACCGGCATCGGCGCATCGGACATGGCAAGACAGACCGAATGGACCGCTGATTGATGAACCTGGGTAACTCGTTTTTGGGGCTTCTCGCCGCCGCAGTTCTGGCACTCGCGCCGACAGGCACGGCCGACGCGGCGGGATCCTGGGGTCCGCTGGCGCCGCCCAATCCGTATCTCGGCCCACTCGGGACCGCGACCATGCACGGTGATGCCGGATCCTCGGATGCGACGCCCTTGGCCGGGCCCGGTACGGGCGGGATTTCGGTGGCCGGATACCCATTGGCATCGGCATGTCCGACGCTGCTGCAGGGTTCGGACAACCTGGTTGTCGCACTGTGCACACCCGTCATCGGCCAGACCCCGACCATCCATCTGCTCGATCCGTCCTTCGGCGGTCCGGTCGGCACGCCACTGGCCTCGCTGGAGATCGCCAAGGGCAGCCTGCTCGGCGGCGTCTACGCCTACCTCGACAATGCCGACCGCCTGGTCATCGTGGACGGCAACCGCACCCTGCTGCGCGTCGGCCACGCGCGCGACGCGGCGGGCAAGTGGCGGTTGTCGATCGCCTCGTCCACCGATCTCGGCTCGGTGATTCCGGAGGGCGACAACGTGACCGGATTGGTGCCGGACTGGTCCGGCAATGTCTGGTTCGCCACCGGCAAGAGTGTCGTCGGGCTGGTGACGCCCGCGGGCGCGGCGGCCACCATCGCACTGCCCGCGGGTGAGTCGGTGGCCAACAGCATTTCATCGGCGCCGAGTGGCCGGGTCGCGGTCGCCACCACGCACGCGCTCTACGAGCTGCATGCGGATGCGGCCGGAGGGCCGGAGATCCTGTGGCGGGCCGCCTACGATCGCGGGTCGGCGCGCAAACCGGGACAGCTCAGCTGGGGCACCGGCTCCACGCCGACCTACTTCGGGCCGAATTCCGGCGCGGACTATCTGACCATCGTCGACAATGCCGACGGACAGGTCCACGCCTTGGTCTTCCGTTCCGGCAGTGGGCAATTGGTGTGCTCGCAACCGGTGCTCACCCGGGGCGGCGCGGGCAGCGAGAATTCGCCTGTCGGTATCGGGCGCTCCGTGTTCGTCGCGAGCACCTACGGCTATCCGTACCCGGCCGTCCCCGAGGGCGCGGGTCCGGCCGTTCCGGCCTCTGCACCGTTCGTCGGGGGGATGACCAGGGTCGATGTCGACGACAGCGGCTGCACCACGGTGTGGGACAACACCGTTCGCAGCGCGGCCGTCCCACATCTGTCCACCGCCGACGGCTTGCTCTACACCGTGACGCGCGTCGGTCTCCACATCACCACCCCGCTCGACGGCTACGCCTTCACCGTCGTGAATCCGGATACCGGCGCGGTGCTGTCGAACCGGCCGCTGGCCGGCACGATCGTCGACGACCCGCTGCAGACCTCACCGTTGATCACCCACGACCGCAAGATTCTGCAGGGCACGGTCACGGGAATCCTGCGCATCAGCTGACACGCCGGTCACCGGCCTTCGGGCCGGTGGCCAAACCCCGCTCGATGACCGCGAGCATGCGCTGTATCGCCTGGTCCTTGCCCGCGTCGTCGAGGTCGTCGAGTACGCCATCGATAATGAGGGAGGCCATGCCGTGCACCGATGACCAGGCGGCGTATTCGGCGTCCGGCCGGTCGGCGGAATCGAGGAATCCGACGGCGACGAGTTCGTCGAGGACGCTGGCGAGCAGTTCGAAGGCCGGCGACGGTCTCTGCTGGTCGGCGCAGAAGGCGGTGCGGAACAGGCCCGGCTCGCGCAATGCGAAGGTGATGTAGCCCCGACCGACCGCTCCCAGTCGGGTGATCGGATGCGCTTGCGGCCCGAGACCGGCCATCGTCTCGGCCATTGCGCCGAACAGGGTCCGCTGAGCCTGTTCCTGCGCCGCATTGAGCAATTCCTCGTGATTGGTGAAGTGTCGATAGGCCGCGGTCGGGGTGACGCCGACGTGGCGGGCGGCGGCGCGCACGGTCACCGCCTCGGGTCCGCCGGTTTCCGCGAGTTCGGCGGCGGCGAGCACGAGGGCATTGCGCAGGTCGCCGTGGTGGTAAGGGCCGGTACGGGCGGAGCGCTTCGTCGCTACTTCCGAATCTGTCATCGCATCGATGTTGACATGTGTACACATCTCGTGGCAAGTTAACACCCATAAAGTTTACGCATGCCAACATGCACGATCGGAGACTCGATATGTTCGAAAGACTCGGCAGATTCGTCGTCGACCACGCGCGCTGGATTCTGGTCGTCGGCGCGCTCGCCCTCGTCGCGGGCGGTGTGGTCGGCGCGACCGCCTTCAGCAAGATGCAGCCCGGTGGCCAGGAGGATCCCAATTCCCAGTCCAGTGCCGCGGTAACGCGATTGACCGATAAGTTCGGTGCCGACACCGACTACGTTTTCCTGGTCCAGGCGAAGCAGGGGACGGTCGACGGCGATGCGGTCGTCACCGTTGGCCGTGAGCTGGCCGGGCGGCTCGCGGCCGATCAGCGGCTCATCAATGTCGTCTCGTACTGGGATACCGGATCCCCGGCCATGCGCTCATCGGATGGCACCGCCGCCGTGGTGCTGGCGGGCAATGCCGATAAGAGCGCCACCGATAAGGAGAAGTCCGCCGCCGCGATCGTCGACGCCTACCGCGCTGATGGTCCCATCGCGCAGATCAAGGTCGGCGGCGGCACCGCGATCTTCCACTCGATCACCCACCAGATCGGCAAGGATCTCGGCCTCGCGGAAGCCGTTGCGGTGCCATTGATTCTGGGGCTGCTGGTGCTGGCCTTCGGCAATGTGGTCGCGGCGTTGCTCACCCAGGTCGTGGGCGGAATCGCCATTCTCGGCACCTTCACCGAACTCTCGATTCTCGGTTCCATCACCGATGTGTCGATCTATGCGGTGAATCTGACCACCGGGCTCGGGCTCGGGCTCGCGGTGGACTACGGGCTGCTGATGGTGAGCCGATTCCGCGAGCGCCGTGCGGCCGGGGCCGAACCGGCTGATGCGGTGATCTCGGCGGTATCCACGGCCGGACGGACCATCGTCTTCAGCGCGGCCACGGTCGTCGCCGCGCTGTCGGCGCTGGTGATCTTCCCGCAGTACTTCCTGCGCTCGTTCGCCTACGGCGGCATCGGTGTTGTCGCCATCGCGGCCACGGCGGCGGTGGTGGTATTGCCCGCACTGCTCACCGTGCTCGGTGTGCGGACCGACGCGTGGCGGGTGCCCGGTGTCCGCGGGATCCGCGGTGACGCCACCCCGTTCTGGGCCGGCGTCGCGGGATTCGCGATGCGCAGGCCGCTGCTGGCCGGTGTGCCGGTGGTGGCGGTGCTGCTGCTCGCGGCCGCACCGCTGCTGAATGTGCAGTTCGGCACGCCCGACGACCGGGTACTGCCGACGAGCACCGAGGTGCGTCAGGTCGGTGACGCGATGCGTGCGGACTTCGGCGGCGGCGATGTCAACGCGCTGTCGGTCATCACCGAGACCGGCGTCGCCGCTGGCCCGCTCGCCGACTACGCGCGCGGACTGTCGCGGGTCGAGCACGTCACCCAGGTCGATTCGAGCGCAGGCACTTTCGTGCGCGGTGAGCTGGCGGTCAGCACACCCGCCGATGCCCGATTCGCCCGCCCGGATGCGCAGCGGCTGACGGTGCTCACCGATCTGGACCGCAACTCCTCGGCCGCCCGGGATCTGGTCGATCGGGTGCGCGCAGTGCCCGGCCCGGGCGGTGCGAGCGCCTTGGTCGGCGGTCAGGTTGCCGAACTGCGCGACAGCCTGGCCTCGATCGGCGCGAAACTGCCGATCGCGATCGGGTGGATCGTGGTGACCACCTTCGCGCTGTTGTTCCTGTTCACCGGCAGCGTCGTGCAGCCGCTGCGTGCGCTGCTGTCGAATGTGCTGAGCCTGGCCGCCACGCTCGGGCTGATGGTGTTCATCTTCCAGCAGGGCCACCTGTCCGGAGTGATCGGTTTCACCCCGGCGCCGCTGGATGTCTCGATGCTGCTGCTGTTGTTCTGCATCACCTTCGGCCTGTCGATGGACTACGAGGTCTTCGTGATCAGCCGGATCAAGGAATTGCACGATCGCGGGGCGTCCACAAAGGAAGCGGTCATCGAGGGGCTGGCCCGGACCGGACGCCTGGTGACCACCGCCGCGGCGCTGATTTCGATCAGCTTCCTCGCCTTCACCAGCAGCGATGTCCGGTTCATCCAATTCTTCGGGCTCGGTGCGGGTTTGGCGATTCTGATCGATGCGACGCTGGTGCGCGGCGTGCTGGTCCCGGTGGCGATGCGACTGCTCGGCCGGGCGGCCTGGTACGCGCCGAAGCCATTGCGATTGGTGCACCACCGGATCGGCTTGGCCGAAGCCTGAGTTCGGTGCGCGAGGCGGCCCCGCATGGGAAATGCGGGGCCGCTGCATGCGTGGGTGATCGCCTGCCGCAACGTCGTTTTCGTCCGATTCGGCAAGGTACGACGGCTAGGGTGGCGGACATCACAGAACCCAATTTGGTTGCGGTCGAGGTGCTGACCGCGGCTCGATCCGGTGGTCGAGCAACCACATCACCGCAGCTGGTTAATCATGATCTTGACCGGATGTAAGTCCATCTTGAAGCGTTGCGACCAGGTGTTGATCACGTTAATTACCCGGTAAACAAACCTGAAGTCGCTTTTAGTTCATCCAATGGTCAGCTAACTCAATTATCGACCAAAGAATCAGCAGGTCGCGGCCGTGTTCACTGAACATTGGGTGGTCTATGTTTGCTATCCAGCTAATCGTTCGAAGAATGTTTGTCGCTAACCGTAGGTTTCCTTATCGTGATCTGGTATGTCGTCCCGAACGCTCTACGCGAGGCCCGGTATGGGTGATCCGGATCACTGCCATAAGTTTGCTGGATGTATGAAAAACCATGTGCCCACATGGGTTTGCTGGGGTGCTGCTTTATACGCTTGACCTCGGCGGGGAGGGTTGCATCGGGATAACGATTGTGTAGAGTTGACGGTAACGCTGGCCGCAGCTGAGCTGGACTCGCTGCGGCCAGCGGAACTCAATTGGGGGACTTCGAAACTCATCCGCAACAAAGCGTTGCTACCGATTGCCCGGACCCATTCCACTCATCGTGTGCTCGGCGTTGTCTGCCAGCGCCCCGCGACATCTGCACCGGGCAGCCCCAATTCGGCCGCGGCCCGGATGTCCTGTTCGAGCGCGGCCCGGCGACCGACCACGAAGACGTAGCCCAAAAACAGTGCCTCCGCGAGGAATCCGATGCCGACCTTCATCGGCACGGGTAGCGAACTCGGCGTCACGAAACCCTCGAGCAGACCGCAGACCAGCAGCACCGCAACCAGACCCAGTGCCACCGTCGCGGTCGCCCGGCCCTGGCGCGCCACCGCTTCCAACCGACTCGACCGACCCGGATCGATCAGCGTCCAGCCCAGTTTCAGTCCGACACCGCCCGCCACGAAGATCGCGGTCAGTTCCAGCGTGCCGTGCGGCAGGATGAACCCGAAGAACGAGTCGAGCCGACCGGCATCGGCCATCAGGCCGCCGGTCACCGCCGTATTCAGCGCGTTCCCGAACAGCAGATACACCGCCGGCAGGATCAGCACGCCGGTGAACAGCACGATGGCCGTCACCCACGCATTGTTGGTCCAGACCTGCGCGGCGAACGCGGCGTGCGGATGTTCGGAGTAGTAGGTCTCGAACTCCCCGCCGGGTGCGGTGAGCCAGTCGTTGTTATCGGTGACGCCGAACACACGCCGCGCCGTCCCGGATCCGGATATCCAGACGGCCAAAACGGTGGACACCATGATGAAGATCGCGGCCACCGCCACCCACCACGGCCACGACCGGTACAGCGTCGCGGGAAACCGGTGCGTGAAGAACCGGCCGACCTCGCGCCGGGCATCGGCCTTGGTGCCGAGCACCCGGCCGCGCGCCTTGGTCAGCAGTGCACTGAGTCCGGCGATGAGTTCGGGATCCGGAGAGTGCGATTGCAGGCGCGCCAGCTGCTGTGAGGTGCGCCGGTACAGCGCGACCAGCTCGTCGGCCTCGGCACCGGTCAGCTTGCGGCGCCCGGCCAGGTAGTCCAGGCGATCCCACGCCCCCCGCTGTGCGTAGCTGTACGCGTCCACGTCCATTGGTTGCCTCCCATACCGCCGGTCGGAAGAATGCTATCGACATGGCTGAATTCACCACCGGCGAAGCGGTCGCACTCGAGCTGCCGATCGCGCGGATCCCGACCAGGGCCACCGCGTTCCTCCTGGACGTGCTGGTGCAGATCGTGCTGGGCAGCATGCTGTTGTTCGGTCTCGGCCTGGTACTCGCCTTCACCAGCGCCGACACCGCGTGGTTCAGTGCGGCGATGATCACCACGATCGTCGCGACGCTGGTCGGCTATCCGGTGATCTGCGAAACCCTCATGCGCGGACGGACCATCGGGAAGCTGGCGCTCGGACTGCGGGTGGTGCGCGGCGACGGCGGGCCGATCGATTTCCGCCATGCCCTGACCCGTGGTCTGGCCGGCGTGATCGTCGACTTCTGGATGTTGGGCGCGTTCGGTGCGGTCGGGGTGGTCACCTCGATGTGCTCACCGAATGCGCGCCGGGTCGGCGATGTGCTCGCGGACACCGTTGTCGTACACAGCCAGCGCCGCGTGCCCTTCCCGCTGCTGGCCGTCGCGCCGCCCTGGCTCGTCGCCTGGTCCGGTCAGCTGGACCTGTCCGGTATCCAGGAAGATCTCGCACTCGCGGTGCGTCAGTACCTGTCTCGCGTCAACACCCTCACCCCCGCCGCACAGGCGAACCTCGGCCATACCCTGCTCGTCGCGGTCTGCGACCGCCTGCAGATTCCGGTACCCACCGGCTATCCGCCGGTCCAGATCCTGGGCGCGGTCATCGCCGAACGCCAGCGCCGCACCCTCGCCCCGATCATCACCCCGATGGTGATGGCGGGACCGCGCCCGATGCCGATCGACCGCGCGAGCTAGGCATCGTCGAGTTCACCACTGCGACAGGGGCATTCGGCCGTGACCCGAGTTGGGCCGATATCGGCGCAGGACCGCCGCGCTGGGGGGATGTCGACTCGCTGGCGGTCCAGGAGCGTAGTTCGTGGCTTCCTTGTTCGGCACCGCACCGTGGCTCGTGGTGATGCTGATCGTGATGGCCTTCGCATGGGCCGGGTTCGTGGCCATTGTGCTGCTGGCGAAGGTGTGGACCAGAGCGCGAGATAGCGATCCGGATTCGTATGATGCCCTGGCCCAGAATCGACAATCGAGGCCAAGGCATCGCGGCAACCACCCGACGATGACGGGGTCACATAGTGCCGGACTGCTTGAGTTCGAGGTATTCGTCGGCCAGGGCCTCGGGCAGGCGTTCCGGGGATGCCGCGACGACGGCTATGCCCATGCGGCGCAGGGATTCCTGGACGAGGGCGCGTTCGGCGAGCAGGGATTCGGCGGCGGCCGCGGAGTAGAGATCGGTGAGGGTGGCGCGGTTGGCGGCGGCCGCGGCGACATCGGGGTCGGTGACCGAGACGATCAGGACGCGGTGGCGTTGGGCCAGGGTCGGCAGGACCGGGAGCAGATTCTCTTCCACCGCGGCCCCGTCGAGACTGGTGAACCAGACCACCAGGCTGCGCCGGCGGGTGCGCTGAATGGCCGCACGGACCAGGCCGGCGCTATCGGTGTCGACGAGGGCAGGGGTCACACCCGCCATGGCGTGCATGAGTTTCAGTTGCAGGCGGCGACCGCCGACACCGCGCACCTCGGCACGGGCGCGGCGGTCGAAGGCGAGCAGATCCACCGAATCGCCAGCGGCGGCCGCGAGTCCGCCCAGTAGCAGGGCCGCCTCGATGCTCGCGTCCAGGCGGGTACCCGCCCCGACGCGGCCCGCACTGATACGACCGGTGTCGAGCACCATCAACATGTGCCGGTTGCGCTCCGGACGCCAGGTGCGCACCAACACGTCGGTGGCGCGGGCGGTGGCGCGCCAGTCGATGGCCCGGACGTCATCACCGGCGACATACTCACGGAACGAATCGAATTCGGTGCCCTGGCCCCGCAGATTCGCGACATTGCGGCCCTCGAGATGTTGCAGCCGCTTCACTTTCGAGCGCAGCAGGCGTTCACTGCGGAATTCGGGCAGCGCGCGCACCCGAGCGGGGACGGTGTGGCGACTCTGCCATCCGGCCATACCCAGCAGGCCGAACAGCCGCACCGTCACCGGACCGGCCACCCGATCACCGCGGTAGGTCGGCGTCAGCGTGGTGTGCACGCGCAGGCGGGTATTCGGCGCCAGATCCAGTCGGTGCGCGCGGGCTTCGGCGCGGGCGCTGCCCGGCCAGTCGTCCCACAGCCGCCCGCGCACGGTGCGGGTGCCGTTGTTCACCACGGCGAGTTCCACCTCGGCGGTGCGGCCGAGCCGGATCACCGTCAGCGGCTCCCTGGTCAGCGTGAGGTCACGCGCTCTGGCCACCGTGCCCAGATCGAAAAGGACCAGGGCGGCAAGCAGACTCGTCATGAGGACAACGCCGAGCCAGGATGGCATGACGAAGCCGACGAACAGTGCGAGCACCGCCGCCGTCGCGGCGAGCCGACCGGTGACGACCACGAGCTACACCGGAACCGGAACCGACAGCAGCAGCGACGACATGACACCTTGGGTCGTCACACCGTCCAATTCCGCCTCGGGCCGCAAGTGCAGGCGGTGCCGAAGAACCGCCACCGCAACCGATTTCACATCATCCGGGGTGACATAGCCGCGACCGTTCAGCCAGGCGAAGGCGCGCGCGGCCGCCATCAACGCGGTCGCCCCTCGGGTGGACGCGCCGTGCTGTACCGCGGGGGAGTTACGGGTGGCCCGGCAGATATCCACGGTGTAGGCGAGCACCTCGGGGCTGATGGTGACCCGGGTGATCGCCGCACGCGCCGCGGCGATATGCGACGGCCCCGCCACCGGGCGCAGACCGGCGGCGGCCAGATCACGCGGATCGAAACCACCCGCATGCCGCTGCAGAATGCGGAATTCGTCATCGCGACCGGGCAATTGGATATCGACCTTGAACAGGAAGCGGTCCAGCTGCGCCTCCGGCAGCGGGTAGGTGCCCTCCTGTTCGATCGGGTTCTGGGTGGCCACCACCACGAATGGATCCGGCAGTGGCCGCGGCTTGCCGTCCACCGAAACCTGACGCTCCTCCATGGATTCCAGCAGCGCCGATTGGGTTTTCGGCGGCGTGCGGTTGATCTCGTCGGCGAGCAGCAGATTGGTGAAGACCGGACCCTGCCGGAAGGTGAATTCGGTGGTATGCGGATCGTATATCTGCGAACCGGTCACATCACCCGGCATCAGGTCGGGGGTGAACTGGACCCTGGCGTGTTCCAGATCGAGGGCCGTCGCCAGTGCCCGCACCAGCAGCGTCTTCGCCACGCCCGGTACGCCTTCCAGCAGCACATGGCCGCGACAGAGCAGTGCGAGCACCAGGTACATGATCGCGTTGTCGTTGCCGATCACCGCTTTACCGATTTCGGCACGCAGCGCGGAGAATGCGGTGCCCGCCTCCTCGGCGGTGGGGATGTGGTTGGTGTCCGTGCTGGTCATCCGACCTCCGCCTCTATCCATTCGAGTTGTGTGGCAACGAGTTGCAGGGTGCGCGCATCGGGCACCGGTCCGTACAGTGCGGCGCCGACCATGGCCGGATCGGATCCGGTGCGCGCGGCGATGGTCGCGATCAGTCGATCCGGTGTGACATCGGTGCCGACGCCGAGCATCGGACGAATGCGGCGCAGCGTCGCGGCACGCAGCCGGGCGGCGACGTGTTCATGGTCCTTCGACCGGCGATACAGCGCGGCCTGGCCGCCGAGCAGTTCATTCGCCGCCACCTCGACCGGCCGCGGTTCACCGACCAGCGCGCCGCGGCGACGGGCCCGCCACCACACCACGAGCGCTGCGGCGATGAGGAATTGGAGTCCGCCGAAGGCCAGCGGTGCGGGCAGTCTTCCGAATATGGAGTCCTTGCCAGCGCCGAAGCCCGAATCGTCGCGGTTATCGTCCGGGTAGTGGTCGGGATGTTTGGGCGGCGGCAGATCCGGCGGCGTCGGCTTGTGTGGGGCGGGTGCGGCGCACGAATTCAACACGGCGTACAGCAGCACGACAAGCGCGACGGCGGCGAGCAGCGCGGCCCAGAATTTCGGATTGCGCAGCAGATCGGGCAGCGGCGGAAGTTGTCGGCGGGTCTTGGCCTTTTCAAGGATCGTCGCCTCGGCGGGTTCCGGGGCCGGCGGTGGTGCGCTGCGAGAGTAGCGGTCGGCGTATTCGAGTCGGCGGTATTCGTCCTCGGTCGCGCGGCGACCGCCATAGACGACCTCGTCGAAACTGTGTGCGGCCGGATGTAATTCGCTCGCGGCCTCGAGCGACAGCGCGGTTGTCGCATCGTCCGCGGTTTCCCGTGCGGTCCGCGAGCGGCGCACCTCGAGCATGCCGCGCTGTTCGAGCCCACGCAGCACCGCACGGAAACGTTCGCGCAGCGCGGTGTCGAAATCGCGGTGCAGTGCGGCGTTCTCGGCGGCGTCGCGGTGGTCGTCGGCGGGCCCGAGTCGTGGCGGTGGCGGTGCCGTGCGTTCGGTGAGGTCCGGCGCCCGGCCGCCACCGCGCACGGAATCGCCGCGCGATGTTTCGTTCATCGCTTTTCCGTCCCGGGAACCCGAATATCCAGTCCCTCGCGACGGCACCGGCGATCCACATACGAGACCACCCGCATCGCCGACTCGACGACCTCACCGAAGGCGATGATCAACAGCGCCGCCGAGGTGACCAGCACGATGACCTGCCAGCGATGGGTGCCGGTGAAATCTGCGAGATACCACGGAATGCCCAACAGCGGCACGGCAATCAGGACCAGCAGCGCGCGCCAGGAGAGCCACAGCCCCGTAATCGATGACTGCGCACCCTCGACCAGCAGTTTCGAGCGTGCGACCGCCCCGGCGTGGGTGGTCCGTTCGACGAAGATGACCGGCACCGCGACGAAACGTCCGGCCCGCAGATAGCCGAGCCAGATCAGCGCGAGCGGATAGGTGATGATCAGAATGCTGCCGCCGACCAGCACACCCGAGCCAACCAGGGTGTACATCACCTGGAAGGCCAGCAGCGGACCCGCGACCGCGCCCACCCGGCCGAGCGCGGTGCGCCAGCCGATCGGGGACCTGGCGACCGTCGCCAGTCCGACGGCGACCGTCATGCCGCGCAGCAGGAACCGCAGTAACCAGGCACATGCCGCCGTGGCCAGGATCGCCGCCCACGCGGTGCCCACGTCGGAGCCCTCGGTCAGGTGGGAAATCCCCCCGGTGATTCCGACGATCACGAGTTCGGCGAGGACCAGCCCGCTGGCGGTGGTGCAGGCCAGCACGACGATATTCGCCTGGATCAGTGCGAACGGCTCGTCGAGGAGTTCGCGGAAGCTCAATGGGCGGATCGGCACCGTCGTTCCAGGGGACCCTGGCACCGGATCGTTCCCCGCCCCGACGGCACCGGCCGACTCGGCGGCTGGTAACACGCGGCCGAGTCTAGCCGTCGGAGCCCTGCCAGGCGGGGCCGCAACATACCGATCATGCGTCGGGTCAACGCTCGAGCAATCGGTCCACAACTTTCCGATAGCGCGGCGGGGCGACCTGCGGCAGGCCGAGCAGAGCCCGCAAGTAGACGCCGTCGCCGACCAACCGGATGATGTCGGCCCGCACCGGATCGTCGATGTCCTTGTCCAGCCCCTCCGACCAGCTGTCCATCATGTCGGACAGCGCCTGCTGCACCTCATCGGTCTCCGGCCCGGATTTGGCATCGATGGTGCGCATGGCCGCCACCATCGATCGGAAGAGCGCCAGTTCCAGCGCGTCCGCGGCATTGCCCGGATTCGGGGTCTGCAGATACCACTCGGCGACCGGTGTGCCCTTGGCGACGGCGGCGTCGAGTTGGTGTTCCGCGCGTTGGCTCAGTCGGCGGACCAGGCCCGCGAGCAGGGCGTCCTTGCTCTTGAAGTGGTACAGCAGCCCGCCCTTGGAGACCCCGGCGGACGCGGCGACATTCTCCAGGGTCACCTGGGACATCCCCTTGTCCAGCAGCAGGTTTTCGAGCGCGTCCAGGATCCGGTCGCGAGTGGTTGTCGTCACGTCCGTGACTATACCGGCTGGACGGTAAGGTCGATCTACTGTACCGTCTGGACGGTAAGAAGCTCCTGCGACGGAAATCGAGAAGGCGATGACCACACAGATCGAGAAGGACACCGATGCCGGGCTCGTCCCGCCGCGCGCCACCGTGCGTGATTGGGCGGGCCTGGTCGTCCTCGCGCTCGCTCTGCTGCTGCTCGCCGTCGACGCGACCGTGCTCGACCTCGCGGTGCCCGCCATCAGCGCGGAGTTGGCGCCGACCACACCGCAGCTGCTGTGGATCATCGACGTGTACTCCTTCGTCCTGGCCGGACTGCTGGTCGTCATGGGCAATCTGGGCGACCGGATCGGACGGCGCAGGCTGCTGCTGCTCGGCGCCGTCGGATTCGGACTCGCCTCTGCGCTGGCCGCCTGGTCGGTGAATCCGGAAATGCTCATCGCCGCGCGCGTGCTGCAAGGTGTGGCGGGTGCGACCCTGATGCCCGCGACACTGGGTCTGATCCGGTCGATGTTCCTGGATCCGCGGCAGCGCACCGTCGCCATTTCGGTCTGGGCCGCGATGGCCGGTGGTGGCGCGGCGGCGGGTCCGCTGCTCGGCGGCTGGCTGCTCGAGCACTACTGGTGGGGTTCGGTATTTCTGGTGAACCTGCCGGTCATGCTGGTGCTGCTCGCGGTCGGTCCGGCGCTCGTTCCGGAATCCCGCGACCCGCGGCCGGGCCGCTTCGATCTGCCGAGCGCGGCGCTGTCCATGCTGGCGCTGGTGCCGGTGGTGTACGCGGTCAAGGAAGCCGCGGCGCACGGAATCAGTGTGCGGCTATTGGTGATCGGTGCGGGCGGTGTGCTCGCCGGTGTGCTGTTCGTGCGCAGGCAGCGCGGTCTCGCACATCCGATGATCGATCTGAAGCTGTTCGCACTGCCCGGGTTCCGCACCGCGGTCCTCACCAACCTGCTGGCGGTATTCGCACTGGCCGGTGTGCTCTTCTCCGGTTCGCAGTACCTGCAATTGGTACTGGGCCATTCACCCATGCGGGCCGGACTGCTCCTGCTGCCCGGACTCGCGGCCAGCGTGTTCACCTCACTGGCCGCGGCGTGGTTGGTTCGGGTGCTGCGTCCCGGCGCGGTGCTCGGCGGTGCGCTGGTGCTCGCCGCGATCGGTTCGGTGCTGTTGCTGTGGCTGAGCCCGGAGTCGGCGACCAGTACGGTGCCGTTCGTCCTCGGGTTTCTGTGCATCGGTGCGGGTGTCGGTGTGGCGCTGACGGTTTCGTCGGATCTGGTCGTCAGCTCGGCTCCGGTGGAGCGGGCCGGTGCGGCCGCCGCGGTATCGGAGACCGCCTACGAGACCGGGATCGCGCTCGGTGTCGCGGTGCTCGGCAGCGTGACAATGGCGGTGTTCCGCGGCGGACTCGATGTGTCCCAGATACCGAGCGACCAGATCGGCGCGGCCTCGGAATCCCTCGGCGGCGCCATGGAATTCGCTCGTCAGCTACCAGAATCGGTGACGGATGGATTCCTGGCCTCGGCACGCGAGGCCTTCGTCTCGGGTGTCCACGTCGCTGCGATCGGCATGGCCGTGGTGCTGTTGATCGCGGCGGTGGTCGCGTTCCGGCTGCGCACGGCTCGTGAGTAGTTCGGGTCGACTGAATCGGTGCACCGGCCTTCGTTCGCGGTTCTTGTCGCTGCGATCGGTATGGCGGTGGTGGTGTTGATCGCGGCGGTGGTTGCGTTCCGGCTGCGCACGGCTCGTGAGTAGTTCGGGTCGACTGAATCGGTGCACCGGCCTTCGTTTGCGGTCCTTGTCGCTGCGATCGGTATGGCTGTGGTGGTGTTGATCGCGGCGGTGGTCGCGTTCCGGCTGCGCACGGCTCGTGAGTTCGGGGCAACTGAATCGGTGCACGGGCCTTTGTTCGCGGGCGTCGATATCGCCGCGATTGGTATGGCCGCGATGAACCTGGTCGTTGCGGTGATCGCTTTCCGGCTCCGGACGTCTCGTGCGCCGTGGTGGAGATTTCGCCCCTATTCCGTATTCGGGAGCGGGGGCGAAGGCATATAGCAAGCCGACTGGTCTGAATTTCTGGCTCGACGCAAGTACGGCAAGGTGTCGACTCGCTTCCTGAACAATAGTGCTGACCAGCGGCTACACCGGTATCCGGTATTGCTGTCCGGTTCGGAACAGCTGTCCGGTTCCATGCGTGTGTCCAGTATCGGATAACAAGTGCGGATCCGGTTATGCAGTACCGACGAGCTGATCCGGCTCCGGCCGTCCCAATCGGGTCGATGTGACGCGGCCGCGCAGCATGACGGACTCGCCGAGTTGCCAATGTCGCGCTTCGGCCGGATCGGCGGTGGCGATGGTGGTTGCCGAAGTGAGCAGGCGCTGCGGATCGTTCTTCGCGAGTTCGCAGAGGCGGGCGGCCTCATTGACCGCGTCGCCGATGACAGTGAATTCGTAGCGCTGGTGCGCGCCGACATTGCCCGCGACGACGCGGCCCGCGGCCACGCCGATGGCGGCGGTGAAGTCGTGCGACCGCGCGGTCAGGCGGTTTCGGATCGCACGGGCGCAGCACAGCGCCGCGCCGGGTGCGTCCGCCAGTGGTGCCGGTGTGCCGAAAATGGCGAGCGCGGCATCGCCCTCGAACTTGTTGAGCAGGCCGCCGCACCGCTCGACCTCATCGACCACGATGTCGAAGAAGCTGTTCAGGATGGCGACGATTTCGGTGGCGGGGCGGGTGGCGGTCATGCTCGTCGAGCCGATGATGTCGATGAACAGCACGGCCGCTTCGCATTCCACGCCGCCGAGGTTCGGCTCACCCTCCAGCGCCGCCTCGGCGACATCATGGCCGACGTGTCTGCCGAACAGATCCCTGATCTGTTCGCGCTCGCGCAGACCCGCGACCATGCGGTTGAATCCGCTTTGCAGCTAGCCCAATTCGGTGCCGTCGTAGACCGTGACCGCCGCATCGAGATCGCCGTCCTCCACCTGACGCAGTGCGCGTCGCACGCCACGGATCGGCGCGACGGTCGCCGTCAGCGTTTGCGTCATCAGCAGCAGACCGAAGCAGAGTCCGGCGCCGCCGAATGCCAATACGCAGACCGCCAGCCGCGCCTTGCTCACGTCGTCCATGGTCAGCGCCAGGATGGCGACGACCATGGACGCGGCCACCGGGACCGCGGAGCCGAGCGTCCAGGCCAGAATCGACCGGCCGAATACACCGATGCCGCGCCGCCGTCGTGAGGCCGCGGCCTCCAGCACCCGGGCGGTCACCGGTCGCAGTGCGAACTCGATGATCAGATAGTTATTGGCGCACACCACGATCGCGCTGAAGGCGATGCCGAAGATGAATTTCGGAATGAGCGCCGGATCGGAAAGGCCGTACAGCGTGGTCAATATCGCCATACCGCCGAGCCACAGCACCGCCTGGCACAGCATCAGCAGCATCGGCACCCGCGTTGCCGCGACCTGTTCCGCCTCGGTCGGCACCTGATCCGGGTCGATGGCCCAGCGCAGCCCCCGAAGCCCGCGCGCCGTTGCCCACCAGAGCCCGAACAGCAGCGCCAGCGCCCCATAGAGCGGCGTGGCCACGAAATTGAGCAGCACCAGCCGCCGGGTGAATACCGTCGGGCCCGGCAGTACGAACCCGACCAATGCGATCGAAACGAAGATCCCGGTGATATTCGCGATCAGCGACGGCACCGTCAACAGCAACTGCACCCGGACCCGCCGCATACCAGCCGATTCCGCCGCAGATCCGAGCAGCCGCGACCCCCACGGGGCCGCCGCCGCATCCGGCACGCACACATCACTGTCGGGCATGCGTGCAGACTAAGCGTCCCGCCGTCGACGGTCACCGCGATCGTGGGTTGTCACCGGGTGGCGTTGATGGTGCCGCGTCTCTGCTGGAGCCGATCGAGGACCACCCGGACAGATGAGTCCCCGGCGGACCGTCTCGGTGGCAGGTCAGTTGGCGGGCGGGAGTTCTCGCGGGCCCCGGCGGCCGGGGAGTTCGTTGTGTTCCCGAGCCGGGAGTTCGTCGCGGTGCTCGGTTGGGGGGAGCCCGTAGCCCTGCGGTGCGGCGGCTGGGGGCAGGGCCGAGTAGCGCGGATCGTGCGGGTAGTCCGCGTCGACGACGGTGGCGGCCACGCGCTGGGCATGCCAGGAATCGGGTGTGCCCGGCGGCAACTGGTAGCCCGCCGCAGCGGTGTGACCCACGGCCGGTGCATACGAATCCTGGCTGTCCACGGTCACCTTGCGGGTGCGGCGCAGGGTGAAGGTGATCTCCTCGACCTCTTCGAAGGCCTGCCGGGCGGTGCGCAGCGGGTGGGTGGCGGTATCGATCGCGTTCGCCACGAACGCGGGGACCAGCGGCCGGATCCAGCGGGCCGCGGTATCGGTGAACGGCACGGTGCCGATCAGCGGGAGCTCCAGTCCGCCGCCCTTGGGTGCGGCGGGTGCCGTCGAGGCGACATGCGGCACCACCGCGCCAGCTCCGCTGGTCGGCGCCAGCGCCCCTGCGCTGACGGTGGCCGGTAGGTTTGTCACGATGCCCTCCTGAGACACGGGGCTTTCCTCTCGGTCGCCAGCCGTTGCGGCTGGTAGTTCGCCACGACGTCCGGGCTCGGAAATGCCGATCTCCAGTCCGCCGATGGCGGCGATGATCCGGGTGCGCTGGTGCTCCCGGTCGATGGCGGCATCGGCCTCGACGGCGAGTCGGGCGGCGGTCAGTTGTTGTTCGGCACGCAGATTTTCGGCCTCGACCCGCACCTCGGCGCGCTTGACCGCGATGGCGGCGTCGGCGCTGCGTTCGGCACGGTCCTGCACGGTGTGGAAGGCCAGTCGCCGATCGAACGAGGTCTCGCCGCGCCACCACCGCAGGATCAGCGGCAGCAGCGCGAGCAGGACGAAGGTGATGATGGTCAGCACCCGCAGCAGGAAGGCACCCGCCGCGCCGGTCGTGTAGTCGTTCATCGCCAGCCAGCGCGCGCCGAGGCCGCGATCGGCCTCGGCGAAGGCGGCCGAACCCGCGGCGGTGACGGCCTTCTGGTCATCGGCGACCCGCTGATCCAGCCCGGCGACCCGGCCCTGCGCCGCGGCCAGCTGTTTGCGTGCGTCGTCGAGCATGTCATTGGCGGTCTGCGATTCGGGTCCGCGGCCCGGCACACCGGTGATCCTGGTCTGCGGGCATTCCGGTGACGGGTTGTATTCGCAGCGGGCGATCACCAGTGCGTGGTCGATATCGGCCTGTGCCTTGCCGATCGTCTGGTCCAGCGCGGCGCGATCGGCCGTACTGCGCCCGAGTTCGGTGCGCGCCGTGACCACCGCGGGGGCGGAATCGACCGCACGCTGGGCCTTTTCATCCAGCAGCCGGTCGATGGTGCCGCCGAAGAGCACCGTGGCGGCGAGTTCGGCGATCAGCACACCGGCCAGGACCGCGACCGCGATCCGGCCGGCCAGACCGCGACGGTCCGCCCCGCTGGCGGGGCGTGCGGTCGCCAGCGCACGGGCCAGCGCACCGGTCAGCAGCGCGACGACGAGCGCGACCAGGACGATCGCGAATAGAGGCATGGCATCGGCCGCGGCCAGTGCGAGCGTGGTGACCACCCCGGCCACCGTCGCGAACAGCAGTACGACCGCCCCGGTTACGGCATATCCGGCCCGCTCATGCGGGTAGTCGAGTTGTGTCCCATCCTGTTCGCGCCCGAGACCTCCGCCGAGCCAGGTGAACAAGCCGGTGACTGTCATGGGACCCCACATCCTCTATATCCCAGTCATGGTGGCTGCACAGCTAGCGACTGTTTGCAGGTCGCTCGAAACGATCAGCGAAACTGTCACAGATTCGTTGTCACAGCGTGACAGGCCCGGCGGCGACACACCGAATGAGGCGCCGGGGATGTGGTCAGGCTCACAGAAATTGGTCCGCCACCCGGACTTGTGTGCGCGCTCACCCTTAATCTGGCGTAGGCGACCGGATCGGACCGGGCCGGCGGACGAGGGGTTGTGCATGTTTTTCCGAGGCTCGGCAAGGGTTTTGGTGTGTGTGGCGGCGGCCCTGCTGGTGGCCGTGCCCGATACCCGCGCGCAACCACTCGACGACGACCCGTCACTGGACCGCATAGTCGCACTGGTGACCGAACGCCTCGATACCGCCGACGCCGTCGCCGCGGCCAAATGGGCGACGGCCGCGCAGAACGGCGGCGAGCCCTCGATCGACGATCCGGTACGCGAAGCGCAGGTATATGACGCGATGGCGCGCCTGGGAACCGAGCGCGGACTGCCGGAAGCCTGGATCCGCCAGGTGTTCTTCGGACAGATCGAGGCCAATAAGATCGTCCAGCGCGGCCTGGTCACCCGCTGGCGCTTCGATCCGGCCGAGGTGCCGAGCACGCCGCCGGATCTGGCCGCAGTGCGCCCGGTGATCGACCGGGTCAACGTGGAAATCGTCGACCAACTCGCCCTGCGCCGCGCCGAGCTCACCGGACCGGACTGTGCCGAGCGGCTGGCACCGTCGGTTTTCGGGGTGCTGACCTCGGGACGTGCCGACGCATTGCATCAGGCCGCGCTGGTCCGGGCGGCCGCCGCACTGTGCGGCCCTTAGTCCGATGTGGCGAAGGCCACATGTTTTTCGGCACGAATGTGTCGGCGTTCGGAAATGTGTTGTATCCCACTCGAATTCGATTGCTGGAAATGTGCTGAATTCCACAGAAAGCAAAAGAGTCCGGACGGTCGGATCGGGTTGTGCGCTTGTCACACCCCTGTCGGAAATCTCTCATCCAGCCTGTTGACCAGTTAGCCACCGCGGATCGGGTTTGCGCCGTGTGGAGCAGGGGAAATCCACTTCGGTGCAGGTGAGCGCAGGTTCTCGTGTGCGCTGTGCGCCGCGCCGCGGTTCCCGTGCGCCCGTTGTCGCTGGTTGGCACCGGGTGTCAAGGGGATCGATACCAGCGTGTTCGCTGCTTTACACTGGACAACGCGCACACGTGGAGGACCGATTGAAGAAGCCCAGCTAAACCCGGTTATTAGTACAACCTAAGTTGGTTGGGTCCCGGACCTGACTTATCGTTTGCTCTTACGCCGAACACAGAACGTTCGGCACTATCGCCTGCTCGGGCTCGGTGAATCCGGTGCCCAAGCGTAGCGGGCGAGCACCCGCGCGGAGGTAAGGAACACGTAAGCGTTCCGTTACCGACGAGCACCCCTACGTCACAGCAGCGGGTGGACAACTGGAGACGTGACTGCACGAAGAAAACCATCAGCGCGGCTGGTTTCGCAACGTACAGGCGCAGTCTTGACGGAGGCAATCGACGAAAGGGCCCCTTTCCCATAGGCCGATTTCATCGACGCCGACTTTCTTGAAGGCAGAGGCATGACGCAACTTCCTGGCCACAGGTCCCCCGGACCCATCGGGCTCTATGACCCGGCGAACGAGCACGACGCCTGCGGTGTCGCATTCGTCGTCGACATGTACGGCCGCCGCAGCCGCGACATCGTCGACAAGGCTATTACGGCTCTGTTGAATCTGGAGCACCGCGGTGCCGCGGGCGCCGAACCCAATAGTGGTGACGGCGCGGGCATCCTGATCCAGGTCCCGGACCGGTTCTTCCGCGCCGTGGTCGATTTCGAGTTGCCGCCGGAGGGCTCCTACGCCACCGGTATCGCCTTCCTGCCGCAGGCCCGCCGCGAGGCGACCAAGGCCGCCTACGGTCTGGAGCGCATTGTCGAATCCGAGGGCCTCGCCGTCCTCGGCTGGCGAGACGTGCCCACCGACGAGTCCACCCTCGGTGCGCTGGCCCGGGATGCCATGCCGACCTTCCGGCAGATCTTCATCGGCTCGCCGAAGGGTTCGGCCGAACAGCTGTCGGGCATGGACCTCGAGCGCCGCGCATACGTCGTGCGCAAGCGGGTCGAGCACGAGCTCGGCAAGGCGGGCGCGGGTGAGGGCGCGGTCGGCAAGGAGTCGGTGTACTTCCCGAGCCTGTCCGGTCAGACCTTCGTCTACAAGGGCATGTTCACCACGCCGCAGCTGCGCGCGTTCTACCTGGACCTGCAGGACGATCGGGTGGAGTCCGCACTCGGCATCGTGCACTCGCGCTTCTCCACCAACACCTTCCCGTCCTGGCCGCTGGCCCATCCGTTCCGCCGCGTCGCGCACAACGGCGAGATCAATACCGTCACCGGTAACGAGAACTGGATGCGCGCCCGCGAGGCGCTGCTGCGCTCGGATATCTTCGGCATCGACGAGGCGGGCAACAACCGCCTGCAGAAGATCTTCCCCGTCTGTACCCCGGGGGCGAGCGATACCGCGCGCTTCGACGAGGTGCTGGAACTGCTGCATCTCGGCGGCCGCAGCTTGCCCCACGCGGTGCTGATGATGATTCCCGAGGCCTGGGAACGCAACGAGAACATGGACCCGCAGCGGCGGGCCTTCTACCGCTATCACTCGATGCTGATGGAGCCGTGGGACGGCCCGGCATCGGTGTGCTTCACCGACGGCACCGTGGTCGGCGCCGTGCTCGACCGCAACGGCCTGCGGCCCAGCCGCATCTGGGTCACCGATGACGGTCTGGTCGTCATGGCCTCCGAGGTCGGTGTCCTCGATATCGACCCGGCCAAGGTGGTCAAGAAGGTCCGACTGCAGCCGGGCCGCATGTTCCTGGTCGATACCTCGCAGGGCCGCATCGTCGGCGACGAGGAGCTCAAGAGCCAGCTCGCCGCCGAGCACCCGTACCAGGAGTGGCTCGACGCCGGTGTCACCAAGCTGGCCGATCTGCCCGACCGCCCGCACGTGCACATGTCGCACGATCGCGTACTGATCCGTCAGCAGATCTTCGGATACACCAATGAAGAGCTGAACCTGCTGATCTCGCCGATGGCCAAGACCGGCGGCGAGGCGCTCGGCTCGATGGGCACCGATACCCCGATCGCGGTCCTTTCCGCGCGCCCGCGCCTGCTCTTCGACTACTTCTCCCAGCTGTTCGCGCAGGTGACCAACCCGCCGCTGGACGCGATCCGCGAGGAAGTGGTCACCAGCCTGCGCCGGGCCCTCGGCCCGGAGGCCGATCTGCTGCATCCGGGACCGGAGTCCTGCCACCAGATCACCATCCCGCAGCCGATCCTGGACAACGACGAGCTGGCCAAGCTCATCCACATCAACGACGACGGTTCGAATCCCGAGCTGCGCTCGGTGGTCGTGCACGGTCTGTACCCGGTGAAGAAGGGTGGCAAGGGCCTGCGCAAGGCGCTCGAGGCCATCAACACCCAGGTCTCCGCGGCGATCGAGGGCGGCGCGCGGATCATCGTGCTGTCCGACCGCGAGTCCAACGAGAAGCTGGCGCCGATCCCGTCGCTGCTGCTGACCTCGTCGGTGCACCACCACCTGGTGCGGGAACGTACCCGGACGATGGTCGGCCTTGTCGTCGAGGCCGGTGACGCCCGCGAGGTGCACCACATGGCCATGCTGGTCGGCTTCGGCGCGGCCGCGATCAACCCGTACATGGCCTTCGAGACCATCGAGGATCTGCTCGAGCGCGGTGGGCTCCAGATGCCGGGCAGTACCGGCGATCTGGCCGCCGACTACCGCAAGGCCGTCGCGAACTACAACAAGGCCGCGAGCAAGGGCGTGCTGAAGGTGATGTCCAAGATGGGCATCTCCACCATCGCCTCCTACACCGGCGCGCAGCTGTTCCAGGTCATCGGCCTGTCGCAGGAACTGGTGAACGAGTACTTCACCGGCCTGCGCTCGCATCTGGACGGCATCGGTCTCGACGAGATCGCCGCCGATGTCGCAGCCCGGCACACCGTGGCATTCCTGGAGAACCGCAACGAGCGCGCGCATCGCGAGCTCGAGGTGGGCGGCGAATACCAGTGGCGGCGCGAGGGCGAATACCACCTGTTCAACCCGGACACCGTCTTCAAGCTGCAGCACGCCACCCGAAGCGGTCAGTACTCGATCTTCAAGGAGTACACCAAGCTGGTCGACGACCAGTCCGAGCAGCTGGCCTCGCTGCGCGGTCTGTTCAAGTTCAAGACCGGTGAGCGCAAGCCGATTTCGATCGATGAGGTCGAGCCCGCCAGTGCCATCGTCAAGCGGTTCTCCACCGGTGCGATGAGCTACGGCTCCATCTCCGCCGAGGCGCACGAGACCCTGGCGATCGCGATGAACCGGCTCGGTGGTCGTTCGAACTCCGGTGAGGGCGGCGAACATCCGGCGCGCTTCGAGGTCGAGGAGAACGGCGACTGGCGGCGTTCGGCGATCAAGCAGGTCGCCTCGGGTCGCTTCGGTGTCACCGCGCACTACCTGACCAACTGCACCGATATCCAGATCAAGATGGCGCAGGGCGCCAAGCCCGGTGAGGGCGGCCAGCTCCCGGCGCACAAGGTGTACCCGTGGGTCGCCGAGGTGCGGCACTCCACGCCCGGCGTCGGCCTGATCTCGCCGCCGCCGCACCACGACATCTACTCGATCGAGGATCTGGCGCAGCTGATCCACGATCTGAAGAATGCGAACCCGCAGGCGCGGATTCACGTGAAACTTGTCGCGGAGCCCGGCGTCGGCACCGTCGCGGCCGGTGTGTCGAAGGCACATGCGGACGTGGTGCTGATCTCCGGCCACGACGGTGGCACCGGTGCCTCGCCGCTGACCTCGCTGAAGCATGCGGGTGGTCCGTGGGAACTCGGCTTGGCCGAGACCCAGCAGACATTGCTGCTCAATGGACTTCGCGACCGCATCGTCGTGCAGGTCGACGGCCAGATGAAGACCGGCCGCGACGTGATGATCGCCGCGCTGCTCGGCGCCGAGGAATTCGGTTTCGCCACCGCACCGTTGGTGGTCTCGGGCTGCATCATGATGCGGGTCTGCCACCTCGACACCTGCCCCGTGGGTGTCGCGACGCAGAATCCGGTGCTGCGTGAACGCTTCACCGGTAAGCCGGAATTCGTCGAGAACTTCATGCTGTTCGTCGCCGAAGAGGTTCGGGAACTGCTGGCGGAACTGGGCTTCCGCACCCTGGACGAGGCCATCGGCCGGGTCGATATGCTCGATACCTCCAAGGCCAAGGAACATTGGAAGGCCAGCAAGCTGGACCTGTCGCCGATCCTCGACGATGTCGAGACGGCCTTCATGCGCCAGGACCGGTACCGCACCAAGACCCAGGACCACGGCCTGGACCGGGCGCTGGACGTGCAGCTGATCGCGCAGAGCGCCGATGCGCTCGAGCGTGGCCAGGCGGTGAAGTTCGAAACCAAGATCACGAACGTGAACCGCACCGTCGGCACCATGCTCGGCCACGAGGTGACCAAGCTCTACGGTGGCGCGGGCCTGCCCGATGACACCATCGACATCACCTTCACCGGTTCCGCGGGCAACAGCTTCGGTGCCTTCGTGCCCGCAGGTATCACGCTGCGGGTGCAGGGTGACGCGAACGACTATGTGGGCAAGGGCCTTTCCGGCGGCCACCTGATCGTGCGTCCGTCGCTGAACGCACCGGCCGACTTCGTCGCGGAGCAGAACATCATCGCGGGCAACGTGATCCTGTTCGGCGCCACCAGCGGTCAGGCGTTCATCAATGGTGTGGTCGGCGAGCGGTTCGCGGTGCGCAACTCGGGTGCCACCGCGGTGGTCGAGGGCGTCGGTGACCACGGCTGCGAGTACATGACCGGTGGCCGGGTGGTCATCCTCGGTGAGACCGGCCGCAACTTCGGCGCCGGTATGTCCGGTGGTGTCGCGTTCGTCTACGACCCGAACGGCACCTTCGAGGCCAAGCTCAACCCGGAGCAGGCCGATGCCGTCGAGCAGCTCGCCGGTGACGACTTCACCTGGCTGCACGACATCGTCACCCAGCACCGCGACCAGACGGGTTCGGCTGTCGCCGAACGCATTCTGAGCGACTGGTCCCAGCAGGTGAACCACTTCGTGAAGGTTATGCCGCGCGAATACAAGAAAGTTTTGCTCGCGATCTCCGAAGCCGAGAAGAACGGCACGGATGTGGACGAGGCGATCATGGAGGCGGCACGTGGCTGACCAACGAGTTTCAAGATGTGGACGAGGCGCTGTGACCATTCGGGGGCGGCACGTGGCTGACCAAGGAGTTTTCAAGATGTGGACGAGGCGCTGTGACCATTCGGGGGCGGCACGTGGCTGACCCGCAAGGATTTCTGAAGCACACCAAACGGGAACTGCCGACGCGTCGTCCGGTTCCGCTGCGCCTGATGGACTGGAAAGAGGTCTACGAGGAGGATTTCTCGCACAAGACCCTGCAGACCCAGGCCAGCCGGTGCATGGACTGCGGTATTCCGTTCTGTCACAACGGCTGTCCGCTGGGCAATCTCATCCCCGAGTGGAACGACCTGGTCTTCAAGGGCCAGTGGCGTGAGGGCATCGACCGGCTGCACGCGACCAACAACTTCCCGGAGTTCACCGGGCGGCTGTGCCCGGCGCCGTGCGAGGCGTCCTGTGTCCTCGGCATCAACCAGGATCCGGTGACGATCAAGCAGGTCGAGGTCGAACTCATCGAGAACGCCTTCGACGAGGGCTGGGTGACCCCGGTCTACCCGACCCGCCTCACCGGCAAGAAGGTCGCCGTCGTCGGTTCCGGTCCGGCCGGTCTCGCTGCCGCACAGCAGCTGACCCGCGCCGGTCACACCGTGACCGTCTTCGAGCGCGCCGACCGCATCGGCGGTCTGCTGCGCTACGGCATCCCGGAATTCAAGATGGAGAAGCGCTTCATCGATCGCCGCCTGGCGCAGATGGAGGCCGAGGGCACCATTTTCAAGACCGGTGTGAACGTCGGTGTCGACATCACCGCCGACGAGCTGCGCGCGCGGTTCGACGCGGTCGTGCTCGCCGGTGGCGCCACGCTGGCCCGTGACCTGCCGATCCCCGGCCGTGATCTGGATGGCATCCACCAGGCGATGGAGTTCCTGCCCTGGTCCAACCGGGTGCAGCTCGGCGACGATGTCACCGATGAGAACGGCCTGCCGCCGATTCACGCGAAGGACAAGAAGGTCGTCATCATCGGTGGCGGTGACACCGGAGCCGACTGCCTTGGCACCTCGCACCGGCAGGGTGCGGCCAGCATCCACCAGTTCGAGATCATGCCGCGGCCGCCGGAGGAGCGTGCCTCCTCCACCCCGTGGCCGACCTACCCGCTCATGTACCGGGTCTCCTCGGCGCACGAGGAGGGCGGCGAGCGCGTATTCTCCGTCAACACCGAGCGTTTCGTCGGCGCCGACGGCAAGGTCACCGCGCTGGAGGCGCACGAGGTCAAGATGGTCAACGGCCGTTTCGAGAAGGTCGAGGGCACCGACTTCACCCTCGAGGCCGATCTGGTGCTGCTGGCCATGGGCTTCACCGGACCCGAAAAGCCGGGCCTGCTCGAAGGTTTGGGTGTCGGCTACGACCAGCGCGGCAATGTCCAGCGCGATAAGAACTGGGCGACCAACGTTCCCGGCGTCTTCGTCGCGGGTGATATGGGCCGCGGCCAGTCGCTGATCGTCTGGGCCATCGCCGAGGGCCGCGCCGCGGCCTCCGCGGTCGACAAGTTCCTCGAAGGCGAGACCGCGCTCCCCGCGCCGATCGCCCCGACGGCAGTCGCCCAGCGCTAGAACCTCTCTTACCGGAGCGGATAAGGGCGCCTGTGGACTCGAGTCCACAGGCGCCCTTCCGTATGCGCCCCCAGTCTTGTTGCCGGTGACGGGAATCGGACACGGCCGCGGGTTTGAATGGCGTCGGGTGGGGTGTTGCCTTATTGTGATCTTCGGCGTGGTGCGTGATCTTGGGATGTGGTCGCACCGTGCACGTCATACCGGCGGGTGATTCGCGTTCACCCGACGTGCACTGGACCGACATCCGCCGAGGTCAGCATGTTGGCGAACGACTGTCGGCGCTTGCTCTCGCAAGGGGCAACGGTTTCGAACTGGAGCAATATGCGGTTGAAGAAAGTTGCCGCCGTACTCGGTGCGTGCGCGGCTGTTACATCGGGCCTGGTCCTCGGTAGCGGTTCGGTAACGGCCGATCCGGGGTGCCCGAGCCTCTATGTGGTGGCGGTGCCCGGCACCTGGGAGACCGGAAAGGATAGGACGCCGCAGCCCGGCATGTTGGCCGGCGTCACCAACGGTCTGCCCGGGTCGGTGGATGTCGACTATGTGACCTACGCCGCGACCGCATTCCCCTGGGAGGGCGACGTTTACGGCGCGTCGAAGAAGGAAGCGACCGACCGGGCCCGCGATCTGGCGACCTCGATGGCGCAGCGCTGCGGCGGCACCAAGATCGCGCTGGTCGGCTACAGCCAGGGTGCGGACGCCGCGGGTGATCTCGCCGCCGAGATCGGCACCGGCCTGAGTCCGATTCCGGCGGACCGGATCGCGGGCGTCGGCCTGATCTCCGATCCGCGCCGTTCCCCCACCGACATTCAGGTCGGTCCGATCGCACAGGGCGCGGGCGCCGGTGGCCCTCGGGTCGGCGGCTTCGGCTGGCTCAGCGATCGCACCCGCACCATCTGCGCGGTCGACGATCTCTACTGCGCCACCGCGACCGACGATTTCGTGACCCGGTTCGCCGGATTCCTCGCGCAGTCCTCGGAGGCGAACCCGGCGAACATCTGGCGCTACCAGCTCGAGGCGGGCGCCATCATGAACGACCTGATGTCACGCGGTGGCATTCCGACCCTGCAGTCGCAGCTGACCGATTCGGCGAATCAGCAGCGGGCCAAGGATCTGGAGCGGTTCTACAAGTCGCAGGCGCATACGCTCTACGCCAGCTACCCGGTGGGCGGCGGGCAGACCGCAATCTCCTGGATGCACAACTGGATTGCGGGCATGGCCTGATTCCGAGGCGGTAGTCCCAAGGCAAAAGCGCAGGCCACCCCTTCCGAATGGAGGGGGTGGCCTGCGCTTTTGTCGAACGACCTCGACTGGTCAGCCCGCCGAGCCGGTCGGCGGCAGGGCCGGTGGCTGCCAGGGCTGCCACGGGCCATCGTGCTGATCGTCGGGGCCACGGTGATGGTGGTGGTGAGCGCGGCCGTCCCAATCGCCGTGCGGGCCGTCGATATCGGTGCCTTGCAGCGGAATCTGGTCCGATACGTCCTGAACCGCTGGCACGGACGAATCGGCCGTGGCCGCGGATGCGGTCACCGCGAGGGCACTGAGCGGAACCACCGCCAGGGCGCCTGCGATCGCAACGCGAGCGAAGCCACGCCTGAAGGAGGTCGATGTCTTGGGGAGCAAAGCGGGTTCCTTTCCTCGGACTGTGAGTCGCTGGTTGTTCCGAGCGACCTGGCATGGTCGCTGCGTCGGCTCACCGGTCCCATACAAGGCCGCGTGACTGGGATCGGGATGCGACGTGCCTGGCAGTCGGCTGTGAACACCCGAGTCTGTGAACAACCGTCAGGGTTGCTGTGAGATATTGCGCGGCAACAGATCCCAGACGTGACCGTTCTCATTGACGGTGGCCGCGGTGCGGCGGCCGCTGCGGGAGAACAGGATTCGGGTGATCGAGCAGTAGTCGATCGGGAAGGTCAGCGGCCGTGCCAGGCCGAGCACATCCTGCAGGATCACATTGATCACTCCGCCGTGTGCGAAGACGACCACGGTATCGGCGGGATCGGTGTGCGCGGCGATCGAGGTGACCGCTTCGCGCACCCGGGTGATGAAGGCCGGGCCGTCGATCTGCTCGGGCAGATGCCCGGCCTTGATCCGTTCGTAGACGGCCTGGAATTCGACCTTGGCGTCTTCGATCGGAATGTAGGCGGGCAGGTCCCGATCATATTCCGCCAGGTCGTCGAGCACGTCCACCGCGAGCCCGAGTTTGGCCGCCGTCGGCTCGGCCGTCTCCCGCGCCCGTCGCTGCGGACTGCTCACGATCCGACTGATCCGATGCTGACTCAACGCCGCTGGCACCCGCTCGGCCTGCTCGACGCCCACTGGCGCCAATTCGGGATCGGCGGGCCCACTCGAGGTCTGCACCCGAACCGGCTGAGCATGACGAACGAGAATCAACTGCACCTAGCCCACTCTGCCGTATGATGAGCATTCACTCGCGCGAGGGGGATATGCGACGTATGGGTGCCATACTCGAAGCCATGAGTGTCGAACCGTTTCCGCAGTGGCTGCGCCCGCCGCCGGGTGGGTTCGTCGCCGAGGATCTGGACCGCCTGCCCGACCTGCCCCCGCACACCGAACTGATCGACGGGAGCCTTGTCTTCGTGAGCCCGCAGGCCGAGTTCCACATGCTCGTCATCTCGCTGCTCGAGGGAAGGCTCCGCCAACTAGCGCCCGCTGACATGCGGGTGCGTCGCGAGATGACGGTAACGCTCGGCCGTGACCAACGCCCCGAGCCCGATGTTCTCGTACTCCGGGCGGCCGCCATCAAGGGTCCGGCTACGACGACTTATCGTGCGGAGGATGTTGTCTTAGCCGTGGAGGTTGTGTCAGCTGAATCGCGCACCCGCGATCGGGAACGTAAGCCGCAACTGTATGCCCGGGCAGGCATCACGCATTTTTGGCGTGTCGAGAATGTCGACGAGCGCCCGGTGATCTACGTCTACGAACTCGATCCCGCCACAACGGCATACGCACTCACCGGTATCCATCACGACCGGCTGAAGTTGAGCGTCCCGTTCGACATCGACATCGATCTGACCGATATCGATCGGTTGTGATTCGCCGCTGATTACTTCGGGGGATTCGCGGTGCACTCGGGGGGCAGCTCGAAGAAGCTGACGAATTGTTCGACGGTAGCTGGGGGTCCGCTGATCTTGGTTTCGCCGCAGGTCAGGCTGTCGGTCAGGGGTCGGCCGTGGAAGGTGATGGCGATGAAGGCCGGGACGGTGGTGTGGATGGTGGTGCCGGTGCCGGAGGCGCCGCGGCTGATGGTGAGAGCGCCGTCGGACACCACGGCGTGGAATTCATCGGTGCCGGAATCGGATCCGGTGAAGTACAGGTCGTAGTCGGCGTGTATGCCCGCGGCCCGCCCGGGTTGGAAGAACGTGCGCAGGGTGACCACCAGCGAATCGGTCGACATATCGGAACAGCTGTAGATGTTGGGAGTGCGGGCGCCCCAGCGATTGAGCGCGACGATCACCTCATCGAGTTCGCGACCCCAATCGGTGAGGTCGTAGACGGCGGCGCTGACCGGAGGCGGCAGCTTGCGCTTGTGTACGACGCCGATCTGGACGAGTTCTTCGAGGCGCTGCGAGAGCACATTGGGGCTGATGCCGGGCAGCCCGGCGCGCAGATCGGTGAAGCGCTTGGGACCCAGGAGTAGTTCGCGCACCACCAGCAGCGTCCATCGCTCGCCGACCAGGTCGAGTGCGCGGGCGGCACCACAGGCGTCGTGGTAGCTGCGCTTCGCGCGATGCTCCGGGGCAACAGTCATGAACTACATCATATCAGCCGATACTTCAACTGAATTAATTAGTTGTCTTTTAGGACTAACCGCTGATAGCGTGCCACGGTAGCGATCTTCGGCTGGAAGGCGTATGTGGTGACGGAAGCAAAACAACGACATAGACAGGCGGGGGACGCCGCGTCCGGTCCGGACAGCAAGCGCTGGCTCGCCCTCTACGTGCTGTGCGGCGGCATGCTGATGATCGTGCTCGACGCGACGATCGTGAATGTCGCGCTCGCGGATATCCAGACCGACCTCGGCTTCACCGCCTCGGGTCTGGCCTGGGTGGTGAACGGATACCTGATCTCCTTCGGCGGCCTGCTCATGCTGGCCGGTCGACTCGGTGACCTCATCGGCCGCCGCACCATGTTCCTGTCCGGCCTGGTGGTGTTCACCCTGGCCTCGGCGCTGTGCGGTGCGGCCGTCAACGAGGTGACCCTCATCGCGGCCCGATTCCTGCAGGGCATCGGTGGCGCCATGACCTCGGCGGTCATCCTCGGCATGATCTTCGCGATGTTCCCGGATCCGCGGGAGCAGGCCAAGGCGATCGGCCGCTATGCGTTCGTGGCCTCGGCCGGTGGCGCCATCGGCCTGCTGCTCGGCGGATTTCTGACCGCCCTGGACTGGCGGCTGATCTTCCTGGTCAATGTGCCGATCGGCATTACGGTCGGCCTCGGCGCGCTGAAGATCCTGGACAAGGACAAGGGCGCCGGACTGAAGAACGGCGCGGATGTGCCCGGCGCCGTGCTGATCACGGCGGCGCTGATGCTCGGTGTGTACACGATCGTCAAGCCAGCGGCCGAATTCGGCTGGACCGATCCGGTCACGCTGGGACTCGGCGCGGCCGCGCTGGTACTGCTGGCCGGATTCATCGCCAGGGAGGCGACGGCGAGCACTCCGCTGATGCCGCTGAAGATCTTCCGCTCGCGGAATCTGTCCGGTGCCAACGTGATCCAGGTGCTGACCGTGGCGGGCATGTTCGGCATGTTCTTCATGGGTTCGCTGTACCTGAAGCAGGTCCTCGGCTACTCGCCGATCCAGCTCGGCACGGCCTTCTTCCCGGTCGCGGCGATCATGGGTCTGCTCTCGGTGCGCTACTCCGAACATCTGGTGATGCGCTTCGGTGCCCGCAAGGTGCTGATTCCCGGTCTGACACTGATCCTCATCGCGCTGCTCTGGCTGACCCAGGCGCCGGTGGACGGCAACTACTGGCTCAATATCTTCGGACCGATGGTGCTGTTCGGCACCGGCGCCGGTCTGGCATTCCCGTCACTGATGAACCTGGCGATGTCGGGTGTCGAGCCGCAGGAGGCCGGTCTGGCCTCGGGTCTGGCGAATACCACCATGCAGGTCGGTGGTGCGCTCGGCCTCGCCGTGCTCGCCACGCTGTCGGCGAGCAGGACCGAACACCTGCTGAAGGACGGTGTGGTGCCGAAGGAGGCGCTCACCAGCGGATTCCACCTGGCGTTCTGGATCGGCGCCGCATTGGTGGTGGCCGCATTGGCGGCGGCGCTGGTGGTGCTGAAGTCGGTACCGGCGCAGCCGCACGGGCCGCAGGACGACCTCGACGACGAACTGCTGCTCGAGGCCGAAGTCGCGTCCGAACGCACCGCCATCTAGCGTCGGCCGCAGATACCGAAACGGCCCGGTTCGCGAGTGCGAGCCGGGCCGTTTCGTCTGGTTTCGCCTACTGCTGCTTCTTGCGCTGGGTCAGCAGGTAGATGCCGCCGACGATCAGGCCGATGACGACCAGGCAGCAGATGCCGCCGATGATCAGGCCGCTGCTGCTCTTCTTCTTTTTCTTGGCGGCGAACTCCACTGCCGAGGCCATGGTGTCCGAGTTGGTCCAGGTGTCCGCGCTCGCCCACACCTGCGGGTCCAGCAGAGCGGTGTTGGTCAGCAGGTCAATGTACATATCCATCCCCATGGTTGAAGGTATCGGCCTCCTCCCGGGGCCGAATCACCAAGGTTAGCGGGCGATTACGGCAAAGGAAACTTTTCCGGCATGCAATCTTTCATAGTGAGATATTCGGCGCTGACGATCCGCAACGATGAAATCCTCAGCGCGGCTTCACCAATGGGAACGGCAGCGTCTCGCGAATGCTGCGGCCGGTGATCAGCATGACGATGCGGTCCACGCCCATGCCCAATCCGCCGGTCGGTGGCATCGCATGTTCGAGCGCCTGCAGGAAATCCTCGTCGAGCTCCATCGCCTCCGGATCGCCATTGGCCGCCAGCATCGATTGTTCGGTGAGCCGACGCCGCTGTTCGATCGGATCGGTGAGTTCGCTGTAGGCCGTACCCAATTCGACGCCCCAGGCAACCAGATCCCAGCGCTCGGTCACGCCCGAGGTGCTGCGGTGCGCGCGGGTCAGCGGAGAGACCGAGGTGGGGAAGTCGATGTAGAAAGTCGGCTCCTGCGTTTGGGATTCGACCAGATGCTCGTACATTTCCAGCACGATCTGTCCGGAGTCCCAGCCGTGCTGATAGGACACATGTGCCTTATCGCAGAGTTCGCGCAACTCCTCGAGCGTGGTCTGCGCGGTGATATCGGTGCCGAGTGCTTCGGATACCGCGCCGTGCACCGTCTTCACCGGCCACTCGCCAGAGATGTCCACCTGCTCGAAGGATGATCCGTCCGAATCGGGTCGCAGTGCCACCATCGCACCATTGGCCGCCAGCGCGGCGTTCTGAATGAGCTGACGGGCCAGGTGCATCATCCGCTCGTAATCGGCATGCGCCTCATAGGCTTCGAGGCTGGTGAACTCCGGATTGTGACTGAAGTCCACACCCTCGTTGCGGAAGTTGCGGCCGATCTCGAAGACCTTCTCCATACCGCCGACACACAGTCGCTTGAGGTACAGCTCGGGTGCGATGCGCAGATACAGATCCAGGTCGTAGGCATTGATATGGGTCTGGAACGGGGTCGCGTTGGCGCCGCCGTGCACCTTCTGCAGGATCGGGGTCTCCACCTCGAGATAGCCCCAGGTGTTCAACGAGTCTCGCAGCGAGCGCACCACCGCGGTGCGTTTGGTCAGCACCTCGCGGACCTCGGGATTGATCGCCATATCGACGTAGCGCTGGCGGACCCTGGCCTCGGGATCGGACAGGCCCTTCCACTTGTCCGGCAGGGGGTGCAGGCATTTGCCGATCATCCGCCAGTCCGCGGCGAGCAGCGAGAGTTCGCCGCGGCGACTGTGGCCGATCTGGCCGCTGACCTCGATGAGGTCACCGAGATCGAAGAATTCGCCGAATTCGGCGCTGCGCTCGGCACCGACCCGATCGCGATCGATGACCAGCTGGATATCGTCGGTCCAGTCCCGCAGCACCGCGAAGATCACGCCGCCGTAGTCGCGGATGCGCAGCAGCCGACCGCAGACCCGGACCGTGGTGCCGCGCGGTGAACGGCGTGCCGCCGCAACGGTATGCGTCGGGGGATAGGCGACCGGATAGGCGTCGATACCCGCGGCGGCGAGCCGGTCCAGCTTGTCCATGCGCACTCGCACCTGCTCCGGGCGGCGCGGCAGCTGTTCCACACCAACGGTATCCGGCAGATCCGGCGGGCTGCCGTCGGCGTGCAGTCCGGTAATGCCCGCGGGCACGGCGCTGTGCAGACCGGTGTGGGTGATGGTTTCGGGTTCCTTGCCGAAGCGCGGTAGGAAGCCCTCGGCGAGCGCACTGGCCATGGCGACCCGGGGTAGTTGCCTGCGCTCCTCGAACAGGAAGAACCGGGGCACCCAGTACGGCTGATACTTCACATTCGACCGGTACAGCGCTTCCAGCTGCCACCAGCGCGAAAAGAACAGCAGCACACCGCGCCACAGGCGCAGCACCGGACCCGCGCCGATTCGCCCGCCCTCCTCGAAGACCGAGCGGAATACCGCGAAGTTCAGCGAAACCTTGGTGATGCCATGCTGTTCGGAGGTCAGCGCGAGCTGGGAGATCATCAGCTCCATCACGCCATTGGGGCCGTGCGGATCGCGGCGCATCAGCTCGAGCGAGGCACCCGTGCGACCCCACGGGACCAGCGACAACATACCGAGGACGCGGTCCTGCGGGTTGACCGCCTCCACCAATAGGCAGTCGCCGTCGAGCGTATCGCCCAACCGCCCCAACGCCATGGAGAAACCGCGTTCGGCTTCGGTATCGCGCCAGGCGTCCGCGCGGGAGATAACCTGCCGGAATTCCTCGGCCGGGATATCGCGATGGCGGCGGATCCGAACGGTGATCCCGTGCTTGCGCAATCGGTTCGCCGCCTGCCGGACCTGCTTCATCTCCGGACCGGCCAGCGAGAAGGTCCTGGTGTCGAGAATGGCCTCATCGCCGAGGCGCAGGGCCGAGAGTCCGGCCCGCCGGTACGCGGTCGCACCGAGTTCGCTCGCACCCATGACCGCCGGTGCCCAGCCGAATTGGTCGGCCAGTTGCAACCAGGCATCGATCGCCTGCGGCCAGGCCTCGCGGATGCCGATCGGATCACCGCTGGCGAGGCAGACACCCAATTCGACGCGATAGGTCAGCGCCGCCTTACCGCTCGGTGCGAAGACCACCGCCTTATCGCGCCGAGTCGCGAAGTAGCCCAGTGAGTCCTCGACATCGGAGCGTTCCAGCAGACCGCGGATCGCCGATTCGTCGGTGCCGGTCATCGCATTGCCCGCCCGTTGCGAGCGCAGCAGGATGACCACCGCGGCCAACAGGGCGATGGCGCCGAAGAGGCCGAGCAGGAAGTTGACGAACGGGCGCGGATGGCCGTCGAAGTGTTCGTTGTCCACCAGCACCGCGGCGGTCACCCGATAGACCGACCACAGCGGCCGCTGCACGCCCTGCGGCAGCGAGCCGGGGAACAGCTCGACCAATCCCCAGCCGAGCAGACAGCCGACTGCGAGGCCACCGGCCAGCACGCCGAGCGCCTTCCAGCCCGCACCGCGGCGCACCTTGGTATAGAACTCGCGCCAGGACGCGAGCAGCACACCGATCGCGACGATCTGCACCACCGCGGCCACCAGCGAGTTCATATTGGCCTCGTCGGCGAACTCCAGCACGTTGGCCAGCGCGTAGAGCGCGATATAGCCGAGCAGCAACCACCAGGCGATCCGCTTGCGGCTGGCCGTCGCCCCCGCGAGCAGGCCGACCACCAGCGCCCACACGAGGCTGGTGTCCGGTGCGTCGAAGTAGTACAGGTCGATGTAGCGCCGCGGCACATGCGTGAGGTACCGCAGGCCGGGCGAGAGGCTCCACAGGAAGCAGAGCACAGCGAACACACCGAGCATCAGACCCGCGATGTGCGGGACCTCGCGCAGCCGTCCGTGTCCGCGATGCGGAACCGGTGGTGCCGGTCTGTCCGAGGGAGGTCCGATGTCGATGCGTTGCCCGGCGTGCGTGGTTGTCACAGGACCAGTGTGTACGGTGCCGCGGTAGTGGTGCTCGAAGACCCGGGCATGTCGGTCATCGGCGTTTCATTCATGCGTGTCAGTCGTCGGGGCGGGGGTTGGCGTTTCGCCGCGCACCCGCACAGAGTAAGGATGTATTCCATGTCCGAAGCAGTCGATGTGCCGATCGATGACGACGTCATTCGACTCGGTCAGTTTCTCAAGCTGGCCAATCTGATCGATTCCGGGTCGGAGGCCAAGACCGTGATAGCCGCGGGGCTGGTCCGGGTGAACGAGGAGGTAGAACTACGTCGCGGACGGCAGCTGCACGTCGGCGACATTGTGGCCATCGCCGGTCACAAGGCCAGGGTCGCGGCGATCTAGGTCAGTCCTCGGCGCGGACCAC
The DNA here is from genome assembly GCF_050956075.1 of Nocardia sp. CA-129566. Classification (NCBI taxonomy): domain Bacteria; kingdom Bacillati; phylum Actinomycetota; class Actinomycetes; order Mycobacteriales; family Nocardiaceae; genus Nocardia; species Nocardia sp. CA-129566. The sequence continues at coordinate 78,173 of NZ_CP192085.1, forward strand.
GATGCCATCGTGGTCGCTGTAGAGCATATCGCCGGGTACGAAGGTGACCCCGCCGAATTCGATCGGGATATCGCGGTCGCCGGAGCCGGTCTGGGTGCTCTTGCGCGGGTTGGTGCCCAGCGCCTTGACGCCGATATCGAGCGTGCGCAGGATCGCCGAATCCCGCACCGCGCCGTTGACGATGACGCCGGACCACCCGTTGGCGACGCCGCGTCCGGCGATGATGTCGCCGACCAGTGCGGTGTGCACGCTCGCGCCGCCGTCCACCACGAGCACGCCGCCATTGCCCGGTTCACTCAGCGTTTGCTTGACCAGCAGGTTGTCCTGGAAGCAGCGGATGGTGGTGATGCGCCCGGAGAACGCCGCGCGCCCGCCGAACTGAATGAACTGCGTGTCGCAGCTGCGGATCTCCGGGCCGATCTCATCGGCGAGATCCGCGGTGGCAATGGTGTTCTGCGATTCGGTCACGGGTGTCAGCTTAGAGTTCGGGCCGCGGTGAACTCCGAACGGACCACTCGGTCTGCCCGTCCCGCTGCCAGGCGACCCTGCTGAGCGACCGGTAAGCAGCTGCTAGCGGTGCCCGTAGTGCATCTGGTACTTGATCCGCTCGGTTTCGCGCATCTTGTTGTGGTTGATCCACTCTTGGTCGATGCCGTGCTGGCTCAGCCGGAACCGACGCCAGACATAACTGAGCGATACCGTGAACACGATCAGCGGCACGATCATCATCACGATCATGCCGATCTTCAACCCCATTGGGCCGGGGAACAGCATCCACAGCGCGAAGAACGGGATGAACGGTACGAGGAAGCGGACGAGATAGCGTTCCATGGCCCCGTGCCCGACGAGGTCGTGGATAACCCACTCGTGCAGCTCCTCGGGGAGCTGGCGGCCCAGATCGTAGGCGATCCGCTGGCCAATCGTGGGGCGTTTCATATGTTCAGGCTATGCCTGTGGTGCGCGTCACGGCCAGATTCGGCAAATATTCCGCAGCTGGACTCAGGCGCGGCCGTGACGGCGCTCGTAGGCCAGACGCTCGGACTCCGCGCGCCTGCGCGAGGTGGCATCGGCCAGCGCCGGATCGAGGCCGTGCTTGACCAGACGCGCCCTGCGGTACACGTACATCAATGCCGCGGTGAAGTAGATCAGCGGCAGATACAGCAGCGCCATCATCGCCAGGCCCATCCATTTCGGACCCGGTACCAGCAGGAACAGGCTCAGTACCGGAATCATCGGAATGAGGAACCGCATCAGATAGCGCCGTGCCGCCCCCGGTCCGGTCAGATCCTCGAGCACCCACGCCGACATCGACTCCGGCAGCGTGCGCCCGCAGATATAGCCGATGCGCTGTGGCAGCGTCGGTGTCGTGCGTTGCGCCATGGTGCTCAGCATCCTCCGCCCGGGGTCAACCGGACAAGTTCGCCCACCCGCCGCCGCGACCCGGCACATGCTCGCAGGCTCGAAACGGTCGGTCAGCCCTGCCTGCTGGTGTGGAATTCGGCGATCTGGGTGGTCAGGTTGTGCGTGGAGTGCTTGACCGCGATCTTCACGAACGGCTCGATGGTCTTGCCGAGCACCTTTCCGGCAATGCCGCCGGGTACGCGATAGTCGACGATCGCGTCGACGGTGCACAGATCGGGGCCCTTGTCGTGGAACAGGAAGGTCGACTCGATCTCGAAGCCCTTGATCGACTTCACCGCGATCGCGAAATTCTCCTCCCAGCGCACCACCTCGAGCCGCGAATGCAGCGAGGCGGGACCGAGTTTGATGACGCCGTCGAAGGTCGCGCCGACGCCCTCGACCTGTTCGGTGCGCGGGGTGAAGTCCTGGACCTCGGTGATGAAACGCGACAGATTCCGGTAGTCGTTGACATACGCGAATGCGGTTTCGGCAGACGCCGCACAGTCCTCGACGATCTTCACTTCGGTCATGGCCCCAACTGTAACGGGTTGCTAACTGTGCGGCAGCACAGTTGCTAACTGTGCGGCAGCACGTGCTTGCATTTGCAAGCGTCAGGCGGTGACCGCCAGTGTTGCGGCCAGACCGAATGCCACCGACATCACCACGACCTCGATGACCGCCCGCCGCAGCGAGGATTCGGCGCGCATCCGGTGGTTGGTCGCGAGCGGCACCCAGGTGCGCCGCCACCACCAGCCCAGCGCCAGCAAACCAACCAGCACAAGGGTTTTCGCCAGCAGAATGCGGCCATAGCCGGTCGTCACGAACGGGGTGATCCCGCCGACGCGCACCAGTCCGTTCACGATGCCGGTCACCGCGACGATGCCGACCAGCGGCAATGCCACCGCCGAATACCGCGGCAGCGTCACCGCCCATTCACCGCGGGTGCGCACCACCAGCGTGAGTGCGACCAGCAGCCCGAACCAGGCCGCCGCTGCCAGCGCGTGCACCGCCGCGAGCACCGAACCGAAGGGTTGCTGCGACATATGCCCGGTGATCGGCCGCAGCGCCAGCGCTACCGCGGCGAAGACCAGCACCAGATCGGCCGAGGCGGTCTCGGGTCGCCGAAACGCCAGCGCCGCGTAGCAGGCGACCGCACCGCTGCCGATCAGCACCGCGATGCCGACCTGGCCGCCGCTGATTTCGACCAAGAAGTTGCCGAACTGTGCGCCGGTGAGCTCGCCCACCGGGACGCCGACGACCGCGGCCGCCTCGAAGACCAGCACCGCGAATTCGGTGACACACCAGATCCCGGCCAGGATCGCGAGCATCCGCCATGGCGGCCGCAGCCGATCGTGCAGCCTGGGCAGCGCGGCCAGTCCGAGCACGCTCGCCCCGGCACAGTCCGCGAGCACCCGCACGATGCTCGCGCTTTGGGCGGGAGCCGGGGTGGCCAGGATCAGGGCGAGCGCCACCCCGAGCACCCCGGCCGGGACGACCAGCAGCAACGCCTGCGCGTGCCCGCCGGTCGTGCCCTGCGCCTTGTTCACCCGTGTGCTCTTCTCACCGCTGCGGTTTCCGGCCCCTACCGCCGAACAGGGCGAACGCCAGACCACCGCCGAACAGGACGACGGCGCCGACGATGAAGACCCACAACGGAATTCCGTCGGAGTCGCCCTTATCGCCGGAACTGTTCTGGCTGTTGGCCTTCGGGCCCGGCGTGCCATTGCCCGCCTTGGTGAGGGTGAAGGTCAGCTCGCCCTTGACCGGATGTCCGTCGGCGGAGGTGACCCGGTACCCGATCTTGTACACGCCGGTGGGGCCGAGTTCGCCGACCGCGACGCTGACGGTGGGGCCGTCCACCGTCGGGTCGGCCTTGGACCACAGATTGCCGTCCGGGCCGACCACGGTCAGCGCCGGAAAGCTCGTCTGCAATGGTTCGTTGAAGGTGATGCTCACCCGTTCCGGACCGGTTTCGATACTCGCCCCATCGGCGGGCACGCTACTGACCGGAGACGAATGCGCCGCAGCGGTTCCGGCGGCGAGCGCGCCAGCGCCCACGAGGAGCAGACCGGCGACGAACCCGGCGATCAGACGGCGCGTGGCCCTGGTTGCGATGCCGCTCATGCCCGTCGTCCGCGAATCACATTGCCGAGACCGAGCGCGACGCCGAGCAGGCCGAGCGCGAGGCCGATGCCGCCCAGCCAGCGCGCGGTGTCGTCGGTGTCGTTCGACTTCTCGGTGGCGGCTTCGCTGTCGACGTGGTGGCCATCGTGGCCGTCGCCGCCCTTGGATGCGGCGAGGGTGAGCGTCGGCGCCGGATGCTCGGGTTCGGAGCCGTCGGCGCCCATCGGCTGATCCCATTTGACGACCTTGCCGTCGCTATAGGTCTGGGTGGCCGGGAAGCTGAGCGTGTCCTGGGTCGGCAGCGGGCCGACCGAGAGCACGAAGCGCTGGAACTGACCGGGGCCGACACCGGGTGCACCGGGATCGGCGGTCCAGGTGACCGAGGTGGCCTCGGCCTTGTCATTGCGGCTGACCTTGGAGGTCCAGCCGGGGATGGGTTCGGTGCGTGCGCTCTTGAGGTTGGGCAGCGTGACGGTCAGTGCGGTGGTGTTCGCGGTCTCCGATTCCGTCGGGACCTTGAAGGTGACCACCGAATACTGGCCCTGGGTGGCGCCCGGTGCGTCGGCGGTGACGTGTGCGGAGGCGGTACCGCCCGCGAGGAGGACCAGGCCCGCGGCGGTTGCGGCCGTGCAGGCGCGCGAGATCTGCGTGCGCATGTGTGAAGTGCTTTCTGTCCGAAGGGGTTTGGGTGCGGCGGGTCAAGCCGGCACCGGCGGCGCGCGCGGACCTATCGCGCCCTTCGGCGGAAAGCTGTACTGCCCGAGACCGGGATCCGGCCAGCGGATCGGGTCGGTGATCTCGGGCGGTGATCCAGCGGTCGACACCGCGCGAATGACGCTGGATGCCAAGGCATACAGCCGCTCGGCCAGCAGGATCAGCGCGACACAGCCGAGTGTCGCGATCAGGTGCGCCACCAGCATCCAGCCGGTGGGCAGATACGACCGAGGCAGATCGGTCGAGCTCGGATCGTGGGTGTGGGAGTGATCGATCAGCCCGGTCAGCACCGCATGCCCGGCGAGCTGCCCGATCGCGAGCGGACCGAGCACGGCCACAGCGTTCGGGGCCGAAGGTGCGCGACTACCGCGCCATGACCCCGCACCGTAGGCCGCGGCCCAGCCGGTCAGCGCCGAAACAACCAGCAGCAGTGCAGACTCGGCCGAATCCGGAAATCCGCCACCCGCCACACCGTGTGCCGCGATGGCGAGCGCCCCGACCGTGCCGCCGACCAGGCAGCCGCGCAGGCTGCCCGTGGACGGACCGGGACGCATCGCTGGCTCAGCTCACGCCGAGGCGCGCCAGCACGTCGGCTTCGATACCCGACAACTCGTTCGAGATCGACGCGTGCACGGCGCGGCGGCGCGGTGCGGGCATCTGCTCGGCGGTCCGAATCGCGGCGGTCAGATTGCCGAGCCGGTCCTGGGTGGCGGCGACGAACTTCTGGGTCTCGCCCTTGCTCGTCTTTTCGCCGGACTGTGCGCCGATCTTGTCAAGGGCGGCTTCGGTATTGGTGATCCTGGCCTGCAGGCGACCGCCGTGGCCGCTGAAATCACCGAGCTGCTCGACGCCGATGCCGAGCTGATGCGCCCGCCGGGTATCTATCTGGCCGCGGATGAAGGTCGCGGCTCGGTAGGCCAGCGGCGCGAGTACGGGCACGAGCACCCGGGCGACTCCGAGGTATTTGCGGACCTGGCTCGCACTGAACGGATCCCGCTCGGCCTTGGCCGCCACCTTGAGTGCGGCCTTCTCCTCCGCCTGCAGGGTGGCGATCTGGGCCTTGGCGACCTTGCTCTGGGTGCGTGCCTCGGCGCGCCGGGCCTTGCGGTCGTTCCTGGCGCCGAGTCTTGCCTCCATGGCAGCCTTGTGCTTGAGGGCTTTCGCCTCTGCCCTGCGGCTCGGCCGCCGCTTGCGCTTCGTGAACAAACCCATCGAAGGCCCTCCGTCATGCTGGTTCACTGTGTCATTTTGCCGGGCCTACGGCACGGCGTGTTCGCGGCCCCCACTTGTCTCGCGTCCAAGCCGTCGAGACTCGCGACTTCGTCGCATGCGCTTCGACGACCCGGACCCGAGACGGGCCGCGAACTCCTCGCTCGTAGGACTGGCTCCGAGCGTGATCGAGTCGGCGTCGAATCGTTTGTCGGTCGATGCTTGTCTACCAGAGAAGCCCGCTACGCACCCTCATGTCATGCGGTTCGCGGAGTTGTCGGGGGTCTGGACCATACTGCGTATGTGTATTCGGGTATCGGTGACCGCGACGGTCGCAATCACGAAGGCGGAGCCGACGAGCGGCAGGCCGAGGTGAATGCGGTGCCGACACCCGCGGCGCCGACCGCATTCGTCGATGCCAGGGCGTTGATCGGCTGCCGTCACCGATTGCATCTGAACGCGGACCACCCCGAATTGCTGACGGGGGTGAGCGAGGATGCCGGGGTCCGCCAGCGCCGCGAGGCCGCGATGGCGCACCGCACACGGGTCCGCGAGGCGCTCATCGCCGCCGATCCGGACAACTGGGTGGTGATCGATCCGACACTGCGCGCGGGCGAGCGGGCCGCCGCCACGATGCGCGCGTGTGCCGAAGGCGCGCACCACATCTGGGGTGGATTGCTGCCACAGGAAGCCGATACCGGACGTCGGGGCGGTTCGGAGATCCTGCTGCGCGATCTCGATCGTGGCGGCTATATCCCGGTCATCGTGGTCAACCACAAGGTGACCGACCCGCGCCAGCCCGAACCGGCCGACTTCCACCCGACCACCTCGGACCCGTATCACTGGGATCCGCAACCGGATCCGCATCGCAAACTGCGCCAGCAGCCGCGCGACCAACAGCGCCTCGCACATCTGTACCGCATGCTGCAGCGGCACGGTCTGGCCAGCCCGGCGCTGGTCGGCGGGGTGATCGGCTACCACTTCGACCGCATCCTGGTACACGACCTCGGCGCGCTGCTCGACGATTACGACCGGCGCTACGCCGATCGCATCGCGGTGGTGCGCGGAGAATTGCCGACCGTTCCCTCGAAGGTGCCCGAATGCCGCCAATGCCCGTGGTGGACGCGCCAGGCGCCCGCTGATGAGGCGCAGGTCGCCGGGCAGAGCTGCGAGGGTTGGCTGACCGAACATCGAGACGTCAGCCTGGTCGCACCCGGTTCGCGCGCGGAGGTGCTGCGCGGGCACGGGGTCGAAACCATCGACGATCTGGCCGCCTGGGGCGGCGACGATCCGGAGGACTGGCAGCACGGCCCGTTCGACGAGGCGGTCGTCACCGCGCGGGCCTGGCTCGCGGGGGCGCCGCTGGTGCGCCGGGCCGAGCGGGTCTGGGTGCGCCGGGCCGATGTCGAGGTGGACGTCGATCTGGAGAGCTTCCAGGAATACGGCGCCTACCTGTGGGGCACGCTGCTCGACGGCGTGTACCGCCCGTTCGTCACCTGGGATCCGCTGCCGACCGAGGACGAGGGCCGGTCCTTCGGCGAATTCTGGACCTGGCTGATGACCGTGCGCGCCGAGGCCATCGCGGCCGGGAAAACCTTTGCCGCCTACTGCTATTCGCGCACCGCCGAGGACAAATGGCTCTACGAATCGGCGCGCCGGTTCGCGGGTCGGCCGGGGGTGCCGACGGTCGACCAGGTGCGCGCGTTCGTCGACGGTCCGCAGTGGGTGGATATGTTCCAGGCCGTCACCGATCAGTTCATCTGCCCGAATGGCAAGGGGCTCAAGAAGATCGCGCCGGTGGCCGGATTCTCCTGGCGCGATCCCGAGGCGGGCGGCGAGGCGTCGATGAGCTGGTATCGGCTGGCCGTCGGCTACGAGGGCGAACCCGACCTGAGTCAGCGCACCCGGCTGCTCGAATACAACGAGGACGATGTCCGCGCCACCATGGTGCTACGCGAATGGATGAGGCCGCGCCAGCCGACGCCGCACTGCGCCGATCGCGAGGTTCCTGGCCTAGCCGATTTCAAGAGTCGTACTATCGCGACGTGACTGAGCACGTCGAACAACTCGAGTTTCAGGCAGAGACCCATCAGCTGCTCGAGCTGATGATCCATTCGGTCTACTCCAATAAGGACACGTTCCTGCGGGAGCTCATCTCGAACTCCTCCGACGCGCTGGACAAGCTGCGGCTGGAGTCCTTCCGCGATAAGGATCTGCACGTCGACACCTCCGATCTGCACATCGAGCTGGAGGTCGACAAGGACAACCGGATCCTGACGGTCCGGGATAACGGCATCGGCATGTCCCGCGCCGAGGTGGTCGATCTGATCGGCACGCTGGCCAAATCCGGCACCGCGGAGCTGCGCAAGAAGTTGAACGAGGCCAAGTCCGAGGCGGCCGCCGAGGAACTGATCGGCCAGTTCGGCATCGGCTTCTACTCGACCTTCATGGTCGCCGACAAGGTCACCTTGACCACCCGCAAGGCGGGGGAGACCGAGGGCACCCGCTGGGAGTCCGAGGGCCAGTCGACCTACACCATCGAAACCGTCGACGACGGCCCGCAGGGCACCTCGGTATCGCTGCACCTCATGCCCGCCGATGAGGACGACCATCTCTTCGACTACACGCTGGAATGGAAGCTCCGCGAAATCGTCAAGAAGTACTCCGACTTCATCGCCTGGCCGATCCGCATGCAGGTGGAGCGGACCGTCACCGAGGGTGAGGGCGAGGAGAAGACCGAGAAGACGATTCTCGAGGAGCAGACCCTCAACTCCATGAAGGCGCTGTGGACCCGCCCCAAGAGCGAGGTCAGCGACGAAGAGTACAAGGAGTTCTACAAGCACGTCAGCCACGGCTGGGACGATCCGCTGGAGATCATCCCGATGAAGGCCGAGGGCACCTTCGAATATCAGGCGCTGCTGTTCATTCCGTCGCACGCACCGTTCGATCTGTTCACCCGCGAGCACAAGCGCGGTGTGCAGCTCTACGTCAAGCGGGTGTTCATCATGGACAACTGCGAGGAGCTGATGCCGGAGTACCTGCGCTTCGTCAAGGGTGTGGTGGATGCGCAGGACCTGTCGCTCAATGTGTCGCGGGAAATCCTGCAGCAGGACCGGCAGATCCAGATGATCCGCAAGCGTCTGGTGAAGAAGGTGCTGTCCACGGTCAAGGATCTGCAGGGTGCCGAGGACCAGGAGAAGTACCAGACGTTCTGGAAGGAGTTCGGCCGCGTCCTCAAGGAGGGGCTGCTCTCGGACTTCGACAATCGCGAGACGCTGCTGCAGGTTTCGTCGTTCGCCTCGACCAATTCCGACGAGGAGCCGACGACGCTGGCACAGTACGTCGAGCGCATGAAGGACGGCCAGGACGCCATCTACTACATGACCGGCGAGACCCGTCAGCAGATCGAAAGCTCCCCGCATATGGAGGCTTTCAAGGCCAAGGGCCGCGAGGTGCTGATCCTGATCGATCCGGTCGACGAGATGTGGGTCGGCTCGGTCACCGAATTCGACGGCAAGCCCTTCCAGTCCATTGCCAAGGGCGAGGTCGACCTGGAGACCGAGGAGGAGAAGAAGGCCACCGAGTCGCTGCGCGAACAGCAGGACAAGGATTTCGCCGAGGTGCTGACCTGGCTCGGTAAGACGCTGGACAGCGTCAAGGAGGTGCGCCTGACCAACCGGCTCACCACCTCGCCCGCCTGCCTCGTCGGTGACGTCTTCGACTTCACCCCGATGCTGGAGCGCATGTACCGCGCGTCCGGGCAGTTGGTACCCGAGACCAAGCGGATCCTCGAGCTCAACCCGACGCATCCGCTGGTCACCGGTCTGCGCGACGCCTACGACACGCGCAAGGAGGACGCCGACGCCGGTAAGGTCCCCGAGCTCACCGAAACCGCCGAATTGCTCTACGGCACAGCGGTTCTCGCCGAAGGTGGGGAGCTGAAGGATCCGGCTCGGTTCGCGCAGATCCTCACCGAGCGGCTCACCCGCACGCTCTGAGCGATTCCAACAATGGCCGCCTCACACCCTGTGTGAGGCGGCCATTTGCGTATGCGACAACTGGTGCTGCCGTGCCGATGCGATTGCCAAGGGCTAGCTCATTTTCGGATCAGCACCTCCTGTCGGATCTATAAGGGCACCCGAAACTCAACCGTTGGAGCGCCAAACTTATTGTGCGCATTGCGATTTCGATTACAACGGTTTGCCGCTGGCTCGGTCGCGAGGGTAGAGTCGGTGACAGCGAAGGGGAGTAGCCCGCAATTGCGCTGTCGACATACTGGTCCGTCACCTCACGAGGGTGCGGATCCGGCAGCGTGAACCGGCGTAGATCCGGTGGGCGAGACCTTCGGCCGAGACAACCATTTCGTTGTCGGCCGGAGGCGTACCCGATCTCCTGGCCGACAGGCCGGAGACCCGGGAGTGCACACCACATGATCACCACGATTCTGCTGAGCGTCGGAATCGTCTTTCTCGCCGAGTTGGGTGATAAGTCCCAGCTCATGGCGTTGACGTTCGCGCTGCGCTACCGCTGGTGGGTGGTGCTCGGCGGTATCGCGACCGCGACCGCCGCGGTGCATCTGATCTCGGTCGGCGTCGGATACTTCCTCGGTGCGGCATTGCCGACCCGGGCCATCGCACTGGTGGCCGCCATCACCTTCCTGGCCGTGGGCCTGTGGACCCTGCGCGAGCATTTCGGCGGCGATGACGCTCCAGACGTGGACCCGAAGCCGTCGCGCACGAACACCGCCCCGTACTTCGTGGTGCTCTCCGCATTCCTGCTCGCCGAACTCGGCGACCGAACCATGTTCGCCACGGCGGCACTGGCCACCGACAACAGCTGGATCGGTGTCTGGATCGGCTCGACCATCGGCATGGTCGCCGCCGACGCCCTCGCCATCGCCGTCGGCATCCTGGTTGGCAAACATCTTCCCGAACATGTCATCGGCATCGGCTCCGGTCTGCTGTTCCTCTACTTCGGCACCGCGAGCCTGCTCGCCGCGGCCATCCCCGGCATCGGCGTGCTCACCGGTGGCGCCTTGGCCATCCTCACCCCGGCCGCCGCGGGCGTCGCCCTGCTGATCCGAGAACGGCGTGCGCGCCGCACCGATCTCGTCCCGGACCAGCCAGCGCTGGAGCCCGCGGAGGAGATGCACTGACCGGTCGTCCCCGTCTGCGGCCGCCCGGCCATCCGGTACCGCAGCCGCATTTGCCCCACCCCTAGCCGTCGAGTCGCAAGGCCGACGTACTGCGCGCTGTTCGGTGACCCGGGCGGGCTGGGCGATGCATTTGGGCGTGCATCGCCGAGGCGGACACCTCCGATCGCGCTGTTCGGTGCCCGCGCGCTGACCCGGCGATGCGCTGCGCACGCCCTGACGCGCACATCGATCGCGCTGTCCAGCAACCCACCGACCGTGATGCGCTCCGGGCGCACATCCGATCCCGCCATCAGCGGCGCCAGCTCGCCGCTGCGCTGCGCACCGAGCGCTCAGGCGCGCACCCCGGAGTGCCGCAACATCGCCTCGCCGTACAGATCACCGCTGCGGCGCACCAGGTCCAACAGTGGTTCCCGGAGAGCTCGAAGTCCGGCCAGATCGTCGACGGCGATGCGTGCGGTGACCATCGCGCTGACCGCTGCGGCCAGGGTCTGGCAGGCGAAGCGCTGCTGGTCGGTGCGGGCGTCGAGGACATCGGCGATCATGGCGACAAAGGATTCCTGCAGTTGAGCGCGCCGGGCGACGGCCTTCGAACCCACCGCGTACACCTCGACGAGATAGAGCCGGGCGTACGCGGGTTCGGCGATCAACCCGTCGAAATACGCCTGCATGATCCGGCCCAACCGATCTGGATCGGCCGGGTCCGCGGTCTCCGCATCGGCTTCCGGCCCGCCGATGGCATCGGCGATATTGGCGATCAGCAGCTCGACGGCTCGCTCGTAGGCGGCCTCGAAACAATCCTCCTTGGAACGGAACTGCTCGTAGAAGGTCTCCCGCGACACCCCGGCTCGCTTGAGGATGGCCGCGACCGAGGTCCCGACGTATCCGTTCTCAACCATGGCCTCGGCCATCGCGCTCAGGATCCGCTCGCGCTGTGAAGCGATCACCTCCTCCCTCGGCAGGCCGTGTCGGCCCCGGGGGAGTTGGCGGGCGCTGCTGGCGGATTGGGTCATGCGGTGGCTCCGATAGTCGGTCGTACGGTGTCCGGCTACGCCGGTCGGTCCATTTTGCGGGGGCGGGCCGGTTGGTCGGTGGTGAAGGGCGCCTCCTCGGTCAGCGCGATTTCCAATGCCCGCGCCACCCCGCGGCGCAGCGCGATATCGATGACGCGCTGGGCGATCGGCCGGAACGGCAGCGCCACCGCCACCCACCACGGCGAAACGACCTGACGTTTGCGTCGCGCGATGGCACGCTCGACCGCATCGATCGCGGGACCGAGCGGCGCCACCCCCGAGACCGTCGATCGGCCGAGGATGGCCCGCGCGGCGGCAGTGCCGAAACCGCGCGAGGTCATATCGGTATCGAGTTCGGCGAAATACGCGACCCCGACCTTGGCCCCGGTGTGCCTGATCTCATGGCGCAACGTATTGCCGAGCGCCTCCACTCCGGCCTTCGACGCGCTGTACGCCCCGACCAGCGGCAGGTTCACCGCGGCCGCCAGCGACGAGACGACCAGGGCGTAGCCATTCGGATGGCAGATGTGCGGTCCCGCCGCGCGCAGCGTGTAGTAGACACCGAGCACATTGACCGCAAGCGTCTCCTCCATGACCTCCGGATCCCCGCCGAGCAGCGCCAATTGCTTGGCCACCCCGGCATTGGCCACCACCACATCCAGTCCGCCGAGCTCATTGACCAGCGTGCTCACCACGCGCTCGACCTGCAGATGATCGGCGATATCGCAATACCGCCAGGGCGCGTCCCCGCATTCGCGCGCCACTTCGGCGAGCAGGTCGGCCTCCAGGCCGAGTAGGGCGACCTTGGCCCCTTTCGCGTGCAACTGGCGCGCCAATGCGGCACCGATACCGCGCGCCGCTCCGGTGATCAAGATCCGGCGCCCGGCCACGGACGCGGCGGAAAACAGCTTCATACCAGCGACGATACCACCGGTGAACATATATGTTCGCAAATAATTTTCTGTTCACTCGACCACGTTGTGCGCGGTGGTCTCCGGGTGTCAGGGAGCCGTGACCGGGCTCTCACCCGGGACCCGTTAGGGTGCAATTGACGAAGGGCCAACTGGCTGTCACGAACGAGAGGACCATCGTGGAGATTTCGGGTTCCGCCGCCATCATCACCGGAGGCGCATCCGGCCTCGGCGCCGCCACTGCCAAGCGTTTCGCCGATCTCGGCGCAACCGTCTTCGGACTCGACGTACCGCAATCCATCGAGCGCGCCGGGGACAATGTGCCCGACGGCGTCACCCTGATCCCGGCCGACGTCACCAGCAACGACGAGGTTTCCGCCGCGATCGCGAAGGTCGTGGAATCCGGTGTGCCGCTGCGCATCGTGGTGAACTGCGCTGGTGTCGGCTGGGCCGGGCGCATCTTGTCCAAGAACGGCCCGCACGATCTGGAGCTGTTCCGCACCGTCATCACCGTCAACCTGCTCGGCACCTTCAATGTCATGCGCCTGGCCGCCGACGCGATCGCCAAGACCGACACCGTCGACGAATACGGCCAGCGTGGCGTCATCATCAACACCGCCTCGGTCGCCGCGTTCGAGGGCCAGATCGGGCAGATCGCGTACTCGGCCTCCAAGGGCGGCGTCCACGGCATGACCGTCCCGGCCGCGCGTGACCTGGCGCAGTTCGGCATCCGCGTGAACACCATCGCTCCGGGCATCATCGACACCCCGATGCTCGCCGGTGTCACCGAGGAGTACCGCAAGGGCCTCGAGGCCGGTGTGCCCTTCCCGTCCCGCCTCGGCCGCCCCGACGAGTACGCCCAGCTCTCGCAGTACATCGTCGAGCACGACTACCTCAACGGCGAGACCATCCGCATGGACGGCGCCCTCCGCATGGCCCCCCGCTAATTCGCCTGCGCCGCAAGACGAACGCCCCGTCACTGGATGGCGGGGCGTTCGTCATGTCACGGCGTCGGTTTGTGGCCGATGCCCAGGAATGCCGTGGTGGACAGGGGCACATTCGGGCGGTAGTTCTCGGCGAGGTATGCGCGCATCAGCTCGGCTCGTTCGGCCCACACCTGCTCCCCGACCGTGCGCCGCATCAGCACCAGCGGCGCGCTGCTGCGCATCATGGTCTCCCACATCTCGTCGGAGCTGGCGAAAGCGAGTGCGCTGGTGTGCCGTTGGATGCTCACCCCGGCGAAGCCCGCGCTCTGCATCTCGGTGGCGAAGACCTCCGGATTCTCCAGGTTGAGGAAGTTGGGCTGGGGTTCCTGGATGGATGGGTCGGCGGCGGCGAATGCCCTGAACATCAGTCGCATGAGCGGCGACTCGGCCACCGGCGCCCAACTCGACACCACGGCGGTGGCGCCGGGACGCAGCACCCGGAACAACTCGGCGAACCCCTTGGCCCGATCCGGGAAGAACATCAGCCCGAACATCGAGAAGCCCGCGTCGAATCGGTCATCGTCGAAGGGCAGCGCCTGTCCATCGCCGACGCTCACCTCGATATTGGTCAGCCCCGCAGCCCGCGCGTCCTCGGCGAGTCGCTGGAGCATCGGCTCGGAGAAGTCGATGGCGCTCACCCGAGCCACCCGTTCGGCGGCGGGCAGGCTCAGTGTGCCCGGCCCGGCCGCGACATCCACCACATGCGAATCCGCCGACAGCCCCGCGAGTTCGAGTGCGTGCGCGGAGAACGGCGCCATGATGGCGGGGCCGAAGTCGGCGTATCCGTCGGCGACGAGATCCCAGGGTTCGGCGGCGGCAAGCGGGTTTCCAGACATCTGCTGACGATCCTTTCGACTGTCCAAGGCTAACCGTGCCGCACCCCGCAGACCCACCGACACGGGCGGATCTCGCTGCGCGCGAAGCGGATCAGATCTTGCGTTCGAAGGTGATCAGGTGATGGCCCGGTCCGTTGTAGTCGCGCACCGGGCCGGTGACGGTGAATCCGAGGTGCCGATGGAAGCCGATCGACGCGTCATTGCCGGGCGAGGTGATCGCCTTCACGATGCGCCGGTCATTCGCCCGGGCGATCGCGAAGAACCGCTCGTACAGTTCGCGCGCCAGGCCGCTCTTGCGCGACTGCGGATCGACGCCGACGAAATGGATGTAGGCCTCATCGGGTTCGGACGGCGAGAGGAAGCCGATCAGGAATCCGGCCAGCCAATCGGTCGGTTCCCGCATCCGCGTCACCGGAATCTCCGCGACCAGGCTGGTTCGATGGAAATGATCGAGGAACAACCTCGGCAGGTGCGATAACACCGAGCGCCCCCACCAGTCATCGATGACGGTTGCGATAGCGTCATAGTCATCGGCACGGGCGGCCCGGATCACCGGCCCGTTCACTTTCTGCACACTGTTCATTGCGCTCAATGGATCGCGTTGCGAGATGTTGGCCTTATCACGCTCCGCTCGCCGCGACGCCGCGAATCCAGCGCATTCCGATGCGCGCATGCGCCACCGCCGCTTCGGCGATCGCCTTGGTCACGAAATGCCCGATGGCGGTGACGACGAAGACGACCGCAATGAGGATCGGCGCCCAGGACCAGGTCAGTGCGAGCATCATGCGTTCGAAGGTGCCGCGTGGCTGGACCACCGGTTCCCAACTGTTGAGGCGAACCCGATCGAGCACATCCATGCTGCCATGATGCCGACGGGGGCTGGCCACGGACCGGTAATCCCCGGCAGCCCACCACATCTCGACAGATCCGCCACAGGATCTCCACAAGTGGAGCCGATGCCGCCTATGCGGCGAGCAGCATGGCCAGCACCGCGGTATCGGGATCGCTGATCGGGTCCAAGCCGACCCGGCTGACCAGGGAGGTGACAGTGCCGTCGGATTCCGCCTCGGCCCATGCGGCGCGATGCTCGAGTCCCAGGTGGGGGACGCCGGGCAGCAGCACACAGCCCGATGCCGCGCCCACGCATTCCGGCAGTGACGGCCTGGTCTCCGAGGGCGGATGCAGCATCAGCAGGGCTGCCGGCACATGGTCGGCGAAACGGCCGGGTGCCAGCGCCTGCTCACCGAGCACCGGCCCCTCGGCGAGGACCAGGCCGACAGTGCCGGGCGCCGGATCATCCGGTAGCTCCTCGCGCACGCCGAAAACGGTCGAGGTGGTCAGCAATCCGGGAAACGACGCCACTCGCACGGCGAGCACCAGAACCTGTGCCCATTCCTTGGTGGTATCGGGCCACCGGCCGGATATGACGAACCCCCGCAGCGATCCGCGGGCATGGAACGGCGTGATGCCGATGGGTCCATTCGTATGCATGATGCCTCCCGTCATGGAACCGGGGGCGGCGTTGCCCGTCCTCGAACTGTGGATTCCCGAGAATGCGCCAGAACTCACCTGGCACACAAGTACCAAAGAGTGCCAGAGCTCCGAAAACACATCGGGCCCGCGAACCGCCGCCGGGTTGGCGGGGTTCGCGGGCCCGAAGGCGAGCTGATTCAGCCGAAGATGAGGCCCTTGGCCTGGCCGATGGCGCGGGCGAAGCGCTCCTGCACGTCTTCCCAGTTGACGACGTTCCAGAACGCGGTGACGTAGTCCGCCTTGACGTTCTTGTACTGCAGGTAGAAGGCGTGCTCCCACATGTCGACCTGCAGCAGCGGGATGATGCCGAGCGGCACATTGGCCTGCTGGTCGTAGAGCTGGAAGGTCAGCAGCTTCTGGCCGAGGGTGTCATAGCCGAGCACCGCCCAGCCGGAGCCCTGCAGGCCGTTGGCCGCGGCGGTGAACTGCGCGCGGAACTTGTCGAACGAACCGAACTGGTCGTCGATCGCGGCGGCCAGCTCGCCGACCGGCTTATCGCCACCGTTGGGGGACAGGTTCTTCCACCAGATCGAGTGGTTGACGTGGCCGCCCAGGTGGAAGGCCAGGTTCTTCTCGTTCAGGAAGATGGCGGCGTGGTCGCTCGCCTCGCGAGCGGCCTCGAGCTTCTCCAGTGCCGCGTTGACGCCCGCGACGTAGGCAGCGTGGTGCTTGGAATGATGAATCTCGTTGATCTGCCCGGAGATATGGGGCTCCAGGGCGCTGTAGTCGTAATCCAGATCTGGCAACGTGTACTCAGCCACGATGTCCCTTCCTAATGTCGGGCTGGGTGCGCCCTCGTCGTCGAGCACATCCAACCATCATTCGTACACCCGAACGGTTCCAACCTCACCCTGTGCCCCCTCATTCCGGTTGCCTTCGCAACAACCGATTTTCGTGAGCACCCGGGTAACTCGTCGGGAATGGGCTAACTCTGCCATCTACCCCACCGGCGGTCCGGTATCGACGTGATGGGGTACCAAACTCGTCGGCCAAAAGATTCGGGAAGGCGGACTAGCATCGAACCATGTCGTGGTACGACGAACTGGTCGGACGCTTCCGTCTGCCCGAGCCGGTCATGGTTACGCCGGAGCAGGCCTTGCCCGGACGCCCCGACCCAATCCCGGTGCCAGTTACCCATTATGTGAACGGTCACCCGATCCATCCGCCATTTTCAGAAGACCTGCAGGTCGCGGTGCTGGCGATGGGCTGCTTCTGGGGCGCGGAGCAGCAATTCTGGCGACTCGACGGGGTGTACACGACCGCGGTCGGCTACGTCGGCGGGTACACGCCGAACCCGACCTACAAACAGGTGTGCAGCGGACGAACCGGCCACACCGAATCCGTGCTGATCGTCTTCGATCCGGCCGTCATCGACTACGGCGCCGTACTGCGGCAATTCTGGGAGAACCACGACCCGACTCAGGGCATGCGACAGGGCAACGACCGCGGCACCCAATACCGCTCGGCGATCTTCACCGTCGATCCGGCGCAGGCACAGCTCGCGCACAGCACCGCGCAGGTCTACGGCGAGCGGCTCGCGGCAGTGGGCTACGGCGAAATCACCACCGAGATCACCGATCTGCCCGGACAGGGCGCGACGGATCCGCGGCATGCGCTGCCCGGGTTCTACTACGCCGAGAGCTACCACCAGCAGTACCTCGCGAAGAATCCGGGCGGCTATTGCCCGGTGCATGCCACCGGTGTCAGCTGTCCGGTCGGTTCGGGGGCCTGAAATAAGACCGCACACCCGGTGACCGGGTGTGCGGTAGGCGATTTCGACGATGCTTATAGCTGCGGCACGATTCCGGGGCGCATGGTCCGCGGATCGCCCGCGTCATGCGCCTGCCACCAGCGCACCCCACCCGCGATGAATTTCGGCAGCGCAATCTCGGTGCCGTTCGCGTCGTGAATCGTCATGCCGTCGAACCAGACTCGTACGTCGAGTTCGCGCGGATCGATGCCTTCCTCCTGGGAGAACTCCAGCACGTGCGCGGAGGCGTGCGAGTCGATCTTGGTGTCGAAGCTGAGCAGTTCACTCCAGTGCACCCAGCCGCTGTCGTCCAGATCAATGAATTCCCAGCCGTGCAGCCGTCCGCCGCCGAAGCTGCGGATCGCCTTGTCCAGGCCGTCCAGTTGCAGCGGCAGCACCGTGGGGGCCAGATCGTCCCAATGCTGGGTGCGCAGCGACGCCGCGACCCGGCTGACCCCGGTAAACGTCAACGTCACGCGATAGTCCTGCGGTGCGGGTCCCTCGACCGGCAGCGTCAAAACCTCCAGATCCAGACTCAGCTCCGCGTTTTCGGTATCGACCTGCAGGCCTAGGCATGCGGCCTCGGAGAGTGCGGTGTTGAGTTCGGTCGTATCCATTCCGTCGAGAAGCCCCCTGCTCACGTCCATGCATCCAGGCTACCGACATCACCTACGGGAACCCGGTATTTCAGTCTTTCGCCGGTGTTCTCGTTTCTACGGAACCGATCGGCGATGAGCGGCGTCCAAGTAGGTATCGGGACCTGCACGGCCTCAGTTCCCGAAGCTGCGGCGAATGACCGCTCCGGGATGGCAAGGAGGGGAGTCTCGGATCGGTCGTTCGTACCGCCGGCGCTGGCCATCGAGTCGCTCGGAAGATTCGTCGACGGATTGTCAGCAACCTGGGTCGATGACGTCAACGATCCGATGACAGATCGCATCATCCGTCGTAGATCGAATTCTCCAGGCATTTCCTTGATAGCCAAAGGCTGTGAATCGTGTGCTGTTCGATAGCTGGGGCCTGTGGATCAAGTTGTGGATTATGTGGATAACTTCGACCGAGATATGCACAAGCGACCCCGGAGCGGGGCGGTGGACCGGATCCGGAAGCACAGAACATACCTGAGGTAACGTGCCGATGTCGAGGCCGTGAAGTACCAACCCATCCCCCGCGCAGCGGGCCCGGAACTCCCCCGCGGTGCGCCACCCATGGCAGGATCGAAGCGTGACGAGCCCCGAAGTGTCGTCGGTGCCGGTGGAAGCCGTGCCGGGCGAATTCGATCAGACCGAGCGTGTCGCCGCGGACGCGCCGCGGCTGATTCTGCTCGATGTGCGCGAAGACGACGAATGGGACCTGGGACACGCACCGGGAGCGATCCACATCCCGATGGTCGATGTGCCCGCACGGGTGGACGAGCTGGATTACGACGCCCAGCTGTATGTGGTCTGCCGCCAGGGCGGTCGGTCCTTCGAGGTGGTCAAGTACTTGACGTACATCGGATATGAGGCGATCAACGTCAGCGGTGGCATGGTGGCTTGGCAGCGGGCGGGCCGTCCGCTGATCGCGGACGGCGATCACCAGGCGAAGATCTACTGAGGCGAGAGAGTAAGGGGCGCCATGAGTACGGTGGTACAACCTTGTGCGCGCTGTGGCGCGCGCTGGGCCGTGCAGACGACCCCGATGCACTGGTGCCCGCGCTGCCGCGGCGTGCTGTTGTCACCGGCGCCCATCGATGCCCCCGCCGAGCGGCGTAATTACCGGTGGGTGGCGCGCCGCCCCGATCAGCGCACCCGCAGGCCGAGCTCGAGCAGACCGCGGCCGTCTTTGGAAACTCCGCGCTATCAGCAGATTCCGCGCTGGGGTCTGCTGGATCCGCCGGTCGAAACCGCCGACGAGGTCCAGCGGCCGTTGGACCGGTTGACGAAGCGGTCCGGTGCGCTACTCATCGCCACCGCGGCGGTATTCGCGATCGCCGCCTGCGCGGAACTCGGACGCTACCTGATTCTGCTGCGCAATCGCACCCGCTTGATCCCGTCGCTACTGCTGCACTTCTCCGATGTGATGGTGTGGCTGTCCGCACTGGTCGGCCTGGTACTCGGATTGGTCTGCGCGCTCGCCATGCTCGGCTGGTTGATCGAGACGCGTCGAACCGCCTTTGCCGAGGCCGGACGGCGTGACCCGCGGTCGGTCCGAATGCTCGCGCTCGGCTGTCTGATTCCGGTGGTGAATCTGTTGTGGCCCGGCGTTTTTCTCACCGAGCTGGTCACCGTGCGCGCCGACCCTCGTGCGCTGCGGGCCGTGCGCATCTGGTGGCTCGGATGGCTGCTCGGCGCGGTGTGTACGGTGGCGGCGCTGCTGTGGCGGACCGCGGATTCCCTGCAGGCCAAGGCGGATGGTGTGCTGTTCACCGCGTTCACCGATCTCGTCGCCGCGGGGGTCGCGGTGCTCACCCTCTGGGTGCAGCGGTCGATCACCGGTCGTGATCTGTTCGGCCGCACCAGGATCGCGCGCCGGTGGGTGATGGCGGTCGACCCTGTGGTGCCGGTGATCGAACCCGTGCAGCCGGGGGGCGCCGTGAAAGAGCCAGCCGGCGAGCCGGTGGACGCGCCCGAGACAACTACACCGCACCGTGAGCACGAGGAGGTTTTGGCCAAGTGAGCCAGGGCAGTCGCGCACCGTTCGTCGTCGCGCACCGGGGAGCCTCGGCGGCGCGCCCGGAACATACGCTCGCCGCTTACGAGCTGGCCCTACAGGAGGGCGCCGATGGCGTGGAGTGTGATGTCCGGTTGACCAGGGACGGGCACCTGGTCTGCGTGCACGACCGCACCGTCGACCGGACCTCATCGGGCACCGGACTGGTCAGCGAGTTGACCCTCGACGAGCTCAAGGGCCTCGACTTCGGTGCGGCGGGCGAACCGGCTTCGGTGCTCACCCTCAGCGAATTGATCGAGCTGGTCCTCGATTGGCGCAGCAGGCCGACCAAGCTGTTCATCGAGACCAAACATCCGGTGCGCTATGGCGCGCTGGTGGAGAACAAGCTGCTCGCCGAACTCCAGCGCTTCGGCATCGCCACTCCCGCCTCCGCCGATCACTCCCGCGCGGTCGTCATGTCCTTCGCGGCGACCGCGGTCTGGCGGATCCGCCGTTCCGCCCCGCTGCTGCCGACGGTGCTACTCGGCGAATCATCGCGCTACCTGGGCGGCGGTGCGGCGACCACGGTCGGCGCCACCGCTGTCGGCCCCTCGGTGAAAACTCTGCGCGAGCATCCGGACCTGGTCGACAAGGCCGCCGCGGCGGGCCGCGCCACCTACTGCTGGACCGTCGACGATCCCGACGATGTGCGCCTGTGCGCCGATCTCGGCGTCAGCTGGGTCGCCACCAACCACCCGGCCCGCACCAAGGCGCTGCTGGCGGCCGCCTGAGTCGAATTGGTTCGGCCGCATAGTCTTTCGTCGCAACCCGGCCACCGCGGGGCGACTGTTACGAGCGATCGTTCGCGGCCGGGCGACGATACGGCCATCGATTCTGTCGCGCGAAGTCACGGCCAGCTATGGCAGCCGAGTCGTCGAGGGATCGGGTGCCACGAACACCCAGCGCGTAGCGCTGCAAATGACTCAGAGCGGCGCGCGGCACATATCGAGCCGCACCATGTAGTTTGACCTGCCGTGGGTAAAAGCAAGCGCAATAGTCCGAAGCCCGGAGGGAACCGGGCCCAGCGTCTCGCCGAGCGGCGGGCCGCCCAGGAACAGCAGGCAGCGCAGGCCGTCACGCGCCCGTTCCAGGGGCTGGCCGCCGAATGCGATCTCGTGGCGCTGCGCGAGTTCGTGCCGTCGGCGACCGCGACGCTGAAGCTATCGGCCGATATCGCGGCGGAGCGTTCCGTCGTACTGGCCACGGTGCTGCCGGGTGCGGTCGCCGGACTGGTGCGGGCGGGCGAGCCGCCGACCGGGTACGTCGCCGCGCAGATGCAGTTCCAGGGTGCGGATCCGGCCGCCGATCTCGCGGCCGCCATCCTGTGGACGCAGTCCGCCGAACCGGGCGAATCGCTGACCGCGGCCGAAAGTGTCGCGGGCGGACCGCGATTGGCCGATGTGATCGACGCCGACGCGGCACTGGAGCTGACCGTGCACCAGGACTTCGACTGGTGGGTGCCCGAGGGCGTAGAGCCCGATCCGCAGGTCGCCGCGAGCATCGAACAGGCCAAACAGGCGATCATGCCCTCGGCGCGACTGGATCTCGGTCCGGATGCCATCGGCGCCGCCTGGTGGGTCGACGCCGGTGAGAAGGCGCATGTGCGCTGGGTTCGTCCGGAGCACGAGGACGATCTGATGCTGGCGCTGGCCCGACTGCACGCCGCGGGCGGATTGCATCTCGGCGAAGGTTCACGTTTCGCGGGTTCGTTCCGCACGCACGGCCTGCTGGTGCCGGTTTTCGATCTGGACCCCGAATCGCATGCCAGCGAGTGGACCAAACCGGCCATCGAGTTCGGTGAGCGACTCGCGGCGGCGCTGGCCGATACCGCTGCGCTCTCGGCGGACGAGCGTCGCTCCCGCGACGGACTGCGGTCTCGTCAGGTCACCCTTCGGTGATTCGAAAAAATCACAGAGAATTTTGTGAAACACCCTCATTTCTAATCAAGCTCGGTTAGGTTCACTGCATCACCGAAAGCTGGTGGTGGTGAGGGACAGCCTCACCGAATGATGAGGAAAGTAGGGAACACCATGGACGCCATTCTCACGCTGCTCAAGACACTGCTCAGCACCATGAGTGCCAAGTAAGGCGTATTGCTGATAGCAGGGGTTGCGTGCCCCGCGTTCCAATAACAGCGACAGGGTCGGCTCGTCGCGACGGGCCGACCCTGATTTCGCTTTCGAAAATCGCGGACTAAATGCTGCCACCCGCCGCGGACGGAGCACCGGAAGTATCGCTCGGACCGCTCATTTCGCGGGCAATGAAATCCTCCAGGTCGAACAGGTTCGACCCGGCGCGATCGGCGATGGTGAGCAGGGTTGTCATATTGGCGACCTCTTCCACCTGCTCCTTCAGGAACCACTGCATGAACTGTTCACCGAGGTAATCGCCCTCTTCGCGGGCCGTGCTCGCCAATTGGATGATCTGATCGGTGACATTCTTTTCCTGCGCGAGGGCCAGCGCGATCGGTTCGCGGGCGTTCTCGAAATGGGATTTCGCGGGGTCGATACCGGAAAGTTCGACGCTGATATCCCGATCGAGAAAGTACTGCACGATCATCATTGCGTGATTGCGCTCTTCGACCGCCTGCGCATAGAAACGCTTGGCCAGCTGTGGCAGATCCGCATTGTCGAACCACACCGCGATCGCGATGTATTGATGTTCGGCATTGAATTCATGCCGGATCTGGTCGTGGAGCAGGCCGTGGAATTTGCTGCGGGGGGACTCCGGATGGCTGGACATAGTTGCGACATTAGCGCTGGTCAGTC
The DNA here is from genome assembly GCF_050956075.1 of Nocardia sp. CA-129566. Lineage (NCBI taxonomy): Bacteria > Bacillati > Actinomycetota > Actinomycetes > Mycobacteriales > Nocardiaceae > Nocardia > Nocardia sp. CA-129566. The sequence continues at coordinate 101,258 of NZ_CP192085.1, forward strand.
CGCGTGTCATCCAAGTGCAGCCTTATTGAGGCTAGTGTTGCCTAATTAATTTCGGCGCGCGCCCGCCATTTTTGGTGCGGTCATGTCGGCGCGCGGTGTGGTGCGCAGCTCGCGCGAGATGAAGTCCTCGACATCGAACAGATCGCCCGCCGCACGGTCGATCACCGTCAGCAACGTGGTCATCCCGGCGACATCCTCCACCTGTTCCCTGAGGAACCACTGGATGAACTGCTCGCCGAGATAGTCGCCCGCGGCGCGGGCGGTCCGGGCCAATTCGGAGATCTGCGCGTTGCGGGCGCGCTCGGATTCCAACAGGAACACGATGGCCCCACGCGGCGATTCGAAGGTGGGTTGCACGTTATCGAGGCCGCCCACCTGCACCTCCAGATCGCGATCCAACAGGTGCTGCACCATGCGCAGCGCGTGCGAGCGGTGCTCGTCGGACTTGCCGTAGCTGTGTTTTGCCAACTGCGGCAGGCGATTCGAATCGAAGTAGACGGCCGCGGCCAGATACTGCTGCGCGGCGGTCAAGCCACGACGGACCTGGTCGCGCAGCATCGCGGGGAAGGGCTGGTCTGCGTCGGTGTCGATGTCGGGCATGGACCCGACGCTACCTCGTCAGCAGATCTTCCGGAATCGCTTGGTCCTTGGCGATGTCGTCGAAGAATTGGCCCGCCTTCTGCTTATCCCACAGCAGCACGTTTCCGCTGTCGGTATCGGTGAACCCGCCGATCGGAACGGTGGTCGCCACCGTATCGCCGCGCATTGCCCAGCCGAGCTGGCCGAGATTCCAGATGTGATCGCCCTTGTCGACCTTCAGTGATTTCGCGGTATCGCGGGCCAGCGGCCACAGTGTGAACGGGTTGGCCAGCGTGCCAGCGCTCGTCACCTTCTTCAGCAGGGCGGCCATGAACAGGCGCTGGTGGTTCATCCGGTCGATATCGGCGAGGGCGGTCGCGCGACTGCGCACGAAACCCAGTGCCTGCGGGCCGTCCAGCGTCTGACACCCGGCCTGCAGATTGATGCCGGCGAGCGGATCGTCGATGGCCTTCGGCACGCAGATATCGATGCCGCCGAGCGTGTCGACGATGCCAGCGAATCCGCCGAAGCCGATCTGCGCGTAGTGATCGATTCGCACTCCGGTGGCGGTCTCGACGGTCTGCACCAGCAGCGGCGCACCGCCAAAGGCGAAGGCGGCGTTGAGCTTGTCCTTGCCGTGGCCCGGAATGCTGACGTAGGAATCGCGAGGCAGGCTGACCAGAGTGGTCGCACCCGATTTCGGGATGTGCACCAGCATGATCGTGTCGGTGCGCTCCGGCCCGACCTCACCGCCGGTGGCCAGCGCCTGCTCCTCTTCGGAGGTCAGCCCGGCCCGGCCGTCGGAGCCGACGAGCAGCCAGTTGGTGCCGGGAGTATCGCCGATGCGGCCGGTGTAATTCGCGAGCGCGTCGATCCGATTCAGTGAACCGTCGAGTTTGACGATCGCGCCGACCACCGCGAGCACCAACACCACCAACAGCACGAGGAACCAGCGGAACAGGTGCAGCTTGCGGCGGCGGCGGGGCGGACGCGGTTCGCGCTCCCGGCGCGACGGTGGCAATGAGGGCGGGGGCGGCGGTGGTACCTCGCGGCGCGAGCGCAACTGCTGCGGATCCCGATACGGCTGCGGCTGCTGCGGCGGTGCGTACCCGGGCACACCACGGGGGTGGGGGTCGCGGAACGGCTGCGGCTGCTGAGTTGGCGCGTGCGTAGGCCCTGGCCTGCGGGTCGGCGGTGGCATCCGCGTCGCGGCGGGCTCCGGCGGCACCTGGGAATATGCCAGTGGTGGGGCGTGGGTCGAGCCGTCGCGTCGGATCACCTTGGTGCGTTCGACGCGCCCGGGGTCGTGTCCGGGTTGGTGCGGTTCGCGACGACCCGGGGGCTGGTGGTGCGGATCGCGGCCCGGAGCCGGGTTGTGCGGTTCGCGTCGCTGCGGTGGCTTGGACGGCGCACCCGGGTTTGCGAAGGGTTGCGGCACCCGCCGCGTCCGCTCGTAGCGGTGGGGGTCGTCGCCGTTCATCATTCTGACTTTACTGATCGTGGGCCGTCGGGGGGCTTGACGAGCGGCCGAAGGTTCGCTCGCTCGAATGAGCGCTCGTCGATAATTCGCCGCCCGGACCCGCGTATGTTACGGCAACCAGGAAACGTGACCGCGCAGCAATGTATAGCCGATATAGGCGACCGCATCAATGGTGGCGTGGGCCAGCACCAGCGGCCACAGCCGGTTGGTGCGCTGCCAGAACCGGCCGAAGATCAACCCCATCACCAGGTTCCCGAGCCCGCCGCCCAGGCCCTGATACAGGTGATAACTGCCACGCAGCAGCGCCGACGCCAGCAATGAGCGGTTCTCCGACCACCCCAGCCTGCCCAGCTGGGTGATGAGATAGGCCACCACCACGATCTCCTCGGCCGCCGCATTCGCACATGCGGACAGAATCAGCGCCGGCAACCGCCACCAATGGTCACCGAGCGAACTCGGCACGATCGTCACGCTGAACCCCAGCGCATGCGCGGTCAGATACAACCCGAGCCCCGGCAACCCGATCACGGCCGCCAACACCAGTCCCGGCACCACATCGGAACGCCAATGAACGCGGGCCAACCCGATCATTCGCGGCCCGAGCCCGCTACGCCACAGCAGATACAGCCCCAGCGCGGCCCATCCGCCCAAACGCAACGCGCTGAGCAGCTGAAACAGCAGATCGATGGTCGACTGCGCCGCCCGCGTGGGATTCAGCGCAACGGTCCGCCCGCCGACACCACCCGGCGACAACGCACTGTCCAGCAGCGACAACGCCGCATTGAGCCCGCTCAACCCAAAGGTCACGACCAGGACAACCAGGATCTCGAGCCGTATCCCCAGCCGCTCCCGATCGCTCAGCTCCGGCTCGTCCCGATCGGGACCGGTCTCACCACGCATGCGTCCGAATGTATTGCCCATACCTCCCGCACGGGTGATGCACATGTCGCGTCGCGCTGCTGGCCGTGCTTGCCGGACGGCCATGGTGGCGAGCTGTGCCGGGCCGGCCGGAGTGCTGTTGATGGTTGTCGACGGCATTGCTGGTTGTGCCGGTCGACTGGGTCGAGTCACACAGGAGTGAGCCCGCGGAAGGGCAGTCGACGCTCTGCTGTTCGCATCCTTGCGGCGATTTCAACGGCGCGGGTGCGGGCGGCGTGCAGCGCAGACCGTCGAGGAAGGGGCAGTCTGCGCGGGTGTGGACGGGCGCGGGCTGGGGAGGTGATTGCGCGCGCGGGCAGCTGATCGCTGTGCTCGGGGACCCGTCGACGTGCTCTGGCCATGCTGCGCTGGTACGGGCCAGATGTGGCGCGGACATTGGGAAGGGGTCGCGCGCGAGGATGCGGGTGGCGCTGGTCGGGGACGTGATTGCGCGGCTGGCCGGCGGGTGATCGATTTGCTCGTGGGTGCCAGTCGACATGGACTGGCAGGGCGCGCCGGTCGGGTCAGATGCGGCGCAGGCCGTTGAGGAAGGGGCAGCCTGCGAGGGTGCGGACGGCGCGGCTCAGGGATTCGATGTCATCGGTGGGGGTGTTGAAGGGGAGGCGGAAGTCGTGGTCGCCGTCGTGGCCTTCGACGCGAAGGGTGAGTCCGTAGCGGTCGATGGCCAGTGGGTGGACGGTGCCACGCTGCAGGCGGGGCGGCAGGTGGCGGGCGAGTTGGGCGACGATATCGGCGTGGTCGGCGTCCATATGCTGCAGCCAGGCGGATTCCAGGGCGCAGAACGGATCCGGTTGGGCCAACCGGAGTTCCTCGACGCAGACGGATTCGGCACCGGTGGAGTCCGCCACCACCGCGGAATTGATCACCACCCGCAGCAGGGTCGAGGTGTACCCGACATCCAGCAGGTCGGGATGCGGGTGATCCTTGGCGACCTCGGTGGCCAGCGCCCGCTGCGCCTGCGTCGGCACCGCCCGCACCCAGCCGCGCAGCCACACCAGCGCCCGGACCGGTTCCCGCAGCGGCAGCGGCGCGTGATCGGTGAGCTCGAGCACCGCAGGCGCGCCGCTCGCACCCGAATTCCCGGCCAGCACCGCGGCCATGGAGGCGGTCGGCACCGCGATCACGGCATCACCGCACTGCCGCAGATGATGCACCGAGATCGGCGTCGGATCGGTGCCCGGCATTGCCAGCACCGCCTGCTCCGCATGGGCGCACGCACTCCGAACCCGCTCGGCGGTAGACGGTGCGACGGTCGGGTTCGGCATGCATTCCTCCAGGACGGGCGTCTCAATTAGGTTATCCTAAGCTAAGTCACGCTCGATTTGTCCGCAACCGTTCCCATCGCCGGGATCCTGAGAATTCCCGCACCATTCGGCCGCATCGGTCCAGCCACATGCGCCTAGGCCCGCTCACCGCGAGGGGATTTCGCTCCGTTCCAGGGATGCGCATGCGTCCCGCCGACTGCGGCGCCTGCTGAACAATCGCTCCTCCGCGTGGATGCGTACCGTCGACCGATCGCATGTACTGCTGACTGCGGTGCGACTGCCGGAAGCGATGAGCAAACGCCGTGGATGCCGGTACCACGCTCGCCGCGGCCGGTCCGGAGCATCCCGTGACCATCACGACGGGCGTGCTTCGTCGAACTGCCTTCCGGCGACCGACCAGGCGACCAACTCGTGGTGACCGAGGGGCCGCCGGTTGCGACGCCGCATTCGGTCGCGCGCCGCTATCCGCGGATACTGCGCCCGGGTTTTCGCACAGACAACCTCGACCCCGGAAACGGGTTCAGTCCCTTGGCGATCAGCGCGTCAGCTGGCGCTGACCGTTCCACTCGAGCAGGACCGCGCCTTTGGGCCAAACAGACCCGAGCCAGTGGTCGGTGGCTGGGCGGATCCGTGCCAATTGGTTCGGCGACCAGGCGTGGTATGGATTCTCGGGGCGTTCGGTGGATGTGGTGGTCGGGCTGACCGAGGTGCGGGGCGGACCCGTGCCAGCAGCTCGGTGACCCGTCGTGGTTACGGTGGGGGTATGGCGGATGGAGTGCAGGCGGCGCACGGAGTGGCGGGGGAGCCCGTGCTGCTTTCGTTGTCGGCGCCGACGCCCGCGCGGCGCAGTCTGGACGAAGGGTTGGTGCGGGGGATCGGGGCCGGGGAGACCGGCGTTCGAATTCTCGACGCGGATGCGCCCGATGCCGAAGTCGCCGATTTTCTAGCCGAGATCGCCCACGCCGATGGCGGGTTCATCGCACGCACCGTCGATGGGCAGCGCGCCCTAGCTATCGTCGCGGGAACGGTTGCCGCCCTATGCGGTGAGGATATTCGGGCGGCGCTGGCCCAGCCGGATATCGCCTTTCTGACCTCGTTGAAGCCGCCCGCGGTCGAGGCGGCGCGGGGCGTATTGCTGGCGATCGAATCCGCTGCGCCCGACGATCTGGCTCGAACTCTCAGCATCCTCAGCACACGCAAGTAATCTCGTAACCGTGCCGCGTATCGCGTACTTCGGGCCGTCCGGAACCTTCACCGAGATGGCCCTCGCCAAACTCGAGTCCTCGCAAGCCTTCGACGGACCGGTCGAGCGGATTGCCGCGCCCAGTCAAGGGGCGGCGCTCGACCTGATCAGGTCCGGCGATGTCGCGGCCGCCGTCGTGCCGATCGAGAGTTCGGTCGAGGGCTCCATCTCGGCGACCCTGGATTCGCTCGCCATCGGCCCGCGGCTGCAGATCATCGCCGAAACCGAGCTCGAGGTGAGTTTCACGATCGTGGCCAGGCCGGGTACCACGCTCGCCGACGTCCGCACCCTGGCCGCCTACCCGGTGGCCGCAGCGCAGGTGCGGGAGTGGGTGACGCACACGCTGCCGAATGTCGAGACGTACACCTCGGCGTCGAATGCGGCCGCGGCCGAGGATGTCGCGGCCGGTCGTGCCGACGCCGCGGTCTCCACCGCGCTCGCCGGTGAGCGTCGCGGTCTGACGGCATTGGTGTCCGGCGTCGCCGACCACGAGCAGGCGATCACCCGTTTCGTACTGGTCACCCGCCCTAGGGTGGCACCGCCCGCGACCGGTGCGGACCGCACGTCGATTGTGCTCGAACTACCCAACGAGCCGGGCTCACTGATGCGCGCGTTCGCCGAATTCGCCACCCGAGGCATCGATCTGACCAGAATCGAATCCCGGCCCACCCGAACGGGTTTGGGCACCTATCGCTTCTATCTGGACTGTGTCGGGCACATCGACGACACCGCCGTCGCCGAGGCGCTCAAGGCACTGCATCGCACGGCGCGGATCCGTTTCCTGGGCTCCTGGCCCGCGACCTCGGCGACCGGAACCCCGCCGCCCTCCGACGAGCAGGCCGCGGAGTGGCTCACCCAGCTGCGCAAGGGGGTGACCGACCTATGACAGGCAAGCTGATTCTCGTCCGCCATGGCGAAACCGAAGGCAATGTCGCGAAAATCCTGGACACCCGGGTTCCCGGCTTGCCGCTGACCGAACGTGGTGCGGCCCAAGCGAAGACATTCGGTTCGAGCCTCTCGAGACCGCCCAAGGCGCTGTTCTGCTCGGCCGCGCTGCGTGCCAGACAGACCGCCGGATATATCGAGGCAGCGACCGGTGTCCCCGTCGAGGTCCTCGACAATGTCCACGAAGTGCAGGTCGGCGAACTGGAAGGCCAGCACACCGGTGAAGCCCACGCACAATTCCAACGAATCTACCGTGCCTGGCACGAGGGCGATCTGGCCGAACGAGTCCCCGGCGGCGAGTCCGGATACGACGTCCTCGCCCGCTTCCTCCCCATCATCGAAGACCTCCGCACCACATACCTGACCGACGGCAGCGATGGCGACATCATGCTGGTCAGCCATGGCGCCGCCATGCGCCTCGTCTCCCGCACCCTCAGCGGCGTAGCTCCCCCCTTCACCACCAACAACCACCTCGACAACACCGAAACCATCGAACTGGTCCCCCGCGCCATAGGCGGCTGGGAATGCACCCGCTGGGGCCGCTTCACCCCACCCTTCGGCTACGAAGTAGCCCCCACCGCCGACGACCCCATGGGCTGACCCCTCCCGAGTCGCTGAGTAGGTGCCATTGGCGGCAACCATTCCCCTCGATCCGCACAGACTTCGAAAACGCAGACAACCAAGCCGAATTCGCCACCACCCACTCAGCGCCTCCAGGAACCACCACCTGCCCCTCTCCTGGACAGCCGATCACCATGCGCTCATGCAGGCAAACGCCGAGAGCGCCCCGCATCAGCGCATTCTCGACGGATGCGCGGTTTGGGGGTGGGTGTGGTAGCGGTACTTACTGGTTGAGGGCTGTGTCGATGAGATCAGTTCGGATTTGTTGAAAGTGTGGGCAACCAAGCTGAATTCGCTGCCGCTCACTGCTCGGCGCATCTGGAAACCACCCCCAGCAGGCTCACCCGCCCCTGACTGGCCTTGGACGGATGATCACCATGCGCTCATGCAGGCAAACGTCGAGAGCGCCCTGCATCAGCGCATTCTCGACGGATGCGCGGTTTGGGGGGTGGGGGTTGAGCGGGTGGTGGGGGAAATTTGGTGGTGGGTTCGGGAGGGGCATCGCTAAGCTGATGGCGTTGATCGAGGGTGGACCGATGGGGAGGGCAGTCCATGGCTAGAGAGTTCTCTTGCCTGGATGAGGCGTTGCGGCGGTTCATTCGAGCGCAGGCAATGTTTTTTGTCGCCACTGCGCCCTCTGATGGCGGGCGGGTGAACCTGTCGCCCAAGGGTTATCGTGACACGTTTGCGATACTCGATGATCACACGGTGGCGTATCTCGACCTGTTCGGCAGTGGCGTCGAGACCATCTCTCACCTGCGGGACAACGGGCGGATCACGATCATGTTCTGCTCGTTTACCCGGAACTCCAGGATTCTGCGGTTGTTCGGTTCCGGGCGGGTAGTTCGACCCGATGATCCCGAGTTCATCGACCTCCGAACGCATTTCGGACTTGAACACCCGGGCATTCGAGCGGTGATCGTTATCGATGTCGAGCGCATCGCTGATGCGTGCGGATACTCGGTGCCCTACTACGAGCTGGTTGGTGAGCGGTCTGTGTTGGATGCGCACCATGCCGAGCAATCCGACGAGAAGTTCGCGCGGCGGATCGGCGGCGACAACGGCCACAGCGTCGACGGGTTGCCGGCGCTCGACCCTGACCATCCACTGCCATCCGCCGTTCCTCGCGTCATGCGCTGAATGCGGTAGCCGCTCATTCGGGCAGGACTTGGCCACGGGAACGTGGCCGAGATCGCGATCCTCGAGTCTGTTGTAGTCGCCTTCGAGGGAGATGACGTCGGCATGGTGGACCAGGCTGTCGATCACGTCAGCGGCGACGTCGCGGCCGAAAACCGCCCGAAGGGCTTGTTGGCGGGTGGTTTTGGGAGTTCGGCGGTCAGGGTGTGGCACCGGGGGCGAACGCTGCACCGGTTCGCGGAAGCGCTGTTCGACGGGTGCTGGACTTGCCGTCGCGGACGTCCTCGAGGCTGCCCGGGAAGGTGTCGGTCAGGTGGCTGCGCCGGGGCCGGGTAGGAGGTCGACGTTGTTTGCGTGCATCGGCTCGCCGCAGTGGGCGCAGCGTAGTTCCGCGGTGCTGATCTGATCGCATGCGTGATGGCGGTAGAGGACTGGCGGGCCGGCTTCGCCTGCGAGCCACTTGTCGCCCCAGCCGACCATGACCATGAGTAGGTCGACGAGTTCAGTGCCCTTCTCGGTCAGGACGTATTCGTAGCGCGGTCGCCGGTCATAGGGGCGGCGCTCGAGCACTCCATGCTCGACGAGGTGGTTCAGCCGCTCGGTCAGCACCTTGCGTGAGATGCCGAGGTCTGCCTGGATCTGCTCGAACCGGGTGAATCCGGCGAACACGTCACGCAGGATCAGCGGCGACCACGGCTCGCCGATGACGTCGAGCGTGCGTGCGATCGAGCACGCCATCTCACTGAAGTTCGTGCGTTGCATGGAATCAGCATAGCAATTGGGGTTCCCTAAGGGAACTTTGAATGCTACGGTCATGGAGTCTCTTGAAGGAACCCCAGGAGAGGATCAGAGAGATGAGCAAGGTCTTCAGCGCCCACGCGGTGTCGGTCGACGGGTACATCACCGGCCGCGATCCCGGTGCCGGGCGCGGACTCGGCGACGCGACGATGCTGTTCGACTGGTACTTCAACGGCGACACCCCCAGCCAGGTGTTCGACGGGTTCGGGCTGAGCGAGCCCAGCGCTCGGGTCTTCGATGCCCTCGCCGCACGCGTGGGCGCCGTCGTCGCAGGACGCAACACCTACGAGGACTCCGACCACTTCGGCGGCGACAGCCCGCACCCGACGGCCCGACTGTTCGTCCTCAGCCACCGGCAAGCGCCGGAGATCACCGAGCGGCAGACCCTCATCACCACCGGCATCCGGGACGCGGTCGCGGCGGCCCGCGAGAGCGCGGGCGGCAAGGATGTCGGCCTCATGGGCGGCGGTGTCGTGACCGAGGCGCTGAAGGCGGGGCTCGTCGACGAGGTGGTCCTGCACCAGGTACCGGTCCTGCTCGGTGGCGGCCGACCGTTCTTCCAATCGCTGCCCGAGCACGTGCGCCTCCGCCTCGTCGAAGCCGTCCCGGCGCCCGGCGTCACCCACCTGCGCTACGAGGTCGAGCGATGACTCTCGTCACCGGCAAGATTGCCTCGCTCGCCCAGCACTGCCAGCCGACCAAGAACCCACGCCAGGAGATGACCACCATGCTCGACCCCACTGTGCGCCGCGTGCTCGACGGAACTTCGCTCGCCCACCTCGCCAGCGTCCTGCCCGACGGCGCTCCACACACCGTCCCCGTCTGGATCGGCACGCACGGCGACAACATCGCGATCATCACCGGCCCGCACTCGCGCAAAGCCCGCAACCTGCGCCGCGACCCTCGAGTCGCGCTCTCCCTGACTCCAGCCGACAACCCGTTCCAGCCGATCATCATTCGCGGCCGCGTTATCGAATGGCTCGAAGGCGACGCCGCGTGGACGATCGTCGACGAGCTGGCCACCAAATACATCGGTCAGCCGTACTCGCGAGGCGAAGAGCGCGTGGTTGCGCTCATCGAACCCGAGCAGCAGACAGTAGGCGTCGGATGAGCGGTGTGCCGCGATTCGATCATGTCGTCGTCGACGATCTCGAGCTCGTGACGGCATTCTTCGTCGACCTCGGCTTCGAACGAAGTAGCCCGATGCGACTCGAGGGTGAGTGGGTGGACCGGGTCGTCGGGCTCGATGGCGTACACGCGGAAATGGTGACCGTCAATGCATCAGACGGCGCGGCCGACTAGAGCTGACCAAACACCACCGACCCGCCCATCCGGCAGCAGCACAAAGTTCGTAGCCGAACCGACCGGGTTTCGGCACATCGCCTACCCGGACGACCCGGTCTCATCGGGATGACCCGGCCTCACCCGAACGACCCGGCCCCACCTAAGCCAACTTCGGATTCCTAGGAAACTCTTCACGCTCCGGCAGCGAATTGATCAAATCCAATAGCGCCGTCCGCAGCCGAGCGGGCGTCCCACTGCTCAGTGATGTCCACTTGGTCCCGTCATCGGACACACTCGCGGTCGCGATGAATCGTCCAGCGCGCGTGTTGAATACGGCGATGTGGTTGTCGGCGTAGTCCTTGGTGCCGTCGCCGTAGATGATGCCGACGATTTCGGTGTGTGAGTGGATCTGCACCATCGCGGAGGCCAGGACCTGTGCGTCTCGTGGCGGATTGCCGATCTTGGTCAGTCGGGCCGCGGTTGCCGTGGCATCGCCCGCATCGTCGAAGATCGGGACGAGGTGTTCGGTCGGAGCGTTCATACCGGTCAGCTCGAGCGCTTCGGCGGGGCCGAGTGCCGCGAGGATCGGCGCGGGCAGATCCTCTTCGACCTGGTCGATCACGTAGGAGTGTGGCCCGCGAAGGGCGACGGCCACCAGGTCATCGCCCTTCGCCAAGCACATGCGGCTCACTTGACCTTCGACGATCAGCCGCACCGCGACCACCCAGTGGGGGCGGTACAGCGCGCGCAGCCGGTCTTCGAGTTCCCGGTGGACGGCGCCATCGATCAGGAGTTCCCGATCGGTGAGCGACTGGGCGGCCACGGCCATCGCGGCATCGTGATCGGTCACATTGTCGTAGCTCCCCATCGCTTGCAGCACGACGGGGAGCTCGTCGATCTCCAGTGTCTCCAGGACATACTGCATCTCGTCGAGTGACAGCACGACCGACGCGAGCATCGACGGGCCGCGGCCCGCACCCAGCACCGTCACTTAGCCGTCCCGGAGGCATCGACACCGATGACCCCGTCAGTGGCGTACCGGCCGTCGGCGAAGTGATCGGCGACCAGGTAATCCGGGGTCTTGTGCTCGGACTCATCGTCCTCATCCGAGTGAGTGCCGTGACCCATCAGCGGGCTGCCGGACGTCGACGCGCTGCGCACCGGAGCACTATCGAGTCGAACCGAGACGTTCTCGGTCGCCGCCGCCGCGGCAGGCGTACCACCGCTGGTCGCGCCTGCACCCCAGCCCGCGGGGATCTTGAGCGAGCCATTGTTGAGCGTGGCGCCCGGCACCGACGATGCGGAACGGGTCGCGGTGGCGGCGCTGGCCACACCGCCGATGCCCATGGCAGCCATCGGCGCGACCGTGGTGGCCGCGGACGGCGCCGCCGCACTGGTGACGGCCGAGATCGCGCTTGCGCCAATATTTCCGGCCGTGGTGACACCGCCGGAGAGCACACCGCCCGCCACATTCGCCGCCTGGGTCGCTGCGCTCACCACGGCCGGGTTCTGCACGAATGCGCTCGCCGCGGCGAGCGCGCCCTGCACCGGGTCGCCCCCGAAAGCCGCATCCGACGATTGGCCCGCGTCCGCGGTACCGGCACCGTTGGCGATCGGCGGCGGGTTGATGAACTCGCCGGGCGTCGCGACCATTGTGCTGGTCGCGGCCTCGTAGGTCTCCATGGTCAGCGCGGCCCGCAGATCGAGCGCCGCCTTGGCGGCCTCGGCGACTTCTGAAGAGCCGTTGAGCACGCCGCCGGTGGAGTGCGCGGCGACCCGCGCGGCGTCCACGGCCGCGATCTCCGGCAGGCTCGGCATGGCGATCGAGGCGACGGTGTACGCGGTCGCGTTCGCTGCCGCCTTGGCACCCATCGTGGCTGCCATGACGCTCTGCTGTTCGGCCCATGCGGTGATGCCGCCGAGTCGGCTCAGCACGGCGAGGCCGGTGACACCCTGCATGCCGACGCCGAGTTCGGCCATCACCCGGGTGACGGTCGCGGTAGCGTCCACCCACGCACCGGTGAGCGCGCCCCACGCGGTAGCGGCGGCCGAGATCGGAATGCCGTGCGCACCCGCGTTGAGGGCGATGGAATTTGCTTCTGCCATGCGGGGCAGCCAGAACACCCCGGTAACACCTGCGGTCATGTCAGTAACTCCCCTTAATTCGTGATCGCAGATCAGATGATGGTCGAGGCCTGGACGTTCATGACGCCCGCCTTCACGATGTCTTCGCCGATGTGGGTCGCGAGCTGACTGCGCAGCGTCGCGGCGGCGTGATGCAGTTCGAGCACGAGCTGGCTCACCGACTGGTCGTGGGTGATCGCCGCCTTGTTGAAGTGCTGCGCCGCCAGCAGCGACACCTCATCGACACCGGAGGGGACCACATGGGTTGCCGGAGCGCTCAGCGCGGACGCGGCGGCGAGCCGCTCGGCGAGCAGATCCAGCTCCCCCGCTGCGAGGAGGACGGCTTCGGGTGAGATGTTTACAAGGCCAACCATGACTCGACTCCTTCTAGTGGCAACTACTGGGCGGAACCACGAGAATTCCCCCTACGAGTGATAGGACGCGACAGCCACGCGATCGGTTCCATCGAGTCCCCAAATTTCTATCCCGGTCTGTCGCAGCTGTTTCCGGTCCCAAACAGCTGGGTAAAGACTAGCCCCATCCCAGCTCATGCAACCGGTCTTCGTCAATGCCGAAATAGTGTGCAATCTCATGGATCACAGTGATCGCGACCTCCTCGACGACCTCACGCTCGTCGCCGCAGATGTCCAAAATCGCCTCGCGATAGATGGTTACGGTGTCCGGTAGCGATCCGCCGTAGTGACTGTCCCGCTCGGTCAGCGCGATCCCGTGATACAGGCCCAGCAGATGTGGATCCTCCGGATTGCGCGGTTCGATCAGCACGACCACATTGTCGATGGCACGGGTCAGCTCCGGTGGGATGAGATCGAGCGCATCGCCGACCAGCTCCTCGAACCGGTCCGCGGACATGGTGACCGACATCAGCGGGGCTGCGGCTGCGGTGGCAGCGGCGCGGCGCCGGGCAGCGGTGCCGGGGTCGAGCGCCCGGAGTTCGGCGGCGGCACCGGCGCCTGGCCATTGATCAGGATCTCGCCCTTCGCCGAGCCGGTGATCGGTGCGAAGCCCTCCCGGTCGGTGCCCTTGCCGATCATGCAGTCCAGCTTGCGGCTGCCCGACAGCCAGCTGCGGGCGTCGAGGTAATCGAAGAACAGCGTCAGCGTCTTATTGCGCACCGCGTCGGGGGAGCCGAGGTAATCGTTTGCCGCGCGCCCACATTCGTCCTCCATGAACTTGTCCTGGTCGTCCTTGGCGGGCGGGCCGCCGGGAAAGCGCTGGGCGAGGTCGACAGTGGAGACGATTTCGACGGCATGCGCCTGCGCGCAGTCCACCGGATCGGTGGGCAGGTTCTGGTTGATGCCCAGGCAGGTCCCCGGCTCGAAGACCTTCGACTGGTCGTGTTCGGCGGCGTTGCCGGTGTTCGGCAGCGGGGTGCCGGTGCTGCCGGAGAACTGGAGCCCGCAGCGCAGCGTCCGGTCGCCGTGCTTCCAGCCGTCGGGGCTGGGGTACATCAGGCCGACGACATAGCGGCCGCGCGGATCGAACCTGCCGCTCAGATACTGCGCCACCGCCGGGGTGCAGTGCTCTTCCTTGAGTTCGGTCAGCCGCAGCGAGTCCGGGAAGCGCGAGCCGGGACCGAATTCCACGCCTGGATATTTGGCCATATCGACATCGGCCGCGACCTCGAACAGATGCTTGTTCGAACAGGCGACCTTCACCAGATCGCTGCGATCCTGTTTGCTCCAGCTGAGGCAATCGCCCTTCGCCGCGGTGCCGAACTCCCGGTCCAGCGCCGTCTCGCCGGGCGAACCCGGGGTGTGCGCCTCCAGGCGCTTCTCATTGTCGTAGCCGGTGATGAACAGGCCGACCAGCGAGATGAGGACGGCACCCGCCGCCGCGGCGAGCAGCACCCAGCGCAGCTTCGGCGCGGACAGATGCAGTTTGCCGTCGGCGACCACGTCGCGGTCGATGATCACCGACTGCGGGAACGATTCCGCGCGCGACCACTCGCCCGAGCGCGGCTCGAGTTCACGCGGGTCCTGGGGCACATCATCAGCAGACATCGCGATCCATCATGTCAGCGTCTGATCTCCGGTGCCACGACCTGGTCGGATCGATCCGAAGCGCCCCGGTAGGGCCTATGCGAGGTGCGTCATCCGCGGAATGCGGACAGGAACAGACCCGGCAGCCGCGCCGGATTGGCGGTCGCGTAGAACTCGGTCAGCTTGCGGCCCGTCGCGGCCGCGGTGGCATTGGTGACGAACCACGGCGGCTTCGGCGACAGCGCCATTTCCCCGCGCAGCAGTGACCGCGGCGACGGCCGGAACGGTCCGCGCACCACCGTGCGCTCCACATCGTCGAGCAGAAAAGCGTTGTGCACCACGCCGATTCCGCTCTGCACGTCATCGAGCGTGTGGCCGGGATAGGCGCCCCAAGACGCGCGCGGGGCCAAAAAGGCCAGCGCGGTCCAGGCATTGACCGCGATGGCCCCGTAGCGCAGCCGCTCGATGGCGCGGTCGAAGGCGATGCCGAGCCGTTTGATGGTGCTCGGGTGCGCGATCACATTGACGCCGAGTGTCCCGATCACCTCGTCATTCGCGAAATCGACCGCATGCTGCAGGAATTCGCCGCCGGTATGCGGCAGTTCGACGACACCCAGGACCGGTGAGAAGTACTCGGTGCGGAGCAGCGGCGTTTCGGTCGACGGCAGATTCTCGACGAGAACGCGTCCGTGATCCGGTCCGAGCCGCTCGGCCTCCGGATACGAGTCCAGCGCCGCGGCGACCCGATCGGCACTGCCCGGGTAGTAGGCCCGGCGCTGCGGCGCCCGCGCGATCGCATCCCGCAACTCCGCGAGGAACCTGTCCTTCTGCGGCCAATCCGAACTGACCACCACCGCCTGGGTGGCGACGCAGTTGTAGCCGCCATTGTGCAGCCGCTGGGTCGCGACGTGTTCGGCCTGGAAGCGCAGGTCGGCGTCGTCCCATTCGCCCGGCACCACGATCGTCGGCGATACCCCGCCGAGTTCGCTGGTGATCGGCTTGTCGAGCAGCGGCCGTCCCTCGGCCTTGCCGTCCGGGCCCCAGACGATCGCGTCGTGGGTGCGCATGCTGCCGGTCATATGGATATGCCCGATATCGGGGTGGTGCACCAGGTACCCGCCCGCCTCGGCGCCGCCGGTCAGTATGCGCAGCACACCGAGCTCGAGCAGCGGCGCGAAGACCATTTCGTACACCGTGAACAGCGGGTCGGTGATCGGATTCAGCTTGAGCGCCACCACCCGGTTGTGGGCGTAGAGCTCGTAGAGCACGTCCAGGGGCGGTATGGAGGTGATATTGCCCGCGCCGAGGACCGCGCCGACACCCCCGGTCGCGGTCGGATCGAGCTGGGCGAGTCCGGCGCGGTTGCGCGCGGTATCGGCGTCGACGCCGGGGCGCAGCCATACTTCGCCGTGAAAACCGCTGAGAAGCAGCCGGTCGTAGAGATCGAGCGGCAGAATCGGCACCGCGACCCGTTCGCCGGGCGCCTCGGCCAGCGCGACCCCGTCGAGCGGACTGTGCCCCTGCTCCAGCGCCGAGAGCGTCGCCGATAGCGCTGCGGTGGCCTGCAGCAGCGTCATCGGACCCGACATCCACTCCTCGCCGACCAGCGGCGAGTCCGGATCCAGCCCCTTGATGGTGCGCGCGGCCCGCACCCACTCGTGCGAGAAGCGGCCGGTGCGGGTGTGGATATCGTCGAGAAGTTCGCGGCGGCGACGCAGCGGGGTGTGCGCCCACGTTTTCTCACCGGCGACCAGATCGGCCACTGCGTTATCAATAGCGGTTTCGTCGAAAGTTGTGCCCACGAACCAACTATGCGCGCGTACAGCCCCGCACGGTCCGCATCCTGGGATATCGGCGTGAAACAGCAATATCGCGACCATTAGGCTGGTCACCCATGATCGACCTCCGATTCCTGCGGGACAACCCCGACGCGGTCCGCGCCTCGCAGCGCGCCCGCGGCGAAGACCCCGCCCTCGTCGACGCCCTGCTCGAGGCGGACGCGGCGCGTCGTGCGGCGGTGGCCACCGCCGATAACCTGCGCGCCGAGCACAAGGCGATGGGCAAGTTGATCGGCAAGGCGAAACCGGAGGAGCGCTCCGTCCTGCTCGAACAGGCGCAGGAGATGTCGGCGAAGGTCAAGGAGGCCGAGGTCGCCCAGCATGCCGCCGACGCCGATATGGACGCCGCGCACCGGGCCATCTCGAATGTGGTCCAGGAGGGTGCGCCCGCGGGCGGCGAGGACGACTACATCGTGCTCGAGACCATCGGCACGCCAAGGGAATTCGATTTCGAGCCCAAGGACCATGTGGAGCTCGGCGAATCGCTCGGCCTGTTCGATATGGAACGCGGCGCGAAGGTGTCGGGCGCGCGCTTCTACTTCATGACCGGTTACGGCGCGCTGCTGCAGCTCGGTCTGTTGCAGCTGGCGGCGCAGAAGGCGGTGGCCAACGGGTTCACCATGATGATTCCGCCGGTGCTGGTGCGCCCGGAGATCATGGCCGGTACCGGCTTCCTCGGCCAGCACTCGGCCGAGGTCTACCACCTCGAGGAGGACGAGCTGTACCTGGTCGGCACCTCGGAGGTGCCGCTGGCGGGCTACCACTCGGACGAGATCCTCGACCTCAGCGACGGGCCGAAGCGCTATGCGGGTTGGTCGTCGTGTTTCCGGCGCGAGGCGGGCAGCTACGGCAAGGACACCCGCGGCATCATCCGCGTGCACCAGTTCGACAAGGTCGAGATGTTCGTGTTCACCACGCCGGATGAGGCCGCTGCCGAACACAAGCGCCTACTGGCCTGGGAGCAGGACATGCTCGCCGCCGTCGAGGTGCCTTATCGGATCATCGATGTGGCCGCCGGTGACCTGGGCAGCTCGGCCGCGCGCAAATTCGACTGCGAGGCTTGGGTGCCCACCCAGCAGACCTACCGCGAGCTCACCTCGACCTCGAACTGCACCACCTTCCAGGCCCGCCGCCTAGCCGTGCGCTATCGCGACGAAAACGGAAAACCGCAGATCGCAGCCACTTTGAACGGTACGCTCGCGACCACGCGCTGGATCGTGGCGATCCTGGAGAACCATCAGCAGGCCGACGGTTCGGTGCGGGTGCCCGCCGCGTTGGTGCCATTTGTCGGCACCGAGGTGCTGAGACCGTCGAAGTAGCCGGGTCGAATATGCCCGCCCCACATTGCTCACAGGTAAATAGCTGGTGGTTCGCCATGCCGGATTCGCGTGATGTGGCAACCGGCAGGAATTGTTATGTCTAGGCTATTCACCGTGCGAGGAATCGGGTCTCGCGGCGATACCCGAACCCGGGTGCGGGCCGCGTCTGCGCTGGCGACGGCTATGGTCATGTCCCGGACCACCGGAGCCTTCTATGTCATGGGGGGTGCGCTCGGCCTGCTGATCACGGGAATCGCCCCGGGCAGCGAAGGCAATCGAGCGCTGGTGGGTACCGCCGCCGCGGTGGCGCTGCTGCTCGGACTCAGCCTGCTCGGCTGGGGTCCGCGGCTGCCGCATGGGATTCACCATGGCTATGTCGCGATCGCGACGGTATTGGTGACGATCGCGGTCTACGCATTCCCGAATACCGTCGGCGCGATCAGCCTCGCCTCGTTCTATGTATTCGTGGCCTGTGACGCCGCGCTGTTCTTCGCATGGCCGCAGGCGTTCGCACATATAGCCTTCGCAATGGCCCTGTGTCTGTGGGTAATGCCGTCACGGCCGATCCATCCCGCATTGCCCTGGTGGTCCGGGATGATTCCGGCGGGTGTGACCTTCGGGGTCGGCGTCGTGGTCGGCATTCTGACCCGCATGGCCTCCGAGGCCGATATCGATGTGCTCACCGGATTGCTAAACCGGCGCGGTTTCGACCGGGCGTTGAACGGTGCGATCGCAACAGCCACCCGCAGTGGGCAGGGGCTGTCGCTGGTGCTCGTCGACCTCGACCGCTTCCAGAAGATCAACGATCACCTCGGCCATCGCGCGGGCGATGCGGTGCTGCAGCGGGTCGCCGATACCTGGTCGAAGTTGCTCGCGTCGGATCAGCGATTGGCTCGCTACGGTGGTGACGCCTTCGCGCTGTTATTGCCGAATACCACCGAGCAGGCGGCGATTCTGCTGACCGAGCAGTTGCGGGCGTCGGTGACCACCGGATGTTCGGCCGGTGTCACCTCGTGGCAGCCGGGGGAGTCGGGATCGCTGCTGGTGAGCCGGGCCGATGTCGGTCTGTATCGGGCCAAGCAGGCGGGGCGCAATCGCACGGTGCTGGAGTCGTCGCGGCAGCTGCCCTTGGCGGTCGAACTGCGCGAGGCGATCGACCGCGGCGCACTCGATGTGCACTATCAGCCGATCGTCAGCCTCACCGAGGGCGGCGGCAAGGCGGTCGGTGTGGAGGCGCTGCTGCGCTGGTCGTCGAGTGCGCAGCCGGATGTCACCACCGAGGGGCTGATCCGGGTCGCCGAGGAGTACGACCTCATCTCCGATCTGGACGAGTTGGTCTTGCGCCGGGCCTGCGCGGATGCGGCCCGGCTGCAGGAAACCTTCGCGCAACTGGATCTGACGCTGAATGTGAACGTCAGCGGGCTGGAGCTGGCCGAAACCGGTTACGCGGATCGCGTCGCGGGGATTCTGGCGAGTACCGGGTGGCCCGCCGACCAACTGGTGCTCGAGGTGACCGAGAGCGAGTTGGCCGCCGAATCCCAAACGGCCATCAGCAATCTGCACACCCTGCGTGAGCGTGGTGTGCGCATTGCCATCGATGACTTCGGCACCGGGTACTCCTCGCTCAGTCGCCTGGCGACGCTGCCCAGTGACATCCTCAAGGTCGACCAGTCCTTCGTCGCCGCGATCCGCTCGGATTCGCCGGCACCGCCGCTGCTCGGCGTGATCGCCGCGCTCAGCAGCGCGCTGGATCTGCAGGTGATCGCGGAGGGGGTGGAGACCGAATACCAGGCGGCCGTGCTCACCGAACTCGGTTTCGCGCTGGCGCAGGGGTACCACTACAGCGATTCGCATCCGGTTTCGGAACTGATCACGGATCTGAATGAGCATCAGGGGCGGGTCGGGCCCGGGCTGAGCGATCGAGAACTCGGTGATGGGGATTTGCAATCCGCGAACGGGTGGCTGCCGCTCGGTTGAGTTGGGGTTTTGCGGTGGGTGAGGACTTCCGATTTCGGAACTGATTGCCGAGCTTCGGGAAGCGGGAACTCAGCGACGGTGAGTTGCAAACCGCCATACGGTGACTGCCCGTCTCAGGGCGCTGTGGGGATGCTCGATGGGGCCAGGCTCATCAAGCTGCTGATGATCAGCTGCCCCCCGGGATATTGGTCGCGTCGAACCGCGGCGCAAGCAGGTTGGCGCGGGGAAAATCGCTTGACGGGATGCTGTGGGGTGGTCGAGCATCACAACATGCGTTTGGTCTTTTACGGAAGTTGAACCGGTGAGTCGCTGCGCGCCCGGTTGACAGGGCGCGCCGACGAATACGGTATTCGCGGGCTCACGGTACGAGCGGTCCTGTTCAAGGGTATCGGCGAGCTGATTCCGCTCTATGCGCTGTATGCGGTGCTGTTCGCTGATCACGGATTGAGCACCGGGCAGATCTCGTCACTGCTGGCGATCTGGTCGGCGACGGCGTTCCTGCTCGAGGTGCCCTCCGGCGCCTGGGCCGATACGGTGTCGCGGCGGGGCTTGCTGGTTTTGAGCGGTGTGCTGCTGACCGCCGGTTTCACCTTGTGGACCGTGTTGCCTACCTATCTGGGCTTCGCGCTCGGGTTCCTGCTCTGGGGCACTTCGGGTGCGCTCGTTTCGGGAACCTTCGAGGCTTTGCTCTACGACGAACTCGTGGCGCACGGTGCGCGGCATGCGTATCCGCAGATCATCGGATATGCCAGGGCCGCATCGGAAGCGGCGATCGTGATCGCGATCGTTGCCGCGACTCCGCTCTACATTTGGGGTGGCTATCCGCTGCTGGGTTGGTCCAGCGTGCTGTTCGCGGCGGTGCACACGCTGATCGCGTTATCGCTGCCGAGTGCGCCGAAGGCGGTTTCGGCGGCCGATATCGAGGAGTTGGAAGATGATGCGGTCGAGGGTGATTCGTCATCGGAGCAGCGGCCAGCTGGTGGTACTCGGGTAGCGGCCGATATGACCTCGGCTGTGCGACGGGCGAGGGTGCTCGGCCCCGCTGGGCAGTTGGACGAGGACGGCCCGATCAGCTCATCACATCAACTAGTGGACCCTGCGGTTACGGCGATCGGTCGGAAGTCGACTTTGCCTCGATTGGCTCCCACGGAGCACGAAGGCCGCGCCGATCGTGCGCAAGGGGCAACTGGTGGAACTGCCACATCGGACTGCGACGAGGCTGCGACGGTAACCAGACCATTCGTGACATACCTCAGCATGCTGCGAACCGGTGTCGGAGAGGCGATCCGGGTGCGTGTCGTGCGCAATGGCGTCATGCTCGGCGCGATGTTGTTCGGAATCACCGCATTCGACGAATACTTCGCCCTGCTGGCCGCGGAAGTGGGTGTCGCCACCGCCATCGTGCCGCTACTTGTTGGGATCACGGTGCTCGGCTCACTGATCGGCTCCGTGCTCGCCGGCCGCACGGAAGCGATATCGGCGCGGACCATGGCCCTCGCGGTCGGCATCGCCGGCGTGCTGTTCGTCGGCGGCGCCCTGGTCTCGGGCCTCGCCGTCCGCTGGCCCGCCGCGCTGTACGTACTCGCGGTCATCGGCTTCACCGCGATCGGCGCGTCCTACGGCATCGTCTACAACGCAACCGTCGTGGCCGGCGCCCGCCTCCAAGACGCAATCGAAGGCCCCGCCCGCGCCACCGTAACCTCGGTATCAGGCCTAGCTACCGAGGTAATAGCCCTAGCAGTCTTCGGCTTCGCCGCCCTAGCCACCACCTGCTTGTCAATGTCCACCACAGTGGCCCTACTGGGCACCCTCCTCCTAGCCATAGCCCTCCTAACCCCCTCCTGGCTCCCCTCCCACCGCTCCCTCAACTAAACGGCGAGAATGCGCTGGTGCAGGTCGCTCTCGGTGTTTGCCTGTATGAGCGCATGGTGATCGTTCGTCCAGGTGGGGGTCAGGGGAGGGGGATGCCGGTTCGGTGGGTGGCGGTCAGGAGGAATTGGGTGGTGGAGTTGGTGATGAGGGTTTCTCGGGATATGGGGAGGGTGCCGGACAGCCAGCTGTTGGTGGTTTCCCAGAGGCCGCCGAGTAGGTGGGTGGCGGCGAATTCGGCTTGGGTGCCTGCGGTTTCGACGATATCGGCGCCGATTTCCTCGGCGCAGACCGCCATCATGATGTTCGCGAACGAGCGCATCACCTCGGCGCGGCGGGTGAGCAGGGCGGGGTGTAGCTGTGCTTCGACGGTGGCGATGCGGGCCTTGCGTGGGTCGTCCGCGATCAGGTCGATGGCGGCGGCGATGGCGGCTCGGGTTTTCGCACGGATGTCCGGGGCAGGCGCCATGAATGCGGTGACGACGGCTCGGCCGATCTCGTCGACGATGCGGTCGAACAATTCGCTGAACACGGTATCGAGGTCGCTGAAGCTCTCGTAGTAGTAGCGCTCGGAGAGCTTGGCCTGGGTGCACAGGCCGGTGACGGTGAGCTTTGCGAATCCCGATGTTCCGATGATCTCCAGCGCGGCGTCCAGCAGCGCGGCGCGGCGACGGGCGCGGCGCTGTTCGATCGGTATGCCGCCATAGGACCGCGAGGTAGTAGCCATCGTGCTCCATTCTGGCATAGAGCATTGCCAGATTTTCGAATTTGTGGGATGGTCTTGTCAGAATGTGCTCGACGTCGCAGTCGAGCGCGAACCTCTTTGCGATGGGTGCGATGCAATGACGCATGACAACCAGCTACTGCCGACTCCGCCGCTGTTCACGGAGTTTCCGTTCCGGTACGCGGTGCCCCTCATGGCGCCGGGCGATCTGCGCTGCACGGCGGCGCAGCGGGATTCGTTCCGTCGGTTCGCGCAGGTCGGGGATCCGCTGGCGGATGCCGTGGTCGCGATGTTCAAGCGGTTGCCGGTCGGCGAGGGACGGCGGATGTTCGAGATCGCCGTCGAGCGCGGTATCGACGCGGTGCCCGATGCGCCCGCGGAGTTGGCGGCGTTCTTCGGGCAGGTCGAGGCGGATCCGTACTGGCTGGACCGCACCAAGATCGACCGGGGCGCCCGGGTCGTGGAACGCACCAGCGTATGGGGCGGAATCGCGATGGGGATGTTCGCGCTGATGGGCGGGTACCTCGCGTCCCGCGCGGACAAGACCCTGGTCGGCACCGGTGATCTCGACGCGATGGCGCCGCGCCGCCTCGCCGAAACCACCCAGTGGTGGCTGGATGTGACGACTCCCGGTGGGCTGGGACGCAATCAGGTCGGCTACAAGAGTGTGCTGCGGGTGCGGCTGATGCACGCACTGGTTCGCGCTGGCATGAATCGACGACCCGATTGGGACTACACGGCCTGGGACCATCCGGTGAACCAGGTGCTCACCGTCGGCACGCTCGGGCTGTTCTCGATGGCGAATCTGGTTGGCGCACAGGCGCTCGGCCTGCGCTTCTCGGCCGAGGAGAAGGACGCGGTATTCCAGCTCTGGCGCTACGTCGGCTTCCTGCTCGGCATCGACGCCGAAATCCTGCCGACCAATGAAACCGATACCTGGCGCGCCTTCTGGATCCTCGCCGATACCGAATTCATCCCCGACGAGGACTCCCGCCGCCTGGCCCAGGCCCTGGTTCCCGCGGCGGGCGGGCTGTTCATCGGCACCGACACCGTCGCCAAGCGCGTCATCCGCCGGGTGATCACCAGCTATATGGTGGCTTACAGCCGAATCGTGCTCGGCCCGACCAACTCCGACTTCCTCGGCCTGGACAACAGCAAGTTCTTCCAGAGCGCCGTCATGGCCACCGCAGTGGTCAACGGCGCCCTCGAGGTCTCGCGCCAACTCATTCCCGGCGCCACCCGTCTCCAGGAAAAGCTCGGCGCCCGCCTGCGCGCCCGCCTGGTCAACGGCTCCATCGCCCGCAACGGCGGTGATCGCACCTACGCCCGCCACGACACTTTCGCCGGTCCCCGCCCCGCGTTGCGTGCGGGCTAGTCAGCGACGATCGCGTGGCCAGCTCGCCTGGTCGCGGCTCGTACGGCCGCCAAACCCAGCCGCCGCGTGCGACGTGTGCCGCGAGTGCGCCCATGCCTGGTCACGCACACCGTGTGGTGGCCTCGCATACGTTGCAACTTGTGTGAGGCAATCACACGGTGTGCGCAAGCTGTTGGGGCTGGCGCTCAGGAAACGGGTGGCGACCGCTGAGTGTTGCTGTGGGCAGGGCGCGGCCGACCGACAGCACGCCACTGATGAACGCCAGCAACCGAATTCCGTACTGGCAGGTGCTGAACGCGGCCAGCAACCGCGCAAAGCCGCTCACCACCAAATAGATACCGAACATGATGCGCGCGGCCACCCCCCGCCAACCTGCGTTGTGTAGCTCTGGATTGGGGAGGTTTCAGAGGGCAATTGCGCGGGTGCGAGTTGCGACGACTGCGGGCGCTGGAGGGCAGCCAGGCCGGTTCGGGCGGTGAGGTGGGCTTCAACGCCTGCGTGGTCGTGAGCGTGCAGGTGTTGTGCACGTTCGATACTCAGGCGGATGCAGCATGAGCGGTGGTGGGGGTGGGTGGCGGTACGGTGCGGGGGTGATGGTGCGGGCGAAGGTGGGGTTGGCCTTCGGGTTCTGTATCGGGGCCGGGGTGGCGGTGCAGGGCCGGATCAATGGTGCGCTGGGGGTGCGGTTGCAGGATGGGATCGCGGCTGCGTGCATCAGTTTCGGCCTCGGGTTGGTGGGGTTGGTGATCGCGTTTTCGGCCAGTCGGCGGTTGCGTGCCGGGCTGGGGCGGGTTCGGGGGGCGCTGTCGAGCGGCGAGCTGCGTCCATGGCAGTTGCTCGGCGGGCTGTGCGGTGCGTTTTTCGTTGCGTGCCAAGGGCTTACGGTGGCTGCGATCGGTGTCACCGCCTTTTCTGTCGCCGCGGTCGGCGGCCAACTGCTGAGCAGTCTGGTGGTGGATCGGCTTGGACTGGCGCCGAGCGGCCGCACTCCGGTGACGGTGGTGCGCGTTGGTGGCGCGACGTTGGCCATGCTCGCGGTGGTCCTGGCGGCGGCGGGCCGCTCCGGCGCTCCGGTCGGGTCCGCCGCGGTGCCGGAATGGCTGCGCACCGGACCCACCGCACTCTTGGTGATCCTGCCCGCGCTTGCCGGTATCGGTCTGGCCTGGCAACAAGCGGTCAACGGCCGTGTCGGCGTAGTCGGCGGGCCATTCTCGGCGACTCTGGTGAACTTCGGCATCGGCACCGCGGCCCTATTCGCCATCGAAGCCTATATCCGCGTGGGCACCGGCTGGCCCACGGAATTCCCCAGCGAGCTATGGCTCTACCTCGGCGGACTCATCGGCGTCGCCTTCATCGCCTTGGCCGCCCTCACCGTCCGCTGGATCGGTGTCCTCCTCCTCGGCCTCACGTCGGTAGCAGGGCAACTCCTCACCTCGATCACCCTGGACATTCTCACCCCAACCGGTGCGGGACTATCCCTGACCGCAGTAATCGGCTGCGCCCTCACCTTTGTCGCGGTCTTGGTCGCCACGCGATCGCGACCTTGAGCCTGGCGAGTGAAGCATCGATGCGTCTTTAACACGGGCCGCCGCCAATGTTCGCGAGGCTGACTCGAGTCCTGCGATCCAGTTCCGGCCTACCCGGTCGTCGACGTGGTGATATGAGCCGTGCCAAGCGCCTGCGAGGTCGATCCCAGTATCGTGTCGGTCTCTTGTGTTCGGCGCTGGTCTTCCGGCACGACGATCAGTTCGTTTGTCGCACTGCGGCTCGCGGTGGGCGCGCCCTTGCCGGACTACCCGCGCCCGGACAGGAGACACCCAGCGACGTCACCGCAAGGCGATATCGCCGAGAGATCCAGGTCGCGGCGCTCGGATTCGTTTGGTCAGCTGCTGCCGAACCAGCCCGGAGGGAACAACCACGGGCCGCCCCAGCCGCACCCCCAGCCACCCCACGGTTTGCCGTGGCCCCAGCCACCCCAAGGCTTGCCATGGCCGCCCCATGGGTTGCCGTGGCCGCCCCACGGTTTGCCTACGCCGGTCCATTGGTTGTCGTCGACGAAGCCGGAGTCGAAGTCGAGGTCGAAGTCGAAGTCGCAATCAGTCTGTACTACACCGGGTCCAGGCGTCGGCGCGGCCATGGCGGGAGCTGCCACTGGCATCATCGGAACCGTCATCGCCGCTCCAATGAGAGCGGTCTTCGCGAATAGTCGGCGCGGGGCGTTGCCGCGCGCTTTGTTGGTGCTCACGGTGCCTTCTTCCGGCGAGTCGTCGCGCGGATCTGACTCGCCGATCGTCGAATTGTTCGAATTCCCCGACGCACCTGATTCTAGGAGCGCACGGTAGGCGCCACCAGCACGTCAGCGCCCGAACTGCCTCGAATTTCGAATACAACCGGCGGTCGACACAATGCCCCCGAGGCGGGATTCAGCCGAGCTTGCGCGAGCGCAGCTCATGCCCCCTTGAGGTTCTGCACCGCCCGGATTCCAGGTCCCACTGCCACCCGTGCAAATTGCAGGTCAGGATATTTCCTTCGACCACGCCGAATTTCGACAGATCCGCCTTCAGATGGGGGCAGCGGCGCTGGACCTCCCACCCGGCCAACTCCGTTGAGGCGGAATCGTCGTGCGCCTCGGCGAACCAACCGTCCGCGTAGGCGATCCGCTCATCGGTGAGGCATTTGAAGAAGGTGTACAGGAATTCGTTGTAGCCGCCGATGCGCCAGGCCTGGAATCGAGTGGACAAGAAGATGGTGTTCACCCAGTCCGGCTCATCGTCGCGCAGCACAGTACGCACCAGTTCCGGCGCGATCCGGAAACCATAGCGGTACTTGCCTTCGCCCTCGATCGGCCCGCGCACCACCCGGTTGGGAAAGTCCAGCACAACGGTTTCGGCGCCGATGACCAGGCCGACCGGATATCCGATGCCGTCGCAGATCAGATCGCTCTGCTTCATGATCGGCTCGAACAGCGCCTGCAACTGGTCCAGCAGCGGTTCGTCACCGGTTGTTGCCCAGGAGGCCTTTTCGGCCGCCAGCACCGGCGCGAGACGCTGTGCCATCAGTTCGATGTACTCGGCCTTGTTGTCGTAGATCAGGCCGGGCTCGAACGGATGGGTCAGCGACAGTTCCGCACCGCGCACATCGGCGACCGAACCCGGGATCATCAGGATCCCGCCCTCGTTGCCGTGGATCTTCATCTGCTCCAGGAACACCATCTGATCCGGGAAGATATTGCCCTCGTCGCCGCGATCGTCATTGAGGTAGCGCAGCTGCTCGTCGAGGAAGACCGGCGGACCTGCCGAGGGGACGACCCAGGTGGCACCGACCTGTTCGATATAGCTGCGGGCGCGATCCATGCCACGCTGACGCTTCTGCTTACCGAAGTTCGACTTGGTGCGGTTCGGAATGTCGTAGACCATCGGGTACCAGATCGCGCCCGAGTACTGCAGCAGATGGATATCGACCTGCCCGAACGCGTCGTGCAGCACATCCATATCCACCGGACGGGCATCGTTCATGTTGAAGCAGGTGGTCTCACCGTCGGAGACCACCAGCCCGGAGTCACCGATCGGGCCGTCGGCGGGCGCGCGCAACGCGATGATCATGATGTCGATCTCGCCGCCGAGACCGCTCACCCGGTGCTTGACCGAATCCTGGGTCTCGAAGAACTTGTGGAAGCCCAGCTTCTCCAGTTCGCGCCGCAGGTCCGGCACCGGATAGTCGGGCAGCAGTACGGTCGCGTCCTTGTTGACATACTGCGCCAGGTGCGCCGCGTCGAAGTGGTCGCGGTGCAGATGCGAGACGTACAGGAAATCGCAATTGCCCAGCTCATCCCAGTCCAACTGGGTGTTGTCCGGAAACGGGAACCACGAAGCGAAGTACGCGGGATTGACCCAGGGATCGCAAAGGATCGACCCGGCCGCGGTGCGGATGTGGAATCCGGCGTGTCCGACGCTGGTGATCTGCACGAGCTGCTCCTCCTGACCGTTACCAGCCACCCAGGGTAGTGGTTAGGCGGAAACGTCGCCGATGCAGTAGCCCTCGGAACCCTCGTTCAGGGTGAAGGTGCGGGTCTGGGTCACACCCGAGGAGTTGGTGACCGGAACCTCGACCGTGAGGTAACCCGCGCGCAGCCGTTCCGAACGGATCTCCTGATCGGCGAATTTCGTGATGCCGGTCAGCCTGCCCGGGTTGTTGGCCAGCGGCGCGGACGTCGCGCTGCCGGATCCGGTGGGATCCCAGTTCGCGGGGCTCGCCTTGCAGACCAGCGGATAGGTGCCCTCCTTATCGGCGGGATCGAGCGGGGTGCCGACGAAACGGGCCAGGTAGCGACGCACGGTATGCCTGGCATCGGCCTCGTTGGGCCCGGGCTCGGCGCCGTCCTGCGCCACCCATGGGCAGACGGTCTGGTTCGAGTTCTTGATGCCCGACTCGATCGCGGCGCGGTCGAAGCTGATCGTGGTGCCCGCGTTCTGCCAGGTGACGCTGCTCTTCGTGACAGTCGCGGACTGGGTGATGGCGGTCAGAATCGCCTTCTTGTCGGTGGACATATCGCTGACATTGCCGGGGGCCATCATCCAGCACTTGGACTGCAATTGAGCGGGCGTGGACCGATCCAGTGCCGCGCCGAAGCGCGATACGACCTCCGCCGCGCCGGGCAGGCCGGGGACCTCGCCGACCAGCACGCTGAACGCCTGCGTGTGTACCTCCGTGGTTGTGGTCGGAGCCGCGGCCGAGGGTGTCGTGGTCTTCGCCGATGCGTGGGGCGGCTCGTCACCGGGTATGCCGGAGACGGAGTCGCACCCAGTGAGCAGAACAGCGCTGGTCAGTGCCAGGCCGGTCGTGATGGCGAGGAGCGCCCTTCGTGTCCGCGGGTCCTTCGGGTCGTGTTCACGCGGTATCGGGCGGGCGCGTTCCACTTCGAGGGTCCTCTTTCGTAGGCGTTGAGGGTATGAGCGACGGGTCCCGGCACGCGCGCGGATGCGGCGGCTCTGCCGGATGGGACAGTCAGCGACTACGCTAGCGGAATTGTGGAACCCGTCTACCGGACGATCGTCGGCTTGGCCCGTACCGTCTTCTTCGTCGAAGGTCTGAAGTTCACCGTCAAGGGCGCTGAACGTATCCCCGCGCGTGGTGGTGCCGTTATCGCGGTCAACCACACCGGCTACATGGATTTCACCTACGCGGGTCTGCCGGCGCGCACCCCCAAGCGGTACGTCCGCTTCATGGCCAAGAAGGAGGTGTTCGACAACAACATCTCCGGCCCGATCATGCGGGCGCTCAAGCACATTCCGGTGGATCGTGCGGCGGGTGCCGACTCGTACAAGGCGGCGGTCGAATACCTGCGCAGAGGCGAGTTGGTCGGCGTCTACCCCGAGGCCACCATCAGCCGCAGCTTCGAGATCAAGGACTTCAAGTCCGGTGCCGCGCGCATGGCGATCGAGGCGGACGTGCCGATCATTCCGATCGTCATCTGGGGCGCTCAGCGGGTGTGGACCAAGGGCTTCCCGAAGCGTCTGGGCCGCACCAATACGCCGATCTCCATCGCGGTCGGCGAGCCGATCCAGCCCCATGAGCCCGCCGCCGAGCTGACCGCGCAGCTGCGCAGCACCATGCAGGCGATGCTGCTGGATCTGCAGCAGGACTATGTGCACGAACCCGGCGCCTATTGGGTGCCAGCGCGTTTGGGTGGCAGCGCGCCCACCCTCGAGGCAGCCAATGCCATGGACGCCGCCGAGGCCGAGGAGAAGGCGGCGCGTCGGGCGGCCAAGGGTTCGCCGTAGGGGAAGCGATGTCGCGGGAACCGGTCTACGACATTCTGACGGGCTTGGTCCGCACGCTTTTCGTCGTGCAGGGGCTGCGCGTGGATATCGTCGGACAGGACCGGATGCCGCGCACCGGCGGCGCCGTACTCGCCGTGAATCACACCGCCTACCTGGACTTCATGGAGGTCGGGCTGGTCGGGCGCAATTCGCGGCGCAATGTTCGTTTCATGATGAAGGCCGAACTCGAACACGGCATCGTCGGTTTTCTCATGAAGCACTGCAAGGCAATCGGCGTCGATCGCAGCGCGGGCGCGGGTTCATATCGTCGCGCGGTCGCGGCGCTGCGTGACGGTGAGCTGGTCGTGGTCTACCCGGAGGCGACCATCAGCCGCAGCTTCGAACTGAAGGAATTCAAGTCCGGTGCGGCGCGCATGGCGATCGACGCGGACGTCCCCATCATTCCCATCGTCATCTGGGGTGCCCACCGCATCTGGACCAAGGGTTACCCGAAACAACTCGGCCGCCATCGTTTTCCGATCAATATCCGCATCGGTGACCCACTCCCGCCCGTCGACCCGACCGACGAGCTGACCGTCGAACTGCGCGCTCGGATGGGCGAACTGCTGGCGGACGCTCAGGCGAACTACCCGATGCCAGCGGGCCAACCGTGGGTACCCGCCCGCGTCGGCGGCACCGCCCCCACTCTCGCCGAAGCCGCCGCGCTCGAGCGGGAGGAGTTGGCCCGCCGCGCCGCCCAACGCCGAACCCACTGAGCCTCAGGACCAGGTGACTTTGCAACGGCTGGGGGAGGGCAGATCGCCGCGCAGGAAGGACGTCGGGGGGACGCCCATGAGGGTGCGGAAGTCGGCGGTCATATGGGATTGGTCGTAATAGCCGGTGGCGGTGGCCAATTGGGACCACGGGGTATCGCCCGCGCTGGCGATGATGCGGCGAACTCGGTCGATACGGGCGAAATGCTTGGGGGAGACGCCGATTCCGCTGGCGAAGAGGTTGCGGAGTTGGCGTTCGCTGACCGCGAGGTCGGCGGCGAGTCCGTGGACCGTCGGGGCCGTGGCAATGGCCTCGACGGCGTCGCGGAGTAGTTCGCGGTGCGCGCGCTGCGTCGGATCTTCGGAGATGCGTTGCGGGAGAATCGCTTCCAGGAACGGCAGGACGTCCTCGGTTGGCAGCGCGGCGAGTTCGTGTGCCAGATCGGCGGCGACGCCGGGGAGGTCGGCGAGGCGGACGACACGATCGGCGAGGTCGGCGGCGGGTACGCCGAGCAGTTGCCGAGTGGCGCCGGGCGCGAGGCGCAGCCGGATGCATCCGGCGGGCTTGTCCGCGGCCGAGTACGCGGCGCGGGTCTGCGGCCCGACGACGAGTGTGTCGCGGCGGTCGCGCAGCACGATCGTTGTCCCGGCATGCGGTACATGCGTGTACGGCACGGACTTATCCGTGCCGGTCGGGATGCTGCCGAATTCGGTGATCCACGGACGCAGTGATGCTGGTGCGGGCACCTTTGACTCGACGAGATCGGCGGTGAGCATGGTCACCGGACCCACTGTAAGCAGCTCACAGCCGGATACAGCGCCCGAAACCGTGCCGAAATTTCCTATAGACCCAGGTGGTCCGGGCGGCAGGCTGGCCGCATGATCGTGATCACCGGTGCCACGGGCACCATCGGCACTGAAATCATCCGTCAGCTGGCAGCGCGCGGTGCACGGGTACGTGCGGTTACCCGCGATCCGAACCGGGCACAGGTGCCCGCCGGAGTGGAGCTGGTTCGGGGCGACTATCACGACCTCGACTCGATGGCCGCCGCGATGTCCGGTGCGGCGGCGGCCTTCATCGTGGGTGTCCTCGGCCCGGAATACGCCGAGACCGACCGCGCGCTGGTCGCCGTGGCCCGCGAGGTCGGCGTGCGCCGCATCGTCAAACTTTCCGCTATCGGCACCGGCGAACCCGGACTCGGCCGGGTCGGCACCTGGCATCTTCCCGGCGAGCAAGCGACCAGGGTGAGCGGTTTGGAGTGGACCATCCTGCGGCCGTCCAGCTACGCCTCCAACACATTGAGCTGGGCCGATGCCATCCGGGCCGGTCAGCCCGTGCCGAATCTGACCGGTACCGGCAGCCAGGGCGTCATCGACCCACGCGATGTCGCCGCGGTCGCCGTCGAGGCGCTGACGACCACCGGCCATGCGGGCCACGTCTACACCCTGACCGGCCCCGACCTGCTCACCACCGCGGACCAGGCGGCCGCACTGGCAACCGTCCTCGGCCATCCGCTCGAGGTGGTCGATGTGCCGGAAGACATTGCGCGCGAACACATGATCGCGGCAGGCCTGTCCCCGGAATTCGTCGAGGGCGCACTGGCGGGCCAGGCCTATGTGCGCGCCGGCGGCAATACCGTCCGCACCGACGATGTCCGCCGAATCCTCGGCCGCTCACCCCGCACCTACGCCGAATGGGCCGCCGACCACGCCGCCGCCTTCACCCCCGCCGACCAGCGCATCAGCTGACCGAACCGCGCCAGCATCCGCGGCACCCGAAGCACCCGCCAGCAATGTCCGATTTTTGTTTGGGGCCAGTGTCGGACTACAGTTTTGGACGCACGCCGATGCGGCCCAACTTCCGGACCACATCCGAGCGCATGCGGATGTAGCGCAGCTGGTAGCGCATCACCTTGCCAAGGTGAGGGTCGCGGGTTCGAATCCCGTCATCCGCTCCAGGAAAACGCCAGGTCAGTAGCGTGAGCTAGCCTGGTGTAGACGTGTATGTCACCACCTGTGTCACCACGTCACCACGCGGTCACGACAGCTTCTCAGGGCACCCACCGGCTCTGGAGGCTTCATGCTCACACCACGCCCGCGACCCCGCCGTAACGGGTCGATCGCCTGGCAGGTTCCGTTCCATTACTACGACGAGACCGGTCGTCGACGGTCGACGTCGGAGACTTTCGACGATTTCGAGGCCGCGGCGCGCTGGTGTGAGCTGGCCGAGGTGGTCGGGGTCGCCGAGGCGCGCCGGATCCGCGAGATCCAGCTCGGCACTGCGGTCGGCTCCATGACACTGGTGCAGTGGTTGCGCAAGTACACCAAGCGCCTGACCGGTATCGAGGAACGCACGCGGCACGACTACCTCCGCTACATCGACGTCGATATCGAACCGTTCATGGGCTCCTCGCTGCCGATCACCGCGTTCAACCAGGATCTGGACGCGGCCTGGATCGTGCACCTCGAGCAGGACAAGGGCAACGGCGCGAAAACCATTCACAACAAACACGGATTCCTCTCCGCCGGTCTGAACGCCGCTGTGGCCGAACGACCGTCCCCGCTGATCCCCTACAACCCGTGCCTGGGCATCCGGCTGCCACGCCACGAAGCACCGGAGCTCGACATCTTCGACAACGACGAATGGGAACTCTTCGAGCAACTGATGCCACCGCGGTGGCGCCCGCACGCCGAGTTCAACCTCGTCTCGATGGCCCGGCCCAGCGAGGTCACCGCCATCCAGATCCGCGACATCGACAAGCGGACCGGCGATGTGCGCATCAACAAGGCGTGGAAGTACCTCGGCGGTGAGATGAAGCTGGGAAAGCCGAAGTCCTCGCGCGGTATTCGTACCGTCACGGTTCCGCTGGAAACTCTCGAGCGCTTCGACCTCGATCGCCCGGGGGATGAGCTGTTGGTCCACACCAGCAACGACACCCCGATCAGCGCGGGCTACTTCTACGCCAAAGCCTGGGTGCCCGCAATCCGGCGCTTGCGTGCTCTCGCCGATGGCAACCTCGACCCGTTCGGCAACGCGCAGTGGAAAGGCGCGGATCCGGACTATCTGCTCGAGCGTTTCGCCGACGCGATCGCCTCGATGCGCGGCAAGCGCCTCACCCCGTACACGCTGCGCCACACCGGCATCTCTTGGAAGCTCCAGGACGGCGTGCCCCTGTTCGTCGTATCCCGCGACGCCGGACACAAGTCGGTCAACACCACCGACGCCCGCTACGGCCACAACGACCGCCGCGCCAGCGCCGCAGCCGCTCAAGTCATCGCCAACCGGCTCCCCCGCGCCCGCGCCGCGATGCTGCGCACTGTCGCCTGAACCAGCTGCTCCGACTACTCCACCTGCCCACCAGGATTCATTTCATGACCGCAGTGTCGGAATGAAATGAAATGGAATGAAACGGAATTCCATGATGCTGAAAGCCGTCAACCCACACACCACCACCGACACTCCGACGGGATGCCAGTTCCCCTTGGACAACGGGGGCACATGCGACACCGCCGTCGCGACCAGCGGCAGACGGGGCGCACCGCGCAAATACTGCGACAACCCCGACCACACCGCGCAGAAAGCGCTGCGCCGCAAGCGTAAAGCCGACGACAAAGGCGTCAAACGCATGCAGCAGCGCCCGTTGCGTCCGGTCACCGACGGCATGAATGCCCTCGCCGATCTTGTCGACCGTATCGAGCTGACGCGCGCGGAACTGGCAGCCATGCTGGTCGACGCGGGTGAACTGATCGCGGAGGTCACCGACCCTGCGCTCATCGACCGCGAGATCGCCGAGATTCGACGGGACGCGACCGTCCGCATCGCCGCCGCCGAACAGGCTCGCGCCGACGCGGAGAAAGCGGCGACGCTCATGGCGCGCCGGCTCGAACGCGCGGTCGAGCTCGAGGAGCTGGCCCTGGCCGCCGCCGACGAAGCCGTCGAGGAGACGCAGCAGGCCAAAGACCGTGCAGCACAAGCTGCTACCGACGCACAAGAGCGCATTGCCGAGGTAGAAGCCGATCGCGACCGAGTCTACGAGGAGGCCGAAGCGGTCCTGAAGGAAATGCGTGGACACCTCGACGCAGCCCGCGCAGCACAGGCCCACGCCGAAGGCGAACGAGATGCCGCGCTCACCAACGCCAAGACTTCAGCTGAGGAGAACGCGACCCTGCGACAGCGGCTCGACGACCAGGCCAGCGAACACCACCATCAGCTCGAGCACCGCGATATGGAGTACTCGCGAGCGATCACCGCCGCCCACGCGATGGCCGACCGCGCAGCGCGCGAGCACCGCGAACATGTCACCGAAATCCTGCGCACGTGTAGCGGGCAGATCGGCGTTGCTGGTGTCAGTCGTGACGGCGAACCGAGCCTGGTCGACACCGATCTCTGACGACGGACGACTCGGAATACGAACGGGTAGGCCTACACCATCAGGCGTCTGGACCGACGGCTGAACCGTGTATGGCTTCGCGTTCCAGGTTCGGCTCGGCGTGTATGGCTGTGGCAGCATGCTGTGCGACTTTGCCTGGGCGACCGGCAGATACCGTACCTGTGGTCGCATATCGATCTCGCCGTACCGGTTGGCCATCGCCACCGGCAGTGGCAGTAGGTGGTTGGCGCTGAGTTCCCAGACCTTGAGGGGGCCGTGAACAATCGGTTTGAGCGGTACACCCTTGCCCAGGTGTTCGGGTCGCGCGCCATCCAGCGCAGGGTCGGCCGCGCGATGCGCTGGCCTGAGGGCATCAGTGTCCCCAGGGTGGAGGCTCGCAGCAGGTACTCCAAGGGGCCGACGTCGTTCAGGACCGCCTCGTCTGCCCACCACAGCCGCAGGACGGCCTCGCTCTCCGAGGCGTATTCGGTCGGCAGATCGCGGGCAGCTGCATGCCCGCGATCTTCCCCAGGAGAACCGTGTGCTGGGTGTCGGTGGGGCTTCCTATACTTCGCCGGTGACCGAGGCGGATCAGATCCTGGAATTGACGCGCAGAGCGCTGGACTCATTCGACGATCCGGGCAAGAGCGTGGCTGCGCTAGTGCGCCAAGCACACCGCATAGCGGTGCGCCGCCACGACTACAGTGCACAAGCGGAGCTTCTGCTGCAACTGACCGACGTTGCCGCAGGAGCGGATCGCGCCGATTTCCTCGACCTTCGGAATAAGCTGGAGACGCTCCTGGGAGAAGAGGCAGGTTCTCAAGAGTACGTTCGACGCGCGGAACGTTACTTCGCGACGCGCCGTATGAGCGATGGCAAGCACACCATCGGTGTCTCGATAGAACAGCTTGAGTCGAATCTCGCACAGCTCGAATCGGTATACGGGGAGTACGGTGCTGTCCCTGCCAATTTGACGCCGATCGACACGTATTTTGTAGCGGCGGATCAGGACCGTGCACGAGCCAAGCTGATTCCGCTTCTCGGCGACCAGCAGACAATCATCGCCCGGGTGAAGCAGTCCGTTCACATCTATCTGACCGCGACGGAGTCAGAACTTGAGGCGGGCAGGACTGAGTCCAGTTTCTTCGATCACGTCCAGGCCCGCATCAATGAGCTGTTGATGAGGTATGCGCCGGAAGCGGCACGGAATTTCGTGGCAGCACAGGAACGCATCGCCGCCGGCGGTTCGGAAGACATCTCACACGCGTTGACCTCGTGCCGCCGCATGATCAAGTCCATTGCTGACGCGCTGTATCCGGCAACGGATGAAAAGATCACTGGTCTCGACAATGTCGAGCGCAAGATGTCGGATGAGGCATACCGGAACCGTCTTGTGCAGTACGTCCGCGATCGGGTCGGCAAGCATAAGAATGGGCCGGTCCTTCAGGCGGTGCTCACCGATATCGGGTCACGGCTGACGGCGATCGATGGCCTGGCCAGCAAAGGAGTACATGCCGATCCTTCCTTCGACGAAGCGCGAACCTGCGTAGCGCAGACCTATTTGCTGGCCGGTGAGTTGCTGAGCATCGCTGAGGAGACTTCGTATCTGCTCCGGGACGATCCCGATATCGCTACCAGCGCTTAGTGGGCAGCGCCCGTACGGGCTCACCGCTCGGTCACGCAAGACGAAACCTGCTGCCGCCGAGCCTGCTTTGAGCTTCCTGACGGCTTCAGGATTCCGGGGCCAGGTAGCCCTCCGACAGTGCAGATGGCCCCGGATCCGCGAGGATTGCGGGGCAAAATGGTGTTCTCGACCCGCCTTTCGCCGATGACGATCCCGGTTGGGCTGATGTTCGGAGGTCTTCGTGGCGCGCGTGAATGCCGCCGAAGTGCACGCCGGGTAGTGGCTGGCCTGGTCAGCGGATCCGAGAGCGAAGAAGTCGGTGCCACCACGTCGTTCGTTCGGGGGCGTCATCCGCAGGGGGCACGTCGATGGTGTGGCGTTCGGTCCAAGCGCCGGTGAGGGTTTGACGTTCTGGGCCTTCACCAACGACGCGGGAGGTGACCGTCCAGATTCGTGGTTGCGCTGGCAGCTCCGCTGGATCGAGTTCAGTGCACGCGCTGGCGGCGGCCGCGATATCGGCGTGCAGCGACTGGTGAAGGACAGCACCGTCTCCGGAGGTTATGGTCAATATCCCCACGGCGGTCTCAGCCGCGGCGCGGGCCAAGCGGACTTGTGTATCGAACTGGCTGCCGGCGACCGGGGCGAATTGGTCAGCGACCTCGATATAGCTCGTCGCCAAGCCCAGCACAATGCACCGGCGTGCGATATCTCGTTCGGCGACACCGAATTCTCCGGTCAACTGGAACATGCTGGGCGCGGGATTCCGCGCCCAGGTCAGGATCAGGCGTTCGTCGGCGGCCGTATCCCAGTACGGTATCCGCGCGTGCGCGTGGGCCTGGCGTGCCATCGCTTCCCAGTCGTAGTCCGGGTCGGCAACAATGATCTCACGCAGTTTGCGCAGCGCCACCGCGCCGGTATAGCTGCCCAGGAGTAGCAGCTTCGCCCGCGAACGGATACCGTCAACGGTCCGTCCGAGGTGATCGGCGATCTCCTGCTCGCTCATCGACGTCCGCAATGCCGTGACGAACTCCTGGTAGTCCTTGCCGGACCACAAACTTCCACGCCGATCCCCCGCTGTCATACCCCGATGATCCCAGATCAGACCGACCTAGTCCGCGATTCAGTTGCGAGCGTGAACAATTCGGTGTTCTTATCCGGTTGCAGCCCGCAGCAAGAGCGCGAATCGGCCGCCACCTGAAGGGACTGGCTGTGGTCTCAATCTCGCGCCGCTGTGTTCGAGGATGTGGAGTCATGGCTCTCCGCTGGGCCATTCATACCCTTCAGCACGCCGCCAGGGTTCCAACGGCCACCGGGTATGACGCCCGGCGCGCGGGGTTGAACGGGCACCCACATACATTCCGCTGCTCCCTCTCGAACCTGCCTTGAGCATCGCTTCCGCCAATAGCGTCCGGCGCGATAGCCGCCGACCGAGTCGGCTGCGGCCATGGTCTCTACAGTCACCGTGTTCCGAGTGCTTGCGGGGTTGAGGTAGTTCGCGCACTGACAGTGCGCAGATGAGACCTGAGTGGCCGCTTGGGTAGCCCGGGCTTATACATTCGGTTGGTTTAATGACGTTGAAGTGCGAATGCTTGATGTTCGAACATGGATCATCTCTGCTGTGGCCGTGCTGATTACCCAGAGTAGCTGTCAAGGCTGGTATTGCTGACCTGAGATTAAGGTTTTAGTTTCATCGTCGATCCGAACCGAGAGGAGATCGATGATGTCCGACCTGATGGCCAGCGGCAAGGCGGCCATGACCTGTGTACTCATGTGGTGGGCGCTGATCACCAGTCTGGTGTTCTTGCTGGCGGTCGCAGTTGCCCTGTTGCACCCGGATCCCAAACGGCGACGGGAGGCCCGCGACCTCCTCGTCCTCCTGAGGGAAAGTTTCCGCGGTTGGTTTCGACGGGGGACCAACTAGTCGTGAACGATCCGAAGATCTCACCGTCCTTGGTCAGCCGGTCGACGCTGGCCGAACTCGTGGGAGTCGACAAGGCGACATTGAAGGTCTGGAATAACCGGCACGACGACTTTCCCGGTCCCGCGGACATCGACGACCGGGGTTGGCAGTACTACGATCTCGCCGAGGTTCTCGAGTGGTTGGATCGACGCCTTATTCCACCGGGCTCGCGACGGCGGGGCACCGAGCCCGAAGGCACCACATACGGCATGCGGGCGCGTCGAAATGTGGCTGTACAGCACCACCGTCGCATGGCGGAGATCGGAGAGCCCGACGACCCTCAGCTGTCCGCCCTGGTGGATGCCGTCTTGGAGCTGCTGCGCTGGTGGGGTCGCGGTGGCCCGTCGTCGGAGCTCGATCATCTGACCACCGCACTGTGCGTGATCTTCCTCCGGATCTGCGAACCCGAATCATGGAAGGCTTTGACGACGCCAGCGCAGACCCGGTCGCCTCAGCCGCCGGTGCTCAGCGAACTTGGCCGACTCCTCGACGCCGCTGTTCAGCGGCACGGGGTCGCGGCGCGGATGTCGGCGGCCCTCGAGCACCTGCGACCGCTTCCCGCCACCGACGCGGGGCGTTTGATCGGCATCGTCGACATGCTCGGGCCACGGGCTTTCGACATGCTGCTCCGGCGATTCGATGCGGTGGCGGAGCTTGGCAGCACCGAGTACTTCACTCCGGTCGACCTAGCCGATCTGATGGCCGGCTGCGTCGTCGACCCGACCGCCGAAAGTGTGGTTCTCTATGATCCCAATATCCGTGGTGGGGAGCTATTGCGGTCCGCCGTCGCCCGATACCGGCCCGAATGCCTCGTAAAAACATATGGCAGCGGCCCGCGGCTCGAGCTTGTACGCCTGGCAAGGTTGAGTCTGGCGACCACTGGTTGTTCAGCGACCCTTCGTTCTACGACTGCGGCGCCTTGGCGCAACGGCGAGAGCTCGGCGCAGTTCGCCGACGTGGTCATCACCAACCCGCCGTTCAACGCCAGATTCGAGCCGCCCGACGAAAACTCGGATAACACATGGCTTTTCGGTGAACCACCGCCACATAGCAGCAACTATGCGTGGCTGCAGCACGCTGTCGCTACGCTGCGTCCCAGCGGTCGGGCGGCTGTACTGCTGCCGGCCAAAGCGGGTCTGTCGAACAACCGCCGGGAGAAGGAGATCCGGCAGCGGATGGTGGAGACCGGTGTAGTGCGGGCGATTATCGCGTTGCCGGAGAAGCTGTTTCGCGCGACAGACGCGGCCGCAACAATCTGGGTCCTGCAGCATCCACTGGGCTCAGCCGCCGCAGTGACGTTCGTTGATGCTAGGCAGACGGGTGTGCAGACCAGCGGTGGCCGACATCGCTTGCCCCGTGACGTGGTCACTGCGGTGGTCCGGCAGCTCAACACGGTGAACGATCTGGCAGCGGGACGCACTAGTTCGCCGACTCCCGGCTGCCACGTCATTCTGGTTGCCCCGGACCGCATACGCGATACCGATTACACCCTCGATCCGTCGAACTACCTGCGCCCTGCAGTGCAGCAGCGGCAGGGTGAGCTGCTCCACCTTGCGAGACAAGCCTGGCGGTCCGCCCAGACATCGGCGAGAGCGGTGCGCGATGCCAGCGAACACGTCGACCGAATCGAGCTGCTGCCCTGGCTGCCGTCCGGCCGGCAAGCACGCCGGCTCGCGGACGTGTGCGAAATCCAGTCGGGCCCTACGCCGGCCAGTGTCGGAAAGGAGCTTTACGACCCGAATGGAATCCCGATCGTGGTCAATAAACACCTTCGGGACCGGCGCATCGTCCTCGACGAATTCAACTGTCTACGTTGGGATTCGGTGCGCGGGATGGATCGATTCCTGCTGCGCACCGACGACATCATGATCGTTCGAACGGGGGCCGTCAGCGACCCGGTCATCGTTACGCAGGAACACGAGGGCCGACTTTTCGGACCGAACCTGATCAGGCTGCGTGTACACCATCCGGACCAGGTCGACCCACACTATCTACTATCCTTCCTGTCTCGCCCACAAATCACGCAGTGGATGCGAGAACGGTCCAGCGGCAACGTGGTTCACTCGATCACCGCTGAGAAGGTGGGGCAGCTGGAAGTGATAATCCCGCCCACGTCCGAGCAACAAGCGATCGGATCAGCGCTGCGTGCATACGATGAGCAGATCGCGGCGTACCAGCTCGCGCTAGAAGCGACAAAGCGAGCTCGTGCTGCGGTCGTCGAGGGCGTCATTGCTGGTGAGGTCGGCGTAGGTGATCGCTCCGGCCACCCGGCGTAAGGCGAGCACCTGGCGGGTAGCTGCCACTCGAAACGAGTGCACCCGACAGACCATGCTGCCTTCTCGAGACGGTGGACGGCAGTGCGGTGAAGGTTTCGTGGGTCGTCGATTATACCGATGGCCTGTTCACTTCCTGCATCCGCAGTAGCGTCGGACCAGCGTCAGGATGTCGCGGATTCGAATCATCCTTCGTGTTGAACCAAGCCCGGTCGTCGAGTTGCATGGTGAGGCCGTCGAGCTGATTGGTCTGTGCCCCGCCGAAGTGCTTCTCGATCGCGCTGAGCGTTGTGGGTAGGTCAGCGCCGCCCAGGGGATCGGTAACCGCTCAATGACCCTCAACACCCGAAGGTCATTGGCGGGTCCTCACGTTTCCTCGATGCATGATTGGAGCCTGTGTAGTTCTTGGAGTCATACTGCGAGAAGGTGATCCAGCTCGTTGATTTCCTCCGATCGCAAAGGTTCGGTCGCGGATTGTTGTGCAGCTTCGGCGGCGCGGGAGTGGCGATGCGGTACGGCGTTTGACGTGTATTCCTTGCTGAGGGTGTCCAGCGCACGGCCGAGAACTAGACACTGAGGTGGGCAGCTGTGGTGGGTGCTCATGGCGCGTATCGCGTCGACCTGGGCGAGCGCACCTGGGTCTGTGCGGCAGTCTTGGAGGTACGCGCCATCGTCAAGATCGGGTGGTGTCAAGGCGTTCATGACACCGCCCGTGCCGTCGAGGCAGTGTCGTCGATGATCAGCGCTCCGACCCACCGGCACTGCTGTGCGTTCCAACTGTGGTGTGCGCCGATCCGGTTGTCGGATACCGGAACCGAACCGCAGAACACGGCGGGGCACGTCACGCTGATCAATCGGTTTTCGCAGTCGAACACCGCGCGCCCGCAATCGGCATGCAGCCTCACCTGCTCACTGCGCGCCATATCGAGCCCGAAGGGCATCGGGTGGAAGCGAGGTGTCATCGTGCCCGCCACCGTTGACGTCTCCTGCCAAGACGGATAGAGCCAACGACGCCAGTTCACGCCCTAACCCCTTGGGTCACCCGGTGCGGGAGGGTCCCGTGGCAGACCACGTCGATGGCCAAGGTGTCGCCGATAGACGTATTCATCGAAATCCTTTGTGATTGAAGTAGATTCAGAACGCTGACGATCGCTCGTTGAGGCGAGTCGGGCAGGTTTCAGCTCGATACCGACCCCGGGTGGTTCTCTGGCTCATGCGACGCATCTCGGCGGTAGCCGTACACAGAAGCCGCATTTCTTGCGCCAGTAGAAGTTCGATCTCGCTTGGCGTCGCGCACCAGCATTGCGAAGTCCTTTGTGTCCGGATACTTGAAGAACGTTGCTGGACATTCGGTTGTCAGGGTTCCCCGTGTCGTATCTCCGGTGATCGACAACATCCGTGTGGATGACGGTTCCCTGGCACGGCCGGTGATGTCTCACATGGGAGTCGTGGGCGTTAGGCTGCCCGGCATGACAGACGCAACCTCGTCCGGCTCGGCGCGGGCGGTCGTCCGTTTGACCGTCGCTGGCGGCGGGACCGGTGGTCATGTCTTCCCTGCCCTCACCACCATCCGCACGCTGCGGTCCCAACTGAGCGACTCGGATACCGAACTCGAGGTGTTGTGGGTTGGACAGGCCGGGGGGTTGGAGTCGAGGGTTGCTCAGGCTGATGGCATCCCATTTGTCGCGGTCGCTACCGGGAAGATCCGCAGGGATCGGAACGTTCTGAAGATGGTCTCCAAGGCCAATATCGCAGATATGTGCCGTGTTCCGGTCGGTGTCGCCCAGGCATGCCGGGCGGTAGCGAGGTTCGGGCCGGATGCGGTGCTGGCTACCGGTGGCTATGTGGCGGTACCGGTGGGCGTGGCGTCCTGGTTGTGTCGTCGTCGCCTTGTCATCCACGAGCAGACCGTTCGGTTGGGGTTGGCCAATCGTGTGCTGGCTCGGGTCGCGACTCGCGTAGCGGTGTCGTCGGAATCGAGCCTGAGGCACCTGCCACGTTCGGTGCGCGCGAGGGCGGTAGTGACCGGCAATCCGGTGCGGTCGGAAATCCTCGAGGGCGGCCACGCGGATAAGGCGATCACAGCGCTCGGCTTGCTGGGGTTCGACCGCTCCTTGCCTACCGTCTACATCACAGGTGGTGCACAAGGTGCGGCGCAGATCAATTTGGTTGTGCACGAGATCCTTCCGTGGTTGTTGATGCGCGCCAACGTGATCCATCAGTGCGGCAGCTCCGGGATCGCGGAGCTGCGGCGGCAATCCGCCACCCTGGATCGTGATCTTGCGGCTCGATATCTGCTGACGGAGTTCGTGGGTGCTGAGTTACCAGATGTGCTCGCGTTGGCCGATGTGGCGATCTCCCGCAGTGGTGCGGGCACGATCGCCGAACTGACCGCGTTGGGCAAGGCCGCGGTGCTGGTGCCGCTGGCCTCGGCGGCAGGCAACGAGCAGGCCCACAACGCGCGTGCTCTCGACGAAGCAGGGGCGGCGGTCGCGCTGCTCGATGAGGTTTCGGCGGAAACCCTGCGTGAGGCCGTTGCTCCGCTGCTCGCCGACCCCCAACGCCGTGCCGCCGTCGCGGCGCAGGCACGGGTTTGCGGTCGACCGGATGCTGCCGAGCAGTTGGCGAATGTACTTCTGTCCGTTGCTGATTAGCGATCACCATCGGCTCTGGAAGACGTGACGGCGCGTGCCAGCATCGACACCACGTGGGCCACGTCGTCCTCGGTCATGTCCGGGTGGAACGGCAGGCTCATGACTTGGCGGGCGGTGGTTTCGGTGACCGGCAGCGGCCGGGACCACCGAGCGAACGCGGGTTGAAGGTGATTCGGTGGGTAGTGCACGCCCACCCCGATGCCCTTATCGCGCAGGTTCTCGAAGACGCGATCGCGGCCAACGGGAATACGAACGACGCAGTTGAACGGCACACTGCGCTCAACATCGACGTCGACCAGCGCGACTCGATCTATGCCCGCCAGCTGCTGCACGTAGGTGCGCCATAAGTTCCGTCGTGTGGTTTCAACGGTGGCGAAGCGTGCAAGCTGGACACGACCGATTGCTGCGTGCACCGCACTGAGGTGATAACGCCACCCCTGGGTGTCGACCGCGTAGGAGGTTGTCCGAATGCGCGCGGCCTGTGACTGGGGCACACCGAGCAGGCGTAGGGTTCGGGCGCGGTCTGCTTCGTCGGCGGTGCGGGGAATCAATGCGCCGCCTTCACCACAGGTCAGTGCTTTGATCGGCCCGAACGAGAAACAGGTCAACTCCCCTGTGGCACCGACCTTTCGGGAATCGAGCCGGGAGCCGAAGGCGTGGGCGGCGTCCTCGATGACCGCGATTCCCCGCCGATCCAGTGTGGCGTGGATATCGGCGAGGCTTATTGGGCGGCCGCCGTAGAGCACCGGCATCACCGCACGGGTTTGTGGCGTAATCGCTGCGAGCACTGCGGCGCTGTCGACGCAGAGAGTGTCGGCATTGATATCGATGAAGCGCGGCTCCGCGCCGCTCATCAGGATCGCCTGGATCGTCGCGCAGAACGTCTGCGACGGCACGATCACCTCATGACCGGGACCAACACCGGCGAGCAGCAGGCTCAGGTGCAGGGCAGCGGTGCATGAGGACACTGCCACCACATCGGGTACGCCGAGGAAATCGGCCAATTCGGTCTCGAAAGCATCGGTCGCGGTGTTGTGGCCCCATTGGCCGATCCGCAGCGCCTCGGTCACTGCCGCGTATTCCGGGCCATGCAGGAACGGTTTGGCGTTTCTACCGACCGAGTGTGGGTCATGGGCGGTCATCGGCGAGTCCTTCCACAAGGAACCGAGCGGTCGTGCCTTACGGTGGATGCGTTGACACCGCCGTGTGGCGGTTCATCAACGGCGAGCGTGTCGACGTATTTGGTCAACGAAATGTCGGGTCGATAGCGCAACTGGTCGTGGTCGATCGGGAACTGCCACAGCCCCGCAAGTGTTTGCCCGATCAGGTCGGCGCCAGCCGCTTCAGCGAGCAAGAAACCACCCGCGGCGCGAGCGTTCATCTCGGTAAGGACCACACGCGGACCAGCAGTTTTGTCGCGAACGAAGCCCTGCACACAGCACAACCCGACCGCGCCGACCGCCGCGAGCGCCGCTGCGACGATGTCAGTCACCTCTTGGTCGTGGAAGGTGCGCGACACCATCGACAAGCCGCCTTTGGTGAGCAGCCGGTACCGCAGGATCACGGACGCGCGCCCGTTCCGGTCGACCAGGCAGTCCGCGGTGAATTCGCGACCGTCGACGTATTCTTGCACGACCGGCTCGGCCACGACCTCGCACAATGTGCGGGCCTGCCGCCGGGTACGGCAGAACAAAATGTTTTGGGAGCCCTGCCCGTGGCGCGGCTTGACGACCAGCGGG
The DNA here is from genome assembly GCF_050956075.1 of Nocardia sp. CA-129566. Classification (NCBI taxonomy): domain Bacteria; kingdom Bacillati; phylum Actinomycetota; class Actinomycetes; order Mycobacteriales; family Nocardiaceae; genus Nocardia; species Nocardia sp. CA-129566. Next base: position 145,927 of record NZ_CP192085.1, read on the forward strand.
CAGTCGTCGGGAATCGTGGCGAGCTGGTCGGGTAGCCAGGTACGCGGTGTCGGGATGTGGTATTCCGTCAGCACCGCAGCGAACCGGGCCTTGTCCAGGCTGGCGCGGATCGCGTGCTGGGGCGGCAGCCATGTCCGCACTCCCAGCTCATTGAGTTCGGGCCGCATTGCGAGCAGTTGCGGCAGCTCGGACTCCACTCCTGACAGCACCGCATCGGGTGCGAGGTCTCGGCATAAACCCAACAGGTCGGTGGCGTAGCGCGGGTCGGCGGATGGAATGGACTGGTGGGCAGTAATTCCGGGCAATATGAGCCCGTTGGCGTTCGCGTCGGCGTCTGTGCCGATTACTTCGCAACCGAGCTGGAGGAGACGTCGGGCCAGGTCGAATCCCGGCTGCCCACCGACCCCGGTCACGAGTATCCGACGCGTGTGTGATCCGTTGGCGGACATCATCATTCCCCCGATGCGGTGTCGAGTTTGATCGCTGCCACGGGTGCGGTCGGGTTGCGGAGTTGAGGTGCCCACCGGTCGGGATGGTCGCGGTACCAGCACACCGTCTTCGCCAGCCCTTCCTCGAAGTCCTGGATGGGGCTATAGCCGAGGCCCGCGATCTTGTCCCAGGTCATCGAGTACCGGCGGTCGTTTGATGGCCGGTCCTCCACGTGCCGCACCTGGTCCCAGTCGGCACCGAGTTGGCCGAGGATCAGGTCAGTGAGTTGTTTGTTCGTCAGATCGGTGCCGCCGCCGATGTTGTAGATCTCGCCGGGCATTCCGTGTCGCAGCACCAGCTCCAGGCCCTGGCAGTTGTCCTCGACCCACAACCAGTTGCGGACGTGGCCACCATCGCCGTGCAGGTCGACGCGCTCGCCTTTGAGTAGGGCGGTGATGAACGCGGGAATGATCTTCTCCGGATGTTGGGCGGGACCGAAGTTGTTGCTGCTCCGCGTGATACACACCGGGACGCCGTAAGTGCGCGAGAACGACAGCGCCACCAGATCTGAAGCCGCTTTCGATGATGCGTAGGGAACCGTCGGCCGTAGCGGCGCGTCCTCTGATGCTGATCCCGACAGCAGCGGGCCGTATACCTCGTCGGTAGACACGTGCACGAATTTGGTGATGTCCCAACGCCGAGCCGCGTCGAGCAGGATGTGTGTTCCCAGCACATTGGTGCTCAAGAAATGACCACCCTGGAGGAAGGAGCGATCGACGTGTGACTCGGCTGCCAAGTGCACGATCGCGGTGTGCGCCGCGACAAGATCGTCAACCAGGTTTTCGTCGAGGATGTTGCCCACCACCAGATTCAGGCGATCGGACAACATGGCCGCACCGAGATTGCTGCGATGGCCGGCATAGGTGAGCGCATCGAGGACGGTAACCCGCGCGATGTCATCCGAGGCCAGTAGCCGCTTGACGAACCGGGATCCGATGAATCCCGCGCCACCAGTGACCAGTACATTCTCCATTGTTCAATCCGTTCGGAATTTGTTGAATAACAACTGATTTCATGACGACGCTGACCTCGATCGCTCCTTTGCTGAAGGGTTGTCTGGGCAGTGGGACTGGCCGTGAACGACCTCGGCGGGGAGATCCCAGGACTCGACCACTTGGCGCCACGTAGCTCGGCCTGTTGTGCCTCGGTAAGGAGCGACAACACGCGGCTAGCGTGTCGTCGGTCTGTGGCCGGACTTTGGTCGGACATATCGGTGTCTTTCAATCGGGTGAACATCTGGGGTGCGCGGCGGATTGTCGGAAAGTTGGGGCCCGGACGCTTGTAGCGTTCGCAAGATCGCCCGTTTGCGGGCGCAGTGTTTACTGCCGCATCGGCGGTGTTTTGGGAGCTGGTTCTGTGCTTCCTCAACGGTGAGAGGCTGAGCAGGGCGGTCGTGTGACATGCGGTCCTGCAGATCCCAGACCGTGAGGCTCGACCGCGCACGGGGAACCTGGAGGAGGAGCCAGACGAGCCCGAAAATGAGCCCGACCATCGCGATCGGGAACATGACAATCAGCAAAGAGGGGCCCAGCATGAGGTCACCTGCTGGCTGAGCTGGTCAGATCGGACCACTCGTCCGCGAGAGTGCCAAGGTGGAACCATGCCGTATGCACAGTCTCATCGCGGACATCAGCCGCGTTGAGCAGCAGGTCGTTGGCTTCGATCTGGGCCGCGGCCATGGTGTCGACCGCGTCTCCGAGCGATATGTCCCGCAGTCGCGGGGCGTGTGCGGAGACCCAGCTGTCGATCGCAATGGTCAGGGCTGCACGACATGCTTTGATTTCCGCGGCTCGGTCAGGGTGCGCCCGAAGCTGCTGATGTTGATCGGCGAGATTGCGCGCGCAGCGCGTGATCGGATGATCGGTGGGGCGATCGCCTACATGTCCGCAGAAGGCGGCAAACAGTTCATGCCAATTCGGAAGCTCGGGCCGTTCGTGATGATCCAGCATGTCGGTTCACCCCAGATGGTCACTGCGGGCCATCACGGCCCGGGTCGTACTCATCAGGTCGGAAAGCGAGGGCAAGTCCTTCCCGGGCAACCGAGCCCATCGGCCTTCGATGGTTTTGCGCTCAGCACTGGTCGGCAACAGAATCGGTGTGCCGTGGCCAGGCAAAAGGCCCCGGCTCGTCCGATATCGGTTAAGGCTTGGGCGCTCGGTATCTGATCGAGCCACGTGAAGAAACGCCATCGGCTCGGCAGTTGCCGATGTCTGCGCCGGACAAGCACGGGTCCTGAGGTTGGTGACACCTCGAACACGTTGCGCGCCAACCGCTCAGGCAGAATGAGTGCGCTAGTCCATTCGTCGGTAAGTAACTCGACAAAACCCTCTCGCTCGCGTGCGGGCAACCCGCAGTGGCGATAGGCCATTCCCCAATCGGTTGTCGATCGCAGTTCGGCGAGCTTCCAGGTCATGCTCTCAGCATCGGCCGTTCGCGTCGCTCGCGGAACGTAGCAACCCGTAGCACGGGCCCCGGTAACGTGGGCTCATGATCGATCCGCCGCACACGGAAGTGCACAATGAGCGAACCGTGTATGACGGCGAGCCCTGGCTGACGGTGACGCGGAGCGAGATCACCACACCCGACGGCGTCGATCGGGTCCATCACGCAGTGCGATTGAACTCGGTGGCCACGGTGACCCTCGTCGACGAGCACGGGCGCGCGCTGCTCCTGCGCCGGCACCGATGGATCGTGCAGCAAGTCGGGTTCGAGTCACCTGGCGGCATAATGGAGCCAAGTGAGGATCCCGAAGCCTGCGCGCGGCGAGAACTCTTGGAGGAGACAGGGTTCGAGGCCGGACACCTCACATTGGTCGCCGATCTTGAACCGATGCCAGGGTTGGTCGAGACTCGCCATTTCGTATTTGTCGGGCGCGATCCGCGTCAACTCGGCCCACCGGTTGACGCTGAGGAGGCTGGCCAACTAATATGGGTACCGCTTGGGGGCACGTCGGATCTGCTGACCAAGGGCCAGCTTCTCGGCACCGGGACAGCGGTTGGGATGCTATCCGCAGCGGCTCTATACGCTGGGCTCCAGCTGGCGGACTCGCCGGGCCAACAGGTCGTGACGCCGCCGCAAGCGAGCTGAGCCGACCGCACCTATCCGCATGGCCGCCGTCGTGAGAAGGCTGTTGGCTTCGTCGACGTTCCTGGCCCGTAAGGCGCCCTCCGCCAAGTCCAGAACTTGCCCGGACTGAGCCCGAACGAACTCGCCGGGCAACTCACGTAGCGCATCCTGTGAGATGTGTGTTCCCGCAGGATCCCCGAGCCGAACCAGTACATGTCCCTGCCATCGCTGCAGGTGCACTGTGTTGAGCGAGAGAAACGGCAGCGCCTTCTCGTCACCGGGCTGCACGAGCGCGAGATCGGTTTCGGCCATCGCTAGCGCACTGCGCGCCGATGACGCTTCTCCCGGACAGAATGTGGAGACTTGGGCGTGCGTGGCAGCCAGCCAGGAGCGCAGCAACGGCGGCAACCTGGGAATTGCCTCAGCTTGGGTAACCTGCCGAAGCGCGACCGATGGCCGTCCGGTCTCGGCGAGCATCACCGCGTGTTCGCCTATCGCATGCGCAAGTAGGACGGGATCGCCCGCACGTGAAGCGGCTTGTCGAGCCTGGGCATAGTGCTTGGCAGCCATTTCACAATCGCCTACATCAAAGTCTTGCCACGCTGCGAGCGCCGCGGTGTCAGCCTGGGCGCGAGCGATACTGCGCCGGTCAGCTCCAGCAGCGCTGTGCCACAGCTTTTCCAGCGCTGTGACGTGGCTTGCGGTCTGGCTGCGGACAGCTGGAGCGCCGAGTCGCCGGTCAAGCAGTCGCAGGCTGTTGGTGTGGTGCGCTAGTACGTCGTACAGCGTGTCGTTTTCAGGGCCATCGAAAACGGTTGCTGTCGGCGCCTCGTTGTTGCGCTCCAATTCCAACACTCGGCACAGCAGGGCGGTATGGAGATCATCCGGCGTGGTGTGGTTGTTCTCCCACCGGGACAGCGCGACTCGAAGGCTTTCCGGACTCATCAAAGTGACGCGATCACGGATGGCTTGCGTCCGCAATGCGCTGATCAAGCGTGTCTGCGACCACCCGCGTGCTTTTCTCGCGGATTGGATCACACTTCCATCTATCGCCACCGCACCCCTCCGCGATCGAACGCACCCGCTGGGATTGAGTAGTACCGTTGCCCACATCCGGCCAGGCCGGAAGTCTTCTCGGGTCTTCAAACTGGGCAGGGGCAGTTGATCAGCGGGAACGAACTTCGCGCTCTGAGGCGGGCCGCCGGGCTCGGCCTCGATGAAATGGCGCGCCGCTGCTACCTCTCCAAGCCATACCTCGGCCACGTCGAAACCGGGAAGCGGCCGGTAACCGAGACGGTCGTCACCGAGTACGCGCGCGTGCTCGGCGTTGGCCTGCATGATGATGAGATGAACCGGCGCGACTTCATGACCATGGCCGCGGTTGCCACAGCAAATGCCGTGCTGGTCAACGACCTTGGTGCAAGCCTGGCTGGAGGGGATGTCGGACCGCTTGGCACGGTCCAGACCTCGCACGTCGTAGACCGTGCCATCGCCACGGTCATCGACAAACCGGTTCTGCGCCGGCTCCAGCGGTGGATGGAAACCGAAGACAGCGACATCGTCAGGGTCAATGCAGCCGGGATCCTCGCCAAGGCACCAGGACAACCTGCCGCCGATCATGTCGCGGCGGTCCTGCAGCACGACGCCGACGTCCAGGCTCGCTACCTCACCGCTGTTGTTGCTCGAGTACTCGGTATCGATCATGCGACTGCCGCCGAGTACGTGTCCGATCCATATGCGTTACCAGCCGTACACCTTGCCGCACAACGACTCGCGGCTGAGGCGATCAATCCGAACGACGTCGGCGCTCGATGGTGCTCGGCTACGATGCTGGCTCGTCTGAGCCCATTGCTAGGGAGGTAAGACCATGTTGGTGTTCGAGGTCAACGATGGCGAGATGATGAAATCCCTTACCGCGCAAGCGGAGGCGGCAGACGTCAATGACGCGGCAATCGTGAGCCTGATTGGTGGTGTCGATCGATTCACCATCTCGACCATGCCTGCCGACGACGCGACGAAAGACATCATCAGCACCTACGCACTGCCTGCCGAGATGCACGGATCCGGCGAGATCCGGGACGGCAAGGTCCACATTCACGCGACCATGGCGGTACAAGGCGACAGGGCGATTGCTGGCCATGTGCACGAGGCGCACGTCGGCACCTGGTTCGCGCGAGCGTATGTGATTCCCCGCCCGAAGGATGCTCAGTAGCGTTCGTGCATCCAAACGATGATGGCTGACCCTTGCGGTCGGAGGAGGTCGACCACTTCGTCTCGACCGCAGGTCTGTGGGCATGTCGCCTGTACGCGGATGCCTGTGAGGCCGACACCGGCTCGGCGAGCGTATTCCTCGATGGGTTCTCGGGTCATCGGCAGGTGGTCTCCGCTTTCGAGCACCTGTCAGTTCGTCCCGAATAGCGTGTGACGACTGAGTCGTACGAAACCAGCGCAATTTCATTGCGGATGGTTGGAGTTCGGCGTCCTGTGCTGGGTTTCGGGTGGTGGAGCACGGCCTGGGGGCAGGTGCAGGGCAACACCTGGCGGTCTCCTCCAGGCCGTGCCGTTTCCCTGTGGCGCTGTCGATTTCGGCGCTGCAGGGTGTTCATCAGGTGTGTTGCTGGGGAGGGATTCGTCGTCGAGGTCGTCGCCGGTGGTTGGGGCGGCGTGGCTGGCCTGTCGCTTCTTCTGGTGACGGTCTGTGGGGTGGTCGGGGGATTGGCGTGATTGGTTTGCTGGTTTGCTCGATCGCGGCGGCGATGTCGGAGGCGGTGAGGAACCATGTCCGGCCTGCCTTGTGACCGGGCAGGTTGCCTGCTCTGAGTTGTGTGAGGTACCACCGTCGTGATTTACCGAGAGCCTGTGCTCCTACCTCGACTGGGTAGGTGGGTTCGTGTGGCGGGGACACCTCGGCGCTGGTGTTGGTCGACTGTTCGCGTGAGTGACTATCCATGTGCGGCAACCTGATTCGCCACACGATGGGTGTATGGAACGGGTGTCGTCGGGTGCACGCAGATATCGGCGACCGGTGCGGGCACCATTGCGTTCGATGTGACGGGATGGAAGCTGGGGTGGACGCGGATCGGTGATCCGTGCGTCTGGAAACCGCTTGTGTGCATGGAGTTATCGCCTTGGCTGTGCCCTGTCTGCGATTCTCCCTATGACCATGAAAGCTGATCGGCGGCGACTTCGCTAGTCCTGAGGCTGTGAGCTCGCCTTTTGGGTCGCCGTACTGGGGTCATGGGCTTGCGCCAACGTTTTGGACGCGGTGGCATTTGATGCGCGATCTCGCTTGGGTGCAGGCGCAGGAGGTGGTTGATACAGCTCGGTTACAGACCGAGATCGTGGTCAGGCTGGGGATAGTGAGGTTCGACGGGGCTGTCGAAGTAGTTGAAGGCGTCGTCCTCGGGGGCGTTGTGTTGTTGGCGTAGTTGTTGTTCGGCGGCGGTTTGGGTGGGGGTGAGTTGGGTGCGTCGGTGTTGTTCGGATTGCAGTTGGTCGAGTTCTTGCTGATAGTGGGCTGTCAGTGTGTCGGCATAGGTCGGCTCGGATGGTGTGGTGGGTGTTGGCTGGGTTCTCGGCTCGGTGATGGGTTGGGTCAGGATGTGTTCCCAGTCCTCGGCGGGGCCGGCAAGTAGGAGCGTGTCTCGTTGGGCGTTGCGTGCGGTGGTGTGCGCGGAGTTTCGGGTGTGGGTGCGGTGCTGTTGTTCGGTTTGGAGGATTGTGATCTGGGTGTGGAGTGCGCGGCGTTGACCACGTCGGTAGGCCGGTGTGGAGCTGAGTGTGGTTCGGGCGTGGTCGAGTTCGGTGGTGATGGTTTGGAGTGATTTTTCGGCCGCGCGGAGTTCGTCGATGCTGGTCTGCGCGTCGCGGATGGCTTGTTTAGCTGCCTGCTGATGGCGTGCGGCCGCTTCGGCGTCGCGTTCATCGTCGTCGGGGGGTGGGGTGTATGGGCTGTAGATGAATGCCTCGGTTTCGGCGAGGGCGATGTTTAGGTGGAGTTCGTCGATGTGTTGTTCGAGTTCGGCATCGGTGAGCATTCGCAGCGCGTCGAGTGTGGGTTCGGTGGCCGGTTCGACATCGTCGGGGGTGTGGTCGACGCCTGCGGCAACGTGAGGCTGGGGCGGATCGGTGCTGGCCTGTTCGGTGGTGTATTCGTCGAGAACTGCGTGCTCGTCGGCGGTCCGAGTTAGTCTATCCCGGTCGTGGGTGTCGGGGGTTTGGAGTTCCAGGCGTGACCAGAGTGCAGCGGCTGGCATTTCATCGGGGAGTGGTCGTAGGGCCGCGGCATCGCTGAGGAGTGTTTCGATGTCGATTCCGACGCGGTCGGCGTGGTCGATTTTGTCGGCGAAGGTCGGCCAGTACGGGTCGCTGGTGATGCGTTCGTCGAGTTGTTTGGCCAGTGATGACCATCGGTTGACGGGCAGATGGATGTCGCCGATAGCGTCGATGACGCGGGCATCGAACAGCTGCTGGTGTTCGCGTTCGAGCACGGGATAGCGTGGCGGTCCGGTCGGGCGCAGGTCGCGGTCGTCGATGTGTAGGGACGCCCGCCAGACTGCGAGCTCGGCGAGTAGCTGGCGGTCGCAACCGATGAGTGGGCGCGCCCAATGCGGTGCGGTTGTCGAGGACCAGGTCGCGGTGTCGGTGCGGATCTGTTTGGCGAGGTCGGTCACGATTCGCGCTCGGGCGGACAGGTGACCGACGTCGATGTCGTCGAGTTCGTGGGGTAGTCCGCGAGTCCACGGCAGCGGTCCGACACCACACGAATGTGTGCCCGTTGGATCCAGTCGCCAATCCAGAACTGCGGCAGCATCATCGGCGGTATCGAGTTCCCGGCTCGCGGCGGCGGTGTGCAGCGCTGCGATCGGATCGCGACCGGTCAGTGCGATTGTCGCCAGGTGCTGGCGCAGTATCGGGTAGGCGGGGTTGTCGGTGAGCCCGGTGTGCAATGCTTCCGCAGCGACGTCGAGCTGAGTAAGTCCGTCTGGGCCGAGGGCATCTTCGGCGCCGAGGCCGATCGCGTCGAGATAGATATCGACCGCGCGGCCGATCCGTCGGTAGGGATCGAGTGCGTCTCGAAGTTCGGTGTGCGCGGATTTCTGTGCATCGTCGCGGCCGAGGATTCGCAGCAATACCTCCACCGCGGTGCGCGGAAAAACTGCTGGTTCGGTGAAGAAAGATCCTTCGCTGGCGTCCAATGTGGTTGGCAGGTAGCAGTGGTTTGCGTGCGCGCCGCGGGTCATCGCGACGTAGAACTGTGCGCGGGTTTGGTATCCGGTGAGCGCGACGTGACACGTATCGGCGGTGACGCCCTGCGCGGAATCGATCGTTGTCGCGTACCCGAGGCGCACATGTGCGGTCACATATTGCGGCGGAAGTGTCACCGTATTGCCGAGTTCGCGACGCGAACGCAGGCGCGTGACGGTCAGACTTCCGTCGTCGTGAACGCGGGAAACGATCCAGCGGTATCCGTTGCGGACCCAATCACCGTCGGCAAGACGCAGTCGTGGATCGTTGCGGCGGGTGGCGATCGTGTCACCGACCGATGCGCATAGGCCGTCGGCGAGTGTGCATTCCGGCCCGACTGGTGTATCGGTGCGGGCGATTCGATCGGCGCGGGCGCGTTGGTTGAGTTCGCGCACAATGTCGTGGCTGGGGGCGAGCATGATGGTGTCGCAGCCGCTCGAGTGGTCGGCGATCCATCCGATGTAGGCGTCGTAGTGGGTGGTGGCGTGGCTGCCGGAGTGGATGCGGCGGTGGTCGAGATAGAAGCCGAGTGCGGCGGGATCGCCTTCGCGCAGAAGCAGACTGGCGGATGCTTCGGCTGGGGAGGTGAAACGGACGACGTGGTCGAGGGTGAGGTTGTGGGTGTTGGCGGCGTCGTTCATGTCGGTATGGGCGCCGCCGGCTTCGATCGAGGGCAGCTGCTTCGGGTCACCGAGGCAGCGGATCGTCGCGTTCCGAGAAGCTAGGAACTGCAGCAGGCGTAGGCGTTTGAGGTTCCCGACTTTGACGTGTTCGTCGATGATCACCAACGTGTGCTGGTCGATCTGCAATACCCATTGAGGCAGCGACGGCGGTAACCGATTCACGTCAACGTCTGAGGTTTCGGGGGTGGAGGTGTGGCGGGTGAGGACGTCGAGGAGCTTGTCGATGGTCTCGACGCGTGCGCCGATCGACTCACCCAACACCGAGGCGGCCGCGGCCGTGGGTGCGAGGCCGAGGACAGTGCCGCCGCTGGCGTGCCATGCGTCGGTGAGCACGCGCATGGCTGTTGTCTTCCCGGAACCGGCGGGTGCGTCGACGGTGCGTACGCGCAGATCTGAGGTGGCGAAGCCCTCGACGACCGCGATCTGACCAGCGTTGAGTGGCCTGTCTGGGTTCGCGCTGTTATAAGCACGGACCGCTTGCGTGACGATAGGATTCGGCAATTGGCGGCCACCGGGCTGCACCGCCAGGTCGATCAACTGCTGTTCGGCGCTCAACTCTTGTGCTGCGGTGTAGATCTGGGAGCCTGCGGTGGTGTACACGCTGGAGCCGTCGCGACGGGCGAACATCATCGGCACCGCGCGTAGTCGTGGTTGATCGGTGGTGTCGGGATCACCGCGAGCGATGGCCGATGTCGGTGACAATGCCTGCGCCACTACCGCTTCAGCGACGCGTTCGCAGTCCGCGAGGCGTATCCGGCCGCGGAGTTGGCGTTCGGTTTCGCTGCGGATGTGGTGGCGTTGCCAGGTCGATCGCTGTGCTGAGATCGTCTCGAGGACGTAGTCGGCGGTGCGTGCGATCCATGCGGCATCGGCCACAGGGCGCGCGTGGTGCGGTGGGTGCAGCACTGTGGAGACCATGCGTGCCAACGCTTCCCGACTGCCCAGCAGGGTGGCGGCCTGGGTTCGCCAATCGGCGCGTTGTTCGGAGAGTGTGCGTAGTTGCTGCTTGTCGGGGCGTGTTTCCAGCGTTGCGCGGTCCATCAATCCGAACAACTCCGTGGGTATGGGTTCGCGTCCCCACTTGCGTTGGAAGGCTGTGGTGAGTTGCCCGAGCCGCTGGGTGATCTCCGCGTCGCGCTGGGACCAGCACTGGTTCAACCGTTCAGGCACGCCGACAATTTCACGGATCGGACGTTTCGACGGATCCACACCGGGACGCTCTGCGAACTCGACACCGACCATGTCCTCGAGATGCATCTCCAAACGGGTGTTGTAGATCTCGGAAACGGTGACGATCGCCTGGTACACCATCGCACCGTCCAGGGTCCGCCATCGCCCATCGGTGGTGCGGACACGGTTGGCGATCAGCACATGCGTGTGCAGGTCAGGGTCACCGGCACGGCTTTCCCGATGTGCGAACCGGGCCGCGACCAGACCGTCGACATCCACTTGGCGGACGCCGTTGCGGCCCAGCCGCGTGTACGTTGCGTTGTGCTCCAACCAGTGCAGCGCGTCATCGGCGGCGGCATGGTGGGCGGCTTCGACCTTCTCCGCGACCTCTCGTGGGGCGATCGCCCATAGCGCCGAGACGCTCTTGACCGGACTGAAGGTGATGTCGAAACCGGCGACAGCTGTCGTCTGTGGTCGCGAGTTGCGTGCCACCCACCCCGACAATTCGCGTGCATCCATGGGTGCGCGACCGTAGTGTTCGGTGAACATTTTCGTCGCGATTGTGCTGCGAATCCGCGCGCGTTCGTCATCGGAAATAGCGCCACCGTGATCCGAACCGTTGGCGATATTGTGTGCTTCGTAGGCGTCCGCGCATCGTTTCCGGAATTCATTGACATCGGAATAGACGCGGAAAGGATGACCCAACCGTGACGCATTATCGGCTGCCCGCTCGGCGTCTTTGATCTTGGCGCCTTTGTCCATCTCCTCGTTGAACACGCGATCTTCGATCTGGTCGGCGTTCGGGTGACGACCCAACCCGTACAGGGCTTTCATCTGTTCTTCGGTTACTTCGTCACCGGGCTGAATCCCCAACGCGGCCAAGCCTGCACCGTGCCAGCGCCCCGGTGACTCACCACGTGTCGAGTAGTAGTCTGCCAGGCTGGACCGGCCGCGAGCCGATGCGTCATTCGCGGCGACATTGCGGAGGTAGTAGAGGTAGCCGTTTCCAGCGACAATCTTATGAAGTGTCGCGGTCATACCTCCAGGAAGCACGACGTCTGCTATAAAAGCTAGGCTTGTAGTTCGCCTATTTAGTGGCAAACTCACCAAAAGCCCTGGTCGTTATCTAATCGTTATCCTCGATGCAAAAGGTCTGCCTGTTGTAATTGGGTGTGGAGAGGGAATTTGAGGGTGTGTAGATATGTGTGTTCTGTTTAGGGATTGGTTGCGGTGTCCGGTGGGAGGGTTGTGGAGTTGGGATATAGGTGGTGGGTGCGGTGGATGTAGGGCCGCTGTGGCGGGGGAGAGCCCTGCCCGTGCCCGTGACTGAAGCGTTGTCCCAAGCGGCGCGTCGTCGCCGGTCGAGGAGTTCGAGATCGCCTGTGTCGATACCGAATCCGGCCAGCACCGGTTCGCGTTGACCGATGCGTGGTCGGTTCTGTTCGAGGATTGCTTGCCGGTGAGGGGTTTCCTCCTACAAGGGCCAGCGCAATCATGTGGCCCGTTGGTCGACGGCCACGACCGGAGACCGTCGGGTATGAGTCGTGGTTGGAACGGGATCGATTGATGCTGCTGGATTTCGATCCCGGTGTGATCGATGTTGCAGCGCAGCCTGGGCCAACGCCGGAAGGCAAGCGTCGCTCACACGCCCCGAACTAGTTCGCCCGCTGTGTGGGCGGTGGAGCGTTGGTGATGGACTGCCGACCCGCCGACCGGATCAAACCACGGGACGCTGACGCGTTCACCGCGACTCGTGCCGCATGCAATGCGCTCGGCTGGCGGTATGAGGTCTCGCCGGAGCGGTGAATCCGGTGGTGTCGGCGAACGTTCGCTGGTTGGCGGCTATCGGCGTCCGCGTCATGGCGTGCCCGAGATCGTTGCTGCCTTGCTCGCGGGATTCAAAGTCGGTGGCGGGTTGATGGCCGAGGCCGTGTCGGTGGGTGACCCCATTGCGGTGTTGCCGGTGTCGTTTCACCTTCTGTGGCACCGCCTGTTGTACGCGGATGTGCCGATACCGCTGTCGCCGGACACGGCTAGCGGCTCGGTCGGCTGCCGACATCACCGGCGGCCCTACGCCTCCGGTCGCGGCTTGCCGAGAAGATCCGAGCGGATTCTTCGGGCAGTCGCTTGCAAGCTCCAGTCGGCTCCCAGGCACATCTCGTCCGCGAAGGGCAGTGGTTGCCAGCCGCGGTACCACGAGCGCATGTCGGCGACGGTGAACTCGGTTGCTTGTGGTCGTGTGTGGTGACGCCGTGCTGTTTCTTCGAAGGCCAGGTCCCCCGCGTAGAAGTGCGATCGGCACGCACGATGCCGAAGCCGCTCGAGCATCTGTCCGTATCGGTCGGCGTCGAGGATGCCCTCGATGACAACGACCGCGCAATGGTCCAGGCAGGCGGTGGCGATCGTCTCGATCACGGTCACATTGAATGCGCCGGGTTCGTCGCGTTCACGCAGGATCGTCCGGCGGCCGGATAACGTCCTGGCTGACAACGGCGCAGCTGCCCTTTGCGAAGCTACGCTGCACTTCTCTGGCGACGGAAGACTTGCCCGCCCCTGAGTCTCCACGCAAAACGACCAGTTGCACGCCGAGTTCACCGTCGCTGTCCACAGCTTGAGTGTCTCGAGGACTCGGGCCGCCACCTCAACTTGGACGCCACGATCCGGTCGCGTCAAAACCGAGATGGCGCACCGCAAGTAACCGAGCCGCATCCGCGCGAACCGAACCTGGAACGGACAGATGTGTTGCATTCGGATCCGAGAACCGGCCAGTTGCTATCGCCGAACCGGGTTGTTCTGCGTGACCATCTGGTCGTGTTTGAATTCGGTTATGGATCTTGTTCTAGGCGACCGGTTTCGGTCGGCGCCCATGGTCCTGGTAGCACTGTCGGTGGTTGCCGCGTGTAGCGCACCCGGATCCGACCGACCGTCGACATCGACCGCAGCGATACCCACACCGGCAGTGACCTACTCGTGTGACGCCAACGCCGCTACGGGCCGAGTCTTCACAAGCGACCGTGCGCCCGAGCAGCCGTTCACCCTGATGGTTCCCGAGCTTGCGGGATGGAAGCGCACCGCGGTCCCGGGAGTCGACACCAGGGGACTGACCATTCAACGCAGAGATCAGCTTCCGGAGCAGTTCCATAGCCCCACCGCCACGATCACCGTCAACCCGCTCGGCCCCACAGCTACGGTGGAGCAGGCCGTGGAAGCGATGCGCCGGATGGCGCAGACGACACCAGGTTGGCGGACACAGGACGATCAAAAGATCACAGTGTGTGGCCAGGACGGCGGCAAAGTCACCGGCGCCTTCTCGCTCGCCCAGGTCGAATGGTGGCAGGACTACCGCCTCGTCGTGTGCGCATGCAACGGCGCAATCCACCCGGTCCTATTGGTCGGCCGGACAACGGTGGCGGACCTGGACAGACTCGGTGCCGACCTGACCACCATCCTCAACGACGTCCAGATCGTGGCGTGACCTCCAGGGCCCGCGTGAACTCGCAGGGGCCCTGTCAGGTCCACAATCTGGCGGTGCCGACCGCACCATCGGCGGCGTTGAAGTCGATGAGTAGTTGGTCGGGTGTTGCCGTATACGGCACCAGCACGTCTACAGCGGGCCCGTCGCGATGTTCGAGGACGGCCTTGATGGCGCTGCCGGTGAACGGTGCGGACACAGTGACATCGAACACAGTCGCTCGGGCGCGCAGGGTGGTTCGGTCAGCGCCGATTTCCATTGCGCTGGTGGCTGTTTGCTCGCCACCGTTGCCGCGTTGCCGGGTATACCTACGCATGCTTTTCCGTCCCGCTCGATCGATGACCAGCATGAACGGCGCGAAGGACTCGGATTCAGCGAGGATATGGGCTGCGGCGTCGACCCCGTCGCGCAGGAGAGTGTCATAGTCGTCCTGCACGTGCGGCGGCGCTTGGGTTCGCCAGTCCATGCGGATACACCTTGCTCGAGCGAACTACGGATCGATAAACTTTTCCCGTTGTACGGGGGTGGCCATGAGCTTACAAGTCGATCCAGCGGTTCTCCGTCAAGGCGCATCCGAATTGCTGGTCCAGCGAGGTCTTCTCGACGATGTCTTGGCCGGCATCCGTTTCGAGTACTCCCGCCTACAAGAGGTGTGGTCGGGTCGGTCGGCGGACTACGTGACCGCGCTGTGGGATGGCTTGGTCCCGCGGATCGGTACCCATATCAACGAGCTGAATCGACAGGCCACAAGCTTGACCAACGCCGCCGATGCCCTTGTCGCTCAGGATGAGCGGTTCTCGAGCCAGGTCACGGCGAAGACGTCGAGTCTGGACCTTCCTTGACTGCTCGTCGCTACGACCTGGATGCCATGCAGACCTTCATCGATTTGGTCGACCAGGCGATCGACGCCGTCGGCGATCACGGTGAGAAGACGAAGAACATCGCCGACGGCGTCCTGGCCCAGTTCAGTGGCGCTGCCGCCCAGGCCTTCTCCGACAGCCAGCGCGAATGGCTCTCCAGCACAACGGCACTCGTCGACGAACTGCGCGCGGTGCGGGACAAGATCGCGCTCGCACACAGCAACTACCTTCAGGCCGAACAGGCCAATCGGGAAATGCGCTCGTGAGCATCGGGGCCCTCGATGACGACGGTTGATACCGACACCTACTATCGCGTCGGCGAGGCGTTGACCAAGGTGAGTACTGTCCTGGAAGGCCACCTTCGCGCGCTCGACAAAGGTCTGGACATCTCGCGCTCAGCGGGGCTGTATCCATACGGCGGACCGAGTTCGGGGCGCAGCTTCGACCAGTCTGCGGCGGACCTGTTCGAGGCCGGGTCGACCGCCGCGATGGCATGCAACGCTCTCGGCATCCAGATCCATACGGCGGGACAGAACCTCGCGCGAGGCGAGAACGCCTCGCACCCTGGTACGCCCGATCCCGTCCCGGAGACGCCGAAGGGCACCACTCTGACCATCAACCTGCACCCGACACAGCTGTCGGTCGGTGGAACCGAGGCAAATCCCGACCATTGGGAGCTGGTCGAGTCTCAGGTGACCAGGAAATGGGCCGACTGCGATGACACCCGGATCGGAGCTGCGGGAACGCTTTTGTCGTGGTACGGCACCAGAACAGCGGATTTCGCCACCCAGCTGTACCTCAGCGTCAAAGCGCTCTTCCCGGAGGACGCGCAGCGCGAGGACCCGATTCTGACCGAGTACGTTCAGGACACCGCTGCGGTGAGCCGAGCAATCCAGGCTCACTCGGATGCTGCTAGTTACTTGGGCATCGCGTGCACCCAAGTCGCTGCGACCGCCAAATCGGCCAAGGATGATTGCCGCACCTCACTCGGATTGCTGGCCGTCATCATCGCCTCCTACGAAGCAGACAAACTCGCCGCCGAGAGACTGCCGGCCAGCGACGGAGCGCAAGCAGCAATCGATGCCTTGATCACCTCGAACAAGACCGAGTACGCCAAGGCTATATCTGATCGGCTCGGGGATATCGAGACCAAGGTCGCCGACGCCGTGCGGTCGAACACCGGAATTTATACGATGGCGACCACCGAGACCGCCGACCTGAAGGCGATTTTGGGCCGAACTCCGCGTAGCACCAAATACATCGGGAACCGTGACATACGTCAAAATGACGCGGCAGGAGACGAAGGGGAGCGGCGCGCGGGCATCGACCCGACGGTGAAAAAACGGCAGATCACGATCATCGACCGCGACGGCACCGAGCATACGTCGTTCCCGGACCGCATCGATGACACGAATCGCCAGGTCACCGAGGTCAAGAACACCAATGAGATCGCGGGCGCAAAGCAGCAGATCCTTATTCAGGAGCAGTGGGCCAGGGACAACGGCTACACCATGACGCTGATCGTGGATCACCGGACGCAGATCAACGATCCCGACATCCAGGGCATGATCGATACCGGACAGATCGAACTGATTCGGATGGAACTAGACAACGGACCACCCTCATGATCATCAAGTACGCCCGCATGCCGTATGGGAGCGAGAACGGCGGCACCGAGTGGATGAACGACCTTCCGGTCCGCTACAAGGACGGGGAGCGGGGATTCGACCGGCGGATCATGCAGGATCTCGCCGCCGTCGGTGTTCCCTGCTACACGCTGGATGATTTATCCAATGGCCCCCGCACGATCCCACAGGGCATCCCGATCTTCATCGACTGGCTGGCCAATCTCGAGACGCGGATCCCGGGGCCCGAAACCGAGCACCGCTCCTCGATTCGGTCCGGGCTCATCCGCAATCTGATCGACCCCGCCGCCCGCGGCAACCAGGAGGCCATCGATCTGCTGATCGCTCAGGTCCGTCGCAGGCCACCGATTCCGGAGCGGATGCAGACCTGGGCGTGTGATGCCTTGCGCCTGATCGCGGGGCCGAAAAACTTCACCCAGATTGCCGAACTGCTTCAGGAATTGCCGGAGGGGACCGCCATGATCCCGCTGGTCGAGTACCTCGGCAAGGTAAAGACACCCGAATCCCGCGATATCGCGTTGAAATACCTCGACAGCCCCGCCCGCGGAAAAGCGATCAAGGCATTGGTTCAGATGAAAGCCACTGGTGTGCGGCACCTGGTCGAACCGCTCGTCCATGACCGGGCTCCCGCGGTGCGCAAACAGGCCCAGCGTGCCCTGGAGAAGTTGTCATCGTGACCAGGTAGCGACGCGCGTCAACGCGTAGGAACCGGCTGGCAGAACGGGGCCTGTCCAGTAGCGATTACCGCATGCAATACCGAATATGGTTGCCCTGACATAGTTTTGACGCAGGCTAGTCGGAATATATTCTGCGCCTGGAGGTTTGGTCATTGTCGGTTTCCGGTTGTGTGCCCGCGCCAGGTCCGGTAGCAGAGTGCGATGGTTGCGCCGGCGGTAGCGAGGGCGGAGGCGGCGTCTTTGCTCAGGATCACGAGCACGATTGCAGCGATCACGATCAGAGCCAGCGCGGCAGGTCGAAGGCGGCGCTCCGATTGTGAGGTTGCGCCGGAATCCGGCTGCATGGGCGGGGCGTTCCACGTTGCCGCCCAGCGGATCCAGTACGACTCGATGACTGCGTCGGCACCACGTGAGCCGCGACGGTTCGTTCGGTCGAAATCGCCCGATCGCCAGGACTCGTCTCTGGGTTCTGTGATACTGGCCAGACCGAAATGCTTGGGGTGTGTTGAAGACGGACGACGAGCCCGACAACGGCCAGTTCGTGTTGGGGTGGGCGGAGTCTGTTGCGCTGGCGACGATGCAGATCGCGATGATGCAGGCGGATCTGGCGGCAACCCGGGACGAAGACGAGATCGCGGCGAAAAGGGTGGTTCGTGACGATGCGGTAGCACGGTTGTGCGCGGAATTGTCGCTGTGCACGCTGCCGGCTGGGGTTCGTGCCGGACGAGGTGACTGAGGTTCCGCCACGGTCGTCCTGTCGATGTTTGTGCTCTAATTCGACACGGGGCCAGCGATTACCGGTTTGTCGACGTTGGCCCGGTCGAGCCAGGTGGCTGCTTCGTCATGGTGACCTTGCTCTGCGAGGTGGTGTGCCAGATTTCTAATCGCCACGAGGTTCCCGGTTTCGGCCGCACGACGTAGCAGTGTTTCTGATTCGGCCAGTTCACCACGACCAGCCAGCATCTGGGCGAGGTTGATCATGGCAGAGGGATGGCCAGCGTCGGATGCTCGACGGAACAGGATTTCGGCAGTGTCGAGTTCGCCGCGGCGTGCGAGGATCAGGGCAAGGTTGTTCATAGCGGGGAGATTGTCTGCGGCGACGGCCTTTTGGTACCAGCGCTCGGCCTCGATGATGTCGCCGCGTTTCTCCAGTGCGATAGCGACGTTGGACATCGCGCGCGGCTGACCGGCCTCCGCGGCCTCGAGGAACCACGCGTCGGCGGCGGAGGTTTCACCGCGCTGCAGGCAGCCCGCCCCGAGGTTGAACATGGCGACCGAATCGCCTGCCCGCGCTGCCTTGAGATACCAGGCTTTGGCCTCGGTGTTCTGGCTGCGCCCGTCGAGGCGAATCGCTAACCGGCACATCGCCTCGGCATATCCGAGTTCGGCGGCATTGCGGTACCAGCTCTCGGCCTCTGGACGGCTACCACGTCGATCAAGAACAACCCCGAGGTGAAACATCGCCCTGGCGTGGGTGGTGCAGGCGGTGATGCTCTCACGCAGCCACCACTCGGCGAGGTCGAGTTCGTTGGCGAGCAGTGCCAGTACGCCCCACGCGTACATCGCTTCGGGTTCACCATCCGAAGCGGCCTGTACGATGATCGGGAAAGCCACCTGCCAGTTTTTCCGCTCCAGGGCAGTGAATCCGATCGTGAGCAGGACTTCGTATGCCGTCTGCGCAATCACCTTCTGCCAGAATGTATCCGGAATAGGTCGTGGAGCACGTCCCTGGCCGTCGGCGGCAGCCAGTAGATAATCGAAGGGTCGGTATCCTCGCGTGCTGTCGTCGATGTGGCTGGAAATCAGCGCAGCGACCCGGCCGGCACCGGACGGTGGCTTGCGCGCCGCGACGAGTGCACGGTGCACGCACTCATGGGTGAACTCGATATCAGGCCGTGTCGAACGGATTGCCTGAGCGGCAAGATCGATCAACATCGGCTGGGGGATCGGCTCTCTGCGGCCGACGCGGGCCCAGTCGATCACGATGTCGATCACTGCGTGCTGCAGAGGGTCGGTATGGCGGGAATCGTCATAGCGTGCCAGCATCTCCGGGGCTCCGGCGAGGAGTTCACCGAGCCCGTACACGCTGAAGTCGTGATCGGGATAGATCTGCGCCGCGGCGTCTTGTTCTGCGGGATCGTCGCTGGTTGCGGCGAGGTCTATCACCACGGCCCGTTCCAGCAGAAGACGCGTGTCGCGGTGGAATTCGCCAAGGTTGCCGCGTAAACGATCACGGGCCTCCGAGCGTAAGGTCGCTATCACCGTCGTCGGACCGTTACGCGCGAACAGTTGTGCAAGCAGGGCCGGGGTGAGCGCATTGGTGTGGGTCAAGAACCGGTCCAAATCGTCGAGCCACACCACTATCGGATCGCTAGTTGCCGAGATCCGAGAATGCGACACGAGGATGTGGAGCGTGCTCGGAGCGGGCGCGACCAGGGCCGCGGTGGGGCACCCAGTGCGGATGGCCTCGAATGCGGTG
This sequence comes from Nocardia sp. CA-129566, assembly GCF_050956075.1. Classification (NCBI taxonomy): domain Bacteria; kingdom Bacillati; phylum Actinomycetota; class Actinomycetes; order Mycobacteriales; family Nocardiaceae; genus Nocardia; species Nocardia sp. CA-129566. The sequence continues at coordinate 165,716 of NZ_CP192085.1, forward strand.
CGGGTCTTCCCGGCTTTCGAAGGACCGATCACGATCACCATACGCGGATCGCGCAGCGCACGGAACACGCGGGCGTCGACCCCGTTGCAGGTCCTCGGCACGTAGGGATCGCGGAGACCATAGTCGTCGTGGTTGCCGAACCGGGATGGCGTGGCGCCGAGACTGTAGGGATCCAGAGACGCGACAATGCGCAACCCGCGGTCGGCGAGTGTCTCCACCATGGTCTCGATCCCGGGTGCCGGCGAAGGCTTCGACTGTTCTGATTGAATCGTACTGTCGCAGTTGGTGATCAGAGCGATGGCAGAGTGTTCGTCCGTGCTCGGTAGTAGGTTGTCGGGTATTGGCGTCGGATCCTGAAGCTGCGGGCCGGCCGGACCCTCGACACTACCGAGGCGATGGGCTACCCAGTTCTCGTGCGTGGCTTTGATGTTGTGAAGTTCGTCCACACTCCAGCGGTTGGGTTGGGAATCGATAAGCTGATGGTGTTGATTGCACAACAGGATCAGGTTTTCGTAGCGGTCACGGGCGGCGCGGGTCAACGGCGAGTCACCTCGTGGTCCCCGGACACTGGCGGCGACGATATGCGCGATCTCACCGAGCACCACTAGCGGATCCACTGGTGTAGCTTCGGCGGTCAGGGCCACGCGGCAGCCTGGAAAGGCGCACATGTTGCCGGACCGTTGAAACAGTTTGCGCTGCTCAGGTAGTGGTATACCCACCGCCAACCCTCCCCGTACGCGAAGTCCGTCCTTAACCGGTGCTTGTAGGTGTTGTCAGCGTTGTATCGCCGACGTTCCCGGCGCAGAGTATCGTGTCAGAACCCAGACCTGAACCGCCGGATCCGCTTACGCCACAACCCTAGCCAGAGTTCAGCGGTAGCGCGGTTGTGCACGGAGTTGGCGTCCGCCGAAAGATCACCGCCCGGACACAATTCGTATCGGACCTTGTCGGTGTGATCGAGTCGGATGATATCGCTCCAGTTGCGTAGCGAGTAGCCGATCTCGGTCGGCGGGCACCGCGAAGTGTCGGTTCCCGCGGCCGGTCGTTGCTGTTGTTGGTCTACCTTGTGCTCTTCGACCCCTGGCCCGCAATGCGGCAGTGGCATGCATCGGCGGGTCAGGAGGTGTCAGGAGGTACTGCGGGCATTGACTGTCGGGTTCCCTGATGCGAAGGAATCAGACCTCGACGCGAGGCTCACCGAGCAGAAGGCGCTTATCCGTCGGTTCCGCCGGAAGAACGTCCGTTGGGGGCGAGTAGTGATGGCCGGTGCGCTCGGCCTCGGTATCGGAGTCGCAACCGCTGGCTGGGCTGCGCCACTGATCGGCACCGCAATCGGCACGGCGGCAGGACTTTCCGGCGCGCGGCAACGTCGGGCGGACATGGCCTCCGCCGCGACGTGCCACCAGATGCTTTTGGCGCGCCACAACCTACCGGCAGGCAAGATCGCCGATAGAATGGCCGAATCTGACGTAAGGCAGTGGTAGGGGATCTGTGGACGCGCATCTGATGAAGCTGGCTGAGTCGTCTCCGAATTTCGGCCGGCTGGTGATGCACAGCGAACTGCTGGCGGTCTACGGCGCCCAGGCTGAGGCTCACGTTTTCACTGACGCGAACGGCGCGCTGGTCCATACCCGTCAGTTCGGTGAAGTGCTGGCCGAATTGCTGGCTGGCAAGGCGGGACTGCAACTGAACGCGGGGATTTCGCAGGTCGCGCGGCTGGATCGGTTGCGTAAGGCGGGGCTGCTTACTGGACGGGTAGAAGACGCGTTCACGGTGCTCCGCAAGGCGGGTAACGACGCCGCGCACAACCATCTCTTCGACCGCGAACGTGCACTGAACTCGCTGCGTGCGGCCTTTGCACTGGGCGCCTGGTATTACCGGGTACTGACTGCGGACACCGCGGTGATCGAGTTCGTTCCGCCGGTGGAAAACCAAGCACTTGAGGGCGCCGAGCACGAGGCGTTGCGGAAGGCCCTTGCCGACCACAAGCAAGCCTTGACCGAGGCGCACCTACGGCTAACCGAGCAAAAGGACGTCGCGCTCGCCTGGGAACGCGCGCAGGTCGAGGCCGAGTCAGAGATCGCGAAAGCACGTGTTGCCCAAGAGGAGTTGCGTTCACGTAACGACGCACTGAATGCCGAGCTGGCCCGGCTGAAGGCCGATCACGAACGAGCGGTTGCGGCCGCGGCCCAGCAGACACCGGCAACGGTCTCGGCGGCTGCCCGCGATGAGCTGATCCGGCGCGCGCAGCGCCCCGCGCCGCTCAATGAGGTCGAGTCACGCCGGGTTATCGACCAGATGCTCACCGACGCGGGCTGGCTGATCCAGGATCTCCGAATGTTAAACCCGCTCGCAGCCAAAGGCGTTGTGGTGCGGGAATTCCCGCTGGCGACCGGCCGCGCCGACTACGTCTTGTTCGTCGAGGGCTCAATCGTCGGTGTCATCGAGGCCAAACGAGCCGGTGATACGCTCGCGGCCGCGCAGGCGCAGAATGCCCGCTATGCGGCCGGCGTCACCGCCGACCACCAGTCGGCATTGTGGCACCCCGACAATCCCTTCCCCTTCCGCTACGCCAGCTCAGGGGCCGAGACCACCTTCTCCAACCAGCTCGACCCGGTGCCGAGCAGTCGACCGGTGTTCTCTTTCCATCGACCGGAAACCATCGAGCGGTGGATGGACCAGGCGAAGGAAAATCCAGGAGCGCCGACCTACCGCGCGCGCCTGCGGACGCTTCCTACGCTGGACAAGCGACGGCTACGGCTTCCGCAGAGTGAGGCGATCACCGGTTTGGAGGACTCGCTGGCCAAAGATCGGGCTCGCGCACTAATCCAGATGGCGACGGGGGCAGGCAAAACCTTCACGGCGGTCACCGAAACCTATCGGCTACTCAAACACGCCAAAGCCGCCCGCGTCCTCTTCCTAGTGGACCGCAATAATCTGGGGCGACAGGCGCTCAAGGAATTTCAGACCTATACCACTCCCGACGATGGTCGCAAATTCACCGAGCTCTACAACGCAGAGAGACTGTCAGGCCGCGGCATCAATGCATCCTCGGCCGTGGTGATCAGCACGATCCAGAAGATGTACGCCCTGCTCCAGGGCGAAACCGTCGTGATCAACGACGCGGCTGACGACCAACAGGACACCGACGATGGCCGCTACGACGTGCGGACGCCCAAAGAAGTGGCCTACAACGCTAGCGTGCCACCGGAATCCTTCGACCTGATCATCATTGACGAGTGCCATCGGTCCATTTATGGGCTGTGGCGTGGGGTGCTCGAGTATTTCGATGCCCCGTTGGTTGGGCTTACCGCTACCCCAACCAAGCAGACCGTGGGATTCTTCGGCCGCAACATCGTGTCCGAGTATCCTTACTCGCTGGCCGTCGCCGATGGCGTCAACGTCGATTTCCAAATGGTGCGTTTGTCGACCAAGATCGGCGAGGAGGGGTCGGTCATCGACGAGGGCACCACGGTGGTGCGCCGCGACCGCCGTACCCGAGCCCAACGCCTCGAACAGCTGGATGACGACTTCGTCTATGCGCCAACCCAACTGGGCCGCAGTGTTATCGCCAATGACCACATACGCACCGTGCTGACCGTCTGGCGCGACAATTGGCGAACCTGGTTCCCCGGCCGTGTCGCGGTACCGAAGACGCTGATATTCGCCACCGACGACAACCACGCCGAAGACATTGTCCGGATCACCAAGGAAGTGTTCCCGGAGGCAGGTGATCAGTTCGTGCAGAAGATCACCTACAAGGTGCGCCAAGCCAACCTCGACCCGGAAGACCTGATCAACGAACTGCGTAACGGCGTCGGCCTGCGAATCGCTGTTACGGTCGACATGATCGCCACCGGCACCGATGTCCGCGCACTGGAATGCCTGATCTTCCTGCGCCAAGTGCGCTCGGCCGTGTTGTTCGAACAGATGAAGGGGCGCGGCGCCCGAACACTCGACCCGGTCGAGCTGGCACAGGTCACTCCAGAGGCCGACAGTCACACCCGCAAAGACCAGTTCCTACTCATCGACGCGGTCGGCGTCACGGATTCGCCGCTGGTCGAGGCCGATCCGTTGTCCGCGCCGGTTATCGGCGACAGCGAGAAGCGGTTGTCGATGCAAAAGCTTATGGACAAAACCGGAGTGGGAGCCATCACCGCGGACGAGGCGCGCGAGCTGGCCGGTCGGCTTGCCCGCCTCGACCGCCGCATCAGCGACGAGGACCGCGACGAATTGGCCGCTCTCGGTGGCACCACGCTCGCGTCACTCGCCCGCGGCATCGTCGAGTCGACCGACCCTGACACTAGCGAAGCGCTCGGCCCTGCGCGGGCACGCGACAAGCTCGACGCCGCCATCGCCAAGCTCACCGCCAACCCTGAGTATCGCGAGCGGATCATGACTATCCGGCGCGAGTACGACATCACCTACGACGAAACCACCCAGGACGAGATCAGGCGGATCACCATCTCAAGCCCGGCCGAACAAGCCGCGGCCCGTATCCTGGCATGGCACGGGTTTCTTACCGAGCACGACGACAAGATCGCCGCGATCGACATCATCGTCGGCAAGCGCGGCGCCGACCGCGCCATCGCTTGGCCCACCCTCAAAGAGATCGCAGGCAAGATTCGTCACGCCCCATACTCGTTCACCCCCGCCGTACTCTGGAACGCTTACCGTGACCTCGGCAAAACCATCGACCACCAGGCCGACATCCCTGACTTGGTTCCCCTCGCCCGCTACGAACTAGGTCTCGACCCAGACCTGCGCCCCTACCGAGCTGCTGTCGACAACCGCTTCACAGCCTGGCGCCGGACCTGCGAGCAGGCGGGCGTAACCTTCACCGACGACCAGATCTGGTGGCTCGAACGAATTCGCGACACGGTCGCACGAGGAGTAGGGGTGAGTGTGCAAGACATCCGCGACGACGTCACCTTCGCGGAACGAGGGGGGGCCGTGGGGTTGGTCCGAGCCTTCGGCGGACGTGAGAAAGCGCGGGCGCTCATCGCGCAGTTGGATCGAGAACTCGCGTGAGCGATGCATTGCCGTCGGGCTGGGTAGAGACGCCGCTTGGGTCGGTTTGCGCGATTGTTTCGGGTGCCACGCCGAAAACGGCAGTGGCAGCTAACTGGAATGGCGACATCGCGTGGGTAACTCCAGATGATATGTCGCGTGATCGGTCCCAAACAATTTTGCAGGGTCGGCGAAGCCTTACGGCCGCTGGGTACAATTCATGCTCTGCACAACTTATTCCGGTTGGTTCGGTAATTTTTAGCTCGAGAGCGCCTATCGGCTTCGTCGCTATCGCTGGTAAGGAACTCTGCACCAACCAAGGCTGCAAGACTGCAGTTCCTCCTCCGGAAATCGATTCGCGATATCTGTACTGGTACCTCCGTTGGGCGACGCCCGAGATAGCTGCCCGGGCGAGCGGGACCACCTTCAAGGAGATTTCCGCGAAGAAATTTGCGGAAACGGTGCTGCGACTCCCTCCTCTACTGGAACAGCTGCGAATAGTTGAGGCCCTTGAAGACCATCTGTCAAGGTTGGATGCCGCTGGCGAGTCGATGTCGAACGCGGCGTCTCTGACAAGTGCCCTGGAACAGGTTATTCACGCCAGGTTGACCGCACCCAATCTATTCAGTGCCCACGGATCTGCCCGACTGGGGGAGATTGCGGCCATCGGGACGGGCGCGACTCCACTACGGTCGCGGTCCGAATATTATGTAGGCGGATCGATTCCTTGGATAACGAGCGGGCACCTTAATCAATCCAATATAACGCGCGCTGATCAGTTTATAACCGAACGTGCCCTCCGGGAAACCTCGGTCAAATTGTATCCCGCCGGTACGTTACTTATGGCTATGTACGGTGAGGGGAAAACTCGAGGCAAGACATCTGAGCTGATGTTTCCTGCCGCCACAAACCAAGCCTGCGCCGCGATTGTTTTACATGATGAACATAAGTGGCGTCGGCCATGGATAAAATTCGTACTCCAGACCAAATATGATGAGTTGCGCAGGATGGCTGCCGGAGGCGTCCAACCAAACCTAAATCTGGGAAAGGTGCGTGCCATACGAATACCGCTGCCCTCTGCCGATGTTCAGGAAACGATCCTCGGTGACCTGGCACGCTGGACCTCGCTCATCGACGCCAACAGATCGACTGTACAGGTCGCGGAGGTTCGAGCCCTGAACCTTAGACGTACGCTGTTGAACCACGCTTTCTCTGGCCGACTTGTCCCACAAGACCCCGCTGACGAACCTGCAACCGAACTTCTGGCCAGGATTCGGAACTTGCGCCCTGGCCGTGCTAGTGGGCGCCGCCCCCGCCGACCCACACAACAGGAGCTGCTGCCGTGACCGTTGTAGACATCGAACCTGTGCGCACTTCCCGTACCGCTATTTCGGCCAATTCGCTGGTGGCCAGGCTATGGAACTACTGCAACGTCCTTCGTGACGATGGCCTGTCAACGATCGATTATGTCGAGCAGCTTTCGTTTTTGCTGTTCCTGAAGATAGCCAAAGAGGCCTACGAGGCGGATCTCAGCGATGACCCCATGCCGATCGTGCCAGAGCGGCTGGACTGGGATTCTCTCGTAGCCAAGCAGGGGGATGAGCTGGAGCGGCATTATCGAGTGGTGCTAACTGAGCTTGGTGCACGCCCCTTCACCATGCTCGGCACCATTTTCGCCAAGGCGCAGAACAAGATCGCCGATCCGGCCAAGCTCCGGCGGTTGATCGTGGATCTTATCGACAAGCAGGCTTGGCAGGCGCAGGGTGTCGATATCAAAGGCGACGCCTATGAAGGTCTGCTGGCCAAGGGGGCCGAGGATATCAAAACCGGCGCGGGGCAATACTTTACGCCGCGTGCGCTGATCCATGCCATTGTTGACGTAATTCGGCCGACGCCCGAAGATACTGTGCTCGACCCCGCCTGCGGCACCGGTGGATTCTTGATCGCGGCTCACGAATACATTCGGAACAACCACCTGCAGGGCATGAGTCGCGCCCAAGTCGACCATGTCGCCGGCGCGATCCGCGGCGTGGAGCTGGTCCCGGGCACCGCTCGGTTGGCGGCGATGAACATGTTGCTGCACGGGATCGGCCGCTCCGACGGCGACTCGTTGATCACCGTCGATGATGCGCTGCGCAATCCGCCGATCGAGCATGCTTCGGTGGTGCTGGCGAACCCACCGTTCGGTAAGAAGTCGTCGATCACGGTATATGGCGAGGATGACAAAGTCGGCGGCAGGGATATCTCCTACACCCGTGAGGATTTCCGCGCCACCACGACGAACAAGCAACTCAACTTCGTGCAGCACATTATGTCGGCACTGGCCAACCCTGGCCGCGCTGCCGTCGTACTCCCTGATAATGTGCTTTTCGAGGGCGGTGCGGGTGAGAAGATCCGGCGCCGTCTGCTGCAGGAGTTCGACGTGCACACACTGCTGCGGCTGCCGACTGGCATCTTCTATGCCAACGGTGTCAAGGCGAACGTGCTGTTTTTTGACAAGCTAAGCCAGCGCGCCGACGGGCAACCGCTCACCCAGACGCTGTGGGTCTACGACTTCCGCGTCGGCCAGCACTTTACCCAGAAGGCGAAACCGCTTCGCCGAGCAGACCTGGACGACTTCGTGGCGTCGTTCGCGGCCGACGATCGGTCCCAGCGCACCGAATCAGATCGGTTCCGCCCGTTCAGCTATACCGAACTGATCGCCCGTGACAAGGTGAACCTCGATATCACCTGGCTCAAGGAGGCCACCGACAGCGATGATGACGCCCTCTTGCCGCCGTCGGTGATCGCCGCCGAGATCATCGAGGAGCTGCAGGCGGCGCTGACCGAGTTCACCGCGATCGCCGAGGCGCTGGGCGAGGCTGAAGCCTGAAAACTGTTGCCGTACTTGATCAGTAGTCACTCCGCTGATACAAGTGAACATGCGGGTCAGCACGGTGTCGGTTGACCGGGAGCAGGGGAATCAGGGTGAGTAGCAGTGTCGGGCCGACGAGCAGGCAGTTCGCAGCTTTCGAGACCAACCTTCAGTACGCGCGAGATCTGGTAGCTGCGGGCGTCAATCTTGCCGGGCTGCGCGTGGGTGCCTTCGACGTGGGTGACCTCTACCGCTCGGCCTGGACGCAGACGGTGTCGGCGCTCGACCATTGGCTACACCTGGAGATCTACGCGGCGGTGTACGTCCTCGCCGATCGCACCGGTGCCAAGCCTCCAGTGCTGAGCAAGGTTGAATTGCCACTGTCGGTCATCGACAAGATCCAGCTCGGCGGCCTGCACTACCGGGATGCGTTGCTCGACAGAGTCCAGCAATTGCTAAAATACCAGTCTTTGCAGAATCCGAAGAGGATCGCCGAAACTCTGAAGTATGTTTACGCTGGGGGCGATCTCTGGGGCAATGTGGCCAAAGAATTTCGAGCTCAGGGTCACAATGGGGGCCCGTGGCACTCGCAGTCGGTCGCCGAAACTCTCGGCAAGATCATAGACCGCCGCAACCACATCTCCCATTCGGCTGACCTCGACAATGGTGTTCGGCGACCGATTGATCACGCATCCACGCTCAACGCGATTGAATCGGTGAACTGGATCGCCCGAGCCATTGCGTCGATCATCGAAAGTGAGATCAAGCAGTCGTGAACAGCACCGCGATTCAATTCGCCGAACTGCGCGACACCGTCCTGGTATATCGCAAGATGCTCGCCGACCGAGGACTCTCCACGCTTGAATTTCTCGAACAATTCTCCTACCTGCTGGTCATGAAGCTGGCCGCTGAGCAGTACGCCGCCGATCTTTCGGGAGACGCGGAGCCCCATGCGGCCCGGATGTGGGATGCCCTCAAGAACAAGCGGGGCGCCGAGCTCGAGACGCAGTATCGATACGCTCTCAAGGAATTGCCCAAAGCGACGGGTACAACGGCGGCGACCATCTACCGGTCGGCGGAGAATCGAATCAGCGACCCCGCTATACTTGAGCAACTGGTCACCGAGCTCATAGCCCCACGACAATGGTTGCTGATGGGGGCCGACGTACTGGGTGCCTTGTACGAGGACTTCTTGGCGCAAAGTCTGGGGGAGAATACCGAAGCGGGCAATTTCCTCACCCCACGGGCACTAGTCCGCACCGTAGTCGAGGTGATGGACCCACGGCCTGACGATGTGATCGTGGACCCGGCGTGCGGGAGCGCAGGTTTTCTCATCGCCGCATACCGGCACATCTTGGACAACTATACCGCCGACGCCAGCAAGGAGCAGATCGCGCGCTTGGGGGCTGGTGCTATCCGTGGCGCGGAGATCAAGGCTTCGCGGGGATGCATAGCGAGCATGAATATGCTTTTGCACGGCCTCGGCGCGATCGACGGCGAGGGGTTGATATCGGTCGGTGACATCCTGGAAGCGAAGCCGGATGCCCACGCATCGATGGTGTTCGTCAATCCGCCCTTCGGCACGGTGTCGCGCAAGCCAGGTGTCGACGATATTGACAGCGGTGAAGGCAAGTCTTACGAACGCGACGACTTCATCAAAACCACGAGCACACACCTCAACTTCCTGCAACACACGCTGTCGCTGCTCGCAATCGGTGGCCGTGCTGCCGTGGTTGTGCCAGATAATGTGCTCTTCGGCAGCGGTGCAGCCGATAGGATCCGCACGAAGCTCTTGGCAACCACCGACATGCACACACTGCTCAGACTGCCGACAGGGATTTTCTTCAAAGGTGGTGTCAAGACGAGCGTGCTCTTTTTCGACAAGAAGAGTCCACGGGCCGACGGAGCACCTCTGACGACAGAAATGTGGGTATACGACTTCCGAACCGGAAAGCAGTTCTCGAACAAGAACAGTCCGATGACGTATCAGGATCTCACCGATTTCATCGCTCGGTTTAAGGCCGGAGACCGCAGTTACAGGCAGGAGACCGATCGATTTCGCCGTTTTAGGTACTCAAAATTGGCTGAGCGCCAATTCAATCTAGACATTAGATGGCAGGTCGGCGAGAAGGTCGGCATCGATATCCGACAGCCTGCCCAGATCGCCCGCGAGATTGCGGAGGACCTTGGACTGGCGGCTGCGGAGTTTCTTGCCATCGCCGACTCCCTGGAAGCGATCGACGGTGCCCTGTAGCTACGCAACCTTGAAGGTCCTGGTTCGCGACGGTCACGGTGACATGCAAGAGCCCGCCGAACCATCGCCGACACCCTCGAAACCGCCATCCTCGACGCGTTGGCCGGCTGGCTTCTACCGCGATCAACACACTCTTATCGGCGCCGCGTCACCGACGCCCACGCCAGCACCACGCCGGGCATGACGCAAATCGGGCCGAACTGGCGGCGATCCGCGCCAAGCTCGCCGACATCGGCGGCACCGACCGCCACCTGACCGCGTTCGAAAACGCGCATCAGCCGCCAGCTCTCCCACTGGCCCGTTCCCATTGAATGAGACCACCCGGTATTAGAGTCCTGTTGGCCCTGGTGAGGGCTGGAAGGGATACTGAGGGACATGGCAGGACGCAAGCGGTATTCCGCGAAAGACATCGTGCGGAAGCTGCGCCGTCCCGACGAACTCGCCGCTGCTGGGCAGACGGGTGAGCAGATCGCGCTGCTGATCTGGGTGTTTCGGCGGCAACGTTGTACAACTGGCGTCGCCAGTACGGCGGGGTGGACACCGACGCCGCGAAGGAACTCAAGGAACTGCGCGAGCAGAACGCCAGGTTGAAGCGGCTGCTGGCGGACGCGGAGCTGGAGAAGGGCGCTCTGCGGGAGATCGCGAAGGGAAAATTTTAGGCCCGGCCAGCAAGCGGCGGGCTGTTGACATGCTCAAACAGGTGATGGGCATGTCGGAACGGTTTGCGTGTGACCTGACCCCGTAGGTTCGGTCCGGACCGATTCACGGGGTCCCGTCCGTAGCATTGGATCTCGCAACGTAGTGAAAAGTTCTGAAAGGTCTCTTGAGGCCCAACATTTGGGCTAGCTCAGGCTATTGACCAGGCAAATCATGAAGCGCCGAAACAAGGTTCGACGCCCAGCCCTTAAGTACGTCGCCGAGTGCAGAACCGCCGCCCCCGGCTGCCCGGGCGGGGTGCTGGGCCGTCCAACATGCTCAGCTCTCATCATCGCCCGGTTCATCTTCTTCACTGTGAATGAGCTGCGCCAGATCCCATAGACTCCGCCCATCTGGAAGCAACCAGCGCATCGTTCCTTGGTTCGCGACCGGCCGCTCGTCCCATCCTGCGTCCCACCACATTTTCGACACGAGCCCAGATGGAGAGTACTGCTGTTCGTCGTATGCCCACAGGATCGATTTGGTGCGGTGGTTGACCCACGTCGCCTGTCGTCGTCTTTCATCTTCGACGAGCCAGTTTTCCAGGGCCTTGCGTTCTGGCTCAGTCTGCGCGACGTAGTGAAGCGCCGATCCCTCTTTGATGACGCGACGGTCAACCAAGAGCGGTACCGTGTTCTGGCGGCGCGGCTTACGTTGCTTCGCGGGTGGTTCGGGAACGGCTATGCCGTCCGCCAATTGGTCGAGGACCTGCTTGGCCAGCTCTTGGCACCGCTTTGCAGATTGAAAAGTGGCTCTGATCTGGGGGCGGTGCTCATCAAGAGTGATCTGGTGCGCCAGTCGACGCACCAGTTCCGCCACAATGGTTGGAACCTTTTCGAGGACCTCGCTGTCCCAGTCGAAGTCAGGGTCGTCGATGCTTGTCGCACCGAGGTGCTGGAACACCAGGTGTGTAACGAGAAGTCCGCCGTGTTCGGCAACTGCGGCCTCGCGGCCGTCGAGTTCATTGCCCCGCTCATACACCGCGCTGCGAGTGGCGCGCAGTGTCAGTACTGAACGCCAGACTTTTTGGGGGGAGGGTTCTCGATGAAACAACAATGTATGACTGCCGTTGGGTCCCTGCTCCCAGAGATTCTCGGTGGAGCTACTAGCGCGGGCGGTCTGTTCAGCATCGGGGTGCAGGCAGGCCAAGGCAAGCGCGAGTTCGTCCAGCGAACAGCCGGTGGCCGGAGCGGGGGCGGGTTCACCCCGCTTGATCACATAGTGCTTGCGGAGCTCTGCACGTAGGTTTGCCTTGATCGCCTGGTGCACGGGTTCAAGCGCAATGTGATCGCGTGGCTCGATGGCGTTTTGCCGGTTCGCCGCCTGAGATACGTCAACCGCGAATTGTTTGTCGCCCTGTGTGTTGATGACCTTGATACTCAGCGTTGCGTGGGCAGCAGCGTCGCCTTCGTCGAGCATGGCTCTGGCGATGGCCCGTACGGTTTGTGCTCCGTTGACGATGCTCGCGCCCGTCACTGATAGCGTCGTCGGCCTGCTCTGTGGAGCCCTTGCGCTGTCATGCTTGGCGTCCAGACCATCACAGATCATGGTGATCCCGTTGTTCAGGTGCCAGAAGGTGGTGGGTTTGGATGTGAGGGTCTGGCCGATCGCCGCGTTCGTCACGGTGGTTCCAAGAGGTGCCCGAAGATTGTGCTCGAACAGGGCAGTTCCGTGCGCTTCAAACCACTCGGCGACGCTTTCAGCGGCGACTGTGCCCTGGTATGCCTCAAGCGGTCCTTTCTGCTTGTACCAGTCGTCTAGCCGTATGTCCAAGCAGATTGATTCCGGTCGAAGATCTGCGTGTACCTGCTCGTGGAAATCAGCAGCGAACAGGACTTGGACGTTCACGCGGGCGCCGTACTTGTTGAACTCGTTGAGCGCGTTATCCAGGACCTGACGTGCCGGGGGAGAAGGTTCCACCGTACCCATCAGGGCAATTACCAGAGTCGTCCTGCCCGTGATGAGCAGCGGCCTCGCCTCTTGAGCAAGAGCCGCGGCACGCTGATTGAACTGCTCGTAAAGCTCGTTCTCGATTCGGTTCAGACCGTCGACCATTGCCTTCGCGGCATCCACATCAAAGGTCGCCGTGCCCTTGTCGCTCCATTTCGCCTGGACCAGCAGGACCTGTCCGCTTTCGGGCAGCGGAGCGATTGCGTCCAGACCCTGGTCAGCGATGCCGTCGGTGACGAATCCAGCCGCTTCGGCCGAACTGCATTTTGCAACACATCGCACGGCGAGCGCGGCTAGAGCGCGGGAGAGGAAGCGCTGCTCGTAGTTGCCTCCTTGGAAATGAGCGATGTCACCGTCATCGATCACCCCGTCGAAGGTCTCGTGAAGCTGTTCGCGGACCTGCGTGACTTGGCGAGGCGTATCCGCTCCCAGCGTGGCCATGGATTGTTGTCCCCCATCGTTAGCGTCTTGACGTGATCGAAGCCTCAGCGCCGGGTTACGACCCGTTGCCGCGTGGCCGAGTACTGAAGTCGACGACCAGCAGGGCACATCCGAGGTCATCCGCAGACATCTCGGCCAAGTCGAGGACCGCGTCTAGGGGGACCTCGCGCGCCCCGAACCAACCGTCACGCGCTAGTCGGACGAAATCGGTCGGTACAAGATGCCGGCAAAACACGGCAAACGGACGTGGCGAACTCCTATTCCCCCAGACCGAAATCGCTGCTTCGACTTGGTCAACGGGGTAGATCGCGCCCGGAATCGTGCGCGGCAGCACCGACGTAAATGGTACGTCTGCGTGAACGCGGACAAAAATTGGGTCCTCCAACAATCCGAAATCGTTGGGTCTCCGCCGAATACGTCGCATCCGGCCACGGGAACGCGCATGGAGCGCAGCTAAGCTGCGCCGGACGCTAGGTGACGAGAGAACATCCAGTCCGGGCCCGACGTAGCGGAACATGACGAGTGTCTCGGTAGCCGCATGATAGTAATAGGCATCGATCGAACCGTTCTCTGACGTGATTTCACGCCGAGCGACTACGGAAGTCACCTGAAGGTCGTAATTCTTCCTCTGACGCGTAGGGTCGACAAACCTTCGCACCACTGTCTCGCCAGCTGTGTCGAGCCTACCTACGATACGCCCATGGGGATCGTCGAGTTCCAGCTGAGCTGCGGCGTCAGGAAGCCCGCTGATGAAGCTCGCCCCAGCTAGAGCCCTGTTCCAGTGTTGGACCTGAACGAAGTCCTTCGGGGCAACGCCAGCGATCTTTGCGAAGAGCAACAGAGCATCGCGCTCGTCTCGCCAGCGGAGCTCACGTTCGCCCCAATCCGCCTCATCATCGAGGAGAGGCGTCAGCTTCTCCACTTCTGTTGCAACATAAGGTGAGAGCCCCCGAAGATCGGCCAATACGGCACTCACATTTTGCGTGACGGGGCCGCTCTTCGGCAAACGGTCAGAGCTGCCAGCGCTGAACCAGTCTCCTGGGATAGCCACATGCTCTCGGAACTGCCGTCCATGAGAGACCAAAACCTTCCGGTCCATGTCCGTCTTATGTGCGGGGCGGACGATACCCAGTCCCCAAATCCGCTCGCCGGAATTCGTGCCTGGCTGGTTGTGGGGGGCAACGATGATAGCGAGGTGCGGCTTCGACTCCGGCCAGTCACAACACGATTGCGAGTAGGACTTTTCCTTCGACGAGTCGACGTCGATCAGATCGAGGAAAACCGCATCAGGGCACAGAATCGCTAGCCGTAACGTGCGGGCTGATGGGTCTGAACTCCCCCACTCTGGCTGTGCCGATGCCATGCCCTCCCCTGAACCTTCGATCGCGACATCAATGTTCATGAGCAGATTAGCGGGTCGCGACCAGTGCCTGCCGGTGACCACCCTGGGATCGCCGGACACCTCGCCGATCAATCAGTCCGAACCAGCGTCTTCCTCGAAAGTGACGGCGCTAACTTCGGCGAGCGCAGTCACCCAAGCGTTGCGCGATCGTGCCCATCGAGCTTCAACTCAAAGAGGTGCTGTCCCTGGCGGGCCAGCTGCATCATGTCGAGCTTGACGGCAAACTCATGCGAACCCACAACCTGTCCCGGCTCTGGGAGCGGGCGCGGCCGTTGCTCGATGAGACGTCTGCGGGGAGGTGGACGAGCATCCGCGTTGATCAACGACGCTTCCCCGAGGGATGGTTCAGTCAATCGGATCTGCACCGGGCAGACTTCGCCGCAGAGTGATCTCCCCGGTCAACCAGAGGGCGCCGGCCCTGTATTCGAGGATGCCGGTCACCGCGATCGGGAATTCTTGTCGATGCGCCTCGATGGCGAGCAGGTAGTCGGCGCGCTCCAGAGGGGCGTGCACGACATGCCGCTCTCCCTCCACATCTGCCAGCAGTTCGATACTTCCTGCGGCGCTTGGGTTCCCCGCGGGCGTTGCACGATCGAGCGCTCGGACGTCCCCGACCAAGTCCACGGTGCCTCGTGGCAGCGCCCGTCCGGGAGCAACCACACCGTGACCCGGTGCCGTGACTTCACGCATGCCGGGCAAGAAGTCCGCAGGCAACTGCTCGGATTGACGCATGTCCGCCTGCATGTGCGCGACAGCCTGCTTCATGTGGCCGCCAAATCTCACGTGGGAAACGGCTTCCGGGGGGCGCGCCACGGTGACCGCCCAATCGAAGGTGAACGCCAACGCGCGCACCTGGTGCGGCTTGATCAGGTCATGGATAGAACCCAGGAAGGCGGAGCTGAGCCCCTGTTCAATCGCAGTGTAACGAGCGTCTTCGTCCCAGTCTGCGGCCAAGCGACTCGCCAGGGATACGCTCCCGGCCAATCTGGAAACCACCGTGCGGCCGAGAACGCTCAATCCGATATCCGAGCTCCCGGCTTCAGCCACAGGCGAGACGATGCTGAATACGAAACTGCCCGGTTTGGTGTGCCCGAAGCGAAAATGTTGTTCGATGAGCCTTCTCACCGACGCCGAGCGACGGCCCCGCCCACTGCCCCCGCTCGCCAAGCTGATCATCTTGACCAGCGCCCTCAACGTTGATTCCGCCTGTCCCAACGGAATCTCGCCTTGTGTGGTTTCTTGATCCAAACGCACGAACACGATGTCGGACCGCAGTGCGGCGAACCTTCCGGCCAACAGAGAAGGGTGCAGGCCGTAAACCGCCGCCAGTGTACGAATCGAGTCCCGGAAGCGCCGGGGAAAATCGATGTAGTCGGTTGCCATCGGCACCATGACTCGACCTTCCGGCCCCTCGTCCCCTGGTAACGACCACACTTCGCTGATGCCAGGCTGCCGGGTTTCAAGTACCCAGTCGTGTGCGGCCAGATACTGCGACACCTTCGCCGGGGTGAGCGTCGCGGCGAGGTCATCGAATGCGTCCCCCAGAGAATCGTTCCTCATCGAGTCCAATTATCAACCGTTCTCATGATCTTGAGCAGCCCCTCGACATCGAACAGATTCGTGCGCGGTAGATGTACCGTCTTGCTCGCCTTCCCCTCCTCGATGGTTCCCAGTTTCGTGGCGAACTGCCAGTACATGCGACTCTCGGAGATCAACCTCTTCTCTGACAGGTCGAGCATCTGATTGGGATCCGCTGGAATGAGCAGTACACCCAACAGGGCGGGCGCGAATCGCTTGGGGTTCACCAGTTTCAGGAAAGGACCTCGCTCGAGAGTCCAAGACAGATGGCGCGCGCCCAGCCGGGAGCGCTGAGTGGTGCATTTGAGCTGCATCTCGATCTGTGGGCAGTACATCCTCTGGTACTCCACCGATTGGAGTGTTCCCGGTTTCGTAGACACGGGATCATGCCGCGATCTGACTGATTTCCCTGTACCCTAACGAATATTCTTGTGGCGTCAAATAATTGAGCGTCGAGTGCCTTCGTTGCGTGTTGTAGTACGACTCGATCCAGTCGAATGTCTCCCTCCTCAACGACGCCAGGGTCGGCCACGGACGGGTATGTACCAGCTCCTTCTTGTAGGTCGCGAAGAACGATTCCGCGACTGCATTGTCAAAGCATGAACCCGTGCGGCCGAGTGAACGCCGGACACCATTCTTCCGGCAGAAATCAGCGAATTCCCTTGACGTGTACTGGCTGCCGCGGTCGCTGTGAAATATCACTCCCGCCGGCGGCCGCCGCCGCGCCATGGCCATATCGAGAGCATCGGTGACCAGGCCGGTGCGCATGTGGTCGGCGATCGCCCAGCCGATGACCGCCCGGTTGTGCAGGTCGATCACGGTGGCCAGATATGCCCACCCGGCCCAGGTTTTCACGTACGTGATGTCGCCGCACCAGCGCTGATTCGCTGCCGCCGCGGTGAAGTCACGCCCCAGCAGATCCGGTGCATCGACCGGTTTGCAACCACGAATCGTGGTGCGCCGGAACGGTTTCGGATACCTGCCCCGCAGCCCTGTCGCACGCATCAGCCGCCACACCCGCTTGCGTGAGACCCGGTGCCCGGCAACGCGCAGCGCGGCGTGCACCCGGCGCACGCCCGGGTTGCCGCGCAGCTTGACGTGGATCGCGCGGATCAGCCGGATAAGCCCGGCGTCGGTGGTGTCGCGGTCGCTGGGACCGCGCCCACACCAGGCGTAATAGCCCGACCGTGACACCGCCAGCTCTTGGCACATGAACGCCACATCGAATTCACCCGAAGCCGCCCAGTCCGCAATCGCGGCGAATTTCACCGCTGGTCTTTCGCGAACCAGGTCGCAACTTTTTTTGCGAACGCGACCTGCATCTTCAACTCCGCGTTCTCCGCACGCAACCGCTCCAACTCGGCCCGCTCCGAGTCGGTCAGCGACTTATCCCCGGAACCATCCTCGGCTCCGGACTCCTTCGCCCTCTTCACCCATTTCCTCAACGTCATCTCGTGACAGCCGATATTGCGTGCCACCTCGGCCACCGGCCGCCCCTCACCCAGAACGAACGCTACCGCCTGAGCCTTGTACTCCTCGGTGAAACTACGCCGCGTCGAACCCAACACCAAACTCCCGTACTACCGGGCGACATCGACCCCCGTGTCCACCGAACCGGGAACGGTCCAGATGAAGCGATCGTTATATCGACTCCGTCGTAGTCCGTCTCATGACCCTTGATCGAGCAGCCCGCCGCAGCCGCGACCATCCGCACGAACGCCACGCTGAACTGTTCCTGCCGCGCGTTCATCGGTAAGCCATCGCGCCGCCGCACCACAGCACCTCCAGATCCCACCAGTCGATACCACCGCTTCGGACCCGAGACCGATACCCGAGCACTCACGAACCCGAACAGTACATCGCAGGGCGGAGCCCTCAGACGCGTTGCCGCTCAATACGACAACAGATCTGGCGAGCGCATGGGCAACTCACCGGGGACGAGCTGACTTGTCGGCCATCGATGTCGAGCGGGGGTCTCTCGGTATCCATCGAATGCAGTGACCACGCAAAGTCTCGTGACAGACTCGGTGCGGGACCAGTCCCGTGACCCGGTGCGGGAGACATCCCGTCACCCGGTGAGGTGGTGACGGCGTCACCACCCCGAAGATCACGGCGGGCAAAAGGCGTGGTGACTATGTCACCAGGCAGGTGGTAGCTTGGTGTCTCGTACCGTACTGAAAAGTTCTGAAAGGTCTGTTGAGGCCCAACATTTGGGTTGCCTCAGGCTATTGACCAGCCGAATCGTGAAGCGCCGGACCAGGGTTCAAGTCCTCCTAGGTCCGCCTGCATAAGTCCTGGTCATCGACCATTCAGGCAGCCTCGACTTTGTGCCGCGTCACCACGGCGATCACCACCTGGTTCGCCGGCCCACCCCCGCGCCTCCGGACGGCGTCTATGCCGGGATTTCATGGTGGTTCTCCAGGTCTGGACCGGGCCTAAAGAAGTTCCGGTTCGTTGCGGCACAGCCTTTGTCGGATGAAACGTAGCCCGAATGTTGATGATAGGACTTGGCGACAGCTGAATGATCTGGTCGACAGGTTGCTGGCAAACGTTGTGGCGGCTTCCTCAACTCCATGCGGAGAGCACGTCGGCGGCGTTCCATACCAGGTCGATGGTGTCGGCGAGGGTGCGCTCGATATCGGCTAAGGACACTGCGACCAATGCTGTTTCGTGTGGGACGAAGCCTGGAACGCTGGCGACCCCGCGAGTGAGTTCGGCTAGATCGTGGTGGTCGAATGGGGTGGCGAGCCATTTGATCGATCCGGCGAAGATCACCCGATTAGCAACGGGGGAGCGGTCGGTGCCGATGAGGTCTATCTCTGGGTTGAAGGCGCGGTTCCACCAGCCGCCGACTGCGGTGATGTCTTTCCAGGGCAGTGCTCCCGCGAGCGCGGTCAGTTCGAGCGCTTCTCGCACGAGGGGTTCGACGGCTTTGCCGCGCCATGAGGTCCAGCGTCGAGCGAACAACTCGTAGGCTGCGTCGACTCGCCCTCGCCGAACCAGGTCCTGAACCGAGCGCAGGGTTGCGAGGTAGAGCCGCAGGTTGCTGTCGGCGACTCGGTAGAGTGCTGGTTTCCCGGGTTTGATCGACAGTGGCTGGTCTACCGAGAGCACCTGCTTTTCTACTGAGAGTCGATGAAGTAGAGGCGATAACGTCCCGGAAGGCAATGCGCCACTGCGGCTGCCCGCCGAAGCCGCGATGGTGGCGTGGGTGCGTTCCCCGCTTCCGATCGCTTCGAGTACGCGTCGTGCTTGGTCGGGTGCGGGGAACTCGGCGAGGAGAGTGGCCTCGGGTACTCCGAACAGCGGCGCAGCAGGATCGTCGCATTCGCGTCGCACGAATTCGAGCGGCGACAGCCCATGCGGCCAGCTACGCAAGATGCCTGGCAGCCCGCCGGTGATCAAATGTGCGTCGATGCTCTCAGCGGCGTTGAGGCCGAGAGCGTGGCCGACTTCGGCTGGGTTGAGCGGATCGAGGATGAGGTTGTCTGCTCGCCCGTAGAACGGGCGGTCGTAGGCGGTGAGGCGTTCCATCATATGGATGTCGCTACCCAGGAGTAGCAGCAAAATCGGGCGTTGCTGCAGCAACCGGTCCCACGCCGTTTGCAACGCGCCGTCGAAGACCGTGTCTTGTTCTGCCAGCCAAGGTAGTTCGTCGATTACGACGGTTGTCGGCGTATCACCGAGCGTGGTGGCCAGGAGCCGGAAGGCGTCGGGCCAGCCGCCGATTGTCTCGGGGAGGGTCTCGGGATTCGCTGCGATCCCCGATCTTTTCAATTCCGCGAGAAACGTCGCCAGCGATTCGGATACCGGCATACCTTTCGTGGCGGTGAAGTACAGATACGGGACTTGCTCCGCGTCGCAGAACTCCTGAACCAGTCGCGATTTTCCGACCTGTCGCCGCCCTCTGATCGCAACGGCCACACCTCGGCGGGATTCCGCGACACGCTGCAAGCGAGTCCTCAGAAGTCCTAGCTCGGTTTTTCGGCCGACGAAACCTGATGCTGCCACCGGAGCCCCTAAGGTAATCCAAATCTATATAGACACGATCTATGTAGATACAATCTACATTATCAGCCGTGTTCGGCGGCTGTCCTTGCCGATGTGAGTAGCGGCGTTTGCGTCGGGGGTCGGGAACCCTACGGAGGTGTATCCGAGTGCGCGTTCGGTAGCGAGGATGCGGTGACCGGGTCAGTACGTCGTGGTAGTCGTGCATGGTGGCGGCGGTCTTGCCGGGGTGGGTCGGGTGATGCGTCCGACGTATTGGACGAGGCGCCTTTGAAAGACAAAGCATCCGGCACTCGGCATGAAGGCGGCTGCGAAAGAGCAGCTCCACGCCGACATCGTGGCCGACACACGGCTGGCCGGGCCAGCCATCCGAACCCAGCCGTGCTTCGCCGCCAACAAACCTCGGTGAGACTGTTCGCCCCAGCGATGCCTCGACTGAATCGGGCATCGATCCACCGACGTAGGTGGACTGCGGTACACCGATCCGGTGTCGGCAACGGGGCACCGTATCGCTACCAACATCGCGGCAACGGATCTGATCGAATTCCGCAGGGTGGGTAATATTTCACCCTGTACGGCAACGCCGCGTGATTCCTGACGTGGACCGACGCTAGCAATATCGTGTCGAGCGGTGCGACGAATCGTCGATGGGGTCTCGTGGTCGGGGGCAACCACCCGATCTTCAACGCCGAGTACAGGTCACCTGCCATCGACTCGATCCGGGTAGGCAACGCGCCCCGCCTCCCGAACCGGAAACGGGCGCGTTCGGTGTTTCGGGACTCCGGGGCATCGGCAGAACGAGATCTGCTGTGGGGCACGCGGTTTCGTCGGTGAGGGGCAAAATTTCGGGCAGTTCGAAATTGTGGCGCCGAGCCAGCCCGTGCATATTCAGCTCGTAGCGGTCGCGGCGCGTCCCTGCGAGATCCGTCCCGATCACACCTACGGCAGGCGGCCGACCCTCATCCACATTCATCGATGAACACCACCTCTGCCCAAGGAGTCGCCCGTGCGCTTGGGCGAACCCGCTCGAACCGACCGGTGTTAGCCGAATCAGGCCCCTTAGAAGCCGGTTTCAGGTGAGATCTCGCCTTGCGTTCGCGGGCTATGCGTTGTGCGATCTCGTCGACGCTGTGGCCCTTCGGAATCCGGCGCGGCCACAGCATGACCGCTCCGAAAACGAAACCGCAGAACGTAACCGCAATACCGGACGCGATTCCCTCACCCCGAATTTCGCAGCGGGCAAAGGGCTGGTGACTATGTCACCAGACAGGTGGTAGCTTGGTGCATCGCAACGTACTGAAGAGTTCTGAAAGGTCTGTTGAGGCCCGACATTTGGATTAGCTCAGCCGATTGACCACGGCTTTTGTGAAGCGTCCCAGTGGGTTCGAGCCCCGTCCAACTCGCAAACCGTTATCTACCAGCTGAAATGCGTTCGCGACCCCCTGTCGTGCGCTTTCGGCGGACCTGGTCGTTCCGCATGACGGTCAACCTCGCATGGTCGCGGGGGAACCTTTCCGGTGCCGCGGACGCTATCCCGCGATCCGCGGATTCGGCTCAATTCGCGGGAGCCACGCGGAGTTTGGGATCGGCGCCGGGTGAGTGCAGCGGGGTGAGCACGGTATCCGGGTACACGACTTTCGTACTCGTCCAGCGGAAGTCCAGTTCGTCATCGGTGGGGAACCACCAGGTCGCAACCCGCAAGGGGTACCCACCACGAATGAACAGGTAGTAGGCCGTCGTCGGCTTGTCATCGTTGTATGGGCCGGGCATGTTCTGCCAGCACATTCCGGGGGTATTCGCGAGTTCGTTCAGCTTTTCGGCTTTCATGCCCGGCGTAACGACCACCATGGTGTCCCACTCGTCCTGGAGACCGGCGGCTCGGGTGATCTCCACCATCTTGACCGGCACGTCACCGGAAGCCGCATGCCTCGCGGCGGTCAGCAGAGTGAAACCGCCACTTGGCGATGATCCGCCCGACCGCACGTCGAACGAAGCACGACAGTCGCTGCTCGCGGTCTCCCGGTTATCAGCGGACCGGTCCGGCCCGCATCCGGCAGCGAGCAGCACCGGTACCAAACCGGCGGCGAGGGCCAGGGCTGCGACTCTCATCAGATGATCACTTGCTCCCGGGTAGCGGAATGCCGACGCCTGCGGGCGATCCGGTCATCGCCTCGGTCACCCGATTGCTCCAGGTGATCTGCGGGGCGGGCAGTTGACTGCCATCGGCATTCGAAGTCTGGATGACTACTGCTTTGCCGTCTTTGATCTGCTGTCCGACCAGCGCGGCCAATTCCTCCGGAGTGGCTTTTGGGTTGGCTGCCCCGATCGCGCGCCCGATTTCATTGTTGTAGAGGTCCATTGCTTCACGCTGCGGCGTATTGCCGCCGGTCTTCTCGTGGGCCGTGGCGTAAGTTTGCGCCCAGTCCTCACCGAATTGTTGCGACATGAGAGCGTTCCAGTACATGTGCCGATAGGCATCACCTTGACCATCGGCCACCGAGTCCGGATACTCCGCCAAGGCGGCATTCCTGGCCAGGTCGGGGAGGGTGAGGGCTTTTGCGACCGCGTCGACGCCCTGGTTCTGCAGCAGATTCTCCATGGCCGAGATCTCTTCGGAGGTCATCAGCGAAGGGCTCACGTTTATGCCGTGATCCTTGAGGATGTCGGCTGGCCACCCGACCGGCCAGAGTCTCGGCAGCCCGGTGGAGACATCGGTTTGATAGTCCTCGAGGATTCGTGAGAGTTCCGGATCGTCCGGCTTGACGACTAGACCCTGCTTCACCCGGTCGGACAGCTTCTCGATTTCCTTGATGTAGATCTCCGCGCCTTCCTGATCGGCTCTTTGTACGAGCGTGAAGGCGGCCGAGATGAAGTTGTCCAGACGCCGGGTGACGATTTCCTTCGCAACGACTGCGACATCACCAAACGGGATGTGGTCGCGGTAGGTTTCGGCGTTCGATGTGCGGGACTTGACGTGGCCGTCCTCGGTGACGAACAGATCCCATCTCGACTCCTCGGCTTCGGCTTTGCGGGTTCGGATCGTCGAAATATTGGTTTCCAGGGTCGAGACCAGGGAGCTGAGCTTCGACGCCATCTGTTCGATGACGTCCGAGGTCTGAACAGTGTCGCTGCGATCGTCCTGGCCACGTCGCCGTGCGGCATCACCCGCCGAACTGTCGAAGTAGTCGCTGGACTGCTCTATCGCATTTCCCGCCGCGGTGGCCTCGGTCTCGATGAACTTGTAGGTCTCGTTCATCATGTCGACGACCTGACCGAGATAGCGCAGATCCCAGCCGAGCACCTTGGATATGGTCAGCGAATTGTCATCCGCCATCATCAGCCCCCGAGCTGCTTGAGTTGGGCAGCCCAGTCGGCATCTGTTTGCTCATAGACACCCGCGGCAGTCTCCACGCTGTCACAAAAGCTGCTCAGGCGGCGATTGTGGTATGCCAGCACGGTGTCCATCGCCTTCAGTGATTCCTCGACTTTGACAGCGAGGTTCGAACCCGCCATCCGCTCCCGAGCCAGATCACGGCTCACCTTCGCGATCGGCGTCTTCGTCGTGATCCTGCCCGCGTTCATGCGTACGTATGTGGCGAGGGCGCGCATCTTCGCGGGGTCGACGTTCACCTGGACTCCTCGAACAGTTGCACGGCTGCGGCTTCGGCGTTGCCCAGTGCGACACGGTGACGGTCGATAATGAGGTTGGCCAGGTGCTGAGGGCCGTTGTCCATCGCATAGTCGGCGATGTAGAGGTCGGTGATCCGACCACCAGCATCTGTCTCGATGCTCACGCTGCCGTCTCTGGAACGCGCGGAGCCACGCACCGCCGCGAGCCGCTCATTGATCCACTCGATCTCGAGCATTCGCTCATCGTTATTCATCGCTGTTCCCCCGTCGAGTGGCGCTCCCCGAGAGCCTACCTAGATCGGGCTTCGGCTACTGCCCAGGGGCTTCACGGCGCCTCGCGCGGTTGCGGCAATGACCATGCGACACTCCGTATTTACTCCATAACCCAAGTCCGGGACCAATCCCGTGATCCTGCGCGGGAAGGAGGTCTTCAGGGATCCGGGGCTTGAGCTGTTTCGGACGTAGGCTGGGTATCGCGGCAGAGGAATCGCCGGGCCAGCGACTGCGTCTCGCGTTGGAGATGTATGAGTTCGGTGTGCGTATGCAGCGTGCCCGAATACGTCGGATGCGACCGGAGGCCACCGAGGTGGAGGTGGACGAGGTTGTTCAGGACTGGCTGCTTTCACGTCCTGGCGCGCCACTCGGTGATGCGGCTGGCCATGCGTCGTCTCGGTTCGCATGAACCAACTCGAGGCGGCGCTGCGTCGTGCGGCGTCGGATCTTCGTCGGCATGGTTACGCCTGGGCGCTCGCCGGTGGCTTTGCGGTGTTGGCACGGTCGGCGCCACGGTTTACTCATGACATTGACGTAGCGGTGGCGGTTGCAGATGACCGCGGCGCTGAGGAATTGGTTCGTCTACTCATCGCCGAGGGCTACGGGTTCTATGCTTCGGTGGAGCACGATAACGGCAGGCTGGCTACCGTCGGCTGAAGCGCGCCATCGATAGCGTATCGGTCCTGGTCGACATCCTGTTCGCCAGTTCGGGAATTGAGTCCGAGATCGTGCAGGCCGCAGAGAACCTGGAGATCGTGCCCGGGTTGACGCGGCCGGTCGCGACTACTGGCCACCTCATCGTGCTCGAACTGTTGGCCCGAGACGATGTTTCCCGCCCACAGGATCTCGCAGATCTGCATGGCCTGCTGGCGGCGGCTTCCCAGGAGGACATCGCGCAGGCTGAGAGCGCCGTCCGTTTGATCACCGAACGCGGCTTCAATCGTGACCGTGTCTTGCTCGTGTCGCTGCATGAACTGACCTCGGCCTGCTGAGAGATCTCACCGCTGCCATTCAGCGAGTTCGGTTGCCCGGCTTGGGTGCGTATGGCTCATGTAGTTGTTGTTGTCGGCGGCGGCGGTGTGACGGCATTCCAGTTGTGGGGTTTGCGCGGGTCGGGGAATCCGAGGGTGACGTAGCCGGGTGCGCGTTTGTGTAGTGATGATGCGAGCACCGGGGTACGGATGTCGTGGTAGTCGTGGACGGTGGCGGTGGTCTTGTTGGGATGTGGTCGGGTGATGCGCCCGACGTATTGGACGAGGCGTCCTTTGAACGAGATAGGGGACGCGAGGAAGAGGGTGTCGAGGGCCGTGGTCGGTGGGCGGCAGCACATTTCCGGCGAGGTCCTTGATGGTCTCGCCGGTGCTGGCCGCGATATCCACCTGACCGTTGTTGAACCACAGCAGGTTGGCGTACCAGTCATCGGGATCGGGCTCGGGCGTCGGCTTGGTGAGCCGCTGGGCGCCGATGACCGCCAAGAGTTTCCTCGTACACCGTAGGATCATTTCGCGATGGTCGGGCTTCTCACGGTCGTAGCGTCTCGCGGTGGCGGGAAGCGTTCATCGCACAAATTCTCCCATCGCACCGCATCACCCCGACACCCGATCAAGCCAACCTCCCGAACCGCAGTTGCGACCGGACCCCGGCGAGGTCACGCTCTGCCCATGGCGAGTCGCCGCCCGTGTCGCCTCAATGCCGTTCACCCGTCTGCGGCACCGAAGTCGATCGCGCTCCGCCTATCAGCCCCGACTCGCCTCGATGTCGACGGTGACCAGACGTCTGATGAAGGCCGGCTTGCTGGTGTGCCGTTCACGCAATGCTCTCGCCTGCCGCGCGAAGACATCGGTGCGGCCGTCCCGTTCGGCGAGATCGCGCAGGTCGGTGAGCAGCTCGATCGCGGCGTCGTACTGGCCGGACTTCTTGGTCGCGACCATTACTTCAATTCGTTGCCAGGCACCGTCCTGGTCGCGGGCGAGTTCGTTCAACCGCCGTTCGCGTTGACGTGCCCGCCGGGCCTCGAGCCGAGCGTGCTGTTCCGCCCGGACAGCCGCCTCACGGCGTTCCCGCTCGCTCCGGTGTCGGGCCGTACCGTCGAGCAGGTCAGCGACGGTACGCCGTGGCGCCTGGTCGGGTGCGGCCGTCGTGGACTCGCGGAATCGGCGCAGAAGTTCCATATGAACACTCGCCGCGTCGTCACCGGCGACATCCAGCAACAGCCGATCTTTCTCTGCCACATCGAGATCGGCGATCCATGCGGCGAGCGCACGCGGATCATCGGCCACCGCGTCGAGATCGGGGCTCGCCGACGCCGCGACGTGCAGCAGATCGCGGTCCAGCCGCAGGAAGTCGGCCATCGCCCGCTGAGCGGCGGTGAGTGTACGCAGTCCCGGCGGCACCGGCGGCTCGAGTTGGTCATCATGATCGCGGCCGAAGGCCCACTCATCGCGTTCCCACATGCCGTACCCGGCCAACCAAGCCAAATACAGTGGTCGCAGATCTCCGGCGGCAAGATCGGCGCGTACTCCGACGATGGCCGACAACGAAGTCTGCGCGTCCTCCACCCAGTCACCGGACTCGTCCTCACTCGAGAAGCCGAGAATGATGTTCCTGCCGGATGTTTCGGCGGTGACACAGTCGCCGAGACAGTACTGTTCTGCCACCTCGGGACCGAGCAGTGTGCGCGGCAGTCGGAACATCAGCTGGCGAGTCCCCCAATTCGCCAGATATAGGTGCGCGTCGTAGTAGCGCTCGACCATCCGACGTATATCACCCCGGAAACTGCCCCAGTGGTATTCGTTGATGAAGCTCGTGGCGGTGATGCGCGCCCGGGTGGACAAGGCTCGCACCTCCGCCTGCTGACGGTCGTCCAGCGGGCGGTCGAGGGCGACGAACTCGTAGTACTGGTACTCACTCACGACGGCACCTCGAACGGCTCTGCGGTGAAAGCGGAGTCATCGCCGAGATGGAAGAACAGGTGTCCGCGCAGCGTGGCAGATTCGGTCAGGACAGCCCAGCCGCGACCGTTGACCGGCTCCCCCTCGTCATCACCTTCCCAACTGAACTCCACGCACTCACGACCATCACGGATCCCGATACAGCAATCCATCCACCCGTGCACGGCGATGAATCCGAACTCACCCGTCCCACCAGAGTGGAACTCCATGAATCCAGGCTCGACAAGATCGATGGCTTCGCGATCCCACAAGTCCATCGCCACGATGCGCCAACGTCCCGCCACAGTCATCGACATTCCCGTCCATTTGTGTCCAACATCCCGGCGAGGATAGCCATGGTCATGCCACTGCCGGTCGGTGACCGGTCACCCCCGAACACTATGTGGCACATCAGGTTCAATGATGCAGTGACCAAGCCAGTCCCGTGATCCGGTGCAGACATCCCGTCACCCGGTGAGGGGTGGGGACATAGTCACCACCCCGAAGATCGCAGCGGGCAAAAGAGGTGGTGTCTATGTCACCAGACAGGTGGTAGCTTGGTGACCCGCAACGTACTGAAAAGTTCTGAAAGGTCTATTGAGGCCCAACATTTGGGTTGGCTCAGGCGATTGACCACGGCTTTCGTGAAGCGCCGCAGCAGGTTCGAATCCCGTCATCCGCTCCACGAAAGCACCAGGTCAATGGCGTGAGCCGCCCTGGTGTAGGTGTGCATGTCACCACTTGCGGTCACAACGGCTTCTCAGGGCACCCACCGGCTCTGGAGGCTTCATACTCACACCACGCCCGCGACCCGGGCATGGTGCAGCGCCCGTCGCGTCCGGTCACCGACGGCATGAATGCCCTCGCCGATCTGGTCGACCGCATCGAGCGAACGCGCGCGGAACTGGTAGCCATGCTGGTCGACGCCGGTGAACTGATCGCCGAGATCACCGACCCCGCGGTCATCGACCGCGAGATCGCCGAGATTCGACGCGACGCGACTGTCCGCATCGCCGCCGCCGAACAGGCTCGCGCCGACGCGGAGAAAGCGGCCACGGCCATGGCGCGTCGGCTCGAACGCCCGGTCGAACTCGAGGAGCTGGCCCTGGCCGCCGCCGATGAA
This sequence comes from Nocardia sp. CA-129566, assembly GCF_050956075.1. Lineage (NCBI taxonomy): Bacteria > Bacillati > Actinomycetota > Actinomycetes > Mycobacteriales > Nocardiaceae > Nocardia > Nocardia sp. CA-129566. The sequence goes on from NZ_CP192085.1 coordinate 193,865, forward strand.
GCCGCCGAGGAAGCACAGCAGGTCAAAGACCTTGCCGCACAAGCTGCTACCGATGCACAAGAGCGCATTGCCGAGGTAGAGGCTGATCGCGACCGGGTATACGAGGAGGCCGAAGCTGTATTGAAGGAAATGCGCGGACACCTCGACGCTGCCCGCGCAGCACAGGCCCACGCCGAAGGCGAACGAGACGCCGCGGTCACCAACGCCAAAACTTCAGCTCAGGCGAACGCGACCCTACGACAGCGACTCGAGGACCAGGCCACCGAACACCGACATCAGCTCGAACAACGCGATATGGAGTACTCCCGAGCGATCACCGCCGCCCACGCCATGGCCCACCGCGCCGCCCGCGAACACCGCGACCAAGTCAGCGAGATCCTGCGGACATACCGCGGGCAGATCAGTCCGATGCACACCGATCGCCAGGTCGAACAGAGCACGGCCGCTGCCGACTCGGTCGTCCCACAACATCAGCGGACTGTCAGATAGTTCATCTGACAGTCCCAACATCCCGCCGTCTGCCGAAGTCTGAAGATGGACCGAGCGCGAGCGTTTCGCCTTCACGCCGTGAACTACGACGCCACGGCATGGTGGTATCCGCGCGGCTCCGTCCGGGTCATATCCATCGTTGCAAGGTTCTGATCGCCGATAAGTGAACCTGCCCAGAGGCCACGGCCTCGCCCAGTCGGACGTGGATGGTGAAGACGGTGCGTCAGCTGGTCGCGGAGTCGATCGAGATGTCGTTGTGCTGTCGACCTGGTCCAACGCCAGCGGTTGACCAGTCGAGGGAACGGAAGCCGATATCACGTCTCGCCGCGTCGATGAACTTTCGACGCGAGTCCCAATACCGTTCTCGCCATGCAGCGAAGCGTTGAGCATCAAGGTCACGACCGAGAGGCTCTGCGTCGCGCCGCATCCTCGCCCAGAGGAAGGCTGCGTCCCCAGCCACCACGTCACCTGCCAAAAGCCGTAGGTTTTCGAGGGCGGCTTGCGCATTTCGGGAGGGTATTTCGTGGAGGCTCTGGGTTGCTTCCACTGGCGTCATCGTTCCAGCACGTTGCGTTCGGTGTATCGCAAGGATCTGTACATACATGTCGTGCACAGCGACGAGGAATTCAACGTAGGCCTGCCGCCGGACCGTTGCCAGCCGCTCTGATGATTCCCTTCGATAGCTGAGACTCTGCGTGGTGTATGAACCCAAAACCCCCACCACTGCACCAAGAAGCGTGCCCACTACAGCGATCAACGACTGCATGAGACAACTCAAGCACTCGTTCGAGGCAGTTTGTCCTAGACACACTGCTGTTGGGCCCCGGAATCCTGAAGCTGTCAGGAAGTGCAAAGTAGCTTCGATTCACCGGGATTCGTCCAGCGTGGTCGTTCCGCTTCCTTGGAAGTGGAACGGCTTGCCAGGGCGAGAGACACACCGAATGCGATCGGCGGAGGCGGCGCGCTCGTCGGCAACGGCCACGTCTCCACCAAGGGCCAGAACCTCGACCGCCAGCTACTCGCCCTGCGCGAGGCCGGATGCCAGAAGATCTTCTCCGACAAGAAGTCCGGCAAGAGTGTCGAGCACGAGGAACTCGCCAAGCGCCTCGACTACCTCCGCCCGGGCGACACCCTGGTAGTGCCGTCACTGGATCGGCTCGGCCGCTCCCTGCAGGACCTCATCGCGATCGTGGCCGGACTTCGCCGCCGCGGCATCGGATTCCGGTCCCTGCACGAAGCCCTCGGCACCACCACCCCCGGCGGGCGCCTGGTCTTCCACGTCTTCGCTGCCCTGGCCGAATTCATTCGCGAGCTCATCGTGGACGGCACCAACGAGGGCCTGCCCGCCGCACGCGCCGGCGGGCAACGCCTGGGCCGCCCGCCGGCCGTGAGTGCCGAGCAGATCCGCCAAGCCCGCGCGATGCTCACCCAGCCCGACGAATCGGTGTCCTCGATCGCCCGCATGCCCGGAGTCTCTCGCTCCACGATCTACAAGTACGCACCCGAGATCAGCGCCAGCAGCACCACGGGCCAGCTGGGAGGGTGAACCGCAAAGCGCCCCGAGTTGGTGTGCTGCAGATAATCGTCTGTGTGAGTGTGGAATTGGTGTCCATGATCAGCGCGCTCGCAGGCGTCGCTGGGTCGCTCGGCGGCATCGTAGTTACGCAGCGGTACGCGATCCGCGGCAAGCAACTGGACGCGCAAAATCAGCGTCGCAGAGAGGTCGAAGAAGCTCGGCTGGCGATGTACGCCGAATACAACCGCGCAGCCCGGGGGTACCGGACCGCAGCGCTGGATTACCTCGAAAATCCGGGGCGAACTCTCGAGGTGGTCAGGTCGAAGCGGGCCGACTACCGCGATTTGTACGCCATGGCGCAGATATCGCTGCCCGACTCTGTACTGACTGTCGCGTCGGAGGTGAGCAACTGCCTGGATCGCACTTACGACGCGCTGTGCGCCCTCGACGCCGGCCGTACCGATGCCTTCACCGCTGAGAGCCTGCTGGTCTGGGTGAAAGGCCCACTCAACGACGGCATTCATCTCCTCCTGACCGCCTTGCGCGTGGACCTCGGCATATCGGGCAACAGGGACAACATCGCCAGTCAGCTGCGGGCGCTCACTGCAACGAGGCGGGCAAAGTTCGCTCGCGTCACGCCGACCGGGACGACGAGTCGCCCCGGACCCGGCCCAGATTCGCCCGACTGGTAGGGGTTCCGGTAGTAACTGGGTTCAAGTCCATCGGCTCTGACCGCCGAGAACCGCTGCGATGGGAGTCTTATCGGGGGTCAGACGGGTGGAACCGCTGGACCGCACAGCACGCGCACACAAATCATCCCGGTCTCACCCGTGAGTGCGAGAAGATCTGAGAATGATGCTTGCGGCTGCCGATGTCACGACCGCGGTTGTCTCCTCTGCGGTGGTCGCCGCCATCGTCGGTGCTGTGAGCAGCTTCTTTACCCAGCGATATCTGCTTGTGCGGAAGGCACAGCTCGATGCCGACGCTATGGACCGCCAAGCTCGCATCGCGTACGAGTCGATGGCTCGACAGCGCCTCTACGAGGCGATCGGACCTTTGCGCATGCAGTTGCTCTACAGTGCGCGCGATGCGATCCACCGAATCGTCGGGCATGTGCGGGCGGGGATGGATTGGAACATGGATCCCTCCGCGGATTACGGACGAAGCACCATCTATCGGCTTCTGTGTCCGCTCGCGGTCGCACAGCTGATCGAGCGCGCAGTGGGTGCCGCGGACTTCAGCGTCGATGCGGGGGCTCTGGGCCTGCTGCGATTCGGGGCGACATCGGAACGCATGCTGTCCAGTGACAACGTCGTGTTGGACCACCCGGATGTCGATTGGGCGCGGCAGACCCAACATCTGTTTCGAGACAATCTTCGCGCGGCCGCGGCGCGCCTCATCGACGACGATCACGACCGGCCGATCGTGATCAGCTACGACCGCTTTCTCGAGGAGGTACCCGATCCCGCTCGAGACCCTGAGCTGGAGGCGCTCGCAGCGATTCTGAGCCAGTGCAGCCGACACATGGGCGAGAACCCGCTCTTCTGGCTCCGGCTGGTCGGCTACGCCTATGCGTGCGGTGAACTCGTCCGTACGCAGGGCGTCCCTCTCGGGTTCGCCACACCGACGATCGACCCCGCGATGCTGTTGCGGAAGACCGGCGATGAGTACATCTCGAGGCATATCGACGACTATGTCGCGGCAATGCGTCGAGTGGCCGACGAAGGCCTTTAGCACAAGTCGCTGGCTCCTTGTTCGACGTGGACACCTGTGAGGCTGTTACCGACAAGGTCTTCCTCGACCATCTACTCCTCGTCGGCATCGCGATCAGCCCCGCGGCAACGGAACGTGTTCTCGCACTCGACTTCGCAATCGGCGCTGACAAGCCCACCGACCAGCTGCTTGTCGCGGCGTGGGATCGGAACAACACCGTTACCGTCCACCACGAAAGTTGAGCCCGGCGTATCACCCGTCAGCAGGCGCTACGCCATGTCGAAAGGGCTGGGCACCGAGCAGCGCGCCAAGACCGGTCCGCACACGGCCGTCGCCGGTTGGGACAATTCCTGTGGCTGAAGCAGAGCCGAGGCAGACAGGATCGCTGCCGCACCCGATCCGGGCACGCCCATGCGGAGCAGCGAAGGCCATGGTGAGCTAGGTTGTGGCGGCCATGAGGAGTCGCGATGAGGTCACCCACCGAATCGATCAGGTGTTCGCGGGCTCGCCGCCGCGCACCGAGGACGAACTTGCACCGCCGAGCATCGACGCGCCGTACGTCATCGCGCATTTTCACGGCCGCTCGAGCGCGGACATCAACCGCTCGAGCTTTCTGCCCGGCCTGCACATGGAAGACTTCACGTACATGACCGCGCAGGCCGTCGAGTACTACCTCCCGGCGGTGCTGAAGCTGATGCTGATCCAACCCTACGACTTCGAACTCTGGATCCATCTCAGCAGCTTTCTCGGCAGTGCGCGACGCGACGACGAGACGACCCTGCGCGGCCTGCGCCCCGCACAGCACGCCGCGATCGCGGACTGGCTCGAGTTCCTGTCCCGCGAGATCGACGAGGGGATCGGATTCGATCGCAAAGCCGCCGCGAAGCTGGCGCGGCTCTATCGGCAGCTCGCGAACGCCGCGGGGTAGCCAGGCGCGCCCGCGCGCCGCGTTCGGCGCAGCGACACCCCGTCGACCAGATGCAGCCGTGCCGCACCTGGGACCGAACCACCGAACCCGACCAAATCCGCCCACCTCCATCAGTCGCATCAGATGCGAGAAAGTCGCATCGTATGCGGGTCGTAGAGGAATCAGCAGGCAGTTGAGTCGGACTGATCGTTCCGGCACCCTCAGCCGTCTATCCTCATCGGTGCCGACACAACCGAATTCCACTGGCAGACACAACAATTGCCGACCTCGGTCACGCCGATGCGCATACTGTCGTGAGTTCGCATTCGATGCAATTGACGGCGGAAGTAGTTATCGCCGAAAAACCAACGGATATGGCCTTGCGCCTGCACTCATGTGCGCAGAGGACGCCGTGCAGTCGACTTCGAACATCGACAGGCGGCCCCCATGCCTGCGACCGCAAACGCGATTGGGCCGTCAGGCATAGGTGTAGGGCAGTGAGTTGCTGGTGCGAGTAAATCGAAGGTCGCCGGGCTCATGCTGTGATCGCTTGGTCGGCAGCCGGACCTGGAATACTTGCCGCCGTGCTCACGGTGAAGATGAACGATCTGGCGGCCACGACGCTGGCTGTGCTGTCGGGATTCGGAGGCATGGAGCCTTCGGGAGGATTGGCTGCCGGTTTGTGTGAGCAGGCTGGGCACGGAATCGTCCGCCGTGGTGGGGTGGTGACGTGGGCCGACTCCACTGCCGATGTTGGCAACGCGCCGTCGTTCTTCCCCGACTTGTCCGGCTGGGAGGCCAGCGACAGTTCGTTTCATCTCGAGGACTTCGTCTCGGTTGGCGTAGCTGTTGTTGATGACCAGCCACTGATCGACGAGGGCGATCAGCGGATTTTGCTGATGCACGGCGTCACGTTGGCGCGGGTGATGAGCCGCCTGGTCTACGAACTCGACCCGCCTACTGCGGTGCGCTTCATCGTCGGCGCGAACGAGACCAACGCCACGTTCCGGTTTCATCGAATCCGCAGCGGCGAGAGCTGGAACACCCCCGACCTGGATAGCTACCAACAGGACAAACTGGTCGTCGTCGACGTCGAACCACTCGGCACCTGAAGTACACGCGGGCGGTCCGAGTCAATGGTCGTAGGCGATCAACGACCGGGTGACCGGTGGGCAGCCAGAAATCGGTGGAACGGGCCAGCATCCGGATCACCTGCTTCACCAGCCCCAGCGCGGCCCGCAGGCGTTTGTTGTAGCCGGACTGCTGCGGCAGGTACGGGAACATCGCACCCAGATGCGTGCGGGCATACCGCAGCCAGTGTGCCTCGGAAGTGAACCCCAGCAGCGACTGGGCCACCGCCAGGCTCACCAGTTCCGAGTCGGTCAGCACCGGCGGACGTCCAGTCCAGCGGGAACCAGGCAACTCGTCATCGATTTTCACGTACAGTGCGGTTACGAGGGCGTCCAGATCGTTCGTCACACAGTGATCTTCGGCGCCCTCCGTCCATGTCCGGACATCACCGGGACTTCGGACTCACTCGTCTAGGCGCAGGTGTTGAGAAAACGATCAATTCCCAACACCCGCAGGCGTTCTCAGTGGCGAGATTCGGCCGATGCAGCGCGGGGTTGGGGTGGCTTCGATCAGAATCGAGCGATGCTCGGGTGGGTGAGCGCCGTTGGCGCCCAAGCACGTAGGAAGACGACCGCGTTGCGCGCGCTTGTGAATAAGGACTCTCGTGCGGCAGTCAGCCGCCGCGAGCCGGATCCGGTTGTTCCCCGCGGTCGGACTCGCACTCGCCACCGGATTCGTCGTGGCCTTCGCCGCTTACGGATTCCTGCGATGGATCACCCCCGTCGACACGACCAAGGCCGCCGCCGAGATCGACGTCACCCGCGTCGCATTGACCGTCGTCGCCGGAGTCGGCGGCGTCGTCGCATTGGTGATCGCCTACCGGCGCCAACGCGACCTGGAGCAGAGCCGGTTCGTCGAACGCTTCGGCGTCGCGGCCGCCCAACTCGGCGCGACCGATGTCGCGGTCCGCATCGCCGGGGTCTACGCCATGGCGGGTGTCGCCGACGAATCCGACGGACTACGCCGCCAGCAATGCATCGACGTCCTCTGCGGATACCTCCGACTGCCTTACAGCCCTGAACTCGGCGGCAACCTTTCAGGTAATCGGCGATGACGCGGACGATGGTGGCGCGAACTTCACGGTCGTTCTGCCGGTATTCGAAGTGGTCCTCATCCTCTCCAGCGTCTGTGGTGCCTACCGCGCGCTTCTGCACGTGTTTTGGTCTGGTTGAGTCATGTGAAGAGTGCGGTTGCGGTGGTTTTGAGGTCTTCGGGTTGTGCGTCGCTGTAGATGGATAGTGCGTGGCGGTGCCAGGCTGCGGCGATGTGGGTGGGGATACCGTGGGTGACACCAGCGGGTGGCGCGGCGATTTCGCCGCCGATAACTCGGCCCGGGCGGCACCGGCCGCAACGGCATCGCCCAGGAACAGGTCTCCGGCGCCGACACCCCGGCCACATACGTGTTCGACATGCCGCCATGGAGCGCCGTGCGTACTTCGATGTTGGTGAGCCGGATCCGAGACGATCCGGCTCACCTGAACACACGTACGACCGTATATAAATCCAGATACGGCTTCAGACTGCCGATGTTGTGTGCGAATCGAGCACGGCGCCACCAGCATCGGCGGCAGGGTTCGCCGTCGACGCAGGCTGTTATCCGTGCGACCACGGGTTCCGGTATCCCGACGGAATCATGCTGTCGAACATTGCGCGTGCGTCCGCAGGCAGCCGCAGCAACTCGATGTACGAGCCGAGCGGGCCTCCGTCGAGATAAACGAATTCCATGCCGAGCTCGGCCATGGTGCAATGTTGCGCGATCTCGGTGCCGCATGCCCGCGCCGCTGCCAGTGCGGCATCGAAATCATCTGGTACCCAGGCGATATGGTGCAGTCCAGGGCCGGACCGCGCGAGCGTTTCGGTATATAGGTTCGTACCCGAGACCGGCGCGATCAATTCCAGTTGCTGTCCGCCGGCATAGCCGAGCGAGGTGTCGATCGTGTAGTCGGCGGGCGCACCGCGATAACTGCACGACTCCGGGCCGAAATGCATGCGGGGCATGCGGACCCACCTGTCGACGCCATAGCTGTCGGTAAATTCCTGTTCGGCCGCGTCGAGGTCGTGAACAACCCACGCCACCTGGAAAATCGGGCCGGAAGCGATACTCATTTCGGTACTCCTCACACATCAGTTGAGATGCAGTCCCGCAGTCGGGAACAGCGCAGGTGACGACGGGTTCAGTAATCCGCGAGCTGGATGGCATTGGCCGCGCGCTCGAGCGGCTTGATGATCGGACGCAGGGCCAGGCCCTTCCACGGCATGTGCCGCAGCATGCGCAACATGGTGGTCTGGGTCCGGATCGCACGCCGGTCGGCCGCCACCATCTGGGTGGCATTGTTCCAGCCCAGTGTCAGGTTCTCGGTGACGTAGTCCTGCATGGCGCGCTGGTAGCGATCGAACGCGACGCGGTGATCACCGGCGGCCGCTTTCAGTTCGCCGGCAAGGACATACGCGCCGACCAGCGCCATGCTCGTGCCCTGCCCGGACAGCGGTGACGGGCAGTAGGCGGCGTCGCCGACGACCGCGACGCGGCCGTCGGACCAGCGGTCGAGATGGATCTGGCTGACCGAATCGAAGTAGAAGTCCGGGGATTCCGGTATGGCGCGGACCAGATTCGGTGTCTCCCAACCGGCATCGGCGTACGCGTCGGTCACCAGCTGTTGCTGGGCGGCGCGGTCGCGCCTGTCCGGCAGTTGTTCCGGCGCCTGGAAGATGAACTGGGCCTTGGCCGTGGTCCGCTGGGTGCTGTACACCTGCACCACGCGCCCGGGTGTGGGATGCACCAGTTCCCAGTGGTCGAGGTTCAGGTAGTTGGGCACCGAGATCACACAGGCGGCCATGCCGGTGTGCCGGGCGAACTGCTCGGTCGGCCCGAATGTCAGCCTGCGCACCGCCGAGTGCATGCCGTCGGCCCCGATCACCAGGTCGAATACGCGTGGCGCGGAGTTGCGGAACCGCACCGTCACACCATCGGCCTGCTGCACCAGGCCGGTGATCGAGTCGCCGAACAGGTACTCGACCTCGCCCTTGGTGGCGTCGAACAGGATGTGGGCGAGATCGCCGCGCAAGACCTCGTCATCGCCGGGTGAGCGCAGGCCGATGAGTTCGGGGCCGAGCGTTGCCAGTGCCTTGCCCGCATCGTCTACCCAGGCCCCGCCCCGCATCGCCGTAGACGCTTCGCGGACTTGCGGCATCAGACCCATCCGGTCGACGACTTCCATTGCCACACCACGGATGTCGACCTTGTAGCCGCCCTCGCGCAGAGTGGGCGCCTGTTCGACGACGGTGACGGTGAACCCGTAGCGGGCCAGCCAGTAGGCCAGCGTCGGCCCGGCGACGCTGGCGCCGGAGATGAGGACGGTCTTGCTGGTGAACTGCTGTCTCGTTGTCATGCACACAGCGTCGGGGACGGCAATCACCGTGCCCTCACCATCGGCTCACCACCGCTCACCGAGCAACTCGGTGACCTCCTCGGCTGAGCATCGGGCGCCACGCTCGAGGGCGGCACGGAACTCCGTTTCACCGAGTTCGGCTCGGCATCTTGCGGCGGTGTCGGCCGCCGCACCGTCACACACCCCGGGCATGCCGCGCAGCGAGTCGGCAGCACCGAGCAACAGTGCGCCCCGCGCCGTCGCACCGAGTGCCACCGCGATCCCCGCCATGCCCTCCACCGCTGCCGCGGCCACCGGCCGAGATCGGTCGCGCGCCAGTTCGAACGCCTCGCGGTGCGCCGCCAGTGCACGCTCGATATTCGCCTCGGCGAGCCAGATCCAGCCCGATCCGATGAGGCTGTGGCCCCGGGCCTCGGCCGCGCCGAACGTGTCGTTGCCGGGCACCGCGATGGCGGTGTCGTAGTACTCCCGGGCGACGGACAGGTCGCCCGTTACCCGTGCCAGATCGCCGAGCCCGCGTAGTGCGTTCGCGTACATGTCCGTTGCGCCTGTCGCACGGGCCAGTTGCGCGGCGCGGTGGTAGGCGGCACCCGCATCATCACGACACGCGGCGGACCCGCGGGCGAGAATGTCACCGCGCCGGTTGAGCAGGTCAGCGGCGTCGTCGCCGGCGCCCAGCTCGGTCTGCAGGATGATGGCCTCGTCGATGAGGTCCAGGGCGGCCTTCCGTTCACCACGCCAGTCGGCGACTGCGGCGAGTTTGTCGAGCGTGGTTGCGATTGCCCACCGGTCGCCAGTAGCGCGGAAATCCGCAAGGGCACTGTGCAATTCGGGCTCGGCAAGCAGCGGCTCACCGGACATGAGATGTCGCAGTCCGGTACCGAGCCTCAGGAATGACTGCGACCAGCGATCAGGACCGAAAAGCACACGCTGCCGTTCCGGCGGCAGGTCGAGCAGCCCGCCGACAGTTGCCAGCAGGAACACCAGATGTGGTCGCCGCAAAGGTCTTTCGATGCCGGAAAGGGCCGAGGTGGCCTGAGTGACCGGCACCGGCGGCCCGGTTCTGGCACGCGCGGCGACCGCCACGCAGAAGGCGTATTCCTCGACGTCCGCCGCCGGGTCGAGTGCGAGCAGCAGTTTGCCGGCCAGTTCGGCGGCCTCGCCCGAGTAACCGCGCAGCCACCAGTGCCACGCATGGGCGGCGATAAGACGCTGTGCCAGTGCGGGATCCATGCTCACCGCCCAGCGCAGCGCCGCCTGCACGTTGTCGTGCTCGGCCGTCAGCCGCGCCAGCCAGTCGAGCTGCTCGGGACCGCGCAGCAGCGGATCAGCCCGCTCGGCCAGCTCGGTCGAGAAACCGGCGAGGGCACGTTGCAACCGTTCACGCTCGCCGGCCTCGGTCAACCGTGCGAAGCCGTAGGCTCGGATGGTCTCCAGCATCCGGTACCGGCCGTTGTGCACTTCCACCAGCGATTTGTCGGCCAGGCTGTCCAACAGTTCGTCGGCGTCGTCGAGCTCGCAAACGGATGCGACCATGGCGGCGGTGGCCCCGCCCGCGAAGACAGCGAAGCGTCGCGCCAGGAGGCGTTCGGACGGTTCCAGCAGTTCCCAGCTCCATTCGACCACCGCCTGCAGGGTCCGGTGTCGTGGTTCGGCGGTGCGATCCCCGCGCGCCAACAGCCGGAACCGATCGGCGAGTCGCGCGTCGATCTCGCCGACGTCGAGAGTGCGCAGCCGGGCGGCGGCGAGTTCCAGTGCCAACGGCAGCCCATCCAGCCGCTCGCAAATGCGCCGCACGGCCGCGATCGTGCCCGCGTCGACGGCGAATCCAGGCCGCGCGGCAACGGCGCGATCGGCGAACAGGCGGACCGCGGTGCAGCCGAGTTGGTCGGCCAGTGCCGCCTCGGCGGCCGCGACCGGTAGCTGCCCGACCGCGAGCACGGTTTCGCCGGTGATACGCAAGGCTTCCCGGCTCGTCGCCAGCACCCGCAAGCCCGGACAGTCACGCAACAGCCGGTGCACCAGCCGGGCTGCATCGAGCACCAGATGCTCGCAGTTGTCGAGAATGATCAACTGCGAGCGGTCGGCGAGCATGGCACGCACCCGGGCTTCGGCATCCTCGTGGTCGCCGGTCGCGCGGCCACCGAGCGTCACCGCAATCTCCGGCGCCACCTGTGCGCCGTCCACCAACGGCGACAAATCCACGAAACAAACCTCGCCCCGAACCCGAGCGCCGGCTTCCATCGCCAACCGGGTCTTACCGGTACCGCCCGGACCGGTGAGCGTCACCAGGCGAGCCCGGGCAAGCAACGACGCGACCTGCGCCAGCTCGTCGTCTCGGCCGACGAAACTGGTGAGCTGGGCGGGTAGGCGGCGCACCGCGGCAGCGACGACGGTGTCCGCCCGTAGGATCGTCAAGTGCGCCTGCGTCAGCTCGGCGGAGGGGTCGGCGCCCAGTTCGTCGGCGAGCAGTTGCCGCCCCTGCTCGAACAGCTTCAGCGCCTCCGCCTGCTGCCCGCCGGCGTAGAGCCCGCGCATCAGCAGCGCCCTGGCCCGCTCCCGAAGCGGATGTACGGCAACGAGTTCCGGCAGCGTAGCGACCACCGCCCGGTGATCACCCAGCGCCAGCGCGGCCTCCGCGCGATCCTCTTGGGCCGCCAGCCACGTCTCGGTGAGGCGGGCGACCATAGCGGCGGCGAACGGCGCGTCGCGCACGTCAGCCAGCGCCGCGCCGCGCCACACCCCGGCGGCCTGGTCCAGCAGTGCGACAGCGGCAAGGGAATCCTTGTGGCGCAACGCGGTTCGCCCCTCCTCGGCGAGCCGAAGGAACCGATGCATATCCGCCGTCTCCGGATCGACCGCGAGCCGGTAGCCCGCCGCCGAGGACTCCACGAGACCATCGGCACCCGCGGCGCGCAGCGCACGCCGCAACCGCGACACCTGGGACTGCAGCGCATGCCCGGCATCGCCCGGCGGCTCCTGCCCATAGAGGTCGCCGATCAACCGATCCCGAGACACCACCCGCCCGGCCTCCGACACCAGAACCGCCAGCAGCGACCGTACTTGCGGCCCGCCCACCGCGACCGGAGTCCCATCGGTTCTCCGTACCTCCACCTGCCCCAGGATCCCGAACTGCACGGCCGCCAGTATGCATCGACCGACCGGCCGCTGCACCCGGCGAGTGGGCCACTGCCGCAAGCGATCACACCTTCGCCCTCACACACAACGAGCAGGGGCAATGGTTCCCGCTCAGCCTTGACGGCTGTCGAGGGGACCGGCGTTGAAGCGATGCCGGAAGGCTGTGCTGAAGGCGCTGGCCGAGCCGAAGCCGAGCCCCAGGGGGAGTTTCGGATCAACCGGTGGTGGCTTTCCTCGAGGTGCCGGGGGTGCGGTGTATCGCGTGCCGGTCCAGGTCGTGATTGTCGCGGTGATGGCGCAGGTCAGGGTGATCCGATTGTGGGCGGTGGTGAAGGTGGCGGCGGTGGCTTCGGCGATGACGGCCCCGATGCCGAACCCCGCAACCACCCCCGGACATCGGAGCGCTCTGGCGGCTGACTGCATGCTTGTGCCGAGCCTGAGCGCGGTGCGGTGTCTATGCCGACGGCGACTCGTGTGAGTTGCGGCTGGCAGTGACCGACTCGCGTGTGCCGAAGTGGCTGTGGAGGAAGTCGATCTGGTCGGCGATGATGGCTTCGTGTTCGGGGCCGTCGTAGATGTCGAAATGGTCGACGCCGGGATAGGTTCGCAATATCGCGTGCGGCGCGCGCCGGGCGGCCCGGATGGCGGGCCCGGGTGCGGCGACCTGGTCCTGCTCGCCGACGCAGACCAGCCATGGACAGTGCAGCCTCCGCGCGGCGCGGCTGGGCCGGAACGGTCGACCGAGCAGCCAGCGGGCACTGACACGATTGCGCCACTGGGAGTCTTCGCCGATGGCGACGACATGTCGCCAGCCGCGCTCACTGTCGGGCGCGTTGATGAATGCCGCCTCGTGTGGCTGTCCGACGGCAGGGAGGAAACCTCCGCGCGCGGCGGTCAGTAGCATCCGGAGCAATACCCTGATCGATCCGCGATGGGCTTGGGAGAGTATGTCGAGAAAGGGCACCTGGCTGATCGCGGCCGCGATCCGGGCGTCCTCGGCGGCTGCGGCCAGTGCGTTTCCCCCGCCCATCGAGGAGCCGAAGGTGACGACTTTGTCGGCGTCGACTTCGGGTCGAGTGCGTGCGTAGGCGATCGCGGCCCGCCAGTCCTCGAGCTGGCGGGCCGGAATGAACAGATCCGGTTCGCCTGTGCTGTCGCCGAACCCGCGATGGTCGAACACCAGCGCGGCGAATCCAGCGGCGGCGAATCGTTCGGCGAACGCGCCGAGCCGGTCGCGTCGGGTTCCGGTGAGGCCGTGGGCCATCACGATCACAGGTCGGGGCGTTGTCAGGCCGCTGGCCGGGTACCACCAGGCGGCGCACCGGTCCGTGCCCGATACGAAGGTCAAGTCCTCGCGTGTGGTCATGACGTCAATGCTGCGCTCGGCGATCCATCGGCGCTGGCAGGAAACAGTCGTGGTTTTAGTGTTCCGTGGCATCGGGGCCGAGAATCCGCAAAGTAGGTCCGAACACTGCGGCAACGTGAACCATCCGCACAACCCTTCGGGCCGCAGGTCAGCGACTTGCCGTCCGCAACGTTCGATCGGAACGGACAATATTTTTCTGTCCGGAGATAGTTGAGGTGTCCGGGGGTAGTTTGCGGGGGTAGTTGGGGAGTTCGGACATAGGTTGCGGTTCTGAGGACATCGGGCGCTGTTGTGGGCAGACTGCGTGGCCGTGCTGAGCCTGAGTGTGGTCACCAGCGGCGCACCGTCGCCGCCGGTCGTGGAGTTCGGGATCGCTTGTGTCGATGTTGAATCCGGTGAGCAGCGGTTCGCGGTGGCTGATGCGTGTTCTGTGCTGTTCGAGGATTGCTTGCCGGTGTGGGGGTTTCCCGCCTACAAGGGGTAGCGCAATCATGTGGGTCGTTGGTGGACGGCCACGACCGCAGGCATGTTTCGTGAGCAGTGCATGAAAATCGTTGGTGCCACAGGGTGCACGCGATCTAGGGTGCGCCTGTGACTACCGATGTACGGGGTTCCTACGACGCGCGGTTCGTCGGTGTCGCCGAGGCGCTCGCAGCATCGCTGGACACCGACGATGTCGGCGCGTCGGCGGCGGTGTACGTGGACGGCGAACCCGTGGTCGACATCTGGGGCGGATATGTCGACGCGGAACGCACTGTGATGTGGGAGGCGGACACCATCGTCAACGTCTGGTCGACGACCAAGACAATGGTGGCTTTGTGCGCGCTCATACTGGCCGACCGTGGCGAACTCGATCTGAATGCGCCGGTCGCCAGGTACTGGCCGGAGTTCGCGGCGGCGGGCAAACACGGTGTGCTGGTACGGCACCTGCTCGGTCACACCGCGGGCCTACCGGTATGGGACGACCCCGTCGTGGCCGCCGACCTGTACTCCTGGCCGAACGTCACCGCGCTTCTGGCCGGACAGTCTCCCCAGTGGGAACCGGGCACCGAAGGGGGTTATCACTCGATCACCTTCGGCTTCCTCGTCGGCGAGGTTATCGCGCGGGTGACCGGACGCAGCGTGGGCACATTCTTCGCCGAGGAAGTGGCCGCGCCAGTGGGCGCGGACTTTCACATAGGACTCGCCCCCGAACACGACCACCGCGTCGCCACGCTCATCCCCGCGCCCGAGGGCGACCGTCCCGAGGGGTTCTCGGTCGGAGTGTCCGACGCCAACACTGCGGCGTGGCGGCGCGCGGAGATCCCGGCCATCAACGGTCACGGCAACGCACGCTCGGTCGCCGCGGTCCAGTCGGTACTCGCTTGCGGTGGCAGCGTCGGCGGCGTTCGCCTGCTGTCGCAGCCCGGCTGTGACCGCGTATTCGAAGAACAATTCCAAGGCCGAGACCGTGTGCTGCAACGGCCGATCCGCTGGGGAATGGGCTATCGCCTCGAGGGCCGCACCTGCTCGTGGGGCGGATGGGGCGGCTCCCTGGTTCTGGTCGATTTCGAGCACCGGATGACGGTGTCGTATGTGATGAACCAGGTGCTGTGGACCGACGACAATATGCGAGCGCTGAGCATCTTGATCGCTGCCTACGATGCACTGACTGCCTGACAGCGGCGCTGTTGGCATCGACATTCGCACCAAACCAAGCTGATCAGACGGCAAACGGGACAGCCGCGCAGGGTTTCCTCTGCTCCGGCACGGATCATGCTGGGACAAACCAGCCACGACCGAATGTGGGACAGAGCCGTTGTATCCCAGTGTCACGATCTTGTGGTCGACCGGTTCGCTCCGCCGTTGTTTTCCCGCCTTTGTGGCTGTTGTAAGTTTTGCGGCCGGTCGACGTTCGGGATCGGGCCGACATGGCCTAAGAGGAGCGTGGCATCGCCCCTACTGGGAATTGCCTGCCGGACCGGTCCGTGCCACACCCGCACTCGAAAAGGGCTGACACGCACCAATGATGGTCATCGGGCTCGACGCGCACAAGCGCACCCACACCGCCGTCGCCACCGACGAACTCGGTCGCAAGCTCGCAACAAAAACGGCCGGCACAACCAGCACCGATCACTTGACACTGCTGAAATGGGCACGGGCACAACCCCGATCCGGATCGGCTATGAGCGATCGAGGATTGCCGCAACATGACTCGCAGACTCGAGGGCGACTTGATCGCTGCCGATGAACGGGTCGTGCGTGTTCCGCCGAAGCCTGCCCGATGCGTGGTCGGTTCCGTTCGAGGATTGCTTGCCGGTGAGCGGTTTCCCGCCTACAAGGGTCAGCGCAATTATGGGGGCCGTTGGTCGACGGCCACGACCGGAAACCTCGTCGGGTACGAGTCGTGGTTGGAATGAGATCGGTTGATGCTGCTGGACTTCGATTCCGGTGTGATCGGTGTTGCGGCGCAGCCGTTCTGGGCCAACGCGGCGGAGTGGCAGCGGGCCGAGGCCGTGGGGGTTGGGCTACGCACGATCGAAGGTGAACGTGCCCGCCTGCGGCACAGGGGCTGTGGGGCTGGTGGACGGCGCGTGATGCGGACGTTCGAGATGACCGGGCAGGCCGATCCTCGGCTGGTCGAGGAGATGCTGGATGTACACGTGACGCGACGGCCTCGAAGCCGCTTGGTGCTCAGTTCAGTTCACCGAAGTGTCGAGCGGATAGCGGGTTTCGAGTCGGGAACGGTCTCGGTAGAAGAAGTTCAGGACGAGATCGTCGGCGATCTGGACCAATTCGTCGCGGCCTGCGACACGGACACCCATTCGGGCGGTAGGGCCGGACAATCCGTGGACGCACCGATAAGGTTGCCGGCTACCGCACCGGTGGAATCGGAGTCGCCGGAACGGTTCACCGACAGCAGCAGCGCCACGCACGTCGCCGGTCCGGAACGCGTACAGCGCGCAGTAGACGGCGATGGCGAGACACTCCTCCGCGACCCAGCCCTGCCCGACCTGCTCGACCCGCCCCAGTGTCGGTGGGCCGAGACGTCGGCTACGCCCAGTCGTAGACGGTGGTGCGATTCCAGTTCCCACGTCGGCTGTATCCAAAGGTGGTGCCTGCGGGGAGAATTCGTCTGACAGGCTGGTAACTGCCGCGTAGGGGGAAAGACATGAGTCATCGTTCACGCATCGTGGCTGTCGGGATGGTTTGAGATGACTTCGTTAGTGCAGCAACTCCCCGCCCTGATCGGGGTGCTGCTCGGAGCTGCCGCAACATACTGGTCGACCTCGGCCGCCGAACGAGCACGATGGCGTCGAGCTCAGGCGATCCGATGGGACGAGAAGAGACTCACCGCTTACACCGAGTACGCCCGCGCGGTGAAGAAGGTGATCGGTATCGCGGTTCGGATCGCAGCACACCAGGGGATACACCCCGACATCGACAAACTCCCTCTCGACGAAGGACTGCTCGCTCTCGCCTCGGCAGAGGAAGAACGAACAATGAAATGGGAGTCGGTCCTGATGTTGGGAAGCGAAGAGGCAGTCGACGCCGCTCGCAGATGGCACGAGAGCAGCTTCCGCCTCCAGTTGATAGCGACTGGCAGGGTCTCCGATGTGCCATGGGTGCAAGCAGTCGAGGTGGCAAGTCGAGCACGCCGCAGCTTCTATGAGGTCGTGCGGAAGGACATCGGACTCACTATCCGTGGTTCATCGCAGAGCTACGAATGGCAACTGGCCCGGTTCGTCCAAATCGCGAACCCACCCGATGACGCTCAGCGCCGAACACCGCCACCTACACCGAATCGCTAGCTGGATCAGCCAGCGAGTGTTGAGAACATCCGGACACTGCCAGGGTGAGTGTTGCGGGGTTGCCGAACGGGTACACATTCGGCACGCCCGGGCTTTCCTGGCATCGGGTCCCGGAAGAAGCGGTGGGGACATGTCGAAAAGCCGGGTGCAGAAGAAGTTCCGAGAGATACGCGCCTATTTCCGGATGCTCCGCGGCCAGCTGGCCGGTGATCCCGAGGCTTGGTGACTGTCGGTCATCTGCTGTTGCGCAGCAAATACCTATGGCAGCGGCGCTTGGCCGCAGATACGTTTCGGTCGGCCGCCGAGAAGGGTGACCCGGCCGGGATGGCCTGGTTTGGCGAGGATTCTGGCCGACCGCGGCGACGACACTGCGGCCGAGGACTGGATACGTTGTGCTGCAAACAATTACAGTTTGCCTGTATTTCCATGTCGCGCACGGCGGCAGACCGGTCGAGTAGTCGAATAGTTGCCGCACTGTGCCGGTGCGGGGATCAGGAGATCGACTGATCGGTCGGGATCGGTTCGGGTGGGCGTCGTGGCGAGGGCAGTGCCGCGAGTTCCCCCCGTCGGGCAGCCCGCCACCACCGTTGTCCGGAGTTGATGGCACGCCGGATCTTTCGCACCGTGGGTACCTGTGTGAGCAGGTGTAGCTGATATCGCCAGGGCATTTGTAGCCCGTGGCGAGCCGCCATCGCATAGGAGAACTGCACGGCGCTGCGGTCGAGATACCGGTCGGCGTGTTCGAACCAGATCATGCTGGTACGGGCGGCGGCCTGGATCGGGCGCAGCGCTGCGCGCCGCTGCGCATCGTAGTTCTCCAGTGCGTCGGCGACCTCGGCATGCTCGTACAGGTTCTGTGCGAGCACGACGGCGTCGATGATTGCCAACCGGGTGCCCGAACCGATGGTGAAGTGCGTGGTGTGTGCTGCATCGCCGAGCAGCACCACGTTGTCGTGATACCAGGTCTTGTTGGTTACCTCGGGAAAGCGGCTCCACCTTGCGAACTCGCCTTGTGTCTTGCTGATCAACGAGTGACCATCGAGCAGGCGCGTGAATATGCTCTCCAGAACGCGCAAGTTCTCCAGGTTGTCCAGGGAGCCGAATCCCAGTCCATGCCAAGTCTGCGGTTGGCACTCGACGATGCAGGTGCTGATCTTCTCGGCAACCGACGGGTAGGCGTGAAACCAGATCCAACCGGCCGGGGTGTGTTCGAAGTCGAAGGTAAATCGGGTGAACACCTTGTCCGTACCGAGCCAGATATATCGATTCTCGCCGAGTGTGACGGACGTGCCGAAATGATGATTACCCAGCTGCCGTACCCGGCTGTTCGCGCCGTCGGAGGCGACGATGAGATCGGTGTCGTCGAAGCCGGACAGATCGTGGACCTCTCGCCCGTGCTGGACCTCGACGCCCAGATCGCTTGCCCGCCTGGAAAGTACGTCGAGCAATGCCGCGCGCCCCATGCTGAACCCGTAGCCCCCGAAATGCGCGGTCTGGTTGTCGCGCACATGAATTGCCTGTTCACGCCATAGGACCGACCCGGCACGCACCGCTTGGGCGCTGTCGGGGTCATTCCGATACAGAATGTCGAGCAGATCGTCCCAGTACACGACGCCCCAGCCATAGGTGGACCCTGGGGGATCGCGGTCGATCACCGTGATGTCATGGGCTGGGTCGCGCCGCTTGATCGAAATAGCGAAGTACAACCCGGCCGGCCCGCCACCGATACACACAATCTTCATCTCGTCACCAGCTCCAGCCCGGTTGGTCGAACCTGGCTTCCCATGATCGGTATTCGATGCGACCGAGCCCGGCACGCTGTGCGTGTCCGGGCTCGCTCACCGGCGCTAGAAGCTGCCCCAGCCACCAAAGCCGGGTGGGTTCCACCAATTCCACCAGCCGGGATTCCATCCCCAGCCGCCGCCGCCCCAACCCCAGCCGCCGCCCCAACCCCAACCGCCGCCGTGACCCCAGCCACCGCCGTGACCCCAGCCACCGCCGCCCCAACCGCCGCCGTGACCCCAACCGCCGCCGCCCCACCCGCCGCCGTGACCCCAACCAGGGCTGTCGGCGAGTTGGGTTGCAGACGTGGGTGTCGCTGCCTGCGCGCTAGGCGCTTGCGTCGCGGTTGCGACGACCGGAATCGCGGCAGCTGCGGCTATACCGGCGGCCGCCGCCAACCGGGCGAACTTTGTGTGTGAATTCTTTCTCTCGGTCATGATAGGGCTCCAAATACTGTCCCGACCGGCTCGAATTCTACGCGGTTTCACCGAACTCCAGAAGTCGCCGCTTTGACCAATCTATAATGCCCGCCACATTCCCCACCGTTGCCCGCGTACTCCGTGGCGGAGGGAACCGGTGTCGAAGATCGAAACAGGGTGCGACGAACGAGCGTTGACGCAGCGGACCCAAGGCCGTGACCAACTGGACTCGGCCCAACATGCTGGCCGAAAGCGCACTATCCGCCACAGCAGCAGGGGCTTGCGGCGAACGGGCACCGATGCGAGCGGGCGCGTCGTCCGATCCTTCGACTTCATCCGGCCGGACCCGCGCCAAGTGATTACCTCGACACGGCCGTCGCGCCTGCCCTCGGCCGGAACGGACTGAATCGCGCCAGCAGTCCATTCCGCGGCCGTGGTCGGTCAGCGAACGGCCTCTACTTCCCGCCCGGCTTGCGCCGACGGCGGCAGTCCGGCTCCTCCTCGGTGAACTTCGCTGCACGGTCGACCACCCCGCCGAATTCGTGATTGGTCAGCGGCCTGCCGGTGACACGAGGCCGTGCAGAAGCGAGGGTGTCTGCTCGGGCGAGGTCGGGCCGATCGCCGAAGGGCTGGGATGAACAAGGGTCCAGGTCTCGTCCATCCGATGCCAGTAGTGGCAAGGTGTCGGGCGGAGTTCCCCAACCGGGCCGATTTGATCATGAGATGGCCCATGCCGGACCTGATGACCGAGTCACCAGGAAGGTGGTAGTTCCAGTCTCGAAACGTACTGAAAAGTTATGAAATGTCTTTTGGGGCCCGATCTTTGAGTCGGCTCAGGCTGCTGACCAGGCTTTTTGTGAAGCGCCGCAGGAGAGTTCGAGTCCCGTCATCCGCTCTCTGAATCCTCGGGTCAGTGGCATCGAGCCAGCCTGGAGCGGGATGTATGTCACCCAGCGGTCGCATTTGGTTCCCAGGGCGTGGAGGACGACGCATCCTCACACCATCGGTCGATCAGCTGGCTGGGCGGATGCAAGTGGTGAGTGAGTGGTGGTGTCGCGGGCGTTGATCCCGGGGGATACGGTCAGGGTGTGTCGGTGCTGAGCGCCCGCGGCTCGTTCGGGAATTACCACCTCGAAAGTTTGGTGGGTCGTGGCGGTATGGGTGAGGTGTGGTTGGCGCGCGACCGCACTGGTAGCGCCGTCGCGTTGAAGGTGTTGTCTGCGGCGTATTCCGCCGATCCGGGGTATCGGCGCCGTTTCGAGCGGGAGGCCTGGCTCGGCACCCAGGTGCACAACCCCCACATCGTGCCGATTCATGCATTCGGCGAGGTCGACGGCCATCTTTTTCTGGAGATGGCCTATATCGAGGGCGTGGATCTGGCCACGCGGCTGCGGTCGGGCGCGCTGGTTCCGGGTCGGGCGGTCGAGGTCATTGTTCAGGCTGCCGAGGCGCTGGATGCCGCTCATGCGGCGGGGCTTGTTCATCGGGATGTGAAGCCGGGCAATATTCTCGAGGACGCCAACGGTTTCGTATATCTGATCGACTTCGGTATCGCCCGCGCCGCCGCCGGAACCGCCCTCACGGCCACCGGACTGGTGGTGGGCACCTTGGGCTATATGGCGCCGGAGCGGTTCACCGGCACGGCCGAGGCCCGCTCGGATGTCTATTCGCTGGCCTGTGTGCTGTATGAAACCCTCACCGGGAACCTGCCCTATGGTGACGGCGACCCGGCACAGCAGATGCACGCGCATTTGATGTCCGAACCTCCGCGGGCCTCGCAGGCTGCCCGAGGTGTGCCGCCAGCGCTGGACGCGGTTATCGCCCGCGGTATGGCCAAGGAACCGGGGGACCGCTACACCAGCGCGGGCGAATTCGCCGCGGCGGCACGTGCGGCGTTGGGCTGGCCCGCATCGGCGCACTCGACCTCGCCGGTCGCGGCCCCTGCGACATCGGGTCCGCACCCGCGCACCCGCGTCATGACCGCGATCGACTCGCCCCAGCACTTGGCCGAGACCCGGCCGATGCCGCAAACGCCGGAAACCCGGCCGCAGCCGCGACCGCCTGAGCCCCGGCTGGAGCCACGAACGCCGGAAACCCGGCCGGTGCCACAAAGGCCGGAAACCCGGCCGCAGCCGCAACCGCCCGAGCCCCGGATACACCCGGTCGTGCATCCGGGCCTCCGGCGAAAGCGTCTGATGCGCCGATGGATACCGGTCGCCGCCGGGCTGGCGCTCGTCGCTGCGGCGGCACTGTGGTTGCTGAGCGGTGTGCTCGAGTCCGATTCCGTTCCGGGCACGACGACGCAAGCGTCCTCCGCTGCTGCCTCGACCGGTGCCCCGCCGCCCTCGACGGGTGGGCAGCCTCCGGCTGGTGCGGTGCGCGACGGGAACCTTGCGTTCACCGTGACGGAGGTGGTGTCCAATGTGAGCGCCACCGGCGCCCCGGGCGGTTCCTACACCATCGTGACGCTGACCGTCACCAATGTCTCCCGAGGCGAGCAAGTCTTCCGCATCGCCGATCAGCGCCTGATCACCGCCGCCGGACGCGCCCTCGTCCCCGACGCGGCCGCAACCACCGCATTCAGCCCGTCCCGCGCCGGGGTCGACCAGCTCGCTCCCAACAGCACCCACACGATCCGGCTGGCCTTCGATCTCCCCGGCAAGGACAAGAACAAGAAGAACGATAAGAAGGTTGATGTCCCGAGCCAGCTGGTCCTGCACGGCGCCCCGTCTTCCCCCGGCGTGACCGTGCCGCTCGGCTAGAGCAGTGCGTACCTGCTGAGCCAGCTGGTGCGCAGGCGGCACCCGGATACCTGGTCGATATCGTGCCGCGCCGAGAAGCGACCATCACACTGGGCCTCGAATCGCGGAAGCCCGGGGTCGCGTCGAATCCGCAAGGTAGGAAAACCGGTACAGCGGATGCGGGCACGCTGCACTGCGCACGGCTATGAGTTGATCGACCAGCGGGCGCCCGACCATCCGCGTCGATGAGTGGGCGATGGGGCGGTACGCGCCGAACTTCGACCCGAAGCAATAACGCGGCGGCTCGGTGGTCGTGGTCGGCAATGTGGTGGATACGGCCAGCATGTCCGTGCCCGCCGTGATCGGCCCGCTGCAGCGGATGCGGGCATGCCTGCTCTTCGAGCGGGCGGCCTCGGGCTCGGGGCTGCACCAGCGCAAGGCTACGAGTTGATCGATCGGCTGCGCCAGACCATCCGGTTCGATGAGTGAGTGATGGGGCGGTACGCGCCGAACTTCGACCCGAAGGAACAACCCGGCTATTGCGAGGCCGATAAGTTCCGCATTCCCAGGACCAGTGAGGTGTGGGAGGGGAGTTCCGGGACGATGCTCGACATGTCGAGGATTCGGGCAAAAGGACGGGTGCTGCCGGTGGTGGCCGTCGGTGTTGTGTTGTCGGGGTTGATCGTTGGCTGTGGGACGGACCATGGGCAGCCGCCGCGGCCGGCGAAGATCGTATTCACTGACGACTGGCAGTCGGTTTTCTCGATGAATCCCGATGGCACGGGAGTTGCTCGGATTGCCGATGGTACTGATCCGAGCTTTGCTCCCGATGGTTCGAAGATTGTGGTTGGTGGTCGTTCGATATCAACTATGGATCCGGATGGCAGCAATGTCGTGAAGCTCGCCGACGGCGGGTTCCACCCGACGTTCTCGCCCGACGGTAGCCGGATCGCCTTCACTCGCGGCGGCATCATCTATCTGATGAATACCGATGGTGGCGAGCTGAGGCAGCTCACCGGCGCCCCCAATACGGTTGGCCCCGACCTGACCTCGTCGCAGCACCCCGCATTCTCGCCGGACGGTTCGAAGATCGCGTTCACCAGGGCCGACACCGTCTGGGAGATAGCAGCCGACGGAACCGGCGCACGGAAGCTGCTGGAGGATCCGTATTTCAATTCCGAACCGGTCTTCACCCCGGACGGCGCCGGGATCGTGTTCACCAGTAACCGGGGTGGGAAGAACCGGTCCGAGATCTATGTGATGGACGTCCACGGGGATCACGTCCGACCACTCACCGACGACTCGACGGGGCACCCGTCATTCTCCCCCGACGGCACTAAGATCCTCTTCGCCCGCTTCACTCGGGATCCATCATCCAAGGCCGGAGCCGAGGTCTGGGTGATGGATAGCGACGGCGGCAGCCCGCGCCGTCTCACCGATCCGAAACAGGTTGCGCAGCATCCCAGTTGGGGCAGGGGAACGGATTCGTGACCAAGGGAATATCGTCCGGGTGGACCGATTGTGTGAGCGCGTTGTAAAGCCAGTGCAGGGCGGTGCCAACCGTGATGGTGCCGGTGACTTCGCTGGTCAGGCTCCAGTATCGGTGGATGCGGTGATCGGAATCGGTTGCGCCGGTGAGCAGTTGCCGTCGGAACCGTGGTGTGTCGCGTTCGCCGCGCGCGCTCGCGTGGGCGTCGACGAACTGGTCGAGTTCGGGGCCGGGCCGCGGCCGCTGGTTCGTGCGGAGCAGGTGAGCGGCGGATTCGCAGGCCCGGGCGACTCCGGTGAGCAGTGCCTGCTTGTGGCGGATCCGCGTGCGGTCCGATCGCCAGAGCTGGCGTGACATGACGACGCGCAGCGCGGGATCGGTGATCAGCGTGGCGAGTTCGGCGTAGGCCACTATGTGGTGGGGGTCCGGGTCGGGCACGTTCATTTCGATGAATCCGTCGAATATGTCCGGCGGTAAGGGAGTGAGCATGCGCCGCCAGAACGTCACGACGGAGTCGTGCGTGCGGTGTCGGTCCTGGACCGTGGCGAGCAACTGCACGCGGGTGGCCCGTTCGGCGGGTGGTGCGTGTTCGATGGCGAGCAGCGCGGCCCGTCGCCATGTCAATGCGGCCAGTTCGGTGTCGAGGGTACTTCGTTCGGCGGTGACTGCCTGTGCGAGCGGCACGGTACCGGCGAGGATGTCCACGATCGGACCGAGGCCGAGACCGAGTGCGCGGAGTCGGCGCACCTGCAGGAGTTGATCGATGGCGGTGGTCGGGTCGAACATCCGGTGCCCGCCCGACGTGCGTCGAGATGCCAGAATCGCTTCGTCGCAATAGAAGCGGATGGTGCGGACCGGAATGCCGGTCCGTCGCGACAGTTCCCCGATGCTGATCAAGCTGCCGTTGTGTGTGTTGTCCGTCACGATCGCTGGAACCTCCACCCCGGTGGAGTTCCTACGGTACTGGAACACCCACGGAAGACGGAGCGAGCGCATGGCCGACACCGAAACGATGACGACCGAACAGATTTGGCGGGCAGTCGCCGCCGAGCGGATGAGCCTGATCGAACTGCTGGAGACATTGTCCGAGGACGAATGGGATCATGGCTCGCTCTGTGCGGGCTGGCGAGTTCGTGACGTGGTCGCACACATTGTGTTGTCCACGAATGCCGGCATCGGCTGGATTCTGGTCAATCTGATTCGCGCCCGCGGCAACCTGCACCGAGCGATCCGCGATACCGCAATCCGCCACGCCGACAACACGACAACGGCACAGCTGCTTACTGAGCTACGTGACGGCATCGGACTACGCGTGACGCCGGTCGGTACCACCGCTGCCGACCGACTGATGGACCTGCTCGTACACGGCCAGGACATCGCGACTCCACTGGGCATCACCCGCGAAATGCCTCTCGACGCGGCACGATTGGCTCTCGAACGAGTATGGACAACCGATATGTCCGGGTGCCGTACGAAGTTGGCCGGGTATCGCCTGGTGGCGACCAACGCGGACTGGATCGCGGGTGCCGGGCTCGCTATCGAAGGGCCGGTCGCCGCGCTGTTGCTGCTCGTCGCTGGTCGCCGTGCCGGGCGAGATCTGCTCACCGGCACCGGTGCCGCACGACTGATCGCCGATGAGAGTCCTCGATGAGATCAGCAGTGGTAGCGCTCGACCTGGTGTGGCGACGCCGGTCTGGTCCCGTTTCAGGCGACCGAAGGGTACTGCGCCCTGATCGTCGATCCCCGACCGTTCAACCGTGCTGATGCAGAACACTGCTCGCGTCCATCCCTGCCTGCCGCGAGGATACTGCCGCTGGGGAGGTCACCTTCGCGGCGCACATCGCGAGCGCTGACAGCGGAGCCGAGGGTCGTGTTGCGGCATCTCTGCCAACGACGGGGTGCGCGAAAGTCTTGCTGGGAATTGGCTGGCAATGTTGCGAGAGATTGCCGAGAGTCTTTGTCCGCTGATTGCGGACGTCATTGGGCGGCAGTAGCTTTCGGTTGCTGATCGTTGTTCTACGAAAGGTCGACCGATGATTCTTCTCTCCCTTTTGGCCGCCACCGGAAGCGCCGCCGCCGCATGGGCCACCGGCAGTGCTGCCATGGCCCTGGGAAATAGCGGCGCTCTGCAGTAAGGCCATAGTCGGTCGGACCACAGGCCGAAATCGGGCGGGACGATATCGTCCCGCCCGATCAGTCTCTACTGAGCGGTGGAGCGGAAACTCCGCAGGCGCAGACTGTTGCTGACCACGAAGACCGAGGAGAAGGCCATCGCGGCACCGGCCAGCATCGGGTTCAGCAGCCCGGCCATGGCGAGCGGGATCGCCGCCACGTTGTAGGCGAAGGCCCAGAACAGATTGCCCTTGATGGTGCCCAGGGTCCTGCGGGACAGCCGGATCGCATCGGCGGCCGCCCGCAGGTCACCGCGGACCAGGGTCAGATCGCTGGCCTCGATGGCGACATCGGTGCCGGTGCCCATTGCCAGGCCCAGATCGGCTTGGGCCAGGGCCGCGGCGTCATTGACGCCGTCGCCGACCATTGCGACCACCTTGCCCTCGCCCTGCAACCGCTTGACCGCGTCGACCTTATCGGCGGGCAGCACCTCCGCGATCACCTCGTCGATACCGACCTGCGCCGCAATGGCTTTCGCCGCGGCCGTGTTATCTCCGGTCAGCATGATCGGGGTGAGCCCGAGCGCCTTCAGCTGCGAGATCGCCTGGGCCGAGGTGGGTTTCACCGCATCGGCGACAACGAGCACGCCGCGGGCCCTACCGTCCCAGCCCACCGCCACGGCGGTCTTGCCATCGGCTTCGGCCGCGGACATGGCCCGCTCCAGGTCGGTGTCGAGGTGCTGGGCCCAGTCGGCGAGCAGCCGTGGCCGCCCGACGAGCACCGCATGTCCGTCCACCACGCCCTGCACACCGAGGCCCTCGATATTGGCGAAGCCCTCGACCGGCAGCAATGCGCCGACCTTATCGCGCGCACCCTTGGCGATCGCTTGGGCGATCGGATGCTCCGACGAATCCTCCAGCGCCCCGGCCAGCGCCAGCACCTCGGCGGTGTCCTCGCCCGCGGCGGCGATGACATCGAGCAGGGTCATCTTGCCGGTGGTGACGGTGCCCGTCTTATCGAGCACCACGGTGTCCACCCGACGGGTCGACTCCAGCACCTCCGGACCCTTGATCAGAATGCCGAGCTGCGCACCGCGACCGGTGCCGACCAGCAGTGCGGTCGGCGTGGCCAGCCCGAGCGCGCACGGGCAGGCGATGATCAGCACCGCGACCGCGGCGGTGAAGGCCGCGGCGACCGAACCGCCGGTGCCGAGCCAGAATCCGAGCGTCGCGACCGAGAGCGCGATCACGATGGGCACGAAGATCCCGGAGATCCGGTCGGCCAACCGCTGGGCCTGCGCCTTGCCGGTCTGCGCGTCCTCGACCAGCTTCGCCATCTGTGCCAGCTGGGTATCGGAGCCGATGCGATCGGCGCGCACCACGATCCGTCCGCCGACATTGACCGTCGCACCGACCACCGCGTCCTCGGGACCGACCTCGACCGGCACCGATTCACCGGTCAGCATCGAGGCGTCGACCGCCGAGGCACCCTCGACGACCACACCGTCGGTGGCGATCTTCTCACCGGGTCGAACCACGAAGAAGTCGCCGACGACCAACTGCTCGACCGGGATGCGCCGCTCAGCTGTGCTTGCCCACCCCGCCGACTCCGTCGGCTGCCGTCCCCCTGGGCCGCGCAGCACCGAGACCTCCTTCGCGCCGAGCTCGAGCAGCGCCCGCAGCGCCGCACCCGCCCGCCGCTTCGAGCGAGCCTCGAAGAAGCGTCCGGCCAGGATGAATGTGGTGACCCCCGCGGCCGCTTCCAGATAGATGCTGCCGGTGCCGTCCATCCGCGAGATGGTGAGTTCGAACGGATGCTTCATGCCCGGCGTTGCGGCCGTGCCCCAGAACAGCGCGTACAGCGACCAGCCCAGAGCGGCGAGGGTGCCCATCGACACCAAGGTGTCCATGGTCGCGGTGCCATGACGCAGATTGGTCCACGCAGCCCTGTGGAACGGCAGCGCGCCCCATACGACGACCGGTGCGGCCAGCGTCAGCGACAGCCACTGCCAGTTGGTGAACTGCAATGCCGGCACCATCGCCATCGCGATGACCGGCACGGTCAGCACCAGCGAGACCAGCAGTCGGGACCGTAATGCCGCCGTCGGATCCGGTTCTTCGGCAGCGGTCTGCTCGGGTTGCTCGATCTTCGGCGCGGGCAGCGCGGCGGTGTATCCGGCCTGTTCGACGGTGGCGATCAGCTGTTCGGGTGAGATATCACCACTGAAATCGACGCGCGCCTTCTCCGTCGCGTAGTTGACCGTGGCGGTGACGCCGTCGAGCCGGTTCAGCTTCTTCTCGATGCGATTGGCGCAGGATGCGCAGGTCATGCCACCGATCACCAATTCGACCTGTCGGGCGGATGGTTGTGTCGCGGTGGTCATCGTGTGCTCCGTTCTGTGCGACTCAGGGTAGTGATCAGTGGCCGTGTCCGGCAGGCTCGGCGGCGGATCCCGACGCCGGGGCTCCCGTGTCGGTGACCGAGAGGGTGAATTCGGCGGTGCGGACCACGCCGTCGTGCTGGAAATCGAGGAAGAGTCGGTAGTCACCGGCGCTCGGGGCGTCGACGTAGAAGGTTATGCCAGGCCCGGCCGGGGTCACACCGTCGCCTGGGCTGCCCTCCGGGTGGACGTGTAGATAGCCGAGGTCAGCGGCGCGCAGGGCCACGAGGTGACCGTAGGCCGCCAGATAGGGCTGCAGATCGGTGACCGGCTTGCCATTGCGGCCGACCGTGAGCACGACCTTCGACGGCTGGCCCGGGGTGACCGTGCCGTCCAGTGTGACGGTGTACTCGCCGACCTTGGCGGTGGTCGACGGTGCGGGCAGCGCCTGGACGTCGTAGTTGCCCGCGACCCGCAGGTCGGCGCCGAGGGTCAGGTTCTCGCCGCCTGCGGGAGTGAAGTCGGCGAATACCCGGTAGTCCCCGGCCCGGCTCAGATCCAGCGGGACACTCCAGGTGCCCGCCTGATCGAGCGTCGGGTGCACGTGCTGGAAGGCGGTCATATCGCGGCGGACCACGATGAGGTGCAGATCCTTATCGTGGCTGCGGACGTAGTCGGTGACGGGTGCGCCCGCGCGATTCAGGATGCGCAAGCGCACGGGTACGTTCGCCGCGGCGGTGGTCTGCGGGGTGTCCAGGCGCAGGGTGTATCCGTTCTCGCTGGCCATGAGTCCTGCGGGCACCGCACCGGAGTTCGATTCGCCCATGGCGGCGTGTGCCTTCGAATCGTGCGCGGACTCGGTGGGCTCCGGCCCCAATGTGGCGCCGACGGCCAGCGCGATACCGAAGACCGCCGCGAGACCGAGGGCGTAACCGGCGAACTTGCTGGACGCGTTCATCGGGATGCTCCGTTCTGGTGTCGTTACTCGGCGAGCCGGTATCCGGCCTTGTCGACGGCGGCGGCGATGGCGCCGAGTTCGACCGCCGTGCTGCTGTCGACGCTCACCCGCCCGCTGGCGAGGTCGATATCGACGCCGGTGACGCCGCCGACCTCTTTGCTGACCGAGTTGGCGCAGCAGCCGCAGGTCATGCCCGTGACGGTGACAGTAACGGTGGTGGCTGCGGTGCTCATCTGCTCTCCTTCTCCGATGACGGCGGCGCCGTTCAACTGCGGTCTACCATACCCCCCTAGGGTACTTTGTCAAGACGGTAGGGCTACCCGGTGAGGGTATGGCCGACAGGCCGCTCCGAGACGCGAAAAGCCCGGCTCGGCGATCGAGTGATCACCGGGCCGGGCTTCAGGACGGTCGTTATGGATGCTCAGGATTCGGGGCGGTAGCTGACCAATGCCACCGCCGGTGCCGAAACCACCTGCACCTCGGCCGTATCCGAGACCTTGATGTGCAGGAATCCGCCTTCGATCGACACCGCGACATCGTCGATCGTGCGCACCTGCGCTCCGTCCCGGTCGAGCAGTGAATAGCCCTCTACCAGAGCGACTTTGGTGGCGTTGCGCCATTTCGCGGTCATTTGCTTGCCTTCCGATGGTGCGGCCGGTGGGAAGTCCAGTTCCGGCTTTGCGACGTGGTTGAAGTAGTTGGACAGAATATTCAGCGCGATATGGCCGACGATTTCGCTCAGCTCGGCATCGCTGACGCCGTACTCGCGGGCCGAGGCGATGATGTCATCGTCGACGCGACCGCGGGACCGCAGCACTTCGCGGGCGATCCGCAGCACCGCGTCCGCGTGTGGATCTTCGGCGTGCGCCGCGCGGGTGGCCGCGATCGCCTCCTCGGTGAACCCCATCCGGCCCGCGCGCATGCTGTGTGCGGCAATGCAGTAATCGCAACCGTTTTCGCTCGCGACCAGCAGGGCCAGTTGCTCGCGGACGCGGGCGGAGAGTTTGCCACGGGTCAGTGCATCGCGCATGGTCAGGTATCCGCGCAGCGTCGCGGGGCTGTTCGCCATGGCGGCGTAGAGATTGGGAACCCGGCCCAGCTGACGCTGCACCTCGGTGAGCAGAGCGGCCTGCTCGGCGTCGGCGGTTTCGATGGACACAAGCGGTAGCCGAGACATTGTGACTCCAAACTCGAACGTAATGGTACCGATCGGTGCCGAATTGATACGGTACTGATCGGTACCGAATAAGTCAAGTCGGACGGTACTGATCGGTGCCGTTCTGGTAGTGTGTGGACATGGCAACACAGGCCAAGCAGCGATTACTCACCACCGCCGAGGAACTCTTCTACGCCGAAGGCATCAGAGCGGTCGGCGTGGACCGCCTGCTCCAGGAGTCCGGCGTCGGCCGGGCCTCCTTCTACCGCCACTTCGCGAGTAAGGACGACCTGGTCGTCGCGGTGCTCGAGGATCGCGATCGCCGCTGGCTGGCCTGGCTGCGGGAATCCGTCGAAGCCAAGGCGAGTGATCCGGCGGACCGGCCGCTCGCGGTATTCGACGCACTCTCGGAACGCTTTGCCCGCAAGGATTTCCGCGGCTGTGCGTTCATCAACACCATGGTGGAAGTGGCGGACCCGGATTCGGCCGCCCATCACGCGGCTGATCAGCACAAGCGCCGGGTCATCGGCTATCTCACCGAACTCCTCACCGCGGCAGGGCGATCCGACGCCGAGGAACTGGGCGCCGAATTCGCCCTGCTCGTCGACGGCGCGATAGTCACCGCCGTCCGCGAGAGCTCCCCCGCCGCCGCCGACCGCGCCCGCACCATCGCAGGTCGTCTGCTCGCGACAGCCTGACGCGGTCCCGCTGCGGTCGAAGGATGCGTGGAGGTCAGGCGATTTGGTTCCGACGGGTGTGGCCTTGCGTTGCGTCGCAACCTACTGCTGTGCGCGCAACATTTCGAATCCCGCTGTGGGACTGGGCTATCTGCGCTGCGCTGCGCGGGCGAGCCGGAACTGCGCACCGAATTCGCGCCGCTGACAACTGATTCGAAGCGAATGTCGCGATGGTCTGTAGCGAATGTCGCGATGGTCTGTGACCCGTCGGGCCAGCCCATCGGGTTCGTCTGAGCCGGGTATCGGATGCCGATGCGGCGCGCGACCGCGCCGCTGCTCGGCTCCGAATTGACTACTCGGCGCTCCGCCTGCCCCGACCGTCAGGCCGAGTGGAGGTGGCGGGCGGTGGGGGAGGTTTCGGTGGTCGCGGGGTCGGGATAGGTGCCCAGGAGGCGGTCGGCGGTGCCGGAGGTGGTGACGGTGAACCAGTAGTGCTCGTTCTTGTAGTGGTGGTGGCGGTGGTTGCGCCAAACTGCCCGGTAGAGCGAGCCTTTCGGTTTGTAGTCGGTGTGGATGAGGTAGTGGGTCCACTCGTAGCCGAAGCCGAGCAGGGTGATCATCAGCAGGAAGGTCAGGCCGAGACCGAGGCGCGGGAAGGCCAGGGTGGCGAGGGCGATCAGGATGACGACCAGTACCGACAGCGTCTTGGTCGGTATGAAGATCAGCGGGATATTGCGCGGATCGACGTGGTGCTCACGGTGTTTGCGTGCCAGTTCGCTGTCGATCGGGATCGGGCCGAGCTGCCTGGGCCGCCAGTGCAATACCGTCACGTGCACGATCCACTCGAAGAGCGGGAAGAGCGCGAGCATGACAGCGGGCACCAGCGCATCGGTCAATTGCCAGTCGCCCACGATGATTCGGGCGACCAGCGCCGCCGCCAGGGTACTGCCGATCAGCCAGGGCGAGGGATGCCGAATGAATTCGCGGAATGCGGCGCCGAGGCTGAGGCCGCGGCGCAGGGTCCGCTCGTCTTGACGCACACGCTCGCGCGCCGTGGTCGAATCCTTGCTGGATGATTGGGGTTTCGTCATGGTCTTTCCTTGGTGGAGCCAGTCGGTGCCGTCCATTCGGTGGCGCACCGAGCGATATTCCGAACCGCTGCGGTGATCCGGATCGCCGGATCGCCTACAACGCCGTCAGCGATGGGTGCTTTCAGTGCCCTCCAATACTTCGATCAGGGCCGTGGTCGCCGGTTCGAGCAGTGCCCGAGCGATGCTCGAGGCCTGTTCCGGCTCACCCGCCTCGATGGCGGCGGCCAGGTTTCGATAGGCCTCGACATTGCCCACCTCGGCGGACATGATCGGGGCCAGCGCCGCGAGCGCGGGTTCATAGGCGCCGCGCAACATGTTGAACATCAGGCGGAACACGATGGAGTCGGCGGCGTCGACGATGTGATCCCAGAACTCCATCGCATGCCGCTGCTGTGCGATCGGATCCTGTTCGGCGGCAAGCGCTTCGACGCTGCGATCCAAGGCGGCGCGCACGGTGGCGGAGTCGGTCCTGCCGAGCCGGATCGCCGCGAGTTCGGCCACCTTGGGCCCGTTGTGCAGGCGCGCTTCCAGAATGCTGCGCGCGACCTTCGGGTCCAATTCCCCGGCCTGAACCAGCAACCGCGGCAACACCTCGAGCCCGGCGCCGCGCCGATAGTCCAGCACGGTGGTCGCATCCCCCTGCCGCACCGCCACCAGCCCGGCCGCCGCCAACCGCTGCAGCGCCTCGCGCACCGCAGGCCGTGAAACCCCCAATGCCTCCGCCAACTGCCGCTCGCTCGGCAGAGTCGCCCCCGGGGCCAACTCCCCGCTGAGCACATCCGCCGCGATCTGCTCGAATACGTCCCCCGACACCGACCGCTTGACCACAGGTTGCAACGCCATATCCCTACTCTGCGCCACAAAGGTCAGGAGGTCAAGTGGTCAGACCAATCGGCTCGCGGCCGAATCACTCCTGGTCGAAGCAGTACATGGTTGAGCCGGGGACTCGTCCTCACGCACCCGCGGCGCTCGATTCGCCCGACGCTTGCCAGGTCAGCTGGGGTCAGAGCCCCGGATGACGGCCAGCCAGATGGCGGTGGCCGCGCCTACCGAGGTGGCGGCGAGGAACGCGGTGAACCCGCCGTTGGCCACGTAGACCCACATCAGACCCACGAACGGCGCGGCAACCGTGGATTGGGCGTCGAGCAGCAGGCGGCGGCGGACCCGCGCGGAGTCGGTTGCGAGGTCCGGTGCGTCGGGGTCCGGGCGGGACGGATTATCGATCAGGCGACCGGGCGGTTCGGAGGCGCGCGCTTTTCCGGAGGGATAGAAGTGGAGGCTGGCGGTGTCGATGGACCGATCCGACACCTCGGCCTCGGTCTCGGTCATACCGAGTAGAGCAGGATCGAAAAACACCGGCAGCCAGCGGGTTCGGTAGTTCTCGGTGATCTCGAGCCAGCTGCGGCTGACGAGCCGGTGCTGTTGTCGCAACCGCTTGATCTCGACGGTGCGGACATTGTCTCCACCGGCGCCACTGGTACCCGCGCGGTTGCCGTCCGCCAATCCGTGCGGCAGGCGCCCCAGCGCCCTGGCCAGTTGCAACCCCGTGTAGCCCAGGATGCCGAGCGCCACCGTCGCCAGGGCCGCGAATTGGTCCATATCGGCGAACGGCGCCCAAGTCAGGCAAACAACCAGGGCGCCGATCGTCACGTAGCACGGATAGGCCAGGGGGTGGCCCGGTCCGAATTTCACTTCAGGAAGCCGACTTTGGTGTAGTCGGGGCTGGCGAGGCCGAAGGCCCCGTAGTTGGCGAGGTTGTCGCGGACGGCGTAGGTGCCCGAGGCCTGGTGCAGTGGCACCGAGTAGCCCTCGGCGAAGATCATCTGATCGCATTTGTTCGCCAGTTCGATGGCCTTCGCCGGATCCAGTTCGGCAATCGTCTGCTCGATCAGCGCATTCAGTTCCGGCGATCCGATGCGGGCCTTATTGCTCAACTGACTGTTCGGGTTGTTCGGATCATACTTGTAGACCTGCGGCAGCACCCCCAGCGGTAGCACGCTACCGCCCCAGCTGAATTGGGCGATGTCGAAGTTCCCCGGATCGATCACGTCCTTGAACAACCCTTGGCCGGGCACGGTTTGGATGGTCAGCTTCACCCCGACCTTCGCCAGGTTCTGCTGCACGATCTGCGCAGTCTGCACCCAGGCCTCCTGCTGGTACATCACATCGCGCAGTTCCAGCTTTCGGCCATCCTTTTCGCGGACATCGCCGTTGAGCTTCCAGCCGAGCGCGTCGAGCATCCGCGCCGCCTCGTCGGGGTCGTAAGTGATCGGCGCCGAATTGTCCTGGTAGCCCTTCTGGCCCTTCATGTAGATGTGGTTGTTCAGTGGCGTCGGATTATCGACGACACCGTTCTGGGCGGCGGTCACCAGGGCCTGCCGATCGATTGCCTTCGAAATGGCAATGCGCAGTTGCGGATCCTCTAGCAGGGCGCCCTTGCCACCATTGAAGGTCAGATGCGACCAACTGGGCTCGGGCGTGCGCCGCACCACCACATTCTTCGAATTCCTCGCGCCGGTCACATTCTCGATGCCGGACATATAGGCGTAGTCGATCTCGTTGTTCTGGATTCCGGGCAGCACCGCGGAATTGTCGAGCACGCTGAGCGTGATCGTGTCCAGCTTCGGGGTATCGCCCCACCATTTCGGATTGCGGCCCAGCGTGATCCGGTTCTGCGCGCGATCGATGCCGGTGAGCATGAACGGACCCGAGCTGACCGGGAGCGTGTCGTGGTCGGCGTTGCTGAACGCATCCGGGGTGGCGGTGACGGACTTCGGATACAGCGGACTGAATTGACCCTGCCACTCGGCATACGGCTTATTGAAGGTGACGATCGCCTGCCGGTCGTCCTCGCCTCGTTCGACCTTCTCGACCCGGTCGAAGCCGCTGGGTGAGGAGATGAGGAAGCCGGGGTCCCTGGTGCTCAGCGCAGCCGCCTCCGATCGCAGGTCCTCCCACGTGATCGGGCTGCCATCGGACCATACGGCCTTCGGGTTGATCGTGTAGGTGACCTGCTGGGGGCGGGTATTCGTCAGCTTGATGTCGGTGAAGTAATTGTGATCGACGGTGAGTTCTCCCGCCGCATTGCTCACCCAAGGGGACGGCATCGTCGGACTGATCACCGAGGACGTGGTGTCGGTGGTGCCGTCGATATGCAGAAAGTTGAAGTTCTCCGGCAAGTTGGTGATGGCCAGGCGCAGATTCCCGCCGTCGCGCAGCTCGCTGCGATCCTTCGGGTTGATGTCGTTCGTACTGCCGATATCGACCGTGCCGGGAGTGATGCTGTTATCGGAGCAACCCGTCGCGATCAGGCCGAGCGCGATAACGGGAACGGCGATCGTTATTGCGAATCTCATTTAGTAAAACCCACCTTGGTGTAATCCGCCGAGGCCAGACCGAACGCACCGTAGTTGGCCAGCCCATCACGCACCGCGACGGTGCCCGCGGACTGCACGATGGGCAGCGAGAAACCTTCCTCGAAGATCATCTTGTCGCATTCGTTCGCCAGCTCGATGGCCTTGTCCGGATCCAGTTCGGCAATCGTGCGCTCGATCAGGGCGTTCAGCTCGGGTGACCCGATCTTGCCCTTATTGCTCAGTGTATTGGCCGGGTCGAAGGCGTAGATCTGCGGCAGCGCGCCCAGCGGGAGAATGCCGCCGCTCCAGGTGAATTGGACGATATCGAAGTTGCCCGGATCGACCACATCGGTGAAGAGCCCATTGCCCGGATAAGTCTGGATGACCAGCTTGACGCCGATCTTCGCCAGGTTCTGCTGCGCGATCTGGGCCATCTGCACCCAGCTCTCCTGCTGGTACATCACATCACGGATCTCCAGCTTGCGGCCGTCCTTCTCGCGGACATCGCCGTTGAGCTTCCAACCGAGATCGTCGAGTTCCTTGGCGGCCTGTTCGGGGTTATAGGCTACCGCGGCCGCATTGTCCTGGTAACCCTTCTGCCCGACCATGAAGATGTGGTTATTGAGCGGTTTTGGATCGACCACCACACCCTGCTGGGCCGAGGTCGCGATGGCCTGCCGGTCGATACCCTTCGCAATAGCGACGCGCAGTTTCGGATCCGCGAGGATCGAACCGGGTGCGCCATTGAAGGTGAAATGCGAGAACCGCGGCGCCGGTGCGCGGCGCACCTTGATGCCGGGTGCGTTCGAGGCGGTCTTGACCTCGTCGATGCCCGATACCGACGCCGAATCCAGTTCATTGTTCTGCAGCGCGTTCAGCCGGGCCGAGTAGTCGAGCACGCTGTAGGTGACGGTATCCAACTTCGGGGTGTCGCCCCACCACTTCGGATTGCGGCTCAGCACGATGCGCTGCTGCGCCTTATCGATCGAAGTGATCATGAACGGACCCGCCGACACCGGCAGCCCATTGCGGTTGACCTCGTCGAAGGACTGCGGCGTCGCGGTGGATGCCTTCGGGTACAACGTGCTGAAGATGCCCTGCCATTCCGCATAGTGCTGGGCCATGGTGACGATCGCCTGCCGGTCGTCGACGCCGCGCTCGATCGTGCCGATCTGGGCGTAGCCCTGCGTTGCCGCCACCTGGAAGGCCGGGTTGCGCCCGCTGAGCGCTTCGGCCTGGGATTTCAGATCTTCCCAGGTGATGGGCGTCCCGTCGGTCCAAACGGCTTTGGGATTGATGGTGTAGACGATCGTCTGCGGATTGGTATTGGTGAGTTTGATCTCGGTGAAATAGTTGGTGTCGGTGGTGATCTCGCCCGCCGCATCGGATTTGACCGATCCCGGCAGCGCCCAGCTGACCAGATCGGACACCTCGCCGTCGGAGTCGACATGCGATGCATTGAAGGTCGCCGGGAAATTCGTCAGCGCCAGCCGCAGATTACCGCCGTCGCGCAGTTCGCTCGGATCCATCGGATTGATGTCGTTGGCCGTGCCGATCGAGCTGGATCCCGCCGCCACATCCTCGCCCGCTCCACACCCGGACAGAATCAGCGCAATGGCGACGGCGGGTGCCACGATCCGAATTCCTACCCGGCGCTGCCGGGCGATACGTGCTGTTGTCATTTCACGAATCCGATCTTGGTGTAGTCGTAGGACGCGAGGCCGGGGGAACCGATATTGGCGAGATCGGCGCGCACGCCGAAGCTGCCGTCGCTCTGCATGAGCGGCAGCGAATGGCCCTCCTCGAAGACCTTGCGGTCCACCTCATTGGCCAGTTCGATGGCCTTCTTCGGATCCAGTTCCGAGAGGGCGCGATCTATCAGGGCATTGAGCTCCGGTGAGCCCACGCGGGCGTAATTGCCCTGCAGGTCGTTCGGGTCGTAGTAGTACGCCTGTCGAATACTGCTGAACGCGAACGCATCGCCCACCCAGACGAACTGGGCGGCGTCGAAATCACCCGGCTGGATGACATCGGTGAAATACCCGGCACCGGGCTTGGTGTCGATGGTCAGCCCCACGCCGATGTCGGCGAGGTTGCGCTGAATGATCTGGGCGATCTGCACCCAGGTCGGGTCGTTGTACATGACATCGCGGATGACGAGCTTGTGTCCGTCCTTCTCCCGCGCGTTCCCGTTGAGTTTCCATCCCGCCGCGTCGAGTTCGCGGGCGGCCGCCGTCGGGTCGAAGCCGAGGCTGTTGTCCTGGTAGCCCGTCTGTCCCTGCAGGAAGATGTGATTATTCAGCGGCTTGGGATTCTCGACGAGCCCGTTCTGGATCGCGTTGACGATCGATTGCCGATCGATGGCCTTCGAAATGGCCACGCGCACCCTGGGATCGGAAAGGATGGACCCCGGTGCGCCATTGAAGGTGATGTGGCGCCAGCGATTACCCGGCGCGCGCCGAACTACCAGGCCACCGGTATTGCGTACGGTCTGGACGTCGTCGACGGTGGCCAGCTGCACCAGGTCGAGTTCGTTGTTCTGCAGCGCCGTCGTCCAGGCGGAGCGATCGAGCACGCTGTAGGTGATGGTGTCGAGTTTGGGTTCGGCACCCCACCATTTCGGATTGTGGCCCAAGACGATTCGGCCCTGCGAGCGGTCGGTGGACACGACCTGGAACGGTCCCGCACTGGGCCCCATCGCATTGGCGAGGCTGTTGTTGAACGAATCCGGGTCGGCGGTCACGGATTTCGGGAACAGCGAGGCATTGCCCGCGAACTGACCGCGCCATTCGGCGTAGGGATGGCCGAAGGTCAGCACGGCCTGACGGTCGTCGACGCCGCGCTCCACCTTGTCCACGAATTCGAAGCCGTTGGTAATGGCGATCAGGAAGCGCTTATCGCGGCCGCTGAGTGCGTTCGCCACGGATTTGATGTCTTCCCAGGTGATCGGATTACCGTCGGACCAGACCGCCTTCGGGTTGATCGTGTAGGTGACCTGCTGTGGGTCGGTGCCGGTCAGCGCGATATCGGTGAAATAGTCCCGATTGATCGACAATTCGCCAGCGGCGTTGGTGTCGAACGATCGCGGCATCATCGGTCGTTCGATATCGGCTATCTCGCTGTCGTTCCCGTCATTGGACAGGGTGTTCCAGTTGGCCGGGTACGACGTGGTCGCGAGGCGCAGATTGCCACCGTCGCGCACCTCGTCGACGCTCTTGGGATTGATGTCATTGGTGGTGCCGAGCGTGTCCGACAGCCCCGTTGTCGAATCGCCGCCCGAACCACAGCCCGCCACGATCAGGCCGAGCGCGACCACCGGTACCGCCCACCGCATCCGGCTGGCTCGGGTTCTCGATGGCATCGCGCTCTCCCTCTATCGGCTGACGATCGGCACCGGGACCGCATCGATCAACGCCCGGGTGTACTCGTTGCTCGGATGGTCGAAGATCTGTTCGGCGGGCCCGGCCTCGACGATCTTCCCGCGATACATCACCGCGATATCGTGGGCCAGATTGCGGACCACCGAAAGGTCGTGCGAGACGAACAGGTAGGACAGACCGTGTTCGGTCTGCAGGTTGCGCAGCAGATTCAGCACACCCGCCTGGATCGACACGTCCAGCGACGACACCGGTTCGTCGAGTACCAGAATCTCCGGATCCAGGGCCAGCGCGCGGGCGATGCTGATGCGCTGTTTCTGGCCGCCGGAGAAATCGGCGGGATAGCGATCGGCGTGCTCGGGCCGCAGACCGACCTGTTCGAGCAGTGCCGGTACCCGCTTGGCGATTTCGGCGCGCGGGCGGCCGTCGATGCGCATCGGTTCGGCGAGCACATCGAAGATCGGCAACCGCGGATCCAGCGCGGCCGTCGGATCTTGGAAGACGATCTGCATCTTCCGGCGGATCTCGCGTTTGCGCGCCTTGGTCAGGGTCGCGATATCGCTGCCCATGATCTCGATGCTGCCCGCTTGCGGCTTCACCAGGTCCAGAATCTGGGTGAGCGTGGTGGATTTCCCGGAACCCGATTCGCCGACCAGCGCCAATGTCCGTCCGGCGTGTACCTCGAAGCTGATGCCGTCGACCGCGCGGACCTCGCCCTTGCGGCGCTTGAACACCACGCCGGAGGTGATCGGATAGGTCTTGACCAGGTCCGAAACCCGCAGCACCACCCGCTCATCGGTCTCTGCCTCCGCGCTCGGCTCCGCGATCTCCTGGCGGTAGGCCGCGAACAGATCGGCGGAGGTGACCTCCGCGGTGCGGATGCAGGCGGCCGAATGGCCGAGGCCGGTCTTCTCCAGTGGCGGCTCGGCGGCGCGGCAGTCATCGATCGCGATCGGGCAGCGCGGTGCGAAGGAGCAACCCGGCGGCAGCGCGTGCATGGCCGGTGGCGCACCGACGATCGGGATCAGCGGGCTGCGCGCGGGTCCGTCCATGCGCGGAATGGAGCCGAGCAGGCCGACCGTGTACGGCATCCGCGGTGCGGCGAAAAGCTCTGCCGCTGGCGCAGTTTCGACGATCTTTCCGGCGTACATCACCGCGACGCGGTCGGCGAGGGTGGCCGCGATACCCATATCGTGGGTGATCATGACGACGCCCGCGCCGGTGATATCGCGCGCCTTGCGCAGCAGATTCAGGATCTGCTTCTGCACCGTCACATCGAGTGCGGTGGTCGGTTCATCACAGATGATCAGTGCCGGATCGTTCGCGATGGCCATCGCGATGACCACCCGCTGGCGCATACCGCCGGAGAATTCGTGCGGAAATGCCTTGGCGCGCACCGCGGGATCGGGAATTCCCACCAGATCCAGCAGCTCCACCGCCCGCGCCGACGCCTCGCGGCTGGTCATATCGGTATGCGCGAGTAGGGCTTCGGCGACCTGATCGCCGACCCGGTAGACCGGGGTCAGCGCCGAGAGCGGGTCCTGGAACACCATGCTGATGGAACGTCCACGCAGCTTGGACAATTGGCGATCGCCGAGTCCGAGCAGTTCGCGTCCGCGCAACCGGATGGAGCCATTGATCCGCGCCTGCTCCGGCAGCAGTCCGATCACCGCGAGCGAGGAAACCGATTTACCCGAACCGGATTCGCCGACAATGGCGAGCACTTCACCATCGGAGACGGTGTAGTTCACCCCGCGCACCGCGTCGATGCGGCCCTCCTCACTGGGGAAGGAGACCCGCAGATCGGTGACCTCCAACAGCGGTGCGGTGGAGTTCTTTTCGATGGCGGCCTTATCGCCCGTCATGCCCCGACCTTCTTTTCCGATGCGGCCTTCTTCCGCGAACGAGCCCGTTTCGCGCTGGGATCGAACGCGTCACGCAATCCGTCACCGACCAGATTCGCCGAAAGCACGATGACGATCAGCAGTCCACCGGCGAACATGAACAGCCAGGGGAAGGTGAGTGCCGATGCGGTGCCCGACGCGATGAGCGTGCCGAGCGAAACATCCGGCGACTGCACGCCGAATCCGAGGTAGCTCAAACCGGTTTCGGCCATGATCGACGCACCCACCGACAGCGTGGTGTCGATGATCAGGATCGAGGCGATATTCGGCAGGATATGGCTCAGGATCACCGTCCTGGTCGGCGCGCCCATATACCGTGCGGCCTTGACGAATTCGCGTTCGCGCAGACTCATCGTCAGACCGCGCACGATGCGCGCGCTGATCATCCAACCGAACACACTCAGCAGCAGGATCAGCAGCAGGATCGAGCCGCTGCCCTTCGTCTTCGGTGCGAACAGCGCGACGATGATGAAGCTCGGCACCACCAGCAGCAGGTCGACCAGCCACATGATGGCCCGGTCGGTGAAACCACCGATGAGCCCGGCGATCGAACCGGTCAGCGCCGCGATGGTGGTGCTGATAATGGCGACGCAGAAGCCGATGATCAGCGACTTCTGCATCCCGCGCAGGGTCTGCGCGAGTACGTCGTGGCCGATGGCGTCGGTGCCGAAGGGATGTTTCGCGCTCGGCGGTTTGCGCAGCGCCGTGCCATCGAGTTCCTGATAGTCCCAGGTCCAGAAGTAGGGCAGCACATAGGCGACCAGCACCAGGATCAGCAGCACGATCACACCGGCGACGGCGGCCTTATTGCGCAGGAAGCGGCGCAGGACGAGTTTGCGTCGACCGGTGGCGGCGGCCTCCGGCGCCCCTTGGACGATGATCTCGGCTTCGGTCACGACTGCGCCTCGCTAGCGCTCGGCTCCGTCGCGCCCGACGGTGCTGTGTTGATGGTTCGTTCGCTGCGCTCACTCACGACACACGCACCCTGGGGTCGAGAATCGCGTACACCACATCGGACAGCAGGCCCGATACCAGCACCACCAGACCGGCGAATGCCGTCACCGTGACGACAACGTAGAGGTCCTGGGCATTGATGGAGTTGACCAGCCATTCCCCGACGCCGTGCCAGCCGAAGATCTTCTCGGTGAATGTCGCGCCAGTGATCAGACCGCCGAGGCTGTAGGCGAACAGTGTCGCCATCGGGATCAGCGCGGTGCGCAGACCATGCTTGTACAGGGCCTTATTCCGGGTCAGACCCTTGGCGCGGGCGGTGCGGATGAAATCGCTCTGCAATACGTCGAGCATGGCATTGCGCTGATAGCGGCTGTAACCGGCCATCGCGCCGAGGGCCAGACCGGCGGTCGGCAGCACCAGATGCTGGAGGCGGTCGAGCAATTGCGGGAAGAAGCCGTTGATCTTGTTCGCCGAGGTCTCACCGGTATAGAGGAAGATCTGCGATCCGGTCAGCGTATTCACTTCCAGCGCACCGTATTTCAACAGGGTGGCGAGCAGGAACACCGGCGTGCTCAGCACCAGCAGCGAGACGACCGTAGTGAAGTAGTCACTGAATTTGTATTGCCGGATCGCCCCGGCCGCACCGATCAACACCCCGAGCACCGTGCCCACGATCGAACCGATGATCAGCAGCCGCAGACTCACCAGCACCCGTCGCGGCAGTTCCTCGCTGACCGGCTGTCCGGCCAGCGTCTCGCCGAAGTCACCCTTCGGGATGCCCTTCAGCCAGCTGATATAGCGCTGTGGGATCGGCTCGTTGAGATGCAGCTGTTCGGCCTTGGCATCGATCACCGCCTGCGGCGGACGTGGATTGCGCTGTTCGAGACTGTCCAGCGGCGTGAACGTCAGCGACGCCAGACTGAACGTCAGGAACGAAGCCAGCAGCAACAGCACGACATAATTGAACGCGCGTCGTAGCAGGAAGCCGGTCATCAGTCCTCTGGTCCTACGGCTGGTCGGGCCAGCATCGAGTATTAGTCCCTGATCATAAGGACGTGGGTGCGACCGTGCGTGACACGTGTGAGATCGGCATGTCCCTTATTCTGTCGTCGCAGGTGCGTCCAGGCTTTTCTCGGTGCTCTAAGGGGGACCGTAATGAGTTATCCGCAATATGAGCCTTATCCACCGGCTCCGGCGCCCGTGCCCGGCGGCGGCACCGCGATCAGCGCCGGGGTGCTGGCGAGTATCGGCAGTGCGGGCCAATTGCTCGGCGGCGGTATGAATATCGTGCTGGGGGTCACGGACCTCGGGACCGATCTTGCCGACTATGACTCGACCGGCCTGTTCGCGCAGCATTGGTTCACCACATATGCACTGGTGACAGGCGTTATTGCGCTGATATCGGCGATCTTGCTCGGCGTCGGCGCGGTCATGATGTTCACCAGGAAGCCACTCGGCCGGGTGCTGGTCGTCGCGGGGTGTGCGGTGGTCGTGATCGCCGGAATCGCGGAGTACACGGTGACGCTGCGCTACACCACCTCGGGCGGTGGCGCGGCAGCGATCAGCGGCGGCGTCGGCGGTCTGATCGGGTTGGTCTTCCCGATCGCCACCGCGGTCCTCGCCCTCATCGCCCCGACGACGCGCTGGTTGAACTACGACCCGGCGAGCGCCTACGCACCGCCGGTGGCGGGGTATCCGTACGGACCCGCCGCACCTCCGCCCGGACCAGCGGCGTATTCGTTCGGATCGGGCGCGACGCCCTACTCGCCCCCGCCCGGCTATCCGCAGTACGGCCCGGGTGGACCGTATCCCCAGGCGGGTTCCGTCAATTCGGGAACCGATTGGGCATCTCCGGCGGCCACGCCCTCGGACGGGTCGGCGAATCCTCCGTCGGCTCCTTCATATCCGCCGCCTGGTCAGGCTGGGTCGCAGGTTGCGTCTCCGGCGGGCATGCCCTCGGACGGGTCGGTGAATCCTCCGTCGGCTCCTTCATATCCGCCGCCTGGTCAGGCCGGGTCGCAGGTTGCGTCTTCGGCGGGTACGCCCACGGGCAGGTCGGCGAATCCGTCGGAAGCATCTGCATATCCGCCGCCGGGTCAAGCGGGGCCCCAGGCTCCATCCCCGGCGGGCGGACCCCCGGGCAGGTCGGCGAATCCCGCGGCAGCCCCTGAACATCCGCGGCCCGATCCGGCGAAACCGCAGCCTGACCAGGCCAGACCGCAGCCCGACCCGACAGTGCAGGCCGACGACTCCGTGTGGCGGCGACCGAGTTCCGAGTGACAGCCGCCAACTGTTCGCGCCGATCGTCGTGGCGCAGATCGAGGCCGCGGTGATAGCCGCGACCTCGCCGAGATGGTCTTCCGGCAGGATGGAATAGGTGACGCGCCTGCACCTGCCCAAGCCGAAGATGGTTGCCACCGATGTGGACGGCACCCTCATCGATCACGACGAGCGGGTTACCGCGCGAACCAAGGCGGCGGTGGCCGCCCTGATCACCGACGGTGTGCCATTCGTCCTTGCCACCGGCAGGCCACCACGCTGGATCGATCCGGTGGTCGAAGGACTCGGCTACGCGCCGCTGTGTGTCTGCGGCAATGGTGCGGTGATCTACGACAGCGCCGCCGATCGGGTGCTCGCCAGTCGCACGCTCGATGTGGAGACACTGTCCTGGATCGCCGACCTGGCCGAACGCGCGCTGCCCGGCTGTGGCCTCGCCGCCGAACGCGTCGGCGCCAGCGCCCACGATGCGGTGACGCCGCAATTCGTCAGCTCGCCGGAATACGAGCACGCATGGCTGAATCCGGATGACACCGAGGTCTCGCGCATGGAAGTCATCGATGCGCCCGCGATCAAGATGCTGGTGCGACTACGCGGCACCCGCAGCGCCGATATGCGTGCGGTCCTCGCACCGCTGATCGGCGACCGCGCCGATATCACCTACTCGACCGACCACGGCCTGATCGAACTGTCCGCCCCCGGCGTCACCAAGGCCTCCGGCCTGGCGATAGTGGCCCAGCGCCTCGGTGTGGAACATTCGGCCATCATCGCGTTCGGCGATATGCCCAATGACGTTCCGATGCTGACCATGGTCGGCCACGGCGTCGCGATGGCCAACGCGCACCCGGAAGCGCT
The DNA here is from genome assembly GCF_050956075.1 of Nocardia sp. CA-129566. Taxonomy (NCBI): domain Bacteria; kingdom Bacillati; phylum Actinomycetota; class Actinomycetes; order Mycobacteriales; family Nocardiaceae; genus Nocardia; species Nocardia sp. CA-129566. Next base: position 238,833 of record NZ_CP192085.1, read on the forward strand.
CGCCGCCGCAAATGAAGTCACCGGCGCGAATTCCGAAGACGGTGTCGCGCAAGTACTCGAGCGCTGGTGGGTCTGAGCTGACCGAATCCCAATGAACTGGAGCGGAGTTCGGCCGACTGATCGCGGATATCGAAGCGGCCCAGTGGGTTTCAGGCGCAGAAATGCGCCGAGCCCAACTGGTCGACGCGATCGTCGCAGCTGGGCTCGGCGTGGGTGCGTCGGTCAGCCGGCCGGTGCGCTGGCCTGACCGATCGGACTGCGGTTGATCTGCTGTTGGTTGGTTTCGTTGTAGGCCTTCCAGACGGTGGTGATGATGCCGGTCAGCTCGTTGAGAACCAGTGAGCCGTACTGGAAGTCGGTGCGCAGTCCGTTCGGCACCGGGTAGGTATTGCTCAGCGGGAGGCCGAGGACGCCAGCGTCGGCGCCGAGGGCGAGGAAGCGGTCCAGGATCGCGCCCATCACCTCGTACACCTGGCCATTCGCGTTGGTGTAGACGTACCCGTTGACGAATTTCGCGTACTGCTGGCCCTGCGCGGCGGGCAGCGGCTCCGATGCGGCCGCGCCGAGCGGGCCGTCCGGACCGCCCTTATCGGCCCAATGTTTGGCGATCGGGTTCTGATTCACCAGGCCGAGCAGTTTCGCGGTCAGTGCGGCCAGCGTCGCGATATCCAGCTGGGGGCGCGGGGCGGTCTGCGACTGCGGTGCCTGCGCCTGCTGCTGGGGTGCCTGCACCTGTCGTTGCGGTTTGCTCGACGTGCCGGCGGCGATACCCGCGGCGATATCGCGGATGCGATCCATATCGGCATAGGCCGCGTCACCGGGGCAGCTGGTATTGCCGACGTCGCGGTGCGCGAACACGATCGGCAACTGGACCGCCTCGCCCTCCGGATAGAAGGTGAATTCGGTGCCTTCGGAGTACATCGTGGTGTAGCCCTTGGGGTCGAGGCCCGCGATCTTGGACCGCCAGCCGATGAACCGGCCGACCGCGTCGAGCGCCTCCGCCGAGGGCTCCTCGGACTCGTAGTTGCCCATCAATGCCACACCCGAGGTGTTCTCGTTGAACCCGCCCGCGTGCGCGCCCTGCACCGGACGGTCCAGTCCGCCGAAGCGGCCCTCGAAGATCTGGCCGTACTTGTCGACCAGCGCGTTGTAGCCGATATCGCACCAGCCCAGCGTCTTTGCGTGATACGTGTAGATCGCGCGGACGATGCCCGCGGATTCGGCCTTGGTGTAGTCGTTGCGGCCCGCGGTGTGGTGCACCGTGATGCCGCCGACCTGGTCGTCGTAGGTGGGGTCTTCGCAGCGAATGGATTCGTCGGCGCCCCACTGGGATCGGGTGATGACATTGGGCCCGCCGCTGGGCAGCGCCGCCGCGACATCGGTGAGCGTGCCGTCGATGGCCGCACGGCCAGGATCGATCAGCACGGCCGTCAGTGCGTCAGCGGTCTGGGCCGGATCGTCCGAGCGGGGGGCGGCCTGGGTGCGCCGCATCGGCACGGCGCCCTCCGCATCGCCCGCGATCGGCGGATATGCCGAGGTGGCCGGGGTCGGCTTGCGCGTCACCAGGATCTGCACCGACTTGGTATTGCCCACGTAGATCGGTTCGGTGCCGGTGGTGCCGCCCGCCGCCGCCCGATCGTTGCGGCGAGTATCGACGGCTTCGGTGTCGTACCAGGGACCCCAGGTGTCATCGGGCTGCCGGGCCCGAACCATCGCCTTGGCGTTCGCCAGATCATGCGCGGTCAATGCGACGACGCTGAACGGTGTATCCTGACTGACTTCCTTGACCTGCGCACCGACCTGGCTGAGCAGCTCCGGCGGGACGGCCCCGGGTGCCAGTGCGGGTGTGTCCGGGGTGATTCCGGATTCCAGCTGGCCGGGGTCGGCGATGAAAGTGGCGGCCGAGAGATGACGTTGGCCGGGCTGAGCGGGAGTGGTTTGGCTGGGGATGGTGTCCTGTTCGAGGGTAGTGCCCTGGCCTGTTTGTGGGTTCTGGCCTGGCGCCGATTGGCCGGAGGTAGTGCCCTGGCCAGAAGTGGTGCCATGACCTGAGTCGGGGCTTTGGCCAGGCGCGGTTTGGCCGGGGGTGGTGCCCTGACTTGTTTGGGGGCTTTGGCCTGGCGCGGTTTGGCCGGGGGTGGTCTGGCCAGGAGTGGATTGCCCCGGAGTCGTTTGGCCGGGGAAGGTTTGACCGGGAGCCAAATCGCCCGGAAGAACCGATTGGCCTGGAAGGGTTTGTCCGGGGGTAGTGCCCTGACCTGTGTTGGGGCTCTGGCTCGGCGCGGTTTGGCCGGGAATGGCCTGGCCAGGAGTGGATTGCCCCGGAGTCGCTTGGCCAGGGAAGGTTTGATCGGGAGTCAATTGGCCTGGAACTGATCGGCCTGGAAGCGATTGCCCCGGATGGGATTGGCCTGGAACCGATTGGGCTGGATGGGATTGGCCGGGGGTGGTGTTCTGTCCGGGGGTGGTGCCCTGACCTGTGTGGGGGCTCTGGCCCGGCGCGGTTTGGCCGGGAATGGCCTGGCCAGTGGTGGATTGCCCCGGAGTCGCTTGGCCGGGGAAGGTTTGGCTCGGAAGGGACTGGCCTGGAACCCATTGGCCTGGAACCGACTGGCCTGGAACCGACTGGCCCGGAACCGACTGGCCGGGAACTGGCTGGCCCGGAAGGGACTGGCCCGGAACCGACTGGCCCGGGGCGCCCTGTCCGAGAAGCTTGGGGATCGGGATTTCCTTCGGTAGCTGTATGCCGGGCGGCAGCGGCAGGTCCTGCGGAATCGGGACGGAATCCGGAAGCGGCAGCATGCGGAGATCCGAAAGATGCAGATCAGGTAGGTCGAGACCGGTGAGTTCGCGTAGCGGAAGGGTGATGTCGGGCACCGTGGTGAGGACCACTTCGGCCATCTGTGCGGGTATTGCGGCGAGCTCGCTGCTGGTGGTCGAACGGTAATCGGTCGAGTCGCCCAGCGTGAAAGTCGCGAGCGGGGCCGCTACCGCAACAGTGGTGACAACCGGGAGCACGTAGGAACGTTTCGGTTTGCGGTACGGCACGAGCGTCTCCATTCAGGTCGAACCGAGCGATCATCTGCACGAATGTCAGGGTTGCTTCCTGATGCCTCAACGACCACACTAGTTCACAACTGTCACAAATCTAAACCTCTGGTTGAGGATTATACGATTGCTCGAATGTAGCTCTCGGATTGCCAGCGGATGGCACGACATGCCGGGCGGTATCGAACCGATCAGGTCCCGAAAAACCGTGGGAGTGAACGGATGCGACGCGAACAGCAGCGATATGGGCGACCGCGGGGGAGCGGAAAATGCGGATGAAAACGACAGTGGCACGTAGGCGAATTGGCCGTAGATGGATACCGCGAACCCCGATATCCATCCGTCCGGCGCTGTTCACGGGCGGTGCGGCCGTGCTGGCCGCAACTGTGATCGCGTGCTGGGTCTGGCCGACCGACACGCCGTCGTATCGGCCGCTCGCCGGACCGGGTCACGGGCGCGGGATGAGTCAGGTCGGCGCGTTCGACAGCGCACGGGAGGGCTGGGCCGCCGAGCGCATTCTCGATCATTACTACCCGGGCGCGACGCTGGGCAAGATTCCAGCAACCACCGTCGGGGTGCGACTAGTGGAACAGGACGATTCCTCACTTGACGCCTACGCTGACGCCGGGCTGCGGGTCGCTGGCCAATTGCTCTCGCCCGGTCAGGTCGCCCACCTCACCGCGCTACCCGACGGCGGCGCGAATGTGGTGGTCACGATGGGCTGTGACGGTGGCGTGCTGTGGCAAAGGACGGTCGCCGATCCGTGGATCTACCCGCTCAACCCGCGGCCCAACCGTCCCGCCGCCGAACATCTGACCCTGTGCGGCGGTTCGGCCTATCGCGGCTCGCTCGGCGTTGCGATGGACAACGGCGAGGCACGCACGGTGAATCGCGTCGATATCGAGGACTATCTGGTGGGCCTCGTCCCGGCCGAGGTGCAGGCCAATTGGGCGGATAAAGGTGCGACGGAAGGCCTTCGCGCACAGGCGATCGCGGCGCGCTCGTACGCGCTCGCCGAACACCGCTACCCCTATGCGCAGACCTGCGACACCACCGACTGCCAGGTCTATCCGGGTACCGCAAAGGAGGATCCGCGCGCGACCCAGGCCATCGCGGCGACCGCGGGAACGGTGCTGCTACGGGACGGGCGAATTCTGCGTGCGGAGTACTCCGCCGCCCCCGACGGCGGGGAACCCGCCGATATCTACGCCTTCGATGTCGGCCCCACACCGGCCGAACTCGGCACCCCGGTGGTCGGCGCGGCCATACCGCCCATCGACCCGCGCAAGCAGACCCTCGTAGTCGAATCGCCGATCGACGCCGAATACCGCCGGATCGGCGGCGCGAACAGCGCGCTGGGCCAACCCCTCGGCCCCGAGATGGCCCTCTCCGAAAACGTTGGCACCTACCGCCTTTTCGCCAACGGCGTCATCATCGCGACCCCCACACTCGGCGCCAGGGTCGTCGACTTCACCACCCTCATGCAACTGATGCCGGATCCCCACGGGACCACAAACCACGAGGGTAAGCCGGGCGGCAAGGTGCCGCCCGCGGGCACGGTGCCCCAGGGAAGTGCAGTGCGACCGAGCACCAACGGCGCACCCGGGACCGCACCGCTTCCTGGCGGCAGTGTCTCGCCCGGGGCGATGCCCGGAGGTGTCCTCGGCTCTGAAAGTCCGGTGCCCGCAGGTGTGCTCGGATCGCAGGGTGCCGCGTTGCCCGGCGGTAGTGTCTCGCCTGAGAGGGCGATGCCCGGAGGTGTCCTCGGTCCCGAAAGTCCGGTGCCCGCGGGTGTGCTGGGACCGCAGGGTGTCGCGCCGCCCGGCAGTAGTGTCTCGCCCGGGGCGATGCCGGGAGGCGCCTTTGGCCCCGAAAGTCCGGTGCCCGCAGGTGTGCTGGCACCGCAGGGTGCCGTGTTGCCCGGCGACAGTGCCTTGCCCGATGGGGCGATGCCTGGAGGTGTCCTTGGTCCCGAAAGTCCGGTGCCCGCAGGTGTGCTGGCACCGCAGGGTGCGGTGCCGCCGCCCGGCGACAGTGCCTTGCCCGATGGGGCGATGCCCGGAGGTGTCCTCGGCTCTGAAAGTCCGGTGCCCGCGGGTGTGCTGGCACCGCAGGGTGCGGTGCCGCCCGGCGACAGTGCCTTGCCCGATGGGGCGATGCCCGGAGGTGTCCTCGGCTCTGAAAGTCCGGTGCCCGCGGGTGTGCTGGGACCGCAGGGTGCCGCGCTGCCCGGCGGCAGTGTCTCGCCCGAGGGGGGAGTGCTCGGCGGTGTGCTCGGACAACAGAGTGCCGCGCTGCCCGGCGGCAGTGCCTCGCCCGACGGAGCGGTGCCCGGAGGTGCCGCGGACTCGAGAGTGCTACAGCGCCAGGGGGTTTCGTAGTGCTGGGCAGTGATGTTGCGCCGTATACCACGGTTGCGCCCGGGAATACCGTCGCACCGAGGACCGCGTCGACCCCGCCACCGGCTGTCTCTGTTGCGCCGACGAGCGAGGAACTGTGGAAGGGGGTCGCGGGGTAGGCCCTGGTTCGGTTGCTTGCCGGGTCAGGATGTGGGGATGTCGCCGAGTGATTCGGCCAGGGTGCGGAGTTGGTCTGCCAGCTGGCCTCGGCTTTGTTGATCGAGGACGGCGAGTAGGCGCTGTTCGTTTGCCATGTGCAGGGGCAGCAGTTCGTCGATCAGGGTCCGGCCGGTCGGGGTGAGCTGGACGAGGATCGCTCTGCGGTCCTCCGCGCATGGGATGCGCTCGACCAGGCCCTTGGCGGCCAGTCGGTCTATGCGATTGGTGATGGCGCCCGAGGTGAGCATGGCGACCTGGTTCAGCGCGCCCGCGGTGAGTCCCTTCGCGCCGCCGGAGCGCCGCAGCGTCGCGAGCATGTCGAACTCCCAGAACTCGAGTCCGTGTCCGGCGAAGAACTTCTTCAGCTCCTGTTCCAGCAGTCGGGACAGTCGCTGGATGCGCCCGATCACCGCCATCGGTGATACGTCGACGTCCGGCCGTTCCCGGTTCCAGTGCGCGGTGAACAGATCGATCGCATCGGCCACGGCATTCCTCTCGATAGTGATTATCTCAACATTCATCTACTTGACGTCGAGCTATCGCATCGAGTAGATATTTCAACGTTGAGATTATCAATGAGGAGCGACCGACATGACAACAACCACCGCCGCGCGTAGCTCGTACGCGGGCACCCTGGCGCTCGCCGCACTCGCCCCGATCACCTGGGGCTCCACCTACGCCGTCACCACCGAATTCCTGCCACCGGACCGTCCGCTCTTCACCGCGCTGATGCGCGCACTGCCCGCCGGGCTCGCGCTGCTCGCCATCACCCGCGTCCTGCCGCGCGGCATCTGGATCGGGCGCGCCGCCGCACTCGGCGTCCTCAATATCGGCGCGTTCTTCCCGCTGCTGTTCTTGGCCGCGTACCGGCTGCCCGGCGGTGTGGCCGGAGTACTCGGCGCGGTCGCCCCGATGTTCTCGCTGGCCTTCGCGACCGTCGTACTCGCCGAAAAGCCCAATGGGCGCAAGGTGATCGCCGGTCTGATCGGTGTCTTCGGTGTCGCGCTCGTCGTGCTGCGGGCCAATGCCCAACTCGACACCGTTGGCGTCATCGCCGGACTCGCGGGCGCGGCGTCCATGGCGATGGGCACCGTGCTCACCCAGCGTTGGGGTCGGCCCGAAGGCGTCGGACCGCTCGCGATCACCGGATGGCAGCTCACCGCGGGCGGCCTGTTCATCGCACCGCTCGCCTTCCTGATCGAGGGTGCGCCGCCCGCGCTCGACGGTTCGGCCATCGGCGGCTACCTGTACCTCGGCGTGATCGGCACGGCGCTGGCGTACTTCCTCTGGTTCCGCGGCATCTCCCGGGCGCCCGCCACCTCGGTCGCGTTCCTCGGACTGCTCAGCCCGGTCTCGGCGGCGCTGATCGGGTGGATCGCACTGGGCCAGGCGCTGAGCCCGCTGCAGGTGCTCGGACTCGTCATCGCCCTCGGCGGCACCCTGCTCGGCCAGGTTGTCGCCAAGCCACGGGTGGCGCCCGCGGTGACCGAGCGTCGCGCGTCGGTGAGAGTCCGTTAGAAAGTCCAGGTCGAAATGGGTTGACCTTGACGTAACGTCAACTTGCAAGCTGATTGTACCGACGAGAAAGAAGGGAGAACAGGTGATGAAATCGGGCACCGAATGGTCCATCCAGGATCTGGCCAAGGCGGCCGGTACCACCAGCCGCGCACTGCGCCACTACGGCCAGCTCGGGCTGCTGCCGCCGAGCCGGATCGGCGCCAACGGCTACCGCTTCTACGACCAGGACTCCCTGGTTCGGCTGCAACGCATCCTGCTACTGCGCGAACTCGGCCTCGGCCTTCCGGTCATCGCCGAAGTTCTCGCGGGCGAACAGGACACCGCCGCCGCGCTGCGCACGCACCTGGAACTGCTGCGGCACGAACAGGATCGGATCCGGCGCCAGATCGAGTCGGTGACCAACACGCTGCACAAGACGGAACGAGGTGAACAACTCATGGCAGCAGAGGTTTTCGACGGTTTCGACCACACTCGGTACAAGGATGAGGTGATCGAACGCTGGGGCAAGGACGCCTATGAGCGCAGCGACCGCTGGTGGCGTTCGCTCAGCGAGGCGGATAAGAAGGCGCACTTCCAGGCCCACCTGGATATCGCCGCCGACTACGGCCGGGCGCACGCGGCCGGTCTCGCCCCCGATAGCGACGAGGTCCAGGCCATTGTCGCGCGGCACTACGACTGGGTGAGCGGCGGTTCCCAGCGCCGCCCGTCCTTCGAGCACTTCACCGGACTCGGCGAAATGTACGTCGCCGACCCGCGATTCGCGGCCAACTACGACGTACACGGTGAAGGGACAACCGAATTCGTGCGCGACGCGATGAAGGCGTACGCCGAGGCCAACCTCCGGTAGTCCGAAAGCTCGCGTGCTCTGGGGGATCGAGTAGCGGGGCGTCCGCATTTGCGTGCGGACGCCCCGCTTTGCGATATCTCCCGCAGCGATTCGGTTCCGCGCAGTCGGGACGCGGGCCCAGGCCGGGTGGGCTCACCGGCGATGTCTCGACGAGCAGCCGAACCGGGGCCGATCGCGGCCGCCGTAGACCGGCCGGGATCGCGACGCTACTGAGCCGAGCGCGGCAGCCGTAGGATCGGGTGGTCCGCAACGAGCGGGGAGGAGCGTCGACGATGCTGTACAAGAGTGGGGATCGGGCCCCGAGTGGTGCGGTCGCGCAGACCGCCGCGGTGCTGGCGGTGCTCGGCGGACTGACCGAGCTGATCGGTGGTACCGCGTTGCTGAACGACTTCATCGGCGATCGCGGCCGCTTCGACAACTCCCTCGTCATCTTCACCACACTCGGCGCGGCACTGATGGCCTTCGCCCTGATCTTCGGCGGCGTCCAGCTCTGGCGTCAGGACGAGACCGGTCGATACACGCTGATCGTCGCGTCGGGCGTCTCGATCGCCATCGGCATTGTCGGACTGGCCTTTTCGCTCACCAACTACGAATTCGGCCTCGGCATCTTCTGGTGGTCCACCGCCGACCATCCCGCCTGGGTGCCACCGCTGTTCGGCCTCGTCGGCCAGATGAGCGCCCTGATCCAGGAAAACCTGCTCCGCGGCGCAATAGGGCTCGCCCTACCACTGCTCGTTCTCCTCTTGGCCGCCAATGGATACGCCGCCCGCTGGACCGCCGCCCGCCGCACCCGTCCGCCCCACCCTGTCCTGACCTACTGATCGCGCTCGCATCGAGCGAAACCGCCATGGCGCGGTACAGTTTCGCGATCGAAGTGGGAGGGAGATCTCGATGGGTTACCCGTATGGCCACCCGGGCTATGGCTATCCGCAACCCGCATACGGCTATCAGCAGCGAGCGAGTGGTGGCACCGCGATCACTGCCGCGGTCATCGCGGTGATCGTCGGTCTGCTCGGACTCGGCGGCGTGGTCATCGGATTGTTCGTCGCGATCGATGAGAGCAACAAGTCGCACGACTACGGCAGCCACGCTCCGGCCGCACCGCCGGTGCCCGGCTACGTCTACGCCCTGATCGCACTCGGCGGACTCATCGCATTTCTCTGGCTGCTCGGTGCGGCGCTCCTGTTCCGGCGGAGAACGGCGGGCCGGGTAATTCTGATCATCATGTCCTCGCTCAGCCTGATCGGCTCCGCCCTGGGCATTGTCACCGGCACTCTCGTCAGTGTCATCGTGGGCGTCATCCCGCTGACCATCCTCATCTGCGCTTCCGTCAGTTCCACCGGCCGCTGGATAGCCGCGGCCCGCATGCACCACCCCTACGGTCAGCCGGTCCAACCGTATGCCGCGCCTTATGTGCAGCCTGCGCCCTTCGGGCATGCATATGGACAGCCGGTACCGGATCCCTATCAGCAGCCCGGCTTTCAGCCCGGGCACTATCCGCAGCAGCCTCCTGTCGGTCAGCCGCCCTATCCGTACCAGTGACCTCGCCGCAGGTCCCCGGGCCTCGCTAGGCGGCCGGTCCAGTCGCTCTGAAGCCAGTTGCGCGCCCTACCGAAGATGCACGCCGTATACGGCCGCAACTGATGACGAGGCCGCAACTGTTTGCGGGCCGGGTGCGGCTATCGGCTAGCCCCGAAGCGCTTGCATCAGTTGGTCTTCGGTGATGGGGGGTACGGGGAGCGGGTGGGCGGCGCTGGCGCGGAGGCCGTCGAGGAGTAATGCGAGGTGGCGGCGCCAGGCTTCGGGGGCGATGCTGGCGGTGGCTTCGATGATGCGGGTATGCGACCAGGTGATGAAGGCGATGTCTTCCAGGACCCAGTCGGGGCGCAGGGCGCCGGATTCCTGTGCGCGGGTGACGATTCGGCGCATCAGGCCGTGGCCGTATTCCTGGGCGCGGGCAATGGCGGGGCTCGGGGCGCCGCGTAGCGCGAGGTCGCTGAGCAGGCGGTCGGCCGCCTGGAGTTCGCAGACCTTTTCGACCAGATAGACGAAAGAGTCCCAGGGGTCCTGGATTTCGAGTGCTTCCCGGGCGATGCGGGCACCGGATTCGATGCGGTCCTCGACGGCGGCGGCGATGAGATCGTCGCGGGTGGGAAAGCGGTTGTAGAGCGTGCCGATCGCGACCCCGGCGCGGGCGGCGATTTCCTTGAGCGGTGCATCGAGGCCGCGTTCCTCGAAGACCTCGCGGGCGGCTGATACGAGCGCGTCCCGGTTGCGTTGGGCGTCGCTGCGTAACGGCTTGTCCACGGGCATTCGCCGATCCTACAAATCCGAGTACGGATTTATCTTGAGCATGGGTTCAAGTTAATGCTACCGTCGAAGCTAACTTGAACCACTGCTCAACTTAGCGAGGAAGTATGACCAAGACGATCGCGATATTCGGATTCGGGCCCGGACTCGGCATGGGGACCGGGCGGCGGTTCGGTCGAGAGGGGTTCCGGGTGGCGGTCATCGGCCGGAATCCGGATAAGGCGCACCAGCACGTCGAGGATTTGACCGCCGAGGGCATCGAGGCTGCGGCCTTCCCCGCGGATCTCACCGACGAGAAGCAGCTGCGCAGTGCGGTCGACGACATCGCGAACAAGTTCGGCCGGATCGACGTCGCGATGCACGGTGCCGCCATGGATATGACCGACCGCATCCCATCGACCCGGGACGTCGATGCCGACAACCTGCGGGTCCCGCTGGAGGTGAAGGTCTACTCACCGATCTGGATGACCCGTGCCGTTGCCCCCGCAATGCTCGAGCGCGGCGAAGGAGCGCTGCTGTTCTCCTCCGGAGTCTCCGATAAGAACCCGCTCCCGTACCTTTCCAACGTCGGTGTCGCCCTCGGCGCCCAACGCAACTACGTCCGCCAACTCGCCATCGAACTCCAGGGCACCGGCGTCTACGTGGGCCTGCTCAATATCGGCGTCTTGATCGGCAACAGCAAGGCCGAGCGCATCGTCGACGAGCACCCCGAAGTCATCCCGGCGGGCGTGGAGATCGTCCGCATGAGCAATGACGAACTGGGCGACCACTATTGGCGCATGTACACCGCCCGCGACACCGTCGAATCGGATATCGGGTTCCCCGAATGAGTTTCGATCGGATCCGGCCCGGCAGTCGTATCGCGCTGCGATACGACTGCCGGGCCGACACCGGGACATGCTGTATCAACGGCCGAGCCGTCGCCCATCCGCGGGATTCGGGCTGCCCACCTGCGGGCTACACCGCGCACATCGACTGCATGACACCCTTCAGAATCGGTGCGCCGTATGTGGTCGGCGCGAATGCTAGCGTCTGCACCATCGACAGCGGTGTCAGGACGGCGTCGCTGACGCCGGTCCATCCGGCCGCCAGATTGGCGACGGTGAGCAGCAGGCTGGTCACATCCAAGGTCAGGGTGGCCAGGTCGAAGGCGTTCTCCACCTTCATATCCGCCAACGCGACGGTGTCGAGCGCCTTGCCTTCGTACAGATCGAAGCCGAGGTTGGTCAGGAAGGTCACCGGACCGTAGTCGAGTGCGTCGACGAGTGGCCCCAACTCCTCGGTGCGGCGCATCAGCGCCAGCTTGGTGACCCGGTTATCGCGCAGAAAACCCTGCAGCGATTCGGCTCCCGCATTCAATCCGGCCCGGTCCAGCGGCAGATCGGCCTGTTCGAGGAAGGCCCTGGTGCGTTCGACCAGCATCCGCGTGGTCAATTCGGCGACGGGCGTGCACGTTCCGTTCGCCCGCACCAGCGTGTTGGCGAGATCGACCAGCGGCGTCGGCAATTCGACGTGTTCGGTGTACAGGGATTCGTCGAGGACCAGCTTCGGATAGGCGTTCGGCGCGGTGCAGTTGGCGGCCAGGAAGTCCTGCACCGTGCGCGCCAGCGATTTCACACCGCTGAACACCGCGCCGACGATCGGCTTTAGAAAGAACCCGACGGTGGGCACCAGACTGGCCGCGAACTGCGCCGGAATCTTCACGATCCGGGTCGCGAGGATGAAGACCTCGATGACGTCGTTGACCGTCAGTCGCGATACCGACATGGTGGTGTCCAGTCGCCCGGTCCGGACCGCATCCAGCCCGTTGACCAGGTAGGTGACGATCGGATCGTCCAGGAATTCGGTGCGCTCGTTCACTGTCGACGGCGCGACCGGCAGTCCGTCCCGGTGCACCCGCACCGCGGCGATGGTGTTGCGGAAATCGGCGACCTGACGGTCGAAGGCGGCGATCTGCGCGGCCGGAACCGCCGTGCGCAGCGCTGTCGCGGCGGCGGTGACAATGTCGTCGAAGGTCGGCGCGCCGGTGACGCATAGCCCGCCCGCGTCCTCGACCGGCGTCGACGCCAGGGCATCGAATTCGGCCGCTCGCGCGGGAGCCGGGACGACTATCGAGCCGCCGAGCACTGCGACCAGGGCGAGCAGGCATATGAATAGGGCCGCGCCGGTGCGCGAGGCAGCGCCCACGAGCCGGGCAGGAGAGTTACGCATCATCAGGTCTTCCGGGTCAGGCCGCTTGCGATTGCTTGCAGGTCGCTCGAAAAGGTCAGCGTTGGTGCAGTCGACGAACCAACGCGAGGGCCGCGAACTGGACGTCTGATCAATTCGCGTGGATATGTAATAGCCGCTCAGTTGCCGCCGCGTATTCGTTTCGGCAAACTTCAGGAGAAATTCGGATGGCATCGGCTCCGCTCGCCCCTACCTCGCGACTCCACCCGGACCTCGCGCGGACTTCCGATACGCTGGGCTCCCGTGACCGTCGCATCGTCCCCGGGTAACTCCGCAAACTCCGCCTCACAGTTCGATCTGATCGTCGTCGGCTCCGGATTCTTCGGGCTGACCGTCGCCGAGCGCGCCGCCAGTCTGCTCGGCAAACGGGTGCTGGTAATCGATCGTCGCTACCACCTCGGCGGCAACGCCTATTCGGAGCCGGAGCCGCAAACCGGGATCGAGGTGCACAAGTACGGGGCGCACCTGTTCCACACCTCGAACAAGCGGGTGTGGGATTACGTGACCCAGTTCACCGAATTCACCGGCTACCAGCACCGGGTCTTCGCGATGCACAAGGGGCAGGCCTACCAGTTCCCGATGGGCCTCGGTTTGATCTCCCAGTTCTTCGGCCGCTACTTCACCCCGGACGAGGCGCGCAAGCTGATCGCCGAACAGGCATCGGAGGTCGAGACCAAGGACGCGCAGAACCTCGAGGAGAAGGCGATCTCGCTGATCGGCCGCCCGCTGTACGAGGCGTTCGTCCGCGACTACACCGCCAAGCAGTGGCAGACCGATCCGAAAGAACTGCCCGCGGGCAATATCACCCGCCTGCCGGTGCGCTACACCTTCGACAACCGCTACTTCAACGACACCTATGAGGGTCTGCCCACAGAGGGCTACACGAAGTGGCTCGAGAATATGGCCGCCTCGGAGCTGATCGAGGTCCGGCTGAACACCGACTGGTTCGACGTGCGCGAGCAGATCCGCGCCGAGAACCCGGACGCACCGGTCGTCTACACCGGCCCGGTGGACCGCTACTTCGACTACAGCGAGGGCGAACTCGGCTGGCGCACCATCGATTTCGAGACCGAGGTGCTCGATACCGGTGACTACCAGGGCACCTCGGTGATGAACTACAACGACTCGGACGTGCCCTACACCCGCATCATCGAACCGCGCCACTTCCACCCGGAGCGCGACAGCTACCCGAACGACAAGACCGTCATCATGCGCGAGTACTCACGCTTCGCGCAGACCGGTGACGAGCCGTACTATCCGATCAACACGCCGGAGGACCGTGCCAAGCTGCAGGCCTACCGCAGCCTGGCCAAGCAGGAAACCGCGACGGCGAAGGTGCTTTTCGGTGGTCGTCTCGGCACCTACCAGTACCTGGATATGCATATGGCCATCGGCAGCGCGCTCAGCATGTTCGACAATGTCCTGCGGCCGCACCTGGAGTCGGGCGAGCCTCTTTCGGATGAAAGCAACGAATGACCTCCCAATCGATTTTGGAAGACATGACCACCGGAACTCGCGCGAAGTCGCTGCTGCAGCGCATCATCCTGCCCCGGCCGGGTGAACCGCTGGACGTGCGCACCCTCTATGTCGAGGAGTCGCCGACCAACGCGCGGCGCGCGCACGCCACCACCCGCACCTCGCTGTCGATCGGCGCGGAGTCGGAGGTGTCGTTCTGCACCTACTTCAACGCGTTGCCCGCGAGTTACTGGCGGCGCTGGAGCATCCTGTCCTCGGTGGTGCTGCGGCTCGAGTTGGCCGGACACGGCCGCGTCGACGTCTACCGGTCCAAGGCCGACGGTTCGCGAATCCACGTGCAGGGCAAGGAGTTCGCGGTCGCGCTCGCGGCGCGAGCTCAGGGCCCGGAGGAGGCAGCGGAGCGTGACCACGGAGGGACCGGGGAGCGCCGCAAATCCGACACAGGCACCGAATCGGTGCACGTCGAATTCGAGACCGACCTCGGCCCGTTCGAAGACGGCGGCTGGATCTGGTTCGACATCACCACCGATACCGCGGTCACCCTGCTGGCTGGCGGCTGGTACGCACCGGTCGAGGCGCCCGGTGCGGGCACCATCGCGGTCGGCATGCCGACCTTCAACCGGCCGACCGATCTGGTGAAGACCCTGGCCGCGCTCGGTTCGGATCCGCTGGTGCTGGAGAAGATCGCCGCGGTCATCGTCGCCGATCAGGGCAACCGCAAGGTGGTCGACGAACCCGGCTTCACCGAGGCCGCCGCGGTGCTCGGCGATCGGCTCGCCATCCGCAACCAGCCCAACCTCGGCGGCTCGGGTGGCTACAGCCGGGTCATGTACGAGGCGCTGAAGACCACCGACGCCCAGTACATCGTCTACATGGACGACGATATCGAGATCGAGCCCGATTCGATCCTGCGCGCACTGGCCTTTGCCCGCTTCGCCAAATCGCCCATGCTGGTCGGCGGCCAGATGCTCAATCTGCAGGAGCGCTCGCACCTGCACAGCATGGGTGAGGTCGTGGATCGCGGCATCTTCATGTGGACCTCCGCGCCGAATGTCGAATACGACCACGACTTCTCCAAGTACCCGCTCAAGGACCGCGACAACTCCAAGCTGCTGCACCGACGCATCGACGTCGACTTCAACGGCTGGTGGACCTGTGTGATCCCCCGTCAGGTCGCCGAGGAGATCGGTCAGCCGCTGCCGCTGTTCCTGAAGTGGGACGATGTCGAATACGGTTTGCGCGCACGCGATCACGGCTACTCGACCGTCACCCTGCCCGGTGCCGCGGTCTGGCATATGGCGTGGAGCGATAAGGACGACGCGATCGACTGGCAGGCGTATTTCCACCTGCGCAACCGGCTGGTGGTCGCATCTCTGCATATGCCTGGCAATGGGCGCGGCATGGTCGTCAACACGGTCAAGGCGACCCTGAAACACCTACTCTGCCTGGAGTATTCGACGGTCGCCATTCAGAACCTGGCGATCAAGGACTTCCTCGCCGGCCCGGAGCGATTGTTCCAACTGCTGCCGAGCGCGCTCGGCGCGGTGCACGAAATGCGCAAGCAGTTCCCGGACGCGGTCATCCTGCCGTCTTCCACCGAACTGCCGCTGGCCAGCCATATCGGTGTCGGCGCGGTCGGTGAACCGGCGAATCCGATCGCCAAGGTGGTCCGCCTGGCCAAGGGGGTTGTGCACAACTTCCGCCCGGCGCATGCCGAACACCATGAGCGTCCGCAGCTGAATGTGCCGACGCTGGACGCCCGCTGGTTCCTGCTCTCACAGGTCGACGGCGTCACTGTCACCACGGCGGACGGTCGCGGCGTTGTCTACCGCAAGCGCGATCCGCGCCAGGCGCTCGGACTGTTCAAGGAGGCCATGCGGTTGCGCAAGGAGCTGGCCGCCCGCTTCCCGGAGATGCAGCAGCGCTATCGCGCCGCCCACCCGATGCTGACCAGCACGGCGGCGTGGGAGAACGTCTTCGGTATCGACACGAGAGATGAGCAGCAGTGAGTTTGGAAGCCCCGGCCGCGGACGACAACACCGCGGTGCACCCGCCGAGTGCGAACGGCCACGGCGGTCCGGTGTCCGCGATCCCGTCGGGACAGCCACCCGAGGTCAAGATCATCAACGCGGTCCAGGCCGCCATCGGTGGTAAGCCCGAGGTGGTCAAGGCGGCCCGCGGCATGTCGCACTTCGGTGAGCACGCGCTCGGCTGGGTCGGCATCGCCGCGGCGGGCTGGCTCGTCGACAAGCCGCGGCGGCGGCAGTGGGCCGGGGTCGCGCTCGGCGCGGTCGGCGCGCACGCCGCATCCATCGTGATCAAGCGCATTGTCCGGCGGCCCCGCCCGAACGATCCATCGGTGCAGGTCAACGTCTCGACGCCGAGCAAGCTGAGCTTCCCGTCCTCACACGCCACCTCCACCACGGCGGCTGCGGTGTTGCTCGGAAGATTGACCGGGCTACCCTTGCCTGCGGTGCTCGTCCCACCGATGTTGCTCTCCCGGGTTGTGCTCGGGGTGCACTATCCCTCCGACGTGCTCGCCGGTTCCGCGCTCGGCGCCGCGTCCGCCGCTGTTGTGCTTGCCGCCGAAAAGAGACTCGATAGTGACCGCACAAGAAGAGACCTTGGTTGACATGAGTGAAGAGCCGACCAGCACCGACCTAGCCGAAGCGGTCGTCAAGGGCCCACCCAAGACGCTGGCAGGTGGGTTGTTCAAGGCGGTCCGGCCGCGCCAGTGGGTCAAGAACGTGCTGGTACTCGCCGCACCACTGGCGGCAGGTCCCGATACGGCAACCGACTTGACGGTGCTCGCGCACGTCGGCCTCGCCTTCGTGGTCTTCTGCATGGCGGCCTCGGGCATCTATCTGGTCAACGACGCGCTCGATGTGGAGGCCGACCGGGCGCACCCGACCAAGCGGTTCCGCCCGATTGCCGCGGGCGTCGTCCCGGTCAATCTGGCCTACCTGCTCTCGGTGGTGCTGCTGCTCGGATCGATCGCGGGATCGTTCCTCGCCTCGTGGCATCTGGCCGTGGTGATGACCGTCTACATCGGCATCCAGCTGGCCTATTGCATCGGCCTCAAGCACCAGGCCGTGCTGGACATCTGCATCGTGTCCTCGGGCTTCCTGCTGCGCGCCGTGGCCGGTGGCGCCGCCGCGAATATCGACCTGTCGCAATGGTTCCTGCTGATCATGGCGTTCGGCTCGCTGTTCATGGCCGCGGGCAAGCGCTATGCGGAACTGCAGATCGCGCTGAGCACCGGCGCCAAGATCCGCAAGTCGCTCGAGTACTACACGCCGACCTACCTGCGCTTCATCTGGACCCTCGCCGCGACGGCAGTGGTGGTGTTCTACGGCCTGTGGGCGTTCCAACAGGACAATCTGAAACACACCAATTGGTTCGCGATTTCGATGATTCCGTTTACCATCGCAATCCTGCGTTACGCGGTCGACGTCGATGGCGGCGAGGCCGGTGAACCCGAAGAGATCGCACTGGGGGATCGCATTCTCCAGTTCCTCGCAATCGCCTGGATCGGAGCGGTAGGTGTCGCTGTCTATCTCACCTGACGAACTGTTGGTAGAGGGAGTGGAGCGAACAGCACAAGCAACGGAGGAGCCGACCGAGAGGTCGGCTCGTTCCGGCTTGCGGTCCGCGCGGCTATCCCGAGCCACCTTCGTCGGTGGGATCGCGCTCACCGTCGTGCTCTTCTCGGTCGGCGCCTGGCAACGGCGCTGGATCGCCGACGACGGCCTCATCGTGCTGCGCACGGTGCGAAACCTGTTGGCGGGCAACGGGCCGGTCTTCAACGCGGGGGAGCGCGTCGAAACGAACACCAGTACCGCATGGACCTATCTGGTGTGGTTCTTCAGCTGGCTCACCAGGGCCCGGCTCGAGTACGTCGTGCTCGGCGTCGCGCTGACCGTCTCGATGCTGGCGATCGTATTCGCCATGCTCGGCACGGCGCGGCTGTGGGGCGGCACCAAATCGGCGCTGCTGCTGCCAGCGGGCGTGCTCGTCTACATCGCGGTGCCCCCCGCCCGCGACTACGCGACCTCCGGACTGGAGAGCGGTCTGGTCATCTGCTGGCTCGGCCTGCTCTGGTGGCAGCTGATGCGTTGGAGCCAGACCGAGCGGGTGAAACTGCCCGCACTGTCGGGTCTGGTGTTCCTGGCCGGACTCGCTCCGCTGATCCGTCCGGAGATGACCCTGGTCGGCGCGCTGGCGCTGCTGATGATCTTCCTGGCTCCGATGCCGGAGTCCCGGTTGCGCCCGATCGTATTGCGCGGCTTGATCGTTGTCGTCGCCGGACTGGTGCCGATGGGCTACCAGGTCTGGCGGATGGGCTACTACGGCCTGCCCTATCCGAATACCGCGGTCGCCAAGGACGCGGGCGGCGCCAAGTGGGGGCAGGGCTTCAAATACCTCTGGGATCTGGTCGGTCCGTACTACCTGTGGGTGCCGCTGCTCGTGCTGCTGCTCATGGGAGTGCTCGCGGCCCGTTCGGCCCGCACCGAGACCGCGGACGCATCAGCGTCGGATGAGCAGCGCCGCTGGACGGTGCGCCGGGTGCGCGAATGGCTGCACTCGCCCAGCGCGGTTGTCACACTCATGCTCGGCAGCGGATTCGTGCTCACCGTCTACGCCCTGCGCGTCGGCGGCGACTTCATGCACGGTCGGATGCTGTTGCCGCAGCTGTTCTGCCTGCTGCTGCCGGTCGCCGTGGTGCCGGTGCGGGTGCCCGAGGGCGGCCTGCGCGCGACGACGGCCGGAGACTGGTCCTTCGCGGTGATCCTGTGCGCGCTGCTCGGCACCGCGGGCTGGGCGCTGTTCGCGGCCAACACCACCGCCATCAAGACCGGCACCAAGATCAGCGCGTCGGGCATCGTCGACGAGCGCGTCTACTACGTGCTCAATACCGGCCACGACCACCCCATCCTGGCCGAGGACTACATGGACTACCCGCGCATCCGGGCCATGGTGAACAACATCGCCGAAACCCCCCATGGTGGTCTGCTGCTGAACTCGCCGTCGTTCATGTTCTGGTACGTCGCGCCCCCGCCGCAGCCGATTCCCGACGGCGGCGCCGGGCATACCGTCTACTTCCTGAACCTCGGTATGACCAGCATGAACGTCCCGCTGGACGTGCGCGTCATCGATCAGATGGGCCTGGCCTATCCGCTTGCCGCGCATAGCGACCGGCTCACCGACGGCCGGATCGGGCACGACAAGAGCCTGTATCCGGACTGGGTCGTGGTGGATACCGGCATGGTCGATCGGCATCCGTGGATGCCCTGGTACATGGACGAAAAGTGGGTCACCCAGGCCCGCACCGCGATGACCTGCCCGGACACCGTGGCGCTGGATATCTCCTACCGGGATCCGCTCACCTGGGGCCGCTTCAAGCACAACCTGCTCCACGCATTGCACTTCGCGAAGTACCGGATCGATCGCGTGCCGAAGTACGAAATCGAGCGGTGCGGACTGGTCGACCCGTACCCGCAGCCGCAACGCTGAAGTGACTGCTCTCCCAGTGGCTGGTGCTCGCCTCTCCAGTCACACTGGGCTCAGGGACCTCCCTGGGCCCAGTTGTATCGATGACCTGCGACAATAAACGTGGCGCATATCGCTTTATCTCTTTTTGATAACGCCACCACATCGATGTAGCGATAGGGTACGTGAGTACGCCCGCTGGGGGCGTTCCCTTCGACGTGGGCAAACCTCAGCGGTCAACGTAGAGAAAGCGGTCGAGATACGGCCGCATAACGAAAGGCCGAAACTAGATGCGAGGCGTGATCGGGCGAAACGCGCAGAATGGACGTCTGAAAACCCGTAGAGCCGGTGCGTGGTTCAAGCGGTCGGTGCTGATGTCGCTGGCTATCTTGCTGCCGCTCGGGGTGTCAGTAGCAGGTCCGGCGGGTTCCGCGTCGGCGGCGTTCAATCCGGACGCCTTCGACTTCTGGGTCGACTCCAGCATGGGGCCGATCAAGTCGCGGATCTTCCGCGCCGCGGACGGCAACACCGGGCGCGTGGTGTACGCGCTGGACGGCATGCGGGCCCGCGGTGACCTCAACGGCTGGGAGGCCGAGACCGAGGTCGCCCGCGAGCTGACCAAGTGGAATATCAATGTCGTCATGCCGGTCGGCGGCCCGTCCAGCTTCTACGCGGACTGGAACGCGCCCGGTAACTTCCTCGGTCTGAGCACCGGTTCGTCGGGTTCGGCCAATGGTTCCTCCTCCGGTTCCGCGATGACGGGCTCCTCGGGATGGAACGAGACGCTGGGCAAGTCGAACACCTACAAGTGGGAGACCTTCCTCACCAGCGATCTGCGCAATGCGCTGCGTGACCGTCTCGGCTTCAGCCCGACCCGCAACGGTGTCTTCGGTCTGTCCATGGGCGGCAGCGCCGCGCTCACGCTCTCGGCCTACCACCCGGATCAGTTCGTCTATGCCGGTTCGTATTCCGGCTACCTGAACATCTCCGCGCCGGGTATGCGCGAGGCGCTGCGCGTCGCCATGATCAGCGCGGGCGGCTACAACATCGACGCGATGGCGCCGCCGTGGGGCCCGCAGTGGCTGCGCATGGACCCGTTCGTCTTCGCGCCGCGACTGATCCAGAACAACACCAGGCTGTGGGTCGCCGCGGGTAGCGCGCTGCCGGGTCCCAGCGATGCGTCGTCGCCGATCGACATCATCCAGGGCACGCCGCTCGAGGCGCTCGCGCTGGTCAACACCCGGGCCTTCCAGGTCCGGATGGCGACGCTGGGTGCCCAGAATGTCACCTACAGCTTTCCGTCGGTCGGTATCCACAACTGGCACAACTGGGAGTCCGAGGTCTACCGCATGATTCCGGACCTCTCCGCGAATATCGGTTGAGCTCTGTCTAATTTGCAGCGCCTGCGGCGCTGCGTGTTCGCGGCCCCCTGGTGTCTCGCGTCCGAGCCGTCGAGACTTGCGACTTCGTCGCATGCGCTTCGACGACTCGGACGCGAGACGGGCCGCGAACGTCGCTCGTAAGACTCGCTCCGTGGGGTCGAGTAATGCGGTGAACTGACCGCCCGGTGTGTTCGCACATCGGGCGGTTCTTCGTTTGCCAGGTGTCAGTCCGTAACCGTGGTTGACAACAAATCAGCTGCGAGATGTCTACCGATAGTTGTGAGTTGGATCACTTTCCAGCAACATAGAGGCGTTCATTGTTTGATTGATGCACGGAGGGCATGCCTACAGGTGGAATGTCCGTTTTATGAGGGATGATCCGTCTGCATGTCCGATGAGGGGGTCGGTCGAAGTTGCGTATAGTTTGCTGACTGGCCGTCCGGACGAAAGGTCGAGTCGAATGCGAAGTGTGCGCTGGAAGCGTTGGCCCGGAAGCTCTGTCGGTTCCTCGACCCGGGCGACCGGTGGTTCCTGGGCGAAGAAATGGGCGCTCGGCATGGCGACGGCGATGCTCTTGCCGGTCGGGATCGCCATCGCGGGCAGTGGCGCCACCGCATCGGCGGGCTTCAACCCGGCGGCCTTCGACTTCTGGGTCGACTCCCCGGTGATGGGCCCGATCAAGACTCGGGTGCTACGCGCGGCGGACGGCAACACCAACCGTGTGGCCTACGTGCTCGACGGCCAGCGGGCGCCGGAAAGCCTCAACGGCTGGGAGATCGAGACCAATGTCCCCGAGGTCCTGGCGAGCTGGAATATCAATGTGGTCCTGCCGGTAGGGGGCATGTCGAGCTTCTACGCCGACTGGAATGCGCCGAGCAACTTTTTCGGCATCGCGCCGGGATCGGCGGGTTCGTCCACCGGATCCGGTGCGACGGAAGCCTTCATGGCGGGGCCGGGCAAGAGCTACCGCTACGACTGGGAAACCTTTCTGACCCAGCAATTGCGGTCCGCGCTGCGAGATCGCTTGGGATTCAATCCGAATCGCAACGGTGTATTCGGTCTGTCGATGGGCGGCAGTGCCGCGCTGACGCTGGCGGCCTATCACCCGGATCAGTTCAGCTTCGCCGGTTCGTTCTCGGGTTATCTCAATATTTCGGCGCCAGGTATGCGGGAGGCGATTCGGACGTCGATGATCGACGCGGGCGGCTATAACGTGGATTCGATGGCGCCACCGTGGGGCCCGCAGTGGCTGCGGATGGATCCGTTCGTCTTCGCGCCGCGCCTGATCCAGAACGGCACTCGAGTATGGGTGGCCGCCGGTAGTGGGTTGCCGATGTCCGAGGATCTGACCATCCCGTTCCTGGCGGCCACGGACCGCCTCCTCAGGGGTGCGCCGCTCGAGGCGCTCGCCTTGGCGAATACCAGGGCATTCCAGGTCCGCATGATGACATTGGGGGCGCAGAACGTGGTGTATTCGTTCCCGCCCGCCGGTCTGCATGCATGGACGAACTGGCAGGACGAGGCCTATCGCATGATCCCGGACCTCTCGGCCAATATCGGTTAGTCCCAACCCGAGAGACGGACCGCCCGAAGTACCGGGCGGTCCGTCTCTTTTGTGCCAACCTATTGTTTGCCCAAATGTTGCTAATGAGAACATCGGCGGAAAGTTTCGGTGCGCATGCCCGGCGTGGGTCCGTAGTAGGAGTCTGCGCTGGTAATTCTCTGGACTCCATCACGGTTCGGTATCGCAGCGGCTTTTCGCTCGGCTGTGGTTCCAATATGCCTATGTGCAAACGGTAAACATCGATATCTTCTGCTTGCGGGAAGCGTTGCGTCGAGTGTCGATCCGCCATGTACAACAGTGGCGATCAACGGTGATCGCACGGGCAAAAGGTCGAATCGATGTGATCCGGCGGAGTGCGCGGAATGGTTGCCGGCGGTTGCGGCGGTGGGTGGCTGCGACATTCGGGTGCTGGGACGGCCCCAGTGTTGGCGCTGCCGTTCGTGATCGCGGAATATCGACGTGGTCATGGCGCTGGGTGCCTGATACCTGGAGCAATTCCGCTATGCCGGTGCGTATTCGAGCTATCCGAATATCTCCGCGCCCGGTATGCACGAGGGCTATGGCTGGTCCGGCCCGACTGGCTGGGCCCCACGAACGCGGTCTTCGATAACCCGGCGGGCGGCGCGCACACCTGGCCACTACTGGCCCGGTCGAGCGCTAGGGATGCCGCCGGATCCGAGCGGGAACCTGGGGTGAGCGATTCCGGACTCCCTAGTACCCCCTAATCTTTGTCCGAAATTCCCGTTCCGACACGACATCTCCGGGCGAACGCGATAGGGTCACCGCACGATCACAGCTTGTGAACGGGCGGAATTCGGCCACTCGATTACCCCGGTCTTGCTAAGACTTCGCACGTCGAATAACCTCCAGCGAGCGCAAGTGTGACCAGATCGTTGTAGCGCCGTCTCTTGTGCCGGAATGTCGGGTACCGGTTGGCATGTGACGCGCGTCTCGTTGGCAGCACGGGTGCTGCCCGGCCCCTCGTGGGCTACGGGCGGCACCACAACAGGAGAAAGAGAGCAGGATTCATGCGTTTCGGCAGGGCGGCCGCGCCGAAGAGAACCAAGTCGGGACGGCGAGGCAACCCTCGTGGTTGGCGTAGTCGAATTCTGGGTGTCGGTGCCGCTGCGTTGGCGCTGCCGATCGCCGCAGGCGTGACGGGCCCGACCGTCGCCATGGCCGCACCGGTCCACGGCCCCGCATTGCGGACGCCGTCGGGCGGCTTCGAGGACCTGATGGTCCCGTCGGTGATGGGCCCGATCAAGGTCCAGGTGCAGTGGGCAGCGCGCGGCGGTAACGCGGCGGTCTACCTGCTGGACGGTCTGCGTGCTCGCGACGACCGCAATGCGTGGTCGTTCGAGACCAACGCCCTCGATCAGTTCAAGAACGACAACATCTCGCTGATCATGCCGGTCGGCGGTCAGTCGAGCTTCTACGCCGACTGGTACGCGCCCAGCAACACCAACGGCCAGAAGACCACCTACAAGTGGGAGACCTTCCTGACCAAGGAGCTCCCCGCCTTCCTCGAGGGCTACGGTGTGTCGCGCACGAACAACGCGGTTGTCGGTCTGTCCATGGGTGGCTCCGCCGCGCTGGCGCTGGCCGCCTACCACCGCGACCAGTTCAAGTACGCCGCCTCCTACTCCGGCTACCTGAACATCTCCGCGCCGGGCATGCGTGAGGCGATCCGCATCGCGATGCTGGACGCGGGCCGCTACAACGTCGACTCGATGGCCGCGCCGTGGAGCTCGCAGTGGCTGCGGATGGACCCGTTCGTCTTCGCCCCGCAGCTGAAGGGTCTGCCGATGTACATCTCGGCGGCCAGCGGTCTGCCGGGTCAGTACGACCGGCCGAACTCCGCCGTCGGCTACTTCAACACGGCCAACGGTATGGCGCTGGAAGCGCTCTCGCTGGTGAACACCCGTGCGTTCCAGGCCCGCCTGGCCTCGCTCGGGATCCCGGCGCAGTTCGACTTCCCGGCCGCGGGTACGCACTCGTGGAAGTACTGGGAGGCCGAGCTGTGGAACTCCCACAACGGCATCCTCGACGCCACCGGCGGTTGGTGATCCAGAGGTAAGACGCCGAACGGCGCCGTCTGCTTCCGACTCGGAAGCGGCGGCGCCGTTCGCTTTTCGGGGCTCCCCACGGTGTTCGTCGGATCGCTGAATCGGACAGTGCGCTCCGGTATCCGCGTGTCCTACCGGAAACCGGGAGGTAGCGGGGGTAGGAAACTCTTGTGGCAGGAGTTGCATTCGGCAGCAGGGGGCCGCGCGGGTGGCGCAACGGACGCGTGGCCCGCCGGGCCGCGCTGCTCGCCATCGCCGTGGTGATTCCGCTCGCCTCAGGGCTTTCCCCGATCACCGCACCCGCAAACGCGCAGCCCGCGGTCGCGCCGGTCGCGGTCCCGACGGTGCAGAAGGTGGTCTGGCTCACCGATCGGCGGGTTGCGCTGTGGGTCGATTCACCCTCGATGGCCACGCCCGTCCAGGTGCAGCTATTGCTGGCGCGGGACTGGAACACCCACCCCGACGCCAGGTTCCCGGCCTTGTTCATGCTCGATGGTCTGCGTGCCACCGATGACGAGAGCGGCTGGACCCATGAGGCGGGTGCGGTGGATTTCTTCGCCGATAAGAACGTCACGGTGGTGTTGCCGGTCGGCGGTCAGGCCAGCTTCTACTCCGACTGGCTACAGCCGGATAACGGCCACAACTACAAGTGGGAAACGTTTCTGACCAAGGAACTTCCGCCGCTGCTCGAGAGTCAGTGGCGAGCCTCGGATATCCGTGGCATCGAGGGCATTTCGATGGGCGGCACGGCCGCGATGTTCCTGGCCGGGCGCAATCCGAACTTCGCCAAATACGCGGGTTCCTACTCTGGTGTGCTGACCACGACGACGCTCGGCATGCCGCAGGCGATCCAGTTCGCTCTGCGCGATGCGGGCGGATTCGACTCGGCCGCCATGTGGGGTCCGCCGGGCGGCCCGGAATGGGAAGGGCACGACCCCTACGCGCTGGCCGACAAGCTCAAGGGTGTCAGCCTCTACATCTCCAGCGGCAATGGCTCGACCGGTCCGTTCGACCAGGCCAGCGGTATTCCGGGGGTCAGCACCAACTATGCGGGCATGGGGTTGGAGATCCTGTCCCGGCTGACCTCGCAGAATTTCGTGGCCAAACTGAGCAAGCTATCCATCCCGGCCCAGGTGAACTACCGTCCCTCCGGCACGCATACGTGGCCGTACTGGGACTTCGAAATGCGTCAGTCCTGGCCACAGGCCGCCGCGGCGCTCGGTGTCGATCCGAACAAACTGCCGTGCCAGGCCGTCGGTGCGATCGGCGCACTGGTGGGCAGCAGCGGCTGGCTCGGCGACTGCCTCACCGGGGAGTACCAGGTGGCGGGCGGTACCGCACAGGACTTCAAGGGTGGCCGGGTCTTCTACTCGCCGTCCGAGGGCGCGCATCCGGTCGCGGGCATGATCGGCGGCGGCTATCAGGCGGCGCTGGGACCGGGCGGTCCGCTCGGGCTGCCGACCGGCGATGAGCGCGGGCTGCCCGACGGCCGCGGACGCATGCAGCCCTTCCAGAACGGAATGCTCTACTGGACCCCGCGGACCGGCGCCCAGGTGGTGCGCGGCGCGATCCTCGACGAATGGGGTAGGCAGGGCTTCGAGACCGGCCCGGCCGGATACCCCATCGCACCGGAGGTCAGGACCCCCACCAAGGACGGCGTGGTCCAGTCCTTCGAGAACGGTCCGTTCTTCTACAGCGCCAGGACCGGTGCGCACCGGGTGCAGGGGATGATCCTGGGCAAATACGCCGAATTGGGTTATGAGAACAGCCAACTCGGCTTCCCGGCCACGGAGGAGACCCCGTCGAAGGATTTCGGTCGCTACAGCAAGTTCGAGGGCGGAAATATCTACTGGAGTCCGCTCTCGGGCGCGTGGCCGGTGCGTTCGGGCCCGATCATGGATATGTGGTCGGTGCTCGGCTACGAGAACGGCAGGCTCGGTTATCCGACCAGTGACGAGTTCGGCATTCCGGGCGGCTATCAGCAGAATTTCCAGACCGGATACATCACCGTGCGCGATGGCAAACCCGAAGTTCACGGCATCTAATTCCGATCAGTCTGTTTTCTGATCAATTGCACCGGTAGACCCCTCGAGCGACCTGCGAGCAGTCGCCATTGCTGGCTTTCCTCTAGCCTGGGTGGCGACCCAACCCCTTAGCGAACAGATCGAGGACACGAATTCATGCATCGGACCCGTGGAAAGGTTATCGGCGTAGTCGTGGGGATCGCCGCTACCGGCTTGCTCGCTGCCTGCGGCAATAACGATTCGACGGCGACGAGTACGCCGACGCTGACGCACACCACAACGGCAGCGTCGCCGACCGCCGCCCCGACCAGCACCGGTGCTACCGGACAGCCGCAGGCCTCCGAGCCCGCGCAGACGCCCGCCGAGACGGCGACGCCCGAGCGCCCGCAGCCGGTCCCGACCAATGCCGTCCCGACCGAGGACGGTTCCAAGCTCACCGACAAGGACAAGAAGTTCCTGGACGCGCTGAAGGCCGCCGGTGTCACCACCGCGTCGCCGGATATCGCGCTGAGCATCGGCGCCTACGTCTGCCAGGGCATCGCGGCGAATGCGTCCGACCAGGATCTGATGACCTTCGTCTCGGCGATGGCCGGGTCGGATCCGTCCTTCGATCCGGCGAAGATGCCGGTCGAGAAGGCCGGAAGGATCTACATCGATACGGCTAAGGCGACGTACTGCCAGTGAGTGCGCGTGGTTCGGCGTCCCGCCGGTCCGGGAAACCGGTGGGGTGCCTGCTCTTCATCGGGCTCGTCGTGCTCGTCGTCATCATCGCGGTGGTGCTGTGGTTCGTGCTGGCCGGTCGACTGCGCCCGCCGAAGCCGGGCCCGAAGCCGCCGCCGACACCACCGACCTCGCAACCGGCCTGGTGCCCCGATGTGCAGATGATCTCGGTGCCCGGGACCTGGGAATCGAACAGCAATGACGATCCGCACAATCCGACGGCGAATCCGATCTCGCTGATGCTCAATGTTTCAGGGCCGGTAGCGCAGCAGTTCCCACAGGCGCGCGCGGACGTCTACACCACGCCGTACGTCGCGCAGTTCTCCAATCCGATCGCGATCCCGCCGGACGGCCAGCAGTCGTACAACAACAGCCGCTCCGAGGGTTGGCAACGCACGCTCGACATGATGGCGAGTCGGTATCGCGACTGCCCGCTGACCACGTACGTGATCGCCGGGTTCTCCCAGGGTGCGGTGATCGCGGGCGATATCGCCAATCAGATCGGCGCGGGCAATGGACCGGTGCCCGCGGATAAGGTGCTCGGCGTGACGCTGATCGCCGACGGCCGCCGCACCGGTGACAACGGATCCGGCCAGGCCATCCAGATCGGCACCGCGCCGGCGGGTGTCGGCGCGGAAGTCGCCCTCAACGGATTCAAGGTGCCCGGCATCACGATGACCGGTGCGCGCTCGGGTGGGTTCGGTTCGCTCGCCGACCGCACCTACACCATCTGCGCGCCGGGCGACATGATCTGCGATTCACCCCGAGACGCGTTGAGCCCCCTGAACATCGTGGGCAGTGTGCTGACCCTGGTGCGCGCG
Source organism: Nocardia sp. CA-129566 (assembly GCF_050956075.1). NCBI lineage: Bacteria > Bacillati > Actinomycetota > Actinomycetes > Mycobacteriales > Nocardiaceae > Nocardia > Nocardia sp. CA-129566. Next base: position 266,886 of record NZ_CP192085.1, read on the forward strand.
ATGGGCAACCCGGTGCACAGTATGTACAACGGCTACGTGGTCGACGGTAATGGCACCACCGCGACCCAGTGGACGGCGAACTGGGCCAATGGGTTGATCGAGGGGGCGCCACATCCGGCGCATTCGTGAGATCGCACAGCAAATGCGCGCTCGGACCTGTGTTCGCACGCGCGGTGCTGCGACAACCGCACTGGAGTTCCGTCGCACGCTGTAAAGTGCGCCTGATGATCGCGACGCAGGCAGCTGCCCCCAAAAGCGTGGGCACGTGTGGCCCCGCGTCGCGCCCACATTTCCTTACAGCCAGGAGCAGGAGTTCATGACAGAAGCCGCCGCACCGGCCACCACGGCGAGCCGTGAAGCGGATGCTGAGTTGACCGCATTGGGCACTCCTCTGCGATCCTTCCGCTTCGCGGCGGCGGGCGAGGGAAATAAGCAAGAGGGCGGGGCCCGCAAGTTCATCCAGACGGCGCAGCAGGCCGAGGAGTACGGCTTCGACACCTTCGTCGTGCCGGATCACCTGGGTGACCAGATCGGCCCGATCGCCGCGCTCGGCGCGCTGACCCAGGCCACCGAGCGGATCCGGCTGGGAACCTCGGTGCTGGCCAATGGTTTCCGGCACCCCGTGGTGCTGGCCAAGGACCTGGCCACCATCGATGTGCTGTCCAAGGGCCGCCTCGAGGTCGGCATCGGCGCCGGCTGGAAGCAGGACGAATTCCTCGCCGCCGGGCTGCCCTACGAGGCGCCGGGCGTGCGGCTGGCGAAGCTGGACGAGACGCTGAGCATCCTCGATGTGCTGCTGCGTGGCCAGGAGTGCACCTTCGAGGGCAAGTACTACCAGGTGCACGGTGTCAAGGGCACGCCACGGCCGCGCCAGGGTCCGCGCCCGCCGATCTGTACCGGCGGCGGCGGCCCGAAGATGCTGCGCCTGGCCGCCAAGCACGCCGACATCATCTCGGTCGTTCCGGTCACCACCAAGAACGGCAAGGGTCTGCTCTCCGGCATCACCTTGGACAAGACCATCGAGAAGGTGAACCTGATCAAGGAAGCGGCGGGTGACCGGTTCGCCGATATCGAGCTGAACTGGGCCATAACCGCGATCGTCATTACCGACGATCGGGAGAAGACCGCCGAGATGGCGCTGTCCGCGATCGATCGCGGCCTGCACCCCGACCTCGAGGTGGACGTCAAGCTGTCGGTCGAGGACATTCTCGCCTCCCCGTATGTGGCGATCGGCACATTCGAGGAGATCGCCGAGCAGATCCGTCGGGTGCGGCAACTCACATCGATGTCCTATGTCGGTGTGTTCCCGACCCAGATGGACGCGTTCGCGCCCGTTATTCCGCTGCTGCGGGGAGAGTGACCCGGTCTTCTCTGTAACATGACTCTGGTTTGAGAACATCTAGCCGATAGCGGTCTACCGCGCAGACCGCAATAAAATCTGCAGGCTGGCTCTCGCATGTAGAGCACCCGCTGCGATAGCGAGTCGGGGCCTCACAGGTAACAGCGGCGATATCGCCGTCTTGCTGCGTGTGCCTCGGAGGAGATGAAGGAATGGAAGAGACTTTCGACGATTACCTGGATGAGACCGGGAACATCCGTATTCCCGATGACCACACCCTGGTAGACCACGTCGAGAAGCACACCCGCAACGACGCGAACACCCTCGCGTACCGCTACATCGACTACTCGCGTGAGCGTGACGGTGAGGCGCAGGAGCTGACGTGGCGTGAGTTCGGTGTTCGGCTGCGCGCGGTGGCCGCTCGACTGCAGCAGGTGACCAACCCGGGCGACCGGGTCGCGATCCTCGCCCCGCAGGGCCTGGATTACGTCATCTCCTTCTTCGCCGCGATCTACGCGGGCACCATCTCGGTACCGCTGTTCGATCCGGACGAGCCGGGCCACACCGACCGCCTGCACGCGGTGCTCGGCGACTGCGAACCCTCGGCCATTCTGACCGCGAGCTCCTCCGCGGCCGGTGTGCGTCAGTTCTTCCGCTCGCTGCCCGCCGCACAGCGTCCGCGCATCATCGCGGTCGACGCGATCCCGGACAGTGTCGGCGAGAGCTGGGTGCGCCCCGATGTCGCCGTCGACGATATCGCCTACCTGCAGTACACCTCGGGCTCCACTCGCGTCCCGGCCGGTGTCGAGATCACCCACCGGGCGGTCGGCACCAACCTGCTGCAGATGGTCGAGGCGATCAACCTGGACTGGAACTCGCGCGGTGTCACCTGGCTGCCGCTGTTCCACGATATGGGCCTGCTGACGGTGATCCTGCCCGCGGTCGGCGGCAAGTACATCACCATCATGTCGCCGAGCGCGTTCGTGCGCCGTCCGTACCGCTGGATCAAGGAACTGGCCGCACACAACGACGGTGCCGGAACCTTCGCCGCCGCACCGAACTTCGCGTTCGAGCACGCCGCCGCGCGCGGTCTGCCGAAGAACGGCGAGTCACTGGATCTGTCGAATGTCATCGGTCTGATCAACGGCAGCGAGCCGGTCACCACCTCGTCGATGAAGAAGTTCAACGAGGCGTTCGCCCCGTACGGCCTGCCCAAGACCGCGATCAAGCCCTGCTACGGCATGGCCGAGGCGACGCTGTTCGTCTCCGCCACCAAGGCCGAGGACGAGGCCAAGGTCGTCTATGTCGACCGCAACGAACTCAACGCGGGTCGGATGATCAGGGTCGAGCAGGGCGCCGAGAACGCCATCGCGCAGGTCTCCTGCGGTTATGTGGCGCTGTCGCAGTGGGCGGCCATTGTCGATCCGGAAACCGTCGACTCCGACGGCGGCGGACACGAGCTGGCCGACGGCCGGGTCGGCGAGATCTGGTTGCACGGCAACAATATGGGCATCGGCTACTGGGGTCGCCCGGACGAGACCGCGGCGACCTTCCACAACAAGGTCACCGACCGCCTCGCCGAGGGCAGCCACACCGACGGCACCGCGGCCGACGCGAACTGGATGCGCACCGGCGACTACGGCGTCTACTTCGAGGGCGAGCTGTACATCACGGGGCGGGTGAAGGACCTCGTGATCGTCGACGGTCGCAACCACTACCCGCAGGATCTCGAGTTCTCCGCGCAGGAGGCCTCGAAGGCGCTGCGGCCCGGTTTCGTCGCGGCGTTCTCGGTGCCCGCGAACCAGCTACCCGCCGAGGTGTTCGAACAGGGCAGCCATTCGGGCCTGAGCTTCGACGCCGACGACGCCTCCGAACAGCTCGTCATCGTCGGCGAGCGCGGGCCGGGCGCCGGTAAGGCCGATCCGCTGCCGATCGCCGACGCGGTCCGCGCCGCGGTATCCCAGCGCCACGGTGTGACCGTGCGCGACGTGCTCCTGGTACCCGCCGGGTCGATTCCACGGACCTCCAGCGGCAAGATCGCGCGACGCGCCTGCAAGACTGCTTATCTGGAGGGAACGCTGCGGGGTGGTTACACCCAGCAGGCTTTCCCCGATGCACCGGAAGAGTAATTGCCCGAGGGTGGCGCCGTAGCGGCTGCTCGCAGGTCGATTCGCAAGGATCGGCCCGATCGTCGACGCACGGCGGGCCCTTCCCCCCAGGCGTCGATCCACGGCGCGCCCGGTACCCAGACAGGTAGCTTGAGGAATTGATGGCTGACAACGAGGGCACGCCCACCCAGACGACCGAAACCGTGCCCGCCGCGGCGGACGCGATCGATACCGCTGAGGCTTCGCAGTCCGCTGCGAAGTCCGGCGCCGCGACGACCGATATGTCGGTCGCGGAGCTGCGGGAGTGGCTGCGGCGCTGGGTCTCTGACGCGACCGGTCAACCGATCGAGCAGATCACGGTGGACCGGCCGATGGAGGAGTTCGGGCTGGCCTCCCGCGATGCCATCGCCCTCGGCGGTGATATCGAAGAGCTGACCGGGGTCGTGCTGACCGCGACCATCGTCTACCAGCATCCGACCATCGCGTCGCTGGCCGAGGTCGTCATCAATGGTGAGCCGGAGGCGCCGGAGGAGTTGGGTGACGACTCGTTCTACACCGCCGGATACCAGCCGGGCCAGGCGCACGATATCGCGATCGTCGGCTTGTCGACGCGACTGCCCGGTGCGGGCGATACCCCCGAGTCGACCTGGGAATTCCTGATCAACCGCGGTGACGCGATCCGGGAGCGGCCCGAGGGTCGGTGGGACGAGTTCACCAGTGAGCCCGCGGTCGCCGCGGCGGTCGCCGAAGGCAATACCCTGGGCGGCTACCTCGACCAAGAGGTCGTCAAGGGCTTCGACGCGGAGTTCTTCGCGATGTCGCCGATCGAGGTCGAGCGGGTCGATCCGCAGCAGCGCCTGGCCATGGAGTTGACCTGGGAAGCGTTGGAGCACGCCAGGATTCCGGCGAGTGAGCTCAAGGGTGAGCCGGTCGGCGTGTTCATCGGCTCGACCAGCAATGAATTCCAGTTGATCGCCGCGCTCGGACTCGGCACCTCGGATCCGAATGTGCCCGCCTCGGCCGAGGGGTACGCGATCATGGGCAGCGTCTCCGCCATCATCCCCAACCGGGTGTCCTACTTCTTCGACTTCCGCGGCCCGTCGGTCTCGATCGACACCGCCTGCTCGTCCACGATGGTCGCCGTGCACCAGGCGGTGCGCTCGCTGCGCGACGGTGATTCGAATCTGGCCCTCGCCGGTGGCGTGAATATGCTGCTGTCGCCGATGGCGACGCTCGGCTTCGATCGCAATGGCGGTGTCGCCAAGAACGGCCGGATCAAGGCGTTCTCGTCCGATGCCGACGGTATGGTCCGCTCCGAGGGTGGCGGCTTGGTCGTGCTCAAGCGGCTCGCCGATGCCGAGCGCGACGGCGACAAGATCTACGCGGTGATCAAGGGTTCCGCGATCAACAATGACGGCCGGTCCAACGGTCTGCTCGCGCCCAACCCGGACGCGCAGGCCGATGTGCTGCGCCGGGCCTACCGGGATGCGGGCATCGTGCCGTCGACGGTCGACTACATCGAGGCGCACGGCACCGGCACCCCGATCGGTGATCCGATCGAGGCCGATGCGCTCGGCCGGGTGGTGGGCCGTGGTCGCGATGACGACAAGCCCGCGCTACTCGGTTCGGCCAAGTCCAACTTCGGTCACCTGGAGTCCGGCGCGGGTGCGGCCAGCCTGGCCAAGGTGATCATGGCCTTCCAGCACAACGTGCTGCCGCCGAGCATCAACTATGCCGGTCCCAATGCGTATATCCCGTTCGACCAGGCGCATCTGAAGGTCGTAACCGAGCCGACGGAATTCCCGCGCTACAGCGGCACCGCGACGGTCGGTGTTTCCGGCTTCGGTTTCGGTGGTGCCAACGCACACCTGGTGCTTCAGGAGTACGTGCCGGTCGCCGCGGCGCCCGTTGCCGCCATCGAGCCGGTGGCCGCGCAGGTCGACGAAGAGTCGACGGATGTGATCGAGGAAGCCACCGAGATCGTCGAGGCCGCCGAAGTCATTGCGGCCGAGCCCGAATGGTCGACCGAGCGGACCGAGCCGCTGCCGGTGGTCATCGCGGTCTCCGCCTACCTGCCCTCGCGGCGTCGCCGCGCCGCCGCGGACCTGGCCGACTGGTTGGAATCCGATGCCGGTCGCGATGTTCCGCTGGCGGATGTGGCCCGGTCGACGGCCAAGCGCAGTCACGCGCGTTCGCGCGGTGTCGTGCTGGCCAAGACCCACGAGGAGGCCGTCGCCGGTCTGCGCGCCATCGCGGCGGGTAAGCCGGGTCCCGGTGTGTTCACCGCGGACGCCCCCGCCGCCAATGGCCCGATCTGGGTGCTGTCCGGATTCGGTGCTCAGCACCGCAAGATGGGTAAGCAGCTCTACCTGGAGAATTCGATCTTCCGCAAGGCCGTCGACGAGGTCGATGAGCTGGTGCAGGACGAGGCCGGGTATTCGGTACGCGAGATGATCCTGGACGACGCCCAGGATTACAGCGTCGGCACCTCGCAGGTCGGCATCTTCACCATTCAGATCGGTCTGGCCGCACTGTTGCGCGCGCACGGCGCGCAACCCGATGCGGTGGTCGGTCATTCGATGGGTGAGGTCGCCGGGGCCTATATCTGCGGCGGTCTGGTGCTCGAAGATGCGGTGCGCGTGATCTGCGCTCGCTCGCGCCTCATGGGCGAGGGCGAGGCGATGATCACCGATGACGACGTGCGCAATATGGCGCTGGTCGAGCTGAGTGCCGCCGATATCGAGGCGATGCTGGTCGACTATCCGGACGTGGAGTGCGCGGTGTACGCGGCACCGACCAATACCGTGATCGGCGGACCGCAGGATCAGGTCGCGGCGATCGTGGCGAAGGTCGAGGAGGCGGGCAAATTCGCCCGCGTGCTGCAGACCCGCGGTGCCGGGCACACCTCGCAGATGGATCCGCTGCTGGGCGAGTTGGCGGCCGAGCTGGCCGGTATCGAGCCGACCAAGTTGCAGACGGGTCTGTACTCGACCGTCAATAAGGAAGAGTTCTACCGTCCCGGCAGCGATCCGGTGCACGATGAGGACTACTGGGTCAAGAACATGCGCCACGCGGTGTACTTCACCAATGCGGTGAAGCTCGCGGTGGACACCGGCCATACCACCTTCGTGGAGCTGGCGCCGAACTCCGTTGCGCTGATGCAGGTGCTGGGGACGACGTTCGCGGCCGGTGTGCACGATGCGCAGCTCATCCCGACGCTCAAGCGCAAGGAAGACGAATCGGCGGGCGTAATCGCCGCGCTGGCCCAGCTCTATGTGCACGGGCATCGGGTCGATCTGTCGTCGCTGCTGCCCGCTGGCGAGTACGCCGATATTCCGCGTACCGCATTCCTGCGCAAGCAGTACTGGCCCAAGGCGAAGATGGCCAGCGGCAGCGGTAACGCCCGGGTGCCGGGTGCGCATGTCGCGCTGCCCGACGGTCGGCACGTATGGGAGGTGCAGGCCTCGGCCGTCACCGAGCTCGCGGCACTGGTGAAATCCGCTGCGGCACAGGTGCTCAGCGATGTCTCGCTCGGTGCGTCGGTCCCCCATGCGGTGCTGCCGACGGCCGGAACGCTGACCACCACGCTGACGCCGCATCTCGGCGGCGCGTCGGTACAGGTGCACGCCCGTGCGGGTGCGAACTTCCAGCTGCTGTTCGAGGCGGTCGTGGCGTCGAGTGCGCCGCTGCCCGAACCCGTTGTCGCCGAGGCGCTTCCCGCTGCCGCGGTCGCGACCACCGCGGACGCCGATCTGGAGATCGTCGAAACCTTCGGCGAGCGTTGGGATCCGGCGGGCACCCAGACCCTGGAGGAGCGGCTGGCGCTGATCGTCGCCGAGTCGATGGGGTATGCGGTCGAGGATCTGCCGATGGAGATCCCGCTGATGGAACTCGGCCTCGATTCGCTGATGGCGATGCGCATCAAGAACCGGGTCGAATACGAATTCGATATTCCGCAGCTGCAGGTCCAGGCCGTGCGCGATGCCAACCTGAACGAGGTCGGCAAGGTGCTGCACTACGCCATCGAACACCGCGACGAGGTGCAGGCGATGGCCGATAAGCAGGCCGCCGGCGAGGAGATCGCGGTCGACGGCGGATTCATCGCGGCGGCGCGCGCGGCTGTCGCGGCCGGCGCGGATCCGACGGCTGTGGTGGCGAATGCGGCTGCCGCCGAAGGGGTTTCGCTCGGCGCCGAGAACACCACGGTGGCGGCGGAGGCCGAGGCCGTGGTCGCGGCGGCAGAGACCGCCGCGGGCATTACCGGTGCCGCCGCCGGCACCGCCGCACCCGCCCCGGCCGCACCGGAGCAGGTCGCCGCGGTCGAGGCGAACGAGGCCGCGGTCGAACGGGCGCTGGACGCGCAGGACACCACTGCGGTCGGCGGGGCCGAGGTCGTGGCCGCTGCCGACGCCGCCACGATTTTCGGTGGTCAGCCCGCCGGTGCCGACGAGGACGATGTGCCGCCGCGCGATGCCGCCGAGCGTTTGACCTTCGCCACCTGGGCGATCGTCACCGGAAAGTCGGCGGGTGGCATCTTCAATACCCTGCCGATCCTGGAGGAGGAGGTCGCCGAGAAGTTGGCGACCCGACTCACCGACCGGGTCAAGGCCGAGGTCACCGTCGATGACGTGCTCGACTGCGAGACCATCGAGCAGCTCGCCGATATCGTGCGTGAGCTGCAGGACAGCGGAGCCGATGTGGACGGGTTCGTGCGTCCGCTGCGGCCGCGGCCGGACGGCTCGAATGCCGTGCCGGTCTTCGTATTCCACCCATCAGGTGGCAATACGCTGGTCTACGAACCGCTGCTGAAGCGGCTTCCGGCCGATACCCCGATGTACGGTTTCGAGCGCGTCGAGGGCGATATCGTCGAGCGGGCGCGCCAGTACCTGCCCGAACTCCGCAAGATCCAGGGCAACGGTCCCTACGTGCTCTACGGCTGGTCGCTCGGTGCGGTGTTCGCGCTGCAGGTCGCCCAGCTGCTGCGGGCCGAGGGCGCCGATGTGCGCATCGTCGGCCTGATCGACCTGGCCATTCCGACCGAGGGTGAGGACAACAGCCCCGAGGAGCGGCTGCGTCGCGTCGAGCGCTATCAGGTTTTCGCGAAGAAGACCTACGGCGTGGAAGGCGCGCTGGATCGCGAACAGTTGGAGACGCTGGCCGCGGCATCCGATGAGGAACAGTTCAAGATGATCAGCGATCTGATCAAGATCAGCGGAACCAAGATTCCGGGTGGTGTGCTCGAACACCAGCGCACCTCGTGGATCGAGGGGCGGCACCTGGCCAAGACCACGCCGACGCACTACGACGGCGATGTGGTGCTCTACCTCGCGGATCGCTATCACGACGGCATGATCGAGCTGGAGCCCCGCTACGCCGATCGTCGACCCAATGGTGGCTGGGATGCATACATTCCGAACCTAGAGGTTATTCATATCCCGGGTGACCACCTCCAGATCGTTGACGAGCCGCGGATCGGAAAGATCGGAGCCGACCTCACCGCGAAACTTGCTGTAATTGCCCCGTAGGGGCGCCTGATGAGAGGGGCCAAGTGAGCACTACTGCCGAGAAGCTCGCCGAGCTGCGCAAGAGACTGGAATTAGCGCAGGAACCGGCGGGCGAAGCGGGGGTGGCGAAGCGGGCCAAAAAGGGAATCCCCAGCGCCCGTGATCGGATCGATATGCTGTTCGATCCGGGTACCTTCGTGGAAATCGGTGCACTGGTGCGTAAGCCGGGTGATCCGGCGGCGCTGTACGGCGACGGTGTGGTCACCGGGCACGGCATGGTCGACGGCAGGCCGGTGGCGGTGTTCTCGCACGATCAGACCGTCTACGGCGGTTCGGTCGGTGAGATGTTCGGCCGCAAGGTCGCTCGCATCCTGGAGTATGCGGCCAAAGTCGGCTGCCCGGTGGTCGGTATCAACGATTCTGGCGGTGCACGCGTGCAGGAGGCGGTGACCTCGCTGGCCTGGTACGCCGAGCTGGGTTCTCGGGTGGAGCCGCTCTCGGGCATGGTGCCGCAGGTTTCGTTGATTCTCGGCAAGTGCGCGGGCGGCGCGGTGTACGCCCCGATCAATACCGACGTGGTGGTGGCCACCGAAGAGGCCTACATGTTCGTCACCGGCCCTGCTGTGATTCGTGAGGTCACCGGTGAGGATGTCAGCCTCGAGGAGCTCGGTGGCGCACACAGCCAAGCGCAGTACGGCAATATCCACCACGTCGCCAAGGATGAGAAGACCGCATTCGAATGGGTGCGCAACTACCTGAGCTTCTTGCCGACGAGCTGCCAGGAACGACCGCCGATTGTGAATCCCGGTCTGGAGCCGGAGATCACCGAATCGGATCTGGAACTGAATTCGATTGTGCCGGACTCGGATAACGCCGGGTACGACATGAACGACATCCTGCTGCGCATCTTCGACGACGGTGATTTCCACGAGGTCGGCGCCTCGGCCGGGCGAAATGTCATCACCGGATTCGCACGGGTCGACGGGCGCAGCGTCGGCGTTGTCGCGAATCAGCCGATGGTCTACGCCGGTGCGCTCGACGCCAGGGCTTCGGATAAGGCGGCGCACTTCGTGCGTATGTGCGACGCGTTCGAGATTCCGCTCGTATTCGTGGTGGACACACCGGGATTCCTACCCGGCGTAGAACAGGAGAAGATCGGCGTCATCAAGCGCGGCGGCCGCTTCCTGTTCTCCTATGTCGAGGCCACCGTGCCCAAGGTGACGGTGGTGATCCGCAAGTCCTACGGCGGTGGGTACGCGGTAATGGGCTCCAAACAGCTCGGCGCGGATGTGAATCTGGCCTGGCCGACCGCGCGGATCGCGGTCATGGGCGCGGAGAGCGCGGTCAGTCTGATCGGCCGCAAGCAGATCGAGGCGGCGCCGGAGGACCAGCGCGCCGCGGTGCGCCAGCAGATGATCGACTTCTACAACGCGACCATGGCGACCCCGTGGGTCGCCGCCGAGCGCGGCTATATCGACGCCGTCATCGAACCGTCGGCCACCCGCCTCGAGCTACGGCGTGCCCTATGCCTGCTGCGCGATAAGAAGCTGCCTCGCAACCCGCGCAAACACCACCTTCTGCCACTCTGACGAAGCCGCGACTCCGAATACGGAATCGAGCCCGCAACCGCGAGGGTTGCGGGCCCGATTCCGGTGCGTGGCAGCGGAAGTCAGGCGATGGCAGCCGACTCGATGATGACGGCGTCGTTCGGCACATCCTGGTGCATGCCCGCGGAGCCGGTGGAGACCGCGGCGATCTTGTCGACCACCTCGGAGCCCTCGGTGACCTTGCCGAAGACCGTGTAGCCCCAGCCCTGCGGGGTCGGCGCGGAGTGGTTCAGGAAGTCGTTATCGGAGACGTTGATGAAGAACTGCGCGGTGGCCGAATGCGGGTCGTTGGTGCGGGCCATCGCGACGGTGTACTTGTTGTTCTTCAGGCCGTTGTTGGCCTCGTTCTGAATCGGGGCCTGGGTGCCCTTCTGCTTCATATCGGGGGTGAAACCGCCGCCCTGGATCATGAAGCCGGGGATGACGCGGTGGAAGATGGTGCCGTTGTAGTGGCCCGCGTTCACGTAATCCACGAAGTTCGCGACGGTGCCAGGTGCCTTCGCATCGTCGAGCTCGAGCACGATCGTTCCGAAGTTGGTTTCGAGATTCGCCTTTGTCATACCCCCTACCTTTCCATCGTGTCCGATACCGGTCAGCATTTCGGGTCACCTTTTCGGTCCCGTCCCATTAGCCACGCCGTGGCGCGCATCGTCCGACGAATCCGTTTCCGAGTCGTGATTCCCCGCTTTTTACAGGGGATTCGGGCCGCGCGACTGGGAGTCGTCTCAGAAGTTGCTGGGAGTGGCACGCAAGTTGTGCGCAGCCAGCGCCCGTGGCGACACGCGGCCGGATACCATTGCCAACCGTGCCCGACGCCGCTACCGCTGTCTTGACGAAACCTCCCGCCGCGCCGGAAGTCGCACCGAGCGACTTCCGCACCGCGCGCATGGTCGCGCTGATCGCCGGTGTGCTCGGCGCGCTGTTCGCGCTGGCAGCTCCGTTCTTGCCGGTCAGCCAGACCACCGCGACGCTGAATTGGCCGCAGGGCGGCACCATCAATAGCGTGCAGGCGCCGCTGATGTCGCAGGTGCCGGTCGACCTGGCGGCCAGCATTCCGTGCTCGGCGGTCGATCAGCTGCCGAGCTACGGCGGGATGCTGCTGGCCACGGCGCCGCCACAGGGCGACCGGGCATCGCTCGAGGCGATGTTCGTGCGGGTCTCCGACACATCCGTGGATGTGATCGACCGCAATGCCGTGGTGGCCTCGGCCGAGCGGGCACAGTTGGGCGGGTGCAGCTCGATCACCATCAGTTCCGACAGCAATCGGACCAAGGCGTCGTTCGAGGGCCTCACCACGACGATCGAGCGGCCGGTCGAGGGTGGGGCGCCCGGGGCCACGGAGAAGGTCGCGGTGCCGGTAGCGGGGCAGCTGAACGGTGATCTGCGGCCGCAGGTGGTCGGCGTCTTCACCGATATGAAGGGCGCGGCGCCCACCGGGCTGTCGATGCATATGACGGTGGATACCCGGTTCTCCTCCAGCCCGACCCCGGTCAAGTTGATCGCGATGATCGCGGCGGTGCTGTGCACCCTGATCGCGCTCGGCGCGCTGGCCAAACTGGACAGCAGTGACGGGCGCGGGCACCGCCGGTTCCTGCCCGCGCACTGGCTGAAGCCGACCTGGGCCGACGGCGCGGTCATCGGCACGCTGCTGGTGTGGCATTTCGTCGGTGCCAACACCTCCGACGACGGCTACATCCTGAGCATGGTCCGGGTGGCGCCGCACGCGGGTTATATGGCCAACTACTTCCGCTGGTACGGGGTCCCCGAGGCGCCGTTCGGCTGGTACTACTACGTCATCCAGGCCTTCTCGGAGATCTCCACCGCGAGCCCGTGGGTCCGGTTGCCCGCGCTGTTCTGCGCGATCCTGTGCTGGCTGGTGATCAGCCGCGAGGTGGCGCCCCGGCTCGGGCGCGGGGTGCGCCAGAGCAAGGTGGCGCTGTGGACCGGTGGACTGGTCTTCCTGGCGTTCTGGCTGCCGTTCGACAACGGCCTGCGCTCGGAGCCGATCGTCGCGCTGGGCGCGCTGCTGACCTGGGTTTCGATCGAGCGGGCCATCGCTACCGGTCGGCTGTTGCCCGCCGCGGTCGCGATCCTGGTCGCCGCGTTCACCTTGGCGGCGGCCCCGACCGGTCTGATGTGTGTGGCGGCGCTGCTGGCCGGTATCCGGCCGCTGGTGCGGATCGTGGTGCGACGGCACCGACAGTTCGCCGCGCAGGGTGTCGGCAAGTGGGGTTCGACGCTGCCGCTGCTCGCGCCGATCGCGGCGGCGGGTCTGCTGGTGCTGATCGTGGTCTACACCGACCAGACCTTCGCCGGTATCCAGGAGGCCAATCGGGTCCGTCAGGTGACCGGGCCGAACCTGGCCTGGTACGAGGACTACCTGCGCTACTACTACCTGTTCGTGGAGACCGTCGACGGTTCGCTGTCGCGCCGGTTCGCCTTCCTGATCATGCTGCTGTGCCTGTTCACCACCATGTTGGTGCTGCTGCGGCGCAGGCAGGTGCCCGGTATCGCCAGCGGTCCGAGCTGGCGGCTGATGGGCGTGGTGTTCGGCACCATCTTCTTCATGATGTTCAACCCGACGAAGTGGACCCACCACTTCGGCGCGTACGCGGGCATCGCCGGATCACTGGCCGCGGTCACCGCGGTCGCGGTCTCGGCGAGTGCGCTGCGGGCCAGGAAGAACCGGGCGATCTTCCTCGCCGGATTGCTGTTCGTGCTGGCCATCGCGTTCTCGGGCATCAATGGCTACTGGTACGTGTCCAGCTTCGGTGTGCCGTGGTTCGACAAGCGGATCTCGCTGCACGGCCACCAGTCGAACACGCTGATGCTCGTGCTGTTCGGGCTGGCGCTGGCGCTGGTCGCGTGGTCGGCGCTGCGCGAGGACTACGCCAAACCGCAGCCATCGGCGAAGTCGGTGCGCGGCAAGCGGATTCGCAAGTTCGCCGCCATCCCGCTGACCGTGGTCGCCGCGCTGATGGTGTTGCTCGAGGTGTTCTCGCTGGTGAAGGGCGCGGTGTCGCAGTATCCGGCGTATTCGCTGGCCCGCTCGAACTTCGATGCGCTGAGCGGGAATTCGTGCGGTCTGGCCAATGACATCCTGGTGGAACCGGATGTGAACAAGGGCAATGGCATGCTGACCCCGATCATCGATCCGGCGAATGCGCCGAAGAACGGTGATCCGCTGGCCGGGGCCGATCCGGTCGGCTTCGACCCGAACGGTGTGCCCGAAAAGCTCAGCGCCGACACCATCGAGGTGAAGCCGGGTACCGGCAACACCTCCACTCAGTCTGTGGGCCCGGTGGGTGCGGACGGGCAGAACGCTGGCACCGACGGCGGCTACGGCGCGACCGGTGTCAATGGCAGCCGGGCCACCCTGCCCTTCGGCCTCGATCCGGCCACCACGCCGGTCATGGGCAGCTATCAGCAGGGCGTGCAGCAGCCCGCGCATCTTGTGTCCAGCTGGTACCAGCTGGCGCCGCGCTCGGATGATCGTCCGCTGGTGGTCATTTCGGCCGCGGGCCGCATTCTGTCCGTCGACGACACCGGCGATACCAAGTACGGCCAGTCGCTGACCGTCGACTACGGCAAGCACCTGCCCGACGGCAGCGTGCAGATGCTCGGCACCTACCTGCCGCGCGATATCGGCCCGTTCCCGTCGTGGCGCAATCTGCGCATCCCGCTCGATGAGATCGCGCCCGATGCCGACGCGGTGCGCATCGTCGCCAATGACCCGATTCTGATCGGTGATCAGTGGCTGGCGTTCACCCCGCCGCGGATGCCGAAGTTGGCCTCGCTCAATAGCTTTATCGGCTCCGAGCAGCCGGTGCTGCTGGACTGGGCGGTCGGACTGCAGTTCCCGTGCCAGCGGCCGCTGGACCACAAGAACGGGGTGGCCGAGGTGCCGGGCTACCGGATCCTGCCGGACCGGCCGCTGGCCATCAGCTCGACCAATACCTGGCAGGCCGAGGAGTTCGGTGGGCTCTTGGGCTTCTCCCAGATGCTGGCGAAGTCGAGCACCATTCCGACGTATATGAAGAACGACTGGGCGCGGGACTGGGGTTCGCTGGAGCGGTACGACCAGTACTACCCGAATGCGGTTGCGGCCAAGTTGGATACCGGTAAGGTCGACCGTTCCGGATTCTGGTCGCCCGGACAGCTGCGGGTGTTCTAACTCTTACCGACACAGGCCCGTCGAATCGGCACAACACCGATTCGGCGGGCCTGTTCTATATCTAAATGCGACCGCACGGAATGTTTCTCATAGTGCGGCGTTGTTCGTCGCTGTCCATTCGTGAGCGCACCCACGCTATTGCCCGGGTGTGGTGCCGAACACGCGTCTGGCCTGCGTTTTCGTGCTCTTGACAGCAAAAGGCCGCCGCATCGGCGATTCGCGCCATTGCGACGGCCAGGTGGTCGGTTGGTTGTTGAACGGCAGGCTCAGACTTTTGCCATACGCAGGCCGAGTTCACGACGGAGTAGCTCTTGCGGGGTTTGGCGGGATAACAGGCGCAACACCGCCGGTCGAAGCTCCCGTTGTTCATCATCGGTGAGCAGTCCGACGAGGTCGCGCAGATCCATATCATCGAAGGCCGCGGTCATGAATAAAGGTTACGGCCAGCTTCACCGGTGGGAAGGTATTCGCAACCAACATTTACGACATGGTCACGCTGGTTCACCGTCGTAACGTGCTCGTGCCACAAACACTTCGTCCGTGCGCTCCTCGGCCCACATTGTATGGCGCGCATCACAGGCTGCACGCTGTGGCCCAACGCGTGCCACAACCCAGTGTGGTTCTGGTCACAGGCCGCGCAGATCGTGACGTCACATATCGTCGATACGACACCGGCCGACTCTGACCGCCGTGGAGATCGGGGCTAATCGGAGTCTGCGAGCATATCCAGGAAAGCGCGCATATCGTCGGCCTCCGGGACGCCGAGATCCGCATACAGGCTCATCGCGATACCGGCGTATTCGCGCGCTCGATCGACGTCGCCGAGATCTCGGTACGCGCGGGCCAGCCCGTCGTTGGCGCGCGCTCGCTCGGGGAGGTTCAATGCCTCGTCGGCCAACGCCAGCGCGGTGCTGTGCTTCTCGGCGGCTGAGCCAGGATCGCCTGCGGTGCAGGCCGTCTCGCCGAGGCCGTTGAGCGCGGACGCTTCGTCGCCCCGACTGCCCAGCATCCGATACAGGTCACGGGCCCGGGAGTGGTTGTCTCTGGCCTGGTCCAGCAGGTCGTTGCGGCGACACAGCGATCCCAGATAGTTCAGCACCAACGCCTGGCCGCGCTGATTGCCCACCTCGCAGTGCAGTGCCAGCGCGCGGTCGAGATGTTCGCGGGCGTCGCGGTACTGGTTGTTGTCGGCGCCGAGCAGCATGCCGAGGTTGCCGAGCACATGCGCCTCGCCGACTCGGTTGCCCAGACGATTGGCGAGATCGAGCGCGTCGCGCAGGTAGCGCCTGGCCTCGTCGTAGTCGCGTTTACGCCACGCCACATTGCCGAGCGTGTTCAGCGCTCTGGCCTCCTGATAGCGATCCCCGGAGGCGCGGGCAATCCGCAGTGCCGCTTGCGAATGCGTGGTCGCCCACTCGTAATCGCCTCGTCGCCAGCAGGCCCAGCCCAGGTCGGTCAACGCTCTGGCCTCGCCGATCGAGTCGGCCAGCTGCCTGCTCGCCAGCAGTGCCACCTGGTGCAAGCGTGCGGCGTCGGAGTGGCGGGAGTTGCCGTCGAGATAGGGACGTAGGGTTTCGGCCGTGTCTCTGGCGTGTGCGGGCGTACCGTGGTCGGACGCGTAAGCGGCAGTGGTGACGAGGTTCTCACGTTCGGCATCGAGCCACTCGGCGGCGTCCTCGACGTGGTCCAGCGGCGTCACCCGGGCCGCGGAGGGCGGCAGCGGTTGGCGGTGATCGGCGCTGTAGGGGAACAGCAGATCCACCGCTGCCCGCGCGGTGTGCAGGTAGTGGTCGAAAAGTCGTGACAGCGCGGCGGTTCGGGCATCGTCGGATTCGTCCACCGACACCATGGCGCGGGCATGCTGGCGCAGCAGGTCGTGGAAGGTGTAGCGGCCGGGCTCGTATTGAGCTATCACATGAACGTCTAGGAGGTCTTCCAACAGCATTTCGGCGTCGTCCACCGAGATATCGGCCAGCGCCGCCGCGGCGCCGGGATCGATGTCGCGCCCGGGGTGCAGGCCGAGCAGCCGGAACATCCGCTGCCCGTCCGCGCGAAGCTGCCGATACGACAGGTTGAACGCGGCAACGACACCCCGTTCGGCCGTGGACAATTCGGCCAGCCTGCGCCGCTCCCCACGCAGCCGCCCCGCCAGATAGCCGACGGTCCACTGCGGGCGGTGCAGCAGTCGAGCGGCGGCGATCCGCACCGCCAATGGCAGGAACCCGCACAGGTGCAGCACGTCCAGCACCGCGAGCGGTTCGGCGGTTGCGCGTTCGCCGACGATCCGGTCGAAGAGGTCGACAGCATCGCGCGCGGGCAGTGGATCGACCGACAATGCCCGAGCGCCATCCAGGTTGACCAGCCGCCGCCTGCTGGTTATCAAGATGAGACTGTCCGACCCACCGGGCAGCAGCGGCCGGACCTGATCGGCATCCACAGCGTTGTCCAGCACCGCGACCACTCGCCGCCCGGCCAGTTCCGACCGCCACAGCGCACCGCGATCGGCGGTGGTCTGCGGAATGCGTTCGGCGGGAATTCCCATTTGGCGCAACAGGATTTCCAGCGCCGCATCCGTCGCGACCGGTTGCCGGTCGATCGTATGCGCTTGGAGGTCGATGAACAGCTGACCGTCGGGGAATCGGTCGGCTACTCGGTGCGCGGTGTGTACCGCGAGCGCGGTCTTGCCGATGCCCGCCATGCCGTCGATCGTGGAGATGATCGCCCCGGTGCCGGCCGGTGGTGCGAGCAGATGTTCGAGTTCGGCGCCTCGGCCCGCGAAATCCGGTATGTCGTACGGCAAGAAGTTCGCACAACGTGGCACGGGTTCGGTGCGTGCGGCCAGTGCCGTTACGGGTGTGGGCGGTTCGCCGTCATCACGCAACACTGCCTGCTCCAGCGCGACGAATGCGCGTCCCGGATCCAGACCCTGCGCCTGCGCGAGTGCCGTCCGGAACGACCGTGCGGCGGCGAGCGCATCGACCTGCCGTCCCACTCGATGCAGTGCGAGTATCAGTTGACCGGCCAGCTTCTCCCGCAGCGGGTTTGCGGTGACCATCGCTGCCAACTCGTCGAGCACCGCCTCGTGCCGGCCCAACCCGAGTTCCACCTCGGTCAACTGCTCGAACGCCGCCAACTGCTTCTCCTGCAGGTGGCGTCGCGCGGGTGCGACGTAGTCGGCGTTCAGATCGGCGAGCGCCTCGCCGTGCCACAGCGCCAGCGTCGCACGCAGTTCCGCCACCGCGGCCTCGGGGTCGGTGCCGGCCAGCGATCGGCCGGCACCGACCCGGCTGGTGAATTCCTCGAGATCGAACTGCCCCGGCTCCGGCAGCGCAACGTATCCGGCAGATCTGGTCTGCAGTACCTGCGCCGCGTCCGCTTCGCGCAATATCTTGCGGATCGCCGTCACCGCGGCGTGGATCTGCGAGCGCGCGGTGTCCGGGGGATCGGTGCCCCACATGGCCTCGATGATTCGGTCTGCGCTGCACACTCTTCCGACATTGACCAGGAGATAGGCGAACACTGCCCGATGTCTCGGTGCCGCGGCCGCCTCACGGCCGTCGACCACGATTTTCATTGGTCCGAGGACCGTAAAACGCACACCCATCTCGGCTCCATACAACACCCATCGTGAAGGCATCGCAAAAGTATCAACGGGCCGTAACACGCTGTTCCCATGCCGCAAATGCCCCCGATAGACCCGGAGAACGCGGGTGACGCTGCCGGACACCTCTTCACTGTCAGCCAGCAGCTGTTCGGCGTCACACCTAACAACGTCAAGGTGATGGCGCAAAGCCCGGCCGCCCTGCGGGGGTATGTCGCCCTCACCGAAGCGCTGGGCGGCAGCGAGATGCCGGCGTTCGCACGTTCCGCTGTCGGGCTGCTGGTCGCCCAGGAACACGGGTGTGACTACTGCCTTTCGGCGCACAGCTTCCTCGGCAGCCGCCTCGCGGGGATGACCGAGGACGAGCTCAGCGACGCCCGATTCGGCTCGGCCGACGATCCGAAATATGCGGCGATCCTGGCCTTCGCGGCGGCACTGATCCGCCGCCGCGGCGCCATCACCGACGACGAACTCTCCACGGCCCAGGCAGAGCTGACGTCTACCGAACTCGTCGACGTCATCGCGCACGTGGCGCTGGCGATCTTCGACAACTACCTCGTCCTGGCCGGACGAGTGGACATCGACTGGCCATTGGTCCGGCATACGGACGATGCGCACGACACGAAGGAAGCGAAATGACTATGCAGGACAGCACGATCGCGGTAGCGGGCGCCACCGGACGGCTCGGCCGTCACGTCGTCGAGGTGCTCACCGAAGCAGGGCACAAGGTCGTGGCGATATCGCGATCGACCGGAGTGGATGTGGTCACCGGTGCCGGACTCGCCGAAGCGTTGCACGGCGCGACCGCGGTGATCGACGCGTCGAGCACGCCGTCGTTCGAACAGCAGGCGGCCACCGATTTCTTCACCGCCTCGGCCCGCAACCTGCACGCGGCCGCGCAGGCGGCCGGAGTGCAGCGGATCGTGGCCGTGTCCATCATCGGCATCGACGGCTCCACCGCTGGATACAACGCCGCCAAGCTGGTGCACGAGCAGACACTGCTGGCGGGCCCGGTGCCGACCCGAATTCTGCGGGCCGCGCAGTTCCACGAGCTCGTCGAACAGATGATGCAGTGGGGCGCGCGAGGTTCGGTGATCTACATCCCGAAGATGCGTACCCAACTGGTCTCGGCACGCGCGGTCGCCGAACAGCTGGCCGAATTCGCGACCGGCGCGTGGTCGGCGCACCAAGGCGGCCCGTTCCCGGAGATTGCCGGACCGCGTGCCGAATATCTGGCCGAGATGGCCCGGCTGGTGATCGCGCGACGCGGGGACGACCGGGCGATCGAGGAGGTCAGCGATCCGGCCAACCCCGACCGCGACCTGTACGAGAGCGGCGCTCTACTCCCCGGGGCGGATGCCGTCCTGTCCGGTCCGAGCTTCGCCGACTGGCTCGACCAGCAGGCTCGCGTCCACCACTGATTTCGAATTATCAACTCCCCAGAAGGAACACCCGACATGAACGCTCGCATGAAGAACCCCGCCATGGTCCTGCCGGACGCGATGAAGGGAATCAACACCCTCTACAAGGCCACTTATCAGGGCGGAGTTTCCGCCGAACTGCTGGAATTGGTTGCACTGCGGGTCAGCCAGATCAACGGGTGCAGCGCCTGTGTGCACTCCCACCTGGCGGGCGGTCGTAAGGCGGGGGTCGGCGACGAGAAGCTGTTCGCCGTCGCCGCGTGGCGAGAATCCGCCGAGTTCAGTGCGGGCGAGCGCGCGGCGCTGCTACTGGCAGAGGTCGCCACCCGGATCGCCGACAAGTCCGACGATGCCGTGCCGGACGCCGTGTGGGACGAGATTGCCGATCACTACGACGAAAACCAGCTCTCCGCAGTCATTCTCATGATTGCGCTGACCAACTTCTTCAACCGCCTCAACACCAGCATCAAGGAGCCCGCGGGCGCCAGCTGGGCCTGAGCGGAGGATGACGATGACTTCACAGAACTCGAGATCAGACGCACTGTCCCGGATCCGGACCGCCGCGTACTGGGCGACGACCCTGCCGGTCGCCGCCGAGATGTTCAAAGGCGGCATGTGGGACCTGACCCGGGAGCCGTTCGCGGTCGAAACCTTCGATCAGTTGGGTTACCCCAGGTATTTCTTGACGATCCAAGGCATCTGCAAACTGCCCATGGCCGCAGTGCTGCTGGCCCCGGGAACGCCGCGGCTCAAGGAGTGGGTCTACGCCGGATCCCTCGCCGTCTATCTGGGCGGCGCGGCCTCGCACCTGGCGAACGGCAATCCACGCAAATTCGCCATGCCCGCAACGGTTCTCGCCGGGTTCGCGGCCGCTTCGTGGGCGCTGCGGCCGACAGCGCGCCGCGATCCGAGTCCCGATCCGATCCGGGCGACCTTGCGGATCGGGCGGGGCATCTTGCACGCCCTGATCTCCGCACCGCCGCCGGAAGCGGCGCGTCCGTGAGCGCCGACTCGATCGGCGGAACCGATCCAGACCATTGCACCAGGAGCAACCCGTGACCCTCGACATGACGACGATGTACGCCATGCACAACGCGCTGCGGCGCGAACTCGAATACATCGCCAAGATCGCCGATCGGATCGACGACGATCCGCGCAAGATCCTCGCCACCGCTGCCGGTTGGCAAATGTTCACCAAATCCCTTCTGGTGCACCACACCGCCGAGGATGACGCGCTGTGGCCGGTGATGCGGCAGACGCTCGCCGAAAGACCCGACGAGTTGGCACTACTGGACGCCATGGAGGCCGAGCACGCCGTCATCGATCCGCTGCTCGAGCAGATCGACGCGACCTTCGCCGATCCCGACAGTGGTCCGCAACGCCTCGGCGGTCTGCTCGATGCCTTGGTGACCGGGTTGACCGGGCACCTGAAGCACGAGGAGGGCGAGGCATTGCCGCTGATTCAGGCGGTCGTGACACCGGAGCAGTGGCAGGCGTTCGGTCAGGTGCACGGCAGTCGCATCGGTCCCGCTGCTCCGCAACTGATTCCGTGGCTGCTGGACGGCGCCGACGAGCAGACGGTCCAAGTGCTGCTGGCCCCGCTGCCGGAGCCGGTGCGTGCCGCGTACCGCGATCAGTGGCAGCCCGCGTATGCCGCGCTCGATCGGTGGCGTGCGGGCACGGCGACTTCGTGAAGGCCGCACACCGCCCTCGCCCGGGTATTCGGGCCGAGGGCGGCGTGCGTCGGCGGTTCGCCGCTCACAGTGCCGACTCGGCGAGCTGCGATTAAAGTACCGGACGGTATTGAGATGAGGGCATGTGCGATCATGCCGGGTCTTGCCGGGACCCGGCAGCGTCGACGGAAACCTGTGATCGATGAGGAGAACCGTCGGATGCGCACTCCCACCTATGGCGAGGTCGAGGCGGCCGCCGCACGTATTGCCGGTGTAGTCCGGCCCCTGACCATCGCGCCCATGGGCAGGCAATCGGAGGACGAGCAGGCGGCCGGTTCCCTCCGGCCGTCGACCGAGACGGGCGGCGCCGAAATCTTCCTGGGACTCGAATTCCTGCAGCACACCGGTTCTTTCAAGGCCCGCGGCGCGGCCAACCTGATGGCGGAACTGATCGAAACCGCGACCATGCCCGATGCCGGTATCGTGTCCGCTACCGGCGCCAATGCCGATATCGGATTCGCTTGGGCGGCAAGGGTGTTCGACGTGCGGGCGACGGTGTTCCTGGCGGGTGCAACGCCTCGGGCCAAGATAGCGCGGCTGCGTGCGTTGGGCGCCGAGGTTCGGTTGGCAGGCGAGACGCAGGACCATGCGAGGGAATCCGCCCACGAGTTCATGGCGAGCACCGGCGCGATCGACGCCTACACCTACGACGACAACCTGACCTCGGCCGGTGCGGGCACCATCCTGCTCGAATTCGTCGACGCGGTGGCTGGGTTGGACACAATCGTCCTCGCGGTCGGCGCGGGCGGCATGTTCTCCGGAATCGCCGCGGTCGCCGACCATTTCGGCATTCGCGTGGTCGGGACGGAACCCGATGGCAGCCGGGCGCTCAATGCCGCATTGGCTGCCGGCGCGGTGCTCGACGTGGACGTGGATTCCATCGCGGCCGATTCTCTCGGCGCGCCAAGGGTTTCCGCTGCCGCGCTGGCCTGGGCCAAGGCCACGGACGTGCGCTCGGTGGTCGTCGACGACGCAGCGATCATACGGGCCCGCCGACAGCTGTGGGAGCGGCATCGACTCGTCGTCGAACACGGCTCGGCGACCGGCTTGGCGGCGCTGGCTACCCGGGCGTACCAGCCACGCGACGGTGAACGAATCGGTGTCGTGCTGTGTGGAGCCAATACCGATCCCAGCGACCTGGTCGACTGAGCGCTCCGTCGCGGGCCGCATCCAGCAGGCACTCACCTACTAGGGTCGACGTTATGGGCTCGGGGACATCCCTTAGCCCATCGAATTGTATTCAGGCCGAAAGAAGTTGACTCACCCGCTGGTGTGAAATGCCGATCAGTGCCGGTGCCCACCGCGCAGTGGGCTATCGGGCTCGGATCGGGTCCGATTTCTTCCAGCCGTTGACCGTTGCGACGGTGGTCGCGATGGTCGCAGGTTCGGCGGTGGGGGCGTAGGGGGTGAAGTGTTCGAGGGAGCCCCAGTCTCGGGACCAGTCGTGGTCGAGGTAGGTGGGGATGGTTTGGGATTTCAGGAGTAGACCGGTCCAGCCGAGGGGGCCGCCGCCGATATCGTCCTGCCAGGCATTGGAGGCGTCGGAGCCGACGCGGTCGGGCAGGATGCGCCAGTTCGGGACCTCGGCGACGCCGTCGTGGTGGTCGAACGGGCGCTGACAGGGGAAGGCGAGGCCGACATGCCAGTCGAGCAGGACCGGATCGGTCCGGCCGACAACGGAATTCAGGGTGGCCAGCTTGGGCAGCCGGGGCGGGGTGACGGCCAGCCACTGCTTCTTGGTGATGTCGTTGTCGACCGCGACCAGCCGCACCGCATTGACCTCGGTGGGCAACTTGTCCAGTGGCACGCGGAGATTGCGCCAGGACGGGGCGGGCCCGATATCGAGCGGATCGACCGAACCGAGCGTCTTCACCTCACCGTCCGGCCCGCGCACGCCGTACTCCAGGTGCAATTCCTGCCCGTAGGTGAGCACACCGTCGGCATCGATCGAGCGGATCCGGCCCGCCGCGGTAATGGCGAGCACCCGATAGGCCGGGTCGTTGCGCATGCTGTCGGTCAGATCGAGCCGGTACCACTGTGAGGTCAGCTTGGCCTGCTGCTGCTCGTTCTCCTGATAGCTACCCATGATCGGGGTGCGCGCCGGATCCAGTCCGAAGGGCAAGGCCACGGTGCTGCCGTTGACACCGGCCTGCCGACTGGTGCCGCCGCCGGTGCCCGCACCGGTAGTGTTGGTGGTCTTGTTCTTCGAATCCTTATTGACCGAATTCGCACCGCCGGTCACCGTCTCCTCGGCATCGGCGGTGAGGTCGGCGGCCACCCCGTTCGCGGTGAATCCCTTCGATTCGGCGGACAGTCCATCGGCGGGGGAGCCGGTGTAGGGGAGCAGCTGTGAGTCTGCGGTATCGGTCTCCACCAGCACCTCATTGGCGAGCGCGCAGGTATTTCCGCTCAGCGATTGGAGATTCGACTTCGCGATCGAGTACGCCGGATACTGCGTGACCGCCGCCTTGGCCAGCGAGGCGACCTCGAACAGCACGAGCAGCGCGGCCGCGATGGTCAACGGCGCCGAGGCATAGCGCTCGAAACGACCCGGCGCATCGGACTTCTCGCGGTAGGGCTCGCGATAGTGCAGCCACACCGCGACCACCAGCGCAATCGCGCTGAGCCCGAGGAACAGCGTGGAAAGCCCCTTACCCGCGATCAGCGGCGCCTTGTCCCACCACGGCACACCATAACTGGAGACGTACCACCAGCCGTTGGATCCGGTGAAGGTGATCGCCAACAGGAACAGCACCGCCGCCGCGAACAGTGCCCGGTTGCGCGGCGAGCGAATCCCGTTGGTGCCGACCGCGACCGCCGCGAGCGCGGCCAATGACCCGGCCAGCCCGGCGTACACGCCGAAGTGGTGGGTCCACTTGGTCGGGGTGAACATCATCAGCAGCAGCGAGGCGAAGACGATGCCGAGAATCCGCACCGATGGCCCACGCGACGTGCCGGGAATCCGTCCCTTCCGCAGCACCTGCAGCACACAGACCAGCAGGCACAGCAGCATGATCAGCACACCGAAGCGCCGGGCCAGCGATCCGTCCGGCGAGAGCATCAACAGCGAATCCCAGCGCGTCCGTTCGTCGAACCAGGCCACATTCGGCCCGACGAGGGTGCGCACCCGGGTCGCTTCCATGACCGTCGCCAGCGTCTGATCGGCGAAAACCACGACCAGCACGAGAGTTCCGGCCGCGAGTCCCGGCGCGAGCAGGGCCGCGTACCGGAAGACGGAGGCCAGACGCGAGGTACTGTGATCGGCCGTCGCGGCGGCAGTCCGTGGCTCGGAGCTCGACGTGCCCGCGCTCCCAACCGAAGCGGGCCCCTGCTCGGCACCGGCCAGGGTCCCCGCGGCATCGCGTGCCCGCCGGATAATGATCTGCAGCATCGGCCGCGACCCCGCGATCAGCGCCGCGACACAGATGAGCCCGGTCGGACCGGCCGCCAACGAGAATGCCGCGATCAGCACACCGACCGCGGCGGGCAGCAGCCGCCCGGTGGCAATCGCCCGTTCGATCGAGCACCAGGTCAGCAGCGCGCCCGCGGCGATCAGCGGTTCGGGGCGCAGTCCGTTGTCATAGGGCAGCCAGAAGGCCAGGAAGACCAGACCGGCCGTCCACAGCGCGACCTTGTGCCTGCGCACCCGAGCGCCCAAGCGCGGCAGCACCTCTCGGCTGATCACCATCCAGCACACGATTCCGGCGGCCAGCGTCGGCAGCCGCATCCACGGGCTGGCGTCGGAGATCTTGGTCATCCAGGCCAGTACCTCGTAGGACCAGCCGAACGGCGCCTCGGGCACCGCGAACCACCGGTAGTAGTTGGCCATGTACCCGGAATGCTCGGAGACACGGGCCATATTCAGGATGTAGCCGTCGTCGGAGGTATTGGCGCCGATGAAGTGCCACAGCACCAGAATGCCGAGCACCGCGGCATCGGCCAGGGTGAACCGCCACCAGTGCGCGGGCAGGAAGCGCCGGGCTCGGCGTCCATCGGCATTGTCGAGCAGATGCAATGCGATCAGCGCGATGATCGTGCAGATCGCCGCGGCGATCATGGCTCCGAGCTTCAGTACCGACGGCGTCGAGGAGAAGCGCGAGTCGATATCGGCGTGCAGCTTCGCGCCATCGAGCTTCCCGGCGTCCAGATCGGTGAAGACCCCGACCACCTGCGGGCGGATATCACGGGTGACGGCATTGCGGAACGGGGTACCGTCCTGGCGTTTCGCGCCGACGAATTCGACCGTGGACGCCGCCGCCGTCGAGTCGATGGTGACGGCCTCGCATCCGGCGATCTCCGCGACGGGCGCCGACAGCAGCGGAACATCGCGCAGCAGCACCGAGAGCGTCCCATCGGCGACCGAGACGACCAGCCCCTTGGCGCTGGCTTGACCCGAGGCGAACGGAATGGTCGACAGCACCGTGCCCGGCCCGGCGGCGGTGATCACCGAGCACGGCAGCGTCGCATCGAGCCGTAGCGGCACATACGACACCAGCGGGGCCTCGACATTGGCGCTGCCCGCCTGCGGCCAGTCGAGCGCGGCCTGGTCCTGTTTCACCGGGAGCAACGGTGTCAGCAGCGCCAGTACGAATCCGAGAAGTCCGGAGACGAGGGCGATCAAGCGGTTGCGGGTGAACGCCGCAGAAGTTCGGTCCGGTCGCACGAGGGACCATGCTAACCACCCCCGCCGGTGCTCCGCGCCACCGAGATGATCCATGCTCCGCACCCCTGGCTAGCGCAGTGGCCGAACGTCCCAGAGCCACACGTCATCGACCTGTCGCGGCGCGAAGCCGAGCAGTTGGGTCATGGTGGTGCGCAGCACCTCGGAGTTCTTGGTCGCGGGCAGGACGACCACGTCGGCCTCCCAGAAGCGCAGATCGTCCAATGCCTGCGCGCGCGTCTCGGCATCGATGGTCGGGACGCCGCCGGTGTCCTGGGCGCGGACCAGTAGGGCGGTGGTCGGGCGGAAGTCCGGTCCGTAGATGCCCTTCTTGTTCGCGCCGGTCGGGCCGACGAAATAGCCTCCGGCGAGCGGGAAGTCGAAATCCGCGTCGGCCTGCCAGCGCAGCGCCTGCGCCTCGGGAGGGCGCGGCGGCGGCACCAGGACGACCGAACCGCGGCTCACGTACTGCCGCACGGTCCCGTCGGCGAAGAACTCCGGCGTGGGCGCGCGCTCGATCACCGGAAGGATCGTCGGGGCGAGCGGAACCAGCGCAAGGGCCATCGCCGCGAACCAGGCCAGCGGCCGCCAATCGACCGGTGACCGCCGCCACCATGTGAGCGCCCGCTGGGTCGCCAGCGCCAGCACCGCCGCGATGGCCGGGATGGCCGCCATGGTCAGCCGGGTCTCCAGCACGGTATTGAGCAGCGGGATCTTTTCGGCCCACTGCCATGGCAATTCGATTCCGGTCGACTGCTTGCCCAACATGGCCACCGCACCCAGTGACAGCACACCGAAGACCACGATCACCGCGGCCGCGGACCGGACCACCCGGTCACGCCACAGCAGCGCGACCGTCACGATCAGCAATAGCAACAGCGGCCAGCCGAAGTAGGCGTTCTGCTCGGTGTCGTTGATGGCCACGTACTGTCCCGGCGCGAACAGTCCACCCAGCGATTCGGAGGGGAACTGCACGATCGCCTTGAGATCGTTGCCCATCGGTCCGTGATCGATCGAGCGATAACTCTGCGGCCCGAAGAACTGCCACCACAGCGGAATCTCGGTGAGCATCAGGGTGATCACCGCCGCCAATGCGACGGTCGGCGTGACCGCGCGCAGCACCCGCCAGCCGGTGCGCGGTGTGTGCAGGTAGTACACGACGGCGAACAGCCCGAAGGCGAGCGCGAAGATCAGCAGCGGCTCCTCACCGAGTGCGATCTGCGTCGCGACCAGCAGACCGAGTGCGACCGCATCGCGAACGCGCCTGCGCGGCTTGGTCTTTGTGCTGCTCGCGCCGGTGTCATCGGCCGGATCCGGATCCGGATCGGTGGCCGCCGCTCGGCGCGCGATCCGGATCAGCAGCAGGGCGATGACCGGCAGCAGTACCAGCAGGACGAAATTCGGGTGCGCATTGGCGTGCGAGATCATCGCGGGCGCGAAACCACAGAACACTCCGCCGATCGCGGCGGCGAGCCGGGACCGCACCAACTCCCGCGAGAACAGCCAGTACCAGGCGATGGCGGTGCTGGCGAGCCCGAGCGTGAGCACGAGCACGAAGGTGACCGTCGGCCCGAACAGCAGCGTGACCGGCGTCAACGGCACCCCGACCCCGAACATGGCGGTATTGGCCATCATGTTCACCCCGGCCGGGAAGTTCTGCAGATTCGTGCCGAGCGGATTCTCCAGATGCGCCACCGAATGGGCGGTGACCGCGAAGAACCACTCCCACATGGTCTGGTCCTGACCACTCTTGATCAGATACCCGCTGTGGGTATTGCGCCACTGCCCCGAGAGCACCGTGACGGCCAGCGCCAGACAGCCCACCGAGACCACCAGATCACTCCGGCCGACCCGGATCCGTCTGCGGGTCGGCTCGGCCGTTCGCTGATCAGGTCCGGCCCCGCCAGCCGGTGTCGATCCCCAGGTGACGACGCCTACTGCTGGTGGTGCCTCGATCCGCAAAACAAACTTCTCCCGTATCTGGTCAGATCGGCCGTCCACCGTACCCAACAACCCTGTGTGCCGCCCGGCAACAGCTGCGCTCGAATGCCGCGACGCTGCCGTCGGTCGATGGCTGTTCGGTTGGCCGGTCCCCGGCAAGTTACCCATGTCCTCGCGTAATCATGCGTCGACGACGAAACCGTCCGGAGCGATAGCGCTCATGGACAGAGCGGGTCAGCGATTGACCACGACCAAGGTGAACGGGCCGATATCGGTGGTGGTGAAGTGCGGGTCCGCGAACAGTCGCTTGGGGAAACTCACCGTGTAGCGCTTCACATTGGGGTCGTTGGGGTAGACGTCCTTGGCCAGGCGCAGGGTGTAGTCGTCACCGCTGCTGCGGAAGAGGAAGGCGTCCGGTGCGCGCCATGGACTCTTGGCGAGCGCATCGACCAGCGCGGTGGGGGATTCCAGCTTGCTCCAGGCCTCGATGGTCGCGGCGCGGCCGGCGAAATCGGCGAGCGGGTTGGCGTAGTGCGAGGTGAGCGCCTGGAAACCGTAGTACGGGTAGAAGGAAAGGAAGCTCGTATCGGCGGTGAGCACGACCGAATCCGAGCGCGCCCTGCCGGTCTGTGCGAGCAGTGCCGCATCGATCTCGCGGTAGTACGCCGCCGCGCCGGGAGCCCGCTTGTCGGCGCGCTCGCCATGGCCGTCGGTATCGGTGTAGGCGGTGGTGATCTCCGGCTCGAGCACCCGCGGGATGTCCTGGGTGAAGGCGAGCGCGCCGACGACGGCGATCACAACCACGGCGATCTTGAACCGTCCCGGCTCGTTCAATGCCCGGTAGGCCTCCCGCGCGCCCTCGACGAAACCGAAGGCGCCGGCCGCCGCGAGCAGCACCTCGAGCACGGGCGTCAGCCGGAACGAGAGCAATGTCGTACCCGCCGCGGTCGCCGTCATCGACAGCAGACACCACAGGTAGATAGCCACCACACCGATACCGAGCGCCTGCGCCCGCCGCGACGATCCGGCCCGCAGCACCAGCCACGCGGTCCCGAGCAGGAAGAAGGCGCCCGGCAGCGAGAACTCCGCCATCGGCAGCGGCAACTGCGCCCCACCCTCCGGCAGATAGTGGAACGCCGTCCCCGAACTCGGCATCGTGCCGCCGAGCATCTTCAATACGAAGGGCAGCCATACGATCAGCGCCACCACACCCGCGACCGCTCCGATCACCACCAGCCGCGCCAGCGGCGGCACCGCCGCCCGCCACACCGAACCCGATCCAGCGCCGCGCCGAGAACGGTTCGCCGCCCGCACCGCGAGCCCCGCCGAGACCAGACCCATCAGCCCGACCGCGAAGGCCGCCACCACGAAGTACAGCGTGTAGAACGAGGCCGCCATCCCGAGGAACAGACCGGCGCCCAGCACCGCACCCCAGCCTCCGGCCGTTTCGGCGCGATCCGCAGCACGGTCACTAGTGCTTTCGTCGCCTGACGCAGCCGCGCCATCCGATACTGCGGCGTCATCGGTACCCGGTGCGGCAGCATGACCAAAGACGGCAGTACCGCCGGTCGCCCCCTCGATACCTGAAGCCGGGGCGCTGGTCACCTCGAGCGGTCGGTACAGCGCACCCCATGCGAGCACGAGCGCGGGCGGCAGCAGCAGCACGATGACCGCGCTGTAGGCCTCCGGCGACGCGTATGCCACCGTCACGGCCGTCGTCGCCGCGCTGACCCCGATCGCCCAGTCGGCGCGAATCAGCTTGGACCACAAGACGTATGCGATGACCGCGACGACCGCGAGCGACCCGATCGCATACGGCTTGAACGCCTCCCAGCCGTCCATTCCGAGCACATTCGCCACCCGACCGCCGATCCAGAACCAGCCGGCGGGATAGAACGGGGGCAGGTCGGCGTAGGTCATATCGTGCAGTGCCGCGCCATCGGTCAGCCGCGTCAGATATTCGGTGCGGAACTCCTGATCCACCGAGACGCCGAACAGATACAGCTTGGTCGCCGCCAGCGGCATTCCGAGCGTCACTGTGACGAACGTCGAAATCCCCACCCACGACAGCGCCTTCGCCACCCAGGGCCACCGCCGCGCCCGCACCAGCCAGATCGCCACCCCCAGCAGCACCGCGGCCCCGACCTGTCCGACCGTGGTCAGCGCACGGGTCACATTGGACGAGTTGAACGCTGGCCACTGCACCATCGAAAACGCCACCAGCCCAATGGCGGCCACCACCGTCGCGACCGCGGCGGCCAGCACCGCTTCACCCACCCCGGAGCCGATATGCCGGACCAGCAGCGCCCCACGTCCGCGCTCCGGTGCGGAGTGCTCGACGCGTTCTGCCGTGACTGTGCTCAACGGAGTGCTCCTTCGACAATGCGACGGCTCGAGGTCGGCTCCGAACTTGCCACGCCGCCCGGCCACTCGCACGGGCAGGGTGGCGAATGCCGCATCGACCGGTCCCGACGAACCGCGACGATGGTATCCACCGAAATGGCGCCGCGGCGTGCGCTGCTACCGGACTTCATGTCGACGTCGGCTCTGGGCTGCCACGGAACCGCGTGTTGCGGATACAGACGAGCCGCACCTCGTTTCCCGCGCAAGGCGTGCGCGGGAAACGAGGTGCGGCTCGGGGAGATCAGATGGGCAGCTTGCGGAAGATCGGGCGCGGGATATGGCGCAGGATCATCATGACCAGGCGGAAGGTGCCCGGTGCCCAGACCAGCTCCTTACCCCGCTGCGATGCCGAAACCGCCAGGGCCGCGATGTCTTCCTTGTTGACGGTCAGCGGAGCCTCTTTGACGTGCGCCGAGAACCTGGTCCGCACCATGCCCGGCCGGATGACCAGCACCCGCGGGCCGTGCGGGCGCAGCGCCTCGCCGAGGCCGAGGTAGAACCCGTCCAGTCCGGCCTTGGTCGACCCGTAGACGAAGTTCGAGCGGCGCACCCGCTCACCGGCCACCGAGGACATGGCGATGATCCGCCCGAAGCCCTGCTTCTTCATCTTCTCGCCGACCAGCACGCCTACCGAAACCGCCGCGGTGTAGTTGACCCCGGCGACCTGCACGGCCTTGCGCTGGTTCTGCCACAGCTCTTCCGGATCGCCGTCCAGTGCGAAGGCGACAACGGCGACATCCACGTCGCCGCCGTCCCAGGCCGCGTCGATCACCTTCGGGTGGCTTTCGGTATCGAGCGCGTCGAAGTCGATGACATCGACCTGGGTCGCGCCCGCCGCCTTCATCTCGGCGACGGCGTCCTCGCGCAGCGGATCACCCGGCAGTGCGGCCAGGATGATGCGCGCCGGACTCTTGCGCAGGTACTCGGCGCAGATCGCCAAGCCGATCTCCGAGGTTCCGCCCAGCAGCAGGATGGTCTGCGGGTTGCCTACGGCATTAATCACTGGAGCTCCAGCCTTCTCGCCATATCGGACATGAATACGCCTGTGGGATCGACGCTGCGGCGGATCTTGATCCACTCGTCGATCCGGGGGTACATCTGGTGGAAGGTCTCCGCGGTGGTGCGCGAATCCTTCGCGGTGTACAGCCGCCCGCCGAACTCCATGACGCGGCGGTCCAACTCGCTCACCAGCTCGTTCAGCCCCGGCTTGATCGGGAAGTCGACGCAGATGTTCCAGCCCGGCATCGGGAAGCTCAGCGGTGCCGGATTACCCGGTCCGAACAGCTTGAAAACGTTGAGCGCCGAGTAGTGCCCGGAGGCCTGGATATCGATGATGATCCGCTTGAATTCCTCGACCGCCTCGGTCGGCACCACGAACTGGTACTGCAGGAAGCCATTGGAACCATAGCCACGGTTCCACTCCGCGATCATGTCGAGCGGGTGGTAGAACTGCGTCAGATTCTGCACCTTGCCGGTGTAGTTGCCGCCCATCCGATAGTACGCCTCGCCGATGGACATCAGCGTCAGCTTGTTCATGGTCCAGTTCGGGAAGATATCCGGAACCGTCATGAGTTGGGGCGCATCGAATTTCAGTGGCTTGCGCTGCAATCGCTTGGGCAGTTCGTCGACCTTGGCGAGGCGGCCGCGGGTGATGGTGGCCCGGCCGAGCTTCGGCAGCGGACTGATCACATCGAACCACGCGCTCGAGTAGGTGTAGTTCGCCTCGCTGCCGTCGCTGTGCGCGGCGATGGTCTCATCGAGCGTGGTGGTCTTCACGCCGTCATTGAGGAAGTACGCCGTCTCGGTGGGCGCCATCTCGATGGTCGCGCGCAGGATGATGCCGGTGAGTCCGTTGCCGCCGACGGTCGCCCAGAACAGCTTGGCATTGCGCTTGGGGGTGATGTGCTGCACCTGCCCGTCGGCGGTGAGCAGATCGATCGAGCGCACGTGGTTGCCGAAGCTGCCCTCGCTGTGGTGGTTCTTGCCGTGGATATCGGAGGCGATGGCGCCGCCGATCGTCACCTGGCGGGTGCCGGGCAGCACCGGAACCCACAGCCCGAACGGCAGTGCCGCCTTCATGAGCTGGTCCAGGCTGACGCCGCCGTCCACGTCGACGATCCGGGTGTCCCGGTCGATCCGGTGGATATTGTTCAGCGCCGTCATATCGACGACGAGGCCGCCCGCGTTCTGCGCGTGATCGCCATAGGAGCGTCCCAATCCGCGCGCGATGATGCCGCGGCGCAGATGGGCCGGCTTGGAGTCGTTGTCCTCGGCGACCATGGCGACGGCCTTGGCGATCAGTTCGGGATCGCTGGTCGAGAGCACTTCGGAAGATGTTGGTGCGGTGCGACCCCACCCGGTCAATGCCTTGGTCCGCGTCGGCAGCGTGAAGGTGCCGTCGGTGACATTGCCGGAGTTACCGGTTGTGGTGGCGGTCGGAGCTTTCGTGGACATCGGCATAGAGGCTACATGCATGAGCCGATATCCGGTCGGCGTCGCCGTACTCCCCAGTATGTGAGGTCCGACATGGGTTCGATCGCGCCGGACAAATGTCCAACCGATGCTCGGTCCGCGTGTTGCGCGTCACGCCGTTACGCTCGTCGGCGTGCATGCCGAACCCCACCTGCCGCTCCCGGCCGAACTGCCGCTGGTCGACGAGCCGGGCGGAACCGACGTCGACCTGAAGACCCAGATCGTCCGCTTCACCCTCACCGGCGGCCTGTCGGCCGTCGTCGACTACGGCATCTACAGCTTCCTGCTGAATCTGATCGGCCTGCCGGTCAGCGTCGCCAAGTCGATCAGTTTCATCGCGGGCACCACCACCGCCTATCTGATCAATCGCCGCTGGACCTTCCGGGCTCCGCCGAGCCGCGCCCGGTTCATCGCGGTGGTGCTCCTGTATGCGGTCACCTTCGCCGTTCAGGTCGGCATCAACCAGGTGCTCTACGCCACCCTCCCCGGCGACTGGTGGCGCCAGCCGCTCGCCTTCGTCATTGCCCAGGGCACGGCCACGGTCATCAACTTCGTCGTCCAGCGCGCGGTCATCTTCAAGCTCCGCTGAGGGCGCCCGCCGGATCAGCGCGGAACCAGGACCTCGCCATTGGCCTGCGCCTTCGCGCCGAAGTAGTCCCCACCCTTCGCACGCACACTGTCGGTGCCCCATTCCCGCTGTTCCCCTGCCGCGGGTACCAGATGCGGAATGTGTTTGCGGCAGTGGATGTAGGCCTCCTCCACATCGACCACCACCCAGCGCTCTGCGGCGCGTCCTTTGACGCTGTGCGGGAGTTCGGGCACGGTGCGGCGCAGTGCGGGATCGTCGACGATGCGGGCCGAGCCGTTGATGTGCAGTCCGATCAGGTCCTGGACGAAATCGATTAGCAGGATGCCTACGTGCGGGTTCTCCAGGATGTTGCCGAGGCTGGCCATGACGCCGTTGCCGCGGTATTCGGGGTAGGCAATCGTGCGTTCGTCGATCACGTGCAGGAAACCGGGCAGACCGGCGCGGAAACTGGCATCGCATTCGCCGTGTTTATCGGCGGTGGCGATGAAGGCCATATCCATTCTGCCGATGAATTCGATCATCGTCGGATTCAGCCGATCGAGCACTTGGTCCTGGTAGAAGCGTTCGGCCCGGTCCTGTGTGCCGTACCTGTCCTGTAGTTCGTGCTCGCCGTCACTGCCACAACTTGTACCGGGCATCTGCGCCCCCTCTGGTAGCTGGAATCCGGCACGGCTCAGCAGGTTCCGCGCTGAACCCGCCGACTAAACCGAAATCTCGTCCATTTTAGTCCGGCAAAGCAGCAAAAGCCATGATGAGAATGCACTGAATGTTTAGTTAGCGCAAGGGTTTCCGTGAGTTAGCTAAAATCCGACCGGCCGGGATCTTATGCCCGGCCGGTCGGATTCGGAGGAATTCAGGCGGGTGTCAACGTCACCGGAACGCCATTGAAGACCGCATTCCCGGACGGCACGTCCAGCACCGAATCATCGGTCAGCACATTGGCATTCACCCCGGCGTGCGCCCTGGCCACTGTCTGCGCGCTATCGGTATGACCCCATCCGTGCGGCAGGCTCACCACCCCCGCCATGATGGCCTCGGTCGGCTCCAGCGGCACGGTCAGTGTCCCCGCGGCGGACTTCACTACCGCGGCATCGCCGAGCCCCAACCGCGCCACATCCGCCGGATTGATATGCAGCGTGCAGGTATTCGACCCGCTGACCAGCGTCGGGATATTGTGCATCCAACTATTGTTGGATCGCAATTGACGCCGCCCGATCAGCACCACCTCTGGCGCGGCGTCGGCGAGTCGGGCCCGCATCCGCGCGACATCGTCCAGTAACGGCTGCGGCGCCAACTCCACCTTCTTCGACGCCGTGCGCAGCACTCCCGGCAGTCGCGGTTGCAGCGGACCGAGATCGACGCCGTGCGGATTGTCGAGCAGTACTTGCAGATTCAGCGTGCCGCCGTTCCATTCGCCATATGGCCCGAGCCGCAGCATCATATCGATGCGCTGTTCGGTACTGTTCGCCCCGATGAGTTCGGGTCGTCGCTCTGATATGCCCGCTGTGTGCAGTGTGCCCGCGATGACCAACTCGTCCACGGCGGTCAACGGGTCCTGTCCGTTGGCGCCCGAATGCGGCTGGCCGGTCAGCGCCGCCCCGAGGCGCGCCAAAACCGCGGCCTCCGAGGGGCGCTCACCCAGTGGCACCAAGGGCGGCGAGTACCGCGCGTAGTTGCGGACCGCGAACTGCAGCAGCGCGAAATCGTAGTGCGGCGATTGCACCGGTCGCGGCGGCGGCAGGATCACATCGGCGTGGCGGGTGGTCTCGTTCAGGTACCGGTCCACGCTCACCATGAATTCCAGCTCCGCGAACGCCGCATCCAGCCGCGGCCCACTGGGCGCGGACAGCACCGGATTACCGGCGACGGTGATGAGCGCGCGCACCTGTCCGGCCCCGGGTGTGTTGATCTCATCGGCCAACGTCGCCACCGGAAGTTCGCCCATCGCCTCGGGCAGCTCGCGCACCCGACTGGCCCAGCGCCCGGTGCGGAACGGCTTGGTGCGATTGATGCCACCGGCCGCGGCATTGGCGAACATGGCGCCACCTGGTGCGTCCAAATTGCCGGTCAGCACATTGATCACTTCGACAAGCCACTGCGTGACCGTGCCGAATTCGGCTGTGCAGGTGCCGATGCGCGCGTAGACCGCCGCGGTCGGCGCGGCCGACAGCTCACGGGCGAGTCGCAGTACCGTCTCGGCGGGCACGCCGGTTCGCTGAGCGACCACCTCCGGAGTGAATTCCGCGGCGGCTTCGCGTACCTCGTCCAGTCCCGCCACCTCGACCTCGATATCGGTCAGGTTCTCCGCGAACAGCGTATGCACGATCCCGAACAACAGATACGCATCGCTACCGGGCCGGATGAACAGATGCTCATCAGCGAGCTTCGCGGTACGGGTCACCCGGGGATCGACCACGACGAATTTGCCACCGCGCTTGCGCAGCGCCTTGAGCCGGCCCGGGAAATCCGGTGCGGTACACAGTGACCCGTTCGACTCCAGCGGATTCGCGCCGAGCATGAGCAGATAGTCGGTGCGATCCAGATCCGGCACCGGCACGGTCAGCGGATCCCCGAACATCAATCCGCTCGCCACCTGCTTGGGCATCTGGTCGGCGGTGCTCGCGGAGTACAGATTCTTGGTGCCGAGCGTCCGGATCAGCACGGGCACATACAGCGCCCCCGCGACCGTATGCGCGTTCGGATTGCCGAGATACAGCGCCGCCGACTGATTTCCGTGCTCGGCCACGATCGCCGGGAACCGCTCGGCGATCAGATCGAATGCCTCGTCCCAGGAGGCGGTGCGCCAGGTATCGGTGGCTCGATCGCGAATCATCGGGTCGGTCAGCCGATCCGGATCCTGATCCAGATGTCCGAAGCTCGCTCCCTTGGGGCAGATGAACCCTTTACTGAACGGATCGTCCCGATCGCCGCGAACCGAGGTCACCCGGTCCTGTGCGTCGAGGGTGAGCTCGAGTCCGCAGACCGCCTCGCACAGCGGGCAGGTCCGCAACAGCGTCCGGGTGTCATCAGTGATCTGGGCCATACCCACATCATCGCGCGCGATGGATATCCGCGCATGCGGAAACAAGAATGACCGGTATCCGCGGATAGCGGATACCGGTCAACGTCGGTCAGGGCAGTGCGGACCCCGCCCGATGGATGCGTGAAGTCAGCAGGCGACGCTGGTCACGGCGGATGCGCCGCGACGCGAAAGCGCCGAGCGAACGGCCGCGCCGATCGCGACGACCGGCGGGATCCAGCGGGCCTCGCCCGGGGTGACGCCCCAGCAAGCCTCGCCGGTGGTGAGCTGAGTGGGGGGCAGCGGGATGCCGTCGCCATCGGTGTAGACGGTGGCGCCCGCCTCGCGCAGTGCCTCCAGCGCCATCGCGGCCTTGCGCAGGCCGGTGACCAAGTGGATCTCGCGACGCTCGGCACCCGGGATCTCGATCACCGGACCGGAAAGGTCGTTCGCGCGCAGGTATCGGCGAACCTCGCCGGCCAGCTCACCGCTGATCTCGATGCCCGATACGTCCTCGTCGGTGATCAGGCAGATCCCGTTGGTCGTTTCAGCGATCGTCCACCCGCGCTGGATGTAGTCCTGCGCCGCGGCAGTCATCTCTGCCGCCGATGCGGAAGTCGGAAACGTGGTGCGCACTGTTTTTCTCCATTCCCCGATAGATCTGGGTCCTGCATACGTGGTGGGTATCGGGGCGAGGTGGGCAGAGCGTTACGGGTTGTACAAAAGATCTTGTTGACTGTCGGATTCGTCTCACCCAGTGCGCAATAGCTATCACCGAGGCACCTATTGGCGGGGGCTGGAATTGGGGGAAAGATCGGGATATGAGTCAGCATTGCGCAGCGATTCGATAGGGGGTGGCGGTCCGGTGACGGGTGGACGTGCATCGCGTAGCGATTCGACCGGGGGGCGGGCGACGAATGGGCCGGATGAGCCCGACGTGGTCGAGGTGCCG
Source organism: Nocardia sp. CA-129566 (assembly GCF_050956075.1). Classification (NCBI taxonomy): domain Bacteria; kingdom Bacillati; phylum Actinomycetota; class Actinomycetes; order Mycobacteriales; family Nocardiaceae; genus Nocardia; species Nocardia sp. CA-129566. The sequence goes on from NZ_CP192085.1 coordinate 304,409, forward strand.
GATTCGGCCGAGCTGGAAACCGAATCACGCTGGATCGCTTGGAAAGAGAACGCGTCGAAGCGATTCGCGCGCGGCACCGATGAGCCGGAACCCGCCGAGCCCTTCGAAAGTCCGCGGGCCTGGAGCGCCGACGCGGCGCGCGGCCTGCTCGACGTGCAGTTCCACCGTCCCGCGACCCGGACCCTGCTGCCCCTCGCCTACATGCTCGGCCTGGCCTTCGCGATCGGCATCCCGATCGCGCTGACAGTCCTGATGTGGCAGGTCTCCGCCGTTCTCGGGGTGCTGACCGGTTTGCTCGCGATACCGCTCGGCCTGACCATCGCGGCCGTGGTGCGCCTGCTGCTCGAATTCCTGGAGAACGCCTCCAAGCTGGCGTCCAGGGTCGAACACATCGCCGATCTCGCCGACGATCTGTTCCAGGCGCTCTCCGATGTCGCCGAGCCGGTCAACCAGCTCTCCGAAGACGTCCGCGCCGTGCAGTTCTGGCGCTTCCGCAAGCGCGGCGCGCGGAAGTAGAACCAGGCTGAATTGCCGGAACATTCCCAGCGGGAACCTCTTCGGCGCTGGTGCGTCATTGGCGTATCTGGGACACCCATCGTGACCTCTGTCAGTTTTACTGTGAAACAATGCTGTTCGGATATCCGCATATCGGTTGCGGTATCGGTTGGAGAGGCGCCCACACCGGCGGACACGGGAGATCAACCAGGTGTTTCGGCGCACAGCGTGAGGGGGAAGCATGGCTTTACCGCAGGGCACCACCGGTTCGACCATGCCTCGCAGGCAGCTCGGACGGCATCTGCGTGATCTGCGCAATCGGGCCAGGATGACCACCAGGATGGCGGCCCAGCAGCTCGAATGGTCCGAGGCCAAGATCTGGCGCATCGAAACCGGCCAGACCTCGCTGCGCAGCCTGGACGTCGAGGCCATGTGCAAGATCTACGGTGCGCCAACCGATCTCGTCGAACCGCTGACCGCGCTGGCCAGGGAGACCAAGGCCAGGGGCTGGTGGACCGGCTACAGCGATGTGATCGCCGAGGGCTTCGAGGTGTACATCGGGCTGGAGGAGGCCGCTCGCGCGCTGTCCACCTATGAGAACGAACTGGTCCCCGGACTGTTGCAGACCGAGGCCTATGCCCGCGCACTGCTGCGGTCCGCGCGCCCGGAGGCATCGGAGACCGAAATCGATCGTCGGGTCCAGTTGCGCATGGCCAGGCAGGCGCTGGTCACGCGCAAGGATGCGCCACTGCACTTGGATGTGGTGATCAGCGAGGCGCTGCTGTGGCGGCGCATCGGTGGTGCCGAGGTGACCGCCGAGCAGCTGAGCCACCTGCGGCGCATGTGTGATCTGCCGAATGTGCGAATTCAGTTGGTGCCCTCGGATTCCGGCTATCACGACGGCATGGATTCCGGCCGGTTCGTGCTGTTGGAATTCGCCGAGGCGCAGGGGGAATTGCGGGAGCCGCCGGTGGTTTATGTCGAGGCGTTCACCGGTCCGGTGTACCTGGACAAGGAACCCGAAATCGAGCGGTACCGAAAGGCTTTCGCGAGCATCAAGTCGGGCGCGGTGGACGCGCGCCGTGGCATCCAAGAAGCCCGCGAGAGTATCTGATCGCAGTGTTTTCGGCCGCGCTGGATGGCCAACCGCAATTGCGGCCCGCTCAGCACTTCTGGCGGCTACTCCAGGTGCGCCCGAGCACCTCGCGATGGGTCGGCAGCGCCGAATCGTAGACCTCGCGGCCCTTGTCGGTGAGATGGACGAAGATCGCGCGCCGGTCGTTTTCGCACATGCTGCGCGAGACCAGTCCGTCGCGCTCCAGGCGCGCCACCGCGCGCGAGAGCGCACTCTGGCTCAGGTAGATGTCGTTGGCGAGATCGCTCATCCGGTAATTGGCGGAATCGGCGTCGATCAATCGGTCCAGCGTCTCGAACTCGCTGAGTCCGATGTCGTGTTTGCCCTGCAGCTCCTTCTCGAGCGCACAGCTCACAGCGGCATGCCGGTCGAGCAGCTCACGCCACTCGACGACCAACCCGGCGGGCGCCACATCACGCCCGGCTAATTCTGTTGTCGACAGCTTCGACATGGCCCTATCCTAGTGCTCCGGAGCGGACGATGCAAGCGCATTAAATGTGTTGGCATTTAATGTGGACGCATGTAATGTTCCGCCCATGACTTCTGCAGCAACCCTTTCGGACGGCACGGCGTCCGATCCGATCAGATGGTCCACCCGTCTTTGGGGCATGCTGATCACCCTCTGCATTGTGTTGTTCCTCGATGGTCTCGACGTCTCGATGATCGGTGTCGCGCTGCCGTCCATCGGCGCCGAACTCGAGCTGTCGACCTCCACCCTGCAGTGGCTGGTCAGCGGTTATGTGCTCGGTTACGGCGGCCTGCTGCTGCTCGGCGGGCGCACCGCCGACCTGCTCGGGCGGCGCAAGGTCTTCCTGATCGCGCTCGCCGTCTTCGCAATCGCCTCGCTGGCCGGCGGTCTGGTCACCTCCGGCCCGCTGCTCATCCTGACCCGCTTCATCAAGGGCCTGGCCGCGGCGTTCACCGCCCCGACCGGTCTGTCCATCATCACCACCAACTTCGCCGAGGGCCCGGCCCGCAATAAGGCGCTGTCCATCTACACCGTGTTCGGTGCGGGCGGGTACTCCATGGGCCTGCTGTTCGGCGGTCTGATGACCGGCATCGGCTGGCGCTGGACCTTCCTGCTTCCGGTTCCGATCGCGCTCGCCGCGCTGGCGGCGGCCTGGGTGCTGGTGCCCAAGGACGAGGCCGCCGAGGAGGGCGGGCACGACATCCTCGGCGCGCTGCTGTCCACCGCGGGCATGCTGCTGCTGGTCTACACCGTGGTCTCCGCACCCGAGGTGGGCTGGGGTTCGGCGCGCACCATCATTTCGTTCGTGGGTGCCGCCGTGCTGTTGGCCGGATTCGTCGTGGTGGAGAAGAAGGTGAAGTACCCGCTGGTGCGCCTGGGCATCCTGCGCAAGGTGACACTGGTCCGGGCCAGCCTCGCGATCATCGCGGTCGCGGGTTCGTACTTCAGCTGGCAGTTCATCGTGACGCTGTACCTGCAGGATTCGCTCGGCTGGTCGCCGCTGAAACTGGCCATGGCGCTGCTGCCGGTGGGTCTGCTGGTCGTCGCGTCGGCGTTCTTCTCCGATAAGCTCGTCGACCGGTTCGGCACCGGACCGATCATCGCCGTCACCATGGTCGTGATGGCCATCGGCTACCTGCTGTTCCTGCGGCTGGACACCACACCGTCATATCTGACGATGATCCTGCCCGCGGTGCTGCTGATCGGGATCGGCTGGGTCGGCTTCCCCGCCATCAACATTCAGGCGACCAATGGCATCGATGACGATGAGCAGGGTCTGGCGGCCGGTGTGCTGCAGACCTCCATGCAGGTCGGTGCGGCCATCGTGCTCGCGGTGAATACCGCGATCATCTCCTCGGGCAGCCATGGTGCGAACACCCCGGCCGCGGTGCTCGACAACTTCCGGCCCGGACTGCAGTTCGCCGCCGGTGTCGCCATCGTCGGCGCGCTCATCGCCATGACCGCCTACCTGCCCAAGCGTGCCAAGGCGCGGGCGCAGGAGCCGGAGTTGGAGCTCGTCGGCTGAATCCCCTTCCAGCCGACAGTAAGTCGAACGCCGCCGCTTCCCTCCCTCATCGGGGGCGGTGGCGTTCGGCGTACTACGAGAAGGGCGGTGCGGCGGTGTCCTTGGGAGACCGGATATAGGTCAGCGGCCGACCGTCGAGACCGGTCGTTGGCCATTCGATGCCGAGGCGCGGATCGAAAGCATCGATATCCCGGTCGAATTCGGGTGTGTACTCGAGCGAACACAGATAGGTGACGGTCGAGTTGTCGGCCAGTGACAGGATCGCATGGCCGAGCCCCTCGGACAGGAACATCGAGCGTCGGTCGACATCGTCGAGTACCACACTGTCCCAGCGTCCGTAGGTCGGTGAGCCCGGTCGCAGATCGACGACCACATCGAGAAACGCACCGCGCACACAGGTCACGTACTTCGCCTGCCCCGGCGGATCCTCGGTGTAGTGGATGCCGCGCAGCACCCCGGCCGCCGAGACCGAGCAGTTGACCTGGCGCAGATCGAACGGCCGACCGGCGACCTTCTCGAACTCCGAGGCCTTGAACGATTCGCAGAACATGCCACGGTCGTCGCCGAATTGGCGCGGTGTGATCACCCATGCGCCCGGCACGGCGAGTTCACGGAACTCCATCGTTCACCAATCCCGTCCGCGCTCGAGCAGATCGAGCAGGTAGCTCCCGTATCCGGAGCGAACCAAAGGTTCGGCCAGCGTGCACAGCCGCTCATCGTCGATGAAGCCCTGCCGCCACGCGACCTCTTCGGGCACACCGATCTTCAGACCCTGCCGCTGTTCGATGGTGCGCACATAGTTGGCGGCGTCCAGCAGCGAATCGAAGGTGCCGGTGTCCAACCATGCGGTACCGCGGGCGAGCACGTCCACGCGCAGTCGATCCTGTTCCAGATAGGCGCGGTTGATATCGGTGATCTCATATTCGCCCCGCGCCGACGGCCGCAGCTCGCGCGCGATCTCCACGACATCGTTGTCATAGAAGTACAGCCCGGGGATGGCGTAATTGGACCGCGGCACCTTGGGCTTCTCCTCGATCGAAACCGCTCGGCCGTCGGTGAATTCGATGACGCCGTAGGCAGTCGGATCGGAGACCCAGTACGCGAAGACCGCGCCGCCGTCGATTTCGGTGAAGCGCGCGAGGCTGGTGCCGAGCCCGGGTCCGTGGAAGATATTGTCGCCGAGCACCAGTGCGGCGCTGTCGCCGCCGATGTGGTCGGCGCCGAGCACGAAGGCCTTGGCGAGTCCGTCCGGTTCCGGCTGCACCACATAGCTGATCGCGATGCCGAATTGCGAGCCGTCGCCGAGTAGACGGGCGAACGCATCGGCATCCTCCGGGGTGGTGATGACCAGGATGTCCCGGATGCCCGCCAGCATGAGGGTGGACAGCGGGTAGTAGACCATCGGTTTGTCGTAGACCGGGACCAGCTGTTTGCTCACCCCGCGCGTGATCGGGTGCAACCGGGATCCGGTGCCACCGGCCAAGATGATTCCGCGCATGGTCCCCGAGTCTGCCAGGCGCGTCGCGCTCGGCTTCGGCGAGGTTCCGACTCGCCTACAAATTGATCACGAACGTTTGGTAACCGGGCACGGCGGGCGATAAATGTTGCGTAGGTCACGTATCCGTGATGTTCTGAAACATCGGTGTGTCACCTCCATGGGGAAGTGACGCACACCGGGTACGTGTGAGATGTCAGCGTCGACTCTTACCTGGGTAACCGTTCGGTCGGGCTCGGCGCGCCAGTGTGAGGTAGGTGCGCGATGTCGGCGACCAGCGTGAGTGAATTCGACCCGCGTGAGCCCGGTTTGCTGATGAACCCGGACGGCCCGAGCGCGCCGGCGCGAATGCTGCTGGCGACCTGCCTCGGCGCGGTGCGCCCGGTATTGCGCCTGTTTCCGGTCAGCCGGGCGACCATCCCGGTCGGCGCCGTCGCGATCGACACCCTGGCCCGATTGCGGCCGCAGCCGCGCGGCGTCGATCGGGAACAGGTGGCGCTGAACGGGTTTCGGATGGAGATCCTGCGCCCGTCCGGCGGTTCCCGTGCCCTGCGGCACGGCGCGGTGCTGTACATGCACGGTGGCGGCTTCGCCATCTGCGGACTCGGCACCCATCGTCCCATCGCGGCCAGCCTGGCCCGGCGCACCGGACTGCCCGTGGTCAATGTCGACTACCGGCAACTGCCGGTGCGCAGTATCGCCGAGGCGATCGAGGACTGTCTGACCGCCTACCGCTGGCTGCTGCGGCACGGCGCGGACCCGTCCCGGATCGTCTTCGCGGGCGATTCGGCGGGTGGGTTCCTGGCCTTCAGCACCGCACTGCGCGCCATCGAGGCGGGTCTGCCGTCCCCCGGCGGGCTGGTCGGGCTGAGCCCGCTCCTCGATCTGGACTACGCGGCGAAGCGGGATTATGTGAATGTCGAGCGCGATCCCTACCTTCCGCTGTCCGCGCTGGAGGCGGTCGTGCGGATCGGCGCCGAGCTGGACGGCCAGCTCGATCCGATGGTGTCGCCGGTCAACGGCGCCTTGGCGGGTCTGCCGCCGGTGCTGCTGATCGCCGCGGAGGACGAAGTGCTGCGCTACGACTGCGAGCTGATGGCCCGCAGGCTGACCGCGGCCGGTGTGCCGAATGCGCTGGAGATCTGGCGCGGTCAGGTGCACGCCTTCATGGCCATTGCCCCCAATCTGCCCGAGAGCAGGATGGCGCTGGCCCGGGTATCCCGGTTCGTCCGCGCCCGACTCGACCAGCCGCAGCGGGCTCGGACGGCCTGACCTGGATCGGCCGGACGAGTCGACCCCGCCTCCTGACTGTCTTCAGGGCAGTCGGGAGGCGGGGGTTTTTGCTTGCGCCGCGGCTGCGGAATTTCGGTGGTGGTCCGGAGAATTCCCGCGCTGCGAATTCCGGCCGCCGTCTAGTTCGACCGTATTCACTTTTTGTTCATTTTCTGGACAAGTCGAGTTTTTCTGACTCTGCAGTGTCGAACCGTTGCTATCACGGTTCCGTAACTCGACCGAACAGCAGAAACCCCGCCCGATCGGACCGGGCGGGGTTTCTGGCTCACTTCAGTTGTGTAGAGCCGTCGCTCGACTTACTTCGGCGCGGTGAACGGGGCGCTGGTGGTGGCGAAGTACTGGATCGCCGCACCGATCGCGACCGGAGCCGTGATCAGGATCTGACCGGCCAGGGTGCCCAGCGCACCGACGGCGATGATGCCGCCGAGGCAGCCGATGGCGGCGGCCGGGATGAACGCACCGAACAGACCGACGATGGCGGCCGAGGCAACGGTCGCACCGGCGATACCGCCGAGGACGCAGCCGATGGCGCCGCCGCCGAGACCGCCGACCAGGGTGCCGATGGTGGCGCCCATGGCGATGGTGTCCTTCATGCGGTTGAAGGCGGCCACCTCACGGTCGTACGGGGTCTTGAAGGGCGCCTGGTCCTCGAAGGGCAGCGCGACCGGCTTGTAGGTGGCGTGCGCCATGTCGACCTGGGGGGTCAGGGTGGCGGTGTGGTCGGAGATCTCCGCCGCGACCGGGAATTCGAAATCATCGATGCGAGCCGTGAGCGGGGTGCCCGCGACGGTGGTGCCGTCGGCGGCCTTGATCTTGAGGGCGTTGTCCTCGACGACCAGCGAGCCGGAGTCGATCGAGATGATCGACTGGGTGTCGGTCGCGTGGGCGGTGAAGTTGATCGGGGCGTCGGCGGACTCCGCCGGAGCCGCGTTCACGGTACCTGCGGTGATGCCCATGGCGGCGATCAGCAGTGCCGACGTCGCGGCGAATTTCCTCATCAGCATTTTGTTCTGGACCTCGATGTGAAGCGTTCGGAGGGGACTAGACGATCGAAATCTAGACCAGCTAACGCGTGGTGAACCGGTTGTGACCGTTTATTCAAATTTTGTTCACCATCACGACTTGGTCCTTGGGAGGTTCTTTGAAATCACGACGTTGACCACGGTTTTTCGCGGAAATCTGAACTAATCGCCTTTCCTTACCGTCTCTTAGCGTGACGAAGCTCACAGATTCGAACTCTCGCGGCGCAGGTGGGCGTGGGGAACGAGATCCAGCGTCAGGACACCGTCGCGGCGACGTAAAGTCGGGGGGGTGCGACTGCTCGTAACCGGCGGGGCCGGGTTCATCGGTGCGAATTTCGTCCAACAGACGGTGGCCGAGCGACCCGACGCCACCGTAACCGTCCTTGACGCTTTGACCTACGCGGGAAATCGGGCCTCGCTCGAGCCGGTGGCCGACCGCATCGATTTCGTACACGGTGATATCGCCGATCTGGATCTGGTCGACGAACTCGTCAGCGGTGTCGACGCCGTGGTGCACTTCGCCGCCGAATCGCATAACGACAACTCCCTCGCCGAACCGTGGCCGTTCGTGCAGACCAATATCGTCGGCACCTACTCGCTGCTGCAAGCGGTGCGCCGCCACGAGGTGCGCTACCACCATGTCTCCACCGATGAGGTCTACGGCGATCTCACCCCGGACGGGCCCGCATTCGACGAGAACACCCCCTACAACCCGTCCAGTCCCTACTCGGCCACCAAGGCATCGAGCGATCTGCTGGTGCGCGCCTGGACCCGTTCGTTCGGCGTCCGCGCGACGATCTCCAACTGCAGCAACAACTATGGGCCGTATCAGCATGTGGAGAAGTTCATCCCGCGCCAGATCACCAACCTCATCGATGGTGTTCGGCCGCGGCTCTACGGCGCCGGACACCAGGTGCGCGACTGGATCCACGTCGACGACCACAACCGGGCGGTATGGGACGTCCTGGAGCGCGGGCGGATCGGCCGGACCTATCTGATCGGTGCCGACGGCGAACTCGACAACAAGTCGGTGGTGCGGATGATCCTCGAGGCCTTCGACCGCGATCCCGACGACTTCGACCATGTCACCGACCGCGCCGGCCACGACCAGCGCTACGCGATCGATGCGTCGCTGCTGCGCACCGAACTCGGTTGGACGCCGAGGTACTCGGATTTCCGTGCCGGGTTGGCCGCCACCATCGGGTGGTACCGCGATAACGAGAGCTGGTGGCGTCCGGCCAAGGCCAGCACCGAACGTGCGTACGCCGATGCGGGCGAGCGGACCATCAACGCCTAACCCTCGCCTCGCCGAGCCTTTGCCTTTGGCCGGACGCCGGGAGCGCTGAAGTTCAGCTCCCGGGTCGACGGGTCGGTGTGTGCCCGAGTTCTGGTCGTACCCGGCCATGTTCTTGCGGCGGACCCGAGAGCGCGGGGGTTTGTCAGCCCCAGACGATCGAGTAGTACTTCCAGAGCGCGGCGATCAGGGCCACCAGCGTGGCCGCGATGATCGTGATCGCCGGACCCTTGGCCGGGGTCCGACCGCGGACGTCGGTGAGCCGCAATGGCATCCAGCGCAGCAGTACCACCAGTGCCAGGATCGCCAGCGGTACGAAGTACCGGCCCTGCACGCCGTCGATGATGTAGTAGTCGACCGGGGTGAACGACATGTACAGCGTCACGTAGATCATCGCGACGCTCGCGAGCACGGTCAGCGCGACGATCAGCGTGCGCCGGAAGGTGGCGCTCGCGGTGTTCATCCGATCCGCGATGCCGACGCTGACCGCGAATGCGAGCAGGCAGGCCAGCACCGTCAGGGCGGGGACGTCGATGTAGGCGAAGCCGAGTTCACCGAAGAACTGGGTGAACCACCGCTGGTCGCGCAGTGCGATGCTCTCGCCGAAGACATTGACGAAATTCACCGGGTCGCTGAGGATGCCGTGCAGCTGGTCGCTCGGCCGCACCGAATTCCACTGGTGCGGTGGGCGCATCAGGCCCATACCGTCGGTGGTGGGTGCCGCGATCTTCATCCAGACCGCGAAGGCCGTCGCGCCCAATGCCGCGAAACCCCATGGGAGCAGACGCTTCCAGCCGGAATCGCCACCGAAGGCGAACCGGTTGGTCGGCACCAGCACCACCAGCATGGCCAGCAGCACGTAGGTCGGCTTGCTGACCGGCAGCGCGACGGTCGCGGCCAGTAGCGCCGCGGTCTCGACGCGACCGAGGCCGCCGCCGAGGAACAGTGCCTTGACCAGCAATGCGGAGACCAGAATGGCCAGTGCGTTGGTCAGGGTATCGGCGGTGACGGTGCCCGCCTGGAAGACCGCGATCGGCAGCACCGCGACGGTGAACGCCAGCCACTGCACCCGATGCGCGCGCAGGGCGTAGAGGCCGAATCCGACGAGGGCGAGATAGACCGCTAGGCCCGCCAGGCGGGTCAGCAGCATCATCGCGCCGACATTCAGTCCGAACAGCTCGGCGAGCCGAATGCCGATGGCGGCAGGGATATACGGCACCGGCGAGTAGGCGGCGGTATTGGTGAACCAGACCGATTCCTCGGTCTTCGACACCGCGGCGCCCTCGAATCGGGCATAGGCGCCGGGATCGGCGACCATCGAATCCGGCTCTTCCGGATTGGTCGTGTAATCGTGCAGCGCGTACCCCATCAGCGCGGTGATGCTCGATGGCACATCACCGCCATAGGCGATGCCGCGATCGTCGGGGATCCGCTCGGGCTGGAAGCCGCCGTGCGCGACCTGATAGGCGCGACCGAACTGGGTGATCTCGTCGTGGCCCCAGAACGGCGGGGTGATCCAGGCGAACAGCGCGCCGAAGACCGTGACGATGAGTGTGAAGGCGATGGTGGCGGCGCCGAAGCGGGCCACGATCCGACGTCCGAGATCGCGCGTGGGCTTATTCGCGTCGTCGTCGCTGTCCGTGCTGCTCGAATCCCGATCGGTGGCACCGGATTCGGATGCGGTCTCCGGCAGTGCCGTCGAATTCCCGACGGCGACATCGCTATCCGCGTGCAGCGGCGGTTCCGGACTCGATTCGGTTGCGGCGGTTGCGGTCCGATCCGCCGAGGTGGTCAACGCTCGGCTCCACCGTTGTCATCCGCGCCGACCGCCGAATACCGCAGGTAGACCAGCCGCGCGGCCTCGTGCCTGGAACGGCGGATGCCATCCAGGATCAGGCCGGCGGTCCAGGCCAGGCTGCCGAGCAGCAGCAGGGTGAAGCCGAGGAACAGCGTCGGGAAGCGCGGCACCTCATGGGTGTTGTAGAACTCGACCACGATCGGGATGGTCAGGATGATCGAGACCAGCCAGCTCAGCGTGCCGAACAGTCCGTAGAACGCGACCGGCCGCTCATGCCTTGCCAATCCGATGATCAGCGCCAGGATCTTGAACCCGTCGTGATAGGTGCGCAGCTTGCTCTCGCTGCCCGCGGGCCGATCACGGAAGCCGACCGGAACCGCGGTCTGCGGCACCCGCAGATGCAGAGAGTGCACGGTCAGCTCGGTCTCGATCTCGAATTCGCGCGAGACGGCCGGGAAGCTCTTGACGAACCGGCGCGAGAACACCCGGAAGCCGCTGAGCATATCGTCGACGTTCTCGCCGAACACCTTGCCGACAACGCCGTTGAGCACCTTGTTTCCGGTCTCGTGACCGGAGCGGTAGGCCGATGCGCCCTCGTCCTGTTTGCGCACACCCAGCACATGGTCATAGGGGCCGTCGAGCAGTGTCTTGATCATCAGCGGTGCGGCCGACGCCTCATAGGTGTCGTCGCCGTCGATCATCAGATAGACATCGGCCTCGATATCGGCGAAGGCGCGGCGCACCACATTGCCCTTGCCCTTGGTGTGTTCGTGGCGCACGATCGCCCCGGCCGCGCGGGCCCGCTCGGCGGTCGCGTCGGTGCTGAGGTTGTCGTAGACGTAGACGACGATTCCCGGCACGGCGGCCTGCAGGTCGGTGACGACCTTGGCGACCGAAGCCTCCTCGTTGTGGCATGGCACCACTGCGGCAATTCGGAGCTCGGCGGAGTCCACCCGGTCAATCCTCGATGTCGGCGGTGAATGGGGAACACCGGGAGGGTACAGGGCTGCACCTCTTGGTGCTCACTCGGTTCGCCGAGCCTACTGGGGTACCGTCGCCGAGTGCCTTATCCGGAGCAGCCCGTGTCATTCTCTGTGCGGTCCGGTTCGCCGCCAGTCGAACCAGAGCGGCCGGTGGACGACTCGCTGACCGCGAAGGTGCTCGCCGCGGTGCGGCGCGGTGGCGCGTTCCTGGTGGTCGGCGCGATCGGCTTCCTCGTCGACGCGGGCACCTATAACCTGCTGGTTTTCTGGGGCGGCGAGGGCGTGCTGTACCACGCGCCGCTGCCCGCCAAGATCATCGCGATCGCCGTGGCCACCGTGGTGACCTACTTCGGTAACAAGTGGTGGACCTTCGGGCACAAGAAATCCGACAATCCCGGTCGCGAGTATCTGTTGTATGCCGTATTCAATGTCGTCGCTATCGGTCTGCAACTGGGTTGCCTCGGATTCTCCCGCTATGTTCTCGACCTGTCGTCACCGCTGTCGGACAACATCTCCGGCACGCTCATCGGCCAGATCGTCGCGGTGGTGTTCCGCTACTGGGCTTATGACAAATTTGTATTCGTCGGTTCTACGAACACTTCAGCTAATAGCGAGCAACATAGATGATGGCGGTGGCCGGGTTGCTGGACAGGCGGTTGCCGAGTCCGGTTGATATTCTCGGCCCCGCCGCGAACGGCCATCCTGGGGCATGTCTGTCCCGTCGGCACCGAAACGATTTCGAGGACCTTCATGGATCAGTCGGCTACCAAAGCCGTTGCCGAGACGAATGACCGCCCTTCGACCGCGCCCGCCTCGCTGCGCGCCGATCATCAGGCGCCCGATCGGTTGGTGCTGCAGCGCGGCATCTTCACCGGGCCGTCGGCGAAGGTGAGCGATGAGCTGTACGCCGTCGTCAAGGGCCGCGCACATCGGGAACGGCTGGAGCTGAGACTGGACAAGGGCGCCTCCGCGCACACCAACACCTATTTCGGGCGGTTCGCGGCCAGCTACTGGCAGCGCTGGACCACGGTCACCGAGGTGTGGGCGTCCATGGTGCTGGATGTGACCAAGCGGGCCAGGATTCGGCTCGTCGCCTCCGATATCGCCGGGCACCGCCGGATCATCGATACCGCCGAGGTCACCGCGAGTGGCCCCCTGACCTTGGCCGCACCGCTGGACCAGTACGTCGACGGCGGCGCGCTGTGGCTCGAATTCGATGCCATCGGCGGCGAACTCGGCATCTCCGCGCAGGCCTGGACCTCGACCGCGCCCGATCACGTGCGCCCCGTCGCCATCGCGATCTGCACCTTCAACCGGGCCGCGGACTGTGCCGAGACGGTGGCCGCGCTGGCCTCCGACGCGCCGATCCTCGAGGCCATCGACGCGGTGTACGTGGTCGATCAGGGCACCGACCTGGTCGAGAACCAGCCGCGCTTCCAGGAAACCCTGCCGGTCTTCGGTGACAAGCTGCGCTACATCCGCCAGCCGAATCTCGGTGGGGCGGGCGGGTTCACCCGCGGTCTCTACGAGGTGTCCGCGGTCAACGAGCACGCCGACGTCATCCTGATGGACGATGACATCCTCTGCGAGCCGGAAACGGTTCTGCGGCTCAATGCCTTCGCCAATATGACCGCGGAACCGACCCTGGTCGGCGCGCAGATGCTGTTCCTGCTCAACCCGGACTACCTCAATGTCGGTGCCGAGGAAGTGCATCTGCACGAACTCAAGCACGGCCAGAAGGTGTCGAAGGCGTTGCGCAACACCAGCATGCTGAAGAAGAACCAGGAGCGCCGCGTCGACGCGGGCTACAACGCCTGGTGGACCTGCCTGATCCCGGCCGAGGTGGTCGCCAAGATCGGGCTGCCGGTGCCGATCTTCTTCCAGTGGGACGATGTCGAATACGGCATCCGGGCCCGCGAGCACGGATTCGTCACGGTCACGCTGCCCAATGCCGCGGTGTGGCATGCCGACTTCTACTGGAAGGACTACGACGACTGGGCGCGCTACTTCAGCACGCGCAATTCGCTCATCGTCGGTTCGCTGCACGCCGATCTCGACGGCAAGGCCATTACCCGCCAACTGTTCCGCAGTCTGGCCGAACACCTGGTCGCCATGCAGTACGGCCTGGTGCACACCACGCTGCAGGGCATCGAGGATTTCCTGCAGGGCCCGAAGATCCTGCGCGACGGCGGTATCGCGGCCCTGGCCGCCGCCCGCACCGGCCGCGCGGGCTACCCGGAGACGATCAAACATCCGGCCGCGACCCCGCCGGTCCGCTCGGCCGACATCCAGATGCGCCGCGCCGGTGGCGAACCGAGCCGGGTGACCGCGGTCCTGATCAAGCGGGCCATCACCCAGTGGACCGGCCGCACCCAGCGCGGTTTGATCGGCGTCACCCGCGAGGACGCGCACTGGTGGCACGTCGCGCTCTTCGACCATGTCGTGGTCACCGATGCCTCACAGTCCGGTGTCCGAATCCGCCAGCGCGATAAGGCCCGCGCCCGCGCGCTGCTGATCCGCACCATCCGCGTCCTGCGCCGCCTGCGCCGCGACCTGCCCACCCTCACCCAGCAATACCGCGCCGCCATCCCCGAACTGACCAGCCGCGAAAACTGGGAGCGCCTGTACGGCATCAAGCCGGACTAGAACTGCTGCCGCACAACCAATGACCATGGCGCACAGGGTGTGGAGCCTGTTGCCGAATACGCCGAACATGCGATTGTGCCGTCACACCGCCGTCACAGCGACAGACCAAATCACGTAGCGGCAGGCATGATTGCGCCTCAGCCGTCCACATAGGCACGTGATCTGCGTCACGGCCAAAACCCGCGCCAATTCGGCAACAGGCTCTGTGAGGTCTGCGCGATAGTCACTGGTTGTGCGGGATTCCTCTTGGGTCACCGTTCACAGGGCGGTTTCGAAGGCGGCGTATGCGCGCTCGTCGAAGAGGACGAAGCGGACTTCGGTCACGTTCGTTGTAGTGCTGCGCACTGTTTCGATGGCGATGCGTGCGCCGTCGTCGATCGGCCAGCCGTAGATGCCGGTGGAGATGGCGGGGAAGGCGATGGTGCGCGCGCCCAATTCGTCTGCTACCCTTAGTGATTCGCGGTAGCAGGAGGCCAGCAGGGCGGAGCGATCTTCGGTGGTGGACCAGACCGGGCCGACGGTGTGGATGACCCACTGGGCCGACAGCCGCCCCGCGGTGGTGGCGACCGCTTGTCCAGTCGGGAGTCCCTTGCCATAGTGCGATGCCCGCAGATCGCGGCAGGCGTCCAGAATTTCGGGACCGCCCGCGCGATGGATCGCGCCGTCGACCCCGCCACCGCCGAGCAGCGATGAATTGGCCGCGTTGACGATCGCGTCCACCGACTGCTTCGTGATATCGCCCCGGACCAAGGTGATGGTGACCACGGCATCGACGGTAGCGGCAATGACGACCATTGCGTAGGCCACCCTCGGCCGATGGCGCGGGCGAGGGTGGCCGCCGTCGGTCAGAGGAACAGGTCGGTCGTCAGTTCGGTATCGCCGGGGACGACGCGGTACTTGTCGAGGTCGGTGATGCCGTGGGCGGCGAGGACCTCGTCATCGAGGAAGAAGTTGCCGCTGGTCTCCTTCGACGGCGAGGTGAGCACCAGGTAGGCGGCGTCGGCGTAGATGTCGGGGGTGCGCGAGGTGGCGATCATCTCCTCGCCGCCCAGCAGATTCTTCACCGCGGCGGTGGCGATGGTGGTGCGCGGCCACAGCGAGTTGACGGCGATGCCGTCGCCCTTGAGTTCCTCGGCCAAACCCAGTGTGGTGAGCGACATTCCGTACTTGGCGATGGTGTAGCCCAGTGCCATGCCCGCCCACTTCGGGTCCAGGTTGAGCGGTGGGGACAGGGTGAGGATGTGCGGGTTGCGGCCTGCCGCGGCCGATTCGCGCAGTGCGGGAATGCTGAGCTTGGAGAGCAGGAAGCTGCCGCGGCAGTTGATGTCCTGCATGAGGTCGTACTTCTTCATGGAGATGGCGTCGGTGGGTGACAGATCGATCGCCGAGGCGTTGTTGACGACGATATCGATGCCGCCGAAGCGCTCGACGGTCTGCCGCACGGCCTCGGCGACGGATTCATCGATGCGCACATCGCCGACGAAGGGCAGTACCGTGCCGCCCGCCGCCTCGAGCTCCGCCGCCGCGGTATGGATGGTGCCGGGGAGCTTGGGATGGGGCTGGTCGGTCTTGGCGATGAGGGTGATATTCGCGCCGTCGGCCGCGGCCCGTTTGGCGATCTCCAGACCGATGCCGCGGCTGCCGCCGGACATGATCATCGTCGCGCCCGCGAGCGGCTTGGCTGCCGGTTCCGTCATGACCTGCTCCTGTCGTCAGTGCCGTGGGTGGGTGCGCCCGCGGCCGTGCTGACCCGGCGGGCGACCTGCGAGCAGTCGCCAGCGGGTGTTGTGCAGGTTAAGCGTAACCCAGGCCCCTATGCAACCAGTTGCATAGGTTGCTCGAAAAGAGGCGCCGGAAATTCCGACGCCCTTCCCGATCCACCTGTCAGATGCTGGAGGCTCCAGCGATCAACAGAATGTTCAGCAGGATGATCAGCGCCGCGAAGGCCCAGGTGATGTAGATGAAGACGACACCGGGCGTCTTTTGCGGAACCGGGCCGATCGCGCCATTGAGGAAGATGATCGCGGGCGGCTTGTAGTAGAACCGCGCGCCCTGACCTTCCTGCACCACCGCCGTCGCATTCGCCGGACCCATATCGAACAGCCAGGGCGTGGCCACCCGCACGTGGTACTGACCGGGACCGACCGGTATGTGGTTCTGCCCCCACCGCGTATTCGGCACTCGCTGACCGTTCACCAGAATCTTCGGCTTGGTGATCGCCAGCAGGAACGAGAACCACTCATAGGAGGCCTCGACGGTGATTCCGGGCGGGGCCGGCGGTGCACCGTAGCCCGCCTGCTGCGGGCCCGCTTGCCCATAGGGTGCCGGTGGCTGGCCGTACGGTTGCTGGCCGTAGGGCTGGGCGGGTTGACCGTACGGCTGGGGCTGCGCGAGATGCGGCTGGCTGCCGTACTGCGGTTGCGGAATATGCGGCTGGCTGCCGTAGGGCGGCTGCGGCACCTGCGGTTGGCTGACCGGTGGCTGCCCGGCGGGCGGCGCATACTGCGGTGGCGCACCGTAGGGATTCGGCGCGCCCGGTGGCGCAGGCTGACCATACGCGGGCTGCCCGGGCCATTGCCCGGGCTGGCCCTGAGGCGGATACCCGCCGGGGTAACTCATCGGAACCCTCCCGTTTAGCGATTGTGCGTGCCGACCCTACCGTGTTGCTGCGGGGTTCGCTGGGCCCGCCGGGGAGCGCAGGCTGTCGCTCCCCAGCGGGCATTCGGTCGAATCAGCCTCGCGCGCCGCGCTCCTGGTAGAACTGCCGCTGCTGCTTGCGGATACCGCGCCACACCTTCGCGCGTTCGGCCGCCAGCCGCTTATCCGATCGCGCTGCGTTCCAGGCGTTTTCCCGTTCGAGCTTGCGGTAGCTGTCGAAGCGGCGCTGGGTGAGCGCACCGTTGTCGATGGCCTGCTGCACCGCGCAGCCGGGTTCGCCGTTGTGCGCGCAGTCGTCGAATCGGCATTGCGCCGCGAGGGATTCGATATCGCTGAAGGTTTTCTCGATGCCTTCGGCGGCATCCCAGATTCCGATACCGCGCAATCCGGGCGTATCGATCAACGTGCCGCCGCCGGGCAGCGGCCGCAGCTCCCGATGCACGGTGGTGTGCCTGCCCTTCTTGTCCACCGCGCGAACGGCGCTGGTGGCGAAGAATTCCTGGCCGAGCAGGGCATTGGCGAGCGTCGATTTCCCGACGCCGGACGGACCGATCAGCGCGACGGTGCCGTCGAGCATCGCGGTGAGCACATCGAGTCCGTACCCGCTGTCGGCGCTGACCGCGAGCGCGACCGCACCGGGCGCGACGGCCTGCACCGCATCGAGCGGAATATCCAGCGCCGCATCGGCTTTGGTGAGCACCACGATCGGCTGGGCATTGCTCTCCCAGGCCAGTGCGAGCATCCGCTCGATCCGGCCGAGATCGATATCGCCATCGGCCGCACTGCAGATCAGCACGGTATCGACATTCGCGGCGAGCACCTGGCCCTGTGCGCGGCGGTCCGCGGCCGAGCGCGTGATCGCGCCCCGCCGCGGAAGCAGTTGTCGCACATTCAGTTCGGCATCGATGCTGACCCAATCACCGGTGCACAGCCCGCTGATCTCGGAATCGGGCGTATTCAACCGCGGGCAGCGGGCGCGCGCGGATCCGGTGGGCGTCGCGACATCGCATTCGCTGCGATCCATCCGGATCACCCGGGCGGGGACGCACCCGTCCTCGATGAGCGCGGCGTATTCGTTGGCAACGGCTTCGGTCCAGCCGTAAGGGACGAGAAGGTCGTGCTCGACCATGATGGAAGGAATCCTTCGTCGGGCGCCGAGCCCGAACCGGGACTCAGCGAGAGGTATCTGAGGTGGAAGTCCGTGCGGCAGCGTGCGTTCGCACAGCTGACCCGGGCACGACAAACCCAACGTTGCGTGTCACGATCTCCACCTCCTCACTCATCTCTCGACGTTGCCCGCCCACTTTGGCACAGCGCGGAAAACCCGCGCAACCTATTATTCGCCGGAGGTCTTCGCGTCCGGATCGGGCTTGCCGAACTGCTCGTTGCGGCCCAGGCTGCGCAGGTGGAACCATTCGCGCAGCCCGGCCGGATCGCGGCGGGTGACGAGGAAGAACCAGGAGAAGCGGATCCATTCCTGGGGGAGCAGTTTGCGCATGCCGGGCTGGGACATCAGATAGCCCCGGTTGCGGTAGGTGAAGTAGCGCTTGACCGGGTCGTCCGGATATTGCGTGTGCATGCGGCCGCCGAGGATCGGCTTGAATTCGGCGGCGCCATTGGGATGCAGGTAGGCCGTCTGTAGGCAGGTGCCGAAGGGCAGACCGGAGCGGACCAGCCTGCGGTGCACCTCGACCTCATCGCCGCGCACGAACAGCCGCAGATCGGGAACACCGATCAGATCGACCGCCCTGGCCGAGATCAGCGCGCCGTTGAACAGCGAGGCGATGCCGGGCAGGAAATCCTCATCGCCCAACTCGGAACGTAGCCGCCGCCAGACCACGCCGCGGCGCAACGGGAAGGCGAGCCGATCGGGTTCGTCGATATCGCAGACCACCGGCGACACCTCGACCAGGCCGTACCGCTGCGCGCAATCGAGCAGGGTGGCAAGGACTTCCGAACCGTCGGGGCGGCCGTCGTCGTCGGCCAGCCACACCCAGTCCGCGCCGAGGGTCAGCGCGTGCAGCATGCCGAGCGCGAAACCGCCGGCGCCGCCGAGGTTATGGGCCGAGCCGAGGTAGGTGCATTCCAGCGGCTGCTGGGCGACCAGATCCGCGACCTCCGGTTCGTTGGCATTATCGACCACGATCAGGTGGTCCACCGGGCGGGTCTGGGAGGCAAGGACTTTCAGCGATTCGGCGAGCAGTTCAACGCGTTTGTGCGTGACGACGACGGCGACGATCTTGGCATCGGGGCCGGTGCCGGCGGGGGTGCGGGCGGCTTCGATCTGCGCCGGTGATGGGTCGTCGGAGTCGTCGGCGGGGTCGTGTGGGATTTGCAGCGCCTGGTCGTTCGCGGGGTGAGGCTCCGGGGCATTTGTGGATTGCGCTGCCGCATCGGCTGCGGGCCGCGGTGCTGCATCGTGTGACGTGGGGGCGCTCGAGGTCGGCGCGTCGGAGTCTTGTGGCACGGAGTCGATCGGGGTCTCGCGCCCCGCGTCGATCGGGGCGTTCTGCCCGGTCGGCTCACTCATGCCTGATTCCGCTCCAATTCTCGCTCGGTTCCCATTGTCCGTTCCGCTTCCATTTCCCGCAGCACGGTGGCCACATGATTGCCCGCCTCGGGGCCCTCATAGGCACGCACCACTTCTTCGATACCGCCGCGCAGGCGGATCTGCCCGTGGTCGACCCACATGGCGGTATCGCAGAGCTGGGCGAGAAATTCGTTGGAATGGCTGGCGAATACCAGGATGCCCGAGCGGGCCACCAGTGATTGCAACCGGAGCCGGGCCTTCTTCATGAATTCGGCGTCCACCGCGCCGATACCCTCGTCGAGCAGCAGGATCTCCGGATCGATCGAGGTCACCACGCCCATCGCGAGCCGCACCCGCATACCCGTGGAATAGGTGCGCAGCGGCATGGACAGATATTCACCGAGTTCGGTGAAATCGGCGATCTCATCGATCTTCGACAGCATCTGCTTGCGCGTCTGCCCGAGGAAAAGCCCGCGGATGATGATGTTCTCGTAGCCGGAGATCTCCGGATCCATGCCGACGCCGAGGTCGAATACCGGCGCCACCCGGCCGCGGATGCGCGCACTGCCGCGGGAGGGTTCATAGATTCCCGAGAGCAGCCGCAGCAGTGTCGATTTGCCCGCGCCGTTGTGCCCGACCAGGCCGACTCGGTCGCCCTCCTTCAGCGAAAGGGTGATGTCGCGCAGCGCCTCCACCACCACGACATCGGACTGATTGCGGCCGATCGCACCGCCCGCCTTGCCGAGAAACGCCTTTTTCAGTGACCGCGATTTGGCGTCGAAGATCGGGAATTCGACCCACGCCTGGCGGGTTTCGATACTCACATGGTCGGTCATCGGGCCCGATCTCCTATACCCAGTACGGCACGCGCGAACGGTACTGCTTCATGGCGAAGATCGCCACGATCCAGCCGACCACGGTGATGGCGCCGACGATCACCCAGTGATACAGATGCTGATCGTCACCGAGCAGCGGCGCGCGGACGATCTCCAGATAGTGGAAGGTCGGCACGATTTCGGCCAGCTTCGCGCGTTCGCTCACCTGACCGCCCTGCGACTGCAGACTTTTCGTATTCCACATGACCGGGGTCAGCACGAAAAGCATCAGCGTGAGGCTGCCGAGGATCGGTGCGATATCGCGGTAGCGGGTGCTGAAGATGCCGAACACGATCGAGACCCACATCGCGTTCAGGAACACCAGCCCCAGCGCGGGAATGGCGAAAATCGCGGTCCAGTGCAGTTTTTCCCAGACGCCGAAGGCGACCAGCACCACCAGATAGATCAGCATGTTGTGCGCGAAGAACAGCAGCTGCCGCCAGACCAGGCGGTAGACGTGCACGCTCAGCGCCGAGGGCAGCTGTTTGATCAGCCCCTCATTGGCGATGAACACCTCCGAGCCCTCGAGAATGCTGGCCTGGATCACATTCCAGACGATGATGCCGACGGCCACATACGGCAGATAGTCCTTGATCGACTGATCGAGCAGCGCCGCGTACAGAATGCCGATCGCGGCGGCCTGCACACCGGTCGCGATGGTGATCCAGAACGGACCGAGCACCGACCGGCGGTAGCGCTGTTTGATGTCCTGCCAGCCCAGGGACAGCCAGAGCTCACGCTGGGCGAAGCCGCCGCGGAAGTCGCTGAACGCGCGCCCGAAGGTCTGCGAGTCCGAGACGATCGGTGTTTCGATCGCCGCGGACTGCGCGTCATCGGCTTGTTCGGTCGGCTGATCGACCGGGTTCTCATCCGCGGCTGCGGTGTTCTCGTCAGGTCGCACGGCTTCGGGACTCTCGTCGGAACGTGCATGGCTGGTATCTGAACGCACTGAACTCTCTTCAGGACGATCCGGGCTGTCTTCGGGATGCGCCGTATTCACATCGGTAACCGAGTCGGGGCGAGCGGCAGCGGACGGCACGGTGCTCGACACTACCCTCGTAAATTCCGACCGATCCGGCTGGCACACGCTGGCCGGGCGCGGCGAGGCTCAGAGATATTGTCCGGACCCGCCGGTCGCCGGGTTCCCGCGCGGGTCGGTCGCGTGGATGCCGGGCGGCAGCGCCCCCTGACGCATCTGCTCCAACTGCGCCCGCGCCGCCATCTGCTGCGCGAACAGCGCCGTCTGAATGCCGTGGAACAGGCCCTCCAACCAGCCCACGAGCTGGGCCTGGGCGATGCGCAGTTCGGCATCGGAGGGGACGGCGTCATCGGTGAACGGCAGCGTGAGCCGCTCGAGCTCCTCGCGCAGTTCCGGGGCCAGACCCTGTTCGAGCTCGCGCACCGAGGATTTGTGGATCTCGCGCAACCGGGTGCGGCTGGCGTCGTCCAGCGGAGCCGCGCGCACCTCCTCCAGCAGCTGCTTGATCATGGTGCCGATGCGCATGACCTTGGCGGGCTGCTCGACCATATCGGCCAGCGATTCCTCGGCATCTTCCTTTTCGTCCGAATTGCCGGATTTCTCGTCGCCGTCGGTCACGACCTGCGCGGTGAAGGGCGTGTCCGAGCCGGACTCCACCGGGATGGCCAGCGGCCTGCCGTCGGGTCCGATCACGACAATGGATTCCGGTGCTCCGTCCGATTGCGTCATGGTCCCCATCATGTCGCGTTCCCCGCGAACGCGCTAAGTCGGTCGCCTTCGATGAGGTCGCCGGGTCGGTGCCGCGGCCGCGAGGCGACGTCTATTCTGTTCGGGTCGTGTGGTTCGGATTTTGCTGAAAGTCGGTTGCCATGCTGAGTCCCAGTTCACTGCACCCCCGCCCGCCGGTGAGGGGGAACGCGGTTACCCAGGCTCGCCCGCTGCCCTTAGAGTGGCCAACATGACATACGACGTCGCGAGGGTGCGGGGCCTGATACCGTCCCTGGGCGACGGTTGGATCCATCTCGACCCGCAGGCCGGAATGCTGGTCCCGGATTCGGTATCTCGTGCCGTATCAACAGGTTTCCGAACCTCCTCGTTTTCTCATATCGGCCGCAACGGCGCCGCCGTGCGCAGTGCCGCGATTCTGGAGGCGGCCCGCGAGGCCGTCGCGGATCTGGTCGGCGGTGATCCGGCGGGTGTCGTGCTCGGGCCGGACCGCGCGGTGCTGCTGGCCTGGTTGGCGGAGTCGCTGAGTTCGCGCCTCGGCCTCGGCACCGGGATCGTGCTGTCGCGGTTGGACGATGAGGCCAATGTCGCGCCGTGGTTGCGGATCGCGAATCGCTACGGCGCCCATGTGCGCTGGGCCGAGGTGGAGATCGAGACCTGTGAGATGCCGTCGTGGCAGTTCGAGGAACTGATCGGTCCGACCGCCCGGCTGGTGGCGCTGACCGCCGCATCGCCGATCGTCGGCTCCGCGCCCGCGGTGCGCGTCGCGGCGGATCGGGTGCACGAGGTGGGTGGGTTGCTCGTGGCCGACTGCTTCGGCGCCGCCCCCTATGCCCTCATTGATATCGACGAACTCAATGCCGATGTGGTCGCGTTGAGCGCGCCCGCATGGGGTGGTCCCCAGATCGGCGCGCTGGTCTTCCGCGATCCTGCCTTCCTGGACCGGATTCCGTCGATGTCATTGAACCCCTACGCCAAGGGCGCCGAGCGCCTCGAGGTCGGCGGCCATCAGTACGCACTGCTGGCCGGGCTGACCACCTCCATCGATTTCCTCGCCGGCCTCGACGAACGTGCCAAGGGCACGCGCCGCGAGCGGCTCGAAATCTCCATTACCTCGCTGCAGGACTACCACGATCAACTCTTCGAGCACCTGATGGATGTGCTCGACAAGATCGCCAACCTGACCGTGATCGGCCGCGCCTCCACCCGCATTCCGACCGTCAGCTTCACCTTGGCGGGCATGCAGGCCGAGAAGGTCGCCGCCAAACTCGCCGATGCCCGCATCGGCACCGTCAGCGGTGTGCACGGCGGCAGCCGCCTGCTCGACGCCCTCGGCGTCAATGACGAGGGCGGCGCGGTAACTATCGGTTTGGCCCCGTACACAACGAAATTCGAAATCGACCAGCTCGGCCGCGCCCTCGCCGCGCTGGAGTGACTAGACGTCCTTGACGTTCAGGACCACCTTGCCGAAGGTTTCGGCGGAGTCGAGCAGACGGTGGGCCTCGGCGGCTTCGGTGATCGGCAGTTCGGCATGCACCACCGGAACTATCGTGCCGTCGGCGATCAGCGGCCAGACGTGGCGGTTCAGTTCGGCGATGATGCTGGCCTTGCTATCGGTGCCGGTGGTGGGCCGGTTGCGAACGTTATTGGCGTGAATCGTGCCCCATTTGGCCAGCAGCGCACCGAGATTCAGCTCGGCGGTGACCCCGCCCTGCATGCCGATCACCACCAGGTGGCCGTGCTGGGCCAGCGCCTCGACATTGCGTGCGAGATAGGCGGCGCCCATGATGTCGAGAATGATATCCGCGCCCGGACCGCCGGCGCCGGACTCCTCGGCGCGGATCGCGGCCACGAAATCGTCCTCGCGGTAATTGATCAGCACGCTCGCGCCCAATTCGCGGCACTGCTTCAGCTTCTCGGTCGAGCCCGCGGTCACCGCGACGCGCGCGCCCTGGCTCACCGCGACCTGAATGGCGTGGGTGCCGATACCGCTGCCACCGCCGTGGATCAACACCAGCTGCCCGGCATGCAGTCCGGCGGTCATCGCGAGATTCGACCAGACCGTCGCGGCCGCCTCGGGCAGTGCCGCCGCGGCGGCGAGATCGAGCCCATCGGGCACCGCGAGCACTTGGGTCGCGGCGACCACGACCTTTTCCGCATATCCGCCGCCGGACAGCAGCGCGCACACCTGTTCGCCGACCTGCCACTCCCGCACGCCGTCACCGACCTCGGCGATGACACCCGAGCACTCCAACCCCATGACCTCGCTGGCCCCGGGCGGTGGCGGATAGAACCCCTGCCGCTGCAAGAGGTCCGCGCGATTGACCCCCGCGGCGGCGACCTCGATCAGCACCTCGCCGTGCCCCGGCACCGGATCGGCCGCCTCGCCCCACTCCATCACCTCGGGTCCACCGAACCCGTTCAGCTTGATAGCGCGCACCGCCCCATCCTGCCCCGGACACCGCGCGCCCGCACCCGAACCACGGCAAACCCGGTTCGCCGGGCGGAAATACGGCGAGCACGCTGCGGAAATGAGGGTCGGGGACTAGCGCTCCCGGCGGCGATCGTCGTCACCGTCGATACCCTGAGCCTGGGCTCGCGGACGCGCGATCTCGAGCTGGCGCATCTGCCGTTCCTGCAGGGCAAGGGCATAGCCAACTACCTGTCGGATCGGGTATTCCGCGCGAAGCTCGCGACGCCGCGGCAGCACAGCGAGGCCGCGATCCGCACCTGGCTCGGCCTGTCGGCAATCACGCATTGCGCCCCGCCGACCTGGCCCACCTGCGGGAATGGACCGAGCTGCCCATCGCGGTGAAGGGGCATCCTGCATCCGGACGACCGCCGCCAGGTGGTTGGACGCTGGCGCGTACGCGGGGTCGTCAGCAATCACGGCGGCCGTCAGGTGGGACGGCGCGCTCGACGCCTGCCCGCCGTGGTCGCCACCGTCGGCGATCGCGCCGATGTGCTGTTCGACTCCGGCATCCGCACCGGCTCGGACATGCTCATCGCGCTGGTGCTGGGCGCGAAGGCGGTGCTCTACGGGCGGCCGTGGGCGTACGTTCTCGGCATCGCGGGTCGCGAGGGGGTGCGGCACGCGCTGCGGGTGTTGCTCGCGGACTTCGATGCCGCCATGGGGTTGTCCGGATGTGCGAGCCCGGCCGAGCTCGCTCGCTGATCGCGACAATTGCGCTGAGGCGCTAGCCGCCAAGTGCTCGCACCCAGTCGCATGGCGAATGCGACCAGGGGCAGCTCACCGAGTTGGTTTGATCACATGTCCAAGTGATTTCGGGGATCCGTTTTCCCAGTTCAGGCGGGCTTAGAATAGGTATCGTGCAACCCGAAACGAGCAGCATCGCGCCCGTTGAGCCGCGATGGCTCTCAGCATCGCAGCAACGTGCCTGGCGGGCGTATATGGATGGCAACCAGCGCTTGGCGACGGCGCTGAACCGCCAGCTGCAACGCGATTCCGATCTCACCCTCGCCGAGTACCGGATCCTCGTCCTGTTGTCCGAGGCTCCCGACCGTTCACTGCGCATGAGCGAACTGGCCGACGGCGTGCTTTCCTCGCGCAGTCGGCTCACCCACCAGATCCGCCGCTTGGAGTCACAGCGGATGGTCCGGCGCAACACCTGCCTCGAGGACGGCCGCGGCGTACTCGCCGAACTCACCGACGAAGGCGTGCGTCGCCTGGAGGCCGCCGCCCCCGGCCACGTCGAGGCCGTCCGCCGCAACTTCATCGACCTGCTCGATTCCCAGCAGCTCGACGTGGTCGGCGAGGTATTCGCCCGAGTCGACAACGAGATCGGCGGCGGCGCCGACTGACCCGGCACACCACCCCTCGACGAGCACCCCGGCCCGCCGGGTACGCTCGTTGGCCTGGAGACGTGGCAGAGCGGCCGAATGCACTCGCCTTGAAAGCGAGCGTCGCGAGAGCGACCGGGGGTTCAAATCCCTCCGTCTCCGCAACAGTTTTCGTCGATTGCTCGTCCCACGCCTGCATCGAGGTCTGGTCGAGATCGTCGCATCGCCTGGCGCCCTGGCAGCGCTGGTCACGGTGACAACCGTTCTCATCGAGTTGGTTTCGATCACGAAGATGACCTCGGTGGCTGAATCGAGCGCCGGGCTCCGCCCGCTACCAACCCATCGGCACGCGGCCCGGGTCACCCCGCGTTCGAGGTGCAGATGGAATCCACGATCGACAGCGCGTCATAGGTGTCGTCGAGCGGCCTGATCGCCGTCGGTCGTGGCTGTCGCCCGGGGCCGATTGGCGGATTGCCCGAAGATGTTGCGGTTCAGAGCATCTTGTCGGCGGGATCACGTAGGGCGGAGCACCTCGGGCTGAGGCGCGGTGGACTTGGTCCACACACTGCGCCCAGGAAGGAGGTGTGGATAATGGGCGACGCTCTTTACTCATACCCGAGGGGAACCATGACCAAGTCGTTGTCCGTCGCCACCGCGCTCTCCGCGGCTGCTGCCGCTCTGCTCTTCCTTCCAGCCGCGCCCGCGAACGCCCAGTCCCCGAGCTGCGCCAAGGCCACAGAGCTGATCAACATCGCAATCGACACGAGCGGCGGCACCCTGGACCAGGCGACGGCGACAGCCCTGTCCGAGAGGCTGACCGGTCTGGCCAATTTCACCCAAGGGGCCGAGAAGGAGGCCATCACGGCCTACGCTCGAGCGCTGATCGATGACGAGGTCACAGAGCTCACCTCCTACACCGACGAACTGAATCGCGTCTGCGCCTGACCCGCGCCCAGTAGAAGAGGCCACACACTTTTTCGGCGGCCCGCTGGGTGCCACGGCGTGCCCCTGTTACAAAGCGTCGCAAGGTGTTTCGGTACCGAAGGACGCGTGTGTCGACACGCTGACGGCCCACCGTATGGAATCGACCTCTGCGGGTGATCGACTTTGCGCTCCGATCAGGCGTGCTTCCCGATGGTCAGATCGCGACTTACCAGACGTAGGTTGTCGACAACTACAGTCGAGCGATCGCCTTATCGTCTTGGCGTTTGGGACGGGGCTGGCGCTGAGTTCACCCGGAGGGCCAGGGTGCTGGATGCTGCAGAACCGGGGTGCAGCTGAAGGCGCCCCGCGGCCCTGGGACTGCGCTGGAGCGATGTCAACATGGTCGAAGGCAAGGTCGACATCAACCAGGCTCTGTACCGGATCGTTGGAACGCTGGGCGTGCACGAGATGAAGTCGGAGTCATCGGAGTCCTCGGTTCCACTGCTGCCGAAGCTGGTGGCACCTCCCGCTGGGGACTCCGCTGGAACCGAGCAACGTCGATCGGGCATTCGAGGCTCTGGTGAAGAGAGCGGGTGTCCGGCCGATCGGCTGCACGAACCTCCGGCACTCGTGCGCGACGCTGTTGTTCACGATGGACGTGGATGCATCGACTGTGCAGCGGATCTTGCGCCATAGCTCGATCACCGTGACCACGGGCACCTCACCGACGTGATCGATGAGGTGCAGCAGGACGCGGTCAACGGCATGGACAGCCTCTTCGAGGGACCATGTCGTCAAATGGTGTCGTCAAAAATGCCAGAAGGCCCCTCCCAAGTACCTCGGAAGGGGCCTTCTACCTGTGTGCGCCCGAAGGGATTCGAACCCCTAACCTTCTGATCCGTAGTCAGATGCTCTATCCGTTGAGCTACGGGCGCATGCCTGTGTTCAGTTGTGTGGCCCGGCGAACCGGGGTGTGGCGGAGGCGAGAGGATTTGAACCTCCGGTCCCCGTGAAGGGACAACTCATTAGCAGTGAGTCCCATTCGGCCGCTCTGGCACGCCTCCTGGAGCCTTCTCTTCGAGGGCACCGGTTCCTTTCCGAACCGCCGAACAGGAAGGTTACAGTAGCCGACGTCCAGATCGCAAAACGCCAGGTAATCACCGAAGATTGCTATCGAACCAGTCGAAGATCCGGCTCTGGGAATCGGTGAGATCGTAGTCTTCGTCGCCGCCGGATCGGTCGGCGCGGCGGTGCAGGCCGGGGTAGGTCACGACGAGGCTGGCGACCGCGGCCCGGGCGGTGGCATCGCGGAGTTGGTCGATCTGCTGGGGCGGGGTGGCCGGATCGTCGGTGCCGTAGAGGCCGAGCCAGGGCGCCTGTAGGTTCGGGGCCGCGCGGATGAGGGCGTCGGCTTCATCGGTGAGCGGTTCGATGATGCCGGGGGCGGCGACGCTGACCGCGGCCCCGACGGGGCGGTTGGTCGCGACCAGGAACGCGGCGGTGCCCGCGTGGTCGAAGCCGAGCACGCCGATGCAGTCCGGGAAGACGCCGCGGCGGGTGAGCCAGTCGAAACAGGCGTCGAAATCGTCGAAGAGTTCGTCGCCGAATACCTCGCGCGCGGGTTCGCCGTTCGCGCGGTGGAACAGATTGGGCGCGACCACCGTCCAGCCCTCGGTCGCCAGGGATTTCATGAGTTCCAGCAATGACCCGGTGAACTCCCGGGACTCGTGCAGCATCACGATGCCGCCGCGCGCGTTGCCCTCCGGTTCGGCGACCATGATGGGCACCTGGGTGTCGGCGGTCCGGCGCTGGTCTTCGGTCGATGGTTGTGCTTGCGAACCGGAAATGATTTCGTCGCGACTACGTAGCGGCGCAATATCGTCGTAAATGCCCGACATGGAACCAGGGTAGGTGGATCTGCTGATCTTCGCGAGAAATTGCACGTGAGCGGCCCTGACGCCCAGAATTTCCGATGCCCGGCATATGGTTGAAGCGTGACAGCGCATATCCGGCCGGACCTCGATTCGATCCCGGCGTACGTCCCCGGCCGCAATCATCCAGGCGCGGTCAAGCTCGCCAGCAACGAGACCACCTTCGGTCCGCTTCCGGCCGCCGCGAAGGCCATCGCCGAGGCCGCCGAACTGGCGAACCGCTATCCGGATAATCAGGTCACCGAACTGCGCGCGGCCATCGCGGACTTTCTCGGCGTCTCTTCGGCGAACGTCGCGGTCGGCTGCGGCAGTGTCGCGCTGTGTCAGGAATTGGTGCAGATCACCTGTGACGCACCGACCGACGAGGTGCTCTTCGCCTGGCGCTCGTTCGAGGCGTATCCGATCGTCACCCAGGTCGGCAATGCGACGGCCGTGCGGGTGCCGCTCACCGCGGAGCATGTGCACGATCTGGATGCGATGGCCGCCGCGGTCACCGAGCGCACCAAGCTGATCTTCGTCTGCAATCCGAACAACCCGACCGGCACCGCGGTCGGTGAGGCCGAGCTGGTGCGCTTCCTGGACGCTATTCCGGAGCAGGTGCTGATCGTGTTGGACGAGGCGTATTTCGAGTACATGCGGCTCGCCCCCGAGCAGTTTCCGAATGGCGTGGAACTCGGGCGGCACCGGCCCAATGTTGTTGTGCTGCGGACCTTCTCCAAGGCCTACGGTCTGGCCGGACTGCGCGCGGGCTATGCGGTCGGCGATCCGGCCGTGATCACGGCGCTGATGAAGGTGCACATCCCGTTCAGCGTGAACCGGGTCGCGCAGGCCGCCGCGATCGCCTCGCTGGAGGCGCGGCACGAACTGCTCGACCGCACCGACACTCTCGTCATCGAACGCGATCGGGTGCGCGACGCGCTGCTCGCGGCGGGCTATGCGGTGCCGCCGAGCGAGTCGAACTTCCTGTGGCTGCCGCTGGGTGCGCGCAGTGCCGAATACGGCGAGGCGAGCGCGGAGGCGGGGGTGCTGGTGCGGCCGTATGGCACCGACGGCGTGCGGGTGACCACCGGTGATGCGCATGAGAACGAGCAGTTCCTGCGGTTCGCTACCGATCCGGATGTGTTGGCGCGCTTCGGCATCGGCTAGTCGAGACGCTTCGAACCCGAACGCCTCGGACGCCCAGCACGCCTCGGACGCCCAGCACGATTCAGATGCCCAGCACGATTCAGATGCCCAGCGCCCGCGCGATCGTCGGCCACGACTGGCCCAGCTCGTCGGCCCAGTACGGCCATGAGTGGGTTCCGGTCGCCCGGAAGGTGGCGGTCACCGGAATCCCGAGTGCGGTGAGCCGATCGGTCAGCCTGCGGGTGCACAGATTGGTGGCGGCCTCTAGCGGACCGCCGAAACCGACGGTGCTGGCCAGATCCGGGTTGTCCAGGGTGTCGTATCGGCCGGGCAGGCCGCTGCCGACCGACAGATAGATCGCCTTGCCGCGCAACGCTTCCGCGTGCAGCAGCACGTCGTGGTCGAGCCAGGCGGGATCGGGCTGATCGCCGAACATATTGTCCGGCGTGCCGCCATAGGTCGCCACCACCGCGCGGGCCTGCGCCTGTCCGAAATCGGTGCCCATGGAGAAGCAGCCACTGTGCCCGGCCACCGCCGTGTACAGCTTCGGCTGCCGGAAGGCCAGCATCATCGCGGCCTCGGCGCCCATCGAGACGCCCATGATGGCGTTGCGCCCGTTGCCGTTGAACTTCGCGTCGATGAGCGGCGGGAGCTCGCGCGTCAGGAAGGTCTCCCACATATTGGTGCCGAGCACCGGATCCGGGCGCTTCCAGTCGGTGTAGAAGCTGGCCGGTCCGCCGACCGTCAGCACCACATTGACGTTCTTGTCCTCGAAGAACCGGTCGGCGTGCCCGAGTGTGGTCCAGTTATTGCTCTCCGCCTCGGCGCTGCGGCCGTCGAGCATGTACACGGTGGGACGCGGATGCGTCTGGTCGCGCGGGAGCAGCACCTGCACCTCGACGGCCCGGCTCATCGCGGGTGAGTTCACCCATACCCGCAGCCATCTGTCGTTGATGGGCACGATGTGATCGATCGAGGGCGGCGGCACGTTGGGGACGGTCGGCGCCGCGGGATCCGGACCATCCGCCGATCCGGTATTGGGCCGGGCATCGCCGGGAGCGGCTAGTCCGTGCGGTGTCCCGAACACGGCCGCACCGGCAATCAGTGCAACGCTCACGATTGCGCTGGAGACCCAACGCCGCACCTCGCGCCGAGACAGCATGCCGACCATCCTGCCAGAAGTGCGACGGTGGACGCTCCAGCGATGGAAAGGCCGGTCAGTATGTGATTCGGGCCACTGCTGCGGGTTGCGCTGCGGTGAGATTGCGCTGCCAGCGAGGTTCTGCTCCGGTGAAGTGCCCCACCCCCGCCGCGATTGCCCAGGTGACGACGAACGGCTCGGCGACAATGTAACCGAGATCACTCGGATCCGCATTCCCGATCCACGCGATCAGCGGTGCCACCGACCGCGCCGCTCGCGATCACCTGCAGGCCGACCTCGGCACGGTGTCGCAGCCGAGCCCGAACCAACAGCCGGACCGGATCCAGCTGCCGCGCACGGCTGTCCGGTTCACGCTCGAGTTGCGCCTCGTCGAAATCGCCGGGGCGCATGCGGCCGCAGACCCGCCAAAAGACCAGTAGGGAAGTCGGATTCAGCAGGCCGATGACGATCAGCGCTTTCCCAGCCGATGACAGGCAATGCCAGCATGGTCGCCGACATACCGACACTGCTGCGCACGAGCCGACCTCGCTGCTGGACGACCGATCGAATAACCATACTGCGCCAGCAACATACAGGTCGGTCGGGTTCGGGCGGATCGGTAAACAATTGCCGGTGCCCTGCGGTGTGTCGGCAGATTCCGAACAGGCAATACGTCGAATTCAGGCACACGGCCAGCACACCGGTCCTACCCTTCTACACGGGCCTTTTCGGGTGTCGATCGGGACGAGCATGATCGTTGACAGCAAACATCAGCAGGCAGGTCATGCCGCTGTGTGCGCGGACGGCAACCCGACAGCCTGCTCGGCGCCGATTCATGATCAGCCTTTCGCTTTCGGGCATCCCGCAATGTGGAGGCTAACTCGCGGACCGCCCGCCCGGCCCGGTGTCAGTTGCGCTCCGCGCGAAATTCTCTGCTCGATCAAATGCCTGTCTGTGTTGCCGCAGTACCTGATGTCCGACCGGAGAAATGCCGTGAACCAAGCGTTACCCGTCGTGTCGCTCGAACGCACCGCTGACACAAAGCCTTTCGGCCTGGATCTGAAAAGGCGGATGCGGGAATGCGATGAGTTCTTCCGATTGCCCGAACTCGCGCACCTGTCCCCGCAACGCCGCCGCACCGCGTTGGAACAACTCCAACAAACCGGCAGCTACGTGCAGACCGCCGAGGAGATCCTCATCGGCGCCAAGCTCGCGTGGCGCAACCACGCCCGCTGCGTCGGGCGAAAACACTGGCGATCACTGAAATTGCTCGACGCACGGCGGGTGCGCTCGGCCCGCGACCTCGCCGAGGTCTGCTGGCAGCACCTGCACATGGCGACCAATGGCGGCGCCATCCAATCGATGATCACCGTCGGACCACCGCGCCAGGCCGACGGCCGTGAATTCCGCATTGTCAGTCCACAACTCATCCGCTACGCCGGGTACCGCAATGGTGACGGCACGGTGACCGGCGACGCCGCCAATATCGCGATCACCGAATTCGCCAGGAAACTCGGCTGGCGCGGCGCGGGCACCCCCTTCGACATCCTGCCGGTGCTGATCAGCACCCCGGACGAGCCGATCCGCTGGTTCGATGTGCCGCCCGAGTTGGCGCGCGAGGTCGAGTTGGAACATCCCGAATTCGACTGGTTCGCCGGACTCGGCCTGAAATGGCACGCACTGCCCGCGGTTTCGAATATGAACCTGGAGGTCGGCGGCATCACCTACCCGTTCGCGCCGTTCAACGGCTGGTATCTGGGCGCCGAGATCGGCGCACGCAATCTCAGCGACACCACCCGCTACAACATGCTGCCGCTCATCGCCGAAATGATGTGTCTGGACACCAGGACCGAACGCTCACTATGGCGCGATCGAGCGCTGGTGGAACTGAATCGTGCAGTGCTGCACAGCTTCCGGAAGTCGGGGGTGTACATCGTCGACCATCACACCGTTGCCAAACAGTTCTGCGACCATGTCAACCGTGAGCAGGCCGCGGGCCGGAAATGCCCGACGGACTGGAGCTGGGTCAATCCGCCGATCTCATCGGGTGTTACCCCGACCTTCCACCGGTATTACGACGAACCCGAGCCGGATCTGCGGCCCAACTTCGTGCGGCGGGATTTCGGTGGCGAGGGCGGAATCTGATCTTCGTTTTGCCAGCGGGTAGCACCGTCGATCGGCAAGAATGACGCCATGGCACGGCGCTCTATGGGCTCGAAATGGGATGGCTTCGGCGCGCATTTGGAAAGTGCGCCGGGTCGGCTGCCGGTCGAGGTGCGGCGGTTGATTCGGGCGCGGGCCGATGGTTCGGCCGGAGACGGTGCGGGCCAGGGCGATACGGGTCCAGACACGCGAGCGCGAGGCGATGCGATCCGAAATGCCGCGCTCCCCGATGAGCTCGCCGCCTTCGTCGATCTGGTCGCCGAACGCTCATATCGGATCACCGAGAAGAACATCACCACGCTCGCCGAGGCCGGTCGCAGCGACGACGAGATCTTCGAGGCGGCGATCGTCGCGGCCTACGGTGCCGCCGATCGCCGTTACCGTGCCGCTCGCCGCTGCTGGGAAGGGCATTGACATGTGGCTCGACGCAGTCGAATCCCGCCAGGGGCGCCCGGCGCGAACCATGTTCGCATGCATGGAGCGCTTCAGCGGAGCCGAGGTTCCCGCGGTTCTCAAGGTCCTCTTTTACCGCCATCGCTACTTCGGCACCCCACTGTCCGACCTCATCCAGGACGCCCTGCGCGGTCGGTCGTTCTGGACCGTCGCCGAACGCGAAATCTTCGCTACCCGGGTCTCCCAGTCCAATGAATGCCCCTTCTGCCAGTCCGCCCACCGCGGCATCGCGGGCGCCTATGTATCCATCGATCAGGTCGACGAAGCCCTGGCTGACGGCGATAATTCCCCCCTTCGTCGCGAAGCCCGCGCCATGCTCGAATTCGTCGGCAAAATGGTCCGCAACCCCGATGGCCTCACTCCCGGCGACGCAGACAAGGTCCGCCGGGCCGGTGTCACCGCCGATGCCTTCGACGAAGCCGTTTGGGTAGCAACCCTTTTCAACGTCATCAATCGAGTAATGAACACCGTCGGTGCCGAAGCCCTCGAGGCCAGCCGAGCCCAAGTCGGCGCCCGCTTCATCAAAGCCTTCGGCTACCGAACCCCACCCCCAGTGCGTTTCCTTTCGCGCCGCGCTTGAATCGCTGGAGAAGGGGGAATCCCTGCCCGCCACTTCGGCGTGATCTGCTCCATGTCAGCGGAGGCAGGGTCCGGGGCCAGCCGTCGACGACGAAGGCGCTGGTGCAAATCCGGCGAGGCCGGGTGTCACAGCAGCGTGCCGTTGACCACCAGTGCCACATCGATGTTGTCTCGCGTGGCGTTGGAGTAGGGGCAGACCTGGTGGGCGGTTTCGACCAGTTCGATCGCCTGTTCTTCGGTGACCGAGGGCAGCGTGATGCGCAGTTCGACGCCGAGCTTGAAGCGGCCCCCGTCGATCGGGACCAGTGAGACCGCCGAGTCGATGCGCGCGTCGTTCGCCTCGAGCTCGGCTCGCTGCCCGATCAGGCCGAGTGTCGTGCCGAAACAAGCGGCGTACCCGATCGCGAAGAGCTGCTCAGGATTTGCGCCCTCCCCGTCTCCGCCCAGTTCCTTGGGCTGGCGCAGGTCCAGATCCAATCGCCCATCGGATGTGCGCCCATGGCCGTTGCGGCCACCGGTGACGTGCGCCTCAGCCGTGTACAGCGCAGTGGTCATCCTTGAACTCCCTTCGTAGGTAACAGAATAGAACATTCGCACTTCAAAAACAGGAAGTCAATAGTTTAGTATCTGGTATCGAAACCGGCCGCCGAGGAGCGCGACACCGGCCCGGCGGAATTCGCCGATCGAGTTCTGCTCCTGTTGCGCAAGGAGATTCACCAATGACCACGTTCGTTCTTGTACATGGCGCCTGGCACGGATCTGGGTCTGGGACCGCGTTATCCCGGTACTGCGCGCCGACGGGGCGTGCACGCTCACTCCGGATCACTGCACCGGTGGCGACCAAGGACTCCACGACCATGCCGCCGCGGTCATCGCGGCACTCGACACCGGTTCCCGCAGGAGCTAACCGAAATGCTCCTGACCTCGCGCTTGTTCAAAAATGAGAAGCGCGAAGTCTAGAGTGATGAAGTGGAACAGCGATCGTACAACCAGTACTGCGCGACCGCGCGCACCCTCGATCTCGTCGGCGAGCGCTGGACCCTGCTGCTGATCCGCGAGCTGTTGACCGGACCCAAACGTTTCAGCGACCTGCAGGCCAGCCTTCGCGGTCTCGGCACCGGTCTGCTCGCCGCACGCCTGAAACATCTGGAACGCGAGGGACTGGCGGAAAAGATCACCCTCCCGCCACCCGCGCGTACCCCCGCTTACGCGCTCACCGAGGCCGGCACGGAGCTCGAGCCCGCGATCCTGGCCCTGGCCCGGTGGGGGCTGAAGTGGGCGATGAGCGAACCGCACCCCACCGAGACGTTCCACCCGGGCTGGGCGGTCCTCGGCCTACGAGCCTGCTTCGATGCCGAGGCCGCCGCCGGACTCCGCGCGGTGTACGAGTTCCGCATCGACGACGAAATCTTCCACGCCCGCATCGATGACCAAACGATCGAGACACTGCACGGACCCGCTCAACACCCAGACGCGATCATCACTATCAGTGAGCCGGAGTTTCTCCGCGCGACCAGCCAAGGCCACACGTTCGCCGAGGCGATCGAAACCGGCGTCGCATCCGCGACCGGAGACGATCAAGCCCTGCGCAGGATCAAAGGTCTGTTTCGCCTGCCGCCACCATCCGCCAGAAAGTCGGACCGCTGAGAGCAGGGGGGTCGTGTCCGGGGGGTAGCGCGGTTCGGGGATCGTGACGAAAGTCTGACGACGTGGCCGGGTTGCGGCGATCGCTGCGGGGTAGGCAGCAGAATCGGTGACATGACCTCGGAAGACGATGGCGTGGGTGGCGGGCGGGTTGAGCACCGGAACCTGGGGTGGTGGTGATATGCGGGTGCTACTGACCGGGGCGGCTGGGTTCA
This sequence comes from Nocardia sp. CA-129566, assembly GCF_050956075.1. Taxonomy (NCBI): domain Bacteria; kingdom Bacillati; phylum Actinomycetota; class Actinomycetes; order Mycobacteriales; family Nocardiaceae; genus Nocardia; species Nocardia sp. CA-129566. The sequence continues at coordinate 340,308 of NZ_CP192085.1, forward strand.
TCGGGGCGCGGGTGCATCAGGAGTTGATCGATGCTGGGCATGAGGTGGTGGCGATCGATGTGATGTTGCCTGCGGCGCATGGGGTTGGCGCGGTTGTTCCGGAGAACGTGCGGTTGGTTGATGTGCGGGATGCGGATGCGCTGGATTCGGTATTGCGGGGGATCGATGTGGTTTGTCATCAGGCGGCGGTGGTGGGGGCGGGGGTGAGTGCGCAGGATGCGCCCGCTTATGCGAGTCATAACGACTTGGGGACTGCGGTCCTATTGGCGGCGATGGATCGGGCCGGATGTCGGCGTTTGGTGCTGGCGTCGTCGATGGTGGTTTATGGGGAGGGACGGTATCGGGGCGTGCGGCCCGGGGCGGTTGAGGTCGGGGTGCGCAGGCGAGGAGATCTCGACAAGGGGATGTACGAGCATCGGGACCCGGATTCCGATGCGGTGCTGAGTTGGGAGGCGGTGCCCGAGAGCGCGCCGCTGCGGCCGCGCAGTCTGTATGCGGCGGCGAAGGTGGCGCAGGAGCATTATGCGGCCGCGTGGGCCGCGGTGACCGATTCCGGGGTGACCGCGCTGCGCTATCACAATGTCTATGGCCCCGATATGCCAAGGGATACACCGTATTCCGGAGTTGCCGCGATATTCCGATCGGCGCTGGAGGCAGGAAGGCGGCCGCAGGTATTCGAAGATGGCAGGCAGGCACGGGATTTCGTCCATGTCAGCGATATCGCGGCGGCGAATCTCGCCGCGGTCGAATATCCGCATACCGGGTTCCTGCCGCTCAATATCGCCTCGGGACGGCCGATCACCATCGGCGCGGTCGCCACTGCCCTCGCCGCGGCTCGCGGCGGGCCGGAACCGGAGATCACCGGCCGCTATCGACCCGGCGATGTGCGCCATATTGTCGCCAGTCCCGAACAGGCGCAACGCACTCTGGGATTCACCGCGCAGGTGGATCCACTCGACGGCCTGGCCGAATTCGCCTTCGCACCGCTGCGCGCGGTCGCCGGGGCGGGTGCGCCGCTGATGTGACTCAGTTTCCGGGCAGCGGCAGCCGAACTTCGAAGCGACAGCCCTGGTCCCGGTTCTCGGCGGTGATATCGCCGTGGTGGGCTTCGACCAGTCCGGCGGCGATCGCGAGGCCCATACCGCTTCCGGACGACACGCCGTCGGAGGCGACGGGGGAGCGGGCGGCGGTGCCGCGGTAGGCGACCTCGAAGATGCGCGGCAGGTCCGCCTCGGCGATGCCCGGTCCGGTGTCGTCGACCCGCGCCCACGCCTGGCCGCCTGCGGTGCCAGCGGAGATCGCGACCTGGCCGCCGGGCGGGGTGTGGGCAATGGCATTGGAGACGAGGTTGGTCAGTACCCGGCCGAGGGCGCGGTCGCTGGCCGCGACGACGATTTCGGAATCGGGTTGTTCGGCGCGCAAGACGACCTTGGCGCGTTCGGCGTTCGGGCGGTTGGCGGCGAGCACTTCATCGATCAGTTCGCGCAGATCGACCGGCTCCAGTTCCAATCGCAATGCGCCGGCATTGATCTTCGACATCTCGAACAGATCGTCGACCATGACCGAGAGCCGATCCGTCTCGCGCACAATCTGTTCGGCGTAGCGGGCCACCTCGGCGGTGCCGGTGAGCACGCCGTCCGCAAGCCCCTCGGCCATCGCGCGAATGCCCGCCAGTGGGGTCCGCAGATCGTGACTCACCCAGGCGACGAGTTCGCGGCGCGAGCGTTCGGCCATCCGTTCCTGTTCGCGGATCTGTTTCTCCCAGACGGTCTTTCGGGCCTGTTCCCGCCCGAGCAGCAGGGCGGCGGGTACGGTGACCGCCGCGACCACCGCGAGTACGACGGCGGTGCGCTCCAGTTCGTCGGTGAACATCAACCCGCTGACCCCGATGACGCCTGCCAGCGTGGACAGGGTCGGGATCAGCACCAGCACCGCCATGCTGGTGGTCATGGAACGGTTGCTGGCGGCGCGCAGGATCACCGCCCCGAGTGCGACGATCGGGAGCGAACAGGCCAGCGCGTAGGCGATCAGTTGGACGGTGTCTTCAGGCACTGGATTCTCCATTCCGGCCCCAGATATAGCCGCGACCCCACACCGTCTCGATGCGGTGTCGGTCGCCGAGTTTCGCGCGCAACCGCTTGATATGCACAGTGACGGTGGACAAATCGCCGAAATCCCAGCCCCACACCTTGGCCAGCAGTTCCTCGCGGCTGAACACCTGGTGTGGATGGCGCAGCAGGAAGACGAGCAGATCGTATTCGCGCGCGGTCAGATCCACCGGCACGCCGTCCACCAGCGCCGACTGCGAATCCGGCCGCACTTCGACGGCACCGTCGCGCAGCACCTGCGCACTCGGCTGCCGTACTGCCTGCGAACGTCGCAGCACCGAGGCGACCCGCAGCGCGAGTTCGCGGGCGCTGAACGGTTTGGTGACATAGTCGTCGGCGCCCGCCTCCAGGCCCAGCACCCGATCGTCCTCGTCACCGAGCGCGGTGAGCAGGATGATCGGGGTGTCCGGCCGCGGGCCCGAGCGCACCGCGCGGCAGATCTCGATGCCGTCCGGGGCGGGCATCATGACATCGAGGACGGCCAGTTCGACGGGGTCGCCGGTGGGGGCGGTGAGTTGGGCCATGGTCGATGGACCGTCGGCGGTCTCCACGACTGTCAGCCCGTCGCGTTCGAGATAGCGCCGCACCACATCACGGACCAAGGGGTCGTCATCGGCGATCAGAATGCACATGGCTACCAATTCGTCAGGATCGTGTGGGCGAGTACCAGGGTGCCGAGCGCTTGGACGAACAGCCAGACTCGGACGGTGGACCGCGGCAGAAACGCGGTCGCGGCCATGAGCCAGATGTCGAACGGCAGCCAGATGCGCTCGGTCTCCGCCTTGCTCAGGCCACTGAGGTCTGCCACCAATATCGCGCACAAACCCGCCGCCACCAAGAGCGCGGTCGGATCGCCTGGTTCGCGCGGGTGCGATAGCGCGCGCGGCAGCCCGGCGGCGGTGGCCAGGCCGACCGCGCAGACGGTGGCGGCGAGGTTCGCCCACACCCAGTACGCATAGGGACGCTCGGTGGCGATGCCCTGGTAGTAACGCTCGACCACCAGGTGATACCCGTCGAGCCACCAGAAGCCGGCCATGGTGAAGGCCGCCGCGACGAGCAGCGCGCCGAGTAGCGCGGGCAGCAGCGGTCGGGCGGTTCGGCCCGCGATCAGGATCGCGACGGCCGGTACGGCCATGATGACGAGGCCGTAGCTGAGATAGATTCCCAGGCCGAAGAGCACACCGGAAGCCACGGCGATCCACCGGTGTCGCGGCCGCCCGACGGCGATCGCGAGCAGTGCGATCGCCCACGCCGCCACACCGGCGAATACCGCATCTGCGGAGACCGCGATCCATATCGCGGCGGGCGCTATCGTCAAGAACGGCAGGGACTTTCGGGCCCGGTCCTCGGCGCCGAATGCCCGCAGCGTGACCGCGACCGCGACAATCGCGCTCGATCCGATGAGCAGGCAGGCCAGCCCGGCCCAGCCTCCGCCGCCCAGGCCGATGCGATCGAGCAGTACGAACAACAGCAGTGCGCCGGGCGGATGCCCGGAGACATGGGTGGTCCACGAATCCGGTTGGAAATCCAGGATGCGGCCGGAGAATCCGCGCAGCATCGCCGGGATATCGCGGACACCGGGCACCTCGTGCAGATACTCGTGCGTGGTAGTGAGCCGTCCGGCGAATCCGCGCTGCCAGCCATCGATCATTGCCAAGGCGAATGCCCAGGTCACGGCGGTTAGCCAGGACAGGGTCAGCAGGCGTCGCCAGGGCAATCGCTCGGCCAGCGCGGGACCGAACCGGATGACCAGTATCGCGACCGCGATGGCCGGTATCGAACCCCAGCCGACGTGGGTCAGCCAGTCGCCGAACAGCGGGGCCGCACCCGCGTAGAGCTTGCTGCGCCAGTGTTCGCTGGCAATTCGCGGAATAATGAATGCTGCCAATACGAGCGCAGCGGCGATGCCCGCGCCCACCAGTTCGCTCGATACCCGGCCACGTGGGCGCGTCACAGCCTCCGTCACGTCATGCACGAACCTCACGATAGGGCGGCAGCGCCCGAAAAAACGGTGCTCGAGCGGTTCCGGGCATTGATGTCACTGTTTCGTCAGGAGTTTCGCCGCATCGATTCGGCCCTGCTTGGCTTAGCGTCGAAACCGTGACCGAGACCTTCCACAACCCGGACGGCGTGACCGTGGTCATCCCGTGCCGGGACGAAGCTGAAGCGTTGCCAGCCGTGCTCGCCGCCATTCCGGCGGGATTCCATGCGCTGGTGGTGGACAATGGCTCGACCGATGCGACGGCCGAGGTGGCGCGCCGGTGCGGCGCTGCCGTGGTATCCGAGGCGCGGCCCGGGTACGGGGCCGCGGTGCAGGCCGGAATCGCCTCCGCCGGTACGGATTTGGTCGCCTTTCTGGACGGCGACGGATCGATGGATCCGGGTGAGCTGCCGCCGCTGGTCGACTTGGTGCGTGCGGGTGCGGATCTCGCCGTCGGACGGCGCAAGCCGGTGCGTCGGGGCGTGTGGCCGTGGCATGCGCGACTGGGCAATCTCGTCATTGCCGGGCGACTGCGCCGCCGCTACGGGCTGCCCGTGCACGATATCGGTGCCATGCGGGTGGCCCGCCGTGCGGCGCTGCTGTCCCTCGGCCCGCTGCACAGCCGCTCCGGCTATCCCCTGCACCTGCTGATCGGTGCGGCGGGTGCGGGCTGGCGCGTGGTCGAGCGCGATATCGCGTATCGGCCACGGGCCGGCGGTGTTTCGAAGGTCTCCGGATCATGGCTCGGCACCCTGCGGGCCACCCGGGACTTCCTGGCGGTGCTGCGATGAACTACCGCCGCCCCTCGCCCGTGGCCGCGACACTGCTCGTGCTGGCCAAGGCCCCGATTCCCGGACTCGCCAAAACCCGTCTGACACCACCGCTTTCGCCGCGCGACGCGGCCCGGGTCGCCGCGGCATCGCTGCTGGACACCTTGGAATCGATGTCGCGCAGTCCGGTCGCGCACCATGTCGTCGCGTTCACCGGGGCGCTCGCCGACGCCGAATGCGCCGATGAGCTGGCCAGGGTGTTGGCCGATTTCGAGGTCATTGCCCAGCGCGGCGCGTCCTTCGGCGAGCGCCTGGCCAATGCCCATGCCGATGCCGCGCGATACGGACTGCCGGTCCTGCAGATCGGCATGGACACACCGCAGATCGGCCCGGACGTACTGACCTGGGCCGCTCGCGAGCTGGTCCTGCGCGGTGACGCACTGCTCGGCCCCGCCGAGGACGGCGGCTGGTGGGCGCTCGGGCTGCCGACGCCGCGGGCGGCTCGCACGCTGGTCGAGGTGCCCATGTCGACCGACCGGACCGGCGAACTGACCCGAGATGCCATGCTGGGCTGCGATCTGCGGGTGCGTGCGCTGCCGCGCTACAACGATGTCGACACCTTCGCCGACGCCCTGGAGGTGGCCGCCGCATCCGACGGACGGTTCGCCCGGTTGGTCCAGCACCTGCACCGCTCCGTACTGGCACCCCGATGAGCGGCATCGATATCTTCGATCTGGCGCTGGCGGGCGAGGACTGCTGGGTACGCGATACCGATGGCCGACGCCACCGGCTGCGGACCCGGCGCTGGTTGGGTTTCGACGCTGCCGACAGCCGCGCCGATACCGCGCTGACCTGCTGCTGCGACGGACCGACTGTGGACCTGGGATGCGGCCCTGGACGGCTGGTCACCGCACTGCTGCGGCGCGGTGTCGTCGCGCTCGGGGTCGACATCTCGCCGATGGCCGTCGCGGCCACCAGATTTCAGGGTGCACCGGCATTGCGGCGCGACCTGTTCGGACCGCTGCCCGGGTCCGGCCGCTGGTCCTACGCGATTCTGGCGGACGGCAATATCGGCATCGGCGGCGACCCGGTGCGCATACTGACCCGCGCGGGTGAACTGCTCGCCCGCGACGGCATCGCGGTGGTCGAATTCGCTCGCCCCGGAACCGGTGTGGTGTCGAATCCGATCCGGCTGGAGACGAGAACCCGGGTGGGGGAATGGTTTCCGTGGGCGCGCGTGGGTGTGGATCGCGCCGAGGAGCTGGCCGTCGCGGCGGGATTTCGTCTGCTGGCAGCGATGGAGGTGTCCGGTAGATACATCGGATGGCTGCGTTGGGGCGGGCATTCGCAGACGGCGAGTAGGACGTCATGACGACGAATATCCGCGCCATGATGCTCCGAACCAGTGTGGTGGTCCGCCCGGCATATCGTGTCGTGACTGCGCTGCGGTCGTTGCGCGTTCGCGCGAACGTTGGTACTGCGACCGGCGCTGGAGGACCGGCGATGCGCCCGACATCCGCACGTGGACCTGAGGTCGCGAGTCGCGTCGGCATCGCCCTTGGCACCGCGATCCTGGTCTGCTTCGTGACCGGTCTATCGAGTCACTGGATCCAGCATCCGCCGAGCTGGTTCTGGTGGCCCGCCCATCCCGTCTGGCTGTACCGGGTCACCCAGGGCACCCATGTCATCGCGGGTGTCGCCGCCATTCCCCTGCTGCTGGTGAAGCTGTGGGCGGTGTACCCCAGGCTGTTCCGGCGTCCGATCATCGGTTCGCCCTTGCGAATGCTCGAACGCGGTTCCATCGCCCTGCTCGTCGGCGCGACGATCTTCCAACTGTCGACCGGACTGCTCAATATCGCCCAGTACTACCCCTGGAAATTCTTCTTTCCCACGGCGCATTACGCCATGGCCTATGTCGCCGTCGGGGCGCTCGCGGTGCATTTGGCGGTCAAACTGCCCGTTATCCGCGACGCACTGCAACGCCCGCTCACCGACCCCGATGTCGAATCCTCTACTGAGTGCACCGAATCCGTGGAAGCGCTAGCAAAAACCGGGATTCAGCAGCAGGCAGTGACCAGGACCGAGACTCGATCGCAGGTTGGATCACCGGCCGAAGTCGAATGCTTCGGCCGACCGAGCACCCAGACGAAAACCGGGGCAACGTCCGAGACCGGGGCCGAGTTCGCCAGATCTCCTGCCGAATCCAGTGCCCGAGCGGACACGGGGACGCCACCGCAGGCGCGGCCGGAGACCGGACCCCATATCTCGCGGCGCGCGGTGCTGACCGGCGCGAGTCTTGCCGCCGTTGCCGCGGGCTCGGCCGTCGCCGGACAGACCGTCCCCTTCCTGCGCTGGGCCGCCGTGCTCGCCCCACGCAGTGGGCATGGACCGCAAGGGGTTCCGGTCAATCGATCGGCCGCGGCGGCGGGCGTCGGTGACCGGGCCCGCGATGCCGGATACCGCCTGACGGTGACGGTGGGCGATCGGCAGCGCCAGTTCACCCGAGATGAACTGCTTTCCCTGCCGCAGACCCGGGCCAGCCTGCCGATCGCCTGTGTCGAGGGCTGGAGTGCGGGTGCCGACTGGTCCGGCGTTCGCCTGCTGGACCTGCTCGCCGCGGTCGGGAACTATCCCGGCGGCGATGTGCGATTCCGCTCCCTGGAGCAGACCGGCATCTACGGCAGTTCCGTTCTCCCGCAACGTCATGTCGTCGACGCGAGCACCTTGGTCGCCCTGACCATCAACGGCGAAACCCTGGACCTCGATCATGGCTACCCCTGCCGCCTCATCGCCCCCAACCGGCCCGGCGTGCTGCAAACCAAATGGCTGTCCGACATCGAGGTCCTGTCATGACGGCGGTCCGCATCCTGCTGCTCGTCGTCGGCGTCTGGCTCGGCTGGTACGGCATCAGCGGCCTATTCGACCTGCCGCCAACCGATCTCGCCTCCGTCGCGATCTGGTTCGCGGGCGGCATCCTGCTCCACGACGCGGTCTTCGCCCCGGTCTGCGCGGCTTTCGGACTGACCGCCCGCCGCCTCCTTCCACCTACCTGGTGGGCGGTCACCGCCTGTGGCGCCATCTGCTCGGTGGCCCTCGTCCTGGTCGCTCTACCGGTGCTCGACCGGAGCAATGCCATGTCGAGTAATCCGACCGTGCTGGACCGCGACTACCCCCTCGGGCTGACGGTCGCCCTGCTCCTCGTGTGGTCGCTGGTCCTCACTGCCCACGCCGTGGCGAACCGGTCCGGCCGACGGCATGCCCGCATCCAGAGGAGGGGCCTTCGGACTGCGCGAGCGACGAAGACCGGACCGTAGGCGGTGCGCTCTGGTTGCGCGGCAGGGCGAAGAGCGATGGATCGCAGTGGAGTCGACTCCGTCGCAGGAAGGCGCTACCGCAAGCTCGCTTCCAGGACGGCAGAATCGGGACCGCCCGACGAGCCGAGCGAGCACGGCACAGCCGATCCGGTGATGGTGTTGTCGGGAGTGCCGCCGCCGACGCGCGAGCGCCCAGGCTCATTTCCAAGAGGGAAGTACCGGGAGCGCTCCACTCAGATCCGCTCCTTCGGAACGCCCGAGGAGCCAGGCGAGCACACCGGAGGCGGAGCCCGTGATCGTATGATCAGGGGACCCCGTGCCGATGGTGGCCGTGAAATCGGTATCGGTGGTGTGCACTTCGAATGCGGGTGCCGGGTCGGGTGCCGCGGCAATGGCTTTGGTCAGATCCGCGGTGGCCCGCGGCAGCAGACGGGCGATGAATTCGCTGGGCCAGTCGGCAGGTCGGTAAGCGGCGGCCAGATCGACATGGTGGATCTCCACCTCCTGCAGCCGCATCCAGATGACCTCGGTCGCCGGAATGGGCCTGCCCTGCCGAGTGCGCACGGTCGCCGTCCAGGCCTGTGCAGGCGTGGTCTGGGCCAGCGCGAGCCAGCGGTTCGCCGCGGCTTCGTTATCGGCCAGCTGCTCGGCGAGCGGTCGCGGCGCACCCGCTTCGATATCCGCGTCCCGAAGGAACATGCTTGCGTATTGGGGAGTTTCGATTCCGGTGCGCGCCCACAGCAACAGATTGACCAGACTGTCGGCATTGCGCGCCAGATGCGCCAGCAGATGTCCCCGGCTCCAACCCGGCAGCAGCGAGGGCACGCTCACATCGTCGTCGAGACCACGAACGGTTTCGAACAGCCGTGCCGTGGCCTCGGCAACGGTCTCGAGCTGAACCGTGGTCTCCGCAGCATCGCTGGTCACCCGTCCGACCCTAGCGAGTCACCACCGGCCCCGCCCGAGAAACCGCATCACGGCGCTATTCGCCGACGATCGCGTCCGCCTCGATTTCCACCAGCAGCGCGGGCGTGATCAGCGCCTTGATCTCGTACATCGACGCGGCCGGACGGATATCGCCGAATACTTCCGCGTGTGCCTTGGCGACCTTGGGCCACCGCGAGATATCGGTGACGAAGATCCGGGTCCGAACGACATCGGCCAGACTCGCACCGGCATCGGTGAGTGCGGATGCGATGCGGCGCAGGGTTTCCCTGGTCTGTTCGCCGATATCGGCGCCGCCGACCGCATCGCCGCCGGGCAGCGAGGCGGTGGTGCCGCTGACGGCGACCGTATTGCCGACACGGACCGCCCGCGAGTAGCCGACGATATCCTCGAACTCCGAACCCGAAGCGATATTCACGCGATCAGCCATGGCGACAGCATGACATCAACTGGTCATTCGGCCGTAGGGCTTTTGTCGGATGTAGGAGGTAGGCAGACACGGTGAAAGCGCACACCCGTATTACCGCTGTCGCCGTCCTCTGCATCGGCGTGCTGGCCGCAGGCTGCTCGTCCTCGGACGGTAAGGCCGATTTCACCGTGGCCAAAGATCAGCCGCTGGTGATCTCCCTAGACGATCTGCTGGCCGCCACGGGTGGCAGCGCCGCCGTGACGATCGCCGATCCGGAACACGGCACGCTGACCCGCCGCCTCGACGGCGCGCTGGTCTACCAGCCGAAGCCCGGCTACACCGGCACCGACGAGTTGAAGGTCGGCACCACCGACGCGGTTCGCCTGTACACCACCGATATCGCGCCGCTCGGCGAATTCGGCGGCACCACCGTGCAGGCCAGCGGCTATGGTTCGGCGTGGACGCCGGTGCCCGGCGCGCGGGGCGAGTTCTACGGCCTCACCGACCGCGGCCCCAATGTGGACGGTCCCGGCAAGAACGAGAAGCTCACGCCGACACCGGGCTTCGTGCCCAAGATCGGCCGGTTCAAACTGGTCGGCAATCGCGCGGTGCTGCAGTCGACGATCGAGTTGCACACCGCCAACGGCACCCCGTTCAACGGTCAGGTGGATATCGCGGCCAGCACCGGCGAGACCATCAAGGATCTCGCCGGAAATGTGCTGCCACCCACCGACCACGGCCTCGACCCCGAGGGGCTGGTCGCCCTGCCCGACGGCACCTTCTGGGTTTCCGACGAATACGGTCCGTTCCTGGTGCATTTCGACGCCAAGGGCGCCGAGCTCGAGCGCCTCGGTCCGGGATCCGGGCTGCCCAAGGAGCTTTCGCTGCGCACCCCGAACCAGGGTATGGAGGGTCTGACCATCACCCCGGACGGCCGCACGCTCGTCGGTGTGGTGCAGAGCGGTCTGAAAACCCCCGATCTGGACGGTTCGGCCAAGGATGTGCCGATGACCCGCATCGTGACCGTCGACCTGTTGACCAAGGCGGTCAAGGAATTCGTGCTCGCGTTGCAGGATCCGAAGAGCACCAAGGTCGCCGACTCCGAGATCACCGCGCTCAGCGCCACCACCTTCCTGGTCGACGAGCGCGACGGCAACCTGCCCCCGAAGGCCGACAAGAAACTGTGGACCGTCGATATCTCCGGCGCCACCGATGTCGGCCCGGAGTCGAAGGTCGCGGGCGCGCACTACGATCCGGAACGCGGCGGGCTCCAGATCGACGGCAAGCCACTGGAGACCTTGGTCGGCACCGTCTCGACGAACGACGGCGTCGCGGCATTGCGGAAGGCGGGGATCACGCCCGTCGCCAAGACCGCGAACCTCGACTTCGTCGGGCTGATCACCGGTCTGAACGCGGACGGCAAGTTCTACGGTCACGACAAGATCGAGGGCGTCGCCACCCTGGACGGCGGTAAGACCCTCTACATCGCCAATGACAGCGATTTCGGCCTCGCCGCCAGCAAGGGCGAGCAGCCGCCCTTCGGCCTGAAGCCCAAAACGCTGCCCAACGGTCTGCAGGACTCCGGCGAAATCCTCGAGATCGACACCACCAAACTGCCCGCGAAGGTCGACTCACACACCGTCAGGATCAAGGTCGGCTAACCGGGATCACCTTCGATCCATTCGCGGCCTTCCAGAATCACCGCCGCCGCCAACGTGATCAGCCACAGCGACATCGATCCGACCTGGATCCGCTGGGCGATCCCGAGCGCGTAATTGCCGGTCAGGTTGTCGGCGACCAGCATCCATATGGTCGCCGCCGACCCGATCACCAGCACCACCAGCCCGGCCTCGCGCAGTATTCGCCAGCGGTGATAGCGGAACGCGGCCAGGCTGAACGCGAAGGTCGCGACGGCGATGGCGGTAACCGCGATGGTGCTGGTCAGCGCGTGCGGCTGATGTAACTGCGGGAACAGTTCGCTGCCACCGCCGCCGCATTCGGCGTTGTCCTCCGGGGTGCAATCACGCAGCGGCAGCAGTACGTCGCCGATGGTCGCGGCGCCGAAGCAGAACAGCGCGACCCAGCCGATGGTGGTGAATCTGCGGCGCGGAAACAACAGCAGCCCGGCGATCGCCGCCGGCATCAGCAGCACACCGACGATCTTGTCGGCGGTGGCGAATACCTCGCGGTGGGGTTTGCCCTCGGCATCGAGCTCACTGAGGAACGAGTTCACCGGATCGACATCGATCTTCAGTACGAACTCGAGCAACCAGGACGAATAGCAGAGTCCGCCGATTGCGATCGCCGCCGCGATGAGCCCGCAGGCCACCAGGACGTGTCGTTCGGCGATCCTCCGGCGATCAATCACTGGACCATTCTCCGCCTCCTCGCTGGTCCGGTGTTCAACAGTAGGTCAGTGTGTCCTAACCGACAGCTCTTTCGCACACCTCATTACCAACTCGAGTACAGGGTTCTGCCAGGTTCGTCCGCGATGCTGGGTAGATCCAAGGAGGTTCCTATGATCGGATTCGCAACGGCCATCGCCGGGTTCATGGTGCTGGCGGTCATGGCGGTGTCGGGCTACCTGGCCGCGCACGCGCCGCGCACGCTGGTTCGGGTGCGGCCCCGCCGCTAGCGACGGCTTGCCGGTATCAGTTGGCTCGCTCGGCCACAGCGGCTTGGACCCGGTCCGCCGCCGCGGCCGCGTCCTCGTGTTCCCATATCCGCACCACCTGCCACCCCGCCGCGGCCAGCGCCGCATCGGTGGCCCGGTCACGCGCGACATTGCCGCTCAACTTGTCCGCCCACCACTGCGAGTTGTTCTTCGGATAGGTCGCGTGCTGCGGACAGCGATGCCAGAAACACCCGTCGACGTAGACCGCGACCCGGAGCCGGGGGAATACCAGATCCGCGCGCCGTCGCTGCCCGCGCAGTGGCGCGCGGTCGACGAAATAGCGCAGTCCGCGCCGGTGCAGTTCCCGGCGTAACGCGAGTTCGGGTCCGGTTCCGGCGCGCCGCTGGCGGGCCATTCGCGCACTCGTCGCGGCATCGGTCGGCGGACGCCGATTCGTGGTCATGACGGGTCGAACCTCATGCCGCCCAGCCGCCCATGCGATCGAGATGACTCTCCACATCGGCCAGAAATCCGGGTGGGAACCGTAGATTGCCCATTCCGGTGCGGCGCAGGAATCCGGCGGTGGCGCGGGCGGAGAGCAGCCGCGTGTCGGTGAGGAAGTGGTGCAGATCCTCATACGGCTCGTGCACCGGCCAGGTCGAGACCGGTACCCGGTAGGCGGCGCCCGCCCGGCCCCACGCGGCGACCGGCCACGGCCGTCCCGCCGGCAGCGGCTCATCGCCCGGAATCGGCTCGCCCGGTGCGGCTAGCCGGGCACCGACCCAGGACGCCATCCGCACACTCACCGCATTGCCGATCAGCTTCCACCGGTGTCCGTGCCGGATCCCCGGCACGGAGGTCGCCGGTTCGGTCCAGTCGGGGGCGAAGCCCTGCAGCCGCTCACCGTCCACGATGCCCGGCGTGACGATCTCGCCCGAGGGCAACCGCACCGCGGGCGGGCTTGCGATGCCCAGCGCCGAACCGCCCTTGAGCGTCGGGATCGCGTTCACCGCCCAGCCGAGTCCGCGCACGCCCTCGGTCCAGTAGAAGCCGCACGGATCCTGTTCCGGGTCACCGAGATCGAGCGATCCGGCGTCGTCACCGAACAGCACCCGGCGCGGATCCTCGGTGCGCGAGGCCAGCATCAGCACCCGCTGGCGGCGCTGTGGCAGCCCGAACGCCCGCGCGTCGACCACCCGGTACGCCCAGGTGTAGCCGAGTTCCTCCAGCGCGCCGGTGATATGCCGCATGGCCGCACCGCGCCCCAGCTGCAGCATGAACGGCACATTCTCGATGAGCAGCCAGCGCGGCCCGCGCTGGCGGCGCACCAGCCGGAACACCTCGTCCACGAGTCCGGAGCGTTTTCCGGTGATGCCAGCGGTGCGCCCGGCCTGGGATAGGTCCTGGCACGGAAATCCGGCGGCGACCAGTTCGGTACCCGCGGGCAGGGCGCGCAGCCGAGTGATGTCGGCGTGCAACGGAATTCCGGGAAAGCGCGCCGCGAGCACCGCCTGCGCACCGGGATCGATCTCGCAGAGCAGCTCGGTATGCCAGCCATGGTTGCCGAGGCCGAGCTCCAGCCCGCCGATACCGGCGAACAGCCCGACCATCCGCCCGCCCGTCACAGTCTTCCCTTCTCACGGTTGCTCGCGGATCGCTCGGAACCACCAGCGCTGCGTCTCCGGTGAGCAGGTTACTCGAGCGGTCATCGCCACGACCTGGCGACGGCCACGGTAGTGTGTCGTGCACTCGATCCGATCGGTTGCCCCGGTAATGCTCACGGTCGAATCGCGTATGCAGGGCCGTTCGACGGCAGCAGGCATTCTTCGAGCTTCCGCTTCTGCTGACCCCTTCCGGCGCTCCAGCGTCGACGCGCAGTTCCCGGTTTATCCCAAAGTGTGACGCCAGGAAAGTGAGCGAAATGCAGATTCCGTCTACCAAGAACGGGAACTATCCCGACGTGGTCGTGACCAGTCTGGCGGCGACCACCTCGATCGCCGGTGATGTCGACTCCACCTGGAAGGGGTTGCTCAATGGCGAGAGCGGCATCGATGCGCTCGAGGACAGCTTCATCGCGCAGTTCGAACTACCCGTGCGCATCGGCGGACACCTGAAGGTCGAGCCGTCGCAAAACCTCACCCGGCAGGAGGCGCAGCACCTGTCCTACGTGGAACAGATGGCGCTGATGCTGGCGCGTGAGGTCTGGCGCAATGCGGGCAGTCCGGAGGTGGACAGGAACCGGCTCGGGGTGGCCATCGGCACCGGACTCGGCGGCGGCGAATACATCACCGACGCGCGGGACCGGCTGCACAACGGCGGCTACCGCAAGGTGTCGCCGCTGACGGTGCAGCGCATCATGCCGAACGGTTCGGCCGCCTGCGTCGGCATGGAACTCGGTGCGCGCGCGGGCGTGGTCACCCCGGTCTCGGCCTGCTCGTCGGGTTCGGAGGCGATCGCCAATGCCTGGCAGATGATCGTCATGGGCGACGCCGACATGGTGGTCACCGGCGGTGTCGAGGGCTCCATTCAGGCGCTGCCGATCGCGGCGTTCACCATGATGCGCGCGATGAGCACCCGCAACGAGGACCCGAGGGCTGCCTCGCGACCGTTCGACAAGGACCGCGATGGATTCGTCTTCGGCGAGGCGGGCGCGATGATGGTCATCGAGACCGAGGAGCACGCCAAGGCGCGCGGCGCGACCATTCACGCGCGCTTGCTGGGCGCCGGAATCACCTCTGACGCTTTCCATCTGGTCGCACCCGATATCGATGGCAGGGGTGCCGCCCGGGCGATGACCAAGGCCATGCAGAAGGCCGGAATCTCCAAACGCGATGTCACCCATGTCAACGCGCACGCGACCGCTACCCCGATCGGCGATACCGCCGAGGCGCAGGCCATCAATGCCGCCGTCGGCGACCACGCATCGGTCTACGCGCCGAAATCCGCACTCGGCCATTCGATCGGCGCGGTCGGGGCGCTCGAATCGGTGCTAACGGTGCTCACCCTGCGCGACAGCATCGTTCCGCCGACGCTGAATCTGGACAACCAGGACCCGGAAATCGATCTCGACGTGGTCAAGGGGCAGGCCCGATCCGGCCGAATCGATTACGCCCTCAACAACTCGTTCGGTTTCGGCGGGCATAACGTCGCGATTGCCTTCGGACGGTATTGAGCAGCGCGGGTCGGCGCACCTGCTAGCCTTCCCGACGCTTCGTTGTCGACCTGTGTTCGGTGTAATCGCATGGCCTGAGTGCCTGCGTTGACAAAAGGATAAGGCGATGATCGACGAGACCTTCGACGACTATTTGGACGATCAGGGCAATATCAAGATCCGCGGCGACAAGACGCTGATCGACTTCGTCGACAAGCACAGCGCGGAGAACGGCGACGGACTCGCCTACCGCTATATCGACTACTCGCGGGAACGCGATGGCGAGTACGTCGATCTCACCTGGCACGAATTCGGCATTCGTTTGCGTGCCGTCGCGGCCCGGCTGCAGCAGGTGACGCGGCCGGGCGATCGGGTGGCCATTCTCGCCCCGCAGGGGCTGGACTACGTCGTCTCGATCTTCGCGGCGGTCTACGCGGGCAATATCGCCGTTCCGCTGTTCGATCCGGAGGAGCAGGGCCATACCGATCGACTGCGCGCGGTGCTCGGTGACTGCACGCCGGCGGCCATTCTGACCGTCGGCTCGGCCGCGAAGGGCGTGCGGAACTTCTTCCGGCATCTCCCGGCGGCAAAGCGGCCGCGCATCATCGCCGTCGACGCCATTCCGGATAGTGTCGGATCGAGCTGGGTGCGGCCGGAGGTCAATATCGATAGTGTCGCTTACCTGCAGTACACCTCGGGATCGACGCGGACACCGGCCGGTGTCGAGATCACCCACCGCGCGGTCGGCACCAATCTCTTGCAAATGATCGATGCCATTGGTGTACAAGAGAATTCACGCGGTGTCACCTGGCTGCCGCTATTTCACGATATGGGTCTGCTGTCGGTGATCCTGCCGACCATCGGCGGTGGATTCATCACCATCATGTCGCCGAGTGCGTTCGTACGGCGTCCCTATCGCTGGATCAGGGAATTGGCCGCCGCCTCCGATGGCGCCGGAACCTTCGCCGCCGCACCGAATTTCGCATACGAGCATGCCGCCGCCCGCGGTAAGCCGAAACCCGGTGAGGAACTCGACCTTTCGAATGTGATCGGGTTGATCAACGGCAGTGAGCCGGTGTCGGTGTCGTCGATGCAGAAGTTCAATGAGGCGTTCGCGCCGTACGGTCTGCCCGCGACCGCGCTGAAGCCCTGCTACGGCATGGCGGAGGCGACGCTGTTCGTCTCGGCGACCAAGGCCGAGGATCAGGCCAAGGTCGTCTATGTCGATCGCCATGAGCTCAACGCGGGCCGCATGGTCGAAGTGCCCAAGGGCACCGAGAATTCGATCGCGCAGGTGTCGTGCGGCTTTGTCGCGTTATCGCAGTGGGCGGTGATCGTCGATCCGGAGACCGGTATCGAGCGCGATAACGGTGCGGTCGGCGAGATCTGGCTGCACGGCGACAATATGGGCATCGGGTATTGGGGTCGGCCTGAGGAGACCGCGGCGACCTTTCAGAACATCCTCGCCCGGCGACTGCCGCAGGGCAGTCACGCGCAGGGCACCGATCCGGACGCCCAGTGGATGCGCACCGGCGATTTCGGCGTCTACCTCGATGGTGAGCTGTACATCACCGGCCGCGTGAAGGATCTGGTGATCGTCGACGGACGCAACCACTATCCGCAGGATCTGGAATCCTCGGCCCAGGAAGCCAGCACCTCGCTGCGGCCCGGATTCGTCGCGGCGTTCTCGGTGCCCGCGAATCAGTTGCCCCCGTTGGTCTTCGAACAGGGCAGTCGTTCGGGGCTCACCTTCGATGCCGATGACACCTCGGAGCAGTTGGTCATCGTGGCCGAGCGCGGCACCGGTGCGGCGAAACTGGATCCGGAGCCGATCGTGGATATCGTGCGCGGGGCCATCGCGCAGCGCCACGGCGTGACCGTGCGCGATATCCTGCTGGTCCCGGCCGGTTCGATTCCGCGCACCTCCAGCGGCAAGATCGCCCGACGGGCCTGCCGCGCCGCGTACTTGGAGGGCACGCTGCGTGGGGGTTATCAGCAGCAGGACTTCCCCGACGCGATGGAGCACGCGAGCGTCTGAGCGTGGTGACTTCCGTTCGTGCAATCGAAGTAGCGAATATCGGCGCCCGGTATCCGGGCGCCGATGTCGTCTGCGGGTGGTGCTGATCGGGGGTTGCCGGGGGTCTTGACCTCGAGGTTACTCGAGGTTGTTGGCTGTTGGCGTGGCGGAAAATCGGTTGGCCGATCCCGGGACTGATGCCACCCTGAAATGTCGGACCCCGGTGCGAACATCAGCGGGAGATCCGTTCGCGACACCAGCCAAACCACGGGACTACGAGGGGGAGCTTTGTCCGTCACGCTCGATACGCGGTCGGCCGATACGGAGGTCGACAGACCGGAGCGACCTGCCGCCGCGTCGTCGGGTCGCCCGCATTCGCTACGCCGGTTCCTGCCGTATCTGCGCCCGCATCGGGCCGCGCTGCTCGGCGCGACCGGGCTCGCGGTGGCCGCCACCCTGACCGCGATCATGATCCCGCTGGTCATCGCGCGGATCATCGACGGTCCGATTCAGCGGCGCGATTTCGCGGGTGTCGTGCTGCCGGTGCTGGCGGTGCTGCTGCTCGGTCTGATCGAGGCGTTCGGGGTGTGGGGACGTCGGTGGCTCATTGCGAAACCGGCGGCCCAGTTCGAGATCGCCATGCGCGCCAAGATCTTCCGCAAGCTGCAGACCTTGTCGATCGGACGCCACGATGCGTGGGAGTCCGGTCAGCTGCTGTCGCGCGCGATCGACGATATGAGCACCATGAAGCGGTTCGTCGCGTTCGCGGGGCCGTTCCTGATCATCCACTGCATTGTCATCCCGGTCGGTCTGCTCGTGCTGTTCGCGCTGAGCTGGCAGATCGGGCTGATGTTCGCGATCGTCGCGCTGCCGCTGACATATGTCTGCCTGCGGTTCGAGCGCCGCTACGCGGTGGCCTCGCGGCGCTCCCAAGATCAGTCCGGCGATCTGGCCACCACCGCCGAGGAGTCCGCGCAGGGCGTCCGAGTGCTCAAGGCGTTCGGTCGCGGTGCGTTCTTCGGCGGGCGGTTCACCGCACAGTCGCGTGCGCTGCAACAGACCGAACTGTTCAAGGTGCGGCTGGACGCCACGCTCTGGTCGGCGATGGTGAGCCTGCCGCAGTTGGCCATCGCCTTCGCGCTCGGCTACGGCGGCTATGCCGTCGCGCACCACACCATGACACTGGGCACCCTGGTCGCCGCCATCACCCTGGCGACGTTCCTGCAGTGGCCGATCATCTGGACCGGCTTCCTGCTCGCCGAATGGAACGACGCACGCACCGCGGCCGACCGGTTCTGGGAGATCATCGACACCCCGGTCGATATCACCGATCCCGCGGATCCGGTCGCGCTGCCCGAGCGAGTCGTGGGCGAATTGGCGCTGCACGGTGTGCGTTTCGCCTTTCCTGAAGCGAAAGATGAAGTACTGCGGGATATTTCGCTGAAGGTGCGGCCCGGTGAGACGGTGGCGCTCGTCGGTGCGACCGGCAGCGGAAAGACGGCACTGCTCAATCTGATTCCGCGGCTCTACGACGTGACCGGCGGCGCTATCACCATCGACGGCATCGATATCGCGTCGATGCGGGTCGCCGATCTGCGCTCGCTGGTCTCGGTGGCATTCGAGGAACCGGTGCTCTTTTCGGCGAGTGTGCGGGAAAACGTCGCGCTCGGCGATCCGGAGGCCGGTGACGACGATGTGTGGCGCGCGCTCGATGTCGCCCAGGCCACCGATTTCGTGCAGGACCTGCCGTGGGGCCTGGACACCAGGATCGGTGAGCAGGGGCTGAGTCTGTCCGGCGGTCAGCGCCAGCGGCTGGCCCTGGCCCGGGCGGTACTCGCGCGGGCGGGTACGGGCGAGCGGACTCGCATCATGGTGCTCGACGACCCGCTCTCCGCACTCGATGTGGAGACCGAGGAGCGCGTGCAGGAACGCCTGCGCACGGTGCTGGCCGGTGCCACCACTCTTCTCGTGGCGCACCGGCCCTCGACCGCCGCACTCGCCGACCGGGTGGCGCTGCTCGCCGATGGGCGGATCATCGCCGAGGGCGCCCACGATCAACTGCTCCAGACCAGCAGTCGCTACCGCGAACTGATGGGAGGTGAATCATGACCACAACCGAAACCGCTGTCCCCGCCGACGATTCGGCCCAGCGCGACGAGGTCGCCGACTGGCGCGGTATCGCCAATGAGGACAAGGAGGTGACCGAGACCGGAAATCTCGTGCTGGCCGGTCGATCCCGGCGGCTACTGCTGAGCCTGGTCCGGCCCTATCGCAAGCTCGCGATCCTGGCCATGGTGCTGATCGTGCTCGACAACACCGCGATGGTCTCGGCGCCGCTGTTCGTCGCGCACGGGCTCGACACCGGCATCGCCAAGGGGGCCGAGGGGAACTGGGCGCCATTGGCGCTCACCGTCGCCGGATATCTGGGTGCGATCGGGCTCGGCGTCTGCACCACCTTCGTATTCCTGCGGATCTCCGGAAAGCTCAGCCAGAGTGTGCTTTTCGATCTGCGGGTCCGGTTGTTCGCGCATATGCAGCGGCTCAGCGTCGCCTTCCACGAGCAGTACACCTCCGGCAAGGTCGTGGCCCGGCTGACCGGCGATATCGAAACGCTGCAGCAGCTGCTGGAGAGTGCGCTGAATCAGGCGCTGAGCGCCATCCTTTCGGTGCTGACCATCGCGGTGCTGCTGATCTACCTCGATCAGACCCTCGCCGCCATCGTGCTGCTCGGATTCGTGCCATTGGCGCTGGTCACTCGCTGGGCCCAGCGTCGGCAGCGGGCCGGATACCGGCGCACCCGCGGCGCCATCGCCAAGGTGGTCGTGCAGTTCGTCGAGTCGATGGGCGGCATGCGCGCGGTGCAGGCCTTCCGGCGCGAGGCCCGCAATGAATCGGTGCTGGCCGCCGAGGACGCCGAATACTTCCAGGCGACCACCGCCGCCATGCGCGGTATGGGCGACTACGCCGGACTCACCCGCCTGCTCGGCAATCTGACCACGCTGATCGTCATCGTGGTCGGCGCCTGGCAGGTCATCGAGGGCAACCTCGCCGTCGGCGTCCTCGCCGCATACCTGCTGTACCTCAACGACTTCTACGGCCCCCTCGACGAACTGGCCCAGGTCTTCAACGCCTACCAATCCGCGGCCGCGGCCCTGGAAAAGATCTCCGGCGTGCTGGAGGAGCAACCCTCGGTCGAGGAACCGAGCGAGCCGGTCACCCTGACCAAGGCAACCGGCGCCGTGCGCATGGACCACGTGTGGTTCGGCTACGGATCACCGGCCGGTGGCCCGCAGGCGCCACCGGATTCCGATGCCGTGCTCGAACAGTCGGATTCGGCTGGGCGTGCTGTTGCGGTGAGCCTTGGCGCGGCGGAGCCCGGTGTGGCTGGGGCGATGTCCGGTGGCGGAGGGCTGGTCGATCTCGAACTGTCGGATTCGGCTGGGCGTGCTGTTGCGGGAGCGGTGTCGGCGCGCCCTGGTGTGGTGCAGTCGAGTGCGGCTGGACCGGGTGACGCCGCGGTGGCGGAGCTCGAAGGCGTTGTGCCGCAAGCCGAGCAGCGTGGTCGGGCACGTCCGGTGTTGCCGGAGTTCTCGCTGGACATTCCAGCGGGGCAGGTGATCGCGCTCGTCGGTGCCACCGGTGCGGGCAAGTCCACGCTGGCCAAGCTGCTGGCGCGGTTCTATGACCCCTCCGGCGGCACGGTGAGTTTGGATGGCATCGACCTGCGTCGGCTCTCCGATGTGGATCTGCGGCGCAATGTCGTGATGGTTACCCAGGAGTCGTATCTGTTCTCCGGGTCGGTGGCCGACAATATTCGGCTCGGGCGGCCGGAGGCCAGCGATGCGGAGGTGTTCGCCGCGGCGCGCGCGGTCGGCCTCTACGACTTCGTCAGCGCACTGCCGGAGGGTTTCGACACCGATGTGCGCAAGCGCGGCGGGCGCTTGTCGGCGGGTCAGCGTCAGCTGGTGGCCTTCGCCAGGGTGTTCCTCGCCGATCCCGCGGTGATCGTGCTGGACGAGGCGACCTCGAGTCTGGACATTCCCAGCGAGCGGCTGATCCAGCGGGCACTGGAAACGGTGCTGCGCGATCGCACCGCCGTGATCATCGCGCACCGGCTGTCCACGGTCGCGATCGCCGACCGGGTTCTGGTGCTGGAATCCGGCCGGATCGTCGAGGACGGCGCGCCGGGCGAGCTCATCGCGGGCGCCGGCCGGTTCGCCAGCCTGCACGCCGCATGGCGCGAGTCGCTGGTGTAATGCCGGTGCATTGCCCGCGTCGCTTACGGTAGATACGTGACGAATCCAGCCCTCGGCCCCGACAGCCAACCGGCGGCATCCCGGTGGCCGGCGGTCCTCACCTGGCGCGCGCACAACGGGGCGCGGATGGAGTCGGTCCGCGTGACCCTCAATGGCAACCGCATCCGCGCCGCCGGTCGCATGATCGGCGGCGCGTGCGCCGAACATCCCGCGTTCAGCGCCTCCTATGACCTGGTCACCGACGAAAACGGCGTCACCAAGCGCCTATCCCTGCGCAGCACCACCGCCGCCGGTGAACGCCAGGCCTCCATCGCCAGGGACGAGGAGAACTACTGGCTCGTCGACGCGGGCGGCGGCCATGTCCGCTCTACTTTCGCGGGCGCCCTCGATGTCGACGTCGTGCTCAGCCCGTTCTTCAACACCCTCCCCATCCGCCGCTTCGGCCTGCAGAACGCCGTCGACGACATCCAGGTCCCGGTCGTCTACGTCCGCCTTCCCGACCTGCTCGTCCAGGAAGCCAGCCTCACCTACAGCAGCGGCGCCACCGGCATCAGTGTCCTGTCCCCGGTCTCCAGTGCCACCGTCACCGTCGACGCCGACGGCTTCCTCCTCGACTACCCCGGCCTCGCCGAACGCATCTGACTACCGCCACTGATCATCGTCCGCGCCGTAGCCAGCTCGGTGAGATCGCCAGCATCCCGTCGTCGCGCCCAGTGTCGTGCGCCGGGATCAGTCCAGCTCGGTGATCACCCCGCCACGCTGGCCTGCCTCGCGCAGTTGCTCGAGCCAGTTGTGGTCGCCGGGGTTGATGTCGGTGATCTCCCAGCGCTGCGTGGTTTCGTAGCGTTCGCGGGCGTCGTGTCCGGCTTCGACGAGGTCGACGAGGGTGCCTTCCGCGCGCAGGCTGTCGCGGGCCGCGCTGAGGATGGTGAGCGTCTCCTCCAGTACGTCCAGCAGGGCCGTGGCATTGGGCTCGCAGATGGCGCGGACCAGGTCGGGGGCGGTGGCGGCGACGCGGGTGCCGTCGCGGAACGAACCAGCGGCGAGTCCGAGCGCCAGGTCGCCGCCCGCCGCGCCGGATACGGCCAGTGCCTCGGCGAGCACATGCGGCAGATGCGAGATCCGGGCCACCGCGCGGTCGTGCTCGTCCGCGACCACCGGGGTGACCACCGCGCCACAGGCCAGCGCCAGCCGCACCACCCGCCGCCACGGCTCGGGGTGGGTGCCCTCATCCACCCCGACGGCCCACACCGCATTCTGGAACAAGCCGGAATGGGTAGCCGCCCAACCCGATTCGGAGGTGCCGGCCATCGGATGCCCGCCGACGTAACGGGCCGCGAGCCCGTGCCGGCGCACCGCCGCGGCCACCGGCGCCTTGACGCTCACCACATCGGTGAGCGGACACTGCGGCGCGTAGCTCGCCACCTCGGCGAGGATGTGGTCCACCGCGGGCATCGGCACCGCGACGACGATCAGCGCATCGGTATCGGCGGCCCGTGTCAGCGTTCCCAGCAGATCGCCCGTGACATCGAAGCCATCGGCGCGCGCGGCCTGCGCACCCCCCTCTGACCTGTTGTAACCCCAGGCGTCGTAGCCCGCGCCGACGGCCGCGCGCAGCAGCGATCCGCCGATCAAGCCCGTCCCGAGGACACACACCGGTGCTTTCTGGTCAGGAGTCATCGGAACAGATTCGCATACGACTTCAACATTTCGGCTCGAGCCGACTACCGTTGCGGCCATGGCAGCACAGCGCTCGGGCACGAACAAGGCTGCGTCGGATGATTTCGACGACGTGGAGGGGTTCGCAGTGGCGGTTGTCCGCGAAGAAGGACAGTGGCGGTGTAGTCCGTTGAGTCCGGCCGCGCTCACCGATTTGGCCGCGGCGGAAACAGAACTCAAGGCATTGCGTAGTTCTGGAGCCGTGTTCGGATTGCTCGATATCGATGACGAATTCTTCATCGTGCTCCGGCCCGCACCGAGCGGCACCCGGATGCTGGTCTCGGATGCGACCGCCGCGATCGATTACGACATCGCGGCCGACGTGCTCGAGGCCCTCAATGTCGAAATTCCCGATATCGACCCGGACGAACTCGACGATATCGAGCCGTGGGAGGAGGGCGACCTCGGCGTGCTCGCCGATCTCGGCCTGCCCGAACCGGTGCTGAGCGTGATCCTCGCCGAAACCGACCTGTATCCGGATGAGCAGCTCGGCATGATCGCCCAGCGGCTCGGCTTCGCCAATGAACTCTCGGCGGTGCTGGACAAGCTGCCCCGCTGACGTGGGCCTGCTCGCCGACGGACTTTCCGACACCGACATGGTCCGCGCCGCGATCGCCGCAGCGGCCGATGCGGGTGCTCGCGACGTACCGGTCGGTGCCGTCGTCTTCGATGCCACCGGACGTGAACTCGCCCGCGCGGCCAATGCCAGGGAGGCCCTGGGCGATCCGACCGCCCACGCGGAGATCCTCGCCCTGCGTCGTGCCGCCGCGGTCGTCGGCGATGGCTGGCGCCTGGAGAACACCACGCTCGCGGTAACCCTGGAGCCGTGCACCATGTGCGCCGGTGCCCTGGTGCTCGCCCGCATCGGCCGCCTGGTCTTCGGTGCCTGGGAACCGAAAACCGGTGCCGTCGGCTCCCTCTGGGACGTGGTCCGCGACCGCCGCCTCAACCACCGCCCAGAAGTGCGCGGCGGCGTACTGGAAGCCGAATGCGTCGCGCTACTGGACGAATTCTTCCGGGCCCAGCGCTGAGGCGCGCACCACCCCCCGACCGCCTGCCGAGCACCCCCTCCGCCCGCCCCTACAGCCGATTTAGCGATCCGCTCCCCGTCCGGTATGGTTGTCGGCGGTGGCGTGTCCGAGCGGCCTAAGGAGCACGCCTCGAAAGCGTGTGAGGGGTAACCCCCCTCCGAGGGTTCAAATCCCTCCGCCACCGCTTAAGCCCTTCACCTGAAATGCCAGGTGAGGGGCTTCTTTCTTCCCCACAGAACTCGCGATCGGCGTCCGTGCCCACATCTTGCCCACACTTAGGCGGCGCGTACGCCTTATCCATGGCGTTCGCGAGCTTGTCGAGATCGTCGTCGAACAGGTCCGCGTAGGTGTTCAGCGTCTCCTTGGCGTCCTTGTGGCCGAGCAGCCGAGCGAGCGCCAGCACGTTCGCGCCCGCCGATACCGCCAGCGATGCGCAGGTGTCGCGTAGGTCGTGAGGCGTAATCGGCTGCACCTTGGCGCGCTTCACGGCACCGGTAAACCAGCCGTCGACCGTCTTCGGTCGGGGTAGGTACTTGGTTGGGTCGTCGGGATGCGGGAACACCAAGGCATCTGGCTCGCGCCCCAAGACGTGCGTGGCTAGTTGGGTGAGGATGAACCTAGGAGTTCGTTCGGTGACGGCATTCTCGAGCCCGTCATCCGCGCACCCCGGCCCGGCGACAAACCACCAAAGTCATTCGGTATCAACGGAAGAGACGCTGACAGCCTCGCTGAGGATCTCGCCGCGATCGACACCCTTGACCCACCGCCCACCTCCAAAGACGACGTGAAAGACCGGCTGAGATGGGGCAGCACCCGCGCCCATGCCGCACTGAAAGCGTGGCGCGAACAACGGGGCGAACCGTGACCGGGGGTAGGGGGTGTCCATCTGATGGACGCCGTTGCCGGACCACGCCTCGGTGGCTCGAGCCACCTGCGCTCAACTCAACGGATAAGGGGGGCCCGCCGATGTTGCGCTTCCGTGGGTTGTGTTCCGGCGTCGAACGTCACGCGGTTCGGTGAATCCCCAATCCCGTACAGAGCCAGAGCCGCTATGCCCACCGCCGCACCATGGGTGGGCGGTGGGGGGTGTATCCCGTCAGCCGTTCGTGGTCGGCGGTAGGCATAGCACTTCACGGCATGCGTGCACTTCTTCCCGGATTTTGCCCGGCTACCAAGGGAGCCAGGAGAACCGGCCGTCGGCGACCATGCCGAGGACGATACCTACAGCGGTGATGAATATTCCTGCGAGAGCGACGCTGAGGTCGGTAAAAGCTTCGAGTCGACCGCTTTCTCGCAGCGCAGTCACTGCCGAATCCGCTGCTCTGTCAGCATTATTCGCCAGTGTCTTCTGAGCGACTTCGTTCTTCTCGATACGCTGGCGAAGAGCCTGAAGGTCATTGGCCATCGCTTCGATCTGACCAGCCAATACTTGGACTTGGATCGTGAGCGCCTGGCCCGGATCAACTCCGGACCGAACAGTGACGGTCGCCGATACGGCGAAAGCCCAGGCGTCGGCGGCGGGCACGATAACCGTGGCGCTACGTCGCAAGCAGGGAAAGACAGTCGCGGTAGCATGCCGGGTTTTGTTGGAGACGAAGGCTGTCCATCGAGAAATAGCCAAGCGAAGTCTTCGGTTGGAGTTCCTATTCCAGGCGAACCACAGCCCATACATGGTTAAGAGCGTCCCGCTCAACTCGAGCCACTTTCCGGCAGCCTCCATCGCGACACCTTAGACCTAGTCGCGGCGCGGGCCGCGAGCTGTTCTGTTTGCCTCCCGTCCTGGTGGCGGCATGCGAGCC
This sequence comes from Nocardia sp. CA-129566, assembly GCF_050956075.1. Taxonomy (NCBI): domain Bacteria; kingdom Bacillati; phylum Actinomycetota; class Actinomycetes; order Mycobacteriales; family Nocardiaceae; genus Nocardia; species Nocardia sp. CA-129566. The sequence continues at coordinate 366,422 of NZ_CP192085.1, forward strand.
CTGGAGGTTCAATGGCGACAAACCTGGCCCCGTCGAACGGCTCAAGCCGGGCGCTACTGTCGCCGCTGCGCCCGGCACCAACTCCCCCTTCGCCTGGTGCTGGACCGCTTTCCATACCCCCACCCCCGAGAAGATTCGAACCTCCCGGTCCCTGACTCGACAGGGGTGAGTCAGGGATTTTTACACCGATCCCGAAACTGAGCGGACCGACCACCATTCAGCCGATGCCCTGAGAGGTCATCGCCCCCGTGGTTCTGCTCGTGCGGGAGAGAAATTTCCTGACTGCCGCGCCGAGTCAGGCGCCGGGGCACTTGAATTGTTTACACGCCGCTGTCGGCACGTTGCTCACTCGCTACTGGCTGGCTGCGGTGCAAGCAAGGAGCGAATACGTTGCAGAGCCGATTCGGCTTCGAGAGTCAGGCCAGCCATATCGGTCTTGACGGTGGCGCGGATCGCTCGCTGGATCTGGTGCGGTAAACGATGATGCTCGGCCGACCCAATTGCGTCGGCGAACGCGTTTTCTGCGGCGGCTCGTTCGTTGATCGCTGCCAGCACTTCGCCCGTCGTCACGCGCTCGATGATTCGCCACTGTGGGGCCGAAGGTGTTCCCACCGTGACGCTCACGAGTCGGCCCGCTTCTATCACTCGCCCAGTACCGAGGAGTCCGCGCAGTTCAATTTCTCGCAGCGTGAACGGCTGAAACAGTAAGCCGCTGCCTGTGTTTCGGTCCAGCAGTCGCCGGTACTCCAGCAAGGCGGTGTCGAATCGTTCCGCGTCCCCAAGTTCACCTGTAGCGCGGCAGAGAAAGGCAAGAGTGCCGCCCTGGTCGGCTGGCTGAGTCGACAGCTCTAACGACTGCTCGAGGCGTGCAACGGCGGCGCCGACGTGTCCGGCCTTGCGTAGCTCGTTGCCGTGCATTCGGAGCGTGTGAGCGTAGAACGTTGGATCATCGAGTCGAGCCGCCACGGCGACGGCGAGCCCTGTCCAACGGGCCGCCGAGGACAGCCGTTCTTCGGGCAGGACTGTCCCCAGCGATACCCCGAGCGCTACCCGTGCCTGAGCCAGGAGAACGAGACTGTCTCGCTCCAGGCGCCCTTCGGCTGCGCGCGCCTCCAATCGCGCTACGAGCGGCCATAACTCGTTGACTGCTTCAACTGCGTGCCCCGCCTGGCGTGCGATCTCAGCCAGGCGAACAGTCGAGTCCCCGAACTGGAGCATTGCCCGGTATTCGGCATCGTCGGTGCCGGTAACGCCGAGGATGTGCGTGGGCAGTCCGAGCCGGGCGGCGATATGCCGACGCGAGGGAACATCGGCGATCGCGCGGCGGCCGGTCTCGAGCATCGAGACATACGACTTGTCGTATCCGAGGAGTTCGGCAAGCGCTATCTGATTGAGCCCGTTGATCCGGCGGTAAGCGCGCAGGATCGTCGGCAGGTCTCGGGTCGCAATGGCCGGAGCCGCCTCCGGAGTCGCCCACAGCCAGATTGCGGAGGCTATCGGCGCGGCGTGCACCTGGACTTGTTCAGTGCTGTTGTTGGCGGCGCAGGTGGGGCATACCGGCTCGCTCGCGTAGCGGCCGATCATGACGCCGCACGCCTGACACCTGCTACCGCTCACGGCTTCCCCTAGACGTTCTCCGCTGCCCGGAGCTGCGCGAACCAGGTCATCACGGACCGCTTGTAGCCCTCTGGCATCTTCAAGCCCGCTATCTGGTCTTCCCGGAACAGCCCAACTTCCTTGTGCTCGTGCGAGAGCACGGGCTCGGCGTCGGTGTCCGGGTAGCAGCCATAAGTCACGATGAACACGTGCCGTTCAACGGCATTGATGTAGTAGATCCAGGAATCGAGAATCGGACCGGTGGTTACGGGCCACTGCGTCTCTTCGCTGATCTCGCGGGCCACGCACTCTTCGGGCGTCTCGTCGGGTTCGATTCTGCCGCCGGGCAATTCCCACTCGTCGCGCTCGTTCTTCAACAGGAGCACCTGTCCGTCACGGACTACAACGCCCTTCACCGAGATCGAGTACATGTGCGGCACGTAACTGGAGGCAGTCATATCCGCGACGCTAGCACCGCTGACCACGCAAGATGGCTGGTTGGAGGTTGACAGTCTGTCAGTGGACGCGCTGATAGCGGGGCGCGCACGGTTGGGGGCATGTTCGTGGACTTACAGCAGAAATGGGCAGCAGGGATAGCCGCGCAGCTGGCTGCGGATGGGCTGGCCCTGATCGAAGGAATCCGCACCCGGGCGCAACTGGTGACCTTGGGGGCCTCGCTCGGACACATTGTCCCGCACAGGGATAGCGGTCCCGATGGTGTGACGACCTTGATGCATCGTGGCGGTTTCGCCGGACGAGCCGGTTTCGAGGGCTTCGGCAAGGGCGCATTACCTCCGCACACAGACCGGTCCGGCATGCCGGAACCGCCTGCCCTGCTGTTGGTGGCATGTGGGCGCAAAGGCAGCTCAGGTGGTGGGTGCGTCGCAATCGACGGGTATGCCGTCTATGTCGAGATGATGCTTACGAATCCAGAAGCGACACAAGCACTTTCGCAGCCACGAACGGTGCTGTTCGGTGGTGCCGCCGGACACCTCGGCTCAATATTCGAGCACACTCCGGACGGCCGGATTCGAGTTCGCTACCGCCGCGATGAGCTGGCGCGGTTCTCGCCGGAGCTGGCGCGGTGGCTTCCGGCGCTGAGTGATGCGATCGAGCGCCACACCACCACATTCGTCCTGGAGCCGGGGCAAGGGTACGTGCTGCACAACCACCGTTGGTTGCACGGCCGGTCGGCGTTCACCGGGGAGCGGGTCATGTACCGACTCAGTGTGAACCCGTTCCCAGGGTTCGCCATTCCGTCTGGCTTCACAGCCCCGAGCATCCTCGGGGTGACCTCGTGAACGTCGACTACGAGACGGTGCGTGTGGCAGTCCGCTTCGAGAACGGCTCGGATGATCCGAACGACTACGCGTACTACGACCATTGCGCCTTCGATCCCGGGCCGCTCTCAAATGAACAGGCACACAGGTTGTTTCAGATCCACCTGCACAACGAGTCGGTGCGGTGCAGGCAGCGAGAAGCGGCATTGTGCACTTTGAAAGCGGCCGGGCTGCTGCATCGTGCCGCACGTGCGGGGGGCCGCTATGAATGACCGGTTTCGCCGAATGCTGCCAGGACGGGCACAGCTGGACGCCAACCATTTCGCGGAAGTGCAGGCGATCCTGCGGGAGGCGAGTCGCGCCGACCCCGAGACCTGGGGCCGTGTGGCCGCCGAACTGCGAGCGCAAACGGTGGACGGCCCTCCACGCCTACAAGCCGAAATCGACGGTGTCATTGCCCACTACTGGGAGATGCACCCCGAGAGGCTGAGAGGGGGTGAGAACGCCATGTACGGACCGACAGGGCCGGTCGCTGGACCGGGACCGGAGGAAGACGACGATGCGGCCAAAGAGCACGACTGACAGTCCGCTCGGATACGTGAGGGACACCCCGCTTCGCCGCCCCTTGGCGGGGCGCCCCTTGTGCCCACAATCTGCCCACAATTGCCCATGAATCGACGTGATTGAGCGAGAATTACCGTTATGTGTTTTCGCTGGTAGACCCGGGTTCGGGGCCCTGACCAGCACCCCCGGGAGGGTTCAAATCCCTCCGCCACCGCCAAAGCCCCTCACCTGAATCTTCAGGTGAGGGGCTTTCTCTTTGGTCACAGCGGGTTCATCAGCGACCGTGCCCACATGCGCCCGGCGCCCCCGTGATCCAGGTCATTGCGTCCGCGCAGACTCCCTACGGTGCCAGCAGTGGTCGAATTCGTTCAGAGGAGCTCGGGATCTCGGCGCGCAGGATGACAGCTCTGCGGTTCAGGTCGATGCCGATGTGTGGGGGAGCGCTTGGTCCTGGTCGTCGCGGAGCATGGATATCGAATTGCGGTGGTCGAGTTCCATGCGTTTCTCCAACTCAGCGGATCCTCATGTCGTACAAACGAATCCGGTGTGGTGGGAGTTCCTGGGTAAGTAGGCCGTTCGCGGGTATACGCCAATTAAGCGAGCACGGCGAGGATGCGGTGTGACGATGGCGTCGCGAGACGAGCCGTGCGGGATAGATGCGCGAGAGTTACATGAGAGAGCCCTATTTCCGATTCGGCAGTCTGCTGGTCCTGATCTGGCTGGTGATCGGTGTGGTCGCCGCGGGCCAGCGGCATTACTTCGACAGCGGTCCGATCAATTGCGCCGGCTTCGGCACGATCGCGGTGACCACCCTGGCCGGTCCGCTCAACTACATGGGGGTGAATCCGAAGATCGCGGATTGCAATGTGCCGCAACCCAGTCCGTAGCGGCCACGGCTGAGCGCCGAGGATCTGGCCGTCCCCGCGCGCTCAGGGCGTGCTCTGCCGGGCGGCGACATGCCGTGCGGTAGGGCGCGCCCGTGCGTGCGCCCGGTATGTACCGAATGCCTGAGTGCGGGCCCGGCGCGATGCGATAATTCGCCGCATCACCAACCGCGCGAGCGTGATCCGCGGGAGAACAGATGAGCGAGCCCTCGATGAAACTTGGCACCGTGCTGATCGTGCTCTGGTTGGTCATCGGCGTTGTCGCCGCCGGCCAGCGGCATTACTTCGACAGCGGTCCGATCAATTGCGCCGGATTCGGCACGATCGCCCTCACGGTCCTCGCAGGTCCGCTCAACTATATGGGCGTGAATCCGAAAATCGCCGACTGCAACGTGCCGCAGCCCAGCCCATAAACCCCCTAGCCAAGCCTCGGGCACCAGGCTAGAGTTAACGCTCCGCAACCGGGTACTCCGCCGCTACGCGAGTACGAAAGGAAGCGATTACGATGCGCGAGCGTGTAACCCAACGGAGGCCTGCGCACCCCACCGGTACGCGACTCATCGGACTGCTGCTCATGGCCTGGCTGGTGATCGGCATGATCGCCGCCGGACAGCGTCACAACTTCGACAATCCTCCGATCGACTGCGCTGGCCTCGGCACCATCGCGGTGACGGCACTGGCCGGCCCGCTGAACTATATGGGCGTTAACCCGAAGATAACTGAGTGCAATCTGCCTGCACCGAGCCAGTGATGAAATAGATCCGCTCCCAACGGAATTCGGGACCAGGCCCGAATTTCGTCGGTGGCGTGGTGTCCACATCGGGTTCGAGCAGGAATGAACCGAAGATCGAGATCATGATGATCGCGGCGGCGGTGACAGACGCGGCGTCCCGAAACGCAGTCGGCCCCGCACCCGATCCGGGTGCGGGGCCGAGCCGTGGGCTCCGATCAGCTGACGCCGACCGGCACCTTCACCGTCTCCGCGGACCGCTGCTGCAGCTCACGCAGCTTCGCGCCCTCGACGTCGATATTCGGCAGGATCCGGTCCAGCCACTTCGGAATCCACCAGGACCACTTGCCCATCAGCACGAGCAGCGACGGGATCACGACCATCCGGACGATGAACGCGTCGATCAGCACGCCCGCCGCCAGCGCGAAGCCGAACGACTTCGCCGTGACGTCGGATTCCAGCAGGAAGGAGCCGAACACCGAGATCATGATGACCGCGGCCGAGGTGACGACCCGGGCGCCGTGGTGATAACCGGACACCATCGCATCCTTCGGCGACTTGCCGTTGACGAACTCCTCGCGCATCCGGGTCACCAGGAACACCTGGTAATCCATGGCCAGGCCGAACACCAGACCGATCAGCATGATCGGCAGGAAGCTGACCAGCGGATGCGGATCCTCGATCAGTCCGAGTTTGCCCTGCTGGAAGATCAGCACCGTGGCACCGAAAGTGGCCGCCATGGACAGCAGGAATCCGAGCGCCGCGGTGAGCGGCACCAGGATCGATCGGAACACCAGGATCAGCAGCAGGAATGCGGCACCGGCCACGATCGCCAGATACGGCACGATCTTGCTGAGCAGCACGTGGTCGACATCGGCGAAGATCGCCGTGGTGCCGGTGATGCCGTACTCGATGCCGTATTCGCTCTGCATCTGCGCTTCGGCGTCGCGGGCGTCGCTGACCAGATCCTTGGTGGCCTGGTTGTTCGGACCCGACTTCGGCACACCGTCGAGCAGCGCACCCGCCTTGTCCTCACCACTCCACTTGGGTTCGGTCACGTAATCCATGCCCGAGTAGGACGCGAGCTTGGACCGCAGCGCGTTCACGGCGGCCTCGCGGCGCTCGGCGGGCACCTTGGTGAGGTCGACCGCAACGTTGAGCACGCCGTTGCTGCCCTCGCCGAAGCCCTCGGTGCGCAACTCGTAGGCCTTGCGCACGGTGGAGGTCTTGGGCTGGCTGTCGTCACCGGGCAGACCCAGGTTCAGGCCGGCGGCCGGTGCGGCGAGCAGACCGAGCACGACCACGCTGAGCAGCAGGGTCACCGCGGGCGCCCGGCCGATCAGACGGGCGAAGCGCATGCCATTGGTGACCGACTTGTCGTCCTCGGGATCGTGCTGGGCGACGATCGGCAGCTTCGGCTTGAACAGGAGCCGCCCGAACGCGCCGAGCAGCGCCGGCATCAGGGTGATGGCGGTGAGCACCGCGAATGCGGCGGCGATCGCGCCACCCAGGCCCATGAACGTCATGAACTGCACGCCGACGATGCTGAGCCCGCCGAGCGCGATGATGACGGTGAGACCGGCGAACACCACCGCCGAACCCGCCGTGCCGAGTGCGGTACCCGCCGCCTCTTCCGGCGAATCCTGCACTGCCAGTTCATGTTTGTAGCGCGACACGATGAACAGCGCGTAGTCGATCGACAGGGCGATGCCGATCATGGACGCGAGGAAGGTCGTGAAGCTGGGCACCTCGATGATCGAGGTACCGAGGAAGATCAGCGAGGTGGCCGCGCCGAGGCCGATGATCGCGGTGATGATCGGCACGAAGGCGGCCACGATGGCGCCGAAGGCGATGATCATGACGATCAGCGCGATGCCCATGCCGATCTGCTCGGACTTACCGCTGGGCCCCTCGTTCTTCTGCGCGATCGAGCCGCTCATCTCCACCTGGAGCCCGGCGTTGCGGGCGTCGCTGGCGATGTTGTAAGCCGCTTCGCGCTGCGCGTCGGTGACGTCGGTGAACTTCTTGATGGTGAACGGGACGCTGAAGAAGGCGACCGAGTCCGGATCGGTCTTGCTCAGCACGTTCAGCGGTGCGCCACTGCACTTGGACGGGTCCGGATCGGCTAGGCAACCCGACTTCTCCGCGGTCTCAATGGGATTCATCACCGGCTTGCTGTGGTCGACGATGTCGAGCGTGCCGAGTTTGGTGATGAACGCCTCGAGCGACGCACGGTTCGCCGGATCGGTCAGCTTCTGCCCTTCGGGCGCGGCAATGACATAGGTGCCGGTGACGGCATCGAATTTGAAGGCGTCGGAGGCGCCCGGAAAGTGCTTGTCCAGAATGTCGTTGGCACGCGCGGATGGCAGCTCCGGCATGCTGAAGTCGTTGGTCATCGGCTCCTTCAGCTGCGCGCCGAGGCCGCCGAGCAGTAGGAAGAGGACAAGCCAGACCGGAAGCACTATCCATTTTCTTCGGAAAGCGAACTTTCCCCACCTATACAGATAAACGGACACGAGGGGTTCTCCTAGCGGTGCCTGGGTACGTGCTGGTTCGCGGCGCGTAGACAGCACACGCGGGGTTGCCCTGCTGTACCCCGCCTCCAATTGACGCTTTCTGCCTACCGTGCGGTAGGTAGACTACCTAGGAGCTAAGCGGAGGTACAACCTCAATTCTGGTGGCAACGTTAGCTCAGCGCAGAAGTGATGAGAGGACCATCCCATGACCGTTCGTGACGCGGGCGACACTGTTGTCGCAGGTGGCGGCACTAAACTGGCAATTCGTGATGCCGCGGTGAAGCTCTTCGGCGCCAAGGGATTCGAGCAGACGAGCCTGCGCGAGGTCGCGGATGCGGTAGGAATCACAAAGGCTTCGCTCTACTATCACTACGCCTCGAAGCTCGATCTACTACTGGCGATCGTAGATCCGATCATCGATCACATGCGCGCGGTGACCGAGGATATCGATGCGGTCCCACACGATGCCGAAGGGGTGCGGGCCGTCCTGCGCACCTATTTGCGCGGCATGATTCGCCATCGCGACGCCGGTGCGCTGTGCGTCCGCGATACCGTCGCGATCATCAATGTGATGGCCGACCGTTACCCGGATCTGATGGATTCCAGTCGGGTGCTGCGCGAATGGCTGGCCGGACCCGATGCCGACGAGGTGGCCAAGCTGCGCGCCAGTGCGGCGCTGGAGGTGCTCGGCGTCGCGCTGCTGTCCACCGAACTCGTGCCGGGCGTTGCGGATTCGGTGGTGGAGCGCACACTGCTGGACGCGGCCACCTGTGTGCTGACCGGCTGTCACACCGCGTAGATTCGTTCGGACACCTAGTAGGCCAGGGAGTAGCCGCAGTGCACATCACCGCGAAGGTCGATTACGCGGTGCGGACCTTGTTGGAAATCGCCCGCGCACCGAAGACCGACAATGCCGTGGTCGGCGCGACCGCGGTGCAGGTCGCGCCGGTGGTGAAGGCCGAGGCGATTTCGACCGCGCAGCATATCCCGCCCAAGGTGCTCGAGACCGTACTCGCCGAATTGCGCCGAGCGGATCTGGTGACCAGTAGGCGCGGCCCGGATGGCGGCTATTGGCTGGCCCGCCCGGCCGCGCAGATCTCCATCGCCGATGTGATCCGCGCGATCGAGGGTCCACTGGCCTCGGTGCGCGGTGAACGTCCGGAGGATGTGCGCTATCCGGGCGCGGCCGAACCATTGCAGCGGGTGTGGATCGCGCTGCGGGTGAATATTCGCGCGGTACTGGAGGACGTCTCCATCGACGACATCGCGCGCGATCGGCTCCCTGGATTCATCGAGGCGCTGACAGAGGATCCCGGTGCCTGGGCGCGGCGGTAATTCGAACCGGGTCACGCGCGCCGAAAGGTTCGCGGGCAGTTGCGGTTTCCCGCGGCAGGTAAGAGGCCGCAATCCGTGGCATCGGTGCTGGTCAGGAAACCGCGCGACGTGTATGTCGGTTTCCCGGTAGCCTCCTTTTCATCATGCTGATCAGACTGCTTCGCACGTATCTGGCCCCCTATCGGGCCCAATTGGCGGGGGTCGTCGGCCTACAACTGATCGCCGTTATCGCGATGCTGTACCTGCCGACCTTGAACGCCCACCTGATCGATAAAGGCGTCACCAAGGGCGATATCGGCTACATCTGGAGCACCGGACTGTGGATGCTCGCGGTCACCGGCGTGCAGATCATCGCATCGGCCTGCTCGGTCTACCTCGGTGCGCAGGCCGCCATGGGCGCGGGCCGGGATCTGCGGGGGGCGGTGTTGCACCGCGTCGGCACCTTTTCCGCGCGCGAGGTCGGCATGTTCGGCGCGCCATCGCTTATCACCCGCAATACCAACGATATTCAGCAGGTTCAGCTGCTCATCGTGATGTCGGCGACCATCCTGGTGATGGCGCCGATCATGTGCATCGGCGGCATCTTCATGTCGCTGCGCGAGGACCTCGGGCTGTCCTGGCTGCTGTTGATCGCGGTGCCCGCACTGGCCATCTCGATGGGTGCCATCGTGGCCAAGATGGTGCCCGGCTTCCGCGATATGCAGTACCGGATCGATGAGGTCAATCGCGTACTGCGCGAACAGATCACCGGTATCCGGGTGGTGCGCGCATTCGTGCGCGAGCGCCAGGAGACCTGGCGCTTCGGACTGGCCAACTCCGAACTCACCGATGCCGCACTGCGGGTCGGCCGGTTGATGGCGCTGATGTTTCCGCTGGTAATGCTGATCAGCAATGTCACCGCCGTCGCGGTGATCTGGTTCGGCGGGCATTTGATCAACGACGGCCAGATGCAGATCGGCTCGCTCACCGCGATGCTGTCCTACATCATGCAGATCCTGATGGCCGTCATGATGGCCTCGTTCCTGGCCATGATGGCACCGCGCGCGGCCGTCTCGGCCGACCGGATCGGTGAGGTGCTCGACACCGAGACATCGGTGCTGCCGCCGCGGCTGCCGCAGCCGCTCGAGGGCGATCCGGCGCTGGTCGATCTGCAATTCGCCGAATTCGCCTTCCCCGGTGCGGAGAAACCGGTGCTCTCGGCCATTCGGTTCCAGGTCGAGCCGGGCACAACCACGGCTATTGTCGGCTCCACCGGTGCGGGCAAGACGACGCTGCTCAATCTGATTCCCCGGCTCATCGATGTCACCGATGGGGCGATCTATGTCGGCGGCACCGATGTCCGCCATATCGACCTCGAACTGCTGCGCGAACAGATCGGCCTGGTGCCGCAGAAGGCTTACCTGTTCTCCGGAACGGTGGCGAGCAATCTGCGCTATGGCAATCCGCACGCGACCGACGAGGAACTGTGGCGCTGTCTGGAGATCGCGCAGGCCGCCGACTTCGTGCGCGATATGCCGCAGGGCCTCGAGACTCCGGTCGCGCAGGGCGGCACCACCGTATCGGGTGGGCAGCGCCAGCGGTTGGCCATCGCTCGGGCGCTGGTGAAGAAGCCGCGGGTCTACCTGTTCGACGACTCGTTCTCCGCACTCGACGTCGCGACCGACGCCCGACTGCGCGAGGCCCTGCGGCCCGAGACCAGAGACGCCTCGGTAATCATTGTGGCGCAACGCATTACCACCATCCGCGAGGCCGATCAGATCGTGGTGCTCGAGGACGGTGCGATGGCCGGGATCGGCACCCATGACCAGTTGATGCGCGAGTGCGCGGAGTACCAGGAGATCGTCGCCTCGCAGCTCGGCGCCGATGAAGTCGCCGCAGTCGCCCTCGCCAAGCGCAACGGATCGCCGCCCGATCCGAGCGGGGACGGGCATCGGGCTCGGCGGGAGGAGAGCCGATGAGGCCCGGAGCGGTCAATCCCGGTGCGCCGGATGCGAAGGCGAAGTCCTTCGGTCCGTCGCTGAAGCGGCTGTTGCGCAGGCTGGCACCCGAGCGCATGTATGTCGGTGCGATCGTCGGGCTGGCGATCGTCTCGGTGGTGCTGAATACGCTGGGCCCCTACATCCTCGGCAAGGCCACCAACCTGGTCTTCGACGGCGTGGTCGGCCAACAGCTGCACAGCGGCATCACCAAGGAGGAGGCGATCGAGCGGGCGCGCACCGCTGGCAACAACACCTTCGCCGACATGCTCGGCGCGATGGACGTCACCCCGGGTATCGGTGTCGACTTCGGCGCGGTCGGCCGGATTCTGATGCTGGTATTGCTGCTCTATGTCGGCGCATCGGTGTTCAGCTGGCTGCAGTCGTTTCTGCTCAATATCGTCATCAACCGCACGGTGAAGCGGCTGCGCAGCGATGTCGAGGACAAGATCCACCGACTTCCTCTGCGCTACTTCGATTCCACGCCGCGCGGTGATCTGCTCAGTCGCGTCACCAACGATGTCGACAATGTCTCGCAGAGCCTGCAGCAGACCATGAGCCAGCTGCTCCTCTCGGTCTTCTCGGTAATCGGCATCCTGGTCATGATGATCTGGATCTCGCCGTTGCTGGCGCTGATCGCCCTGCTCACCGTGCCCGCCGCCATCGTGGTCACCGCGCAGATCGCCAAGCGCTCCAAACCGCACTTCGTGAACCAGTGGAAGTACACGGGCATGGTGAACGCCCAGGTCGAGGAGGCCTTCACCGGACATGAGGTGGTCACCGCATTCGGCCGTAACCGCGAGGTCGGCGAGGAATTCGACAAGCGCAACAACGATCTCTACGAATCGAGCTTCAAGGCGCAGTTCATCTCCGGGCTGATCATGCCCGCGATCATGTTCCTCGGGAATGTGAACTTCGTGCTGGTGGCGCTGGTCGGCGGCCTGCGGGTGGCGACGGGCAATCTGTCACTGGGCGAGGTGCAGGCCTTCATCCAGTACTCCCGGCAGTTCAGTCAGCCGCTGACCCAGATCGGCGCCATGGCCAATCTGCTGCAGTCCGGTGTCGCCTCGGCCGAGCGGATCTTCGAGATCCTCGACGCCGAGGAGCAGTCACCGGATCCGGTCATGGAGAACACCCGTCCGGTCGATCGCGGCCGGGTCGAATTCGAGGCGGTCTCTTTCCGCTACGAAACCGAGACGCCGGTCATCGAGCGGCTCGCGCTGGTCGCCGAGCCGGGGCATGTGGTCGCCATTGTCGGCCCGACCGGTGCGGGCAAGACCACGCTGGTGAATCTGCTGCTGCGGTTCTACGAACTCGACGCGGGCACCATCACCATCGACGGTGTCGATATCACCGAGATCACCCGCGATCACCTGCGGTCCAGGATCGGCATGGTGCTGCAGGACACCTGGCTGTTCAAGGGCACCATCCGGGACAACATCGCCTACGGCAATCCGAATGCGAGCGAGGCCGATATTCTCGACGCCGCTCGCGCCGCCTACGTCGACCGCTTCGTCCACGCGCTGCCGCACGGTTACGACACGATCATCGACGAGGAGGGTTCGGGCGTCAGCGCGGGCGAGAAGCAGCTGATCACCATTGCCCGCGCCTTCCTGGCCAAGCCGTCCATCCTGGTCCTCGACGAGGCGACCAGTTCGGTCGACACCCGCACCGAGGCGCTGGTCCAGCACGCCACCGCGGCCCTGCGCCGCGATCGCACCAGCTTCGTGATCGCGCACCGACTCTCCACCATCCGCGATGCGGATCTGATCGTCGTCATGGAGGCGGGCCGCATCGTCGAGCACGGCACGCACGAGCGGCTGCTGGAGGAGCGCGGCGCGTACTACCGCCTCTACAACGCCCAGTTCGCGGCCGCGGCGGCCGACGCCTGACCGGTCGCGGTGCTGCCTGCCGCATCCGGCCGATCGTCGTTTTGGGAGGATGGCGGGGTGTCCGATCCCGAAGCCTTCTCGTTTGCCGTTGGTACCCGTCTCGCGGGGCGGCACGGTCGATCGGGTGTGATCAGCACACCGCACGGCGATATCGCCACGCCCGCGTTCATCCCGGTCGGCACCAAGGCGACGGTGAAGGCGGTGCTGCCGGAGACCATGCGGGAACTCGGCGCTCAGGCGCTGCTGGCCAACGCCTACCACCTCTACCTGCAGCCGGGTTCGGACATCGTGGACGAGGCGGGTGGGCTGAGCAAGTTCATGAACTGGCCGGGCCCGACCTTCACCGATAGCGGCGGCTTCCAGGTGATGTCGCTCGGCGTCGGTTTCAAGAAGGTGCTGGCCATGGAGGCGGTCGATGTCCGAAGCGACGATGTGATCGCCGCGGGCAAGGAGCGCCTGGCCGTCGTCGACGACGATGGTGTCACCTTCCGCTCGCATCTGGACGGTTCGAAACACCGGTTCACGCCCGAGGTTTCGATGGGCATCCAGCATCGGCTCGGCGCGGACATCATATTCGCCTTCGACGAGCTGACCACGCTGCTCAATACCCGCGCCTACCAGGAGAAATCACTACAGCGCACGCACGAATGGGCGCAGCGCTGCATCGACGAACACGAACAGTTGACCGCCGCGCGCACGCACCGCCCGTACCAGGCCCTGTTCGCGGTGATCCAGGGCGCGCAGTACGAAGACCTGCGCCGCAAGGCATGCCGGGAACTGGAATCGATCCGGGGCGCTGCCGGAACGGGTTTCGACGGCTACGGCATCGGCGGAGCACTGGAGAAGCACAACCTCGGCACCATCGTCGGCTGGTGCTGTGACGAACTGCCCGAGGACAAGCCGCGCCATATGCTCGGCATCAGCGAGCCCGAGGACATCTTTGTCGCGGTGGAGAACGGTGCCGACACCTTCGACTGCGTGAACCCGTCCCGGGTCGCCCGCAATGCGGCGATCTATGTCGCCGAAGGCAGATTCAATATCAATACCGCCCGATTCCGCCGCGACTTCACCCCGATCGACGAAACCTGCGACTGCTATACCTGCGCCAACTACACCAGGGCCTATATCCACCACCTGTTCAAGGCCAAGGAGATGCTCGCCTCCACGCTGTGCACGATCCACAACGAGCGCTACACGATTCGGCTCGTCGACCGGATCCGCGAGAGCATCGAGGGCGGTTACTTCGACGAGTACAAAGCCGAAACGCTGGGCCGCTGGAAAGGGCGCATTCGGACCCCGTAGATCCGAATGCGCACAACAACTTTCAGCTCAACAGTGCGGTGGTTTCCCGGGGTGCGTAGCTCGGCTCGTGCTTCTTCAGGAAGGCGATCACCCGGTAGGTGATCGGCAGCACGATGACCTCGGCCAGCGTCTTCCAGATGAATCCGACGATCACGTAGTTGACGAACTGTCCCCAGCTATCGATGCCGATGGCGGTGGCCGCGATCGAGCAGAAGATCAGCGTGTCACCGAATTCGCCGACCACCGTGGAGCCGATCAATCGGGCCCACAGATGCTTCTCCTTGGTCTTCTCCTTGATCAGCACCAGCGTCGCGGAATTGAGCATCTCGCCGACGAAGTAGCCGGACAATCCGGCGGCAACCAGCTGCGGTGTGGTGCCGATAACGGACCGGAAGGCTTCCTGATTGTCGTAGAACGTCGCCGGGGGCAGCTCGATGGCGATCTTGAAGCAGACGACCGCGAGCAGCAGGATGGCGAAACCGTAGTAGATGGCCCGGCGGGCGGCCTTGAAGCCGTACACCTCACTGAGCACATCGCCGATGATGTAGGCCAAGGGGAACAGGAACCACGCACCATCGGTGGAGATCGGCAGGATCTCGATGGGCCCGAGCTTCACCGAATGGTCGGTGAGGAACTGGACGCCCTTGGTTGCGCAGATATTCGAGATGATCAGCGTCGCGGTGAACAGAGCGACGACGGGGGTGTAATAGCCCCGCGAGGCGACGGCGAATGCCGCGTGGGCCGCCGCGGGGCCCCCAGATCCTGGGTGTTCTTCAACTGTTTTGGACTCACTCACGCGCTTCATCCAACCAGGTTGTGGAATAGGCTGTACCAATGACGAATCCCGGCGATTCTTCCGACGAGTGGTGGAAGCAGTACGGTGGCGAAGGTGTGTCGCCGGAGGGTGGCGCCCAGGGGTCGGTACCGCAGTATCCGGCGGCTCCGCCGCCCGGATCGGTTCCACAGTACCCGTCCGCGCCGCAGTACCCGCAGCAGCCAGCACCGCAGCCGACGCCGCCGCCCCAGCAGCAGTATCCGAGCTACCCGCAGCAGCCGGTCGCCGGTGCGCAGCAGCCGTATCCGCAGACTCCGGCCTACCCGAACGCGTATCAGCCGTACGGATACCCGCAGCAGGGGCAGGGCACCAACGGGCTCGCGATCGGTTCGCTGGTCGCCTCACTGGTCGGGCTGTGCACCTGCATCGGCTCGATCGTCGGGATCGTGCTCGGCATCATCGCGCTGAATCAGATCAAGGAACGCGGGCAGGAGGGCCGCGGTCTCGCGCTGGCCGGTATCTGGATCGGTGCCGGCGGCATCGTGCTCGGCATCGTCTGGCTGGTATTCAATATCGCGCTGTCCTCGACCTGACGGCCGTCGAAAACATCTGTGCCGCAATAGAACAGGGGCGCTCCCGAACCGGGAGCGCCCCTGTTTTCGCGTTGTGGCGGATCAGGCCTTGACGACCTGGGTGCCGCCGGCGAACTTATCGTGCCAACCCTGCTTGTTCGGGTCCTGCTCGATGGTCACCGCGATGTAGATCGCCATGCCGATCGCGACCAGGTTCCCCAGGCACGGAATGATGTTGGCGACCAGGTAGAGGTTGCGCTTCAGCGAAACTTCCGGGGTGATCTTGGCGGCGCCACCGGGTGCGACGACGCGCAGGCCGAGGATCTTCTTGCCCAGCGTGGTCCCCATATTGGTCTCCATCAGCACGAAGTAGGCGATGGGGGCCGCGACGATCACGATGAAGCCGAGGATCGAGCCGATGATGCCGATCTTCGACAGGATGAGGTCGATGATGTACGCCGGGATACCGACGATCAGCCCGTCGATGAACCTGGCGCCGAACCGGGGCAGCAGGTCACCCGGCTGGCCCGCGCCGAAGCCCTGCTGGCCGTACTCACCGTACTGCTGCGGGTAGGGCTGCTGGCCGTAGGGATCTTGCGGCTGCTGGCCGTATTGGGGTTGTTGTCCGTATTGCGGCTGCTGGCCGTATTGCGGCGGCTGCTGGCCGTATTGGGGTGGCTGCCCCTGCGGGTACTGCTGGCCGCCCGGGTACTGCTGGCCGCCCTGCGGGTACTGCTGGCCGTACGGCTGCCCGCCTTGTGGATATTGGTTGGGGTCGTACCCACCGCTTGTCATATGTGTGTCCTCGTCAGTGATCAGGAGATCGGTCGATTGCGTACGTTACGGACATCGCGCGGGTTGCAACAACCCATTCTCGTCGAGTATCCACGGTTCGTCGGGCAGAAGGGCCGGGTCGAATCCGTCGAGCAGCTCGGCGGGCGACACCGGGGGATAGCCGAGCGAACAGGCCAGCGCCGCCGCCACCTGATCGGGTGTGTTCCCAAGGGCGAGTTGGTCGCCGAGTGTTACCGCGCCGTCGCGTTTGGCCAGTCGCTTGCCCTGCGCGTTCAATACCAGCGGCACGTGCGCGTACCGCGGAACCGGGAGTTCGAGCAGGGTGGCGAGGTAGGCCTGGCGCGGCGTCGACGGCAGCAGATCGTCGCCGCGGACCACCTGATCGATGCCCTGTTCGGCATCGTCGACGACGACGGCCAGGTTGTATGCCGGAACTCCATCGCCGCGCCGCAACACGACATCGTCGACCGGACCGTGGTAGCGCCCGTGCAATTCGTCGACGAACTCGAATTCGCCTGCCTGCGCACGCAGGCGCAGCGCGGCCGGACGGCCGTCGGTGCGGTGTGCGGCTCGCTGGGCCTCGGTCAGGTCGCGGCAGGTGCCGGGGTAGTGGCCGACCGGTCCGTGCGGTGCGGTCGCGGCCTGCTGGATTTCCCTTCGGGTGCAATAGCACTCGTAGGTGAGTCCGGCGGCGGTGAGCCGATCGATGGCCGAGGCGTAGTGGGACAGTCGGTCGCTCTGCCGAACGATCGGACCGTCCCAGTCCAATCCGATCGCCGCGAGATCGGCCAACTGGCGCTGCTCGGCCCCCGGCCGCACCCGATCCAGATCATCGATCCGGATCACGAAGCGTCGTCCGGTCGACCGGGCGAACAGCCAGGCCAGCACGGCCGTGCGCAGATTTCCGAGGTGCAGATCGCCGGATGGGCTCGGCGCGTACCTACCTGCCGGAGTACGGGTGGTTGCGGGCACGTTTGCCATGGTAGGGCTGCGGGCCGGATCACCGGATCCGCAGGTGCGGCATGAGTCGGTCCGCGGGGATCGGGGTGCCGCGCTCCAGCGCGGCCAGCAGTGTCTCGGCGTGCGCGATCAGACCGGCGCTATCGATGCCATATGGCAGCGGGGTGCTCGAATCCGGCGCGTAAGCGCGCAGTCGCGTCACCGCACGGGTGAGCAGCGTGCGCGCGCCCTTGGGATTGTCCCGCTGGATGTGGGTGAGACCGACCGCGTATTGTGCGAGACCCTGCCACAGCATCCTTTCGGCGAACGGTCCGTTCTTCCATGCGGCCTCCAATACCTCGTGTGCGTTGAATGCCAGGCCGTCATCCAGCAGTTGCTGGGCGTACGAAAGGGTTTGCTGGGGTGGCAGATTCAGATCATCCGGAATTCGCGGCACCCCGACGCTGCCGACCGGCAGCGGCCGCCCGAATCGGTCGCGCGGGCGAGGATTGCGGGCGCGACCTGCCTCGTCGCGGGGGCGTTCGACCATGAGGCCCATCATCCACGGCCGCTGCCGGAGGCGTCCACACGGATCGGGTCGACCTGGATTTATTGACGGATCACGGAGCAATCACATCCGCAAAATGTTTGCTGCCCAGCAAATATGGGAATGAATGTCATCTACCGGCAATGTCTCCGCAACACTTCATCTTCGCAAGATTGGCAAATGCGATGATGGAATGGGCAAGAGATCGGCAAATTCCCGTTGAACCTGCTAGGGTTTAGCGCGCGGGGGCGACCCCGCGAGGATAAATCGCCTCGAAGTGCAGTGCGATCACGACGCACCGTGAAAGTCGCGCGCTTTGGCAAGGCGCACCGCGGGATTCGGCGTTCCGCGCCGGATGCCGGTGCTAGTTAGAACGATGTCAGAAGAATATTCTCGTTCTCGACGCAGCAAAGGAGCTAGTGCCGTGGAGGTTGACTTGACGGGAGCTGTGTGGCGCAAGAGCACATACAGTGGCCCCGACGGGAACTGCGTGGAAGTGGCTTTTCTCGTTGACGGCAAAGTGGCGGTTCGCGACACCAAGGACAACGGCTATGGTCCGTTGTTGGCGTTCACGCCAGGTGAGTGGGACGCATTCCTAACCGGGGTGTCAGAGGGGGAGTTCGGACGCGCCTGATCAACAGTCACGTCTGAACCAATCAGCACGGGCCCCGGGTCGGCACGGACTCGGGGCCTTCGCGGGTTATCAGGGGTCTTTTCCGTCAGGGGCCTTTTCCGTTGTGGCCCTGTTGTTTTCAGTGGGCCTGTCCGTCGCCGTTGGCCTGGTCCTGGACCGCGCGTAGGACGGCGAGCTGCTTGCGCTCCTCCTCGTGCTCGGTTTCCCTGTGCTGCCGGGACTCCTGCCATGGATCGGCGCGGAAGAATCCGCCGGTGCCCGGCTGACCCGCCGAACCGAGCTGGTTCATCTTCTTCGGTACCGGTGCGCCCTGGTACTCCAACGGAATCGGGTGACCGTGCTCGTCGACCGGACCCAGTGGCTGGTGGATCTCGATGTATTCCCCGTCCGGCAGTCGCCTGATGATGCCGGTCTCGATGCCGTGCTCCAGCACCGCGCGGTCACTGCGCTGCAGGCCGAGGCAGATGCGATAGGCGGCGTAGTAGGCCACCGCCGGCAGGGTCAGAATGCCGATCCGGCCGACCCAGGTGGTCGCGTTCAGCGAGACCTCGAATTTGTAGGCGATGATGTCGTTCACGCAGGACAGCGTCAGTACCACGTAGAAAGTGATCGCCATTGCGCCGATCGCGGTCCGGACCGGTACGTCGCGCGGGCGCTGCAGCAGATTGTGGTGCACGGTGTCCCTGGTCAGGCGGCGTTCGATCCACGGATAGGCGATCAGGACCGTGAACACCAGACCCATGATCACCGCACCCCAGAACGGTGCGGGCACGGTATAGCGGCCCGGATAGAGCTCCCATGGCGGGATCAGGCGCATCATGCCGTCGGTCCACATCATGTAGAAGTCCGGCTGGGTGCCCGCGGAGACCTGCGACGCCTTGTAGGGGCCGAAGGCCCAGATCGGGTTGATCTGCAGTAGGCCGCCGAGCAGCGCGACGACAGCGAGCGTGAACGCGAAGAAAGCGCCCTGATCCAGGGAGAACACCGGCACGATGCGGGTGCCGATCACATTGCGTTCGGTGCGGCCGGGGCCCGGGAACTGAGTGTGCTTCTGATACCAGACCAGCGCGATATGCGCGGCGATCAGCGCGAGCATGATGCCGGGGAACAGCAGCACGTGCGCGATGAACAGGCGCGGAATGATGATCTCGCCCGGGTAGTCGCCGCCGAACATCAACCAGTGCATCCAGGTGCCGATGATCGGAATGCTGAGCGTGATGGAGGAGAACGCCGCCCGCAGGCCGGTGCCCGAGAGCAGGTCGTCGGGCAGCGAGTAGCCGAAGTACCCCTCGAACATGGCCAGGATCAGCAAAAGCGAGCCGAGCACCCAGTTCGCCTCGCGCGGCTTGCGAAACGCGCCGGTGAAGAAGATCCGGAACAGGTGCACGATGATCGAGGCCGCGAAGAGCAGTGCTGCCCAATGGTGTACTTGGCGCACGAACAGTCCGCCGCGGACCTCGAAGGAGATGTTCAGCGCCGTCTCGTAGGCGCGAGTCATACCTACACCGCGCAGCGGCTGGTAGGCGCCGTTGTAGGTGACTTCGGCCATCGATGGATCGAAGTACAGCGTCAGAAAGGTGCCGGACAGCACCAGGATGATGAAGCTGTAGAGCGCGATCTCGCCGAGTAGGAACGACCAGTGGGTCGGGAACACCTTATTGATCGACCGCTTGACGAACGCCGCGGCCCGATATCGCTCGTCGAAGGCATTGGCTTGTTCGCTTGCCATCCGACCTACGTCAATAGCCATGGCCGACACCCCCGCACTGGGTGAGTGGTGGATTGTCTTCTACTACAGACGGTAGCAAGGGTTCGGGCCGGAATCGATAGCTTTCGCGACGGCAATGTGGAACAAGATCTTTCAGTTCTTGCCGGTGCCGCCCGTTGCCCCCGCTAGGGGGTGCCATATCGTCGTGTCGTGAGTACGTTGGCGGCCCAGGACGCGACGATGTACTGGCTGTCCAGTCGCACTCGTAATGACCTGTTCTTGCTCTATTGCTTCGATGATTCCGGGCGTCCGAGCGCGGAACTGCGCGAGTTCGTGGCGCGCCGCAGTGCGCGCATTGCCGATCTGCGCGTCCGGCTGCGCGAGCTGCCGGGAGATGTGGACTATCCGTCATGGGTTCGGTGCGATTTCCGTGCCGAGCAATTTGTGGAACATTTCCTTTCGGAAGCGAATTGGCCGGGTGTGTGCACGGCCCTCGGCAAACTGCTCGGTACCGGTGTGGACGCGGCGGTGCGGCCGTGGCGGCTGCACGTGTTCCGTGGGATCGACGGTGCGCCGTGGGGCGGGTCGGGATCGGCGATGGTGGTCGTGCTGCAGCTATCGCATGCGCTGGCCGATGGGCGGCGCGGGGCCGCGATCGCCAGGGCGTTGTTCGCCGAATCCGATCCGGTCGAGCCGGTTGCCGCGGCGAGCGATTCGGTTGCCGGTGCGCCAGGCCTTGGTGGTCGAGGAATCGGTACTGCGGCAATGGAATTGGCGTCGGTGGATGCCATACATCTGCATTCGGCGTTGGCGCTGGTGCGGATGCCGCTGCGCTTCGTTCGCACGGTCGTCCTGGGCTATCGGGCTTTCCGGGCGCAGCGGGAGCTGGCCGAATTGACCACTGCGGGAAGGATTCCGGAGCCGGGGCCCGGTTTCACGCCGAGTTTGGTGAACCGGACGGGCACGCTGCACAGCGATGCCGACGGCCATCGGGTACGGATGATCGTCTGCGATGCCGAGCGGATGCGGGGCGCGGGTCACACCGTGACCGTGGTCGTGCTGACCGCCGTCTCGATCGCGCTCGATCGCTACCTGACGGCGCGGGGCGAACCAGTGGACCGACTCGGAGCCCAGGTGCCCATGGCATTGTCCGGCAATCGGATTGCGGCCCGCAATAACTACCGCAGCCTCGGCGTCGACCTGTTCATCGATGAGCCGGACCCATTGGTCCGCGCGAACAAGATCGCCGCCGCGCTCGCCGCTCGCCGCATCCGTGCCGACCATCCACTGCTGACCGCGCAGGACCGCGTCACCGCCGTCACTCCCGCTCCGCTGCTGCGTCGCGATGTCGATCGCTATCCGATCGATACCGTCCCCGATTCGATAGCCGGAAACACCGTGGTCTCGAGCGTTCATCGCGGCCCCGCCGATCTGACCTTCGGTGGCGCTCGTGTCCGCTTCACCGGCGGTTTTCCGGCGATCGGGTCGGTGATGCAGCTGACCCATGGTGTCCACGGCCTAGGTGACACCGTCACCGTCTCGGTCCATGCCGACGCTGCCGCCGTGCCGGACATCGATACCTATACCGAGCTGTTGCGTGACGCGCTGGACGAGGTATTCGACTGTGCGAGACAGACATCGGGCTGAGCCCGCCCTGGGAAGGCATCGATCTCCCGGCTGGCCATGACCGTCCACGGACCCTTCGGTGGCGGCATGCGCCGCGGCCCCTGGGCACTGCTCCGGCCAGCACGGCGACGGTGCCGCGGTGGTGTCGGCCTCGGCGCGGTGATCGGATCCGAGCGGCGGTACCGGGTCAGGTTGGCGGGGCACCAGCCGGGTTCCATCCCGCCACCCCGGCGCGCACAATGGATGGGCAACCAATACCGCTCTTGAACGACGGACTATCGGTGAGCCTCGCCGCCAGCACGGTTCGAGAAAGAACCCGATCATGACCTGTTCACCGCTTCGCCGTCGGCACGCCCCGAAGCGCGGTCGGGCCTGCTGCGACTCTCCGAAACCAGCTCGACATTCCGTCGAATCCAGCGGCTGGTCACGAACCTACAACTGAATATTCGACCAGGCATTGACCGCAACCGGTGAGGAGCGTGCGATGTCCACCGCCAACAACATGCGAACGCCGATGGTGCTCATTCTGGGGGCCGGGTTCGGCGGGCTGGAGCTGGCCGCCTGCCTGTCCGAGTCATTGCCCGGTGCGGTCCGGGTGCTGCTCATCGACCGGAATGACGGTTTCACCTTCGGTTTCGCGAAACTGGAGATCCTGTTTCGCGGCCGGACGCCGGAATCCGTACGCATCCGTTACGACGAGCTCGCCCGGCCCGGGGTCGAGTTCCGGCAGGAAAAGGTCGTATCGATCGATCCGCGCACCCGGCACGTCGTCACCGACGCCGCCGACTACGAACCGGATTTCCTCGTGGTCGCGTTGGGCGCCGCATACGATCCGGCTGCCACTCCCGGCTTTGTCGAGGACGGTCACGAGTACTACTCGATCGACGGAGCGTGCCGACTGCGCGATCGGCTGGCCCGATTCGACGGCGGAACCATTCTGATCGCGGTGTTGAGCGTGCCGTTCAAATGCCCGCCCGCACCCTACGAGGGCGCGATGCTGCTGCACGAACTGCTGAGCCGCCGTGGCATCCGCGACCGCACCCGCATGCACGTGCTCTCCCCGATGGACTCACCGATCCCCGTTTCCGCGGACACCTCCGCCGCGCTCGTCGAGGCCCTCGCGCAACGGGGGATCGAATACTCGCCGGGGCGGCGCGTCCGCGCCCTCGATCCGGAGAAACATATCGCGACCACTCGCGCGGGCGATCTCGCATATGACCTGTTCATCGGCATCCCGACGCACTGTGCCCCGCCCGTGGTCGCGGCCTCCGGGCTGACCGTCGACGGCAGCGATGGCTGGATCCACGTCGACCCGCGAACGCTCGCCACGCCGTATCCGGGTGTCTATGCCGTTGGTGACTGCGCGGACGCACCGGTGCCGCGGGCCGGGGTGTTCGCCGAGAACGCCGCCCGCACGGTCGCGGCGCACATTGTCGCGCAGTTGCGCGAAACGCCCGCGCCCGGAAAGTATCTCGGCCAAGGCTCCTGCTATATCGAATTCGGGGGCGGCCTCGTCGGCAAGGTCGACGCCGACTTCCTCTCCGGGCCAAGGCCGGTCGCACCGTTCATCGGGCCCTCTGTCGAACTCGCCAGGGAGAAGGCCGAATTCGCCGCCACCCGAATTCGGCGCTGGTTCACCCCTTGACAGCCCGGCTGCGCGCCTTCGGCTCGCAGTCGCGGACGCGGGCGCTCGGCTTCCATATCAAAGGTCGAGGACCCGAGGGCAGTGTCCGGGCATGCACCCGGCGATGAGGCCGCCTCGGTCGACATCGCCGAGTGGACTCGTTTCCGGCAGCGCGACGTGCGGATCCGTTCGGTCAGCTACTGCCGAACCAGCCGGGGAAGAAATTGTTCGAGCCCCAGCCCGGAGGGATGCCCCAGCCCGGCGGGAAGAAGCCCCAACCTGGCGGGAAGAGATGTTTCGAGTCCCAGCCTTTGCACTTGTCGCTGTCCCACCGATCACCCTGCCAGCGATCGATGTCTCGAAGGTCGTAGCGGTCGTCAAAGCCATCGTGATCGGTGCGCACTACACCGGGTGCGGGCGCCGGTGCCGCCATGGCCGGAACCGACACCATCGGAATCGTCATCGCAGCCCCGACCAGCGCGACCGCCGCGAGCCGCCGACCGGTATCGGCGGCGGTCTTTGTGGTAACCATCGTGCCTTCTTCCGGCGAGTTCATCGCGCGGGTCCGACTCGCCGATTCGTCGAGCTGTCCATCCCCCGACGCACCTGATCCTAGGCGCGTGGCGCCGGTCGCCACCAGCGTCCCGACACCTGAATCCACCCGATATGCGCGCGAACCGCCGCGCCGAGTCGATGGCTCCGGTGTCGCTGTGCCGATGCGGCGGCACCCTCGGCCCCTTTGACTTGTCACAAATCGACAGGCCAAAGGGGCCGCGTGCCGGAGCCGATATATCTGCCGGTGCATTTCAGCCGGTGTCGCGACCTGTTCGACAAAGTGGAACGTCTGTCAATCGGTCGCGGCTTCGGCTGTGGCGGCATCGGCTGGGCCGAGGGCTCGCGGGGGTGCGGTGAGGGCCTGCATTGCGCCGAGACCTCCGCCGATTCCCGCGCCGATGGCGGCGAGCGGTGCCGCCATGATGGCCGCACCGTATGCGGCGCCGATGGGCCCCGCGGCGAGCCCGATCGGTGCGAACGGCAAGCCGATCGCCATACCGAGTGCACCGCCGACACCGGCGCCGATCAGTGCGAACGGGCTCGCCACCACCGCTCCTGCGGCAGCACCGAGCGCCGCGGAGCCGACGGTCTGACTCGCAACACGATCGGAGCGAGTGCGTTCCATACCGACCGAGTCGAAGAACGTTGCGAGATCGGCCTCGGTGACCGCCGCGGCGTCGTTGAGTTGGATGGCGGGCTCCCGCGGCAGCCAATCCGGCGCCTCGACCTGCACGTTGCCGAAACGCAACATGCCCGGCGGCGGCGCGATCGGCGGCACCGGCGCGACCGGGATCGGGCCGTGCAGGGACTCGACCGGCGACAGATATTCGTATTTCGGTACCGGCCGCGCCCACTGCAGCGAACTGCGCGTGTTGTCCGGGATTCGCATTCCCCGGTACGGGCGCACATTCGGCACGTAGGCGTCGGGCCAGTCCTGGGACTGCTCCGTCTGCTCTAGCTGCACGGCGGGGGACTCCTCGCCGGAATCCGTGTCGTCGGCCACGAAGGCAACGTGGCCGCCGTGTTCGGTCTGGCTGACCGGTGCGTGCCGGCCGGGCTCGGCGTTCGCGGTTCCGCTGCTACCCACCAGAGTGAGAACAACGGGAACCGCTCCCGCCACCACCATCGACCCCACCTTCTGTTGCCGCGGACTGACTTTCCTGTGCTTGGCTGTGCCCATCTATTACCTTTCACCGTGCAGAGACCTTGTTGATTCGCATTCGGATCACGGGGCGTCTTGGATGGCCGAGCACGCCGTGACAGGTCCGAATCAAGGCCCTCACCAGGACATTCCGGGCTGTTGAGCACCCTGGATCGTGGGTGCGCATGTCCACCGTCGACCAGCCACGCCGCAAGAATGAACATGACTCGGTCGGACTTGCCGGGCAGTCGGAGCTGAATCCCGGGGGCCCTATGTCTTGCGCCGAGCGGCAGCACGGCCTCGGTTCCGAGAACGGGTGACGGTTTGCAGGCAGCGCGGCCAGGATCTCATTGCCCGTCAACGAAAAACAGCAGGTCAGGACAATGAAAATTGTCCTGACCTGCTGTTTGTGGCGGAGGATAGGGGATTTGAACCCCTGAGGGCGTTAACCCAACCCGCGTTCCAGGCGAGCGCCATAGGCCACTAGGCGAATCCTCCGTGCAGCAGCATACCGGGTACACCCGGCCGGTCACCAAATTGGGGCTGGTCGGGGCGGGGAAGTCCCAGTTCGGCCCCGTTTCGACCGGGTGCGGTCCACCCGGTGGTGATCGTTGTCGGATCTGCCCGCTACACTTGCTAACGGATCCCGCGCGGCGCGCATCCTGTGAACTCCCCCAGGGCCGGAAGGCAGCAAGGGTCAACGGGCTCTGCCGGGTGCGCGGGGTCCCCTATTTTCACTCCAATTCGGAGCAACCGCCGGGTAACGTGAACACGGTCCGCCGGACGTCCAACGCGCTCGGCCGGATCAGCGGTCCGACCGCGGCACATCGGTTCGGACGTCAATCACCCCTTAGCTCCTTCGAAAGGCTGCCCAGGATGCCCCGGCAAACGCAGATCGGTTTGATGAGCAATCCGGAGCTCGTGTCCGAACACGAGATCCAGACCGCGAATTACGCGAGGCTCAAGACCGAGAAGCTCACGCTGGACCTCACCCGGGGAAAACCTTCGCCGGAACAACTCGACCTCTCCGCCGAACTGCTTTCGCTGCCCGGTGCGGGCGACTTCAAGGACGGCACCGGCACCGACTGCCGCAACTACGGTGGGCTGCACGGTCTCCCGGAGCTGCGCGCGATCTTCGGTGAGCTGCTCGGCATTCCGGTCGAGAACCTGATCGCGGGCAATAACGCCAGCCTCGAGCTGATGCACGATGTGATCACCTACGCACTGCTGTACGGCACCCCGGACTCGGAGCGGCGCTGGGTGGCCGAGCCCACCTTGAAGTTCCTGTGTCCCAGTCCGGGCTATGACCGGCACTTCGCCATTACCGAGGCCCTCGGCTTCGAGATGATTCCGATTCCGATCCGTCACGACGGTCCGGATGTGCACGCCATCGCCGAGCTGGTGGCGAACGATCCACAGATCAAGGGACTGTGGGCGGTGCCGAACTACTCCAACCCGACCGGTGTCATCTTCTCCGAGGACGTTGTCCGGGAACTGGTTTCGATGCCGACCGCGGCGCCGGACTTCCGGCTGTTCTGGGATAACGCCTACGCGGTGCACCCGCTGACCGATACCGCCGCGCCGGTCCTGGATGTGCTGGGCATGGCGGCCGCGGCCGGAAATCCGAACCGGCCCATAGTCTTCGCGTCCACCTCGAAGATCACCTTCGCTGGCGCGGGCGTCAGTTTCCTCGCTGCGTCCACGCCGAACCTGAACTGGTACCTCGGCCACGCTGCGAAGAAGAGCATCGGGCCGGACAAGATCAACCAACTGCGCCACCTGCGTTTCTTCGAGAATGCCGACGGCGTGCGCGCGCATATGCAGAAGCACCGCGCCATCCTGGAGCCGAAATTCGCACTGGTGCTGAAGATCCTGGAGGACCGGCTCGGCGCATCCAAGGTGGCGTCCTGGACCGAGCCGAAGGGCGGCTACTTCATCAGCCTCGATGTGCTGGAAGGCACCGCGGCCCGGGTGATCGCGCTGGCCAAGGACGCCGGAATCGCGCTCACCGCGGCGGGTTCGGCCTTCCCGTACCGGAATGATCCGGAGGACAAGAACATTCGCATCGCCCCCAGCTTCCCGCAGCTGCCGGAACTGGAGAAGGCGATGGACGGTCTGGCCACCTGTGTGCTCTTGGCGGCCACCGAGAAGCTGCTCGGAAACTAGTCGAAGAATGCGATGGGCGCGTACCGGATCGGTACGCGCCCATCGCATTTCGGAACCGGATCAGGTCCGCCTGGACTACCTCGTTCGACGGCCGCGATTCAGCGGGGTTTATGGGCCAGCACGGCGAACATGGTGACCGATAGGTGGATATCGCCGCTTTCGGCGCCCCGCTCCAGATCCGCGATCAGCTGATCGCGCTGCGCCTCGGTAATGGATCCGCGCGCCACCGCCATGGCCGAGATCCGGTTGACCAGCGAGCCGGCGCCGACCGTCCGATCCTGTACCAGAGCGTGCGAGCCGATGTCGTCGACCACCAGGCCCGCCTTGGTCAGCAGTCCGGGCAGTCGGCGGCCGGAGAACGGGTTGGTGGTCGCGTCGATCAGTGTGTCGACGACCTCGCGAACCACCCGGCGGTCGCCCGGGTGCACGATCGCGGTGCCCCAGTCGCTGTCCACCACCACAACCCGACCGCCGGGCCGGAGCACCCGCGCGATCTCATTGGCCGCGCGATTGGGTGCGGTCAGATGCTGGAATACCCGCTCGCACAGTGCGGTGTCGAAGGTATCCGCGCCGAAGGGCAGCCCGTAGGCGTCGCCGGAGTGGAATTTGGCCGTCGACCCGGCCTGTTCGGCCCGGCGTTCGGCGGATGCGAGCAGTTGTGGATCGGGTTCGACACCGATCGCCGCGCCGGTCGGGCCGACCGCGTCCGCGAACGCCATGACCTCCGAACCGGTGCCCGATCCGATATCGACCGCACTCTCGCCGGGCTGCAGCGCCAATGCTTCATGTGCCCACGTGCGCAGCCGCCGAATGCCGGGCAGCGCGGCCTGTAGATCGCGCACGTCCACCAATTGATCCTGGCCCGCGCTGTCGAAGCGATCCGGGCGCAACCCCTGCATATTCATGGGCCCGATTCCGTCTCTAGGTATTGCCGTCGTCTGAGGCATGCGCAGAGCCTACTTGGGGGTCGAGCGCCCCGCACGGTAGATCTGTGATCTCCATCACGATTAGGTCATACCACCCATCCGGGTGGGGTGGGCCACATGACCGACCTTTTTCCGGCGACCTGCGAGCAGTCGCCAGCGGCGTCGAGTGAGATGATCGGGAGGCCGACCTTTTCGAGCGACCCGCAAGCAGTCGCCGGCGCTGCACCAGCGAAAGGAAGTCCCGTGGCCAAAGCGAAGTCCGCGACTGTCAAGCTGTGTCTCGCGCAGGAACCGGAGGCCGACAAACTCCTTTCCGAGGATCCCTTCGCGCTGCTGACGGGCATGCTGCTGGATCAGCAGTTCCCGCTCGAACACGCCTTCCGCGGGCCGAAGAAGATCGCGGACCGGATGGACGGCTTCGATGTCCAGCGGATCGCCGACGCCGATACCGAGGCGTTCGAGGAGCTGTGCGCCACGCCGCCCGCCATCCACCGCTACGGCCGGTCCATGGCCCGCCGGACCCAGGAGCTCGCTCGGTACGTGGTCGAGAACTACGACGGCAAGACCGAACAGATCTGGACGCAGGGCGATCCGGATGGCAAAGAGGTGCTGCGCCGACTGAAGGACCTTCCCGGCTATGGCGATCAGAAGGCCAGGATCTTCCTCGCCCTGCTCGGCAAGCAGCTCGGCGTGCGGCCGAAGGGTTGGGAGACGGCGGCAGGCGCCTACTCCGAGCAGGGTTCTCGTCGCTCGGCCGCCGATATCGTCGACGGCGAATCGCTGTTGGAAGTGCGGGCATTCAAGAAGCAGATGAAGGCCGCCGCCAAGAAGTCCTGAGGTCGCTCCGGATTTGCCCTATTGGAATCTGCCTGCATTTTTCCCTCGTGCCCGATTGATTTCTCATCGATGCTTTCCCTCGAGAGCAACACCTAGATGAGGGAATGCAGTACATGAGGATGAGGAAGCTCGCCGTCGTCGCGGCGCTGGTGACCGTGGCGACCGGAGTCGCCGCGGGTACCTCCGGGGCTGCCCCGGACGCGTCCGAAAGCGACAATGGCGCAATCAATTTCACCGCCGAGGCGGTCAACGATTCATCGATCATCAAGACCGACGCGGGTTCGCTGGCTGTCGAGGATGGGGTCTTCAAAATCAAGGCGGCCAATGGCGCCGTACTCGCGGGGACCCCGCTGAAGTTCAGCATCGACGACTTCGAATTCCCGATCGCCGCACAGATTTCCGATCGCACCGCGACATTGACCCCGCAGATCGACCGCGAGCACGCGGTCTACAAGCCGGTCGCGCTGCCTTACGAGGACCAGGCGCCGTGGAAGACCCCGTACGACCGTGAGGTCGCGGCCTGGACCCGGCTGACGAGCACCATCTCGGCGGGCGCCACGATCGGCACGCTGGTCGGTGGTCTCGCGGGTGGTGCGGTCGGCTGCGTGCTCGGTGGTATCGCCGGTGCGACGGTCGCCTCGGCCACCATCGTCGGCCTGTTCGGTCCGTTCATTCCGGCCGCCGCCATCGGCTGCCTCGGCGGCATCATCGCCGTCGGTGCGCTGGGCACCCTGGCCGGTCAGATCCTGATCACGGCTCCGGTCGCAATCGGTGCGGCGATCCAATACTTCGCCACGATCAACCAGCCGTTCGCCCCCGCCAAGTAGGTCGAATCCGCCGGTCACGGCATCCGTGGCTCCCACCGTCGCCACGGAAACAGGCCCCGCCCAGTACCTCTCGACTGGGCGGGGCCTTTCCGTGCGGTAAGGGGCCTCCGCCGTGCTCCCGGCAAGATCATGACCAGGTCTTTTATGTGCGCGCATTACTTGCGTTGACATTTAATGCATACGCATCTAAATTACTCGACGTGACTATGACAGCTACCGCATCCGAGACCCGGACCGCCGCATCTACCGAGCACACCCCCGGGCGTTGGGGCCCGACGCTGTGGGCCGTGCTGTTCGTCGCCGGACTGGCGATGTTCCTCGACGCACTCGACGTCTCCATGGTCGGTGTCGCCCTCCCGTCCATCGGATCCGAACTCGGCCTGAACACCGAGAGCCTGCAGTGGATCGTCAACGGCTACATCCTCGGCTACGGCGGCCTGCTGCTGCTGGGTGGACGAGCCGCCGATCTGCTCGGTCGTCGGCAGGTATTCCTCACCGCCCTGGTGGTTTTCGGACTCGCCTCACTCGCGGGCGGCCTGGTCGATGACGGTGCGCTGCTGATCGCCAGCCGCATCATCAAGGGCATCGCCGCCGCGTTCACCGCACCGGCCGCGCTCTCGATCATCACCACCACCTTCAAGGAAGGCCACGACCGCAACCGCGCGCTGTCGATCTTCACGGTCTTCGGCGCCACCGGATACGCCTCCGGTCTGATCGTCTCCGGCCTGCTCACCGGCATCGACTGGCGACTGACCTTCTACGTCCCGGTGCTGGTCGTCGCGGCCGTCGTGCTCACCGCCTACTTCGTGGTGCCGCGCAATATCGAGAAGGAGCAGGGCCGCATCGACTTCGCGGGCGCCGCACTGCTGACCGGTGGCATGCTGGCCGCCGTCTACACCATCGTCACCGCACCCGAAAAGGGCCTGACCGCAAGCGTTGTCGCCACCGCGGTTATCGCCATCGCCCTGCTGAGCGCGTTCTTCGTGGTGGAGAACAAGGTCGCCCACCCGCTGGTTCGGCTGAGCATCTTCAAGGTCAGGTCGATCGTCCGGGCCAACCTGGCCGCGCTGGCCATCTTCGGCTCCTACATCAGCTTCCAGACGATCGTGTCGCTCTACCTGCAGAACACCCTGGGGTGGGAGCCGCTGAAAATGGCGCTCGCCCTGGCGCCGACGGGCATCATCGTGGCGATCCTTTCGCCGGTCGCGGGCAAGCTGATCGACCGCTACGGCACCACGCCGATGATCATCGCCTCGATGACCTCGTTCGTGATCGGCTACGTCTGGTTCATCTCCTTCGGCGGCAGCGCCGACCCGAACTACGTGCTGGACTACCTGCCCGCATTCCTGCTGCTCGGCCTCGGCTTCGCGCTCGGGTTCTCCTCGGTGATGGTGCAGGCCACCGAGGGCATCGCCGACCACGAGCAGGGATTGGCCTCGGGGCTGGTGCAGACCTCGGGCCAGATCGGTGGGGCGGTCGTGCTGGCCGTGGTCACCGGTCTGATCAGCGGTGGCGCCGCCACCAGCATCGCGCAGTACCGGCCCGGACTGTACCTGGTCACCGTCGTCGCGCTGGTCGGACTGATCGCCTCGGCCACCGCACTGCTGGCCCGTCGTCAGTTGGTCGCCGAAGCGGTCTGATCGTAGCGAGCGAACGGCCCGTAACCGGGCGAGCCAGTCACCCCATGGGGGTCGCCACATGGCGACCCCCATTCGGCGTTTTCGGACATATGGTGCGCTGGGCCACAGTATGATCGGAACATGATGCGCGGCAAGGATTTCGATGCGAAACACGCATTGGGCGAGGTCGCGTGCCACTGGCAGGGCTTGGTACACCGCGATTTCGGTGTTAACTTTGATCCCATGTCTTCGAGCCGTCCGACCGCACTGCGGGTCACCTATGTGACCGCCGCACTGGGTCTGCGACTGCCGTTGACTCGCGAATTGTGTTGTTCCTGCTGCAGCTGAGCCGTTCTTTCGGCTCGTGCGCTGCCCAGCCGCCGCACGCGTAGGCATGTCCCGTCATACGGGACTTCAGCAAGGAACCTTCATATGTCTCTCCCCACCCTTGATCGATCCGCCTCCAGGGTCGTCACCGGTCGTGTCCGTGTTCAGCGTCCCGTCGTCGCGCCGGAACTGCGCATCGCCGACAATCCGGCGGCGGCCGTGCTGCGCACCGCGACCGGCGGCCCGATCTCCCGTGACAATGCCGCGCGCACAACGGGTTTGAGCATCGCGACGGTCAACCGTCAGGTGTCGGCACTGTTGGCCGCCGGTCTGCTACGCGAGCGCCCCGACCTGACCGCGTCGGGTGCGGTCGGACGTCCGCGGGTTCCGTTCGAAATCGACCACGAGGCCTATCTGACCCTCGGCATCCATATCGGCGCCGCGGTCACCAAGATCGTCGCGGCCGACCTGCGCGGACGAATTCTCGGCGGCCTGGCGATCGCCACCCCGCAGACCGGTCAGGACTTCGCGACCATGACCGTCGCGCGCAGCGCAAAGGCGTTCTTGCAGCGCTGGCATCGGCGCAAACCACTGTGGGCCGGAGTGGCGATCGGTGGGCGGGTCGATCCGCTGACCGGTGTCGTCGACCATCCCAAGCTGGGCTGGCAGGGTGCGCAGGTCGGTTCGGTGCTCGGCGAGGTGCTGGAACTGCCGGTCTCGGTGGCCCCGCACGTCGAGGCCATGGCGGCCTCGGAGCTGCTGTTGCCGACCGGCGAACCGAAGGATGCGGATCGCAATGGTGTGCGCACCGGCGGTCCGGGTAGCAGTCTGTACTTCTATGTCCGTGAAACCGCCGGTGTCGCAGTGACTTTGGATGGCCGGGTACACACCCCGAGTAGCGGTCCCGGTTCGGTCGCGCACTTGCCGACCGGCTCCGATGTCGAATGCACCTGCGGCCGCCGCGGCTGCTTGGAGGTGACCGTCGGCGATCGGTCGCTGCACGCCAGAGCCGTTGGGCGCGGAATCATTCCGGCGCACAAGGGCACCGGCGGCACCACCATCGCCGACCTGTATCGCGCCGCCGAGTCGGGTGCCGAGGGTGCGCGGGAACTGCTCGCCGAGCGCGCGACCATCCTCGGACACACCGTCGCGATGGTCCGCGACATGCTCAACCCGGACCGCGTAATCCTCGGCGGCCAGGCCTTCACCGGCTACCGCCCCGCAGTCGCGCACGTGGCCCGCGCCTTCGCCCAGTCCTCCCAACTCCCACCCACCGATATCCGCATCAGCGGATTCGGCGGCAAGGTCCAGGAATTCGCGGCCGTCGTCACCTCGCTCAGCGTCCTCTACGCCGACCCGCTCGCGGCGATCCGCCGTACCGCACTGAGCGACTGACAGTTCCACATCAGGTCTTCTCGCCTACTTCAGAAAGTAGGCGAGAAGACCTGTCAGAAATGGCGCCAATGTCGTGAAGGCCGCGCGGAACTGTGCTGTTGCGGTATTGGCCAAGCCCATCAACTCGGTGAGTCGATCGCGTCCCGCTCTCCACTCGTCATCGGGCAATCGCGGATCACCCGCGGCATCGGTGCGGACGATGGGATACGACGCGTCGAGTATCCGGGTACCGGCCGCCTGCCATGACAGATGGACCGGAACAAAGAGGACCGCCAGCAGCCCGGCGAGCACGGCTCCGTACAGCAGTGCATAGGTGGGTGGTATATCCGCTGCTGTACCGGCGGCGATCCGCGCATTGCGTAGCTGACCGGTATTGAGCACGCTGATCGACACGACCATTGCCAGGATCGTCAGCGCCGTGATCAGGGCAGCGCGCAACGATCTGATTTCTTCGATCCGGTATGCGGTCGTTGCCACGAGTGAGTCCACCGGCTGCTGCGCGAGGAACCGAACCCGTGCACGCACAACCCAAATGACGGCGACCGCAGGCCACATCGCGACGGCGACCAGCACCAGCGCGATGCCGATTCGCACCGTGCTCGGTTCGATCCGACCCCAGAACAGCCGGGGCACCGCGGCGGTGCCCGCGATCGCGATCAGATACAGTGCGGTCAGCGCCGATAGGCTCGCACTCGGATATCGGGCGCGCAGTTCACGCAGCACGGGCATGATGAAGACGGTTCCGGCGACCGCGACCGCGACGGTGATCCCGATCATCATGCGCCACAGGGCATATGCGGGTCCGGTGACGAACAGCGCGCGCTGGCCGCGGTCGAGTCCGCCGACGACGAGCCAGCCGATCCCGGCGGCGGTCACCGTCACCAGCACGATGCCGAGCGGAGCGAAAAACCGTTGCGCGAATGTCTTGTTCAGATCGACGGTCGGCAGTTCCGACTCCATCGCACTCTCCCATCCGGACACGTACACGGGCGGCCAGGAGCAATGCAATCACACCGGAATGCGAGCCGCCCGCCTTCGCTGGGCTGATGGGCGATGAAATGGCTTGGCGCGCTGGATGTTCAGCGGCCGCTCGCGAACAGTCCCTCGAGTGCGGTGATGAAGTACGGGAAGTGGCCTGCGAAGCGCTGGAGGTTGCGGTCGCGTTCGAAGCTGCCGAACCAGTAGAGGCCGGGTTGGGAGTCGGCGGCGGGGTTCAGCTCGCGGAAGGCGCGGATCCAGTTGTCGGCGCGGCCGCCGATCACCATGAACGGCAGCGCCCTGGAGAAGACCAATTCCTGGTCGGCGGGCGGGATCTGGTCGCGGCTGGTCGAATCGAGGCCACGCTGCAGTGCGCGGACGTGGCCGACGAGTTCGCGGCCCTGGGCCGTGCGGACCGGCAGGAATCGCGGCAGCAGTGCGGTCGCGATGCCACCGAGCAGGATGGCGATACCGACCAGCGCGCTGCCCGAGAGGAGCGCCAGGGCAATGGTCGCGGCGATACCGCCGACGATCAGCGCCGCACCCAACAGGACCGGCAAACCGATGCGGGCCCGATCGATGAAGGCGCCGCGCTCGACCGCGTCGGCGAGCATGGCGGCGCGCACCGGTTGGGCCTGCACGCGGCCGGGCGCGCGCAATTCGCCGACGGTCACCGAATCGGTGCCCTCCGGCAATAGCGTTCGGTAGACCGACTTTTCGTAATCGCGCAATTGATCATCGGGTGCGTTCACCCGGTTGATGCGCCAATCGCTGTCGCCGATGGGTGTGATCCAGAGGTACCGGCGCACCGCGAGGTCGATCACCGTGGCCGCGATATCGCCAGGATCGACATGTTCGTCGAGCAATACGCCCGCCTCGCCGGGCAGAATGCCATCGGGGGAGGTGAACTGGACCTGGTTGCCAGCGCGCAGCAGTGGGTCGATCGTCTCGGAACCCGCTGTGGCGGCGGCGTTTTCCCGCCGAGCCTTGAGCACGT
This sequence comes from Nocardia sp. CA-129566, assembly GCF_050956075.1. Classification (NCBI taxonomy): domain Bacteria; kingdom Bacillati; phylum Actinomycetota; class Actinomycetes; order Mycobacteriales; family Nocardiaceae; genus Nocardia; species Nocardia sp. CA-129566. The sequence goes on from NZ_CP192085.1 coordinate 401,485, forward strand.
AGGCGGCTAGTCCGGCCAGCGCGAGCAGCAGTACCCCGAACGCGACCAGCACCGGAGTCGTGAAGGAGAAGGCACCCGCTTCGCTGTTGTCGCGGATATCGGCGTTGGCGGGCACCGTGCCGGGCGGTAGTTGCAGGGTCAGGTCGATATTGTCGCCCTTGTGCAGGTCGCTCTGCTGCCAGTAGAGCACCCCGTCCGCCTCGATCTGCAGATCGGAGCATTTCCGCAGATTTCCGGGCGGGCCGAGTTTGCAGTCCACCACGCCCATTTCGTAGCTCGGGCTGATCAGGGAGGCGTCGATCGAGGCGACATCGGCATTGATCGTGCCGAGCCAGCGGAAGACCTGGCTGCCCGGCGCGTCACTGACGGTGTTGTGGATCGCGTAGGTGAAGGTGGACTCGCCGGGCTTGGCATCGATGGTGAACAGATCGTTCGCCACGGTCGCGGTGCCAGCGCCGGTGGTATCGACATCGGTGACCTTGAAGACGCGTTCCACGTCCTGGCCCACCTTCAGCCGCAGCGGCAGCGTCATCTTGAACCCGCCCGCGGCGGGCACGACCACCTTCTCGGTGACCTCGAGCACGCCGTCCCGGCTCAGTTTCAGATCGGCGACGATATTCACACCATCGGTTGCGGGCTCCGTGTGGGCAACCGGTGCGGCCGCCAGCATTCCCGCAGCGGCGAGAAGTAGCGCGCTCGCGGCGCCCCCCCGAAAAGTCAGCATGGCTGCCTACTCTAGACAAGTTGCTATTCTGCGTCAGCAGCCCGGCGCGAGCGACGAGCCCGCAGGCGGCAGCGCGGCGTACCCACGAACGGACCTGGGAGCGACGCAAGGCCAACACTGTCGGCGATGATTGAGACGAGGGGGTACGGGGGAGTGACACAACCGCCGTACGGTTATGGACCGGTTCCGCCTGGTGGGCAACCGCTTCCGCCGCGTCCAGGGCCGGGTTCGCCATATGCTCAGCCGGGCTATCGTCCCGCGCCCGGTCAGCCGGGTTACGGCCAGCAGCCCGGATATGGCCAGCAGCCAGGGTATTCGCCCGGGTACGGCCAGCAGCCGGGCTATGGTTCGCCGGGCTATGGTCAGCAGCCCGGTTATCCGGCGACCGGATACGGACAGCGCGCGCCGATGCCGCCCCCGACGCCCTACGGTCCGCCGGGACGCCCACCCCAGCGCCGCAAGGGCGGTGGCGGCTGGGTGGCCATGCTGTTGATCGTCGTCTTCGTGGTGGCGGGCGGACTGGTGCGCATTGCGATCACACACGGCAAGGTCAGCAACACCGCATCGGGTCCCGGCCCCAGCGTGACCTACACCCCGGACTCCGGCGGTGGCGTATCGGAGACCGGGACCAATCCACTGCTGACCGATCCGAACACCACCTTGATTCCGGCGAAGTGCTCCTATGCGCCGTGGGGTACGCAGGTGGATACCGCGCGCAAGTTCTTCGAAACGGCCGCGAACTGCCTGGAGTCGGCGTGGAAACCCATATTGGCGCAAAAGAACCTGCCGTTCCAATCGCCGACGCTGAATGTCAGCGCGAATACCGACGGCATCACCACGCCGTGCACCGGCTCGACGAGTAATTTCGCCGCGTTCTACTGCCCGGCGAACAAGACCATCTACATGCCGATCAGCCAGTTGCAGACCGACCTGTTCAAGGACAACTGGATCGTCTACCTGTCGGTCTTCGCCCACGAATACGGCCATCATGTGCAGGCGATGGCCGGAATCCTGCGCAAGGCCAATAGTGATCGGGTCGACGCGGGTGTGCGCAGTGAGAGGGGTCTGGAGTTGTCGCGCCGAATCGAGTTGCAGGCCAACTGCTTCGACGGAATGTACCTCGGCTCCTCGGCCAATGGCGGTTCGCTGACCACATCGCAGATCACCCTCGCCCGACGCGATGCCCACGGCCGCGGCGATCAGCGCGGCGATATGCGTGATCACGGCACCGCGGCCAACGGCGGGGCCTGGTTCGAGATCGGCGTGGACAAGGACCGTGCGGCACAGTGCAATACGTTCACCGCGTCGGCCGGTTCGGTGTCGTGAGCGGATGACGCAGCCGCCCTACGGCTATGGTCCGCCGCCCGGACCTCAGCCGCCCGGATATCAACCCGCACCGGGCTATCAGCCGCCGCCCGGATATCAACCCGCCCCCGGATACCAGCCACCGCCGGGTCCTCAGCCGGGATATGGCCCGCCACCTGGTTATCCGCTCGCCTATGGTGCACCGAATGCGACGCCGTACGGTCCACCGATGCCGTACCAGCGGCCCGGTTATCCGCCGCGTCCGTACCCGCCGCGGCGGCGGAGTTCGGGTGCGGGACTCAGTGCACTGCTCGGTGTGCTGACGGTCATCGTCGTGGTCGTCGGACTGTTCGCCGCATCGGCGATTTCGGCGAATAACGAGAAGAACAGACACCGTCCGTCGGCCTACCCCCCGCCGACGCCCAGCTACACCTACACGCCGCCGACGTCGGCGACGACCTCATCACCCAGCCCGACATCGCGCGCCGCGTCGCCGTCCACAACGGGAGCGGCAGCGCCGACCACGACGAAACCCGCTGGGCCGCAACCGGTTGCCAAGCTCGGCGAGAATCCGCTGTTCAGCGACGACAACAGTGGGCTGATCAACGTCGACTGCGACTACCCGGCCTGGGCCGCGACGACCGCCGCGGCCACCCGGTTCTTCCAGGCCGCAGCCGACTGCCTGGACAAAAAGTGGCGGCCCACCTTGCAGGGCGCGAATCTCCCGTTCTCCAGTCCGGGTCTGAGCGTGCCCGCTCGAGCGTCGGACGCGACATCCCCGTGTACCACGGCCAGTAGCAGTTTCGCGGCGTTCTATTGTTCGACGAACCACACGATCTACATGCCCCTGGACAAGATCCAGGTCGAGAAGTATGGCGACGACGTGGTGATCTATCTGTCGGTTTTCGCCCACGAATATGGTCATCACGTGCAGGCGCTCTCCGGGATATCGCAGCGGATGAATACCGAGCGCAATGAGGCGGGCACCCGCAGTGCGCAGGGACTGGAGTTGTCGCGCCGCTTCGAGCTGGAGGCGGACTGCTTTTCCGGAATGTACGTCGGCACATCGACGTACGACGGCGTCTTCACCGCGGCACAGTTGACTCGCGCCACGCAGGACCAGGTCGGGCGTGGCGACCGGCAAGGTGACGCGCGCGATCACGGCACCGGGCAGAACCAGGCCAACTGGTTCACGCAGGGGCACAAGTACGACAGGACGTTCCAGTGCAACACTTGGAAGGCTCCTTCGGGCGAGGTTTCGTAGCAACCACTTTCGAGTGGAGGTCGATAACCGAAACAGCAACGCCTGGCTCTCGCCCTACTGAATCTTGCCGGTCCGTACCGATTCAGTGGTGACGTCAGCCAGGCGTCGTGGCGCTATTGCTACGTCGATCAGTGATCGCCGCCGTGCGGGTGACCGAAGTGCCCCTCGCCGAAGCGCCGCGGCGAATGTCCGTGCACGCCTTCGGCATACGCGGTCTCGGCATGCAGGGCGAAGTCGATGCCCGCGGTCTCGTCTTCCTTGCTGACCCGGAATCCGACGAACCGGTCGATGCCCTTGCCGAGTGCGAAGGTGACGGTGAACGCGTAGGCCGCGCTCACCAGCACGCCGACCAGCTGTTTGCCGAGCTGTGCGAATCCGCCGCCGTAGAACAGGCCCTCGACGCCACCGGTCATCACCTGATTCGCCAGCAGGCCGATCAGCAGCGTGCCGACAATGCCGCCGACGAAGTGCACGCCGACCACGTCGAGCGAATCGTCATAGCCCGCCTTGAACTTCCAGCCCACCGCGAATGAACACACCACACCGGCCGCGAGGCCGACGATGAGCGCGCCGAGGGTGTTCACCGAACCGCATGACGGCGTAATCGCGACCAGTCCGGCCACCACGCCGGAGGCCGCACCGAAGGTGGTCGGCCGACCGTCGCGGATCTGCTCGACCGCGAGCCAGCCGAGCATGCCCAGACAGCCGGCCACCAAGGTGTTCAGGAATACCGCCGCCGCAACGCCGTTCGCGGTCAGCGCGGATCCGGCATTGAATCCGAACCAGCCGAACCACAGCAGACCCGCGCCCAGCAGCACGAACGGCAGGTTGTGCGGACGCATCGCATCGGTCTTGAAGCCGATGCGCGGGCCGAGCACGAGCGCCAGCGCCAGCGCGGACGCGCCGGAGGCGATCTCGACGACCATGCCGCCCGAGTAGTCGAGCGCGCCGAAGGAGGCCAGCCAGCCGTGCGGACCCCATACCCAGTGCGCGATCGGCACGTAGACCACCAGCGCCCACAGCGGCACGAAGACCATCCAGCCGGAGAATTTCGCGCGATCGGCGATCGCGCCGCTGACCAGTGCCGCGGTCAGGATCGCGAAGGTCAGCTGGAAGGTGGCGAACAGCAGTTCCGGAATCGTGCCGTGGACGGTATTCGGGTCGATGCCGGCCATACCGAAGTGGTCGAGATTACCGATCAGACCGCCGCCCGCATCCTCGCTGAACGCGAGGCTGTAACCGGCGAGCAACCAGACCACGGTCACCAGTGGAATCGCGATGAAGTTCATCATCAGCATGTTGAGTACGCCGGTCGAGCGCACCATCCCGCCGTAGAAAATCGCCAGCGCAGGCGTCATCAGCAGCACCATGGCCGTGCTGATGAGCAGCCAGGCGGTGGCCGCGGGATCGATGGTTGAGGACACGGGGTAACTCCTTCCACGCGTGCATGCGTTGCGAAGAAATTACCGAATGCTCACAGCGGCCCTGAGCACCGCTAGGGGATACGGCCCAGACAGCTCAGCGCCGCGACTTCTTGGCAATCGCCCGCAGACCCCGACGACCGGGCACCGGAAGGTCATCGCGCACGGCCATCCATTCGGCCGTGGTGAGCCACCGCTGTTGGATGCGCGCGTCCGCGGTGTCGTGGAACATCCGGCGGCCGCGATCGTCGCGCAGTTCGCGGGCGAGGGTGGACCAGCGCGGTGGGCGCCCGTATTCGGCCAGGTAGTCGTTGAGGTAGCTCGCCACGATCGTGCCGATCGCATTGACCGGCCGCAGCGAGACCCGGTTGCCGTATCTGGCGGAATAGAAACGCCTTGCGGCACACAGGGATCCGGGGTTGGCATTGGAGGCGATCCAGCCGGCCCGCTGCGCCCGTTCGATCAACCAGAGGTGTTTGACCGCGGTCGGCGGGATATCGTCGATCCGCTCCCGGATCAGCGTCATCACCGGTTCGGACTGCAGCACGTCGCGGCGGGTGGGGCCGGTGCCGTGCGCGAGCCAATGGTCCTCGGCCAGGCGGGCCAGCACCCGGCCGAAGTCGTCGATGCTGCGCTGGGCTCGGCGACCGAGGCGCTCGATGCGCTCGGCCTCGCGGCGCATCTCGTTCTGGGCCGTGAGGGTACGGATCGCGGCCATGGTCGGCACCTGGCCGCGCTCCAATAGCTCGAGGATGGCCGCGGCGGTCGACGGATCGGCGGCGGCGGCCACCGGCAGCGAATCGCGCTTGATCGCGAAGTCCTGCGGGCTGATCGCCCGGCTGAGCAGGTCGACGGCGGCATGGTCGTCGGCGAAATCAGTGCTCGAAAGCCAGGCGGCGGCGATGTCGTCACACGACGTCACGGTGGAAGTTTCCTCCGGTGGAAGCGGTGTGAATTCGGCGGAAAGCGCCCTGGATCATGAGGAGCCAGGTTGTGTCCCGGTCGGGATGAGGGACCGGCCGGGACCACCAACCTGATGAAGGTTTGGCTACCGAAGTTGCCGCTAACCACGGTAGCCAGACAATTGCGTAGATGTCATCCCGGTTGACGGATTCGTTATCTCTGCAAATCGGCCGTGAACCAGGGCCTGAGTTCAACTAATCGACGTAAATGCCACTGGGCGGGCGGCAAATTAATGTGCTGGTCCGTTCTTGATCTTCGTTAGCTCCGGCGTTGCCGCCTTCGGCGCTGATCAGTGGGGGCTAACGAAGGTTTGCGCATCTTGTGATCTGCGTCACATATCCGTTGCGAAACGCCCGACAGCACGCCGCGCCCGGCCTGTCGGCCGACGGGAATGGGCATTGTCGGTGGGCGCCGGTAACCTCTGGCCGTGGCTCTGTACCGGAAGTACCGACCGGCAACGGTCGCTGAAGTGGTGGGTCAGGAGCACGTCACCGACCCGCTGAGTACCGCGCTGGACACCGGTCGCATCAGTCATGCCTATCTGTTCTCCGGCCCCCGGGGCTGTGGCAAGACCTCCTCGGCGCGCATCCTCGCGCGCTCGTTGAACTGTGTGCAGGGTCCGACCTCGACGCCGTGTGGCGTCTGCCCGTCGTGTGTGGCGCTGGGGCCGGGAGGTCCGGGCAATCTCGATGTGATCGAGCTGGACGCCGCCAGTCACGGTGGTGTCGACGACACCCGCGAACTGCGTGATCGGGCCTTCTACGCGCCCGCGGAGTCGCGCTATCGGGTGTTCATCGTCGATGAGGCGCATATGGTCACCACCGCGGGCTTCAATGCGTTGCTCAAGATCGTCGAGGAGCCGCCGGCCCACCTGATCTTCATCTTCGCCACCACCGAGCCGGACAAGGTGCTGCCCACCATCCGCTCCCGCACGCACCACTACCCGTTCCGGCTGCTGCCGCCCGCGACCATGCGCGGACTCCTCGGCAAGATCTGTGAGCAGGAGCATGTGCCGGTCGAGGAAGCGGTGTACCCGTTGGTGATTCGCGCGGGCGGCGGGTCGCCGCGCGACAGCTTGAGCGTGCTCGACCAGCTGCTCGCGGGCGCGGGCCCCGAGGGAGTCACCTACGCGCGGGCCGTCTCGCTGCTCGGCGTCACCGATGTCGCGCTGATCGATGATGCGATCGACGCGCTCGCCGGCAGCGATGGCGCCGCCCTCTTCGGCACCATCGATCGCGTCATGGAGGCGGGCCACGATCCACGCCGCTTCGCCGTCGACCTCCTGGAGCGCCTGCGCGATCTCATCCTGCTGCAGGCCGTCCCCGATGCCGCCGACCGCGGCCTGGTCTCCGGTCCCGGCGATGTTCTGGACCGCATGCGCGAACAGGCCGAACGCACCGGCCCGGCCACCTTGGCCCGCCACGCCGAACTCCTGCACGAGGGTCTCGGCGAAATGCGTGGCGCCACTGCCCCGCGCCTCCTGTTGGAAATCGTTAGCGCCCGCATGCTGCTGCCCTCGGTCTCCGACGCCGAATCGGCCACCTTGCAACGCCTGGAGCGCCTCGAACGCGGCATAGCGACCGGCGCGATCGCCCCCGGCGCCGCCCCGGCCCCAGCCGCCGACACATCGTCTGCCGCACCCCAGACCGCCCCGCCCCAGTCGGCACCGCCGCGTGCCGCCAACGAGCCCCCACGCCGCCGCGGCGCCGAACTCCTCGCCGCCGCGCGCCGCGAAAAGGACGCGACCCGCGCGGGCGCGAGCCCAGCGAGCGCCCCGCAGGCTGCTGCTCCGACGCAGGCTGCTGCTCCGACGCAGGCTGCTGCTCCGACGCAGGCTGCTGCTCCGACGCAGGCTGCTGCTCCGACGCAGGCTGCTGCTCCGACGCAGGCTGCTGCTCCGACGCAGGCTGCTGCTCCGACGCAGGCTGCTGCTCCGACGCAGGCTGCTGCTCCGACGCAGGCTGCTGCTCCGACGCAGGCTGCTGCTCCGACGCAGGCTGCTGCTCCGACGCAGGCTGCTGCTCCGGGGCCGAGCCTGCCCGCAGAGCGCGCCGCGGCTGTTGAACGGAACTCGGGCGTCGGGCGCGGTGCCGTCCCGGACGAGGTCGTCGGTGTGGACGCTGTCGTGGCGGAGCCGGTTGAGGAGGCCGCTGGGCAAGCTGTCGCCGACGAACAGCGCGCCGCCGCTGGGCGGCAGTCGGACTCCGAGCGGGGGGATGCCGGACCGGAGTTCGCCTTCGTGCCGGTCGATACGGCTGGACCGGAGGTGGCCGCGCCGCCGTTGGCGGCCGAGTCCGGTGACCGAGTTGTCGCGACCGATCCGACCGGGGGCGAGTCTGCTGGTAGGGCGGGTTCGTCGGCCGCTGTCGGATTGCCGGAATCCGAACGGACGCAGGCCTCCGAGGCAACCACTCCGACAGGGCGCGACTACGCAGAGGCCACAGGTGCCGGTGCAGCGCCATTGTCGGCTCAACGGTCCGACCGAGCTGCCGCAGATCGGGTGGCATCCTCGGCCGGGGCATCGGCGCAAGCGAGCGCGCCTACGACCGGTGCGGGCGCTGCCCCCGTGCAGCAGGGTGTCGCGCCGCAGCACGGGGGAGCGGCGCAACAAGGAGGCGCGGCGCAGCAAAGGGGCGTCACGCAGGAAGGGGGCGCGGCGCAGCAAAAGGGCGTGGCGCAGGAAGGGGGCGCGGCGCAGGAAGGGGGCGTGGCGCAGCAAGGAGGCGCGGCGCAACAAGGAGGCGCGGCGCAACAAGGAGGCGCGGCGCAACAAGGAGGCGCGGCGCAACAAGGAGGCGCGGCGCAGCAAAGGGGCGTGGCGCAGCAAAGGGGCGTGGCGCAGGAAGGGGGTGCGGCGGATCAAGTTGGTGCGAGTGATGTTGGGGGGCAGCAGGGTGGTGTGCAGGGGGACGCGGATCTGTTGCGGGCAGTGGAGGGGGCCTGGGCGGATATTCGGGCGAAGGTTCGGGAGTTCGGGCCTACCGTGCAGGCGTTGTTGTCGGGGGCCTCGGTGGCGCGGATCGAGGGGGATGTGATCGTTTTCGCGCATCAGCACGCGCCATTGGCGCAGCGGCTGTCGGATCCGCGGAATGTGGAGGCGGTGCGGTCGGCGGTGCGGGCCGTGCTCGGCAGTGATCATCCGGTGCGCTGGGAGGCCGGTGGCGCCGCGCCGCGGCCCACCGCCGCGCCGCAGAAGGCTGGTCGGGGGCGTGGCCAGGCCGGGCAGCAGGCCGGGAGTGCGCCGGGACGTGAATCCGGCGACGCGGCTGCCCGCGGTTCGGATGCGCCCGCGCCGCCGCGTTTCTCCCGACCGAGTCAGGCCAGGGCCGCGGCCGCCGATACCGCGACCGGCGGTGCGCAGCGGCCCGCACCGGGCGGCGAAGCGCGGCAGTATCGCGGCGACGACGATATTCCGCCGCCCGACTACCCCGATCTACCGGATGACCCGGGCCCGATGGATTACCCGCCGATCGACGGCGTCCCACCGCCCTCCACACCGGAGGAGGAGCAGGAGATGCTGGCCGAATCGCAGACCCCGGTGGCGCCGGGGGATCGACGCGACCCGGACGAGGTCGCCTTGGAGTTGCTCAAAAGTGAGCTGGGTGCCACACGACTCGATGGTTGACAACCGGCGTTCACACGACGTTAAGTTAACCGGAGTTCGCACACGACGGTAGTATGAACGGGTGGCCGCGAACTGCGGTATCGCGACGTTCTATCGTATGCCCAGGGCTACTGGGCGGTAGGACTCGTGATCACCGCTGCTTGTCGGCTTTTGTACAGCGTTAGGACGACCGGGTTCCGGCCCGGTCGGCGAGGTCCCCCGCGGCCACGCCGCAAACGTGGTGTCGCTGCACAACGCGCTCGAACTGATGACGTTCGGACGCTGCATAGAGCGTGGATGGACGCATGTTCGCCCCCGCTGCACCCCAAGGAAGGAAACACTCCGATATGACCACAGAGGCCTACATTTACGAGGCCATCCGCACTCCACGTGGCCGCGGCAAGAAGACCGGTTCGCTGCACTCGGTGAAGCCGATTGATCTGACTGTTGGTCTGATCCAGGAGCTGCGCGTTCGCTTCCCCAACCTCGACGAGGACCGGATCTCCGACATCATCCTCGGCGTCGTCAGCCCGGTGGGCGACCAGGGCATGGACATCGCCCGCACCGCGGTCACCGTTGCCGGTCTGCCGGACACCGTCGGCGGCTTCCAGATCAACCGCTTCTGCGCCTCCGGCCTCGAGGCCGTGAACCTGGCCGCGCAGAAGGTCCGCTCGGGCTTCGACGACCTGGTCATCGCGGGTGGCGTCGAGTCCATGTCCCGGGTGCCGATGGGCTCCGACGGTGGCGCCTGGGCGCTGGACCCGGCCACCAACTACGACACCTACTTTGTGCCGCAGGGTGTTTCGGCCGACCTCATCGCCACCATCGAGGGCTTCAGCCGCGATGACGTCGACGCCTACGCGGTGCGCTCGCAGAACCTCGCCGATAAGGCGTGGACCGGCGGCTACTTCGCCAAGTCCGTGGTTGCGGTCAAGGACCAGAACGGCATCATCGTGCTCGACAACGACGAGCACCGCCGCGCCGGCACCACCGCCGAGGATCTGGCCAAGCTGAACCCGTCCTTCGCCGTGGTCGGTGAGATGGGCGGCTTCGACGCGGTCGCGCTGCAGAAGTTCCACTTCGTCGAGAAGATCAACCACGTCCACCACGGCGGCAACAGCTCGGGCATCGTCGACGGCGCCGCGCTGGTGCTGGTCGGTTCGGAAGAGGCGGGCAAGGCCTCGGGCCTGACCCCGCGTGCGCGCATCGTCGCCACCGCCACCAGCGGCGCCGACTCCACCATCATGCTCACCGGCCCGACCCCGGCCGCGCAGAAGGCGCTGGCCAAGGCCGGTCTGTCGCTCGATGACATCGACCTGTTCGAGATCAACGAGGCCTTCGCCTCGGTGGTGCTGAAGTTCCAGAAGGACCTGCAGATCCCGGACGAGAAGCTGAACGTCAACGGCGGCGCCATCGCGATGGGCCACCCGCTCGGCGCCACCGGCGCGATGATCACCGGCACCATGGTCGACGAGCTGGAGCGCCGCAACGGCCGCTACGCGCTGATCACCCTGTGCATCGGCGGCGGCATGGGCGTCGCGACCATCATCGAGCGCGTCTAACCCCAACCGACAGCACAGAATTCACGGCGGCGTTCGCGCAGGCCCGGAGGCGGTAGCTTGCGTAACCACGTAGGGACCGCGAACGCCGCCAATTAGACACAGGAGACACAGAGCTGTGAGCGAGACCAACATGATCGGTTGGGAGCAGGATTCGGACGGCATCGTCGTGCTGACGATGGACGACCCGAACCAGGGCGCCAACACGATGAACGAGCTGTACAAGACGTCCATGACCGCGACCGTGGACCGGCTCGAGGCCGAGAAGGACAACATCACCGGTGTGGTGCTGACCTCGGCCAAGAAGACCTTCTTCGCCGGTGGCGACCTGAAGAACATGATGAAGGTCGGTCCGGAAGACGGCCAGGCCCTCATGGAAGAGCTGGGCACCATCAAGTCGGCGCTGCGTCGGCTGGAGACCCTCGGCAAGCCGGTCGTTTCCGCGATCAACGGCGCGGCCCTCGGTGGCGGCCTGGAGATCACCCTGGCCACCCACTACCGCATCGCGGCCGACGTGCCGGGCGTGCAGCTCGGTCTGCCCGAGGTGACTCTGGGCCTGCTGCCCGCCGGTGGCGGTGTCATCCGCACCGTGCGCATGTTCGGCCTGCAGGGTGCGCTGATGCAGTTCCTGCTGCAGGGCAACAAGTACCGCCCGGGCAAGGCCAAGGAGATCGGTCTGATCAACGAGGTCGTCGGCTCGATCGAGGAGCTGGTGCCCGCCGCCAAGGCGTGGATCAAGGCCAACCCCGAGGGCGGCGTGCAGCCCTGGGACAAGAAGGGCTTCAAGATTCCGGGCGGCACCCCGTCTACGCCCGCATTTGCCGCCAATCTCCCGGCCTTCCCGGCCAACCTGCGCAAGCAGCTCAAGGGCGCCAACATGCCCGCACCGCGCGCCATCATGTCGGCCGCGGTCGAGGGTTCGCAGGTCGATATCGACAACGCGTCGCTGATCGAATCCCGCTACTTCGTCTCGCTGCTGACCGGCCCGGTCGCGAAGAACATGATCCAGGCGTTCTTCTTCGACCTGCAGTCGATCAACAACGGTGGTTCGCGGCCCAAGGATGTCCCGAAGAAGGAGATCCGCAAGGTCGGCGTGCTCGGCGCGGGCATGATGGGCGCGGGTATCGCCTACGTCTCGGCCAAGGCGGGCTACGAGGTCGTGCTCAAGGACGTCACCATCGAGGCGGCCGAGCGCGGCAAGAACTACTCCGAGAAGATCGAGGCCAAGGCGCTCTCGCGCGGTAAGACCACCGAGGAGAAGTCCAAGGCGCTGCTGGACCGGATCACGCCGACCGCGGATGCGGCCGACTTCGCCGGTGTCGACTTCGTCATCGAGGCCGTCTTCGAGAACACCGAGCTCAAGCACAAGGTGTTCCAGGAGATCGAGGACATCGTCACCCCGGACGCGCTGCTCGGCTCGAACACCTCCACCCTGCCGATCACCGGTCTCGCGACCGGCGTGAAGCGCCAGGAGGACTTCATCGGCATCCACTTCTTCTCGCCGGTCGACAAGATGCCGCTGGTGGAGATCATCAAGGGTGAGAAGACCTCCGACGAGGCGCTGGCCCGGGTGTTCGACTACACCCTCGCGATCAAGAAGACCCCGATCGTGGTCAACGACAGCCGTGGCTTCTTCACCTCGCGCGTGATCGGCACCTTCGTCAACGAGGCGATCGCCATGCTCAACGAGGGCATCGAGCCCGCGACCATCGAGCAGGCGGGTCTGCAGGCGGGCTACCCGGCCGCGCCGCTGCAGCTGTCGGACGAGCTGAACCTGACGCTGATGCAGAAGATCGCCAAGGAGACCCTCGAGGCCGCGCAGCAGGGCGACGCCACCCTGGGCGTCAAGCGCCACCCGGCGCAGAACGTCATCGACTACCTGGTCGAGCAGGGTCGCCCGGGTCGCCTGGGCAAGGCCGGTTTCTACGAGTACGACGAGGACGGCAAGCGCCTCGGTCTGTGGGCCGGTCTGCGCGAGCACTTCAAGACCACCGCCGGTTTCGGTGTGCCGCTGCAGGATCTGATCGACCGCATGCTGTTCATCGAGGCGATCGAGACCCAGAAGTGCTTCGACGAGGGTGTGCTGATCACCACCGCCGACGCCAACATCGGCTCGATCTTCGGCATCGGCTTCCCGGCCTGGACCGGTGGTGTGCACCAGTTCATCGTCGGCTACCCGGGTGGCCAGGCGGCCTTCGTCGAGCGTGCCGACTACCTCGCCAAGACCTACGGCGAGCGTTTCGAGGTTCCGGCCTCGCTGCGCAAGTAGTCTCGCGGAAACTCGCAACGCCGAAGCCCGCCACCGCCTTTCGCGGTGGCGGGCTTCGGCCGTTTTCGGGCAGCGATTTTCGGGTGCCGTTAACCCGCGTGATCGAGATGGTCGATACCGTTGGCGATTGTGGTCAGAGCTAGCCGATCCCTTCTCGTAGCGAGCTTCGCGGTCGCGTGTGCTGTTGCCCCGGTGGCCAATGCCGTGCCCCAGCCCATTACGCCCCTGCCCATTACGCCCCAGCCCATCGCACCTGGCGCGCCCGTGCCTGTCGCGCCGGATGCCGCTGCGGTGCGGCTGCTCGGCCAGCAGATCATTCCCTTCGACATCGACTTCCAAGGCACCACCATCGGTGGCCTGTCCGGCATCGACTTCCAGCCCAAGACCGGTGAATACGTGCTGATCAGCGATGACAGGTCGGAACGGGATCCGGGACGCTTCTACACCGCGCGATTCGGTGTGGACGAGGGCGGCGTGGGGCCGGTCACGTTCACGGGTACCCACCCGCTGCGCACCTCGGACGGCTCCCTGTATCCGCCGAAGTCATTGGATCCCGAGGAGATTCGCGTCGACCCGTGGACCGGTGACTACTACTGGACGCAGGAAGGTGAGCGCACCGATACCGTGTTGGCCGACCCCTCGGTGCGAATCACCCACCCGGACGGCACTTTCGTCGCCGAACTCCCGATCCCGGAGAACGAGCGAATGCGCCCGAGCACCGGCCCGCGTCAGAATCTCGCCCTGGAAGGCGCGACCTTCGCGGCGGGCGGCGCGCTGTTCGTCACCTCCGTCGAAGGCCCGCTGCTGCAGGACGGTCCCGTAGCCACGGTGACAACCGGTGCCACCTCGCGGATTACGGTTCAAGCCCGTTTCGGTCCGCTGCTGACTCAGTACGCGTACCCGATGGAGCCCGTCTTCGCGCAGTCACAGCCCGATCCCGGCCAGGGCATGAACGGCATTGCCTCGATCCTGGCCGCCGATCCGCTCGATCCAACGAAATTCCTTGTCCTGGAACGCTCTTTCGTGGTCGGCGTCGGCAATAGGATTCGCATCTACGAGGCCGATACCGATGGCGCGACCAATATCCTCGATGCGCCGCTCGACGGCGCCCGTCCGGTCGCCAAGCGCCTACTGGTCGACCTCGCCGATCTCGGCCTCGATCCCATCGACAATATCGAGGGCATGACCTGGGGTCCGCGCCTGTCGTCGGGTGCGCGAACCCTGATCCTGGTCAGCGATAACAACTTCTCCGACAAACAGCTCACCCAGATCGTGGCGCTGGCCCTTCGGTAGCTTCGTGCTTCAGCTGGGGCGCAGATCCTCGGCGGCCTCGTAGTACGCGTCGGCGGCCCGGGTGAAATAGTCGAACAGCACCTCACGCTGTTCGGCGGAATAACCGCCGATGATCTCGCCGATGCGGCGGCGCGCGGGGGCCAGGATCTCATCGAGATCGGCTGGCTTGTCGATCAATTCGACGATGACCTTGCGACGGTCGCCGGGCACCGGCACGCGGCGCACATAGCCCGCGTCCTCCAGGCGATCGATGAGACGGGTGGTCGGGCCGGTGGTCAGTCCGCTGCGGGCGCCGAGTTCGCCGGGGGTCATGGCGCCGTTGAGTTCCAGGATGTTGAGCGCGTAGAGGTCGGTCGCGCCCAGGTCGACGGCTCGGGCGCCCGCCTGTCCGTGCAGCATGACCGCGCTCAGATAGCGGCGGTAGACCTCGCTCGCGTCGGGGCGCATCGGTGGTGTTGACACGGATACCTCCATCTTCTAATCTCTTCTTCAACGAAGAGACTTCTTCAATGAAGAAAGCTCTTACAAGAAGAAATCTAACACGGAGGATCATCATGCGCGGCACCGACACCAATGTGGACACCCAGGCCATCCAGGGCGTGCTCACGGAATTGATCGAGGCATGGGGGCGCGGCGACGCCGATGCCTACGGCGCGGTCTTCACCGAAGACGCCACCTACACAAGCTTTCTCGGCACGCTCTACCGCGGTCGCGCCGATATCGCCGCCTCGCACCGTGCGCTGTTCGGCAGCGTCCTGAAGGGCACCCGGCTCGCCGACGACGTCGTCGACATCCGCTTCTACGGACCGGACACCGCCGTGGTCAACAGCCATGGTGACACCTACAAGGGCAAGCCCAAGCGCGCCGATCAGCTCACCAAGACCCAGACCTACACCCTGGTCCGCCGCGACGGCCGCTGGCTGATCGCCGCCTTCCAGAACACCAAGCGCAACAAGCTCATGGAACGCATCACCTACCTGTTCACCCCCGCCGCCCGCCCGTCAGCCGAACGCTGAACTCCCCCTGCAGGTTTCGTCAGAAGGACCCTGTCATGAACGCCACCGTCACGAATGCCCCAGAGCGCAGGCCACGCAACCGCCGCCGCTTCGTTTCCCGCATTCTCGCCGCCTGCGCCATCACCCTCCCGGCGACGCGGCCCGCCGCGGAGCGCTGAGCGGTTGGCATCACCTGCGCGGTTGGGCCACGCTGTTTCGAAAGCCACGCACTCCGGTTGATACCGCGCTACGTTGGAGTATGCGCAGACATGTCGGGCATCGCGAGATCGTTTCGCGATGTCCGATGTCGGTGTGTTTCTCGATCGCCGGTGACGCCGATTCGATATGAGTTCGAGGTGGTCACGTGAATCCACAGATGCGTTCGGGCAAGGCAAGCCCCGAATCGACTCCGGCCGAATCGGACACTCAGCGACAGACGCCCATCGAGATGGCCGACGAGCTGGATGCCATGGGCCTGTCGAGTGCCATCGAGATCGGCCGGGGCGGGTTCGGGGTGGTGTACCGCTGTATCCAATACGCACTGAACCGGGTGGTCGCCGTGAAGGTGCTGTCCGAGGAGATCGACGCCGAGAGCCGCGAACGATTCCTGCGCGAAGAACAGGCGATGGGTCGGCTGTCCGGGCATCCGAATATCGTCGACATTCTCCAGGTCGATGTCACCCCGACCGGCCAGCCGTTCATTGTCATGCCCTATTGCACCCGTGGTTCGCTGGAACAGGTCATTCGCGAACAGGGGCCGCTCACCTGGGCGGATTCCCTGCGTGCCGGGGTGAAGCTGGCGGGTGCGATCGAGAGCGCACATCGTGCCGGGATCCTGCACCGGGATGTCAAACCGGCGAATGTGCTGCTCAGCGCCTACGGCGAACCACAGCTGACCGATTTCGGCATTGCCAGGATTCCGGGGGGCTTCCGCACCTCGAGCCGATTGATCACCGGCTCGCCCGCCTTCACCGCCCCCGAGGTGCTCAAGGGTGATGAGCCGACGGTCCTGTCCGATGTGTACGGGCTCGGGTCGACGCTGTTCGCATTGCTGACCGGACATGCCGCGTTCGAGCGGCAGTCGGGGGAGAAGGTGATCGCGCAATTCCTGCGGATCACCACCCAGCCGGTGCCGGATCTGCACGGCCACGACATCCCCGATGATGTCGCCGAGGTCATCCAGCACGCGATGCACACCGATCCGAGTGGGCGGCCCGCCTCGGCATTCGAATTCGGTGAGCAGCTGCGCGCGGTGCAGGGCGCGCACGACCAGATGCCCGATGAGATGGCGCTATTGGATACCGCGGTGGTTCTGGATGGGGCGGACCAAGCGGAGGTGGGCGAATCCACGTCGACGCGACCCGCGGTGACCGCGCGCCGCAGTTGGCCATTGACATTGCGCCCCGCGGTATCTCAGCATCCGGTCAGCTCGACCTCGAGCGTGCCGACCCTGCCGCCGACGGCGACGACGAAATTCCGCCCGCCGACCCCGACCCGCGACCCGGTGCCGCGCCCGCGCCTGCTGGATACACTGCGCGCCGGTGGTCGTCGCAGGCTCGCGGTGATCCACGCACCGGCCGGATTCGGCAAGAGCACGCTGGCCGCGCAATGGCGCACCGAACTGTCCGAGGGCGGGGTCGCGGTGGCCTGGCTCGGCGTGGATCAGGACGACGATAACGAGATCTGGTTCCTGGCCCACCTCATCCAGGCGATCCGCCGGGTGCGCCCGGATATCGGCGAGGGTTTGGACCAGGTGCTCGAGGAGCGGCCCGCCGATGCGGCCGCCTTCGTCATCTCCACCCTGATCGACGAGATCCATGCCAGCGGCTCCACCGTCGTGGTGGTCGTCGACGACTGGCACCGGGTCGGCGATGCCGGCGTGCATCGGGCGATGGATACGTTGCTGGACAATGGATGTCACCATCTGCGCTTCGTGGTGACCAGCCGCGAGCAGTCGGGCCTGCCGACCAGCCGGATGCGGGTGCACGATGAACTGGTCGAGATCGGCTCATCGGCGCTGCGCCTGACCGCGGCGGAGACCAAGGATATTCTGGTGCGGCGCAATGGTTTCGCACTCACCGACAACCAGGTGGAGCAGATCCATGCGGCCACCGACGGCTGGCCCGCCGCCATTCAGCTGGTGAGTCTGTCATTGCGCGGCAATATCGATCCGGATCGGTTGATCGCCAATCTCGCCGAGGGCAGTCACGGCATCCGCGAGTATTTGGCCGAGAACGTGCTGGACACCCTCGAACCCAGGATGCTCGACTTCCTGACCTCGATCTCGATCACCGAGCGCGTCAGCGGTTCGCTGGCCTCGGCGCTATCGGAGGATCCGGACGGTGAACAGCTGCTGGAGCAGGCCGAACAGCGAGAGTTGTTCGTGCGGCGCATTGCCCACGATCCCGAGTGGTTCCGGGTGCAGCCGCTGTTCGCCGAACATCTGCGGGCGCGGTTGGAGCGTTCCGATCCGGCCGAGCTGCGGGCATTGCACCGCAAGGCATCCCGCTGG
This sequence comes from Nocardia sp. CA-129566, assembly GCF_050956075.1. Classification (NCBI taxonomy): domain Bacteria; kingdom Bacillati; phylum Actinomycetota; class Actinomycetes; order Mycobacteriales; family Nocardiaceae; genus Nocardia; species Nocardia sp. CA-129566. The sequence goes on from NZ_CP192085.1 coordinate 419,394, forward strand.
TACGCCGAACACCAGCTATTGCGCAAGTCGGTCGATCACGCACTGGCGGCGACGGATCTGAAGATGGCCCTCGACCTGCTCGAGAGCGGCGGCATGGACCTCATCGACAAGTCCCGGCTCGCGACGCTGCTGGGCACGGTATCGAAACTGCCGGTGCAGCAGGTGGCTTCGCGATCCAAACTGCTGATGGCGGTGGCCAGGGCGAATGTGAATCTGCAGCAGTCCAGTGCGGCTCGGACGGCTTTGGGGCGGTTGTCCAATGTGCTGGCGCGCGGATCCGCCAGCGATGACGATGTGGTCCGGCAGCGCTGTGAGGCGGCGGTGCTCGCGGCCTCGGATCAGATCGCCCGCGATCACACCGAGGGTGTGCTGGACCGGGTGGCCGACTGCCTGGAAAAGCCCGAAGAATTACCCGCGTGGACCGTATCGACCGCGGCGAATCTGATCTCGTTCGTGCGACTGTGCGAATTCGATTTCGACGGCGCCCGCGAAATCCAGGAATGGGCCGCGCCGTATCACGCCCGGTCCAAGGATCCGCTCGGCGCGGTATTCGGCCTGTGCGGACAGGGTGCCGCGGCCTATGAACAACTCGATATCGCCACCGCCACAAGCTGTTTCCAGCAGGCCTGGGAGACCGCGCGGGAGCGGTCGGGGCCGCGTTCGCATGCGGTGCGGGTGGCCGCCGCGCTGCTCGGTGAGATGAATTACCGCCGAGGCGAACTCGATACCGCCGATCGGCTGCTCGACGACAGCCACGAATTGGTCACCCGGGTCGGTCCGGTCGACTTCCTGATCTCCACTTTCGTGATCGGCGCCCGGGTCAAGGCCGCGCTCGGCGATCTCTACACGGCCACCGCCCGGCTCGACGAGGGCGATCGAATCGCCGCCGATAACCGGCTGACTCGGCTCGCCGCGCATATTCGCGCCGAGCGCCTGCGCCTCGGTCTGCTGACCGATACCGCGGCCCGGCGGGTCGCCGACGCCGCGACCGGATATGAATCGGATATCTCCGGAACCATTCACCAGGCACATCGAATGACGGGCGCGGCGGCGCTGGCGGCGGAGGCCGAGGAGATCGCCGCTATCCGGGCGCTGCTGGCCGAACGTCAGCTGCGGTCCGATGATCGTGCGGTGCGCCGGGCGCGCGCGCTGCACGGCCGGATGGTCGAACAGCAGCGTCCCCGTGCGGAGTTGGATACCGCACTGCTCTTGGCCGAATGTCTGGCCGCCTCCGGCTGGGTCGGCGAGGCCACCGGTCTGCTGCTGCCCGCGGCGGCCACCTGTGCCGAACACGGTTGGACCATGCCGCTGCTGGACGCGGGCCCCGGTGTGCTCTCCATCCTGGGGGTGCTGCGCACCGAAATGCGCGGCACACCGGGACAAACCGGAGATACCACACTGCCCGCCCTATTCCTGGATGAACTCCTCGGCTAGGACGGGCAGTTTCGGGGTAATGGTTACGGCTGCCACCAGGGCCGCAGCGGCAGACCGGATTCGCCGTTCGGGCCGAGTTTGACGCCGAGCACCTGGTGCAGCTGAACCACATTGCGCTGGAAGCCGAGTCGGCAACCGGCCATGTACAGGCCCCACACCTTCGCGGTGCCCTCGCCGACCTCTTCGACACAGGCATCCCAGTTGGCGACCAGATTCTTACACCATTCGTGCAGGGTGAGCGCGTAGTGCTCGCGCAGGTTCTCCTCGTGCATCACCTCGAGGCCGACATTCTGGATCTCGGAGATGATCCGGCCCGAGCCGATCAGCTCACCGTCCGGGAAGACATAGCGGTCGATGAAGTCACCGGCCTTGGTGGTCCGGGTGTTGTCCGGCCTGGTGATGGAGTGGTTCAGGAACAGGCCGCCCTCGCGCAGCTTGCTCTTGATGTAGTCGAAGTAGAACGGGTAGTTGTGCACACCGATGTGTTCGGTCAACCCGATGGAGGAAACGGCGTCGAAGCCGACCTCCGGAATATCGCGGTAATCGGAGTGCCGCACTTCGGCCAGCTCCGACAGTCCCTGTTCGGCGATCCGCTGCTGGGCCCACTCCGCCTGTTCCGCGGAAAGTGTCGCGCCGATGACCTTGACGCCGCGCTTGGCCGCATAGCGCACCATGCCGCCCCAGCCGCAGCCGATATCGAGCAGGCGGTCGCCTTCCTTCAGCCGCAGCTTGTCGAAGACCAGGCGGTACTTGTTCTCCTGGGCCTGTTCCAGCGTCCAGTTCTCGTCCTCGTAGACCGCGCAGGTGTAGGTCATCGAGGGGCCGAGGACGTATTCGTAGAAGGTGTTCGAGACGTCGTAGTGGTGGTGGATGGCCTCGGCGTCGCGAGTCTTGGAGTGCCGCAGGCCTTCCAGTGCGATCCGGCGCCACCGTGGCAGCGTCTCCTGCGGGGGCGGTGCGATCGGCTTGAGCCGCTCCCATCCGAGCGAGCGGGCGATGGTGACCAGCGCCAGCGCCGAGGGACGACGGAACTTCAACCCGTCCATCGCCTTCAGGATGTCGTACGGATCGCCGGGATGGACGCCGGTGGCGCTCAGATCACCGGATATGTAGGCGCGGGCCATGCCGAGGTCACCCGGCGCGGTCGCCAGGTAGTTGATGCCGCGCGGGGTCTTGATCTCCAGGCTGTATTCCGAATCCTCCGGTCCGGTCGTGCTGCCGTCGTAGGCGGTCAGCCGGATCGGGACATCGCCGTCGATCAGGGTCTCGAAGATCTCGGCAATGCTGAGTTTTGTCCCGAGGTCCGCGAAGACATCGGAACGGTCCTTGAATGTAGTCATTTGCGTTGCACCGCCTTCGAATACAAATCCAGCAATCGCTGGTCCGGGTCGTAGCGCTTCTTCAATTCGGTGTAGGTCTCGCCGCCGTACAGGGCCGCGAATTCATCTTCGCCGTAATAGGAATCCGAGTACAGGGATTTGTGACCGTCGAATTCGGTCACCGTCCGCTCGATGGCGCGGTTGGCCGTGCCCTCCTGCTGACCGGCGACGGTCGGGACCGCGGACCAGAATCCGACATTGACGTAGGTCCGGTTGGGCGCCAACGGATACAGCGGCCACGGGCGTGCGCTGGTCGCCCTCGCTGTTTCCCGCAGCCGCAGCGGGCACAGCCAGAGCGGTTCGATCGGAATTTCGCGCAGGAACCACTCGACGAAGTCCGCGGTCCGCTTGACCGGCACCTCGATGTCCTGCACCACCCGCTCGCGCGGCAGGTTGCCCTGGCGGGCCTCCAGTCTGTCGCCGATGTGGTACTTGTGATCCAGCGCGATGAGCTTCCAGTAGAAACTGCTGCGGCGGTAGCGCTTCGGCCAGAACCGGCGGATCTTCGGATTCTGCGTGCCGAACGCGCGCGAGCACCAGAACCAGTCGGTGTCCCAGCGCCACAGATAGTCGTGGATGGTCAGCCGGTCACGCTTGGGTTGTGCGGAGTCGTGCTGAATGGACCGGTAGTAGATGTCCATACCGGTGTAGTCGCTGACCGGGCCGGGCTCGTCGGTCTGGCGGCCCAGCGTCAGGTAGCTCTCGTCGGTGCTGAAGACCACGCCGTCGAGGTAGTCGACGGGTTCACCGTCGTAGGTCCTATCGGTAACGATCTGGGCCAGGGTGGATTCGAGTTCGCGCAGATCGTGGCAGCGGATGTGGCGCAGCGCCACGTAGGGCCGCACGGCCTCCAGTTCGATCTTCAGGCGGACCGAGTAGCCGAGGGTGCCGTATGAGTTCGGGAAGCCGCGGAACAGGTCGGCGTGCTCGCCATTCGGTGTCGCGGTGATGATCTCGCCCGCGCCGGTCAGCACGTCCATCTCCAGCACCGATTCGTGCGGCAGGCCATTGCGGAACGAGGTGGACTCGATGCCGAGGCCGGTGACCGCGCCGCCGAGGGTGATCGTCTTGAGCTGCGGCACCACCAGCGGGGCCAGTCCGTAGGGCAGGGTGGCGGCGACCAGATCCTCGTAGGTGGTCATCCCGGCCACCTCGGCGGTCTTGGCCTCGGCATCGACCGCGATGACCTTGGCGAGTCCGGAGACGTCCAGGCCGGGTGCGGTGTTCTTGGCCCTGGCCCGGAACAGATTCGAGGTCTTCTTCGCCAGCCGGACGTTGGCATCGGTGGGTATCGCGCGATAGCTCGCCAACAGTCGGTCCACACCCGCTCGATGCGCGGCGAAACCCGATTCGTGTGCGGCCGATGCGGGTCCGGCCTTCCCCAACAGACTCACTGCCACTCCTCGACGCTAGTACGCACCGGTGCACCGAGCCACAGCCATGACCTAGACGAGGGATAAATGTCACGGATCCGTTGCATCGGGAATATCAAGGACTCGCCGTATCAGCGCAGTGGTGATCCGGGCTGTGTCCGCTGCTCGTCGCGCGGGCTCCGCTCCCGCGTCGAGCAGCCGTTTCGCACGATGTATTGCATGGATCCCCTCCGGCGCAATCTGATCGGAGCCTAACAGTGCGCACCGGTCCGCGCGCGGTGATCAACATCGCGCCGCGCGGACCGACCTCGACGCCACGAAGCGCCGCGGACAGGGCAGGATAAGGGGGAAACCGCGGGAGCGGAGCCGCGGAGCGACCGAACCGCGGGGAGCCCGCGGAGCGACCAGAAGACGCAGCCGGACAAGGAGCTCATTGTGGGACAGGTCAGCGCCAGCAGTTCGATCGCCGTCGCGGCGGATCCGCAGCGCACACTCGAGGCCATCGCGGATTACGAGGCGGTGCGTCCGCGCATTCTCTCCTCGCACTACCGCGATTACAAGGTGGTGGAGGGCGGCAAGGGTGCGGGCACCGTCGCCGAATGGACCCTGCAGGCCACCGAGAAGCGTTCCCGCAATGTGCATGCGGTCGTTTCGGTCTCCGATTCCATCGTGACCGAGCGGGATTCGAATTCGACGCTGGTGAACACCTGGACGGTGACGCCGCACGGTTCGGGTTCGCAGGTCACCCTGCGCACCTCGTGGAAGGGCGCGGGCGGTGTCGCCGGCATCTTCGAGGGCATTTTCGCACCGTTGGGGCTGAAGAAGATTCAGGCCGAGGTGCTCGCGAATCTGGCGCGCGAACTCGCCTGAGACAACCGAAAGCCCGGCACCACACGCGTGCCGGGCTTTTTCGATCACGCGGCAGTTAGTTTGGCGGGCATGGAGCGGTAGGCGTGCAGGTTCCGCAGGGGATGCGGGATCGGCGGGCCGTCCAGGCGCAGATCCGGGTACCGCTCGAAGAGGGCTCGCAGCCCGACGGAGCCCTCCAATCGGGCCAGCGTCGCCCCCAGGCAGCCGTGCACCCCGTTGCCGAACGAGAGATGATCCGCGGCATTGGCCCTGGTCACGTCGAATCGTTCGGGATCGGGGAAGACGGTGGGGTCGTAGTTGGCGCCCGCCAACGACAGCAGCACCAGGGAACCGGATCTGACGCGCTGATCGGCGATGTCGACGTCACAGCTCGCGACCCGGCCCGTCATCCGCACCGGACCGTCGTAGCGCAGGATTTCCTCGACCGCGCGCGGCCACAGCTGGGGCTGTGCTGCCAGCAGTTCCAGCTGGTCCGGATGGCTTGTCAGCAGTTCGATTCCGTTGCCGAGCATATTCACCGTGGTCAAGAATCCGGCGTCCAGCAGCAGCGCCGCATTGGCCATCTGCTCGCGGCGGGTGAGCTCGCCACCTGTCACCAGCATGCTGAGCACGTCGTCGCCCGGTGCAGCGGTGAGCCGGTCGAAGTGTTGGTCGAAGTACCGCTCGACCTCGGCCAGGTCTTCGATGGCGTGGCGGTAGGTGGCCCAGCTCAGACCGCGTTCGAGCAGCGGCGCACCGCTGTCGCCCCACTTCAGCAGGGTCGCATGCATTTCGGCGGGCAACCCGAGGATCTCGGCGATGATCGCGACGGGCAACTGCTGGCAGAAGTCGACGATCAGATCCGGCCGCGGCTTCGATTGCAGGCCGTCGAGCAGGTCATCGGTGACTTCGACAACCCGCTCGCGCAGTTCGGCGATCGCCTTCGGAGTGAATGCCTGCCCGACCAGGCGACGGTATCGGGTGTGTTCCGGTGGATCGGTCACCAGCATCGAGGGCGGTTCCGAGAGGTTGGGCAGCCCCGGATCAGTCTTGGTCATCACCCATCGGACCGGCTTCGGAAGGGCTCGATGGCTGGGCGTGACCACGACGAAGCGACGGTCCCGCAGGATGAGTCGGCACAGCTCGTAGTCCACGGTTACGCGCGCCCCCCACATCGTGGGGATCCGGCCCCGCTGCCGGATCTGTTCGAGGTACCGCGACGAGCCGAGCAGACGATCGGGACCGATCGCGAGTTGCCCGAGGGGATTGCCCAGGTGCGCCGCCAACAGGAGAACGAACCGTGGCAGGCCGTGCATCAGCAGCCACCGAATCCATGCGCGGATCAGCACGTTGGCACCTCCCAGTCAGAACCTGTTCCCCATGATAGATAGCCGCTATGGTTGAAGGTCATTGCTTGTCGTCCCGGCTGCCGTGTCTCGACGACTCGCCTGCCGGTAACTGTGGTTTCGAGCGCTCACGAAGAGGATGGATTTCTGGGCGCCGAAGGTGATGGAGCGACGTTCGGATCAGGTGAGGGGCACCATGGACAGGCGCGGTTTCATCAGTTTCATCAGGGACACCGGCCTGGCTGCGACAATGGGTCTCGCGGGTGGAGGCATGCTTGCCGCGTCCGCGGCAACGGCCGAAGACTTCAGCCCGAGCCCGCGAACTCCGGTGTACCAGATGCTGGTGCCGGAGATCTTCGCGCCATTGCCGGATCCGGCCGATCATGTGCCCGCGATCGTCATCGGATCGGGGTTCGGGGGCGCGATCACTGCGCTGCGGCTGGCGGAGTCCGGAGTCCAGGTCGCGGTGCTCGAGCGCGGATCGCGTTGGCCGAATGATCCGTGGCGCGACATCTTCACCGCCGACACGATTCCCGATGGCCGCGGTTTCTGGCATCGCACCACCTTTACCGGTCCGAACCGGATTCCGGTGCAGTTCGATGCGTTCGGCGGGGTCCTCGACGTTTCCAGCTACCCGGGCATGGACGTGTGGCGCGGTGCGTGCGTCGGCGGTGGCTCGGTGGTGTTCACCGGGGTGATGATCGAGCCCGAGCAGCGGTTCTTCGACCATGTCTTCCGCGGTGTGGTCGACTACGGCGAGATGCATGAGGTCTACTACCCCAAAGTTCGAAAGATGTTGCGGCTGAGCCCGATACCCAACGACATCTATGATTCTTGGGCGTTCGCGCACTCGCGCGCCTGGGACGAGCAGGTCCGCGCGGTCGGGTATGCGCCGGAGCGCATCGACAGCAATTGGAATTGGAACGTCATCCGGGACGAGCTGGGCGGACGATCGATGCCGTCGGCGACGATCGGCTGTTCGAACCTCGGCAATTCCAATGGCGCGAAATTCGATCTGAACCAGAACTACCTGCGCTATGCCGAGGAAACCGGGTGTGCCCGGATCTATCCCGGCCATCGCGTGGATGCCATCGCCGAGGAACCGGGCGCGTCGGGTCGCTACGCCGTCACCGTCACCAAACTCGCACCTACCGGCGAGGTGCTGCGCACCCGAACGCTGACCTGCGACATGCTGTTCCTCGCCGCGGGCTCCGTCGGCACCTCCGAGCTGCTGGTGCGCGCGCGGGAGACCGGTGCGCTGGCGCACCTGAACGAGCACATCGGCGAAGGCTGGGGCGGCAACGGCGACGTCGCGTTGGCGCGCTCGGCCAGCTCGCCCGTGCTGGGTACCCAGGGCGCCGCGTCCGCGAGCCGGATTCTGGACGAGGCGGGCACACCCGTATCACTGGAGAACTGGTTCGTCCCCGGTGTGACGCCCCTCGATATCGGCATTATCGGATCGCTGGGCATGGTGCTCGACGACACCCGCGGCCGGTTCGTCTACAACCCGACCGACGGGCGCGTGAACCTGCAGTGGCCGGACAACGGCGCGGCCGAATACCTCACGCGGGCGCGCGAAGTCAACGACCGGGCGGCCTCCCCCGGCACGCCCATCACCCGAACGCCCTGGGACGCGGATGCCTCGTTCAGCCCACATCCGTTGGGCGGCGCGGTGATCGGACGCGCGACAGACCGGTACGGTCGGGTGTCCGGTCACCGCGGCCTGTACGTGATGGACGGGGCGGCCGTGCCCGGCAGCACCGGAACAGTGAACCCATCGCTGACGATCAGCGCGCTGGCCGAGCGCAATATCGAAGAAATCATTCGTTCCGGGCGGTAGTCGGCATCCGGACCGACGACACCAGGGCGGCCGCTGGATGTCGATATCCGACGATCAGCTGGCCGCGATATCGAACAGATTGCCCTCCGGATCGGCCAGCGTTGTCCACTGCACGCCGTACTCGTCGAAATCGCCGATGTGCTTGGCGCCCAGGCCGATCGCGCGATCGATCTGCGTGCGCCGGTCGTCGGCCTTCAGGTCCAGGTGGATCACATTCTTGCCGGGCGTCTTGTCCGGCACCTGGATGAACATCAGCACCGGCGAAATCCCCTCGGCCATACCGACGGTGGCGAACTCGGCGCTCGCGTTCGCGTCCAGCGGCCGATCCAATAGCTCGGACCAGAAACCGGCCAGCGTGGCGGCATCGGCGCAGTCGAAGGTGATGTGCCCGATGGTGAGTGTCATTGTGGTTCTCCCTCTTTCAGAGCCGACCGATGGGCCAGCAGACTTCGGTGCGGTAGGCGGTGGGATCGTCGATTTCACCGGGGCCGAGAACGTAGAGCTCCCGGACGGGTTCGGCCAGTGCGGTGTCGTGTTCGGCGACGTGGCTGCCGAGGGCGCCGTAGGTGCGGTCGAAATCGTCGAAGGGGCCCGAGTGCACGGTGACCGCGAAGCGGCGCGCGGGCAGTTCGATGATCGAGAGTTGCTCCGGCACCGCGATGTCGGCCGCGGCGGGGATCGGGACGAAGGCGGCGACCTCCCCCTCGTCGTCGGCGAAGAATTCCATCGAATAGGTTGCGCCGTCGACACCGGTGGGCGCGATATTCGTCGCGGCCAACGTCTCGTGCAGCAGCGCATACGTGGCCGCGCACCAGTCCCCGAGCGCGTCCCTGGTGACCGATTCGACGCGGGCGAGCGCCGCGAAGGCCGAGATCGATCGGTATTCGACGGTGATCGGCGCGGACGGTGTCAGCAGCGACCGCAGCGATGCCACCACCGACTGTGTGCGCTGCAACTCCGCTTCCATGCGCGCCAGATGTGCGCGCAGTGCCGCGTCCCGGGATTCGGTATCCGAGGCGGCCAGCACCGCCTTGATGTCGGGCAGCGGCATATCCAGTCCGCGCAGCCGCCGGATCAGATGGGCCTGCGCGACCTGATCGATCGAATAGCGCCGATATCCGGATCCGGCGTCGATCGCGACGGGTTCGAGCAGTTCGACCTCGTGGTAGTACCGCAGCGTCTTCACGCTGAGGTAGGTCAGCCGGGCGAACTCCCCGATGGAGACTGTCGCTGTCATGCCTCCAGCGAACACCCTCCAGTGAGGGGAGAGTCAAGCAATGGCGCTAGTAGGTCAGCGCGAAGGTCAACAGCAGCGTCGTCTGGAAATAGCCGCGCCACCAGGAGTAGCCGAACCACACATCGGGCGTGATCTCGCGGATCTCGTCATAGACCTGTGGTGTCGGTGAGGGGTCGTAGTTCAGCGCCCAGGTCGGTCCGCCATCGGAGAGCGCGGGGGCGGTGTAGACGTCGGCCTGCCAGGCCTCCAGGCCCGCGGGGGTGACCCGGTTCACCAGAAAGCCGCCGTCGGGGCCGGTGAAGAAGGTCTTACCGATCCACAGTGACGGGGCGATCGCCTGCATGACCGGTGGTCGGGTCACCCAGCCGTTGGTCACGCCGCTCGGCACATTGCCGCGCGGGGCGTCGTGGAAGATCGCGTCCTGCTGCACGGCCGAGCAGCGGAATCGGAGTGAATCGATGGTGGCCGTCGGGTTGTCGGGGTAGAGCACGCATCCGTCGCCGTAGTCCAGGGCCGCGTCGACGACATCGGAATCGACGACATCGGAATCGGGGACACCCGAGTCGGCGGCGGCGGGGCTCGCGACCCCGAGGAACACACTGGGGAAGCCCAAGGAAAGCACCAGGGTCGTTTTGAAAAGAACTCGGTTCGCGTTCATTGCTGTCTCCGGAAATCACCACACCCGACCCAGATCGATGGTATGCCGGTCGCCATGTGCCGCATTGGTTGAAGATCCAATCGTTACCCGGTCGTCGCTGGGCACCGGGCTCCGGACGGACGGCCCGCGGCCGCGCCCACTACGCTGGACGGCGACACTTTCCGCAGAGAGGACAAGCCGTGCAGCCCGGTGGTCAGTTCGATATGCAGCAGTTACTCGCCCAGGCGCAGCAGATGCAGCAGGCGGTGATGCAGGCCCAGGCCGAGATCGCGGCGACCGAAGTGGAGGGTCAGGCCGGTGGCGGCCTGGTCAAGGTCACGATCAAGGCGACCGGTGAGGTGGTCGCGCTGGCCATCGACCCGAAGATCGTCGATCCCGACGATGTCGAGGGCCTGCAGGATCTGGTGATCGGCGCGGTCAACGACGCCATGTCCAATGCGCAGCAGTTGGCCGCCGAGCGGCTCGGTCCGCTGGCCGGTGGCGGATCGCTGCCGGGTCTGCCCGACTTCTGATCCGAGGACGTCTTTGTACGAGGGCCCGGTCCAGGATCTGATCGACGAGTTGGGAAAACTGCCCGGCGTCGGTCCGAAGAGCGCGCAGCGCATCGCATTTCATCTGCTCCAGGTGGAGCCGCCCGAAATCGACCGGCTGCAGGCCGCTTTGCAGAAGGTGCGCGACGGCGTGCAGTTCTGCATTGTCTGCGGCACGGTCTCGGATAACGAAATGTGCCGCATCTGTTCGGATCCGCGTCGCGACCGCACCATGATCTGTGTGGTCGAGGAGCCCAAGGATGTGCAGGCCATCGAGCGCACCCGGGAATTCCGCGGCCGCTATCACGTGCTCGGCGGCGCGCTCGACCCGCTCAGCGGCATCGGACCGGACCAGCTGCGCATTCGAGAACTGTTGGCGCGCATCGGCAATCAGGAGGACGGCGTCGATGTCGCCGAGGTGATCATCGCGACCGATCCGAATACCGAGGGCGAGGCGACGGCCACCTATCTGGTGCGGATGCTCCGCGATTTTCCGGGTCTTTCGGTGACGCGATTGGCTTCCGGGCTGCCGATGGGCGGCGATCTCGAATTCGCCGACGAGCTCACCCTCGGCCGCGCGCTATCGGGTCGGCGCACGCTGTAATTCGGGGGTTGCGCTCGAAGGAACACGGGTTACTGTGTCGGGGATGAGCATCGAGTTCTTGTTGACCACGCTCGTCATCGTCGCCACCCCCGGAACCGGCGTGCTGTTCACGCTGGCGGCCGGACTGTCCCGGGGGACAAGGGCCAGCGTGATCGCGGCCTTCGGCTGCACGCTCGGCATCATTCCGCACATGATCGCGGCCGTGACCGGACTGGCCGCACTGCTCAACGCGAGTGCCGTCGCCTTTCAGACACTGAAATACCTCGGTGTCGCCTACCTGCTGTACATGGCGTGGAACACCTTCCGGGACAAGGGGGCGCTCGCGGTACCGGAGGAGCAGACCACAACGCATGGTGCGCCCTCGGCGCGGCAGGTGATCACCTCGGCGGTGCTGCTCAATATCCTCAACCCGAAGCTGACGATCTTCTTCTTCGCCTTCCTGCCCCAGTTCGTGCCGAACGGTGCGCCGAATGCACTGGCGCGCATGCTCGAACTGAGTGGGCTGTTCATGCTCGCCACCTTCGTGGTGTTCGCGGTGTACGGCGCGTGCGCGGCCGCCGTGCGCAACCACGTGATATCGCGACCCGTGGTGGTCACGTGGATGCGCCGGATCTTCGGGGCCTCCTTCATCGCCCTCGCCGGTCGACTGGCCGTGCAGAACCAGTGACCGTCACAGGGTGATGCGGCTCCAGGGCAGGGTTTGCAGGCGGGTGCGGTCGTCGATGGCCCAATCCCAGATCAGCTCCGCCACGATCTGCGGGTCGGTGACGGTTACGCCGAAGTGCTTGTCCGGGGCGCCATCTCGATATTCGAGGGTGAAGGTCCCGGACTTGTCGCGGTAGGTCTGGATGTAGATCTGCTCGTCGCGCTCGACGACCAGATAGGGATTCGGCGGGGCCAGTTCGGCGACCCACTGATCGGCCAGCGCCTTCGTCACATAGGGGAATTCACCGGCGCCACCGTGGGTGACCAGTGCGGGCACATGTCCGGCCGGATCGATCAACCAGGCCAGCTGCGGATCGTAGACGGCGTAGTTCAGCGGCGTCGCGATCTCGAACAGCAGATGCCGGACGAATCCGATCGCGTCGTACGGACACGGAACGGGCAGCACGGCACCGGTCGCCGCGCCGCCGATCGGAACCGTGCTCAGGAAACCGTCCTGTTCGGGTAGCTCGGCATTGCGTCTGTTCAGCTCGGCGGCCATCGCCGCGACCGCTTCCGTCTCGGGTCTACCCTGCTGGGTGGCCAGATACGCGTCGACCTGCGCGATCGTCGTGGCGACACCGGACGGCAACAAGACGTGGTCGTAACTCACCAGCCCAGACTACGGGGGCGCGATCGCAGCAAGTCCGGCGCAGCCGGGTGCGGTTCAGGCGGTGCTTGCGATATCCCGGGTTGGTGCGGTGCAGGCGCAGCCTCCGGCAACGTCGGCGCAATCGATGACAAAGGCGTGCCTGGCGTGATCGACATCGATGCAATCCGCATCGGTGCATTCGGCGATCCGGGCGGGGTGGACGATCAGAGTGCCGTGGCAGTGGTCGATGGCGGATTCGCAGGACGGACAATTCGGCGCACGCATATGACCTCCAGACGAGATCGGTTCGTGAATCGGTCATAGCACCCATGCGCGCGGGCCGGTGGGAGGTGGGGCGCGTGTCGCGCGACGGCATCGGGACGGCGGCTGTCCGGAAACCGACTGCTCATGCCGCACCACACCCGGCCAGGGTGTGGTGAACTTGCTGCATGGGCATCAAGGTGTCGCTCGAACACCGGACGACCTACACCTTCGACCGGCTGGTGGAGGTCCATCCCCACGTGGTGCGACTGCGACCGGCGCCGCATTCGCGGACCAGGATCGAGGCCTACTCGATGCGGGTCACCCCGGGCGATCACTTCTGCAATTGGCAGCAGGACGCATTCGGTAATTTCCTTGCCCGGCTGGTCTTTCCGAATCCCGCGCGGGAGCTGTCGATCACCGTTGGGCTGATCGCGGATCTCGAGGCGATCAACCCGTTCGACTTCTTCGTCGAGGACTACGCCGAGCATTTCCCATTCGTCTACGGCCGGGAACTGGTCGCGGATCTGGAGCCGTATCTGCGGCCGGTGGATGAATCCGAACCCGGTTCCGGTCCCGGTGCACTGGTTCGCGATTGGGTGCGCGCGCATACGCCGACCGATCGGCCGCGCACCATCGACTTCCTGGTCGCGGTCGATCACGCGCTGCGCAATGACGTCGGCTATACGATTCGGATGGAGCCGGGCGTGCAATCGCCGGACCATACGCTGCGTGCCGCGATCGGGTCGTGCCGCGACTCGGCCTGGTTGCTGGTGTCGATCCTGCGGGAATTCGGGTTGGCGGCGCGGTTCGTCTCCGGATATCTGGTGCAGTTGGCCCAGGACGTGCCCTCGCTCGACGGGCCATCGGGTCCGCCCGCCGACTTCACCGATCTGCATGCTTGGACCGAGGTCTATCTGCCCGGTGCCGGTTGGGTCGGGATGGACCCGACCTCGGGCCTGTTCGCGGGGGAGGGCCACATACCGTTGGCCGCGACACCGCATCCGAGCTCGTCGGCCCCGATCACCGGGGCGACCGGGCGCACCGAGGCGACCATGGATTTCGCCAATACAGTGCGCCGAGTGCACGAGGATCCGCGAACCACGTTGCCCTATACCGCATCCCAGTGGGAGCGGATCACCGCGGCCGGTGCGGTGGTGGACGAGCGCATGGCCGCGATGGATATCGGACTGACCATCGGCGGTGAGCCGACCTTCGTCTCGATCGATGACCAGACCGGTCCGGAATGGACCACCGAAGCCGACGGTACGCACAAACGGGAGCGAGCCGTCGATCTCGCCGATCGCTTGCGCCGCATCTACGCGCCGACCGGGATCGTCCAATACCGGCAGGGCAAGTGGTATCCGGGAGAACCGCTGCCGCGCTGGGAGATCGCGGTTGCCTGGCGTGCCGATGGCGAGCCGGTCTGGACGCGTCAGGATCTGCTCACCGATCCGTGGACGCCACCCGAGCTGGTCGCCGTGGTGCCGGTGGGGCACGGCGTCAGCGTCGAGCCGATGGCCGAGCATTCGGCACGCGCGGCCCAGCAACGATCGGATGTCGGCGATTCGGCCGCTGGTGTCGCGGATTCTACTGGGGCACAGTGCCGTTCGGATTCGTCCACAACGTCGGCCGGAAAGGATAGCGGCGGCAACGGCGCGGTGACCGCAGAAGGCGCGGTGACCGCAGAAGGCGCGGTGACCGCGGACGGTGCGGTGACTGCGGACGGTGCGGTGACTGCGGACGGTGCGGTGACCGCGGACGGTGCGGTGACTGCGGACGGTGCGGTGACCGCGGACGGTGCGGCGGTCCGGCGCACGCAGTGGCCGATGCGCGCCGATGCGGAGTCGGCGCGCGCATTGATCGCACATGTCGCCGCGGGTCTCGGCCTCCCGGATACCCAGGTGCGCCCCGCCTTCGAAGATCCGCTGGCCCGGCTGGCGGGCAGTGTCCGTGCGCCGCAAGGGGATCCGGTGGATCCCAGCGATGATCTGGAACCGGGCCGCGATTCGGCGCAGGCCCGCAAGGAGCTATTGGCGCGGCTCGACGATCCGGTGACCGCGCCCATCGCGTATGTGCTCCCGCTGTATCGGCATGAGGACGGATCCGGATGGGCCAGCGCCGACTGGCGGATGCGGCGCGGCAAGTCGCCCGATCAGCCGGAGGGCCGAATCGTATTGTCGGACGGCGATTCTCCGGCCGGACTGCGGCTGCCGCTGGATGCCATTTCCTGGCAGCCGCCGCGGCCACGGCCCGACAGCGACCCGCTGTTCATGGGGCCGCTGCGGGTGCAACGGACCGAACCGACCGCGGTGGTGGCGGACGCGGACTGGGAGCCGACCACCGCACTCGTCGGCGAGGTGCGCAATGGCAGGTTGCACGTCTTCCTGCCGCCGCTGGAGCAACTCGACGACTTCCTCGATCTGATCGGGCGCGTCGAGGACGCGACGGTCGCGCTGGGACAGCCGGTCGTACTCGAGGGCTACGCCCCGCCGGTCGATGCCAGGCTGCGCACCCTTTCGGTGACGCCGGACCCCGGCGTCATCGAGGTCAATGTGCAGCCGAGCGCGTCCTTCGCCGAACAGTCCGACCTGCTCTCGACGCTGTACGAGCAGGCAAGGCTGGCCCGGCTCAGCACCGAATCCTTCGATCTGGACGGCACGCACGGCGGGACCGGCGGCGGCAATCACATCACCCTCGGCGGGGTGACCCCCGCGCGGTCGCCGCTGCTGCGCCGTCCCGATCTGCTGGTGTCGATGCTCACCTACTGGCAGCGGCATCCGTCGCTGTCCTACCTGTTCGCCGGTCGGTTCGTCGGGCCGACCTCACAGGCCCCTCGGGTGGACGAGGGCCGCGAGGACGCACTGTACGAACTCGAGATCGCCTTCGCCGAAATCGCACGGCTGAGCAAGCATTCGGACGGTCGATCCGCGCCATGGCATATCGATCGCGCGCTGCGGCATCTGCTCACCGATCTCACCGGCAATACCCACCGCGCCGAATTCTGCGTCGACAAGCTCTACAGCCCGGACACGGCGCGGGGCAGGCTGGGATTGGTCGAGCTGCGCGGTTTCGAGATGCCGCCGCATTTCCAGATGGCCATGGTGCAGTCGCTGCTGGTGCGCGGCCTGGTCGCGCGTTTCTGGTCCGAACCGTTGCGCGCCAAGCTGGTTCGACACGGCGCGAATCTGCACGGCCGCTATCTGCTGCCGCATTTCCTGATGACCGATATCGCCGATGTCGCCGCCGACCTGCGCGCGCACGGCATCGAGTTCGACACCTCCTGGCTCGACCCGTTCACCGAATTCCGCTTCCCGCGCATCGGCACCGTGGTGCTCGGCGATGTCGAACTCGAACTGCGCGGCGCGATCGAGCCGTGGAACACCCTCGGCGAGCAGACCGCGGCGACCGGTACCGCCCGCTATGTCGACTCCTCGGTGGAGCGGCTGCAGGTGCGGGTGGTCGGCGCGGACCGGGACCGCTTCGTGGTGACCTGCAATGGGATGCCGGTGCCGCTGCTGGCCACCGATAAGGCCGATGTCCAGGTGGCGGGGGTGCGCTATCGCGCGTGGCAGCCGCCCAACTCGCTGCACCCGTCGATCACCGTCGACGCGCCGCTCGTCTTCGATCTCGTCGATGCCGAGACCGGGCTGTCCCGCGGCGGCTGCACCTATCACGTCTCCCATCCGGGCGGCATGGCATTCGACGAGCCGCCGGTCAATGCCGTGGTCGCGCAATCGCGCCGCAACCGCAGGTTCGAGGCGGCCGGGCACACCACGGCCCGGGTCGACCTGGGGGAACTACGTGCGAAGATGACAGCACAGTCCACCGATATCGGAGCGCCGGGCATTCTCGATCTGCGCCGGGCGCGCACGGTGTGGGGACTGGTCAGCGATCGGTAAGGCGAGGTCGGACAAGTGTCCGCGGCGCACGGGACAACGTCTGACAGGGGAAGCGAGGTCGGCGCGGTGACTATGCGCGACGAGGCGCGAGGCTCGGACGTCCGGGAATCCGGCGCGCGGGGGGAGGCGACACCGCCGAATGCCGGACGGCTCAGCGTGAGTCAGCAGATCGCCGAACAGTTCGCCATATACCGCGCCGAGGGCGTCGATAGCGGAGCCTTTGACGAATGCGGTCGGCCGATGGGCGGCTACTACGACGAATTGGTCGATGCCGACGGCGGTGTGCGGAATATGTGGTCGGAGCTTTCGGCCGACTTCGTCGAGTTGGGCACGACCGGACTCGGGCGGCTGGACAGCCGGGTGCGCAGGCTGATCGATGACGACGGCATCTACTACACCGAGGTGGGCGCGGCGGGTGAATCGGCCCTGCCGACCGCCTGGCGCCTCGATCCCATTCCGCTGCTGGTCTCCGCGGACGACTGGACCCGCCTCGAGGCCGGACTGGTGCAGCGCTCGCGGGTGCTCGACGAGGTGCTCACCGATATCTACGGTGCGCGCCGCACCATCACCACCGGCCTGCTGCCGCCGGAATTGGTATTCGGCAACCGCGGATACGTGCGGGCCGCGCACGGCATCACGATTCCCGGACGACATCAGCTGTTCCTGCACGCCTGCGATCTGAGCCGGTGGAGTGACGGACAGTTCCGGGTGATCGCGGACTGGGCGCAGGCCCCATCGGGGGCCGGCTACGCGCTGGCCGACCGCCGGGTGGTGTCGACGGCGATTCCGGAGGCCTTCGAGCACTCCAATCCGCGGCCGTTGACTCCGTTCGCCAGGGCCATGCGGTTGATGCTGATCGAATCCGCGCCGATGGCCGATGACGAGGATCCGGTCGTGGTGGTGCTGAGTCCGGGTGTGCACTCCGAAACCGCCTTCGATCAGGCTCATCTGGCCTCGACACTGGGTTTTCCGCTGGTGGAGAGCGCGGATCTGGTGGTGCGCGATGGCGCGCTGTGGATGCGCTCGCTCGGCACCTTGAAGCGGGTCGATGTGGTGCTGCGCCGGGTGGACGCCGAATTCTCCGATCCGCTGGATCTGCGGCCGGATTCGCGGCTCGGCGTGGTCGGCTTGGTGGAGGTGTTGCGCCGCGGCGCGGTGACCGTGGTCAATACCCTCGGCAGCGGACTGCTGGAGAATCCGGCGCTGGCGGGATTCCTGCCCCGGATATCGCGGGCCCTGCTCGGCGAGGAGTTGGCGCTGGAGAGCGCGCCGACCTACTGGGGCGGCCACGACAGCGAACGTTCGCATCTGATCGCCAATCTGGATCGGCTGATCATCCGTTCGGCGGTCGACGGGGCGACGCTGTTCGGGCCGGAGCTGTCCAGTACCGAGCGCGCCGAACTCGCCGCCCGGATCGAGGACAGCGGCTGGCAGTGGGTCGGGCAGGAGCCGGCGCAGTTCTCGGTCGCGCCGGCCGTCCAGGGCTATGGCGGGCTGGCCTCGGCTCCGGTCGGTATGCGGCTGTTCTCGCTGGCCCGGCGCGGCGGCTATACCGCGATGGAGGGCGGTCTGGGTCAGCTGCGTCAGCGGTTGTCGCCGGAGCGGGTGGTCATCAAGGTCGGCGCCAAGGACATTTGGGTCCGCGCGGCCCCCACCGCCGTCACCGCCATCAGCACCGAACCCGCGCATGAGGAACGCGAACGCCGCGCTCCCGCACTCGAACCCGTCAGCTCACCCCGCGTACTCAATGACCTGTTCTGGATGGGCCGCTACAGCGAACGCGCCGAAGCCGTTGTGCGCCTGCTGATCGCGACCCACGTCCGCTATCAGGACTACCGTTACCGGCCGTGGCTGGAAGGCGCCGACGCGCTGCCCGCACTCATGGCCGCCCTGGCCCGCACCACCGGCACTCTGGCTCCGCTGAGTGTGCTGCCGGGCGGTGTGCACGGGCCGGGCGTGGTGGCGAAGATCGAGCCGAATTCCGCTGTGGGAGTGCCTGGTTCGGGTGCGGCGCAGTCACAGGCGCAGTCACAGGCGGCGGGACCGGGCCCGAGCAGCGCGGAGTCGGGCGCGCCCGGTGCGGAACCTACTTCGGCGTCCGGGGATGAACCGGAGTCCGCCGCCAGGCCCGAGTCCGGTGCGGAGCCGGGGTCCGGTGCGGAGCCGGGGTCCGGTGCGGAGCCGGGGTCCGGTGTGAAGCCGGGGTCCGGTGCGGAGCCGGAGTCCAGTGTGAAGCCGGGGTCCGGTGCGGAGCTGGAGTCCAGTGTGAAGCTGGAGTCCAGTGTGAAGCCGGAGTCCAGTGTGAAGCCGGAGTCCAGTGTGAAGCCGGAGTCCAGTGTGAAGCCGGAGTCCAGTGTGAAGCCGGAGTCCAGTGTGAAGCCGGAGTCCAGCGTGAAGCCGGAGTCCGCCGCGAAGCCGGAGTCCGCCGCGAAGCCGGAGTCCAGCGTGAAGCCGGAGTCCGCCGCGAAGCCCGAGTCCGCCGCGAAGCCGGAGTCCAGCGTGAAGCCCGAGTCCGCCGCGAAGCCGGAATCCACCGCGGAGCCGGAGCCCGAGCCCGATGCTGATGAGTCCGATTCAGCCGCGCCGAATGACGTTGCCGCGGGGGCGGATGCGGCTTCGGAGCAGGCTGCTACCGCTGAGCAGGTGGTGCCGGGGGCGGGCCGAGAGGGGCACGACTATCTGGTGGAGTTGACGGTCGATCGGTACATGCCGGGGTCGATGGCCTTCGCCATCGATCGGTACGGGTCCGCGGCGCGCGCCGTGCGTGATCAGTTGTCGGCCGATACCTGGATGATCCTGGGCGCGATGGAACGTGCGCTGGCCGAATATCGGTACACCGGCGACGATCAGGAGTCGGCACTATCGGCGGTGCATTCGCTGTCACTGGCGGCGCTGCTGTCACTGTCCGGAATCGGTGCCGAATCGCTGGTGCGCGATACCGGTTGGTATGTCATGGATATCGGCAAGCGCATCGAACGGGGACTGTCGCTGACCGCATTGCTCGCGGCCGCGCTGACGAAGGCCTATCCGGCGGCGGCCGAGCGCGTGGTCACCGAAACGGTGCTGGAGGCGACCGAATCGTCGGTGAGTTACCGTCGGCGGTACCGGGATTCGGTGCGGATATCGGCCATGGCCGGACTGCTGCTGTTCGATGCGAGCAACCCGCGTTCGCTGGCCTATCAACTCGATCGACTCGAAGCCGACTTCCAGGCACTGCCCGGTGCGTCGGGATCGGCTCGCCCGCAACGATTACTGGCCGACGCACAGCGCATGCTGAGCCGCGTCGACCCGGCCGATCTGGATATGACCGATGCCGAGGGCAGGCGCACCGAACTGGCCGAGCTGCTGGAGGGTGTGCACTTGCGGTTGCGCAAGATCTCCGAATCGTTCGAGACGACGAAACTGGCACTGCCGGTTGGTATCCAGCCGCTGTGGGGTAGTACGAGGGTTGTTGGATGATGGCGCCCAATGACGCGGCCCGGCGCTATCGGGTCGAGCATCGCACTACGTACAAATATTCCGATGAGGTCAGCAGCTCCTACGGTCGCGCGTATCTGACGCCGCGGGAGTTTCCGGGGCAGCGCCTGCTCGCGCATGAGATCCATATCGATCCGATGCCATCGGACCGGTCCATCGGCACCGACGTGTACGGCAACACCACCTCGTATTTCCATGTCACGGCCGAACATACGAAGCTGGTGGTCATCGGTGCCTCGACGGTCGAGGTGCAGGCGCAGGACCGGACCGCGATCAGCGCGACCGACCAACCGTGGGAGCAGGCGCGTCCGAGCACCGCGAACGGCCCATTGGCGGTCGAATTCACCCTCGACCTGCATCCGCCGGAAATCACCGCCGAGGTCACCGCGTACGCCGCCCGATCCCTGACCCCCGGTCGGCCGCTGCTGGCGGCGGTGACCGAACTCAATACCCGCATCTACCAGGACTTCACCTACAAGTCCGGCTCGACGACGGTATCCACCAAGGTCGCCGATGTCTTCGCGGCCCGCGCGGGCGTCTGCCAGGACTTCGCCAGGATCGGTGTCGCCTGCCTGCGCTCACACGGTCTCGCTGCGCGCTATGTCTCCGGCTATCTGGCAACCGATCCGCCGCCCGGCAAGGAGCGCATGATCGGCGCGGATGCGACGCACGCCTGGTCGGCGGTGTGGATGCCCGGTGATACCGCGCACGACCGGACCGGTCACTGGATCGGCTTCGACCCGACCAATGACCAGTTGGCCGATGAGCGGTACGTAACCGTCGCCTGGGGCCGCGATTACGCCGACGTGCCGCCGTTGCGTGGCATCATCTATACCGACGCCAAGGAGAGCTCCATCACCGTATCCGTCGACGTGGCGCCGGTGGAGGTGTAGCGAAATGCGCGATTTCACCTGCCCGAACTGTGGACAGCAGTTGGCCTTCGAGAACTCCGTATGCCTGTCCTGTTTCAGTCCACTGGGCTTCAGTCTCGCCGAGCGTGCGCTGGTGGTGATCGGCGATCCGCCCGGTGACGCGGCGGTGGACCGGTCGGCCGGCGTCGTCGACCGCGAGCGCTTCCGCCTCTGCGACAACCTGCATGTGGCGGAGTGCAATTGGCTGGTGCCGTTACCGGGACAGTCGGGCATCGCGGCCGGTGCTGTCGTGCCGCCGCCCGGGGCGGCCGAATCCGGCGCGGCAGACGATGCCCGGCCGAGCACGGGCACGCCGGCATCGAATGACACCGGCGGACCGCGGCTCTGCGAGTCCTGCCGCCTGACCCGGACCCGGCCCAATGATCTCGACGCCACGGGCATGCAGGCCTTCGCCGAAGCCGAGGCGGCCAAGCGGCGATTGATCATGGAACTGGTCGAACTGGGTCTGCCGATCGTCGGTCGCGATAAGAATCCGCAGGCCGGTCTGGCCTTCGATCTGCTCTCCAGCGCCACCGACCATGTCATCACCGGCCATAAGAACGGCGTGATCACGGTGGATCTGGCCGAGGCCAACGACCCCCATCGCGAACAGTTGCGCATCGAAATGGACGAGCCCTACCGCACCCTGCTCGGCCACTTCCGCCACGAGATCGGCCACTACTACTTCGACGTGCTGATCGCCGATGACGATGCCAGGCAACGCTTCCGGAACCTGTTCGGCGATCCGAACGCGGACTACCAAGCGGCACTGGACCGCCACTACGCCGAGGGCGCGCCAGCGGGCTGGGAGACCAACTACGTCTCGTCCTACGCCAGCATGCACGCCGCCGAGGACTGGGCCGAAACCTTCGCCCACTACCTGCACATCCGCGACACCCTCGATACCGCGGCCGCTTTCGGCTTCGCTCCGGCGGGGGCCACCCTGGACCGCCCCCAGGTGGGCCGCGCCGGTTTCGACCGCATCATCGACCTCTGGCTTCCCCTGGCCTGGTCGCTCAATATGGTCAACCGCTCCATGGGCCACGACGATCTCTACCCCTTCGTCCTGCCCGACCCGGTGCTGGAGAAAATGCGGCTGGTGCACGACCTGTGCGCCACCGCCGACCCCCGCTGACCGCGCGCACCCGTTGGTACGCGCGGTGCTATGCCGTGCTGCGCTATCTAGCCGACCCCATTGGTCGCGATCATGTGTTCCGCAATGCCTTCCGGTGCCCACTGGTTTTGCGCCAGCGCCTCGTACACGCAGACGAGCAGCAGAATCCGGGCCCGCTGTCCGGCCGTCAATTCGGTATCCAAATAGGATTCCTGGGCTCGCAGGCTGGTGCCCGACGCCCGGCGCGGGCTCGGCTCCGACAGCAGCCAGAACAGCTCCGGCCCGATCAAGATGGAGCGTCCGCCGGTTTCGGTGAACCACCGGGAGGAGTATTCGATCATCAGTTCGGTGAATGCCTCCCCGTTGTTGACCGATTCGGCGAACTGGTTCAAGGCGCCCGATCGATCGATACCGCTCTGGATCACCGACGCGAGTCGGCCCGCGATCTCCCGGAACTGATCTATGCCCTGGTCTTGCCAAACGTTGAAAGCCATCGTTTCTCCATCGACGTGTCCGATTGTGGCTGAAGCAGTTCGAGCAGGGTGAGCACCTCAGGCGCGGCTTACCGCCCAGACGAGCGGTCCGCTCTCACCCGTTCTAGAAGGGGTCGATCTTTGTCTGGCCGTTCGGTCCGGCGGTCGCGAACGTCGCAATGATTCGCGGCGCCCCCGAGAAGTCGGTCCCGGACAGTGCACTGGTCAGCATCATCTTGGGAGCGACGGGCAGCGGATCGGTATTCTCCAGGATCACGGGAATCCGCGTCGGCACGACGCGCTCGGGCGGCGGTGTCGAGTCCGAATCGTCCTGGGTGTCCCAATCTTCTTCCGCCGCTGAGGCCCAATCCTCTTCCTCCGCCCCTGAGGCCCAATCCTCTTCCTCCGCCGCTGGGTCCCAATCCTCTTTTGCGGCTGGGCCCCAATCCTCTTTCGCCGCTACGGCTTCATCCGGCAGCGGCGCTTGGGGGTGGATCTGTTGCGGTGCTCGGGTGTGATCCTTTTGCGGCGCTTGGGCGTGATCCTTTTGCGGCGCTTGGGCGTGGTTCTGTTGTGGTGCTCGGGTGTGGTTCTGTTCTGGTGCTCGGGTGTGGTTCTGTTGCGGCGCTCGGTTGTGATCCTGTTGCGGCGCTCGGGCGTACTCCTCGTGCGGTGCTGGATCGCGATCCTTCTGCGGCACTGGGGCGGGATTCGCGGCGCGGATGCGCTCGCGTCCTCGCCCGAACAGCATCAGGGTGAGGTGCACCGCGAACAGCATCGTCAGCGGCATGCCCGCGTACAGCGACAAAGACACGGGGCTACCCCCGATTTCGCGCGCGTACTCGATATTTCCGGCAACTGAAACCAGCGTCCAGACAACGAACAGTCCGGTCGCGTACCACCATGCCGAACTTCCCCGTCGGAAGGTGGCGGTGGCGATGATCGAACCGATGACCAGTCCGTCGATGGCGATCGGCACATTCGCGGCGAGCGCCGGAGCCACCAGGTTTCGTACCGATAGGTCGTGCAATGCGGCAAACGACATTTCGAATGACGTCAGTGCGACGATGCCGGTGACTATCGCCGAGGCATGTAGCGGACGCGGCCGCCATGCCCGTAGTCGGGTCACCACGGACGGTTGGTAGTCCTCCGGTGCCGAATGCTCCTCGAGCCGATCCGATCTCGCTGATGTGATCGTCGCCATAGCGGGAGCGTATCGCGCATTACTCGGTAATCCGCTGAAGCCCTAGGCGAAACGTGCGTTGTGTTGCACCCATAGCACACCGCGCGACCACCCTGTCACGCAGGCTATCCCGCTGCGCGCGCGGGCGATCACTCACGATCGGCCCCGCATCGGCGATCAGGCGCGCAGGCGTTCGCGGCGCAGTTGGTCGACCTCTGGCAGGTGCAGGGGCGGGAGTTCGTCGACACCCAGTACGCGACACAGAAGCAGATCGGCGAGTTCGGGGTTGCGGGCCAAGGCTGGACCGTGCATGTAGGTGCCGATGGTGGAGCCCTGGACCACACCTTCGAGGCCGTCGCCGACACCATTGCCCACGCCGCGGGTGACGTGCGCGAGCCCGGTCGCGTCACCGCCGAGTTTGGTTCCGCCGCGGTGGTTTTCGAATCCGGTGAGGGCGGCGGTGAGGCCGGGGAGCAGCGGGGTGGTGGTCACCTCGCCGATTGCGCGCTTCGCCTGCGGGGAGGTGGTGACGTCGATGAGGCCGACGCCGTCGACGCGCTCGCCGGAGGAGGTCTCGTACCAGTGGCCGAGCACCTGGATGGCGGCGCAGATGGCAAGTACCGGAGCGCCTTTCGCGGCGGCCCGCTGGAGGCCGGGATGGCGCTGCAGATGCCGGGTGGCCAGCCGCTGCGCCGAATCCTCCGCTCCGCCAAGGGTGTAGATGTCCAGTGATTCGGGAACCGGATCGGCGAGGGTGATTTCGACGATCTCCGCGTCGTGGCCGCGCATGCGCAGCCGCTGCCGCAAGACCAACGCATTGCCGCCATCGCCGTAGGTGCCCATCACATCGGGCAACACCAAGCCGATACGCACGGTCGATTCGGTCCCGCCCGTCACCCGGCCGGAATCGCTGCGCGATGCGCTCATACTTGCTCCTCCAGATCGCGGTTGAGATCGCGGAACGCGGTGTAGTTCGCCAGCACCTCGACCCGTCCCGCCGGACAGGATGCGATGGCGCGCAACGGATCCGGCACCGTGGTGTGCTCGACTCCGGCATAGGTGAGGCGCACCGCGAGATCGGTGGCCCGCTCACCCGCGGCCACCACCTGCACGCCCTCGAAATGCTCGAACCGGACATCCCACAGCCAGGACAGATCCTCGCCATCGGGCACCTGCCCGTTGACCGCGATCACCAGACCGGCCGAATCGGGCTCGATCATCGACAGCGCCTCCTGCCAGCCCGCCGGATTCTTCGCCAGCAGCAGCCGGGCGGCATGCTCGCCGACCTGCACGGTCCGGTATCGGCCCGCGATCTCGCGCACCGTACCCGCCGCGGTCGCCGCCGCCGCCGGATCCGCACCGAGTGCGACCGCCGCGGCGACCGCCTGTGCGGCATTGCCCTTATTGGCCCGCCCGGGCAGCGCCAACTTCAGTGGCAGTCGGATACCGTTGGGCCCGACCAGCTCATCGCCATCGAGCCACCAATTCGGTTCGGGCCGTTCGAAATCCGTGCCGGTGCTACGCCAGTGCGCACCCTCCCAGACGATCGGCTCGCCACTGCGCGGACAGCTCGTCGCATCCATCGACCAGCCGCTGCCCGCCGCGACCCACACGACATTCGGATGGTCGTAGGCAATGGAGGTGACCAGGACATCGTCACAGTTGGCGATCACCACGGTCTGCGGATGCCGCGCCAGCCCCGTGCGCAGCCTGCGCTCGATCATATTGATCTCGCCGACCCGGTCCAGCTGGTCGCGGCTGAGGTTCAGCAGGACCACCACCGACGGGTTCAGCGAATCGGTGACATGCGGCAGATGCAGTTCGTCCACCTCGATCGCGGCCAACGGCGTGCCGCGGTGTGCGCTCAGCGCGGCCACGATGCCCGCGTCCATATTCGCGCCGTCGGCCTGGGTGGCGACCTTGCCGAGTGTGCTCAGTGCGGCGGTCGTCATCCTGGTGGTGGTCGACTTGCCATTGGTGCCGGTCACCAGCACGGTGCGCCGCCCGCGGCCGAGCTGATCCATGATCGTCTTATCGATCTGCAGCGCGATGAGCCCGCCGATCATCGATCCCTTGCCGCGTCCCGCCTTCTGCGAGGCCCACGACGCCGCCGCCGCTGCCCGCAGGGCGAGCCGCCCGCGCACCGTTATGTCTGCCACGCCGCGAGTCTATGTGTTCTGCTCGCCGACGCACTCGCTGCGGGCCGCTCGCCGACCGGTAGTGACGGCGCTCACTCTCGGTACAGCTTGGCGTTGTAATTCTCCGGCGAGTAGTAGCGCTCCAGTTCCTCCACCGACTCCGTCACATTGGTCTGGACCTCCTTGACCAGGCATGCCGCACTGGGCAGGTTGTCCTGCGGCCACAGCTCCGGTTCCCACAGGTGACTGCGGATGAACGCCTTCGCGCAGTGGAAGAAGATCTGCTCGATATCGACCTCGATGGCCAGGATCGGGCGGTGGCCCTGCACCACCATGTCATCGAAGTACGCGGCGTCACGGACCAGCCGAGCCCGGCCGTTGATGCGCAGCGTCTCGCGGCGGCCCGGAATCACGAACAGCAGGCCGACGTGCGGATTGCTGAGGATATTCAGATAGCCGTCGGCCCTGCGGTTGCCGGGGCGTTCCGGAATGGCGATGGTGGTGTCGTCGAGCACCTTGACGAATCCGGGCGGATCGCCCTTCGGCGAGGTATCGCAGTTGCCCGCGGCATCACTAGTGCTCAGGGCGATGAACGGGGTGGCGGCGATCCACTCGCGGTCGCGCGGATGCAGTGCGACGCGCTCCTTGGTCGCCGCTCGCGGCATCACCGCCCCGAGCAGCTGCCGCAGATCGGCCGGATCAGTGATCTCAGTAGTGCCCGTGATTTCGCCCATGCTCCCCCGCCTCCCCGGAACTTTTGCCGGTCGTCGACCACGTGGCGACTCTCGTTCCGGGCCGCCGGATGTGTGCCGAACGACTCTTGGGCGTACCCGACGAGTTACCCATGTGCTCACGAAATCAGTGATTACGTTGGCACTCTAGGGGGATCTGCGCGGCGAGTCCAGGGGTTAGAGACGCACGTCGAACAGGTTCGGCTGACCTGCCGCGTAGCGGTCTGCATCGATGCGGCGCAGTGGTTCCAACTCAGGGACCCGGTAGAGGGTGAACTTGCGGCAGCGTTCGGCATTCGAGCCGGATACCTCGAGAATGGCGTTGACCGCGTCGCGCGCGGATTCGTTGGCGCCCTCCATGGTCGCGAGGTCGACATTGGTGCGCACGTAATCGCCTGCCAGGAACAGGTTTTCGAGCGCGCCGTGGGGCTCCGGTCGGCAATCCCAGGAACCGGCGGTATTGATCAGCAGCGGGTCGGCATTGGCATTGCGCCGCTGGGATTCCTGCCAGCTGATGCCCGTATCGAGGAACCAGGAGTGCAGATCGTTATCGCGCAGCAGCTCACCGCGATCATTGAGATGCGCGGTGAGCTGGGCCCATACCTCGCGGGCGATCTCCTCGTGCGTGCATTCCTTGGCGGGTTTGCCGTAGAGCATTCCGGGGGTGTTCCAGTCGGAGATATCGACCGAAAGACAGTCCTGCACGGTGCCGTCGCCGAATTCGGTGAGTTTGCGCGTCCAGAGCTGATTCTGGGTGATCGAGGTGAGCGACCACGGCGCATCGATATAGGCGGTATGACCGCGCGAAATGTCCATCGGCCTGCGCAGATAGAACTGGATGCCGTTCATCCAGTCGACGAACAGCCGATCCATCGCGGCCAGTTCCGGACGCACCGCGAGGACGTCGGGCGACCACAGTGCGCGGGCCTGTTCAGCGGGCAGCGCCACCACGAAATAGTCGGCGTCGACACCGCGTGTGGTACCGGTCTCGTCGACGACGCGGGCCGCGGCGATGCGCCGATCGCGCACGTCCAGCCCGCGCACCTCGGTGCCGAGCGCGAATTGCACGCCGAGTTCACGCAACCGCTGCACCCACGGATCGATCCAGACCGAATTGGTCGGGCCGTTCAATACCCGGTCCAATGCGCCGTCGTTGCCGATTTCGAAGGGGTTGCCAAGGAACTGTTCGCCCATAGTGCCGATGGTCCGGACGCTGGCGACATCCTCCTTCGCGGCCACCATGATGCTGGTCAGCGTGCGCGAGAGCAGTGCGCGGAATTCGTGGGAGCGCTCGTGCCCGCCGACAAAATCACGCCACGACGTGTATTCCCACTGGCCGTAGCGGCGGGCATCGCAACTGGAGTTGAAGACCAGTAGCCGGTCGGCGAAGTAGGCACCCTCATCGGCGGGCATTTTCAGCGCCGTCGAAATCGTCGCGCCCACGGTTTCGCGGAACGACTCCGGAGTGAAACTCGTGCGGGCCTTCGGGCCGAGCGGCAGCCGGAAATCGTCGCCGTCGCGTCGCGCGAAACGTGCCTCGGGCACGCCGATCAGATTGTTCCAGACGCCATTCGGATTGCCCGCGAACGGAATTCGCCGCATCGTATCCGGAATGTGTTGGTAGAAGCCGGGAAAGAATCGGAAGCCGTGCTCACCGGGCAAGTCCGGCCGTCCCCCAGACCCGGTGCCCGGCACCGGAATGCTGCGCGCCTTGCCGCCGAGCGCACGTCTCTCGTACACGGTGACCTGGAATCCACGCTCGGCCAATTCGTGCGCCGCGGTCAAACCCGCGACCCCACCGCCGAGTACCGCGACCCGCCTGCCGCCGGGACTGCCCGCGGCAGGCACCGGTGTCAGCGCACCGGCCGTCAGTGCCCCCGCCGTCGCTACCCCCATCGCGACCGTCCCGCGCAGCATTGCTCGCCGCGAAACCGCCCACTGTTGATCTGCCATGCGCTTCTTTGTGCCTAGCCTCGGGACTTGACCTCTACCGCCGCAAACACTGTAAAGCGACAACTGGCGGGCACCCCGACCCACCCCTTACGCCGCCACCCGAACCCCCGATCGGTCTTACTTTCAACCGGCTCGCGAATACAGCGGGGCAGACATTACCGGGCTGTGCGAGCGGCCCGAGTTACTTCCTTGAACCGAGGTTGTACGCAACCTTCGCAGGTCGGGGCGTTGCGGCGGTCGCTGCTGCCGTGGTTCGGAGGAAGCGCCAGGTAGCTCGCTCGCAGCGGAAGCTGCCTGCTTATCGCAGGCTGTGTCGAGGGTGCAGCCGGTTCGTTCTGGCGTGACGAGACGCGGCAACGCTGTTGCGGGGTGATGGCGGTGTCTCGTCCTCCATCGCCGCCGCGACCATGGCGACGGTTCGGTGCACCCGGTTCGTCCTGTGGTGACGAGATGTGGCAATGCTGTTGCGGGGTGATGGCGGTGTCTCGTCCTCCATCGCCGCCGCGACTATGCCGACGGTTCGGTGCACCCGGTTCGTCCTGTGGTGACGAGATGTGGCAATGCTGTTGCGGGGTGATGGCGGTGTCTCGTCCTCCATCGCCGCCGCGACCATGCCGACGGTTCGGTGCACCCGGTTCGTCCTGTGGTGACGAGATGTGGCAACGCTGTTGCGGGGCTAATGGTGTGCGCTGCCTGCCACTCCTGCTATGGCGATGGCTCGGCGCACCCGGTTCGCTCTGGTGTGACGAAGCGCGGGGCAATCCTGTCGCCAGGTGGCGCGCTGCTGCGCGTCTCCGCCGCGATAAGGCTGACGCCTTCTCGGTGGCCGGGGCTGCCGGGTCTGGCAGAAGCGCCAGGTAGTTCGCTTGGCGGCGAGGTTGTCGCAGGCTGTGTCGGGTGTTGGTCGGCGCAACCGGTTCGCCCTGGTGTGACGAAGCGCGGCAATCCCGTCGCCAGGTGATCGCGCGCTGTTGCGCATCCCGCCACCGTATGCTGACGCCGCGTCGGTGTCCGAATTCGGTTCCTTCGGTGGCTATTTCGGCGAGACCGCCGCGACAGATCGCATTTGCACGGCGCTCATCGCGGTGCGCCGCTCGAGGGTGCCGTGGTTGCATCGGCAAGCGGAACGGACCCGGGCGTGATGGCCGGGTCCGTTGTCGCTGGTGGGTCAGGCCTCGACAAATTGGGGCTGCCTACCGAGGGGGCGATCCGATGACTCCGCTTCCGGGACGGTTGCAACCGATTCCGCTGCCGCGGGCTCATCGCGGCGACCGGCCTTCGTTGCCGCGAACGCGCCAGCGATCACGATGGCTCCGCCGAGCAGCGACAGCGGGGTCGGGTCCTCACCGAATGCGGCCCAGGCGGCGAGGATGCCGACCACCGGGACGAGCAGGGATATCGGCGCGACAGTGCTGGCCGGGTAGCGGCTCATCAGGTAGGTCCACAGACCGGAGCCCGCGATGGTGCCGAGCGCGACGATATACGCGAGGCCGAGCAGTGCGTGCCAGCCGCTGGGCGAGGTGGCGTCGGTCAATGCGCGCAGGCCGGTGGTCGGTCCCTCGGTGAGTGCGGACAATGCGAACAGCGGGATCGGCGGCACGACCGTCATCCACAGCGTGAGGTGCAGCGGGTTGACGCCGCCTGATGCGGTGGCCAGCCGGGACCCGATATTGCCGAAGGCCCACCCGAGCCCGCCCGCCAGTGTCAGCACCACCGGCAGCAGTGCGGCGTGCTGTGCCCGATCGACCCCGATCACCACGATGCCCGCCACCGCGACGGCAATGCCGAACAACTGCGTCCCCCGCAACCGCTCCCGGAGCAACAGCGCACCCAGCACAACCGTGAACGGCGCCGAGGATTGCAGCACCAGCGAGGACAACCCGGTCGGCATCCCCGCCCGCATCGCCGTGAACAGGAACGCGAACTGCAGAATCCCGAATCCGATGCCGTACAGCAGAAACCACCGCAGCGGCACTTCCGGGCGCGGAACGAACATCACCACCGGCACCGCGATCACCACGAACCGCAGCGCAGCGAAAAAGAAGGGCGGAAAGTGGTCCAGCCCCACCCGAATGGCAATGAAGTTCAGCCCCCAGAGCACCACAACAGCAAGCCCGAGCAGTCGATCACGATTCGTCACGTTCTTTATCGTGAGTAATAAAACAAATAAGAACAATCGAATAAATATGCACTATCAATGTAGCATCACTTAATGGTCGCTAACCCGCATCACCCGCCCACCCCGCGACCGGCGCACGAGACCACCGGCCCTACAACCGCCGCACCACCGGCGACCCCCCAGGCCACGGCATCAGCATCCGCCGCCGCATTGCCCTCGGCCGCAGTGTCGCTGTCGCGCACATCGTCGTCGGATGCAGCGGGGTCAGCATCGGGCAAAGCGTCGCCGTCAGCATCGGTCGCGTTCTCGCCGTCGGCCATAGCGTCGGCATCGGACGCGCCGACGGCCGCAGTGTCTCCATCGGCTGCTGCGTCGGTCCCAGCCACGCCCCAGACCAGTGCGTCATCGCCTGCTGCGTCGCCCTCGGGCATTGTGGCGCCCTCCTCAGATGCTGTGTCGCAGTCCGGCATAGGGTCGCCCTCGCCCGCCCCCACTCTGGCGCTGTCGCCGTCGGACGCGGGGTCGTCTTCACGCGCAGCGTCTCCGTCGGGCACAGGGCCGCCGTCGTGTGTGATGTCGGCACCGGCCCCAGCTACGTCTCAGACCAGCGCGTCGACACCGGCGATCGCCTCGCCATCGGCCGCAACCGCGCCCCGGGTCACGGTGTCGCCGCCAGCTGTGGCGGCGGCATTTGCAACCGCTTCGATATCGGCCTCAGCGTCGCCTACGTGCATAGCGTCGGCATCGGATGCGGTGCTGGCATCAGCCGAGGTGTTGTCTTCGCCTTCGGTTTCGCTGTCTGCATCGGGTGCAGTGCCTCCATCGGGAACAGCGTCGCCCTCAGCCGAGGTGTTGTCTTCACCTTCGGTTTCGCTGTCTGCATCGGGTGCAGTGCCTCCATCGGGAACAGCGTCGCCCTCAGCCGAGGTGTCGTCTTCACCTTCTGCTTCGCTGTCTGCATCGGGTGCAGGGTCGCCGCCATTGGGTGTGGGGTCGGCGGGCCGAGCGTCGGCATCACGCGCTGGAACATCAGAGACGGCAGCGTCACTTCCGGCCGCAGGAGCGGTGCGTGCCGCGGTGTCGGAGAACGTGCGTTTTGGGCCGCCGATGGCGGTTGAGCGGCTGCGTGTGCTGCGCGAATTCGCGGATCGCGGGACGATCGCGGCTGTCGCCGAGGCTCTTTCGATGACGCCGTCTGCGGTGTCGCAGCAGCTCAAGGTGCTCGGTAAGGAGGCGGGTGTCGCCTTGCTCGAGCCCGATGGTCGGCGGGTGCGCCTCACCGATGCGGGGCACGCCCTCGTCGTCCGCGCCGACGAGGTGCTCGCCGCAATGGACCGCGCCGTGGCCGAGATGGCCCACTATCGCGGCTCTGCCCGCGGTCGCGTCCGGGTCGCGCTGTTTCCCTCCGGCGCCGCACTACTGCTGCCGCGAGTGCTGCCCGCCCTCGCCGACGGTGGCGTCGAGGTCATCGCCCGCGACGAAGATGTTCCGCCGAGCGAAGTGCCGCGCCTGCTCGCCGACTACGACATCGTCCTCACCCACCGCGACGAACGCTCACCCGGTATCGCGGGCCCACGCGTCAGCACCACCACCATCATGCGCGAACCCACCGATGTCGTTGTCGCACTTGAACATCCGCTCGCGGGCCGCGCCGAGGTGACGCCCGCCGAACTCGCAGAGGAAACCTGGCTCAGCGTCCGCGGCGGCTTCCCGGTCGACGACGTCCTGCGCTCCATCGCCACCATGACCGGCGTCCAACCCCGTATCGCCCAGCGCCTCAACGACTTCCGCGTCATCGAAACCCTGGTCGCCGCCGACTACGGCGTAGCCCTCATGCCCCGCTGGGCCGTAACCCACCCCAACCTCGCAGTCCTACGCCTGTCCGGCGTCCGCGCCGCCCGCCTCTACGAACTGGCCACCCGCCCCCACACCTCCACCCGCCCCGCCATAGCCACAGTCCTAAAAGCCTTCCAAACCGCCGCCCACCAGGTAACAGCCGAATAGCGACCACCGCCCCCCACCCCCAAGCCTCCCACTCCATCGAGATGCGCTGAAGCAGCATCGCTCTCGACGTTTACCTGCATCACCGCATGGAGATCGCCCGTCCAGGTTGTTTCTTGGGGGCATGGTTCTAGTTGGTGGCAAACGGCTACTGCCGCGCAGTAGGTGGTAGCCGAGTGGCCGTGGTCGAGCGGTCGCTCGTACGTTCTTGTCCCTCCCGGTTGGCGCCAAAAGGCCATTGCCGCAAATCAATTGGCAACCGAGTGATCGTCGTGGACCCTTCCGGCATCGCCACCCATCAAGCGAGCACTCGCTGCTGACGCTGGCCTCGCGACCATCCGCAGCGGCATGGCCCTGTCGGTGCCAACAACCTCTGTCGCACAGCGGCTGACTATCTCGCACAGTGTGCGCTCTATGCGAGGTAGCCAAATGTTATGCGCCAGTGCCGGAACCAGGGGGTAGCGGCGTGGTTCGAGGGGTTAGTGGTGGCGGGGTGGGGTTGGGCGGTATTGCTGGGAGCCGATGTAGCTGAAGTCGTCGGCGACCATCGCGGCTAGTTCGAGGAGGGCTCGGCGGGTCGGTTTGCTGACCAGTTCGAGGTCGATTTCGGCGCCCTCGGCGAGGTGGTCGTCGAAGGGGACCACCTGGACTGCTCGGGTGCGGTCGAGGAAGAGTTTGCGTAGCTGGTCCAGGTCGACGGTGGAGGCGCCGCGGCGAGAGGCGTTGACCACCACAACGGTTCGTTCGACCAACTTGCCGTAGCCGTGGTGGTCGAGCCAGTCCAGGGTGGCGGAGGCGCTGCGGGCGCCGTCGATGGCTGGCGAGGTCACCAGCACCAGCGAGCTGGCCATATCCAGTACACCGGCCATTGCCGAGTGCATCAGGCCGGTGCCGCAGTCGGTGAGGATGATGTTGTAGAACGACTGCAGGATGCCGATGGCTTGGCGGTAGTCGGCCTCGCTGAAGGCCTCGGAAACCGCTGGATCCTGTTCACTGGCAAGCACTTCCAGGCGGCTCGGTGCCTGGGAGGTATGCGCCCGGACATCGGAGTACCTGGTGATGTGGTGGTCCTCGAGCAGGTTGCGCACGGTGGAGCGGGTCTGCCGCGGCACCCGGTGCGCGAGTGTGCCGAGGTCGGGATTGGCGTCGATCGCGATGACCCGGTCGCCGCGCAACGAGGAGAACGTCGATCCGAGCCCGACCGTGGTCGTGGTCTTGCCGACACCACCCTTGAGCGAGAGGATCGCGATCCGATAGTCCCCGCGCACCGGCTGATTCACCCGGTCGACGAGATCGCGGTAGACGATATCCGCCGCGGACTCACCCGGATTGATCATGCCGCCGGAGGCCTTGTGCACGGCCCGGCGCCAGCCACTGCGCGGCGCCTTCCTGGCCCGCTTGAGCAGGTTCAGATCATTGACCGAATGCCCTGGCTGCCCAGGTTGCGGCACATGCTGCGGCTGGAACGGCTGCTGCTGATACGGATTCGGCGGTCCGCCTTGCCATCCGGGTGGCGGTCCCTGCTCGGCATACGGCATCTGACCGGTATTCGGCCCCTGATCCACATAGCCCGGTGGGCCCTGTTCCGCATAGGGCAGCTGCCCGGCGTGCGGCTGACCCATGGGTGGTTGCCCCATCGGAGGTTGCCCCATGGGCGGTTGCCCGATATGCGGTTGCCCCATATGCGGTTGCTGATACATCGGCGGCTGCTGCACCGGTGGTGGCGGCGCCCAACTGTAGATCGGCCCGCTCTGCGGATCACCCTGACCATGCGGATCGCCCTGACCGTCCTGCGGCACCCGCCGGACCAGCCCGTCGGGCCCGATCTCCTGCCGGAACTCACCATAGGACGGCTCGGGCTGCACCGGGTGGCTACCACTGTGTCCAGGACCCGGCTGCGCGAATTGGCTAGTGCTGTAAGGCCCGTACGGCTCCGGCGCACCGGGCGGCGCGAAGCCGTCGGGCGGTCCGTACTGCTGCGGCATTCCGGCCTGCGGGTAGGTCGTGGTCTGATCCATCGGCCCCGCGGGGTATGCGGCGAACTGCCCGGGCTCCGGCTGTGCGGGCTCGTCGGGCTGCAAGGACTCGTGCTGGTCGGTGGCCTCGGCGGTCTCGTGTTCGTCGCCTGCGTGCTCGGGTGCCGCGTCGACGGTTGCGGATTCGGCCGCCTCGTCCTGCGCCGCGTGCTGACCCGAGGAGTCGGTGGTGACCTCGGCCGTATCCACCGAATGACTCTGCAGCCAGGGCGGAGAAGTCGGGTTGTGGTCGTTAGTTGTCACTGTTCCCCCATCTGCTCGGAATTCGAGCAGAGAGCTCGGCGCTTGAATGCGAATCAACGCTAGCACGGGGTTCATGCCCCCGCCCCGTGGTGTATACAGCAGACGCGCCGAGTGACACGCCGCCACTAACCACTGCCAGCAGGTGTCTCGAAAACGCTGATCCAACAGCGAATTCGAGACTCGGACGCCCGAATCGGCAACATATCGTCACCAATGGACATCCTGTTCTCACCGTACTCCCCGGTCTCAGCCGAGGTGCCGGATCGCTCGGACCCGGCCCGAACGAGCACGGCCCCAACAAAGCCCAGCTCCATGAGCGCAGCTCGCGCAAGCTCGGTCGGTACCGCCCGAGAAAGGTGAGCAGAGCGTGGGCCGCATGTGGTCGCCTAGGAAGGCAGGGCCGATCGCAAAGCAGCAGAAACACCCGCAAAGACTCCAGGATGGGGCGGTGAAGACGCCTGGGGGTTTCGACACTGGCTCGTTCCAGCGAATACGCAGGCAGCGCATCCGGATTCGCTGACGCCGTGACCGGCACAGCGGGTACGCCGCAGCGGCGGCCGCCGTGCTCGCGGTTGGAACACGGCGGCCGGATGATGGCTCGACGTGCCGCCTTCGCGCGAATGCCCGATATCCGGTTCTCGGGTATTCGGAGTGTCCGCAACTCGGATGACGCGGATAGCTGACCGTCAACGCTACGTCGAGCACGCCCGCACCCGGGCAGACCGGCCGCTGTACCTCGTCACTCGTCAATCCGCACCCCCGAAAACACAAGCTGTACCTGCGTCGAATCCGCGCCCCAACGAGGTTATGAGGGCGCTCACATGACGTCACAGCCGAGCGGAACCCGGCGTCTTGTGGACATGACGAACACAGAACAGACCTCGGTGCTGATCACCGGGGCCAACAAGGGCCTCGGACTCGAGGCGGCCCGGCGGCTGGGGGAACGGGGTTGGGCGATCTTCCTCGGATCGCGTGACGAAGCCCGCGGACGGGCGGCGGCCGAGACGCTGACCGCCGGCGGCGCGAACGTGGTCCTGGTGCCGCTGGATGTGACCTCGGACGAGTCGGTGGCCGACGCGGTACGACTCGTTCGCGCGCACACCGACCGGCTGGATGTGCTGATCAACAACGCAGGCGCGCCCGGGAGGGTTATTGCGCCCGTGGACGCGACGGTCGACGAAATTCATTCCGTCTACGACACCAACGTCTACGGCCCGATCAGGGTCACGCACGCGTTCCTGCCCCTGCTGCAAAAGGCCGACAATCCGCGAGTGGTGATGGTGTCCAGCGCCGTCGGTTCCTTCGCGGTCGTGACCGATCCCGAGCAGCCCGTCTCGAAAATGCACGAACTCGCCTACACCTCGTCGAAAGCGGCGCTGAACATGATCACCGTTCGCTACGCCCAGGCTCTCCCGCAGATCAAGTTCAATGTCGCGACCCCCGGAGAAGTCGCCAACCACACCTTCGCCGCCACCGATATGAACAATCACACCGGTCAGCTGACGGTCACCGAGGGCACTGACTCGATCGTCGAACTTGCGATGATCGACGCGGACGGGCCGACCGGGATTTTCGTCGACCGCCTCGGACCCGTGGGGTGGTGACCACCTCGTAACCACGAGGCTGTCGACGCCAGGTCCAGCAGCGATTTCGGCCTGAGCCCTACGAATAAAGGCCCGGGCCGAAATCGGAAAGTGGTTCCGCCGCTGGCATTCTCGGCGTTGCCCAGCGCTTCAGCGCGGCGAGGTCCCGCCTCAGTGCGCCCGATTGACCGCCGACACGACAGCCCGCAGCGACGCGGTCGTAATGGACGTGGCGATACCCACACCCCAAACCACCTTGTCGCCGATCGCGCATTCCACATACGCCGCGGCCTGTGCGTCATCACCAGCCGACATCGCGTGCTCGGAGTAATCCAGCACCCGCACATCGAAGCCGACCGTCGCGATCGCGTCGACGAAGGCGGCGAGCGGTCCATTGCCCGCGCCGGTGATCTCCTGCTCCACGCCGTCGACCTTCACCACCGCGGCGATCGCGTCGACGCCACCGTCGGTTTCCGAGGCGGTGACCTTCTGGCGCATCCGCTCCAGTGGGCGGATCGGGCTCAGGTACTCCTCGGCGAAGACGTCCCACATCTCCTTGGGCGAGACCTCGCCGCCCTCACCGTCAGTGATCTTCTGGATCGCCTGGGAGAACTCGATCTGCAGCCGGCGCGGCAGCACCAGCCCGTGGTCGGTCTTCATGATGTAGGCGACGCCGCCCTTGCCGGACTGCGAGTTGACCCGGATGACGGCCTCGTAGGTGCGCCCGACGTCCTTCGGGTCGATCGGCAGGTAGGGCACCTCCCAGACGATGTCGTCGACATCCGAATCGGCCGCGTCGGCCGCCGCCTTCATCGCATCCAGACCCTTGTTGATCGCGTCCTGGTGCGATCCGGAGAACGCGGTGTAGACCAGATCGCCGCCGTACGGGTGGCGTTCGTGCACCGGCAGCTGGTTGCAGTATTCGACGGTGCGGCGGATCTCGTCGATATCGGAGAAGTTGATCTGCGGATCCACGCCGCGGGAGAACAGATTCATCCCCAGCGTCACCAGGCAGACATTGCCGGTGCGCTCACCGTTGCCGAACAGGCAGCCCTCGATGCGATCGGCGCCGGCCTGGTAACCCAGTTCGGCGGCGGCCACCGCGGTGCCGCGGTCATTGTGCGGGTGCAGCGACAGCACGATCGAATCGCGGCGGGCCAGATTGCGGCTCATCCATTCGATCGAATCGGCGTACACATTCGGGGTTGCCATCTCGACGGTCGCGGGCAGGTTGATGATCATCGGCTTGGCCGGGGTCGGCGCGATGATCTCGGTGACCGCGTCGCAGACCTCCTTGGCGTAGGACAGCTCGGTGCCGGTGTAGGACTCCGGGCTGTACTCGTAGCGCCAGTTGGTGTCCGGATACTTCTTTTCGATCTCCAGGCACAGCTTCGCGGCATCGGTCGCGATCTTCTTCACCGCCGCCTGGTCCGCGCGGAACACCACACGCCGCTGCAGCACCGAGGTCGAGTTGTAGAAGTGGACGATCACATTGGCCGCACCGGCACACGCCTCGAAGGTGCGCTCGATCAGCTCGGCGCGACACTGCGTCAGCACCTGGATGCTGACGTCCTCGGGAATGGCCCCGTCCTCGATGATCTCGCGGACGAAGTCGAAATCGGTCTGGCTGGCCGACGGGAAGCCGACCTCGATCTCCTTGTAGCCCATCCGCACCAGCAGGTCGAACATGCGGCGCTTGCGGGCGGGGCTCATCGGATCGATCAGCGCCTGGTTGCCATCGCGCAGGTCGACGGCGCACCAGCCGGGGGCGCGGTCGATGATCTTGTCCGGCCAGGTGCGCTCGGGCAGCGTGATCGGCTCGACCTCCTCGGCGAAGGGCCGGTAGCGGAAGGTCGGCATGGACGAGTTCTGCTGCCGGTTCCAGGCGGGCTGGTCGGCGGGCGCGGGCTTGGCCGGCGGTGTGATGGTGCGCGTGCCGGATACGAAAGCGTCAGCGGGGGACATGCGATTTCTCCAGGGTGTGGTGGATCCCAGTTATGGGGTCGACCGGCGCCGCAGAACCCCGCGACGGGAAGCCGGTCCGATCAGACCCCGCCGCGGCGGCCGAGAAGAAGTGCCCGCTGCATGATGTCGGCGAGTTTACAGTGCGGCAATGCGCCGATGAAAGGCCGGTCCCCATCGTCCGGTCATCCGACGTAACGATTAGCGTTCCGACCGGCTGGTGAACGCCGGTACGGATCCCTGTGACATCAACCACAGGCTCCGACGGGACGTAAGAGGTAGTGCAGATGACTTGGCTGGAGCAACTGGCCGTTTTCGGCGCGGGTATCGCGGCGGGCGGCATCAACACCATTGTGGGATCGGGCACCCTCATTACCTTCCCGGTGCTGCTCGCTTTCGGGATCCCGCCGGTCACGGCGAATGTGTCGAACACCATCGGTCTGGTCCCGGGCGGAATCAGCGGCGCGCACGGCTACCGGCGCGAACTCGCCGGACAGCGCGCCAGGCTGGTCCGGCTCGGCACCGCGTCCCTGCTCGGCGGCACCACCGGCGCGATTCTGCTGCTCACGCTTCCCGCGTCGGCCTTCAAGGCCATCGTCCCGCTGCTGATCATCGCGGCGCTGATCCTGGTCGTGGTGCAGCCGCGGCTGGCGCGCTGGGTGAAACAGCGCCGCGAGGCCGATACCGGTCCGCAACCCGAACACGGTGGCCTGATCCTGTTCCTCGCGGTCTTCGCGTGCGGCATCTACGGCGGCTATTTCGGCGCGGCGCAGGGCGTGCTGCTGATCGGCCTGCTCGGGGTATTCGTACACGACGACATCCAGCGCCTCAACGGCGTGAAGAATGTGCTCGGACTGCTGGTCAACGCGGTCTCCGCGGTGATCTTCACGCTGATCGCCCATGTCGACTGGCGGGTGGCGGCGCTGATCGCCGTCGGCTCGATCATCGGCGGGCAGTTGGGCGCGAAGATGGGCAGGCGGATGCCGCCCAATGTCCTGCGCGGGGTGATCGTGGTGGTCGGCAGCATCGCCGTCGTCCGATTGCTGATGGCCTAGCACCGAGCGGCGCGGTGGTGGGCTCGAGGGCCGAGCGGCAATAGTCTTGTCGACCGGCGAATCCGACCTGAGGTGGAGGAAGTACATGGCACTCGAGATGTGCAGCCCCTAGTGCGGACGCACTTGCGGCGGAGCGGGATTGGTCCCAAAGGAGGACGACGTGGGCCGGGTTCGCAACGCAGGATGATCGGTATGCGCGGGTGGAAGATCGTCGGGTTGGCACTGATCGTGTTGGTGCCGTCATTGGTCGCGTGTACCCGGCAGAGCGAGGCGGTATCGCAGATCGCCGAACTCGTCGCACAGGCCGATGCGGCGCCGACCCCGAAACTCGATTGGGCGCAGTGCGCCGACCCCGAGTTGAGCAGGTACCAGTGCGCCACCGCGGCGGTTCCGATCGACTATGCCCAGCCCAGCGGCCCGACGCTGACCCTCGCGATCATCAAACAGCCCGCCGCCGAAAAGGAACGGCGCATCGGCACCCTGTTCACCGCGGTCGGCGGACCGGGCGGTTCGGGCTTCAAATGGGCCGGGCACGGCGAGCTGTTCTCCGGTGAGGTGGCCCGCCGATTCGATGTGATCACCTTCGACCAGCGCGGCATCGGCCGCAGCGGGCAGGTGCGCTGCTTCCCGAATGCCGAAGAGCAGCACCGGTTCTGGTCCGAGTTCCTGCTGCCGCCGACCAATGCCGAACAGGAGGGCATCGCCGCGCGCAACGCCCGTCAGCTGGCCGCCGCATGCGCGGCGAACAGTCCGGAGCTACTGCCGCATCTCACTACCGTCGATGCCGCCCGCGATCTGGATCTGCTGCGTCGCGCGGTCGGCGACGCGACGATGACCTACGAGGGCGGGTCCTACGCGAGTTATCTGGGCGAGGTCTACGGCGCCCTCTTCGGCGACCGGGTCCGCGCACTGCAACTCGGTTCGATGATCGACCCGGACGCCTACACCAACGATTCGCGCGCCCAGATCGCCGATTCCGCGGCGGGCACCGAGGAGGTGCTCACGGAATTCCTGCGGCTGTGTGCCGAAGCGGGGCAGCCGCGGTGTGCCTTCGCGGGCCCGGCCAAGACCGACGCCGCCGCACTGCGCACCCGCAACGATGCCGTGCTCGACCGGCTGCGTCAGGGCCCGATCGAGGTCGGACAGGGTGAGCGCGCCCGCGCGGTGACCCTGACCGAGGTGCTGCCCGCTCACGCCACCATGCTCTACGACCCGAAGCAGGGCTGGCCCGCGCTGGCCGAGCTGCTCACCGAACTCGAGCGCGGCTCGGCGGGCGATCCCGATGTCGTACAACAGATTCTGGCCGCGGGCGGTTTCACCGAAGACTTCCTCGACGCCTTCACCGCGATCAGCTGCGCGGACAACAGCTTCGGTCACGAACCCGAGCAATGGCCAACGCTGGCAACCGAACTCGCGAACACCGCGCCGCATTACGGTGCCATGTGGCTGTATCTGCGCCAGGCCTGTGGGGCCTGGCCCGCAGCCGCCAAGGGCTATCCGCAGCGCATCACCGGTCCGTGGATCCTGCGCTCGGATAAGCCGGCCCTGCTGTTCAACAACCGATTCGATCCGGTCACCCCGCTGACGGCCGCCCGCCGGGCCCAGCAGGAATTGGTCAACGCCAGGCTTGTGGTCATAGAGGGCGGCTATGGCCACGAGGTAGTCAGCGACTGCGCCGGTCGTCTCCAGGAGCATTATCTTGTCGACCTGCAACTCCCCGCACCCGGTGCGACCTGCAAGGCGGATAGGGCGCCTTTCGTCGACTGAACAGGCCGCGCGGTTTCGGGGTGCTCGCCCCGAAAACCACGGCCGCCGCCCGCGCATCCCTTCGGTCGACCAAGATCATTGCCGGCACTGTTCAGCACACCGGAATCCCGGTAGTCTGCGCTCGGCCATGCGTGACGAGGGAGGTGGCCGGGTGCACAGACGTGCCTTTTTCAAGGCAGCAGGTACGGCCGCGATGTTGGGTGCCGCGGGTGCTGCAATGGGTGCGGGCCCATCCGGTGCCGTAGATCCCATGTGGGACACCCTTTTTCGCATGTGGGTCCCGGAAATCTTTGCGCCACTTCCCGATCCGCCCGCGCATTCGCCCGCGATCGTGATCGGCTCCGGCTTCGGCGCCGCGGTCACCGCGCTGCGCCTGGCCGAGGCCGGTATCGCCAATACCGTGCTGGAGCGCGGTTCGCGCTGGCCCAACGATCCGTGGCGGGAGATCTTCACCGGTGACGATCTGCCCGACGGCCGCGGCTTCTGGCATCGCACCAACTTCACCGGCGTCACCAAGGTGCCGATGCATTTCGCCAGCTTCGGCGGGGTGCTCGATTGCACCCAGTACCCGGGCATCGACGTCTGGCGGGCGGCCGCGGTCGGTGGCGGCTCGGTGATCTTCTCCGGTGCCATGGTCGCACCCGAGCGCCGCTTCTTCGACCACGTCTTCGGCGGCACGGTCGAGTACGGCGAAATGGAAAGCGTCTATTACCCGCGCGTGCGGGAGATGTTGCGGCTCAGTCCGATTCCGGGCGACCTCTACGCTGCGTCGCCGTTCGCGCACTCCCGGGCGTGGGACGAGCAGGTGCGCAAGGCCGGCTACCAGCCGCTCGGCAACGACTCGATCTTCAACTGGGATATCCTGCGCGGCGAAATCGCCGGCACCACAAGGCCTTCCGCCACGGTAGCGCGCAGCAATCTGGGCAACTCCAATGGCGCGAAGTTCGACCTGAACCAGAACTACCTGCGCTATGCCCAGGAAACCGGCAATTCCGCGATCTATCCGGGGCACCGCGTCGACTCCATCGCACAGGAATCCGGCGGCCGCTACGCGGTGACCGTCACCAAACTCGCGCCGACCGGCGAGGTGATCTGCACCCGCACCCTCACCTGCGACCGCCTGTTCCTCGGCGCCGGTTCGGTCGGCACCTCGGAACTGCTGGTCCGGGCCCAGGCCACCGGTGCACTGCCGAACCTCAACGAGCACATCGGCGACGGCTGGGGCACCAACGGTGATGTGGTGCTGGCCCGCGGCGCCAGCCAGCTCGCCGGTTTCGGCCAGGGCGTGCCGAGCGTGAGCCGGATCCTCGATGAATCCGCCGTGCCGCTCACGCTCGAAAGTTGGTATATCCCGGGCATTCCGTTCGAGACCGGTGCACTCGCCTCGCTGGGCATGGTGCTCGATCCGGCCCGCGCGCGCTTCGGCTACGACCGCGCCCGCAATGCGGTCGGGTTGTCCTGGTCGACCAAGAACCGCGACGATATCGTGGCGGCCGCCCGCGCGGTCGACCACCGGATCGCCGAACGCGCCAATGCCCTGGTCGAATACGGTGCACTCGGCTACGACGCGAACGCCCTGTTCACCGCGCATCCGCTGGGCGGTGCGGTGCTCGGCCGGGCCACCGACGGCAATGGCCGCGTACATGGCCACCCCGGTCTGTATGTGATGGACGGTGCGGCCATTCCCGGCAGCACCGGCACGGTCAATCCGTCGCTCACCATTACCGCGCTGGCCGAGCGCAATATCGAGGCGATCATCCGCGCTGGGAAGTAGCCCGGCGCGGGGCGTATTACTGTCGGCGGGACCGTTCGGCGTCGAAGGGATCCTCACGTGGCAACTCCAACCAGGCCGAACCGCTATGGCCTCGACGAAGCGCCGAAGCTGGACTTTCCACGCAAACCGCCCGCGCTGTGGTCGGATCTGGTGATGTTGGCGCTGGCCATCGTCTCGGTCGCGCTGGTCACCTGGGTCACCTTCTTCGACGTCACCGCGCACACCTACCGGGTGATCGTGGTCATCGACTATTCGGTGTGCGCGATCTTCGCCGCCGAATTCCTCTGGCGCTGGCGGCGTGCGGGCTGGGCGTGGACGTTCCCGTTCATCTACTGGTACGAAGTGCTCGGCATGATCCCGGTGACCAGCCCGTTCTTCCGTGGGTTCCGGTTACTGCGGATCGTGGTGATCGCGGTCCGCGTCGGTCGGGTGGCCGATCGGGCACTCGGCGAGCGGGTGACCGCGGCGGTGGTGAACCGGTTCGTGACGACCATCGTCGATGTCATCAAGCGCCCCATGACCATCGCCATCTTGGACGAGGTCGCGCAGGTGCTGCGGGCGGGCCACTACACCCGCAATATCGCGGCGGCGCTGGAGGAGAACCGCGCCGAAATGGATGAGATGATCCTCGAACTCATCAAGAACGATCCGCAGGCCGGTCGGGTCCGCTACATCCCGTTCCACGACGAGATCATCCGGCTCGTCGCCGACACCACATTTCGCATCGTGTTCCAGGTGCTCGCCGATCCGCGCACCGACGAACTGGTTTCGGACATGATCCGCGAGAACGTGGATCAGATCCGGGACGCGGTGCACGCCGGGGTGCGCGTCGAGCCGTCCAACCACGGCCCGACGCCGCCCGACGCCGGCGTGCGGCACCAGCTCAGCCGTGTGTCGCGTGCCTGATCTCGTCGCGTGGCTGCGCGTAACGCATTGTCTCCCAAACGATCAGCGCCAACAGCACACCGCACAGCAGCGCCAGTGACGCCAGCGCGGGCAGCGCGCAGGCCGCCGGAATCAGCGCGAGCAGCACCACCGCGGCCACCAGTCGCGGCACCGTGACACTGCGGGTCGCGTAGTGCTTGAATC
Source organism: Nocardia sp. CA-129566 (assembly GCF_050956075.1). Lineage (NCBI taxonomy): Bacteria > Bacillati > Actinomycetota > Actinomycetes > Mycobacteriales > Nocardiaceae > Nocardia > Nocardia sp. CA-129566. The sequence goes on from NZ_CP192085.1 coordinate 463,710, forward strand.
CGACCAGCGCGATCAGATACAGCACCACACCGCCGTACAGCGAGAACAGCGGGATGCCGTAGAGCGCGTCGTGCAGGGTGTGCGCCGATTCGTCGCCGACGTAGTAGAGCACCTTCTTCAGCCCGAGCGAGAGCAAGATGATCCCGGCGATCATCGGGAAGTGCCAGAACGTGTAGCAGTTTCGGGCGATCTTGATCTGTCGCTCGCCCTCGGCATGCTGCAACTCGTGCTCCACCGCCAGTGCCGCCACATCGAAATACGCCCACCACAGCAGACCCGATACCGCCAGCCCCAGCATCGATCCGACCGCGATCGGCCACGAAATGGGCAGTCCGGCAACGCCGATGCCGATCGAGACGATCGATTCGCCGAGCGCCACGATGACGATCAGCCCGTAGCGCTCGGAGAAGTGGCTGGGCGAATTCACTCGCCAGTCCTCGCCCGCCAGCAGCGTCCAGCCCATATCCCCGGCGATCGCCGCGATCCACAGCACGATCTGCACGGTTCCGGTGGTCATGGCGGCGATGACGAGCAGGGACGTGCCGATGGTGATCGAACCCAGGCTCCACTTCAGAACCTGGTTGCGCAGTTGCGAATCCTCGGCGCTGGCCAGCAGGAACATGCCCAGGTGCACCAGGCGCACGATCAGATACGCGATCGCGAAGACCAGCGGCCCGAACCATCCGCCGGACAGATCGTGGAAGGCCTCGGGAATGGTGAGCGCGGCCAGGAAGCCGCCGCCCATCGCGACGAACATGGCGACCCGGGCGATGCCCTCGTCCGCGCGTATCACGTTGCCCAGCCAGGAGTAGGCGATCCACAGCCACCACATGACGGCGAGTACCAGCCCGGCGCGCAGCATGTTCTTGGCGCTGGTGTCGTGTGCGGCCAGGTCGGTGACCATGGTGAAGGCGAAGACGAGCACGAGGTCGAAGAACAACTCGAGCTGAGTGACCGACGCATCCTCGGCCGTTGGCAGAAGTCGCGCCCGTTTGGAACCGATCATGGTGCACATACTCGCATCCGAATAGGACAGATGCACCGCTCGCCGGTTGCTCGAAAGGGTCCGGCTACACGGCCTGGAAGTTCTCGTTCTCGGTGAAACCCTCGGCGAACTCGATGAAGTTCTGCACGACGGTCTCGTTCGAGCGGCGCATGGTCCGGCTCACCAGCATGCCCGGAATGGGGATCGGGACGTAGAGCTCCACGTGGTACCAGACGTCGGTGCCTTCGGCGCCCTCGGTGACCTCGAACCAGCCGCCGCCCTTGACGCCGCGCGTGCTGTCGGTGACCTCCCAGGAGGACCGGATATCGGTCCATTCGTACTCCAGCACCTGTAGATCCGAGCTGCCCATCAGCTCCGCTTTGACGAATACCCGGCGCGGGCGTAGCGCGTCATCGCGGCTCGCGACTCGCGCGTCGGTGTAGGAGTTCGACCACTCCGGGAGCATCTCGACCGCGGCCAATGCATCCATTACCTGCTCGGGATCGGCGTCGACGACGAAACGGATATCGGTCTTTGTACGCATTCCATACCTCCGCCCCCGCCCAACTACATCGGCAAATTGTGCCCAGCGACACATTCGCAAGTCAACCGAGGTTCCGGTGCTCGGAACCACTCGGGCGGCTCCCGTTGCATATCTCGGGGTGATCACGATCGATTATGAACTGCGAGAACGTGTTCCGATTCATATTCGATCAAACGGCAAAACGGCGGGTCCAGTGGACTTGCCATCGGATCAGGCGGGGTATCCGTCCGCAGGGACGGAAAGCTGACCGGCATCCGGCTGTCGACGTCAACGCGGTGATCGCGACGGTCGGTCGGGTGCCGATCGCGGGCATTGCGGCCCGGGTGTGGCCGCGCAGCAAAGAACGGGCCCGCCGCTAGCGGGCCCTCGGGCTGCGTGGTTCAGGGCATCGCGGGTTCGATAATCGCGTCCGGGCCCGGGTAGACGAGCGATTCATGCCCGTCGTCGAATCGCACCACGTAGGGCGGCGCTCCCTCGGGCCCCCGGACTTCGACGATTTCGCCATGGCGATCGCCCTGTCCCACAACGTGTCCATGCACGAGGAGCCGGTCTCCGACATTCGCCATCATGGCCCCATTATCGAATGGTGGTGACGTGCATCACAAGGGCTCGCAGGATAACGCGGCGTTTCACTCGCTTCCGATGAGTCGATCGACCGCGGCTTCGATCAGCTCCTGACTGTGGTCCTCGGTGAAGATCCCCGGCAGCGTGAGCCGGTCCACGATGAGCCAGTTCAGTGCTAGATAGAGCAGAATCACCGACTTCTCGTCGCCGGGCATTCCGGCATCGAGGTGGTTGCGCACATTGAAATCCAGATCCGCGCGCACCGCCTCGGTCATGACCGCACGCAGCTCCGGTCGCCGGGTCGCCTCCAGGCGCAGCTCGAGCATGGCCAGGTAGCCGGTGCGGAACGCCTCGATGCGGCCGACCAACTCCCGCATCAGGTCGGTGATATGCGCGCGCGTCTTCGGGCCGGTGGTGAGTTCGGCCATGGTCGCCGCGCTCGGCGCCAAGCGCTCATAGAATCGGCCGCCCGCCTGGGTGAGCAGGTCGTCGCGGTTGGCGAAGTAGTTCGACGCTGTACCCGCGGGCACCGCGGCCTCCTTGTCCACCGCTCGGAAGGTGAGCCCGCGCGCCCCCTCCTTGGCCAATACCTCGAGCGCCGCGTCGAGCAGCGCCTGCCGTCGCTCCGGATTTGTCCGCACTTGACACCACTCCATCCGTAGTACTACCTTTAAATCACTACGTACAGAGTACAACGGATCAGGCGGTTTTGATATGCGAAAGCTTGTTTACTACGTGGCCGTATCGCTCGACGGCTACATCGCGGGTCCGGCGGGGGAGTACGACTTCTATCCCACGGACGCCGAGATGGCGACCTGGATCAACGAGCAGTATCCGGACTTCGTGCCGACCCCCGCGCGGCTGCACTTCGGACGGGCGGTGGATGAACCGAGCAAGCGCTTCGACACCGTCCTGATGGGACGGGCGAGCTATGAGCCCGCGCTGTCCGAGGGCGTCACCAGCCCATATGCGCATATGCGGCAGTACGTCATCTCGAGCACCCTCGGACCGATCGACGATCCGAAGGTCGAGGTGGTCGCGAGCGATCCGGTCGCTCTGGTGCGGCGGTTGAAAACCGAAGAGGGCGGCGATATCTGGCTGTGCGGTGGCGGCAAGCTGGCCGGGGCGCTGCTCGGTGAGCTCGACGAGATGATCGTCAAGAGCTATCCGGTCGTCGCGGGCGGCGGCATATCCGCTTTCTCGGGTGCGTTCGACCCCACCCTGTTCACGCCGACCCAGCGCCGGGACTTCGGCAATGGCGCCCAGGTCACCTGGTTCTCCCGAGCCTGACCATCCAGCGGCACGAAAGAGGTATCGGTATGCGAAAACTCGTCTACTTCGTCGGCATGTCCCTCGACGGCTACATCGCGGGTCCCGGCGATGACATCAGCTTCTATCCGGTCGGCGATGACATGTGGGACTGGCTGAAAGCCGAGTACCCGGAGACACTGCCCACCCATGTGCGCCCGCATATCGGGCTGGCGGTCGATGCTCCGAATCAGAAGTTCGACACCTTGGTGATGGGCCGGGGCACCTACGCCCCGGGCCCCGCCATCGGCATCACCAGCCCGTACGCCCATATGCGGCAGTACGTCGTGTCGAGTTCCCTCGGCCGCATCGATGATCCGACGGTCGAACTGGTCGACAGCGATCCCGTCGGTCTGGTTCGTCGCCTGAAGCAGGAGGACGGCAAGGACATCTGGCTCGCGGGCGGTGGCAAACTCGCCGCGCAACTGCTCGGCGAGATCGATGAACTCGTCATCAAGAGCTATCCGGTGGTCGCCGGTAGCGGCACCCCTGCGTTCGCAGGTGAATTCGATCCGACCCTGTTCGCGCCGACCAAGCGCGCGGAGTTGGGCAACGGCACCCAGGTCACCTGGCTGACCAGGAGCTGAGACCCACCCGTGGCGGCATCGTGCCGCCACGGGGCCGGGCCGTGCTCAGCGCGCGCCCGCGCCGATCCGGTCGTAGACGAGGACGATCGCACCGGAGTCGGTGGTGGACAGATCGCTCAGCGACCAGCTGGTCGCGGGGATACCGTCCTCGAACAGCCGCGCGCCTCCGCCGACGAGTTCGGGGCACAGCGTGATGATCAGCCGATCCAGTTCGCCCGCCGCCAGCAGCTCCTTGATCACGCTGCCGGAGGCCAGCACCACGATGTCGTCGCCGGATTCGGCGCGCAGGCGCTTGACCGTCGCGGCCGGATCGGCGTCGGCGATACGGGAATTCGGCCACGCCGCGTCGGGGAGCGTATGCGAGAAGACGATCTTGTCCACCGCATCGAGCCAGGTAGCGAAGGCCCTATCGCGTGGATCGGCATTCTCGTCCGCGGCGACGGTCGGCCAGTAGCCGCCGAAGCCCTCGTAGTTCTTCCGGCCGAGCAGGGCCGTGGTCGCGGTGGTGGTCAGCGCGACCATCTGATCGCGGGCGGCATCGGTCACCGCGTGCGGCACGATCCAGCTCATGTCGTAATCGCCGCCGCTGCCATTGGTCCGGCCGTCGAGCGACAGCGAGATATTGGCGACGACGCGGCGGGTGGTGGTGTCCGGCATTTTCGGTTCCTTCGTTTCGGTGGCGCCCGGTGCGCCGCTGCACTGAATACTTCCGGCGCTGCCACCGCCGAACATCTGCCAGCTGGCCGATATTCGCGCCGCGGGGTGGCCGATTCCCGGTGGTCTGATGCGGGCCGCGGTGGCAGACTCCGAGGCGCGATGATCGACTCCGACCAGCACTTTCCGCCCGAGCTATCGTCATTCGTCGGCCGTGCCGAGGAACTGGCCGCGCTCACCGCCGCAGTCGCCCCCGGCCGCGCGCTGACCCTCGTCGGCCCTGGCGGCTGCGGTAAGACTCGGCTGGCCCTGCGGGCCTGCGCCGCCCTCGCCGACACATGGCCCGATGGCATCCGCTGGATCGGCTTGGAAGATGAGCGCGACGCCGACGGCGTCGTCCGCGCGATCGCGGCTGCGCTTGGTATTCCGCTCACAGCAACGGGTATTGCGCTGCCGGAGTCGGGTGAACCGCTCCCGGAGTCCAGTGGGCGGCTGGCGGAGTTGGGTGGATCGCTGCCGGTGTCTGGTGGGCGGCTGGCGGAGTTGGGTGGATCGCTGCCGGTGTCTGGTGGGCGGCCGGCGGCGGAGTTGGGTGGATCGCTGGCGGTGTCTGGTGGGCGGCCGGCGGCGGAGTTGGGTGGGCCGCTGGCGGTGTCTGGTGGGCGGCCGGCGGCGGAGTTGGGTGGGCCGCTGGCGGTGTCTGGTGGGCGGCCGGCGGCGGAGTTGGGTGGGCCGCTGGCGGTGTCTGGTGGGCGGCCGGCGGCGGAGTTGGGTGGGCCGCTGGCGGTGTCTGGTGGGCGGCCGGCGGCGGAGTTGGGTGGGCCGCTGGCGGTGTCTGGTGGGCGGCCGGCGGCGGAGTTGGGTGGGCCGCTGGCGGTGTCTGGTGGGCGGCCGGCGGCGGAGTTGGGTGGGCCGCTGGCGGTGTCGGGTGAGCGGCCGGCGGCGGAGTTGGGTGGGCCGCTGGCGGTGTCGGGTGAGCGGCCGGCGGCGGAGTTGGGTGGATCGCTGGCGGTGTCGGGTGAGCGGCCGGCGGCGGAGTTGGGTGGGCCGCTGGCGGTGTCGGGTGAGCGGCCCGCGATGGTTGCGGATCCGGTGCGGATGTTGGTCCAGGAATTGAGGTCGAAGACCACGTTGTTGGTGGTGGACAACTGTGAGCACCTTCGTGATCCGGTGGCTCGGATTTTGGCGGCCATCCTGGCTCGCGGGCCCGGCGTTGGTGTGCTCGCCACCAGTCGCGTACCGCTCGATCTGCCCGGCGAGCGGGTGCAGCGGTTGTCGGCACTGAATCTGGCCGACGCGCTCGAACTCTTTCTGGATCGCGCGGGCGGCGCGGAGCCGGGCCGGGATGCGCTGGCCGCCGCGCGTCGGGTGTGCGACCGGCTCGATCGACTGCCGCTGGCTCTCGAACTGGCCGCGGGCTGGACGGGCACGCTCTCGCTGGCCCAGCTGGCGGATTCGCTGCGGAATCCGTTCGCACTGCTCGACGACGACACCGGCCGCACGCCGTTCCGGCAGGCCACGCTGACCGCATCGATGCGGTGGAGCCATGACCTACTAGACGCCGATGAGCGCGAATTGTTCCGGTGCCTGGGGGTTTTCGAGCCCGGCTTCGCCGCGCAGGCGGTCACCGGTCTGGCCGAGCGGCTGGGGGTTCCGGCCGGGCGCTATCTGCGCGCATTGCGCGGCTTGATCGGCAAATCGCTGGTGGCCGCGGATACCACTGGCGCGGTGGCCCGATATCGAATGCTGGGCGTGGTGCGCGATTACGCGCTGCTGCGGCTCGACGAGGCGGGCGAGACAGCCGAATTGCGTGATCTGCACCTGGATCTCATGCTCGCACTGGTCGAAGACGCCGCGCCGATGCTGGATTCGGACAAGGACGCGTGGCGTACCCAACTCACCGTCGAGTACCCCAATCTGCGTGCGGCCATCGAATGGGGCTTGCACCGTGCCGATTCGGATGACCCGCCCGCCGCTTCGAGCAACCTCCAGGCAGTCGGTGATCCGACGGCGGGTCGGCGGCTGGCGGCCGCGGTGGCTTGGCTGTGGCATCTGGGCATCCATGCCGCCGACGGTATTCGGCTGCTGGAGCGTGCTGCGGTACAAGGCAATGGCTCCCGTGACGAGACGCAGGCGCGGGTCCTGCTCGCCCAAGCGCTCGTCGCGGATACCGCCATCCCCGGATTCGTCAGCTATGAAAAGGCCTGCACCGCAGCAGAACTAGCCGAAGAGCTCGATTTGGCCGATGTCGGTCTGCTGGCCCGCGCGCTCACCGCCATCGGAGCCATCGGTTTCGATCTGGACCGTGCCCATGCTGAAGCCGCAGCCGTGCACGCGGACGCAATACGTGCCGGTGACGGCTTCGTCACCGATGCCACCCAGGCGCTGATCGGCCTGGTCCACCTGCTGCGCGACGAACACCGCGACGCGATCGACCAACTCGAGCCCGCGGTATCCGGTCTGCTCCGGCGCGGCGATCGAGCCGTCGGTTCCTCCGCGCTGTGCTGGCTCGCATTGGCGACCGCCCAATCCGGTGTGCTGCCGCGCGCCATCGAACTCGCCGAAAAAGCCGTAACCACCGCGGCTCCGCTACGCGATTTCCATCGCATCGCACTCGCCCGTGCCGCACTCGCCGAAATCCTGCTGTGGGCAGGCAGATCCGCGGCCGCGGCCGCCGCGCTCGCACCGCTGGATCGTCTCGTCGACGGTGCCGAGACGCCGCCGTTCGTCCCCGGCTGGGAGCGGGTACACGCCCTGCTCGAACTCGATTCCGGACGACCCGCCGATGCGATGGTCTGGTGTCGGCGCGAAGGGCGTTGGCAGGAGCGGCCCTCCGACGATCAACTCACACCCTGGACGCAGCTGTTGCTCGCACGTGCGCAGCGGGAATCGGGCGCCGAGGCCGAGGCCGCCGATCTGCTCGACCGGTTATCGGCGGCACCGCTGACCGCGGTCCTACCGTCCGTGCACGCCGCCGTGCTCGAGCAGCGGGCACTACTCGCTCCGGACACCGAGCAGGAAATGCGAATGCACCACGAGGCCTTACGCATTCGAGGCGAACACGGTCTGGTGCTCGGCTGCGCGGACAGTCTGGCGGCGTTGGCCGCGGTGGCGCTTCGGCGCTCTTCCTTCGAGACCGCGGGACTGCTGTTCGGCGCGGCCGAGCAAGCCCGCACGGATACGGGATCGGTTGTCCGCGTCGACATTCCCGACGAACCCGAGCTGCTCGAGCACCTCGAACGCGGCCGCGCCATGTCATTGCGAGACGCGATCGACTACATCACTAAGGCGCGCGGCAGACGCAATCGTCCCGATTCAGGCTGGGAAAGCCTCACGCCCACCGAACGTTCCGTGGTCGAACTCGCGGTCTGCGGCCTGACCAATCCGCAGATCGCCGCGCGCCTGTTCATCAGCCGCGGCACCGTCAAAACGCATCTGGCCCATGTCTACGCAAAACTCGGGATCGCCAATCGCACCGAACTCGCCCGGCTCGCACCCGGCTCCGGTTAGCCGCGCAGAAACGACAGGCGCACTTGCCGATCCGGATTGTCGACATTGAGATCGACCAGCGCGATCGACTGCCAGGTGCCCAATGTCAGCGCACCGCCGATGACCGGAACGGTGGCGTAGGGCGGGATCAGCGCGGGCATCACATGGGAGCGTCCGTGCCCGCGCGAACCGTGGGCGTGGCGCCAGCGATCGTCGGCGGGCAGCAGCTCGCGCAGTGCGGCGAGTAGATCGTCATCGCTGCGCGCACCGAGTTCCATAATGGCGATTCCGGCCGTGGCGTGCGGTACGAAGATGTGCAGGAGTCCGTCCGCGCCCGCCTCCCGCGCGAAAGACGCACACTGTGGGGTGAGGTCGTATACGACTTCGGATCGTCCCGTGGTCACCTCGATCACCGTGGTCTTCATGGCGTCCATCGTCCTCCTGGGATGTGGCGGTCGAGTTATCCGGATTCGGTGTCGCGCAGCAGGGCCGTGACGCGCACCGCGGTCTCGTGCAGTCGCTGGAACACATCCAGTACGAGCTCGAGCTGCTCAGGGGTGTATTCAGCCATCGCGGCACCGAACTCCCTGGCCAGCACCTCGTAGTGCGGCGCGATCTCATCGATGCGCTCCCGGACCGCAGTGATGACGACGCGACGGCGGTCCTTGTCGTCGTGTTCGCGCCGCACATATCCGGCCTTCAGCAGCCGGTCGATCATCCGGGTGACGGCGCCGGTGGTCAGTCCGGTGCGGGTCGCGAGTTCACCGGCCGTGGCGGGACCGCCGAGTCGGAGCATGTTCAGGCAGCGCAGATCGGTCACGTGCATGCCGAGCCGATCGGCGACCGCTTGATGCATCATCACGCCGTCATTGGCGCTCTGCTGGGCCGCGATGGTCAGTGCCGTCGCCAAATCCGTGCGTTCGGGCATCCCTTGACATCCTCGTCTCACTCGATCAATATCTTACTCAGTCAACTATTTACTTGATCAGTTATTGAGTTGTTCAGATCTTACGCTGATCGGAACCTGGTTCGGAGGTTGTCATGTCCGTTGATCAGCAGGCCGATGAGGCCGCGATTCTCGCGTTGTTCGAACGGCAGAACGCGGCGTGGGCGGCGGGCGATGCCGAGGCGTACGCGACCGTGTTCACGCCCGACGCCGACTACGTCACCTGGATCGGCACCCATTTCAAGGGACGCGCGGCCATCCGCGATTCGCATACCCCGCTGTTCGCGAAATACCTGAAGAACACCCACCTGGAAGGTGAGATCACCCAGTTGCGGTTTCTCACCCCGGATGTGGCGGTCGTGCACGGCCGGGGCTGGATGCTCGAGCCGCGTCAGCGCCGCACCCGCCGCGCCATGAAGGTGCAGACGACGGTCGTCGTTCGCGAGCACGACGAGTGGCTGATCGCTGCGTTCCAGAACACGAAAACGCACCCGCTCATGGAAGCGATCGGCATCAAGATCGACTCGCGTCAGGCCCCCTCGACGCTGCCGGGCCGGGAGGTACCAGCAAATTAGGTCGACCTCGGCCGGTACTCTGGGGAGCTGTTAGCAGCTGTTTGTCGATCTTGGAGGACCCTGTCGTGGCTCTCGTGGTTCAGAAGTACGGAGGATCCTCGGTGGCAACCGCCGAGCGGATCCGGCGCGTCGCTGAACGGATCGTCGAAACGAAGAAGCAGGGCCACGATGTGGTGGTCGTCTGCTCGGCCATGGGCGATACCACCGACGAACTGCTCGATCTGGCCCAGCAGGTGGCGCCAGCGCCGCCCGCCCGCGAAATGGATATGTTGCTCACCTCCGGCGAGCGCATCTCCAACGCGCTGGTCGCCATGGCCATCCACTCGCTCGGTGCCGAGGCCCGCTCGTTCACCGGCTCGCAGGCAGGTGTGATCACCACCGGCTCGCACGGTAACGCCAAGATCATCGACGTCACGCCCGGCCGGGTCCGCGACGCGCTGGACCAGGGGCTGGTCGTGCTGGTCGCCGGATTCCAGGGTGTCAGCCAGGACAGCCGCGATGTCACCACGCTGGGCCGCGGCGGTTCCGACACCACCGCGGTCGCGCTGGCCGCGGCGCTGCACGCCGACGTGTGCGAGATCTACACCGATGTGGACGGCGTCTTCACCGCCGACCCGCGGATCGTGCCCGACGCCCAGCAGCTGGAGCAGGTCTCCTATGAGGAGATGCTCGAGCTCGCGGCCTGCGGCGCGAAGGTACTCATGCTGCGCTGTGTGGAATACGCGCGCCGTTACAACGTTCCGGTGCATGTGCGCTCGTCGTATACCGACAAGCCCGGCACCTACGTCTATGGATCGATGGAGGACATCCCCTTGGAGCAAGCAATCCTCACGGGCGTCGCGCACGACCGCAGCGAGGCCAAGGTGACCGTGGTCGGACTGCCGGACGAACCGGGTTACGCCGCCAAGGTGTTCCGCGCGATCGCCGACGCGGAGATCAATATCGATATGGTCCTGCAGAACATCTCCAAGATCGAGACGGGCAAGACCGATATCACCTTCACCCTGCCCAAGACCGAGGGCGCGCGTGCGGTGGAGATGCTGACCAAGCGTCAGGACGAGATCGGCTTCTCGCAGGTGCTCTACGACGACCACATCGGCAAGGTCTCGCTGGTCGGCGCGGGTATGAAGAGCCATCCGGGCGTCACCGCCACGTTCTGTGAGGCGCTGGCGAACGCGGGTGTGAACATCGATCTCATCTCCACCTCCGAGATCCGGATCTCGGTGCTGGTCAAGGACACCGAACTGGACGAGGCCGTGCAGGTGCTGCACAAGGCCTTCGATCTGGGCGGCGACGAGGTCGCCGTCGTCCACGCGGGAACAGGACGTTAAGCCATGGGCGTACGGGTAGGAGTCGTCGGCGCGACCGGCCAGGTCGGCGCCGTCATGCGAAAACTGCTGGAGGAGCGCGACTTCCCGGCCGATGAGGTGCGTTTCTTCGCCTCGGCCCGCTCGGCGGGTAAGACCCTGCCGTGGCGCGGCGGCGAGATCGTGGTCGAGGACACCGAGACCGCCGATCCCACCGGCCTGGATATCGCGCTGTTCTCCGCGGGCGCCACCATGTCCCGGGTGCAGGCCCCGCGTTTCGCGGCGGCCGGTGTCACTGTGATCGATAACTCGTCGGCGTGGCGCAAGGATCCCGAGGTTCCGCTGGTCGTCAGCGAGGTGAATCCGGAGCAGACCCGCAATCTGGTCAAGGGCATCATCGCCAACCCGAACTGCACCACCATGGCCGCGATGCCGGTGCTCAAGCCGCTGCACGAGGTGGCCGGGCTGCAGCGCCTGGTTGTTTCGAGCTACCAGGCGGTTTCCGGCAGCGGCCTGGCCGGTGTCGAGGAGCTGGCCTCGCAGGTGCGCGCCGTGGTCGACGATGCCGAAAAGCTGGTGCACGACGGCAGTGCGGTGCAGTTCCCGGCCCCGAACAAGTACGTCGCGCCGATCGCCTTCGACGTGATCCCGCTCGCCGGTTCGCTGGTCGACGACGGTTCCTTCGAAACCGATGAAGACCAGAAACTGCGCAATGAGAGCCGCAAGATCCTCGGCCTGCCCGACCTGCTGGTCAGCGGCACCTGCGTGCGGGTCCCGGTCTTCACCGGCCACTCGCTGTCGGTGAATGCCGAATTCGCCGAACCGATATCGGTCGAGCGCGCCAAGGAAATCCTCGCCAAGGCCCCCGGCGTCCAGCTCACCGACGTGCCCACCCCCTTGGCCGCTGCAGGCAAGGACGAATCGCTCGTCGGCCGCATCCGCCAGGACCCGGGCGTCCCCGATGGCCGCGGCCTCGCGCTGTTCATCTCCGGCGACAACCTCCGTAAGGGTGCCGCCCTCAACACCATTCAAATCGCCGAAGTTCTGTTGGCCCAGCGCTGACCTCTGACCGAACGGGCCGTTCCGATCGCGAGATCCGAACGGCCCGTTCGGTATTCGGCCCGCCGAAGATCGCAACGCGTCGGTACCGTCCCCAGCAGCTCATGGGTCGATGAGGCTCGTCATGCGGGATTACGTTGGCCGAGTTCGGGTGATGCGCACAGGCGGGGCAATTCGCCTTCTCCGATCGCAACGCTTGCGTGCCGTGCGCAGCAGTTCATGGTGGCGGCGTGCATCGTCGGATCATGAACATCGAGTCTTGCTGTCGGGTGAGGGCTTTCGGCGCACTGGTCGCGCGGCGAGTCTCGGCCGGACCGCGCGATGTGATCCGAGTTGGACTGGATCCTTATGGGCTGTCGATGAGCTCGTCGGTGTGGGGATTACGTTGGCAGGGTTTGGGTGACGCGCCATAGGCGGCGGGGCAATTCGCCTTCTTCGAAAGAGTGGATCTGGACCAGGTTCCATCCTTCGGCGACCTGGTCGACCAGGGCTCGGGTGAAGAAATGGACGGCGAATCCACCATGTTCGTAGATGTCGTCGCCGTATGCGATGCCGTTGCCGTAGTGCGCGTCGCCGGTATGGCGGACGGTGTAGACGAAGGTTCCTCCCGGTCGCAGGACTCGGCGGATTTCGGCGGTCAGCGCGAGGATGTCGTCGGTCGACAGGTTCATGCACAGCAGCATGTGGGCGAACACGCCGTCGAATGTGTTGTCGGGCAAGAGGATCGGTTCGCGCGCATCGTGTTCCACCGCCTGCACCCGGGTGGTGACGCCGGCGGCTTCGGCAGCGGCCTGCAGTTGCGTCAACCCGACCGTGCTGAAATCGGTAGCGGTGACCCGGAACCCGGATCGGGCCAGGAAAAGCGCATCACGTCCATGCCCGGCACCCAGTTCGAGAACATCGCGCACCCCCGCGGCGCGGAACATGCCGCTGGCATAGACCGCGGCTTCGGAGGGCTGGTCGCCGTACATCCCGGGATGAGACCGATAGGTCTGCTCCCAATGTTGATGCTGATCACTGCCCATACCCGCCATACTCCACCACACGAGGCCGACCGGTCGGCATCGCACGGCCGGAGCCGACCCGATTTCGGTAGCGGGCGTCGCGAGCCGGGTCGGGACGAACTCTCGGCGGCGACGGGGTTTCGTTGTGATCGTCGATCTGTCCGATGCCAACTGGTTCAAGTCCAGTCGCAGCGAATCCACGGCGGAATGCATCTGGCCGGGGGCATGGTCGATGTCCATGACTCCAAGAATCCAACCGGTCCGGCCCCGGTCATCACTCCCAACAAATGGGACACCTCAACCCAGCTCATGTGAACGATGGCGAGTTCGATCCCCCTTCACACACAACGACCCCTCGAGAATGCGCTGATGCAGCGCCTTCTCGACGTTTAGCTGCATCAGTGCATGGTGATCAACTGTCCAGGTGGGTTAGGGGAAGTGGAGCTTGGGGGTGGCGTAATGCGCTGTTGTACAGGGCGTTTCGCGTCATTGGCGGGTTGGACGCGGGGATGGTCCGGTTAGTGGGGGCGCATTCCGTCGAAGAGGATGGTGAAGGTGCGGTGGCGTTGTTCGTTGGTGGCGCCGGTGTCGTGGGCGGCCATGAATCCGCCTTTCAAGAGGCGCATCAGGTCGTTGATGTCCATGTCGGTTCGTACGGCACCGGATTGTTGTGCGCGGGTGAGTAATTCGCTGATGGCGGCGTTCAGGTCGCGGACCGGGGCGAGGTAGCCGGGGGAGTCGTGGCCGCCGACGGCGTCGGCGAGGTCGCGTTTGACGCCGCCTTCGGTGACCATGGTGTCGAGGAATTCGAAGAAGGCGCGGCCGGGGTCGGGGGCGGTGGCCAGGTCGCGGGCGTGGGTGATCATGCGCTCGACGCGATCCACGATCGCGGCCTGGAAAAGGGCTTCCTTGGTGGGGAAGTGGCGATAGACGGTGCCGGCGCCGACGCCCGCGCGGCGGGCGATTTCGTCCAGCGGCACCGAAATGCCTTCCTCGGCGAATGCCGCCTGCGCCGCGGCGAGTACCCGGTCGCGATTGCGGCGCGCGTCGGCGCGCAACGGGCGCGGCTGCTCGCTATCGGTCACAGCCGGATCTCGCTGGCGCTCGATTCCGCTGCGACCGGCAGGGTGGTGTCGTGGGTTGTCTTGCTGCGCCCGGTCATGAGGGACGAGTTTACCGAAACCATTGACAAACGGGGTGATCGTTCCGGATCATAAACGGGGTCAACGTTCCGCTTAACTGAAGAAGGTGTTTTCATGGTCGAGACTTCGGTGGAAAGTCCGCGTGAGCTGGTCGAACGGATCTTCCGCGAGCTGCCTGCCCGCGATGCCGACGCATTCGCCGAGTTGATGGCACCGGATGCGGTATTCGAGATCCCCTTCGTCATCCCCGGAATGCCGAACCGGCTGGTCGGGCGCGAGGAGATCCGGGCGCATCTCGCGCAGCGCTGGTCCGGAATTTCGGCGATCGAGGTGCACGGGATCTATCCACAGGTGTACGAAACTGCCGATCCCGAGGTGGTTTTCGTGGAGAACGAGGTGGATATGACGATGCCCGGCGCCGAGCGGGCGCGGGTTCGCACCTCCGTCAATGTGATTCGCGTGCGCGACGGCAAGGTCACGCTGTTCCGCGACTACATGGATACCGCGCGCTTCGCCCGACTCGTGGAGAACTGACCAGCACCGGGGCGATCCGAAACCCGCCGCTGCCTCGCCCCGGGCGGCAAGGTCGAACTGTTCTGTGACTATATGGATGCGGTGCGTTTCGCCCGGTTCGTGCAGGACTGACGAGTACCCGGGCGATCCGAAATGTCGCCGCGTCGCGTCCTGGGTGGCGAGGTCGAATTGTTCTGTGACTACATCGATGTGGTGCGTTTCGCCCGGTTCGTGCAGGACTGACGAGTACCCGGGCGATCCGAAATGTCGCCGCGTCGCGTCCTGGGTGGCGAGGTCGAATTGTTCTGTGACTACATCGATGTGGTGCGTTTCGTCCGGTTCGTGCAGGACTGACGAGTACCGGGCGATCCGAAATGTCGCCGCCTCGCGTCCTGGGTGGCGAGGTCGAATTGTTCTGTGACTACATCGATGTGGTGCGTTTCGCCCGACTCGTGGAGACCTGACCCGCACCGGGCGGTCGCTGCGAAAATATCGTCGCACCGCCCGGGTTCCGGCTGCTAGCCTGCGCCGATGGTGAATCCTTATCCACAGGTGTACTTCGGGGACCGGATCGTTGACGCGCAGGCGGCGTCGGTCGCTGTCGCATCGTCGGCGGTGCTGTACGGCCTGAGTGTGTACACAGTGTTCCCGGTGCATGTGGATGGATCGGCGCGCACCGCATTTCGACTCGACGACCATTTCCGGCGACTCGAGGAATCCTGCAAGATCATCGGCATCGATCGGTTCGCGGCCGAATGGGACTTCACGCGATTCCGTACCGCGGTCATCGATCTGATCGCCGCCAATTCGCCGACCGAGGATGTATTCGTCCGTGCGACAGTGCATGTCGTCGAATCGATTCCTGGCACCCGAGTTCGTGGGTGCGCGATTCAGGTCAGCATTTTCGTCTACGAGGCGGTGCCGATCGTGCCCCAGGACGGTATGCGCCTGAAATCCAGTCCGTGGCGGCGCATTCCGGACAATGCGATTCCCTCGCGGGCAAAAGTCAATGGCGCGTACGTCAATTCGGTGCTGGCCAAACAGGATGCGATCGACAGCGGTTACGACGACTGCATCTTCCTCGACGGCAACGGCCACGTCTGTGAACTCAGCGCCGCCAATATCTTCCTCGTCCGCAATGGCGCCCTGATCACCCCGGATGTGTCCTGCGACATCCTCGACGGCATCAACCGCCGCACCATCCTCACCCTCGCCGCCGAGGACGGCATCCCAGTAGTCGAGCGCACCATCGACCTCACCGAGCTCTACATCGCCGACGAGGTCTTCGTCACCGGCACCTCATCGGGCACCTCCCCCATCACCGAGGTAGACGGCCGCCTCATCGCCAACGGCCACCCCGGCCCCCTCACCCAAACCCTCCGCAAACGCCACACCGCCGCCCTCCGCACCGACACCCACCACGCCTGGCTCACCCCCCTGAGCTGATCTCCCGCATAAGCAGTAACCATCGCGCACAAGCTCTACCGTGTGCGAGGTAGCCACTCGATATGCGAGGAGGTCATATCCCTTGGGGGACGGCTGGGCTCGCGGCTCTGCCGACCCGCCTGGTCGCGGCGGGCTCTGTGGTTCGCTGGCTATTGCGTCAGCTGGATGTGTGGGTGGTCGGGCGATTCCGGGCAGGTGCGGATGATCAGGTTCCAGACATCGCCGATTGTGATCCAGCTCGGTCGCGCCGGGTCGGGGTACACGACGTAGTTGGCAGCATCACGATCGGGTCGTCGGGTATCGGGATACCCTCGTTGATCCGGTTGAAGGTCTCCCGCTGCTCGGCGGTCATTGCTCTGCCGTGGGTGGCGGCCAGGATCCTTCGCTCCAGCCTGGCGTCCGCCAGCGTCATGACCTTGTACCACTCCGCATGGAGGTCGTCGCAGTGCGGCCACGGCTTCGACGCCGGCCACAGCAGTGGCCCGCCAACCGAACTGTCCTGCGGCGAGGGGTTTCCGGGGCGCGGGTGCAGCCGGGTCGCGGTGCGCGCCAACGGCGCCAGAGCAGGGAAGACAGCCGCGACATCGACCGGCCGCGGCGGAGTGGTGCGAGTCATGCAAACCTTCGAGGACGCAGTAGCTTTCGACTTCCCGTGACGGCAGGCCCGCCACAGTCGGAGTTCCCAGGTTAGCCAAACCAGCTACCCCCGCTACCCTTCCCGCAACTGGGGACCTCCGGGTTCAGCTGAAACCGCCTGTCAGACGGTGTTTCCGGCCGCCCATGACGCGTGCCGATCCCGGGTCACCTCCCGCCCCCGCATACCGTCGAGATCCACGACGCCCAATACAGCGCCGGAACCGGTGGATGGTCGATGGCGACGCGGGTGAATCCTTACAACCGCTCCAAGGCGGCGATGGCGCCGAGGAAGAGTTCGACATTGTCGTGTACGAATTTGTCGCGGGGATAGGGCAGGGCCTGCTGGATCCATGCGGTGACGGTGTCGCCGAACGCGCCGACCAGAAACCGTGCGGTGAGGTCGATGGCGGGGTCGTCCGGATCACGATCGGGAACCAGGCGCGACAGGATACCACCGAAGGCGCGCGAGACGTCCTCCGAGCGCGCCAGTCGCCGCTCGGCCACGGCCGGATGACCATATGCCTTGGTGGACAGGATCTTTCCCTTGGCCGGTGCGGCCAGGAAGAAATCGACCAGCGCTTCGACCACGGCAGTGACCGTCGCCCGGCGATCCGGTGCGGCACTCGCGGCCGCCTCGCCGACCGTGTTCGACAGTTGACGGAAGGCCAGTTCGAACGCGGCTCCGATCAGATCGTCGAGATCGGTGAAACTCTCGTAGACGAACCGGGTGGACAGCCCGGCCTCCTTGGCGACCGTTCGGATCGTCAGACCGCCCGCACCCTCGGTTGCCATCACCTCGAATGCGGCCTCCAATAGCTGCTCACGCCGCGTCGCGCGACGTTGATCCGCCGAAACCCCGCCGTAGCTGCGCGCAGCCTGAACCATCCATCAATCTTGACACATTTGTTTCCTGAATCTAACGTCTATTCGAGAGACAATTGATTCCCAATTGAGGAGTTGGCATGACCGGACTCACCGACGCGTCCGATCCGACCGCGGCGCACGCCGATCTGCCCGGCCTGAACAAGGACTCGCTGACCGCCCGCCTCGCCGCGGACTGGCGGCTGATCATGCTCGCCCCGAGCGCACTGTTATTGCAGGTCGCGCATCCGGTAATCGGCTCGGGTGTGGCCGAACACTCCATCTTCGAAACCGATCCGATCGGCCGCTTCGACCGCTCCTACTGGCCCACCCTCGCCCTGGCCTTCTACGGCGACGACGCCGCCGCCTTCGGCCGCGATATCCGGGCCATGCACAAGCGCATCGGCGGCGTCGACCATGTCGGTCGGCGTTACCACGCCTGGGAGCCCGAGGCCTACTTCTTCGTCCTCGCCACCGCGCACTGGGCCACCGAAATCGTCGCGACCCGTTTCGGATCCGGCCTCACCGCAGCGCAACGCGCCGAACTCTACGATGGCTGGCGGCACACCGCTTTACTGGCCGGACTCCCGGAACGCGCCGTGCCCAAGGACCTTTCGTCTTTCGAGACATGGTTCGACCAGGTCGTGCACGAGCGCCTCGAACACCACCCCTGCGTCGACGACGTGCTGGAAACAATGTCGCGGCCACCGGTGCCGCCGCCGATCCCGGCCTGGCTGTGGAAGCTGGTCATGTGGCGCATCGTCGGACCGCTCGCGGTCTGGGTGAACACCGGCGTGTTGCCGCCGATGGTGCGCGCCCGACTCGGCCTCGACTGGTCCGCGCGCGATGAGCAGTGGCTGTGCCGCTACGCCGCGGTGATCCGACTTGTCGCCCGGGTAGTGCCGCCGCCGCTGCGCACGATTACCCGCGTCGTCGCGCTGCGTCGAAAAGATCAGATCATGAACAATATTCGACGTGCCGCGGCAGCGCGAGAGTCGATCTCGGACCGCGCTGTGACCACGGACGCGCCGTCACCCGCACTGCAGTGAAAGGCGGAAGCATGAACAGCCTTCGACGTGCGACCGTTACGGGCCGTGATAAGTGCGCGGAAATCGCTGTGCGTCAGCGGAATCTCTGAATCGCGCCATGGTCGACGGCCGCTGTCGCGGTATATGGACCTGCTTCGGCTGCGGACTACGCGATCGCGCGGTCGACGCATCGCACTGCGTGTGACTCAGCGGATCCCCGGCGTGCGCGGATCCGGACCGAGGCAGACCAGAATGACGCATCCCGGTGCGGTATCCGCGAACGGTGGCGACAGCGGATAGTTCAGGCAGCTGAAGACATTGCAGCCCGGATAGGCGGCCGGTCCGACGCCGAAGACCGCGAGCAGGATATTCGTATCCACGAATCGGTTCGGATCCAAGACCAGCGGGGGCTCCACGTACGGACCCGGATCGGGCACCCGATGGTCCTGGAATGCCGCGAACAACCGGCGGAAGAATTCGTACGGCAATTCCGCGGTGTCCTGCACGCTCCCCAAAATGCCCTCGCCGCTGACATTTCCGAAGACGCCGGTCCACACCACCGTCAGATCCAGACTCGGCACGATGAAGATGTTCTGCATGCCGAGCCCGGCCATCGTGTACACATCGGCGGGCAGGTAGTCGGGGGTCTCCGCGCATCCCGGCCCGACCCAGAACAGATAGCCGTAGCACTTGTTCGCTGGCGACGGTTGGTGTGCCTTGCGCAGATACGTCTGGGAGACGAGTTGCTGTGCACCCCAGCGTCCGTTATTGCTCACCAGCAGACCGAGTTTGGCGAAATCGTTCGGGGGGATCAGCAGATGGGCGTATCCGTAGGTGTGCCCGGCGCGATCGCGCGCCCAGTAGTAGTCCCCGCGTTCGATGCCGAGCGGATCGAAAAGCTCACGCTGTGCGAACTGCTGCAGCGGCTCACCGACGGCCAATTCGATGACATACGAGAGCAGATCGACATTGCGCTGGCTGTAGCTGAATACCGCACCCGGCGGATGGTCCAGTGGCACTCCGAGCGCCTGTACCGCACTATTCGGATCGACCGGAATCACCCCGGTGACGCCCTCGGTGAGCACACCGACCTTCATCCCGGAGGTCTCGGTGAGCAGATTCTCGACGGTGATCGACCGATGCTGATCATCGCCGAGCCCCGGCGGCAGATACTGGCCGATCGGCGCGTCGAGATCCAGTTTGCCCTGATCCCACGCAATTCCGGCGAGCAGCGAAACAACGCTCTTGGTGGCGCTCCAGATATTCCAGGCGACATTCCCGGTCTGCGCATTGGTAGGGCCCTCGCCGACCAGGCAATTGTGCCGGAAGACCTGCACATTCAGTCGATTGCGCCCACTCGCGAATGCCATTGCCTGCGCCAGCGGTTCCGAATCCAACCCGACCTGCTCCGGCGCCGCCCGCTCCAACTCCCGCCCGGACGACATCCCACACGTCACCTGAGCATCCGTCTGCGCCTGCGCCCCGCCCGCGAAAACACCCCCCGCCACCAGCGATACCGCCGCAATTCCGGCCAGGAATCCGTAGATGCGCCCCATGCGCATGAGGCTATCGCGCCAACCCCCTGCCACATCGTGCAACAGGCGGATGTGCTGGCGATTGCCTCCCGCCCCCACCGCATTCCCGACGCCCGCCTGCGGCGGTCATACAGTGCGACCTCAGCTACTCCCACAATCGAGTGCCGCGAGATCGCGCGCGCCGCGCCTCGGGTGACACCATGGCCGATGTCCGCTCTGCCCGAGGGCACGGCTGGTCCGAACGGCGATTCCCTTCGGCCTGCCCTGGGTTCCCGCTGATGCTCCCCTTTCGGCGGTCATACCGTGCGACATCGGCCGCTGTTCCAGCCGGGCGCCGTGAATGGCGCGGGCTGAGTCGTGTCTCAGGTGAGGCCACCGCCGATTTTCGTCACGTCGAGGGCACTGCCGGTCCGAATGGCGCCGGGAATCAACTCCTCGCGGCGCTTTAGTCGCGTGCGGACCAACTGCGTGCGGCGTACCAACAGCCGCCGACGGCGAGGGCCGCGAGCCCGGCCAGTACGGAGCCGACGGGCAATGACAGCCCGACGACCACGCATCCGGCCGCACCGGCGATCGGCACCCAGCGTGCCGGACGATCCTCCGCCGCGGTCAATGTCGCGGCCGAGACATTGGCGATCAGGTAGTACACGAGCACTGTGAACGATGAAAAGCCGATGGCCGCACGCAGATCGAAGGTTCCGGCCACTGCCGCAACCACCGCGCCGACCGCCAATTCCGCCCGATGCGGGATGCCGAAGCGGGGATGCACCGCGGCCAGCGCGCCCGGCAGATGGCGGTCGCGCGCCATTGCGAGCACTGTGCGCGAGACCCCGAGAATCAGTGCGAGCAGGGATCCGGCGGCCGCGAGTACCGCGCCGATCCGGATAACCGGTGCCAGACCCGGCACTCCGGCAGTCGAGACGACCCTGGCCAGCGGGTCGATCGCGTGCGCGAGACCCGCGGATCCGAGTACCGCCAGCGTCGTCACCGCAACCAGCGCATATACCGTGAGCGCGAGCCCGAGCGCGATCATGATGGCGCGCGGAATCGTGCGCCGGGGGTCGCGCACCTCCTCGCCGAGGGTGGCGATGCGGGCATATCCCGCGAAGGCGAAGAACAGCAATCCCGCCGCCTCCAATACCCGGCGCGGCCCGATCCGGTCCGGCAGAGCCGTTGCGGCGCAATGGCTTCCGAACAGTCCCACCCCGATCACCACCGCGAGCACGGACAGCACTGCCGCGACGATGAGCCGGGTGGCCAGCGCCGATTTCTGCACCCCGGTGTAGTTGATCGCGGTGATCGCGACCACCGCCGCGATCGCGACGACCCGCGAATGTTCCGGCCACGCATAGCCGCCGACCGTCAGCGCCATTGCCGCACACGAGGCGGTCTTGCCCGCGACGAACCCCCACCCGGCGAGATATCCCCAGAACGCACCCAGGCGCTCGCGTCCGTAAACATAGGTGCCGCCCGACACGGGATACCGCGCCGCCAGCCGCGCCGAGGACGTCGCATTGCAATACGCGAGCAGCGCGGCAACCGCCAACGCGAGCAGCAGCCAACTGCCCGCCGCTGCCGCCGCGGGAGCGAGCGCCGCGAAGATGCCAGCGCCGACCATCGATCCGAGCCCGATGATCACCGAATCGGTGAGCCCGAGCCTGCGCTGGAGCGCATCGCCGTGCGTTGCCATGGCTGCATCATCGGCCACAGCGCCGCGAACCACGAATCGGGCCGCCCGGGAAATGCGAAACGCCGCCAGGAACAGGGGTCACCTGGCGGCGCTGAGCCAACGGACGCCACGCCAGCGTCACGACTCCGGTGCCGACGTCCCACAAGCGCCTCTCGGCGAGTGGTCGCTCGAAGCGACAAATGGGGTGAGGCCCGGGGCTGTCCGGACGCCGACAGTGCTGATCAACCACCCACCGTCCCGACTTATTCCGCGTGACCGAATGTGAACTAGATCACAATGCAATGTTCGGGTGCAGGACCCGCTTCGCCACACCCAACTGCACCTCCCCGGATCGCGGCGCCTCCCTCGGCGTGCAGAACATCTGGCAGGCGACGGGTGCGGTGCTGCTCGTCGGAACCCCCAGCGGCGCATCCTGTGCGGGCGTCACCGCGCCCACACCACTGCCCATGATGAACAGCAATACCGCTATCGCCATAGCGACCATCGCCATGATCGCGTACCCCAGGCGCAGGGCAATACTTCCGCCGATCGGAATTCCGATGGCCAATGGACCGAGCATGATGAACATCGCCGGTTCCCCCTTCCTTCGTGTCGACACCGAATGTCCGCGTCGAGTCATTCCATGGTGGCAATGCGATCCGGTGCGTCGCGATCCCAGCCGACATGCGCATTTCTTCGGCTTCGAGCATCGCTTGACCTGCCGAAACAGTGCTGGTACCCAGGAAATATCGCAACGTCGCCCCGATTTTCCGGCGCCGGGGGCCAGGTTCGCCTGCGGGCGGTGCGTCGGGAGTCACCGCGCCGGGGGGAATTTCGCTCGGAGGTACTCGGCGATGCGAGATGGCAACGGATTCGGCGCGGATGATCGCCGCGCACTACGGGAACGACTGATCGCACTCGGACTGACCGATAAGCAACTGCTCGAACCGATGGCCATCGAGTTGCGCCAGCGCGGCTGCCGCCCGCGCACGGCGTGGCGGCATGCCAATGACTTCACTCAGGCGGCGGTCGCCGATCGGTACAACGAGATCGTCGGCGACCAGGCGGCCATGCGGTCGAGCCGGATCTCCGAACGAGGCATGGCCCAGCGGCAGAACGAGGCCGAGCACCGGCAAGCCCGCCGGGATGCGTCCGACCATGGCGGTGCTGAAACACCTAGCGACCCCGACATTCCGAAGAGCGAACTGCACGAACGCGTCGTCGGCCATGTGCAGGGTCGGGTCTCATCGGTGCATGTGATCGATGGTCCGCCGGGAGTGGGCAAAACGGTGCTGGCCAGATATGCGGTGGCCGCCTTCGCCAGGCACTATCCGGACGGCACCATCTGGATCGATATGCACGGCCACACCGTGGACCGCGAACCCCGCGAACCTGCCGATGTGCTCGAACGGCTGCTACTGGAAATCGGCGTGCCGCCGGAGTCGATCGAGGCGGATCCGGCCCTGCGCGCGGACCAGTGGCGCACTACATTCTCGGCGAATCGGCTGCCGAGGGCATTCTCGATCGGTTCACCACCGAGGGGGAATCGCTGCTGGCCGCCTATGAGGGTTCCTATCAGCGCATGCGTGATCCGCTGCAACGCAGGGCCTTGCGCGTGCTCGGCTGGTATCCGGGTGCCGAGATCACCGCCGACACCATAACCATGCTGGCCGCCGTGCCGAACAATCAGGCAAAAGCCTTGTTGCGCGAGCTGTTCGAGGCGGGCTTTCTGGACTATTCGCGCTCCCGGCGCACCGGCGGCCGCCGCTATCGGCTGCACGATCTGACCCGATTGTTCGCGAGATTGCATGCCGAACAGGAGGATTCGGCATCAGACCACGCGGTCGTCGTCGCGTGTTTGGTCGTGGGCAATCTGGCGATCGCCCGCCGAATGGGTCGACCGGGACCCTTGGGGCCGGGCAATAGGCACGCGCACTCGGAGGATATGTACGCCTCCGCCGAATTCGCGCAGGTCGACGAATGGCTCATCGCGGAACGCGAAAACCTGCTCGCCATAATCGACGCCGCGAGCCCGACCGCCGAAACCGCGGAACTGGCGCGACTGCTCGCCCCCGCACTGTGGGGTCTGGGCTGGTGGTCGGACGCCCATCGGCTCTACGACCGCGCGCTACAGGCCGCCCGCCATATCGGCGATCAGCGCGCCGAAGCGTACGCGCTGCTGGAACTGGGGCGGATCGATCAGATCGGCGGCTTCTATGGTGCGGCCCGAACCGGATTCCGGTTGGCCCGCCGGATCGCGGTGGCGGTGGGTGATCCACGGTGTCAGGCCGAGGCGCTGTGCGAACTCGGCCAAACCGCCTGGCGCATCGGCGATCACGGTGACGCCGAACGTTTCTACACCAAGGCGCTGCGGATGGCCTGCGATATCGACTATCCCCCCGCCGAATGCGATGCCCGCAATGGCCTCGGCCACGTCGAACGGCTGGCCTGCAATTACGCGGCCGCCACGGAGCATTTCAGGAGGTCATGGGCCATTGCCATCGGTGCCGGCGACCGCGCCCGCGCGGCATCGGCGCTGTGGGGACATGCCGAAGTCGTCCGGCGGCTCGGCGATAACGGCACCGCCCGGCAGAACTACACCGACGCACTGCGCACCGCACGTCAGATCAACCACCCGAAGATCGAGGGCGATGCCCTGCGCGGCCTCGCTCATGTCGCCCGGCTGGCCGAGGACTGGGACAGCGCGCGCCGCTACTACGAGGACGCACTCGAGATCGCCTGCCATATCCGCGATCGGCACGGCGAGGTCTGGTCGCTGTGGGGACTCGGGCACGTCCAACGCAATGCGGGCAGGTTCGAGGAAGCGCGCCAGCGGTTTTCCGATGCCTACGACATCGCGATCGAGATCAATCTCGCGCTCGCTCAGGAGGAGATCCTGCGCGGGATCGGGCATCTCGAACGGCAGTTGGGGAACTACGACGCCGCTCGCCGCCGCTACGTCGACTCATTGCGCGACGCGGATCGGATCAACAACCGGCACGGCCGCGCCGATGTGCTGCGCAGTCTGGGGCATGTCGCCGCTGACACCGGATACCTATCGGAAGCCTGCACCGCCTTGGCGGAGGCGGGTGGCATCTACGAGAGCATCGGCGTTCCGCTGGCGGATCGGGTGCGCGCCGAAATGCGCGCCATGGGCTGCCCGCCACCTAATCTTTAAGAGATCATTTTCTTGACTTATTCAAGAAAAGCGATAACCATCGGTTCCATGCACACCAACGCCACCGATCCGCAGGCACAGCTGCGCGCGGCAGGCCTGCGGGTCACGGCCGCGCGGGTCGCGGTGCTGAACGCGGTCGCGGCCCGTCCGCATTCGGAGGCCGATCGAGTGGCCGCCGCCGTCCGGGAGAAATTGGGTTCGGTATCCACGCAGGCCGTCTACGACGTGCTTCGGGCCTGCGTGCATGCCGGAATCCTGCGGCGCATCGAGCCGGCCGGTTCGCCCGCGCGCTACGAGACCCGGACCGGGGACAACCATCACCATCTGGTGTGCCGAAGCTGCGGCACGGTCGTGGACATCGACTGTGTCGTGGGCAGTGCCCCCTGTCTGGAACCCGAGGACGCCAACGGGTTCGTCATCGACGAGGCAGAGGTCGTCTTCTGGGGACTGTGCCCGAATTGCCGTACGAGCTGAGGAGGCTGCATTGACCACGCCGACAACCACGAATGCCGGAACGCCGGTCCAGAGCGATAACGAATCGCTCACCGCGGGCACACAGGGCCCGATCCTGCTGCACGACCACTACCTCATCGAGAAGTTGGCCCAGTTCAACCGGGAGCGCGTGCCGGAGCGCATCGTGCACGCCAAGGGCGCCGGCGCCTTCGGCGAGCTGGTAGTGACCAACGATGTCAGCCGCTACACCAAGGCCGAGCTGTTCCAGCCGGGTGCCCGGACCGAATCGCTGGTCCGGTTCTCCACCGTCGCTGGCGAGCAGGGCAGCCCGGACACCTGGCGTGATCCGCGCGGTTTCGCGGTGAAGTTCTACACCGCGGACGGCAACTACGACCTCGTCGGCAACAACACCCCGATCTTCTTCATCAAGGATCCGATCAAATTCCCCGACTTCATCCGTTCGCAGAAGCGCCTGCCCGGCAGCGGACTCCGCGACAACAACATGCAGTGGGACTTCTGGACCCTGCGTCCGGAGACCGCCCACCAGGTGACCTGGCTGATGGGTGACCGCGGCATCCCGAAGACCTATCGGCATATGAACGGCTACGGCTCGCACACCTATCAGTGGATCAATGCCGACGGTGCGCGCTTCTGGGTGAAATACCACTTCAAGACCGATCAGGGCATCGACTACCTGACCCAGGCCGAGGCCGACCGCCTCGCCGGTGCCGACGGCGACTACCACCGCCGTGATCTGTACGAGGCCATCGAGCGCGGTGAGTTCCCGAGCTGGACGCTGCATGTGCAGGTCATGCCGGTCGCCGAGGCCGAGGGCTATCGCTTCAACCCGTTCGACCTGACCAAGGTGTGGTCGCATCGGGACTACCCGCTGATCGAGGTCGGCAAGTGGACGCTGAACCGCAATCCTGGCAACTACTTCGTCGATATCGAGCAGGCCGCCTTCGAACCCTCGAATGTCGTTCCCGGCATCGGCTTCTCGCCCGACAAGATGCTGCTCGGCCGGGTATTCGCCTACGCGGACGCGCACCGCTACCGCATCGGCACCAACTACGCGCAGCTGCCGCCGAACCGGGCCAGGGCCGCCGAGGTGAACTCCTACTCCAAGGAGGGCGCCATGCGCTACGACTACAACGACGCGAAGGTGCCCGTCTACGCGCCTAATTCGTTCGGCGGCCCGCATGCCGACCCCGAGCAGGCGCCCGATGGCGGCATCTGGGAGTTCGACCCCACCACTGGGGGACGGCAGTCGGCGGAGCCGACGGGGCGGGTGAGCGCCGTTCGCGCGGGGTATATCGAGCACGCCGAAGACGGCGACTTCACCCAGGCGGGCACCCTGGTGCGTGAGGTTCTCGACGACGACCAGCGGGATCGCTTGGTGGCCAATATCGTTGGGCACGTGCTCGGCGGCGTGCGCGAGCCCGTACTGTCCCGTGTCTTCGAGTACTGGAAGAACGTGGACCAAGAGCTCGGCAAGCGCATCGAGGAAGGTGTCCGCGCCGGACTCGAGGGCTGACCTGCCCGAGCCGCGGCAGCCGGTACGCGGTCGCTGACGAGCGTTGGCGAAAACAGCTCCGCCCCTGACCATTTCGGTCGGAGGCGGAGCCGTTTCGTTATAGAGGGGCAGGATTCGACGGGCCCCAGGCTTCGGAACTACAACAGGCCCCACCAATAAAGCAGGGTGGCCAGCACCCAGACAATCACGGTCTCCATCGCCGCTCCAATCTCCTTTGCACCCTCATTCCCATCATCCGCCGATTCGCGCCGACGTGCTGCAAACTTGTCGGGATCCCGTGTAAATAGCGCCTCTACCTGCGGTTTTTCATCTGCAAGGTCTTCTTAAGTGCCCAACAAGCCCGCGGCGGCATTGTTTGTGTCAACACCGGCGGTACTAAGCCACCACCGGGGGTGGGGAACCGGGCTCGACCTGTTCACGAGGGGTAACAGGTCGCGTCACGGGGGTAGCGCCAGCCGGGTCGGTCCACGAGGGGTGACCGGCCCGGCTGGAGCTTTATCGGGGGCAACCACTTCGGATGGCTCTTCCCGGAGCTGACCGGCGAACCTGCGCTCGCCGCTGCCGAAGGTAACCATTCGGTGCACGCCCAGATCCCATCCACAGATATGGGCCGGGCCGGTTCACGAGGGGGATCGGCCCGGCCGGGCGGTTGGAACTCCGCCTCGGGTCCGCACAATGTCGCGGCAAACGCGAGGACCGGCACCGTGGCGCACGGTGCCGGTCTCGGCGAAGCGCGGCGTTCAGCCGACGGTCTGAACCGAGTAATCGGGCAGGTCGTAGCTTTCGGTCTTGGTGAGCATCTTCATCATCAGCGGCTTCATGACCTTGGTGGTCATCAGCTTGCTGACGAACAGGCCAGCGCGGATGCCGAACTTGGACTGCGGCGTCATGGACCGCAGGCCGCCGGGCGGCAGTTCCTGGGCGGTGGCCACGAACGGGCGCAGCACCTCTTCGTAGCGAGCCAGCGCCTGCGTGGGATCGGTTGCGTGCGCGGCGATTTCACCGGCCAGCACGTAGGCGCCGACCAGCGCCATGGCGGTGCCCTGCCCGGTGAGCGGCGAACCGCAGTAGCCCGCGTCGCCCAGCAGCACCACCCGGCCCTCGGACCAGTTCGGGACGTCGATGCGGGCCAGTTCGTCGAAGTAGAAGTCATTCGCCTCGGCCATGGCGTCACAGACGGTGCTCGCGATCGTGCCGCCGTCGGCCAGCCGCTCGCGAATGAGCTGCTGCTGTGCCGCGACATCGCGGCGCAGTGCCGGATTCGCCGCATCACGAATGACCACGAGCGCCTTGCAGGTGGCCGGATCGGCATCCGGGCGCAGTCCGACACCCGTCGCGCCGACCAGCGAGTTCATCGCGATCCAGTGCGGCTCCGCGTACGCGGGCGTGGGTAGCGTGAAGAAGGACATGTAGCCGCCGAGGTAGGTGGAGTACTGCTCCTCCGGTCCGAAGACCAGGCGCCGGGTCGCGGAATGCAGTCCGTCCGCACCGATGACGATGTCGAACCGCTCGGTGGTGCCGGAGGCGAAGGTGACCTCCGCGCCCGCGTCGTCCTGGCTGATCTCGGTGACCCATTCGCCATAGCGGTAGTCCACTCCGCCCGCCTCGGCGAGCAGATCGAGCAGCACCTGGTTCAGATCGCCGCGGGTGATCTCGATCTCGGCGACCGTCCCCTTGCCCTCGAAGACCTCCGCGGGCATGCGCAGCAGCTCCTTGCCCTCGCTGTCCACGAAGACCATGCCGCGCTCATCCAGTTGGGACTTGCGGATTCCGGGCATCAGCCCCATCCGCTCCGCCACCTCGACGCTCGGGCCGCGCAGATCGACGGCCTGCCCGCCCGGGCGCGGCTCGGCGGCACGCTCGACCACGGTCGCCCGGATCCCGGCCCGCAGCAGCTGCAGGGCAACGGCATTGCCGCCGATCCCGCCGCCGCACACGAGGATCCGAGGCTGGGTGGTGGCGGAGTGGTTGGTGCTCATGGTCTGTTCCTCACTGACTCGTTTGTCTTGCACATATGTCTAACAGACGGGTTGCACGTCTGTCTAGTACAAATGTGTAAGACGTTCGTATAGTGAGGTAGCGAGTTAGTTCTGGC
This sequence comes from Nocardia sp. CA-129566, assembly GCF_050956075.1. NCBI lineage: Bacteria > Bacillati > Actinomycetota > Actinomycetes > Mycobacteriales > Nocardiaceae > Nocardia > Nocardia sp. CA-129566. Next base: position 492,822 of record NZ_CP192085.1, read on the forward strand.
TCTGCAGATAGGCCTTCCAGCCGCCGAAAGAGGTTATGTCAGTGGCGGTGCGGGCGGCGTCGTAGGTGCAGGCGAAGCCGATGACCGCGCCGCCGTCGGAGAGTTCGATGCTGGTCAGCGCCATTGGCGCGGGTAGCGCGGCAAGAAAGCTGCCGAGGCCCGCCGCCGATACCCGGAACAGTTCGCCGAGGATCGGCGCGCCGAGTCCGGGGCCGTGGCGCACCAGTCCCGGTTTCGGCGGCGTGGTGTCCAGTGCGGTCAGGCGATAGGCATCGGTGGTGCGGATCTCCCCGGTGAAGCGCGCGCCGATCTCCTCGAGTTGCCAGTGCAGTGGCTGACCGCGCAGATGTGCGCCGAATACGGCAAGCTCCACACCGCTGTCGATCAGTGTCGGCGCGGTGTCGTTGCCGAGGATGCGGGCGGCGATATCGATGGCGATCTGATCGTCGAAGGCGGGTGTCACGACCATCACCCCGAACGGTGCTCCGGTCGCGGTGGGTAGACCGGGCACGGCCACCGCCGCCATATCGAGCAGATTGCAGAAGTTCGTGTAGGTGCCCATCCGCCGGTTGATGTCGACCGGATCCGCCTGTACCGCGGCGATACTCGGATGCTCCGTGGTCGTCGGCAGCAGCAGACCCGCGAATCCCCGCAGTGTCACCGCGGCCGCGGCCTTGGCTCTGGCCAGCGCGTCCAGATCGGCCGCGAAGCCCGGACCGGTGGTGGCCCGCGCGGCCTTGATGATCGCGGTGACGGTCGGGTCGGCGCTCGCCGGTGCGGTGTCGAGGAAGGCGCCGACGGCCGCATAGCGTTCCGCGACGATCGCGCCGTCGTACAGCAGCCGCGCGGCATCGAGCATGCCGGAAATATCCACCTCTTCGGTTGTCATACCAGCGCTGGTCACCGCGGATACCGTGCGGGCGAAGGCATCTCGGTACGGCTCGCTGAGCGCCGCGAGATCCTTCGCGCGGGGGATCGCGAGTCGAGGTGTGCGCGGTGCGGCGAGTGGCACGTCGGCGGGCCAAGTGCGGCTGCGCGGATCCCGCGGCTCCGGTCCGGCCATCACCGCGGCGGCCGCGACCGCGCGGTCCAGATCGGTGGCGAAGACCGTCACGGCGTCGTAGTCCGCACACGCCGGGACGACACCGTGTGCCGGAATGATGCCAAGGGTGGCCTTGATGCCCACGATTGCGTGCAGCGCGGCCGGTACGCGTCCGGAACCCGCTGTGTCGGTACCGATTCCGATATCGGCGATACCCAATGCCACCGCGACCGCCGATCCGGAACTGGATCCGCCGGAGATCAACTCCGGATCCTCGGCATGGCGGACCGCGCCGTACGGGCTGCGGGTCCCGACCAGTCCGGTCGCGAATTGATCCAGATTGGTCTTGCCGAGCACCACGGCACCCGCGGCGATCAAGCGCTCGACCGCCGCCGCGGTGACCTCGGCGGTGTAGGCGAATTCCGGACAGGCCGCGGTGGTCGGCAATCCCGCGATGTCGATATTGTCCTTGACCGCGACCAAAACCCCTGCCAGCGGCAGGGATTCGCCAGCGGCGACGCGGCGCTCGACGGTCGCGGCATCGGCGGCCACATCGGCCTGCGCGCGCAGCGTGATCCACACCTCCGGCCGATCGACCTCGGCGATGCGCCGATACGCGGTGGCGACCCGTCCGGTCGGCGTGCCGTGGATTTCGGTATTGCCCAGGACGCCCGAGGTCATTCGGCGGCTCCGATCACTGCTAGTGGGGTTCCCGGCTCTACTTTGGCGCCGGGGGTGGCCAGCACCTTCAATACCGTGCCGGTGCCCGGGCTGTGCACCGGCAGTTCCAGTTTCATCGCTTCCAGGATGGCCACCTGGTCACCCGCGCCGACTCGCTGGCCCACCTCGATCTCCACTCGCCAGACATTGCCGATCATCGGCGCGGTGACGACGGTCGCATCCGGCGGCAATCCGGCCAGCGGGTCGGTGGCGGGTTCGGGCGCACTCGCCACGGTCACGCTGCGCTCGAATTCTCCCGCGGCGCGCCAGGCCTGCTTTTCGGCCTCGAACGCGATGGCTTGTCCGGTCTCGAATTCCGCTATGGCCGACGCATTTTCGGTGAGCATCCGCAGATGGTCGGCGAGTGCGAAAGTACCCTCGCCGACCTCGGCGTCGAAACGTCCCGCCGCCGCGGCCGCGCGCTGCTCGAGCAACTGTTCGGCGGTCACCGGCTCCCAGACGATCCGGTCGAAGAACCGGAACAGCCACGGGGTGCCGGATTCGAATGGCGCGTACTGTCGATAACTGGACCAGATCGGCACCGTCCGGCCGATCAGCTGATAGCCGCCCGGTGACGCCATCCCGTACACGCAGAGATATTTGCCGCCGATGCCGACGGCATCCGATGGCGTCCAGGTCCGCGCCGGATTGTATTTGGTGGTGACCAGCCGATGTCGCGGATCCAGCGGAACCGCCAGTGGCGCACCGAGATAGACATCGCCGAGGCCGAGCACCAGATATTCGGCGTCGAAGAGCGCGGCACGGACATCCTCGACGCTATCGAGTCCATTGACGCGGCGGATGAATTCGGTATTCGATGGCAGCCACGGCGCGGTATCGCGGACACCGCTGCGATAGCGGTCGATGGCCTCGGCGATGGACGGATCATCGAACGACAGCGGCAATCGGATGGTGCGGCTCGGCACCACGAGATCGTGGGTGGCGGGCAATTCGAGCTCGAGCTCGGTCAAGGCGCCGAGCAACCGATACTGCGGCAGCACATCGGGATCGAAGTGGATGTGTAGTGAACGCACACCCGGCGTCACATCGATGATGCCCGGCAGTCCGGTATCGGCCAGCGCCTGCGCGAGTGCGTGCACCCGCATGCGCAGCCCGAGATCCAGCACCATCTCGCCGTATTCGACCAGGATATTGTCATCGCCGCCGCGCAGATAGGCGACCCGAGGGCGATCCGCGCCCGCGGCCACGGTGCCGAGGATGCCGCGATCGTCCAGACCGGCGGAAGCGCCGGAACCGGTGAGCAGACTCCGGGCTGCGGTGAAATCCGCTGTGGTGTCGGGGATATCGGCGCGGGCGCGGGCGGCATGCGAACGGCGCAGCGCGGTGGCGCGATCGTCGTCGACGGGTACGAAGTGCACGGTGTCGCCGGGGCGCAGCTGGCCGAGTTTCCAGCGGTGCGCCGAAATCACGGTCAGCGGACACGCGAAGCCGCCGAGGCTCGGTCCGTCCGGTCCGAGCAGGATCGGCGTATCGCCGGAGACGTTCAATGTTCCGACGCTGTACGGATTGTCGTGCAGATTCGACGGATGCAGTCCGGCGTCGCCGCCATCGGTGCGCGACCAGGTCGGTTTCGGACCCTCCAGGCGGATGCCGGTGCGATTCGCGTGGCTGCCGACTTTCCAAGGGTGCGAATAGAACTGGTCCATATCCGCGTCGGTGAAGTATGCGGGCGAGGTCTGCGGGCCGATACCGACGGCCAGTCGCCAGACATGGGTGCATTCTGGCCGCTCGTCGAGCTGCACCGCGCGCGGTGCACCGAGATCCACCCGATTCGCGACGACACCCAGAACATCGCCCGCCACCACGGCTTTGCCGGTGCTGCCGCCGAAACCACCGAGAGTGAAAGTGGCCGAGCTGCCGTGATACAGCGGCGCATCGATGCCGCCGCGCACCGCGAGGTAGGTGCGCAATCCCGCGTCGGCCGGTGCGCCGATATCGAGCACCGATCCGGCCGGGACGGTCACCGGTTCCCACATGGCAACCGGTTGCTCATCCACCGTGACCGGCGTCTGCGCACCGGTCACACACACCACAGTGGTATCGGCGAAGCGCAGCCGCGGTCCCTGCAGCGTGCATTCCAGTGCCGGTACGCCCGAGGGGTTTCCGACGGCGGCATTGGCCAGGGTGAACGAGAGATCGTCCATCGGACCGGATGGCGGAATTCCGACCTGCCACAGGCCGATTCGACCCGGATGGTCCTGGATCGTGGTCATGGTGCCGCCACGCAGCACATCGATGCGCTGCCCGGCGGGCCGGATATCGGCCAGCGTGGTCGTGACATGTTCGGCCCCGAGCACGACGGCATCGGCGCCTACGGCACGCAACTGAGCGAGATTGGTTTGGACCCCATAGATCCGCGTCGCGGCCAGCGCATCGCGCAACTGCGCGAAGGCGGCGTCGCGGCTGGACCCCGATGCGATCACCTTGGCCAGCAGCGGATCATAGAATGGGCTGACCTCGGTTCCTGTGGCGATCCAGGTGTCGACCCGAACACCGGGCGCGGATCGAACAGTCTGATCCGGGAAGGCCGCCGAGGTGATCAATCCGGCACTGGGCCGGTAATCCTGCCCAGGATCCTCGGCGTAGACCCGCGCCTCGACCGCCCAGCCGGTGATCGCCGGTCCGCTCTCGGGCTGTTCGTCCACCATCGCGGTATCCCCGCCCGCGAGCCGCAGCATCCACTCGACCAGATCGACCCCGGTCACCGCCTCGGTCACCGGATGCTCGACCTGCAGCCGGGTATTCATCTCCAGGAACGAGGCCGCACCGCGGTCGACGTCGTAGACGAATTCGACGGTGCCCGCCGATCGGTACCCGACCGACCTGGCCAACTCCCGCGACGCCGCGAGCAGCTGTTGCGACAGCCCCGGCGGGAGCCCGGGCGCCGGCGCCTCCTCCAGCACCTTCTGATTGCGCCGCTGCAGCGAACAATCCCGGGTGCCGAGACTGACCACGCGTCCGCGACCGTCACCGAAAAGCTGTACCTCGATATGCCTGGCCCGCGCCACGAACCGTTCCAGGAAGACACCGGTCGAGGAGAAGTTCGTCGCGGCCAGCCGCTGCACCCGCCGATACGCAGCGCGCAACTCATCGGCATTGCCGCAGGCCTGCATGCCGATACCGCCGCCGCCACCGACCGCCTTGAGCATCACCGGGTAGCCGATGCGTTCGGCCTCGGCCACCGCGTGCTCGGCCGATTCGAGCAGCCCGCTGCCCGGAATCAGTGGTACCCCAACGGATCTGGCCGTTTCCCTGGCAATGTGCTTATCGCCGAAGATGCGCAGTTGCTCCGGAGTCGGCCCGACGAACGCAATCCCCGCGTCGGTGACGGTCGTAGCGAAATCCGCATTCTCCGAAAGGAATCCGTACCCTGGATGGATAGCGCCCGCGCCGGTCGACAAGGCGGCATCGATCACCCGGTCGGCGCGCAGATAGGATTCGGCGGCCGGGCTCGGCCCCAGATGTATTGCGACATCGGCTATTTCGACATGTGTCGCGCCAGCGTCCGCGTCCGAGTAGACCGCGACGGTCTTCAGGCCCAATGCGCGGGCCGTGCGCATGATCCGACAGGCGATCTCGCCGCGATTGGCGACCAGGACGGTATCGAACTCCAGTGCCACCGGAATCTCCCTATTCAGTTGCCAGGGACATCGCGGCAATCGCCCGCGTGACCCGATCGAGGACCACATCGAGCGATTCGCCGATATGGGTGTGCAGTAGCCGGTAGGCCAGCGGAAGATCCTGTGCCAGTACGGCATCCAGAATTCCCAGGTGCTCGGCAATGGTGGTCTCGATCCGGTTGTTGACCATGAAGTCGTACATCCGCACATGCCGGATACGGGAATTCACCGCCTTCAACGAGCGCACCAGTTCGGCATTGCCCGCTGCCGTCAGCAGGGTGACGTGGAATTCCTCGTCCCGGACCACGAAACCGGGCTCCTGCTCGGGCGGATCCGCCCGCAAGACCAGCCAGGCCTCCCGCTCGGCCGCGAGCAGCGCGTTATCGTGCACCACCGCCGGATTATCGATGGCCCGCTGAATTCCACTGAGCTCCAAGGTGATTCGCAACTCATAGAGATCGCGGATCAGTGGAATGCTCGGCCGCACCGGGGTGAAGCCGTACTCCTCGCGCTGCAACAGCCCATCCGAGCACAGCACCGTCAGCGCTTCCCGGATCGGCGTCCTGGATATCCCGAACCGAGCCGATAGCTTGGGCTCGGTCAGGCGCTCGCCGAACCTTATATCCCCGTTCATCAGCTCGCCGCGCAGCGTCGTATAAACCACGTCCCGCAACGGTCGTCCCGCCGCATCCGCCTGTGTGGCCACCCGTGTCGACATGCGTGTATACGCTATGGACCTCGCGTTTCGTCGAGATGTCGGCAAGTTAGCAAGCGGTAAGAGTGTGCTCACCGCCCATACGGGACATCGCGGGACATATCGGAACAGCCATGCTGTCATTCGGTCCTGTCCTCGGCGCGCCTCCTTCCGGAACTTCTCACCACCGGTGCACAGTGAGGTGGAGCAGACAGCAACACCTTGGCAACGCCGCAACGCCACTGCAGGACACATTGCCGCAGCAGGCTGATGAGCGGCCCGGCGCGCGGTAGCGGAGCCAGCGAAGACGGCCCGCCGACGGACAGCCCTCCCGCGCCGTCCGTCGGCGGCGATCCGCCCTCGGCGCCGGGTGCACCTACGAGCAGTCTCGGGAGGTAGCTATGGAAGCGTTCGTGATCGTCGGATTGCTGGCCCTGATATCCGGGCTACTAGCGGTCATCGCCTGCGCTGTGTGGTGGCCGACCCCGTACCGTCGGGCCAACCAGCGCAAACAGCTCCGCCCCCAGCCTGTGCGGGCCGGGGGCGGAACCGTTCGTCTCAACCACGAGTCGGGGTGACAGGATTTGAACCTGCGACCTCTTCGTCCCGAACGAAGCGCGCTACCAAGCTGCGCCACACCCCGTGAATCGAACCTGGAGTAGCTTACAACAGCTCTGGTCCAGACGTTAAACCGGCAGGTCAATCACCCTTCATGGGGTCGAATGCTGGTGAAGATGCGCTGCGCGGTCGCCGCGTCGACGGCGTTGGGGACGCCGGTATCGGCGGTGATCACCATGACGAAGCTGCCGTTCTCGGTGGGGGTCGCGAAGGTGTAGACGGAGTAGTCCGTCGCGCAGCCGGGATTGGTCTTGGTTGCGGTGCCCCTGGTCTCCACGAACATGCCGTGCTGGGAGCCGTCGAGGGAGGTGAGCGGCTGTGCGGGGCTCGGTGTGCCGCCCGGTGAGTTCGTGTACGCGATCTTGGCGGTCCTGGTGCCCAGTTCGGTTGCGGCGGTTGCCGAATCGGTGTCCTTGGAACCGGTCAGGAAGGCCACGGTGCGGGTGGAGCCGGGGCAGTAGCTCTTCCCCTCGGTCGCCAGGCCCTTACCGGTGACGGCGTTGGGCGGCTCGCCGAAACCGCCGACCTTGCCGTCGGGGGCCACGGTCCAGTCGGCGGGCACGTCATAGGCGGCGCCGAGGTCCGATGCCACCACCACCTGATAACCGGGTACGACCGGGGTTTCGTGATTGGCCGGGGCGCTGGGCTGGCTGGTGCTGGAATGTGCCGGAGTATGCGATGCCGTTGGCGTGAGTGCGCTCACCATCGATGGCGCCGGATTCTGCGCGGAGGTGTTATCCGGGCCGCTATTGGCGAACACGATCGCCGTCGCTCCGCCCGCGATCACCAGTGCCGCCGCCGCGGCGGCGACCCAGGCGATACCGCGCCGGTCCCGGCTGCGATTCGGGCGCAATGCGTCCGGTGTGATCCGATCGCCGAACAGCGCGTTCACGCCGCCGTCTTGTCCATAGGTCGCTCGCGTCGGCCCCTGCGGCCCGAATGCTGTTGCACCGGGCGGAAATTGCGTCGTCGATCCGGTCGGGCCCGACCCGGTCTGCCGTCGCGAGGCGGATTCCAGCGGTGCCGTGGCGATCGCCGTGGGTTCCCACTCTGTCGTGGGTTTGAATTGTCGCTGCGCGCTTGCCGTTCGGGCCGATCCGGTGTGGCCCGGTTGCCACTGCAAGGAACCCGCCGCGTCATGGGTGCCGTTGTTGGACCAGTTCGGCGCACCGCCGCCGGGCGGCGATACCGGCGGATCGAAGTGTACCGGCGCACCGAATGTGTTGTGCGCCTCGGCGCCCTGCACTGGCCGGGTGTGAGCGGCCGGGGTGGAATGCCCGGGCTGTCCCAGCGCAGGACCGAATTGTCCGGCGCCGTAATGCTGTTGCTGATACGGCGTCCCGGGTCGACCCGAATCCGTCGATTCGTCGCGCCGGTCGTCGAAATCACTCACACTGGTTCCCCTGCCTGACGTCAGTCTCGGCAAGGGACCTTAGCCGAACTCAGCGTGCGATGGCTTCCGAGGGTGAAACGCCCTGGCCGCTATCGGCATTGGGACGCTTCGGCGGTGCGGCGACCAGAGTCAGCAGCGTGGCCTCTGGGCGGCAGCAGAAGCGGTACGGCGCCCACGGCGAGGTGCCGAGACCCGCGGAGACGTGCAACTGGGTGTGCGCACCCCACTTGGAGGAGCCCTTCACCCGCGAACGGTCGATACCGCAGTTGGTGACCAGCGCACCGTATCCGGGCAGGCACAGCTGACCGCCGTGGGTGTGCCCGGCCATGACCAGGTCGTAGCCGTCCGCGGCGAAGCGGTCCAGCACCCGGGGTTCGGGCGAGTGGGTCAGGCCGATGCTCAGCACGGCGAGCGGGTTGGGTGCGCCGGCGATGGTGTCGTACCGGTCGCGCTGCAGATGCGGATCGTCGACGCCCGCGCTCGCGATCCGAAAGCCGGAGACCTCGACGTCGCGACGGACGTGGGTCAGATCCAGCCAGCCCCGCTCGGTGAAGGCCGCGCGCAGGTCCTTCCACGGCAGCGGCGCGCCGTACACCCGCCGGTGGTCCTTCTTGAAGTACTTCGCCGGATTCTTCGGCACCGGCGCGAAGTAGTCATTGCTGCCGAAAACGAAAAGGCCCGGGCGGGAAAGCAAGCCGCCGAGGGCCTGGACCACCGCGGGCACCGACTTCTGGTGCGACAGGTTGTCACCGGTATTGACGACCAGATCCGGTTCCAGCCGGTCCAGCTCCCGCAGCCACTGCTGCTTGAGCTTCTGACCGGGCATCATGTGCAGATCGCTGATGTGCAGCACCCGTAGCGACGACGAGCCCGGCTGCAACACCGGCATCGTGGCCTCACGCAGTACGAAGGCGTTTCGTTCGATCAGCGAGGCGTAGCCGATACCGGCCACCGCGGCCCCGGCGGCTCCCAAGGCGGTTCGTCGGATGGCGGCGGTCGAGATTACGGGCATTTGCCCAGCATAGGTGACCCCGGTGCGGAACGCCGAGTGTGTTTCCGCACAAGCGGTCGGCGTGGTGCGGTCAATTCGGACCCGCGGCCCCCGGGAGCATTGCCAATACGACAGGGCGCCAAATGTAGTGGGCCGGGAACAGGGAAGCGGCTACCGTGTGGCACATGTCGGAACTCAAATCGCAGCTGCGCGCGGATATGACCGCCGCGATGAAAGCCAAGGACACGCTGCGCCTCGCCACCCTCAGGATGCTGCTGGCCGCCATCCAGACCGCCGAGGTGGCGGGCGCACAGGCGCGGGAACTCTCCGACGCCGAGGTCATTGCCGTACTGCAGAAAGAGGCGAAGAAGCGCAGCGAATCGGCCGAGGTCTATACCCAGGCCGGGCGTGGCGAACTGGCCGCCAATGAGCATGCCGAGGCGCGCATCATCGATGAATATCTGCCGAGTCAGCTGACCGACGCGGAGGTCGCCGATGTGGCCGACACCGCGATCGCCCAGGTCGCCCAGGAACTCGGCGAGCGGCCGGGCATGCGACAGATGGGCCAGGTCATGAAGGTCGCCACCGAGATCGCCGCGGGCAAGGCCGATGGCGCGCGGCTCTCGGCTGCGGTGAAGGCGCGCCTGTAGCGTCGGCCCGAGACGGATGAACGAAACCGCCGACCCGGATCAGATCCGGGTCGGCGGTTTCATGTTGTCGAAGCGCTATCGAGGAGCCGGGAATCCCGGGATGCTCGGGAACCCGGGAATACCGGGAAGGCCCGGAATCGGAATCCCCGGCGGTGCCGCCGGTCCGGGCGCGGGCGTCGGGACCCGCTGCGTCCCATCGCTGATATAGATCGTGATCACCGAGCCGGGAATCGCCGATCCATTGGGCGCGGTCCCCATCACCGTCCCCTTCGGCGGCGCACCGGGGCCGTTCACCGGCGAGACCTGGAAGCCAGCCGTCACCAGCGCGGCGGTCGCCTGGCCCTGTGACATGCCGGTGACATCGGGGACCTGGGCCTGGTTCGACCCGCGCACATATTTATCGTCCAGCGGCGGCAGTCCGGGCGGCGGGAAGTTCCCGAGCACCGGCTTGATCGCGTTGAACCAGGTGCGCGCGGGTTCATTACCACCGAAGAGATTGCCGTCACCGCAGCCGCGCAGCGGGAACGAGCAGATCTCGCCCGGCGTCGGGCTGTCGCCATAGATATAGGCCGCGGCCGCCAGCGAGTTGGTGAAGCCGACGAAGGCCGAGGAGCGGTGGCTCTCGGTGGTTCCCGTCTTGGCCGACAGCGGCGCATTCCAGCCGGTGGCCCGCGCCGCACCGGCCGCGGTACCGCTGACGTCGTCCTGGCCCATCGCATTGGCGAGGGTGTTCGCCAGTCCGGCGTCGACGACCTGTTCGCAGGCCTGCTGGGTGAGCGGCACCGTCCTGCCGGAGCGGTCGATCACCTCCTTGATCGGCGACGGCGGGCACCACCGGCCGCCGGAGGCCAAGGTGGCTGCCACATTCGAGAGTTCGAGCGGGTTGATCGCGACCGGGCCCAGGGTGAACGAGCCGAGGTTCTGGTCCTTGATCATGTCCGCGAGGCTCTGGTTGCCGTGCCCCGAGCTGCCCGCCTCGGTGTAGGAGCGCATGCCCAGGCGCACCGCCATATCGACGGTCGGGGTGACGCCGACAGCCTGGATCAGCTTGACGAACGCGGTATTCGGCGAGGTCGCCAGCGCCTCGGTCACCGACATCGGCGACTTGTAGTTGCCCGCGTTCTGCACGCAGTAGGTGGCCGGCGGGCAGCCGCGCGCACCACCGTTACCCATGCCCTTGGCCTCGAACCGGCCCGGCACATCGAGCTGGGCATTGATACCCATGCCCTTCTCCATGGCGGCGGCCGTGGTGAAGAGCTTGAAAATCGAGCCGGCGCCGTCACCGACCATCGAATACGGCTGCGGCTGCACCGTTTCGTTGGCATTCCGGTTCAGGCCGTAGGTGCGGCTACTGGCCATGGCGAGCAGCGGATGCGAATCCTGTCCGGGTCCGACCACCGACATCACCTGGGCGACATCGTCGAGGTTCGGGTTCGCGGCCTCGGTGACCGAGCGCTTCACCGAATCCTGTAGGGCCGGATCGAGAGTGGTCTTGATCGTATAGCCGCCGGTATTGATCTGTTCGCGGCTTATGCCGGCATTGGCCAGGTACTGCAGTGCGTAATCGCAGAAGAAGCCGCGGTCGTTGGCGGCGATGCAGCCGCGCGGCAGCCCCTTCGGCTCGGGCAGCACGCCGAGCGGTTCGGTCTTGGCCTTGCGGAACTCCTCGGCACGGCTGGGGATGTTCTGGATCAGGGTGTCCAGCACGGTATTGCGCCGCTGCAGCACGCCGTCGGGATTGGTGTAGGGATTCAGCTTCGAGCTGGACTGCACCATGCCGGCCAGCATCGCCGACTGCGGCACATTCAGGTTCACCGCGTCGACGCCGAAATAGGTCTGCGCCGCGTCCTGGATGCCGTAGGAGGCATTGCCGAACGGTACGAGGTTCAGGTAGCGGGTGAGGATCTCGTCCTTGGTCAGCTCCCGGTCCAGGGTGAGCGCCATCCGGATCTCGCGCAGCTTGCGCGCCGGAGTGGTCTCGATGGCGGCCCGGCGCTCGGCGTCGGTCTTCGCGACGACGAGCAGCTGGAAGTTCTTCACATACTGCTGATCGAGGGTGGACGCACCCTGCTGCACCTCACCGCTGCTGGTATTGGTGAGGAACGCGCGCAGCGTGCCCTGCCAGTCCACGCCTTCGTGTTGGGCGAAGCGCCGGTCCTCGATGGAGACGATCGCCAACTTCATGTCGTTGGAGATCTTGTCGCTGGGGACCTCGAAGCGGCGCTGCTCGTACAGCCAGGCGATGGGCGTTCCGTTTATATCGACCATGGTCGAGACGGCGGGGGCGGTGCCCTCCACCAGTTCTGCGGACACATTGTCGACGGCGTCGGCAGCACGGTTCGAGACGAACCCGAAACCGCCTGCGAGAGGGAACAACAACCCGGCGACGAGCACGGCGGCCAGCGCGCAGCTGCCGCACAGCCTCGCGAGCGTATGTGTGATCGGCACGATGCCAAGACTACGGGGTGCCGTTCCGGGGCTCTCGGGTGTGTTTGTCAGTCCGTCAGATCCTGCGGTTCGACTGCCCGAATCGGCGTGTCGCGGGATGGAATCCGGCGTGTCGTTGAAGGGCGAACCACATGTCGGGTCGACCGCCCGGTTCTCGATCACGTTTGCATGGACGGACGTACCAAAAAGTCTCGGGACGGTCTTGCGCAGAGGCCATACCTTTACCTAGATTGAGAACCCAGTGTGATAGAGCTAACACTCAAAGTGGAATGTGGTGCAGTTCGCAGCGGGGTTTGGGTTGCTGCGGCACTGACACGCGATTCTGGAGCGCCGTTGACCCGGTGTTCGGACTGCAAAGGGGCACACCAAATGCACATGACAACCCCCATCGCTCGATTGGACGTGGAGCAGGCCGAAGCAAGGATCGCCTGGGTTGCCCAGGCCCGATGCAAGGAAGTAGACCCTGATCAACTGTTCGTCCGCGGCGCAGCGCAGCGCAAGGCGGCGACGATCTGCAGGCACTGCCCGGTGCTGATGCAGTGTGGGGCCGATGCGCTCGACAATCGAGTCGAGTTCGGCGTGTGGGGTGGAATGACCGAACGGCAGCGTCGTGCGCTGCTCAAGCAGCACCCGGAGGTGACGTCCTGGGCGGACTTTTTTCAGGCCCAGCGTCAGCATCAAGTAGCAATCTAACCCTGGAAAATGGTACCGAGCCCGCGATTGCGGGCTCGATTCCGTTAATGGGTCTATATCAATCCAGCATCAGAATGTCACGGTGGCCCAAGCGATTTCGGCTCGACGTCACGATCAGGCGGTCACCTCGACCGGGTGCGCATCGGTGAGCTGAGCACCCACCGCGCGCAGCGCCTCCAGATCGGAGACCTCGAAGGGCAGCGCGGTCACCGAGGCGATCGGCACCCGCGGATGCGCGCCGGTGAAGCGGTGTAGCAGATGCTGTTCGCGTTTGGCGGTGGCGACCCGCTGCGCGTGGATGCGCAACACCGCGGCGGTGAGCGGATCGGATTCGGCCAGCTGATCGGCAGTGGTGAGCGCGTGATCGGCGGGTAGTGCGCTGAGCACCGGGTGGGTTCGATTCAATACCAATCCGGCCAGCGGCATGCGTTCGGTCGAGAGGCGGTCGACGAAGAACGACGCCTCGCGCAGTGCGTCCGGTTCGGCGGCCGCGACCACCAGGAAGTGCGTGCTCGGCTTGGACAGCAGCGCATAGGTCCGGTCCGCGCGATCCTGGAAACCGCCGAACAGCGATTCCAGCGACTGCAGGAAGTTCGACGCGTCCTTGAGCATCTGCCCGCCGACAATCGTCGACACACCGCGCACGGCCAGGCTCATCGCACCGGTCACCAATCGGGTGACACCGCGACCCGGGGCCATGATGACCCGGATCATCCTGCCGTTCAAGAAGTTTCCGAGACGCTTGGGCGCATCGAGGAAGTCCAGTGCGTTGCGGGACGGGGGAGTGTCGACCACGATGAGGTCCCACTCCTTGCGCGCGGCCAGCTGGCCGAGCTTCTCCATCGCCATGTACTCCTGCGTACCGCCGAAGGAGGAGGCGACCGTCTGATAGAAGGGGTTGGCGAAAATCTGCTCCGCCTTCTCCGGACTGGTGTGCTCGAGCACCATATCGTCGAAGGTGCGACGCATATTGAGCATCATCGCGTGCAGTTCGCCCTTGGCCTCGGGACCGAGCGCCACTCGCTGCGGGCTGTTGTCCAGATCGGCGACACCGAGTGACTGGGCCAGTCGCCGCGCGGGATCGATGGTGAGCACCACGACCTTGCGGCCCTGTTCCGCCGCACGCAGTCCGATGGCCGCCGCGGTGGTCGTCTTGCCGACGCCGCCGGAGCCGCAGCAGACCACCACCCGCGCCGTGGGATCCTCGATGATCCGCGAAATATCCAGTGGTGTGGCCACATTCGGGCTGCTCATCGGACCCCCTGCTTACTCAGATGTTCGGCCAGTTCATAGAGGCCGCCGAGATCCATGCCGTCGGCGAGTGCGGGCAGATATATCCGCGCCACATCGACCTTCGCGAGTTCGGCGGCGCTATCGTCCTGTGCCTGCAGGGTGGCCGCGTGCTCGACGGTTTCGGTGATCAGACCCTGGAAGTCCTGATCCGACAACGAGATTCCGGCCTCGGTGAGTCCGGCGCGAATGGCGTCGCGGTCGATATCGCCGCGCGCGGCCCTACTGCGCACCTCGGCGGGGAGCTGCCCCTTGGTCGCGCGGTTCACCATGACGGTGCCGATGCGCAGGTCATTGGCGGTGAGTTCGGCGACGGCATCGGCGGTTTCCTGCACCGGCAGTGCCTCGAGCAGGGTGACCAGGTGGATCATCGTCTGATCGGAGTGCAGCAGATTCGAAACGCCCTCGGCCTGTGAGGCAATCGGCCCGCCCTTGGCCACTTCGGCCATGGCCTGGGTGACATCGAGGAAGCTGGCGATCCGACCGGTCGGCGGTGCGTCGACGACGATTTCGTCGAATACGGGCTTGCCCTGCTTATCCACCCGGACCGCGCATTCCTTGATCTTGCCGGTCAGGATGACATCGCGCAGACCGGGTGCGATCGTGGTGACGAATTCGATGGCACCGACCCGGCGCATGGCCCGTCCGGCGAAGCCCAAGTTGTAGAACATATCGAGGTATTCGAGGAAGGCGTGCTCGATATCGAGTGCCAGCGCGACCACCTCACCGCCGCCGTCCGCGGTGGCGATCCTGGTCTCGGTGGGCGGCAAGGGCGGCAGATCGAACAGCTGGGCAATGGACTGTCTGCTCTCCACCTCTACCAACAGCACCCGCCGTCCGCCGGCGGCCAGTGCCAGCGCGAGCGCCGCGGCGACCGTCGACTTGCCGGTTCCCCCTTTGCCGGAGACATAGTGCAAGCGGGCCTTATCCGCGCGCTCCGGCCAACCCGTCTCTGGCCCCGGCTCCGCCGAAATGGGCACTGCTGTTGGTACTCCCACGATCGCGAGCCTATAACCCGTCATCAGATCGCGCCCCAGCGATATGGTTACTAGTCGGTTTTCGAGCCACCCCGTCCCAGACAGTGAGACTCGCACGTCTTACGGTGACGCGAGAGCCCCGCCCTTGTCGATCGTCGGGGAGCCGGTCCCACCAGCGGCTTGCTCGAGGCCGGTGTACTTCGGGCAGTCAACGATCCGCACGTCGGTGACCACCACGGAGCGAGAACGAGTGACCCGTTCGCGACCCGTCTCGCGTCCGAGTCGTCGAAGCGCATGCGACGAAGGCGCGGGTCTCGACGGCTCGGACGCGAAACAAAAGGGGACCGCGAACACGCCGCGCCCGCGCGGCCGAAGATACAGTCTCGGACATGAGTGATTCGAAGGTGTGGGAATACGCCACCGTTCCGCTGCTCACGCATGCGACCAAGCAGATCCTGGACCAGTGGGGCGCCGACGGCTGGGAGCTGGTGACCGTGCTCCCCGGTCCGACCGGTGAACAGCACGTCGCCTACCTCAAGCGCCCCAAGTAAGCGAAGGGATTCGCCAATGACCCAGTGGGAGAAGAACCTCGCCCAGCTCGGCCTGACCCTGCCGCCGGTAGTGGCTCCGGTCGCCGCATATATTCCGGCGATCCGCACCGGTTCGCTGGTCTACACCTCCGGCCAGCTGCCGTTCGTGGACGGGCAGCTCTCGGCGACCGGCAAGGTCGGCGCCGAGGTCTCGCTCGAGCAGGCCAAGGAGGCGGCGAAGCTCTGCGCGCTGAACGCGATCGCCGCGGTGCACGATCTGGTCGGACTCGATGCGGTCGTGCGGATCGTCAAGGTCGTCGGATTCGTCGCCTCCGCA
Organism: Nocardia sp. CA-129566; assembly: GCF_050956075.1. Lineage (NCBI taxonomy): Bacteria > Bacillati > Actinomycetota > Actinomycetes > Mycobacteriales > Nocardiaceae > Nocardia > Nocardia sp. CA-129566. The sequence continues at coordinate 508,846 of NZ_CP192085.1, forward strand.
CCGGGATTCACCGATCAGCCGCAGGTCATCAATGGCGCCTCGGAGCTGCTCGGTGCGGTCTTCGGTGATGCGGGCGTGCACGCGCGCTCCGCGGTCGGCGTCGCCGAACTGCCCCGCAATACCCCCGTCGAGGTCGAACTGATCGCCGAAGTGCGCTAGACAGGTTCGCAGGCAAGGTTTTCGATCGACTGGGGTACTCCTATGACGCTCACCCATCCCGCATACGGCCAGCTGCGCCAGGTCACGCCGACCGCAGCGGTCGTACTCGCGGACAATCCGGGCCAGATGACGCTGGAGGGCACCAACACCTGGCTGTTGCGCGCCCCGGGGCAATCGGAGTATGTGGTCGTCGATCCGGGACCGGAGGACAAGGCGCACAGCGAGGCCATCGCCCGCGCCACCGACGGCAATATCGCGCTCACCCTGATCACCCATCGGCATCACGACCACACCGGCGGCATCGACCGGCTGGTCCAGCTGACGGGCACTCCGGTGCGGGCCAGGACCGCCGAATTCCTGCACGGCGCCGACGCACCGCTGCTCGACGGCGAGGTGATCGAGGCGGCCGGTCTCCGGATCGCCGTCCTCGACACCCCTGGCCACACCAAGGACTCGGTGAGCTTCGTCCTCGATGACGCGGTGCTGACCGGTGACACCATCCTCGGCTCCGGCACCACCGTGCTGGATTCCAGCGACGGCACCCTCGCCGACTACCTGGCATCGCTGGACAGACTGGTCGAGGTGGGTGCGGGACGTGCACTGCTACCGGCGCACGGTCCGGATCACCCCGATCTGGAGCCGGTCGCCCGGTACTACATCGCGCACCGGCAGGAGCGTCTGGACCAGGTGCGGGAGGCGCTGCGCGTGCTCGGCCCGAACGCGGGCGCGATGGCAGTGGTGCGCAAGGTCTACGCCGATGTCGACAAGCGATTGTGGCTTGCCGCGCGCAGTTCGGTGCAGGCCCAGCTCGAGTACCTGCGCGCCGAGTAGACCTAGAAAAACAACAGCACGCTGAGTTCAGTGAAGCGCTGAACTCGGCGTGCTTTCGCATCTGTGCCGCGGCGTATATCCGCCGCGGCACGACAATGCGGCGGCCGGATGTCCGGTCGCCGATATGGGTCGAGCGTCAGCGCGCCCGGCGGGCCAGGCGCTCGGAGTCGGAGATCAGCACGCTCTTGCCCTCCAGCCGCAGCCAGCCGCGATGCGCGAAGTCGGCCAGCGCCTTGTTCACGGTCTCGCGGGAGGCGCCGACCAGCTGGGCGATCTCTTCCTGGGTGAGGTCGTGGGTGACCCGCAGCGCACCGGCCTCCTGGGTGCCGAACCGCTGCGCGAGCTGCAGCAACGCCTTGGCGACCCGGCCGGGAACGTCGGTGAAGATCAGGTCGGCCAGGTTGTTGTTGGTGCGGCGCAAACGGCGGGCGAGAACGCGCAACAACTGCTCGGCGATCTCGGGTCGCTGGTCGATCCAGGACTTGAGTGCGTCACGGTCCATGGTGACCGCGCGTACCTCGGTCACGGTGGTCGCGGTCGAAGTGCGCGGACCCGGGTCGAAGATCGACAGCTCACCGAACATGTCCGACGGGCCCATGATGGTCAGCAGGTTCTCCCTGCCGTCCGGAGAACGCCGTCCGATCTTCACCTTGCCCGAGGTGATGATGTACAACCGGTCGCCTGGCTCGCCCTCGTTGAAGATGACATGTCCGCGCGGAAAATCCACGGGCTGCAGTTGTTTGGCTAGAGCCGCCACCGCGGTGGGCTCTACGCCTTGGAAGATGCCTGCTCTGGCGAGGGCCTCGTCCACGAATGTGCTCCTTATGGGAAATGGCTCTGTCCTGGACCGAAGCGAATCGGCCAACAGCGCAGTCTACGCGGCATCAGGGCAGCGTAGTGACAGACACCACGTAACGAGTGGATTGCGCGCCGTGCCAGATACCGGTTGGTAGGGCTTTCAGCTGGCGCGTGCGACGTCCAGTTCGTCACCACGGGACCGGCGCCTGCGCATCCGTGCCACCGCGGCGGGCAGTCCGAGCTTCGTCAGCTCCTTCACTTCGGCGTTGCTTGCCTTGTCCAGGTACTGCTGAACCTCTTCGTCGGGTTCGAGAAGTTTGCGGAGCCGATTCTCGACCCGCTCCATGCCCAGTGCGAAAAGCATCAGCACCACTGGGAAGAGCACCACGGCGAGTCCTTGCATGACGAGCAGTAAACACGGTCTAGGTCTCAGATGGAACACGGCAAGAGATCTAGGAGGGCACCGTTGTCGCGTGGTTCCGTATGGTGGACGGGTGCGTGTCTCTCCCCCCACAGCCGCCGTCAGCGGGCCTTCCTCTGCCGCCGAGGCGACCGATGCGCAACCCGCCGCGGTCCCCGTTCCGAAACGCAAATCCCGAGCGCGACAAGCGGAAACCCAACTGGGCCTGACCCGAAGAGCCCGCCGAATGGACCGTGCGCTCGCGGTGGCTTTCCCGAACGCGCACTGTGAACTCGACTTCACCACTCCGCTCGAATTGGCGGTCGCCACAATACTTTCCGCGCAGTGCACCGATGAGCGGGTGAATCTCACCACACCCGCGCTGTTCGCCAAGTACCGCGATGCCCGCGCCTACGCCGAGGCGAACCGCGCTGAACTGGAGGAATACATCCGGCCGACCGGCTTCTTCCGCAATAAGACCAGTTCCCTGATCGGGCTCGGGCAGGCACTGGTCGAACGGCACGATGGTGAATTGCCTCACACCCTCGAGGAATTGGTGCAGTTGCCCGGCATCGGCCGCAAAACCGCCAATGTCATCCTCGGCAACGCCTTCGGGGTACCCGGCATTACCGTCGACACCCATTTCGGCCGCTTGGTGCGGCGCTGGGCGTGGACCACCGAAGAAGATCCGGTGAAGGTCGAACACGCCATCGGCGAGCTGATCGAGCGCAAGGAATGGACGATGCTGTCCCATCGCGTGATCTTCCACGGGCGCCGGGTCTGTCATTCCCGCAAACCCGCATGCGGTGTCTGCATTCTGGCCAAGGACTGCCCGTCGTTCGGGGCCGGGCCGACCGATCCGGAAGCCGCGGCCAAGCTGGTGAAGGGTCCGGAAGCGGAGCATCTGCTCGAGCTGGTGGGCCGGTGAGACGGATACCTGTCGGGGCGCGCTTGGCGCTGGCAGGTTTGATCACCATGGTGGCCTTGGCGGTCGCGCTGTGGCCGCGCCATAGCGACGACACCTCGGCGGGCGGCGACCATCCGGCGAATTCCGGGACAACGGCCGCGCTCACCGCCCGCAGCGCCGCCGGACTCACTCAATGTCCGGTGCCGGCGGCGGATGCGGTGGGGCGCGGGCCGCTTGCCGGACTCGGCCTCGGCTGTCTGGCCGACGGAAAGCCGGTCGATCTGGCGGCCGCGCTGGCGGGTAAACCGGCACTGCTGAACCTGTGGGCGTACTGGTGCGGACCGTGCGCCAAAGAGTTGCCAGATGTGCAGGAGTACGCGCGACGCGCCGGAAACGCGATTACCGTGCTGACCGTGCACAGCGATCCTGATGAGGCGAGAGCGCTCGCGTTGCTGACCGATTTGCGGGTGACATTGCCCGGCGTGCTCGATCCGCGCGCCAAGGTCCGCACCGCGGTGGGTGCGCCCGCGGTGCTACCGGTATCGGTGCTGCTGCGTGCGGACGGCTCGGTCGCCGAGGTGGTCGTGCGCGCCTTCACCGGTATCGACGATATCGCCGATACGGTCGCGAACAAGCTGGGAGTTGCGGCATGACCGAGATCCCCACGCCCGACAGCATCCCGAAGTGGCTGCGTCGGGCGGCGGACCCGAGTACCGACACCACCGAAACGATGAGCTTGGCGCGAGCGTTGCGGCGGGCCATGACCGCCAAGAGCACGCCGCGGCAGGCGGCGGTACTCGTGCTGTTCAGCGGCTCACCCGAACCGGATCCCGATGCCCCCGGCGGGTTGCCCGGCGACGCGGATGTGCTGCTCACCCAGCGCGCGTCCACCATGCGCCAGCACCGCGGTCAGGTCGCCTTTCCGGGCGGTGCCGTCGATCCCGGCGACTCCGGGCCGATCGACACCGCGCTGCGCGAGGCCTGTGAGGAGACCGGACTGGCGCGCGATGGCGTCGAACCCTTCGCCGTACTGCCGAAACTGTTCGTGCCCCCGTCCCGCTTCGATGTGACCCCGGTGGTGGCCTACTGGCACACCCCTAGGGCGGTCCAGGTGGTCAATGAGACCGAGACCGAACGGGTCGTGCGGGTGCCGCTGGCCGACCTGCTGGAACCGGCGAACCGCTTCATGGTGCGCGGCAGCCTGGGCTATCAGAGCGCGGCTTTCCAGGTCGACGGCATGCTGGTGTGGGGGTTGACCGGCGGCATTCTGGCCGGGATCTGCAAGGCCGCCGGGTGGGAACGGGAATGGGACCACAGCGATGTCCGTGATCTGGAGACCGCGCTGGCGGCCGTAGGAATGACGTTATGACCTCATCGGCTTGGCTCGATATCGCGGTGGTGCTGCTCGCGCTGCTGGCCGCCTCCTCCGGCTGGCGGCAGGGCGCGGTGGCCTCCGCACTGGCCTTCCTCGGCGTCGTACTCGGCGCGGTCGCGGGCATTCTCATCGCGCCCCATATTTTGATCCACGTCAACGAGGGCAGACCGCGGGTGCTCACCGGCGTGCTGTTGATCGTGCTGCTGGTCATTGTCGGCGAGGTCGCGGGCATGGTCCTGGGCCGGGCCGCGCGCGGCGGTATGCGCCATCCGTTCACCCGCAGTGTGGACAGCGTCATCGGTGCCCTGTTGCAAGCGGTGGCGGTGCTGGTCACCGCATGGCTGCTGGCGCTGCCGCTGGCCACCTCCTCGCAGCCCGCCATCGCCTCGGCCATCAATGGTTCGAAGGTGCTCGCCGACGTCAACGAGGTCTCGCCGAACTGGTTGCGCCGCCTGCCCAACGAATTCTCCAAGCTGCTCAACACCTCCGGGCTCCCGGACGTCATCGGTCCCTTCGGCCGCGCCCCGATCGCGGCCGTCGAGCCCCCGGACCCGAGCGTCCTGACCAGTCCGGTGGCGGCCTCGCTACAGCAGAGCGTCCTGCGCATCCGTGGCGTCGCCCCGAGCTGCCAGCGCGCACTGGAGGGCTCCGGCTTCGTGATCGCGCCCGAGCGGGTGGTGACCAATGCCCATGTGGTCGCCGGAACCACCAGCATCACGGTGGACGCCGTCGGCGGTCCGCTCAACGCTTCGGTTGTGCTTTTCGATCCGTCCAAGGACGTCGCGATCCTCGCGGTGCCGGGGCTCACCGCCCCGGTGGTGGAGCAGGCTTCAACGCCCGCGCGCTCGGGTGAGAATGCCATCGTGCTCGGTTATCCGGGTGGCGGGCGGTATACCGCCAGCGCGGCCCGTATCCGCGAAACGCTGGACCTGACCGGACCGACGATCTACCGCAACGGCACCGTCGAACGCGAGGTCTACACGGTCCGCGGACAGGTGCGCGCAGGCAATTCCGGTGGGCCGCTGGTGGATACCGACGGCCGTGCGCTCGGCATCGTATTCGGTGCCGCGGTGACCGACGACGACACCGGATACGTCCTGACACTGGCGGAAGTACGGCCGCAACTCGATGCCGCGACGGCCTCGTTTTCGGCGGTGGATACCGGTGCGTGTGTCCTGAGCTGATCGACGGCGGACACAGGGGTGCGAGCGCCCCTGTGTCCGTGCGAGCGGCCCCTGGGATCGGTGTCAGCCGAGCAACTTGGCGAGCTCGGCGGTGACCGCGTCCGGATTCTCCTGGTGGGCGAAGTGGCCCGCGCCGGGGATCACGACTTGCCGCCGCTGTGGTGCCCAGCGGCGGCCGCGCTGGAAGGTCGCGGGTGATAAATAGCCGTCGAGTTCGCCGCGCATGGTGAGGACCGGAATGCGGATCGGCTGGCGCATGGTGGCCATGAAGCGGCGCCCGTCCGGACGCCACTGGCTGCGGAAGGCCCAGCGCTGATATTCCAGGGCACAGTGCGCCGCGCCCGGAATCTGGATGGCCGAGCGCATCCGATCGGCCGTATCGACGAATTCGGCACTGCCCGACCAGGTTCGGCTCACCCGCTGGCGCAGCAGCCGCTCGACCTCGAAGCCATTGCCGGTGGTGAGCAGGTGTTCGCCGTACCGCGGCAGCTGGTAGCGCAGGAAATTCGGCAGCCAGGCCCGGCGCTGGCGCCGATCCCGCAGCACCGCGCTCTTGAGCGCGACCGGATGCGGGGAACTGACCAGCGCGATCGAGCGCACCAGCCGCGGGTGCAGCACCGCGGTCGTCCAGCAGACCAATCCGCCGTCGGCATGGCCGACCAGCGTGGCCTCGGAGTAGCCCATCGCGCGGATGAGTCCCGCGATATCGCCCGCCAGCGTCCAGCCGTCATAGCCGCGCGGCGGTTTATCGCTATCGCCGTAGCCGCGCAGATCCACCGCGACCGCGTGGTAGCCCAGCTCGGCGAGTCCGGTCAACTGATGTCGCCAGGACCACCAGAGGTCGGCGAATCCGTGCAGCAGCACGACCAGCGGTGCATCCCTGCGGTCCGGCGCCGCCTCGACGACGTGGAAGCGAATGCCGTTGGCGTGCACGTCCCGATGCGTCCAGGGGCCGTCGTAACGGACGCTGGACGGATCGGGAAACGAGTTCGACGACACGCCGATCGAGCCTAGTGCGGCGGCGGCCTCGCCGCCTAGTCGGCGCAGTCGGATCGGCCGTGCGGCGCGTTCTACTCCGTCGGCTTCTCGAGCGCGAGGTGCTCCTCGTGCGAGCCGAACCCACTCGGCAGCACGTTGCGCGCCTGCTTGAGCGAATCGATCGTCTTCTCCGGCGCCCGCAGTTTCTTGACCCGCAGATAGCCGAGCAGTGCGAGCACCAGCGTCGCGACGATCATCAACAGGAACACGATCAGGAACGCCGCCCAGCGCGCCAGCCACACATCGAGCAGCTCGCCGAGGAAGAAGAAAAAGAAGAAGGTGCTGAACAGCAGGACGGTCAGCGCGAGGATGAAGTAGACGCTGCCCTGCAGGCCCTTCTTGATCTCGCCGGTCACCTCGGCCCTGGCCAGTTCGACCTCGGCGCGCACCAGCGTCGACATCTGCTCGGTGGCATCGCGGACCAGGGTGCCGAAGCTCGCCGATCCGATGGGATCGGTATCCGAGAGGGGAATCGAGGTGACAGTGCGGCCGCGACGCGACTCGTCCCCGTTACCGCCGTTTGTGAAACTCACTTGGTCGACCCTTCTCCCTGTCCCGGCACTGTATCGGCCTCACTCTCTCGTTCTATCGCACGCGCATCCCGCCGCGCCTGGTGGACACGCCCACGCCGCAACAGTAGCGCCGAACCCGCGAGCGACGCCGTCATTGATGTCACCAACACCGCGGCCTTCGCCAATTCGACGGCCGAGCCGTCGCCTACGTCCGCCAGCGCGAGTTCTGCCACCAAGAGGCTAACGGTGAAGCCGATCGCGCCGAGCACCGAGAGGGCGAACATGTCTCGGTAGCCCAGACTCACCGGACGTTTGGCGATGCCCAATCGGATTGCCACCCAGCTGATCCCGAAGATGCCGAGGGTCTTGCCCAGCAGTAATCCGAGAATGATGGCCAGCGCGAGGCGGTCGGTGAACAGCTGCTGGAAGACCTTGCCGTCCAACGGAACTCCGGAGGCGAACAGGGCGAACAGCGGTACGCACAATCCGGCCGAGATCGGCTGGATCAGGTGTTCGAGCCGCATTGCCGGAGCCTGCGCCTCACCCGGATCCTTGCGCACCCTGGTCAGCAGGCCGAGCGCGACACCGGCCAGGGTCGGGTGGATGCCCGCCTCGTGCAGCGCGTACCAGGGGATCAGTGCCAGCGGCAAATACACCAGGGGCGTGGAGATCCGCCGGTGCTGGGCCAGCGCCCAGCCCGCGAAACAGGCCGCCGCGGCCAGCAGCCACAGCGCCGACAGCGTCGTGGTGAACAGCACCGCGATCAGGATGATGGCGAGTAGATCGTCGACCACCGCCAGGCTGAGCAGGAATACCCGCGCGCTCGCCGGAATTCTGGAACCGGTCATGGCGAGTACGGCCAGCGCGAAGGCGATATCGGTCGCCACCGGTATGGCCCAGCCCCGGTCCATGCCCTCGATGCCGAATCCGACCGCCAGCGCGATCAGTGCCGGGGTGATCACACCGCCGACCGCGGCGATGATCGGCAGCGCGGCCCGCTTGGGATCGGCGAGTTCACCGACCACCAGCTCGCGTTTGAGTTCCAGTCCGGCGACGAAGAAGAAGATCGCCAGCAGACCGTCCTTGGTCCATTCCGCGACGGTGAGGTTCAGATGCAGCGCCCTGATGGGCAGGACGGTTTCGGTGATGGTGACGTAGCTGCCGCCCCACGGCGAGTTCGCCCACAGCAGCGCAGCCGCGGCGGCGATCAGAAGTATTGCGCCACCAACGGTTTCGGTGCGTAGGTAGCGCGTCAGCTCCGACCGCACTTGGGTGATCACGGGAAACCTTCCGGCAGGGTGGACATGGCTGCGGACGCGCAATCCAACCGATTCGGCTTTCAGCTACACGACCGCATGCCGACCAGGCTTCCCGGCACACCTTACGCAATTCTAACGGGTACGGCCGGTGACGAATCTCGTCACCGGCCCTACGATGTGCCGTTTTCGGGGCGCCGACTCAGGTGCGACTGGCCCGAATCGCCTCGAAGACGTTCGGATCGACCAGCGTCGAGGTATCGCCCAGTTCCCGACCCTCCGCGACGTCACGCAGCAGGCGCCGCATGATCTTGCCGCTGCGGGTCTTGGGCAGTTCCGGCACCACGTGGATCTCCCGCGGCCGCGCGATCGGGCTGATCTCCCGCGACACCTCCGCCTTCAACTCGTCGACCAGGGCGGCACCGGTGTCCTTGGCCTCGGCGGTGAGGATCACGAATGCGACGATGCCCTGTCCGGTGGTGGTGTCGCTGGCGCCGACCACCGCGGCCTCGGCGACCCCGGAGTGGCCGACGAGCGCGGACTCCACCTCGGCGGTGGAGATGCGGTGACCCGAGACGTTCATCACATCATCGACCCGGCCGAGCACCCACAGATCGCCGTCGGCGTCGAGCTTGGCGCCGTCACCGGCGAAGTACCAGCCCTGTTCGGCGTAGCGCTCCCAGTAGGTGGCCCGGTAGCGCTCCATATCGCCCCAGATGCCGCGCAGCATCGACGGCCACGGCTGATCGAGCACCAGGTAGCCATTGGCCTCGGTCTCGCCGAGTTGGACCGCCCTGCCCTCCTCGTCGACGACCTTGGCCGAGATGCCGGGCAGCGGTGTCATCGCGGCGCCCGGCTTCGCGGCGGTGACGCCGGGCAGCGGGGAGATCATGATCGAACCGGTCTCGGTCTGCCACCAGGTGTCCACGATGGGCGCGGTGCTCGCGCCGATCACCTCGCGGTACCAGCGCCAGGCCTCCGGATTGATCGGCTCGCCGACGCTGCCGAGCAGCCGGATGCTGGACAGATCGTGGGCACCCGGGATCTCCTTGCCCCACTTCATGAAGGTGCGTACCAGTGTCGGTGCCGTGTAATAGATGGTGACACCGTACTTTTCGACGATGTTCCAGTGCCGGTGCTCGTCCGGGAAGTTCGGCGTGCCCTCGTAGACGACCTGGGTGGTGCGGTTCGACAGTGGTCCGTAGACGATGTAGGTGTGTCCGGTGACCCAGCCGATATCGGCGGTGCACCAGTAGATGTCCTGTCCCGCTTTGTGATCGAAGACGTTGTGGTGGGTGTAGGACGCCTGGGTCAGGTAGCCGCCGGTGGTGTGCAGAATGCCCTTCGGCTTTCCGGTGGTGCCGGAGGTGTAGAGGATGAACAGCGGATGCTCGGCGTCGAAGGCCTGCGGTGTGTGCTCGGGGCTCGCCTGTGCGACGGTCTCGTGCCACCACAGGTCGCGCCCCTCGGTCCACGGCACCTCGATATCGGTGCGCCGCACCACCAGTACGTGCTCGACGCTGTGTCCATTTTCGCCAGTGGCGTCGAGCGCCTCGTCGACGGCCTCCTTCAACGGTGCGGCCTTGCCGCGCCGCCACTGACCATCTGTCGTGATGATGAGCCGGGCGCTCGCGTCATCGACGCGCTGGCGCAGGGCGGTGGGGGAGAAGCCGGCGAACACCACCGAATGCGTGAGACCCAGTCGCGCACATGCCAGCATCGATACGATCGCCTCGGGGACCATCGGCATATAGATGGCGACCCGATCGCCCGGCTCGAGTCCGAGTTCGGTGAGGTAGTTGGCGGCCCGGGACACCTCGGCCAGCAGGTCGGCGTAGGTGATATCGCGGGAATCGCCCGGTTCGCCCTCCCAATGGATGGCGACCTGATCGCCGTGTCCGTCGAGCACATGCCGGTCCACGCAGTTGTAGGCGACATTGAGCTTGCCGTCGACGAACCACTTCGCGACGGGCGCGTCACTCCAATCCAGGACCTGGCTCCATGGCTGATCCCAGTGCAGCCGTGCGGCCTGTTCGGCCCAGAACGCGTCGCGATCCGCCGCGGCCCGCGCGTAGTTCGACGCGTCGGCGTTCGCGGCGGCGGCGAACTCCGCGCTCGGCGGGTACGACTCCCGGTGGTCGGCGGTGGTATCGGTCATCTCGTCTCTTCCTTCACGTAGCCCGTGGCGCTGGCAGTCGCGGTCGAATTCGACAGTAACCAACTGTGACCCACACCGCGTCCGGTGTGTCCAACCGGTTTCCATCCCGTCAAGACAGCGGGTATCCTGCGCGATCCGCTGACAAACCGGACCTTCGGTCGCTATCGTCATAGTCATTCAGCTCCGGACACCGGAAGCCCCAACGGAGGCATACTTCCGGCGAATGTCCGTTTTCTCATGAATCTTTAGCGTGTTTCACCGATGTTGCCGGATTGGTAACAAGTGGAACGAACCTCGGTCAATCCGGTGACAAGTCTGCTTCGAATAGCTAACGTCCCAGGCATTCCAAGGCGGATCGAGTCGAGGCGCGCTGGGCAACTGCGCATGCGCGGTCGCGGATCCCCTTTGCCTGTCTCGAAATCGGGAGAACGCGTTGAGATTCAACAGAGCTACAGCGTTGACCGCGGCAGTCGTACTGGCCACAAGCCTGGGACTGTCCGCATGTTCGTCCAGCGATAGTGCCGATGCCGACATCGTCACGACGAACGCCGGTGAGCCGCAGAATCCATTGGTACCAACCAATACCAATGAGAATATGGGCGGCCGGGTCGTGGACCGGCTGTTCGCGGGTCTGAAGTACTACGACGGCAAGGGTGTCGCGCACGACGAGATGGCCGAGTCGATCAAGACTCCCGACCGCAAGACCTACACCATCACCATCAAGCCGGACTGGAAGTTCACCGACGGCACCGCGGTGACGGCGAAGTCGTTCGTCGATGCCTGGAACTACGGCGCCCTCGGCACCAATGGCCAGTTGCAGAGCTACGCGTTCACCCCGATTGTCGGATTCGACGAGGTATCGGCGGAAAAGCCGACGGCACAGACGATGTCGGGGCTGAAGGTGGTCGACGACCGGACCTTCACCGTCGAGCTGAAGTCGCCGTCCATCGACTTCGAGACCGAACTCGGCTACGCGCCGTTCTATCCGCTGCCCGAGGCCGCGTTCAAGGATATGAAGGCCTTCGGCGAGAACCCGATCGGCAACGGCCCCTACAAGTTCCGGACCTGGGAGCACAACGTCAAGATCGATCTGGTGCCCAACCCGGACTACAAGGGCGGACGCCCGCCCAAGAACAAGGGTCTGCGCTTCGTCATGTACCAGTCGTTCGACACCGCCTACTCGGATCTGCAGGCGGGCAATCTCGATACTCTGGACACGATTCCGGACAGCGCGCTGACCTCGTACAAGAAGGACCTCGGCGATCGCGCGATCCTCGATCCGTCCGCGCAGAACCAGCACATTGGCGTCCAGGCCAATGTCCCGCATTTCGGTGGTGAGGAGGGTCTGCTGCGCCGCAGGGCCATCTCCATGGCGATCAACCGGCAGCAGATCTGCGACACCATCTTCAACGGCACCAAGATCCCGGCCCGTGACTTCACCTCGAGCACGCTGCCCGGATTCGATGGGAACCTGCCCGGCTCCGAGGTGTTGAAGTACAACCCCGACGAGGCCAAGAAGCTCTGGGCGCAGGCCGATGCCATTTCGCCGTGGTCGGGTCGCTACGAGATCGCCTACAACTCCGACGGCGGCCACCAGGCGTGGATCGAGGCGGTAGCCAACAGCGTCAAGAACACCCTCGGTATCGACGCCGTCGGCACGCCGTATCCGACCTTCAAGAACATCCGAGATCTGGTGAACCAGAAGACGATCGGCAAGTCCTTCCGCTATGGCTGGCAGGGCGACTACCCGACGATGCTGCAGTTCCTCACCTCGCAGTACTACAGCTACTCCGAGACCAATAACGTCGACTACAAGAGCCCCGAATTCGACCACCTGCTCGACGCCGCGCTCGCCGCGCCGACGCTGCCGGAGTCGTACAAGCTCGTGGGGCAGGCGCAGGCGTTGCTGATCAAGGATATGGCCGATATCCCGGTACTGGATTACCTTGCCGCAGCGGGACGTTCGGACAAGGTGAAGAAGGCCGATCTGGCCTGGAACGGTCTGTTCGACTTCGAGAACATCGAGAAGTAGCCGCTCGGCGCCGACCGTGCTGCCGTGACTCGACGGCGCGGTCGGCGCCGCTCACCCAGGAGACGAAATGGCCTGGTATGTCTTGCGGCGTCTGCTCCAAATGATCCCCGTCTTCCTCGGGGCGACGCTGCTCATCTATGCACTGGTCTTCCTAGTGCCGGGCGATCCGATCCACGCGCTGGCCGGCGACAAGCCGATGACGCCCGCCGTGGAAGCCCAGCTCCGCGCGCGCTATCACCTGGACCGCCCGTTCTTCGTGCAGTATCTGCTGTATCTGAAGGGCATCTTCACCCTCGATTTCGGTACCGCCTTCTCCGGCCGCCCGGTGCGCGATGAACTCGCACGGGCGTTCCCGATCACCATCAAACTGGCGTTCATGGCGGTGCTCATCGAGGGCGTCTTCGGCGTCATCTTCGGGCTGATCGCGGGTCTGCGCAAAGGCAAACTGTTCGATTCGACGCTGCTGGTGGTCAGCCTGATCATCATCGCGGTGCCGATCTTCGTGATCGGCTTTCTCGCCCAGTTCGTGCTCGGCGTGAAATGGGGCATCGCACCGGTGACCGTCACCGGCAAGGCAAGCGTCGGTGAACTGCTCGTACCCGCGTTCGTACTCGGGTCGCTGTCGTTCGCCTATGTGCTGCGGCTGACCCGAAATTCGGTGGCGGAGAACATGTCCGCCGACTACGTGCGCACCGCGACCGCGAAGGGGCTGAGTCGGCCCCGGGTAGTCACCGTGCACATTCTGCGCAACTCGATGATCCCGGTGATCACCTTCCTCGGCGCCGATCTCGGTGCGTTGATCGGCGGCGCGGTCGTCACCGAGGGCATCTTCAATATTCCGGGTGTCGGCGGAACGCTGTACCAGGCGATCACCCGCGGTGAACCGCCGACCGTGGTCTCGTTCGTGACCGTGCTGATCGTGATCTTCCTGATCTCGAATCTGATCATCGACCTGCTCTACGCCGCGCTCGACCCGAGGATCCGATATGCCTGATCTCGATAAGAAAGCTCCGGACAGGCAACCGCATTTCGTGGCTCCGCCCGACGAAGTCGAGGTGCTCGCCACCGATCAGGTCGTCGATACCGGATCACCGACCAGCATCTGGCAGGACGCGTGGCGCCAGCTGCGCCGCAATCCGATCTTCATCGTGGCCGCGGTGCTGATTGTCTTCATCGCCGTCGTGGTGCTCTGGCCCGGCCTGTTCTCCGATCAGGATCCGCGCTATTGCAACGGCGATTTCAGCATGGATCCGCGCGGGCCCGGCCATCCCTTCGGATTCGATAAGCAGGGCTGTGATGTCTACACCCGAACCGTTTACGGCGCGCGGGCATCCGTGATGGCCGGTTTGGGTGCGACGACGGTGTTCCTGCTCGTCGGTGGCACGCTGGGGGCGCTCGCGGGCTTCTACGGCGGGTTGCTGGATTCGGTGGTCTCCCGCATCGCGGAGATCTTCTACGCGATTCCGCTGATGCTGGCCGCGATCGTCATCATGCAGCTGCTCGACTCGCGCACGATCTGGACCGTCATCCTGATTCTGGCCGCCTTCACCTGGCCACAGGCCGCGCGCATCGCGCGCAGTGCGGTGATCGAGGCCAAGAACAGCGAATATGTCACGGCGGCGAAGGCATTGGGCGTCTCCCGAATACGGACGCTGCTGCGCCATGTGCTGCCGAATGCGGCCGGACCGCTGATCGTGGTCACCACGATCTGGCTCGGCGCGTTCATCGTCACCGAGGCGACGCTGTCCTACCTCGGCGTCGGCTTGCCGCGCACCATCGTGTCCTGGGGTTCCGATATCAATACCAACCAGCACGAGCTGCGCGGCGGATCGCCGATTTTGTTCTATCCCGCAACGGCTTTGGCGCTCACCGTGCTGAGCTTCATTCTGCTCGGCGACGCGCTGCGGGACGCACTCGATCCGAAGGCGAGGAAGAGGTGACCGCGTCGATGTCCGAGCGACCACTGCTCGAGATCGAGGATCTCAACGTTTGTTTCTCCGCCGAGGGCAAGAAGATTCCGGCGGTGCGCGATGTCAGTCTGTCGGTGTATCCCGGCCAGACGGTCGCGATCGTCGGCGAATCCGGATCCGGCAAGTCCACCACCGCGCACAGCATCATCGACCTGCTGCCCGGCACCGGGAAGGTCACCTCCGGATCCATCATGTTCGACGGCAAGGATCTGGTTAAGGCGTCGAAGAAGGATGTCGTCGCGGTCCGCGGTAGCGGTATCGGGTTGGTTCCGCAGGATCCGATGTCGAATCTGAATCCGGTGTGGAAGATCGGATTCCAGATCCGGGAGACCCTGGAGGCCAATGGCATTGCCAAGGGCAAGGCGGCCAAGCAGCGCGCCATCGAACTGCTCGAGGAAGCCGGTATGTCGGATGCGGCACGCCGGGTCAACCAGTATCCGCACGAATTCTCCGGCGGTATGCGCCAACGCGCGCTCATTGCCATCGGACTGGCCTGCCGTCCCAAACTGCTGATCGCCGACGAGCCGACCTCGGCCCTCGACGTCACAGTGCAGCGCCAGATTCTCGACCATCTCGACGGGCTCACCAGCGAACTCGGCACGGCCGTGCTGCTCATCACCCACGATCTCGGCCTGGCCGCCGAGCGCGCCGAACATCTGGTGGTGATGTATCGCGGCAAGGTGGTGGAATCCGGTCCGGCACTGCAGATTCTGCGTGAACCGCAGCATCTGTACACCAAGAAGCTGGTGAATTCGGCCCCCTCGCTGGCCTCGCAGCGGCTGTCCTCGGTGCGCGAGCGCATCGAGGTGCGCAAGCAGGCCGTCCAGGTGGCCGAGGAGGTCTCGGCGGCCGATACCGAACTCGCGGTGGTCTCCGATGACGTGGTGGTCGCGCAGAATCTGACCAAGGCGTTCAAGATTCGGGGCAGCACGCCGTGGAAGTCGACCGATTTCATCGCGGTCGACGATGTGTCGTTCCGCTTGCAGCGCGGCACGACCACGGCCATCGTCGGCGAGTCCGGTTCGGGCAAATCCACAGTGGCCCAGATGGTGCTGGGGCTGCTCGAACCGACATCGGGTTCGGTGACCTTCGACGGGCGCGAAGTGGCGAAGCTGGATCGTAAGGGCGCGTTCGCCTTTCGCCGCCGGGTGCAGCCGATCTTCCAGGACCCCTACGGTTCGCTGGATCCGATGTACTCGATCTACCGCACCATCGAGGAGCCGCTGCGCACGCACAAGATCGGCACCGCCGCACAACGCGAGACAACGGTGCGCGACCTGCTGGACAAGGTGTCATTGCCGTCCTCGGTGATGCGCCGCTACCCCAATGAACTCTCCGGCGGCCAGCGCCAGCGCGTCGCGGTGGCCCGTGCGCTCGCGCTCTCGCCCGAGGTGGTGGTGTGCGATGAGGCGGTCTCCGCTCTCGACGTACTCGTCCAGGCCCAGATCCTCAAGCTGCTCAACGATTTACAAGCCGAATTGGGTTTGTCCTACCTGTTCATCACCCACGACCTGGCCGTCGTCCGTCAGATCGCCGACGATGTCCTCGTCATGCAAACCGGCAAGATCGTCGAAGCGGCCACTACCAATGAGGTTTTCGACAACCCTCGACAGGAGTACACCCGCCGCCTGCTCGATGCCATTCCGGGAAGGGATCTGTTGGCGGGCTGACCTGCAGTTTGTGCGGATTCCCCTGTGGGATGGCCGCACGAAGTGCGGCTGGACAGCGCACGCGAGGCGTCGGCTTTCGTGCGCTGTCCGACCATCACGAAGCCGGTCCTATGAGGAGTTCGCGGCCCGTCTCGTGTCCGCGCGCAGGCGCGGCTATTTGGATTCAGCCGAGTCGTGTGACGAGGTCGCGAGTCTCGACGGCACCGCTAGCGGCGCTTGTAGGTCGCTCGAAAGGGGCGGCCGCGAGACACCAGGGTGCGCGACAATGTCGTGTCCGCGCGGCCGAAAACAGAGCCCGCGAATATGCCAAGTCGTGGCCGCTGCAAAATGGCACGGTGACCGATCCGCTACAGCCTCTTGTCGATCTGCCCGGTGTGCGCGAAGCCGCTGATAAAGCGCGCGACGCGCTCGCCGCCGTACACCGGCACAAGGCGAACCGGCGGGGCTGGCCGACCACGGCGGCCGAGGCTGCGGTGCGTGCGGCCAGGTCATCGGCCGCGATCGAGGGCGCGAGCACCGAACTGCCCGCCGACGGCCGGGTCGAGGATCCGATCTTGGCCGGATCACTGCGGGTCGGGCAGGCCCTCGACGGTGACGCGCTGCGCAACCTGATCGGCACCTGGCAGCGTGCGCCGCTACAGGCGCTGGCCCGGCTGCACCTGCTGGCCGCGGCCGATCTGGTGACCGATGAGTCGTTGCTCGGACGGCCGCGCGGCGACGGCGGCGTGGCCGAACGCCTGGACCTGCTGGCCCAGACAGTGCTCGGCACCAAGGCTCCCGCGCCGGTCATCGCGGCGGTCGTGCACGGCGAGTTGCTGGCGTTGCGGCCGTTCGGTACCGCCGACGGCATCGTCGCGCGAGCGGCCTCCCGACTGGTCGCGGCGTCCAGTGGGCTGGACCCGCACAGCCTCGGCGTGCCGGAAGTCTTCTGGTTGCGACGGCGTCAGCAGTACCTGGATGCGGCGGCCGGATTCGGCTCGGGTGCCGCGGACGCGGTGGGCAGCTGGGTGATTCTGTGCTGCGGCGCCTTCGAGGATGGTGCGCGGGAGGCCACATCGATCGCCGAAGCGGCGTCGGGCTAGCGCCGACAAGGGGGCTGCACACATCAAAGCGGGCGGCGTTGTCGTTGACGACCTCACCGCCCGCTAGCACGGACTCCGGGTTACCAAGCGTGCTAGGTGGGTTGTGTTCTGCGGCCTCGGCGATAATCCGTACTCCGCCGGTTCATCCCCGCAACCTGTGCGAGGCCCTCGCCGACGATAATCCGTATCTCGCAGGCCCACAACGCTTCTGCCCTTGTCGCGGCGCGCTCCGCGTGGGTGCCTGGTGCCCGTGCTGGGAAGGGTGGGTTGGGAAGCTGAACCTTCTCTTCCGGCTCCGCTCAGGCCTTCCGTCCTTCCGTAATTACATTTCTACACCTGTGACGGCCCCCACATCAAGGGCTGCGAAAACATTCAATAATCGGCGTGTTTGCCGGCGATTCGTGGTTAAATGCCTGGTCGCAGCGCCCTTTGCGTTATGTCAGCAAACGCTTCCACAAGCCGTCCGCATCACCCCCGAACGGCTCTTCCGTAGGCCCGCATCGGGGCGGTAATGGCTCAGCGGCGACGACGCAGCAGCCGGTAACTGACGGCACCGGCCAGCACCGCGCTCAACCCGACCGCCGCCGTCGCGGCAAGGGTGGTCGACGAAGGGGTCTGGAACCGCGCCCACAGCGACACCGGGTTGGAGAAGGTGAGGATCGGCCATCCCTTGGCCACCGCCTCACGACGCAGATTGCGATCCGGATTCACCGCGGTCGGATGTCCCACCGCGCTCAGCATCGGCACGTCGGTCACCGAATCGGAGTACGCATAGCACCGCGTCAGGTCGTAACCCTCACTGGCGGCGAGCTTTTCGATCGCGGTCACCTTACCCGCACCGTAGCAATAGAATTCGACCTCGCCGGTGTAGCGACCGTCCGCGACCACCATCCGGGTGGCGGCGGTGTGCGCGGCCCCGAGTGCCTCGGCGATCGGGGCGACGATCTCCTCGCCCGAGGCCGAAACGATCACCACATCGTGGCCGCGGATCTTGTGGTCGGCAATGAGATCGGCCGCCTCGGCATAGATCAGCGGGTCGACGAGTTCGTGAAGTGTTTCGGCCACAATGGATTTCACCTGTTCGACATCCCAGCCCGCGACCATATTGGTCAGATTGGCGCGCATCCGCTCCATCTGATCGTGGTCGGCGCCCGAGAGCATGAACAGGAAGTGCGCATAACTGCTCTCCAGCACCGCGCGCCGGTTCAGCAGGCCCTGTGCGTAGAAGGGCTTACTGAACACATAAGTGCTCGACTTCGCGATCACCGTCTTGTCGAGATCGAAGAAGGCGGCGATGCGCTGGCCCCCGGCAGTGGGGCGCGTCGTTGCCGTCACGTCCCGTGCGGTCTGGTCCGCGAGCTCTGTCTGGTCGCCATCGGCCGTCACCCGTTCAGAATATGCATGTGCCGCTGACGGTGCCGACCGGACCGTGCGCGGAGTTCGTCGGAGGAGTTTGCCCCGGAGACGCCGGGCCGGTGGTGGCCATAAAGTTCTCCGGCGACAGACTTGCGTTGTGGCCCGGGCTTGGGTGTAGTATTGCTGGCACCTGGACATAGTCCAGGCGCGTTCAGCCCGACCCCCCGGGGCTGAACCCGACGGCCCCAGCCTCCTCCCCCCCCGGCTGGGGCCGTCCTCTATTTCGGGCCAGGTTTCCCCGATTTCGGCTCTCCGGATTTATCCACACCCCCCGAGTTATCCACATTCGGCATATTGGATCTTCTGCTCCGTTCTGTCTTCGAGCACGCTGACCTGCATGAATCTCGAAGTCGCCCCGGCACTCACATCGCCGCCCGCACTCGTGCTCATCCAGGACATCCGGCTGCATGACGAGGTGCGCCGGGTCGCGGCGGCGGCGGAGCGTGCTCTCGATGAGCGCGGGCTGCCCGTCGGCCGACATGCCTGGTCCGCCGCACCGCTGGTGATCCTCGACACAAACGCAGCCCAGAGCTGCGCAGCGGCCGGATATCTCCGGCGTATCGGCGTCGTCCTGGTGACCGATGGGGAACCCGGATTGACCGATTGGCAGGCCGCCGCCGCGGTCGGAGCCGAGCGCGTCATCGCGCTGCCGGGTGCGGCGGTCGGGCTTATCGAGAAGTTTGCTGAGCATGGTGAATACCGCATGGGCGACGGTGTTGTCGTCGCGATCGCGGGCGCGAGCGGTGGTGCGGGCGCCTCGATATTGGCCGCGGCGACCGGGCTGCGATCCGCCGCCGAGCGGTTCCGGCGCGACACCGTCCTCATCGACGGCGCACCCCTCGGCGGCGGCCTCGACCTGCTGCTCGGCGTCGAAACCGAGGCCGGACTGCGCTGGCCGGATCTGGTGATCGAGGACGGCCGGGTCTCCGCCGCGGCGCTGCACAGCGCATTGCCCGCGGCGGCGCCGGGACTGGCGGTACTGGCGTGCGGCCGAGCCGGTGCCGGACGCTTGCCCATCGACATAGGTCCCGCCGCGATCCGCGCTGTCATCGAAGCAGGACGTGCCGCAGGCGATTTGGTGATATGCGATATATCCGGCGAGCGCGGCCCCCATGCCGACCAGATATTCGATGCGGCCGACCTGGTGGTGTTGGTCGTGCCCGCCCGCCTGCGCGCCGTGGCCGCCGCCGAATCGGTCGCCGCGCACATCGCCCAGCGAAATCCGAACCAGGGCTTGATCGTTCGTGGCCCTGCGCCCGGCGGCCTGCGCGGCGCCGAGGTCGCCGAGGTCCTCGACCTGCCCCTACTGGCCGCCGTCCGAGCCCAACCCGGCCTAGCCTCCCGCCTCGAACGCGGCGGCCTGACCCTGCGCCGCGGCCCCCTCCGCGACGCCGCAGACGCCATCCTGACCGTCCTCAGCACCCCCACCGACCAGGGATTGCGATGAGCGCCTTCGCGAAACCCGAGGCCCCGCCCCGAGTCCGCACCGCCGCTGTGGCGGTGCTCAGGATGCCGGGCGGCTATGCCGAGGCGACTGAGTCAATGAAACACCAACTGTCGCAGTGGTATCGGCATGTTGTGCGAGCTGCCCGGCCGATGCTCGGTCCGAAGCAATCTGCGGCGCTGAGGGGGCGGGTGAGGTTCCGGGAGTTGGCGCAGGCCCCTGATTTGGATGTTGGCGCTTCGGCAGGGATGAGTGCATTGGTGGCGTCCGAACTGCCGCAGCGGTACCAGGTGGTGCGCGCCGGGCTGGTGCAGCGATCTGCGGCGCTGAGGGCGCCCGCAACCTGCCGGGTGCCGAACCAGGCCCCTGCGGTGGGTGTTGGCGCTTCGGCGGCAGAGGTGTTCGGGATGAGTGCATTGGTGGCGTCCGAACTGCCGCAGCGGTACCAGGTGGTGCGCGTCGGGCCTGTGCAGCGATCTGCGGCGCTGAGGGGCCGCGCAACCTGGCGGGTGCCGGGGCAGGCCCCTGCGGTGGGTGCTGGCGCTTCGGCGGCAGAGGTGTTCGGGATGAGTGCCTCGGTGACGTCTGAAGTGCCGCAGCGGTATCGGAATGGCGCGTGTGCTGTCTGGCCGGTGCGCGGTCTGCGATCGGTGGTGTTGGGTGGGATGCCTGACGTGCGGCGATCTGCGGCGCTGAAGGTGCGGCCGGGCGGCAGAGTGCCGGGGCAGGCCCTTGATTCGGGTGCCGGGGCTTCGGAGGGGAGGAGGTGGGGATGAGTGCGTTGGTGACGTCGGAGCTGCTGGATCGGGTGCGGGAGCGGCTGGCGGGGGCTTCGGGGGATCCGGATCCGGCACAGGTGGCGGCGGCCATTCGGGCCGAGGCGGGTGGTGTGCTCGGTGATACGGATCTGCTGCGGGCGTTGCGGTTGTTGCAGACCGAGATGACCGGGGCAGGGCTCTTGGAGCCGCTGCTGCAGGATCCTCGGGTCGCCGATGTGCTGGTGACCGCGCCGGATGCGGTGTGGATCGATCGTGGCCGGGGGCTGGAGCGGACCTCTGTCGTCTTCCCGGATGAGGCGGCGGTGCGCCGATTGGCGCAGCGGTTGGCGCTTTCGGCCGGGCGGCGGCTCGACGATGCGCAGCCGTGGGTGGACGGCAGACTGTCGGGAAGGGAAGCGGCGCTGGGTGATTCGTTCGGCGTGCGGCTGCATGCGGTATTGGCTCCGGTAGCCCACGGCGGCACCTGCCTGTCGCTGCGAGTGCTGCGCCCGGCAACGCAGGGACTGGACGCGCTCGCGGCGGCCGGTGCGGTACCCGCCGACGCGAAACTGCTGCTGGAGCGGATCATTCGGGCCCGACTGGCCTTCCTGGTGGTAGGCGGGACCGGCGCGGGAAAAACCACGCTGCTCTCCGGACTACTGGCCGAAGTCGCCGCGGACGAACGCATCATCTGCGTCGAGGACGCGGCCGAACTGGCACCGCCGCACCCCCATGTCGTGCGCTTGGTCGCGCGCACCGCGAACGTCGAGGGCGTCGGCGTGGTGACGGTGCGCGACCTGGTCCGCCAGGCATTGCGGATGCGTCCCGACCGAATCGTCGTCGGTGAAGTCCGCGGCGCGGAGGTAGTCGACCTACTGACCGCACTGAACACCGGCCACGACGGCGGCGCGGGCACCGTGCACGCGAACTCACCCCGCGAGGTACCCGCCCGCCTGGAAGCCCTTGCGGCACTGGGCGGTATGGACCGAGCCGCCCTGCACAGCCAACTCGCCGCAGCCGTCCAAGTGGTGCTGCACGTCCACCGCCGAGCCGACGGATCCCGCGGCCTCCGCGAAATCGGCATCCTCGACCGCACCCCCGAAGGCCACGTCCGCATAACCGCCGCCTGGCGCGCAGACCGAGCCCCCACCCCCGCCGCCCCGGAACTGACCCGCCTACTCGACGAACGGCTCGACCGATGATCGGGAAATTGGAGTACGCGGCTCTCGTGGCACAGGCATGCGACAGGCTGGCGGCTCTTTCGATGAACACGAAACTCATGCGTTCCCCGGAAGCGGTTCCCAAGTCACCGCAACCTGGGATGCCCGCGGCATTGGTGGGTTCGGCGTTCGCGGACCGGAGGGTGCCGTGCCTGCACACGGCGCAGGTGATGACTGCGGTGCCGGTGCGCTCGGTGGCGTCGCTTCCGACGGCGCTGGATCTCGGTCCAATTGCCGCATCGGTCGTCTCAGCATCTGCGGCTTGGGTAGCAACGCGCCCATATGTGCTCGGTGATCGGCGCGTCCGATGATCGCGGCGCTGATATGTCTGGCTGGGGCGGTGCTGACGGCACCGGTGTCGAGGTCGCGGCGTCGGTTCGCCGGAATGTTCATCTCGGCGCGAGTGCGTCCAAAGATACAGCGCAGCAGTGCTTTTCGAGCTGCGTTCGGTGTCGCGGCGGTGGCGGCGCTTGTGGTTGGCGTGGGTCCGCTGGTGGCGGCGGTGTTGGTTGGGGGAACGGTTGGCATTCGGGTTCGGCGGGCGAGTCGGGATCGGCGGCGCGGTGTGGAGTGCACCCGCCTGCTCGACGCGCTCGAGGCGGTCATCGGTGAGCTGCGGGTCGGTGCCCATCCCAGTGCTGCGGCGGAGGTTGCCGCACAGGAGTCGCGGGGCGAGGCCGCGCGTGCCTTCGCGGTCTGCGCGGCCCGCAGCAGGCTCGGCGGCTCCGGTGCGGATGGTCTGCGGCATACCGATTCCATCGTCGACGTCGAACTCGCCAGGATCGCCGAGGCATGGCAGGTCGCCGAAAACCACGGTCTCGCCCTCGCTGAGCTACTTTCCGCCGCCCGCACGGACCTACTCGGCCGCATCCGGTTTCGCACCCGCACGACGGCCGCGCTGGCGGGTGCTCGGGCCACCGCCGCGGTCCTGGCGGGTCTGCCACTGCTGGGTATCGGCCTCGGCCAGATGATGGGCGCCGCTCCATTGCACGTGCTGCTGAGCCCCGGCGCCGGAACGGTACTGCTGCCGCTGGGCGCGGCACTCGCGTGCATCGGCTTGCTCTGGACCGACGCGATCACGCGAAAGGTCCTCCTATGAAACGAATCCGGACGGCGATACCGGTTGTGACCACATTCGAATGGGGTTGGGGATGGTTGGAATTGCCAGTGGGCCAGTAGTTGTTCTCGCTGCGGCGTTGGTGGTACTGCCGGGGCGGGTCGCGGTGAGTCGGCGGCTGCGGGCGCTGTGGGGAGGCGGCTCGCCGCCGGTCATCGCTACATCAGGCCGCGGAGCCAGCGACGATCCACTCGCCGTTGCGTCGGTATTCGACCTGCTGGCCGCATGCCTGCGCGCGGGGCTGCCGATGGCGGCCGCGGCGCGCGCAGTGGCACCCGGTGCGCCCGCATCGCTCGGCGCCGCATTACGCCGGGCCGCCGATCTACTGGCGCTGGGTGCGGACGCGGCGATGGCATGGGACCAAGTAGCCCGAGACGGCGCGAACCAGCCGGGTGCCGATGAGGTCGACGCACTGGCGCGTATGGCGCGGCGTTCGGCACGATCGGGCGCCTCACTCGCCGCCGCAGTCGGCGAACTGGCCGAACAGCGGCGCAGCGGGGTCGAGGACGCGGCCGCCGCCCGCGCCGAACGCGCCGGAGTCCTGATCGGCGGCCCCCTCGGCCTCTGCTTTCTCCCGGCCTTCGTCTGCCTCGGCATCGTCCCCGTGGTAATCGGCCTCGCTGGCCGAGTGCTCGGAGGTGGACTGCTGTGAAAACCACACGACCGGGAAGAGCATGTCGGCGCGGAGCGGCCGCGTCGACTGAAAAGAGAGGGGAAATCGGTGCGAATCGGGAAGGTGCGGGACCGGGTGGTTCAGATGCTCGGAGCCGTCGGCGTCGAGGTGCGGGCGCGGCTGTTGCGGGCGATGGTCGCCGAGGATGGGATGAGTACCGCGGAGTATGCGATCGGGACCATTGCGGCGGCGGCGTTCGGGGCCGTGCTGTACGGGGTGGTGACCGGGGACAGCATTGTGAACGCCCTGACGAAGATCATCGACAAGGCGCTGAACACCGCTGTATAGCCGACCGTGATCGTCGATTAAACTCTTGCGGTACAACGCATCTCGGTGACGATCGGGGTGCGGTGACGGTTGAGGCGGCGATCGCGCTCGCTGCCATCGTGGTCGCGGTCGTGCTGTGCGTCGGAGCCTTGCTCGCGGCGTCGACGCAGGTGCGCTGTGTCGACGCCGCTCGCGAAGCGGCCCGGCTGGCCGCCCGCGGTGATCACGCGAATGCGGTGTCGGCGGCGCGGCGGGTTGCTCCGCCCGCCGCCGACATCTCGCTGCGCAGTGCGGGCGATCGGGTGGTCGCGACGGTCTCCGCCCGCTCACCCCTGCTGCCACTGCTGGTGCTGCGCGCCGAGGCCGTGGCCTCCCGCGAGCCGGGAGCCGAGCCGTGACCGCCCGCGGCCCGGCAGCCGAAGTCGGCCTCCCCGCGGGCCCGGCACAGATGAAGGACATGGAGGTGCCGCGCCACACCGGCGCGGTGGTGCGGGGGTGCAGTGATCGAGCGGTAGATGCGGCGTCGTCGGACCACGCGCGATGTCGGCGGGCCGACCATCGCCACCATATATTCGCTGCTCGGTCGGAGCGTCGGCGTTTCGCCGTCGCGGATGAGGGGGTCGCGACGGTGTTCGCGTGCCTGGTGCTCGCGGCGCTGATCGGCGTGACGTTATTGATCGGTCTGGTCGGGGTGGTGATCGTGGGGCGGCATCGGGCACAGGCTGCCGCGGATTTGTCGGCTTTGTCGGCGGCGGGGGAACTGGAGCGTGGGGCAGATGCCGGATGTGCTGCGGCGGGTGAGATCGCAGCGCGGATGGGAGTGCGGATTCTGCAGTGCGCGGTAGCGCAGTGGGATGCGACTGTCACCGTTGAAGGGAATGTACCAATGGGTCTGTTCGGAAAGTGGACTGTTCGCGCGGTTGCTCGCGCGGGGCCGGTCGAAGTTGGAGTATGACCGGTGCATACAGATGTCCGACAGTGGTACATCACATCGCTGGAATTCGGTAATTGGGATGATCGAATAATTGCGGTATCGCATCAATTTACTAAGCAGCGGCAGAACGCAATCTCTGTAACCGCATGTCGGATGCTAATGCGCGTGGCAATACCCCAGTTAACATGAATAAATTCCTCTTTAATCGGCGGCCCGGCACGCCCGGGTCTGCCGGGCGCGGCAGGCCGATCCGTGCCGATCGCCCCTGGTGATCACCCGGCCAACTGGACGAGTGATCACACTCGAGGGTCGGCACTGTCACGAATCGAATGCGGGGCCTTCAGCACGCCGATCAGCCACCTGTTCCGGCACCAACTCGCCCAGAATCGCGGCCAGCAGGCGGGCCGCGCCCGCCTTGTCCAGCGGATGGTTGCCATTGCCGCATTTGGGTGACTGCACGCAGGACGGGCAGCCCACCGCGCAGGTGCAGCTCTCGATCACCGCGAGCGTTGCCGACAACCAGCGCCGCAGCTGCGCGAATCCACGTTCGGCGAAGCCCGCACCACCTGGCTGCCCGTCGTACACGAACACCGTCGGCAGGCCCGTATCCGGATGCTCGGCGGTGGAGACACCGCCGATATCCCACCGATCGCACGTCGCGACCAGCGGCAATAGGCCGATAGCCGCATGTTCGGCGGCGTGTAGCGCACCGGGTACCCGCGGTGCATCCAGGCCCGCGGCCGCCAATAATTCCGGCGTCACGGTGTACAGCACAGCGCGGGTGGGCAGCGTCTGCGCGGGCAGATCCAGCTCCACCAGGTCCAACACCTCGCCCGTGCGCAACGTGCGCAGATAACCGATCACCTGGCTGGTGACGCGCACCTGCGCCAATGCGGTGCTCACCCGGCCGTGGTCGCGCTGTTCGGTGATCTTGTCGACGGTGATGGAAGTGACCTGCCTGGCGCTGGTGGTCCAGCCGGGATCGGTGCCGGTCACAAAGGCGACCCCGCCCTCGACATCCAGCTCGTCGACCACGTAGATATCTCCTTGATGCAGGTGAACCGCACCTTCGTGCAGGGTCGCCCGCGCTCGTCCGGCGTCGGCGGTGCCGAGCAGTCTGCCGGTCTCGCCATCCACGATGGCGATGGGTGTGCCGATGCCCCCGCGCACGTCAACCGCGTCGTGCGGATGCGTCTCGGCCGTTGCGAACCAGCGTGCGCTGCCGTCCCTCGCAACTCCCGCTCGACGTCGAATCAGCCCCTGACCTGCGAGATCGGTTAGCACCTCGCGTGCGCCGAGCGCGTCGACCTCATCGTCGGTGAGCGGTAGTTCCAGTGCGGCGCACAGCAACTGCGGACCCAATACATAGGGATTGTGCGGATCGGTGATGGTGGCCTCGACCGGCTTGTCCAGCAGCGCCTCCGGATGGTGGACCAGGAAGGTGTCCAGCGGATCGTCCCTGGCCACCAGCAGTACCAGCGATCCCTGCGTGCGCCGCCCCGCCCGGCCGGCCTGCTGCCAGAACGAGGCGACCGTGCCGGGAAAACCCGAGATCACGACGGCATCCAGCCCCGCGATATCGACCCCGAGCTCCAGCGCGTTGGTGGTCGCCGCCCCGAGCAGCGATCCATCGGAGAGCGCGGCCTCCAGCTCACGCCGATCCTCGGCGAGATAACCCGCCCGATAGGCGGCGACCCGCTCGCTCAGCGCCGGATCCACCTCGGCGAGCAACCTGCGGGCCTCGATGGCGGTCAATTCCGCGGCCCGCCGCGACCTGACGAAGGCGAGCGTGCGTGCGCCCTCGACCATCAGATCGGCCATGATCCTGGCCGCCTCCGAGGTCGCCGACCTTCGCACCGGCGCACCGTTTTCGCCGGTCAGCGTGGTCAATAGCGGCGGCTCCCACAGTGCGATGGTGCGCGCGCCCCGCGGCGATCCGTCCTCGGTGACCGCGACACAGGGGGCGCCGATCAGCCGGGATGCCGCGGCCGCTGGCTCGGCCGTGGTCGCCGAGCACAGTATGAATATGGGATCCGCGCCGTAATGGGCCGCGATGCGCCGCAGCCTGCGCAGCACCAGCGCCACATGTGAGCCGAATACACCGCGGTAGGCGTGGCATTCGTCCACGACTACATAGCGCAGCCTGCGCAGCACCCGGGCCCAGCGCTGATGTGAGCGCAGCATGCCGACGTGCAGCATGTCCGGATTGGTGAGGATCATTCTGGCATTCGCGCGCACCCATTGCCGGACCTCGGCCGGGGTATCGCCGTCGTAGGTGGCCGGATGGATGTCGCGCAGCGGGCCCTCATGGGTCAATTCCGCTAGTGCCCGCAGCTGATCGGCGCCCAATGCCTTGGTCGGCGCGAGATAAAGGGCGGTGGCGAGCGGATCTTCCCGCAGTGCGGTGAGCACCGGCAGCTGGTAGCCGAGCGATTTCCCGGATGCTGTGCCGGTGCTGACGACGACGTGGCGACCGCCGGCGGCGAGGTCGGCCGTGGTGATCTGATGCGTCCACGGCGCTTCCACTCCGGTGGCGCGCAGCGCGGCGACCACATCGGGCGCCGCCCAATCGGGCCAGGTAGTGGCGGCCGCGGGGCGTGCGGATAGCTCGACTACATGGGTGAGTCGGGGGTCATTGTCGGGGCCGCCATTCAGGACACGATTCAGCAACGATCCCCCATAACTCGAGCCGTTGCTGGGTCGTATCCGAGTTACCGGCTCGGTCGGATTCACGATGCGGACTCCACGACACGCTGGGAAAGTGTGAAACGTGTGCGCTTGGGAAGTCCCACCTGCCATTTCGATACCAAATAGCGACCTGGGTCACAGGCTGATTGCCATACGCCGACTCGGTTATCTGGAGGCAAACGAACCTCAAGTCTGGATTCCGGCATTGTGTCCCTCACCTGCGCATTCGCAAGATCAACTTTTTTGCAAATTGTCGGTAACTCGACTGTTGAATTGCTCGAAGACATGGTTCACTAGTTCCTGGTCGCAAGCTTCTGTGTTCGAGGGACGGATCCAAAGTCCAAACCGTCAGCAGGATCGATGTTGCGAACGGTGTGCTTGGTGCTTTCCTGCAGGGGGAACCAACAGTACAGCGGTCGGAACGGACCCGGTGGATGAACCTACTTGTCCGCCGTTCCGGTAAGAAAAGAGAAGGAACAGAATGGCACAGGGAACTGTGAAGTGGTTCAACGCGGAGAAGGGGTTCGGCTTCATCGCGCCGGAGGACGGCTCCGCTGACGTCTTCGTCCACTACTCCGAGATCCAAGGGTCGGGCTTCCGCACCCTCGAGGAGAACCAGAAGGTCGAGTTCGAGGTTGGCCAGGGCACCAAGGGCCCGCAGGCCACCGGAGTTCGCGCGCTCAGCTGAGCGTCGCAACGATTCGCTCGTCCCTCACCACCGGTAACCGGAGGTGAGGGACGAGCTATATCTGGGGTAAGACACAAAATGACGGGGTACCTGCGGGTGCCGCCGCATTGTGATGGGCACTGCATACTGATCAACAGCGACACAGGTACGCTCTGTGGTTCGAGTCGCAAGCGCTCGGCCACACGTCGCGTCAAGGTATAAACGTGTCTGGTGGCAACGTCCTCCCCGTCGCCGCCGCTTGCCCCAGCCGCGCACAGCGCGAAAGAGCGCCGCGCGGGTCGATTAGGAAAGGTGTATTCGCCGGTGGCAACACGAGACCGCGGTGCAGCCGACCAGGGCCGTCCCCTGCGTCGTCTCGTGATCGTCGAGTCCCCGACCAAGGCCCGCAAAATTGCGCCTTATCTCGGCCGCAATTACACGGTCGAGGCCTCGGTCGGTCATATCCGGGACCTGCCGCGTGGTGCGGCGGATGTTCCCGCCAAGTACAAGGGGCAGTCCTGGGCGCGCCTCGGCGTCGACGTCGACAACGACTTCGAGCCGATCTATGTGGTGAGCCCGGATAAGAAGGCCAAGGTCTCCGAGCTCAAGAGTCTGCTGCAGGACGCCGACGAGCTCTATCTCGCCACCGACCCCGACCGCGAGGGCGAGGCCATCGCCTGGCACCTGTTGGAGACGTTGAAGCCCAAGGTGCCGGTGCGACGCATGGTGTTCCACGAGATCACCGAGCCCGCAATCCTGGCCGCCGCGGCCGATACCCGCGATCTGGACAACGATCTGGTCGACGCGCAGGAAACCCGGCGCATCCTGGACCGGTTGTACGGCTACGAGGTCAGCCCCGTGCTGTGGAAGAAGGTCATGCCTCGGTTGTCGGCTGGCCGGGTGCAGTCGGTCGCGACCAGGGTGATCGTGCAGCGTGAGCGGGAGCGGATGGCGTTCCGCTCGGCCGAGTACTGGGATATCGCGGCGAAGCTGGACGCGGGCGGGGAGAACGGCGACGCCACCAATCCGCGGACCTTCGGGGCGCGTCTGGTCACCGTCGATGGGACCAGGGTCGCCACCGGGCGGGACTTCGGTCCGGATGGTCAGCTCAAGGGCAATGGGGTTGTCGTACTCGACGAGCCATACGCCCGGCGGCTGGCCGAGGCACTGGAGGGCGCCGATCTGGTGGTCTCCTCCGCCGAGGCCAAACCGTATTCGCGCAAGCCGTACGCGCCGTTCATGACCTCGACGCTGCAGCAGGAGGCGGGCCGCAAACTGCGGTTCAACGCCGAGCGCACGATGCGGGTCGCGCAGCGGTTGTACGAGAACGGCTACATCACCTACATGCGTACCGACTCGACCACGCTGTCGGAGTCGGCGATCGCCGCGGCCAGATCGCAGGCGACCCAGCTTTACGGCGCGGAGTACGTGCATCCGACGCCGCGTCAGTACACCCGCAAGGTGAAGAACGCGCAGGAGGCGCACGAGGCGATCCGCCCGGCGGGCGATACCTTCGCCACCCCGGGCCAACTGCACGCGCGGCTGGACAATGACGAGTTCCGGCTCTACGAGCTGATCTGGCAGCGCACCGTCGCCTCGCAGATGGCCGATGCCAGGGGCACCACCCTGACGCTGCGGATCACCGGTATCGCGGGCACCGGTGAGGAATGCGTCTTCTCCGCTTCCGGTCGGACCATCACCTTCCCCGGCTTCCTGAAGGCCTATGTCGAGAGTGTGGACGAGGAGGCGGGCGGTCAGTCCGATGACGCCGAATCCCGGCTGCCCGCACTCGACGAGGGTGAGCGCGTTACCGCGGTCGAGCTCAATCCCGATGGGCACACCACGAATCCGCCCGCGCGCTACACCGAAGCCTCGCTGATCAAGACGCTCGAAGATCTCGGCATCGGTCGCCCCTCGACGTATTCGTCGATCATCAAGACGATTCTGGACCGCGGATATGTGTACAAGCGCGGCAGTGCGCTGGTGCCGTCATGGGTCGCGTTCGCGGTGGTCGGTCTGCTGGAGGCCTATTTCGGTCGACTGGTCGATTTCGACTTCACCGCCGCGATGGAGGATGACCTCGATGCCATCGCCGGTGGGCGTGAGCAGCGCGGAAATTGGTTGTCCAGCTTCTATTTCGGCGGCGATCACGGTGTCGAGGGCTCGGTCGCGCGTTCCGGCGGTCTGAAGAAGATGGTCGGTGAGCGGCTCGACGATATCGACGCCCGTGAGGTCAATTCGATCAAACTGTTCGTCGATGACGCGGGTCGCGATGTCGTGGTCCGGGTCGGCCGCTTCGGACCGTATCTGGAGCGGATGGTCGCCAATCCCGATGACCCGGAAGGGGATTCGATCTCACAGCGGGCGAATCTGCCCGATGATCTGCCACCCGACGAGCTGACCGCCGAGGTTGCCGAGAAGCTTTTCTCGACGCCGCAGGAGGGTCGTGCGCTGGGTCGGGATCCGGTGACCGGACACGAAATCGTCGCCAAGGAAGGACGTTTCGGGCCGTACGTCACCGAGATACTGCCCGAGCCCGCGGCCGAGGAAGGGCCGACGCCAGCCAAGAAGACGGCGAAAAAGGCTGCGGCGCCGAAGCCGAGGACCGGATCGCTGTTCAAAGATATGGATCTGGCCACGATTACACTCGACGATGCGCTGAAGCTGTTGTCGCTGCCGCGCGTTGTCGGCGCCGATCCGGCCAGCGGTGAGGAGATCACCGCGCAGAACGGGCGCTACGGCCCATATCTGAAGAAGGGCACGGATTCTCGTTCGCTGCTCAATGAGGATCAGATCTTCACCGTCACGCTCGACGAGGCATTGAAGATCTACGCCGAGCCCAAGCGACGCGGACGGCAGGCGGCCAGCACCGCGGCGCTGCGCGAGCTCGGCAACGACGCGGCCACCGGCAAGCCGATGGTGATCAAGGATGGCCGTTTCGGTCCGTACGTCACCGACGGTGAGACCAATGCCAGCCTGCGCAAGGGCGATGAGGTCGACTCGATCACCGATGAGCGGGCCTCGGAACTGCTCGCCGATCGGCGCGCGCGTGGTCCGGTGAAGAAGACGGCCAAGAAGGCGGCGGCGAAGAAGACACCGGCCAAGAAGGCCACGGCCGCGAAGAAGACCGCGACCAAGGCCACGGCGGCCAAGAAGACCGCTGCCAAGAAGGCGGCCGCGAAGAAGTCCTGATGGCCGTGCCGATCGGTCGATTCGATCGATCGGCACGGTGCACCCTGCGGTCGGACCATCGAGGCCGTGCAGGCCGAAGATGCCGTAGCCTCGCCCCGTAACGACGAACGATCGTGAAGGGGACTGTCCATGGCCATCGACCAGGAACGCGAGAATCTCATCGCCATGCTCGCCAGTCAGCGCCAGCTGTTCCGGATCACCCTGCGCGGCATCGATGACGCCCAGGCGCGCCAGCGCACCACGGTCAGCGAACTGACACTCGGCGGGCTGCTGCATCACCTGGTCAGCTGCGAAAGCCATTGGACGACAGTCATTATCGAGCGTGACGAAACGGCGGAGCTCGACGTTTCGAAATTCGATGGCGAGTATGTGCTCGGACCCGATGAGACGGTGGCCGGACTGCTGGCGACCTGGGACGAGGTCGCCGCGGCGACCGAGAAGCTGATCCGGACCGAACCCGACCTGGACATGTCCATTCCCACACCGACCACACCGTGGACCCCCGAACGCGAATGGTGGACAGTGCGTTTCACCGTGCTGCACATCCTGCGCGAAATCGCCCACCACAGCGGTCACGCCGACATCATTCGCGAAGCACTCGACGGCGCCAACACGACTCATCAGCGCGTGTGAGTCGAAAATCTCTGCGGGCCTGCGAGATTCGATACGAACCGGCATCATGGAACCATGAGCGTGACCGGTCGTCAGTGGGTTCACATCGCGGGCTATGAGCACCTTGCGGACAGTCCGCATCCGATGGCGGCTGTGCGCGCTTGACTGCGCGAGCGCGGTATCGACTGGATGCCGTTCACCGTTGACGAAGTCTGCTGGACTCGAAGCTGCGGACCCGGTCCGGATGGCCGCTGGCGTAGCCGGTTCGACGTTCGGGTCGTTGGGGACGCGTTGCGCAGGCTCGGACTGCATCCGGATCAGCCGACCTCCCGGGTAGTCGGGCCGTCGCCGCCCGGATGGTGGCATGCGGCCGCAGAGCGGCGGTTCAGCACGGTCATGGTGCTCGGCCGGGACCCTGTCGGTGGGGGCGGTTAGGGTGTACGGCGTGGCGGGTGTCTTCGATCGGCTGGTCGGCCAGGATACGGTCGAGTCCGAGTTGACGGCTGCCTCGATTGCCGCGCGTGGGGGTGCGGGCAATGGGGCGATGACGCATTCGTGGCTGTTCACCGGGCCGCCGGGATCGGGCAGATCCGTTGCGGCTCTGTGTTTTGCGGCCGCGCTGCAGTGCACCGACGAGGGCACGCCGGGGTGCGGGCGATGCCATGCCTGCACGACCACGATGGCCGGAACACACGGTGATGTGCGGCGGGTGATTCCGGAGGGGCTGAGCATCAGCACCAAGGAGATGCGTGAGATCGTGCAGATCGCCGCGCGCCGGCCGAGTACCGGCCGATGGCAGGTGGTGCTGATCGAGGACGCCGATCGGTTGACCGAGGCGGCGGGCAATGTGCTGTTGAAGGTGGTCGAGGAGCCGCCGGAGCGGACGGTGTTCCTGCTGTGCGCGCCGTCGGTGGATCCGGAGGACATCTCCGTGACGCTGCGCTCACGCTGTCGGCATGTGCATCTGGTGACGCCGTCGGTGCCCGCCATCGCACAGGTGCTGCGGGTGCGCGACAAGCTCGATGAGAAGACGGCCAACTGGGCGGCCTCGGTGAGCGGCGGCCATGTCGGGCGGGCCCGGCGGCTGGCCACCGACGAGGAGGCCCGATCGCGCCGTCAGCGTGCGCTGGCGCTGGTCGGCGCGGTGTCGCGGCCCGGTGCCGCCTACGCGGCCGCGGACGAATTGGTGAAATCGGCCGACGACGAGGCGAAGCAGATGAGCGCGGCCCGCGACGAACGCGAGCGGGAGGAGTTGGCGACCGCACTCGGCGCTGGCGGCACCGGCAAGGGGGCCGCGGGTGCGACCCGGGGCTCGGCCGGTGTGCTGAAGGATTTGGAGCGCAGGCAGAAGTCCCGCGCCACCCGCACCGGTCGCGATGCCCTCGACCGCGCCCTCATCGACGTCGCGGGCGTCTATCGCGATGCCCTCGCCGTCCGCTTCGGCGCGGCCCGCAACGGTACCGGCGTCACCCTCACCCACCCCGACCTGTCCGACCAGATCCACGACCTCGCCGACCGTGTCCGCCCCGAAGGCCTGCTCCGCTCCATCGAAGCCGTCCTCGCCTGCCGCGAAGCCCTCGACCTCAACGTCAAACCCCGCTTCGCCCTCGCCGCCATGGTCGCCACCCTCATCGCCGCCCAATCCGCATGACCGCTACCACCCGTTTTCGCGATCCGACCGTCGAGACGATAGACTCGCGACGCCGAAAGGCACGCCGCCTTAGCTCAGTCGGTAGAGCGCTTCACTCGTAAGTACGGTAGTGCCGATTCGTTCCTTGCTTTGCGGCTCCGAATCCAATCTCTTTACTTCAACGTTGGATTGCTGGCGCGACTAGCGTTGATGCGTTCGATCAGCGAAGACATGTTGATCTTCCGTGGGCCGGGCGTGCGCAGTCTGGTCACGATCGCTGCTGTGCCTCAGTCGGATTCGGTGTGTTTCGGTCTGATTCGGCTTGGTTCGGCAGGGTATTTTTTTGCCTAGATTTTGCCGAGCGCTGGTGCGATTCCGCCGTGATGCTTGGGCACGGTGAACACCGACTCGGCGGCTTGTTCAATGCGCGAGAGAACGCTGATCGATTTCCAGCCCGCCACTGTCGCCACAACTCGGCCTTCGTCGCATCCGACATCCCCGGCCGCCCAACCTTCGCCAACCCCAGACCCTTGCCAGCACCGTTGCATTGATCCGTCGAATCTAAGTCCGGCATCACAGGGTAAGTATGGGAGCGTCGCCGACATGACACCTTCCCAGAGGTACCTGGCGGGTCGTTGGCGTCCGGCAATCGGGCTATTCGGTCAAGCTGTTTTCGGCTCGGCAGGACTCGCGGCACCGCGCTGACAGCCCGGCGCGGTCCGAATCGGACCGTCGTGGCGTAGCACGCCGCAACCGAAAGTGCTCCAGAGCCTACTTTTCGTTGTGGCCTATACGACGACCGGGTCGCCATACACAACGACCGTTTCGTCATCGATCTTGGATTTCGCCGATACCATCACGTAGGAACGCAGTGCGAGTCCGGTTAGGCAACCATCGGCTTTGATGCTGGTTCGAACGATATCGATGCGCGGCTGGTGATCTTTGAGGGAGATCTTTTCGACGACTACGTCCGAGATCGTTCCTGCTGCAAGGGTGGCGGTTATTTTCGGTTTCACCGCTACTTTGGGTGACACCTTCGACCGCTGGTCGTCCGGCGACTCGAATACCTGCGGTGTTATCACAAGCACGCTTGGCGGTACGAGGCCAGCATCGACGCCGAGGGACGCGGTGATGGACTGCACGGATGCTGCGCATCCGACGTGATAGCCGACCGTCAACTCGGCGTCCTTCAGGTTCTTGAATGCAGAACCGTTGATCTCGGCGTAGGCCGAATTGCTCACCACCGCTTCCCGAGTCGGGATGAGTCCGGGACCGGTCGCATTGACTACTTCTTCGTCACGGTGTCCGACGATCAATGTTCGACCGTCCGCGGTCCGGATCGACAGTTCGTGTCGGTTATTCCGCGGGGCGTCGGCTGAGGCGTTGGGTCCACCGGCGATCAGGACGACCGCAGTGAGTGATGCGCACCACCAGGTGCCACGAATTCTGTGTTCTACCTTCACTGCAGCGTGTCCGTGTTACAGCGGGATCGGGTCACCGTAGACCGCGACCGAGTCGTCGGCTTGGCTGGATTTCGCGGCGATGATCGTGTACGAGCGGATACTTGCCGGCCCTACACAGCCGTCGATCTTCACATGGGCGTTGCGGGTGGTGATGAATGCCTTGGTGTCCTCTATCGGCTTTTCGCCGGTCGGGAGATCGGCAACCTTGCCCGGTGCCAGCGTGACCTGGAAGGTCGGTGAAATCGAGGCGGTCGGACCGATATTCGCCCCGACGGTGGGTGTCGGGATGCCGGGGTAGATGAGGATGCCCGGGGTGACGCCGACACTCACCGAAGCGCCCAGGGTGATCGATGTCAGATCTACCGCGCATCCGACGTGGTAGCCCGTCCGTAGCACCACACCCTGCAGTTTCGAGCCGTGCCCTGCGATCGAGCCGTAGGCCTGGTTGGTTACGAAGACCTCGCGGGTGGTGCCGATGCCGTTGAGCGGGGGGACACGGTTGGCTTCCTCGTTGCGGTGGCCGACCGTCAGCTGCCAGCCGTCCTCCATGGTGACGGTGCTTTCGTGGGGTGCCAGGGCCAGCCCCTCCGCCCGGGCATCAGTAGCACCGGCCAGCAGGGCGGCGCCTACGGCCGCCATAGCCGGGATCAAGTTCTTGGTACGCATCAGCTCCCCCTTGTTCGATCGAATGAACCGCGTCGACCGACTCCTCGGGCCGCTCGGCATTGCGCCCGGAACGCTAAGGCGCAATTGGCGGGCATCGCAATCCCGCGATTGGTCCGTACATAGCGCCTGTGCAGGTCACACCCAGTGCAGATGTAGTCCGGTCCGGACACAGAACGGCAGGGGCTGAACGGAACGTGTGTGCCGGAATGGGCCCGGGCAGATCGCGCACCTGTGCTCGCTGGGCTAGTGCCGGGGAGGTGACCAAAAAATGTTGGAAATCAATGGAACTGAATCAGCCTCGTCGCCGTCTATACCTGTCGTAGAGACAGACACAACCGACCAGTCGTTAACGACGACGCGGTCTTCAAACTGTTCGGGGGAACGCATGGCGCTGGCATCAACTGACACAGTCCAGTACGGCAACCGCGGGAGGGACGAGCGAGGGGAGTTCGCAAGACAGCTGTCTGCCCTGCATCAGGATGCGGGCGCCCCCTCGTTGCGGCATGTCGCGAAGCTGGCTCAGCAGCGGGCGCGTAATGCTGACGGCGGGGGTCGTTTGGTACTGGCGACGGCGCAGCGGATCAGCGACTGGATGAACGGACGCAATGTTCCGGCACGGTTTGAATCACTGGTTCCTGTCCTGCATGTCTTGGTCGCACGGGCGCGACGCCGGGCCGGAACACCCCGCGAGACAGTGAGTCTGCAAGCCTGGAGGTCGCTGTGGGTGGCGGCGCGGCGTGCCCCGGCCGCCGCATCGGACACCACGACCGAGCCGCCGTATCCAAACGACGATGGGTTCTCAGAAGGGAAGGAACCTGCCTTCTTCGGGCGGCAGCGTGCCATTGGTTCCATTCTGGAGATGGTTCGGGCATCGGCAAGTTCAAAGCGCGCTGCCGATGTCATAGTGCTCACCGGTGCATCCGGTATCGGCAAGACCACGCTGCTACAGGCCGGCGTCATTCCGGCCCTGAGCGCAGAATCCATGCAGTGGGGGGTTGTCGTCACTACGCCAGGTCGCAATCCGTTTAGCTCGCTGGCGCGAATATTCTGTGCCACAGATTGTTTCATTACATCGGAGCCTGATCTCGACGCCGTCCGGCGATGGGCCGGTGACCGACGGCTGCTCCTGATCATCGACCAATTCGAACAGTTGTACCGACCGGATGTTGATGCGACGGTCCGCGAGGCCTTTCTTACCTGGCTGAAGCAGGTGTCGACGATCGGGTCGGTCCTCGTTGCAGTGCGATCAGACCAGCTCGCCAGTTGCTCCCAGGATCCGTGGCTGGTGCATGCCGTTCAGGACAATAGCCTCACACTGCACCCGCCGGATCGTCAGGAGTTGATGGCGGCCATCGTCGGTCCACCACACACCCGCGGAGTCACTGTCGACCCTGCCGCAGCGGAACTGCTGATCACAGAGTTGGCAGGAAACCGACCGAGCAGCGACGACCCTGCCGCCGGTGCCGGCGTGCTACCCCTGCTGTCGGCGACCATGCGATCGATGTGGGCAGGTCTCAGCGGACGTCGACTGGAACTTGCCGCGTATCACCGAGTCGGGGGTGTGGCCGGGGTGGTCGGTCGAATCGCCGAAGAGACCTGGGAGGCGTTGACATCGGCAGAACAGCTCGATGCGCGTCACATCCTGCTGGCACTGGTGACCGTCCATCGCGACGGTACCGTCACCCGCTTCCGGACATCGACCGCCGAACTCGCTCGCGTCGCCGCACGGACCAGCACCGGGCCCGACCTCGTTCACCGGTTGGTGCAGGCACGGCTGATCACCCTGGAATCCGAGTATGCCTGCCTCGTGCACGACGCCGTACTGAAGTGGGATCGACTATGTGGCTGGATAGCCGAGCATCGGTCGCAACTGATCTGGCGGCAGCGCATCGAAGACGACGCCGCGGAGTGGGAGGCTGCCCACCGCGATCCCGGCCTGCTCTACAGGAGTATCCGGCTGACGACGGCAATCCGACATGCCGACCCCACCACAAGCACCCTGGCCACCACATTCCTCCGTGCTTCTGCCAGAGCCGAACTCGCTGCATCGCCATCTCAGCTCCTACCCGAACTCGAGTATCCGAGAACTGCGCGGCAGTGAGGACAGCCCTTCGAAGCCCGACATTCGGCACCACAGGAACGGACCCGGGTACCAGGACTGCACGGCGAGACCACCCGGCAGCGCTACGACGAGATCCATGCACTGTTCACCCAGGGCATGGGCATCGCCGCGATCGGGCGCACGCTGCACCTCACCCGCGAGACCGTCCGCCGCTAGGCTCGAGCAGCCGCTGCCGAGCACCTGCTGGCCGACCCCGGCAAACGCGGTAGCATCCTTGAGCACCTTCCCTACCTGCCGCGACGATGGGACCAAGGTTGCACAACCGCCACCACCTGGACAAAGAGCTTCGCGACCGCGGCTACAAAGGCAGCGCGCGGTGCGCAGGCTCGTCCAGCGCCCTCGTCGCCACCGGTGCCGACACCCGCCAGGTCACCGGCTGGATGATGAAACCCTCCGCCGATGACCTCACCGCCGACGAGAAGCAACACCTGTAGCAGAATTCTGAACCGCAGCGGCGCCCGTCGCTATGGAGAACCGGATCGTCAGCGACTTCGCCGGCATGGTCCGCGAACGCCCGCAGACGCCACCTCCACGCATGGATCCCCGCCGCCACCGACAGCGGCATCACCCATCGGCGCAGCTCGGCGAGCGGGCTGCTCAATGACTACGACGCCGTCCGCAACGGACTCACCCTTCGACTGGAATAGCAGCGCGGTCGAAGGCAACGTCAAACGCATCAATATGATCAAGCGAACCTTGTACGGCCGAGCGGACTTCGATCTCCTCCGGGCCCGCGTGCTTCTGGCGGACCCACCTACGAAATCATCGAAAGTGCGCTCGAACCACTTTCTCATGGCCACGGACACATATCGAGGGACACAGGGCGACCACAGCGGAGCAGGTTCACGCATCCGCGATCAATTCGTCGTCCATGTTCCCCCGGCCGAGCATCCCTGAATCAGCTCGCAGTAGAGGTTATCCCACTGACACACCGCCACCACCGAATCTCCGGCAACGCTGCATATCGAGCGGTTGCAGTGTCACCCCGGTCGCGTGGTGCATTGGTGGCTCACAGGTTCCGGCGCGCGCGGATCCGGATCGGGCAACTCGTTTGCAGCGTTCAGCGCCAAGCGGTGACGAGATCCTCCGGGCCCCAGTGAATTGCGAGCGGGGGTAGGGCCCCGGCGGCAGTGCGCCCGCGCCGCCGGCTTGCGCGGCGGACCAGCCATGGACTCCTGACGGATGAGGACATCGGCGAAGACATCACCGAGACCCGCCGACCGGGATGGATCTCGAGACAGCGCAACTGTCCGGACCGGACAGCGAATTCAGGGTGATGACGTCGGATGATGGAAACAGCGTCGCGCATGAAGCGCCGGCGGATGACTTGAATGGGTAGGGTGAATGGCGTTGATCAAATCAGATAAGCACGTACAAACATCTGAATCCGACTCTGTGTCGGATATATTCACTCTGCTCGAGATCGGGGGCCAATACAAATATGGTCGAGGTAAATGTAAATTCCACGGATGACCGATGGTGGAAGCGCCTACCGGTCTCGATAAATTGTGCCTACGGGGATCCGCTGATTCGTCAGCAAGAGCAGGACACCGCAGAAAAACTGCATAGACTTCAGGCGGAGGATCATCTGGCCCCCTACGGGTTCTGCACAAAAGGACTTCTGTCCAAGCAGGGGGAAAGTCTGCTGTCTCAGATTCGTCGAACACCCAACCTTACCTTCAGATATTCGTTGACCGGGCTGGACGAAGGAAAGTACGACTGGGATTCCAGGATCGACACCATACAGCGGCTCCACGCGATCTTTCCGAACCGAATCATAATCAGTGTTCGCCCTATTATTCCCGGGCAAAACGATGACGAGGCCACGCTCGCACGCATACTCGACGTTGCCGCTGAAACCAGCGGAATTGCGATTATCGGCGGAATCCACGACAAGAATAAGCACAAGCAGCTTGCGCAGCGGGTCGATTCCTTCATGCGGCGATACTCCGAATCCATAGGCGTCAAGTACTTCTACAAGAGCAGTTGCTCCAGCGCGTACTTAACCGGCAGCCCCTGTTGGATGCACGTCGACAGACGGGCACCGATAAACCTGCACAGGCTTACTGAAATAGGCATCGATTTCGACCTGGTCCAGGACAGCGAAGGATGCACGCGAATACAGATAGCGCGCGGCACGACCGGAGATATAAATTTCATACGTTCGATCACCGCATCACGTCCGATTATCACCGACCTGATCAATAATTTCAACGTTATCAGCGGCAGTCCGCGTGATCTCGACATTGAGCACACATCCAGCTGGTATGTCTGGGCTCGTAATCTCCCACAGTGCCTGGGATGCGATTACTGCATAATCGACGATATATCTTACCTGCAGCGCAACCGTAAGAATCTCGGAGCCGATCCATCCGAAATTCGTGCAGCGCTCGACTACGGGACAGTTAGCGTCCATCAATACAAAGGCGGATCCTACGAGGCTATGTCGGCCCGGTCCGATCTAGGAATACAGTACGAGGATATTCGAGTCGCACGAGAGTGTCGGACCGAGTACTACCGGCAGCAATCCGAAATCGTATCGCATACTTCGGCCTGATCGGCCGAGGAAAATTCACCGCAAGAAGAAGAGAGGGGGTGTCATGGCAGGGCCACTTTCGACGAGCGTCGGACCAGTCATCGTTTCGCACGGACGGATCCAGCGAGTGCGGAAGCTTATTGCTAAGCTGATCCGCGGATAATTAGTGAGCTTTGTGTGTGCGGCGGCGCCGACCGCCGCACACACAAAGACTGATTTGAGGAGTGCCACCGTTGACGGCTATCACTTCAGCGATCATGCGCAAGACCATGCGGCTGGTCAACAATGCACCCATTGTGTCGATCTCGGGCATTGACGGATCGGGAAAGTCAGGGCTTATCGAGGCATTGGTAAGAAAGTTTCGGGAAGCCGGGATCAATGCCGCGAGTATGCGCTTCGATCTGGAGGACATTGTGTCGGGCTACTCTCTGCCCGACTACATATACTCGCTACATGCCAGTGCAGACGAGCGCATCGCTGAGGAAATTATCGCAGATTGTATCGCATTCGAATACATGCGGTTCTATATGAAAGCGGTCGCGGCGCGTGAGCCGGACCTGGATTTGCTGATACTGGACCGATATCTTTGGGACTATCTTCTTACCAATGACATCGCATTCAATGCGCTGACAGATACACAACGTACGCTGATGAAGGTTCTGCCGATGCCGACGGTCAGTATTTTTCTCGACTGCGATGTCGAGATCACATTGG
Organism: Nocardia sp. CA-129566; assembly: GCF_050956075.1. Taxonomy (NCBI): domain Bacteria; kingdom Bacillati; phylum Actinomycetota; class Actinomycetes; order Mycobacteriales; family Nocardiaceae; genus Nocardia; species Nocardia sp. CA-129566. Next base: position 550,337 of record NZ_CP192085.1, read on the forward strand.
CGAGAATCATGAATCGTGCGCAGGTCCGGACGAAGCTCGAGCGGGAAGACATACTGAAGATAAAGCGGCAGAGATATATCCAGCTCGGAGCCGAAATGGGTGGAGTTGTCATCGATGCCGCACAGTCGCGGGAGCAAGTACTGGAAGACGCGATGGCGGCGGTCCTTCCGCACGTCGTAACGTCCGAGGCGAATATATGAATGAGCACACCCGCCGTGCTCGCGCGACGGGCCGCCTGCGGTTCTTCCTCGCGGCAATGTTCATTTCGAGTTTCGGCACGTATCTAATGCCCAACATCATTGCATACACGATGTTGGAATCCAGCGGCAGCAATCAACGGTGGTTCGCCACGATCTTTCTTATCGGTCAGGTTCTCCCATTCCTTGTCACACTGTCTCTTGCGAGCGTCGTAGACCGCGCCGGCCTCTATTCTAAGCTGCTCGCAACGCAATCCGTTCTCGCCCTCTCATGCTTTACCTATGCGGCATTCTCGCACTTGTATCAGTCGCGGATCATGTTGATCATCGGACTGCAGGCTGTTCTTACCGCGCTGGCTGCGATATCAACGCCTGCCGTTACCCGCAGTCTCACCATAATAGCCGTCGACGACCAGTGGCTGGAGGAAGCGGCGAGGAAAACCACGCTGTATCGAAGTGTTTCCCAACTCCTGGGGCAAGGGCTTAGCGGAGTTCTCCTGGCCGCCGTCGGTGCAGGGATTCTGGTAGCCATAAATGGAGTCAGTTTTCTGGCGATGTTAATGGCAGTATTCTTGAATCGTCATAGCTATCGGGAGGCCGATCGGCAGGAGGATATCGCTAGCCGAAGACCGGCGATAGGAGGGGTTCTAGGGCCCCTGGATGGGCGGCCGAGCTATCAGCTCAGTCTTCTATATCAGCTTCTCGCGAACATAGTGGTGGTTCACCCGTACCTCATCTTCACCCCAGTGATCCTCAGTCAGCGATTGGGTGTTTCGGATGCTGCCGTACGTTGGGGTGTGCAGGGAGCTGCTTTCGCGTTCGGCGCAATCGTCGGAGCGGTCATCACGAAACGGTTCAAGTTCAGCAACAGGCTGTCTCTCTCTGTCGGGTCAGGTTTTCTGGAGATTCCTATGATGGCGATCCTGGCTTTAGCTCCGACGTCCGTCTTACTGATACCAATGGCAACGGTCAGCGGTTTTCAGAGCGCGGTCAGCCGTATTCTGTTCTCGCAGCAGATGTTCAAAGACTTCCCAAAGAATGAGGTAGGCCGCATGGCATCGTTGGGAAGTCTTACTTGGATAACTTCTTCAGCGATCGTCTCTTTGGCCAGCATGGCAATAGGTTCGAATCATTCGACCATTTTGTTCACCACGTTGTCCGTGGTGAACGTGCTCGTTACCGCCGTGTTTCTGACTGCCGTAATACGAAGTGAGAAAAACAATGAGGAATTTGCAACAATATGACACGGATGCCGACTCGGTGGCCGTTAGTTGCGCTACCGAGTTGGATCTCGTCAAGGCGAGGAAATTAGGTGTGCAGACAATTCTCGTTGCGGGGCACGTGAATGTAGGCGTTGAACACACCCACCTCGTCGATTTCCTAGAAGTTTCAAACGAGTTTCCTTCGGACCATTTCACAACCGAATGCATACTGTCCGGGGCGCGGGCCGTACGCTCCGCCACAGACGGTATGACAGTCCGGCCCGGGAGTTGCTACGTCATTCATCCGAACGGTTTGGCGGAACCGTTCAGCGGAGCTGAGCCAGCCCTCATTGGATTCCAACCCAGCGCGCACGCGATACACAGCGCAACCCAGGGAACGACGGTGCCGACAATGCTTGCCATGGACCGATTTCATGGATTCGACAGACAAACTCTCCTTCATTCCGACTATATCGGACTGGGTCCTGTTCGAATGGAAAGACTGCTGACATCGACTGACAGATCCTACGCGCTGCGGCAGCTCGGCCGAGGTCTACCACGCGAGTCCGTGCGATCGATCACCACAGCCGTTCAGAATGCGCTCATTCCGGCTCTCGAGCTCGCAGAGTCGGAGCACCTGCCGCTGTACATCAGGCTTCCACTCTACCGATGGGAAGAGGAGCTCGCTGTCCTCGACGGCCGGGAGGGCGCAGTGCCGAGTCCGGACATTCTGAGCAAGTTCTATGAAATTCACATCCGAGGTCTGATCTCGGCGGTGCGCAGGTACTCCGGTATCGAATTGACTCTCGTCGTCCCTATGTATCAGAACGAGTCCCAGGTGATATCGGCCGTGGAAATTGCAAATGAGATCGGCAGTCTGAACTGTGGTCGACCAGGCGTGGGAATTGTCGTCGAGACACCCTTCTCATCCATTTCCTTCGGTGATGAATCCCCGCGTCCATCTACTATCTGCGTTGGGACCAATGATCTCGCATGTGCGTTCACCGGGAGAACTCGCAAAGAACTCAACATGCTGAGCGCGTCGGAGACGGATGTGCTTATCGACCGATTGACGGACTACGTGCATACGGAGCTGGATTCGTTACTTCAGCGTTTCGAGGATCGCCCCAAGACGGTCTTTTGCGGAGCATTCGGTGCTGTACTGAGTAGTCGGCTCATGGCAAGAGGCGTAGCCGTAGATGCTGTGTCGACCCGGCCGAAGAACGGTATCAGATGAGATCACTGTCGGCGGCCGGCGCGTGGAGTATCTTCCCGGTTCGATCGGCGGGAAGTCTGCTGTTTCGCAGGCTCCCGCGTGAATATCAGAGGTTCCTGTTCTGGTCAGCTTGCGGTGATTACGCCTCGGCAGATCGCGCTCTAGAGGGAAGTAACGAATGCGTCGGGCTCGACCACTTACTGCTCGTGGCGTATCACAACAGTGTGCTTCCGGCCGTTGCCGCAACGATCGGAAATAGATATGACGGATTGATATCTGCTGCGGCGCAAGCGTCCGCGGAGCGATTGGCGCTGAGACAAAGTTACGTACGCGATGTCGAGGATCGCATCGTAGGCGCACTCGACGCGGATGATGTGCAATATCGCATCGTTAAGGGGGGAAGGCTCGCTCGATACTACCCGGATTCGGCTTTGCGATCCTATCGTGACATTGATATCCACATTCAGCGTGCGGACGATCTCCGGGCGGCGGTAGCAGCGTTGGGAAACCTGAAAGCCAGCATTTATCGCGCGCCCTGTTCGCTTGACGAACCGAATATGAAGGGCTTTGTATTCAAGTGTGCTGTGCCCGTCTCTGCCAATGAGTCTGTAATTGTCGAATTGCATATCGCGTCTGTACATCTGGGCTATGCCGGTGGTTGCTCGGCCAAACTCGATGAATCGGTCGAGCCGGGATCACCGGCGTATGACCTGCTGCTTCAATCGTGTGAATGGAGGAGTCGCTACGGCTGGTACCAGCTTCGCGATTACGCGGACTTCCATTTCTTGACCGGGGGCACCGGCGAGCTCCAGTCGTCAGTTCTGTCACAGGCACGCTCATCCGAACTCATCATGTCCCTTTTGGCTGTTGCCGCTGGTCATAGTTCGATGGTTGATGTTGCGATGGATCTACATCTGCTCGGGCGACGTGAGGCACTTGTAGGTCTTCTCCCGGAGTTATACCGGCGTTCCCGTCGTGCTCTCCTGCCGATACACGGCCTTCAGTCCGTATTTGGTATAGGCCTGTCGGCGAAGGCGGGTGTAACGACCTGGCTCGAGGGAGAATTGGACGCCGATGCCGTATCCGATGCTGTCGAATGGGTGAGACGTAGCAATGGCGATATCGGCTTGACATCACCCATGGGCACTATATTCCCGCCACAACAGTCAGTATCAGAGTTTTTGGGCGGCTAGAAATGAATAGCTTCGAATATGACCCGAAATCGACTGACTATACTGCAACTCGGCACATCCCAGATGACGTGAGCGCAGGTGTAGCGTCTGCAATACTGGATGAATGCACCGGGGCAATCCTTGATCTGGGGTGCGGTAACGGTCGTCTTTTATCTCGTTTCGAACGATCAGGCAGAGCAATTGGACTGGATCTGTCTATGGCGATGATACGGGAGTATCGCGGCAAAAACAGAAACGGGCGCCCGGTACCTACGGTGCGCGGTGATGTTGCACAGCTGCCGTTCGCTACCGAATCGTTCGGCGGTGTTCTTGTCGTTTCCGTGTTTCAGCTTCTGTCCAGCAGCGCCTTCGAGGCTTGCTTAGAGGAGATCGCCCGTGTGCTTGTGATCGGTGGAAGGCTGTATTATGGCTGCACACTTTACGAAGGTATGGATAGTCATCTGTTCGAATATGTTCGGTTTGCGTTACCGCAGTCATTGAACCGGTCGGTGGAGCGCTCCGAGGAGCGAATCGGATTCGATAGGATACCGTCGGGGATACTTCAGCGATTCAGTCTTGAAACGACCACATGTGTGGGCAGCTGGATGTATACGGCTCGAATCGACGATGTTATAGCTGATGTGTGCGCGAGGAAGTTCTCCGAATCGTTCGATTGGTCGACCGATACGATCGAGATGTACCGAGAGAGGGCATCGGCCTTCGTCGTTCGTTCAGGGCATAGCGCGAGCGACGAGATCTGTGTACGCAAGGTGTTCAACCTTACCCGATACCGTGGCGAAAGTGATGGGCGATCGGCGATGTCCGGCGACCAGTCACCGTGCGGTGCTGAGGATCCGCTCGAGAACCATTGGAGTCGACGTGGCACTTCACTCTCATTTCGTATTTGAACAGTTACGGGTGGATAGTCTCCAAGACGGTGGTATGACTTACCGCCTCGTGCGGGCATTGGGGTCGACTGATACCAAAGCCCCGCGGGGGCAGCCTGGACGGTTGTGTCAGTGTGTCGAATTGCTGCCCGGCGTGGCAGGGGCCCACTTTGCCGTGTCGGTTTCCGCGTGCCGTCGTGGGTTTCAATGGGTGCTGCGACGTTTGGCTGAGGGGCTGAGCGACGGCCCTGCCGGAAAACTGGTCATCGATACGCCGACAGCGGATGGCTGTAGATGCCTTACGGAAATCAGTCGTGACTATCTTACTCATGAGATGCTGTCGGAAGAGTTGGTTTCCAGCTTGTTGTATACGCCCGTCCGTGGCCTGTCGCATAACTATTGGTTTGCCAACCTGATTTGAAAGCCGCCAATGTTCGCATCCTCCCTCGCTGCAGTTAGGTACATACGATCTGCGCTGGCCGCCGGAATCGAAGGCGAAACGTCGTCGGAGCCGTTTCTATCCGTAGGCAAGATCCGCCGGAATCTGCGACTGGCCGTCGAGTTGCGAAGAATTCGCAATCGGTTCGGCAAGCTCGACTATGTCGGTTTATCCTCTCCGTGGATTCGCGATGTCGAGCTCTTTGCCAATAATTTGCGGTCGGTGTTCGTGTATGAAATACATCTCAATTTTGTCCCAGTGATGGTGGCGAATCTCCACAGCGTGTTCGGGTGGCATGATATTCGCTATTCGACAAAAGATATCTGTGAAGACTTGCGGAGAGGCAGTGTTCTTACCGCAGGGTGCTGCGACTTCAATTCCCCATGGATCATGAACTTGGATTTCTGCGCTGATGTGACGGCGGATCTTGTTATTGATGTGGCGTTCAGCGTCCGTGAGCGCGTTGCACGGCAATCAGCACCAACGGCGGGGATCGTGGCCATTACGTTTCGCTGTGCCGATCATGACTTTCCTTCGCACTTCCTCCGGGACTTGATAGCGTGTTTAACTGATGCTGGGGTTGACGTTGCTGCCGCAAAATCGAGTGTCTACCGCGGAAATCTGCGCGAGCTGATGGGACACATATGGGTTCGCATCGATCCAACAGGGCTTGCGAGCCAGGGCTCGAGCAGCCGGCCGGTATGAGCCGACACCTCTGCGAACGTGTTTGAGAACGCCGATTCGCGGGGTGTGGCGCTCGAGATTTGAGTGAACTGGTAGTGCAGTGATTGCTGAAGTCGCTGCGCTGCAGGAGTTCGTGCGTAATTTCCCGATCGAGTCTTTTTCGCCATGCCCGGCGACCGGCGAGTCCGGTGGTGACCGGGTCGCGGTGTATCTGTCGTCGTGGATGACCGACGCGCAGTGGGGCAGCTGGAGGGCCTGCTGCCGCCGTCGGGCAACACTACGGGCAAGTGCGGCAGACTCGAAAAGTGGTGCCGCCGTGCGCGGGCCGGGCGCCGCAGCCCACTGAGGCGATCATCGACTCCCAATGGTGCAGGGCGCCGACACCGTCCCCGCGGGAAGCCGCAGCTACGACGCTGGCAAGAAGATCAACGGCCCGCAAACGGCCACATCGCCGTCGACACCAACGGCCTGCTACTGGCCGTCGTGGTCACCATGGCGCCGATCCGGGACCGCGACGTGGCTGTCCGGCTGCTGACCGCGCTGCGAGCGGCGTTCGCCACGATCACGATGGCCTGAATCTCAATCTCCAGTCGATGCAAGTTCCCATCCATCGGAAATGGCTGCTGAAACCGGTGCCGTGCCCTGCGTCGGTATCGATTGTTTGCCGATGCAACCTCCAGAGTGCGGGGCGATGCCCAGCGAGGGCATTCAAGGAGTTGGGGCCGACGCCTACGTCACGCTGGCACGTACGACATGCACGAACGTGGGATCGCCTACGGGACGCGAGTCCTATGGCAACGGAGGCCTCGTAGTAGTCGCCGGAGTCACGCCCGGTCGGGGAGGGAAGCCGCCCGCACGGGCGAAGGAGGCCAGGTGAATCGGACACCATGAGTGATCGGGAGGCATGCGAAATACAGAGCGCCGCAACGGTGCTGGGTGTCCTGCGTGAGCACGGCAGGTGCGGAGTGCCGTGTGAGGAGTTGTATCGACAGTTGTTCGACCCGTCGGAGAGCCCGATGTCTCGCCGCCTCGCACGTAGCGCCGCGGTTGTCTGAGTACCGGCTCCCGAACATGTTCTGAGAATGAGAGAGGTGCGTCTGGCGTATGTAGATCGCACCCGAGTAGGAATCCGCCGGTATCGGTCATATCGGCGACATTGCGCGTGGTCGCCGCTGTCACTGGTACCAGCTCAGGCTGAGGGGTGGCCCGTGTGCCAGCTACATTGCGGACCGGTCGTACACGAGTGCATCACACCAAAACCCTACGCACTATACGGCGATCCAGCGCTGTTTCTTGGCAAGCTCGATACGTGCAGTTCTGAAAGAACCGGAAGCCTTCTGGAGCAGCCGTTCCGTGGGATCGATTGTACTTATGACATTCGGGCAGTCGAGAACGAAGAATGCATTGAACCCTCCATCGTCGATTGCGACAAGGCTGTAGCCGCGCGGCTCCAATAAGTTTGAATACGCCCGCAATGACGCTCCGAAATACCATGATCGGCCGACTTTATCGGAGTTTGGATCCACTGCAACCGAAGTGTTGTATTGAAAGATCTCTTGAAATTCGACTACAATAAGCCGTGGCATGTTGAAATCGAAACTCTTCAGGACCCAGTAGTCGAAGCTATCGATATCGAGCATCAGGACGTCGATCGGCTGGTCGCCGAACAGTTCTTCGGCGTTTTGGGCTGTGACCTTGCTGCGCAGGAGTCGGATATCTGCCCACTGAGTCTCCGGTCGTGATGCGTAGAATCGGGCAGATCTCCTGACGCGGCGGGCGGATATGTCCACGAGGCGACCGGAAAAGCCCCAATTCAGAAGTAGGTTGGCCGAGTTGCTCATTTCTGGGTTTCCGCAGCCTATATCCAGCAGTCGACGGTTGCCGTGTCCGATGTATTTCAGTATCGCGAGTATTATTCCGTCCTCATTATTCTGGCTGTACACAGAAATGTCAGATAGTGGGCTAATTTTACCGATATCGACAGGCGCCGTCGCGCAATCGATGGCGTTGTAATATGCCTGCTGCTGCAGATGTCGCGCAATAAACGTGACCGCTCGATCGGTGCTGTATCTGTCGATATTCGGAAACAATAAGAACTCCAGGTTTCGAACTGAAGGGGGTGCGACGGTATCGAGCACGGCAAATTTAAACCACAGGTGACCAAGTGGATTTCTGCCTCGAGCGCTTGTGGCTTTCAACCGTTCGACGGAACTCATGCATTTCCATCCCCAGATCTCTCGAACCGACTTGCCGAACCTTAGCCTTCCGGAACCCTGTGAAGTCAACTGGTATCGACACAAATCGCAGCTCACCAGGGTCGGATGCATGTCCGGTCCGGACAGAGGCGACTTGTCCGGGACGGTCCGATGCGACGGGAGATACGCGAAGGCGACCCTCGTCTAGTACTCCAGCGCGACTTCTGATCGGGCGTGGTGTGTCTGGCGGTGCGGGTGGCGCGTAGCCACTGCTGCACACAGCCGTCTGGTCTGCCCGTCGTACCGCGATGACCTGCTCGTTTTCGTGATCCGGCCCCGAGGCGATAGACTCGCGACGCCGCAAGGCACGCCGCCTTAGCTCAGTCGGTAGAGCGCTTCACTCGTAATGAAAAGGTCGGGGGTTCGATTCCCCCAGGCGGCTCCAGGTCAGAGGCCATTTTCGCTCTCCGCGAGGCGGTTCCGGGTAAGTCAACTTGCCAAGAACTTGCCAACGTGCGGGGAGCGATTCCTTTTTCAGCCGAAGAGCGCGGCCCCCGCCGCCTTCAGGTCTTCGGTGTGGGTGTCGGAGTAGACCGACAGGGACATGGACGGGTCGTGCCCGTGCCAGGCCGCGACGATGTGCACCGGAATTCCGAGCGTGAGCATGAGCGAGACCGACGTGTTCCGCAGTCCCTTCAGCTGGATACGCCGCAGACCGGCTGCCTTCGCGATCCGCTGGAACTCATCGGTGTAGCGCTCGGGCCGCAGCGGCGTCCCATCCTCGTGGACCGCGATCAGGCGGTCGTCGGACCACGGGATACCCAGCGCAAGGCATTCCGCCCGCTGCGCCTTCTTCAGGCTGCGCAGCGCTTCGGCCAGTTCGGCGGGCGGCGGGAGATCGCGACGGCTGCGCCGGGACTTCGGCAAGTTCTCCTCCGTCTCCGTGCCGACCGCTACCCGGCCCCGGCGGACCTTTAGCGCGGCGTCATCGAACCGCGACCACCGCATACCCAGTACCTCCGACCGCCGCATTCCGTACGTGGACATGAGCCAGCATGCATAGAGCCGGTGAGCCTGCGCGGCTGTGCGGAACCGCTGGACCTCCACCACGGTCCAGGACTTCGCCGCCTCCGCTTCGTCGTCGTCCTCCGGGATGTCGTCGGCGGGGCGTTCCACGAGCGCGACCACGTTGCGCGGCAACCGCCCCTGGTCCACGTAGGACTGAACCATCATGGACAAGGCCGTGAGGGTGGACCGCACGGTCACGGGCTTCACGCCGCGCTCCACCTCCGCCACTTCGGTAGCCGCGTAGACGCCGCGCCCTACCCGCTTCACCCGGCCGGTACGCACCAGCGCCGACAGGGGCGTGTGGATGTCCTTGCCGGGGAACTCCGCCTGAATCTCGCGGGCGTTCACCCCATCGGTGTGCAGCGCGACGAAGGCCGCTACCCGAGAGGACAGGGAATCAGGGTTGATCGCCTTGCGCTGGTCCACCCGGCCCCGGTTCAACATCCACGTGACCAGGGCGTCCCCGTCCGCCTTGGTGAGCTGCGCCAACTTCTTGCCGCCCATATAGCGCCGCGCCGGGAGCAGGTGTTGAACGTAGTTGTTGCGCGTGACCTGGCGGCGCAGGCGACGGCCCGCGATCCACTCATCGCACGCTTCGGCCACGGTCAGGTCCAGGGGGCGGATATAGGTTCCGGCCGCCATCTCCGAAGTGATCCGGCGGTACTCCCGCCGCGCTTCGGCCTGGGTCCGGTAGGTGAACTGCTGCCGGTCGCGGGTGCCATCCGGCTTGGTCCCCACGTCCACCTGGAAGTAGTAGGACGTCTTGCCGTTCTTGGCGGTGTGCGTGTTGATCGGTTCGGCGCGGCGCGTGCGTTTCTTCGCGGTCTCTTGTTCGGTCGTATCGGTCATTGCTGGGTGTCCTTACGGTTGCGGCGAAGTTCGCCCGCTGTCAGGTGTCCGCGCTTGCGGCATTCCTTCAGCCATTTGTCGGCGGTGTGTACGGTGACGTGTTTGCTCCGCGAAATGTATTGGCGTGCACTCATACTCATGCGCACTGCATCACGTGCGAGCTGGGCAACCTCGCCGTAGTGCTCGTCGCCATAGCCACGCGGGCCGGGCTTGCTGGGGACCGGTTTCTCGGGTCTGTTCATCCGCTCCCATTCGAACTCGCCGCCGTGACCGAACAGCGCTGTTGCCGCCGCCAGCCGCTTGAGCGGGATTCGGCGTAGGTCCTGCGGAGTGATCGGTATGTCTTCGTCGGACGGTCGAATCAACAACTCCACAACGTGCGACACACCGTCGATTTCGGCTGTGCGTATCTGGTAGTCGAAGTCGTGCCCGTACAGGTGAACCGCGAGCCAGAGGCGACCCTCGGACATTGAGAATCCGCGTATATCACCGGCTTTTGCATCAGGGGGTATGAATTCCCGTTCTTTGCGCGACATAAATCGTACCGTATCACGCACTGGACATTAGTACGTCTAGTCCAAACACTATGGACTATGCCGAACACAGATTCGATTGACATTCAGGCGATCAAGCGGAGTCCCACGGTCTCGATCGAGGTCGCGGGCAAAGCGCTCGGAGTCAGCCGCGCCTACGCCTACGAGATGGCCCGAAACGGCCACCTACCGACCATCTCTCTCGGCGTGCGCCGCAAGCGGGTACCGACCGCCGCGCTTCTGCGAATGCTGCAACTCAATGAGTAGGTCTGTGCGCCAACGTGATTGGCGCAGCGCACGGGATGAGCGGACGGACTCACGCAGGAAAGGAACAGCGCGGCAATGACACAAGGAATAACCCGCCCCGGCGAGGCAAACACCGGGGCGGAGATCGGTCGGTCGGACCATGGGCAGGATAGCGCGGAGCACGGGATCGGCGCATGCTGGCGTCGGCGGGGCGAGGCGGCGCGGCGTTTGGTGGGCGGTGATCCATGGCCGGTTCGCGATCAATTGCCCGCCCCGGAATTCCGGGAATTGCAGGCGTGGCAGGCGGCGGTCAAACATGTTGCCGCTGACAGAGTTACACCGATCATTCCTCCCGAGATCGCGCGGTCGCTGTGGCGACAGGGCGGGGAATCCCGCGCTGTGGCCGAATGGCTGTGGCGGGCCGGTGGGTTCGCGGCGTGACGACACAGGCGGTCAGGTTCTGGCAGGCGCGGGAGTCGTTGTGCCGTATCGAGCAGTTCGCGCGGGCGCGCCGTGCTGGGCCGTGGGGCACGCTCGGTGTGGTGCTGCTGCGCGGTGTGGCGACGGTGCCGCCTACGGTGTGGTTACCGCCCTCGGTCGGCGGGCGGGTGTCACTGAATCTGTTCGCGGCGCTGGTCGGAGAATCCGGCGCGGGCAAGGGTGCATGCGAGGCGGCGGCACGGGATGCGGTGGCGTTCTTCTACGACCGCACCGGGCATATCCCGGTGGAGGTTCCGTCGTTCCCAATCGGCTCGGGGGAAGGAATCGCACGCACGTTCCGCCCGGCCGGATGGGAGGAGGACAAACCGAACAAGCTCGACCGGGCGCTGTTCTGCGTCCCGGAGATCGACACCTTGTCGGCGTTGATGGGCCGGGCCGGGGCCACCCTCGAGGGCGAGGTGCGCAAGCTCTACAGCGGAGAGGCGATCGGGTTCAACAACGCTCACCAGCTCACGCGGTCGGTGGTGGCCGAACACAGCTACCGGGCGTGCCTGGTAGCGGGCGTGCAGCCGCTACGAGCTGGTGCGTTGCTGTCGGGCGCGGACGGCGGTACACCACAACGGTTCCTGTGGTTCCCGGTGACCGACCCCGACGCCCCCGACACCGCCCCGGACGAACCGGAATGCTTACGGGTGCATCTGCCGCAATGGGCGCCGGGACCGCTGACTATCCCCGACGCTGCCGCGCACACCATCGACCAAGCGCGGGTAGCTCGGCTGCGCGGCGAAACCGGCGGCGCGGCCGAGTTAGACGGTCACGCACTGTTGACGCGGTTGAAAGTCGCTGCCGCGCTGATGGTGCTAGAGGGCCGCACTGTCGTCAGCATCGAGGATTGGGAGCTGGCCGCAGCGGTGCTGGCGGTCTCCGACGCCTGCCGTGGCCGCGTGCAGCGCGCCACCATCGAGCAGGCGCGGCGCTCCAATCGGGCGCGGGCGCTGGCCACCGCCGAACGTGAGGAGTTCGGCGATGCCCGCAAGATGCAGCTCACCCGTGAGGGCATCCTTCGGTGGCTGGACCGACTCGGGGAAACCCGACCGGGAGCGCTGCGCCGTCGACTCAAAGACAGCTATCGCGGCTACTTCTACGAAGCCGCTGCCCAACTGTTGGCCGATGGGTTGATCATCAACGTAGGCACCGAGAACGCACCGATATACAGGCCTGCGCCCAAGGTACTCGAGCACCCCGGTACTCACACCAAGAAAGCCGCGTCTACCAGCGCAGATACGGTGAGTACCCCTGGTACTCGAGCACCGGCCGCACCCAGCGCCGCCGCCAATGCACGGATACCCGAGCACCCCGGTGCTCACATTTCGAAACCGGTGTCTGCCAGTGCCGATGAGGTAAGTACTCCCGGTACTCAACTACCCCCGGCCAATACTGTTGTCGACGTGTGCCGGGTACCCGGATGCGGTCAGCACCTGTTGTTCCCAGCCCCTGGGGAAACGCTGTGCCCACGTCGCGACGCAGCCCACGACACCGCCCGCACGGCTGCGGGTGCCGGTCACTGAGCACACCCCCGGCCGGGTTCAATGCCAACCCACAGGAAGCCAACACCCACACCGGTTCCACATCCGCGCCGAACATGAAATGGCCTGGCCCAAACGGTGTTTGCTGGGGAGAGGCGTTCGCCGCTGTCAGCGTGCGCGCGGTGGGAGCGTCAGTGCCCCGGGCTCATCCGGTGTGGGCACCTGGGGCGGCGTTAGCGGTGCGGACAGGGGTGGTGCGGATTGACCTGTCCCGGCGACCCGGGGCAGGGGCAACGGTGACGTCGCCGGGTTACGTGTAGCCCGATTCCAGGTAGTTGCTGAGCGCGGTTACCTGGGTCCTGGAGTAGACCACGCGCGTCGTCGTCGCGCTCCTGCTCGACCCGACGTCTGATCGCCCACACCGTGCGGTCCTCCGGTGTGCGCTCGGGCCAGAAGATCGCCGCGAACACCACGGTCAGGGGCAGGCCGAACACGATCACCCACCCGAGCGCGATCATCGGTGCACCCCGCCCAGCACGGACCAGCGGGCGAAAGACTCACGCGGGCAAGCACATTCGACATCGGCAAAACCCATCAGTCGATTCAGGGTTTGCGCGTCCAGGTGCGCCGAGGACGGCAACAGCACCACGTCGACGCCTAGCCCGGCGGCCTGTTCGACCAGACCGAGCACCGAGCCCGCATCGGCCCAGTGCAGCACGTAGCCCAATCGCCGCGCCAAACGGCGAATCTGGCCCGCGTCCCATTCCGACGTCGGTGATGTCGGGTCTAACCATGCGAGCGCTTCCATTGCCCCTGCGCCTTCCGCTGTCCGGTTGGTAGGCACCCACCGCCGAGGCAAGGCAATACACCCGGCGGCGGGGCTGAATTGCACGCTAGGCGTGCGAAATAGGGCCGCCCCCGCTTACGGTGGTTGCAGGGTGTCAGCAAGGTGTTCGCAATGTGTAAGCGGCCGTCACGCTCGGAGAAGGGGTGCGCGATGAACGATGCGCCCGTGCAGGGTCCGGCGCTTCGCGCCGCGCGAGAGGCGGCGGGGCTCGGGCTGCGGGAGTTCGCCCGGCGCACACACTGGAGCGCCGCCTATCTGAGTCAGGTGGAGCGCGGTCTACGCCCGGTCGGCGACGAGATACGCAAGGCGTACGCGCAGGCGGTGGGCGCCGAGCCCGACGCGCTGACACCGCCGCCCGGTGACCCGCTGCGCATCGCACACGAATGGCTGTTGAACGACCCGCCCCCGGTCGAACACATGGCGGCGGGGCGGCGCGTCGGCTCTGGCCTTGCCGACGAGATGGAACGGCGCGTGGTGGAGCTGCGCCGCCTGGACGACGTCGTGGGAGGGACCACGCTCCACCCGGTCGTCCGGTGCGACTTGGACGCCGCGCGGGCGGTAGTGCGCGACGGCTTGCACGCGCCGGAGGTCCGGCGGCGGTTGCTGCGGGTTGTCGGTGAGCTGTCGCAGCTAGGCGGATGGGTCTACGCCGACGCCGGGCAGTACCGGCGGGCGCAGGACGTCTACCTGGACGGCGTGACCGCTGCGAGCGAGGCGGGCGACAGACCGCTTGCGGGGCAACTGCTTTCGACCCTGAGCTACATGGTCGCCAACACCGGAGATCCGCGAGACGCCGCCCTGCTGGCACGCACAGCACTGCGCGGTGCCTCCGCCGATGCGCCGCCTGTCGTGCGTGCACTGCTGGGTGAACGGATCGCGTGGGCAGCGGCGAAGTCAGGGGACGCCGACGCCGCGCGCCGCGCGCTGGACAACGTGGACGACGAATACGACCGCCGCTGCCCCAGGGACGCCGAACCGGACTGGACGTACTGGCTGGATCGCGACGAGATCGACGTCATGCGGGCGCGCTGCGCGGTGGAGCTGGGAGACGCCGCCGCCGCCGAGGCGCTGCTGTTCCCGGTAGTGGAGCGGTACCCGGCCGAGAGGCGACGGGAGGCGGCGCTGTATCGGTCGTGGCTGGCCGAGGCGTATGCGCGCACAGGGGAATTCGACGCCGCCCGCGCGGCCCTGACGAAGGTGCCTGGTGATACCGGCTCGGATCGGGTGGACAGGCGCGTCCGGGACGTGGAACGCCTACTGACCTGAGCCCTGGTCGCCGAACGGCCCCGAAACCATCGCATCGGTTCCGAGGCCGTGCTCTGTCTCCGCCTGTCTGTTGCCGAAGCCGCCGTGTTCGCGCAGCTCCCGCCTGGTTTCCAGCCTGCCTAGAACTTGCCAAGACAGGCACGAACACACTGGACGTGCCGATACGCATCGGACACGAAAATGCCTCTGACCTGGAACCGCTGGACCTATCAGACGGGAGAGCATGAAACCGGGCTCACTCGTAATGAAAAGGTCGGGGGTTCGATTCCCCCAGGCGGCTCCAATTTTCCAGGTCAGAGGCTATTTCGGGGATCCTCGTACGTTGTACGGGATACCCAGTGTGCCAACGGGTGAAAAGCTCACCTCAATTCGGGGGCACAGCTGGTGATCCAGTCGTGCTCGGGTCAGCTGCTGCAACACATCATGCCGACACGATTTCGAAAACCGGATGAGTGTGGGCGTTGTCGAGGAATTGCTGTGGCGATGAGTCCGTATCCACATCCAGGTAGGGCAGCACGAAGAACCGTCGATACAGCGCCACAATGGGTTTCGGAACGTGTGGCGGCCCCGACGCCAGCGATGCGCGGAACAGCTCGGCCGCTTGGTCGGTGGGCAACTCCACGGCCGTCACGGTCTCGATGTGTCTGCCGTGACGCAGCGTCGCCTTCCCTTGTGCCGCGCGCAGGTTGCGCACCCAGTTCACTGTTCCATAGGACGCGATCAGATATCGTCGGCCGTGTTGTTCGAACAGTGCCAGCGGCGTGTGGATCGCGCGGCCGGTGCGCCGTCCGGGCACGGTGAGGACACGGAAGGTCCACATCGGCAATCCGGCGCGTATCACGGCCCGCATCCACGCGTTGGACGCCCGGACACCCCACCACGCTCGATACGGCTTGGCCATGAACTCGAGAGTTCACCTGCCAGTGGGTGAAGGCAAGGGTCGAAAGAACTCCCCAGCGAGCTGGTGTGTCTGGCAGGAAGTCGTCTATGTGCCGCGCCTGGATGTTGTCGAGCGCTGGCTGTTCGACTGCGATGCCGATCAACTGCTTCCAGGGCGGTACAGCCGGGGCGCGGCCAGTCTCGCTTGACCTTCACGTAACGGCAACTTTTACCGTCGAAGACGAGGCCGGACGGACCGGTCGCACGCAACGATGGGAAGCGTCATGAGCTGGTCGATCGCGGATGTGGCGAGGATGTCGGGTGTCACCGCCCGCACCTTGCGGCATTACCACGACATCGGACTGCTCGAGCCCGCCGACGTGGGCACCAACGGTTACCGCTACTACGAGCAGGAGCAACTGCTGCGCCTGCAGCAGATCCTGGTCCTGCGCGAATTGGGTCTGAGCCTCGCCGAGATCGCCGAGGCGGTCGACTCCGAGCCGGACACACTCGCCGCCCTCAAACGCCAGCACATCCGGCTGCTCGGAGAGCGCGACCGCTTGGCGCGGATGGCCGACACTGTGGCGCGCACCATCGCTGAACTGGAAGGGAAGTCGGAGATGACAGTCGAGATCAACCGCCCGGAGAACCTGTTCGAGGGCTTCGACCACGCGCAGTACGACGACGAGGCGCGCGAGCGCTGGCCGGAAGAGTTCGAGCAGTCCCGACGCGCCACCGCGACGATGACTGCCGAGGACGTCGATCGCATGCAGCGTGAGCTGACCGCGGCGATGATCCGTATGGCCGAGTTCATGGCCGCCGGTACGCCGGTCGAGGCCCCAGCGGTCCAGGCCGAGATCCACGCTCAGTACCAGGGCATGTGCCGCTTCTGGACTCCGAACCAGAGCGCGTACAAGTGCATGGGCAAGATGTATGTGGACGACGAGCGGTTCAAGGCGAACTACGACAAGATCGCCGAGGGCTTGGCCGAGTATCAGCGGGACGCGATGGTCGTCTACGCGGACGAGCAGCTCGGAGAGTAGTCCCTCGGCCGGAAGCCCCGGTCTTCCGGAAGATGCAGCGTCTCTGCCGCGGCCAGCAGCTGGTTCAGTGCAGTGAGATCCTCGGCGGTGAGTGCGTCGGCGACGCTGCTACGGAGAAGTCGCAGACTGGCCAGGGCGTAGGCGCCGACGGTCGGGTTGCGAGAACCTTCGATGTCGACGGTGGTTAGACATCCCAGGTGCGTAGGTTGTCAAGCGGCTTGTGTGTTTTGCCGGTGTGCCCAGGCGGTGTGTTCGTTGTAGGGGGTGTGGTGGCGAAGGCATCCGTGGAGGATGCCGACGAGGCGGTTTCCGAGGGCGCGCAGGGCTTGGTGGTGCAGGTCTCCGGCGGTGCGTCGCTGGTCGTAGTAGGCGCGGGCGCCGGGGCTTCGGGTGAGGGCGCAGAAGGCCCAGGCGTCGATGGCGTCGTAGAGGCGTCGGTTGCGGACATGTCGGGCCAGCACGGCGCGTTTTCGGCCGGAGGCGATGGTCAAGGGTGAGGTTCCGGCGTAGTTTTTGCGAGACTTGGTGGTGGTGTAGCGGTTCGGGTCGTCCCCGAACTCACCGAGCACCCGGGCGCCGAGGATGACACCGAGTCCTGGCAGGGAGAGGTAGATGCCGGCGTCCGGGTGTGTTTCAAAATGGGTTGCGAGCACGGTTTCGAGCTCGTGGATCTGGGTGTTGATCGTGGTGATGATGCCGACTGTGGCGTGGGTGGTCGCGGCGAACGCGGTAGTGACCGCGTCGGTTGCGTGCAGGTGTTCGGTGCGTAGTGCGGTCTGGATCTGCTCGGCGCGGGTATCGATATTGCGTTGGCGGCCTGCGCGTTTGAGTGTGGCTCGGATCGCTGACAGGCTCAATCTGGCGCCTTGGGCGGGAGTGGCCGCGCGGGCGAGGACTGCCAGGGCGTCACGGTCGGCGAGGTCGTCGAACGCTGCCAGGGCGGCGGGGTAGTACTCGCGTAAGGCCGAGCGCAGTGTGTTGGTGTGCCGGTTACGGGCCCAGATCAGGTTCTGGTGCCCGCGGGCCAGGACTTTGATGGCCTCGGCTACGGGGCTGTCCCCGGCGACCGGGCGGTGGTTGTGCCGGTCGGTGCGGACCAGATCAGCGAGCAGTTTCGCATCACCGGCATCGGACTTGGCGCCTGAGGCGTGGTGACGGGCGCGGTAGCGGGTGACCGCGAGAGGGTTGATCGCATACACCTGGTAACCGGCCGCGACCAGTGCGTCGACCCAGAGGCCACGATCTGTTTCGATCCCCATCACCACCTGCCCGGGTTCGGCGGCATGGGTGGCGAGCAGGTCATGTAACCCACCGATACCGGCCAATCCCTCGGGTAGCCGGCGTGCTGCCAGCTTTTTGCCGTCTTGGTCCATCACATGGATGTCGTGATGATCTTCGGCCCAGTCATCGCCTACGAAGATCATCGATCACCTCCTCAACGCTGATCGTTCGAACCTTTTGGAGCCCAAGGCAACCCGGCGGCGACCTAATGGATCAGTGCTCAACTCTGCACGACATCCCATCAGCGCTTCAGGAAGCCTCACCGACCGGCCGGGGCACGATCTAACCCTAGGAATCCCACACTCGTTCCTGGTGGAGGAAGTACTCACCGACCAGCGGCTCGGGCGATCAGCTTGCCCACCACCGACCGCTACCGGCGGTAGGCTCGCCGATCAACTCCCATTAGGGTGCGGTGGTCTTCGAGGGTGAATCCGGCTGCGGTCAGTTTCGTCCCCAGTCGGCGCCCCGGTGTGGCACGTGCTCGGCGTGGTGCTGGTCGCTGATGGCATGGCAGCGTTCCTCGAGGCCGGGGCGGTCCTCGGGGGCGTTCTCGGGCAGGAAACGGGGGTAGCCGGCCAGCTCGAAGACAGCGAAAAGCTCGTCGCGGTGGTCGGGCTCGTCTTCGTGCTGCAGGAAGGTCCCGAGCGCGGCTGGACCGATCCCGCGACACTGATCGGCTCGGGCGTCGGCATCCTCGCCACCACCGGTTTCGTGGCATGGGAACTGCGTCGCCGTGCTGCCGCGTTGCTGGGCGTGCGGCTGTTCGGCGAGCCGTCCTTGGCCGGTGGCTCGCTGACACTGCTGGCCGTATTCGGTGTGCAGGCAGGCATTTTCGTGGTCCTGTTCCCGTTCTTCCAGGCCGTGCCCGGGCTGGTCGGGGCTGCGGTCCACCCTGGCATTGATGCCCATGGCCGTGCTCATGATGGCGGCCTCCGGCCTCGCCCCGAAACTGGCCGAGCGCATCGGTGCGCGAGCCACCATGGCCGCTGGAATCCTGCTTGCCGGTGCGGGTTTGGCGCTCATGGCAGTCATCGTCTCCGTCGACGGTCGCTACCTGTCCGTACTCCCGGGCATGCTAACCATGGGCATGGGCATGGGCATGGGCATGGGCATGGGCTTGTCGATGACACCGTCTACCGAAGCCATCACGAGTTCGCTGCCGCACGAGTGTCAAGGTGTCGCGTCCGCGCTCAACGACGTCACCCGCGAGTTGCACTCGGCGTCGCCCTGCTCGGCGCGCTGGTGTCCTCGGGTTACCGCACCGCGATCGACCCTCAGCTCACGGACGTGCCCCGCGATACCGCCGACGCCGCGCGCGAAGGCATCGCCAACGCCCTCGACGTCGCGAGCGAGGCTGGCACCTTAGACCCAGGCCCTGATCCGCGCCGCCCAGGAATCGTTCGTCACCGGCTGGCAACACGTCATGTGGGCAGGCGTCGCCATCATGACCGCACTCCTCGTCCATGTCCTCGCCCGAGGAGCGCAACGTTTCCATCCACCGCCGGTGAACGAGGCGGAAGACCAGGTCGCCGTCGCGCTGGACGGCAGAACTCGCCGCCGGGGTCACTCGTAAGGAGGTCGGGCGATTCCCCAGGCGGCTCCTACTTTCGGGTTCTGTCGATGACGGCGGGGGCGAGCAGGGCGGTGAGGGTAGCGGTGACGGCGGCTCGGGCGGCATTCGCGGAGAGGCCTTGATGGCGGCGCAGTACGTCCCAGGTCTCCCATGAAGCGGCGGCGTAGGCGGCCTCGCGGGCGGCGCGGTCGAGGCGCTCGAGTTCGGGGAGGTTGGCGCGCAGATGGGCGCGCAGGGCGGCGCGGCTTTCGTGTAAACGCTCGGCGAGGACGGCGGATTCGTGCTCGCGCAGCACGGCGGCGCGGCGGGTGCCCGAAATGCGCTCGTACAGTTCGGCTCGCAGTTCGACCAGGGTCTCGATGCGTTGACCCGGATCGCCGGTCACCGGACGGAGCAGGGGGAACCAGTGTCGCTCTATCTGCGTCTTGGCGGCGTCGGCATACAGCGACTCGAGATCGGTGAAGTGATGGAACACCGACCTGGTCGCGACCCCGGCTCGCTCGGCAACAGCCCGTGCGGTCGGCTGCAGATTGCCTTCTTCCGTGAGCGTCAGCACGGCATCGAGCACCGCCTGACGGTTCCTTGCCGCCCGAGCGGTACGTCCATCCATCGCGAATAACCCTAACAAGCCGCAGAAAAAGTTGCACTCATGATGCAAGAACATTTAGTGTCGGGATCATGCACGCACTGCGCACCCCGGAGCAACGGTTCTCGGATCTGCCGGACTTTCCGTTCCCACCGCACTATGTCGAGGTCGCGGCCGGTGACGGCGGCGACACCCGCCTGCGGGTGCACTACCTCGACGAAGGCCCGCGAGATGGCGAAGTCGTCGTACTGCTGCACGGCGAGCCGTCCTGGAGTTTCCTGTACCGCAGCATGATTCCGGTGCTCGTCGCGGCGGGCCGGCGGTGTGTCGCGCCGGATCTGATCGGTTTCGGCCGCAGCGACAAGCCCGCCGACCGAGCCGACTACACGTATGCCCGCCACGTCGAATGGCTGCGGGAAGCGCTCTTCGACCACCTGGATCTCGCGTCCATCACGCTGGTCTGCCAGGACTGGGGCGGTCTGATCGGGATGCGGCTCGTCGCCGAACATCCCGATCGCTTCGCCCGGGTGGTCACGGCGAACACCGGACTTCCCGACGGAACGGCAACGCTGAGCGAGGCCTTTCTGGCCTGGCAGCGGTTCTCACAGGTGACGCCGCAGTTCCCGGTTGGGGCCATTATCGAAAATGGCTGCCGGGCAAAGCTTTCCCCCGAGGTAATGGCCGCCTATGACGCCCCGTTTCCCGATGAGAGCTACAAGGCCGGTGCCCGCGCCTTCCCCCTCTTGGTCCCGACCCGGCCCGATGATCCGGCCGCCGCGGCGAACCGCCGGGCCTGGGAACAGCTGGCCCGCTTCGAGAAACCGTTTCTCACCGCCTTCTCCGATGGCGACCCGATCACCGCCGGCGGCGAGAAGATCTTCCAGCGCAAGATTCCCGGAGCTTCCGGTCAACCGCACACGGTGATCGAGGGCGCGGGACATTTTCTGCAGGAGGACAGCGGTCCTCGGCTCGCGTCGGTGGTGAACGACTTCATGGACGCTACCTCTCAGCACCCGACCGAAAGGCAGTAGGACACAATGTCGATCAGCAGGCGTGGGTTCTTCGGAAGCGGAGCGGCGGCGACCGCCGCGATGGCGACCGCCGCAATGACCACCGGGAGCCCGAGCGCATCCGCCCAGCCGCGCATGGACATTCACCCCGACAAGCCGAATATTCTCGTCGTCATCGTCGACGAGATGCGAACCCCCATGTGGTTCCCGGACCAGCCCGTGCTCGACACCATCCTGCCGAACATCGCCGGATTGCGGTCCAAGTCGGTCTCGTTCGAACAGCACTACACCGCCGCCAACGACTGCACTCCCTCCCGCGGCGCGTTGGTGACCGGCCTGTACTCACACCAGACCGGCTGTCTGTCGACTTCGACCTCGCAGCTGTCGCCGAGCTTCCCGACCTGGGGCTCGATGCTGCGTGAACAGGGCTACCGCACCTCATGGTGGGGTAAATGGCATTTGGGCCACGAAGCCGATACGACGCCGGGCGGGTTGGAACGCCACGGCTTCGACGGCGGCACCTACCCTTCGCCCAACGGCACGCCCGAGCAGGGCCTGCAGATGGACGGCCGGATCGTCGACCAGTTCGTCGACTGGTTCAATACCGATGCGGGCCAAGGCCCCTGGTGCACGACGGTGTCGCTGGTCAACCCGCACGATGTCCAGTGGTGGCCGCGCTGGACCCGGCGCACCTTGGCGTTCAACAATATCCCGCGCTGGATCGACACCCTGCCCGCCAATCACGAGACCCTCGAACAACTCTCGCGCAAGCCTCGGCTGCAGATGGCCCTGGTGCAGGTGTCGGCGGCGACCTTCGGCGTCGCCCCGTACGGCACGCCCGACGCCGACCGGGAGTGGATCGACCTGCTCAATCTCTACCTGTGGTTCCAGCAGCAGGTGGACATCCAGATCGGCCGGGTACTGACGGAACTGGCGACCCGTCCGGAGGTGGCGGCCAATACCGTGGTGGTGTTCACCTCCGATCACGGTGACTACGCCGGCTCCCACGGCCTGCACGGCAAGGGCGGCGGCGCCTACGACGAGGCCATCCGGGTGCCGCTGTTCGTCCACGACCCGCGCGGTGACCTCACTCCGGCGGCCGGCACCCGCACCCAGCTGACCTCCAGCATCGACCTCGCCCCACTGCTGCTGACCATCGGCGCGGGCGGCAACGGCTGGCGCGGCGATGACCGCTATGCCCATCTGGCCAGCAGACACGACATCGCCGCGGTCTGCCGCGACCCGCGCGCGCCGGGGCGGCCCTGGATCGTGCACACCACCGACGAACACTCCATCGAGGAAGCCGCGGTGCTGTTCGATCAGAACGCACCCGGCCATGTGGTGGCCGTGCGGACCGCCGACGCGAAATTCGTCCGCTACTCGCACTGGGTGCAGGGTTCCGCAGATATCGACCCGTCGCGCGCGGAGGAGTACGAGCTCTACGACTACTCGACCCGCGACGGTGAACTCGAACTGGACAACACCGCCGCGGCGGGCGGGAGCCTGCGCGATGCGATGAGCCGACTGCACGACCGAGCCGTCAGCGAAGAACTACACCGACCGCTGCCCGACTACCTGCAACAGGCACAGCAAGAAGGCTGGAACGACTACAACACGCAGACCGCCAAGCCATTCGGCGAGCAGCTCAGCGACTTCTTCCGCGACGGCATCGGCGCGAAGTAGCCCGCGGCACCGTGGTGCGGTCGCCGTTGGCGATCGTGCATTCGACCGGCCAGGCCATCCATGTGATCGTGGAGTCGGTGATGTCCATGGCAATCTCGCCCGTGCGCTTGACCTTGTCACTGTGTGAAGGCCTTCACTGGCTCTCGGAGGTGGTCCCCATCAACCCGACACACAGGAATCCACAGGACACGCGGCTGCTCGACGCACTTGCCGCAAGGAACTCCTCGACGCGGCTCGCGGCGGCTCTGGCCCTCGGCACGCATCCCGAGCCCGGTTTCGTCGATGCGCTGGTAGCGCGGTGCGCGATCGAGCCGGACTTCTTCGTGCGCGACATGCTCACCTGGGCGCTGACCCGTCTCCCGTCGGAGATCACGGTTGCGAAACTGCGCGCGGAACTGCGTTCCGAGCGCGCGCAGGCCCGCAGCCAAGCGTTGCACACGCTGTCCAAGATCGGCGACCCGAGCGCGTGGTCGGCGATCACGCGGGCGTTGTTGCACGATGCCGATGACGAGGTCGCGCGGAGTGCATGGCGCGCTGCCGTCGTTCTGGTGCCCGATGGGGAGCGGGAACGGCTGGCCGCGGAACTCGCCGGGCAATTCGGTCGCGGCCACCGGGAGGTACGGCTGAGCCTGAGCCGTGCTCTGGTCGCGCTCGGCGAGGTGGTCGAGCCGGTCCTTCGGACGGCATTGGCAAGTCACGACCCGGTGGTACGTGCGCAAGCCGGCGCCACGGAGCGGCTCTTGCGCGACCCGGATGCCGGATTCGACCTTGCCGTCGATGAGGCCAGGCGGGTCCTCGCGCTCGGTCCGGACCGGGAGGAGACAACGGCATGCTGATCGGCGAGGTGGCGCGCCGCTCGGGGGTGAGCGCCCGAATGCTCAGGCACTACGACTCCCTCGGGCTGGTGCGACCGACCGGCCGCACCGTGGGTGGCTACCGGGAATACTCTCCCGAAGACATCCGCAGGATTCTCCATGTGGAGGGGCTGCGGTCGCTGGGACTGTCACTGAGCCAGATCGGACGCGCTCTCGACGATTCCGGATTCAGCGCGTCCGCACTGGTCGGCGATCTCATCCGAAAGACCGAAGAACGGCTGAACCGGGAGCGGGAACTCCTCGAGCGGCTCCGGACCGTCGATGCGGCCGAGCCCTCCGGCTGGCACGGCGTCCTGCGCATCATCGAGCTCCTACACGGACTCGGTTCGGAGAGTGCCGCCCGGCGGCAGCAGGCCGTTCTGGCCCCGGCCGAGGATGTATCGATGCCCGCCGAGCTGCTGGCCGAGGCGGTCCTCACCGAATCCGATCCGAACGTGGCCGGGGCCCTGCGGTGGGCCCTCGCGCGGGCCGGCGGTGACGGTGTGGCGAGCGTGGCATCCGGCATGGGCTCGGCAGACGTCGACGTCCGGCGACGCGCGATCCTGGCCATCGCCGAGCTGCCGGGCAGCGAGGCGACCGCGGTGCTCACCGACGCGCTCGGTGACGCGGACGCCACGGTCCGCAGAACTGCGGCTCTCGCACTGGGTGCGCGCGGCGTGACCCAGGCGGTGCCAGCACTTCTCGGCACGGTGATCGAGGGCCCGAACGATGTCGAGGCGGCCGAGCTCCTGGGAACGTTGGCACGCGACGCCAGTTGGGCCGACCGGATCATGAGTGCGCTGGTAGACGAACTCACCGAACGAACAGCGGACTCGGCGGCGCGGATCCGGCTGACCCAGGCACTCGCCGAGATGCCGGGCACCATCGCGCTGGACACTCTGCGACAACTGACGCACGACGATGACCGGGCCGTGGCCCTTATCGCCTCGACCCTCGTGGAGCGGATCGAGGAGCGTCCGGACAGCGAAACCTGAGACACCGCAGGTAGGTCACGACCCCTCGCCGGGGGGCTGCTGCAGTAGGCGTGTTTGCAGCGCCAGATACAGCAGTGCCGCGTCGGCGGGCACTGCGAACACTGAGCCGGTGAGCTGTTCTATTCGCTTGAGACGGTGCAGCACGGTATTGCGGTGCAGGTGCAGGTGCGCGCCGACGGCCGATGTAGAGCCGCCGAGCTCGTACCAGGCCAGGGCAGTCTGCACGAGCGCGTTGGCGTCGGTGGGGTGGAGTTGGTCGAACGCGGCGAGCGTGTCCGAGAAGATGCCCGCGGCCAGTGCGGGGTTCGCTGCTATCAAGGCACGTGCCGGCGATGAGGCATAGGTGTGGATTCCGGTGTCGGTCGGGCTCAGGCATCGGAAGGCGAGGCGCGCCTGGTCCAGCGCTGCGGGAGCGGAGACGAGGTCGGTGAAGGGTTTGCTGGCGCCGGCTCGCGTCCTTGCGGCGCGCAGAGCGTGGTCGAGTTTCGCTGGGGTGTCCGCGGTGACGAGGGTGATCCAGTCGTCGGCGAGCAGGGTGCGCACGGTGGTCACTGCGGTTGCGGCGAAGCGGATGTCGCCGATCAGGACGACGAATGTGGCGTGGGCGGGCAGGCGCATTCTTTTGCCCAAGTTCGCCCGCTGCGCCGTGGGGAGGTCGGGATCGAGCAGTGCCAGCAGCAACCGTTGATCGGGCTGGTCACCACCGGCAACCACGGTTCGTCGATAGGTGTCGGCCGCCGCGATGGAGTACTCGTCGACGGTGGCCCATACCCGGGTGGACAACTTGGGCAGGGCGGGACGTTCTTCGGGCCGAGCGCGTTCGACGATGACATCCCAGAATGCCAAGCCGGCGACGCGGAAGGCGTGCAGCAGACTGTCCAGTGGGATGCCTCGCTCGGCCTTGAGGCGTCCGGCTCGGTGCGCAGGTTCGAGCGAGTACTCGTGTCCGGCCATGGCATCGAGCAATGCGGCGAGGCTGTCGGTGACGAGATCGGTCAGTTCGGGGTGACCGAGCGCAGCGTCGCCGTAGTCGGCTTCATCTTGTTCGATTCTGGCGGTTGCCATCTCAGAGATCGCGGCCAGATCGGCGCGCAACTCGTGTAGGAGGCGCTGGTGCTCGGTGTGGGTGTCCTGGGTCACTGCCGCCCAACTTAGCCTCCGTTGTGCGTGCGCACAACGGCGGTTCGAAGTGGTTGCGTGTGCCCGTCGCCACGGTCGAGGACCTTTGGCGACACTGAATTCCCCTGATCCGCACGGATGGAGTACACCGTGACCACAGCCCCACAGCACAGCCCCCCTGACGAGGTTCTTGGCGACACCGAGATCGCTGCGTTGGACCGCGCAGTCGAGCAGTTGCAGCGCGGTGCCGAGCGTTGGGCGCGACTCGGTCTCCCCGATCGCGCGGTTCTGATCGGACGCACCCGCGTTTCGATACAGGCGAACGCCACGCGCTGGGCGCGGACAGCCGCAGTCGCCAAGCGCACACCGGCTGGGTCGTGGGACGGCGAGGAATGGATGTCGGGCCCCTACGTCGCGCTGGCGAACTTCGGCGCGGTGGCCCGAGAACTCGAATTGCTCGCCGCCGGTAGGTCGTCCGTGGCTGGGCTGCGGACCGGAACCGCGCCCGGCGGGCGAACCACACTGCAGGTCCTGCCCGCCGATATGCGGGAGTCGATACTGCTGCACGGCTTCTCGGCCGAGATCTGGATGCCGCCAGGAGTTACCCAGGAGCAGGTGCGCGCGACGGCGGGTCTCGGTGCGAAACGGGCCGGTGGCGGCGCGGAGATAGGACTGGTCCTCGGCGCCGGCAATATCAGCTCGATCGGACCGCTGGACATGTTGTACGAATTGGTGGCCCACAACCGGGTCAGCATTCTCAAGCTCAACCCGACCTTCGCCGCCCTGCTGCCGGTGCTGCAGGACGCGTTCGCGCCGCTCATCGAGTTCGGCGCGCTGCGCATTGTCGAGGGCGGCGCAGCGGTTGGCGGCTATCTGGCGCAGCATCCCACGATCGCGCACGTGCATATCACGGGCAGCGCTGCCACCCACGACGCAATCGTCTGGGGTGTCGGTTCGGACGCACCGGCTCGGCGGGCCGCCGGCACACCCCGCCTGACCAA
Source organism: Nocardia sp. CA-129566 (assembly GCF_050956075.1). Classification (NCBI taxonomy): domain Bacteria; kingdom Bacillati; phylum Actinomycetota; class Actinomycetes; order Mycobacteriales; family Nocardiaceae; genus Nocardia; species Nocardia sp. CA-129566. Next base: position 577,129 of record NZ_CP192085.1, read on the forward strand.
GGAAATCACCAGTGAACTGGGCGGGGTTTCGCCGATCATCGTGGTTCCCGGCCGGTGGTCGAAGGCCGATCTGCGCTACCAAGCCGAGCACGTCGCGACCCAGCGGCTGCACAACGCGGGCCATAACTGCATTTCGGGGCAGGCTTTGATCCTCTGTAGTGACTGGGATCAGCGGACGCAATTCCTCGACGCGCTGCGCGACGTGCTCGACGAGCTCCCTGACCGCGCGCCCTGGTATCCCGGTAGCGAGCGCAAGTTGGCGCTCGCCGAGCACGCCTACCCAGCCGCCGAACGTCATTCGGGGCGGCTCCTGGTCGAGGTCGACGCGTCGACTTCGCAGGACTTGTTCACCACCGAATACTTCGCTCCGGTGCTGGGACACACCGCCATACCCGGCACCGGAGAAGCCTTTCTGCGCGCTGCGGTGGCCTTCGCGAACGAACGGCTCTACGGCACCTTGGGCGCGAGTCTCATCGTCGCGCCCGCCGACCGCGCGGCCATGGGACGAGAATTCGACGAGGCCATCGCGGAACTGCGCTACGGCACGATCGGCATCAACGTCTGGAGCGCCATGGGATTCCTTGTTCCCGGCCTGCCGTGGGGTGCCTACCCCGGCCACACTCTCGATGCCGTCGGCAGCGGTATCGGCGTGGTCCACAACGCGCACCTGATCGACGGTCCCGAGCGGGCCGTCCTCAGCGGCCCATTCCGGCCCTTCCCGCGCTCGGTCGCCAACGGCGAGTTCGCACTCTCGCCGAAACCGTCCTGGTTCGTCACCGCCAAAAGCGCTGCGAGTACCTCCCGAAAGCTGACCGGCTATGCCGGACGGCCGAGTTGGCTGCGACTGCCCGGCATCATCGCCTCCGCCTTCCGGGCGTGATGGCTCCCGCCCATTGCACCAACGAATGGAGATGGCCAACGACGTAGCCGCACCTCGTTCAGAGAGATCCCCCGCAGAACACCTTCCAGGTCACATAGACAAAATTACGATCGGAGTTGCTCATCATGACCACTGCCACTCGCGAACTGTTCGAGCGCTACCACGCCTGCTGGGAAGACCGCGACGCAGACCGAATCGTCGAACTCCATACCGACGACTCGGTGTTCCACTTGCACTCGGGGCAGGAACCAGCCCGCGGGCGGGCGGCCATCCGCGAGGCCGCTGCCGCGAGTTTCGCCCTGGTTCCCGACCTGACCTTTCACTTGGTCTCGCTACGCGTCGGGGAGGATTTCTGGGCGGTGCAGTTCCAGCTGACCGGAACCTCGGCAACCGGCAATCCCGTGTCCGTCGACCTCGCGGACTATGTTCTCGTCGAAAACGGCGCGGTCAAGGAGAAGCACTCCTATGTCGACGGGGTCGCCATGCAGGCCGCCTTGGGATGAACACCCGCTCGATGTCGGTCCACCCCTCGGACAGACAAGCTTGTGCCTCAACAGGATCGGCATAAGTAAAGGTGCCCCGCCCGCGAGGGCGGGGCACCTGCATGCACCCGAGTCGGCCGTCGCGATCGGCCGCTTCGACACCGACGTCGACGTCATCGTCTCAGGGGTGGGCTTCGGCGGTGGCCTTCAGGTCCTTCAACCAGGCTTCGAGACCTGCTCCGAGGAAAGCGGTGGAGGTGGATATGTCGGCCTCGACCTGTGCGCCGGTCCAGTTCTCTTCGGTGCGTACCAGCACACCGCCGTCGACCTCGGTGAAGTTCCAGACGTGGACGCCGTTGTCGATGCGCAGTCCGTCGCCGATCGCCGGTCCGCTCCACCGGATGCAATTGCCCTGCTGGAGTTGCTGGACGGAGGACGTGATGGTCAGGGTGGTGGCAGGGGTTGTGGGGGTAGCGGGCGCCGGAGTCGTCCACTGGAACTGCGAGCCCTCCCGCAGTGGTCCCTGATCCAGACGCTTCATGCTGGTGACGGGCTGCTGCCACGAGGGCCAGCGTTCCACGTCGGTATGCAGTCCCCAGATGGTGCTCAGCGGGGCCTTGATAAAGGTCTCGGTCCGGTACCGGATCCGGGCGGTGTCATCGATGCCTGCCCCTTGGCAGGTCAGCGGAGCCGGGTGCACCCCGGTGGTTGCTGCGGCCTGGCCGGAGCCGCCAGTGCGTGTGTCGTTGTTGTCGCTGCTGCACGCCGCAACAGAGGTCAGTACCGCGGCGGCCAGTGGGATCAGGAACAGGGCAGTGCGCGTACCGGACCGGCGGCGGGGGGTTTGCGGGGTGTTGGCCATGGCTGCTCTCCTCGTTCAGGGCTCGAGCCGACTGCTGTTAGTGCTACTCGATTTAGTTAGAACCTATAACCAGAAGATGTGAGTGTCAATAAAGAAAGTGATATGGTCTAACTCGTTGCCGCGAAGCCTGAGAGGAGGCGGTTGATGGGAGCTGGTGGGACCAGTTCGCGAGAGCGCTATCGGGCCCAAGTGTGCGACGAAATCAAGCAGCACGCCTGGGCGCAGATCGCCACGGCGGGCGTATCCGCGCTGTCGCTCAACGCGATCGCCAAACGCGTGGGCATGAGCGGCCCCGCCCTGTACCGGTACTTCGCCAGTCGCGACGAGTTGATCACCGAACTCATCCGCGACGCCTACCGAAGCCTTGCCGACGCTCTGCGGGCGGCGTTCGACTCCGGTGCCGACGTGACCGGGCTGGCCTTCACCGTGCGGGAATGGGCCTTGCAGGATCCGCAGCGGTACTTCCTCATCTACGGCACACCTGTCCCCGGCTACCACGCACCCGAGGACACCACCGAGATCTCATCCAGCATCATGACGGTGCTGATCGACGCTTTCTCCGCGCTGACCCCGGAAAAGCCGGCGACGCCGTTCGACGCCCACCTGGAGCACCACCGCCGATGGGCCGACGGCCACTCGGTGTCGGCCACGACTCTGCACCGTGCCGTGTCGTTTTGGACCCGCCTGCACGGCGTCCTCTCACTCGAACTCGCCGGCCACTTCACCGGAATGGAGTTCGATCCCGCCCTACTGTTCGCTGACGAACTGAACACCCTGCTGACCCCGTGACCGGCGGTCCGGCAGCGGCTGCAGCTGCACGATCGCCTCGAATCCGGTAGACGCGTGAGTCGGCGGTTGGTGGCGCCGACCCGCGCGCCCATCGCGTCTGGGCCGGCAGTCGATCAGGCCGGATCCAGTCCCGCGAGTCGTGCCGCGGTCAGGGCGACGTACAGCTCGGCGGCGGCTTTCGGATCCGAGCAGCGGCGGTCGGTGAGGGTCTCGATACGGCGCAGGCGGAAGTGGATGGTGTTGCGGTGGTAGTGCAGGCGTTGCGCGACTTCGGTATTGGAGCCACCGCATTCGAACCAGAGGGCGAGGGTGTCCAGGAGCGTGTCGCGTTCCTCGGGCGGCAGTTCCAGAACGGGGCCGAGGATATCGTCGGCCAGCTCTCGTGACGCGGACGGGGCGTGCGCGAGCACGAGCGGGATAGGGGTGCTGCCGTAGGCGGTGACGGTGGCGGCACCCGGCGGTGCGCAACGTCCGGCGAGTTCCGCCTCGCGCAGCGCGGTACTGGCGAACCCGGCGGTCGGGAAGGGGCGGCTCAGGCCGATGCGGCCCGTGGCATGGTCGCGCATCCGCGCGAGTACCCGATCGAGAGCGTGCGTTGCGGCCAGGCTGAGCAGGCCGATCCGGGCACCGGCTTCGCTGATCCAGATCGATTCGACGGACTCGGCGCGCAGTCGGTCCTCGATGCCGAACAGTGGCTCCATCAGGTTGGGATCGGCTTCGGCGTGCACCACGATGAAGTTGCCCAGCGGCGGGAGGTGAAGTGCGCGAGCGATATCGCGTTGGGTCGGATCGTCGGCATCGCCGTCGAGTAGCTTGCGCAACATCGCACGGCGTTCGGAATCGTCACGGCGGACGCGTTCGGCCAGATAGTCGCCATACGCATCGGCGGCCGCGCCCGAATAGTCGTCGATGATCCGCCACATTTCCGACCCGAGCTGCGGCAGCACATCGAGACTCTTGCCCGTCGCCGTGACGAGCGCGCGTTCCCACAGCAGCCGTCCGGCCAAGCGATACGCGTGCAGTACCGCGGCGAGGGGCACACCGAGTTCGGCCTTGAAGCGGCCGGCCACGGTAGCGGGTTGCAGTCGGCGCCCGATGCTTCCGGAGAGCTGACCCAGCACGGCGACGAGGTTGTCGCGGACGACTACACCCAGCGCCATTTCGGTGAGAGCTGTTGATTCCGCGTAGGCGTGGTCGCCGGTGCGAATTCGGCCGACGAGTTCGGCGGTGAGGTCGTCGACCTGCGCCAGCAGCGTGCGGGCCACTGCGACGGAATCATTCGTGGGCGGCTCGGTCAGCACGGTCATGGTCTCGATCGTAGGCATTCGCTCTGGATCGGCTGTGTGCTGGAGCACAGTGGGCGGCCGGGATCGGCAAACCCGCGCACATGGTGGACGGTCGCATCGAGCACGCAGTATCGACGGTGACAGTGACCGGGGTCATAGCTCCCCGATTTCAAGGTGATTCGAGAGAGGTGCCGACTGTGTACGACTATGTCGTCGTAGGCGCTGGATCCGCTGGATCCGTGCTGGCCAGCCGATTGTCCGAGGACCCGCGAGTCCGGGTGGCCCTGGTCGAAGCCGGGCCGCGGGACACCGTGGACGAGGTCCATCTGCCGATCGCCTTTCCATCGCTGTTCAAGAGTCCGCTGGACTGGGATTTCGACACCGAACCGGAAGCCGGGTTGTACTCCCGTCGCGCCTATCTGCCGCGGGGGCGCGTGGTCGGCGGATCCAGTTCGATGAACGCGATGATCTATATCCGCGGGGCGCGTGCCGACTACGACGGCTGGGCCGCGGGCGGCGCCGACGGATGGAGCTATGACGAGGTACTTCCGTACTTTTTGAAGGCCGAGGACAACGAACGCGGCAAGGACGCCTACCACGGCGTCGGCGGACCACTGACGGTGAGTGAGAGCCGATCGCAACATCCGCTGGGCGATGCGTTTCTGCATGCCGCCGAACAGGCCGGTCACCTCCGCAACGACGACTTCAACGGTGCGAGCCAGCTGGGCGTGGGCCGCTATCAGGTGACACAGCGCAATGGCATGCGATGCAGCGCCGCCGTCGCCTATCTGCACTCGGTCGCGGACCGTCCCAATCTGACCGTGCTCACCGACGCGCTAGCGCACCGGGTCGTGTTCGAGAACGGCCGCGCCACCGGTGTGGTCATCGGCCGGGGCCCGAGCACGGAGGTGATCCGCGCCGGACGCGAAATCATTGTGACCGCGGGCGCATACGGATCGGCGCAGCTGCTGCTGCTTTCGGGCGTCGGTCCGGCCGCACAGCTCTCGGCGTTCGGGATCGAGGTGGTTTGCGACCTGCCGGTCGGGCAGAACCTGCAGGACCACCTGTCGGTGTTTCTCAACTACCGCACCGATCACGAGTCGCTGATGACCGCGCTCACTCCGGAAAACCTCGGCCTGCTTCAGGAAGCCGGCCGAGGACCGCTGACCTCCAATATCGGTGAGGCAGGCGGATTCCTCGAGACTCGCAGCGGACTGGCCGGGCCGGATATCCAGTTCCATATGGCCCCGGTGCTGTTCCACGGCGAGGGCATGGGTGCCGCCACCGAACACGGCTACGCGTTCGGTCCATGTCTGATCAACCCGACCAGCCGCGGTGAACTCACCCTGCGCTCCGCGGCCCCCGGCACTGCGCCGCGCATCCGCCACAACTATCTCGGCACCGAAGCAGACCGCGCCAGCCTGATCGCCGGTCTGCGCAGCGCGCTGGAGATCGCCGCCCAGCCCGCGATCCAGGAGCTCACCACTGGCGAATTCCTCACTCCCGCAGGCGATTCCGATGACGAGCTGCTCGACTTCGCGGCCCGCACCGCGCAGACGCTCTACCACCCCACATCGACCTGCGCGATCGGCGCCGTCGTTGATCCGCGATTGCGCGTGTTCGGCGTGCGCGGTCTGCGCGTGGCCGACGCGTCGGTCATGCCGTCGGTAGTCCGGGGCAATACCAATGCGCCCACGATCATGATCGGCGAGAAGGCTTCGGTCATGGTCCGCGAGGACGCCGAATCGGAAGGAAACCGAGCATGACCGCAACCGTCACGGCAACCATCGACGCCGCCGTATCCGCACTGAAAGGCGGTGAAATCCAATGGTCTCGAACCGATTTGGCCGCCCGGCGTCGACTGCTGGAGCAGATCCATGCCAATACGGCGCGGCATGCGCAAGAGTGGATCGAGGCCGCGGCGCGGATCAAGAAGCTGACGGCGGATTCGCCTCTGCTGGGTGAGGAATGGGTCAGCGGACCGTACTCCCTGCTCACCGGTGCCGCCGCACTCGCGGAATCCCTGCTGGCGCTGGAGCAGGGGCACAGCCCGGTCGACGGATACCCGATGCGTCCGGCACCCGGCGGCCGTACCGCCGTCGATGTGTTCCCACACGGCATATTCGACGCCTTGCTGCTCAATGGATTCCGTGCCGAGGTCTGGTCGCGGCCGGGCGTCGACGCCGAATCGGTCCGCGCCCGTGCGGGACTGGGCCAGCGCACGCCTACCGATACCGGCGGTGTCGGTGTGGTGCTGGGTGCGGGCAATATCTTCTCGATCGCCCCGCTGGACGTGCTGTACCAGCTGTACGCCGACAACCGGGTAGTGGCGCTGAAGCTCAACCCGATCACCGATCCGCTGCTGCCGGTGCTCGAGAAGATCTTCGCTCCCATGATCGAGCGCGGTTTCCTCCGGCTGATCACGGGTGGTCCGGAGGTGGGATCGGCACTGGTGAACCACCCCGGGGTGGACGCCGTGCACATCACCGGCAGCGCGCTCACCCATGACGCCATCGTCTTCGGTACCGGAGCCGAGGCCGAGCAGAACCGGGCGGCGAACACGCCCAAATTGACCAAGCCCATCACCAGCGAGCTCGGTGGTGTCTCGCCCACAATCGTGGTGCCGGGTCGCTGGTCGCGCGCGGACCTGCGCTTCCAGGCCGAACACCTGGCCACGCAGCGGCTGCACAACAACGGGTACAACTGCATCGCCGCTCAGGTAGCGGTGGTCTCCGCGGACTGGCCCCAGAAGGAACAGTTCCTCGCCGAACTCCGCGCGGCACTCGGCCGTGCGCCGCAGCGGCCCGACTATTACCCCGGATCGGCGGACCGTGTCGCGGCCGCACGCCGGACCTATCCGCAGGCGCAGGCGATCGGCGCACGCACACTCATCGAGGGCATGGCACCGGACCGCCACGAACCCGCGCTGCACACCGAATACTTCGCCCCGGTGCTCGGCGTGCTCGAATTGCCCGGCGCCCCGGCCGAATTCCTGGCGCGGGCGGTTCGGGTGTGCAATGAGGAGATCGAGGGCACGCTCGGCGCGAACATCCTCGCCCATCCCGCCACGATCAAACGGCTCGGTGAACGGTTCGAATCCGCGGTGGCCGAGCTGCGCTACGGCACCATCGCCATCAACGCCTGGACCGGCCTGGGGTATCTCACCGCCCGCGCCTCGTGGGGCGCGTTCCCCGGGCACACATTGGCCGATATCCAGAGCGGAATCGGCGTTGTGCACAACGCATTGCTGATCGCCGAACCGGAACGAACCGTGGTCCGCGGCCCGTTCCGGCCCGCGCCGCGGTCGCTGCTGCACGGGGAATTCAGTCTCTCGCCGAAGCCGCCGTGGTTCGTCACCAACCGCACCGGCGCCACGACCCTGCGGCGCCTGACCGACTTCGCGACCAAACCCCGCATCGCCGCCCTGCCAGGGATTTTCGCCTCGGCGCTACGCGGCTGAGGACAGCGGTCGGCCGGGCCGGGACATGCTCCGGCCCGGCCGTCCGCGTACCCGGAAACACCGCGACTTCCTGAGAAAGACCAGCACACAATGACTTACAACGACCACGACCTGCCGATGCCGAGCACGATGCAGGACGAACCGCTCTCCTTGGCGACCCTGCTGCGATACGCCACCACCGTGCATGGCGACGCCACCGTCCGCACCTGGACCGGTAGCGGCTCGCGGGTGCTGACCTACCGCGAACTCGGTGCGCAGGCGGCTCGGCTCGCCCATGCGCTGACCGCGCTGGGAATCGGCCGCGGCGACCGGGTCGGCACGTTCATGTGGAACAACAACGAACACCTCGTCGCTTACTGTGCGGTGCCTGCCATGGGCGCGGTACTGCATACCCTCAATATCCGGCTCTTTCCAGAACAGATCACCTATGTGGCCAACCACGCGGCGGACCAGGTGGTGATCGTCGACGGTTCGCTGGTGCCCGTCTTCACACAGGTGCTGCCGACGCTGCGGACCGTCCGCCATGTCATCGTCGCCAATGGCGACGCCAGCGCGTTGCATGCACCCGAGGGTGTCGCGGTACACGAACTGGACACGCTGCTCGCCCAGTACCCGCCCGTATTCGACTTCCCGGTGCTCGACGAGCGGTCCGCCGCCGCGATGTGCTACACCTCCGGCACCACCGGCGACCCGAAAGGCGTTGTCTATTCGCACCGTTCGAACTGGTTGCACTCCATGCACGCGTGTACCGCCGACGGCATGGGCATCCGGGCGGGCGATCGGGTACTGGCGATCGTGCCCATGTTCCACGCCAACGCGTGGGGCCTGCCCTATGCGGCGCTCATGGTCGGCGCGTCGCTGGTGATGCCCGATCGATTCCTGCAGCCGTCGCCGCTGCTCGAGCTCATGGCAGCCGAACGGCCCAGTTTCGCCGCCGCTGTTCCGACGGTGTGGAACGGCGTACTCGCCGCGGTCGATGCGAGCCCACGTGACCTCGGCCATCTGCGGGCGGTGGTGGTCGGGGGCTCGGCGGTACCGGCGCAACTGATGCGGGCCTTCGAGGATCGCCACGGTGTACGCATCATCCAGGCCTGGGGAATGACCGAAACCTCGCCGCTGGGCTGCGTCGCCTGGCCCCCGCCGGAAACCGAAGGCGAGTCGGCCTACGCCTACCGGGTCACCCAGGGCCGCTTTCCCGCTTCCGTGCAAGCGCGCCTCATCGGCGACGACGGCACGGAGTTGCCGCGTGACGGAAAATCGGTGGGTGAACTGGAGGTTCGCGGTCCCTGGATCACCGCCTCCTACTACTCGCCGGGCGCGGACGCGGTCGGCTCCGACGCGTTCCGCGCGGGCTGGCTGCGCACCGGTGACGTCGGCACCATCACTTCGGACGGCTACCTGACTCTGGTCGATCGAGCCAAGGACATCATCAAGTCCGGCGGCGAATGGATCTCATCGGTCGAACTCGAGAACGCGATCATGGCGCACCCGGATGTCGCCGAGGCCGCGGTGTTCGGGGTGCCCGACGAGAAGTGGGACGAGCGTCCCGTCGTCGCCGCCGCGTTGCGCACCGGAGCCGACGTCGACGCCGGTGCGCTGCGGGCGTTCTTGGCCGACAAGGTGGCGCGATGGCAATTGCCCGAACGCTGGACATTCGTGTCCGAGGTGCCCAAAACGAGCGTGGGCAAATTCGACAAAAAGGTCCTGCGTGCCCGCTACGCGGCAGCTGAACTCGAGATCGTGGTCTCGGATTCCGTTACCACGCAAAGGAGTTCGTGAGTTCAGTCGATCTTGGCCATCACATGCTTCACGCGGGTGTAGTCCTCCAGCCCGTACATCGACAGATCCTTGCCGTGCCCGGACGACTTGAACCCGCCGTGCGGCATCTCGGCGATCAGCGCGGTGTGCGTATTGATCCACACGCTGCCGAAGTCGAGCGCGGCCGATACGCGCAGCGCCCGTGACACATCCTTGGTCCACACCGAGGACGCCAGCCCGTATTCGACGCCGTTGGCCCACCGGATCGCCTCGTCTTCTTCGGTGAACGACTGCACAGTGATCACCGGGCCGAAGATTTCGCGCTGGCTCAGCCGGTCGGACTGCCGCAGACCGCCGATGACGGTCGGCTCGACGTAGTACCCGTGGTCGCCCTGGCGGTGCCCACCGGTCATGACCGAAGCGTGATCGGGTACCTCGTCGAGGAAGCCGAGCACCCGCTGTAGTTGGTTGGCGTTATTGAGCGGTGGCACCCAGGCGTCCTCGTCATCGGTGGTCCTGCCGAACGTCGTTGTCGCATTTCCGGCCTGTTCGGCCAGCGCCGCGGTCAGGTCATCGGCGACCGACGCGTGACCGAGCACCCGGGTGGCCGCCGTGCAATCCTGTCCGGCGTTGAAATAGCCCGAGGCCGCGATACCCACGGCGGTTGCCGTGATATCGGCGTCGGGGAACACGATGACCGGCGCTTTGCCACCCAACTCCAGATGCGTGCGCTTCAGGTGGGCTCCGGCCGACTCCGCGACCGCACGGCCCGCGGCCACCGAACCGGTGATCGACACCATCTGCGGGGTCGGATGCGCGACCACCGCCGCACCGGTCACCCGGTCACCGGTCACCACGTTGAGCACGCCCGGCGGCAGGTGCTTCGCGGCCAGTTCGGCCAGCATCACCGTGGTCACCGGGGTGGTGTCGCTCGGCTTGAGCACCACGGTATTGCCCGCCGCGATCGCGGGCACGAACTTCCAGATGGCCATCATCATCGGGTAATTCCACGGCGTCACCTGCCCGATGACGCCGACCGGCTCCCGGCGGATCCATGAGGTATGGCCCGCCAGGTACTCGCAGGCCGACTTGCCCTCGAGTACTCGTGCCGCCCCCGCGAAGAATCGGGTCTGGTCCAGCATCTGCGGGATCTCCGCGGCCGCGGTGACATGGTTCGGCTTGCCGGTATTGCGGCCCTCGGCCTGGACCAGCGCGTCGGCGGCATTCGCCACCTCGTCGGCGAAGTCCAACAGCGCCTTCTGGCGGTGCGACGGCGTCGTGCGTTTCCAGTCGCAGAACGCCCTGGCCGCGGCCGCGTACGCGTTGTCTACATCCTGCTCATTGGACGCCGGGGCGGTGCCGTACTGCTCGCCGGTGGCGGGGTCGACGAGTGCCATCGTCGCACCGCTTACCGAGTCGACGAGCTTGCCGTCGACGAAGTTCTGGACCACTGTCATGATGCCTCCTCGCTTGCTCTGTTCAGCGGCCTTTCTTTGGCTGGAACGTTTCATCCCCCCTTGTCTATGTTGACGCAGCGTGCCGCCAAGATCCGCTCGTTCGATCTCGATGCGGGCGCTATTCGGCTCGAGTTCTTCGAGCGTCCGCGACTAGAACTTGACGTTGAATTCAAGTTCATGTCGAATATCGAGTGAGACAACCCGCCTGTGGGGTTGTGCGTCTACTCGGGGCGAGTGGGTTGTCGGGTCGAGGATTGGCTACGTACCAGGGAGGAGTTCGAGGGTGATGAGTGAATGGCAGGCGGCGAATCCGCAGGTCGTGCAGGCTGTTGCGGCAGTGGTGCTCGGCATGCCCGCAGCACGGCATCTGGGCTTTTCGTTCGGCCGAGTGGCGCCGGGGGAGGTGGAGATCGTGCAGCCGTATCGCATCGAGCTGACCGAGCACAACGGCAACTTCCAGGGTGGCGTGATCGGCTCACTCGCCGACTTCGCCGGTGGCTCGGCCGCGGGCACTTTGCTACCGCTCGGGTGGGTGAACATGACGGTCGACTACACCGTCAAACTGCTCGCACCGGCGCGCGGCGAGAAACTGGTGGCGCGTGGGCGGGTCGTAAAGCCCGGCAAGGCGATCACTGTCGCGGCCGCCGACATCTACGGCGTCGACCAGGGCGAGGAAACGTGGTGTGCCACCGCATTGGTCACCATGCGCAACATCGAGCTCCCCGCCGCTGACAATCTGTCCGCCGCGAGTCGCGACGGTTCGTGATGGCTGCACTCGATCCGTTCGTCATCGACGGCGGACAGCGCCTCGGCGATGCGAGCCTTTTCCGGAGAGATGCATTCGGCCATGTGTGAGACCCCGAAGCCCGCGAAATCGCCGATTCCGCAGGTATTGACATGAGTCCGTACGAGATCGACATCCTGGAATTCGCCACCGAATGGGCCCCGTACGGCGGCAACGACGAAGAGGCTTACGTCCGGTTCGGCCTCACCACCAGAGAATTCCACACCCGCCTGATCCGCCTGCTCAACTCCCCGGCCGCCCGTGCCCTGTGCAATTCAACCATCGCCGAACTCCGCGACCAGTGCATCGATCGCTTGTCCAGACCTTCCTGACCCTCCACGCCAACTCCAGAGGCGGTTCCAGCACGTCAGCGGCCAATTTTCCGAGAATTGGAATTTCGGCACACCGATATCGGCTCAGCCCCTAGCCTTGATGCGTCAGGTTTTTCCAGTACGGCTCGACAACAACTGTCCGTGCGGAGTGGCACACCGCCACCCGCCTCGAAGTTGGGAGATGAACCGAATGGATAACAGAGACATTCTCGACGCATTCAAGGCCATGGATCGCGACCGCGATGGCTTCGTCAGCCGCGAAGAGTTCTTCGAGCACTACGAGAACCAGGGCAAGCATCCCGAGGATATCGAGGCCCTGTTCGACAGGATCGATATGGACGGCGACGGCAAGATCATCGAGCACGAGTTCCTGGCCGCCGCGGCCGGCGGCCGTATCTGAGCGAATCCGGCTGATGCGCGGATCGGTCCCGGGAGATGACTCCCGGGACCGATTTCTTTTGTCCAGACGCCATTGCGCGCTGCCCGCCAACCCGCGCGCCGCCGATACGCCGTAGTGCGGTCAGTACGTGGTTCCCATTGCCGAACGGACCTCGTCGAGGGTGCGGTCGGCGATTTCATTCGCGCGGGCATTTCCGGTACGGATAACGGTGCGGATGAAGCCGGGGTCGCGGGCGAGGTCCAGTCTGCGCTGGCGGTGTGGTGCGAGGAAGTCGTTGACCGCGTCGGTGGTGAGCTTCTTGAGGCCGCCGGAACCGGCGTCGCCGATCTGGTTCGCCAGGGTGTGCTCATCGGTGCCGGAACACAATGCGGCGGTGGTCAGCAAGGCGGATACGCCGGGGCGGTGTTCGGGGTCGAAGGTGATGGTGCGCTCGGAGTCGGTCGGGGTGCGGCGGATGAGGGTGGCGGTTTGGTCGGCGGTCATGGCGAGTGTGATCGCATTGCCGTAGCTCTTCGACATCTTTCGGCCGTCCAGACCGGGTACTTCGGGTGTCGAGGTGAGCAGGGCTTGCGGCTCCGGAAAGGTCCGGCCGTAGCGCTCGTTGAAGCGGCGGGCGATCACCCTGGTCAATTCGATATGCGGCAGATTGTCCTTGCCGACGGGGACCAGATTGCCCTTGCAGAACAGGATGTCGGCGGCCTGATGGACCGGATAGGTCAGCAGGAGTCCGCTCAATGCGCGCCCGGCCGCGGCGTGTTCGGCCTTGACCGTGGGGTTGCGGTGTAATTCGGCCTCGGTGACCAGGCTCAGGAAGGGCAATATGAGCTGGTTCAGCGCGGGGATTGCCGAATGGGTGAAGATCGTGGCCCGGGTCGGGTCGATGCCAGCGGCGAGATAGTCGAGTACGGCGCCGTAGACGTTGTCGCGGACCGGACCGATGCCGTCGCGGTCGGTGATGACCTGGTAGTCGGCGAGGATGATGAACGTCTCGACGCCCAGGTCGTGCAGCCGGACGCGTTCGGCGATCGTGCCGAAGTAGTGACCGAGATGCAGCGGACCGGTCGGTCGTTCGCCGGTCAGGACCCGGTATCGGCTGGGATCGGTGGTGACGGCGGCAGCGAGTTCGTCACTTCGTTCGCGGGTGGTGGCGTAGGAATTCATTGCTCGGCTCCTGGACGGATGGTCTGGGGCCGTACGAAACCTCGTTCCGCGCAGGAACATTCACGGGCTGCGTACAGCCCGTGGACATGGTTAATCGGGCTGCGAAGGCAGCCGGCGCCATGTCTGTCGGAGGTTGATCACCGGTCGACGATAGCAACGACGACCGACGGTGTGCCAGGAAATTCTTCTGGGGCCGGGCGCCGTTGACCAGCCCCAGAAGAGGATCAGCCGGCAACAGCCTCGCTCGGATTCGCGCGCTCGGCGATATCGGCGATCAGGGTGTTGAAGCGGTGGGCGGCCTCGATATTGCCGAGGTGGCCGGTGGGCCAGACCTGGTAATCGGCAAGGTGACCGGCGCGGGTCAGCGCCTCGACGATCGGGCGGGACATCCGCTCGGGCAGCAAGTGGTCCTCGGCGCCCGCGATGACGGTGGTGGGAACCGTCAGGTGCGCGGCGGCATCCCCGAGGTCGAGGTCGGCGAGGGCCGCGGCGTGCAGGCCGCGGGTGAGCGGGCGACACGAACGGATGATGCCGAGTGCGAAATCCACCTCGTCGCGGGTGGCGGGCTTGGACATCACGCGGGCCTTGAAGACCGCGCTGACCGGCCAGCCGCCGGGCAGCGGAACCGGTGCGGCGAGTGCGGTTTCCGCGATGACGAGCGGGACGCGCACAGTGGCGCCGAGTACCGTCACCGGCCGACTGGCCATCATGAGCGGCTTATTGAACAGCGGCAGCAGATCGGTTTCGTAGCGAATATCGCGGGCCGCGGTGTTGGCCAGGAGGACGGCGCTGGCGCGTCGGGTGACCTGTTCCGGATAGCGAGACGCCCACGCCTGCAGCGTGATTCCGCCCATGCTGTGACCGACGAGCACGGCGCGCTTGCCCAATGGCAGCGTGGCCGCGAGGACGGCCTCGAGGTCGTCGGCCAGGGTTTGCGCGCCCGGCCCGTTGCTGCCCAGGGTGCTCTCACCGTGGCCGCGCTGATCGTAGGCGAGGACGCGGTAGCGGTCGGCGAAGGCGTTGATCTGCGGGTTCCAGTACTCGATGCAGCAGCTCCAGCCGTGGATCAAGACGATGATGTCGCCGTCGGCGGGGCCGTAGGCGTGGACCCTGAGCTTGGCCCCGTCCCCGGTGGTGACCGGGATGACCTCGGGGGCGGTGGCGGGCTTGTTCAGCGACGCGGTCCGGTAGGTACGAGACCGAAGTCCAGCACGGTAGGCGGCGGTCAACGGTTCGTCTCCGCGCATGTCCGCCAGCGTCCTCATCGACTTGACCAGCATTCGGCACTCCTTTGTGTCAGCCGCCACAGTACAGTGCAAGCTGAGTGCTTGCTAGTGCTAGCGCTCCATGGCGGAAATCCTGGCTCTATCGGGTGGATACCCGAAATTAGGTCGGCCAATAGTGCGTGTTAGAAGAAACATCGGGCTCGCGTAACTTCTTCCTGGATATCGCCCGGTACCGCCCCGCTCGTTACTGCTCTCGGCGGCTCGGCGCTGCGCCCAATTCCCCTGTGTCAGCGGCGATCCCGGCCCCAAAGGTCACGAAACGGCCACACCCCTCGGCAGGATCGGCCGACTACGGGCGCGGATCCCGGCGAGGGGTGTGGGAGAGAGCTCAGCTGGGGGAGAGGAACTCGGCGATATCGTCGGGCATTACCAGGCAGACCTGGTCGTCCGGATGGAAATCGGTGGGGATGTCGCGGCGGTTGGGGGCGCGGACGAAAACGACAACGGAGGATCCGTCTCCGGGGTCTATTTCGACTGCGACCGAGCCGGAGAAATCGCTGTCCGGGGCTGCGTACCAGTGGCCCACATGCCCGAATTCGAGCCTGCGAGCCGCGCTGACCCCGAATCCTTCGAACCGGGTAACACCAGCGGCGTCCACGTGGAGAAATTGTACTCTAGCTGCGGAAACGCCGGAAAGTAATGAAAAATGTCGGTGGGCGGCGGCAATACCTTGCGATTCGCCCGACCCGAATCGTGAACGCCCCTGGCCCAGAGTCGGTTGTGGCGGCGGCGGGTCGGCCGCGACTACCGTTGATCCTTGTGGAGATGAGGCAGGCAGTTTCGGAACCGGTCGCGGAGCCGGTGGCGCATGCGGACCTGGCAGCGCATCCGGAATCGGCGGAGCGGGCGAAGCGCACCGGGCTGCGCGCCATGGGATGGCCACTGGTCGCGGCGGGCATCGGCATCGGCGCGGCGGCCCTGCTGCATTTCCGTGATCCGCACAGCGAAGGCTCGTACGGAATCTGCCCGGTCTACGCGCTGACCGGGTTCTACTGCCCCGGCTGCGGTGGCATGCGGGGTGTGCACAATCTGACCGACGGCCGGATCCTCGATGCGGTGCACAGCAATCTGCTCGTGCTGCCGTTGGTCCTGGCCTTCGTGCTGTGGATCGGTGACTGGTCGCTGCGGGCCTGGCGTGGGGAGCCGATGCGATTGCCGCGGATCAGCCGCACCTCGATGTGGGTGTTCATCGCGCTGCTCATCGGCTACACGGTGCTGCGGAATACGCCGTGGGGGACCTGGCTGACGCCGGTGTGACGTTATGGAATCGCTGAAGGACAGGGTGCGAGCGAAGCTCTTGCGTCAGCTCGCCGAGGACGGTGCGCTCGACCAGGAACAGGACGATCCCCGCCTGATCTCCGTCGTAGCCGATCTCGACGCCCTGAACAGCGTCCCGGACGGCGATCCCCTCGTCGAGGAATTGGCCACGCGCTACCTGGTGTTCTGAGGGCGCGTCAACGCGATGTCGAATTGGCCTGTCCGCCGATGGGCGGCAGTTGCGGCAGCGGTTCGGACAGCAGCCAGGCATCCCACAGCGGCCGCAGCGGCACCAGGCTGTAATGGCCGGCCAGATCGGTGAATTCCTCGGTGCTGACCGAGGCGTGACGATAGCGAATCGTCCACTCGCGCACCAGATCCCAGAAGGCGGGCTCGCCGAGCTCCAGGCGCAGTGCGTGCAGGGTGAGCGCGCCGCGCTTGTACACCCGATCATCGAACATGCGCTGTGGACCCGGATCGCCGATGATGATGTTCTGCGGTTCCCTGGACAGATTGTGTCGGGCGGCGCGCGCCAGCTGGTCGGCGGTCGGCCCGCCCGCGGCCTCCGACCAGATCCATTCGGCGTAACAGGCGAAGCCTTCGTGTAGCCAGATATCGCGCCACTGCCCGATGGTGAGGCTATTGCCGAACCACTGGTGCGCGAGTTCGTGTGCGACAAGGCGTTCCGCGCCGCGGCGGCCGTCGCAGTGATTGGCGCCGAAGACCGAGATGCCCTGGGCCTCGATCGGGATTTCGAGTTCATCGTCGGTGATGACGACGGTGTAGCCGTCGAAGGGATACGGGCCGAACTTCTCGATGAACAGCTCCATCATCTTCGACTGGCGGGCGAAGTCGTGTTCGAAATTGGCGCGCAGCCGGGCCGGGGCGACGGCCTGCATCGGCACCGAACCGTGCGGGGCATCGAACCGGTGCTTCCGGTACGGCCCGATCTGGATGGTGGCCAGATAGCTCGACATCGGCTCGGGCTGTTCGTAGACCCAGGTGGTCTGGCTCGCCTTGGTCTGCTTGCGGACCAGGGTGCCGTTGGCCAGCGCGTAGTACGGGGTGTCGGTGGTGATCGAAATTTGGTAGCTGGCTTTGGAGCTCGGGTGATCGTCGCAGGGGAACCAGGATGCGGCGCCATTGGGCTGGCTGGCGACCAGGGCGCCCTCGGTCAGTTCCTCCCAGCCGACCTCACCCCACGGCCCGCGCACCGGCCTCGGCACGCCCGCATAGTGCACGACCAGCCCGAGCAGTCCGCCCGCCGGAATCCGATGCTGCGGGGTGATCACCAGCTTGCCGTGCTGATGGATGTACTTCGCGGGCTTGGCCCCGTTGACGAAGACCTTGGCGACGGTGAGCGCTTGGGACAGATCGAGTGCGAAACGATCACGCACCGCGGTGGTCACCGCGGTGATCGAGGCCCGGCCTGCCAGGCGGTTGCTGGTGACCCGGTAGGTGAGCTCCAGTTCGTATCGCGATACCCGGTAGCCCCGATTTCCGTTCTGCGGTAGGTATTCGTCGATGGGCTCTTCGTAGAACTTGCCCCGCATCAGTTGGCCGCTCCGACCTCGCTCGGCCTCGGCGCCGCACTGGACCACGGCGCGATCGGATTTCCCCACCAGCGAGTGGACGCGGGCACGGTGTCACCCCGCATGACCAGCGACGCGGGGCCGATGGTCGCGCCGTCGCCGATGCTCGCGGCGGGCAGCGCGACACAGTGCGGTCCGAGGGTGGCACCGGCGCCGAGGGTGACGGTGTCCATGGCCATGATTCGATCGTGGAAGAGGTGGGTCTGCACCACACAGCCCCGTTCCACGGTCGCGCCGTCACCGAGTGTCACCAGGTCCGCCTCCGGTAGCCAGTAGGACTCGCACCATACCCCGCGGCCGATCTTCGCGCCGAGTCCGCGAAGCCACAGATTCAGCACCGGGGTGCCGGTCGCGGCCCGCGCGAACCAGGGCGCGGCAACGGTTTCTACGAAGGTGTCGGCGACCTCATTGCGCCACACGAACGAACTCCACAGCGGATGTTCCTCGGCGCCGATCCGTCCGACCAGCAACCACTTCGCGACGACCGAGCTGGCGCCCGCGATCGCGCCAGCGGCCAGCAGCACCACACCGCTGAGCAGCGCGGCGGCCAGATAGCCCACTGATTCCGCGATCCAGGCGAGCGTGAAGAGCACGCCGAGGCCGATCGCGAAGGTCACCAACACCGGTATCAGCCGGCAGGTTTCGACGATGCCGCGGAAAACCTTGAGGCGCGGGGGCGGATCGAAGGTGCGCTCGGTATCGCCGGTCTCGGAGGCGCGGCGCAACCTGACCGGCGGGCTGCCGAGCCACGACGAACCCGCCTTGGCCTTGGACGGCGCGGCCGAGAGCACCGCGACCAGACCGTTCTTCGGCACCCGCCGACCGGGCGCGGTCATTCCGGAATTGCCGAGGAACGCGCGCTTGCCGACCTTGGCATCGCCGATGCGCAGCCAGCCGCCGCCGAGTTCATAGCTGGCGATCATGGTGTCGTCGGCGAGGAACGCGCCGTCGGCGACGGTGGTGAACTTCGGCAGCAGCAGCACCGTGGAGGCCTCCACGCTCTTGCCGACCTTCGCGCCGAGCAGCCGCAGCCACAGCGGGGTCAGCAGGCTGGCGTAGAGCGGAAACAGGAAGGTGCGCGCCGAATCCAGCAGGCGCTCGGTGGCCCAGGCCTGCCAGCCGACCCGGCTGCGGACGGGGTGATGGCCCTCGGTGAGTCCGATGCTGAGCAGTCGGACCGCGAGCACCGTCGTCACCGCGTAGACGGTCAGACTGAGCAGGGTGGCCACGGGCAGGATCGCGAAGCCGCGCCCGAGCGCGCCCGCGAGCGTGGTCGCATCGCGGATGAACCAGGCGATGAACGCGCCGCCGGTGGCCAGGCCGAGAATGGGCATGGCCGCCAGGGCCATCGAGGTCACGCCGAAGATCGCGACCCAGTGTGCGGCCCTGGCGGGGGTGTTGTCCGGCCAACGGTGCGGCGCCTTGCCGACCTTGGTCGCTGGCGAGCCGGCCCACTCCTGTTCGGCCTTGACCTTGCCCGCCACCGAGGAGCCCGGTGCGATCTCGGCGTTCTTGCCGATTTTGCTGCCGGGCAGCAGGATCGATCGCGCGCCGATCACCGCGCCGGGGCCGATGGTGATCGGCCCGATGTGCACGACATCGCCATCGATCCAGTAACCCGAGAGGTCGACCTCCGGTTCCACACTGCAGCCGTCGCCGAGTTCGAGCATGCCGGTGACCGGCGGCAGGGTGTGCAGATCGATACCGGTGCCGATCTTCGCGCCGAGTGCCCGCGCGAACGGCACCATCCACGGTGCGCCGGAAAGGCTTTCGGCGCCGCTGGCCTCGGACAGCCGGACCGCGGCCCACAGCCGCAGATGTACCGAGCCGCCGCGTGGGTAGCTGCCCGGCGCGACGCCGCGCAACAGCACCCGCGCACCCGTCGCGCATATCGCCATGCGACCCGGCGGGGAGATGAACAGCAGGAAGGCGGCCAGCGTCCACCACCACGACAGATGCGGCAGCCACGGCAGTGAGCCGGACCAGCCCGCGATATTCCCGACAATGGCCAGCCAGGTGAGCCACTGCATGCCGGTGAGGGTGCTCAGCGGGACGGTGGCGAGTACCTGTGTCCACTGGGCGCTGCGCGGGGTGGGACGCACGATGCGGGTTTCGACCGCCTCCGATGGTGCGGTCTCGTCCAGTAGTTCGGCGAGTGCGCCGAGGCGGGGATGGTCGTACAGGTCGGCGACGGCGATGCTCGGATAGCGTTCGCGCACGGCGGTGACCAGTTGGGCGGCCGCGAGCGAGCCGCCGCCGAGGTCGAAGAAGTCGCTGTCGGGGCCGGTGACCTCGGCGCCGAGAATCGAATCCCACAGTCCGGCGATCCATTGCTCGGTTTCGGTGAGATCGGCGCGCGGGGCGTCGATGTCATTGGGCAGCGGCCACGGCAGGGCGTTGCGGTCGACCTTGCCCGACGTGCGGGTCGGCAGGTCGGCGACGATGGCGAGCCTGGGGACCAGTGGGGCCGGGAGTTGTTGGGCGAGTTGGGCTCTGGCCGCGGACAGGTCGAAATCCGGTGCGGTACCGGTGAGATAGCCGACCAGGATCTTGTTGCCCGCCTTGGTGGAGCGGATGGCGGCGGCGGCTCCGGTGACACCGGGCAGATGCTGCAGCGCGTTATCGATCTCGCCGAGTTCGATGCGGCGGCCGCCGAGTTTGATCTGATCGTCGGCGCGGCCGAGGAAGACCAGACCTTCGTTGTCGTTGCGGACCAGATCGCCGCTGCGGTAGGCCCGGTCCCAGCCGAGTGACGGTAGCGGCGCGTATTTCTCGGCGTCCTTGGCCGGGTCGAGATAGCGGGCGAGGCCGACGCCGCCGATCACGAGTTCACCGGATTCGCCCTCGCCCACCGGATTGCCGTCGGCATCGACGACGGTCAGATCCCAGCCGTCGAGCGGGAGTCCGATCCGGACCGGGAAGCCGCCGTCGAGCAGGGCCGCGCACGCGACCACCGTTGCTTCGGTGGGGCCGTAGGTGTTCCACACCTCACGCTCGGCCTCGGTACGGCCTGCGCCCGGCCCGGCGTGATCTGCTTCCTCATCCGGGTCCGTCGCTCGCGCCGCGGACCGTCCGGCGAGGCGTTCGGCGAGTTCGGGCGGCACCGCCTCGCCACCGAAGATCAGCAGCCGGACCGGGTCGAGCGCCTCGACGGGCCAGGTCGCGGCCAATGTGGGCACCGTCGAGACGATGCTGATCGCGCGGCGGACCAGCCAGGGGCCGAGATCCGCGCCGGTGCGGACCAGGGCGCGCGGCGCGGGCACCAGGCAGGCGCCATTGCGCCAGGCCAGCCACATCTCCTCACAGGAGGCGTCGAAGGCGACCGAGAGTCCGGCCAGGACCCGGTCGCCGGGGCCGATCGGGTCATCCTGGAGGAACAGACGTGCTTCCGCGTCGACGAATGCCGCGGCATTGCGGTGGGAGACCGCGACGCCCTTCGGGGTTCCGGTGGATCCGGAGGTGAAGATGATCCACGCGTCGTCGTCGGTGGTGGGTCGAACGGTCGATTCGACTGCGGTCGTTTCCGAGTGCCGATCGGTCCGTTCGGCGGCCGCGACCGTCGGTTCGATGCCCTCGGCCGTCGCGATGGCGGTAACTCGGGCTTCGCCGAAGACCAGTCGGGCGCGCTCCTCCGGGTCGTCGGCGTCCACCGGGACGTAGGCGGCGCCGGCGTAGAGGATGGCCAGGATTGTGACGTATAGCTCATGCGAACCGGACGGCATGCGGACGCCGACGCGGTCGCCCGGGCGCACGCCCGCGGCGATCAATCCGACGACACCGGCGTCGATCTCGGACAGCAGCTCGGTGTAGCTGAGCACCACGCGCCCGTCATCGATCGCGGGTGCCTC
Organism: Nocardia sp. CA-129566; assembly: GCF_050956075.1. Classification (NCBI taxonomy): domain Bacteria; kingdom Bacillati; phylum Actinomycetota; class Actinomycetes; order Mycobacteriales; family Nocardiaceae; genus Nocardia; species Nocardia sp. CA-129566. Next base: position 598,763 of record NZ_CP192085.1, read on the forward strand.
GGGGTGGGCCTGTGCGGTGCTGTTCAGAACGTCGACAAGGGTCCTGGCCTGCGGCGCGAGTGCGGCGCGTAGCAAGGGGTGCGGCGTCGGGAGTCCGGTCGCCTGGTCCTTGCCCGCCGCGGCGTCGACCTGCGGCTGCAGCATTACGTCGTGCCCACCTCTCATAGACCTGCCTAGCGCTTTCCCCGTTGTTGTTTCACGAGATGGTTACCAGTGGGCAAACGCCACGGTGACCAACTGTCTACGGTACCTGCGGTATCGGCATGTTGTCGTAAACCGAACCGGGTGGTCGGTTGATGGATGCGGGCTCAGATGTCTTCGCCGAGCGCCTTCAGGGCCAGGCGGTGCAGAGTGCGCCGCTCCTCGTCGTCGAGCCGGTACAGCACCCGCTCGGCGGCCTGCTCGATGAGTTCATCGGTCTTGCGGCGCTCGGCCCGTCCGGCCTGGGTGATGGACAGCCGGTACTTGCGCCGGTCCGTCGCATCGCGGGTGCGGACCACGAATCCGGCGTGTTCCAGACCATCGATCAGCCGCACCACCTCGCTGCGATCGATGCCGAGTGCGGTGGAGACCTGCTGCTGGGACAGGTCGTCGAACTCCTCCAGGCAGACCAGCACCCAATGTTCGCGCAGGGACGTGCCCATTTCGGCATGTACGGCCTTGTGCAGCTTGCCGAGCGCATAGGTCGGGAAGCGGAGCAGGCCGCGGGGGTGGATGTGGTCGGCGGGCATTCGGTAATTGTATCTATTGTTGACGCACCAGATTGTTGATAGCCTCCACAATCTAGGTTGTCTACAAATAGCGGAGGATCCATGTCGGATACTCGAACGGCCGTCGCCGCCACCGCCACCGCACCCGCACTCGAACCGATTCCGGCGCGGGTATGGCGGGTCGCCGGTGTGGTGGTCTTCGGCGCCGTGATGAGCATGTTGGATACGTCACTGGTCAATATCGGCCTGAACACCATTGCCACCGATCTCGGTGCGGCACTGGACGGTGCGCAGTGGATCGCAAGCGGATATCTGCTGGCACTGGCCGTGACGCTGCCGCTGTGCGGTTGGCTCGGACGCCGGTTCGGGATGGATCGGGTCTGGCTGAGTGCGCTGGCCGGGTTCACTGTCACCTCGGGGTTGTGCGCACTCGCGCCGAATATCGGTTGGCTCATCGGGTTGCGGATCGCGCAGGGGTTGGCCGCGGGTTTGCTGGTGCCCGCGGGGCAGACGCTGATCGGTCAGGTCGCCGGTCCGCAGCGGCTGGGCCGGGTGATGAGCGCGGTCGGGATCGCGGTGGTCGCCGCACCCGCGATCGGGCCGACGATCGGCGGCGTCATGCTGGCGAACCTGGACTGGGAGTGGTTGTTCCTGATCAATATCCCGTTCGGGCTGGTGGCGTTCGTACTCGCGCGCCGGGTATTGCCGCGGGCGGCGACGGCGGATACCCAGGGCCGATTCGACACCACCGGATTCGCGTTGATCGGCGTCGGGCTGTCGGCATTGGTCTACGGGCTCGGCGAATTCGGTAGTCGCGGTAGCGTTTCCGCGCCCACGGTGTGGGTTTCGGTGCTGGTCGGTGCGCTGGCGCTCGGACTGTTCGTGATGCGGTCGGTGCGTGAGCGCGGTGCGAACCTGCTCGATGTCGGACTGTTCCGGCATCCGGTGTTCGCGACGGCGAATGTGGCGAACTTCTTCGCCGGTGCCTCGATGTTCGGGTCGATGCTGGTGCTGCCGTTGTACTTTCAGGTCCTGCACCATGAGGGTCTGATAGCGACCGGATTGCTGCTGATGTCGTTCGGGCTCGGCGGCATTATCGCGATGCCGATCGGCGGCCGGTTGACCGATCGGTACGGCGGGGGTGTTGTCGCGGTGGTCGGCAGTGCGGTCACGGTCGCCGTCACGGTGCCGTTCGCGCTCGGCGATGCCTCGATGAATCCTGTTGTGATACAGGCGCTTTTGCTGATTCGCGGCATGGCGACCGGGTTGACCGGGATGCCCATCGTCGCCGCGGCCTATGCCGCGGTGCGGCCCCAGCAGATGCCCGATGCGGCATCGTTGGTCAATATTCTGCAGCGGGTCGGCGGCTCGATCGGGGCGGCGTTGCTGGCGGTGGTGCTGTATCGCGCGGCGGCCGCCGGATTGCCGGTGGATGCCGGGTTCCGACAGGCGTTCTGGTGGCTCACCGCCGCCGCAGTGGTTTCACTGATCGCGTCGGTGCTGCTGTGGCGCAAGGAGATTCAGCCGAGATAGCGATGCCGCGCGCCTTGTCGACGGCTACCAGAGGTCGCTATCGACAAGGCGCACAAAGGATTACGCGGCCGAGGCGGCGGTGCCGATGCCGAGTGCGGCGAGGATGACCGCGCTGATCTGCTCGAGCCGAGCGCGAACCCGGGGGCGGCGCAGCATGGCCACCGCCCGGGAGGCCAGCAGGGCGAGCAGGATCATCTCCACGGCCGCGATGGTGCATTCGATGGCGCCGAGTGCGAGGGTATTCGCGAAGGTGACATCGGTGAGGAATTGCGGCAGCACCGCCAGGTAGAACAGCCCGACCTTCGGGTTGAACAGGCACGACACCACCCCCGCGACGAATGCCGAGCGAATCGAGGTCGCCGCACCCGTGCTCGGCTGACCGGACACCTGCGCGGTGTCGGTCCCACGCTGCTTGCGGTGCTCGACCAACGCCCGAATTCCCAAGTACACCAGGTAGATTCCGCCGATGACCTTGAGCGTTCGGTAAGCGGTCGCGGACTGTTCCAGCAATGCGGCGACTCCGGCCGCGACCACCACCGCCCAGACGATGCCGCCCAGCGCCGAACCGATTGCCGCGGCGATGCCGGGTCGTGCGTCCACGATCGAGAATCGCAGCACCAGAAACGAGTCCGGACCGGGCGTGATCGACAGCAGAACGCACAGGCCGACAAAGCTGAGCAGCAGGGAAAGCGTCACCGCTCGATGAGATCGCAGATCGCTCGGATTTGCAAGGTTATTTATTTGAGTGCATGGATATGCATTGGAGTGGCGGCTGAAGGCGGTTGACACAGCGGTGCGGCATCTGCCAATCTCGGTTCAGGTCATGAGTGCCAGCGTCAAGCCCCGGCTAGCTGGTCGGCAACCCTCCTCCGCGGTGGGGTGCTCCGGGTGACGACAGGGCCGCAGCCCGACCGGGTGCGGCAAGCGCGGACTCGGATAATCACCTGATTACGGGTCCCACAGCCGATGGGATTTTGTGATGACTGCTGTTGTTGACCAGCCCTGTTCCGCCTTCGCCCGGGTCTCCGGCGACGACCTCCGGGTACCGCTGGTCCAGGGCGGGACGACCACCTACGCCAACTTCGACTACGCCGCGAGCGCACCGGCATTGGCGCAGGTCACCGATCGGGTGCAGCAACTGCTGCCGTACTACGCGAGTGTGCACCGCGGCGCTGGTTACGCCTCGCGGATCTCCACCGAGTGCTACGAGGCGGCCCGCGGTTCGGTCACGCGTTTCCTCGATGCCGCCGACGACCAGGTGGTGGTATTCACCCGCAACACCACCGATTCGCTCAACCTGCTCGCCGCCTGTGTCCCCGGCGACACCGTGGTGCTGGATATCGAGCATCACGCGAACTTCCTGCCGTGGACCCGGCACGGCCGCCGCGTCGTCCGGGCCGCGGCGACCGTCGAGGAGACCATCCGTCAGCTCATCGCCGAATTGTGCAGTAGGCCAGCCGCATTGCTCGCGGTCACCGGCGCCTCGAACGTGACCGGTGAGGTGCTGCCGCTGGAGCGCTTGGCCACCATCGCCCACCAGTGCGGCGCCCGCATCCTGGTCGATGCCGCGCAACTGGCGCCGCATCGTCGAATCAGCCTGCGCGACACCGGCATCGACTACCTCGCCTTTTCCGGTCACAAGCTCTACGCGCCGTTCGGCGCGGGAGTGCTTGTCGGACGTCGGGACTGGCTCGATGCCGCCGAACCGTATCTGGCGGGCGGCGGCGCGGTCCGCGAGGTCGGTGTCACCCGTACGGAGTGGGCGTCCGCACCGCAGCGTCATGAGGCCGGTTCCCCGAATGTCCTCGGTGCGGCCGCGCTCGCCGCCGCGTGTGACGCGCTCTGTGCGGTCGATTCCGAATCCCTTGCCACGCACGAACATCTGCTCGCCGATCGGCTGCGCACCGGCCTGTCCGCCATTCCCGGCGTCAACCTGCTGAGCATCTGGGACGACAGTCCGGACATCGTCGGCATTGTCGCCTTCACCCTGGACGGTTTCGTCCCCGGCCAGGTCGCGGCCTACCTCTCCGCCGAACACGGCATCGGCATTCGCGACGGCCGCTTCTGCGCCCATCCCTTGCTCGCGCGCCTCGGCCTCGATGGCGCTCTGCGCGCCAGCATCGGCCTCGGCACCAGCTCCGCCGATGTGGACCGCCTGATCGATGCCATCGCAACCCTCGTCGCCAAGGGGGCGAGCTGGAACTACGCCTGCACCGACGGGCTGTGGAATCCGACCCCTGAGACCCGCCCCTTCACCAGCGCCAATGCCGCGGAGGGCGCCGCACCGTGCGTGATCGGCTAGCGCCGCCGACTTCGTTCCGAGAAATTCACCCCGCAATTCGCGATCCGATAGGTCCTGCGCGGATCCGTTCACCCCGCCGCCGAAGAAGCCGGATCAAGCCGATCCGACCCCGGACTCGACCCGTCTTAGGGCCTGGGTGCGGGCGACACCTTCCGCATCGAGGTGCGCACGGGCTCATCGCTCGATCTGTAGCAATCGAACTCTATTGCCGCCCAGCAGAATTCGACAGAGCTCAGTCCTCGAGCGAGGTCGGGCGGTAGTAGCGGCCGCGGTAGTAGAGCAGTGGCGCGGCGGCGGGCTGTTCCTCGGTGCTGTCGCGCACCCGGGTGACCAGGCCGACGACGAAGGTGTGGTCACCGATCGGGATCAGCTGCTGAATGGTGGCCCGGATCCAGATCGGGGTGCCGTGCAGCACCGGTTCGCCGGTGTCCAGGGTGGTCCACAGCGAGCGATCGGTGAAGCGTTGATCGGCGGTGCGGGCGAAGCGCTGGGCCAGATCGTGCTGATGTTCGCCGAGGAAATGGATGACCACGGACTCGGCCGCCCGCAGCGCGGTCAGGCTCGACGAGGTGTGGGCGATATTGAAGGAGACCAGCGGGGGCTCCAGGGACAGCGATGCGAATGAGGTGGCGGTAAAACCGACCGGACCGTTTTCCGAGCCGAGGGTGACCACGGTGACGCCCGCGGGATAGTGCCGCATGGAGGCGCGGTACTGCTCGGCGGTGATGCCGCTCAGATCATCGGGAATCTGGATGTCCGTGGCAGGCGGTTGAGCATCGGTCACATGACGAAACTACGCCGGGTTTGTCGGTAGTGGACCGTCGCACGGTTATTGGACTGATCTCCCGTGCGCGGTCCGCACTGTTCCCGAGCGGGCACGGAATTCAATCCACGTCGATCGGAAGTCCGGCGGTAATGCGCACCAGTTCCCGAAACGAGGTGCGGAACACGGTATTCGGAACGCCGCCCGCGGCCCACACCTCGCGGTGCGCCGATAGCGCGTTGTCCACCCAGGTCGGCAGGTTGGTGGGGTGGCCGACCGGGGCGATGCCGCCGATGGGCTGACCGGTCACCTGCTGCACCATATCGATGGGAGCGGGGATGAGCGTGCCCTCCAGCCGTGCGCCGGTGTTCGCCAAATCCACCTGATGCGCCCCCGAGACCAGCAGCAGCACCGGATCCTCATCGAGCAGGAACACCAGGGATTTCGTGATGGCGCCCACATCGACGCCGAGTGCCCGTGCGGCATCGGCGGCGGTGGGCGTGTCAGCGGGCTGAGTGACGATGACACCATGGTGGCCGCGCGCGATCAGGGTATCCGCGACCCGGCATGCGACTGGTGGAAGCGACCTGCGCATGGATCCAGAGTAGAGCGATTGCGGGCAATACGCCCGGTCGAGTTTCGCTCGGTCAGTATTCGGGATATCCGTCGGTGGGTCCGAGCATCCGGTCGATCCGGTCGTGCACCACCCGGGCCAGCTCCGTGACGTTGCGCCGCGAGACCTGTTCGTGCACAACCGCATCGAAGGCGCGATCGAGATCGGATTGCGAGAGTGCGAGCAGTTCGACATCCGCCGTGGCCAGCAGCGCATCGCGATCCGGGTAGGGGCGGGCGTCGGCGAGCGTGGCCGCCCAGGTGACATTGCAGCAGACTTCGAACAGCGCGTGGACGGCACGGGCGCGAGTCATCGCGTTGAAACGGTCGAGTCCTATTCCTTGATGCATCAGCACGATGGCCTCCCAGCCGGATGATGCGGGGTTTGCTGACCCGACCATCATGCGGCCGGCGCCGACGGGTGAACTAGTGCGCCACACCAACTTTTGCACAGCATTTACATGCCCTGTCGGATTTGCAGCGCCTGCGGCGCTGCGTGTTCGCTGCCCTCTGGTGTCACGCCGGACGCGCCGCGAACGGTCGCTCGTAAGTCTCGCTCCCTGAGGTTGCAAGCGTCCGCAGACCACCGTCTCGATACGCTGTACAAATGACTGATTGGCAGGCTTTCGCCGTTGAAACCAAAGACCATGTCGCGCAGGTCACACTGACCGGTCCCGGCAAGGGCAATGCGATGGGTCCGGACTTCTGGCGGGAGCTGCCGGAGATCTTCCGTGGCCTGGACGCCGATCCCGAGGTCCGTGCCATTGTGCTCACCGGTTCCGGGAAACATTTCTCCTACGGCCTCGACCTGCCCGCGATGGCCGGGACGTTCGGTCCGCTGATGGCGGATAGGGCCCTGGCCGCGCCGCGCACCGACTTCCTCTACGAGGTGCGCCGGATGCAGGCCTCGGTGACCGCGGTGGCCGATTGCCGCAAGCCGGTCATCGCCGCGGTCGCCGGCTGGTGCATCGGTGGTGGGCTGGATCTGATCGCCGCCGCCGATATCCGCTATGCGAGCGCGGACGCGAAGTTCAGCCTGCGCGAGGCGAAGGTCGCGATCGTCGCCGATATCGGGTCGCTGCACCGGCTGCCCGGCATCATCGGCGAGGGGCATTTGCGCGAACTCGCCTACACCGGCAAGGACATCGACGCGGCGCGTGCCGAGAAGATCGGCCTGGTCAATGACGTGTTCGCCGATCAGGATGCGGCACTGGACGCGGCGCACGCCACCGCGCGCGAGATCGCCGCGAACCCGCCGCTGGTGGTGCAGGGCGCGAAGGATGTGCTCGAGCAGCGCACCAAGGATCAGGTGGCGGCCGGGCTGCGTTATGTGTCCGCGTGGAACTCCGCATTCCTGCCGTCGGAGGACCTGACCGAGGCCATCCAGTCGGTCTTCGAGAAGCGCGCCCCGGAGTTCAAGGGCCGGTAAAGGCCGTTTAATTGCTTGCCCTAGTCGCTAGCTCGTCTACATACTTGTATCACGCAACTAATTGATTGACGCAAGTAAAGGTGAGTCCAGTGGATGAGGACGAGCGATCGGTCGACACGATCGCGATTCAGCTCACCCGGCTGCAGCGGATCCGCGATCGGACGGCCGCGCAGCTGCGAACCAGGGACGGCGTGGATCCCGCGGCTTTCGCGATCTTGTTCCGGCTGCTCTGTGACGGGCCGATGCGCTCGGGCGCACTCGCCGACGCGGTGCATTCGGATGCGTCGACGATCAGTCGGCACGTCGCCCACCTGGTCGAGCGACAACTGGTCGAGCGGCAGGCCGATCCCAATGACGGCCGCGCCACCGTGCTGGTCGTCACCGAGCTCGGTCGCGAGGTCGCCGAGCGTATCCGCAGGCGCAGGCACGAAAACCTGACGCGGGTAATGGCGGCGTGGACGCCGCAGGACCGGGTCGCCTTCGCCGGGCTGCTTCGACAGTTCGTCGACGACTACGAGCTGGCCAAGCCCGCCATGCTCGCGGCCATCCGCAACGACCAGAACCTGTACAGATTCGAGATGGAGAAAGACTCGTGACAGCACCGGCCACCGTGGAGGAGTCCACGGGTTTCACCCACCGGCAGATCCTGACCATCCTCAGCGGTCTGATGCTCGGCATGCTGCTCGCGGCATTGGACCAGACGATCGTCTCCACCTCGATCCGCACCATTGCCGACGATCTCAGCGGCTATTCGATGCAGGCGTGGGCGACCACCGCCTATCTGATCACCGCGACGCTGGCGACGCCGCTGTACGGCAAGTTGTCCGATATGTTCGGCCGCAAGCCGTTCTTCATGGCGGCCATCTCGATCTTCGTGATCGGTTCGCTGCTGTGCACGATGGCGCAGTCGATGTACCAGCTGGCGGCGTTCCGCGCGTTCCAGGGACTCGGCGCGGGTGGTTTGATGTCGCTCGCGCTGACCATCCTCGGCGATATCCTCAGCCCGCGTGAACGCGCCAAGTACCAGGGCTATTTCCTCGCGGTATTCGGCACCTCGAGCGTGATCGGCCCGGTGCTCGGCGGTGTGCTCGCCGGACAGGACACCATCCTCGGGGTCAGCGGCTGGCGCTGGGTCTTCCTGGTGAATGTGCCGGTCGGCCTGATCGCGCTCGGGGTCGTCTCCAGGGTGCTCAAGCTGCCGAAGCGGCCGCACTCCACCGACCGGGTCGACTGGTGGGGTGTGCTGGTACTCGCCATCGGCATGGTGCCGCTGCTCATTGTCGCCGAGCAGGGACGCGAATGGGGTTGGGGCAGTGGACGATCCATTCTCTGTTATGTGATCGGCGTGCTCGGCGTCATCGGGTTCGTGCTGGTCGAGAAGACGATGCGGGATAAGGCGCTGATTCCGCTGCGGATGTTCGCCAATGGGACTTTCGCACTCGGCGTGCTGATTTCGTTCGTGGTCGGCGCCGCCATGTTCGGCGGTATCTCGCTACTGCCGCAGTACCTGCAGGTGGTGCGCGGGGCCAGCCCGACGATGGCGGGCCTGCAGATGCTGCCGATGGTGCTCGGCCTGATGGCCGGCTCGATTGTTTCCGGCCAGTTGATCTCGCGGACCGGGCGCTACCGGATCTTCCCGGTCATCGGTGCGACCATGCTGACGCTGGGCCTTTTCCTGTTGCATTTCCTGAATGCCGACAGCCCGCTGTGGGTCGCCATGATCTTCATGCTCTGCACCGGATTCGGGCTCGGCAATCTGATGCAGCCGCTCACCGTGGCGCTGCAGAACGCGTTGCCGCCCAAGGATATGGGCGTCTCCACCGCCGCGGCGACCTTCTTCCGGCAGATCGGCGGCACCCTGGGTGTCGCGGTATTCCTGTCGATTCTGTTCGCGCAGCTGACGCCGAATATCTCCACCGAGATGCAGTCCGCGGCCACCGATCCGGCATACCAGCGCGCGGTGGTCGAGGGCGCGCAGAGCGGCAATCCCGCCGATGCCGCGCTCGCGAAGGGTCTACTCGCGCACGACACTTCGGCGGCCGGTGGGGTGCTGAAGGACAGCTCGATCGTGCAGCAGCTGAATCCGGAGCTGGCGCGCCCGTTCAAGGTCGGATTCTCCGAATCGATGTCGACGGTATTCCTTTCGGTGACCGGTGTCGCGCTGCTCGCGCTGATCCTGGTGCTGTTCTGGAAGGAAGTGCCGCTGCGGATGGTCGGCGGTATCGAGGCGGCCAAGGGTGATGCGGCGGCGAATGGTGCCGTGCCGGATGTGGTCGAGCGCACGGATCTGTTGACCGTGGGTGGCGAGGCACTGCTGTCCGAGGATGCGGTTAGTTCGACCAACGGTGCCGGGCCGAGGTCCGGCGGTTCCGCCTGAACCTGTCCGGAGTGAATCGCGCCCGGTCCCGGCAGTCGTCGGGGCCGGGCGCAACCAGTTTCACGGTCTGCCTTCTTCGGTGGGTCTTTCCGGGTCAACGGCTCAGGAGGCGCTTTTGTCCGGGTCCGCGTTCGAGGGTGTGAGGATCGAGCAAGTGGTAGTGGCATGGGCGTATAGCTTGCCGTCGGTGGTGCCGGTGACCCGTGCCTCAGCCGTCGCCATGGTCCGGCCGACGTGGACGGTGAACGCCTCGCACCTCAGTCGAGGGGTGTGGGCGAAGACCGGGCGCAGCATGTGCACATTGAGCTGCATGGTGGTGTAGGCGCGGCCTCTGGGCAGTACGGTGGCGATCGCGCTGCCCAGGGCGGAATCGAGCAGCGTGGCCACGAAGCCCCCGTGCACGGTCCCCATCGGGTTGAGCAGGTGCTCTCCGGGATCGCTCTCGAACGCTGCTGTGCCTTCGGCGACCTCCACCAAGCGGAATCCGAGCGTCCCGGCGATGGGCGGCTCCGGGATCTCCTCTTCGAGGATCTTCTGGAGCAGTTCCAGGCCGGTCAGACCACCGGCCTCAGCCCAGGGAAGGGGCTGCTGCCAGGTGTGGGTGCGTGAACGCAGCACGTGAGGGTTCGTGGTCACTGTCATGGTTGTCCGTCTCCTCGCTCGGATGTGGTACGCCGATCCCCGTCAGGAGATCTTGACGCCGAGCAGGTCCACGGGTGTGATGACCGGAGCCGAGCTGAGCATGGTTTCCGCAGCGCCCATGAGTGCGGCGGCGATCTCGCCTTCCAGATGCCTTTGACGCCCCTGCTCGTCGTCGAACGTGTCGAATACGCCGAAGGTGGTGGCGTCCAGGCGGAACGAGAACCAGGCCACCGTGTGCTGCTCCCGCTCGGCGAGCGTCACCGCATCTCGCAGCATCTCCGCAACCTTGTCGGCGTACTCGGGTTTGGCCTCGATACGGGCCAGCAGACCGATCTTCATCGTGGTCACTCCTTGTGTGGGAAAGCCGCCGCATCTGCGGCATATAGCAAACCTACGTCCCTGATCAGCGACCACATCAGTGGCAGAAACGACACTTTTGATAGCATTTACGCCATGAAGGTGGCGGTTCTCGTCTACGAGGGGGTGTTCGATTCCGGCCTCGCGGCGATCCTCGACGTACTGGACAGCGCCAATGCGATGGGCGAGGAGGCCGCCGTGATGGGCGAGGACATCGTCGAACCGCCGTCTTGGCACGTGACCACGGTCGGCCCTCAGCCCCAGGTGCGCACCGGAGCCGGACACCTCGTCACGGCCGAGCCCCTTGCGCACGCCGATGCGGCAGATCTGCTGCTCGTCCCCGCCCTAGCGGAACGTCGCCCCGCAGCGCTGCTCGACCATGTCGGCGGTGATCAGTCGCTTCCCGTTCGGAACCTGATCGCACGAACCCGTGAACGCGGCGCCGCCATCGCATCGGCCTGCACCGGCACCTTCCTGTTGGCCGAGGCGGGAGTTCTGGACGGCCTGCGCGCGACGACGACTTGGTGGCTGGCGCCGATTTTTCGCGGGAGGTACCCGGCGGTCCAGCTCGATCAGAGCCGGATGGTCATCGCCTCGGGCGGCGTCACCACTGCAGGTGCAGCTTTCGGACACGTAGATCTCGCACTGGCGATCGTTCGGGGGAGCAGCCCCGCATTGGCCGACCTGGTGGCCCGCTACCTGGTGGTCGACGAACGCCCGTCCCAGTCCACCTACACCATTCCCAGCGCCCTGGCACAGAGCGATCCGACGGTCGCGGACTTCGAACGCTGGGTCCGCGAACGCCTAGCCGAGCCCATCAGTATCCCCGATGCCGCGAAAGCCATCGGCGTCAGCAACCGCACGCTGCAACGCTGCATCCGGCGCACCATGGGAACCTCGCCGATCCGCTTCGTCCAAGACCTCAGGATCCAGCAGGCTTCCCACTTGCTGCGCACCACCGAGCTGCCGCTGGAAGCCATCGCCCGGAGAGTCGGCTACGAGCACCCGAACACACTGCGCGTGCTTCTTCGCGAACGCACCGGCAAGACCACGTTGGCCCTTCGGGGCGTCTGACCCGCCCAGAACCGGTTGGCGGCAGGGGCCGAACTGCGGCGGTTGCGGCCTTATGGCAAACAGCGCGTGACCAAGCCGTCGCCCTCTAAGGCAAGCCGGTCGTCCGCAATATCCGAACCAACATGATCGCCATCACCCGGGACACCCTGGCCGCCGACGAGGACTTCTCCGGAGCAAGTGCTGGCCCGTCTCCCCCACGCCTCCTGAATCTTGTCGAGCAACCCGTTCACCGCGGCCAACGACGACCATCGATCGACATTCACCACCCCTGGATGCTCATCGGAGCGAGCGACATACGCAGCCTCGAGTTCGGACCACTGAACATGAATCGCGGACATCATCGCTCCATGGTGCCAGATCTACTACGCGCCGTAATAGATAGACCGTCAGAACCACATCGGACGACACCCGCCGCCTGCCCCTGGTTTTGGGGGCTGCCAGTGTTGTTAACGGTATCTGAGGATCATCCGACGAATGGGTCATGAGTCCGAAAAACCGTAAGGTGCAACAGTTCTCGGCGCGAGGCGGTGTCATGGCCGCGGCTGCGGTTGCCACGCTGGCCGGGATCGGTGGGCCCGCTGCCGCCATTCCGACCGATCCGGTGGTTCAGTTCACTCCGACTCTGACCCGGGTCCCGGGTGGCAATTGCGCCGCGATCATCAATGCCGAGACCGTGCCGCAGGCACAGTCCGGTCAGTTCGGCGTCCGGGTGAAGATCACGCAGTCCGGCCAGTTCTGCGGGGCCTATCGGGTGGCAGTGCGCTGGCGCAATCTCGATTCGGGGTACAGCGACGGGCAGTCGCATCGCGTCGACGAGAACGGCGTCATCAATGCCACGGACGGCGTGATCGTCGGCATGGGTACGGCGCCGGGGGCCGGGCGGGTGGAGGCGTCGATCGTCACCACCTATGAGGACGGCCGGGAGATGGAGTACCTCGCGGGCACTGCCGCTTTCACCCTCGGCTGACGGCAGCCTGCCCGGCCGAACCGATTCCGCACCCATTAGGAGATCAAAGTGCTCACCTACCAGCCGCTACCGATCACGAGTCTGCCGGATAGCCGACTCGCTGACACTCATTAGGAGATCGATACACCATGACGCGAATTCTCGAGTCGCCCAAGGTGAAACGCATCGTCGCGGGTGCGGCCGCACTCGGCGTCGTCGCGAGCGTGACCGCATTGACCGCGCCGCCGGCCTCGGCGACCGTCACCAGCATCGCGATCGCGCCCGCGTCCACCCTTGGCACACACCGGTACGGAACGACCTGTTCGTACACCGTGACCGTGACGGTGGACGACGACAGCCAAACGGTCTACTTCTTCGAGGAGGGGCAGGGGCCCAGCGGATTCGCCGAGGCGAAGCCTTCCGGCGGCGTCGCGAAGGCGACATGGACTCCGTCCTCGACGAAGATCACCTACCTCTACGCCGTCCAGCCGAACGCCTCGGCTCAGATCAGGCAGCCCGTTGATGTCGGCACCGGCATCAACCTCGGATCCGCCTGCGTCGCTACCTAATTCGCTACCACCCTTTGTTTTATCGCAACCACCCTATGTTCAAGGAGCGTCAAATGTTCGCACGGTGTGGAATCTTTGTCGGTGTCCTGATCGGCGCGGCGACCCTGGCCGGCGGCGGCGCCGCCATGGCCGACCCGCTTCCGCTCGAATCGCCCGCTCCGGCGCAGGTCGAGCCCGCTGCCGGCGGGTTGTGCAACGCCGACCCCGTTCTCACCCTGTGGTGCTTGATCGCCAGCCCATCGGCGTAGATGTTGTCTGCCCGCATCGCATCCGGTGATTTCGACCAACGGTGCCGGACAGGATCAGCCGGTCCCGCCTGATCCTGTCCGGAGCCCATCGCGCCCGGTCCCAGCAGTCGCCGGGCCGGGGCGCGACCCTGTTCCTGTTGTCGCTGCGCCGGATCCCAGCCGACAGCCCACGCCTGGAGATCTCCAGAGACCTGTCCGTGCTCGCGACCTGGCTGCAGCAAATTCTGAGCCCTCCGCCGTGTCGGTTACCGTTGGCGGCCACGACTACCTGCACCGCGAAAGCCCAATAGACCTGCTGCGCAGGGCTTTTCTTGCGCCAGTGGATCGGCGACAGCCTGTTTCTCGCAACGGTGTGCCGAAAACCCTTCGGGCACACGGACACAGGGTGAAGAAGGTGTAATTGCCCCAGGGGGCGGATGTTCGAACCCTAGGGTTGGCTGTGCGAGGCGTTTGCTGTCCATACCGTATGCGAGGTAATCAATCAACCTCGCTTTCAGGAGCAGTGAAATGCGAATCAAGTCCTTCATCGCGGCCGGTCTTCTCGCCACCGCCGCCGTCGCCGGGGTGTCGACGGCAGCCACCGCCTCGGCCGCAACGGGCTACTACTACGGCACCTACGCCACCTATGCGGCATGTGCGTCCGACGGCGCCTCGCCCGCCACCGGCGGCTACTACTGGGAGTGCGTCGACACCTACAGTGGTTGGGATCTGTACATCTACTATTGAGTCGATCCGCTACTCGAATTCGGTATAACCGCACCGTAATTCGAGTTCGAAGGGACATCCGGTCGATCCGGATGTCCCTTTCGCATATCCGGCACAGACTCGAGGCGATAAGCGGTAGCCCTGCCATTCACTGAACGGACCGTCCTCGCGAACGTCTCGGGGGCGGAGCAACTTCCGTCCAATACGCGTGCCGAATCGCATCCCACAATCGCGATAGTTCGGGAAATTGCTCGCGCATCTGCACAAGGTCCGGGGCCGATGCCGCGGCGAACGAAACCAAAGGCTCCTCGGACCCGTTGCATACCAACATCATCCGAATGCAGTGGCAGTCGATCCGCCATTCGGCCAGCCAGCCGTCTGCCTCGGTGCGGTGTGTGTCCATTCGCGGATGTGCGCTATCGGGTTCGCACATCGTCTGAGTCGTGCGCCATCGACTCGAGCCGTTCCAACACTTCACGCAACGTCCCCAGCGTGGGGCCGCCGTGCATCGGTGCATCGTTCCCCGGTGTCGGCGGATAGTCGATACCTCGCGCGGCGGCACGTTCACGCGGGCTCATCGACTGCGGAACCAGTCGACCGGCCAGGACAAGCGTGTGCTGCGCCGCCGCTTTCCACACGCACTGATGAATAAGGCACGCCCGATGCCGCTGCGACAGCTCATGCGCCAACTCCACGTCCGCGAAATCGCACAACGGCTGCGGCACAACGAATATCTGTCGCCCGGCCGCGCTACTGAAAGCCTTTCGGTCGTCGACGATTTCCGGGTCGACCTCCCAACCCTCGTCGTCGACGAAGGACCATGACCCGTCGGCGCGTTCGAGATATCGCGGGCTGTCATCATCCGCTGCTATCGCGAGTTTCCGGGCGTCCTCATCATCAAATCGCGCGGGCTCTTTCATAACCTGCCCCCTAACGTCGTCCGGTTTGGTGGCACCCGCCGCCGAGGGGTACCGCATCGACTCGGCGGCGGGGCTACCGGAAGCGTCCTGCGACCAGCGGATTCGCGCTAGCGTTGCACTGTGGCCAAGGCGTTGCCGAATCATCTGGCAACGTTGCAACGCTGCTCAGGGTGATCGCGAGAGGGGGCTGGATGGAGGATTGGAAAGCGTTCGGAGCCGAACTGCGGCGGCTCCGGTTGCAGGCGAGGCTGTCGGTCAGGGAGTTGGCGCGTGTGCTCCGATACGACGCTAGCGCGCTCTCCCGCTTCGAAAACGGCCGCCGCAAACCCCCTCCCGATATTGTTCAGAAGCTCGATCGTGTTCTCGATTCCGACGGGGTCCTCACGAGCATCTACGACAATCTGATCATCGTCGCGACCGACGCCGCGCCGTCTCCACTGCTGGCACATGAGTCGGCTGCCTCGGCGGAACGGCGCTATATCGACCGCACATTGGCCAAGGACCTTGGGGAATTGCTGTCGGAAACTCGGCGGCTGGAGGACCAGGTTGGTTCCAAACTCGTTCTGCCGCTGGGAGTTCGGCAAACTCAGATGGCCTCGGCGCTGGCTGTGGAGGCGCGGCGGTCGGCGCGTGTCGATATGGTCGACGTCGCCGCTGGATGGCAGCAGTTCACCGGATGGCTTCATGCCAGCCTCGGCCAGCATGCCGCCGCGGTCCAGCACTATCGCATCGCGCTCGAACTGGCCACCGAGAGTGGCAATCGCGACATGATTTCCACCGCGCTGTCCATGCGCGGCCATGTCGCCTGGATGGCGGGCGAAGTCGGTCCGATGATCGGTTTATCGCGGGCCGCGCAGCGTGATGGCGACGCACTGAGCCCCACGGTTCTCGCACTGGCCGTTCAGCAGGAGGGGCGTGGACTTGCGATCGAAGGTGATCTCAACGAGTTGGAGGCCAAACTCGAGCAGGCCGCCGAGTTAGTAGCGCAGGGTGACTCCGATAAGCCCGATGCCCAGTACTTCTACTCCGACGCATTCATCGAAATGCAGCGTGGCTTGGCCTATCGCTTGGCTCGCCAGTGGGACAAGGCAGTGGTGTCGCTCAGTCGAGGCCTGGCAGGCTTCGATTCCGACCTACTCACATCGGAGTGGGCGACCTGGTACACCGCAGAGTTGGCCTGCGCACTGGCCGGTGTCGGCGAACCCGAGGCCGCTTCCCAACGAGCCTCGGATGCACTGCGAGTCGGGGTGGCGACGCCAGGTTCCAGGCTGACCAAATTCATTCGAGTCCTCCATCACGAGATGTCGGCGAAATGGCCGACCAACGACGCCGTCGCCGCCCTTGGCGAGGAATTGCGTCAAACCCGCTCGAAACAGACGAGAGCATGATTTTCGAGATCGAGCGAATTGCTGGGCTGGCCAGAGACTTTCGAGCCCGCGCCGTAAACCGGCCGTGACGGCGGCTACGGTGTCAGCGCCGCACGGTGTGGGAGTCGTGACTGCCGCCGTCGGGAGCGGGTCACGTCCGACCCCGCGCCTGGTACCGGGAGTCCCTCTACCTCATTGCCCGCGGACTCATGAAGGGTGCATAGCGCTTTGCGGTGCTGCCTCTGCGACCGAGTAGTGTCCGAACAAGGGTGAGGTTGATCACATACTGGTCCATGAAAAGAAAGCAGGAAGTCCGAAGGTGTCGGACTTCCCGCTTTCATTGCGGGCAGGCGAATCGTTCACCCGCCCAATAAAACTCAGTGGCCGCCGTTTTCCTGCAGGCGCTTGATCGAGGCCTCGACCTCGGCTTCGGCCTCGGCGCGACCGACCCACTCCGAGCCCTTGACGAACTTGCCCGGTTCCAGGTCCTTGTAGCGCTCGAAGAAGTGCTTGATCGCGGCCAGTTCGAATTCCGGCACATCGGCCAGGTCCTGGATGTGATCCCAGCGCGGGTCGCCCGCGGGCACGCACAGGACCTTGTCGTCGCCGCCCTTCTCATCGACCATCTTGTACATCGCGACCGGGCGCACCTCGATCAGGCAGCCGGGAAATACCGGCTCCGGCAGCAGGACCAGCGCGTCCAGCGGGTCGCCGTCCTCACCGAGGGTGTTCTCGATGTAGCCGTAGTCGGCCGGGTAGACCATGGACGTGTAGAGGAAGCGGTCGAGCCGGACCCGGCCGGTCTCGTGATCGACCTCGTACTTGTTCCGAGAACCCTTGGGGATCTCGATGGTGACGTCGAACTCCACGCCATCTCCTTACTCGGTGCTTCTGTGTGGACTGTCGCAAGCGGTCGTCGGAACGCCGACTCGACAGGTGTTCGGGGGGAACGGTGCCGGAACGAGGATAGTGTGGTCCGCGGGCACTTGGGTGCGGTAGGTGGGTGGCCCCGGCGACTGTTCGAGGTCACGGGAAACGACTACGACAGAGACGGCGGGCACGTGGTGGGTGGCAGCAGCAGAAATATCGGTGGCTTGGCCGCCAAGCGGCGCCGAAATATCTGGATCGGCGTCGCACTCACGCTGGCCTTGCTGCTCGGTGCCGTGGCAGGCGGAGTGATTGCGCTGAAGCCGTGGACCGAGGAATTCCAACACGGCGGGCTGAAGATCGCCGCGCCACCCGCCCCCGTCGAACCGAATCCGCAGGTAGCGCCCGCGCCGTCGAATGCGTCCGCACCCAGCGCGGCCGGTATCGCCGCCACGCTCGCGGCGGTGGTCGCCAATCCCGACCTCGGGGCATTCGCCGGTGAGGTCACCGACGCCGCCTCGGCGACGGTGCTGTGGAGTGCGACATCCGATAAGCCGATGATCCCGTCCTCCACCGCCAAAGTCCCAACCACCGCGGCCGCCCTGCTCACCCTGCCGTCGGATCACCGGGTGAGCACCCGCGTCGTCACCGGATCGGCGCCGAATGAGTTGGTACTGGTCGGCGGTGGTGATCCGACGCTGACCGCGCAGCCCGACGGCAAGGGGTACTACCCGAACGGGCCGCGGCTGTCGGATCTGGTGGCACAGATCAAGTCCTCCGGCCACGCCGTCGACACCATCGTGGTCGACACCTCCGCATATGCCGGTGCGCCCATGGCTCCGGGTTGGGATCCGGTCGATATCGGCGAGGGCTCCATTGCGCCGATGGATCCGGTGATGCTCGACGGCGGCCGCCTCGATCCACTGGTGGAGTACTCGCCGCGCACCCCGACTCCGGCCCTGGCCACCGGCCAGCGCCTGGCCATCGAACTCGGCCTCGATCCGGCCAAGGTGCGCATCGGCAATGCCGCCGCCGATGCCACGGAAATCGCGAGTGTGCAGTCCGCTCCGCTGCGCGACCGACTGCGCGACACGATGGTCCACTCCGACAATGTGCTCGCCGAGGCCATCGGCCGCGAGATCGCGATGGCGAGCGGAAATGAGCCCTCGTTCACCGGAGCCGTCGCCGCACTCGAGACCGCCCTCGGCAAGGCCGGATTCGATATCACCGGCCTCTCGATGCGCGATAACAGCGGCCTGTCGACCGAGGACCGGGTGCCGGCTCGGCTGCTCGACAAGATCATGGCCACCGCGGCGAAGCCCAGCGGGGCCAATGCCGTTCAGCCGAGCAACACCATGGCCAGGCCGGAAACCGATCGGATCGCGATCACCTTGGCGCCGATGCTCGACGATCTGCCGATCGCGGGTGCGACCGGGTCGCTGATCAGCCGTTATGTCACACAGAACCGGGGCGGCGCGGGGTGGGTGCGGGCCAAGACCGGAACTCTGTCGGTGGCGAGCACGTTGGTCGGTTATGTGCTGGACAGCGACGGGCGGGTATTGACCTTCGCACTGATGTCGAACGATCGGCCACCGGAGCTGAGTCGTCCGGCATTGGACGCCATCGCTGGCACGCTGCGTAACTGTGGATGCTCGTGACGGGTGGTTGACCATGTTCGAAGGCACTGACAAACCTGGCGATATGCCCGCTGTGGATTCGGGTGCGGATGCCCCGGTCGAGCGCAAGCGCTCCGGATTCTCGGGCGCGGTCGATTGGCGACTCGCCGCGCGTACCGGCGCGGCCCTGGTGCCGTCCGGCCCACGGACCTCACGCTATTCGGCCGAACAGGTGGTCAGCGAACTCGCCGACGCCTCGATGCGGGCGGAGGGGCCGGTCCGTGAGGTGAGCGGACTGCTCGACGACCAACCGGTGCCCTCGGCCCGCGTCGTGGACCGGCCCGGCTGGATCACCGCCGCGGCCGACTCCATGTCCCAGCTGACCGGCACTGGCGCGCAGCCCTCGGACAAGGGCCTGCTCTCCGGCAAACCCGCCGGTGTGCAGGCCGGTGCGATGCTGGCCTTCCTCTCCACCGCGATCCTCGGCCAATACGACCCGTTCACCGGACCCGATGGGACGCTGCTGCTGGTGGCGCCGAACATCATGGCCGTGGAGCGCGCACTCGGGGTTTCGCCCACCGACTTCCGCTTCTGGGTCTGCCTGCACGAGGTGACCCACCGGGTGCAGTTCTCCTCCGCGCCGTGGTTGACCGACTACATGCGCGCCAATGTCGACACCCTCGGCGAGGTCGGCGAGGAGCCGCTGGCCGATATGCTCGGCCGACTCGTCGAGGAGGTGCGCGACCGCCGTCGCGGCACCGCCTCCGACGATCCGAATGCGCGCGGCATGGTCGGGCTGCTGCGCGCCAGCCAAGCTCCGGCGCAGCGCGCGGCGCTGGACCGGCTGCTGATGCTCGGCACGCTCTTGGAAGGCCACGCGGACCACGTCATGGACGCGGTCGGCCCGGCCGTCATTCCCACGGTCGAACACATCCGCGCCGCCTTCGACAAACGCCGCAAACGTCCGTCCAACCCGCTGCAGCGCCTACTCCGCGCGCTGCTCGGGGTGGACGCGAAGGTCGCCCAGTACGTCCGCGGTAAGAAATTCGTGGACGCCGTGGTGGACCGCGTCGGCATGGCCCAGTTCAACACCATCTGGACCAACCCCGAAACCCTCCCTCGCCCCGACGAAATCGACGACCCCCAGCGCTGGATCACCCGCGTACTCGGCTGATCCGCGCCCTCGCGCCGACCTAGCTAGTGCCCCGTCCAGATCGGTTGCCGCGCTATCAGGTCCGGCTCACTCGCCGAGCGCAGTCGAAACGCGGCACGACACGCCCCGCCGCACCGCCATATGACGGATCTCAGTTACCTCGGAAACTATCTGGACGCGGCACTAAAACTGCTGTCACACAAGTAATGGATGTTGCGCACACGGTGTGAGGTCTGCGCGACCATCACTGGTTGTGCATCAGTGGGGGAGCTGGCCGCCATTGGCGGAGCGGGTGCGGAGGGCCGGTCGGGTGGTGGGTTTTGCGGCGGTTGCTGTAGGTGGGGGCTGACCGAGACGGCGGTAGTCTCCGGGTATGAGGCGTGCGGCTGGCGGGACGCCGGGGGGTTCGCGGCGGCTGCCCGAGACCGGTGCGGTGCTCGAGGTGCGTCGCGCGGTGCGGGGGTGGCTGGCCGATTATGCGCCGGGCGCGGGGCAGGGCGTGGCGGTCGCATTGTCCGGCGGTGCGGATTCGCTGGCGCTGACCGCCGCTGCGGTGGTGGAGGCCGCTGACGTCGACGCGCTCGTTGTCGATCATCAGCTGCAGTCCGGATCGGGCAGGGTCGCGGCCGAGGCCGCGGCGACGGCATTGGCGCTCGGATGTCGATCCGCACATGTGCTGCCGGTCGAGGTCGGCAGTGCCGGGGGATTGGAGGCGGCGGCGCGCCAGGCTCGGTATGCGGCGCTCGATGCGGCACGCGGCGGGCTACCTGTCCTGCTCGGCCACACCCTCGATGACCAGGCCGAAACCGTATTGCTCGGACTCGCGCGGGGTTCGGGTGGGCGGTCGATTCAGGGGATGGCGGCATTCGCCGAGCCTTGGGGGCGGCCGTTGCTCGGCGTGCGGCGGTCGGTGACCAGGCAGTTGTGTGCCGATCTCGGGTTGACCCCGCATGAGGATCCACATAATTCCGCGCCGGAGTTCACCAGGGTGCGGTTGCGCCATGAGGTGCTGCCGCTATTGGAGGAGGTACTGGGCGGTGGGGTCGCGGGGGCGTTGGCGCGCACGGCCGAGCAACTGCGCGATGACGGTGCGGTGCTCGACGCGCTGACGGAGGAACTGTTGCATGCCGCGAGTGCCGGTCCGATGCGGGTGGGCGGGCCGAGCGGGAGTGACGATCCCCATAATGACCGCGCCGACAGTGATTGCCCGACCCTGTCGATCGAGACGCTCGCCACTGCCCCCGCGGCATTGCGTCGACGCGCGATTCGTGCATGGTTGCGGGCCGGTGGTGCTAAAGCGCTGACCAACAAGCATTTACAGGCGGTTGACGAATTCATTACCGCATGGCGCGGTCAGGGTGGCGTCGCTGTCGGCGGCGGTGCGCCGGGCAGCAGGTTGGTCGCGGCGCGCGAACATGGCAGGCTGACTTTGCGTTTGCGTGGGAGCCGATGACACATAATGGATCGGCCGGGGATCTACACCAGGGAAGGGAAACCAACTGACGTGTACGAGGGCGATATCGCGTCGGTGCTGATCACCGAGGAAGAGATTGCGGCCAAGACCCAGGAACTGGCCGAACTCATTGCCAAGCGCTATCCGGCCGACGCCCCCGAGGGGGATCTGCTGCTGGTCGGTGTGCTCAAGGGTGCGATCTTCTTCATGACCGACCTGGCCAAGGCGCTGCCCATCCCGACCCAGATGGAGTTCATGGCCGTCTCCTCTTATGGTTCGTCCACCTCGTCCTCGGGCGTGGTGCGCATCATGAAGGACCTGGACAAGGACATCGCCGGACGCAACGTGCTGATCGTCGAGGACATCATCGATTCCGGCCTCACGCTGTCCTGGCTCAAGCGGAACCTATCCACCCGCAACCCGGCCTCGCTCGAGGTGGTCACCCTGCTGCGCAAGCCCGATGCGCTGCGCACCCACGTGGAAGTCGCGCATGTCGGCTTCGACATCCCCAATGAATTCGTGGTCGGCTATGGCCTGGACTACGCCGAGCGCTACCGCGACCTGCCCTACATCGGCACCCTGGACCCGAAGGTCTACGGCGGGGCCTGATCAGCACCGGCCCGGGCCGAACCGGGTCTTCCCGCTGGCCGGTGTCGATATCGACGTGGCCCCCGTCGGTCCAGTACATCGTCACCGGGGCGGCTCGGCCACTGCGCTCGGCCACCCACGCAGGGTACCGAGCACCACCCGGCTGAACCGCGACACCCGATTCCGCTGCGATCGATTGTGTTTCGCCTCTCGCGCCGCCCGCTCGTCACTGTCCGGCGCTACCACCCGCTCCAGCGCTCGCAGGTCCGCCTCCAGCGCTCGGAATAGTAGGTAGGATCCGACGAATGCGATGATGGCGCCCACGCAAAGCACCCGCACCGCGACGATCACCATCGGAATATCGCCCGGCGGCAGGAAGGTCACACCGGCGACCGCGAGTAAGGGGACCGAAGCGGCAACAGCCAAATACCCGGTACAGCGGCGATCGAGCGAACGTAACCACACGGCGTCCTCAGCACTGACCTCTCCGTGCCGCAGGAAAATCGGGTAGATGCAGCGCACCATGTAGAACGTCGCAAGGAAGAACGGATACGACGCTGCGATGGCACCACAAACCACCAGCGATACGAGGAAGTGCACGACCAAGCGTGCCGTGATCTCGCCTGTCGCCATCTGTAGCGCAATCGGAAAGGCCAGCCCTGCGAGTATCCACAGCGCGAACGGGATTGCCACCGCGCGTTCGCCGAGTAGCAGCGCATCGGCTCTGGCGTGGTTCAGCGTCTCCGGGGAGTAGCGCCGTCCCTTGCGCAGCCCACGCGGCACCATCACGACATATCTCGTCATGTAGATGACCAGGACCACACCCAGTGGGAAGGTCACCGCATTCAGCACTCCGGTGATGATCAGGAAGGTGCGCTGCGCCTCCTCGGTCATCCGATCGACTATCAGGTGCTCGTTGTGCTGGATGTTGTACAGCGAAGCGAGGACATTCGGCGCGGCGATGGCGAGCGTCAGCATCGGGAGGACCCACCCCCGCAGTCGCCGCCGCCAGCTGCCCGGCTTGGGATCGACCAGTTCCCTGGCTCGCGGGTCCAGGCAGATATCGAGCTGTTTGGCCAGAATCTGGCCGCTGGACCAGCGCCGGGCCCGCTCGGGCTCCAGGCACGTCAGTAGCATCCGGCGCAGCGCGGCCGGGCAGTCGGCGGGAACCCGTTCCAGCGCGGCGTCTTCCACTCCCATGGTGCGCCGCTCCAGCATGGCCTCGAGGGTGGTGTCGTCACCGTGCGAACCGGCACCCGCAGTGGAGTCGTCGAAGGGTTTGGCGCCGGTGAGCAGCTCCCACAGCACCACCCCGAGCGAGTAGATATCGGAGCGGGTATCCAGATCGGCCGCGGTCCGGTCGCGGCCGGGGTGGCAGGCCTCCAGCTGTTCGGGGGACATATAGGACAGCGAACCGCCGAAGTAGGCGACCTGGCTGGTGCCTTCGACATTGCGGCTGAAGCTGATGTTGAAGTCGGCCAGCTTCGGCACCGCCTCGGCGGTGAGCAGCACATTCGCGGGCTTCACGTCGCGGTGCAGCACGCCGTGCGCCGACGCGTAATCCAGGGCCTCGGCCAATCGGCGGCCGAGCCAGGCGACGGTCTCCGGCCAGGTGAGAGCCGCGATCTCGGCACGCACGCTGGAATCGGTCGGGCGGATCTCGCCCTTCTCCTCCATGGCCGCGTCGACGGCGTCCAGCAGCAGCCTGCCGCTGCGTTCGGCCGGTGGCGTGGTCCGCAACCAGCGCAGCACGCCGAGCAACGTGCCGCCCGGCAGGAACTGCATGTACAGCAGTCGCAGCCGCCGCGAGCCGTCCGCGAGTTCGTCCCCGGTATCGAGCAGCCGCTGGTCGAAGACCCGCACGATGTAGTCGTGGTCCAGCTGGGCCAGAGTCTGCGGCTCGGTGCCGTGGTCGGCGGAGATCTTCACGGCCACCAGACGCTGCAGCGAGCGCTGCCGGGCCAGGAAGACGCGGGCGAAGGCGCCGCTGCCCAGGCCGGTCAGCAAATCGAAATCATCGATTCGCTGGCCGACTTCGATGCGATCGAGGACATTGAAAAGTCCCGGCTCGTGGTCGGCTGTGCTGCCGATCGCGGTCGCAGGGCCCGTCAGATCGGCGGTCGCGTTTGCGGTGATCTCCGCAGTCACCTCCTCCGTTCGATTCACAGTGGTACTACGGGTCGAGGTGGTGGTTCGGTTCAGATCCGAGTCCGCGGCGGGTCCGGTTGGTACGGGCAGCGTGCGGGTGGATTCGTCGGTCGCGGCGACCGTGGGCTCCGCGGTGGCGATGCGGGTGGAGTCCTCGAGGACTGCCGGGCGGGTGCTCTGGTCCACCTCGTCGGCATTGAGCAGGTCCCGCATCTCGAATTCGTCGTCGGCTACGGCCTTGATTACGCGGAGCGCTACCGCGAGTGCCCTATATCGGCATCCTCGACCAGAAGGTCTACGGCGGCTGATCAGCGGTGTACACCGCAACCGCCACGGTTCGACCACCACTTATGGAGTGAGCGCGAATATCGTTGCGGGCGAACCCGACCCGCCGCGATAGAGGGCGCCGCCAACGAGCACCCAGGCCCCTGTCGCGGGCAGTTCAGCGAGATTCGCCAAACACTCCAGGCTGATCCGGTGCTCGCGATACAGCAGCTTCGATACCGCATAGGTGTCGTCGGTCCCCAGATCCGGGCCGAAGGTGTCGATGCCGAGTGCTCCACGCCGCCCGAGCCGCCCGCTCCGCAATAGCCATTCGACCGTCTCGACCGCGAATCCCGGCTGATGGTAGGCACTTTCGTCGGTGCCGATGAACTCCGGCGTCCCCCATTTCCCGTCCCACCCGGTCCACGCCACCACCGCCGACCCATCGGGAATGCGCCCGTGCCGACTTTCCCACTGCTTCAGGTCATCGACGCTGATCGCATGATCCCGATCGTGCGCACACTGATTCCGCACGTCGATTTTCACCGCGGGCAGCAGTAGATCCTCGAGGTCGAGTTCATCGGCGGCCAGCCCGTCGGCGTGGAAGTGAATCGGTGCGCCCCAATGGGTTCCGGTGTGCTCGCCCTGCTCGATATGGCGCAGGTAATAGCCGTCGCTCGCCACCGTCGCGACGATATCGGTGCGGAATTCCGGATCACCGGGAAATAGCGGTGTCGTCGCCGGATCATGCACATGGGACAAACTGACCAGCCGCCCGAACGGCGGCGCGGTGGTCATCGCTGCCGTTGCGGAATCGCCCGTGCCAGGGCCAGCAGATCGGCCTCGAGCATGCGGAACAACCGATAGGAGAGCACGAACGCAAGAATGCCACCCACGCTGAGCACTCGCACCGGAAAGATGACCAGATGCAGATCGGCGGCGTCGACGAAGGTCGCACTGGCCACACCGAGCAGCGGGACCGAGGCGGCCACACCCAGATAGAAACTGCCGCGCGCGGCGACCTTGCGCAATTGGCGTTCGTCCTTGGCACCGATGCCGCCGCGCACCAGCAGCTGCGGATACACCGACCGCACCGCGAAGATCATGATCGGGAAGAACGGATAGGCAAGTGCGATCGCGGCGCAAACCACCTGTGCGGCAAAGAAATGCAGGAAGGTCTGCCGCGGCAGATCGACGCCGGCCAGGCCCAGTGCCAATGGCCATCCCACCCCGGCGACCAGCCAGAAGCTGAACGGCACCCAGACCGCCCAGTCACCCATGTGCAAGGTGTCGCGCCGCGCCGCGGCCAGCAGGCGCGGTGAGTATTCGCGACCGCGCGACAGCCGCAATCCGATGGTCAGCGGGCGGCGGGTGAGGAAGAGCAGCAGCAGTGCGGCGATCGGGAAGGCGATCAGATTATTGATCAAACCCACCGTCGCGAACCGTTCCTGATCGGCCACCGACATCCGTTCGATGACCAGCGACTGATTCAGGTTGATGTTGTAGAGGCTGGCGAGCACATTCGGCACACCGATGCACAGCCCGAGGATCGGCAGCAGCCAACGGCGGGCCCGATAGGCCAGGCTGGTCGGTGCCGGATCGACCAACTCCCTGGCGCGGGCGTCGAGGCACAGATCGAGCTGTGCGGCGAGTTCGGCGCCATTGCGCCAGCGCCGTTGCGGATCCGCCTGCAGACATTCGAGCAGCACCCGGCGCAGGGCGCTCGGGGTGTCCGCGGGCAGTCGCGCCAGCGCTGCGTCGGTGATGCCCTGCTCGCGCAGGCGCACCATGGTCGCGAAGGTTTCGGCGCGGGCATCGGGATCGGCGGGCATCGGTGGATCGTCGAAGGGAGCCGCGCCGGTGAGCAGTTCCCACAGCAATGCGCCGAGAGAAAAGATATCGCTGCCCGGACCCGGTGCCGGGGCGCTCGGGTCGGCCAGTTCGGCCAGTTGTTCCGGGGAGTGGTACGGCAGCGAATCCGGTTCTACCGCTGCCGAATTCGTCACCGATCGCGGCGCGGCCGTGCGCACCGCGAAATCGGCGAGCTTGGGTATGCCCTCGGCGGTGAACAGCACATTGGCCGGTTTGATATCGCGGTGCATCACGCCCTGCTGTTCGGCGTAATTGAGCGCGTCCGCCAGTCGCCTACCGATCCAGGCGACCGTCTCCGGCCAACTGAGCGCGGCGATTTCGGCGCGCACACTCGAATCGGCCGGGCGGATTTCGCCCTTGGCCTCCATGGCCGTATCGATGGCGCGCAGCAGCAGGACGCCACCGTCGGTCTCCGCGCCGCGCCGACGTTGCGCGAGCACCCCGGCCGCCGTGCCACCGGGCAGGTACTGCATGTAGACCAGACGCGTCGATGCGGTCATCTCCGGCGCCGCCGCCGATGTGGCGGTGACCAGGCGCTGATCGAAAACCCGCACCAGATGCGGGTGGTCCAGTTGCGCCATACTGTGTCCGCCCGCCGCCCGCCCGGTCGAAAGCCGCACGGCGACAAGGCGCTGCATGGATCGCTGCCGGGCGAGGAAGACCCGGCCCAGTGTGCCGGTGCCCAGATCGGTGATCAGATCGAAGTCGTCGACGCTGCGGCCCGGATTCAGATCGGCGACCACAGCGGCCGCGCGCTCGATATCCGTCGCGGTGTCGCCTTCGTCTGCGAAATCCGTCAGCCGCGCGCGGACCTCGTGTGCTACCTCCGGATATTCGGTGAGGAAGTCATCCAGTTCGAGCGGGCCGTACCGGCGTCGGGCCAGGAACTCCTCGCAGATCAGGTCGACCAAATCCGCACTGTCCTCGACCTCGGGAAACTCCTTGCGGTACTCGGTAATGCGCTTTCCGAGGCCGGCCCGGTCCCAGCGATGACGCAGGTCTATGCGGACCAGATCGGTGAGTATCGCCAGCCGCACCTGGGTGCCGTCGGGGACGTATTCGGCGATCGGGGGAGGTTCGATCCGATCGTCGTGCAGGCAGCGCTGCCAGTCTTCGGTGAATGTTCTGATGGGGTCGGTCTCGCCGCGATTCGCGAAATCGGCAGATGTCACGATGGCCGCTCCAGCGCGGCGTGCATGCCGCGCTCCCGCCCCGCCGACACCAGTTCCCGGTCCCGGGTGGTCTCCTCGGGCGCAACCACCCGCTCCAGTGCGCGCAGATCGGCCTCTAGCGCGCGGAAGAGCAGGTAGGAGCCGATGAACGCGATGATGCCGCCCACACAGAGCACGCGCACCGCGGCGATCACCATCGGAATATCCTCCGGTGGTAGGAAGGTCACCCCGGCCACGGCGAGCAGCGGTACCGATGCCGCGACCGCCAGATACAGATTGGCGCGGCGGTC
This sequence comes from Nocardia sp. CA-129566, assembly GCF_050956075.1. Taxonomy (NCBI): domain Bacteria; kingdom Bacillati; phylum Actinomycetota; class Actinomycetes; order Mycobacteriales; family Nocardiaceae; genus Nocardia; species Nocardia sp. CA-129566. The sequence goes on from NZ_CP192085.1 coordinate 626,740, forward strand.
CAGACCACGCAGCCACACCGCGTCCTCGGTGCTGATCTCCCCGTGCCGTAGGAAGATCGGATAGATGCAGCGGACCATGTAGAAGCAAACCAGGAAGAACGGGTACGCCACCGCGATCGCACCACACACCACGATCGAGGTGAGGAAGTGCACCAGCGCGTGTGCCGGCACATCCCCGGCCGCCACAGCCAGCGCGATCGGGAAGGTGAATCCGGCGATGACCCACAGTGAGAAGACGACCACGACAGCCCTATCGCCGAACAGCAGGGAATCCGCTCTGGCAAGCCGCAGCGTCTCCGAATCGTACCGCCGCCCTCGGCGCAGCCCGTACGGCACCGTCATCACTCTTCGGCCCAGATAGAGGATCAGCGTCGCGCCGAGCGGGAAGAAGATGCCGTTCACCACGGTGGTGATGATCATGAAGGTGCGCCCGGCATCGGCGGGGAGCCGGTCCACGATCAGATGCTGGTTGTGCTGGATGTTGTATGCCGAGGCGAGGATATTCGGGATACCGATGGCCAGGGTGACGATCACCAGTCGCCACATCCGCAGCCGCAGCCGCCAACTGCCGGGCGGCGGGTCGACCAGATCCCGGGCCCTGGGGTCCAGGCACAGATCGAACTGCTTGGCCAGCACCGCGCCGTTGGACCAGCGCCGCGTCCGATCCGCTTCCAGACAGGTCAGCAGCACCCGCCGCAGCGCGGCCGGGCAGTTCGGCGGAACGCGTCGCAGCGCAACGTCATCCAATCCCGCCGTGCGGCGTTCCAGCATGCCCTCCAGCGCGGTATCGTCGCCGTGTTCGGTCGCGGTCGCGGTGGAATCATCGAACGGTTTCGCACCGGTCAGCAATTCCCAGAGCACCACACCGAGGGAGTAGATATCGGAGCGGGTGTCCAGATCCTCGGCGGTGCGCTCGCGGCCGGGATGGCAGGCCTCCAGCTGCTCGGGCGACATATACGCCAGCGATCCGCCGAAATAGGCGACCGGACTGGTGCCGGCCACATTGCGGCTGAAGCTGATATTGAAATCGGCCAGTTTCGGCACCGCCTCGGCGGTGAGCAGGATATTGGCCGGTTTCACATCCCGGTGCAGCACGCCGTGCGTGGAGGCGTACTCCAGTGCCTCGGCCAATCTGCGGCCCAGCCAGGCCACGGTCTCCGGCCAGCTCAGTCCGGCGATCTCGGCGCGCACGCTGGAATCGGTCGGCCGGATCTCGCCCTTCTCCTCCATGGCCGCGTCGACCGCGTCGAGCAGCAGTTGGCCGGTGCGTTCAGCGGGCGGAGTCGCGCGCACCCAGCGCAGCACGCCGAGCAATGTGCCGCCGGGCAGAAATTGCATATACAACAACCGGAGTCGGCGCATGGTCGGATCGCGGGCGTCGTCCGAGCCGAGCAGCCGCTGATCGAAGACGCGCACGATGTAGTCGTGATCGAGCTGGGCCAGGGTCTGTGGTTCGGTGCCGTGGTCGGCGGAGATCTTCACCGCGACCAATCGCTGCAATGACCGCTGCCTGGCCAGGAAGACGCGGGCGAAGGCACCGCTGCCGAGCCCGGTGAGCAGATCGAAATCGTCGATGCGCTGGCCGATCCGGATCTGGTCGAGCGCGTCGAAGCTCCCCGGACCGTTCCCGACCGTGGTCCGAGTAGCCGTCGTCGACCCCATTGGATCGGCGGCTGCCGCTTCGCGCGGGTCGAAGGCTGCCGTCTTGTCCGGGTCGAAGGCTGCCGTCTCGTCCGGATCGATGGTTGCTCGGGTCACGTCATTAGCACGAACGGACGCCGTGGTTTGGTTCAGCTGGGTCGATTCGTTTTGTTCGATGTATTGGGCGGTCCGGGTCTGCTCAGCGGCCGCACGAGTTCTGGCCAACTCGGTCAGTACCGAATCCTCCAGCCCTGCCCGTCGAGTGCTCTGATCGATGTCGTCGGCATTGAGCAGCACCCGCAATTCGGCCGCTTGTTCGGGATATTCCCGCAGACAATCCTTGGGGTCGACGCGCTCGCCGCTATGCCTGCGGATGACGAACTCTTCATAGACCAAACCCGCTGGAATACCACCCGGTTCGAGTTCGGGGAACTCGGCGCAGTAGTCGAAAAGGCGCTTGCGCGTCGTGGGGTCGCTACTGGATTCGCGTCGGTCCTGCGTCGCTGCCCGCTGCGATACCGTCTCGGTGCCCGTCGCGCGCGCCGCAGCGCTGCGCTGGATCCACCGATGTCGCAGGTCGACGCGGATCAGTTCGATCAGCGCCGCTTGGCGCAGTGACTCCGCATCGGGTAGAAAGTCGGCGATCTCCGGCGGTCGGCCGGCCGATTCCCAGTTCGCCGATTCCCATGCGGCGGAGAACGCCTCGACAACGTTGTTATCAGTGTGCAGTAGCGGTCCACCCCAATCGCGGGTCGGATCGGAGTCGAGACCGGGACGGTATCTTTTTTCGGAATCTGCACTCATTTTCGGACCTAGCTGCTGAGCGGATCCAGAGAATCCGCGGTGTTCGGTCGGTGGATGTGCCGATGAATTTTCCGCCACACCCGACGCCATCGTCCCCCGAGCAGTAATCCAAATGATAACTTGCGGCTCAACAGCGGATCACCCGATTTCGACAACCACGCGACGGGGAAGAACCAGCACATGCAAAAAGCAGCTACGGGCACGAAGGCGGTAGCCGAACGTGACCGCGAAGCAATGACTCCGGCGGCCGAGCCCCCGGAGGTGCAGACCGCCAATGGGGTATCCATTGCGGCGGCCGACGCCGTGCATACTTCGATGGAATCCAGCATGCCACGCGAAACCGGCATGGCACGAGGTCCGGCCGCGGCGATGGCCGCGAGCGTGCGCGACGGCTCGCTGGCACCGACCGAGACGGTCGGCACCGCCCTGGACCGGATCGCGGCCGGAAATCGCAAGACGAACGCTTTCGTCGTCGTTCGCTCCGCCAAGGCGCGCGCCGATGCGCTCGCGCTGGAACAGCGCTCCGACCTGGACGTGCTGCCTTTGGCGGGTGTCCCCATCGCGATCGAACACAACATCGCGGTCGAGGGGGAGTCGACGCTGGCCGGTTCCGCCGCCACCGATACCGCTGTGGTCGCCGCCGACCATCCGGTGGTGCGCCGACTGCGGGCCGCTGGCGCCGTGGTGGTCGGGCTGACCGCGGTATCGGAGCTGGGGCTGTGGAGCACCACCGAGAGCGAGGGCCGGATCAGCCGCAACCCGTGGAATTCCGCGCGCAGCACCGGTGGCGCCTCGGGCGGAGCGGCCGCGGCGGTCGCGGCCGGTCTGGTACCGGTGGCACACGGCAATGACTTGCTCGGTTCGGTGCGCATTCCCGCGGCCTGCTGTGGGGTGTTCGGGATCAAGCCCGGGCGCCATACTGTGCCGGCCGAGGTCGGCGTCGATTCCTGGTCGGGAATGGTCGAAAAGGGTGTGCTCGCAACGACGGTCGGCGATGCGGCGCTCGCGCTATCGGTGCTGGCCGCGCGCCCGGACCTAGCCGAGCTAGATCCACCGGGCCGACTACGCATCGGGCTGGCCATCGCGCCGCCCTCCCGTTTGTTCCGGGTCGATCGGCACTGGACCGCGGCGGCTCGCACCGCCGCATCGGCCGCCGTAGCCGCCGGACACCTGGTGGAATCCACGACCCTTCCTTATGGTGAATCGATCATCTCCGTTGGCCTGCGCTGGCTGGCATTCGCCGCCCGCGAGGCCGTGACACTCGTCCGACCCGAAGCTCTGCAGCCGCGCACCCGCCGACACCTCGCACTCGGCCGGTTGATCCAGCGCCTGCGGCTGATCCGCCCGGCTCAGGTGGACCGGGTCGAGGCGCGACTGCTGGAATTCTTCGAGCGCTACGACGTCGTGATCACCCCGACGCTCGCCGCGCCGCCGCCACGGGCTCGGGCCTGGCACACCCTGGGCTGGTTGGCGAATGTCGTTACCAGCGCACGGTATTCACCGTTCACACCGCTGTGGAATATGGTCGGCTGGCCCGCCGCGTCCATCCCGATGGGCATGCACCCCGGCTCGAAGACGCCGGTCGCCGCCCAGCTCGCGGCACCGCCCGGCGGTGAATCGACCCTGCTGCGCCTGTCGGCACAACTCGAGTCGATCCACCCCTGGAAGCGAACGGTGATCGACTAACTGGCGACTGCGGCCTGGTGCTGGACCGAGAAACCGCCCTCCACCGCGCGTGCGGCGAATTCGAGAATGGTCGGCCGGTTGTCATCGGCGCGCCAGGCGACGGCCAGCTCGCACGGGGCGAGCCCGTTGAGCGGGCGGGCGGTCAGTCCCGGCCAGCGGTACATCGGCACATTGTTCTCGGCGAGCAGGCAGACGCCGAGGCCGAGGCTCACCGCCTCCAGCTTGTCCTCGGCGGTCGCCGCCTCGGCGCCGATCTTGGGCTGACGGCCGTTGCGCGCGTCGCTGCCGAGCCAGAAGTCGCGCACCGCACCGGCCTCGGTGGGCAGCGCGATGAACGGTTCGTCGAGTAGGTCGGCGAAGTCGATGGTCTCGTTATCGGCCAGCGGATGGTTCTCCGGCAGCAGCACCCAGCGCGGTTCGGTGCGCAGCACCTGCCAGCGGTACCGGTTCGGATCGGGCAGCGGAAGCCAGACCAGCGCCAGGTCGGCCTGCCGACCGGCCAGACCGCTGGACGGGTCGGTCCAGGAGGCGGCGTGCAGGGCCAGCCGGTGCCCGCTCGCGCTCTCCAGATCGTTGAGCAGACCGCGGCCGAGCGCGGACTGGATGCCGACGCGCAGCACCTCACCCGCCTCCTGTAGTGAGACGTTGGTGACTTCCCACAGCTCGAGGATCTTGCGGGCGCCTTCGAGCAGTTCCTTACCCGCGACGGTCAGCGCCACGCTGCGCTGGTTGCGGTCGAACAGGACCACGTCGAGCTGACGTTCCAGCTGACGAATCTGACGCGACAGGGTGGGTTGAGCGATGTGCAGCCGCTGGGCGGCGTTGGTGAAGTGCAGTTCCTCAGCGACGGCGACGAAATACCGCAGGTCGCGCAAATGCGGGTCCATAGCCCCTTGCTATCAGAATCGGTCCTGAATTTCCAGCCTATTGAAGCCAGAAAGTCTGGATATGGCAGCCGAAACAGTCGACAGGTTTGTTAGAGACAGCATATGGCCTGTCATGGTCATTTGCACCATCGACTTGGCGAATCTCCGGCACTCGCGGCGCGTGCGACCTCGCCGAAGCTAATTGGGCAGATGACCAGCAACGATGCGGCACGAGGTGGGTGCCGGGCGCCCGTTTCGGCGTGTCGAAGTGTGACCGGTCACCCCCGCAGAAACCGGCCCGCAACGGCGTAGGAGCCGTTACAACCATGAGTAGTGATATTCGTCACAAACATGTTTGCAGCCGCCGAAGCACGAGAGGGCGCCGTGGTCGCGACAACACGACCACGGCGCCCTCGATGCGCGATCAGAGGCTGCGCGCGCGATCCTCGTACGCCTTGCGCTCGGCCGCGTCGACATCGTCGAGGAAGGCATTGCTCGAACCCAGCGCCCTGGCCAGCCCGTCGGCCACCGGTTCGGGCAGCAGATTCACCAGTTGCGAGAGCAGACCGGCCACCGCGGTCACCCGGACCTTGGATCTGGGTGCGGCGATCAACGCGACGATGGCGTCGGCGATCTCCTCCGGCTCGGCCGGGCGCAGCAGCTTCGGGCCGCTCACACCGGAGCCGAGTTCGGTATTGGTCAGCGTCGGCAGCACCGAGGAGAACGCGACACCGGAACCCCGGTACTCCTCCCGCAGCGTATCGGTGAAACCCAGTACCGCGTGCTTGCTGGCGTTATAGGTTGCCAGGCCCGGGATATGGGTCTCACCCGCGAGCGAGGCGATATTGATGACGTGTCCGCGTTTGCGCGGCAGCATCCGGGCCAGGCCCAGCTTGGATCCGAGAATTACGCCGTAGACGTTGATATCGAGGATGCGGCGGGTGATCTGGTCCGGCTCGTCGACGAATTTGCCGGTCGGCATGATGCCCGCGTTGTTGATCAGCACATCGATCGGACCGACGGTGCGCTCGACCTCGTCGAGGAAGTTCTCGAACGAGGTGGAATCGGTGACATCGAGCCGGCCGTACAGCTCGAAATTCCGGGCGGTTCCGGACGCCTTGACCGTGGTCTCATCGATATCGCCGATCGCGATCTTGGCGCCGAGTGCCTGCAGTGCGGTCGCCGTGGCCAGTCCGATGCCGCGCGCACCACCGGTGATGACGACGACCTTGCCGCGAATCTTCGCCGGGCCCGTCGCTCGCGCCGCCGTCACTTGTTATCTCCCTCGAGCTTCAGAATTGCCGGAATATTGATGCGCCGCAGACCACGAGCTCCCGCCGCGCGCATCGCGCCGAGCCCGAACAGCACCTTGGGCATCTGGTACGGGAACCAGAGCAGTTCCTTCTGCTGGGTCGGCAGGATCGGCGTGGTGATCGCCTTCTGCCTGCAGTACTTGCGCACCCCGTTCGGGCCGCCCCAGCGCGCGCCGACACCGGAGTGCCCCCAGCCGCCCATCGGCAGCGCGAAGCTGAACAGGTTGACGAAGACATCGTTGATATTCACCGCGCCGACATCGAGTTCGCGGGCCACCCGCTCGCCGCGGTCCTTGTCCCCGGTCCACACCGACGCGGACAGGCCGTAGATCGAATCATTGGCCAGCCGAACGGCTTCGGCCTCATCGGCGACCTTGATCACCGGCAGCGTCGGGCCGAAGGTCTCCTCGGTGATGCAGGACATGCTCTGGTCGACATCGACCAGCACGGTCGGCTCGAACAGCGTGCCGACACCGGTCCGCTTGCCGCCGGTGGTGACCCGGGCACCCGCCGCGATGGCCTCGTCGACATGGCGCTGCACGATCTGGACCTGGTTCTCATTGGCGAGCGCACCGACGTCGTGCTTCGACTCGCGCCCGTCGAGGCCCTGACGCAGATGCTGGACCGCGTCGGTGAGTTTGGCGACGAACCTGTCGTAGACCGGCGCCTCCACATACACCCGCTCCACCGAGATGCAGACCTGGCCCGAATTGAACATGCCGCCGAAGGCGATGCCGTGCGCGGCGCGATCGAGGTCGGCGTCGGCAAGCACGATGGCCGGATCCTTACCGCCCAATTCCAGGCTGTAGGGAACCATCCGCTCGACGCAGGCGGCCGCGATCTTGCGTCCGGTCGCGGTGGAGCCGGTGAACTGGATGTAGTCGGCGTTCTCGACCACCGCGGCACCGGTCGCACCCGCACCGGTGACCACGGCGAAGACCGGCGGTGCGCCGATTTCGGCCCAGCCCCTTGCCAATTCGAGTGCCGAGAGCGGGGTCACCTCCGAGGGCTTGAGGACCACCGCGGCGCCAGCGGCCAGTGCCGGGATCACATCGATGACCGGCATGGCCAGCGGGAAGTTCCAGGGTGTGATCACGCCGACCACCGGATACGGCTTGTACACCGTGGTCAGCTTCTTGACCCGGGCCAGCGGGCTGTGCGGCGAAGGATGGTCGTCGGCGAGGAATTTGGCGGCCCGGCGCGCGTAGTAGCCGATCAGATCGGTGGAGAAGGCCGGGTCGATCAGCGCGTCCACCCGCGGCTTACCCGTCTCGGACTGCAGCACGTCGGCCAGGTGCTCGGTATTGTCGATGATCCAGTCCTGCAGCTTCAGCAGCCATTCCTTGCGGCCGTCGGGGCCGATGGCCTCCCATTCCGGTTGGTACAGGCGCAATTCGCGGATCTTGGCCGCGACCGCATCGGCGCTCTGCTCCGGCACAGTGCCGACCACCGCACCAGTACCCGGATTGCGCACCTCGATCAGCGTCGGATCCGCCTTCTTTGCCACTGTCTTGCGTGCCGTCGTCTTTTTGGCCGCGCCGGGCACTGATTCGATGTTGGTCACTGCTGTTCTCCCACTGACGTTGTGCTGTGAACCGCTGGAAGCCGATTACTGTGAATCAGTTCACTGACCTATGATCGTGACACAAGATTGCGGGACTTTCTTGGGCCGTTTTGTCAACCGACTCGGCTGATTTTGTATTCAAAGTACAATTCGGAGGAATCATGGTCGCTGCCTCGGCCGGTCGTCCGGCGACCACGGAGCCACTGCGCAGCGATTCGGATCCGAATATCGAGGTCGTCCGCGACTGGCTGGCCGAATACGTCTACGAGACGATGCGGACCCAGACGCTCGAGCAGATCGTGGACCGGCTCGACAACGCCATCATCGTCCGCATCCCGGAGCTCGCCGACCGCGATATCCGCCGAGATCTCGCGGCCAGCACCAGGGCGCATGCCAGGGTCATGCTGAGCGGGCTCACCAGCGACACCTTCGATTTCACGCTGCCCGACGAGGTGCACGCCTTCGCGCGCACCATCGCCCGGCGCGGCTTCCAGCTGCGACTGCTGTTGCGGACCTACCACGTCGGGCAGGAGGCCGTGCTCGACTACATGACCGATGCCATCGAGGAGCGCCGCCCGCCACAGGAGATCGAGCGCGCGGTCATGCTGCGGCTGTTCGAGCGATCGACCAGATGGGTCGGCAATTCGGTGGAGGCGCTGACCGATACCTACATGGAGGAACGCGAACGGATCCTGCGCGCCGATCTCAACCGCCGCTCGGAAACCGTTCGCGCGCTCTTGGCCGACGGCGATGTGGATATCGACCAGGCCTCGATTCGGCTCGGATATCGCCTCGCCCAACAACATTTGGCGTTCGTGCTCTGGGCCGACGAGTCGGGCGACGCCGAGATGAGCGGACAGCTGGATCGGGTCGCCGCTCGACTGGCGGCCGCGCTCGGCAGCACTCGGGTGCTGACGGTGCCCTCCGGTGCGAGTGGCATGTGGGCCTGGGTCGGCCTGGACGATGACGCGCATGCGGCGCAGGTGGCCGAACCCGCTCGGCTGCAACGACTGGTCGCCGGATCGGTGGAGCCGCCGATGCGGGTCGCCTTCGGCGTGCCAGCGGCACAGCTGGCCGGATTCCGCAACAGTCATCGCGAAGCGGTCGCGGCCAGGCAGGTGGCCGAGCGCAGCGCGACGGGTGCGCGGATCACCGGCTATCGCGAGGTGGAGATCGCCTATCTGGCGGGCGCCGACGACGCGGCCATGCGCGGTCTGATCGGGCGCGAATTGCGCGCGCTGGCGGGCCGTGATGCCAATGCCACACGCCTGCGCGAAACACTGCACGCGTATCTGAAGAGCCATCGCAGCCCGGAGGCCACGGCGAAACTACTGGGTGTGCACAAGAACACGGTCCGCTATCGGATCCAGCGGATCGAGGAACTGCTCGGCCATCCGATCGAAGCGCGCGGGCTGCCGCTCGAGATCGCGCTGGCCTGCGTCGCCACCTACGGCGCGGACGCCCTACCTTGAACTGCTACGAACTATTCCGTCTCCGCACCCGCACGTTCGCGGCGTAGTGGCGGTTCGGTGGTCGGTGCGACTCGCACATTCGGCAGATCCGCGAGCAATTGCGTCGTCGCGGCCGCGATGGCGTTCACCGCCTTGTCCACCGCCGCCTTGGTTGTGGTGCTCAGGCCGGACACGCCACCGACCGTACGCACGTACTGCAGTGCGGCAGCATAGATTTCCTGCTCGGTTGGCGCAGGATCCAGGCCACGAAGGAGGGTGATGTTGCTACTCATGCGTGCACACTAGCCCTCAGTACTGCCCCACGGCAGGACAAGAATCCAATCCGACAAAGCCAGCCGATTACTCAGCCTCTTCCAAGATCGATGGGGAACAATCGGTGGCATGCCTGCCCGCGGTGTGCCCACCCTGACCACCTTCCCCTACGAGGAGCTCGACGAGCGGGAAGAGGATCATTGGTCCGGCGCGGCGATATCGGATGACGAACTGCGTGCCCTCGCGCTCGGCGGCTTCTATTCGGCGCGCTGGGACGCCTTCCACGATGCGCTGCTGCTCGGGCCCGAGCGCGACCATCCGCTCGGCGACCGCCGCGAACTCGCCATCGACACGCTGACCGGCGCATGGGGCATCACCGACGGCACCGAGGCGCAGGCATCCATGGAGCAGTTGCTCGAGGGTATGCACGCGCCGCTGTACGCGATGGTGCATCCGCTGGTGATGGCATCGATCAATGCCAGTGAACGCGACCGGTTCGGTGAGCGGGCCGATCGGCATCGGGCCTTCCTGCGTCAGGTCGGTTCGTTCCGGGGGATGGACAATCCGGAGGCGCTGGTCCGCGATTACGACATCTGGTCGCAGGCGATCAAGATCGGCTTCACCGACCATCTGGCCCGGCCGCTGCCGAGCGATATCCACGCCTGGGATCTGGCCCGGGTGGTCGCGGTGGCCCGAATGGCTTTCACCGCAGGCTATCTCGACGCCGAGGTGGCCTGGGACTATCTGCGGCGGGCACTGCCGCTGGCGCAGCGCAAATATCAGAACTGGCGTCAATTCGGCGATGCCTACCTGACCGGCTGGACCTACTGGCAGGCCTGTGAGGATCTGGCCGAACTGAAAAACGGCGGCGTGGATCGGCGCATGGAGCTACTGCGTCTGTGGCTGCGGCCGACGAGTCCTTGGCGGCGGATCGGCCTGCAGTCAGTTCCCGTCGGGGAGTGAGCGCAGGATTCCTCGGCCGTAACGCTGGAACTGTCCGTCATCGACCATGCCGAGGGAATGCCGTTCCACCAGCAACTCCCACTCGGAATAGAGTTGGGCGACACCGGGATCGGCCGGACCGGCCGCGCCGTTCGCCGAATCGCGCCGGACGGCGAAATTCACCGCACAGGTGACGCGTTCGGTATCGGCTCGATCGGCGCCGGTGAAACGCAGCGTGGTATTCCCGTCGTGTACGTCGATACCGGTTTCGCCGTGCGCCGAACCGATCTCGCCCGGGGCCGCCGCGGCGCCCTCGGTGGTGCGTGCCCACAGGACGGCGGGGATGGGTAGCTCGTGCGCGTATTTGTCGCCGGGGCCGATGGAAATGAACAGCAGCCGCCCGGTGGTCGCGGCCAGCAGTCCGGGGCCGCTGCCCGCGGGCGGATGTGCGACGGCGATCGCGGTCTCGAGCACATATTCGTCAGCGGTGACATATCGATGCAGTGCGGCTATCGCCGACTTGGCATCGCGCTTGGGTGCCATCCGCCGCACGGCGCGATCGACATCGGCTCGGGTCGGTCCGTTCTTTTCCCACCGCGGGGCGGGCGGCTGTAGATCGGGGGCGGCGACATCGATGCGCTGACTCGCCAGGATCTGGTCATTGATGCGCTCGACGATCTCGGCGGCCGCGGGGAAGTCGTGTTCGGCGATGAGCACGGGTAGCGGCGTGCGGTCCGCGGGTACGCCGGTGAGCACGGGAGTCGGGTAACGCAGGTAGATCTCGATGACGACCGCGTCGTCGGCACGTCGGTTCAGCCGGACCTTGAGTAGGTCCGTCACCGGCACATCCAATACGCGCTCGCCGTCACTGCCCGGCCGCAGCACGATCAATCGCCCGCGTCCGTGCCGCAGTATCGCTGTGGGTGTCCGTAGCTCGACTATGTCCATACCCCCTGCGCTCTGTTGGTTACGGTGCTCCCGGGGGCCCACGTGGGGTACGCAAGCTACCGCCTTCGGGCCCGTCGCTCGCACCGCGGTGTTGTGTCGTCGCTCACGATAGGCCGAACATGACATGATTGTGACCACTTGGAGTAACCCCGACCGGAGACCTCGGGAACCACGGACGTTCCCCAGCCGTTTACCTGTCGAACTACACCAGCTGCCGAACTGCGCGATGTATCGACTAGACCGTACGCGGTAACGTGGCCTGTCCGCATCCGAACCACCGGACGGGACGCGCCCGACGCCACGCTAGGCATGCACCGGAGACACCGGAAAGGACTGGCCGCCCGGCCTAAGCTCTATGAACCGCAAGACTGTGTTTCGCACTCTGGCCATAGTCGCGGGCATCGCGCTCGTGATCTATGCGTTCGGCTACTTCGGCAATGACACACGCGGCTGGAAGAGCGTCGATACCTCGGTGGCGTTGAGTCAGCTGACCGACAAGAGCAACGTCAAGAACGTCCAGATCGACGACCGCGAGCAGCAGCTGCGCATCGAGCTGAACAATGGGACCGACGCCACTTCCGGCTCGAAGAAGATCATTGCCAAATTCCCGGGTGGCAGCGAGACCTCCAACCAGGTCTTCGACGCCGTACAGAAGTCCGGCGCGCCCTTCAACACCGTGGTCAAGCAGGAGAGCTGGTTCACCCAGATCCTGCTGTTCGTACTGCCGATGGTGATCTTGTTGGGGCTGTTCATCTTTGTGATGTCCCGCATGCAGGGCGGTGGCCGCGGCGGCATGATGGGCTTCGGCAAATCGAAGGCCAAACAGCTGACCAAGGATATGCCGAAGACCACATTCGCCGATGTGGCCGGCGCCGACGAGGCCGTCGAAGAGCTCTACGAGATCAAGGACTTCCTGCAGAATCCGGTGCGCTACCAGGCGCTCGGCGCGAAGATCCCCAAGGGCGTGCTGCTCTACGGCCCGCCCGGTACCGGTAAGACCCTGCTGGCGCGTGCCGTCGCGGGTGAGGCCGGGGTGCCGTTCTTCACCATCTCCGGTTCGGACTTCGTCGAAATGTTCGTCGGTGTCGGTGCCTCCCGGGTGCGCGACCTGTTCGAACAGGCCAAGCAGAACAGCCCGTGCATCATCTTCGTCGACGAGATCGACGCGGTCGGCCGCCAGCGCGGCGCAGGCCTCGGCGGCGGTCACGACGAGCGTGAGCAGACCTTGAACCAGCTGCTGGTCGAGATGGACGGCTTCGGCGATCGCACCGGCATCATCCTGATCGCCGCGACCAACCGCCCCGACATCCTCGATCCGGCGCTGCTGCGCCCCGGCCGATTCGACCGCCAGATCCCGGTCAGCAATCCGGACCTGGCCGGGCGGCGCGCCATCCTGCGGGTGCATTCGCAGGGCAAGCCGATCTCGCCGGAGGCCGATCTGGACGGCCTGGCCAAGCGCACCGTCGGCATGTCCGGCGCGGATCTGGCCAATGTCGTCAACGAGGCCGCACTGCTCACCGCGCGCGAGAACGGCGCGGTGATCACCGGCGAGCAGCTCGAGGAATCGGTGGACCGCGTCATCGGTGGTCCGCGCCGCAAGAGCCGCATCATCAGCGAGCACGAGAAGAAGATCACCGCTTACCACGAGGGCGGCCACACCCTGGCCGCGTGGGCGATGCCGGATATCGAGCCGGTCTACAAGGTCACCATCCTGGCCCGTGGACGGACCGGCGGTCACGCCATGACCGTGCCCGAGGATGACAAGGGCCTGATGACCCGCTCGGAGATGATCGCCCGCCTGGTGATGGCGATGGGTGGCCGCGCGGCCGAGGAACTGGTGTTCCACGAGCCGACCACCGGTGCCTCCTCCGATATCGACCAGGCCACCAAGATCGCCCGCGCCATGGTCACCGAATACGGCATGAGCGCGCGCCTCGGCGCGGTGCGTTACGGCCAGGAGCAGGGCGATCCATTCCTCGGTCGCTCGATGGGCATGGGTTCGGACTATTCGCACGAGGTCGCCGGCGCCATCGACGAGGAGGTGCGCAATCTCATCGAGGCCGCGCACACCGAGGCGTGGGCCATCCTCAACGAATACCGCGATGTGCTCGACGTGCTGGCCACGGCGCTGCTGGAGCGCGAGACACTGCATCGCAAGGATCTCGAGGACATTCTCGCCGCGGTGGATAAGCGGCCGCGGATCACCGCGTTCAACGATTTCGGCGAGCGCGTCCCCTCGGATAAGCCGCCGGTGAAGACCCCTGGCGAACTGGCCGCCGAACGCGGTGAGCCGTGGCCGCCGCAGGAACCGGTCAAGCCGCGGCTGCCGCAGCGCGAAGCCGCCTCGGCCAATGGCTACCCGGACGCCGGTTATCAGGAACCGCGTTACGGCGGCTACTCGCAGCAGCCCGCGACCGGTTATCCGCTGCCGCAGGCGCCGACCCCGGCATACCCGCGGCCGGGATCGACGCACGGCTCGCGACCGGATTACGGCGCCCCGGCCGGTTGGTCGGCGCCGGGCTGGCCGCCGCGCGACGAGCCGCAGCAGCAGTCGGGACAGCCCGGTTACGGCGACTGGCCGGGTGAGCCGCAGCCGCGCCACGGCTACCAGCAGCCGCAGCAGCAGTGGGGTCAGCAGGGGCGCGGCAACGACCCCTACGACGAGCCCGCCACCGGCACCGGGAATAACGATGGCGAGAACCACGATTGGGATGGACCGAACGGTCGGCACTGATCAGTGGCGATTAGGCTCGACCATCTGGGTGCCGGGTGATTGCCGGTACCTGAGATTTTGGAGGTGTCTCGCTTGTCTGCCAACAATCACGTCGGCGGCTATCCCAATAGCAACGCTGCCATCGACGAAGCGGATAAGGTCCAGCACAACGGTTCTGGCCCGGCCAAGCCGGAGCTGGTCGCACTCGAGACAGGCCGCTCCTTCGATCAGGCCCGCGCCGAGGCGGCCATCCGGGAGTTGCTGATCGCGGTCGGCGAGGACCCGGATCGTCCGGGTCTGATCGATACGCCCTCGCGGGTGGCCCGCTCCTATCGGGAGATGTTCGCCGGGCTCTACATGGAGCCGGATTCGGTGCTGAACACCACCTTCGACGAGGGCCACCAGGAGCTCGTGCTGGTGCGTGATATCCCGCTGTACTCGACCTGCGAACACCACCTGGTGTCCTTCCACGGCGTCGCGCACGTCGGCTATATCCCCGGCACGCATGGCCGGGTGACCGGACTGTCCAAGCTGGCCAGGTTGGTCGATCTCTATGCCAAGCGTCCGCAGGTGCAGGAGCGGCTGACCAGCCAGATCGTCGACGCAGTCATGCGCAAGCTGGATCCGCGCGGCGCGATCGTCGTGATCGAGGCCGAGCACCTGTGCATGGCCATGCGTGGTATCCGCAAGCCCGGCGCGAGCACCACCACCTCCGCGGTGCGCGGCCTGCTGCAGACCAGCGCCGCCTCGCGGGCCGAGGCCCTCGATCTGATCCTGCGCAAGTGAGGCAGGGCGCGGTGGAGCTGCACGGACTCGCGCGCGGCGGTCGCTCCTGTGTGGTGATGGGCGTGGTGAATGTCACCAGTGACTCATTCTCCGACGGCGGCCGCTACCTCGATCCGAGCCTGGCCATCGCGCACGGCATCGAGCTTTACCAGGCAGGTGCCGACATCATCGATATCGGTGGCGAGTCGACCCGGCCCGGTGCGGTGCGGATCGATCCCGACACCGAGGCCGCGCGGGTGGTTCCGGTGATTCGCGGATTGGTCGCCGCGGGCGTGCCGACCAGCGTGGACACTATGCGGGCCAGTGTCGCGGCGGCGGCGATCGCCGCCGGTGTCGCGGTGGTCAACGATGTCTCCGGCGGCCGCGCCGATCCCGATATGGTGAAAGTCGTTGCGGCGGCGCAGGTCCCGTGGATCCTCATGCACTGGCGGGCGGGTGCGGACTATCGGCACACCGGTCCGGCCGACCACTACGACGATGTGGTCGCCGAGGTGCTCGCCGAGTTGACCGCGCAGGTGGAGCTGGCCGTCGCGGCCGGAGTCGACCGGTCCCGGCTGGTACTCGATCCCGGCCTCGGTTTCGCCAAGAACGCCGAACACAATTGGGCGCTGCTCGGTGCGCTGCCCGAACTGGTCGGCCATGGGCTGCCGATATTGATCGGCGCCTCCCGCAAACGTTTCCTCGGCGCCCTGCTCGCCGATGCCGCTGGCCCGCGCCCGCCGGATGGCCGGGAGACCGCCACCGCGACGGTGTCGGCGCTGGCCGCGCTGCACGGGGCCTGGGGTGTCCGCGTCCACGATGTGCGCGCCTCCCTGGACGCCATCGCCGTTACCGACGCCTGGCAGCGCGCCGCCCGGCACAGCACGCGAGGAGCCGCGATATGAAGGTGGGTCGGGAGACGGCTGGGCGTGCCCAGCTCGACCGGATCGAGCTGCGCGGGCTGCGCGCCTACGGCTATCACGGCTGCTTCGACCACGAACGCCGCGACGGCCAAGAGTTCGTGGTGGATCTGACGGTATGGGCCGATTTCGCGGCCGCCGCGGCCACCGACGAACTGGTCGACACCATCGACTACGGCGGCCTCGCCGAGCGCGCCGTCCGGATCATCCAGGGCCCGCCGCGCAATCTCATCGAAAAAGTGGTCTCCGAGATCGCCGATGATGCGATGACCGATCCGCGCATCCAGGCCGTCGAGGTGGTGGTGCACAAGCCGTCCGCGCCGATTCCGCACACCTTCGCCGATGTCCGCGTCGTGACCTCGCGGCAGCGGGGAGCGCTGGCATGAGCAGCGCCGTACTGTCGATCGGCTCGAATCTGGGCGACCGGCTCGCGCATTTGCGCGGCGTTGTCGATGGACTCGGGCGGCGCGTGGTCGCGGTATCGCCGGTGTACTCGACCGCGCCGTGGGGCGGTGTCGAACAAGACGACTACCTCAATGCCATTGTGCTGGTGCAAGCTCCGGAATTGGGTGCGCGTGACTGGCTGCGCATCGGCCAACAGCTGGAACAGGCCGCGGGACGGGTGCGCGAGGTGCGCTGGGGTGCGCGAACCCTCGATGTCGATGTGGTCTGGTGCGCCGAGGGCGGACAGGTCTGCCGCAGCGACGATCCGGAACTGACCCTGCCGCACCCGCAGGCACATAACCGGGCCTTCGTACTGATTCCGTGGTTGGACGTGCAGCCGGACGCGGTACTCGAGGTCGATGGGTCCGCGCGGCCGGTGCGTGAACTGCTCGCCGAACTCGACGCGGCCGAACGCGCGGGTGTCCGATCGACCGAATTCGTGCTGCCGGGCGCGGTCGCGGCGGGGGGATCGGCGTCGTGAAGCTGAAGCCGACCCGGATCCTGGACCTCGTCGCGAATGTCGTTATCGCTGCCCTCATCGCCTGGTTGCTCACCCGCATGGCCTACGGCAGCTTCCCGCCGATCTCGATCTATGCGGGTGCCTCGCTGTATCCGGTGGCCGCGATCGAGGTGGCGCTCGGCTTCGTGATCCGGTCGCGGGTCAATGAACATCAGATCGGCGATGGTACCCATCAGCTGCATCCGATCACCGCGGCCCGTGCGGTCGCGCTCGCCAAGGCCTCCGCACAGGTCGGTTCGCTCGCCGCCGGTGTCTGGCTGGGCTTCCTGTTCTGGGTTTTTCCGCAGCGCGGCACCTTGAATGCGGCGGGCGCGGACAGTCCGGGCGCCATTGTCGGGATGCTGGCGGGGGTGGCATTGGTTGCTGCGGCGCTCTGGTTGGAGTATTGCTGCCGCGCTCCCGAGGACCATTCCGACGATCCGGCAACTACGTAGAAAACATTCTTGCTGTTATTCCCCTGTGAGAATCTGGGCGCGGCTGGCTGATCAAGCTACCCTGGCGTGCATGGTTTCGCCCTCCCGTACCAGCACCTCTCGTCGACGGCGGGACGACGCGGGAAAACTGTTCATTGGCGCTTTGATTCTGCTCGGTCTGGTTGCCAGCGTTTTCCTGGTTTTCAGCGATCGTCTGCAGTTCGTCCGGATCGGCTTGGTCGCGGCGCTGTGGGCTGCCGCCATCGGCGCTTTGGCCGCGACACGGTACCGCAAGGAAGCCAC
The DNA here is from genome assembly GCF_050956075.1 of Nocardia sp. CA-129566. Taxonomy (NCBI): domain Bacteria; kingdom Bacillati; phylum Actinomycetota; class Actinomycetes; order Mycobacteriales; family Nocardiaceae; genus Nocardia; species Nocardia sp. CA-129566. Next base: position 644,306 of record NZ_CP192085.1, read on the forward strand.
GATCGATAAGGCCAAGGTTCGTGACCTGCAAACGGTGTACGAGCTCCAGTTGGAGCGCGAGGTCACCGCGCGCCGGGAATACGAACTCGGCGTCGAGGCGCGGGTGCGCGAGGAGGTCGGCGCCGACGCGGCCGAAATGGCCGCCTTGCGCGCCGAACTCACCGTGCTCCGGCAGAGCCTGCAGCGGCTCTTCGACGGCGATCTGCCGATGGATCGCCCCGCGCTGCGGGCCGATTCGACCCGGATCCAGGAGCTGCCGAGCGCATTTGGGAATATGTCCGACAATAGCTCGACGAATGCCGACGGCTGGCCTGATGCGGCGTCCCAGCAATCCCGCAGCAGTTTCACCCCGGTCTTCGTATCCGATCATCCGCAGGCCCCGTTGTTCGCCAGCCCCTTCGACGATCCGGTGACCGCGGAGACCGCCGTCGTAGCGGTCGACAATGGCGACGACTCGGAATTCACCGATGCCGATATCGACGATGGGTACCACACCGGCCCGATCGGCTGGGCGGACGCGTTCACCGAGGATCCGGAAAAGACCGGCGTCGCGCCGCGGCTGGATCCGCTGGAGCCGACCGTGCCGCCGCGCCTGGCGGCGCCGGAGTCGTCCACTCTGACGCCACATCCGGAGTCGCCCCCACACCCGACGACATCCGTCCCGCCCGTCGGCACCGCCACCTCCCGCAGACGTCGGCGAGTCGATCCGGACGCCGATTCCGGCAATTCCTCACGCCGACTTTCGGTCGCCGAGATCATGGCCAACCTGGCGTCCGAGGAAAACGGCCGGGGCGGTCACTGACCTGCGCTGAGACAGTGACGCACCGGCCCTCCCACCCCCCACGGAGCGAGTCTTACGAGCGACGTTCGCGGCCCGCGAGACAATAGGGGCCGCGAACACGCCGTGCGGCAGGCGCGGCAAATACAACACTGCGTTGTAGATCACGCGGGTGCCCCGTGGCATCGGCGCAGCATCGGCCGATATCCTCGGGACGTAACGTCTGGTACCCGCTTGCCCGGGACTGGAACGACATCGAGAGGACAATGTTGACCTCGAGAAGCGTCAACCCTGACAACGCTGCTTCGGGTGACCCCGCGCCCGCACGGCTGACGGTGGGAATCGTCTCGGCGGGACGCGTCGGCTCTGCCCTGGGCGCGGCATTGGAGCGAGCCGGACACGTGGTGTTCGGTGTCGCTGCCATATCCGATGCCTCCGTGCACCGGGCGCGCACTCGACTACCGGATTCGGAGATCCTGCCCGTCGAGCAGGTGGCCGCCCGCAGCGAACTGCTGCTGCTCGCGGTGCCCGATGCCGAATTGCCCGGTCTGGTGCGCGGTCTGGCCTCCGCCGGTGTGGTCCGGCCGGGCACGATCGTCGCGCACACCTCCGGGGCCAATGGCGTCGGCCTGCTGGCTCCGCTGACCGAGCGCGGCGCACTGCCACTGGCCATCCATCCGGCGATGACCTTTACCGGACATGATGAGGATGTCGCCCGGCTCGGCAATGCCTGCTTCGGCATTACCGCCGCCGACGAGATCGGTTTCGCCATCGCGCAATCACTGGTGATCGAGATGGGCGGCGAGCCGGTCCGGGTGCAGGAGGAGAATCGCCAGCTCTATCACGCCGCACTCGCACACGGCAGTAATCACCTGGTCACGGTGATCCTGGACGCGGTGGACGCATTGCGCGCCGCGCTGGCGGGTCCCGGTCTGCTCGGCCAGCAGATCGTCGACGATCAGCCCAACGGCCTGGCCGAGCGATTGCTCGCCCCCTTGGCCTCGGCCGCGCTCGATAACGCGCTGCGCCGCGGGCAGAGCGCGCTGACCGGTCCGGTGGCGCGTGGCGATGCGGACGCCGTCGCGGCACATCTGGCGGCATTGGCGGCCGTCGATACCCGGCTGGCCGCGGGCTACCGTGCCATGTCGCTGCGCACGGCCGAGCGCGCGAAGACCAATCCGGCTCTGATCGAGCTGCTGGAAGGAGGCCGATAGTGGATCCGAAATTGCGCGACGCCTACCGGCGCGGTGAGCTGACCGTGCACCACGATCCCGAGGTGATCGCCGCCGTCTCGAAGGCCTTGCGCGGCGTCGGACGCACGGTCGGACTGGTGCCGACGATGGGCGCGCTGCACGAGGGTCACCTCGAGATCGTGCGCCGGGCCAAGCGGACCAATCAGGTGGTCATTGTCTCGATCTTCGTCAACCCCTTGCAGTTCGGCGCGAACGAGGATCTGGACAAGTACCCGCGCACCCTCGACGCCGATGTGGAACTGCTGCGCGCGGAGGGGGTAGAGCTGGTATTCGCGCCGAGCGCCTCCGATATGTATCCCGACGGCCCGCGCACCACCGTGCACCCCGGCCCGATCGGCGCCGAGCTCGAAGGCGCGAGCCGCCCAACCCATTTCGCGGGCATGCTGACCGTGGTCGCCAAGCTGCTGAATATCGCGCGCCCGACCGAGGCGTTCTTCGGTGAGAAGGACTATCAGCAACTCACACTGATCCGGCAGATGGTGCGGGATCTGAATATGGATGTGCGGATCGTCGCGCTGCCGACGGTGCGCGAACCCGACGGACTCGCGCTGTCCTCCCGGAATCGGTATCTGGATGCGGCGCAACGCGAATCGGCCCTTGCGCTGTCGGCCGCGCTGGCCGCGGGGCGGCATGCGGGGGCACTCGGCGCGGATGCCGTGCTCACGGCCGCGCGTGCGGTGCTCGACGCCACCCCCGGTGTCGATGTCGACTACCTCGAACTGCGCTCGTCCACACTCGGTCCGGCCCCGGCGAACGGCAATGCGCGGCTGCTCGTCGCCGCCAAGGTCGGCGCCACCCGCCTGATCGACAACATCGCCGTCGCACTCGGCGCGCCCGTCGACGGCGGCCACCCGACACTTCCCGATTCGCGCACCACCGCGACCGATTCCCAGCCTGCCAAGGCCAACATTTAGGAAAGGCGACAGCGATGTTGCGCACCATGATGAAGTCGAAGATCCACCGCGCCACGGTGACCCACGCCGATCTGCACTATGTCGGTTCGGTGACCGTCGACCAGGATCTGCTCGACGCCGCCGATCTGCTCGAGGGCGAGCAGGTCTGCATCGTCGATATCGACAATGGCGCCCGCCTGGAGACCTATGTGATCGCCGGTGAGCGCGGTTCGGGTGTCATCGGGATCAATGGCGCCGCGGCACATCTGGTACATCCGGGCGATCTGGTCATCCTGATCGCCTACGGCATGATGGATGAGCGGGAGCTGAAGCAGTACGCGCCGAAGGTCGTCTTCGTCGACGAGCGCAATCGGCCGACCGATCTCGGCGTCGATCCGGCGCACGCGCCGGATGGTTCCGGTCTGGTCAGCCCGCGCTCGCTGACCGCTGTGCCCGATGCGGCGTTCCCGGGGCCCTCCGTGGTCACGCAGGCTGGCGCCTCCGTGACCGTCGCTCACGCCTGAGCCGATGCTACTGACCATTGATGTCCGAAATACGAGCATCGAGCTCGGATTGTTCTCGGGCAGTGGTAATCACGCGAAGCTGGTGCGGCACTGGCGTATGCATACCAATCCGCTGCTGACCGCCGATGAATTCGCCATGCAGGTGCGCGGGTTGGTCGGTGAGCAGGTGGAAGAGATCATCGGAGTTTCCGCGCTGTCCACGGTACCGCCGGTACTGCGCGAGATCCGATCGATGCTCACTCGCTATTGGGATCATGTGCCGCATGTGGTGGTGGAACCCGGTGTGCGAACCGGTATTCCGCTGCTGGTCGACAATCCCAAGGAAATCGGTGCCGACCGCATCGTGAACACCCTTGCCGCACATCATCGATTCGGCACGGCCGCGATTGTCGTGGATTTCGGGACCGCAACCACGGTTGATCTGGTGTCGGCGAAGGGCGAGTTTCTCGGTGGAGTACTCGCACCGGGCGTGGAGATCTCGAGTGAGGCGCTGATCGAGCGCGCCGCATTGCGCCGGGTCGAGTTGGCCCGGCCGCGCTCGGTGGTCGGCAAGAACACCGTCGAGGCCATCCAATCCGGGGCGATTTTCGGTTTCGCGGGTTTGGTGGACGGCCTGATCGATCGGATTCGCGATGAATTCGACGCGTTCGCCGGTGACGATGTCGCGGTGGTCGCGACCGGTACCACCGCACCGTTGATCGTGCCGGAATCGGAGACCATCGACCACCATGAGCCGCATCTCACGTTGACCGGATTGCGCCTGGTCTACGAGCGCAATCAGCGCCGTAAGGGTGGTTGATATGCCCACCCGGGGTGCGCGCGCATGACCGGCCGCTTTGCCGCCGGTTTTCGCGCTGCTACACTCGCTCCCGTGTATTCCCGCGTGCGCACCCAGGAGTGTTGTCGAGGCTGACCTGCCTCGACCGATCGAGGCTGACCAAGTCCCTCGACCGTTGACATACTCCTGGAGATTCGCTCATGCGTTCTTCTGTTCTTTCCATCAATTCCGCACGTAGCGCCCTCACGGCTACCCCTCCGCTCGATCGCGCTGTCTCCTCCGCATTACCCACTCGCCTGCGTCCCGCCGATCTGCTCCGGCTGACCGACGAGGGCGCCGAAGATGTACTCGCGGGGCGCTACGACCATCTGTTGCCGGCCAATGGAATTTGGCCCGTCGAGGAACGCTGGGCCACCCGGCTGCTTTCCGATGACGAGGTCGATGTCTGGCTGATCAGCTGGACGCCGGGCAAGTCCACCGAATTGCACGACCACGCCGGATCACTCGGCGCGCTGACCGTGCTCAGTGGCGCGCTCTCGGAATTCCGCTGGAACGGAACGGAACTGCGCCGCCGCACCCTGACCGCGGGCGACCAGGCATCTTTCCCGATCGGCTGGGTGCACGATGTAATGCGCGCACCGGCCGCCACCGGCGACTCCTTGCAGGTCGCTCGAAACGGTGCGGCCGAATCGACCGGGCCACTCGATCCCACCCTCAGCGTGCACGCCTATTCGCCGCCGCTGACCGCCATGTCCTATTACGAGGTGACCGGTCACGGCACCTTGCGTCGCACCCGAACCGTCCTCACCGACCAGCCCGAAGGTGATATGTAATGACCCGTTTGACCATCGATCAGATGCTCGAGAACGCACGGGCCCGCCTGAACCGCGTCTATGCCTTCGAAACGACCGAGGCGGTCGACCGGGGCGCGATTCTGGTGGATATCCGGCCGCAGGCGCAGCGAGCCCGTGAGGGCGCGCTGCCGGGTGCGCTGGTGATCGAACGGAATGTCCTGGAATGGCGCCTGGACCCGTCGAGTTCGGCCCGGTTGGCGCTGGCCACCGATCACGATGTGGAATGGATCATCGTCTGCTCGGAGGGCTATACCTCCAGTCTCGCCGCCGCGGCGCTACAGGAACTCGGGCTGCATCGGGCCACCGATGTGATCGGCGGCTATCAGGCTTTGAAGGCGGCCAGCCTGCTCGCGGTCGGCGTTCGGGCGCCGCACTTCGCCCGTGAGGTCGAGGCGCTGGCAACGCTCTAATTAGGGCCGAAACCACTTCCATCTCGAAACATAGCGGCGCGCAATAGCTTTCGATCCGGCACCGGTGCGCGCCCGGTATTCGGCGTGCCGGACAACGCCCGAAAACGGTCCGTTGTGGCCCGCTCGCGGCACTGTCGATTCGTGCCCGGCGGGTCATCCCCGGGCGGCCCGCAAATCGATTTCCGGTGCCCGCTAGGGTTGTTGAACGTGAGCACCCCGAACACGCCTTCATCCGGTCGCTCCGCGGGTTCGGTTCCTGCGGGGCAAACCAACCGTCCCGCGCCCACCGCGGACGACGTTCCGGAGCAGATGCGGATTCGGCGCGAGAAGCGCGAGCGGCTGATCGCCGATGGCAGTGAGGCCTATCCGGTGGTGGTGCCGCGCACACATACCCTCGGTGAAATTCGGGCCGCCTATCCGGCGCTCGAGCCGGATACCCAGACCGGTTTGCAGGTCGGTGTCGTCGGCCGCGTCATATTCATGCGTAATACCGGCAAGCTATGTTTCGCGACGCTGCAGGAGGGGGACGGCACCAAACTGCAGGCGATGATCAGCCTCAACGGCGTGGGCGCCGATGCGCTCGCGGCCTGGAAGGCCGATGTCGACCTCGGTGACTTCGTATTCGTGCACGGTGAGGTGATCTCCTCGCGGACCGGGGAATTGAGCGTTATGGCCGATTCCTGGTCGATGTCGGCCAAGTCGCTGCGGCCGCTGCCGGTGGCGCACAAGGAGATGAACGAGGAGTCGCGGGTACGGCAGCGCTATGTCGATCTGATCGTGCGTCCAGAGGCCAGGGAAATGGCCAGGACCAGGGTTGCGGTGGTGCGCGCGATGCGCAATGCGCTCGAGCGGCGCGGCTTCCTCGAGGTGGAGACGCCGATGCTGCAGACGCTGCACGGCGGTGCGGCGGCGCGGCCGTTCGTCACCCGTTCCAACGCCCTCGATATGGACCTCTACCTGCGAATTGCGCCGGAACTGTTCCTCAAGAGGTGTGTGGTCGGCGGCCTGGAACAGGTCTTCGAGATCAACAGGAACTTCCGCAACGAGGGCGCGGACTCCACACATTCCCCGGAGTTCGCAATGCTCGAAACGTATCAGGCATACGGCACCTACGATGACTCCGCGCGGATGATTCGGGAATTGGTGCAGGAAGTTGCCGAAGAGGTCTTCGGTACCCAGGTGGTAACACTTGCAGATGGCACTGAATACGATCTTCGTGGCGAGTGGGCAACGGTGGAGATGTACCCCTCGCTGTCCGATGCACTTGGCGTATCAGTGACACCGGAAACGTCGATCGAGGAATTGCTCGAGCTCGCCGATCGGGTCGGTCTGGAAATTCCCGAGGACAAGGGCTATGGCCACGGCAAACTGGTCGAAGAACTGTGGGAGCACCAGTACGGTGACAAGCTCTACGCACCGACTTTCGTACGTGACTTCCCGGTGGAGACATCGCCGCTGACCAGACAGCATCGCAGCAAGCCCGGAGTTACCGAGAAGTGGGATCTCTATGTGCGCGGCTTCGAGTTGGCAACTGGCTATTCGGAGTTGGTCGATCCGGTGATCCAGCGTGAGCGGTTCGTGGATCAGGCGCGGCTGGCCGCACAGGGTGATGACGAAGCGATGGTGCTCGATGAGGACTTCCTTGCCGCGATGGAGCACGGCATGCCTCCGACAACGGGTACGGGTATGGGAATCGATCGCTTGTTGATGGCACTGACGGGATTCGGAATCCGGGAAACGATACTGTTCCCAATTGTGCGTCCAGTCACTCGCTGACGATCGGATTGCATAGCTCGGCCCTCGTCTTGGAATTTTCGGAATTCGGGGTATTCTTGCCTCGGGTAATCGGCCTAGTATGCGGGTCGCACGATTTCGAGAGGACGTTCATCTCATGGCAAAGAAGGTCACCGTTAGCCTGATCGACGATGTCGATGGTGAGTCCATCGCGGACGAGACCATTGAGTTCGCGATCGACGGTGTGTCGTACGAGATCGACCTGTCGTCGGCAAATGCGGCAAAGCTGCGCGACGGGCTGGAAGAGTGGGTTTCGAGTGCTCGGCGCGTCAGTGGCCGGCGCCGGGTCAAGGCTGCGGTTGCTGCTCCCGGTGCTGCGAAGAGCCGGGTCTCGATCGATCGTGAACAAAGCGCTGCAATTCGCGAGTGGGCGCGCCGGAATGGACACAAGGTGTCCGCGCGGGGTCGTATCTCGGCTGACATCACCGATGCGTACAACAAGGCCGCGAAGGGCTGAGTTCTTATTTTATTGGGCCGCCGCCCGGGCGAATCGTGCGACGCCGGGGCGGCGGCTCGTTTGTGATAGGCCTTCGATATGAGGATGGTCGGGAGTCGATTCGATCTTGCTCGCGGTACCAGGACGCGGCACCATGGAACTGTGCAAAGGACGTCACTGGCGGTATGGAGAGATGAGGTATCGGCGCAGTGACTGGTTTCATCGGATCGTTGTTGCGATTCACTGATGACTCGGGTCGTCAGCAGGAGCTGATGCTCACCCCCGACCAGGAGCGCGTCACCATCGGACGGTCCCCGCAGGCCGATCTGGCGCTGCGCTGGGACGCCGAGGTCTCGCGCCTGCACGCCGCGATCGAATATCTCGGCGCGCACTGGACGATCGTCGATGACGGCCTGTCCCGCAACGGCACCTTCGTCAACGGTGAACGACTCGTCGGCCGCCGCCGTCTGATGGCGGGCGATCGCATCCGGGTCGGCACCTCGCTGGTTTCGTTCCACGAATTCGGGGGCGTGGTCGATGACGCGACGCGAACCTCGACGGGCACCATTCCCACGCTGCGCTCGCTGACCGATACCCAGCGGTCGGTGCTGATCGCGCTGTGCCGTCCGTATAAGAACGGGGCGGGTTTCGCGACTCCGGCCTCCAATCAGCAGATCGCGGAGGAGTTGTTCCTCAGTGTCGATGCGATCAAGACTCACCTGCGGGCGCTGTTCGCCAAGTTCGGCGTGGAAAATCTGCCGCAGAATCAGAAAAGGGTCCGACTGGCCGGTCTGGCTATGCAGAGCGGGTTGATCTCTGATAGGGATTTGTGAGTCCATTCCCTGCGGGGTGTGGACGCTGGCTTAGGTAGCCGAGCGCCTCAACCATGGATGGTCTCGACGGCAACCGGTGTACTCGAGTCATCGCCGGACCGAGTAATTCGGACCAGGTCCGGGTTACGAGGCAGGAGAAATACATGTTCGCGCTACGACTCGCCGCGCTGGTGGCGGCCACGCTCGCAACCGGCCTGATCGCTGGCGTCTTCTACGCTTATGCGACATCGGTGATGCCCGCGCTGAACCGCACCGATGACCGCGCGATGATCGACGTGATGCAGAAGATCAATGTGGTCATCATCAACCCGTGGTTCATGATCGGATTCATGGGCACCGTCGGGTTCACCGTCCTGGCGGCCGCGCTGCACCTGGGCAAGGAACACCGCACCACGCTGATCTGGCTCGGTATTGCCCTGGCGCTCAATGTAATCGCCTTTGCGGTCACCTCCGGATTGAATGTGCCGCTCAATGATCAACTGGCGGCCGCGGGCGATCCGGCTCAGATCGCCGACCTGGCCAAGGTGCGCGCCGATTTCGAATCCGCTTGGGTGCGTTGGAATATCATTCGGGCGATCCTGCACACGCTGGCTTTCCTGGTGCTGAGCGGTGCGCTGTTCGTTGCCGGTATTCAGCACGGGCGCACACAGGCCTCGGGTTCGGTTGCCACCCAGCAGGTTTCGCAGGCGCGGCCGGTGCCCGCCGCCGGAGTGCAGACCGCCGGTCAGTCGTACCACGCGCCGATCATGGTCCAGCAGTACGCATTTCGGCCGGCGACCGGCCAGTACGCGGCGCACCCCGCGGGGGCGCAGCACCTCGGCTAGGTCGGCTCGTGCTCGACCGAGCCGCTCGCCTGGCCATCTGAACACCCAAGGCGGTCCTCGCGGTCGCCGTATTTCTACCCGCTATCTACGTCGCCGCCGGTGGGTCGATCAGTGATCGACCCACCGGCGGCGGTTTTTCGTCTGGCAACTGGCGAATCCGCCAGGGCGGAGCGCGTTCTCGCGGACCGATACGCGGCGGGCTCGCCCAATTTCGTTATTCTGGTCACCGCGCCCGGCGATGCGGGCAGTGCGGCCGCCACGGCCGCGGGAAACGCGCCTGACGGCCGATCTGCGGGTTGAAACGGTGTCGCCGCCGCGGAGATTCGTACTTCACGATAGGTCCGATTCGACACGGTCGCGACGCTGCCGGACGGCTGCCTGGTGAGCTAGGCGGCACGAGCGGCCGTCACTCGGTGTCGGTCTTCATGATTCGTTCGGCGACTTGTCCGAAGTGGCTCCGTGGTGGCCATAAGTTGCGCTACGTTCTGGAACAGGTTTCAGATTGTGGAGGTCTCCATGCGGCGTGTTCCAGGGTCCGCACTTGTCGTCGCGGTACTTGCGGTGCTGTGGGTCGGTGCGGCCGGTCCGGCGCAGGCGGAGTATGCGGTCGACTACAACTTCTTTGCGGGTATCCCGAATGAGCTGGTCGATCATGGTGGGGCGCTGCCGGGGTCGAATGACTGGTCGTGCCGGCCGAGTGCCGAGCATCCGAATCCGGTGGTGCTCGCGCACGGCACCGGCGGTGGTGCGCAGACCAATTGGGGGGTCTACGCGCCGCTGCTCGCCAACGAAGGTTACTGCGTCTTCTCGCTGACCTATGGCGCCTACGACCTGCCGTGGCCGATCTCGGCGGTGGGCGGGATGCTGCCGATCGAGCAGAGCGGGGTGCAGTTCGGCGCATTCGTGGATCGGGTGCTCGCGGCGACCGGGGCGGCCAAGGCGGATGTGGTCGGACATTCGCAGGGCACGGTCATGCCGAACTACTACGCGAAGCGCCTCGGCGGTGCGGACAAGATCGACAAGTACGTATCGATCGCACCGGCCTGGCGCGGCACCAACGCGGGCGGCGGCGCGGATATCGTGGCCTTCGCCGACCGGCTCGGCGCCGGACCCGTCTTCCGCACCGCGGTGGGCTCGCTGTGCCAGGCCTGTACCGAGCTGCTGCGCGGCTCCGCATTCCTGACCGACCTCAATAGCGACGGCGTATATGTCACCGGGATCACCTACACCAACATCATGACCAGCCTCGACGAGATCGTCGTGCCCTATACCTCCGGCTTCGTCACTGGGCCGAATGTCACGAACATCGTCGTACAGGACGGCTGCGCCGCCGACTTCTCCGACCATCTGGCCATCGCGGGCAGCCCCCGCGCCGCCCGCTTCGTCCTGAATGCCCTCGATCCGGCGCATGCGCGCGAGGTGGCGTGCGAATACGTGCCGCCGTTCACCGGCTGACACCACCCCTGGGAAGCGTGGACGGCGATTTCGCTGAGGGCAAAACCTGAGCGGAAACGTATCCCGCAACGAGCACGTTATGAGTGAATGACCGTGTTGTCGCCGGTCCCCAATAGGGTGGACTGGAGGCGGCGTAATCCCCTGGGAACTAGAGTGGAGGCCGGGGCCGCAACCCCCGGGCTTCATGGCAGGCTGACGCCACAGAAGCGTCGGACGCCAGAATGTCGGAGCAGGAGAGTGAGGGAGCGATGTTCGAGAGGTTCACCGACCGCGCGAGGCGCGTCGTTGTCCTGGCCCAAGAAGAGGCCCGGATGCTCAACCACAACTACATCGGCACCGAGCACATCCTGCTTGGGTTGATCCACGAGGGCGAGGGCGTAGCGGCGAAGTCGCTGGAATCCCTTGGTATTTCGCTGGAGGGTGTGCGCAGCCAGGTGGAGGAGATCATCGGCCAGGGCCAGCAGGCCCCGTCCGGTCACATCCCGTTCACCCCGCGTGCCAAGAAGGTGCTGGAGCTGAGCCTGCGCGAGGCGCTGCAGCTCGGCCACAACTACATCGGCACCGAGCACATTCTGCTCGGCCTGATCCGTGAAGGTGAGGGTGTCGCGGCGCAGGTGCTGGTGAAACTGGGTGCGGATCTCAACCGGGTGCGCCAGCAGGTCATCCAGCTGCTGTCCGGATACCAGGGCAAGGAGCCGGTGGAATCCGGTTCGCGCGGCGAGGCCGGGACCCCGTCCACCTCGCTGGTGCTCGACCAGTTCGGTCGCAACCTCACCCAGGCCGCCCTCGAGGGCAAGCTCGACCCGGTCATCGGTCGCTCGAAGGAAATCGAGCGCGTGATGCAGGTGCTGAGCCGCCGCACCAAGAACAACCCGGTCCTCATCGGTGAGCCCGGTGTCGGTAAGACCGCCGTGGTCGAGGGTCTGGCACAGGCCATCGTCAACGGTGAGGTCCCAGAGACGCTGAAGGATAAGCAGCTCTACACCCTCGACCTGGGTTCCCTGGTCGCGGGCAGCCGCTACCGCGGTGATTTCGAAGAGCGCCTGAAGAAGGTGCTCAAGGAGATCAACACCCGCGGCGACATCATCCTGTTCATCGACGAGCTGCACACGCTCGTCGGCGCGGGTGCCGCTGAGGGCGCCATCGACGCGGCCTCGATCCTGAAGCCGAAGCTGGCCCGCGGCGAGCTGCAGACCATCGGTGCGACCACCCTCGACGAGTACCGCAAGTACATCGAGAAGGATGCCGCCCTGGAGCGCCGGTTCCAGCCGGTGCAGGTCGGCGAGCCGACGGTCGAGCACACCATCAATATCCTCAAGGGTCTGCGCGACCGCTACGAGGCGCATCACCGGGTGTCCATCACCGATGGCGCGCTGGTGGCCGCAGCGACGCTGGCCGACCGCTACATCAACGACCGGTTCCTGCCGGACAAGGCGATCGACCTGATCGACGAGGCCGGTGCGCGCATGCGCATCCGTCGCATGACCGCCCCGCCGGACCTGCGCGAATTCGACGACAAGATCGCCGATGCGCGCCGGGAGAAGGAAAGCGCCATCGACGCGCAGGACTTCGAGAAGGCGGCGCGGCTGCGCGATAAGGAAAAGCAGCTGGTCGCCAAGCGCGCCGAGCGCGAAAAGCAGTGGCGCTCCGGTGATCTTGATGTCGTGGCCGAGGTCGACGACGAGCAGATCGCGGAGGTGCTGGCCAACTGGACCGGTATTCCGGTGTTCAAGCTCACCGAGGAGGAGACCACCCGTCTGCTCCGCATGGAGGACGAGCTGCACAAGCGGATCATCGGCCAGGAGGACGCGGTCAAGGCCGTCTCCAAGGCGATCCGCCGCACGCGTGCCGGTCTGAAGGATCCCAAGCGCCCCTCGGGCTCGTTCATCTTCGCCGGTCCGTCCGGTGTCGGTAAGACCGAGCTGTCCAAGGCGCTGGCGAACTTCCTGTTCGGCGACGACGACGCGCTCATCCAGATCGATATGGGCGAGTTCCATGACCGCTTCACCGCATCGCGGCTCTTCGGTGCCCCGCCCGGGTACGTGGGCTACGAAGAGGGCGGCCAGCTCACCGAGAAGGTGCGCCGCAAGCCGTTCTCGGTCGTTTTGTTCGACGAGATCGAAAAGGCACATCAGGAGATCTACAACACCCTGTTGCAGGTCCTCGAGGATGGTCGTCTCACCGACGGTCAGGGTCGTACGGTCGACTTCAAGAACACCGTGCTGATCTTCACCTCGAACCTGGGTACCTCGGATATCTCCAAGGCCGTCGGCCTGGGCTTCACCCAGTCCAACGCCGAGGGTTCGAACTACGAGCGGATGAAGCTCAAGGTCAACGACGAGCTGAAGAAGCACTTCCGGCCCGAGTTCCTCAACCGCATCGACGACGTGATCGTCTTCCACCAGCTGACCACGGACCAGATCGTGGAGATGGTGGACCTGATGATCGGTCGCGTCGCCACGCAGCTGAGGAACAAGGACATGGAGATCGAGCTGTCCCCGCAGGGCAAGGCACTGCTTGCCAAGCGCGGCTTCGATCCGGTGCTCGGCGCTCGGCCGCTGCGCCGGACCATCCAGCGCGAGATCGAGGACCAGCTGTCGGAGAAGATCCTCTTCGGCGAGATCGGTCCGGGTCAGACCATCGTGGTCGACGTCGAAGGCTGGGACGGCGAGGGCTCCGGCGAGAACGCCAAGTTCACCTTCACCGGTAAGGCGAAGCTGACCAAGGCGCCCGCGACGGAGGAGAAGCCGGAAGTCGTGCTCACGGGTGCGGGCGAAGGCACCGTGGCCGAGGCCGCCAGCGAATAGGCTCGAACGGCTGGAAGATGCCGCCCACCGGATTTCCGGTGGGCGGCATTTTTCGTGGAATTCGCGGCTTCGCGCAGCGGCGTACCGTGGTGAGCGTTCATCGAATAACCATCACGGGGGTGCTGGATGACAAATGCAGATCTGACGCTGATCGCCGTACTGCTGGATCGCTCCGGGTCCATGCAATCGATCAAGTCCGACACCGAGGGCGGCTTCGATGCCTACATCGAGGAACAGCGCAAGGTGCCGAAGACGACGCTGGTGACGCTCGCGCAATTCGATACCGAATACGAACTGGTCTATGCGAATCGGCCGATCGACAAGGTGCCGCCGCTGAGCCTGCAGCCGCGCGGGGGTACCGCGCTCTATGACGCGGTGGGGCGGCTGGTGACCGATGTCGGCACCGAGCTCGCCGCACGTCCCGAGCACGAGCGGCCGGGCACGGTGATCGTCGTGGTGCTCACCGATGGGCACGAGAATTCCAGTCAGGAGTGGACGCATGCCGCGGTGCGGGCGCTGATCACCCAGCAGCAGGAGGTGTACTCCTGGGACTTCGTCTTCCTCGGCGCGAATATGGATGCGGTGGCCGTCGGCTCCGAACTGGGCTTCGATCCACGTCGCTCGCTCACCTACGGTGCGACACCGGCGGGCACGGCCGGTGTATTCGCCTCGGCGGCAGCGTATTCGGCGCGGCGCAGTATGGCCGCGCCGGGGCAGGCGGTGGCCGGGTTCACCGATGCCGAACGGCGGGCTGCGAATCCGGACGGGCAGTAGTTTCGCGGGCGGGCCGATTCGAGGGCGCGCACATCAACGCAACGCCGCGGTCGCGAGAATTGCGACCGCGGCGTTATGGCGAATGCGGGCTGCGGCTGAGCGCGCTGGGAGCTACGGCTGCGAGCCGACAACTGCTGCGAGCTGCGGCAGGTTGCGGTTGCGGGCATCGGCGCCAAGTGGGCTGTTAGGCAGTGGGCTTCATGAACCGGGCGAGTGTTGGGGCGAAAGCGCCGGCCAGCTCCCCGGGGACGATCAGTTCATCGATTCCGTACTTCTCCCTGCGGTATTCGAGCACCTCGGCAACGGTCGCCGGATCGCTGTCCAGCACACCCGCCGATCCGGCCGCCCGCAGGCCGGCCGCGGTGAGACCGAGCCGCTTGCGCAGCCAGAACGGCAGCTCGTCGCCGATGCCGACCAATTGGTGGGTGAAGCGCACATCGCGATCGGTGTTGTCCCGGACCACCCGGACCATCTCGGCGAGATCGGCCTCGGTGGCCTCCGGTCCGGCCGCCAGCAGCACCCGATCGGCGAAATTTGCTGCGACAGTGAGCATTCGAGGTCCGTTCGCGGCGACGACGATCCGCGGCGCGGGATCGATCTGTTCCCGTACGGCCCGCACGGTAGCGATGAGTTGCTCGCGGCGCTGGGCCGCCGAACCCCAAGGCATACCGAGCCGTTCGGCCTCCGCCCGCGCATCGGGACGCCCCGACCCGATGCCGAGTTCGAATCGCTGGTCCGAAAGCAGTTGCAGTGCGGCTGTTTCCCGCACTGTGACGGCTGGGTCGCGCAGCGGAGCGGCCAGTACGTTCGGACGCAGCCGGATGGTGGTGGTCACCGTCGCGGCGGCCGCGAGCGCCGGGAAAGGTGACGGGGTGTTCAGTGTGTCCGGAAGCAGAATGGTCCGGTAGCCCTGCTGTTCGGCGCCGTGTGCCGCGCGGGCCCATTCGGCACCCGAGCGGGGCGTGATGACGATTCCGAAGGTCATGCTCATGGCGTGGTCTCCCGTGATTCGGGTCGAATGATCATTGGGTTCGAATGACGACCGTGTGCTGGCGGCCGATATTTATCGGGCAAACGTTCGTTGCGATGCCCGCCGCTCATGCGGCCAGGGCGGCCGGCACGGATTTCGTCGAAAACGCTGGTGGCTCGAGTAGTGGGAGTTTCCCCGCGCGGCTTACCGCCACGTTCGCGCAGCACCGCCAGTCGGCTCCGATATTGGTCCTCGGTGATCTCACCGCGTGCGAATGCGGTACGCAGCGCACCGATTCCGCTCTGGTGTCCCCAGAACCGCCGCCGTGCGAAGACGGCAATGACAATGAAGGTGATCCAGAACAGCAAGGGAAAGATCCAGAAGAACGGCCAGGGATGCCAGCCGTCGTCATAGTGATCGGCCAAAAAGGTCATGGCCTCGGGTGGTGTGAAAATGTTCATGCCCCAACCCTGCTCCGGACACCCCCGGCCGGACATCGGCCTGCCGACGATATTCTTCCTACGCCTGTGCGCGTATACGTAAGGGCGGAAATGCCTCTGGCGCCGGATATGCCCGATGTTTGCGGATGGTCGGCACTACTCATATGACGTGGTTGGCCGGGAAGTTGCCAGATTCGCCCGACCTCGCCTAACCACTGGGCTCCTCGCACACTCTATGCGGTGTGCGAGGAGCCGGGAAGTCAGGCGAGGGCGGCGTCGAGGGTGATGTTGTCCACTCCGGCGAGGGCCTTGCTGACCGGGCACCCCGCCTTGGCGGCGGCCGCCGCGGCGGCGAAACCATCGGCGTCCAGTCCAGAGACGCGGCCGCGGACGGTGAGCTTGATGGCGCTGATGCGGAAACCGCCATCGGGGTCCGGGCCGAGGGTGACGTCGGCGGTGACGTCCAGGGTCTCGGGAGTGCCGCCCGCATTGGCGATCTGCGCCGAGAGGGCCATGGCGAAGCAGGAGGAGTGGGCTGCCGCGATCAGTTCCTCGGGGCTGGTGGTGCCGTCGGCATCGTCTGCGGCGCGCTTGGGGAAGGAGACGTCGTACTTGCCGACACCGGAACTGGCCAGCTCGACCTGGCCGGAACCATCCTGAAGGCCGCCGGTCCAAGCGGTGCGCGCGGTACGTGTGGGCATCACAGTCCTTTCGACGATGTGTGAATCACGATTCGCAGACGAACCTACCCGTCGCGCGCGCAGCGGGGGTTCGAAGGCGGCAGCTCGTATGGGCTCACCGCTCGGCCGGCTCCGCGGTGCGCTGATCGAGTTGTTCGAGCACCAGCGGCCAGGCCTGTGCATGTCGGTCGCGGGCGGCTTCATCGGCAAATCCGGCATGCGCCAGGCGAAGTCGGGTGCCGGAGTCCTTCGGCGTGAATTCGATCGTCACCACGGTCTCGGTCCCCCCGGTGCCGCCCGCCCCGGTCACCCAGGTCAGCTCGGCCAATTGGTCCGGGACCAGGCGCAGGAACCGTCCGTAGTGCGGGCTGCGCATGCCCTCGTATTCGGTTTCGAAGAAGAACGGCTCGTTCACGGCGGGGCGCATGAGCACCGAGCCGGGGGCCGCGAACCACTGGTCGAACCGCTCGGTCCAGGCGCGGTAGAGCAAAGGCGGCGGCGCGCCCATGGCGCGCTCGACCTCGAGCCCGTAGGGCCGCGAGGACAGATCGGGTACCCGCACCGGTTCGACCATGGTTCGGACTGTACCGCCGCGCGTCCCTATTCCGGATTGGTGACGCGCGCGAGCACGATGCCGCCGAGGATCAGCGATAGCGATAGCAGCCGACCCGCGCTGAGCGGATCCTTGTGCACCACCACGCCGAGGCCGATAGCTCCGACCGCGCCTATTCCGGTGAAGATCGCATACGCGGTGCCGACCGGCAGCGTCTGCATGGCCCGCGACAGCAGGTACACCGCGACCGCGCCGAGTACGAAGCAGATGACGGTGGGGACGAGGCGGGTGAAATTCTCCGTCGGCTTGATGCTCTGCGACCAGATGATCTCCACCAGTCCGGCGACGCCGAGAACAATCCAATTCATCGGTATTCCGATCCTTTCGAGCGGTCGTTAGCGGCCAGCCAGTTTGCGCACGGATTCCATTGCGGCGGAAAAGGACTCGTCGTGTTTATCGCGCAAATGCGCCAGCGCCGGGTCCTGCCTGGCATTGGCGAGTTCCGCATTGACGAATACGGTGTCGGTGACGGCGAAATGGCCAGCGAAGAAGTCGCGCAGATAGCGCTCCTGATAGTCGAAGGCCGCCTTCGGTGCGCCGGGCGCGTAGGCCCCGCCGCGTGCGGTGGTGACGACGAATCGTCTGTTGCCCAAAGACATTCGCGGAAAGGTCACTTGGTCCAGCCAGGCCTTGAGTGCGGCCGGGATCGAATAGTTGTACATCGGGGTGCCGATCAGGATCACATCGGCGGCCAGCACCTCGGCCAGCAGCGGTCGCACGATCGACCAGGCGGCGGACTGTTCCGGTGTGCGGACCAATTCGGCGAGGCGGTCCAGGTCGGTCGCGGGCTGTGCGAGCACGGCGTCGCACAGTTCGGTCCATGCCTCGTCGATGAAGGGCACGGGCTCGGCCGCGAGGTCGCGGTAGATGTAGCCGCCGTCCGGATTCGCGGCGCGCCACGTCTCGGCGAATTCGGCGCTCAGTTCCCGGCTGATGGAACGGCGTCGGGCGCTGGCGTCCAGATGCAACAACGTGCTCATGATCGGCCTCTCCTCGAAGCTAACTGGACACTATGTCCAGTTGATGCGAGATCGACCGTAACCACAACTGGACACTCTGTCCATTTTTTCGGAATGTCGAGTACAGTCGGGGGCCATGACCAGCGATATGGACCTGCTCGGCGGGCATCCGACCGCGGCACCCGCACCGCCGACCGAGCGTGCGGATGCGGCCCGCAACCGGGCCAAGGTGCTCGCCGCCGCCGCCGAACTGTTCGCCACCGGGGACCCGCGCACCGTGACGATGGATGACATCGCCAAGGCCGCCGGGGTCGGGCGTGGCACGCTGTATCGCCGCTACCCGGATAAGAATTCGATCGCGGTCGCACTGCTCGACGAACACGAGCGCGCCCTGCAGGAGAAGCTGCTACGCGGTGATCCGCCGCTCGGTCCCGGCGCTCCACCCGCCGAACGGCTCGCCGCCTTCTATGCGGCGATGGTCGAATTGCTGGACGGGCATGCGGATTTGGTGCTCGGTGCGGAGACCGGTGGTGCGCGATTCGCGACCGGTGCGTATGGCTTCTGGTTTCTGCACGTGCGGTCGCTGCTGGTGGCCGGGGGCATCGAGGAGCCCGATGCCATGGTCGATCCGCTGCTCGCGCCGCTGGCCGCCGAGGTCTACCGGCATCAGCGTGAGCGCGGCCTCGGTGCCGGGCAGATCACCGCGGCACTGACCGAGCTGGCCCATTCCGTGCTCTCCGAGCGCTGAACGCCCGAAAGCACGAAAACCGCTGACGAACTGTCGTCCGCCAACGGTTTCGGTGCCTGGTGGATCAGACCATATCGCGCCGGTGCACCAGCCACATCGTGGCCGCCGCGAACAGTGCCACGTACGCCACCAGTGCGATGAGCGACTGGGTTCGCGACAGGATATCGAGCTCTCCTGGCGTCGATGGCCCGTCCACGGTCCGCATTGCCCCGGCCATCGAACCCGCCGCGGTGCCGGGCAGGTGATCGGTGAGCACCTTGATCGGGCCGAAGATGGCCGCGACGCCGCGCAGCAGATTCTCCACCACCAGCACCCAGACCAGGCCGAGGCCGACGGCCAGCGCCGGACCCCGGGCGATCGCCCCGATCAGTGCTCCTGCCAGTGTCCACATCCCGAGAATCGCTGTGCCGGTGATGATTCCGTTCACCGCCTGGCCGAGTCCGGGCAGTGCGAGTGACTGCGATCGAGTCGTCGCGATGATCGAGGCGGCCCCGATATCCACCACGAACGCGACACATACCAGTGCGATAACCGTGAGCGCCAAGCCGATCAGCGCGCCGCTGATCGCAGTGATCCGCGACGGCCCCTGGGTGAGCACGGTTTTCCAGGTACCCCAGCCATATCCGCTGCCAATGGTCAGCGCGCCGAGGATGAGCATCAACGCACCGCCGAACATCGCCATGCCCTGGGTGAATACCTCGGGCACTGCGGCGGGCAACATCTGGTGCAGCAGAACATCTTTCGGCACGCGGTTCGACATTGTCCGCATATCCCCTGAGGTGTAGGCGAGGTAATTGAACAGGTAGGCGAACGTGAGATTCAGCAGAATCCAGGTGCCGAGAATGATCCAGAACGCTGGCCACTTGCGCAGTCGCAGCATTTCCGCCTTCGTGCTCGCCATCAGATCTCTCATAGCCCGTCCGTTCATTTCACCGGCTCCAATTGGGTCATTTCGAAGAACACTTCCTCCAGGGACTTTTCATCGGTCCGCAGCTCCAGCAGATCCGCACCCGATTCGACGACCGCGCGCGCGACCGCCGGGGCCGCGGCCGCACCGGCCTCGATCCGAATACCGCCCGCGGTCAACAATGCCGAGCGCTCCCCGACCACCCGGCGCACCGCGGGGAATGCCACCTCCAGTGGTTCGGCCCGCAGCAAAAGCGAAGCGGCGCCGCGCAATTCGGCGACGGTGGACTCGGTGAGCAGCTTGCCGCCGGAGATCACCCCGACGCGGTCACAGATCTCCTGCACCTCGCTCAACATATGGCTGGACAGCAGCACCGTATGCCCGTCGCCCGCGAGAGTCGTGATGAGTTCGCGCATTTCGGCCATGCCCTGCGGGTCGAGGCCATTGGTCGGCTCATCCAGGATCAGCAGATCGGGCCGGCCGAGCAGGGCCGCGCCGACGCCGAGACGCTGTTTCATGCCGAGGGAGTAGGTGCGGAATTTATCGTCGGCACGGTTGGCGAGACCGACGCGCTCCAGTGCCTCCGCCACGGCGGTACCGTCGAGGCCGCGGTATTTCGCGAGCACCCGCAGGTTATCGCGGCCGGTGAGGTAGGGATAGAAGCCGGGACCCTCGATGAGGACGCCGATGCGACGGACCACCGCCGGATCGCCGGGCGGGTGTCCGAGCACGGTGGCGGTGCCGGCACCGGGGCGGATCAATCCGACCAGCATGCGCAGCGTGGTCGTTTTACCGGCTCCATTCGGACCGAGGAAGCCGTAGATCTCGCCGGGTGCGACAGTCATATGCACGCCGTCGACGGCGGTGTGGGTGCCGTAGCGTTTGGTCAACCCCGCGGTGACCACGATGGAATCTGTCATGCACCGAGAATCCACCTCCGACCAGGGCTGACACATCCGTCGCGCGGCGACGTCGGACATACGTACCGCGGCCTACGGACCACCGTGGCAGCGGACGCGACGACTGATTTCGCGAGCACCCGGGTAACTCGTCGCCGAACGCCCAGAAACCGGCGATCACCTCGACCGTCGGCCCGCGACGCGACTGTCGGAGCACCAACGCCCCGCAAAATATCGGGGCGGCGGGGGAGCATACGTAGCGCGGCGGACGTATCGGCGCGGTCGGGCTAATAGGCTGCAAGTGTGACAGCGCTAGGGGAATCGAAACGTGGTCCGGTCGTGCAGGACTGGGTCCTCGCGCTCGTCGTCGCGGTGATCCAGCTCGGTGGGGGCCGCAATGCCAACCTGCGTCAGACCGGAGTGCACACGATCGACGCACTCGGCTACGTGCTGTTGCTCGTCGGGCCGGTCGCATTGCTGCTGCGGCGTTCGTATCCGCTGCCGGTGCTGCTCGTGACGATCGCGTCCTGCGCGGTGTACCTCTTGCGCGGCTACGGCTACGGCCCGATCTTCGTTTCGCTGGTGATCGCGTTCATCTCCGCCGCGATCGTCGGATCACGCTGGTGGACATATCCGCTCGCCCCGATCGGCTATCTCGCGCTGGTCTGGCCGCTGCCCGCGATCGTCGGACATCCCGCGAATCCGTGGCTGGCATTCGGAATGATCGCCTGGCTCGGTGTGCTCGTCGCGATCGCGGAGGGGATTCGTCAGCGTCAGGCGGTGCTGGTGGCGCGCAGGCAGCGCGCCGAGGCAGCGCGCCGCGATGAGGAGGCGCAGCGCGAACGCCGGGCCAGTGAGGAGCGGCTCGCCATCGCACGTGAGTTGCACGATGTACTGGCGCACAGCCTTTCACTGATCAATGTGCAGTCCTCGGTGGCGCTCGAGCTGTTCGACAAGAAGCCGCAGCAGGCCCGATCGGCGCTGGCGGCGATCAAGACGGCGAGTAAGGACGCACTGGCCGAGGTGCATACGCTCTTGCACTCGATCCGCAATGGCAGCTCGACGCCGGACGCGCCGGACGTGCGCGAATCCGGCGCCGAACCGTTGCCCGAATCCGCGACCGGACACCGCGATTCCGAACGGGCCCAGGACAATTCGGTTGGTCGCAATAACGGTGTCGCCGAAGCGAGGCCGCCCGCCCCGCGCAGTCCCGCGCCGAGCATCGAGGATCTGGACGCGCTGCTGCAGCGTGCCCGCGCCGCCGGTCTCACCGTCGACACCCGCATTATCGGCACCGCCCACAAACTGCCGAGCGTCGTCGATGTGGCGGCCGCGCGCATCATCCAGGAATCGCTGACCAATGTGGTCCGGCACGCGCCGGGCGCCCCGGCCGCGGTGACCGTGCGCTACGCCGCCGATTCGGTCGAGATCACCATCGACAATGCCCGCGCCACCGCGCCACCATCGAAGTCCGGAACGAGCGGGGGCAATGGCATTCTCGGCATGCGCGAGCGCGCACACGCCCTCGGCGGCCAGCTCATCGCGGGTCCGCGCCCGAGCGGCGGGTTCCGGGTGGTGGCTCGGCTGCCGTCCCAGGTGGGGGCTCGGGAGCAGGCGCAGTGAACAAGACGGATGCGCTGCGGGTACTGGTCGCCGACGATCAGGCCCTGGTGCGCGGCGGATTCGTCGCGCTGCTCGACGCACAGGACGGCATCGAGGTGGTCGGCGAGGCAGATAATGGCGAACAGGCCGTCCGGATGACCCGCAGCCTGACCCCCGATGTGGTCCTGATGGATATCCGAATGCCGGTGCTGGACGGCCTCGCCGCCACCCGCATGATCGCAGAGGATCCGAAGCTCGCTGGGGTGAAGGTCGTCGTACTGACCACCTTCGAACTCGACGAGTACGTCTTCGAGGCAATGCGCGCCGGGGCGACCGGTTTCCTGGTCAAGCACACCGAACCCGCGGACCTGGTCCGCGCCATCCGGGTGGTGGCCGCCGGTGACGCCCTGCTCTCACCGGGCGTGACCCGCCGCCTCATCGCCGAATTCTCCGCCCATGCCAAACAACCCCCACCGGCCGCCTTCACCGAACTCACCGATCGCGAACGTGAGGTCATGGTCCTGGTTGCCGAGGGGCTTACCAATGCCGAAATCGGCGAACGGCTCTTCATGAGTCCTGCCACCGCCCGCACCCATGTCAGTCGCATTCTGATGAAGCTGGACGCCAGGGACCGCACCCAATTGGTGGTCATGGCCTACGAATCCGGCCTGGTCCGCCCCGGCTGGCACTGACCCTGGACGCGGCTCAGGAGCGGAAGTAGCGGCGGGCACTCGGCCGGTACATCGCGGGGATAGCCACCAGGACGGCCAGGATGTGCCCGGTGCGAAAGATTCCGGTGAGCACCGCGGCAGCGGTGAGGTTATCGAAAAGGTCGCCGATTTCCCTGGCGGATAAGGTGGCCGCCAGCGGCTCGATGATCAGCGAGGCCGTGCCGATCACACCGATGCCGAAGGTGAGCACGATCCTGGCCCAGCGGGCGCCGCGCGCCATGTGGACGGCAACCCCGAGCACCAGTAGGTAAATGGCACCGCGAACCGCCAGACCTGTTGTGAGAGAACCGATATCGGCATTCGGCCGGTCCAATTGCACGGCGGTGTAGGTAATGGCCTCGCCGACACCGCACAACAATGCGATGACGAGCCCGGTGAATGCCACGGAAACCGAGCGCGGTGGGGCGGTGCGTGGCCGTATGGAAAAGGCAGTGCCGGTCATGACACCGACACTGCCCATCGCAATCCGAATTCCGGATCAGCCTGCGGTAGTGACCGGCTCTCGTACCGGAGTGCTACCGCGCGTGGCGAATTCGGTAAGTGCCGCGAAACCCAGGCCGAGGCAGGCCCACAGCGTGGCCGTCTCCCCGAGCGAGGCCGCACGGAACTGCCACAGCAGCGCGGCCGGGAAGTCTTCGGTCACCTCATTGATGCCGGGCAGCAGAATGTAGCCGAGCACGACGACCAGGACGAATGCCCCGACCCCCGCGATCAGCCGGACCGTATCGAGTTGGGCGGCAAGCAGTTTGTAGACGTACACCCCGATGCCGACCGCGGCCAGCCCGAGCAGCACCGCCGCCAACCACAGCAGGGTCCGCTGGTTGATGGTGTCCGGATCGCCGACGGCGGGCGGATTGGCCGGGTACTTGAAGAACGGCACCGCCACGATCGCGGCCCAACCGGCCAGTGCCAGCGCGAGCGCGAGCTTCGGCCCCGACAGCGTGGAGTACCTGCGCGCGAAGTACGCGACCGAACCGAATATGGCCCCGAGTGCGAGCCCGGCAAGTCCGAGCGCCAAGAATTGGCCCGCCTTCTGCCCCGACCGGCTGACCAGCGGCTCTTCCTCGTCACCGTGGGTATGCCCGGCCGGTTCCTGAGCGTGGTCGGCGGCCTTCTCCTTGGCGGTACCGGCCGCTTCGATGGCAATGGCGGCCTCGATTTTGGGCTCACCTACGAAATAGCCCACTGTCGCGGCCAGCAGACCGGCGATGAGACCGGCCAGCAGGCCACGGAGCAGCAGGGTCTTGAGCGATCCGATCAATGGCACGGCACACCGAGCAGGTGACGTCCATCGTGCATCAGCTCGTGCAGGTACATCCCGCTGCGCGAGATGACCCCCTGGTCGAAGCCGACCAAGTACAGGGTGAGCAGTGCGAGTAGAACGACGCCCACTGCGATGAGCAGCGTGCCGAGTGAATCGGTTGCCCGACTCGGTGAATGCGCGATAGCCATTCGAGTCCTCCTAGGGATGCGCGTCCCGTGAGTTGGTCGATGCGAAGGTGCCGGTGTCTGGCTTTCCGGCACCAAGGACTCGGTGCAAGAACACAGTGGCGCGACCGCTTCGGAATCTCACCGAATTACCGCGTCACCCTCGCGTTTATCATTCAAACTGTCGCATCTGGCCGCATCCGCCGTCAACACAACCGCGACTTGCCCACCACGCGGTGGGGCGAGTCGCGTGCCGGTGCTGGCCAGCGGATTTCAGGATGCGGGTTTAGCCGCGACGTCCAGGACGACCTCGAACTCGAGCAGCGATGCCCCCGTCGAAACCGGCTTCTGCCGCTCGCCCGCATGCGCCTCCCGCGCGGGTCCATCGCGCCATGCCGCGAACGACTCTTCCGAATCCCACTGGGTGACAACGAAGTACCGCTTCTCCCCGGCCACCGGCCGCAGCAACTGGAAGCCAAGGAATCCGGGCGAGCCCTCGACCGCGTGCGCGCGATGGGCGAACCGCTTCTCCAACTCGGGGCCGGCGCCCTCCGGAACCTCGATCGCATTGATCTTCACAACAGCCATGGCTCGACGATACGTCTGCCCCATTCGGCCACTCCGCAGCGCATGCGCTGGCGAGTCGACGCGCGACGCTGCCACTGAGGAAGCGAGTCTTACGAGCGACCCCGTTCGCGCCGCCTCGCGTCCGCGAAGGAGCGGCCATCGAACTCGGCCGAGTCGTCGAAGCGCGGGGCCCACCTGTCGCCCGACCGCCACCCCTTATCGAATCGCTACGCGATGCTGACGTTAGGGGGGCCGCGAACACGCAGCGCCGCAGGCGCTGCAAAATGACACAGTGTTGCACGACGAAGGCGGAGCAGGGGTGCCGATCCTGCTGCTGCACGGACTGATGGGCAGCGCCCGCACCTGGCGCGATCAGCTGGACTGGCTGCGGGCCCACGGCCACGTCTACACCTTCGACGCCGCGGGTCACGGCCGTCCCGCGCCCGCCGAGCTGAGCACCGAGGCATTCATCGACGACCTCGCCGCGGCAACCGCCCAGATCCGCGAACCCATGGTGGTGATCGGGCATTCGATGGGCGGGCTGCACGGCTGGGTGTTCGCGGCGCAGTATCCGGAACGGGTGCGCGCACTCGTCGTCGAGGACATCGCCCCCGATTTCCGTGGCCGCACCGCCGAGAACTGGGCGGCCATGATCGAAGCCTGGCCGCAACCGTTTCCGGATGAGCGCGCGGTCCTGGACTACTTCGGCCCGGTCGCCGGACGGTACTTCCTCAAATCCTTCGAACACGGTCCGGACGGCTACCGCCTGCACGGCTCGGTCTCGACCTTCCGCGATATCTCCGAGGAATGGGGCACCCGCGACTTCTGGGCCCAATGGCGGGCGGTCAAAGCCCCGGTCCTGCTGATCGAAGGCGAATTCACCATCACCCCCGAGGGCCAGATGGGAGAGATGGCCGCGGTCCACCCCGACGCCGTCTATGTTCGCGTCCCGAACTCCGGCCATCTGGTCCACGACGACCAACCCGAGCGCTACCGCGCCGAAGTCGAGCAGTTCCTCCGCAGAGTCCTCGGCTCCTAGTCGCGCCAGCCCAACCTCGGAGATTCGTCCCCGTTCATCGGTACCCGCGCGGATCCAACCGCGCCGGACGGGTCCGGGACGATTCGGGTAGGCAGCGACTTCGGCGCTAGTTTGGCGGAGGTCGCAGGAACGTTGGTTGTCCGATGAGGTCCCGCGCGGGTGGGGTTCCCCTCGCCCGCGAGGCGGATCCGGCAGCGCCGGACGGGATTCGATAGGCAGCGACTTGGGCGGCAGTTTCGCGGTGGTCGTAGGAGCGCTGGTTGTGCGATGAGGTCAGGCGCGAGTGGGGTCGCCCTCGCCCACGAGGCGGATCCGGCAGCGCCGGATGCGGTCTGGGACGATCCGGCAGGCGACGACTTCGGCGATATCGTTGCGCTGGTTGTCCGATGAGGTCTCGCCCGCGAGGAGGATCGGCAGCGCCGGACGGGATTCGGTAGGCAGCGACTTGGGCGGCAGTTTCGCGGTGGTCGTAGGAGCGCTGGTTGTCCGATGGGGTCAGGCGCGGGTGGGGTCGCCCTCGCCCGCCAGGGCGAACAAACCGTCGGGCGTTTGCTCGATCAGGCCGTCTACCAGCAGTGAGTCCAGGGCACGGTCGCGTTGGCCCGGATCGCGAGTCCAGGCCAGGTCCAGGCGGATTCGCTCGACCGGGCCGGTGGCGTCGCGTATAACGTCGAGCAGGCGACCGCGCGCTTGCCGATCGGTGCCCTCGTATTTCTGCGTCTTGCGAACCACCTCGGATACCGGTCTGCCCGCGGCGACCCACGCGCATTCCGGCAGCGGACAACGTGCGCAGTCGGGCGTGCGGGCGGTGCACACCGTGGCGCCCAGTTCCATCAGCGCGGCGGAAAACATTGCGGCATGGTCGATTCGGTGCGGCAGCAATGCCTCGGTTTCGGGCAGATCGCGCGCGGACGGATTACCGGCCTCGGCCCGCCCGTGCACCGCGCGCGCAACCACCCGTCGAACATTGGTGTCCACCACCGGAACTCGTTGCCCATAGGCGAAGCAGGCCACCGCTCGCGCCGTATACGCGCCGATGCCGGGTAGACCGAGCAGCACCTCGACGTCGGTCGGCACCTCGTCGTCGTGCACCTCGGCGAGCACCTTGGCGCATTCGTGCAGCCGCAGCGCCCGGCGCGGATAGCCGAGCTTGCCCCAGGCGCGCAGCACCTCGGCCTGTGACGAGGCCGCCATCGCGGAGGGGACCGGCCAGCGCGCCACCCATTCCCGCCAGATCGGCTCGACCCGCACCACCGGCGTCTGCTGCAGCATGATCTCGCTCATCAGAATCTGCCAGGCGGTGACGTCCGCACGCCGCCACGGCAGATCCCGCGCGGTCGCCCGATACCAATCCAGCAACGAGTCGGCATCCACCCGGTTGACCACCGCCGTGATCTTGGATTTTCTGCCTGCACGCCCGTGCGCTGCACCGCCCTCCAGCACTGCCCTCACCGTTCCTATTGTCCTGCGGACAGTCGATATTTGCCGATCCGTAACGCACCGAACTCGCTGGTAACCACTGCGATGTGCACAATGGTCGGTATGCCGGATTCCAACCCGATCAGTGCCTGGAAATCCCTCCGCGAGGGTAATGAGCGCTTCGTGAACGGCACGCTGCTGCATCCTAGCCAGGGCGCGGCCGACCGGGCCAAGCTCGTCAGCGGCCAGCACCCGCAGGCCATCCTGTTCGGCTGCGGTGACTCCCGCGTCGCCGCCGAACTGATCTTCGACCAGGGCCTCGGCGATATGTTCGTCGTGCGCACCGCGGGCCACGTGGTGGACAGCTCGGTGCTCGGATCGATCGAGTACGGGGTGCAGGTGCTGAATGTGCCGCTCATCGTGGTGCTCGGACACGACAGCTGCGGCGCGGTGAAGGCCACCATCGACGCGCTGGACGGCGGCGAGGTGCCCGGCGGATTCATCCGCAGCGTGGTCGAGCGGGTCGCGCCGTCGATTCTGATCGGGCGCCGCGAGGGGCTGTCCACCGTCGACGAGATGGAGGCCAGGCATGTGGTGGAGACCAGCCGTCTGCTCATGCAGCGGTCGATGATCATTTCGCAGCGGGTGGCCACGGGTGAGTGCGCAATCGCCTGTGTCACATACAAACTGGCCGAGGGCCAGGTGAAGTTGCAGCGGGTCATCGGCAATATCGGCGAGATGGCCTGACGCGGCCGATCGAGGCGATCCAAGCGTGCGAGCGGAACTTACCTGCCGCGCCCGGGTTTTCCGATCCGACACGCCGGGGTCCTGAGTCGCTGCACCGGATCGTGCCCTTACCGTTGACTCCGTGCTGGAACCGAATGGACCGCTGCCTCCGGAGATCTATTGGCGACGTCGCGCGTTCGCCATCGGCATCCTGGTCGTAGCGCTCGCACTGGTCATCTGGTTGGTCCTGACGGTCACGCGCGGCGGCGATTCGCCCGGCACGACAAAGGCGGCCGCGACGAGCACGTCCGCGGCGACGAATAAGCCAGCGGGCGCGTCCTCGACGGCGCCGCCGACCACGGGCGAGTCCAGCGCGAAGCCCTCCGGCAGTACCACTGCCGCGCCGGCCAGCAGTCCGGTCGCCGCTGGCGCCTGCCCGGATCAGTCGCTCGCGGTGAAGGTGACCGTCGAACAGCCGACCTACAAGACCGGGGAGACCCCGGTCTTCGGCATCGTCATCACCAACATCTCGTCCTCGTCCTGCTCCCGCGACGTCGGCTCGGGCCTGCAGCAGGTCTCGGTGACCACCCTCGACGGTCAGCGCCGCCTCTGGTCGAGCACCGACTGCTACCCCGACGGCGCCCCCGATGTCCGCACCCTGAACCGCGGCGAACAGGCCGCCTTCATGGTCACCTGGTCCGGCTCCACCTCCCAACCCAACTGCGTCGGCGACCGCGTCCAGGTCCCCCCCGGCGCCTACGCCGTAGTCGCCCAACTCGGCTCCCTACGCAGCGCCGCCGAACCCTTCAACATCGCCTAACCCACTCCGGGGCGCTGCCGCATATCCAGCGGTTATCGCGCACAAGGTATGGGTTGTGCGCGATAGCCACTGGTTATGCGTGATCAATTGGGTTGTGCGACAGCCACTATCGACTCAGAAGTCGGGGGCGGCTTCGGTGGGTGGGGTGCGTGACTTGCGGAGACCGGCGAGGCGGATGGCGGATTTGACGTCGGCTACCTCGTGCACCTTGATGCCGTTCTTCGTCCGTGCCGGACCCGGCGGTACCAGGGCGGTGGTGAAGCCGAGTCGTTCGGCCTCGGCCAGTCTGCGCTCCAGTCCGGTGACCCGCCGCACCTCGCCCGCCAGGCCGACCTCGCCGAGGATGACCCAGCCGACGGGCAGCGCCTGATCCCGTTCGGCACTGGCGATGGCAAGGGCGACCGCCAGATCCGCGGCGGGCTCGAGCAGTCGCATGCCGCCCACCGTCGCGGCGTACACATCGTGTTTGCCGAGGAACACCCGACCGCGGCTCTGCAGCACGGCCAGCACCATCGCGACACGGTTGTAGTCGAGTCCGCTCACCGCCCGCCGTGGGTTCGGGATCTCGGTGTGCACGGTGAGCCCCTGCACCTCGGCCACCAGCGGGCGCTTACCGTCCATTGCCACCGTGACGGCCGTCCCCGGCACCGAATCGGTGCGGTGGTGCAGGAACAGGCCGGACGGATCGGTGACGCAGGAGATCCCGTCGTCGTGCAGTTCGAAACAGCCGACCTCATCGGAACTGCCGAAGCGGTTCTTGATGCCGCGCACCATGCGCAGTGTGGAGTTCTTATCGCCCTCGAACTGCAGCACCACATCCACCAGATGCTCCAGCGTGCGCGGGCCGGCGACATTGCCGTCCTTGGTGACATGGCCCACCAGCAGCACCGCGACACCGCTCGCCTTGGCCAGTGAGGTGAGTGCGGCGGCCACCGCGCGCACCTGGGTGACGCCGCCGATGGTGCCGTCCACCTCGGGGACCAGCATGGTCTGCACCGAATCGACGACGAGCAGCGTCGGACGCACCTGCTCGACATGGCCGAGCACGACCGACAGATCCGATTCGGCTGCCAGGTAGACCCTCTCGTGCACCGCATTGGTCCGGTCGGCCCGCAGCCGGACCTGTCCCGCCGATTCCTCCGCGGTGACATACAGCGACTTCTCATCGCGCTGGGTGGCCCACCGATGCGCGACCTCCAACAGCAGCGTCGACTTGCCGACCCCCGGCTCACCGGAGAGCAGCACGACCGATCCCGGCACGATGCCACCGCCGAGCACCCGGTCCAGTTCCTCGACGCCGGTCGGCCTGGCCTTGGTGACCTTCGAATCGATATGCGAGATGGGCGCGGCGGCGGTGCTCGGCAACATCGCCCGCCGCCCGACCGGCGATGCCGCGGTCGCCGCCGCTCCGGCTATCTCGTCGACGGTGCCCCAGGCGCCGCAATCCGGGCATTTGCCCACCCACTTGGCGACCTCGTGTCGGCAGGCGGAGCATCGGAAGATCGACTTGGTCTTGGCCACAGGCGCACCTTACGTACCGCATCCGACAAGCGGGCTCGACAGTGGCAAGTGGGGTCGACAGATACGAAAACGGCTGCCGCGCGATTGCGCGACAGCCGTGCGTGGGGATCGGTCAGCGGATCAGTGGCCGCCCTTGTGCTCGCCCTCGGTCGCGGCGGCCTGGCCCTCGTGCCGTTCGGCCAGCGGCCCGGCGTCGACCGGGACCTGGACCGTCACGGTGCCGTTCTGCTTGAAGTTGAATGTCACCGGGTAGGTGAGGCCGGGGGTGATATCCCTGGTCAGACCGGTGATCTCGATCAGACCGGGCTTCTTCTCCGCGTCGGCGGTGGCCTTATCACCGGCCGGACCGGCGCCGTGCTGATCGGCCTTGGCGGTGGTGGACGGCGTCGCGGTGGCCGACGGTGTCGCGGTGGTGGACGGTGTCGCACCGTGCTCGTCGGACTTGGCCGCGGCGCCCGGCGCGGACGAGGCCGCGACGACGGTCTGCTGTGGCGCGATCCGGAACGCCGGATCACCCGCGGGCGGGGTGATCTTCACCGTGCCGAGGTCGGTGTTGATGCTGGTCAGCTCGTCGGTGACGGTCTCGCCGTTGTTGATGATCGACAGCGCGATGATCGCCTTGCCGCCCTTGGTGTTGGTGTACTCGCTGCCCGCGGCCGGGAAGACGATGTGCACATTACGCAGCGAGATCCGGTCGATGTCGGCGTGGTTGCCGTTGACCGCGGCGACCTGGGTCGCGGTCTGCGAGATCTGGCCTGCACCGCAGCCGGACAGCACGAGCGCCGCTCCGGCGGCGAGCGCGGCAACCGAAACCATGCGACGTCGCGCCCCTGTCGAGGCGGTCACAGCTTTCAGGGCAGTCACGGGTTGTCCCTCCATGTCGACCGGGCTCACTCCGCTAGGGAGAGTAATAACTAGGCAGCGTAGTAGTAGCCTCCGCCGAGCGGACGTCGGGGCTGTGTCTAATTTGCGGCGCCTGCGAACTCCTCGCTCGTAAGAGCGCTCCGCGTGGTTTTGGCTACGCGATCGGGACACTCCGGAGCATCGCATCCGTTGGGTAACGGTTTTGGGGCGGCGCGCCGAGTTGCCATGGTGCTGCTGGTCGTATCGATCGGCTCGTGTGGTAAGCGTGCCGGTCGATAACCCGTTCTGGCACAACACAATGCACACCGCACCGGTTCTGTCAACCCCAGCGGTCGCCTCGTTGTGGCCCTGACCTGCACAGTTGATCGCGCCGTTACCGAGTCGCATGTTAAACTGTGAACATCGAAAGGGGCACGGGACACATGATTTTTAAGGTCGGAGACACCGTCGTTTACCCCCACCACGGAGCGGCGCTGATCGAAGCAATCGAGACTCGCACCATCAAGGGTGAGCAAAAAGAGTATCTGGTCCTGAAGGTCGCCCAAGGTGACCTGACTGTTCGCGTTCCCGCGGAGAACGCCGAATATGTCGGCGTGCGAGACGTCGTCGGCCAGGAGGGTCTCGACCGAGTCTTCCAAGTGCTGCGTGCGCCGCACACCGAAGAACCGACTAACTGGTCTCGCCGCTACAAGGCCAACCTGGAGAAGCTCGCCTCCGGCGATGTGAACAAGGTGGCCGAGGTCGTTCGCGACCTGTGGCGTCGGGAGCAGGACCGCGGCCTGTCCGCGGGTGAGAAGCGGATGCTGGCCAAGGCCCGTCAGATCCTCGTCGGCGAGCTCGCGCTAGCCGAGGGGACCGATGACGGCAAGGCCGAGTCGCTCCTCGATGAGGTTCTCGCCGCGGCCTCCTGACCGTGAATGTTTCTAACAGCGACGGTTCCGTCGTTGCGTTGGTGCCTGCCGCCGGTCGTGGCGTTCGCCTGGGTGAATCGACACCCAAAGCGTTCGTCGCGGTCGGCGGCACACCTATGGTCCGGCTGGCCGTCGACGGCCTGATCGCCTCCGGAGCGGTCGACCGGATCATCGTGATCGTCCCCGCCGAACTCGTCGAGAGCGCCGTTGCCCTGCTGCCGCCCTCGGAGTCGGTGCGTGTGGTCAGCGGCGGCGCCGAGCGCACCGATTCGGTGCGTTCGGGTATCGCCGCCGCCCCTGATGCCGCCTATTTCCTGGTGCACGACGCCGCCCGCGCATTGACCCCACCCGAGCTGATCGCCCGGGTGGTCGCCGAGCTGCGCGCCGGTGTCACCGCCGTCGTGCCCGCATTGCCCGTGGTCGACACCATCAAATCCGTCGACGCGCACGGCGGTGTCACCGGTACTCCCGATCGAGCGAGCCTGCGTGCCATTCAGACGCCGCAGGGTTTCGCCGCCGAATTGCTGCGCGCGGCCTACGCCGATGAGACGCTGCGGGCCACCGACGATGCCGGACTCGTCGAACTGCTCGGCACCCAGGTGCACACCATCCCCGGCGACCCCATGGCTTTCAAGATCACCACCCGGCTCGACCTGCTGCTGGCCAATGCGGTGCTCGACGGCGCTCACACGGTGGGCCGGTCATGACCATGCGCGTCGGCATCGGCAGCGATGTCCATCCGATCGAAGCGGGCAGGCCGTGCTGGATGGCGGGCCTGCTCTTCGATGGCGACGACGGCTGCGCCGGACATTCCGACGGCGATGTCGCCGCGCACGCGCTCTGCGATGCGCTGCTCTCCGCGGCCGGACTCGGCGATGTCGGCGCGGTCTTCGGCACCGGGCGCCCGGAATGGGCAGGGGTATCCGGCGCGGCCATGCTGAAGGAAGTGCGTAGGCTCCTTGACGAGGCCGACTTCGAAATCGTCAACGCCGCGGTCCAGGTAATCGGCAATCGGCCGAAGATCGGACCGCGTCGCGCCGAGGCCCAAGAGGTACTCGGCGGACTGCTCGGCGCCCCGATTTCGGTGTCGGGCACCACAACCGACGGCCTCGGGTTGACCGGCCGCGGCGAGGGTGTGGCCGCGGTGGCTACCGCCCTGCTACAAGCGTGTCGCTGAGCCAGCTCCCGCCGACCTGAGCCGCTCCGTGAACGGCCTTATCTACCAGCTAGGATCGACTTCCGTGACTCTGCGCCTTTTTGACACCGACACGCGGACCATGCGCGACTTCGCGCCCCTGGTCCCCGGCCGTGCCTCGGTGTACCTGTGTGGCGCCACCGTTCAGGGTGAACCGCACATCGGCCATGTGCGCAGCGGAGTCGCGTTCGACGTACTGCGGCGCTGGCTGCTCGCGCACGACTACGACGTGTGGTTCATCCGCAATGTCACCGATATCGAAGACAAGATCCTGACCAAGGCCGCCGAGGCGGGTCGACCCTGGTGGGAGTGGGCGGCCACCTATGAGCGCGCCTTCGATCGGGCCTACCAGACCCTCGGCGTGCTGCCGCCATCGGCCGAACCGCGCGCGACCGGCCACATCACCCAGATGGTCGACCTGATGCAGCGGTTGATCGATCGCGGGCACGCCTACGCCTCTGCGGGCAATGTCTACTTCGACGTGGTCAGCTATCCGGAATACGGGAGTCTGTCCGGGCACAGGCTCGATGACGTACACCAGGGCGAGAGCGCTGGCGAAGGCAAGCGCGATCCGCGGGACTTCACGCTGTGGAAGGCCGCCAAACCGGGTGAGCCGACCTGGCCGTCGCCGTGGGGGCCGGGCCGGCCCGGCTGGCATCTGGAATGCTCGGCGATGGCCGAGTTCTACCTCGGCGCCGAATTCGATATCCATTGCGGTGGAATGGATCTGGTCTTCCCGCACCACGAGAACGAGATCGCCCAGTCCAAGGCGGCCGGTGATGGATTCGCGCGGTATTGGTTGCACAACGGCTGGGTGACCATGGGCGGGGAGAAGATGTCCAAATCCCTGGGCAATGTGCTCTCCGTGCCGAATGTGCTGAAAAAGGTTCGGGCCGTTGAACTTCGGTTCTACCTGGGCAGCGCGCACTACCGGTCCATGCTGGAGTATTCGGATAAGGCGCTCTACGACGCCGCGGCCTCCTACCAGCGGATCGAGGCATTCATACACCGAGTGGCCGAGCGGGCCGGGGAGATCGCGGTCGGCAAGTGGACCGATGCGTTCGCCGAGGCGATCGACGACGATCTGGCGATTCCGCGGGCCCTGGCCGAGGTGCACCGGGTGGTGCACGAGGGCAATAAGGCGCTGGAGTCGGGCGCGATCGATACGGCGGTCGAGCTGGCCGGACAGGTCAGGGCCATGCTGAATATCCTCGGCGTCTGCCCGTTCGATCCGCAGTGGTACACCCCGCAGGACAATTCGGTCGCGCTGGACGCATTGGACGTGCTGGTGCGCGCCGAACTCGATCGCCGCCAGCAGGCGCGTGCCGATAAGGACTGGGCCAGCGCCGACGCGGTGCGGGACCGGTTGCAGGCCGCCGGAATCGAAGTGACCGATACCCCACAGGGGCCGGAATGGTCGCTGGGCGCGGCGCAGCATGCGCCGGGTGCGGTACAGCGTGGAAAGGCGAACTGATGGCAGGCAACTCGCAGCGTCGCGGCGCGATCCGTAAGGGCGGCAGCAAGAAGGGCGCCGTTGTCGGCTCCGGTGGGCAGCGCAGGCGCGGACTCGAGCCGCGCGGCGCGACCCCGCCCGCCGAGGCCAGAACCAAACATCCCGCGGCCAAGCGGGCGGCGGCCAAGGCGAAGGCCGCGGCCCAGGGTAGGCCGGGCCCACGCGGCGCCGGTGGTGGTCGTCCGGCCGGGCGCAAGAGCGACGACGGTCCGGAGATGGTGCTCGGGCGCAATCCGGTTGTCGAATGTCTGCGTGCCGGTGTGCCGGCGACCGCGCTGTACGTCGCGGTCGGCACCGAGAACGACGACCGGCTGACCGAGAGCGTGAAAATGGCTGCCGATGCGGGCATCTCCATTCTCGAGGTGCCGCGCACCGATCTGGACCGGTTGAGCGCCAACGGACTGCATCAGGGTGTGGCATTGCAGGTGCCGCCGTACCGCTATGCCCATCCGGACGATCTTGTTGTGCGGGTACAGGATTCGGCCGAACCCGCCCTGCTGGTCGCGCTGGACAATATCTCCGATCCGCGCAACCTCGGCGCGGTGATCCGCTCGGTGGCCGCCTTCGGTGGCCAGGGTGTGCTGATTCCGCAGCGGCGCAGCGCCAGCGTCACCGCGGTCGCCTGGCGGACCAGCGCCGGTGCCGCGGCCCGGCTGCCGGTCGCCCGCGCGACGAATCTGACTCGCACGCTGAAGGATTGGGCGTCGCAGGGCTTCCAGATCGTCGGCCTCGACGCGGGTGGCGACACCACCCTCGACGATTTCGACGGCAGCATCCCCACCGTGATCGTGGTGGGTTCGGAGGGCAAGGGCCTGTCCCGTCTGGTCCGCGAGACCTGTGACTCCATCCTCAGCATCCCGATGGCCGGTCCGGTCGAATCCCTGAACGCCTCCGTGGCCGCGGGCGTCGTCCTCTCCGAAATCGCCCGCCAGCGCCGCATCTGAGCACATCGCACACGCCCCTCGGTGACGATCGTGTCGGATGGGCATTCGCTGGCGCGGCCGTAGCCGCTGCCGCGGTTTGCGAATCGGGGGATCGGGTTGGACGGCAAATCGGCTCGCGCCCCGTAGAATTCGACTCGTGGCCATCCCGAACCAGGCTCCTCAGGAGACGATCGAGCATCCGCATGCGACGGCGGTGCTGGCGCTCGGCGCGGCGAGTCTGTTCTGCTGCGGCGCGCTGGGTCCGGTGGCCTGGGCGCTCGGCAGACGTGCGCTCGATCAGATCGAGCAATCCCACGGCGGCTACGGCGGCCGCGCCCAGGTGCTGGTCGGTTACGTCCTCGGCATCGTCGGCACGCTCTTGATGGTCTGTATGGCGATCATCTTCCTGCTGATCCTGATCGGCGGCCGAGCCTAGATTCCAGGGATCAATCCAGTCTGGGACGCTCGTGTTCGCTCGTGCTGTCCCAGGCGGGCCATTCCCCGCTGATGCTGCCGGTCCAGTTGGGCTGGCGGCGATCTCGGAAGGCCGCCATCGCCTCGCCGCCGTCGATGCTCTTGGTGACGTGGTTGTTCAGGTCGGTCTCCAACTGTCCGACCATCCCCGGGCTCATGCCCAAGCCCTCCCATAGCAGCCGTTTCGACAGCGCGACCGGCAGCGGCGCCGCACCGTTCGCGATGTCGTGGGCGATGGCAAGTGCCGTCGGCAGCACCTCGCCCCCGGGCAGGCAGCCATTGGCCAGGCCCATGGCCTTGGCCTCCTCGCCGTCGAAGGTGCGGCCGGTCAGCATGATGTCGGCGGCATTGGCCATACCGACCAGCCGCGGCAGCGTCCAGTGCGAGTAGCCGTCGGCCAGTACGCCGCGGCGCACCTGATTGAGGCCGTATACCGCGTCGCGCGCCATGTAGCGCAGGTCGCATTGCAGGGCCAGGGCCAGTCCGATGCCGACCGCATGGCCGTTCACCGCCGCGATCACCGGTTTGCGCACCCGCCACGGCGGCGGATCGATGGTGGCGCTGACATCGCCGACCCGGCTGGACAGATCGGCACCCGCGCAGAACGCGGGTGCCGTACCGGTGATGATGACCGCGCGGATCGCATCTTCGGTATCACAGCGCTGCAGCGCCGCACTCAGTTCGGCGGCCATGGCCGGGGTGACGGCATTTTGCTGAGCGGGTCGGTTGAGCGTGAGGACGGCGATGCCCGCGGAGACATCGACGAGCAGTTCCGAACTCATGCCACGCATGTTAATGGAGTTGTCGGCCGCGCGGGCGCGGCAACTCAACGCAGCACATGGCGGCCGATCGCGTACTTGTGTACCTCGGTCGGGCCGTCGTAGAGGCGGAAGGCGCGCATATCTCGGAAGATCATTTCGACCACCGTTTCGTCGCTGATGCCGATGCCGCCGAGCACCTGAACACAGCGGTCGGTGACCTTGAACAGTTCTTCGGAGACGAACGCCTTCGCGATCGAGCTCTCATGTCTGGCCTTCTCGCCCTGGTCCATGAGCCAGCAGGCATGCCAGATGGTGAGGCGGCACTGGTGCAGCGCGATCTCGTTATCGGCGAGCATGAACGATACGCCCTCGTGGTCGCCGATCGGCTTGCCGAAGGCGGTGCGGGTCCTGGCGTATTCGACCGCGATGGACTGCGCGCGTTCTGCCGCGCCGAGCCAGCGCATGCAGTGGGTGAGCCGGGCCGGGGCGAGCCGCAGCTGGGCGTAGCGCAGCGCCTGGCCGGTCTCGCCGAGCAGCGCCGACTTGGGCAGCACCAGATTCTCGAAGCGCACGACGCCGTGGCCGCCGACGTAGTTGCGGTCCATCGTGTTCATGGTGCGTTCGATGATGATGCCGGGCTGATCGCCTTCGGTCAGGAATAGCGTCGGGCCCTCGGGCAGATGCGGGTTCGGGGCGACCCGGGCCATGATGATCCAGCTCTTGGCGCCGTCCGCGCCGGTGATGAGCCATTTGCGGCCGTTGATGGTGAAGTTCTCGCCGTCGAAGACGGCCTCGGTGGCCAGCTGATTCGGATCCGAACCCGCGCCGTCCGGTTCGGTCATGGCGAAGACGGTGCGCCGGTGACCGGCGACCGTGGGGGCGAGGTGGCGCTCGACCTGCTCCGAATTGGCGATCTTGGAGAGCAGGAACATATTGCCCTCATCCGGTGCGGCGCAGTTCATCGCGACCGGGCCGAGGGTGGACCAGCCCGCCGCCTCGTAGATCACCGCCTGCTCGATATGGCTGAGACCGCGCCCGCCGAGGGCTTCCGGAGCCTGCACGGTCAGCAGGTTCTCGGCGCGCGCCAGCTCGACGAGTTCCTGGCGCAGTTCATCGGTGGGGCCGTGGGAAGTGACGCGCGGGTCGCGCTCGAAGGGGACGATCTTGTCGATGACGAACTGGCGGACCCGGTCGCGTTCGGCGGCGAGTTCAGCGGGAATCGTGAAGTCGATCATTGGTCACCATTCGTTCGATGGGGCGCGTGGGTCGAGCATACGAAACCGGGGGTTTCCGACTGACGGCGCCTGCCATCAAACCTGGCTTGTGGCCGAAAGGGACCTGCTGACCTGCGCTGACAACGGTGTCAGCGGGGTTTACTCCGGTGTCAGCGCGGTGTCAGCGCCGCAGGCGATCGTTTGGTCATCGAGCACGGGGAGCCGCACCGGCCCCGGATGAACAACCCGATGAGGAGAACTCGCCATGATGACCGCCGCCGCCGTCGCCCAGTTGCTGATCGCCCTCGCCTTCGTCAGCATTCCGCTGGTGCGGCACCGGTACGGAGCCGCCGCCAAGGCCGCCGCCGATGCCGCGCTGACCCGTCAGGGTGTGCGGCCCGCAGTACTCGAGGAGAACGGTATGCGGTTCGACGCGGGCGGCCACGAGACCTGGGCGCCCGTCGGTATCGCACTGGTGATGACCACGCTGGCCGCGCTCAACCTGGCGGGCAACGATTGGGGCCGCACGCTGTCCTGGATCATCCAGGTGCTGGTGCTGCTCGGCAATGGCGCGATCCTGTACAGCAACCTGACCGCGGCCAAGAGCATCCGAGCCGCCTTCGCCCGCAAGGCCGACCCGGAACTGGCCCGCATCGACGTCGAGCGCTTCCTGGCCGCCGCCGAAAACGCCTTCCCCCGCTGGGTAATGCCCTACCTGCAGAACCTGCGCCACGTCATCGTGTTCGGCGGTTCGATCCTCGTCCTGATCGCCCTGCTCGCAGCCTGATCGCCACCCACAGGCCAGGTGCCCGCCCCGCGCGAGCACCTGGCCCGTGCGCTGCCATCAGCCCCGCCGAGTCCCCCTGGTCCGCACACGATTTGGCGCGTCGCACACGAATCGCCCGAAATTCCCTGTGCGGCGCGCAACTACGTCCGCGGCACCGGCTTCGAGGCAGCGAGGGCGGCAACCTGGCGGTGACGGGCTGAAATGGGGCGGTTCGCGCTCCAACTGCTTGTCGCGCGGGCTTCGCATATGCGGTGACTATCTCGCACAACGTCTACTGTGTGCGAGGTAGTCACTCGCTATGCGACGTGCTCGACCTTTTGCGGCAGAGTGGATTCCCTCCGCCCAGGAGCGCCTCAGCCCAGGGCTCGTCGGGGGCGATGGGATTCGCGTCGGCGAGTTGAGCGGCCTCCTCCGCGAATGCAGGGCGGACCGCTCGGCCTCGCTTCGCGTCTTCGGATCCGGCGCAACTGTGCGTGTCGGCGTGGTGAGCGGCCTCCGCGAATGCAGGGCGGACCGCTCGGCCTCTCTTCGCGTCTTCGGATCCGGCGCAACTGTGCGTGTCGGATCGGCGCGGGGCCTTGGGCGCTGGTCGCTTGGCGGTGACGGGCCGATTTTGGGGGCAGTCCGTGCGCGAAGTGGTGTGTCGCGCGGGCTATCTCTGGTGGCTCCGTGTGCGGTGGGCAACTGTGTGCGCCGCACCGGCGGTGGGTCCACAAGCGAAGGGCAGCGGGCGGGTGTGGCCGGGCCGGTTACGCGTCGATCTGGGAGTGGTTCGCGCGCAATTGGCATGTCGTGGTGGCTTTACCGGTGGGCCCGTGCGCAGCGTGCAACTGCGTGAGGGCACGGCTCGGGCCGGTGAGCGGGAGGTCAGGGGATGCGGGCGGCTCGGCGGCGGGGGCCGAGGATTCGGCAGATCAGGTAGATCAGGAAGGAGATGGTGGTGACGAAGGTGGAGACGGGGACGCCGGGGGCCAGGGATAGCAGGATGCCGCCCACTGCGGCGGTTTCGGCGAAGACGACCGCGAGCACGGTGGCACGCACCGGATTCGCGGTCAGCTGTGCCGCTGCGGCGGCGGGGGTGATGAGCAGCGCGAGGACCAGCAACGCCCCGACGATCTGCACGCCGAAGGCCGCGGTGACGCCGAGCATGACCGCGAACACCACCGAAAGCGCCCGCACCGGAACCCCGCGTGCGACTGCGACTTCGGGATCCGAGCTCGCGAACAGCAGCGGCCGGTAGACCACCGCGAGCACGGCGAGCACCAGCACCGTGCAGGTCACCAGCAGCGCGAGTCCGCTGTAGCCGACGCTCACCACCTGACCGGTGAGCAGCGAGAATTTCGAGCCGGCGCGTTCGGGGCCGAGCCACAGGAACAGCACCGAGAGCCCGAGCCCGAACGAGAGCACCACCGCGATCACCGAATCGCGTTCTCTGGCTTTGGTTCCGAGCAGACCGAACAGCACCGCCGCCACCACCGAGCCGACGATCGCACCCAGCCCGACCCCGATTCCGGCGAGCAATGCGGCCGCCGCGCCGGTCAGCGACAGTTCGCTGGTGCCGTGCACCGCGAACGACATCTGCCTGCTGATGATCAACGGACCGATCACCCCGGCCAGCAGCCCGAGCAGCGCGGCCGCGAGCACCGCCTGCTGCACGAAGGCGTAGGAGAGCAGGTTCGCGGTGGTGGAGAAGTCGAACATCTTCGAAATGACATCCGATAGCTTGTCGATCACGAACGAACCCCACTCGGCTTCGACGGCGTTTCGGAGACCGGCCACCCATGCGAATCCGGCTGTGCGCCGGCAGCCGTCGGCGGGTCGACAACTGGCCGCCCATTGGAAACTTGTTGCGTGTCGGCATCGGGCTGGTCACCGGCACCCAGTTGGGCGTTGGGAACCGGCTTTCCGCCAACAAGCAGCTGTGCGTCGACAACTAGGTGCGCATCAGGAACCGACTGCGCGTCGGCGACTAGTCGCTCATCGGAAACTTGTTGCGTGTCGGCACCTGGCCGCCTATTGGCAATCGGGTGCTCTTCGGCAATCGGTTGCGCGTCTGCAAGTCGCTGGCCATCGGGAACCAGTTGTGCATCGGCAACTGGCTGGCCATCTGGAACCAGCTGCGTGTCGGCATTTGGCTCGCCGGTACCCAGTTGTGTATTTGGATCTGCCTTTCCATCGGCAGGCGGCTGTGCGTCGGCAACTGGCTGTGCGCTGACAAATGGGTAACCGTCGACAACTGGGGGCGTGTTGGCAACCGGCTGCCCGTTGGCAACCGGCTGTGCGTTGGCACTCGGCTGTCCGTCGGCGACCGGGTGCATGTTGGCGGCAACCGGCTGCTCTTCGGCACCCGGCGGCGCGTCAGCAACTGGCCGCCCGTTGGAAACTCGCTGCGTGTCGGCAATTCGCTGGGTGCCGACACGCGGGTAAGCGTCGGTAACTGGGTGCGTGTTGGCAATTGGCTGTCCGTCGGCAACCGGCGGTGTGTTGGCACTCGGCTGTCCGTCGGCGACCGGGTGCAGGTTGGCGGCAACCGGCTGCTCTTCGGCACCCGGCGGCGCGTCAGCAACTGGCCGCCCATTGGAAATCCGCTGCGTGTCGGCAACTGGGTGCGTGTTGGCAATTGGCAGTCCGTCGGCAACCGGCGGTGTGTCGGGACTCGGCTGCTCGGCGACCGGGTGTGTGTTGGCAACTGGATGGCCATCGGCAGCTGGCGGCGGGGCGGCAACTGGATGTGTGTTGGGGGCCGGTTGTGCGTCGGCGGCTGGGTGGGCGACGGCGAATCGTCCGGGATCGGAGAGGGTTGCGCCGTGGCAGTGTTGGGCTCCGGCGGTGCCGAGGGCGTCCATGGTGTCGCCGGTGCCGACTACGACCAGTCTGCCGCGCACTCGGAGGACGTCGACCTCGGTTTGATAGAGCTCGGAGAGGACGGCCGAGGTCATCACCTCGTCGGGGGTGCCGATGCGGAACCTTCCGTCGACCAGGTACAGGACCCGATCCACCAGCGGCAGAATCGGATTGATCTCGTGTGTCACGAAAAGCACTGCGGTGTTGTGGGTTCGCCTGCGCCGATCGATCAGCTCGGATACCAGTCGTTGGTTCGCCAGGTCGAGGCTGAGCAGTGGTTCATCGCAGAGCAGCACCTTGGGATCGCCGACGAGCGCCTGTGCCACGCGCAGTCGCTGCTGCTCGCCACCGGACATGGATTCCAATGGCGCATAGGCGAATTTCTCCGCGCCGACATCGGCGATGGCGGCGCGCACCTTGCGCTTGCGCTCGGCGCGGCGGCGCAGTCCGAGGCCCCAGTTGTGCCCGTCGACACCGAGCCCGACCAAGTCGACCCCGCGCAATTGGACACCGGCGTCGATCGTCTTCTGTTGCGGCACATAGCCGATATCGGGGTTGCCCGCGCGTGCCGGTCCGCCCGCGACATCGGCGCTGCCCGAGCTGAGCGCGAGCTGTCCGAGCAGCACCTTCAGCAGCGAGGTTTTGCCGGATCCATTCGGCCCGAGAATCGCGACGAATTCACCGGGCGCCACCTCGAGATCCAGTCCCTGCCAGAGCGTGCGTTCGCCGAATGCCAGGCTGGCGGCGTCGAGGTGGACGACGGGGCGGGTATCCGACGGCCGCTGCTCGGTGGTCGGCGCGGCTGCCATGGACCCACCGGTCACCCGGCTTCCCATCGAATCGCTACGCGATGCTGGCCCACTTGTCACCCGGCCACCGCTCCTCATCGAATCGCTACGCGATGCTTTCATAACGCGGTCAGGCCAGCGCCGCGGCCAGCGCCTGGGCGCTCTTGGTCTGCCACTGAATGTAATCCATACCGGAAGGCAGGGTTTCGGTCACTTCGACGATAGGTAGACCGTTCGACTGCGCGAGCGAGCGTAGGTCCTTGGTGATCTTGTCCTCGGTCTGGATGTTGTAGACCAGCGCGCGAACCTTCTTGCCGCTCAGCAGATCCCGCGTCGCGGCGACGGCGGCGGGGGCGGGATCGGTCTCCTGCTCGATCGCCTCCTGGAACTCGTGCGGCGTCAGATCCTCGGTCCCGGCGGCGACCAGCAGGTAGTGCGCCAGCGGTTCGGTCTGCAGCACCGGGGTTTTCGGATGCTCGCTGGCGATCTTGCTGGAGGCCGCGCTGATCGCGCTCAGTTGGGTCTTGAACGCGGCGGCGCGGTCGGTGTAGGCGGCGGCGTGCGCGGAGT
Source organism: Nocardia sp. CA-129566 (assembly GCF_050956075.1). Taxonomy (NCBI): domain Bacteria; kingdom Bacillati; phylum Actinomycetota; class Actinomycetes; order Mycobacteriales; family Nocardiaceae; genus Nocardia; species Nocardia sp. CA-129566. The sequence continues at coordinate 687,632 of NZ_CP192085.1, forward strand.
CGATTTCGCCGAGGGCGCTCGCGATCCGATCGGCGACCGTGCTCACTGTGCGCGGGTCGTAGAAGACATGTTCGTTCTCATCGCTCTTATCGGTGCGGGATTCGAACGCGTCGACAGCGCGCTTGCCCTGGATCGCCTTCTCGATGAACTCGTCGTAGCCGCCGCCATTGAAGACGACCAGGTCGGCATCGCTGATCTCGGCCGACTCCACGGCCGAGGTCTCATGCGAATGCGGATCGGCGGCGGGATCGGTGATCAGCGAGGTCACCGAGGCATCCGGACCCGCGATGGTGGCGGCGATATTGCCCCAGACACTGGTGGACGCGACGATATTCGGCTTATCCGAATCCTTCGAGCTTCCGCATGCGGTGAGTGTCAGCGCGGTGGCCACCCCCACGGCGATACCGGCGAATCCGAGGGCAATTCGTGTGCTCACGCGCGGGGTACTCCTGGCAATGCGGCAGATCTGAGCGTGCTCTAGATCATAATGGAAATCGTTACCATTTGAACTGTAGCAGGAGGCCCCGCCCAGCACGAGCCGGTGTTCGCGGCATCACTTCGGCACCGGATGTGGGCTGGGCCCGCGAACCGTTGGTTCGCGGGCCCAGATCTCTGCGACGGTCGCGTCAGACGAGCGCTTCCACCGGCTTGCCGAGCAGTTGGGCGCAGCGCAGCAGGCCGAGATGGCTGTAGGCCTGTGGATGGTTGCCGAGTGAGCGCTCGGCCACCGGGTCGTACTCCTCGCTGAGCAGACCGGTCGGTCCGGCGACATCGATCAGCTGCGCGAACAGTGCCTCGGCATCCGAACGCTTGCCGATCAGCAGATACGCCTCGACCAGCCAGGCCGCGCACAGGTGGAATCCGCCCTCGCCGCCGGGCAGGCCGTCGTCGTGGTGGTACCGGTACACGGTCGAGCCGCTGCGCAGCTCCGCCTCGGTGGCCACCACGGTCGCCGCGAAGCGCGGATCCGACGGTTCGATCAGGCCGCTGAGGCCGATATGCAGGGTGGCCGCGTCCAGATCGGTGCCGTCGTAGGCGGCGGTGTAGGACTGGACCTCGTCGTTCCAGCCCTTGGTCTTCACCTCGTCGGCGATGGTCTCGCGCAATGCGATCCAGGCCGGATCGATCTGGCGCGCGAAGCGCTGCGCCAGCGTGATCGCCCGGTCCACGGTCAGCCAGCCCATCACCTTCGAGTACACATGGTGGCGCGGGTTGCCGCGGATCTCCCAGATGCCGTGGTCGGGTTCCTGCCAGCGCCGCTGCACCGCGGAGACCATGGCGTGCACGAGTTCCCAGTCGGCATCCGGCAGCGCCTTGGCCGGATCGGTCAGGCCCTTCGCCTCGCGGCCGTGCGCCAGCGATGCGATCAGATCGACGATCGGACCGAAGACGTCCAGCTGCACCTGCATATTCGCGGCGTTGCCGACGCGGACCGGGCGCGAACCCGCATAACCGGGCAGCTGATCGATCGATGCCTCGGGCGGCAGCGTTTCGCCGTAGAGCGTGTACAGGGGGTGCAGACGCTCCGGACCGGGCAGCGTTTCCAGCACCCGGTGCACCCAGCCGAGGAATTCCTCGGCCTCGGTCAATGAGCCGAGCGAAACCAGCGCCTGCGCGGTCAGCGAGGCATCGCGCAGCCAGCAGTAGCGGTAGTCCCAGTTGCGCACGCCGCCGATATCCTCCGGCAGCGAGGTGGTGGCCGCGGCCAGGATCGAACCCGACGGCGCGTGCACGAGGCCGCGCAGGGTGAGTGCCGAGCGCTTCATCAGATCCGGCTTCAGCGGCGGCAGTTGCAGTTTCGCCGCCCACTTCGACCAGTAGTCCTCGGCGTCCTTGCGCCGATCCGCCTCACTGCTCATGGCGGGCGCGAGATCGTGTGTACCGCAGCGCATTTCCAGCACGATCGGGCCGCGCGACGGATCGACGACGGCGCGGGCCGAGCTGTGCATACCGTCGGACTGGATCTCCCAGTGCACACCGGGTGAGCGCAGCACCATCGGATCATTGGTGCCGACCACGCGCAGGCCGGTCGGCTCGCATTCGATGCTCACCGGCACCTGGCCGAATTCCGGTCGGGGCGCGAAGGTTACGACGGCCTTGGCATCGCCGGTGATCACCCGGGTCAGGTCGGTGCGGTTCGGTGCCACGTCGTGCGGCAGATAGTCCACCACTTGCAGCTTGGCCCAACGGGTTTCGACGGTCATGGTGCCGTCGATATAGCGCTGGGACAGCGGCAGGCCCGGCCGTTCCGGTTCGATGGTGAAGTGGCCGGCCTGTGGGCCGCCGAGTAGATGGGCGAAGACCGCGGCCGAATCCGGTTCCGGATGGCAGAACCAGGTGACGGTCGCGTCGGGGGTCAGCAGCGCCACCGAGCGCGGACTGGACAGCATGCTCAGCCGCTCGATGCGCGGCGCGCTGGCACCGGCCAGCCAGGTACGCCGCTCCTCGAGCAGGAAGGCCAGTGCCCAGGAGACGGCCTCGGTGCTGTCCACCCGGTATTTGGCCAGACTCTCGCCATCGCCGACCTTGATGCCGACATCGGGGCCGGAAAGCATGCGGAAGGCCTTTTCATCGGTGACGTCATCGCCGAAGAACACCGCGGCCGATGCGCCCTCCTGATGCCGGACGGTATCGAGCGCGACGCCCTTATCCGTCTGGATCACCGCGAGTTCGATAACCGATTTCCCCTCGGTCACCTGTACGCCGACCCAGCAGGACGGGCCCTGTCGGACGGCCTTCAGCGCGCGCAACCCGATTTCCGGACTCGCATTGCGCACATGCAACGCGACACTGGCCGGTTTGATCTCGACGCTGGCACCGGGATTCTCCGCGGCGATCTGCGACAGACTCGTCTGCACTTCCACCAGCAATTGTTTGGCGTCGTTGTCGATGGCGTGTACGAAACCGACATCGAATTCCGAGCCATGACTACCGATCAGTTGTACCTCGACCGGTAGACGCGACAATGCGGCGAGATCCCGCAGTGCACGGCCGGAGATCACGGCGGCGGTCGTCCCGGTGAGACCGGCGAGCGCTCGTAGCGCGCTCACCGATTCTCGGTGTGGAAAGGCCTTCGCCGGATCGGACACGATGGGCGCAATCGTCCCGTCGTAGTCCGATGCGACCAAAAGTCGTGGCACGCGCGCGACCGTCGACAGTGCACGGCGAAGTTCCAGTGGCAGATCCTGTGCGCTCACGCATCCAACCTAGTGATCGGAGGAGTTTTTTCAGGGGCACGCGTGACAATACTGTGTTGAATTTGCCGCACCGAAGCGCGCCGTCATGCGTGCGCAGTATTGCGTTAACGCAATGGTCGCCCACCTTGCTCGCGCGCCGCCATACGTACGGCGCGATGAGCAGTGGATGTGATCGAAATTACGACGTGCGCAGCGGCCTCCGATACCGAATTTGCCTGGTATGCGCTGGTAGTCGAGCTGGGTGGTTGCTACTTGGCGCCGTTTTCGCCGAGCAGTAGATCGACGGTCAGCTCGAGGCGTTCGGTGACGTCGGTCGCCGATGCCCGTCTGGTCAGCCAGGCCACCAGATTCGACAGCCAGACGTCGCTGATGACGCGCGCGATGGCCAGCTGACGTTCGGTGGGTTCGCCGTCGTTCATGGCGCGGGCGAAAACGCGATCCATGACCTTGCCGACCCGATCGACCTCCGCGGCCGCCGACGCGTCGGCGAACATGAATGCGCGGGTCATCGCCTCGGTGAGCAATGGATCGCGTTGCATCATCCGGGTGATCTGGGTCAGCAAAAGGTGCATGCGCTCATTCGGCGTCTGTCCGGCAAGCGGCTTGCGTTTGCCCTCGATCTGCTCGAATTCCCGCGACAGCGCGGAGACCAGCAAATGCACCTTGGACGGGAAATACCGGTAGAGCGTCCCGACCGCGACATCGGCGCGTTCGGCCACCGCGCGCATCTGCACGGCGTCGTAGCCGCCCTTGGAGGCCAGTGCGAGGGTCGCGTCCAGAATTCGCTTACGCCGCTCCCGCTGCGCGGCTGAGCTCAGTTCGTCTTCGCTGAGCGTCGTGACCGTCGCGTTGGCCGACGCTCGCCCCGCCGAATTCGAATCGGCTGGCTGCGATCGGGAGGGACTGGCCATGGATTGAGAGTCCTTTCGCATTCCGGCAACGGGCCTCGGTCGTCTCTTGACTTCCGCCCAGCTAGGATATTAGAACATGTTCTAGGTGTGGGAGTCACGCCGGAAAGGCGGTACGGACTGTGACCATCGCCACCACTGACGAGCATAAAGCCGGTCAGGAGTCGATGCGCGGATGGGCTGGATCGGTGCGTCCAATTGCAACAATGCGGGACGACCCGGCGGACTTCTGGCGCGCCTATTGGCCCGGACTGGCCGAGTTCGGGATATTCCGGGTCGCGGTCGCCGAGGCGGCCGGCGGCCACGGCGGATCGGTCGCCGACCTCGCGGTATTGGTCGAACAGGCGGCACACGACCTGGTCGGCGGGCCGGTGCTGTCCACCGCCTTGGCCAATCTGGTCACCGCTGGCGCCTTCGCCGAGGATATGCCGTGTGGTGTCGCGCTCGACTTCATTGTCGGACCCGTCGCCAGCGTAGCGGCCGCATCTGGTGAGCTGTTGCTCACGGGTATCTGGGATTCGGTGCTCGGTGCCGCGCCGGGTACCTCGGTGCTGTTGCCGGTGCGGACGCCGGAAGGGTTGCGCTGGTGTGTGGTCGGGCCCGATGCCGATGGTCTGCGCATCGAGGCGCTGGTACCCGCTGACTCGAGTACGCCACTGGCGCGTGTGCACTGTGCCGAGGTGCGGGTGCCGGCGGAGCGGGTGTTCGAGTCGCCGCACGCGGTGGAAGATCTACTCGCGGTGCTGGTTTCGGCCGAACTCGCCGGTGTGGCGGGATGGTGTCTGGAGACCGCGGTCGAATATGCCAAGGTGCGTGAGCAATTCGGGCGCAAGATCGGGTCTTTCCAAGCGCTCAAACACATTTGCGCCTGGATGCTGTGCCGCACCGAGCTGATCCGCTCCGTCGCGGCCGATGCCGCGGCCGCCGTCGACGAGGGCGGTGCGGAGCTGCCGATCGCGGCCGCGATCGCCGCCGCGATTTCCCTGGACGCCGCGGTGGAGACCGCCAAGGACTGCATTCAGGTGCTCGGCGGCATCGGCTTCACCTGGGAGCACGACGCGCACTTCTACTTGCGCCGGGCCACCGCATTGCGGCAGCTGCTCGGCGGATCGGCGCGGTGGCGGGCCCGGGTCACCGAGCTGACCCGCGCCGGTCAGCGCCGGACCACCGGTGCGGACCGGATCTTCGCTTCCGCTGCGCAAGCGACGGCCGCCGAGACGGTCGCGGGGCGTGACGGCGGCGGGAACAGCGGGAACGAACTGGCCGCCGAGGTGGCCGCGATCGCGGCACTGCCGGTCGGCGCGCAGCGCAATGCGCTGGTCGAGGCCGGACTCGTCATGCCGCACTGGCCGGCACCGTACGGCCGTGGCGCGAATCCCATGACGGGCCTGGTCATTTCGGAGGAACTGCGCCGCGCGGGTGTGGAGTCACCGGATCTGGCGATCGGCGGCTGGGCGATCCCGACGCTGCTGCAGCACGGCACCCAGGAGCAGATCGACCGATTCGCATGGCCGACGCTGCGCGGTGAGGTGATCTGGTGTCAGCTGTTCAGCGAGCCGGAGGCCGGTTCGGATCTGGCGGCGCTGCGGACCACCGCCAAGAAGGTCGACGGCGGCTGGGTGCTGCGCGGGCAGAAGGTGTGGACGTCGCTGGGCGACCGGGCGAACTGGGCGATCTGCCTGGCTCGCACCGATCCCGACGCACCGAAGCATCGCGGTATCAGCTATTTCCTTGTCGATATGCGCAGCGCGGGGCTCGAGGTGCGCCCGCTGGTGCAGATCACCGGTGAGGCGCGGTTCAGCGAGGTCTTCCTCGACGATGTCTTCGTGCCGGACGACTGTGTGGTCGGCGCGCTGAACAACGGCTGGAAGATCGCCCGCTCCACCCTGTCGACCGAACGCGTCGCCATGGGCGGCAATGGGATCGGGCCGGTGCTCGAGGAACTCATCGCCAAACTGCCCGCCACCGGGCCGGGTGCGGAGCTTGTGAACGATCGGCTCGGCGGTTTCGTCGCCGATGCTATCGCTGGACTGTTGCTGGAGCAGCGTGCCGCGGTGCGGATGCTCGCGGGCGGTGATCCGGGAGCGCAGAGCAGTGTGCGCAAGCTCGTCGGTGTCCGGCATCGCCAGGCGGTTGCCGAATTCGCGGTGGAGACGGCGGGGGCGATCGGTGCGCAGGACTCCGACGTGCTCAAGGAGTTCCTGCTCACCCGCTGTCTTTCGATTGCGGGTGGTACCGAGCAGATCTTGCTGACCGTGGCAGGTGAGCGAATTCTCGGACTGCCCCGCGACGCGGACGGCTAGTCGACGAGGTCGATTGCCAGAAGATCGCCCCTCATGGAAGCGCGGAGCGATACTGAACTTAATTGGAGTAAGCGTGGACTTCACCCGGGACGAGGGCCAGGATGCCGTGGCCGAGGTTGTAGTGAGTTTGCTGGAGCGTGAACCGGCACGCGATATCGAGCTGTGGCCGAGTCTGATCGAGACCGGCCTGCTCTCGCTCGCGCTGCCGGAGCGGTTCGGCGGTGACGGCATGGGCCTGCCGGAGGTCTCGGTGCTGCTGACCGAACTGGCCACCGATGCGGTGGCGGTGCCCGCCCTGCCGACCCTCGGCTTCGGGCTGCTGCCGCTGCTTTCGGTCCTGCCGGACACCGTCGCCGAGCGGGTCTATCCGGAGGTCGCCAAGGGGGCGGTGCTCACCGCGGCCCTCAGCGAGCCCGCGAATCCCTTCGTCGTCAAACCCGAGACCACGGCCGTCTCCAATGGCGACACCGTGCGCATCACCGGCCACAAGGTGGCGGTTCCGTATGCGGAGCAGGCGCGCTGGCTGCTGATTCCAACGAATTCCGGTATCGCACTGGTGGATTCGGATGCGGCCGGGTTGACCCTGACGCCGACGCCGGTATCCGGTGGGATTCCCGAATGCACGGTGCGACTCGACCAGGTCGAGATTCCGGCCGAGCAGCTGCTGCCCGGCGGCATTGCCGAACTGCACCGCATGGCCGTCGCTTCGATCGGCGCGACCGCGGACGGACTGCTAAAGGGTGCGCTCGTACTCACCGCGGAACATCTGCGGACCCGCCACCAGTTCAACCGGCCGCTCGCCGAATTCCAAGCCGTCGCCCAGCAGATCGCCGATGTCTACGTCGTCTCGCGAACCCTGCATGCCGTCGCCGTCTCGGCGAACTGGGCACTGGCACAGGATGATTCGACGCCAGCGCATCAGGAACGCATCGACGACGACCTCGATGTGCTCGCCTACACCGTGGCCTCGGAACTGCCCGCCGCCATGCAGAAATGCCATCACCTGCACGGTGGTCTCGGGGTCGACGTGACCCATCCGATGCATCGCTACTACTCACAGGCCAAGGACATCGCCCGCTGGCTCGGCGGCGAATCCCTGCGCCTCGACCGATTGGGGGCCAGATGCTCATCGATCTGACTGCGGAGCAGCGCCAGCTACGCGACGAATTGCGGTCCTATTTCGCCGATCTCGTGACTCCCGAGGAGGAGGCCGAGATGGCGGTCAACCGCCACGGCGACGCCTACCGCGCGGTGGTGCGTCGGATGGGCGCGGACGGCTGGCTCGGAGTCGGCTGGCCGAAGGAATACGGCGGCCAGGGCTTCGGTCCGATGGAACAACAGATCTTCTTCAATGAGGCGGTGCGCGCGGATGTTCCGCTACCGCTGGTCACCCTGCTGACGGTCGGACCGACGCTGCAGAGCTTCGGCACCGATGCGCAGAAGGCGAAGTTCCTGCCCGGAATCCTTTCCGGCGATATCCATTTCGCGATCGGCTACTCCGAACCGGAGGCGGGCACCGACCTGGCATCGCTGCGTACGAGCGCGGTGCGCGACGAATCCGGTGACTGGATCGTCAACGGGCAGAAGATCTTCACGACCGGCGCGCACGAGGCCGACTACATCTGGTTGGCCTGCCGAACCGGATCGGTCGAATCGCGGCACCGCGGCATCACGATCCTGATCGTGGATACCACCGATCCCGGCTACTCCTGGACGCCGATCATTACCTGCGATGGGGCGCACCACACCAACGCGACCTACTTCGACAATGTGCGCGTACCCGCCGACATGCTCGTCGGCGAGGAGAACCGGGGCTGGCGGCTGATCACCACCCAACTCAATCACGAGCGGGTGAGCCTGGGTCCGTCCGGCAAGATCGAACAGCTCTACGACCGCGTGCGCGAGTGGGCGCAGCCGCGCGGCGTGCTCGCCCGAAATGACGTGCGCCGTTCGCTCGCGCGCATCCACGCCATGGTCCGGCTGAACGAACTGCTGAACTGGCAGGTGGCGGCGACCGTCGACGGCGACCAGGCCAGCGTGATCGCGGACGCCTCGGCCACCAAGGTGTACTCCACCGAATCGCTGCAGGAGGCGGGTCGACTCGCCGAGGAGATCGTCGGGCACTACGGCGATCCGGCCGATCCGGCCACCGCCGAACTGCTGACCTGGCTGGACCGCAGGACCAAACAGAACCTGGTGGTGACCTTCGGCGGCGGCGTCAATGAGGTGATGCGCGAACTGGTCGCCTCGTCCGGTCTGAAACTGCCTCGGGTACCACGATGAATCCCGCGAGATGGACTACAGCAAGGAGCCGCGCGTGCCGGAAACCCTGACTCCGGAAGCGATTACCGCCGCCGCAGAGAAGATCATCGCGGCGGGGGATTGCGAGCCACGCTTCGGGCGTGACCCGGTGAACCAGCCGATGATCAACAACTGGGTGGAGGCGCTCGGGGACAAGAACCCGATCTACGTCGACGACGCGGCCGCCCGCGCGGCCGGACTTCCCGGCACCGTGGCACCGCCCGCCATGATCCAGGTCTGGACCATGCTAGGGCTCAATGGTTCGCGCGCGGCCGACGATCCGACGAACCAGGTCATCGAGCTGCTGGACAGTGCGGGCTTCACCTCGGTGGTCGCGACCGACTGCCAGCAGACCTATCACCGATACCTGAATGTCGGTGAGCAAGTGGCGGTTACCAGCAGGCTGGTCGATATCCGCGGCCCGAAGCGGACGGCGCTCGGCGAAGGATGGTTCGTCAGCTTCCAGATCAGTTGGCGGGTGGGCGACGAGTTGGTCGCCGAAATGCTGTGGCGGCTACTGAAATTCGCACCGGGTACCGGTACCGCCGCGAAAGCGCCCGCGGGTGAACGCGTCAAGCCGCTGGTGTCCTGGGATACCGAATTCTTCTGGGAGGGTACGAAAGCCGGTGAGCTGCGGATTCAGCGGCTGCCGGACGGCACGCTGCGGCATCCGCCGATCCCGGCGCTGTGGCAGGACAAATCCGAGCAGACCGACTACGTCGTCGCCTCGGGGCGCGGTGAAGTCTTCAGCTACGTCGTGCATCACGCGCCGAAAGTGCCGGGGCGGCAGGTGCCGTTCGTCGTCGCGCTTGTCGAATTGGAGGAGGGCGTGCGCATGCTCGGTGAACTGCGCGGCATCGACCCGGCCGATGTGAAGATCGGCCTTCCGGTACAGGTCGAGTTCGAGAAACTCGACGATGCGGCCGTGCTGCCGGTCTGGCGGGTGATCGCATGACCTACGTCGAACCCGCCGCCGTGCAGGTCGGGACCGCACTGCCCGAGCTGGTCATTCACGCCGATCCGACCTTCGTGATCAGTACCGCCCTGGCCACCAGGGACTTTCAGGATGTGCACCACGACAGGGACAAGGCCGTCGCCCGCGGTTCCAAGGACATCTTCGTCAATATCCTCACCGATACCGGGCTGGTGCAGCGCTTCGTAACCGACTGGGCCGGACCGCGTGCCATCGTCAAATCGGTCGCGCTGCGCTTGGGCGTGCCGCTGTATGCCGGTGACACCCTGACGCTCTCGGGCACCGTCACCGCCATCGAGGGCGATGACATCCACATCGATGTCGTCGGACGCGACAGCCTCGGTGACCACATCACGGCGAAAGCCGTTATCGCCCTGCGGAGGCCATGATGAGCGCTGACCACACTGGGATCTCCGGCCGCGCCGCCATCGTCGGCATCGGCGCCACCGACTTTTCCAAGGACTCCGGCCGCAGCGAATTGCGGTTGGCCGCCGAGGCGGTCACCGCGGCGCTGGCCGACGCTGGTCTGACGCCCGCCGATGTCGACGGCCTGACCACCTTCACCATGGATACCAACACCCAGGCGGCGGTCGCGCGCGCCGTTGGCATCCCGCAGCTGAAGTTCTTCAGCCACATCGGCTATGGCGGCGGCGCGGCCTGTGCCACCATCCAGCAGGCCGCGATGGCGGTCGCCACCGGTGTCGCCGATGTGGTCGTCGCCTACCGCGCCTTCAATGAGCGGTCGGTATCGCGCTTCGGCCAATTCTCTACCGCGCTGGCCACCGCGCCGACCTCCTCGGGTATCGATGCGGGCTGGTCCTATCCACAGGGCCTGGGAACTCCGGCGGCCCAGGTGGCGATGGTCGCCAGGCGCTATATGCACGTCTACGGCGCGACCAGTGCGGACTTCGGCCGGGTCGCCGTCGCCGATCGCAAACACGCCGCGGTGAATCCGGCTGCCTTCTTCTACGGCAAGCCGATCACCCTCGAGGAGCACCAGAATTCCCGCTGGATCGCCGAGCCGCTGCATCTGCTCGACTGCTGCCAGGAGTCCGACGGCGGCGTCGCGATCGTGGTCACCAGCGTCGAGCGCGCCCGCGATCTCCCGCAGCGCCCGGCCGTGATCACCGCCGCCGCACAGGGTTCCGGTGCCGACCAGTACGTGATGACGAGCTACTACCGCGACGCCCTCACCGGACTGGCGGAAATGGGTCTGGTCGGCGACCAGCTCTGGGCCCAGAGCGGTCTGCGCCCAGACGATATGCAGGCCGCCATCCTCTACGACCACTTCACCCCGTTCGTGCTCATGCAGTTGGAGGAGCTCGGCTTCTGCGGCCGCGGTGAGGCGAAGGATTTCATTGCCGACGGTGCCATCGAAGTCGGCGGTCGGCTGCCTCTGAACACCCATGGCGGACAGCTCGGCGAGGCGTATATCCACGGGATGAACGGGATCGCCGAGGCCGTGCGCCAGATTCGCGGTACTTCGGTGAATCCCGTTGCGGGCTTGGCGAACATCCTGGTTACCGCGGGTACGGGTGTGCCGACCTCGGGGTTGGTGCTCAGCGCCAACTGAGCCCGTCCGTCGGGCTCAGGCCGGATGGTCCGCAACGCCGCCCTCGGCGACAAGCAGAGCGTGATCAGTCGGCGTCGTAAGGCAACAGAGTGAAGTGGTCTGAGCCCCAGAGCGGACGAAGTTGGCGGAAGTGACGCTGGTCCAAGGTCACAATCGAGGTCGTGCGGTAACGGTCTGCGAGCACGACCTTGGATGCGTCCGCAATTCCGATGTAGTCCTTGGGTCCGTCGAACTTGCGGGTAATGGCCAGCGCAACGGCATGGTCTTCGGCGGTCCACTCGGCCAGCTCGTACGCGCCTGTCACGACATCTTGACCAAAGGCGCGCGCGGCGTCGGCCCCCAGTCGGGCCGAGAGCATGTAGTCAGCTTCGGCAACGATCATCGGGGAAACGACAAGCAGATCGTCGGCCTCCTCGAGGATATGTGCGATGGCTGGCTGCTCCGGATACGCCTCGTCGAAGGCGGCGAGAATGGCACTGGTATCGACGATGAGTACGGTCACTCGCCGAAGCCCCGAGCCAGCTGCTCATCGATTTCCTCGGCGTCGAGCGGTCGGTCGCTGCGGTATCCACCAGTCGTTGGGCGCGGTTTCGCCGCACTCTCATCGATCAGTCGGTCGATTTGCTGGGCTAACGTCAATCCGTGTGCTGCCGCCAGACGGTGCAGCCGGTCGCGCGTAGCCTTTGGCACCTTGATGGTAGTAGCAGTCATACCGTTGAGTATACCGATCGGTCAGGTGGCGCCGCAGGCTGTTGAGAGGGGATTCATATGACCGATCGACACCTGGTCGACGTCCACATTCTGCTCGTTCGTGATGGTGAGGTGCTGCTCAGCAGGCGGCGCAGTGCCGACGAGTTCGATGGGCTGTGGCATCTGCCCGCCGGAAAGCTGGAAGCGGGGGAGTCGGCCACCGCCGGGGCGGTGCGGGAGGCATATGAGGAGGTCGGGGTTGTTATCGACCCGGCGGATCTGCGGCATGTGCATACCGCCCATGTGGTCGGCTCCGGCCGCGAGGCCCGGCTCGGGGTGTTCTTCGAGGCGCTGCGCTGGCGCGGCGAGCCGGTCAACCGGGAGCCGGACAAAAGCTATGGGCTGCAATGGTTTTCGCTGGACGCGCTACCCGATGACTCGATCATCGGGTATCCCGCCGCGGGGCTGCGTGGCTACCTCAGCGGAGCTACCTACAGTGAGGGCGGCTGGCCGCGACGCTAGCCGTCGAGGTGGCGGACGAGCAGTCCGGTGAGTTGATCAATGCTCTCGGCGGTGCCTGCGGAGAGGTGGGCGCGTGCGCCCGCGAAGCGATCGAAGACGGCGCCCTCGAGTACCGCGATGAAGTCGGCGGCGGCACTGCTGGGATCGGGGAAGTGCAGGGCGCGGAAGAGATCTCGGGCTCGAATGGTGGAGAACAGGCTGTGCGCGAGTCGGTCGTGCAGTTCGGGATCGGCGCGTAGGTCGATGATGAGCGCGTGCCGGACGATCAGGTGATTGCGTCGTTCGACGAGCAGTCGATCGAGCCATATCGCGATGGCGCGGGCGATGTGGGTCGCGTTGGCGGCTTCCGATGATTCGAGCTCGGCGGCGGCGAAATCGTCGCGGGAGCGGGTGGTGATGCGGTCCGCGATCGCCTCGATGAGTGCCCGTTTGGTGCGGAAGTAATAGGAGGTCGATCCGGCGGGCAGTTCGAGTGCGGTATCGAGGGCGCGGTGGGTGAGTGCTCGAATGCCCTGGGTGGCAATGAGATCGATGGCGGCATCGACGATCAGTATGTGCCGGTCGGTTGTGGACATCGTCACCTTCTATGGCGTCCGTCTGACTTCCTCCTCTACAACTGTAGAGGATCAGGAGGATGCCGTGCAGGACAACATCACATTGGATACCGATCAGCTCCGGGCGCGGGCGCGGCTGCTGGCACAGCTCGATCGGCGCGGCCACCCGGTAAAGCGGCATCGCGGCACCTACCTGCACGGCCGACCGGGCCGCGGCAAAACCATGCTGATGGACGACTTCTTCGCGAGCGTTGCGTCGAATCGCAAGCGCCGCTTCCACTTCCACAACTTCTTCGCCGAATTGCACACCGCGGCGTATGAGTCGGGCTCCATCGACAAGGCCATCGACACCTTGCTCGGCAATGCCGAACTGGTCTGCTTCGACGAATTCCATGTGCACGATATCGGCGACGCGATGCTGATCGCCCGAATGCTCGACGCGCTCTTCGCCCGCCACATCCTGCTGGTGGTGACCTCGAATTATCCACCGGCCCAACTGCTGCCCAATCCGCTGTTCCACGATCGTTTCCTGCCGACCATCGCGCGCATCGTCGCGCATCTGGACGTCGTCTCGGTCGATGGTCCACTCGACTACCGCAGGCGCGGCGGCGCGGATACCGCCTTCGCGGCCGGGCGCTACCTCATCTGCGATGCGGATAGCCCAGCGGACCGGGTGGCGGATCCGGGCGTCGATATTCATCTCGGCACCCGAACGATCCGCGCCCGCGCGATCGACGACGCCGCGCTCGTCATCGACTTCACCGCAATGTGCGGTACCGCTACCGCCGCCTCGGACTACGTCGAGTTGGCGCGAAGATTTCAACGGTGGACCCTGTGCGACGTTCCACGCCTGCGCGAGGTCCCACCCGACTGGGCCATGCGCTTCGTCAACCTGATCGACGTGCTCTACGACGCGGATCGCGAACTCACCCTCACGGCCCGCGCGCCGCTATCGGACCTGGTGGCCGACGTCCCCGCCATCCCCGATATCGCACGGACCGAAAGCCGTCTCGGCGAACTCCACCAGCCCGAATCCGTCGCGATCGGCTAGCACCGTACACGATCGAAGTCGCGGTATCGTCGATAAGGAGGAGGCGATCCTAAGTATTCGATTCCATCCCGAGCCGACCACTCGGCATGTAACTATGTGCCTGTTCAGAGCTGTACTCAGATGTGGTGGTAGCAGGTGGTTAGGGCGGGAGCGCCGATAACGCGCGTGATCGTGCTGATCACGCTGCTGGCGTGTGTCGCGATCGCGCTGCGCGGTCATATTCCCGGGGCGCAAGCCTCCGGTGACCACCGCACGGTGCCATCGGCCATCTCGGTGGTGCTGATGCCGGTACTGCTCACCGTATCGATGGTGATCCTGATCGCCGGGGTGATCGCCAGTCAGCACCGGCTGCCGCTGGCCATGCCGGAGGTGGATCGCGATTCCGAGCGCGGACACGGGCGTCTCGGCCGGGTCGGCCTATTGGTCCTGGCCGCACTTGCGGTGGTTTCCCTGATCGTCGCGGCTGCGTCGGCGGTCTTCTTCGTCGGTTTCGGGCGCGAGGGCGAGCCGGCGCCGGCGTCGGTGCCACGGGATGGCTCGGGCCACACCACCGAGCAGGTCGTCACCACTGCGCCGACACCCGATGCCGCGCCGACCCCGCATCTCGGCGGCACGGCGATGCTGGTGGCCACCATCGCCGCGATCGCGCTGGTCGGTGTGGCACTGGCCGGGGTGATCACGGTGGCGATGGCGGGCCAGCGCAAGCCGCGTCCCGCATCGCCCCCGCTGCCCCCGGCCGCGCCGACGGTGGCGGGTTCGCTGGCCCGAGCGGCCGAGATGGGCCTGGCCGCCATGAACGCGCCCGGCCAGGATCCGCGCGAGGCCATCATCGCCTGTTACGTCGCGATGGAACGCGGCCTGTCCTTCGATCGCGCGGCCGCGCCGCTGGCCTCCGATACCCCGATGGAAGTGCTGGCCCGCGCCTTCGAACGCGGCGCACTGCACGACGCGTCCGCCAGGGAACTGGTCGCGCTGTTCGAGGAGGCCAGATTCAGTCCGCATTCGATGCTGGAGTGGCAGCGGATGCGGGCCGAACAGCTGCTGCGCATCGTTCTGGCGGATCTGCAGGGGGAGATGGTATGAATCGCGCGATCGTATTCGGCGCGCTGATCATCACCGTGCTGATCGAGTTGATCACCCTCGGCAGGGCGCGTGGCGCATTGCTGATCGCCGCCGGAATTCCGGTGGCGCTGGTCAT
Source organism: Nocardia sp. CA-129566 (assembly GCF_050956075.1). NCBI lineage: Bacteria > Bacillati > Actinomycetota > Actinomycetes > Mycobacteriales > Nocardiaceae > Nocardia > Nocardia sp. CA-129566. The sequence continues at coordinate 702,902 of NZ_CP192085.1, forward strand.
GATTCAGCTGATCTGGTCGCTGTCGACCAGGTCCGGCCCGAAGGCCGATGCGGAGCAGGACTACATCGAGAACGGCCCCGCGGAAATGCTGCGGCACTGGCATGCCAGGGCGGAAATGCTCGCCGACCGCGCGGACGGCACCAGAGCGGACTGGGATCGACACCTGCGTCCACTGCTGGCCAAGGAGTTCGAGTTGTCCACCGGACTGCGGGTTGCCAAGAACCGCAAGGCGACCGAGGCCGCCGGGATACTGCAGTTCGGCCCGGAATTATGGCTCTGGGTCGATCCGGCCAACTCGGCGCTGCGGGATCAGACGACGCCCGCACCCGGGCGAGCGGCACTGGACGAAATTCTGCGCCGTCTGCGGAGAATGTAAGTGCCCGGCATGAGCGGTCAGGCCCGGAGGAGGCAGCGTGCGTAACCATGTAGGGCCCCGATCATGCCCGATCGAACACAGCATGAGCGGTCAGGCCCGGAGGAGGCAGCGTGCGTAACCATGTAGGGCCCCGATCATGCCCGATCGAACACAGCATGAGCGGTCAGGCCCGGAGGAGGCAGCGTGCGCAGCCACGTAGGTCCCCGATCAAGCCCAGTTGAATACAGCCGAAAGAGAATGGGTTGAGGCAAGTGCGAGTAGACAAATGACGATGCCGATGGACGCGACCATCCAGCGCAGCGAGGCGGTACTGCGGGAATTGTCCCGCGTGATCGTCGGCAAGCGGGATGAGTTGCAACTGATCATGATCGCCGTGCTCGCCGGCGGTCACATCTTGATCGAGGACCTGCCCGGCCTCGGCAAGACGCTCATCGCCAGGTCCTTCGCCGCCGCGCTCGGCCTGGACTTCACCCGCGTGCAGTTCACGCCCGACCTGTTGCCCGCCGACCTGCTCGGCTCCACCATCTACGACATGTCATCGGGCCGGTTCAATTTCCGGCGCGGTCCGGTGTTCACCAACGTGCTGCTGGCCGACGAGATCAACCGCACGCCCCCGAAGACGCAGGCCGCGCTGCTCGAGGCAATGGCCGAGGGCCAGGTCAGCATTGATGGCGAAACCTTCCCGCTGCCGCAGCCGTTCATCGTGCTCGCCACCGATAACCCGATCGAGTACGAGGGCACCTATCCGCTGCCCGAAGCCCAGTTGGACCGGTTCGCGATGCAGCTGCGGCTGGGATATCTGTCGGAGAACGACGAACGGCAGATGATCCGCCGCCGCCTCGAGCGCGGCGCGGCGACACCGCAGGTGGTCCAGGTCGTGGATGCGAACGGGCTACTGGAGATGCGGCAGTCGGTCGAGTTCGTCACGGTGCATCCGGATGTGGTCAGCTATGTGGTCGCGCTGGCGAGTGCGACGCGCGGACATCCGCAGGTCGAGGTGGGCGCGAGCCCGCGCGCCGAACTCGATCTGGTGCAGATGTCGCGGGCCCGCGCGCTGCTGCTCGGGCGCGACTATGTGATTCCGGAAGATGTCAAGGCGCTGGCCGTTCCGGCCATGGCGCACCGGATCACCCTGCGACCCGAGATGTGGGTGCGCCGGATCCGCGGCGAGGACGTGATCACCGAATTGCTGCGCCGTCTGCCGGTTCCGCGCGCATCGGTGACCTGATGCGGCAGGGGAGGACATGACCCAGCCGGAAGCCAACGAATCGGCCGCCGTCATCCAGGGGACCGCGGCCGCCGATGCCCTCGCACAGCGGCTACCGAGCCGCGACGAGCCGATGGCCGGCGGGGCACGACACCGGGATATCAGCACCTCGGTCGAAGCCGAATTGCACTGGCGACCGGCCCCATTGGTGTTCATGCTGGCGGTGGCCGCGGCCGTCGCGCTGGTGCTCGCGGTGGTGCTCGGCCGCTGGCAGCTGGTCGTATTCGCGGCCCCGCTGCTCGGTGTGCTCGCCACCGCGCCATGGCAGCAGTCGAGGACCCGGATCCTCGTCGACGGTGGCGGCACGCTGCGTTGCTTCGAGACCGAGGAGATCGTGACGACGATCGCCGCCTTCGTAGAATCGGGCCATGCCCTGCTGCGGCTGACTCCGGAGAAGTCCGCGGGCCTCGGAATCGAGATCGAGGAGGCGATCGATTCCGGGACGGCACCGGCCGGGCTGCGGCTGGCCCTGACGGCGGATCGCTGGGGTCGCTATCCGCTATCAATCCGGATCTCCGCGCTCAGCCCGGCGGGTCTGTCCGTCGCGACCGCCGTGCTGCCAGCAGGTCAGCTCTTCGTCTATCCGATCACCGATCCGCAGCGAATGAAGTTGCCGCGCACCGAACTTCCCGAACGGCTCGGCATCCACCTCACCCGCAAGCACGGTCCGGGCGTCGAGTACGCCGATATCCGCGCCTACGCGCCCGGTGATCAGCTGCGAATCGTGAACTGGCCGGTCAGCGCCCGGCGCGGGCGGCTATACGTCACCGAGCGGCTCACCAACCGATCCGCGGATGTGGTTGTGCTGGTCGACACTTCGCAGCAGGCACCGGGCCCGGCCACCGACTCCCTCGAGCTATCGGTGCGCGGTGCGGCGCAGGTGGTGCAGTCGACACTGCAGGCGGGGGATCGCACCGCGGTCGTCTGCCTCGGCCAGTCCCCCCGCTGGCTGCGCCCCGATATCGGGCGGCGGCAGTTCTATCGGATCGTGGACACCGTCCTCGATGTCGGCGATGAGCACATTCCGACCACCGGCACCCTCGCCCCCCACGCCGCCGTCCCGCTCGGCGCCATCATCGTCGCCTTCTCCACCCTCCTCGACACCCAATTCGCCCTCGCCCTGATCGACCTGCGCAAGCGCGGCCATGTCGTCGTGGTCGTCGACGTATTGCGCGGCACCCCCTTCCAGGAAGAGCTCGACCCAACCCTCGCCAAGATGTGGAACCTGGAGCGCGCCTCGATGTATCGAGATATGGGCACCGTCGGCGTCGACATCGTCGCCTGGACCGAAGACGCCCGCCTGGACCAGGTGATGCGCCTGATCCCCGACCATCGCCGAACAGCACGGGTACACCGATGATCCGATTCCTCGCAATCCTGTCCGGCGTCCTCCTGGTGACCTCGATAACCCTGATGACCCCCTGGGCAGGCATCCCCGCAGTCCTACTCGTAGTAGCAGGCTGGTGGTTCCGCCTCCCCGCCGTCGCCGCGGTACTGCTGGCAATCGGCGTACTAACCGCCGCCGACACCGGCGTACTGGCTGCAGCGGCAACCGGATTGGTGGCCACCGCCTACCTCCTGAACACCGCCACCGTCTCCGCCCCGGTAGGCGTAGTCCCGACAACGGTGCCCTCGGTAGCCGGCGCGGTAGCCTTCGCCACCGTCGCCGTCTGCGCCGTGTTGCTCCCCCTACGCCTGGCCTGGGTCCCAGTCGCCGCGCCGATCCTGGCGATCCTCCTGTACGCCATGGTGATCCAGGGGGTCGCCCAACGGCGCAGACGCAATGGGGCAGAAGCACAACAGCCGGTCAGCCTGCCTGGATGAGCAAGCTATCAGGGCACCTGTATAGGTAGAGTGATTCGCATGTCCCGACTGGAACGGATCACCTCCGACCCTGCCGTCTGCCACGGTAAGCCGGTGGTGCGTGGCCTCCGGTATCCCGTCGAGATGCTGCTCGAGCTGCTGGCAGCAGGCATGAGCATCGACGACATTCTCGCGGACTATCCCGACCTCGAAGGTGACGACGTGCTGGCGGCGCTCGAGTACGCTGCGATCGTGACCGCCCAGCAGACGACGATACCTTTCAACGCGGCGTGAAGTTCCTCGTCGACGCCCAGCTGCCTCGGCGCTTGGCCATGTTCCTGGCGGCGGCGGGGCACGATATCGTGCACACATCTCAACTCGAGCAAGGAAACCGCACGGCTGATGACGACATCGCGAAACTTGCGGATCGTGAGAACCGTGTGGTCGTCAGCAAAGATCGCGACTTCTGGGTCGGCCATGTGCTCTACGGGTGTCCGTCCAGGTTGTTGATCGTTTCGACTGGCAATATCACCAACAATGCTCTGCTGCAGATCTTTGCCGAGCACATGGACGACATTGTCGGGCTTCTTGCCGAGAACTCAGTCGTAGAGCTGGGCCGCGATCGGTTGATTGCACACGCCGATCGCGACCCGGACAGTCGCGCCTGACGTTCTCGCGCGGGCTCAGGCGGGCTGGAAGCGCAGCGTGACGTCGCCGAGAACCGGAGCGTCATCGCGCTCGACCGCCGTTGCGACAATGGTCAATTCGCCATCCCCGCGCCAGATTCGGGTGCGGATGGTTTCGCCGGGGTACAGCACGCCTGCGAAGCGGGCGCGGAAGCCGGTGACGCGGGTTGCGTCGGAGTCGAGGACGGTGTCGGTGGCGGTTTTGCAGACGATGCCGTAGGTGCACAGGCCGTGGAGGATGGGGTTGGGGAAGCCTGCGGCTCGCGCGAATTCGGGGTCCGAGTGGAGGGGGTTGCGGTCGCCGCACATGCGGTAGAGCAGGGCCTGTTGGGGGAGGGTTGGGGTGGTGACGTCGAAATCCGGGGTGCGGGTGGGGAGTTCGGTCTTCGTGCTGGGGCCGCGTTCGCCGCCGAAGCCGCCCTCGCCCTTTGCGAAGATGGATGAGCGGGCGGTCCAGAGGGGTTCGCCGTCGGAGCCGGTGACGGTGTGCTCCTGTACGACGACGGCGGCGGAGCCTTTATCCCACAGTTCGGTAATGCGTCCGGTGCTGGTGGCCTTGCCGGAGGACGGAATCGGGCGGTGCACCTCGACCTCCTGGTGGCCGTGCACCACCTTCGCGAGATCGATATCGATGCCCGGGAACTTGACCTTCGGCGGTTCGGTGTCGTGGAAGGTGGCCGCGACGGTGGCGAAGGTCGGCAGCACCTGCGGGGTGCGGTCGTCGAGGTAGCGCAGTTCGGCCGCATCGGTCCAGCGCGTGCCAGCCCCGAGTCCCAGCTGGTACAGCTGCACATCCGACGGCGTCCAGGCGAACTCCCGGCTGGGCAGTTCCGCGCCGAGGGCGATTTTCGGATCGATGGGCATCGAGTTCTCCTTGTGAATGCTTGTGGACAGATTCCTCTGCCCGGTGCGGCCGGGTCCTGGTCGGATGCGGTCCGGCGAGGTGGCCTGCGGTTCGCCGCTCACGGGGACGGTTGCCTCGAATCGATCCTGCGGCGACCGCATCCGCGTGGGCAAGGGGGCGTCCGCTCGGTGAGACGCCCCCTCGGTCACGCCTCGGCGGCTGCCTCGGCCGACAGTTGCTTCTTGCGTTCGGCGATATCCAGCACCGCCAGATAGCCGAAGGTGATCGCGGGGCCGATGGTGGCGCCCGGGCCCGCGTAGGTGTGGCCCATCACCGGGGTCGCGCTATTGCCGGAGGCGTAGAGACCCTCGATCACACTGCCGTCCTCGCGCAGCACCCGACCGGCGGTATCGGCGACCAGACCACCCTTCGTGCCCAGGTCACCGGGCACGATCTTGGCCGCGTAGAACGGACCCTGCACCAGCCCCGCGAGGCAGGGGTTGGGCTTCACGGTCGGATCGCCGTAGTAGCGGTCGTAGTGGCTGTTGCCGCGGCCGAAGTCCTCGTCCGCGCCGGTCTCGGCGAACTTGTTGAACCGCTCGACGGTCGCCGCCAGATTGTCCGCGGGCACCCCGATCTTGGTGGCCAACTCGTCGAGGCTATCGGCCTTGACAATGAGGTCGTTTTCCATCCAGCGGGACGGAAACCGCTGACCAGGCTGCAATCCGGCGAAGATATAGCGGTTCCGGTAGCGCTGATCGAAAACCAGCCACGCGGGGATATTCGCGCCCGGACCTTCACCCTGCCCATATTCGCCGCCGTACATGGTGTGCACAGCCTCGACGTAAGGAGCGGACTCATTTCCGAATCGCTTGCCGTCGGCGTTGACCATGATGGTGCCGGGCAGATTCCGCTCGGCCAGCGCGAACCAGGGCTTACCGCCCTTGAAGATGGTCGGCCCCCACCAGGAATCCTCCATGAAGCCGACCGCGGCGCCCACATCCATGCCCGCGTTGATGCCGTCGCCGGTATTGGCGGCCGCGCCGGTGGTCCACTCGGTGGTGATGGGCTGGCGCTGGTACTTGGTGCGCATTTCGGCGTTGTGCTCGAAACCGCCGCTGCCCAGCACCACCCCGTACTTGGCGGTGAACCGCACCGTCTCGCCGTCGTGCTCGGCCTCGACGCCGGTGACCACGCCGTCTTCCACAATCAGCTTGGTCAGCGCAGTATTCAGCAGCAGCGGCACATTCGCGTCCAGCAGCCCCTTGCGCATGGCGGCGATGATGGCCTGCCCCATGCCGAGGATGTGCTTACCGGTCCACTTGGCGAAATAGGTGCGGGCGCCGACCCGCATCGCCCGCATGATGCCCTTCGGATGGCGGCGGATCAGGTTGAGCCGCACGAAATCTGCCTGCATGACGACGACGTTCAGCGGAGCCTTGGCATACGGCGGCTCCAGATCGAAGCGTTCCTCGCCGAGAACCTTCGCGTCGAATGGCGCGGGTTCGCACGAGCGTCCATCGCCGAGGCCGCCCGGAGCTTCCGGGTAGTAGTCGGAGTAGCCGGGCACCCACTTCATCTTCAGCGGCGTGTGGTCGAGGACGAAGTCGAAGGCCTCCGCGCCTCGGTCGATGTAGGTGTCGATCCGGTCCTTCGGCACTACGTCGCCGATGATGCTGTGCAGGTAGGTGCGCGCATCCTCGCGGTCATCGGGACGGCCGGACGTCTTGAGCGCCTTGTTGCCGGGGATCCACACACCACCACCCGAGCGCGCGGTCGACCCGCCGTAGTGCGCGGCCTTCTCAATGATCACCGCACTCAGTCCATGGTGGGCTGCGGCGAGGGCGGCGGTCATACCTGCAGCACCACTGCCGACCACCACCACATCGTAGCTGTGTGGATCATTAACCGGATCAGTCATGTAGAACACGTTATAGAATGGGGGCGCATTTGGTCTATGTTGAGTGGCAGAAGACTTGCTCGGCGTTCCATTCGTCGAGAAAACTTGTTTCAGTTTCTGACCGGAGTGATGTACATGGGCCTCGAATGGGACCTGGCCGCCGACGTGGTCGTCGTCGGATTCGGCGCCGCGGGTGCGGCCGCCGCCCTGGAAGCGACGGATGCGGGTGCGCAGGTGCTGGTGCTGGAACGCTTCGCCGGTGGCGGCGCGTCGGCATTGTCCGGCGGCATCATCTATGCGGGCGGCGGCACATCGGTGCAGCACGAGGCGGGTGTGCGCGATACACCGGAGCAGATGCTGGCCTATCTCGAGCGCGAAGTCGGCGCCGCCGTCAAGCCCGAGACCTTGCGGCGATTCGTAGCCGAGAGCCCCGCGATGATCGAATGGCTGAAGGGACACGGGGTGCCGTTCGAGGCGTCGCTGTGTCCGTACAAGACGTCGTATCCCAATGACAGCTACTACCTCTACTACTCGGGCAGTGAGGTCTCCGGTTACGGGCGTGAGGTCGCGACGCCCGCACAGCGCGGACACCGGGTCAAGGGCAAGGGCACCTCGGGTAAGAAGCTCACCGGTCCGCTGGCCGCCTCCGCGGCGCGGCGCGGGGTTCGGGTGGAAACCCTCACGCAGGCAACCCGATTGATCGTCGATGACAACGGCACGGTGATCGGCGTCGAATGCGAGACCCTGCGCGACGCCCCGGGACCGGTCCGGGACCGCTACACCCGGATGGCGACGATCGCCGCCAAGCCCGGCATCTACTACCCGCCGCTGCGCAAGGCGCTGGAGCGTCGGCTGGCGAAGCTGGATCGCAGCTACCGCACCACGATTCGGATCCAGGCCCGCCGCGGTGTGGTGCTCAGTGCGGGCGGGTTCATCGCCAATCGGGACATGCTGCGGGAATACGGGCCGCGCTACCGCGGCGGACTCGCACTCGGCACGACCGGCGATGACGGCAGCGGGATCCGGATGGCCGAGCAGGTCGGTGCGGCCACGGATCGGATGGGGAATATCTCGGCATGGCGGTTCATCCTGCCGCCCAGCGCTTTTACCGGTTCGGTATTGGTCGACGCGGACGGCCGCCGGGTCATCGATGAGACACGCTACGGTGCCGCGGTCGGCCACGCGTTGATCACCGAACACGACGGCAAGGGTTGGCTGCTCGCCGACGACAAGCTCATGCGGACCGCGATCGCGCAGATTCGGACTCAGTCGGCCTGGTTCCAGCGCGGGCAGTTCGAGGCGATGCGGCGGACCGCGGTGCGCGGTGCGACCCTGGACGCCGTCGCGGCGAAGGCCGGTATCAGTGCCGACGGGCTGCGCGCCACCGTCGCCGAGCACAATGCCGCCATCGACAACGGTGCGCCCGATCCGGTCGGCAAGCCCGCGGAGTTCACCAAAACCGTTGGGGCCGGGCCGTTCTGGTTGCTGGATGTGGGTATCAAGCCGAGCGTCATCAACCCGTGCCCGATGCTCACCCTCGGCGGCGTGGTCGTCGACGAGAGCACCGGAGCCGTGCAATCGGCTGCCGGAACCGATATTCCCGGCCTGTTCGCGGCCGGGCGGACCGCGGTCGGCATCTGCTCGGACTCCTACGTCAGCGGATTGTCCCTGGCCGACTGTATCTTCTCCGGTCGGCGTGCGGGCAGGTTCGCCGCGGGTGCCGACGCGCTTTCGCGGGCAGCCGTGCCCGAAGCGACAACAGTGGAAGGAAATTAGCGTGCTGTCCGACGCGGTACGAATCGAATTGGCCGATGAACTCGACGTCGCCGAGCGCGACCGGGTCGGCATCGACCCCCTCATCGCCAGGCATCCCGATATCGATGTCGTGGACGCCTATGAGATCCAGCTGATCAATATCCGGCGCAAGCTCGACAATGGCGCGAAGGTGGTGGGGCACAAGGTCGGTCTGTCCTCCCTCGCCATGCAACAGATGATGGGTGTCGACGAACCCGACTACGGTCATCTGCTCGCGGATATGCAGGTATTCGAGGATGTTCCGGTCGAGACCTCGCGCTATCTGATCCCGAGGGTGGAGGTCGAGGTCGGCTTCATCCTGGGCGCGGATCTGCCCGGCGCCGATTGCACCGAGGCCGATGTGCTCGCCGCGACGGTCGCGTACGCGCCGTCCATCGAGCTGATCGATTCGCGGATCAAGGATTGGCAGATCGGGCTGGCCGACACCATTTCCGATAACGCGTCCTCGGCCGGTTTCGTACTCGGTGCGGCGCGAGTCGCGCCGAAAGACATCGATATCAAGGCCATCGACGCCGTGCTCACCCGCAACGGCGAGGTGATCGCCGAGGGCCGCAGCGATGCCGTGCTCGGCGATCCGGTCATCGCGGTGGCCTGGCTGGCCCGCAAGGTGGCCAGCTTCGGGGTGCGGTTGAAGGCGGGCGACATCGTGCTGCCCGGCTCCTGCACCCGCGCCATCGACGCCCGTGCGGGTGATTCGTTCCATGCCGAGTTCGCCGGACTCGGTTCTGTCCGTTTGCAATTCAAATAGGAGGCTGGCCGTGTCCGAAACGGGGACCGTCACCGCCGCGATCGTCGGATCCGGCAATATCAGCACCGATCTGCTGTACAAACTGCTGCGCTCCACCACGGTGGAACCGAAGTGGATGATCGGAATCGACCCGGAGAGCGAGGGTTTGAAGCGCGCCCGCGGGCTCGGGCTGGAGACCTCGCACGAGGGCGTTGACTGGTTGCTCGCGCAGTCGGAACTGCCGGATCTCGTCTTCGAGGCGACCTCGGCGTATGTGCATCGCGCCGCGGCACCCAAGTATGTCGAGGCCGGGATCCGCGCGGTCGACCTCACACCCGCCGCCGTCGGGCCCGCGGTCGTGCCGCCGGTGAATCTGGTCGGCGCGAATCTCGATGCGCCGAACGTCAATATGATCACCTGCGGTGGTCAGGCCACCATTCCGATCGTGGCGGCGGTATCGCGCGTGGTGGCGGTGCCCTATGCCGAGATCGTGGCGTCGGTATCGTCGGTCTCCGCCGGACCGGGCACCCGCGCCAATATCGATGAGTTCACCAAGACCACCTCGCGCGGTGTGGAGACCATCGGCGGCGCGCAGCGCGGCAAGGCGATCATCATCCTGAACCCGGCCGAACCGCCGATGATCATGCGCGACACCATCTTCTGTGCGATTCCCGAGGACGCCGATACCGACGCGATCGCCGATTCCATCCATCGGATGGTCGACGACATCCAGAAGTACGTGCCCGGCTACCGGCTGCTGAACGAGCCGCAGTTCGACCCGCCGTCGGTGGTTTCCGGTGGTATGGCGAAGGTTTCGGTCTTCGTCGAGGTCGAGGGCGCCGGTGACTTCCTGCCGCCGTACGCGGGCAACCTCGACATCATGACCGCCGCCGCCACCCAGGTCGGCGAGGTCATGGCACAGCAGATTCTGTCGGCCCGGGTGTAAAGGAGCCTTCGATATGGTCTATTCAGCAGAACTCGACATCCGCGTCACCGATACCTCGCTGCGGGACGGCTCGCACCACAAGCGCCACCAATTCACCGCCGACGATGTGCGCAATATCGTCACCGCACTGGACGGCGCCGGTGTGCCGGTCATCGAGGTGACCCACGGCGACGGACTCGGCGGCTCGTCGTTCAACTACGGCTTCTCGCACACTCCCGAGCAGGAACTGGTCAAGATCGCGGCGGAGACGGCGAAGCAGGCCAAGATCGCGGTGCTCATGCTGCCCGGCGTCGGCGTCAAGGAGGACATCAAGATCTCCCAGGACAACGGTGCGTCGATCTGCCGCATCGCCACGCACTGCACCGAGGCGGATGTGTCGATCCAGCATTTCGGTCTCGCGCGCGAGCTGGGTCTGGAAACCGTCGGCTTCCTGATGATGTCGCATACCCAGCCGCCGGAGGCGCTGGCCAAGCAGGCCCGCATCATGGCCGACGCGGGGTGCCAGTGTGTCTATGTGGTCGACTCCGCGGGTGCGCTTGTGCTCGAACAGGTTTCGGACCGGGTCGCCGCGCTGGTCGCCGAACTCGGCGATGACGCCCAGGTCGGTTTCCACGGGCACGAGAACCTGGACCTGGCGGTTGCCAACTCCGTCTACGCCGTTCGCGCGGGTGCGAAGCAAATCGACGGCAGTGCACGGCGATTCGGCGCTGGCGCGGGCAATACCCCGGTCGAGGCATTCGTCGGCGTCTGCGACAAACTCGGCATCAAGACCGGTATCGACTTCTTCGCGATCGCCGATGCGGCCGAGGACGTGGTCCGCCCGGTCATGCCGCAGGAATGCCTGCTGGACCGCCAGGCACTGATGATGGGCTACGCGGGCGTGTACTCCAGCTTCCTCAAGCACGCCGAACGTCAGGCAGAACGCTACGGCGTCTCCGCCGCGGAAATGCTGGTACGCGCCGGCAAGCGCAAACTCGTCGGCGGCCAGGAGGACCAGCTCATCGATATCGCCCTCGAACTCCAACGCGAAGCCTCCGTCTCCGCCTGACCCGAACCGCAAGGCCGCGACCAGTCCCCAACTGGTCGCGGCCTCGCAGTGGGTGCCGCATATCCAGTGGGCACCGCGCACAGGCTGCAACTTATGCGCGGTGCCCAGTAGATATGCGCCAGTTTCCGGCGGGCGGGTGAACATTGGAGATTTGGGGTCGCGGGTGGTGGGGGAATCGGAGACTATGAGGCGTGATCTGTCCGCATTGCAATGCGAATTTGTTGCGCAAGGAGCGCGGGGGGCGGCGCTGTTCGACGTGTAAGCGGGAGTTCGCGCTCGAGCCGAAGGAGAGTCCGTTCGGGCTGCACGATATTCGGATGCGCAAGTTGGCCGAGCGGCTCGGGGACGGGCGGGGGCTGCGGTACACCTTGACCCAGCTCTGGTATGCGGCCGGGCGCAAGAAGGTTCCGGATGTGCTGCAGGTGTTCAAGCGGGTGCGCATCGGGGTTTCGGTGGCCATTGTGGTGGTGGCGTTTTTTCTGATGGTCAGTGGCGCGGTACCGGCGGGGGTGGGGATTCCGCTCGGTGCGCTGGTGCTTGCGCTGGCCATTGTCGGAATACAAGCCGCACGGCCTTGGTTTCTGAGTGTCGCCTCCGTGCGAATGCCGGTGCCGTACAACGTATTCCGTCGGGATGTGATCGGCCGGTGGACCCCGATCTATAACGGTCCGCCGCCCGGCTCGGTGGATGAATCACTGGTGAAGCCACCAGCCGTGCAGCGACCTCGATTCGCCGTGCTGTGTCCGGATGCGAGTGTGCTGGCTTGCCTTGCCGCCAACGAAGTATCGCGGACCTGGGATATGGCCCTGTCGGATCGCATCGATCGGGTGCCACCTGGTGTGCCGGTGATCGTGCTGCACGATGCCAGCCTGACCGGTGTCGCGCTGGCCGGGCAGGCTCGCGCTGCGCTCGGTCCCAGGGTCGTGCCGGTCGGCCTGTGGCCGCGCGCGGTACTGGCCAATGCATCGGCGCTGCGACTGCGTGAGCCCCGACCGCCCGAGTCCGATACCGCATTCCTGCGCGGGGAACCGCTCTCGGCGGCGGAGATCGAATGGCTCGCCGAAGGATGGTGGTCGCCGATCGCCGCGATTCCGCCAGCGAAACTGCTCGCCGTGCTCGAACGGGCGGTCGAGCGGGTCGATGATGCGGCCGATCCGGACCGGCGGCGGGCCCGCGAGGTAGGTTTCCTCACGTGGCCGACCGGGTGAAACAGCATATGCTCGATCGGCTGCTGCGCATCGCCGCCGAGCGAGCCGCCGCACCGAGCGGTATCCGCTTCACCGAGCGCCAGCTCTATTACGAGGTGTGCCGAATCCTCACACCTGTGCATCGGATCCCACGACGCTTCGCATTCACGGTCCCCGCACCGCTGACCTACGCGTCCTTCCGCGCCGCGCTCGACCGCCACGGCGAGGTGCCGGGTCTTTTGACGATCGCGCCACCGAAGGCCACCCCAGCCGGACGACACACACCCGAACCGGACCTGTTCGACTATGGCCTACCACGGCTGCTCGTCTGCGAATCGGATGCCATCGCACAAATGCTGCGCGCCAACGGATTACCGATGGAATCCGCATGCCCGGTGCTCAGCGCAGCCGAACTACCCCTGGATCCCGGCATCGCAGGCATGCTCGCAAGCGTCCAGGGCACCATCTATCTGCTGCACGATGCAAGCGCCACCGGACTCACCTTCCCAGCGCGGCTGAGGGAACTGACCGAAATCCCCGACGACGTACGAGTCGTCCCCTTGGGCCTACGGCCACGCCAAGCAGGCACACTGCACCTGCCCCATGTCCATGGACCGTTGCCGAACTTGTTTGCAGCGCAGGTGGATTCGATGGAACGTGCACAGTTGCGCCACGGCCCAGCGCTGAACGCCGAGGCGACACAGAGCGATCAGTGTCAGCGCGAAGAGCTGGACTGCGAACCTGGGTCGAACACGATAGCGGCGCAGGTGGATTCGACGGAACGTGCACAGTTGCGCCATGGCCCAGCGCTGAACGCCGAGGCGACACAGAGGGATCAGTGTCAGCGCGAAGAGCTGGACTGCGATTTTGGGTCGAACACGATAGCGGCGCAGGTGGATTTGTCCGGACGTGCACAGTTGCGCCGTGACCCAGCGCCGGGCGCTGAGGCGGCGCAGGTCGATTCGTGGGAGCGCGAAGAGTCGGACGCCCGAGCGCCGAGCACGTTTGCTGAGCACATGGGGCCGACGCAAAGTACACAATTGCGCCGGGGCCGGGCATCGAGCGCTGAGGCGGCGGAGTCGGCTTGGTGGGAAGGCGAAGAGCCCTACGGCGACCCCGCTCTGAGCGCAATAGTGGCGCAACTGGATTCGTGGGAACGGACATGGCTGCTCCGCGGCCGGTACGTCGAGGTCGAAGCAGTGCGCCCGGCCTCGCTGCTGCGCACCGTCCACCGCCTCGTCCGTGAGGTCCGCCCACCCCGACCCACCTTCACCGAGCTACGCCGCGCCCGAAACGCAGGCTTCCTGACCTGGCCCGCCGCATGAGTTTCCACGCCACCATGGGGCAGCAGGGTGTGCTGGCGGCCGGTCGATCATGGACAGTATGTAACTGTGGCTCCACCGCTGGATCGAGCGGGCCGCCGCCGGTGCGGCGCTGTGCATTGCTTGGTTTGCGGGGTGCGCGCGCAGATAGCGCGTGTGGCAGAACTGCGCGGCGCACGGAACATGGGCTTGCTTATGTGGCTCGCCACATGATGTTTCAGGACACCCTGCGGCCGTCCTGTGCGCCAGGCCGATCGGTGGGAGCATGTGGCTGCAATGCGGATGCCGTGTTGAATCGGACGCCGTCTGTCCGACGGTGCTGTCGCGCATCGTCTGGTGTGGGTGCCGAGAGGCCGCGTTACCGAACCCGCCAGCGCCCAGAGCGCGTGCTTTCTGATGCGGCCTGCCGCATGAGGTTTCGGGAAGCCTCGCGGCATCCGGGTGCGCTGACTGGTGGATCGGCGTGTGGCTGCGGCATGGATGCTGCGTCGAACGGGCTGCCGTCCGTTCGACTGCGCTCCGGATCGCCTGGTTTGCGGGGTGTGCGTGCCTATGGCGCATGTGGCTGTGGCGCGGTCGCTGGGTCGGGCGCGGTGCCGTGGGTGCGGTTGCGCTCCGGATCGCCTGGTTTGGGGGGTGTGCGTGCCTATGGCGCATGTGGCTGTGGCGCGGTCGCTGGGTCGGGCGCGGTGCCGTGGGTGCGGTTGCGCTCCGGATCGCCTGGTTTGGGGGGTGTGCGTGCCTATGGCGCATGTGGCTGTGGCGCGGTCGCTGGGTCGGGCGCGGTGCCGTGGGTGCGGCGGCGCTGTGCATCGCCGGGTTTGCGGGGTGCGCGTGCGGATAACGCATGTGATCGAACTATGCAGGACAGCGGGCTTGTTGGTCTGGCTCGAGGCAGGGAAGGGGAGTGCTGTGTCGGAGCATCGGCAGATCACCTATACCGATGAATTGCTTGCTGATGGGTCTGTGCATCGGCGTTATGCCGATGGGCGTCAGGAGTGGCGGACTCGTGACGCGCGAGGGGTGGTGTCGTGGCGCGATGACCGGGGTGGCTCCGGGACCGATGAGGCGCTCGGGCCGAAGATCGTAAAACGCGTGTATCGCAATGGATCCGTTGTGTACGGGCGGGAGGCGGGTTTCGGGCGGACGCTGTGGGGTGACGGTGTGCTGACGGTGAACCGGTCCTCGTTCGGTGGTCGGCTCGGTGGGATTCTGGCCGCGGTGGCGGGTGGCGCACTGCTCGGTGCGCTGGTCATGCCGCCGATTTCGCTGACCGTGGAGGAAGAGCAGGAGTTGCGCCGACAGGCGGTCGCGCAGTCGTCCGGTTCCAGTGATGGGGGTGGCGATTACGGTGGCTGGGACGATGACGCCGGGGACGACGGCGGCGATTTCGGCTGAGGGGAACCATGTCTCGTTGGTGTGCTTTCCAGACTCCGGATGACCCGGCCGGTCAGGTGCGGGCGGTCGGTGGCGATCCGGTGGCGGTCACGGGTTGTCATGCGCTGGGGTTGCTCGAAGGTCCCGGCGTCGCGGCGGGTCCCTTCACCGTCGGCGCGTTGACGGCGGTCGGTGAGGTCACGCTGTTCAACGCGGCCCGGCTGCGCGCTCGACTCGGCGCGGGCATATCGCCGGACTGCGCCGACGGCGAACTGCTATTGCACTGCTACGCCCGTTTCGGACTCGACGGAATCGCCGCCGCCGACGGCATGTTCGCGCTGGTCATCGCCGATGGTGCCGATCTCGTGCTGATCCGCGACCACGTCGGCACCCGCACGCTGTTCCATGCGCGCGCAGGCCACGGCTGGGCCGCGTCCACATCGCTGCGTGCATTGCACCGATGGCCCGCACTGCGCACCGGACTGCATCTACCCGCGGTCCGGTCCTTCCTCACCTTCGCCTACCTGCCGGGCCGCGAGACGCTGCTGCGCGATATCAACGAGGTCCTGCCCGGCCGCTGCGTTCGCCTGCACGACGACGGCTCGCTGACCGAGGAAACCTACTGGGAGCCGATCGAAGTCGAGGATGCGCGCTCGGCCGCCGACCACGCGCTGGAACTGCGTGAACTGCTCGAGGACGCGGTTGCCCGGCGCCTGCCCGCGGGTGAACCGGTCGGGGTGCTGCTCTCCGGCGGTATCGACAGCAGCCTGGTCACCGCCCTTGCCGCCAAGCTGCACGATCAGCGCGTGCGGTCGTATTCCATCAGCTTCGGCGGCACCACACCGAACGAACTCGCCTACTCCGGACTCGTTGCCACGCACTGCAATACCGAACATCGGGTACTCACCGTCCCCGGTACGACGGTCGCATCGCGACTGGCGCAGACGGTATCGCTGCTGGACTGCCCGGTCGGCGATCCGCTCACGGTACCGAATCTGATGCTCGCCGAAGCCGTTGCCGCGGACGGTATGCGAGTGGTGCTCAATGGTGAGGGCGGCGACCCGGTCTTCGGCGGTCCCAAGAACCTGCCGATGCTGATCTTCGAGTTGTCCCGTGACGATCCGGCTGCCGATGCCAGGGCTGCTGCCTATCTGGACAGCTACCGCAAGTGCTACAGCGACCTGCCGGTGCTACTGAGCCCCGATGTGCTGACCGCGCTCATCGACGCACCGCCGCTGACCGAGCTGATCGCTCCATACCTGCGCCAGGGCCGGATGACCAGCCTGCTCAACCAGCTATTGCATACGAATCTGCGCACCAAGGGCGCACATCACATTCTGACCAAGGTCGAACGACTCACCGCCGCGAGCGGTTTGGAGGGACGTGCGCCGCTGTTCGACCGCGCCGTGATCGACCACGCCTTCCGCGTGCCCGGCCGCTACAAGCTGGCCGGTACCAGCGAGAAGTGGATTCTCAAACAGGCTGTGCGAGATCTACTTCCGGCCACCATCGTGGACCGTCCGAAGAGCGGGATGCGAGTTCCGGTGCAGCAGTGGCTCTCCGGGCCGCTACGCGAACTCGGCAACGACCTGCTACTCGGCTCGTCCGCCCGGGCACGTGGTCTGTTCCGGGAGGACACCATCCGGTCGTGGTTGCGCGGTGACGGCGCGCTGCTGCCGCGGCAGGGCGGCAAGTTGTGGCTGGTGCTGTCGTTGGAGCTGTGGTTGCGGTCCTTCGACGTGGGGCCGTGACCCGCATTCGTCCATTGGAGTAGCACCGAGGAGCCGCATGTCCGATCCCCGAATCAAATACCGCGCAGACGATGAGAACGAGATCCACGACCTCGCCGAATTCCAGGATGCGGGACGCAATGTCGTCACGCCCGTCGCGCAATTTCCGGCCGAGGTCGCCGCGGTGGTGGTCCAAGCGTTCGCGCAGATAGTCCGGAATGCCAAGGCGAGTCGTGCCGCCACCGCACCCGACGCGGATGGCATCATCCGATCCCAGACCTTCGAGGAGGGCGATGTCTACATGATCGAAACCCCCTTCGACGGCTTCTTCGCCGACCGCTACCTCATGGATTTCTACAATGCCGCCGAACGCGGCATCTGCTCGCGCATGCATTTGCACACCGGCCTGCGCTTCGTTCGGATGATGACCGGCCCCGACACCCACATTCGGGTGAGCAGCCTCTCGCCGTTCCGGGTGACCAATGTTGTCGGCGTTACGCCCTTCGTGCCGAGCGAATTCGAGGACGAACTACCGGATACACCGCCCGGCCTGCACCGCACCAGATACAACCTGATCGTCCCGCCCTGCTCCTTCGTCGATATGCAGATTCCGCGCGGTGTCAGCCACCAGTTCAATGCCATCGGCCCGCACGCGGTGATCGATTCGGTGCATCCGGAGGAGTCCATCGAGGTCTTCCGCGAACAGATGTCCGGCTTCAAGATGATGGCCCAAACCGTCTTCCTGGCAGAAGAATTGCCGGATGCCGCCACGTGTACGTCGCACACCAGCTGACTGCGGACCCATCCGATAATTCGGTTGCGATCGCGTGCGGGCGTGCTTACCGTGGATACAACGAGTTCAGGGAGAGGATCCGGCAATGACCACCAAGGCGAAATTCGAAGGGCGTGCGCGCTCTTTCGATGCTGCCTTGAAAAGTGAGTCCGCGCAGGAGTTTTCGTCCTATGGCTTTTCCGATAGCAGCACCGTGAGCGATCCGTGACACAGCTTTTCTTGTGTCGCAATGGGTCGCACCGGGCAGCTGCCGGGGAGCGGCCCTTCTTTATTTCGCGGCAAGTCGCCGCATCTGCGCAAAGAGATGACCTTCGAAAACTGAACAACGATAGCGTATTTCACGCTGGGGACGATGAGCCTGGTGGCTCACCCCGACTGTAAATCAGATGCTTCGGCAGGTGGGTTCGATCCCTACCGTCCCCACTGCGGCGCAGTTGCTCTGTTGGTATGGGCAACCTGACTTTCATTCAGGGACCACGTCGGTTCGATTCCGATCTGCGTCACTCGCTAATTTTTCCACCACCCAGGAGTGTGAACTCCACGGTTTCTCAGCTCAGTTGGCAGAGCACTCGGTTGAAGCCCGAGGTGTCGAAGGTTCGAATCCTTCAGAAACCACGATGGCCTCGTGCTCTGTTGGTCGAGCACTCTGATTGTCGATCAGAACTACGCGGGTTCGATTCCCGTCGAGGTCGCTATGCGCCTGTAGCTCAGTTGGTAGAGCTCCGTCCTTTTGGATGCTCACTCGGAAAGTCATGCGGACCGGCGTCCGTCACCGTCTTGAAAACGGATGGTCCCATGCGAATGGGATGGGGATCGACACCTCGGCTTTCCTCCGGTCAGTCGGTCCCGTCCGACGCGCGCAGACCGTCGAGCGTCACGGTGATCATCCGGCCGGCGGCTTCGGGCACCGTTTCGCACGCTATTCCGATGCCATGGCCGAATCTGAGCAGATCGCGCGGTTCGATATCGCGACGGATCGCGCCAGCGTCCTGTGCCGCCTGCAGGAGTGCGCCCGCCGCATCGGTGATCATGGCCCGGCACAGCTGGAAGGTCGGTGAGCCCTTGTCCATTCCGGCCTTCAGGGTGGTGGCGAGGCTGCGGTTGTCCATCACCCATTGCACCTGTTCGCGCAGCCACTGCTCGAAAGCCTGGTCAGCCGAGTGGGTTTCGAGCAGTTCGTGGGCGCGGGCACTCAATTGTTCGATGCTGGAACGGTATACGGCCTCGACCAGCACCTCGCGGTTCGGAAAGTGCCGGTAGAGCGTGCCGATGCCGACACCGGCGCGGCGCGCGATCTCTTCCAGCGGCGCCTCGGGGCCTTGTTCGGCGAACGCCTCCTGAGCGGTCGTCACGATCCGCTCGTAGTTGCGCCGGGCGTCCGCGCGCATCGGCCGTCCGGTCGACGGTGCTGCCATATTCCCTCCAGTGGAAAACGGAAGGACCCTCCAGATAGAGTTGCGTAACTGGAGGAACCCTCCATATGATAGCTCCATCGGAAACGGAGGCTCCCTCCGTTTGAATCTCATGCGATGGAGCGTTCTTTGTCCACCACCCTCTCCGCGGACACCCGTGCGTCCGCCACCCCCACCGCCGGTCGGCTCCGCTCCGGCATCGTGCTGGTCACCCTGCTGACCTGCCAATTGATGATCATCCTCGACATCACGGTGATGAATGTGGCGCTGCCGCGCATCCGCACCGACCTGCACTTCACCGCGACGAATCTGTCGTGGGTGATGAATGCCTACACCCTCGTCTTCGGCGGGCTGCTGCTGCTCGGCGGCCGCGCCGGTGACCTGTTCGGCCGCCGCAACCTGTTCATCGCCGGTACGGCACTGTTCACACTCGCCTCGCTGGCGGGCGGGCTGGCGCCATCGGCGACCTGGCTGCTCATCGCCCGTGTCGTACAGGGCATCGGCGGTGCCATGGCGGGGCCGAGCACCCTCGCGCTGCTGACCACCACATTCAGCGAACCCAAGGCCAGGATGCGGGTGCTCGCACTGTTTTCCGGCATGTCCAGCGCGGGCTTCGCGATCGGCCTCATTGTCGGCGGACTGCTGACCGAATGGCTGAGCTGGCGCTCCGCGCTGTTCATCAATGTGCCCTTCGGCCTGGCCGTCGTGGTGCTCGCGCTGCGTTATCTGCCGGTCGTCGCGCGCCAGCCCGCGCGCCTCGACCTGCCCGGCGCCGTGACCGCGACCGGCGGCGTCGCCGCACTGGTCTACGGCTTCATCAGCGCCGCGTCACACGGCTGGGGCGATGCGGGGACGGTTATCTGGCTGGCGGTCGGCGCCGCATCGATCGCCGCCTTCCTGACCATCGAGGCGCGCACGGCCCAGCCTCTGCTGCCATTGCGGCTGTTCCTCGACCGCAATCGCGCCGCTGCCTATACCAATATGTTCCTGGGCCCGATGGCCGGTATGTCGATGTTCTTCTTCCTCACCCAGTACCTGCAGGAAGTGCGCGGATTGTCCGCGCTGGCAACCGGTTTCGCCTTCATGCCGACCGCACTGCTGATGTTCACCATGATCCGGCTGATCCCGCGGTTGCTGCCGCGCTTCGGTCCGAAACCGGTGACGGTGATCGGCACGATGTCGATGGCGGCCGGTCTGGCCCTGCTGACCCGGCTGACGGTCGACAGCGGCTACTTCCCGCTGCTGTTCATCGCCATGATCCTGATGGGATGCGGTATCGGCCTTGCCTTCTCACCGCTCAATGTGATCATCATGTCGAGCGTGCCGCCGGCCGAAGCCGGCGCCGCGGGCGGCGCACTACAAACCCTCCAGCAGACCGGCTCCTCCCTCGGCCTCGCCATCCTGGTCACCGTCTTCGGCACCGCCTCCCGCAATGCCGGAGGTTCGGCACAGCACGCCCTGGTCAGCGGCATCACCACCGCCTTCGCCGCCGCAGTGGGCATCGCCGCCCTGACCTTCGCAGTCGCCCTCACCTTCCGCAGCACCCGGTCCACAACCTGACCACCAATGCGCCGGTGGTCCGACCCGAGCTACTTCGGGTCGGGCCACCGGGCCGCCTGCGTACGAATGACTCAGAGCGCGAAGGCAATTCGACGGCTTGCGCTCGGTCGTCAACAATTCGTCACCATTGGGCATGCGTGCCCCGTCGCGGTCGGCGCGACATCGGCCGACGCTGTGGAGTCGGCGAAGTGTCGGAGCCCACGAGCGCGGGATTCTGGCCCAAGGTGAAGTCGCGCTAGAGCCAGGTGTCCAACGTTGTGGTGGTGAGGAAATGCTCCAGGTCGTGGCGCCAGGGGGCGGGGACGGTCTTCTCCGGTTCGATCGCGGTGTATTGGCCGCGGTAGAACAACAGCGGCCTGCCGGAGCTGGTCGACTCCGACAGGGCCAGCACTCGGCCGATCACTATGTAGTGATCGCCGCCGTCGACGACGCTGTCCACCGTGCACTGGATGGTGGCCAGGGCGTCGTCCAGGAGCGGGAGCTCCAGTTCCGAGGTGTGCCAGCTGGTTTCGGCGAATTTATCGGGTTCGCGGGAACCGAATCGGGCGCACAGTTGCTGCTGCTCTTCGGCCAGGACGTTCACACAGAAGCGGCCGGACTGTTCGATGGCCGCCCAGGACCGGGAGGTCTTGGTGGGGCAGAACAGGACCAGGGGTGGCTCGAGGGACAGGGCGGCGAAGGATTGGCAGGCGAAGCCGATCGGGGCGCTGTCGGCATCGAAGGTGGTGATCACCGTGATGCCGGTGCAGAACTGCCCCAATACATTTCGGAACTGCCGTCCGTCGATCGCGGGGTATTCGTCGATTGTCATGGTCTTCCCGCCGGTCTGGTCGCTGGCCCTGTCACCGATTACTGCTGCCGCTGTCCGACCGTGAAGTCGTGACCCCACAGGCTGACCGCGGTCGATTCCCTGGCGATCCAGTCGTCGTCATCGACTTCCAAACCTTCACAGCCGAATTCGACATCGAATCCGCCAGGTGTCTTCATATAGAACGACAGCATCTTGTCGTTGACGTGCCTGCCGAGCGTCGCCGACATCTTCACCTTCTTGCGCAGCGCGCGATCCAGGCAGAGTCCGACATCGTCGGAACCCTCCACCTCGAGCATGAGGTGCACGATGCCGCTCGGGGTCGGCATGGGCAGGAAGGCCAGCGAGTGGTGCCGCGGATTGCAGCCGAAGAAGCGCAGCCAGGCCGGTTCGCCGTCGGCGGGACGTCCGACCATCTGCGGTGGCAGCCGCATCGAGTCACGCAAACGGAAGCCGAGCACATCGCGGTAGAAGGTCAGCGCCGCCGCGTCGTCCTTGGTGCTGAGCACCACATGGCCGAGTCCCTGCTCGCCCGTGACGAACCGGTGCCCGTACGGGCTGACCACGCGCCGATGTTCCAGTGCCGCACCGTGAAACGCCTCCAGAGTGTTGCCGGAGGGATCCTCGAACGAAATCAGGTCGTAGACCCGCCGATCGGCCTTCTCCTGCGCGGTGCCCTCCTTGAACGGCACCCCGGCCGCGTCCAGCCGGTCCCGGATGTCCTGCAGATCAGCGGCATTGGCGGTCTCCCAGCCGGAGACCTGCAGCCGGTCCTTATCGCCGGGCACGATGACCAGGCGTGCCGGGAAGTCGTCCATGCGCAGGTACAGCGCCTCCGGATCGCCGCCCTTGCCCTCGACCATGCCGAGCACCTTGAGGCCGTATTCGCGCCAGGCCGCCATATCGGTGGCCTCGATGCGCAGATACGCCAGTGATCGAATGCTCATCACTTCTCCTTCGCACCGGCAAGGAAATCCGTTGCCAGCCGGTTGAATTCATCGAACTTTTCCAGCTGGGCCCAGTGTCCGCAAGCACCGAATACGTGCAGCTGCACCCGTGGAATCATCTTCGTCGCGACCAGTGCGCCATCGAGCGGATTCACCCGATCCTCCCGGCCCCAGATCAGCAGCACCGGCTGACGCAGCCTATGGGCCTCGCGCCAGATCATGCCCTGCTCGAAATCGGATCCGGCGAACGACTTTCCCATCGCCCTGGTCGCGGCCAGTGCCTCGGGTGTGCTCACCGAGGCGAAGCGCTCCTCGATCAGCTCATCGGTGATCAGCGACTGATCGAAGACCATGATCCGCAGGAACGCCTCCAGGTTTTCCCTGGTCGGCTCGTAGTTGAACTTCGCGAACTGCTTGACGCCCTCGGTCGGGTCCGGCGCGAACAGATTGAGGCTCAACCCGCCCGGACCCATCAGCACCAGTTTGCCGGCCCGATCCGGGTAGTCCAGCGCGAACCGCACCGCGGTACCGCCGCCGAGCGAATTGCCCAGCAGGTGCACCCGTCCGGTGATATCCAGGGCATCGAGCAGAGCCCGCAGCGCCGAGGCGCTGTGCACGAAGTACTGCGGATGATCGGTCGGCTTATCCGAGCGTCCGAAGCCCGGCTGATCCACGGCGAGTACGTGAAACTCGCGCGCGAGTTCCGCGATATTGCGGGCGAAGTTCGACCACGAGGAGGCACCGGGCCCGCCGCCGTGCAGCAGCACGATCGTCGGGCCATTGCCGACCCCGGCCTCGTGGTAGTGCAGGCGCAGCTCGGGCCGCACCTGCGCGTACCGCGAGGTCGAAGCGTAGGTCAGCTCGGCAGTCGCGGTCACAGCGGTACCTCGCTGGCGCTCGGTCCCGGTGGTGCTGTGTCCATGGTGCCCTCGCTGCGCTCGGTCACAGCTGCACCTCGCTGGCGCTCGGTTCCGCTGCGACCGGTGGTGCTGTGTCGATGGTGCCCTCGCTGCGCTCGGTCACAGCTAAACCATGCCGTCGGTAACGGGGAGCCCGAACTCGTGCGTGCCGTACATGACGTAGGCGCGCTCGGGATCGTTGGCCGCGTGCACCCGACCGGCGTGCGCGTCCCGCCAGAAGCGCTGCAGCGGAGTGCCGTTCGCGAGCGCGGTGGCACCGGATGCCTCGAAGAGCTTGTCGATGGATGCGATCGCCCGGCCGGTGGCGCGCACCTGGTCGCGGCGGGCCCGCACCCGCAGGTCGAACGGAATCTCCTTGCCCGCCACCAGCAGTGCGTATTCATCGGCGACATTGCCCGACAGCTGACGCCAGGCCGCGTCGATATCGCTGGAGGCCTCGGCCACGCGCACCTTGGTGAACGGATCGTCCTTGGCCTTCTCACCCGCATAGGCCGCGCGCACCCGCTTGCCCTGGTGCTCGACATGGGCGGCGTACGCACCGTAGGCCATGCCGACGATCGGCGCGGAGATGGTGGTGGGATGGATGGTGCCCCAAGGCATCTTGTACACCGGATCGGTGTTCTGTTCCAGGCCGGGGGATTTCAGCTCGCTCATCGCGCGGAAGCTGAGGAACCGATGCGATGGCACGAAAACGTCTTCCACCACAACGGTATTGGAGCCGGTGCCGCGCAGGCCGACGACGTTCCACACGTCATCGATGCGGTAGTCGGTCCGCGGGATCAGGAAGCTGCCGAAGTCCACCGGCTTGCCGTCCTTGATCACCGGACCGCCGAGCACCGCCCAGGTCGCGTGATCCGAGCCCGAGGACCAGGCCCACGCGCCCTTCACGAGGTAGCCGCCGTCGACGACGGTGCCCGCACCCATCGGAGCGTACGACGAGGAAATGCGCACCTCGTCGTCCTCGCCCCAGACATCCTCCTGCGCCTGCTGGGAGAACAGTGCGAGATGCCAGTTGTGCACGCCGACGATGCCGGCCACCCAGCCGGTGGAGCCGCATGCGCTGGCGAGCTTGCGGACGGTGTCGTAGAAGACGACCGGGTCGGCCGCGTGTCCGCCCCACTGCTTGGGCTGGAGCAGCCGGAAGAATCCGGTCTCCTGCAGTGCCTTCATTGATTCGTCGGGGATGCGCCGCAGGTCCTCGGCCTCCTGCGCGCGCTCGCGCAGCGTCGGCAACAGTGCTTCGACCCGTTCGGTCACTTCTTGCGTCATCGCGGGACCCGCTCCTGCCTGGTCGGATTGGTAACCGGTACTCATTTGCCTCTGAGACTAGAACAGGTTCTTATTTCTGTCGAGAACGGGTGACCATCGGGGGCGTTCGCCGCCGATTCGCAGGTGGTCGACCGAATCGCTGGCGTGGAACGCGACATTTTTGTAACGTGTTCTAGTACAGAAGGAGGAGGAATCGCGATGGCAGTTACCCCACAGGGGAGCGGTGCGAAGGGAAGGGGGACGGCAGTCGGCGGAGCCGACGGGGTGGGTAAGCCCCGTGAGCTCGATGTGGGCTCCGCACCCACCCGCTATGCGCGGGGATGGCATTGCCTCGGTTTGGCGAAGACGTTCCGCGACGGCAAGCCACACGCGGTCGAGGTGTTCGGCACCAAGCTCGTCGTCTGGGTCGACAGCAATGACGAACTCCGGGTGCTGGACGCCTACTGCAGGCATATGGGCGGCGACCTGAGCATGGGTGAGGTCAAGAACGGCGATATCGCCTGCCCGTTCCATGACTGGCGCTGGTCGGGGACCAACGGTAAATGCACGGCGATCCCGTACGCGCGGCGCGTGCCGCCGCTGGCGCGGACCCGCAAGTGGACCACGCTCGAGCGCAACGGACAGCTGTTCGTCTGGCACGATGTCGAGGGCAGCCAGCCCCCGCCCGAGGTGACCATTCCGCACATCGTCGGCCCGTACACCGACGCGGATGGCAACCCGAGCGAACAGCTCGACAGCGGGTGGACCGAGTGGACCTGGAACTCGCTGTTGATCGAGGGCGCGAACTGCCGCGAGATCATCGACAACGTGGTGGATATGGCCCACTTCTTCTACATCCACTTCGCATTCCCGACGTACTTCAAGAACGTTTTCGAGGGGCATATCGCCACCCAGTTCCTGGAGACCAAGGGTCGTCCCGATATCGGCATGGCCTCCAAGTATGGCGGCGACACGCTGCTGAAGTCGGAGGCGTCGTACTTCGGGCCGTCGTACATGATCAATCCGCTGATCAATATCTACAGCGGATACGAGGTCAAGAGCGTCCTGATCAACTGCCACTACCCGGTCACTCAGGATTCGTTCGTCCTGCAGTGGGGTGTTTCGCTGGAGAAGCCGAAGGGCGTCGACGGTGAGATGGCCGACAAGCTGGCCGCGAAGATGACCGAAGGCATCAGCGTCGGCTTCCTGCAGGATGTGGAGATCTGGAAGCACAAGTCCAAGGTCGAAAATCCGCTGCTCTGCGAGGAGGACGGGCCGGTCTATCAGCTGCGTCGCTGGTACGACCAGTTCTATGTCGACCTGGCCGATGTGACCGAGAAGATGACCCAGCGCTTCGAGTTCGAGGTGGATACCACCAAGGCGAATGAGGCGTGGGAGGCCGAGGTCGCCGAAAATCTGCGGCGCAAGCGGGAAGCGGAAGCGGGAGTCTGATGGCACCGACCTGGGCGAAAGCACCCGACTTCGCCGACCAACCGGCGCGGCGGGCCGCGGTGCAGGCCCAGACCGTGGTCGACAAGCAGCGCTATCTGGAGGAGGGACTGACGCCGCTGCGGTGTCAGTCATGTCAGAGCGAGGTGCTGGTGCGCAAGAGTTCGTCGCACCAGACCTCGGTGCAGTGGACGGAGAATCCGGCCGCGCGCTGCCCGGTCTTCGCCAAGCTCAGTGCGCAGGGCTACGGCCCGGGGCGGCCGGAATCCTGTGCGCAACTGGAGAAGACGATCAAATGGGCCGTCGACGAGGGTCTGCTGGACATCGACTGATTCAGTCGAGGGTGAAGTCGGCGAAGTCGAATCCCGGCGAAACAATGCAGCTCACCAGGACGTACTCGGCGCCAGCCGGACGCGCGGCCTGACCGACCCCACCCGGCACCACCGCCTGCAACACCTGCCCGCGCTCGACATCGGGCCCGAGGACGATCTCCTCGCCCCCGATGTCGAGCACCAGCGGCCCACCTCGATGCCACAGCCACAGCTCGTCCGAGCGCACCGTATGCAACGCCGACCTTTCGCCCGGCATCAGTAAGAAGTAGATCGCCGTCGCGCTGGCCCGCGGCCCCGGATAGCCCTCCGGCGTGAATTCCACTGCACTGCGCCAGGTTTGCCGATACCACCCGCCCTCCGGATGCGGTTCCAGATCGAGTGCGACGGCAAGCGGCGGTCGGTTGTCGGTCATGTCCCGACTATGCCCGATCGGCGTGCGTCGCGGGGTCCCAGCCACTTGCGGCTGTCCGGTGACCGCTGCGATGCATTCGAAGTCGCGATCTCTGTGCAGCAGGGTCGATCCGCGTAGCTCCGCGGTGGCGGCGATAACGAGACGGGGCCTGCGCTGCGATGTTGCGCCCGCTTGGTGAGCTCCCTGGACCTCCCAGGCGCGGGCGAAGGCCCCATCATCGATGGGTTCCCAACCGAACACCACTCGAATGTCCCCGACGGTCCGGTCCCGGTCGGCGGCAGACCGCACAGAGTAGAAGAACTCCAACTCGACAATCGGGCAGACGGCGATCAGCACGGCCGCGGCGGCGGGCCGCCAGGCGAAGACATCCGGACAAGGGTCGAGCTGTGGTCAGAACAGGGTGGGTTCGCCGAAGCCCGGGGTGCGTTCGATTTCCAGTAGGCGCTGTTTGGTGGTGATGCCGCCGGGGGCGGAGAAGCCGTTGAGGGTGTGGTCGGCGGCGAGGACTCGATGGCACGGGATGATCAGGGGGATCGGGTTGCGGCCCAAGGCTTGTCCGACGGCCTGGGCCGCGCCGGGGACGCCGATGCGGTCGGCAACCTGGCCGTAGCTGAGGGTGTGGCCCGGATCGATGGCGCGGGTCACCTTGTAGACGGCGCGGTGGAATTCCGGAATTCCCTTGGTGGTCACCGGAATCCAGCGCAGATCGTCGAGGTCTCCGGCGAGATGTGCCTGGATGTGTGCGATGGCGTCGGCGATCGGGCCGGTGGGCGCGGCCTCGGGGATTTCGTCGGCGTCCGGAATCCAGCTGCTCGGCCGCATGATCCTGGCCCGCGTCGCGGCGGGGGTCGCCTCCGGCAACCGGAACCGGAATACCGCATCATCGGTCCAGGCGATCGCGCAGGGGCCGATCGCGGTGTCGAACAGCGCCGACCCGGTGACCGGGCGCGCGGAAGCACTCATACGGTCAGTGTGCACGCGGGGTCCGACATCTTCGAGCAGTCCAGTCCAGTTTCTAAAAACTGGCCTGGAATCCGCCGACGGTCGGTTTTGTCGCCGCGCAGCTCGGGTTCGAGATCGTCCGCCGCGCGGTGCGCACGGGGCGCGTCAGCGCCACCGCATCGGGATCCGGTACATCGCCGCGGCCGTAGATCGCGGCGAGATCCGCGTATTGGCGCTGGTTTTCGTAGTACGAGGGCGACCATTCGGTCAGCGGTCCCGGTGCGTGGAACCGTTCGAGGCGGAATACCGCACCGGGCTGTCTCGGCGCGTACCGGTGCACGAGATAGCCGAAGAAGGCGATGACGAGGACGGTGGCGAGGGCGCTCATAACGAACAGCGTGCGCGCACTGGCCTTGCCATTAAATATCCACTTCGCTAATACTGGACTTTATGTCGACGAGAGTGATCGGTGCCGCCAGCCTGGCCCGCGATCTGGGGTACTGGCGCCATGCGGATGAGAACGGTGAATCGGGCGAGCGTCGGTCGACGCGTCCGGCCTATCTGGCCCTCGCCGAAGGCATTCGTCTGCTCATCCACGACGGTCGCGCCCCGCTCGGGGTCGCCCTGCCCAGTGAGCGCGACCTCGCCGCCACCCTCGGCGTCAGTCGCACCACCATCACCTCGACCTACAGCCTGCTGCGCGAACACGGCTATCTGATCAGCCGCCAGGGCTCGCGCAGCACCGTCGCCCTCCCGCGCGACGTGCAGCACGACGGCACCAAACCCGCCCGCAGCATCCTGGCGATGATGTCTCAGCCGGAACTGCCGACCATCGATATGACCTATGCCGCGATGGCCGCGCCCATGGAGATGCAGGATGCGTACTCCGATGCGCTGCAAGGTATTCCGGCCTATCTCGGCACGCACGGCATGGACCCCGTCGGTGTGCTCGCACTGCGCGAGGCGCTGGCCCGCCGCTACACCGAGCGTGGCCTGCCCACCGAACCGGACCAGATCCTGGTCACCCTCGGCGCCCAGCACGGCCTGCGCCTGCTGCTCAATGTGCTCACCGCACCGGCGGCCCGGGTGCTCATCGACCATCCGACCTATCCCAATGCCATCGAGGCGATCCGGGACGTCGGCGCCCGGCCGGTGCCGGTACCGCTGCGTCCGGAAACCCCGGAATCCGGCTGGGATCTCGACGGAATCCGAAGCGCCGCAAGACAAACCGCGGCAACGCTGGCCTACCTGGTGCCGGACTTCAACAATCCGACCGGCCTGCTGCTCGACGCCGACGGCCGCGCCGAACTGGCCGCCATTGCCCGCGAAACCCGGATGACCGTGGTGATCGACGAGTCGATGGTGGACCTGAGCCTGACCGACCGGACCGCCCCACCCCCGGTCGCGGCCTTCGCGAAGGGCTCCGAGATCATCACCATCGGTTCGGCCTCGAAATCCTTCTGGGGCGGTCTGCGCGTCGGCTGGATCCGCACCGGCCAATCGTTGATCGCGAAACTGCTCGGCATCCGCTCCACCGTCGACCTCGGCACCCCTGTCATGGACCAGCTCGCCACCATCCACCTGCTCGAGCACGCCGACACGATCCTCACCCGCCGCCGCGACCAACTCCACTCCCAGCGCGCGGCCCTGCTCACCGCCTTGGCCGAGGAACTCCCGGACTGGCGCGCGATCGTCGGCGACGGCGGCATGTCCGTCTGGGCGCAACTGCCGGCCCCCGTCTCGACCGCCCTCGCCGCCACCGCCCCCAACCACGGCGTATTACTCGCCGCCGGACCGAGATTCGGCGTCCAGGGCGCCTTCGAACGCTTCCTCCGCCTCCCCTTCACCCACCCCGAACCCGAACTCCGCCTAGCCGTCAAATCCATAGCCGCCGCCTACGAAGCCCTCACCCCCCGCGCCGCCGACCCCCTCCAACCCCTCACCTGCTACTGAACCCTGCCCGGCTCGTTGGCACGCCGGTTGTGCTACCGCACAGTGAGTCACGACCTCGCACAGGCTGTGCGGTATGCGCGATGACAACTGGATATGCGTGAGCCTCGGTGCTCGTATGGTTGGTTCGCGGCTTATTGTCGTACTGTCAATACAGCCCGGGGGTGGCTCCCGGGGAGCACCGTTTCGGCGGTGCGCTGGGTCAACGACGAACCGAGGTAGGGCGTGAGTACATCATCCACCGCCACCAAGCAGGGGCCGCTTGCGGGCATCAAGGTCATCGAGCTGGCCGGGATCGGTCCGGGGCCGCATGCGGCACTGCTGCTCGCCGATCTCGGCGCCGATGTGGTTCGGGTACAGCGGCCGGGCATGCTGCCCGGTTTCATGGAGCGGCCGCAGTGGCGCGGGCGCACCATCGTCGAGGCGAATCTGAAGGATCCGGCGGATATCGAGAAGGTGCTCGCACTCGCCGAGAAGGCCGATGTGCTGATCGAGGGCTTCCGCCCAGGCGTCACCGAGCGCATGGGCCTGGGTCCGGATGCCGTGCTCGCGCGCAACCCGCGTCTGGTCTACGGCCGGATGACCGGCTGGGGCCAGCACGGACCGCTGGCCGATCGCGCCGGACACGACATCAACTACATCTCGCTGACCGGTGTGCTGCACGCGATCGGGCGCAAGGGTGAGCGGCCGGTGCCGCCGCTGAATATGGTCGGCGACTTCGGTGGCGGCTCGATGTTCCTGGTCTTCGGCATTCTCGCGGCGCTGGTCGAGCGGCAGAGCTCCGGCAGGGGCCAGGTCATCGACTCGGCGATGATCGATGGGGCGCTCGCCCTGTCGCACATGATCTGGGGCATGCGCGGTATGGGCCTGTGGTCCGATGAGCGCGGCACCAACCTGCTCGACACCGGTATGGCCTTCTACGACACCTACGAAACCTCCGACGGCAAGTACATGGCGGTCGGCGCGATCGAACCGCAGTTCTACGCGGAACTGTTGCAGGGCTTGGAGATCGACCCCGAGGGCCTGCCGATGCAGATCGACCCGAACGGTCAGGATCAGCTCAAAAAACTGTTCACAGAGAAGTTCAAGACCAAGACCCGCGACGAGTGGGCCGCGATCTTCGACGGCACCGACGCCTGCACGACACCGGTGCTGACCTTCACCGAGGCCGAACAGAATCCGCACATCGCCGCCCGCACCGGACTCATCGAGATCGACGGCGTCGTCCAGCACGCCCCTGCCCCACGTTTCTCGCGCACGCCGGCCGGCACACCCACCCCGCCGCCCAGCGAGGCGACGCCGATCGAATCCATTTGGGCGGATTGATGATTCACCGCTGACGCGGGCAAGCCCACAGTTCCTCCCACGCCGACAGGCCCCGGTTTCTACCGGGGCCTGCGCCGTTTCAGGCGCGCTGAGCTGCTCCGGAGTCGTTGGCCTGCAAGCTGTGACTCGTGTCATGGCTCCCGCCCGTCACGTTCCGCGACGGTGGTCCGTCCAAGGTGCATCGGCCTCTTCGAAGGGAGCACCACATGAAAACCCATATCACCGTGATCGGGGGCGGCTTGGCGGGGTTGACGGCGGCCATCGCGTGCGCCGAGACCGGCGTCCCGGTCCAGCTGTACGAGGCACATCACACCCTCGGTGGGCGGGGCCGCGCCAAGGCGGCACCGTGTGTCGCCCACGGCGGTGGGCACGTGTTCTATGCCGACGGCCCGCACTACACCTGGCTGAAAACGCGCGGATTCATCGACGATCTGGGCTGGCCGTCGGTCGCCGACGCCGCACGCATCGGGTTCCGTGTCGACGGCCGGCTCCTGCGGCTGCCCCCGCTGGCAATGTTGCGCGCCCAACCGCATCCCCGACTCGTCGCGCCGGTCGACCGGAGCTTCCGCGACTGGGCATCGGAACGGTGGAGTGCCGACACCGCCGACCGGGTTGCCAATGCAATCAGCGCGACCACCTACGACGCCGATACCGGGCGCCTGTCGGCGGCATTCGTCTGGGATCTGTTCCAGCGCGTGTTCGGGGTACGGATCCCGTCCATCCGGTGGGTGCGCGGCGGGTGGCAGCGGGTCATCGATCGGATGGAAACGCGCGCAACCGAACTCGGTGTCGGTATCGAAACCGGGTCACGGATCGATCAGCTCCCCACCCACGGGCCGGTAATCGTCGCGACCAACCTGCCCGCGGCCCGGAGGCTGCTAGGCGACGACTCCCTCACCTGGACCAGCGGCCACTGCGCCCTCCTCGATATTGCCGTCACCACAGGCAAATCCGATCGCAATCTGGTATTCGACCTCGACGAAGGAGGTTTTCACGAGAGCTACACCATGCAGGACGACACCATCGCCCCGCCGGGTGAGTCGCTGTTCCAACTCCAAATGCCCATCCGCACAGGCGAAGCCAATGCCGATGCGCACACACGGCTGCAGGATTTTGCAAACCTCGTGGTTCCCGGCTGGCGTGACCGCACGAAATTCACCCGCACCGCGACCGCCAACGGCCGCACCGGCGCCGTCGACCTGCCCGGACAGACCTGGCGTGACCGGCCCGCCATAGCTCGAGGCGACAATGTCTACCTCGCCGGCGACATGGTCGCCGCCCCCGGCATGCGGGGTGAGATCTCCATCAATAGTGCCGTGCATGCCGCGCGAGAAGCCGTGGCCGCAGTGCAGTCGCCCATCCGAATCTGAAGCCTGCCGGTCGCCTACCGGCCGTTGGCGCGGGCCCGCTCCACCAGCTCCGCATCCACCGCGGAGGCCTTCCCCCCGACGCTCGGTCGCCGCAGCAGTATCGGCACGTCACATCAGACATCAAGTGCCACTCCTGGATTCGGGCTACACCGCTGTCTCTTCACAATCCTGGGACTGGAAGTCTCCGAGAGCGGCCGACCCTTCCAAGTAGAGGCCTTCCACCAGGCCCGGGGCATCGACATCGGCGAGTGCGAGGTGGGACTCGACGGTGTCGGTGATGGTCTGGTGCGTCTGCATGGCGCGAGTCTGCCGGATCAGGCTATTGCGTTTCATTCGCCGACCGGCTCGCCGAGGTCGCCGGTCTGTGGCGGTATCCCGGCCCCGAACGTGCAGTGCTCCTAATGGCGGGTCCACTCCGGTTGGGCGAAATGGGCAATGCGGGCTTCGGTGGCGTCCCGGCCGAGTAGGACGACCTCGCGGAACTGCCAGAGCATCGCGCCGGTCGGCGCGTGGATGGTCATATTCTCGCCGAGGCGCATCTGCAGCATGCCGAGGCCTTCGAGGGTGGTCGATGGCGCGTCGGCGCGCAGAGCAGCGTCTTTCGGGGACACCCAGTGCGGGACATCGTCGGCGACCAGCCGGGCGAGATCCACGAGATGCACCGAGTGGACCTCCGCCGGACTGGGCCGCAGCTCGCCCGCGTCGTCGAGGGCCGCGACGATCGGGGTGATCACGAAACCGGACGTGGCCGGAAAGTCGTCGAGTCTGCCGAGGATGTCGGCCGGGGTGGCGGTCAGGCCGAGCTCTTCGTGCAGCTCACGAATCGCCGCCTGTTCGGTGGTTTCGCCCGCATCGACCCGCCCACCCGGCAATCCCCACTGTCCGGCATTGCGCCCGCGATATGCCCGCTTGATGACGATCACCGACAACGGGCCGTCCGGTTCATCGACCACACACAGCAGGACCGCGGCGCGGCGCAGGCCCGGTGCGTCCGGGACCTCGGTGTGTGGATACCCGTCCAGCCGGGCGCAGGCCGATGCGCGGAAGTCGGCGATGCTGGTGGGGACGCGAGGTCCCGTAGTCGGGCCCATCCTTCGATCTTGCCCCAGCATCGGGGATTCGGTGACGTCGGTTCCCACACATCGGCACGCTCTCGGCTCCGGCCGGCCTCACGCCGCTGTGCGCACCGAACCCTGCTCGGCCGCGTCGGCCACGCCGCGGGTCACCAGCTTGGCGATTCGGGCGACGAGCGTACGCGGGCGGCGCGGCATCAGGTGCGCGGAGGCGAAGTTTCCCGCACCGGGGACCACATAGCCCCTGTTGCGTTCGAGGGCACGCAGGGCCGAGCGGACGACGTGCGCCGCGCTGTCCATGGACGGGCCGATCGCGGCCTTGCGGGTGCCCACCACGTCGAAGAACTGGGTCTCCGTCGGACCCGGGCACAAAGCGAGAACCTTGACACCGCGATCGCTGTATTCGCTCCACAGGGAGAGGCTGAAGTTGAGGACGAAGGCCTTCCCCGCGGCGTAGGTTGCGAAGTACGGCGAGGGCTGGAAGGCGGCGATCGAGGCGACATTGACGATCTCGCCGCTGCCGCGTTCGAGCATGCCCGGGACCAACCGGCGCGTAAGACCGGCCAGTGCAACGACATTGACCATCAGCTGGTCGTGTTCACCATCGGCGGCGAGTTCCTCGAACCGGCCCGCGCTGCCGAAACCGGCGTTGTTGATCAGGACGTCGATCGAAAGTTCCCGGGCTGCAAGCTCATTCGCGATCCGGATGGCCGCGTCCACATCGGTCAGGTCCTGACCGATGACATCCACTCGGACGCCGTGTCGGTTACGCAATTCGGCGGCAAGGGATTCCAAGCGATCCAGCGACCGGGCGACCAGCACCAGATTGTCACCGCGCGCCGCGAGCTGGGCGGCGAATTCGGCCCCGATACCGGACGAGGCGCCGGTGACGAGGGCGGTTTTTCCCGAGTGGGTCATGTCTAACTCCTTCGATCGGATGCAACACAAGAGTAGCCATATTTTCTAGAACTGCAACACTCATGTTGCAGTTAATCGAGAAACTGCTCGTCAGCTGTACTATGTCCAGAAGATCTCAGCGAAGAGGAGCCCATGCCGCCCACATCCGCGCGCCCGCTGCGCGCCGACGCCGAACGCACCGTGCGCGCCATCCTCGACGCCGCGGAGCGAGTGCTGAGCGAAAACCCCAATGCGACGCTGGAACAGATCGCCGAAGCCGCCGGAGTCGCCCGAACCACCGTGCACCGCCGCTTCGCCAGCCGCGAAGAGCTGCTGCGCACCATGGCGGTCAACGCGTGGCGCCGCATCGACGCCGCCGTAGACGCGGCCCGCCCCGAGACCGCACCCCCGATGGTCGCCCTACACCAGGCCACCGCCAATGTCATCGAGATCAAATACGGCGCCGCATACGCACTGGACCGAGCCGACGAAACCGACCCCGAGGTAGCCGACCTACAGGCCCGCGTCCTCGCGAAATGCGATGCCGCCCTGGCCCACGCCCAATCCGACGGCCTCATCGCCCCCGACGCCGACCTACTCTGGGTCCGCCGCGTCTACCTGGCCTTGATCACCGAAACCGTCCACGGCACCCCCGCCCTGGACGGCACCACCAACCCCGACATCCTAGCCACCCGCCTCATCACCACCCTCCTCTCCGGCGTAGCCCCCAAATAGCAGCCGAGACCTTCCGTGTGCGTGGAAGGGATGGGTGGGTGAGAATCCAGGCAGCGTGACTGGGCGTGGAGAGTGGAGGGACCGGGAGTGTCAGCTTGGGGTGAGGTCGTGGTCGGCCTGGTAATTCTGGTCGGAGTGGTCGGGGTCATCGTTCCGATACTGCCCGGGGTCATAGTGATCTTCGGGGCCATTGTGGTCTGGGCGGTGGTGACCGGTGGGGCGACGGCTTGGGTCGTATTCGGTATCAGTACCGCGTTTCTGGTGCTCTCCGGGATCATCAAGTACACATGGCCGGGGCGGAAGATGAAGGAGGCGGGGGTTTCCAATCGGGCGCTGGTCGTGGGCGCGGTACTGGGCATCGTGGGCTTCTTCATCATCCCGGTGGTCGGGTTGTTCATCGGATTCGTTCTGGGCGTGTACCTTTCGGAACTCCACCGCCTCCGCGAAAACCAACCCGCCTGGCAGGCAACGGTTCACGCCCTCGAGGGCGTCGGCCTGTCGATGCTCATCGAACTCTTCGGCGCGCTGCTGGCGACCGGGGTGTGGGTCATCGGTGCCATCGTGACCTGAGTCGGCCGGGTCGTGCTCACTCGATGGCGGGGAATGGAATCGTATCCGCCGCTTCGAGTTTCGGGATCTCATCGCGGCGCAGCGGCAGGGTCGGCTGTTCGGTGCGCAGGATCGGCAGGGTGGGCGCCGGATCGGACGGAGTATCGCGTACGCGGGCGGGTAGTCGATAGAACGCCCGTGCGTTGTCCTCGAGCACCTTGAACATATCGGTGCCGACCACATCGCAGATCAGATCGACGTCGGAATCGTCGAAGGGCCGTCCCGCCCTGGTGCCGGGCAGATCCGTACCGAACATGAGCGCCTCGGGATTGACCGCGTGGATGCGGCGCAGCGTATCGGCCACATTCATGTGCACCCGCCCGAAGCCGGTCGCCTTCACCCGCGCGCCGCCATCGACCAGATCGAGCAGGTAGGGCAGGCCCTCCTCGGACATGCCGAGGTGGTCGATGGAGAACACCGGCAGTTTCGAGATCACCGGTTGCAGTGAGGTGAGCATGGTGCCGTCGATATAGACCTCGACATGCCAGCCGACCAGCTCGTGCGCCCGCAGCGCCAGCAGGGTCATCGCGGTGATATCGGCGGCCGCGCGCTTGACGTTGAACCGCAGTGCCCGCACACCGATGCGGTCGAGTTCGATGATCTCGGCGTCGGTGGCATCGGGGTCCAATGCGGTGACGCCGACCCAGCCCTCGCCCAGTTCCGCGAGCGCCGCCTTCAGGTAGGTCTGATCGCTGCCTTGGAAGGATCCGCTGACCACGGCGCCGCCGCCGATGTCGAAGCGCGACATACGCTTTCGGTAATCGGCGATGGTGAACGGGTCGGGCAGGTAGCCCTCGTTCTCGGCCAGCGGGAACCGCGGGTCGAAGATGTGGAGATGGGCATCGAACACTTGTACAGAATGCCTCAGTGAAGGATTTTCCGCTGCCGCAGACCCGACAGATCTTTCGCTGCCGCGGCCGTGTCGGATTGTCGAGTGCCACAGGAGGTGACGCTCACCCCCTGTGACACCGGCACTAGACCTTGTGCGGTTCGCTGGCGCGCAGCATGTCCTCGCGCTCGACGACCTTGACGCGCTCGCGGCCCTCCGGCTCGCCGAGGGCGCGTTCGTGGGCGTCGAGGCGGTACCAGCCCTGCCAGGTGGTGAACGGGATGCCCTTGCTCTCGAGGAATTCGGTGACGGCGTCCAGTTGCGGTTTCTCGGCGGGGGTGAAGTTCACGCTGTCGTCGAGCAGGCAGGCCACGGTCTCGTTGGCGTCGCCCTTGGTGTGGCCGATGAGCCCGACGGGTCCGCGCTTGATCCAGCCGGTGACGTAGGTGGCGGGCAGGTAGCGCTGGGCGCCGTCGGCGTCCTCGTCGGCGAGGACGCGTCCGGCCTCGTTGGGGACCACACCGGCCTGATCGTCGAAGGGCAGGTTGGTGAGGTTCTGCGACAGGTAGCCGACCGCGCGGTAGATGGCCTGCACGTCCCAGTCGTTGAAGACGCCGGTGCCCTTGACGTTGCCGGTGCCGTCGAGCTGGGTGCGCTCGGTGCGCAGGCCGACGACCTTGCCGTCCTCACCGATGATCTCGGCGGGGGATTCGAAGAAGTGCAGGAACAGCTTGTGTGGGCGGTTGCCGACATCGCGGATGGCCCACTGCTCGAGGGTGTTGGCGATCATGTCGACCTGCTTGGAGTGTCGACGCGCGGCTTCGGAGCCCTCGTCGTAGTCGATGTCTTCGGGATCGACGATGACCTCGATGGTCGGGGAGTGGTCGAGTTCGCGCAGTTCCAGCGGGGTGAACTTGGCTTGGGCGGGACCGCGGCGGCCGAAGACGTGCACCTCGAGGGCCTTGTTCGCCTTGAGGCCGTTGTAGACGTTGGGTGGGATTTCGGTCGGTAGCAGTTCGTCGCCGGTCTTGGCGAGCACGCGCGCGACGTCGAGTGCGACATTGCCGACGCCGAGGACGGCGACCTTTTCGGCCTCGAGCGGCCAGGTGCGCGGCACATCGGGATGTCCGTCGTACCAGGACACGAAGTCCGCGGCGCCGTAGCTGCCGTCCAGACCGATGCCGGGGATGTCGAGTGCGCGGTCGGCGTTGGCGCCGGTGGAGAAGATCACCGCGTCATAGAACGTGCGCAGATCGTCGAGGGTGATATCGGTGCCGTAGTCGATATTGCCGAGCAGGCGGACCTGCGGCTTGTCGAGCACCTTGTGCAGGGCGGTGATGATGCCCTTGATGCGCGGATGGTCGGGCGCGACACCGTAGCGGATCAGACCGAACGGCGCGGGCATGCGCTCGTAGAGGTCGATGCTGACTTCGGCATCGGACTTCATCAACGCGTCGGCGGCGTAGATACCGGCCGGTCCCGCGCCCACGATCGCGATGCGAAGCGGGCGAGTCCCGGCGGTGTGCGCGTCAGGCCCGGAGGCGGCAGCCTGCGTAACCACGGAGGGCCCGTGCGCACCGCTAGTCGACTCTGCACTGTGTTCGGTCATCTCTTACGCGCACCCTTATGGTCGAAACAATTAATGGCGTCAGTCTTAGCTTAGGCTAACTTGGCGCACCCTCTTTGGTTGCACCTGACGATGCGGACAGGCGGCTCGCGGCTGCACAGTCGCTACGTCGGTGAGCTGGCATATGGCTATGACAGCAGGCCGCAGTCTCGCGATTCTATCGGTGGCGCATGGCGCACCCTGCGGGCGGTGCGTGAACCGGATGGTTGCCACCCGGGCTCACTTATCGGAGTACCCACTGTCGCGGTGGCTATCGAATCATTGCCGCGCCGCCGCCGTGCGAGGTCTGGCCCTGGTCCGGGGGCGCCTGTCGGATACCGCTGCCCACCAGGGATGATCGACCCATGACAGAGCAGCAGGGCACCGATGAGGAACCGGTGATCGAGGTCGACCAGACCGATCGCCGCACGATGGCGCCGTTCATCGCGGCGGCGGTATTCGCGGCCGTCGTCCTGGTCGCCATCGTGCTGGGCGCCGTGCTCTCGCCCGCTGAGAAAAATGTCACAGATTCGGACAAGATCGCGGCCGCGGTGCATCGCTATGCGGAGGCCAGGGGCACCACCGACAGCACGCCGCCGCCCGCGGTGGCCTGCCAGGGATTCGACGAGAGCAGGTCGCCGCTGGCCGCCCAGTTCGGTGGCGCCGCGGCCGGAAAGTCGATCAAGGTCACCAACATTGACAACGCCATGGTCGACGGCGATAAGGCGAAGGCGAACGTCACCATCGCGGTCGACGGCCGGGAGACGGCGGCGACGTGGAATTTGGTTCGCTCCGGCGACCGCTGGATCGTCTGCAACTGATTACCCGGCGCAGCGCTGACCTGGGTTTGACACGGCGGCCCCTGCCCAGGCAATCTCGGACGCAGGTCATGAGAACCAGCGTCAAGCCCCGGCTGGCTGGTCGGCAACCCTCCTCCGCGGTGGGGTGCTCCGGGTGACGACCTGGCCGCGCACCGAAACCCAGGTGCGGCAAGCGTGGATTCACAGGAGGATCGCATGACATATGCCGGTGACATCACCCCACAGCAGGCGTGGGAGTTGTTGCGCGACAATCCCGAGGCCGTTTTGGT
This sequence comes from Nocardia sp. CA-129566, assembly GCF_050956075.1. NCBI lineage: Bacteria > Bacillati > Actinomycetota > Actinomycetes > Mycobacteriales > Nocardiaceae > Nocardia > Nocardia sp. CA-129566. The sequence continues at coordinate 742,238 of NZ_CP192085.1, forward strand.
CGATGTGCGGACCGAGGCCGAATGGCGCTTCGTCGGCGTCCCCGATACGAGTTCGATCGATCGGCCGACGGTGCTGATCGAATGGGTCGACAGCAGTGGCGCCCGCAACGGTGAGTTCGTCGCACAGCTGACCTCGGCGCTGGAGGGTCGCGACCCGGCGGCGCCCGTCGTCTTCCTGTGTCGCTCCGGGCAGCGTTCCATCGGCGCCGCGGTCGCCGCGACGGGTGTCGGGATCGAACCGTCGTACAACGTGCTCGAGGGCTTCGAGGGCCCGATCGACGAGTTCGGTCACCGCGGCGGCTCCGGCTGGCGCGCACTCGGTCTGCCGTGGCGGCAGTCATGATCACCGGTGGTGCGTTCGACAAACCGCTGCCCGAGGGGGTCGGCCCGGCGACACTCGGCGTCCGCGGCGGCCTGCGCCGCTCCGGATTCGAGGAGACCGCCGAGGCGCTGTATCTGTCCTCCGGTTTCGTCTATGAGAGCGCCGAGGCGGCCGAGGCCGCGTTCACCGGCGATATCGAACATTTCGTCTACTCCCGCTACGGCAACCCGACGGTGGCCATGTTCGAGGAGCGACTGCGCCTGATCGACGGCGCCGAGGCCTGTTTCGCGACCGCGAGCGGTATGTCGGCGGTATTCACCGCGCTCGGCGCGCTGCTGGGTGCGGGCGATCGACTCGTGGCCGCGCGCAGCCTCTTCGGCTCATGCTTCGTGGTGTGCAACGAGATCCTGCCGCGCTGGGGTGTGGAGACCGTCTTCGTCGACGGCGATGATCTGGACCAGTGGGAGCAGGCGCTGTCGGTGCCGACCCAGGCCGTGTTCTTCGAGACGCCGGCCAACCCGATGCAGACGTTGGTCGATGTGCGCCGGGTGAGCGAACTCGCCCATGCCGCGGGTGCGAAGGTGGTGCTGGACAACGTCTTTGCCACCCCGCTGCTGCAACGCGGTTTCGAGCTCGGCGCGGATGTGCTGGTGTATTCCGGCACCAAGCACATCGACGGTCAGGGCCGGGTGCTCGGCGGCGCGATCCTCGGCCCGCAGGATTACATCGACGGTCCGGTGAAAACCCTTATGCGCCACACCGGTCCGGCGCTGAGCCCGTTCAATGCGTGGACCCTGCTCAAGGGTTTGGAGACCATGCCGCTGCGGGTGCGGCATTCGACCGAATCCGCGCTGCGTATCGCGCGCTTCCTGGAGGGCAATAAGTCCGTCTCGTGGGTGCGGTATCCGTATCTGGAGTCGCATCCGCAACACGAGCTGGCGACCAGTCAGATGAGCGGCGGCGGCACGGTGGTCACCTTCGAGCTGAACGCGCTGGAACACGAGGCGAAGAAGCAGGCCTTCGAGGTGCTCAACCGGTTGCGCATCATCGATATCTCCAACAACCTCGGTGACTCCAAGACCCTGATCACCCACCCCGCCACCACCACCCACCGCGCCATGGGCCCCGAGGGCCGCGCCACCATCGGCCTGTCCGACGGCGTCGTGCGCATCTCGGTGGGGCTGGAGGATGTCGAGGATCTGCTCGGCGATTTGGACCACGCGCTGAGCTAGCACGTCCGACGAACGCGACGCGGTGGCATCGTGCGTCCGCGTCGCGTTCGGCCGCAACCGCGCCGGTGACTGGCTGTCGGTTCGTTGCGCTGCCGGGCCAGGGTGTTTTGCCGAAGGTGTGGCTGTTGGCGATGAGCGGGCCGGGGTCTCGTTCGTGTGGATGCATGGCTGTTGGCGCGCTGTGCCGCCGGGCGAGCGAGGGTGTTTTGCCGGTTCGTGTGGACGCATGGCTGTTGGCTCGTTGCGCCGCCGGGCAAGTGGGGGTGTTTTGCCGGTTTGTGCGGGTGGATGGCTGTTGGTTCGTTGTGTCGTCGGGCCGGGGTGGGGTGCTTTGCCGACGGTGTGACACTTGGCGAGGAGCGGGGCCGGGTCTCGGTCGTGTGGATGCATGGCTGTTGGCGCGCTGTGCCGCCGGGCGAGCGAGGGTGTTTTGCCGGTTCTGTGGATGCATGGCTGTTGGCTCGTTGCGCGGCCGGGCGAGCGAGGGTGTTTTGCCGGTTCTGTGGATGCATGGCTGTTGGCTCGTTGCGCGGCCGGGCAAGCGAGGGTGTTTTGCCGGTTCTGTGGATGCATGGCTGTTGGCTCGTTGCGCGGCCGGGCAAGCGGGGGTGTTTTGCCGGTTCGTGCGGATGGATGGCTGTTGGTTCGTTGTGTCGTCGGGCCAGGGTGGAGTGTTTGCTGAAGCTGTGGCTGTTGGCGATGAGCGGGCCCAGGTCTCGTTCCTGCGGGTGAATGGCTGTCGGCTTGTTGCGCTGCCGGGCCTGCGTCGGGGGTTGTGCCGAAAGTGTGGCTGTCGGCGATGAGCGCGCGGTCTGAGGATGTCGGCCGGTCGCCGGGCTTTACGTCGTTATGTGGAGGTCTGCCTCATTACGCTTGGGGTATGCGAATTTCGGTTGCGGCGGACGAGCGGGTGGGTGTGGCCGAGCAGCTCGTTGTGGATCTGGAGAGGCGGGGGTTCGAGACCCTGGTGCACGGGGCGTTATCGGATACCGAGCGGGACGATTGGGCCTGGGCCAGTGCAGCGGCGGCGCGCGATGTGATCGAGGGGCGGGCCGAGCAGGCGATCGTGTGCTGTTGGACCGGGACGGGTGCGTCGATCGCCGCCAATAAGGTCGCGGGGATCCGGGCCGCGCTGTGCGGTGACGCCGTGACGGCGGCCGGTGCGCGGAAGTGGAATGACGCGAATGTGCTTGCGCTGAGCCTGCGTTCGACCTCCAGTGCGGTGCTGACGGAGATTCTGGACGCCTGGTTCGGCGGCGAGCCGAGTACAGATCCGGATGACCGCGCCAACATCGCTCATCTGTCGAAGATCGAACGCGGTCACTGATCGGTCCTGGCCGCCTGCACCGTCGCACCAACGATCGGCCGGCCGCCCGAGATCCGCATTGCAGCCGTGCGGTCGTTCGGCCATCACGTCGAGTTCCAGGCGAACCGATCCCCGGTGCCGCGACGACCACTGTCTCGATCCACTCAGTAACCAGCTCGATCATCGGTTCGCCCTCGGCGACTTAGCTCGAGGTCGGCTGATGCCGTGCCATGTTTGACAGTATGCTGTCAAATATGGCAGCATACTGTCATGGCAATGAGAACAGTCCACCAGGCCGTCTACAACACGCTCGCCGACTGGGAGGTCGGTGCCGCGACCGCGCATATCAACAATCCGCGCTGGCAGATCGCGCCGGGGACGTTCCGGGTACGGACCGTTGGGCCGACGCTGGATCCGATCACCACAATGGCGGGAGTACGCATCGTGCCGGATATGGCGCTCGCCGATCTCGCTCCCACCGATAGTGCGATGCTGATCCTGCCGGGGGCCGATCTGTGGATGACCGGCGACGAACTGGCGCCCTTCGCGCACAAGGCGCGGGAGTTCGTCGACGCGGGAGTACCCGTCGCGGCGATCTGCGGCTCCACCTTCGCCTTGGCCAAGGAGGGCCTGCTCGATGACCGGGCGCACACCAGCAATGCGGTGGAAGTCCTTCGGTACAGCGGATATTCGGGTACCGCGCATTACGTCGCCGAACCCGCCGTGACCGGCGATAACGTGATCACGGCCAGTGCGATGGCGCCCTTCGAATTCGCCCGCGAGGTGCTCGACCTGCTCGGCGTCTACGAGCCGCGCATCCTCGATGCCTGGTACCGGCTGTACGGGCACAGCGATCCGACGGGCTACGCCGAACTCGCCGAATACGAGATGGCATCGTCGCAGACATGAGCGATACGCCCGAACAAGAGTTGTTCAGCACCGCGGCGATCACCTCGTTCCGGCTGAACGGTCAATTCCTCACCATCGCAGAGGAATTGGCCGGTCCGGCGGGGCTGACCGCCGCCTGGTGGCAGGTGCTCGGCGCGGTGCTGCGCGGACCGCTGCCGGTCGCCGGGATCGCCCGCGCGATGGGCATCACCCGCCAGAGTGTGCAGCGCATCGCGGACCTATTGGTGGACAAGGGACTTGCCGAATATCGGCCCAATCCGGCGCACCGGCGCGCGAAGCTCGTCGCGGTCACCGAGGCCGGTCGCGATGCGATCAAACGCATCAACCCGCAGCACGCGATCCTCGCCGCACGCCTCGCCGACGAACTCGGCCCCGACCAGTTCACCCTGACCGTCCAGGTCATGACCCGACTTTCCGCCGCCCTGGACGCCATCACCGACGAAACCTGAACTCCAGTCGCGGCTCTGCGCCGCCGCCCGGATCAGTCGAAGGGCTTGTCGGTGCGGCCGACCAGGTCGGCGACCGAATCGACGACCAGGGTCGGGCGGTAGGGGAATTGCTCGATCGATGCGCGGGTGGAGATGCCGGTGGTGACCAGGACGGTTCGCATGCCCGCCTCGAGGCCGGAGACGATATCGGTATCCATGCGGTCGCCGATCATGACGGTCGACTGGGAGTGGGCGCCGATCCGGCGCAGTGCCGAGCGCATCATCAGCGGGTTCGGCTTGCCGACGTAATACGGCTCCTTGCCGGTCGCGCGGGTGATCAGCGCGGCGACCGAACCGGTCGCCGGCAGCAGGCCGTCGCGGGACGGGCCGGTCGCGTCCGGATTGGTGGCGATGAACCGCGCGCCGCGCTCGACCAGGCGGATCGCGGTGGTGATCGCCTCGAAGGAGTAGGTGCGGGTCTCGCCGAGCACCACGTAGTCGGGGTCGCTATCGGTCAGCACATAACCGATTTCGTGCAGTGCGGTGGTGAGTCCGGATTCGCCGACGACATAGGCGGTTCCGTTGGGGCGCTGGTCGTTCAGGAAGGTCGCGGTGGCCAGCGCCGAGGTCCAGATCGCCTCCTCCGGGATATCGAGCCCGGTGTGGCGCAGGCGGGCCTGCAGATCGCGCGGAGTGCGGATGGAGTTATTGGTGAGCACCAGGAACGGGATCTCATTGGCCCGCAGCTCCGCGAGGAACTTATCGGCACCCGGCACCAGATGGTCCTCGTGCACCAGTACGCCATCCATATCGGTGAGGTAGGACAGGATCGGTTCAGCCGCTGTAGTCACGAGTCAATTGTCGGCTACCGGCCAGCCCACCGCGCGACTACCAAGCCGATGCGACCATCCCCACACCAACCACCGCGTCCACCCCACCAGCGCGGTGCGCACTCGAGCGTGCGAGTCTGCTGCCGCACAGCCACTTGGCATCCCGCACACGGTGTGGGTTGTGCGCGATGCCTATTCGCTATGCGAGAGCGAATCACTGTCCATAGGTTGCGTGACTTGCCGCTCTTGATGCGGGCCCGCAGTCGAGTTGGTGTGACCCTGCACACCGATCGAGCCGCGCTGACTATGGTCGAGGGAGGCCGTGTGAGAACCGATCGCGCAGCGCCCAGGTAGGTCGATCGAGATGCGGGAACTCCCGTGTCGCCCTTGCGGTTGTACCGGGATGCGGTCGCGGGACGCATGCGGCCGACGGTGTGCGGAACCTCCCGTACCACCCGTTGAGCGAAGCGACAGGAGTGGCGCATATGGGTGATCTCAAGCTCGGATACAAGGCGTCGGCGGAGCAGTTCGGGCCGCGGGAACTGGTGGAAATCGCGGTGCTGGCCGAGGAGCACGGCCTCGACAGCGCGACGGTCAGCGACCATTTCCAGCCGTGGCGGCACAAGGGCGGGCACGCACCGTTCTCGCTGGCCTGGATGGCCGCGGTCGGTGAGCGCACCAAGCGCATCCAACTCGGCAGCTCGGTGCTCACCCCGACCTTCCGCTACAACCCCGCCGTCATCGCGCAGGCCTTCGCCACCATGGGCTGTCTGTATCCGGACCGCATCATGCTCGGTGTCGGCAGCGGTGAGGCGCTCAACGAGATCGCCACCGGCTACACCGGCGAATGGCCCGAGTTCAAGGAGCGTTTCGCTCGGCTGCGCGAATCGGTCGATCTCATGCGCGCACTGTGGACCGGCGAGCGCACCGACTTCGACGGCGAGTACTACAAGACCGTCGGCGCCTCGATCTACGACGTGCCCAAGGGCGGCATCCCGATCTACATCGCGGCGGGCGGACCGCTGGTCGCACGCTATGCGGGACGCGCGGGTGATGGTTTCATCTGCACCTCCGGCAAGGGTATGGACCTCTACACCGAGAAGTTGATGCCCGCCGTCGCCGAGGGCGCGGCCAAGGTCGGTCGCACCGTCGAGCAGATCGACCGGATGATCGAGATCAAGATCTCCTACGACACCGATCCCGAACTGGCACTGGAGAACACCCGCTTCTGGGCACCGCTGTCGCTCACCGCCGAACAGAAGCACTCCATTACCGACCCGATCGAAATGGAGGCCGCCGCCGACGCCCTCCCGATCGAGCAGATCGCCAAGCGCTGGATCGTCGCCAGCGATCCGGACCAGGCCGTCGAGCAGATCAAGCCCTACCTCGACGCGGGCCTCAACCATCTGGTCTTCCACGCCCCCGGCCACGACCAGCGCCGCTTCCTGGACCTCTTCCAGCGCGACCTGGCCCCGCGCCTGCGCGCACTGGGCTGAGCCGCCGCCTCGGCGCGCCCGCTTCCATGGGCGCGCCGAGAACGCGCGCCGCCCGACCCCCGCAGCGCAAATTGCGGCGATCCCGTACCGGCTGTCGGCCTTCGCGATCGCTCTGAAACCTGTGCGAGGTGGATAGGGTGCGGCTGTCTTTCGGCCCGGTCGATTGGCCGCGCCGAAAATGTGTGGCTCCCTGGGCTGCCGTGCATACCCCGCTGGATAGCGCGCAGGTCGCGGGATTCCCGTACCCGCTGTCGGCCTTCGCGATCGCTCTAACGCCTGTGCGGGGGTGCACAGGGTGCGGTCGTGTGCCATCCGGTCGATTGGCCGCGCCGAGAACGTGTGGCTCCCTGGGCTGCCGTGCATACCCCGCTGGATAGCGCGCAGGTCGCGGGATTCCCGTACCCGCTGTCGGCCTTCGCGATCGCTCTAACACCTGTGCGGGGGTACACAGGGTGTGGCCGTGTGCCATCCGGTCGATTGGGCGTGCCGAGAATGTGTGACTTTTTGAGCTGGTGTGCTCACCGCACTGGATAGTGCAGGTCGTGCGACCCGCGCTCTTTCTCAGCCTTCGCGCTCGCTCCCGGGCTTGTGCGGGTGTAGAGGGTGCGGGCCGGGGCTAGGTCCGGGTGAGGGCGAAGATGCGTAGGTCGCGGGTGGTGCGGGAGCGGTAGGCGTCGTATGCGCCGGTGACCTCGACAAAGCGGGCGAATATGGCGTCTTTGCCGGTCTCGACCAGGTCGGCCCGGACCGGAAGGCGCTGACCCGCAATGGCGACGGTGGCCTTCGGATTCGCCAGTAGATTGGCCGACCACGCCGGATGTTTTTCCTGGCCGAAGTTGCTGCCGATCACGTACAGCGTGTCGCCGTCGTGCACATAGAGCAGCGGTTGCGTGCGCGGCTGGCCGGATTTGCGGCCGATGGTGGTCAGCAGGATGACCGGTGCGCCGATCGGGCCGAGGACCGTGTACTTGGCGTCGGTGCGCTCGAGCACGGCCCGATCCAGCGGCGTGATCTGCCGGATGACCCACGAACCGGGCTTGGTGGCAGCGAACTTGGTGGCGGCGCGGGCGAGAAGATTGGTGTTCGAACCCCATTGGCGGTTCGGGAACGGCTCAGCCATGCCCGGACTATATCCGGGCACGGCGCGAACAGCATTCGTGATCGCGATCTCGCTCGACCATCGAGGTAGCCGCGGGTTCACTAAGCTCTCGGATATGGCCGAATCCGCTCCATCCGCTGTGTACATCGCATCTCCGGAGGGTGACACCGGAAAATCGACGGTGGCGCTCGGAATGCTCCAGATGCTCTGTGCGAGCACCGCCCGGGTCGGCGTCTTCCGGCCGATCACCCGCTCGACCACCGAACCGGACTACATCCTGGAACTGCTGCTCGAGCACAGCACCGCCGATATCGACTACACACAGGCCATCGGGGTCACCTATGAGCAGGTGCACGCGGATCCGGATGCCGCGATCAGCGAGATCGTCATGCGCTTCCATGACGTCGCGAAGTTGTGTGACGCGGTAGTGATCGTCGGCAGCGACTACACCGACGTGGCCAGCCCCAGCGAACTGCGCTTCAATGCCCGCATCGCGGTGAACCTCGGCGCGCCCGTGCTGCTGGTGGTGCGCGGTTCGGGCCGCACACCGGACGAGGTCAAACAGTTGGCCGAGCTGTGCGCGTTCGAACTATCGCTCGAACATGCGCATCTGGTGGCCATTATCGCCAACCGTTGCGATCCGGCGCATTTGGACGAGGTCTGCGCGGCACTGGGCGGCTTCGATGTGCCGTCGTGGACCTTGCCAGAGGTGCCGCTGCTGATTTCGCCGACCATGGCCGAGCTGTGCACCGCGATCGGCGGCGAAATGTACAGCGGCGATGTGGAATTGCTGCAGCGCGAGGCATTGCAGGTCATGGTCGGCGGCATGACCGCCGAACATATTCTGGAGCGGCTGGTCGACGGTGTCGTGGTGATCGCACCGGCCGACCGCTCCGACGTACTGCTCAGTGTGGTGAATGCGCATGAGGCGGAAGGCTTTCCGTCGCTATCGGGCATCATCATGAACGGTGGCATGCTGCCGCATCCGGCGATCGCCAGACTGATGAGCGGCCTCAAACCGAAGCTGCCGATCCTCACCACCGAACTGGGCACCTACGACACCGCGAGCGCCGCCTACCGCACCCGCGGGCGGATGTCGGCGGGCAGTCCGCGCAAGGTCGATACCGCGCTGGCGCTGATGGAACAGCACGTCGACGCGTCGCAGTTATTGCAGCACATAGAGATTCCGGACACCTCGGTGGTGACACCGCAGATGTTCGAATATCAGCTGATCGAACGCGCCAGGGCCGATCGCAAGACCATTGTGCTGCCCGAGGGCGACGACGACCGCATCCTGCGCGCGGCCGGTCGGGTATTGCAGCGCAAGATCGCGGATCTGATGATCCTCGGCGATGAGACGGCGGTGCGTGCCCGCGCCGCGGAACTCGGCGTCGATATCTCGGCCGCGCGAGTACTCGATCCGCGCACCTCGGGCTATCTCGACGAATTCGCCGCGGAGTACACCGAACTGCGCAAGCACAAGGGCATGACGCTCGAGCGCGCTCGCGAAACCATGGCCGATATCTCGTATTTCGGCACCATGATGGTCCACAGGGGCATTGCCGACGGCATGGTGTCCGGTGCCGCGCACACCACGGCGCACACCATCCGGCCATCCTTCGAGATCATCAAGACGGTGCCCGGGGTGGCCACTGTCTCCAGCGTCTTCCTCATGTGTCTGGCCGATCGGGTGCTCGCCTATGGCGACTGCGCGGTCGTCCCCGACCCGACCTCGGAGCAGCTTGCCGATATCGCGATCTCCTCGGCGCACACCGCGGCCCGCTTCGGCATCGAGCCGCGCGTCGCGATGCTGTCGTATTCGACCGGTGAATCCGGCAGTGGCGTGGATGTGGACAAGGTGCGGGTCGCGACCAAACTGGTGCGCGAGCGCGAACCGGATCTGCTGGTGGAGGGCCCGATCCAGTACGACGCCGCGATCGAACCCACCGTCGCGACCACCAAACTTCCCGACTCCGAGGTGGCGGGGCGGGCAACGGTTTTCGTCTTTCCCGACCTCAACACCGGTAACAACACCTACAAGGCGGTGCAGCGCAGTGCCGGTGCGATCGCGATCGGCCCGGTGCTGCAGGGGCTGCGCAAGCCGGTCAATGATCTGTCCCGTGGTGCGCTGGTCGCCGATATCGTGAATACCGTTGCGATCACGGCGATCCAGGCGCAGGAGGGCTGACCCGGTGCGGTCGTTCGATGCGAGCACCTCGGCACCCCGCCGATCTCACACCAGTGGCTCGCGACACACGCGCGGCATGATGCGGAAGAACGCGGCCGCCGCCGTGGTTGCCGACAGCGTGCGGGGAACGCGCGAGATGCAGGAGGCATCATGACCAAGGGTGCCGATGACCTGGTGTTGGTGATCAATTCCGGTTCGTCGTCGATCAAATACCAACTGCTCGATCCGGACTCGGGTGTGGTCGCCGCATCCGGCATGGTCGATCGGATCGGCGAGGAGAATGCCGGGATCGAGCACAAGGTCGATGGCCGGACCATCGAACATCGCGGGCCGATCGCCGATCACACGGCAGGCCTGCGGCTGGTCTTCGATATGTTCGCCGAGACCGGTCATGATCTGGCCGCCGCGGGTGTGCGCGCGGTCGGGCACCGGGTGGTGCACGGCGGCGAGGTGTTCTATCGGCCGACGCTGCTCGATGATGCCGTGGTCGCGGCGATATCCGACCTGTCTGCGCTTGCGCCGCTGCACAATCCGGCGAATGTGGCGGGTATCGAGAGCGCGCGTGCACTGCTGCCGGGCGTGCCGCAGGTCGCGGTCTTCGATACCGCCTTCTTCCACGGCCTGCCCGATGCCGCAAAAACCTATGCCATCGACGCGAAAATTGCTGCCGCGCAAGGCATTCGGAAGTACGGATTCCACGGCACCTCGCACGAGTACGTCTGCGGCCGGGTTGCCGCGCTGCTCGAGCGGGATCCGGCCGAGCTGAATCAGATCGTCTTCCATCTCGGCAATGGCGCATCGGCCTCGGCGATTCGCGGCGGCCGCCCGATCGACACCACCATGGGGTTCACGCCCTTGGAGGGGCTGGTAATGGGTACCAGGGGCGGGGATCTCGATCCCGGGATCATCGCGCATCTGGTCCGCTCGGCGCATATGGATATCGACCAGATCGACGAAATGCTCAACCGCGACTCCGGACTCAAGGGCCTGTCCGGTGTGAACGACTTCCGTGAACTGCAGCGGCTCATCGACGCGGGCGACGCCGCGGCCCGCCTGGCCTACGACGTCTATATCCACCGGCTACGCCGCTACCTCGGCGCGTACCTGATCGAACTGGGCGGCGTCGACGCCATCACCTTCACCGCCGGAGTCGGCGAGAACAGTCCGCAGGTCCGTGCCGACGCGCTGGCCGGGCTGTCCCGCTTCGGCATCGAGGTCGACCCGGCTCGCAACACCGCCGGGGAACGCACGGCCCGCCATATCTCCGTACCCGGCGCCGAGGTGGCCGTACTGGTCGTGCCGACCAACGAGGAATTGGCGATCGCCCGCGCTGCGCAACGCGTTGTCGCAGCTCAGGACGCTGACTGAGGCGGCGGGACCGGGCTCTGGAAAACCTCACGAAATCCTCACACTCGATCGGTCAGTATGGGTGTCGGATCAGGTTCGCGCCGGACACCGAAACCGGGCGGACCATCCGCCGTCATCGGGACCGCGATGCCCTCGCCACTCTCGATGTGTCCGCTCCGGCTGCCCCCGGGGCGGGCGGGACGCACGCGGAACCCGGGGTTCATCGGTACGCCGACTGCTCCGCGAACCTGGATCCGAGCCCGGCCGGCCTTCCCTCCCGGCCGGGTTTTATTTTGTGCGCGGTCTTCACATCCAGGTCTTGGCGCGAATCGAATTGGCCAGGTCGACCAGTGCGTAGCGGTGGTTGCGGCCCGGGGCAGTGCGGGCGAGGGCACGCAGTCCGGCTTCGATGCCCGCGCGCAGGTCGCGCTCGGTGAAGGGGGCGCCGAAGAGAGTCGCTTCGTCGCTTCTCGGTGAGTTGCCGGCCTGGAGCCACGCCAGGGCGGTGCCGAGGACGAGCACCCGCATCTGGGTCGCGCGGCCTTCGCCGATCGGCAGGTCGAGAATGCGCGAGGCCGAAATGTGCAGGGTGGATTCGGGGAGCTCGGCGATCGGCACCGCGGTGAGCAGCAGCAATACGGCGGTCATCCGGGCCGTGGTGTACTGCCGCGAGGCGGCGGGTACCTCATCGAGCGCGCGCACCGCGTCGTCGCAGCGGCCTGCCACCGCGAGTTGTCTGGCCAGGCCGAAGGCGGCGCTCACCGCCGCGTGGTCGGTGCGCCAAACGGTGCTGTAGAACTTCTCGGCGTAGGCGTGCCACTGCTGCGGATCCTCGGAATCCCAGTGCTGCAGTACGAGTTCCGCGGTGGCGGCGAGGGCGAGCTTGGGTGCTATCTCGCCGGGCAGCACCTCGAGCACCGCATCGAAACTGGTGTAGGCCTGCTCGAAATCCAATTCCAGCAGCTGGGCCTGGCCCAGATACCAGTCGATGCGCCAGTCGTGGCCGGCGGCCACCCGCGACAGCATCCGCCGAACCACGGCCGATTCGCCGAGTTCGAGGCGCAGCCGGGCCTCCGCCAGGGTCAGCTCCAGATCCATTACGTTCGGGGCAATGTCGTGATCGGCCGCGGCGCGCGCCCTGGCCTCCTGCAAAGCGGCGAGCGCATCCCGTGGCTCCGCCTGCGCGGCGGCCGCGAGCACCGGGACCGTGGCGTCGACGGGATCGATGAGCGGAACCGGAAGGGCCGTGGCCACTTCACCCGCGCGCAGCAGTTTGCTCCTGGCGATGCCGTCGGCATAGGCGTCGGTCTGGCTGATCAACTCCTCGGTGCCGAAGCTGCCACGCTGTGGACTGAAAACTGTGGACAGCTGTGGATGTTCGGCGCCGGTCTCCATGGATATTATCTCGCGCAGCACTCCGGCCAATTGGGCGGACATGGCGCGGGCGGAGGGAAAGCGGCGCGCGGGATCCGGATCGGTCGCACACAGCAGTGCGCGGTAGAAGAACTCGTAGCGCTGCAGTATCGGCTGGTCGGCGGGGTCCGGAATGCCGTCGAGGTAGCGCCCCTGCTCCCGCGGCATGCGCAGCGTCAGCACGGCCAGCGTCCGCCCGACGGTGAAGGTGTCGGTGGCCACCGTCGGTCCGGTCCTGGCGATCTCCGGTGCCTGGAATCCCCGGGTGCCGTACAGATTTCCGTACGCGCCGATGGTCGCGACGGCACCGAGATCGATGAGTTTGACCTGATCCTCGGTGATCATGATGTTGTCGGGTTTGAGGTCGTTGTAGGTCAACCCGATCGAATGCAGGTAGTCCAGCGCGGGCAGGATCTCCAGCACATATGCGATGGCCTCGGTGACCGGCATGCGCTCCGGCCGCAGGTAGGTGTCGAGGATGTCGCATAGTGAGCGACCGCCGACGTACTCCATGACGATGTAGCCGACCGACTCGCCGTCCGGGCCGGTGTGCTCGACGAAGTTGTGGATCTTGACGATGCTGGGATGCGCCACCTCGGCGAGGAATTGCCGTTCGGCAACGGCCACCGCCTGTGCCTCGGTGTCACCCGCATGCAGCAAACCCTTCAGGACCACCCAGCGATCGCTGACATTGCGGTCGATCGCGAGGTAGACCCAGCCGAGCCCGCCGTGCGCGATGCAGCCCTGGATCTCGTACTGGCTCGACACGATATCGCCCTCGTGCAGTGACGGGCGGAAATCGTATGGTGCGCCGCAGGTTTGGCAGGTGCCCGCGGTCGTCGCCGGTCGGATCGCGGTAGCGCGGCCGACCGGGCTGCCGCAGCGCCAACAGTAGCGCCTGCCCTCGGAGACAACGGGATCGACGAGTACCGCGGTCCGTGGATCGGCGGGCGGGACCGCTGGGATCTCGACGAGTCCGGCACCGAGTTTGCGTGTCGTCGGCCGGGAGCGCGCGGTGCGGACGTTGCGACCGGAGGTGCGGATGGTCGCGGCGGAGGTCGGTTCCGCGGGTGGGTTCCAAGCGCCGACGGTGAGTTCGGCGGCCACGTGGTCGCGGCGACCGGTTTCGCTGGACCTGGGTTCGCGCCAGATCGGCTCGGCGGATGCGTGGTAGTGCACAACCGACTCCGGGGTCTGCTCGGCGGGTTCCTTGTGCTCGGTCTCGGTCGAATCGGGGGAATCCTCGGAAGGGACATCGTGCTGGGGCGCCATCGCCGTCAGTCCTGATAGGTAGCCGCGGGTGGTGCTGGGACCGGGCCGAGGGTGGTGAGGTATTGCTGGTACAGCCGGACCCAGGTGCCATCGTTGCGGATGCGCTCCAGCGTGCCGTTGACGAAGCGGACGAGGTCGTCGTTGCCCTTGGGAATTCCGATGCCGTAGGGCTCGGAGCTGATGCTGGGGCCGACCAGTTCGGTGTAGGACGAGTCCTGTGTGGCCAGTCCCGCGAGGACGGCGTCATCGGTGCTGACCGCGTCGACTTGGCGCTGCTGCAGGACGACCAAACAGTCGGCCCAGGTGGGCACGGTGAGGATGGTCGCGGCGGGCTGGCTGCGACGCATTTGGTCCAGCGAGGTGGTGCCCGAGACGATGCACACCCGCTTACCAGCCAGATCGGCCAGCGTGCGGATACCGGAGTTCTTCACCGCGAGCACGCGCTGATACGACTGCAGATAGACGGTGGAGAAGGTGACCCGCTGGCGCCGGTCGCAGTTGATCGTCATGGTCTTGGCGACCAGGTCGACGCTGTGATTCTGCAGCGCGGTCTCGCGCTCGGCCGAACCGAGACTGCGGTATTCGATTTGATCCGGACTGCCGAACAGATCGCGGGCGACCTCCCTGGCGATATCGGCGTCGAAGCCGACAATGCTGCCGCTCACGGGATCACGGAAGCTGAAAAGGTTACTGCCGGTGTCCAATCCGACCACCAGGCGACCGCGGGCTCGGATCGCGTCGATGGTCGGGCCGTGGGCGCTCGCGCCAGCACCGGTGGGCCGCAGGCTGGCGGTCGGATCGCCGCACAGTGCATCGCGTTCCGGCGCGACCGGTGCATCCGTCGGTATCGTCACGGCCTGGGCGGGCAGCGGTGGCTCGGTGTACTTGACGGTCTTCGGGGTGATCGTCGCGTCCGAGCCGCTGGTACAACCCGCGAGCAGGGCCGTCGCGGCGAGCGCGGCGAGCAGTCCGCGCGCCCGGTTCACCGGTACTCCCGAAGTCGTGGCCAGATACCGAGGCCGACATAGGCCGCGGCGAGAATGCCGAGCACCATGGCACCCGGTGCCAGGAAGTCCAGCGCGAGCGCCGCGCCGGAGATGTTGTCGCGCAAGGTATCGCGGGTCTCGTCCAGACCCTGGCCGAGTGCGCGGTCCAGTGCGTCCACCTGCGCCGCGGCATCGGCCGAACCGGGTCCGGTCGCCACCGTCGCCGCCCCGGTGAAATCGCCGTGCGCCAGTGCGTCGGTCATCCGCTGATGAGCCGCCCGCCAACGCCCGAGTGCCGCGCGGGCATTGGCGATCTCACCGGCCGCTGGCGCGTCATCGGGATAGCCGCCGAGCAGCTCGTTGAGCCGGGTGACGCTGGCCTCATAGGTCCGGTCGTAGTCGCCGCTGGCATCGCGACGCACCAACTTCAGCGTCTCTGCCGAACGGGCCTGCTGGGTCAAGATCCGGCTCTCGGTCAATCGGGAGGCGGGCACCGCTCCATTGTCCCGCCCGCCGATCATCTCCGCCGCCGAGACCGATCCGGCGGTCAGTGTCCACGCCAACAGGATCAGCATCGCGGCGGAGGCGAGCAGCAGTCCCGGATTGAGCACGCGGTGCCAGCGCTTCGACAGATCGAACTGCGCCCAGACCAGCGTGCCGAGCGCCAGGATCACCATGGCGATCGCGGGCCATGGCGGCTGGACGTGATGGCGCTGGGCCGCGCTGACCGCATCGGAGCGATGGCTCTGCAGCTGGGCGGCCATCGGCAGCAGGACGGTCTGCATCTGATTCGACGCCTCGCTCAGATACGCCGCGCCGACCGGATAGCCATTGCGATTGTTCGCACGGGCGGTCTCGATCAGACCCGAATAGACCGGCAGGCCGGTGGCTATGCCCGCACGCAGCCGGGTATCCGGATCGTCATTGCCGGTGGCCTGTCCGGCCGCGTGGCCTGTTTGCGTCACCAGCTCCGCGGACGCTTCGCCGAGCGCCTGGCTGTAGCGGTCGCGCACGGCTTGCGGTTCCAGGCCGCCGGAGATGAACGCCGTGCTCGCGGCGGCGTCCGCGATGGACAGTGAGGTGTAGAGGTGATGGGAGGAGTTCGCGTCCGGCTCGGTTTCGTCGAGCAGGGTGTCCAATGCCTGCTGACGATCGCTCACCGTCGCGGCGGTCATCATGCCGGCGCCCAGACATAGACCGATCAGCAGCAAGCCGATGGCGATGAGCCGACCGGGCGTCGACAGCGCGAAGGACCGTAGGTTGGTCAGGTCCAGATGGGCGCGCAGCCCGGCCTCTCGCGGCACGTCGAGCCGCTCCGGCGCGGTATCCGCGGTGACCGCCGTCGGCTGTGGTGCCGTCGTCGATTCGAGCGCTGCCATCTCCACCTCCCCAGTTGGTGCGCACGTGTGCTCCTGCTGCGAGCTTATTGTGGTCTTACCGGCGCCGTGGCGTGTGCAATACATCCGCCACGGCTGGATGAGGATGGTAACCAGATGCGTGGTGACGGTGACGGCTGGTCCCGCGGTCCGGACGGACAGCGGCATTGGGGCCGCTTCGGCGCTGCCGGACTGCTGTTGCGGGCGCCGCTCGCTGGCGGCGGTTCGGCGGTGTTGCTGCAGCACCGTGCGCCGTGGAGTCATCAGGGCGGCACTTGGGCGCTGCCCGGCGGCGCCCGCGACAGCCACGAGACCCCGGTGCACGCGGCGGTCCGCGAGGCATGGGAGGAAGCGGGTATCCGTCCCGGCGATGTGCGCGTGCGCGCCGAGCGGGTCACCGCGACCGCATTGAGCGGCTGGACCTACGTCACCGTGGTGGCCGATGCCGTGATGACGCTGCCGACCAGTCGCAACCGGGAGAGCAGTGCGCTGGCCTGGGTTCCCGAGGACGAGGTCGACGGCCATCCGCTGCACCCCGGATTCGCCGCTTCCTGGCCGGCGCTGCGTGCGGCTCCGGCGCGCGTCTGCCTCGACGATGTATATGTCGATGACGCCAATGCGGTCGCGGCCGTCCTGCCGCGCACCGTCGACCTGGCCGACCAGGGATTCGTCTGGCTGCACGCCGAACTGGACGGGCCGGGCACGTTCGCCCGAATTGTCGACCCGGAGCTGCATTCGACCCCTGTCGGGCTGCCCGACGCGCATCCGGACACCGCCCCGGCCGATCCGATCCTGTCGCTCACCCGGATTCAAGTGCTGTCCTGAGGCATCGGCTGCAGCGTTCCGGGTACACGCCGTGGAAATAACTGCAGCCTCGGAGCCGCGCGCACCGCAGAACGGACCTGCGGTCGAGCCCGGAGCGATGTCGCGATGAGAGCGTGCTCGGCAGGCTTCGGTCGCGTCGAGTGTTCGTGAGCGGTGTCGGTTCGAGGTCGCGGTCGGCGAGTCGGTCGTGTCGAGTGATGAGCAGTGCCGGGCTGGGAGATCGGGCTTTTGGCGGGTCTCGGGCGCGTTGAGTGTTCGTGAGCGGTGTCGGTTCGAGGTCGCGGTCGGCGAGTCGGTCGTGTCGAGTGATGAGCAGTGCCGGGTTGCGAGATCGGGCTTTTGGCGGGTCTCGGGCGCGTTGAGTGTTCGTGAGCGGTGTCGGCTCGAGGTCGTTGCCCGCGAGTCGGTCGTGTCGGGCGATGAGCAGTGCCGGGCTGGGAGATCGCGCTTTCGGTGGGTCTTGGGCGCGTTGAGCGTTGGCGAGCAGTGTCTGCTCGAGATCATCCTCCGCGAGTTGGCCGAATCGAACATCATCGCCGCACTGGATCGGGTTGAGTGCGTCTCAGCCGAGGTGAGCGTTCTGCAACAGGGCGGACTTCAGCTGACGCGCAGCGGCCTCCGGATCGCGGGCCGCGGTGATCGCTCGCACCACCACAACGCGCTCGGCTCCCGCCGCGAGCACCTCGGGTAGCCGCTCGGCATCGATGCCGCCGATCGCGAACCACGGCCGGGTCGGATGGGCGTCGGCGGTGGAACGCACCAGGTCCAGGCCAGCGGCCTGACGTCCGGGCTTGGTCGGTGTCGCCCACACCGGGCCGGTGCAGAAGTAGTCGATGTGCTCGTCGACCGCGGCGAGTCCGGCTTGGGCCCGGCTGGTCGTCGAGCGCCCGATCGCCACATCGGGTCCGAGGATGCGCCGCGCGTACCAGGGCGGTAGATCGTTCTGGCCGAGGTGCAGCACATCCGCACCGGCGGCGAAGGCGATATCGGCCCGGTCGTTCACCGCGACCAGCGCACCGTGTCGGCGGGCCGCGGCCTTCAGCTCGGCCAGCGCGCCGATTTCGGCCTTGGCCTCGAGCGGGCCGAACTTCGCCTCACCGGGTGATCCCTTGTCCCTGAGCTGAATGATGTCGACACCGCCCGCGAGCGCCGCCTCGGCGAACCTGGCCAGGTCGCCCTTCTCTCTGCGGGCGTCGGTGCAGAGATACAGCCGGGCGGTAGCCAAACGCTCCCTGGGCGGCAGGGGCCGGTACTGGTGGGAGGGTTGCACGTGCTCGACCGTAGTCGCGCTACCGTGGGGATGAAAATAGTAAGGCAGGTGGAATCATGCGGACTCTGGCCGTCGTCGGTGGCGGCGCCATCGGACTCGCCGCCGCCTGGCGGGCGGCCGAGGCGGGATGGTCGGTCACCGTATTCGATCCCGCCGTCGGATCCGGAGCGTCCTGGGTTGCCGGGGGAATGCTCGCACCGCTGTCCGAGGGTTGGCCGGGGGAGGATCTGGTCCTCGAATTCGGTGCCGCCTCGCTGGCGCGCTGGCCCGAATTCGCCGCCCGGCTCGAATCCACGACCGAGGTATCGGTGTTCGTGGCCGATGAAACCCTGACCGTCGCGCTGGACGGCGCCGACGCCGCGGATCTGCGCACGGTGGCCGAATGGGTCGGCGGCCACGGCCACGAACTCGAGGTGCTGGACCGGGCCGGTGTCCGCGCGCTGGAGCCCGCGCTCGCGCGCACCGTGCGTGCCGGTCTGCGCGCCGCCGCCGAGCCCGCGATCGACAATCGGCAATTGCTCATCGGGCTCCAAAAGGCCTGCGGGACAGCTGGAGTCGACATGCGTGCGGAAGCGGTCGGGTCACTGGACGCGCTGGCGCACGATCAGATCCTGCTCGCCGCCGGCGCGGCCTCGGCGCGGCTGTGGCCGCAGCTGCCGGTCCGTCCGGTCAAGGGCGAGATCCTGCGCCTGCGTCATCGACCCGGCGCGACACCGCCGCCGCGGCGGGTGATCCGCGCACGGGTACACGGCAGGCAGGTCTACCTGGTGCCGCGCGCCGACGGAATCGTTGTGGGCGCAACACAATACGAGGCGGGCTTCGATACGACGGTGACCGTCGCCGGGGTCCGCGATCTGATCGCCGATGCCGAGGCGGTGCTGCCGGGCATCGGCGAATACGAACTGGCCGAGGCCAGCGCCGGATCCCGGCCGGGCACCCCCGACAATCTGCCGTTGATCGGGCGGCTCACCGACCGGATCGTGACCGCCACCGGTCACGGCCGCAATGGCATGCTCGCGGTCCCGCTCACCGTCGACGCGGTGCTGAGCCTGCTCGACGGCATCATCCTCGATGACGCGAAAGCCGCCGACCCCCATCGTTTTTCGACGGCGCACCCGCCGTCGCTCGCCACATCTGCAGGAGGAGTTCGATGACCTCGATCTCGGTCCCCATCGGTGTCACCGTGAACGGACAGGACCACGAATTCGACCGATCGCTCACGGTGCGTGAACTTCTCGATCGTCTCGGGCTGCCGTCCAAGGGCGTCGCGCTCGCGGTGGACGGTGCGGTGTTCCCGAAGTCCCGCTGGGACGAGCCGGTCGGGCGCGGCTGGCAGATCGAAGTGCTGACGGCGGTCCAGGGTGGCTGACGCACCGGAAAACGCCAGCGCCCCGGCGGAAATCGGCGCACTGGAGATCGCGGGCAAGAAGTTCGGCTCCCGCCTCATCATGGGCACCGGCGGCGCGGAAAACCTCGCCGTCCTGGAGGAGGCGCTGCTCGCCTCGGGCACCGAACTGACCACGGTCGCCATGCGCCGGGTCGACACGGTCGGCGGCACCGGCGTCCTCGACCTGCTCAAACGCCTCGAGATCATGCCGCTGCCCAATACCGCTGGCTGCCGCACCGCCGCCGAGGCCGTGCTCACCGCACAGCTGGCGGCCGAGGCGCTCGACACCAACTGGGTCAAGCTCGAGGTGATCGCCGACGAGCGCACCCTGCTCCCGGACCCGATCGAATTGCTCACCGCGGCAGAACAATTGGTCGACGCAGGATTCGTCGTACTGCCTTACACCACCGACGATCCGATTCTGTCCCGCCGACTGGAGGACGCGGGCTGCGCCGCCGTCATGCCGCTGGGCGCCCCGATCGGCACCGGACTCGGCATCGGCAACCCGCACAATATCGAGATGATCGTCGCTGGCGCAGGCGTGCCGGTCATCCTCGACGCGGGCATCGGCACCGCGAGCGATGCTGTGCTGGCCATGGAACTCGGCTGCTCGGCCGTCCTGCTCGCCACCGCCGTCACCCGCGCCAAGCAACCCGCCCTCATGGCGGCGGCGATGAAGGATGCGGTCAACGCAGGCCACCTCGCCCGCCGCGCGGGGCGCATCCCCAAACGCTTTTGGGCCCAAGCCTCCTCACCGGCCCGCTGAGTCGCGGGAACCCCGCCGCCTCGGGCCCTGGCACTCGCCGCACGACTCGGCGGTATCCGCAAGTAGGTGCCCTCGAGCGCTGGTGACGCCTGAGCCGACGAGGAATCCCACTCTGTCGCAAAGGATCGAGTACTTCGCATAGCGGGTCACTACCTCGCACATGCTAGACGTTGTGCGTGGTAGTCACTGCGTATGCGTGCACTGGGATCGCATACCAAGGCGTGCTGGGCGGAGGGAATCCCGCTCTGTCGCAAAGGATTGAGCCCTTCGCATAGCGGGTGATTATGCGCCGAGCGAGCGGCGGAAGCCGCACGTACCTGTGCGGCCGCATCGACATGTCCGTAGTCTCGGATCATGGCGGATCTCGGCGAACGCGTGCGGTCGGTTCGGAAGCGGCGCGGACTGACGCAGGCGGGAGCTCGCGCAGGCTTCGAACGTCTCGTGTCGCTGGTCCGCAAGATCGAGCAGGGTCGGCGCGATGACACCCGGATCGAGACTCTGCGCCGGATGGCCGCCGCCATGCGCGACGCCGTGCACGCCGGTCACCTGGGCCGCCAAGCCGATCGCATCCCCAAGGGCTTCTGGGCCCAAGCCTCCTCACCGGCCGGCTGAGCCGGAGATAACCCATCGCCTCAGGTCCGGCACTCGCAGGGGTATATAGCGCGGGGTACTCGAACCTGAATAGCCCGCCGAACGCAGAGAGACCTTCCCCCAAGCTGGGGAAGTCTCTTAGGCTGGCACCCCCCGAGGGTGCTCACTATTGCTCTCCCTTGGGGGCCGAGATAGTGCGGGATCCCGCAAGATCTCATGCCTCCGGCGGCCGGGAGAATGCCTCGATCGTCGCCTTGGATGTCGAGCGGTCCTGCAAGATCAGCTCCCACGGGCCGGAGTTGATGTCGAAGGACTTGCCGAATCCGATCCACTTCCCTGCCATCCGGGTGCCGGTCAGCTCGATCAGCAGTTGGATGGCGCCGTGGTACTTGGCACCCCGGTAGTAGCCATCAGGGGCGGTGCGCTCGGTCCAGGTGCCCGTTGCGACGTTCCCGTCGATGGTCAGGTCCATTTCCATGGACGAGATTGCCGACTCGGGCAGGCTGCGCACGGTCAACGCGTCATCGTGTTGCAACACCACGACGTGGTGAACCGCAGTGAAGGTGGCGTTACGCCCGGACGAGTAGTACTCGTACCTCGACAGCCAGATCCCGTTGTAGTTCCCGTTCGCCGGTCGTGGTGTCGCGGTAGCGGATTCGTGGGGTACTTGGCCGATCGGGGAGTCGACCACGTGCCCGTTCTCGTCGTCGCTGGATAGGGACCGGCCCGGCTCGACCGAACCGAATCCCAATGACTCGATTGGCATTTTCATCACTCTCTCGAGGGCGCGCGCGTGTGACGGCCGTGGGTTGAGGGTGGTCCCGGCTTCCCATCTTTGTACGAGTCGCTTGGTCGCGCTCGCGCAACCGACTTCCCGCAGGGCGCGCGCCAAATCGTCTTGGCTCATCCGCCGCGCGTTGCGGGCCGCGCGGAGTGCGAGGTTCGGTGCAGTCCCCATGACGACACGCTAGAGCAATGACGCCGGAATGTCGCCCTAAATAGGTGTGGTTTGACGTCTTTTGCGTCGTCGCTTCGCCATGCCGGTTCGACGGACGCTGAGGATGGCCCCGCCGTCGAGTCGACGCTTTCGGCACCTCGGCGGCGGGTGCCCACCATGTCGAATGAGGGGGTACATGCGATGCGAGATGAGCCGACCGCGTTGGGATGGGTCGACCTCGATATCAGTTCTGCGGCGGACTGGGATGCGGCGCAGGTGCGGCGGCTGGCGCAGCGGCTGGGCTATGCGCTGATCTGGCCGCCGGAGCTGTCGTCGCTTCCGCTGGTCGACCAAGTGCGCTGTGCTGATGTCGATGCGGTGATCGCGCCGTCGCTCGAGCACCTGAATGTGCTTGCGGTGAACGCGATTATGAGTGTGGCCGATGTGGAGATCGTGCTGCCACGACTATCGTTCCATCGTTGGGCGGTCGCACCTACCGGGCAGCCGCGATGAGCGGCACGGTTGTGTTGGAGTTGGCTGTGGCGGCTGGGTTGCCGCTGGCGGTGCTCGTCGGCGCGGTGTGCTGGCCGACCGAGGACCGCAATGACGAGGACGACGAGTAGATCCTGTTCAACGACGGGCCGCTCGGACACCCGCCGCACCGGCCCGTTAACGGGGCTATCGGTCAGGGGGATTCCCTGATGCGGCTCGGGGCCGATCGTCATCCTCGAGGATGATTGAACTAGGCACCATTTAATGACGCGCGTGGCCGCGCGATGAGGAAAGCTGGTCACCATGATCGAGCTGAGAGGCCTGACCAAGCATTACGGGCAGACCGTCGCGGTTCAAGATCTCTCCTTCACCGTTCGACCCGGACAGGTGACAGGGTTTCTTGGGCCGAACGGCGCCGGTAAATCCACCACCATGCGGATGATCCTCGGCCTGGACAAGCCCACCGCGGGCACCGCATTGATCAACGGCAAGCCCTACCACGAGCTCGACCATCCGCTGCGCGCCGTTGGCGCGCTGCTGGATGCCAAATGGGTGCATCCCAACCGTTCGGCCCGCGCGCATCTGCAGTGGATGGCCGCCTCCAATGGCATCGCGATGTCCCGCGTGGACGAGGTGCTGCGGCTGGTCGGCCTGTCCGAGGTGGCGGGCAAGAACGCGGGCGGCTTCTCCCTCGGTATGTCGCAGCGGCTCGGCCTGGCCGGTGCGCTGCTCGGCGATCCGCCGGTGCTGCTGTTCGACGAGCCGGTGAACGGCCTGGACCCGGAGGGCATTCTCTGGATCCGCCGTTTCATGCAGCGGCTGGCGGCCGAGGGCAGGACGGTGCTGGTCTCCAGCCATCTGCTCTCCGAAATGGCCCAGACCGCAGAGCATTTGGTCGTCATCGGCCGCGGTCAGCTGATCTCCGATTCGACCACACAGGAATTCATCGAGCGCGCCTCGGAACAGTCGGTGCGCGTGCGCAGTCCGCAGCTCGAGCAGCTGCGCAGCCTGCTCACCTCCAACGGTCTGACCGTCCGCGAAGACGGCGCGGGCCAGGACGGCGCCGCACTGGTGGTCGCCGGGGTGACCAGCGACGCGGTCGGCAAACTCGCGGGCGCCAATGACATCACCCTGTTCGAGCTGGCGCCGCAGCGGGCCTCGCTGGAGGAGGCCTTCATGCGGATGACCGGTGGCGCGGTGCAGTACCACGGTGAAGGTTTCGATCAGGTGATGGGAGGTGCGCTCTGATGGGCGTGCTGGCAGCGGAACGAATCAAGCTCACCTCGACCAGGTCGCCCTGGTGGTGCTCGGCCATTGTGGTGGTGCTCGCCCTCGGCTTGGCCGCGCTGTTCGCGGCCGTGGCCCGCTCGTCATCGGGCAAGGAGAACGCACTGGATCTGACCGTCGCCACGGCGGTCGGCGGGATCAGCGGCTTCGGCGTAATGGTCCTGATGATCATGGCCACCCTGACAGTGACCAGTGAATACCGCTTCGGCATCATCCGGACGACCTTCCAGGCGACGCCGCACCGCGCGAAGGTGATCGCGACCAAGGCCGGTCTGGTCGGGGTGTACGGCGCGGTGCTCACCATCGTGCTGGCCTTCGCCGCCTTCGCGATCGCCAAGGCGGTCGGCGGCGATGCGAGCAGCAATTTGACGCTGTCCGGCGGCGATGCCTGGCGCGAGATCTACGGCATACCGATCTACGCGCTGCTCAGTGTGCTCCTCGCGGTCGGCATCGGTGTGCTGGTGCGGCAGTCGGCCGCGGCGATTTCGCTGATCGTGTTGTGGCCCTTGCTGATCGAGCCGCTGCTCGGCGCCTTCGGCAGCTTCGGGCGCAATGTGCAGCCGTTCCTGCCTTTCGCGAACGCCAGCCACTTCTACAGCGCCACCGAATCGACGGCGAACTGGCACTGGGGACCGTGGGGCAGCCTGCTCTACTTCGCCGTCTTCGTCGCGATCGTCTTCGGTGCCGCGCTTTTCGTGGTCAACCAGCGCGACGCCTGATATCGGCTACCCGAGTTGCCCTCCCTCGCCACTCGGGTGCTGGGCGCCGACCTTGTCGGGAGGTCCGTGCGCCCCGTGCACCGTTCGCCACTGCCCGGCGGACGGTGCCATCGACCCGGTGTGTGAATCCCCTTCCGCACCGGGTCGATGCGTATTTCGGGACAATCCGGGCGGCATTGTGAATATCCAGAAAACTGTGATTCGCGTCGCTTCCATCCGGCAGCGCGGCTCGTTACGCTCGGGAACAGCAACCAGTGAGTTATCTATCGGTGGACCCGCTGAAGTGCCCGCTGAGTCTGATCTAGGGGTGGCGATGGCGGTAATAAGTAACCCGCCGACGGTTGGTCGGCTGAGATACGCTCGGGGCGTGACCGAAACACCTTCCGGCGGTACAGAGCCCGCGTCGGAGCCGGAGGACGAGGGTGGCGTTGCGCCCGAGGTGTCCATACCCTTGGTGCCCGCCGACGAGGACGACACACCGCGGCGTTCCGGTTCGGGATTTCGTCGTGGGCAGCTCTCCGCGCTGATGAATGCGGCGAACCAGCGGCCGGACCTCATCGGTGCCCTGCGCAAGGCGCGCGAACAGCTGCCCGGTGACCCGTCTTTCGGTGACCCACTGTCGGTTTCGGGTCCGGGTGGTGCACGTGCAGTTGCGCGTGCGGCGGACAAGTTGGTCGGGGATACCCCGAGCGCGGCCAGGGAAATCGGCTTCGGCGCACTGCAGGTCTGGCAGGCCATGCTCAAGCGTGTCGGCCGCGGACGCGGTAGCGAAGAAATAACTGTGATGTTCACCGATCTGGTGGCCTTCTCGAGTTGGTCGCTCTCAGCGGGCGATGAGGCAACCCTCGAGCTGTTGCGGGTGGTAGCCAAGGCCATCGAACCGCCGATCGCCGATCGCGGCGGTCAGGTGGTCAAGCGCATGGGCGACGGTGTGATGGCCGTATTCACCTCGGCCGATCGCGCATTGCGCGCCGCCGTGCAGGCCAAGCGCAATCTGGCCGAGGTCGATGTGCACGGCTATCGGCCGCAGATGCGCATCGGCCTGCACACCGGCACGCCGCGCGAGATCGGCGGCGACTGGCTCGGAGTCGATGTCACGATCGCCGCGCGGGTGATGGAGGCCGGAGGCAATGGCAACACCATGCTGTCGGAGGCCACGTTGCAGTCGCTGGCGCCGGAGACGTTGGGGGAACTCGGGTTCGCGGTCAAGCCGTACCGCCGCAGCTTCTTCGCGGCGCCACTGAGTGGCGTACCCGAGGACCTGCGGATCTTCCGCCTGTCGAAAGGCTGAGTTGTTGGCAGCGCCTGCGGCGCTGCGTGTTCGCGGCCCCCTTTTGTCTCGCGTCCGAGCCGTCGAGACTCGCGCCTGCGGCGCATGCGCTTCGACGGCTCGGACGCGATACGGGCCGCGAACGGTCGCTCGTAAGACTCGCTCCGTGGGGGAGGCTTTATGGCGGGCGTTCGGTGCTGGATGTATGCCTGCCCAGTGGTTGGGGCTTGCGGCTTGGGGTGCATGCGCTTGGGCGGCTCGGACGCGAGACGGGCCGCGAACGGTCGCTCGTAAGACTCGCTCCGTGGGGGAGGCTTTATGGCTGACGTTCGGCGCTGGATGTGTCTATATCAACCAGAGCGCCGCACCGGTGGCCGCCAGGATGCCGAGTACCGCGAGGGTGATGGCGAGTGGCCGAGTGGTGTTCCAGGTGGAGTAGGCCCCGCCCAGG
Source organism: Nocardia sp. CA-129566 (assembly GCF_050956075.1). Classification (NCBI taxonomy): domain Bacteria; kingdom Bacillati; phylum Actinomycetota; class Actinomycetes; order Mycobacteriales; family Nocardiaceae; genus Nocardia; species Nocardia sp. CA-129566. The sequence goes on from NZ_CP192085.1 coordinate 768,437, forward strand.
AGGAACCCGGCCAGCGCGAAAAGGATGACGGAGGGCATGTGGTCATTCTGCCTCGCGCGGCTTATGGCAATTAACAAGCACGCGTGCTTGCTTTTTTCTGGATCGGGTGTGATGCTGGACCAGGAACGCGGACTCCACCGGCGGCGCAACGCGGCGGGCCGGGACGGTTCGCCGCACAGGAGGGCCTTCCAGCTGATGAGTATGCTGGCCGCCGATCCGGAGCTGATCCGAATCGGCAACTGTTCCGGGTTCTACGGTGATCGGCTCAGTGCCATGCGGGAGATGCTCGATGGCGGGCAGCTCGATGTGCTCACCGGGGACTATCTCGCCGAGCTGACCATGCTGATCCTCGGCCGCGACCGGATGAAGGATCCGAGCCTCGGTTATGCCAAGACCTTCGTCCGGCAGATCGAGGACTGCCTCGGGCTGGCGCTGGAACGCAATGTGCAGATCGTCACCAATGCGGGCGGGCTCAATCCGGCCGGGTTGGCGGAGAAGCTGCGCAAGGTTGCCGCGGATCTCGGTCTGGACGCCAAGATCGCCCATGTCGAGGGGGACGACCTGCTCGGCCGGGCGGGCGAACTCGGCCTCGGTGCGCCGCTGACCGCCAATGCCTATCTCGGTGCCTGGGGCATTGTCGAATGTCTGAACGCGGGCGCGGATATCGTGGTCACCGGACGGGTCACCGACGCCTCGGTGATCGTCGGCCCCGCCGCCGCCCATTTCGGTTGGGGGCGAACCGATTACGACCAATTGGCCGGTGCGGTGGTGGCCGGACATGTCATCGAATGCGGTACCCAGGCCACCGGCGGCAACTTCGCGTTCTTCACCGAACTGGCCGATCTGGGCCGTCCCGGCTTCCCGATCGCCGAGGTGCGCAGGGACGGCAGCAGTGTCATCACCAAACATCAGGGCACCGGCGGCGCGGTCACCGTGGATACCGTTGCGGCGCAGCTGATGTACGAGATCCAGGGTGCGCGCTATGCGGGGCCCGATGTCACCGCGCGGCTGGACAGCATCGAGCTGAGTCCCGACGGCCCCGATCGGGTGCTGATCAGCGGTGTGACCGGCGAGGCCCCGCCGCCGCAGCTGAAAGTCTCCCTCAATACGCTCGGCGGCTTCCGCAATGAAATGGAGTTCGTCCTCACCGGACTCGATATCGAGGCGAAAGCCGCACTCGCACAACGACAACTGGAGTCCTGGCTGCCGGTGCGGCCCGCGGAGCTGACCTGGACACTGGCGCGCCTGGACCGGCCGGATGCCGAAACCGAGGAGCAGGCCAGCGCGCTGCTGCGCTGTGTGGTTCGCGATCCGGATCCGAACAAGGTCGGTCGTGGCTTCTCCAATGTCGCGGTAGAGCTGGCGTTGGCCAGTTATCCGGGGACCAACTTCACCAGCCTGCCCGGCAATGGATCGCCGTACGGTGTGTACACGCCGGGATTCGTCGACGCCGCCGAGGTGCCGCATGCGGCGGTGCTGCCGCAGGGCACCCGCATCGATATCGAACCGGCCTCGGATACCAGGGAATTGGCCGAGGTCGCCGAACCCGAGCTGCCGGAACCGTTGCCCGCCAGCGAAACTCGCCGCGCTCCGCTCGGCACGATCGCACTGGCCCGCAGTGGCGATAAGGGCGGTAATGCCAACATAGGCGTGTGGGTGCGCACAGATGAACAGTGGCGTTGGCTGGTGCACGCGCTCACGGTCGAGCGGCTCGAGCAATTGCTGCCCGAGGCCGCGCCGCTGACCGTCTCCCGGCATGTGCTGCCGAATCTGCGTGCCGTGAACTTCATTATCGAAGGTCTGCTCGGACAGGGGGTGGCCTATCAGGCCCGATTCGATCCGCAGGCCAAGGGGCTCGGCGAATGGCTGCGCTCGCGTCATATCGACATACCACTGGAGCTGTTGTGAATTCAGTATCGCGAAGTGATTCGACCGGGGGCGGTGGCCGGGCGACGGGTGGGCATCCCTGGCATACCCCCGAGCGGCGCGAATTGCGCTCCACCGTAAGAGGTTTCGCCGAGCGGGAAGTTCTCCCGTATCTCGACGACTGGGAGCGCGATGGCGAGATCCCGCGCGAACTGCACAAGAAGGCTGGAGCGCTCGGACTGCTCGGCATCCAATTCCCGGAATCCGCGGGCGGTTCCGGCGGTGACGGCATCGATGCCATGATCGTCTGCGAGGAGATGCACCAGGCCGGATGTTCCGGTGGTCTGTTCGCCTCCCTGTTCACCTGCGGTATCGCGGTGCCGCACATTATCGCCTCGGGCAATGCGGATCTGATCGAGCGCTTCGCCCGCCCGACCCTGGCCGGGGAGAAGATCGGTTCGCTCGCCATTACCGAACCGGGGGGCGGCTCGGATGTCGGCCATCTCACCACCACCGCGCGCCGCGATGGCGACCATTACATTGTCAATGGCGCCAAGACCTACATCACCTCGGGCGTGCGGGCCGATTTCGTGGTGACCGCGGTGCGCACGGGTGGCCCCGGCTCCGGCGGGATTTCGCTGCTGGTGGTGGAGAAGGGTACGCCGGGATTCACCGTCAGCCGCAAGCTCGACAAGATGGGCTGGCGGGCCTCCGATACCGCGGAACTGTCCTACGTGGATGTCCGGGTGCCGGTGGCGAATCTGGTCGGCCCGGAGAATTCCGGCTTCTATCAGATCGCGGGCGCCTTCGTCAGCGAACGCGTCGGCCTCGCGGTGCAGGCGTATTCGCAAGCGCAGCGCTGCCTGGATCTGACCCTGGAATGGGTGCGCAATCGAGAAACGTTCGGCCGACCGCTGATCAGCAGGCAGGCCGTGCAGAATACGGTGACCGAAATGGCCCGCCGCATCGATGTGGCCCGGGTCTACACCCGAGATGTGGTGCGGCGCAGCGCGGATGGGGAAACCGACCTGATCGCCGAGGTGTGCTTCGCCAAGAACACCGCCGTCGAGGCGGGCGAATGGGTGGTCAACCAGGCCGTGCAGCTCTTCGGCGGTCTCGGCTATATGTGCGAATCCGAGGTCGAGCGGCAGTACCGCGATATCCGCATTCTCGGCATCGGGGGCGGCACGACGGAAATTCTTACCGGCCTGGCCGCGAAACGATTGGGGTACCAGTCTTGACGACATTACGAACCACCCTCGATACCGCGTCGCCGGAATACGCGGCCGCGGCCGAGGCCATGACCGCCAAACTCGGCGAGGTCGAGGCGGAATTCGCCAAGGCCATCGCTGGTGGCGGTCCGGATAAGCTGGCCCGGCATCGCAAGCGCGGCAAGCTGACCGCGCGCGAACGCATCGAATTGCTCATCGATGAGGATTCACCGTTCCTGGAGCTGTGCCCACTTGCCGCATGGGGCAGCGACTTTCATGTCGGCGCCAGCGTGGTGTGCGGAATCGGCATTGTCGAGGGCGTCGAATGCATGATCGTCGCACCGGATCCGACCGTGCGCGGTGGTACCTCGAATCCGTGGACACTGCGCAAGAACCTGCGCATGAACGATATCGTCATGCAGAACCGACTACCGGTGATCGGCCTGGTCGAATCCGGTGGCGCGGATCTGCCGACGCAGAAGGAAGTCTTCGTACCCGGCGGGCAGATGTTCCGGGATCTCACCCGGGCATCCGCGGCCGGAATCCCGACCATCGCTTTGGTTTTCGGCAATTCCACGGCCGGTGGCGCGTATATCCCCGGCATGTCCGACTACACGGTGATGATCAAGGAGCGTTCCAAGGTATTCCTCGGCGGACCGCCGCTGGTCAAGATGGCCACCGGCGAGGAGTCCGATGACGAATCGCTCGGCGGTGCGGATATGCATGCGCGCGTCTCGGGTCTGGCCGACTATCTGGCGGTCGACGAACAGGACGCGATCCGCATCGGTCGCTCCATCATCAAGCGGCTGAACTGGCAGAAGCAGGGGCCGGCGCCGCGCGCCGAGGTGATCGAGCCGCGCTACGACCAGGAAGAGCTGTTGGGCATCGTCCCGTCCGATCTGAAGATTCCGTTCGACCCGCGCGAAGTGATCGCCCGCGTTGTCGACGGTTCGGATTTCGACGAGTTCAAACCGCTCTACGGCGGCAGTCTGGTCACCGGATGGGCGGAGCTGCACGGATATCCGGTCGGCATTCTCGCCAATGCGCGTGGTGTGCTGTTCTCGGAGGAGTCGCAGAAGGCGACCCAGTTCATCCAGCTTGCCAACCAATCGAATACGCCACTGCTGTTCCTGCACAACACCACCGGTTACATGGTCGGTAAGGAATTCGAGCAGAAGGGCATCATCAAGCACGGCGCGATGATGATCAATGCGGTCTCGAATTCGAAGGTGCCGCATATTTCGCTGCTGATGGGTGCGTCCTACGGTGCGGGGCACTACGGCATGTGCGGTCGCGCCTACGACCCGCGATTCGTCTTCGCCTGGCCCAGTGCGAAATCCGCCGTTATGGGCGGTGCACAGCTGGCCGGTGTGATCTCGATCGTGGGCCGGGCGGCCGCGGAGGCCAAGGGCATTGCGTTCAACGAGGAGGCCGATGCCGGGATGCGCGCGATGGTCGAGGCGCAGATCGAAGCCGAATCGCTGCCGATGTTCATGTCCGGGCGGCTCTACGACGACGGCGTGATCGATCCCCGCGATACCCGCACGGTATTGGGAATGGCCTTGTCCGCCATCCACAATGCCCCTGTCAAGGGCGCCGAGGGCTTCGGCGTCTTCCGGATGTGAGGGCCGAACAATGACAGCATCGCATAGCGATTCCGTGAGGGGCGGCAGTCGGGTGACGGGTGGGCCAGCATCGCATAGCGATTCCGTGAGGGGCGGTGGCCGGGTGACGGGTGGGCTTACGAATGTTCTGGTCGCCAATCGAGGTGAGATCGCCCGCCGGGTATTCGCCACCTGCCGTCGCATGGGCATCGGCACGGTCGCGGTCTACTCCGACGCGGATGCCGCGGCACCGCACGTCGCGGAGGCCGATGCGGCGGTGCGCCTGCCGGGAAACGCTCCGGCGCAGACATATCTGCGCGGTGAGCTGATCATCGAGGCGGCCCTGGCCACCGGTGCCGATGCCATCCACCCCGGTTACGGATTCCTTTCCGAGAATGCCGAATTCGCACGGTCGGTGCAGGCGGCCGGACTGGTGTGGATCGGCCCACCGGTGGAGGCCATCGAGCAGATGGGCTCGAAGGTCGCCTCGAAGAAGATGATGGACGCCGCCGGTGTTCCGGTACTCGCCGAACTCGATCCGGCCGAGGTCACCGCCGCGCAGCTGCCGGTGCTGATCAAGGCCTCCGCCGGTGGTGGCGGTCGGGGCATGCGCGTGGTGCGCGACCTCGCCGATCTGGAACCCCAGATCGCCGCCGCGCGCCGGGAAGCCGAATCCGCCTTCGGCGATCCGACGGTGTTCTGCGAGCGGTACCTGGAGACCGGCAGACATATCGAGGTCCAGGTCATGGCCGATACGTACGGCACCATCTGGGCGGTGGGCGAGCGCGAGTGCTCGATCCAGCGCCGCCATCAGAAGGTGATCGAGGAGGCGCCCTCGCCGCTGGTGGAGCGGATCGACGCCATGCGCGCGTCAGGCCCGGAGGCGGTAGCGGAGCGTGACCACGCAGGGCCCGCGCGCATGGCCGATGGACAGGGCATGCGCGCGTCAGGCCCGGAGGCGGTAGCGGAGCGTGACCACGCAGGGCCCGCGCGCGTGGCCGATGGACAGGGCATGCGCGCGTCAGGCCCGGAGGCGGTAGCGGAGCGTGACCACGCAGGGCCCGCGCGCGTGGCCGATGGACAGAGCATGCGCGAGCGGCTGTTCGAGGCGGCCAAGCTGGCGGCCGGTGCGATCGGCTACACCGGCGCCGGAACCGTGGAATTCCTCGCCGACGAGGCGGGCGAATTCTTCTTCCTGGAGATGAATACCCGTCTGCAGGTGGAACATCCGGTCACCGAGTGCACCACCGGACTGGATCTGGTGCGGGCGCAGCTGGAGGTCGCGGCGGGCGGTGCATTGGCCGCTGCCCCGCCACCGCTGCGTGGACATTCGATCGAGGTCCGGCTCTACGCCGAGGATCCGGCGCACGAGTGGCAGCCGCAGAGCGGCACCGTGCACCGACTCGAAATCCCGTCGGTGCGCACCGAATTCGACGTACTCGACCGGCCGGGTGTGCGATTGGACACCGGTGTGGTCGACGGTTCGGTTGTCGGTGTGCACTACGACCCGATGCTCGCGAAGGTCATCTCCTACGCCGAGACCCGTGCCGAGGCGGCACGACTGCTGGCAACGGCATTGCAGCGCGCCAAGATTCACGGTCTGGTCACCAATCGCGACCTGCTGGTCCGTGTGCTGCGCCACCCCGCATTCCTCGCCGGAGACACCGATACCGCCTTCTTCGACACTCACGGACTGGACGCGCTGTCCGCGCCGCTGGTCTCGGACGCCGATGAATCGCTGTCGATCGTGGCCGCCGCACTCGCGGATGCCGCGGCCAATCGCAAGGCGGCCAGGGTCGGCGCGGGATTGCCGGCGGGCTGGCGCAACCTGCCGTCGCAGTCGCTGCACAAGTCGTATGAGAGCCGTACCAGCGGAACACATGACATCGGCTACCGCTTCACCCGCACCGGCGTCACGGTGGACGGTCATGACGGCCTCGAACTGGTAGCAGCCGGGCCCGATCGGGTAGTGCTCGCGGTTGCGGGCGAACGCGGGCTGGTGCGTCGGCAATTCGATATCGCCCGCTACGGGGATCTGGTCTGCGTGGATTCGCCGCTCGGACCGGTCTCGGTGCGCAGACTGCCGCGCTTCAGCGATCCGGCCGATCAGGTCGCACACGGTTCGCTGCTCGCGCCCATGCCGGGCAGCGTGATCCGGATCGGCGCGCAGGTCGGCAGCGCCGTCGAACAGGGCCAGCCGATTCTGTGGCTGGAGGCGATGAAGATGGAGCACACCATCTCCGCGCCCGCCGCAGGCGTGCTCAGTGCCCTCAATGTCACTGTCGGCCAGCAGGTCGATGTCGGCGCCGTACTCGCCGTCGTCGATCCCACCGAAATCCAGGAGAACCAATGAGTTTCATCGAAACCGACGAGCAGAAGGCGCTGCGGGCCGCGGTGGCCGCGCTCGCCGCGAAGTACAACTACCGCGATTACGTGCTGCCGAAGGCGCGCAAGAACGAACCGCTCACCGAATTGTGGGATGAGGCGGGCAAACTCGGCTTCCTCGGCGTGAATCTGCCGGAGGAGTACGGCGGCGGTGGTGCGGGCATGTACGAGCTCTCGCTGGTCATGGAGGAGCTGGCGGCCCAGGGTGCGGGCCTGCTGTTGATGGTGGTCTCACCGGCCATCTGCGGCACCATCATCACCAAATACGGCACCGACGAGCAGAAGCAGCTGTGGCTGCCCAAACTCGCCGACGGCAGCGGCAAGATGGTCTTCGGCATTACCGAACCGGACGCCGGATCGAATTCACATCAGATCACCACCACCGCGCGCCGCGACGGCGAGGACTGGATCCTCAACGGCCGCAAGATCTTCATTTCCGGCGTCGACCAGGCCGAGGCGGTGCTGATCGTCTCGCGCACCGAGGATCACAAGACCGGCAAGCTCAAGCCCGCGCTGTTCATCGTGCCGACCGATGCCCCCGGGTTCGTCAAGACGCCGCAGGAAATGGACATTATCGAGCCCGACCACCAATTCACCCTGTTCCTCGATGACGTGCGGCTGCCGTCGGACGCATTGGTCGGCAAGGAAGATGCCGCGCTGATGCAACTGTTCGCCGGTCTGAACCCGGAGCGGATCATGGGTGCGGCTATGGCCGTGGGCTTGGGCCGCTATGCCATCGAACGCGCCGTCGAGTACGCCAAGGAGCGCACGGTGTGGAAGTCGCCGATCGGTGCGCACCAGGGCATTTCGCATCCGCTCGCGGCGGTGAAGGTCGAGGTGGAACTGGCCAAGCTGATGATGCAGAAGGCCGCGACCCTCTACGACGCCGGCGACGAGATGGGTGCCGCCGAAGCCGCGAATATGGCGAAATACGCTGCGGCCGAGGCGAGTATCAAGGCGCTCGATCAGGCGATCCAGACCCATGGCGGCGCTGGCCTCACCAAGGAGTACGGTCTGGCCGCCATGCTCGCCGCCGCCCGCATCGGTCGCATCGCCCCGGTCAGCCGCGAGATGGTGCTGAATTTCGTTGCCCAGTACTCGCTGGGTCTGCCCAAGTCCTACTGACACTCTCGCCCTCGTCGTCCCGATGCCGGGCGACGAGGGCAGGGGCGGCCCTACAGGAGGTTCGATGAATTCAGCGTCGCATCGCGACTCGATGAGCGGCGGTGGCCGGGAGACGGGCGGGCCCCAGACATACACCGCACTGTATGTGCGCTACGAGGTCGCCAATGGCTTCGCCACGCTCACCCTCGACTCACCGCACAACCGCAATGCGCTCTCCTCGCGGCTGGTGACCGAGCTGCTGCGAGGCCTCGACGATGCGGCGGCCGACCCCGCCGTGCGCGGCATCGTGCTCGCGCACACCGGCAATACCTTCTGCGCGGGCGCCGACCTCAGCGAGGCCAGCAATGCCGATCCGGCAGTGGCCGCCGATGAACGCACGCGCGTAATGATCGGCGTACTGCGCAGACTCGTCGAAACGCCCAAGCCGATCATTGCCAGGATCGATGGCAATGTGCGCGCGGGCGGCATGGGCATCGTCGCCGCGTGCGACATCGTGGTGGCCGGTCCCGCCAGCAGCTTCGCCCTCACCGAGGTGCGAATCGGGTTGGCGCCGTTTATGATTTCGCTGACCCTGCTGCCACGGCTCAGCCCGCGTGCGGCCAGCCGGTACTACCTGACCGGTGAGAAGTTCGGCGCGGAGGTCGCCGAGCAGATGGGTCTTGTCACGGTCACCGCGGACGATCCGGTGGCGGAGACGGCCCGGCTGTGCGCGGAGCTGCGCAAGGGCTCACCGCAGGGTCTCGCCGAGGCCAAGCGACTGGTCAACGCGGCCATCCTGGCCGAGTTCGACAGCTCCGCCGAGGAGCTGGCCACCCGTTCGGCGAGCTTCTTCGGCACCCCCGAGGTGCACGAGGGCATGGCGGCCTTCTTGCAGCGCCGGCCACCGAGCTGGGCACAATAGCGCCATGGTGACACCCCACGAACCCAAGCAGGACCGCAGCCGAGCCACCCGGCAGCGCCTGCTCGAGGCGACCATCGACTGCCTGGCCGAAATGGGCTGGGCGGCGGCCACGGTCGCGGTCGTCGCGGAACGGGCGGGGGTGTCGCGTGGTGCGGCCCAGCATCACTTTCCGACCAGGGAAGATCTGATCACCGCCGCACTCGAGTACATGTTCGACAGTCGCACCCAGCAGGCCAAGGTCGAGGGCAAGGCGGTGACCGCCGTGGACGAAGGGATCGGCCGCACCGAGGCGGTGGTGGCCGGGTTGGTCGAGTCCTACACCAGTCCGCTGTTCAAGGCGGCGCTGCAGGTGTGGACCCATGCGGCGGCCGATCCGGCGCTGCGCGAGCGAATCGTCCCGCTGGAAGCCAAATTCGGTCGCATCTCGCATCGGCGTGCGGTGGAGGCGCTCGGTGTGGACGACTCCGATCCGGTCGCGCACCATCTCGTCCAGGCCACCCTCGATCTGGCACGCGGGCTCGGCCTGGCCGATGTGCTGACCGATGACTCGGCCCGCCGCAAGCAGATCGTGGCGCAATGGGCGGCCACACTGCACACCGCATTGGAAGCCCCACGCTGACCCGCCGGTCCTGACATCCCTCTCGAGCACGCGGAATCGTTGCAGCAATCCGGCACGAACACCGGCCGGTGTCGACTGCGCTGGGAACGACTACCAGATATCAGTCCAGGCCGACATCGAGCTGATTCCAGCTGATCGTCACGTCGAGTGGGTCGGCGACATCGACCGCCACCGCATCACCACGAGCGCTAGTCCTCGGCCGGGCCTTTGTCCGGTGATACGTGCCGGAACCAGGTGGCCGTCTCCTCGGGAGTCAGTGCTCGCTCCAGGGTCAGGTCGCCGACCATATTCGGGAAGAAGCGTCCAGCTGGCCAATTGCGTTGGTAGGGTGGCGGATCCAGTACCAGCAGGCGGGTGCCGTCGACCACCGGGATATCCCAGGGCGTGCCCTCGTTCCAGATCCAGGAGCCGTCCGGCGCGACCAGATTGAACGATCCGGTGGTGTGCACCATGCCGGGCATATCGCGGCACATGGCGACCGCCTCCGCCGTCGGCGCTGCACCAGGAATATGCCCACCGCCGATGAGCGCATCGGCGAGCAGGGTGTGCAGTTGGAAGTTGTCACCGATGCCGGTCATCCGCATCGCGTAGCCGGTGCCGGTCTCGCGGTGCAGCACGATGAGCGGCTCGTCGTCCAGCACGATCAGCGCGTATCCGAGGCATTTGTCCCACCGGGCGGAGATTTCGCCCAGCGCGTCGTGACGCTCGCGGATGATGTCGCGACCCGCCTGCCCGAACTTCTGCCGCACCGACTTGTGCTGCAACATGGCCAGACCCGCGCGGTTCCAGTCGTCCAGCGTCCACCACGACAGCGTCTGGTCGAATCCGAAGACCTCGAACAGTTCCGGGTCCAGCTCGACCTGTTCCGGGTCGGGTGCGTCGCCGACATCGGCCGCCGCCCACATCTCGGCGAATTCCTTGGCGTTGTCGAGGGTTTTCGCGAGGTTGCCGAGTACACGAGGCGCACATGCGACCGGGTCTGCGCCACCCTCGACGCACGCGCCGATGAGGACCGCGATACTCGCCCGCGGTCCCGACTGCACATCGGACAGCAGGTCGGCGAGCCGCTTTCCGCCCTGTGCGAGCTCTTGTGGAGTCGCCGATTGGTACAGGCGATGCATCTCCATATGAGCTTCTTGCTGTTCCTGCGGGTCCTGCGCGTGCACCGCGCGCTCGAAATCGAAGACGGCGTCGATGAATCGATCGGTGGTCGAACTCATACCCGCAAGCTAACAGCTTGCCGTCAACGGGAATTCGCTGTCAGCACAGCCCCGCCTGCTGCATGTGACTCTCGTCCACCGCGTAGGAGGTGGAACCGATGAGGACGCCGAGGAGTCCACCGATGACCAGTCCGGGGATCGCGCCGACGATGAAGATGGGCAGACCGGCGATGCCTCCGATGGTGGCGCCGAGCAGGCCGCCGACCAGCGTCCGGACCTCGATGGTATCGCCGGGCGGCAGGGGGCACCCGTCGATGAGGGTGGCCTGCGGGGTTGGTTCGGCTGCCGCGGCGATCGGTGCGGTCACGGTCACCGGAGCGGCCGGTTCGGGCGATTCGACCGGTGCGGCCGATGCGGTGGACACGAATCCGACGGCGAGCGCGATCGCGACCAACGTGCCGATGACGGTGACGGCGAATCTCGAAATACTTCTCACAGTTGTCCTGATGGCTAGGAGTTGGCGCATGACCTGATGGCGGCCGTGGCCCGACGGAGTCGTCACGCGCTGGACCATCATTCCCGGAGTTCGCGGTGCGCGAAAGAGTTTCGGATGAATGCCGCATTAAGAGGATTTCGAGGAAACCGGTCAAGGTATCTCGAGCCGCGGCTCCACCATGGCATGTCACACCCGTCCACCCTGCGTCGTCGTCTCTGTGAACGCGGACAACGCAGCGAATCAGGAGTAGGGATCATGTCGAACACCAAGAAGATCGCAGTGGCCGGAGCGACCGGACGGCTGGGCCGTCATGTGGTGGATGTGCTGAACGAGCAGGGACACGAGGTCGTGGCATTCTCCCGGGCCAACGGTGTCGATATCGAGACCGGGGCGGGTCTGCTGGACGCGCTCGAAGGGGTGGATGTCGTGATCGACGCGTCGAGCACGCCGTCCGCCGACAAGGACATCGCCACCGAATTCTTCACCGCTTCGGCGAAGAACCTGCACGAGGCGGGCCACAAGGCCGGTGTCGAGCGTCTGGTCGTGGTCTCCATCATCGGCATCGACAACACCGTGGCCGGTTACAACGCCGCCAAGCTCGTCCACGAGCAGGCGCTGCTCGAAGGTCCACTGCCGGTACAGATCCTGCGCGCCGCCCAGTTCCATGAACTGGTCGAGGTGATGATGCAGTGGGGCACCCAGGGGGAGGTGTCCTACGTCGCGAATATGAAAACCCAACTGGTTGCGGCCCGTTCGGTTGCCGAGGCGCTGGTCGATCTCGCCGTGCACCCGCTGCCGGAGTCTTCGGCTGGCCCGTTCCCGGAAATCGCTGGTCCACGTGCGGAGACGATGGCGAGCGCGGCTGCGCTGCTGGCCGCGCGCCGGGGCACTCCGGCCGAGATCCGCGAGGTGAGCGACCCGGACAACGCCGACCGTGAGATCTTCGAGAACGGCACCCTGCTCGCCAGCCCGCACGCGGTCCTCGCGGGCCCGACCTTCGCGGAATGGGTCGACGCGACCGAGCCCGCGGCGAAGTAGCCTGAGCTTCGGCGACTCCGATGTGGTGTCCGAGCCGCCGAAAACGATCCGCCCGGTGCGTGTGCACCGGGCGGATCACTTTTCCGCAGTGGATCAGTGGGCGGTCGTCAGGTCGTAGAGGGTGACGCCGTCGACCTCCGTCGCGGTGTAATGCTCCTGGACCCACTTGCTGATCTCGGCTCCGGTGCCGGAGCGACCGGGACCGAAACCGCCTTCCTCGCCGCCGCGGTTGCCGCTGCCGATGAAGTAGTGGATCCTCCCGTCGGCGACAAATTCTTTGAACTGATCCAGCGTCGGCGACGGATCGCTGCCATTGAAGCCGCCGACGGGCATGACGGGCAGTTCGGTGGCCAGCTGGAATCCGGCGGCGCTATTGGAGCCGACGGCGGCGGCGACCCAGGTGTAGTCGGTGCCATTGTTTTCCAGTAGTGCGACGACCTTATCGCTCGGCCTGCTCGCGCCGAGCAATCCACCCGCCGGGCCGCCCATCATCGGATTACCTTGGCCCGCAGTGTCGTTCGCGCCGCCGGGCAGCTGGCCCGGGTGGCCGCCGGGTTGCATGCCCATGGTGCCGTTCATGCCCGGTGCGGTGCCGCGTGCGCCATTCGCATTGCGTCCGCCAGCATTTCGTCCGTCGGGCATGCCGCCGGGCCCGCCGAATCCGGCATCGCCGGGTCGGTGACCGAACATCATCGCGACGTTCGGTCCCGCCGACGGGATCGCGCCTTCATGCGAGGTCGCGATGGTCTGGGCGGAATACGCGACGGGTCCGGACAATCCGGCGAAGGCGGCGGCCAGCGCCGCGACCAACGCCAGCTTGCGCGGTGCGGGCAACAGCACCGCGATGGTCGCGAGCGCGCCGACCACCAGCATCGTCCAGCGCAACCACGGCACGAAGTTCGAGTCGCGCGACAACAACATCCAGGAGGTCGCGGTGGTCGAGCCGACCGCGAGTGCCGCGAACAGCCGGACCCACAGTCGATGCCGCTGCTGCCACAGCTGCACCGCGCCGATGCCCACCAATGCCGCGACCGCCGGGGTCAGCGCCACCGTGTAGTACTGGTGGAAGATGCCCGCCATGAAGCTGAAGGTCAGTCCGGTCACCAGCAGCCAGCCGCCCCACAGGATCAGCGAAGCGCGCTGCCCATCGGTGCGAGCGGCCTTGCCGCGCAACAGGATTCCCGCGACCAGCGCGACCAGCGCGGCCGGGATCAGCCAGGCGATCTGACCGCCCTGTGCGGGTTCGAACAGCCGGGTGATCCCGGTGCTGCCCCACATGCCCCCGCCGCCGCCACCGCCACCGGGCGGCATATCGCCCCGGCCAGGGGTGACGCTGCCGTGCTCGTTGCCGTTCAACCGGCCGAGCCCGTTGTAGCCGAGGGTGAGTTCGAGGATCGAATTATGTTGCGACCCACCGATCCACGGCCGTGACGATGCCGGCCACAGCTCGACCGCGAGCAGCCACCAGCCGGCCGAGACGAGCATGGCCGCGCCCGCCGCGAGCAGGTGCAGAATGCGTTTGCCGAGTTTGGGCGGACCGGCGATGAGATAGGTCAGCGCCAGCGCGGGCACCACCAGCAGCACCTGCAATTGCTTGGTCAGGAATCCGACGCCGATGAACACACCGGTGAGCACCAGCCAGCGGATGCGCCCGTCCTCGATTGCCCTCGTCATCGCCCAGGCCGCCGCAACCATCAGGAATACCAGCAGCGCATCCGGGTTGTTGAACCGGAACATCAGCACCGCGACGGGAGTCACCGCGAGCACGAGTCCGGCGATGAGCCCGGCCGCCGGGCCGAAGGGCCTGCGCACCGTCGCCCACACCAGTGCCACCGAGGCGATGGCGAGCAGCACCTCCGGTACCAGGATGCTCCAGGAATTCAGCCCGAAGACCCGCACCGAAAGCTCCATCAGCCAGAGTGAGGCCGGTGGTTTGTCGACGGTGATCGAGTTGGCCGCGTCCGAGGAGCCGAAGAAGAAGGCCTTCCAGGACTTCGAGCCCGCCTGTACCGCAGCGGAATAGAAGGAATTCGCATAGCCGTTGGCGCTGAGATTGCACAGGTAGGCGATACCGGTGCCGATCAGGAGCGCGGCCAATGCCGGGTATTCCCAGCGGATCTGCTGCTTCGGCGGTGGTTCGGGCAGGGGCGTGGTAGCCGGTGGCGTCAGCGTCGCTGTCATCGGCGAACTCCATCGATCGTCGCCTTCGTGGCGCGCAGCATCGGCTCCGTGACCGCATCCGGCGCGGTCGATCGGTTGTCGACTGCGCCGGTGGGGTTTCGGAATACCCAACGCAGACCGACGAACCGGATGAGGGTTGCGATCAGATTGGCCACCACTAGGACGAACAGTTCGAGGTGGACGGCCGCGCCCGGGGCCCAGCGATGCAGGGCGAACAGCGATCCACTGGTGATCAGCAGGCCGAAGCCGAATATCAGCAACCCTTGGAATTGATGCGAGACGACGCCGGTCGACCCGCGCACCCCGAAGGTGAAGGCGCGATTGGCGGCGGTATTGCCGATCGCGGTGCTGAGCAGCGCGAGGAAGTTCGCGACCTGGGCACCGGTCATGGGCTGCAACACCAGGTACAGCAGCATATAGGCGAGCGTGGAAATCACGCCGACTATCGCGAACCGCACCACCTGCCCGACCATCCCCAAAGGCACACCCGGAACCAGTGGTTCGCGTCCGACCGCGCGCCGCAGCTCCTCCAGCGGCAGTGCACCGGTCGTCAGACCGCGCAGCAAGCGCCACACCCCGAGCAGATCCTTGCGGGCCGTATCGACGATATCCACGCGGCTGTCCGGATCATCGATCCAATCGACCGGCACCTCGTGGATGCGCAGGCCCGCGCGCTCGGCGAGCACCAGGAGTTCGGTATCGAAGAACCATTCACCGTCCTGCACCAGCGGCAGCAGCTGGCGCGCGACATCGGTGCGCATCGCCTTGAATCCGCACTGCGCATCCGAAAACCGCGCCTGCAGTGAGGCTTTCAGGATCAGGTTGTAGCACCGCGAGATGAACTCCCGCTTCGGTCCGCGAACCACCCGCGACGACGCGTCGAGCCGGGTGCCGATCGCCAGATCCGAATGCCGCGAGATCAGCGGAGCCACCAGCGGCAGCAGCGCATTCAGATCCGTGGACAGATCCACATCCATATACGCGACGACCTGTGCGTCGGAGTGCTCCCACACCGCGCGCAGTGCGCGGCCCCGCCCCTTCGCGTCCAGATGCACCACTCGCACATCGTCGAGCTCATCGGCGAGCAGTTGCGCGACCTGCATGGTGTCATCGGTGCTCGCATTGTCGGCAACGGTGATCCGGGTCGGGAACGGAAACCCGTCTCGCAGGTAGGCGTGCAGCCGCCGCACGCATATGCCCAGGTCGGCCTCTTCGTTGTAGACGGGGATCACGACGTCCAGCACGGGCGTGATCACCGTTTCGGTCATATCCGCCCGGTGCGCGGCGGTCGTCGATTCGGTCATGGTGACCACCCTCGCCAACCGCGCTGGAGCCCAGCTGGGCCCTGGCTGTGAGATTCCTGGGGACTGTTGCCTACCCGAGCCCACACCCCCAAGCCCAAGCCGCAGCAGCCCCCACCTACCCATTCTCGAGAATGCGCTGGTGCAAGGGTGCTCTCGACGTTTGCCAGCGTGCGTGCATGGTGATCATTCGTCGAGGTTGCTCGGTCGACCGTTGAGGCAGGGTTGGTCGAGGTGGGGTGGGGTGTTGGTACCGTCGGGGGTGTGATGCGTAGTGGGCGGGGCGTGGGTGAGGTGCCGCCTGAGCGGGTGGATGCTCGGACCGAGCGGTGGCGGGAGCATCGGCGCAAGGTTCGGGCGGAGTTCGTCGATGCGGCGTTCCGGGCGCTCGACAGGTTCGGGCCCGAGGTCAGTATGGGCGATATCGCGAAGGAGGCCGGTGCGGCCAAACCCAAGCTGTATCGGCACTTCGAGGATAAGACCGATCTCTACAACGCCATTGTCGACCGGGTCCGCGACATGCTGTGGGAGCGGATCGTTGCCAGCGTCGATCTGGCCAATGATTCGGCGCGCGAGGTGATCCGGCGTGGTGCGGCCGAATATGTGCTCGTGGTGACCGAGCATCCGAATGTCTTCCGCTTCATGCTGCACAGCCACTTCACCCGGCGGGCCGATGACTCCGAGCGCGCGCTGCAGTCGGCTCGGCAATCGGCCAAGCGGGCGGCCGATCTGTTCGCCGGACTGTTCACCGACAGCTCCGTCGAGGTGTCCAGTGTCGAGCTGGTCAACTATTCCATCTTCGGCGCGGTGGCCTCGGCCACCGACTGGTGGCTGGGCGCGAACCGGCTCCAGGCGCATACCATGCCGATCGAGAAGTTCGTCGCCTACCTGGCCGAGATCATCTCCGCATTGGCCGAGGCCAATGCGCGGCTGAACGGCATCAGCATGGACCCGGATCTGCCGCTGCACCATGCGTTTTCCAGCGAGTGACTTGCACACCACCGGCGGTGCCGACCGCGGGCGCGCCAGTGGCGGTCGGCTTCCGCAGCCACGTCGAACGACATTGTTCTCGTCGACCGCTTCGTTGAGGCCAACGGTGCCTGCGATGCCCCCAGTATGTACCCACCCACCGACAGGTTTCGGACGCGAATCCGTCCACTGACACGACGGGTGGACAGCTAACTCGCAGAGAGCCGCCAGAGTGGGGAAACCGGTCCATGACCTGCACCGAGGTCATAGGACGCGGCCAAGCAGCGGTAGGTCCAATCCTTGGCGAACTCGACCGCATCGGGCACCGAGTAACCATTGGCGAGCGCGCACGCGATGGCCGCGGCGAGGGTGTCACCACCGCCGTGGTCGTTCCCGGTGCTGATCCGCGGCGCGGTGAACTCCAGGAACCGATCGCCATCGAAGAGCAGATCGGTGCTGACCTCGGAGGACCGCAGATGTCCTCCCTTGACGACCGCCCATTGCGCCCCGAGTTTGTGCAGCGCCTGCGCCGCCCGCCGCGCGGAGCTGTCATCGGTGACCTCGATGCCGGTGATCAGCCGCACCTCGTCGAGATTCGGTGTCACCACCGTGGCCAGCGGAATCAGCGTATGCCGCACCGCGTCCAGCGCCTCCGCGTGCAGCAGCGCATCGCCGTGCATGGACGCCGCGACGGGATCGACCACCAGGGGCGTCCGGTCCCGTCCGATCCCCACCTCCTGGCAGACCGCCGCGACGGATTCGATAATGGCGGTCGAGGCCAACATCCCGGTCTTGGCCGCCCCGACCCCGATGTCCCCGACCACCGAGCGCACCTGATCGGCCACGATCTGCGGCGGAATCTCATGGAACCCGCTCACCCCGACCGAGTTCTGCACCGTCACCGCGGCCACCGCCACACACGCGTGCACGCCGCACAGGGCCATGGTCCGCGAATCGGCCTGGATACCCGCGCCGCCCCCGGAGTCGGTTCCGGCGATGGTGAGGACACGAACCGGAGTCTGCCCGTCGGGCACGAGCGGCAGGAATTTCACATCCCAGACCCTACTCAGCGGCCGCACCGACCTCGCCATTCCGGTGCGGGCTGCCCCAGCGTTGCGGTGCATGGCCGATGCCGATCGTTCGAATGCCCCTCACCTTCCACTGGTTCCGCCAACCTCTAAATGAAAACCATTATCATTAATGTGTGACCACTTCAAGGGCGGGTCGCTTCGATCAACTGGTCATCGAATCCACCGGAATCTCCGAGCCGATGCCGGTGGCCGCGACCTTCGACTGGGAATTCGACGATGGCTACAAACTCGGCGATATCGCCCGCCTCGACACCATGGTCACGGTGGTGGACGCCTCGACCTTCCTCGCCGAGATCGCCCGCGACCAGGCGCTCGCCGAGCGGAATCTGCAAGCCGGCGACGGTGATACGCGCACGAGATCCACCGCCCTCCTCGACCCGTTCCCCACCTGGGGCAATCGCCACGACCACCACTGAGCGGCAGAAACCCACGCACCGGATCGGGGCGTGGGTTTCTGGTCGGTTGCGCGGAACCCGCCGAGTTCGACCGGCAATGTCGGCTCAGTTGGAGATGCCGGCGGCCCGGTGGGTGTAGGTGGCATCGGTGAGCTGTTCGAGCATGAACGCGGCGATATCGGCTCGGGCGATCTTGAGCGACAGGCCCTTTTCGTCGGCGCCGAAGCCGCGACGGAAGGCGTCGGTGCGGGGGCCGTCGGTGAAGGCGCTCGGGCGGACGATGGTCCAGTCCAGGTTGCTGGCGCGGACGCATTCCTCCTGCTCGACATGGTCGGCATAGGCCTGGCGCAGCAGCATGCCGAACATCACGTACTTCCAGAGGAAGTTCAGGTTTCCTTGGCTGTCGCCGACGCCGAGGGTGGTCTGGCAGATGAGGCGCTCGACGCCGGTCCGGTTCATCGCCTCGATGACCGCGCGGGTGCCCTCGGCCCGGATGACGCCCTTGCGGCCCGCGCCGAGCGAGATGAGCACCGCGTCCTGGCCGACGACCGCCCGTTCGACCGAATTCGTGTCCAGCACATTGCCCTCGACAATGTGCAGCCGCTCGTGCCGCTGCCCGACGCTGGCCGCATTGCGGGTGAAGGCGGTGACCTCATGCCCCTGTGCGAGCGCCTGCTCGACGACCAGACGACCGACGGTGCTGGTGGCTCCGAAGACTGCAATCCGCATTGTTCTCTCCTTGACTCTGAAAGCTGTTCAGCTGTTGGTGAATCCAGTACATCAACGGAGAGTGAGACGAACCATGGTCGTGAGTCTCGCAGACATAAGAGTGGGTCTACGCGGCGCGGCCCGCGTTCCGGTACGGGGAACGCGGGCCGATGAGCAGCGGTTTCCGGTCAGCTGAGCTTCGCAAAGAACTGGCGGATATCGCCGACCAGCAGCTCGGGCGCCTCATGCGCGGCGAAATGGCCCGCGGCATCGTTCGGGCCGCCGACCACCGAGCCCGAATCGTAGGAGTTCCAACTGACGATATTGCTGTGATCACGCTCCGCGAAGCGCCGCATCGACTGGAAATCGCCCCTGAACATCGCCAGCGCGGTCGGCGCCGTCGTCGGCTCGGACGGCCGCTCGGTGCTGTGCGCCTGTTCGTAGTAGAACCGCACCGACGATCCCGCGGTGCCGGTCAACCAGTACAGGGCGACATTGCCGACCACGAATTCGGCATCCAGGCTTTCGCCGAAAAGCTGTGCGTTCCAACCCAACAGACCCACCGGCGAATCAGAAATCGCATACGCCAAGGTCTGCGGCTGCTGCGCGCAGAAGAGGTTGAAGGCCATCTTGTTGTCCTGGAACCACTTCAGGTGCGCCAGCGCCGCGAGGTCCTCGGTCGAGATGTTCTCGAACTCGGCCGGATCGCCCGACGGGAACGAAAACAGCTGTGTCACATGCACACCCATTACCCGATCGGGGACGAGTCGGCCGATCTCCGGTGAAACCATCGAGCCGCCGTCGTTGCCGATTGCGCCGAAGCGCTGGTATCCGAGTCGATCCATGAGCTCGACCCAGGCCCGTGCGACCCGGCGCATGGTCCAACCGGTGCTGTGCGTCGGCCCGGACAGGCCCATGCCGGGCAGTGCGGGGATCACCACATGGAAGGCGGGGTCGTCGGCCGATGCCGGCTCGGTCAGCAGTTCGATGATGTCGAGATATTCGAGCACCGAGCCCGGCCAGCCGTGCGTCAGGATCACCGGCAGCGCATCCTCGCGGGACGACCGGATGTGCAGAAAATAGATGTTCTCGCCATCGATCTCGGTGGTGAACTGCGGGTAGGCGTTCAGCTTCGCCTCGAGCGCCCGCCAGTCGAAGTGCTCCAGCCAGTACTGGGCGAGGCCGCGAACCCGATCCTTGGGCACGCCGTACGAATCACCGACTCCCGGCAGCTCGTCCGGCCACAGCGTGCGGCGGAGTCGGTCGTTCAGGTCGTCGAGCTGGGCTTGGGGAATGTCGATGGTAAAGGGACGGATAGCAGTCACGGCAATCTCCTCGGTCGATGGGAAGGCGATATCCGTGCGGCACCGCATCGGCGATGCGGTGCCGCACGGAACGGCATCGGGCGTCAGCGGTACTGCGCGAAGAATTCGGTGATCTCACCGGCCATCAGCGCGGGGGCGACGTGGTGCAGGTAGTGGGTGTACACGTCGTGGGTGCGCCACGACACGATGTTGGTGTGATCGCGGTCGGCGAACCGGCGGATTCCGTGGAAGTCGCCGTTGGATCCCGACAGCCCGAGCGGCACCGTGGTCGGCTCGGTCGGCTGCTGGGCCTTGGCCTTCTCGAAATAGTGCCGGATGGCCGAACCCGCGGTGCCGGTGAGCCAGTGGATCGCGATATTGGTCAGCACGAACTCATCGTCCAGATCCGGGCCCAGCAGCTGGCTGTTCCAGCCGACCAGACCGGTCGGCGAATCCATCAGCGCGTGCGCCAGCGTCTGCGGCTGCTGCGACTGCAGGATATTGAAGCCCATCTTGTTCTTGACGAACCAATCCAGCGTCGCCAGTGATTGCTGCTCATCCTCGGTGAGGTCGGCCAGTTCCGCCGGATCACCCGACGGGAACGAGTACACCTGCGAAACCTGAATGGCGACAACATTGTCCGGCGCGACTCGACCGAGTTCCGGCGAGATCTGCGCGCCCCCGTCATTGCCGACCGCACCGTAGTTGGTGTACCCGAGCCGCCGCATCAGCTCGGCCCAGGCCTTGGCGATGCGCTGATCGTTCCAACCGGATTCGGTTGTCGGACCGGAGAATCCGTAACCCGGCACCGACGGGATAACCAGATCGAATCCGGCCGCCGTCAACGGCTCGATGACGCCGAGGAATTCGACGAAGGTGCCCGGCCAGCCGTGGGTCAGGATCAGCGCAAAGCTGTTGTCCCGCTGCGACTCGATGTGCAGGAAGTGAATGTTCTGGCCATCGATCTCGGTGGTGAACTGCGGGTACGCATTGAGCTTCGCCTCGACCTCGCGCCAGTCGAATCCGTCGCGCCAGTAGTTCACCAGATGCCGCACGCGCTCGACGCTCACCCCGTAGGTGTCATCCGACCCGGGGATCTGATCCGCCCAGCGGGTGCGGGCCAGCCGGTCCTGCAGGTCGTCCAGGTCGGCCTGGTCGATGTTGATGGTGAAGGGGGTGATTTGGGACGAGCGGCGCGCAGCGCCTCCGTCGAGGGCGGTGGTGGTGGGTGCCGAGTGGGTCATCGCTACTCCTTGTGAAACGGAATGTTTCGTTCTGTTTGAAGACTAGCAGAACGGATCATTCCGTTTCAAGTGCTAGTCTGAACCCATGCCGAAAACAACCGACGCCCCAGCTCAGAAGGGTCTGCCGGGCCGCAAGGCCCAGGCCGCCCGCAATGACGGACTCATCCTGGAGACCGCCCGCGCGGTCTTCCTGGCTGATGCCAACGCGCCGATCGCCGCCGTCGCCGAACGCGCTGGTGTCGGAATCAGCGCCCTCTATCGCCGCTATCCGAGCAAGGAGGTGCTGCTGCGCACCCTCTGCCACGAGGGCCTGCGCCGCTACAACGCGGAAGCCGATGCCGCACTGGAGGATTCGGATGGCTGGCGCGGTTTGGTCGGATTCCTGGAACGCGTGGTCGATGCCGACGTGCACTCGCTGGCCGTGCATCTGGCCGGCACCTTCACCCCGGACGACTCGATACTTCCGGACATCACGCATTCGGGTGCGGTCACCGAGGAACTGGTGCGTCGCGCGCATGCCTCCGGTCGGCTGCGCAAGGATGCCAATGCCAGCGATCTGGGTCTCATCCTGGAATCGTGCGCGGCCATCGCCCTGCCGGATCAGGTCCGAACCGCACAGCTGCGCAGGCGGGTACTGGCCATGCTGATCGCGGGCCTTTCGGAAAAGGGCGAGCTGCCCGGTCCACCACCGCAGCCGGGTGAATTCGCCTGGCGCTGGCGACCGCGCAAGTAGTGCCGATGAATTCGGCCCTGGCGCGCCGTCTGCACTGTTACGAATACCCCTGTCCACCACAGCGAAGGGATGTGCAATGAACTGGACGCTCGAGGTCGTGATCGTGCCGGTCTCCGATATCGACCGGGCCAAGGACTTCTATTCGAACAAACTGGGTTTCGCCCTCGACCACGACATCGAAATCGGCGATGACGTCCGTATCGTCCAGCTGACCCCGCCCGGCTCCGGCTGCTCCATCGTGATCGGCAAAGGCGCGGTCCCGCAGATGGAACCGGGCTCGATACAGGGCATGCAACTCGTCGTTCCCGATATTCGTAAAGCCCACGCCGAATTGGTCGAACGCGGTGTCGAGGTCAGCGATGTCCAGGTCCTCGGCACGAACCCGACCCCGATGCCCGACCCGCTCGACAATGTCGGCTTCTGCTTCTTCAGCGATCCGGACGGCAACGGCTGGGCCGTCCAGCAGATCTCGACTCGCCCCTGACGCGTTCGGCCCCTTGCTCTTTCACGGCTTGTCCTGACGACCGAGACATCAGACGCGCCTGTTGTCGGTGGGTGTCCTTGGCGCGGCGCGGGGCAGTGTAAGGGGTTGCATCGCGCGGCCGTCGACCCAGGCGGTCCAGCCGTTGTTGCAGGCGATATGTGCCCAGTCCCCGGCGCGTTCGAGGATCTGGAGTTCGACGCCGGGATCGATACTGGTGATGGGTCCGAATCTCGGATCCGGCGAAGCCCACGCGGCCATTCCGCCCTCGGGTACCTGGTGGGTGGGGTACCAGGGTGCCGCGGCGGGGGCCGTGAGGGGTTCGATGGCGCGCCCGTCGACCCAGCCGGTCCAGCCGTTGTTGCAGGCGATATGTGCCCAGTCCCCGGCGCGTTCGAGGATCGCGAGTTCGACGTAGGGGTCGATGTGGGCGACGGGTGGCCGGGACGGATCGGGTGTGCCCCACGCCGGCATGCCGTTGCCGGGCACCTGGTGGGTCGGATGCCACGCCGCTTCGCCGCCGCGCTCGACCACCGGCACGGCCTCGGTGGGTGCGCAGGCCGCGTCGAATGCCGCTGTGCCACCGGCGAACGTGACCACCGCAGGGTCGAGCACGTCGTGCACCACGCGGAGTGCGACATCCACTGTGGTCTCGAACAATTCCACGCGCGGGTTTCGCGTCGCCAGCTCGCTCCAGAACGCGAACCGCGTCGTGAAGGTCGAACGGAACACCGTGAAGTGGGCGAGTGCGGCCGCTTCCGATGCCGCACCGGTGAACACGGCAATGCTGCCCGTCGTCAATAGCTGACCGAACGTCCGCGCCACTGCGGTCCCGGCATCGGTGAATCGGTAGCTACCGAGCGCCTCCAGTCGGACCAGACCGAGCAATGCCAGCCGGGCCAGCCCCTCCGTCATCCGACCGGCCGCCGCCGTGAGTGACACCGGTGCGGCTCCCTGGGCGGCGGGCAGGGCCCAGCGGGTGTCGTCGCCGGCAAGTCCCTTGGCGAGTTGCTCCTCCAGCTCGAGCGCCCGCAGCTCGGGCGGTCCGGGCGTGACCTTTCGACCCACGACCCCGGCCAGGCGGGCCTCCTGGGCCGTGTCGGTGGCGGCGAGCAGGGCGGCGAACGCGATGAGATCGAGGTCGATGGGGGGCGATAAGGCTCCGGGGCCGTAGGAGGTGAGATCGAGCAGTTCGTCCACCTGTGCGGTGGCCTGGGCGAGCCCGGGCACGACGGCGAATTCGAAGCCGTCGTCGCCGATCCCGGCCTGCATGACGAAGGTGTCGTCCTCGTCCCCGTGTAGCAGCAGCACCGACTTCCAGCCGGCCTGCCCGGCGCGGTTGGCGGTGATGACAACGGTGCGGGCGGGATCGGCGGCGATTCGCAACGCTGCCGTCGCCGATTCGATGAGTCGGCCGTCTTCCTCGAGCAGTCCGGTGTCCCGCAGCTCCGCCGCCGGGTCGTGCGGGAGGGTCGTCGGCGGCAGCGCGGAACGCGGCCCTGGCTGCAGCCCGGCGATGGACAAGGCCGCGGCGAGTTGGTCCTGGGTCAGCCGCAAACGCATCGGATTCAACTCCTTCCCGCGTCCGGGGCGCTGCGCGAAGGCGTCCAGAACCAGATTCGGAAAGGTCCCAGCGTGTACGCCCAGGCCAGCAGTGGCGCGGCCGGAAGCAGCCCGAGTAGGGCACATAAGCCAGCAAGACCCGGACCGGAAACCATTGCGCGAGTGGTGTCGGTCGCCGGGCCCGGTGTCCGCGGTGCGCGGTTTGCTGCCGGGTGTCCAGTCATCAGAGTTCTCGGGTCGACCGAATCACATTTATGGTTTCACATGCGGCGATTGCTCAGCAACAGGCCGACCGGCGGTCTCGACCTGCGAAGTTCGTGCCACATCGCCGCACTCTCGGCTGCCGCGCAATCCGATTCGACGGCGTGCGCCGAGCGTCGGCGTCGGCCGCGGACTTCGGCCCGCGCAGACGCTAGCGCGGTCCGAGGAACAGGGTTTGGGTGCTGCGGCCGAGTGGGCCCTTTTCATCGAAGAGTGCCGACTCCGCCAAGCCGATGCCGTGCGGTTGCGGATAGGTGGCGGCGTCGAGGCAGACCCATTCGCCGACCGGCTGTCGGTGCAGCGTGACCG
Source organism: Nocardia sp. CA-129566 (assembly GCF_050956075.1). Taxonomy (NCBI): domain Bacteria; kingdom Bacillati; phylum Actinomycetota; class Actinomycetes; order Mycobacteriales; family Nocardiaceae; genus Nocardia; species Nocardia sp. CA-129566. The sequence continues at coordinate 793,382 of NZ_CP192085.1, forward strand.
TGAGATCGGTATTGATGAACAGGTATCGGGACCAGTCCAGCACCGAACTGACGCCGTTGCCCGAATCCGCCGCCGCGAGTGTGCGTTCCAGTGGGCTCGGGGTGGTTCCGGCGACGATCGGATACCGCAGCCGGATCCAGCAGATCGCCGGGCCGGGTTCGGCGAATGAGCCGGTCACGAAGCGGTAATCGATGCCGCTGTGGAAGCCGACCGGCTGATCGGAGGGAAACGGAGACGACACACCCTGATCGGGGCCGGGACGCGCGCCGGTCGGCCGAATCTGTTCGGGCAGTTCGAGTTCCGGCTCGGCGAGTTTGAAGCGCCAGGCATTCGCCCGCAGCACCGGCCCGCGATCGGTGGACAGCGTCGCCTCGATCAGCTCGACGCTGCGGCCGGGGCGGGCCACCCGCGTCGCCACCGTCAGCGGTTCCAGCGGAACCGGCCCGAGAATCTCCACCGCAACCCGCCCGACCTGGAATCCGGCCCGTGGCTCACAACGCTCGATCGCGTACCCGAGCAGCGCGGAGGGCGGTCCGGCGTGCTGGGCGTCCGGTGACCACGGGCCGCGGGTCAGCTCGGTCGAGACGAACCGATTCGGATCCGTCGGATCTGGGGTGTAGAAGGCGTCGGCCACGTCGTTGTCCCGTCCATCGAAGCTGCCCGGGTTGTTCGTCCGGTTAACGATTTGCTTCGACGCTACTCCACGGTAACCGGCCGGGCGCTCGCTATGCCCGGCCGAAGGCGAGGGCGACATTGTGGCCGCCGAAGCCGAAGGAGTTGTTGAGTGCGAAGTCGATGTGTTGCGCGCGGGGTGCGCCCGCGACGATATCGAGGTCGATCGCCAGATCGCGATTGTCGAGATTCAGTGTGGGCGGGACGATCTGGTCGCGCAGCGTCAGCAGGGTGAGGATGGATTCGAGCGCCCCGACCGCGCCGATCGAATGGCCGAGTGCGGATTTGGGTGCGTAGACCGATGCCTCGGGCGTGACGGCGGTGATGGCATTGGCCTCCGACGCATCGCCGATCGATGTCGAGGTGGCATGCGCGTTGACGTGCTGGATATCCGAAACCTGAAGTCCGGCAGTGCTTATTGCCTTGCGCATGGCACGGGCGGCGCCGATGCCGTCCGGTTCCGAGGCGACGATGTGGTAGGCGTCGGAGGTGATCCCCGCGCCGAGCACGCGCCCATGGATCCGCACGCCGCGCGCCCGCGCATGCCGCTCGGATTCCAGCACCAGCAGCGCGCCGGCCTCGCCGAAGACGAAGCCGTCCCGATCCCGATCGAACGGCCGCGATGCCCGCTCCGGTTCGTCATTGCGGGTGCTCATCGCGCGCATCATCGCGAAGCTCGCGATCGGCACCGCATCGATATGACCCTCGACGCCGCCCGCGACCACGACATCGGCCTCGCCGGTGGTGATCAGCCGCCATGCGTGCGCGATCGCCTCCGAACCGGACGAACAGGCCGATACCGGCGCGAAAACCCCGGCCTTGGCACCGATTTCAAGTCCGACCGTGGCGGCCGGGCCGTTCGGCATCACCATCGGCACCGACATCGGCGACACCTTGCGGTAGCCGCCGTCGCGCATCGAGTCGACGGCATTGATCAGCGCATCGCCGCCGCCGAGGCCGGTGCCGATGACCACCGCGAGCCGTTCGCCCTCGACCTCGGGTGTGCCCGCACTGCGCCACACTTGGCGGCCGAGCACCAGGGCCATTTGCTCGACATAGGAGTGGCGTCGCTGTTCGACCCGGGTCAGTTGCGCACCCGGATGTGAGGTCAACTTGCCGCCGATGCGGACCGGCAGGTCGTATTCGGCGACGAAATCGTCGGTGAGCCTGCCGATACCGCTGCGTCCGGCGAGCAGGCCGGACCAGGTCGCGTCGATGTCATCGGCCAGCGATGTGGTCGCGGCGACCGCGGTGACCACGACCGATGGCCGAGTTTCTGAAGCGATTGTTACAGTCACGATGTCATGAATACCTGTACCAATCGCTACAGTCAACTCATGGCTCGCCCCCTCGACCACGCGAAACGCGCCGACCTGCTGGCCGGTGTCGTCGAGTACATCGCCGAACGCGGTCTCGGCGATCTGTCGCTGCGCCCGCTCGCCGCCGAACTCGGCACCAGCTCCCGCATGCTGATCCACTACTTCAACACCAAGGAGGAGCTGCTGGTCCAAGCGCTCACCACGCAGCGCCCCGATATCGCCGCCGTCTTCGCCGATGTCACCGATGCGGCTGCGCTGCGCGAGCGGCTCGGCGCATTCTGCTCGGTGAATATCGCGGGGGAGGCCACGACGAGTGTGCGCGTGCTGCTGCAGGTACTCGGCGCGGCGTGTGCGCCCGGAAGTCCCTATGGCGAATACGCGAATGCCGCGATCGCGACCTTTATCGGCACGCTCACCGATGCGCTGTGCCGGATCGAGACCATTGATGACCCGGAAGCCGTTGCCACACTGTTGGTTTCGGGTCTGCGCGGCATTATTCAGGATCGGCTGATCACCGGTGATATCGAGCGAACGGACCGGGCCGCGCGCTTGTTGATCGACCAAACCATACGCTAGGCAACGCATTTCGAGATGGCGGCAGCCCGGCCGACCGTGCAATCGAAGTCGAAATGCCTCGGGTCCGGCTGGGCCGCCGAGGTCATCGTCGGGCCATACATCAGCGAAAGCCCTGTGTGGGCCGCACATTTGGATGTGCGGCCCACACAGGGCTTCGATAAGGCGTATCAGGCGAGGGCGATAGCGGCGCAGAGTGCGGCGACGGCGATGAACTGGAGGGCGACTCGGCCGTTGATGACGCTGTTCCACTTCTCCTGCAGCGCGCGCGCATTCGACGGAATGACGCCGGACTGCGCTGCGGCGGTCTGCTGGGTGTTCACCGGCTTCGCGACCCGAACGTAGATCCCGAGCCAGGTCACCAGCGCGATGACGGCGATACCCGCCGCGATCGCCGCTGCGGCGTGACCGCCGATGGCCGCGAGAACCGTTGCCGCAACGGCGGTTACCACGCCGCCGATGCCGACGATCGGCATCCGGCGATCGCCGTAGTAGTGGCCCCAGCCCGCCGAAATGGTCACGGTCCGGTCGTCCAGCTTGTCGTACACCGAACGCGTGATCAGCGCGAAGCAGGCATCGGTGCCGTAGACGACGGCGTTCGCGAGGACCGAGGCGATGGCGATGACCTGAATGGCGGTGGTGATCATGATGGCTTCCGTTCTGTTCTCGTAGCGTTGTTAGAGAATCTAGCAGCGCTAGATCTGTAGGTCAACCGGTCGCCGTCGATGCGTGCTCATGTCACACCCCAACTCGGTCGCTTGTTAGCTGATCGTCCGGTGAATGCTGGCTGGACGCCGAGGGCGGGCGCGGGTCGATGTCTGTGGAGTTGCTGCCTTGTGAGGGGGTGCAGTGCGTCGGCGCGGAGCCTGAAGGCGGGGAGTCTGGATGCGGGAAGCCGGAGGCGGGGAGTCTGATGGCGCGGAATCCGGAGGTGCGGAGTCTGGGTGCCGGCGTCTGGACGCGCGGAGCCTGAAGGTGCGGCGGAAACGCCCTTGACCCGGATGATTCGATGCGCGATCAAATCCTCCGCAGCGCGAGGCGCACCTTCGATGTGGGCACTGACGGGCCACGCCACGCCTCTCGGCGGGCATTGTCGCGACGGGCGGCGTGCTCGCAGCCTGGTTGGTGCCCAAGGTATCTCGGGCCACTGGATGCCAACGCTGCTCCTCAGCCGCTTTCGAGCAGGTCGAACAGCTCCGCGAGCGCCCGGCGCGGATCCTCCTGCGCGCTGGCGACTTTGGAACTTTCCAAGGCGAAGTGCGCCAGACCTGCGGCCGCGCGACCATCTCCGATTTGCCGCTCGCCGCCGCGATCGCGGACGTCAGTGCGGACTCGTGCCGCAGCAGGTCACCGACCGGCGGTGTCTGCTCCCCAGCCGTTTTCGAGCAGGTCGAACAGCTCCGCGAGCGCCCGCGGCGGATCCTCCTGCGCGCTGGCGAGTTTGGAGCTTTCCAGCGCGAAGTGCGCCAGACCTGCGGCCGCGAGATCACCCTCCGGTTTGCCGCTCGCCGCCGCGATCGCGGACGCGAGTGCGGACTCGTGCCGCAGCAGCATCTGGTGCGCGTACTCGCGCAGTGCTGGCGTCGAGTCGACGAGGCGATGGAAGGCGGCGATGCCGGGATCATCACTGCGCGTGGTGCGGGTTCGCATCAGATAGTCGCGCAGCGCGTGCATGACCGGTTGTCCCGAGGGCCGATCACGGACGGCCGCGACCAGGTCGGCCTCGATATCCGCGTCCAGATCGAAGACCAGTGATTCCTTGCTGGGGAAATGTTTGAACAGCGTGCTCAGTGATACGTCTGCCGCCTCGGCGACCTCCCGGACGCCGACATTGTCATAGCCGCGTTCGGTGAACAGCTGCAGCGCGGCGTCGGCCAGGGCCTGTCGCGTCTGGGCCTTCTTGCGCTCACGGCGTCCGGTCGTCGCGGTCATATCGGCGACTCTACCCCTATTAGGCTATCGGTACCAAAGTCGGAGCAGTTGTACTTTTGTAGCGACTGTGCTTTTCTGGATCGGTCGGCGGTCCGGATTGCCGATGACAAGCCCCGAAGGAGGTGAGCGGCCATGTCCGCAGAAATGACCGAAATGAGAACCGCGCCCACGCGATCGATCCGACCGGTGCTGGCCGGGGTGCTGCTGGCGATGCTGCTGGCAATGTTGGACAACGCGATCGTCGGCACCGCGATGCCGACGATCGTGCGTGAATTGGGCGGACTGTCCCAGGTCGCCTGGGTGGTGACCGCATACACCCTGCTATCGGCGATCTCGACGCCGGTATGGGCGAAACTCGGCGACCTGTACCGCCGAAAGACCGTATTCCTCAGCGCCATCGGCGTATTCCTGATCGGTTCCGTGCTGGCGGGCGCATCGTGGTCGATGTCGGCGCTGATCGGATTCCGCGCACTGCAGGGTCTCGGCGCGGGCGGCATCGCCGTCACCGCGTTCGCCATCATCGGCGCGCTGGTCCCGCCGCGCGAACGCGGAAAGTACCAGGGCATGACCGCCACCACGATGGCCGTCGGCACCATCGGCGGACCGCTGCTCGGCGGTGTGATCACCGACGGACTCGACTGGCGGTGGGCCTTTTACATCAATATCCCGCTGGGCCTGGTGGCCTTCGCCTGGTCGTGGTGGCGGCTCGAGCTTCCGGTCGCGCGCAGGAAGGTGACCATCGACTACGCGGGCATCCTCACGCTCGCTACCGCGATCGCCGCGCTGGTGCTGATCGCGACCTGGGGCGGTGTCGACTACGCCTGGCTCTCGGCCCGGATCATCGGACTCGCCGTGCTCGCGGTGGCCGCTCTTGCCGCCTTCCTCGTCATCGAGCGGCGAGCCGTCGATCCGGTGATTCCGCTGGGGATCTTCCGTACTCGCAATCTGCCCCTGGCCGCGCTGACGGCGCTGGTCGGTGGCGTGATCATGTTCGGATCGGTGCTGTATCTGCCGCTGTTCCAGCAGACCGTGCAGGGTGCCTCGGCGGCCAACTCCGGATTGCTGTTGCTGCCGATGATGATCCCCTTGCTCATCGTGTCCCAGCTCGTCGGCAAGCGGATGACCGCCACCGGAAAGTACAAGATCTTCTTCATTCTCGGCGGCGTGTTCCTCACCGCGGGTGCCGTACTACTGGCCACCGTCGATGCCGAAACCGGGTGGTTGGCAACGGGATTCGCGATGGCGCTGATGGGAGCCGGACTCGGCTTCTCGATGCAGCTGTCCACCGCCGTCGCGCAGAACAGCGTGGAGATATCGCATATCGGCGCGGCATCCGGCGCGGTCACCCTGTTCCGCACCCTCGGCGGATCAATCGGCGTCGCGGCCTTCGGATCCCTGTTCACCAGGGCCTTGCACGGACATGCGCCCGCTGACGGGCCCGGGTATCTGGACGCCTTCGCTGCTGGCGTCGGGCAGGTCTTCCTGGCCGCCTCGGTGATCTGTGCGCTCGGTTTCGTGATCGCTTGGTTCATCGAGGAAGTTCCGTTGCGCGGCAAGGCTTCTGAACCGGCTGCGCAAGGCGGGCCGGCGCAGGTTGGGTCGGAGAAGCAGACCGCGGCCTGATGCGGTGCGACGCCCGCTCGATCACACCGGGATCGGGCGGGCGTAGTGCTCGTCGGTTGCGGTGTGTGGGCGTAGTGTCCGTCGGGTGCGGTAGGGCGTCGTACCCGTCGGCTGCGGTGGCGCGTGTGCCACGGCGCGATCCCCGGTTGAAACCACTGTCGCCGGACCCCGCGCCCAGTGTCAGTCCGTGACGGCGTCCGGGTGGGTGTGCTCGAACAGTCGACGCATCATGTCCGACAAGGCGATTCGTTCGTCCCGGCTGAGCGGTGCGAGAATCTCCTCGCGCACTTGGCGGGCCTCCTTGTCGAGCGCCCGCAGCGCCGCCCGACCGGACCTGGTGATCCGCACCGACATGCGGCGGCGATCGGCGGGGTCGCGGGTGCGTTCCACCTGACCGGCGCCGGCCAGTTCATCGACGATCTTCGCCACATCGCTGGGGTGGATATCGAGTCGGATCCCGAGATCGCGCTGCACGTGCGGGCCGAAATCGGCCAGCGCGGCGAGTACGGCCATATGCCACAACCGAAGTCCGCGCGCCGCGAGCCGATCGGCGAATCTGCCGCGCGCGACCTTGCCGACACGTGACAGCAGGTAGGTGTCGAGCCCGAGCAGGCTCGGCGGCAGGGTCCGCGCGGATTCCATGCGACAAATTATAGGGCCAGTCCTACGATAGGTTCGCACCTACTAAATAGGAGATGTCGTGGACGCCCTGTACCCGAGACTGCTCGTCACCCGCTTCGCCGAATGCTTCGAGTTCTACCGCGCCGTCCTCCCGGAGCTGGTCGACGCGAAGCTGATCAAGGGCACCGCGGCGGGCCCGTACGCGAACTGGGATGTGGACGACCAGGCAGTGCTGGTGCTCTTCGACCGCGCTGCCATGGCCCAGGTCGCCGGCACCACCGACCTGCCGGTGACCACGGCACCCGCCCAAGACGCGGTGATGTTCGTGTGCCGGGTCGCCGATGTCGACGCGGGTGTCGCACTGTGCCTGCGCAACGGCGCGACGCTGGTCGCCGGGGCGGTGGATCGTCCGGAGTGGGGGCCGAAGCTGCGGACCGCGCATCTGCGCGATCCGGAAGGCACATTGATCGAACTCCAGTCCTACTGACCCTGCGGTGGGAGACTTTCTCCCGAAACACCTCGCCGCCCGGCGATGAATCCATGCTCCCTCGAACGTCTGCACCTGTGCAGGTACCCACACCGATCGGGAGGACCGTCATGCAGAAAATCGTCACCAATCTCTGGTATGACACCCAGGCCGAGGAGGCCGCCGAATTCTACTGTTCGCTATTCGAGGATTCGAAGATCACCAAGGTGCTGCCCTACGGCGAAGTCGGGCCACGCGAAGCCGGACTCACCATGCTCGTCGATTTCGAACTCAACGGCCAAAAGTTCACCGCGATCAACGGCGGCGGCGACTTCCGCTACACCCACGCCATGTCGCTGCTGGTCAACTGTGACAGCCAGGAGGAGATCGACCGGCTCTGGGCGGCGCTGCTGGCCGACGGCGGCCAGGAGATCGAATGCGGTTGGCTCAATGACAAATACGGCGTGCCATGGCAGATCTGGCCCGTGGCAGCCGATGCCCTGCTCGCGAGTAGCGATCGGGCGGCGGCGAACCGCGCCATGCAGGCCATGCTCGGGATGAAGAAGATCGACCTGCAGGGCATGCGCGAGGCCTACGACGGCAAGATCAGCTGATCTGCCAGGAGCCGACCTCGCGGTATCCGGAGTTGTAGATGGCCGAACCATCGCCCTCGATCAACTGGTAGTGCTTCACGTTGCCGCCCCAGTAGCGCAGGATGCGACCGAGCTCATCGGCGAGATCGGCAGGCGCTGGGACGCCCTCGGGCAGGACATCCAGGTCGACCTCCAGGGTGAATTTCACCTTGTCGAATCTACCGGCGCACGCTCGGCCATCCCGCGCTTCGCTGTATGTTCCTCCGATCGCCGGGCGGGATGCGGACGTGGAAAGGTATCGTCGGGCGGGAAAATTTCACACCCAACGGGGGCTCGCACCAGCGGGCTGAGAGGACGGCTAGCCCATTCGGGCGTTCAGGGCCGTCGACCGTATGAACCTGACCAGGTAATGCTGGCGTAGGGAGGAAAACGAATGGGCACAACTGCGTCCGCGGGTCGCTCCGCAGGCTCCGCTCCTGTCGACTCCGTGACCACCGGTCCGATCGAAGGCAGTGTCAAGCACTACCAACAGGTCGATGACCTGCGCATTCCGGTGCGTCGGATCAATCTGACCAATGGCGAGCACTTCGATGTCCATGACACCTCGGGCCCGTACACCGACGAGGCGGCGACCATCGACCTGGACGCGGGGCTGCCCAAGCTGCGCGACGGCTGGACCAAGCCCGAGGTCGAGGGTCCGCCGACCCAGCTGGCCTGGGCGCGGCAGGGCATCGTCACCCCCGAGATGCGCTTCATCGCCGCACGCGAGGGCGTGAGCGCCGAGTTCGTGCGCGATGAGGTCGCCGCCGGCCGGGCCGTCATCCCGGCCAACCACAAGCATCCGGAGCTGGAGCCGACCATTATCGGCAAGAAGTTCCTGGTGAAGATCAATGCCAATATCGGCAACTCGGCCGTCTCCTCCTCGATCGCGGAGGAGGTGGAGAAGATGGTGTGGGCCACCCGCTGGGGCGCGGACACCATTATGGATCTGTCCACCGGTAAGAACATCCACGAGACCCGCGAGTGGATTCTGCGCAATTCCCCGGTCCCGGTCGGCACCGTGCCGATCTATCAGGCGCTGGAGAAGGTGAACGGCGATCCGACCGCACTCACCTGGGAGATCTACCGCGACACCGTGATCGAGCAGTGCGAGCAGGGCGTCGACTATATGACCGTGCACGCCGGTGTGCTGCTGCGCTACGTGCCGCTGACCGCCAAGCGGGTCACCGGCATCGTCTCGCGCGGCGGATCCATCATGGCCGCATGGTGTTTGGCCCATCATCAGGAATCGTTCCTGTACACCAACTTCGCCGAACTCTGCGAGATCCTGGCACGCTACGACGTGACCTTCTCCCTCGGTGACGGTCTGCGTCCCGGGTCCATCGCCGATGCCAATGACGAGGCGCAGTTCGCCGAGCTGCGCACCCTGGGCGAGCTGACGAAGATCGCGAAATCCCATGGCGTGCAGGTGATGATCGAGGGTCCCGGGCACGTGCCGATGCACAAGATCGTGGAGAACGTGCGGCTGGAAGAGGAGTTGTGCGAGGAGGCGCCGTTCTACACCCTCGGCCCGCTCGCCACCGATATCGCGCCCGCCTACGACCACATCACCTCGGCCATCGGCGCCGCCATCATCGCCCAGGCCGGTACCGCGATGCTGTGCTACGTGACGCCCAAGGAACATCTGGGTCTGCCCAACCGGGACGACGTCAAGGTCGGCGTGATCACCTACAAGATCGCCGCCCACGCCGCCGACCTCGCCAAGGGCCACCCGCACGCCCAGGACCGGGACAACGAATTGTCCAAGGCGCGCTTCGAATTCCGCTGGCGCGACCAATTCGCGCTGTCCCTGGACCCGGATACCGCCCGCGAGTACCACGACGAGACCCTGCCCGCCGAACCCGCCAAGACCGCACACTTCTGCTCCATGTGCGGACCGAAGTTCTGCTCCATGCGCATTTCCGCGGACGTGCGGGAATACGCGGCGCGCCAAGGGCTTTCGGAGGTGGAGGCGATCGAGGCCGGTATGGCGGAGAAGTCCGCCGAGTTCGCCGATCACGGTGCGCAGGTGTACCTGCCCGTGGTCTCGTAGTTTCGCTCGCGGCGATGACCTCGCCGCACGTGAGCGGGCCCGATCCGAATGGTGCGGATCGGGCCCGACTTCCTCGTTCGCGCGGAGTTTGTCAGCGGTCGGTGCGAAGATGCCGGTTGTTCCAGGCCGAACAGATCGCCGACAGATTGGAGCCGTGATGGGCAAGGAGTTCCAGGTGACATACGACTGTGCCGATCCCGGTGCGCAGGCGATGTTCTGGGCGCAGGCATTGGGCTATCACCTGCAGCCGCCGCCCGAGGGGTTTCCGGATTGGACGACCGCATTGACCGCCTGGGGCGTACCGCCGGAGCATCACAACGACCGGTCGGCCATCCTCGATCCCGATGGTTCGGGGCCGCGGCTGTTCTTCCAGAAGGTGCCCGAACCGAAGACCGCGAAGAACCGGGTACACCTGGACATCCGTGCCGCGCCCGGTCTGACCGGCGACGAACGGATGGCCGCGTTGGAAGCCGAGGCAACCCGACTCGTCGCGATCGGCGCGACGCGGCTCGCCCGTATCGAGCCGGGCGGTTTGGACGCCGGCCACATCGTGCTCGCGGACCCGGAGGGCAATGAATTCTGCCTGGACTGAGGCACGAGCGCAGGGAGTGAGCTCGTCCCCGACCGGTCCGGTTCCGGTCGGGGACGAGCGGCGCCGGGTGGTCAGCGTTCGCGCGGGCCGATCGGGAATCCGAGCGCGCCGAAAGTGGCGTTCAGATTGATTTCGATCTGGGTCAGCAGGGCATTGAAATCGGCGAGCATCGAGACCACATTCTCGGTGCGACAGCCGAATTGATCCGGCGCATCGGGAGCCAGGCGTGACTTCAACCAGTTGAAGGTGTCGGCCATACCGAGCGACGGCAGGGTCAGATGCTCACTGAGATGGTCGCGTGTGTAGACGATCGATGCGCCGTCCGCACACCACTGCTGGTTCAGCCGATCGGTGGTCCGGATCGGGACGGCCTCATCGAATACGCCCTGGTAGATGAACAGCGGCGCGGTCGGGGTCTGCTTGCCGAGCACCGTCGCGTCGAAGACCGCGCGGATTTCCGGCAGTGCGAGATACTGCGCGATCGGAATCGTCAGTATCCGTTGGTAATCGGTGAACATCTGGGTCAGCGCATTGCGCGGCAGGCATTGCGAGTTGGTCCGGTGCATCAGCGCCCTGCCCTCCGGCGTCAGGTACTGATCGGTGACCTCGCGGAACTTCGGGTACGCCTGGTACAGCGAGGAGACGCCGATGCCGATCAGGCTGGCGAACATGGATCCATTGACATGCAGCAGGGATTCGACATCCGAGACCGGAGCACCGAGCGCCGCACCCTTGACATTCAGCTCCGGCGCATAGGTCGGCTGCCGCTGCGCGGCCCAGCCGGTGCCCATGCCGCCACCGGAATAACCCCACATCGCCACCGGCGTATTCGCGCCGTCCAGGCCGAGCGGTGCGAAGCGCTCGGCGGCGCGAATGCCGTCGAGGGTCATATATCCCGGCTCCTCGGCCACCGCGAGATGGCCGTCGAGCCCCTCGTAGTCGGGCACCGAGATGGCCCAGCCGCGGCTGATCAGCGCGGCGATCGCGATCAGCTCGCTCTGTGAGTGCATACCCTCGACGCCCGGAAGGCCGGCGCCCTGCCGCAAGACGAACGACGGCGCACAGTCGATGCTGGCGCTGTCGTAGTAGAACTGCAGCGAAACCAGCGGTCGCGAGCGGTTCGGGTCCGCGCCTGCGGGCAGGATCACCGTCGTGACAGCCGCCGTCGGCTGTCCGGACAGGTCGGTGGTGCGGTACAGCAACTGCCACGAGCGCACGCTCAGCGGCAGTACGGTCAGCACCGCCAGCTGGACCTCGCGCGAACGCAGGATCGTGCCGAGTTCCTGCGTCTCGAAGCCATCCGGTGGCTGATAGAACGAATCCTGTTGCGGCACAGGCACGGCGGCGGCGGGCGTGGCGGTGACGCCCCCGGCCAGCAGCGCGGTCGCCACCGCGACGGCCATCGATAGCGCCGCGGCGGCCGCGCGCACTCCGCGCCGATGTGCGCCGCAGGTCGGATCCCCATTGATCACTGCCACGTCTGTCCCTTCCTCATCGACGTGACAGCGATTACAACACGACATCCTGTTACCAACAAGAGGTCTTGTTGAAATGCTCCGGCTATGGTCGGTATATGACCCGCAGCAAATCCGCCGCGCGGCCCGATCCGACTTCGGCCCCGCGCCGTATCCGTGGCCTCGATGCCGAGCAGCGCAGCGCGCAACGGCGCAGCCAACTGCTCGACGCGGCCACCGAACTATTTGCCGAGCAAGGCTTTTCGGGAACCTCGATCGAACAGATCTGTCAGCGCGCCTTCGTCGGCACCAAGGGTTTCTACGATCATTTCGACAGCAAGGAAGCGTGCTACGCCGCGCTGCTCACCCATATCACCGAGCAGATTCAGCAGCGGGCCAGCGAGGCGGCCGCCGCATCCGCCGAACTGCCCTGGCCCGAGCGCGCCGAGGCCGTCATCGCCGCTTTCGTCCATGCGATCGCCGATGATCCCCGGCTGGCCAAGGTGACCTTCGGCGAGGCCGGCGGCATCTCACCCGCGGTGGAGAAGCAGCGCCGCGGCAACCGGCGCTGGGCGGCGGCCTTCCTGGACCGGCAGTGGTCCGGTGCGGCGTCATCGGATCCGGAGGTCCAGCGCAGGCGAATCGCATTGGCGCTGGCCACCATCGGCGGCATGTTCGAACTCGTCGCGGACTGGCTGCACCATCACGACGACGGTGGCGCTCCCGATATGCTCGATACCCTCACCGAAGATCTGAACCGGTTCATCGCCGTGATCGATGCCGGCATCCGGATCAACGCCACACACTGAGCCCACCTGATCCCCCGGCCACACGATCTAGGTACTTGCCGCATACCCATTGGCTACCTCGCATAGGCCGTAGAGGCTGTTGCCGAATACGCCGAACATGCGATTGTGCCGTCACACCGCCGTCACAGCGACAGACCAAATCACCTAGCGGCAGGCATGATTGCGCCTCAGCCGTCCACATAGGCACGTGATCTGCGTCACGGCCAAAAACCGCGCCAATTCGGCAACAGCCTCCGTACCGTGTGTGAGGTGGCCACGAGCTATGCGTCACTCGTTCTGCCCCCTTGGCCTCTCGCTGTCGGACGATCGTCGGATCGCGTCAGGGTGCGGTGTGGGTGTGCCAGATGCGACCGCGGACCTCGGCGAGGCCGATGCGATGCGAATGCGGCCCCGGGGCCGATGCGGTGATGACCACCTCGTCGCCATCTTCCAGGAAGGTGCGGTGCAGTCCGTTCACCGTGACGGGTTCGGTTCCACCCCAGGACAATTCGATGAACGAACCGCGCTGGTCCGATGCCGGTCCGGAGATGGTGCCCGAGGCGTAGAGATCGCCGGTGCGGGTGGCGGCGCCGTTCGCGGTGAGATGCGCCAGCATCTGCGCCGGTGACCAGTACATCCGGGCATACGGTGGGTGCGCGACGGTTTGGCCGTTCCAGCGCACGGCCAGATCGATATCGAATCCCCATGACTGGCTGCTGCGCAGATAGGGCAGCGGCTCGGGCACTTGCTCCGGCAGCGGTATGCGGGCCGCCTCCAATGCGGCCAGCGGGGTGACCCAGGCCGACAGCGACGTCGCGAAGGATTTGCCGAGGAACGGTCCGAGCGGCTGATACTCCCAGGCCTGGATATCGCGCGCGGACCAATCGTTCACCAGCGCAACGCCGAAGACGTGCTCGGCGAACTCGTCGACATCGATGGGGGTGCCGAGTTCGGAACCGACCCCGACCAGGAAGCCGAGCTCCGCCTCGATATCGAGACGCTGTGACGGTCCGAAATCCGGTGTGCCGGGGGGCGTTCGACGTTGACCGCGCGGGCGCACGATCTCGGTGCCGGAGACCACCACGGTGCCGGCGCGTCCGTGGTATCCCACCGGCAGATACCGCCAATTCGGTAGCAGCGGTTCGGAATCGGGACGGAACAGTCTGCCGAGGTTCGTCGCGTGGTCGATGCTGGCGTAGAAATCGACGTAATCGCCGATCTGTACCGGCAGCTTCGTCTGCACATCGTGCAGTAGATGCACGGTGGTCGTGGGCAATTCGGTATCGATCAGCTCGCGGATCCGGTTGCGCACCTCGCGCCAACGGCGCGGTCCCTGCGCCATGAAGGCATTGAGGTTCGGCTCGGCGAAGACCGGATCTTCCAGTGCCGCGGCCAGATCGATGACGTATTCGCCGATCCGGACGCCGACGCGAAAACCCGCACCTTCAGGTGCGAAGACGCCGTAGGGGAGATTGCGGGGGCCGAAGAGGTCGTCGTCGGCTACTTCGACGCGGGTCTTCATGCGGGCCCACGGCGCTGGTCCGCGTGCGCGTGCTGATCGGCTCGCCGGTGTCCGTCGGACTGTGGTCCGCGACCCGACCAGGTCCACGCATATTCCGGATCCTCGCAGGCCAGCGCGCCCTCACCGAGTTCGAGCGGCCGGAAGGTATCGACCATGACCGCGAGTTCATCGAAGAAGTCGATGCCGATACTGCGCTCGTACGCGCCCGGCTGCGGACCGTGCGCGTAGCCGCCGGGATGCACCGACACCGAACCCTGGCCGATGCCCGAACCCCTACGCGCCTCGTAGTTTCCGCCGCAGTAGAACATGATTTCGTCGCTGTCGACATTGGAGTGGTAGTACGGCACCGGAATCGACAGCGGGTGGTAGTCGACCTTGCGCGGTACGAAATTGCACACCACGAAGTTGATCCCCTCGAAGGCCTGATGAGCGGGCGGCGGCTGGTGCACCCGGCCGGTGAGCGGTTCGAAATCGGAGATATTGAAGGTGAGCGGATACAGACAGCCGTCCCAGCCGACCACATCGAAGGGATGGCTCGCGTAGATCATCCGAGTGCCGACCACGCGAGCGCCGGGACGGTGTTTCACCAGCACCTCGATATCGGTTCCGGTGGCGATCAACGGCTGCGACGGTCCGTGCAGATCGCGCTCGCAGTACGGCGAATGTTCGAGCAGCTGACCGAATTTCGATAGATAGCGCTTGGGTGGGGTGATATGGCCGGCCGCCTCGATGACATACGCGCGCAGCGGTTCCGGGCCACTCGGTAGCCAGCGGTGTGTGGTCGCCCGCGGAATCAGGACCTGGTCGCCCTGTCGGGCCGCAATGGTGCCGAAGACCGTTTCGACCACGGCGGCACCGGATTCCACGTACACCAGCTCATCGCCGATCGCATTGCGGTACAGCGGTGAGGCGCCCTTGGCCGCGACATAGGAGATCCGCACATCCGCATTCCCGAGCAGCAGCCGTCGGCCGGTGACCGGATCGGTTTCGGCCGGGGTATCGCCGGGGAACAGCTGGTGCAGCCGCAGATGGCGATGGCGCAGTGGATGATTCGGGGTCAGGGACTGGTCCGGCAACTCCCAGACCGTCGAGTCGACGATAGCGGGCGGCAGACCGCGGTGATACAGCAACGAGGAATCGCCGGAGAAGCCTTCCTCGCCCATCAGCTCTTCGTAATAGAGCTGTCCCTGGTCGTCTCGATGCTGCGTGTGTCGCTTCGGCGGCACCGCTCCCACCTGCCGATAGAACGCCATGACCGCACCTCCGGCTGGACCGCTGGATATGCCTCCATCGTAGTGCCCGATGGTGGGGCACAGGGCGAGATCGGTGGACATTTTGTTGGTCTAGCGCCGCCTTCTGCGGCATTCCGTCTAGCGATAGGGCCTACTGCTGAACAATTGTCGACCACCGTCGGGGCAGGTCGAGCGTGTGACGCAATCGGCGCCGTCTCGCTCAGGCGTGGCGCAGCGCGCGGTGGACGGCCGAGCCGACGAATGCCCCGAGGCTCTGCGGATCCCAGTCGCCCTCGCCCGTGAGCAGGGTGCGCACCGCGCCCTCGCCCGCGGACACCCACAGTTCCACCAGCACCGGCAGTTTGCGATCGGCGTCCGCGGTGCCCCACGCGCGCAGTGTCGGTCGCAGCAGTGTGGTGCAGCGCTCGATGGCGAGTTTGCGGCCGCGCCCGAATGAATCCGCAACGGCCGGATCGGGATTGCCGTACAGCAGCCGCCACGCATCGGGCCGATCGGCCGCCTTCTCCAGCAGCGCGCGGAAGCCGTCGATGAATACGGTCTCACCCGCGTCGACATCGCGCGGCGGCAGCACCTCGAGCAGTCCGCCGATGAGAAAGCTCTCCTCGCGCTGGATCAGCGCCTCGATCAGTTCGACGCGATCCGGAAAGCAGGCGTACACCACGGGCCGGGTCACATTCATCCGCTCGGCGATCGCGGCCATGGTGACCGCCGCGATGCCGTGTTCGACGGCGATCGCCAGTGCGGTGTCGAGCACCTGGGGCCGGCGACGCTCGGGGCCCAGATGCTGTGCCCGCTGCCGTGGCCGCACCGCCGTCTCGCTACCCATGTGCATCAAGATATCAGCGTTGTACCGTGGGTTCGCGCTGGTCCCGAGCCTGAAGGTCATATTCCTACATCGACGAACAATAATGCTACAGTCGCGAATGAAGCCGTCCGGGCCGGACAGGGCGGCTAGTCGCCCGGCCGAGGAGTCATCGATGCCCGAAACTCTGTTCAACCCGAAGACCTGCGAATTCGCCGAATTCGACGCGCAGACCCGCAGACTGTTGCGTGCCACCGTCGACTGGTTCGAAGCCAAGGGCAAGGCGGCACTGAAGCACGATGACCGGGAGCGGATCTGGTACGCCGACTTCCTCGATTTCGTGAAACGCGAGCGCGTGTTCGCCACCTTCCTCACCCCCGCGGCCGAGGCGAACGGCGATCCGAACAAGCGCTGGGACACCGGCCGGATCGCGATGATGAGCAAGATCCTCGGCTTCTACGGCATGTCCTACTGGTATGTCTGGCAGGTCACCATTCTCGGGCTCGGCCCGATCTGGCAGAGCGAGAACAAGGCCGCCAAACAAAGGGCCGCCGCGCTGCTGGACTCCGGTGAAATCTTCGCCTTCGGCCTGTCCGAGAAGGAGCACGGCGCCGACGTCTACTCCACAGATATGGTGCTCACGCCCAACAGTGGCGGCGGCTATACCGCCTCCGGCGGCAAGCATTACATCGGCAACGGCAATCTGGCGGGCATGGTGTCGGTATTCGGTCGGCGTGCGGACAAGCCGATCATCGATAGCGCGAAGGCACTGGAAAGCAAACCGACGCAGGAGGATTACGAGGGGTATCTGTTCTTCGTCGCGGACAGCAAGCACGAGAACTACAAGTTGCGCCGCAATGTCGTCGACAGCCAGATGTATGTGGCCGCCTTCGATCTGGAGCGGTATCCGGTCGCTGAGGAAGACATCCTGCACCGCGGTGAGAACGCCTTCCACGCGGCCATGAATACCGTGAACGTCGGCAAGTTCAATCTCGGATTCGGTGCGGTCGGCGCCTGTGAACACGCCTTCTACGAGGCGATCACCCACGCCGAGAACCGAATCCTGTTCGGGCACCGGGTAACCGAATTCCCGCAGGTGCGCTCGCTGCTGACCGATTCGTACGCACGGTTGCTCGCAATGCGGCTCTACAGCGAGCGAGCCATCGATTATCTGCGGTGCGCGTCCCCGGATGACCGTCGCTACCTGCTGTTCAACGCGATCGAGAAGATGACCGTGACCCGGCAGGGCCAGCGCATCATCGAGGATCTCGCGGATGTGATCGCGGCCCGCGGCTTCGAGAACGATATGTACTTCCCGATGGCGATGCTCGGACTGTTCGGGCTGCCGCGGCTCGAAGGTACCGTGCACGTGAATATGGCGCTGTCGCTGAAGTTCATGGCCAACTACATGTTCCATCCGGCCGATGCCGGATTGGCCGCACTGCGTTATCTTCCCGGCGCCGGTATCGCGCCGAAGGGGACGGTGCGCGCGGTTTCCGGTGCGCTCAGCTGGTCGAGTCGCAAGCTCACCCCGCACGCCGGTGCCGTGGTGCGCAAGCTGCGCACCGAATTGGCCGGTGCCAGTTACGATCCCGTGCCGACCCGGCGCGACGGCGCCGATGACGAATTCCTGTTCCGGCAGGGCCCGAGCAGCGGACTCGGCCGAATTCGCTTCCGCGACTGGCGACCGGTCTTCGAGAAGTTCGCCCATGTGCCGAATGTCGCCCTGTTCCTGGAGCAGGCCCTCGCCTTCCAAACCCTGCTCGCCGCCGCCTCCCCGACCCCCGCCCAGCAGCGCGACGTCGAGTTCCTCTTCGCCCTCGGCGAGCTCTTCACCGCAGTGCCCTACGCCCAACTGATCCTCGAACAGGCCGAGATCGAAGGTACGAGCACGGCCGTACTGGACCAGATCTTCGACGTCTTCGTCCGCGAATTCTCCAAAAACGCCCTAACCCTGCACACCAAGCCCGCCGCCACCAAGGCCCAACAAACCCGCGCCCTCGATCTGCTCTGCCGCCCGATCGCCGACCAGACCCGCTTCGATCAGGTGCTCGCTCAGGCCCGCGCGCATGCCGGTGAGTACGAGATGAACCCGTAGTTCGCGTTACGGCCGCTCCAGGGCATCCGTCAGCTGACGGCATCCGCCAGCTGACGACACGAATTGTTGTCGGAGAGCGACTCGCCGCTCCGACAGCGATATTCTGGCGTCGTATCGCGTTTGATCTCCGCTGATCCGTCGCGCCCCCATATCGTTAGGACATGACCGCCGTGCATGAGTCGCTCATGACGACCGAGGAGTTCGAGGAACTCGCTCGGGCGGCGGATCATATCGCTGAGGGAGTGCGACTCGAGTTCATCAACGGACGGTTGGGGGTCAAAGCAGTGCCGGACGGCGACCATGGTTGCATCATCGAGTGGTTGATCCGGGCCTGCCTACTTTTGCGACCCGACTTGTGGCTGTTCCAAGAGCAGGGGCTGAAGGTCGAGGCCTATCGATCCGGAAGGGCTAGGCCGGACGGCGCATTGGCACCGAGTGGCGTATTCGCCGGACAGCCAGAATGGGCTGATCCGAGTCCTGTGGTGATGGTGGTTGAAGTGACTTCGCACGATCAGGACACTGAACTCCGGGATCGACAGGAGAAGCCAAAAGCCTATGCGAGCACCGGCATACCGATCTACTTGCTGATCGACCGCGACTTGTGCGTGGTAGTGGTTCACAGTGAGCCCGTCGACGGCTGTTACAAGCGCGCGGAGACCGTGTCATTCGGCGCAATGGTGAGCCTCCCGAAGCCGCTCGATATCAAGTTGGACACCGAACCGCTGAAGGACTGGGTGCGCTGATCATGCGCTCCACCTCGCCGAATGACGACGGGTAACCAGTGGAGACCGCATATCTGATCGGTCACCGGCCAATGCCCGTCACCTGGAGCGGTCTATCGGACAGCTTCGGGCCGGAGATATCGCGTGCGATGACCTCGTGGAATCCGGCGACGACTCCTAGTCGGTGAATTCGGCGATTACCGGGGCATGGTCGCTGGCGCCCTTACCTTTTCGTTCCTCGCGGTCGACCAGGGCGTCCTTGGCACGGGCGGCCAGGGCGGGCGAGCCGAGGATGAAATCGATGCGCATGCCTTCTTTTCGGGGGAAGCGCAGTTGGGTGTAGTCCCAGTAGGTGTAGACGCCGGGGCCGGGGGCGAAGGGGCGCATGATGTCGGCAAAGCCGGTTTCGACAACGGCGTTGAAGGCGTCGCGCTCGGGCTGCGAGGTGTGGGTCTTATCGGCGAAGTATTCGACGGACCAGACATCGTCGTCGGTCGGTGCGATATTCCAGTCGCCGACCAGGGCGATCTGGGCCTCCGGATTGTCGGCGAGCCATTGGGCGCCGTTATCGCGCAGGGCGGCAAGCCATTCCAGCTTATAGGTGTAATGCGGATCGTCGAGGGTGCGGCCATTCGGGACGTAGAGACTCCACACTCGGACGCCACCGCAGGTCGCCCCGAGTGCGCGCGATTCCACGATCGGGGCGCTGATCAGCGATTCGCCCGCGTCCTTGTCGAAGCCGGGCTGATTCGAGAAGGCGTCGGCCACATCGTCCAAGCCGATGCGGGAGGCGATGGCCACGCCGTTCCACTGGTTCAGCCCGATATGGGCGACCTCGTAGCCGAGTTCGTCGAAGCGCTCGAACGGGAACTGGTCGTCACGGCATTTGGTCTCCTGCATCGCGAGCACATCGATGTCCTGGCGGTCGAGGAAGTCCGCGACCCGGTCGAGGCGGGAGCGGATCGAATTGACGTTCCAGGTCGCGAGACGCACGGATGCCTTCCTTCACAATGGGTGATAGCTCTGTTCTACCCCAGGCCCTGTGCCTCAGCACCACTGGTTCAGCGAAGGCTGTGCGGCGTGGCATAGCGGTAGGAGTGGTGGTCGAGAAAACCCAGTTCGTGGTACATCGCTATGGCCACGGTGTTCTCGGCCTCGACCTGAAGGTAGGCGTGGGTGGCGCCGCGGTCGGCACCCCAGCGGATCAGCTCCGCGCACACCAGCGACCCCAGTCCGTGTCTGCGGTGTTCGGCCGCCACCGCGACGCAGGTCAGACCGATCCAGTGGCGGCCGTCCGGCGCGGTGGTGAGCGCGCCGCGGCCGATCGCGATGGGGCGGGGCAGGCCGAGCGAGGCGAATCCGACCTCGCCGTCGTGCACCGCCGTCAATACTTCGACCACCGGCGGTGTGGAAACCGCCTGTGTCGCAGGGTGTTCGCCGCCATGGCGGTGCATCGATAGCCACGCGTCATCGGGCGCGGGTGCGATGCGCACCATCGGCGGGCCCTGTGGCAGTACGAAATTCTCGATATCGATGGCGAGCAGCCGGGTCTCCCGCCGACTGCGCCAGCCGGGCGGCAGTGGGGCGAGTCGATCGGGCAGCGCCAGTTGCACCGGCAGTCCGTGCGCGGTGTACCACTCGCCGATCCGCTGCAGGGTATCCGCGCCGAGCGCCGCCGGCCCGTCCGAACTCCCCAGCGGTACAGCGGAATTGGCGCGATTGGTGTATCCGTGCCCGGCGCGCAACAGCCAACCGTCGATCCAGGCCTGCTCGATGCCGGGCCAGCCGTACGCCGCGGCGGCCTCCAGCGCGCGAATCTCCCTGGTGCGAATCGGCCTGGGCCCCAACGCTTTCATCGCCACCACCCGATCCGGGGCAATCGCGACGACCTGTCCGTCGGCGCCGCGCACCGTCGGCGGATCCAGGGAGACCAATTCGCCGATCACATCGGTGAGCGGCTGTGGATAACCCGCTGGCAACCGATACCGCAGTACAACGCGCCGCCCCAGTTGGATATCGGGCAATGGCGAACCACCCCGTCGGCCCGCCTCGTCCGGTCGCTGCGCGGGCTCCGCTCCCGCCCCGTCCGGTCGCTGCGCGGGCTCCGCTCCCGCCCCGTCCGGTCGCTGCGCGGGCTCCGCTCCCGCCCCGTCCGGTCGCCGCGTAGGCTCCGCTCCCGCCCCGTCCGGTCGCCGCGCAGGCTCCGCTCCCGCCCCGTCCGGTCGCCGCGCAGGCTCCGCTCCCGCTGGATCAGTCATCGTGCCCGAACGGATCGGGCACAGTACCGGGAATCCAGCTGAGTCCCGGTGTGCCCCAACCGTTGCGCTTGATCGCCTTCTTCGCCGCGCGGGCGTTGCGGCCGAGCAGCACATCCACATAGAGATAGCCGTCGAGATGTCCGACCTCGTGCTGCAGCATGCGGGCGAAGAAACCCTTGCCCTCGATATCGACCGGATTGCCCTGCTCATCGGTTCCGGTGACGCGCGCCCAGTCGGCGCGGCCGGTGGGGAACTGCTCGCCGGGCACCGATAGGCAGCCTTCGTCGTTATCGTCGGGATCCGGCATGGTCTCCGGAATCTCCGAGGTCTCCAGCACCGGGTTGATCACCGCACCCTTGCGCCGCACGGTCGCACCCTTCGCATCGACGTCGGGGCAGTCGTAGATGAACAGCCGCAGCGGCACGCCCACCTGGTTGGCGGCCAGCCCGACGCCATTGGCGGCATCGAGCGTTTCGTACATATCCGCGATCAGCTCGGCCAGCTCCTCCGGCGTCTGGGTGACCGGTTCGGTCGGATTGTGCAGTACGGGATCACCGACGATCACGATGGGGAGGATTGCCATGGCGCCAATTATTGCCGATGGCGTTCGCGAGCCCGACAACGCGTCGTTGCGACTCGCTACCGGCCGGTAGGGAACACGCCGTCACTGAGGTGGGGCAATCCCTCGGGCCCGTGGTTCAATGTTCCGCGACGTATAAGCATCATTTTTCGTCTGGTGGTTCTTACTCGGCGAGGGAGCAAGATGGACGGCGCAGCGGCTCGGAATCTTTCCGCGATCCAGGGCGGCCCTTCTGCGAGCGAGGATGTCACGGCCACACAGGTCGGCGATGGCAGTGACGGTCTCAGCCGTCGCGAGCACGACATTCTGGCCTTCGAACGGCAATGGTGGAAGTACGCCGGTGCCAAGGAAGAGGCCATTCGTGAGCTGTTCGGCATGTCGCCGACCAGGTACTACCAGGTGCTCAACGCGGTGGTGGACCGGCCGGAGGCACTGGCTGCCGATCCCATGCTGGTGAAGCGGCTGCGCCGACTGCGGGCGAGCAGGCAGAAGGCGCGAGCCGCCCGGAGGCTCGGCTTCCAGGTATGACGCGCCGCCGTAAAAGCGGGCACCGCGCAACGACCATGGGACCCGGTTTGCGGATAGGGTCTTTTACGTGAGCTACTCGAATCCCACCTCCGGCGGGCCGCCGTTGCGCGCGCTGGCGATGGTGTTGATCGCGCTGGCCATCGTGTTCGCCGGGCTCGGCGCGATGTCGTTATCGAGTTCGGACTCCGATACCTCGGGGTCGGGTGAATCCTCGACCGCGGCAATGGGTCAGACCACCGCGACCACGAGTCAGGCCGCCGCAACCACGGCGGTCGCGACGACCACCCCGGTGGCCTCGACCACAAAACCGGCCGCTACGTCATCGACCACAACGCCGACGACGACCGCGTCGACCACAACGGCGAATCGCGCGGTGCCGGTACACGTTCTGAACAACAGCACGGTCGCCGGATTGGCCGCGCGCACGGCGAGTGAGCTCACCGCCAACGGCTGGACGGTCGCCGAGGTCGGCAACTATCCCGGCCCGAATATTACGAATACGACTGTGTACTACGGCAATAGCCCCGGTGAGAAAGAAGCCGCACTGGCCATTGCCGACGAACTGGGCGCGACCGCCGCGCCCCGAGCGGCAGGTTCGGGTTCGGGTGTCACTGTGGTTGTCACGGGCAACTGAGGTGTGCCGCGGTGCGAGCGGCGGGCCTGCCGGCCTAGCCGAGCGTGACCACGGAGGTCCCGGGAGCGTCGCGAAATGAATACCGCCTCGCCGCGACACGGCCCTGTCACGGTACGACACGGCGGGCGTGGCATCATCTTGTCCGGTAACGAACGTGTCCACCCAGCTTTACTCGTAAACTCGGTACTCGTAAAGGAGTTCCCCCGATGGCCCCGTACACATCTCGTCGCCCGTCCTGGCGGACTGTGACCCCGGTGCTCGCTGTCGCGGTCTTCGGCCTCGCGGCCTGCTCGAACAGTCAGGAGTCGAGCGAAGTCAAGGGAACAACGCCCCCGGTGTGGACGGGTGCGTCCGCCCCGCCCGCCAACGAGTTCGGCACCGAAACGGGCGCGCCGAACGCGAACCCCGGGGTGAAGGTCGACCTGAAGGACGCCGCCGGCGCCTCGGTCGCGGTCGCGAATATCACCAAGGACGGTAACCACCTGCAGGTCAGCATCGAGGCGCACGGACTGCGTCCGGGCTTCCATGGCCTGCACATCCACCAGGTCGGCAAGTGCGAGCCGAATTCGGTCGCACCCACCGGCGGTCCCGCGGGTGATTTCCTCTCCGCCGGTGGCCACCTGCAGGTCGGCAGCGCCAACGCGCATCCGGCCAGCGGCGATCTGACCTCGCTGGAGGTCCGTGCGGACGGTTCGGCCAAGCTGGTCACCACCACCGATGCGGTGACCCTGGACGACATCAAGGGCAAGGCCCTGATGATCCACGCCGACGCCGATAACTTCGGCAATATCCCCAACCGTTATGTCCGCGCCGACGGTGTCGCCGGTCCGGACGAGACCACTCTTGCGACCGGCGACGCGGGCGGCCGCGTCGCTTGCGGCGTCATCCAGTAGCAAGGTTCACCGATATGGCCGGGACAGCAATCGCGCGGGTTCCCTTCCAGGGCTCACCCCGGCCAACTATCGGTATCGAATGGGAGATCGCGCTGGTCGACAAGGTGACCCGCGATCTGTCGAATACCGCTGCGGCCGTATTCGATTCGCTCGGCGAGCTGCGCGCCTACGATGGCACACCGCAGGTCACCAAGGAATTGCTGCGCAATACGGTCGAACTCGTCACCGGTGTGCACAACTCGGTCGGCGAGGCGGTCGATGATCTGCACGGCACCATGGATACCGTGCGCCGCGCCGCAGATCCGCTCGGCGTCGATCTGTTCTGTGCGGGCACCCATCCGTTCGCCCAGTGGTCGGCCCAACAGCTCACGCGCTCAGCGCATTACGACGAGCTGATCGATCGCACCCAGTGGTGGGGGCGCCAGATGATGATCTGGGGCGTGCACGTGCACGTCGGAGTCTCGCACCGCGAGAAGGTCTTTCCGATTCTGAACTCGCTGCTGCTGTCGTATCCGCATCTGCTGTCACTGTCGGCATCCTCGCCGATGTGGGCCGGTGCGGATACCGGTTACGCGAGCAACCGGACGTTGATGTTCCAGCAGCTGCCGACCGCCGGTCTGCCGTTCCAATTCGAAAACTGGACGCAGTTCGAGCATTTCGTGCACGACCAGATGAAGACCGGGGTCTTCGAGCAGCTCGGCGGCATGCACTGGGATATCCGGCCAGCGCCGAAATGGGGCACCATCGAGGTGCGGGTCTGCGATGGGATTTCGACCCGCGCGGAGCTGGCGGCCATGGCCGCGCTGATCCACTGCCTGATCGTCGACCTCGATCAGCGCCTCGAGAGCGGTGAAGCGCTGCCGTCCATTCCGCCGTGGCATGTCCAGGAGAACAAGTGGCGGGCCGCCCGCTACGGCCTGGACGCGATCATCATTGTCGATGACGACAGCAATGAGCGATTGGTCACCGACGATCTGACGGATCTGCTGCACCGGCTGGAGCCGACGGCCAAACGGCTGGGATGTGCGGACGAACTCGCGCTGGTGGCGGAGATCCCGCAGCGCGGCGCGTCCTATCAGCGGCAGCGCAAAGTGGCCGCCAGCACACAGGGCGATCTGGTCGCGGTGGTCGATGCCCTGGTCAAGGAGCTGGACCAGTAGCGTCGCCGGGGCGAACGGTCTGCTGACGTTCAGCTGGCCAGGGGGATGGCGTTCATCCCCCGTTTACTATGGTCGATGTGCTTGTCGAAGATCCGGGTCAACGCGTAGCGATCGCTCGCAAAGTGCTCGAAATGGACAGCCGTGGCAGCCGCATCGAGCGGGTGCGCGCGCTACGCTCGCGGATCTGGATGGTGGCCGCCGTCGCGGCGGTGCCACTGCTGCTCATCGCCCTGCAGCTGGGTTCGATCGGGCACGATTTCGAGGGTCCGCTCGGGAGTCTGTGGCACGACTACGTCGGCACGCCCAAGTCCATGTCGGTGCCGTGGGCCGGACTGGTGTTGGCCCTGGTCGGAATCTCCCAGCGCCGCAGGATGATCGCGGTCGGCATCGCCGCCGGTATCGACGCGGTGTGGGCGAGTATTCGACTGCTCAGCGGTGCATCGTTCGCCATCGGCAATGGTCCGACCATTGTGCTGACCGGTCTGGCGCTGGTCGCGGTATTCCGCTGGCGCGGGGTCGAGCGCCGCAATGCGCTGCACGCCGCCGCCCTGGGCGCACTGCTGGTCCTGGCCACCAAGGTCGGTGATGTGTGGCTGCACATTACGGTGGTCAGCCGTCCACAGGTCTACGACGTCTATGTGGCGCTCGCCGACCACGCGCTCGGCGATCCGTCGTGGGTGATGGGCCGGGTGGTGGATGCACTCGGACCGGCCGTCTACGCGGTACTGCACTGGGTCTATATCGAACTACCGGTCGCGGCGATCGTCGTCGCGGTGTGGCAGCTGCGCCGGGTGGTTTCGACCGGTCGATGGCCGACTCACTATCTCGTGCGCACCTTCCTGGTGCTCGGACTGCTCGGCCCGGTCATCTATGTGATCTTCCCGGTGGTCGGCCCGATGTTCGCCTTCGGCGCGGACGGCCACGGCCTGCAGGTCGGTAACTTCTGGCCCGGTGTCATCCCACCGGTCGACCGCAATCCGGCGACAATGCCTTTCGACGCCTACACACCGCGCAACTGCATGCCCTCCATGCACACCGCGTGGGCGCTGTCGGTCTTCGTGCACACCCGCCGCGACACCGATGGCTCGCGCGCCCCGCTGTGGTTGCGCTGCCTCGGCGCGTTCTGGCTGCTCGCGACGTTGACCGCGACCCTCGGCTTCGGCTACCACTACGGCGTCGACCTGGTCGCGGGCGCGGTGCTGTGCCTGACCGTCGAATCCGTGCTGCGCGATCCCGAACGCGGCTGGGGCTGGTTCCGCGTGCGACTGGTCCTGTTCGGCGCGGCGATTCTCGGCGCACTGCTGCTCGCCTTCCGCTATCTTGCGGTCTCGATGGCCGAATATCCGGTGCTCGCCGGGACGGCCGTACTCGCGTTGTTGGCCGCCATGGCCGCCGCGTTCCATGCGACATGGTTCGCCGTGGTGCCGGTGGACGCACCCGAGGAGCGGATTCCGGTCCGATCCTGAGGCGGCTCAGCGGGTGTCGTCGCGCGGTTCATTGACGCGCAGCAGCCCGTCACGGTAGCGCTGTTCCCGGTAGGCCGTGCGACCGATCAAATGGGCGATGACCGGGGCGGTGAGCAGGGTGAACAGGCCGACCAGCACCAGCAGCCCGATATTGCCGTGGCCGCGCAGTTGGATCGCCGTACCTGCCAGCACCAGGATCAGGCCGATGACCTGGGGTTTGGTGGCGGCATGCATACGGGAGAGGGTGTCGGGGAAGCGCACGATGCCGATGGCCGCGGTCAGTGCGAGCGTCGCGCCGGTCAGGATGAGGGCTCCGGCGGCCAAGTGCCACAGGTTCATACGTCATCCCTGACCCGGAATCGGGAGACCGCGGCCGAGCCGAGGAAGCCGACCAGGGCCAGCGCCACGATCGCGGGCACGACCGTGGTGTCATCGCTGTAGGCGGCCCAGACCGCGAGTCCGGAGGCGGCGATGGCCACCAGCGAGTCGATGCCGACGACCCGGTCCAGGGTGTTCGGTCCGGCGAGAATGCGGTAGCTGACGAGTACGGCCGCGGCCATCAGCATGATGCCCGCCACAATGGCGACAACGGTCACGATTCCACCTCCGGATCGGAACTCCCCGTGGCCGAACGCCATTCGGCGGGGCGCTCGAACGACGAGATGAGCAGCCGTTCCAGCCGCCGGGTGGTCCGGTAGAACGTGTCGACCGCCGCTTCGCTGCTCACATCCAGAACATGCACGTAGATGACACAGCGCTGACGGTCGATCTCCAGCACCATCGTCCCGGGAATCAGATTGAGCACGTCGGCGCACAACACCAGCACCAGATCCGAGCGCATACTCAAATTCACCCGCAGCACACCGGAAACCGGCGGTGGCGCCGGACGCACCGCGAACCAGGCCACCTGCAGACTCGATTCCAGCGCGTAATACGCACTGACAACGATCAATTCGACCAGCGACAGCGGATGCAGCCGCCCGGATACCGGGACCCGGGGTAGCGGCAAGGTCAGCATGATCAGTGCACCGACCCCGAGTCCGGCCAATACATTGCCGACACTGAGATCGCCCCAGAGCGTCAACCACACGATGGTCAGCCACAGCAGCACGCCGATGCGTACCGCCGTCGCCCGGCTGGGGAGCAACCGCGCCACGCCGGTACTCATGCCCGCACCACGCAAGTGCTTCGCTCGCTCATCGGATCGGTCCCTTACTCACTCGGCCATGTTCGGCGGACGAATCGCCCAGCACCGCACCGACATACACGGTGGGGTCGCTCAGATCCGTCGCCGCTCGATCGGCGATGCGCAGGATCGGACCGGCGAAGACGGTCAGGCAGAGGCCGACCACCACCAGCGCCGCCGTCGACAGCACCATCAGCAGCGGCATCCGTCCGGGATCGGTGCGCTCGTCGTAGCGGACATCGGTCGAATCCTCCACCAGCGTCGGCGGTTTCGCTGCGGTGAGGTGCCCCTCCGGTGCCTCGGCGCGCGGCCGCCAGAACGCCTTGCTCCACACCCGTGCGACGGCATACAGCGTGAGCAGACTGGTCACTACCGAACCCGCGACCAGGACCCAGGCCAGTACGCGGCCGTCCGCCGCGCCCGCCTGTAAGAGGGCGACCTTGCCGATGAATCCCGAAAACGGCGGGATGCCGCCGAGATTCAAGGCAGGCACCAGGAACAGGATGGCCAGCAGCGGACTCGCCGCCGCCAAACCGCCGAGTCGGCGCAGCGATACCGAACCCGCTTGTCGCTCGATCAATCCGACCACCAGGAACAGCGAGGTCTGCACCAGAATGTGGTGCGCCACATAGAACACCGCGCCGGACAGTCCGGCGGCGGTGGACAGTCCGATGCCGAACACCATGTACCCGATGTGGCTCACCAGCGTGAACGACAGCAGCCGTCGGATATCGCTCTGCGCGATCGCGCCGAGTATGCCGATCAGCATAGTGAGCAGACCGCAGACGAGCAGTATGGCGTCGAAACCGCCGTCGGGGAACAACAGCGTATGGGTCCGGATGATCGCGTACACACCGACTTTCGTCAGCAGGCCCGCGAATACGGCGGTCACCGGTGCGGGGGCGGTGGGGTAGGAGTCGGGCAGCCAGTTCGACAGCGGGAAGACCGCCGCCTTGATGCCGAAGGCCACCAGCAGCACCGCGTAGACCGACATTCGAATGCCGTTGGGCGCCTCGCCCATTCGCACGGCCAGCTGGGCCAGATTCAGTGTTCCGGTGCTCGCGTAGGCCAGTGCGATACCGGTCAGGAAGATCAGCGACGACACCATCGAGACCATCACATACGCGATACCGGCCCGGATCCGGTCCGCGGTCGCGCCGACGGTCAGCAGCACAAAGGATGCGGCGAGCAGGATTTCGAAGCCGACGAACAGGTTGAACAGATCGCCAGCGAGGAAGGCGGCCGAAACACCCGCGGTGAGTACGAGGTAGGTGGGCCGATAGATCGAGGTCGGCTGCCGCTCGTCACCATCGCGAATATTCTGGCCCGCACCGTAGACAGAGACCGCGAGCAAGACGATCGCGGAGACGAGCAGCATTGCCGCGGAGAGCCGGTCGACCACCAGTGTGATGCCGATCGGTGTGCCCCAGCCGCCGACCTGCAGCGCGGTGGTGCCGTCGCGATCGACCAGATACAACAGCATCGCGCAGATGACGACCCCGACGGCGAGCACGGCCAACATCAGCGTGCGCTGGATGCGGGGCCGTCGTCCGAACACCAGTGTGCCCGCCGCCCCGAGCAATGGCACCAGGACCGGCAGCGGTGCGAGCGTGGTCAGCGGATCGCTCAATGCTCCGGATCCTCGCCCTCGCGCCGGGCGGCGACCTCGACGTCCTCCGGATCGTTCTGCACCGTCTCGGTGGTGGTGAGGATGTAGGAGCGATAGGCGAGTGCGAGCACGAAAGCCGCCAGGCCCATGGTGATCACGATCGCGGTGAGCATCATCGCTTGCGCCAGCGGATCGGCCATCTCCGACTCGGCCTCGCCGCGGATCGGTGGGCGGCCGTGCGGCCCGCCGACGGTGAGGATCAGCAGATTCACCGCATTGCCGAACAGGATCATGCCCAGCAGCATTTTCGATACGGCGCGTTCGAGGATCAGATAGACCCCGCACGCGACGAGAATCCCGATCAGGATCAGCAGGGTCAGATTCGCACTCACTGGAAATCTCCGCGCGCCGAGGTGGATTCGTTCTCGGCGGTGGCCAGTTCGCTGTCCAGGCGGGCGCCGAGGCTGCGCAGCACGTCCAGGACCAGGCCGACCACGATCAAATAGACACCGAGATCGAAGAACAGTGCGGTGACCACCTTGACGTGCCCGAGCACCGGCAGCGTCACCTCCAGCAGCGCCGAGGACAGCGGCGGCGCGCCGACCAGCAGCGAGGTGGCCGCGGTTCCGGCGGCCAGCGCCAGTCCGGCGCCGAGCAGATGTCCCGCGTCGACGGGCAGTGCCTCGCCGAGTTCATAGCGGCCACCCGCGAGATAGCGCAGCGTCAGCGCGAGTCCGGCGGTGAGCCCGCCCGCGAAACCGCCGCCGGGGGCATTGTGGCCGGAGAAGAAGAAGTACACCGACAGCACCATGATGGTCGGGAAGACCAGCCGGGTGGTCATCTGCAGGACCATCGATCGGTAGCGCCGATCCACCAACCGGCCCGCGGGCAGCCAGCTCACCAGGTCCGGGTCGTAGTTCGGGGCATCCACCGCGCGCGGCGCGCTGCCGAAGCGCCGACTGCGGAACACCAGTGACGCGACACCGGTCGCCGCCACGACGAGCACCGAGATCTCACCGAGTGTGTCCCAGGCCCGGATATCGACCAGCAGGACATTGACCGCGTTCTTGCCGCCGCCGAATGTGTATGCGGCATCGGGGATCAGATGCCAGATGGGTTCGGTCGAGCGCGCGGCGATGGCGAAGGCGGCCAGCACCGCCACCGTCGCACCGACCAGCACGGACAGGATGGCCCTGCGCACTTTGAAGGCGGCCGTGCGGCTTTCGTCGATCTCGGCGGGAAAGGCGCGCAGTACCAGTACGAAGATCACCAAAGTCAGTGTCTCGACCAGGAATTGGGTGAGCGCCAGATCGGGCGCGCCGTGCAGCGCGAAGATCACACCGCAGCCGTAGCCGGTGACACCGACGACCAGTACGCTGGCCAACCGGTTGCGCAGCACGGTCGCGCCGAACGCCATGGCGACCATGATCGCGGCGATTACCGTCTGGAACGGCGAATCCCACAGGCGCAGGCGAACGCCGGTGCGGGTGCCGACCGCGAGCAGCGCCGTCGGCAGCAGGATCAGCGTCACCAGGATCGCCGCCTGACTCAGCGGCAGCGAACCGCGCTGCACGGCGCCGGTCATCCGCAGCGACAGCCGGTCCATGGCCCGCAGGGTGGCGTCGTAGGCGCGGTCGGCATTGCCGAGCAGCGTCGCGGACTCGCCGATGCGACCGCGCATGCGGAACAACACGATGCCCGCGCCGATGATCAGAATCGTCAGTGCCAGTGGGGTATTGAACCCGTGCCAGAGTGTCGGATGCGAGTCGAGCACGCCGGGCAGGGTTTTCGCATAGGGGTTCAGCAGCCGATCCAGTCGTGGTGCCAGAAGGCCAGCGACCAAGCCGGCGACCGCGAGCAGCGCGGGCGCGCACAGCAACGTCACGCCCGGCGCATGCCAGTGACCGGGCCCGTGCGAACCGCCATCGGCATCCGGTGCGAGGGGCGCCAGATCCTTGTCCGCGAAGGCGCCCCAGATGAATCGGATGCTGTAGCCGACCGTCAACATGGATCCGAACGCGACACCGGCAACCAGCACCAACCTGGCCGGCTCGGCGAGGATATCCGCGTCCAGGATTGCGCCCAGCGCACTCTCCTTGCCGACGAATCCGAGCAGCGGCGGTATCCCGGCCATGCTCAGCGCGGCGAGCACCGCTATCGCGCGCAGCACCGGAGCTCGACGTCCCAGCCCTGACAATTCCCGCAGATCGCGCGTCCCGGCGCCGTGATCGATGATCCCGACCACCATGAACAAACCCGCCTTGAAAAGCGCGTGTGCCACGATCAATGTCACCCCCGCCAATGCCGCATCGGGAGTGCCGACCCCGACCAGCAGGATCAGCAGCCCCAACTGGCTCACCGTCCCGAAGGCGAGCACCAACTTCAGATCGGTCACCTGCAGCGACCGCAACCCCGCGAGCACCATCGATGCCACGCCGAGGGTGAGGATCAGCGGATGCCAGGCCGGGCTACCGGCGAACGCCGGTGCGAGCCTGGCAACCAGATACACACCCGCCTTCACCATGGCCGCCGCATGCAGATATGCACTCACCGGTGTCGGCGCCGCCATCGCGCCCGGCAACCAGAAGTGCAGCGGCACGATGGCCGATTTGCTCAACGCCCCGACCAGCAGCAGCACTACCGCGACCGTCGCCGCGCTGCCCGTCGGCGGGCCGGTCAGCAGATCCGACAGCAGATAGCTGCCGCCGACCTGCCCCAGGATGACGATCCCGACCAGCATCGCCAGCCCACCCGCGCCGGTCACCAATAGCGCCTGAATCGCCGCCCGCCGACTCACGGCCTGCTCGGCATTGTGGCCGACCAACAGGAACGACAGCACCGTCGTCATTTCCCAGAAGACGAAGAGCAGCAACATATTATCGCTGGTGACCAGCCCGAACATGGCCGCGGCGAAGGCGACCAACTGCGCGGCGAATACCCCGAGCCGGGGTTCGTCGTCCTCGAAATACCGGGCGCAATAGGTCAGAATCAGCGCTCCGATGCCGAGCACCAGCACGGACATGATCGCGGCCAGCACATCGAAGCGCAGATCGATATTCATCTCGATACTCGGCGCCCAGCCGACCCGAACCCGCTGTGTACTACCCCAATTCGCGATCACCCAGCCGAGGCAGCCGAACGGCACCAGCGCGAGCACATAGAAACCGTTGCGCCCCAGCGTCCGCACACACAGTGGAGCCGCCAGTGCGGCCATCGCGAGCGCGAGCAGGATTGCGAGCAAACTGCACTCCGTCGGGTCGTTGCGGCGGGGTGATGCGAATGATCTTACTTGGGGCCTGGGACTTTCGTCGGCCGAGCGGGTATGGCGTATGCCATCTCCGCGCGATCGGGCTATATGTCCGCTACCGATTCGCCTGCGACGGGGTGGTTCGGCTTCGGTCGGCGACGCGGCCGGATTCGGCGCAGTACCACCAAACCGAGGGCCGAGCCGGCGACGATGGCGAGCGCGGTCCGGCCCGCCAGCGTTTGGTGGTTGGCGCTCCCGGCCGGCGGCCATTCGGCGGAGTCGTGCGGTAGTGCGGTGATTATCGAGGGCAGATACAGCGCCGCGATGGCGAGTACGCCGCTCGGCGCGTAGCGGGGCCAGGCGGCGCCGCAACAGTAACCGGCCGTAAGGGCGATGACGGCGCTGCTGGCCGCGACCACATAGCCGTGGTTGGCCGATTTCAGCAGCGCGAATACCGCGAGCCCGGCGATCAGGAAGATGGCGATGAACATCGAGGGCATGCGGATCCCGACCAGCAGCCCGAGCGCGGTGAGCACGAGCAGCGCGGCGATACTCCAAGCGGGCCTGGAGTCACCGCCGACCGCGTCGGCGGCGGCGACCAGACTCACCGCGAGATACACCCCGGCCCCATCCCGGCCGGGCAGCAGCATGGCCGCGGCGGTGGCGGCGATGACGGTGGCGGCCACCGCCATCCCGATCTCGACCGCGTGACCGACATCGGGTGCGTGCTGATATTGGCGCGCCAGCCATTCGGTAATCGCCAGGATCACCAGTGCCAGCACCATCGAGGCCAGGATCGGCGTCACCGGAAGCTCGATGACCGTCGTCGGCGAACTCGGCTGCTTGGGCTGGGATCGGTTGCGCAGCGTACTGATGATGAGCAACACCACCGCCACCCCGATGAGCCAGCGCGGCGGTGTCTCCAGCACCGAATACGGATCGCCGTCGGAAGTCTCCAACAACTCGGCCAGATCACCGTAGACGAAGAATCCCGCGCCGCCGATCGCGAATCCGGCCGCCGGACCCGGTCGCCGCAGTACCGCGGCGCCCAGTGCGCCGAGCAGCACTCCGGCCAGGATCGAATCCAGATAGTTCTGCGTGGTCAGCATGTCGGCCGAGGAAACATGGCGTCCGGCAAAGTGGTTGATATCCATGGTGAACGCCGCGGCGAGCGCTACCGCCCACGCCATCATCGGCTTGCTGAAGGTGGTCACCAGCACTGCGACCGCGACCGCCACGATCACCCCGATCGCGGCCCCGCGCGGAACGCTGTTGTTGAGGCTGGCCAGCCGATACGGCGAGGTTTCCGTGGTCCAGCTGAAGTTGATCGGCAAGAACATCGCGACGCCCGCGACCGCGGCCCCGAGGCAGGCCGTGATCGTGTCGACCGCATTGCCGATCTTGTGCACCTGGTCGAACTTACTCGCGCTCAACCCGGGATCCTGTGATTGCGCCCATATCGCCCGGATATGTCGGATTTGAGAAAACCCCAGGAAGACGTCGATTACCGAGGGTTTGCACCCATCGATAACAGCTATCGCCGGGTATCGGCGTACCGACGCAGCGACTCGACCTGATCGGCATCGAGCGACGGTCGCACCACCGCCCGTGCCGCCGCGACATCCGCGGCGGTGACATCGGCGGCCGCCACGTCGCGGCGCATGGCGGCCAGTGCGGCCTCGCGCAGCAGGGCGCTGCAATCGGCCGCGGAGTAGCCGTCCAGGTCGGCGGCGAGCGCGACGAGATCGACATCGGCGGCCAGCGGTACCGACTTTCCGGCGGCGCGCAGGATTTCCAGTCGGGCGTCGGTGTCCGGCGGCGGCACGAAGATCAGGCGTTCCAGCCGACCGGGCCGCAGTAGTGCCGGATCGATCAGTTCCGGGCGATTCGTCGCGCCGAGGACCACCACATCACGCAGCGGTTCCACGCCGTCGAGTTCGGTCAGCAGTGCCGCGACCACGCGGTCGCCGACACCGGAATCGCTGTTCTGACCACGCCGCGGCGCGAGCGCGTCCACCTCGTCCAAAAAGATCAGCGAGGGTGCGGAATCGCGTGCACGCTGGAACAATTCGCGCACCGCCCGTTCGGATGCGCCCACCCATTTGTCCATCAACTCCGCACCCTTGACCGCGTGCACGCTGAGCTGGCCGGTGCCGGCCAGCGCGCGCACCAGGAACGTTTTGCCGCAGCCGGGCGGGCCGTAGAGCAGTACGCCACGCGGTGGATGGATGCCGAGGCGGGCGAACGAATCCGGATGCCGCAGCGGCCACAGCACGGTTTCGGTCAGTGCCTCTTTGGTCTCGACCATATCGCCGACGTCATCGAGGCTGAGGCTGCCGATCGCGAGTTCCTCTGTGCCGGAACGTGATAGCGGTCGGATGACCTCGGTGGCGCCGAGCAGATCCGCCTGCGTCAGCTCCGGCTCCGAATGCTGTTTACTGGCCCGCGATGCTGCCCGCAGCGCCGCCTCCCGGCACAGCGCGGCCAGATCGGATACCACGAATCCTGGTGTGCGCGCGGATATTTCGTCGAGCTTCAGATCCTTGGTCGGCACCTTGCGCAGCAACTGCTCCAGCAGCGTCTTGCGCACCGCCGCGGTGGGCAGCGCGAGCGCGAGCTCACGATCGCACAGATCCGGCGCCCGCAGTCGCGGATCGATTCCGGCCGGATGCGCCGTGGTGGCGAGGAAGGCGACCACGGGTGCCGCGATCGCCGCGCGCAGCTGATCCAGGATGAGGGTGGCGACCGGTTCGGCCGGTGTGGGCAGCAGTGCGTCGATATCGGTGATGAGCAGGATTCCGCCACGCCCGGAACAGATTTCGGCCACCGCGTCGCCGACCTCGCGCAACCGCGCGCCGCTCTCGGCCGCGCCGACCGTCGGGCCGTCCAGTTCGACGATGCGCCGTGGCGATGCCACCGCGCGTGCCACGGTGGCCTTGCCGACCCCGGCCGGACCGGTGATCAACACCCCGAGATGGGGTGTGGCGCCGAGGGCTTTCAGCAGCTCCGGTTCATCGAGTGCGAGGCTGAGCCATTCCTGCAGTTTCGCGGCCTGCCCGTGCGCGCCCGCCAGCTCCTCGACCGGGATGGCGGATGCACCGCTCGTCGTACTCCAGCCCGCGCCCGCGCCGTCGGTCGCCGCCATGGTCTGCATGGCCCCGGCCTCGGTGACGCCGCGCGCGGTCTCACCGGTCGGGCTCGGTATCCCGGCCGCCGCCCGATCTGCGGAATCCCGGGCCGCCACCGCACCCGCACCCCATACGACCGCGGTATTCGGCTGCACGCTCACCGGGCCACGTCCGGGATCGGTCGCGGTCACGGTCAGCAGTTCGGTGGTCCACGCGATGCCGAAGGTGCGTGAAAGCGCCTGGGTGGCAGCCGATGAGCTGATATCGGGGCCGAGATCGCGGGGTAGCAGCGATACCGCGTCGCCGACGGTCACCACCTTGCCGAGCAGTGCCTGCCGCAGCGTCGCCGCCGGAATGGTTCTGGTGGCATGGACCGAACCGCTGACCGAGATCTGTCTGGCGCCGTACACCGTCGCGGGTGACACCACTACATTCGCGTCCTCGCGCAGTCCGGCATTGGACAGCGTGACGTCATCGAGTAGCGCCACCCCGGCCGGTGTGCCGGCCGGGGCCACCCCGACCACCGCCGCGGTACGCCGCGACCCGACCAGCGCGATCCCGTCCCACTCCCGCAGCCCGAGCGCGGTCAGTGCCTCCGGATGCAGCCGGACCACCCCGCGCCTGGCGTCGGCGGCGGAGGGGTTCAGTCGCGCGGTGAGTGCCAGTTCTGCCACCGTGCCATTCTGCCCGCGCGCGCGCCCGCTTGGCCGCCGGACCGCCGGATCGACTGCTGGACGTGCGCAAAGTCGGCCGAACGCGGGCACGGGAGCTCGTCTGCGCGTGCGCGCGTTCCGCGTTCATGCCGATGGCGCCGATCCGCCTACTTGTCCTTTTCGACGATCCCGGCGGCCACCGCGACCGGGGTGTCGGCATAGGTGGGGGCCAGGCAGACGAGTTTGGCGGTGCCGAGGGCGACATTCGGGCTGCCCTCGAACGCACTGCCCGGATTCTCCGCGAGCACCTTCTCGATCAGCCCCTTCTCCTCGGTGCTGTCCAACTTTTTGAACTCACCGCAGGTGGTGCTCGACGCCGGGCCGAGCGAGGAATTGCCCGCCGTGGTCTTCGTGGTGGTCGGTGCGTCGGCGCTCGATGTCGGTGCGGTACCGGTCGGGCGCGCGGCCGTGGTGCTCGCGGGCGCACTCGTGCCCGGCGTGCCCTTGCGCAGACCGTTCGCGTCGGTACTGGAATCGTCCGAACTGCCACATCCGGCCAGCGCGAAGGCCACCGCCCCGGTGGCCAGGGCGATGGCGGTAACTCGCTTGATCACGTGCGTTCCCCGGTAACTCGCGGCGCCGGAGTCTCCGGCGCGTCCGGTGCAGGGTACCGGGTTCGATCGGCTGGGTGTCATGGAGCCCACAGTGCGGTGCGCCCCTTGCGGTTGTCCGAACGATCCCTGATGTCAGTGGATATGCTCCTGCCAGTCGGCGGGCACCCGGCCGCGCGGACCCGGCACCGGCTGGTCCACCGGATGATGCGTCGGCTGCGCGAGTTCCGGTCCGCCGCTGTACATCTCGTCGGAGCGGAAATCGAAGAACCAATCCTCGCCCGGCTCATAGCTCTGGATGAACGGGTGTCCGGTGTCCTTGGCATGCTTGGAGGCGTGCTGCTGCGGCGAAGTGTCACAGCAGCCGATGTGCCCGCACTGCGCGCACCGGCGCAGGTGGACCCACCAGCCATTGGCCGCTTCACATTCCATACAGCCGGGACCGCTCGGCGCGACCGCCGGGTCGATGCCATCCAGTTCCTGCGTCATCGCTGACCTCCTGTATCGGCTACGGACTGCGCCTCGATGTCGTCGGTTTCTTCGGGGCGGTGCAGCGGGAGCCACACGGTGAATCTGGTGTTGCCCGGCTCGGAGTCGAGCCGAATGTCACCGTGGTGTTTGTTCACCACGATCCGGAACGAGATATCCAGGCCGAGACCGGTGCCCTCGCCCACCGGCTTGGTGGTGAAGAACGGTTCGAAGATACGGCTGCGCACCTCCGCGGGCACGCCGGGCCCGGTATCGCCGATTTCGATAACGGCGCAATCGTTTTCGTGCCGGGTGCGGATGGTCAGCGTGCCGCTACCGTTCATCGCGTACACCGCGTTATCGATCAGATTGGTCCACACCTGATTCAATTCCGCCGCGTAGCAAGGCACTTCGGGCAGCGTGCGGTCGTACTCCTTGACCACCTTGACACCGTCGCCGATCTTGCGACTGAGCATCACCAGCGTGCTGTCGAGCAGGTCGTGGATATCGACCACCTGGAACGGCGCCCGGTCCATCTGCGAATACTGTTTGGCCGCACCGATCAAGGTGGAGATGCGGGTGGTCGAGTCGGCGATCTCGTTCATCAGCAGTTCGGTCTCGATGGTGTAGTTCAGCCACCGGATCGCCCCCTGGAACACCTGGTCCGGGCAGCCCTCCAGGGTGGCCGAAACCCGTTCCAGCCAATCCACATCGAAGCCGGCCTGCACGAAATTCGGCGCCAGATTCCAGCCGTCGGCGATCGCGTGGTCCTCGAGCCATTCGCTGAGGATGTCCTCGCGCTCGGAGGCCTCCAGGGTCGTCAGCTCCGGCGCCTTCGCGACCTGGGCCGCGGCCTCCTCCTGCAGGCGCACCAGCGCCTCCAGGGATGTGGTGTCGAATTTGCCCTGGGCCATCATCGCCAACTTGTGCCGCATGCCGGCGACCCGCTCGCGCAGTCCGGCGGTGGCGCGCACCGCGGCGGCGGCGGGATTGTTCAGCTCGTGGGTCAGGCCCGCCGACAGCGAGCCCAAGGCGAGCAGCCGCTCGCGCTGGTTGATTCGCTCGAGATTGTTGCGGTTACCGAAGAACGCGCCCTCGAGCAGGTGTACCGCCATCGGGAACCACTCGTGCATCATCCGCGCGAAGGCGCCCGCATCGAGTACGAAGAACCGCGACCGCCGGGTCACATACATCGAACTGGTGTAGGTCTGGTCGACCTTGTCGCCGAGGTAGGCGGTCCACGCACCCGCATACGCACCGCGATAGTCGGTGCGCGACGTCTCGATCTCCGCACCGCCGGAGAGCTTGGTCAGCTGCACCTCGCCGTCGATCATGACGTAGAAGCAGGTGGCCGGATCGCCCTCGCGGAAGACCAGGCCCGGCTCGACGATCTCGATGCGTCCGTTGGCGCACAGCAGATCCAGCTGTGCCTCGGTGAGCTTCTCGAACAGAAAGAGACTGCGCAGCTCTTCGGGATCGCAGACCAAATGGCTGCTGCGATCCGCCGTCTCCCTCGAATTCATGGTCCAGCCTCCTATCACGCCAGGTACCGATGCACGAGCATGACCGCCATCGCGCCCTCACCGACCGCCGATGCCACTCGCTTCGCCGAGTCGGCATGGACGTCACCCGCCACGAAAACCCCTGGCACGTTGGTCTCCAGATGGTGGGGCGGCCTGGGTAGCTCCCAGCCCGTCGGTCTGGCCCCGTCGACGAGCAGATCGGGACCGGCGAGCACATAGCCCGCCTCGTCCCGTTTGATCACTCCGTCGAGCCAGTCGGTCTGCGGTGCGGCGCCGATGAACAGGAACAACCGTTCCGCCTCCGCCTTTTCTTCCGCACCGGTCGCGTTATTGCGCAGCACGATCCACTGCAGGTGATCCTCGCCGTCGGCGGCGGTCACCTCGGTATTGGTGTGCACGCGAATATTCGGTATCGCGGCGATCTGCTGGATCAGATAGTGCGACATGGACTTGTCCAGTGAATCCGCGCGGACCACCAGGTGCACCGTGCGCGCGTTGCGGGACAGGAACACCGCCGCCTGACCCGCCGAATTCGCCCCGCCGACGATGTAGACATCGTGGTCGGCGCATTCGGAGGCCTCCGTCATGGCCGATCCGTAATAGACCCCGCGCCCGGTGAAATCGTCCACGCCCGGGGCGGGATGGCGCCGGTAGTCCACACCTGTTGCGATGATGACCGTATGCGCGCAGAGCCGCCCGCCGTCGGCGAAGCGCACGGTGCGCGCGGATCCGTTCACCTCGAGCCCGACCACCTCGCGCGTGGTGATCACCTCGGCCCCGAATTTGGCGGCCTGGCGCCGCGCCCGGTCGGCCAGCTGCGCGCCGGACAGGCCGTCCGGGAAGCCGAGGTAGTTCTCGATGCGCGAACTCTGTCCGGCCTGTCCGCCGGTCGCGGTGCGCTCCACCAGCACGGTGCGCAGTCCCTCGGACGCGCCGTACACCGCGGCGCCGAGTCCGGCCGGTCCGCCGCCGACCACGATCAGGTCATAGAAGTCGCCGGTCGGATTGGTGGTGAGACCGACACTTTCGGCGAGTTCGCCGTCGCTGGGCTGCACCAGCGCCTGCCCGGCCGAGGTGATCACCACCGGACAGATATTGGGATCGGCGCCCGCCGCCTCCAGCAGCCGCGCGCCCTCTGGCTCCTCGGCCAGATACCAGCGGTAGGGCAGCTGATTGCGCGCCAGGAACTCGCGCACCTCCGATGACCGCGGCGACCAGCGATTGCCGACCACCTTGGTCTCGGTGACGGGTTTGTGGTCATTGCTGCGCCAGGCCTCCAGCAGTCCGTCGAGCACCGGATACAGCTTCTCCTCCGGCGGATCCCACGGCTTGAGCAGGTAGTGGTCCAGGTCGACGACATTGATCGCATCGATCGCGGCACTGGTATCGGCATAGGCGGTCAGCAGCACCCGACGCGCGTAAGGGTGCAGATCCATGGCCTGCTCGAGGAATTCGATGCCGTCCATG
The DNA here is from genome assembly GCF_050956075.1 of Nocardia sp. CA-129566. Classification (NCBI taxonomy): domain Bacteria; kingdom Bacillati; phylum Actinomycetota; class Actinomycetes; order Mycobacteriales; family Nocardiaceae; genus Nocardia; species Nocardia sp. CA-129566. The sequence goes on from NZ_CP192085.1 coordinate 833,915, forward strand.
CCCGGCATCCGGAAATCGGCGATCAGTACCGCGACCGGCTGGCCGCGCAGTTTCATCTCACGCAGGGCGTCGAGCGCCTCCGCGCCCGATTCCGCCCGCAGAATCCGGTAATCGGCCCCATATCGGCGGCGCAGGTCGCGCACGACCGCGCGGGATACCCCCGGATCGTCGTCGACACTGAGGATGGCCGGCTTCGTAGCAGCGGGTGAAGTCACGTATTGAGTATGGAATGCTCGTCAAACTCGATGTTCGCGCACCAAGTCGAGTTCGGTGGGGGTGAGCAGGCGCTCCAGTCGTTCTTCCTGCACGATCTTGCGCTTGCTGCGCGGCGTGGCGAAGCCCTTGGCGTTTGTGAACTCGGGTTCGATAGCAGGAAGCAGCGGGACCTGGTCCGCATGTCGACGATGTAAGAGTGAGCGCAGTTTCACGGCCGATCACCTCACGCTGGACGGAAAAGCTTGTGGCAGTGTCTGATGCTTCATCTATCCAATATTGTGCGCGCGCTATTACAAGGGCGGGCAAACAAATCGTGAAATAGTGACCCATTCGTCTTCCAACGGCCGCCGTCTAGGATGTTGCCTAATCGTCAAGTAGTGCTAGAGGTTCCCGGAGGCAGCGTTGCCGAAAAATATCGAAGCCGCGATCGACATCGCCGCGCCGCCGGAACGGGTGTGGGCCGTTGTCTCCGATCTGAAGCGCATGCGGGAGTTCAGCCCGCAGTGTGTGCGGATGGTCGCGCTCGGCACGCCGAAGGCGGGCACTTGGACGATCAACCTCAACACCGACGGCAAGAAGTACTGGCCGACCACCGCGCGCATTGTGCGCTATGAGCCCAACCAGGCCTTCGCATTTCGCATCAACGAGAACTACAGCGTCTGGAGCTACACGCTGGAGCCGACCGCCACCGGCACCCGGTTGATCGAACGCCGCGATGTGCCCAATGGCACCAGCTGGTTCTCCCGCCGGGCCATCGATGCCGCGCTCGGCGGCGAGGCGCCGTTCGAGGACCTGCTCGAACGCGGGATGCGCGAAACGCTCGGCAAGATCAAGACTGTGGTCGAGGCGTCCGTCTAGTCGGCGCAGTGTGTTTTCCCGCGCTCGGCCGCGCCGGATGCGTAGGTTGCGACTATGCGACCCAATACGCGTTATTCGGTAGTCATTGTCGCCGTAGTCGGTTCGGCCCTGCTGTTCACCGGATGCGGTAAATCCGATTCGGCACCCGAGCGCGAGGTCACGGTGGTGGGCACCGGTCAGGTCCGCGGTGCTCCGGACACCCTGAACGCCGATCTCGGTGTCGAGGTGAACGCCGACAATGTCTCCGCGGCCATCTCCGGCGCCGATCAAAAGTCCAAGGCGATGACCGATGCCATGGTCGCCGCCGGACTCGCCCGCGAGGATGTGCAGACCAAGGACGTCTCCATCCAGCCGCAGTACGGTCCGGACGGACGCGTCATCTCCGGCTACCGGGCCACCAACTCGGTGCATATCGTGATCCGCGATCTGTCCAAGGGTTCGGCGATTCTGGACGCCGGAACCAAGGCGGGCGGCAATGAAACCCGGATGCGCGGGGTGTCTTTCGCGATCGAGGACAATTCGAAGCTGCTCGCCGACGCGCGCTCGCGCGCCTTCGCCGACGCCAAGTCCAGGGCCGATCAGTACGCGGTGCTGGCCGGGATGAAGCTGACCGATGTCATCACCATCAACGAGGCCAGCAGCCGCGAAGACACCAACCCGAAGGCCGGCGCCCCTGAGTCGCTTCAGTTGGAACCCGGCACCCAGACGGTGACCTTCACCGTGAAGGTCACCTGGGGCCTTGGCTGAATTCCTACCGCGAGATCGCTACTGCCAGTTCGGCAGCGTGACAACCTGCGCGGCATAGGACAGACCCGCGCCGAAGGCGATCAGCAGCGCGGTGTCGCCGGGCTTGGACTCACCGTTGCGCAGCAGCGCCTCCATGGCCAGCGGAATCGACGCGGCCGAGGTATTTCCGGTCTCCTCGATGTCGTTGGCCAGCGCGCAGTGCTCGGGCAGCTTCAGCACCCGGGCCATGATCTCGATGATCCGGCCATTGGCCTGGTGCGGGATCATCGCGTCCAGGTCATCGGTGGACAGGCCCGCGCGATCGATGGCGTCGCGGCACACCTTTTCCAGCGAATGCGCGGCCCAGCGGAATACCGCCGTTCCTTCCATCGCGAGATAGGGCCGCACCGCGTCCAGGCCCTTCTCGTCGATTTCCCGGAAGTACTCGATCCAGTCCTTGTCCTGGCGGATCGCGTGGTGCTGGGTGCCGTCCGAACCCCACACCGTCGGGCCGATGCCCTGCTCCTCCGATGGGCCGACCACTACCGCCCCCGCGCCGTCGGCGAACAGGAATGCGGTGGAGCGATCGGTCGGATTCACGGTGTCGGTCAACTTCTCGACCCCGATCACCAGCACATGCTGGGCGGTCCCGCAGCGAATCAGATCCGAGGCCATCGCGAGTGCGTGGCAGAAGCCCGCGCAGCCCGCCGAGACGTCGAAGGCCGCCGCCCCGTTCATCCCGAGCTCGGTCGCGATCCGCGGTCCGGCGGCCGGGGTGAGCAGCAGGTGGGTGGAGGTCGCCACAATGACGCAATCGACCTGGTCGACCTCGACGCCTGCGGATTCGAGTGCGTCGCGCGCGGCGGCGACACTCATCGACTGGATGGTCTCCTCCTCCGAGGCGAACCGCCGGGTCTTGATGCCGGACCTGGTGCGGATCCACTCGTCACTCGAGTTGATCGGCCCGGCCACTTCGTCGTTCGTGACGATTCGGGCGGGGCGGTATACGCCGAGCCCGAGGATCGCCGTGTGCTCTGACCCCGTTGTCTGGGCGATTCGAGCGGCCATTGTGCGTCTCCTATGTACCTGCGGCGGCGCCGCCGGGTTGTACCCCGAAGCATCGAAATGAGTCCCTCATCGGCCCACTACCTACGTGCCCGTAGACATGAGGCCCCCTCATATTAGCCCGAGGTGCGCGGAATGGGCGTGCGTATTCTCACATTCGGCGGGTATACCCTCGAAGCACGCCCTGTGGTGCGGCGCTGCGCCCAACTAGTGATTCGAGGACACCATGCTCGGACTCGGGATTATCGGGTGGATCATCATCGGCGGTCTCGCGGGCTGGATTGCCAGCAAGATCATGAAAACGGATGCACAGCAGGGCATCCTCCTCAACATTGTGGTCGGCGTCGTCGGAGGGCTACTAGGCGGATTTCTACTGAAGCTGCTCGGCGTCGATGTCGAGGGCGGCGGACTCTGGTTCAGCTTCTTCACCTGCCTCGGTGGCGCGGTGATTCTGCTGTTCCTGGTCAGGCTGTTCACCGGCCGTAAAGCCGTGCACTGAGAGCGGGTGCCGCAGGCTCCGTTCCCGTAAGGTGTGAACGCTTGCGCCGGACCTATCGTTGAGGGGCGCATCCGTCTGCATCGAGTACGAAAGAGGAGCCTGTGGCACGCCGTCCCACCCCGCCCGGCACGCCCGAAACGACCGGAGTCGGCCATGTCGTCGATCTGGTCCGGGCCGCGATTCCCCCGCTACACCCCGCCGGGCTGCCCTTTGTCGCTGCGCCGCTCGCGGTCGCGGTGCTCGGCGGTAAGCGCAAGTGGGTGCGGCGCACGGGTCTGCTGGCCGCCGCGGCCTGTGCGACCTTCTTCCGGCATCCGAACCGGGTGCCGCCGAACCGGGCCGGTGTGGTCGTCGCCCCGGCCGACGGTGAGATCGCCCTCGTCGATACCGCGGCGCCGCCCGCGGAACTGGGCCTCGGCGATGCGCCGCTGCCGCGGGTGAGCATCTTCCTTTCGGTACTGGACGTACATGTGCAGCGCACGCCGATCTCCGGGAACGTGCGCACGGTACTGCACCAGTCCGGCCACTTCCGTTCCGCGGATCTGCCCGAGGCCAGTGCGGTGAACGAGCGCAACAGCATGGTCATCGACACCCCCGGCGGCGCGCAGATCGTGGTCGTGCAGATCGCGGGTCTGCTGGCGCGGCGCATCGTCTGCGACGCCCAGGTCGGTGACAAGCTGACCATTGGCGATACCTACGGCCTGATCCGTTTCGGCTCCCGTGTCGACACCTACTTCCCGGCGGGCACCGAACTGCTCGTCGAACCCGGACAGCGCACGATCGGGGGCGAGACCGTGCTGGCCGTACTTTCGACCGACTCATGATGGAGCACGCCCTGCCAACAACACCGCAGCGAAGGCGCCGGACCATCCGGCTGTTGCCGAGCATTGTGACAATCCTGGCGCTGTGCGCCGGACTGTCCGCGGTGAAGTTCGCCTTGGACGACAAACTCGATATCGCCCTGGCGATGGTCGGCGCGGCCGCGGTGCTGGACACGCTGGACGGACGGCTGGCCCGGATGCTGGCCGCCACCACCAAGATGGGCGCGGAGCTCGATTCGCTCTCCGACGCCATCTCCTTCGGTGTCGCGCCCGGTCTGGTGCTCTATATCGCGTTGCTGGACAGCAACAGCGCGGGCTGGATCATCGCGCTGGTGTTCGCGGTGAGCATTGTTTTGCGGCTGGCCAGGTTCAATACGCTGCTCGACGATGACACGCGACCGGAGTGGTCGCGCGAGTATTTCGTCGGTGTGCCCGCTCCGGCGGCGGCGCTGATCGCGCTGGTGCCGATCGGACTGTATGTGCAGTTCGGTGACGGTTGGTGGGTCGGCTTCTATGAGGTCGCGGCCTGGACGGTCTTCGCGGCGGCCTTGGCGGTCAGCACCATTCCGACGCTGGCGATGAAGTCGGTATCGGTGGCGCCACAGGCCGCGGCCGGACTGCTGGTGCTGACCGCGCTCGCGGCGGCGCTGCTGGTCACCTATCCGATCGTCTTGCTGTTGGTGCTGGTCGCGGTGTACCTCGGACATATCCCGTTCGCCTGGCATTCGCAGCGCTGGGTCGCCGCGCGTCCGGAGACCTGGCAGCACAAGCCATCCGAACGCCGGGCCCAGCGCCGGGCGCAGCGGCGACGGCCCGCGATTCCGCGTCCCGCGATCCGCGGGGCGGCGATCCGCGGGGCGAGTCGGCTGCGGCTGCGCAGTCCCGGTAAGGAGCGCGAGGTAGACGATCTGGCCGACTGAGTTCGTCTGGCATTTGTCAAGGAATCATCAAGACCGGGCGGGAATGCTGCGGCTATGACCGAGACGCAGTCATGAGTAGTGTTGCGGCGCTTGGGGGTTTCGGGTGCTGGGGGTTCGATCTCGGCCGGGTTTTCGGTGGCGGCCGGACCATCGGGTCGCCCGCCGAACTCCCCGGGGCCGCGGCGATCCCGACCGGTACCGTCATCTTCGGCGGCCGAGCACGGAAGAAGGTGGCGGTGGAACCGGACGGACTGCGCGAATTCCAGGCGCATCGGCCGCGCCTGTTCGCGCTCGCCTATCGGATGCTCGGATCCGCGACCGAGGCCGAGGACGCGGTGCAGGAGATCTACCTGCGCTGGGACGGCACCGATCGCGCCACGATTCGCTCGGCCGAGGCCTGGCTGAGCACCGCGATCGTGAATCTGTGCCGGACCTGGCTGGTTTCGGCGCGGGCCCGCCGGGAGACCTATGTCGGACCGTGGCTGCCGGAGCCGGTGCCGACCGCGCGCGGTGAGCTCGGGCCATTGGAGTCGGTGGAGGAGCGCGAGCTGGTATCGCTGGCGCTGCTGACGGCGCTGGAGCGGTTGAACCCGATCGAGCGGGCCGTGTTCGTATTGCGCGAGGCATTCGGCTACGCCCATCGGGAGATCGCGGACATGCTCGCGGTATCCGAGGCCAATTCCCAGCAGATCTTCCGTCGGGCGAGTGTGCGGGTGCGCGAGGGGCGGCCGCGCTTCGACGTTGCGGCCGATCAGGCCCGCGAGCTGATCGAGCGCTTCCTGAAGGCGGCGCGCATCGGGGATCTGCCGGCGCTGGAGCGCATGCTCGCCGCCGACGTCACCTCGACCGCGGACGGCGGTGGGCTGGTCACCGCGGCTCGGCGGCCGGTCGTCGGGGTGGCCGCGGTCGCGCGCTACCTGGCCGGTCTGTTCCGTTGGGAGGCGCCGGGCATGGTGATCACGCTGGAGGAGATCAACGGCGCGCTCGCGGTCGTGGTCCGGTTGGCGGGGGAGCCGGTCCTGGTCGTGGCCGTCGACATCCTCGACGAGGTGGTGACCGCGCTGCGTTTGATCCTCAATCCGGACAAGCTGTCCTATGTCGGCCGGGTGGACGGGGCGGCCGCACAGTGACGCGGGTCATGTCCGGTAGCTGTCAGGGATCGGAGGGCTGTCCAGTCTAAGGGGTGTCGGCCGATCGAAAGGGAGCCACATCATGACCGGACAGCATCGAATCGTCATCCTCGGCGGCGGATACGCGGGATTGGCGGCGGCCCGCAGGCTGGCGCGCATCGCGCGCGAGGCCCACATCGCCGTCGTCGACGCCCGCGCGAACTTTGTCGAACGGGTGCGACTGCACCAATACGCTGTCGGACAGTCGATCCAGGAGTGGGATCTGCGAGAGCTGCTCGAGCCCAAGCGGATCCAGTTCGTGCGCGCTCGAGCGAACGGTATCGACACCGCGAGTAAGCAGGTGATCCTCGACGACGCGCGGACCCTCGACTACGACTCGCTCATCTACGCGTTGGGCAGTACGAACGACGCCGATGTGCCGGGCGTGGCCGAGCACGCGTATTCGGTTGCGACGCCGGAGGATTCGCAGTGGCTGCGGACCGCCATCCCGGCGGGGCGGATCGTGGTGGTCGGCTGCGGTGCTACCGGTATCGAATTGGCCGCGGAACTGGCCGAGTACCAACCGGATTCGCAGGTGGTGCTGCTCGGCTCGGAGGCGCCGGCGTCCTGGCTTTCCCGGCGGGCGCAGCAACATGTGGAACGGGCGCTCGAGCGACTCGGGGTCGAGATCCGTTCGGAAGCAAAGGTTATCGAGGTGACGCCGGATGGTGTGCGGTTGGCCGACGGCTCGGCGCTCGCGGCCGCGGCGACGGTGTGGACCGCGGGGTTCGGCGTACCGGATCTCGCACGGCGAGCGGGGCTCGCGGTGGACGGACATGGCCGGGTGCTGACCGATGCGACATTGCGCTCGATATCCCATCCCGACGTGTACGCGGCCGGTGACGCCGCGGTGGTCGCCGGTCCCGGCGGCCGGGACCTGCGGATGGCCTGCGCGACCGCGCTGCCGACCGGTAAGTACGCGGCCGATGCCCTGGTCGCGCGCCTGGCCGGTAGCCAGCCCCGTGAGCTGCGGTTCCGGTACTACTTCCAATGCATCAGCCTGGGCCGTCGTGATGGGGTCGTCCAGTTCCTGCACCACGATGACGCCCCGGCGCGGACCGTGCTGACCGGCCGGACGGCGGCCTGGTTCAAGGAGCAGATCGTCCAGGGCGCGGGGCGAGCGGCGCGTCCCTGACGGTGCTCGACGCGCCGTTGAATCGCATTGTGCCCGGCGGTGTTCCGATGCGCACCCGATCTTCACGCTGATCGTCAACTAGTGGTTGACGAAGCCAAATCGTCAACCTATGGTTGACGCATGACAATCAACGTACGACTCGACGATCTGATCGAGGGCATCAAAAAGGCACGTCCGGACAATGTGCTCGACCAACTCTCCGATGCGGTGGTCGCGGCCGGACATCTCGGCGAAGTGGCCGATCATCTGATCGGCCACTTCGTGGATCAGGCCCGCCGCTCCGGCGCCTCGTGGACCGATATCGGCGCCAGCATGGGCGTCACCAAACAGGCGGCGCAGAAACGGTTCGTGCCGAAGGGGCCGGGCGATCCGGCCGAAGCCGCGGCCATGGATCCCAATGCGGGCTTCGCGAAGTTCACTCCGCGGGCGCGGAAGATGGTGGTGGCCTCCCAGGAGGCGGCTCGCGCCTCCAGTAATCCCGAGATCGCGGTCGGACATCTGGTGCTGGCCCTGCTGTCGCAACCGGAAGGCCTCGGCGCCCGGGAGATCACGGCGCAAGGGGTAGAACTCGACGTCGTCCGGGATGCGGCGACGGCGGCCATCGCCCAGCAGCCCGCCGATCCGGCGAAGGTGCCCGCGCTCATTCCGTTCGGGGCCGAGGCCAAGAAGGTGCTGGAGCTGACCTTCCGTGAGGCACTTCGGTTGGGACACAACTACATCGGCACCGAACATGTCCTGCTCGCACTGCTCGAACAGGAGAACGGTTCCGGAATTCTGTCCGACCTCGGCATCGACAAGGCGAAGGCCGAAGCCGATCTGGCCGAATTGCTTTCGGTGATCGCCGCCGAGAAGTCATGAACGGCGGGGCCGTGTTCGCCGCCGGACGACGTCGAATTGCCCGGATAGTCATCGGCATTCGGTGCGCGCACGCGGCCAGGGCACGGCAGCGGCGCGCCGTTCGCTCGCGCGGGGTATCGGTGCGGCGCGGCTCCCGGGAGTCGGTTTCGGTGCGATACCGCCCGCCCGTCGCAGCCTGAACTCAGTGCTCGGGCACGTTGCGGGCGAGTTCGTCCAACCAGGCCGCGGCGGAGGCGTCGCTGGGGGCGCGCCAGTCGCCGCGCGGTGAAAGTGAGCCGCCCGAACCGACTTTCGGGGCATTGGGCAGGGTGGAGCGCTTGAACTGGCTGGTCTGGACGAAGCGGCGCAGGAATTCGGCCAGCCAGTATTTGATCGTCGGCAGGTCGTAGGTATTGCGCTGGTCGGCCGGGATGAGGTCCGGCCAGCCGCCGCGCTCGCGCTCGGACCAGGCATGGCGGGCCAGATAGGCGACGCGGCTCGGGCGGTAGCCGAAGCGCAGCAGGTAGTAGAGGTGGAAGTCCTGCAGTTCGTAGGGGCCGACGGTGGCCTCGGAACTCTGGCCCGGCGCGGTGGCGTCGTCGCTGGGGACCAGTTCCGGCGAAATCTCGGTCTGCAGAATCGATGACAGCACCTTGCCCGCCTCATCGCCGAACTGGTCGGTGTCGACGGCCCACGCGATCAGGTATTTGATCAGCGTCTTCGGCACCGAAGCGTTCACGCTGTAGTGCGCCATATGGTCGCCGACGCCGAAAGTGCACCAGCCCAAGGCGAGTTCACTGAGGTCGCCGGTGCCGACGACGAGTGCGTGGTGCTGGTTGGCAAGGCGGAACAGGTGTGCGGTGCGCTCGCCTGCCTGCACATTCTCATAGGTGATGTCGTACTGCGGAACACCATCGGCGGCCGGGTGATTCAGGTCGCGCAGCATCTGGGTGGCGGATGGGCGGATATCTATTTCCTGGGCTGTCACCCCGAGCGCGGCCATCAGCGCGTGCGCGTCGGTGCGGGTCCGGGTGCTCGTCGCGAAGCCCGGCAAGGTGTAGGCGAGCACATTCGTCCGCGGCAGCCCGAGCCGATCCATGGTCTTGGCCGCGACGATCAGTGCCTGGGTGGAGTCGAGTCCGCCGGAGACGCCGATGACGACGCGCTGGCTGCCGGTGGCGCGCAGGCGGGTGCTCAGCCCCTCGACCTGGATGTGGTGCACCTCCGCGCAGCGTTCGTTGCGCGCCCTCGGATCGCTGGGAACATAAGGGAAGCGCGGGATTTCGCGCCGCAGCGGCAGCGTCCTGGTCGGGACGGGCAGCTCCACCTCGATGCGCCGCAGCCGGATCAGCCGGTCGCGGTGATCGTGCACATTGTCGGCGAAGCTGGTGGTACGGATGCGGTCGGCGGCCAGCCGCTGCAGGTCGAGATCCGCGGTGACCAGTTGGGGATGGTCGCAGAAGCGTTCGCCTTCGGCGAGCAATTCGCCGTTCTCGCACACCAGTGCCTGTCCGTCCCAGGCCATATCAGTGGTCGATTCACCATGTCCGGCAGCCGAATACAGATAGGCGGCCAGATAGCGCGCGGAGTGCGATGTGCACAGCGCGCGCCGGTAGTCGGCCTTGCCGATGACGATATTGCTCGCCGACAGATTGACCAGCACCGTCGCGCCGGCCAGCGCGGCATATCCACTGGGCGGCAATGGAACCCAGCCGTCCTCGCAGATCTCCAGATGGAATACGAAGCCGTCGACATTGGTCGCGGTGAACAGCAGATCGGCGCCGAAGGGCACCCGCTGCCCCGTGATCGTGATGTGGTCGTCCAGGGTCTCCCGGGCCGCGGCGAACTGGCGCTTCTCGTAGAACTCGCGATAGTTCGGCAGATAGCTCTTCGGTGCCGCGCCGAGCACGGTGCCGCGGCAGATCGCGATCGCGCAGTTGAACAGCCGCCCCTGTGCCCGCACCGGTGCCCCGACCACCAGCACCGTATCGATCTGCGCGCTCGCGGCCACAACGCGTTCGAGCGCCGCGTCCACCGCGTCGGCCAGCGCGTCCTGGTGGAACAGATCGTCGGCGGTATAGCTGGACAGGCCGAGTTCGGGGAAGACGGTCAGTGCCACACCGTCGGCGGCCGCCTGCCGCGCCAGCTCCAACGTCTGCTCGGCGTTGTACGCGGGATCGGCGACCCGGACCCGCGGCACCGCGACCGCCACCCGCGCGAACCCGTGCCGGTAGAGCGAGTCGAACGGCAATTCGGGCACGGTCGTCCCCCTTCGGGATCGTTGATCTTCCGCTGCGAAATCTACGCCCGCCCGCGCAGCCCCCCGCCCCAGCGCGGCCATGTCGCCTTGGTCTTCGGCTCCTCGATGAGCGGTCCGCGGTCGATATCGGTGACGAGCAGCGGTAGGTGCGCCGCCAGTTCGTCGAGCACCGCGAGGGTGTGCCCGCCCTGTGCGGCCCGGTATTCGGGCATGGTCAGCCCGACGATCTGCAGGAACTGGACGCGCCCGTGCGGCGTATCGATGACGCCCAGCTCCGGATCGACGGTGAAGGCGACGGCGTGGATATCCGAATCCGCGTGCTCGGCGGCGATCGGACCGTTGGCCTTGATGGTGTGGCCGGGCGCGAACCCATTCCCGGACTGGAATACGTAGCGGGCCAGATTCTGCAGGAAGTCGGCGGGCCAGACCGGCGGTTGCCGGTCGTGCGGCTGTCGGACCAGCCGGAATGTGAACTCGAATCCCCAGCCCGATTCATCTGGATTGTCCCATTCCTTCTCGTGCAGTTCGGTCATGCCATAGCTGATGTAATGCCAGTGTGGAACCGGTTCGGTGCGCGGATAGGCGCTGATGCCGTCCAGCGGATCGGGACCGCCGAGCGACCAGGGCATCTGCGTCCCCCAATGGCTGGGTTCGATGTCGTGGTACAGCTGTTCCAACGCGGCGTCGATAGCGCTCCAGCCGGGACTTTCACTCACTCGGCTACTTTAGGTCGGCAACAGCCGCCCGGCGCGCTACCCGGTTCCCGGCTTCCGCGGACCCGCATCGCGATGCGCGGATCGGAAGTGATTGGCGGACAGCGGTTTGCTGGTCGTGCCGGGGGCGTTGCCGGTGCCTATCGGGCACTGCTCGGCCTGTCGAAAAAGCCCTGATCCGGCGCACCGGTAAGCTATAGCAATGGCGGATGTCGCGGATTCCGACCTAGTTGCGGGGGAACGACGCGCTGATCTCGAGCGCGCGATGACCTATGTGTCCACCGAATCGCAGCCCGATGGCAGCTACATCATCAACGGCGACCTGCCGCCGGATGTCGCGCCGCCGTTCATTCGGGCGATCATGCGGGTGGAGGCTGAGCTGCTGCTGAACGATGCGGAACTCGTAACGGTCGATGAGGGAGAACCACGCACGCCCGAGCAGCGCCGGGCCGACGCGTTCGTCGCGTTGATACTCCGGGTGGACGACCGTCGGTCGGCCTGAGGGGCGGACCTTGCACTCGATACCCCTGAGTGCTAAAAAGGGCTTGGCACTCTCGACGTGTGAGTGCCAGGTCGGGACGGTGAGACCGGGTTCCATCGACACCCTCGGTCGTCCGTCGCGGGCACCGAACCTGGCCAGCGTAAATGGGGCGATCCAACCGGCGATCGTCCTGTGTGTCAGCCATACACATGGAGGATCTCAACAACGCCATGGCCAAGACAATTGCGTATGACGAAGAGGCTCGCCGCGGCCTCGAGCGGGGTCTGAACGCCCTCGCCGACGCGGTCAAGGTGACGTTGGGCCCCAAGGGTCGCAACGTTGTCCTGGAGAAGAAGTGGGGCGCCCCCACGATCACCAACGATGGTGTTTCCATCGCCAAGGAGATCGACCTGGAGGACCCGTACGAGAAGATCGGCGCCGAGCTGGTCAAGGAAGTCGCCAAGAAGACCGACGACGTCGCTGGCGACGGCACCACCACCGCCACCGTGCTGGCCCAGGCGCTCGTACGTGAGGGCCTGCGCAATGTCGCGGCTGGCGCCAACCCCCTCGGCCTGAAGCGCGGCATCGAGAAGGCCGTCGAGGCCGTCACCACCAAGCTGCTCGACACCGCCAAGGAGGTCGAGACCAAGGAGCAGATCGCCGCTACCGCCGGTATCTCGGCGGGCGACTCGTCCATCGGTGAGCTCATCGCCGAGGCCATGGACAAGGTCGGCAAGGAAGGCGTCATCACCGTCGAGGAGAGCAACACCTTCGGGCTCCAGCTGGAGCTCACCGAGGGTATGCGCTTCGACAAGGGCTACATCTCCGGTTACTTCGTGACCGACCCGGAGCGTCAGGAAGCGGTCCTCGAGGATCCGTACCTCCTGCTGGTCGGTTCCAAGGTTTCCACCGTCAAGGACCTGCTGCCGCTGCTGGAGAAGGTCATCCAGGCCGGTAAGCCGCTGCTGATCATCGCCGAGGACGTCGAGGGCGAGGCCCTGTCGACCCTGGTCGTGAACAAGATCCGCGGCACCTTCAAGTCCGTTGCCGTCAAGGCGCCGGGCTTCGGTGACCGTCGCAAGGCGCAGCTCGCCGATATCGCCATCCTGACCGGTGGCGAGGTCATCAGCGAAGAGGTCGGCCTCTCCCTGGAGACCGCCGGCATCGAGCTGCTCGGCCAGGCCCGCAAGGTCGTCATCACCAAGGACGAGACCACCATCGTCGAGGGCGCGGGCGACGCGGAGGCCATCAAGGGCCGCGTTGCGCAGATCCGCACCGAGATCGAGAACTCGGACTCCGACTACGACCGCGAGAAGCTGCAGGAGCGCCTGGCCAAGCTGGCCGGTGGTGTTGCGGTGATCAAGGCCGGTGCCGCGACCGAGGTCGAGCTCAAGGAGCGCAAGCATCGCATCGAAGATGCCGTGCGCAACGCCAAGGCCGCCGTCGAGGAGGGCATCGTCGCCGGTGGTGGCGTGGCCCTGCTGCAGTCGGCTCCGGCTCTGGACGACCTGAAGCTGGCCGGTGACGAGGCGACCGGTGCGAACATCGTGCGCGTCGCGCTGTCGGCTCCGCTGAAGCAGATCGCGTTCAACGCGGGCCTCGAGCCCGGTGTTGTCGCCGAGAAGGTCTCGAACCTGCCGGCGGGCCACGGCCTGAACGCCGACTCGGGCGAGTACCAGGACCTGCTGGCCGCCGGTGTCGCCGACCCGGTCAAGGTCACCCGTTCGGCCCTGCAGAACGCGGCCTCCATCGCGGCCCTGTTCCTGACCACCGAGGCCGTTGTCGCCGACAAGCCGGAAAAGGCCGCCGCTCCCGCGGGCGACCCGACCGGTGGCATGGGCGGCATGGACTTCTGAGTCCCGCTCCCCAGCAACACCTTTAGCCCCGAAGGCCGGTCCACCACCTGGTGGACCGGCCTTCGGCCTTTCTTGCAATAGCTGGGCGGTCGGTCGAGACACGCACTGACTCACCAGCTTTGCGGCTACCGGCGGTCTTCGGTCAGGAGCGTCGCGCGAATTTCGTTTGCCAGGTGGAGACTTCCGGCGGCAATGAACTTTTGACGCCGGTTCATTGCGTTCTTGATGTCCGATAATGAACCCAGATCGTAGTTCAGCGGGATTGATGCTCCGTGCAGATCTACCACGCTGCCTCCTGCGGCGTGCAGAATATAGTGACCAGGGGACAGGTCCCAGATTGCGAATCCCTTGGCAAATTCCACCATCGCGTCAGAGAATCCGGCGGCAACGTGACACAATCCAATCGAGCCGAAATCGACACCAATACGACCTCTCGCTTTTCCGTCATGAGATGGTTCGCTGAGGGCCTTGATAAGTCGATGTTCTCTGGCAAGCGGCTGAAATCGATGTTCGGGGCGCATCATGTAATTAGTGACGAGTGCCTCGGAAAGGCTCGTGTCCGAGGGGTTGTCAAGAATGTGTTCGCGGCCGTCGGCGGTTATGATGAGTGCTCGGTCATGGCCTTTGTTTTGCCGGGTCGCCATATATATCTGAACATGATGGAAAATATCTCCCACCACCGCAATGATCGGGCGGGCCAGGGCGCGTGAGTAAACCATGATATGCGTATAACCGCACAGTCCACGAACTGCCAATTCGCTGGTATCCAGAGGATCGACCAACACGCATAGATCTGGATCGGCTTCATCTCCGATGACTTCCGGATCGGCTTCCTCTGATGCGTAAACGAACGAAGGGATATGTTCGACCAGCACCTCTTTGTACCGTTCATGCATCCACAGGTCATAGTCGGACAGGAAGTTGTCTTTATGACGTAGGTTCTCATTTTCTGCGCGGCGGCCGGTAAGTGCAGTACCGATTAGTTGTGGACGGATCTCTTCGATCATCTGGCGCACTGCGGCGGCGATGCGTTTCGCGAGGTCGGGGGCCATGCTCGAGCTGTTCATCGAGCTATCGCCTCGTGTGGGTGTCATCGCAACTCCAGCGGAGGTTCGATTCCGGGTGGGCTCATCGTGGCTGCGATAAAGATAGCTTCGAAGCCCGCCGCGCGCATGATTTTGGCTCCGGTCAGATCATCGAAGCCAGCTACTTCCAGGTCACGGCCTTTGGTCATCGCGCCGAATACGGCAAAGTACAGCTCGGCTTTCGGATACTGTGCCCTCACCCGACTCGCAAGATAGCCGACCACGTCGGCGTGTTTGACCTCGAAGTCGCAGATAAAGATGGCGGGTGCCGGTCTGGTTTCGGGAAAATATGATGCATCGTCCAGATCGATCCCATCCCGGATCTTGTTGCAACGGAGGTAGCCGATCTTGCAGCGAGAGAAGCGCGATGAAGCAAGGAAAGTCGCCATCACAAGACCGGCTTCGTTCACGCCGAAGCACGCGTCGACATCCAAGCGTTTGCCAACGTTCTTGATTTGCCGTGACAGTCGTTCGATGCCGTCCCCGAATGTCTCCCATGTCAAATCCAACAACTGACCCGGTTGTGGATTTGGTAGCGAGCATACAAGGATGTCGGAGTTCCCATATTCGATAGTGGGCACCGAAAGAGTGAACTCGCCGCCCACCTGCCTTGTCATTCTGTCCGACACCGAATCGAGTTCGTCTGTCGATGATTTGGCGCGTGTCCGATCAGGCGCGGTTCCCGATCGAGCTCGAGTGTTTGCCGTGAACTGCTTGAGCGACAGCTGATCCTCAATCGGCAAGCGTTCGTAGGCCTCGGCGATCAACTCGGTTGGCGACACGTGTTCGTCCGATGCTCCAAGCGGGCCGCGACCATAGGCGGCGCACAAGATCAGCACACTCGAGAACGACGGAGGCGATCCTTGGCCACGACCTCGCGCCCACGTTTCCCAAGCGTTGATAGATGTCCCGCCCAGACTTGTCTGATTACCGGTGACTTCGTTGTAGCGCTCAGCTGCAAGCTCTTGGGACAAGCCAGCCGCGTACCGGTATGCCTGCAAACTCAGCACGTCTGGGTACCGGGCCGAAAGTTCTGTAGCTGCGCTCCTTACCGACCCCAGTTCGGCCCACAACCTCCTGCCCACAGCGGCCATCTCTCGACCGCGTGCTTGCGGGCTCAACGGTTGCGGCACGAGTCTCGCCTTCCGCGCCCCTGATGAGACTCCCACGTGCATCCCCCTTTGTGTTCAGGAACCGCAGCGGCAGTTGAACTTACCCATTCCGATGGGCAGTAGGCGGATGTATGGCCGAAACTGCAGGTCAGAGCACCCACAAACCTGGTGATGGTTGAACCGCCACACAGGTGTCACGAGCCAGTTCGGGTGCGACGCTGGATCCAGCACCCACCCGGCGGGCGCGCTCCGAGACCTCTCCCAATGCAGATGCATCACCAGCAGTGAGCGGTGTTCATCGCCTCGCCGGGTGGCGTGCAACCAAGAACACGCATAGACGGCAGGGGTGAGACGCGATGGGATTCAACTGGTGGCGAGAGGCCGAGTCCGACGACACGTCGGTACAAGCGATCATCGACCGCGTACAGGACGAATGGCGGGCTGCGCGCCGACGCGACCGGGTTGGTGCTCCCCAGCCCGACGCCGGATTGTGGCCTGGCGGGTGGCCGCACGAGGCACCGGACCACGCGCTCAGCCTCACCGAAGCGCACTCGACCATGCAGCGGCACAAGGCATGTCGGACCGATCAATGTCCGCGTAAGGCGGCGGCACGGCAAACACTGATCAACGCGGGCCGGATGAAGCCGGACGCTTCGCGGGAGTACTGATGACCTTCGTGCACGGTAGCCCACTCGGATGCGTGGGGGATGGCACCACCGAATTCCCTGACCGCCCCAATAATGCCCCGACCTCTCACTTCAGCCGCCCACGTGTCGACCGGCCACACGCCGAGATCGGAACCCAGCGGTGCGCGATGATTGGTACAGCGAATTACTTTGCCCACCAACAGAAATCGGCGGCCACCTATCTCGATGTTTCCGCCAACGACCACGGCCATGAGAAAGGTCTACTCGTCCACCGTGCGCTTACTCGGGTGGGCGACTCCGATCCCCATGTCATAGAGATCGGCCCTGGCGGTGGAGCGGCCGTCGCCTTCCTGGCATCCCAACTCGAGGTCGAGCCCCGCAACGTTCGTCTCACCCTCATCGAGGCACCCGGCGTAACGTCGAATTCCCTCACTCAGACCATCGACCGCTTCAATACGGTCGGCAAGTGTGCACTCGTACGCGGCTGGGCACATGACATCGCGGCACTGGTCACCGACCCTGTCGATGTCATCAGCGCGTCGGCGCTGCTGCACGAGGTCTACTCCTACGGCGGTGCCTACAGCGGCCTGCACACCATGATCCGGACGTTTTCGACCGTGCTGAAGCCCTACGGTTCTTCGTTTACCGCGACGTGTACGCCGTAGACGCACCCGTCATTGCACGAGCCCGCCGTCCAGTTCTACAGCGCCCCAGCATGGTTGCAGTTCCTGCGCCTGTTCCTGCCGCACTACCTACACCACGGCACCCATCCCTACCACCACCACGCCGATGAGGTCATCGTTCGCCAGAACTCCCGGATCGTCGCCGCGCCGGCACTCGCCCCCCGCGTCTGCGCCGTCATCCACGCCCCGATCGGATTGTTCCGCAAAGCGCAACGCCACTACATCACGCTGCGCGACCACGTATGGCGTTCGGGCATCTTGGGATTCACGCCGGTACTCGACGGTCAACTCGCGGGGGACTGGATCGATTTCCGCACCGGTCACAAGCGTGTGCACTTCGCATTCGCCGATAGCGCATGGATGTCGACCAACGACCGCGCCGACGTCCAGGCGGTCAGTGAATCCTACGGTGATTACTGGCGCTCCGTAGTGTTCGGTCCTGCCGGATTCCCAGATGCCGGTCAGGGACCGCAACCCCTCGGACACGGCTCGAGCTTGTGGCTCGTCCTGGGTCGGCGCGGTGATAGACAACTCAGGATCCTCTGAACGGGCAAGCGACGATGTGGACTAATTCGACGCGATGGTCAGGTTGTCTGCTGCGCGGTCGGTGGGTTGGCCCTTCTGGCCGACCTTCGCAACGGGCGCTTCGACTTTGGCATCCTCTGCCGTGGGTGTCTCGGGTTCGGCGTTGACGACTGTTGGGGTGGCTGTGGGTGTTTCGGGTTCGCTGTCGACAACCGTCGGGGTGGCAACAGGTGTCTCGGGTTCGGCTTTGACGACCGTAGTGGCGACCGCCGGTGTCTCGGGTTCGATCGTTGGGGTAACTGCGGGCGGCTCGGCTTCGGTCTCGGCAACCGGCTTTTCGAGCGAAGCCGAGCCGGGTTCGAGTTCGGTAACCGTCGCGGGTTCGAGTTCGGTGACCGGTGCGTCGGTGTTCGGCTCAAGTTCGGCGGCAGCGGCGACGCGCAGCCGTTCGGCGAGTTCGTTGAAGATGTAGAAGTTCGGGATCTGGCCGACGGGGGTGAGGGATACCCAGATGCCGTCCACCTTCATGCGGACCAATCCGCTTCGGGCGTCGATCAATTGGATCTGTTCCCAGGCGAAGGCCCTGCTGCGGAAGTAGAGTGCGGTCAGATCGAGGGCGATCTCGCCGAAATAGACCGTCGCACAGTCGTCGATGGCGGCGACGGCACGGGGGAGCTGGGCCAGGGTAATGGCCGACTGGATGGCCTTGCCCCAATCGCGGCCGTCGGCGAACAGGGTGTCGTCGAATGCGGCCTCGGCGCCGTCGGGGCCGGTCATGTGCAGCGAATATTCCGTGAGCGCGGAATTCTGGAACGGGATGACCTGCTGGCGCACTTCGGCGCTGTCCCATCGGAATCCGGCGATCTGTTCGCCGGAGCGGTACACGGTCATGCCGTAGTCGAACAGGTCGAGCCGTGCGGCGCGGTGCCGACGATTGTGCCGCCCGCGGAAGAACGCCATCGAGGCGGGGATCAAGGCGAGCAGACCGACCGCGAGTGCACCCTGATATGCGCCGACCGTTGCGCAGATGACACCAACCGCGGCGAATCCGCCCGCGACGATCCCGCAGCCGCGCATAAAAGTGTCACGCGCAGGCGCCGGTAGAAAGGTCTGCCGGTGTGTGCCGAGCTTCTGATATTCGGACATCAGGTGGATCAGCTGCGACAGTGGAACCTTTTGTGGCCCGCCGGTTCCGACATCGCCATGGCTCGGAGTGGTCAATTGTCCCTCCATGAGGCGGTTTTCCTCCGCGGCGAAGCGTATGTCACTCGACCGGAGGCCGCCACCCCAGTCCGCTCGCGTACGGTTGATCGAGCTTACGTCATGGCGGTGGTGCGGCCGCGGACCGCACGGGCGTTTCGCCGGGAAAACCCGAAGGCCGGTCCGTTTGGCGAACCGGCCGTACGCCGGATCAGATGCCGTCGACGGTCAGCACGGCGAACGGAGTGACCGGGGTGCCCGGTCCCATCGGCCCGCCCTTGTCGAATTGGGAGGACACGACCAGGGTCCGATCATTGTTGCGGATCAAGGTGGTAGGGATGCGCAGGGATTCATCGGTGACGGTGCGCTCCAATTCGACGCTCGCCCCATCGTCGCTGATCTTCCAGCGGGTAATCGTATTGCTGGCATTCTGGGCCGCCCACAGCGTATCGCCGTGCAATTCCAGTCCGTCGCCATGTTTCAGGTCGGCGCCGCGCATGGTGACCTTGCGGATCGGATCCGGCGAATTCGATGCGGTCGCAACGCGATACAGCTCCCCGGAATCCATATCGACGATCAGCAGATAGCGACCGGAATCATCGGAGACGATGCCGTTCAATGTGAACGCGTCCGGTGCGTGCGTGCTGATGGTGCCGCTCAGGTCGAATTGTGTTGTCAGATCGGCCCGTCCGCCATGTGCCGCCGCATCGGTGACCTGCTCCGGCGTGATCCGGTAGACCACCGGGCGCAGGCTGTCGGTGAGGTAGGCGGTGCCGTTCGGCGTGATGGCCAGATCGTTCACCAGGCGCGGTCCGGTGCCGGCGACATCGAAGCGGGCGATCAGTGCGCGGCTGGTGGTGTCGTAGACCGCGACCCCGGCCGTTGAGTCGATCACCCACAGTCGCCCCGCCGCATCGACTTTCAGTCCATTGGCGGTCTTGCGGCCGTCGGCCCCCTCGGGCAGGAAGGTCTCGGCGCGCTTCGCGCCGGGTGTGGCTCGGTAGATGGCGCCGTTGGCGTAGGAGCCGACATAGATGTCGCCGGTGCGGGGATCGGCGGCGATGCCTTCGGGGTAGACGCGGTCGCCGGGCAGTTCGTATGCGGTGCTGATGCGCGTGGTCGGTTGGCTGACGTTCGTGGCCTTCGGTGTCTCCGTCGCCGTTGCGCAGGCCGCGACGGCGGTGCAGGCAATGGCGGTGGCGATGGTCGAGATGGTGCGGAACATGCTCATGGCTCCTGGGTGGGGTCGAACATCCGAATGCATTCGCATCTTGGAATGAGCACGAAGTTATATTAGAACTCTAACTAACGTCAAGGGGCTAATGAGAAGTTGGGCAGATACCATGCGGACATGACGTCCATGCACTCCTCCGAGCGCCTCGGCTCCTACATCAAGCGCGCCGAACAGGCTCTCAACTCGGCGAAGAGTGCGGCGCTCAAACCGGCGGGCCTCACCGTTCCCCAGTACGGGGCCCTGCTGTTTCTCATCGAAAACCCGGGCATCAACGCCGCGGCGCTGGCCCGCTTGTGCGGGGTGACCCCGCCGACCATGAATACGATCCTGACGAATCTCCAGGACCGCGGCCTCATCGAGCGCACACCCCACGCCTGGCACAAGAACGTCTTGGAGACCCGACTCACCGAAGCGGGCGCAGCGCTCGCGCAGCAGGCGGATGCGAATGCCGTGCGCGTGGAGCGCGCATTGGCCGCCGAATTCACCGAAGCCGAGCATGCCGCCCTGTGCGGACTGCTCACCCGCTGCGCCGACCTGCTCGACTCGATCCGCCCCGAATCCGCGCCGAAGAAATAGCTCCCGGTCCGATCGGTCCGGGAGCTATTGGGGAGCAGGGATTCTCACGCCGGAGCGACTGCCGCCGTTTCGGTGCGTGCTGGTCGGCGCAGGGTGGCGACGCCGAGTGCGAGGGCGACGAAGCCGACCGCGGCCGAGGTCCAGGGGAGCCAGCCCGCGCCCGAGGAATCCAGCACCGTGCCACCGAGCAGTGAGCCGATGCCGCTGCCGAGGTAGATGGCCGAGCCATTGAGGCCGAGTGCGACGGTCGGCGCGTCGTGGGCAATGGCGAAGAGTCGGAATTGCTGCGGGATCAGGATCGCGGACCCGAAGAGGCCGGTCACGCCGAGTACGGCGTAGACCGCCCAGGTGGCGTGGGTGGCTGGGCCGAGCAGGAGCAGTCCGATGAGGCTGCCGACGAGTCCGACGGTCAGCGTGCGCGCCGGACCGAAACGGTCGACGGCCCGGCCCGCCTGCGCATTGCCGATGACCTGACCGATGCCCATCACCAGCAGCAGCCATGCGAGCTGTCCCTGCGGCACCGATGGGGTGACGACGACCGGCAGGTAGACGATGGTGGTGTAGGCCGCGGTCATCTGCAGCGTCGTCACCAGCAGTACCCGCAGCACGGCGGGCCGCGCGAGTACGCCGACGCGATCGCGCAATCCGGTGCTCGGCAGGGTGACCCGCGGCAGCAGCACCACCAGCGCCGCCGCGACGGCACCGCCCGCGGCGATCGCCCAGAGCACACCGCGCCAGCCGATCCACCGCTCGACGAAGATGCCGATCGGCACGCCGGCGACCGCGGACAACGTGATCCCGGCGGTGACGACCGACAGTGCCCGCCCCCGGTGCGCGTCATCGGCGACGACTCCGGCCACGGCAAAGGCATTGGCCTGGAATGCCGCCGCGCCGATCGCGGCCGCGATGCGCGCTCCGGCCATGACCGAAAAGTCCTGGGCCGCAGCCTGTCCGATCATGCCGAGGACGAAAAGCACCGCGCCGCCACCCAATACCCAGCGTCGGTCCCAGGATCCGGTCGCGGCCGCGATGACCGGTGAGGCGATGGCGTAGGTCCAGGCGAACATGGTGGTGAGCTGGCCCGCGGTGGCCACCGAAACGTCCAGATCGTGGGCGATGAGCGCAAGCATGCCGTTGAGTACGAAACCGTCTGTGCCCAGCACGAAAGTGCCGACGGCGAGTGGAATCAGAGATCGATAGATATTGTTCGATGGTTGTCGAAGCATCTTATGATGCTGCGATATAATTCGATGGTTGTCAAACGATCGGAGGATGAACGTGCGTCAGCTACCGCAGCCGAGCACCGGCGACCTGGACCTGATCCGGGTGCTCAGCGCCATCGCCGATCCCATTCGGCTGGAACTGATCCGCGGGCTCGCCGGGGTACGCGAGCCGCTCAGCTGCGCCATCGATAAATTCGATGTGGAGATCACCGCCGCGACGGCATCGCATCACTGGAAGGTGCTGCGCGATGCGGGCGTCACGACCACCTATGTCTCCGGCCGCAACCGGCTCGTCGAGCTGCGCCGTGACGATCTGGAGGAACGCTTTCCGGGTCTGCTCGACGCGATCATCAACGCCTCGCAACGCTGACCCGGTCTCGAATGGGGTTTCGGCAGTGGCGGTTCGGGCGAACCGGAACTGTCCGCTGTCCGGTCGCACACCGTTGACCTGTTCAAACGCCCCAAAAGTAGTGGCTTTACCGTCGACGTCGAAGCGGGTGCACTTGGAGCGAGGGCAAGCCTCGCAAGTCATTCGGGGGGGTGGCGACTATGAATGCAATCTGGGTGCAGGTCACGGCCGGGCTGCTGTTGTTCGGCACGATCGCGTACATCAGTCTTGCGGGCGGCGGTCGACGGAGTCGAAATCGCCGCAGGAGCAGCCGATGGAGTGCGGGCGGCCGCGGCGGCGACAGTGGCGGCGGGTCCAGTTACGGTGGCGGCTCCAGCTGTGGCGGCGGGTCCAGTTGTGGCGGTGGCTCGAGCTGTGGCGGTGGCTCGAGTTGCGGTGGCGGATCCGGCTGCGGCGGCGGCGGTGGCGGCGGCGGTTGTGGTGGTGGCGGCAGCAGCTGATCCATTGCGTCAGTGCCGCTTCGGTGGCAGCAGGCTCTGAACTGCCGTATCCACCAATGTCCTGCGCTGGGCGTCGGTGCTCGGGAGTGCGTCGGGGGAGACGCGGGCCAGTTGGTTGAAGCCGTGGTAGATGCTCACGGCGACAACCGCTCTGGTCCGCGCCTGTCCGGCGGTCAGACCCAATTCGCGCAGCAGTTCGGCAATGTAATCGATGCGCCGGTCCGCGACCCGGCGCAATGTCGCTGCAACCGCGGCCTGGTCCGCAGAGGCCAAGAGCGCCAATTCGATCCGTCCGGTGGCGGCGTAGTCGATGACCCGGGCGAACAGTCGCTGCAACCGCTCGGCCGGATCGGTCTCGACACCGATCTCGGCGATCACATCGTCGGTGCTGCGCTGTTCCCAGCGCGCCAGTGCCGCATCGATGAGGGCCGCGCGATCCTTGAAATGCCAGTAGAAGCTGCCCTTGGTGGTGCCGAGCCGCTTGGCGATGGGTTCCACCGCGACCGCCGCGAGGCCGCCCGCGGCCAGTGCGTCCAGCGCGGCCTGGGCCCAGTCGTCGGCGCTGAGTCGTCGCGGCGCCGACGACTTCGCGGTCGCACTCCTGCCCTCTTGTGCCATGCCCGTACGCTATCGTATGGTCAGTCCATACGCTTCCGTATGGACTGACCGGAGGAATGTGATGCCTGCTCGTGGACGAGTCGAGATTCCCGAAAGGGCGGCCCTGGCGCGCGCATCGGGATCGAATTGGGATTACATCGATTCCTACGAAATAGCATTGCCGCCGGGCGCTCCCGCCGATCCGCGTGAATGGACCCGAAAGATATTCTTCGGCAAGCCTTTTCCGGATCATGAAAGCGACGAACGTGAGCATGTGACGGCCGATGCGATGTCGGTCCTCGACTTTCTCGTCTCGGTTCTCGTCGACGATGGCGCGGTCACCATCACCTCCTTGGTAAAATACCGAAGTGATTGGGGCCGACGGTATTTCGCCGTCGTTCGCCCATTCCACCGTCGGCTGGTGCCGTGGATGCTGGCACGCGCCGCCCGTGAATTCGCCCGCGTCGGCCGCTGACACGCCATGCCGGGCGGTTGCGGCGACGACTTCGGGCCGACGGCCGTAGGCTGAATCCATGTCTGGCGACACTCGGATCGGCGGTGTGCTCTACGACATCGACGGCGTGCTGGTGACCTCATGGCGCGAGCTCGAGGGCGCCGCTGACGCCGTGCGCCGGATACGCGAAACCGGTTTGCGCCGAGCGTTTCTCACCAATACCACTTCACGCACCTGCGACGAGATCGCCGAGCGGCTGCGGGGCGCCGGATTCGATGTCGACGCCGACGAGATCGTCACCGCCGCCCGGCTCACCGGTGAGTATGTGGGCCGTCGCTATCCGGATGCGCGGGTCTGGGTGCTCAACCACGGCGATATCCGGCCCGATCTCGCTGATCTCACCCTCGATGACGAACATCCGGATGTCGTCGTAATCGGCGGTGCCGGTGCGGAATTCACCCACCGCGCGCTGAGTCGGGTGGCCGAGCTGATGCTGGACGGTGTGCCGGTCGTCGCGATGCACAGCGGCCTGACCTGGGCCACCGATGACGGACTTCGCATCGACTCCGGTGCGTATCTGCCGGGTCTGGCGGCCGCTGGCAATGCCGAGATCACGGTGATCGGCAAGCCCGAGGCGGCGGGATTTCGGACCTGCGCGGACCTGATGGGGCTCGATCCGGCAGAGGTGTTGATGATCGGCGACGATCTGCACTCCGATGTGCTGGCCGCCCAGCGGGTCGGCATGACCGGAGTTCTGGTGCGCACCGGGAAATTCCGGTCCGCGGTGTTAGCTGGGGCGGCGTCGGCGCCGGATCACGTCATTGATTCCGTTGCGGATCTGCCCGCGTTGTTGAAAGGTCTCCGGAACAACGGAAAATAATTCTAAAAAACTCCTGCAAAACACTTTCGGCGTGCCGAACCTCTCGGTGTCGTCCGCGTCGGCAAACAGCCAGTGACGAGGTGTGTGGCGGTAGCTAGATCGGACAGAAGCGAGATTTCGGCGCAATAGCAACCGGGCGGCCAACTTTCGGCTAACACGATGTCGGCCGAAGGTTGAGACGAACAGCCCGATCCATGACAAGGGCATCGGACGCTTAGGTATTGTCTGGCCCAATGTCACAGGATGCGAATACGGGACGAATGTATGCCGGGCAACCCGTAGAGGACCGGCAACGTCAGCGGCGTGCGCGTTTTCTGGAATCGGGCCTTACGGTCTTTGCGCGCGATGGCTACGCCAATAGTTCGGTCGGCGCGATCTGTAAGGACGCCGGACTCTCCTCACGTCAGTTCTATGAGGAGTTCACCGGCCGCGAGTCCCTCCTACTCGAGCTCTACGAGCAGATCGATAGGGAATCGCGCGAAGCGGTAACCGCCGCCCTCGACAAGAAGTCGGATGCGACCGCCCTGGAACTCATCGACGCGGCCGTGCGCGCTTACGTCGAATCCATCGGCGCCGATCCGCGTAAGGCGCGCGTGGCGCTGGTGGAGGTCGTCGGCGCCGGGCCGAAGGTCGAGAAGTTCCGGCTGGAACTGCGCCGGGTCTGGGGTTCGCTACTCGCCAGCGCCGCCGAGGATGCCGCCATGCAAGGCGAAATCCCCACGGGCGATTACGAGATGCGGGTGCTGGCCATCATCGGCGCGGTCAACTATGTGGTCGACTCCTGGAGCGGTTCGGATCCGCGGCCGCCGCTCGACGATGTGATCCGGGTGCTCAGCCGAGTGATCATGGGTGCGGTCGGCGCGTAGCACGGGTCGCTCCGGTCGATCGGTGATCATCGCGCGGTACGGTGCGCATCATGGAGAAGGTTCCCATCCAGATGCCGGATGGCAGCACCGTGCCGGTGCGGCTGTTTCCGGCGAGCGGGACGCACCGTCATCCGGTGACGCCGGACGCGCCCCGTCCGGTGGTGGTGCTGGTGCCCGGCCTCGGTGTTCCGGCGGGGTACTACGAACTGTTCGCCACCGCACTGTCCGCCCGCGGTTTCGACGCGGCCATCGGCGAATTGCGCGGTGGCGGTGACAGCAGGCCGCGCCCGAGCGCCGCGAGCAGCTACGGCTACCACGAACTGGTCTCGGTCGATTTCCCGGCGATCTTCTCGGTGGTGCGCGACCGATTCCCGGACAGCACCCCGTACCTGCTCGGCCACAGCATGGGCGGCCAGCTCGCCGTGCTGTACGCCGCACGCATTCGTGGCCGGCTCGGCGGACTGATCCTGATCGCCTCCGGCACCCCGTATCACCGTGGCTTCCGCGGGATTTCGGGTCCCGGCATGCTGGTCGGCACCGCGGCCATCTCGATGACGGCCAATCTGGCGGGCTTCTGGCCCGGTGACCGGATCTCGGTGGGCGGGTTCGGGCGCCAGTCGAAAGTGCTGATCTCCGATTGGGCCCGGCTGGCCCGCACCGGTCGCTTCCAGCCGGTCGGGGCGGATATCGACTACGAGGAGCGGATCGGCAGGCTGAAGCTGCCGGTGCTGTCCATCACCATGACCGATGACGATCTCGCGCCCGGCAGTTCGGCGGCGCATCTGCTGGCGAAGATGCCCAAGGCCGACGTGACGACCTGGGTGCAGCCGGAATCCCTGGGACACAACGGCTGGATCCGCAAATACAGCAGCACCGTCGATCAGGTCGAGAAGTGGTTGCGGGACCGCTGACGCTGCTAGAGGGTGACCGCCAGCTTGCCGAGGGCGCCACCGGTGAACTCGGCGATCGCCGTTGCGGCCTCGGCCAGTTCGTAGCGCTTGGTGATCGGGATGCGCAGTGTGCCCGCCGCGGCATCTGCGACCAGGCGATCCAGATTGGCCCGGCTCGGATCGGCCATGACATCGATGGTGGCCAGATCGCGATCGGCGGCGTCGGCCGGGACGAAATGCACCGTGGAGGCGAATCGACCACCGCGGGTGACCAATCCGGCGACGGTTGCGCCGTCACCAGCCAGATGCAGTGCGGCTGGCACGCCATCGGGGGCGAGTTCGCGAACTCGGTCCACCAGGTCGGCGGGATCGACGGCATGGTGGGCGCCGAGTGCCATGACGAAGTCGGTTTCATCGCCGGGCCGTGCCGTGGCGATGACGACAGCGCCGCGGGCCGTCGCCAGTTGGATGGCATAGCCGCCCACGCCGCCGGTCGCACCCGAAATCACTAGGGGTGCATCGGGTTTCGGTTCGAGCGCGTCGAGTGCGGTGAGCGCGGCCGTCCCGGCGAGGCCGAGTGCGCCCGCTGCGGCGTCGTCGAGGCCGGAGGGGATCCGCGCAATGCCGTAACCCGCTGGCACCGCCACATATTCGGCGAGGCTGCCCTGCCCCAGCGTTGCCCGCATGACGACACCGAATACCTTTTCGTCCACGGCCAGGTCGGTGACCTGCGCGCCGACGGCGGCGATGGTGCCCGCGAAATCCTTGCCGAGCACGACCGGGAACTCGTGCTCGAACACCCCGCGCAGATAGCCGCCGAGCACGCCGAGGTCGAAGCCATTGATCGAGGTGTGCCGCACCCGGACCAGCACTTCGTCGGGTCCGGGTACGGGCACGGGCAATTCGGTGAGGGTCGCGGGCCGGTCGAAGTCGGTGAACGCGATTGCGCGCATTGCTGTGTCTCGCTTCCTATTTCGTGGGGGTGAGGTTGGCGGCTCGTTGCCATGAGGCGTGCAGTGCGGCGATGACCAGGTCGAGTTCGGATTCATCGCGGGGCGCGTAGAGCATGACGATCGTGTCCGGCCATTCCGGCCGCCTGGTGATCGGATGCGGTTCGATCCAGCCCGCCTCGGTCAGTGGCGGTATGACCTCGCGGGGCAGGGTGAGGTGGAGAAATCCGCTCCGGTGGATGTGGCCGAATTCGTCGCGGCTCGGGTGCAGGAAGGCTTCCCACGGTCCGCGTGGATCGCGCAACCGCAGGGCGAGCGAGCTCGGTTCCGAAACCTGGCTCGGCCCGGTGAATACGTCGGGTAGCGCTTGGGCGTATTCGATCACGGCGGCCCGGATCCCAGCCGGAGAGAAGCCGTCGAGCTGGTCGTGCGGTATTTCTCGGCCGGTCGTGGTCGGCCGGACACCGGACCGGCGCGGCGGAGCCGCGAGATCAATATCCATGTCTCACCACACTTTCTGTTCGTTGGTTACTTCTTGTGTGTAAGTGAGATCTTGTCGACAATGGGCTGGTGGCGGAAGAAGGCACTTTGACCCGCGTACCGAACACCGATGTGCGTGCGGTGACCGGTGATGAACCGATCGGCGAGGGGGCGGCGCTGTGTCAGCTCCGCGATGTGCTGGATCGGGTCGGCGACAAGTGGAGTGTGCTGGTCATGGCCTTGCTGACCGATGGGCCGCAACGGTATTCGCAGTTGCAGCGCTCGATCGAGGGGATCTCGCAGCGCATGCTCACCCTCACGTTGCGCAGCCTCGAACGTGACGGTCTGGTCGCGCGCACGGTGACGCCGACCTCGCCGCCGCGGGTGGATTACCAGCTGACACCCGTCGGTGCGACGCTGTCGACGCAGGTCAACGCGCTCATCGATTGGGCGCAGGGGCATCGCGAATATGTGGCGAGCGCGCGCCTGCGCTACGACGAGGCGCAATCGGGTAAGTCGTCATAGGCTGGGGTCGTGTCGAATGAGCAACGGCGGCAATTGCATCGGGAGATCGTCGCGGAGTTCCGCGCCAATGCGGGGGTGGTCGGCGGCCAGTTCGCGAACATACCCCTGCTGCTCCTCACCACGACCGGTGCGCGCACCGGCGCGGTATTCACCTGGCCGCTGGCCTACCAGCGCGACGGTGATCGAGTAGTCGTGTTCGCCGCCAATGGCGGGCGGGAGAGCCGTCCGGGGTGGTACCACAATCTGGTCGCGCATCCCGAAGCCGCCGTCGAGTTCGGGAACGAGTCGTGGTCGGTGATCGCTTCGGTTGCCGAAGGTGCTGAGCGGCAACAGCTTTGGGAGCGTCAGTTGGTGGTCTCGCCGTTCCTGGCCGATTTTCAGGCCAAGGTGTCCTGGGAGATCCCGGTCGTGGTACTCACCCGGACGAACGGGACTTCCTAAACGCGGCTGGGCTTTCCGCCGAGATGCTTGCCGAATCCGTCGAGCATCGCGGTGAGGCCGATCTCGAAGTGATCGCTGTCCGCGGCGGCATCGGCGGCCGCGGCGAGGGTGTTGTAGTTCGGAGCGTCCGGCGCGGGCTTGCGGCTGCGCTGTGCCGCGACGGCGGCCACCGTATGGCTCAGGATGTGCCCGACCACGTATTCGCGCAGGCAGCGGGCGAACTGCAGGGCCACCGCGGGCGTGAAGCCGACGCCCTGCAGGCGTTCCAGCATCCAATTTCCGGTCTCGATCGCGACGGCGCTGCGGACCGGTCGGGTGGCGAAGATCGGCACCGCATTCGGGTGCCGCCGCAACGCCGAACGCAGCCGATGCGCATAGGCGCTCATCAACTCCGGCCAATCGGCCTGCCACGGCAGCGTTTCCATCTCCAGCTCGCCGAACATCGCCTCGGCGATGCCGTCGAACAGCTCCTGCTGATCGGTGAAGTGCCGATAGGCCGCCATCGGGTCCGCGCCGAGCGCCGCACCCAATTTCCGCATGGTGAAGCCGTCGAGCCCGGCGGTATCGATGACGGTCAGTGCCACCGCGGCGATGTAATCACGGTTGAGTGCGGTCCGGGTGCTCGGTGTCGGTTGCCTGCGCCCGGCTGGTCGGTTCATCGCAAGGTCCCTTCGCCCATTTCGTCGAACAGTTCGAGCAGCCGATCGACGAATTCCTCCGGCCGCAACTGGTAGGGCACATGCCCACCCGGGAATTCCACACAGTCCCGGCCGAGTTCGCCAGCCAGTGCGTGGGTGGCGAGGTAGTACGGCTTGCCGACACTCTCGCGCCCGGTGCCGAGCCGCCATGGCACCTCGACCTTCCGCAGGGCGGCCAGGTCCGGCTGATAGTCGAAGCAGAAGGCGGGCAGTTCGCGGACGAGCAGCAGGTCGGCATTGTGCAGCTGACGGGTCATGGTCGAGGGCCGAGTTCGGGTAATCCGCCGCAGCGTGGCTCCGATCGTCAATGAAACCCGAGTTCCGCCCGCCATCAAGGCCTGTCCGAAGCTCGACCGCAATACCCGTGGCACATTCGGCATCGTCAGCACGCCGAATGCGGCGAAGGCACGCAGCGGGCTCTTCTCGATCGCGAGCCCGCCGATCTCGGCGAGCTCCGAACGCGCCGGACTCGCCTCGGGCAGCAACTGGACGAGCGGTGCTTCGTGCACGACCGCGTCGTTGAGCCGGTCGGCGTGCGCGGCGAGCAGTTCCAGCGTGATGATCGCCGCGCCACTGCTGCCGAAGATATGGGCGCGGTCGATGGCGTATGCGTCGAGGATCGCGATGACATCGGCCGCCTGCGTCGCGATATCGATCGCGGCGTGCGGATCGGTGAACGGGCTGCGCGAGTTGCCGCGTCGGTCGAAGGTGACGACGCGGTAGCGGCCGGTCAGTAGTGGGACGACCGCCTCGTACATTCCGGCGTCACCGCCGCCGCCGGGGATGAGGACCAGGTCCGGTCCGGTTCCGGCCGATTCGGTATGCAGTCGCGCGCCGGGGGTCTCGACGATTCGTACGGCGCTCTCGCTTGTCACGTCTACAACGTAGACTAAGTCTACGTTGTAGACAACGGCGCGAAAATCGGCCCGGTGCACGCTGCACCGGGCCGGGGGATGGCTCAGGCGGACCGCTCCATCAGCATCTGGGTGAAGAACTCGTAGATGAGTCCGGCCTGGAATGCGGACTGTTTGTTGTCGGCCGCGCCGCCGTGGCCGCCCTCGATGTTCTCGTGGTACCAGACGGTGCGGCCCTGTTCCTCGAGCAGTGCGGCCATCTTGCGAGCGTGACCAGGGTGTACCCGGTCGTCGCGGGTGGAGGTGGTCAGCAGGATCGGCGGGTAGGACCCGTCGGCGCGGACGTTCTGGTACGGCGAATACTTGCTGATGTACTCCCACTCCTCGGGCTTATCCGGATCGCCGTATTCGGCCGTCCATGACGCACCGGCCAGCAGCAGGTGGTAGCGGCGCATATCGAGCAGCGGGACCTGGCAGACGATGGCGCCGAACAGTTCCGGGTAGCGGGTCAGCATGACGCCCATGAGCAGGCCACCATTGCTGCCGCCCACCGCACCGAGTTGCTCCGGGGTGGTAATGCCGCGGTCGACCAGATCCTTGGCGATCGAGGAGAAGTCCTCATAGACCTTGTGCCGGTTGGCCTTCTGCACCGAGGTATGCCACTGCGGGCCGTATTCGCCGCCGCCGCGGATATTGGTCATCACCCAGGTGCCGCCGCGTTCCAGCCAGCCCATCCCGGAGGCGCCGCTGTAGGCGGGGGTGCGCGAGACCTCGAAGCCGCCGTAGCCCGACATCACCGTCGGGCCGGGGGTGCCCTTGCGATCGCGGTGTCGGATCACGAAGTACGGCACCATGGTTCCGTCATCGGACCGGGCGAAGAACTGCTCGGTCTCGACGCCATCGGCGTCGAAGAAGCCCGGTTCCTGTTTGAGTTGTTCGGTCCGGCCGCCGACCGCGCTGGCCAGCAGGGTGGCCGGAGTGGTGAATCCGCTTGTGGTCAGCATGAATTCGTCGCCGCCCTCGAGCGGATCCAGATTCATTACGCTGGTGGTCGCCATCGGTGGGGTGTCGGCCAGCGGTTCCCGGTGCCAGCCGTCCGGGCCGGGGGTGAGGACGTAGAGCTTGGTCTGCACATCCTCCAGGGTGATGAGCAGCAGATGGTTCTCGGTCCAGCCGTAGCCGTGCAACGAGGTGTGCGCGTCCGGGGTGAAGACCACCTCGAATTCCCTTGCGCCGGAGAGGAACTTCTCGAAGTCGATGGCCAGTAGCGCACCGGCGGGGTAGGTGGTGTCGGCGATCGTCCACGGCGACTTCAGGCGCACCAGGAACCAATCCTTGTACCAGGATTCGCTGGCATCGGTCGGCACGTCGAGATGCCGCAGGCTGCCGTCGCCTTCGAGCAGGTAAACCTCTTCATTGAAGAAGTCGGTGGCGCGGCCGACGAAATGCCGTTCGTAGCCCGGTGTCCGGTCGTAGCCCGCGGAGACCGCGACATCGCCGGGCTCACCCTCGAATACCGTCTCCGCCTCGGTGAGCGGGGTGCCGCGCCGCCAACGCTTGGCGATGCGCGGATATCCGGAATCGGTGAGCGAGCCGGGACCGAAATCGGTGCCGACATAAACCGAGTCGATATCGATCCAGCGGATCTCGGACTTCGCCTCGGGCAGGAAGTAGCCGCCGTCCGCCGGATCGATGAATTCCCTTGTTTCGATATCGAATTCGCGCACCACCTTGGCATCGGCGCCGCCGCGGGACAGGCTGATCAGCGCGCGCGACTGTTCCGGGCGCAGCACCGCGGCGCCACCCCATACCCAGTTCTCGTGCTCCGCGGTGCCGAGCGCGTCCAGGTCGATCAGCACATCCCAGTCCGGCGACTCCTTGGCGTATTCGGCGAAGGTGGTGCGCCGCCACAACCCGCGCGGATGCTCGGCATCGCGCCAGAAGTTGTAGAGCCACCGGCCGCGGCGGCCCGGGTAGGCGATCTTGGTATCGGTGTCGAGCATGTCGAGGATGCGGCGCTCGAGTTCGGTGAACCGATCGGAACTGGCAAAACGCTCGACGACCACGTCGTTGTGCGCGCGGGCGAAGTCGAGGGCCCGTTCATCGGTTACTTCTTCGAGCCACAGGTAGGGATCGGTCACAGTTAACTCAACGCCCGTCATGTCCACATTGTTGCCGAGGGTCCTCGGAAGGTGAGATATCACTCGCTAAATCGGGCATATCGGGCACGTTGTTACGGGTTGCCCGACATCGGGTCCGCGGGTGTCGTACCTACCGGTCGGCTCAGTAGGATCGCTGCTCCGAGACCGATCCGACCGGGAGGTGGCCGGTTTGCCACAGTTTCTCTGGGAGCAGCACTGCTGCCTGCCGCTACTGCATTCGGCGCGGATCGCGGACCTTGCGCGGTATCCGCTCGGATCGTATTTATCGGTGAACGTGGGATATTCGCGGCAGTCGACCGAGGATTCGCTGGCATTACTGCGCAAGTTCCGTCGGGATGCGCTGGGCGACGGTCGTTTCCGACTGGTCGAGCGATTCGCCGATATCGGTGCGGCCGATGCCATTGCGCTGGCCTTCGATCTGGAGGATTCGGGGCCGCTCGGCGGCGATCTGGATAACGTCGAGATGTTCTACGAGTTGGGTGTTCGCTCACTGCTGCCGACCTACAACCACGCCAATGCGGCCGGTTGCGGTTGCCTGGACACCGACGACACCGGGCTGACCGCCTACGGTCGCGACTTGGTGCGCAAGCAGAACGAGGTCGGCGTATTCGTCGACGGTTCGCACTGCTCGCCACGGACCGGACTGGATCTGGCCGAGTGCACCGCGGTCCCGATGATCTACAGCCATTCGAATTTCGCGGCATTGTGGGAGCATCCGCGCAATATCACCGATGCGCAGGCACTGGCCTGTGCGGCGACCGGTGGGGTCATCGGCATCAATGGGGTGGGAATCTTTCTGGGGCAGAATGCGATTGATGGGCGTGCCGCGCGGGTGCGGGCCATGGCCGCGCATATCGAATACGGTGTCGAACTCGTCGGCATCGAACATATCGGCGTCGGCTCCGACTACTCCTTCGACGCCGAGGATTTCAATGACATGCTCATGCAGGATCCGGGTGCGTTTTCCGACGCGTATACGAAATGGGGTCCGCTGCAATGGGTTCCGCCCGAGGATCTATTGGGGCTGAACGAGTTGCCCGGATTGGACGCGGCACTGGCCGATCGTGGATTCAGCGCGGCCGACCGGGCGGCGGTCTTCGGTGGCAACTTCGCCCGTGTCGCCCAGCAGGTCTGGCGGGACTAGCGGCGTGCGTCCTGTCGGCCGTCGCGGTCGGACCGGGAGTTGAGCGGATCCGATCGAACTCGGTGGACAGTGTCGTGGCCGGTGTCGTGGTGGGTGGTCCCGGCGACGTTTGTCCATCCGCCGTGGGGACGGTCGCCGGCCGTGTCGACCTCGGGCGGCCCTGTTGACGGTTGTCCGCGGTGACGAGGTCGGGCGGCCCTGTTGACGGTTGTCCGCGGTGACGAGGTCGGGCGGCCCTGTTGACGGTTGTCCGCCGTGACGAGGTCGGGCGGCCCTGTTGACGGTTGTCCGCCGTCACGAGGTCGGTCCGTCGTGTCGACGACTGTCTGCCGCGCCGATACAACTGTCCGCCGCTCGGACCGGGAGTCGAGTGGATCCGAGCGAGCTGGCTGGACGGTGCGGTGTGGGCGGTGCTGGGGTGGGTGGTCCTGCCGACGTCCGTCCGCCGAGCTGACGGCTGTCGGTCGTGCCGACCCTGGTCCGCCTGCGACGGTTGTCTGCTGTGTGGACGACCGTCCGCCGCGTCGAAAACCATCCGCGTCGAACGCCGTCTGCTGCCCCGAGGGCTGGACGGTTCGGGTGAGTCGATGCGGTGTTGTCGGGCGGGGTCGAAGGTGGGTGGGACCGATCTATCCAACCTCGGTTCATCCCGCTCTATCGGAACCGGTGAGGGGCCTATCGCGGAAGCCCGGCGGTGGGCGGCGTCGAGTAAATAATGTTCACGGGACGTCCGCTGCGATGTGCCGTGTGCCCCGACCGGCATGGGGCCGAGTTGATATCGATCGGCTATCGAACCTGCTGGCAGCATGAGCGCATTTAGTTCACTGCCACATTGTGGCGAACCGGACAGCCAGGGCGTCACAGCGCCTCCGTGTCCACCTGCGCACCGGAAAGTTGCTGCGCCATGTGGTGCGCGTCTCATAGTTGCAGGGGGAAGGTGGGTGAAGTGTGCGTGACGGAGTTAGGCTCGACGACGTGACTTCCCATTACGACGTTGTCGTTCTCGGTGCCGGTCCTGGCGGTTATGTCGCCGCCATCCGCGCGGCACAACTTGGCCTCCGTACCGCGATCGTCGAGCAGAAGTATTGGGGTGGTGTCTGCCTCAACGTGGGCTGCATCCCTTCCAAGGCGCTGCTGCGCAATGCGGAACTGGCGCACATCTTTACCAAGGAAGCCAAGACCTTCGGCATCTCCGGCGATGTGAGCTTCGACTTCGGCGTCGCGTTCGACCGCAGCCGCAAGGTCGCCGACGGCCGGGTCAAGGGCGTCCACTTCCTGATGAAGAAGAACAAGATCGACGAGTTCGACGGTGCGGGCACCTTCACCGACGCGAACACCCTCTCGGTCGCGCTCTCCAGCGGCGGCACCGAGACGATCACCTTCTCGAATGTCATCATCGCCACCGGCACCGTCACCAAGCTGCTGCCGGGCACCTCGCTCAGCGCGAATGTGGTGACCTACGAAGAGCAGATCCTCACCCGCGACCTGCCCGGCTCGATCCTCATCGTCGGCGCCGGCGCGATCGGCATGGAGTTCGGCTACGTCCTGAAGAACTACGGCGTCGACGTGCGCATCGTGGAGTTCCTGGATCGCGCGCTGCCGAACGAGGACGTCGACGTCTCCAAGGAGATCACCAAGCAGTACAAGAAGCTCGGCATCACCATCACCACCAGTGCGGCCGTGCAGACGATCGACGACGACGGTTCGAAGGTCACCGTGTCGATCAAGGACAACAAGACCGGCAACCTGGAGACGGTGACCGTCGACAAGGTGCTGCAGGCCGTCGGCTTCGCGCCCCGGGTCGAGGGCTACGGCCTGGAGAACACCGGTGTCGCGCTCGAGCGCGGCGCGATTGTCATCGACGACAACATGCGCACCAATGTGCCGCACATCTACGCCATCGGCGATGTGACCGCGAAGCTGCAGCTCGCCCACGTCGCGGAGGCCCAGGGTGTCGTGGCCGCGGAGACCATCGCCGGTGCGCCGACGCTGACCCTCGGCGACTACCGGATGATGCCGCGCGCCACCTTCTGCCAGCCGCAGGTCGCCAGCTTCGGCCTCACCGAGCAGCAGGCCCGCGACGAGGGCTACGACGTGAAGGTCGCCACCTTCCCGTTCACCGCCAACGGCAAGGCGCACGGCCTCGGCGATCCGACCGGTTTCGTCAAGCTGGTCGCCGACGCCAAGTACGGCGAACTGCTCGGTGGCCACCTCATCGGTCCGGACGTCTCCGAACTGCTGCCGGAGATGACCCTGGCCCAGAAGTGGGACCTGACCGTCAACGAGCTGATCCGCAACGTCCACACCCACCCGACGTTGAGCGAAGCGCTGCAGGAAGCGTTCCACGGCCTCGCTGGCCACATGATCAACTTCTGATCATTCGACGAGACGGTGGCGTCCGGTCCGGAAGGGTCGGGCGCCACCGTTTTTCGTGCGCGCCGTCGCCGAAGGCGCTCTGGTATACACGGATTGATGTTGCGTAGGTTGCTGATCGCTGGTGCGCTGTTGGTTGCCGTCGTGGTGCTGCTCGGGGTCGGCACCTGCTACCTGATGAATTCGCGGACCTACCAACTCGCGGGTCGCATCGTGCACCGCGTCGATACCAACGACAAGGTGGTTGCGCTGACCATCGATGACGGGCCGTCGGCGCAGTACCCCGAAGTGTTGAAAGTCCTTGCGGACGCCCAGATTCCGGCGACGTTCTATCTGATCGGCGAGAATCTGGCCGCGCGGCCGGAGGCCGGGCGGGCGATCGCGCAGGCCGGGCACGAACTCGGCAACCACAGCTTTACCCATCAGCGGATGGTGTTCGTCTCGGCCGACACCGTTCGGAACGAGCTGGAACGCACAGATGCCGAGATCGCCAAAACCGGTTATCAGGGGCCGATCACCTTCCGCCCGCCGTTCGGCAAGAAGCTGTGGGCATTGCCGAAGTATCTGTCGGACCATGATCGGACCACGGTGACCTGGGATGTGGAGCCCGACTCCGGCAAGGTGGCGAGCACCGATGAGATCGTCGCGGAAACGGTGGCCGAGGTGCGGCCGGGTTCCATTGTGCTGCTGCATGTCTGGAGCGACCAGGGGGAGGCGTCGATGGCTGCGATACCGCGGATCGTCAGCGAATTGCGTTCCAGGGGATACAGTTTCGTCACTGTTTCGAATATGATCGGCCACTAGATCCGCGGTCGGGGACAATTCTGTGGGATCCCGTGGATTCGGCACATGGTGTTGAGTGGACGACGGCAGCCCACGACGAACTGCTACGCCACGTCCGCGAATTCCGCGCGGGTGCGTTGCGGCCGATCCCGATCCGTACTGTCGCCGGTCAGAGCATTCCGTATGCGTGGGTCGGGGTGATGCGGACCAGTGCGCGGCGGTCCTTGACCATCGCCTCGCGGTATTCGGTCCAATCGGGATGCTCGCCGGAGGCCGCGCGGTAATAGGCGACGAGTTCGTCGACGGTGGCATCGTCGGGAGCGGCGGCAACGGGAGTCACCTCGACGCGCCCCTCGAGGACGGCGTACGCCCAGAAATCATCGCGGGTCACGTGAATCGCGGCCCACGGGTCACGCACCAGGTTGTGATATTTCGCCCGATCGGCGGTGATGGAGATTCGAATGACCCCGTCATCCCCGATGACGTGCAGCACATTGGACAGCTGCGGCCGCCCATTGCGGCGAATCGTGGTCAGCACCGACCGGCGGTTGGCGCGAGCAAAGTCGAGCGCAGAAGAAAGTTCCATACCCACCTCAACGGACCACCGCCGCCCGACCTTCCCACGCCTTCAGCTCCACGCCACTAGCTGCCGCCGAGCTGTGGCGGTCGCATAGGTATCGGGCATCGCGCATAGGTTGCAAGCTATGCGAACTGACCACTGCCTATGCGACAACTCGGCTGTGCGGGTTGCGGACCGATGGTTGGTGCTGAGCGGTGGGTGCTACGACTGGTGGCGGTTCAGGCCACCGGTTGCGGGCGTGAAGTCGTATCGAGATCGCCGAGATCCGGTGCACCGGAACCGGAATACCTTGGTGCAGCCCCAGGCGATGCCGTAGCCGAGCACGGCGGCAGCGACGCCCATCGTTTGCACGACCGGAAAGCCGGCTGTCGCATAGGCAGTGGTCAGTTCGCACAGGTTGCAGCACACAGGTTGCAGAGCCTGTTGCCGAATACGCCGAACATGCGATTGTGCCGTCACACCGCCGTCACAGCGACAGACCAAATCACGTAGCGGCAGGCATGATTGCGCCTCAGCCGTCCACATAGGCACGTGATCTGCGTCACGGCCAAAACCCGCGCCAATTCGGCAACAGGCTCTGCAGCCTGTGCGCGATGGCGGATACCTATGCGACAGCCCGAGCTCGGCAGGCGAGCGCCGTGTGGCCGAGGTGAGATGTGGGATGGGGGGTTAGTCGCGGTGGTAGGCGGCCTGGGCTGCGTGGACTCGGGGCATATTTGTTTCCAGGACCACGATCAGGCTTTCCAGGCGTTCGGCGACCTCGGCGCCGAGGTCGGTGAGGGTGTACTCCACTCGGGGCGGGATGGTTTCGTGGACTTCGCGATGCACCATGCCGTCGCGTTCCAGGGCCTGCAGGGTCTGGGAGAGCATGCGTTCGCTGACGCCGTCGACGCGGCGGCGCAGGGCGCTGAATCGGTACGGCCCCTCGCGCAGCGCGACCAGGGCGAGGGTGCCCCAGCGGCTGGCCACATTCTGCAGCACCGGTCGTGACGTGCAGTTTCGGGCGAATACGTCAGCTTCCAGCGTCGGGTCGTCGGTATTCGCCGACGGCGGGCGCTGAGCGGTCATGGATTCGATAGTACCTAACTTGACCAAAGTGTCTACGGAATGCATAGTGCTTACTATTAGTTAGTACTTGATGAACCGTACACACCCTGGGAGGTAGTCATGACCGTCGCCGTAACCGCAGCCGGTGGGCAGTTGGGTCGTCTCGTCGTGGAGGCGCTTTTGCGCGAGGGCGCCACGCCGGTGGTCGCGATCGTGCGTGATCCGCAGAAGGTCGCCGATCTGGCCGAGCGGGGTGTCGACGTGCGCCAGGCCGCCTACGATGACCCGGATGCGCTCGACCGCGCGCTCGCTGGCGTCGACCGAGTGCTGCTCGTCTCCGGCAATGAGTTCGGTGCGCGAGTTGCCCAGCACACCAATGTGATTCGTGCCGCCGAGCGGGCGGGTGTGAAACTGCTGGCCTACACCAGCATTCCGCGCGCCACCGAGAACCCGCTCATCCTGGCGCAGGAGCATATCGGCACCGAGGCGGTGCTCGCGGAATCCACCGTCCCGCACACGATCCTGCGCAATGGCTGGTACTGGGAGAACTACTTCGGCGGACTCGGCAACGCCGTCGAGACCGGGGTGCTGCACGGGGCCGCGGGCGATGGTCGTGTCGCTGGCGCGGCGCGCGCCGACTATGCCGAGGCGGCCGCCAAGGTGCTGACCACCGATGGCCACGAGGGCCGCGTCTACGAGCTCGGCGGCGATGATCGCCTCACCTATGCCGAACTCGCCGAGGTGATTTCGCAGGCATCGGGTAAGCCGGTGCGCTATGAGAACCTGTCCAAGGAGAACTACCACGCCGCGCTCGAGCAGGCCGGACTCCCCGCCCCCTACGCCACGGCACTCGCCGACGCGGATGCCGGAATCGGCGACGGCATCCTCGATGTCGACTCGGGCGACCTCCAGAAGCTGATCGGCCGCCCCTCCACCCCCGCCATCGAAATCTTCCGCGCCGCCCTCGCCTGACCACACCCCGTCATCCGAGCTGAGCCCCGGGCTTGCACACCCTTCCGCGGTTGCGCTATCCGCGCCACCCACACGGTGTGCAAGCCCGTTGTGCGTCAACGGAATGAGTCGTCGTCCAGACGTTGCCTGACGTTTCACGTAGTTGGTGTGCAATTCCGGTGCGTGTCGGAATTGGCTGTCTGCACTGGCTTTGTGGGCCGTGTCCGTGCCTGCGGTGAGCTATCCGGTGTCTCGTGACTGCCGTATCTGTCCGGTAGCGCAGGGGTTGCCCGCCGTGTGGCGAACACGACGGGCAAGCCGGGTGTGTCAAAGAGGAATTGGTCGTCGGCGCAGAGGGTTGTGCGCGCGGTGATCTCGCAGGTGGCGTGCAAGCCCGTTGTGCATCTGCGGAGTCCGTCAGCGGAATTCGTCGGCGGTGCAGGGGGTTGCGACGCGGTGTTTGCGTTTGTGGCGTGCAGGCCCGGTGCGGGTCTTC
Source organism: Nocardia sp. CA-129566 (assembly GCF_050956075.1). Taxonomy (NCBI): domain Bacteria; kingdom Bacillati; phylum Actinomycetota; class Actinomycetes; order Mycobacteriales; family Nocardiaceae; genus Nocardia; species Nocardia sp. CA-129566. The sequence goes on from NZ_CP192085.1 coordinate 873,776, forward strand.
GGGATTGGTTGTCGGCGCAGGGTCTGCACGCCGTGTTCGCGCTTGTAGTGGGCTATGCGGTGGTCGGCGATCTGGGGACCGGCTCGGCGGCTAAACCCATTGCACCAGTTGCAGGATGATGCCGTTCGGGTCGGTGATCTGGAAGTAGCGTTCGCCCCAGGGTTCGGTTTCGATCGGGGTGACGATCGGGACGCCCGCGTGCTGGAGGCGGTCGTATTCGGCATCGATGTCGTCTACGACGAAGGCGACCAGTAGGCCCTCGCCTGCGCTGCCCGCTTTGTTCTTCGGTTTGAAGCTGTCCAGGCCGGTGCGCAGGTAGCAGAGGCTGAAACCGGCATCGGGGCGGGCGATGGCGACGAAGCCGTCGGCCGAGTTCTGCTCGGTGAAGCCGAGATGGTCGATGGCGAATTGGGCCGAGGCCAGCGGATCGGCGACATTGAGGGAGATTGCGGAAGCGGTGATGTTCAAAGGTCCTCCTCGTGAGCCGCGTAAACTCTGTACTAAGTACGATGTACTTTGTACAGAAATTTCCCGGCGGCCGCACTGTGACGTGGATCACCCCGATACGATCGGCTCTCGAGATGGTTCGGCGGGGTGGCCCGCGAGGCGAGGAGGTGGCGTGGCCGAGCAGTCACGGGACCGCAGTGGTGCGGGTGATCCCGTGCGCACCTTGGAGTTGCTGTGGCGCGCGCCCGGTGTGTCGCAGCGCCAGCGCGGACCGAAGCAGCGCAGCAGTGTGGATGCCGTGGTCGCGGCGGCGATCGAGATCGCGGATGCGCAGGGGATCGGCGCGCTCACCATGCGCGCCGTGGCCACCGAACTCGGCCTGACGCCGATGGCCACCTATACCTACGTACCGGGCAAGGCCGAACTGGTGGACCTCATGCTGGATGCGGTCTACCGGGAGATGCCACGCGCCGATCTGAGTGAACTGCCCTGGCGCGATCGGGTCGCGACAATCGCCGCCGAGAACCGCGCCATGCTGATCCGCCACCCGTGGGTCGCCTATCTGCCGACCACGCGTCCGCCGCTCGGCCCCGGCGTCGCCGCCAAATACGAACACGAACTGCGCGCCTTCGACGGCCTCGGTCTCGACGATCTGGATATGGACGCGGCCCTCACCTTCGTCCTCGGCTTCGTCACCTCGGTCGCCCGCATCGCCATCGATACCGAGCGCGCCGCCGCCGACAGTGCCATGTCCGACCAGCAGTGGTGGGAGCGCGCCGCTCCGCTGCTGGCCCAGGTCTTCGACGTCGAGCGCTATCCGCTGGCCGCCCGCGTCGGGGCGGTCGCCGGCCAGGCGCACGACTCCGCATATAGCGCCGACCATGCCTATGAATTCGGTCTGGCGCGAGTCCTCGACGGCCTGGCCGGGCTCATCGAAAACCGTTGAGTCGCACGCAATATCGGTTACTGATCGCCGTTGCTGATTTCGTTGTTCGGGTCCGGATGCCGGGTGGCGTCCGCATTGCCGGGCAGCATGAAACTTGTGATCACGATTGCCAGAAGGATGAATCCCGCCACGATCAACACGAGGCTGACGGTCATGACGCCCCCTTTCTCCTGTCGAGCCGACAGTTAACTGTCGGCAAGTTTGATGGAGGGGTTTCCTATGGTCGCGTCGTCACACTGTGGCGTGTGACACAGTTCGGGTATGCGCTTCAGAATAGGTGCTTGCGTGGATTTGGTGTGCGGGAAGTGATCATTCTGTGGGTGACCTGCGGCAGTTGTTATCCCAGTTCGACAGCCTTCGGCGATGGTCGCCCTGGAGTTGCTGCCAAAGAGAAAAAGCGGCGCGCGGGCCATTGAATCGCCCGCGCGCCGCCTGGATAATCGGGCGTCAGAGCCCGTCGCGTTGGATCCGCAGCGCGGTGATGGTCGCGGCCAACCCCTCGTACTGATTGATGAGCAGGACGATTTCGATCAGGCTGCGCTCGTCGTAGTGCTCGGCAAGGGCGGCCCAGGTGGCATTGCCGATATCGCGGGTTTCGACCAGTTCGTCGACCGCGTTGAGCAGGGCGCGGTGTTTATCCGACCAGCCGTCGGCGCAGGGGCCGATGCTGACTCGCTCCAGGATTTCCGGCGTGACACCGGCGCGCCTGCCGATGCGGATGTGATGGTCCATTTCATAGGCGCAGTCGCGCAGGCGGGCGACGCGCAGGATGACCAGTTCGGATTCGTGCCGGGGCAGTCGGCCACCCGGCATCAATCGTCCCGAGAAGTGCAGCCAGCCGCGGAACAGCCCCTTCGTCCGGCCGAGTGTGCTGAACAGATGTGCGTCATCGGTGCCAGCAGCGCGCGAAAGCAACTGCCAGACAACCCAATTGATCGGACCGAGCTCGCGGAGCCGTCCGGGTGAAATGCGTGGTTGCAACGCCGAAACCATGCCTTTTCCTCCTGCTCCCCAGTGTGCACCGGAGGAGTCTCGTCGCGGGTCCGTGGTGCCGGACCGAATCAGAGCGTACTAGCGGGTAGGTCGCCGATCGGTGGATCGGCGGCACTCTTTTTGTGCCGCGCGCGGTTCCTGGACCTCGCGGTATCCCGGCTGGGCTCGGTTCGTGACCGCATCGATAGGGGCCTCGCTGGGATTCGGAGCTGGCTTACCCCGGCGCCTCGAATCCGACTGGCCGGTTCCTTATTGCTGGATTGTGCTGGCCTTCTTGGCTTTCCGGTGGTCTTCGCGGCGACCGCGGGTCATCATCAGTACCGGCGCGGTGGATGCGGGACGCCGGGCGGACCGGATGAGGCAGGGAAAACGCGATGCTGGTGAAGATCAAGACCGGAGCGAATCTCTCCGGGGCGGAGCAGGAGTTCGTGGAATGCCTGCGGTCGTATCCGACGACCGGTGTCGCATTGCTCGACGCAGCGGTCGGTGACCATGGGGCCCGGCGGGTCGATGCGGTCATCCTGACCCCGCGCGGCATTACGGCGGCCGATGTCAAGGGCTTCCGGCGCCGCCAGAGCGGGATCCTGAGCATTCCGGGCGGCGGTCCGTGGACGATCAGCGCGGAGCCCGCCGAATTCGACGAGGAGATCTCCGGCGATCCCGTCGACCACTTGGAACACAGCGTGCACGCCGTGAAGACCACCCTCGAGCGGGCGCTGATCGATCCGGGTCATATCTGCGGCGTCGCCGTGCTGGTGCCGTTCCGCGGGGTCGCGGTGCGTCCCGCGCGCACCAACCTGCGCCCTGGCATGGATGTGCTCGTCGCGAATGCCCGCGACGCGGCCGAGCTGCGCATCTACCTCGACGGCTTCTCCGCTGGACCGCGCAGCTGGACCGCCGATCGGGTCGCCGCCGCCTGCGATGCGCTCGGCGCCGAAAAGCCGTCGCGCGCCGAATTGCTCGCCGATGGCTTCGACGCGGTGCAGCCCGAGGCGCCGACGCCGTCCGCGCGCGACCTCCGACAGCACGTCATCCCCGCACCACTGCCGCCGAGTAGGCGACAGACGACCACCGGGTGGGCGATCTTCGCCGTTGCGCTGCTCGGCATGGTGGTCGTCCTGATCGTGATCGCGAGTTCGCTCGCACACGATTCGGCTCAACCGGCCCGCGAGCCGGAAACGACGACAAGCGTGACGCCGTCGCCGCCGCCGTACCGTCCGATCGAATGCTGGCCGTTCCAGACCAAGTGCTGATTCCGAAGAACTGTGTGCCTACGTGTTCGTCTTGCTGACAAAGACGGTCGACCGATCCCGGCTCGGTCGAACCTGGCAGCCGTCAGTCCCGAACCGCGCGTGAGAGTTTCGTGAACTCGATGGCCTGTTGCGCGCGAGCCAGCACATGGGTGCGGGAACGGCCGATATGTGTGGTGAGGGTGCGCAATGCCGCGTCGGGATCACCGTCGAGCAGTTGTTCGGCGATCGCGATGTGCTCGGCGGTCATGGTGGCGATCCGCTCGGGCGTCGGCAGGTCGAGGGTGCGGATCGGGCGCACCCGGACGTATACGCCGGTGAGTGCCTCGGCCAGCGCCGCATTGCCCGCCGCGGCGAGCAGCATCGTGTGGAACTGCTCGTCCGCGGCGACCAGCGCGGGGCCGGGTTCGGGTGGATCGTCGCGGAAGCCGCGCCAGGTGTCGAGTTCCGCGCGCACCAGCGCCAGATCGTGTGCGCGCGTCGGCTCGCCAACGATACCCTGCACCCGCTGAAATCCCCTGGTCTCCAGCACAATCCGCAACTCGAACAGATTGTCCAGCTCCGCCAATCGCGGCCGAAACGGATACAGCCCATCGGCGTGGCGCTCCACCAGCCCGTCGGCCCGCAACCGGGCCAGCGCCTCCCGCACCGGGGTGCGCGAGACCCCGTAGATCTCGGCCAGGCGTTCCTCGCCGAGCCGTTCGGTGGGCACGATCGCTCCGGTGGCCAGGTCCCGCCGCAGCGATTCGTATACCCGCTCGCTGAGCGGAACCCGCCCCTTGCGCGTCATGGCGGCCAGCTCAGATCGCCATTGCCGAGCGGACCGAGGTCTCCGCGCCCGCACCGCCCTCGCCCGTGGACGTCACCCGTCCGGACTGCAGGACGTAATAGCGTTGTGCCGCTTGTAAAGCGAAGCCGATGTGCTGTTCGACCAGCAGCACACTGAGTCCGCCGCGACCGGTCACATCGATGATGGTGCGCTCGATTTCGGCGACAACGGAGGGCTGGATGCCCTCGGTGGGTTCGTCGAGAATGAGCAGCTTCGGCTCGGTGATCAGCGCCCGCGCGATCGCCAGCTGCTGACGCTGACCGCCGGAGAGCAACCCCGCCTTGCGCGTCAGCAGTTCCCGCAGCGCGGGGAACAGATCGAGCGATTCATCGATCAGCGCTTTGCCGCGCTTGCGGCCATCGGCCACCACCTGCAGATTCTCGGCGGTGGTCAGCTGCGGGAAACTCTGTTGTCCCTGCGGCACATACGCGATGCCGCGCTTGACCCGGCGCGACGGTGACAGCTTGGTGATCGATTCACCGTTGAAGGTGATCTGGCCGGATCTGGTACCGATCAGACCGACCGCGGTGCGCAGCAGCGTGGTCTTGCCGGCGCCGTTGTGTCCCATGATCGCCACCACGCTGTCGTCCGGAACGGTGATCGACACGCCGTGGATCACCTCGGTCCGGCCGTAACCGGAATGAATGTCGATGAGCTCAAGCATCGGCGGACTCCTTCGCGGTCAGCTCCTGCGCCGTCTGCGCGTCTTCGAGTTCGGTGCCGATGGCCGCGGCGGTGCCGAGGTAGACCTCCTGCACCTTGGGATCGGCCTGTACCTGTTCGACGGTGCCCTCGCTGAGCACCTTGCCCGCGGCCAATACGGTCACCGAGGTCGCGAACGAGCGCATGAAGTCCATATCGTGCTCGACCACCACGACAATGCGTTCACCGCCGATGCGGCGCAATAGCTTTCCGGTCTCCTCACGCTCTTCGGCGCTCATGCCCGCCACCGGTTCATCGAGCAGGAGCACCGAGGCGTTCTGCACCAGCAGCATGCCGATCTCGAGCCATTGCTTCTGCCCGTGCGCCAAGACGCCCGCGGGCTTATCGCGCAGATCGCCGAGGCCGGTGATCTCCAGTGCCTCTTCGATACTCGGCAAAATCGACTTGCGGCGGCGCAGCAGCGTCCATGCCGACCGACCCGCCCCGGCCGCGATATCGAGGTTCTGCAAAACGCTCAACTGCTCGAAAACGCTCGCCGTCTGAAAGGTTCGGCCGATACCGAGCCGGGCGATCTGATGCACCTTCTTGCCGAGGAATTCCACGCCGGACTTCTGCGCCGATCCGCTGGCGGGCACCAGTCCGGTGATCGCATCGATGAGCGTGGTCTTACCCGCGCCATTGGGGCCGATGAGAAAGCGCAGATCGCCCTGCAGCACGGTGAGATCCACATCCGAGACGGCCTTGAAGCCATCGAAACTCACCGACAGGCCGCGGATTTCGAGGTACTCACTCGACATGCCCGCATTGCCACCGGCCTTCGGATCATGTGCTGGCGCAACCGTATTCATAGGGATTCCACCTTATCCTCGGCAACCGATACGATCTCGGGCAGCGGTTCGGCGACGACGACCGGTACCGGCTCGACCGCCGTGCCGAACCTGCTGTCCAGCAACCCCTTCAGCATCGGCCACACCCCGGCCAGACCCGCCGGAATGAACCCGACCACCACAATGAACAGCACACCCTGCAGATAGGTCCAGCTGGACGGGAACTCCTCCGATAGCGCGGTCTGCGCCCAGGCGACGCCGATCGCGCCGAGTACCGGCCCGAGCAGGGTGGTGCGCCCGCCGATCGCGACGCCGATAATGAATGCGATGGACGGCACCACACCGATATCGGCCGGGGAAATAATGCCGACGATCGGTGTGAACAGCGCACCCGCGATGCCGGCGAAGAAGGCCGCGACAACATACGCCACGATCTTGATATTGGCCGGATCGTAGCCGAGGAAGCGCACTCGCTCCTCCTGATCGCGCACGGCCACCAGCAATTCGCCGTACCGGCTGCGCATGAGTTGCCGCACCGCCGCGACCACCAGCAGCAGGGTGCCCGCCGCGATGAAGAACAGCATCTGCCGGTTCGCCGGATCCGAGAGTTTGAAGCCGAAGAAGGCGCGGAAGTCCGACAGCCCGGTGAATCCGCCGATCTTCTGCTGGCCGGTCAGCAGAATCGCCAGCGCCGCGGCCAGCGCCTGGCTCAGAATCGCGAAATACGTGCCCTTGACCCGGCGCTTGAATACGCCGTAGCCCAGTGCCGCCGCCACCAGCGCCGGCAGCACCAGAATGCCGATCAAGGCGACCGGCGCGGAGGCGAAAGGCCGCCAGAACGACGGTAATTCGCGAATACCGGCGATCTCCATGAACTCCGGCACGTCATTGTGCAGCCGGGCCGCGTCGGCCATCTGCATATGCATGGCCATGATGTAGGCGCCGATGCCGAAGAACACGCCCTGTCCGAGGGTGAGCATTCCGCCACGGCCCCAGGCCAATCCGATGCCGGCGGCCACGATCGCGAAGCACAGGAATTTGGCCAGCAGGTTGAGCCGGAAATCGCTGAGCACCGCGGGTGCGACCGCGAACAACAGGATCGCGGCGACGATGAAGCCGCCCCATGCGGTCACCGAAGGATGGGCGCGCCAACGTTGTCCGAGTGTGGTCATGCCAGGCTCCTCGTCCGAACGGTGAACAGACCCTGCGGACGGACCTGCAGGAAGATGACGATGATGACGAAGACGATCACCTTCGCGATCGAGGCCGTCGTCGAATATTCGATATAGGAATTCAGCAGCCCGAGTGCGAAGGCCGCGATCACTGTGCCCCTGATCTGCCCGAGTCCGCCGATCACGACCACCAGGAAGGCATCGATCAGATAGCTCTGCCCGATGGTGGGACTGGTCGAGCCGATCAGGGTGAGCGCGACGCCAGCGACCCCGGCCAGGCCGGAACCGATGAAGAACGTGCTGATATCGGTGATACGGCTGGAAACGCCACTGGTCTCGGCCAAACCGCGGTTCTGCACGACCGCGCGGATGCGCCGACCCAGCGGGGTCGTCTCGAGCACGGTGGCCAGCGCGGTCACCGCGACCAGTGCGAGTACCAGAATGAAGATGCGGGTCTTGGGCACCACGGCGCCGAGGATGGTGACACCGCCGCTGAGCCATTCGGGGGCGAGCACATTCTTGGCGGGTGCGCCGAAGATGTCACGGGCCGCCTGTTGCAGCACCAGTCCGACGCCGAAGGTGACCAGCAGGGTGTCCAGCGGCCGGTCGTACATCCAGCGGATCAGGCCCATTTCCAGGGCCGCGCCGAGCAGTCCGCCGACCAGGAAGCCGATCAGCAGCGAAACGACCAGCGATACTCCGGTCGACGAGATGACCTTCTGCACAACATAAGTCGTGTAGCACCCGGCCATGATGAATTCGCCGTGCGCCATATTGATCACGCCCATCTGACCGAAGGTCAGCGAAAGGCCGAGCGCCGCGAGCAGCAGAATCGATCCCAGACTCAGCCCGGTGAAGAGCTGGCCGATCAACACGTCCATATTGGATTCCTAACGGGATCGGCCGGGTGCGGGCTCCCTCTCACAAAGTCCGCACCCGGCGCCAGTCGACTACTTGAGGCCCTTGGCCCACTCGTAGGACTTCAGGTACGGGTCCGGCGTGACCGCCTTGCCCGAATCCCACACGGTGTAGATCAGTCCGTCCGGCCGGATCTCGCCGATGCGGGCGGTCTTGGTGATGTGGTGGTTGGAGCCGTCGACGGTGACCAGGCCCTCCGGGGCCTCGAAGGTCACGCCGTCGGCCGCGGCCTGAATATCGGCCACCTTGAACGACTTTGCCTTCTCGACGGTGTTCTTCCACAGGAAGACCGAGGCGTAGGCGGCCTCCATCGGATCCGAGGTCGGCTTGTCGGCGCCGAACGCCGCCTTGTAGTCCGCGACGAACTTCTTGTTCACCGGGGTGTCCACGGTCTGGTAGTAGTTCCACGCGGTGAGCTGGCCCGCGATGTTCTGCGCGCCGATGCCCGCGACCTCTTCCTCGGCGATGGACACCGAAACCACCGGCATATCGGCGGCCTTCAGGCCCGCATTGGTGTACTCGCGGAAGAAGGCCACATTCGAGTCGCCATTGAGGGTGTTGAATACCGCCCCCGCCTTGGCATTACGGACCTTGTTCACAATGGTGGAGAAGTCGGTGGAGCCGAGCGGGGTGTAGTCCTCACCCTTGATCTCGATGCCGTTCGCCGCGGCGTAGGCCTTGATCTCCCGGTTGGCGGTCTGCGGGAAGACGTAGTCGGAGCCGACCAGGTAGAGGGATTTGATGCCCTTCTGCTTCAGATAGTCCAGCGCGGGCAGGATCTGCTGATTGGTGGTCGCGCCGGTGTAGAAGATGTTCTTGCTGTCCTCCAGGCCCTCGTACTGGACCGGGTAGTACAGCAGCGAGTTCAGGCTCTCGAACTTCGGCTTCATGGCCTTGCGGCTCGATGAGGTCCAGCCGCCGAATACCGCTGCAACACAGTCGGAGCTGATCAGCTTTTCGGCCTTCTCCGCGAAGGTCTTCGGGTCCGAGGCGCCGTCTTCGAGCACCAGGTCGAGTTTCTTGCCCATGACCCCGCCCGCGGCGTTGATCTGGTCGACGGCCAGCTTGGTCGAGTTGGCGACGGTGACCTCGGAGATCGCCATGGTGCCGGACAGGGAGTGCAGTGAACCGATCTTGATCGAGTCCTTCGACGTGTCCACGCACGACGCGGCATTGGAGCCGCTGGTCGAGGCGTCATCCTTGGCGCCACAGCCGGTCAGCAATAGACCGGCCAGTGCGACGGCCGTCGGCGCGACCAACGCCCTGGTGACGCGGCGGGAACGCGATCGATGGATGTCACGGGATTCTGGCATGGGGGCGGCCCCTTCTCTCCTCATCAGGTGTTCGGCGGCGCTGCGTGCGCCGCGCCGAATACGCCCGCCTTTGCACCGGTTACGGCCACTTCCGACGGTTGTCAGGTCGCCGGAAAGGGGCTGTAGACCGGGTTGTATACAACGGCTGTATTCGTGCTGCGAACGTTAGACAGAAGTTGTTGCGCCGGAATATCTCTCGGTGACGAGTCGGTTGCGCGTGTTTCCGTGGTGTGAACCTTTGTGTCAACCACTCGGTGCGCACGTGTGAGAGGCCACTCTGGCTACGGTTGCGTAGCAAGACAGCGGTACGGCAGTCTCGTTTTGTACAACGTCAAAACGTCGAGCCCCGTGCTGCCGAGGCTGGGGGACGCGTGAGTCGAGGAGGACCGGTGGGTCACTACAAGGCGAACGTTCGGGATATCGAGTTCAACCTGTTCGAGGTGTTCGGACTGGACAAGCTCCTGGATACGGGTGCCTATGGCGATCTTGATTCGGATACTGTGCGCGAGATCCTCGCCGAGGTGAAGCGGCTGGCCGAAGGGCCGGTGGCGGAATCCTTCAGCGCGGCAGACCGGGATCCGGTGGTCTACGAACCGACCACCTATTCGATTTCGGTGCCCGAGGCGCTACGCAAGACCGTCGCGGCGGTGCACGAGGCCGACTGGAGTCGGCTCGGCATGCCGGAGGGTATGGGCGGCACCCCCGCACCCGCGGCCGTGGTCTGGTCGGTCAATGAGATGCTCACCTGCGCCAACCCGTCGGCGAGCTTCTTCAATATGGGGCCGGTGATGTCCTCGGTGCTGTTCAATGTCGGCACCGAGCAGCAGAAGCAGTGGGCGACAAAGGGGTACGACCGCGGCTGGGCGGGCACCATGGTGCTGACCGAGCCCGATGCCGGTTCCGATGTCGGTGCCGGGCGCACGAAGGCGATCGCGCAGGAGGACGGCTCCTGGCATATCGAGGGCGTCAAGCGCTTCATCTCCGGCGGCGATGTCGGCGAGACGGCCGAGAACGTCTTCCATCTGGTGTTGGCCCGCCCGGAGGGCGCCGGGCCGGGCACCAAGGGGCTTTCGCTGTTCTACGTACCGAAATTCCTCTTCGATCACGAGACGCTCGAGCTGGGCGACCGCAATGGCGTCTACGTGACCGGTGTCGAACACAAGATGGGGCTGAAGTCCTCGCCCACCTGTGAACTGACCTTCGGCGCAACCGATGTGCCCGCCAAGGGCTGGTTGGTCGGCGAGGTGCACAACGGCATCGCACAGATGTTCCAGGTGATCGAGAACGCGCGCATGGTGGTCGGCATCAAGTCCACCGGCACGCTGTCCACCGGTTACCTCAATGCCCTCGACTACGCCAAGCAGCGGGTGCAGGGCGCGGATCTGACGCAGATGGCGGATAAGGCGGCCCCGCGCGTCACCATTACCCACCATCCCGATGTGCGGCGTTCGCTGGCCATGCAGAAGGCCTACGCCGAGGGTCTGCGAGCGGTGTACCTCTACACCGCCGCCCACCAGAACGCCGATGTGGCAGAGCTGGTTTCGGGTGCGGACGCCGAATTGGCGCACCGGATCGACGATCTGCTGCTGCCGATCGTCAAGGGTGTCGGTTCCGAGCGGGCCTACCAGTACCTCACGGAATCGCTGCAGACGCTGGGTGGTTCGGGCTATCTGCAGGACTACCCGATCGAGCAGTACATCCGCGACGCGAAGATCGACTCGTTGTACGAGGGCACCACCGCCATCCAGGCCCAGGACTTCTTCTTCCGCAAAATCATTCGGGACAAGGGGGTGGCGCTCGCCCACATCAACGGGCAGATCGCCGCATTCCTGGAGGCGAAAACCGGTCACTTCGAGGCCGAGCGGGCGCTGCTGGCCACCGCGGTCGCCGATGTGCAGGCGATGGCGGCAACGCTCACCGGATATCTGATGGCGTCCCAGCAGGATCCGAAGGAGCTGTACAAGGTCGGACTCGGTTCGGTGCGCTTCCTGCTGGCGGTCGGTGATCTGCTCATCGGCTGGCGCCTGCTGGTGCAGGCCGAAATCGCGGCCGCCGCCCTGGCCGGCGACACACCGGAGAAGGATCGTCCCTTCTACGCCGGAAAGGTAGCTGTCGCGAGCTTCTTCGCGAAGAACGCGTTGCCGGAGCTGACCGCGGTGAAGAGCATCATCGCCGCGATCGACAACGACATCATGGAATTGGACGAAGCGTCGTTCTGAGCCACGCCCATGCACCGATCGCCGGAATCCCTTCGTAGGCAGTGGATTCCGGCGGTCGAAATTCGTCAGTCGGCGAGCAGCTTCAGGACCACCGGCCGGGAGAGGGTTCCGGCTACCTGGCGGGCGAGCTGGTTGGCGCTGGTGCCGTCGGCATGTGCGGCGCGCAGGGCGGTGGCGAGGTCGTCGCGGGCCGCGTCGGCTGCGGCTTGGGCCTCGCGCAGGCGTTGGGCCGCGCGGTCGACCGGGTTCGTCGCTTCGGTGTCGGCTGCCGGGCTCGATTCGTCAACCGGGGTGGCCGATTCGGTGGTCAACTCGTTGACCGGTTCGCGGTGGGGCACCGACTGGTCGCGCCGCATGGCCGCTCGGGCGAACTCCATCATGAATTCGCGGGTCGCGTCGCGGTTTTCGGCATCGGCGCCGAGCAGTAGGCGGGTGGTCTGCGGGACCGCGAGGCTCCAATTGGACAGGCCGCACAGCGCGAGCAGCAGTCGGCCCGCGTGGCTCGCGTCCACGTCGAACTGCTCCTTGGCGCGGTCGAATTTCCGCACGTAGTGCTGGGCGCGCCAGCCATCGATATCGTGCGCGTCGGTGCCGCGGTGTAGGCCCTCCCAGAGCAAAAGCCGCAGCAGCTGCGGATTTTCGCGGTGGTAGTCGAACAGCTTGCCCACGTACTCGCCGGGTTCGGTTTCGGCCAGCGGCTGGACCACATCCATGAACTCGCGCATGGTGTCGATCAGGATGACGTCGAAGAGCTTGTCCTTGCTGCCGAACAGGCCGTAGATGCGCTCCTTGTTCACCCCGGCCGCCTCCGCGATCCGGTCCACCCGCGCGCCGGCCAGGCCGTATTCGGCGAATTCGTCACGCGCGGCACGCAATAGAGCCTGCTTGGTCGCATCGCTCCGTTTCATCGTGACCGTCATGACTGTTACTTTACCATCCCATTAAACCAACTATTTGGTTGACATCTGGTGTGGGACAGGCCTACCTTCATCGCTATGGCAACGTCGACTCTTCAGCTTCCGGCCGGTATCCCGGCCAAGGCACGCACTCGCAGCACGTCACCACGTGCGCACACCGGGCGTACCCTCCCTGTCTTCGTCCTGTCCGCCCTGCTGGCCACCGGCCAGATGTACATCCCGATTCCACTGTTCACCGCGATGAAAGCGGACTGGAACGTGGGCGCTGGCGTAATGACCTGGATCATCAGCGCCTTCGCCTTCGGCTATGCCGGTGGCTTCGTGCTGTTCGGCCCGCTGTCGGACCGCTACGGTCACCGCCGGGTGCTGGTCACCGGCATGATCGTCGCGGCGGTGGTCACACTGTTGACCGGTCTATCGTTCAGCGCCCCGATCGCGGTCGGTCTGCGGGTCGCGCAGGGCCTGGTCGTCGGGTCGATTCCACCGGCGATCATGGCCTATATCGCCACCCGCATCGCCCCGGCGCATCGCGCGGTGGTCACCATGTCGGTCGCCACGTCCTTCCTCGCCGCGACGGTCCTGGCTCAGATCGCCTCGCAGGCCGTTGTCGCCGCATTCCCGTGGCGCACCATGTTCATCGGCTCGGCCGTCGTCTTCGTGGCGCTCGCCTTCGTCCTGCGCGCGGTCATGCTCGACGACGCACCGACCGGCCGAGACAAGCCGCTGGTGCACAGCTACGCCGCGATCCCCGCGGTGCTGCGCATCAAGGCGCTGCTGCCGATGCTGGCCGCGGGCGCGCTGAGCATGGCGGTGATGGTCGGGGTGTACACCGGCATCGAAATCACCGGTCTGGTCAAGGGTTCCGGTGAACTGCTCGCGCTGCGGGCCGGTGCGCTGCCGGTGATGTTCGCACTGCCGCTGCTGGCCATTCCGCTCTCGCGCCTGACCAAGCCGGGGCAAATGGTGCTCGGCGTGCTGGTCGCCGCGACCGCCATGGTGATCGCCACCTTCGAGGGCACCCACCTCGCGGTGCTGACCATCCTGCTCGCGGTGCTGGTCGGCGGCCTCGGCGTCATCGCACCAGCGGTTCTGCAGACCGCGGGGGAGTTGGGTGGCCAAGCGCGCGCCGCCGCCTCCTCGGTCGCCATGTTCAGCTTCTACGTCGGCGCGACCGCCGGACCACTGGTCGCCGCTGCGGCTGCGCCACACGGCTTTACGGTCCTGGCATGGACACTGGCCACACTCCTGGTCGCAGCACTGGGCCTCACCCTGTTCGGAGTGCGTATCCAGCGTTCCACACTGCTCGCATAGCCAACTAGCGAACCACCAAGGCCGACATCGGAATCCGCCGATGTCGGCTTGGTGCATGGCGAACCCCACCTTGCGCCTGAGTGGCCGCTACCGCACAGCCCTTGCCGCTACCTCAGAGCGTGTGCCTGTGCCGCATAGCCCGTGCTGCTGTCGCATAGCGCGTGCCGCTACCGCATAGCGTGTGCCGGTGCCGCATAGCGCGTGCTGGTGCCGCATAGCGCGTGCTGGTGCCGCATAGCGCGTGCCGGTGCCGCATAGTGTGTGAGTTCTGCGCGATACCCATTGGCTGTGCGGCACTGCCAGCGGTGTCCCGGTGCGGTGCGCGCGGCGGCCTCATTTGATGACGTAGGGGGAGACCGAGCTGCGGTGTTCGCTGATGTCGAGGACCTTGCCGAGTGGCGGGAAGGCGCGCTGCGGGCAGTTGGCGCGTTCGCAGACGCGGCAGCCGGCACCGATCGGGGTGGCCTTGGCCTCGTCGAGATCGATGCCGTCGGCGTAGACGACCCGACCCGCGTGCCGCAGTTCGCAACCGAGGCCGATCGCGAAGGTCTTGCTGGCCTGGCCATATCGGGTCGCGCGGCGCTCGACGGTACGGGCGACCCACAGGTATTTGCGCCCGTCGGGCATCTGGGCGATCTGCGTCATGATCTTGCCCGGATAGGCGAAGGTCTCGTAGACGTTCCACAGTGGGCAGGTGCCGCCGCTGGCAGAGAAGTGAAAACCCGTGGCGGACTGGCGTTTCGACATATTGCCCGCCCGATCCACCCGCACGAATGAGAACGGGACCCCGCGCAGCTTGGGGCGCTGCAGCGTCGAGAGGCGATGGCAGATCGTCTCGTAGCTCTGGGTGAAGAAGGCCGAGAGTCGCTCGATGTCGTATCGGAAATCCTCGGCGACCTCGTGAAAGTGTGTGTAGGGCAGAACCGTTGCCGCGGCGAAGTAGTTGGCGAGGCCGAGCATGGCCAGCTTGCGGGCGTCCTCGGAGGTGAAATTGCCCTCCTCCACCAGCTTTTCGAGCAGGTCGCCGCACTCGAAATAGGCGAGTTCGGCGGCGAGTTTGAAGGTGCGCTGGCCGCCGGACAGGTGCGGCGCGATCTCGAGCCGCTGGGTCTGCGGGTCGTAGCGGTGCAGTACGCCCTCGCCGAGATCGATCCGCTCGACAATGCTTACATCGTGTGCGCGCAACCGGCGCGCGATCTCGCTGTTCACATCGCCGCCATGGAAGCGAATGCGGGCGGTGAGTTCCTCTGCGGCGGTGTCCAACTCGTGGATGTAGTTCTGCCGCTGGTAGAAGAAGTCGCGTACCTCCTCGTGCGGCTTGCTGATCGTCGCGCTGCCGGAGCCGTCGGCGAAACGGTCCTCGGTGGCGGCGGCCAGCTGTGCGGAGGTATTGCGATACCGGTTGTGCATATTGACCAGTGCGCGCGCCATGCTCGGATGCGCGGAGACCATATCCGCGATCTCCTGGGTATCGGCCTCGATGCCGAGCTCTTGGTCCATGACGACCTCTTGGAGTTCGGCGATGAGCCGGGTGTCGTCCTGGGAGGAGAAGAAGGTAGCGTCGACGCCGAAGACTTCGCTGATCCGCAGCAGTACCGGCACGGTGAGCGGGCGCACATCGTGTTCGATCTGATTGAGGTAACTCGCCGAGATCTCCAGCTTCTGGGCGAGTGAGACCTGGCTCAGCCCTCGTTCGGTCCGCAGCTGGCGAAGCCGCGCCCCGACGTAAGTCTTGGCCACGCGACCAGTTTATGAGGGCATTCGCAACCATGCCAATGGGCAATTAGCAGCAGTGCTGAGCGATATGTCACACCGCCGGGTTACCGTCGACTGATGCTGTTCTCGGATGTCGTGCAGGCCTCGGAGACCGTCCGTGCGACCCGGTCCCGTAAGACGAAGATCGCCACCCTGGCCGCGCTATTGACCGAGGCTGCCCCGGACGAGCTCGCGCCGGTGGTCGCCTGGGTGTCCGGTGAATTGCGGCAGGGTCGCATCGGCACCGGTTGGCGCACACTCACCACACTCGACTCCGCGCCGAGTGAGCTTGCGACGCTGACGGTTTCATCGGTGGACGGCACATTGAGCGAACTGGCGACCACATCGGGTCCCGGCTCGGCGAACCGGCGCAGGGACCTGCTCACGGCATTGTGGAGCGCCGCCACCGCCGAGCAGCAGGCCTTCCTGATGCGCCTACTAGGCGGTGAGTTGCGCCAGGGTGCGCTCACCGCGATCGTCGCCGAGGCGGTCGCCGTGGCCGCGGCGGTGCCGATCGAGCTGGTCCGGCGGGCGTACATGCTCTCCGGACAGCTACCCGTCACGGCCGTCGCCGCGCTGACCGGTGGAGTCGATGCGCTGAGCGAGTTCCGGCTCGAGGTCGGCCGTCCGATCCAGCCCATGCTCGCCGCGCCCGGTGCGTCGCTGGACGAAGTGCTGGCCGAATTCGGCGACGAGGTGAGCGTCGAGCACAAACTCGACGGCGCGCGCATCCAGGTGCATCGCCAGAATTCGCGGGTCTGGGTGTTCACCAGGACACTGCGCGATATCACCGCGAGTGTGCCGGAACTGGTCGACCTGGTCGCCCGGCTCGATTGCACGAGCGTGGTGCTGGACGGAGAAACGTTGGCGCTCACCGACTCCGGGCGGCCGCGTCCGTTCCAGGAGACGATGAGCCGCTTCGCCGAGGTCAGCTCGACCAGGGAACTGCTGCTGCACCCGTACTTCTTCGACTGCCTGCATCTGGATGGCGAGGACCTGCTCGACGCCCCGCTGTTCGAGCGCCGCACGGCACTGACCAAGGTGGCGGCCGCGCACAGCATCCCGGCGCTGATCCGGCCCGATGCGGAGGCCGCCGCCGAATACTTCGACGGTGCGCTGGCCGCCGGGCACGAGGGCGTGATGATCAAGTCACTGAACGCGCCCTACGCCGCCGGCCGCCGTGGCCGGGCCTGGCAGAAGATCAAGCCGACGCACACCCTCGACCTGCTGGTACTCGGCGCCGAGTGGGGATATGGACGGCGCACCGGATACCTGTCGAATCTGCATCTCGGCGCGCGCGATCCGGAAACCGGCGACCCGGTCATGGTCGGCAAGACCTTCAAGGGCCTCACCGACGCACTCCTGCAATGGCAGACCGCCGAATTCCCGCGCCACGAGCGCGCCCGCGATGAATACACGGTCTACCTCTGGCCCGAGCTCGTGGTCGAAATCGCCCTCGACGGCGTCCAGGTGAGTCCGCGCTATCCGGGCGGCGTCGCCCTGCGCTTCGCCCGCGTCGTCCGGTATCGCCCGGACAAGACCGCGGCCGATGTCGACACCATCGAAACCGTTCGCGCGCTGCTGCCGTGATCGGGCCCGTCCGAATCATTGTGCGGACCGCGGGGGTTCGGTTCCAGGGTTCATGCTGATACGCCGATGGCGGTCGGCTTCTCGGCCTCCGGCGGGTAGAGACCGGCTCCACGGTAGCCGACCCGGAATCGGTCCCGATAGGCGGCAACCGCGTGGCAATCTTGATCGCGAGTGCCGCACACTGGAGGGGTGACCGCGGATCTTCTGGTACTCCTGATCGTCATTGTCACGGCACTCGCATTCGACTTCACCAACGGCTTCCACGACACGGCCAATGCGATGGCGACTTCCATCGCCACCGGTGCACTGCGACCACGAGTCGCTGTCGCCGTATCCGCGGTTCTCAATCTGATCGGCGCTTTCCTGTCCGTGGCGGTCGCCGCGACGGTGGCCAAGGGCATTGTCCGGCTCGACGCCGTCCAGGGTGAGGCGCTGCTGATCATCGTGTTCGCCGGTCTGGTCGGCGGCATCCTGTGGAATCTGCTGACCTGGCTGTTCGGCCTGCCGTCGAGTTCCTCGCACGCGCTGTTCGGCGGCCTCATCGGTGCCACCGTCGTCGCACTGGGCTGGGGCGGGGTGATCTGGGCGCACGGCGCGGACGGTGTGCTGACCAAGATCGTGCTGCCGGCCCTGCTCGCACCGATCGTGGCCGCGCTGGTCTCCGCCATCGGGACGTGGAGCGTCTACCGGATCACCAGGAGTTCGGATCCCGACAAGGTCAACGAGGGTTTCCGCTGGGGGCAGATCGGCTCGGCCGCGCTGGTCTCGCTGGCGCACGGCACCAATGACGCGCAGAAGACGATGGGCGTCATCTTCCTCGCCCTGGTCGCGCACGGCACGCTGAACAAGAACGACGAGATGCCGCTGTGGGTGATGGCGGCCTGCGCCGCCGCCATCGCGGCGGGCACCTATCTCGGTGGCTGGCGGATAATCCGCACCCTCGGCAAGGGGCTGGTCGAGATCGATTCGCCGCAGGGGCTGGCCGCCGAATCCTCCTCCGCCGCCATCATCCTCACCTCCGCCCACTTCGGGCTGCCGCTGTCGACCACGCAGACCGCGACCGGATCGATCCTCGGCACCGGGCTCGGCAAGGGTGCGGAGGTGCGCTGGAGTGTGATGGGCCGGATGACCGTCGCCTGGCTGCTGACGCTGCCGCTCGCGGGCGTCGCCGGTGCGGTGTGCTGGGTCATCGCCCATCTCATCGGCGGGCTGCCCGGCGTGCTGGTGGTGTTCGCACTGCTGATCGCGCTGTCGGTGCTGATGTATCTGCGATCGCGGCGCGATCCGGTGCACACCGGCAATGTCAACGAGTGGCCCGGCGGAGCGCCCGAGGCCGACACGCCCGATGCTGCTGCGGGGCTTGCGAAGGACACCGAGACCGGAGCCGCGTCGGTCGCGGGGGATGGGCCATACGTGACCGCCGATCGATTGTCGCCGCCCGCCGGATCGTCCCCCAGGAAGACCGACGCATCGAACAGCCGTTCGGCTCAGGTCTGAGGAGGCGCACCGTGCACACACTCATCACCAATCTGAACGCGCTGTGGCAGGTGACTCTCGCGGGTCTGCTGCTCGGCGCGGGTCTGCCGATCGTGTTCGCCGTTGGGGTGCGGCTCTGGTCGGTCGCCGATGCGGTGTCCGCTGACGGCCATGCCGCCCGGCGCAATTACCGCGCGCTGGCCGGTGCGTACGCCTGCTTCGCGCTGATCGTCGCCGCGATTGTCACCGGAATTCTTTACACCGCGAAGGCGTTCCTGGCCGCTGAACTCGGAATTCATCTGTTCGGACAGTAGGAAGAGGTGCATCGTGACCGATCCAGCGAAATCCGCTCAGGTTCGGCCGAATCTGCTCGGCCGGGTCATCGGCTGGCTGCGGGCCGGATATCCGCAGGGGATTCCGCGATCGGACTATGTCGCCCTCTTCGCGGTGCTGCATCGTCATCTGACCGATTACGAGGTGGTCGCGATCGCCGAGGAGTTGGTGGACTCCAACCCGGACAGCCAGATCAGCCACGCCGATATCGAAGCGGCGATCGCGCGGATGGCGATGGAACAGCCGAACGCGCACGATATCGCGAGGGTCGCTTCACATCTGGCGGCTGGTGGCTGGCCGCTGGCGACGCCACTACCTGGAGATGATCACCGAGAGCACCAATAGTATGCCGTCGGAATCCGTTGCCGCCCAGGTGCACTCGCTGTTCGATGCCCATGCGCGACCGGTTCCCGAATCCCTGATGCGGCGGCGCAATAGTGCCTGTCATCATCGAGTTCCCTTCGGGTGGAACGACATTCGCTGTGGCATAGGCCCCATGCCGTAGCAAAATCGGACGATCGACCGATAGTCCGGTCGGAGCGCGACGGCGCGCTCCGATTCGAGAAGGAGGTCGATCATGGTGCGGTGGACGAGGAGTTCACGCACGGTCCAACGGATGCTGATGCAGACCGTTGTCGCCGCAACATTGGCACTCGCTCCCGCGGCGGCAATCGCGCCCGCGTTCGCAACCCCGGACACCGGCGCCCCAACGGCGGCCCCGACTCCCGCCCCGATTCCCACCCAGGCTCCGATTCCCACTCAGGCTCCGGCGCCGACCCAACCCGCGCCGACCCAACCCGCGCCGACTCAACCCGCGCCGACTCAACCCGCGCCGACTCAACCCGCGCCGACACAGCCCGCGCCGACACAGCCCGCCACACCGAGCCCGACTCCGCTGCCGACCCCGCCGCCCGACGTCTTCGGCCCGGACGGCTATGGTCCCGACGGCTATGGTCCCGACGGCTATGGTCCCGACGGCTACGACCGCTCCGGTTTCGACCACTCGGGTTATGACCGCTCGGGCCGCGACCGGTTCGGCTACGACCGCAGCGGGTACGACACATGGGGCTACGACCGCGCGGGGCGGGACCGGTTCGGCTACGACCGCAGCGGCTATGACCTGTGGGGTTACGACCGTTGGGGCCGTGACGCGGCGGGATACAACCGACAGGGTTGCAGCGTGCAGGGGCCCGACCGCCTCGATGCCAACCATGAGGAATGCGAGCGGCAGCGCCGGGCCATCCCGTCCACTGGCAGCGCCAACTGACCATTTCCCAGGCGATTCACAGCTGGAACGCCAATATTCTCGAGGTTGTCCGAGCAGTATGACGATGTCGACGAACGGAAGCGGGCTCCGCGGACAGAGCTCTACCCCACGGCTTCCAATTCGCTCGACCCTGGCGGTTCACTGCTCGGACCGTCTCGCCGCTGACCGGCGGTGTCGATCCCTCGCTCGCGCCGCCGGTCCGCAACAACCTCGTCGGAGGCTTGCGGTGGCCGCGGCTTCAGCGGGAGCAGCCAGACGATCGCGGCGACGAGCGCGATGGTGGCGAGCAGGGTGTACGAATCACCGAGCAGGAATTGCCATGGCGTCCAACGGAATTCCCGGCCTTCGGTCTGCGGTACCAGCCAGATCAGCCCCTGTGGCAGCAGCGGCAGTTCCGGATCCCATGATCCGACCCGATCGACCTGTAGCGGCCACGCGAAGACGAACAGATAGATGACCGCGGGAATGCCGATCCGAATGGCGAGCGGGCGATGGCGTAGCGCGTGGATCACCCACAGCAGCGCGGGCACGATCCACACCCAGTAGTGGGTCCAGGAAATCGGCGAGACCAGCAGCATGACCGTGGCCGCGAGCAGTGCGCCGAGCAATTCGTCACCGCGCAGGTGGGCGATGCGCGCCGCCGCGATTCCGGCGAGTGCGAGCAGACCGGCGCAGACGAACGAGGATGTGGTGTCATCCCAGGTCGACCATTCCAGACGGCCGAACATGCCATTGATCGACTGGTTCTGCACATAGGCGAAGCCGATTCGGTTCTGCGAGGTCGTGGTCGTCGTCCAGAACTGCAGCGCCTGGGTCGGCCGGTACCAGAAGCCGATCGCGACCGTCGCGGCGAAGGTCGCGGCGGCCGTTGCGGCGGCACGGTACTGGCGGGTGATGAACAGGTAGACGATGAAGACCGCGGGTGTCAGCTTCAACCCCGTCGCGATGCCGATGAGGATGCCCCGATACCGGCTCTGTTTGGGGATGGCCAGATCCGCCAGCACCAGTGCCATGAGGATCGCGCTGAGCTGTCCGAATCGAAAGGTCTGCTGGACCGGCTCCAACCAGATCGCGGCCCCGGTGACGGCGATGGATATCGCGAGCAAACCCGGCCCGCGCCGGAGTTGCTGCAGTCTCGCGGCGCTCCACACGCTCACGAACAGCGACGCCATGGTCAGTATCGTGACGCCGGTCCCGATGTAGTTGATCGGGAAGCGGGAGAGTTCGGCACAGATCCACGCGGCGAATACGGGGTAGAGGAAGGGGAGGCCGAGCGGGCCGCGGCCGTCGTACAGCAACGTCGGATGCGTCGCCGCGACGGTACCGCCCCACATATAGACCTGTAGATCTACTTGGTGCCAGTACATCTGCCAGTTCGGCCGTAGAAAGACCAGCCAGGCGCCGATGGACAGGGATGCGAATACGACTGCGGCACTGAGCGATAACTTGTGCGGGGCTTTCTGCTGCGTCCCCACACCGGCAGCGCGCTGTTCTCCTGATTGCAGGATGACAGCCATGGAGTTGTTATTCCTTCATCAGGTGATACAGCTCGAACGGACAGCAAACCTTTAGCTAAACTAAGAGCAATTCAGCCTATCATTACTGATCGCCGATGGCTGCCCGTACTTCCCCCGGATGGCGAGGTCTATCCGGCGAGCACGCGCAGCAGATGCTCGACCTCTGACCGGATCGCTGCGCGTGCGGGTTCGAGGTACTTGCGCGGATCGACGACCGCGGGGCGGTCGGCGAAGGTGGTCCGAATCGCGTCCGTGGCAAGGACATTCAGCCGGGTGGCGATATTGATTTTGGTCATACCGTGCTCGACGGCGGCGCGCAGTCCCGCGTCGGGGACCCCGGAGGAGCCGTGCAGTACCAGCGGGACGGGCACCTTCGCGGCCAGCCGGGCGATCAGGTCATTATCCAATTCGGCGGTGCGGGTATGCATGGCGTGCGAGGAGCCGACCGCGACGGCCAGGGCGTCCACGCCGGTGGTGGCGACGAATTCGACCGCCTCGTCCGGATCGGTGCGCGCCCCGGGCGCGTGCGCGCCGTCTTTACCGCCCACCTCGCCGAGTTCGGCCTCGACGAAGACCTCGCGGTCATGACACCAGCGCGTGATATCGGCGGTGGCGGAGACGTTTTCGGCGTAGTCGAGGGTGGAGCCGTCGTACATGACCGAGCGGATGCCGAGTTCGACCGCGGTGCGGATGAGTTCGAACGAGGTGGCGTGGTCCAGGTGTACGGCGATATCGGCGGTGCTGTCGGCGGCGATGCGCAGGCAGGCGAGTGCGATCGGGGCCAGCGCGCCGTGGTAGTGCACCGTATTCTCCGAAAGCTGGAGCAGCACTGGCCGTTTCGCCGCTTCGGCGGCCGCCGCGATGGCCTCGGCATGCTCGAGGGTGATCACATTGAAGGCGCCGAGGCCGCCGGGACGGGCGGCGGTGATCAGGTCCGGGACGGGTCTGGCGGTCATGCGGATTTCTCCTGCGGGGTGGTTAGTCGTTCGACGACCACCGTGGGGGCGATGCGGGCGCGCAGGCAGCGGTCGATCTCACCCGCGACCGGAATGACGACCGCGGCGGCGGAGGTGGCCACGGCATCGACGAGGATGGCCGACCAGTCCGGCAGGCCATCCGCATCGGAGAGGGCCGCGATGACCGCGGCGGTCGCGGCATCGCCCGCACCGGTGGGATTTCCGGCGAGCGGTTCGGGTAGTACGGCCGACCACGCGCCCTCGGCGGTGACCACCACCATGCCCTCCGCGCCGCGGGTGGCGATAATGGCGCGCACGCCGCGTTCGATGAGCGGCTGTGCGGCCGTGGCGATCTCATCCGGGGTCACCGGAACGCGTCCGGTGAGACGTTCCAGCTCTTCGGTATTCGGCATCAGGATGATGCCGGGGACCTGGGCGGCCAGGCGCAGTGCTTCGCCGTCGACATCACAGATGGTCGGCACGCCCGCGGTAATGGCGGTGCGCGCGATTTCCGCGGGCAGGCCGGGCACGATGCCGCCCGGCAGTGATCCGGAGATGACCAGGCCGTTGATATCCGGGAGCATGCCGGACACCCGGACCGAGAGCTGTTCGGCGGCATGCGGATTCGACACCCGCGCGCCCGGCTCCCACAACGCGGTCGCGGTGCCGTCGCCGGACTCGCTGATCACCACCGTGCGTCGGACCCAGGGCAGTGCGTGCACGAAATCGACCGGCATCTCCAGTTCGGCGGCGGCCGCGAAGGCGTGGTCGGAAAAGCCCGTTGCCCGAGCGTATTTTCCGAGCTGATTGAGCACGCGCGTCACATTGATGCCCTTCCCGCCGATCCGCTGTTCGACCGAGCGGACCCGATGTGCCTGGCCGCGTTCGAAATGCTCTACGCGGTAGGTCATGTCATAGGCGGGATTCATTGTCACGGTGAGGATCACGTCAACCACTGTCCACGTCTGAGCACCCGGCGCAACTGGAGATTGTCATCAACTATCACCAGGTCGGCGAGCAGGTCGGTACGGAGGTCGCCCACCTCGGTCAGTCCCGCCGCATCGGCGGGTACCGCTGTGGCGGCGATCACAGCATCGCGCAGTGGCACACCGCAGGCGCCGACCGCCCAGGTGAGGCATTTCAGGAGGTGAGCGGTGCCGCCCGCGATGGATCCATTGGACACCCGGGCCACACCATTGCTGACCCGGACAATCTGCGGGCCGAGCCGATATTCGCCATCGGGCATGCCCGCGGCCTGCATCGCGTCGGTGATCAGTGCGACCTGTCCGGGTGCGGTCGCGAAAACCAATGCGCCGAAACCGGGGTCGATGTGCACACCGTCGCCGATCAATTCGACGACCGCCTGCCGTCGCGCCGCGGCGACCAGTGCCGCGGCCACCGGACCGGGCTCGCGGTGGTGCAGCGGCGGCATACCGTTCGCCAGGTGGGTGACCAGACTGCCGAAGCCGTTGGGGCGCATGGCCTGCTGGAAGCGGGTGAAGTCGGTATCGCTGTGGCCCAGCGACACCACCACGCCGCTATCGGAAAGACGTTGGGCCACCTTGTCGAATCCGGGCAGCTCCGGTGCGAGCGTCATTACCCGCAGCTCACCGTCGGCGGCCGCGAGCAGTCGATCGGTCAGTTCGAGATCGGGATCGCGCAGATAGCGCGGATCCTGCGCGCCACATCGCGCCGCCGCCAGAAACGGCCCCTCGGCATGGATTCCGCCGATGGTGCCGTCGATGGCCAGTGCGCGCAGCGCAGCGACCTGCGCGACCATATCCGCTGCGGCGCCGGTGACCACGCTGGCCAGCACCGTTGTCGATCCATGCGCGTGGTGGAACTCGGCAGCCGAGCGCGCCTCATCGGCGTCGACGGTGTCGAACCGATGTCCGAATCCGCCGTGGTTGTGTATGTCGACAAGGCCGGGCAGCACGGTGCCCGAAAACGGTGGCACGCTCGAATCCGGATGCGCGGCAACCCAGTCCGCGAGTGATGACACGCGGTCGATCCGCCCGGCTCGCACGGACACCACGCCGTCGTCGAAACTCGAGCTCGCCGATACGATCCGTCCGCGGATCTCGAGCGTCGTGCGGCCACCGGCGCCCGTCTCGACGCTGGTCACGTCAGGGCTCCGGACCTGGCGAACAGGGCCGCACCCATCAGTCCCGCCCGAGCGCCGAATTCACCGAGCAGCACCCGCGGTGCCGGTACCACGCGCAGGCGTTCGGCAATGGTGTGCTGCAGTGGTTCGGTGAGGGCGGGTCCGGCGCCGGCCAGTCCGCCGCCGAGGATGATCAGTTCCGGACAGGCCGCGTGGATGAGGCCGAGCAGTCCGTCGGCCAGCGCGCTGATCGCCTCGCCGACAACGGCTTTGGCATCGGAATCGGTATCGAGCAGTGCGAAGACATCGGCCGCGCTCGCCGTTTCGTGTCCGGTGCGCTGCGCATAGGCGCGGGCGATGGCCGCACCCGATGCGACGGTTTCCACGCAGCCGATATTGCCGCAGGGACAACGCAATCCGTCCGCATGCCGAACCGGAATATGGCCGTACTCACCGGTCTGCCCGTAGCCGCTGCGTACCAGGTGGCCGCCGACGGAGAGGGTGCCGCTGATGCCGGTGCCCAGAATGACCACGCAGACATCGTCGTGGCCACGCCCGGCGCCATAGCGCCATTCGGCCCATCCGGCCACCGCGACATCGTGTTCGATCAGCACCGGCATGCCCCAGCGGCGGATGAATCGGTCGCCGATATGCACATCACGCCAGCCGACATTGCTGCTGAATACCGCGATCGAGCGGACCGGGTCGACGATGCCGGGCAGTAGTACGGCCGCGCGCGCGACCCGGTCGCGCTGGTCAGCGCTCAGCTCGGCCAACAGCTGATCGCCGAGGGCGCCCATGGTTTCGAAGGCCGCCTCACCCTGCGGTGTGGCCACCACGCCGGCGGCCAGCGCCGTGCCGGAGGCGTCGGTGATCTCGCCCTTCATGGTGGTGCCGCCGACATCGAGACCGAGCACCAGCAGATCCTCGCCCAACACCGGGACCGGTTGCGGCGGTACCGCAACCGGTCCCGGCGCCGCTGCGGCGTCCGGCACCGCCGAGCGCACCGCGTCCGTGCGGTCCGCGAGATCGTCGCGGTGCACGGTGGTCGGGGGCTGTTCGGTTCCCATCTTCGGCACAGTAGTTCCGTTACCGGCCGATCACTGATCCAGCACGACGGAACGGTTGAGGTTGCGCGGATGGTCCGGATCCAGACCCTGGTCGGCGGCGCGCAGCACGCAGAGCTGATGGACGCGGACCAGATCGGCCATCGGGTCGATATCGCGGTGTTCGAAGGTGGCCCCGGTGACGGCGACATCGGCCGCGAAATTCGGGACCAGCGGCCCGAAGGCCCACACGGCCCGGCCCGGCGCGGAGATGCTGATCGGTCCGTGCCGGTATTCGGTCTGCAGGTAGGACTCGGTCCAGGATTGGCAGGATTCGCGCAGTTTGAGCCCCGCCTCCTCGGCGATCGCGGCCGCGAAGCCCATCCCGACGAAGCTGATCTGCTCGGCACGGCGCACCGCGGCCAATGCCTGCGCCGGGTCTTCGGCCAGTACGGCGCGCGCCTGCTCGATGGCCGGACGCAGGTCCTCGCCCAGGTGCCAGCGCAGGATGGCCAGTGTGGTGGTGGCGAAGCGGGTCTGCACCACCGACAGTTCGTCGACCTCCTCGATCAGGATCGGATCGCCGAGGTCGAGTACCGCAGTGCCCGGACTGCTGCAGATGACGGTGCGCGGAATGGCTTCCGGGATCTCCCGCATGGCATTGACCACCTCGGTGGTGGTGCCGGAGCGGCAGATGACGAGGTAGCGGTCGTAGTCGCGACCGCTACGGACCTCGCTGGCAGGCCAGGCGTCGGTCAGGCCCTGTCCCGCGTCCTCGCGCAGTGACGCGATGGCGCGGGACATGAACAGCGAAGTGCCGCAACCGATAACGGCGACACGCTCGCCCGGTTGGGGCAGTACGGCGCGGTATTGGGCGGCGATGGTCTCGGCGCGGACCCAGTCGTCGGGCTGGGTGGCGACTTCGGCGGCCAGATGAGTCACGGGTGTGGGGTGAGCGGAAATCGGCACGACAACAGAATCGCCCCATGTGATCGTTCATGTCAAATTTACGAGCGAATCAGTCACATGTGATCACTATGAGGTCTACATTGTTGGACAGTCGATTCGTTCGCTCCATCATCGGCGCTCCAGTGACGCCCGGAGTGAAAATTTGAAAGGTTCTGCTCGTGAAAAGACCACTCCACGGCGTACTCGCGGGGATCGCGATGGTGACCGGCCTCGCGCTCGCCGTCTCCTCCTGCGGCTTCGGCTCCAAAGACTCGGCCGACTCGGAAAAGACGATCAACTTCCTCGCCCCCAGTTACAGCGACGGCGCCAACGGCACGAAGGCGCTGTGGGACCGCATCATCGATGACTTCCAGAAGCAGAACCCGGACTACAAGGTGAAACTGCAACTGGAGTCGTGGGATTCGATCAACGATGTGGTGAAGACCAAGCTGCAGTCCACCTCCACCACCCCGGACCTGCTGAATATCGACGCGTATGCCAGCTTCGCCGGTGACGGCATGCTCTACCCCGCCTCCGAGGTGGTCTCGCCGAACGTGCTCTCGGATGTGCAGCCCGGCTTCGCGAAGAACGCCTCGTTGAACGGCACGCAGTTCGCCATGCCGCTGTTCGCCTCGACCCGCACCCTGTTCTACAACACCGACCTCTTCGCCAAGGCCGGGGTGGCCACGCCGCCCAAGACCTGGGCCGAACTGACCGATGCCGCCAGGAAGATCCAGGCGCTCGGCGGCGGCGTCTCCGGCTACGGCCTGCCGCTGGGCAGTGAGGAATCGCAGGCCGAGACCTCGCTGTGGACCTTCGGGGCGGGCGGTAACTGGTCCGAGGGCGACAAGATCACCGTCGACACCCCGCAGAATCTGGAGGGGGTCAAGGCCATGCGCGAGATCATCGACGCGGGGGTCACCCAGCCGAATCCAGGTGCGACCAACCGCAAGGACGTCATCAATTCCTTCATCCAGGGCAAGATCGGCATGATCGAGGGTCTGCCGCCGACCATCGCCCAGATCGCGGATAAGAACCCGGGTCTGAAGTACGCCACCGCGCCCTCGCCGACCAAGGACGGCGCGCCGGTCACCCTCGGTGTGGCCGATCACCTGATGGCCTTCAAGAAGGACGGCAAGAAGGCCGAGACGATCAAGAAGTTCCTCGACTTCTTCTACTCGGCGAATGTGTACGCGAACTTCGTCAAGAACGAGCACTTCATCCCGATCACCACCAGTGCCACCACGGTGCTCGCCGATGACCCGGTGACCAAGGCCTTCGCGGCGACCCTGCCGGTGGCCAAGTTCTATCCGAGCAACAACCCGAAGTGGGCCGCGGCGCAGGGTGCCATGCATCAGCAGATGGGCACCATCGCGCAAGGTGCGGACCCGAGCCAGGTGTTGCAGCGTATTCAGGAAGCAACGAAGTAGCGTGGGGCGCTTGACCACGCAGGGCCCCGGGCGGGCCGGGAATCGGGCGGAGCGGTTCGGGTGCGGATAGCGAAGAATTCGACGCTGCGGGCGGCCCCGTGGATCGGGCCCGCCCTGGTGCTGATCGCGGCCATTGTCGCGTTCCCGGTCGGCTATATGGTCTGGACCAGCACCCGGGATCTGAGCGCCTACGGTCAGGACCGCGGTCCGGCCGGGCTGGCCAATTACCGAAACCTGTTCGATATCAGCGAATTGGGATCGGTATTGGCGCACACCGTGGTCTGGGTGGTCAGCGTCGTGCTGATCACCCTGGTGCTCTCGGCGGGCCTGGCGCAGTTCCTGAACAAGGACTTCCCGGGACGCACCGCGGTGCGCATGGCGATCCTGGTGCCGTGGGCGGCCTCGGTGGTCATGACGACGACCATCTTCTATTACATGCTCGATCCGGATGTCGGCATCGCCAACCGGTTTCTGGTCGATATCGGGCTGCTGGATCGCGGCTACGGCTTCACCAAACAGCCGACGCCCGCATTCCTGGTGGCGATCGGCGTCGCGTGCTTCGTCTCGATTCCGTTCACCACCTACACGATTCTGGCTGGGCTGCAATCGATTCCGGCCGAGATCGAGGAGGCGGGCCGGGTCGACGGCGCCACCGCCTGGCAGCGCTACCGGTATCTCACCCTGCCGCAGCTGCGTCCGGCGATCGCGGTGGCGACCATTATCAACATCATCAATGTGTTCAACTCGCTGCCCATTCTGCAGGTGATCACCGGCGGCATCGCGGGCTTCGGTGCGGATACGACAACGACGTTGACCTTCAAGCTGATTCGGCAGAATCAACAGCTCGATACCGCCGCCGCCATGAGCGTGCTCAACTTCGTGCTGATCGTGGTCATCATCGCGATCTACGTGAAGATCATCAAGCCGACGCAGCAGGTGGATTGATGTACGCCTACCCAGGACCGATGAGTACCTACCGAGGCGAGGTGCGCCGATGACCACGCAGGCGGATATACACATCGACGGTGTGGAAATCCCGCCGGACACCACGGTTGTCGAGGCGCCGAACGGGCGGGCGCGGCGGCGGCGCTGGGAACTCACCGCGGTCGGGGTGGTGCTGGCGGTCATCTTCCTGACCCCGTTCGTGGTGATGGTGCTCGGCTCGCTGAAGAGTCGCGCCGAAATCCTGCGCATCCCACCGACCTATCTGCCCGAGACGTGGCATCCGGACAACTACGCCACCATGTGGGACACCCCGGAGACGCCGCTGCCGTTCAATCTGGTGAGCACGATCGTCATCTCGGTATGTGCCACCGTGCTGGTGCTGGTCGTCGCGATACCGGCCGCGTATTACACCGCGCGGCACAAGTTTCCGGGCCGGGCGATATTCCTCGCGCTGGTACTTGTCACCCAGATGCTGCAGCCGACCGTGCTGGTGACCGGCCTGATCCGGGAGTTCTTCACCCTCGGCATCAATGACACCTGGCTGGCGATGATCCTGGTGAACGCGGCATTCAACCTCTCGTTCGCGGTGTGGATCCTGCACAGCTTCTTCGCCGCCGTTCCGGTGGAGATCGAGGAGGCCGCGAAGCTCGACGGTCTGAGTCGGTGGCAGATCCTGGTCCGGGTGAGTCTGCCGCTGGTGTGGCCGGGCATTGTCACCGCGACGATCTTCGTGGTGGTGGCCTGCTGGAACGAGTTCGCGGCCAGCTTGGTGGTGTTGACCACTCCGGAGAATCAGCCGCTGTCGGTGGCACTGACCAAATTCGTCGGACAGTACGACACGGCCTGGCAGTACGTCTTCTCCATCTCGACCGTGGGCATCGTTCCGGTGGTCATCCTGTTCGCATTCATCGAGAAGCGCTTGGTCGCGGGACTGACCGCGGGCAGCGTCAAGTAATCGCCCGGGAGCGGCGGGTGGCCATGTGCCACCCGCCTTTTCGGTTGCGAGCCACGCGGAAGTAGCGCTCGTCCGAAAGTCCGCGGACCGGTGCGGGCACTTCCACCCGGTAGCATCGAATTCGTGGCACGGCAGGATGACGACCCCAGGGAGGGCCGCAGCTACGGCGGGCTGTCCAAGGAGCAGCGGGTGGCCCAGCGGCAGGCGCGACTCATCGATGCCGCGCTCGAATTATTCGGCACCCAGGGCTATGCGGCCACCTCGATCGAGCGGCTGTGTACCGTCGCGAATGTCTCCACGCGCAGTTTCTATGAGGATATGGGCAGCCGCGAGGCATTATTGATCGCACTGGTCAATCGCATTACCTCGCATGCGCTCGAACTGGCGTTGGACAGTATGGCGAAGACGGCGGGGCAACCGCTTTCCAGCCGGGTTGTCGACGGTTTCCGTGCCTATCTCGAGGTGACCTGTGCGGATCAGCGGACGGCGCGGGTGTGCTATGTCGAGGTGGTCGGTGTCAGTTCGGCGGTGGAGCAGTGGCGTGGGCAGCAGCGCCGTCTGCTGTCATCGCTGCTGATCAGCGAGGCCGAACGCGCTGTCGAGCGTGGCGAGACCAAGCCGCGGCGCTTCGATCTGTTCGCGATCGCGGTGATCGGCGCGGCGAATTCGCTGGCCCAGGAGTTGGTGCGGACCACCCACCCCGATGCCGAGGTATCGCTGGATGAAATATGCGAGGAGATCGCGTATTTCGTGAATTCCGGTCTCGCGCTGACCTGAATCGGCGCGCTGTTGAATTGTTTCTCCTGTATTTAGTTGTGGGTCAAGCATTTTCGCGTGGTCGCTACGCGGCTATGCGGGTTGGCTGACGGGTTGCGTAGCTGCCGCTACTTCATCCAGGCGCAGCTGGATCAGGCGTGGCCCGAGCCGATATGCAGGTAGGCGTCTGCCTGCCGTCATGTTGGTGATGGTGCGTGGGTGTGCTGTACGTTTGCTACGACGTCACGTTGCGTTCTATGCGTGTGAATCTCTCTCCGATCGTTGCTCATCATGCGGCCGACATTTCGGCCCTTCCCGTCCGCGTATGAATCCGACAGGAGACGAATATGAGCTTGGACAACACCGCACTCCTTGGTAGTCAGGGGCCCGACGAGTTGGTTCCGTCGCGCTACGCGCTGCGGGTCGGCGAGATCGAAGTGCTGGTGATCAGCGATGGGGTGCTACCGATATCGGCCACGACGTTGGCCACCAACGCCGACCCGGCCGACCTGGGGGCCTGGCTGGACGACATGTTCCTGCCGCCGGACGTGCTCGAGTGGCCGCTGAACGTGGTCGTGGTGCGTAGCGGCGGTCGGACCATACTCATCGACTCTGGGTTGGGGATGGAGTACCCGGACTTCCCGCGGGCCGGGCAGTTGGCCATGCGACTGGAGGCCGCCGGCATCGCTCCCGCATCCGTGACCGACGTGGTGCTCACCCACTTGCACATGGATCATGTCGGCGGGCTGCTCGCCGATGGACTGAGGAGTCGGCTGCGTCCGGACCTGCGGGTCCACCTGGCGGCCGCCGAGGCCGAGTTCTGGGCATCGCCCGATTTCTCCCGCACCTCCATTCCGCCGCCGGTGGTGGACGCGCTTCGGTCGGCCGCCTCGCGGTTCTTGGACGACTATCGCAGCCAGCTGCGGCCGTTCGAGGCGGAGTACGAGGTGGCGCCGGGAGTGCTCGTCAGTCGCACCGGCGGCCACACCCCCGGGCACAGCGTGGTCCGCTTGGCGTCCGGCGGCGACCGGCTGACGTTCGCCGGCGACGCCGTGTTCGCGGTCGGGTTCGACAGCCCCGAGTGGTACAACGGCTTCGAACACGACCCCGAGGAGGCTGCCCGCGTCCGCGTCCGTCTTTTGCGGGAGCTGGCGTCGACCGGCGAGCCGCTGGTGGCCACTCACCTGTCGTTCCCATCGGTCGGCCGGGTGGCGGTCGCCGGTGACGTCTTTCGTTGGGTACCGGCCTGGTGGGAATACTGACCGCTGTTACTCGTCGTTGCCATCGGCGCCGGGTGGATCCCCTCACCCGGCGTGCCGCATCCTGTCGCGGATCGCCGTGACCGCCGGGATGACGCGAGTCGCCGTATTGCGCAGTGCGATACCGGCCTTCGTCGCCGGAATGAGCATCGATGCCGCGGTGGCGACACCGTTGAGTTTGGGATCGACCAACACTCGGTGCCGGGTCTCATAGCGCCGGAATGCGGCCTCGTGATCCCCGGGTGTGGCCGCCAGTTCCTCGGCCAAGGTGTACGCACCGGCGATCGCGAGGGTGGAGCCGTCGCCGAACAGGGATACGCAGGACGCAGCGTCCCCGAGCAGTGCGATGCGTCCATTCGACCACCGCGACAGCTCGCCCTTGCTGACCGAATCGAAGAAGAGGTCGTCGGTATCGCGCACCCGATCCAGCAATTCGGGGACGCGCCAGCCCTGATCGGTGAATGCCTCGATGACGAGCCCCTTGTGCAGCTCGCTATCGCGGTGGTCGAATCCCGGTACGCCCCTGTGCCGGAACATGAATGCCGCCAGTGCCTGTCCGTTCGTCGGATGCACGGACAGTGCCCGTCCCGGTGTGTTGTAGATGAGTACCTCGCGGTCGCTGCCGAACGGCTCATCGATCCGCACCGTCGCGATGTAAATGCCCATATGCCGGACGAATTCGGACTCGTCGCCGAGGGTCAGGCGCCGCACCGTGGAATGCAGACCGTCCGCGCCGATGACGAAGTCGAAGCGGCGGGGTTCGGCGTGTTCGAAGGTGACATCGACGCCGTCGGCGTGCTGGCTCAGTCCGGTGATCGTGTCACCCCAAAGGAATTCGGCATTGCCGCGGCTGGCGTCGAGCAGGATCGCGGCGAGATCGGCTCGGGGGACCTCGACTTCGCGATCGCCCGCCGATCCCTGGAATGCCTTCAGGTCGACTCGGGCGACCCGGCGGCCGCTGGCATTGACGAAACTCATATGGGACACAGCCGAACTCGCGGCCCGCAGGCGCGCCATGATGCCCATCCGCTCGACCACATCGATGGCGGGCCCCTTCACATCGACCGGATTTCCACTCGAGCGCTGGCCCGTGGCCCGCTCGACCACCGTCACGTGCAAGCCGCGCTCGGCCAGCCAGTACGCCAGCGTCGATCCACCGATACCCGCGCCGGAGATCAGCACCGTCTTGTTCATGACATCACCTTTCGGCTAAGCGGACGAATTTCGTCCGGTTAGCCAGGAGCGTACAGTAAGCGGAAGGATTTCGTCCACTTAGTCTGGGAGGTGAGGGCCACGGCCGCGCTGAAGAGGGCCGATGCCAGGAACAATCGGGACCAGATCATCGCCGCGACGCTGGTGACGTTCCGAGAGCAGGGCGTCGATGTGCCCATGAAGGAGATCGCCGACCGAGCCGGTGTCGGTGTCGGCACGCTGTACCGGCACTTTCCCGATCGGGATGCGCTGATCGCCGAGACCGCCCAGTCCTACCTGGCGGATCTGGCGCAGTCGGCGGCCACGGCCTTGGCCGAGGAGGGTGCGGCGTGGCCCGCGCTTTCGCGGTTTCTGCACGACTGTGCGCAGCGGCGGGTCGGGGGGCTGGCCGCGGCGATCGAACCCAATTTGCATGCCGAGATTCAGGCGGATCCGCGATTGCACGAGGTGCGGGGGCGGATTGTCGAGCTGATTGCGCGGATGACCGAACAGGCGCAGCAGGACGGTGACATGCGTTCCGATATCGAGCCGGGACAGGTCGCGGCGCTGATGACCCTGCAGATCTATACCCGAGCGGGGGAATCGTATGCGGCGGCCGTGCATCGGGTCGTCGAGATCGTGCTCGACGGATTGCGGGCGCGGTGATGTGGGTGTCCGGCTTGGCAATACGGCGACCGAATCTCTACCGTCGGCGCGTGCCTGTGGTCAGATTATTTGCGTGCATGGAAAAACGGCAGGTCACCCGCGTGACCGGGAGGGCCTGAGATGACCGGACCGACGGATCGGCCGCAGCGGTGGAACCGACTGCTGGAACTGCTCGCCGACTCCGGGCGGCTCTCGGTCGAGGAGGCCGCCGAACGCCTCGGGGTATCACCGGCGACGGTACGCCGCGATTTCACCGCACTCGCCGAACAGCAGTTGGCGACCCGAACCCACGGCGGCGTCGTCGCGACGTCGATCGCCTACGACCTACCCGCCCGCTACCGGCAGGGCGGCGGTGCGGCCAAGCAGCGGATCGCCGAACACGCTGCGGGACTTATCGAACCGAGTGCGGTGGTCGGGATGAACGGCGGCACCACGACCACCGCGGTGGCGCGCGCGCTGGCCGGACGGACCGACCTGGTGAATGCCAGCGGAGATCAGCTGACCATCGTCACCAATGCACTCAATATCGCTGGGGAAATGGTCCTGCGACCCCATATGCGCACCATTGTGCTCGGCGGTGTCGCCCGGCGCGAATCCTATGAGCTGCACGGCCCGCTAGCCGAACGCGCATTGGCCGAATTGCGTTTGGACGCACTGATTCTCGGAGTGAACGCGATATCGGCCGAGGGCGGTGCGCAGTGCCGCCACATCGACGAAGCCGGGGTGACGACCGAGATGGTGCGGCGCTCGGGCCAGGTAATGGTCGTCGCGACCGCCGACAAGCTCGAACGTTCGGCACTGGCCCGCATCTGCGGCATCGAGCAGGTCGACGTGCTGGTCACCGATGCGGACGCGAATCCGGATGCGGTGGCGACGATTCGGGCGGCGGGGGTTCGGGTCGACATCGTTTGATCCGGCGTAGTCGAAGGTGTTGTCACCCGGTACATCTGTGCGCCACTGGAACCGAGCAGTCCGATCGGGAACACCTTGCCGCGCTGCTCGGCCGAGTACCAATTCGCCGGGCACGCGGCCGAACTCGGCTATCGGTTCGACCGAACCGCCGATGCGGCGGGCACGCGAAGCCCCTGAAGCACCGATGCATGCGGATCCCGACCGGGTGCGGATTCAGAGGATCGCGGGTAGTCCGAAGCTCGGAAAGAGGGTGGTGTCGACGAAGACGGTGATCCGGTCGATGGCTGCCTCGCGCAGGGTGAGCAGGTGGATGGAGTGTGCCCGGTAGATGTCATTGTCGTCGCGCAGGTAGTAGGCCACGGCGGGCTGGGTATTGGCCGAGGTCGGTATGCCGCGCCAGCGGTCCGGTGCCGAACCGCATTTATCGGCGAAGAATGCGACCACATCCGCACGTCCGGCGAACCAGAGCAGGGCGGGCGGCATTTCGAGCACCACGTCATCGCGCAGCAGCTCGGCGAATTCGGCCATGTCGGCATTGCCGAAGGTGGACATGTACCGATCGATCACGGCGCGTTCGTCCGGGCTCAGGGATTCCGACATCAGGTCGATCATCGGGGCGTCCTTCTCCAATTGGGCGCGGGCGCGCTGCAATGCGCTGTTGACGGCGGCGGTGGAGGTTTCGAGCAGGTCGGCGACCTCGGCGGCGGACCAGGCGAGCACGTCTCGCAGGATCAGCACCGCGCGCTGGCGGGCGGGCAGATATTGCAGCGCCGCGATGAACGCCAGCCGGATGCCGCTGCGGGCGGCGACCACGGTCGCCGGATCGTCGGCCGACGTACCGAGTAGGGCATCGGGAATCGGCTCGACCCAAGGGATTTCGGGATGTTTGCGCGGCTTGGTGACCAGAGTGTCGCTCGGACCGACCAGCCCGGTGGGCAGTGCCCGTCTGCCGCGCTGTTCGAGCGCGGTCAGACAGGCATTGGTGGCGATCCGGTACAGCCAGGTGCGCAGCGAGGCCCGCTGTTCGTCATAGCGATCGGCCGAGCGCCAGGCCCGCAGCATCGTCTCCTGCACCAGATCCTCGGCATCATGGATCGAGCCGAGCATCCGATAGCAGTGCGCCAGCAGCTCGGGCCGCAATGACGCTGTGCGCGCGGCGAAGTCCGCACCGGCCGTCATGGGGGCATAACCTACCGCGGATGTGCGGTGATCGGTGCTGGTCATGAGGCTGCTCCGAGCCGCTCGGCGGTATCAGCGGAGATGTCCTGCGGGGTCGGCGCGCCGCCGGGAATCAGTAGGCCGATCCCGGCCCCGGCCAGGGCGAGTGCGGCGGCGGTGCCGATCGCACCGACGAAACCGTCGCTGAACGCCTGCACCGAATCCAGCCCGCCGATGGCCGCGAAAACCGCTGCGGGCACGGCGATGCCGAAGGCGCCGCCGAGTTGGCGCAGGGTATTGAAGGTGCCGGAGGCAGCGCCGATGGCAGGTAGCGGGACGGCACGGAGCACGGCACTCTGGGCCGCCGGTATCGCCATCGATACGCCGATACCGGAGATCACGAAGGGCGCAATCAGCGCGGGGTACGACAGTTCGGGGGATGCGGTGAGGGCGATCCAGCCGTAGCCGATGGCCTGCATGAGCAATCCGGTGACAATGAGCGCTCGCTCGCCGAATCGGTTGACCTGCTTACCCGCGATCGGTGCTACCAGGAACAGCGTCACGGTCCACGGCGCCAACCGCAGACCCGCGCCGAGCGGCCCATTGTGCTGCACCAACTGCAGGAACTGCGTGAAGAAGAACGCGCCGCTGAAAATC
The DNA here is from genome assembly GCF_050956075.1 of Nocardia sp. CA-129566. NCBI lineage: Bacteria > Bacillati > Actinomycetota > Actinomycetes > Mycobacteriales > Nocardiaceae > Nocardia > Nocardia sp. CA-129566. The sequence continues at coordinate 910,502 of NZ_CP192085.1, forward strand.
GAGGCGAACAGCAGCAATCCCACCGCATTGCCCGCCGAGAACGCTCGGGATCCGAACCAGCGCATCGGAATCAGCGGCGTGGGAGTACGCAGCTCCCATCGCACGAATCCGGCCAGCGCCACCGCTGCCACCGCGAATGCGCCGACGACTTCGCCACTGGCCCAACCGGATTCATTGCCCCGGACCAGACCCCAGACCAGTCCGAATGCCGCGACGCTCACCAGCGCGATACCGCGATAGTCCACTGCGCGCGCCGCGCCGAAACTTTCGCTCAGCCGGGTCGCGATCAGCGGCACCAGCACCGCACCGATCGGAACGTTCAGCCAAAAGATCCACTGCCAGGCCAGCCCCTGCACCACCGCGCCGCCGACGAGTGGTCCGCCGAGCGTGGCCAAACCGGTGACGGCCGTGAACAATCCGAGCGCCCGTGTCCGCTGTTCGGGCCCGAATGCCGCCGAGAGCAGTGACATCGCCACCGGCAGCACCGCGGCCGCGCCGATGCCCTGTGCGGCACGCGCCGCGATCAACCAGCCCAGGCCCGGCGCCAGCGCACACCCGACCGATGCCACGCCGAACAGCACCAGCCCGACCATCAGCACGCGTCGGCGGCCGTACCGGTCACCGAGCGCGGCGCCCGCCATCAGCAATACCGCGAAACTCAAGTTATAGGCATTGATGGTCCATTCCAACTGCGCGATCGACGCATGCAGATCGCGCTGTATCGAGGGCAATGCGGTGGTGACGACCAACGCGTCGAGCGTGATCATCAGTGCCGCCAGTGATGTCAGCGCCAGTACCCAGCGCTGCCCAACAGTCATTTTCATCGTGAATGCACTCCTCCGATGGGTTGTGCGGGTACATACCGGCGCCGCGGCGCCGATTCATCGGAGGTTGCGAAACTAATTTCGGGCGGGGGCGAGTTCGGTGGCCACGGGTGCCGCGATCGTGCGCATGGTCCGCACCCAGACCGCGAAGCCCCAGGCGACGAAGCCCGCATAGATCAGGTAGAGGGTCGCCGACGGGTAGTAGCCCGCCTTCAGCAGCAATGGCACACCGACGAGATCGACGGCGATCCAGATGAGCCAGAATTCGGCGAGACCGCGTGCCATGCCGTAGGTCGCCAGCACAGATCCGGTGAAGATCCAGGCCTCCGCCCACGGCCCATAGGAACCGATCACGGCGAACAACTGGGCGAACGCGGCCGTCCCTACCAGCATCGCGGCCACCAGCAGCAGGCGTTCACGCCCGCTGGCCCAGCGCGGCACGACACCACGGTGTTCGAGCCCGGTTTCGGTACGAGCGTACTGATACCAACGCCACCACCCGTACCCACTGACCGCGATGAACATCAACTGCCGCCCCGCCTGCCCCGCCATATTCAGATGCTGCGGAGTATTGAAGACCCCACCGACAAAAACAGTGAACAACAGCCCATTGCCCGCAACCCCGACCGGCCACGCCCACACCCGCCGCCGCATCCCCCCAACAGCCGAAGCCAGCCCGAAACCATTCCCGATAACCTCGCGCCAAAGAACCTCCGACCCCGCAATATCCACCTTGGCATCGAGCACCGCAACAAATGCGTTCACCCCCGCTGTAACCCGCCTCACCCAACATCTCATCCCAACCAACGAATTCGAAGCACCCAGATCAAAATGCCCCCACCCCTCGCCAGGCCCCCACCAGCCAAACCCACACCAGGGCTTTCACGCATACCTTCGCGTTCGGGCGACGGCGTTTCGCGCGGCGAGTCGGTGTGCGAGGTATGAGAAAGGTTTGCGAGGCCCCATGTTCGCCGTGCAGTCGAGGCGGTTCAAATGCCGCCGCAGTGGTCCGTCCAGGGATTGCGTAGAGGTGGCGTTCCTCGAAGGGGCAAAGTCGGCCTCCGTGACTCCAAGAACCTGACCGGCCCGGCGCTGGTCTTCACCCCTGGCGAGGGGGACGCCTTCACCGTTGGCGTACCAAACGGCGGGTTCGATCGCCGGTAGCGGTATCGCGCGAATGCCGAAGCTGCCCTCAGCTTTTCGACATTGGGGGCCGCTTTTGTATTGACGGTGTCGAGTGATCGGCCAGTCGATCGATGTGGGCAGCGAGCACCACACAAGTGAGGCGTTCCTGACTGCGGCGCCCCGGTCCACGTAACGATTGCGCAATCTGGGGTGGCGATTCGCAATATCCGTGCAACGACGTGCTCCTAGTGTTTGGAGTCATGAGCACGGCGAGCGGTACCGAGGAGCCCACCGGGGGGACGGGCATCCACATCAGCGGTTTGACGAAGACGTTCCGGGTCGGCCGGAAGACGGTGCAGGCGCTGGACGCGGTGGATCTGCACACCGAACAGGGGGCGTTCCTGTCCCTGCTCGGCCCGTCGGGCTGCGGTAAGTCGACGGTGCTGCGCATCCTGGCCGGACTGGAGACCCCGACCGCGGGCAAGGCGCTCATCGACGGTGAGACCCCCGCCCAGCTGCGCAGCCGCCATGAACTCGGCATCGCCTTCCAGGATTCGGCGCTACTGCCGTGGCGGTCGGTCGAATCCAATATCAAGCTGCCCTTGCAGGTCGCGGGCATCTCCCCGGATCCGGGGCTGATCGCGGATCTGGTCGAGCTGGTCGGGCTGGAGGGTTTCGAGAAGGCCAAACCGGCGCAGCTGTCCGGCGGTATGCGCCAACGTGTTTCGATCGCCCGTGCCCTGGTCGTGAAGCCGACCGTGCTGTTGCTCGACGAGCCCTTCGGTGCACTCGACGATATGACCAGGCAGCGGCTGAATCTGGAACTGCTGCGGATCTGGACCGAGAAACCCGCGACCACACTGATGGTCACGCACGGCATCGCGGAGGCGGTATTCCTCTCCGATGTCGTCGCGGTGATGAGTCCGCGGCCGGGCCGGGTGCTGGAGTTGGTGAAGATCGACCTGCCGCGCCCCCGCACACCCGAGATGATGCGCACCCCGGAATTCCACAAGCTGCACGACTATCTATCGGAGTTGCTGTTCGGAAAGTCCGGCAAGGGTGGTGTCGCATGAGCGAATCGCAGCGCGTCCGCCTGGAACGGTCCGTGAGGTGCGGGCATGAATGACAACCGAGAACCGCGATGGCATGACCTGACCAGATGCCAGGCCCACGCACGCCCAGGGTGGCAGCGGGTCGCTCGACATCAGCCGCCGCGCGCGTCGGTGGTGTGCCGCCGCCGACCGGGAGGCGCGTCATGAAAAGGATCGGTGGACTGATCGGCGTCCTGGGCTTGGTCGCGGTGTGGTGGCTGCTGGCCGCGATGGAGGTCGCCGGCGGCACGATCCCCAGTCCGTGGACCGTCCTTCACACCATGTACACCGACGGCTGGGATCTCTACGGCCCCAACTTCCGGATCACCGCGCTGGGCGCGTTCAAGGGATTCGTGTGGGGCAATGCGCTGGCCATCGGGCTCGCGTTCCTCATCGTGTTGATCCCGTGGATCGAACCGCTGGCCACCCAGTTGGCCATCCTCAGTTACTGCATCCCGTTGCTCGCGCTCGGTCCGATCATCCTGGTGGTCTTCGGCGGGCGCACTCCGACGGTCTTCCTCGCGGCGATGTACTGCTTCTTCACCACCATGGTCGGAACCGTCACCGGACTGCGCTCGGCCGATGTCGCCAGCCTCGATCTGGTGCGGGCTTATGGCGGCGGTCGTTGGCAACAGCTCTACCGGGTGCAGGCGATCGCGGCGCTGCCGAATATGTTCGCGGCGTTGAAGATTGCCGCGCCCTCGGCCGTGCTGGGCGCGATCATCGGTGAGTACCTGGGCGGCGTGGACAGCGGCATCGGCGTCGCACTGACCGCCGCCCAAACCGCGTATAACGTGCCGCGCACCTGGGGGATGGCATTGGCCGCCGCCGCACTCGCGGGGCTCGGCTACGCGATCGTCGCGGCGGTCGCCCGATTGGTCACCCCGTGGACCGCGCAGGAGGCGAGATGAGCCGCGCACAATTGGCGCTCGGCGGTCGCACGATGAATTCGGGCGGTGAGCTGGCGCGCGTCGGGCCAGTGGGTGCGCGACGGGCGGCACAGTGCGAGACCACGCTCCGCTGCGGGGCCCGTTCGGAGGAGTGCCATGGCTGACGAACTTGCGCCGATGGACAAAGTGACCACGGCCGTTGCGCAGAGCCCGCGGCCCCAACGCAGTGCCGCCGCCGGGACGTTCGACGTGCTGAGTCGTCTCGGGCGCTTCCTGTTTCCCCTCATCACCGCGCTGCTGCTGATGCTGGTGATCTGGTACGTCTTCCTGAAGGCCTTCCCGCAGGTCGGGCGCCGGGTCGGCAAGACGCCGACCGACGTATGGAAGTACCTGTTCAACTCCTCGGGCGCACATGCCGCCCGGCAGGCGATCTTCGACGATCTGCAGATCACCCTGCGCGATGCGGCCATCGGATTCGGCGTCGGCATGCTGGCGGCGCTCGTGGTCGCCGCGCTGTTCGTCTCGTTCTCGGTGGTCGAGCAGACGTTCATGCCGGTCGCCATGCTGCTGCGGTCGGTGCCCCTGGTGGCGCTGACGCCGATCATCGTGCTGGTATTCGGGCGCGGGCTGGCCGGTGTGACGGTGCTCGCGGCGATCGTCGTGTTCTTCCCGGCGCTGGTGATGATCATGGCCGGACTGCGCAACGCACCGCGTCAGGCCATGGATCTGGTGGCGGCCTACGGCGGGTCCCGCTGGACCGGACTGCGCATGGTCGCCGTCCCCGCCGCATTGCCTTCGGTCTTCGCGGCCGCGCGGATCTCGGTACCGGGCGCGCTGATCGGCGCGCTGCTCGGGGAGTGGCTCGGTAGCGGAACCGGGTTGGGGGCCAGCCTGATTCGCGCCATCCCGACATTCCAATACAACAAACTGTGGGCCTCGATCGTGATCGTGACCATCGTCTCGGTGCTGTTGTACGCGATCGTCGGCGTCATCGAAAATCTGGTCCTGGCCCGGTTCGGCCCCGAGGCGGGCCGCCGCTGACCGGTTAGTTTTTCGCAAATCAGCGCTCGGAACGTCAAAGTAAAGAAATTGAAACGGAATCCCCCTAGATTCGGCCCATGACACCCGTGCAACGCTCTTCGTTCGGGCCGAACCTGAACCGGCGATCCCTGTTTCGTTACTCCGCGCGGGCTGGCGCCGCATTAGGCGGTGCGAGCCTATTGGCCGCATGTGGCGATGATTCGAAAGACTCGTCCGGCGGGTCGGTGGCGGACGGATCCAAGTACGGTTCCGTCGCGATCCAGCTGTCCTGGCTGAAGAACATCGAATTCGCGGGCGAGTACTTCGCCGATTCCAAGGGCTACTACAAGGAGGCCGGATTCGGCTCGGTGAATCTGATCGCCGGTGGCGCCGCGAGCACCTCGGTCGAGGCGGGCCTGGACACCGGCAAGGTCTGGCTCGGCACCTCCGCGCCGCAGACCACCGCGCCCGCCATCCTGGAGGGCCTGCCCGCCAAGATCGTCGCGACCACCTATCAGAAGAACCCGTTCTGCATCGTCAGCTCCGCCGCCAAGCCGATCAAGACCCCGCAGGACATGAAGGGCCGCAAGATCGGTGTGCAGGACACCAACCAGCTGATCTTCAACGCCCTGCTGACCGCCAACGGTATGAAGCCCGGCGATGTCACCATCGTGCCCGCGCAATACGATCCGACACCGCTGGCCAACGGCGAGGTCGACGGCTGGGTCAGCTATGTCACCAATGAGCCGATCACCTTGACCGCCAAGGGATTCGAGAATACGAACTTCCTGTTCGCCGACTACAACCTGCCGCTGGTCGCCGAGACCCTGACGGTCAAGCAGTCCACCATCGATAAGGAACGGGACAAGCTGAAGGCCTTCCTGATCGCCGAGATCAAGGGCTGGAAGGACGCGGTCGCGAATCCGGCCGAATCCGCCCGGCTCGCGGTCGAGGTGTACGGCAAGGATCAGAAGCTCGATCTCTCCGAGCAGACCAAGGAGGCGACCGCGCAGAACGGCCTGGTGGTGTCGGCGGATTCGACCGCCAATGGTCTGCTGACCATGACCGATCAGCTGATCGAGCAGAATATCGCCGCGCTGCGCACTGCCAAGATCGATATCAAGGCCGACCAGCTGTTCGACCTGTCGGTGTTGCGCGAGGTGTATGCGGAGAATCCCGGTCTGAAGTAGTGCTCCGCGGCTAGAGCGCTATCGAGGCATTGGCCGAATATGCGCCGAATTCCGGTATGGCATCGGCTTTTTCGGTGGCCTGCTGCCCGGTCTCATAAGACCGGGCGGCAAGCAGTTCGGCGGTGATGGACACGGCGACCTCGGCGGCGGTGCGCGCCCCGATATCGAGACCGGCGGGGGAGTGCAGGCGGGCGAGTGTCGCGTCGTCGAAGCCGCCTGCCTTCAGGTCTTCGATGCGCCGGGTGTGTGCCGACCACGATCCGTTGGCGGCCAGATAACCCAGCTCGGGTAGTCGCAGCGCCACGGTGAGCAGTGGGATCTCGAATTTCGGATCGTGTCCGAGTACGACGATCGCGGTGCTGTTATCGATCTCGCCGGCCGCCGCGAGCGTGTTCAGATACCGGTGCGGCCAGTCGACGACCACCTCGGCGCCGGGAAAGGCATCGGGGGTTGCGAAGGTGTCGCGGGAGTCGCAAATGGTGACGCGGTAGCCGAGCAATTTGGCCTGCACGGTGAGTGCCGCGGCGAAGGCATTGGCACCGAAGATGATCATTCGCGGCGGCGGCGGGAACGAGGCGACGAATACATCGGATTCCGGTAGTGCGAGGAGTTCGGTCGCATGCCGTTTCGGGGTGACCAGGTGCTGTCCGATCAGATCCGGGTCCGGATTCCACACCACGGTGAATACCGTGACCCGGCGGTGCGCGGCGATTTCCGCGGCGATGGTGGGGAATTCCGGAAAGTCGCGGCGGGAGAACGGCTCCACGAAAACATCGACCATCCCGCCGGAGTCCAGCCCCGGCTCGCCCGGTGGCACCCCGAAGCGCTGCAATCCGCGTCTACCGGTGCGCGCGGCCTCGGTGGCCGCAGTGATCACGGTCGCCTCGACGGTGCCGCCCAATACCGAGCCGTAGACCGCGCCATTGGCATCTATCAGGATCGATGTGCCCACCGGCAACGGTCCGGAACCCACAGTGCGCACGATGGTGGCCAGTCCGCCGGTCCGGCCGGAATGCCATACCCGCAATAGGTCGTCGACGATGTCGCGCATCTGTTCAGCTCCGCTCACGCGTGCGGCGTGGCCGGGAAGTCACGATCATCGCCTGTCGCCAAATCGTCGCACGTGACGCACACCATATCGTTATTACCGGCCAAATAGGTCCGGGCGCCGGAATCTCTTACGGCTGCTTGATAAACCGAGGTCCAATGCTTGTGGGATATGACAACGGGGTGTCCTGGTGTGGCGTGGAACACAGCGCGGGCAAGGCCGGTCGGCGCGGCGAAGGCGGCGGCGGTGACCCGGGCGACGACATCCGCGCCGACATCGGGGGTATCCACCGGCATGATCGCGATGTAATCGGCGGGCGTGCCCGCGGCCGCCCGCAGGCCCGCGCGCAGGGAGGCGCCGAGGCCGGTCGCCCAGTCCGCGGCCCACACATAATCGGTGCCATCGGGTAGGTCGACGGCCGTCGGGGCCGGTCCGGTCGCGCCGAGTACCACGATCACCGGATCGCAGCCGCCATCGCGCAGCGCCGCCACCGCCGACCGCAGCCACGCGCCGCCCTCGGCCAGTGCCTTGGGCATCCCGTACCGCGTCCCGGCGCCCGCGGCCAGGACGATGCCAGCGCAGACCGGATCGGGCGCCGTGCCGTCGGATACCACCATGATCGAGACGGTAGTCCGGCCGTGTAGCCGGTGGGTTACGGAAAGATGGTGTGACATCGACGGTCGCGGGTAAACGACACGCCGGAGGTGATCTATCTCGTTCGACTGGCGACCGGGGTGGTCGTATTCGATGCTGGTCCGATGACAGAGGACCGAGTCGGCCTCGCGGAGTTCAATGGGCTGCCGGAGTCGGCGGCCGTGGCGGCCGTGCTCGGGTGTTGCTCGTCGCCGGTCTGGGCGCGGTCGCTGGTCGCCGCGCGGCCGTATGCCGATATCGACGCGGTCTGCGACGCGGCCGATGCGGTGCTCGCGGAATTGTCCGAGGACGAGATCGATCGCGCGCTCGACGGACATCCGCGCATCGGCGCCCGGCCCGATACCGCGGCGTCGGCGCGCGAGCAGGCCGGAGTGGCCGAGGCCGAGGACGCGGTGCGGGCCGGGCTCGCCGAGGGCAATCTGGCCTATGAGGAGAAGTTCGGCCACATCTACCTGGTGTGCGCGGCCGGTAAGTCCGGTGCGGAGCTGCTCGAATTGCTCACCGCCCGGCTCGGCAATGATCCGGAGACCGAAAGGCGGGTTATGCGAACGGAATTGGCGAAGATCAACCGGATCAGGCTCGGCCGACTGCTGGGGGAGTCGGCGTGAGCGAGCCAACCATGGGCACGGTCGCGGCGGAACCGAGCGCTAGCGAGGTGGAGCCATGAGCACGCTGAGTACGCATGTGCTCGATGCCGTCGCGGGTGTGCCCGCGGCCGGTATCGCGGTGGTGCTCCATCGCGACGCCGAGGTGCTCGGTTCGGGAACCACCGATGACGACGGCCGCATCGCAGCGCTCGGCGCGGAATTGTCGCCCGGCACCTATCGGCTGGTGTTCGACACCGGCTCCTACTTCGCGCAGCGCCGGATCGAATCGTTCTATCCGGAGGTCTGCGTCACCTTCGTTGTCATCGAGGAGCGGCACTACCACGTCCCGTTGTTGTTGTCGCCCTTCGCCTTTTCCACCTATCGAGGGAGCTGAGCCATGGAGCTGACCGGGCCGATCGTGCTGTCGGACAACCGATACGGCAAGGCGGAGAACCGAATCGTCCGGATCTACCGGGACGGCGCGCGCCACGAGATCCGCGATGTGAACATATCCACCGTGCTGCGCGGTGATTTCGCCGACGCCTATGTCGCCGGTGACCAGTCGAAGGTGCTGCCGACCGATACCCAGAAGCAGACCGCGTACGCGTACGCGAAAAAGCCTGGGCTGCAGCCGATCGAGGATTACGCACTGGCGCTGGCCGCGCATTTCGTCGATGAGATCGATCCGGTGCGCAGTGCGCGCATCGAGGTCGACGAATATGCCTGGCAGCGGGTCACCGTCGATGGCGGCGAGCACGACCACACCTGGGTGCGGCAAGGCCCCGAGGTGCGGACCGCGGCGGTCACCGTCGCGGGTAAGGGCGACCAGCAGCGGGCCTGGGTCATCGGTGGGGTGAAGGATCTGGTGATCCTCAAGTCGACCGGTTCGGAGTTCGCCGACTTCCTCACCGACGAATTCACCGTGCTGGCGCCGACCCGCGACCGGATGCTCGCGACCTCCTTGGTCGCGCAGTGGCGCTTCGCCGACAGTACCGGGGTGGACTGGGATGCGGTGTACGCGGGAGTTCGGCAGCGCATGGTCGAGGTCTTCGCGACGCTGCACTCCAAGGCCCTGCAGCAGACGCTGTTCGAGATGGGCAAGGCCGCGCTGGCGGCGTATCCGGTGCTGGCCGAGATCCGGCTGGCCGCACCCAATAAGCATCACTTCGACTATGACCTGGGCCGATTCGGTATCGAGAACCACGGCGAGGTCTACCATGCCGATGATCGGCCCTACGGACTCATCCACGCCACCGTGCGACGCGAAGATGCTCCGGAAGCCGGACCGGCATGGATACCGTAGGCGCATGACGACAACGACGGTCATCGACGGGTGCGCCGTGGCAACTGTCGACCCGAACGGCACCGAATACCGGCGCGGCCATGTGACGGTGCTCGGCAACCGGATCACCGCGGTAGGCGCGGGCGACGCGCCCGATCTCGGCGCGGATGTGCACCGGATCGATGGCCGTGGCTGCCTGCTCACGCCGGGCCTGGTCAATACCCACCACCATCTCTACCAATGGATCACCCGGGGTCTGGCGGCGGACAACACCCTGTTCGAATGGCTCACCACGCTCTACCCGATCTGGGCGGGCATCGATGAGGATGCGGTGCGCGTCGCCGCGACCGGTGCGCTCGCGACGCTGGCGCGCACCGGGTGCACCACGACCACCGACCACCACTACGTCTTCCCGCACGCGGGCGGCGACCTGCTGGGCGCGGAGATCGCCGCGGCCGCCGAGGTCGGATTGCGGTTCCAGCCGTGCCGCGGCTCGATGGATCTCGGGCAGAGCTCGGGTGGGCTGCCACCCGAGCAGGTGGTGGAAACCCTCGACGCGATTCTCGCCGCGAGCGCGGATGCCGTTGCGCGCTGGCATGATCCGTCGTTCGACTCGATGCTGCGGATCGCGCTCGCACCCTGTTCGCCGTTCTCGGTGACGACCGAGTTATTGCGTGAATCCGCTTTGCTGGCACGCGATCTCGGAGTGCGCCTGCATACCCATCTGGCCGAGACGCTCGACGAGCAGGAGTTCTGCGCGGCGAAATTCGGCTGCACACCGGCGCAGTACCTGGAGCGGCTGGGCTGGCTCGGTTCGGATGTCTGGTACGCGCACGGCATCCACCTCGATGATGAAGCCATCGCCACCATGGCGAAAACCGGTACCGGAGTGGCACATTGCCCCACTTCGAACGCCCGCATCGGTGCCGGTATCGCGCGCACCGCGGATCTGGTCGCGGCCGGGGTGCCGGTCGGACTCGGTGTGGACGGTTCGGCGAGCAATGAATCCAGTTCGATGATCGAGGAGCCGCGCAACGCGCTGCTGTACGCCCGCGCCAGGGGCGGGCCACGTGCGATCAGTACGCGAAAGGCCTTGGAACTGGCCACCATTGGCGGGGCCCGGCTACTCGGGCGCGCTGCCGAGATCGGTTCGATCGAACCGGGTAAGCTCGCCGATCTCGCGCTGTGGCGGCTCGATACGCCCGCACACGCGGGCATCGACGATCCGGTGACCGCATTGATCCTCGGCTCCGCGCCGCCGCTTGCCGCGTTGATCGTCAACGGGCGCACGGTCGTTCGCGATGGCGAGGTGCGCACTGTCGACGAGGAGAAGGTCGGCGGCGAGGTCGCTCGGGCCCAGGCGGCGCTCGTCGCGAAGGCGGGGTAGCGCCCGCACGGGCGGTCGCGTTCGTATCGAGCGAGCCTGATCCATCACCCGGCGGTTTGCTCACCCATATCGGCTCTTGCTCGGTTGAGCAAGGCGCGCTATGGTTTTGCTTGTGCGAGCAATTGATGGCTTGGATAAGCAAAGCGGACGGACCTTCACCGAGACCGCGCGCCGCGCGCAGATCGTGGAGGCCGCGATCGAGGTGATCGCCGAGGTCGGGTATCCGAACGCATCGTTTGCGAAGATCGCCAAGCAAGCGGGGCTGAGCAGTACCGGCATGATCTCCTACCACTTCGAGGGCAAGGATGATCTGATCCGCGAGGTGGCCACCGAGATCGTGCGCGTGAATACGGAATTCGTCGTCGCCAAGCTCGACGCCGAGACCGGGTATACCGCTCGGCTACGCGCCTGGTTCACGGCCAACCTGGCACTGCTCGGCGAGTACCCCCGACATCAGCGGGCGCTGGCGAGCATCATCGCCAACATCCGTCCCGACGACCCGCAGAAGTTCGGCCTGGTCGGGCATCTCGCCGAGATCACCCGGTTCGAGGAGAAGTGGATGCGAGAAGCCCAGCGGGCCGGGGCATTTCGCGACTTCGATCCCACCTTCATGGTGCTGGCGATCCGGGGCGCGCGGGAGGCGGCCATTGCCCGAGCCGGTGTCGACCCCGACTTCGATACCGAGGCCTGTGCCCGCGAACTGGCCGACCTGTTCGATTACGCCACACGGAGGCAATCGTGATCACGACCGGAGCCGAGACGAACCAGCACCGATCGACTGCGGTGGATCGCACGTCGCGGCAGAAGAACGCCGCTGTGCGCCGCCTCATCGCCCGGCAGCTGATTGTCGAACTGGTGCTGCCGATCGGCGGCTACTACGGGTTGCGCGCGGCCGGGGTGAATCCGTGGCTGGCGCTGATCGCGCCCGCCGCGCTCACCGTGCCATTCCTCGCCTACCAGGCGATCCGGCAGCGTCGCGTCGACACGGTTGCGCTGTTCACTCTCACCATGATCGTGGTGGGCGCGGTGATGTCGCTGGTGACCGGCGATCCCCGCACCCTGATGGTGCGTGACAGCTGGATCTTCGGCGTGCTGGGCCTATGGATCTTGGCCACTCTGTGCACCCAGCAGCCCTTCATCCGCACCACTTCCCGCGCGATCGTCACCGTGAAGATCGGCGAGGAAGGCTACCGGCAGTGGGATGCCCGCTGGCACGACGACGCCGAATTCCGTAGCCAGCTGCGGGTGCTGACCGCGGTCTGGGGTGCCACCTTCACCGGGGACGCGCTGCTGCGTGTCGCGCTCGCCTACACGCTGCCGATCGATTCGGTGCCGCTGGTGAGCAGCCTGCAATGGCTGGTAGTCCTTGCCGGGCTATGGACGTTCCACACCGTCTACGTCACCAGAAAAGGGCTGAAAGTCTGAGCTGGTGTGTCCGGTAGCGAGCGCGACGCCATGCTCCGTGCTGCGTCGAGAGTGCCTGTGCTATCGGCAATTTCGAGTATTTCTGACGTCACTGAAGTCGATACCTGCGTGGAGGAAGAATGAAGGCGCGCTATTTTGTCGGGGCCGCGGTCGCCGTTGCGACGGTTTCACTGGCGAGCGGCGGTGTCGCCTCGGCCGCCGATCTCGACCCCGCGCCGTATCTGGTCGGTGACACGGTCTATTTCAGCTACGGAAATATGGCGAGCTGCGCGATGCACCCGAATGGCGATGTCGGGTGCGACATACAGCCCAACACGGCGCGCTGGTTCGGCATTCTGCCGGTTACCGATTTGGCCATCGATCTGCCGTTCCTGCCCGCGCATCCGACGTTCGGTCAGCACGGTATGGCGGGCAGCCCGGGTTTGGCTCTCGATCCGCCGACCTCCACCAACCCGTATCCCGGCAACGCCACCATCAGCTACGGCGGAGCCACCTGTGTCGGTTCCGGCTCCCGTGCCGAACTCAGCTGCCGGTCCAAGGGCCACAGCTTCGCGTTCGGCTTCGGTGGGACCCAGGTCAGCTGAGCGGGGCCGAAACCATCTGCGTCACCTGAACATTGGACACAGTCCGAGCCATTGGCGCGACGGCACACCGACCCAGTCGAATGCCATTGCCGTGCCGGGCGCCGAGTCAAAGGGACGAGAATCGTGACCACCACCTTGACCGACCGCTACGTTGCCGCCGTCGTCCGCCGGGTATCCGATCAGCATCGTCGTGCTGTCGAGCAGAAGTTACGCGCGACGATCGCTGTTAACACCGAAGCTCGTGTCGCACTCGGTGAGGTCCCGGACCAAGCCGAATACGCGACACTCGCAGATCTGGGCCATCCCGCGCGTCGCGCGACACTGTATGCGGATCGGGCTGCCGTGCTCATCGGCCCGGAAACGTACCCCGACTACGTGCGCGCGCTGGGTGTGCTCTGTGCGATCGTGCTGCCGGTCGTGTACATCCTGAACGACATCGGCTACTGGGCGCGCGGAGAAGGCGTGTGGGCCGTGCTCTTCGGCCCGGTCGGAATCACCCTGACCGCGGCGATGTACCTCGTCGTCTGCGTGACCGTCGTGTTCGTGATCATGGACCGGGCGGGCAATAAGCAGCGCGGCGGTACCGATTCCACACAAGTGTGGACACCGGATGCGCTTCGCGAGTAGCGGCTGGGAAGCGGCGCACGTGAAGCGTAGATGGTCGTCGGTTCGCGCTTGCGGCGTCGAAATCGCTTCTCACCGGTGTCGCTACAGCAGCACCGGATCGATCTCGCCACGGACCGGTGACATCCCGTCCGGCTGTTGCCGACCCACCGTGATCCCGCGCATGCGAGCCCGGTGGTTGGCATCGGTGAGCCGGCCATCGGGGTTCAGATGGGCCAGGATCCGGTCGCCGAGCTTGCCGATACCATCCGGCGATCCGGATCGCGCCAACTCGGCCAGAATCTGCTCGGTCGCCTCCCGATCCGTCGGGTGCGGATCAGGCCGGATCGGTCTCGGGCCGAGTGCTGATCCGATGGGTCCGGCTAGTTGCCGCAGCTAAGGCGAATGTCCTGATCAGACGGTATTGCTGGATACTGGAACAGAGACGTCTCGGACTGCGCGGCTTGGCGTGGAGGGCGCGGGTGCTCGATTCGGCGGGGTAACGGCCGCGCAACCTGGGGCGGGTGTCGCGCAATATCGCGGCAACCCGCGGCTTCTACTGTGGCGAGAGCGGTAGTGGAGCGAGGTGTGGCGTGGATCTGGATACGATTCGGGATGTGATAACGGCTCGAGAGCGGGCTGACCTGGCTTTTGTGGATGGGGCCAGTGGGGTGCTCGCCGGGGGGACGTTTCTGTACTCCGAGCCGCAGGAGGGGTTGGATCGGCTGGTCGATATCACCGGGTTCGGGTGGCCCGCGTTGACGGCGACGGACGAGGGGTTGGAGATCGCGGCTACCTGCACGTTGGCGGAGTTTGCCGGGGCGGTGCCGGGACGGGAGTTGGGGGTGGAGTTGTTGCGGGCGGACTGGCCGGGGACGGGATTGTTCGCGCGAGCGTGCCGGGCATTGGTCGCATCGCACAAGATCTGGCGGACCGCGACGGTTGGTGGGAATGTGTGTTTGTCCTTGCCCGCGGGCGCGGTATCGGGTGCCCTGGTGGCGTTGGACGGCGTTGCGCTGGTGTGGTCGCCAGATGGCAGCGATCGGCGGATTCCCTTGCGAGAGTTCACGCTCGGGCCGGGACGTAACGCACTCACCTCCGGTGAGGTGTTGCGATCGATCACCGTCCCGATGCGAAGCCTGCACGCGCGCACCGCTTTCCGGAAGATCGCGCTGGCTCCGCTCGGTCGTTCGGGCGCGGTCGTCATGGGGCGTCGCGAGGTGGACGGCCGGTGCGCGGTCACCATCACCGCCGCCACCGGTCGACCGGTTGTGCTGGATTTCGTTGCGACACCTGGTGATAGCGAAGTGTCGGCCGCGATCGAGGCCATCGATCCGACGCTGTGGTTCGACGATCCGCACGGCGCACCGGACTGGCGCTGTCACGTCAGCGGTGTGCTGGCGCGGGAGGTGGCCGCCGAGCTACGCGGCGAAGCCGGTGATGCGCAATGAAATTCGAGGTCGACGGCAAGACTGTGCGGGCTGATCCGCGACCGGGCCAATGCCTGCGCACGCTGCTGCGCGAGCAGGGCGTCTTCGCGGTGAAGAAGGGCTGCGACGCGGGGGACTGCGGTGCCTGCACCGTTGCGCTCGACGGTGTGCCGGTGCACTCCTGCATCATTCCCGCCTACCGCGCCGCCGATCGCAGCATCACCACCGCCGCCGGCCTCGGCAGCGTCGAGGAGCCACATCCGGTGCAACAGCGATTCGTGAACTCGGCCGCCTTCCAATGCGGCTTCTGCACCGCTGGCATGGTGGTCACCGCCGCGGGCCTCGGCTGCGGCGGACCGGCGGCCCCGGATGCGGGCGCGCTGCCCGAGCTGATGAAGGGCAACCTGTGCCGCTGCACCGGCTATCGCCCGATCGCCGATGCGCTGACCGGTCTGGCTGCCGACACCACCGTCGGCCTCGATCAGGATGCGGTCTCGGCGGGCAGGCGAATGCGCGGCGGCACGGCCGAGTCGCGGATCGATACCGCCGTCGTCGGTGATGCGACCGCGGACACCGTCGCGGCGGTCGGCCGGGTCGCGGCGGGCGATGCCACGGCAGTCGAGCACACCGCCTTCGGACGAGCGGGCACCGGCGTCGGCGCACCTGCTGGACCTCGGATCGTCACGGGCAATGAACCGTTCACCTTCGACGTCTCGCCACAGGACGCACCGACCACCACGGATGCCCCGCCCATTGCACCCCTGCATATCGCGGTCCTACCGAGCCCACATCCACACGCGCGGATCGTCTCCATCGATACCACCGCGGCCGAGGCACTGCCCGGCGTGCACGCGGTGCTCAGCTACGCCGATGCGCCGGATATCGCGTTCTCGACCGGCCGCCATGAACTTCGCGCCGACGATCCCGACGACACCTACGTGCTCGATCGCACGCTGCGATTCGTCGGCCAGCGGGTTGCCGCCGTGGTGGCGGAGAGCATGGAGATCGCCCGTGCGGGCTGCCGTGCGCTGGCGGTCGAGTACGAGATTCTGCCCGCGGTTTTCGATCCGGCCGAGGCATTGCTTGCGGAAGCACCGAAACTGCATCGGGGAAAGCCGGATTCGGCTCGCATTGCCGATACCGAGCGGAATCTGATCGCCGAGGTGGACGGCGAGGTCGGCGATGTGGCGGCGGGTCTGGCCGCGGCGGCGCAGGTGGTCAGCGGTGTCTGGCATTCGCCGCGCGGCCAGCACGTACATCTGGAAACCCACGGGGGCATCGGCTGGTTGGACGAGGACGGCAGGCTGGTCATCCGGTGCAGCACCCAGGTGCCGTTCCTGGTTCGCGACGAGCTGTGCCACCTGTTCGGGCTGCCGCGGGATCGCGTGCGGGTCTTCGCCAAGCGGGTCGGCGGCGGGTTCGGGGCCAAGCAGGAGATGCTGGCCGAGGATCTGATCGCGCTGGCCGTGCTGCGCACCGGGCGACCCGTCCAGTACGAATTCACCCGGTCCGACGAATTCACCAGCGCCACGTGCCGTCATCCGATGCGGGTCGCGGTCACCGCGGGCGCGGATGCCGACGGTGTGCTGACCGCGCTCTCGATCGACGTGCTCGCCGATGCCGGTGCCTACGGCAATCACAGTGCGGGCGTCATGTTCCACGGTGTCGGCGAATCCGTCGAGGTCTATCGCTGCGCCAATAAGCGCGTCCGGGCAAAAGCGGTCTACACCAACAACGTTCCCTCCGGCGCCTTTCGCGGCTACGGCCTCGGGCAGATCATCTTCGGCATCGAATCGGCCATGGACGAACTGGCGCGCGCACTCGGCATCGACCCGTTCGAATTCCGCCGACGCAATGTGGTGGTGCCCGGCGATGAGTTCGTCGGCGCCGAAGTCGACCGGGGTGATCTGGCATTCGGCAGCTACGGCCTCGATCAATGCCTCGACCTGGCCGAGCGAGCCATACTGCGCGGCAATGGAGTTCCCACACCCGGCCCGGACTGGCGGGTCGGCACCGGCATGGCACTGGCCATGATCGCCACCATCCCGCCGCGCGGCCACCGAGGCGAGGCCACCGCCACGCTGCTGCCCGACGGACGCTACGAGATCCGCATCGGCACAGTGGAATTCGGCAGCGGCACGACAACAGTGCACGCCCAGCTCGCGGCGACGGCATTGCATACCGATGTGCGCCGCATCGTGATTCGCCAGTCCGACACCGATGTCGTCGGCCACGACACCGGAGCCTTCGGCTCGACCGGCATCACGGTCGCCGGCAAGGCCTGCTACGCCGCGGCCGTGGCCTTGCGCGAACACATCCTGGTCCGGGCGGCGAAACTGACCGATCGCTCCGAGGCGGAATGCGTCCTCGAACCGGCGGGTGTCCGCTGCGGCGACCGGCTGGTCGGTGTCGCCGAACTACTGGCCGACGGCGAGTTGTCCGGACACGGCGAACACGCGGGCAGCCCGCGTTCGGTCAGCTTCAATGTGCAGGCATTCCGGGTCGCCGTGCGGCCGGCGACCGGGGAGGTGCGCATCCTGCACTCGGTCCAGGCCGCCGATGCGGGCACGGTGCTCAACCCGGTGCAGTGTCGCGGCCAGGTGGAGGGCGGGGTCGCGCAGGCCATCGGCACCGCGCTCTACGAGGACATGCGCTCCGACCAGGGCGTGGTGACGACGCAGACGCTGCGGCACTACCACATCCCGCAGCTCGCCGACCTGCCGCGCACCGCGGTCTACTTCGCCGAAACCGTCGATGACCTGGGCCCCCTCGGCGCCAAGTCGATGAGTGAATCGCCGTACAACCCGGTCGCCCCCGCGTTGGCGAATGCCATCCGCGATGCTGTCGGGGTACGCCAGACCCGTTTGCCGATGACGGCCGACCGGATCTGGCGAGCACTTCAGGAAGGAGATCACGGGTGATTTCCCCGCGACGCGAGCGTCAGGCCCGGAGGAGGCAGCGTGCGTAACCATGGAGGGCCCGGGAGCGGCGCAAATCCAACACAGCTACCCGAGAACGTCCGCGCGGGTATCGACGCGATGCTCGACGCGGTCGACGCCGATCTGCGCACCCGCTATCCGGGCCCCGACGGCCGGGTCCAGCCGATTCATACCGCCTATGTGCCCGCCGACCGCGCCACGGCCGACACCCCCGCCGAATGGGGTGCGGTGGCGACCGAACTTCTTGATCGCCACTACGATCTGCTCGCCGAACTCGACCACACCGACGCCCTGCCCACCGTGCGCGCACAACTCGAACGGCACCCGATCCAGGATCTGCGCATCGACTTCGAGGACGGCTACGGATTCCGGGCCGATACCGAGGAGGACAAGGCCGCGACAAATGCGGGCACGGTGCTCGCGGAATGGGCGAAGCTGCCCGGTGGGCCGACGAGTCTGGGTATCCGGATGAAGGGTCTGGCCGGCTCCGAACGCGCCCGCGCGCTGCGCACCCTCGAGCTCGTATTGGCTGCGGCGGGCGGTGTACCAGCGGGTTTCGTTTTCACCGTGCCGAAAATCCGTGCGGTGGAACAGGCTTCGGCACTGGTGGCGCTGTGCGAAGGATTCGAGCGCGGTTTCGGACTCGATGCGGGCACGTTGCGGTTCGAACTGCAGATCGAGAGCCCGCAGGCGATCATCGCCGCCGATGGCAGCGCCCCGATCGCCAGGATGATCGGTCTGTCCGAGGGACGCTGCAGCGCACTGCATTTCGGCACCTATGACTACACCGCGGCATGCGGGATCGCCGCACCCGATCAGGCGCTCGACCACCCCGCCGCGGACTATGCGAAGTCGGTCATGCAGGTCGCCGCGGCCCAAACGGGCGTGTGGGTCTGCGACGGCTCCACCCAGATCGTGCCGGACGGCGAACCGGAAGCCGCACTGCGCAACCACCATCGGCTGGTCAGCCGGGCCCTGCGCCTCGGTTACTACCAGGGCTGGGATATGCACCCCGGCCATCTGATCACCCGCTGGCTGGCCACCTACGAGTTCTTCCGGCAGGCCATCGATGTCGCGGTACCACGCCTGGTGGCCTATCTCGATCGACGTTCCGGCGGCGTGCTGGACGAGCCCGCGACCGCGGAGGCCTTGGCCGCCACCGTTTTGCGCGGTCTACACTGCGGTGCTCGTAGCGCCGACGAATTGCGTTCGCTCGCACCGGCATTGACCCCGGAGGTATTGGGTGCGCTGGTCGCACGTGCGCCGATTCCGCAGGAACCGGCGTGAAATGCGGCCATACGACGATCGGCTATTGGTGGGCCACGCGGTGACCTCGCGCGGTACCGAACATTCGGCGGCTCGCGGCAATCGGAACCTCGTCACGCGCGGCAGTCGGTGTCACGTCACGCGCGGCCCGAACCGGATGCGGGATTCCCGCGCGAAACAGGAGGTGCGATGAGTGCGGTATCGCGAAGCGATTCGATGCGGGGCGATGGTCGGGTGACGGGTGGGCACGACCCGGTCGAGGTAGACGATTTCACGCTACTGCCAGATCTGGCGGTCCGCCCGCTCGGCGCAGCGGTGATCTGGGCCAACGATGAATTCTTCGCGGAGAAGGAGAATTTGATCAATCCGGGCCCGTCGGAATACCGGCCGTCGACCTTCGGACACAAGGGCCAGATCTACGACGGCTGGGAAACCCGCAGGCACCGCGGCCGCCCCGGCGACGACTCCGCCATCGTGCGCCTCGGCGTGCCCGGCGTGATCCGCGGCATCGTGGTGGACACCGCCTGGTTCAAAGGCAACTATCCGCCAGCGATTTCGGTCTCCGCACTCGAGATCGAGGGCTATCCGCCCGCGCAAGCCATTGCCGACCGCGATGATTGGGTGACCCTGATCGACCATGCCCCGGTATCCGGTGACAGCCGCAATCCCTTCGTCATCGAGAACGAAAAGCGCTGGACCCATGTGAAGCTCACCATGCATCCGGACGGCGGTGTGGCCCGGCTGCGCGTGCACGGCGAGGGCAGGCCCGATCCGAGGCTGCTCGGCCTCGGCCCGCTCGACCTGGCCGCGCTGGAGAACGGTGCTCTGGTCCTGGACTGCTCCAACCGCTTCTACAGTTCGCCGAACCAGCTGCTCTATCCGGGACTGGCCAGGAAGATGGGTGATGGCTGGGAAACCGCCCGCCGCCGCGACGACGGCAATGACTGGGTGCGTATCCGGCTCGCCGGTCCCGGCCTCATCCGGCTCGCCGAGATCGATACGTCGTACTTCCTCGGCAATAGCCCCGGCTCCGCCCGGCTCACCGGACACACCAATGACGGCACCGAACTCGAATTGCTGCCGCGCACCGAACTGCTGCCCGATACCAGGCACCGATTCGCGATCGCGCCGATGGCGGCCTCGGTGGAGGAGGTCCGACTGGATATCTATCCCGACGGCGGTCTCGCGCGGCTGCGCCTCTATGGAGAACTCGGGGGATGAGCGACACCGACATGAATCAGCGAGACTTCATCGGATACGGACCGACACCGCCGGATCCGCAATGGCCGGGCGATGCGAAGATCGCCGTTCAATTCGTCCTCAATTACGAAGAGGGTGCGGAGAACAGCGTGCTGGACGGCGACCCGCATTCGGAGACCTTTCTCTCGGAAATGACTCCGGCACAGGCCTTTCCGAACCGTCACAGGAGCATGGAATCGCTCTATGAGTACGGCTCCCGCGCCGGACTGTGGCGGGTCCTGCGTGCCTTCGAACGCCGCGATCTGCCGCTGACCATTTTCGCCGTCGCCCGTGCCATGCAGCGAAATCCGGAGGCGGTGGCCGCTTTTCAGGAACTCGGCCACGAAATCGCCAGCCACGGCCTGCGCTGGCGGTCCTACCAACTCACCGACCGCGACACCGAGCGCGCGCATATGGCCGAGGCCGTGCGCATCCTCACCGAGCTGACCGGTTCGGCCCCGCTCGGCTGGTACACCGGCCGCGACTCCCCGCACACCAGGGAACTGGTGGTCGAACACGGCGGATTCGTCTACGACTCCGACTCCTACGCCGATGACCTCCCGTACTGGGTGACCGTGCACGGCCGCAACCACCTGGTGGTCCCCTACACCCTCGATACCAACGACATGCGCTTCGCCTCACCCGCGGGCTTTCCCAGCGGCGACCAATTCTTCGCCCACCTCCGCGACGCCTTCGACACCCTCTACCGCGAAGGTGCCGAGGGCAGCCCGAAAATGCTCTCGATCGGCCTGCACTGCCGAATTGTCGGCCGTCCGGCCCGCATCGCTGCCCTCGAGCACTTCTTGGACCACGTCCAATCCCACAATGACGTCTGGATCACCCGCCGCATAGACATAGCCGAGCACTGGCGCCACACTCACCCGCCGGTGGGCACCAACTGACCCTGGTCCGAGCGCCAACGAATGCCGCGGAATCAGGAACGGGCGCCGGGGCCATTCGGCGCAGCCGTGTCAGGCGAACAGACCGCGCACGAACGGCAGCGAATCCGGCAGCGACGCATTGACCGTCCCGTCGTGATCCTCGAAATAGGTGTGCAATGTGACCGGCTGCCGGTTGACCATGAGCACCGCCGCGAATCGCAGCGTTTCCGGCGTGATCACATCCGTATCGCGTAGGCCCTGCCCGAGGAACAGCGGCTTGTCGTAACCGGATTCGGGCAGGCCCAGGTATTCGTGCAGCAGTGTGTGCACGTTCGGAATCTGCGCGAGCGGCCGTGCGAACAGATCGCCGATCAGGACGCCGCTGGCGCCGAGCTCATTGTGCAGCGGGGTGACGCACACATCGCGCGCCCGGGCGAGCCATGCGCGTCCGGAGTCGGTCAGCAAGGACTCGATGTCCAGCTCGGGGTAGGTCGTGCGCAATCCGTTCAGGATGTAGAGCACGTACGCGGTGCTGTACGGGTTCAGCTTGATCGGCGGCACACCCGGCCCGAGCAGCTGCAGAACATCCTCGATATACGCGGGCACGCCGGTGCCGACCGCACCGCGATAGTCGAGCTCCGGCCCGCCGAATTCGGTCGCGTACCGCGCGGTGGACACCGCCGCGCCACCGCCCTGTGACTGTCCGACGACCACCCATTTCTTCGCCAGCGACGAGTACTGCCCGGTGGCGGCCTCGACCGCGTCGACGACGTTGTGCGCCGCCACGCGTCCGTCGAGGTAGGGATGTTCGCCGGACGTACCGAGTCCGGCGTAGTCCGCAGCCACGATCGCGTAGCCCTGCGCCAGCCAGGTCCCCAGATACGCCCAGTCCCGTTCGACGGCGCTGGGCCCGGCGATGCTGTAGGCGCAGTTGTCGCCGAGCCCGACCGTGCCATGCGCCCACGCGATCACCGGCCAGCCGCCCTCGGGGGCCGGACCGGGCGGGAAGTAGACCGCGGCGCTGGCCACCGTCGGCGCGTCGTTCACGGTGGTGGTCGAGTACAAGAGGCGGCTGGAGTCCACCGAACCCGGCAGCGTGGCAACTGCGGCAAGTGGTGCGACGGATACGACGGTGCCGGGACCGGCCTGGTCGGCGCCCGCCGCGGGCAGTCGCAGCAGGCTCGCGCCGCATGCGACGGCGATCGCCGTGGTGAACCACAGTTTCCGCATAGCGCTCCTATCGGGCGTCCACGGTGAACTGGCCGCCCGCCCGAGGGGTCGAATGTCGCACCAGTCTGCCCGATCGTGTGCCCGGTCACTCGCTCGGAGGTGGCGGAGGCCACACGAGTGCGTGTGAACGTCCTCACAGCGCGGAATGCCGGGCGCGTCGGATGGCCGTACCCGGTGCGGTCGCTAACAGTACGAGCGTTACGCTAAAACCGCATGTCAGCGCTACCAGCGGGTAGGTTTCACGCGTGCAATTTGCAGGCTAATTTCGCAAAGTTAGCAATGACCAGTCGAAACCTAGCTCGGATTCACACTTGCAACAGGTAGACGGCTATTTCCTGGTGTGCCATCGTGTGGAAGTACACCCCATGGGCCTAGCAAGCCTGCAAATTGCCGCCACAGCAGTTCGAGCGATGCTCGACCGTGGGGCACCGAAACGAAGAAGTGGAGTCAGAGATGTCGAACGTCGGCACCCCGAAGACCGCTGCCGAGATCCAGCAGGATTGGGACACCAACCCGCGCTGGAAGGGCATCACCCGCAACTACACCGCCGAGCAGGTGTCGAAGCTGCAGGGCACTGTCGTCGAAGAGGCCACCCTCGCCCGTCGTGGCTCGGAGATCCTCTGGGACCTCGTCAACAACGAGGACTACATCAACTCCCTCGGCGCCCTCACCGGTAACCAGGCGGTCCAGCAGGTCCGTGCCGGCCTGAAGGCCATCTACCTGTCCGGTTGGCAGGTCGCCGGTGACGCGAACCTGTCCGGTCACACCTACCCGGACCAGTCGCTGTACCCGGCCAACTCGGTGCCGTCCGTGGTCCGCCGCATCAACAACGCGCTGCTGCGCGCCGACGAGATCGCCAAGGTCGAGGGCGACACCTCCGTCCAGAACTGGCTGGCCCCCATCGTCGCCGACGCCGAGGCCGGCTTCGGTGGCGCGCTGAACGCCTACGAACTGCAGAAGGCCATGATCGCCGCCGGTGCCGCCGGTGTGCACTGGGAGGACCAGCTGGCCTCCGAGAAGAAGTGTGGCCACCTGGGCGGCAAGGTGCTGATCCCGACCCAGCAGCACATCCGCACCCTGACCTCCGCGCGTCTGGCCGCCGACGTCGCCGACGTGCCGTCGGTGATCATCGCCCGCACCGACGCCGAGGCCGCCACCCTGATCACCTCGGACGTGGACGAGCGCGACCGTGAGTTCCTGGACGGCACCCGCACCGCCGAGGGCTTCTTCGGTGTGCAGAACGGCATCGAGCCCTGCATCGCGCGTGCCAAGGCCTACGCCCCCTACGCCGACCTCATCTGGATGGAGACCGGTGTGCCGGACCTCGAGGTCGCCCGCAAGTTCGCCGAGTCCGTCCGCGGCGAGTTCCCGGACCAGCTGCTGGCCTACAACTGCTCGCCGTCCTTCAACTGGAAGGCGCACCTGGACGACGCGACCATCGCGAAGTTCCAGCGTGAGCTGGGTGCCATGGGCTTCAAGTTCCAGTTCATCACCCTGGCGGGCTTCCACTCGCTCAACTACGGCATGTTCGACCTGGCCTACGGCTACGCCCGCGAGGGTATGACCGCCTTCGTCGACCTGCAGGAGCGCGAGTTCAAGGCCGCCGCCGAGCGTGGCTTCACCGCCATCAAGCACCAGCGTGAGGTCGGTGCCGGTTACTTCGACACCATCGCCACCACCGTGGACCCGAACACCTCGACGGCGGCCCTGAAGGGTTCCACCGAAGAGGGCCAGTTCCACTGAGCTCGACCAGCCCGCAGTAATGCAGGCCGATAGCCCCCTATAGGGGTGTACCGCCCTCCCCGCTGAACAGCCCCAGCGGGGAGGGCATCCCTATACCTTGGACCATCGAAGGTCTCGCTCACATCCGAGCGTCCTTCGCCACCAGCCACCCGACAGCCAGACAAAACCAGCAGGAGCGGGACGTGAGCAGCGAGAAGATTCAGCGCGTCGGCATCATCGGTGCCGGACAGATGGGTGCGGGAATCGCGGAGGTCTGCGCGAGGGCGCATATCGACGTGCTCGTCTACGAACAGACTCGGGAACTAGCCGCGGCGGGCCGCGCTCGCATCCTGCGCTCGCTGGACCGTGGCGTGAGCAGTGGCAAGATCACCGAGCGCGAACGCGAACAGGCCGCGTGGCGCCTGCGGTTCACCTCCGACCTCGGCGATTTCGCCGACCGCCAACTGGTGGTCGAGGCGGTGCTCGAGGACGAGAAGGTGAAGACCGCCATCTTCGCCGAACTCGACAAGGTCGTCACCGATCCGGACGCCGTACTGGCCTCCAACACCTCCTCCATTCCGATCATGAAGATCGCCGTCGCCACCGCCAATCCGGAGCGCGTTGTCGGCATGCACTTCTTCAACCCGGTGCCGGTGCTGCCGCTGGTCGAGCTGGTCACCACGCTGAAGACCAGCGAGGCGGTGTCCGCGCGCGCCGAGGCCTTCGCCAGCGATGTGCTCGGCAAGCAGATCGTGCGCTCGGCCGACCGCTCCGGCTTCGTGGTGAACGCGCTGCTGGTGCCGTACCTGCTCTCGGCCATCCGGATGGTCGAATCCGGCTTCGCCACCAAGGAAGACGTCGACAAGGCGATGGTGCTCGGCTGTGCCCACCCGATGGGACCGCTGGCACTGACCGACCTGGTCGGCCTCGACACCGTGAAGTCCATCGCCGACTCCATGTACCAGGAGTTCAAGGAGCCGCTGTACTCGGCGCCGCCGCTGCTGATGCGCATGGTCGAGGCCGGACTGCTCGGCAAGAAGACCGGTGCGGGCTTCTACCAGTACAAGGTCTGATCTGATCGCGTCGCTCCTGGTCTCGGCACCGTGCTGGTGGTTGCCTCGCAACCCCCGACGAGTGAGCCTTACGAGCGACGTTGGCCCGTCTCGCGGCCGGAGCGGTCGAAACGACTCGACGTAGTCACGAGTCTCGACCGCTCGGTCGCGAGATACCGGGGGCCGCGAACACGCGGCGCCGCAGGCGCCGCAAATCGGACAGAGCCGATGCCGTTCTCGGCATAGGCTGCAAGAAGGTCGGGTCTTGGCTAGCGGCTCGGCCGAAAACCGAGAGCGCAGCGCTGTTGCGGGGTCTGGGTCGTGGACACCGCGCAGGTGATCGAAAGGGAGTACCCCGCTCATGGTCAACGTTCAGGACGGATACGGGTCGAGCATCCTCGGCTACCCGAGGATCGGGCCGCATCGCGAACTCAAGCGGGCACTCGAGGGCTATTGGCACGGCGGGATCTCCCGTGACGAATTGCTCGCGGTCGGTCGCGACATCCAGGAGCGGCAGTACAACGGTCTCGCCGCCACCGGTCTGACCCAGGTCCCGGGCAACACCTTCTCCTTCTACGACCACATCCTCGACAATGCGCTGCTGTTCGGTGCGGTGCCCGCGCGGTTCAAGCCGTTCCAGGACGAACTGCACCCGCTGGACTTCTACTTCCTGATGGCGCGCGGTCGCCCGGATCTGCCGCCGCTGGAGCTGGTGCGGTTCTTCGGCACCAACTACCACTACCGCCAGCCCGAACTCGATGAGAACACCGAATTCTCGCTGCACCCGGAGGCTTTGCTCGACGAATGGGATCGCGCGAAGGCGCGCGATATCGAACTGCGCCCGGTGGTGGTCGGTCCGGTGTCGCTGCTGCTGCTGTCCAAGGCGGGCCATATCCCCGGTGAAGCAGGCGGTTTCGACACGCTGAGCCTGCTCGACAAGCTGCTTCCGGTGTACGAGGAGCTGTTCGAAATCCTCGCCAAGCGCGGGTCCACCTGTGTGCAGTTGGACGAGCCGTGCTTCACCAGTGAGCGCACCCCGGCCGAATTGGCCGCATTCGAGCGTGCCTACCACCGGCTTTCGACGGCGGCGCTGCGCCCGCGCATGCTCGTCACCGGGCAGTACGGCGATTTCGGTGAGGCGCTGCGGATTCTGGCCGAGACCAATGTCGAGGCCATCGGAGTGGATCTGGCCAGCTATCGGATCCAGCCCGAAGAGCTCGCCGAAATTCCCGGCATTCGACGTAAGCGCCTGTACGCGGGCGTGATCAGCGGCCTCAATGTCTGGCGCGCAGATCGCTACGTGACGCTCGAATACCTCAACGAGTTGGCCGAGGTCTGCCCCGATCTGGTGGTGTCCACCGGCACGACGCTGCTGCACGTGCCCTATGACGTGCTCGCAGAATACGACATCGAGGGCCATGTCGCCGATCGCCTCGCCTTCGCGCAGCAGAAGGTGGGCGAGGTGGTTTCGCTCGCCAAGGCGCTGACCGAGGGCCCGTCGGACAAGTGGCGCAAACGGCCGACCGAGGTGCACTTCAAGCAGAAACACGCGGTGCGGCAACGGGTTTACGCGATCACGCCCGATATGCGTACCCGCGAACCCTATGAGGTGCGTCGCGAAGCCCAGCAGCGCAAGCTGAATCTTCCATTGGTGCCCGCCACCACGCTGGGCTCGTTCCCGCAGACCGCCAAGATTCGCCAGGCCCGCTACGACCTCGGTCAGGGCAAACTGTCCTATGACGAATACCGCAAGAAGATCGAGGCCGAGATCGAGGCCACGATCCGTCTGCAGGAGGACATCGGCCTCGATGTGCTCGTGCACGGCGAACACGAGCGCAATGACATGATCCAGTACTTCGCCGAGCTGCTCGACGGCTTCGCGACCACGCACTTCGGCTGGGTGCAGGTGTACGGATCGCGTTGTGTGCGACCGCCGATCATCTACGGCGATGTCTCGCGGCCCGCGCCGATGTCGGTCGAGTGGATCAGCTACGCCCAGTCGCTGACCGATCGGCCGGTCAAGGGCATGGTCACCGGTCCGGTCACCATGATCGCGCGTTCGTTCGTGCGCCAGGACCAGCCGCTCTACGAAACCGCCGACCAGGTCGCGCTGGCCATTCGCGATGAGGTCGTCGATCTCGAACGTGCGGGTATTTCGATCATCCAGGTCGACGAGCCCGCCATTCGCGAGCTGCTACCCATGCGCCCGACGGGGCGCGCCGAATACCTGCGCTGGGCGGTCGCGGCCTTCCGCTTGGCGACCTCCGGAGTCGGGCCGGA
The DNA here is from genome assembly GCF_050956075.1 of Nocardia sp. CA-129566. Lineage (NCBI taxonomy): Bacteria > Bacillati > Actinomycetota > Actinomycetes > Mycobacteriales > Nocardiaceae > Nocardia > Nocardia sp. CA-129566. The sequence continues at coordinate 938,251 of NZ_CP192085.1, forward strand.
GACCCAGATCCATACGCATATCGGCTATTCCGGGCGCACCGAGGTGGTCGACGCGATCGAGGAACTCGATGCCGATGTCACCGCGATCGTGGCCACCCGCTCGATCGAATGGGTGCTGAAGGCGCTCAAGGAAGACTCCGCCTCGGGCCACGGCCTGAGCCACGGTGTTGGTCCCGGTGTCTACGAAAGCCGTTCGGCGCGCATCCCGGACATCGATGAGCTCGACGAATTGCTCACCGCCGCGGCGGCAGCCGTGACGCCGGAACGGTTGTGGGCGAATCCGGACGGCGGTTTGAAGACCCGCCACTACTGGCAGCTGGAGCCCTCGCTGCGCAATATGGTCGCGGCGGCGCGCCGGGTCCGGCGGCGGGCGGCCGCGGCGGAGTAAGCACCGAAGCAGCAGGCCGCCTTCACATCTCACGATGTGGAGGCGGCCTTTCGCTGGGCGTGATCGACGGCATATTCAATTCGGTACGGTTCGTACCGTAATATTCGGGTATGGCTGATCAGGCTTGGCCCGAGTCGTTGCCGGTGGCGCAGGTTCGTATTGCCCGGCCCACCGATCGGCTAGCGGAGGTCGTGCGGTTCTACGTCGAGGGGTTAGGACTGCGCGAGCTCTACCGATTCGAAAACCACGCGGGCTATGACGGAGTAATGCTCGGACTGCCAGGGACCGGGTATCACCTGGAGTTCACCACGCATGTGGACGGCAGCCCGGGCACGGCGCCCAGTGCGGAAAACCTACTGGTGCTGTACTTCTCGAACGAGTCACAGATGTTCGACGTGGCACAGCGACTCGGCGAATTCGGCGTTGAGCCCGTTCCCGCCGAGAATCCGTATTGGGCCGCCAACGGCGGCCTGACCTTCCCTGATCCGGATGGTTGGCGCGTTGTGCTGATGCCACGTCCGGTGTTCTGATGCCCGGCCGCGCCCGCGAAGACCGAATCGATATCGCGATCCTCGCGGCGGCCCGAGAGCTATTGGACGAGAACGGCTATGCCGAATTATCCATCGGCGGGGTAGCGGCCAGAGCCGGTCTGCACCGGCCCGCGATCTACCGCCGCTGGCCATCGAAACGGCACCTGGTGGTCGATGTCGTGGCCGACCTGCTCGGTCTGCAACCCACGCCGGACACCGGTGACCTGCGCGCCGACCTGACCGTCGCAATGCGGAATCTGGTTGCGGCACTGCGCGATACCTCACTCAGCCGGGTATTGCCCGCGCTGGTCGCCGATCTCGCCAATGACCAGGACCTCCGTGCGCATTTCCTGGCCACGGTGTTCGAACCGCGCAGGCACAGCACCGCGATCGCACTGCGATCGGCGATCCGCCGTGGCGAAATCGATCCGAATACCGACCTGGATTTCGTCCTGGATGCCGTCGTCTCCCCGATCTACTACCGAGCCCTCTTCGGTCACCTACCGCTGACCGACCACCTCGCCGACCAGTCGGTCGACGCCGTGCTCCGCGCGATCGTCCGCTGACCGGTGCCCAACCGCAGCGGGCGGGATGAACCGCCCGGTTCCCGGTGTTGATCCGGTGACCTCTGTCGCAACACTGCCATCGGGAGCCCAACAGTATGTCCTCAGGAGCACTGGCTGACGCGAGAACCCTCCGGCTCGGCATCGCACCGCACCGGTTGTGGCCCGATGATGCCGACGATCTGGATGACATCGTCAAAACCGCCCGTACCGCAGAACAATTGGGCTTCGACCATATTATTGCGGGTAGTCATGTGCTCGCGGGTGAGCTCGGGGTCACGCACGATCCGCTGATCATGCTGTCGGCGATCGCCGGTGCGACCTCGCGCATCGGCATCGCGACCAGTGTGCTGATCCTGCCGTTGTACAACCCGGTCGTGCTGGCACATCAAACCGCGACGCTCGACCGGCTGTCGCGTGGCCGGTTCACGCTCGGTATCGGGACGGGTTGGGATCGTACCGAATTCGATGCGGTCGGGGTGGCGTTCGGTACGCGCGGACGCCGAACCGACGAGCAGTTGGAGTCGATCACCGCGTTGTGGCGCGGTGAGTCCGAGCCGCGCATCGGCGTAGCGCCGTACACAGCCGGTGGACCACCGGTGTGGGTCGGCGGACGCAGCGATGCCGCGATGCGCCGAACTGTGCGCTTCGGCAGCGCGTGGCACGGTTCGGTCGCCGATCCCGCCGAACTGCATCGAATCCGACACCGGCTCACCGAACTCGCCGAGGCATCGGACATCGAAGCGAAACCGCTGCGAATGACCTCGGTGGCGTTCGTGGTCCCACCGGGATTCGATGCCATCGACCATGATCCCGGGCGATTGCTCGGCGGCCCCGGGCCATCGGCCGCGAGCATTGCCGACGAACTCGGCGCGCTGGCCGACGCCGGACTCGACGCCTGCTCGATCTGGCTGCCGGTACCGGCTCCCGCATTCGCCGACGCGATGAGTTGGATCGCCCAAGAGGTGCTGCCCCAACTCGAAAAGCGCTGATCCCGTTGCGTGTTCGACGCCGGTTCAGTGGCTCAGGGCGGCGACCGCGAGCATGAGGGCAGCGCCGGTGACGGTGCAGGCGAGGGTCAGGCGGGAGGGGTGTTCGGCGTGTGCCTCGGGGAGGATATCGGCGGTGGCCAGGTAGAGCAGGAAACCGGCGAAGTAGCCGAGGTAGAGGCCGGCGGTTTCGGCGGGAACGCGGATGACGGTGCCGATGACCGCGCCGACGACCGGTGCGATCGCGTCGAGGGTGAGCAGGATGATGGCGCGCTTGCGGGCGCTGCCGTAGAGGGTGGTGATGGTGAAAGTGTTGAAGCCGTCGGCGAAGTCGTGACAGATGACGGCGATGGCGACCGCGACGCCGACGGTGGCCCCCGCCTGGAAACCCAGACCGATGCCGAGGCCGTCGAGGGTGCTGTGGAAGATCAGCCCGGCCGCCGCGAGTAGTCCGACGGATTCGAAACCGTGCTTGTGCGTGCCGAATTCGCGTTCGTGACCGGTATGGATGGCGACCGCGCGTTCGATCACGTGGATGGTCACGAAGCCGACGACAGTCGCGATGAGCGCCGCCGGAACCCCGAGTGCGCTGTGTCCCTGCTGCGCCAATGCCTCGGGCAGCAGGTCGAAGAACACGACCCCCAACATGACGCCCGCCGCCAACCCGAGTACCAGATGCCTGCGGTCGCCGATCCGAACCGCCACCAGCCCGCCGACCAGCGTCGAGCACATCGAAACCAGCGCAAGCAGAATCGCCATCGGTCCAGCATCTGCCACCGATCCGCAGCACAATGCGATATCCGTCCTGCGTGTTCGTGGGCAGCCTGGGCATTCACGTTCGCCGGGCATGCGCCTGACAACCTGGCATCAAGTTCGTGGGGCATTCGCCTGCGGCGTGGGCCTGTGGCTGGGCATTGCGTTCGCGGGTTGTGGGCCTGTGGCTAGGCATTACGTTCGCGGGCCATGCGCCTGTGGCTAGGCATTGCGTTCGCGGGTTGTGGGCCTGTGGCTAGGCATTACTCGCCGGTCATGCGCCTGCGGCCGGGCATCACGTTGGTGGGCATTCGCCTGCTGCTATGGGCGCGGGCCTGCGACTAAGTCGGCGAAACGAGCGCGGCGAGGGCGCGCAGACCGGCGGTGATATCGGCGGCGGTGGGGGCGTGTTGGGGGTCCACCAGATGTTGGGCCAGCAGGCCGCCGATCATGGTCTGCAGCACGTCGCCGAGTCGAGAGTCCGGCTCGGCCGGGCCGAACAGGTCGGCGAGGCCTGCGCGCGCCGAGGCCTGCGCGGAGCCGAACTCGGCGCGCAGTTCGGGGGAGTGCAGCGCCTGGGCGAGGCTTTCGACATTGGCCGACCACAGCGCGGAATTCTCGGTGAACGAAGTGATCAGCCGCTCGAGGAAGTCAAGCAGGCGGGCGGCCGGATCGGCGGCGGCGCGGTCGGGCAGTGACTCGAGTATCTGCTGCACCGCGGCCGCGCTCGACTCCATCATCGCCTGATTGAGCAGCTTGTCGCGGGTGCCGAAGTGGTAGTTGATGGCGGCCAGATTGCTGCCGGAGGCGGCCACGATATCGCGCACGGTGGTGCGCGCGTAACCGCGTTCGGCCAGGCATTGTTTGGCCGCGGCGAGCAGATCTTCTCGGGTTCCCACGGTCGCACCCTATCAGTCCGGCATACATCTGTTTGTGACGAACGTTTCAAACACACGTCTGTGACAAGCGTTTGAAACAGTTGTATGTTGAGGGCACCGCCCGCTCCGATACAGGAGGTACGAGATGACCACGCAGCGACCGATTTCCCCCTTCGAGACGACCTACTTCGACTCCGGCAGCAAGCTCGGCAGCGTGCCGACCGGCGATATGCCGCTGTTCATCGGCTCCACCGTGCACGGTTCGCTCGATATCGAGATCCTGCGCCGCGTCCTCGATGAACTGTCGGCCGCGCATCCGCTGCTGCGCAGTAAGCCGGTGACCGACGCGGACAATGTGCTGCACTTCGTTCGAGACGACGCTTACCGACCGCGCCTCGAGGTCGGCGATGGCGGCGAAGCCGAATATCTGAATCTGGTGAACGGGCCACGGGATTGGCGCGACGGTCTGTTCCGCGCCCATCTACTGCGCGACCGTGATCGGGATCAGATCGTCCTGGTCGTTCATCACGGCATCTCCGACGGCAGATCGGCTTTCGCGTTGCTGGCGCAGATGTGGCAGCGCTACACCGCGCACGCGACCAGAACGGCATTGCCGCAACCGGAATCGGATCAGGGGCTGCCCGAGGCCATCGATGACCAACTCGCCGCGGTCATCTCGGACGCCGAGGTCGCCGATTGGCTCGACGAGCTCCGGGCCGGCGCCGCGACCATGGGGCCGGAATCCGCACCGCGCACCCTGCCGCAGGACGGCGGCGGTGCGGATCCGCTCGGTCGTTTCGCGGTACAGCGCATCGAACTGGACGCCGAGGAAACCCGTGCGCTCGTCGATGCGGCTCGCACACACGGCCTTTCGGTCAACAGCCTGCTCGGCGGCGCGGGCCTGATCGCATTCCGCTCCCAGCTCGAGCCAGCCACCGGACCGCTGCCGATGTTCTGCGGACACGCCGTTGACGTGCGGTCCGAGGTGCATCTGCCCGCGAGCACCATGCTCAACTGCGCATCCGGCGTGGGTACCCCCGCGATGGTCTCGCACGATACGAGCCCGATCGAGGTCGCGCACCAAGTGGCCGCGGGTATGCGCGCCGCGCAGGAGCAGCGCGCAGCCGCGGTCTTCCTACTTGCCGCGCAACGCGTCCTGGACGCGTCGACCGCCGCGATGCTGTCGGCCGCGCCGACCCTCGCGATCTCCAATATCGGTCGCCTGCCAGCGCATTCGACACCCGATGGCATCCGGATCATTCGCGACGATGTGTATGCGATGGGTCCCGGTATGCCACCCAAGCTGACCATATTCACGGTCGGCGAACGGCTCACTGTTCAGGTCGAATACGACACCGCGCACCACAGCCGAGCGCAGCTGGGCAAGGTGAGTCTGGCGCTGATCGCCGCACTCCAAGGCATCAGCGGCGCCTAGCCGGGTGTTATTCGGTCGGCGGCCGCCGACTGCCGGTGAGACGAATGGTCAGCTGTCGGGTCCACTTTCGTTGCTTCTTCGGCGGCCGCTCGGTCTTATCGGCATCGGTATCCGCCTCGACCTCGTAGCGACGGATGTAGGCGCTGGCGAACGCCTGCACCGTCGCGGTGACCGGAATCGCCAGCAGCGCACCGGTCGGCCCGAGGATCGCGGCACCCGCGATGACCGCGCCGAATGCGACGGCCGGATGCATATCCAGTGTGGTCGCGGTGATTCTCGGTTGCAGGACATAATTTTCGAACTGCTGGTACACCAGGATGAAGCCGAGAATCCACAGCGCGCTGGATGGGTTGTGGACCAGCGCGACGAGCACCGGCAACGCACCGGCGAGGTAGGTGCCCACGGTCGGGATGAACTGCGAGACAACGCCGACCCACAATGCCAGCGCGAAGGCGGACGGCACATCGAGCACGCGCAGTGCGACATAGTGCGCGATCGTGGAGCACAGTGCGAGCAGCCCACGCGAATAGATGTAGCCGCCGGTCTTTTCGACGGCGATATCCCAGGCGCGCAACACCTGTCGCTGGCGGTGCGGCGGCAGCACTGAGCTGACCGCATTGCGGAAGCGCGGTCCGTCGGCGGCGAAGTAGTAGGTGAACAACAGCACGCCGAGGGCCTGGAAGATCGCACCGATCGCAGCGGTGCCCACGCCCCAGGCATTGCCGGCCAGTCCGACCAGATAGCGGTCGATGGTGGAACTCCACTCACCGAGATACTTCTGGACATCGTCGCTGGACAGATGGGTTTTGAAGGTGCGATTGACCCAGTCGATGGCCTGATCCGCATTGTCTGGCGCGTTTTTGACCAATGTGGTGACCTGGTCGACGAGCAGCGCGCCGAGCGTCCACACGAATGCGACGGTCGCCGCGGTGAGCAGCAGGAAGACGATTCCGGTCGCCAGCCCGCGCCGTACCCCGCGCGCGGCAAGCCAATTCACCGCGGGCTCGATGGCGAATGCCAGGAACAGCGAAACCAGCAGAACCCGCAGAAAGCCCTGCAACTTCTGCAGCACCCAGAAGCCGAATACCAGCCCGGCCACCGTCGCCGCGGCGAGCAGGAACGCCCGCAACAGCCATGGCGGCGGACCCGCCGTCACATCGGCAGTGACCACCGCCGTTTCGGCGGGCGGCGTTCGATTCTCATCCGCAGGCACACCGCCAAGCTACTGAACCGGACACGAATTCGCGCAACGACATGCGCGCCCGCCGCGCGACTCGACTCGGTCGCGCGCACCGAATACGCCCCGGCGCGCCTGTACTAGATCGTCGACGCGTCGATCACGAACCGGTACCGCACATCACTGGCGACAACCCGGTCGTATGCCCCGTCGATCTCATCGGCCGAGATCAGTTCGATCTCCGCGCCGATTCCGTGTTCGGCGCAGAAGTTCAGCATCTCCTGGGTCTGTGCGATACCGCCGATCATCGAGCCCGCCAGCGCGCGGCGGTACCCGGCGATGGTGAAAGGGCTGACGCTCAACGGGTTTTCGGGCATGCCGAGGATCACCAGGGCGCCGTCCAGTCGCAGCAGGCGCAGGTAGTTGTCGATCGGCAGGTCGGCCGAGACGGTATTGAGGATGAGGTCGAATCGGTTGCGTAGGTCGCGGAAGGTCTGCTTGTCACCGGTCGCGTAGTAGTGCTGGGCACCGAAGCGCTTGCCGTCGTCCTGCTTGCCCAGCGAATGGCTCAGCACCGTGACCTCGGCCCCCATCGCCGCGGCGATCTTCACCCCGACGTGTCCGAGTCCGCCCATGCCGATGATCGCGACCTGTTTGCCCGGTCCCGCGTTCCAGTGCCGCAGCGGGGAGAACAGCGTGATGCCCGCGCACAGCAGCGGCGCCGCCACATCGAGTCCGATGCCGTCGGGAATGGACAGCACGAAGTTCTCGGTCACCACGACCTGGGTCGAGTAGCCGCCCATGGTGTGACCGCCGGGCTGGACGGACGGGTCCACCGGGGTGTTGTAGGTCATCGTGGCGCCGTTGTCGCAGTACTGCTCTTCATTCGCCAGACATGGACCGCAGACGCCGCAGGAGTCGACCATGCATCCGACGCCGACCCGGTCGCCGACCCGATGTCTGGTCACCTCGGAACCGACCGCGGCGACAATGCCGGCGATCTCGTGGCCGGGGATACAGGGATACTTCGCCCCACCCCATTCGTCGCGGGCGGTGTGGATATCGGAGTGGCAGATGCCCGCGTACTTGACATCTATCAGCACATCGCGCGGCCCGAGCTCGCGCCGCTCGATGACGACCCTCTCGAACTGCCCATCGGGCGCGGACATCGCATACGCGGCTGCAACGCTCATGCGTACATGCCTACCGTCGCATGCGCAGGTTTGCCAAACGCAGCGCCTGTTGTACATCTCCTGGCCACAATGGAATTGGTCAAAGGCCCAGCCGGAGGCGGGAGACGATGGACGACGAACGGCACCGTGCGCCCGAGGGGCAGCGCGTCGACGGCGGTGGGCGCGTGCTCGCGCTGCTGTTCGCGGTCGTGCTCGCGGTCGCGGCCTTCTTCGGCTTCCGCGGTGAGCTGTCGGAATGGACCTCGCCGTCGGGCGCGGACGACTCCGCACCCGCCCTGCTCGAACCGCTGCCGCCGCTGGATCCGGCGGCGGTCGCGCAGGCCGTCCAACCGGCACTGGTGAATATCAGCACCTCAGCGCGCCCGCTCGGGCTCGGTGCCGCCGGATCCGGGATCGTGCTCACCACTGACGGCCAGGTGCTGACCAGCCACCACGTGGTGAAGGGCGCCGATACGGTGACCGTCACCGATGTCGGCAACGGCGCTGTCTACGACGCGAAGGTGCTCGGTTACGACTCCAGCGCGGATATCGCGCTACTGGAACTGTCCGGCGCCGCCGACCTGATGATCGCGCGCGTCGGCAGCTCCGCCGATCTGCGCATCCACGAGGAGGTGCTGGCCATTGGAAATGCGGGCGGCACCGGCGGCACCCCGACCTCGGTCCAGGGCAATATCACCGATCTGAACAGCACGATCGTCGCGCTCAACGCCTCGGATCTGACCCGCAAATCACTGACCGGAATGGTCGAGATCGCCGCGCCGGTCAGTGCGGGACAGTCCGGTGGCGCGCTCGCCGATCCCGGTGCCACGGTGGTCGGTGTCATCACCGCCGCATCGGGGGAGACCGCGCGTGAGGTCGGGCGCACACCGAACGGCTATGCGGTGCCGATCGATGCGGCCATGCGGGTGGTGTACCAGATCCGTTCCGGTACGCCCACCGAGACCGTGCACATCGGGCCCACCGCGACGCTCGGCGTGCTGATCTCGGATGCGAAATCCGGTGGGGCCCGGGTCGACGTCGCGCTGTACGGCTTACCGGCATACGCGGCGGGAGTCATCGACGGGGATGTGATCACCTCGATCGATGGCCGTGACATCACCAATGCGAAGGCATTGCGGGCCGCCATCAATGTGCGCAAGCCGGATGACACCGTGCTGCTCGGCGTCACCGGAGTAGGCGGTGCGCAGCGGACGGTCAGCGTGGTGCTCGCACTGGGCGCACCGAACTGACCGGGCACACCGAACTGATCTCGCCTAGACCAGCGACAGCCAGTAATCCTGGAACTTCAGGAAGACCAGCAGCAGCACCACCGCGTAGAACAGCGCCACAAAAGTCCAGCGCCATTCGACAACCACCCCGAGCGGGCCGCGCGAATCACCCCACACCCGTTCGGTGGCCACCGCCAGCAGCGGGGTGATGATCGCCCACACCACCATGCAGTACGGGCACAGCGCACCGATCCGGTACAGGCTCTGGAAGATCAGCCAGCAGATGAAGATCGTGCCGAGCACGGTGCCCACCCACAGCCCGCCCCAGATCCAGCGCGGAAAGCGCACACCGGAGACGGCGAGTACCGCGAGGGTGACCACCACCGAGAAGCCGACGATGCCGATGATCGGATTGGGGAATCCGAACCGGGCGGCCTGTTCGGTGGTCATCACATTCCCGCAGGACAGGATCGGGTTGATGCTGCACGAGGGGGTGTAGCCGGGATCGGTGAACAGCTTGAACCGCTCGATGGTCAGGGTGACCGAGGCGAGCCAGCCGGCCAGCCCGCCGATCAGCAGCACCCAGGCGGATCTGGCCGAGGCGTTGTTCACTGGCCCGCTGCGGCGGCAATCGCGGGTGCGAGGCCGCCGGGTGTCATCAGCTCCTGGCTGGACTGGATCTGCTTGCCATTGACGAAGACCGACGGGGTCGACTGGATTCCGCTCTTCAATACATCGTTGGTCTTGGCCTCGATGTACTTGTTATAGCTGTTGTCCTTGATGCACTGCGCCACCGCCGAATCGGTGTAGCCCGCGCTCGTCGCGATCTCGATCAGCTGATCGTCGGTCAGGCCGGCGCTACCTTCGGCGGGCTGCTTTTCGAACATGGTGGTCAGCCAGCCGAGGTACTTCGACGGATCCGACTGGGCGACGCAGTAGGACGCATTGGCCGCGCGCGAGGAGTACTTGGTGGTCGAGGCCTTGTCGAGGAAGGAGATCACGTTGTACTCGACGACGGCGGTGCCTTTGTCGACGGCGTCCTTGATCACCTGCGCATTGGCCGCCTCGAACGCCTTGCAGGCCGGGCACTGCAGGTCGGCGACGATGCGGACGGTGACCTTCGCGTCCGGCTTGCCGATGCGGATCGCGCCGTTATCGGTGATCGTCGCGGTGCCGCCGTTGAGCAGTTGGGCGGCGGTGGCCGCGATGGACGGGGTGGCCCCCAGATCGTTCTTCTTGGCATTCTTCACCGCGATCCCGATGCCGATCGCGGCGATGAGCCCGACCAGTACGATCGCCACGCCCACCTGGATGAAGATCTTGCGGTTGCGGTCGGCGCGCTCCGCCGCCAAGAGCGGATTCTTCTTACCACCCGGTTTATTGCTCACCGTGCGTTCACCACGCCTTTCGCTTGCCTGCCGGTTCTCTGCCGCCACGATGGTAGATCCGGAACTCACCCAGGGCGTGGACGGGCACGGCCCACATCATCCGTGGTCAACCTGAGAGGAACCTTGGCCCCGGCAGAACGCGTGTTCAGGCTTGTTCGAGGCGGCGCTGCTGCTCCTGGACATCGAACCGCGCCGGTGGCCAATCGAGTTTGAGCCGGTCCAGTGCGTCGATGAGCAATTCGGTGACCGCGAGGCGGGAGAACCATTTGCGGTCGGCCGGGATGACATGCCAGGGGGCGTAGTCGGTCGAGGTGCGGTCCAGCATCACCTGGTAGGCCTCTTGGTAGGCGGGCCAATAGCCGCGCTCATCGATATCGGCGGGGTTGAACTTCCAGTGCTTGTCCGGTCGGTCCAGGCGTTCGCGCAGCCGCTTCTTCTGCTCGTCGAGTGAGACGAACATGGCGACCTTGACCAGCACGGTGCCCTCGTCGAGCAGTTCCCGTTCGAAGGCGTTGATCTCGTCGTAGCGCGGCTCCCAGACCTCCGGTGGCACCAGGTTGTGCACCCGGACGACCAGCACGTCCTCATAGTGCGAGCGGTCGAAGACGCCGAGCTGTCCGCCGCGCGGCAGCGCCTTGCGAATGCGCCACAGGTAGTGGTGGCGCCTCTCCTCCTCGGTCGGCACACCGAAGGAGGTGTGGTCGACGCCCTGGGGATCCACCGAACCGATGACATGCCGGACGATGCCGCCCTTGCCCGCGGTGTCCATGCCCTGCAGTACGAGCAGCACGCTGCGGGTATCGCCGGAGCGGCCGCTGGCGAAGAGCTTTTCCTGCAGATCCGACAGCACGGCGGTGCGTTCGGTCAGCAGTTCCTGGCCCTGCGACTTATCGCCGGTGAATCCGGGCGTGCCGGAGGTGTCGAGATCAGCGATGCGTAATCCATCGGCCCGCAGGGCCTCGATGGGCGGCAGAGACCATTTCTTCGCCATGCGAATATCGTATGGCCCCCGCTCAGCGGATCTGGGCGAGGCGGAGCAATTGATCCGCGAATTCCTCGTCGGTGACCGGGGCCAGGGTCAGATCGTGCGAGGTGGTGAGCAGATAGCGTCCGTCGCCGGTGAAGTCGAGCCAGCTGCGGTGGCGAGTGGGCGGCGACATCGGATTCTCGGGTTCCACGGTCACGGTGATGAATCCGCGACCGTCCACCGGTTTTCGCAGGGTCTGGCGGAACCGGGCGGCGCGGCGATGGCCGTTGCTCGCGGCCGCGTCACCGTCGGAGTTCAGCACCGCGTCCTGCGGCTCCTGCATCGGTGCCAGCTTGCCGGGCTGGGCCGAGCCGATGATCTCGATCAGCTGCTTACCCAGGTTGCGGGCGTGGCACATGCGCACCGTCACCTTGTCGATGTCGGCGATCAGGACGCCCGCGTGGTTGTGCACCACCGCGGCGAATACCAGGATCCGCTTGCCGCCCGATTCACCGGAGATGGTGATGGTGGTGGCGTCGGTGCGCGCGCACAGCATCAGCGCGGCAGCCAGATCCGCGTCGGCCTGGCGGGCGAAGCGCTGGGGCAGGCGTAGCGCGGCGTGCTCGGATTCGGTGCGGACCGTGGCGGCGGGCGCCAGATTGACCGGATAGGGTCGGCGGTCGAGGCTCGTTTCGCTTTCCCAGACATGGGTGAACTCGTCCGGGGTGAATACCCATTTCACCGTGCGCCGCCCCCACCGCCGGGGTTCGGCCGCGCGATCTGTGGACCGTCGGGTGGTGGGGTGAACCGGGGGACACGATCACCGGAGGCGGGCATGGTCGGGGTATAGACATAGGTCATCGTGTCCTGGACATCGGCCTGCGCCGTAGCAGCGGCCATGTCGTGGTCCATCCTGCGTTGTCCGCCGTGAATGGCTTCGGCGGCCGGATCTTCCAGTGCACGATACTGCGACGGCGGCGAGATCGCCGCTCGGATGGCCTGTGCGGCATCGGAATTGAGTTCCATCAGGCGCTGCACCGCGCGGCAGACGTCGTGCGCCTCGGCGCCAGCGCGGACGAATTCGCGGGTGGCGCGCAGCGCGGCATCGGCCGAACGGCCGGTCCAGTGCGCGAATTCGCGGTTGGTGGCATCGGAAAAGGCCTGGAATGCCTCGGCGACCGCGGTGGCGTTGGCGCGCCAGGCATCGGCGATCCGGCCCAGGGCGACGGGATCGATGACCTCGTGCACCAGCTCCCAGATCTCCTGATGGGTATAGGCGCCGAAGAGTTCGCGCTCGGGTGCGTAGGCGGGATCGGTTCCGCCGCTGGCCGATCCGGCGGAGTCGGCGAGGGCGCGCTGTTGGGCCCGGATGGCGTCGGCGGTGGCCTTGGTCGCGGAATCTGCCATGGCTCAGTGACTTCCGTCGCTGATCGGTTCGCCCGACTCCAGGTAGTCGGTGATCACTTGCAGTGCGGCGCGATGGGCGGCCTCGGCATCCTCGAATCGCTTGCCCGCGGCGAGGTAGGCCGCCTTGTACAGCAGGGCGGTTTCCAGGAATGCGGTGATGGTGTCGAGGAATTGGGTGCCTTTGTCGCCGAAGCCCTTTGTCAGACCGCGTCCGGTCGGCAGGTCGGGGAAGCCGTTGACTTCGGTCACGAAATGTCCGTTGGCAGCGGCCTTTTGCAGATCCTCGACGAGTTTGTCGCATGCGGTGGCGAGGTTTTCGGCGACATCAGCCGCCAATTCGAAGGGTTCGCCGCCGCTGGTCCCGGTGGCGGCGGCGTACAGCTGTCTGGCCATCCGCTGCCCGGTATCAGGTACCGCCATCTGGGTTGCCCCCTTCGCTCGGTCCACCCACCGCACTGGTCGGCACTTTACCGCTCGGTAGGGACCTGTGTACCGGGCTTGGCTCCGGCCGTGCGCCATTGTGATGTGGCGCACGACCCTCCAATTGCCGAGCCCCGCCACGGCATCGGCTGACGCCGCACGAGGCCGACGGCACCGTGATCCGATCGATGGGGGTGGTCCACCCACCCGACCGCTGGGTCAGAGACGACTACGCGGCGCGGGCGGGCGCGTTCATGATGCGGCAAGCCAGGTTCAGACGCGCTCGACCTCGATGGTCATCCCCGCCGCCCGCAACCGATCGGTGAGCGCATCGCCCATTGCCGCCGCGGGGGTGAGAATGCCGGCCAACCCGGACTGCTTCGCACCATCGAAGGCCAAGCACAGTCCGGCCTGGCCGAGCATTACCGCGGTCGCCTGATATCCGGGATCGCCGGTGCCGGAGAAGGTGGCGACATACCTCGCGCCCGAGGAGGTACGCGCGTAGGTCTTCATCGTGAACCACCCACTGGTGCGCGCCTTTTCGCTCGGCCCGGTGCCCGGCTTCGGCACGATGCGGTCGAGCAGCTTGCGCCCCACCGCGACTCGCGAAAGCACCGCACCCGCGGCCATCGTCGCGACGATGCCGCCCGCCATTCCGGCGGCCACCAGCGGCGCGGTGGCCGACTTGCCCGCATTCATCACCTCGCGGTAGCGGAAGTGCTTGCCGTAGACCCAGCCGAGCAGGCCATTGGTGCGGCGCACGATCTTGGTGTTGTGCGCGGCCATGACGAAGGTGCCGACCCAGCCGTCCAGACTGGGGTCGATGGTGCTCGCGCGCTGCAGCGCCTGATCGGTCTGGCGGCCCACATCGGGTTCCATCGACTTGTCCGGACTCAGCGAGTACGGGTGGCTCATTACCGAACCCTTGGACGGATCGGCGGCGATGGCCTCCATCATGGCCCGGCCCGAGTCGATGGTGCCGCCGCTGACCCCGCCCTTGAGCGATGCGATCAGGGTGGTGTCCTCGAGCTCGCCGGTGTTGTCGGCAACCGTGCGCTGGTACAGCTGGTACACGCTCAGATCGGACGGAATCGAGTCGTAGCCACAGGAATTCACGATCTTCGCACCGGTTTCAACGGCCTGCTCGTGGTAGTTGTCGATCGCGTCGCGGATGAACAGCGGCTCACCGGTGAGGTCGGCGTAGTGGGTTCCGGCCTTGGCGCACGCGGCCACCAGCGGGAGGCCGTAGCGCAGGTACGGGCCGACGGTGGTCACCACGACGGTGGTCCGCGCGGCCAGTGCGTCGAGTGCGGCCTGATCGGTCGAATCCGCGACGATCAGATCCCAATTCGCCGCGGCCGGGCCGAGTTCGTCACGGACGCTGGTCAATTTGTCGAGCGAACGTCCCGCCAGCGCGATGCGCGCGTCGGCGGGCGCCGCGCCGAGCAGATACTGCGCGGTCAGCTTGCCGACGAAACCTGTTGCGCCGAACAGCACTAGGTCGAATTCTCGGTTGTCAGTCATGGTCTTCCGTTCGATAGCTGCTGTCGTGGATCTTATTTCGCGCCGGAACCGCGCGCGGTGGACTTGTTCGCGCGGGCCCGCGGCTTCTTGGTCGGCGTCGGCCGATGCTCGACCAGCCATTCGCGGTGCGCCTTACCCAATTCGGTGACCGGCGGTTCGTCGTAGAGCCATTCGCGGGCGATCATGTGCCAGTTCGCACTGCATTCGAGCTGGCCGAGCATGCCGAAGGTGAGGAAGTCGGCGCGGCGCGAGAACAGGTGCTCGGGCGGCAGATTCTGCTGTTTCATTCCGGCGAACTCACTGGCCCGCGGATCCACCGCCAGCAGAAACGCACCGCTGGCCAGCTCCGGTGTGATGGTCAGCTCCTCGTCGACCAGACACCATTCCGAGGCCGCGAGTACATATTCCAGGCATTCCTCGGCCCCGATCTCCTCGGGTGAGTCGATCACGCCGCGCTCGATCATCAACTGCCGCAGGTCTTCCGCGCGATCCTCGGCCGCCGCGCGCAGGCAGATCGTCTCGAATCGCACATGTTCGGGATCCATCCGATTGAACAGACCGAAGTCGAGGAAGCCGACCCGGCCGTCATCGGCGAGCAGCACATTTCCGGGATGCGGGTCGCCGCAGAACTCATTGAAGCTGAACAGCGAACCGACATAGAACCGGTAGATGATCTCGCCGATCCGATTGCGCTCGGCCGCGGGCAGTTGGCGGATCTCCTCGAATCCCTTGCCCGCCACATACTCACTGACCAGCACCCGTGTCGTGCTGAGTTCGGGCAGTGAGCGCGGCACCATGATGAACGGATGTCCGGCATAGAGCTCGGCGATCTGCAATTGGGTGTCGGCCTCGGCGTGGTAGTCGAGTTCGCTTTCCATATTCAGCCGCAGCTCGTCGAGTACGGCGGGGGTCACCCAGGGCATCGCCGATTGCAGCACGCGCCGGAACATGGCCAGATTCTTCAGATCCGCGCGCACCGCGGCGTCGATGCCGGGATACTGCACCTTCACCGCGACTTGGCGGCCGTCGCGCAGCCGTCCGAGATACACCTGCCCGATCGAGGCAGCGGCAATGGGCTCCGGCTCGAATTCGGCGAAGACCGCGTCCAGCGGTTGGCCGAAATCCTCCTCGATCACCTGACGCATCGCTTCGAACGACACCGTCGGCGCGGCATTGCGCAGCACGGCCAATCGCTTCTGGAAGCGCTCCCGATGACTCTCGGGCACCAGGTCGAGATCGAGTACCGACATCATCTGGCCCAGCTTCATGGCCACGCCCTTCATGGTCCCGAGGACCATGACCACCTGTTCGGTGGTGCGGATCATCGATTCCTCGGCCATCTTCGCGCGCACGGCCGCCGATCTGCCCCGCATCGATAGCCGTGTGCGCTGGGTTCGGATGACCGAACTGGCTGCCACCGCACCCAGCTTGGTGCCACGAGCAAGCCGAGAAGTCGGCACTTGCTTCGCCATCGAGGTACCTCCATTGGTGCCAGCGGTCGGAGCGACGGGCGCGCAGCGGTAGCTTGCGTAACCACATAGCGACCCGCGCAGACCGCCATCAGGCAGAGCGAGGGCGGTGATGTGCGACACCATGCACCGCTCGGCTTCAGAGTAGCCAACGACGCGGCAATGTCGAGACCGCCGTCACCATTTCAGCTAGCGCCCCAGCTAGCGGCCTGTTAGCGGCTCGAAGTCGGGCGATCGATCACGTCGGCGACCGCGAGCTAGCGGTCAGGCACCGGTCTGCGGCGGCTCGGGCAGGATGTGCGGCTGGGCGTTGAAGATCTCGCGGGAACCACCGGCGCGCGCCATTCCCTCGATCGCGCTCCAGGCCATCATGGTCAGGTAGTCGATGACCTCTTCGCGTGCCATCGCCTTATCCGTCGTCCACCAGTGCGTAGCCAACTGGATGCCGCCGACCAGCACATACGACCACAGCCGCGCACCTTCGGTCGCGAAGCCGTGCTCGGCGCTGCGATCGATGATGACCGTGGTGACGACGTCGGCGAAGAGCTTCTCGAATTCGGCGAGTGAGGACTGATCGGTCGAGCCGTTGCCCATGATGAACCGGTAGACCTCGGGGTCCTCGTCGACCGTGCCGACATAGGCGGCCAGCGCCGAACGCACCAGGTGGTATTCGTCGGCGTCGAGGCTGATCGCCTCGTACACCCGCGGCATCAGGGTGGTCTCGATGAATCGCTGCATGGTCGCGTGGACCAGGTCGTTCTTATCGGAGAAGTACCGGTAGAGCACGGTCTTGGAGACGCCGATCTCCGCGGCGATCTCGTCCATGCCCGCATTGCTGCCGCGCGTGCGGATAGCCGCGAGGGTGCCGTCGACCAGCTCTTCGCGGCGGTCGATCTTGTGCTGTCGCCATCGGCGCTTACGACCGTCCGTCCGGCCGGTGCGCACCGCCGCCGGTCGTTCGGCGAGCTCGCCGACATCGACAAGGTCTTCGGTGGACAGCTTGACTCCCTCGGTTGTTCGGCATCCTGGAACCACCAGCTTAGGTCCAGGCAACGACCAACATGCGCGTTTGGGTAGTGGTTGCGACAGGTTGCACACAATCCGACCGTTCGGTGTCGGTTGCATGTCGCTTGCGATCGGGCCGGAGGTCTGTCCGCGACACGCAGCAGAATGGGTGTCATGGAGAGAGCTCCCGGCAACACAGCGGCGCGAACGACGGGCGCGGAGGTGGTGGCGGCCGGACCGGCGCAGTCGGCCGAAGACCGCACGTCGCGGGCGGCGGCGGGCGACGGGCGGGCCAGCGCAGGGCCCGACTCCACCAGCGCGGTGCTCGATGTGCCGGCGTCGCCGGCCAGTTTCGCGGCCTTCGTCGACGACGAGGGCAAGCGTCGCGATCTGTTCAAGATGAAGGCGCTGGCCACCGGTTTGTTGGCGTTCGCGACGACGATCTATCTGTTCTGCCGGTGGCTGGAATCGCGCGGGTCGGGCGGTGACTGGGTCGGCTACCTGCGGGCCGCGTCCGAGGCGGGCATGGTCGGCGCGCTCGCCGACTGGTTCGCGGTCACCGCGCTGTTCCGGCATCCACTGGGCCTGCCGATCCCACACACCGCGATCATCAAGAAGAAGAAGGATCAGCTCGGCGCCAGCCTCGGCTCCTTCGTCGGCTCGAATTTTCTTGCCCCGGACGTGGTTTCGGCGAAAGTGAATTCGGCGCAGGTCTCCTGGCGGGTCGGGCGCTGGATGGCCGATCCCGGACATGCGGGCCGGGTGGCCCAGGAAAGTTCGACGATCCTGCGCGCGGTGGTCGGGGTGCTGCGGGACGAGGACGTCGAGCAGGTGATCGATAACACCATCGTCAAGCGGATCGCCGAACCGCTGTGGGGTCCGCCGATCGGCCGGGTGCTCGCCGAACTGCTGGCCGACAATCGGCAGCTGCCGCTGCTGGACATGCTCGCCGAGCGCGCGCACCAGTGGGCGCTCGGCTCACAGGAGACGATCGATCGGATCGTTTTGCGGGACGCGCCGCAATGGGCTCCGAAATTCGTCAACATTCTGCTTTCGGAAAAGATCTATCGCGAGCTGGTCGAGTTCACCTGGAAGGTGCGGGCCGATCCGGAACACGAGGTTCGGCTCGCGGCGAATCGGTTCCTCGAGGAATTCGCCTACGACCTCCAGCACGACGCCGCGATGATCAAAAAGGCCGAGCGGATCAAGGCGCAGATCATGGGGCGCGAGGAGATCACCGGAATGGCCCAGGCGACCTGGCGCGCGGCCAAGCGGTTGATCCTGGAATCGGCCGATGATCCGGATTCCACGCTGCGGCGCAAGGTGGCCGAGAACGTGCAGCAGCTCGGCGAGCGGTTGCGTGACGACGCCGAGATGCGCGCCAAAGTCGACGGGTGGATCGACCGCGGCGCGCGGTATCTGGTGGAAAACTATGCCGCGGAGATCACCACGCTGGTGACCGATACTGTTGCCCGGTGGGATGCCGAGGAGGCGAGCAAGAAGATCGAAGTGCAGGTCGGGCGCGATCTGCAATTCATTCGCATCAACGGCACGGTCGTGGGATCGCTGGCGGGACTGGCGATCTACACGATTTCTCAGGTGCTGTTCGGCGGCTGACCACAGCGCGCCGAATGTTTGCTGGAAAGGTGCTAGCAGAGTGCTTGCAATAGTTAGCACTCTGCTTTAGAATTGGAAACGTACAACCGCCAGAAGGTGAGTGATGGCAGACCAGCCCGAAGGTTCCGCCGAGTACACCGACGAATCGCTGGAGAGATCCAGCGGCGTCGGCGAAAAGGCGGCGCGTGTCGCGAACGCGGCACACGACATCGGTGGTTTCATCAGGGCACAACGAGAAGCCGCGCAAGTCTCGTTGCGTCAGCTCGCCACCCTGGCGGGAGTGAGCAATCCGTACCTCAGCCAGATCGAGCGCGGATTGCGCAATCCGTCCGCCGAAGTACTCGCGCAGATCGCCAAGGCGCTGCGGGTCTCTTCGGAGGTGTTGTACGTACGGGCTGGCTATCTCGAGCAGCGGCCGCACAGTCCGGTCCGGGATGCCCTGCTTGCCGATACGTCGATCAGCGAACGGCAGAAGCAGGTGCTGTTGGACATCTATGAATCGTTTCGCCGGGAAAACGGAGGAAGCGAACCAGGGGGGACTGAATGGGACAGCGACGTTCCGAGCACAACACCTACTCCGCCACGCCAGGAGAACGAAGAATGACCGAAAACTCGAGCATCAAGCCACTGTTCGCGACCGTCGGCGCCGGTGACGCGGTGTACACCGCGGTTGTCGACGCCGTCACCCAGGTGCGCGAGCGCGCTGCCACCGCTGATGTCAGCGGCCGGGTCGAAGAGGCCCGCGAGCGCTTCGCCAATGTGCCCGCCGATGTGCGTGCCCAGTTCGAGTCGCTGCGCGAGCGGCTGTCCGGGCTGCCCTCCGAGCTGCCGGAGGACCTGGCCGAACTGCGCGAGAAGTTCACCCCGGAGGAGCTGCGGGCGCTCGCCGAGAAGTACTACAACCAGGTCGTGGAGCTGTACGCGGACCTGGCCGTGCGCGGCGAGGAGACCGTCGATCGGCTGCGCGCCAACCACCTGGTCGAGGATCAGATCGAGCGGGTCGAGACCCTCTACAAGGATGCGGCCAGCCGCGCCGAGGATGCGCTCGCCAAGGTCAACGAGCTGATCGGCCGTCCGGCCAAGGAAGAGGCCGAGGAAGAGGCCGACCCGGTCGTCGAGGCCGAGGTCGTCGAGGTGACCACCGAGACCGAGCCCGCCACCGACGGTGTCGCCAAGAAGGCCCCGGCCAAGAAGGTCGCCGCCAAGAAGGCTCCGGCCAAGAAGGCGGCTCCCAAGAAGGCCTGACGCCCTTCATGTCCCGCCGCAACGGCCCCGCACACCCGGCGTGTGCGGGGCCGTTGCTTCTATGATGGGCTGGTGGACACAGCGCACGGATTGGCCAGCTGGATTTTGGACGGGCTGCGGCTCTTGGCGCTCGGCGCGACAATCTTCGCGCTGATCCACGCCATCCGCCAACGCCCCGACGCCTTCACAGCAGTGGACAAGCTGACAAAACCGATCTGGATCGCGATCCTCGGCGCAGCCCTGTTGTTCCTGCTCCTGTCCCTGAGCGTCACCAGCCTGCTCGCCCTGGTCTCCATCATCGCCACCGGCGTGTATCTGGCCGATGTGCGACCGAAGGTGGACGAGATTCAGCGCGGGCCGCGCTGGTAGGGGCTTCCAAAGCGCCCCTGGTTCCGGGTTGGGGTGATGCGGCGGTTGGGCATGTCCTGATCGTCGTGAGTGTCATCTGCTCGGCGATGTCGCTGTTGAGGGGATTCAGCAGGTAGTGGCGCGCTCGGGGTCGGGGCGCTTCGGTTGTGGCAGGGGAGCCGCAGCGTTGCTCATCGCCGTGATCGAGGGATGCGGCCGTTGTCGCCTTCTGCATCATCGTGACCGTGCCCCCCATGATTTGGGCTCGTCGTGACCGTCATCTGCTCGGTCGATCTGGCTGAAGACGGGTGAATTCAGTGTGCGCAGCGCTGGCAGTGACGGGTTTCGGGCCGGGATGCCTCGGTATGAATCGGGGTGTTCTTTGTGAGGGTGCGGGCGGTACTCAGGGGCCGGTTGGGGTGGGGATTGCTGGTCCGATGTGGTGCGGGACGCGAGTGTGAGCGGCGGAACGTCGGATAACTTTTGGTGCTTGCACTAGCTAGCACTCCGGGTTACTGTATCTAGCAGTTACACAAAGGAGTGTCCGATGCGTGCAATGCCGCCTGCAGATAAGGACTTCCCTGGTCAGGTCCGGGGGCTGATCCGTACATACCGCGCCAACCTGCGGTCGCGTACCTATGCGATCGCGGCACTGAACCCGCCGACGGCGCCGTGTGAGGTCGTTCCCGTTGTCACCCGCGATGGTGCGCGGCTGCGAGTGCACGCCTACGGACCGGCCGATGCTCCGGCGATCGTGCTGGTACACGGCTGGACCTGCGCCATCGAATATTGGAACGCGCAGATCAACGCGTTCGCCGGGGAATACCGCGTCATCGCCTATGACGTGCGCGGCCACGGCGCGAGTGAGCTGGGCTCCAGCCCGCTGACCACCGATCTACTCGCCGACGATCTGGCCGCCGTGCTCGATGCCACCCTGCACCCCAGCGAACGGGCCGTGCTGGTCGGCCACAGCCTCGGCGGCATGACGCTGCAGGCATGGGCCGGGCGCTACCCCGACCGGGTCGCCGAGCAGGCCAGCGCGGTACTGCTGACGAACACGGCACCGGGGCAGTTGGTCGCCGAGACCACGATCGTACCGCTGTTCAACACACCGCTCCCGCTGCTGCGGCGGCGAATCCCGTTGCCGCACTTCATCGGCCGCCTCGGCCTCGGCACCCCGATCGTCTTCCCGCCGATCGCACCCGTGAAGTGGGCCTTCACCCGGCAGATCATGAGCCGGCGCTCAACCGGTGATGTGGTCGACTACAGCCTCGCCATCGTCCGCTCCTGCCCCGCCCGAGTACGTGCGAAATTCGGAATCCTGCTCGCCGAACTGGATCTCGGCGAATCCGCACGCAATCTCACTGTGCCGACAACGATCCTGGCGGGCGAGCTCGACGATATGACACCGCCGGTGCATTCCGAACGAATCACCGAAATGCTCAGCGAAACCGGCAGTTTGGTCAAATACGAGGTCCTACCCCAGGGCCACCTCGGCAATGCCGAGATGTTCGAACGCTTCAACGAGGAACTAGCCCTGATCCTCGACTCCGTCCACCAGCCCGCCGCAGCCGTCAGCTGAGCCCCACCCCGCCCTGCCCGAGCATCCCGGACGCCGCTGCTCGAGCACCACTCGCGTCGCAACCATAGCCATACGACCACACCGGATACCGTTGCCCACCTGCTTGATTGCGGGAGGTAGGCCCGCAGTCGCCAGCTCGCTCGACTGGCTGTCGCGTTGTGTGGTCGTCGGCGTATCGAGCCGATGCGGTGGGTCAGGAGAAGACGACGGTGCGGCGGCCGTGGACCAGGACTCGGCCTTCCAGGTGCCAGCGGAGGCCGCGGGCCAGGACTACGCGTTCGATATCGCGGCCCAGGCGGACCATATCGCGGACTTCGTCGGCGTGGTCGATGCGGATGACGTCCTGTTCGATGATCGGGCCCGCGTCGAGTTCGGCGGTGACGTAATGGCAGGTCGCGCCGATCAGCTTGACGCCGCGCGCGAAGGCCTGGTGGTAGGGGCGGGCGCCGACGAACGACGGCAGGAAGCTGTGGTGGATATTGATCGCCTTGCCCGCCCAGTGTTCGCAGAGTTCTGCGGGCAGCACCTGCATGAAGCGGGCCAGGACGACGGCGTGCGGATCGTGGGCGTCGACCAGGGCGCGGACCTCGTCGAACGCCGGGCCGCGTTCGGCCGGATCCTTCGGGAAGGGCACATGGTGGAACTTGACGCCGTGCGCCTCGGTCATACCGGCGAGATCCGGATGGTTGCCGATCACCGCTTCGATGGTGGCGGGCAATTCGCCGCTGGTGGCCCGGCCGAGCAGGTCGTGCAGGCAGTGGCCGTCCTTGCTGACCAGCAGAACGGCGCGGCGGCGTTCGCCGGAGTCGAGCAGCTGCCACTCCGTCTCCGGGCCGAAGTCGGCCGCCACGCCCGCGAACCGGTCGCGCAGTTCCGCGATGCCGAACGGCACCGTCGACGCCTTGATCGCCTGACGGGTGAAGAACCAACCGGTATCGGCGGCGGTCCCGGATTGCGGCGCTCCCTGGCCGACGCGAGCTGCCACTTCCTGGCCGGACGCGCCCGGGACGGAGTGATAACCGGCCTCCACAATGGACCCGCCGAACTCGGCGATGAACGAGGTGATCCTCGCGATGATGCCGGGACGGTCCGGGCAACCGAGGGTGAGCACGAAGCGGCGGTCGTCCGGAGCGGGTGGAGCGGAACTCATGGCCTCATCCTCCCAGGTCGCCCACGACGCCCGCGCAACAGGTTTGCTCGCGCGCTGCTCGCCGACATCGGATAATGAACAACGAGTGGCCCACGCACCGCTCGCGGGCCCGATGTGAGGATGCGGCCGTGACGCGTGTGCAGTTCGTCCGACAGCTCGATGGGCTGACCTACGAATTCGTGCGCGAAGGCTGGGCCTACGGCTACCCCTCCTACAAACGAGTCGACCACGACCTCTGGTGCCGCCGCCTCCCCGACTTCGGCTGGTCCATCTGCACCGACTCCGGCGAAGTCCTCAGCCGCCCCTTCGACAACCCCGGCCAAGGCCCCCTCCCCCCGGAAGGCGCCTGGGTCTCCCGCAAACACGAACGCTCCTACGTCTACACCATGCACCACCACCCCTAACCCCCAAAAACCACTCCCACAGCCCACTCCCGACGTCCACCCGCACCACCCCACGGCAATCGCGAACTAAGCACACAACCCCCATCCCCAAGTCCCCAGCCAAGCCGACTCCGTCGAGAAAGCACTGGCGCAGTGTCGCTCTCGACGTTTGCCCGCACCATCACATGCTGATCTTGAGCTAGGTATGTGAGCTGCGCCGCCGATGTCGCGAGCCGTGCTGACTTCGTCGAGGTGCGCTGGTGAAGTGGCGCTCTCGATGTTTGCCTGCACCAGCGCATTCTGATCATGGAACATCGCTGGAGGGTGGGCTGATGGTTGAGGGGTTGTGGGGTCTGAGGATTGGGCTGCTGGGGTTGACTCCGAGGGCGGGACTGGGGGTTACAGCTCGTAAAATGGTTCGGCGTAGTGGAATTCGCCGGTGATTTGGGGGTCGTAGGCGGAGAGGGGGCGGACCTGGAAGTGGGAGATCCAGGAGGGGTCGTCGGGGGTGATGCTGAGGCGGGCGGCGGGGATGAAGCCGAATTGGGGGTAGAAGTCGAGGCTGCCGAGTAGGCCGACGAGGGGCTCGTCGAGGGCGTCCGCGGCGCCGAGGGCCGCGTGCATGAGGGCCGCGCCGACGCCGATTCCCTGATGTTCGGCGAGGACGCCGATCGGGCCGAGGGCGAGCACTGGGAACGGGCCTACGCCAGCGCGAGTGAGGCAGACGTGGCCGATCACGGCATCGTGTTCCACCGCGACCATCGAGAGGGTGGGGATCCAGCCGGAATCGCTGCGCAGCCGAGTGACGAGATCGACCTCGGGTGGATCAGCGGCACGCTCATCGGCGAGTTCACCTGTGAGTTCGGCCATTTCCCGCCGATCGGAATCGCTCTTCGCGTAATGCGGTCCGAAGGCACTGCGGTGGACGGCCGCGATCGCGGCGGCATCGTCGGCGCGTTCGCGACGGATCAGCACGGTGTCGTCTCCTCCTGAACGAAATTGGGCCATCCGCAGCGCAACTGTCGGCAGGGCAGTCGCAGCGGCTCTACCGACAGTATCGAGTGTGCGCGATGCATCCGAGGCGCGCAACGGAATTCGCCACCGGTATGCCAGACTCTCACCCTGTGGCAAATTCCGCGTCGCTTACCAGGGCCGAAGTGGCCGCCATGATCGACCACACGCTACTCGCGCCGGAGGCGACGGACGCCGATGTGGACGGGTTGGTCGCGCAGGCACGCGAACTCGGTGTGTTCGCGATCTGCGTATCGCCCTCTATGTTGCCGGTGCGCGCGCCCGGTCTGGTGGTCGCGACCGTCGCCGGTTTCCCGTCGGGGAAGCACCATTCACTGATCAAGGGTGCCGAGGCGCGCCTCGCGGTCGAACAGGGTGCGGCCGAGGTCGATATGGTGATCGACGTCGGTGCCGCGCTCGCAGGCGATTACATCGCGGTGCTCTCCGACATCGTGACCGTGCGTGAGGCCGTGGGGGACCGTGCGGTGCTCAAGGTGATCATCGAATCGGCGGCGCTGCCCGATGAGGCGATCATCGAGGTCTGTCGAGTCGCCGAGCGCGCCGGTGCCGATTTTGTGAAGACCTCCACAGGATTTCACCCAGCCGGTGGGGCGAGCGTGCACGCGGTTCGGTTGATGGCCGAGACGGTCGGCGGGCGGCTCGGTGTGAAGGCCAGCGGCGGAATCCGCACTTGCGAGGCCGCCGCGGAACTGATCGCCGCGGGTGCCACCCGACTCGGCCTCTCGAAATCCGGCGCGGTGCTCGACGGTTTCTCGGACTGATCCGAAGTTCCCTGCCGATCCATCGATACCGCGCTGAGCATTCACTTTTCGCGCAACGCGGCAGAAGTCGCCGGATCGGGCGGAAGGTGCGCGTTGAGCGCTCTCGGCGGATGTGGTTGTTCCGTTAGGTGGTCCACCTTGGCAGAAGTCGCTGGATCGGGTGGGGCGGTCCGTGTTGGGCGTTGTCGGCGGATGTGGTTGTTCCGTTAGGTGGTCCACCTTGGCAGAAGTCGCTGGATCGGATATCGCGGCGCACGTTGGGCGACGTCCGTGAATGCGGTTGTCTGTCAGGCGGTCACCCATCGACGTCGGCCAGCGCCTCAGCTCCCGGGGCGGCGGTCTTCGGGTCGGCCGATCCGGCGAGAAGGTGTGGGGCTGCTCGGGCTGCGGCTGGACAGCGGGCATCCGGCGCGGCGGTGTTCGGGATTGGCGAACACACGCCGGTCGCGATGAACCGCATCGCGATCCGGATCAGCAGGTGGCGTTGTTGCCCTGGTCGGCGGGGAGTTCGGTGCGACCGCCAGCCAACTTCACCGCGATGCCGCTATCGGTGACCTTGATCTCGGTGGCCTTCAGGCCGAGCGGGTAGCTCTGCAGACTCTGGGTGAAGGTATCGACGATCCCCGACACCAGATCCGTCGGCAGCCCGATCCCGAGCAGTGCCGCCGACATCGTCTCGACCTCGACGACGCCGTTCTTGACCTGCGGCTTCACCTGCAACTGCGCGAGCCCGCCGAGCACATCCAGGGTCAGCATCCCGCTCGACGCGGAGGACGACACGCCGCTGACCAGGCCGCCGAGGGTCTCCCGGATGCCGTCATTGCCCCAGGTGACATCGGCGGAGGAGCTACCGATCGTGCCGCCGGTGCGGCCGCTATCGGTGATCTCGAGATCGTTGAACCTGGCATGCACCACCATGCCGACGGCGGGGCCGAATTTGGAGTCGGCGCTGTCCACCTTCACCTGGCCGACCTTGCCGTCGATCCAGGTGAGCAGCATCGGTTTGGGGCCGAAGCTCACATCGATCTTCGAGCCCATATCCTTCTCGAATTGCGTACTGATGCAACGCGAAACTTGATGTCTGGCATACGCCTCCCCGCCGACCAGCACGGTAGCGAGCAGAATCGCGACCACGACTAGGGCGATCACCAGGGCACGCCGGTTCACCTTCAGGGTGGATGGGCTCTTCGTACTCATGCGCTCGATTCTTCCGGACTTTTCTGAGGTCGCTCTGTGGGCGCTGTGAGGGGTTCGATTGTGACATGTGACACAAGATTCGAGCGTAGCCTGGTCGACATGGCTGGCGACGCGGCGGGCCGCGCCCTCGATTCCGCCGAGCACGGGTGGCGTGTGCTGCGGCGATTGGCGGGACGCCATGCGGGATTCTTCACCACCAGACAAGTGTTGCGCACCGGATGTGAGGCGCGAGTGCGCGCCGGACTCGGCGACGGATCGGTGACGCGGGCCGGGGTGGGGCTATTGCGCCTGGCCGATTGGCCCGCTGGTCCGCTCGACGAATACGCCATGTGGGCCGCCTGGTTCGACGGCGCCGCCGCGGTATCCCATCAGAGCGCGGCCGATCTACATGGGCTCGGGCGACTACGTCCGCGATTCCTGCATCTATCGGTCGGCGCGGGCCGACCGCCGGTCACGCCGCGGCTGGTGGTGCTGCGGCGCGCGCTGATCCCCACTGATCTCGAATCGGCGGGTCCGTTTCTGGTGACGACACCCGTGCGCACGGTGCTCGATCTGGCCGAGGCCGATATCGGACAGTCCGCGCTGGACGAGGTGGTCGGCGACGCGGTCGCCATCCATCGCTGCGATGTCGACGAAATCCGTTCCGCGAGTGTGCGTCTGCCGCCGCGGGCGGCGGCCCGGGTGCGTCGCGCCCTCACCGGCGCATGACCGATGCGGTGAGGACCCGTTCGGTGATCCGTTCCAGCTATCAATTCCCGCGGTCTCCAGTTTTGCCCGGCGCGCAATCATGGCATGGTGACTGACCATGGGGACGGTAGGTCACAGTAGGTGGGATCTGGTCTTTCCGTCCGGAGCGCCCGAGCGCGTCGGCGATATGTTCGCCACCGCCGTGGTCGCCGACGCCGTCCGCAGATATGACGCGGACCTCGCACAACAGGTCGAGACCTGTCGGGACTGGCACTGTGCCTACCGCGGCGTCTTTCGTGGACTCACCGCACTGGCCGCGAGTTCACCCACGGCGTCGGCGGGGATGGCGACCGACGGTTTGCGGGCCGCGCGCCAGCTACTGCGTTTCGTGACCGGGCACACCATCGCGCCGCTGCAGAGCGTCGATGTGGATGCGATCGCGCCGCCGGACGCACTCGATACCGGCCGGATCGACGGAACCGCGCAGCCCGTGACCCGGCTCGAAATCCCGTTCCGCGGTGCGCTGCTGGCCGAAGAGGCGCTGTGGGGGCAGCTGACCGACTGGCGGCGTCGCGGCATTATCGAACCCGCCTTCGCGGCCGCGGTCGAGCGGGTGATCGATCATCCGGAGTGGTTGTCACTACCCGGTTTCCGGGTGATCGTCACCGGGGCGGCGGCCGAACTCGGTCCGTTGCGGCCGCTATTGCGTTGGGGCGCTGATGTGCTCGCGATCGATCTGCCCGAGGCGGGTCGATGGCGCGCGATTCGCGCCGCCGCCGAGGCGGGGGCCGGTCGGCTCGGCTATCCCGTCACCGCCGGGCCGGGCGCGGATATCACCAGGCAGTTCCCCGCACTGGTGCACTGGATTCGCGCGCAGCTCGATTCCGATGTTCGGCCGGTCTTGGGTCTGTACGCGAATGGTCCCGGACCGGAAGGGGTGCGGCTCGCCGCCGCGATGGATGTCCTCGTCTCGGATCTGCTCGACCACCGCACCGACGCGGCCGTCGCATACCTCGGCTCACCGACCGACTGCTACGCGGTCCCTGAGGACGTCATCGCCGCCGCGCACTCCCGCTTGCCCGCGCGCGGACCACGTGCCATCGGCCAGCACCTGCTGTGCACGCTCACCGCATCGGCTCTGTACCGGCCGAATTACCGCACAACGACTCCCGATCAGCTCGGCGCGCTGTGGAGCGTCGCCGATGCGCTGCGCTCGTCCCAAGGCCCGAATCACGCACTGGCCCAACGCCTGCTGCGCTGGCGCACGGTCCTCGCGTACACCGCGGGCCGCACGGTCTCGTGCACCGTCGCACCACCGGCGTGGACGAGATCCCTACGCACACAACGCTCCCTCGCCGCCGCCTACCGCGTCGCCCGCCACTTCGGCATCGAAGTCTTCGACCCCGATACAGCCCGAACCCTCCTGGCGGCCAAGCTGGTCGCCGACCTGTTCGCCCCGCCGGACACCCCCGCCGACGCCAATCCCGAAGCCATTTTCGCGACCGGCGCCGCCCACGGCGGCCTCTGGCGTCAGCCGTTCGAACCGAACTCCATCCTCCCGGTAGCAACCGCCCTCGGCTACCTCCCATCCCTCTTCGGATCCCACTAGCCCACCCAACGACATCCGACCCACGGCCGGCCGTGTGGCCGTTCCCGCAGGGGTTCCGAACATCCCGCAGACCGACACACCGCGCGACTCACCGGCGACTGGGACCGAAAGTTTGCGTCAGGGGGCGGGGTGTGGACTGGGGCACGGGGCGGGTGGCCGGTCTAGGGGCGCGCTGGGGGGAGGGTATTTCTGGTGGGTTGGACAGGGGGAGGTGGTTGGGTGGGCTTTGTGGGGCGATTAGTTCGGGGCGACGGTGGACCATGGCACTGAGAGCACGCAGTCGCGCATGCGGCGGCGATAGCTTCGCACCGGGAAACCGGCTTGGCGCAGGTAGTCGGCGGCGGTGCGCCAGCGCACTCGGGGGCCGAACGGTGCCAGGGGGGCGGCGCGCGCCCAGGCGCGGTCGGCGGCGGTGAGGAGTGCGTGGATCGGTTCGCCGGGGGTATTGCGGTGGATCAGTACCTTTGGCAGGCGCTCGGCGATATCGGACGGGCGCTCGACGGTGAACGGGTCCCAGGCCAGGGTCAGCGACAGTGGGCCGGTGCGGTCGAGCAGGACCCATGCGCAGCGGCGGCCGAGTTCATCGCAGGTGCCGTCGACGAGCAGACCGTCCGGGGCGATACCGGACAGTATGGTGGCCCACGCATCGGGCACGGCCGCCTCCGGATATTGGCGCAACACATTGAACGCGCGCACCAGATGCGGTCGCAGACCCGCCAATTCGAAGCCGCCGCGGGCGAAGGTGACGCCGTCGCGGCCGGGCACCACCCGTTCCGGATCGATCTCCAGCCCGACCACCCGCACATCGGGGCGGACCGTGCGCAGCCGGGCCGCCAACTCCAGCGTGGTCCACGGACTCGCGCCGTAGCCGAGGTCGACGATCAGGGGATCTGCGGCTTCGCGCAGGCGCGTGGCGACCAGCTCGTCGTGGATCAGCCAGCGGTCGCTGCGTCGAAGTCGGTTGATACCGGTGGTGCCCCTGGTGATGGTGCCGACCGGTTTCAGCGGGTCGGGTTTTGCTCTTCCAGCCACTTCACGGTCTGTTCGGCCTCGCCGCGGAAAAGGTCGACCAGGTTCACCAACATCAACTGTTCGAGCCGCGGGCCGACCATCGGTATGAACACCTTGGCCTCGGAGGAGAACCGCATGGTGCAGCCGGTCTCGGTCGGGAACAGCCGAATCGCGCCGCCGAGGCTGCCCGGTCCGGCCGGAATGGAGGCCGAGAACTTGCCCACCGTCTCGTTCTCGTCGAATGGTCCCCAGCTCTCCTTGCGGGTGATGATCATGTCCTTGCGGATGACCGACTGCGCGATCTCCGGCAGCATCTCGCGCGGCAGGATGTGGTTGAGCACGACCTCGATGCCGGAGTCGCCGACCGCGAGGCTGGCGATCTCGTTGCCCGGCGAGTATTTCGACATCTCCGCGCACCGGTCTTCCCAGTACTCACGGGTCGACATCGCCGCGTACAGCTCTTTTGTGGTGTGCAGCGGATAGCGGGCTGAATAGTCCAGTCGACGAGCCATGAGCGTCTACGTTACCGGCAGCGCTCACCGGCCCATCGCCCGGCGCTGACTGCGGGGCCTCGCCACAAACCCCACACCGGCGGCACGCGCAATCTCCACATGGTCCGGCCAGACTTGCGGGATGAGTGGTACGTGGGCGGCGTGGGGCGAGGTGATATCGGCGTCGGTGGCCGCACTACCGCTCGCCGGTTGGGTCGCGTGGTGGCTGGCGCGGCGGCGCGGCGAATGGCGCACTGCCCTCGCTGAGGTGGGCATGGTGGTCGGCACCGCGCCGTGGCTGTGGATGCTCCTCACCCCGGCGGGCAGCGGCCGCTCGCTGGATCCGGTGCCGCTGCGCGATCTGGCCGATCAGCTGCGCGGCGACCGAGTCATCGAGCAGCTCGGCGGAAACCTCTTGGTATTCGCCGCCCTCGGCGCGCTACTGCCGCTACGGTGGGCGTGGTTCGCCGCCCCATGGCGACTGCTGCTGGTCGGCGCATGCCTGTCGAGCGCGGTGGAGGTGCTGCAATTCGCCTTGGGCATCGGCCGTCACTCGTCGGTCGACGATGTCCTCGTCAATGCCATCGGAACACTGCTCGCCGGACTCGCATCACATCGCTGGTGGGCGTCCGCTCCGGACGTGCTCGGCCGTGGGGCAAGTTCGTCAGGTGCGGCCCGCGGTTAGCGTGGCGCGGCGGTCCGGCATCGAACTCAGGGCTCGGACTCGCAGCATTGCGCTGGTGGGTGTCTGCCCGCGGTGCGCGGCCCTGCGGCGATTCGTCAGACGAGGTTCGCGGCTAGCACGCCATCATGCGAGGCGTGCCGATCCAGCGTCGAACTCAGTGCTCGGCGAGCCAGTTGTTGGTGAACTCTGCCTCGGATGCGAGCAGTTCGGTCAACCGCTCGGCGATCGCGGCCTCGATCTTGCCGCCGAACAGCGGGACCTTCACCTCGATGGTGGCGTCGGCCTGGGCCACCGACCCGGAGCCGTCGGCCGAGAGGGTGATGGTCCCGCGGACCTCGGCGGGCGCACCCTCGACGCGTGCGGTGAAGGTGGCCGAATCGCCGGTCCAGTTCTCGGTGCGCGGGATGATCAGATCGCCGGGGCGCACCGCGGTGATCGCGGGTGGCAGCAGTTCGGCGGAGATGGACTGCACCATTTCGACCTTGACCTGGTCGCCGCTGACGGTCACCGAATCGAGTCGGGCATTGTCACCGCCCACCTCGGCGATGCGGTCCTTCCAGTAGCGCTCATCGGCGAAGGCCGCGCGCACGGCGGCGACCGGATACGAGTAGCGGGCCGTGTACGCCAGCGGTGTAGCCATGGTCGAACAGGCTACCGTCTGGAGCGTGCGAACTTCACGGGTGGTGTCGTCGGATCAACTGCGCGAGCTGCTGACCGATAGCGGTGCGCGGATGCGCGAATCGGTCCGGCTGGCCGAGTTGACCACGCTGCGGGTCGGCGGTCCGGCGACGGTCGCCGAGTGCGTGACGACCGAATCGCTGGTCGAGACGGTGCGAGCCCTGGACGCGACGGGCATTCCGCTGCTGCTGCTCGCGGGCGGCTCCAACCTGCTGATCGGCGACGACGGTTTCGACGGCGTGGTGGTTCGGGTGGCCAACGATGGCGTCGAGATCGATGCCGACGGCGTCCGCGTCGAGGCGGGCGCGAACTGGGACACGGTGGTCGCGGCCACGGTCGAGGCCGGGCTCGGCGGGCTGGAGTGCCTGTCCGGCATTCCCGGCTCGGCCGGTGCGACACCGGTACAGAACGTCGGGGCCTACGGCGTCGAGGTCGAGACGCTGCTGCGCCGGGTGCGGCTGCTGGATCGCGCGAGTGGTCAGATCCGCTGGGTCGACCCGTCCGAACTCGGCTTCGGCTACCGGACCAGCGCGCTCAAGCACCGCGATACCGCTGTGGTGCTCGCGGTGGAGTTCGCGCTCAACTCCGACGGATCGAGCGCACCACTGCGCTACGGCGAACTCGCGAACGCGCTCGGCGCGACCAATGGTGACACCCGTCCCGCAGATCAGGTCCGGGCCGCGGTGCTGAAGCTGCGCGCGGGCAAGGGCATGGTGCTCGACCCCGCCGATCACGACACCTGGAGCGCTGGCTCGTTCTTCACCAATCCGGTCGTCGCGGACCACCGCGTCGCCGAGGTGAAGGCCGCGATCGCCGCTCATGTGGGCGATGTCACTATCCCCACCTATCCCGCGCCCGATGGGGTGAAGTTCTCCGCGGGCTGGCTCATCGAGCGGGCCGGTTTCGCCAAGGGCTTCCCTGGGCCGGATGCCCCGGCCCGGCTGTCCACGAAACATACGCTGGCACTGACCAACCGCGGTGCCGCGACCTCGGCCGATCTGGTCGAGCTGGCCCGCACGGTCCGTGATGGCGTGGCCGATCGGTTCGGTATCCGGCTGGAACCGGAGCCGGTACCCATCGGGATCGAACTCTGAACAGGTGCAACGTACACCACACTCTTCGCTAGCCGAGCGAACGGTTTTCGCCGCGTAAATTCGATGCGGTGAGCATTCGTCCAGGCTTTCATAGACCGGCCGTCGCCGTCTCCGCTGTGCTGCTCGTCGTGGTCGCGCTGGTGGCCGGATGCACGTCCGAGAAAGGCGGCAAAGCCGATGCCGCCAAAGACAACACCCCGGTCGCCAAAGTCACGCTGGCACCGGCCGCCAATGCCAAGAACGTGAACCCGACCGCACCGATTTCGGTCACCGTCGCCGAGGGCACCATCGACCAGATCGCGCTGACCAATGCCAGTGGCAAGCAGGTCACCGGTGAGCTCGCCCCGGACAAGCGCAGCTACCAGATCACCGAACCGCTCGGCTACGACGCCAAATACAGCTGGTCCGGCACCGCGATCGGCGTCGACCACAAGCCGGTTCCGATCGATGGCGCCTTCACCACGCTCGCGCCGAAGAACACCTTCCCCGCGACGCTCAATATCGCCGACAACCAGGAGGTCGGCATTGCCGCGCCGATCATCCTGCAGTTCAAGGGATCTGTGCAGAACAAGGCCGCGGTGGAGAAGGCGCTCACGGTCACCACCACCCCGCCGACCGAGGGCGCGTGGGCCTGGTTCCCCGACGAAAACGGCGGCTCCCGCGCGCACTGGCGGCCCAAGGACTACTGGGTGCCCGGCACCACCGTGCGCGTCGCGGCCAAGCTCTACGGCCTGGATCTCGGCGGCGGAAACTACGGATACTCCGATCTCACTTCGGATTTCCGCATCGGCCGCAGCCAGATCGTCAAGGCCAGTGCGCCGAGTCACCGCATGCAGGTGGTGCGCGATGGACAGACCGTCTTCGATTTCGCGGTCAGCTACGGCGAGGGCAATCAGGCGCGCAATGTCACCCGTTCGGGTGTGCACGTGGTGACCGAGAAATACGAAGACTTCCTGATGTCGAATCCGCCGTTCTACACCAACGTTCGCGAACGCTGGGCCGTACGCATCTCCAATAATGGCGAATTCATCCACGCCAACCCGGAATCGCTTTCGGCACAGGGCTCCTCGAATGTCACCAACGGGTGCATCAATTTGTCCCCCAATGACGCGCAGGCATTCTTCCCGACCGCGCTCTACGGCGATCCGGTCGAGGTGACCGGTACATCGATCCAGTTGTCCGCCGCCGACGGCGACCTCTACGACTGGACCATCGACTGGAATCAGTGGAAGTCGTTGTCCGCCTCGGACGGAACCTCCGGCGCCAGCATTTCCGCGACACCGGTGGCCCCGGGACCGCCGCGCTAGCCGATAGAGTTCGCCCCCGCACGATCGCAATCGTGGCGGGGGCGAATCATATTCGACGCCAGGCGATTACCGGGCAGCGCCGTCCTTGATGTGCGAGCCGTCCTTGACGAGCGAGCCGTCCTTGCCGAACGTTTCGGCATCGATGATCGAATCCGCCTGCTGTTTGACCAGCAGATCCCGGATCTCGATGAGCAGTTCGACCTCGGTCGGCTCGGCCACCTTTGCGGTGCCGAACCGGTTCTTCAGGGTCTTCATCGGCACCATCAGCACGAAGTACAGGACCGCGGCGACCATGACGAAGTCGATGAGCGAGGTGATGATCGGCCCGACCGCGATGAAGGTGGCCGGTTTATCGGCGACCAGCTGAACGCCGAGCCCCAGCTCATTGGTCTTGCCCAGCACCGCGAGTAATGGATTGATGATTCCCTTTGTCACCGCGGTCACGACCGCGGTGAACGCGGTGCCCATGACCACCGCGACCGCAAGATCGATAACGTTCCCGCGCATCAGGAAATCTTTGAAACCCTTGAGCATGAGCCGAACAACTCCAATCTGGTCTATATATGTTTCAAACTCGCGATGCTGACCGCCGCCAGGGATCGGAGCGATTCACAGCTATCGCGAACGCTCGAATCCAGATGGAGTATCGCCGATCCCGTCAGCCGCGGCGCGCGAAGCGACCCGGTCCGGCCTGG
Source organism: Nocardia sp. CA-129566 (assembly GCF_050956075.1). Lineage (NCBI taxonomy): Bacteria > Bacillati > Actinomycetota > Actinomycetes > Mycobacteriales > Nocardiaceae > Nocardia > Nocardia sp. CA-129566. The sequence goes on from NZ_CP192085.1 coordinate 973,117, forward strand.
TCACGGGGCTTGACGATGATCTGGTCCAGATTCACATGTGACGGTCGCGACGCGACGAATCCGATGATCTCCGCGATGTCCTGGGCGACCAGCGGGTCGATGCCCTCATAGACCTTGGCGGCGCGCTCGGTGTCCCCGGCGAAACGGACCAGCGAGAATTCGGTTTCGACGGCACCGGGCGCGATTTCGGTGAGCCGCACCGGCTGGCCGAGCAATTCGCCGCGCAAGGTGCGGTGCAGCACCGCCTGGGCATGTTTGGCCGAGGTGTAGCCGGAGCCATTGTCGTAGGCCTCGAAGGCGGCGACCGAGGTAATGGTGACGATCAGGCCGTCGCCGGAGGCGATCAGCTTCGGCAGCAGCGCCTTGGTCACCCGTAGCGTGCCGAGCACATTGGTTTCCCACATCCAGCGCCAGTCGTCCAGATCCGCCTCGGCCACCGGGGCCAGCCCCTTCGCACCGCCCGCATTGTTGACGAGCACATCGGCGCTGTCGATCGCATCGGTGAACGTGCGCACGGACTCATCCGACGTCACGTCGAGTTCGAGTGCGGTGCCGCCGATTTCGTCGGCCAGGGCCTGCAGCCGGTCGAGCCTGCGCGCACCGACGTACACGTGATAACCCTGCTTGGCGAGTTCCCGGGCGGTGGCTTCCCCGATTCCCGAGCTGGCTCCGGTGACGACGGCGGTGCGAATGCTCATAGTGCGATCCTAAGCAGTCGCCGCGCTCCACATTTGCTGGCCAGCCCGGCTGTTGCCCGGATCACGCCGCCGGGCACGGGCACTACTAGCCTCGGTGGCATGGCTATTCGGGATGCGGTCAGTGCGGACGGAACGAACATCGTCTACCGGGTCAGCGGCCCGGCGGCGGGCAGGCCGCTGGTGCTGGTGCACGGTTGGTCGGCCAACCTGCAGTGCTGGGGTGCGGCCGCGGACGAGCTGGCCGAGCGCTTCCGCGTGATCGCCGTCGACCTGCGCGGTCACGGCTACTCCGACGCACCGGAGTCCGGCTACGACGATCCGAAGAACTGGGCCGCCGATATCGCCGCGGTGCTGGCGGCCGAGGGTGTCGAATCCGGTGCGGTACTGCTCGGCTGGTCCTACGGCGGCATCGTGCTCACCGACTATCTGACGGCCTACGGCACCGGTGCGGTCGCGGGCGTCATCTACTCGGGATCGATGGCCAATATCGGCCGTGCGCCCGGCGCGGAGACCGGTTCGGCCATGCGGGAGGCCATGCCGGGCGTCTTCGAGGACAGTGCCGGACGTGCGCTGCGCGCATTCGGTGCCTTCGGCAATGCCAATACCGGGCCGGGCCCGGATAAGGGTGTCGATGCGCAGCGAATCTTCGGGGCGAGCCTGTCCACGCCGCCTCGGGTGCGCAAGGCGCTTTTCTACCGCACCGTCGACAACACCGAAACGCTGCGCACCCTCGACATTCCGGTGCTGGTCCTGCACGGGACGAAGGATCCGGTGGTGCCGATCGAGAACGGGCGCTACATCCTCGACGCCGTGCCCGATGCCCGCGGCTCGTTCTGGGAGGACGCGCAGCACGGGCTGTTCATCGAGGACCGCGTCCGGTTCGTCGCCGAGGTCGGCGCGTTCATCGACGGTCTGAATTAGCCGTCCGAAATTCGCTGGCGCCGTGCGCCCGGCTCGAACAGACTTGGTGCCGTGCTCGAGCGGGGCGGATAGGCGCACCGGCGCGTGAGAAGTCTCACCGAGCGCTGTGACAGCTGTCACTTGGCTCGGATACAGCGTCTGGGTTCGGCGATGCACCGTGCACTATGGAAGTGTGAGTCAACGCCCGGACCTACGGCCCAATCGGATTGCCGTGCTATCGGTGCACACCTCACCACTGGCCCAACCGGGGACCGGCGATGCGGGCGGCATGAACGTCTACGTGCTGCAAACCGCCATTCAGCTGGCCCGACGCGGCACCGAGGTCGAGATATTCACCCGGGCCACCTCCTCGAACGTTCCGCCGGTCCAGGAGGCGGCCCCTGGGGTCTTGGTGCGCAATGTGGTGGCCGGTCCGTTCGAGGGACTGGACAAGCGCGACCTGCCGACGCAGCTGTGCCCGTTCACCGCCGAGGTGCTGCGCCAAGAGGCCGGACATCTGCCCGGCCACTACGACCTCGTCCATTCGCATTACTGGCTCTCCGGTCAGGTCGGCTGGCTGGCGCGCGACCGCTGGCGGGTGCCGCTGGTGCACACCGCGCATACGCTGGCCGCGGTGAAGAACGCGGCGCTGGCCGAAGGGGACTGTCCCGAACCCGCGACCAGGGAGATCGGCGAGAAGCAGGTGATCGCCGAGGCCGACCGGATGGTCGCCAATACCGCGGAGGAGGCGCGCCAGCTCGTCGAGCTGTACGGTGCCGATCCCGGGCGCATCGACGTGGTACCGCCCGGTGCGGACCTGACCCGCTACCGTCCGGGGGAAAAGACCACCGCCAGAGCCGAATTGGGCCTGCGCGCCGACGAGCAGATCGTCGCGTTCATCGGTCGCATCCAGCCGCTCAAGGCGCCCGATGTGCTGGTCCGGGCCGCCGCGGAACTGCTGCACCGGAATCCGGCGCGCAAGCTGCGGGTGCTGATCGTCGGCGGACCGTCCGGGAGCGGACTGGAGCGTCCGGATGCGCTGATCGAACTCGCCGCCGCGCTCGGCATCGCCGACCACGTCACCTTCCTGCCGCCGCAGCCGCCGGACCGGCTGGTCCAGGTGTATCAGGCGGCCGATCTGGTTGCGGTGCCCAGTTACAACGAATCGTTCGGGTTGGTCGCCATCGAGGCACAGGCCAGCGGCACCCCCGTGCTCGCGGCCGATGTCGGCGGACTCGGCACCGCGGTGCGCGATGGCGAGACCGGTCTGTTGGTCCCGGGACACCGGACCCCGGACTGGGCCGACGCCCTCGGCCACCTGCTCGACGATGCCGGGCGACTGGGCCGGATGGGTCTGCGCGCGGTCGAGCACGCCGCGAACTTCTCCTGGGAGCACACCGCCGACGGACTGCTCGCCAGTTACTCCGCGGCACTGGCCGATTTCCGTGCGATCCGCTCGGGTTTCAGCGCGCGCCGCAGCCTGGCCCTCGACAGCGCGCGAGCCGAACTGCCCGGTGAACGCGCTAGCCTCGCTGGTGAACGCAGTGCTGTGCTGCTCGGCGAGAGCAGTCAGGCCAGATCGCGGGCGCTGTGGCGGCGCCGGACGGGAGCGCACCGATGAGTACGTCCGCGACCGCGCAGCTGATCGACGAAACGCTGCGGGATCGAGAGATCGAGTACACGCATCCGAACCAGGACACTTTCGTCGTCATCCTGCCCGGCGAGCGCAAACTGAAGACCACCGTCATGCTCACCGTCGGCAAGCACGGGGTTCGGATCGAATCGTTCGTCTGCCGCAAGCCCGATGAGAACTTCGAGGGCGTCTACAAATTCCTGCTGCGGCGCAACCGCCGCCTCTACGGTGTGGCCTACACCCTGGACCGCGTCGGCGATATCTACCTGGTCGGCCGCATGGCCACCCACGCCGTCACCCCCGACGAACTGGACCGGGTCTTCGGCCAGGTCCTCGAGGCCGTGGACGCCGACTTCAACACCCTGCTCGAACTCGGCTTCGCCGAATCCATCCGGAAGGAATGGAAGTGGCGGGTCTCGCGCGGTGAATCGCTCAAGAACCTGCGCGCCTTCGAACATCTGGTCGAAGCCGCGGACCAGCCCTGAGCGATCGCGCACCGACGCGTCCGGGGTAGGCGACAATCGCGCTGTGGCGCATTGTGTGAATGGGCCGCGAGGTACAGGAGGCCGCACGACGATGATGGTTCTTGCTCTGGATATCGGTGCCACGAAGTTCGCCGTCGGGGTGGTCTACGCGGGTCGGAAGGTGCGCGATGTGCGGCGCGTCGATGTGCCGCGCGAATCGGTGTGGCCGGCGTGCCGTGATCTGTTGCGCGAGGTGGCGGGCGATGCGACGGTCTCGGCGATCGGAATCGGTTCGGCCGGACCGGTCGATGTGCGGACCGGTGTCACCAGTCCGCTCAACATTCCGGAATGGAAGTCGGGCTTTCCGATCGTCGCCGAGGTGCAACGGCTCTTTCCTTCCGCCGCGGTGCGATTCGCCATCGACGGCGCCTGCCTGGCCTTGGCCGAACATCATGTCGGTGCGCTGCGCGGGGTGCCGAACGGGTTGGCGATGACGGTCTCCTCCGGCATCGGCGGCGGCATCATCGCCGATGGCCGCGTGGTGCTCGGCCGCACCGGCAATGCCGGGCATGTCGGCCATATCGTGGTGCCGGGCTGGGATGTGCCGTGCGAATGCGGCGGCGTCGGCTGTGTGGAGGCGATCGCCAGCGGCATGTCATCGGTGCGTTGGGCGCGTGAGCAGGGCTGGCGCGGCGAAACCGGCGCCGGACTCGCGAAGGCCGCACACTCCGGCGACGAGATCGCGCTCGCCGCGCTGCACCGGGCCGGAACGGCGCTCGGCACGGCCATCGCCTCCGCCGCGTCGACACTCGATATCGATCGGGTGGTGATCGGCGGCGGCTTCGCGCAATCGGGTGAACCGCTCTGGGAACCGCTGCGTGCGGCGCTGGCCCGGCACGCCGGCTTGGACTTCCTACATGACCTGCGGGTGGTGCCGTCCCGAATCACCAACGGCGCCACCCTCGTTGGTGCCGGCGTCCTGGCTGCGGGGCACGATACGGCCGACGCCATCTCCTGAGTGCTCGGTTGACCGGCGGGAACGGGTGCGAGCGCGGTTCGCACACATGCCAGAATGGCGGGCATGACGTACACCCTCGTGCTGCTGCGCCACGGCGAGAGCGAATGGAATGCCATGAACCTGTTCACCGGCTGGGTGGATGTGCACCTGACCGATAAGGGCATGGCCGAGGGGAAGCGCGCCGGGGAACTGCTGGCCGAACACGGCATTCTGCCCGATATCGTCTACACCTCCGTGCTGCGGCGCGCGATCAGCACCGCGAATATCGCGCTGGACGCCGCCGACCGGCACTGGATCCCGGTGGTGCGCGACTGGCGCCTGAACGAGCGTCACTACGGCGATCTTCAGGGCAAGAACAAGTCGCAGGTCCGCGACCAGTACGGCGATGACCAGTTCATGCTGTGGCGGCGCAGCTACGACACCCCGCCGCCGCCAATCGACCCGGCGAACGAGTACAGCCAGGAGGGCGACCCGCGCTACCAGGGCATCGACGTCCCGAAGACCGAATGCCTGCTCGACGTGGTGAACCGGATGGTCCCGTACTGGGAGTCGACCATCTCCAAAGACCTGCTCTCCGGTAAGACCGTTCTCGTTGCGGCACATGGCAACTCGCTGCGCGCACTGGTCAAGCACCTGGACCGGATCTCCGATGACGATATCGCGGGCCTGAACATCCCCACCGGCATCCCGCTGCGCTACGAGCTCGACGAGAACCTGCGTCCGGTTCGCCCGCGCGAATACCTCGACCCCGAGGCCGCCGCCGCGGGTGCCGCGGCCGTCGCCAGCCAGGGCGGCAAATAGGCATCGCCATCGGCTTGGGCCGACAACGCGCCGCGACCGGCATCGGTCGCGGCGCGTTGCTGTTTCCGGCCGCGTTCTCGGCCGGTTTCCGAAAAGTTGCCGAAGGCCGCCCTGTGCGCGGTCGCTGGATGCATCGCTGTGGCGACGCGCAGGTCGCTGTGAGCTGCGGGCTCCTACCGAACCCGCCGTGTTCGGAGCCGCGGGGTTAGTCTCTATTCTGCTGGTAGATGCGCGATCGAACCGCTCTATACAGGCATTCTCCCGATCTGGCGGCTATATGTGAATAGGCATTCGAGCCGCGATTCGAATGCATCGGAACTTCGAACTTACTCGTCGGTAATGTAAGCTCTCGGGTGTTCGACCAGTCCGAGAGGCGGATCACCACTGATGAAAACAATGTTGCGAGCCACGGTGGCGACGGTTGCCACGGCGGTGCTCGTTCCTTTCGTCACTCAGAGCGCGATCGCCGCACCGGAGCCGTCCGGTCCCGACGGTGGCGCGGCCGGTGCCGCCTGGGCCGCGGCCGAGGACGGTCCACAGCAGTACCCGAATGTGAACATCCAGTGGGATGTCCCGATCACCATGAGCGACGGCACCGTCCTCGAGGGCAACGTGTACCGCCCGGCCGACGTCGCGGGCCGCCCGATCGACACCCCGACGCCAACGGTGGTCAATCTGACCCCGTACACCAAACTGGTCTCCAATATCGCCGACAGCGCCCAGTCCATCCCCGGCCTGTCCGACGCGCTGATCGAGCTGTTCCGCCGGATAGACCTCAGCGGCACCCCGCTCTCCGGCATCACCGATCTGACCAAATCCTTCGGCGGCGGCGAACTGCGCAACTTCGCCGTCGACCGCCAGCTCATCAAGAGCGGCTACACCCAGGTCGTCGTCGATGTGCGCGGCACCGGCTTCTCCCAGGGCGCCTGGGACATGCTGCGCCAGCGCGAACAGCAGGACACCTACGAGGTGATCGACTGGACCGCGCGCCAGCCGTGGTCCAACGGTCGCATCGGGATGAACGGACTCTCGTATTCGGGCATCAACCAGATCCAGGTGGCCGCGATGCAGCCGCCAGCGCTACAGGCGATCTTCCCGGTGGTGCCCGGCAGCGATCTGGTCAATGACGTGCTCGCGCCCGGCGGCGGCTTCGGTTTCAACTTCATCCCGCTGTGGCTGACCGCCGTCAACGGCCTCAAGCTCATCCCGGATGTCGCGTCGATGTTGAACGGACAGTTCGATATGAAGTGGCTCGCCGATCGGGCACAGGATCCGTTCACCTTCATGGATGTGCTGCTCAACGCCTACAGCACGACCCGGATGCAGGATCTGGATCCGCGCGCCAAGGAACTGCTGACCGGATCGTCGCGGGCGCGCGAAGGCTGGCTCAGCCATCCGAGCAGGATTCAGGTGCCGACCTTCGTCACCGGTGGCTGGCACGACCTGTTCACCTACTCGGAATCCAAGATCTACCACGAGATTCCGCTGCCGGCGGGCCAGAAGCAGCTGCTGATGGGCAATACCTATCACATCAACTCCGGCAACGAATACGGCAAGCCCGGCCTGCCGCCGCGCCTGGATGTGTTGCAGCGCGCGTGGTTCGACAAGTGGCTCAAGGGAATCGATAACGGCATCGACAAGTACGGCCCGATCACGCTGCGCCAGCAGGGCGGCGGCTGGATCACCACCGACTCGTTCGCCGATCCGCGCGAGCGCACCCAGGATGTCGAATATCGCCGAATGTATCTGTCCGCCAACCGAAGTGGCACCGCCGATAGCGTCTACGACGGATCGCTGCTCGCCGCGGCGAGCCCGGACTCGGCGCGGCTCTCGGTCGCGCCCGGTCTGACCACCCTGTGCTCCAATGACGCAGCGCAGGGTAGCGCGGGCGCCCTCTCGATCATCGATGGTTGCGCCAAGGACTCTCGGGTCGCGGAGTCGAACGGGCTGACCTTCACCAGCGATCCGGTCGCCGAGCCGACCACCGTCTCCGGCCGAATCGCCGCGCACCTCAATACCGTTCAGGACGCCGCTGACGGCTACTGGGTGGTGACGGTGAACGACGTCGCGCCGGACGGACAGTCCACCGTGCTCTCCTCCGGACAACTGATGGCATCGCTGCGTCAGGTGGACGAGGCGAACAGTTCGCGTTCGGCCAATGGCGATTACACCGATCCGCGGCCCTACACCTCGCTGGACCGGCGACAACTCACCGTGCCGGGCGAGCCGACGACCCTGGATATAGCACTGCCCGCCACCGAGGCGATCCTGCAGCCCGGCCACCGCCTGCGGGTCGATATCTTCGCTGGCAATTTCCCGAAGGGGCTGCCGATACTGCCGATGCTGATCGATACGGGTCTGCGACCCCAGCACGTGCAGTTGGATCCGAATGCGCCGAGTTTCGTCAATATCCCGGTGCGGGGGAACCCGGGCTGGTAAGCCGAATCCGGCCCGAGCGTGCACTTCGCGCGCATTCATGCTCGAACCCGCGGGGTATGGGCGGTTGTGCACGCTCGGACCTGGGCCGATCGGCGCCTAGGTTCTGTCCTGTAATTCGTTGTGTCGGTTGGTGTTAGCTGTATGCCGTGGTTGGTCGTGGTGAGTTGACGGACCGGGCGTGGGCTCGGATCGAGCCGATGCTGCCGGTGTCGGGTCGGGGCCGCAGGTGGCGTGATCACCGTCAGGTGATCAACGCGATTCTGTGGAAGCTGCGGACCGGCGCGCCGTGGCGCGACCTGCCGGAGCGGTACGGGCCGTGGAAGACCGCGCATGAGCGGCTGCGGATGTGGACTGCGGACGGCACCTGGCAGCGGATCCTGGACCAGGTGATCGTCAAGGACGACTCGATCGGTGAGGTCGAATGGATCCTCAGCGTGGATTCGACTGTGGTCCGGGCTCACCAGCATGCCGCTGGTGCCCGGAAAAAGGGGGCACCAGCGGCAGGTCCGGCGTCCAGGTCGCGGTCGACGGTGAAGCGCTCGGCCGGTCCCGCGGCGGGCTGAGCACCAAGATCCACCTTGCCGTCGATGGGCGCGGCCTGCCGATGCGGGTACTGCTCACCGGAGGGCAGGCTGGTGACAATCCGCAGATCCTGCCGCTGCTGGACGGCATCAGCGTGGCTCGCACCGGGCCGGGTCGGGCACGCGTGCGGCCCGAGACGGTGATTGCCGACAGGGCGTACTCGCATCCCTCGACCCGGCAGGCGTTACGACGGCGGCGGGTCCGGTTCGTCAGCCCTGAACGTGACGACCAGATCGCCCGCCGCGCCGCGAAGGGCTCGCGCGGCGGGCGGCCACCGGTGTTCGATACCGAGGCATACAAGCAGCGCAACGTGGTCGAGCGATGCTTCAACCGACTCAAGCAATTCCGGGACCTAGCCACCCGCTACGCCAAACGCGCCGCCTACTACCAGGCCGAACTCACCATCGCCGCCATCATCCTCTGGCTCCGATGACTTACAGGACAGAACCTAGTCGGCCACGGCGAAGGCCGCCGCCAATGGCGGGAAGATCGCGCGGGCGTCCGCACCGGCGAACCAGAGGCCGACGGTGAATACCGAGGTGGCCTCGAGGTATTCGGCGCGATGCAGTCCGCCCGCCGAAATCGGTTGCAGCTCGAGATCTTCGGCCAGCATGGCAACCTGTCGCACCGCATCGGCGTCGTCGCCGCAGATCGGGACCGCCAGCCTGCTGTTGTCGAAGACACGGGCCTCCGATTCCCACACCTCGGCCGCACAGACATTGAACGCCTTCACCACGTGCGCATCCGGAACCGTCGCCGCAATGCGGGCGGCGACGGCGTCCTCGGACAGCACGAAGGCCAGCACCCCCTCCGGCGCGGCCTCGTCCGGCAGGAACGCATTGGTGCAGTCGATCACCGTTCGTCCGGCGAGTGAGCCGCCGATTTCGCCGAGCACTTCGTCAAGGGCACTTACCGGTAGCGCGAGCAAGACGACTGCCCCGAATTCGGCCGCCGCGCCGATACTTCCGCCGCGGGCCCCGTGCCCGATAGTTACCGCCAGCTCGTCCGCTGCCACACGGGACCGCGCACCGATGACGACCTCGTGTCCGGCCGCGGCCCAGCCACCGCCCAGCGCCTTCGCCATCGCTCCGGCCCCGATGATTCCGATTCGCATATCAACTCCTAGTTCGGGATGTATCCGGAAGCGACGCTAGGGATTCCGATAGGCACCCGAAGGTGCGCAACGACGGTGGCAGGCTGGTGTCATGACCGTCGAATCCGCACAGCCGGTGGAATTCGCGCCCTACGGCGATTACGAGGCCGACTGCCCGGCCCGACTCGGTGTCGACCTGTTCGGCAACCGCTGGCTCACGGTCATCGTCTACATGCTGCGCGATGGTCCGATGCGCCCCGGCGAGCTCCGCGCGGCCATCGGCGGCATCAGTCAGAAGATGCTGACCCAGACGCTGCGCCGGATGGAGTCCATGACCCTCATCGAGCGTCGCCGCTATGCCGAGGCCCCGCCGCGCGTCGAGTACGAACTCACCGAAGCCGGACGCGACCTGCTGACCCCGATCTATGCCTTGGGTGAATGGGTGGACAAGCACGGTCGCGCGGTCGGTGCGGCGATGGCGGGCGAAGACGACTGATGCTCGGGGTGGCGGGGGAGAACAACTCGTAAACGAGCGGCTAACAAGGCTGGAAGTACCCATGACCTGCGCGAAACTTCGCGTACCCCGAGTTGGGTTGTCGGTCGGCGACCGTACGATTCAAGGGTGAGTGTTCCCCAGGCCGTCCTTCTGGCAGTCCTCGCGGCTGTCGTCGGCCTGGCAGTCGGCGGGCTACTCATCCCGTTCGTGAACGCCAGGCAGGCCGCCCGCAGGCAGGCAGATTCCGGCCTCACCATGTCCCAGGTCCTCGACCTGATCGTGCTCGCCTCCGAGAGCGGCATCGCCGTCGTCGACGAGTACCGCGATGTGGTGCTGGTCAACCCGCGCGCAGAGGAGCTCGGCCTGGTTCGCAACCGGCTGCTCGACGAGCGCGCCTGGGCGGCGGTGGAGAAGGTGCTCGCCACCGGCGAGTCCGCCGAATTCGATCTCACCGCCAAGAATCCGATGCCCGGCCGCAGCCGGATCGCGGTGCGCGGAGTGGCCAGGCAGCTATCACGCGAAGAGACCAGCTTCACCGTGCTGTTCGCCGACGACGATTCCGAGCAGGCCCGGATGGAGGCCACCCGCCGGGACTTCGTCGCCAATGTCAGCCACGAACTCAAAACCCCCGTCGGCGCGATGAGCCTGCTGGCCGAGGCCATGCTGGAATCGGCGGAGGATCCCGAGGCGGTCCGGCACTTCGGTCAGCGGGTACTCGGCGAGTCCCGGCGCCTGGGCAAGATGGTGACCGAACTGATCGCGCTATCGCGGCTACAGGGTGCCGAAAAGCTACCCGAACTCGAGGTGGTGGACGTCGACACCGTGGTGATGCAGGCGGTCGACCGCTCCCGCACCGCCGCCGAGGCCGCTGGCATCACCGTCAGCACCGATCGTCCGAGTGGACTCGAGGTGCTCGGCGACGAAACGCTGCTCGTTACCGCGCTGTCCAACCTGGTGGAGAACGCCATCGCGTACTCGCCGACAGGCTCCCATGTTTCGGTGAGCCGCTCACTGCGCGGCGATCACGTCGCGATGGCGGTGACCGATCGCGGTATCGGCATCGCCAAGGAAGACCAGGAGCGGGTGTTCGAACGCTTCTTCCGATCCGATAAGGCCCGCTCGCGCGCCACCGGCGGTACCGGGCTCGGCCTGGCTATCGTCAAGCACGTGGCAGCCAACCACAACGGTGAGATCACCTTGTGGAGCAAGCTGGGCACCGGATCGACGTTCACCCTGCGAATACCTGCCCACCACGAATCCGGCGGCGAGGAAGAGGTCGACGGTGCCGTGGTGAGCATGAGAGAAACACACCCGCGCCCCACGGGGCCGGGTAGACCAAATGGTGTGGAGGCACGCAGATGACGAGTGTTCTGATCGTCGAAGATGAGGAGTCGCTGGCCGATCCGCTCGCGTTCCTGCTGCGCAAGGAGGGCTTCGAGGTCACCGTGGTCGGTGATGGACCGTCCGCGCTCGCCGAATTCGACCGCTCCGGTGCCGATATCGTGCTGCTCGACCTGATGCTGCCCGGTATGAGCGGCACCGATGTGTGCAAACAGCTGCGTACCCGCAGTGGCGTCCCGGTGATCATGGTGACCGCGCGTGACAGCGAGATCGATAAGGTGGTCGGTCTGGAACTCGGCGCCGACGACTACGTCACCAAGCCGTACTCGGCACGCGAACTGATCGCCCGCATCCGGGCCGTGCTGCGCCGCGGCGCTGGCGATGAGTTGGACGGCGGCAATGAGAGCGGTGTGCTCGAGGCCGGACCGGTGCGCATGGATGTCGACCGCCATACCGTGCACGTCAACGGCAGGCAGGTCACCCTGCCGCTCAAGGAATTCGATCTGCTCGAGTACCTGCTGCGCAACTCCGGCCGGGTGCTGACCCGTGGCCAGCTGATCGATCGGGTCTGGGGTGCCGATTATGTCGGTGACACCAAGACCCTCGACGTGCACGTCAAGCGGCTGCGCTCGAAGATCGAGGGCGATCCGGCCAAGCCGGAGCATTTGGTGACGGTGCGTGGCCTCGGTTACAAGCTCGAGGCCTGATCGGCGCTAGCGCGGCGTGCCCGCCGTACGGATCGTCCGCCCGGGAAGCTGTGGCGAACGGCGTACGGCGGCGAAGTACCGCGAATTGATGACGGGCGCAGCCGCCGAGGCCCCGACAACCTCGGCTGCACGCTACGTCGGGAGAGAAATCAGGGCAGGTAAACCCAGGTGGGGCCGAGGCCGGGGAGATCGTTCTTGCGCAGGGTGATCCAGCCGAGATCGTCTTCCTGCATGCAGTCGTAGACATCGGCCGCGCTGGTGCCGCGGCAGGCGATGGTGCGGCTGATGCCGTACGGGCTCATGATCAGGTTCTTGCCATTCGCCTGGGCGTTGATCGCGTCGGGGGTGTTCGCGGGCAGGAAGTCGGCGGTGAAATCGGCGTATTTGGCCGGGTCACCGTTGGGTTCCGCGTGCGCGGCGCCGGTCAGCGCGACGGTGGCACCGAACGCGATGGTGGTCAGGGCGAGTGCTTTCTTCAACATGACCGCACATCCAACCGCATCTGAGTGAAGCTCGCATGGCGGGTAGGTGAATGGCCCGATATGCAAACCTCACGCCGACTGGTCTGTGATGTGCGCTTCGGGTTTCATCCGATCGGCGTGCACGGTCGCCGGGTGGATCGCGATGAGTCCGAGGCCCTCGCGGCGTTTGCAGTGCCTGGCCAGCTCCTCGTAGGCGGGTACGCCGAGCAGTTCCTTGAGTTCGGGGGCATAGGACTGCCACACCGGACGGGCGCCGACGTGGGCGTCGGGGGAGCCGGAGCAGTACCAATCCAGGTCCTCACCGCCCGGACCCCAGCCGCGCCGGTCGTACTCGGTGATGGTGGTCTTGAGGATCTGCACACCGTCGGGGCGCTCCACCCAATCCTGGGTGCGCCGGATCGGCAGCTGCCAGCACACGTCGGGCTTCACCTCGAGCGGTTCGATGCCCTTGCGCAGCGCCATGGTGTGCAGTGCGCAGCCGACGCCGCCCGCGAAGCCGGGCCGGTTCAGGAAAATGCACGCGCCGTCGAATCGGCGGGTGCGCAGCGCGGGCTCGTCCTCCAGTTCGTCGAGCTCGAGATAGCCCTTCTTGGTGATCTTGCCCTCGGCATCGGTCGCCTGGTCCATCAGCTGCCAGTCCCGTGGTGTGAGCATCTTCACAGCATTGGTCAGGCGCTTGCGGTCGTCCTTATCGGAGAGGAACGCGCCGTGCGAGCAGCAGCCGTCATCGGGGCGATCGCTCAGAATTCCCTGGCATGCCGGAGTGCCGAAGACACATGTCCAGCGCGACAGCAGCCACGTCAAATCGGCGACGATCACATGCTCGTCGTTTGCTGGATCGACGAACTCGATCCATTCCCGGGGAAAGTCGAGATCGACCTCCGGCGCCGGATCGATCTTCCCCGCTGGTCGGGGCCTCTTGGAGCCGCCTGCCGCTGCGCCTACCGTCACACCTCAGGACGCTAACAGTTCAGTCGCCTGGGCTAAAGTGCCGGTTCACCCAGTACCGTGTTCATGTGCGGCTTGGGGTTCTCGATGTCGGAAGCAATACCGTCCACCTGCTCGTGGTGGACGCCCATCGTGGTGGTCACCCGATGCCCATGAGCTCGACAAAGGCCACGCTACGGCTATCGGAGAACATGGACGGCGAGGGCCGCATCACCGTCCAGGGGGCCGAACGCCTGATCGCGACGGTCGCCGAATTCGCCAGCATCGCCGAGACATCCAGATGCGTCGAGCTGATGCCGTTCGCTACCTCCGCGCTGCGCGAGGCGACCAACTCCGACGAAGTACTCGCCCGGGTCCGCGCAGAGACGGGCGTCGATCTGCAGGTTCTGACCGGTGTCGACGAGGCCCGGCTGACCTTCCTGGCCGTGCGCCGCTGGTACGGCTGGAGCCCGGGCCGGATCCTGAACCTCGATATCGGCGGCGGCTCACTGGAAATGACCAATGGCGGTGACGAGGAACCCGATGTCGCACTCTCGCTCCAACTCGGCGCCGGACGGTTGACGAGGGAATGGCTGCGCGAGGATCCGCCCGGCAAGCGCCGCGTCTCGGTGCTGCGCGATTGGCTCGACGCGGAACTGGTCACGCCGACGAAACAGCTGCTGGAGGCCGGTAAACCGGATCTCGCGGTGGGGACATCGAAGACCTTCCGGTCCCTTGCCCGGCTCACCGGAGCGGCACCGTCTTCGGCCGGGCTGCGGGTGCGCCGTACACTCACCAGCTCAGGTCTGCGCCAACTGATTGCCTTCATATCGAGAATGACGGCGGCGGACCGTGCAGAATTGGAAGGCGTAAGTTCCGATCGGTCACAGCAATTGGTGGCTGGCGCATTGGTCGCGGAGGCGAGTATGCGGGCACTATCGCTGGATACCCTCGAGATTTGTCCGTGGGCACTGCGCGAGGGGCTCATCCTGCGCAAACTGGATACCGATATGAACGGCGGACCGAGGGCCAAGGCATTGCCGGGTGCCGTCGTGGACGCGAGCGGTAAGCCGGTACCCGGCGGCGGTCTATCGGGCCCGATCGAAACGGTGTCGTCATGAGTGAGGATTCCAAGCAGCTATCGGTTGCCGAGCTGCTGGCACGCAACGGTGCGCAGGGCGCGGCCTCATCCGGAGGCGGTGGTCGGCGGCGGCGCGGTGGCCGCGGCATCTCGGTGGCCGAGCTGACCGGTGACCTCCCGGCCATTCCGGCCGGCGGCGGTGGCGGCCATTCGGCGCACGCCGCACCCGAGGCCGACGAGGAACCGGCCTACGAACCACCGGCGTACGAATCCACCGGGTACGACGTTTCCGGCTACCAGCCCGCCGGATTCGAGTCCGGCGGCTATGGCTCCGCCGGGTTCGAAACGCCTGCGCCCGAACCGGTTTCCTATGCCGCGCCGGAACCGGCTTCGTATGCCGCGCCGGAACCGTATGCGCCGCCCGCGCCAGAACTGCCCAACTACTCGCCGATGTCGGGGCCGATCACCAGATACGACCCGCTTTCGGCCTATGCCGCTCCGGAAGCCGATCCACTGCCCGCACCCGGATGGTCCAGCCGGGTCATGCCGGGGCGGGACATGCCGAGCCGGGACGTGGCGCCATCGTGGCACTCGGCGCCCGCGGATCCGTTGTCCGCGCCGCTGTCGGATCTCTATGCCCCGGCGCCGGACCCGTACGCGTCGCCGCTGTCGGATGGCACACCCGCCGCGGGCTCCACCGGTCGTCGACACCGGCACGCCGAACCGGTGGAGGAGACCACCGAGGTCCGGCCGCTGCACGATATCGGCCGCCGCGCGGATGCCACACCCGAGCCGCAGCAGAACGGATCGAGAATCGGTGGCCGGGCCGCCCGGCGGCGCGCCGCGGAGGCCGAGGCCGAGGCGCAAGCCGGACCTTCGACCGCGGGGTGGTCACCGTCCACCAATGGTTTCGCGCCCGAGTCGGCGCCGCTACCGCTGCCGGACGGTCCGTCGAGATCGCAGGCTCCGGACCGGACCGCGAATCGCGGTGTCGATCCCGAAGCGGAGCAGCGAAGATCCGCACGGCGCGATGGTGCGCGCGGAGCGGCCGACGGCGGACTGCCCGCGTGGTCGGTGCGAAGACATGTACCGCCGAAGAACAATGCACCCGAATCCGGGGGCATACCCACCGCCGCGTGGTCGCTGGCCAGTCAGGATCAACAGCTCGTCTCCGGCCAGACCGTGGCGGGCGATCTGCTGCGCGACGGCGTCGAACGGGCCGAGCGCGCCGATGCCGAGCGCGCGAACGGGCGTGGTCGGCGTGGCCGATCGAAACGTGACGCGGGTCCGGCACCTACCGATCTGGCTGATGGGTATGACGGTCGAACCGATGTGTACGAACCGTTCCCGACGGGCGATGCCCTCGACGATCACGACGCCGATTCGCATTACGACGACGACGATTTCGACGCCGACTCGGATTTCGAACATTCGCATGCGACATCGTCTCCGCGCCGCTCGCGGCGAGCACGGAAGGCGGACTACGACGCCAATCGCCGCCAGTGGATGATTCTCGGTGGTCAGAGCACCGGCGCGGCGGTCGCCGGGATGTTGCTGTTCAAGGGCTTCGAGCGCATGTGGGAAATGCTGCCCTGGGTGGCGCTGTGCCTGGCGATGATCGTGATCCTCGGGCTGGTGGCATTGGTGCGCATATTGCGACGCACCGATGACATCCTCAGTACGGTGATCGCCGTCGTCGTAGGCATCTTCGTCACGCTGGGACCGCTAGCCTTTCTACTCAGTACGAACTGAGCAGGGAGCAGCTGTGGGGAACATCGGGCAGGCGGACGACATCAGGGCGGACAGCGCGGTGCGGGGGCCCGCGCCGGATCGTGACGTGCACACCGAACCCCACCCGCTCGGCGGGCCCGGTGGGCAGCAGATCCTCGTCGGCCTCTCGACGGCCTCGGTGTATCCGCAGAACACCGAGGCGGCCTTCCGGTATGCGGCCGAAATCGGTTACGACGGAATCGAATTGATGGTCTGGGCCGAACCGGCCAGTCAGAGCATCGCAACGATCCAGGCCTACTCCCGCAAATACGACGTGCCGGTACTGGCCATTCACGCACCGTGCCTGCTGATCTCTCAGCGGGTATGGGGTTCGGATCCGGTGGCCAAACTCGAGCGCAGCGTGCGCACCGCCGAGGCGCTCGGTGCTGGCACCGTGGTGGTACATCCGCCGTTCCGCTGGCAGCGCCGTTATGCGCAGGGCTTCGCCGACCAGGTCGCCGAGTTGGAGGAGCACAGCCACGTCATCGTCGCGGTGGAGAACATGTTCCCCATGCGCGCGGATACCCTCTTCGGTCGCGGCGCCGGCTCAGCGAAGCGGCTCGAGCGCCGCGGCGGACCCGGACCCGGGCTGACCGCCTTCAGTCCCTCCTACGATCCGACCGATACCGGATTCCGGCACTACACCCTCGACCTTTCCCATACCGCGACCGCGGGCGCCGACCCGCTGGCACTGGCCGCGCGGATGGGCCACGGCCTGGCCCACCTGCATCTCGCCGACGGCCGCGGCGCGGCGCACGATGAACATCTGGTACCCGGCGAGGGCACCCAGCCGTGTGCCGAGCTGTGCGCGGTCTTGGTCCGATCCGGTTTCGCCGGGCACGCGATCGCCGAGATCAATACCCAGAACGCCCGCACCACCCCGGACCGCGCTGGCATGCTGCACCGCACGCTGGCCTTCGCCAGACAGCACCTCAACGCACCCGCACCCGCGCCAGCACCGAGGCACGCGAACCGGGTTTGATCCGACGCCGAGCTGCGGATCCGGCGCCGGTCTGTGATCTCGCACCGATCTCCCGGCAGAGGGGAATTCGAACCGCGATCCGACTCGTTTACGCTGTACGAACGCCGCGATCCGCTTATGCGGCCGACCGACGACAGGAGTGACGATGCCGGAGCTGACCGCCGATCTCGAGCGAACCGCCGCTGGCGGTGTCGCTGCCAACAACCCGCAAGCAGTCGCCAGCAATGCACCCTTCAGCCGTGTGGTCACCCTGACCGAACTGCTGTCGGCCGCTCCCGAAACCGGCCGCTACCTGGGCTTCATCGATAAGATCTGGACCATAGGCCCGAAGGTGCACGGTGGCACCATGGTCGCGGCCAGCGCCGCGGCCGCTACCCGCTGGCTGCGCGCCTCCGATCCGGCCCTGGTGGCGATGGCCCCCATCGCGGCGAGTTCCGATTTCCTCGGTGCACCCGAACCGGGCGAGGTCGAGTACGAGGTGCACATCAGCAAGGTGGGTCGCCAGATCTGCCTGGTCGATGTGAACCTCATTCAGCAGGGACGCAAGCTGGTGCGCACCGCCTTCACCTTCGGCCACCTCGATGACGCCGAGCCGATCTACGTGCCGCAGCACGGCGATATGCCGGTCGAACCGCCCGCCGACGCGATCGGGTACCAGGGCTCGTCGATGGGCAAGCTCGTCCATGTCGCTCAGGGCGCCGACCTGTACCTCGACCGTTCCTGGGCGTCATTCCTCGACGGCGCGAAGGGGGAACCGCGTCTGCGTCTGTGGATGCATCCCTTCGACGGCGACCAGCAGGACCCCGATGTCGCCATGTACTTCGCGATGATGTCGGCCGATATGAGCCCGCCGGTTCCGGTCAACCTGGGCCACTTCGGCTGGGCTCCGACCGTGCAGATGACCACCTACCTGCGCCGTCGGCCGGCTCCGGGTTGGCTGCGGATCATCGCGACCAGCCAAGAGGTCGGCGGCCGCATGTTCGACGAGGACCAGCTGGTCCTGGACTCCACCGGTGCGGTCGTGGCCCAGAGCCGTCAGCTCGCGCTGGTGCCGCAGCAGCGGTAGCACGGGTCTTCCGCACCGGCACCGGTTCCCCAGCGCCGAGGCGATATTGCCGCGCGATTAGCCTTTAGTCCTATGACGAGAGTTGCGGTGATCGGTGGCGGTCGCATCGGGGAGGCGTTGATCGCCGGGTTGCTGGAATCGGGACGGGCGTCCAGGGATCTGGTCGTCGTGGAGACGCATCCGGATCGCGCCGAGCTGATCGGTGACCGGCTCGGCGTGCGGGTGACCGATTCGATCGCCGACGCGATCGTCGGCGCGGATATCCTGGTCATCGCGGTCAAACCGGGTGACGTGGATACCGTGCTGACCCAGCTGGCCAAGGCCGAGCTCGACAGCGACCGGGATCAGATCCTGGTGTCGTTGGCTGCGGGTGTGCCGACCGCGCGCCTGGAGAACAAGCTGCCCGCCGGATTCCCGGTGGTGCGGGTGATGGCGAATACCCCGATGCTGGTCGGCCAGGGCATGAGTGTGCTCGCGCCGGGCCGCTACGCCCGCTCGGAACAGCTGGCCCAGGTGACCGAACTGCTCGCCGCGGTCGGCAAGGTGGCCACCGTGACCGAGGCGCAGATGGATGCGGTGACCGCGGTCTCGGGCTCCGGACCCGCGTACTTCTTCCTGGTGGTCGAGGCCATGATCGATGCGGGCGTCGGACTCGGCCTGACCCGCGACGTCGCCACCCAACTCGTGGTGCAGACGATGATCGGGTCGGCCGCGCTGCTGGAGGAGTCCGGGCAGACTGCCGTCGAGCTACGCGCGGCCGTGACCTCTCCGGCGGGCACCACCGCCGCCGCGGTGCGCGAATTGGAGCGGGGCGGGGTGCGCTCGGCCTTTTTGGAGGCATTGCACGCCGCCAAGCACAGGTCGGCGGAGCAGGGGGCGAGCGAAGGGCCCGGAAGCGGTAGCCTGGCGTAACCCCTAGGGGGTAGTACGGGGCGATCGAAATAAAACTCAGCGCGTATTCAGGGTGACCGGTCGGTTCCCTGCATGTAAACCTGATTTCTCACACCCGTCGCAGTAATCCCACTGGTCCCGCTAAGCTTCAAGGAGCACGTGCGTGTCTGTTCCGCCGGTGGGGAAGCTGGCGGCGCGGACGTGCCGGAGGTCAGTGGTGCAATGATGTCTAACAAGATGTCTGCAAATAGCTCAGGGACGTCGCCAGGTAGCTCAGGACCATCGGGCGGCCGGGCTGGTTCCCGGACGCAAGGCGGCTCAACGTCTCCGACGCAGTCGGTGCTCGGCGGTGGTACCCAGTTCCTCACCGTCGCCGAGGTTGCGAATCTCATGCGGGTATCCAAGATGACCGTCTATCGGCTGGTGCACTCGGGTGAGTTGCCCGCCGTGCGGGTCGGTCGCTCGTTCCGGGTGCATGCCAAAGCGGTCCACGACTACCTGGAGACGTCCTACTTCGACGCTGGATGAGGCGATTTCATCCGCTTGTCGGTGTCCCGGTAGGATGGATCCTCGGTTCGTGTGCGCCTGCCTGGCGGCACCGCTTTGTGGTGTCCGGTGCCTGCTGGCGGCGCGGACGCTGAAACAGGCGTACGTGATTGGCGTGCGCGCCGAGTAGAGAGAACGCGAGGACAACCCTATGGGTTCTGTGATCAAGAAGCGCCGCAAGCGCATGTCGAAGAAGAAGCACCGCAAGCTGCTTCGCCGCACGCGTGTTCAGCGGCGCAAACTCGGCAAGTAAGAGCCGCGCGTTAGCTGAGTGGCCCGTCACCGATTGGTGGCGGGCTTTTCTTTTTGAAACAGCGAATTTTGAAAGTTGCTCATGTATCGGGTGACTGAAGTCATCGTTAGAACCTGGTTAATAATCCCGGCGTATCCGAATCGACCAGTTACGCTGGTACCGCAGTCAATGGAATAGGGGGGCTGTCACAGTTGGGATCCGGTGCGGTGGGTTCTGAGGTACGGGATGGACATACACCCAAGGTGGTGATGGTGACCGGTGCCAGCCGATTCTTCGGCGGCAACGTGGTCGCACGGCTGGCCCAGGATCAGAACATCGAACGCATCCTGGCCGTCGACACCATGACCCCTGGTCGTGACCTGCAACGGCGCATGGGCCGCGCCGAGTACATTCGCGCCGATATTCGAAATCCCTTGATTCGCAAGGTAATCGGCGGCAATGAGGTCGATACCGTTGTACACGCGTCGATGGTCGCGCATCCGCCGGCCGGTGGTGGCCGGGCGGTGATGAAGGATCTCAATGTCCTCGGCGCCATGCAGCTGCTCGCGGTCTGTCAGAAATCGCCTTCGGTGCGCCGGGTGGTGGTGCGTTCGACCTCCGCGGTCTACGGATGCAGCGCCAAGGATCCCGCGAAATTCACCGAGGAAATGAGCGCGCGAACACCACCGAGCGGTTGGTTTGCTCGGGACATGATCGAAATCGAGGGATTCGTTCGCGGGCTCGGTCGGCGTCGTCCCGATATCGCCACCGCGATTTTGCGTCTGGCGCCCATTGTCGGCCCGCGCCTGGCCGGGCGCGGTGTGCAGTATCTGCGTTCGCCGGTCGCGCCGACGGTCTTCGGCCGCGACGCCAGGCTGCAGTTGCTGCACGAGGAGGACGCCATCGCCGCGATGGCGCACGCCGCCCGGCACGCACCCGGCGGCACCTACAACATCGCCGGTGACGGCGCGCTGGCGCTGTCGCAGGCCATCCGGCGTGCTGGCCGCATCGAGCTGCCGGTCCCGTGGATTGTGTTCCGCACCGCGGGTCGCGCGCTCATGGGGCCGATCATGCGTGATTTCACCAGTGAACAGCTCGACTATTTCCATTTCGGCTGTGGCCTGGACACCACCCGCATGCGCACCGAGCTCGGGTTCGTCCCGCGCTGGACAACGGTGCAGGCATTCGACGACTTCATCGGGGGCGCAGCGTCGCGGCCCGTCATCGATCCCGCCTGGATCGATGCCGCAGAACATAAACTGCTCGGCCTGCTGGGGGCCGGTACGGGAGCACATTCATGAATGACGTAGCCAAAGTCATCCAACTCCACGATCTGAACATTGAAACGCGCCAGCGAACCGCGCCCCGGCGCTGGCCGGACCCGGTGACCGGCGAGGCAACGCCGAGCCAGGTGGTGACCTCGCTGACCGAACGTCTGGCCGCGAACGAACCGCCCGCGCCACAGTCCCTATCGGAGATGCTGCGCGGCGCGGTCGGCAAGCAGATCCGCAGCACCGCGGAATTCGCGCGTCGCCGCATGACCGGTGACTATCAGGTCGACGAATTCGGTTTCGACGAGCATCTGCTCGAATCGCTCATCCTGCCCACGCTGCGCCCGCTCTCGGATCTCTGGTTCCGGGTGCAGGTCAACGGGATCGAGAACATTCCGGAGGCGGGCGGTGCGCTGATCGTCGCCAACCACGCGGGCACAGTTCCACTCGACGGACTGATGCTGCAACTGGCGGTCCACGATAGGCATCCGAAGGAACGCGCACTGCGGCTGCTGGCCGCCGATCTCATCTTCGAGATGCCGGTGCTCGGCGTGCTGGCCCGCAAGGCCGGCCACACCCTGGCCTGCCGTCCGGATGCCGAAAGGCTATTGCGCGCCGGCGAATTGACCGGTGTTTTCCCCGAGGGCTTCAAGGGCGTCGGTAAGCAGTTCACCGACCGGTACAAGCTGCAGCGCTTCGGTCGCGGTGGCTTCGTCGCCGCGGCGGTGCGGACCGGTACGCCGATCATCCCGTGCTCGATCGTCGGCTCCGAGGAGATCTACCCGAAGCTGGCCGATATCAAGCCGCTGGCCCGACTGCTCAATCTGCCGTACTTCCCGGTGACTCCGCTGTTCCCGCATTTGGGCCCGCTCGGCGCGCTGCCGCTGCCGTCCAAGTGGTACATCGAATTCGGTGAGCCCATCCCGACCACCGGCTACGAGGCGGAAGCGGCCGACGATCCGATGACCATGTTCGAGGTCACCGACCAGGTCCGCGAAACCATCCAGCAGACGCTCTACAAACTGCTCACCAAGCGCCGCAACCCGTTCACGGGTTAGCGGACGATCCGGACGTTCGTCTGACCCGTCGTCCCGGCGAACGCCGGGACCCAGTCCGGAAACCCCTCGACCGCACTGGATTCCGGCGTTCGCAGGGGCGACGGTGCGGGGTGATCAGTGCTCGCGGCGTCGGGTGACCGCCGCGGCGACCGCGCCACCGGCGGCACCGAGCGCCAGCGCCGTCGGCACGCCGATCTTGGCGGCCTTGCGCCCGGTACGGAAGTCGCGGATCTCCCAGCCGCGGTTCTTCGCCACCTCGCGCAGATCCGAATCCGGATTGATCGCCACCGCGGTGCCGACCAGCGACAGCATCGGCACATCGTTGTGGCTGTCGGAGTAGGCTGTACAGCGCTTGAGGTTCAAGCCTTCTCGGATCGCGAGCGTGCGCACCGCATGGGCCTTGCCGAGCCCGTGCAGAATGTCGCCGACCAGCCGTCCGGTGAATTTCCCGTCCACGCTCTCGGCGACCGTGCCGAGCGCCCCGGTCAGCCCGAGCCGCTTGGCGATCACCTGCGCCAACTCGACCGGCGTCGCGGTAACCAGCCACACCTGCTGCCCCGCATCCAGGTGCATCTGTGCCAGAGCCCTTGTCCCCGGCCAGATCTTGTCGGCGATGATCTCGTCGTAGATCTCCTCGCCGAGGGCGGCCAGTTCGGCGGTCGGGCGGCCCGCGATGAACGCGAGTGCCTTCTCCCGGCCCGCGGCCATATCGGTGCTGTTCTCCTTGCCGGTGACCCGGAACTTCACCTGTTTCCAGGCGACGTCCACCAGATCGGAGGTCTTGAAGTATTTGCGCGCGGCCAGACCGCGGGCGAAATGCACGATCGACGCACCCTGCACCATGGTGTTGTCGACATCGAAGAACGCGGCCGCGGTCAGGTCACGTGGCACCTCGGGCCCGGTCGCCTCGACATCGGCCTCGGCGAGTTCGGCGTCGTGCAGCGACAGCGCCGCCTCGGCGCTTGCCTCACCGGCCAGATTGGCCCGCAGCTCTTCCTCGCTCGGGCCGAAGGGGCTGCGAGAGATGCGCGCGAGTTGGTCCTGCAGACCCTGGCCGAGCCGACCCTGATTCCACCGCACCGGAAACTCGCCGAATCGTCCCGCGATAAAACCTGCCCTTGCCACCTTCGATCGTTCCGGCACCAGTACCTCCGCCCGTCGCGCGAACCACAACCACATTAGCTGGCCGCGGTGACAGTTAAGGCACTACGGCACGCTCCGATCGGGGCGTGGCGAGGGGATTTAATATCGGTCATGACCAATCCCACACATTCGGTGACGCTGCTGACGAGATCGGGCTGCGGGCTCTGCGTCAGCGCGCTCGAGCAACTCCGGGCGATCTGTGCCGAATTCGACATCGAGCCCGCGACGGTCGATGTCGACGAAATCGCCGGCACCGACCCTGGCCTGCGCGCGGAGTACGGCGACCGGCTTCCTGTCGTGCTGCTCGACGGCCGTGAGCACAGCTATTTCGATGTCGACGAGCCCCGATTGCGGGCCGACTTGACTCGCTGAGCGATAGCTGATCCGGCCCGATTCCGCCGCGCTGCTGGTCGCGGCGGAAAATGAGGCCAAATTCACCGACTTTGTGAAGGGCTGCACAAGCGGTTACGGTGGTGGCACGCGACCCGCATGCCGAGGCTGCGGATCCACCGCGGTAGTGAACCCAGCATTCCGAATACTTCGACCATGGCACCGGACCGCCCCGGGCACGAGGTCGAACGATGAACCGGACCTCGCCGGAGGCCGGAACGAGGAGCCGACGACGTGACAGAGCAGCATGAGGCGCCAAGCGGCGTCTCCGGCAGGGCTCTGCAGAAGGACATCCCGCAGGCCACGGTGGCGCGGCTGGCCACCTATCTCCGGGTCCTCGCCATGTTGGCCGACGACGGTGTTGCCATCGTATCGAGTGAGGAACTGGCTGTCGCGGCGGGTGTCAATTCGGCCAAGTTGCGCAAGGACCTTTCCTTCCTGGGACCCAATGGCGTTCGGGGTGTCGGCTATGACGTCGCCAAGTTGCGCACCAGGATCGAGGATGTGCTCGGTCTGTCGCAGGGACATCGGGTGGTACTGGTCGGCGCCGGAAATCTGGGCCGGGCCCTGGTCGGCTACGGCGGCTTCCGGCGGCGTGGGTTCACCGTGGTCGGCATGTTCGACAGCCATCCCGAGGTGATCGGCATAGCCGTCGCCGGTCTGGTGGTGCGCGATGTCGCGGATCTGGCCCCGGCCATCGATGCGTTGAAGCCGACCATCGCGGTGATCACCGTGCCCGACGACGCGGCGCAGGACGTCTGCGACCAACTGGTCGCCTCCGGGCTGCAGTCCATCCTGAGCTTTGCCCCGTGTGAGCTGACCGCGCCGGAGACCGTGGAGGTCCGCCGGGTCGACCTGGCGGTCGAGCTGCAGATGCTGTCGTTCGAGACCGCGCGCAATGCTCCGCCCCTGCCCGAGGTCGCGCACGCGGTCTCCGGCCGCATCGCCCACCGCGCGCCCGCGCACACTGCTGCCGGACATCCGGCACTCAAACACTCGACGACCTCGCATTCGGCAACGGAGCCATCCAGCAAGGGATCGGTGGTTACACCATGAGCATTCTGTTAGTCGGGATTTCGCATCGCAGCGCGCCCGTCTCGATTCTGGAGAAGGTCGCGATCACCGACGCGGACCGGCCGAAGCTGATCGACCGAATGCTCACCTCCAGCCACGTCTCCGAGGCGATGATCGTCTCGACCTGCAACCGCGTCGAGGTCTACGCCGTTGTCGACGCCTTCCACGGCGGTCTGGCCGAGGTCGGCGAACTATTGACCAAACATTCCGGACTGCCGCTCCCGGATCTGACCAAGCACGCCTACGTCCGCTACAGCGAGGCCGCCGCCGAACATCTGTTCGCGGTGGCCAGCGGCCTGGATTCGATGGTGATCGGCGAGCAGCAGGTGCTCAGCCAGATCCGCGGCGCCTATGCCTCCGCCGATGCCCAGCAGGCGGTCGGGCGGACCCTGCACGAACTGGCCCAGCACGCATTGCGCGTGGGCAAGCGGGTGCATTCGGAGACCGGTATCGACCGGGCCGGTGCCTCGGTGGTTTCGGTGGCGCTGGATCGCTCGCAGCAGGTGCTCGGCCCGCTCGCCGGTCGGACCGCCGTGGTGGTCGGGGCCGGGGCCATGGGCGGACTCGCGGTGGCGCATCTGTCGCGTGCGGGCATCGGCCGCATCGTCGTCGTGAACCGTACCCTCGCCCGGGCCAAGCGGCTGGCCGAAACCGCGCGCAGCCACGGTGTCGAGGCCGACGCGATGGAACTGTCACGGTTGACCGAGGCGATGGCGGCCGCCGATGTCGTCATCACCTGTACCGGTGCGGTCGGCGCGGTGGTGACCCTGGCCGATACCCACCGCGCCCTGGCCGAACGTGAGCGCGGCAGCGAATTCGCCTCGGCGGAACGGCCGTTGGTGTTCTGCGATCTCGGTCTGCCGCGCGATGTCGAACACGCCGTCGCCGGTCTGCCCGGTGTGACCGTCATCGATATAGAGACGTTGCAGCGCGATCCGGCGGCCGGTGCGGCCGCCGACGATACCGCGGCCGCCCGCTCGATCGTCGCCGACGAACTCGCGAAATACCTTGCGGGCCAGCGCATGGCGGAGGTCACCCCGACCGTCGCAGCGCTGCGTCAGCGCGCGGCCGAGGTGGTCGAGGCGGAACTGCTCAGACTCGATTCCCGGTTGCCAGGGCTGGCCGATCCGGAACGTGACGAGGTGGCGCGCACGGTGCGCCGCGTCGTCGACAAACTGCTGCACGCGCCGACGGTGCGGGTCAAGCAGTTGGCCTCGACGCCGGGCGGGGATACCTACGCCGAGGCGCTGCGGGAATTGTTCGAGCTCAAACCCGGTGCGGCGCAAGCGGTTGCGACACCGATGGAAATCAGTCCGATCGGCGACGAGCACGGCGCGCTGCGATTTACCGGGGACAGCGAGATCGCGCTTGCCGACGACTTCACCGCCGGACACCGCGGCGAGGAACAGGGGCAGACGGCATGACAATTGCGCAGGAAGAGGAAAACGTGACCGCAGGCAGCACACGCGTGCCGTGGCGGATCGGCACCAGAGGTAGTCTGCTCGCCCTCACCCAGGCGGGCACGGTTCGCGACACCCTGATCGCGGCCGGACACGATGCGGAGCTGGTGGTCATCAAGACCGCGGGCGACCTGTCCTCGGATCCGGTGCAGAAGATCGGTGTCGGCGTATTCACCTCGGCGCTGCGTGACGAACTGGCCGCCGGAAATATCGACATCGCGGTGCACTCGTACAAAGACCTGCCGACCGCACAGGATCCGCGCTTCACCATCGCCGCCATCCCGACCCGCGAGGATCCGCGCGACGCGCTGGTGGCCCGCGATGGTCTGGTGCTCGGTGAGCTGCCCGCCGGCGCCAAGGTCGGCACCTCCGCGCCGCGCCGCGCGGCCCAGCTGCGCGCACTCGGACTCGGTCTGGACATCGTGCCGCTGCGCGGCAACCTCGACACCCGCCTGCGCAAGGTCAGCGAGGGCGAGTTGGACGCGGTGGTGGTCGCCAGGGCCGGACTCGCCCGGATCGGGCGGCTCGACGCGGTCACCGAAGCACTGGAGCCGGTGCAGATGTTGCCCGCACCCGCGCAGGGCGCGTTGGCGGTCGAATGCCGCTGCGACGATGCCGAATTGCTCGAGGCGCTTACCGAACTCGACGACGCCGCCACCCGTGCGGCCGTCATTGCCGAGCGGTCGCTGCTCGCCGAACTCGAGGCCGGTTGCACTGCGCCGATCGGCGCCATCGCCGAGGTCGTCGAATCGCTCGACGATGACGGCAAGATCGTCGACGAACTCTCGCTGCGCGGCTGCGCGGCGGCCGTCGACGGTTCCGATGTGTTGCGCGCCTCCGTGGTCGGCCCGCCGGAGCGTGCCGCGGAACTGGGCCGCGAGCTGGCCAGGGAACTGCTCGAACTGGGCGCCCGCGAGCTGCTCAGCGCGCCGGAACCGGAGTTTGCCGGTTCCCCCACATCGGCGGTGAAACCGCCCGCCTCTGACGACTTCATCAATTCCAGCCCAATGGAGAACAGCCAATGAGCGAGCGCAGCGAGCGAATCATCAGCACGGCGCCTTCGGGCATGCCAGTGCCGAGCGCTAGCGAGGTACTGGCATGAGCCGAGCCCACAAGAAGCACCCAGGTCGGATCTTGTTCGTCGGGTCGGGTCCCGGCGATGTGGCACTGCTGACAGTGCGTGCTCGCGAGGTGCTCGGTCGCGCGACGCTGGCGTTCACCGATCCCGATGTCGACAAGGGCGTGCTCGCGCTGATCGGTATCGAGGTCGAGCCCGGCGCGGATGGCGAGCGTCCGGTGGATGTGCGGCCCGCGCTCGGCGATCCCGCCGAGGTGGCCAAGACGCTGATCGCCGAGGCGCGCAGCGGCCACGATGTGGTCCGGGTCGTCGCGGGCGATCCGCTGACGACCGATTCGGTGATCGCCGAGGTCAACGCGGTCACTCGTTCGCATATGGTCTTCGAGGTGCTGCCGGGTCTGCCCAATGGTTCGGCGGTGCCGAGCTTTGCCGGTATCGCGCTCGGCTCCGGGCACACCGAGGCCGATGTGCGCGGCGAGGTCGACTGGGCCGCGTTGGCCGCCGCGCCCGGCCCGCTGGTGCTCTCGGCGACCTCGGGTCATCTGGCCGAAACCGCGAGCGCGCTGGTCGAACACGGTATGGCGCCGCAGACCCCGGTCGCGGTGACGGTGCGTGGCACCACCCGCCAGCAGCGCACCATCGAGGCCACCCTGGCCACGCTCAACAGCGCGGCGTCCGAACTGGTCGGCCCACTGGTGGTGACCATCGGCAAGGTGGTCGCGCAGCGGTCGAAGATGTCGTGGTGGGAGTCGCGCGCGCTGTACGGCTGGACCGTGCTGGTGCCGCGCACCAAGGATCAGGCCGCCGAGATGAGCGAGCGACTGGTGACCCACGGCGCCATCCCGATGGAGGTGCCGACCATCGCGGTCGAGCCGCCGCGCAGTCCGGCGCAGATGGAGCGCGCGGTCAAGGGACTAGTCGATGGCCGCTACCAGTGGGTGGTGTTCACCTCGACCAATGCGGTGCGCGCGGTATGGGAGAAGTTCGCCGAATTCGGTTTGGACGCACGGGCCTTCTCCGGTGTGAAGATCGCCTGCGTCGGCGAGGCCACCGCGGATAGGGTGCGCTCGTTCGGCATCAATCCGGAGCTGGTGCCCAGTGGCGAACAGTCCTCCGAGGGCCTGCTCGCCGACTTCCCGCCCTACGACGACGTTTTCGACCCGGTGAACCGAGTGCTGTTGCCGCGCGCGGATATTGCCACCGAAACCTTGGCCGAGGGTCTGCGCGACCGCGGCTGGGAGATCGATGACGTCACGGCCTACCGCACGGTGCGCGCCTCTCCGCCGCCCGCCGAGACCCGCGAGATGATCAAGACCGGCGGCTTCGACGCGGTCCTGTTCACCTCGTCCTCCACGGTCCGCAACCTGGTCGGCATCGCGGGTAAGCCGCACGCGCGCACCATCGTTGCCTGCATCGGACCGAAGACCGCCGAGACGGCCATCGAATTCGGTCTGCGCGTGGATGTGCAGCCCGAGGTCGCCCAGGTCGGCCCGCTGGTGGAGGCGCTGGCCGAACATGCGGCCCGCCTGCGTGCCGAGGGGCTGCTGCCGCCGCCACGTAAGAAGAGCCGCCGCAGCCGGTAGCTTTGGCCTACCCGGTTGCGCGACGAAGGCGTCGCCCCTCGTCGCGCAACCGGAGCCGCCGCAACCGTCGAGCGCCGTTGATCAGCGGCTGTAGCGCATCAGGGTCCGCACCAACCGGCAGGTGGTGTCGGACGGGGGGCGGATATCGATGAGTTCGGCTGTCCGCCGGATTCTTTCATTGCTGGCCTGACTCGGCAGGTAGATGCCGGAGTCCAGCAGCGCGATGGTCAAGCGCATCGCCTTGAGGCGGCGGTTGTGCGAGATGTACCACTTGCGCGGCCGCCCGGCGGGCAGCGGCTGCTTGCGCAGCGGGACATAGGGTCGATCGATAACCTTCGACTCGGGTGCGGTTTTGGGCACTGTGGCGTCCTCCCGTCGCGATCGGGAACCGTGGAGAGTTCCCTCGAACACGCCTTCGATTTTACTACTGCCCACCGACAAAAACGCCCGCTCACAAGGGGTTTCGGCAACCACTGTGCGCCCCGACCGGCGCGTGGGTTCACAGGTCGTGCAGTAGCCGCATGGCTTCGGGGTGGCGCAGTGTCGCGGCGCGCTCCAACCAGTAGCGCGCGTCCTGGTACGCCTGGGCTTTTGCCTCGGCCGCGGTCGGACTGTCCGGGAAATCCACGCGCACATGTTGTTCGCGCAGGAATCGCGCCAGGTGGAACATCGAATCGGCATCGCCGGCGTCGGCGCCGCGGCGCAGCCACCGTTCACCCTCGACCCAGTCGCCGTGTTCGAGGAAGATCACGCCGAGCACCGCCATGGCGTCGGCGCGGCCGCGCCGAACGGCCTCGGTCAGCAGCGTGATCGCCCGCTCCACCGTGCCCTCTTGCGCCAGCCGCACCCCGAGAGTGCGCATGGCCGTTGCGCTTCCGGCCCGCACCGCGCGCTCGTACCAATGCCGTGCTTCGTTGTCGAAGCCGCGGCGATTCGCGACAACTCCCATATTGCACAGCGCCTCCGGCAGCCCGTCCTCGGCCGCTGGCAGGAACCGCAGCTCGGCGGCATCGAGATCCCCGCGCTCCAGATACAGCGTGCCCAGCTGCTGATCGGCCCCGGGACAGTCGGCCGCGATGGCGAACTCCAGCCACCGGATGGCCTCCGAGATCCGTCCGTCGGCGGCGAGTAGTGCGCCAAGACCCGCCATGGCCGGTCCGCTGCCCTGTGCGGCGGCGCGGCGGAACCACTGTTCGGCCTCGGCCGACTCGCCCGCCTCGTACAGCCGGTGCGCCAACTGCACGATGATGCCCGGATCCCCGCCGCGCGCCAGTTTCCGCAGACCACTCCAATCGGTCCGTCGCGGCGGAATCGTGAATTCGGTCATCGTCTACTCCCGGAACCAGACCGGCCACTCACCACCATCATCCCCCCGATACTGCACCGCACAATTCCCGGTGCTGCCGCCCACCGGCGGCGTGGTCGCAGTATCGCGCCGTGGCCTTATCGAATCCTCGAGACATCCTTAACGCCGCCGTGATGACATGGTGGGCCGAACGATCGAGCCGCTGGTAGGAAGCGGCCCGATCTGTCGGCCGAGATGATCGGTGCATGACTGCGGAATCGACACCGGATGCCGAATCGCCGGATGCCGAATCGCCTGTGCGCCATAGCCGTTCGCGCCGCGCGTTCGTGCGGCCTCGCGGGCGCGGTAACGACGGTCGTTGTGGTACCGCCGTTGCTGCGTGCTCCGCCGACCGAACCCTACCGGCGGCCGCGCCCGGTAGCCGCTTCGCCGGAAAGGTGGTCCTGGTGACCGGCGGTACGTCGGGCATCGGCGAGACCGCCGTGCGCGCGTTCGCCGCCGGGGGCGCATCGGTGGTGTTCTGTGGACGCGGCGCGAGCAGCTCGGCGAGGGGGTTGCCGAATCCATTGGCGGGGCCGCGCATTACGTGCGCACCGATATTCGCGTACCGGCCGAGGTCGAGCGACTGGTCGATCGCCGATTCGGCCGCCTGGATGTGGCATCGAACAATGCGGGGATCAGGATCGAGGGTGCGGCCGAGGATCTTTCGGTCGAGCAGTGGGACGACGTACTCGACACCAATCTGCGCGGAATCTTCCTCTCGGTGAAATATGAAGTGCTGCTGCTGGAACGCTCCGGCGGCGGGGTGATCCTGTGCGCCGCCTCCAAATCGCTGATGGCGAGCGCGCCCGCCGACTCCGCGAGGAAGGCCGGAATCGAGGGTCTGGTCGATGGCGCAGCAGTAGGGCCCGCGTGGCATCCGGGTCGATGCGATCGCCCCGGGCACCACGAATACCTCGCTGATCCGCCCGGCCGGGCTGCCGGATCCGATGTGGGCGGTCTTCAAGGACACGTGGGGTCCGCTGAACGTATCCGCGCTGGGTCGGATGGTCGAGCCCGCCGAGATCGCCCGCACGATCCCCGCGCTGTGTGGCGACGATCTCGCCTATACGGCTCCACCGTGCTGGTCGGTGGCGGCCCGTTCGGCGGAGATGCCGCCCGGGTTCCCGGCCCGCTGATCCTTCGGTGCACCCGCCGCGTGCAACGGGCATTCGGACCGGGCGTATCGTGCGGATTATGACCGGATTGGACCGCCCGCGGCGGTTGCGCCGTACTCCCGCCCTGCGCCGTCTCGTGGCCGAAACAAGTCTCGAGTCACGGCAATTGGTGTTGCCGATGTTCGTCGCCGATGGGCTGGACGAGCCGCGTGAGATCGGGTCCATGCCGGGGGTGCGCCAGCACTCGATGGATTCCCTGCGCAAGGCGGCGGTCGAGGCGGTCACCGCGGGGGTCGGCGGGCTGATGCTATTCGGCGTGCCGCTGCCCGAGGACAAGGACGCCACCGGCAGCAAGGCCAGCGATCCCGATGGGATCCTCAACCGCGGTCTGCGCGCGCTGGCCGAGGAGGTCGGCGATGCGACAGTTGTCATGGCCGATACCTGCCTGGACGAATTCACCGATCACGGGCACTGCGGCGTGCTGTCCGCCGACGGCGCCGTCGACAATGACGCCACCCTGCACCGCTATGTGGAGATGGCCCTCGCCCAAGCGGATGCCGGTGCGGATCTGCTCGGTACCAGCGGCATGATGGACGGCCAGGTCGGCGCGATCCGGCGTGGACTCGACGCGGTCGGGCGCACCGATACCGGCATCCTCGCCTACGCCGCCAAGTATGCCTCGGCGTTCTATGGCCCGTTCCGTGAGGCCGTCGCCTCCTCGCTGGAGGGGGATCGGCGCAGCTACCAGCAGGATCCGGCGAACCGCCGTGAGGCGATCCGGGAGCTGCAGCTGGATCTGGCCGAAGGGGCGGACATCGTGATGGTCAAGCCCGCGATGTCGTACCTGGACATCCTGCGCGATGTCGCCGACCATTCGACCGTGCCGGTGGCCGCCTACCAGATCTCGGGTGAGTACTCGATGATCACCGCCGCCGCCCAGCGCGGTTGGATCGACCGGCGCGCCGCCATCCTGGAATCACTGATCGGCATCCGCCGGGCGGGCGCGGACATCGTGCTCACCTACTGGGCGACCGAGGCCGCACACTGGCTGTCGTGAATTCGTCCAGATCGAATACGCCCGCTCCGAATCCGGCCGATTCGGAGTCGTCGGCACCGGAAGCGTCGGCACCGGAAGCGTCTGGGCCGAAGTCGTTGGAATCAGAGTCGGCGTTGCTGGGTTCGGATCCGCACGGTCCGAGTTCCACCGGGGCGAGTTCGGCCGGGGCGAGTTCGGCCGGGGCGAGTTCGGCCGGGGCGAGTTCGGCCGGGGCGAGTTCGGCCGGGGCGAGTTCGGCCGAGCCGTCCTTGTCGGGGCCGAATTCGCCAGGGTCGCATCCGCAGGGAGTGAGTCCCTCTGGATCGTATTCGGAGGAAGAGAATCGGTCTCGGCCGTTCTCGCCGGGGTTGTATCCGGTGGGAGCGAGTTCGCTCGAGTCGTTGGGCTCGGAGTTGGCCATGTCGGCGTCGCCGGGTTCGGATCCGTGTGGTCCGAGTTCTGCGGAAGCGAGTCCGGCTGAACCGTCCTTGTCGGGGCCGAATTCGCCAGGGTCGCATCCACAGGAAGTGAGTCCGCCGGGATCGCATCCGGGCGGAGTGGGGCGGTCCGAGCCGGGCTCGCCTTGGTCGAATGCGCCGGGATCGCGTTCGGAAGGAGCGCGTTCGGAAGGAGCGAGTTCGGCTGAGTCGTACTCGCCGGGAGCGAATTCGCCTTGGGCGCATCCGCAGGGCGGGAGTTCGCCTCGGGCGCATCCGCAGGGCGGGAGTTCGCCTCGGGCGCATCCGCAGGGCGGGGGTTCGCCCGGGGCATACCCTCCGGGGCCGTATCCGCCTGGGCCGTATCCACCGGGCCCCTATCCACCGGGCCCGTATGTGCAGGGCCCCTACGTACCGGGCCGGTACCCGGGTGGTCCGGTTGTCGGGCCGCGGCCGGAGCCGCCGGAGGACGTGCGGACGGCGCGGCAATTGTGGTGGGGGGTTATCGGATTCGGGATCGTGCAGTTGATCGGGTCGATTCTGGCGGCTGTGCAGCAGCGCGGTGAGTATGCGCAGAAGATGTACGACCAGGTGCATGCGAGCGATCCGAACTTCACGATGGCCAGTGCGCAGCTGATGGTTTCGCTGGCTTTCGTGGTCGGTGTGGTGATCGGTTTGGCGCTGGCCGCGTTCACGCTGCTGTTCGTGCATCAGCTGGTGCGCGGAAAGCTGTGGGCGCGGACGCTGTTGACCGCTATCGGCGTCTGGCTGGTGCTGGTCGCGGTCGGCACCCTGTTCGCGCTGGAAGCGGTGACCGGCGCGGCCTCGCTGCTGGCCGGTGGTGCCGCGATCGTGCAGGGCGTACTCGCGGCGGGCGCGGTGTACCTGAGTCACCGTCCCGACTCGACCGCATACTTCCAAATGAACCGCAGGTGAACGGGGTATGGAGTCGCCCGCGAATTTGTCAAGGAAACGCCAGCATGTATCGTGAGGGTTGTCACAGCGGAAATGGGAACCGGTAGTTATTTGTTACACGTTGACTTACGTTTCGTAAGAACGTCGACCAGATGGCTCCCGAAGATCGGAGGCATCGATGCGAGTGGTTATCCAACAGCCGCAGAGCATTCGACGAGATCTGCTCGTGCTGAGTCTGCTGATCCTCTTCGGCTTGCTTACCGTCGCGGTGCTGCTGTTGCCCGGCAAGGTCGGCTGATCCGGGGCGGGACATCGACTCCCGGCGCCGCGCTCGGCGGGACCGGGAGCATGGTGTGACCGATACGGGGGATGGCACGACCATCCTGTTCGCGGAGCCGGGCGCGCGGTGGCGTTCGGTGGCC
This sequence comes from Nocardia sp. CA-129566, assembly GCF_050956075.1. Lineage (NCBI taxonomy): Bacteria > Bacillati > Actinomycetota > Actinomycetes > Mycobacteriales > Nocardiaceae > Nocardia > Nocardia sp. CA-129566. The sequence goes on from NZ_CP192085.1 coordinate 1,007,596, forward strand.
TACGGGCCGCTGCTGTGTCTGATCGTTCTGATTCTCGAATTGGTGACCACCGCCCAGGTGCACTGGTTCGCCCTTATTTTCTGTGCCGCGCTGATCGCGGGTTTCGTTGTGCTGCAGGTGATCGCGGGGCAGCGGCATGTGAGCGTGGAGCTGACCGATACCGCGCTGCGCGAGGGCACCGAAACCGTGCCGCTGGCGGCCATCGATGCGGTGCTGCCCGAACGGGACGAGGATTCCTGGGACGATGAGGATTGGGAATCGGCGCGTTCACTCGGCGAGTTGAATGGGGTGCCGCGTCGGCGCAAGGCCATCGGGCTGCGACTGGTCGACGGTGCTCTGGTGCAGGCCTGGGCGAAGGATCACCGCGGACTGCGGGCCGCGCTCACCACGGCATTGGGTGGGGCCGACCAGGCCGAGGATGTGGACCGGGCCGCGCCGAACACCGAGGAAACCGAACACAGCGAGAACGGAGCGGATCGTTGAAGCGATGGATCGTGCTCGGTGACCGCATGTTGCCCGCGTTGGTCGAGCTGACGCTCGCCCTGGCCTGCGCGGTCCTCGCGGTGGTGAGCTGGCGCAGCGGATTGATCACCACCACCTTCGCCCCCTCGGGCGAGGTGCCCGGCTTCCAGGCCACCCGCTATAGCGGCCCGTGGTTGGTCCTGGCCACGTTTCTGGTCATGATGGGCGGCGTACTCGCCATTGATGCCGTCGCGCGGACGGTGCGGGCCGCGCGGTCGCGCTGAGGGTTTCGCGCTGTTCTGCGTGGGCGTCACCGCTTGGCGACGCCTAGCGGATGTGCCGCGACTCGGTTAACGTGCAAGTGCCGCGCCGCGAGGTGTCTCGGTCGCAACGGTCGGCATTCGGTGAATACTGTTGTGGCCGTTATGCTTTCGGCCGGCTATCCGCACCGTGTCGACTGGGAGAAATGCTTGTGATTCGTTTTGCCGGAAAAGTGTGTGCGGCGGTTGCCGTGGCGGCCGCGATCGGTGCGGCCCCCGCATGGGCCGCACCGGGACTGCCGCTCGAGCCCGCCGAGACCGAGGTGGCCCAGCCCGCCCCGATCTTCGTGCCCGATTCGGGTTCGGCGGGTGTCTACAACAACTTCATGTGCCAGCTGCACACCATCTCGGCCTCGGTGCCGTGCATGTACACCTAGTTCCAGTTCTGGTAGATGTCCAGCAGGCGGCCACTGTGGGTGCCCGGCGCGTTGAGGTACAGCATAACGGTGCCGTCCGGATGGCCGGCCGCCTCCGTGATGACCTGACGCAGTGAGGCGTGCACGCCGCCGTTTTCGTCGTGGTAGATCTCGGAGTCGCTTTTCAGCCCGGCCCCGATCCGGCTGAGCGGCACCACCATGGTGATCAATGCGGGCACCGGTCCGTCGCCGAGTGCCTCGGTCTCCGCGTGATTCAGATGCAGCCCGACCCGGTCGGGCTGGGCGATCGGATCCGCGGCGGCGGCGGACCCGGCGCCGAAGGTTACGGCGGCGGCGATCGCGGCGCAGATCGTGGCACTTATGACGGCAAACCGCATGGCGCTCTCCCGGTGGGCTAGATGGTGCGACGACGCTCCGAGATTACGCACCAGCAATCATTCAGCCACCGATATCGCCGCGAACCGCGATCGGCGTGTTGCATGCGGGACGCCGGTGCGGCTGCGGTCTGCATCACCTCCACTACACCCTGTCGTCGACTCCTTCGGATCGGGCTGAGACACTGGACGTCGTGAGTTCTTCTCCGCGCGCGACCAGGGCATCGGTGCCGGTCTCGGCTCAGCTCTTCGACCGGGCTGCTTCGGTGATTCCAGGTGGTGTCAACTCGCCGGTGCGGGCGTTCAAGTCCGTCGGTGGCACACCGCGATTCATCGCCTCGGCCAACGGTTACACGCTCACCGATGTCGACGGCAACGAATATGTCGACCTGGTGTGCTCCTGGGGGCCGATGATCCTCGGCCACGCGCACCCCGAGGTGGTCGAGGCCGTGCGGCGCGCGGCCGTGGGCGGACTGTCGTTCGGTGCACCGACCGAGGCCGAGATCGAACTCGCCGAGCTGATCGCCGAGCGGGTGGCGCCGGTGGACCGGGTCCGCCTGGTGAACTCCGGCACCGAGGCCACCATGAGCGCGGTCCGGCTGGCCCGCGGTTACACCAGCCGCGCCAAGATCATCAAGTTCGCCGGTTGCTATCACGGCCATGTGGACGCCCTGCTGGCCGACGCCGGGTCCGGCGTCGCCACACTCGGCCTGCCGACCTCGCCCGGTGTCACCGGTGCGCAGGCCGGTGACACCATCGTGCTGCCCTACAACGACATCGATGCTGTTGCTGCCGCATTCGCCGCACATCCGGATGCGATCGCCTGCGTGATCACCGAGGCGGCCGCGGGCAATATGGGCGCGGTCGCGCCGCTGCCCGGCTTCAACGAAGGACTGCGCAAGCTGACCGCCGAACACGGCGCACTGCTGATCATGGACGAGGTGATGACCGGATTCCGGGTCAGCCGGTCCGGCTGGTTCGGCCTCGACGGCGTCGCCGGTGATCTCTACACCTTCGGCAAGGTGATGAGCGGTGGGCTGCCCGCCGCCGCCTTCGGCGGACGCGCCGAGATCATGAACCACCTCGCGCCGCTCGGCCCGGTGTATCAGGCTGGCACCCTCTCCGGTAATCCGGTCGCGGTCGCCGCGGGGCTCGCCTCGTTGCGAGCGGCCGATGACGCGGTGTACGCCGCACTCGATCGCAATGCCCAGCGACTCGGCGGCCTGTTCACCGAGGCGCTCGACGCGGCCGGGGTCGAGCATCAGGTTCAGTTCGCGGGCAATATGGTGAGCGTGTTCTTCGCCGACCGTCCGGTCACCGATTACGATGCCGCCAAAGCCAGCCAGACCTGGCGTTTTCCCGCTTTTTTCCACGCATTGCTAGATGGCGGCGTGTACGCGCCGCCGAGCGCGTTCGAGGCCTGGTTCGTCTCCGCGGCGCTCGACGAGGACGCGTTCGACCGTATCGCCGCAGCCCTGCCCGCCGCCGCACACGCGGCCGCGGCCGCCACCCCCGAAGGATCCAGCGCGTGAGTTCCGATCAGCCAGATTCCGAAGAGCGCGAACTACCAGACACTCCGGTCGCGAGCGCCGAGGCCACCGTGCCCGGCGTCGAGACGCCCGATGACGACGCCGTCGAGACCATCGTGCACGTGCTGCGACACGGCGAGGTGCACAACCCGAAGGGCATTCTCTACGGTCGCCTGCCCGGGTTCAGCCTCTCGGTGACCGGACGCGCGCAGGCCGGTGCGGTGGCGCGTTCGCTGACCGACCACGACATCGCGCTGGTCATCGCCTCGCCGCTGCAGCGCGCGCAGGAGACCGCCGAACCGATCGCCAGGCAGCACGGGCTGCTCGTGCGCACCGACGAGAACCTGATCGAGGCCGGTAACACCTTCGAGGGCCTGCGGGTGTCGGTCGGTGACGGCGCGCTGCGCAAGCCGAGGCACTGGTGGAAGCTGCGCGATCCGTTCACCCCGTCCTGGGGCGAGCCGTATCTGCAGATCGCGCACCGCATGCTGGCCGCGGTGAACAAGGCCCGGGTCGAGGCGGCCGGACATGAGGCCGTGCTGGTCTCGCATCAGCTGCCGGTCTGGACGCTGCGGCGGTTCCTGCAGGGCCAGCGGCTCTGGCACGATCCGCGGCACCGGCAGTGCTCACTCGCCTCGCTGACCTCGCTGGTCTACCAGGGCGACACCCTCGTCGACATCGTCTACTCCGAACCCGCTGGCGGTTCGGATCCCACGGTGCACGGCGCATGAGAACTTCCTCCCGGTCGTTGGCCCGGCGCTGTGCGCCGGTCCTGCTCGCGTGCGTGGCCCTGGTCGCCGCGCTCGCGGGTTGTTCGGCCGGGAAGGATGCGGTGGCCTCCGGCGGTACGTTCGAATTCGTCTCGCCCGGCGGCAAAACCGATATCTACTACGATCCGCCCGCCGCGCGTGGCACCATCGGCAAGCTCGCCGGGCCGGATCTGATGACCTCGGGCAAGACCACCTCGGTCGCCGACTTCCCGGACAGGGTGGTCGTCCTGAATCTGTGGGGGCAGTGGTGCGGCCCGTGCCGCGCCGAGGCACCCGCGCTCGAAAAGGTCTACGAGGCAACAAAGGACAGGGGCGTCGTCTTTCTCGGCATCAATGTCCGTGATTTCCAGCAGGACAAGGCGCAGGACTTCGTCGTCGACAACAAGGTCGGTTATCCGTCCGTCTATGACCCGTCCATGCGCACCCTGCTCGCGCTCGGCGGCAACTTCCCGACCAGTGTCATTCCCACCACGCTGGTGCTGGATCGGCAACATCGGGTGGCCGCTGTCTTCCTCCGGTCGCTCTTGGCGGAAGACCTCCAACCAGTCGTCGAACGCATTGCCGCGGAAGGTTCGCAGTGACACCGCGCAAGCCGTTCGGCCCACGCCGTAATCACGTCCCGCTCGAGAGCGAGCGGTAGGAAGGTGCAATCGTGAATCGCGATCGCCGTACTCGTAGCCCGCGTGCCTGTCGCCCGCGGCAGGCCGCCCGTCTGGTACGCGGTGTCTGGACTGTCGATGACCGATGGGTCGGCGTCGCCGCCGTACCGCGCAGCGCCGCAGCCGATTCCATGATGGACTTCGTTCCGGAGTCGGCGCCGGTGCCCGAGCGCGCCGATCGACCCCCGGTGGAGACCGACTGATGGTGCTCGCCGCAGTTGGTGATTCGTTCCAGCAGACGGCGGCGACCGGGCCGCTGTTGTTGGCACTCGGCGCTTGCTTACTGGCCGGACTGGTCTCGTTCGCCTCGCCGTGTGTGGTGCCGCTGGTGCCGGGTTACCTGTCCTATCTCGCCGGGCTGGTCGGTGCCGAGGCGCCGCCTGCCACCGCCGCACAAGCCAAAAGCCTTGGCGGTACGGCGGTTTCGGAGTGGGCTGCGGCACGTACAGGTCGGCTGCGGGTGGCCGGTGCGGCCGGTTTGTTCGTCGCCGGATTCACCGTGGTGTTCGTGCTCGCCACCGCGACGGTTTTCGGCGTCATCCAGACCTTGAACGTAAATCGTGAACTGCTGCAACGGGTCGGCGGCGTGGTCACCATCCTGATGGGTCTGGTGTTCATCGGTCTGGTCCCCGCATTGCAGCGCGATACCCGGATGGAGCCGCGCCGGCTCACCAGTATCGCGGGCGCTCCGCTGCTGGGCGCGGTCTTCGCGCTCGGCTGGACGCCGTGTCTCGGGCCGACGCTGTCCGGGGTGATGGCGGTCTCGGCCGGGACCGAGGGCACGACGGCGGTGCGCGGTGTCGCGCTGATCGTCGCCTACTGCCTCGGTCTCGGACTGCCCTTCGTGATCCTGGCCTTCGGTTCGGCGAGTGCGCTGCGCGGTGTCGGCTGGCTGCGGCGCAATTCCCGCACCATTCAGCTCATCGGCGGCATGCTGCTGGTCGCGGTCGGCATCGCGCTGGTCACCGGGGCATGGGACCAGTTCATCGCGTGGGTGCGCGATGCGTTCGTTTCCGAGGTGACCTTGCCGATATGACCGTGATCGATAGACCCGAGGCGCCGGTGACACCGCCGCGCCAATCGCTACCGGGTCGCGCGTGGGCGCTCATGCGAAATACCTGGCGCGGGCTCACCAGTATGCGCACCGCGCTGGTGCTGCTGTTCCTGCTGGCCTTGGCCGCGATTCCGGGGGCGCTGCTGCCGCAGCGCAATCTCAACGAGGGCAAGGTCGACCAGTACATCGCCGACCGCCCGACGCTCGGTCCGTGGATGGACCGGTTCCAACTGTTCGACGTGTTCTCCAGTTTCTGGTTCACGGCGATCTATGCGCTGCTGTTCATCTCGCTCGTCGGCTGCATTCTGCCGCGCTGCCTGGACCACTACCGCGCACTGCGCACGCCGCCGGTGCGGGCGCCGCGCAACCTGTCGCGGCTGCCGCACCATTACTCCGAGACGGTCGACGGTACCCCCGACGCGGTGCTCGAGCACGCGCGAAAAGAACTGCGCGGCTGGCGCACCGAGGTGCGCGAGGGCACTCGTGACGGTGAGATCACCCTTTCCGCGGAAAAGGGCTACACCCGCGAACTCGGCAACCTCGTCTTCCACCTCGCCCTCGTCGGCCTGCTCGTCGCCATCGCGGTCGGCAAGCTCTTCGGCTACGAGGGCAGCGTGATCGTCATCGCTAACAATGGTCCCGGCTTCTGCACCACCTCGCCCGCGGTCTTCGACTCGTTCAAGGCGGGCAATATCAACGACGGCACCGGTATGGCGCCGCTGTGCGTGCGGGTCAAGGATTTCAAGGCCGACTACCTGACGAACGGTCAGGCCGAGATGTTCACCTCGAATATCGACTATCAGGCCGGGGCCGATCTGCAGAGCAATACCTGGCGCGATGCGCAGATCCAGGTGAACCATCCACTGCGCGTCGCGGGGGATCGGCTGTACCTGCAGGGCCACGGATTCGCGCCGACATTCACGGTGACCTTCCCCAACGGGCAGACCCGCACCGAGACCGTCCAGTGGCGGCCCGATAACGCCCAGACCTTCCTGTCCAGCGGTGTGCTGCGGATCGATCCGCCCGGCGGCATGTACGCGACCGACGAAGAACGCCGCAAGAACCAGATCGCGATCGAGGGGCTGTTCGCGCCGACCGCCCTGCTCCATGGCAGCCTGCTGACCTCGTCGTTCCCGACCATGAACGATCCGGCGGTCGCGGTGGACGTCTACCGCGGCGACACCGGTCTGGACACCGGTAAGCCGCAGTCGCTGTTCGCGCTGGATCCCGAGCAGGTCAAGCAGGGGCGACTGACCAAGGAGGCCAGGGTCAACCTGCGCCCCGGCGAGTCGACCACCCTGCCCAATGGCACCAAGGTCACCTTCGACGGCGCGCAGGAATTCGTGAACCTGCAGGTATCGCATGATCCGGCGCAGCAGTGGGTGCTGGTGAGCGCGCTGGCCATGATGGCAGGACTGCTGGTGTCACTGCTGGTGAAGCGGCGGCGCATCTGGATCCGCTGCTACCCGGCCGACGACGAAGCCGGTACCGTTGACAAACGACACACCGTAGTAGAGATGGGTGGGCTGGCCAGAACCGATCAGGCGGGCTGGGGCGGCGAATTCGATCGCCTGCGCGAGCGCCTGCTCGATGACCGATCCGCCGCGCCCATGGACCGACCGGGAGAGTGACCATGCCGATCGACGAGACCATCGCCCAGTACAGCGATCTCGCCTTCAAATCGGCGATCGTCGTGTACGCGCTGGTGCTGGTGCTGCTGATCGTGCAGTACGCGGCGGCGCGGACACAAAGGGTCGTCGCGCGCGAACTGGTGACCGCTGGCGGCGGCGCGCAACGTCCCGCGGCGCCGGGGCGGGTCGAGACACCGCAGGCCAAGCCGTTCGCGGAACGCGCCGGCAATATGGCGTTCTCGGTGCTGTTCGTCGCCATCGCCCTGCACGTGACCTCGATCGTATTGCGCGGCTTCGCGACCCACCGCTTTCCGCTCGGCAATATGTACGAATTCGTCACCATGGCGACCGCCGCGGCGGCCGTCGTCGGCATGGTGTTCCTGCGCGAACAGCGCTACCGGTCGATGTGGGCATTCCTGCTCGTCCCGATCCTGATCCTGCTGTTCCTGGCGGGAACCGTGCTCTACGCCGATGCGGCACCCGTTGTGCCAGCGCTGAAGTCGTTCTGGCTGCCCGTCCACGTCACCATCGTCAGCATCGGCAGCGGTGTCTTCATGGTCTCCGGCATCGCCAGCCTGCTCTTCCTCTACCGCCTGCGTCAGCCCGAAGGCGCCGAATCCGCCAATATCCTCGGCACCATCGCCCGCCGCCTCCCCGACGCCCGCACCCTGGACCGCCTCGCCTACAAAACCACCATCATCGGCTTCCCCCTCTTCGGCGCGGGCGTAATCCTCGGCGCCATCTGGGCCGAAGCCGCCTGGGGCCGCTTCTGGGGCTGGGACCCGAAGGAGACCTGCTCCTTCATAGCCTGGGTCCTCTACGCCGCGTATTTGCACGCCCGCGCGACATCGGGGTGGCGCGACACCAAGGCCGCGTATATCAACGTCGCTGGTTTCGTAGCGATGCTGTTCAACCTTTTCATCATCAACATCGTGATCAGCGGGTTGCACTCGTACGCTGGGCTGAACTAGCAGGATCTACTCGAGGAATGCCGATTGTTCCGGTACTTCCGAACCGATAGTTTTCGGACTCGGTACGCAGCGAGTACGCAGTAGTTTCGAGCCGAGTTCGGAGTACGCCGGGCGGCGGCAAGCGGAAGGTCGCCGATCTCGGCAACAATTTTCTTGATGTGCCGGTTCGTGAGCAGCGCCGGGTTCTTTCGGTGTCGCGCATAACCTTTCCCCTGCCGCCACGCACGAGCCTGGAAGCATCCGCGGTGCGCGATTCCGGGGCCGACCGGCTCGGTGTGTGAAATCCGGGATGTGAGCCCGGAGTTCAATAGTCACGGATTTCCGGTACGTATGCGCAGACCCCAGAAGTCATGGCACCTGTAAATCCGGCTTTCCGCCGGTTTTGGGCCGAGTTAACGTGCTACGCGACAAGCAAATTCGATGACAGGATAGATCATGAAGAGAGCAGTTGTCGGTTGTGTGGCCGTGGTGGCGTTCGCCCTCGGGGGCGGTGCGGCAATGGGTTCCGCCGCGGCGTCGCCCGGCATTGCGCTGGAACCGGCCCCGGCGAACACCTCACAGACGGCGGCTGCCACGGCCGGTGGTACGGGATCGGCCACAGGATCTGCCGATGTCATGGTGAATGTGTTCAAACTGCTGGGAATCACCTCGATGTGCACCTTGTCCGCCAACTGGGTGGGGTGCAACGGGATGCCGTGGTGACTGCCGCGTAGTGGTCCGGCCCACCCGCGTAGATAAGCCGTGTGCGGGAGACCTCTTTCGGCGGGTGGGTTCGACAACCATTCACGCCAACGGCTCGGATCAGACCGAGTCTCACATCCATGCAATTTGTCCAGGGCGCGTCGTGATCGGTTGCGCCACCTGATTTTCGGCCCTGACCGACGAATTATCGTGCCGGGGAGGGCAACCGAGACTGCGAAGCGAGAGAGCGGGCTTGTTGGTTAAAGCCGGTGCACGCAGACTACGAATTGGCGTTGTTGGTAGACGATTCCGCGGTCGCTGGCGGAGCAGACGTTGACGTTTGTGGTGTTCTGCTTGACCTCGACTACGCGGACGCCGTTGGGGACGCCCTTGGTGGCGCAGTCGATGCGCTTGGGGTTGTCCTTGTTCGGGTCCATGCAGCCGCCGACTACCCAGTCGATGTCCAAGCAGAGGGCGGCGCGGTTGATGCCGCGCAGGGTGTCGTTGAGGGTGCGGTCGGCGTCACTGGGGCAGGCGGCGTTCTCGGCCGCCTTGTCGATGACCTTGTAGGTGGAACTCGCACCGCCACAGGCGGTCTTGCCGAGGGTGGGGCTGTCGCCGGTGCCGCCGATCTCCACACAGTCACCGACGTCCACCTTCAGGCCACCCGCGATCTTGTCGAAGGTGCTGCGGATGGCGGAGGTGGTCGGTGCCGCCTCGGAGGTGCCCAGCGGCAGCTCGGGGAACGACGGTTCCGTCGCGGTGGTCGGCGCGGCATCGTTCTGGGCCGCGGGCGAGGGACTGCTGGTGGTGGACTTGTCGTTGCCCAGCGACATTGCCGCCACCGCCACGACGGCCGCGGCCAGCGCGGTTACCGCTATGAAGACCGTCAAGGTGAGACCCGCACGGATACGTTGACGCGACACCTGTGACGTCCTCCAGGGCTGTTCGAACTCGCGCGCCGAGATACGAAGTTGAAAGTTGCAATGGTGAGAGATCACGTCATGCCTACACCATTCGACGCGGGCGCGTCGAGTTACCCATTTTTGAGGATAAAAAGGATACGTGTGTGAAATGATCATGGGTCGGTTGCTGGGGTAACAATCGAATAACGATGGCCGTCAGGGGTTTCCCAAATGCCGTGCGGGGCAACAAGCTACGTGGCGCTAGACGCGTCTATCGGCTACCGGGGCCGGTGCTTGTCAGAAGGAAACCTTGATGAAGTTCGGCATGCTCGCCGCCACTTTCTTGTCCGTCGCCGCCGTCGGAGTAGCCGCGGGAACCGCGCACGCGAAGCCCGCGGAAGTCGCCAAAGAGGTGTCGGCCTCCGGCGTCGAGCAGGGAATCGGTTACCACACCGCGCTTTCCGACACCAAGGACGAACGCAAGGAAACTCACCGAGTGGTGACCACCGCCGTCGATAGCGGCAAGTTCGAACTCACCGACAACGGCACCAAGGTCCTGCTGAAGTCCGACGCCGGCGACGTGGTCGCCGAAGTTCCGCTGACCTACCAGCTCTCCGGCACGAATGTGGCGGTCGACCAAGCCATCACCGATAACGGCCGAACCCTCGCTCTCACACCGAAGCTGACCGCCAAGAACATCGGCGAGATGCAGCCGGTCAGCTCCATGGCCCGGCTGACCGACGAAATCAACAAGAACATCGTCGGCGTCATCCTCGGCGGCGCCCTCGGCCTCATCATCGGCGCCATCGTCGGCGTCTTCTTCTTCAGCATCATCACCGGCCCCATCGGCGCCGTCGTAGGCGCCATCGCCGGCGGCTACATCATGGGCGGCCAATCCTTCATGGACGCCATGATGGCGGTCATCAACGGCGAGCCGTGATCGTCTGAGGGTTGTCGCATACCCAGTGGCTACCTCACACGGGCTCTACGTTGTGCGAGCTAGCCACTCCTTATGCGGGGCCTGAGGCGTCGCCGTCGGGGGCTGCGTTCGTCGGTGGTGCTTGTCCGGCGGTCGTTCGGCCAGCTATCCGGACGGCGCACACCTTAATAGACCGCGTGGTCAATATGGTTGCGCGGCCAAGGGATTCGCGCTGCTGGAGCCACCCGGCGAGTCGAGGGGCCGAGCGGTCAGCGCTCGGTGGGCCCGTCGCCATCACGATGCTGGCGCGAGATGCGCCAGAGGAATTCAGGGTCGTCGTCCGGCCCCACGATGCGTTTGCGTTGTGGTGAACGGGTGGGCCGAGCGCTCGGTCCGGACTTCTCGGGGCCGAACGCCTTCCAGCACAACACCGCGACTGCCACAACTGCGATGAGTGCCAACAGGTACGTCACGTCGCTCACCTCCTGCTAACGAGGGTAGTCCCGTGCGTACCCTTCGAACACTGCAGATGCGAAATTCACTCTGCAGGGTGGGTGCGGGCCCCTAGACGGGGGATCGCTACGGGCCCGCATCGGCCACGATCAGCGTGCGGTGGCCTCGGTGGTCAGCGACCTGAGCAGTTGGAGTACTTCGGACTCGCGGAACCGGCGGTGTCCACCCGGTGTGCGCAGAGACCCGAGGCGCCCGGCGTGGGCCCAGCGGGTGACGGTCTTCGGATCGACGTGGAACATGGCGGCCACTTGGCCCGGTGTCAGCAGGGTGTCCTGGCCGCCGACGGTGATCGCAGTCATAGCAAACCTCTCCGTTCTCGACAGTTCCCTCATCAGATGGCGCCATCGTTGCACTGTGACCCCTAGGTACTCGAACCACCTACAGTTGGTAAAGGGGAAGTAATAGACAAATGGGATACGGGCCCTACCTCGGCAAGAGGCGCGGGCCATAGCTTCGCATAGGCTGGACGACGTGAGTGACGCAACTCCACCGAAAGGTGACCCGAGACAGCAAACGGCTGGCACCGGCGCGCGGCTGGCCCGCAATCTGGTGCTGTACACGCTCGCCAGGCTGGGCTTGGTCGTCGTCATCACCGCCGCGATCATGGGTGTCGCCCAGCTCGTCTCGGTGGAGATCCCGCTGGTGGTCGCCGCCCTGTTCGCCTTGATCATCGCGATGCCGCTGTCGCTGACGGTGTTCAAGAGGCTGCGCGCGCGGGTCAACGAGGACATCGCGCTCGTCGACGCCAAGCGCCGTCAGGACAAGGCGCAGCTGCGCGCGCGGCTGCGCGGTGATGACGACTCGACCGGGGCGGCTTCGTGAAGTACTGCGACCGCAGTACTCCGCGCGGCTGGGTCGACAATGCCGTGCGCCTCATCGAGGCCGATACCCAGCGCAGCGCCGACACCCACCTGCTCCGGTACCCGTTGCCCGCGGCGTGGCGCGTGCAGCTGTATCTGAAGGATGAGTCGACCCACATCACCGGCAGTCTCAAGCACCGGCTGGCGCGGTCGCTGTTCCTGTACGCGATCTGCAATGGCTGGGTCACCGAGGGCACCACGGTGGTGGAGGCGTCCTCGGGTTCGACGGCGGTCAGCGAGGCATATTTCGCCAAACTGCTCGGCCTCGATTTCGTGGCGGTTATGCCGGCGAGCACCTCGCCGCAGAAGATCGAGTTGATCGAGGCCCAGGGCGGCCGTTGTCATTTCGTGCAGCGCCCGCCGGATATGTACACCGAGGCGGCCCGGCTGGCCGCCGAATGCGGTGGTCACTATATGGACCAGTTCACCCACGCCGAGCGCGCCACCGACTGGCGCGGCAATAACAACATCGCCGAATCCATCTTCGAGCAAATGGAATTGGAAACGCATCCGTTGCCGGACTGGATCGTGGTCGGCGCGGGCACCGGCGGTACCAGCGCCACCATCGGCCGCTACATCCGCTACCACCGCTTCCCGTCGAAGCTGGCCGTGGTCGATCCGGAGAACTCCGCGTTCTTCGGCGGCTACGAGACCGCCGACGCCGGATATGAGACCGGAATGCCTTCGCGCATCGAGGGAATCGGCCGCCCGCGGGTGGAGCCGTCCTTCATCGGCCAGGTGGTGGACCGGATGATCGAGGTCCCCGATGCGGCATCCATCGCGGCCGCGCGGCACGCGAGTCGGGTAATCGGCCGCCGGGTAGGCGGTTCCACCGGCACCAATCTGTGGGGCGCCTTCGCACTCATCGCCGAAATGCTCGGCGCCGGTCGTTCCGGCAGTGTGGTGACCCTGCTGTGCGACGGCGGAGATCGCTATGCCGGAACGTATTTCGACGACGCGTGGGTCGAGGCGCAGGGTATGAGCCTGGCCGAACCCGCGGCAGTCCTGGACAAGTTCACCGCGACCGGAATCTGGTCCGGCTAGTCGCCGCACGCAGTTCCGCAACCCCGCCATCCCGGCCGTAGCGCCGGGGCGGCGGGGTTTTCGCTTTCTCCGGTAGCTGACTCCGGCGGCGTCAATTTTTGTTGACAACCCCCGATGGCGTCAACCAAAATTGACGCCATGACTGAGGCAACCACACTGGCGGCCGCCGCGGGCAGCCCAGACCCCAGGGTCGGGCTGCGTGCGGTGCTCGCGCTGCGTCGGCTGCTCGAACGGCTGGAGGCGATCCAGGTGACCAATGCCCGCGAACAAGGGTGGTCATGGCAGGCGATCGCGGAGGCGCTCGAGGTCAGCAAGCAGGCGGTCCACCAGAAATACAACCGGAGAGGCGGGAACCGCTGATGTTCGAACGGTTCAGCAGGGCGGCGAAGATCGCGATCATCAGCGCCCAGGAAGACGCGCGCGAGCTGCGCTCACCCAGGATCGAGGTGGAGCATGTGCTGCTCGGCGTGTTGTCGCAGGGCGAGCCGGAGTTGAAGACGCTGCTCGAAGAGATGGGCGTCACGCATCGGGACGCACTGAAAACCCTTGGCCAACAACGTAAAGGTCAGCCGCTGGGGGAAGAGGACGCCGCGGCGCTGCGCTCGATCGGCATCGACCTGGACGCGGTGCGGGAGAGTCTGGAGGCGACCTTCGGTGCGGATGCGCTCGAGCGAGCGGTCCCCGAGGAGCGATCCAGATCCGCCTTCGGACGCGACCGGAACTGGGGTCATATCCCGTTCACCAAGGATGCGAAGAAGGTGGTGGAACTGGGACTGCGAGAAGCGCTGGCCCGCAAGGAGAAGACCATCGAATCCGGTCACCTGCTGCTCGGCATTCTGCGCGCGCCCAATGCGAACACCACCCGCATCCTCGGCGGCGCGAAGGCGATCGACGATCTCCGGCCGAAGGTGCACGCGCTGCTCGATTGTGCCGCGTGAGGGGCGGGTATGCGCATGCCACGGGATTTGTGTTTTGTGGCAGCACATGCCCGCCCTCCGGGCCTAGCATCGTGGCATGCAGCTTCTGATTCGGTTGATCATCAACGCGGTGGCCATCTGGCTGGCCGCCGCCTGGGTCGACAAGATCGAAATCCTCAGCCCAGCCGACAAGGGCAATGGCGCGAAAGTCATTGTCATCCTGGCCGTCGCCGTGGTCTTCACCGTGGTGAACGCCCTGGTCAAGCCGATCGTGAAACTTCTATCGCTACCGCTGGTCATCGTGACCCTCGGTCTGTTCCTGCTGGTGATCAACGCGCTCATGCTGTGGCTCACCGCGAAGATCACCGAGACCACCGACTACGGCCTGCGCGTCGACGGCTTCTGGGCCGCGCTCTGGGGCGGCGTCATCGTCGCGTTGGTCAACTGGATTCTCGGCGTCCTGGTACCGGACGGCGACGACTAGCAGCTGCGCGCCGCGTCAACCGCTCGTTCGATGGCGGAATGGGGCCGAGCGTGCATTCCCCGAGCGAACGAGGCGGAAATAGCCGGATTCGGCCGGAAAATGCGGGCTCGACCCCACCCGCGTCAACCTGGTGCGGCGCGTCGAAGTACCTAACCGACGATACCGAGCGCCAGTGCGGTAACCGCCGACCACACCAGCAGTGCCAGCCCCGAATCGCGCAGGGCCGGAATCAATTCCAACCCACCCTTACCGGAGCGCACCGGTGCGTTGGCACGCACCGCCAGCGGCACCGCGACCAGCCCGACCAGTGCCCACGGCGTGCGCACTACCAGCAAAAGCGTGGCGATGAACGGCACCGCGAGCAGCGCCAAGTGCAGGGTGCGGGTGCGCGGATCGCCGAGTTTGACCGCGAGGGTGACCTTCCCGGATTCGGTATCGGTCGGGATATCGCGCAGATTATTGGCGACCAGCACCCCACTGGAGAACGCCCCGACCCCGACCGCGAGCACCAGTCCCGCCCATTCGATGCGCTCGGCCTGCACGAATTCGGTGCCGAGCACGCCGATCAGACCGAAGAATACGAAGACCGCCAACTCGCCGAAACCGCTGTAGCCGTACGGCTTGCTGCCACCGGTGTAATACCAGGCCCCGGCCAGGCAGGCCGCCCCGACCAGCAGCAACCACCACGCCGTCGCGATGACGAGCACCAGTCCGAAGACCGCACCGATGGCCAGGCTGATGATCGCGGCATTCTTGACCGCGGCGGGGGAGGCGAGCTTCTGCCCGACCAGCCGCAGCGGGCCGACGCGCACGTCATCGGTGCCGCGGATACCGTCGGAGTAGTCGTTGGCGTAATTCACCCCGATGATCAGGGCAAGCGAAACCAGCAGCGCCAGAACGGCCTTCCACCACACCGCGCCATCGATCGAGGCGGCTGCGCCGGTTCCGGCCAGGACAGGGGCGATCGCGTTCGGCAGGGTGCGGGGCCGTGCGCCCTCGATCCATTGCGCTGCAGTAGCCATGTTCGCAGCCTAGTGCGCGGCGGCGGTGCAGTCTGCTCGGGCGGTTCGGTTGGCCTGCCCGGTTCAGTTGGACTCGGCGGCCGCCTTCAATCGGCCGAGGCCCTTCTCGAAGTCCTTGCCGATCATATTGTCGATCGGGAACACCTTTCCGATCACTCCCATCAGGCCCGAATGCTGCCCGGTCATGCGCCAGACCACCTCGGTGCCGCCTTCGACGGGGTTCAGCTCGAAGGTCGTTTTATTGGTGGCCTTGAAGGGCTTCTCGAAGGCGAGCCGGATACCGATCTCCCGGTCGTCGCTGGAGGTGATCTCCATGCTGCCGCGACCCGCCTTGCGGTTGCCGTCCCAGGCGTACTGGGCGCCGACTCCGGCGTCCGGGCCGGAGTACTTCCGCCGCAGCTGCGGATCGACATCCTCCCAGGGCGACCACTTGGTCCACTCGTGGAAGTTATCGATCAGCCCATGAATGCGCGCCGGGTCGGCCGTGATCACAGCCTGCCGAACGATTTCGAACTCAGCCATGGGCTCAGCCTAAGCGACGCACCCGCGCAGAACAGGGGGAAAAACCATGTCAGCCCAGCAGAGGACACTCGATTGCGGCACTCCCGGGGCCCTGCGTAGTCATGCTGCGCAACCGCCTCCGGGCCCGTCGCTCACGCCGCGGCTCGCATACGATAGCGACGGAATGTTTCCTGACCAGAGCGGCCCGATCGGCCGGAGTCGAACCCTCACGACGCCCGCAGGCGAATCGGTCGTAGTGGCCCTGCTGGGCGAAATCGCGCTACGCAGGGATGGTGCCCTCACGGCGCTGCCCGGGGCGCGCTCGCGGCTGCTGCTCGCGGCACTGGCCCTGCGCCCCGGTCGCAGCCGCAGCGCCCAGGCGCTGATCGATGAGGTCTGGGGTGAGCAGCCGCCGCGCGCACCGATGAACGCGCTGCACACCCAGGTGTCGCGGCTGCGGTCCGCGCTGCCGGACGCGGCGCTGGAGATCGGCCCGGCCGGGTACCGCCTCACCTTGACCGCGGATCAGGTCGATTTGACCTTGGCCGACGAACTGCTGCGCGCGGCCCGCGCCAGCCAGGCCGATGGCGATCACGCCGGTTGTCTGACCGTGGTCGCACAGGCCAGAGCGCTGTGGCGCGGTGAGCCGGGGGCCGACCTCCCCGCGGGCGAACTCGCCGAGGAACTGCGCGCCGCGGCGGCAAACCGGTTGTCCGAATTGGCGGCGATCGAGGTCGCGGCCCGGGTCGCGAGCGGCGATCTCGACGGCGCGGTGGCGATCACACGCCGAACTGTGGCCGCGAAGCCGCTCGACGAGGCCGCGCATGGCACCTTGATGCGGTTGCTGGCCGCGGCGGGGCGGCCGAACGAGGCCTTGGATGTTTTCGCATCGATGCGCGGGCGGCTGATCGAGGAACTCGGCGCGGATCCCGGTCCGGCGCTGGTGGAGTTGAATACCGCCATCCTGCGCGGTGATCCGGTGCCCGGATTCGCGCCGCGGACGGATCATGGTGGGGTCGTGCCGAATGCGACACCCGCTGTGAATTCGGTCACGACAGCTGATCCGACAGTATCGGTTGCGGTACGCGATTCGCCCGCACGAGATTCCGCTGCACGAGATTCCGCTGCGCGCGATTCGATCGCGCGGGATTCGACTGGACGAGTTTCGGATTCGGCCGCTGCCGCACCGCCGAGTGCCCTCTCCGCGATCGGCTTGCGCGCGGCCCCCAATGCCCTGCTCGGACGTGCCGAGGATCTGGACGCACTCGAGCAACTGCTGAACCGCTCCCGGGTGACGACTGTCCTGGGCCCTGGCGGCACCGGAAAGACCAGGGTGGCCAACGAATTGGGTGCCCGGATCGCGCGCAGCGAATCCGTGGTGCTCGTGGAGCTGGCCTCGGTGCGGGCCGATCCGGCCGCCGACGCCGATCCGCGTGCCGATATCGAGGCCGCGATCAGCACGACACTCGGCCTCGGCGAGATCGTGCGGGAGACGGCGTGGCGGCGCACCACCGGCTACAGCGATGCCGGTCGCCGCCTGCGCGACGCGCTCGCCGCCCGCCCGATGCTATTGATACTGGACAACTGTGAGCATCTGATCGATGCGGTGGCCGAGGTGGTCGCCGATCTGGTCGGCAGCTGTGACCAGCTCAGCGTGCTCACCACCAGCCGGGCGCCACTGGCGATCACCGCCGAAACGGTATATCCGCTGGCACCCTTGGCGATCGACGCGGCCGGATCGCCCGCCACCGAGCTGTTCAACGCCAGGGCGCGGGCCGTGCGGCCGACGGTGGGGCTGGATCCCGAAGTCGTTGCCCGATTGTGTCGCACGCTCGACGGCCTGCCGCTGGCCATCGAACTCGCGGCCGCGCGGGTGCGGACCATGAGCGTCGAGGAGATCGAAACCCGGCTCGAACATCGCTTCGCCTTGCTGCGCAGCGGAGATCGCTCGTCGCCGGAACGGCATCGCACCTTGTACGCGGTGATCGCGTGGAGTTGGAATCTGCTCGAAGAGCCGCAGCAGATCGCCCTGCGCAGACTGTGCCGCTTTCCGGCCGGGTTCACCCTCGACGCCGCCGAAGTGGTGGCCGGTGGGCCGGATGTCGACGACGTAGCCACGGCTGTCGACGGTTTGGTGAGCCAGTCACTGCTCACCGTCCTCGACGATGACGAAAGTCTCATCGGAACCCGCTACCGCATGCTGGAAACGGTCCGCGAATTCGGCGAGGAACAACTCGCGCGCACCGGATCCGATGCGGCGGCCGGCATTGCGGGCGCGATCGACGAGCGTCCCGTGGTCATGGATCGAATGTCGCGCTGGGCCCGTGATTATTCGATCTCGGCCGTGCAGCGCTATCTCTCCGACGCACAGGTGGCCACCGTGCTCTCGGTGGGCGCGGAGCTCGACAATCTGGTCACGGTACTGCGATATGCGCTGGAGCGCAGGGACGCCCGCACGGTGTACCGGGTCTTTCCGGTTGTGGGAACGCTGTGGGTCATGCGTGGCGCGCATATGGAGCTGAGCGGTTGGGCGAGCCGGATCATCACCCTGGCACCGGAACCCGGTCCGGTGCGCGGCACGGTCGCCGATCTGCAGATGCTCGCACACCTGCAGATCGGTATGCACATGGTGTACCTCGGCGGCGGCCTGCGTCAGGTGGCGACCACCCGGGCGCGGATCCGTCGATTGCTGAGTACCGCAATCGATCTCAATAGCGGAGCCCGCTTTCTCGGCGTCATGGGCTGCGGGGACGCTTCGGGTGCGAACGCGGCCAGGTTGTTCGCCGACGGCGCCCGATCGCCGGACCCCGTGGTCCGCGCCGCGGCGGTGTTCATGCGCGCGAATATCCGGGAAAACTCCGGCCATGTCTACGGCTCCACGCGGGACGCACGGGCCGCTTTGCGGCTGATCGAGGGCACTGATATCTGGGGCACGGCGATGGTCACCCAGCATCTGGGGCAGCTCGCCGGACAGACCGCGCACTACTCCGACGCGGTGGAGTACTACCGCCGGGCCGGGGATCTGCTGCGGGAGTTGCGCGCACACGAGGAAGCCATTGAAATACGCAGCTATCTCGCGGTATCGCTGATCGGCGCGGGCCGCCTCGCCGAGGCACGGCGGGAGTTGGGATTCGCGCTCGGCGCGCCGGACGGCGACCCGGCGCACGGGTCTTCGATCGACGATCCGCACATCCGGCGCAACCACCGATTGGCCCCTGTCGTGATCGGAATGGCGGAACTCGAACTGGCCGAGGGCGATATCGATGCCGGGCTGCGCCATTACCGTAGGGCGCTCGACCTGTACGGCTGGCCCGATGACGAACCGATGCCGGGGCCGGGCATCCTCATGACCGCGAGCGGGGCAGTGGACGCGCACGTGCTCTACGGACAGCCCGCCGAAGCCGAAGATATCGTCCGCACACTGATCCGCCTCGCGGCGGGTCGCCTCGGGCAGTTCTACGATCTGCCGCAGATCGGTGCGGTCGGCAACGCGGTCGGAACCTTTCATCTCGCGATCCGACCCGATTCGGAGATCGGCCTGGAGCTGGTGTCGGTGGCCAGCAAAGTGATGGCACGACAGGACAGTCCATCGGCCGAATTGCGGCGCCACATTGCGCTGCATCGAAAAACGCTGGGGGATGATCGCTTCGACGAAGCGCTGGAGCGTGCCGCGGGTCTGCGTCGACGGCAAGCGGCCGACCGAATTCTTGAACTGCTGCAGGAACTGCCCTGTGACAACGAAAGTCGCGGTGGGTGACTTGGCGTCTCCCACCGCGACTTTCGGTTAGCGGTCAGACCTGAGTGGTCAGGCCCGGCGCATGTACGCCCTGATGCTCAGCGGCGCGAAGATCACGATCACGACCACCGAACCGATCAGCGACCAGGCCAGATCGCTGCCGTA
The DNA here is from genome assembly GCF_050956075.1 of Nocardia sp. CA-129566. NCBI lineage: Bacteria > Bacillati > Actinomycetota > Actinomycetes > Mycobacteriales > Nocardiaceae > Nocardia > Nocardia sp. CA-129566. The sequence goes on from NZ_CP192085.1 coordinate 1,027,490, forward strand.
GACATTGCCGTTCATCAGCGCTCGGGCCATGTTCACCATGTAGTACACGGGATTCACGTGATTGAGCCCCTGCATCCAGCCCGGCATGGTGCTGACCTGAGCGAAGGCACCGGACATGAAGGTCAGCGGGAACATCACCATCATCGAAATGCCCTGCACGCCAGCGGCGCTCTTACCGGTGACGCCGACCAGCGCCCAGATCCAGCTCACCGCGAAAGAGCAGACCACGATGACCAGACCGGCGACCACGACACCGACGAATCCGCCCTCGGGCCGGTAGCCGATGGCCAGGCCGACCAGGATGGTCAGGGTGGTGGCCAGCGCATAGCGCACCATATCCGCGATCAACGCGCCCGCGAGAGCCGAAATGCGGGCAATGGGCAGGGATTTGAATCGGTCGAAGACGCCCTTGTCCATATCCTCGCGCAGTTGGGTACCGGTCACGACCGAGGTCAGGATCACGGTCTGCACCAGAATGCCGGGAACCAGAACCGGCAGATAGTTCGACACACTCCCGCCGATCGCCCCGCCGAAGATATAGGCGAACAGCGCGGTGAACAGGATCGGCTGAACCGTCACATCGAACAGCTGCTCGGGATTGTGCTTGATCTTGAGGATGCCCCGGTAGGCCATGGTGAACGAGCTCGCCACGGTCTGGCGGAGGCTGATGTGATTGCTGACCTCCGGGATCGAGTGTGGTGCCGCATACCGTGCGGCCTGATCAGGGGCGGTAATGGTGGTCATGCCGCGCTCCGTTCGTTGTCGTCTTCGGCCGGGTGGCCGGTGATGGTGAGGAAGACCTCGTCGAGGCTGGGCTTGCTGACAGTGATCTCGTCGATCGCGATCTCCCACTCGCGCAGGCGAATCAGTAGATCGGCGGTCATGCCCGCGTCCTGCAGCGGCGCCGTGAGCCGTCCGGCCTCCGGCGTGATCTGGGCCTCGGTGCCCAGGAATTCGCCGACAATGCGGCGGGCCTCATCGAGCTGGGCCCGATCGACCAGCGTCAGGTGTAGTGAGGAGCCGCCGATCGAGGCCTTGAGCTGGTCGGCGGTGCCGTCGGCGATCACCTTGCCGTGGTCGATGACGGCGATCCGGTCGGCGAGCTGATCGGCCTCGTCGAGGTACTGCGTGGTGAGCAGCACCGTCGCGCCCTCGCGGACCAGTCGGCGGATGGTCTCCCACATCTGGGCGCGGGTGCGCGGATCGAGGCCGGTTGTCGGCTCGTCCAGGAACAGCAGCGGCGGTGTCGCAATCAGGCTGGCGGCCAGATCGAGACGGCGCCGCATGCCGCCGGAGAAGTTCTTCAGCGGCTTGTCCGCCGCCTCGGTGAGGTCGAACTCCTCGAGCAATTCGACCGACTTGCGCCTGGCATCGATGCGGCTCAGACCGAGCAGGCGGGAGAAGATGACCAGGTTTTCGGTGGCGGTGAGATCCTCGTCGACCGAGGCGTACTGCCCGGTGACGCCGACCAGGGACCGCACGGCCGTCGGTTCGGCGACGACGTCACGGCCGAAGATGCGGGCGCTGCCGCCGTCCGGGCGCAGCAGGGTGGCCAACATGCGGATGGTCGTGGTCTTGCCCGCGCCGTTCGGTCCGAGCACGCCGTAGACCGAGCCCTGCGGAACCGCCAGGCTCACACCGTCGACGGCGCGCTGTTCCCCGAACACCTTGACCAGGCCGTCCGCCTCTACGGCGAGCGCTGAACTGGGTGTGAAAGAAGTCATGGGTAAGACTTTGGGGCCGGTGTCTTGCACGGCCCTTGCACCGCAGTGTCGCCCCATTCTTGCACCGGCTTGCATCGGCCGAGCCCGCCGGACGCGCGTTGCCGGAGTCGCGCCGAACGGCCGGATGCACCTGTGTTCGCGCACGAATCGGCCCCGGATCACGGCAGAACGTCCTGGTTCAGCTGTGGGGTTCGGCGTAGGGCCGCATACCGAATCCCGGAGGTGCCGAAGGTCGGTACCGAGCCGGTCGGTGTACTAGTGCGTCGACTCCGCGAGCAAGTGTTCGCGCAGTTTCGCGCGGTCCGGTTTACCTGGTCCGCGCAAGGGCAGCTCGTCGAGGATCGCGAGTTCGCGTGGGGCGGCGATGGAGTCGAGTTCGCGCACGACGTGGTCGCGCAGTTCCTCGAGGGTCGGGCTCGCGCCGGCGGCGGGGACAACGGCGACGGCGACCCGTTGACCGAGCCTGTCGTCGGGCAGGCCGAGCACCACGCATTCGCTGATTCCCGGATGGTTGATCAGCACGGCCTCCACCACCTGCGGGATGACGAGCAGCCCACCGGTCATGATCGCCTCGTCGAGCCGTCCGGTGATGCTGAGCACGCCGTTCTCATAGGTGCCCGCGTCCTCGGTGCGGAACCAGCCGGGTTCGGCGAAGGCCGGATGGTCGGGATGACCGCGGTAGCCAGTGGCGATCATCGCGCCGCCGAGCAGGACGCGACCGTCCTCGATGCGAATCTCGGTGCCGTCCAGCGCAATACCGTCGTATACGCAACCACCGCAGGTTTCGCTCATGCCGTAGGTGCGAACGACATTGATACCGGCCGCTTTCGCGCGTTCATAGACCCGAGCCGGAGTGGCGGCGCCACCGACCAGCACGCCGTCCAACTGGGCCAGCGCCGCCGCCGCGGCGGGTGCCTCCAGGGCCTTGATGAGCTGGGTCGGGACCAATGCGGAGTACCGGCGCTCACCGCGCATACCGGAGATGGCGCCCGCGAGCGCCTCGGGTAGGAAGCCGCCGGAAACGTCGAGGACGGCGGGTTCGGTACCGGCCAGGATGCTGCGCAGCAACACCTGAATGCCGGCGATGTGGTGGGTCGGCAGGGCGAGCAGCCAGGTGCCGGGACCACCGAGACGATCGTGGGTCGCGGTCCCGCTGGCCCGCAGCGCCGCCGCGCTGAGCATGGCGCCCTTCGGGACACCGGTGGTGCCGGAAGTGGTCACCACGAGCGCCACCTCGTCATCGATCGGCTCGCCCGGAGCCAGCGCATCGCTGAGTCGCCGGGCCTCCCGGCGGTCGCTGGTGGGTATCGGCAACCAGGCTGGACCGTTCCCCTCCAACACTTCTCGCAAATGCGGCATCACATCGCCGAGCCCCGATCCCGTCGGCATCGGCAGCGTCCGCAGGGTTTTGCTCATGACGGTGCCTCGCTGAGGTTCGGCTCCATCGGGCGCGGGTCCGCAGTGTGCGGGCGCGCAGTACCCATGGTTCGCTCGCTTCGCTCTCTCACGACTGCACCTCGCTGCTGCTCGGCCCTGTCGTGCGCAGGCGCGCTGTGTTCATGGTTCGCTCGCTGCGCTCCCTCACGACCTTGATCGTGTCATGTCAGCGTCACCGCATGCGGCAGGGGTCGGTTTGCTGAGGCAGCGGGGAGTGGCTTCGGCCGCGTCAGGGGAGGAGAACTCGGGTACGCCGGACATCGAGACTGCGATTCACTCGGAGGACGGTACTCAGTGGCGGTCACCCGGACGTCGGCGGTCGGGCGGCCATCCGTGCGTTATCGTCCTCGCCGGGGTCGGCATTGGCAACTCGGACCGGGTCGCCCTGGTCGCCGCCGCCCGCGCGATCAGTCCGGTGACCAGCGCGAATCCCGTCGGATCGGATGCTCGGCAGGCACTTCGACCAAAACGATGGGCACCCCGTCCGGATCGTGCACCCACATCTCGATCAACCCCCACGGCTCCTGCACCGGCGCGCGATCGATCGAGATGCCCTTGAGCGCGAGTTCGGCCGCGGTGTCCGAAATGTCGCGTACCTGCAGCCAGAGCGCGCCCTCGAACGCCGTGGATCTACCCGATCCGCCGTGTGCGGCCACCTCGACCAGCGACTGTCCAGCGAAGAAAACAGTGCCGCCCGGATACTCCCGCGCGATCGCCAGCCCGAGTCCGTCGCGGTAGAAGGCGAGTGTGGCGCGATAGTCGGCGGGCCGCAGGATGACTCGGCTGCTGAGGATGTCCATGTCAGAAGTACCAGGGGTAGGGGGTCCAGTCCGGCTTGCGCTTCTCCAGGAAGGCGTCGCGGCCCTCGACCGCTTCATCGGTCATGTACGCCATCCGGGTGGCCTCGCCCGCGAACAGTTGCTGGCCGACCAGACCGTCGTCGAGCAGATTGAACGCGTACTTGAGCATGCGCTGGGCCTGCGGGGATTTGCCATTGATATCGGCGGCCCACTCCAGCGCGACATTCTCCAGTTCGGCGTGGTCGACGACCTTGTTCACCGCGCCCATCTGATGCATTTCCTCGGCGGTGTAGGGACGGCCGAGGAAGAAGATTTCGCGCGCGAATTTCTGGCCGACCATTTTCGCGAGATATGCACTGCCGTAACCGCCGTCGAAGCTGCCGACATCGGCGTCGGTCTGCTTGAATCTGGCGTGCTCGCGGCTGGCCAGGGTCAGATCGCAGACCACGTGCAGGCTGTGCCCGCCGCCCGCGGCCCAGCCGTTGACCAGCGCGATGACCACCTTCGGCATGAACCGGATCAACCGCTGCACTTCGAGGATGTGCAGGCGGCCCGCGCGCGCCTGGTCGACGGTGTCCGCGGTCTCGCCTTCGGCGTACTGGTAGCCGCTGCGGCCGCGGATGCGCTGGTCGCCGCCGGAGCAGAAGGCCCAGCCGCCGTCCTTCGGGCTCGGTCCGTTGCCGGTGAGCAGGACCGCGCCGACGTCCGGGGTCATCCTGGCGTGATCGAGCGCGCGATAGAGCTCGTCGACCGTATGGGGACGGAACGCATTGCGCACCTCCGGCCGATCGAAGGCCACCCGGACGGTGCCCTGTTCGATATGCCGGTGATAGGTGATGTCGGTCAGGTTCTCGAACCCTGGAACGGGCCGCCACAGCTTCGGATTGAACGTCACCCCAGTGATTATTGCTTCCGTCGATAATCCGGGCGCCAGCGAGTTCCATGCGAACTTCTACGGTGCCGACGGCGTTACTCGGCGGTACGACTTGACGGTGTAAAACAAGACGTTACCGTGCAGGTATGGATGCAGCATCGCGGAGCGATTCGATGAGGGGCGGCGGTCGGGCGACGGGAGGGCGTGAGGCAGTGAAACGGGTTACCGAGCGAAGTGTCGGACGATCCGGCCCGCGCATCGACCACAGTGCGGTGGACGAATCCCGGTACGACAAGCACGGTGGCTTCCCCAAGGTCTCCCGCGCGCGGATCGGGGCCAACTTCGGGCCGTTCGTCGAGGTCATGCGCACCCTGCAGGATCTGGCCGTCTCCGTGGACGCGCCCGACGAGGTCTTCGGTGACGCGCTCGCCCAGGCGCGAGCGCTCGTCGAACTGCTCGAGCCCTATCGTGCGCCCGAACTCCAGGGCCCGGCGGGCCGCGCGGTCGAATTGCCCGGGCGCGGCAGCCTTTTGCTGCTGCCGTGGCAGGTGGTCGAGGCCGGACCCGATGGCATCGAGATGACCGGTGAGTTCCGCCGCTACCACCTCGGCGGCAATGGCGCCGCGCACGGCGGTGTGCTCCCGCTGCTCTTCGACGACCTGCTCGGCATGATCGTGCATTACGCGGGACGACCGATCAGCCGCACCGCCTACCTCCATGTGAACTATCGCAAGATCACTCCGCTGGAGACGTCGCTGACCGTGCGCGGTCGCGTCGACCGCATCGAAGGGCGCAAAACGTACATAACCGCGGAATTGGCCGATGAGCAGGGCAATGTCCTCGCAGATTGTGAAGGATTGATGGTCCAATTGCTGCCGTGGCAGCCGTAGCCGGAAGAGCGCCGTGTGACCGCGCGCACCAGTGCGTATAGTGACGTGCGCTCGTTCATCGACATCGATCCCGGAGGAACCTGAAAGTGGTTGCAGCACTGTCTGAATCCCTGCTCGACGACGCTAAGCGCACGGCCTTCCTTGCCGATGCCAAGGAGGTTCTGGACGCCGAGGTGTCGGACAAGGGTGGTGCGTCTGGCCTTGCGGTCAAGGGTGGGTACGCGGCGATCAAGAAGATCAGCCCCAACATCGTGCCCGATGCGCTGGAGTCGTTGGCGCCCAAGCTGGTATCCCAGCTGGAGCCCTTCTGGCAGGAATACACGGCCACGGGATCCGGCAGTTTCGCCGACCTGCTGGTCGCCAAGTCCGATGAGGTCGCCGAGGCATTGCTCGCGGTGACCGACGCGCGTGCCGAGGCCTCGACGCGTCCGGCGCTGCAGAAGGTCTACTCGTCGATGCGTTCCTCGGCCAAGAAGAACGTCATCGAGGCGTTGCCGCGCCTCGGCGACCTCGTGCAGCGCCACGCTTGAGTTCGATTTGCAGCGCCTGCGGCGCTGCGTGTTCGCGGCCCCCTGGTGTCTCGCGTCCGAGCAGTCGAGACTCGCGCCTTCGGCGCATGCGCTTCGACTACTCGGCCGCGAGACGGGCCGCGAACTCCTCGCTCGTAAGACTCGCTCCGCAGTGGTCGGTAGGGCGGTGATCCTTGCGCCGCATCTCAAATCCGCTTCGGCGAGGCGGGATTTCGATGTGCGGCGCATACCGGCCGCCCGCGTCCGGTGGTGGGCGCGGGCGGCAAATTCCCACTCGAACACCTGTTTGTGAGCAGGGTGACGAAGACGTCGGAGCAACTGTCTGAGAGGCTGGAGGCGTGAATCCGTCTACAGCACAGGCGCAGGTGGTCGTTGACGAACTCGCGCGCGGGGGTGTGCGAGACGTCGTTCTGTGTCCTGGGTCCAGGAACGCGCCGCTGGCATTCGCCCTCCAGGCGGCCGATGCGGCGGGCAAGCTACGGCTGCACATGCGCATCGACGAGCGGACCGCTGGCTTTCTGGCCATCGGGCTCGCGATTGCCAGCCGACTGCCGGTACCGGTCGTCATGACCTCGGGAACCGCCGTCGCCAATCTCGGTCCCGCGGTGCTGGAGGCGAACTACGCCCGGGTTCCGCTGGTGGTGCTCAGTGCCAACCGGCCCTACGAGATGCTCGGCTCCGGCGCCAATCAGACCGTGGAGCAGTTCGGTCTGTTCGGCAGCCAGGTGCGTGCCTCGATCAGCCTCGGACTCGCCGAGCAGGAGTGCGGGGACGGTGCGCCCTACAGCCAGCAGAACAGCCAGTGGCGTTCGGCCGTCTGCCGGGTGCTGGCCGCGGCCCGCGGCACCCGCTCCGGCAATGCCGGGCCGGTGCATTTCGATATTCCACTGCGCGAGCCGCTGGTCCCGGATCACGCGCCGGGTGAATCGGCGCCGCAGGGGCGCGTCGGTGGTGCCGCGTGGACGTCGACCCAGTACGCGACGCTCGATGTCCCACTCGAACTCGATCTCACGCCCGATACGGTCGTCATCTCCGGCCACGGCGCCGGATTGCGTCCGGAACTGGCCGAGCTGCCGACGGTCGCCGAACCCACCGCTCCGATGCACGGCCCGGCCCTGCATCCGCTGGCATTGCCGCTGCTGAAGCCGCGCCAGGCGATCATCACCGGGCGGCCGACGCTGCATCGTCAGGTCGCGAAGGTGCTCGCCGACCCGTCCATCACCGTCTACGCGCTCACCACCGGTCCGCGCTGGCCCGATGTCTCCGGCAATGTGGTCGGCACCGGAACCAGAGCGATCATCTCGGGTGCGCCGCGCGCCGAATGGCTGGCGTACTGCCGGGAATTGAACGCGAAGGCCGATCGGGTGGTCCGCGCGGAACTCGCCAAGCATCCGAAGCCGACCGGCCTACATGTCGCGGGTGTGGTGATGGACGCACTGCGCGAGGGTGACCAGCTGCTGCTCGGCGCATCCAATCCGGTGCGTGACGCGGCCCTGGTCTCGCATCCGCGCCCCGGTATCCGGGTGCTGTCCAATCGCGGCGTCGCGGGTATCGACGGCACCGTCTCCACGGCCGTCGGCGCGGCACTGCACCACACCGGTCGCACCATCGCGCTGATCGGTGACCTCACCTTCCTGCACGACGCCTCCGGCCTGCTCATCGGCCGCGGCGAACCCCGGCCCGCCGATCTGACCATCGTGGTCGCCAATGACGACGGCGGCGGCATCTTCGAACTCCTCGAACAGGGCGACCCGCAGTACGCCGGTGTCTTCGAGCGCGTCTTCGGCACCCCGCACGGGATGGATCTGGCCGCGTTGTGCGCCGCCTATCGGATCCCGCACAAGCAGGTCGATCCGGAGCACTTGGCGGCCGAATTGGCGGGGCATGCGCACGGTCTGCGCGTACTCGAAGTGGCGACCGAGCGCTCCAGCCTGCGTGAGTTGCACGCGACGGTCCGGGCCAAGATCGCGCCGTGAGCCGAGAGCTCAGTACGCCGGACCCGGTTCGTGATCGTCATCGAGCGGAACGGCGATCGACTGCTCCACCACATCGGCCGGATCGGCGCTGAAGGCGTCCCGGTCGACCGCGGCCACCAGATCGCGTTCGCTGCTGATATCCGCCCTGTCATCGTCGTAGTCGGGATAGGCGACGACGGACTGCTCGACGTAGTCGGCCTCGCCAACCTCGTCCAGCGTGCGGGATGTGCTGGGATCGGTCATCGTTCACTCCTCTCCGCGCGTGCTCTGCGGCCGGGTACCCGATTATCTGCCGGGGGAAAACCAGGTGCTGCGGGAATCGCAGCGCGAGCGGACATCAGTCCAACACTGTTGAGAATGCTCCTAGTTCGGCCGCACGGCAACCCATCCGCTACTCGGGTCGCCTCACTCGCCCTCGACCGGACCAGACCCGTTCGCGGGATGTTCGACCAGCGCCAGTGTGCGCCCGGCCAGGAACCGCGCGGTACGCACCGGGACTCCGGTGCGCGTCACCTCGCTGACTTCCACCACGCCCCGCGCGATGCGGACCTCGACCTTGCGCCCCGCACGCGTTGCGGCCACTTCATAACTGCGAGACTCGTCGCCGAAGTCGACGACGATCTCCACCCGATCGCCCTTCATCTACCAATTCTCCGCTTTTCCAGCACTTTTCGCCGCTACGACTTGGTTGCGATGGGGTGCGGTAGGAGCCGCGAGGAGGCTCACGCCCGGCGCGGGATCGGCTCGGCCGCGGTCCAGCGCGAGGAGGCCCCGATGCACCCGATTTTCGATCTCGAACCGGCCGCGACCGCCATGGCGGCGGTGGTCGGCGCAATTGCCGATGAACAGCTCACGGCACCGACACCCTGCGCCGATACCTCCGTGCGTGATCTGCTCGCCCACGTCATCATGCTCACCGAGGCTTCTCGGCAGGCCGCGACCAAGGAGGCGGTCGGCCGTTCGGTCCCGCCCGCGGTCGGCCCGGAGACCGCGCTGCCCGACGACTGGCGTGCGCGCATCCCGGCCCAGCTGAAGGCGCTGGTCGAGGCCTGGCGGGATCCGGCGGCCTGGAACGGTGCGACCGAGGCGGGCGGTGTATCGGCTCCGGCGGTGGTGATGGCGACGACCGCACTCAACGAAACCGTCGTGCACAGTTGGGATCTCGCCCTGGCAACCGGTCAGCGACCGGCCGCCGATCCATCCATCTATCGGTTCTGCTCGAATTCCTCAGTAACACACCGGCCGAAGGCGCACCGGGCATGTTCGGCCCCGTCGTGCCGGTGCCCGACACCGCCGGAACTGGATCGAGTCATCGGACTCACCGGTCGCGATCCGGCCTGGACTCGCTGATCGCCTGCGGCATCGCCGGCGCCGCCGCGAGTTCGAGCTGATCCTTTCGGTGCGGGGCAGAGCCGGTCTCTGTCGCGGTGAGCCGGGACGGTCGTAATGCCCACCGCGCTGGCTTCATGAGTCCTCAGGTGCAGTTGGCGTTTTCGCGTCTTTCGTAAAGATGCCCGCGGCGGCCGCCTGGGCGGCCGCCGCGGCGGCGGTGCTGGCGGCTTCGTCATCGATCGGGTCGCCGCTGGCGAGCAGGCGGTAGTAGAGCGGGGCCGAGACCGCGGTGAGTACGGCGCGGGCGTCGGTTCCGTCCGGGATTTCGCCTCGTGCGATGGCGGCATCGATGCAGGGCGACCATTCGGTGAGGCGGATGTCGTAGAAGCGGCGCAGTGCGGCGGCGGCCGTCTCATCGCAGGTGGCCGCGGCGATGACCGCTTGGAAGAGCCTGCCCTGGCGTGGGTCGGTGAGGGTTTTGGCGACCAGGCGGGCATTGGCGGTGAGATCGCCGAGTAGCGAGCCGGTGTCGGCGTGCGGCAGCGACTGTTCGGCCATATCGACGAGTAGATCGGCGACCAGTCCGGTGGAGTTGCGCCAGCGTCGGTATGCCGTGGTCTTGCCGACCTCCGCGCGTGCCGCGACCTCGGTCAGATCCAGGTGCGCGAAACCGCGTTCGGCGAGCAGATCGCCCGCGGCCTGCAAGACCGCCTCGCGGACGCGGGCGGTGCGCCCACCTGGGCGGACCGAGCCGGGGGTGGCATTGTCGGACGGCATAACGGAACTCCAGTTTCATTTATGGCGCAATGGGTGTAGGTTCGACCGTGTTAACGGAACTATAGACCCTTTAGGAGTCATCATGGAGTACCGGCGGCTCGGCGCGTCAGGTCTGCACGTCCCGGCCCTGAGCTTCGGCGCGGGCACCTTCGGCGGGCGCGGGGAACTGTTCAGCGCATGGGGTGATACCGATGCGGAGCAGGCCCGTCGCCTGGTCGATATCAGCCTGGACGCGGGCGTCACCCTGTTCGATACGGCCGATGTCTATTCCGACGGCGCCTCCGAGGAAGTGCTCGGCGCGGCCATCGAGGGCAGGCGCGATCGGCTGCTGCTGTCCACCAAGGCGAGCCTGCCGACCGGTCCGGCGCCGTTCGAGGCGGGCTCCGGACGTGCGCGGCTCATCAAGGCCGTCGAGGGTTCACTGCGCAGGCTCGGCACCGACTACATCGACCTGTTCCAGCTGCACGCCTTCGACGCACACACCCCGGTCGAGGAGGTTCTCGCGGCACTGGACGATCTGGTGCGCGCGGGCAAGATCCGCTATCTGGGAGCCTCCAACTTCGCGGGCTGGCAGCTGATGAAATCCCTCGCCGCGGCGGACCGGCACGGCCTGACCCGCTATGTGGCCCATCAGGTCTACTACTCGCTCGTCGGCCGCGACTACGAGTGGGAGCTGATGCCGCTCGGTCGGGATCAGGGCGTGGGCGCGGTGGTGTGGAGCCCGCTCGGCTGGGGCCGCCTGACCGGGAAAATCCGCCGTGGCCAGCCGCTTCCGGCGGGCAGCCGCCTGCACCAGACCGCCGCGGCGGGCCCACCGGTCGATGACGAGAGGCTCTACGACGTGGTCGATATCCTCGACGAACTCGCCGCCGAGACCGGAAAGACCGTCCCGCAGATCGCCCTCAACTGGCTCCTGCGCCGCCCCACGGTTTCGACGGTCATCGTCGGCGCGCGCAACGAGGAGCAGCTGCGCCAGAACCTCGGCGCGATCGGCTGGGAACTCGACGCCGACCAGATGGCCCGCCTCGACAAGGCCAGCGCCGTCACGCCGCCGTACCCGTACTACCCCTACTACCGGCTGCCCGACTTCGCCCGCCTGAATCCGCCCGCGGTATAGGGGATCAGTAGACGTCGCGGACGTAGCGCTTCTCGGCGACCAACTGTTTCTTGAACGCCAGCGCACCGTCCTCGTCGAGCTTGCCGTGGATCCTGGCAATGGTGAGCAGGGTGTCGTCCACATCCTTGGCCATCCGCGCGGCGTCGCCGCACACATAGAAGTACGCGCCGTCGCGCAGCCAGGACCACAGCTCCGCACCGTGTTCGATCATGCGGTGCTGCACGTAGATTCGCTCGCGCTGGTCGCGGGAGAAGGCCAGATCGAGGCGGGTGAGGAAGCCGGAGCGGAACATGTCTTCCAATTCGGCACGGTAGTAGAAGTTCTGGGCGGCATGCTGATCGCCGAAGAACAGCCAGTTGCGCCCGGAACATCCGAGGGCGCGGCGCTCCTGGAGGAAGCCGCGGAAGGGCGCGATACCGGTACCGGGACCGACCATGATCATCGGTGCCGTCGGATCCAGCGGCGGCCGGAAATGCGGTGCGCGCTGCAGGAAGATCGGCACCGCCGCCGCATCGGCGTCGGCGCGGTCGGCGAGGAAGGTCGAGCACACCCCACCGCGGCGCGCCGCCGAGCCGATCGCCGCCGGATCGCCGTAGCGGACGATCCCGACGGTGAGCTGCACCTCATCGGGACTGACCAGCGGGCTCGACGATATCGAATACTGGCGCGGTTGCAGCTTTTTCAGCGTGCCGAGCCATTCGACGAGATCGGCCCGCACCGGGAAGTCGCGCAGCACATCGACGGCCTGTCGGTCCCACAGGTAGTTGTCGAGTTCATTGCGATTATCGCGGCGCAGCAGTTTCGCCAGCCGGTTGTTCGGATTGCGTTCGGCGATGAAGGTGAGTAGATCGTGGCTGACCTTCGTTATGTCATAGCGGGTACGCAGCGCCTGGCCCAGCGGCAGTTCCTGGTCGTCGACCTCGATGACCCGGCGGCCGTCCAATCCGGTGGCACCGAGCCATTCGGTCACCAGCGAGCCGCAATTCGCGGGCCATACCCCGAGCGAATCGCCGACCTCGTAGGACGCTTCCAGCCCGTGCAGGTCGAATCCGAACTGGCGCACTTCCTTCGGCGATCCGGTATGTGATAGCGGCTCATTGCGCACCAGCGGTGCGGTCACCGGCGCGTTGCGGGTGAACGACGCGGGGCCCGAGCTCTGAGTCCGGCCCAGGGCCGGAGCGGTGCGGGGCAGTACCAACGTGGCAGTGCCACCGGTGGGACGCATCGGCATCCGAGTTCCGTCGGCACCGGACGAACTCGCCTCGGACGCGCCGGTTTCCCGACCGCCGTCGAGTGCGGTGAGCACCTCGTCGAGCCAGCGCGCCGCCGATTCCTCGTAATCGGGTTCGCTGTCGACGCGCGCCAGCAGTCGGGTGGCCCCGCGTTCGGTCAGCTTCGTGTCCAGTTTGCGGCCGTGGCCGCAGAAGTCGTCATAGGAGGAGTCGCCGAGCGCGAAGACCGCGTACTGCATGCCGGTCAATCGGATCACGCTGTCGTTCAGGCGTTCCCAGAAGTCGGTTCCGTTATCCGGCGGACCGCCGTCGCCGAAGGTGCTGCTGATCACCAGCACATCGCCGGTGAGCTCGTCGAGTTCGCACGAGTCCATATCGAGCAGCCGTGGGGTGTAACCGCATTCGGCCAGGCGCGCGGCGGCCGTAACGGCCAGTTCCTCGGCGGTGCCGGTCTGGGACGCCCACAGCACGGTGATGGGGCGGGCCGGTGGCTCGTCCGGAGTATCGTCGGCGGGCGCCGATGGGGTCGGCGATGCGGCACTGCGCGAGTACATGCCCGCCAGCAGCCCATCGATCCACAACCGGCTGTGCTGGGCGATCGGCGCGGACGCGGGCAGCACCGGCTGCCCGGTCACCGGAATGGACTGCAACGCCGAGAGATATCCGGTGAGATAGATGCGCTCGGTCTCGCTCAGTGTCGGGGCAATGCCCGCATCGAGCCCGAGCATGACCGCCAGCGGATGCGCGTCCGGCGAGCCATTGACAGCGATTGCTCCCGGTGCGGCTGGTTCGCTCAACGGCTGTGTCGAAGAGTCCGCTACTCCGGCGGGTGCTTGCGGCTGCGGCACCGCCGCGACCCGCCGCAATGACACCGCGCACGCCTTGTACTCGGGCTGCAGCGAGGCCGCATCCACCGCGTCATTGGTCACCGCATTGATCGTCAGATACTCGCCCTGCTCGTCATTCCAATGGAATGGTGCGAAGCAATCACCGGGCCGCACCCGGTCGCTGACCTGCGCCGACAGCACCGCTCGTCCGCGCCGCGAGGCGATTTCGAGCTGATCGCCCGCCTCGACCCCGAGCCGCTGGGCATCGGCGGGATGCACCTCGACGAACGGCTGCCCGGTCAATTTCGTCAGCTTGTCGATCTTGCCGGTCTTGGTCATGGTGTGCCACTGATGCTGCAGTCGACCGGTGTTCAATACGAACGGGTAGTCGTCATCGGGCATCTCCTCCGGCGCCATATGCGGGCGCGGCCAGAACACCGCACGACGGCTCGGTGTCGCGAAGGCCAGCCGGGGCTGATGTCCGGCGTCGTCGATGAAAGGCTCCTGACTGACACCGTCATTGAGATAGCGGATCGGATTGCGTGCGCGATCGGGCTCGGCACACGGCCACTGCATCGGCCCTTCGCGCAACCGGTCATAGCTCATACCACGCAGGTCGTATCCGGTGGCCGGATTGGCGAACTGCTTGATCTCGTCGAAAACCTCCGCACCGGAGGTGTATTCGAACCCCTCGAAGCCCATTGCCGTGGCGACCTGCGCGATCAGCAGCCAGTCCGGGCGCGCTTCGCCGATCGGATCGACCGAGCGCTGCAATAGCGTGACATTGCGCTCCGAATTCACCATCACCGCATCGGCCTCGGCCCACAGCGTGGCGGGCAGCAGCAGGTCCGCATAGGCGTTTGTTGCGGTCTCGGTGTAGGCGTCCTGCACGATCACCAGCTCGGCTGCCTCGAGACCGCCGATGACCGTCTTCCGATTGGCCACGGTGGCAACGGGATTGGTGCAGATGATCCAGGCCGCCTTGATCTGCCCATCGGACAACGCACGGAACATCTCGATGGTGCCGGGACCGGCCTCGTCGCGCAGCGTGCCGGGCTCGACACCCCAGGCGGCCTCCACGAAGGTGCGGTCGGCGGGGGAGAGCAGGCTGCGCTGGCCGGGCAGTCCCGGACCCATATAACCCATTTCGCGTCCGCCCATGGCATTGGGCTGGCCCGTCAGCGAGAACGGCCCACTGCCGGGACGGCAGATGGCGCCGGTGGCCAGGTGCAGATTGCAGATCGCGTTGGTGTTCCAGGTGCCGTGGGTGGACTGGTTGAGCCCCATGGTCCACAGCGACATCCATTCCCCCGCTTCGCCGATCCAACGCGCGGCCGTGCGGATATCCTGCTCGGCCAGTCCGGTGATCTCGGCGACCTTGTCCGGTGGATAGTCGGCAAGGAATTCGGGCATCGCCGTCCACCCCTCGGTGTGCTCGGCGATGAAATCCGCATCGATATCACCGTTTTCGACGAGCAGGTGCAGCAGCCCGTTCAACAGCGCGAGATCGGTGCCCGGTGCGATCTGCAGGAACAGATCCGCGCGCGCCGCCGTATCGGTGCGCCGCGGATCCACCACGATCAGCTTCGCGCCATCCTTGACCCGGTCGACCATGCGCAGATAGAGAATCGGGTGGCAGTCGGCCATATTCGCGCCGATCACGAAGAACAGATCGGCGTGCTCGAAGTCGTCATAGGATCCGGGCGGCCCGTCCGCACCGAGCGACTGCTTATAGCCGGTCCCGGCGCTGGCCATACACAATCGGGAATTGGCCTCGATGTGCTTGGTCCGCAGATAGCCCTTGGCCAACTTGTTCGCCAGGTACTGCGCCTCCAGCGACATCTGTCCAGAGACGTACAGCGCGATCGCATCCGGTCCGTGCTCGTCCAGAATCGCCCGCAGCCGGGTCGCCGCCTCGTGCACCGCCTCATCGACGGGCAACGGCACCGGCACCTGGCCGCGCTGGGGCCGCCGGTACGCGGTCTCCATCCGCCCCGGCACCCGCATCAACTCCAGATGGGTGGCGCCCTTGGTGCACAGCCTGCCCGCATTCGTCGGATGCAGCTTGTCACCGCGCACCTTGGCGATGACCGGCGCACCATCGGCGCCCGCACGCGTCTCGACGGTGATACCGCAGCCGACGCCGCAGTACGAGCATGCCGTTCTGGCGGTGCTCGTGCCGTCGGAGGCTGCATCGGTCATGCCACCGATCATGCTGATCGCCGATTGCGCCGGATTTACCCAACGTTATCGGGAGGTGACAAATAACCTCACCGGCACAAAAGTCGTCGGTGAGCTGTGGCGCACACCACAGAAATATCCCGTGACCAGGACGTTAGCCCAATTTGTAGCCGCGATGCAGCGCGACGATCCCGCCCGTCAGATTCCGCCACTTCACCGACGACCAACCCACATCCGCGATCCGCATCGCCAACTGCCGCTGATTCGGCCAGGCGCGCACGGATTCGGCGAGATAGACATAGGCGTCCGGATTGCTGCTGACCGCCCGCGCCACCTTCGGCAGCGCCTTCATCAAATACTCCATGTAGATGGTGCTGAAAACCGGCACCACCGGTGTGGAGAACTCGCAGACCACCAACCGCCCGCCCGGCTTGGTGACCCGCAGCATCTCGCGCAGCGCCTGATCGGTCTCGGAGATATTGCGCAGGCCATAGGAGATGGTCACCGCATCGAACGAATTGTCGGCGAAGGGCAGCGCGGTCGCGTCGGCCGCCACCATCGGCACATTGCGGAACTTGCCCGCGGCGAGCATGCCGAGCGAGAAGTCGGCGGCCAGACACCACGCGCCGGACTTCGCCAGGTCGAGCGTGGAAATCCCGGTGCCAGCGGCGAGATCGAGCACCCGCTCACCGGGTCGCGGTGCCAGCGCCTTGCGCACCGCCCAGCGCCAATATCGGTCCTGTCCCAACGAAATGACGGTATTGGTCAGGTCGTACCGCTTCGCGACCCCGTCGAACATCGACGCGACCTCGTGCGGCTGCTTGTCCAGCGAGGCTCGAACCGATTCCCGCTGCTCTGTTTTCGCCACACCCTGAACCTACCGCGCGTACCAGCCGACCCACGAGAACCCTCACACTCAACTGGCCCAGACAGTTTCGATCACCGCTGTATGCGCGGTTTTCGCATGGTCACGCGCGCCGCCTGGCGCGAATGGGAACCACGACGTCGCGAAACTCACATGACGGAGCCGAGATTCGCGCCGTCAGGCGGTGTGCGGCAGTTGCATCCGAATACCGGTGACATCGGCGTAGTGCCCCATCAACTCGGTGCAGATGGCGGGCCAGGTCCGATGCAGCACCGACTTGCGCGCGGCACTGGCGAACCGCGCCCTGGTTACCGGATCGCGAAGCGCCGCAACCGCACTGGGCAGCAGTTCGGAGAAGCGGTCCACGGGTAGTAGGTAGCCGTTGCGGCAGTGCGCGATCAGGTCGCGCGGTCCGCCCGCATCGGGCCCGATCACCGGAACCCCGGCGGCCAGCGCCTCCTGCACACCCTGACAGAACGTCTCGTGCTCGCCCGCGTGCACCATCACATCCAGACTCGCGTAGGCCTGCGCCAGCTCGGCACCGCCGAGCTCACCGGTGAACACCGCGGTGGGCATCATCCGCGCCAACCGGGCGCGTTCCGGCCCGTCCCCGACGATCACCAGCTGGATCTTCGGATCGCTCGCCAGCACCGCGAGGCGCTCCACATGCTTCTCCGGAGCCAGCCGACCGACGAAACCGACGAGCAGCCTGTCCTGCCCACGCAACCAGGAGGCCCGCAGTTCCGGTCGTTTCGCCGATGGCGTGAACCGGGCGATATCGACCCCGCGCCCCCAGCGGTGCACCCGCGGAATACCGTGCCGCGCCAAATCCTCGGCGGCCGCGCGCGATGGCGCCAATGTCCGCGTCGCGCCCTCGTGGATGCGCCGCGTCCATGCCCAGGCCGCCCGACTGGCCAGCCCGAGCCCATAGCTCTTCGCGAATCCGGCGACATCGGTCTGATAGATGGCCACCGACGGCAGGTCCAACCGCATGGCGGCGCCGAGCCCACCGGCGCCGAGCAGGAACGGCGAGGCCAGATGCACCACATCGGCGTCGAACTCATCGATCACGGCGGTGATTCCGGGCTGCGGCAGGCCGACCGGCAACGAACTGACCTTCGGCACCATCACCGCGGGCACCCGATACACCGGGAACCGGCTGTGGTCGTCCGCGGCGGCGGGCAGCCCGCGCGGCGTATCCGGCGCGATCACCAATGCCTCGTGACCGTGTTGGTCCAGGTGATCCAGCACCCGGAGCACGGAATTGACGACGCCGTTCATATTCGGCAGGAACGACTCCGAAACGATGGCTACGCGCACCCTGTCAGACTGACTCGCGCACCGCGCCGCGCCGTCACGTCGACGTGACCGGTACGCAAAGATCCGGCGAACTGTCGGGGTGCCGGGTCCGGCTCAGGTGGCGCTCGCGGCGGCGCGCGCGCCGTCGGCGGGTCCCGGCGTGCGGCGCCGGGACCGGGCCAGAATCCACATCGTTGGCAGCGCGACACCCCACACCACCACGATCACCGACAGTGCGGGCTGAATCGCGACCCGCACATCACGCCCGGCCACCCGCACCAGATCCGGATCGCTGCGGCTGTACTCCACATTGATCCGCTCACCCGCGGTGAGATTGGTCGGATACAGCACGCCGACCTTCGGATTGTGCGTCTTGCCGTCGGGCGTCACATAGGTGACCGCCGAGCGCAACCGCCCGGCCGAGAGCACCTCGGCGGAGGTCACACCCTTGTCGGAGCTGATCAGATAGTCATTGCGCCAGGCGGCGAGCACCAAGAGCCCGACCAGCGTGCTGATCACTATCGCCGCTGTCAGGACACCGATCCTGGCCCGCCGCAGGCGGTTCGACCGCCTTGCAGACTGGCTGGTTTCCGACACTCCAACAGGCTACTTGCCGCCTCCGCTAGCGTGGCGCCCATGTCCCGAAAATTCAGCTTCACCGTGCCCTACGCCGTACCGGTCGAAGATCTCCACCGGGCACTCACCAACGACGAAGTCTGGCGGTCCCGGTTCGCGGGTGCCGAATCCGCCGTAGTCGACCTATCGCACCCCGACGGCGCGGACACCATCCGCATCCATATGACGGAAAAGGCCAGCAACGACAAGGTTCCCGGCATAGTGCGCAAGGTGCTCAAGAGCGACCTGGTGCTCTCGCGGACCGACAACTGGCAGGCGCTGAACGGCGAGATCGCCAAGGGCACCTTCGAGGGCGCCACCGGCGGCATCGCCAGCGAGATGACGGGCACCTACGAACTCCGCCCGACCGCCGAGGGGTCGGAAATCGAGGTCGTCGGCACGGTGCAGGTGAAGGTTCCGCTGGTCGGCGGCGCCATCGAACCGCTCGCCGAACAACTGCATCACCGGGTGCTCGAGAGCGAACGCAAACATATCGAGGCGTGGTTCGCCACCCAGGCCAGCGCCTGAGCCAGCCGCGCGGCACACGCCCCGGTCGAAGGCCAGGGCGTGTGCGGGCCGCTGGTCAGGCGAAGTCCTCCGGACTGAATTCCTTGGGTTCCACCAGCACCAACCAGTTGCCGGAGTTGTCGCGGATGATCGCCTCGGTGCCGTAGGGGCGGTCGGCGGGCGGCTGAATGAATTCCACGCCCTTGGCGGTCAGCTCCTCGAAGGTCTTCTGACAGTTATCGGTCTTCAACCCGAGCGCGCCGTTGGTGCCATTGGCCAGTGCCCGGCGGATGGCGTCGGCCAGATTGTCATCCAGCGGCGGTCCCGGAATCATCAGGGTGATCTCGAGTTCGCGATGATCGGGATGTGCGACGCTGACCCAGCGGAATCCGTTCTCGCCCATGGTTACATCGCTGGTCTCAACGAATCCGAGCTTGTCGATGTACCACTGCTTCGCCGCGTCCTGATCGGTGACGTACACGGTGACCAGGGAAACGTTGGTAATAGTCATGCCCAAAGGCTAGAAAACGCGGTGCTCCGGCCGCTTCTCCGAAATTGCTGAGCTGTGCGTAGCACTGGCGACTCAACTCGGCGGCTTGCGGTCCGAGAGCCCGTGCATGAATACATAGCAGCCCGGAATCCGCGGCGCCCCATCGGCGAATTTGGCCTGGTACTCCGATGGCGTCACCCCGACCAGCTGCCGGAACTTGCTACTGAACGATCCAAGACTGCTGTACCCGACCAGCATGCAGACCTCGGTCACGGTGAGATTGGTGGCCCGCAGATAGTCCTGTGCCCGCTCGATCCGCCGCTCCGCCAGATATGCCGCGGGCGTCAACCCGTAGACCGCCGCGAACGCGCGCAGGAAGTGATACTTCGAAACTCCTGCGGCAGTGGCCAATTCGTCCAGATTCAACGGCTCGGCATAGTCGCGATCGGCGAGATCCCGCGCCCGCCGCAGGTGCGGCAGTAGGTAGAGCGCAGGTAATCCGGTCATCTCAGGTGAACGGGGCGAGTTCGTCGAAGCGGTAGGACGCCCGACCCGCCGCGCGCCAGGCCCGTGCGGTCAGATCCAGATCCTCGTCGGTGACCAGATTGCCCATCACCCGAACCGCAGTGCGCTGCAGGTACTTCGACCGCATGACCGGCGGCCCGCCCATCGGCACCATCCGCGGATGGGTCGCCAGTCCGGCGATCCGCCGCGCCACCGAGAAGGTCCGCCCGTAGCGGGCCCGCAACAGTTCCGGCCACACCGTCGTCAGATCCGGTTCGTCCAGCAGCCCGGCGAGCATGTGACCGCCCTCCAGGCCGTAATCGATGCCCTCGCCATTGAGCGGATTCACACATCCCGCGGCGTCGCCGATCAGCACCCAGTTGCGCCCCGCGATATTCGACACTGCACCACCCATCGGCAGTAGCGCCGATGCGACCGCGCGCAGCGAACCCTCGAACTGCCACTCCTCGCGGCGCAGCGAGGTGTAATGCTCCAGCAGCGGTTTCAATGCGATATGCGAGGGGCGCTTCTCGGTGGCCAGCGATCCGACACCGATATTCACCTCGCCATTGCCGAGCGGGAACACCCAGCCGTAGCCGGGCACCAATTCGCCGTCGGCATTGCGCAATTCCAGATGTGAGGTGATCCACTGGTCGTCGCTGCGCGCGGATTTGATGTAGGCGCGGGCCGCGGTGCCGTAGGCGTAGCGCCGATGCCAGGTGCGCCCGAGCATTTTGCCGATCGGGGAGCGCACCCCGTCGGCGACGACGAGCGTCTTGCAGCCGATCACCTGGGTGCCATCCGCCGTCTTCACCGTCACACCGGCGACGCGATCACCCTCGCGGATGACATCTATCACCTTTGTGCCGTCCAGCATCCTGGCCCCGGACTTCACGGCTGTCTCACGCAGTTTGTCGTCGAGTTCGGTTCGGGGAACGGCACTTCCATACGTTGGGAAGGAACCGCCCGGCCACGGCAGCAGGGCCTCGCGGCCGAAGCCGGTCATCCGCAGGCCGTGGTTCACGGTGTGCGCGCGCAGCCAGGCGCCGAGTCCGAGCTTCTCCAATTCGGCGGTGGCGCGCGGGGTGAGTCCATCGCCGCAGGTCTTGTCCCGTGGGAAGACGGCGGAATCGGTGAGTACGACATCTCGGCCGGCTCGCGCGGCCCATGCGGCCGCGGCGGAACCGGCCGGTCCGGCGCCGATCACGAGCACTTCGGTGTGAGTGGGAATCGCGCCCTGCGTCTCCCCGTCCGCGCCCGCGGGTGTGACATCCGGTGAACCCATGCGGTCAATACTTGCAGGAGGGTTCGGTTCATGTCGATGGTGCCCGCCTGTGCCGCACACCATGCGATCGATGAGCTCGGAAAAGCATGTGCGAAAGTGTCTGATACACCGCATAGTGACGGTGTTCATGGGCCGCGCGGCGGGGACACGCTAGGTTCTCTACCGTGGGGTCGGACGCAGCGCTGGGAGAAGAGATGAGCACATCGGCTGTGAGTGATGAGAGCACGGTGGTCGCCGGAGTCGATCTCGGTGACACCGAGCTCGCGGCGACCGTGCGCAACGGACTCATCGATGTCGAGAAACTGCTGATCGATGAGCTGTCCGACGGCGAGCTGTTCCTGCAGGAGGCGGCGCTGCACCTGGCCAAGGCCGGGGGTAAGCGATTCCGACCGCTGTTCACCATCCTCACCGGGCAGCTCGGCCCGCGCCCGACCGATCCGGCCCTGATCACCGCTGGCACCGTCGTCGAACTGGTGCACCTGGCGACCCTCTACCACGACGATGTGATGGATGAGGCCCCGATGCGCCGCGGCGCCCCGAGCGTGAATTCGCGCTGGGGCAACAGCATCGCCATCCTCGCGGGCGACTATCTGTTCGCGCACGCGTCCCGGCTCACCTCGACCCTGGGCCCGGACGCGGTGCGGATCATCGCCGAGACCTTCGCCGAACTGGTCACCGGCCAGATGCGGGAAACCATGGGGGCCCGCGATTCCCAGGATCCGGTGGAGCACTACCTGCGCGTGGTCTGGGAGAAGACCGGCTCGCTGATCGCCGCCGCCGGACGCTTCGGCGGCACCTTCTCCGGCGCCGACACCGAGCATGTGGAACGGCTGGCCCGGCTCGGCGATGCGGTCGGCACCGCCTTCCAGATCTCCGACGACATCATCGACATCTCCTCGGCCGCCGAACAGTCCGGCAAGACGCCGGGCACCGACCTGCGCGAGGGCGTGCACACCCTGCCGGTGCTGTACGCGCTGCGCGATGAGGGCGCCGAGGGCGACCGCCTGCGCAAACTGCTCGCCCACCCGCTGGAGACCGACGCCGAGGTCGAAGAGGCGCTCGGCCTGCTCGCCCACTCCCGCGGCATGGTGCTGGCCAAGGAGAAGCTGCAGGGGTACGCCGATCTCGCGCACGCCGAACTCTCCGCACTGCCCTCGGGTCCGGCCAATGACGCCCTGGAGCATCTGGTCCGCTACACCATCGAGCGCGTCGGCTAGTGGTCGCGGCCCGGCACGCCGGACTCGATCACACCCGGAACTTTGCCCGTGATCTCTATCGTTGATCTGCCGTAAGGCACGCAACGAACGGGGGAGTGGGCAAGGAGACCTATGCACACGCACGGGTATGCGAATGGGCTGAAGACGTTCGGGCTCATGGTCGGCCTCTCGACCTTGATCGTGCTCGCCGGAGCGATGTTCCGTAGCCCGACCATTCTCTTCTTGGCGATCCTGCTCGCGGTGGGTATGAACGCCTACGCCTATTTCAACAGCGACAAGATCGCGCTCAAGGCCATGCACGCGCAGCCGGTGAGCGAGCTGGAGGCCCCGGTCATCTATCGCATCGTGCGTGAGCTCGCGACCACGGCGCGCCAGCCGATGCCACGGCTCTACATCAGCCCGACCAACGCGCCCAATGCCTTCGCGACCGGCCGCAGTCCGCGCCATGCCGCCGTCTGCTGTACCAGCGGCATCCTGCAGATCCTCGACGAGCGCGAGCTACGCGCGGTCCTCGGCCATGAGCTATCGCATGTCTACAACCGCGACATTCTGATCTCCTCGATCGCGGGCGCGCTGGCCGCGGTCATCTCCGGCTTGGCCAACCTGGCCTTCTTCGCATCGATGTTCGGCGGCAATCGCGACGGCGAGGGCCCCAATATCGTCGGCGTCATCCTGGTGACGCTGCTCGGCCCGATCGCCGCGACCCTGGTCAAATTGGCGGTCTCCCGCTCGCGTGAGTACCAGGCCGATCAGTCCGGCGCCGAGCTGACCGGCGACCCGCTGGCCCTGGCCTCGGCCCTGCGCAAGCTGGAACGCGGCGTACAGGCCGCCCCGCTGCCCCCGGAACCGCAGCTGACCGCCCAGTCGCACCTGATGATCGCCAACCCGTTCCGCACCGGTGAGCGCGCGGCCCGCCTGTTCTCCACCCACCCCCCGATGGCCGACCGCATCGCCCGGCTGGAGGAAATGGCGGGCGGTCCCCGCCGCTACTGAGCTGCCCGCGACGACTGATACCCGAGCGCCGGATACCGAGGCGCTCAATCGTGTTCGGCCGCCAGCTCCTGCTCGTAGGCCCGCAGCGTCGCCACGAACAGCCGCCGCTGCTCGGCATCCAATGGTTCGAGCACCTTCCGCCAGGCCCGCGCACTGCCGCCGAGCCAGGCGTTGACCGACTTCTCGTGCGCCGCCGCGATGGCAACGATGGTGCGGCGCCGGTCTTTTTCATCCGAGCGCCGCTCCAGCACCCCCTGACGACTCAGATCGCCCACCATCAGGCTGACCGTCGTCGGCGCCACCTCCAGCCGGGCCGCCAGATCGTTCACCGTCATCGGCCCCTCGAACACCAGATTCGCCAGCAGTGACAGATGTCGCGGCGCGAGCGAAAACGATTGCAGCTCTTCGGGAACGCGCATTTTCTTGGCTCGTCCCACCACCCGGGGCATGAGCAGCAGCAGGCTCCGAACGCCCTCTTCCACCCCGATGCCGGGCACGTCCGTTGACATCTACCAGACCTCCCAATAGCCTTTGCATACAAAGTAATTTTGCTTGCAAAGCAAAATCTGATCTCTCTGGCAAGGCTAGTGCCGGCGATCGCAGATCTGCCCGGTGATCTGGAAGGACGCACGACATGACCGATTCACCGACGAACTCGGCATCGGATTTCAATGCAGTGAAATCCCGAGCCCGCCAACCGCTCTGCGCAGTCACCGCATCGCATTCTGCGGCGCGCAAACATGAACCGCAATAGTTTGCGGCCCTCGTGAATTGATCGCGTGCGGCAAAAAGAGAAACCCCCGCCGATCATTTGTGATCGGCGGGGGCTTTCGGTGGCAGGTGTAGGATTCGAACCTACGTAGGCTTTCACCGACAGATTTACAGTCTGCTCCCATTGGCCGCTCGGGCAACCTGCCGTCGCGCTTCTCGGCGCGCAGTGCAGCTTACAACGAACCCGCACCCATAATGCAAACCGGCTGGCCATCGGCCATGCGACGGGACTACGGTCGCGCCGCGGGGTAGAACTGACCGTGACCGGAACAGCCGGTCCGTAGCGACTGATCGCAGGTCGCTCGAAAGGGTCTGTCAAGACCGTTGGACCGCCAGGACAGGAGCGAAGTGTGGCCGATTCGTCTTTCGATGTTGTCAGCAAGGTCGACCGTCAGGAGGTCGACAACGCGCTGCATCAGGCGGAGAAGGAGCTGAACACCCGCTACGACTTCCGTGGCACCGGCGCGACCATCGAATGGTCCGGTGAGGACAAGATCGTGCTGACCGCCGAGGCCGAGGAGCGGGTGAAAGCGGCGCTGGACGTGTTCAAGGAAAAGCTGATCCGCCGCGATATTTCGCTCAAGGCATTCGACGCCGGTGAGCCGGCGGCCTCGGGTAAGACCTACAAAATCACCGGCACCCTGGTGCAGGGCATCGACGCCGAACATGCGAAGAAGATTTCCAAGAAGATCCGCGATGAGGGCCCCAAGGGTGTCAAGGCGCAGATCCAGGGTGATGAACTCCGCGTCTCCAGCAAGAAGCGCGACGATCTGCAGGCGGTGATCGCGCTGCTGAAGGGTGATGACTTCGGCATCGCACTGCAGTTCGTCAATTACCGGTAGGACGCCGTGGCTGATCCTTTCGAGCGACCTGCAAGCAGTCGCTGGCGGCCGCTCGGCGGGTGGCCGCAAACCGGCTCTGACCACCCGGTTTGGAACTGTGACCGGTGAGTGTGTAACCTCGTTCAAGACTTCGCCGCGCCGGGGTCGTGATCAAAGATCGCGGTGCGGAGCTAGTCATGCCCCCTTAGCTCAGTCGGCAGAGCGTTTCCATGGTAAGGAAAAGGTCAACGGTTCGATTCCGTTAGGGGGCTCGCCGGATTGCCGGTGGTGACCGACTCGGCATCGCTACACCCTCCACTTTGTGGAGCCGGGCGCGGCATCACCAAGGCAATGCGACCCCGTGGCGGTGTAGCTCAGTCGGTAGAGCAAACGACTCATAATCGTTGTGTCGCCGGTTCAAGTCCGGCCATCGCTACCAAAGACCGATCAGACCATCTGGTTGACCGAAAGAAGGAATATCGTGGCCGCGAAGTCCACCGATGTCCGGCCAAAGATCACCTTGGCCTGCGAGCAGTGCAAGCACCGCAACTACATCACCAAGAAGAACCGGCGCAACGACCCGGATCGGCTGGAGCTGAAGAAGTTCTGCCCGAACTGTGGCACGCACCGGGCGCACCGCGAATCCCGCTAGTCCACCACGCGTGCCGCTGCCGCGTTGATCGGCTTCCGGGTTTCGTCCCGGATTCTCGGGTCGTGACACTTGCGAGGGCCGGACATCATGTCCGGCCCTGACGTGTTTCACGCGCCGGCGGGGCACGAGCGAGCGTAGCGAGTGAGTAACAGACACAGCCGCCAATGCGGGCACGATAGAGCCGAGCGTTAGCGAGGCGCAGTCGTGAACGCTCGTCGACTCCGGTTGCGGGGTCAGATAGGTACAGTCCTCCCGTGACAATCAACACCGGTACAGACGAAGCGGTCGCAATGGACGAAGAACTCGATCCTGCGGCGCACGCCGCGGCGATGGTCGGTCATCACTACCGCGTCGACGACTACTACGAGGTCGGCCGCGAGAAGGTACGTGAATACGCCCGCGCCGTACAGGACTACCACCCGGTGCACTGGGATGAGGATGCCGCGCAGGAGTACGGCTACGACGGCCTGCTCGCCCCGCTGACCTTCATTTCCCTGGTCGGAATTCTGGCCCAGCGCAAGCTGTTCGAGCAGATCGTCACCGGTTACGACCTGAGCCAGATCATGCAGACCGATCAGATCCTGGAATTCCATCGGCCGATCAAAGTCGGCGACCAGTTGGTCTGCGATGTCTACCTGCACTCGTTCCGGCAGGCCTTCGGCGGCGACATCATCGTCACCAAGAACATCGTCACCGCGCAGGACGAGGTGGTGCTCACCACCTACACCACGCTGATCGGACGCAGCGGCGGCGATATCGACCCGAACCTGCAGGGCGCGGTCCGCAATGTGCTCATGCACGGCATCGGCGAGGACGCCCCCACCCATCACCCGCGCACCCTGGCCGCTCCCGCCGCGGCGCCGGTGCCGGTGGTGCCCGCGATCGCGCCGAGCAAGCACGCGCTCGAGTTCGAGAACATCGCGGTCGGCGACGAGCTGCCCCCGCGCACCGTCCGGTTGACGCGCGGCGATCTGGTGAACTACGCCGGTGTCTCCGGCGACGCGAATCCGATCCACTGGAGCGACGAGGTCGTCAAGCTGGTCGGTCTGGACAATGTGGTCGCGCACGGCATGCTCACCATGGGCCTCGGCGGCGGTTTCGTCACCTCCTGGCTCGGCGATCCCGGCGCGGTCAAGGAATACAACGTTCGCTTCACCAGTCCGGTGTACGTCGGCTCCGAGGAGCCCGCGGAGGTCGAGTTCACGGGTAAGGTGAAATCGGTGGATCCGGAGACCCGGACCGCGGTCGTCGCCATCGTGGCGAAGGCGGCGGGCAAGAAGATCTTCGGACGGGCTACGGCAACCGTGCAACTGGTCTGAGCTGGTCGGGTGACCCTGATTGGCAAATGCCGCGGGCGGTAACGTACACTCAGATTTCTGGGGTCACCAGCCGCTGCGCGCTGCTCTGCAAGGCTGGCTCCAGGTGAGTCCGTAAGGATTCACCACGGGGTCGGCAACTGCCGGAGTAGCGCGCGTGTTGTGTGACACCAGATAGCAAGAACGACAACTGAACACAGAACAGTGATCGGACAGCTCTGATCGTCCGATCAAAGGGGCGTAGCTCAATTGGCAGAGCAGCGGTCTCCAAAACCGCAGGTTGCAGGTTCAAGTCCTGTCGCCCCTGCCCTGGATGCCAGCGACGAAAGGATCGACGTGGTCGACGAGCGGGATACTCGCCACGGCGCGCATGCTGCCGAGGATGGCGACGACACCGCCGCCATGGCTCGGCCGAGCGGCAAGCGGTCCGCCCGGCGGGGTCGCTCTGCGTCGCAGGCCGATACGGGTTCGGTCGCCACGATCGACCGGCCCACCCTGGCCAAGGCAGCCAAGAAGACCGATCGGGCCGAGCGCAAGAAGACGGGTAACCCGTTCAAGCGTTTGATCAAGTTCCTGCGCGAAGTTATCGCGGAACTGCGCAAGGTGATCTGGCCCAACCGGAAGCAAATGGTCACCTATACGAGCGTTGTTCTGGTGTTCGTGATCTTCATGGTCGCGTTCATCAGCGGATTGGATGTGGCGTTCATCAAGGGTGTCAACTGGCTGTTCGGCTAGCTGATCACCGCTAGCGACTGCTTGCAGGGCGCTCGAAACGATCTGCCGACGCCGGTAGCCGATCCCGGGGCGGCGCGTCACAGCGCGCCCGACCCGGTACGCAAAGGATGTACGTGACGACACAGGAAGCGAGTGCCCCAGTGAGCACCCCGGAGAACGACACAACCGACGAGTTCCCGGTCGACGACGCGGTGCAGGCCGTCGAGGAGTCTGCGGCCGTCGAGGAAGCTGTGGTCGACGAATCCGACGCCGCTGACGCCGAAGTTGTCGAGGCTGCTCCTGTCGATGCCGAACCCGCCGATCCGGTCGCCGAGATGAAGGCCGCGCTGCGGCGCGCCCCCGGTGATTGGTATGTGATCCACTCGTACGCCGGTTACGAGAACAAGGTGAAGGCCAACCTCGAAACCCGCGTGCAGAACCTGGACCTCGAGGACTACATCTTCCAGGTCGAGGTGCCGACCGAAGAGGTCACCGAGATCAAGAACGGCCAGCGCAAGCATGTCAACCGCAAAGTGCTGCCCGGCTACATCCTGGTCCGGATGGAGCTCAACGACGAGTCGTGGGGCGCGGTGCGCAACACCCCCGGTGTCACCGGTTTCGTCGGCGCCACCTCGCGCCCGTCGCCGCTTTCCATCGATGACGTGGTGAAGTTCCTGGTCCCGGCCGCACAGCAGCAGAAGAAGCCCGCTGCCGAGGCCGCCGCGGCGACCGCGGCCGCCACCGATATCGCACCCAAGCCGGTCATCGAGGTCGACTTCGAGGTCGGCGAGTCGGTGACCGTGATGGACGGCCCGTTCGCGACGCTGCCCGCCAGCATTTCCGAGGTCAACGCCGAGCAGCAGAAGCTCAAGGTGCTCGTGTCGATCTTCGGTCGCGAGACTCCGGTCGAGCTGGCGTTCACCCAGGTCGCGAAAATCTAGACCAACTCTGCCGCCCCGGCGACGGGACGACGGAATGGATCGGCCCGGACCACGGGTTGATTCACCTTGGACTTGCAAAGAGCAAGGAAAACAAACACCTAGGAAAGAAAGATGCCCCCCAAGAAGAAGAAGCTCGCCGGGATCATCAAGCTTCAGATCCAGGCCGGCCAGGCGAACCCGGCCCCTCCGGTCGGCCCCGCGCTCGGTCAGCACGGCGTCAACATCATGGAGTTCTGCAAGGCGTACAACGCCGCGACCGAATCGCAGCGTGGCAACGTCATTCCGGTCGAGATCTCGGTGTACGAGGACCGGACCTTCGACTTCAAGCTGAAGACCCCGCCCGCCGCTCGGCTGCTGCTCAAGGCCGCCGGTGTGCAGAAGGGCTCGGCCGAGCCGCACAAGACCAAGGTCGCGAAGGTCACCATGGACCAGGTCCGGGAGATCGCCAAGACCAAGCAGGAAGATCTGAACGCCAAGGACATCGACCAGGCGGCCAAGATCATCGCGGGTACCGCTCGCTCGATGGGCATCACCGTCGAGGGCTGAGTTCCCGTAATCCCGGACCAGCTGCCGGGACCCACGTGGGAGGGCCTGCCAGGCCCGGCAACCACATCTGAACACCGATAAGGACACAGACAAAATGGCAAAACGAAGCAAGGCGTATCTCGCCGCGGCCGAGAAGGTCGATCGCACTCAGCTCTACTCCCCGCTGGCCGCCGCGCGCCTGGCGAAGGAGACCGCAACCACCAAGACCGATGCGACCGTCGAGGTCGCCGTTCGTCTCGGTGTGGATCCCCGCAAGGCCGACCAGATGGTCCGCGGCACGGTCAACCTGCCGCACGGCACCGGTAAGACCGCCCGCGTCATCGTGTTCGCGGCCGGTGAGAAGGCCGCCGAGGCCGAGGCCGCCGGTGCGGACGCGGTCGGCGCCGAGGATCTGATCGAGCGGATCCAGGGCGGCTGGCTGGACTTCGACGCCGCGATCGCCACCCCGGACCAGATGGCCAAGGTCGGCCGGATCGCGCGTGTCCTGGGCCCGCGCGGCCTGATGCCGAACCCGAAGACGGGCACGGTCACCAACGATGTGACCAAGGCCGTCAACGACATCAAGGGCGGCAAGATCAACTTCCGCGTCGACAAGCAGGCCAACCTGCACTTCGTCATCGGCAAGGCGTCCTTCGACGATGCCAAGCTGGTGGAGAACTACGGCGCCGCGCTGGATGAGATCCTGCGTGCCAAGCCGTCGACCGCCAAGGGCCGCTACGTCAAGAAGGTGACGGTCTCGACGAACACCGGACCGGGCATCCCGGTGGACCCGAACCGCACCCGCAACCTCCTCGACGAGGATGCGTAAGTAGCACCCTGGCTCTTCGGTAGCCCAGCTCTTCGGAAGCTGAGCGCTATCGCGGGAAGCTGAGTATTACCGCAAAGGGCGGGAACGCGAATCGCGTTCCCGCCCTTTGTGCATCTTCGGCCGATTCTCGTGGGCGGCGGCGCATGGCGCTCGCGGTGCGGCGGACGCACCCGCGAACCGGACTAATTCACCCGCGGCGACGGTTGGCCATAAGGTGACCACCGTACTGCTCATCTCCGGAAGCACGCGTAGTGCTTCGACCAATACCGCCGCACTGCGCACCGTCGCGGCGATCGCGCCGGAGGGTGTCGAAACCTTCTGGTACGAGGGCCTCGCCGAACTTCCCGCATTCAGCCCGGACGATGACGGGACCGGCCATCGCTCGGTTGTCGCACTGCACGAACACATTTCGCGCGCCGACGCGGTCCTGCTCTGCACCCCCGAATACGCGGGTACCCTCCCCGGCAGCTTCAAGAACCTGCTCGATTGGACTGTCGGCACCGCCGACCTCTACGAAAAACCAACGGCCTTCCTCAATGTCGCCGCACAAGGCCGGGGCGAAGGCGCGGCCGCAACCCTGACCACGGTGCTGGGTTACGTCGGCGCCATCGTCGACCCGGTCACCTGCGCCCACCTTCCGGTACCTCGCGATGCCATCGACCCCGACGGCCTGGTCACCACCCCCCAATTCCGCACCGGCGCACTCACGGCCCTGACCCGCCTGATCCGCCAGACCACCCCCGCCTGACCACCCCGCCGAGGCGAGTCTAATGGTGGCTTTCGGACCCGGTCCGAGCCACCATTCGACGGTCAGTTTTCCTGGGGCTCGGTGGATTTGCGCCAGCCGAGGAGGACGGACTCGCCCTGCTGGACGCCCCAGGGCAGGAAGATGGCTACGACCATGGCGCACACCACCACCGCGCTCGCGGCTACCAGGGATGCGGCGTGGGAACCCTGCAAAGCCGCCGTTTTCATGGCGGTGATGAGGTTTTCGCGCTGAGCATCGAAGAGCGGCGCCAGCTCTCGTTTCCGGATCTCCAGCACGCTGAGCGGACTGGCCTTCACCAGACTGCGCTCGTGCGTGTTCATCATCCCCGCGGGCACCCGGTCGATCAGCGGTGAAACCCGAGTCGTGTAGTAGGAGGCCACGATCGAGCCCAGGACCGCGACGCCGAGCGTGCCACCGATCTCGCGCGTGGTGTCGTTGACCGCCGACCCCGCGCCCGCCTCGTCGAGCGGCAGCGACGACATGATGGACTCGGTGGCCGGTCCCTGCACGATGGCCAAGCCGAGCGCCATCGACACCATCGACGGCAGCACATCCGTGACATAACTGCTGTCGACGGTCACCTGACCGCCCAGATACAGCCCTGATCCGGTGAGCAACAGCCCGAAAACGATCACCGGCGTGGCACCCACCCGCGTGGCGAGCAGCGTCGCGATCGGTGCGCCGATGGCTACGGAGAACGCGAACGGTAATGAGGCGATGCCGAATTCGAGCGGTGTGTATTCGCGGACACCCTGGAAGTACTGAGTAATAAGGAACAGGAACCCGAACATCGAGAAGTATCCGACCGCGATCGACAAGGCGGGCATGGAGAATCGGCGATTCCGGAACAGCCGCATATCGAGAATCGGTGCGCTGGTGCGCAATTCCCAGGTGATGAACGCGGCGAGCAGTGCGACTCCGAGTGCGGCCACGCCCAGCGTGATAGTCGACAGCCAGCCATTGCGCGGGGCTTCGATGATGGCCCACACCAGCAGTGTGATGCCCGCGATCGAGAGCGCGATGCCCGGCAGGTCGAGCCGACCCACCTGGGAGGACCGCGACTCGGGCACCCAGATCATGGTGGCGGCCAACGCGACCAGCGCCACCGGCACATTGATCCAGAAGACCGAATGCCAGGAAAAGTGTTCCAGCAGCCAGCCGCCGGAGATCGGGCCGATCGCGATGGCGAATCCGGCCATCGCGGTCCAGGCCGCGATGGCCAGTGCGCGCTCGCTTTTATCGGTGAAGACATTGATGATCAGCGCCAGCGTCGCGGGGAAGACGGCCGCGGCGAAGATGCCCATCGCGGCGCGGGCGGCGATGAGGTTGCCCATGGACTCCGAGAGCGCGCCGCCGATCGACATCACGGCAACGCCGAGCAAACCGATGATCAGCATCCGGCGGCGTCCGTAGCGGTCGCCGAGATTGCCGAAGGCGAGCAACAGTCCGGCGAAGGTCAGGGTGTACGCGTCGACGACCCATTGCAGGCCGCTGACGCCGGTGGCCAACTCCACCCCGATGGAGGGGAGGGCCACGTTGACGATGGTGTTGTCGAGGACGACCAGCAGTTCCGCGAGGCAGATGACGGCCAGGGCGATGAAGCGCCTGGTGCGTCGTTCCAGCAGCACCGGTGGATCGACTATGGAGGTTGCCATAGTTCGGTAGTCAAGCAGTATCTGTCACTCTTGGTAACACTTGTTGCTGGCGACATCCGCCACATTCACGGGCGAATTGTGAGGCACGCCACAACAATTCGGTCGCGAAAGCATCCCGGTCGCACCCGTTTTGGCAGATGGGGGCGGGCTCGGCTACTGTGGACGGAAGTAATCGACGAGTTCGATGACTACCCAATCCGTTCTACCGAAGACCGTTGGTCACTGCGTCCGTTCGGGCGCGGTCGAAGGTCCGGCATCAAGTCGGCGGCCCACGCAGGGAGGACCGAGGCTGGGCATTGATCCGGTGCATGCCGGGTCGATCACCTATTGCGCCCCGGAACGCTCTGCGTTCGGGGCGTTTGCTTTATCGCTGGCCCCTGGTACTCGGCAGTTCGAATACGAACCGACATCCAGAGAGGAGGCGAAGTATGGCAAAACCCGAGAAGGTCACCGCGGTCGAAGAGATCACGGAGCAGTTCAGGAGCTCAACGGCCACTGTCATCACGGAATACCGTGGTCTGTCGGTCGGCAAGCTCACCGATCTGCGTCGCGCGCTCGGCGAAGGCGCTACCTACTCCGTCGCCAAGAACACCCTGGTCAAGCGTGCGGCCGCCGAGGCGGGCGTCGTTGGGCTGGACGACTTGTTCGTCGGACCGACCGCCATCGCCTTCATCAAGGGCGAGCCGGTCGACGCAGCGAAGGCCATCAAGACCTTCGCCAAGGACAACAAGGCGCTCATCATCAAGGGCGGGTACATGGACGGCAACGCGCTGTCCGTTGCCGAGGTCGAGAAGATCGCCGACCTGGAGTCCCGCGAGGTGCTGCTGGCCAAGCTGGCAGGCGCCATGAAGGGCAACCTGGCGAAGGCTGCCGGTCTGTTCAACGCTCCCGCTTCGCAGGTGGCCCGCCTGGCCGCCGCCCTGCAGGAGAAGAAGCAGGCCGAAGGCGGAGCTGCCGCCGAGTAACACCCCCGCGGCGTGAGCGACGGGTCCGGAGGCGGCAGCGCCAGCGTAACCACGTAGGACCCCGGGAGCGCCGCAATTCAACACAGCGGGCGGCTCGCCCTCATAGACAACCAACTACCGAAAGGAAACAACAATGGCCAACGTTGACGAACTGCTCGAGACCTTCGCCGGAATGACCCTGCTCGAGCTGTCGGACTTCGTCAAGAAGTTCGAGGAGAAGTTCGAGGTCACCGCGGCTGCTCCGGTCGCCGTCGCCGCCGTCGCCGGTGGTGCCGCTCCGGCCGAGGCCGCCGAGGAGCAGGACGAGTTCGACGTCATCCTCGAGGGTGCGGGCGAGAAGAAGATCCAGGTCATCAAGGTGGTCCGCGAGATCGTCTCCGGCCTGGGCCTGAAGGAAGCCAAGGACCTGGTCGAGAGTGCCCCGAAGCCGATCCTGGAGAAGGTCGCCAAGGAGGCCGCCGAGGCTGCCAAGGCGAAGCTGGAAGAGGCCGGCGCCAAGGTCTCGGTCAAGTAATTCACCTGACCCCGCCGAGCGGCCCGCAAGGGGCGCCACGGCTGCGTCGTCGAGCGGGCGGTCCCCAGTGGGGACCGCCCGTTTGCTTTGTCCCGAAGCATGCGACGGTAATGCGAATACTGAGAGTGATTCGGGGTTACTCTTCGGTCAGGTTAGGGTGTGCCGCGTCATGCTCATGGGATACAGTGACCGCACCCACTGTGACGCGACACACCGTGATACCCGATAGCGCGGTTCGCCGGTGGGCTGCTCGCTGAGAATTTGTGGAGGTTGGCGTGGGCGTCGAGGTCAGGACCGAAGGGGTTACCAAATCCTTCGGTTCACAGCGTATTTGGCAGGACGTCTCACTGACGCTGCCCTCGGGTGAGGTCAGCGCGCTGCTCGGCCCCTCGGGTACCGGTAAATCCGTCTTTCTGAAGTCATTGATCGGACTGCTGCGTCCGGAGCGCGGTTCGATCTTCATCGATGGCACCGATATCACGACCTGCTCCAATAAGGAGCTCTACGAAATTCGCAAGCTGTTCGGTGTGCTGTTCCAGGACGGCGCGCTGTTCGGGTCGATGAACCTGTTCGACAATGTGGCCTTCCCGTTGCGTGAGCACACCAAGAAGTCCGAGTCCGACATCAAGAAGATCGTGATGGAGAAGCTCGAGCTGACCGGTCTGCTCGGCGCCGAAGGCAAGCTCCCGGGCGAGATCTCCGGTGGTATGCGCAAACGTGCCGGTCTGGCCCGCGCTCTGGTGCTCGATCCGCAGATCATCCTGGTCGATGAGCCCGACTCCGGTCTGGACCCGGTTCGTACCTCGTATCTGTCGCAGTTGCTGATCGATATCAACGCTCAGATCGACGCGACGATCCTGATCGTCACGCACAACATCAACCTGGCTCGTACGGTGCCCGACAACATCGGCATGTTGTTCCGCCGCTCGCTGGTGATGTTCGGCCCGCGCGAGGTGCTGCTCACCTCGGAGGAGCCGGTGGTCAAGCAGTTCCTCAACGGTCGCATGATCGGTCCGATCGGCATGTCCGAGGAGAAGGACGAGGCGCAGATGGCCCGCGAGCAGGCGCTCGTCGACGCTGGCCACCACCACGGTGGTGCCGAGGAGGTCGAGGGCATCATCCCGCAGATGCGGGCGACGCCCGGTATGCCGGTACGCCAGGCTGTACTTCGCCGCCAGGCGCGAGTCCGCGAAATCATGCACACCCTGCCGCACGCGGCCCAGGTGGCTATCCGCGAGTCACTTGATCAGAACGACGATACGCAGGTGATGGCGTATCAGAACAGCGACCAGGGTGGATACCAGGGTGGCTCGTTCGAGACTACCGTGCGCCACAACACAACTAACGGGTAACATCTGCGATCGTGAATTCCACCCTGGCGCGATTGCGGACTCCTGTGGAGTCGGGGTTTGGCCAGGCCGGCAACATCTTTGCGCTGCTCATCGACGTCATGCGCAAGACGTTCAAACGGCCTTTCCAGTTGCGCGAATTCATCGAGCAGTCGTGGTTCATCGCGAGTGTCTCGATCTTGCCCAGCGCACTGGTCGCCATTCCGTTCGGTGCGGTTGTCGCGCTGCAGACCGGCTCGTTGATCAAACAACTCGGCGCCGAATCCTTTACCGGCGCCACGAGCGTGCTGGCTACCGTCCAGCAGGCTGCCCCCGTTGTCACCGCGTTGATCATCGCGGGCGCGGCCGGATCGGCGGTCGCCGCCGATCTCGGCTCACGCACCATCCGTGAGGAGATCGACGCGCTCGAGGTGCTCGGCGTAGATCCGGTACAGAAGCTCGTTGTGCCGCGCGTACTCGGCATGATGCTGGTCGCACTGCTGCTCAACGGCCTGGTGTCGGTGGTCGGCATCGCGGGTGGCTATTTCTTCAATGTCGGGCTGCAAGGCGGCACGCCCGGCGCCTACCTCGCTTCGTTCTCCGCACTGGCCCAGCTGCCTGACCTGTGGATCGGCGAAATCAAAGCCTTGATATTCGGTCTACTCGCAGGCGTGATCGCCGCATACAAGGGCTTGCATCCCAAAGGGGGCCCGAAAGGAGTCGGAGACGCGGTGAACCAATCCGTGGTTATCACCTTCATGGTGCTGTTCTTCGTGAACTTGATCCTGACCCTGGTGTACCTACAAGTCGTCCCCGCCAAGGGCGCCTGACCCGTGGCCACCTCGTACCGCCCCCCGGCCCTGGCGAAGTCCGCCCGCCGGGTCCGTGAGATCGCGCGCATGCCCGTGAACGTCGTCGACCGCGCTGGCGATCAGATGTCGTTCTACTCCAAGGCCATCGCCTGGATTCCCCGCACCGCCGTGCACTACCGCAAGGAGGTCATGCGGCTGCTCGCCGAGGTGACCTTCGGCAGTGGCGCGCTCGCCGTCATCGGCGGCACCATCGGCGTCATCGTCTTCATGTCCGGCTCGGTCGGCGTGGTCGTCGGCCTGCAGGGCTTCAAGGCGTTGGACTCGCTCGGCAGTTCGGTGCTGACCGGCTTCCTCACCGCCTATATCAATACCCGTGAGATCGCGCCGCTCGTCGCCGCGCTCGCGCTATCGGCAACCGTCGGTTGTGGTTTCACCGCTCAGCTCGGCGCCATGCGGATCTCCGAGGAGATCGACGCGCTCGAAGTGATGGCGGTGCCGGGTGTGCCGTTCCTGGTCACCACCCGGGTGATCGCGGGCTTCCTCGCGGTCATTCCGCTCTACATCGTCGGACTGCTCGGCACATTCCTGGCCTCGCGGATGATCAGCATCTGGTTCAACGGACAATCCAGTGGCTCCTATGACCACTATTTCAGTCTGTTCCTGCCACCCGAAGACGTCTTGTATTCGTTCGTCAAAGTGCTGGTCTTCGCATTCGTGATCATCATGGTGCATTGCTATTACGGCTTCAATGCCACCGGTGGACCGGCCGGCGTGGGCGTCGCGGTGGGTCGCGCGGTGCGTGCGGCGATCGTGCTGGTGAATGTTCTGGACTTCTTCCTCAGCCTCGCTATCTGGGGTACGACAACGACAGTGCGGGTCGCGGGATGACGGGCATCGAAACGGCAAGCAGTGAGGTGCCGTCATGAGTGATCGCGTGCAGATGTGGCGCGCGACGGAGAAATTGCGCATCCGACTGCTCGGTATCGCGTTCTTCGTGGTCTGTGCACTATTCCTGGTGACGACGGTCGCGATCTACAACAAGGCGTTCGTCGACACCGTCCGGGTCGACCTGATCACCGACAGTGTGGGAAATGCGCTGACCCGCAATGCCGATGTGAAGGTGCGCGGCGTCAACGTCGGCGAGGTCAGGTCCAGCCGATCCGAGGGCGGTCAGGTGACCCTCGACTTGGCGATCGATCCTGCCAAGGCCACCCAGATTCCGGTCAACGCCACGGCTCGGCTGCTGCCGAAGACGCTCTTCGGCGAGCGGTACGTGGACCTCGTCATCCCGGACGAACCCAGTAAGCAGCACCTGACCGCCGGCGTCACCCTGCATCAGGACAAGAGCGGCAATGCCATCGAGATCAGCAAGCTGCTCGACGATGTGCTGCCGCTGCTGCAGGCGATTCCGCCGCAGGACCTCGGCTCCACCCTCGGTGCGCTGTCGCAGGCGCTCTCGGGTCAGGGTGTGGCACTGGGTGAGTCGGTGGACAAGCTGGACACCATCTTCCGCGAACTCAACGGTGTGATGCCCGATATCAAGCAGGATCTGGTGAGCTTCGCCGACGTGGCCGCCACCTACTCCGACGCCCTGCCGCAGCTGGTCGACGCATTCGACAATCTGCGCACCACCAACGCGACCATCGTGCAGCGCCGCCCGCAGATCGACACGCTGCTGGCGACGCTGAACCCGACCGCGGCCAGCACCGCGGACTTCCTGGTCGCCAACCGCGACAACATCATCGACCTGGCCGCCGACTCCCGCCCCGCGCTGGAACTGCTGGCCACCTACTCGCCGACCTACGCCTGCGCGATGGCGAACTTCGCCAAGATGAAGCCGCGCATCGACCAGATCATGGGCATGGGCACGTCGCGGCCCGGCTCCCGGGTGTCGGTGGAGCTGACCAATACCCGCGGCAAGTACCTGCCCAACCAGGACGAGCCACGCTGGCTCGACACCCGCGGACCGTGGTGCGTGCCGGAGTACCCGGTATTCACCGATCCGGGCCAGTACACCGGTGGACCGAACAATGACGGCTCCTACGCGGTGCCCAGCCGCAATCCGGGTGACCAGGTCAGCGGCAGCCTGCCGGTGCCGCAGTTCGGCAAGTATCCGGCCGCGAATGTGCCGACCACGGTGGGTTCGCAGACCGAACAGCGGACTCTTGGCGCGATCTACGGTGCGGCCAACGGTGTTTCGCCCGAGCAGGTGCCCAGCTGGGTCACCCGGATCGGTGCACCCGCATTCCGCGGCAGCGAGGTGAGCGTGCGATGAAGGAAAAGATGCGCGGCCTCGGATCGCCGCTGACCAAGCTCCTTATCTTCATCATCGTCACACTTTTCGCGACCACGGTCCTCGGGCTCTCGATCGCGAACTACACCGGCCGCGGCACCCCGTTCAAGGCCCGCTTCAGCGATGTCACCTCGCTCAATCCCGGCGACGAGGTACGCATCGCCGGTGTGCGGGTCGGCAAGGTCACCAGTGTCAAGATCGTGGACAAGCGCCAGGCCGAAGTCGGCTTCGAACTGACCGACCGCAGTTGGCTGCCCGCCTCGACCACGGCGACCATCCGCTACCGAAACCTGGTCGGCCAGCGCTATATCGCGCTCGAACAGGGTGCGGGGGAGCAGGGCCGCAAGCTCAACAAGGGCGCGACCATCGGGCTCGAGCACACCAAGCCGGCGCTGAACCTGACCACGCTGTTCAACGGTTTCCGGCCGCTGTTCCAGACGCTCACCGCCGATGATGTGAACAAGCTGTCCTACGAGATCATTCAGGTCTTCCAAGGCGAGCAGGGCACCATCCACGATCTGGTGTCGACCACCGCGAATCTGACCAACAAGATCGCCGACAAGGACGCCGTCATCGGCGAGCTGGTCAAGAACCTGACGGCCGTGCTCAACGCGGTCAATGAGCGCGAGGGCCAGTTCGATCAGCTGATCGTCAATACCGAGGCGCTGGTCAGCGGGCTGGCCGCCGACCGCGACACGATCGGCAGCTCGGTCACCTCGCTCGGCAATCTGGCCTCGGCCACCGCGGATCTGCTGGTGCCGACCCGCCCGACGCTGCAGGGCTCGATCGCCGGACTCAGCCAGCTGACCGGCACCATCGACGAGCGCAAGGACGACGTGAATACGGCGCTGACCAACCTGCCGATCAAGATGGAAAAGCTCGGCCGCGCCGGCAGTTACGGCTCGTGGTTCCAGTTCTACCTGTGCGGTATCGACATCGTGGTCGGGCCGGGCGCGGTGGACGCGCCGCAGCTCAACCTGCCGGCCGGGATGCCGACGGTCAACCAGCCGATCTACACCAATGCCGCACCGCGCTGCCAGGGGAAGGGTGGTCACTGATGGACGACCGGATCCTGCTCGGCAAGCGCAGCCCCGCGTTCATGGGTGTGCTCGGCCTTGCCATGGTGCTGCTCGTGACGGTCTCCGCGTTCTTCCTGGACCGGCTGCCGATCATCGGCGCCGGCACCAAGTACACCGCGGAGTTCTCCGAGGCCGCCGGCCTCAAGAAGGGCAATGAGGTGCGCATCGCGGGTGTGAAAGTCGGTGCGGTATCGGATGTTCGGCTCGACGGCAACAAGGTGCTCGTCGACTTCCGCACCCAGGACGCCTGGATCGGCAACGAGACGACCGCCTCCATCCAGATCAAGACCGTGCTCGGGCAGAAGTACCTGGCGCTGGACCCGAAGGGCTCCGAGCCCGCGAATCCGAGCAAGGCGATCCCGCTGTCGCGCACGGTATCTCCGTACGACGTGGTGGACGCGTTCAGCGATGCGGCCAACAACATCGACAAGATCGACACCGCGCAGCTGGCCACCAGCATGCGAGTGCTCTCCGAGGCGTTCGAAACGACCCCGCCGGAGATCCGCAACTCCATCGACGGTGTGGCCCGGCTCTCGGAGACGCTGGCCAAGCGCGATGAAGAGCTGAAGAAGCTGTTCGCGGCGGCCAGGCAGACCACCGGGGTGCTCGCGGACCGCAATCAGCAGTTCGAGCGTCTGCTCGCCAATGGCGGACAGCTGTTGGCGGAGCTGAATATTCGGCAGCAGTCGATCGCACAGCTGCTCAGCGGCGCCAGGACGGTGTCCGCCGAGCTGAGTGCCCTGGTCGCCGATAACGAAAAGCAGATGGGGACGGCGCTGACCAACCTGAAGTCGGCGATCGACCTGCTCAACGACAACCAGCAGAACATTTCCAAGACGCTGGAACTCGCGGCCCCGTTCTACGGCCTCTACGCCAACGTGCTGGGCACCGGCCGCTGGTTCGACGCCGTGATCGTGAACCTGGTGCCGCCTGGCCTGCCGGAGATTCCGGGCAACCGGCCGCCGGTGCGCACCCTGGGAGGTAACTGATATGGGGGTGAACTGGCCTCGTAAGGAACCGCTGACCACGCTGCGGTCCTCGGGTCGTGGCACCAAGGTGGCCATCGCGATCGGTTTGATCGCGGCATTGGTCGTGGCCGGGGCGCTCTGGTGGCTCTTCGACCGGATGACCACGACCAAGATCACCGCATACTTCGACCGCTCTGTCGGCATCTACCAGGGTTCGGATGTGCGGATCCTCGGCGTGCCGGTCGGGCATGTGGATTCGGTTGAGCCGCAAGGTGATCAGGTCAAGGTGGTGATGAGCGTCGATCGCAGCTACGACATCCCCGCCGAAGCCAAGGCCGCGCAGATCACGCCATCGATCGTCTCCGATCGCTACATCCAGCTGACCCCGGCCTACACCGGCGGTCCGAAAATGGCTCGCACCGCGACCATTCCGCGCGAACGCACGGTCACCCCGGTCGAGGTCGACCAGCTGTACAAGAGCATTACCGAACTCTCCGACGCATTGGGCCCCAAGGGCGCCAATGCCGACGGCGCGGTCAACCAGCTGGTGCGCACCGCAGCGGCGAATCTGTCGGGCAATGGCGAGGCGCTGGCCAACAGCATCACCCAGCTCTCGCGCGCGACGCGGTACCTCAGTGATGCCCGCGGCGATATCTTCGACACGGTCAAGAATCTGCAGACCTTCGTCACCATGCTTGCCCAGAACGACCAGCAGGTGCGGCAATTCAATGCCCAGCTCGCGGATCTCTCGACATTCCTCGCC
This sequence comes from Nocardia sp. CA-129566, assembly GCF_050956075.1. Classification (NCBI taxonomy): domain Bacteria; kingdom Bacillati; phylum Actinomycetota; class Actinomycetes; order Mycobacteriales; family Nocardiaceae; genus Nocardia; species Nocardia sp. CA-129566. Next base: position 1,068,677 of record NZ_CP192085.1, read on the forward strand.
GGGGAACGCCAGGATCTCGGCGCGGCGCTGAATCTGCTGTCGATCGCACTGGGCGATGTCGCCCGGTTCATCGATGAGAACCGGGATCTGGTCCAGCAGAACGCCCAGGGCCTGACCACGCTCACCGCGACGCTGGCCAAGCAGCGCGACGATCTGGCCGCGGCGCTGCCGGTGCTGCCGCTGGCGCTGAGCAACTTGATCAATATCCACAACGCGGAATCCGGCACCCTCGATATGCGCGCCAACTTCACCGATCTGCAGGACCCGTTCGGTGTGGTGTGCAAGATGCTCGACCTGGGCAAGCTGATGCCGGGCGATCCCAAATTCGAGGCGCTCGGCAAACAGATGCGCCCGATTCTGGAGCACTGCAAGGAGATCACCGATCAGATCACCGCGGGCGTGAAGACGCCGACGCTGATCCTGCCGTTCGGCATTCTCAGCGGCGAGAACGAGCAGCGCGCTCCGGTGCCGGGCACCGTTCCCGGCACCCCGTCCGATCAACTTCCGCCCTCGCAGGGAGGTGGCCAGCGATGAACAAGCGAGTCCGTTCCGCGGCACGCACTCTGCGCGTAGCGACTGCTCGCAGGTCGCTCGAAATGGTCGGCGCCGCACTAGTGGTCGGCATGAGCGCGGTCCTGGTGGTCTCATGTTCTTCCGAGGGCATCTACGCGGTGCCGCTGCCCGGCGGCGCCGATGTCGGTGACCATCCGATGACCATCGATATCCGCTTCGACGATGTACTCGATCTGGTGTCGCAGTCCGCGGTCAAGGTCGAGGGTGTCCCGGTGGGCCGGGTCGAGGGGATCGCGCTCGCACCGGACGGCTGGACCGCCAGTGTGCGCGCCGTGGTGAACTCCTCGGTCGATCTGCCCGCCAATGCACGGGCCGAGGTGCGGCAGTCGAATCTGCTGGGTGAGAAGTTCATCGAGCTGTCCAAGCCCACCGATCAGCCCGACACCAAGAAGCTGACCGACGGTTCGGTCATTCCGGCCGACCGCACCAGGCACGCGACCGAGATCGAGCAGGTGCTCGGTGCGTTGTCGTTGCTGCTCAACGGCGGCGGCGTCGCGCAGTTGCAGCCCATTGTCACCGAGCTGAACAAGACCCTCGGCGGTCGCGAGGAGCGGGTGCGCTCGCTGCTCGATCAGGCCAATAAGTTGATCGCGGGACTGAACGATCAGGTCGACGACATCACCAGGGCCATCGACGGACTCGCCACACTGAGCAACCGGGTGAGCACCCAGACCGATCAGATCAGCAAGATCATCAATGAGCTGCCGCAGGGCATCAAGATCCTCAACGAGCAGCGGCCGCAGCTGATCGCGCTGCTCCAGCAGCTGGACCGAGTGGGTCAGGCCGGCTTCGACGTGCTGAACCACTCCAAGGACGATCTGATCAAGGATCTGACCTCGCTGCGTCCGACCCTGCAGGAACTCGGCAGGGCCGCACCGGATCTGGTCACCGCGCTGCCCTTGGTGCCGACCTATCCCTTCCCGGACTCCACGCTGGAGGGCACCTTCGGTGGCCAGGTGAACACTTGGCTCTCGGTGGACCAGCAGATCGGTGTCACGCTGAGCAATCTCGGCGTCGGCAAGGGCGATCCGGTGTACATCCCGCCGCCCTACGGCCCGGAGGTACCGGTGAACCCGACCAACCCGTACTACGGCGGCAATGGCCCGCGCCCGGGTTGGCCGACGGTTTCGCTGCTGCCGCTACCGCCCAATATGCCGCGCTTCCCGGCTGGCCTGCCGCAGCTGCCGACCGGTCCGCTCGGGGCGATTCTCGACCAAATCGGAGGTGGTCAGCGATGACCCGCCTGGTGCGCTATCAGCTGATCGCGTTCGCCGTGATCGCGGTGCTCGGCGTGGTTTTCGTCGGCGCCAAATACGTTCGGCTCGATCACATGCTCGGCATCGGCGAGTACCACGTGCGGGTCGAGGCCAAGCAGACCGGCGGCATCTACAAGGGCGCCGAGGTGACCTACCGCGGCGTCCCGGTCGGCCGGGTCGGCGATCTCGAACTCACCGACACCGGTGTGGCGATCAAGCTCGTGCTGGATTCGAGCGCGCCGAAGGTTCCGGAATCGGCCCGCGCCGTCATCGCCAACCGGTCGGCCATCGGTGAGCAGTATGTGGACCTGCAGCCCGATGCCGACCACGGCCCGTACCTGCGTGACGGTTCGGTGATCAGCTCGGCGACGACGCCGATCTCGGTGGAGCAACTGGTGCAGAGCGTGGACTCCTTCACGCGTTCGGTCGATCTCACCGCGCTGAACAAAACCGTCACCGAACTCGGCCGAGCCTTCGACGGTAAGGGCGACGATCTGAAGGTCTTCGTCGATTCGCTGAACAAGTTCACCGCGACTTTCAACGACACCCTGCCGCAGACGATCCAGCTGATCCGCGACGGCCGGATCGCCCTGGGCACCCAGGCGGATCAGTCGAATTACATCCGCCAGTTCAGTCAGGGTCTCGACGAGCTCACCGCGCAGCTGCGCTCCAGCGATCCGGATATCCGGCGGCTGATCGGCACCGGCATCGACGCGGGCGAGCAGATCGGCGCACTGCTCAACGAGAGCGGCGGCGCCCTCACCGAGGATCTGGCCAACCTGCGTCAGCTGATGCTGGGCATCTCGCCGAAGTTCTACGCGCTGCGTCCGCTGCTGCAGATGATTCCGCAGCTGTCCATCGGTGCCTCCTCCACCGCACCCGGCGACGGCACCAGCCACTTCGGCCTGGTGCTCGAGGTGAACAACCCGCCCGCCTGCACCCAAGGCTACGAGGGCACCCAGCGCATCCTCGAGCAGATGAAGCGGGAGAATCCGAACTTCGACGACACCCGCGACGAATTCCCGTTCAATAAGGACGCGAAATGCACTGTGCCGTTTGGTAACCCAACGGCGGTGCGGGGTGGGATGCGCGCCGATCTGGCCGATCCGAGCATTACCCAGCCCTGGGATTCCACCCCGAAAACCGATCCGGAAAAGCTGAACCTCAACCCGATCGCCGTCCAGATGGCCACCCTGTTGGGGGTCACGCCCAAGCGGTGAACAGGACCTATGCGGCCCCGCCGCAGTAATTGAAGTTAGGGTGTCTCGCCGTGAGTGAGCGAAGCGAGCGAACCAAGAACACAGCGCCCATGATGGGCACGACCGTGCCGAGCGTTAGCGAGGTACGGTCGTGAGCATCGACATGTCCAAGGAAACGCCGGTGGCAACCGGCACCGATTCCACGGAAGCTGATGCCGCGGCGCATGACGCGACGGCATCGGATCCCGTACGCCCGGCGGAGGCGTCCGCCGACGCTCCCGCCGGTCGACTCGCGGTCACCATGGCCGCGGCCGCCGCGCTGGTCGTCGCGTTGATCGCCGCGGCCTGGTTCGGCACCGGCTGGGTGCGCGCGGCGTTCTTCACCGACGGTCCGCGCGCCGATGCGCGCGATACCGCCCTCGCCGATGCCAGGCAGGCCGCGATCAACCTGATGTCGCTGGATCCCAATGATGTCGACGGTTCGATCAAGCTGATCCAGTCCTCGATGACCGGATCGCTGCTCGATGACGCCACCAAGACCCAGGAGCAGTTCCGCTCGCAGGCCACGGAGGCCAAGACCAGGCTGGAATCAAAGGTCGTCGGCTCCTCGCTGACCGCGCTGAACTCCGAGCGCGATCACGCCTCTGCGCTGATCGTGTTGCAGACCACCAGGACCGCGCCGAATGTGGCGCCGTATGCCTACCGGCAGACCTGGGCGCTGGATCTGGTCGAACAGGGGGAGGTCTGGAAGGCCGAGAAGGCGAATCCGCTGAGTCAGCCCATCCCCGTGAATCAGCCGACTGCCGGGCAGACCGGTGCGACGCCGTCCGCGGGCGCCACCCCGCCCAAGCCCGGATCGTAGGAGAACCCGCCATGGCATCTCGTCGACCAGTCAATCGGATCACTCCCCGCAACCGTCCCACCGTCGGCCGCACCGCGGCCAGCACCGGATCCGCCGCCACCCGCCGTGGCACGCGCACGACCGATGAGTCCACCGCGAAGCGCAGGACCAAGGTGGCGGGCACCGAGCCGGCACGTCCCGCTGCGCAGCCCACACCGTCGCGGCCCTGGTCGCAGCGGCTGCGCCTGGGGCGGGGGTGGGGGCTCGTCGCGGCCATGCTCATCGCCACCGTGCTGCTCGGCGCATTCGCCACGGTCGCAGCCTTCCGTCCGGGTATCGACGATTCGAACCTGGGCTATGTGGACACCAAGGCCACCGAGGAGGTGACCGCGGCCGCCTCCCATGCGCTGAAGACCATTTACGCCTATGACGTGAACAAACTCGACGGCTACAAGGATGCGGTGCACGCGGTCGTCACCGGCCAGATGCTGACCGATTTCGACAAGTACGCCGATACCAATCTCGCCGCCCTGAAACAGGCGCAGACCAGCGCCGACGCACTCGCCGATCCGATCGGGGTGACCTTGCTCACCAAGGATCGGGCCGAGCTGCTGGTCAACTTCGTGGTCAGCGCGAACAAGAACGGCGTCGCGCAGCAGAGCGCATCGGGCCCGATCGTGCTGAAGATGCAGAAGGTCGACGGAAAGTGGCTGGCCTCGGCCATCGTCGACCAGTAATCGCCCGCGAGCCCTGCCACTTGACGAGTTTCGCCGGACACGTCACGCTATTCACAACAGCGGCAGCTGTCACAGTGGCTTCATGAGCCCCGTGGCTACCCGACGCAGCCAGCGATTCGGGCAGGACACACGGTCATAACGGTCACGGCGTGCCGCCACGCGGCGGCTGGTTCGGGTGGTACTTTGACACCACCTTGCGTATGGGTGTACGGTTGGACGTTGCGCTGGCTGCCTCCTGTCCATACCTCGATTTGCACACGTAAGTTCCACCCTTCCGGTGTTACTTCCGTTGTTGCCTGTTCGGGTTTCGTTCGGGTTGTGACCAGCGGAATTCGTAGCAGACAAGCGACGGTCGCGGACCACCACGCGACGCGCGTGAGGTGCTGGAAGGACGCATCTTGGCAGTCTCCACCCAGACCAAGGCAGTTGCCGGAATCCCCGGAGCCCCGTTGCGGGTGTCTTTCGCGAAGATCCGTGAACCCTTGGAGGTGCCCGGACTTCTCGATCTACAGACCGACTCATTTGCATGGTTGATCGGCTCGCCTTCGTGGCGTGAAAAAGCCGCGGCTCGCGGCGACGGCGGACTAACGGGCGGTCTGGAGGAGGTACTCGAGGAGCTCTCGCCGATCGAGGACTTCTCCGGGTCGATGTCCCTGTCTTTCTCTGATCCTCGTTTCGAGGAGGTCAAGGCCTCCATCGACGAGTGCAAAGACAAGGACATGACCTACGCGGCACCGTTGTTCGTGACCGCCGAGTTCATCAACAACAACACCGGTGAGATCAAGAGCCAGACGGTCTTCATGGGTGATTTCCCGATGATGACCGACAAGGGCACGTTCATCATCAACGGCACCGAGCGCGTCGTCGTTTCGCAGCTGGTGCGTTCGCCGGGTGTGTACTTCGATCACTCCGTCGACAAGGGCACCGAGAAGGACCTGCACAGTGTCCGGGTCATCCCGTCGCGTGGTGCTTGGCTGGAGTTCGATGTCGACAAGCGCGACACCGTCGGTGTGCGCATCGACCGCAAGCGCCGCCAGCCGGTCACCGTGCTGCTGAAGGCGCTGGGTTGGACCACCGAGGAGATCGTCGAGCGTTTCGGCTTCTCCGAGATCATGATGTCGACCCTGGAGAAGGACAACACCGCCGGTCAGGACGAGGCGCTGCTGGACATCTACCGCAAGCTGCGTCCGGGCGAGCCGCCGACCAAGGAGTCCGCGCAGACCCTGCTGGAGAACCTGTTCTTCAAGGAGAAGCGCTACGACCTCGCGCGCGTGGGTCGCTACAAGATCAACAAGAAGCTGGGCATCCACCTCGGCGAGCCGATCACCGCATCGGTGCTCACCAAGGAAGACATCGTCGCCACGATCGAGTACCTGGTGCGTCTGCACGCCGGTGATCGGGCGATGACCGCGCCCGGCGGCGAAGAGGTGCCGGTCGAGGTCGACGATATCGACCACTTCGGCAACCGTCGCCTGCGCACCGTCGGCGAGCTGATCCAGAACCAGATCCGGGTCGGTCTGTCGCGTATGGAGCGTGTGGTCCGCGAGCGGATGACCACCCAGGACGTCGAGGCGATCACGCCGCAGACCCTGATCAACATCCGTCCCGTCGTGGCCGCGATCAAGGAGTTCTTCGGAACCTCGCAGCTGTCGCAGTTCATGGACCAGAACAACCCGCTCTCGGGTCTGACCCACAAGCGTCGTCTCTCGGCGCTGGGTCCGGGTGGTCTGTCCCGTGAGCGCGCCGGTCTGGAAGTCCGTGACGTGCACACCTCGCACTACGGCCGCATGTGCCCGATCGAGACCCCGGAAGGCCCGAACATCGGCCTGATCGGTTCGCTGTCGGTGTACGCGCGGGTCAACCCGTTCGGTTTCATCGAGACGCCGTACCGCAAGGTGGTCGACGGCGTGGTCACCGATGAGGTCAAGTACCTCACCGCCGATGAAGAGGACCGCCACGTCCGTGCGCAGGCCAATTCGCCGGTCGACGCCGATGGCCGCTTCCTCGAGGAGCGCGTGCTCTGCCGCCGGGGCAATGACGAGAACGAACTCGTGCCCGCCTCCGAGGTCGACTACATGGACGTCTCACCGCGCCAGATGGTGTCGGTCGCGACCGCGATGATTCCGTTCCTCGAGCACGACGACGCCAACCGTGCCCTCATGGGTGCGAACATGCAGCGTCAGGCCGTTCCGCTGATCCGTTCCGAGTCCCCGATCGTGGGTACCGGTATGGAACTGCGCGCCGCGGTCGACGCCGGTGACGTCGTGGTGAACGAGAAGTCCGGCGTGGTGGAAGAGGTCTCGGCCGATTACGTCACCGTGATGGCCGATGACGGCACCCGCAAGAGCTACCGGATGCGCAAGTTCGCGCGCTCGAACCAGGGCACCTGCGCGAACCAGCGGCCGATCGTCGACGAGGGTCAGCGGGTCGAGACCGGTCAGGTGCTGGCCGACGGTCCGTGCACCGAGAACGGTGAGATGGCGCTCGGGAAGAACCTGCTCGTGGCGATCATGCCGTGGGAAGGCCACAACTACGAGGACGCGATCATCCTGTCGCAGCGCCTCGTGGAAGAGGATGTGCTGACCTCGATCCACATCGAGGAGCACGAGATCGATGCCCGTGACACCAAGCTCGGCGCCGAGGAGATCACCCGGGATATCCCGAACGTCTCCGACGAGGTCCTGGCGGACCTGGACGAGCGTGGCATCGTGCGCATCGGCGCCGAGGTGCGCGACGGCGACATCCTGGTCGGCAAGGTCACCCCGAAGGGGGAGACCGAGCTGACTCCGGAGGAGCGGCTGCTGCGCGCGATCTTCGGTGAGAAGGCGCGCGAGGTGCGCGACACCTCGCTGAAGGTGCCGCACGGTGAGTCCGGCAAGGTCATCGGCATCCGCGTGTTCTCGCGCGAGGACGACGACGATCTGCCTCCTGGCGTCAACGAGCTGGTGCGCGTGTACGTGGCGCAGAAGCGCAAGATCCAGGACGGCGATAAGCTCGCCGGTCGCCACGGCAACAAGGGTGTTATCGGCAAGATCCTCCCGACCGAGGACATGCCGTTCATGCCGGATGGCACCCCGGTGGACATCATCCTGAACACCCATGGTGTGCCGCGCCGGATGAACATCGGCCAGATCTTGGAGACCCACCTCGGGTGGATCGGCAAGGCGGGCTGGGATGTCGGCGTCGGTGCGGATGGCGCCCGTCCGGATTGGGCGAGGGCGCTGCCGGAGGAGATGCTGGCGGCTCCGGCCGATTCCAACATCGCCACCCCGGTGTTCGACGGTGCCCGCGAAGAGGAACTGACCGGTCTGCTGTCCTCGACCCTGCCGAACCGCGATGGTGAGCGCATGGTCGACGACAACGGCAAGTCGACGCTGTTCGACGGCCGTTCCGGTGAGCCGTTCCCGTACCCGGTCGCGGTGGGCTACATGTACATCCTGAAGCTGCACCACCTGGTCGACGACAAGATCCACGCCCGTTCGACCGGTCCGTACTCGATGATCACCCAGCAACCGCTCGGTGGTAAGGCACAGTTCGGTGGTCAGCGCTTCGGTGAAATGGAGTGCTGGGCCATGCAGGCCTACGGCGCGGCCTACACGCTGCAGGAACTGCTCACCATCAAATCCGACGACGTGGTCGGCCGCGTGAAGGTCTACGAGGCGATCGTCAAGGGCGAGAACATTCCGGAGCCGGGCATCCCGGAATCGTTCAAGGTGCTCCTCAAGGAACTCCAGTCACTGTGCCTCAACGTCGAGGTGCTGTCTTCGGACGGCGCGGCGATCGAGATGCGCGATGGTGACGACGAGGATCTGGAGCGCGCGGCCGCGAACCTGGGCATCAACCTGTCCAGGAACGAAGCCGCCACCGTCGACGATCTGGCGAACTAGGCGGTAGGCCGAATGCTGTTCATAGCGAACCGCATTCGGCTCCGCGTTCCACCAACTAGTGAACTTTTGCTCGAATTCGACCCGAATAGGGGAAAGGAAGTTACGTGCTAGACGTCAACTTCTTCGATGAACTCCGGATCGGTCTGGCCACCGCCGAAGACATCCGCCAGTGGTCCTACGGCGAGGTGAAGAAGCCGGAGACCATCAACTACCGCACGCTCAAGCCGGAGAAGGACGGCTTGTTCTGCGAGAAGATCTTCGGTCCCACCCGGGACTGGGAGTGCTACTGCGGCAAGTACAAGCGCGTCCGCTTCAAGGGCATCATCTGTGAGCGCTGTGGCGTCGAGGTGACTCGCGCCAAGGTGCGCCGTGAGCGGATGGGCCACATCGAGCTGGCCGCTCCGGTTACCCACATCTGGTACTTCAAGGGCGTGCCTTCGCGCCTCGGGTACCTGCTCGACCTGGCGCCGAAGGATCTGGAAAAGATCATCTACTTCGCCGCCTACGTCATCGTCGGTGTCGACGAGGAGCTGCGTCACAACGAGCTCTCCACGCTCGAGGCCGAGATGGAGGTCGAGAAGAAGGCCGTCGCCGATCAGCGCGATGCCGACCTGGAGGCCCGCGCCCAGAAGCTCGAGGCCGATCTGGCCGAGCTCGAGGCCGAGGGTGCCAAGTCCGATGTGCGCCGCAAGGTCAAGGACGGCGGCGAGCGCGAGATGCGTCAGCTCCGCGACCGGGCCCAGCGTGAGCTGGACCGGCTCGAGGAGATCTGGAGCACCTTCACCAAGCTGTCGGTCAAGCAGCTCATCGTCGATGAGGTGCTCTACCGCGAGCTGATCGATCGCTACGGCGAGTACTTCACCGGCGCCATGGGTGCGGAGTCCATCCAGAAGCTGATGGAGAACTTCGACATCGATGCCGAAGCCGATTCGCTGCGCGAGACCATTCGCTCCGGCAAGGGCCAGAAGAAGCTGCGCGCGCTCAAGCGGCTCAAGGTTGTCGCGGCCTTCCAGGCCAATGGCAACTCGCCCATGGGCATGGTGCTCGACGCCGTTCCGGTGATCCCGCCGGAGCTGCGCCCGATGGTTCAGCTCGATGGTGGCCGCTTCGCCACCTCCGACCTGAACGACCTGTACCGCCGCGTGATCAACCGCAACAACCGCCTCAAGCGACTGATCGATCTGGGTGCGCCCGAGATCATCGTCAACAACGAGAAGCGGATGCTGCAGGAGTCGGTGGACGCGCTGTTCGACAACGGCCGCCGCGGCCGTCCGGTCACCGGTCCGGGTAACCGCCCGCTGAAGTCCCTGAGCGACCTGCTCAAGGGTAAGCAGGGGCGTTTCCGCCAGAACCTGCTCGGTAAGCGCGTCGACTACTCGGGCCGTTCGGTCATCGTGGTCGGTCCGCAGCTGAAGCTGCACCAGTGCGGTCTGCCCAAGCTGATGGCGCTGGAGCTGTTCAAGCCGTTCGTGATGAAGCGTCTGGTCGACCTGAACCACGCGCAGAACATCAAGTCCGCCAAGCGGATGGTCGAGCGGCAGCGGCCCCAGGTGTGGGATGTCCTCGAAGAGGTCATCGCCGAGCACCCGGTGCTGCTGAACCGTGCGCCCACCCTGCACCGCCTCGGCATCCAGGCCTTCGAGCCGCAGCTGGTCGAAGGTAAGGCCATCCAGCTGCACCCGCTGGTCTGTGAGGCGTTCAACGCCGACTTCGACGGTGACCAGATGGCCGTGCACCTGCCGCTGTCCGCGGAGGCGCAGGCCGAGGCCCGCATCCTGATGCTGTCCTCGAACAACATCCTGTCGCCCGCCTCGGGTCGACCGCTGGCCATGCCGCGTCTGGACATGGTGACCGGCCTGTACTACCTGACCCGCCTGGAACAGGGCGCGAAGGGCGAGTACCAGGAGGCCACCAAGGACGCACCGGAACAGGGCGTGTACTCCTCGCCCGCCGAGGCGCAGATGGCGGTGGACCGCGGTGAGCTCACCGTGCGTTCGCTGATCAAGGTGCGGCTCACCGACCAGCGTCCGCCGAAGGCCGTCGAGACGGAGCAGTTCCCGGACGGCTGGAGCCGCGGCGACGCGTGGATTGCCGAGACCACCCTTGGTCGTGTGCTGTTCAACGAGCTGCTCCCGGCGGACTACGCGTTCATCAACGAGCAGATGCCGAAGAAGCGTCAGGCCACGATCATCAACGATCTGGCCGAGCGCTACCCGATGATCGTGGTCGCGCAGACCGTCGACAAGCTCAAGGACGCCGGCTTCTACTGGGCCACCCGTTCCGGCGTGACGGTCTCGATGTCGGACGTGCTCGTTCCGCCGGAGAAGACCGAGATCATGGAGCGCTACGAGGCGCAGTCCGATCAGATCGAGAAGAAGTACCAGCGTGGTGCTCTCGACCACCAGGAGCGCAACAACGCCCTGGTCAAGATCTGGCAGGAAGCAACCGAAGAGGTCGGTAAGGCGCTGCGTGCGCACTACCCGGCCGACAACCCGATCATCACGATCGTCGACTCGGGCGCGACCGGTAACTTCACCCAGACTCGTACCCTCGCCGGTATGAAGGGTCTGGTTACCAACCCGAAGGGTGAGTTCATCCCGCGGCCGATCAAGTCCTCCTTCCGTGAGGGCCTGACGGTTCTGGAGTACTTCATCAACACCCACGGTGCCCGTAAGGGTCTGGCCGACACCGCGCTGCGCACCGCCGACTCGGGTTACCTGACCCGTCGTCTGGTGGACGTCTCGCAGGACGTCATCGTGCGCGAGCACGACTGTGGCACCGAGCGCGGCATCCTGGTGCCGATCGCGGAGAAGCAGCTCGACGGCACGCTGATCCGGGACGCGCACGTGGAGACCTCCGCCTACGCGCGGACGCTCGCGGCCGATGCGATCGACGCGAAGGGCAATGTCATCGTGGAGAAGGGCGCCGACCTCGGCGACCCGGCCATCGAGGCACTGCTCGACGCCGGTATCACCGATGTGAAGGTCCGCTCCGTGCTGACCTGCACCACCGGCACCGGCGTCTGCGCCACCTGCTACGGCCGCTCGATGGCGACCGGCAAGCTGGTGGATATCGGTGAGGCCGTCGGTATCGTCGCCGCGCAGTCCATCGGTGAGCCCGGTACCCAGCTGACCATGCGTACCTTCCACCAGGGTGGTGTCGCGGGTGACGACATCACCGGCGGTCTGCCCCGTGTGCAGGAGCTCTTCGAGGCTCGTGTGCCCAAGGGCAAGGCGCCCATCGCGGAGGTCTCGGGTCGGGTGCGGCTCGAGGACGACGATCGCTTCTACAAGATCACCATCATCCCGGATGACGGTGGCGAAGAGGTTGTCTACGACAAGCTCTCGAAGCGTCAGCGTCTGCGTGTGTTCAAGCACGACGACGGCACCGAGCGTCTGCTCTCCGATGGTGACCACGTCGAGGTCGGCCAGCAGCTGCTGGAAGGCGCGGCGGATCCGCATGAGGTGCTGCGCGTGATGGGCCCCCGTCAGGTGCAGATCCACCTGGTCCACGAGGTCCAGGAGGTCTACCGCTCGCAGGGTGTGTCGATCCACGACAAGCACATCGAGGTCATCGTGCGCCAGATGCTGCGTCGCGTGACGATCATCGATTCCGGTGCCACGGAGTTCCTGCCCGGCTCGCTCACCGAGCGCGCCGAGTTCGAGGCCTCCAACCGTCGGGTCGTCGCCGAGGGCGGCGAGCCCGCGGCGGGTCGCCCGGTGCTGATGGGTATCACGAAGGCGTCGCTGGCGACCGATTCGTGGCTCTCGGCGGCATCCTTCCAGGAGACCACCCGAGTTCTGACCGACGCGGCCATCAACTGCCGCTCGGACAAGCTCATCGGCCTCAAGGAAAACGTGATCATCGGCAAGCTGATCCCGGCCGGTACCGGTATCAACCGCTACCGCAACATCCAGGTCCAGCCGACCGAAGAGGCTCGTGCCGCGGCGTACGCGGTGCCGTCCTACGACGACACCTACTACAGCCCGGACAGCTTCGGCACCACCACCGGCGCCGCGGTCCCGCTCGACGATTACGGTTTCAGCGACTACCGCTGACCCGGTAACAGCATGCGGCCCCCGCTCCCATCCGGAGCGGGGGCCGTTCGCATTGTCCAGGTCCTCTCCGCCGTGACCAGGATCAGAGCCACGGACGCAGGTCGCCGCCTACTATGGGCAGATGCCGCCCGCTAGCCCACTGCCAGCCGGTGACCCGCATCGCGTGATCACGGGTCCCGACGGGATCGTCGAGGTGATCGTGAGCCTCAGCGAGTATCAGCAGCTCAAAGCTGAACGCGAAGAACTGCGCCGCTTGCGTGCAGAGCAGCGCAGAACCGAGGTTGCCGCACAGATCCGCGACGGAATGGCCCAGTTCGCTGCCGATCCCGGTTCATTTCGAACCCTGACTCATGAGGACTTGCAGCGGGACGACGTCTTTGACCGGCCGTAGAGTTCTGATCGAGGTCAGCCCGCGAGCCGAGCAACAGGTTCACGAACTGCCCGACGTGCTTCGCGTTCGAGTCCGCTTGGCGCTGCTCGACCTGCTCGACGACCCGCTTCCGCTTGCCAAGGGTGCTATTCCCTTCCGAGCGGGCGGAGACGAGATCCCGGATGCCTACGAGTGGGATATCGGCGGCGTGACCATCTTCTACAACCTGGTCGAAACAGGACCGCTACTCATACAGATCATCGTGCAGGTCATTCTGGTCGATGCTCTCTGACCGGCTGGTTGCGATGGAAGTGCATCGGGCGTATTTCGAAAACCGGCCGCGCCGGGCATGAGCGCGGTATGACCGTGGTGCCGTGGACGGTGGACGATCGCGCCACCATGACCGCGCTGGTCGATCGTGGCGTGGACGGGCTGATCACCAACCGTCCGGATCTATTGCGCGCCATACTCGCGGAACGCGGATACCGGCTGCCCCGGTCGTATCACCGCTAGTCCACTCGATGCTGGGCTGTGGTGCGCGGTGTGGGCCCGGTTCGTACGCTGGTAACGCCTCGGCCCGGGTCCGGCCGGAAATGCCGGGCTCGACTTCGAGACGGGATCACTGCCATGACTGATGGGCAACAGACAGGCGGTTACGGCTACCCCACCAACCAGCCTGGATATGGCCCGCCGCCGGGGTATGGATATCCGCCGGCGGAGCCGCCCGCTCATCTGGGTTGGGCGATCGGGGCCACCATTATCGGGACGCTCACCTGCATGGTGGGGTCCGTGCTCGGCATCGTATCGATTGTCTTTGGTGCGCAGGTGCATTCGAAGTGGCACAGCGGGGATTTCGCGGGTGCGTTGGATGCGTCCAAGAAGGCGCGGGCCTGGGCGATCGCCGCCACCGTTGCCAATGTTGTCTGTGCGGTTCTCGCGGTCGGCTATCTCGTCGTCACGCTGACGAGTTCGTCCTCGTACTGACCGCTGCACTGCGCCACCCGAGCGAGAACTGTGGACAACCGCGCACCGCCGAGGTATGAAAATAGAACACGTTTCAGTTTGGTGGGAGATGCGATGGACAGCGCAGCCATGGGCGAGCCGGTGATGGCCGGTTTTCAGAAGCTCGGGTTTATCCAGTACGCCGGGATCGAGGGGGCCGAGTTCGGCGCGGGCCGCAATGTCGTGACGATCGCGCCCAAGCCCGAACACCTCAACCACAACGGTGATCTGCACGCCGCGGTGCTGTTCGGCCTGGCCGAGACCGCGGCGATGGGTGCGTCGGTCTCGGGCATCGTCGATCTGATGGGTGAGACGTTCATCGTGGCTCGCGACGGCCGGATCGAATATCTGGCCCGGGCCAGGGGCGCGGCGGGCCCGTTCCGCGCGACCTGCGAGTTGTCCGCCGAAACGCTCGAGCGAGTGCGCGCCGATATCGCGGCGCGGGTCGATGTCGAATTGGCGGTCCCGGTGGACATTACCGACAACACCGGAAAGTCGGTCGCCGCATCGGCTTTCACCGCGGTCATCCGTCCCAGGAGGAAGTGACCGCGGAGATCGGACAGGCCGTAGTCGGGAGGGCGGCGGAGCCGCCCTCCCGGCCGGATCAGCGCTCGCTGTCCAGCAGCGCCATCTGCGCGGCCGCGTAGCGCTCACCCGCGATCCGATCCGCGGGCACCGCGGCCTCGATGTTGGCCAGCTCCTCGGCGCTGAGCTGGACATCCAGTGCGCCAAGGGATTCCGACCAGCGTTCGCGGGTGCGCGCGCCGAGGATCGGTACGATATCCGCGCCCCGGGTCAGCACCCAGGCAATGGCCAGCTGCGCGAGCGAAACATCCTTCGCCGCCGCGATCTTCGCGAGCGCATCGACCAATTCGAGGTTCTGGTCGAGATTCTCCCCTTGGAAGCGTGGGCTGTGCGCACGGAAATCGGTGGGGGCGAAGGTCGCGCCCTGGCGCACCGAATCGCTCAGCAGTCCGCGTGACAGCACGCCATACGCGGTGATTCCGATGCCGAGTTCCCGTGTCACGGGCAGGATTTCGGCCTCGATACCGCGTGAGATCAGCGAGTATTCGATCTGCAGATCCGCGATCGGATGTACGGCCGCGGCCCGGCGGATGGTATCCACACCGACCTCGGACAGCCCGATGTGCCGGATGTAGCCCGCCTCGACGAGTTCGGCCATGGCACCGATGGTGTCCTCGATCGGAACGCTCGGGTCCAGTCGAGCGGGCCGGTAGATGTCGATGTAATCGACGCCGAGGCGCTGCAGGCTGTAGATGAGGAAATTGCGCAGTGCGACGGGTCGGTTATCGGTGCCGCCCCAGGTGCCGCCCGGTCCGCGCAGCGCGCCGAACTTCACACTGAGTACGACATCCTCGCGAGGACGTTCGGCGATTGCCCTGCCGATCAGCATCTCGTTATGGCCGGCGCCGTAGAAGTCGCCGGTATCGATGAGATTTGCGCCCGAGTCCAGGGCGGCGTGGACGGTCGCGATCGATTCGGTGTCGTCGGCGGCGCCGTATATGCCGGACATGCCCATGGCGCCGAGTCCGATGCGGCTGATCGTAGGGCCGGTTTTGCCGAGTTCGGTATCGGTGGTGATCTTCGATGTCGTCATGGTTCAAGCGTGACCCCTGGGAAAGGGGTGCGGCAGAGATCGCTTATCGGGGGATCGGCGATCCCTGGCTCGGCGGCGGGTATTGCGGGACAGTGGTGACATGGACCGTTCCGAACTGGCCGATTTCCTGCGCAGGCGCCGGGAACAGCTGACGCCTGCCGATGTCGGGCTGCCGCCGGGGGTCCGCCGCCGCACACCCGGCCTGCGCCGGGACGAGGTCGCCCTGCTCGCGGGCATGTCGACCGACTACTACACCCGCTTGGAGCAGTCGCGTGGCCCGCGGCCGTCCACGCAGGTGCTCGCCGCGCTGGCGCGGGCACTGCGCTTCAGCAATGACGAACGCGACCACCTCTACCACCTGTGCGACCACACCCCGCCCGGGCGCGAGTTCGCGGATAAGCACGTCGGTCCCGGGATCATGCATGTGTTGGCGAAGCTGGACGACACCGCGGCCACCGTCATCACCGACCTCGGTGAGGTCTTGGTGCAGAACCGGATGCACACGCTGCTCGTCGGTGATCACGGGAATCGCCGTGGCTGGGATCGGTTCTACGCCTGGCGGTGGTTCACCGACCCGTCGTCGCGGGCCATCTTCCCGGCGGAGGACTGGGATCGGCTGGGCCGCAAGCATGTCGCGGACCTGCGCGCGACCGCCGCTCGTCGTTCCGGCGATGCCGATGTCACCGAATTCGTGAGCCGATTGCGTGCCGCGAGTGCGGAATTCGACCGGCTCTGGAACGAACACGAAGTGGCGGTGCGGATCTCCGACACCAAGCGGATCCTGCATCCCGAGGTCGGGCTGATCGATACGATCTGCGAAACCCTGCTCACCCCGAACGAGGCACAGCGACTGCTGGTCTACCTGCCCCGTCCGGGTACCGATGCGGCGGAGAAGCTGGATCTGTTGCGGGTCATCGGCACGCAGCTTCTGCTGCCCGCCCACGACGGGTGAATCACCCAGCTCCGCAGTCGATTACGGTGCTCAGGGATTGACGTTGAAATAGTCCATCGCGGCCTGGATCGCGGGCTCACCACCGCCCGCCGACAGACCCGCGAACGCGCCGATGACGCCACCGACCACGGTGGTGATCGGAACGGTGACCACGTCGATCACGAAAAGGCCGAGAGGGAATCCGAGTACGAACCCGATGGCCGCACCGATGGCAGCGCCGGTCAGGACCTGCGGCATCGACTTCTCGATCGCACCGAAGAAGCGCTCCTGGGTGCTGACATCGCGCACCGGCCCGTCCGTCTGGCTGATGGGCGTCAGCGACAGCCGGGTACCCGCCTCTTCGATGGTCGGGGCCAGATCAATCCGGTGTCCGCCGATATTCAGCGCGGTCGGCAGCGCGGCGACGACCTGTCCGTTGTGGTCGGTCAGCGAGATGACCTTGTTCTCCCGGACCAGATCCCAGCGACCCTCCGAAATGGTGGCCACCACGGCGTGGCGGTTCTCGGCGGCCGTGACGTGATAGCCGATCTGCTGGAATACGCCCTGCAGGTCCAGTGGTGCGTCAGCGGTCGAATTCGCCACGGGCGGTGTGGGTTCCGCGTGCACGACACTGGCTCCGATCGTCGTGGTTGCCAGAGCCAGCAGTGCCGTCGCGGTAATAGTGGAGATCCTCATCGTGCTCTTCTCGTCGCGCCACCCGAGTGGAATGTCCGTTTCGGTTGCCCACCAAGTTACCGTTTTGTGATCTGTATCAGAAGAGGGTCATGCCGCTAATTTCACCGGGGCCGCGCGTCGGTGCCTCGGAATCAGGTTCTGGCCCGGCCGATTCGGCGCTTGCGCGGCTTCAGATGCAGACCCGGCAATGGCGGGGCCGGGATGCGCTGTTCCGGAGTGTGGCCCGCGATATCGGCGAAACGGTCGAGATCGTGCTTCTCCCAATCATTTCGGGCCGCCACGATGTCCTCGTGGCTGCGGCCGACGAAATTCCACCACATCACCAGTTCTTCGCCGAACGGTTCGCCACCGATCAGCGCGAAGTGGGCGCCCTCGGTGCTGGTGAGACGCAGTTCGTCGCGGCCGGTGCCCAGATAGAGCAGTGGGCCAGCGGCGATTTCGGTGTCGGCGGCCGTGAGGTCGCCCTCGATCACCATGAGTGCGTGCTCGAAATCGGGATCGAGGGCGACGGTGGTATCGGTGCCGGGCTCGATCCGCACGTCCGCGCCGACGATCGGCGTATATGCCTTGGCGGGTGAGGTGAGTCCGGCGAAGGCGCCGATCAGGACGATGGCCCGCACTCCGGGGGCCTGGTAGACCGGCAGGTCGCGATGCTGCTCGAAATGCGCATCGATGCCGAGGCTGTGGCCGGGTAATGCGATCCACAGTTGCAGCCCGTGCCCGGCGTGCGCACCGGCGACGCCGTATTCGGAATGGGCGATGCCGCGGCCGGAGGTCATCAGGTTCAGCTGACCCGGTTCGATCTCCACATCGGAGCCGATCGAATCGCGATGGCGGATCCGTCCGTCGAACGGCCAGGTCACCGTCTGTAGTCCGATATGCGGATGCGGGTCGATATCCGGCGACGCACCCGTCTTGGTGACCGTTGGCGAGCCGAAATGATCGAGGAAGCACCAGGCGCCGACGGTCGGCAGATCACGTTGCGGCAGTACGCGTTCCACGTAGACGCCGCGCACACCGCCGAGTGGGACCTCGCGCGCCGGATAGAACTCCGCGACCGGTCCCGGACCCGGCGACGCCTCGCAGACCGCCTCCTCCGGATGCGGGTCGAGATCACTCACCGCGTGACACCCTTGCCGACCACATGCTCGTCGTACTGCGGATGCTTCTCGAGGTAGGCCTTGATGAACGGGCACAGCGCCCGGATCACCCGGCCGCGCGCGATCACATCCTCGACCGCGTTCTTGGCCAGGATGCTGCCGAGGCCCTTACCGGAGAACGCGCCATCGATTTCGGTGTGGATGAACACCGTCTCGTCATCGCGCTCCTCGTATTCGCTGAACCCGGCCAGGTCACCGCCGAAGAACACCTCGTAGCGGTTCTTCTCGTCGTTGCGGACGACCTTGCTCTCGGGCGTCGGTTCGGTCATGGTCGGCTTCTCCTTCCGCGGGCGCACCGGGTGCTTGCTGAGGATGGACACCCGGTTGAACGCGCCGATCGTGGTGGCGATCCAGAGGATCGCCGAGACCTGATCATCGGATAAATGCTCCCGGGCCCGAGCGTACTCACGGTCCATCGTCGCCTCATCCGGCAGCGTGGTGCTGAGTTCGGCCAGTGCCAGCGCGGCCCGTTCCTGAGGTGTGTACAGCTCGGTGCGGTCCCATGCGGGCAGTACGGCGAGTTCGCGCTCGGTGGCACCGGCCGCGACGGCCGCGCGATGGTGCACGTCGAGGCAGTAGGCGCAGCCGTTGATCTGCGACACGCGCAGGTTGATCAATTCGATGAGCTTGCGGTCCAGTCCGGCCGCGGCACCCGCCGCGCGGACCGTGCTGGCCACGGTGTTCAGTGCTCGAAACGCTTCCGGGGTCTGCTTATCCATGAACACACGCCCGCCTGGAGACTCCATAGGTCCGGATAGTAGAGCAGCACGGCGATATGCCCGGACTGCGGTCCGGATCGCCGTGCTGCGTTGGGTGTGATCGGGTGCCGTGCCGGCTCAGCCGACGTCGTTGAACCGCCGGACCTGCATCGGCTCGAGCAGGATCTCCGCCAATGCGGCGGCACACTCCTTCAGATGCGGCGTTTCGAAATGCGCCGCGAGCGCCGCCACGTCGACCCACTCCTCGAGCAGCACCACACGGCTCGGATCGCTCGGGTGCAGGTACAGCTCGTAGGCCAGACAACCTGGCTCGGCGAGCGTCGGCGCGACCATATCCTCGAGCGTTTCGCGCAACTCGGTCTCGTGACCGGGTTTGGCGGTGAACCGGACATTGAGTGTCAGTGTGGACACCGATGACTCCTGATGTGTTGTGCTACTCGGGCAACCTGAGCGCAGTCGCTCCGCGCGGTCATTCCCGGCTGGCGGAGCTGAAGGACATATCCGCGTAGCGGTCTCCGGCCACCTTGTCGGCGATCGGGTCCAGCGTGGCCAATTCCTCGGTGGTGAGCGAAATGGTCGCGGCGGCAACGTTATCGGCGAGCCGGGTGCGGCTGCGGGTGCCCGGAATCGGGACCACCGTCAGCCCGTGCACACCCGCCTGAGCGTGCACCCACGCCAATGCCACCTGGGCGAGCGAGATGCCGCGGGCGTCCGCGATGGCGCGCAGCGGTGCGAGCAGTTCGACATTGTGCGCCGCGTTATCGCCGGAGAAGCGCGGTTGCCGGTGCCGGAAGTCCGTGCCATCGGTCAATTCGCCGGCTGCGGCGAAGGATCCGGTGAGGAATCCACGACCCAGCGGCGAGTACGGCACGAATGTGACGCCGAGTTCGGCGGCGGTGGGTACCGCGCTGCGCTCGACATCCCGGGAGAACAGCGACCATTCGGACTGCACGGCCGCGATCGGATGCACCGCATGGGCCGCGCGCAGTTCGTTGCCGGTCACCTCGGACAGGCCCAGCGCCCGCACCTTGCCCCGCGCGACGAGTTCGGCCATGGTGGCGACCGATTCCTCGATCGGGACCGCCGGATCGCGACGGTGCATGTAGTACAGGTCGATGGTGTCGATGCCGAGACGGCGCAGGCTGGCATCGACCGCTTTGCGAATGTATTCGGGGGAGTTGTCGACGCCGCGGTAGGTGGGATCGTCGGCCTTGCGGGCGATGCCGAACTTGGTGGCGAGGACCACCCGGTCGCGGTTGGCTCGTACGAAATCGCTCAGGAATTCTTCGTTATGACCCGAGCCGTACACGTCGGCGGTATCGAACAGCGTGACACCCAGTTCCAGTGCGCGATCCAGGGTCGCCCGCGATTCGGTCAGGTCCGATGGGCCATAGAATTCGCTGATTCCCATGCAGCCCAGGCCTTGTGTGCCCACCTGGATGCCGCTGGCACCCAAGGCCGCGGTCGGAAGCGAGCTCATATTTTGATCCCTTCACATGGTTGTGTGAGTGCGGCCGGCTTGATGGCGGAGGTCTTGCCCTCGTAGAGGTCGATCTTGTAATCCAGCACGGCCACCGTCTGGCGAAGTTCGTCGATCTTGGCGAGCACCTCGGCGCGGGTATTGCGGAACATCTGCAGCCGCTCGGGCACGGTGGATTCCCCCTCCCGCACCAATTCGGCGTAGCGGACCATGTCGGCCACCGACATGCCGGTGGTGCGCAGCCTGCCGATCAATGCCAACCACTCCAGATCGCGATTGCTGAACCGGCGCTTCCCGGCGTGATCGCGCCCGATGTAGTTCATCAGCCCGATCCGCTCGTACCACCGCAACGTGTCGCGGCTGAGTCCGGACCGATCGGCCGCCTCCCCGATCGAATACCGCGGCTTCTCCCGATCGATATCGACGGCCTGCTGATCACCGACAACCTGACCTACGGCTCCACCCACTGCACTCGCCCTTCTCGATGAACACAAACGACGTTAGCCACCTGGAGTGCACTCCAAGCAAGTCTCAATTCTGCCGAAGCGCGGATTCGCTTGCCACCGACCCTGCACTTCGCGTGGGACACTGGAGCCGACCAGGGTGGGGCGAGCTGAGGAGCGAGGGTGACGGCACTTCCTGAACCACGACGGCTGCTGACGATAAAGGACTGGTTGGCCCTTCACGAGGACTATCAGTTCCGCTTGGAATTGCAGGAGGGAAGCCTCACCATGGCGCCGTCGCCAGAGCCGGAGCATATGCTGGCGGGCCTCGATCTCGGTTCCCAGGTGCGCGACCAGCTTCCTCCGGACTTGGTCGCTGTTCCGGAGGTGGATATCAATCTGGAATTGGCGGGTGAGGACGAGCCTGCGACAGTCCGTCGGCCAGATTTGGTGCTGGTGCGGCGCAGCGAACTACAGCGTCGCAAGTCCGAGGGCGGGATTCTGCGTGCATCCGGTGTAGTCGCCGTCATCGAGATCGTCTCGCCCGGATCGCGGCGCATGGACTACAAGGTCAAACGTGTCGATTATGCCGATGCCGGGATTCCGCACTACTGGATCATCGATCTCGACTCACCTGTGAGTCTGCTTCCGTTGTCGCTGACCGAGGAGCTGGGTTACGTCGACAACGGTGAGGTGACCGGCACGTATACAACCACCTCACCGTGTCCGCTTACTATTCGGCTCGATCAGTTGGGTTGATATTCAGTCGCGCCTTGGCAACTCCTGCACGGCCCACTTGTTCCCGTCCGGATCGGCGAAGAAAGTGAACAGGCCCCAGCCGAGGTCCTTTACCGGCGACGCCTCCACACCGACCGCGACCAGCTGCTGGTATGCGTCCTCGGCGCTCGCGACGACCATCTGCATGCCGACGACGCTGCCCGGTGCGGCATCGGTGATGCCCTCGCCGATGCAGATGGAACACCCGGAGCCGGGCGGAGTCAGCTGGACGAAGCGCAAGCTCTCGTTGACGCGCTGGTCGTGGTCGGCGTTGAAGCCGATCTTGGTGTAGAAATCCTTGGCACGGTCCACATCGGTCACCGGAATGGCGACCAGTTCGATTTTCCAATCCATCTGCTGAGCATCCCACCGGGTCGACGGCGAGAACTGGTTTTCGCACCTACCCTGGTGACATGCCAGGTAAGGACATCGACCGGATCAGGGGCCGCGCGGCCTGGGCCACGGTCAAGGAAAGCCCGGTGATCACCGCCATCGCGGTGGCGCCGTTCGTACTGGCGCTCGGCGTCGTGTGGTGGCTGCTCGGCGGATTCGCCGCGTTCGTCCTGCTCGTCGTCCTCGGCGTCGTCGTGGTCGTCGGCGGCAAACTACTGCGCTGACGACGCCGAGTCCGTGCTCAGCGCGGGATGTGGAAGCGCACCAGATCGCCGGTGCCCTCGTCCACCTGCGCCCACGGCCGCTCGAATTCGAGCACCGCGAGTGCCGAGGTGGGGAATTTCCTGCTGAGCTCGATCGCCGGATCCGAATCCCGGTTGCTCGCCAACTCCCATGCCGTCCACGGCATTCCGGGTGCGTGCCCGATCACCAGCAGCGTCGCGACATCGTCATCGCTGAGCTGGATCAACTCGATGAGCGTGCGCGGCGACGCCTCATAGATGCCCGCCTCATAGACCACCGGCGCGGTGACGCCGGTGGCGGCCAGGGTCTCGCGCGTGCGCGTGGCGGTCGAGCAGCGCACCGCATCGATCGGTGGCTGGGTATCGCGCAACCACTGTCCGGCCAGGCCGGCCTCGCGCCGACCGCGTGGCGCGAGCGGGCGCTCGTGATCGGAGATACCGTCGGGGTAGGCCGATTTACCGTGCCGCATGAGGATCAGAGTCCGCACCATGCAGATACGGTAAGGCCTAGGGGAACAGAGGCCTCGGCCACACTCGAGGCAAACTGAAAGCGGCATCACAACGCGGCGCCCCCTGGGGCACCCTCCGCAGGCTCCGCGGCGGTGACGCTCCCGCCCACACCTGACCCCCTTGGGTGGCTACAACCCACGTACATTTTCGAGGATCTGCACAATATGGCCTACGTAATCACGCAGCGTTGTTGCAACGACGCCAGCTGCGTCACCGAGTGCCCGGTCGATTGCATTCGTCCTACCCCGGATCAGCCGGAGTTCGCGACCACCGAAATGCTCTACATCGATCCCGACACCTGTATCGACTGCGGTGCCTGCGTCGACGCGTGCCCGGTTGAGGCCATCTTCTCCGAGGATGATCTGACCGCGTCGCTGGCCAGGTTCCGTGACATCAATGCCGCCTACTTCCAACGGCATCCGCTCGAATCGAACTTCGATCCGATCGTCACGCCCCCACGTCCGCCCAAGGAGCTCGGCACGCTACGCGTCGCCATCGTCGGCGCGGGGCCGGCTGCCTGCTACGCCGCCGACGAACTGCTGCGGCGCTGCGATGTCGAGGTCGAGATGTTCGACCGGCTACCCACGCCGTGGGGGCTGGTGCGCGCGGGTGTCGCCCCCGACCACCCGGGCACCAAGACGGTCTCGGGCATGTTCGAATCGGCGTTCCGTCGCGAGACGCTGCAGTACTACCTCAACGTGGAGGTCGGTACGCACATCACGCACGAGGAACTGCTGGCCCATCACCACGCGGTCATCTATGCCGTCGGCGCATCCGCCGACCGCCATCTCGGCGTGCCCGGTGAGGATCTGCCGGGCAGCCATTCGGCGACCGAGTTCGTCGCCTGGTACAACGGCCACCCCGACTTCGCGGACCGGCACTTCGACCTATCCGCCGAGCGCGCGGTGATCGTCGGCAACGGCAATGTCGCCCTCGATGTCGCCCGTGTGCTGACGGTGGATCCGGACGAACTCGCCAAGACCGATATCGCCGACTATGCCCTGGATGCGCTGCGCGCCAGCAATATCCGCGAGGTGGTCGTGCTCGGCAGGCGTGGTCCGCTGCAAGCGGCCTACACCTCGCCGGAGTTCCTGGCGCTCGCACATCTGAAGGGCGTCGATATCGTCGTCGACGAGGCCGACCTCGCCCTCGACCCGGCCAGCCAGGCGCTGCTCGACGATCCGGAGGTCGAGCCGTCGCTGCAGCTCAAGTACACCCTCGCCGAGGAGTTCGCGGCGGCGCCCCGCGATCCGGCGAACAAGCGGATCGTCTTCCGCTACCTGGCCTCGCCGACCGCATTGCACGGTACCGATCACGTCGAGTCGGTGGAGTTCGCGCACAACGAATTGGTCAGCGAGAACGGCCAATTGGTGGCGCGCACGACCGATCGCACCGAAACCCTCGAGACCGGGCTGGTGCTGCGTTCCATCGGCTACAAGGGCGAACCGATCAAGGATCTGCCGTTCGACGAGCGTCGCGCGGTCATTCCCAATGAGCACGGGCGGGTAATCGGCGAAGACGGTATCCCGCTGCCCGGTGTCTATGTGAGCGGCTGGATCAAGCGTGGTCCGCGCGGTGTCATCGGGTCCAACCGCATCGACTCCGAGGAGACCGTCGAGCTGCTGATCGCCGACTTCAGCACCGGCAAACTCGGTGCGCCACAGGCCGATCGGGCCGCGCTGAAGGCGCTGATCGCGCAGCGGCAGGCCGATCTGGTCGACCGTGCGGGGTGGAAGGCCATCGATACGGCGGAGAAGTCCGCGGGCAAGGCCGCGGGACGTCCGCGGGTCAAATTCACCACTCGCGAGGACCTGCTCAAGGCCGCGCGCGGCTGAATCGGCGAGACCGGCTCCGTTTCGAGTGAACGGAGCCGGTTTGTCTTACAGGGGCATGATGCGCACGACCGTGGTGGTGATGCCGCCGACGACGAACCACAACCGCAGTACCGGCCGCCCGGAGCGGTCGCCCGGCTCGAAGCGGCTGCGCACCGTGACGTGCTGACGAGCGAGCACCGGCGCCACATACTCGATCACCGCGCGATGCGGGCCCGCGACCAGCTTGGGGTACTCGACCAGGAACTGTTCCACCGCCTGCCAGTAGCAGGCATTGTTGACATGGTTGTACTGGTCGATATCGGTGGCCCGCACCGGGAACGGCATATCGGTATCCGATTCCGGCGGTGTGGCGTCGGTGAGATAGGGCCGCCAGCGCAGGCGGTGCTCATTGGTGGTCTGTGCCAGATAGGCCAGGCCCTCATCGCTGATCCGCGCTGGCATGTTGTTGGACTCGCTGATATTGATCCAGAAGCCCTCGGTCTCGATCAATCCGCCGTTGGCGCTGGTGACCCGGACCCGCATATTCGTCCACCGGGTGGACATGCTCGAACACCACCGCAGCAGCCGCACCTTGTCGGGCCACAGGATCGGCCGGATGACGTCGATGACCGTGCGACGCACGATCCAGGTCGGATCGGTCGTATGCAGATTCGTCTGCTGCAGCTGCTCCCAGGCAATGTCTTGCAGATAGCGTGCGACTGCGTCGAACCGCAGCCGGTTGTACGGATCTACATCGCCAGCCCGGATGGGCCACGCCGACGCAAACCCCATGCCCTCCTGGGGAAGCGGGGCGAGTGGCTGATCGAGTGACACTGGTGCTCCTCGCGCTGCACGGTGTGCCGCGTTCTTTTACGCTGCTGTTCTGAGACGACTTTACGGGGCGTACGTCACACCCTCGCGTCGAGCCGCCTCTACTCTCACTTGCCGGTCCCGCCGAGCAGGACGGGCAATGAGTGCCGCGCAGCGATTCGATGAGAGGTGATGGCCGGTGACCAGTGGCCCCGACTCCGACCTGCCCGCCAAACTCGGCAAACCCGCCGAACGCGCCCTGGCCGCCGCCGGAATCCAGCACCTGGCCGACCTGACCAGCTGGACCGAACGCGACGTCGCCGCCCTGCACGGCGTCGGCCCGACCGCCATCGTCAAACTCCGCACCGCCTTGGCCGAACGCGGCAAAAGCTTCGCCTGAGCGCTGCGCCGCGGGACGATCGGCGATCTCGCCGGTACTATCCCGGGCAGGGCCGAGGGGAGGGGCGGGGTTGAAATCACTAGGGCCACATGATCTTCGCACGGTAGGCCGCCATCGCTTGTTCGGTGTAATCGGGCAGGGGGCGATGGGGCGAGTGCTGCTCGGGCGATCGCCGGACGGACGCCTCGTCGCGGTCAAGATGATTCACCGCCACCTGGCGCAGAACCCGGAATTCCGCGCCCGCTTCCGCCTCGAGGTCCAGGCATCACAGCGCGTCACCGGTGCCTATACCGCCGCGGTCATGGATGCCGACCCCGACGCCGCCGAGCCGTGGCTGGCCTCGGTGTTCGTACCGGGCCCATCCCTGCGCGCCGCGGTCGACCAATTCGGCCCGCTGCCGCTGGGCGGACTCCGATTGCTCACCGCGGGCCTGGCGTCGGCACTCATGGAAATCCATCGTGTGGGCATGGTGCACCGCGACCTCAAACCCAGCAATGTGCTGCTCGCCGAGGATGGTCCGCGGGTCATCGACTTCGGAATTGCGCGGGCGTTGGAGGGTGATCCCCAGCTCACCAGCACCGGCTCGGTAGTCGGATCGCCCGCGTTCATGTCACCGGAACAGGCCGAAGGCCGACAGCTCACCGCCGCCAGTGATGTTTTCTCCGTCGGTGCCATGCTCTTGTTCGCTGCGACCGGACAGAGCCCATTCCTCGGGGCGTCGCCGCCGCAGACCTTGTAC
This sequence comes from Nocardia sp. CA-129566, assembly GCF_050956075.1. Lineage (NCBI taxonomy): Bacteria > Bacillati > Actinomycetota > Actinomycetes > Mycobacteriales > Nocardiaceae > Nocardia > Nocardia sp. CA-129566. The sequence continues at coordinate 1,095,332 of NZ_CP192085.1, forward strand.
AACGTAGTACACAACCGGGCCGACACGAGCCGAGTGCCGACAATATTGCGCCCGGTGCTCGATGCGTGCCTCGATAAGCGCCCCGCCTATCGCCCGACGCCCGCTCAGCTGCTCGAATCGGTCGACGCAGTGACCGCCCAATCCAGCTGGTCGGGCGGAGTCCGGCAACAGATCGCGCAGGCGCGGGCCGATGCGCAACGGTGGGTGGCGCTGGACGGGCGGGTCACCGATCCCGAAAAGCGAAGGCGTCCGCCTCGATGGGCAATTGTCGCGACCGCGGTGACGCTGCTGGTGGCAGGCGCGACCACGGCGGTGCTAGTCACTCGCACCGAGCCCACACCCGATCCGCTGGCGAACAAGTCTCTCGATTTATCCGATGATCAACTGCGGCTGGTCGACTCCTGCAAACTGCTCGGCTCCGATGTAGTCGGTGGCCTTGGCCAACCGCTAAAACCCAAGCTGACGAATTCCTCGGTCTGCAGTACACAGTTCGCGACCGCTGACGGCAAGAAGCCCGCTATGACGGTCGGCGTTGGGACCGTACTTGCGGGATCGCGCAACGAAACCGGCACCTCCGTTGCGGGCAAATCGGTACTCGATACAACAACCGAAACGCAGTCGTGCGCCCGCGGTATCGCGCTTCGCGCCAAACCATTTGTCGGTGTCGAGGTGAAGATCGGTCTGGCGGACGGGGATGTCTGTGAGTTGGCCGCGCAGGCCCTTAAAGCTGTTGTCACGCGATTAGCAACCGATCCACCGCGCATCAGTCCGCCGAAGCAGTCGGTTGTGCCGATGGACCCCTGCACATCGGTCGATCCAACGGTTATTGCAGCCACGATGGGATCGACAGCCGAGCCGTCGCCGGAAAACGTACACACCTGCTCATGGATGGCCACTAATTTCGGCCTCATCACTGTCCGGACGGATGAGCAACCACGGGTCGACGACAATTCGAGGTATAGCAACCTCGTGGTGGACGGTGGCAAGCTGGGCGGTCTCGCCGCGACGCGCATCACCACCAGCAGTGGCGTCTGCACAACAATTCACCTGGTACGCCCGACCATCGAAGATCGGGGGGAGTTGATCACCGTGATGGTCGTGCCCGCAGATCGAACGGCCGTCGAGGCTGCCTGTGCCGCAACTGAATCGGTACTCCGTGGGGTTGTCGACAGATTGAGGAAATCCTGATGGTGACGCAGCTGCAGCCCGGTGACCCCGTCCGGATCGGCAGATACCGACTGCTGGGGCAGCTCGGTGCCGGTGGCATGGGGCGGGTGCTACTCGGCGTCGGGCCCGATGGCCGCTTGGTCGCGATCAAACAGGTGCACGCGCACCTGATTACCGAAGGGGACTTCCTGCCGCGCTTCCGACGCGAGGTGCAAACCTCGGCGCGTGTATCGGGCGCTTTCACCGCGGCCGTGATCGACTTCGACATCGAAACTGAAACACCTTGGCTTGCATCGATTTTCGTACCCGGTGTGCCCTTGGACAAGGCGGTGCAAGACCATGGGCCGCTATTATCTGCGCAAGTGCGGACCCTCGCCGTCGGCCTTGCCTCCGCATTGCACGCGATTCACGGCGTCGGGTTGATCCATCGAGATCTCAAGCCCGCCAACGTTATCCTCGCCGAGGATGGTCCGCGTGTTATCGACTTCGGTATAGCTCGTGCCGTCGAAGGTCGATCCGAACTGACCCACACCGGCTCGATCATCGGCTCACCTGCCTTTATGTCGCCCGAACAGGCGCAATCCGAGGCGCTGACCCCCGCCAGCGACATCTTCTCCCTCGGCGCTGTTCTAGCGATGGCAGCGGGCGGCAAGAGCCCCTTCGCCGGATCTTCCCTGCCGCACACGCTCTACAACATCGTGCACACCCAGCCCGACCTCAGCGGCCTCGCGCCGGAGGTGCGTCACCTCGTCGAGCCCTGTCTGCGCAAGGACCCGCAAACCCGCCCCACCCCGGCGGAAATCCTCGACTTTTTGGGACCGCTTCCGCCCCAGGCACATCCATGGTCCGCCGCCGTCCATAAGGCTATCCGCGCGCAGGGCGCGGAACTGTCTGCGCTGCTCACCGATCCAGAAGCGACGCAGATCGTCGGCGCGGCCGACACCACCAGCCCCGGGGCCGGTCCGAGCTTCGATGAGAAACTCCGGCAGCTCGAGGCACGGTCACCGAACCGATCGGATCGGCGCAAGCGCAAGCGGGTCTTGATCGGTGCGCTCATGGGAGTGGTGGTTCTGCTCGGCGCGGCCGTGACCGGTGCGGTCGCGCTCAGCGGAGGCGGGTCGGACCCCGGTAGACCGAACCCGCTTGCCGGGTTCAACATGACCAAGCTGCGGTCGATCGATGTGTGCGCCGCCATGAACGATCCGTTGGTCGGTTCCCTGGGGGAATGGGAGCGGAAGCCGGCCTTCGGCGATTGGGGATCCTGCAATGCGACCGCGGGTGGGTATTCGATCACCGTGGCGGTCGAGCGGATCGATGGATTTCGAGACAGCAGCAGGAAGGTCAGCGGAGTTCCGGTGCTCGAAAACCCTGCGGCTGCGGACAATCAGTGCGACCGGGCGTTGTCGCCCGCTGCCGCCGACCCGCAGTTCGGAATCGTCGTCCGTGTGGGGGCCGCGCGCCAGGGATCGGCCGACGAACTTTGCCGAATCTCGGACGAAGCCGCGGCAGAGCTGGCTCGCAACCTCACTGTCAAAGTGCCGCAGCTGCAGAACTTTCGTGGTTCGCTGGCACGGCACGACCCTTGTGCGGTGGTCGACACCATCACCTTGAAACTATCGATCGGCGAACTGGTTCATGGGACCCCGGACTTGCTGCATACCTGTAAGTGGGTTTCCGCCAACACAGTAACCGTGTACCTCTGGACGCACACTGCGCCCAACGAGCAGAAACCGATTCATTTCGACTTCGGTGGCGGGAATGTGGTCGATGTCGACGAGGCCGAGATGAAGTCGACCTCGTGCACTCGGCATGGGGTGTACCGCCCTGCTACCGATGGGCGTCCGTCCGAGGTGGTGACGGTCTCGGTTGCGGGTTCCTCGGTCGGGGAACATCCCGAGCTGCGGTGCCTCGGCGCGCGGCAGATTCTGCAGAACATTCTCGACAATCTCCCCAAGGTGAGCCGATGATGCGCGGCCGGATGTTTTCAGCTATGCGCACGGTCGCCGTGCTCGCCGCTGTCGTCGTCGTATCCGGATGTGGTGCGACCGTCCACGGCACGGGTGTCGCCGCCGAAATCGATGTGCGCACACTCGATGTCGGCACATCACCGACGTCACCCCCCAAACTGTCGTCACATCTGAGCGACCTCGGATACCGGCGCCTGGAGGCCGCCCGGATGTCGGATGCGGTGCTGAGCCCACATGAGGTGGACGGCAAGTACACCGGTGGTGCCGCGGCGCTCGCACACACCGAGGCGAAGTCGGTGACCTTCTATTTGGCCGATGCCGTCGTTCCGGTACTGCAGAAATACGACTTCGTCGTGGGGTTCTCGACTGGATCCGCCGACGACTCACGCCCGCTGACCAAAGCCACGCACGGTAGCCACGAGCGGGAGGGCCTGGTGATAACGGTGCTTCGGTTTCCGGATGCGACGGCGGCAGAGGCCGCGGCCAAGGAACTCGATACCGTGGATTTCGGACTCAATCCAGAGAATGTCGCAGTCACGCTGCCCAAATATCCGACATCCAGCGCGCACTGGCGACCGTCGGTTCCTACGCTCGGCAGTACGACCGCGCACAGGGCTTACGTGGTGAGCGTCCTCGCGGATGCTCGGACAACGGATCTCACTCGGCTGACCGAGATGACACAGAAATACCTCGACGCCGAACTCCCGGAACTGGATAAATTCGTCCCAACTCCGATCGGTAAATTCAGTACCCTTCGTCAGGATCCGGATAGCGTCCTCATTCGTGCTCTGCATGCTGGTGGAGTCGTTCCGGAACCCGATGGTCAAGGCGAGGTCGTCTACACCGCGCGTGGTTATCTGAACTACATCCTCGATCAGGGCGGACGATTCCCGGTGTTGCAGCGCGCAGGTGTGGATCGGGTCGCGATGACGCCGAGCGTACTGGTATTCCGAACCCGAGACGACGCGGCCGCAACCGTATTCGTCGCTGAATCGGTGGAATTGGGTGCGGCGGTTGATCGCCGTGCGGTCGATCCACCCGAGGACGTTCCGAATACGTCCTGTGTCCAGGACTATTCGGCGCAATCCTCCGACGCGCAGTTCCGGTGTTTCGTCGCCTACCGCCGCTACGCCGCATTGCTCCTGGGCCGTCGATTGTGGGAGACCCAGCAGCGGGCAGCGGCACAGTACGCCTTGTTCGCCAACAGTCGATGACGTTTTGTTCGCTCGCCGTCAGTAGCCGCGGTATGCGCCACCGGAATTGACCGCCGCGACACCTGGCACATTGCCGAGCGATCCGTATGTGTCGATCGAATATCGAACCCCAGCGATAATGTTGTCGACCGGATTCCAGATATCGTCGTGGCCAGGCGCTTTGTAGGCGTTGAAAGTGCTATCGATGGTCTGCATGAGTCCTTTGGAGGGATGCCCGGCCACCCAGTTACTGTCCCAGCGGTTTTCGGCGTACGGGTCGCCGGCCGACTCGTGCTGGATGATCAAAGCGATCGCGTTCTCATCGATATCTTTCGGGTCGTAACCCATGGCGATGAGCGCCTTCTTCGCGTCCTCGATCCACTTGGCCACATCGCCGCTCGGCTTCGCCCCGGTTGGTGCGCTCGAGCCGGTACTGCCGGAATACAGTGAGTTCGAAGGGGATCCGGAGCTGCCGCCGTTGTGACTACTCGACACATAGCTGGGCTTGCCCGTATTGGAGGTGGGCGTGGTAGAGGTCGGTGTCGTGCTGGTGTTCTGCGGCTGCGACGCAACGGCATTCGGGTCGCCGAGGCCGTCGTAGGCGGTCTGGAGTTTGGTGAGCGCCTGATCCACCTGGACCTTCGCCTGTTCGGCCACGCCTTCGGCCTGCGCGAGCGCGTTGACAATGTCCGATTGCCATTTCGCGGCGTCCAGGCCGGCCTGATAGGTGAGCCGGTTGGCTTCGGACTCGTTCAGATTCGCCTTGTACCAAGCGATTCGGTCATTGGCGTCGACGGTGCCGCCGGCGGCGACGTGGAAGCCCGGTTCGGTCTTCGCGCCAGGGACCGGGCAGGTCGGGTTGGTGGCTAGGTCGCGCAGCGAGAGCACCTTCTGCTTCGCATTGTTCAGGTTGTCCACCTGGGAGGTGAAGGCGGTCTGGAGATCGCGCAGTGCCTGACTCAGCGCGGAGGCACGGGTCTTTTCGGTCTCCATCCGCGTATTGGCCGCGGTAGCGGCCACGCCGGACCACGTCTTGTCGGTTCCCAGTTTCGTGGTGTCCTCGGTGCCTTTGCGGACTGCGGTATCCAGATCCGTCGAGATCTTGCCCGCGTTGTTCGCGGCGGTGGTGAGGTTGCCGGGCTCCCATTTGGCGACATCGTCGATGGTGAGGGTCATGGCAGTTGCAGCCCGATCGTCTTCAGGTTGTTGGTGAAGTCGGCCTCGGCGACCTCGAAGGCGCCCGCCGCATTGTGGGTGATCGAGGCGATCTTCTCGAGGCGCTCGCCGATTCGGGTCAGGCTGCGGTTGACGACATCGGTGGCCGGTTGCACCGCGGCGCCGAATTGGGTGCCGGGCAATGCGTTGATCGCGGCATTGAAGCCGTCACCGGCGTTGAGCTTTTTGATGCCGTTCGCCTCATCGCCAAGACTTTTGGCAAAGGTCTGTAGCGCGCCTGCGTCGACCCGCAACGTCCCCGGGTCATTGGTGTCCACCACGAAAAACTCCCCCTTCGTCCCCACCTCAGGTCGCGGTCAGCATAGCAAAAACGGGTGGTGTGGACAGGAGGCCGAAGGGGGCGGTTAGACATCCCAGGTGCGTAAGTTGTCAAGCGGCTTGGGTGTTTTGTTGGTGTGCCCAGGCGGTGTGTTCGTTGTAGGGGGTGTGGTGGTGCAGGCAGCCGTGGAGGATGCCGACGAGGCGGTTGCCGAGGGCGCGTAGGGCTTGGTGGTGTAGGTCGCCGGCGGTGCGGTGGTGGTCGTAGTAGGCGCGGGCGCCGGGGCTTTGGGTGAGGGTGCAGAAGGCCCATTGGTCGATGGCGTCGTAGAGGCGTCGGTTGCGGACGTGGCGGGCCAGTACGGCGCGTTTGCGCCCGGACGCGATGGTCAGGGGTGAGGTTCCGGCGTAGTTTTTGCGAGACTTGGTGGTGGTGTATCGGTTCGGGTCGTCGCCGAACTCGCCGAGCACCCGGGCGCCGAGGATGACACCGAGTCCTGGCAGGGAGAGGTAGATGTCGGCGTCCGGGTGTTTCTCAAAATGGTTCGCGAGTTCGGCTTCGAGGTCGTGGATCTGGGTGTTGATCGCGGTGATGATGGCGACCGCGGCGCGGGTGGTCGTGGCGAACGCGGTGGTGACCGCGTCGGTGGCGTGCAGGTGTTCGGCACGCAGCGCGGTCTGGATCTGTGTGGCTCGGGTGTCGAGATTGCGTTGGCGCCCAGCGCGTTTGATCGTGGCAGTGATCGCGGACAGGCTCAACCGGGCGCCCTCGGCGGGGGTGGCGGCGCGGGCGAGCACGGCCAGGGCGTCGCGGTCGGCGAGGTCGTCGAAGGCGGCCAGGGCTGCGGGGTAGTACTCGCGCAGCGCCGAGCGCAAGGCGTTGGTGTGGCGGTTGCGGGTCCAGATCAGGTTCTGGTGTCCGCGGGCGAGGACTTTGATCGCTTCGGCTTGGGGGCTGTCACCGGCGATCGGGCGGTGGTTGTGCCGGTCGGTGCGCACCAGATCGGCGAGTAGCTTCGCGTCACCAGCGTCGGACTTCGCGCCCGAGACGTGGTGTCGGTCGCGGTAGCGGGTGACCGCGAGCGGGTTGATCGCATACACCTGATATCCGGCCGCGACCAGCGCGTCGACCCACAGGCCACGATCGGTTTCGATGCCGATCACCACTTGGTCCGGCTCGGCGGCGTGCGTGGCGAGTAGGTCGTGGAACCCGCTGATCCCGGCCAGCCCTTCGGGTAGGCGCCGCGCAGTAAGCTTCTTGCCGTTTTCGTCCATCACATGGACATCGTGATGATCCTCGGCCCAGTCATCGCCGACGAAGATCATCGATCACCTCCTCAGGCGCGAATAGACCGAAAATGTTGGAGCCCAAGGCGACCCGGCGGCGACCTAATGGATCAGTGCTCAACTCGGCACGACACCCCATCAGCGCTACAGGCAGCCTCACCGACCGGCCGGGGCACGATCTAACCCTAGGAATCGACACTCGTTCCTGGTGGGGGGAGTGCTCACCGACCGGCGGCTCGGGCGATCAGCTTGCCTACCACCGACCACTACCGGCGGTAGGCTCGCCGATCAACTCCCATTAGGTTGGTGACGGCGTCGGTGATGATGTGAGTGTCGCCGAGTGGACAGAGAGGTCGGCATATGCGCGCAGCCCAGGTCAGCAAGCTGGAGGGGCCGGAAGCGATCGAGGTCGTCGAGATCGCCGAACCCGCGGCCTATCCCGGGAGTGTGGTCATCGATGTGCACGCGGCCGGGGTGGCTTTTCCCGATGTGCTGATGACGCGCGGTCTGTACCAGATGAAGCCGGAGCTGCCGTTCGTCGTGGGCGGTGAGATCTCCGGGATCGTGCGCGAGGCTCCGGAGGGTGCGCACGTCGAGGCGGGCGACCGGGTGGTCGCGCTGACGCTGCTCGGCAATGCCATGGCCGAGGTGGCGGTCGTACCGGCGCAGATGGTGTTCCGCCTGCCGGACAACGTATCGCTGGAGGCCGGGGCCGGGATCCTGTTCAACGATCTGACCGTGCACTTCTGCCTGCGCAACCGCGGCAGGCTGGCCGCGGGGGAGACCGTGCTGGTGCACGGCGCGGCCGGTGGCATCGGCACCTCGACGCTGCGCATGGCGGCGGCGCTGGGGGCGGGCCGGGTCATCGCGGTGGTGAGCACCGAGGAGAAGGCGGCCGTCGCACGCGCCAACGGCGCCACCGATGTGGTGCTGACCGACGGCTGGCTCGCGGCGGTCAAGGAACTCACCGGTGGTCGCGGTGTGGATATCGTGCTCGATCCGGTCGGCGGCGACCGGTTCACCGACAGCATCCGCAGCCTGGCCTCGGCGGGTCGTCTGCTGGTGGTCGGCTTCACCGCGGGCGAGATCCCCACGGTCAAGGTGAATCGACTGCTGCTGAAGAACGTCGAGGTGACCGGCGCGGCCTGGGGCGAATGGGTAATGACCCATCCGGGCTACCTGACCGAACAGTGGGCCGAGGTCGCGCCCCTGCTGGCTTCCGGCGAGATCACCCCGCCGGAGCCCGTGCTCTACCCACTGGAGCGCGCCGCCGAGGCCGTCGCCTCCCTGGACAATCGCACCGCCACCGGCAAGGTCGTCGTCACCCTCGCTGATCATTGAGCCGCCGGGCACGAATCGGCACGCCGCGCATGGATTCTCCGGCTATTCGTTGCGCGGCGCGACAGATCATGCGCACCGGTACGGTGATCTGATCATGGAGTTGGCCCACCCGTCGCCCTCAGGGAATCGCTGCGCAGATGCTGTCTGATCGAGTACTGAATCGGACCTTGCTCGCGCGTCAGCATCTGCTGGAGCGTTCGACGCTGAATGTGTTCGAGATGTGTGAGCATCTGGTCGGATTGCAGGCGCAGGATTCACCGCCGCCGTTCGTCGGATTGTGGAGTCGCATAGCGGATTTCGATCCCGCGACGGTTTCGGTCGGGCTGGAGGATCGCGCGCTGGTGCGGATCACGTTGATGCGCGGCACGATTCATCTGGTGACGCCGCCGGATGCGCTGCGCATCGCCCCGCATATTCAGCCAGAGCTCGAAAAGGTCCCCTTCCGAAAGGGTTTCAACTACGGCGCGATGGTCGGGTTGGATCCGGATGAGGTGCGCGAGCACGGTGAGGCGGCGCTGGGCGATGCGCCGATGTCGGCGGCCGAGCTGCGCGCCAAGGCCGCGGCGATCTACCCGGATCGCGATGCCGGTGCGGTGCTGCAGACCTGGCTGTACCAATTGCCGGTGCTGCAGACCCCGCCGCGCGGCAAGTGGAAGGACAACAGCAGGCCGGTGTGGTCCCGCGTCGAACCCTGGCTCGGCGCACCGCTGGATCCGAGCTATCCGCTGGCGGAGTTGGTCTTTCGCTATCTGCGCGCCTTCGGCCCTGCCAGCACCATGGATATGCAGACCTGGTCGAAGCTGACCGGTATGAAGGCCGCCGTGGCGCAACTCGGCGACCGCCTGCGCACCTATACCGACGAGCGCGGCCGCACCCTCTACGACGTCGCCGACGGCGAACTCGCCGATCCGGACCTGCCCGCCCCGGTCCGTTTGCTCGGCTGGTACGACAATGCGATCCTGTCCCATCAGGATCGGTCCCGAATCGTGCCCGACGGCGCGGCGCCGCCACTGCGCGCATTCGCCGCCGCTGTTTCACCGGTCCTGGTCGACGGCTTCCTCGCGGGCTTCTACAAGATCTTCCTGGAGAAGAGCGTCGCCCGACTGCGCATAACGCCGATCAGGAAGTGGACGGCCGCGGAGCGACGGGCAGTGGACGCCGAAGCGCATGCACTGGTCGGGTTCCTGGAGGCCGATAAGCAGCCGAGCGTCGAAATCCTCGATGTGGACGCCGATTTGCGGCCCTGACGAGGTTGGCAGGCCCGCTCGCTCCGCCTATATGCCCGGCACTACACCGAGCGCGATTGCCGCCGCACCCGGACCACGGGCAACGGTTGACCGGGTCCGGCCACCATCTGCTCGGCGATATCGACCACCACCAGCACGGCCGCGGTGAGTCCGACCACGGCGATGGCGGGCAGCATCGACGACACCAGCGCGACGACGATCAAACCCAGCGCCGCCGCGATGCGGGTCGTGGCCACATTGCCCAGCATTCGCCACCGATTCACCACCAGGGCCATGAGGAACAGCGCAGCGCCGCCCGGTGCCAGTGCGGCGGCAACACCGTGTGCGATGTGACCGGGATCGGCCACCGCATGACCCAGCCCGACCGCCACCGCGACCAGCCCGGCCACCAGTCCCAAATGCCCATAGCTCAGCACATCTCGCACGATCAACCCGGGCGCGGGCATGGTTGTCAGCGCGTGCTCGAGCAATCGCGCCGAGCGATGGAAGTAGATCCACCACAGCCCCGCGCCGACCAGGAAGGCCAGCGCCAGCGTGGTCACCACCTCCGGATCGAGGTCGGTCGATGCGGCCTGCGCGCCCGCGTCGACCACCGATTCACCCAGCGCGATAATGATGAACAGGCCGAACCGCTCCACCAGATGTGAGACCCCGATCGCCCGGTTGCGCACGGCCCGCCCGTACAGCAGCGGTGCGCCCAACTGCACCACCAGCGCTCCGGTCCAGACCCAGATGCGCGTATGTTCCGGCAGCGGTGCGCTCGCGAAAATCGCTATGGCCGTGACCAATCCGATGCTGAACGGATTGATGGCGGTCTCGAAGCCGTGGGTGCGGGTGACGGCGATGAACAGCACGATGCGCAACAGCAGATGCGCCCCCGCGAAAACCAATGCGGCCCCGCGTGGTTGATCCAGTGCGGCGGGCGCCGCCACCGCCATCAAGTAGATGAACAGCCCGCAGCTGAACAGCACGAGACGTTGGGCATTGGTCTCCTCGACGGTATTCACCAGGATGGTGACGCCGACCCAGCCCCACCACAGCGGTGCGAGCAGGACCAGGGCGTGGCCGAGGGTGGCGATCGAGGTGTGCTGGCCGAGCACATGCGCGGTCTGGGTGACCGCGAAGACCAGGACCAGATCGAAGAACAACTCGGCCCAGGTGGCGCGGGCATGGGGTGTGGCGGTGGTGGATTCGGCAGGCTCGCTCATCGAAGTCTCGTACTCGGTGACACAGGATTACGAGACTAGATGGGGTCAGTGCTCCGGGTTGTCTCGGTAGGCGGGTGCTTTGGTGGTCCCGGTCGGTGTCAGCGTGCGCAATAGCGGCAGCGTCCGGTGCGCGATGACCGTCGACAGCACGATCACGCTGTGCGAACGCACCACCGAACTCGTCCGGTCGATACTCAACAGCACCGCCTGCAGCCCGGCATGGGAATCCGCGCCGATCCGGCACAGCACATCACCGGAGCCCGTGGTCGCATACGCCTCCAAAACCCCTGGAATCGCGTCGAGTTCGGCCGCCACGGTATCCAGCGCACCCTGTGCGATCTCCAGCGTGACGAAGGCCTGCACATCGAAACCCGCTGCGGTGACGTCGATTTGTGGATCATAGGACGCGATGACGCCCGACTCCTCCATCCGTCCGATGCGCGACTGGACGGTGGCGCGCGCGACCCGGGTGCGCCGGGACAGTTCGAGAATGCCCGCCTTCTGATACTCGTGCATCGCGGTGAGGATGGCGAGATCGAGTTCATCCAGTTTCGCGGGCGTGCGCGACATGACGGCCTCCGTTCGGGGCGCGACCGGCGTGATGCGGGTCACTGACGATGCTATTCAAATTGTCCAGCATCAGGGGTGAGTTCCTAGCCGAATTCGCCACAGTGTCTATCGAAAATCGGTGATGTTGCCTATCCAGGGGGGCGGCGATTTCCTTGGATCATGACCATCGAGCACCTGCCGAACTCCCAGCGACACAGCGGCCCGCTGCCCACCGACGGCGAGCTGCGCAGGCTCGTCGGGCTCGTCGATCACGATGACGCCGTCGATCCGTTTCCGGTCATCGGCTGGGACGCGCTGGTCTGGGTGGTCGGCAACGCGACCCAGACCGCCCACTTCCTGGAGTCCGCCTTCGGCATGCGGCTGGAGGCCTACTCGGGCCCGGAGACCGGCAACCGCGATCACAAGGCCTATGTGCTGCGCAGCGGCGCGGCCAGATTCGTCGTCACCGGCGCGGTCGCACCGGACAGCCCGCTGGTCGCCCACCACGACCGGCACGGCGACGGCGTCATCGATATCGCGCTGGAGGTGCCGGATGTGGACCGCTGCATCGAATGGGCGCGCACGCACGGCGCAACGATTCTGGCCGAACCACATGACGACACAGACGAATTCGGCACTGTCCGGTCGGCGGCACTGGCCACCTACGGCGAGACCAGGCACACGCTGATCGATCGCTCCAGGTATTACGGGCCGTATCTGCCCGGGTATATCGCCCGCCGCTCCGCCTATCAGCCGCGGCCCGGCACGCCGACCCGGCTGTTCCAGGCCATCGACCATGTTGTCGGCAATGTCGAGTTGGGCATGATGGACGAGTGGGTCGAGTTCTACCGCCGGGTCATGGGTTTCACGAATATGGCCGAATTCGTGGGTGACGATATCGCCACCGAGTACTCGGCGCTCATGAGCAAGGTGGTGGCCAATGGCAATCACCGGGTGAAGTTCCCGCTCAACGAACCCGCGGTGGGTAAGAAGCGTTCCCAGATCGACGAATACCTCGAGTTCTACCGCGGTCCCGGCGTGCAGCACATCGCACTGGCCACCAGCGACATTCTCGAATGCGTCGATGTATTGCGCCGCGAGGGCGTCGAATTCCTCGATACACCCGACACCTACTACTCCGATCCCGAACTGCGCGCCCGCATCGGCCATGTCCGCGTCCCGGTGGGCGAACTGCAACGCCGCGGCATCCTGGTCGACCGCGACGAGGACGGCTATCTACTGCAGATATTCACCAAACCGCTCACCGACCGCCCCACCGTCTTCTTCGAACTCATCGAACGCCACGGCTCTCTCGGCTTCGGCAAGGGCAACTTCAAGGCCCTGTTCCAAGCGATAGAACGCGAACAAGCGGCGCGCGGCAATCTATAACAGCGCATCGGTTCGCCAGATCACCGCACTACCAGCCACAACGGAGCGAGTCTTACGAGCGACCCGTTCGCGGCCCGTCTCGCGTCCGAGTCGTCGAAGCGCATGCGCCGCAGGCGCGAGTCTCGACGGCTCGGACGCGAGACTCCCGGGGGCCGCGAACACGCGGCGCCCGCGCCGCCAAAAACTCAGTAGAGTTCATCGCATGCGGATCCCGTCGGCGATCGTCACCGGTCTGGCCTTGGCATTGACGCTAGCGGCGTGCGGCTCGGACGGTGACTCCGATTCCTCGAATGCCCCGTTGCGGCCGCCGCCGAAGGTCGCCACGCTCGGCCCGTTCGTCGGTGAATGTGGGCATGTCACCGAACAAGAGGTTCGCGATATCGCCGGACTGACCCAGCTCGCGCGGGTCTATCGGAACTCGGTCGGCTGCAATTTCCAGGCCGCCGGACTCGCTTCGCCGAGTGTCACTTTCGCGTCGTATCGGGGCAGCCCGATCGATCGCGAGAAGGCCTGGGTCTCCAATGTCGGCCGCAATCCCGAGACCATCGATGTCGGCGGCCGCAAGGGATTCCAGGCGCTCGACCCCGGCGGTGCGGTCTGCGATCTCGCGGTGCAGCTCAACGACGACTTCTTCGAATGGTCGATGTCCTATGGACTGTTCTCCAGTCAGGGCAATCCGTGTGACCGGACCCGCAAGCTGGCCGAGTTGACCGTGCAGCGGCTGCAGTGAGGGGAGCACAGATGAGTTCACGTCCGGGCCTGCGGATCGCGGCCGTCGCCGCCACCGTGTGCGCGGTCGCGCTGAGCGCTGGTGGCTGCGGTAAGACCGTCACGGGCTCTGCGCATCCGGCGGGCGGCAGCGGAGCCACCACGGTCAATTCCAACTTCGACAAGCTGCTGCGTGAATGCGAGGTGGTCGGGCTCGACCAGATCGGTTCGGCGGTGGGCAATGCGAAGGTCGTCTCGCCATCGTTCAACGGCGCGGTCTGCATGTGGGATGTCGAGGACGCACCCGGCGGCTCGGCCATGGTCACCCTCAACTGGTACGAGGAAGGCTCACTGAATAACGAGAAGTCCAATAACGACAAGCTGGGCTACAACACCGAGAACATCACCGTGCAGGGGCGGCGCGGTCTGAAGACGACCCGTCCGAACGATCCCGACTCGTGCGGGGTGAGTGCGGGCGCCGCCGATACCGGCATCATCGGCTGGTGGATCAACTACCGACCGGGCGGGCATCCCGATCCGTGTGCCGGTGCCCAGAAATTGGTCGAGCTGACCCTGAATCTGGCCAGGTAGCCCGGCCGGTGGTAGTGGCCCTCCGGTCGCGTCGACCGACCCCACTTTGACCATGTGTCGAGGCCACGGGTATCGTGGATCGCTGTGCCCGGAAGCATGCGGGCAAGTTCGTGCGCAAACGTAGGCCAGCGAAAGCGGCCGACCTTTCCGGCGTGCCCGGAATTCGGACTATGTCTTGCGTGCGACACGCCCGACCTCGGGACGCGAGAAACGTGGCCGGACGTGCGAGTGAAGACTCGATGACCGCAGCGTGAACGACGGACCCGGAGGCGGTAGCTTGCGTGACCACGGAGGGTCCCGAGAGCGCTGCCAAATGAACACAGACATGAAGTTCCAGACACCGCGTTAACTAATTAAGGAAAGCCGGTCTATGCCAACCATCAACCAGCTGGTCCGCAAGGGTCGTCGTGACAAGGTCGCCAAGACCAAGACCGCGGCCCTCAAGGGGAGCCCGCAGCGTCGTGGCGTGTGCACCCGCGTGTACACCACCACCCCGAAGAAGCCGAACTCCGCGCTGCGCAAGGTCGCGCGTGTTCGCCTGACCAGCGCGGTCGAGGTCACGGCCTACATCCCGGGTGAGGGCCACAACCTGCAGGAGCACTCGATGGTGCTCGTTCGCGGCGGTCGTGTGAAGGACCTTCCGGGTGTCCGCTACAAGATCATCCGTGGCTCGCTCGACACCCAGGGTGTGAAGAACCGCAAGCAGGCCCGCAGCCGTTACGGCGCCAAGAAGGAGAAGAGCTGATATGCCACGCAAGGGCCCCGCACCCAAGCGTCCGTTGATCAACGACCCGGTCTACGGTTCGCCGCTGGTTACTCAGCTGGTCAACAAGATCCTGCTGGACGGCAAGAAGTCCACCGCCGAGCGCATCGTCTACGGCGCGCTGGAGCAGGCGCGCGAGAAGACCGGCACCGATCCGGTCGTCACCCTGAAGCGCGCGCTCGACAATGTCAAGCCGTCGCTCGAGGTGAAGCCTCGCCGCGTCGGTGGTGCCACCTACCAGGTGCCGGTCGAGGTTCGTCCCGGCCGCGCCAACACCCTGGCGCTGCGCTGGCTGGTCAACTTCTCGCGCGCCCGTCGCGAGAAGACCATGGTCGAGCGCCTCGCCAACGAACTGCTCGACGCCAGCAACGGACTCGGTGCTTCGGTGAAGCGCCGTGAGGACACCCACAAGATGGCCGAGTCCAACCGGGCCTTCGCGCACTACCGCTGGTGACGTCTGCCCGGCCCGTCGTTTTCTGGGTCGGGAGGCAGAGTCGGAATGCGGCACTTACCTGCCGCTTCCGGCGTTGACATAGAGACGACCACTGGGTCGTCCCCGAAAATCCCAACTAGCTACGAGCGGGGAAGATTTCCGTGGCACAGGACGTGCTCACCGACCTGAACAAGGTCCGCAACATCGGCATCATGGCCCACATTGATGCGGGCAAGACGACCACAACTGAACGCATCCTCTTCTACACCGGTATCACCTACAAGATCGGTGAAGTCCACGATGGTGCCGCCACCATGGACTGGATGGAGCAGGAGCAGGAGCGTGGTATCACCATCACCTCCGCGGCGACCACATGCTTCTGGAACAACAACCAGATCAACATCATCGACACCCCCGGGCACGTCGACTTCACCGTCGAGGTGGAGCGGTCGCTGCGCGTGCTCGACGGCGCCGTTGCGGTGTTCGACGGCAAGGAAGGCGTCGAGCCGCAGTCCGAGCAGGTGTGGCGTCAGGCCGATAAGTACGGCGTGCCTCGGATCTGCTTCGTCAACAAGATGGACAAGCTCGGTGCGGACTTCTACTTCACCGTGCAGACCATCAAGGACCGCCTCGGTGCCAAGCCGTTGGTCATCCAGCTGCCGATCGGCGCTGAGGACACCTTCGAGGGCATCGTCGACCTGGTCGAGATGAACGCCAAGGTCTGGAAGGGCGAGACCAAGCTCGGCGAGAAGTACGAGATCGAAGAGATCCCGGCCGATCTGCAGGAGAAGGCCGAGCAGTACCGCCAGGAGCTGCTCGAGACCGTCGCCGAATCGGATGAAGCGCTGCTCGAGAAGTTCTTCGGCGGCGAGGAGCTCTCGATCGAGGAGATCAAGGGCGCCATCCGCAAGATGACGGTCAACTCCGAGCTGTACCCGATCCTGTGTGGTTCGGCGTTCAAGAACAAGGGCGTGCAGCCCATGCTCGACGCCGTGATCGACTACCTGCCGACCCCGCTGGACGATGGTGGCACCGACGGCCACGTCCCGGGCAAGGAAGAGGAGATCATCCACCGCGACGCGAACACCAGCGAGCCGTTCTCGGCGCTGGCGTTCAAGATCGCCGTGCACCCCTTCTTCGGCAAGCTGACCTACGTCCGCGTGTACTCGGGCAAGGTCGACTCCGGCGCCCAGGTCATCAACTCGACCAAGGGCAAGAAGGAGCGCCTGGGCAAGCTGTTCCAGATGCACTCCAACAAGGAGAACCCGGTCACCGAGGCCGTCGCGGGCCACATCTACGCGGTCATCGGCCTGAAGGACACCACCACCGGTGACACCCTGTGCGATCCGCAGAACCAGATCGTGCTCGAGTCCATGACCTTCCCGGACCCGGTCATCGAGGTCTCCATCGAGCCGAAGACCAAGTCCGACCAGGAGAAGCTGGGCACCGCGATCCAGCGTCTGTCCGAAGAGGACCCGACCTTCTCGGTCAAGCTCGACCAGGAGACCGGCCAGACCGTCATCGGCGGCATGGGCGAGCTGCACCTCGACATCCTCGTCGACCGCATGCGGCGCGAGTTCAAGGTCGAGGCGAACGTCGGCAAGCCGCAGGTGGCCTACCGCGAGACGATCACCAAGCCGGTCGAGAAGCTCGAGTTCACCCACAAGAAGCAGACGGGTGGCTCCGGTCAGTTCGCGAAGGTCATCATCGCCCTCGAGCCGTTCGTCGGCGAGGACGGTGCTACCTACGAGTTCGAGAACAAGGTCACCGGTGGCCGCGTGCCGCGCGAATACATCCCTTCGGTGGACGCGGGCGCGCAGGATGCCATGCAGTACGGTGTGCTCGCGGGCTACCCGCTGGTGAACCTGAAGGTCACGCTGCTCGACGGCGCGTACCACGACGTCGACTCGTCGGAAATGGCCTTCAAGATCGCCGGCTCGCAGGCCCTGAAGGAAGCGGCCCGTAAGGCCGGTCCGGTGATCCTCGAACCGCTGATGGCGGTCGAGGTCATCACGCCCGAGGATTACATGGGCGATGTGATCGGCGACCTGAATTCCCGCCGTGGCCAGATCCAGGCCATGGAGGAACGCAGTGGTGCCCGTGTCGTCAAGGCGCTGGTTCCGCTCTCGGAGATGTTCGGTTACATCGGCGATCTGCGGTCGAAGACCCAGGGCCGGGCGAACTACTCCATGGTGTTCGATTCGTACGCGGAGGTTCCGGCCAACGTGTCGAAGGAGATCATCGCCAAGGCGACCGGCGAGTAGTGTCTTCGGGCGCTACGCAGGCTCCGCGCCTGCATGATCGGGGCAGGTGCAAGACTTGCCCCTATCAGCCGGGAGTCAGCACGACCCCCAATATGTAAACCGCACTGCTGCAACTGCACGCACCAACAAGTCCAGGAGGACACCAAGTGGCGAAGGCGAAGTTCGAGCGGACGAAGCCGCACGTCAACATCGGCACCATCGGTCACGTCGACCACGGCAAGACCACGCTGACCGCAGCGATCACCAAGGTGCTGGCTGACAAGTACCCGGATCTGAACGCGGCGTTCGCGTTCGATCAGATCGACAAGGCGCCGGAGGAGAAGGCTCGTGGTATCACGATCAACATCTCCCACGTCGAGTACCAGACGGAGAAGCGCCACTACGCTCACGTCGACGCGCCGGGTCACGCCGACTACATCAAGAACATGATCACCGGTGCGGCGCAGATGGACGGTGCCATCCTCGTGGTCGCCGCGACCGACGGCCCGATGCCGCAGACTCGTGAGCACGTGCTGCTCGCCCGTCAGGTCGGCGTGCCCTACATCCTGGTTGCGCTGAACAAGTCGGACATGGTCGAGGACGAGGAAATCCTCGAGCTCGTCGAGATGGAGGTCCGCGAGCTGCTGGCTGCCCAGGAGTTCGACGAGGACGCGCCGGTCGTGCGTGTTTCCGGTCTGAAGGCGCTCGAGGGCGACCCGAAGTGGACCGAGTCGATCGTCGAGCTCATGGCCGCGGTCGACGAGTCCATCCCGGACCCGGTTCGTGAGACCGACAAGCCGTTCCTGATGCCGGTCGAGGACGTCTTCACGATCACCGGTCGTGGCACCGTCGTCACCGGTCGTGTCGAGCGCGGCATCATCAACGTGAACGAGGAAGTCGAGATCGTCGGCATCCGCGAGAAGAGCACCAAGACCACCGTCACCGGTATCGAGATGTTCCGCAAGCTGCTCGACCAGGGCCAGGCTGGCGACAACGTCGGTCTGCTGGTTCGTGGTATCAAGCGCGAAGATGTCGAGCGTGGCCAGGTTGTCGTGAAGCCGGGCACCACCACCCCGCACACCGAGTTCGAGGGTCAGGCCTACATCCTGTCCAAGGACGAGGGCGGCCGCCACACCCCGTTCTTCAACAACTACCGTCCGCAGTTCTACTTCCGTACCACGGACGTGACGGGCGTTGTGACCCTGCCCGAGGGCACCGAGATGGTCATGCCCGGTGACAACACCGAGATGTCCGTCAAGCTGATCCAGCCGGTCGCCATGGACGAGGGTCTGCGCTTCGCGATCCGCGAGGGTGGCCGCACCGTCGGCGCCGGTCGCGTCACGAAGATCATCAAGTGATTCACTGAATCGCTTTTCGAACGGCGTCGCTCCGAAAGGGGCGGCGCCGTTCGGCGTTTCGGGGGACATCTGGTGAAAAGGTGGGGTGGGCAGGGGATTTCGGGGTTATCGTCGGAGTGAGGCCCTCGGCGTTCGTACGGGGCCGCTCTTGCCGTTGGGGACCTCGTCATTTGTTCATGGCAAGTCCACAAGGGGGCTGCACAGTGGCGAAGGCGAAATTCGATCGCACGAAGCCGCACGTCAACATTGGCACCATCGGGCATGTTGACCACGGCAAGACCACGTTGACCGCGGCGATAACCAAGGTCTTGGCGCAGAAGTATCCGAGTTTGAATCGGGTGTCCGCGTTCGATCAGATCGATAAGGCGCCGGAGGAGAAGGCGCGTGGCATCACGATCAATATCGCGCATGTCGAATATCAAACGGAGCGTAGACATTACGCGCATGTGGATGCGCCGGGGCATGCGGATTATGTGAAGAACATGATCACCGGCGCGGCGCAGATGGACGGTGCGATTCTGGTCGTGGCCGCGACCGATGGGCCGATGCCACAGACCCGGGAGCACGTGCTGCTCGCCCGTCAGGTCGGGGTGCCCTATATCCTGGTCGCCTTGAACAAGGCCGATATGGTCGATGACGAGGAAATTCTGGAGCTCGTCGAGCTGGAAGTCCGGGATCTGTTGGCGGCCCAGGAATTCGACGAGGACGCTCCGGTGATCCGGGTCTCCGGTCTGAAGGCGCTGGAGGGTGATCCGGTGTGGCAGCAATCGATCGTCGAACTGCTCGATGCGGTCGACGAGGCGATTCCGGAGCCCGTGCGCGAGACCGATAAACCGTTCCTGATGCCGGTCGAGGATGTGGTCACGATTACCGGCCGCGGCACCGTGGTCACCGGCCGCATCGAGCGCGGCACCATCAAGCTCAATGATGAGGTCGAGATCATCGGTATCCGCGACAAGCGCACCAAAACGCACGTCACCGGCATCGAGATGTTCCACAAACTCCTCGATCAGGGCCAAGCGGGTGACGCCGTCGGATTGCTACTGCGCGGCGTTCGGCGCGAGGATGTGGAACGCGGTCAGGTGGTGGTGAAGCCCGGAACCATCACGCCCCATACCGTATTCGAAGGTCAGGTCTACATCCTGTCCAAAGATGAGGGCGGCCGGCACACGCCGTTCTTCAACAATTACCGCCCCCAGTTCTACTTTCGCACCACCGACGTCACCGGCGTGGTAACCCTGCCCAAGGGCACCGAAATGGTCATGCCCGGCGACAACACCGAAATGAAGGTCGAACTGATCCAACCCATAGCCATGGACGAAGGTCTCCGCTTCGCCATCCGCGAAGGCGGCCGCACCGTCGGCGCGGGCCGAGTTATTAAGATCCTCGAGTGATTTCCTGAGCGTGCCGAGCGGTGCCGCTTCGGATCCGCTCTCGCAGACCGGCTGCCCCAGGACTGCACCGCATCGAAAGGTGCGGTGCCGCTCGGGTTTTCAGTTCACAGTGCCCGGTTTCACGTACTCGGCGTGCAGTAGCGCTATAGGGGGCTGTACGCAGGCGTCCACATCGAATGGGAGAGTCACCGGGACAGTCTGATTCGGCGGATATACCAGCAGATATTCGGCCGGAGCGCGCTCGCAGTCGTATTTTCCCGCCTGGGTGTAGCGCACTGTCGCATGCGCGACCGCGCCGGGGCCGAGGATGACCGGTAGCGGCTCGCCTCCGGTGATCTGCTCGCCTCCGGGGCCGATCGACAGTGGCGGATCTCCGGCGGCCAGTGACACTCCTGGATAGCCGAAGAGCGTGCAGGTGCGGGCGCTGATATTCGTGAAGTCGACGGGTGCGTAGATGCTCCCGGCCGCCCCGCCCGCACTCTCCATCGATAGCGCGAGATCGGTGGCGGCACAGTACGGTGCGCCCGGGGGCGGCGTCTCGGCCGGCGGGCCGGTGGTGGCAGGTGTTGTCGCTCCGGGCACCGATGCCGCGGGGACCGATGGTCCGGGAATCGGTGTATGCGGAGTTGTCGCGACAGCGGGCCGCGTGATCATACTGGCCGATGGCGCGGGCGACGAACTCTCGCAGGCGGCCATCGGCAACGCCGCCACCAGGGCGGCCGCTGCTATCAGGCGCATATTCCCACGGTAACCGCCAAATAGGCGACTACGGACCACAACGCATCCGGGCATACGAACTTTTGGGCGAACTTCGCGCCGGTGCGGTAGCTGTACCCCTCCGAGTGGGTACTCGAACCCATGACCTCCGAGGTTATCGCGGGTCGGCATGGGTCGGCGCTAACGTCGAGCAAAGAGGTAAGACCGGTTGATCGGAGGAAGCATGAGCAATTCGGCCCTGGCCACCGCACTGGACGTCACCGAGGGCACGTGGACGCATGGCATGCCGTATCTCGCGCTCGGATTCGGACGTCCGCTGGTCTTCCTGCGGTGGTTCACCCCCGATCACGCCAATCCCACCGGATGGCTGCGACAGTCCGAGATCAGGACATTGGCCCCGCTCGCCGCGCATTTCCGGG
Organism: Nocardia sp. CA-129566; assembly: GCF_050956075.1. NCBI lineage: Bacteria > Bacillati > Actinomycetota > Actinomycetes > Mycobacteriales > Nocardiaceae > Nocardia > Nocardia sp. CA-129566. The sequence goes on from NZ_CP192085.1 coordinate 1,116,800, forward strand.
TCTACGCGGTGAACCGCGCGCCCGGTATGGCCGAGGGCACGACGATGGCCGATATCGCCGCCGAGCACGCGCGGGCAATGCACGACGAATTCGGCGAACCCGTCGATGTTCTCGGCGTCTCCTCGGGTGGATCGCTGGCCCTGCAGCTCGCGGCCGACCACCCCGCCGCCGTCCGGCGACTGATCATCGCCTCATCGGGCTACACCCTGGAAAACGCCGCCCGCACTGCGCAGCTGCGCTACGGCGAGGCCGCCTATGCGGGCAAGCGCGGACTGCACCACATGGCCGGGGTCGCCTTCAAATCACCGATCGCGCAGCGCCTCGCCGCCGCGGGCATGTGGTTGGCCGATCCCCTCGCGCGCCCGCGGAATCCGGCCGACACCCTGGCCTTCATCCGTGCCGAGGACGCCTTCGACCTGATGGGTCGGCTCGGCGATATCACCGCGCCGACCCTGGTTCTCGGCGGTGACAGCGACAGCGCCTACAGCATGGAAAACTTCCGCCGCACCGCGGACGGAATCCCGAACTCGCGCTTGATCATCTACCCGCATACCACCCACTTGGGGGTCGTGAAGCGCTTCGTGCCCGATGTCGTCGCATTCCTCGCGGACTAGTCTGGGCAGTTGTTCGGCGCCGGATCGCCGCGCAAGCGGGCGTCGAGCCAGGAGAGCACCGCGGGTATCCCGAGCACGGCGGCACTCAGATGTTCGGGGGAGTAGGTGAGTTCGGCCTGCAGCGCGACGCCCGCGGCGCAATACCGCTGGTCGACATTGTCGATCGCGTCGACCGGAATGAGCGGATCGAACGGCGAATGCCATTCGAAGATCGGCATTCTCGGGAGGCCGTCGAAGAGTTCCAGACTGTTCTCCTCGACCACCGCCCTGGCATTCCGATCATCGGCCAGATGCATATTCCGCGCGTAATCGCGGGCACTGTGCCCAGCGCCGACGTAGAGGATTTCGTTGGTGCACGCGTTGGCTATCGCGGTGCGTGCCTCCAGCCCGCGTTGATTCAGGTAGTCGCTGATCGGAAAGCGGTACGGGTACTCCCGTTCCAGCCCGATACCGGCAGCCATCAACAGTCCGAATGCCGGATGCGGATCGGTGTTGACCCACTCCACCATTTTCACCAGGTTCATCGGTACGCCGCCGATCGCGGCACCCGCGATATCCAGTTCGGGCGCGTACCGCGGCGCCATCGCGGCGGCGAATGCGGTGGCCATTCCGCCGCCGGAATAGCCCGCCATCGCGATCCTGCTGTTCGCTGTTTCGAGTTCGGGAACCCGGCGAATGGCGCGAATACCGTCCAGGGTGATCTGGCCGCCGAGCCGGGCCGCGCCATAGGCGGAGTTCGGCCCGAGATGATCGGGCAGTGCAACGCTCCAGCCGTACAACAGCACCGCGTTGAGCAGCACCGCCTCGCGCAGCTGCAACGCCGGATCGGAGGTGTAGAGCACGCGCGACACCGTGCACTGCGTGCCGAGGCCGTTGATGATGTGCTGATAGGACAGGACCGGTCCATCGGGGACGTGCGAGCGCGGCGTCAGCATTGTGGTCGTCGCCGCGATGGGCTGTCCAGCGGAATTGGTCGAACGGAATTTGATCTGCGTGACCGTGGTTTCCGGGAAAACCAGCAGCGGTGGCAGTTGTCGCGTCGCGAGCACCTCACCCGGTCGCTTATTCGCCAGATCCCATGGTGCCGCATAGAAAGGGTCCGGGTCCGGGGTGGGGTAAATCGGTGTGGCTCGGGCTTCGGTACCGCCCAGGAATATTGTCGAGGCGCCGACCATGAGGCAGACGATCAATGCGCGCGTCGCGAGACCGGTGAGATCTCGAATGGTTCGATTGATCTGCACAAGCCGAAGGTCTATCACGCGCCCCGGAGGACATCGGTAAAGGCGCGCCTTTCAGTTATCCAGCCGAAAGAATGTTCAGCCGAGCTGCGTCATGCCCGCCGCGACCACCCGCGCGACATTGAAGATCTCATCCGCCGTCGGCAGCGGCACCCCGTCGAGCGCGTGCAGCCGATCGCTGCTGGCAATGGCGAACATCGCCGAGACCCAGGCGGCCGCGCAGGCACGCAGCGTCCCGGGCTGGACCGGAACGGGCGCGCTGGCCTGCAGCACCCCGGCGGTGATGTCGAGTAGTTGATCGCGCAGGCGGCGCAATTGGCGGCGGACATCGGGATGGGTATCGGCCTCGCGCCACATGATGACGCGCAGCACCGAGGAGTGGTGATCGCGCAGATTCAGCGCGGCATCGAGATTGACCAGGCTGGCCGCCGGATCGCCCGGCGCGACCACCCTGCCGATATCGCCGATCGGCTCCGCGGGCACCCGCTCGGCCATCAGCGTGGACAGGATCGAATCCTTGGTGGGGAAGTAATAGAAGACCAGGCCCTTGGGGACACCGGCAGCCTCGGCGATGGCCGCGGTCGCGGTCGCGTCGAATCCCTGTGCCGCGAAAAGCTTTTCCGAGGCATCGAGAATGAGCTGACGGGCGTCGCCGTCGACTTTCGCGCTACGGCGCCGCCCGCCTCGCCGGGGTTTCGGCATCTGCATCAGTGATGCGGCGCCATATCGTGCAGCCGACCCGATACCGTCGGCAACGCCGCCACCGCGACCACCACCGTCACCACACCCACTACCCATGCGGTCCAGGATGCGCCGCGGTAGTCGGTGTAGTTCATCGCCCATGGGGAGATGAACAGCAATGCGCCGAACAGGCCCATCGCATAGTCGGCGGCCGCCAGGGTCGCCCGGTACATCTGCGTCAGGCCGGTGAGGGCGATGAGCACGCCCAAGACGATCAACGACCACATGGCGTTGTCGTTCGTGTTCACCCACAGGGGTGACAGCGCGGTAAAGATGCCCAGCACAACGGCCAGGAAATCCTGCGCGCGACTTTCGGTGAACATGGTCTGCCTCCTCGGGCTCTGAATTGTTCTCCTAACTCAGATCTAACGCTGATTGACCGACCGATCAATGTAGATATGGATACGTTTGCGCACCGATCGGCGGGTGATCCGGTGTGGCGGCCCTCACTGCGGTGTGCGACCAAGCAAAGGTTAGGGTGAGCTTCGTGTCACCGTCAGTAACGGATGCCAACTCGACCCGGCGCCGGTTCGGCGTCAATGAAGGGAAGGCCGCATGAGCGAGCGAACCGTCACCACAGCGGGCTGGCCCGGTCATGCCGGAGCCGAGCGCAGCGAGGCGCGGGCATGACCGGGCCGATTGTGATCGTCGGAGCCGGTCTCGCTGGGCTGCGCACCGCCGAGGAGTTGCGTCGCGCCGGATACGAGGGCGAGCTGATCCTCATCGGCGAGGAGTCGCGGCTGCCCTACGACCGCCCGCCGCTGTCCAAGCAGTTCGTGCGCGGCGAGACCGACGACACCACCCTGCGGCCCGCCGAATTCTTCGACGAGAAGCAGATCGACCTGCGGCTGAATACCGAGGTGGTCGGCGTGGATACGGCCGCGCGCCAGGTGCGCCTGGCCGATGGCGGCACGCTCGACTACGACCAGCTGATCATCGCGACCGGTCTGCGGCCGCGCCGTCTGCCCGGACTGCCCGATCTGCGGGGTGTGCACGTCCTGCGCGGACATGCCGATGCCGCCGCGCTGCGCGCCGAATTGTCCGGCGCCGGTACCGCGCTGGTGGTCGGTGCCGGATTCATCGGCTGCGAACTCGCGGCGAGCTTCCGGGCCAGCGGCGTCGAGGTCGTCCTGGTCGAACCGCAGCCGACGCCGCTGGCCTCGGTGCTCGGCGAACAGATCGGCGCGCTGGTGGCCCGCATGCATCGCGCCGAGGGCGTCGACCTGCGCTGCGAGACCGGCCTGGACACCTTCCTCGCCGATGATGCCGAGCGGGTGCGTGGCGCCCTGCTCTCCGACGGCAGTGAGGTATCCGCCGATCTGGTGGTCATCGGCGTCGGATCGCGTCCGGTGACCGAATGGCTCGCCGATTCCGGTATCGAGCTCGCCGAACCCGCGGCCGGTGGCGGTGTGCTCGCCGATGAGGTGGGCCGCACCTCGGTCGACGGGGTGTGGGCGGTCGGCGATGTGGCCGCCTGGCTGCACGAGACCGGGCTGCGCAAGCGCGTCGAGCATTGGACCAATGCGGGTGAGCAGGCGAAGCTGCTGGCCTGCGCGCTGCTGGGCGCCGAACCGCCGACCGCGGCGCGGGTGCCGTACTTCTGGAGCGATCAGTACGACGTGAAGATCCAGGCCCTCGGCACCCCGAGCGCCAATGACGATATCCACATCGTCGCCGACGACGGCCGCAAATTCCTCGCCTACTACTCCCAGCACGGCAATCTGACCGGTGTGGTCGGCGCGGGCATGACCGGCCAGGTGATGAAGGTTCGCGCGAAGATCGCCGCGAATGCGCCGATCGCGGATCTGCTCGCGGCCACACCGTAGCGATTGCTTGCAGGTCGCTCGAAAGGATCAGTCGTAGCGATTGCTCGCGTGGGCGCTCGATACCACCAGCCCGGCGGCCGAGTAGGGCGTGATGGTCGGCTGTAATACGGTGGTCGGGTGATCGTCGCGCTCATCGATTCCGGGCTGGGGTTGCTGCCCACGGCCGCCTGGCTGCGCAAGCTGCGGCCGGATGTCGACCTGCTGCTGCGGTTGGACCCGGATGGCGCGCCGTGGGGACCCAAACCCGAGCAGTGGGTGACCGACCGGGTGGTCGACGCCGCGCGGAGTTCGGTGCAACTCGGGGCGGAGGTGATCGTGCTGCCGTGCAATACCGCCAGCGTCACCGCGCTGGACCAGGTGCGCGCGGAGGTCGGGCCCGGCGTCCCGGTGATCGGCACCGTTCCGGCGATCAAACCGGCTGCGGCGGTCTGCAAGTCGGTCGCGGTATGGGCCACCGCGGCCACCACCGCCAGTCGGTATCAGGCAGATCTGATCGCCCGCTTCGGCGGTGATGCGAAGGTGGTCGGCATCGCCTGTCACGGTTTGGCGGATTCGATCGATCGCGGTGACCTGGTCGCGGCCCGCGATTCGATCGCGCGCGCGGCCGAACAGACTCCGGACGATGTCGAGGGCGTGGTGCTCGGTTGCACCCACTACCCGCTGGTCATCGATGCCATCGTCGCCGCACTGCCCGATGGCGTTCGGCTCTTCGACAGCGCGCAAGCCGTTGCGGCACAGACGATTCGGCGCATGGACGCGCTCGGCAGGCCGACCACCGGCGATGGTTCGGTGCGGGTGCTCAACAGTGGTAGGCCGGGCGAATTGCCGGTCAGCGCAGCGGCTTTCGAATCGGGACGAATCCTGGGAGCGCAGGGATAGCAACGATGGCCGCAACCCCACCGACCGCCGCCGCGGTGCGTGCGGCGTTGGCCGAGGTCGCCGACCCCGCCGATGTCGGCCAGCTGGCGCGGTTCTTCAAGACCGGACCCGGTGAGTACGGCGAGGGTGATGTCTTCATCGGTGTGCGGGTGCCCGTCACCCGATCGATCGCGAAACGCTTTGCGGCACTTCCACTCGATGAGATCGATGTGCTGCTCGACAGTGCCGTGCACGAGGAACGGCTGGCCGCGCTGGTCATCCTCAATGCCAGATTCGCCAAGGCGAGCAAACCGCGCACGCTCGATACCGATGGGCAGTCGGCGATGGTCGAGCTCTATCTTGCCGCGGTGCGCCGGGGCCGGGTGAACAACTGGGATCTGGTCGACGTCTCCGCCGAGAACGTCATCGGCCCCTGGCTGCTCGATCGGCCACGCGACCTGCTCTTCGAACTAGCGCGCGCGGACTCCCTCTGGGAGCGCCGGGTGGCACTGCTGTCGACCTTCGCCTTCATCAAGGCGGGTGATGCCTCGACCACCTTCGAACTCTGCGAACAACTCTTCGACGACCGCCGCGATCTGATCCAGAAGGCGCTCGGCTGGATGCTGCGCGAGGTCGGCAAGCGCGTCGACGAGCGACTGCTGACCGGCTTCCTCGACAAGCATGCGGCCGCTATGGGCCGCACCGCACTGAGCTATGCGACCGAGCGCCTCGATCCCGCCCTCCGCGTCCACTACCGCGGACTGTAACCGGTTGCGCCGGATCAGAATTGGATGCGCAGGTGGTCGGTGACCGGATGCGCCTGGCAGCCGAGGATATAGCCGTTCTCGATATCCTCGGGATCGAGGATCTCGGCATTGTCCATTTCGACCTTGCCCTCGAGCACCGTGCACGCGCAGGAACCGCATTCGCCCTCCTGGCAGGAATACGGCACATCCAGCCCCTTGGACAGCATGATGTCGACCAGGGTCTGCTTGCGCGGCCACGTCAGCTCGTGCACCTCGCCGTCGAGTTCGACCTCGACGGTGGCCGCGTCGGCGGCTTCCTCGTCGGTCACCTCGACCGGCGCCTGATCCGCGAACGGGTCTCCCGCAAGGGAATTGAACACCTCCGCGTGCGTGCGCGAACGCGGCACGTCGAGTCGGGCCAGCGCATCGTGCACCCGGTCCATGAACGGCTTCGGCCCGCACATGAAGGCGTGGTAGCCCGCATACGGCGCGACCAGCGCGGCCAAACCGTCGGCGGTCGGCAGTCCCTGCAGGTGCTCGAGCCAGTGGATCACGACGAGCCGCTGTGGATGCTTCTCGGCCAATTCGCGCAGCTCGCCTGCGAAGATCACCGATTCGTGATCCCGATTGGCGTACACCAGCACAATTCGGCCGTTCCCGCGGGCCAGCGCCGACTTCAGGATGGACATCACCGGCGTGATGCCGCTGCCTGCGCCGAACAGCAGTAGATCGTCGTCGAGGTTCTTCGGCGTGAAAACGCCCGATGGGGGCAGTACTTCGAGCTGGTCGCCCGCTTTGACGTTGTCGCAGACCCAATTCGATCCGTAGCCGCCCACGGTGCGCTTGACGGTCACCTTGGGTCGGTCGTCGGTGTGCGGTGAGCTTGCCAATGAATAGCAGCGCGCCACCGAGCCGGTGAGGTCGCTCGGGATGCGCAGCGTGAGGAACTGGCCCGGCTGGTAGTCGAAACGTTCGCGCAGTTCGTCGGGCACGTCGAAGACCAGCGAACAGGTGTCGGCCGTTTCGGCGATGACCGCGGATACCCGCAGCACGACCGAACGCGAACCGTGTGGAACTTCGACGGTGGTCATCTTGTCCTCTCGAACACAACCAAAACTAGAACGTGTTTCAGTTTCATCGTACGTCGGGATCGGGCTGACGGACAAGCTGGGCCTGCAGACCATCGATCAGCACTTCCATGCCGAAGTCGTAGGCGTACTTCCCGCGCAGGTCCGCCATGTATTTGGTGGCCCGCTCCACCGACTCCGGCAGTGCCACCTCCGATAGCGGCGACCGGTCGCGCGGATTCACCCGCCTGCGGCCGAACAGGTAGGTGTGGATCGTCGCGTACCCGGCCAGCACATTGCGGTCGTTGAAACCCGCCTCGAACAGGATCTCCATGATGGCGGCGATCAGATCGAGCTGTTTGCCCAGCATCTGCTCGATCAGCACATCGCCGAGTCCTGGATGTTTGCGCAGCTTGTCGTCGATCTGGTCGATCAGATCGCGAAGGCGGTGCTGCCACGGCCCGGAATCGGGCGGTGGCTTGCGAACTCCGGTCAGTGCCGCGCTGGCGACGAGGTCGAGCAGCTCGCGCTTATCGGCGACGTAGTAATACGGCGCCATCGGCGAAACTCCGAGTTCGCGGGAGAGCCGACGCATCGACAGTTTCTCCACGCCGTCCTCGCGCACCACGCGCAACGCGGCCTCGACGATCTCGGATTCCGACAGTGTCCTATTTGCGGCGCTCCCAGGCCCTCCGTGGTTACGCAAGCTCCCGCCTCCGGACCTTGAGCTCGCACCGCGGGGTCCTATTTGCGGCGTTCCCGGGCCCTACCTGATTACGCAAGCTGCTGCCTCCGGGCCTCGAGCTCGCACCGCGGGGTGTAGCCGCCCCCGCTCGTCTGCATTCGTCCGACTCCCATGCCACCTCTACCGCCGCGGGCGATGTCGCCCGACATGTCCTGTTCAGCTGCTTGCCACCCGCAGTCTAGAGCGCGCGGTCGCGGCTCGGTCGGCGTGTGTGGGCAGGCAAACCTGCGGCGACGCCCGGGGGCGCGCCGGCCGGATTGGCTCTGGTGTAATTCACGTACTGAAACGTGTTCCATTTTGTCAGCTCGTGACGTTATCGTGTGAGCACGGCCGCGCTCGTGGCCGGGGTAACTGGTCGCATCTCGGAGGTAGGCATGCCGGAGCACGGATCCATCGGACACACCGATACCGACAACACCGGACGGATCGCGACGATCGAGTCCAGGTCGATCGAGGAGACGCCGCTGATCGAAGAGACCCTCATCGAAGAGGTCTCCATCGACGGTATGTGCGGCGTCTACTGACCGGCGGTGCGACCATGCTCGATCTCGATACCCGATGGGAGCCGCATCCGCGGGTGGCGCTGCGGCCGGAGTCGTTCGGTGCGCTGCTCTACCACTTCGGCACGCGCAAACTCTCCTTCCTGAAGAGTCCGCGGATCCTCGAGATCGTGCGGTCGCTGCCCGCGCATGTCTCGGCGCGCGCGGCGCTGCGGGCGGCGGGCGTCTCGGACGACCTCGCCGGGCCGTATGTGCGCGCCTTGGCGCAGTTGGCCGATTCGGACATGATCAGGCAGGCCGCGCCGGGCAGTGCGCCAACGCCGATGCCCGCACCACTTCCGCTGGCCGGGCAGCCGCGAGCTGGCGCGGGTGGGCGGCTGATCGATGAGTTCGAAACCGGTTCGGTCGCACCGATCTGCCTGACGTGGGAGCTGACCTACGCCTGCAATTTGTCCTGTGTGCACTGTCTGTCCTCTTCTGGCCGCCGCGATCCGCGCGAGCTGAGCACCGAGCAGTGCAAGGCGCTGATCGACGAGTTCGAACGCATGCAGATCTTCTATGTGAACATCGGCGGCGGCGAACCCACTGTGCGCCAGGACTTCTGGGAGCTGGTCGACTACGCGACCGCGCACCATGTCGGAGTGAAGTTCTCCACCAATGGAGTTCGCATCACGCCGGAGGTCGCCGCGCGCCTGGCCGCCAGTGACTATGTGGACGTACAGATTTCGTTGGATGGCGCGGACGCCGAGGTCAACGATGCGGTGCGCGGACCGGGGTCCTACGCCATGGCGATCCGGGCATGGGAGAATCTGGCGGCGGCCGGATTCACCGACGCGAAGCTGTCGGTGGTCGCGACCCGGCACAATATCGCTCAGCTCGACGAGTTCAAGGCGATTGCCGATAAGTACGGCGCCACACTGCGTTTGACGCGGCTGCGGCCATCGGGTCGGGGTGCGGATGTCTGGGACGAACTGCATCCGCTTGCGCAACAGCAACGGGTGCTCTACGACTGGCTGGTGCGCAATGGCGAGGGCGTGCTCACCGGCGATTCGTTCTTCCACCTCTCCGCATTCGGCCAGGCGCTGCCCGGCCTGAACATGTGCGGTGCGGGCCGGGTGGTCTGCCTGGTGGATCCGGTCGGCGACGTGTACGCCTGTCCCTTCGCGATTCACGACAGGTTCCGTGCCGGAAATGTGGTGGCGGACGGCGGTTTCCGCACCGTCTGGCGGGAATCGGAACTCTTCGCCGAACTGCGCGAGCCCACCGGTGGCGGCGCGTGCTCGGGCTGCGCCCACTACGACTCCTGCCGCGGCGGTTGCATGGCGGCGAAGTTCTTCACCGGACTGCCCGCGGATGGACCCGACCCGGAGTGCGTGCAGGGCTACGGCGAGGCGGCGCTGGCCGACGCCGGACGGATGATCCCGCGCTCGTCGGTCGACCACTCGCGCCGATCCGCGCCGAGTCGACCCGGATCGCGTAAGTCGGGCCCGATTCCGCTGACGCTGTCGATATCTCGCCCCGCTATTGAACGCACATCGCCGCAGCGGCGACCCGCGCGCGCCTGCGATGAGAGTCCCCTGACATGATTTCGAGCCGGTAGCCAGTTATGTGCTGTGTGATCAATCGACGATGGCTATCGAGTGGCAAATCAATGATTGCCAGCTCGTTGCCGGATGCCTTCGGCGAGTCGCTCGCGACCCGCCGGAAAGCCGTGTCGGGAGATAGCCCGCCCCGCGGGCGTATTCGTACGGAATTCGGTCCTTTTTTCCGGACTGATGATGCCAATGCGCGAATCTCCGCCTAGCATGCCAGGAATGCGCCATGATCGCCTGCCCGATGGATTCGGGGTGCGGATCGATCCACGGGTACGCGCATACTCCGGGGGACGCATCTTGATCGGGGGTTCGCCCGCCCGGTTGCTGCGACTTGCCCCGGAGGCCGCCGAGATGATCGGCGACGGGTACCTCGAGGTCACCGGCCCGAAGTCCGCCGTTGTTGCCAGACGGCTGCTCGACTCCGGTGTCGCTAATCCACGTCCCCAGCTGCTGCCCTCGCTCGATGACGTCACCGTGATCGTGCCCCTGCACAACAACACCGACGGGCTGGCCCGACTGCTCGCGGCCCTGCGCGGGCACAATGTGATCGTCGTCGACGACGGTTCGGATCAGCCCGTCCAGATCCCGCGCAACCGTGGCACCCGCTGCCGGGTGACGGTGCTGCGCCACGACCGCAGACAGGGCCCGGCCGCCGCGCGCAATGCCGGATTGCGGGCCGCGACAACCGACTTCGTCGCGTTTCTGGACTCCGACGTGGTCCCGCGCAGCGGCTGGCTCGAGGTGATGCTGGGGCATTTCAGCGATCCGGAGGTGGCGCTGGTCGCGCCCCGGATCGTCACACTCGATCCGGAGTCGAACGCGCTGGCGCGCTATGAACACACTCGCTCCTCACTCGATCTCGGTCGGCGCGAATCGGCCGTGCAGTCGCGCGGGCTGGTGTCGTATGTGCCCAGCGCCGCGCTGCTGGTGCGGCGCAGGGCGCTGCTGGCCGAGGGCGGATTCGACGAGTCGATGCAGGTGGCCGAGGACGTCGATCTGTGCTGGCGGTTGGAGCAGGCGCGCTGGCGGCTGCGCTATGAGCCCGCGGCGCACGTGGCGCACGACAGTCGAATTTCATTCCGTGCCTGGTTCGGTCGCAAGCTCTTCTACGGCACCGGCGCCGCACCGCTCGGCGAGCGGCATCCGGGCATGGTGACGCCGCTGTCGATGCCGCTCTGGACGGCGGTGGCGACCCTACTGTTCGCCACGCTGACGAAATGGGGACTGCTCGGCGGATTGGTCACCATGGTGACCGCGCTGGCGCGACTACACCGGGTATTCACCGGACTGGACAACCCGACGCGAATCGCGGCGATCTATCTGGCGCGCGGCTACTTCGCGGGTATCTGGCGGCTGGCCTCTGCCATGTGCCGACATTATTGGCCGATCACCATGGTGGCGATGCTGCTGTCGCGGCGGGTTCGGCGCATCGCGGTCACCATGGCGGTCGCGGATGGCTTCGCCGACTGGTTCACCCACCGGGACGCGGGCGGCCTCGACCCGTTCCGCTATGTGGCCTACAAGCGGATGGACGATATCGCGTACGGAACCGGCTTGTGGCTGGGCGCATTCCGCGCCCGCAGCCTGGAGTCGCTCAAGCCGAGTACGCCCCGGAGCTGAATCGAATGTGTGATGGCTTTACCTCTCGATGAGCTGATGTAGATGGTCGATACGCTGATCGTCGGTGGTGGCACGGCCGGTTGCGTCCTGGCGGCCAGGCTGAGCGAGGATCCGGACCATAGTGTGCGGCTGGTCGAGGCCGGTCCGGTGTCGATCGATGCCGCGCAACTGCTCGACGCGACCCGAATGCCGATCGGCCCCGAATCGACCGTGGTGTGGCGCTATCCCGTTGACCTCACCGACAGCGTTGTCGGAAATATCGTGCGCGGCAGGGTGATCGGTGGATCGGGCGCGATCAACGGCGGCTATTTCGTGCGCGCGACGGCGGCCGATTTCACGGCGTGGAGCAAGGAACTGGACGGCACGGCGAGCTGGTCCTTCGATGCGGTGCTGCCCGCCTATCGCCGACTCGAGCGCGATCACGATTACGGCGATCGGCCGGGGCACGGCACGACCGGGCCGATACCGGTGCGCCGCACCGCCGACCCGACACCGCTGAGTCGCGAATTCGCCTCGGCCTGTGCGGCACTCGGCCTTGCCTCGATTCCCGACCTGAACGCGCTGCCCGGAGCCGCTCCGGCCGAAGGCTGCGGACCGGTGCCGTGCAATATCGAGCACGGCAGGCGGGTCGACACCGGGACGGCCTATCTTGGGCCCGCGCTCGCCCGGCCGAACCTCACGGTCACCGGCGCGATGGTGGTGACTCGCATCCGTTTCCACGGCACCCGCGCCGTCGGCGTCGACTACCTGCACGAGGGCAGGGCGGGCACGCTCGCGGCCGATCGCATCGTGCTGTGTGCGGGCGCCATCGAATCCGCCGCGCTGTTGCTGCGCTCCGGTATCGGCGATCCGCGGCAGTTGCGGGCGCTGGATATTCCGGTGCTGCATCCCGCGCCGGTCGGCGCGTGGTTCAGTGATCATCCCGAGATCGGCATCGAGTATCGCAGTGCTCCGGCGCTCGCGAGCGGCGCTGGTATCCCGCTGGAATATGTGCTGGAACTCGACGATGTCGAAATCCGTCCGTACGCCGTATCGTTTACCCCGTATATCCATCGTTTAGGCGTTGCGCTCATGCGTCCGCGATCCGAAGGGGTGCTCCGGCTGCGTTCCGCTGATCCCACCGTCGCGCCGCTCATCGATTTCCGCTACTTATCGGCGGCCACCGATCGGATTCGATTGCGCGAAGCGGTGACCATCGCGCTCGAGGTATTGCACGGAATCCCGATCCTGCGCGCGCCGGAATCGATACCGGAACCCGCCGATGCGTGGCTGCACGCGAATCTGGCTACCTCTCAACATCTATCGGGAACCTGCCGAATGGGCGGTGCGGACGACGAACGCGCAGTGGTCGACGAGCGGTGCCGAGTGCACGGTACGACCGGCTTATCCGTGGTGGATCTTTCCGTGGTGCCGGTGCCGCTGAGCCGCGGTCCGAAGGCGACAACGGTAATGATCGCCGAACGCGTCAGCGAATATCTCACCTAAGGATCTGAAAGACGGGTAGGTCACATTTGTACGAGGTCTGAACGGGATGTGAGCTGGCGGACAAACCAAGACAACCGCCCTTGTCAGGTAATGCGCGCCGGTAAAGTTTGGGGCGGAAAGAAAGGCAAATGGTCAGCAATCTTGCAGGTGGGCGGCCCCCACGGCACGGCGTCGAACCCGGCACTCAACTCGGCGCTCTGGAAGCCTATGCCGCACAAGCACACGGATACCTTAGCGCGGGTGGCGAGCAGCTGTCGCAGCTTGCCGGTCTGCTGCGTCCGGTCGTGCTCGAATCCTGGCTGCGCAGCGTGCGCGGCGGCATCGACCCCATGGACGTGCTGGACGGGCGCGGCCTGCGCGGTGCCGATCTGCAGCGCTATCGCGATGCGCACCCGTTTGCCGCATTGATGCCGCTGATCGACAAATTGCTCGTACAGGACACGGCCAGAACGGGTTTGATCGTCGCGGTGGCCGATCAATTCGGCCGGGTGCTGTGGGTGCACGGCAATACCGATCAGGTCGACGCGGCCGCCGAAATCGGCCTGCGTGCTGGCGACGATCTGAGCGAACGCCGCATCGGAACCAATGCCGTCGGCCTGGTGGTGCGTACCGGCCGGGCCGCGTGGATCCATGGGCCCGAACACTTTCTGCACCGGATGCATCAGATCACCGGTGCCGCCGCGCCGGTACACGATCCCGACGGCAGGCTGGTCGGGGTGCTGATGATCGCCGGGGGCGTGCGGGTGGCCAAACCGGAGATCCTGGCGCTGGTGAAGGCGACATCGACTGCGGCCGAAATGGATCTGCTGCTGAATGCCATGCGGGCGGGGCAGCCCGGGTCGGCGGGCCGTGCCGTTGCCTATGACAGTACGACGGGCGAAATCGCCTTGGCCCGGCTCGGTCTGGACGTGCTGGGGCTCGGACAGCCGCTGCTGAGCGTCGCGGGTGATCGAGTTCCGTTGTCGCAGCGCCACGCTGAGATCCTGCTGCTGCTCGCCGAGCATCCCGAGGGGCTCGGCGCCGACCATCTCGCGCTGCTCCTCGATGACACGGATCTGGACAACGGCACCATTCGCGCCGCGATGTCGCGGCTGCGTGCGGTGGTCGGTCCGAACGTATTCGGTTCGCGCCCATATCGGTTGCGGGTGCATGTCGCAACCGATATCGAAGCGCTGCGGGCCGCACTCGACTCCGGTGATGTCGATTCCGCATTACGGCTGTACGCCGGTCCGGTGCTGCCGCGCTCGACCGCGCCCGGAATTATTGATATTCGAGATGAACTTCGGGTTCGGCTGCGCACCGCGGTACTCAGTTCCGGCGATACCGCGGTGCTGCGCCGGTGGACCGCATGCGCCGAGGGGCGTGACGATGCCGCGTCCTGGGCCGCCTATCGCGCGACGGTGGATCGTGATTCGCCGTTATATGCGCAGATCGAGGCCAAGATTCGAGTGCTCGATCGGCGCTTGGGCGCCGATGCAACGCGGATGCAACGTTCGGGCTCATAGTCTGCACATCCGAAAGTGCCGTGGCTCACATACGCGATCGAAATGTGGTCGCGGACACAGCTTTGCCCTGTTGTGTCGGCCCAGTTGAGGGCGCTGGACGATCGACCAACTTTTTTTAGTGCAAAAAGTTCCTTTTTATTAACGAAGCGCCTAATGTTCGCAATGCACGGATCACATCCGTGTGATGAAGCTGACACCGCCGCGGCGTCCGCACCGCGGCAGCAACGTTGGAGGAGCGATCAAGAGCTAGGCGCAAGCGGTGACCGTCGGTCGCCGCGGTGGTGACCGACGGTCACCGATCTCGTTTCACGCAATCTGTTCCGATCTCGTGTGGGTGCCGTCGTCGTGCCCCGCGCATTCGCCGAATCATCTTGTGGTGGCGTCCCAGCCATGTGTCCAACGCTGAACAGCGTTGCCGCAGGGGCTTATTCGTCGTGCCCAAAAGCGTTCGGCCAGCTGTTGTTTCGCCGAACGAGGAGGCTCTGGTGCACGATACGGAGTTGGGTGGGGCGCGACCGGAAGGGTCGGCGCACACCGCGTCGCAACCGTTTCCGCTCGCTCCGGCGCAGTTGGGGATCTGGTACGCACAGTTGCTCGAGCCCGACGTGCCGATCAATGTGGCCCAGTACGTGGATGTGCCGCAGGCGCTGGATACCGCGGTCCTGCAAGAGGTGTCGGCCGAGGCGGCGCGCGAATACGAATCGGTGCTGGTGCGGGTCGGCGAATCCGGCGGTGCGCCGTGCCAGTGGGTGGATCCGGCGAATTCCGTTGATATCCAGGCGATCGACCTGCGCGACCATGCCGATCCGGTGGCGGCGGCGCAGGAATGGATGCGGGCCGATGCCAGTGCGCCGGTCGATATGCTGGCCGATCGGTTGTTCGCGGGTGCCGTGCTGCGGGTCGGCGACCACCGATCGTTCTGGTATCTGCGGGCGCATCACATCGTGCTCGACGGGTTCGGCGCGCTGACCAATACCCAGCGGGTGGCCGAGCTGTACACCGCCCGGGTGCTGGGCACCGAGCCGTCAGCGGTGCGGCCGGACGCGCTGACCGCGCTGGTCGACGGCGAACTCGCCTACCGCGACAGCGCCCGTTTCGAGGCCGACCGGGAGCACTGGGCCGAGCGGGTGGCCGGATTCGACGGCGCGACCACTCTGGACGGACGCACCGCACCGCGTTCGGCGGCCAATCTGATCGCCGGTCGGGTACTGCCGGAGGCGCTGGTCAACCGGATGAATCTCGTTGCCACGAGCCAGGATTCGACGTTGGCGGTGGTATTGCTCGCGGCCTTCGCCGGATATCTCGGGCGGCTCACCGATCGGGACGAGGCGGTGCTGAGCCTGCCGGTGACCGCGCGCACCACGGCCGCGATGCGGCGGTCGGCGGGGATGCTGTCGAATATCGTGCCGCTGCGGCTCGCGGTCGACGGCACCTGGGGCGAGCTGTTGCGCGCGACCCGGGTCGAGGTGGCGGGCGCACTGCGCCACCAGCGATATCGGCACGAGGACATCCGGCGCGATGCCGAGCCCGACGGGCGGCCCGCGCGCCGGGCGCTCTTCGGGCCGCTGGCCAACATCATGCTCTTCGGCAGCGAGCTGACCCTGGGCGATACGGTCGGCCGGCATCACGTGCTCTCCACCGGGCCGGTGGAGGATCTGAGCCTCAATGTGTACTACGGCGAGCGCGACAGCGTGCACGTGGATTTCGAGGCGAATCCGAATCTGTATTCCGCCGATGACATCGCCCGCCACCACGCCCGCTTCCTGCGGTATCTGGAGCGGGTGGTGGCCGCCGAGGTCGATACGCCGATGGTGGCGGTGGCGGTGGCGACCGAACTGGAACTCGAGGTCAGCACCAGGATCTGGAATGCGACCGCCTTCGATATGCATACGGTGGTCGCCGGTGCGCCGACGCTGGTGTCGATGTTCGAGGCGCAGGTCGGGCGGACACCGGATGCGGTCGCGGTGCGATGCGCCGGTGCGCCGGATCTGACCTATCGGGAAATAGCGGCCCGCAGCAACCGGCTGGCAAGGCATCTGATCGGTCTCGGCGCCGGACCCGAAATGCTGATCGCGGTTAACATCCGTCGCTCGCCGGAGCTCATCGTCGCGATCTACGCGATTCTCGCGGCGGGAGCGGCCTATGTGCCCCTGGATCCAGATCATCCGGCCGAGCGCACCGCGCATATTCTGGCCACCGCCGCGCCCGCCTGCGTGCTGACCACCGAAGCCGCTGCGACACCGGAGTTTTCCTGGATCCCGCAGATCCGTGTCGACCTGCTGGATCTCGCGGAATACGCCGATGGTCCGGTCTGGGATCGGGAGCGCCGCAGCGCCTTGCGGCCGGGACAGCCCGCCTACGTGATCTTCACCTCGGGGTCGACCGGACTGCCGAAGGGCGTGGCCGTTACGCACGAGGCGATCGTGAATCGGCTGGTGTGGATGCAGCAGATGTATCGGCTCTCGTCCGAGGATGTCGTACTCCAGAAGACGCCGGCCACCTTCGATGTGTCGGTATGGGAGTTCTTCTGGCCGCTGCAGGTCGGGGCGCGGCTGGTGCTCGCCGAGCCCGACGGCCATCGCGATCCGGCCCATCTGCGCGCGGTGATCAGCGAATACGGCGTGACGACCGTACATTTCGTACCATCGATGCTGGAAGCGTTTCTGGCTCAGCAGGAGTTCACCAACCGCACCTCGTTGCGCACGGTCTTCGCCTCCGGTGAGGCGCTGCCCGCCGCGCTGGCCCAGCGGCTGCGGGTGCTGACCGGTGCGCGGCTGCACAATTTGTACGGTCCGACGGAGGCGGCGGTCGACGTCACCTTCCATGAAGTGACCGACACCGATACCCTCTCGGTGCCGATCGGCGCGCCGGTGTTCAATACCCGGCTCTATGTGCTCGATTCGCGGCTACGGCCGGTACCGGTCGGGGCTGCGGGCGAGCTGTATCTGTCGGGGGTACAGCTCGCTCGTGGCTACATCGGCCGACCCGGGCTCACCGCCGACCGGTTCGTCGCCGATCCGTTCGGCGGGCCGGACGGCACCGCCACACGGATGTACCGCACCGGTGATCTGGTCCGGTGGACCACCCATGGCGAGCTGGAGTATCTGGGTCGCACCGATTTCCAGGTCAAGCTGCGCGGATTGCGGATCGAGCTCGGTGAGATCGAGGCCGTGCTCGGTGCCGTCGATGCGGTGGTACGCGCGGTGGTCGTGGTGCGCGATGACGCCGGAGTGGGCGAGCAGCTGGTCGCCTATGTCGTCGAATCCGAGCCGGGCACAGTATCTTTCGCGCGGCTGCGGGCCGCGGCGAGCCAGGCGCTGCCCGGGTATATGGTGCCCGCGGCATTCGTGGTGCTCGACGCGCTGCCGGTCAATGCCTCCGGCAAATTGGATCGTGGCGCGCTGCCCGCGCCCGAGCGCAGTTCGACCGACTATGCCGCGGCGGCGACGCCGGTGGAGGCCGCGGTCGCGCGGGTGTTCGGCGAGGTTCTTGGTCACGATCGGGTCGGACGTGACGACGATTTCTTCGCTCTCGGTGGTAACAGCTTGGTGGCCACCCAGGTCGCGGCCCGGTTGGGGGCGGATCTGGGCTGTCGGCTCGGAGTTCGCGAATTGTTCACCGCCACAACGGTGTCCGCACTCGCCGAACTGATCGAGCGGACGGGTGGAGCCAGCGACGTGCCGGTGCTCGCGCTGCTGCGGGTGCGTCACCGGCCGTCGCTGGTTCCGCTATCTCCGGCGCAGCAGCGGATCTGGTTCCTGAATCGGTTCGAGCGTGCCAGCGCCGGTTACAACATGCCCTTCGTGGTGCGGTTGCGCGGTGCGGTCGAGGTGGCCGCGCTGCGGTCGGCCCTGGCCGATGTGGTCGGCCGGCACGAGGTGCTGCGCACGATCTTCCCCGCGGTATCGGCGGCCGAGTTCGCCGCGCGCCAGATGGTGCTGTCCGCGGACGAGTCCGTGGTCGTCGGCGAGCCCGAGCCGATCGGTGCCGGTGAGCTGGACGCGGAGTTGGCTCGGTTCGCGGCGCTCGGATTCGACCTCGAGCGCGAAATTCCCATGCGGGCCCGGATCTTCCTGGTCGATGACGATAGCTGCGCGTTGGCGCTGGTCTTGCATCACATTGCGGCCGATGGGCTGTCGCTGCGGGTCCTGGCGCGAGATGTGATGTCCGCGTATGGATCCCGGTATGCGGGCACTGTGCCGCAGTGGTCGCCACTGCCGGTGCAGTATGCCGACTACAGCCTCTGGCAGCGTGAATTGCTCGGCTCGGCAACGGATCCGGCCGCACCCTTGGCGGAGCAGCTGGAGTTCTGGACCGCCGCGCTCGCCGGTGCGCCCGATCTTGTCGAGCTGCCCGCCGATCGGCCGCGGCCCCCGGTATCGTCCGGGCGAGGTGCGGTCTTCCGCTTCGAGCTGCCCGGTGAGTTGCACGCCGGAATCGCCGAACTCGCACGTGCCCAGGGTGTTTCGAACTTCATGGTGCTGCATGCCGCATTCGCGGTGCTGTTGTCGCGGCTGTCCGGCGGCGACGACATTGTGATCGGCACGCCGGTGGCCGGGCGCGGTGAACGGGCGCTGGACGACCTGGTCGGCATGTTCGTCAATACCCTGGTGCTGCGGACCGCGATCGATCCCGCCGCGCCCTTCTCGGCGCTGCTCGCGCGAGTGCGCGAAACCGATCTCGCCGCCTTCGGGCACGCCGAATTGCCATTCGAGCAGGTGGTCGAGGCCATCAACCCGCCGCGCTCGCAGGCGCGACACCCGCTGTTCCAGGTATTGCTCGCTTTCGACAATGCCGCGGACATCCGATTCGAACTCCCCGATTTGTCGGTCGACACCAGTACGCTGAACACCGGGGTGACCAAATTCGATCTCCAACTCACGGTCACCGAAAGTTTCGCCGGTGCCGGACTCGGGGAAGGTCCGGTATCGGCGGAGCTGGCACCGAGCGGTGTCGGGGCCGAATTCGCCTATGCCACAGATCTATTCGATGAATCCACCATCGCGGACTACGCGCAGTGGCTGGTTCGGTTGTTGCGGGCGGTCGTGGTCGATGCCGAGACGCGGGTGGGGGATCTGCCGCTGCTCGACGCGGCCGGTCGGCAGCGGGCGATCGAGTGCGGTATCGCCGAATCGCCGCTGAAGAGTCCGGCTACCCTGCTGGCCGGGTTCCAGGCGCAGGCGCGGCGCACGCCCGATGCCGTGGCCCTGGTCGATGGGGACGGTGCGCTGACATATGCGCAGTTGTCCGGGCGGGTCAATCGGCTCGCTCGGCGGCTGGTCGCCGCCGGGGTCGGTCCCGAGGCGCTGGTCGTGCTCGGCATGCGGCGGTCGGTGGAGTTCGTGGTGGCCGCCTATGCCGTGCTGAGCGCGGGCGGTGCGTATGTGCCGGTGGACCCGGACCAACCGGCGGCCCGGCGGGCGGACGTCATCGCCTCGGCCCGGCCGGTCTGCGTGCTGACTCGCACATGCGATGAATGGACGATCGAATCCGATTCCACGGTGCTGGCCATCGATGCGCTCGACTGCTCGGGCTATTCGGATGCGCCGGTGACGGATTCGGATCGGCTCTATCCGCTGCGGGCGAACAATACCGCGTACGTGATCTTCACCTCCGGATCCACCGGCAAGCCGAAAGGCGTCGCGGTACCGCATGCGTCGGTGGTGAACCAGATCGAGTGGATTGCCGACGAGTATCGCATCGGGTCCGACGATGTGGTGCTGTTCAAGACTCCGGTGACCTTCGACGTATCGGTGTGGGAGCTGTTCGCACCGCTGGCGCGTGGCGCGCGCGTGGTGGTCGCCGAACACGACGGACACCGCGACAGTGCGTATCTGGCCGCTACCATTGCCGCGCACGGGGTGACGATGACCTCGTTCGTGCCGTCGATGCTGACGGTATTCGCCGATGCCACCGGCATTGCCGAGATCGCCTCGCTGCGAACGGTTTTCGTGGCCGGTGAGGCGATGACCGGTGAGGTCGCGGCCGACTTCGCCGCGGTGAGCCGAGCGGAGCTGCACAATCTCTACGGCCCAACGGAATTCACGGTGCATGCCACCTACGCGTCGGTCGATGCGACGGCGCCGGGACCGGTGCCGATCGGTCGGCCGGTGCGCGCGAGTCAGGTGCTGGTGCTCGATGCGCGGCTGCGGCCGGTGCCGGATCTGGTGATCGGCGAGCTGTATCTGTCCGGAGTCCAGGTGGCGCGGGGGTACCACGGCCGGGCCGAGTTGACTGCCGAGCGTTTCGTGGCCGATCCCTATGGACCGGCCGGAGCGCGGATGTACCGGACCGGCGATCTGGTGCGACGCAATCGTGCCGGGGAACTGGAATATCTGGGGCGCAGTGACTTTCAGGTGAAGCTGCGCGGGCAGCGGATCGAGCTCGGCGAGATCGAGGCGGCGCTCGTGGCCGCGGCCGATGTGCGGGCGGCGGCGGTCCGGGTGTTCGCGCATACCGCGGGTGAACTGCTGGTCGCCTATGTGGTCACCGCCATCCCACAGGCACAGCTGAGCGCGGTGCTGGAGCAGCGGCTGCGCGCCGCGCTGCCGTCGTACATGGTGCCGACCGCCTATGTCGCGCTGGCGGAAATGCCGCTGACCAGTTCCGGCAAGCTGGATCGGCGGGCGCTGCCGGATCCGGTCCTGGCCGCGAAGGCATATCGCGCACCGATCACCTCGGCGGAGCTCGCGGTGGCCGAGGTGTTCGCGGCGGTGCTCGGGCTCGAGCGGGTCGGCTTGGACGACGACTTCTTCGCACTCGGTGGAAATTCGCTGGTGGCCACGCAGATCGCGGGACGGATCGGCGCGGTCGCCGGTGTCGAGGTGCCGGTGCGGTTGCTGTTCGAATATTCGACGGTGGCGGCCTTCGCCGCGCATCTGCCTACCGAGGGCACGGCGCGCAACCGTCCGGCGCTGGTGGCCGGTCCCCGTCCCGATAGGGTGCCGCTGTCCTATGCGCAGCAGCGGATGTGGTTCCTCGATCAGTTCGATGCCGATTCGGTCGCGAACAATCTGACGGCCGCGATGCGCTTGCGGGGCACACTCGATGTGGCCGCCATGAACGCCGCTATTGCGGATGTGCTCGGCCGACATGAGACATTGCGCACCAGATATCCAGCGGTGGACGGTATCGCGCACCAGCAGGTGCTGGCGGTCGAAGAGGTCGCGGCTTCGCTCGTGCCCGAGGCGGTGACGGCGGCGGAATTGGCCGATCGGATCCGTGCGGTGGCGGCAATGCCCTTCGCCGTGGAACTGGAGCCGCCGGTTCGGCTGACACTGCTCGGCATTCGGTCCGAGGGTGCGCGTGACATCCATGAGGACGCTCCGGAAAGCGGCGAGCACGTACTCGTCGTCTCCATTCATCACATCAGCGCCGATGGCTGGTCGATCGCGCCGCTGACCAGGGATCTCATGGCCGCGTACGCGGCCCGCCTGGCCGGTGCCGAGCCGGGGTGGGCACCATTGCCGGTGCAGTACGCCGACTACACCCTGTGGCAGCGCGCGGCGCTGGGTACGGAGGACGATCCGGAATCATTGATCGCCGAGCAGATCCGGTACTGGGCTGCCGAACTGGCCGGTGTGCCCGAGGTCCTGACCCTGCCGGTGGACCGGCCACGCCCCGCGGTCGCCACCGGCCACGGTGCGCGCCACGCGTTCAGCATCGATGCCGCGACGCATCAGCGACTACGCGGCCTGGCCGAGGATGCGAACGCCTCGCTGTTCATGGTCCTGCATGCCGCGTTCGCCGCGGTATTGGCGAAACTCGCGGGGCAGCCGGACATTGCGATCGGTACGCCGATCGCGGGACGTGGTGATCAGGCGCTGGACGAGTTGGTCGGCATGTTCGTCAACACCCTGGTGCTGCGCGCCGATGTGCGTCCGGAGCTGCGCTTCGCCGACTTGATCGTGGCCGTGCGCGACAGTGATCTGCGCGCCTTCGCATACGCCGATGTGCCGTTCGAGCGGCTGGTCGAGGTATTGCAGCCGGAGCGGTCGGCGGCACGGCATCCGCTGTTCCAGGTCATGCTGGACTTCCAGAACACCGCGCAGACCAGCCTGGAATTGGCCGGACTCGCGGTGTCGGCGCTCGATATCGACACGCGGACAGCGAAATTCGACCTACAGCTGACACTCGCCGAAGCTGTCGATGCCGCCGGTGCCCCCGCCGGACTGGCCGCGACCTTCGAGTACGCGACCGACCTGTTCGACGCCGAGACGGTCGCCTCGTTCGCGATCCGGCTGCGGCGCGTGCTCGACGCGATGGCGGATCCGGGGATGCGGATCGGCGATCTCGATCTGCTCGACGAGGAAGAGCGGACGCTCATCCTCAACTCCTGGAACGCGACGGCGCATCCTGGCGACACCGACGCGACATTGGTGTCGCTGTTCGAGGCGCAGGTGAGACGGACGCCCGCGGCGGTCGCGGTCTCGTTCGAGAGTGAATCGCTCCACCCGTCGCCCGACCACCACCCCTCAACGAGTCGCTACGCGACGCTGGCCCACCCGTCGCCCGACCGCCACCCCTCAACGAGTCGCTACGCGACGCTGGCATATGGGGAATTCGCGGGCCGGGTCAATCGGCTGGCGCGGCTGTTGGTGTCCATCGGGGTTGGTCCGGATAGCACCGTGGCGATCGGCATGCGGCGCTCCATCGATCTGGTCGTGGCCATGTACGCGGTGCTCACCGCGGGTGGTGCGTATGTTCCGGTGGATCCGGATCAACCGGCGGAGCGCATCGCGCAGGTGCTGCGGACCGCTCGGCCGGTCTGCGTGCTGACCCGTTCGGATGACCGATTGGAGTTGGCCACCGAGGTCGATGGGCGTTCGCGGGTGTGGGCGGTGCTCGATGTGGATCTGTTGGACACCGACGACTATTCGGATGCCCCGCTGACCGATGCGGATCGACTCGGTGCCTTGGCGCCGGGCAATGCCGCGTACGTGATCTTCACCTCCGGCTCCACCGGACGGCCGAAAGGCGTTGCGGTTTCGCACGCCGCCATCGTGAATCGGCTGGTGTGGATGCAGGACGCGTATGCGCTGACTGGCGATGATGTGGTGCTGCAGAAGACCCCGGCGACCTTCGATGTGTCGGTGTGGGAGTTCTTCTGGCCTTTACAGATCGGCGCGCGTCTGGTTGTCGCGCAGCCGGACGGACATCGCGACCCGGCGTATCTGGCGCGGGTGATCCGCCGCGAGCGGGTCAGTGTCGTGCACTTCGTGCCGTCGATGCTATCGGTGTTCGTCACGGAACCGCTAGCGGCGCAGTGTGATTCGTTGCGGCTGGTATTCGCATCGGGCGAGGCATTGCCACCGAGGCCCGCCCACCGCCTGCGTGCGTTGACGGGTGCGGCCGTGCACAATCTGTACGGCCCGACCGAGGCGGCCGTGGATGTCACCGGCCACGAGGTCACCGCTGCCGATATCGACACCGTGCCGATCGGTGCGCCGGTATTCAACACCCAGGTCTATGTGCTCGACGGGTGGTTGCGTCCGGTGCCGGTGGGCGTGCCCGGCGAGTTGTACCTGGCCGGAGCGCAATTGGCGCGCGGATATGTCGGACAGCCGGAGCTGACCAGCGATCGGTTCGTGGCGAATCCGTTCGGCGACGGTGCGCGGATGTACCGCACGGGTGATCTGGTGTGCTGGCGCGCCGATGGGGAGCTCGAGTATGTGGGACGCACCGACTTCCAAGTGAAGCTGCGCGGCCTGCGGATCGAGCTCGGCGATATCGAAACCGCTCTTGCCGCAGGCGATTCGATCGCACAGGCGGTGGTCGTGCTGCGCGAGGAACAGTTGGTGGCCTACCTCGTCGCGCAAGCCGGTGCGACGGTCGATACCGATGCCGTGAAGGCAGTACTGAGCGGGGAGCTACCGGCGTACATGGTGCCGTCGGCCTATGTGGTGCTCGATGAGTTCCCGCTCAACGCGTCCGGAAAGCTGGATCGCAAGGCATTGCCCGAGCCGGTATTCGAGGCCGCCGTCTTCCGTGCGCCCGGCACGGCGATGCAGGTGCTCATCGCCCGGACCTTCGCCGAGGTGCTCGGTATCGAGCGGGTCGGCCTGGACGATGACTTCTTCGCCCTCGGCGGCAACTCGCTGAGTGCCACTCGGGTCGTGGCGAGGTTGGGTGCGGCGCTCGATCT
This sequence comes from Nocardia sp. CA-129566, assembly GCF_050956075.1. Classification (NCBI taxonomy): domain Bacteria; kingdom Bacillati; phylum Actinomycetota; class Actinomycetes; order Mycobacteriales; family Nocardiaceae; genus Nocardia; species Nocardia sp. CA-129566. The sequence continues at coordinate 1,141,484 of NZ_CP192085.1, forward strand.
GCGGGTGCCGGTGCGGATCTTGTTCGCGGTGTCCACGGTCGCGGCGCTCGCGGATGAGGTGTCGCGCGGCGCATTCGCGGGACATGGCGATGTCGAGTTGACCGCTCGCGTTCGCCCGGAGCGGATTCCGCTGTCGGCCGCACAGCAGCGCATCTGGTTCCTCAACCGTTTTCTCGCGGGAGATGAGACCGGACCCGGCGATGCGGTGGACAACATTCCGGTCGCGCTGCGGCTCACCGGTGCACTGGATGTCGAGGCTTTGGCCGCCGCGCTGGCCGATGTGCTCGCTCGGCACGAGAGCCTGCGCACTGTCTACCCGGACGGTCTGCACGGTGCGGAACAGGTGATCATCTCCGCGGCGCGGGCTGTTCCGACGCTGCGGCCGGAGCCGGTCACCGAGGCGGAACTCACACCGCGCCTTGGCGCATTCGCGGCGGACACCTTCGATCTGACGGCGGAACTGCCGATGCGGGCCCGGCTGTTCGCCATCACCGATGGTGCTGTGGTCGAGCACGTATTGGCGATTGTGCTGCACCATATCTCGGCCGACGGCTTCTCGCTCGGCCCGCTCGCGGGCGATCTGATGACCGCCTATGCCGCTCGACGCGCGGGCGGCGCGCCGGAATGGGCCGCACTGCCGGTGCAATACGCCGACTACACGCTGTGGCAGGCCGAAACACTCGGCGTCGACGATGATCCGGGGTCGCAGGCGCACCGCCAACTCGCGTACTGGCGCGGCGCGCTGGCGGGTCTGCCGGAGCAACTGGAACTGCCGACCGATCGTCCGCGACCGGCCGTCTCGTCGTATCGCGGTGACACCCACCGGCTGCGCATCGACTCGGATCTGCACGGTGAGCTGCGTGAACTGGCGCGTAAGCGGGAGACCACGCTGTTCAGCACGGTGCACGCGGCGCTGGCGGTGCTGCTGTCGCGACTCTCGGTCGGTGCGGACATCGCTATCGGCACCCCGGTCGCCGGGCGCGGTGCCGCCGCGCTCGATGGGCTCGTCGGCATGTTCGTCAATACGCTGGTGCTGCGCACGCATATCGACACCAGGGCGCGCTTCGAAACGGTGCTCGACACCGTGCGCGCACAGGATATCGAGGCGCTGTCCCATGCGGATGTGCCGTTCGAGCGGCTGGTCGAGGTCATCGCGCCCACCCGGGCGCAGAACCGGCATCCGCTGTTCCAGGTGGCGCTGGCCTTCCAGAACTTCACGCTGCCCCGGCTCGAACTCGCCGATCTGGTGGTGCGGCCGGTCGCGTTCGACGCGGCCGCGGCCAAGTTCGATCTGCAGTTCACGGTGGTCGAATCCGATGATGCCGATGGTCGCGCCGATGGCATGGATATCGAGATCACCTACGCGACCGACCTTTTCGACACGGGCACCATTGCGGTGCTCGGGCGCCGGTTCACCCAGGTGCTGGCCGCCATCGCCGCCGATGCCACGGTGGTGGTGGGGGATATCCAACTGCTCAGCGCCGAGGAGCAGCACCGGGCGCTGTACGAATGGGCCACTCCGGCGGCAACCTACGTCACCGAGACCAGCACATTGGCGGACCGGTTCGCGCTGACCGCGGCGCTGGATCCGGCGGCGATCGCGGTCCGTGCCGGTGGCCGATCGCTGACCTACGCCGAACTCGACACCTGGTCGAACCGGCTGGCCCGGCGGCTGATCGCGGCCGGAGTCGGACCGGAGGCCTTGGTCGCGGTGGCGCTGCCGCGCTCGGTGGAACTGATCGTCGCGCTGCTCGCGGTGGTCAAAGCCGGGGGCGGATATCTGCCCATCGACCCCAACTATCCGGCGGATCGCATCGAATACGTCCTCGATGACGCGCGCCCGATCTGCGCGATCACCAGCGCCACCGCCGAATTGACACCCGGCTGGTTCGGCGGGCCGGTGCTGGATATGGCCGCCAACCTGAATTCGATGGATCCGGGGCCGATCACCCGGGCCGATCGCCGGGCACCGCTGGACCCCGCGCATACGGCCTACGTCATCTACACCTCCGGCTCCACCGGACAGCCCAAGGGGGTGGTCATTCCGCATCGCAATGTGCTGCGGTTGCTGGACAACACCCGGGGCCACTTCGATTTCGGACCATCGGATGTGTGGACGATGTTCCACTCCTACGCCTTCGACTTCTCGGTCTGGGAGCTATGGGGGGCGCTGCTGTACGGCGGCCGGCTGGTGGTGGTCGACTACTTCACCTCGCGTTCACCGCAACAGTTCCTGGAACTGCTCGCCGCGGAACGGGTGACGGTGCTGAACCAGACGCCGTCGGCGTTCTACCAACTGATCGCCGCCGAGGCCGCCGCACCACCCGCCGAACTCGCCTTGCGCTATGTGATCTTCGGTGGTGAGGCGCTGGAACCGCAGCGGCTCGGCGGTTGGTCGGCCCGACATCCTGGCTCGCCGCAGCTGGTGAATATGTACGGCATCACCGAGACCACTGTGCACGTTTCCTACCGGCGGATCGATGCCAGCCCCGGCTCGGCGAGCGTAATCGGCGGCGCGATACCGGGATTGGTCGTGCGGGTGCTCGATGCCCGGCTACGGCCGGTGCCGGTCGGCGTGCCCGGCGAAATCTATGTCTCCGGCGGGCAGTTGGCGCGCGGGTATCTCGGGCGGCCCGCGCTCACCGCGAGCCGGTTCGTGGCCGATCCGTATGCCGACAATGGTGCGCTGGCCTATCGGTCCGGTGATCTCGCACGGTGGACCGTCGATGGTGAGCTGGAGTATCTGGGGCGGGCCGATCAGCAGGTGAACCTGCGTGGGTTCCGGATCGAGCTGGGTGAGATCGAAGCGGCGCTGCTGGATGCGGACGTATCGGTGCACGAGGTCGCGGTCATCGTGCGCACCGATCTGGTGGATGAGCCGCGCATCGTCGCATATGTCGTCGGTGTCGACGCGTTGGATACCGTGGCGCTGCGCCAACGGCTCGCGCACCGGCTGCCCGAGCATATGGTGCCCGCCGCCATCATGCTGGTCGATCGAATTCCCTTGACCGTCAATGGGAAATTGGATCGCGCCGCACTGCCCGCGCCGGTATTCGCGGCCACGGCCTACCGCAAGCCGGGGACGGTCGCCGAGGAGATCGTCGCCGGAGTCTTCGCCGATGTCCTCGGCATGGGCGCGGACGGTCTGGTCGGCGCGGATGACGACTTCTTCGCACTCGGCGGCAGCTCCCTGCTGGCCGCCAAGGCCGCCGCCAGAATCGGTGCCGCGCTGGGTCATACCGTCGGCGTTCGCGCGCTGTTCGAATCGCCACGGGTGACCGATCTCGCCGCTGCGGTCGTCGCGAATGATTCGGGTGCGATCCGGCCCGCGCTGGTGGCCGGTGCGCGTCCGGCCCGGATTCCGCTCTCGCCCGCGCAGCAGCGGATGTGGTTCCTCAATCGGTTCGACCGGGACTCGATCGCCTACAACATTCCGGTGGCGCTGCGGCTCACCGGTGCATTGGATATCGCCGCACTGCAAGCGGCGGTCGCCGATCTGGTCGGCCGACACGAATCGCTGCGGACCCGGTATCCGGAGGTCGACGGCGTGGCGACGCAGCTGATCGTGGCGGTCGCGCAGGCGGTTCCGTCGCTCTACCCGATCGATAGCACGGAAGCCGAACTCCCGGAACGGATCAGGGAGTTGGCCGCTACTACCTTCGACGTGACGGCCGACATTCCGGTGCGGATGCGGTTGTTCCGCATTGCGGGGCGTGCGGAGTTCGTCCTGGCCGCGGTGCTGCATCACATTGCCGCGGATGGGTCTTCGCTCGCACCGTTCGTCCGAGATCTGATGCAGGCGTACACCGCGCGCCGGCATGACAGCGCACCCGGCTGGACGCCGCCCGCCATGCAGTACGCGGACTACGCACTGTGGCAGCGGGAACTGCTCGGCAGCGAGGACGACCCCGAATCGGTATCGGCGCAACAGCTCGCTTACTGGACGGGGGCATTGGCCGGGCTGCCGGATCAGCTGGCCTTGCCGACCGATCACCCCCGGCCCGCGCGGCAGAGTCTGCGCGGCGCGAAGGTGGAATTCGCGATCGACGCGCAGTTGCATGCCGCGCTCGTCGCGCTCGGACGGCGTAGCGGCGCGACGCTGTTCATGGTTGTCCATGCCGCATGGGCCGCGCTGCTCGCGCGGTTGTCCGGTAGTTCGGATATCGCGGTCGGCACGCCGATCGCGGGACGCGGCGATGCCGAACTCGATGATGTCATCGGTATGTTCGTCAATACGCTGGTCCTGCGGACCGGGGTCGAGGGTGCGCACAGTTTCGATGAGCTGCTCGGGCGGGCCAGGGCGGTGGATATCGCGGCCTTCTCGCACGCGGATGTGCCGTTCGAGCGCTTGGTGGAGGTGCTGAATCCGGAACGGTCGACGGCGCGTCATCCGCTGTTCCAGGTCGGGTATTCGTTCCAGAACCATGAGCGCGGTGAGCTCCGGCTGCCCGAACTCGAGGTGCGTGAGCTCGAATTCGACAGCGGTGTGGCGCAATTCGATCTGCATCTGTTCGCGGTCGATCACTACGGTGCGGACGGCGCACCTGAGGGGATCGACCTGGCGCTCGGGTATGCCACCGATCTGTTCGAGCCCGCGAGTGCCCGGCGGTTCAGTGCGCAGCTGCTTCGGATTCTCGAAGCTGTTGTTACCCAACCTGATACAGCAGTCGGCGAGTTGGACCTGCTCGGGGAGGCCGCCCGTGGCCAGTTGCTCGAGGAGTGGAACCGGACGGCGCATCCGGTGGCATCGGCGACGCTGGCCGATCTCATCGATACCCAGGTGGCACTGACACCCGACCACATCGCGCTGATCGACGCGACCTCCGAGTCCGTGCTCACCTATGCGGAATTCGATGCGGCGGTCAACCGGCTGGCACGCAGGCTGATTGCCGACGGGGTCGGCCCGGAGGCGACCGTCGTGCTCGCGATGCGGCGTTCGGTCGAACTGGTTGTCGCCATGTACGCGGTGGTGCGCGCCGGTGGTGCGTATGTGCCCATTGATCCGGATCATCCGGTCGACCGCATTGCGCACATTATCGAGACCGCCGCCCCCATCTGTGTGCTGACGACCTCGCGCGACGGATTGCCCATCGAAACAGCGCTTCCCGCACTGGAAGTGGATCGGCTCGACCTGTCGGAGTACGACGCGATGCCGATCGCCGATGAAGAACGGGTTCGATCACTGCGGCCCGAGCATCCGGCGTATGTGATCTTCACGTCCGGGTCCACCGGTCTGCCCAAGGGCGTCACCATCGCGCATGCCGCGATCGTCAACCAATTGGCCTGGCTGCGGAACCGGTTCGCGTCGCGGCCGGATGCGAGCGCGCTGCTCAAGACACCGGCGACCTTCGATCTGTCGGTGTGGGAGTTCTGGTCGATCCTGACGACGGGCGGTCGGCTGGTGGTGACCGCGCCCGGCACCGAACGTGATCCGGACCGGCTGCGTGCCCTGATCGAGCGGCATGCGGTGACAGTGCTGCACGCGGTGCCGTCGCTGGTCGGGATGCTGCTCGCGGTGACGGCGGAGCCGCTGCCGGAATCGCTGCGGCAGGTGCTCGCCATTGGCGAGGCGCTGCCGCCGGCTACCGCGATCGAGTTCCGGCGCCGGGCCGAACAGACCGGTGCGCGACTGTTCAATCTGTACGGCCCGACCGAGGCCGCGGTATCGATCACCGGCTTCGCGGTCGATGACGATCCGACGCATAGCGTGCCGATCGGGACGCCCGCGTGGAACAGCCGGGTCTATGTGCTCGATGGGCGATTGCGGCCGGTTCCGGTGGGTGTGCCGGGCGAGTTGCACTTGGCCGGTGCGCAATTGGCGCGCGGCTACCAGCGCAGGCCCGGCCTGACGGCCGAGCGGTTCGTCGCGGATCCGTTCGCGGCCGCCATCGGCGCCGCGATGTATCGGACCGGCGATATCGTCCGCTGGCGTCCGGAGGGCACGCTGGAGTATCTGGAGCGCGCGGATTTCCAGGTCAAGATCGGTGGATTCCGGATCGAGCTCGGCGAGGTGGAGACCGCGCTGCTGCGGCTGCCCGATGTGCGGGCCGCGGTGGCGGTGGCGCGCGAGGACGACAATGCGGGAGCGCGGCTCATCGCCTATGTCGCGGTGCCGGAAGCAGATTCGACCGAACTCGCCGCCGCGATCCGCACGGCGGTGGCTGCGGAGTTGCCGACCTATATGGTGCCCGCCGCGATTGTCGTGCTGGAGTCATTGCCACTCAATGCCAATGGCAAGCTCGATCGGGCCGCACTGCCCGAACCCGTATTCGCCGCAGCCGATTTCCGCGCACCGGCGAGTGAATTGGAACGGTTGGTCGCCACCACCTTCGCGTCGGTGATCGGTTCGGCGGCGCGGCACAGCGAGATCGGGGTGGGCACCGACTTTTTCGCGCTCGGCGGCAATTCGCTGCTGGCGACGCGGCTGGCTGCGCAGCTGGGTTCCGCACTGGGCGTGCGGGTGCCGGTGGCCGCGGTATTCGAAGCACCGACCGTCGGACGGCTCGCGGCACACCTGGCCGATCTCGGCGATGCCGATACCAGGCCCGCGCTCACCCGCCGGTCCGGCACTGCGCCCGTGCCGCTTTCGCTGGCACAGCAGCGCATGTGGGTGGTCAACCGGCTGGCACCGGACTCCTCGGCCTATCACATCCCGGCGGCACTGCGCCTGACCGGCGCATTGGATATCGCGGCCCTCGACTCGGCCATCCGGGATGTGATCGAACGGCACGAGACCTTGCGTACCCGGTATCCGGATACCGAGCCCGGTCCGGTGCAAGAGGTGCTCAGCGTCGCCGATCTGTCGTTCGCACTGACGCCGATCCCGGTGTCGCGCCGCGATATCAACGCGCGGATCGATGAATTCGTGTCCGCCGGTTTCGATATCACCGCGGCGGTGCCGGTTCGCGCGGCGTTGTTGCGCACCGATATCGACGAACACCTGCTCGTCGTGGTGCTACATCACATCAGCGCCGACGGCTATTCGGTGGCTCCGATGACGCGCGATCTCATGCGCGCGTATCTGGCCCGGACCGCGGGCCATACACCCGACTGGGCTCCCTTGCCGATCCAGTACGCCGACTACAGCCAGTGGCAGCGGACCGTACTCGGGTCCGACGGTGATCCGGACAGCCTGCTGTCACGGCAACTCGGTTACTGGACAACGGAATTGGCCGCACTGCCCGAGGTACTGCCGCTGCCGACGGATCGGCCGCGTCCACCGCGCCGGAATATGCGCGGCGCGGCCGTCGATTTCGAGGTCGACGCCGAGCTCACCGCGCGTTTGGACACCATTGCCCGCGCACACGGGACCACGCTGTTCACCCTGATCCACAGTGCCTTCGCGGTCCTGCTCGGCAAGCTGTCCGGTACGACGGATATCGCCATCGGCGCACCGGTCGCGGGCCGGGGCGAACGCGAACTCGACGAGCTGATCGGCATGTTCGTCAATACCGTCGTGCTGCGCACCGAGGTCGATGGACGCACCGGTTTCGCGGACCTGCTGCGCCAGGCCAGGGATCGCGACATCGCGGCGCTCTCGCATGCCGATGTGCCGTTCGAGCAGGTGGTCGACGCCATGGGCCGGACCAGATCCAGCGCCTATACGCCGCTGTTCCAGGTGATGTTCACCTTCCAGAACATGCCGACGGGCCGCGTCGCGCTGCCCGGACTCGACGTCGAGGTGCTCGATCTCGCGCTGGCCGAGGCGAAATACGACCTCCAGCTGACCGGTATCGAGATGTTCGACGCGGTGGGGGAGCCGGCCGGGCTGGATATGCGGTTCGGGTACGCGACCGACATTTTCGACGCCGCCACGGTCCGGTTGTTCGCCGAGCGACTGCTGCGTGTGCTCGCGGTAGTCGCGGCGGACCCGTCGATCGCGATCCGCGCCATCGATATTCGCAGCGCCGCCGAACGCGGCGGATCCGAACACTCGCCGCGCGTCGAGGACCAGGACAGTGCGCCGAAACTGGCGGACTTGCCCGCGGTCATCGCCGCGGCGGCCGATATCGCATCCGGTGCCGTCGCCTTCACCCATGACGCGCACACGGTGACCTATGGCGAGCTGGCCGCCAAGCTCGCGACGGTCGCCAAGGCCATGGGTGCGACCGCGAAACCGGAAGCGCTCATCAATGTCGCCCTGGCCGGGCTGGTGCCCGGTCTCTTGGCCGCCCTGGGCGGCAGTGGTCTCGCCGCCGTGTTGCGCACCCTGCGCACCGAGGCACAGGCCGTGATCTCCAACTCGGGGTTGGAAGTCGATTCGGAAGGAATTAGCTGATGTCCCACGCAGAATCGGTCGCATCCAGCGGACTCGGCAACCATAGTGCCGCGCACGATCATTCGGCGCTGCGCCGGGCGTACGGAATCGATGACCTGCCCGGCCTGATCGATAAGGTCGCCGAGCTGGATCCGGAACGGGTCGCCCTGCGCCACGACGGGACCACCATCACCTACCGCGCACTGGCCACCGAGATCATGGTGCTCGACGAGGCCATGGGCGGCGGTCTCGGCGCCGACGCACTGGTATCGGTCGTGGTCTCCGGTCAGCTGCCCGCACTGCTGGAATCGGCCGACGGCGCGCTCGGCACGGTGCTCGAACAACTGCTCGACGATGCGCTGGCGGCGGCCGCGCATGTGCTGTCGACGACATTCGCGCCGATCGAGACCCTGGTCAGCGAATTCGAGCAGCAGGTGCGCCGGACGCCGGATGCGGTGGCGCTGGAATTCGCGGGCTCGACTCAGACGTATGCGGAGTTCGACGGCCGGGTCAACGCCCTCGCGCGGCACCTGATCGACCTGGGTGTCGGCCCGGACGCACTGGTGGGACTGGCCGTTCGACGGTCGTTCGACCTGCTGGTCGGCATGTACGCGATCCTGAAGGCGGGCGGTGCGTATGTGCCGATCGATCCCGAGCATCCGGCCGAACGCATCGGCTACGTGCTCGAAGTCGCCGCACCCGTGCTGGTGCTGACCACGACCCAGGACCAGCCGGAGCTCGGCCCCGATATCCGGGTGCTGCGGATCGATGAATTCGACGGCGACGCGATGTCCGACGAGGCGCTGGACCGCGCGCCGCTGTCGGCGGACAATACGGCCTACGTCATCTTCACCTCCGGGTCGACGGGCCGCCCGAAAGGTGTTGCGGTATCGCATCGTTCGATCCTCGCCAACCTACGATGGCGACAGCGGCTGTACCGACTACGCGGCGACGATGTGGTACTGCAGAAGACGCCGTTCACCTTCGACGTCTCGGTATGGGAGTTCTTCTGGCCGTTGCAGGTCGGCGCACGGCTGGTGATCGCGGCACCGGACGGTCATCGTGATCCGGCCTATCTGGCCCGCACGATCGCCGGGCGCGGGGTCACCGTCGCGCATTTCGTGCCATCGATGCTCGCGGTATTCGTGGCCGAACCGCAGATCGAAACGGCGGCGCGGAGCCTGCGCCTGGTCTTCGCCTCCGGTGAGGCGCTGCCCGCCGCGACCGCGGCCGCCTTCCGCGATATCAGCGGCGCGACGCTGCACAACCTCTACGGCCCCACCGAGGCCGCCGTCGATGTCACCGCCCATGAGGTCACCGCCGCCGACCACACCACCGTGCCGATCGGCGCGCCCGCCGACGACACCGAATTGCTGGTGCTCGACGATAATCTGCGGCCGGTCGCCAGCGGCGTCGTCGGTGAGCTGTACCTCGCCGGTGTGCAGTTGGCGCGCGGTTACGTGGCCCGTCCCGGACTGACGGCCGATCGCTTCGTGGCCAATCCCGAGGGTGCGCTGGGTGAGCGGATGTACCGCACGGGCGATCTGGTGCGCTGGGTCACCGATGGCAACGGCGGTCCGGACGAACTGGAATATCTGGGCCGCATCGACTTCCAGGTGAAACTGCGCGGACTGCGGATCGAACTCGGCGAGGTCGAGGCGGCGCTGCTGCGCAATGAGCAGGTCGCACAGGCCGCGGTGCTGCTGCATCGGCACGCGGGCGGGGATCATCTGGTGGCTTATGTGGTGGCCCACCGCGGCATTACGCCGGATCCGGCCACCGTGCTGGAATCGGCCCGGCGGGACCTGCCGGACTACATGGTGCCGTCGCTGGTCATGGTGCTCGACGAAATGCCGATCAATGCCAACGGCAAATTGGACCGTCGCGCGCTGCCGGAACCGGTATTCGGGTCCGGCGCGGCCGAATACCGTGCTCCGGCGAGCGCCGATGAGATCGCGGTCGCGCAGATCTTCGGTGAGCTACTGGGCGCGGAGCGGGTCGGCACGGATGACGATTTCTTCGCACTCGGCGGTAATTCCCTCATCGCCACCCGCGCCATCGCCAGGATCGGGACCGCGCTCGGCATCACCATTGATGTCCGGGATTTCTTCGAGCGCCCGACGGTGGCGGCACTGGCCGGACTGTCGCGGACCGGCCTTGCGCGGCCCGCGCTCACGGCGGTCGCCCGGCCGCAGCGCATTCCGCTGTCCCCGGCGCAGCGGCGCATGTGGTTTCTCAACCGGTTCGGCACGCACACCGAATCGGCCTATGTCTTCGATACCGCCGCGGTGGACAATATCCCGGTCGCGCTGCGCCTGCGCGGTGCGCTCGAGGTCTCCGCCCTGTCCGCGGCCATTACCGATCTCGTGGCCAGACACGAGATCCTGCGCACCGTCTACCCGCAGACCGAGGACGGCCCGGTCCAGGTGGTGCGTTCGGTGCACGCCGTATTCGACCTGTCGCCGACCGAGGTGCCTGCGGCCGAACTCACCGGTGCCGTATTGGCCACCGCTGTACAGGGATTCGATGTCGCCGAGGAGATCCCGGTCCGGGTGCGCCTGCTGCGCAGCGGACCGGAGGATCACACGCTGGTGCTGGTGGTGCATCACATTGCCGCCGATGGCGTCTCGATGGGCCCGCTGATGCGCGATCTGGTCACCGCCTATGCCGCCCGTCGCGGTGGCCGCAAACCCGGATGGGCCGCTTTGGCGGTGCAGTACGCCGACTACGCACTGTGGCAGCAGCAGGTGCTGGGCGAGGAGGACGATCCGGATTCGGTGGCCGCGCGCCAGCTCGGGTTCTGGGCCGCCGAATTGGCCGATCTGCCCGCCCAGCTGGATCTGCCCGTCGATCGACCGCGCCCCGCCGTCGCGTCCCATCGCGGGGCCACCCACGAATTCGCCATCGACGCGGAACTGCGGCACGCGATCGACCGGATCGCCGCCCGCAGCCGCGCCACGCCGTTCATGGTCGTGCACGCCGCGCTCGCCGTGCTGCTGTCGCGGCTGTCGGGCACCACCGATATCGCCATTGGCACGCCGGTCGCCGGGCGCGGTGAGCGCGCGCTGGACGACCTCATCGGCATGTTCGTCAATACCCTGGTGCTCCGCACCGAGGTCAGGGGCGAGCTGAGCTTCGCCGATCTCATCGCCGAAGCGCGCGAGCGCGATCTGAATGCCTTCGCGCACAGCGATATTCCGTTCGAGCGTCTGGTGGAGGTGGTCGATCCGGTGCGCTCGCAGGGGCGGCATCCGCTGTTCCAGGTCGCGCTGTTCATGCAGAACATCGGGCCGATCGCGCTGACGATGCCGGGCCTGGACGCGGAGCTGGTCGATTTCGACCCCGGATTCGCGAAATTCGATCTCCAGCTGACACTGTCCGACACCGGCAACGACGAATCCGGCTACCGCGCCGAATTCACCTATGCCACCGATCTATTCGATGCCGCGACCGTCCGGGAATTCGGAACCAAGTTCCTCCGGCTGCTGCGCGCGGCCCTTGCCGATCCGGATATCGCGGTCGGCGATATCGAGCTGCTGGATATGGGCGAACTCGATTACGTCACCGCGAGCTGGAATGCCAGCGGGCACAAGGTCGCCGACCGATTTCTGCACGAGGGCTTCGACAACCAGGTGCGTCGGACGCCGAATGCCATTGCCCTGGCCTCCGATACGACCGAACTCACCTACACCGAACTCTCCGCGCGGGCCAATCGGCTGGCCCGCCTGCTCATCGGTACCGGCATCGGCCCGGAATCGCTGGTCGTGCTGGCCATGCCGCGCTCGATCGAGCTGGTCGTCGCGATGTATGCGGTGCTGCGCGCCGGTGCCGCCTACGTCCCGGTGGATCCCGACCATCCGGCCGAGCGCATCTGGCACATTCTCGACACCGCCCGGCCGCATTCCGTACTCACCACGCGCGAGACCGGATTCACCCTCCCCGCCACCGTGCCGCCGAGTGTAAACCTGCACCATATCGACGAGCTCGACCTGTCGGAGTACTCCGCCGCCAAGATCGCTGACGGCGAGCGCCGCGCGATACTGCGACCCGAACACCCCGCCTACGTCATCTTCACCTCCGGATCGACGGGCAAGCCCAAGGGCGTATCGGTCGAACATCGCGCGATCGCCAACCAGCTGGCCTGGATGCACGACGAATACCGGCCCCGCGGCGGTGATGTCTACCTGCAGAAGACCGCGACCACCTTCGACGTATCGCTGTGGGGCTACTTCCTGCCGCTGCGCGCGGGCGCGACCCTGCTGCTCGCCGCGCCGGACGGCCACCGCGACCCCCGCTATATCGCGGAAACCATTGCCCGCCACAGCGTCACACTGACCGACTTCGTGCCGTCGATGCTCGCCGTCTTCGCGACGCATGCCGAAGCGGGGGAACTCGACTCGCTGCGCGATGTTTTCGTCATCGGTGAGGCGTTGCCGCCGGAGACCGTCGCGGCCTTCCACGCGGTGAGCGATGGCGCGCTGCACAATCTGTACGGCCCGACCGAGGCGGCGGTATCGATCACCTACCGCGAGGTCACCGCCGCCGACGAACTGGTGCCGATCGGCGAGCCGGAGTGGAATTCCCAGGTGTACGTGCTGGATTCGCGGTTGCATCCAGCGCCGATCGGCGTACCCGGCGAACTGTATCTGGCCGGTGACCAGCTGGCCCGCGGCTACCACGGCCGGGTCGATCTGACCGCGGAGCGGTTCGTGGCCAACCCTTTCGGCAGATCCGGTGCGCGCATGTACCGCACCGGAGATCTGGTGCGCTGGAATGCCGATGGCGAGCTCGTCTACCTCGGCCGGACGGATTTCCAGGTGAAGTTCCGTGGCCAGCGGATCGAGCTCGCGGAGATCGAGGCGGCATTGCTGGCGGCCTCAGCGGTGGCGCAGGCCGCCGTCCGGCTGATCGATGGCGATACCGGGGACTATCTGGCGGGCTATGTGATTCGCATGCCGGGCAGCGAATTGGACCTGGATGCGGTCACAGCGGGCCTCGCCGGGCGTCTTCCTGGATATATGGTGCCGACCGCGCTGGTCGAGCTGTCGGAGTTCCCACGCAACACCAGTGGCAAGCTCGATCGCAGCGCCCTGCCGCTTCCGGTGTTGCGGCACAAGAGTTTCCGAGCGCCAGCCGATGCGGCCCAACGCCTGGTCGCGGCGGTATTCGCCGAGGTGCTGCGTGTCGAACGGGTCGGCCTCGATGACGACTTCTTCGCACTGGGCGGCAGCTCACTCGACGCCACCCAGGTGACCGCCCGGGCCGGGGAGGCCATCGGTGCGCGCATCCCGGTGCGGGCCCTGTTCGACGCGTCCTCGGTCGAGGGGTTCGCGGCCGCCGTCGATGAACTCAGCCGGGCCGCCGCGCCCGCACTGCCGCTGGTGCGGCAGGAACGTCCGGAGCGTATTCCGCTCTCACCGGCCCAGCAGCGACTGTGGTTTCTCAATCGGATCGAAACCCAGGACCGCGCGGCCAGTGTCTACAACCTCCCCGTCGTACTCCGGCTCACCGGCAGGCTCGATGTCAACGCGCTGGAGCGCGCGGTGCTGGATGTGCTGTCCAGGCACGAAGTACTGCGCACCTGCTATCCCGATAGCGAATCCGGTCCGTACCAGTCGATTCTGGTATCGGCCGAGATCGGGCTGGTCCTCGATCCGGTGCCCGTCGAGCGTGCCGATCTGACCGCCGCCATTACCGCGATCACCAGCGCCGGATTCGATGTGACCACCGAACTGCCCGTGCGGGTAGCGCTGCTGAGTGTCGACCGCGTCGACGATCGGCGCGGCATCCCCGGTGACGAGTACGTGCTGGTCTTCGTCGTGCACCATATCGCCGCCGACGCACTGTCGATGACGCCGCTGATCACCGATCTGGTCCGCGCCTACCTGGCCAGATTGGGTACTGCATCGCGCAGCGATTCGATGGGGGGTGGAGGTCGGGCGACGGGTGGGCCGAGCGGCACGCCGGATTGGCAGGAACTGCCGGTGCAGTATGCGGATTACAGTCTCTGGCATCGCGCGCTGCTCGGCGCCGAGGACCGGCCCGGCGATCCGGCGCATCAGCAGCTGCGATTCTGGCGCGAAACCCTCGACGGCCTACCGGCCCAACTCGCACTGCCCACCGATCGGCCGCGTCCGGCGCTGGCGTCGAATCGCGGCGCCGCGGTGGATTTCGAGGTGACGCCCGAGATCGCGGCAGATCTGCGCGCACTGGCACAGCGCGGTGGCGCGTCGCTGTTCATGGTGGTGCACGCGGCCTTCGCGGCGACGCTGGCCCGCTCGAGCGGCACCGACGACGTGGTGATCGGCTCGCCGGTCAGCGGGCGCGGTGCCCGCGAACTCGACGCGCTCATCGGCATGTTCGTCAATACCCTGGTCTTGCGAACCAGGGTCAGCGCGTCGGCGAGCTTCGCCGAACTCCTCGCGGGCGTGCGTGATACGGATCTGGCCGCCTTCGCCAATGCGGATCTGCCGTTCGAGCGCCTGGTCGATGCCGTGGCGGTGGACCGCGGCACCGGCGCGCATCCGCTGTTCCAGGTCATGTTCAGTTTCGGTGCGGCACCGGGCGTGGTGGCGGGCAGCCGGGCGCTCGCGGTGCCGTGGCTGACGGTCGAACCGGTCGAACCGGTCGATACCGGCGCGAAATTCGACCTGCACCTGGTGATGAACGAACGCGCCGAAGACGGTGGGCTCACCGGCAGCCTGCGCTACGCCACCGATCTGTTCGATGCGTCGACGATCGCCGCCTTCGTCGCCCGCTTCCTGCGGGTGCTCGCAGCCGTTGCCGCGATGCCACAGACCAGGATCGGTGCGATCGAGCTACTGGATGCCGACGAGCTGTCGCTGTTGGATCGGTGGAACGATACGACGCGCGCAATCGACGAAACCCAGACGCTCGCTTCCTTGTTCACCGCTCAGGCGGCGCGGACCCCGAACGCACCCGCACTGACCTTCGACGGGACCACGCTGGCCCACCCGTCGCCCGACCACCCCTCATCGAGTGGCGACGCGACGCTGGCCCACCCGTCGCCCGACCACCCCTCTTCGAGTGGCTACGCGACGCTGACATATGCGGAGTTCTCCGACCGGGTGCACCGCCTGGCGCGTTGGCTCATCGAGCAGGGCGTCGGACCGGATTCCCTTGTCGCACTGGGAATGCGCCGGTCCATCGATCTGGTGGTCGGCATGTACGCCACCACCGTGGCCGGTGGTGGCTATGTGCCGCTCGATCCGGACCATCCGGCCGAGCGCACCGGTCACATCCTCGAGACCGCGCGACCGCTCTGCGTGCTGACTTCGGGCCGTGATCTGGATGTCGCCGGGTCGCAGGTGCGCATAGATCGGCTCGACCTGTCCGGGTATTCGGCCGCCCCGATCACCGATGCCGACCGGAACGCACCGCTTCGGGCCGCCAATACCGCCTACGTCATCTTCACCTCGGGGTCCACCGGTCGGCCCAAGGGCGTCGCGATGAGCCACGGCGCGATCGTGAATCGGCTGCTGTGGATGCAGTCCGCGCACGTCGCGCTGGTCGGCACCGATGTGCTGCTGCAGAAGACGCCGGTGGCCTTCGATGTCTCGGTGCCGGAGTTCTTCTGGCCATTGCAGGTCGGGGCTCGGTTGGTGCTGGCGCGGCCGGATGGCCACCGGGATCCGGGATATCTCGCGGATCTGATTCGGCGCGAGTCGATTACGATCACCCACTTCGTACCGTCCATGCTCGCGATGTTCGTCGCGGACGACATCGATGTGCCCGCACTGCGGCACGTGTTCTGCTCGGGCGAAACCTTGCCCGCGGCGACCGCGCAGCGGGCCCGAACGCGGACCGGTGCCCGCGTGCACAACATGTACGGCCCCACCGAGACGGCGGTCGAGGTCAGCGCCCATGAGGTGACCGATAGCGACGGTGCCACTCTGCCTATGGGCGGTCCGAACTGGAATACCCGCGCATATGTGCTCGACGCTCGCCTGCGCCGGGTACCCGTGGGTGTCCCCGGTGAGCTGTATCTGTCCGGCGCGCAATTGGCTCGCGGTTATCTCGGCCGGGCCGATCTGACCGGCGAACGGTTTGTGGCCGATCCGTTCGGTCCGGCCGGTGCTCGCATGTACCGCACCGGCGATCTGGTCGTCTGGCGTGCGCCGGGTGAGCTGGAGTTCGTCGGGCGCACCGACTTCCAGGTGAAGATTCGCGGTCTGCGCATCGAACTCGGCGAGATCGAGTCGGCATTGCTGGCGGTTGCCGGAATCGCGCAGGCGATCGTGCTGGCCCGAGACGATTACGGCACGGGCGATCAGTTGGTCGCCTACCTGGTGGCGGATGGTGCAGTCGATACCGCTGTCCTCCGAGCCGAGCTGTCGCGGCGGTTGCCCTCCTACATGGTGCCGTCCGCCGTTGTCGTGCTCGATGACTTCCCGGTCACCGTCTCCGGCAAGCTGGACCGAAAGGCCCTGCCCGCACCGGCTTTGGTCGCCACCGAATTCCACGCACCGAGCGGTCCGGCGCAAACCCTTGTCGCCGAGACCTTCACCGCCTTGCTCAATGTGGCGACCGTCGGTGCGGACGACGACTTCTTCGCCCTCGGCGGCAATTCGCTGATCGCCACGCAGCTCGCCGCCCGGCTCACCAGGGCAACCGGCGTGGATGTGCCGGTGCGCACCATTTTCGACGCCCCGACGGTGCGCGAGCTGTCGCGTCGGATCACCGTCACCCGCGCGGACGATATCGAAACCGCGCCACCGGCGGTGCCGCCATTGACAGCCCAGGATCGCCGCGAGCCGATTCCGCTGTCCATCGCCCAGCAGCGCATGTGGTTCCTGAACCGATTCGATACGGCCAGCGGCGGATACAACATTCCGTTCGCGCTGCGCCTGACCGGCGTGCTGAATGTGCCAGCGCTGGAACGTGCCATTGCCGATGTCATCGCCGAGCACGAGACGCTGCGCACCATCTATCCCGAACACGACGGTGCCGCGACGCAGGTGGTGCTGCCCGCCGGAACCAAGCTGGTGGAACTCGTGGCCCGCTCGGTACCGGCGGCCGAGCTGCCCGGACTCATCGCCGCGGTGGCCCAGAGCGGATTCGATGTCACGACCGAGGTGCCGTTGCGGGTGCGGCTGCTGCACATCGACGACGAACCGGCGGCGCCGCAGCGCAACTCGGCCCAGCAGGTGCACGTGCTGCTGTTCGTCGTGCACCATATCGCCGCGGACGGCTGGTCGTTCGCGCCGCTGACCCGCGATCTGGCCACCGCCTATGTGGCCCGCTGCGCAGGTGTCGCCCCGTCCTGGGGCCCGCTCCCGGTGCAGTATGCGGACTTCGCGATCTGGCAGCGCGCCGCACTCGGCCGGGCCGAGGACACGGGTTCGCTGCTGGCCCATCAACTGAAGTACTGGACCAAGCGGCTCGCTGGCGTCCCCGAGGTGCTGACCCTGCCCGCGGACCGGCCGCGGCCCGCCGTGGCCTCCAACCGCGGCGGCGCCATCACCGGCCGTCTGCCCCGCGATCTGCACCAGGGCATCCAGGAATTGGCGGCCACACACCGGGTCACCCCGTTCATGGTGCTGCACACCGCACTCGCCGTACTGCTGAGCCGCCTGAGCACGAGCAATGACATCGTGGTCGGCACGCCGGTCGCCGGTCGCGGCGACGAAGCCCTGGACGATCTGGTCGGCATGTTCGTCAATACCTTGGTGTTGCGCACCGAGGTGCGTGCCGAGGCCATGCTCGCCGACCTGCTCGCGACGGTCCGCGCCGCCGACCTGGCCGCCTTCGATCACGCCGCCGTGCCCTTCGAACAGCTCGTCGATGTGGTGAATCCGGTCCGCTCGCAGGCACACGCGCCGCTGTACCAGGTGGCCTTGACGCTGCAGAACCAGTCGAAGCCGGACTTCCAACTGCACCGATTGAGCATTGCCGCACTCGATATCGGTCCCGCGCCGATCCAGCTGGATCTGGACTGGACGCTGACCGACCGCTATGCCGCCGACGGTTCGGCGGACGGCATCGATATCCATCTGCATTACGCGCTAGACCTTTTCGACGAGGAAACCGTCAGCGGGTTCCTCTCGGGTTTCGAACGAGTGCTGCGCGCGATGGTCCGTGATATGCGCACACCCGTCGGCAATGTCGAGCTGATGTCGATGGCCGAACGCGGACTGCTGCTCGCGGATCGCAATGCCACCGCCCGCTCGCTGCCCCCGGCGACCCTCGACGATCTGCTGACCGCCCGCGTGGCGGCGACCCCCGATGCCGTCGCGGTGCGTTTCGAGGACACCGCGGTGACCTATGCCGAATTCGAGTCCCGGGTGAACCGTCTTGCCCGGTGGCTGATTTCGGCGGATGTGGGACCGGAGACGATCATCGGTCTGGCCGCGCTGCGGTCGATCGACATGCTCGTGGCGATATACGCGATCGTGCGCGCGGGCGGTGCGTACCTGCCCTTGGACCCCGCCCATCCGGCCGACCGGCTCGCGCAGGTGATCGACAGTGCCGCACCGGCTCTGGTGCTGGCGGTGGGTGGTGCGGTACTGCCCGAACTCGATGGCGTGCGCGTGGTCGATCTCGCCGACCTCGACCTCACCGGCTTCGATGCCAGGACGCTTCCGGAGCGCCGCGCGCCACTGCGTCGGGACAATACGGCCTACGTGCTGTTCACATCCGGTTCGACGGGCCGCCCCAAGGGGGTCGCGGTCACCCACCGCGCCATTATGAATCAGCTGCGGTGGCTCGAATTCCGCTACGGCGTCACCACGGACGACCGGATTCTGCAGCGTGCCCCGCTCACCTTCGACGTCTCGGTGTGGGAATGCTTCCTGCCGATCGCGGTCGGCGCACCACTGGTGATCGCCCGCCCGAGCGGCCATCTCGACCTCGCCTACTTCGCCGGGCTATTGCGCGAGCACGGCATCACCATCGCCGAATACGTGCCGTCGGTACTCGCGGCGCTGATCGGTGAGGGTATGGGGGATGCGCTGGGATCCTTCCGGCACCTGCACTGCGGCGGTGAGGCGCTCACGCCGGATCTGCTCGCCGCGATTCGCGAACACGTCGGCGGGGCGGTGCACAATGCGTACGGCCCCACCGAGGCTGCGATTTCGGCGGTTTATCACGAATTCACCGATGCCGACGCCGAATCCGGCCGTGATGTCGCCATCGGCCGTCCGTGCTGGAATACCCGCGCCTATGTGCTCGATGCCCGGCTGCGGCCGGTGCCGATCGGTGTGACGGGTGAGCTGTATCTCGCGGGCGACCAATTGGCGCGTGGCTATCACGGCCGGGCCGGGCTGACCGCCGAGCGGTTCGTGGCAGATCCGTTCGGGGTGCCCGGCAGATTGATGTATCGCACCGGTGATCTGGTGCGCTGGAATCGCGGGGGCGACCTGGTCTATCTGGGCCGCAATGACTTCCAGGTCAAACTGCGCGGTCAGCGCATCGAGCTCGGCGAGATCGAGTCGGCGCTGACCGCCGTTGCGGGCGTGACGAATGCCGCGGTGGTGCTGGTTCAGGACACCTCCGGCCATGACTGTTTGGTCGGCTATGTCACCGGGGCGGAGCTGTCGGCGGAGGCGGTGCTGGCCGAGATGCGCGACCACCTGCCCGCGTACATGGTGCCCGCGCATCTGGTGGTGCTCGACGAGATGCCGCTCACCACGGTCGGCAAGCTCGATCGCGCCGCTCTGCCCGCCGTCGAAGTATCCGGAATTACCACGGAATTCCGGGCCCCCGGCGAAGGCGCCGAATCGGTGCTCGCCACGCTCATCGCCGATCTCATCGGCGGTGGTGTGCGCATCGGTGCGGATGACGATTTCTTCGCTCGGGGCGGGAACTCGCTGCTGGCCATGCGTCTGGTCGCACGAGCCAATGCCGCGTTCGGGTGCGCACTGACCGTGCGCGAGATCTTCGAGGCGCCAACCGTAGCCGCACTGGCCCTTCGGGTGACCGATTCCGATAGCGCGCACGCCACCCGACCCGCACTGGTGGTCAGGGCGCGCTCGGGCCGTATTCCGTTGTCGCTGGCCCAGACTCGAATGTGGCTGCTGAACCGGCTCGATCCGGACTCGGCCGTCTACAACATTCCGATCACCATTCGCCTCACCGGCGCACTGGATGAGCGGGCGCTGCACTTGGCGCTGGGCGATGTCGTGACACGGCACGAATCGCTGCGCACCGTGTTCCCCGATGACGGAGCCGGTCCCGTACAGGTGGTGCTGGCCGAGGGCGCCGAGCTGGCACTGCCGCGCACCGATATCGCCGAATCCGACCTCGCCGCAGCGGTTGTCGGCGTCACGGCGATCGGATTCGATCTGCGCACGCGAATTCCCGTGCGCGCTAACCTGTTCCGGGTCGCACCCGACGACCATGTGCTCGTCGTCGTGGTGCACCACATTGCCGCCGACGGCGTCTCGACGGCTCCACTGGCCCGCGATCTGATGGCGGCCTACAGCGCTCGCACCGCGGGGGCGGCGCCGCTGTGGCGACCGCTGCCGGTCCAGTACGCGGACTTCACACTGTGGCAGCACGATGTGCTCGGTTCGGCCGATGATCCGGAATCCGTGCTGGCGCGCCAGATCGCGCATTGGCGCACCGAACTCGACGGACTCGCCCCGGTCCTGGAACTGCCCGCCGATCGGCCACGTCCAGCGGTCGCGTCCGGGCGCGGGGCCGCGGTCGAGTTCGCGATCACCGCCGAGCTGACCACTGCCATCGCTGAGCTGGCCCGCAGGCACGGGGTCTCGTCGTTCATGGTCCTGCACGCCGCCTATGCGATCCTGCTGGCGCGCCTGGCTCGCGTGGACGATGTGGCGATCGGTACCCCGGTTGCCGGTCGCGCCGAGCAGGCGCTCGACGATCTCGTCGGCATGTTCGTCAACACCCTGGTGCTGCGCACCGAGGTGGCGGCCGAGACAACCTTCGCCGAACTGCTCGGCCGGGTGCGGGCCACCGATATCCGCGCCTTCGCGCATGCCGATCTGCCGTTCGAGCGGCTCGTCGATGAGCTGAATCCGCTGCGTTCGCAGGCCCACGCACCGATCGTGCAGACGCTGCTGACCTACGAGCACCGCGACGATACGGTGCTGCGCCTGCCCGGTTTGGACGTTGCCGCCTACCCGATCGACAACCAGGTCGCGCAATTCGACCTCGCACTGGAACTCGCCGAGCACGCGGCGGGCGCTCGCACCGCGGTGCGCGCGGTCATGCGCTATGCGACGGATCTGTTCGACCGGACGACGGTCGAATCGTTCGCGGCCCGCTTGGTGCGGTTGCTCGAGGCGGTCGTGGCGGATGCCACCGTCCGCGTCGGCGATATCGAACTGCTCGATCGCGCCGAGCGCGCGCTGGTGCTGGATCGGTGGAACGATACGTCGTTCCCGGTAGACGGCACGCAGACCCTGGTATCGCGGTTCGAGGAGCAGGTGTTGCGGACACCCGACGCCATCGCCGTGACATTCGAGGGGCACAGTTCTGCCCACCCGTCGCCCGACCACCACCCCCCAACGAGTCGCTACGCGACGCTGGCCCACCCGTCGCCCGACCACCACCCCTCAACGAGTCGCTACGCGACGCTGACATATGCCGAATTCGCGGATCGGGTGCATCGACTGGCGCGCTGGCTGGTCGGCCAGGGCGTCGGACCGGATTCGATTGTCGCGCTCGGTATGCGGCGTTCGCTGGACCTGGTGGTCGGCATGTACGCGGTGACGGTCGCCGGTGGCGCGTACCTGCCGCTGGATCCCG
Source organism: Nocardia sp. CA-129566 (assembly GCF_050956075.1). Taxonomy (NCBI): domain Bacteria; kingdom Bacillati; phylum Actinomycetota; class Actinomycetes; order Mycobacteriales; family Nocardiaceae; genus Nocardia; species Nocardia sp. CA-129566. The sequence goes on from NZ_CP192085.1 coordinate 1,163,475, forward strand.
ACCACCCGGCCGATCGGATCGAATACGTACTGGAGACCGCGCGGCCGGTGTTGGTACTCACCGCTGGCTTGGATCTGGAACTCGGTACGGCGCATCAGGTTCGGGTCGATCGACTCGATCTGACCCGATTCTCGCCAGCACCGCTGACCACGGCGGATCGGCTCGGTGAGCTGTCGCCGGGGCATGCGGCGTATGTCATCTTCACTTCCGGATCGACGGGACGTCCGAAGGGGGTCGCGGTATCGCATGCCGCGATCGTCAATCGCCTGGTGTGGATGCAGGCGCAGTACGGGCTGCGTGCCGAGGACGCGGTATTGCAGAAGACCCCGGCGACCTTCGACGTCTCGGTCTGGGAGTTCTTCTGGCCGTTGCGGGTCGGCGCGCGTCTGGTGCTCGCGCGGCCCGATGGCCATCGTGATCCGGCTTATTTGGCTCGATTGATCGCCGATGATCGGATTACCGTCGCGCATTTCGTCCCCTCGATGTTGGCGGTATTCCTGGCCGAGCCGCGGGCGCGCGAATGTCGCACGCTGCGTGCGGTATTCGCCTCCGGCGAGGCGCTGCCCGCGACGATCGCGCAGCGGGTTCGCGAACTGACCGGCGCCAGCGTGCACAATCTGTACGGGCCGACCGAGGCCGCGGTCGACGTCACCTTCCATGAGGTGACCGACCGCGATTCGGTCTCGGTGCCGATCGGCAGACCGGTGTTCAATACCCGGCTGCTGGTGCTGGACGCGCGAATGCGGCCGGTACCGGTCGGCGTCCCCGGTGAGCTGTATCTGTCCGGTGCGCAGCTGGCGCTCGGCTATGTGGCCAGGCCGGAATTGACCGCTGACCGGTTCGTCGCGAATCCGCACGGTGGCGCGGGCGAGCGGATGTATCGCACCGGTGATCTCGTCCGGTGGAACGCCGACGGTGAGCTGGAGTACCTGGGCCGCACCGACTTCCAGGTGAAGGTGCGCGGGTTGCGGATCGAGCTCGGTGAGATCGAATCCGTGCTCACCGCACTGGATGCGGTCGACCAAGCCGTTGTCGTCGTGCGCTCCGACGATCGGCTCGGCGAGCAGCTGGTGGCGTATCTGGTCGGCGGGTCCATCGATATCGACGCGGTGCGTGCGGAGCTGGCGGCCGAGCTGCCCGCCTACATGGTGCCTTCGGCCTTCGTCGTGCTGGCTGCCTTCCCGCTCAATGCCTCCGGCAAGCTCGACCGCACCGCACTGCCCGCACCGGTATTCGAGGTCGCCGCCTACCGCGCACCCGCGACCGAGACCGAGCAGACGGTCGCCGAGATCATGGGCGATCTGCTCGGCGTCGACCGGATCGGCCTCGATGACAACTTCTTCGCCCTCGGTGGCAATTCGCTGCTCGCCACCCAGGTGGCGGCTCGGCTGGGCGCGGTGCTGGATGCCGAAATCCCCGTGCGGATGCTGTTCGAGGCCCCGAATGTCGCCGGATCGGCCGCGCGGGCCGCACGGCTCATCGGCACCGGCGGCCGACCGCGACTTACCGCGCGACCGCGTCCCGACCTGATCCCGCTCTCGCCGGCGCAGCAGCGGATGTGGTTCCTCAACCGCTTCGATCCGGACGAGACGGTGAACAATATTCCGGTCGCCATCCGCCTCACCGGAGATCTCGACACCGCGGCGCTGACCGCCGCCATCGCCGATGTGATCGCCAGGCATGAAACCCTGCGCACGATCTACCCGGACGTCGATGGCACGGGTTACCAACGGATCTCGGACCGCACACAGGTGCCCGAAATCGTCGAACTGGATCCGTCGAATATCGCTGCCGCACTGGTGGATCTGGTCGCGAGATCCTTCGATGTGAGCACCGAGGTACCGCTGCGCATCGGCCTGGCCACGCTAGCGGATCGGGAACACCTGCTCGCCCTCGTGGTGCATCATATTGCGGCGGACGGCTTTTCGATGGCGCCACTGGCCCGCGATATCGCCATCGCCTACGCGGCGCGTGCCACCGGCGCGGCACCCGCTTGGACCGAATTGGGTGTGCAGTACGCGGATTACGCACTCTGGCAACGGGAAATCCTCGGTGCCGAGGACGATCCGGAGTCGGTGTCCGCACGGCAACTGCGTTACTGGAACGACGCGCTCGGCGGGCTGCCCGCACAGCTGGATCTGCCATCGGATCGGCCGCGTCCCGCTGTCGCCAGCCACGGCGCCGCGAGCATCGCCATCGGGCTCGATGCGGCAGTGCGCGACGGAATCGCCACCATCGCAACGCAATACGATGCCAGCCCGTTCATGGTGGTGCATGCCGCGCTGGCGGTCGTGCTCGCACGCCTGTCCGGCACGGCCGATATCGCCATCGGCGCGCCGATCGCCGGTCGTGGCGCGGCCGCGCTCGATGATCTCGTCGGAATGTTCGTCAACACCCTGGTGCTGCGCACGCAGGTTCCCGGCTCCGACTCCTTCGCATCGGTATTGCGTCGCGTCCGCGATGGTGACCTCGATGCCTTCGCCCATGCCGATGTGCCGTTCGAGCGGCTGGTGGAGGTGTTGGATCCACCGCGCTCCGAGGCGCGGCATCCGCTGTTCCAGGTCGCGCTGTTCTTCCAGAACCTCGCACCGGTATCGGTGGAGATGGCGGGCGTCACCGTCGCCGAGTACGACATCGACTACGAGACGACCCGATTTGATCTGCAGCTGACCGTCACCGATGACGCGCTGCGGTTCACCTACGCCACCGACCTGTTCGACGCGACGACCATCGCGACCTTCGGCGCCCGCTTCACCCGGCTGCTCGCCGCGGTGATCGGTGATCCGGAACAGATAGTCGGCGATATCGATCTGTTCGAATCCGGTGAGCTGGACCGGGTGGTGACCGCCTGGAACGACTCCGCGCACACCGCATTCGTCGCGGAGATGCTGCTCGACGAGTTCGAGGCACAGGCCGCCGCGACACCGCAGGACACCGCCTTGGTCTTCGCGGCCGATGACGCGGGCACCGGCCGGACCATGTCGTACGGTGAACTGGACCGCAGGACCAACCAGCTGGCCCGGCATCTGATCGCGGCCGGTGTCGGTCCGGAGTCATTGGTGGCCTTGGCGATTCGGCGTTCGACCGAGCTGGTTGTCGCGATGTACGCGGTGCTCAAGGCGGGCGGTGCGTATGTGCCGATCGACCCGGATCATCCGGTGCAGCGCATCGCGCACATTCTCGATACCGCGGCACCGGCCGTGCTGCTCACCACCGAGCGCGATCGAGCGGATTTCGGTTATGCCGGTGCGACGGTGCACATCGACACCGTCGCCCTCGAAAGCTATGCCGACGATCCGATCGCGGTGCACGAGCGCACCGCGCCGATCCACCCGCGGAACCCGGCCTACGTCATCTTCACCTCGGGTTCCACCGGAAAGCCCAAGGGTGTCAGCGTTTCCCATGCCGCCATCGTCAACCAGATGACGTGGATGCAGTCGGAGTACCGGCTCACCGCCGAGGATGTGTACCTGCAGAAGACGGCGACCACCTTCGATGTCTCGCTATGGGGCTACTTCCTGCCCTTGCGCATCGGCGCGACGCTGGTGCTGGCCACCCCGGACGGCCACCGCGATCCCGGCTATCTCGGCGCGGTGATCGGCGAATACGGCGTCACCGTCACCGATTTCGTGCCATCGATGTTGAGCGCGTTCGCCGGACATATCGAAACCACCGGAGCGCGTGCCGATCTCGACACACTGCGCACGGTATTCGTCATCGGTGAGGCGCTGCCCGGCGAGACCGTGCGTGCCTTCGGCGCGGTGAGCGCCGCACGTCTGCACAACCTGTACGGCCCGACGGAGGCGGCGGTGAGCATCACCTACCGCGATGTCACCGGCGATATCGACCGTGCCGTCCTGCCGATCGGCAATCCGGAGTGGAACAGCCGGGTGTACGTGTTGGATTCCCGGCAGCGGCCGACATTGCCCGGTGTGGCGGGGGAGTTGTACCTCGCGGGGACGCAGCTCGCCCGTGGCTATCACGGCAGGCCGGATCTGACCGCGGATCGGTTCGTCGCCAACCCATTCGGCCCGGCGGGTGCGCGCATGTATCGCACGGGAGACCTCGTTCGCTGGGATACCAGCGGTGTCACCCCGGAACTGGTGTACCTGGGCCGCACCGATTTCCAGGTGAAGTTCCGCGGCCAGCGCATCGAACTCGGCGAGATCGAGGCGGTACTCGCCGCGGTGCCCGGTGTGTCGCAGGCCGCCGCCGGTGTTGTCACCACGAATACCGGTGATCAGCTCGTCGGCTATGTCACCGGCGTCGCGCAAGATGGTCTCCGTGCGGCCGCCTTGGCTGCCGCGGCGGATGCGCTGCCGTCGTACATGATTCCGTCGGCGATCGTGGTGCTCGACGCCTTCCCGCTCAATGCCTCCGGCAAACTCGATCGAAATGCCCTGCCGGAACCGGAACTCGACCGCATCGCCTACCGCGCGCCGGTTACTCCGGCCGAGCGACTGGTAGCCGAGGCCTTCGAGACGGTCTTGGCGCGGACGCCGATCGGCGCCGACGACAACTTCTTCGACCTGGGCGGCAACTCCCTGATCGCCACCCGGGTGCTGGCCAGGTTGAGCGAGCGGCTCGGTCGCCGCGTGCCGGTGCGGGCGCTGTTCGAAGCACCCACGGTGCATGCGTTCGCCGCCCGGCTGGCCGCCGATGCCGACGCGCACGAGCAGGTGGTGCCCTTGCTCGCCGGACCGCGCCCGGAGCTGATTCCGCTGGCGCCGGTGCAGCGCGGCATGTGGTTCCTCAACCGGCTCGATCCGGATTCGGCCGCGCACAATATCCCGGTCGCGGTGCGGATCGGCGGTGAACTGGACGCGGCGGCGCTGTGTGCCGCGTTCGCGGATGTGGTCGCACGTCATGAGGTGCTGCGCACGGTGTATCCCGCCGATGCGGGCGGCACCGGCCACCAGGTGATCCTGCCCGCCGAACCGGCTCCGGTGCGGCTGACGGTCGAACCTCTGAACGGTCCGGTGGATGAGCGGATCGCCGAATTCCTCGCTGCGGGCTTCGATGTCACCGCCGAGGTGCCGGTGCGCGCGGTGCTGCTGGGTGAACATGCGACCAGCCATGTGCTCGTCGCGGTGCTGCACCATATCGCCGCGGACGGCTACTCGATGCAACCGCTGCTGCGAGATCTGGTGTCGGCCTACCTGTCCCGAGTGCTCGGCGGTACTCCCGTCTGGCCGGAACTCGCCGCCCAGTACGCCGATTACGCGCTGTGGCAGACGGCCGAACTGGATGCGGTCGCGGCACCGCAGCTCGCGTACTGGACCGAGGCGCTGCGCGATCTGCCGGAAGAGCTGGCGCTGCCGACCGACCGGCCCCGCCCGGCCATCGCATCCAAGCGCGGCGGCAATGTCCGCGCCCGGATCGGCGGCGGTGTCGGTGCCCGGGTGCACGAACTCGCGCTGCAACACAACGCGACCCCCTTCATGGTGGTGCATGCCGCGCTGGCCGTACTGCTGGCCCGGCTCTCGGGTTCGGCCGATATCGCCATCGGTACCCCGGTCGCAGGACGCGGCGCGGCGGCGCTGGACGATCTGGTCGGCATGTTCGTCAATACCCTGGTGCTGCGCACGCACCCGGATTCGGACCGTTCGTTCGCTGATCTGCTCGCCGAGACCAGAACGGTCGATCTGGCCGCCTTCGCCCATGCCACCGTCCCCTTCGAACGCGTCGCCGATGAACTCGGCATCGAGCGCTCACAGGCGCGACATCCGCTGTTCACGGTGGCGCTGAGCTATCTGAACACCGGCGCGGAGGCCTTCGCGCTGCCCGGTCTGGAGCTGGCGGCCCTCGCCTTCGACGAACCGGTGGCCCGGTTCGATCTGCAGTTCACCGTCGCGGCCGACCTCGATGCCGACGGTCACCTCGCGGTGGAACTCGACTACGCCACCGACCTGTTCGACGAGGCCACAGCCGCGGGGTTGCTGCGCCGATTCGGCCGGGTCCTCGGCACCCTCACCGCGGATCCGTCCGCGCAGGTCGGCACGATCGATGTGCTGGCTCCGGCCGAACGCGCCGAAGTGCTCGGCAGGTGCGGCGATGCATCGGCCCCGCCGCGCACCCTCGCCGAGCTGATGGCCGAAGCGGTCGCGATGAATCCCGATGCGCTCGCGCTGATTTCGGAGGATCGGGAACTCAGCTACCGCGCCTTGGACGAACAGTCGTCGCGACTGGCGCGAATGCTCATCGGGCACGGTATCGGCGCCGAGGATTTCGTCGCCGTGGCGATCCCGCGTTCGGCCGAGTCCATCCTCGCGGTGTGGGCGGTGGCCAAGACCGGCGCGGCCTTCGTACCGGTCGATCCCACATATCCGGCCGACCGGATCGCGCATATGCTGTCCGATTCCGGTGCGACCGTCGGTCTTACGCTGACCGCCTGCCGAACGGCACTGCCGGAGACCACCGAATGGCTGGTTCTCGACGCACCCGCCACCGCGGCGCGCATGCGGCATACGAGTGCTGCCCCGCTCAGCGCGACGGAGCTGGCCCGTCCGGTACAGGTGGCCAATCCGGCGTGGATGATCTACACCTCGGGGTCGACCGGCATACCGAAGGGCGTGCTCGCCACCCACGGCGGACTCGCGGGAGTGGCACGCGCACAACGGGATCGCTACGAGGTAACCGCGACGTCGCGGGTCCTGCATGTGGCATCGCCCAGCTTCGACGCGTCCATGCTCGAGCTGCTGCTCGCACTGCCTGCGGGCGCCGCGCTGGTTATCGCGCCCGTCGGTGTCTACGGCGGGGCGGAATTGACCGCGCTGATCCGGGACCAGCGGGTCAGCCATGTGTTCATAACTCCCGCTGTGCTGCAGACATTGGATCCGAGCGAGCTGCCCGAACTGAAGCAGCTGACCGTCGGCGGCGAGTCCTACGGCCCGGATGTGGTGCAGCGCTGGGGGATCGGGCGCTCCTTCCACAACACCTACGGCCCGACCGAAACCACGATCATCACCCATATCAGCGCACCGCTGCGACCGGGTCAGTTCGATATCGGCACCACGATCCACGGCATGTCCGCGGTGGTGCTCGATACTCGGTTGCAGCCCGTGCCGGACGGGGTAACCGGTGAGTTGTACTTGCGCGGTCCGGGTCTGGCTCGCGGATACCACGCGCGCCCGGGTCTTTCGGCGCAGCGCTTCGTCGCCGATCCCTACGGTCCGGCCGGTGGACGGCTGTATCGGACCGGTGATCTGGTGCGCTGGACCACGACCGGCGCGATCCAGTATGTGGGACGCGCCGACCAGCAGGTGAAGGTGCGCGGTCTGCGCATCGAGCTCGGTGAGATCGACGCGGTGCTCGCGACCCATGACACCGTCGAATTCGCGGTGACCATCGGACATACCGACGCCGCAGGCACCGTCTCGCTGGTCGCGTATGTGGTCGCCGCCGCGGGGCGCACGATCGACACCGCCGAGCTGACCGCCTTCGCCGCACGCGCACTCGCCGCCTATATGGTGCCCGCGGCCATCATGGTCCTGGATGAACTGCCGCTGACTCCCGTCGGCAAGTTGGATCGAAAGGCACTCCCGCAGCCCCAGTTCCGTACCGCTGCCTTCCGCGCGCCGGAGACGGCGGCCGAACGGATCGTGGCCGAGGTGTTCGCCGATGTGCTCGGCCTGCAGACCGTCGGTGTCGACGACGACTTCTTCGCCGTCGGCGGAAACTCCCTGACCGCGACACAATTGGCCGCGCGACTGGGTGCGCGCCTCGACGTCTCGGTCGGCGTGCGGCTGGTCTTCGAGAACGCGACGGTATCGGCCATGGCCGCCGCCATCGATACCGCCGCCACCGATCCGGCCGCGGTGCGCGCGCGTCCGGCCCTGACCCGGCGCACCGGAACCGATCCGGTTCCGCTGTCGCTCGCACAGCAGCGCATGTGGTTCCTCAACCGCCTCGACCGGCAGTCCACCGCCTACAACATTCCGCTCGCGGTGCGGCTCACCGGTGAGCTGGATATCGCGGCACTGAACGCGGCCATCAGCGACGTGGTGGAGCGCCACGAGGTGCTGCGCACCGTGTACCCGCAGCGCGAGAACGGCCCGGTGCAGGTGGTGCTGCCCATAGCGGCGGCGCAAGTGCCGGTGCTGGTGCCGATTCCGGTGCCGGTCGACGATCTGACCTCGGCGGTCGTGGACTTCGTCGGCGGCGGATTCGATGTCACCGCAGCGGTTCCGGTCCGAGCCCGGCTGTTCCGGCCGGTCGAGGGGCCGACCGAACTCGGTGCGCAGGTGCTCGTCGTGGTCGTGCACCATATCGCCGCCGACGGTTCGTCACTGGTCCCGCTGGCCCGCGACGTGATGGTCGCCTATGCCGCACGCAAGCAGGGTGCGCTGCCCGGATGGACGCCACTGCCGGTGCAGTACGCGGATTACAGCCGCTGGCAACGGGATCTGCTCGGCAGCGAGGATGACCCGGATTCGCTGCTCGCCAGGCAACTCCGGTTCTGGACCGAGACCCTCACCGGACTACCCGCGCAACTGTCCCTGCCGACCGACCGGCCACGGCCCGCCATCGTCTCCACCCGCGGCCGCCATGTCGATTTCACCATCGGCGCCGAAATGCAGGCGGCGCTGGCCGATCTGGGCCGCGGCGCCGGCGCGACGCTGTTCATGGTGCTGCACGCCGCATTCGCGGTACTGCTGGCACGCCTGTCCGGCACCGCCGATATCGCGGTCGGCACCCCGGTCGCGGGCCGGGGCGCGGCCGAACTCGATGATGTGGTCGGCATGTTCGTCAACACCCTGGTGCTGCGCACGCCGGTCGATGCGGGCGCGGATTTCACCGAACTGCTGGATCTGGTGCGCGCCGCGGACGTCGCTGCCTTCTCCCATGCCGATGTGCCGTTCGAGCGCCTGGTGGAGGTGCTGAATCCGGAGCGTTCCACCGCGCGGCACCCGCTGTTCCAGGTCGGCTTCTCCTTCCACAACCAGGCCGAAGCCGAGTTCACACTGGACGGATTGACCGCTGCCGCGGCCGATTTCGATTCCGAGATATCGCAATTCGATCTGCATCTGGTGGTCACCGACCGCTATGACGCGGAGGGGAATCCGGCGGGCATGGCCGCATCGATCACCTACGCGACCGCATTGTTCGACGAATCCACCGTCGCCGGTTTTGCGGGTCGCCTACAGCGCCTGCTGGCCGCGATCTGTGCCGCACCGCACGTTCCGGTGGGTGATCTCGACCTGCTCGACCCCGCTGAACGCGAACGCATGCTGGTGACCTGGAATCGCGGCGAGCACGAGTTGGCACCGGTCACCCTGGTGGCGGCATTCCAGGCACAGGTCGCGCGGCGGCCCGATGCGGTGGCGATCGTCGACGATGCCATGACGATGACCTACGCTCAGTTCGCCGCTCGGGTGAACCGGCTGGCCCGCGCGCTGATCGGGCGCGGTGTCGGACCGGAATCGCTGGTCGCCCTCGCCATTCCGCGCAGTGTCGAGCTGCTGGTCGCGATGTACGCGGTGGTGACCGCCGGCGGTGCGTATGTGCCGCTGGACTCGGCCCATCCGGTGGAGCGGACCGCGAGCGTACTCGCCGCCGCGAATCCGGCGCTGGTGCTGACCTCGGCCGAGCGGCCCATGCTGCCCGAGAATGTGGTCGAGCACGATGTGGTGCTGGATATCTCGATCGTCGCCGGCGTCCTCGACAGCAGTCCGGTGCGTGCCGAGGAACGGGTGACGCCGCTGACCCCGGCGAACACCGCCTACGTCATCTTCACCTCGGGTTCGACCGGATCACCGAAGGGGGTGGCCGTTCCGCACGCCGCCGTCGCACACCAATTGGACTGGCTGCAATCGGAATACGCGTTCGACACCGACGACGCCACCCTGTTGATGACCTCGGCCGCCTTCGACCTATCGGTATGGGAGTTCTGGTCGGCCTTGCGCACCGGCGCGCGCGTGGTGCTGGCACCGCAAGGCGCGCAACGGGATCCGGCAAGCGTCCTGGATCTGATCCGGCGCGCCTCGGTGACCACCGTGACGCTGGTGCCATCGCTATTGGCCATGTTGGCGGAGGTCGGCGGCGACCGGCGGCTGCCACGATCGCTGCGCCGGTTGCTCGTCATCGGTGAGGCACTGCCCGCAGACATCGTCGATCGCATTCGGGCGCTTACCGCGGCCCGGATCGATAATCTCTACGGCCCTACCGAGGCCGCGGTCTCGGTGACCCGATTCCGTACCGGCCCGGCCAGTCGACACGCGGTGGTCCCGATCGGCACACCGGAAGCCGGGAACCAGGTCTATGTGCTGGACGACCGGATGCATCCGGTACCGGCCGGGGTGACCGGCGAGCTGTACCTCGGTGGTGCGCAACTGGCCCGCGGCTATTACCGCAGACCCGACCTGAGCGCGGAACGCTTCGTGGCCAACCCGTTCGGCGCACCGGGCACGCGAATCTATCGGACCGGCGATATGGTCCGCTGGGGTGCCGACGGCAATCTCGAATACGTGCAGCGCCGTGACTTCCAGGTGAAGGTGCGCGGCTATCGCATCGAACTCGCCGAGATCGAGCATGCGCTGCGTTCGCGTCCGATGGTGTCCGAGGCCATTGTCGTGGCTCAGCAAGGTGGCGATAACGCCATGCTCGTCGGGTATTTCACCGCCACCGAACCGGTCGATCCCACGGTGCTGCGCACCGCGCTGACCGAGGTGCTGCCGAGCTATATGGTGCCAACGGTGCTGATGCGGTTGGAAACCCTGCCGCTGAATGCGAATGGCAAGGTCGATCGGGCGGCGCTGCCCCGGCCCGAGCTGGGCACCCGGGAATTCCGTGCTCCGGAAACGGAGTTGGAGCAGCTGGTCTGCACCGCCTTCGCCGAGGTGCTGGCGGCCGAGCGCATCGGCATGGACGACAACTTCTTCGAACGCGGCGGCAATTCGCTGCTCGCCACTCGGCTGTCGACCCAGCTGAGTTCGGCTCTCGTCGAACAGATCCCGGTGGTGTGGCTGTTCGCCGCGCCGACACCGGCCGATCTCATCAGCCAACTCGAACTGCACCGCTGCGGTCGCGGCCGCGTCGACGCACAGGCGGCCTTCGATGTGCTGCTGCCGCTGCGGCCCGGCGGTGCCCGCGAGCCGCTGTTCTGTATCCATCCGGTCGGCGGTGTCGCCTGGTCGTTCGCCGGGCTGGCCGCGCATATCGATCCCGAGCGTGCCATCTACGGCATCCAGTCGCCGGTATTGAATTCCGCGGCGGCGCTGCCGGATTCGATCGAGAACTGGGCCGCGCACTATGTCCGTGAGATCCGCGCGGTGCAGCCGGAGGGGCCGTATCACCTGCTGGGTTGGTCGCTGGGCGGTGTGCTCGCGCATGCCGTCGCGAACCAGTTGCAGGACCAGGGCCAACATGTCGCGATGCTCGCCATGATGGACAGTTCACTGCACGTCACGGTGGACGAGACGGCGACGGTCCCGGTGGCCGATCTGCTCGGCGGACTACTCGGCGAACAGGCCGACGAAACCGATACCGAACTCGACCGCACCCAACTCGCCCGCCGCATCGCCGATCTCCCGGAACCGTTCGCCTCCTTCGGCTTCGATCGGCTCGGCCGGGTCCTCGACGCGGGCATCCACTCCCTGGAGCTCATCACCCGCTACCGCCCACGGCCCTATAAGGGCAATCTCGTGTACTTCACCGCCGCACTCGACGATCCCACCGGGGCCACCGGCGCGGCCAGCTGGTCCGACGCCATCGACGGCACCGTGCACAACCACGCCGTGCAGGCCTCGCACTGGCGCATGACCTCCGAATCCGCCCTCGCCCGCATCGGCCACGTCCTGACCAATGTCTTGGCGCACGCCGACCGGACCTGAACCCCTCCCAGGAAGGCCAATTCCCATGACCAACCCCTTCGACGACGACAACGCCCAGTTCTACGTCCTGATCAACGATGAGGGCGAGCACTCGCTGTGGCCGATCTTCGCCGCCGTGCCCGGCGGCTGGACCATCGCCCACGGCGCGGCCCCCCGCCGCTCCTGCCTCGACTATGTCGAATCCCACTGGCTCGATATGCGCCCCAACTCGCTGATAGCCGCAATGCACCCCGAAGCCAACTGAATAGGTGGGGCGCGCCGGTCCACACATCCCCCCCTGCCGATCGGTGCGCCCCGCCCCTCCTCAGGCCCGGGTGCGGGGGGAGTTGATGATCATTCGTGCTTGTTGGCGCCAGTCGGCGACGGCGCGGCCCTGCAGGGTCGACAGTGCGGAGTCGAATTGTTTGGCGCGCTTGGTTACGGTGAGGCCGACGTAGGTGTGACCATTGGTGATCGCGCGAGTGGCCACCGAACAGGCCTCGTCCACCTCGCCGGAGCCCAGCAGGGCGGTGGCGTGTTCGAACCGGACCAGCGCGGGCTCCATGGTCTCGCTGGGATCGTAGAGTTCGATAGCTCGCGCGGCGGCGCGTGCGGTCTGCTCGGTGCGGCCCAAGCGGGAGTAGCCGATGGCCTGATAGAAGGCCAGCTTCTCCGGCCGGAAGGAAAAGATGCCGATCGAGAGCTGTTCTGCGGGAACATTTTCCAGCGCCTGCTCCGATCTCGCGATGCTGCGGGCGAAGCCGTCGAAATTGCCGAGGCTGGCGTGTGCGCGGGCCGCCATTCCCCACAGCCAGGCCGCCGCCGGACCATGGCCCGGATTTTCTTCGAGACGCGGGCCGAGCAGGTTCAAAACTTCCTTCGGATTATCGCTATAGGTCGGTAAATACGCCAATCCCGCCAGTGCGATATCCTCGGAATAGCGGTCGCCGATGTCCTGGGCGGCGTGAATTGCGGTGGTGTACCACATTCGGGCCTGACCGAAATGGCCCTCATTGAACAGAATTTCGCCGACGACATTCGCCAACCGGCCCGCCGTACGGACCAGTCGGATCTGATGGTGGGTGGCCTGGCGTTCCGCGAGACTGCCACGGACCGCACGGAACTGGTCGAGCGTGAGTTGCAGCAACTCGTGCGGCGGCACCTGCACCACCCGGGCGCCGAGGGTTTCGGTGGATTGCTCGAAGAAGCCGAGCCGTCGCTCGCTCATAGACCCGGCGTCCAGGGTCGCGAGCATCTTCTCCGGTTCGCTGGCGACCATATCGGCCGCCTGCCCCGCCAGGCCCGCGCCGATGCAGGCCAGCAGTAATCGCCTTCTCACGTCGTCATCCTCGACTTCCTTGTCGAGCCCGATGTCCCTACCGAGCTGTGTCCGATCGAGCGCCGCGCTCGCATCTCCGATATCACGGGTTGTCAGTGGGTCGTCGGCGATCGCGCGCTCGAATCGCGCGATGACGACCGAATCGGCCTCCGATAGCACTCGATCGAGCAAACGCCTGCTTGCGGCATGCATCCGGGTTGTCCGGCCGTTCTCCCACAAGATCACGGTGCGCGGGGTGACGCCCACCAAGCGCGCGAACTCATAGCGACTTCGCTTCATCGCCATGCGAAGAGCGTGTACGTCCTCGCCGGTCCAGTCGACCTCAACCATAGGTCCCGCTTCCTCGTACCAGGCTGATTCAATCGGAAATTACTCGCATTTACCATATTCGGCTCTGTTATCGATCGAATCGCAACGTGCACGCTGAAGCGGTACCCGGCACCGGGTTTGTGCCCCAAACCCTTTCGGGGGCGCTTGCTCTGGCGTGGCCCGACGCACGGTCCCGACGCTGCTCCGATCCAACAGCGTTGAAGGCGGGCTTCGGCGGGGTTGCCGGTGCCGGGTGCACTTATCTTTTCGCGGAGGTGAACAATGGACGTTTTGCATTCGGATATCCGGGAATTGTGGCTGGTGCAGAGCCGGGATTGCGGTCAAGAACCGGTGGGTCTCAGCGACGACCGGGCCCGTTTCATCCTGTCCGTCCACGCTGGTCACGGCGCTCGCTGTCGCCAATACCTGGCCGCCTCCGCACACTGCTTCCGGCGCACCGCCGAGAAGTAGCTCGAAGCCCTGATGAGGGGTTCCGGTGCGGCGCTCAATTGTTGAGCGCCGCACCGGGTTGATCGATGCCCACACCTTCGTGAGGTCGCGCTCCACTGGTGCGCAGGCTTGCCGAACACGGGGGCGTCGCCGGACGCGATGCGCACGCCGCAGTCGAGGTTGTTCGATCCAATGCGCGGACGGCTCCCTGTACGCGGTCGGCGAAGACCGCTGGCCCATCGAGTACGACGAAATCCACACCACACCAGCGGATTAAGGTCGCGCACATCGAATGCATACCTCGCAGAGCTTGCAGCTTGCAGCTTGTGCGAGGTGATCACTGGTTCTGCGACAGCCACCGACCACGAGATCAGCCCACACGCCCATGTACTCCGGCGTGAATACCTTCATCGTGCGGCTCGTACGCCGCCTCGGATCGATCGCCGCGTCCTCGCCGGTACTGCCGTGTACCGGCTGCGGATGTCAGTTGTTGCGCTCGGCGAAAATCCTACGCGCCACGGTGATTCCGTTCAGCGCGGCGGGGAATCCGGCGTAACCCGCCATCTGCGTGATGATTTCGACGACCTCGGTCTCGGTGCCGCCGACGTTCAGCAGACCGTGGATGTGTACGCCGAGTTGCGGCGCGACGGTGCCGAGTGCGGTGCACATGGCGACGGTGACCATTTCGCGGGTCTTCAGGTCCAGGCCCGGTCGCGAGTAGATATCGCCGAAGCTGTACTCGATGATGTAGCGCCCCAGATCCGGGGCGATATCGCGCAGTGAGTCGATAACTCGTTCGCCCGCGTGCCCGTCGATCTCGGCGAGCTTCGCGCTCCCGCGCTCGAACCGGTCACCGCTCGGGGCCGGTGCCGGTTCGGCCGGGGCCGGGAGGTCGGTACGGGCGTCGAACACTTCGCGCGCTGCCGCCAGCCCGTTCAGTGCGGCAGGGAACCCCGCGTACACGCTGACATGGATGAGCGTCTCGACGATCTCCTCCCGCGTGCACCCCACATTCAGCGCCCCGTCGATGTGGAACCGCAACTGCGGCGCGGCATTTCCCATCGCCGCCAGCGCAGACACCGTCGCCAACTGCCGCTGCCGCAAGGTCAGTCCGGGCCGCGAGAGAATGTCGCCATACCCGAACTCGACGGTCAGCCGCCCGAGGTCCGGTGCGATATCCGCGAGGCTGTCCAGCACCGCGGGCTGCTCCTGCCCACCAACCTGCCGAAGCAGCTCCAATCCACGCTCGAAACGATCATTGCTGGTAGAGGCCTGTGCGTTCGTCATGCCCCGAACTCTAAAAGTTGGAGCGCACTCCAACGCAAGCACTGATTCACCCGCTTGGCCACGAGCCCTGACATCGGCGCAGTCACCACCCACCGCAACCGCCGGACACCAGTGACCGTGTGGCCGGATCTCAGGACCTGCGGCAGCGGCAGTCGCACAAGCAGCGGCATCCTCGCACAAGCACTGACGACTTCGCACAAGCTGCAACCTATGCGAGGTGTGCAGTCGGTATGCGCGACCTTAATCTGTTGGAGCAGAGTGAGTTTCGCTGTACTCGATGGGCCAGCCGTCTTCGCCGACCTCGTACAGGGAGCCGTCCGCGCATTGGCACAGTGGGCGGCTGTTTGCCGGAGCGAGTTCGAGCTTGAACCGAGTGTCTTGGTGGAAGGCGACGAGCAGCGCTCTGACGGAAGGGGCGATTTCCTTTTGTGGTGGCCGAGACATATGCGTCACGGCTCCAACGAGTTCGGGAGATCGGTCCGGCTCAGGAGGGCGGCCCAGTAGTCGTCGCGCAGGACATCCCACAGGTCCTCGTGCTGGGGAAGTAGTTCCCGGGCGTCGGCCAGGTCCGGGTGGGGATCGAACACGATCGTGCCGGGTTGGGCGCTCGGCAGCGTCGCGCGCGACGGCAGGCGGTAGGCGGTGAACGCCGCACCGGGAAGCTGCAGGCGCAGGATGCGCGCGGAACTGCCGATCAATTGCCACACGGCGACCTTGCCGCCATCCCGGGTTCGTGTGGTGCGCACGGCATCTCGACGCATTACCCGACCTCGCCGTTCGTGCGCCCGCTGCCGGAGGACTCCTCACCCCGGTACCTGGGCGATTCGGTGGCTACGGGCTGGACCGCCCACTCGCGTACCGCATCCGCGAACCGTTCGACCACATCCGCTGGCGCGCCGCGGTAGGCGGCTGGCGGACCGACGAACGGATCTCGCTGCGGCAGTTCTCGATTCGGCACGTGCCGACCTCCCGGACCTCGACGGTGCTGCACTCGGGCCCTGAAAACAACTCCTGACCTGGGAAGAGTTCCCTCCGAGCGCATGTTGAGCACACCACCGGACAAACACCTGCACGAGTGAAATCTGAATGTTCAGACGAACTCGCCGAAAGCCCCTGGACAGGATGCGAATGTGCTGTTAAACCGTGTTCGGAATTCGAGCGCAAGTGCATTCGCTGTGTGGGGAGGAATTCGATGCCCGAGGAATCACCGACGCTGCTGCGCCGGCAGCTGGGCCGTTTCCTGCGCGACAAGCGCGAGGGGCGGGGCTTCGCAATCCAAGATGCGGCCAAGGCAGTTCAACTCAGCTACAACGGATTACAGCGCCTAGAGACGGGCCGTACCGTCAAGCCTCGGCGACAAGATGTACGCGAGTTGTGTTCGCTGTACGAAGTGGACGACGGCGAGACGAAGCAGGCCGTGGATCTGGCCTTTCGTGCCGCGACTACCAAGGACGAGGACGGCATTACGTCTCTCGGCGGGATGTTCTCGGATGCGTTCAACATGTACGTCGGTTTGGAACGGTCGGCGCGCAAACTCTTGTCGTATCAAGTGCAGGTGCCGGGCCTGCTGCAGACTGCGGACTATGCGCGTGCGTTGATCGGCGCGTTCCTTCATGACGGGACTCGCGACGAAATCGAGCATCGGGTGGCGGTGCGTTTGCGCCGCCAGGTGGTTGTCACCCGAAAAGCCACCCCGCTTGCGCTCGAAATACTGCTCGACGAGTCCGCTCTGCATCGGATCGTCGGAGGGCCGCGGGTGATGGCCGCGCAGCTCCGGCAGCTTGCCGAGGTCAGCAAGCTCGACAATGTCAGCCTCCGAATCCATCCCTACTCGGCAGGTTTTACCCGTGGCATCCTGCACAGTTCGTTCGTGCTCCTCGACTTCGGTACGGACAGCAAGGGGCAGCCGATCGAACCGCCCGTGGTCTACCTCGACGGTGGCATGAGTAGCGACCTTTACTTCGAGAAGCCAGAGCTGGTAGAGCGATACACTGAAATGGCTGAGTCCATCCGGTGGATAGCACTGGATGAGAAGAGCACGCGAGACCTGCTGCGACAGGTAGCGAAGGAGAAGTACGGTGACCGTTGACCTATCCGAAGCGCGTTGGTTCAAGAGCAGCTACAGCGAGTCCAATGGTCAGTGCGTGGAGGTTGCCTTCCTGGGCGGTGGCATGGTCGGCGTCCGGGACTCCAAGAACCCCACTGGTCCGGCGCTGGTATTCACTCCTGGTGAGTGGGAAGCCTTCACCACTGGCCTGGTGGACAGCGAATTCAAGCACCCCTAGCTCGTTCCGCTTCGTGGAGCGCGGCGCACAACAGGTTGCGAAGGAGAAGTGCGGTGGCTGTTGACATGTCGGGAGCGCGTTGGTTCAAGAGCACTTATAGCGCCTCCAATGGTCAATGTGTGGAAGTCGCCTTCCTGAGTGGTGGCATGGTCGGCCTCCGCGACTCCAAGAACCCCACCGGCCCGGCGCTGGTCTTCACGTCCGGTGAGTGGGCAGCCTTCACCGCTGGCGTGGTGGACGGCGAGTACAAGCGGCCCTAGCTCGTTCCGCTTCGCCGAGTTCGGTTCACAACAGGTGCGAAGGAGAAGTGCGGTGTCCGTTGACATGCAGGGAGCGCGCTGGTTCAAGAGCAGCTATAGCGAGACGAGCGGTCAGTGCGTGGAGGTTGCCTTCCTGGGCGGCGGCAGGGTCGGCGTCCGCGACTCCAAGAACCCCTCCGGCCCAGCGCTGGTATTCACCCCTGGTGAGTGGGCAGCCTTTACCGCTGGCGTGGTGGACGACGAGTTCGAGCGCCCATAACGCGTTCCGCTTCGGAACTGAAGAGCCCGGTCCGTACCTCGGATCGGGCTCGATCCATGTCTGGGCGAGACACCATCACCCGCTAGTGCTAGGGGGCTACCCCGGGGGAGATCTCAGGGGGCAACCTGGATGTGTGGGGCTGGGGAGGTTCCTACCGTCGAGGTATGCGGGTTGTGACGATAGGTATTGCTGTTGGTTTGGTTGCCCTACTCGTGGGATGTGCGCAGGATGCGGAGAAGGATGCGTCGGAGGGGGTGTCGGAGAACCGGATTCGGGTGGTGCAGGCCGATATCGATCGGGCGGTGGAGGCTGGGGTCACGGGGATGATCGCGACGCTGACCGAGAACGGGAAGACGGTCACGCTCACCAGTGGCGTCGCCGATATCGGTACCCGAGCGCCGATTCCGGCGGCACCGCCGCAGCGGGTGCGGATCGGCAGTGTCAGCAAGACGTTCACCAGTGCGGTGGTGTTGCAGTTGGTGGCGGAGGGCAGGGTTCGGCTCGACGAGCCGGTGGATACGTATCTGCCGGGGCTGTTGCGGGGCGATGGGATCGATGGGCGGGCGATTACGGTGCGTCAGATCCTGCGGCACCAGAGCGGGTTGCCGGAGTTCGCCGATGACCCGCGCGTCGACGAATATCGGGCGGGCCTGGAGGGGCGGATCATGACGCCCGCCGAAGAGATCGCGATAATCCTCAGCAGGCCAGCGGATTTCGCGCCGGGTGCGCGGTTCGAGTACAGCAATTCCAACTACATTGTGGCGGATGTGCTCATCGAACGGGTCACGGGCGCGGCGTATGTCGATGAGTTGAACCGGCGGATCCTGAAGCCGTTGCGGCTCGATGACACCTACTTGCCGGGGCCGGGCGAGCTCGATATCCGGGGGTCCCATCCCAAGGGGTACGCCGACATCGACGGCGTGATCACCGATGTGTCGCGCATCGAACCTTCGCTGCCGTGGGGTGCGGGCGGGATGGTCTCCACCGGCGACGATCTGAATCGCTTCTACCGAGCGCTGCTGGCCGGGCAGGTGGTACCCGAGGCCGAGCTGCGGGAGATGCGCGAGGGTGTGCCGATGGGAATGCTCGACATATCCTACGGACTGGGCGTCGGCTCCTCCCATTTGCCGTGCGGCGCAGAGTATGTCGGACACACCGGTGGCATCTCCGGGTACCTCACGATATCCGGCGCGACACCGGACGGACGGGCGGTGACCTACACCTACACCAAGCCGCCGCAACAGCTGCCCGATCAGACGGCCATGCTGGCGCGCGCCCTGTGTCCATGAAGGGAATTTGCATCAACATCATTCGGTAGCGACGGACGCTACGCACGGCTGATCTTGGGATGGTGCACAACCATTTTTCGGTCGTCTCCGCATGGGCGAAACCACTCACACCGATGAAGAATCTTCAGTAACATATCGCGACAACGCAGGATGCCTGCGCGGCGCACATGGACGTGGCAGGCCGGATGGTCGGGAGATTCAGCAATGCAGCAGAAGCCGTCCCCGTCGCACTCGCGACGCACATTCATGAAGAATGCCGCCCTCGTCGGAGGTGTCGCCGCCGCAATGACACTGGCGCCCACCGGTCGCCGTGCGAGCGCTCAGCCGGGCCGGTCGGTCGCCGTCTTCGGCGCGGGCCCCGCGGGGTTGACCGCCGCGCACGAGCTCGCCGAGCGGGGATTCGCCGTCACGGTGTACGAGAAGCTCGATGCCTTCGGCGGTAAGACCCGCAGCATTTACGCCGATTCCGGCGGGGGCCAACTGCCGGGCGAACACGGCTTCCGCAGCTTCTTCGGCTTCTATCACAATCTGCCCGATACGCTGCGCCGGATCCCGTTCCCCGGCAATGCGAACGGCGTATGGGACAACCTGGTCCGCCTCAATGCGGCGATGATCGCGGGCATGAATCGGCACAACCTCACCGTGCCGCTACCGTTCCCGCTGCCCTTCTCCCAATTACCTATGACGCCACAGGGATTCATCGATTCCGTCGCGTCGGTCTTCGAGTCGCTGTTCCGCCTGCCGCTGCCCGAGGCGGTGTTCGCCGCGGAGCGACTGGCCGTCTACGTCTCGAGCAGTACCGAGCGCAAATTCGGTCAGTGGGAGCGAATGACCTGGACCGATTTCGCGCGCCTGGACAATTCGTCCCCGGAGTACAACCGCTTCCTCGGCGACGGTTTCATTCGCGAACTCGTCGCTACCAAATCCCGTAACTGCAGCGCGCATTCGATCGGTCTGGTCGGCGAGGAGTATGTCTGGTCGCTGCTGAACCTCGACAACGACACCGACGGCAAGGGCAATGACCGCGTACTCAACGGCCCGACGACCGAGACGTGGATCGACCCGTGGATCGACTATCTGCGCTCGATCGGCGTGACCTTCGCACTGGGCCAACGCCTTTCGGGCTTCAGCAGCGACGGCGCACATATCACCTCGGCCGCCGTGACCGACCGGAGCGGCGCCCGTCGGACGGTCGAGGCCGACTACTACCTCTCGGCGATCCCACTCGACAAATTCCCGGACGTGCTCTCCGATGACCTGTCCGCCGCCGACCCCACCCTGGACCGCATCCGAAACCTTCAGGCCGCCTGGATGGTCGGCATCCAGTTCTTCCTGCGCAAACGGGTCGACCTGGCCAACGGCCACGTCGGCTACAACGACGCACCTTGGGGCCTGACCTCGATCAGCGAGGCCCAGTTCTGGCGGCGACCCTTGACCACCTATGGCGACGGCACTGTCCAGGATGTGCTCTCCGCCATCATCTCCGAATGGGAAGAGCCCGGCACCTTCAACCGCAGGACCGCCGAACAATGCACACCCGAGGAGATCGCCCGCGAAACCTGGGCGCAGATCAAGGCGCACGTCAATGATGACGGCGACATCCAGCTCACCGACGATATGCTGCACTCCTGGATGATCGACCCCGCCCTCACCGGAGCTGGCACCCCCGATATCGCTTATGACGACGCCATTTTCATCCAGAACCCGGGCTCGTGGTCCGACCGCCCCGACGCCCATACCGCCATCGACAACCTGTTCCTGGCGGGCGACTGGATCAAAACCGGCATGAACGTCGCCTGCATGGAGGGCGCCAACGAAGGCGGCCGCCTCGCCGCCAACGCCATCCTGCACGCCTGCGGCTCCCCGGCCGCACCCGCCACCATCACCCCCCGCTTCACCATGCCCCTCTGGGAGCCCCTCAAACTCATCGACCGCGAACTCTACAAAGCAGGCCAGCCCAACATGTTCGACATCATCGACCGCCGCTACCCCACCCGCTAGTGCCACGGTTGCTAACGGCTTGCAGGATGCATCGGGTGCATCAATCCCGCATGTAGCGCACGGTACGTGGGCCGCGCTGGTAGCCGATGGACCGGTAGAGACGTGCCGGTGCCGGGTATGCCTGGTCGCCGCGGGGCATGATCACCGAGTGGGTGGCTCCAAGGGACCGGAATGCGTGCAGCAGAGCGATATTGACAGCCTTGGCGAGGCCCTTGCCGCGGAACCGTGGCATGCACGAGACCGGCTCTACCAGGCCAACGCGGTTGATCTCGTCGTACCAACCCAGCGCGGAGGCCACCCACTGGCCATCGGGCGCAACAACAACGAGGTCTGTCTGCTCGCGGTAGGGGTAAGCGGCCATGACCTGGTGATAGCTGTCGCTGTTGACCCGGGAGCCGAAGTCGGACCAGCCGGCACGGTGTGCTGCAGCCCGCCGATCGGCGTCGCCGCGGGTGACATGGGATATGGAGAAGCCACTCGGCACGGACGGTGCAGGCAGGTCGGTCAGGGCGTGGATGTGGCGGCGGAAGAACGGTCCGTCCTGCTGCGGTGTATAGCCGTGTCCGGTCAGTGCCGTGCGCTCACGACGATCGTTTTCCATCACCAGACAGGAAATCCTCGGCCCCCGGGCTACTGTCTCGAACCAGTCCAGCACCCGCGGTAGCAGGCTGGTCGCGGCCGGATCGATGAGCAGGTCCAGATGTCCGGGCAGTTCTACCCACGCCCATGCCAGAACCACATCGCACTCTTCCCATACCGACACGCGGAATTCCGCTTTCGCGTCAGGAACCGAGTTCCAAGCCCATGCGATATCGCCGATATGGAAGCGACGCTCGGGCGACCAGATGCGCTGCGCCAGCGATTGCAAGCAATGACAGGCTGCGGGATCACCGCAATCTCGTCGAGTCGCCATGGGTCCCTTCCGTTCGTGCCCGTGGCTGCATCGTCCACCCAGACCGAGCTGTCCTGCAAAGGATTTGGTGTAACACCGAGGAACCGATTCACGGCTCTGGCCAACTACCGCCGCGAACTCTGGCCAACTACCACTGAGCAACCGGTCGATGTCCGGACATTCGGCTGAATCGGCCGCCAGCCCGACCAGCAACAGTCCGCGCGATCGAGGGAAAGGTCTCGGCGCATGTCACAAGGGAGCTGGAAGTATGGCCGGATGCTTATTGTCATCGGCGGGCTGCCCGGCACTGGCAAAACCACACTGGCACGACTGCTGGCCGGACGAATCGGTGCAGTGCACCTGAGAATCGACACCATCGAGCAGGCGATCGTCCGGTCCGGTCTGACGGAACACCCCGTCGGCCCCGCTGGTTATGTCGTCGGATATGCCCTGGCGCAGGAGCACCTGCGGCAAGGGCACACTGTGCTGGCCGAATCGGTGAATCCGCTGGCCATCACCCGAGACAGCTGGCTGGATGCGGCGAAGAACGCTGGAACGGTCGCTGTCGAAGTCGAAGTGCTCTGCTCTGATCCGGCCGAGCATCGGATCGAGATCGGTCGATATCCCCGACCTGCCGCTACCAGAGTGGGACGACGTCCTCAGCCGAGAATATGAGCCCTGGAACCGCGACCATGTCATCGTCGACACAGCTGGCGAAACCCCGGACCAGTCGCTGCGGCGACTTCTCCAGCAACTCGATCGCCTCGGCGCTGGCCCGCACAACCCCGCGACCTGAGCCCGAATGAAGCTCCGATCCGATTCGCTGTGAACCGTCGACTCCCGGGCATGGGGCCGCTCCATGAAGATCGATCACGATCCCCCGAGTACTGGCGAAACCGGTCCGAAAGTCGAAGGAACCGGCGACTTTCATACCCCATGGCGTGAACCCGACGACGCCCGAAAAGGGTGGTGTCCGAATACCCACAAGGGTCTTTCGGACACGCTGTCAGATGAGGCCCTTCTGCTTGCGGATGCGGCGGCGGATATCGGCCATGAGCCCATAGGTGCCGCCGTGGCGGAGGAATCGCGGAATGAAGCGGTTCACGAAGGCGACGAATACGAACAGGTGCTCGAAGCGGCGCTGGTCGGCGGGTGTCCATTCGACCTGGAGCTGCTCGCGGAAGATGGGTGCCAGGAAGCCGATCGTGAGGAACTTCAACAGGTTTCGGAACGGCAGGCGCAGATACCAGTGGATCATGCGCAGATTCAGCAGATCGTCCAGGTAGCCGCGGACATAGTCGTCGAGCGCCACCTGTGCGCAGGCATCGTTCCAGTAGCGATCGAATTCGGCGCGGGTCGCGGGCCACATCTGCTCGGTGACCTGGAGTGTGGTGCCCAGCGTTGAGGAGGACGAGTAGAAGGCCTCGGCCTGTTCGTCGTTCATCCGGCCCTGCAGCAGCTGGTAGGTGTCCTCGAAGCCGATGTAGAGGCAGGCGGCGACCCACAATTGGAGGTTGCGGTCGAAGGCGTTGTACTTCACCGCCGCACCCGGCTCCGAATGTACTTGCCGGTGCGCGACATTCACCGCCTCGCGGTAGGCCCGCCGCTCCTCCTCGGTGCCGAGGATGGCGACCGCGAGGTACTGCGTGGTGGTGCGGGCCCGCTTCCACGGGTGCTTCATCAGCGCACCGGATTCCACGCGGCTCTGCGCCACGCCGTACCCGACGCCGGGGCGCGACATCTGCATCGCCACATTGGCGGCGGCCCCGGCGAAGGACCAGAAGTCCAGTGCATCGGTCAGTTCGACCGGCCGCTTGGTGAACGGACGGTGCGCGGAGTTGATGTGGATGCGGGTCTGTTCCTTCGTCAGCTCCGTGTGGTCGAGGGAGGTGGGCCGCAATGCTGCGGAAGCCGCGTTGCTCGTCATCGAACTCTCCTGCCGCCAAACCGGCCCCGCGTGGGCCGCGCATCGATTATGTTACTAACGATTCTTCAGTTCAAGACCAAACATTAGCCAGTTACGCTGGGTTGTCTGTCGAGAATTGCGAAACTAAGTGTCCTCAAGTTCTTCCGCGATCGACAGAACTGTGCGTAACATACGCAGCCATACCCCGACCGATCGGACAGTGATCGGCCGCGCTCGCGCCGTAGCGACGCAGGTCCGGCCGTCCCGCTCGGACGGCGTAGGAAAGGACACAGGCGCATGCTCGAGAAGCTGGATCGAATATTCAGCTACGAGATGAAGGTTTCCGAGTTCCTCGGCACCCTCATCATCCTCGCCATCCCGTACGGGCTCGTCGGGCTCATCTGGACGCTGACCCACACCAACCACCTACACCGCATGCACGGCATCGACGTGGTCATCTCGTTCCTCGGCTCGATCGTGTGCTGGCCGGTACTCACCTTCTCGAATGTGTGTATGACCTGATGATGATCTTGGTTTGGCTCATCGACATCTTGGTGATCGGCGTCAAGATCCTCGGGGGGCGTAGGAAAGTCAATCCGGTGCTGCGGTTCGGGCTCTGGCTCGCCGTGCTGAGCACCGCCGCCGCCGGTATCGCCGCGGTCGGCTATCTACTTGTTCTGCTACAGCATCAACTGAGCGAGGCGGCATGAGCACCGAACTCGCCGAACGGCGCACCGAGCCAACCGATCTGGAGCGGGCGGTCGAGGATCTGAAGGGGCTGTGGCGGCGCCATCCCCAGCGGTCGCTGGAGACGCTGGGCCGTCAGGTTCGGCTGACGCGCGATGCCTTCATCGAGATGGTGCGCGCGATGCTGTTGCGCCGCTTTCCTTTTCAGGAGTTCATCAAGCAGTGCGCGTTCATGGCCAGCGTTTCGGCCGCACCGACCGTCTTCGTCGCGATTCCGGTCGCGGTCGTCGTCTCGATCCAGGTCGGCGCGCTGGTGAATCAGGTCGGTGCGACGACGTTCATCGGCGCGGTCAGCGGTCTCGGCATCATTCGCCAGGGCGCGCCGCTGGTCACCTCGCTGATGATCGCGGGCGCGGTCGGCTCGGCCATCTGCGCCGACCTCGGCTCCCGCACCATTCGCGAGGAGATCGACGCCATGATGGTGATGGGCGTCGATCCGGTGCGCAGGCTGGTCGCGCCGCGGTTGCTGGCGGCGATCCTGGTCAGCATCCTGCTGTGCGGGTTCGTGGTCTTCGTCGGGTTCGCCACCGGCTACATGTTCAATGTCTATGCCCAGGGCGGTACGGCGGGTTCGTTCATCAGCACCTTCGCCTCCTTCGCGGTGGCGAACGATCTGGTGATCGCGCTGGTCAAGGCGGCCATCTTCGGTGCGCTCACCGCGATCATCGCCTGTGACATCGGATTACACACCAGGGGCGGACCGGGTGGTGTCGCCAATTCGGTCAACGCCGCGGTGGTCAACTCGGCGCTGATGCTGTTCGCCACCAACATCATCATCACCCAGATCTACAACACGCTGTTCCCGGCGAAGGTGATCTGAGATGGGCACCCGATACACCCCACCGGCGCTGAAACCGTTGCGCGTGGTGGGCGAGGTGGCCCGCGTGCCGATCCGGGCCAATCAGCGACTCGGCCATCAGACGATCACGTTCTTTCAGGCCGTCGCGGCAATTCCCTTCGTGCTCAGGCACTATCGCAAGGAAGTGCTGCGGCTGACCGCCGATGTCGGGTGGGGCAATGGTTCGCTCATCGTCGGTGGCGGCACGGTCGGCGTTGTCATCATCCTGTGCGGATTCGGCGGAATCACCGTCGGCATGGAGTCCTACACCGCGCTGAACCTGCTCACCATGAATCCGCTGACCGGCGCGATCTCGGGTTTCGCGACCACCAGGGAGATCGGGCCGATCCTGGCCACGCTCGCCTTCGCCATCCAAGCGGGATGCCGATGCACCGCGCAGCTGGGTGCGATGCGGATCTCCGAGGAGATCGACGCACTGGAATCCATTGCCATCCGGCCGCTTCCGTACCTGGTCACCACCCGGATGATCGCCGCGAGCCTGACCATTGTCCCGCTCTACAGCGTGGGCTTGGCGGTGGCGTATCTGATGACGAAGCTGGCCGTGCTGTTCCTCGGCGGTACCTCCGCCGGGACCTACGACCACTACTTCTTCCAATTCCTCAATGGCATCGATGTCTTCTTCTCGGTCATCAAAGTCGTGGTGTTCGTGCTGATTTCGACCTTCATCCAGTGCTACTACGGCTTCATCGCCACCGGTGGCCCGGAAGGGGTCGGCCACGCGGCCGGGCGAGCGATCAAGATGGTCATCGTCGTCATGGTGTTCGTGAATCTGTTCATGACCCTTGCGATCTGGGGTATCGACCCCGGGTTCCGGATATCGGGATAGGCGCATGCTGCTCGATCCAAGTGGGCGCGGACCCACCGCCCGTCAACTCACCCTCGCCGGAATCGCCATGACCACCGCGACGGCGCTGCTGCTGTATCTGCTGGGGCTGCGCTACACCGGCTACTTCGAAGACAACGTTTCCGTGGTCGCGGTGCTCACGAGTACCGGGGACGGGCTGCCCACCCATGCCGATGTGAAATTCCGCGGCATGGTGGTCGGTTCGGTGGCGGCCGTCGAGGTCGTCGCGAAGGGGCAACGTCAGGATGCCGACCTGGATCTGAAACCCGGTGTGGCGGAATTGATTCCGGCCGATGTCACCGCGCGGGTGATTCCGAACAATATCTTCGGCGTGACCGCCATCGAACTGGTCGACAACGGCCACACCACCGATACACTGCGCGCGGGCGCCCGAATTCCCGAGGACACCGGCACGGGCACCGTGCAATTGCAGACCACGCTCAGCGTGCTGCGTGATGTGCTCGACCACATTCAGCCGGAGAAATTGGGCCGGGTGCTCGCCACCCTGGCCGACGCGCTCGATCCCGGGGCGCGGGTGCCGGGGTCCACCGTCGAACGCCTCGATACCTGGCTCACCCAGGTGCACGCGATTCCCGGCATCGGCGATCTGCTCGGCAATCTGGGCCGGGCGGTGACGGCGCTCAGCGTTTCGGCACCGGAGTTGGTCGGCGTGCTGTCCGATTCGGTGACCACGGCGCGCACCTTGACCGAGCGACGCGACAATCTCGTCGCACTGCTGACCAATGCCAGCGGCACGGTCGATTCGGTCAATGCGCTGTTCGCGCGGAATCCGGACGCCGGCAAGGATCTGGTCGCCGGACTGGATGGCCTGTTCGGCGGTCTGGCCCGGGATCCGCAGGCCATTGCGGATACGGCCGCCAACTTCAATGCCGCGCTGCAGCGGGTGCGCACGACCTTCGGTTTCGGGCCGAGTCGGCAGATGGTGTGGAAGATGGACGTCAGCTTCACACCGTTCCAGCAGTACACCGCCAAGGATTGCCCGCACTACGGCACCATGGCGGGGCCGCGCTGCGGCGGCGGTACCGTCCCGGATGTTCCGGTGCCGCAGGAGTTTCCGCCGCAACTGATGCCCAAGCGGTTGGCCGCCGCCGGGCCGCCGCCCACCGCTGCGGTACCGGGAATTCCCGGCCTGCCGAGTATTCCGGGTCTGTCCGGTATTCCGGGGCTGATTCCGGGCACGACCGCGCCCGCCGCGGCGACCGATCGACCCGCCCAGCCGAATGCGGCAGGTCTGCGCGGACTCGATGCCGCCGCCGCGATCGTCGGCGGTCGGCCGAGCACCGCGCAGTATCTGCTGCTGGCTCCGTTGCTGGCCGGTGGCTCGGTGACCGTATCCGACACCGCACCGAACGCGGGGGGTTAGCGCATGAAGTCAGGCAGGGCACTGATCGGATTCAGCCTGTTCGCCGTAGTAGCGGTGCTGTTGACCTACACGATCTGGTCGACGCTACAGCGCTCGGTGACCGGCGATACAGATTCCTACTCCGCGACCTTCACCGATGTGCTCGGCCTGCGCATCGGCGATGACATTCGCATGGCCGGTGTTCGGGTCGGGCGGGTCGACGCCATTGATTTCGACGGGGACTACAAGGCGCGCGTCGAGTTCCGCATCCAGAACGATCAGCACCTGACCACGACCACGAAAGCTCTGGTGCGCTACCAGAATCTGATCGGGCAACGCTATATCGCCCTGGTTCCCGGCAACGGGGACGGCGCGGTGATGACCGCCGGATCGGCGATTCCCGTCGAGCGCACCGAACCTTCCTTCGATGTGTCGGCGCTGCTGTCGGGCTTCGAGCCGCTGTTCAGTGTGCTGCAACCGGATCAGGTCAACTCGCTGTCGGAAACCCTGATCCAGGCCCTACAGGGCAATAACGTCTCGCTCAGCGCGCTGATCACCCAGGCCGCCGAACTCGCTGGCACCTTCGGCCAGCGCGACAAGATCCTCGGCGATGTCATCGGCAATCTCAGCAGTGTGATAGCGGGCCTGGCCAATCGCAGCGGCGAGTTGGAAACCCTGATCACACAGGCGCGCGCACTCGTGGAATCGCTGTACGCGCAGGGGGAGTCGCTGAAATCCTCGGTCGATACCGTGGCCAGATCCACCGACTCGCTGGCCACCCTGATCGGCCAGGTGAAGCCGAATCTGGCGCGGGCACAGAATGATGCGACCAGCGGCGTCGCCCTGTTGATCCTCAATGGCGCATCGCTGGATCAGGCGGCGGTCGAGCTGCCGACCATTCTCAATGCGCTGGCTCGGTTCACCAGTTACGGCGCCTACGCCAATGCCTATATCTGCTCGCTGGATGTGTCGCTCTGGGGCGTGCTGCTGCCACCCGGGCTGTTCTCGCAGGTCGGCGGCAATTCTCATTCGGAGGTCTGCCGATGATCGGATTAGTTGGCCGGTTGCGTCCGGTACGCAATCGCCTGCTGTGGCTCGGACTGCTCGCGGCGGGTTCGGTGGTCGTGCTGCTGGTCGGATCCAGTGCGCTGTCGCAGGCGCATCTGGGCGATAAGACGATTCACGCCGAATTCGCCCAGGCGGCGGGTCTGCGGTCGGGGGCATCGGTGGATGTGTCGGGCATCGAGGTCGGATCGGTGAGCGCCGTGCGACTCGACGGTGCGAAGGTGATCGTTGATCTGAAGGTGCGCAAGGATCTTCGGCTCGGTCCGGATGCCTCGGCGGCCATCAAGATGACCACCATTCTCGGCAAATTGCACGTCGAACTGCTGCCGGGGAATGGAAAAGGACTGCCGGACAACCGAATTCCACTGAAGCAGACCTCGGTGCCGTACAACCTGGGCAAGGTTATCCAGGATCCGGTCTACAAGTCGTCCTTCGAGCGCATCGAACGCCTGGATCCGGCGAAGCTGCGCCGGTCCCTGGATGTGCTGAGCCAGCAGATGGGCGATTCCCCTCAGCTCACCGTCGAGGCACTCAACAGCATCGGTGCGCTGGCCAAGGTGATCAACGATCGCCGCGACGAGGTGGACACGCTGCTGAAGAGCATGGATCAGGTGGCCCAGCTGGCCTCCGACAACCGCAATAGCGTGCTCCTGCTGCTGACCCGCGGCGAGGCCATCGGCAATGCCGTCGCACTGCGCCAGAGCCTGCTGAAACAACTGCTCGACAATGTGGCGAGCCTGTCGCGGCTGCTGCAGGAGATGGGACTGGAGAACCAGGATCAGCTCGGTCCGCTCATCCAGAACCTGAACACCATGTCCGAGGGCCTGGAGAAGAACCGCGACAACCTCGATTCGCTCTACGAAATCATGCCGGTCGCATTGCGGCAGTTCAACAATGCGCTCGGCAACGGTCCCTACGGCGATGTGTGGGCGCCATGGGTGTTCCCGGACAACTGGCTGTGCTTTGCCCAAGCCGTACAGGGGTGCAACTGATGAGGATAGGTACTTTTCTGAAATCCGCGGTGCTCGGCTCGGCGGTGACCGTGGCGACCGGCTGTTCGCTGCTGCCCGACAGCCTTACCGCGCTCCCGGATCAATATCTCGGCGAACATCTGCGCATCAGCGCCGACTTCGAGAATGTCGCTGGTCTGTACGCGGGCAATGATGTGGCGGTGCTCGGCGTCCCGGTGGGACGGGTCGATACCGTGACGCCCAAGGGCAGCTATGTCGAGGTCACCATGTCCATCGACAAGGGCGTGCGGATTCCGGCCGATGCGATGGCCGCACTGGTTTCACCGCAGCTGATCACCAATCGGCACGTCGAACTCGCCCCCGCCTACGAGGGCAATGGTCCGGTGCTGACCGACGGTCAGCACATCCCGCTCGCCCGCACTCGCACCCCGGTCGAACTCGACCGCATTCTGGACACCTTCGATCAGCTCGGCGATGCGCTGAAGGGCGATAGCGAAACCGGGCCGATGGCGAGCCGGGTGCTGTTCCCCCTGTTGAACGGCAACGGGGACAAGCTACGTCAGACACTCGACGACCTGTCCTCGGCCTTCCAGGTCACCCTGGCCAATGGTGACCAGATCTCCAACACCATCGTCGAACTCAATGAGATCACCGAGATCATCGCCCAGAACGACCAGACGGTAAGGGATTTCAGCGGCCGACTCACCGAGCTGGTGCAGCTGATGGGGCAGCAGGCGCCGGGACTGCAGGCAGTGATCACCCAGCTCAACGACTTCGTCACCAATACCTCGACCGTGGTCGGCCAGAACCGCGAACAGCTGCTCGGCGCGCTCACCAGGTTCACCACACTGACCGCGCAGATGCGCGCCAATGCCCGCGGACTCACCGAAATCGCCGATGTCACACCGCTTTTCTTCGAGAACTTCAGCAATGCCGTGAGCCGGGAGGACCGGGCCCTGCGCCTGCACGGTCTGCTCGACAAGGCGGTGCTCGACGGTGAGGCGCTCTCGCTGTTCTGTGCGCGCATCCAGCTGCGACTCGACGGCTGCCGCACCGGCAAGATCCAGGACTTCGGCCCCGATTTCGGGCTGACCGCCGCACTGCTCGGGATCACCAAATGAGGGCGGCGCGTTCGGCCTTCCTGGCCGCGGCGGTGGTCGTCGCGACGGCGGGATGCGCCGTGACGGTCGACACTGTGCCGCTGCCCAAGCCGGGCATCGGCGGACCGGGCTATGAGCTGCACGCCGTCTTCGAGGACGCGCTCAACCTGCCCGCGAACGCCCACGTGAAGATCGGCGGCACGGAAATCGGGATGGTCTCCAAGATCAGCACCACCAACTTCCTCGCCGATGTCCAGATGCAGATCCGACGCGATATCCAGCTGCCCCGCGGCACCACCGCCGAACTGCGCCAGGCCACCCCGCTCGGTGACATGTTCGTCGCCATGACCCTGCCCGCCGAGCAGGCCAGCGCCGATATGCTGCGGCCCGGCGACACCATCGCGGCCGACCACACCAGTACCGGCGCTTCGGTCGAACAGCTGATGATGTCGATCTCCATGCTGCTCAATGGCGGTGGACTCAACCAGGTCGCGCGGATAACCACCGAGATGAACTCGATGTTCGCCGGGCGCGCGCCGCAGCTGTCGCATCTGATCACCGAGATGACCGAGGTGCTCGCGGCGCTCAACGCGCGCACCGCCGATGTCGACAGCGTGCTGTCCGGGCTGAATGTGTTGACCGGCGAATTGGCCAGGCGCAAGGCGGAATTGGGCGCGGCGGCCGATTCCTTCCCGCCGCTGATCGGGCTGGTCGCCGAAAACAACAGGAGCATTGACGATCTGGTCGCCAAGGTGTCGGTGACCATGTCCGCGCTCGGCGATTTCGCCGACACCACCGGTCCGGAGTTCCTGAGCCTGTTCGACAGCATTCAGCGGCTGATGTCCGGATTCACCCGGATGGGCGACAATCTCGCGGGCACACTGGAGGGCCTGCACGCCCTCTACCCGAATGTGATGGCCAGCTATGAGGGGCCGGTGCTCGCGGTCGCCGCGACGGTCTCCTATCTCGATATCGGTGCGCTGACCGATCCGAAGGGCAGCCGCTGGCCCGAAATCGGTGATGTACCAGCGTTCATCGGCAGTCTCGCGGAGGTCATCCAGCAGGTCATCGGGCGGCTGCAGGGCGGTGGGCGATGAATATTCCGTTGTGGCACTGGCTGGTTCGGCATCGGATCGCGGTGGCCAATATCGGATCGGTCGTCGTGCTCATCCTCGGCATGTCCTATCTCGGTGCGGCCGTGCTGCGGATCAATCCGCTGCCGAGCACCTACACCGTCCGGGTGGAGCTGAAGAGTTCGGGCGGTCTGGCGGCGAACAATGACGTCACCTTCCGTGGCAGTCGGGTCGGTAAGGTGCGCGAGGTCCGGATCTCCGGTGACGGCGTCGCCGCCATCGCCGATATCGATGACAGCGCACGGATTCCGGTGGGCGGCACCGTCGCCGTCGGCAGGCTCTCGGCCGCGGGGGAGCAGTACCTGGACTTTCGCCCCGACTCCGATAGCGGGCCGTATCTGTCCGACGGCTCGATCGTCGAGCGCGCGGCGACCAGCACGCCGGTCACGGTGCAGTCGGTGCTGGCGAATATGAGCGGTCTGATCGGCGGGATGAATCCGACCCGACTCAATGTGATCATCGATGAACTCGATAAGGCGCTGGCCGGTGGTCCGGATCGGCTGCGCAATATGGTCGCCGGGATCAGCCGGGCCATGTCCGGACTGTCCGATCTGCTGCCACAGACCCAGCGCCTGATCGAGAACCTGCAGGTGATCGCCGAAACCACCACGCACGCACAGCCCGATCTGACCACGCTGACCACCGGATCCAGTGCGCTGTTCCAGCAGTTGACCGCCGCCGACCAGGAAGTGCGCCGGTTCCTCGAGCAGGGGCCCGGCCAACTGGCCACCCTCGGCGGCATCGTGCACGACACCCAGGACCCGATGACCGATCTGATCACCAACTTCGTCGCCATCACCAAGGCGGCCAAGCTGCGCCAGCCGGCCATCGAGGCGCTGTTCCCGGCATTGCGCGCGGGTTCGGCGGCCATCGGCATTCCGGCGCACGACAACGCTTTCAACACGCTGGTCGATCCATGGCCGCGGCCGACCTGCGACTACCAGACGGTGCCCGTGGTGCCGACCGACAAGGTCGTCGATACCAGGGTGCGGCTCTACAACTACTGCGTCACCACCGATCCCGCACTCCAGGTCCGCGGTTCGGCGAATGCGCCGCGACCGAATGTGGCGGACAACGGCTCCGGCCCGCCACCCGGCGTCACCGGTAATGAACTCTCCCGGCCCGCACCCGGCAGATAGGAACGAGAAATCATGAGCGAGCGAACAAGCAACACAGCCGACAACGAGATCGACAACGCCGATGTGTCCGAGTCGGAGGCAACCGTCTCGCTCGGCAAGGACGACGACGCCGCCGCCGACAAAGGCCCTGAGTCGACTCCTGCGCCGGCAGAGGTGAAATCGCCGGTGGCCGAGCGCCTTACGCTCCTGCGCGCTTCCGCAAAACGGGGCAGGATCGCCTACCGCTGCGCGGCCGCGGTGCTGTTCGCCGCCGTGGCCGCGTCGTCGGTGTTCTTCTACCTGCAGAACAAGGACAACAAGGCCATCGTCACCGCGCACGAGGACGCCCGCCGCGCCGCCTGCCAGTACGCGCCGGTGCTCGCCGACTATGACGCCAAGAACCTGGACAAGTACTTCGCGGGCGTGCTCGACGGCGCCACCGGTGACTGGAAGAAGCAATTCGACAGCACCAGCAAGGAATTGCGCGAGGTGCTCACGCAGGGCGAGGTGGTCTCGAAGGTCGATGACGTCCAGTGCGCGATCAAATCCGGCGATACCGAATCCGCCGAGGCGATCGTGGTCATCGGCCAGACCATTACCAGCATGGGCACCCAGGGCAAACCGGCGCCTGGTCAGCTGTCCATGGTGATGCGGCTGGAGCAGGTGGACGGCCGCTGGCTGGTCGGTAAGGTCAACTCACCGCTCGCCGCGCCACCGCGGTCATAACCTAGTGCGTGGGCCGACCGAAGAGGATGACCTGCATCAGGTGCGCGACCCGCTGCCGCGAGCACACCGGATTATCGGGTCCGAGCCACTGGCCGAGGTCGACCACCAGGGCCAGCGCCGCATGGACGAGCACCCGCGCCTCGGCCGGGGAAAGCTCGG
Source organism: Nocardia sp. CA-129566 (assembly GCF_050956075.1). NCBI lineage: Bacteria > Bacillati > Actinomycetota > Actinomycetes > Mycobacteriales > Nocardiaceae > Nocardia > Nocardia sp. CA-129566. The sequence continues at coordinate 1,197,647 of NZ_CP192085.1, forward strand.
GCCGAACCCCGATGAGCAGTTTGGCCCACTCCTCGACATTGAGCCGCTGGATATTGCGCAGTACGGTGCGATCCTCCGGCGGCACATTGCTGATCTCCGCGTAGTACACGAAGGTCAGCTCGCGTTCGTCGAACGAGCCCTGCACGTACAACTCGATGAGGGTCCCCAGCGCCTGCTCCGGACGCTCCGATGCCGCGATGGCCGGCCCGATCGCCGCCGAAACCCGTTCCGCCGCACGGCGAAACGCCGCCGCGAGCAGATCGCCCTTGCTGCGGTAGAAGCGGTACACCGCCGAGGAGGCGGGCAGGCCCGCCGCATTGGCGATATCCTCCACGCTCACATGGGGATACCCGTGCTCATGGAACAGCTCGATCGCCCGCACCAACAACAGCTCATGTTTGAAGGTGAGCGGAACCTCCTTGGCCCCAAGGGGTTCGGCCGCATCGCCGGGAGCGGGCAGCTCGCATGCGATGACCGCGTCACAGGCCGAGCGCAGCAGGGCCGTCAGCGCGCGCGCAGGAACCGCGACATGGTGATCGCAGATGCTGCCGATCACGCTCATCGCGGCGGCCGAGAGCACCCCCCGATCCCGAGCGGGCAGTTCGGGCCGGATCTCGGCCAGCAGGTCGCGAGCCGCCGCATCGGTGGCTATCAGGTGATCGATGAGGATCTGGCGGTCGGCGTCCTCGAGGTAGCGGCTCTGCCAGCGCAGCAGCGCGGCGCTGCGGCGGTTGGCGATGGAGGCCGCGATCAGGGCATCGAGGATGTGGTCGAGGCGTTCGTCGGCGGGCCGGTCGCGCAGCCGCTCGGGCAGGCGCACGGCCTCGGTGCTCAGCGCGGCCAGCCGCAGCGCCTCCTCGCGGAACAGCGCGTATTTGCTCGGGTAGTGCCGGTAGAGGGCGGTGGAGCTGATATCGAGGCGCGAGGCGATGTCCTCCATGCTCACACCGTGGTAGCCGAATGATCCGAAGGCCTCCGCGGAGGCGGCGGCGATCTGCGCCCTGCGGTCGCGCGGTCGTCGGCGTACCGCACGCGACCGAGCGGTGCGATCTGCGCTCGCGTCCTCCGTTGCGCGACGGTCCTCGGCATCCATTCCGCGATGTTAGCCCAACCGGACGCTTGCTACGCGGATCTTCCCAGTGCTGAAATGCGATTGAACGGAAGATCACAAAAATACCAAGAATTACGTTTCAACATCGCTATTTTGCTCTTCCGGCAACCAGAATAGTTGATAACATAATTGTGGTCGGCAAGGGCCGATGTCGAAGCATGACTCGGACTACGAGCGGGCCGGACGGCCGAACAGAACGAGCTGCATGAGCAACCGAACCCGGGCCGGGGAGGCGATCGGTTCGGCGCTGAAGGTCCGTCCGAGATCGACCACCAAGGCGAATGCCGCGTGGATGAGGAATCGGGCCTCGGCGGGCGAGAGTTCCGGTCGGACCTCGCGCAGCAGCCGCGCCCACTCTTCGACGCTGAGCCGCTGGATATTTCGCAGCACCGTGCGCTCCTCGGACGGAACGTGTTGGAACTCCGTGTAATACACGAAGGTCAGCGCCCGCTCGGTGAACGAGCCTTCGACGTACTGTTCGATCAGTGTGGTCAGCGCCGCCTCGGAGTCGGGGGCGGCCGCCACCGCCGGGCCGATCGCGCCGGAGACCCGGTCGGCGGCCCTGCGGAAGGCGGCGGCGAGCAGATCGCTCTTGCCGCGATAGAACCGGTACACCGCCGATGCCGCGGAAAGCCCTGCGGCAGTGGCGATCTCCTCGACGCTGACATTCGGATAGCCGCGATCGTGGAAGAGTTCGACAGCCTTGCGCAGCAACAGCTCGTGCTTGAACGATTCCGGAATCTCCGCGGCCACCGGCAGTTCGGCATCCGCCTCGATTGCGGGGAGTTCGGCGGGTACGAGCGCCCAGCAGGCCGAACTCAACAGTCGGGCAAGGGATTTCGCGGGCAGGGTGGCATGGTGATCGGCGATGCTGGTGATCGCGCTCAGCAGTGCGGCGCGCAGTACCCGAAGGTCGTCCGCCCCGAGTTCCGGTCGCAGCGCGGCCAGTTGCGTGCCGATCGCGCCGACGACGGTGAGCTGCTGTTCGATGAGGACCGCGAGATCCTCCGGCTCGAGATAGCGGCCCTCCCAGCGCACCAGGGTGACGGTCGGCCGGTTCTCGATGGTGACGCCGATGAGCGCATCGAGCACATGGCGCAACCGCCGCTCCGGTGACCAGGGTTTACCCACCCCGCCGACTTCGTCGGCTGCCATCCCCGTGCCCGCCGCCTCCTGCGGCAACTCGACCGATTCGGTCATGGCCCGCCCCACCCGCAGCAATTCCTCCCGGAACAGCGCGTACTTGCTCGGGTAGTGCCGGTACAGCGCGGCCGAGCTGATGCCGAGCCCGGAGGCGATATCGTCCATGCTCACGCCGTGATAGCCCAGCGCGCCGAAGGCGGCCGCCGAGGCCGCCGCGATCTGGGCCCGCCGATTCTTCGGCCTGCGCCGAATCTCTCGCGGTGCCGAGTCGCCGCTGACCTTGCGCGCCGTACGGCGATTGTCGACACCCATGCCCGACATCGTAACGACCACCTCAGTTCACCGGGCTGTCCAGGTCGGTCTGATTTGCCCAGGTGGGGCGTCCGCGTGCAATGTCCGCTATGCAGACTGTGGGCGAACGGCGGCGTACCAGTCCAGTAGGTCCGGGTTGTCGACGGCGCTGCGTTCGACGACGCGGGCCGGGTCGGCGCCCTGGAAGAGCTTCTTGATGGGGACCTCGAGCTTTTTGCCGGTGCGCGTATGCGGGATGCCCGGCGCGAGGATGATCTCGTCCGGGACGTGGCGGGGGGAGACCTCGGTGCGGATGGTGGTGTTGATGCGGGTTTTCAGGTCGTCGGTGAGATCGGTGCCGGGGGCCAGGGTGACGAACAGCGGCATCCAGTAGCCGCCGTCGGGCTGCTCGGCGCCGATGACCAGGGCCTCGGTGATTTCGGGGAGCCGTTCTACGGATTGGTAGATATCGGCGCTGCCCATACGAATGCCGTGGCGATTGAGAGTGGAATCGGAGCGGCCGTGCACCACCACACTGCCGCGATCGGTGATGGTGATCCAGTCGCCGTGTCGCCAGATGCCGGGGAACATATCGAAATACGCGTCGTGGTAACGAATTCCGTCCGCATCGTGCCAGAAGCGCACCGGCATGGATGGCATGGGCTTGGTGATGACCAGTTCGCCGACCTCGTCGCGCACCGGCTTGCCGTCGGCGTCGAATGCCTCGAGCGCGACACCCAGATAGGGCGCGGACAGCTCACCGGGCCAGGTCGGCACCGTGCGCGCGCCACCGATGAAGGCGGAGACCACATCGGTGCCGCCGCTGATCGAGGCGACCTGGACGTGGTCACCGACGTTCTCGCCCAACCACACCGCCGATGCGGGCGGCAGCGATGAACCGGTGATGCCGACCTGCCGCAGCGCGGACAGATCGTGGTCCGTGCGCGGCACCGCACCCGCCTTGATGCAGGCGAGCACATAGCCCGGACTCGTGCCGAGCACGGTCGCGCCGACCTGGGATGCGATATGCCACAGCGCGTCCGGGGTCGGGTAGGTGGGGCTGCCGTCGTAGCAGACGATGGTCGCGCCGACGAGCAGCCCGGCGATCTGGAAGTTCCACATCATCCAGCTGGGGCTGGTGTACCAGAAGAAGGTGTCTTCGGGACCGATATCGGCTTGCAGCGCAACGGCTTTGAGGTGTTCCAGCACCACACCGCCGTGGCCGTGCACAATGCCCTTGGGCAGTCCGGTGGTGCCGGAGGAGAATACGATCCACAGCGGATGGTCGAAATCGACGGTCTCCGTCTCGATGACAGCGGCTTCGGTATTCGTGCTGGCCTCGGTCCAGGACAGTGCGTCGGGGACCGGCAGGTCGAGCTGAGAGACGGCCACGGTGGTCTTCACGGTATCGAGTCCGGCCCGCAGCGCCGCGATATCGTCGCGCTTATCGTGCGTCTTGCCGCCGAAGCGGTAGCCATCGGCAGTGACCAACACGGTGGGTTCCAGCTGGCCGAGCCGGTCCAGCGCCGCCTTGGGGGAATAGTCCTGGCCGCAGGCGCTCCACACCGCGCCGATGCTCGCGGTGGCCAGGAAGGCGATCACCGCCTCCGGAATATTCGGCAGATATCCGGCCACCCGGTCACCCGGGCGCACACCGAGCGAGCGCAGCGTGCGCGCGAATGCCGTGGTGCTGTCGATCAATTCGCTCCAGGACACCTCGCGCACCGGACCGTCCTCGGTCACCGCGACAATGGCGGGCCGATCGGCGCGGAACTGCCGGACGACCTGATCCACATAATTCAGCCGGGTACCCGGGAACCACTGCGCGCCGGGCATTTCGGCGCTCGCGAGCACGTCACCCGCGACCGGGCCGAGCTCGAAGTAGTCCCACAGCGCACCCCAGAAGCCGGGCAGATCATCGACCGACCACTGCCACAGCGTCCGGTAATCCGGCGCGGACACTCCGGTGCGCGCCGCGACGAATCTGGCGAAGTCGGTGATGCGCGCCTCCGCGATATCGGATTCGGTCGGCACCCATTGTGGTTGCACCGCAGTACCTCCTGGCTGAATATCTATCGGAAATCAGGTGTGGTTCGCGCGCCGCACGATCTGCTCGGCATGCCGCAGCACCGGGGCATCGACCATCCGGCCCTCGAAGGCGAAGACGCCGCGATGGTTCGGCACCTCGTCGAGTACCCTTCGGGCCCAGTCCATTTCATCCGCCGACGGCGCGTAGGCGGCCCGGATGACCGGCACCTGGCTGGGATGGATCGCCACCTTCGCATCGAAGCCGATCGCGACCGCGTCCAGCGCTTCGGCGCGCAGTCCGTCCAGATCGCCGATGTTCAGATACACCGAGTCGAGCGCGAACTTCCCGTACGCCTTGGCCGCGAGCAGTGTGCTCGATCGAACATGCCGTGCCACATCGCGATAGCCGCCCTCGGCATGTCTGCTGGAGTTGCCGCCGAGTCCGGCGACCAGATCCTCCGCACCCCACATGACCCCGATCGCATTGCGCGCCAGCACCACGCGTTGGACCGCGACGGCGCCGAGCGGCGATTCGATGAGCGCGATCACCTCGTAGTCGGCGAGCGAGTCCAGCTGTGCGGCGGATTCGGCCTTCGGCAGCATGATCCGCCGGTATTCGGTGTGGGCCAGCGCCGCGAGATCCAATGCGTGCTCATCGGTGCCGACGGCATTGATCCGGATGACGGTGGTTTCCGGAGCCAACGGGCTATCGATGAGTGCCTTGCGCGCGCCCGCCTTGTCTGCGGCGGCGACACCGTCTTCGAGATCGATGATCACCACATCGGCCGCCGCGGCGGCCTTCGCATAGCGTTCGGGGCGGTCGGCCGGGCAGAACAGCCAGGCCGGTCCCGGTAGCTGCCAACTCATGCCGGCCTCGATTCTTTGCGCACCAGTGTCTTGCGTATCGCGGTAGCCACGATATCGCCGTGCTGATTGCGCGCGGTATGGGCGAAGGTGACGATGCCCTCGCCTGGACGGCTCTTCGATTCGCGCTTATCGGTGACCACGGTCTCGGCGTACATGGTGTCGCCGTGGAACAGCGGCTTCGGGAAGGCGATTTCGGAGAAGCCGAGGTTGGCCACGATCGTGCCCTGGGTCAGCTGCGCGACCGAGAGGCCGATCAGGGTGGACAGCGTGAACATCGAATTCACCAGCCGCTGGTGGAACGGTGGCAGCTGCTCGCTGAACGCCGCGTCCAGGTGCAGCGCCTGGGTGTTCATGGTCAGCGTGGTGAACAAGACGTTATCGGCCTCGGTAATGGTCCGGCCCGGCCGGTGCTCGTACACGACGCCGATCTCGAACTCGTCGAACCACAGGCCGCGCTGCACCACGCGGCGCGCAGCGTCGGTCACAGCCCCAACTCCCGCCCGATCAGCATCAACTGCACCTCCGTCGTGCCCTCGCCGATTTCGAGGATCTTGCTGTCGCGATAGTGCCTGGCCACAGCGTATTCGTTCATGAAGCCGTAGCCACCGAAGATCTGGGTGGCATCGCGGGCATTGTCCATCGCGGCCTCGCTCGCCACCAGCTTGGCGATCGAGGCCTCCTTCTTGAACGGCTTACCCGCCAACATGAGCGCGGCGGCGTCGTAGTAGGCGGTGCGGGCGGCATGGGCGCGCGCTTCCATTCTCGCGATCTTGAACGCGATGGCCTGGTTGCGGCCGATGACCTGGCCGAAGGCCTCACGTTCCTTGGCGTAGCGCACGCTTTCGTCGACACAGCCCTGCGCCGCGCCGACCGCGAGCGCCGCGATGGCGATCCGGCCCTCATCGAGAATCCGCAGGAAGTTGGCATAGCCGCGGCCGCGCTCGCCGAGCAGGTTCTCCTCGGGCACCCGGACGTCGGTGAAGCTCAGCGGATGGGTGTCCGAGGCATTCCAGCCGACCTTGTTGTAGGCGGGTTCGGCCACGAAGCCGGGGGTGTCGGTGGGGACCAGGATGGTGGAGATCTCCTTCTTGCCGCCCGACTGGCCGGTCACCGCGGTCACCGTCACCAGTGTGGTGATATCGGTGCCGGAGTTGGTGATGAACTGCTTGCTGCCGTTGATGATCCATTCGCCGCTATCGGCGACCGCGGTGGTCCTGGTGCCGCCCGCATCGCTGCCCGCACCGGGTTCGGTGAGCCCGAACGCGGCGAGCTTGCGTCCGCTGGTCAGCTGCGGCAGCCATTCCTGCTTCTGCTTATCGTTGCCGAAGCGGTAGATGGGCATGGCGCCGAGCGAGACACCGGCCTCCAGGGTGATCGCGACGCTCTGATCCACCTTGCCGAGTTCTTCCAGCGCCAGGCACAGCGCGAAGTAATCGCCGCCCATGCCGCCGTACTCCTCGGGGAACGGCAGACCGAACAGGCCCATATCGGCCATACCGGCGACGACCTCATACGGGAAGGTGTGGTTCGCATCGTGTTCGGCGGCGACCGGGGCGACCACCGACCTGGCGAAATCGCGCACCGTCAGTGCGAGGTCGCGGTACTCCTCGGGCAGGGTGCCGGTGGACAAAAACTCGGTCATGCGGAAGTTCCTTCTCGCTCGGCGGTTTCGGGTTCGGTGGTAGCCGCGGTGATGCGCACCAGCGGCTGATCGAGGCGGACCTGGGTGCCCGGTTCGACCAGGACCTCGACGGTGCCCGCGACCGGTGCGGTGAGGGTGTGCTCCATCTTCATGGCCTCGACCACGACAACCGGCGTGCCCGCGGCCACGGTGGCGCCATGGCCGACCGGCACCGCGATCACCGAACCCGGCATGGGACTGCGGATCTCGGCGTCGCCGATGTGTTCGGCGCCGCCGCGGACACTCACCTCGGCCACTTCGCGCAGCACCGAGACACCGGATGGTCCCGCCACCCAGAGCTGTCCGTCGTGCTCGGCGACGCGGTAGTCCCGGCGCAGACCGCCCAGCGTCAGGACCAGCACTCCGGACCCATCTCCGGTGAATTCGGCGGTGAGCGGGGCGGATTCGCTGCTGTTGAGGTGTACCTCGGCGGCAGCGGGGGAGCCGGTCAGATATACGTGCTCGATGCGGTCACCGCTGGCCAGCCTGATGGTGGTCGGCGCGGCCGCGCCGATGCGCCAACCGGACGGGATCTCCCACGGCTCGCTCGGGGCCGCTGGCCAGCGCCGTAGCCAGTGATAGGCCGCGGCGGCGATGAATTCGTCGTCGCCGACCGCGGCGGGCCGAAAGTCGCCGACGCGGCGATCCAGCAATCCGGTGTCGAGCCTGCCCGCGGCCACATCCGGATCCGCCAGCAGGAATCGCAGGAACTCGATATTGCTGGTGACACCGAGCAGCACGGTATCGCCCAGTGCCCGATCGAGTTTCGCGAGTGCGGCGTCGCGGTCGGTCGCGTGCGCGATGACCTTCGAGAGCATCGGATCGTAATCGCTGCCGACCACGGTGCCGATGCGCAATCCGGAATCCACCCGCACCCCAGCGCCTTCGGGTTCCGAGAGGTCCAGGACCGTGCCGCCGGTGGGCAGGAAGCCGCGGCCGGGATCCTCGGCATAGACCCGGGCCTCGATCGCGTGCCCGACCAGCCGCAGCTCGTCCTGGTTCACCGCGAGCTTCTGTCCGGCCGCGATCCGCACCTGGCACTCCACCAGGTCGATTCCGGTGACCAGCTCGGTGACCGGATGCTCCACCTGCAGGCGGGTATTCATCTCCATGAAGAAGAACTCGTCCGGCCGATCGGCGGAGACGATGAATTCGACCGTGCCCGCACCGACGTAATTCACGCTGCGCGCGGTATTGCACGCGGCGGCGCCGATGCGCGCCCGCGTCGCGGCGTCCAGCAGCGGCGAGGGCGCTTCTTCGATGACCTTCTGATGCCGCCGCTGCAGGCTGCATTCGCGTTCGCCCAGGTGGATCACGTGGCCGAACTGGTCGGCGAGGATCTGCACCTCGATATGCCGTGGACGGGTGACGAATCGCTCGAGAAACAGGGTGTCGTCACCGAATGCCGCTGCCGCCTCGCGCCGGGCACTGGCCAGCGCGGCCGGTAGCGCCGAGGGCTCCTCGACCAGTCGCATGCCCTTGCCGCCACCACCGGCCGACGGCTTGACCAGCACCGGATAGCCGATATCGGTTGCGGCGTCGATCAATTCGGCGTCGGTGAGTCCCGGTCGGGCGATACCGGGGACGACGGGCACATCGAAGGCGGCGACGGTATTCTTCGCCGCGATCTTGTCGCCCATGACCTCGATCGCCTTCGCGGGCGGTCCGAGGAAGACGATGCCCGCTTCGGCCAGCGCGGCGGCGAAAGCGGCATTCTCGGAGAGGAAGCCGTAGCCCGGATGCACGGCCCGAGCCCCGGTGCGCACCGCCGCGGCGACCACCTTCTCGATATCGAGATAGCTCTGCCTGGCCGGGGCCGGGCCGAGGCGCACCGCGGTATCGGCCTCGCGCACATGCCTGGCCTGTGCGTCGGCATCGCTGTAGACCGCCACCGAGCGAATGCCCATGGTGCGCAAGGTGCGGATGACCCGCACCGCGATCTCACCGCGATTGGCGACCAGCACGGTGTCGAATTCGATGGGATGGGATTTGTTCATCATCGCGATCACATCCGGAAGACGCCGTAGGAAACGGGTTCGAGCGGCGCCTGCGCACACACCGAAAGGGCAAGTCCGAGCACGGTTCTGGTGTCGGCGGGGTCGATGACGCCGTCGTCCCAGAGCCGCGCGGTCGAGTAGTACGGATTGCCCTGATATTCGTACTGTTCCCGAATCGGGGCCTTGAACGCCTCCTCGTCCGCGGCCGACCACGGCTGTCCGGAGCTGTCGAGCTGATCGCCGCGCACCGTCGACAGCACCGAGGCGGCCTGTTCGCCACCCATGACCGAGATCCGCGCATTGGGCCACATCCACAGGAAGCGCGGCGAATACGCGCGCCCGCACATCGAATAGTTGCCCGCGCCATATGATCCGCCGATCACCACGGTGAGCTTCGGCACCCGCGCGCACGCCACCGCGGTGACCATCTTGGCGCCGTGCTTGGCGATACCGCCCGCCTCATAGTCACGTCCGACCATGAAACCGGTGATGTTCTGCAGGAACAGCAGCGGAATCTTGCGCTTATCGCACAGCTCGATGAAATGTGCGCCCTTCATGGCGGATTCGCTGAACAACACGCCGTTATTGGCGACGATGCCGACCGGATGTCCGTGGATGCGGGCGAATCCGGTGACCAGCGTCTTGCCGTATTCGGCCTTGAATTCGTGGAATCCGTCGTCGCCATCGGCACCGCCGTCGACCAGCCGACCGATGACCTCGCGGACATCGTATGGCGTGCGCAGATCGACCGGGACCACGTCGTACAGCTCGGATTCCGGCTGCGCGGTCGCGACGGTCGGCCTCACCTCCCACGGGCTGGCCGGACGGGGGCCGAGGGTGGCCACAATGCGGCGCACGATGCGCAGCGCGTCCTGGTCGTCTTCGGCCAGGTGATCGGTCACTCCCGACGTGCGCGAATGCAATTCGCCGCCACCCAACTCCTCGGCGGTGACCACCTCACCGGTCGCCGCCTTCACCAGCGGCGGTCCGCCGAGGAAGATCGTGCCCTGATTGCGCACGATCACCGCCTCATCGCTCATCGCCGGTACATACGCGCCACCGGCGGTGCACGAGCCGAGTACCGCGGCGATCTGCGCAATGCCCTTGGCGCTCATGGTCGCCTGGTTGTAGAAGATGCGGCCGAAGTGCTCCCGGTCCGGGAAAACCTCGTCCTGGCGCGGCAGGAACGCGCCGCCGGAGTCGACCAGATAGACACAGGGCAGCTGGTTCTGCAGCGCGACCTCCTGGGCGCGCAGATGTTTCTTCACCGTCATCGGGTAGTAGGTGCCGCCCTTGACCGTGGCGTCATTTGCCACGATCACGCATTCGCGCCCGGAGATCCGGCCGATGCCGGTGATGATCCCCGCGCCCGGGCATTCGTCGTCGTACATCCCGGTCGCGGCCAGCGGCGAGAGTTCGAGAAACGGGCTGCCCGGATCGAGCAGCTGATCCACCCGCTGCCGGGGCAGCAGCTTGCCGCGGGCCACATGCCGCTCGCGCGCCTTCGGTGGCCCGCCGAGCGCCGCCGTGGCCAGCCGGGCACGTAGATCTGCCAACAGCGCCCCATGCGCCGTGCGGTTGTCGACTCCGACCTGTTCGGTCACCGTCATCACGCCGTCCTGCCATCCAGTTAGTCGCCGATAACTGGAATTCAGGTTAATGTTGATTAACCGAGATGTCCAGGTGTGCAGAAAGGAGCGCGTGTGACCAGCACCGACCCCGTCGCGCTCACCCGCAGGGAGCAACTGAAACTGCAGCGAAGGGCGCAGCTGATGGATGCGGGCGCCCGGCTCATCGCCGACCGCGGCTTCCTCGGCATGCGCCTGGACGATCTCGGCGCGGCCGTCGGGATCAGCGGGCCCGCGGTCTACCGGCACTTCCCGAATAAGGAGGCGCTGCTGGTGGAACTGCTGGTCGGGGTCAGCCAGCGGCTGCTCGACGGCGGGAAGGCGGTGGTGGCGCGGACCGAGTCGGCGCAGGAGGCGCTGGCCGGGCTGGTCGATTTCCATCTGGACTTCGCGCTCGGCGAGCCCGAACTCATTCGGATCCAGGACCGCGACCTCGACAATGTTCCGGCCGGTCCCCGCCGCGAACTGCGTCGCACCCAGCGTCAGTACGTGGAGATCTGGGTGGCGGTGCTGCGGGAGGTGCATCCGGAACTGCCGGAGGAGACCGCGCGGATGCAGGCCCACGCGGGCTTCGGGTTGATGAACTCCACACCGCACAGCGCGACCAATGCCAGCGCCACCAGGGCCCGGCCGGTGCTGCGCCGCATGGCGCTGTCCGCATTCGGTTAGGCCGCACTGGGTTGATCGCTCGCTCGCCCACTTCAAGCCTCTCCCAACCCCCACGGACCGAGTCTTACGAGCGACGTTCGCGGCCCGTCTCGCGTCCGAGTCGTCGAAGCGCATGCGACGAAGTCGCGAGTCTCGACGGCTCGGACGCGAGGCCCACCCGTCGCCCGACCACCACCCCTCATCGAATCGCTGCGCGATGCTGACATTTTGGGGCCGCGAACCCGCCGCGCCGCAGGCGCGGCAAATCAGACACAGCCCCGCCGGAATCACCGTGCGGTCCACCCACCGTCCATGGTGTAGGACGCACCGGTGACCATGCCCGCATCGGCGCAGGCGAGCCAGCCGACCAGCGACGCCACCTCCTCCGGCTCCACCAGGCGTTTGATCGCACTCTCGGTGAGCAGCACCTGCTCCAGCACCTGCTGCTCATCGATGCCGTGCGCCTTGGCCTGGTCGGCGATCTGCTTGTCCACCAAGGGTGTTCGGACATAGCCGGGATTGACGCAATTGCTGGTGACGCCGTGCCGGCCGCCCTCGAGCGCGGTCACCTTGGACAGACCCTCCAGCGCGTGTTTGGCGGTGACATACGCGACCTTGTACTCCGACGCGCGCAACCCGTGCACCGAGGACAGATTGATGATCCGGCCGAAGCCGCGCTCGTACATCCGCGGCAGCGCCGCGCGGATGAGCAGGAACGGCGCTTCGACCATGAGGGTCATCAGATTCCGGAACCGCTCGGGCGGGAAATCCTCGATCGGGTTGATGCTCTGCACACCGGCGTTGTTCACCAGGATGTCCACATCCAGGGTGAGCTCTTCCAGTGCCGCGACATCGAGAAGGTCCACCGCCCAGGCTTTTCCATTGATCTCGCTGGCCAGTGCCTTGGCCCCGATGTCATCGATATCGGCGATGGTGACGGTGGCTCCGCGTGCCGCGAGTTCCCTGGCGCAGGCGGCGCCGATGCCGCTCGCGCCGCCGGTGATCAGTGCGCGACGTCCGGTCAGATCACTCATGTGAGCTCCGCTCTAACGGTGTCGGCCTGCGCGACCTGCGCTGGCGGGATGGCTGCCGAGGATGGTTGGGTTGCCAGGCTTTCCGCATCCGCGGTGTCGACACCCTCCAGCGCGATACCTTTCGTCTCGCGGGCGAACAGGACGGCGATGGCGGTGACGGCGGCGGCCGCCGCCAGGTAGATGGCGATGGGTACCGCGGATTTGTAGGTATTGAGCAGGCGCACCGCGATGATCGGTGCGAGCGATCCGGCCACGATCGAGGTGACCTGATAGCCGAGGGAGACACCGGAATAGCGCATGCGGGTGGGGAACATCTCGGCCATGATCGCGGGCTGTCCGGCGTACATGAAGGCGTGGAATACCAGGCCGATAATGATCGCGGCCATGATGATCGCGTTATGGCCGCTGTCCATCATCGGGAAGGCGAAGAAGCCCCAGGTGCCCGCGGTGAGCGCGCCGATCAGATAGATCGGCCGCCTGCCGAAGCGGTCGGAGAGACTGCCCGCCAACGGCACCATGACGAAATGCACGGCGTGCGCGGCCAGCAGCCACCACAGGATGACCTTGGTATCCACGTGCACCTGCACCTTGAGATAGGTGATGGTGAAGGTGACCACCAGGTAGTAGAGGATGTTCTCGCCGAACCGCAGCCCCATGGCGGTGAGGACACCGCGCGGGTAGCGCCGCAGTACCTCGACCACGCTCAGCGAATTCGCCTCGAGCTGTGCGATTTCCTGCTGTGCCGCAACGAAGATGGGCGCGTCGGTGACCTTGGTGCGGATGTAATAGCCGACCAGCACGACCACCGCGGACAGCCAGAACGCGACGCGCCAGCCCCAGCTCAGGAAGGCCGCATCCGATAGCGTCGAGGTCAGCGCCAGCAGTGCGACCGTCGCCAGCATATTGCCCAGGGGCACACCCGCCTGCGGCCAACTCGCCCAGAAACCACGACTGCGGCTCGGACTGTGTTCGGCAACCAGCAGCACCGCACCACCCCATTCGCCGCCGACCGCGAAGCCCTGGATGAACCGGAGCACGACCAGCAGTGCCGGTGCCCAGTAACCGACCTGGGCGAAGGTCGGCAGACAGCCCATCAGGAAGGTCGCGGATCCGACCAGGATGAGACTGAATTGCAGCAGTTTCTTGCGGCCGTACTTATCGCCGAAGTGTCCGAAGACGATGCCGCCGAGCGGGCGCGCGGCAAAGCCGACGGCGTAGGTGATGAACGCCGCGAGGATCGCGTCGAGATCGCTGGTGCCCTTGGCGAAGAACACCTTGCTGAAGACCAGCGTCGCAGCCGTGCCGTAGAGGAAGAACTCATACCACTCGACCACGGTGCCCGCCATGGAGGCGGCCACCACCCGCCTCAGACCGGTCGGTACACCGCCGGGATCACCGGTCGGCCGCACTGCACTGCGCACGCTCATCGAACATCTCCTTCATGACCGGGGCCACATCATGTTGCGAATGTGACGGCCCCCACATTTCGTGGTCAGAACGAGTATTCGTGCACATATCTGCGGCCGCAATGACCAGTTGTGCAGTGCGCGTCTGCAAGAATGCAGAAATGACTCCGGCTGCCTATCCCAGCGCGGACGATCTGCTGGTTCTGCTCGCCGTCGGGCGCTCCGGGCGCTTCGTTACCGCCGCCGAGGAACTCGGCCTCAACCACACCACCATCTCCCGCCGCATCGCCGCACTGGAGCGGACGCTCGGCGGCCGCGTGCTCACCCGGGTGACCGGCGGCTGGGAACTCACCGATCTCGGGCGCGAGGCGCTCGCCGCGGCCGAGGCGGTGGAATCGGCGGTCAGATCGCTGGCCACCGATGCCGACGGCACTCGGGTGCTGGAGGGCGTGGTCCGGATTTCCGCGACCGACGGATTCAGTGCCTATATGGCCGCGCCGGCGGCCGCCGAGGTGCAGCGGCGGCATCCGAAGATCGCCGTCGAGATCGTCGCCGCGACCCGGCGTGCCTCCCAGCAGCGTTCGGGCCTCGATATCGAAGTGGTGGTCGGTGAACCGCAGGTGCACCGCGCCAAGGCGATTCGGCTGGCCGACTACTGCCTCGGGCTCTATGGCTCCCGCGACTATCTGCGCGAACACGGAACCCCAACGGCCATCGGCGATCTCGCGCGGCATTCCCTGGTCTACTTCATCGATTCGATGCTCCAGGTGGACGATCTGGATCTGGCCAACAGTTTCGCGCCGGCTATGCGCGAATCCGTCACATCCACAAATGTTTTCGTACATGTCGAAGCGACTCGCGCGGCCGCGGGATTGGGTCTGCTGCCCTGCTTCATGGCCGACCGCCATGACGATCTGGTCCGGGTGCTCCGCAAGGAGGTCTCGGTTCGGCTCACCTATTGGCTCGTCACCCGCACCGAGACACTACGAAGGCCGGAGGTGGCGGCGGTGGTGGACGCGATTCAGGTTCGCGTTCGGGAGCAGCGGAATATGCTGCTCGGCTTGCCGGACTGATCGTTTTGGCGGTGAAATATGTTGCCTGGCTTGCCAACTCGGTTGTTCGCTGTTGCTGGCGATAGCTCGCGTGAGCAAAATGTGATGCGCGCCGCAACGGTAGCGGTCGGGTTGACACGTCGTGAATGGCTCGATGTACTCGGTGCGACTTCTCCCATAACCCGTGCCTGCCAACGGGTTTGGCGAGGTCGTGAAGGGTCGGGCATCCGTGTGGTCCGGCCGGGCGGGTTCACGCGTCGGCTGTGATCGACGCGGCACAAATAAGAAAGGTGGGGGACACTTGTCAGGTCGCCATCGCAAACAACCAGGTCGGCACCGTAAACCCGATATCGGACGCAATTGCGCGCGCATGATGGTCGGCGTCGTGCCGATGAGCGTCGCGGTCGCGTATGCCGGTGTCGCGAATGCGGGAACGATCGAATTCATCGCGCCGCAGCCGGGTGTGACCACTCCGGCACCGGCGCCGGAAGCGCCGAAGAAGCAGCCGGGCGTGACGACGGAGGCGCCGCCGCCGATGGCGTATGTCGCGCCGCAGGACGACCGACGCGGCGTCGCACCCGAGACCGACTACCTGCCGGTTCGGCAGGTGCCCCCGCAGCGGCCGGTCGCGCCGCTGGATATGGGCAGCCTGCACGCGCCGGCGCCGTCACCGCAGGTTGCCGTGATCGTGCCGGAGCCCGCGGTCGTGCGGTTCGGTGATCTTTCCATGCCCGCACCGGATTTCCTGTCGACCGAACAGGTCGCGCAGGTGAATTCGATCGGTGCGGGTCCGGAGGCCGAGATCTCCCGGTTCGCGCGCTCGGTCGGTGTCGCGCCGAGCCGCGCCGACAGCGTTGCCTCGGCCGCCATCGCGGGTGCGGCGCAGGGGGCGGCGATCGGATGTGGTGTCGGTGCCGCGATCGGTGCCATCACGATTGTCGCCGCACCGATTCTTGCGCCGATCGGCTGTGTGTCCTGGGCTTTGCTGGGGGGTACGACCGGTGCCCTGGTGGGGGCGGGACGGGGGGGTCTGCGATGAAATGGTCCGGAAACAAGATTGTTGCGACGGCGCTGCTCGCCATCGCAGCAACTGGTTTGGCCGCTGGTACGACCACGGCGCAGCCGCTGGAAGCGCCCACCACACAGCAGCGGGTCCTCGACCCGTCGGTGCCGGTCATTGGTGCCGATCACGGCATCGGGTACACGATGCGGTTCGCCGCGGATGCCAAAGCCGTGACGACGACGCTGGATTCGGGCGCATTCACCGCCACCGCCGACGGGATCGCCATTGCCGACAACGCCGGTCAGGTGGTTACCACGGTGCCACTGGTCTTTCCGGCAAAGGACCGCGATATCGCACTGCAACCAATCATCGATCACGACGGCAAGGCACTGACCCTACGCCCGATCGATGACCCCGCCCCCCAGCCGACCACTTCACAGGAACGCTGGAACCAGGAGGTGCAACGAGCCTCATTCGGCGCCCTGATCGGCGCCGGCATCGGCCTGATCATCGGCCTCCCCCTCGGCGGCATCATCCTCTTCCCCATCCCCATGGCCACCGTCGCCATCGGCGCGAGCATAGGCTTCCTCGCCGTAGGCGGCCAACCGCTGATCGACGCGGGCATCGCCTACTTCACCGGCCAGCCCTGACCTGAATCCCTCGCACCCCTTGACCTTTCGAAGGTCAAGGGGTGCACGGCTTTCAGCTGGGCAACGATGATCGTGTCGAAACTGCCATCCCCTTGCTGGTTCAGGGCGTCAGCGGAAGAGGTCGTCCACTGCGGCGACAAACGCGGCTTGCTTCAGCCATATGTCGAGCTGATCCTGATCCGTGCACTCGAGCATGCGAGCTCGGTCCCCTTCAGAGATCATCAAGCCTCTCGCTTCGAGGATCATCACCAGCGCTTCGGCCTTACCGTGAGCCTCATAGCCGCGGGCATATTCACTCTTGTATTTGGACGTTCCGGTGGTCGACATAAGGCCCTCCAGGAAGTGCCGGGCGGCTTTGGGGAGAACAGCCATTACCGGGTCAATGTACATTTCGTGGTTCTTTACGTCGACCATAGAGGCGACGAGAGTGGTCAGGATGGCGTCCCGCTCCGGGTGGTGACGATGCGCGATCGCGGAAAGGACCGCAAGCTCAGGATTGGCCGTCGCTGTTTCCGCGTCGGTGACTACAGGGACGTCGGATGGGCTCAGTACGACGGGTGTGAGGGTGAAGCCGGGGGCGATGCTGATCGGTTTGCGGCAGTGAGTGGCGGTGCGTTCGTTGGGGCAAAGGACGAGCAGGACTGTCAGGCAACGGAGGCGGGCTCTGAGGGTGGTCAGGTAAACCGGCCAGCTCCAGTATTTGTCGCTATCCGGCTTCAGTTGAACTTCGACGACGACGCCGAGCACCGGGGTGGTGCCGGTCGCCAGGACGACGACAGTGTCGGCGCGGTATTCGGTGGGGTCTATGTCGGGGAAGTCACCTGACTCCAGGCGGGCGTGGTCGAATTGGGGTAGCGGAGTGTCCAGCACGTCGGCCAGTAGTTCGGCGGCCAGTTGGGGGCGTTGCCGGAACAGGTCGATCACCACTTCGTGCAGGACGCTGGGCATGGGGGCACGTTATCGGTGGGCACCGACAGGAAAATCCGGGCAGGAGAGCAGGTTTCAGGCCACTGAGGCGACGGTGGGGTCCTGGTCGAGGACGCCGTCGATCATGCGGTAGACCGCGGTCATGTGGGGGAGGTGGGTGCGGTCGTGGGTTACCAGGAGGGTGGCGGCGTTGTGGTCCCGGACCACGGTGAGGATGAGTTCGATTACGGCGGAGCCGCGTTCGGTGTCGAGGGCGCTGGTTGGTTCGTCGATGACCAGGAGGGCGGGGTCGTTCATCAGGGCGCGGGCGATATTGACGCGTTGGCGTTGGCCGCCGGAGAGTTGGGCGGGGCGTTTGGCGTGCTGGTCGGCCAGGCCGACCGAATCGAGTAATTCCATTGCCTTGGTTCGGGTTTCGCGGCGTTGGGTCGGCGAGGTGAACAGGCGCTGGCCGAGGTGTGACATGGCCTCCAATTGTTCGACGGCGGTGAGGGCGGGGATGAGATTCGGCTGTTGGAAGACGATGCCGATGGACGAGCGGCGCAGAGCGGCGGCTTCGCGTCGGGTGAGGGTGGCCAGATCGACTGTGCCCTTTGGTGTTTCGAGGGTGATGCGACCGGCGTCGGGGCGGATCAGGGTGGAGACGACGGCGAGCAGGCTGGATTTGCCGGAGCCGGAGGGGCCGGTGATGGCCGCGATGGCGCCCCCGGGGACGTGCAGATTCACCTGGTTCAGTGCGGTGAGTCGGCCCGCGCCGTCGGGGTAGGTCAGGGTGGTATCGCGAACGGTTAGAGCGGTTTTCGTCATGGTCGCGGTGGTCATGCGGGTCTCCGAGAGGTCAGCGGGCCGCGCCGAGCGCGGTGAGCGGGTCGGTGGTGAACAGGAAACGCAGGGCGAAGGCGGCACCGAGCAGGCCGAGCACGATCAGGGCCGCGGCGGGCAGCAGGGTGGTCGACGGGCTGAGGACGAAGGGCAGCGCGTCGCCCATGAAAGTGGCCGCGGTGACGGTGCTGCCGAGGCCGACGGCGACACCGGCGCTCAGCACGATCGCCGCCTGCGCGATGGCATCGCGGACCAGCGCACCGGAGGTCGCGCCCAATGCCTTCAAGGTCGCGATATCGGGCATGCGCTGCACCGTCCACACGGTGAAGAACGCGCCGATCACCAGCGCCGAAATGGCGAACAGCAACACTGTCATCAAGGTCAGCGAACCGTTTTCGGCCTGGTACGAACTCAATGCCGACAGCGATCCGGAGACGCTGGTCGAGGTCGTATGCGCGGATGCGTTGACAGCGGCCATATTCGGGATTCCGGACACCGCGAGCACCGTGGCCGCGCCACCACGCGGGCTCACCGACTGCCAGTCGGCCGGCGTCATCCAGACGACGGGGGTATGGCTGTACCAGTCGTCGCCCTGCACCGCGGCCACCCGGAAACCGGACGCACCGAGCGTGACGGTGTCACCGGCAATGGCATCGAGCGCCTTGGCCGCGCCGGTGCTGAGCACCACCGTGCCGGAATCGGTTGCGACGCGATTGCCGAATGCCGTTCCCGCGCTCCCGAACAACGCGACCTGCGCGGGCTTGGTCTCGCCCCGGCCCGATACCGCGCCCGCCGTCCGGCTGATGCCGATCGAGTCGACGGTTCCGGTCGAACCGGCGGCGGCCCGCCAGGTCTCGACCTGCTGCGGGGTGAGCGCCGAGGCGTCGAAGGAGGGATCCGCGCCGCTGTCGGCGAAGACGACGGCATCGGCGCGGATCGCCTCGATGGCGGAGATGTTCTGGTGCGCGAGCCCGGCGGTGAGACCGCTGAGAAAGCTCACCAGCAGCGCCACCAGGGTGACGACCAGTGTGATGAGCAGAAAGCGGCCGCGTGCGGCCCGCAGATCCCGGAGTGCGACGAACATGCCTTCACCCTGCCGCGATCGCCCGCGCCCGCCATCGCGCACGCGGAGGAACCGACCCTGATCGAAGGTTGGGCGGCGTTTTACACCTTTCGATGGATGCCGCCCAGGTAGCCGCACATAAGCTGGCAGCGTGCATGCGTCGCCGTTCACCCCCGTCTTCACCGCATTGCGGCTGGGGCTGCACGTGCTGGTGACGACGCTGGCGGTGCTGGTGGCGGTGCGTGCGCTACTGCCCGGCGCCGGACATCCGCTCGCCGTCGTCACGCTGACCGTGGCATTCCTGGCCGTGTACTTCACCGGTGCACTGGTCGGGCGCCATCCGGCTGGCATCCGCCTCTGGCTGGCGGTGCTGACCGTGCTGTGGCTCGGTCTGGTGGTGTTCGCGCCCGACGCCGGATATCTCGCATTCGGCATGTTCTTCCTGTACCTGCACCTGCTGCCGCGTCCGTGGAGCTTTCTCGCCGTCGGCGCGGCCACCGCGGTCGCGGTCATCGGTTTCGGGGTGCACCGCGGCTGGTCGGTGGCGGGTGCCATCGGGCCGATGCTCGGCGCGGCGGTCGCGGTGGGGATCGGCCTGGGCTATGAGGCGCTGTTCCGGGAGTCGGCCGAACGTCAGCGCCTGATCGATGAATTGCTCAGCACCCGAGCGACACTCGCGGAACAGGAACGCACGGCGGGCAAGCTCGCCGAGCGCGAACGACTGGCGCAGGAGATCCACGACACCGTGGCCCAGGGGCTGAGCAGCATTCAGTTGCTGCTGCACGCGGCGGAACAGTCCACACCGGATCATCCCGCACTGCCGCAGATTCGGCTGGCGCGCGAGACCGCGGCGGAGAATCTGGCGGAAACCCGAAGACTCATAGCGGAACTGACCCCCGCCGCACTGGAAGGGCAGAGCCTCGCGCAGGCACTGGAACGCATCTGCCTGCGCGCCGAGACGCCGGGACTGATCACCCAGATGGTGGTCGAGGGCACGCCGGAGCGACTGTCGATGCCGGTCGAGGCGGCCCTGGTTCGGATCGCGCAGGGGGCGGTCTCGAATGTGGTGCGCCATGCGGGAGCGAGCCGGATGCGGCTGACCCTGACCTATTCCGACACCGAGGTGTATCTCGACGTGGTGGACGACGGTGTGGGCATCGACCCCGCGGTGCTGGATCGCGCGCCGTCCGGCACCTTCGGATTGGCCGCCATGCGCAGTCGCGTAGAACAGCAGGGTGGCACCATGGCGGTGGAGTCCGAGCCCGGCCACACCGCGGTCACCATTGCGTTTCCGATCGAGCCCGAAGGCATCGAATACCGGTCGGCCGCAACCGATTCCGATCAGATCGCGGGACAGTCGGACCCCGCGGTGGAACCTCGACACGAGGAGTCGCGGCCTGCGTCATGCGAATCCGCTGTGCCCACAGCACAATCCGATCCACTGTCACCGAAATCAACCCCGCTCGAGCCGAATTCGACCGATCCGGAGCGCCGCGCATGATCCGCCTACTGCTCGCCGACGACCACGCCATCGTGCGCGCGGGCCTGCGGGCGCTGCTGGCGAGCAACGAGGACATCACCGTCGTCGGCGACGCGCCGACCGCCGAGGCCGCAGTGGCCTTTTGTGCTACCACGTCGGTCGATCTGGTGCTGATGGATCTCAGCTTCGGCCCCGGCCGCTCGGGTGTGGACGCGACCACCGAATTGCGTGCGCTCCCGAACCCGCCCAACGTGCTGGTCGTCACCAACTACGACACCGACGCCGACATTCTCGGCGCGATCGAGGCCGGAGCCTGCGGCTACATCCTCAAGGACACCCCGCCGGTCGAACTGCTCGCGGCGGTGCGGTCCGCGGCAGCGGGGGAGAGCGTGCTGTCACCCGCCGTGGCCTCCAAGCTGATGACCCGCGTGCGCCGCGCCGACACCACCCTGAGCCCGCGGGAGATCGAGGTGCTGCGACTGGTCGCCTACGGCAGCTCCAACCGCGAGATCGCCAAGGAGCTGTTCCTCAGCGAAACCACCGTCAAATCCCACCTGGTGCACATCTACGCCAAACTCGGCGTCCGCTCGCGCACCTCCGCCGTCGCTCGCGCCCGCGAACAAGGCGCGATCTGAACATCCGTGCCCGGATCAGTCGCGCCACCAGCGGGGCGGCGATATGTCGGCCGTCGGCGCAGGGTGGCCCTAGGGTTGGGGGATGGCCTCACTCTCGGATCCCGCGGTACGCGAATTCCTCTCTCACGGCAGCCGAACCGCCAAGGTCGCATTCACGGCCACCGACGGACGCCCGGTGGTGACGCCGGTCTGGTTCGTCCTCGAGGGTGACGAGCTGGTGTTCAATACCGGCAGGGCCTCGGCGAAGGGCAAGGCATTCGCCCGGGACAACCGGATCGCGCTCGTCGTCGACGTGGAGGCGGACCTGTACCCCTCGGTTCAGGTCCAGGGCACGGTGACCCTGTCCGAGGATCCCGACGAACTCCTGCGCACCGCCACCGAGATCGGCGGCCGTTATATGGGCGCGGACCGCGCCGAGGAATTCGGCAAGCGCAATGGCGTCCCCGGCGAACTGGTGGTCCGGGTGCATCCGACCAAGGTGATCGCCCACTTCGACGCGACGGCCTGAGCCCTCCATACACTCACCCGCATGACCGTGCACTTCATCGGGGCCGGGCCGGGCGCTGCGGATCTGCTGACCGTCCGCGCGGTGACCCTGCTGCGCGACTCCCCGGTCTGCCTCTATGCGGGCACCTACCTGGACCCCGAGGTGCTCGCACACTGTGCCCCTGGGACCGAGCTGATCGATACCCAGCATCTGGACATCGATCAGATCACCGAGCACTTGGTGCGTGCGCACCGATCCGGTAGGGATGTCGCGCGCCTGTGCTCCGGCGATCCATCGATCTACTCGGCCCTCACCGAACAAACCCGCCGCCTGGACGCACATGACGTCCCGTGGGATGTCACCCCCGGCGTCCCCGCCTACGCCGCGGCGGCCGCCCTGCTCGGCACCGAACTCACCGTCCCCGAGCTGGTCCAATCAGTGGTTCTCACCCGCACCCAGGCCCGTTCGACGAAGATGCCGGAGTCCGAAGCGCTCACCACCTTCGCCGAAACCGGCGCAACGCTCGTCCTGCACCTGGCCATCACCCGAATCCGCACCCTCGCGGCCGAACTTATCCCGAACCACGGCCCCGACTGCCCGATCGCGGTAGTCTATCGAGCCAGCCAACCCGGCCAACTGATCCTGCGCGGCACTCTTACCGACATTGCCGACCAGGTCGAATCCGCGGGCCTGCGCCAAGCCGCCGTCATCCTCGTCGGCCGCGCGCTCGCACCGAATCCATCGTGCACACAATCGCATCTGTACGACCCGGCGCGCGACCGGCGCCGACCTTCGCAAGCGGTGTGAGATGGGTGACAGTCACCTGGCAAACTTGCGATGACGCCGCTGCCTGGGGTGATGTTTCCCAGCTATGGGAGCTGATTGGTCGCGCGGCTGGGGCGACGGTAGATTGTTTCGGTGATCAGCAGTGAACTTCCCGGCGGAGCCGGTCGGTGGGCAGCGGGCACGGTCGCGCCCATGTAACAAGGTCGGCCTGGCGGGCAGATAGTGCCAATGAACATTTTTGCTTGATTGATGAGAACTGAACGCGGGAACGCAGACGCCACGCTCCGATAGGTGCGCGTCCTGTCCCGGTGTTCGTCGGGGAGCGCTTGCGTGGTGTTCCGGAAGCGAGGTTACGGGTTGGACCGGCTGGATTTCGGCGGAAACGGCGAAACTGGTGACTCAGGGGCGGGCGCTACGCAGGCTGCTGCGGAGTACTTTCCGCTGTCTCCCGCACAGCTGGGCATCTGGTACGCGCAGCATGTGGACCCGCAGGTTCCGGTCAATATCGCCCAGTATGTCGACCTGCGCGGCGAGCTCGATGTCGACGCCCTGCTACGGGCCAGCGTTGCCGCCGGTAACGAGACGGGTTCGGCCTTCCTGCGCATTGTCGAGCGGGGCGGCGAGCCGATGCAGGCCGTCGACCTCACCATGCCCGCCGAGATCGAGCACGTCGATCTGCGCGCTGCCGATGATCCGGTCGCCGCGGCCGCGGCGTGGATGCGCGCCGAATACAGCCGCCCGCTCGACATCGTCAACGACCGCCTGATCAAGAGCGCCGTGCTGCAGCTCGCGGACGATCGCTGGTTCTGGTACGCCCGGGTGCACCACATCGTGCTCGACGGCTTCGGCGCGATGACCTATATGCAGCGCATCGCCGAGCTGTACACCGCGGCCGCGAACGGCGTGGAACCCCCGCGGTCCAACGCCAGCGACCTGCGCTCGCTCTACGAGCAGGAGATCGCCTACCGCGACAGCAACCGGTTCAAGGCCGATAGGGAGCACTGGGCCCAGCGGGTCGCCGGACTCGAGGACGGGACCAGCCTGGCCGGTCGGTCCGCGCCGCCCGCACCGTTGAAGGGGGTGTCGAGCGCGGCATTGTCGCCGGAGCAGGACGCACTGCTCGCCGATGCCGTCACCCGCCACGACAATTCGCCCGCCGGTCTGCTCATCGCCGGTTTCGCCGCGTATCTGGCCCAGTGGACCGGCGCGGAAGAAGTGATCCTGAGCCTGCCGGTGACCGCGCGCACCACCGCCGCCATGCGCCGCTCCGGCGGTGTGACCTCGAATATCGTGCCGCTGCGGTTGCGGGTCGGCTATGACACCACGGTTGCCGAGCTGCTGCGTGCGGTCACCGTCGAGGTGTCGGGCGCGCTGCGTCATCAGCGCTACCGGCACGAGGACATCCGGCGCGATAGCGCGGGCGGCTCGCACACCGGCAACGGTATCGGCGCGGAGTTCTTCGGTCCGTGGGTCAACATCATGTTGTTCCACAACGAGATCGTGCTCGACGATATGGTCGGCAGCTTGAATGTGCTGTCGACCGGCAGCATCGAGGATCTCGGTGTCAATTTTTATCAGTCGGTCGGCGGCACCCGCTCGCATATCGACTTCGAGACCAACCCGAACCTGTACACCGAAGCCGAAGCCGCGCAGCATCATTCGCGGTTCCTGGAGTTCTTCGACCGGTTCCTGGCCGCCGACGCCGATGCGGTGGTGTGGCAGCTACCGGCCACCACCGAGGCCGAGCGTGAACTGACGCTGCTGGAGTGGAACGACTCCGAGCAGGACGTTCCCGCTACCACCCTGGCGGCGCTGCTCGATGCGCAGATCCAGCTGACCCCGGACAATATCGCGCTGGATTTCGAGGGCGCGCAGCTCACCTATGCCGAGTTCGCCGCACGGGTCAACCGGCTGGCCCGCTTCCTGATCGCCGACGGTGTCGGCCCCGAATCGCTTGTCGCACTCGGCATGCGGCGTTCACTGGACCTGGTCGTCGGCATGCACGCGGTGCTCAAGGCCGGTGGCGCGTACGTGCCGATCGATCCCGATCATCCGGCCGATCGCACCGCCTACATCCTCGACTCCGCGGCACCGGTCTGCGTACTCACCGTCTCCTCCGACGAGCTCGAGCTGCCGGAATCGGTGCGCCGGGTACAGATCGACACCCTCGATGTGTCGGCCTTCGACGACGCGCCGGTCACCGATGCCGATCGGCGCGCGCCGCTGCGTCCGGACAACACCGCCTACGTCATCTACACCTCGGGTTCGACCGGTCGACCCAAAGGTGTCGCGGTCACCCATCACGCGATCGTCAATCAGCAGCTGTGGATGCTCGACGAATACCGCCTGAGCGCGGATGACGTGTATCTGCAGAAGACCGCCACCACCTTCGACGTGTCGCTGTGGGGCTACTTCCTACCGCTGATGGTCGGCGCGAAGCTGATCATCGCCGCCCCCGACGGGCACCGGGATCCGCTGTATGTCGCCGACATGATCGAGCGGCACCAGGTGAGTGTCACCGACTTCGTGCCCTCGATGCTGACGGTCTTCGTCGCGCACGCCACCGCCGCCCAATGCGCCACGCTGCGTGCGGTTTTCGTCATCGGTGAGGCGCTGCCGCCGGAAACCGCGGCCGGTTTCCGCGCGATCACCACCGCCGGTCTGCACAACCTCTACGGTCCCACCGAGGCCGCGGTCTCGGTCACCTACTGGGAGGCCACCGCCGCCGATACCGTGACGGTGCCGATCGGTATCCCGGAGTGGAACGTTCAGGTCTACGTGCTGGACGCGCGGCTGCGGCCCGCGGCCGTCGGCGCACCGGGTGAGCTGTACCTGGGTGGACGTCAGCTCGCGCGTGGCTATCGCGGTCGTCCCGATCTGACCTCGGATCGGTTCGTGGCCAACCCCTACGGCACCCACGGCGAACGCATGTACCGCACCGGTGACCTGGTGCGCTGGAATGCCGTCGGCACGCTGGAGTACATCGGCCGTACCGACTTCCAGGTGAAGTTCCGCGGTCAGCGCATCGAACTCGGCGAGATCGAAACGGATCTGCTCGCCCATCCCGCGGTCAGCCAAGCCGCCGTCCTGGTGGTGGATACCGCCACTGGCCAACAGTTGGTCGCGTATGTGGTGCCCGCGCCGGGACAGTCCATCGAATCGGCCGAACTCACCCGATTCGTCGCGGAGAAGCTGCCCAGCTACATGGTGCCGGCGGCGATCATGGTGCTGGACGCGTTCCCGCTCAACACCTCCGGCAAGCTGGACCGCAAGGCCCTGCCGGAGCCGGTCTTCAGTGCCGACGCCGCCGGATTCCGCGCCCCGCGCACCCAGGCCGAACAGATCGTCGCGGCCATCTTCGCCGATGTGCTCAGCCAGGAACGCGTCGGCATCGATGACAACTTCTTCGATCTGGGCGGCAACTCGCTGGTCGCCACCCAGGTGGTGTCGCGGATCGGCACGGCATTCGGCACCCAGATCGGGGTGCGTGCGCTGTTCGAGACCCCGACGGTGGCCGGTATCGCCGCCCGGGCCGAAACCGCGAGTCCCGCCGAGTTCGCGCGGCCGCCGCTGGTCGCCCAGCAGCTGCCCGAGCGGGTGCCGCTGTCGCTGGCACAGCAGCGGATGTGGTTCATCAACCAGTTCGACTCCACGGTGCCCGCCTACAACCTGCCGTTCGTGGTGCGCTTGCGCGGCCAGGTCGCTGTCGATGCGCTGCAGGTGGCGCTGACCGATGTGATGGCGCGCCAGGAATCGCTGCGCACCATCTTCCCGGAGTCCGGCGACGGCGGCTACCAGCTGGTGCTGCCGATGGACGAGGTCGATCTCGGTATCGAGGTGCAATCGATCGATCCCGCCGAATTGCACAGCGTACTGGTCGAATTCGCCGCCACCGGATTCGATGTCTCCACCGAACTGCCGATCCGGGTGCGGGTCTACCGGGTCACCGGTTCGAATAACGGAACCCCCGACTACGCGGTCGCGTTCGTCGTGCATCACATTGCGGCGGACGGTTTTTCGTTCGGTCCGCTGGCCCGCGATGTCGCCACCGCCTACCTGGCCAGGGCCGCTGGTGCGGCCCCGGTGTGGGCGCCGCTGCCGGTGCAGTACCGCGACTACTCGCTGTGGCAGCGCGAACTGCTGGGCGCGGAGTCCGATCCCGGTTCCATGGCGGCCCGCGAAATCGCCTACTGGCGTAGGGCTTTGGCCGGTCTGCCGGATCAGCTGGACCTGCCCGCCGATCGTCCGCGCCCGCCGGTGCAGAGCTTCCGCGGTGGCCGGGTCGGCTTCGATATCGATGTCGATCTGCACGAGCGCATCGCCGGACTCGCGCGCACGCAGGGCGTCAGCGTATTCATGGTGCTGCACGCGTCGCTGGCGGTGCTGCTGTCGCGGCTGTCGGGCACCAGCGATATCGCCATCGGCACCCCGGTGGCCGGTCGCGGTGAGCAGGCGCTCGACGATCTGATCGGTATGTTCGTCAACACCCTTGTGCTGCGTTCGGAGGTCGAGGGCAGCGAGGCCTTCACCGACTTCCTGACCCGCACGCGCGAGGGCGATCTCGCCGCATTCGCCTATGCCGATGTGCCGTTCGAGCGGCTGGTCGAGGTGCTCAACCCGACCCGTTCGCAGGCGCGGCATCCGCTGTTCCAGGTCATGCTGTCGTTCCAGGAGCTCTCGCACGGTTCGATGGAGCTGCCCGGCCTGTCGGTCACCGCCGATGAGCTCGAGGTCGATATCGCCAAATTCGACCTGCAGTGGACGGTCACCGAGGGACGCGGCGCGCACGGCGAACCCGCCGGTATGTCGACGGTGGTGTCCTTTGCCACCGATCTGTTCGACGCCGAAACCGTCGCCGAATTCGGCCGCCGTTTCCTGCGCGTGCTCGAAACCGTCGTCACCGCACCGGAATCCGCGGTCCGCGATATCGATATCCTCGATGACGCCGAGCGCGCGACGGTGCTGCGCGACTGGAACCGCACCGCCGACCCGGTGCCCGCCGCCACCGTGCTCGACCTGTTCGAAGAGCAGGTGCGTCAGCGTCCGGACGAGATCGCCGTCGTCTTCGACGGCGGTACCCGCAGCGAAGGCGAATTCGGGCCGCGGACCGAGTTCGCCCACCCGTCGCCCGACCACCACCCCTCATCGAGTCGCTACGCGACGCTGTCGTATGCCGAATTCTCGGCGCGGGTCAACCGCCTGGCCCGCAAGCTGATCGCCGAGGGCGTCGGCCCGGAATCCCTGGTGGCCGTTGGCATTCGCCGTTCGGTGGACATGCTCGTGGCCATCTACGCGACCATGGCCGCGGGCGGCGGTTATGTGCCGATCGATCCCGATCATCCGGCCGAGCGCACCGAATATGTCCTGGCCAGCTCGAATCCGGTCTGCGTGCTCACCACGAGCGCCGATGATGTCGCCGCCGAGGGTGACCATCGGGTGTTCCAGCTCGACACCCTCGACCTCGCCGATTTCGACGACGCGCCGGTCACCGATGCCGAACGCCTCGCGCCGCTGCGTTCTTCGAACACCGCCTATGTGCTCTACACCTCCGGTTCGACCGGCCGCCCCAAGGGCGTCGCGGTCGGCCATGCCGGTGTCGTCAACCAGATCGCCTGGATCACCAGTGAATACGGCATCGACGCCGCCGATGTAGTCCTGCAGAAGACGCCGGTCACCTTCGACGTGTCGGTGTGGGAGCTGTTCGGCACCCTGGCGGTCGGCGCGCGCATGCTGATCGCCGCGCCGGACGGCCACCGCGATCCGATGTACCTGTCGGAGGTCATCGGCCGCCACGGGGTCACCATGACCTCGTTCGTGCCGTCGATGCTCTCGGTCTTCGCCGGGGCCGCGTCCGCGGACGAATGCGCTTCGCTGCGTACGGTTCTCGTCGCCGGTGAGGCGCTGCCCCCGGCCACGGTGACCGCATTCCGGCAGTTCTGCGGCGCCGCCGTGCACAACCTGTACGGCCCGACCGAATTCACCGTGCACGCCACCGCCTGGCATATCGATGAGGCCACGCCGACCACGGTGCCGATCGGCCGCCCGGTGTCCAATGCCCAGACCTATGTGCTCGACGCGGGCCTGAACCCGGTTCCGGTCGGGGTGCCCGGCGAGCTGTACCTGGGCGGTGTCCAGGTGGCCCGCGGCTACCACGGCCGCCCCGACCTGTCGGCGGAGCGGTTCGTCGCCGACCCGTTCGGCGCACCGGGCGCGCGCCTGTACCGCACCGGCGACCTGGTCCGCTGGAGCGCGCCGAAGGATCCGGCGACCGGGACCGCCGGTGTGCTGGAGTACATCGGCCGCACCGACTTCCAGGTGAAATTCCGCGGCCAGCGCATCGAACTCGGTGAGATCGAGACCGCGCTGCTCGAACATGCCGCGGTCACCCAGGCCGTCGTGCTCGTCATGGATACCGTCGCGGGCGATCAGCTGGTCGCCTATGTGGTCACCCCGGGTGGCGCCGCCGATATCGATGACATCAAGAACTCGCTGCACCGCACCCTGCCCTCGTACATGGTGCCCTCGGCGATCGTCGGCCTGGACGCGTTCCCGCTCAACCCGTCCGGCAAGCTGGATCGCAAGGCGCTGCCCGCGCCGGTCTTCGAGGTGCGCGAATTCCGTGCGCCGACCACCCCGATCGAGGAGATCGTCGCCCAGATCTTCGGTGAGGTGCTCGGCATCTCCCGGGTCGGTGTCGACGACGACTTCTTCGAACTCGGCGGCAACTCGCTGATCGCCACCCAGGTCGCCTCGCGCCTGGGCATCGCGCTCGACACCCGGGTGCCGGTGCGCATGCTGTTCGAGGCGTCCACCGTGGCGGCGCTGGCGACCCGGGTGGAATCGCATGCCGGTGACGGCGCGCGCAAGGCACTGGTGGCCCGGCAGCGGCCCGAGCAGGTGCCGCTGTCGCTGGCGCAGCAGCGCATGTGGTTCCTCAACCGGTTCGATACCGAATCGGCGGTCAACAACATCCCGGTCGCGATCCGGCTGTCCGGTGACCTCGATGTCGCCGCGCTGCAGGTCGCGGTCATCGATGTGATCGACCGGCACGAATCGCTGCGTACCGTATTCCCGGAGACCAGGAACGGTCCGGTGCAGCGGATTCTGGATGCGGCACAGATCGTTCCGGACCTGACGCCGTATCGGGTCACGGAGGAGACGCTGGTCGAGCATCTGGTCGACCTGGCCTCCATGGCCTTCGACGTCACCGATGAGGTGCCGCTGCACGCTCGGCTGTTCGAGATCAGCGAATCCGAATATGTGCTCGGCATGGTGGTGCACCACATTTCGGCCGACGGCTGGTCCATGGGACCGCTGGCACGCGATGTGATGGTGGCCTATGCCGCGCGCACCTCGTGGGAATCGCCCGCCTGGTCCGCGCTGCCGGTGCAGTACGCCGACTACGCGCTGTGGCAGCGCGAGGTGCTCGGCTCCGAGGACGATCCGAACTCGTTGATCTCCAGCCAGATTCGCTACTGGACCAACGAACTCGCCGATCTGCCCGACGAATTGGTGCTGCCATCGGATCGTCCGCGTCCGGCCGTCGCCTCCTACCGGGGCGGCACCTACGCGTTCGTGAT
The DNA here is from genome assembly GCF_050956075.1 of Nocardia sp. CA-129566. NCBI lineage: Bacteria > Bacillati > Actinomycetota > Actinomycetes > Mycobacteriales > Nocardiaceae > Nocardia > Nocardia sp. CA-129566. The sequence continues at coordinate 1,227,966 of NZ_CP192085.1, forward strand.
CTCCGCCGAGACCCAGCGCGCGCTGATCGAGTTGGGGCGCAAGCACAATGCGTCGCTGTTCATGGTGATGCACAGTGCGCTCGCGGTGCTGTTGGCGCGGGCCAGCGGTACCGGCGATATCGCGGTCGGCACCCCGGCCGCCGGTCGTGGTGAGGCCGCGCTCGACGATCTGATCGGCATGTTCGTCAACACCCTGGTGCTGCGCACGAATGTGGACGGCTCCGCCAGTTTCGCGGATCTGCTCGCGCAGGCCAGGGAAACCGATCTGCACGCCTTCGCCCATGCGGACCTGCCGTTCGAGCGGCTGGTCGAGATCTTGAACCCGGCTCGTTCGCAGGCGCGCCATCCGCTGTTCCAGGTGATGCTGGCCTTCCAGAACACCAGACAGGCCAATCTGGAACTGCCCGGACTGTCGGTCAATGGCATCGATTACGACGCCAGGCTGGCCAAGTTCGACCTGCAGCTGACCCTGCAGGAGACGCAGGAGCATGGTGAGGCGGCCGGTATGTCGGCCGAATTCTCCTATGCGCTCGACCTTTTCGACGAGGCGACGGTGGCGGCGTTCGCGCGGCGCCTGGATCGGGTCCTTGCGGCCATCATCGCCGATCCGACGGTTCCGGTCGGCGATATCCGGCTGCTCGACGATGACGAAACCGCGCTGGCGCTGATCGGTTGGAACGACACCCGGCGCGATTTGCTGCCGCGTCGTCAGCCCGGGCGCAGCCCGCGTCGTTCCGGCGCTCGCCGGGGTGACGGGGCTGGGCTCACCCTGGTGGGCGAGTTCGCCGCGCAGGCCGCGGCCACCCCGGATGCGGTCGCGATCGTGGATCCGGCCGGCACCTCGCTGGCCCACCCGTCGCCCGACCACCACCCCTCATCGAGTCGCTCCGCGACGCTGACATATGCCGAATTCGGTGCGCGTGTGCATCGGTTGGCGCGGCGTCTCATCGAGGCCGGGGTCGGTCCGGAAAAGCTGGTGGCCCTCGGTCTGCGGCGTTCGGTCGATCTCGTGGTCGCGGCGTACGCGGTGCAGGAAGCGGGCGGCGGTTATGTGCCGTTGGACCTGGACCAGCCGACCGAGCGGATCAGCTATGTGCTCGAGTCGGCGGCACCGGTCTGTGTGCTGACGACCTCGCGCGACGACTTCGAGAGCGGCGGTCTGCCCACACTCGTCATCGATGAGCTGGATCTGTCCGGGTACGCGGACGAGCCGGTCACCGATGCGGAGCGGATCGCACCGCTGCGGGCGGAGAACACCGCGTATGTGATCTTCACGTCGGGTTCGACGGGTCGCCCGAAGGGTGTGGCGCTGCCGCATGCGGCTGTTGTCAACCAGATTCGTTGGATCACCGGTGAGTACGGCATCGGTGCCGATGATGTGGTGCTGTTCAAGACTCCTGCCACGTTCGACGTGTCGGTGTGGGAGTTGTTCGGCCCGTTGTCCACTGGTGGCCGGATCGTCGTGGCGAGCCCGGATGGGCATCGTGACCCGCAGTATCTGGCGGATGTGATCGCGGCCGAGCGGGTCACGATGACCTCGTTCGTGCCTTCGATGCTGACCGTGTTCGCGGGCAGTGTGGATGCCGCCGGTGGTGCGGCGCTGGAATCGCTGCGTGCACTGCTCATCGCCGGTGAGGCGTTCACCGGAGACGCGGTCGCGGCCATTCGCCGGGTCAGCTCCGCCGAGCTGTACAACCTCTACGGCCCAACCGAATTCGCGGTGCACGCGACCCACGGACCGGTGGCGCAGGGGCTGGTCGGCGCGGTGCCGATCGGCCTGCCCGTCTGGAATGCCCAGGCGTATGTGCTCGATGCCCGCCTGCATCCGGTCGCGCCGGGTGTCGCAGGTGAGCTCTATCTCGCGGGTGCGCAGCTGGCGCGTGGTTACTTCGGCCGCGCCGATCTGAGCGCGGATCGCTTCGTGGCCAACCCGTTCGGTACCGCCGGTGCTCGGATGTACCGCACCGGTGACCTGGTCACCCGCAATGCCAACGGGTCGATCGTCTACCTGGGCCGTACCGACTTCCAGGTCAAGCTGCGCGGTCTGCGCATCGAGCTCGGTGAGATCGAAACCGCTCTGACCGCGCACGATTCGGTCGCGCAGGCGGTGGCGCTGGTGCGTGCGGATGCGCGGACCGGCGATCAGCTGGTCGCGTATGTGGTGCCCGCCAACGGCGGCACCGTCGACCTCGTTGAGCTGCGCGCGCACCTGACCGAGCAGCTGCCCTCGTACATGGTCCCGTCCGCTATTGTGGTGCTCGATGCCATGCCGTTGAACCCCAACGGCAAGCTGGACCGGCGCGCACTGCCCGAACCCGTCTTCGAGGCCAAGGAATTCCGCGCGCCGTCGACCCCGATCGAAGAGATCGTCGTCGGCGTATTCAGCGACGTGTTGAGCTGTGAGCGGATCGGCATCGACGACAACTTCTTCGATCTCGGCGGCAACTCGCTGGTCGCCACCCAGGTGGTGGCCCGGCTCGGTGCGGCACTGGATACCCAGGTTCCGGTCCGGCTGCTGTTCGAGGCGCCGACCGTGGCCGCGCTCGCCGCGCGCATGGAGGCCAATGCCGGGGCCGGTGGCCGTCAGGCGCTGACCGCGCGTCCGCGCCCGGAGTACCCACCGCTGTCGCTGGCGCAGCAGCGGATGTGGTTCCTCAACCGCTTCGACGCCGATTCGGCCGCCGACAATATTCCGGTGGCGGTGCGGCTGCACGGGCATCTGGATCTGCCCGCGCTGCGCGGTGCCATCGCCGATGTGATCACCCGGCACGAATCGCTGCGCACGGTCTACCCGTCCCACGAGGGCGTGGCCTACCAGCAAGTGCTACCGGCCGCGCGGGCGCTGCCGGAACTGGAGATCGTCCCGGTCGCCGAGAGCGAAATGGGCGGCGCCCTCTACGAATTCATCGGTCGCGGCTTCGACGTGACCACCGAATCCCCGGTGCGGATTCGGCTCTACCAGGTCGAGCGCGCGCCGCTGAGCAGCAAGAAGTGGCGCGACAACACCCAGGATCATGTGCTCGCGGTCGTCGTGCACCACATTGCGGCGGACGGCTTCTCGATGCGTCCGCTGGTGCGCGACCTCATGTCGGCCTATATCGCGCGCAGCTCCGAATCCGCGCCGGTCTGGGCGCCGCTGCCGGTGCAGTACGTGGATTACGCACTGTGGCAGCGCGAAAGCCTCGGCGCCGAGGACGATCCGACCTCGCTGATCTCCGAACAGCTCGGCTACTGGCGCGAAACCCTGGCCGGACTGCCCGAGGAACTGCGCCTTTCGCCGAAGCCGCGGCCGGTGGTCGCCTCGTATCAGGCACGGACACACCGATTCCGGCTGCCCGGCGCCGTGGTCGACGCGCTGAACCGGGTCGCGCACGAGCACAGCACCACGCTGTTCATGGTGGTGCACAGCGCCTTCGCGACACTGCTCGCGCGCCTGAGCGGTTCCGATGACATCGCCATCGGCATCCCGGTGGCCGGTCGCGGTGAGCAGGTGCTCGACGACCTGGTCGGCATGTTCGTCAACACCCTGGTTTTGCGTACCCCGGTTGATCCGGCCGAATCGTTCACCGACCTGCTCGGCCAGGTGCGCGAGCGCGATCTGCAGGCCTTCGCCCACGCCGATGTGCCGTTCGAGCGGCTGGTCGAGGTGCTCAACCCGGCCCGCTCGCAGGCGCGGCATCCGCTGTTCCAGGTGATGCTGTCGTTCCAGAACCTCGGCCGCACCTCGCTCGAATTGCCGGGCCTGGCGGTCTCCGAGCTGGGCATCGACCAGCCGACCGCCAAGGTCGACCTGCAGCTCACGCTGAGCGAGGGCGCGGAATCGGAGATGGATGCCGAACTCGTCTATGCCACCGACCTTTTCGATGAGCCGTTCGCCGAATCCTTCGCCGAGCGTTTCGTCCGGGTGTTGCGCGGTATCACCGCGGCACCGGCGGTCGCGGTCGGCGATATCGATCTGCTCGACGGCACCGAGCGGGCACGGGTACTCGACCGCTGGAACGACACCGAATTCCCGGTGGACGCGGCGCTCACCTCACCGGTGGGCGATGCGGCGGCGACCCTGGTTTCGCTGTTCGAGGCACAGCTGGTGCGGACTCCGGAGGAGTTCGCGGTCACCTATGAGGGGACAAGTCTGTCCTATGCCGAGTTCGGCGCCCGGGTGCACCGACTGGCGCGCTGGCTGAAGCGCAATGGCGTCGGCCCGGAATCGTATGTGGCCCTTGGTATGCGGCGCTCGATCGACCTGGTGGTCGGCATGTACGCGATCAATGCCGCCGGTGGTGCGTACGTGCCGCTGGATCCGGATCATCCGGCCGAGCGCATCGACTACATCCTGGAGACCGCGCGACCGGTCTGCGTGTTGACCTCCGGCACCGATCTGGAGACCACGGTGTCGCGCCAGGTCCGCATCGATGAACTCGACCTCACTGAATTCTCGGACGAGCCGCTGACGGACGCGGATCGGCATAAGCCGCTGCGCCCCGGCAATACCGCCTACGTGATCTTCACCTCGGGTTCGACCGGTCGACCCAAGGGTGTTGCGGTGAGTCACGCCGCGATCGTCAACCGCCTGGTGTGGATGCACGCCGAATACGGTCTCGCGGCCGATGATGTGGTGCTGCAGAAGACGCCGGCGACCTTCGACGTGTCGGTGTGGGAGTTCTTCTGGCCCTTGCAGGTCGGTGCGCGCCTGGTCATCGCCAAGCCCGACGGCCATCGCGATCCGGCCTACCTGGCGCGTTTGATCGTCGAGGAGCAGGTCACCACGGTGCACTTCGTGCCGTCGATGCTCTCGGTATTCGTCGCCGAGGATCGCGCGGCCGAATGCGCGAGCCTGCGTAATGTCTTCGCCTCCGGTGAGGCATTGCCCGCGGTGACGGCGCAGCGCCTGCGCCAGCTGACCGGCGCGCGGCTGCACAACCTGTACGGCCCGACCGAGGCCGCGGTCGACGTCACCTTCCACGAGGTGACCGATGCCGATGTCAGCTCGGTGCCGATCGGCGCCCCGGTGTTCAACACCCAGGTGTACGTGCTGGATTCGCGGTTGCGTCCGGTGCCCGCCGGTGTCCCGGGTGAGCTGTATCTGGCGGGCGCGCAGCTGGCGCACGGCTATGTCGGCCGCCCCGACCTGACCACCGACCGGTTCATCGCGAACCCGTTCGGCGATGCGGAACGCATGTACCGCACCGGTGACCTTGTCATGTGGACCGCGCGCGGCGAGCTGGAGTACCTGGGCCGCACCGACTTCCAGGTGAAGCTGCGCGGTCTGCGCATCGAACTGGGTGAGATCGAGTCGGCCCTCACCGCACAGGACGCGGTGGCGCAGGCGGTCGTACTGGTGCATTCCGATGAGCGGACCGGCGATCAGCTGGTCGCCTACCTGGTCGCGAACCCGGACCGTGCCATCGTTGTCGACACCGTGAAGAACACGCTCGTCGAGCAGTTGCCCGCCTACATGGTGCCCGCGGCCTATATGGTGCTCGACGCGTTCCCGCTCAACGCCTCCGGCAAGCTGGATCGCAAGGCACTGCCCGCGCCGACGTTCGCGGCCAAGGTATTCCGCGCGCCGAGCACTCCGGTGGAGGAGATCGTGGCGGGCACCTTCGCCGAGGTGCTGGGCTTGCAGGGGGTCGGCCACGGTGTCGGCCTGGACGACGACTTCTTCGAACTCGGCGGCAATTCGCTGATCGCCACTCAGGTGGCGGCGCGGCTCGGCGCGGCATTGGACACCCAGATCCCGGTGCGCGCGCTGTTCGAGGCCTCGAATGTCGCGGCGCTGGCCGCGCTGGTGGAATCGGCCGCCGGAGCGGGCGGCCGGGCGGCGCTGACCGCACAGCCGCGCCCGGAGCTGGTCCCGCTGTCGCTGGCCCAGCAGCGGATGTGGTTCCTCAACCGCTTCGACAACCAGAGCGCGGTCAACAACATTCCGGTCGCCATCCGGCTCACCGGCGATGTCGATATCGCCGCGTTGAACGCCGCCATCGGCGATGTGCTGGCCCGCCACGAGGCGCTGCGCACCATCTATCCGGAGCTGGAAGGCACCGGCTACCAGCATGTTCTGCACACCGACGAGGTGGGTTTCGAGCTCGCGGCCGAGGCGATCGCGCCCGCCGCGGTGCCCGCGCGCATCGTCGAGCTGGCCAGTGCCCACTTCGATGTGACCAGCGAGGTGCCGTTCCGGGCCAACCTGCTCAGCATCGATGCCGACAACCACGTCGCGGTGCTCGTCATGCACCACATCAGCGGTGACGGCTTCTCGCTGCGCCCGCTGCTGCGCGATGTGGTGTTGGCCTACACCGAGCGCAGCCGCGGTGAGGTGCCCGCGTGGGCGCCACTGGATGTCCAGTACGCCGACTACGCGCTGTGGCAGCGCGCGGTGCTCGGCAGCGAGGACGATCCGCAATCCGTCGCGGCACAGCAGCTCGCGTACTGGACCGGGCAGCTGGCCGATCTGCCCGATCAGATCGAGCTGCCCGCGGACCGCTCGCGGCCCGAGGTCGCCTCCAATGCCGGTGGCACCCATGGCTTCTCGATCGACGTCGAATTGCACACCGCACTGGCCGAACTCGCCCGCGCCCGCGGGGTCACGCTGTTCATGGTCGTGCACGCCGCGCTGGCGACTTGGGCGGCCCGGCTGTCCAACAGCACCGATATCGCCATCGGCACCCCGATCGCCGGACGCGGTGAACGCGCGCTCGACGACCTGGTCGGCATGTTCGTCAATACGCTGGTGCTGCGCAACGAGGTCGATCCGAGCGCCAAGTTCAGCGATCTGCTGGCCCAGGTGCGCCGCACCGATCTGGCGGCCTTCGCCAATGCCGATGTGCCGTTCGAGCGGCTGGTCGAGGTGATCAGCCCGGCCCGGTCGCAGGCGCATCACCCGCTGTTCCAGGTGGCGCTGACCTTCGAGGCCGCCGCGGCCGCCGATATGGGCACCCTCGCCCTGCCGGGTGTGGAGCTGTCGGTGGTCGAATTCGATCCGGGCACCGCCAAATTCGATGTGCAGCTGACCGTCGGCGAGGCCGCCGACGGTGCGCTGGGCATGTCGTGGAACTACGCCACCGAACTGTTCGATCCGGAGACGGTGGCCTCCTTCGCCGATCGTCTGGTGCGCATTCTGCGCAGCGTGGTCGAGGATCCCGAGATCGTCATCGGCGATATCGATCTGCTCGGTGAGGCCGAGCGGCTCAATGTTTCGCAGCGCTGGGTGTCGTCCGGATTGGATAGTGGCGCGCAGCGATTCAGCGCCGCCGGTACCACGCTGGTCGATCTGTTCGAGCAGGCGGTGGCCGCGCATCCGGACAATACCGCGGCCAAGTTCGGCATCGAATCGCTGACATACGCCGAATTGGACCGGCGCGCGAATGTGCTGGCGCGCCGGCTGATCGCCGACGGCGCCGGTCCGGAATCGCTGGTCGCGGTGATCCTGCCGCGCTCGCTGGACCTGGTGGTCGCGCTGCTCGCGGTGGTGAAGACCGGTGCGGGCTATGTGCCGGTGGATCCGACCTACCCGGCCGACCGCATCGCCTATGTGCTCGCGGATTCGCGTCCGACCAGCGTGATCCTCGATTCCACTGTCCAGGTGAGCGTGCCCGCCGAACTGCCGACCGTGGTCCTCGATGGATTCGCGGTGGAGACCGGCAATGTCGAGGACGCCGACGACGCCCCGATCACCGACGCCGACCGCCGCGCGGCGCTCGCCCCGGACAATGTGGCGTACGTGATCTACACCTCCGGTTCGACCGGACGCCCGAAGGGTGTCGCGGTCGCGCATCGGAATGTGGTGCGGCTGTTCGCCAATACCGACCGCGACTTCGGCTTCGGCCCCGACGATGTGTGGACGCTGTTCCACTCCTACGCCTTCGACTTCTCGGTGTGGGAGCTGTGGGGTCCGCTGCTGTTCGGCGGCACCCTGGTGGTCGTCGACTACTACACCTCGCGCTCGCCCGAACAGTTCCTGGAACTGCTGCGGGTGGAGCAGGTCACGGTGCTCAACCAGACGCCGTCCGCGTTCTACCAACTGGCCGAGGCGGATCGCAATGCCGCACCGGACGCCGAACCGCTGGCGCTGCGCTATGTGGTGTTCGGCGGTGAAGCCCTCGAACTGCGTCGGCTCGCCGATTGGGTCGCCCGACACGGCGACGGTGCCGACAAGCGCTCCGCGGGCTCCGCGCCGATCGCTCCGCTGCTGGTCAACATGTACGGCATCACCGAGACCACGGTGCACGTGTCCTACCGCGCGCTGGACGCCGCGACCATCGCCGCCGCCTCCGGCAGTGTGGTCGGCCGCGCGATCGCGGGTCTGCGGGTGTACGTGCTCGACAACCGGCTGCGGCCGGTACCGGTCGGGGTCGCGGGCGAAATGTATGTCGCGGGACCGCAATTGGCCCGCGGCTACCTCGGCCGCCCCGATCTGACCACCACCCGCTTCGTCGCGAACCCGCTCGCCGACGCCGATGCGGCGGGCACGCGCCTGTACCGCTCCGGCGACCTCGCGCGGTGGAACCGCTTCGGCGAACTCGAATACCTCGGTCGCGCCGACGATCAGGTGAAGGTGCGCGGTTTCCGCATCGAACTCGGCGAGATCGAATCGGCGATCCTGGCCCAGCCCGGCATCGCCCAGGCCGCGGTCATCGTGCGCGAGGATCAGCCGGGCGACCAGCGGATCGTGGCCTATGTGGTCGCCGAACCCGAGGTGATCCCCGATCTCGATGTGGTGCGCAGCGGTGCGGCGCAACGACTTCCGTCGTACATGGTGCCCGCGGCGCTGGTGCGGCTCGAGTGGATCCCGTTGACCGTCAACGGCAAGCTGGACCGCCGCGCGCTGCCCGCGCCCGCGGTGCAGGCCAAGGCTTTCCGCGCTCCGGTCACCCCGGTGCAGGAGACCGTGGCCGCGGTCTTCGCCGATGTGCTCGACCTGCCCCGGGTCGGCGTCGACGACGACTTCTTCGATCTCGGCGGCAACTCGCTCATCGCGACCAGGGTGGTATCCCGGATCGGCGCGGCGCTGGGCACCACGGTGCCGGTGCGCGCGCTGTTCGAGGCCTCCACCGTGGAAGGGCTCGCGGCCCGGGTGGAATCGCATGCCGACGGTGCGGCGCGGGCCCGGCTGCTCGCCCGTCCGCGCAAGGCCGACGAACTGGTGCCGCTGTCGTTCGCACAGCAGCGCATGTGGTTCCTGAACAAGTACGACACCGCATCGGCGGCCTACAACCTGCCGATCGCCATTAGATTGACCGGTGCCCTCGATATCGAGGCGCTGCGGTTGGCGGTGGCGGATGTGGTGCGCAGGCACGAATCGCTGCGCACCCGCTACCCCGAGCACGGCGGCACCCCGGTACAGGTGATCGTGCCCGCCGACGCGATCGCGCTGGACCTGCAGCCGGTTTCGGTCGATCCGGCCGAGCTGACCGCGGTGGTCACCGAGTTCGTCAGCACCGGATTCGATGTCTCCGAACAGGTTCCGCTGCGGACCAGGCTGTTCGCCGCCGGTCCCGACGAGCATGTGCTCGTCGTGGTGGTGCACCACATCGCGGGCGACGGCTTCTCCATGGGCCCGCTGACCCGCGATGTCATGCTCGCCTACTCCGCGCGCACCCAGGACGCCGCGCCCGGCTGGGCGCCACTGCCGGTGCAGTACGCGGACTTCGCGATCTGGCAGCGGGAGGTGCTCGGCTCCGAGGACGACCCGGCATCGCTGATGGCGCGCCAGGTCGCGCATTGGCAGCGCGCGCTCGACGGTGTGCCGGACGAACTGCCGCTGCCCACCGACCGGCCGCGCCCCGCGATCGCCTCGCATCGCGGCGCGACCCTGCAGACCGAACTGCCCGGTGAGCTCATCGCCGCCCTGGAAGCCATTGCGCGGCAACGCGGTGCGTCGCTGTTCATGGTGATGCACAGCGCGCTCGCCGTCCTACTGTGTCGTTTGTCGGGCACCGACGATATCGCCGTCGGCTCGCCGATCGCCGGCCGCGGCGAGCAGGCGCTCGACGATCTCGTCGGCATGTTCGTCAACACGCTCGTGCTGCGCACCGGGGTGAGCCAGTCCGAGTCGTTCACCGAACTGCTGGACCGGGTCCGGGCGACCGATCTGGACGCCTTCGGCAATGCCGACGTGCCGTTCGAACGCCTGGTGGAACTGCTCGCGCCGGAACGCTCCCAGGCGCGCAACCCGCTGTTCCAGGTGATGCTCGCATTCCAGAACCTGGATCGCACCGCGCTGGAACTGCCGGGCCTTTCGGTGTCCGCACTGGACCTCGACGAGAACGTCGCCCGTTTCGACCTGCAGTTCACGCTGTCGGAAACCGGTTCCACCGGTATGACGCTGGCGCTGACCTACGCCACCGAACTGTTCGACGAGGCGACCGCCGCCGAGATCACCCAGCGCTGGCGGCGCGTGCTCGAGGCCATCGCCGCCGATCCCACGGTCACCGTCGGCGCGATCGACGTGCTCGATGCCCAGGAGCGCGCCGATCTCATCGCCCGCACCGGCCCCACGGCCGTTCCCGCGCGCACGCTGCCCGAGCTGCTGGCCGAGGCCGCCGCGATGGATCCGAAGGCGACCGCCGTGGTGTTCCAGGGGACACGTATGCCCTATGGCGAACTCGACGAGCGGTCGAACCGCCTGGCCCGCTTGCTCATTGCCGAGGGCATCGGCACCGAGGATCTGGTCGCCGTCGGTGTGCCGCGGTCCGCGGATTCGGTATTCGCCGCCTGGGCGGTGTCGAAGACCGGTGCGGCCTTCGTACCGGTGGACCCGAACTATCCAGCCGAGCGCATCGCGCATATGGTCACCGATTCCGGTTCCCCCGTTGGGCTTACGGTCGCGGCGGCCCGTGACGGCCTGCCGGAATCGGCGCGCTGGTTGGTGCTCGAAGACCTCGACCTGGATGCCTTCGACGGCGGTCCGATCACCGACGCCGACCGGGTCCGCCCGCTGCGTCCGGCGCATCCGGCCTATGTCATCTACACCTCGGGCTCGACCGGTGTGCCCAAGGGCGTGGTGGTCACCCATGCGGGTCTCGCGAACTTCAGTGTCGAGCAGATCGTGCGCTACGACCTCGATTCCGGTTCGCGCGCACTGCATTTCGCTTCGCCGAGCTTCGACGCCTCGATCCTCGAGCTACTGCTCGCGATCGGTGCCGGTGGCGCGCTCGTGGTGACGCCGCCCGGTGTCTACGGCGGTGAGGAATTGTCCGAGCTGATCCGCACCGAGCGGGTCACGCACGCGTTCATCACCCCGGCCGCGCTGGCCACCTTCGACCCGACCGGGCTGGACTCGCTGCGGGTACTGGTCGCCGGTGGTGAGGCGGTACCGGCGGATCTGGTCGCGAAATGGGCCGTGCCGCTGGAGAACGGGTCGGTCCGCAAGTTCCACAACGGGTACGGTCCGACCGAGACCACCATCATGACCAATATCAGCGATCCGCTGGTGGCCGGTGACACGGTGGTGATCGGTGCCCCGATCCGCGGTATGCAGTCGCTGATCCTGGACGCCCAGCTGCGGCCGGTGCCGGTGGGTGTCGCGGGTGAGCTGTACCTGTCGGGCATTCAGCTGGCGCGCGGTTATCACGCGCGGGCCGGGCTGAGCGCCGAGCGTTTCGTGGCCAACCCGTATGTCGCGGGTGCGCGGATGTACCGCACCGGTGACGTGGTCCGATGGACGAGCAGCGCTGAGGTCGAGTACGTCGGCCGCTCCGACTTCCAGGTCAAGGTGCGCGGCTTCCGCATCGAACTCGGTGAGATCGACGCCGCGCTGGCCTCGCACGAGACCGTCGACTTCGCCGTCACCGTCGGCCACAAGAGCACCGCCGGTGCGACCTCGCTGGTGTCGTATGTGGTTGCGGCGCAAGGGCATTCGATCGACGTGGCCGAGCTGACCGCGCACGTCGAAGAACGCCTGCCCGCCTATATGGTGCCGTCGTCGGTGATGGTGATCGACCACATCCCGCTGACCCCGGTCGGCAAGCTGGACCGCAAGGCGCTGCCGGAGCCGGTATTCGCGACCGAGGTCGTCTTCCGCGCGCCGCGCACCCCGATCGAGCACACCATCGCCGAGGTCTTCGCCGAGGTGCTCGGTGTGGATCGCGTCGGTGTCGACGATTCGTTCTTCGCACTCGGCGGCGACAGCATCGTCTCGATTCAGCTGGTCTCGCGGGCCAAGGCGCGCGGTGTCGTCTTCACCCCGCGCCACGTCTTCGAACAGCGCACCGTGGCCGGACTCGCCGCGGTCGCCGAGACCGCCGACAGCACCGAATCCAGTATGGAGACGCTGGCCGAGCTGCCCGGTGGCGGCATCGGCGCCATGCCGTTGACCCCGGTGGTCCGGTTCATGGCCGAGCGCGACGGCTCCTTCGGCCGGTTCAACCAGACCATGGCACTCGAGCTGCCGGTCGGCATCGACCGGGCCGGTATCGCGAAAACCGTTGGCGCGGTGATCGATCGCCACGACATGCTGCGGGCGCGGCTCTACCGCGACGGTGACGACTGGATCGTCGACACCGCCGCACCGGGCACGGTCGACGTCGACGCGCTGATCGACCGCACCGAATTCGACGCGGGCGTGGACACGGCCGGACTGGTCGAAATCGCCGCCGCCGCACTGGATGCCTCGCTGGATCGGCTGGATCCGGCCGCGGGCGTGGTGGTTCGGTTCGTCTGGCTGGAGCCCTCGGACGGCAGCCGCGGCGGCCGACTCATCGTGGCCGCGCATCACCTGGTGGTGGACGGTGTTTCCTGGCGCATCCTGGTGCCGGACTTCGTCACCGCGTGGGGTCAGCTCACCGCGGGCCAGGATCCGCAGCTCGTCGCGCCCGCCACCTCGATGCGGGCCTGGGCCGACGCATTGCAGCGCGAGGCCGAAAGTGCCGGGCGGGTGGCCGAACTCGACTACTGGCGTTCGGTGGTCGCCACCGCGGATCCGCTGCTGACCGAGCGGCCGATGGATCCGACCGTGGATACCTCGGGTGTCATCGACAAGCTGCAGGTCGAGGTGTCCGCCGAGGTCACCAAGGCACTGTTGACCACGGTGCCCGCGCTGTTCCACGGCGGTGTCAACGACGGTCTGCTCACCGCGCTCGCCCTGGCGACCGCGAAGTGGCGCGCGCGCCGCACCGGCACCCGCACCGACGACGCGCTGCTGCTGCGTCTGGAAGGCCACGGCCGCGAAGAGGACATCGTGCCCGGCGCGGATCTGTCCCGCACGGTCGGCTGGTTCACCGCGATCTTCCCGGTCCGCTTCGAGCTGTCCGGTATCGATATCGATGCCGCGCTGAGCGGCGGCCCGGCCCTGGGCAAGGCCGTCAAGGCGGTCAAGGAACAGCTGCTCGCGGTGCCGGACAAGGGCATCGGCTACGGCCTGCTGCGCTATATGAACGCGGCGACCGCCAGCGAACTGCCCGCCGCACAGCCGGGCCAGGTGAGCTTCAACTACCTGGGCCGCGTCTCCGAGGGCGATGTGCCCGAGGCGCTGCGCGGCTTCGGCTGGATCCCGGCCGCGGAACTCGGCGCGCTCGGCGGCGCCTACGACGCGGATATGCCCGCGATGGCGCCGCTGGATATCAATGCCATCGTGGTCGGCGACAAGCTGACCGCGAATATCGGCTACCCGACCACCCTGCTGGACGCCGCGCAGGTCCGTGAATTCGGCGAGCTGTGGGTCACCGCGCTGGAAGCGGTTGCCCGGCACGCCAATTCGAACGGTGCCGGTGGGCACACACCGTCGGACTTCACGATGGTCCGAGTGCCCCAGCGCGATATCGACAACTGGGAGCAGCGCTTCCCGGCACTGGCCGATATCTGGCCGCTGTCCGCGCTGCAGGCGGGTCTGCTCTTCCACGCGCGCCTGGCCGCCACCTCGGTGGACGTCTACACCGCGCAGGCCGTGCTGACGCTCACCGGCCGGGTGGACGCGACCCGATTGCGTTCGGCCGCACAGGCTCTGGTGGATCGCTACGAGAACCTGCGCACCGCGTTCGTCACCGATAACGACGGCAACCCGGTGCAGGTGGTGCTCGACAGCGTCCGCGTCGCCTGGGCCGAGCACGACCGGATCGAATCCGGCGACGGCGCCGACCTCATCGCGGCGGACCGCACCCAGCGTTTCGATCTGACCGCGCCGCCGCTGATCCGGTTCACCCTGATCCAGGTGGCGCCCGACCGCTGGCAGTTCGTGGTCTCCAACCACCACATCCTGCTCGACGGCTGGTCCATGCCGCTGCTCATGCGGGATCTGCTGGTGCTCTACGCGGCCCACGCCGATGCCAATCTGCTGCCCGCGGTGCGCTCCTACCGACACTTCCTGGAATGGACCAGACAGCAGGATCATGCGGCCTCGGTGGCCGCGTGGACCGATGCGCTGCGCGGTGTCAGCGAACCCACGCTGCTGTCGCGTCCGGACGCGGGCCGCGAGATCACCTCGCTGTCGGGCGAATACTTCTTCGAACTGGACGAGCGGGCGACCGCGCGACTGACCGAGCTGGCCGCCTCGCTCGGTGTCACGCCGAATACCGTGCTGCAGGTCGCCTGGGGCATCCTGATCGGCCGGATGACCAGCCGCGACGATGTGCTGTTCGGTACCACGGTGTCCGGGCGTCCGGCGCAGCTCACCGGTGTCGAATCGATGGTCGGTCTGTTCATCAATACCGTTCCGGTGCGGGTGCGCTTCGATCCGTCGGAATCGGCGGGCGAGCTGCTGACCCGTACCCAGGGCGAGCAGGCGGATCTGCTCGATCACCACTACGTCGGCCTGGCCGATATCCAGTCCGCCGCCGGTATCGGCGGTCTGTTCGACACGCTGGTGGTCTTCGAGTCCTACCCGGTCGATGCCGAGGGCATTCGGGCCCAGGCCGCCGATATCGATGGCATGGCGGTCGTCGATATGCAGGCCGCCGACGCCACCCACTACCCGCTGACCCTGATCGCGCAGCTGGACACGCGGCTGCGGATCCGCGCGGGCTACCTGCGCGATCTGTTCGACGAGCAGACGGTGCGCCGCATCGCCGATCGACTGGTCCGGGTGCTGACCGCGATCACCACCGAACCCGCCGTGCCCGTCGGGGATATCGAACTGCTCGATACCGCCGAGCGCGAGCTGGTGGTATCGGACTGGAACGACACCGCGCATGAGGTGAACGATGCGGCCACGCTGGTCTCGATGTTCGAGGCCCAGCTCGCCGCGACCCCGGACGCGACCGCGCTGACGTTCGAGGGGACGAGTCTGACCTACGCCGAATTCGGCTCCAGGGTCTACGGTTTGGCGCGCTGGCTCATCGAACGCGGTGTCGGCCCGGAATCGTATGTGGCCCTTGGCATGCGGCGCTCCATCGATCTGGTGGTCGGCATGTACGCGGTGACCGTGGCCGGTGGCGCGTACGTGCCGCTGGATCCGGATCATCCGGCCGACCGCACGGAATACATTCTCGCCACCGCCGATCCGGTCTGCGTGCTGACCTCCGGTGACGATCTGAAGATCGATACCGCCCAGGTGCGCATCGACCTGCTCGACCTGTTCGGGCTCTCGGACGAGCCGGTCGCCGACGCGGAACGGCGTGCGCCGCTGCGTCCGTCGAATACCGCCTACGTGATCTTCACCTCGGGTTCGACCGGCCGTCCGAAGGGTGTCGCGGTCAGCCATGCGGCGATCGTGAACCGCCTGGTGTGGATGCAGTCGGCCTACGGGCTGACCAGCGCCGATGCCGTACTGCAGAAGACGCCCGCGACCTTCGACGTGTCGGTGTGGGAGTTCTTCTGGCCGTTGCAGATCGGTGCGCGCCTGGTCGTCGCGCGCCCGGACGGACATCGCGATCCGGCCTACCTCGCCGAGGTCATCACCGCCGAGCGGGTTACCGTCACCCACTTCGTGCCGTCCATGCTGTCGGTCTTCGTGGCCGATGCGGCGGCGGGGCGGTGTGAGTCGCTGCGGCTGGTCTTCGCCTCCGGTGAGGCGTTGGCGCCCAAGCCCGCGCACCGCCTGCGCGAGTTGACCGGTGCGGCGCTGCACAACCTGTACGGTCCGACCGAGGCCGCGGTCGACGTCACCTTCCACGAGGTGGTCGCGACCGATACCGATACCGTGCCGATCGGTGCGCCGGTCTTCAATACCCAGGTCTACGTGCTGGATTCGCGACTGCGGCCGGTTCCGGTGGGTGTCGCGGGTGAGCTGTACCTCGCGGGCACCCAGTTGGCGCGCGGCTATGTCGCGCGACCGGATCTGACCAGCGACCGGTTCGTGGCCAATCCGTTCGGCGGCGCGGGTGCGCGCATGTACCGCACCGGTGACCTGGTGGCCTGGACGGCCGACGGTGAGCTGGAGTACCTGGGCCGCACCGACTTCCAGGTGAAGTTGCGCGGTCTGCGCATCGAACTCGGCGAGATCGAGCAGGCGCTCACCGCACTCGACGAGGTAGCCCAGGCCGTGGTCGTGGTGCGCGGTGATCAGCACACCGGCGATCAGCTCGTCGCCTACGTCATCGCCACGCCGAACCTGCGGCTGGATATCGAGACATTGCGCGAGGATCTGGCGCGTCAGCTGCCCGCCTATATGGTGCCCTCGGTCGTCATCGTGCTCGATGAATTCCCGCTCAACGCCTCCGGCAAGCTGGACCGCAAGGCCCTGCCCGCACCGGTATTCGAGGCCGCGGTATTCCGCGCGCCGACCACACCGGTCGAGGAGATCATCGCCGCCACCTACGCCGATGTGCTCGGCCTGGAGCGCGTCGGTCTCGACGATGACTTCTTCGCGCTCGGCGGCAACTCGCTCAGCGCCACCCAGGTCGCCGCCCGGCTCTCGGCCGCGCTGGACACCGATCTCGGTGTCCGCGAACTCTTCGAGGCCGCCACGGTGGCGGCACTGGCGGCCCGTGCGGAATCGCGGGCCGGTGCCGGTGCGCGGGCGGCACTGGTGCCGCAGCAGCGCCCCGAGCGGGTGCCGCTGTCGCTGGCGCAGCAGCGCATGTGGTTCCTCAACCGCTTCGATCCGGAATCGGCCGTGGACAATATCCCGGCCGCGGTGCGGCTTTCCGGTCTGCTGGACCGGCAGGCGTTGCAGATCGCGGTCGCCGATGTGCTGGCCCGCCACGAATCGCTGCGTACCTACTACCCGGAGGTCGACGGCACCGCGTACCAGCGGACCGTCTCCACCGGCAAGGTGATCCCGGATCTGACGCCGGTCGATGTCACCGAAGCCGAACTGCCGCAGCGCCTCGCCGAGGTCATGCTGAGCGGCTTCGATGTCACCGCCGCGGTTCCGTTCCGGGCCCGGCTGTTCGAGATCAGCCCGACCGAACACGTGCTGGCCCTTGTGGTGCACCACATTTCGGCCGACGGCTTCTCGATGGGCCCGCTCACCCGCGATGTGATGACCGCCTACGCCGCCCGCGTCGACGGCGGCGAACCCGCCTGGCGGCCGCTCGAGGTGCAGTACGCGGACTACGCGCTGTGGCAGCGCGAGGTGCTCGGCGCCGAAACCGATCCGGAGTCGGTGATCTCCGGGCAGATCGAGTTCTGGTCGAAGGCCCTGCGCGGCCTGCCCGAACAGCTCGACCTGCCCGCCGACCGGCCACGTCCGGCGGTGGCGTCGGGGCGCGGTGCGACCCATGTCTTCGAGATCGACGCCGAAACCCACGGCAAGCTCGCCGAACTCGCCCGCAGCAGGGGTGCGACGCTGTTCATGGTCGCGCACACCGCGCTGGCCGTACTGCTGTCTCGTTTGTCCGGTGAGCAAGACATCGCGATCGGCACCCCGATCGCGGGCCGTGGTGAACGCGCGCTCGACGACCTCATCGGCATGTTCGTCAACACCCTGGTGCTGCGGACCCCGATCGACGGCGATGCCACCTTCACCGAGCTGCTGCGCACCGTGCGCGGCATCGATATCAGCTCATTCGGGCACGCGGACCTGCCGTTCGAACGTCTGGTGGAGATCCTGAACCCGGCCCGTTCGCAGGCGCGGCATCCGCTGTTCCAGGTGATGCTCTCGTTCCAGAACACCGGTCAGAACAGCCTGGAACTGCCCGGACTCACCGTCACCGGCGTCGAACTGCCCATCGATGTGGCCAAGTTCGATCTGCAGCTGGTGCTCTCGGAGCAGACCGCGACCCCGACCAGCACCGCCAACGGTGCCGGTGCCACCACGGTCGCGCCATCGGGCATTACCGCCGAATTGATCTACGCCACCGACCTGTTCGACGCCGACACCATGGCCGAATTCGGGGACCGGTTCAACCGGTTGCTGCGGGCCGTCGCGGCCGAACCGGATCGGGCCATCGGCGATATCGGCCTGCTCGACGAGCGGGAAACCGAACTGGCGCTGCGTGGTTGGAACGACACCGAGCGTGCGCTGGGTGGGGTGACCACGCTGGTGGACGAGTTCGCCAGGCAGGCGGCGGCCACCTCGGATGCGGTCGCGATCGTGGATCCGGCGACGGGTGCCTCGCTGACCTATGCCGAATTCGGTGCGCGCGTGCATCGGTTGGCTCGGCATTTGATCGAGGCCGGTGTCGGTCCGGAAAGTCTGGTGGCTCTCGGCCTGCGGCGGTCTGTCGATCTCGTGGTCGCGGCGTACGCGGTGCACGCGGCCGGTGGCGGGTATGTGCCGCTCGATCTGGACCAGCCTGCGGAGCGGATCGGCTATGTGCTCGATTCGGCCGCGCCGGTATGTGTGCTGACCACCTCGCGCGACGATTTCGACGCCACCGGTCTGCCTGCACTCGTCATCGATGACCTGGATCTGTCCGGGTACTCGGACGAGCCGGTCACCGATGCAGAGCGGATCGCACCGCTGCGGCCGAGCAACCCGGCGTATGTGATCTTCACGTCGGGTTCGACGGGTCGCCCGAAGGGTGTCGCGGTTCCGCATGCGGCCGTCGTCAACCAGATCCGTTGGATCACCGGCGAGTACGGCATCGGTGCCGATGATGTGGTGCTGTTCAAGACCCCGGCGACCTTCGATGTGTCGGTGTGGGAGTTGTTCGGCCCGTTGAGCACCGGTGGCCGGATCGTGGTGGCGAGCCCGGATGGGCATCGTGATCCGCAGTATCTGGCGGATGTGATCGCGGCCGAGAGGGTCACCATGACCTCGTTCGTGCCCTCGATGCTGAGCGTCTTCGCGGGCAGTGTCGACGCGGCCGCGGGCAGCGCGGCCCTCAGCTCGCTGCGCGCACTGCTCGTCGCCGGTGAGGCGTTCACCGCCGATGCGGCACAGGCCATTCGCAAGGTGAGCGGGGCCGAGCTGTACAACCTGTACGGCCCGACCGAATTCACCGTCCATGCGACCCACGGACCCGTTGCCGACAAGGTCGAAGGCGCGGTGCCGATCGGCTTGCCGGTGTGGAATTCGCAGGCCTACGTCCTGGATTCGCGTCTGCACCCGGTGCCGCCGGGTGTTGCGGGTGAGTTGTACCTGGCCGGTGCGCAGTTGGCGCGCGGTTACTTCGGCCGCGCCGATCTGACGGCTGATCGCTTCGTGGCCAATCCGTTCGGCGCGCCGGGCGCACGCATGTACCGCACCGGTGACCTGGTCACCAGGGCCGCCGATGGTGCCATCGACTACCTCGGCCGTACCGACTTCCAGGTCAAGCTGCGCGGTCTGCGCATCGAGCTCGGAGAGATCGAAACAGCTCTCACCGCGCACGATTCGGTCGCGCAGGCGGTGGCGCTGGTGCGCTCGGATGCCCGTACCGGCGACCAGCTTGTCGGCTATGTCGTGCCGGTGAACGGCGGCGCGGTGGATGTCGACGAGCTGCGCAGGCAGCTGACCGGACAACTGCCGTCCTACATGGTGCCGGCGGCGCTGATGGTGCTCGATGAAATGCCGCTGAACCCGAACGGCAAACTCGATCGCCGCGCACTGCCCGAACCCGCCTTCGAGGCACGGGAATTCCGTGCGCCGTCGACCCCGATCGAGGAGATCGTGGCCGACACCTTCGCCGAGGTGCTCGGGCTGTCGACCGCCGAGGGCGGGCGTCCGGTCGGTCTGGACGACGACTTCTTCGATCTCGGCGGAAACTCGCTGATCGCCACCCAGGTGGTGGCGCGCCTGGGTGCCGCACTCGATACCCGCATTCCGGTGCGGTTGCTGTTCGAGGCGCCGAATGTGGCCGCGCTGGCGGCGCGGATGGAGGCGCAGCAGGGCACCGGCGGTCGCCGGGAGCTGGTGGCCGGACCGCGGCCGGAACAGATTCCGCTGTCGCTGGCTCAGCAGCGGATGTGGTTCCTCAACCGTTTCGACAACCAGACCGCCGTCAACAACATCCCGCTGGCGGTCCGGCTCACCGGTGCACTCGATACCGATGCGCTGCGGCTGGCCGTCGCGGATGTGGTGGACCGGCACGAGGTGCTGCGCACCGTTTACCCGGAGACCGCCGACGGGCACGGCGTACAGGTGGTGCTGCCTGCGGGGCAGGTCCATCTGGACCTGACCCCGATCGTGGTGTCGGAGACCGATATTCGCGATCGCATCAGCGAGCTGGTGTTGACCGGGTTCGATGTCACCGCCGAGGTTCCGGTGCGGGCCAAGCTGTTCCGGCTCGAGGCCCCGATGGACGGGTCGCTGCCCGATACCCATGTGCTGGTCTTCGTGGTGCACCACATCTCCGGTGACGGCTGGTCGGTGCGTCCGCTGGCCCGCGATGTGATGGTCGCCTACGCGGCCCGCAACCGCGGCGAATCGCCCGCCTGGGCGCCGCTGCCGGTGCAGTACGCCGATTTCGCGCTGTGGCAGCGCGAAACCCTCGGCTCCGAGGACGATCCGGCCTCGCTGATCGCCAAGCAGGTCGCGTACTGGTCCGAAAGTCTGGCCGGACTGCCCGATCAGCTGGATCTGCCGTCGGATCGTTCGCGTCCGGCCGTCGCGTCCAACCGCGGTGATGTCTACGAATTCGGCATCGACGCGGCGCTGCTGACCGAACTCAACGCACTGGCCCGCGCTCAGGGCGCGAGCCTGTTCATGGTGGTGCACGCGGCATTCGCGGCACTGCTGGCGCGACTGTCCGGCAGCGATGACATCGCCATCGGCACCGCCGTCGCGGGTCGCGGTGAGGCCGTACTCGACGACGCGATCGGCATGTTCGTCAATACGCTGGTGCTGCGTACTCCGGTCGATGCCGGTGCGTCCTTCATCGACCTGGTCGCGCGGGCCCGGGAAACCGACCTGGCCGCCTTCGGCCATGCCGACCTGCCGTTCGAGCGGCTGGTCGACATCCTCAACCCGGCCCGTTCGCAGGCACGGCATCCGCTGTTCCAGGTGATGCTGTCGTTCCAGAACACCGGTGAGGCATCGTTCGAGCTGCCCGGCCTCGAGGTGGCCGGTGTGCCGCTCGATGTGGTGACCGCGAAGTTCGATCTGCATCTGAACCTCGCGGACCGGATCGACGCGGCCGGGAACGCCGACGGCATGACCGCCGAATTCGCCTATGCGACGGATATGTTCGATGCGAAGACGATCGCCGGTGTCGCCCAGCGCCTGACCCGGCTGCTGCGGGCCGTGGTCGCGGATGCGGCCGTCGCGGTCGGTGATATTGATCTGCTCGATGCCGCCGAGCACACGTTGGTGCTCGAAACCTGGAACGACACGGCGCATGTCGTCGATGCCGAACTCACCCTGGTCTCGATGTTCGAGGAGCAGGCCGCCCGGAGTCCGAAGGCGACCGCGCTCACCTTCGAGGGGACGAGTCTGTCCTATGGCGAGTTCACCGCGCGAGTGAATCAGCTCGCACGGCACCTGATCTCGCTGGGTGTCGGACCGGATTCGCTGGTCGCGCTCGGTATGCGCCGGTCGGTCGAGCTGGTGATCGGCATGTACGCGGTGAGCGTCGCCGGTGGTGCGTATGTGCCGTTGGATCCGGATCATCCGGCCGAGCGCACCCGGTATGTGCTCGACACCGCGAACCCGGTGTGCGTGCTGAGCACCGCGGCCGACGAGTTCGACGCGGGCGCCACGATGGCGCTGGATATCGCGGCGCTGGATCTGTCGGCGTACTCCGAGGCGCCGGTGACCGATGCGGAACGTCGTGCGCCGCTGCGGCCTTCGAACACCGCGTACGTGATCTTCACCTCCGGTTCGACCGGTCGCCCGAAGGGTGTCGCGGTCAGCCACGCCGCCATCGTCAACCGCCTGGTGTGGATGCAGTCCGAATACGGGCTGGATCGCGGCGATGTGGTGCTGCAGAAGACCCCGGCCACCTTCGATGTGTCGGTCTGGGAATTCTGGTGGCCGCTACAGGTCGGGGCGCGCCTGGTCATCGCACGGCCCGACGGGCATCGCGATCCGGCGTACCTGGTGCGCACCATTGCCGAGGAGCAGGTCACCACGGTGCACTTCGTGCCGTCCATGCTCTCGGTCTTCGTGGCCGATGACCGGGCGGGCGAATGCTTCGACCTGCGCAATGTCTTCGCCTCCGGTGAGGCGCTGCCCGCGGTGACCGCACAGCGTTTGCGCGAGCTGACCGGTGTCTGGCTGCACAACCTGTACGGCCCGACCGAGGCCGCGGTCGATGTCACCTATCACGAGGTGACCGACACCGATACCGTCTCGGTGCCGATCGGTGCCCCGGTCTTCAATACCCAGGTGTACGTGCTGGATTCGCGGCTGCACCCGGTTCCGGTCGGTGTGCCGGGTGAGCTGTACCTCGCCGGTGATCAGCTGGCGCGCGGCTATGTGGCGCGCCCGGATCTGACCGCGGATCGCTTCGTCGCGAACCCGTTCGGCACCGGCGAGCGCATGTACCGCACCGGTGACCTGGTCACCTGGACTGGGGGCGGTGAGCTGGAGTACCTGGGCCGCACCGACTTCCAGGTGAAGCTGCGCGGTCTGCGCATCGAACTCGGCGAGATCGAATCCGCGCTGACCACGCTGGAGACGATCGCCCAGGCCGCCGTGGTGGTCCGCTCCGACGATCGTCTCGGCGATCAGCTGGTGGGCTATGTGATCGCGGCGGCCGACCGTAGCGTCGATATCGATGCGGTGCGCGCCGAACTCGCGGCCGATCTGCCCGCGTACATGGTGCCGACGGCGTTCGTGGTGCTGGACGCGTTCCCGCTCAATGCCTCCGGCAAGCTCGACCGAAAGGCATTGCCCGCTCCCGTCTTCGAGGCGAAGGTGTTCCGCGCACCGTCGACCCCGATCGAGGAGATCGTGGCCAGCGTCTACTGCGATGTGCTCGGCATCGCCCGGGTCGGCCTGGACGACGACTTCTTCGAACTCGGCGGCAACTCGCTGCTGGCCACCCAGGTGACCGCGCGCATCGGCGCGGCGCTGGATACCCAGCTCGCGGTGCGCGACCTGTTCGAGGCGTCCACGGTCGCCGCGCTGGCGGCCAAGGCCGAACACAATGCCGGATCCGGCCGCACCAGGCCGCGCCTGGTCGCGGGGGAGCGGCCAGCCCGGATTCCGCTCTCGCCCGCGCAGCAGCGGTACTGGTTCCTCAACCAGTTCGATACGGCCACATCGGCGGTGGACAATATCCCGCTCGCGGTGCGGTTGTCCGGTGCGCTCGATGTGGCGGCACTCGAGCAGGCGCTCGGCGACGTCTTCGCGCGGCACGAGGTGCTGCGGACCACCTATCCGAGTTCGGCCAGTGGCCCGCACCAGGTGATCCTGCCCGCCGATCGGGCCGTGCCGGAGCTGACCGTCACCGATATCGACGAGTCGGATCTGGTGCGCACGGTCATCGAATTCGCGCTCACCACCTTCGATGTCACCGTCCAGGTGCCGCTGAAGGTCACGCTGTTGCGGATCGCCGAACACGATCACGTGCTCGCGTTCACGGTGCACCACGTCTCGGCCGACGGTTCGTCGATGGGTCCGCTGGCCCGCGATGTCATGGCGGCGTATGTGGCACGGGCGCAGGGGGAGATCCCGCAGTGGGCGCCGCTGCCGGTGCAGTACGCCGACTACGCGCTGTGGCAGCGTGCGGTGCTCGGCTCCGAGGACGATCCGCAATCGCTTGCCGCACAGCAGGTCGCCTACTGGCAGTCCGCGCTCGCGGGTCTGCCCGATCAGCTGGAGCTGCCCGCGGACCGGCCGCGCCCGCCCGCGCAGAGCTTCCAGGGCAAGGCGATTCGCTTCGAGATCGCACCGGACAAGCACGCGCGCCTGCACGAATTGGCGCGGGCCAACAACGCCTCGCTGTTCATGGTCGTGCACGCGGCACTCGCGGTACTGCTGGCCCGGCTCTCGGGCACCGACGATATCGCCGTCGGCACGCCGATCGCCGGTCGCGGCGAGCGTGAACTCGACGATCTGATCGGCATGTTCGTCAACACCCTGGTATTCCGTACCCGAGTGCGACCCGGCGACACCTTCGCCGATCTGCTCGCCGACGTGCGCGAACGGGATCTCGAGGCGTTCGCCAACGCCGACGTGCCGTTCGAGCGGCTCGTCGAGGTGCTCAACCCGGAGCGTTCCACGGCGCGCAATCCGCTGTTCCAGGTCGGTCTCTCGTTCCAGAACCTGGCCGAGACCACCTTCACCCTGCCCGGCCTCTCGGTGAGCGCGGTGAACTTCGATTCCCAGCTGGCCAAGACCGATCTGCACGTCACGCTCTACGACCGCTACGCCGATGACGGCACCCCGGCCGAGATCGTCACCGAATTCGGCTATGCCATCGACCTGTTCGACGCGGCCACGGTGCAGGGCTTCGCGGACCGGTTCCTGCGGGTACTGGACGCGGTCGTCGCCGATGTGGCGCAGCCGGTCGGCGAGATCGATCTGCTGGCGCCGCAGGAGAGCACCCGGATCCTCACGCAGTGGAATGACACCGCGCACGCGGTCGATACCACCGCGACGCTGGTATCGCTGCTCGATGCGACCGTGGCCGCGACGCCGGACGCGATCGCGGTGGTCGCCGATGTGCCAACCGGCGGCAAGCTGGAGCTGGCCCACCCGTCGCCCGACCACCACCCCTCAACGAGTCGCTACGCGACGCTGACGTATGCCGAACTCGATTCGCAGGTGAACCGCCTGGCGCGGTACCTGATCGAGCGCGGTGTCGGGTCGGAGGATCGGGTCGCGCTGGCGATCCGCCGGTCGGTGGATCTGGTCGTCGCGATGTACGCGGTGGCCAAGGCCGGTGCGGCGTATGTGCCCGTCGATCCGGATCAGCCCGCCGACCGCGTCGAATACATCCTCGGCGCCGCCGCTCCGGTGTGCGTGCTGACCACCGGTCGCGAGGGCTTCACCTCCGCGGCGGTGGATTCGGTGGCCATCGATGAACTCGATCTGTCGCCGTACTCGGATGCGCCGGTGGCCGGTAGCGAACGACTCGGCCCGCTGACCGCGGCCAATACCGCGTACGTGATCTTCACCTCGGGTTCGACCGGTCAGCCGAAGGGTGTGGCACTGCCGCACGGTGCGATCGCCAATCAGTTGCAGTGGAAGACCAGCGAATTCGGCCTCGGCGCCGAAGACGCGGTGCTGCTCAAGACGGCCGCGACCTTCGACCTGTCGGTGTGGGAGTTCTGGTCGGCGGCGGTTTCCGGTGGCCGACTGGTCATCGCGACCGCCGACGGACATCGCGATCCGGCGTACCTCAATACCCTGATGCGCGATACCGGTGTCACCACACTGCATGTGGTGCCGTCGATGTTGGACGCCCTGCTGACCGAATCGGATGCAAAGCTGCCCGAGTCGTTGCGCCGGGTGCTGGCGATCGGTGAGGCACTGCCCGCCGCGACCGCGCAGCGGTTCCGCACGGCCAATGCCGCCAAGCTGTTCAACCTGTACGGTCCGACCGAGGCCGCGGTGTCGATCACCAACCACGAGGTGACCGATGCCGATGCCGTCTCGGTGTCGATCGGCGCGCCGGAGTGGAACAGCCGTGTCTACGTGCTGGATTCGCGCTTGCGTCCAGTGCCGGT
This sequence comes from Nocardia sp. CA-129566, assembly GCF_050956075.1. Taxonomy (NCBI): domain Bacteria; kingdom Bacillati; phylum Actinomycetota; class Actinomycetes; order Mycobacteriales; family Nocardiaceae; genus Nocardia; species Nocardia sp. CA-129566. The sequence goes on from NZ_CP192085.1 coordinate 1,253,820, forward strand.
CGGCGTATCCGGTGAGTTGTACCTGGCCGGTACGCAATTGGCGCGCGGCTACTTCGGACGGGCGGATCTGACCGCGGAGCGGTTCGTGGCCAACCCGTTCGAGCCCGGTGCGCGCATGTACCGCACGGGTGACCTGGTGGCATGGAATGCCGACGGTGAACTGGAATACCGCGGCCGCACCGACTTCCAGGTGAAGATCCGCGGCTTCCGCATCGAACTCGGTGAGATCGAGGCGGCACTGCTGCGGCAGACCTCGATCACCTCGGCCGCCGTGCTCGCGCACACCGATCCGGCGCTCGGCGACCGCCTCGTCGCCTATGTCGTGCCGACCGCCGGTGAACTCGATAAGCGCGCACTGCAGTCGGCGCTGGCGGCGGAGCTGCCGTCCTATATGGTGCCGAGTGCCTTCCTGGCGCTGGAAGCGTTGCCGCTCAACGCCAATGGCAAGCTCGATCGAAATGCGCTGCCGCAGCCCACCTTCGAACATGCCGCATTCCGCGCGCCGGTCTCGCCGGTGGAGCAGATCGTGGCCGGTGTGTTCGCCGATGTGCTGGGTATCGAGCGGATCGGCGCCGATGACGACTTCTTCGCCCTCGGCGGTAACAGCATCCTGTCGATCCAGTTGGTATCGCGGGCGAAGGCGCTGGGCGTGGTGTTCTCCGTGCGCGATGTCTTCGATCAGCGCAGCGTTGCCGGACTCGCGGCGATCGCCACCTCGACCGCCGAGCTGCGCCCGACGATGGCGGAGCTGCCCGGTGGCGGCGTCGGTGAAATCCCGCTGCCGCCGAGCATCGCGGCCGTGCTGGCCAGTGGCACGTCCTACCAGCGCCTCTCCCATGAGGCGACGGTGGCCCTGCCGAGCGAACTTGATCGCGACGGACTGCGCGCGGCGATCGCCACGATCGTCGACAGGCACGACGCCCTGCGCACCCGATTGCGTCAGGTGGGCGATGGCGCGACATTCGCGGCGCTCGAGCGCGGCACCGTCGATATCGATGCGCTGGTGCACGAGGTTTCGGTCGACGCCACCCTGACCGAGGACTACGGCTATGACGAGCTCATGCGGCTCGCCGATAACGAACGCGCCGCCGCGGCGGATCGTCTCGATCCGGCCAACGGTGTGATGGTGCAGTTCGTACGCATTACCGCGGATAAGGTCGACGGCGGCAATTTCGTGCTGGTCGTGGTGCACGCCTTCGCGGCCGACCCGAAATCCCTCGGTGTGGTGGCCACGGATCTGCGCGATCTGGTCGCGGCCGAGCCGGTCGCGCTGCCGGAGGTCGGCACCTCACTGCGGCGCTGGGCCTACGGCCTGACCGATGAGGCCAGTGCCCGTGCCGCCGAACTGCCGTTCTGGCACGAGGTTTCGGCGACGCCGGATCCGCTGCTGGGCGCGCGCACCTTCGATCCCGCGCAGGATACCGTCGCCTCGGTGCGGCGGGTTCGGGTCGAGGTGCCGACGGCGGTCTCCGAGGTCGCGCTCACCACCGTGCCGGCGCGGTTCCACGGCGGTGTGTCCGACGGGCTGCTTGCGGCCTTGGCCATGGCGCTGGTGCGCTGGCGCGGCGAACAGCACGGATCGGATGTGCTGATCCGGCTCGATGGCGATGGGCGCGCGGCGGTCCGCGACGCGGAATTGTCGCGCACGGTCGGTGCTTTCACCACCACCTATCCGGCCCGACTCGGCCTTGGCGATATCGATCTGGCCGATGCGTTCAGCGGCGGCAGCGCCGCGGGCGCCATCGTCAAGTCGGTGAAGGAGCAACTGCTCGCGGTGCCGGATCAGGGCGCCGGCCACGGTCTGCTGCATCTGCCGCAGGTGGGTCAGGTGAGCTTCCGGTATCAGGACGCGGTGATCAAGACCGAGCGCGCCGCCGATATGCCCGCCAACGGTGCGGTCGATATCACCGTCACCGTGGGCGATGAGGACGCTGGCCCGCGTCTGCTGGCCACCTTCGAATTCCCGGTGGGCCTGCTCGGCCCGGAGCGGGTGCAGGAGCTGGCGGATCTGTGGGTCACCGCACTGACCGCGCTGGCCGAGCACGCACAGCGCCCGGATGCCGGTGGGCACACACCGTCGGATCTGCCGCTGGTGCGGGTCGGCCAGTCCGATATCGACCTGTGGGAGCGGACCTACCGCGGTCTCACCGATGTGTGGCCCGTTTCGCCGCTGCAGTCCGGTCTGCTCTTCCACGCGCTGATGACCACGGCCACCGTGGACGTCTACACCATGCAGGCCGTGGTGCGACTGGCCGGAACGGTGGACATCGACCGGCTGCACGCGGCCGCGCAGGCGATCCTGGATCGGTACCCGAACCTGCGCACCGCCTTCGTCACCGATGCCATGGGCCAGGCGATGCAGGTCGTGCTCGATCGACTCGAAGTGCCGTGGCGCGTGGTGGATCTCACCGATCTGCCGGAGGCCGAGCGGGCCGAGGAACTGCGGCGGCGGATCGAGGCGGAGCATGCGGATCGCTTCGATATGTCCGCGCCGCCGCTGGTGCGCTACACGCTGTTGCGCACCGCCGCCGAGGAGTGGTCGCTGGCCATCACCACCCACCACGTGCTGGTCGATGGCTGGTCGATGCCGCTGCTCATGCGGGATCTGCTGGTGCTCTACGCGACGCGTGGCGATCAGTCGGCGCTGCCGCAGGTCTCCTCCTACCGCGACTTCCTGGACTGGCTCGCCACCCGCGACCAGGACGCGTCGCTGCGGATCTGGGCCGGGGCCTTCGACGGTGCGACCGAGCCGACCGAATTGGCGACGCCCGCCCGGACGGCCGAGACCTACGAGACCGGCAAGCTGGTCACCGAGATCGACGCCGACCGCACCCGCCAGCTCACCAAGCACTGCGCCGAACTCGGCATCACGGTGAACACGCTGGTGCAGGCGGCCTGGGGCATTCTGCTCGGCAGGCTCACCGGCCGCGCCGATGTGGTGTTCGGTGCCACGGTTTCCGGTCGGCCCGCCGAATTGCCGGGTGTGGAATCGATGGTCGGCCTGTTCATCAATACGCTCCCGATCCGGGTGCGAATCGACGACCGCGCGACCATCGACGATCAGCTGAAGCGGTTGCAGCGCGACCAGACCGAACTGCTCGACCATCACTACCTCGGACTCGCCGATATCCAGCGCGCCGCCGGAATCGGATCGCAGTTCGACACCCTGCTGGTCTTCGAGTCGTATCCGATCGATCGCGAGGCGATCGCGGCCGCGAGTTCGATCGACGGCATGTCGGTGGCCGATGTCGGTGTCGACAGCACGACGCACTACCCGCTGACCCTGCAGGTGACCGCGGAGTCCAAGCTGGAGTTCACCCTCGAGTACCTGCTCAGCCGGTTCACCGCCGATGAGGTGGAAACCCTGTCCACCAGGCTGATCCGGGTGGTCGACGCGCTGCTCGGCGATCCGAACGGACTGGTCGGCGATATCGATATCCTCGACGCCGGTGAGCGCGCTCGCCTGCTCGCCGAATCCGGTATCGCGGCAACGGCTCCCGCGTCGGAGCCGGTCGGCCGGCTCGGCGCGCGCACGGTGTCGAAGGTGCTCGGCGAGGTCGTCGAGGCGGATCCGGAGGCCCCCGCGCTGCTGGTGGACGGCGACGAAATCGCCTACCACGTGCTGGATCGCCGTTCCTCACAGCTGGCTCGGGTGCTCATCGAGCGCGGTGCCGGACCCGGCGATGTGATCGCGGTCGCGCTGCCGCGTTCGGTGGATGCGGTGGTCGCGGTCTGGGCCATCCAGAAGGCCGGTGCCGCCTGCCTGTTCGCCGGTGATCTGAGTGTCGACGACATGGTCTGCGCCGGAGCCGGTTTCGGGATCACCCTCGAACCCGTCGACGGCCCGATCAACTGGCTGGTGCCCAGCGATCCGACGGTGCAGGCCGAGTTGGCCTCCGCGCCATCGCATCCGGTGTCCTACGCGGACCGGGTGCGCCCGCTGGCCGAGGAGCATGCGGCCTTCGTGGTACTCACGGCCGACGGATCGGTCCAGGCACTCAGCCAGACCGAGGCGCTGGCGCAGGCGGATCGGGTGCGCTCGGAATACGAGATCGACTACGAGTCGACGACGTTCACCACCGCGGTCTCCGGACGTGCGGCCCTGCTGGAGTTCGTGTCCTCGGCAACCGCCGGTGCCCTCTCGGTACTGCCCAGCGCCGACGAGATCGCCGACGATCTCGCCGACGGCGAGGTCAGCCACTGGTTCGTCACGGTGGACGAGCCGACCGATGCGGCGGATGAGAATGTGCGGATCGTGATCGTGGAGTAGGCGGTCTTATCGGTCGATCGGCCGATAACCTAGTGACGAGACAGCGAAAGCCGTTGCCAGTGCATGGCAACGGCTTTCGCACGCAACCGCAGCAAGAGCTACTAGGTCGGGTCGCCTGTTCGTCTCTCGATGGGTTATTCGGACCCGTCGATCTGGGCTCGGAATTTATCCGCATCCGGCCCTGACAGTTCGTAGGTGACAGTGACCGGCTCTGCCGGGTTCAGCTCGTCACGCCCGGCGGGTCCAGGCACCATCGAGGCCACCAGCTCCACCAATTCCGTGTAGGTCAACGCCTGCTGCGGCGCAGATGGATCGAAATCGTTGATGACACCACGCTGCAACGGTTTTCCGCCGACCCGCGGCCACCACACCTCGAGTGTCGACCATGGGATGCCCTGCAGCAGGGCTACTTGCAGATCCTCGGGTGCCAGATCGTTGCGGCCGTGTTGTTCGGCCACCTGCGCGGCGCGACGAAGCAGCGAAATCACAGCCGGGCTCGCCCCCGTGATCGTGGTGACGGAACCAAATCGTGAGGTCATGGCATCGAGACTATCGCCCGTACTTGCTGTTGCCGCCGGTATCGAAGACCTCCATCGGGGATCCGTCCGGCATGGTGTAGAACCGCGTCCCGACACACCACAGTCGGATTGTCTTGCCTGGTGCTGGACAGGCGATTTTGTCGTTCTTGGTCACGGGCTGCTCCGCGCACCGGATGACCACGCCGCCCGCCTCCTCGCATTGCTGGACGGTGACGGCCTCCGCTGGTCCGATGGCGGCCATAACGGCTGCGACGCAGGCGGCGGTCACGAAGATCAGGCGTTTGATAGCAGTTTGCATGATTCCCCCACGGAATCTAGGTATTGATCGGACACGGTGGTCCGTAGTTCGGACGACCCCCGGCGGCATCTGATGCAGAGGTCTAGCACCCTAGTCCGGCATGGAAGGCCCAGGGCTCATGTCGAGTTACGTTGTTCTGGTGATAATTTGGCGGGCGGTGCCCGTTCCGGGCGTAGCTTGGAGCCGGGCAGTGATGCTGACGTGCAACGAGGTTGCCGTTCCATTCATGGTTCGAGGTACAGCCGTTCGTTGGGCAGGCGCGGCAGGCCACAGGTGGGTCCAGGAATCACTGTCACTGCGTCGGGGTAGTGGTGATCGCGCCAGTCCTCCACAAAGATCAGCGCGGCGGTGAGGCAGACAGCGAAGTCGAAACCTGCTCACTCATAACGCGGGATTGCCGCGGCGGTTTCCAGGCTGCTGCTCATCGGCCAGCTCCCGGTGGACGGATGCCGACGCACGCGCGGATCGCATCGACCACCGCGACTCCGGAGGGCCGTAAGGTGTCGCGGGGCGGTTCGATCCAGATCCGCAGTCCGGCGTGCCGGTCGGTGGGCGACGGCAACGCGATCTGCGCGCCGAATCGAGCGACAGTCACGTTGAGCCGGAACAACTCTGAGAACAATGGCACGTCGTCGGGCAGGTCTGGCCTGACGATGAAGGTCCATCGCTGTGAGCGTGGGTGGGAGATGATCGGGCCGAGGGCGTACTGCCGAATTCGCATGTGCGCCTTGATTATTTGGCCGAGGTCGGCAGGCATGGTGACCGCGGATACGCTGCCCACCCGCACCGTGATCCGCCCGCTCGCGGGATCGACTCCGGCCGCAAGCCCGCAGATCTGCCGATAGAACAGGCATCGACTGGTGGGGGTGTCGGCCAGCAGTTCCGGCGTCAAGTCGCGCATCACTGGCCACCAGCCACGATGGTCAGGGTCGGCGGCCATTGATGACCACACCGATACACCTGCTCCTGGGTGACCAGGTCGCACACGAGAGTGATCGCCCGCTTCAACTCACCGACCTGGTCGAGACTGGCTGCGAGTACGGCGACGGCTTCTGCATCTCCGATGTGCTGCGATAACAGCAGCGACGCTGCGCGGGAGTCGACATCGAACGCAACGACCTCGACGAGGAGGTAATTGTGTTCTGCGGCTAGCAGTTTCAGTTCCATCGCGGTCGACGCACCCTCCGCTGTGCTGCCCCAGCGGGCCACACCGATCGCATTCGGCCCTAGTTCCCCGCCTGTGACAGGCACAGCGTCTTCGATTGGGGGCTCCCACTCAGCGAGGGCATCGATGTAGCGCATCAGCACTTCGGCTGATGCATCGCAGTACACCGGACGTTGCGGCCCAATGAACGATACGGCCCGATTCGGTAGCGCATGGTTTGGCATTGAGGGCTCCCAGGTTGGTTCCGTTGTGTCACAACTGGATTATGCCGCTTTCTGGATGGTGGCACATGCCACTTCGCTCAGTCAGGAAAGATTCCGAGAAGACTGCCATGTCGGTCAGAAGGTTATCGGGTACTCCTGGCGGAACGCCCATCGTTGCGGCGGATAAACCGCCTCATCGAACTGAATCGGACTGTCGTCGGAGTCGTAGGCCACCAGCCAGTAGGCCAAAGCCGGTGACGCATCCGGCAGATCGAGTGCCGCTCGCTCGTCATCGCTGGCGGGCCGAGCGCACACTTGGTCACGGGCATAGGCGGCGCGCATACCGAGGACGTCGACGAGATACGGGAGAGTGCCGCCCCGGATCCGCTCGGCGACCAGCAGGCGCGGCGCGGAATCGGCGAAGGCCGCTGGAAACCACGACGTCGATAGCTCCGTCGGGCCACTCACCTCGTTGTAAATGACGCGCCGCCGCTGCACGACAGAGCTGCCCTCGTCGAGCCCGAGCGCGGTCGCGACGTAGTCGGGCGCATCCACTCTGCCGACAAGCGGGAACTCGACACGCTCAGTGTCCGAGTACATCGTGCCCATCGTCGCGGCGCGCTCGAAACGTTCGCGCGCTCGCGGCGCGGCGTTCGGTTCACGGACGAACGTGCCGGACCCGCGGCGTGATTCGACCAATCCCTGCTGCCGCAACGCCTGCAAGGCCTTGGTTGCAGTCGGCCGCGATACGTTCCAGGCGGCGGCCAGTTCCCGTTCGGACGGGACCTCCGCGCCTGGCGGTAGGTCGCCACGAACGATCTGATCCCGCAGGTATCCTGCGATTTGCAGGTATTTCGGAAGTACCTCTTCGATCTCGGGCAACGCTTCATCCTTGGTCTGAGTACCATACGCCACTGGCCAGTTTAGGAGTCGCGGATTGGTTGGCGAACGACGATGACGACAGTAGCGATCGCTGCGGGCGGGGGCGGCGACGCGGTCACGGCGGCCATGCTCGCCGATAAAATGCCAGCTCTGGGCGTGGTAGCCATCATGAGCTACTCATGGGACCGGCTGATGATCGACCCGGCACCCGGCCCCAGGACGCGGGCCGACTTCCACGGATTGATCGCCCACGGCGGAGTCTTCGAGGTGCCCTCCACGGCGGCCCTGCGCGCTGACGGGAAGTCGACACTCCCGCGCCTCGCGGAGCATGTCGCGCAACCGCTGCTCCTGATGGATATCGAGGCCGGGGTGAACGGTCTCGCACGTCAGATCCGTCACGCAGCAGCCGCCTTCGACGCTGACGAGATCGTGGTGATCGACACGGGAGGCGACATCCTGGCCACTGGCAATGAGCAAGGGTTGCGGAGCCCGCTCGCCGACTCCGTTGCCTTGGCCGCCGCAATCACGTCCGGGCTGCCGACTCAGGTGCTCGTCGCCGGTGTCGGCCTCGACGGCGAATTGTCCCAAGCGGAACTCGACGGCAGGTTGAACGCTCTGGGTGCGGAGAATGCTGGAGACCTGATAGCCAGGGATGCGGAAGGATTCGCGAGCATCTGGTCATGGCACCCATCGGAGGCCAATGCCCTACTGGCCGTGGCTGCATACGGCTGGCGCGGCTCCGTCGAGACCCAGCGCGGTGTCGTCATCGAGGTTACCGATGCGGCTACGCGCATCTACCGGATTGCAGCCACTACCCTTGCGGAATCGTCGCTGGCAGCGCTCCTCACGCGGACCTCCGCTCTCGAAGAGATCGAACGGTTGCTGCGTGAACGCCGCGGATACAGTGATATCGATATCGAGCGCGAGCGGCTGGCGCACCGCCGGCGACCTCAGATGCCCACACCAGACACGCTCGACATCATCGACAGATACGTTGCCGACGCCGACGCCCGCGGCGTTGACGCTCTCACGGTGCGCCGCGTTATCGAAATGACTCACGCGACCGAACCCACGGCAACAGAAGCATTGCGCGCCAAGCTGGCCCACTGTCGATCGGACAACTTCAAGCCGCCGTTGTACATGGTTCGGCCGATCACCCAATAGTTAGCGTTACCACGAGAGCCGGACCAGGGTGGTGGAATCTCGAGCTTCGTCCACAGCGCACAGTTATCCCCGCTGTTGGCGGACGATCCCGCATACCCGTCCACATCGCGAGGAACCAGCAGGTGTCGAAGGGCTCCGACGGTGCAGACCGAGTTGGCCACCGCGCCATCGTATCCGGTGTCCTACGCGGATCGGGTACGCCCGCTGGCCGAGGAGCATGCGGCATTCGTGGAGCTCGCGGCGGACGGATCGGAGAATTGTGGAGTAGGTGGGCGGATCGGCCGCTTGGCCGATCTACCCAGCGACCAGACCGCGAAGGCCGTTGCCATTGTGTGGCAGCGGCTTTCGCGGTTCAGGAATCAGGTCAGCACCAGCGGCATATTGAAATACGCCAGCGTGGCATGCGGAGTGACCAGCACGTGGTCCTGGAAACCAGATCCCGGTGGCAGACGGCGGCAAAGTAGATCTTCGCGACTTGCAACAGACACGAGGATGCGGCGAGCGCCGTCAGCAGCACTGATACCGCTCGCGCGATATGCGTGCGCTGAACCAGCAGCGCCGTCAGCAGCGCGACAGCCACAGAAACAAGCGCGATGCCTGATATCGCCGCGGTATGTGCGGCCAGCGATTCATGTGTTGGAAGCGAGGAAAGCCGAGGGGCACAGCACAGTCATCTCCGCAGGCGCCTGCTCATCGGCGAGCACCAGCTCCGGAACATACCGCCGCACCGGCGCATCCAACTCGACCTTCCCCTCCGCAACCAGCCGCATCAACGCCGTCGCAGTAAAGCTCTTACTCACCGACCCCAACACGAACATCGTGTCCCGATCCACCGCCACCGGATTCGCCACACTCGTCATACCGTGCGTCGCGAAAACCTCCCGCCCATCCACCCAAACCCCGACCGCAACCCCAGGAACCCTGAACTTCGAAGCCGTAACCTCAACGAATTCGCTCAACGCGCTATCGGACATCGTCATACCCTTCCCGTTCCTGTTCGCCAACGCCGTCGAGGTCTCCCGATCTGTACCCCGCATGCCCCGGCATGCCCAGCACGATGCCCATCCCCGCTGACACGACGCTGACATGCGCTGCCGGGCTAGACTCGGACGGCGTCAGCGGACAGCGTTCGTTCCAGTAAGAGCAGGTTGGAGGTGGTTCCAATGGCAATGCCCGTGCCCCGGTCCGACCATTGGACTGCCGCGGATCTCGATCACATCCCCGAAGACGGATTACGGTACGAGGTACTAAATGGCCAGCTCGTCGTTAACGCTGCTCCCAAGCCACGGCATCAGTGGCTGATCAAATGGCTGGTGCGCGCTCTCGACGATGTGCTGCCGCCCGGTCACGTCGTGCTGGAGGGTGTCGGAGTGCTGATCGGCGATGACGAGCCGATTCCCGACTTGATGGTGGCGACCGGCCCGATCGACTGGGACAGCCGCGGCGTCCCCGCCGAACAGGTGAAACTGGTCGTCGAAGTTGTCTCCAAATCAACGACCTTGCAGGACCGCATGGTCAAGCCCGTTCTCTACGCCGCGGCGGGTATCTCGAACTACTGGCGCGTCGAGATCAACCCGTTCAAAGGTCAACTCCCCGACGAAACATCGCCAGTTCTGTTCGCCCACGCCCTGGGTGCGGACGACACCTATGAACCGACGCATCGGGTGGCGGCCGGAGATGCCGTCACCCTGCGCAGTCCTTTCGAATTCACAGTGGATCCGGCGTCACTCATGCCCTGAGGTGGGGACGATATCAGTCGGCCATGGGAGGACCGGCGTGCTTGCTCGCCTCGGGCCTTCGGTGATCAATGTCGCGGCTCGGTGGCCGGTACGAGGGCGAGTAGTTCGTCTACCGACCATTGGTCGTCGGCGTGTTTGCCGAGTTTGCTTGCGAGTACCCGGCCGTCGGGGGCGATGAGGAAATCGCCGGGGAGGCCGAGGCGGCCGCCCTCGGGTTCGGCTGGGGGAGCGGGCTTTTCCTTGCGCAGTACTGCTTTGGTCGCGATGACGACGCTGCGGATGATGGTGGGCCACGCGCGCGGGTCGAGTAGGGCGCGGGGTGCGGATTCGACGCCGAACTCGCGGTAGAGGATTCGGGTCGGGTCGGCGATCAGGTCGAAGGGGAGGTCGCCCTCGTATTTGCGCAATTCCGCTGCGCTGGAATGGAAGACGACGACCTCGCGGATGTTCGCGGCCAGGATCTCATCGTGGCGGACGGCGAACGAGCGCAGGTGCAGGGTGCAGATCGGGCATCCCGCGAAGCGGCGGAACTGCAGGTGTATCAGGCAGTCCTGATCGGGGATCTGAATCGTGCGGTCGGCGATGGTGACAAGTGCCCGATCGGCCACCGTGGTCGGCAAGGACATGGAAACTCCCTTCGTAGGTGTACGACGTACGCCTACGACCAAGTATGCGCGTACCTTGTACGCTGTCAACCCGTGCCCCGCCCTCGCTCGCTGACCAGCCCCGCCATCGCGGCCGCCGCCATCGCGGTGCTGGATCGCGACGGCCTGTCCGGCCTCACCATGCGCGCGGTCGCGAAGGAACTCCGCATCGCCACCATGGGGCTCTACCGCTACGTCGCCGACCGCGACGAACTGGAGGTGCTGGTCGTCGACCACCTCCTCGCCGCCATGGACCTCACCCCACCGACCGATCCGAATTGGCGCGACCGCATCGCGGCCCTACTGGACCGCATGCGAACCGCGATCTCCGCCCACCCCGCAGCCGTCCCACTCGTAGTGGGCCACCGCCAGTCTTCCCCTGCCAGCCTGCGCTCGATCGAGGCAATGCTCACGATCCTCACCGACGCAGGCTTCACCGGCCCAGCCCGAGTCCTGGCCCAACGCACCCTCATGGCCTTCCTCGTCGGCTACCTCCAGAACGAGCACTACGGCCCCCTCTCCGGCCCGGGCACCACCACCATGACCCAACTCCCCCCGGACACCTACCCCCTCCTTGCCGAAACCGCCACCGACGCCCAGAACATCGACCCCGCAACAGAATTCCGCCTCGGGCTCGAAATTGTCCTGCGCGGTCTCAGGCCTTAGCCCGCTTTGGACGGTGCCCCCTCGAGCCCCCGCGCGCCGTCCCACCCCAGCTCGCCCCCAGGGGGCGTCCTGGACGAGCGATCACCATGCGCCACCCAGGCAAACGTCGAGAACACCCCTGCACCAGCGCATTCTCGGGTTGTCAGATGGGTGAGCGTTGGCTTCTCGCCGTCGCCTGAGGTGTGGGCGCGCGTTTCTGGGGCAGGCCATGATCTGGAGGGCGCCCGGCGCGGAGTTAAATGGCCTTGCTGTGTAGGTGATTTCCTGGCAACGGGCGGAAGGTTGGTACCTGCAGGATTTCGTGCCGGTACCAGGGGGTGGTGGTTCAGCGGGTGAGGCCAGGAAGTGTCATGGTTTCGCCCATGATCAGCGCGCCAGCGTCATTGAGGTGCAGGCCGTCGCCGGAATCCAGGTCGGGGCGGATGAAGTCGGGGTTCTGGGGGTCTGCCACGGCGGGCGCCACATCGAAAACGCCGTCGAAAACGTCTGTGGTGCGCAGCCATTCGTTGACGGCAGGACGAACCCGCAGCCCCTCCTCGACATTGAGGTCCGGATAGATCACTCCGGCAAAGGGGCCGATGGTGTTCGCGTACACCTTCAGTCCGGCGGCGCGTGCGCGTTCGGCGAGGGCGGTGAACCCGGCGATCAGCTCGTCTGCGGGGGAGGTGTGGTTGTCGAGGATGAGGTCGTTGATGCCGAAGTTCAGCACCACGTGCGTCACCCCGGGGACGGCGAGGACATCGCGGTCGAAACGGGCGAGGCCGTGCTCGCCGACCTGAGCGGTGAGCAGGCGGTTTCCGCCGATGCCCTGGTTGAGCACCCAGCCGGAGATGAGGCGTTCGTTGAGGATGTCGACCGAGCGACGGTTCGCGCCCGAGGTCGAGCCGACGCCCTCGAACCAGGAGTCGCCGAATGCGACGACGATCGGGTCGGTGCTCGTCGTCAGCACATCGACACCGGTCACGTAGAAGCGTGAGGTGGTCTGTTCGGCGTCCGGCAGCGCGAGTGCGGAGGTCTGGTCGCCGGTCGTCACGTAGCTGGGTTCCATCGGCAGCTGCGAGAAGGGGGCCAGCTCGGTCGCCTCGGGCAGGTGCAGACTCAGCGCGAGATCGGCGCCCGCCGCGACCGCGAAATCGACCGGGTCGCTGATGATGTCGGCACCAGCGGGGATGGTCGTGCCCGCCTTGCCGTCGAAGCGCAGTTCGGTATCGGTCTCCGCCACGATTTCCTCGCCCGACTTGCGCACCGCGATGCGCGCCGATCCGATTGTCACCGGCGCCGAACCGTAGCGGTTGGTCAGGCGCACCCGCAGTTGCTCGCCCCCGCCGACCAGGTGCAGCACCTGGCGCACCGTGTGATCGGCGAAGTCGCGCGGCTCCGCGAAACGGATCCGCTCGGCGGGATCGACCAGGGTGGAACGGAATCCCGCGACCCAACGCAGCGTGCCAGTCATCTGAATCTCCATTTTGTTGCCGTGAGGAATATTGCGCTGACAACAACTTAGCCAGAGGTATTCCTCATGTCAACTATCCTCAACGCAACTATCATCGGCTACGCTCGGAGCCGTGGACACGACAGACCTCTTCGATGACCCCCGACTGACCATCATGGGCCTGCTCTACGAGGCCTACGACGGTCTGGTCGGCAAATTGGAACCGACCTGGAAGAAGCACGGTCTGTCCGGCCTCGATGTCAATGCGCTGATGCGACTGAGTCGCTCACCGGGGCGGCGACTGCGGATGACCGATCTCGCCGCCCAGACGAATCTGTCGACCAGCGGTGTCACCCGGCTCGTCGACCGGCTGCAGCGCAATGGATTCGTGTGCCGCGAACTCGATCCCGCGGACCGCCGCAGCTCCTATGCCGTACTCACCGCGGCCGGTGCGACCCGGTTGGCGCGCGTACTGCCCGAATATCTCGAGGTCATCGAGCGCTGGTTCACCGGTCTGCTGACCCCGGACCAACTCGACGCCTTCGTCGCCGGACTGCGCACCATTCGCGACCGGGTCAGTCCGCAGGCGACCATGCATGAATCCGACTAGATCACCGAAATGCGTTTCCCGGCAAAGGATTCGGCTCTCAGTGAACTGACGAGCCGGGGGTCCGATCGGACTGCACAATGGTCCGCGCGGGCGACGAACCGCCCGACCCGGACGAAAGGTGTAATCGGTGAGCGCATCAGTCGATGTACTGAACCCGGACAAGCCCAAACGAGTGCTGATCGTGGCCTCGAATCCGTCGGTGTCCCGGCAGACCGGCTGGCCCATCGGATTCTGGTGGGCCGAACTCTCCCATCCCTACTGGGAATTCATCGAACACGGCTACCAGGTCGATATCGCCAGCCCGGACGGCGGCGCGCTGGTCGCCGACTCCTGGAGCGACCCGCGCGACGAAACCGGCTACAGCGCCGATGATCTGATCAGCCTCGGCTTCCTGTCCTCCCCGAAACATGCCGCCTTGGTCGCGAATACCCAAGCCCTCGACACCGTCGACCCCGACGAATACGACGCGGTATTCCTGGTGGGCGGGCAGGCGCCGATGTACACGTTCATCGATGACGTGCGCATTCACGACCTGGTGGCATCACGGGTCGCGGCCAACCGGGTGGTCGCGGTGGTGTGCCACGCGACCTGTGTGCTGCTGAAGGCGACACTTCCGGACGGGAATTTGGTGGTCAACGGCCGCACCTGGACCGGCTTCGCCAATTCCGAGGAGGACTACGCCGACCAGTTCGTCGGCCGGACCATCCAGCCCTTCCGTATCGAGGACGAGGCACACAAACTCGACGACACCAATTTCATTGTGGCGAGCCGCTTCAAGCCGCACGCCGTGCGCGACGGCAACCTGATCACCGGTCAACAGCAGTATTCGGGTGCGGCGGCGGCCGAGCTGGTCATCGAAGCGCTGGGCGTCTGATCACACGCTCCTGAGCCGTTCCAAACCGTCGAGGATCAGTTCGAGGCCGAAATCGAAATCGGCCACGCCGTTGTGGGTGCCCGCGATGACGCGCTCGGCGAGCGCGTTCATATGCGGGTATTCCTCGGCCGGAATGAGCGGCAGGAATTGCGCTGCGGCGGAGGCGTATTCGGCGGGCTCCAGCGGAAAATTCTGCTCCTGCAGGGTGAATCCGTAGATGTGGCTGTCGAGCGCGTTCCAGGCCCGGTCGGCCTGCTGATAGGTGAAGCCCGCCGCGAGTAGACAGCCGACTGTGGCATCGATGTAGTGCAGCATGGCCGGACCGACATTGATCCGGGAGCCGATGAGGCCGGTGGCCCAGGGGTGCCGCCGCAGCATTTCGTGCGCCGAGGTGGCGCGCTTGCGCAGCGCCGACTTCCAGTCGCCGCCGATCGCGGGGGCCTCGATCTCCGCCACGACCAGGTCGACGATGCCATCGAGCAGATCGTCCTTATTCCTGACGTGGTTGTAGAGCGACATCGCCTCGACACCCAACACCTGCGCGAGCTTGCGCATGGACAGCGCGGTGAGCCCGTGCTCGTCGGCGAACTGGACGGCGGTGCGCAGCACGCGATCCCGGTTCAGTGGCGTGCGGGTCGCGCTGGCGGGCTTGTCGGCCATCGGTCCCTCCTTGACGTACTTACGCCGTAAGCGTACCGTCCTCGGTATCGCACTTACACTGTAAGTACGGCGGAAATCGCAGGTGAGGAAGTCTTATGTCGCAAGCGCGGGCGGTCCGGTCGAACGGCGGGGTGGCGACGATGAACGCGATCGTGGCCCCGAAGTACGGTTCCAGCGAGGTGCTCCGGGCGGAGGTGGTGGATCGTCCGGAACCCGGCTCCGGCGAGGTGCTGGTCCGGGTGCGTGCCGCGGCGGTGTGCCAAGGCGATGTCCACCTGCTCACCGGGAAGCCTTATCTGATTCGCCTGCTGGGCTTCGGTATTCGTCGCCCCAAGTACCGGGTCATCGGACATGATCTGGCGGGCGAAGTGGTCGCGCTGGGACCCGATGTGCGGACCTTTCACATCGGTGACGAGGTCTACGGCGCGGTGGTATCCGGCGCATTCGCCGAATACGTTCGCGTCCCGGTGGATACTCTCGCGCCCAAACCGGCCGGGTTCACCTTCGACGATGCCGCCGCCCTACCGGATGGGGGTATGACCGCACTGCAGGGATTGCGCGCGGTCGGACAGTTGCGGGCCGGTCAGTCCGTGCTGGTCAACGGTGCCTCCGGCGGCGTCGGCACCTTCGCCGTTCAGATCGCCAAGGCCCTCGGCGCGGAAGTGGCCGCGGTCTGCAGTACCCGCCACCGGGAGATCGTCCGCACCCTCGGCGCCGACCGGGTGATCGACTACACCACTGAGGATTTCGCCCGCCAACAGCACCGCTACGACGTCATCCTGGATCTGATCGGCAACCGTTCGCTGGCCGACTGCCGACGCGTCCTCACCCCCAAGGGTGTCTTCGTCTCCTCGGCGGGCGCGCCCGGCGGCAACTGGCTCGGCCCGATCACCTGGATCGCAAAAGTATTGCTCGCCAATATCTTTGCCACCCAGACGTTACGTCCACTGCTCATGCGTCCCCGCAGCGCCGACCTGGCCTTCCTGTCGGACCTCGCCGAGCGCGGTGAATTGAAGCCATTGATCGAAGGCCGCCATCCGCTGTCCGACGCCGCCATTGCGGTAGCGCACGTTGCCCAGGGCCACGCCCAGGGAAAAACGGTCATCCTCGTCTGAGGAGATGGTCCGGGGCGTCGGTATCTCGGGGACGGGCCGTCCGCCAGGACTCGGATCGCGGCATTCGGTGAGGTGCGCGGGCGGGCCGAATCCGCCCGCCGGTTACTGTCGCCAAGGTCGCCGTGCCCCGGGCGCTTGTCGAGATCGAGGCCGTCGCGGCCGTTTCGATCCGCCCCCTAGGCGATGGCTTCGGTGAGGCGGTTGGTGAGCTCACGGATATGGGTGATGAGTTCCGGGGGTTCGTGGATTCGGCAGGCGAATCCGAAAGTCGCCAGGTAGATGGCGAGTTCGTCCAGGGAGTTGGCACCGGTACGGAGTAGGCAGGATCGGTCGTCGATCGCCTCGATGACGCCGACGGTCGGTGCGATGCGCTCGGCCGCGACCTGGGCGGGTACCAGCAGGGTGACGCGGGCGGTGTAGCGGTAAGGGGAAGTCGTTGTGCCGTTGGTGATGTAGTGGGCCAGATCGGCTTCCGGCGGTTCGCGCGGTGTGAACCGGGGGCCGGTGGGGATGCGGGGGTGCAGGCGGTCGACGCGATAGGTGCGCCAGTCCGCGCGGTCGATATCCCAGCCGACGAGGTACCAGCGGCGGCCGCTGTGGACCAGGCGGTGCGGTTCGGCGGTGCGCAATGATGTGCTGCCGCTGTGGGTTCGGTAGTCGAAGCGCAGGCGGTGGCTGTCGCGGATGGCGCCGGCGACGGCGGTCAGCACATCGGGGTCGACAGTGGGTCCGGCGGACGGCACAGTGACGGTGACGGATTGGAGCAGGCTGATCCGGTGGCGCAGCCGTGACGGCAGCACCTGCTCCAGCTTGGTGAGCGCGCGCAATGAGCTGTCCTCGATGCCCGCGATGGTGCCGCCCGCCGCGGTGCGCAGTCCGACGGCCACGGCCACCGCCTCATCGTCGTCCAGCAGCAGCGGCGGCAGCTTCGCACCAGCGCCGAGGCGATAGCCCGCGACACCGGCGGTGGCGTCCACCGGGTAGCCGAGGTTACGCAACTTGTCGATATCCCGGCGCACCGTGCGCACATCGACCTCGAGTCGTTCGGCGAGTTCGGTGCCGGTCCAATCGCGGGGCGTCTGCAATAGCGATAGCAATCGCAGCAGGCGCGCGGAGGTTTCCAACATGGCTGAAGTCTGCCGCAGACCTAGGGCCGAAGCTGTCCTAGGTGGCTCATAATGTGGTTCTCATGAGCACAGAGATCACTCCGTTCCGCATCGAAATCCCGCAGCAGCAGCTCGATGACCTGCGCAATCGTCTCGACAACGCGCGGTGGCCCGCACCGCTGCCCGGCGACGGCTGGGATACCGGCGTGCCGACCACCTGGCTGCGCGAACTGGTCGATTACTGGCGCACCGAATACGACTGGCGCGCCGCCGAGGCCCAGCTCAACAGCTATCCGCAATTCACAACGGAGATCGACGGACAGCGCATCCACTTCCTGCACGTCCGCTCGCCCGAGCCCGATGCGCTCCCGCTGCTGATGACGCACGGTTGGCCCGGTTCGATCGTCGAATTCCTCGACATGATCGGACCGCTCACCGACCCGCGCGCCCACGGCGGCGATCCGGCCGACGCCTTCCACCTGGTCATTCCATCGCTGCCCGGCTTCGGTTTCTCCGGACCCGTTTCCGAGGCGGGTTGGTCCATCGCGCGGATCGGCGAGGCATGGGCCGAGCTCATGCGCCGACTCGGCTACGAGCGCTACGGCACACAGGGCGGCGATCTCGGTGGGTCGGTGAGTCCGCAGGTCGGCCGGGTGGCGCCGAAAAACGTTGTCGGCGTGCACACCAGCGGCGGGCCGGGACCGATTCCGACGCAGCAGCTCTCCGAGGACGAACTGGCCAGCCTGACCGATCTGGAACGCGACCGCATTCGCCGAATCGCGGCGTTCATGCAGGAGGAATTCGGCTATATCGCCATCCAGTCGACCCGTCCGCAGACCTTGGCCTACGGCCTGACCGATTCCCCGGTCGGCCAACTGGCCTGGATCATGGACAAGTTCCGGGAGTGGACGCATCCGCGAAATGTGGACCCGGACAAGATCATCGACCGGGACCGGCTGCTGACGAATGTCATGTTGTACTGGCTCAATGGCACCGCGGGCTCGGCCGCCTATGTCGGGTACGCGAATGGCGGCTCCTGGGGTACGCCGCGGCCGAACTCCGGCGTGCCGACCGCGGCCATCCTGTTCGCCCACGATGTCTGCATTCGACGCTATAGCGAGCCCGAGAACACCATCACCCGCTGGATCGATGTGGATCACGGCGGACACTTCGCGGCATTGGAGGAACCAGTAATACTGACCAACGATATCCGCGAGTTCTTCCGCGATCTGCGCTGAAAACATGGGCCTGTTCCGGCATGTCGCGGCCGGAACAGGCCCACAATCAAAAGGCAGCGGGACCGCGGCAACGCAGGGGTGAGCGCCATGAGCGAGCCGAGAAGGATTACTCCGGAACATCGAGAGGACTTCTGGCGGCGCTGCGGCTGGTCACCGGAGCTGCCGGAGGCCGAGCGCCGCCATATCGAGCAAGCCTGGGATGACGAGTCCATCGATATGGCCGAGCTTTTCGGCTGGTAATACCGGTCAGGCCGGGAGTTCGCCCGCCTGCCGCCAGGAGTCGCGTTCGGCGGCGAACGCATCGGCCTGCCGCACGCGGAACTCATCGATGGATTCGGCGTTGTCGGACAGGAACTTCCGGTAGTCGGCGAGGGCGAACTCCCCGTCCTCGGCCCGCACCTCGACCTTTCCCGCCGCGAAATCGGCGCGCAGGTCGAGAAGTTCGTCGGCTTCGACGGGGTACCAGCGGATCCGGTCGAAATAGCGGAGGAGCCAGGGGGATTCGTCGTTGTCGCAGTGGTGGTGGTTCCATACCTGGGTGGTGCGGCCGACGAACTGGTAGCCGCCCGGACCCTCCATACCGTAGATGCACAGGTAGGCCCCGCCGATGCCGACGGCGTTCTCGGGAGTCCAGGTGCGGGCCGGATTGTATTTCGTGGTGACCAGGCGGTGGCGCGGATCGGTCGGCGTCGCGACCGGCGCGCCGAGGTAGACGTCGCCGAGGCCGAGCACCAGGTATTCGGCGCCGAAAACGGTGTCGTACACCTCCCGCACCGAGGCCGATCCGTTCATTCGCCGGATGAATTCGATATTCCACGGACACCAGGGGGCATCGGCGCGCACGCCGTGCATATAGCGGGTGATGGCCTCGCGCGTCGACGGGTCGTCCCAGGACAGCGGCAGATGAACGGTGCGACTCGGTACCACGAGTTGATCGGCGGCGGGGATGTGCGCTTCGGCCTCGGCCAGTAGGTCCAGCAGCGCGCGCACCGGCAGAATCGCCGGATCCACCCGGATCTGGAGGGAGCGCACCCCCGGCGTCAGTTCGGTCACCCCGCGTAGGTCGAGCGCGAGCAGATGTTGGTGTAGGGCGTGCACCCGGGCGCGCAGGCCGAGATCCAGTGTCATGGTGCCGTATTCGACGAGTACGCCGTCATCGCCTTGGCGGCGGTAGGTCACGCCGATCTCGTCGTCGGCATCGGCGCGGCGCAATACGCCGTCATCGCCGTTGCCACCGGGGGACAGCACGGCGGGCCAGGCCGCGCGCCGAGCCGGACCGAGTTCCCGTATCGAGGCGGCGTGCTCGGCACGGATCGCAACGAAGCGCACGGTATCGCCGGGGCAGAGTTGGCCGAGCTTCCACCGGTCGGCGGCGACGACGGTCACCGGGCAGACGAAACCGCCGAGGCTAGGGCCGTCGGGGCCGAGCAGGATCGGGGTATCACCGGTGAAGTCCAGTGCTCCAACCGAATACGGGGTGTCATGGATATTCGACGGATGCAGGCCAGCCTCGCCGCCATCGGTCCTGGCCCACTCGGGTTTCGGGCCGATCAGCCGCACACCGGTGCGATCGGAATTGAAGTGCACTTCGTAGTCGGTGCCGACAATGGTGTCGAAGTCCTTGCGTGTGAAGAACTCCGGTGCGCCGTGCGGCCCCTCGGTAACCGCCAGTTCCCAGCGCCGCGACAGCACCGGCTGCTGCTCCATCGGCACCGCCTTCGCGATCCGACCGACGTGCGGGCCCAGCTCCAGCGTGTCACCCGCCCGCAAGGCCTCGCCCTTGCTGCCGCCGAATTTGCCGAGCGTGAAAGTGGCTGTGCTGCCGAGATATTCGGGAAGTTCGAGGCCGCCCGCGAGCAATACATAGCAGCGCATGCCCGGACCGCGCACCGCGCCGATATCTAGCACCCCGCCCGCCGGAACCAGCACGGTCCGCCACTGCCGCACGGCGGTCCCGTTCACGGTGACATCGGTCGGCGCGCCGGTGACGCACACCCAGGTCGGTGCGGAGAATTTCAGCGCGGGGCCGCCGAGGGTGCATTCCAGTCCCGCCGCACCCTCGGCATTGCCGAGCACTCGATTGCCGAGTCGAAACGACAGGTCGTCCATCGGCCCCGACGGGGGTACCCCGATATGCCAGTACCCGATACGTCCCGGCCAATCCTGCACGGTGGTCAGCATTCCCGCCCGCAAGACCTCGATCTGTGCCGTGGCGTCGCCGGTCGCGGCGGACATGGTTTCGGACGCGTCGACACCGATGTGCGTCCTGAACTGTTCGCTGACCGGATGAAATCGCTGGTCGGTATGCAGATCCGACGGCCCGACCGTATTCGCCGCACCCGTCGCCGACAAGTTGGTCACGGTCATCGGGTCACCACCATGCGCACCGGCGTGGGATCGAAGCCATTGCAGGGGTTGTTGATCTGCGGGCAGTTCGACACCAGCACCAGGGTGTCGATCTCCGCGCGGAGGGTGACCTTCTTTCCGGGAGCGGACAGTCCGTCGACAATGCCCAGGGTGCCGTCGGCCTCGACCGGAACATTCATGAACCAGTTGATATTCGAGACCAGATCCCGTTTGCCGAGACCCCATTTCAGCGCCTCGGACAGGAAGTTCTCCACGCAGGCGTGCTGGTGGCGGGTGTGGTGGCCGTAGCGCAGCGTATTCGACTCCTGGGAGCAGGCGCCCGCGATGGTGTCGTGATTGCCGACTTCATCGGCGACGACGGTCATCAGCGCGGTGCCCGCATCGGTGCGCAGCACACTGCCGCTGCCGAGGAAGATATTGCGCTGCGCGGTGATGGTGGCCTGCGCGCTGTAGCGGTCGGTGTGGTCGGCGGCCGAGTACAGCAGACAGTCGACGGCCTGATTGCCGTGCAGGTCGATGATTTCGAGCTGATCACCCGCGCGAACCACAGTCGACCATGGCGCGCGTGCTGGCACGGTTTCGTCGAGCACGATGGTGCGGGTCGGTGCCGAGGTCATGCCCCTACCTCCAGAGTCGCGGCCGTCCAGGCCTGTTCGGTGTTCTCGACCGCCCGCAGATACTCCGGGTCGGAATTATGGTGTTCGGCCAGCTCTTCCGGCGCGGACCAGGTGAGGAGATCGAGGTCGGTCGCGGGCCGGTCATCGAGCGGATGCGCGGTGTTCGCGATGAGCAGGACCACCGGCAGGTGGACGAGCAGGTCGACCGAGGCGCCCGGCGCGGCACTGCCGGTCGCGGTCAGCGCGCCATCGGATTCGACGCGTACGCCGCGGAAGAAGGCCACGGTCGGCGCGATATCCCGCGGCTCGAGGCCCTGTTTGGCTCCCGCCAGCCGCAGCAGCCCGCGCGCCTGCGGCGTCGGTCCGCACAGCGTGTCGTGGTGGCCGGAGGTATCGGCGACGATGGTGGCCAGCACCCGGCCCTGATCCGAGAGCAGCGGATGTCCGGTGCCGAGATAGGCCTGCCATGGAACCTTCACGGTGTCGGCGACATTGAGCCGCTCCCACCGTGCGTCGGCGCGCAGCAGCAGCAGGTGTGCGCACGCGGCACCGGCCACATCGCGTATCCGAATCCTGGTCCCGCGACCGAGCACGACATTCGCGCACCCACCGCCCGGAATCCGCTGCGCGAAGGTGATCTTCGCCGCCGCGACATCATCGGGCAGCTCCGGCCCCGCGATCTCCGCGACGGCCGCTTGCGCCCGGGCATGGGCCCGCGCTCCAGTGGTCGAGGCTGTGCTGGTCATCGTTGATCCTAATCAGTTCTGGGAGTGAGCCATCCGGCAAACTCCTTGGTGGTAGCCGACCGGTGGGTGAGCACTCTGTGGTCCTGGACGTTGAGTCCTGCTGAAAGACCGTGCCCCTGCCGGTAGGCCGGGAGAGTTGATCGCTGCTGGGATGTCGTGCCCGTTCGTGGTGATGTGAGCACTGCTTGATTAGGTCGCTGACGGTTCTCTCGCTGGCTGCTCGACGGTGATCGGCATCGAGAACGGGAGGATTGTTGAGACTGTTCGTTGGGGACGACTGGGCCGAGGATCATCACGATGTGGAGGTTATGGACGGTTCCGGTCGGCGGCTGGCCAAGGCACGCCTGTCCGAGGGCGTGACCGAGATGGCGCGGTTGCATGCGATCGTTGGGGACTTGGTCGGCGACGACGCCGGCGAGGCCGAGGTACTGGTCGGGATCGAAACCGACCGAGGTCCCTGGGTTGGGGCGCTGGTTGCTGCCGGATACACGGTGCTGGCGGTGAACCCGTTGCAGGCGGCCCGCTTCCGTGACCGGTTGGGGGTCTCCGGCGCCAAGAGCGACGCCGGCGACGCTCACGTGCTGGCGGATATGGTCCGCACCCACTCGCATGAATTGAGGCCTGTCGCTGGGGATTCCGCACGTGTCGAGGCCGTGAAGGTCGTGGCCCGTACCCACAAGACGATGATCTGGGAACGCACTCGCCACACCCAGCGGTTGCGGCACGCACTGCGTGACTACTTCCCCGCCGCGCTGGTCGCTTTCGACGACTTGGACGCCGCTGACACCCTGGAACTGCTCGCCAAGGCTCCTACCCCGGCTCAGGCGGCCCGGCTGACGATCACCCAGATCAGCGCCGCGTTGAAACGGGCGCGCCGCCGCGACATCGCGGACAAAGCCGCAGCCATCCAGACCGCACTGCGCTGCGCCCAGCTCGGCCAGCCCGAGGTCGTGTCCGAGGCCTACGCCGCGTCGGTGCAGGCGCTGCTGGCGGTTCTGACCGTCCTCAACACTCAGATCAAGGTCTTGCAAGGGCAGGTCGAGGCCCATTTTGGGAAGCACCCGGCCGCTGAGATCATCTTGTCCCAGCCAGGTCTGGGACCGGTCCTCGGTGCCCGGGTGCTCGCAGAGTTCGGCGACGACCCCAACCGCTACGCCAGCGCCAAAGCCCGCAAGAACTACGCGGGCACCTCCCCGATCACCCGCGCGTCCGGCAAGAAGAAAGTCGCCCTGGCCCGGTTCGTGCACAACGACCGGCTCATCGACGCCCTCACCACACAAGCGTTCACCGCGATGCTGTGGTCCCCGGGGGCCCGCGCCTACTACGACCGCCAGCGAGCCCGCGGTGTCGGCCACAACGCCGCCCTGCGTCAACTCGCCAACCGGCTCGTGGGCATCCTGCACGGCTGCCTCAAAACCGGAACCCTCTACAACGAGGCCACGGCATGGCCCCACCATGTCGAGAAAACCACTGCTGCTTGACATTCAAGCTCCTGGGATGTCTTTCAGTGCGCTACTTCGGGCGACCGAACCGTCGCTCGGTGCAGCGGCTGTGCTCGCACGGAGCAGTGGGCGGATGGGCTGGCGTAGGTCGGTTGTCGATGGCGGAGCGTGTATTCCGTGGTCGCCGCCGGTCTGGCGTGGTGCGCGCGTGCCTCGAGCGGCCGGGTGCGGTGCGGGAGTTGTTTCACGCGGTCGCGAGGGTGCGCGGCGGCGGGTATTCGGCCCACCGGCGCGCACCGCTCGGTCAGGCCGGTTGAGCTGCTGGTTCGAGGCTTTCGGTGTTCGGCCTCGCATTGACCATGCGGTGCACGACAACACCGACGGCCATCACCACGAGCACGAAAAGTGGTGCGGCCCAGAGCATCCACCAGCCACCGCCGTTGGGTGTGTAGACCTCGGCCCGCGGCCAGGCCAGGTTCACCGCCATCGCGATGCCCCAGACCACCGCGAGTGCGTTGACCGCAATGCCGAAGCGGCCCAGGCTGAACAGTGCGGAATCGCTGTCCCAGCCCCGGATCCGCCGGACCAGCAGCGGCACCGTGACCAGCAGATATGCGAGATAGAGCGTCACGATGCACACGCTGGCCAGGGTGGCGAAGATGGCGGCATTGCCGAGGTTGAGCACGAGCAGGCCGATGCCGAGCACACCGATGACCACCGAGGGCAGCACCGGAGTGCCGAAACGGGGATGCACCGCGGCCAGGCGACGGGCGAAGGGCAACTTGCCATCACGCGCCATCGAGAACATCAGGCGCGAGCCCGCGGTCTGAATTGCCAAGGTGCACACCGTGATCGCCACCGCGACGCAGCCGAGCAGGACCTTGCCCGCGGGGCTGTCGAGCTTCGAGGTCAGCACATAGGCCAGCCCCTCGGTGGACAGCGCACCGTCGTCCAGGCTCGGCGCGGCCATCAGTGCCCCGAGCAGCAACAGTCCGCCGCCGAGCGCGGAGACCGCGAGCGCGGTCAGGATGGTGCGCGGAGCGACCTGGCGCGGATTCTTGGTTTCCTCGGAAAGCTCACCGGCGGAATCGAATCCGACCATCACATAGGCGGCCATCAGACCGGAGACGAGAAATGCCGCCCAATACGGCCCCGGTGCGGCCTGATCGGTGTGCAGCACCACGCCCGCCCCGCGTTCGGTGTGGGTGAAGAACAGCGCGATGATCGCCAGCACGCCGACGATCTCCACGGTGACCCCGATCGAATTGATCCGGGCCATCAGATCGATGCCGATCACATTGATCAGCGTGGTGATCACCAGCAGAATGCTGCCGAGCAGCACCGCATTGGTCGCGCCGGAGGTCGAGGTGAGCGCGGAATCATCGCCGACGATCTGGAATCCACTCCAGATCGAGGGCAGCACCACCTGCAGTGCGATCGCCGCCGCCGCGGCCGTGACGATCTGCGCGATGACCATCATCCACCCGGCGAACCAGCCGACGACCTCCCCGCCGAGCCGCCGCGACCACTGGTAGATAGACCCCGAGATCGGGTAGCGCGCGGCCAGTTCGGCGAAGTTCAGTGCGACGAGGAACTGTCCGGCGAACACGATCGGCCAGGTCCAGAAGAAGGCCGCACCACCGAACGAATAGCCGAAGCCGAAGAACTGGAAGATGGTGGTGAGGATGGAGACGAAGGAGAATCCGGCCGCGAACGAGGCGTAGCGGCCCAGTTTGCGGTGCAGTACCGGTTGATAGCCGAAGCCTGCGAGGTCGGCATTGTCCCGGCTGATATCGGGGGATGGGAGTTCGGGGGCGACTGAATCGACTGTGGTGGCCATGGGGGTTCCTTCGCGAGCGGCCAATACCTATCGCATGACAGTTTTGCGTTCGCGATCGCGGTTTCGGTGTCCCCTGTGTATCGCTTCCGGGAACGCCGGTAACTTCTGCGTTGCCCGGATTTCTATCGAGTGACAGAAACCTCACATCTCGGCGATCGGCTCGGAATGACCAGACCGGTCTGATCGCTATGGCGGCGGACGGCCGTACTGGACACGATGCCAGAATGGCGTCGTGCCCAATCTCGGTCCCGGCCGTCCCCGTCTCGACCAGCGGCCCCGTCGCGGTCGGACGCCGCGCGACGAGATCCTCGACGCCGCTGGCGAGCTGTTCACCACCAATGGCTATGCCAATACCTCCACCCGCGCGGTCGCGGATGCGGTCGGGATCCGGCAGGCCTCGCTCTACCACCACTTCGCCGCCAAGGACGACATCCTCGACGCACTGCTCGCCGAAACCATCGCGGGTCCACTGGAACTCGCCGAACGCCTGCGCGAGGTGCCCGAACCCGCGCACACCAGGCTGTACGCGCTCGCCTGGTTCGATGTGCGCCAGCTGTGCGCGGCGCACTGGAATCTTGGTGCGCTGTATCTGCTACCGGAGTTGCGCACCGAACGCTTCGCGGCCTTCCGGCTGCGCCGCGACGAACTACGCGGGCACTACGAGACTTTGGCGGCGGCGGTCAGTGCCGAGGCGGGCGTTCCCGGGGCCGAAGGCCTGCCCTTCCGGCTCGTCGAGACGGTGATCAATATCCGCTCGGACGCGGGCAGCGCGCCCGCGCACGCGGAACGCGCCATTCCCGACGCCGTCATGCGAATGCTCGGCTGGTCCGGCGATCTGGACCGACTCCGCGCCGACGCACACGAACTCCTCCAGCACTTGGCGTCCTGAACCGCCTGCGGGTCAGGACTTTCCGTCCACCTAGTCTTTGCCCCGGGTCGCCTGGAACTCGAAGGCCCAGTTGTAGATTCGCGCGATCTCGCGGACGCCGCCGCCGGGCCGACCCGCGGGCGGCCGGATGAAGGTGCCGTCGCGGCGCACGATCAGCTCACCGTTGACATTCTCGATATGCGCCAGGATCACATCGCGGGAATCGTCGTGGCAGCCGCTGATGATCATTTCGATCGGCGGCGAATTGCGCGGGTACAGCGTGGCGGTCGACTGCACGCCCTGGAAGTTGTTCGCGCCCTCATAGATCGAGGCGAAGACCAGAATCCGGCGGAACTGCGCGGTGTAGTCGAGGTTGATATCGAGGTTTTCGCCGGTCGCGCTGCCACCGGTCCGGTCGTCCTGGTCGAGCCGGATGAACGGCGGCCGATCCAGTGCGCCGAAGGAACGGTCGAGGGCCCGAACCGATCCGATTCTGCCGTCGGCCAATTCGAAGAAGCAGCAGAGATCGAGGTCGAGGCTGCTGGCGCGCTTACGGCCGAACAGACCGCCACCGCCGGTCTGCGCGGTGGTCCAATTCAGGTTGACCCGCATGGTGCCCGCCGTCGCGCCGTGTTTGGTCAGCGAGACCGTCGGCGATTCCTTCGTCAGCGACACCTTGCCGAGGCTGACCGGCGCGCCCGTCGACGCGGAACCCGCAGGCGGCGGGGTGAATTGGTGGGGCATCGTCGGCGGCGCGTACGGCTGTGCCGCCGGGCTGGGTGTGTATGGCTGTGGCGTCGGGTCGGGCGGATAAGGCTGTGGCGTCGGGCTCGCCGGGTAAGGCTGGGATACCGGATTCGGCGGGAACCCGGGCGGAGCCGGAGGCGGATAGGGCGGCGGTGCCGCGTACTGCTGCTGCGCGGGCGCGGTGTACGGAGTAGCTGGTGGTGCATACGGCTGCTGCGGTGTTGGCGGCGGCACATACTGCTGTTGCGGTGGGGGCGGAGGTGTGTAGGACTGTTGCGGTGTCGGCGGCGGGTACTGCTGTTGCGCTGCGGCTGGTGGTGTGTATGGCTGTTGCGGTGTCGGCGTGTACTGCGGTGCCGGTGCCGGTGCCGGCGTGCTCGGCTGCTGCGGCGGGATATGCGACGGCGCACTCGACTGCTGCCCGGTCCCCGCATCATCAACCGAAATTCCGAAATCGGTAGCCAGCCCGGCCAACCCGGTCGCATACCCCTGCCCGACCGCCCGGAACTTCCACGCGCCCTGCCGCCGATACAACTCCCCGAGCACGAACGCGGTCTCGGAACTGGCACCCGGGCTGTCGAAGCGCGCCGCCTCCGCACCGCTCACCGCATCGAACACCCGCACATACAGTCCACGGAACTGCCCGAAGGTGCCGCCATCCGCGGAAGCCGCGATGACGATCGTGTCGATCTGCGGTTCGACCTGCGACAGATGCACCGCCAGCGTGTCCGTTACCGTCGTCCCCTGCCGCTTCCCCTCGTGCCGCACCGCGCCGGACGGATGATTCGGCTGGTTGTAGAAGACGAAGTCGTTGTCCGAGCGCACCTTCCCGGAAACGAGTAGTAGTGCCGAGGCATCCGCGTCCGGAACCCCTTGACCTGACTGCCACCCCAGCTCGACGCGGACTGAAGACATCGGCACCACGACATTGGCGCCCTTCATCATCGACACATCTGCCAAGGTATACGACCTCGGCGCGCCCTGTCTCGGGGTATGCGACCGCCTTCGGTCAGTGGGTCGGCGGTGCGATCCGCCAATGTTGTTGCAGCGCACCGGCGATTTCCGGGAGCACCATCACCGGCACGCGCTTATGCCGCAGCATCGCCCGAATCTCGGTGACCTGCTCGCGTTTGCGCATGTCGTACGCGCCGGAGACGGGCCGGCGCACCGGCGGGATGGACAGCAGTACGAGTTCGCCGTGGCGCTCGTCGCCGCCGGTCAGATCCAGCGCCAGCGACCAGCGGGCCCGCTCGTCGAGGGTGAATCGTCCGGCCACCACCCGCTCCCAGTCGATACTGGATTCCTGCCACGGGGTGCGCCGGTAGATCGCCCCCTCGGTGAGCACGACGACGTCCCTGCCGAACAAAGAGACCAGCAGTGCGATGCCGGCCACCGCACCGGCCAGCAATCCGGTGAAGACCCGGTTGAGCCCGAATCCGGCGACGATCGCACTGCAGACCAGCACGGTGGCCGCGATCCCGAGCGACCCGTACAGCATTGCCCGCCGGGTCGGAACCACGCCCGCGCGCACCATCGTCATCTCGACCTCCTGCTTTGCCCGCACAAACCTAGCCGGTACGGATGACCGGTGGCTTCCCGATGCGGGTGGGCCGGCGCATTCAGGCCTCCAGCGCGACCGCGGCTTCCCCGGTGTAGACCAGGAACTGCATACTCTCCTGAAAGTAGAGCTGTACCGATTGCCCGTCGTGGGTGAGGTAGCCGATCGAAAGATCCTGGCCCAGTTGCAGGTCGAAGTCGCCGCCGCGGGTGGTCAGCACGAACGCGCCGTCGATGGCCGGTGCCCAGATGATCTCGCCCTCCGGAATCAGGCGTTCGATATGGGTGCGAATCGGGTGGCCGTGATCGGAGGTCTCGCTGACCGCCGTGTACAGGTCCGCGCTCAACAGCACCGAGTACGGGCCGTCGACGCCCGCCAACCGCAGCGCGCTCAGCGCCTGGGCGACGGCCTCCGGCGCGAGCCGCGGATCGCTGGGCAGCTTGATCGGCGCATTGGACGAACTCGCCCGGATACCGGTGATATTCGCCGCCTGATAGCCCTCGAAGATGGCCCGGTCCTCGGCGAAGGCGATCCGGCGTGCGGCCTCCTTCACCGCGTCCAGATCGGTGTCCTTGGCGCCGCGCTCGACGTCATCGAGTTCCTCGCGCGAGAGCGTGAACGGCACCCGCAGTTCGACCAACGGCGCGACCACGCGCTGGCGGGCCTGCACACCCTCATCGGGCGCGGCGATCGCGGTGGTGCGGCCGAGTCCGACCGCGGAGTAGTCGGTTCCGTGCGGTCCGGACAGGTCCACCACCCGGCGACCGGCGATATGCCGTTTGAAGGTGCGCGTCGCCTCCTGTTCGATCGCCTTCCATGCCTCGGAGGTGATCGGCGCGAGTTCGCGATGGAGGTTGTTCATGACTGACTGCTCCTTTTCAACGTGCCGATACCTAGAGAACCGATAGTGCCAACGCCGTTGGGCGACAAAGATTCCTCGCGCTTTTCCGCGGCGGCCCCGGGCGCTGCGGGAAGGTCGTCGAAGAAGTCCGCGGGTGGCGTGAAGAACAAGGTGCCGGTCACCGCTAGGGAGAAGTCGAGGATGCGGTCGTAGGCCGCCGCCTCCGTGCCGACGAACATCCGGGAGAGCATGGTTTCGGTGACGCTCGGCGTGGCCGCGTAGGCGATGTAGTAGGTGCCGAATTCGCCGTCCTTGACGCTGCCGAAGGGCATATTTGCGCGGACGATCTTGCGCTCGGTGCCATCGGCATCGGTGATGGTGTTCACCGCGACATGCGAATTCGCGGGTTTGTCCGCATCGGAGAGTTCGAAGTCGTCGAGCTTGGTGCGCCCGATCACCCGCTCCTGCTCCTCGACCGACAGTGCCCGCCACTGCGCCATGGTGTGCAGATACTTCTGCACGATGACATAGCTGCCGCCCGCGAAGTCCGGATCCTCATCGCCCACGACGGCCGCGCTGACCGCCGCCGAACCCTCCGGATTCTCGGTTCCGTCCACGAAGCCGAGCAGATCGCGCTGCTCGAAATAGCGGAACCCGACGGTCTGGTCGACGATGGTGATCGCGCCGTCGAGCCGGTCACCGATCGTCATCGCCAATTCGAAACAGGCGTCCTGGGTTTCGGCCTTGATGTGGAAGAGCAGATCGCCGGGGGTGGTCGGGGCGCGATGCACCGCGCCGACGAATTCGGGCAGTTCATGCAATTCGGCGGGCCGCGGCCCGCCGAACAGACGATCCCACGCGGCCGAGCCGATCGATGCGACGCAGGTGAGTCCGGCGCCGGGCACTCGAAAACCCACCGAACGACGCAATCCGGGGAGATCGGCGAGCAGGTCTCGTACCGCTGCTTCGCCACCCTCGTCGATCGTGGCGACGAGGAAGATCGCGGCCGGTGTGAGCGGTTCCAAGATCGACTGCGGCGCACCCATGGGCTCCAGACTAGAGCCCGGCACCGACATACCGGACAGGCGGTGCTGGCCTGTCGGCTACTACTTGGCGACTGTCAGCAGGAATGCGACATCGTCGACCGCCTTGACGCTGTGCCGCGCCTTCGGCACGACCAGCAGGTCCCCGGCCGATCCCTTCCACTCGTTGGTGCCGCTGATCAAGGTCAGTGTGCCGCTGAGTACCAGCAGCGTGGCCTCACCCGCATTATCGTGTTCGGCCAGACTCTGGCCCGCCGAGAGACCGACCACGGTCTGCCGCAGCGCATTGGCATGACCGCCGTAGATGGTTTGCGAACTGCGCCCGCTCGTGGCGGTAGCGGCCAACTTGAGCTGTTGGCGTGCGACCGCAGTCAGCGATTTCTTGTCCATGGACCGCCTTTCGCAGAAGCAATCAGCCGAATCAGGGCTGGTGACACGGGCTGATATCCAGGAGTATGCCCGACCGGCGGGTGACGTGTGTCCGGTTTGACCGCCAGGCCGGTTTACGGCGTATTTGCTGCCATCCGATGATCGGACGGTGGCGTGCGACCGCGAATGAACGATGCTGGCGCTTTGCCGGTTGCTCGGCTCAGGTGCGGGTGTAGCGACGGATCCGGAACCGCAGGCCGGACGTCGACTCGCACCACGGGGCGGTGTCCTCGGCGTGCCATTCCGGGCCGATGGCGGGCGCGTAGGCATCGCCGTCGACATGTGTGTCCACCTCGGTGACCAGCAGGTCGGTCGCGAAATCCATGGCGGCCCGGTAGATTTCGCCACCGCCCATGATCCAGACGTCATCCGGTGCGCAGCTGGCCAATGCGTCGGGAAGGGCGGCGGCGCGTTCGGCGCCCGCCGCCGACCAGTCGGGCTGGCGGGTCACCACGATATTGCGGCGGCCGTCGAGCGGACGGAATCGGGGCGGCAGGGAATCCCAGGTCCGCCGCCCCATAATGACCGGATGCCCCATGGTGACGGCCTTGAAGTTCGCCATATCCTCGGGCACGCGCCAGGGAATGGTGTTCTCGAAGCCGATCACCCCATCCGGGGTCTGCGCCCAGATCAGGCCGATGACGCGATCGGTCACACCGCTACCGGTGCCTTGATCGCCGGGTGATGCTGGTAGCCGACCACTTCCACGTCCTCGTAGGCGTAGTCGAACAGTGTCGGCGCGGGCCGCAGGTTCAGTGTCGGGAACGGATACGGCTCGCGGGTCAGCTGCTCGGTGACCTGCTCGACGTGGTTGTCGTAGATGTGGCAGTCGCCGCCGGTCCAGATGAAATCACCGGGCTCGAGCTCGGTCTGCTGCGCCACCATATGGGTGAGCAGCGCGTAGCTGGCGATATTGAACGGCACGCCCAGGAACAGGTCCGCGCTGCGCTGGTAGAGCTGGCAGGACAACTTGCCCTCGGCCACATAGAACTGGAAGAACGCGTGGCACGGTGCCAGCGCCATCTTGTCGAGCTCGGCCACATTCCAGGCCGAGACGATGATGCGCCGGGAATCCGGATTGGTGCGCAGGGTGTGCAGCACCTCGGCGATCTGGTCGATATGGGTGCCGTTCGGCGTGGGCCAGGACCGCCATTGCACGCCGTAGACCGGGCCGAGTTCACCATGGCGATCGGCCCATTCGTCCCAGATGGAGACGCCGTGCTCGTGCAACCAGGCCACATTGGAATCGCCGCGCAGGAACCACAGCAACTCGTAGACGATCGACTTCAGATGCACCTTTTTGGTGGTGATCAGCGGGAAGCCTTTGGCGAGGTCGTAGCGCAGTTGATGGCCGAACAGGCTGCGGGTGCCGGTGCCCGTGCGATCCGCCTTCGCGGTGCCGGATTCGAGGACCAGTCGGAGCAGATCCTCGTACTGGGTATCAGCATTGTTGGCCACGCCTGGCGAGCTTACTCACCCCCGCACCTGGCAAGCTCGGGCCATGCGCAAGCTTTACGTGATCGGCATCGGTGCGGGCGATCCGGACCAGGTGACGGTGCAGGCGATCAAGGCCATGCGGCAGGTCGAGGTGTTCTTCGTCATCGGAAAGGGTGCCGAGAAGCGGGAACTGGTCGATGTGCGCACAGCGATCCTCGCCGAACACCTCGATCACCCCTATCGCATCGTGGAGATCGCCGATCCGCCGCGCGACCGGGCGCCCGCCGATTACCAGGGCGTTGTCGAGGATTGGCACGATCGCCGCTCGGCACTGCTCGAGGATGCCTTTGCCCAGGTCGACGGTGTCGGCGGCATTCTCGTCTGGGGTGATCCGTCGCTGTACGACAGCACCCTGCGCATGATCGAGCGCGTGCTGGATCGCGGTGCGCAGCGCTTCGACTACGAGGTGATTCCCGGTGTCACCAGCGTGCAGGCGCTGGCCGCTCGGCATCGGATGGTGGTGCATCGCATCGGCGAGCCGGTGCACGTCACCACCGGGCGCCGCCTGCGCGAGGACGGGCTCGGCGGTTCGACGGTGGTGATGCTGGACGGTGACTGTTCGTTCACCGAGGTGCCCGGCGACGATGTGCACATCTGGTGGGGTGCGTATCTGGGCATGCCCGACGAGACGCTGATCGAGGGGCCGCTGCGCGAGGTGGAAAAGGAGATCGTCGAGCGCCGGACGCGTTTGCGTGCCGACAAGGGGTGGATCATGGACGTCTACCTGCTGCGTCCGGGTGCGGGAGACGCCCAGCGGCCTTGACCGTGACGAGGACGGGCGTGGTCTCCAAGGCGTGGATGGCTTCGAGCGCACCGAGGCGCTGGGTGAGGTAGCGGTGCAGTGCCTCGGGATCGGGGCACATCGCTTGTGCGACAAGGTTTGTCGGGCCGGTGGTGGCGGCGACGAAGGCCAGTTCGTCATGGTCGGCGAGCGCGGTCGCCACCCGGTCGAGGTGCGCCGGCGCCACCGACATCCACAGCAGCGCCTGGGTGGTGGCGCCGAAGTGGGCGTCATCGAGTTCGACATCGAAGAAGATCGCC
The DNA here is from genome assembly GCF_050956075.1 of Nocardia sp. CA-129566. Taxonomy (NCBI): domain Bacteria; kingdom Bacillati; phylum Actinomycetota; class Actinomycetes; order Mycobacteriales; family Nocardiaceae; genus Nocardia; species Nocardia sp. CA-129566. The sequence continues at coordinate 1,287,461 of NZ_CP192085.1, forward strand.
TGGGCCGCCCGTAGCTCCGCGAGTCGCCGGGTGACGGTGGCTTGGGACCAGCCGGTCGCGGCGGCGAGCCGGGCCAGGGTGGCTCGGCCGTCTTGTCGCAGTGCGGCCAGCAGTGCGGCGTCGGTGTCGGCGAGGCCGCGGCGCGGTGCGGGGTCGGATCGGTTCGGCCGCAGGTGATTTCGCTGGTGTTCGGCCAGTGCGGCAGTGTGACCGCGCCACGCGGTCGGGCCGCCGAGGTAGGTGTGCAGGACGTAGTGGGCCGAGACGGCGGTGATGCCAGCGGCGCGGGGGAGGTCCCGCAGCAGGAGCGAGCCGGACGCGGCGGCATCGCGCGGAATATTCACTACCAGCAGGATTTCCGTGCCACCCGAGGTGATCTTGACCCAGGAGGTGTCCTGGCGGCGGGCCAGCGCATGTGCGAGGTGCTGACCGGTGGCGGTGGTTGTCGTCAGGCGCACGAGCCACTGGGTGTGCCCGGCGTGGCTCGGATCGGCGAGGCCGACCACGCGGAGTCCGGCGGTGGCGCGCAGGCGTTGATAGCGGCGGGTGACGGTTTGCGTCGAGACGTTCAGGGCGGCCGCGATCTTGTTGAACGGTGCGCGCCCGTCGATGTGCAGTGCATGGATCAGGCCGCGGTCGACGTCATCGAGCATGGAAATATCTTTCATACCCAGGCAGGATATGGAAAGTATCCGCTGATCTTTGTCGGTCGATGGTTTGTTTCGGCACTGCTGTCGAAGGTGGACCGTGTCACGGGCTCGTCGGAGCCCGGCCGATCGACGAAGGAGAAGTCGATGATTCTGGTGACCGGAGCGACCGGGACCGTAGGCCGCGAGTTGGTCGGCCAATTGCTCGCGTCGGGAGTGTCGGTCCGGGCGACCACGCGGCGGCCCGATACCACCGGACTGCCCGACGGTGTCGAGGTGGTGCGCGCGGATCTGGGCGATCCGGATGCCCTCGCCGCTGCGATGCGCGGTGTCGATCGAGTGTTCCTGCTGTCCAGCGGACCCGAAATCCCCACCCACGACGCGAATCTCGCGCATGCGGCGGCCCGCGCCGGGGTCGGGCACCTGGTCAAGCTGTCATCCGGTCGCACCGGCGACGACACCGCGACCGATCCGATTCCGACCTGGCACCGCGCCGGTGAACGGGCGGTCCGCGACAGCGGGGTCGCGTGGACCATGGTGCGCCCCTTGGGATTCATGGCCAATGCCCTGCACTGGGCCGATTCCATTCGCGACCACGGCGCGGTCTACGCGCCCTTCGGCCAGGGCCGCATCGCCGTGGTCGATCCGCACGATATCGCCGCGGTCGCCGCGAAAGCCCTCACCACCAGCGGTCACGAGGGGCAGATCTACACACTGAGCGGACCGGAACCGCTCTCACCCGGCGAGCAGACCGGCATCCTCGCCGACGTACTCGGCCGACCGCTGCGCTACGTCGAGGTCGCACCCGCCGCCGCCCGCCGGTCGGTCATCGACCACGGCGTACCGGACGAGATGGCCGACGCCATCATGGCGCTGCGGGCCACCGCACTGGAGGCATTCACCTCGGTTGTACATCCCACCGTCGAGCGGATCACCGCGACCCCACCACGCTCCTTCCGCGAATGGACCGAAAACCATCGCGACCACTTCACCCGCGTGGTCGTGGCATAGCTTCAGTCCACGGTCCGCAGCCGGGTGATCACGATCAGTGCCCAGGCAGACCACGTCCACATCGCCCGCGGTACGCATCGAAACCCACGCCCGCCACAGCGAACATGTGGGAGTGCTCGGTGGCGCGAAGCAGGTCGACCACTGTCACCAGGTCGGCCATGAAGCAAACGCGCCGCATAGGCCAGTTCATCGTCGAATTGGTCGTTTCCGCGGCCGCGGGCGCCGTCGGCAGCTCGCCGGTCAGATCGCAAAGATCAAGGGCGCGAACGTGATCGGGATCGCGGGCGGCGCCGAGAAATGCCGGATGCTGACCGAGGAACTCGGCTTCGACGCCGCTATCGACTAACGGCAGGAGAACGTCCTGCAGCGTTTTCGACTACGCGGATCGTTATGGTGAGGCCGTCGCCGAGATCTCCGATCGGCTGGCCGCGGGCAAGATCAAGAGCAGGGAACATGTCGTGGACGGCGGTGTCGATCGTCTCGGTGAAACCTTGAACATGCTGTTCACCGGTGCCAACACCGGCAAACTCGTGCTCGCTGGGTAGAGCCATACTGTCCAGGTGACCGATACAGAGGACCTCTCGCGCGCGGACCAGACCCGGGCGCGGCTGCTCGACGCGGCGGTGGTTGCCTTCGCTGAATGCGGCTTCCACGGCTCGACGACCCGCGACATCACGTCGATCGCCGGGGTGAGCACGGGGGCGATCTACGTGTACCACCGCTCCAAAGAAGAGTTGCTCTACGAGATCTCGCGCACCGGTCACCTGGACACCTTGGAGCGTATTCGCGCTGCCATCGCTTCGGCACAAGACCCCGCCGACCAACTGATCGCGTCGATGCGGGAATTCGCGATCCATCACGCACGCACCCACACTGTGGCGCGGATCATCAACTATGAACTCGCCGCTCTGAGCCCAGAACATCAACAGGAGATCAAGGAAACCCGGCGCGCGATCGAAGGGGAGGTCCGGAGCTCGATCGAGCGAGGTGTCGCCACCGGGGTGTTCGAGAACTCGAATACCCACATGGCCGCGACCGCCCTGCTTTCGCTGGGAATAGATATCGCGCGCTGGTATCACGAGGGTGGTTCCTGGTCACCGGAGGACATCGGTGACTATTACGCGGACCTTGCGCTACGGATCGTGGGCAGTCGGAGGTCGAGTCCGCCGGGGCCCGCTCGATCGTGAACATGCACAGCGACGCCGCGGAACTGCTCGCGAGGATCGCGGGCGGACTGAGCCGGCATGCGCTGGCCTTGTCCGAACGTTTGACGGAGCAGATGCTCCAGATCGAGCCGGAGCTGCGTGGCGACAGGCGGGTGGAGTCATTGCTGCGGGCCAGCGTCACCGGCAACGTCGTGATCGCTTTGCATATCTACGAACTCGGGCTGGACATCGGTGAGCTCGATGCGCCGGCGGAGGCGTTGGAATACGCCCGTCGGCTGGCCCAGCGTGGCACCTCGATCGCCGCGCTGCTGCGGGCGTACCGCATCGGGCAGCGATTGTTCAACGACCACATGCTCGGTGAGATCACCGCGGCGACGAACGACCTCGACCTGGTCACAGCGGCGGTGGCCGAAATGAACGACCGCTCGTTCGCCTATACCGATCGCGTCTCCCAACAAGTCGCGACCGCCTACCAGGACGAGCGGGACCGATGGCTGCAGAACCAGATGGCCGTCCGCACCGCTCGGGTGCGCTCGATCCTGTCCGGACAGCGTGTCGACCCGGGTGACAGCGAGCGCGCCCTGGGATATCGGCTCGACCGAACCCACTTGGGCCTGGTCGTCTGGTCCGACGCGGGCGTCGATCAACTGCGTGTGGCAAAACAAGTGGTGACGACCATCGCCGATCAGGTGTCCTGCCAAGGACAACCTCTGCTGATCCCGGCCGACGAATCGACCCTGTGGGCGTGGCTCCCGCAACCGGAACTCGAAGTGGATCCCGCCGCGGTGAGTACTCCGGGGGCGACATGGGTGGCGGCGGGCAGAACTGCCGCGGGGCTGGAGGGCTTCCGACTGACCCATCGCCAGGCGATTCAAGCGCAGGTGGTCGCGATGTCCGCACCGGCACCGCAGCGCGCGTCGGTGTCTTGTTCGGCACAGGCTGGGCCGATCGCGCTGATGTGTTCGGATCTGGCCGCTACGCGGGCGTGGATCGGCGAAATCCTTGGGTCGCTGGCGCGTGACGACGATGCCACGGCAGAGCTGCGCGAGACGGCGCGTGTCTTCCTGGACACCAATGGCAGCTTCCAGACAACGGCCGAGCGGCTGGTACTGCACCGCAATACCGTCCAGTACCGGATCCGGAAGGTGGAGGCGGTACTGGGGCATTCACTGCGGGAGGGACGGCTGGACGTCGAAGTCGCCCTGCTGGCGTGCCGCTGGCTGGGGTCGACAGTGCTGCAGTCGGTGGGTGACTGAGACCTCCGTTGTGCGGCGCGCACGATCGCGCCGATTTCTTCATGCGCGCGCTATATGGTCCAGGTCACATCGCCTTCTTAACGTGGCATTCACCACAAGTGAGCTACTGCGTTAGCAAGGAGATCGACATGCACTTCGCTGCCCTCCCGGATGTACGCGCCGGAAGGTTCCCCGCCAACCCCTGTCTTGCCGACGACAATATGGGGCGGATCACCAACGCCGAGTTCCTCGACCTCGTGCAGAAGTACGCCGATCGGTTGTCGAAGGCCGGGATCGGTGTCGGCGACGTTGTCGCCGTGATGCTGCCCAATCGGCTCGAATTGATCGTGGCATTGTTCGCGGCCTGGCGGCTCGGTGCCGCTGCGACGCCGATCGGCCCGTCGCTGACCTCGGCCGAGGTGGAATATCAGCTGAACGATTCCCGCGCTCGCGTACTGGTCTGCGCTGACGACGGCGAGTCCGGCCAAGTCGATGTACCGCAGCGGCTTTCGGTGCCAGAGCTGGATCGGCACGAAGGCCGCGTCGGTGACGCGGAGGTGACCGAGTTCTCGAACGAAGCGCTGGCGTTGATCATCTACACCAGCGGTACCACCGGACGCCCCAAGGGCGTCGAGCTGACGCACGCGAACATCATGGCGATGGCCGAGACGATGGTCGCCGGCATGCGGCTGACCGCTGAGGACCATAGCCTGCTGATTCTGCCGCTGTTCCACGTCAACGGCATCGTGGTCAGCGTGCTCTCGCCGCTGCTCGCCGGCGGCCAGACCACTGTCGCGGGCCGGTTCTCGCCGCAGACCTTTTTCGACAGGGTCGAGGCGGCGCGGCCGACCTATTTCTCTGCGGTGCCGGCCATTTACGCCATGCTGTCGGCGCTGCCGTACGAGATCCGGCCCGATACCTCCTCGGTCCGGTTCGCCCTGTGCGGTGCGGCTCCGATGCCTGTCGAACTGCTCGCCCGGTTCGAGCAGCGCTACGGTGTCCCGATCTACGAAGGCTATGGCCTGTCGGAGGGGACGTGCGCGAGCACGGGCCATCCGCTCGACGGTGTCCGCAAACCCGGCACCGTCGGTATCGCGCTGCCGGGGCAGGAGATCGCCATCGTCGACAGCGACGGCAATTTTCTCGGTGCGGGATCGGTGGGCGAGGTCGTCATCAAAGGCCCGACCGTGATGCGCGGATATTTGGGTCGGCCCGAGGAGACGGCGCAGGTGATCGTCGATGGCTGGCTGCACACGGGAGATGTCGGTCGCATCGACGCCGACGGCTACCTCACCCTGGTCGATCGCATCAAGGACATGATCATCCGCGGCGGCGAGAACATTTATCCCAAGGAGATCGAGTCCGCGATCTACACCCACCCGCAGGTGCTCGAGGCCGCCGTGATCGGGCGAGCACACCCTGTCTACGGCGAAGTACCCATCGCCTTCGTGTCCTATCGCGATGGCGCCGCGATCGAGCCGGAACAGCTGCTCGATCTGCTACGGGAGACCTTGGCCGGCTACAAGCTTCCCGAACTGATCGTGACCGTCGAGGAGATCCCGAAGAACCCCGTCGGAAAGATCGATAAGCGGACTCTGCGCGCCCGCTCGATCGACGCACCCCTCTGACTCCCCTCCGTTCCATCTCGAAAGACATCTGCCATGGGATTCACAAAACCTGATCTTCCGAATATCGATTACGCCGATTGGAAGACTCGCCCGCGCGGCGAACGGCTCCGCACGGTCGCGGAACACTGGGTCGAGCACGGCTTCGGCACCCCTTATGCCGTCTACCTGCTCTACATCGTCAAGTGCGCCCTGTACGTTCTCGGCGCGGCGGCGGTAATCTCGCTGACTCCTGGACTGGGAGCGTTCGCCGAGATCACCTCGTGGTGGACCGAGCCGATCGTCTACCAGAAACTGGTCGTGTGGACCCTGCTGTTCGAAATCCTCGGGTTCGGGTGTGGTTTCGGGCCGCTCACCATGCGATTCCTGCCGCCGATCGGCGGGCTGCTGTACTTCCTGCGCCCCGGCACCCTGCGCCTGCCGCCGTGGCCGGGGAAGGTGCCGTTCACCCGTGGTGACGAGCGCGGCATCATCGACGTCGCCCTGTATGCGGTCGTCCTCGGATCCGGAATCTGGGCGTTGCTCGCCCCCGGTCACGGCGCTGCGCCCGTGGACGGCAGTTACGTAGGCCTGCTCGATCCCACGGTCGTCGTCGCTCTGGTCGTCGCCCTCGGCGTGCTGGGATTGCGGGACAAGACGGTGTTTCTGGCTGCCCGGTCCGAGCACTACCTGTTGATGCTGCTGATGTTCTTCGTCCCGTTCGCCGACATGGTGATCGGATTCAAGCTGGTCATGCTGGCGCTGTGGTGGGGTGCGGCCACCTCGAAGCTCAACCATCACTTCGGGCACGTGGTAGCGGTCATGATGAGCAACAGCCCGGTCATGCGGATCAAATGGCTCGAGCGCAAGATGTACCGCAACCCGCCGCAGGACCTGCGCCCGTCACGGATCCCGGCCCTGCTGGCCCACGGCGGCACCATGGTGGAATACCTGGTTCCCGCCTACCTGGTCTTCCTCGGCCACGGCGGCCCGCTGACCTGGGCGGCGATCATCTTCATGGCGGTGTTCCACCTGCACATCATCTCCACCGTGCCGATGGGCGTGCCGCTGGAATGGAACATCTTCTTCATCTTCAGCCTGTTCTACCTGTTCGGACACTACGGTTACCTCCACGTCTCGGGGCTTCGGTCTCCGCTGGTGCTCGCGCTGATCTTGTTCTCCACACTCGTCGTCATCCTCGGACATGTTCGGCCGCAATGGGTTTCGTTCCTGACATCGATGCGCTACTACGCCGGCAACTGGGCCACCAGCGCCTGGTGTTTCCGTGGGGACGCCGAGCTGAAGCTCGAGCAGCAGGTGACCAAGAGCGCCGCGCTGCCGATCACTCAGTTGACCAAGCTGTACGGCCCCGAGATCGCCGACATCCTGATCCAGAGTGGGATGGGCTGGCGATCGATGCACACCCACGGCCGGGCGCTCAACGGTCTGATCGCACGGGCCGTCGACAACGAAGCCGACTATGCCATCCGCGACGGAGAGATTGTCGCCGGCCCGCTGCTGGGCTGGAACTTCGGTGAAGGGCACCTGCACAACGAACAATTGCTGGCAGCGCTGCAGCGTCGCTGCCAGTTCGAGGAAGGCGAGGTGCGCATCGTCGTTCTCGAATCCCAGCCCATCCACCGGCAACGCCAGGCATATCGCATCGTCGATGCCAGGACCGGAGTCGTGGAGGAGGGCTACGTGCTGGTCGAGGACATGCTGGCGCGCCAGCCGTGGCCGGAGCCGGGCGATCCGTTCCCCGTGCATCCGCTCCGCCGCGCCGACACCCGGGCTCTGCCCTCGGCGCGTGTGCGATGACCACGGCGATCGTCGTCGGCTCCGGACCGAACGGACTGGCCGCCGCCGTCACGCTGGCCCGTCACGGCGTCGACGTCACTGTGCTCGAGGGTGCGGCCACTATCGGCGGCGGCACCCGCTCCGGTGAGCTCACCCTCCCCGGGCTGCTGCACGACCACTGCTCGATGGCCCACCCCATGGCCGTCGGGTCGCCGTTCTTGACCGGAATCGATGCGGCCCGATACGGATTGGAGTGGGCGTGGCCGGAAATCGACTGCGTGCACCCGCTCGACGACGGAAAAGCGGGAGTGCTGCACCGGTCCGTCGACGACACCGCCGCGGGCCTGGGCCCCGACGGCTCGATCTGGCGGCGCCTGTTCGCCGGCCCCTCCGCTGGATATGAGCTGCTGGCGACCGATTTTATGCGACCGCTCCTGCGGATACCGTCACATCCGCTGCGGTTGGCGCGATTCGGCATCCCGACCCTGATCCCCGCCGCCGCGCTCGGACGGCTGTTCCGGACCGAGCAGGGACGGGCGCTATTCGCTGGGAATATGGCGCACGGCTGGCAACCACAGCACCGGATCCTGTCCGCGGCAATCGGTCTCGGCATCACCACCGCCGGCCATCGTTACGGGTGGCCGGTCGCGGTGGGCGGCTCGCGCGCCATCACGGACGCCATGGCGGCCGCGTTGACAGATCTGGGTGGAAAGATCGAGACCGGCCTCTGGGTCGAGTCGCTCGATCAACTGCCGCCAGCCGACCTCATGCTGTTCGATCTCGCCCCGGCCGCGATCGCCGACATAGCCGGTGACCGGCTGCCGTCGCGGGTCTCCCGAGCGTACCGGCGATTCCGACACGGGCCCGCCGCCTACAAGGTCAGTCTGGCTGTCGAGGGCGGCATACCGTGGACCAACCCCAACGCCGGCAAAGCGGGAAGCCTGCACGTCTGCGGCAGCGCCGCCGATGTCATCCGTGCCGAACGCGCAATCCATCGAGGCCGGCTGCCCGACCGGCCCTTCATCGTGGTCGGACAGCAGTACCTCGCCGACCCCACCCGATCACGCGGAAACCTACACCCCATAGATCTGTATGCTCATGTGCCACAAGGGTATTCGGAGGACGCCACCGACGCACTGCTCGACGCGGTCGAGCGGTTCGCACCCGGGTTCCGGGACCGCATCGTCGCGACCACCGTGGTCGGCCCCACCGCTATGCAGGCCTACAACCCCAACTATGTGGCCGGCGACATCCTCACCGGCAACAAGAACATTCACCAACTGCTCTTCGGCGGACCGCGCATCACCCTGCGCCCCTACCAGATAGCGGACCGGATGTTCATCTGCTCGGCCGCCGTCCCACCGGGGCCGGGAGCGCACGGGATGAGCGGATACAACGCGGCAGCCGCGGCCATGCGAAAGTTCGCCGCCCCCACCGAGACACATGCCGACTTCGGACCCGCACCCTGATGCGCTACCGGCCACGTGGGCCCAGTCGAAGCCAGCCGCCGAGCGTTGCTCCGGTAGGGATCGGCCACCGACCCGCGATCGCCGAACCGCTCGACCAGTGCACCGAGTATCGACTTGCGGCGTTCGGCCTCGTCGAGTTGTCCGACCTGCCGCGCGATGGGCCCCGCGACGATGACACAGAGGATCTCGGGTCGCCCGGTATCCGTGCAGGCATCGATGGTGATGGTCGCGGGTGACCCCGGTGCGGCCGACTGCCCGGACAATCCGTCGCGCCGCCACAACGGCTCCTCGTACATGGCGGCAAGCTTGATGATCGAGCCCCTCGGCATCCGCTGATGGAGAAACGATCGACCTGATCTTGTTCCACCGGCGTCCATGAACAGCGCGTATGTCAGTGGGTCCGGGTAGCCTGAGGATCGTGCCCGAACTACCGGAAGTGGAGGCGTTGGCGCAGTTCCTGCGGGAGCACGCGGTCGGCGCCGTGGTCGGGCGTGTCGATGTGGCGGCACTGAGCGCGGTCAAGACCTTCGATCCGCCGGTGACGGCGCTGTCCGGGCGCGATGTGACCGATGCGGGCCGATGGGGGAAATTCCTCGGGATGGATTGCGACGGGCTGTGGTTGATCACGCATCTGTCGCGCGGCGGATGGTTGCGGTGGATCGATGAGCCCAGCCAGACGCCACCCAAACCGGGCGGTAAGAGTCCGCTCGCGCTGCGGGTGCACTTCTTCACCCCCGAAGGCATGACACCCGCATTCGACCTGACCGAGGCCGGTACCAAGAAGCGCCTCGCGGTGTACATCGTCGACGATCCGAAGCTGGTGCCCGGTATCGCGCGCCTAGGCCCGGACGCGCTGGCGGTGACCGAGGACCAGTTCGGCGAAATCCTGCGCGGCGCATCGCAACGCATCAAGACCGCCATGGTGGACCAGGCACTGATCGCGGGCATCGGCAATGCCTACTCCGACGAAATTCTGCACACGGCGAAGATCTCCCCGTTCGCCAACACCAAAACCATGTCGGCGGAAACGATCTCGGCCCTGTACGAGGCCATGCGTTCGGTGCTCACCGACGCGGTCCAGCGATCCGTCGGCCAGGACGCCGCACGCCTCAAGGGGGAGAAGCGTTCCGGCATGCGGGTACACGCCCGCACCGGCCTGCCGTGCCCGGTGTGTGGCGATACCGTTCGCGAGGTCTCCTACGCCGAGCGCTCGTTCCAATACTGCCCCACCTGCCAGACCGGCGGGAAGGTATTGGCCGACCGCCGCATGTCGCGTCTGCTCAAGTAGCGCGTCAGATCAGTGTCGGCACCCGGATTCCTTGCCAGGCAATGCGTTTGGCCCGATCCGGATCGTTCTCCAAGCGGGTGATGTCGTCGATGATCAAGGTGGTGCGCCGGTCTTCGGTATAGGCGGGCCAGGATGGCAGCGGTCGGCCGGTGCGGGCGAACGCGAGCCAGTTGTCCTGGAACTGGTGGGTGACCGATGCCAGTCCACGCCGCCCGCCCGCCGCGGTGATGGCGCGGCCGAACGGGGAGTCGGCGGCGCCGAAGACCGGGATCAGCTCCGTCGCGTGGGTCGCGCCGATACCGGCGAGCCGCAATGCGCGCGGTGCGAAGTCATAGCGGTAGGTATAGGTCGGGGCGTAGCGACTGTGGCCCGCCGCGACGGTGACCGAGGGGCGCCAGAAGACATAATCGCCACCGGCGCGAACGGCGACCCTCGCATCGGGATAGCCGGGATAGGCCGCGATCACCCGGGATTCGAGTTCCGCGCCGCCCGCGCGCGTCAGCAGGGCGTGCATGCGGGACGGAGTGGTCGGCAGTTCATCGGCGAATCTCGCGAACAGCGTGCCCTCATCGCGATTCGTGCCGATGATCAGCGGAACCTGGTGTGCGGCACCGCTGGTGATGGCGTCGATCGGCGACTGTGTCAGGTACTCGCCGTCGACGACCGGCGCGATCGGGAACAGCCCGGGGCGCTCCCGCAACACTTTCCCGCTCGTCTTGTCGACCGCGCGGCGAATATCGTTGGCACCGGCCGTGATCAGCGTCTCGGCCGCGGTATCGGGGGTGGCGCCGAGCGCTTCGACGCACCGGTGGGCGAAGGCGCGCGCATCCTCGGCCGACATACCCCAATCGGCCGGTGGGCTCTGCGCGATGCCGCGATGGAAAAGCCCCTTGGCCGCGGGCGTCGCCAGCAGCGACAGCACCGCATGTGCGCCCGCCGATTCGCCGAAAATGGTGACATTGTTCGGATCTCCGCCGAATGCGGCGATATTGCGCTGCACCCACTCCAGCGCCGCGACCTGGTCGCGCAGCCCGAGATTGGCCTCGAAAGGCCGCTCGGGCGTACCGAATTCACCGAAATCGACATATCCGAACGCACCGAGCCGGTAGTTCAGCGACACCACGATCACATCGCCGCGCACCGCGAGCCGGGCCCCGGAGTACAGGCTCAGCGCCGAGGTGCCGATCAGATAGCCGCCGCCGTGAATGAACACCATGACCGGCCGCGGCGTGGCGGACGGTTCGATCGGTGCGACGACATTCAGTGTCAGGGCGTCTTCACTGGTCGGCTGGTACCGGCGCGGTCCGATCCGCGCACCGGTGCGGTGCTGCATCGCGGCGAATCCGAAGGTGGTCGCCTCGCGCACACCGGTCCACGGCCGCACCGGCTGCGGCGCTCGAAATCGCAGCTCACCCACCGGTGCGGCGGCGTAGGGCAGTGAGCGCCAGCGCAGCACACGGCGGCCGCGGTAACCGCGGACAACTCCGTCGGCGGTCGTGATATCGGACATCTTTCCGATGGTAACTAGGAGCGGCGGGCCTCCAACAGGCGCAACCAGAGCTCGCTCACCGTCGGGTAGGCGGGCACCGCGTGCCACAGTGTGGCCAGCGGCACCTTGCCGACCACGGCGATGGTCGCCGCGTGGATCAGCTCACCGACCTCCGGACCGACGAAGGTGGCGCCGAGCAGCGTGTCGGTCGCGGTATCGATGACGATCTTCGCCCGCCCCGAGTAGCCATCGCGAGCCAGCGCCGATCCGGCGACCGCGATATCGATCTCCACGGTGTCGACCGCGTAGCCCGCTTGACGCGCCGCGGCCTCGGTGCGCCCGACCGAGGCGACCTCCGGCGCGGTGAACACCACCTGCGGCACCTGCCCGTGATCGGCGGTCGCGGCGTAGCGCACATCCGACAGCGCGCGCCCCTCGGCCCGTGCCGCGATGACATCACCGCACACCCTGGCCTGGTATTTGCCCATATGAGTCAGCGCGGCACGATGATTCACATCGCCGACCGCGTACAGCCACTCACCGTCGATGCCGCGCACCGTCAGCCGGTCGTCCACCTCGACATAGCCGTCCGCGAGCCCGACCGCATCCAAGCCGAGTTCCGCCGTCGCCGGTCCGCGCCCGGCGGCGACCAGGATCTCATCGGCCTCGATCTCCGTCTCGCCGATCCGAACGGTGACGGTCCCGCCGTGGATCCACCCCTCGCCGGTGTCCTTCGCCTCGGCGCGCTCCACGCGCGTGGGTTGGGTGCCGAAGCGGATCTGCACACCGGCATCCGACAGCGCCGCGGCCACCCGTTCGCGTGCGAACGGTTCGGCATTACCCAGCAGTGTGTCACCGCGCACCAGCATGGTGATCTCGCTCGCGCCGAGTGCGGCCAGCCAGGTCGCCGCCTCACAGGCGACCACACCGCCGCCGATGATCACCACCCGGCGCGGGACCTCGTGCAGATTGGTGGCATCCCGGGAAATCCATGGCAGCGCGTCGCGCAGTCCGGGGATATCGGGCACCGCGGCCTTGGTCCCGGTGGCCAGCACCACCGCATGCCGGGCGCGCAGCAGTCGTGCGCCGACCTCGACCAGTCGCTCGCCCGCGAGCCGTCCGGTTCCGCGCACCACATCGATACCGTTGTTCGCGGCCCAGTCGACCTGCGAGCTGTCATCGTGCTTGTGGGTGAAGGCGTCGCGCCGTTTCAGCACCGCGTCGACATCGAGTCCGCTCGCCGCGACCCCGGCCATGGCCTCGGCGCCGGAGAGCACATGCGCCGGCCGCAGGAGCGCCTTGCTCGGCATACAGGCCCAATACGAGCATTCACCACCGACCAATTCCCGCTCCACGATCGCGGCGGTGCGCTCGGTACCCGCGATGGCGTAGGCGGCGGCGTTCTCGCCTGCGGGCCCACCGCCGATCACGATGACGTCATATTCGGCGGCCGCATCCGAGGTCACTGCAGGTAGCCCTCGACCTGACGGGCCGGACTCTCCTGTGCGTCCTCGGGTGCGGCGCCCGCCTCGATCCGCGCCCGGCGCTGTCGCAGCAGATCCCAGGCCTGATCGAGCATGACTTCGAGTTCGGCGAGCTGCTGCCGCTCGGACACCGGATCAACCGCACCGGCCGTCGCTCGCGACCGCAAGTCGTGCTCGCGATCGACCAACTTTTTGATACGCGCCAGGATGTCCTGTTCGGTCATGGGGACCATGCTACGACCGCGCCAGTGATTACCCGGCGATCCGAACGGTTCAATGCGGCCCGGTATCGGCCGCCGGCACATCGATTCCTTGCTGCAATGCGGCCACGATGCCGTCCAGGATTTTGTACAGCGCCGCGATCGAATGGTCGGTGCCGAGCATCCAGGTGTCGAGGCCGACGCCGAAGGCGGCGAAGCAGGTGGCGGCGACGAGTTGTGGGCGTAGATCGGTTTCGGGGAGGCCGCAACGTTCCGCGAGGAGCTGGGCGAGGGCGTGCTTGCGGCTCATGGCCCCGGTGAAGTTCTCTTGGCGCAGTTCGGGATTGCTGACCAGCAGGTGGCGGGCGCGGCGCGCGGTATCGGCCTGATGGCGGCGCAGCGCCGCCTCGGATTCGTCGAGCAGTAGGTCCTGGATCGCCGAACGCAGTGCGGTGAGCGCGGATTCGGTGTCCGGTCGACGCTCTAGTGCCGAAAGCAGTTGCGCCATCAGATCTTCCTCGTGCGCGAATATCACGGCCATCTTGGACGGGAAGTGACGGTGGAAGGTGCGCCGGGAAACCTGCACGGCATCGGCGATCTGCTGCACCGTGGTCTGCTCGAAACCCTGCCGCTCGAACAGACGCAGGGCGGTATCGATCAGCTCCCGACGTACCCGGGCCTTCTCCTTCTCGCGCAGACCGCTCTGCTCCATGCGACCTCCAGAATTCATCTGTCTCAAAGTGACACTTTTGAGCTTAGTCCCGCTAAAGTGTCTCAATGAGACAGCAACTCGGAATGAGAGGAAAGTGTCGATGCGTCGCACACTGATCACCCTGGCCACGGCGGCCATCCTGGCCGGACCCGTGGCCGCGACCGCGCAGGCGGATCCGGTGCAACCGGCGCCGGGAACGGTTGTGCGCGACGAGGCGCTGCCATCGGAGCTGTGGCTCGCGGGCACCGGATCCGCGCGCCGACTCACCTACTGGACCAGCGACTCCGACGATCGCCCCGCCCAGTCGACCGGCGCGATCTTCATCCCGGCCGGGACGCCCCCACCCGGCGGCTGGCCGGTGCTCTCATGGGAACACGGGACCGCCGGCGTCGGCGACGATTGCGCCCCGTCGACGGCGGGCCGCTCCGACCGCGACAAGAACTATCTGAACACTTGGCTTCGGCAGGGCTATGCCATCGTCGCCACCGATTACATCGGCCTCGGCACACCCGGTGTGCATGCCTATCTCGATGGCCGTGCCGAGGCGCATGCCGCGATCGATATGGTGCGCGCCGCCCGCGCCGTCGACGATTCGCTCTCGTCGAAATGGGTGGCCATCGGCCAGTCCCAGGGCGGCGGGGCGACCGTGTTCACCGCATCGTTGGCCACGCAGTACGGCCCCGAACTCGACTACCGCGGTGCGGTCGCCACCGGTCCCGCTTCGAATATCGTCGACGCGTCCACGCTGGTCGGTCCGTCCACGCCAGCGATCCAGTCGTCGCACCTGACTGCCTACGCGACGTATGTGATGAATGGCTTGACGGCGGCACGTCCGGACTTCGACATGGACAGTTACCTCACCCCCGTCGGCAAGGAGTTGGTCGACGCGGCCCGGACGCTGTGCTTCACACCCCTGGCCCAACGCGCCGAGGGCATCACCCTGAATCAGCTGTTCTCCCGGCCACTTTCGGAAGGCGACTTCGCCGCTACCGCACGCCCGATAATGGATGTGCCGATGACTGGATACGACCGCCCGCTGTTCCTCGGCCAGGGCACCAATGACACCGACGTGCCCGCGCCGTTGACCGCGAAACTGATCGCCGACCTACAGGCCAACGGCGTCCGGCCCGAGGTGCACATCTACCCCGGCTTGGATCACAACGCGACCGTCGCGGGTTCGCTACCCGACAGCATGCCCTTCGTCGCCCGACTGTTCGGCTGAAATCATTGCCCGGGCCTGCGTAAGGCATTCTCCGGCAATCGGAATGGCGGTGGTCAGCTCGGTCCAGCTCAGCGCGGTGTAGCCGAGTGCGATTCCGAAGGTGTGCGGACCAGCTGCCGTGGTGAGTGGATGGTGTTGTGCCGCAAGGTGGTGGCGGGACAGTCCGTCGAGCGCCACACCGCGCGCTCGCCCCACTGCCACGGCCCGCTGTTCGGCTTCGGCCGAATCCAGTGGCACAACCACGTGTGAACCGGCATCGTCACCGAGTACCTCGAGTCCGCGGCGGCACAGCTCGTCCACGACCAGGGCTCGGCGTGGGGACACCGCACGGCGTATCCGGCGCAGGTGTCGGGCGAGATCGCCGTGACGGGCGAATTCGGCGAGTACTCGCTGCCCAGCGGGGCTCGGGCCGGTACCGGTTCGTTCGCGGTGCGCGATAACGGCTTCGGTGATGTCCGGGGCGGCGACGAGCCAGCCGACACCCAAGGTCGGCGAGAGGATCTTGCTCGTGGTGCCGAGATGGACGACGACGTCCGGGGCCATCGCGGCCAGCAGCGGCAAAGGGGCGGTGTCGTAGCGCAATTCGCCGTCGTAGTCGTCCTCGATGATGAGCAGGCCCGCACGCCTGGCGAATTGGACGAGTTGTACGCGACGCGCCGCCTGCATGCGCGTGCCGAGTGGAAATTGGTGTGCTGGAGTGCAATACACGGCCCTGATGCCGTCGGGCAATCGGTCGACTCGCAGGCCGTCGGCATCGATCGGCACCGGGATCACCCGGACACCGGCCGCGACAAATGCACCTGCGGCACGCTGGTAGCCGGGGTCTTCCATGGCAATGGCGTCGCCGGGACGCAGTAGGGCGGCCGCGAGTTCGCCTACGGCCGAACTGGTTCCGGCCGTCGCGAGCACCACGGTCCTGCTGCCCGCACCGAGCCCCCGGTGGCGCAGCAGGTGTTCGGCGACCGCGGCGTGAAATTCCGGTTCGCCGCTGCGATCCTTGCGGATGATCGGGGAGTTGTCGGCCGCCGCGCGCCAGGCGCGTCGCCAGGCCGCCTGGTCGATGGCTTCGATGCAGGGCGCGCCAGGGCCGAGATCGAGCAGTTCCGGCGGATGCTCGGCGGTGCTGCGGGAACTCGGTCGGGCGGGCGCTTCGGCGGGGGCGGTGGTCAGGAAGGTGCCCGAGCCGCGACGGCTCGCGATCCAGCCCTCGGCGTGCAGTTGGTCGTAGGCCGCGGCGACCACCGTGCGGCTCACACCGAGGCGCTGGGCCAGCGCTCGCGACGAGGGGAGCCGATCATCGGCACGCAGGAGTCCGTTGCTCGCCGCGGCGCGCAGGCCTTGCGCGACTTGAACCGACAATGGCTCGTCAGCATCACGGTCGAGGACCAGTGGCAGCTCATCCAGCATCGCTCACCTCCGGAGATTGGACTGTTGGAATTTGCGCGAATTGGCTATTTCAGAATGCCACTTCTCCCGCCACGCTAGAGGCATGACGAAGTCGATCAGCTCTCGACCACTGCTTTCGCCGACCCCGCGTACCACCCTGACCCGCTCCAAGGAGCGCGGCCGCACCGACCGGGCCGAACTTGATGCCGTTCTCGATGCCGGTCTGGTCTGCCACCTCGGCGTGCTGCTCGGCGACAGCCCGGTGGTGCTCCCGACCGTCTACGGTCGCGATGGCGACACGCTCTACCTGCACGGCTCGACCGGTGCCGGAAACCTGCGGGCGGCGCTGACCGGTGATATCTCCATCGCCGTCACCCTGGTCGACGGCATCGTCTACGCCCGTTCGGCCATGCACTTCTCCGCGAACTTCCGCTCGGCGGTGGTGCGCGGCCGTGCCGTCGAACTCACTGACACCGAGGAGTGCATGCACGCGCTACGAGTGATCGTCGAACACACCGCGCCAGGGGCGTGGGATCGGGTGCGCTGGCCGAACAAAAAGGAAATGGCCGCCACCATGGTGCTCGCCCTCGACCTGACCGAGGCCTCGGTGAAGGTCCGAACCGGCGGTCCGAAGGACGATGCCGCGGACATCGAGACCGGCGGCGTGTGGGCAGGCGTTTTGCCCATCCGCCAGATCTGGGACGCCCCGATCTCCTCGGATGATCTGGAGCCGGGCATCGAGCTGCCGCAGGATGTGCTCGATCGACTCGACATCGCATCGATCACCACATCGTGATCGTTCCGATCACCCCGCGCGGATACGAAAGGGCCCGATCCGAATGGGCGGACCGGGCCTTTTGTTCTCGCGGAGACGCTATGGACGGTTGAACTCGCCGTCGGTCACGCCTGCGGTGAAGGCGTCCCATTCGCCGGGAGTGAAGACAAGTGCTGGGCCAGCCGGATTCTTCGAATCCCGAACCCCGACCATGCCATCACCGAGGAACGCGACCTCCACGCACTCCGAGTTCCCGGCACTGCGGGTGCTCTTGAACCACTTAGCCCCCACCAGGCGGTCTTTCTCCACTGTCACGGATCCCTTCTTGCTACCTGCCGCAGCAGGCTCCTGCTGGCTACCACGTCCAGCGCAGAGTGCTGGATCGTCGCAAACGCCCTACGGTACTTGTCGACGTCCGGCTCTCCTTCAAGGTACGCATCACCGGTGAAGTTCTCGACATAAATCACAGTCGGTTCGGCGACGCCCTTCGTGTCCGGCTTGAAATCGAGGATGACGAACGGGCCTACCGCCATCCCGAGTGGGAAACCTGTCTTGAACGGTAGAACGCGGATCGTAATGTTCGGTTTTGTACCGATGTCGGCAAGGTGGCGCAATTGGGCTGCCATGGTCGCGGTGTCCCCGACCGTCGAGTGCAGCGCCGACTCGTGCAGCACCAGATCGACACCGATCGGGGACTTCTTGCGCGTAATGATGTTCTGGCGCTGCAACTTCAGCGCGATTCGACGATCCTGCTCCTCCTCGGAGTCCTTGGGGAAGTAGATTCGATTGAGTGCGCGGGCATACTCGGCCGTCTGCAACAGACCCGGCACAAGGTCGGGCCGATAGATCCCCATGGCGTGCGCATCTGTTTCCAGACGCATGTACACGTCGAAGTTCTCGCGGATCAGGTCGTCGAAGGTGTTGTACCAAGTCTTCTCGGCGACCTGATGTGCCAGATCGATCATGGCGGCTACCTTGTCCTCGGGGATTTCGAGAACCTCGCCGAGGGCGGTCAGATCGCGGTCCAGTACCTTGCCGGGTTCGCCGCGTTCGAGGCGTGAGTACTTGCTGTGGCTCCACTGCATCTGAATCGCCACCTCCGCCTGCGTAAGTGAGGTGTTCTCCTCGCGTTGCCTGCGGATGAACCGACCCAACTGGCGGCGCGGCAGTGAGGCTCGGGGTGGATCTGCGGTCACATCAGCTCCTCGGCACTCTCGAAATGGCAGTGATCGCCTGCCAGGATGACATCTGTCGTGGGGTTTCTCCTGAGTTTGTGGGATTGTCGGAATGACAGTGCCATTCTGGGTGTGTCGATGGTGTGCTGGAAGCGCGACCGGATAGACGAATCTCCTTCCCTCTCAGGTGTTTTGTTCAGGGGCCGGGCGCACCTCGAGCCATCCATTCACGGAGGTCGGTACATGCTGAGCCGAGAACTTCCAAAGCGAGCCGCGTTTCATGGGCCACAGCGCAGGGTCTACTGCGATGTGCCGATCGAGGTCATCGAGCGCTACCTCGAAGCACTCCGAACGTGGGCACCTCCCGAACACCCGAGCGGCGAGGTGTCCCGTCGCGCCTCGGGTGTGGCGACTCCGATCGTGAGGCAGCGGTGAGGCCGAATCCGTTGCGTACCACGCAGATACCGGCTGGCATGGTCGCCGTGTGGCAGCTGGTCGACCGGGCTGCCCGCATACTGCGTGTTCAGCTCAGCGGCGAGGCGTTCACCGCGTATCGCCTGCCGTCACGAACTCTGCTCCCAGGAGCGCAGCCCGGGACGATCATGTTCGACGATTACCCCGATCTGGTCGACGCCCGCGAACTGCTGCCGCAGCACAGCGACCTGTGGGACGCGGTCCGTGAGGAATCCTGGTCCGCGCTACTGCACATGTCGGACCTCCCTTCCTCGCAGGCGGGGATGTGAACCCGATGTTCGGACTCCGGCCATGGAGTGGCGAAATAGTGCCCTCGGTAAGGGATCTCCTTGCGATATTCCACGAGGACACCATGCGAAGGCTCGATCTGGCCCCGACCGAAAGCGCTCCGAAACTTCACACATCGGACGGCAACGTGATCGAGGTCGGCGAAGACGGTTGGCCCAGCGAGTACTAAGTCAAAGGCGCTACGACCGCACAGAACATTCTCCGCAACCCGAAAGGGAGCACTCGGGTCGGTCCAGTTCGGTGCTGTCCAACCAAATGCGATTCCAAAGGTGTGCCGACACCAGCAGTGGCGCGCGGATGTTGTTGTGCCGGTGGCGCACATCCAGTGACTGCCTCGCAGCTGGTGCCGCTTGTGCGAGGCAGTTACTCGATGTGCGCGGCGACTCACCACAGGGTTATCGGTAGCAAGAGGGCGGTTGTGGTCTCGTGGACCAGGTTGCGCAGGGTCTCGGGTGAGGCGATGCGGTCGGGGTCGAGGCTGACGATGGCGAGGGTGTAGGTGTCGGCGATGCGGCACAGGTAGCCGGATAGGCGGGTGCGGGGGAGATGGTCCGCGGTGAGTCCGGGGTGGATGGCGCGGGCGGCGACGCCGGTGCAGCGGTGTGGGCCGAGGGTGCGCAGGGAGTCGGGGAGGGTTCCGATGTTGGAGCACAGGATGTCTCGTTCACCCGCGCCTCTGGACAGTGCGTAGGCCCAGCGGTCCGGAATCACCTGCAGCAGTTCCTCCGGCATCCCGCCGGGGCTGGACATGCGGCGCTCGTAGGCGATTCGGGATTTCTCGCGGATCGTCGCCGCAGTATCGGCTCGATCGATACTGATCTCGGTCATCGCGAGATCGTTATCGACGCGTGGCTCGTCGCGGGTATCGACCGGAAGGCTGGCACCGATGGTCTCCCGGGGAAATCCACTGGCCCACAGCATCTTCGCGATCAGCGCGATGAAAAGACTATTGGCCGTGCCGCCTTGTGCGGCAGCGGCCAACTCCCAGTCGGCCGCCGAACATTGCAGAATCACGCTGGGCGTCTCCGTCATGCCGTGCTCGGAGGTCGAAACCCCGCATTCGCGAGTCGATACCGCACGTGTGGGCCGTTCCGGGATCCCGCGACGCAGTGCACGAAAAGTGCCGCGCACGACGACCGACCACTGCCGCCACGCATCGGACCAATCCGATTCCGGAGCGCGGACCTCGGCTGCCCGGTCCATCGGGGCGTACCTGCGTGCTTTGCCGGATAGATCCGACTCCCGTACAGCGGATTTCGCTGCGCCAGGCCTCGGCGTCGCCATCGACTCGGTCTCAGTCGATCGTCCCGAAGCGCCGCCCACCGTTGATGCCGTGGCCGAGCCGAAGGCCCCTTCGGGGACCAACGATTGGCGCGTCAGGCTGTCCAACCGGCCTGTCCTGCCGGAGCGATTCCATTCTGGTGCAGCGGTTGTCGCAGCGTCGGCGTTGGGCGTCGCTATCGAGTCGCTCGTATTTGAACCGGCGGACGCGCTTCCAGCCGTTGGCACGATGTCAGAGTGATCTGGTTCTGGTGCAGTGGCTTTCGAGGATGAATGCGTGGTCCGCGCGGCCGGTGCGGTCAAGCTCGTGCCGCCCAGCGCATCGTCCACCGCGAGCACCAGCGCTCTGCCGTCGGCGAGCGCATGCGAACAGCTCAGGGACACAATCGATCCGCCATCGTCCAACGCGGCGGCCGATAGTCGCCAACCGGGACCGTGTTCGGGATCGAGGTCCGCGCCCTGCTGGTCGGCCCAAGTGAGCAGATCCTCGTGAGCGATCGTGCCTTTGGTGAACTCGAGTGGATACGCGCGGCTGTTCGGTCGCCAACTGCGGCGCGCGCCCGGTACGCGCGGCCGAATCACCCTGCGCCCCAACGGACCAACGCGCAACGCCGCGTGCACCTGCCGAAGCAGCGCCGGGTCGACGCGATCGGCAGTACGCCACAACCCCTGTAGCGCGATCGGGGTGCCGAGCCCGCGATGGGTGCGCAGGAAGATCTCGTCGACGACGCTCAGCCGCCCCGTCACCGTCGGGCTCGCCCCCTCAGCTCCGCGCGCCGTGGCGTCCCGCGCCCGCCGCGAATCGCTGGGCACCGTCCAAAGCTCCGTCGGAGAGGGCGCGCAGACCGTGCTGGTACTCGTTGCGCAGGGCGGTCTGCTCGTCCATGCCGTCCTGTTCCAGCAGCGACAGACGGTCCGAGCGCAGACAGGTCTGCGGCAGCGCGGCCAGTTCGGCGGCGAGTTGTTCAGCGGCACTGCGTGCTTCGCCATTCGGCACCACCCGATTGACCAGCCCGATCTGCAGTGCCTCCGTCGCGGCGACGGCGCGGCCGGTGAGCACCATATCCATGGCGCGGCCGGTGCCGATAATGCGCGGCAACCGGATGGTGCCGCCGTCGATCAGCGGGACACCCCAGCGGCGGCAGAACACGCCGAATGTGCTGTCCTGCTCGGCAACTCGCATATCGCACCACAGCGCCAGCTCCAGCCCACCCGCGACCGCATATCCGGATATCGCGGCGATCACCGGCTTGGAAAGCCGCATGCGGGTCGGTCCCATCGGACCGTCGCCGTCCTCGGTAACCTGATTGGAGCGTTCGGTGCCCAACCCCTTCAGGTCCGCGCCCGCGCAGAAGGTGCCGCCCTCGCCCCACAGCACGGCGACCGCCGCGTCCGGGTCGGCATCGAATTCGCGGAATGCGTCGGCGAGGGCCGCGGCGGTCGGGCCGTCGACCGCATTGCGTGCCCCGGGGCGGTGCAGGATCACGGTGGTCACGGGTCCGTTGCGTTCGATTCGCACACTCACGAGCACGACCATACGCCGTCGAGGATGGTCTTGTGTCAAGAAATGAATTTATGGTTCACTTCTTGTATGGCCTACCGCAGAACCCCCGCTGTCCAGGCCCGCCTCGATGCGCAGGCGGGGCTGATCGTGCAGGCCGCGACCAAGGTGCTGTCCCGGGAGGGCTACTCCGGATTGTCCATGGCGGCAGTCGCCGCCGAGGCCGGATTGGCCACCGGAACGGTCTACAAGAACTTCAGCGGCAAGGCCGACCTGGTCAGGGCGGTATTCCGGAAGGTGGTCGCGCACGAGGTGACCGCGGTGGCGACCGCCGCCGCCACCGGAACCGCCGTCGAGCGGGTCAGCGCCGCGGTGGAGACCTTCGCGGGCCGGGCGCTGAAGAATCCGAAACTCGCCTACGTCCTGCTCGTCGAACCCGTCGATGCCGTGGTCGACACCGAGCGCCTGCACTTCCGTCGCGCCTTCGCCGAGGCCTTCGAATCCGCGGTGGCGGACGGGGTTTCGCGCGGCGAACTGCCCGCACAGGACTCCAGGACCAGCGCTGCCGCATTGGTCGGCGCCATCGGCGAGGTCCTGGTCGGCCCGCTGGCCGACGCACCGCACAGCGAATCCGTTGTGCCCGAAGTCATCAGGTTCGCACTACGCGCGCTGGGTGCGCGCGATGAATCCCACTCAGGAGTGTCCGATGCCGACGCATGAAGTCTTCAACCAGGCTCCGAACATCGTGCCCTTCGATGTCTCGAAGAACCCGGCCCTGCTGGAGGGGCTGCGCCGGGAAGGCGCGGGCTGGGCCGAGTCGGAAGTACGTGAACTCGGCACGCTCGCAGGCGGATTCGAAGCGCAGGAGTGGGGTCGTCTCGCCAACGCATACCCGCCGGTCCTGCACACCCACGACCGCTACGGCAACCGCATCGACGAGGTCGAATTCCATCCGTACTGGCACGAACTCATGAAGGTCGCGGTGGCGCACGGACTGCACGGCGCGCCCTGGCTCGACGACCGGCCGGGCGCGCACGCTGCCCGCGCCGCCAAGTTCTACACCTGGGGCGCGGCCGACGCCGGACACATGTGCCCGATCTCGATGACCTACGCCGTGGTGCCCGCGCTGCGCCACAATCAGGAGCTCGCCGCCAAATACGAGCCGCTACTCGGTTCCCGCACTTACGATTTCGGCCTGCGCGAACCGTCGACCAAGGCCGGTCTCGTCGCGGGCATGTCGATGACCGAAAAGCAGGGCGGCTCCGATGTCCGCGCCAACACCACCACCGCGACACCGCAACCCGATGGCAGCTACCGCATCGTCGGTCACAAGTGGTTCACCTCGGCGCCCATGTCGGATATGTTCCTCACCCTGGCCCAGGCCCCCGGCGGCCTGTCCTGTTTCCTGCTGCCGCGCGTCCTGCCCGACGACACCCGCAATCCCATTCGGATCCAGCGGCTCAAGGACAAGCTCGGCAATAAGTCCAATGCCTCCTCGGAGATCGAATACGAGAACGCCACGGGCTGGCTGGTCGGCGCGGAGGGCGCGGGCGTCAAGACCATTATCGAAATGGTCAATATGACTCGCCTGGACTGTGTCATCGGCTCCGCCACCGGCATGCGCATCGGCGCCGTCTACGCCGCCCACCACGCGCGGTACCGAGAAGCGTTCGGGGCCAAGCTGATCGATCAGCCCGCGATGCGCAATGTGCTGGCCGACCTCATTATCGAATCCGACGCCGCGACGACGGTCATGATGCGCCTGGCCGGTGCCACCGACCGGGCGAGCACCGATCCCGCCGAGGCCGCGCTGCGTCGAATCGCCTTGGCGGTCACCAAGTACTGGGTCTGCAAGCGCGCCCCGTCGCATGCGGCCGAGGCCCTGGAATGCTTCGGCGGCAACGGCTATGCCGAGGAATCCGGTATGCCGCGGCTCTATCGCGAGGCTCCGCTCATGTCGATCTGGGAAGGCTCCGGCAATGTGGCCGCCCTGGACGCCTTGCGCGCCATGGGCCGCCAGCCCGAAACCGTGGAGGCATTCTTCAACGAGGTCTCGCTCGCGGCGGGTGCCGACCCCCGGCTCGACGACGCCATCGCCCGGGTCGGCAAGGAACTGTCCGACCTCGACGAGATCGAATATCGCGCCCGCCGCGTCGTCGAACTCATGGCCCTGGTGCTACAGGGCGCGCAGCTGGTCCGTCACGGCCATCCGGCGGTGGCCGACGCCTTCTGCGCCACCCGCCTCGGCGACGACTGGGGCATCGCCTTCGGCACCCTCCCCACCGGCGTCGACACCGCGGCCATCATCGACCGCGCCCTGGTCTAACGGGGGCAAGGCCCGGGGGAGGCAGCGGATGCGTAACCACGTGGGGCCTCCCCATCAGGCGCATGCGACATCGTCTAACCGGACCGGACCGGCGCGGGTCTGTCGCGCCATTGCCGTGGTGACAGACCGTGGTTGCGTCGGAACAGTCGGGTGAAATAGCCCGGATCGGGCAGGCCGACGCGACGGGCGATCTCGCCGACGGGCAGATCGGTATCGGCCAGCAGGCGGCGCGCCTCGGCCATTCGCCGCTCGGTGATCCATGCCTGCACGGTGCGTCCGGTGCGTCGGCGCACCACGGTGGTGAGGTGTCCCGGTGTCATGCCGACCGCGTGCGCGACATCGCGTAGCGATAGCGGTGCGGTATGCCGCTGGTCGATCACCTCGAATACCTCGGCGAGCAGCGGTTCGCCGCTGCGTCGCAGATCACCCACCACATCGGCGGCCAGTCGCGCGAGGTCGATGAGCAGCAGCGTCAGATGTGCGGTCGCGGCCTCGCGGTACCCCTCCTGCCGCTGCGTCAGTTCGGTGTCGATCGCGGCGATCGCGCTGTCCCATAGCGGCCTGCGTGCCGCCGGTACCGACAGCTCCAGCACCCCACCCGAACGTTGGTGCAGGAAGGGGAACAGCAGCGGATGCGCGCGCCAGGCCGGCCAGGGCGTCCGTCCGGCATCGCCGAGCATCGCGGGATCGAAGAACACTCCAACGGCGCCGTCGAACTCACCCACAGTGGCGGCCCTGATCACCTGACCCGCCGCGACCACGTACACCGCACCGGTGGGCCGGACATACACCAGCACCGGAAATTCGTGAATATGCGGACTGCCATTGCCGGGCGCGTGGTGTGCATCGAACCGCATCAGCGATATCGGCGGCGTGACCTGGTCGCTGCGATAGTCGTACACCGGAACGCCGTCGCGGTGCCTGATCACCCGGGTGGCCTCGGTCATGACACCGAAAATAGTCCTAATTCCGCCGACAATCACCCAATTCTTCCGCTCTATCTGCGGGAACCATGAGAACCATGACCAAAGATCATCCACATTCCGTTCTCCATGCCATGGGCAACCGGCACGACTACCTGCCCGCGGCGGGCCGTGACGCACTGTTGCCCGGCTACGATCTGCTCACCCGACTGCTCGGCATGTACAAACTCCACCAAACTCTCGTCGCGCAGGCCGAACTCGCGCCCGGCCAGCGCGTCCTGGAAATCGGCTGCGGCACCGGAAATCTGACGATTCGCGCCAAACGCGCCCAACCCGCCGCCGAGCTGATCGGCTCCGATCCCGATCCGCTCGCACTGGCCCGGGCCGAACGAAAAGCCCACGGGCTGAGCGGAATTCGCTTCGAACGTGCCTATGCCCAGGAATTGCCCTATGCGGAGGGGGAGTTCGATCGGCTGCTGTCGGCGATGATGCTGCACCACCTGGACGCCGACATCAAGAAAGCGGCGCTGGCCGAGGCGCTGCGCGTGCTGCGCCCCGGCGGCAGCCTGCACATTGTCGATGTCGGCGGTGCCGTCACACCGGACGACGGCCTGGTCGCCCGGTTCATGCTGCACAACAAGCACGCGGCCGACAATCTCGGCGACAGCATCCCCCAACTGCTGCGCTCCGTCGGCTTCGACAGTGCCGTGGTCGCCTCCCAGCGCCACCGTCGTCTGGGCCGCGTCACCTTCTACCGCGCGACCCGCCCGATCTAACTGGTGCCAGGCGCGAGCGGTTGAAGTACCCGCTCGACGAGCGCGGTGTCGCAGTGCTCGATCACCTCGGTGAGCCGACCGTCGGCGACCCGGAAAATAAAGCAGTACGTCTGCTCGTACGGCTCACCGCCGGTGGTCATGCCATGGCCGCGCACCTGGGCCACCACACGGTCGTCCTCGGCGATGATGAATTCGGCCGCGCTGCGGTATTCGGTGAACTGGGTCATCAGTGGTCGCAGGAGTTCGTCCAGCACAACGGCCTTCGGTGCCCAGGTGTGCGACCAGGACCAGTTTCCCGGGAAGATCCAGCGGAAGTCGTCGGCCATGGCCTCGGCCATCGCCCGGGTATTGCCCCGGGACATCTCGTCGAAGATCCGCTCGACCAGTTTCTTGTTCTCGGTTGCGCTCATACCTGCGACGCTAGGTAGCCTCGAGGCATGCGACAAGCGAGAGTCCTGCATGGTTGATATGAGCAAACCGCATGGGTGAGTTCACGATCGTCGGGTTGCGCGTGGTGCGCGAGGCCGCGAGGTGCGGATCGTTCTCGACCGCCGCGGAGAATCTGGGATATACGCAGTCGGCGGTGTCCCGGCAGATCGCACTGATGGAACAGGCCGCGGGCCGGGCACTGTTCGAGCGGCATGCGCGGGGTGTGCGGGCGACCGAGGCCGGACGGATCGTGCTGCGCCATGCCGAAATGGTGCTCGGCGGCCTCGGATCCGTTCGTCACGAACTCGACGATCTGGCCGCGCGTCCGCCCGCCACTGTTCGGGTCGGCGCGTTCTCGACCGCCATGGCGGCACTGGTGCCAAGGGCCATTGCCGCCACCGCGCCCCGGCTCGCGCGGGTGCCGCTGCGCGAAGGGACCAGTCCGCGGCTGCTGTCCGCGGTCGCGCGCGGGCGGCTGGACCTGGCGGTGGTGACCGAGACTCGGAATCTGCCCGCGGATACCGAGATCGAACCACTGCTGGACGACCCTCTGCTCATCGCAGTCTCGCCGGACCATGAGCTGGCGAATCGCGTGAGCGTCACCCCCGAGCAGCTGCGCGGTGCGCGCTGGATCGCGGGCAGCACCGAGCTGAGCAGCACTCTGCTCGGCGCGTGGACCGACGCCACCTGGGAGCCGGAGATCGCCTTCGTCGCACGCGACTGGTTCGCCAAACTCGGCCTGGTCGCGGCGGGTATGGGCATTACCGTGGTCCCCGGAATCGCGGTACCGGTGCTGCCGCAGGGCATCGCCCTGGTCCGCATCGGTCATCCCGCCGCCGTACGAACCACATACGTCGTCCACGTCGCGAAGGCCCGGCCCGGTGTTCAGGACCACCACGTGCGTGACACCCCGCACAACCGGGACAACGAGCCGCGACAGATCTTCATCGAAGCCCTGCGCGATGCCGCCGCCGATCTCGCCGCCGAAGTCCGACAGCGACTTCGATAGCCGACTTACATAGCCACACGCCCAAATTCACGGCGGGCGAGCGCAGCCTGAGTAGGGTTATTTCGATGACACGGACTTCCGTCGAAATGCCGCTGCGCTCACTCGTCGCGCATCTGCGGATCCGGGCGACGGGGTGCGCCCGACGGTATGTGCTCGGCATCGCGGGGCCGCCGGGCGCAGGTAAATCCACACTGTCCAAGTCGATTCGCGACGAATTGAACACGCGCGTCGGTCGGGTGTGCGCCGAGATCGCGCCCATGGACGGCTTCCACCTACCCAATACCGTGCTGCGCGCGACGAATGACCTGGAGCGCAAGGGCGAACCGCACACCTTCGATGTCGCCGCCTATCTGGAAGCCCTGCGCCGCCTGCGCGATACCCCAATTGGCGAGCCGGTGCCGTGGCCGACCTTCGACCGCGCCATCGAGGAACCGACCCCGGCCGGTGTCGTCTTCGACCGGCACGAGATCGCCATTACCGAGGGCAATTACCTGCTGCTGGCGGAGGGCGCCTGGTCGGGCGTGCGCGAACTGCTCGACGAGGCCTGGTACCTGGACGTGGCACGCGAGGTCATCGAACAACGCCTGCTGCGCCGCCACATCCGCGGCGGCCGGAGCGCGGATGCCGCGAAAATCAAGGTGTACGACAGCGATCTACGCAATGCCGACCTGATCGCGGGCACCCGGGACAGCGCCGACCTGGTGCTGCGCCAGCGCGGCGGCCGCTACTACGCCGCCGAGGGCTGACACTCGCGGCACCGACTCCGCGTCGCCGAATCCCGCTGGGAGTGACATGATCTCGCTCGATAGATCGTGTCGACGTATCTAGGAGCAAGCGGGATGTGGGAGTACGAATACAGCGCCGAAACTGCGGTCGCACCGGAGGCGCTGTGGCGGTGCTGGTCGGATATGGAGGCCTGGCCCGAGTGGAACGACGGTCTCGACGAGATCGAGATCGACGGCCCGTTCGAGGTCGGCACCAAGTTCACGATGACACTGCCCGGCGGCGATACGGTGCGGCTGCGCCTGGTGGAGATCGAGCCGGGCGAACTGTTCACCGATGAAATGGACGGCGGCGACTTCACCGTCGTCACCGAACACCGCCTCGAGCCCGCGGGCGAGGGCTTTACCCGCGTCGTCTACCGGACCGAGATCATCGGCGACGCCGCCGACACCATCGGCCCCGAAATCGGCCCGGATATCACCGCCGACTTCCCAGATATCGTCGCCGCCCTGATCAAGACGGCGCAGGCACTGGGCTGACCATGACATCAGCGGTGGTCGCGGTACCAGCCGATGAGGGCGTCGGTAGACGAGTCGCCCTGCGGCTGCGGCTCTTCCGGAGAGGTCAGCAAGGGCGCCAGCGCGAGCGCCTGCTGTTTGCCGAGTTCCACGCCCCACTGGTCGAAGCTATCGATACCCCAGATGGTGCCCTCGACGAAGACCTGATGTTCATAGAGTGCGATCAACTGGCCGACGACCGACGGAGTCAGCTGCGGCGCGAGAATGGTCGTGCTCGGCCGATTCCCCGGCATCACCTTGTGCGGTACCACCTTCGGGTCGGTGCCCTCGGCCGCGATCTCCTCGGCGGTCTTGCCGAAGGCGAGCACCTTGGTCTGGGCGAACAGATTGCTCATCAGGATATCGTGCATGCTGCCGGTGCCGTCGAGGGTGGGCAGATCGGCGGTGGGGCGGGCGAATCCGATGAAATCGGCGGGAATCAGCCGGGTGCCCTGGTGCAGCAGTTGGTAGAACGCGTGCTGGCCATTGGTTCCCGGTTCGCCCCAGAAGATTTCGCCGGTCGAGGTGGTCACCGGCGTACCGTCGGCGCGCACCGACTTGCCGTTGGATTCCATCGTGAGCTGCTGCAGGTAGGCCGGAAAGCGCGCCAGATCGTTCGAATACGGCAGTACGGCACGCGATTCCGCACCGAAGAAGTTCGAATACCAGACCCCGAGCAGACCGAGCAGCACCGGCCCGTTCGCGGCCAGCGGCGCGGTCGCGAAATGCCGGTCCACGGTATGCATTCCGGCCAGGAATTCGGCGAAGCGCTCCTTGCCGATGGTCGCCATCACCGACAGGCCGATGGCCGAATCCACCGAGTACCGCCCGCCCACCCAATCCCAGAAGCCGAACATGTTCGCGGTGTCGATGCCGAATTCGGCGACGCGCTCGGCATTGGTGGAGACGGCGACGAAATGCTTGGCGACGGCCTCCGCGCCGAGCGCGGCGACCAGCCAGCGCCGGGCGGCGGTGGCATTGGTCAACGTCTCCAATGTTGAGAACGTTTTGGAGGCAACGATGAACAGCGTTGTGGCCGGGTCGAGTCCGTCGAGTTTCGCGAGCAGATCGGTGGGGTCGACATTGGAGACGAATCGGGCGCCGATCCCGGCATCGGCGTAGTGCCGCAGTGCCCGGTGCACCATATCCGGGCCGAGGTCCGAGCCGCCGATGCCGATATTCACCACGGTGTGGATGCGTTCGCCGGTGGCGCCACGCCATGCGCCCGAGCGCACCGCGTCGGTGAATTCACCCATCCGCCGCAGCACCTCGTGCACCTCGGCGCCCGCGTCGGCGCCGTCCACGATGACCGACTCGCCCTCGGGCAGCCGCAGGGCGATATGTTCGACCGCGCGGTCCTCGGAGGTATTGATGTGGTCGCCACGGAACATCGCGTCGCGCCGCTCGGCCACACCGGCATCGTCCGCCAATTCGACCAGCAGATGCAGGGTTTCCCGCGTGACGCGATGCTTGCTGTAGTCGATGTGCAGATCGCCGACCCGGACGATCAGCTCCCGGCCGCGGTCGGGATCCTCGGCGAAGAATTCGCGCAGGTGTCGTCCTGCGACGGCGCTGTGATGCTCGTGCAGTTTCCGCCAGGCCGCCGATGCGGTGATGTCGCTGCTCACGTCCGCGAGGTTACAAGCACTCGATCGGCTGTGCAGGCTAGGACCGCATTCTTTCGCCGATGTCGCCCCACCGGCCGCGCGTGGCGATCGCTTGTGAGTCGCTCGAGGAGGGCTGTGGCGATCGCTTGTGGGTCGTTCGAGGAGGGCTGTGGCGATCGCTTGTGGGTCGTTCGAGGAGGGCTGTGGCGATCGCTTGTGGGTCGTTCGAGGAGGGCTGTGGCGATCGCTTGTAGGTCGCTCGAAAAGGGCCGTGGCGATCGCTTGTAGGTCGCTCGAAAAGGGCCGTGGCGATCGCTTGTAGGTCGCTCGAAGAGGGCTGTGGCGTCGCCTTGTAAGTCGCTTTGAGAAGGGCTGTGCCGATCGCTGGTGGGTCGGTCGAAAGGTCAGCGATTTCGCACCGATCAGTCCCGGGTGAGGCACGAGCGCACGGCCTAGGCTGTGGTTCATGGTCTCCGAACGTGAAGTACTCCAATCCGTACCGACGCAGTTGTGGATCGGCGGTCCCGTCGACGCCACCGGAGGCGGCACCTTCGCGGTGCACAATCCGGCCGATGGGCAGGTGCTGACCCATGTCGCCGACGCAACGCCGGAAGACGCGGTGCGCGCACTGGATGCCGCCGTCGCGGTGCAGGCCGAGTGGGCGGCGACGTCATCGCGTACACGCGGTGAGATCCTGCGCACGGTCTTCGAACAGCTGACCGCGCGCGCCGAGGAGTTCGCGCTGCTGATGACCCTGGAAATGGGCAAGGCGCTGCCGGAGAGCCGCAATGAGGTGCGCTATGGCGCCGAATTCTTCCGCTGGTTCAGCGAAGAGGCGGTCCGCGTGCACGGGCGCTACCTGCACGCGCCGTCCGGCACCGGGCGGATCATGGTGCACAAGCAGCCGGTCGGGCCGTGTCTGGCCATTACGCCGTGGAACTTCCCGCTGGCCATGGGCACCCGCAAGATCGGCCCCGCGCTGGCCGCTGGCTGCACGATGATCGTCAAACCCGCCTCGGCGACCCCGTTGACCATGCTGGCGCTGGCCGAGCTGTGCAGTGCGGCGGGGCTGCCGGACGGGGTGCTCTCGGTGATCACCTCCAGCCGTTCCGGTGCCGTGACGAAACCGCTGCTGGACGATCCGCGCCTGCGCAAGCTCACCTTCACCGGCTCGACCGAGGTCGGCAAGAAGCTGGTGCAGCAGTCGGCGAACGGGCTGCTGCGCACCTCGATGGAGCTCGGCGGCAATGCGCCGTTCGTGGTCTTCGACGATGCCGATATCGATGCCGCGGTGCAGGGCGCGATGCTGGCCAAATTGCGCAACGGCGGCGAGGCGTGCACCGCGGCCAACCGCTTCCATGTGCAGAACGGCGTGCTGGCGGAGTTCACGACGAAACTCGTCGAGGCGATGTCGAGCAGCGTGACGCTCGGTCCCGGCACCGATCCGAACACCACTCTCGGCCCGTTGATCAACGAGGAACAGCTCAATACGGTCAGCGAACTGGTCGACGATGCGGTAGCGGTC
This sequence comes from Nocardia sp. CA-129566, assembly GCF_050956075.1. Classification (NCBI taxonomy): domain Bacteria; kingdom Bacillati; phylum Actinomycetota; class Actinomycetes; order Mycobacteriales; family Nocardiaceae; genus Nocardia; species Nocardia sp. CA-129566. Next base: position 1,319,540 of record NZ_CP192085.1, read on the forward strand.
GGCGCACAGGTCCGGCTCGGCGGCAAGGCGCCCGGCGGTCCCGGCTGGTTCTACCCCGCGACGATCCTCAGCGAGATCCCCGCGAACGCCCGGATCCTGCGCGAGGAGGTCTTCGGCCCGGTCGCCCCGATCGTCGGCTTCGAGACCGAGGAAGAAGGTCTGGCCGCCGCCAACAACACCGAATTCGGCCTGGTGAGCTACGTCTACACCCGCGACCTGGACCGCGCCCTGCGCATCGCCGAGGGCCTGGAATCCGGCATGGTCGGCGTCAACCGCGGCGTAATCTCCGATCCGGCAGCACCTTTCGGCGGCGTCAAGGCATCGGGCTTCGGCCGCGAGGGCGGCATCGAGGGCATCGAAGAGTACCTGTCCACCAAGTACATCGCCCTCACCTGACCCGGACGTGAAACGACCGCCCCGGGGGTGAACACCCGGGGCGGCCATTGGGGAGGCGACGGTCTTGCGAGCGCCGCGTGGTCTGGTCCGGCCGCGTCGCGGCCACAGACGCGGCTAGTGGCCGAGGCGGCCGCGGCCGAGACGGAGCAGCAGCATCGCGAGGGTGTGGCCTTCCTGGCCGAGTTCACTGAAGCGCTCGAGCACCTTCATCTCACGACTGTGTACGAGGCGGGGGCCGCCGGAGGCCATGCGCGTGCGACCGATGATTCTGGAGATCTCGGTGCGGCGCTTGATGGCGGCCAGGATTTCCGCGTCGAGCTGGTCGATCTCCTTGCGGAGCTTGTCGATCTCGGCCTCGGTATGGGGCAGAGCCGAATCGGACCCGGTCGTCGTGGCAGGGGTGCTCATCATTCATCTCCTCGTGTCAGAACATGGATCGGCTGGTGAACCCAGCTCGTTACCCGGTTCTTTCACCGTGCAAAACAAACCCGGTAGGCCTTGCAATCCTCCCCCAGGCGGCGCGTTCAGGTACCAAGTCCGCGATCACGATATCCGGCCATTAGCCGAATCGGGTGCATCACGGTCGCGCAGATCATGCCGCCAGTCTGCCACGGGCCCGAAGCAATGCAAAACACTTCGTTTTGCGAATCTGGTGAGAAGGCAGCCGGGGTAGCGGCGGCCATGCTGACCGGGGGCAGTTCATCGGCCGTTCGCCGCACCGCCGCCGAATCGACACCGATGTCGACGGGGACTTCATCTCTGTCGGTGCCCGCCGGTAGCGTGGATGGGCGATGGACATCACGGTGGCTCCCAAGACGCAGGCCGGGCTGACTCGGCATCAGGACCCAACCCGGAAACCGCAGGTCGACACTGCTCGTGCCGAGGAGTTGGGTGACGCTGCCGTGCCGACTGCGGCGGGGACGCCGGAACCGGCCGACGATGACCCGGCACGGCGTGTCATCGAGGACAAGCACCGTGTCGAACAAGAAAAGCGCCGCGCCGAACGCGAACAGCGCCGCGCGGAGGAAGCCGAGCGACTGCTCGATGGCCTCAATCCGCAGCAGCGCGCGGCGGTCGTGCACACCGGGTCGCCGCTGCTGATCGTCGCGGGCGCGGGTTCGGGCAAGACCGCGGTATTGACCAGGCGCATCGCCTATTTGCTCGCCGCCCGCGGTGTGACGCCCGGTCAGGTGCTGGCCATCACCTTCACGAACAAGGCCGCCGCCGAAATGCGCGAGCGGGTCGGTGGCCTGGTCGGACCGCGCGCGAACAACATGTGGGTCTCGACCTTCCATTCGAGTTGCGTCCGCATCCTGCGCATGCAGGCGGCCCTGGTGCCCGGCCTGAATTCGAATTTCTCCATCTACGACGCCGACGATTCCCGGCGACTGCTCACCATGATCAGCCGCGACTTCGATATCGACGTCAAGAAGTATTCGGCGCGCCTGCTGGCCACCGCCATCTCGAATTTGAAGAACGAACTCATCGGCCCGGAACAGGCCATCGCCGACGCCGAAACCGACGACACCGAACTGCCCGCACTCGTCGCCCGCGTGTACACCGAATATCAGCGCCGGTTGCGTTCGGCGAACGCGCTCGACTTCGATGATCTGATCGGCGAGACGGTGGCGCTGCTGCAGCACCATCCACAGGTCGCCGAGTATTACCGGCGTCGGTTCCGGCATGTGCTGGTCGACGAGTACCAGGACACCAACCACGCCCAGTACATCCTGGTCCGCGAGCTGGTCGGACATCACGCCGAGGACCGGTCCGAGGATGCGGTCGCGCCGAGCGAACTGTGTGTCGTGGGTGATGCCGACCAGTCCATCTACGCCTTCCGTGGCGCGACGATCCGCAATATCGAGGAATTCGAGCGCGACTTCCCGGATGCCGAAACCATTCTGCTGGAACAGAACTATCGCTCCACCCAGCACATCCTCTCCGCCGCCAATGCGGTGATATCGCGCAATGAGAACCGTCGGGACAAGCGGCTGTGGACCGATTCCGGTGAGGGCGATCTGATCACCGGCTACGTCGCCGACAATGAGCACGACGAGGCGTCGTTCGTGGCCAGGGAGATCGACCGGCTGGTGGACGCGGGCGATGCGAACTACAGCGATGTCGCGGTGTTCTACCGCACCAACAACAACTCCCGCGCGCTGGAAGAGATCTTCATTCGGATGGGGCTGCCGTACAAGGTGGTCGGCGGCGTGCGCTTCTACGAGCGCAAGGAGGTGCGCGATATCGTCGCGTACCTGCGGATGCTCGACAATCCCGAAGATACGGTGAGCCTGCGCCGCATCCTCAATACCCCGCGCCGGGGTATCGGCGATCGAGCCGAGGCCTGTGTCGCGGTGCACGCCGAACAGCGGGGGATCGGTTTCGCCGAGGCACTGCGCGATGCCGCCGATGGCAAAGTGGCGCTGCTGAATACCCGTGCGCAGCGCGCCATCGCCGGATTCCTCGATCTGCTGGAGGAGATCAGGGCGGCCGGTGCGCAGGCCGATCAGGACTTTCCGGATCTCGGCAATATGGTCGAGGCGGTGCTCGACCGCACCGGCTACCGAGCCGAGCTGGAGGGCTCCGATGATCCGCAGGACGGCGCACGGCTCGACAATCTGAACGAATTGGTCAGCGTCGCACGGGAGTTCAGCTCCGAGGCGTACAACAACGCGGAGGCTGCCCGGCAGGAGGGCTTGGTCCCCGAGGTCGCCGAGGGCGAGCCCGACCCGGGTTCGCTGGCCGCCTTCCTGGAACGGGTCTCGCTGGTGGCCGATAGTGACCAGTTGCCCGATGAGGGCACCGGTGTGGTCACGATGATGACGCTGCACACCGCCAAGGGGCTGGAATTCCCGGTCGTCTTCGTCACCGGTTGGGAGGACGGCCAGTTCCCGCATATGCGCGCGCTCGGCGATCCGACCGAACTGGCCGAGGAACGCCGCCTCGCCTACGTCGGCATCACCCGGGCCAGGCAGCGGCTCTACCTCAGCCGCGCGGTAGTCCGCTCCGGCTGGGGCCAGCCGGTCTCGAATCCGGAATCGCGCTTCCTGCAGGAGATCCCGGCCCACCTCATCGACTGGAAGCGGTTGGAGCCCAAGGGCTCGCCGTTGACGCGCGGCATCCGCCGCCGCGGCGACGACGACGGCCTGGAACACGACTGGACCCGCGACGGCTGGAACCAGCAGCGCCCGGGCGTCAGCGACCGCGCCCCGCGCCGCCCCGCCCCCGGCGGCGCAGCTCGCAACAACGCCAATCTCGTACTGGCCGTTGGCGACCGAGTCAGCGATGACAAATACGGCCTGGGCCGCGTGGTCGCCGCCGAAGGCTTCGGCCCCCTGGCCACGGTCACCATCGACTTCGGCACCGCAGGCAAAATCCGGCTCATCCCGCAATACAGCCGCACCTTGGTCAAACTCTGACCGGCTCTCGGAATAGGGGCCATTGGCCCTGATCTACTCAGGGTCGGCATCGGTAGCGTGCGCGATATGCAAGCCGTCGCGCAACACCTGCTGTGGTTCCTGCCGATGCTGTGGCTCGGCATGGTGCTGGCCATCTCGTTCCTGGAAGCGCCGCTGAAGTTCCGGGCACCGGGGATCACCAAGCCGCTCGGCCTCGGCATCGGACGGCTGGTGTTCCGGGCACTGAATATCGCGGAGAGCGTCCTTGTCGTCCTGCTGATCGCGGCGACCCTGGTGGTCGCCCCCAGCGGCGCTGTTCGGATCTGGCTAGGCGTCGCCGCCGCGATTCTCGCCGTCCAACTCCTCATCGTCCGGCCACTGCTGACCCGCCGCTCGGACCGTGTGCTGGCCGGTGCGGACCTACCGCGCTCACGCGCCCACTACTGGTACATCGGCTTGGAGGTGGCCAAGGTCGTAGCCTTGATCGGCCTGGCAATCGCCGCCGCACCGTAGCCACTGCTGGGGATGCGCATCGCTTGGCGTGATCGAGGTAGCACCTCGGTCACGGCGTCGTGGGGCTTCAGGGGTGTAGATCCCGAGGGGCGAAATCTCCTCCGCGATCAGTGGGTCGATGCGGTCAGTCGCGTTCGGTACCGAGGCTGATGCCGCGGGTGGCGAGCCAGGGGACAGGGTCTATGCGGTCGGTGCCGTTGAGCCAGACTTCGAAATGGCAGTGCGGGCCGGTGGATTCGCCGCGATTGCCGACCGTGGCGATTTCGTCACCCGCGAGGACGTGCTCGCCCACCGAGACCAGGGCGGTATTGATGTGGCCGTACACGGTGACGGTGCCGTCGTCGCCGCGCACCCGCACCCACATCCCGAATCCGGCGGCGGGTCCCGCATCGATGACAGTGCCGTCCTCGACCGCGTAGATCGGCGTGCCGATGGGCGCCGCGACGTCGACCCCGGGATGCAGCACACCCCAGCGCTGGCCGTACCCGGAAGTGAAGGCGCCCGAGGCGAACTTGGTGAACAGCGGCCGCAAATTCGCCTCCGCCTCCGCCGCCAGATCCTGCGCGAACTTGCTGCCGTTCTCCAGCACGTCGGAGAACTGTCCGAGATCGGTAGGCGCAGCGAGATCGAGAAGTTCCGGTGCGCCCGCAAGCTCACCATTCATCGGCTCCAACGCCCGCTGCTGACCAACCGCCTGCAATTCACCCGTCTGCGGTCCCTGCTCGGTCTCCGCCGCCAAATTCTGCCCCGCCGCCACAATCGCCCCGGCCGCCACCGCGACAACCGCCACCCGCCCCCGCAACGCCTTGGGCGGCGCAGGCACCCGATGCGCACCCCCACGCCTCTTGCGCCCACCCAGCCGCTGCGAGCCGTCGTGACTGTCTGCCCGATCAGCCGTCGGCCACCGCCCGACATCGCGCGCACTGCCGCTACCGCCGGATCGAGTGCTCCACTCGTCCCGCAGCATCCCGGGCTCGGCGCTCTGCGGATACTCGGCACTTCCGACAACTCCGCTGTTCCGAGCATCGTCGCAGTTCCATGCGACATGGTGACTCTGGGCCGCACCGTAATTCGCGTCTGAATCATCAACGCGACCGTCATCGAATCCCCACCCGCGGTCATACCCCTCGGCGTAGCTCAGCTCCCCGCCGCGCCACTGGCTGTAGTCACTGACTCGGCCTTCGTCAAAGCCTTCGTCGTGATCGAACCCCGGACTCGCGTCATGCCCCGGACCCCAGCCGGATCGCTGGCCAGCCTCGTAGTTCTGGCCCGCATCGTGGCGTGGGTCCGTGCTGTATGTCGGTGTGGCGAATTGCTGGTATGCGCCGTAGTCCAGATCCGCGTTGTAGTTCTGGTTTGCGTGGTAGCTGAGGCCCGTGTGGTGGCTCTGGTCGGTGTCGTAGTCCTGCCCTGAGCCGAAGCTCATGTCCGCGTCGTAGTTTTCATCCGCGTTGTAGTGCGAGCCCGCCCTGTACCACTGGTTCGAGTTATAGGTCTGGCTTGCGCGGTAGCTTTGGTCCGCGCTGTACCCCGGACTTGTGCGGAACTGCTGGACGGTGCCGAACCTGTGGCCTGCGTCGTCGCTCCGGTCCGCGCTGTACCACTGGTCCGCTAGATGGTTCTGGTCCGCGTCGTAATCCCAGGAACCCCTGTACGGCGAAGGCGACTGCGACCACGGATCACTCAGGTGCCAAGGTTCGGCGCTATGGGGGTGGTCGGAAGATTGCCAGGAATTATCTAGATAGTGCTGTATCGGGCGGCCTTGCCTATTGGAACCGGTTGGGCGTTCGCGACTCATCGATGCGACCGCAGCATGCCGGGGCGACGTCCGAAATGTCCTGCATGCCAGGAAAGTTCGAAAGTTGCTGGTCTTCGGGTAGTAGGTGCGGCATTCAGGGTGTTCGCAACGAGCATCTAGAGCGTTATCCTCCGGTCGCGATTCCTGCGGGGGAATCGGTCCATAGACGGTAACGAATCGATTGCGGCCTCGCAAGCATTTCCGATGAATCTCATTGCCGCACTCGGAATTTGGCGCCATGGCGTCCGAAGCTCAAGTCGGCTCTGCGACCAGCAACCCGTCGCGGCCGGACGTATGGAGGCCAGCAACTCGAACCGCCATTCGACCTGCCACGACAAATGGCCCGGTCTCGGCCGATCCGACCGCGAAACCTATCCGACTCCGGAAGGCCGAAACGCTCAGTCCCGCTGCTGACCCAAGCTGATGCCCCGCGTCGCCAGCCACGGCAACGGGTCGACCTTGTCGACACCGTTCAACCAGACTTCGAAATGGCAGTGCGGGCCGGTCGAGAAACCGCGGTTGCCGATGGTGGCGATCTGGTCGCCGGCCAGGACGCGCTGTCCCTGCGACACGGTGGCGGTGTCGATATGTCCGTAGATGGTGACGGTGCCGTCATCGTGCAGCAGCCGGACCCACATGCCGAAGCCCGAGGCCGGTCCCGCTTCGATCACGGTGGCGTCGGCGACGGCGTAGATCGGAGTGCCGATCGGGCCCGCGATATCGACGCCGAGGTGCTGTACGCCCCAGCGGGCGCCGAAGCCGGAGGTGAAGTTGCCCGCGGCGAACTTGGTGAACAGCGGGCGCAGCTTGGAGGCCTCCTGTGCCGCCATATCATCGGCGAACTTCTGGCCCTTTTGCAGCATGTCGCCGAACTGCCCGAGATTGTTCGGGGCCGAGACATTGAGCACCTGCGGCGAATCCGGCGAAGAGTTGGGGTCGGTCACGCTGACCGACTGCGCGGCGATCTCGTGGATCTGGCCCGCGGCCTCGTAATCGACGGCCTGCGAGGGCTGTTCGGGCGAGGCGAAGGCGGCCTGTCCGGCGGCGACTACCGCACCGGCGGCGACGGCGACGACCGCGGCGCGGCCCTTGAGCGAGGCGGGCGGTGCGGGCATCCGATGCGCGCCACCGCTACCACGGTTCGAGCGACGGGCCGGAATGACGGTGGGACCGGTCGGAGATTCCGGATCCTCGGAATCCCAAGCGGAGTCCTCGCCATCCCAGGATTCATCGGCATCCCAGGATCCGTCCGCCTCCGGCGTCCAAGACGCCTCGGAGTCGGGGGCCCAGGAATTGTCACCCTCCGGCGTCCAGGAATCCTCGGACGCCCACGCGCCGCCGTCGGACCAAGAGTCGGCTTGCGTCCAGGACTGCGACTGCGCCCACGAGTCGGACTGCTGCTGCTCGGCCTGCGACCACGAATCACCCTGCGACCACGAATCGTTCGCGCCCCAGGAGTTGTCATCGTGCTCGTAACCGGCCGCTGCGGCAGGCGCGGCGTACCTGTGACCGGAGCCCTGCGAAGCGGTACCGAACGGATCTACCGCCGCACTGGAGTGCCCGCCATATGCCTCATCGTCGTCGGAGCGATAACGATGTCCGGAGCGAGCGCGATTATCGGAAGCGAAGGTCGAGCGATGGTTCATCGGTGGTGCCACATCATCCAGTGCGAGATCACGGTGTCGAACTGCCTGCCATGAGGCGTTATGGAACGGCTCTCCATCTGCGGAGTGCTCTGCTGCGTCAAGCTTGCCGTCCTCCTAGTCGTGACCGTGTTGTGACATCGACCGCAATGACGGTAACGAAACGATTGCGAGCTCCGCAAGCGCTACGTGCGATCAATCCAAACATGTGAGATTGATCACGGTAACGCACCGGAATATCTCACTGCGATAGGGGCACCCGGGTGAGCCTCGGCGACGACGAAACGTAGTAGAGGGCCGTCGGTCAACCGGTTCGGCGGCTCTACCTGCCGCGCCGTCAGCAACCTACTCGCGAGTAGCCTTGGCCAGGCATTTTCCCGCCCTGGGCGGCACCCCGTGACCTGCGCCACTTAGGATGAACGTGGCCGTTTGGCCCTCCATGTGACTGGTTAAAGTCCGACCCGACCCGCTTCCGACGTCGGGCCGCCAACAAAGACGTTGTCATCACAACGCAGACGAGACGGTGAGTACATGGATCTCTTCGAATATCAGGCGAAGGAGCTCTTCGTTAAGCACGGAGTGCCTTCGTCCGAGGGCCGCGTCACGGACACGGCCGAGGACGCCCGCGCCATCGCGGCGGAAATCGGCAAGCCGGTGATGATCAAGGCCCAGGTGAAGGCCGGTGGCCGCGGCAAGGCGGGTGGCGTCAAGTTCGCCGCCACCCCGGACGACGCGTTCACGCACGCGCAGAACATCATCGGCCTGGATATCAAGGGCCACATCACCAAGAAGATCCTTGTCGCCGAAGCCAAGGACATCGCGGAGGAGTACTACATCTCCTTCCTGCTGGACCGCTCCAACCGCACCTACCTGGCCATGTGCTCGGTCGAAGGCGGTATGGAGATCGAAGAGGTCGCCGCGACCAAGCCCGAGCGCCTCGCCAAGGTGCCCGTCGACGCCGTCAAGGGTGTCGACCTCGCATTCGCCCGCTCGATCGCCGAGCAGGGCCACCTGCCCGCCGATGTCCTCGACGCGGCGGCCGTCACCATCCAGAAGCTCTGGGAGGTGTTCGTCGGCGAAGACGCCACCCTGGTGGAGGTCAACCCGCTGGTCCGCACCCCCGACAACGAGATCCTCGCGCTCGACGGCAAGGTGACCCTCGACGAGAACGCCGAGTTCCGGCAGCCGGGTCATGCGGCCTTCGCGGACAAGGACGCGACCGATCCCCTGGAGCTCAAGGCCAAGGAGAACGACCTCAACTACGTCAAGCTCGACGGTGAGGTCGGCATCATCGGCAATGGCGCCGGTCTGGTCATGTCCACCCTGGACGTCGTCGCGTACGCGGGCGAGAACCACGGCGGCGTCAAGCCCGCCAACTTCCTCGACATCGGCGGTGGCGCATCGGCTGAGGTCATGGCGGCCGGTCTGGACGTCATCCTGGGCGACGCGCAGGTCAAGAGCGTGTTCGTGAACGTCTTCGGTGGTATCACCGCGTGTGACGCGGTCGCCAACGGCATCGTGAAGGCGCTGGAGATCCTCGGCGACGAGGCGAACAAGCCGCTGGTCGTCCGTCTCGATGGCAACAAGGTCGACGAGGGCCGCAAGATCCTCGTCGATGCCGCGCACCCGCTGATCACGCTCGCGCAGACAATGGACGAGGGCGCCGACAAGGCCGCCGAACTGGCAGCGGCCAAGTAAAGGAAACCGGAAATGTCTATCTTCCTCAACAAGGATTCCAAGGTCATCGTCCAGGGCATCACCGGCGGCGAGGGCACCAAGCACACCGCGCTGATGCTGAAGGCCGGCACCCAGGTCGTGGGCGGTGTCAACGCGCGCAAGGCGGGCACCACCGTCGCGCACACCGACAAGGACGGCAACCCGGTCGAGCTGCCGGTCTTCGGCACCGTCGAAGAGGCCATCAAGGCGACCGGCGCCGACGTGTCCATCGCGTTCGTGCCGCCGAAGTTCTCGAAGGACGCCATCATCGAGGCCATCGACGCGGAGATCCCGCTGCTCGTGGTCATCACCGAGGGCATCCCGGTGCAGGACACCGCCTACGCGTGGGCCTACAACGTGGAGAAGGGCAACAAGACCCGGATCATCGGCCCGAACTGCCCTGGCATCATCACCCCCGGCGAGTCGCTGGTCGGCATCACCCCGGCCAACATCACCGGCAAGGGCCCGGTCGGCCTGGTGTCGAAGTCCGGCACCCTGACCTACCAGATGATGTACGAGCTGCGTGATTTCGGCTTCTCCACCGCCATCGGCATCGGCGGCGACCCGGTCATCGGGACCACCCACATCGACGCCATCGAGGCGTTCGAGAAGGATCCGGAGACCAAGCTGATCGTGATGATCGGTGAGATCGGCGGCGACGCCGAGGAGCGGGCCGCGGCCTACATCAAGGCCAATGTCACCAAGCCGGTCGTCGGCTACGTGGCGGGCTTCACCGCCCCAGAGGGCAAGACCATGGGCCACGCCGGCGCCATCGTCTCCGGTTCGGCCGGTACTGCCCAGGCGAAGAAGGACGCGCTCGAGGCCGCCGGTGTCAAGGTCGGCAAGACGCCGTCCGAGACCGCCGCACTGGCGCGCGAGATCCTGGAGAACGCAAGCGTCACCGCCTGATCCATCGCATTCGCACAGCGGCCGCCTTCCGTTCCGGGAAGGCGGCCTTTGTCGTTCGGCTCAGAGGAAGTGGGCCACCGAGGCGATGCCGAAGACGAGGCTGTACACCGCGAATGGCAGCAGTGAATTCGATTTGAAGTAGCGCTCCAGGAATCGGACCGCCAGATACGCCGCGCCGCCCGCGACAATCGATCCGACCAGCACCTGCCCGAGGATGCCGTCGCCCTGGGGACCGGCCAGCGTCGGCAGCTTCAGCACGCCCGCGGCCAGAATGACCGGAGTGGCGAGCAGGAAGGCGAATTTCGCCGCGTCCTCATGGTCCAAACCGCGCAGCAGGCCGCCGACCATTGTCATGCCGGAGCGGCTGATGCCCGCGAACAGTGCACCGGTCTGCGATACACCGATGATCAGCGCGTCCTTGATCGACAGATCGCCGAGGCCGGCCGGCGCTTCCTCCGCCGTCGCCATGAAATATCCCTCTTCGATGGCCTTGGCCCGCGCCTCTGCCTCGGCGAAGCGGCGGCCGTAGTCGGCGAGCGTCGGCTGGCTGCGGCGGCGCAGTACCTCGCCGGTGATCAGTACGACGCCGTTGAGCGTCAGGAACAGACCCGCCGCAAGGGGTTTCGCGAACAAGGTGCGCAGCGGATGTTCCAGCAGCAGCCCGAGGATGCCGACCGGCACGGTCGCCAGGACTACGAGCCAGGCCAGGCGCTGGGGCGAGGTTTCGATCCGCCGGGTGCGCAGTGTGGTGAGAAAGCCGGTGACGATATCGACCCAGTCGCGCCAATAGAACACCAGCAGCGCGATCGCCGTCGCCACATGCAGTCCGACCACGAAGGCGAGATACGGCGTACCGGAATCGGAATCGCCCTGGGTGACCAGCTCGCTCCACGACCCACCCAGCCATGCGGGCACCAAAACGGAATGACCCAGGCTGGAAATCGGGAACAGTTCGGTTATGCCTTGCAATGCGCCGATCACAATGGCTTGGGTATACGTGAGCATCGCCTGACAGCTTGGCACGCCGAACCCACCGCGGCCCGCCCGGAATCAGACCTGTGTCCGTTTTGAAATGCTTGTCCGAGTTGCGGTTTCAATCGGTGTCCGGGATCGTCGCGGTCGGCTCGGCCGATCCGGCTCTGCTGTCACGTCGTGGTCCGGACAGCATGTCGAGATCGATGGTGAGCGGAAGCGGAACCTCGACCTGCACGACGCCGGTCACTCGTGGTGTGATTCCGAGCGGGCCGCGCAGCCATGACGCTGAAGCCGCAACAGGTAGAGAACTGTCAGGGATTCCCGATACCCGGTGGACGTGATTCCCCAGGTCGGAGCGGTGGCTGGGCGGCGGTGCCGCGGCGCCGCCATGCTGTGTTGCGTGGATGTGCTGGTGTTGGGCCCAGTGCAGGTGTGGGCAGGCGAAGACGGTGTTGCCATCGATCGGCCGTTGGAGCGGGCCGTGTTGGTGCGGTTGGCATTGGCGGGTGGGGTGCCGGTGCCGGATGTGCGGCTGGCCGAGGATCTGTGGGGTGGTGATATCGAGCGGCCGGTGCAGCGGTTGCGGGTGGTGGTGTCACGACTGCGGGCGGCGCTGGGGGCGCATGCCGGAGTTATCGGGCGCACGCCCGCCGGATATCACACGACCGCTACCGCTGCGGATCTGCGGACAGCAGAGGTGGCGGCGCAGCGACTGTACAGTGCGCGCCGCGGTGGCGACCATGCCGCGGTCGCGGCGACCGCACGGGCGGCGCTGGCACTGTGGCGCGGGCACTCGCTGGCGGATCTGCGGGCCGTGCCGTATGCGGCGGCCGAGGGTGAGCGCCTTGATGATTGGCGGCTATCACTGACGGTCGCGGGGCTGGAGGCGAACCTCTCGCTGGGTGCGGCCGGTGAGGTGGTCACCGAACTCACCGGTCTGGTCGCCCGGCACCCTCTACACGAGCCGCTGTCCGGCCTGCTGGCGCTGGCGCTATATCACACTGGGCGACAAGCGGATGCGCTGGACCGGCTGGCCCGACTGCGCCGGACCCTCGCCGAGGAATTGGGCGTGGATCCAGCACCCGAGACGGCCCGGCTGGAATTGCGCATCCTCGACCACGATCCAACCCTGCACCCCGCGGCCACCGCGTCGGCCCGCATCGACCCGGCCACAGCATCCGGCACCGGCGTGGCCACTACTCCGTTCGGCGATGGGGTGGCCGGTGCCCCGATCGGCACCGACCCTGCCGCGACACCGTCTGACACTGGTGTGGCCGGTGCGGGGTTCGGCGGTGGTGTGGCTGGTTCTCCGGTTGGTGCCGACTCGGCTGCTGCGCGGTTCGGCGGTGATCCGGCTGTTGGAGCGTTTGGTACTGGTGTGGCCGGTGCGGGGTTCGGCGGTGGTGTGGCTGGTTCCTCGGTTGGTGCCGACTCGGCTGCTGCGCGGTTCGGCGGTGATCCGGCTGTTGGAGCGTTTGGTACTGGTGTGGCCGGTGCGGGGTTCGGCGGTGGTGTGGCTGGTTCCTCGGTTGGTGCCGACTCGGCTGTTGCGCGATTCGGCGGTGATCCTGCCGTTGGAGCGTTCGGCACTGGCGTCGTCGCTACACCTTTCGGTACCGGCGGGCCTGCTACGCCGTTCAGCGATGAGGTGACATTTGCGCCGCCTGGTGCTGACGCCGTGTCCACCGGAACAGCACCCGCACTCCGCCCCGCCCTGGTCATCTCCGCTCCGTCGACCAGCTTCGTCGGCCGCAGCCGCGAATTCGCCATCCTTGGCGCCCGCCTCGCCGAACCCGGGCAGACGACCCTGGTCGGCGTCGCGGGCAGCGGAAAGTCCCGCCTCGCCGCCGAACTCGCCCGCGCCGCCGCCAACTCCGGTCGAGCGGTGGTATTCGTCGAACTCGCTCCGCTGGCCAAGGCCGAGGATGTGCTACCTGCGGTTGTCGCCGTGCTGGAATCGAATGGGCTTACCTCCGATATCGCCATTGATCCCGACGATCCGCTGCCAGGAATCCTTGCGGCGCTGGGCAGTTCGATCGTCACGGATGACTCCGAAGCGCGCAGCGTTTCGGGTGTGCCGAGCGTTTCGGGTGTGCCGAGCGTTTCGGGTGCGCAGGCGATTCGGGAGCGGCCAGCGTTCCAAGTGTGCCGAGCGTTTCGGGTGCGCAGGGCGTTTCGGGTGCGGCCAGCGTTTCGGGTGCGCAGGGCGATTCGGGTGTCCGCGGTGATTCGGGTGCGCACAGCAGTGCAGACACGCACCATGGATCTGGTGCGTCGAATGACCCAGGCATCCTGGGGAGTACGGCGGCGGTGGGCGATTCGCGTGCGATCTCGGATGCCGAGGGCGGTTCCGGTGCACGGCGTGACGTCGACGGCTCGGCCTCACCATCGGTATCGGCTAACTCGGCTGCTGGCCGCGATGGTGTCGAGCGACGAGTCCTGCTCGTGCTCGACAATGCCGAGCATGTGATCGGGCCGGTTACCGAATTGGCTACGGCAGCAGTGGATTCCAGCGTATTGGTCACATCGCAGCGGGCGTTGGGGGTTGCGGGCGAGTCGGTTTATCCGTTGGCGCCACTGGAACGCGGTATCGGGGTAGCGCTGTTCACCGAGCGGGCGGGGTTGCGGGGGTTGGTGACTGCGAGCGAGCGGGAGGATCTGGTGCGGATCTGCGCGGCGGTCGATTGGCTGCCGCTGGGAATCGAATTGGCCGCCGGTCTCACTCGCACGCTGACGATTTCGCAGCTGGCCCAGCGCATCGACGACCGGGTGCGGCTATTGGTCGGTGGGGCACGCGATGCCGGGGCGGGCGGCATACGAGTCTGCGGGTGGCTCTCGACTGGAGCTATGAACTGCTGGCCGAGCGGGAGCGGGCGGTTCTGCGCAGGCTCGGCGTGTTCGCCGGTGGTTGCACATTGGAGGCGGCCGAAGCTGTTGTGCCCGAAGATATTTCGAGGGAAGCGCGCGATAGTGCAAATCTCGTGGTCGGCGATATCGCGCCCGCGCTCGCGGATCTGGTGAACCGAAGCTTGGTGACCGTCCAGAACTACGGTGCGACGAGGCGGTTCGCCCTACTGGAGACGATCCGCGACTATGCCCGCTCGCAACTGGCGGAAACCGGCGAGACCGATCCTTTGCGCGCCAAGCACGCGGGCTGGTGCCTCGATCTGGTGCGCCAGCTCGGCGAGCCCGACGATTTCGCGACGGCCGAATCGGTGGCCGCGGTATTTGCCGAATGGCCGAACATCCTGGCCGCGCTCGAGGGCGCCCCCGGAACACCGAGAGCCGCCGCAGGTCTACGACTCGCCACCGCAATGCACGTCCCCTGGCTGGCGCGGGCATGGTTCCGCGAGGCACGGCGACATTACGGCGCATTGATCGAATCGCTGCCCGCGACATCGATCGCCGAGCCCGGCGACACCGCGGCCGGGCATTCCGGCAGCACGCCCGCCGACACCAGCGCCGCGCATCCCGATGGTCGAGCGGCAGCCGCGACCGTGTCGGCCGCCGAATTGGTCCAAGCGCTCAGCCATTACGGCTTCCACACCCTGATGACCGGCGACTTCGACTCCGCCGCAGCGCAATTGGCCAGGGCGAGCGAACTGGCCACACCGTTGGACGATATCGAACTCGCCCAGACCGTGCGCTACTACCAGGGCATTGTCGATATCGAACGGGCCGAGTTGCCGGAGGCGGTCGCCCGGTTGCGCGAGGGCGAGCGGCAGGCCGTGCGGATCACGCAGGCCTCCTCTTTCGCCGACGCGCTCGGCACCGCACTGCTGTA
The DNA here is from genome assembly GCF_050956075.1 of Nocardia sp. CA-129566. Taxonomy (NCBI): domain Bacteria; kingdom Bacillati; phylum Actinomycetota; class Actinomycetes; order Mycobacteriales; family Nocardiaceae; genus Nocardia; species Nocardia sp. CA-129566. The sequence goes on from NZ_CP192085.1 coordinate 1,334,672, forward strand.
CTCGGGTGACGCCGCGGGCGCACTCGCCGCCTATCAGCGCTCCACCGAGGTGGACCGGGCCAATGACGATGAGCACGGCCTTTCCCGCGGCCTCAGCAATCAGGCCAAGGCGCTGCTCGATCTCGGCCGCGCCGAGGACGCGCTCGCACTGGCCGAGGAATCCGACCGCTACGCCCGCCGTCTCGACGATCGGCAGATCCTGCCGCTCAACGACCTCACCCGCGCCGCCGTCGCCTTGGCGGCCGGACAGCTCGACGCGGCCGAATCCTATTGCCGCGCTGCCCTCGCCCATGAGGACGAGGCGGGTCTGGCCCGGCTCGAGCTGGCCGATGTGCTCATCGCCAAGGGGGAACTGGACGAGGCCGCCGGGCTGCTCGCCGAATACGATGCGGCCGCTCCCGGTGGTGTTCCCGGCTTGGCGGCGCGCGCGATCGAGGCCACTCTGCGGCACGCACAAGGGCGGCCGCAGCAGGTCGAGCGCATCCGTGCCGAATATCAGTCGGCGGGTTTCGGCTGGCAGCGCTATGTCGCCAGGTTGGAACGGCTCGAAAAACCCGGCAGCAGCTCGTGAAATGCGGATGAAATCGCGCTGAGACGGGTGGACGAGACGCTGGTCATCGCCAACGCACACCTGAGCAGAAAGCGCGAACAATGACCATCGACCGCACCAGCCCCGCCCGCATCGCGGCCATCGCCGCCCTGACCGTCGCCGGCTTCATCGGCGGTATCGCCCCCGCCGTCGCCGGACCGTTCGGCACCGGATCGGCACAGGCCCAGCCGGGCAACCTCGGCCCGTTCGAGTACGAGGCCCAGTGCCTCGCCCGCGGCAACCAGGGCATCCAGAACGGCGAATGGCAGGACTACGACTGCGTGGGCAGCTACGGCGCCTGGTATGTCGTGCCCCGCTAGTGCCGCAAGGGTTTATCGCATCGAGGGGTTTCGGCCCGCGGCGTCCGACGCTCCGGGCCGAATCCCGTTCCCATCGGAGGTGGTAGCGCAGAATTGTTATCGGCGGGCGCGGATTTGCGGAGTACCAGCGTAGACGGTGTTTTTCGGTTGCCCGGCCGGTTCGACGAGGGTGACCCGGGCCAACGAGTGCAGTAGCGTCAGAAGAGATCCAAGCCGTCAAGACACGTACGACTCGACCTAGGAGACGACGACCATGTCATACCCGACCGGGGGCTCCGGGTACAACGCACCCGCGACGCCACCCGCACCTTCCAGCACCGGCCAGTCGGCCGGTACCGGCACCGCGTCCACCGCCAAGGGCCTGCCGTATTTCCTGGTGGTCGGCGTCGCCGGGCTCGGTGTGATCAATTTCCTGCTCGGCTTCCTGCCGTTCTTCGGGCAGAAGACGGGTACCCGTGGCACGGTCAAGAGTGACGAAACACTAAGCCTCTTCCAGTACTTCGGTGCGGCCGGACTGCTGGCGATCTTGCTGCTCGGCGGCCTGCTCGCCGGACTGTCGTTGCTGCCGAAGCAGAATTGGACCGGCGCCGCGGCCGCGGCATCGGCGGCTGGCTTCCTCGGCACGCTGTTTCTGGCCTTCACCACGTCCGACGATCTTCTGAACGTCGAGCTGAAGTGGGGCGCCTACCTGCTGCTATTCCTGGCCTTCGTACAGGCCGCCGTCGCGATCGTCGCGGTGCTGTTCGAATCCGGCATCCTGACCCCGCCCGCGCCCAAGCCCGCCACTCCGCAGGGCCCGCCGGGCGGTTTCGGCACCGGTGGTTACGGCCAGCAGGGCGCGTTCGGCCAGGGCCAGCAGCCCGCCGCCTTCGGCCAGAGCCCGAGCCCGTACGGCCAGGGCCAGCCGGGCCAGCCGTCTTACGGTCAGCCGGGATACGGTCAGAGCGCTCCGCAATACCAGGCGCAGCAGCCCTATGGTCAGGGCCAGCCGGGCCAGCCGTCTTACGGCCAGGGGCAGCAGCAGCCGTCCTACGGTCAGCAGCCCTCCTATGGCCAGCAGCCCGGATACGGTGCGGCGCAGCAGGGTTCGCCCTACGGTGCCACGCCCGCCGCGCAGCCGCGCCCGGATGACAGTGCCACCCAGCACTTCGGCGCCCAACAGCCCGGACAGCAGTACGGCGCACCGGGTTTCGGCCAGAGCCAGCCGGGTCAGCAGAGCCAGCCCTTCGGCGGTGAGACCGGTTCGGACCCGTCCTCGGACGCCACCCACGCGTTCCGTCCCTCCGAGGACAACAGCAAGTAATTCCCCGGCTCTCCCGGCGCGCCCCGGACCGGGTCGGCGCGCCTGACCCGCTCGCGCCGGGGGAGCTGCCACGCTGAATTTCCATGAGCTCCCCGAGATCCTCTCTTGTTCGCCGGACCGCCGAGTCCCGCGGCGCGGCGGAACCCGCGGCGCGCAGCGACCGAGCACCGCGCGGTTCCCACACCGATGGTCTCGACGAGGCCGGGTTTCTATCGCTGACCCCCGAGCGCGCCCGCGTGCTGCTGCTGGTCGCCGCCCGCCCGACGACCTACGCGCTGGTCGCCGTCACGATCCTGGCCCTGGCCACCCTGCTCTCCTCGGGCAGCAGCCTGGCGGGCACCTCGGGTGCGATCGCCGCGGGTTGGTTTGCGATACACCAGGTTCCGCTGCTGATCGGCAAGACCTCGCTCGGACTGTTGCCGCTGCTGCCGACCGGACTGTTGATCTGGGTGTCCGGCCGCGACTGTGCCCGCGCGGTCGAGCCGGAGAGTTCACGCGCCGATCTCGGCTGGATCGTCGGTGCGGCGCTGGCCGGGCCGCTGCTGGTCACGGCCGTCTGTTCGGCGGTCGCCGAGGACGCCTCCGGTGTTGTCGCGCTGCAGCCGCCGAATACCCTCGCCGCCTTCGGCTGGGTCGGCACGGTGTACTCGGTCGCGGCGGTGGGCGGCATCGCGAGCCGGAACCGGCGCAGGCTCTTCACGCTGCTGCGCCTGCCCGACTGGGCGATCGCGGGCGTCTTCGGCGCGGGCCGGTCGGTGCTGCGCCTGCTGGCCTGCGCGACCGTGGTGGTCATCGTGTCGTTCCTCCTGCATTGGTCGCGCATCGGCGACACCTATCAGACCGCGGGCAATGCGGCGGGCGTGATCGGGCTGAGCGTGCTCGCACTGGCATATCTGCCGAATGTGGTGCTCGCGGCCGTCGGGGTGGTCGTCGGTTCCGGCGCGCATCTCGGCGATGCGTCGATCGGAGTGTTCTCCGTTGTCGGCGGGCCGATCCCGGCCGTTCCGGTCATGGCGGCGGTGCCGACCGGACCCGCCGACGGTTGGTGGCCGGTGCTGCTGCTGATCCCGGCGGCCATCGGTGTGCTCGGGGGCGTGGATATCGGACGGACCTCCCATGACCGGGCCGCCGCACCCTGGGCCACGCTGACCTCGGCCGGGGTGGCCACCGTGGCCCTGGTGCTGCTCGGCGCGGCGGCGGGTGGTGATCTCGGCACGTTCGGTCATATGGGCCTTGACCTGCCGATCTTCGCGGCGGTGACCTTCGGCTGGCTGGCTATCGCCGGCTACGTGGGCCTGATGTTCGCGCGCTGGCTCGTCGTTCCGATCGGCGCGCCGGTCATCGATGACGACGACTACGACGATCACTACGAAGACGACGACTACGACGACCACTACGAAGACGACGACTACGACGATCATTACGACGACTACGACGATGATCACCATGAGCGCGATCACCACGAGCGCGATCACTACGACGACTATGACGACTACGACGGCCCCGACTTCGAGGTAGAACTCGACGGCGAACTGGTCGAGGAACAGACTTCCATCGCCACTACGCGTGCCCCGGGCAGCAATACTGTCCCCGACATCGTCGATGCCGAAGTCGTCGAGGCGGACCTGCTGGAAAGTGACCAGGTGGACGGTCGTTAGGCTCTACCCGGTGGTGTCCTACCGCCGCCGCCGTTCCGACCGACACCAGGAGTAGAGCGCTGAGCTTGCCCACCCCGCCGACTTCGTCGGCTGCCATCCCCCAGCCGCCCCCGAATGCCCCGAGCGTGCCCCCCACGGCACCGGCAACCGTCGTCGTGCTGGCCTCTGGCACCGGGTCATTGCTGCGCGCCCTCATCGAGGCCGCGGCCGAGCCGGACTACCCGGCGACCATCGTCGCCGTCGGAGTCGACCGGGTCTGCCAGGCCACCGAACACGCGGCCGCCGCGGGGATCCCGAACTTCCGGATGGTGTTGCGGGACTTTCCCGATCGCGCCGCCTGGGATGTCGCGCTGACCGACGCGGTCGCGGCCTATGAACCCGATCTGGTGGTCTCGGCCGGATTCATGAAGATCCTCGGCCCGGCATTCATGGCCCGGTTCGGCGGCCGGATCATCAATACCCACCCCGCGCTGCTGCCCGCATTCCCGGGCGGGCACGGGGTCCGCGACGCGCTCGCCTACGGGGTGAAGGTCACCGGTTCGACCGTGCACCTGGTCGATTCCGGTATCGATACCGGCCCGATTCTCGCGCAGGAGGCGGTGCCGGTGCTGGACGGCGACGACGAGGCCACATTGCACGAGCGCATCAAGGTTGTCGAGCGACGGTTGCTGGCGGAGGTTGTCGCCGCCGTCGCGACCAGAGGCATTGTCTCCGACGGACGAAAGGCAGTAATTCCAGATGAGCGGGTACTTCGGTGACTGAGCGCAGCGAACGACCAATTGATCCAGCTGAGCGTAAGGGGATTTCCCGGGCGCTGATCAGCGTCTACGACAAGACGGGGCTGATCGAGCTGGCGAGCGGACTGCATGCCGCCGGTGTCGAACTGGTCTCGACCGGTTCGACCGCGGGCAAGATCGCCGACGCGGGCATTCCGGTGACCAAGGTCGAGGATCTGACCGGATTCCCGGAGACGCTGGACGGCCGGGTCAAGACCCTGCACCCGCGGGTGCACGCGGGCATCCTCGCCGACACCCGCAAGGCCGAACACGTCGACCAGCTGGTCGAACTCGGTGTCGAGGCCTTCCAGCTCGTCGTGGTGAATCTGTACCCGTTCACCCAGACCGTGGCCAGCGGCGCCAGCAATGACGAATGCGTCGAGCAGATCGATATCGGCGGTCCGTCCATGGTGCGCGCCGCCGCCAAGAACCACCCGTCGGTCGCGGTGGTCGTCGACAGCGGCGACTACGACGATGTGCTCGCCGCGGTGCGCTCGGGCGGCTTCACCCTCGCCGAGCGGACCGTATTGGCGGCCAAGGCATTCCAGCACACCGCAAGCTATGACGTCGCGGTCGCGAGCTGGATGTCCAGCGTGCTCGCCCCCGGTGCCGAGCCGAATGAGGCTGCCGCGCCGCAGTTCCCGGGCTGGATCGGTGGCACCTGGGATCGCGCATCGGTGCTGCGCTACGGCGAGAACCCGCATCAGGCCGCCGCGCTCTACACCCAGAACGACGGCAGCACCGGGCTGGCGCAGGCAAAGCAGTTGCACGGCAAGGAAATGTCGTACAACAACTACACCGATGCCGATGCCGCCTGGCGCGCCGCCTACGACCACGCGGCGCCCGCGGTCGCGATCATCAAGCACGCCAACCCGTGTGGCATCGCGATCGGCGCCGATCTCGCCGAGGCACACCGCAAGGCGCACGCGTGCGATCCGGTGAGCGCCTATGGCGGCGTGATCGCGGCCAATGGCGAGGTCACCGTGGAGATGGCCGAGCAGGTCGCCGAGATCTTCACCGAGGTGATCGTCGCACCGTCCTACGCCGACGGTGCCGTCGAGGTGCTGCAGCGCAAGAAGAATGTGCGCATCCTGGTCGCCGAGCCGCCGCGCCGCGGTGGCGCCGAGCTGCGCCCGATCAGCGGCGGCGCGCTGCTGCAGGTGCGCGATATCCTCGACGCCCCTGGCGACGACCCGGAGAACTGGACCCTGGTCGCGGGTGAGGCGGCCGATGCGGAAACCCTGGCCGACCTCGAATTCGCTTGGCGCGCCTGCCGTGCCGTGAAGTCCAACGCGATTCTGCTCGCCCACGACGGTGCCTCGGTCGGCGTCGGTATGGGCCAGGTCAACCGGGTCGACGCGGTCGGTCTCGCGGTGCAGCGCGCCGGTGACCGCGCCAAGGGTTCGGTGGCCGCCTCGGACGCGTTCTTCCCGTTCTCCGACGGCCCGCAGCAGCTCATCCAGGCCGGAATTCGGGCGATCGTGCAGCCCGGCGGCTCGGTCCGCGACCAGGACACCATCGATTTGGCCAGGGAAGCGGGAGTCACCCTGTACCTCACGGGGTCTCGCCACTTCGCGCACTGAGTTCCCCTAGAGGGCGGGCGCCATCCGGCTCCCGCCCTCTCCGCGTGGCGAAGCACCCTCGAATGGTTACGGCGGGCTCGGACAGCAATGCATCCCGATGAGAGCCGAGGTGCTGCGTGGTTCAACAGGGGCGACGCCGCGGTTTCGGGTTGCGGCGCGAGGTCACCACTAGGTGAAGAATGCCGCCTTCACGCCAACCTACTACGCGGCCGGTGGACCGGCCACCGTCGGCAATGCGCCCCCGCTGGCCTACGACTCCGGGACCCAATGCTTTTCGTGGACGGTATCCGACTGACTCCGCAACAGGACGCGAGCAGTCTCGGCTCCGGCCCGTACGTCTGGTGCGACGACCCGACCGTGCAGACACCCGCACAGATCACCATGCCCTTGCGCGTCATGGCGCAAAAGACCTGGGGCCCAGCCGAATCCGGCAGCTATCCCGAATTCGCCGCTCTATCGGACGCGATCGCCGAACCCGTGTCGTGACCCTCGGCGCTCGCCCGCCCGCTAGACGGCGCTGAGCACCTGTCGATTGCCCAAAGGCGCCTTCAGCGGCACCTCGACAGTCCCGAATACCGCGATCATCGTGCACATTCGCCCGACCGCATCGGCGCGCGTTCCGGTGCGCAACTCGATGGTGACCGTCGAATTCGTCTCGGTCGCAGTCGCATCCATTCCGTAGCACTCGGGCGATCCGGTCTCGAAGTTGACGGCGATCCGATCGTCGGCCACCCGCGACCACGAGGTGAACGAAATCGGATGCCCGCCGACAATGGTCGGATCAGCGACGAATATCCGGCCAGCGTCGGCGGGTTTGCCTTCGGTCGGCGTGGTCTTCGCCGCACTGATCGTCGTCTTGTCTTGTGCGTCACCATTATCGGAGCCACCGCACCCGGTGACGGCGAGGCCGACGAACAAGGCGACGGCGACTGCGGCGGGCCCAACCGACATCCGATACATGCCGAACACCCTAATCGACCCGCCAACGGGCCGGGATACGGCCACCCAGCAACCCACGAGAACCGTCGCGTCGGTTTGCGCGACAAGATGATAGAGCGATGCGGCCCGCACAGTGAACTTTTGGCTAAGCCTGCGCGTAATACCTCCGCGCGGCCCGCGCGCACAGTACATTCGGGGCCGATGCGCGCCAATCAGGGTTCGCGGCGCGTATCGATTCGGATGCTCTGCAAGCTAAACCTTCGAAAGGAACAACGTGGGCGACACGCTGCGCGTAGGTGAAGAACTCGGGCTCGGCCAGGCGCTGGTCGGCGGTGCGTACACCCTCACCCTGCAGGCCGATGGCAACCTGGTGCTGTCGGAACCGGACGGAAATGTCGTGTGGTCCACCCTGACTCACGATCAGGGGGTGGAGCGGGCCGTCCTGCAGGAGGATGGCAACTTCGTGCTCTACAAGGGGGAGGGCGCCGCTTGGTCCACCGAGACCAACGGTACCGAGCCGGACCGGCTGACGGTGCAGGCCGACCGCAATGTGGTGCTCTACGGCAAGGACGGCAGCGCGCTGTGGGCGTCGGGCACCCAGACCGACAACCCGCTGCCCGCCCCGGAGCAGCCGGTCGCCGAGCCGGTCGTCGAGGAGGTCGCCGCTCCCGCCGAAGAGGTTCCGCCCCCGCCGCCCGCCGCGCAGACCTACACGGTCGAGCCGGGCGACACCCTGTGGGCCATTGCCGAGCGCTTCTACGGCGACGGCAACCGCTACCAGGAGATCGCGAATGCCAGCGGCATCGACAACCCCGATCTGATCAACCCGGGCCAGGTGCTGACCATCCCGTAGGGAGCACCGAACGACGAGGGCCCCCGGAGCTTCGCATCGGGGGCCCTGATTCGTCGGTCGGTGTCTACCGGCTGGTGAACGGCAACAGTGCCATTTCGCGGGCGTTCTTCACCGCGACGGCGACCTGGCGCTGCTGCTGCGGGGTGAGCCCGGTGACCCGGCGGCTGCGGATCTTGCCGCGGTCGGAGATGAAGGTGCGCAGCAGGTTGATGTCCTTGTAGTCGACCGTCTCGACGCCCGCCGCGATCAGCGGGTTCTTCTTCGGGCGACGGGCCTGCTCGGCGCGAACCTTCTTCGAGGGTGCTCGCTTGACTGCCATGTGACGGGTTTCCTTCTCGAGATCAGTGGTTGTCTACCAGCTCGATTTGTGTACACCGGGGAGTTCACCCCGATGGGCCATCTCCCGCACGCGTACGCGGGAGAGTCCGAACTTTCGGAGATGCCCGCGCGGTCGTCCGTCCGCGGCGTCCCGATTGCGCAATCGTACCGGACTGGCGTCGCGGGGCAGCCGCAGTAGCGCCGACTGTGCTATAGCGCGGTCGTGTGCGGAAATGGTCGGCTTGCGGATCAGCTCCTCGAGTTCGGCGCGACGCGTCGCGAAGCGGGTGACGATCTCCTTGCGCTTCTCATTGCGGGAAATCTTCGATTTCTTGGCCATCAGCGCTCCTCGCGGAACTCGACGTGCCTGCGCAGCACCGGATCGTATTTGCGCAGCACCATCCGGTCCGGATCGTTGCGCCGGTTCTTCCGCGTGGCGTAGGTATATCCCGTTCCCGCAGTGGATTTCAGCTTGATGATCGGCCGGATCTCGGTTGATTTCGAGGCCATGGATGCTCCCGTCAGATCTTGTCGCCGCAAGCACGACTGTGTTTTTTTGACCGCTTCGCTTCGCTCAGCCGGATCCGGGCCACCACGGCCTCGATCCCGTCCCGATCGATGGTCTTGATGCCCTTGGCGGACACGGTCAGCGTGATGCGCCGATTCTCGCTGGGCAGGTAGTAGGTCTTGCGCTGGATATTGGGGTTCCAGCGGCGGCTGGTCCGCTTGTGCGAGTGCGATACGGACTTGCCGAATCCGGGCTTGCGCCCGGTGACCTGGCAGTGCGCCGACATTTGGCTCCCTCCATTCGGGTATGGCAGCCGACGGAGTCGGCGGGGCGATTAGGGCAGTTGATAATCATTTTCGACAACAGCTGACGGACAATGTACCGTTGCTCGACGGTAAATGAAAATCATTGTCGAAAGGAGTGCTCTGGTGGATCCCGCCCTACTCCCACCCGGGAGGCAGTCCGACCGGAGAACGCCCGTCGTGGTGGTCACCGGATGCTCCGGACCGGCCGCGGCGGGTGTGGAACGGCTGGCCGCGGTATTGCGTGCGACGCCGGGCGCCGTCACCGTTCGCCACGATCCGAGCGGGCTCGGCGAGGGCATCGTGCACCGCACGGTGCAGATCGGCGAGCAGCGGACCTCGACCGTGCTCGAACTCGCACACGGCTGCGTCTCCTGCACCCTGCGCATCGATCTGCTGCCGCTGCTGTGCGCACTCGCCGCCCGCGATTCGGTGAATCGAATTGTGCTGGAACTCGATCCGGCCTTCGAGGCGGTGGCGGTATGTCAGGCGATCGAGAATATCCCCGTCGCCGGAGTGGTCGGCCGGGTCGATGGTCCGGCCGGTCGCGATGTGCGAGTCGAGGCCGTGCTCACCTGTGTGGACGCGCGAACCTGGTTGGCCGATGCCACCGGAGCGGACACCCTCGCCGAGCGCGGGGCGGCGACCGTGGACGACGACCGCACGGTGGCCCAGGTGGCAGTCGGTCAGGTCGACTTCGCGGATGCCGTTGTGGTGCTCGGTGATAGCGGCGAGGCCGTCGATCGGGCGCGGCTCGCCGCGGTGCTGTCCCGGCTCGCGCCCGATGCGCCCGTGGCCTGGGTCGACGATATCGATCTGCTCGGCACGGCCGAGGTCGGTGCACTGCTCGCGCACATTTCGCCGCACGCCCGGCGCGGGCGCATATTCGACGCGCACGCGCCGCTGTTGCGCGGTCAACCGCCGCTGGGCACCGAATATGGTGTGGCCCTTATCGAATTCGCCGCGAGTCGGCCGTTCCATCCGGCCCGCCTACACGAAGCCCTCGATGTGCTCTTCGACGGCGTCGTGACCGCGCGCGGACGGATCTGGCTGGCCACCCAGCCGAATGAAGTGGTGTGGCTGGAGTCCGCGGGCGGCGGCTTGCGGGTCGGCGGTGCCGGACCATGGTTGGCCGCCATGAGCCCGGCCGAGCTGGAACAGGCCGATCCCATGCGCCGGGCCATGGCCGCGCTGCGCTGGGACGAGCAGTTCGGCGACCGGGACGTTTCGCTGGTCATCCTGGCCCACGACGCGGACCCGGGCGAGATCCGCGAGGCCCTGCACTGGGCGCTGGTCGAGGATGACGAACTGCGTCTGGTGGAATGCGCGCCCGAGCGGGTCGCGCAGTGGGAGGACCCGTTCGGCGAGTGGCACTCCGATCCGTGTGCGCCCGGCGAACCCACCGGCCTGCCGATGGACGGACAGGCGAAAAGTCCGAGAGGAGAGGCGAAATGAAGACTGGGATACATCCGGACTACCACCCTGTGGTGTTCGAGGATTCGAGCACCGGAAAGCAGTTCCTGACCAGATCCACCGCCACCAGCACCCGCACCGTCGAGTGGATCGACGGCAACACCTACCCGCTGCTGGTCGTGGACGTGACCGCCGATTCACACCCGTTCTGGACCGGCGCGCACCGCGTGCTGGACACCCAGGGCCGGGTGGAGAAGTTCGAGCGGAAATACGGCAGGCGGACCAAGGCGACGTCCCAGCCCGGACGAGGGGCGGGCTGATATGGCGGTGCCCAAGCGCAGGATGTCGCGGTCGAACACCCGCAGCCGCCGCTCGCAGTGGAAGGCCACCCCACCGGACCTGGTGCCGGTCAGCGTCGGTGGGGTTGTGCACAGGGTGCCGCGCCGTCTGGCGCGGGCGGTCGAACGCGGACTCGTCGATCCGGAGCGACTCTGACGCCGCGGTCAGCGCCACGGAACGGAGAGGATTTCCTTCAGCGACTTGTTCTCGTATGCCTTGTCGAGCACCACGTTCACGGCCATGCGAACTCCTTCGAACGAACCGGTATGTGTGCCAGCCGACGATAACTCGCGCGCTGCTGTCATGGGACGTGAACGCGTGAGGCCGTTGATCGATCGACCGGATCCGTTGGATGAGATCTGCGCGTTGGTTCCTGATGGGAACCGATCATGTCTGGCAATCTGATAGCTAACTAAGTGATCCACGCCACATGGCGATATTTTCGGTATCCCGATTGCGTCCCGGTAGCTCGCGGGTCAATTACGTACTGAGAGTTGGTTTTTCGTATCCGTAAAAGTCCTGGCGCAGTGATGATTTCGTGCTCTCGCGCCGGTACCCTCATCCGGGAGGGCGGGTTCTCGGAACCCCGGTTCGCCGGATTACCGAGAACCCGCTCATCGCCAAACTTCTGGCTTCTCGGCCGATTTCTCCGCCTCCCGACTTCCGGGCAAACCCGGCAACTCCGGCAACAGCGATTCCAGGCGGGCCAACTGCTCGCCCACGAAGTCGGCGGGACCCTCGATCAGCGAGAGCGGCCACGGCCAGTGTCGTCCGTCCAACCGCTTGACCTCCTCGACCAGATCCGCCGTGGTGGCCTCGAGTTCGCTGACCTCCGTACGCAATTCACCGATCTGCCTGCGCAGATCGGTCGATTCGGCCTCCAACTCCTGGATCCGCTGCAGCGCCGCCGCCACCCCGTCCACCAGGGTGCGGTTGCGGCCCTCCGCATCGGTGCCGAGCTGCGGCCAGCCGGACAGGCCGGGACCGCGCAGCTGGATCTGGACATCGCGCAGTACCGCGTCTTGTTCCGGCGTCACGTCCGGTTCCTCCTGTACAAAGTCCCACTGGCCGAAATCTATTGTCTCGGCCTCGTTTACATCGCAGAGCACACCGCCGACAACCACCTGGCGCGATGTCTGATGAATATTGCGCCTGGGCTCGACATTGGTGCCGGACCAGGCATCGGTCTGCCACGACCACGTGGCGACACCCGCGTCCAGCGCCCGGCTGATCGACCAGAACCCGCCGTAGATACCGACATTCGCGAAGCCGAGTACGGTGGCCGCGCCCTCGAGGTAGGCGTTGATCGCGGGCTGATCCTGCGGCGTCGAGTCGAAATCCGCGGAGAAGTAGATCGGCCGATCCGACCGACCGCCACAGCGCAGCACCTGTGCTAAACCGGCACGGGCATCGACGATTCCGGCGTCGTAGCCGTCCAGCATCCTGGTCGCGGTCGTTTCCCAATTCGACACGATGGAAATGCCGTGGGCGCGTAGGTCGTCGGCCTCGGCGGGAGTCAGCTGTTTGCCGGGCAGTGTGGGACCGCCATCGGAGAGGTAGCGCACCACGAAGTCGAATCCGGCCGCTTGGATGGCCGCGCCGCCGGGACGTCCTGCGGCGTAGTCCAGACCGAAACGCATATCTCCCACTGTAGGTGGGTCGTTGGGTGAAATCGGCGGCATTGCCGAACCCACCCCAAGCGACACGGCGTGTTTCGAACCGGCGGCAAACTCCCGCAACCGATCTCGGATTCACCCGCCGGGCGTTCGGCCGTCATCGCCGGTGCGCAGGGTGCGGCGATCGGCATCATCGACCCGAGTAAGAGCTCAGTGCACCGACTCGAGCTTGGACCGGCGTCCGTCGAACTCGGACCGGTGCGCGGCCGCGACGACCGCCGCGGTCTCGCGCCGGTCGGGCGCGATGAGTACCGCGGTGATCGGCACCGTCAGGGCCAGCGAACCGATGACGAACATCGGAAATACGAATTCGAACAGCGTGAGCCCGTCGGGCGCCTTCCCGGCCGTGTCGATGGCCGTGTCGACGGCCGCGATGCCCGCGTAGTACATGCCCGCCACACCGACGGCGAACAACAGCACCGTCGCCGCGCGCGCGAGCGGATGGCGCAGCGCCTGGAACGACCACAGCGTCCCCACCCCGGTCACCGTCGCGATGACGAGCGCCACGGCCGCAAGCCACGGGGAGATCTCGACCGAACCCTGAACGCGAATGGACCCGAGCCCGAGATAGAGACTCGAAGCGCACCCGATGCCCATGATCAGTCCGCCCGGAGTCAGCCGGGCCAGCAGCAGGCGGCGGCCGATGACGAGCAGCGCGATGAATACCGCACCGAACGCCGTCACCATGGCCGCGATCATGCGGCCGCCGTCGAAGCGCACCGCGGTGCCCGTTATGTCGAGGCCGAGCAGTGCCACCGAGGTGGCGAGCCAGACGCCGACGCCGCCGATCGACACTGCGGCCGAGGTCACCCACACCAACCGGAACCGGGACGAACGCGCTGCGTGTAGCACACAGGCCAGCCCGACCACGGCGCCGAGCACCGAAACACCGAAGGAGAGTGCGGCGACCCAGTACCCCATGGAGAACTGGTCCACCGCAGCGCCGCTGTTCGCCGCAGCGAACAACCGGACGTCATGCATGTCGCGCGGATCCTTCCAATTCGAGCGCCTTCAGCTGGGCGATCGCATATTCGGTGACGGCCGCCAGCGCCTGGCGGACCTCCATGGCATTACGCGCGTCGATATCCACGATGGGTACGCCTTCGCGCACCGAAAGCGCCTCGCGCAGTTCGGCGATCGGGAAGCGGGGTGCATCGGGGAAGCGATTGACGGCGATCAGGAACGGCAGCTTGCGCGCCTCGAAGAAGTCGACCGCGGCGAAGCTGTCCTCGAGCCGCCGGGTGTCGATGAGCACCACCGCGCCGATGGCGCCGCGGATCAGGTCGTCCCACATGAACCAGAACCGGCGCTGGCCCGGGGTGCCGAACAGGTAGAGCACCAGGTTGCCCGGCAGGATGATGCGGCCGAAATCCATAGCGACCGTGGTGGTTTCCTTATCCGGGGTATCGGCGAGATCGTCGATACCGTCGGAGAAGCGGGTCACCATGGCCTCGGTGCGCAGCGGGACGATCTCCGAGACCGCGCCGACGAAGGTCGTCTTGCCCGCGCCGAAGCCACCGGCGACAACGATTTTGGTCGAGGCGACACGGGTGTCGGCCTCACCGGGTGCTGGGTTGCCGGATTGTCCGGCGTGCCCGTAATTTCCGGCGGTCCCGGCAGTCTTATAGGGCACGGAGTCCACGCAAAGTCCTCTCCATCAGGGAACGACGCTCGTCGAAGCTCGCCTCTTCGGTCAGGGTCGAATGCACGCGCAGGGCGCCGTCGACGACCAGGTCGCCGACCATGACCCGGACCATGCCCAGCGGCCGATCCATGTGGGCGGCGATCTCGGCGACCGAGAGCCGATGCGTGCCCAAGCGCAGGATCTCGGTGCGCAGATCGCCCGCTGGCCATTCGAGATGCGCAGTGTACGACAGTGTTTCGATAACCGCTTCGAGTGGTAGGTCGACCGCGGGTTCGGTGCGCCCGGAGGTCAGGGCATAGGGTCTGACACGGGTTGTCGGCCGGTTGGGCCCTTGGCCGAGTGGACTCGACATCGTTGGATCAGACTGCTGTCCGGGCGGTGGCCGTGACCACCGCGCCAACACGATCGGCGAGCAGGGCCATTTCGTAGCCGATGCGGCCGATGTCGTGCGACTTATTGGCGAGCACGGCCAGATGTGATCCGTTGCCGACGCTCATCACCAGCAGATAGCCGCGCTGCATCTCCACGATCGACTGCATCACCTTGCCGCCGTCGAACAGCGAGGCCGCGCCGGTGGCTAGGCTCGCAAGACCGGCGGTGACCGCGGAAAGCTGTTCGGCCCGGTCGGCGGGTAGATGCGGACTGGTCGCCTGCAGCAGGCCGTCCGCCGTCACCAGCACCGCATGCGACACACCGGGCACATCCTTGGTGAAGCGGGCGACCAGCCAATTCAGGTTCTCGTCCGTGGTGCTGTTGGGGTTGGTCATACAAGCCCTCCGTCGTTGTACTGCGCTTCGGCCCGCCCGCTGCGGACTCCACTGAGATGCCTGGTCAGGTTGTTCCGGATCTCGTCCGGATCACGTACGCCGGGTTCTTCCGCCGGTGCGAGGCCACCGGGCACCAGCTGTGCTCCCGGTCGGCGGATCGGCAGTCCGCCGACGGTGCGGGATTCGGGGGTCGGATGACTGGCCTGTTCGGCGGCCGTCCAGCCCGCGTCGGCGGGTGAAGTCCATGCCGAGGGCGAGGGTGCCGCCGTCGCGGGCTCGACCAGCCACTCCGAGACCATCCGCTGGTAGATCGGAGTGGGCGATTCGCCCTGTACCGGTTGCAGTCGGGTCGAGGTGGTCGTGCTGGATTCGGCCTGTACCGGTTGTAGTCGAGTCGAGGTCGTGGTCGCGGGTTCCGATGCGGCGGCGGGCCTTCGGGTCGGCAGCGACGGCCGGACGGCCTGCGGCGTGATGGGTTGTGGACCGGTGAGATACGCGGTGGCCTGCGGTTCGGCCGGTTCGCGAGAGACGGTCGGCGTCGGGCCGGTCGTGGCGGGGTCGTCGGGCTGTTCGGCCCATAGGTCGGTGACGGCGCCGAGGGGCACCTGCGGTTCCACGTCGATCACCGAATTCGGCCCGGTGGCAAACTCATTCGTCGAGGTCGGCGGTCCGAACGGGGTCAGGCGCTGCCGGTCGGACTCGCCGCGGCCAATCGGATGCTCGGCGAATACGTCGACCGAGGTTTCGGTCTGATCGTCCCCGGGTACTGGTACCTCGGGTGCGTCAGCAACGCGCATGGCGGGGCGACGTTGCGGCAGCCCGGAACTGGTGACGGCGAACCGCGACGGCTCGCGCTGCGGCAGGCTCGGCACCGGCACCAGCGTGCGCGGTGGCTGCTGCGGCGGTGCGGGCAGTGCGGCCATCATCGGCGCCTCGATGGCCCGCTGGTTCGGATCGGTCGCGTCCAGCGGCGGGGCGACCAGCGCGCCCGGCAGGTGCACGCTGGCGGTGATGCCGGGCTGCTGTGCCATGGTCGAGGTGCGGCGCAGGCTCACCGTGATGGTGTGCCGCTTGGCGAGTCGGCCGACGACGAAAAGGCCCATGCGGCGGGCGGTTTCGACGGTCACCTCACCACCGGAGGCGAGCCGGTCATTGGTGAGCTGCAGATCCTCGAGTGACATGCCGAGGCCGCGGTCGGTGATCTCGATCAGGTAGCCGCCGTCGACCGCGCGCGCCACCATCACCGCGACCGGTGTGGTCGGCGGGGAGTAGCGCAGCGCGTTATCGATGAGTTCGGCGAGCAGATGCTCGATATCGACCGCGGGTTCACCGGCGACGATGCCGTCGGGCACCGCGCCGATCTCGACGCGCTGGTAGTCCTCCACCTGGGAGACCGCACTCCAGAGCATGTCCGACAACGGCACCGGATGCAGCTGGCCACGGCGCAGCGCGGTACCGGCGAGCACCAGCAGGTTGTCGCCGTTGCGGCGCATGCGGGTGGCGAGGTGGTCCAGGCGGAACAGACTCTGCAGCCGCTCGGCGTTGTCCTCGTCGTGCTCCAGATCCTCGATCAGCGCCAGCTGCTGCTCGACGAGGGATTGGCTGCGGCGGGACAGGGTTTCGAACATGTTCCCGATCTGCAGTCGCAGTCGGGCCTGGTCGGCGGCGAGATTCAGCGCCTGCTCGTGGATTTCGTCGACGGCGCGGGCCAGCTGGCCGACCTCGTCGGTGGTGTGCACGGCGACCGGGGTGATCTCCGGGGTGGCGCCACCGCTGCGTACGACGGCGAGTTCGTCGGGCAGTTTGACGTGTGCGACTTCGAGGGCATCGCGCCGCAGCCTGCGCACCGGGACGACCAGGGCGCGCGCGACGGCCAGGGCCAGGGCCAGGCCGGCGAGCAGCATGCCGATGACGATCGTGGTTTCGCGCAGCGCGCCGGTCTGCGCCTCGGTGGTCCGATCGGCCAGCGCCCTATCGATGGTGTCGGCGAGAGCGTTGGTGGTCTTCTCGTAGGTGTCCGCGCTCACCTGCAGCGATTCCAGCACGGCCGGACTGGATGTCGGATCGCCTGCGTTCTGGCTGAACGCCCCGAGCCGGATGCCGACCGCGTCCAGCAATGGACGCATGTTGGGCGCGTTGTCCGGCAGGATGATGCCGTAGGTGTTGACCATGGTCATCTCGGCACCCCCCGAGGTGAGCACCTTCGCCCGCACGCTCGGATTGTGACTCGCGTCGGGGGAGCTGATCATCATCCGCTGCTGGGTCAGCACGCGCCGCGCGTTCTGGATCGCGCCGATCTGCAGGAAGTACCGCTGGATGACGAGGTCCTCGACCGAGGGCGAGAGCGCGAAGGCGTTGCCGATGCGGACCGCGATCTCATCGGCCTGTTCGCCGACCATCATCGGCGATCCGTTGCGCAGGCTATTGCGCATGGTGGTGCCGGTGGCGACGGCCGAGGCCAATTCGGAGGTGACCCTGGTGCTCGCCTTGGTGGTGCGCATTCCGGCCTCGAGATCGGCGAGCGCCTGATCGAATTTCGTCAACGCCGCGTCGGTGGCCGGATCCGCGGTGTTACCCCAGGAGGATGTCGCCGCGACCGCGAGTTGTTCGGTGGCGGTACCGAACTTGACGATCGGGCGAATGATGATGACCTGTTCGGTCGCCGCGTCCAACTGCGACATGGTGCGCAGTTCGTTGTTGATCCGGAGCACGGCGAACACGGTGGCCAGCAGCACGGGCAGCACCAGCACGATGCCAACCTTGCGAGTGACCGACCAGTTGGACAGACTGAATTGCCAGGACCGCGGTGCAGCTTCCATCCGCTTCCGTTGCCTCCGCTTCACGAGCTTGCACGAGTGCCCCCGGATGGCGCGTGGCTGTTCGGTTTTGATTCAACCCGCTGAGAACCAACTGGAGGTCTTCTTTTTACCGCACGGAACATACCGCGCAGAGTGACCAACGGCAATCTGGGGCACACACTCTGTAATTCACTCGAATATGGCTACTCAGAACGGGTTTCGCCGTCCAAAACGGTTGCGTTTTGCACCGAGATCTGTACGTGATCACAAACCTGCTGGTCACTCGACCACTCCCTAGTGGGGTCGATCCATTCGGGTGAACCGCAAGCGGCGTCGGCGTGTCGAACGTCTCCCTCTCAGTCGACTCTCAGTCGATGCGGTCAAACTGGGGGCATGCGCATTCTGGTAGTCGACGACGATCGCGCCGTCCGGGAATCGCTGCGCCGGTCACTGACCTTCAACGGCTACGCCGTCGATCTCGCGGTCGATGGCGTGGACGCGCTGGAGAAGGCAACCGTGCAGCGACCGGACGCACTCGTACTCGATGTGATGATGCCGCGGATGGATGGGCTCGAAGTTTGCCGACGGTTGCGTAGTACCGGAGACGATCTGCCGATTCTGGTTTTGACGGCGCGCGATTCGGTATCGGAACGGGTAGCCGGACTCGATGCCGGTGCCGACGACTATTTGCCGAAACCATTCGCGCTGGAGGAATTGCTGGCGCGATTGCGCGCGTTGTTGCGCCGCAGGGCCACCGATCCCGGCGAGGTTTCCGAGACCATGACGTTCGCCGATCTGTCGCTGGACCCGGTCACCCGGGAGGTGACCCGGGGCGACCGCTCGATCAGCCTGACCCGCACCGAGTTCTCACTGCTGGAAATGCTGATGGCCAATCCGCGCCGGGTGCTGACTCGCAGCCGCATCCTCGAGGAGGTCTGGGGCTACGACTTCCCGACCTCCGGTAACGCACTCGAGGTTTATATCGGCTACCTGCGCCGCAAGACCGAGGCCGAGGGCGAGGCCCGGCTCATCCACACCGTGCGCGGTGTCGGCTACGTCCTGCGCGAGACACCTCCGTAGGCGGTCATGGCACGCGCGATCCCCAAGCGACAACTGGTCGCCACGCTCGGTCAGCCGGATTCGGCGGAGATGCGTCCGCCCATGCCCCTGACCAGATCGGTCTCGCTGCGCTGGCGGGTGACGCTGCTGGCCGCGTCGGTGGTGGCCGTGGCCGTCGCGGTGACTTCCATCGCGGCGTATGCGATGGTTGCCCGCTCGTTGTACGACGATGTCGACTCACAGTTGAAGGCCCGTGCGGCCACCATGATCAATAACAACTTCGACAGCCTGGGGTTCCAGTCGATCGTGATCGCTGGCCTGTACTCCAATGATGTCGGGGTCGCATTGATATACGCCAATCACAAGGCGTATATGCCGCCGCAGCAAACAATTCCGCCGGTGGGCACCCAAGAACTCGCGGTCGCCGACGGGGAGTTGGCGTCGTCCCTGCGCACCGTGAGTAATCAGCGTGTGCTCGCCGTGCCGACACATTCCGGTGCGACGCTGATCGTTTCGCAGCGGTTGCAACCGACCAGGGAGGTGCTGGACCGGCTGGCGTGGTTGCTGTTCGTGGTCGGCGGCTGCGGTGTCGTGCTGGCGGCGGGCGCCGGTACCGCGGTCGGGCGCACCGGGCTGCGACCGATCGGGCGGCTGACGGCCGCGACCGAGCGGGTTGCCCGCACCGATGATCTGACGCCGATTCCGGTTACCGGCGACGATGAACTCGCAAGACTTACCGAGAGTTTCAACACCATGTTGCGCGCACTCGCCGAATCGCGGGATCGCCAACGCAGATTGGTCGCGGACGCCGGACATGAATTGCGGACGCCGCTGACATCTTTGCGCACCAATATGGAACTGCTTATCGCCTCCAGTCGCCCTGGCGCACCGCAGATTCCGGAACAGGATATGGCCGAACTGCGCTCGGATGTCATGGCCCAGATCGAAGAGCTGTCCACTCTGGTCGGCGATCTGGTCGATCTGGCCCGCGAGGATGCGCCCGAAACCGTCTACGACCGCATCGATCTCGGTGAGGTGGCCGAGCGTGCGCTGGAGCGGGCCCGGCGCCGCCGCGGTTCGAGCGAGTTCGTCGCCGAGTTGCGCCCGTGGTTCGTCTACGGGCACGAGGCGGGGCTGGAGCGCGCGATCCTCAATGTCCTGGACAACGCCGCCAAATGGAGTCCGGCCGGGGCACAGGTGCGGGTGACCATGCGCGAAACCGGGCGCGGGCTGCTCGAACTGGATGTCGACGATGCCGGACCCGGTATTGCGCCCAATGAGCGGGAGCTGGTGTTCGAACGGTTCTATCGGACAACGGCCTCACGGTCGATGCCCGGTTCCGGACTCGGCCTCGCCATTGTCAAGCAGGTGGTGACCAAACACGGCGGCACCATCACCATCGATACCTCACCGCGCGGCGGCGCATTGATCCGTATCGTATTGCCGGGTGAAGGTGATGGCGGGCCGCTACCGGAGACGCCCACCGATATCTCGGAAAACTGAAAGCGCGGTCTCAGTCCGCTCTCAGTCGTCGAGGCCAAGCTGGTCGAAGACGTAAGGAGATACGAGAAACATGACCGAGGATTCGAAGGCAGGCGCGACGCCGCAGCCGGATAACCCCAATGCCGCCGCAGCTGGCCCGTATCCCACCCAGGACATCTCGGCCGTGCAACCGGGCCGGCCGGGTCAGGCGCACGGGTACCCTGGACCCGCGCCCCAGGAAGCACCGCGTCCGTCGATTTGGCAGCAGCGTATGTCGCACAACCCGACGCAGCCCTTTCCCGGCCCCGAATCGGGTCCGGAATACACCCAGCCGTCCTACGCGCCGCCCATCCCGCCCGGCGGGCCGTATCCGGGTGCCGTGTTCAACGCACATCCGCAGCAACCGCAGCTGGAACCCGCGCGTCGCCCGGTCCGCACCGGCCTGGTCGTCGGCGCGGTAGCGCTCGCTCTCGTCAGCGGTGGGGTCGGCGGCGCGGTCGGCTCGCTGGTGACCCGCTCCGATAACGGCCGCGCCGTGGTGACCAATGCCCTGGACGCGCCCAAACCCAACGTCAGCAATGTCACGAACGCGCCGGCCGGTTCCACCCAGGCGGTGGCGCAGAAGGTATTGCCGAGCGTGGTGATGATCAAGGTCGCCAGTAACCGTGCCCAGGGTGAGGGTTCGGGTGTGGTGCTGTCCTCGGACGGGCTGATCCTGACCAATAACCATGTCGCCTCCGGCGGTGGCGTCAATGCCAAGATGGAGGTCGCCTTCGCCGACGGCACCACCGCGCCCGCCACGCTGGTCGGCGCCGATCCGGTCTCGGATCTGGCCGTCATCAAGGTCCAGGGCAAGGACGGTTTGACCCCGATCGAACTGGGCACCTCGTCGAATCTCGCGGTCGGCCAGTCGGTTATCGCGATCGGCTCGCCGCTCGGTCTGGCGGGCACGGTGACCACGGGCATCGTCTCCGCGCTCAATCGTCCGGTCTCCACCAACGGTGAGGGCACGCCGAGCCAGGTGCAGCCGGTCATCGACGCGATCCAGACCGACGCCGCGATCAACCCGGGCAACTCCGGCGGCGCGCTGGTCGACGGCAGCGGCAAGCTCATCGGCATCAATACCGCCATCGCCAGCCTCGGCGGCGAGGCGACCGGTCAGCAGAGCGGTTCGATCGGCCTCGGCTTCGCCATCCCGGTCGACCAGGCCCGCCGGGTCGCCGAGGAACTGATCAAGACCGGCCACGCCACCTACGCCCAGATCGGCATCAAACTGCGCCCGCAGGACACCGCCGCCCGGGTGCTCGAGGCGACTCCTGATGGCCCCGCCGCCAAGGCGGGCATCCCGGCCGGGTCCATCATCACCAAGGTGGACAGCCGGACCATCGACTCCGGCGACGCGCTCATCGCCGCGGTCCGCTCACATCAGCCAGGAGACAAGGTGAAGATCACCTACACCGATGAACAAGGCAATAACCCCAAGACCGTCGAGGTGACCCTCTCGGGCGCGGCCGCGGACGGTGGCCGATGATGCGGGTCCTGCCGGGCGGATTGACGGCGCGACCGGGAGCCGACGCCCACCTCGTCGGCCTGGACGCTACGGTTACCACCATGGAAATCGATGCTCCTGTGGCGGGGCGTGCACTGGTGGTGGTCGTCGACGATCGAACGGCGCATGGAGGTGTGGACTCGCTCGGGCCACTGGTCACCGAGCTGCTCACCGAGGCGGGTTTCCTGGTGGACGCTTCGGTGTCCGTACAGGCCGATGAGGTGGAGATCCGCAACGCGCTCAACACCGCGGTGATCGGCGGTGTCGATCTGGTCATCTCGGTCGGCGGCACCGGCATGTCCCCGCGCGATGTCACGCCGGAGGCCACCTCGCAGGTGCTGGACCGGGAACTGCCCGGGATCAGCGAGGCACTGCGTTCCTCGGGCCGGGTCGCCGGCTCGCTCGACGCCGGTCTCTCGCGCGGTCTGGCCGGCGTCTCCGGCTCCACGTTGGTGGTGAACCTGCCGGGCAGCCGGGCGGCGGTCCGCGACGGTATGGCAACCCTGAGTCCGCTCGCCAGCCGAGTGATCGGCGAATTGTCCGGATTGGCCGAATAATCTCCGCCGCGGACTCCTCGGACGACCCTCGCCCGGCGGCGCGCCGGGCGAGGGATGCCGCGCGTCTGGCAAAAATTTTCGGTGACGTTCTCCCGGAGACGACCGGCGACGAGCGCGGTGATGGTTCCGATACCGAACCGTCATCCGACGACTGGCTCCGCTCGCAGGTGCCGCCCCATCACGGCTGAAGACTCATCTACGGTCCAGCCACGTATCGCGGTTCGATGTCGCCGCTTCTTCCACTGTGAATTCCTCATCCTGAAATTTGCTTAGACTTTAACTACGGTTCTGTCCCGTAGTTGCCATCGGCATTGATGTGACTGCCGCCACTTTTGGCGTCGATTCGGCTGGAGCTTCTTTCCTGTTTATGCACGTCAAGCAATATGAGCATTTAAGATAGTGTGATCTAGATCACATTGATCTTAACAGAAACTTACGTTGCCAGACCGTTACTGGTCGGTTTAATCTCGCCACGAGCCACCCACGCCGCTGGACCACGCAGGCCCGGGTACGGCACGTACGTTTGCCGACTCGGCGGAACCTGGCTCGGTTCCGTTGCCAGCACTGACCGTTGCGCCGAAATAACAGCCGGTTACACATCGGCAACAAACGGGGCACAAACTGAGCTGGGCCTGAGAGGACCACCGTCCAGCCTCGATGGTCGAGGCTGACTAGTTAGAACCTGATGAGGGGAAGTATGAGCGAGAACCGCACCCTGCGCAGCGGTGCCCGGATTGCGGGCGTCGGCGCTGCCGCGGCCGTGGCCTTGGGCCTGCTTTCGACCGGTGCTGCCAATGCCGATACCTTCGTGCCGTTGCCGGACGGTCAGAAGGCTGGGCCCGATGTGACCCTCACCCGCACTGGTGAGCACGCTCTGATCTCGCCGTCGCTGGCGGCCAATGGCGCCGGTCGCGTGGTCTGGGTTTCGGGCAATGCCATCGCCGATGTGGCCGTCACGCCGGAAGGCACGGTCGGCCCGAACAATGGCGCCTCCGGCGCCCCGGGCACCAACAACTCCTCGACGCACGGCGCATCGCAGCTGAGCACCGGCTACATCGTCGGCTGCCAGGTCAGCATCGCCAGCGATGCCATCTCCGCCGGTGTCTCCGGCAGTATCAACCTCTCGGGCGGTTCGCTCGGTGGTTCGATCGGCGTCAATCTCGGCCCGGGCGAGGTCAAGTTCGTTCAGATCGATTACAAGGACATCCTGAAGCCGGGTGTCTACTCGGTCGAGTACCAGGATGCCGAGATCGAGATCCAGGGCTGCGCGGGCTACGCCCAGGCGCGTGCCTACACCGTCGTCGAGATCATCGGTGACCACTACTCGAAGACCACCCTCTACGGGCAGCCGTTCAGCATCGGCTGACGTCGGTCGAATCCAACGAACATTCTTCTCGCTCAAGCGAATCAACCCTCGAGGGAAATAGCATGATCAACCGTAAGAACGTGGCACGGGTGGCCGGTGTCGGCGCCGCTGCCACCGTCGCCCTTGGCCTGTTCTCCACCGGCGCCGCGAACGCCGATACCTTCGTTCCGCTGCCGGGTGGCTCGATCACCAAGACGCTGTCCGACGGCACCGTCGTCACCATCAGCCTGACCGGCGAATCCGCCAACATCAACCCGTCCATGGGCTCCACCCCGCTACACCGCAACGCGTGGGTATCGGGTAGCGCTCAGGTCACGGTGTCCGGTGACGGCGGCGGCTCGATCTTCCCGGGCTACACCGTCGGCTGCCAGGTGAATATCGCGGGTGGCGGCGCCAGCGGTGGTGTCGAAGGCACCGCCGACTGGAGCGACGGGCAGAGCATCAAGCCGGGCGTCGGCGCGAACAGCGGTGGCAACCTCACCCTCGGCCCCGGCCAGTCGCAGTCGTTCTATGTGCTCGATCTCGAGCAGGCCGACGACTTCGGCAACGAGGCGCACAAGAAGCGCAACAAGTTCAAGAACGGCAGCGGCTCGGTCACCTGGGCCGATGAGACCATCGGCCTGACCGGCTGCGCCGGTTACGCGCAGGCGCGGGCCTTCATCAGCGTCGAGGTGGAGACCGACAACGTCATCACCTGGACCACCCTGTGGGGCCAGCCGTTCAGCCTCGGCTGATCGGCAGGGGCAGCGCCCCATGAAAACCCGAGCGGGCTCGTCGCATTCGCGGCGGGCCCGCTTTTTCGTTGTGAAACCCCGTGATACCCACCGTGATTCGCGGATCGTAGCGGATCGAACGGTAACATGTGCGAAATCTCACAGAGATTCGGCGGAAACCACTAACATTGTGCGCACCCAAGATCGTCCACCGACGAGATTGTTGGCAATCCGCTTGATGGCCAAGGTATTTCCATCGAGCGGTGTCCGCATGAAAGGGTCTTCGGCCTCGGTACCCCGAGGTCGTCCGCTAGAACCTGATGAGGGGAAGTATGAGCAAGAACCGCTTCAGCGGTCTGCGTCGAGGTGTCCGCATCGCGGGCGCCGGCGTCGTCGCCGCTGTGGGAATGGGCCTGCTATCGACCGGCGCTGCCAACGCCGATGTCTTCGTGCCGTTGCCGGACGGCCAGAAGCTGGGCCCGGGCGTGGCCGTTAGCCGGACGGGAGAACACGCCTTGATTTCGCCGTCATTGGCCGCGAATGGTGCGGGCCGAGTCGTCTGGGTTACGGGCAATGCCATTGCCGATATATCCGTAACGCCCGAGGGCACCATCGGTCCGAATAATGGCGCTTCCGGAGCGCCGGGTACCAATAACTCCTCGACGCACGGTGCTTCGCAGTTGAGCACCGGCTATATCGTCGGATGTCAGGTGAGTATCGCCGATAACGCGATCTCGGCGGGCGTTTCCGGCAGTATCAACCTCTCGGGCGGTTCGCTCGGTGGTTCGATCGGCGTCAATCTCGGCCCGGGCGAGGTCAAGTTC
This sequence comes from Nocardia sp. CA-129566, assembly GCF_050956075.1. NCBI lineage: Bacteria > Bacillati > Actinomycetota > Actinomycetes > Mycobacteriales > Nocardiaceae > Nocardia > Nocardia sp. CA-129566. The sequence continues at coordinate 1,360,009 of NZ_CP192085.1, forward strand.
GTTCAGATCGATTACAAGGACATCCTGAAGCCGGGTGTCTACTCGGTCGAGTATCAGGATGCGGAGATCCAGATCCAGGGCTGCGCGGGTTATGCCCAGGCGCGTGCCTACACCGTTGTCGAGATCATCGGCAACAACTACTCCAAGGTCACCCTCTACGGAGCGCCGTTCAGCATCGGCTGACCGCGTGGGATCTCGAAATCTCTATTCGCCGAATCGAACTCATCGAACTCAATCCGCTAGGGGTAGTAACTATCATGATCGATCGTAAGTTTGCGGTGCGCGCGGCCGGGCTCGGTGGCGCCGCCGCCATGGCACTGGGCCTGCTGTCCACCGGTGCGGCCAATGCCGACACCTTCATTCCGCTGCCGGGCGGAGAAATCGTCAAGACACTGTCCGATGGCACCGTTCTCACCATCCGACTAGTCGGCGAATCGGCCAATATCAACCCGTCCATGGGATCCACACCGGTGCACCGCAACGCATGGGTCTCCGGTAGCGCGCAGGTCGAGGTCACCGATGGCTGGAACGGTGCGATATTCCCGGGCTATGTCGTCGGCTGCCAGGTGAATATCGACGGCGGCGGCGCGGAAGGCGGCGCGACCGGCGGTCTCGACTGGGGTGACGGCCAGAACGTCAAGCCGAAGGTCGGCGCCACCAGCGGTGCCAACTTGAGTCTCGGTCCGGGGCAGGCACAGTCGTTCTATGTGCTCGATCTCGAGCAGGCCGACGACTTCGGCAATGAGGCGCACAAGAAGCGCAACAAGTTCAAGGGCGGCAGCGGTTCGGTCACCTGGTCCGATGAGACCATCGGTCTGACCGGCTGCGGTGGCTATGCGCAGGCACGGGCGTTCATCAGCGTCGAAGTGGAAACCGACAATGTCATCACCTGGACGACATTGTGGGGCAAGCCGTTCAGCCTCGGCTGAGTATTCCGCTCGGATATGTGAACGGGCCTGTCGCGGCTGCGACGGGCCCGTTTGCCTTGTGGCACGAACAAATTAGCGTATTTGATTGTGGTCGTGCCGAATTCGGCTCGAATTGTCGTGCGGGGGAGGCGGTCAGAACTCGTGTCGTCCGCCGCCGCTGCGCTGGCCATCGGTGAGCAGATCGCGGATCTCGACCAGCACCTCCAAATCGGTGGGGGTGGTGTCCTTGGTCCCGAATCGTTTCTTCACATGCGTCGCGGGCAGCACGAGCACGAAATACAACACCGTGGCGATGATCAAGAAGTTGATGGCCGCGGTAATGATCGGGCCGACCTGTACAAAGGTCGCCGGTTTATCGGCAACCAATCGGAAACCGAGGCCGAGTTCATTGTCGCCGTCGAAGACGGCGAGTATCGGATTGACGATGCCATTGGTGAACGCGGTGACGATTGCGACGAACGCGGTACCGATCACCACGGCCACCGCCAGGTCGACGACGTTTCCGCGGAGTAGAAAATCCTTGAAACCCTTGAGCATTGCCTGTATCTCCTCTTCGGATGGGAGCTGAATAGCTGTGCTCGGCGGTCCGGGCTGCCGTATTCGACCGATGCTAGTTGACCTTGATCGCAAATGCTCGGCTAACGATTGTCAATGAAAAACGACGGTCAGGGCGGTGCGCAGCGAGGCGGCGGCGACCGCGGTGGCGTGTTCGGCGTCCATCGCGACCAGTACGACCCGCTCGGGCGTGCCGCGCCGGTCACCAGGGCTGGATACCAGGACGACCGCGGCGTCGAGCGCGAGCAGCCGAGCGGGTCGGCTGCTCTGCGGGTTCTGTTCCTCCGCGGCGACGACATCCACCCGGTCGCCCGCCCGCAAAATCTCTGCGACCGCGGTATCGGCCAGCCGAATGGGCACGATGCGGGCATCCGCGGCGCCGGTGGCGACCGCCGCCAGCCTGGGACCGACGATGCGCAGATCGGTGAACACCTCGCCGGTACGCATCGCTGCGGTCAGCGTCGCGCCGACCAGGATGGCCATATCGTCGACCGCGCCCGCGGGCAGTGTCCCGGATTCGTGGGGTGTCGAGCGCAGATCGGCCGCCTCCAAGAGGTGCCCTGGTGGCAGATCGCGTCCGGCGACCACGACGTCGGTGCGTTCACTACCGGGATCGCCGCGCAGGAGGAGGATGACAGCGAGTGCGGTGAGTGCCGCCGCGAGCAGGCGTCGGGCGAGTAGACCGTCCGCCCACGGCGGCCGATTGCCGAATGCGCAGCGCAGGGAGTTGCCACGGCCGAGTTCGGCGAAGGAGCGGGTCTTGTCCAGCGCGATGCTGCCCAGGAGAGCCATGTCCGCAGCCTATGGCCACAATCACAGCGACTCGCCCGGCGAACAGCGGTGCCTGTGGATAACAACAGCCCTGGGGATAACTCCCACAGGGCTGCTTCTACCTGGTGAAACTCAGCTGGCGACGGCCGTGCTCGCGGTGCTGGAGCTGGTCGAGGAGGCGGAATCCGAACTCGATCCGGAACTGCCGGAACCGCTGTCCGACTTCGCCGGCTCGCTCGCGGTCGATGCGCCGCCGCGGCTGTCGGTGCGGTAGAAACCGCTGCCCTTGAACACAATGCCCACGGAGTTGAACAGCTTGCGCAGCTTCCCGGAGCACTCCGAGCAGACGCTCAGCGCCTCATCGGCAAAGGACTGAACGATGTCGAAGCGGTTGTCACACTGGGTGCACGCATATGAATAAGTTGGCACTGGATCCTCCGCAGGGTTCGTCAACCTGGCACTCTACAGCCGACAGTGCCAACATCGCCAATCGGCATTTCATTCCGCATCCCCTTCGCGACCCAATCGATGCAGGCCGCCATGCGGTGTGAGCGCCCAGCCCATGCGCAGATCGTGCGGTTCCTCGGGCAGCCGATCGAGCAGTTCGTCATCGCGGACCACCGCGATCAATCGCGCCGTCGGCCGGGCCGCGGCCAGCGTCCGGTCGTAATATCCGGCGCCACGGCCGAGCCGGACGCCGCGGCGGTCCACCGCCAGCGCCGGGACCAGGATCAATTCCGCCAGCGCTATCGCATCGGCGAGCACCTCGCCCGCGGGCTCTAGCAGCCCGAACCTGGCGCGCCGCAAGTCGTCGGTACCGGTGAATTCGGCCCATCGCAGTGGTCCCGGCGGTCCGGTGACCGGCAGCAGCACCCGGGCGCCCGCCGCGCGCAGCGCCGCCAACAGCGCCGTCGATCCGGGTTCCCCGCGCACCGGCACGTACGCGCAGACCCATGCGGGAACGTCCAGGGCTGCGATGTTGTGGGCCAGCTCACGTGCCTCGGTTTCGTGCTCGGCGGCGGTCAGCGCGGCCCGCCGAGCGTTAATTTCCACACGCCAGGCATGTTTGTCACGCTCGCCGGGCATCTCCACGGTGATCACCTTAAGCTCACCGGGACCCGGGTCGGCGTGATGGCCGCCTCGGGCCGGTGATGGATGGATAGGGTAGGCGTATGACAGCAATGGCGGGACAATCCGCGAATGGCGCGGTCGTTTCGTGTTTCCGCACGGCCGTGGTGCCCGCGGCCGGGCTCGGGACGCGGTTCCTGCCCGCGACCAAGACCGTGCCCAAGGAACTGCTGCCGGTGGTGGACACTCCCGGCATCGAGTTGGTCGCGACGGAGGCCGCCGACTCCGGTGCCGAGCGACTGGTCATCGTGACCTCGCCGGGTAAGGACGGCGTGGTCGCGCACTTCGTCGAGGATCTGGTGCTGGAGGGCACGCTCGCCGAGCGCGGCAAATTCCATCTGCTGGAGAAGGTTCGCAAGGCGCCCGCGCTGCTGGATGTCACCTCGGTGGTCCAGGAGGAGCCGCTCGGCCTCGGACACGCCGTCGCGCAGGCCGAGGGTGTCCTCGATGACGACGAGGACGCCATCGCCGTGCTGCTGCCCGACGATCTGGTGCTGCCGTGCGGGGTGCTCGATGTGATGAGCCGGGTGCGGCGCAAGCGCGGCGGAACGGTGTTGTGCGCCATCGACGTTCCCAAGGACGAGGTCAGCGCCTACGGTGTCTTCGATGTCGCGCCGGTGCCCGACGCGGTGAACCCGAATGTGCTGCGGGTCAACGGAATGGTGGAGAAGCCGGCGCTGGCGGACGCGCCGTCGACCTACGCGGCCGCGGGCCGATACCTGTTGGACCGCGCCATCTTCGACGCGCTGCGCCGGATCGAACCGGGCGCGGGCGGCGAACTGCAACTCACCGATGCGATCGCACTGCTGATCGAGGAGGGCCATCCGGTCCATGTGGTGGTCCACCGTGGGTCGCGCCACGATTTGGGCAACCCGGGCGGCTATCTTCGTGCTGCGGTCGATTTTGCCTTGGAACGAGAGGAATACGGCCCCGCCCTGCGGGAGTGGCTGCAGCATCGGCTCAGTTCGGACTGGGACCCACAGCTGACCACCGACGACTGATAGCGGCGGGCGTCGGGTTTCGCCGATAGTGGACCGTCGGGTACGAATGATGGTTCACCTCGCGCACGGAACGTGGTTGCGCGGGTTGCGGAATCGGGTCGGTGCGGAGAGATCAGGAAGGGCTGGATGCGCTCGGTTGAGGATCAGCAGATCAAGGTGACAGCTGCGGCGGTCGCGCCCCGGCCGGTCCGGGTCGCGATCTCCGAGGCCCAGGGCCTGCTGTGCGCCGAGGATGTCGTCACCGAGCGACCGCTGCCCGGATTCGATCAGGCCGCCATCGACGGCTACGCGGTGCGCAGTGTCGATGTCGCCGCCGCCGGTACCGATATCCGCAACGAGGACGGCGAACTTGTCGATCTGACGCTGCCGGTGGTCGGCGAGGTGGTCGCCGGTTCCAAACAGCCGATCCGATTGCAGCCGCGCCAGACCGTGCGGGTCGATACCGGTGCGCCGCTGCCGACACTGGCCGATGCCGTGCTGCCCTTGGATTTCACCGATGGCGGCCGGGCCAGGATCAAGGTGTACGAGCCGGTGCGATCCGGCGACTATGTCCGGCGCATCGGCGACGATGTGCAGCCCGGCGATGTGGCGGTGCGCGCGGGCACCATTATCGGTGCGGCGCAGGTCGGTCTGCTCGCCGCGGTCGGCCAGGACAAGGTGCTCGTGCATCCGCGGCCGCGGTTGTCGGTGATCTCGGTGGGCGGCGAGCTGATCGATATCGATCGCACGCCCGGCCCCGGACAGGTCTACGACGTCAACTCCTATGCGCTGGCCGCCGCCGCACGCGATGCCGGCGCGGATGTGAACCGCGTCGGCATCGTGAGTTCGGATCCGCGGCGGCTGCGCGATGTGGTGGAGGGGCAGTTGGTGCGCTCGGAGGTCGTGGTGATCGCGGGCGCGATCGGCGGCTGGGCCTCGGAGCAGGTGCGTGAGGCGCTCGAAGGGCTGGGCGATCTCGAAATCGCCCGGGTGGCAATGCATCCCGGCTCGGTACAGGGTTTCGGACGGCTCGGTCGCGATGAGGTGCCGACGTTCCTATTGCCATCGAATCCCGTTGGCGCACTGGTGGTTTTCGAGGTCATGGTGCGACCGTTGATCCGAATTGCCTTGGGGCGCCGCCATCCGATGCGCCGAATCATTCGTGCCAGGACGATCACGCCGATCACTTCGATCGCCGGGCGCAAGGGCTACCTGCGGGCCCAACTCATGCGCGATGAGGCCACCGGCGACTATCTGGTGCAGCCGCTCGGCGGCGGCGCCGGCGGTTCGTCGCATCTGCTCGCCACGCTGGCCGAGGCGAACAGTCTGATCGTGATCGACCCGGACGACACCGAGATCAGGACCGGTGACGAGGTTCGTGTCGCATTTCTCGCACAGCGTGGCTGAGGCGTGGAGACGATGAACGTGTTCCGGGGCACGCAGCATCCCGGATGGCCCGCGCATCTGGGACCGGTGCGGGTCGCGGCGGGTGCGGTGAGTTTGCGTCCGGTGCGGTTGCGCGACGCGGCGGTGTGGAGCCGGATCCGGTTGCGCGACAGGGCACATCTGGAGCCGTGGGAGCCGACCGGGCGCGGTGCCTGGGAGGCGCGCAACCATGCGTCGAACTGGCCGTCACTGTGGTCGAGTCTGAAGGCCGAGGCCAGACGCGGCGCCATGATCCCGCTCGTGATCGAGGTCGACGGCGCCTTCAGCGGCCAGCTGACCGTCGGCAATATCGTGCGTGGTGCACTGCGTTCGGCGTGGATCGGCTATTGGGTGGCCAAGGATCTGGGCGGTCAGGGGGTGGCGACGGCCGCCTTGGCGCTCGGGCTCGACCACTGCTTCGGACCCGTCGGATTGCATCGGGTGGAGGCGACGGTGCGGCCGGAAAACCTGGCCAGCCAAGCGGTTCTGCGCAATGTCGGCTTCCGCGAGGAGGGTCTGCTGAAGCGCTACCTCGATGTGGACGGGGCCTGGCGCGACCACCTACTGGTCGGCATCACCGTCGAGGAGGTGGCGGGCACCGTCGTGGACCGGCTGGTGCGCGACGGGCGGGCCACCCTGCCCTGAACGCCGGATGACGGCACGTCCGTACCGTTTTCGACGCGCCCGGCCGTCGCGACGCGCGGAAATAATGGTGGGAATGTGACAGGTGTGGCGTATGTGCACGGCGCGCCTGACCGAACTTGGTGCGACACGGAATTAACCTACGGACGTCGGAGGTGCGTCCTGTGCCACCGGCAGTGACCGTAGCGATTGCTTGCAGGTCGCTCGAAAGGATGAGCTGTGGGGCGCTCGGTGACCTGTGCCGAACACGCCTCGCGGCGACCGGACGTCCGTCCGTCGGAGGCGTTTTGCAGCGAGCGAACGCACCGCGACGGGGCGGGGTGCGGCCCGGTCGAACAGACGATGCGGCGGGGACGGAGGTGCTGAGGCGAGATGCCGAATTCGATCCTATGGATTGGCTTGGTCGTGCTCTGGGTCTTCGTGCTGTTCCCGATCCTCGCCGACCGGCATCCCAGGATCAGGCAGACTACCGACGCGGCGTTGGCGACCCGCGTATTGCACCGCGGCGGTTCCAAGCGGCGCACGAAGAGCGGACCCGCCGCCGGACATGACAGCGATCCGGATTACCGGCCGACCCGAGTGCAGAGAAAGCTATCCCACAGCGATGATGCGGAGGACCGGATGACGACACCGGCCGACGAGCAGGTCACCGAGGACGACGATTCCGCGGACAGCCCGCCCGAAGCCAGGTCGGCGGTATCCGATACCGAAATCGACGACAGGGAAGGCGAAGTCGACGAAGTCGACCCGGCCGACGACGAAAACGACGATGCGGAAGCCGAATTCGACGACGCTGTCGGCGAAGTCGACCGTATCGATTCCGACGATGACGAGATCGCAACGGCCCGAACGGCTGCGAACCAACGTGCGACGGCCGATGATGACCTGGTGGCGGCAGAGCACACCGAAACGACCGGTGCCCGGATCCCCTCGGCCCGGACGGCGCCACCCGCTCGTCTCGACGAATCCGATTCCGACGATTCGGATTTCGTGCCCACTCGGCGCGGCCGCGGCGGCTTCGACCCCGAGGCCGACGCCATCGCGCGCGCGGCCCGCTACACCTTCCGCCAGCGCGCGGTACTCGGCCTGATCCTGGCCGCCGTCACCTTCGGCGGACTTTCGGTGGCACTCAGCCCCCTGTTCTGGTGGGGTTGTGGCGGCTCCGCGCTCGTTCTGGTGACCTATCTCGCGTACCTACGCAAGCAGGTGCGCATGGAAGAGGAGATCCGCCGCCGTCGCCTCGCCCGGCTGGCTCGCAGCCGCGGCGAGCACGTCGAGGAGGAACGCGAAGCCGAGCGACGCGCCCAACAGCGCGTCATGGACCGCGACACCGCCCGCGCCCTGCGCCGCCGCTCCGCCCTCATCGAGCCCGATGACGAAGACCCCACGTTCGAACACCTGGAAACCTTCGACGCCGCCACCGCCCGCGCCCTGCGCCGCGGCCAGGGCGGCGATATGCGCCGCGCCGCAGGTGCCTGATCACCCGGACGCCACGTCCGATCGCACACCCAGCCCCGCATCTGCCCAGCTCAGCCACACGATTCGGAGTCTGCCCACCCCGCCTGATACAGTGTCACAGCGCGGTTCCCCGGAGCCGCACGGGGCTATAGCGCAGTTGGTAGCGCGTCTCGTTCGCATCGAGAAGGTCAGGGGTTCGATTCCCCTTAGCTCCACCAGAAGCCCAGCTCAGGCTGGGCTTTTTGCTTTCCGGTCCCATTGCCCTGCGGTGGGTCGTAGCCATTGATGCTGACCCCGACCGAGTCTGAGGATCGGCTCTACGGCTGCGGCATGCCCCCGTGCGGACTGTTGAGCACCAGGGGCGCCGAGCCCTTCCGCAGATAGCCGAAGTCCTCGTAGTACTCGATGTGCTGATACCCGCCGTCCGTCATGGACCCCACGCTGCGGAGGTCCTCCGCGAGGAGCGCTCGGCCCTCCCCGTCCCCCACCAGGAGCAGGACCCGGCGCTGCTCGACGACCTGGACGAGCAGCCGAGGACCAGCGTCCGAGCGGACTTCGACAGCAGCGGGGCCAGTTCCTCCATGAGCGCGACCACACCTGCTTCCGTCAACGCCAGTCGCTGAAGCGCCACGACGGCGACAGCTACCGACATCCTGAGGGCGCTCCGCGCCTCCCTCTCACCGCCGAGAAGGCTCGAGCCACCAGCGCGGATCGGGCTATTGGTCTTGGTCGGCGGGGGATTGTGGGCTGCTGGACAGGATTCGGACGGCTTCGGCGTTGATGGCCTGTCGCAGTTCAGCATTCGGGATGTTGTCGAGCCCGGCGGCTTTGCGCAGGAAGGGCTCGAACAGTTGCCAGCCGAGTACGAACGCAGCAGCGTGTGCGACGGAGAGGGCGGCGTCGTGGTCGTCGGCTCGTTGTAAGCGGGTCTGCTCGATCAGGGCCGTGATGACAGGAAATCGGCTCTGCATCTGTCCGACCGGGTAGCCGTCGAGAATGCAGCGTGCCAGTACGACCCAGTGTCGGCGCAGACGGGGGTCGTCCGGCGACAAAATGCCGGTATCGACGAGCTCGGCGGTCTCGGCGGAGAGGTGATCGAGTACGGCCGTCACCAGTTTGTCCTTGGCGCCGAAGTGCCGGAATACCAGCCCGTGGTTCACCCCTGCCCGCTCGGCGATGTCCCGGATCGACGTCGCGGCCGGACCGCGCTCGGCGAACAGATCCGCTGCGTGGGTGAGCACCGCGGACACGACGGCGTCGCGACCGAGCGGGTTGCTGTCGTCGGGAGACGTCCTTGCACCCTCTGTAGTCATGCGACTACAGTAGCTCATGCAGCTGTAGTCAATTGACTACAGCCTCACTTACTCCGAGAAAGAAGGTCGCCATGTCCGTGATCACCGATAAGGACCCGGCCGCCGGCGTCACGCCCCGCACCGTTCAGCTCCCCGGATACCCGGTCCGATCCGGCCCGTTCACGCATATCGCCGCCGAGCGTGACCGGCTCGCCCAGCTGAGCTGGCAGCATTTCGACGCCCGCCAGGTCGGCGCAACCCTCGGCGCGGAGATCTCCGGGGTGGACCTGACCACCGAATTGCCGAACGCGGTGATCGTCGAACTGCGGCAGGCGCTGCACGAGTACAAGGTGCTGTTCTTCCGCGACCAGCCGCTCACCCCGGAACGGCACGTGGCCTTCGCGCGACGGTTCGGCACGCTCGAGGTCCACCCGTTCATCCCCTCCAACACCGACCAGCCCGAACTCGTGCGATTCGAAAAGAGCGCTCAGGTCGGCGGTTTCGAGAACGCCTGGCACCACGACGTCACCTGGCGCGAACAGCCATCGATGGGCGCTGTCCTGCATGCGATTTCGGTGCCCCCGATCGGCGGGGACACGCTGTTCGCCGACATGTACGCCGCATACGACGCCATCGACGAGGAGACCCGGGCTCGGATCGAAAACCTCGACGCCGTCCATGATTTCACTCGCGCGTTCGGGCACATGCTCAACGATGAGCAGCGGGCGAAGATGCGCGCCGAGCATCCGGCGGTGGCCCACCCGCTGGTGTGCACGCACGCCGTCACCGGCCGCAAGCACCTCTACGTCAACCGGGTCTTCGCCGACCGCATCCACGGCTCGGACCTCGAGCAGGGCCGTGCGTTGATCGACCGGTTGTGCCGGACGGCCGATGCTCCCGAGCATCAGGTTCGGCTGCGATGGGAGCCCGACACCGTCGCGTTCTGGGACAACCGCGCCGTCCAGCACTACGCCGCCAGTGACTACTGGCCCCATGTGCGCATCATGGAACGCGCCTCCATCGTCGGCCCCCGGCCTGCCCGTTGACCGAAATGACATTCGACGACAGCCGGTCGGTGACCCCGCACGACTCCGCGCGAGCACGACCAGCCGCCAGGGTGCTCGGGCAGGCCGTCATCGCGCATGGCGGCGTTCGGCACCTCGTCGACGCCGTCACGCCGGTCGCGGTATTCCTGGTCGGATATCAACTGTTCGGGACCGGTCCGGCGGTTGCGGCCGCGTTGACCGCGGCGGCCCTGCTCGCCGGATGGCGGCTGCGGCGCGGTGATTCGGCGAAGGTCGTTATGGTCGCCTTGGCTGCTGTCACCGCCTATTCGGCGCTGGTGCTGTTCACCGGTGAGGGCCGTGCCTTCTTCCTGCCCGAGATCGTCGGCTGTGCGGTCGCGACTGTCGCCTTCGGCGCCACCCTGATCCGTGGCCGTCCGTTGAGTCTGCTTGTGTGCCAACGCATCCGGATCGAACCGGCCGATGTCGACCAGCCCCGGATCCGCAAGCACCGGCGCCTGACCGCGGCCTGGGCCGTGATGTGGGCACTACATGTGCTGATACTCCTGCCGCTGTATGCCGCCGATCAGATCACCGCCCTGGCATTGGGGACCATGCTGCTCGGCAAGCCCTCGGTACTCATCGCCGTCGCCACCTCATGGGTGTGGGTCCGCAAGCGATAGCCGACGGCACGCATGCCGATGGCACGAACGTGAGACGAAGCCGCTGCGTCGGCACCCGCGGGCCGTCAATCCGCGGGCGGGACTATCCGATAGCCGAGGGTCAGGACCGCTTTGATGGTTTCGGTGGCGAGTTCCCGGTCGTAGTCCTTCTCCTGCTCGGGCAGGTCCGGATAGGGAACTAGGCAGGGGTGTGTCAGCAGGTCGTCGCTGCGGGACGGGCCATAGCGCCAGCCTTCCGACATCCGGCGCGCTGCCCAGCGGTCGTGTGCGTTCTCGGCCAACCGTTCAACGAGCTTCTGAATATTCGGCGGCAGCCGCACCGAGCTCGTGTCGACGGGCGCTGGTGTCCACTCCATGTGTCATGCTCCGAGGAAGAGACGGTCCATATCGGCGACGATGCGGGCGACTCGGTCCGCGATACCGAGATCGGCGATGTCGACGCCCTGTTCGGCGATCACCTCACCTTGGCTGTCGTCGAGGAAGTACGGAACGATGGTGAGCTGTCCGTCGGCGCTGAGCCGTTGCGCGGTGGTCAATTCTTGTCTGCACCATTCGCTGTGCCAGTAGGACTCGCTTACCAGCGGCACGAAAACCCGGCTTGCTGTGACCAGACTTTCCAGCCGCTGCTGCCACTGCTGTCCCAACGGGATCGTGTTGTTGTAGACGTAGTGGAAGAACGAGAAATTCAACAGTTTCAGCGCGCGTCCCAGCTCACCGGCCAGCGCGGCGTCCGAGCGTGCGGTGCTGAGGAAGATGGTGCCCGCGGTGCGCCCGATGCTGCGGATGTAGCCGACGCCCTCTTCGAGTGACCGGAACTGCTGGCGCGGCAGATCGAAGCCGCTCAGCTGCTGATCGAGCCGAACGACGAGATCATCGGCGTCGTGCCATCGCAGCACCAGGTCGTCCTGCGCCGCCGCGGCGCGCAGCGCACCGCCTGCGACCAGCGGCGGTATGGAAGTCTTTGTGCCCGAGTCGGTTTCGTGGATCAGGTCGAGGGTGGGGATGAACCGCCCGACCAAGGTCGGATAGAACCACGCGGGAACCGCGCGCGATGCCACATCGACGACGACGAACTCGAACCGATCGAGGCGAAAGGCGATATCGGCGGGATCCCGCAGGTGCCAGGGCGCCTCAGCGACCGCATAGCCGTAGCGTTCCAGCAGCGCGATGATCACCGGTCGGATCTCGCGGTACGCGGGATTGTTGGGCAATGCCAGACCGACCTCGCCACGCAATTGGTCGGCCGCCGCCGAGTAGGCCTGGCTCTCCAACAGCAACCGGTGAAACGATTGTTCGAAATCGTCTCCATAACTGGCGAGTTCGTCGCGATCGAAGACATGAACCTCGTCCACGTCGAGAAAATGCCTGCGCGAGATGCCCTTTTCGGCGAAGACGAGCCTCGGCTTGCGCGCCCGCACCGCGAGTCCGTACTCGTGCACCATGAACGGCGAGCATCGGTAGGTCTGTTCGCTCGGCCGCAGCGGAATCACCGCGACGAAGCAGGCGCTGCGACGCATCACCATTTCCAGATGGCAGGTGGACAGGGCACCCGACTGCGGATCCACGGTGAACCCGAAGCCGTGTGATTCCAGTTTGCGCCAGAAAAACTCCGACGCGTCGCGGTCTTCGGCTCGGTAGCTGTGGCTGAAGTAGGTGGGTATCCGGCGTCGCGCGGTCATCGCGCCTCGCGGGTCCGGCCTGGTGTCGCGATCTTCAGCCAAGCGCTCATTTCCTTCTGCTCGATGGTGGTGACGGCGCTCGCCAACACCGCGTCCCTCGTATCGGGGTCGGCGTAGGGGCCGGACTGGGTGTGGTAGAGCCGACGCTCCGCCTCGACGGCCTCGCGGGCCTGGCTGAACCGCAAATAGTTGTCGTGCCAGTGGAATTGCGCACGGAGTCCGCCGATGACGACGAGGACCGATCCGAGCACCGCCGGGATATCGGTGTTTCCCCGCAGCAGTACGGCCGCGACGGGAATCGCGGCGGACACGAGCAGTTGCAGCACCTCGGTGACGCGGTGATATCGCCGGGCCTTGATCGCGGCGTGCCGATACCACTCGTATGACCCGTCGGCCACGGTCAGTGCGTAGTCTTTCGCATCCCCTGGTTCCGCCGCGTTGCCGCCCATCCCCACCTCCCACTTCGCCTGCCCCACATGGTAGGAGTCAGATGACGCGACAGTCGGACGAATTCGGTAACCGGACTACCACCGACGGTGCATATCGGACAGGACACGGCCGAGCGCTCCGATGCGGTCCGCGCGCGGCGGCGTTCGTCGCCGATGCCACGGATCTTGCCGCGGGCTCAGAGGCCGAACAGGGTTCGCAGGATCATGAAGATGCTCGTCTATGGGGGTGCTGCGGCACAGCATCAATCGTGCTGGGTGCGTTGTTGTTCGGTGAGTCTGGAGCGGGTCAGGATAAGGCAGCTGACCACTAACACCCAGGCGGGGAATACCAGCTCCGCCCACTTGCTCATCTCACTGACGATGAGCAGTGTCAGGGCTACCAAATAGCTGAGGATGGCGAGCCAGCGGGGCATCAGCCTGGTCTTGAACCAAATCGTCGCGAGCGAGATCATGAATACGGCCGCCATGCGAAGCGCATAAGTTTGGCTCGCCGAAACCAAGAAATGTGTGCCGAAGTTGATCACCTCGGCGCGGGCGGTCGGGTCGGTGACGTCGGTGTTGCTCGCCACCAAGCCGGCGGCGACGGCGGTAGCAACGAACATCATCGCCAGAAATAGCAACCCGCTGCCGAGGAATACGGATAGGAAGAATCGGTCTTCGTAGCGCCCGAATCCGTCGCGCACGACGCCGATGAACCAGAGAAAGCTGATTCCGGCGAAGGGCATCAGCACCGTCGCCGTCGTGATCGCACTCTGTTGGCTCTTCAGCCACTGAGTTGAATCCTCAAGGCCCTCAGGCATTTTGATGCGTATCACGATGAGCGTCGTACCGAACAACACTGCGAAGGCGATGCCGGCCAGTGCGGCGGCTCGCGGCGTGGACAAATGGCGCGGTGTCGGCGCCGAGTTGGTATCCTGCGGCGGTGTTGACATGATGTCATCCTGTCAAACCGGGGCGCCGGTGGCGGGGATTCGGAGCTTCCGAAATTATCTCGAATGCCCACTACGGCGAAGATAGCCGAATCTTTGCGGCAGTATCGGCCAACTGCGTACCATGCTTGATGTCCATACTGCGACGGTAAAGGCAGGTGACGCCATGCCAGCGACCGATCAGGACTGGAGTAGACCGGCGGCGATGGCCATCCCCAGGGAGGGTTATTTCGAGCTGGAGCGGGGTCGGTACGGCCCGATTTATCCACGGACGCCCGCCTGCTACGGGTTCTCGATCATCGCAAAGGTGAAACCGGGCCGAGAAGAGGCTGTTCGCGCATACGGAAAGCAGATCGAAGAGGCGGTAGCGGGTAGTCCAGATGTGCTGGCACCACTGCGGTTGCACTATCTGCGGTGGGTGTTGTTCGATGTCGGCTCGGGCCTGCATTTCCAGTACCAGGGCATCTTCGACACCGATTTCGACAAGTACACCGAGGACGCCGTCGCACTCTTCAGCCAGACCGGTATCACGACCGTTTTCACCAATCTCGAAGGGTTCCCGGAGGATTGGCAGGAAAATCCGGCGGCCTTCGTGAAATTCGTTCGGGAACACCAGTGTTCGAGCTTCCTCGAATACGGCGAGTACCCCTACGTCACCGCCGACGAGATCAAAAAGGCGCTGCGGCTCGAGGCGGCGTTCTCCGACATGCTCGACCAGATGCAGTAGATCGTCGGGCCGATGCTCGAACTCGACGATATTCAGCACATCCTGCTGACCCGCACCCCGGCGATGACCGGGCGCTACGAGTTCCTGTCCTTCGACGATCCCGCCGGGGGCCGGGCCTGGTTGACCGAGCTGCTGGACCGGGTGCAGTCGGCCGCGGACGTGCGCGCCACGATGGACAGCTCCGAGCGCTGGATCACGCTGGCCTTCACCTGGCGCGGGCTGCGGGCGCTGGGGGTGTCGGAGCAAGCGCTTGCCACGTTCCCCGCCGAGTTCCGTGAAGGCATGGCCGCGCGCGCCGACATCCTGGGCGATACGGGTGCGAATCACCCCGATAACTGGGTCGGCGGGCTCGCCGGTGATGATCTGCACGCGATCGCGATCCTGTTCGCCCGCACCGATGCCGAACACCAGCGGTGCACCGCCGAGCACCACAAGCTGGTGGCTCGCTGCCAAGGCGTGCGCGTGTTGTCCTTCTTGGATTTGAATGCGACACCGCCATTCGACTACGCCCACGACCACTTCGGTTTCCGAGACCGGTTGTCCCAGCCCGTGATCGAGGGATCCGGTGAGGAACCGACGCCGGGGTCGGGCGCAGCGCTGAAACCCGGCGAATTCATCCTCGGCTACCCGGATGAGGAGGGGCCGGTCCACCTGTTGCCGCAGCCGGAGGTGTTGTCCCGCAACGGCAGCTATATGGCCTACCGGCGGCTGCAGGAACACGTCGTCGCGTTTCGGAGCTATCTGCGCGAGCGCGCCGACACCCCGGACGGGCAGCAGCTGCTCGCCGCGAAGCTCATGGGCCGCTGGCCGAGCGGCGCCCCCTTGACGCTGGCGCCGGACCACGATGATCCGGAGCTGGGCGCCGATCCCATGCGGAACAACGACTTCAACTACGAACAAATGGACCCGCACGGCTACGCGATACCGCTCGGCTCGCACGTGCGGCGGCTCAACCCACGCGATACCGCACCGAATATGAACCGCCGCAGGATGATTCGCCGCGGCGCCACCTATGGTCCGGCGCTGCCGGAGGACGCGCCCGATGACGGGGTGGATCGAGGCATTGCCGCGTTCATCATCTGCGCCAGCCTGGTCCGCCAGTTCGAGTTCGCCCAGAACGTCTGGATCAATGACAAGGCATTCCATGAACTCGGCAATGAGCGCGACCCCATCTGCGGTACCCAGGACGGCACCCTGGAGTTCACGATCCCCAAGCGGCCCATCCGCAAGGTGCTCACGGGGCTACCGGCATTTACCACGCTCAAGGGCGGCGCGTACTTCTTCCTGCCGGGTATCCGCGCACTGCGATACCTGGCCTCGCTCGACAGTTGAGAGGTGACAGCATGAGCACCCTGCCGCGGGCACGCACCTACAACCAGGACCACATTCCGCGCAAGCGCGACGGCCGGCGGCGGATGAGCATCTATTGGACGTGGAGTTATCCGTGGGAGGCGCAACGCGATCCCGCCGAAATATACAACCGCTTCTCCACGATGACCGAGGTCCGCAATGTCACGTGGCCGAGTTACGAGACCGTCGAGTATGACGCGGCGCACTTCCTGCAGGGTGTCGCGGGCACATTGGAGCTCTTCCATCGCTCGACACTCGCGTTTCAGCGGCTGGCGGGGGAGGCGACCGGTCATCCCGTCGCGGTATTCCAGCGCATCGACCAGGCCGGTTACACCTTGCCGATCGACGAGCGGATCCTTTCGGATACCGACACGCTCATGGTGTTCGGGCTCGATCACGTCCTGTCCGAGCAGCAAGCCGCACCCGAGGAGTGCGCTGCGATCCGGGAGTGGCTGCAACGTGAAGGCACCTGCCTGCTGCTCGCGCCGCACCACGACGTCGGCTTCACCGACGACTTCACCCAGCGACAGATCGAATACCAGCATCACGGCGACCCACTGGTCCCCCGTCAGCAGCGATTCGGCCAGTACACCCGCTCACTGATGAAAGCGCTCGACGTGCCCGTGCACAACAAATGGGGCCTGCGCCCCGCGGTCGTGAACGGCACCGACGAGATCGCCCCCCTGACCGGATTCCGAGATCTGGACGCACTCCACCTGCTGGACAACGTCACCACCTTCAACTTCCACCCCCACCTGCCGCACTACGAACTCACCGCCCCGGAAACCGACTCACTACGAGTCCTCGGCCGCCAACGCGTAGACCCCGATCGCCCCCACCCCTTCACCGCCGCCGGCAACACAGAATTCAACACCCTGATCTGGATGCCCCCCACCGCCCCCCGCGCAGGCGACATCATCCTCCTCGACTCCACCAACTTCACCACCCTCTTCGGCGGCACCGACAGCCTCGAAAACCTCTGGCACAACCTCGCCACCATGAGATGACCCCCAAGGGGGGCGACCGATTGCCTTGTGTGGGTGGCCGTGTCAGCCTGGTGTACAGGGCAGTTCCGCTGAGCGAGTCGTTTGGAGCGGGTCCTGGCATCCGAGGAGGGCGCGGTGAGGTATCGGGCCGGGCTCGCGGGGGAGGCGACGCTGCGGGTCACCGTCGAGTTCAGTGATGCCGGGTCTCGGTCGCTCGGTATCGAGTGGTCGCCCGTTGCGTCGGGCGCGCACAAGAAGCTCGAGTATGCGCGGATCTTCCTGGTGCCGTTGGGAAGTGAGGGGCGGCGGGTGTATCTGGGCATTGTCGACGGGCGGGCCTCGACGTCGGTGCGGTTGCCCGAGGCGCTGGCCGACGGCGAGTACGCCATGGAGGTGGATGCTTATGGCAGTGCGAGCTGGGGCGACGGGCGGCTGGACGCGCGCGGGCGCAGCGCGACGTTCGTAGTCGGTGCGGGCGGGTTGCCCTGCGGCACTGGGGGTTAGCTCTCGGCGCTCGTCGGCCGGGTTTCAGGATTTTCGCTGCTTGCTGGGTGGATGGGATTGCGTCCATTCCGCCCAGTCGCCGAGTGCGTCGGTCAGGCGGATACCCGCTTCGGCGGCAATGCGGATCGATTGGGTTTGTGGGCCGGTGCCGAAATCGCCGCGGTCCTTGGCCGCGGCGATTTCGCGGTAGTAGTCGGCGAGGCGGCGGTAGTACGCGGCCTCCCGGTCGAGGTATTCGGCGAGTTTGTCGGGATCCATCATCCAGAAGAACATCGATCGCAGCAGCGGTTCCAGCCGGAAGGTGTGGTCGACTTCGACCTCGGTCAGCCAGCGGCGCACCTCGGTCAGGCCGGCATCGGTGATGCGGTATTCCTTGCGCCCGCGTGGCCCTTCGGCTTTGGTGGCGATGAACTCGTCGTCCTGTAGTTTGCGCAGCTCACCGTAGATCTGCGGATGCTTGGCGGGCCAGACCGAACCGAGCAGATCCTCGAATCGGCGGCTCAGATCCCAGCCGCTCGCCGGCCCCTCGGCCAGGAGGCCGAGCAGGGCATGTCTCAGTGACATGGGCGCCGCCCTTCATGTACTTGTTTACATGTAGGCATTGACATGTTCGTCCAAGCATGTAAATGTGAGTGCACCTGTTCAAGGTAACATGTCAATGTTTACTCATGGAGGACCCATGTCCGAGGACATGAAGGGCAATGTGTTCATCACCGGTTCCGCCGGCGGCATCGGTGCGGCCATCACCGATCTGCTCGTCGGCCAGGGCTATACCGTTTACGCCGGTGTGCACTCCGATCGGCGCTCCGGATCCGGTAGCCGGGCGGTACCGATCGATGTGACCGACCCCGACAGCGTCGCCGCGGCGGCCGAACACGTGGCGTCCGAGGTGGGGCCGGCGGGCTTGCGCGCGGTGATCAACAATGCCGGGATCATCGTGCAGGGACCACTGGAACTGGTCTCTCCCGATCAGCTGCGACTTCAGTTCGAGGTCAACACTTTTGGCCCCACCTACGTCACCCAGGCATTCCTTCCGCTGCTGCGCGCCGGCGGTGGGCGGGTGATCAATATCAGCGCCCCGACGGCCCGGTTGCCGATACCGTTCCTGGGCCCCATTTCCGCGAGCAAGGCGGCACTGTCATCGCTGTCGGATGCATTGCGACTGGAGTTGCGGGCGTGGCGAATTCCGGTGGTCGTCGTCGAACCGAGTGCCACGCAGACCGAGATCTTCACCAAGGCCGAGCAATCCGCACAGGCCGCACTGGTCGCTGCCGATCCCACGCGGACAGCGCTTTACCAGTATCAACTCGCCGCTGTCGCGAAAACGTCGGCCGCGACCAAGATGGAACCGGTGGCTGCGGTGGCGAAGACGGTCGCCGCCGCGGTCTCGGCACGCGCGCCGAAGCGTCGCTACTCGGTCGGCGGTGGAGCCCGCATGCTCGGCCTGCTCACCCACTTTCCGCCGGGCCTGCGCGAGCGAGCGCTCATCGCCGCCGCCGGTCTCGGCGCCGCGGCCCGTGCCGACGGTGCGCGATGAGTCCGCGCACGATCGTGCTCGTCGGTGCGACATCGGGAATCGGGCGGGAAGCCGCGGGCACACTCGCCGCCGCCGGTCACCGGCTGATATTGATCGGGCGGGATCCGCAGCGGGTGCGCGACCTGCGGGCGGCGTTGCCGACGGCGACCGTGATCGCTGCCGATGTCGCGACGAAGGCCGGAATCGACAGTGCCGCACAGCAAATCGCCGAATCTGTCGACCGGATCGATACCCTGATCAACAATGCGGGCGTTATGTCGCAACAGCGGACCGTCACCGCGGAGGGGATCGAACAGAACTTCGCCGTCCATCATCTCGCCCCGTATTCGATGACGAGTGCGCTACTGCCATTGCTGCGGCAGGGCGGCGGCCGGGTCGTCAATGTCAATTCCGAGGGTCATCGGGCGGCGCTGCTGCGCTCGGACCCCATCGACATCGAGTTCGAAGATCTCTACAGCACAAGGGATTACCACATCTTCGTCGCCTACAGCCGCAGCAAGCTCGCCAATCTTCACTTCAGCTACGAATTGCACCGCCGATTTCCCGAACTCGAGGTCGTCGCGGTGCACCCGGGGATGGTTCGCACCGATCTGGTTCGGGGTTTCTCCGGGCCGCGGATGCTGGCGATGCGCGCGCTCGCGCGCGCAATTTCGTTGCCGACCAGCGAAGGTGCGGGTCCGATCGTCCACTTGGCCACCGAGCCCGAGATTCGACGCGGCGCCTATTACAACCGGTACAGCCCGGAGCGGTCCTCACCCGTCTCTTACGATCTCGACACCTCGCGACGGATGTGGGAGGTCACCGAACAGTTGCGCGGTCTGTTCTTCTGACCGAAACCGCCTGCCGCAACGCCGCTGCAGCCCGGCTCGAACGCCGCCGCCAGCTGGACACCGACGACCAGCGGCGTGCGGTTCGGCCATCCTCATCGGCCCGACATCGGTCGATGTCGTCGAGCGCCAGATGGTGCGAGCTGCGGGGACGTCAAGACTGTTGTCGAGATAGGTCGATCGACCGATGTGGGGCATCGGGGCCGAGATCCACCATTGGCGACACCGACTCGAAAGTCGGCTGTAGCCAACGAAAGAAAACTCATGACCCGATCAACTCGACGCGGCGTGCGGCGCCGTGCCGTCGGCGCCTTGGCAGCCGTCGGAATCATTGTGCTCAGCGGGACGGTGGGTGGCCTCGGAGTACCGGTCGCCGGTGCCTCGAGCCATCGCGAGGCTCCGCTGATCGCTGGCGATCCAGCGGTGGACAACACCGACGTATACGCGTTCGTAAGCCCCGATAAGCCAGATACGGTGACAATCATCGCCAACTGGTTCGGGCTGCAGGAGCCCAATGGCGGTCCGAATTTCTACCCCTGGGCCACCGAGGCAAATTACGACATCAATATCGACAACGATGGCAACGGGAAACCGGATATCAGCTACCGGGTGACCTTCACCAACGACGATCGTCGTGGCGCTGCCACCTTCCTGTACGACAACGGGCCGGTCACCAGCCTGAACGATGAGAACCTGCTCTTCCGGCAGAACTACACGCTATCGGTCAGCCACGGTGCCAACGACTGGCGTCCGATCGTGCACGGCCAGGCGGCACCGTCGTATACCGGTTCGGCCTCGATACCCGACTACGCGCCGCTGCGTCAGCAGGCGACCCATGAGCTGCCAGGTGGCGGCTCGGTGTACGTCGGTGCCGCGGAGGATCCGTTCTTCCTCGATCTGCGGGTATTCGACCTGCTCTACGGCGGCAATCTGTCCGAGGTCGGTACCGACACGCTCGCCGGTTACAACGTCAATACCGTTGTGCTGCAGGTGCCGAGGCGTGATCTCGCACTGCGCGGTGATCCGGCGCGCAACCCGGTGATCGGGGTGTGGAGCGATACCGAGCGCCGCTCACTGCAGCTCAGCCCCGGTGCCGCGACGGCGGTCGGCGAGGCGGTGCAGGTATCCCGGCTCGGCAATCCGCTGGTGAACGAGGTGGTCATGCCGGTCGGGCTGAAGGACGCGTTCAACGGGCTGTCGCCGAGTAAGGACGCGACGATTCCCGAGGTGGTCGCGCGGGTCACCGATCCCGAGCTGGCGAAACTGATCCAAGCGGTCTACCAGGTGCCCGCACCCGCCGCCCCACGCAATGATCTGGTGGAGATCTTCCTGACCGGGATCGCGAAGAAGGCGCCGACGCTGGACGGCAGTGCGCCGCCCATTCAGGCGGATCTGAACTCGCAGGTCCTCAATGCCGATGTCGATCCCAAGACCTTCCAGCCATCGGAGATGTTGCGGTTGAACATGTCGGTGCCGCTGACGGCGCAGCCGAACCGGCTCGGCGTGCTCGGCGGTGATCTGCAGGGCTTCCCCAATGGCCGGCGACTGGCCGACGATGTGGTCGATATCGCGGTGCAGGCTATGGAGGGTGCGGCGCAGACCGGCAAACTGGTCGACGCGCTGGCCGCCGGGGACAAGGTCGATGCCAACGATGTGGCGTTTTCCACTGTCTTCCCGTACGTCGCGCTGCCGTCGCGAGGGAAGGCCGGATCGTCGGTGGCTGGCGACGGGCCGTCGAATGGCGCCGGGCCAGCGGTGGGCGGCACCAAACCCGCTGCGGCACAACAGGACAACGGTGGGCTGCCAGTGCTGCCGATCGCCGCTGGCGGGGTCGGCGCCAGTGCGGCGCTCGCTGCCGGTGGCTGGCTCTGGTTGCGCCGCAGGCGAGCCGCTGGGCTCAACACGCCGCCGAGCGAACTCAACACGCCGCCGAGCGAATGACAT
Organism: Nocardia sp. CA-129566; assembly: GCF_050956075.1. Lineage (NCBI taxonomy): Bacteria > Bacillati > Actinomycetota > Actinomycetes > Mycobacteriales > Nocardiaceae > Nocardia > Nocardia sp. CA-129566. The sequence continues at coordinate 1,381,808 of NZ_CP192085.1, forward strand.
CCGCACCCGGGTAGCGGGACACCGCTACCCGGGTGATCACCCACCCCGCACCATCCGAGGTCCGACCATGTCCGCAATCCTTTCCCGCCTGCGCCGCGGGCCCGCGCTCGTGATGCTCGTCCTGATCCTGCTGATCGCTGCCGTCCTCGGGACGGCCGCGGCATTCACCGGCGGGGCATCGCAGACCGCCGCGCAATCCACCCAACCCATCGAACCGTTGGCCGTGCAGATCGACCAGAAGCGGCAACAACTGGACCGCGTGCCCGGCTATGCGGCGGGCTGGGCCGCACTGGGCGCCTCCTACGTCGAATTGGCCCGGATCACCGGCGATCCCGGGCATTACGGTGAGGCGCAGCGGGCGCTGGACCGATCGATGGAGTTGAAACCCGACGACAATGCCGAAGCGCTGACCGGGCTCGGTGTGCTCGCCAACGCGCGACACGAATTCACCGCCGCGCGCCGTTATGCGGAGCAGGCTGTCGCATTGCGGCCGGAAAGCGCCGAAGTGTACGGCGTGCTGGTCGACGCGCTGACCCAACTCGGCGATACCGATGCCGCGACGGCGGCCGTCCAGCGGATGCTCGACCTGCGTCCCGGTGTACCCTCCTTCACCCGCGCCGCCTACGACCTCGAACTGCACGGTCGCACCGAGGACGCGATGAACGCATTACGGATGGCGCTCGCCGCGGCGAATACCGTCGATCAGACCGCCTTCTGCCGCTACCATCTCGGCGAGCTCGCATTCAATAGCGGGCAGCTCGATGAGGCCGAAAGTCAGTACCGCTCCGGCCTTTTGGCCGATCCGGACAGTGCGGCGCTGCAGCAGGGGCAGGCCAAGGTATTCGCGGCACGCGGCGACCTCGAACAGGCGATCGCGCAGTACGCGGCACTGACCACCCGTGCGCCGCTGCCGGAGTACCTGATCGAATTCGGCGAACTGCTCGACGCCGCGGGCCGCCCCGAGCGGGCCGCCGTCGAGTATCGACAGGTCGCCGAGCAGTTCCGGGCACTGCAGGCACAGGGCGCGACCGACTATGTGGACGCCGCCCTGCTCGCCGCCGAGCACGGCGACCCGGCCGAGGCAGTGCGGCTGGCGCAGCTGGAATACGGCCGCCGCCAGAGCATTATCGCCACCGACGTACTTGCCTGGTCACTGCACAAGGCCGGACGCGATGAGGAGGCGATCGGCTACGCCGACCGCACGATCGCTCTCGGCTGGCGCAGCGCCACCCTCGCCTACCACCGCGGCATGATCCTCGCGGCGCTCGGCCGCACCGATGCGGCGGCCAGCGCGCTGTCGCAGGCATTGCGGATAAATCCGGACTTCTCCCCGCTGCATGCTCCCCGGGCCCGGCAAGCGCTCGATTCGCTCGGCGGCCTTCGATGATCCAGGTGCGCGCCGAACTCCCGCCCGGCTACCACACCGCCAGCTGTCCGGTAGTCGACAGGGCGCAACTCGGCCGCGCGGCAAGAGGTGCCGAAGCGCCACTGGCGCGGCCGAGTTGCTCGACGGCACCGTCGGCAATGACGGCACCGCCACGTGGTTACACCAATTCGGGTACGCGCAGGTGGGCGAGTGCCAATTCGAACTCGCCGATGTCGGTCACCGCCATACCGGCTTGTCCAGCGATTCGGTCCCGCATGGCGGTTGCCTGGTCGCGGTTGCGGTCCATCGCATCGGCGTTGTCGAAGGTGACAGATGAAACGCCGCGCCCGGATGCCCGGTCGACCAGCAGACTGGCGCTGCAGAAGCCCTCGAGGCCTTCCATTGCGGGCAGGGCTTGGGACTTATAGGTGTCGATCGCCGAGTCGGCCCGACTCGGGTCCATCTTGCTCCAGACCACGCGAGCACACGCGCCCTCCCGCGAGCGGTGGTCCCGGTGCAAGGCGGCAATCTCCCAGTGTTCGATCAGTGCGCCGCCGCGGAACGTCTCGGCGGCACGATCCCGGATCGAGCGAACGCGCTCCGCGCTTTCGCGCATCGCATCCTCGGTCTCCCATGCGGTCGTCGCAATGCACCGGCCGGACTTCCGGTCGACCAGCAGCGACAGCCCGATACAGCCGGGGATGTCTTCCAGAGCGGGCAATGTTACGTCGCGAACGTGCGCAATCCCGGCATCGATAGCGGAGGGTTGCGCCTGAATAGTGGTAGAACGTGCGTACACGATCCACCCCCTCGGGGTGTTCAGGGCAGCGCCCCGATGGCGCCACCGGTACGTTCACACTGCTCCGACACGCCCGCAATGGCAATAGCGGCTTGCCTTCCAGCACACCCTCCGCAACCTGCCGCGATCGACACCGGGATGCGGATTTTCGTACTGTAGAACATATGAGCGAACGGGAGTTGGTCGGCCGATCCGGCTTACCTGCGGGGGCGCGGGAGTTTCGGGGCGACTTCGAAGTGCATATCACCGTGCGGGCTGGGGCAACAGGGGTGGATGCGCTCGAAAGGTATGCGGGGCAGCGCAATATGAAGTTCACCCAAATCGTGCTGGCGCGGGGGCGGGTATGCGATCAGCCCATGGTGACGGTGCGGCGGTCCGGAACGCTTGCGGCGGTGCGGGATTCGGCATCCGAGCTGGTCGAGGGCATGCGTGACGCTGGATTCGCCGTTGTGCGGGTGAAGCTGGAGGCCTCGCCGTTGGCCGATGGGGTGCCCGAAAATGATATTGCGGCCAGGGAACTGGGCGCGCAGCGCCCGCAGCTGCGCATGTTCCTCGCGGCGGCGAATAGCGTCGACTGGCGCGAATTCGCCGAGCAGCACCCACATTTGGCCTATGCGCACCAGGAATTCGTCTGGCGGTTCGCGGCCGGGCTCATCCCGACACTGCCGTACGAGACGCGGGCGCTGTACCGCACACTGCTCACCGACCGCGTAGTGGAGTTGTCCGAACTGCGCGCCGCGTTGGCCTCGGGCGGCTTGTCCGCGGTCGCCGAACGGATCGCCGAATCCGACTGGTCGACCCTCGAACAGGTGGTGCTGGTTCGCAAACTGCTCGGCCGCGCCGAATGCTCGCTGCATCAGGCCGCTGATCTGGTGGCCGCGATACAGCCCGGGCTGATGCGAGATGCGGGCGACTATCGCGGGCTCGGCGATCCGCATCGAATCGCGACGGCGCTGGCTCCCTACGTCTGATCCCGCGCATCGTGGGCAGATCGAAGGTCTGTCGGATCTGATGGGTGAATTCAGCACGCGTCTGTTCGCCTGTGCCGCTCCGGCAGCCCGGATGTTCACCCGGAAGCTCGCCATGGCCCGGGGCGAGAATGTTGTTCCATCGCCGAACTGTGGACGCCCCTGGCCGAGCTCAGTGCCGACGCCGATGACCCGGCGATCCCGCATCGGCGCGAGCCCGAGAGTTGCAGCGATAAAGGCTATTTCGTGGCTGCGGCGAGTTCGATCAGACGGGCGCGGACGATATCGGGGCGCTCATCGGCGACGAAATGTCCACAACCGGTGACGGGTTCGAAGATGTAGTCGTCGGCTTTGGCGGTATCGGCGGCGGCGAGGGAAGGGTGCACGGCGACGTCTTCGACGCCGAAGACCGCGCGGACCGGGATGGTGATGCGGCGGCGTTCCGGATTGCGTGTGGCGTCGGGGACTTCGCGCAGCCAGAAGGTTCGGTAGGTGTCGGTGGCGGCGCGGGCGCAGACCGGATCGCGGAACCGGTCGGCGAAGATGCGCACCGCCTCGGGGCCGAAGGCGCTGTGGTCGGTGATCGCGGCGCCGATGACCCGCTCGAGGAACTTCGTGCGCTGTTGCAATGGCACACCCACGGTGGCGACCAGGGGTTGATAGGTGAGGAAGCGCCACAGATGGCGCAATACCGTCGGTACCGGAACCCATGGATGCGCCATATTCAGCACGAGATAGCCGTCGAAGCGATCGGGTTCGCGCAGCACCATGCGATATCCGACGTATCCGCCCCAATCGTGGCCGACCAGCAGCACCCGGTCCAGACCGAGCGCGTCGAGGAGTGCGAGCACATCGGAGGCCACGTCCTCCTTCGCCCACCGATGCGGCGCGGGGCCCGACCAGCCGTAGCCCGGCAGATCGGGCGCGATGATCCGGAGCCCATCGGGTGGGTCGGCGAGCAGGTGCCGGTAGGCGTAATGGTGCTCCGGCCAGCCGTGCAGCAGCACGACCGGCCGACCGTCGACAGGTCCGGCCTCGGTGACGTGGAATCGGACATCGCGGGCGGTGATGAACGAACGGCGCACACCGGGGATGACTGGCGGCTCGGAGACAGCGGTACCGTCGGTAACGGGCATACGGTCACCATAGTTCGCTCGGGGTCTGCCGAACACCTTCCACAGTCGGATACGAACACCTCCCGTGGGCGGATGGCGAACTCTTCACGCCGCTGGACCACGATCGACGGGAGGATCACACTGGAGATGTGTTCCAGCGGATCGTGGTGGGATACGACGACTCGCCCGGCGCCCGCAAGGCTCTTCGGATCGCGCTCGAGTTGGCCGCCGCGCACAAATCCGCGCTCACCGTCGTCGCCGTGGAGGAGCATCGGCCGCTCTACCGGCCGGTGATCGGTGAGATCGAGGAGGAGCGCTCGGTCGAGGAGGAGACCAGCCGCCGTTGGCTGGCCGCGGCGGCCGCGGCGGCAGCCGAACGCGGCATCGCCATCGAAGCCGAGGTCCGCGCCGGACACCCCGCACATGAACTCGCCATCGCCGCAACGCATCACGAGGCGGATCTGCTCGTCCTGGGCCGCAGCGGCCATTCGGCGATCTGGGGTCGCTTCATCGGAGCGACCGCCGAGAAGGCCGCCCGACACGCCGATTGCTCGGTGCTCATCGCCCAGGACGGGCATGCGCCGAAGTGAGTCGCTGCGCCGCGCGACGTTCGCCGCCGCGATCCGGCCGCGAACGGTAGATTGCCGCCATGGCACTGCCCCGGGAATTCCTCGATATCGCTGAGCGGGTGAACAACTGGGGACGGTGGGGTGCTGACGACGAGATCGGCACCCTCAATCTCATAACCGATGAGGTCGTCCGCAATGCCGCGGCCACGGTGCGCACCGGGCGGCGGGTCGCGTTGGCGGTTCCGTTGCAGCAGTACGGAATACAGACCGGACTGATACCGGGACGGGTCGATCCGCTGCATTCCATGATCGCGCTGAACTGGGAGATGTTCGGACCCGGACTGGTCGCCACCAGTGACGACGTCGTGACGATGGGACTGCAGGCCGCCACCCACTGGGATGCGCTGACCCATGTCTCGCATTCCGGCCGGATCTACAACGGACGTCCGGCCGACACCATCACCGCGCACGGCGGCGCCGCCTTCAGCGGAATCGATAAGGCCCGCCATATCGTCTCGCGCGGTGTGCTGCTCGATATCGCGGCCGCCCATGGCGTCGATCGCCTCCCCGGCGACCACGCCGTCGGACCCGAGGACCTGCTGGCCGCCGAGGAATTGGCGCGCACCCAGGTCCGTGCCGGGGATGTGGTGCTGGTACGGACCGGCCAGATGCGGTTGTATCTGGCGGGCGACAAACAGGGGTATGCCGTTCCCGCACCGGGACTTTCGGTGCGCAGTCCGGAATGGTTCCACGCCCGTGATGTCGCGGCCGTCGCGAACGACACCCTGGCATTCGAGATCTTCCCGCCGGAGTTCGACAACGGGTGGCTGGCGGTGCACGCATTGCATCTGGTCGAGATGGGCATGCTGCAGGGGCAGAACTGGAATCTCGAGGAGCTGTCGCGGATCTGCGCCGAGGAGGGGCGCTACGAATTCCTGCTCAGCGCAATGCCCGAACCGTTCGTCGGTGCTACCGGGACACCGGTCGCACCGGTCGCGATCTTCTGACCAACGGTGCCGACCCGCATTACCGGGACACGTCGAACCAGCTCGGCGACTGAAAAACAGGTGACTCGAGCACTATCGGCGAGGTAGGAATTCCCCATGCCATCTGAGTTCGCCTCGGGTTTGTTCACAGGACAGGACCTCGCAGCGCGCGTCGAGCACGCCGAACGCACCCTGATCGAGGAAGGTGCACGCGCGGCCGCGCGCCGGGATCCGCGCGAGCGAGTGCTGCTGCACCCCATCGGCAGCGGCGTCGCGGTGTGGGCGGGCGCGGGATCGCCGCTCGACAAGGTCGTCGCCGTCGGAATGGGCGGTGCATTCGACGACGCCGAGCTGGAGGCCGTCGAACAGGCCTTCGCCGAGCGCGACGCACCGGTGCAGTTCGAGGTCTCGACCCTCGCCGATCCTGCCGTCGTCGAATGCCTGACCCGCCGCGGCTACGTGCTGGTCGGCTTCGAGAACGTCCTCGGTCTGCGACTCGACCCGGACCGCAAGGCCCAGCTGGCCGACGGCGTGCAGATCCGCGATGTCGAGCACGAGGAATTCGATACCTGGGTGAACGTGATCGTTGACGGCTTCGCCACGCCGGACACCCAGGGCGTCGCCTCGCACGAGGAGTTCCCGCGCGAGGCGCTCGAGCGCGCCGAGCGGGACCTCACCGCGACAACCGGTTTCGTCGGTTCCCTGGCCTGGATCGACGGCGTGCCCGCCGGCGGCGCGAGCCTGCGCCTCAGCGACGGCCTCGCCCAACTGTGCGGTGCGGCGACCCTGCCCGAATTCCGTCGACGCGGTGTCCAGGCCTCATTGCTGTCGGTGCGCCTCGCCGTCGCGGCGGCCGCGGGCTGTGACCTCGCGGTGGTGACCACACTGCCCGGTTCGAAGTCACAGCAGAATGTGCAGAAGCTGGGCTTCCAGCTGCTCTATCCGCGCGCCATCCTGGTCCGCTAGTACCGGCCGAAGGCGAGCGCGACATTGTGCCCGCCGAATCCGAACGAATTGTTGATCGCGTACTCGATCTCCTGCTGGCGCGCCTCACCGTGCACCACATCGAGATCGATCTCGGGATCGAGGTTTTCCAGGTTCAGGGTCGGCGGCACGACGCCGTCGCGGATGCTGAGCACGGTCAGGATCGATTCGAGCGCGCCCACCGCGCCGATGGAATGTCCCAGTGCGGATTTCGGCGCGTAGACCGAGGCGTGGTTGCCGACGGCCTTGTTGATGGCGCGCGCCTCGGCGACATCGCCGATCGGTGTCGCGGTGGCGTGCGCGTTGATGTGGGTGATGTCCTTCGCCGTCAGACCCGCGGTCTGCATCGCCCGGGTCATCGCGCGGGCGGCGCCATCGCCATCCGGCGCCGGAGCCACCAAATGGTAGCCATCGGAGGTGATTCCGGCGCCGAGCAGCCGCGCGTGAATGGTCGCGCCGCGCGCCTTGGCGTGCTCCTCGGTTTCCAGGACCATCAGCGCACCGGCCTCGCCGAAGACGAAGCCGTCGCGATCCTTGTCGAACGGACGTGAGGCGCCCTTCGGGTCGTCGTTGCGGGTGCTCATGGCGCGCATCATGGTGAATGCCGCGATCGGCAGGACATCGATGTAGCCCTCGACACCGCCGGTGACGACCATATCGGCGTCACCCATCGCGATCATGCGCCACGCGTTGGCAATCGCCTCCGACCCGGACGAGCACGCCGAGACCGGGGTGATCACTCCGGCCCTGGCCTTCAGTTCCAGACCGACGACGGCCGACGGGCCATTGGGCATGATCATCTGCACGGCCAGCGGCGAAATCTTGCGATAGCCACCGTTCTTCAACTTGCTGTTCGCATCGGTGATCGCATCCGCGCCACCGATGCCGGTGCCGATCGCCACCCCGAGTCGCTCGGGATCCACCTCCGGACTGCCCGCATTGCGCCATACCTCCCGACCGAGGACGGTCGCGAGCTGTTCGACATAGGCCATGCGGCGCTGCTCGACCCGGGTCAGCAGAGTATCCGGCCGCACCTTCAGGTGACCGCCGATGCGCACCGGAAGTTCGTACTCTTCGATGAACGGATCGTCCAGCTCCTCGATTCCGCTCTCGCCGTTGAGGAGTCCCTTCCACGTCGCATCGACATCGCCAGCGATCGAGGTGGTCGCCGCGAGACTCGTCACGACGACGTTCGGGAATCGTCCATCGGCGGTAAAGAGGTTACGCACGAGCGTCACTCCTGATTTCTCTTCCGGTAACTCGGTTTCGGTGTCCTGACGAGTGCCTTATGCGAAGCGGACAGGCGTACAGCCGGGCCGCCGCAACTCGACATCATTGTCGAGCGGTATCGTCGTAGGCGTTTCCCGGTGCTGGGCAGGGTGCCGAAACACATTGCTGAGCAGGCGTTTTCGCCGGACATCGTTTCGGGAAGAGCTTACCGGCGCGGTTTGATCACGGTATGCCCGTACTTACGAACCTTCGGCCCGGCTCTTGTGGGAACCCTCCAAAGTTGCCGAAATCGGACGCGTCCGCGGCCGGATCGGGCATACTCTGCCGGTCCGTCGACCGGCGCGCGCTGGCCGATTCGGTCGCCATTACTCGGGCGGATGTGCAATCTTGTTATTGCACAACGGCATTGATAGGGCTGCTGGCCCGGCAAGTTTTGAAGGTCGCCCGAGCGGCACCGGCAAAGGGGTGTGGCGAGATCATGGTGTCGTCGAACGCAGCTGATTCCGGCGGCAATACCGCCGCGTTTCGCACCGGCATGCGCCGAAGCCGGAACCGTTCGGCCGACCCGCTATGGCCTGGGATGATCCCGCCCGGATCGGCGCCACGGGCCCTACCGGGCCCGCGCCAACCACGCCGGAAACGACGCCCGCGGCACCGGCCCTGGCTGGTCGGCAGCGCGGCATTCTTCGGGACGCTGGCGGCGGTGGCGCTGGTGCTGGTGTACACGGCCGAGGCGAGCAATACCCGGCAGTCGACGGCGACGATCACCGATCCGGTGCTCGGCGGCGGCCCGAACTGCGAACCGACCCGTACCGAACAACTGGTGCGCGGCAATGGCACGGGTTCGACCAAATCGGGTCCGGACGTGATTCTCGCCTTCCAATACGCCTACTACATAGCCCGGTCCGGCTCGGACGCCCGCGCGCTGACCAGCCCGGACGCCGGGGTGTCGGCCACCCAACTGATCGATGCCGGGATCAAATCCGTTCCGGTCGGCACCCAGCACTGCGTACTGATCACGCCGATGCTCGACGGTCGCTACGACGTCGTGATCACCGAGGTCCGGCCCGACTCGACGGTGCGTACGTACCGGCAGTTCGTGAGTGTCGCACCGCGCGAGGGCATCACCGTCATCACCAAGATCACGCCGCCGTCCTGATCCACGGTGCGGTTCGCCGAGCGGGCGCGCCGGTGCTCGGCGAAGGATCAGCTGCTGTCGGCAGGTAGGCCAGCGGTGCTGGCCGCCGCGGCAAGCACCGATTCGAGCATCTCGGGCGTGAGTCGGCCGGTGAAGGTGTTCTGCTGGCTGACGTGGTAGCAGCCGAACAGGTGCAGTGGTGCGCGACCGGCGGCGCTCGGCGTGAATACGACATGGGCGCCGTGTCCGAATTTGGGACGTGGGCGCGGCACGGTCCAGCCCGACGACGCGAGTGCGGGAAGCAGGGCCTGCCAGCCGAACGCACCGAGTGCCACCACCGCCCGCAAGGTCGGTGCGAGCAGGCCCAATTCGGTTTCCAGCCAGTGCCTGCAGCGGTCGCGCTCGTCGGGTGTGGGCTTATTGTCCGGCGGTGCGCAGTGCACCGGTGCGGTGACGCGCGCACCGATGAGCCGCAGTCCGTCATCGCGGTGCACCGCCGTCGGCTGATTGGTCAGCCCGACGTTGTACATGGCGGCATAGAGGAAATCTCCACTGCGGTCGCCGGTGAACATCCGGCCGGTCCGGTTGCCGCCGTGCGCGGCCGGGGCCAGGCCGACGATGAGCAGCCGAGCGTCATCCGGGCCGTAGCCGGGAACCGCCCTGCCCCAGTAGGTCTCGTCGCGGTAGGCCGCGCGCTTCTCCCTGGCCGCCCGTTCCCGCCAGGCGACCAGCCGCGGACAGGCGAAGCAGTCGGCGACCGCGGCGTCGAGTTGGGCGATGGTCTCGCACACGATAGGTATTCGATCACACAGTGCGGGTGGTCATTTGGGTGACAGCGCGCCGCTGAGATGGTCATATGCGACGTGCGCATGGAGCCGAACCCCGGTGACCAGTGGCCCGTCATCGGCATAGAAGTGCGGATTGTGGTTCATCGCCATAGCCCGGCCACCGGGAACGGGGACGGGCATGCCGGTTTTCGGGTCCAGTTCGCAATCCTGCACGCCGAGCGTCACATAGAGACCGCCGAATTTGTTGACGAACTCGGAGACGTCGTCATATCCCAGTGTCGGAATCGTCGGGGTGACCTTATCGGCCCCGGCCACGCGCCGCAATGTCGGCAGCCCCGCCTCGATCCACTCCTCGGCGTTGTGCACGGCGGGCACATCCTGGAGGTATTCGACTGTTGCCGAACAGTTGTAGGCCTGCGCCGAATGCGCCGCGAGAGTGTCGAGGCGCTTCTGGATATCGACCATATCGGTCTCGACGGCGCAGCGGATGGTGCCCCACAGCGTGACGGTCTGCCCGATGATATTGAACCGGCCCACATCCTGCACGTGGCCGATGGTGACGGTGCACGGATCGAATGCGCTGATCTGCCGGTAGAGCTGGCCGATGCCGGTGATGACCGCGCCAGCGGCGGGCATCGGGTCCACGCCCATCCACGGTGTCGACCCGTGCACCTGGTGGCCGGTGATGGTGATCTGCACCAGACAGGAGGCGCCGAACTGGTTGCCGATCCGATATCCGATGTAGCCCTTGGGATATGGCGTGACATGGCAGCCGAATGCCATGGTCGGGGCGGGATCGTCCAGTGCGCCTTCGGCGAGCATCTGCTTCGCGCCGCCCTGCTCGTCCACCGGCGGCCCCTCCTCGGCGGGTTGGAACACGAACAGCACCGTGCCGGGCAGCCGATCGCGCAAGCCGGTCAGTACCGAGGCCGCGCCCATCAGCATCGCGGTATGGCAGTCGTGGCCGCAGGCATGCGAGACCGGGAACGGTCCGCCGGGATAGTCGTCGTCCACCACCGTCGATGCGAAGTCGACACCGCACAGATCGGGTACCGGAAGCGCGTCGATATCGGCGCGCAGCGCGATCGTCCGGTCGCCGCCCGCGCCGCCGCGCAACACGCCGACAATGCCGTGTCCGGCGATGCCGATGCGCACCTCGTCCAGGTCGAGCGAGCGCAGGTGGTCGGCGATGAGTGCGGCGGTATTCGACTCCCGGTTGGACAGCTCGGGATGTTGGTGCAGGTGGTGTCGCCACTGGACGACCTGATCGGCCACTTCCGCCGCGCGCCTGTCCAATTCGTCGTAGATCGCGTCCGCGGTCATCTGAACTCCGTTCGTTGTGTCGGGAAGCCACACGATCAGCGATAGACGAGAACGGTCATGTCCACTATGCATCGATTGCCGATCGTTTGCCTTCAGGTCGCGCGACCAGTTCGACTGGCCGTGCGCGGCGGGTAACGACCCGGACATGTGAGCCTGGCCACCGGGGGCGAGTTGATAGCATGGCCTTTCTGACCGACCGGATGCGGGCAACGCCCCCGGATTCACCTCGAAAGAGTCTCTTCATGCAGTTTGAAATCGTCGAGCGAGACGAGATGTGGGTGGCCGGATTGCCGGTGCGCAGCCCAAAACGTGCGCTCGGGGAACTGCGTGACCACGATTTAGAGGCCGCGTGGGCAGCGGTACTGCATCAGGAACTCGGCGGCCCGCTGGCCAGCGCCTACACCGACTACAGCGGTGAACTCGGCACCTATAACACCCAGATCGTCGGCTACGAGTGCGCGGTCTTCGGCGATGTCACCCGCGGTCACCTGGTGGCGCGGCTGCCGCGCGGCACCTATGCCCGATTCTCCTCGGTCGGTAACTTTCCGCAGGTGATGACCGACCTGTGGACGCAGATCGCCTATGCCGAAGAGCACAACCAGATCAAACGCACCTACACCGGTGATTTCGAGTGTTATCCGCATGCGTACAAGATCGATCTCTACCTGGCGGTCGATGCGCGGTGAGTGAGCGCAGCGAAAAGACCATGGCACAGGTCATCTCGCGACGCAGTGGTAGCGAGGCGCGGTCATGACCTATGCGATCGTGGTGCGCCGCGAGGCCATCTACGGCGGCCTCGTGGTGCCGCGGGTGCGTCCGAGCTTCAAGGTCAGCAATAGTGATCTGATCGAATTCCTCAAGGATCGGCTGCGCGACCGCGCGGGCGCCGACCAGCTGATGTATACGGTCTACGTGCCGGATCCGGCCGGGAATTACAACGCTGTCGTGTGTTTCGAGTACTCGGATCCGAGTGCGGTTCCGGTTGGTGACGTGCTGGTCAAGGTACCCAAGGGTGTCTACGCTCGGTTCGAGCCGAACGGGGACTATCACGATCCGGTCGAGGATGTTTGGGCCCAGGTCGACGATGCGACGGCCTCCGCCGAGATCACTCGGGCCTACCGTGAAGAGATCGAGATCTGGCGCGGGCCGGAGTCGGTTGAACTGTTCATCTCCATCCTGGTTTGAGTTGCTGAACATTAGCTTCATCAGTACCGACTGGTCTCCCTATTCCATTCGATGGCTTGTTCGAGCGTTCTGACCTGCGGCGATTTGGGTGCGGCCGCTCAGTTTTCGGAAGATTAACCAGACATCTGGTCAATTCTTCTCGGATGACGGATACTGCCCTAGGCAAACTCACCTGATCGGCGAGTCGTCTGGTGAGTCGGCCGGACCGGCTCGATGACCGCGCGGATGCGCGGTAGCAAATGGAGTAGGAACACCATGACTGTCGAAACAATCGCAGTCGGCCCCGGGGGCACGCGCGATGCCGAGGTGTTGCGGTTTCGGGACATGCATTCCGGTTATGTCTTTCATGTCGCTACTCCGCAGGCTCATCCTGATCTGTGGCGCCGTTATCTGCGCGGTGCGCTGCAGGTTTACCGGCACTACGGCGTTGATCACGCTTTGGAATACGACGGGGTTGTCGACGGCCGTTCGACATCGTTGTTCTTCGCCGCCGTCGACTCGACCGGCGCGGTCGTCGCGGGATTGCGGGCACAGGGTCCCTACGGCGCCGCCGACGAGGTACGCGCCCTCGGCGCCTGGGCCGGTCGACCCGGCGCCGCCGAGTTGCGAGCGATGATTGCTGACCGGATACCAGAGGGGGTTGTCGAGGTGAAAGCGGTCTGGGTCGCACGGGCGGCCGAGCAGCGTGCCGCGCTCGTGGCCGCGATGTCGCGCTGTGTCGTGCACGCCGTGCGGCTGCTCGATGCCCGGTTCGGTTTCGTCACCACTGCCACGCGCAATATCGGCCTCTACCGCTCGAGTGGTGGATATGTCGCCGATCGGATACCGTCTGTGCCCTATCCCGACGACCGCTATCGGACCAGCCCGATGTGGTGGGATACCCGGACATATCGGTCATTAGCCACAAAATTGCAGAGTTCGTTGATCGCGCTGGAGCGTGCGGCGTTGGATGCTTGGCTGTCACCGCACGGTCGGGCTCCCTCGGGTGGATCAGGGATCGGAGGACTGGCGCAGGCATGAACGGTGACCTCACCGCGGAGCACCGCCCGTTGATTCTCGACGAGATGGCCGTAGCCGACGCGCAGATCCTCGTGCAATTGCGGAAATCGCCGCTGGTCCGCATTCACGACCTCCGTGATGTGCTGCGCGCCGAACTCGCCAAGGTGCGCAGGCCCCCGGCGGATCTCGGCGGCCCGGAAACCGACCGGTGGGTTTACTATCCGTGGCGGCGCACGCTGGTCGGGCTGCCCGGCGAAAAGGTTTATCGGGCAATCCGATTGGATCGCAATCAGAACAAGCTCACCCGCGCCGAACAGCTGCGCTGTGCCGATCAGACGATCGGGGTGGTCGGGCAGAGCGTCGGCCACGCGGTCGCCTACGCGCTGGCCCTGGAGGGCAGCTGCGGCGGGCTGCGCCTGGCCGATTTCGACGATATCGAACTGTCGAATCTGAATCGGGTGCCGGCCGGAATCTTCGATATCGGGGTGAACAAGTCGATCGTGACCGCGCGCCGGATCGCCGAACTCGATCCGTATCTGCCGGTCGAGGTCTACACCGCGGGCGTGGACGAGGACACCGTCGACGAATTCATGCAGGGACTATCGATCGTCATCGAGGAATGTGATTCGCTCGATATCAAGTTCGCGGTCCGGGAAGGCGCACGGCGCCACCGCATTCCGCTGCTGATGGATACCAGCGATCGCGGACTGTTCGACGTCGAGCGCTATGACCTCGAACCGGACCGTCCGCCATTCCACGGTCTGCTCGGCGCGACCGTCGGGGCGGATCTGCGCGGGCTGTCCACCAAGGACAAGGCGCCGCACGTCATGCGGATCCTGGATCCGAAGGAGCTCTCGGCCCGGATGGCGGCGAGTCTGGTCGAGATCGACGAAACCGTCACGACCTGGCCGCAGCTCGGCGGCGATGTGCAATTGGGCGCGGCCATCGTGGCGGCGGCGGTGCGCCGGATCGGGCTCGGACAGAAGCTGTCCTCGGGGCGGACCCGATTCGATCTGGAGCGCGGCCTCGACGAACTGGCCGAGCCGGAGCCCGGCTGCGAGAAGGTATCCGACGAATATCCGGCTCTGGAAGGTGTTGCGCCGGAATCGAATGGAACCGCCCTCGACATGGTGCTGGAATGCGCGCAGCGCGCCCCGTCGGGCGGCAATACCCAACCGTGGTCGCTGCGAGCCGAGGGGAACGACGTGCGCATCGAGCTCGCCCGAACCCGTTCGTCGGCACTGGATATCGGCTATCGCGGCAGCGCGGTAGCGATCGGTGCCGCGCTCTACAACGCCCGTACCGCGGCGGCCGCGCACGGCATACTCGGCGATTTCGAGTTCATCGAGGACAACGCCACCGCGCTGACCGCGGTGCTGCACCTCGGCGACGGCACCGATCCGGCGCTGGCCAGTGACTATCCGGACGCGCTCACCCGCGAGACGAACCGGCGCCTCGGCACGGCCGCACCGCTGGCCGACCACATCCTGCCCGCGCTGCGGGCCGCGGCCGCCGACGCGGACGGGATGGTCCGTGCCGTCACCACACCCGACCAACTCACGGCCGCGGCCGCGCTACTGTCCGAATCCGATCGCATCCGCTATCTGACCCCGCGCCTGCATCAGGAGCTGTTCGGCGAACTGCGCTGGCCCGGCGAGGATCCGCGCACCGGGATCGATATCCGGAGTATGGAATTGGCCGCCGACGAGCAGGCCAAGATCCGGATCGGTGTGCGCTCGGATGTCATGGATCGGCTGCGCGAATGGTCAGCAGGGACCGCGCTCGGCGAGTACACCCGGGACCGAGTGCGGTCGAGTTCGGCGCTGCTGGCGGTCACGTTCCCGCGTCGGTCCGGGGCCGCAGCGGTCTCACTGGCCGACTACGCGCGCGGTGGCGCGGCCGTGCAGCGGGTCTGGATCGAGGCGCAACGGCTCGGTCTCGCGGTGCAACCGGTCTCGCCGTTATTCCTCTATTCGCGGCACCCCGACGAGCTGAAAGGGATTTCCGAGGATTTCGCGGATACACTAACGTCACTTCAGGGCCGTTTCCTGGACCTGCTGGGAGTGCCTGGGCATGAGATCATGGCATTGGTGCTTCGCCTGAGCTATGCGGCAGCAGCCACGGTCCGCAGCAGGCGGCTTCCAGTGCCGGGCGCGGGCAACCGCAGCTAGCGCGATCGGAGAATAGGTGCCTCGGCGAACGCTCGACTCACTGGTGACCCAGGTCGCCTCGGAGTTGATGGGCGTCGACGCCACGACCATGGTGGCGGCGAGTGAACGTGTGCTGGCCAGATTGGTCGACCACTTCGACGTCGATTTCAGCTACCTACGCCATACCGATAGAGAGCAGCGGGCGACCGTACTCATCGCGGAGTGGCCGCACCGCGGTGATGTACCGGATCCGGATCCGCTGAAGATCGTGCATTTCGAGCATGCGGATTCGGTGTTCCGCGAATTGGAACACGCCACCGAACCGATCATTGTGCGGCCATCCCAGCAATCCGCCGACTATCAGGAGACCATCCGGCGCTCCTCCGGCATTCCACAGGTCGCCATGGCCGCCGTACCGCTGCTCTCCCGCGGCGAGTCGACCGGCGTGCTCGGATTCATCAAACAGGGCGATCGCGACTGGAGCACCAGGGAACTGAACGTGCTCAAGGCGATCGCCGCACTGTTCGCCCAGTTGCAGGCGCGCGTGGTAGCCGAGGAGCGATTACGTTATATCGCCCTGCACGACGATCTGACCGGGTTGGCGAACCGGCGGGCGCTGCTCGAGCACATGGAGGAGCGGCTGCGGCAGGGCAGTCCCGGCCCAGTGGCCGCATTCTTTCTCGATCTCGATCGGCTCAAAGCGCTCAACGATTTTCTGGGGCATACCGCGGGGGACAACTTCATTCGCACACTCTCCTCGCGGCTGCGCGAGAATCTCGATCCCAATGACATGATCGCCCGGCTCGGCGGCGACGAATTCGTCATCGTGCCCGCCAAACCGATGGACGCGGTGGCGGCCGAGTTGGAGGCGACGCGCATCCAGCAGCTCATCGGACGGCGGGTCACCGTTGGCGGGGAATCGGTCAGCCGCGGCGCCAGTGTCGGTGTCGCGGTGGGCATTCCGGGTGAGACCACGGTCGCCGATGTGCTGCGCCGGGCCGATCACGCGCTACTTTCGGCGAAGTCAGGTGGCGGCAACGGTGTCGCGGTCTTCACCGACGCCATGCGCGCGCAGTTCGAACTGCAGGACGATGTGGAGCTGAATCTGCGCGGCGCGGTCTCCGACGGATCGCTGCTGCTGCACTATCAGCCCGAGGTCGATCTGCGCACCGGCCGGGTCGTCGCGCTGGAGGCGCTGGTGCGCTGGTTGCATCCGACCAGGGGGTTGCTGCCGCCCGGTGCGTTCGTCACGGTCGCGGAGGCCACCAATCTCGCCGGTGAACTGGGGCGCTGGGTGATCCGCTCGGCGTGCGCGCAGTTCGCCGAATGGCGCAGGCGCGGCCTGGCGGCCAATGTGGTCATGCGGATCAATGTTTCGCCGGTTCAGCTGGTCAGCCTGGACTTCGTGGAGCGGATCGAGGACATGCTGCGGCTGTTCGGCATCGACGGCAGTTCGGTCTGTCTGGAGATCACCGAACATGTGGTGGTGCAGGATCTGGCGCGCACCCAGGTCACGTTGCGTGGGCTCAAGCGAATGGGTGTGCAGATCGCCATCGACGATTTCGGCACCGGCTACAGTTCGCTCTCGCATCTCAAGGCACTTCCGGTGGACGCGGTGAAGATCGACCGCGGGTTCGTGCAGCGCCTCGGCGCGAGCACCGACGATCTGGCGATTGTGAAGTCGATTATCGGGCTGGCCGGATCGTTCGGGCTCGGCGTGGTCGGGGAGGGCGTCGAGACGCCGGTGGCCGCGCGGACCCTGGTCGGATTGGGTTGTTATCGGGCCCAGGGGTTCCTGATCGCGCGGCCGATGCCCGCCGATGAGGTCGAGGCGCATCTGGCCGTCGGCCGGATCCAGTTGGATCTCGATCTGCCCCGTGCGGGCCGGGGTACCCGGGCCTGACCGGCTGGCTGTAGCCGCGTACCCGAGTATCGGATCGCGCCGGGCGTGGCCGTTAGCGGGGTCTTTCACGGGTGTTCATGCGCCGTTGGGCGCATGGGTTCCGGGGGGAACCCGTTTCGCTGCACGATCGGCGATGTGCGCATCGTGCAACTGGCGAACTTCTACGGTCCGCGGTCGGGTGGGCTGCGCACCGCATTGCATCATCTGGGTGAGGGCTATGTGGCCGCCGGGCACGAAGTGGTGCTCATTGTGCCGGGACCGCGTCGGGCGGAGGAGATACTGCCGACCGGTGCGGTGCGGATAACCCTGCCCGCCTTGGCGATTCCGTGGACCGGCGGATATCGGGCGGCGGATCCACGGCGGGTGGCCGATGTGCTGGCCGGGCTGCGGCCGGATGTGCTCGAGGTATCGGATCGGCTGACCCTGCGCGGCTTCGGGCGCTGGGCGCGCACCCGCGACGTGGCCAGCGTCATGATCTCCCATGAGCGCCTGGACCGACTACTCGGCCAGATCATGCCGAGGCCGGTGGCACGCCGCTGCGCCGATATCGCCAACCGCCGCACCGCCGACGACTACGACATCGTGGTCTGCACAACGGAATTCGCACGCGCGGAGTTCCTGCGCATCGATGCGCCCAATGTCGAACTGGTGCCGCTCGGGGTGGATCTGGAGCTGTTCAGTCCACGCCGCCGCGATTACCGACTACGTGCCGATCTCGGCGTGCCCGGACATCCGCTGCTGGTGCACTGCGGCAGATTGTCGGTGGAGAAGCGGGTGGATCGCAGTATCGAGGCCATCGGCGCGCTGCGTAAGGCCGGCGTGGAGGCCCGGCTGGTCGTGGCGGGGGAGGGCCCGCGGCGGGAGGCGTTGGAGCGTCGGGCGCGCGCGCTGCCGCCGCTGCCGGGCGGACTGCCCGCCGTGCACTTCACGGGATTCATCACCGATCGGGCGATGGTGGCCAGGCTGCTCGCCACCGCCGATGTTTCACTGGCACCCGGTCCGCACGAGACATTCGGGCTGGCCGCGCTGGAGGCGCTCGCCGCGGGCACGCCGGTGGTCGCGAGCCGGTCCTCGGCGCTCGCCGATATCGTGACCGCCGAATGCGGCGCGGTCGCCGCCGATCGGCCGTCCGCCTTCGCCCAGGCGGTCACCGATGTGCTCGCGCTGCCGACCGCCGGGCGTCGGAAGGCGGCGCGCACCCGGGCCGAGCAGTTCACCTGGCCGCGAGCCGTCGCGGGGATGCTGGCGGTGCTGGGGCGGTAGTCCGATATTTCGCTGTGCGGACGGCGCGGTTCCGAACTCTGAAACTTGTTCACCCGGGCTGCTGGGCCTCGCGAACGCCGCGTACCCTGCGGAGAACCGATTCATGATATTCGAGATGGGATCCGGTGTGCTTGGCTCTGGTCGCGGGAAGACGGTGCGGGACGCGAAGGTGCTCGTTACCGGGGCGGCCAGCGGAATCGGCCGGGCGACCGCACTGGCGTCGGCGAGGGCCGGAGCCGAACTGGTGCTCACCGATATCAACGCCGAAGGGCTCGAGGATACGGTGCGCACCATCAAGGAAGCGGGCGGTGTGGTCCTCGTATCGCGCGCCCTCGATATCACCGACTATGACGCGGTCACCGCTTTCGCGACCGATGTGCACGCCGAATTCGGCAGCCTCGATATCGTGATGAATATCGCGGGCACGTCCACCTGGGGCACGGTCGAGAATCTCGAGCATCGGCATTGGCGAAAGATGGTGGACGTCAACCTGATGGGCCCGATCCACGTGATCGAGAATTTCGTACCGCCGATGGTCCGCGCGAAACGCGGTGGGGCACTGGTGAATGTCTCCTCGGCGGCCGGAATCCTGGCACTGCCATGGCATGCCGCCTACAGTGCGGCCAAGTACGGCATCCGCGGCGTCTCCGAGGTTTTGCGATTCGACTTACAGCGCCACGGCATTTCGGTGCATCTGGTGGTGCCGGGCGCGGTGAATACGCCTTTGGTGCAGACCTACGAACTCGTCGGTGTGGACAAGAACGATCGCCGGATCCAGCGACTCACCACCGCGTTCACCAAACACGCCGTTACGCCGGAACATGTTGCGGCGGTGATACTTCGCGGTATCGAGCGCAATCAGTTCCTCGTCTACACCTCTTCCGATATCCGTTTCGCCTATTGGTGGGCACGCAAATTCGCCTACCCTTACGAATTCGTCATGCGCCGCATCGGCGATCGATTCAACAGGCTGCTGGTTTCGAAGGGCAGTTGAGCGTCACATCGAGTACCCGGGCACCGGGACCCTGCTCGCCGAGGCGGTCGTGTTCATTGACCAGTCGGCAGCTGCCGAGTGAGAGACAGCCGCAGCCGATGCAGCCGGTCAGGTTGTCGCGCAGGCGGGTCAGTTGGGTGATGCGGTCGTCGAGATCGGCGCGCCAGGTGGTGGACAGGGTTTCCCAGTCGCGTCGGGTCGGTGTGCGGCCCTCGGGGAGTTTGTCCAGGGCGGCGCGGATTTCGCTCAACGGAATGCCGACCCGCTGCGAGATGCGGATGAAGGCGACGCGGCGCAGCGTTTCGCGCGCGTATCTGCGCTGGTTTCCACTCGTGCGACGACTCGTGATGAGACCCTCGCGTTCGTAGAAGTGCAACGCGGAGACCGCTACTCCGCTACGCTCGGACAGCTGCCCGGGAGTCAGCTCCTTCGCCCGCCAATCGGTTGTCGACATCACGCTCCTCCATTCACCTGAACAATACTTCAGGTTAGGGTGTGCTGGGGTGAGAATCGGCTACACCCAATTGCGTGCCCTTACGCCCTCGGCGAACTACGGTCGGATCATGGGAGCAGACGCGGTGCGGGCGGGGCACGAAGGCGGTGCGGACGAAGCGGGCAGTGGGCTGGATGGCGTCGGTGAACCGGGCGGGCGGCTGGCGGTCACCTCCGAGGTCGGCACCCTGCGTACCGTGCTGTTGCATCGGCCCGGCGACGAGCTGCGCAGGTTGACTCCGCGCAATAACGATCAACTGCTCTTCGACGGCATCCCCTGGGTCGAGCGAGCCCAACAGGAGCACGACACCTTCAGCGGCGTGCTGCGCGAGCGCGGCGTCGAGGTGCTGCTGCTCGCGGATCTGCTCGCCGAAACCCTCTCGGTCAGCGGCGCCGCCCGCATCCAGGGCATCTCCGGGGCCGTCGACGCGCGCAAACTCGGGCATACCCTGGCCGACGAACTCGCGGCCTTCCTGCGTGGCGTCCGGGCCAGGGATCTGGCCAACATCCTGATGTCCGGTATGACCTTCGACGAACTGCCCTTCGGCGGTGACAACACCTCGCTGGTGCGGCGCATGCACCACGGCGCGGACTTCGTCATCGATCCGCTGCCGAATCTGCTGTTCACCAGGGATTCGTCCTTCTGGGTCGGCCCGCGGGTGGCGATCACCTCGCTCGCCCTGCCCGCCCGGATGCGCGAGACCTCGCTGACCGATCTGATCTATGCGTTCCATCCGCGCTTCCTCGGGGTGCGGCGGGCCTACGAATCGCATACCGCGCCGATCGAGGGCGGTGATGTGCTGCTGCTCGCACCGGGGGTGGTGGCGGTGGGCGTCGGGGAGCGCACCTCGCCCGCGGGCGCGGAAGCGTTGGCGCGCAGTCTGTTCGACGACGATCTCGCGCACACCGTGCTGGTCGTCCCGATCGCGCAGAACCGGGCGACCATGCACCTGGACACCGTCTGCACCATGGTCGATACCGATGCCGTCGTGATGTATCCGGCGGTCCGGGATTCGCTGTGCGCGTTCACGATTCATCGCGAGGACGACTATGGCGGGCGCAACGACCAGGCCAGGGTGAGCATGCGCGGTCCCGATCCGTTCCTGCCGGCGGCCGCCGATGCGATGGGCATCGGCAAGCTGCGGGTCATCGATACCGGACTCGATGTCGTCACCGCCGAACGCGAGCAGTGGGACGACGGGAACAACACCCTGGCGCTCGCGCCCGGCGTGGTTGTCGCCTACGAGCGCAACGATATGACCAATACCCGGCTCGAGGATGCGGGCATCGAGGTGCTGCGGATCCCGGGCTCGGAGTTGGGTTCCGGACGCGGCGGACCACGGTGCATGTCCTGCCCACTGTCGCGAGATGATGTGTGAGCCTGCGATGTTCACCATGACCGTTACCCATGATTCGTCGATTCCGCCCTATGAGCAGCTGCGGCTCGGTGTCATCGCGCAGGTGCGCTCGGGAGAGTTGACGGCGGGCACGAAGATACCGACCGTGCGCGCCCTCGCCGCCAAGCTCGGGCTCGCGCCGAATACCGTCGCGCGCGCCTATCGGGAACTCGAGGCCGACGGGGTGGTCGAAACCCGCGGCAGGCAGGGCTCTTTCATCGCATCCTCGGGTGATCCGACCAAGGATCTGGCGGGCCGTGCCGCGACCGATTACGTCGCCACCATTCGACGACTCGGCCTCGATGACGAAGCGGCGCTGCGGTACGTCAAGTCGGCTCTGGAGGGTTAGCCCCAATGCCGCTCACATAGGCCGGTGACCTGGCTGTCAAGTCGTGGTGGTGAGTGAGCAGGGGTTGCGAATTCGGTTGCGGTGCTGGGTGTCGTGAGATGAAAACAGCGGAACTCTAGTAGAGAAGGTTCGTCGGCCAAGACAATCCTTCAAGCTGGAGTTCCGCTGTCTGCTCAGTGTGTCATCAAACGTGAATCAGTGGTAGCCACAGGGGCTTTCGCACCCGGTCACCTGGGAGAACTGACCCGGATCATCCCGTTCGAGATGGTCGACGCGGTGCTGGAGTCGACCCGGGCGGTGCAGGCCAGGGTCCGGGCACTGCCGTCGCGGGTGGTGGTGTATCTGCTGCTGGCCGCAGTGTTGTTCGCCGAGCTCGGCTACGAGCAGGTGTGGGCGCGGATGACCGCGGGCCTGGCCGGTGTGCCGGTCGCCGATCCAGTGTCCTCGGCGTTGTCCCAAGCCCGCCGCCGGATCGGCATCGCACCGCTGCGTGCGTTGTTCGACCTGATCAAGGGCCCCGCAGCGGGTGCGGCCCGGTGGCGGGGCCTGCTGGTGTGCGCGATCGACGGCACCTCGATGTTCACCCCCGACAGCCCCGCCAACGTGGCCGCCTACGGTCACGCCGGCGGCGGCAACGGCCCGTCCGGGTATCCGATGCTGCGGCTGCTGGCCGTGGTCGCCTGCGGCACCCGCACCGTGATCGACGCCGTGTTCGGGACGCCCAGCGTCGGCGAGATCACCTACGCACCACCCCTGCTGGGCTGCCTGGGCAACGACATGCTGCTACTGGCCGACCGCAACTTCGCCGCCGCGGACCTCATCGGCGCCGTCGCGGGCACCGGAGCCGATCTGCTGTTCCGCTGCCGCAACAACCGGAAACTCCCCATGACCGGCCGCTGCGGCGACAACTCGTGGCTCACGCGGATCGGCACCACCACCGTCCGCGTGATCGCGGCGACCATCCTCGTCCACCAATCCGGCGGCCCTGCCCGCACAGAACGCTACCTGCTGATCACCACGTTGACCGACCACAAGCGTTACCCCGCACCCGAATTGGTGTCTTTGTATCACCAGCGATGGGAGATCGAAACCTCCTACCTGGAACTGAAATCCACCATCCTCGGTGGACGAGTACTGCGAGCCCGCACTCCCGACGGCATCGCCCAAGAGATCTACGCCCTGCTCATCACCTACCAAGCCCTGCGCATCGCCATCACCGATGCCACCGTCACCACCGGCACCACACCCGACCGAGCCAGCTTCAGCATCGCTCTCAACACCGCCCGCGACCAGCTCATACTCGCAGCCGGAATCATCGCAGGCACCACCATCGACCTCATCGGCACGATCGGCCACGCTGTGCTCGACCACCTCCTGCCCGCCCGCCGCCAGCGAACATGCCCCCGCATCGTCAAACGCGCAATCTCCAAACACCGCGCCAAAGGCAACATCGACCGAAACAGCTACAAGATCACGATCAACATCACGATCAACAGCGGTTGACGACAGCCCAACCGGCCTATGTGAGCGGCATTGGGGTTAGCCCTACCTGCGGGGCCCGTCGTCGGTCGAGACGGCAGCCTCAGCGCCAGCTGGGCAGCCAGAGATGGTCGTGCCAGTTGCCCGGGGTGATCGGAAGCGCGGTCAGGATCGGCCAGAGCCAGATGAAGTTGGCGATCACGAGCCCCAGATAGATGCAGACCGCGAGGAGCCCGAGGCTGCGCCGCTCGCTCGGTACCGCGGGCAGATAGGTGCCCGCGGGACTTCGCGGTATCGGCGTCGAGCGGGCGGGGCCGAGAATATCGCCGCAGACCAGCGCGATCCCCATCACCAGGAACGGGGCCAGCGGCACGGCGTAGAAGTAGTACATCTGCCGGTCGAGGGTGAAGAACCAGGGCACCAGTCCGGCGCCGTAGCCGGTGAGGATCGCGGCGTAGCGCCAGTCCCGGCGGACCACACCGCGCCACAGCATCCAGGCCAGCACCGGGAATGCGATCCACCAGATCGCCGGGGTGCCGATCAGCATGACGGCCTTCACGCACTGGGTTTGGCCGCAGCCGGTGACACCGTTGTCGGCGTAGTAGTAGAGCATCGGCCGCAGCCCCATCGGCCAGGTCCACGGCTTGGATTCCCAGGGATGATGGTTGCCCGCGGAATTGGTCAGGCCCTCATGGAAGCGCAGCGTCTCGCCGCTGTAGTACCACAGCGAGCGCAGGGCGTTCGGGAGGAACGACCACGGTCCGTCGCGACCGACCTGATTGCCGACCGCGTAGCGGAACACCCCGTCCTCACTGGCGAACCAGGCCCAGTAACTGGCCAGATACACCCCGAGCGGGATCAGAACGAGCGCGTACAGCGCGGGCCCGACATCGCGCACCGCGGTGCCGATCCACGGGCGGCGCACACCGTAGGTGCGCCGCGCCGACGCGTCGAAGCAGACGCTCATGATGCCGAACGCGAGGATGAAGTACATGCCGGACCACTTTGTGCCGCAGGAGAGTCCGAGCAGCACTCCCGCGCCGAAGCGCCACCAGCGCACCCCCAGTCGCGGACCCCATTCGCTCGCGTCGATGCGACCCTGGTAGTCCGCCAGGGCGATTCGGGCCCTGACCTCGTCGCGGTCCACGATGAGGCAGCCGAATGCGGCGGTGACCAGTACCGCCATGAAGATGTCGAGCATGCCGATGCGCGAGGAGACGAAGGTGAGTCCGTCGGCGATCAGCAGAATTCCCGCGATCGCGCCGATCATGGTGGAACGCGCCATCCGTCGCACGATCCGGATGACCAGCAGCACCAGCACCGTGCCCGCCAGCGCCGCGCTGAACCGCCAGCCCCAGCCGTTGTAGCCGAACATCCACTCGCCGATCGCGATCAGCTGTTTGCCGATCGGGGGATGCACCACCAGCCCGTACGCGGGATTGTCCTCGATACCGCCGCCGGTGAGGATCTGCCAGGCCTGCGGCGCGTAGTGCTTCTCGTCGAAGACCGGCGTGTACGCGTCGGTCGGATAGTCCAGCATGATGAACCGGGTCAGCGCCGCGATCACGGTGAGGACCGCGGTGACCACCCACCCCTGCAGCGTGTCGAGCGGCCCGAAATCGGGCGATGGCCGCAGTGGCGCGGGGCTCGACCAAGAGGGCACGGCCTTGGCTACGGTCGCGCGCTGGTCGGTCACCTGGGTCACGCCCCGATCGTATGCTGTGCGCGCCATCGAGACCCGCACCGGTTTGCGCGCCGCCACCCGAATCACACTCCCAGCCGCGGTCGAGGGGGTTGCGCGAGCACCACCCGCAGATCACGCCGCGGCGCGTCCGCCTGCGTGTCGGCATCGGTTGTGATTACCCGAGACGGGATCGGTTTTCGCATGATGACAGAATCTCGACCGGTGAAGGCAGCGAAGACCCGGGGACGCGGAGGACCGAGGTGACTGCGGGTCGGTTGGTACTCGCGGCGACGCCGATGGGGGATATCGGCGATGCGTCGCAGCGGCTGCGCGATGCGCTGGGATCCGCCGATATCGTCGCGGCCGAGGACACCCGGCGCACCCGCAGCCTGGCCAAGGCGCTCGGGGTGGAGATCACCGGACGAGTGGTGCGTTTCGACGATCATGTGGAAGCCGCGAAGATTCCGGCGCTGCTCGATGAGATCGACAGCGGTCGCACGGTGCTGTTGGTGACCGATGCCGGCATGCCGTCGGTGAGCGATCCGGGCTATCGCATGGTGGTCGCCTGTGTGCAGCGGGCGCTCCCGGTCACCTGCTTGCCGGGCCCATCGGCGGTGACCACCGCACTGGCACTGTCCGCGCTTCCGGTGGAGCGCTTCTGCTTCGACGGATTCGCGCCACGCAAATCCGGCCAGCGCCGGGAGTGGTTGCGCACCTTGCGCACCGAGCCGCGGGCCTGCGTATTCTTCGAGGCGCCGCACCGGCTGGCCGAGTGCCTGGCCGATGCGGTCGAGGTGCTCGGCCCGGACCGGCGCGCCGCCGTCTGCCGGGAACTCACCAAGACCTACGAGGAGGTCGTCCGCGGCACCCTCGGTGAACTCGCCGCCTGGGCGGTCGACGGGGCGCGCGGCGAGATCACCGTCGTCCTCGAAGGCGCGCGGCCGATCGAGGCCGATCCCGCCGACCTGGTCGAGGAGGTCGAATCGCTGACCGCCGAAGGCATTCGCCTCAAGGACGCCTGCGCGCAGGTGGCGGCGGAAACCGGGGTCTCGCGGCGCGAACTCTACGACGCCGTGCTGATTTCCCGCCGCAATGGCGGCGACAGCTCCTAGCGCGACGCGTCATCGCCGACACTCCCGGGCGACCGGATGGGGAGTGTCATAGTGCCATCGATCACCGTCGAGACGATGATCGGTGTCATGACCTCTTTGGAAAGCAAGGCGAAGGCGTTTCTCGAATTGCACATCCCCGGCGATCCCGGCGTCTTTCCGACGGTATGGGACGCATGGTCGGCGAATGTTGCTGTGTCGGCCGGATTTTCGGCGCTGACCCTGGGGAGTCATCCGGTTGCCGATTCGATCGGGCGCAGCGATAAGGAAGGTATGACGTTCGCGGAGCTGCTGACCCGGGTCCGGCAGATCACCGATGCCGTCGAAGTTCCGGTCTCGGTCGATATCGAATCCGGTTACGGGCTCGAGCCCGCGCAGTTGATCGAGGGTCTGCTGGAGGCGGGCGCGATCGGTCTCAATATCGAGGACACGGTGCACAGTGAGGGCGGTCGGCTGCGCACCCCCGAGGAGCATGCCGATCTGGTACACGGGTTGCGGCAGTTCGCCGATGCCGCGGGTGTGCACGTGGTCATCAATGCCCGCACCGACCTGTTCATGCGCCAGGACGGTGCCGACAGCGACCGCGTCGACCGGGCCATCGCGCGGCTGCGGCTGGCCGCCGAGGCGGGCGCGGACTCGCTGTTCCCGGCGGGTGTGCGCGCCGATGCCGATATCCGGCGGCTGACCGGTGAACTGCCGCGGCCGATCAGCATGGTCGGGGTGCCCGGCGAATCCGATCGGGCCGTGTTCGCCGATCAGGGCGTCGGCCGAATCAGCTTCGGGCCCCTGCTCCAGTGGGCGCTGACCACCGAGATCAACCGCCTGCTCGATCGCTGGAAGTAGGCGAATGCGAAGAGCCCCCGATCTTCTGCCGAAGTTCGGGGGCTCTGTCGTGCTCGGGCGGGGTTACTTCGGTTCGACGTACCGCGGGTAGACCGCCACCGGTTCCGGCAGCGGGGTGCCGGGGACCAGCGGCGTCGCGATATCGGCGAACGTCCGGTTCGGCGTGGTGAGCAGATCGAGGATCTTGCCCGCGGATTCGGGCATGACCGGCTGAACCAGGATGGCCACGATGCGCAGCAGTTCGATGGTCACGTACAGCACCGTGGCCTCGCGGGCCAGCGATTCCTCGGTGCCGGTCTTGGCCAGCGCCCACGGGGCCTCGGCGGAGAAGTATTTGTTCGCCTCGCCGAGGGTCAGCCAGATCGCCTCCAGCGCCAGATGCATTTGCTGGCTGTCGAATTCGGTGCGGCAGCGTTCCAACAGCTCGTTCGCGCGGTCGAGCAGGGCACGGTCGGCGTCGGTGAATTCACCCGGCGTCGGCACCACGCCGCCGCAGTCGCGTGCGACCAGCTTCAGGCTGCGCTGCACCAGATTTCCGAATTCATTGGCCAGATCGGTGTTGATCCGCCCGACGATCGCCTCGTGGCTGTAGCTGCCGTCCTGACCGTAGGAGATCTCGCGCAGCAGGAAGAAGCGCAGCGCGTCGACGCCGTATTCGTCGACGAGCGCGAGCGGGTCGACCACATTGCCGACCGACTTGGACATCTTCTCGCCCTTGTTGTACAGGAACCCGTGCACGAAAACGCGTTTCGGCAACTCGATCCCGGCCGACATCAGGAACGCGGGCCAGTACACGGTGTGGAACCGGGTGATGTCCTTGCCGATGATGTGCACGTCGGCGGGCCAGAACTTCTGGAACGCAGCCGCTTCGGTATCCGGGAAGCCGACGCCGGTGATGTAGTTGGTGAGCGCGTCCACCCATACGTACATCACGTGATCGGGATGGCCGGGCACCGGCACGCCCCAGTCGAAGGTGGTGCGCGAGATGGACAGGTCCTTCAGACCCGCCTTCACATAGCTCACCATCTCGTTGCGAGCCGTTGTGGGCGCGATGAATTCGGGATGTTCGTCGTAGAGCGCGAGCAGCTTGTCCTGGTAGTTCGACAGGCGGAAGAAGTAGTTCGACTCCTCGGTCCAGGTGACCGGCGTCTTCGACTCGGTCGAGATCCGGGTGCCGTCCTCGAGCAGCGTCGTCTCTTCCTCGGTATAGAACGCCTCGTCGCGCACCGAATACCAACCCGAGTAGTTGTCCAGGTAGATATCGCCGTTGGCGAGCATCCGCTCCCAGATCGCGACGCTGGCCACCTGGTGATCGTCGTCGGTGGTGCGGATGAAGCGGTCGAAGGACACATCGAGTGTCTTGTCCATCGCCTCGAACACGTCGGAGTTGCGCGCGGCGAGTTCCTCCACCGGCACGCCCTCGGCGACCGCGGTCTGCTGCATCTTCTGCCCGTGCTCATCGGTACCGGTCATGAAGAAGACGTCATATCCGTCGAGCCGCTTGAAGCGGGCGAGGGCGTCGGACGAGATGTACTCGTACGCGTGCCCGATATGCGGCGCACCGTTCGGGTAGGCGATGGCCGTGGTGATGTAGAAGGCGGGGCGGTCAGCTGCGCTCATGCCTGCGCCTCGCTGACGCTCGGCTTCGGCATGACCGCACTGGCGGCTGTGTTGATTGATCGCTCGCTTCGCTCGCTCATGGTGCATCTACTGTAGTGCGCGTGGATTCCGCCGCTCACGTGAATATCCCCGGAGACGATGACCGCCGCCAGGTGTCGGTGTACTGCCGTGCCGGAGCCTGCCGATGAACGCCAAGCGGGCAGCGCCGGAATTGCCGGAACCGCTCGCGCCGCTGGTGGACGCGCACACGCATCTGGATGCCTGCGGGGCGACCGATGCGGAGTCGACGGCCGTGGTCGTGGACCGTGCGGCCGCGGTCGGTGTCGGCCAGGTGGTCACCGTCGCCGACGATCTGGCCGCCGCGCAGTGGGCCGTACAGGCCGCGAACTGGGACCGCCGGGTCTTCGCGGCGGTCGCGCTGCATCCGACGCGGGCGAATGTGCTCGATGACGCGACCAAGGCCGAGCTGGAACGCTTGGCCGCCGATCCGCGCGTCGTCGCGATCGGAGAGACCGGACTCGACTACTACTGGCCGGGCAAGCTCGAGGGCTGCGCCGATATCGAGGATCAGGTCGAGGGCTTCCGCTGGCATATCGACCTGGCCAAACGCCTGCGCAAACCGCTGATGATCCACAACCGCGAGGCCGACCACGATCTGCTGACGGTACTGCTGGACGAGGGCGCGCCGGAAACCGTGATCTTCCATTGCTTTTCCTCCGACGCGAATATGGCGATGTCGTGCGTGGCCGAGGGCTACATCCTCAGCTTCTCCGGCACGGTGAGTTTCAAGAACGCCCATGAATTGCGTGAGGCCGCCAAGGTGGTGCCCTACGACCAGATTCTGGTGGAGACCGATGCGCCGTATCTGACCCCGCATCCGTTCCGCGGTGCGCCCAATGAACCGTATTGCCTGCCCTACACCGTGCGCGCCCTCGCGGAATTGCGTGAACAGGACCCGGTGGAGCTCGCGAAAATAACCACCGCGAACGCCCGCCGCATTTACGGTATCTGAATCGTTTGCATTTCTGTCCAAGTCGAACGGGAGTTATGGCGGCATCGCGTGAGTAGCCGTTTCCGCGATCTTGTTCCGACAAAGCCTCCGCCAATGTGCAAGGGGGCTGGATCGGTGTGTGTGTTCTAGGTCACTTCGCTCGGTGCGTTTTGTGATTTACCTGCGGCGTCGATATTGATTTGTGATATTGAAACCGGCCGCTCGTAAGTCTGCGGTTGTCGACCCCTGACCCGTTCGTTATCGTACTGTGACCATGTCTCCATTCACGAGGATCAACCAGTCCCGCTCGCCGCTGCTGTACGCGGCGGTCGCGGCGCTGCTGGTGACACTGATCGTCGGTGCCGCGATGGCGATCGTGAACCGCAAGACGGTCACGGTCGTCGTGGATGGCGAACAGATGACACAGACCACCATGTCGCCCAATGTCGGCGGAGTGTTGAAGGCCGCGGGGTTCGATGTGAACGATCGCGACCTGGTCCGGCCCGCGCTGGCCGCGGCGATTACCGATGGCGCCACCATCACCTTGAACCGGGCCCGGGAGGTCGCGCTGTCGCTGGACGGCAAGGTCGAGAAGGTGTGGTCCACCGGGCTGACCGCGGGCGATGTGGTCGATCAGCTGCACCTGCCGCGCGAGGTGTACGTTTCCCCGGCGCGCACCGAGCGGCTGCCGCTGGAGGGCGCGGCATTGCAGGTCGCCAGCCCGCGCTCGGTATCGCTGCTCGACGGCATCGGCAATTACCTCGACGTCCGACTGGCTGCGCCGACCGTCGGTGACTTCCTTGCCGTCGCGGGCATTCCGCTGATCCAGCAGGACAGTGTCGAGCCCGCGCCGACCACCCCGCTCACCGACGGTCTGCGCATCGTGGTGACCCGTAAGCGCATCGAGAACAAGGTCGAGACGATGCCGCTGGATCCGCCGGAGAATGTGATCGAGGATCCGACCATGAATATGAGCCGGTCGGTGGTGGAGAGTCTGGGCGAGCCCGGGGTGCAGGACGTCACCTTCGCGGTCACCATGGTCAACGGCCAAGAGGTGAGCAGGCAGCCGGTCTCCACCAATGTCACGGTGACTGCTCAACCCAAGACCGTCCGCAAGGGCGCCAAGCCCGGCACCGAGGTACCGGCCGTGCGCGACGGCGCGATCTGGGATGCGCTGGCCCGCTGCGAATCCACCGGCAACTGGGCCATCAATACCGGCAACGGCTACTTTGGCGGCATCCAATTCGACCAGGGCACCTGGGAGCGTCAGGGCGGACTGAAATACGCCCCCCGCGCCGACCTCGCCACCCGCGAAGAGCAGATCGCCATCGCCGAAGTCACCCGCGCCCGCCAGGGCTGGGGCGCTTGGCCCGCCTGCACCAGCCGCCTCGGCATCGGCTGAGTCCCGCTCGCAACGGGTTGATACGTTGTCGGACGTGTCCGAACCCGATATTTCCGCTCGTGGGAGCGCTGCCCTACTCGGGCCCGCCGAGGTGCGGGCACTGGCGGAACGGCTCGGCGTGCGCCCGACCAAGCAGCTCGGGCAGAACTTCGTGCACGATGCCAATACGGTGCGGCGCATCGTCGCGGCCGCGGGGGTCGGGCGCGGGGATACGGTGCTCGAGGTCGGGCCCGGGCTCGGCTCGTTGACATTGGCGCTGCTCGATGTGGTGGAGTCGGTCGTCGCGGTCGAGATCGATCCGGTTCTCGCGCGGCATCTTCCGATGACTGTCGCGGACCGTGCGCCGGAATTGACCGGGCAGCTGACCGTGGTCGAGGCCGATGCGCTGCGGGTGCGCGCGCGGGACCTGCCGGTTTCACCGTCCGCGTTGGTTGCGAACCTGCCGTATAACGTGGCCGTGCCGGTGCTGCTGCATCTGCTGGCCGAATTGCCCAGCATCACAACCTCATTGGTGATGGTGCAGGCGGAGGTGGCCGATCGCCTCGCCGCCGAGCCGGGCGGCCGCATCTACGGCGTCCCCAGCGTCAAGGCGGGCTTCTTCGGCACCGTGCGCCGCGCGGGTGCGGTCGGCACCCAGGTCTTCTGGCCGGTGCCGCGCGTCGAATCCGGTCTGGTCCGCATCGAGCGCTACGCCGAACCGCCGTGGCCGATGGACGAAGCGCATCGCCGCCGGGTGTTCGAGGTCATCGACGCCGCCTTCGCCCAACGCCGCAAGACCCTACGCGCTGCACTCGGCACCTGGGCAGGCTCACCGGCCGAGGCCGAACGCCGCCTGCTGGCCGCCGGAATCCCCCCGACCGCCCGCGGCGAAACCCTCGACACCGCAGCCTTCGTCCGCCTCGCCGCCCAAGCGTAACCCCGTCTCGGGCAGTGCGTTCGGCTGATCGGATGCCGCTCGTGAATCGTGATGGGCGGACTGGTCGGTTTCTATTGCTGGTGTGGCGAGAGGGTGCACGGCGTCGTCAATGCCGCTACCTGCAGAATCAGCTGCCGTGTCGAAACGGATTGTGGATAGCAAACTTTTGTCTTTGCCGAGACGAATGTGGCAGGCGCCGTGACCCATCGAATTCGGCTGGGCCGCCGCACGGCACGCATTGCACGGATTGCGCAGGTCAACGCA
Source organism: Nocardia sp. CA-129566 (assembly GCF_050956075.1). Lineage (NCBI taxonomy): Bacteria > Bacillati > Actinomycetota > Actinomycetes > Mycobacteriales > Nocardiaceae > Nocardia > Nocardia sp. CA-129566. Next base: position 1,414,114 of record NZ_CP192085.1, read on the forward strand.
CCGATTGTCGGCTCGATCGAGGCCGATCGGCGGCTGCGGTCAGGGGTGACCGGCATCCGAGTGATGTGCGCCATTGGATGTGGATGGTGCTGTGGATGATTCGGCGCGCACAGTGAATTGCGCGGTGTGCACGAAACCGCCGTGGGAGAAGTCTAGATACAGCCGATATGCGCCCGCACTCGGGGCCTGTGCATGGAAGGTGACCTGCGGACCGGCTGGCGTGCGGCCGATTTCGCCTTGCGGATGGACGTGCAGGTAGGCGAGGTCGTTGGCGCGCAATGCGACCAGATGCGCGTACGCGCCGAGGTACGGTTCGAGATCGGTCACCGGTGCGCCGTCGCGCGTCACGGTGAAACGCAGTTCGCTGCCCGCGGTGATCAGATCGCCGGTCATGCGCCACTGGTAGCCGTCCACCGTGGCCGACCGCGATTCGGACGGAAGCGGTTGTGTCGTAGCCGTTCCCGCGACCGTGACGGTGCGGCTCAGGACCAGATCGCCCGGACCTTGTTCCGGGACGAAATCGGCGAAGACGCGATAGGAGCCGGGCGCCGCCCAGGTCCAATCGATCGACCAGGTGCCCGTGTCGTCCATGGTCGGATGCACATGCCGGTATCCGGTGGTGTCCGACCGGACCACGATCAGGTGCAACTTCTTATCGTGCTGTGTGGTGAATCGAGTGACCGGCGTCGCGTCCGGTCCGGTGATCCGAAAACGCAGGGCCCCGGCTTGATTCGGCTCCGCGGGCGCGGTGAGGTCGGCCAGGGTGTAGCCGGATCGTGAATCCGACAGCCCGGTGTCCTGTTCGGTGTGCGCCATCGCGCCGTGGTCCGGCGCCGACCCGGTCGGCTCGCCCACCAGGGCGCCGATTCCGAGTGCGACACCGAACAACGCGACCAGTCCGCCACCGACCGCGGCGAACTTCAGCCGGTCCTGCATCAGACGGCGACCTCGTACCCCGCCTCGTCCACGGCGGCGACGATATCGGCATCGGCGAGCGGTGCGGCGCTGTCCACCCGGACGGCGCCCGTGGCGAGGTCGACATCCACGCTGGTCACGCCATCGATCTTGCCGATCTCCGTCTTGACCGAGTTGACGCAGTGTCCGCAGGTCATCCCCGTGACGGTGTAGGTACTGGTGGCCATGTCCGACTCCTTCGCTCGCATTCGATCATACGGTGCAGGGGTATCCCCAACGCACAATGAAACATACCCCCCATGGGTATCGGGCGCAAGTGTGGATCGCCCGATCTGTCGACTGGTCGTTCCGGAAGTTCGGATAGTTCCCGTAGTCCAGTTGTTTTCGGATGTGTCCGCGGCTCTGGTCGCTGCCGATTCGGACTCGACAGCGGTCGATCGCGTCAGGTCCACCGACGGCGTGTTCACGCGGGAATGTCGGAAGGCCAACCGTGCATGGCCATTTCGGCGACCCGCTCCAACTGGGCGGGACTCGCGCCATCTCGGGCCGCCTGCGACATGCCCTGCATAATCGTGCCCACATAGCGTGCGAGCGTGGCCGCATCGGCCTTCAGCGGCAGCAAGCCCGCATCGATATCGGCTTGGATGCGCGTGGCGAAGCCCTCCATATTTCGATTGCGGATTGTGCGCAGCATCTCGGCGATCTCGGTGCTGGTGGTGTTGAGTCCCGCGCTCATCACCAGGCAGCCGTGCGGGCAATCGGCCCGGGTGTACTCGGTCGCCGCCTCGCGCAGCATGCGGCGCACCGCGGCCTCGGCCGTCGGCTCCTCGGCGAGGGCGCGCGGGATGAATGCGCCGTAGCGCGTGCCGAATACCTGTACCACCTCGTCGAACAGCGTCGCCTTATCGCCGAATGCGGCGTAGAGGCTCGGCGCTCCGATGCCCATCGCCGCGGTCAGATCGCCGATCGAGGTCGCCTCATAGCCGCGCGCCCAGAACAGTCGCAGTGCCTTTTCCAGCGCGGCATCCCGGTCGAACGAGCGGGGGCGTCCCCTGGTCGGTGCACTCATCCGGCCATTCTATAGCGGTCGCTAGATAATGTGCTAACGTCCGTTCTGTAGTGATCGCTAGAGAAAGGACAGATGATGGGTGCACAGCTGCAAACCGGTCGGCTCGACGGCAAGACGGCACTGGTCACCGGTGGCAGTCGCGGTATCGGTCGGGCCATTGCGCAACGGCTGGGCCGAGAGGGTGCGCGCGTCGCCGTGCACTACAACGGCAATGAGCAGGCGGCGAAGGAGACCGTCGCCGCCATCGAGGCGGCGGGCGGTTCGGCATTCGCGATCCGGGCCGAACTCGGCGTGCCCGGTGATGCCGCGGCACTGTGGTCCGCATTCGACGCACATGCCGACGGTGTGGACATCATCGTCAACAACGCGGGCATCGACGGCATCCGCGAACCGATCGGCGGTACCGATGAGGCGGCCTTCGACCGGCTCTTCGCCGTCAATGCGAAGGCGCCGTTCTTCGTTACCAGGCTGGGGCTGGACCGACTGCGCAGCGGCGGGCGCATCATCAATATCTCCACCGGCCTCACGCACGGGGCGCGAATGCCGCAGCTGATCGCCTACACGATGACCAAGGGCGCCATCGACACGTTCACCCAAACGCTGGCAAAGGAACTCGGCGCGCGCGGCATCACCGTGAATGCCATCGGGCCCGGCGTGATCGATACCGATATGAACGCGAACTGGCTGCGCAATGACGAGACCGAGGCATTGGTCGCCGGATGGTCGCCGTTGAACCGGGTCGGCCAGGCCGAAGACGTCGCCGATATCACGGCCTTTCTCGCCTCCGACGACTCGCGCTGGGTTACCGGACAGTGGATCGATGCCACCGGCGGGGCGCTGTTGTAACCGTCCGACACATGGCCGGTGAATGTCTCATCTCGAGCTGAGCACCTGTCGGACCCACCCGATAGGCTTGAGCACCGTGTTGTCAGTAGTGCCAAGTCCCGTCATCGTGCGCGCCCCGTCGAAGGTGAATCTGCATCTCGGCGTCGGCGACGTGCGCGCGGACGGCTATCACGATCTGACCACGGTGTTCCAAGCGCTCTCGCTCAGCGACGATCTGGAGCTCGCGCCCGCCGCCGCACTGTCGGTGCGGGTCAGCGGCGAGGGTGCCGCCGATGTCCCGACCGATCGCACCAATCTGGTCTGGAAGGCCGCGGTGCGCGTCGCGCATCTGGCCGGACGCGCGCCGCTGGTGGAAATCGCCATCAACAAGGGCATTCCGGTCGCCGGTGGGATGGCGGGCGGCAGCGCGGACGCCGCGGCCGCGCTCATCGGCCTGAACGAGCTGTGGGACGTCGGAATGACTCGCGACGAATTGTTCGCCGTCGCCGGCGAACTCGGCAGTGATGTGCCGTTCGCGCTGCACGGCGGCACGGCGCTCGGCACCGGCCGTGGTGAACGACTACTTCCGGTATTGTCCCGCAACACTTTTCACTGGGTGCTCGCGCTGGCCAAGGGCGGATTGTCCACACCCGCCGTCTTCGCCGAACTCGACCGACTACGGGAGAACGGCAACCCGCCTCGGCTCGGCGAGCCGCAGGCCTTGATGCAGGCCCTGGCCTCCGGGGATCCGAAACAGCTTGCGCCCCTGCTGGGTAACGACCTGCAGGCGGCGGCCCTCTCGTTGCGGCCGGAGCTGCGCAGGACATTGCGTGCTGGCGTCGGTGCGGGTGCGCTTGCCGGGTTGGTCTCCGGCTCCGGTCCGACCTGTGCGTTCCTGTGTGACAGCGAGGATGGCGCCGTCGCGGTCGCGGCCGAACTCGCCGGTGCGGGTGTATGCCGCAGCGTGCGCACCGCCAGTGGACCGGTGCCCGGTGCGCGAGTAATCAGCAGTGACACGCCTGGGAAGCGCTGATGTCCGTGGAAGGAGCGTGCGCTTCCCGCTGAACCCGGCGATTTCGCCGAACTCGGACGAAGAGTGCACGCTCGGGTGGGCTGGCGCGGGTTATGTGATGACGTCGGCGAGCCGGTCGACCTGGTCTGCGTCGCGGCCGTAGCAGTAGAGCATGACCTCGTCCGCGCCGAGATCTTCGAATTGGCTGATGGCCGTGCGGATCTCGTCGGGTGTGGTGAGCATGCCCGCGAGCATGTAATCGGCGCGACCGCTGAATTCGTAGTAGTTGCCCATCGAGGTGCGGGCGTCTTCGATCAGGTCGGGCGCACCGAGTGCGACATTGACCTGGGCGACGATACGCGGTTCGCCGTCGCGGCCGTATTCCTTCCATGAGCTACGGGCGGCGTCGAAGAGACCACCGGCCCAGGAAGGTGCGGCGGCGGCGAGAAATCCACCACCCCAACGTCCGACGCGATCGATGGCGGCGGGCTGGAAGCCGCCGAAGAGAACCTCGGGGCCTTCGGGACGCAGCGGCGCGGGACCGATCGGTCCGCAGTCGGCGCTGTGCGGCTGGCCGGACCACAGGCGGCGCATGATCGCCATTTGTTCGTCCAGGCGGCGACCGCGGGTACGCAGGTCGGTGCCGGAGGCGATGTGATCGTCCGCGCGACCGCCGACGCCCAGGCCGAGTACAAAGCGGCCGCCGGACATTCGGTCGAGGGTGGCGGCCTGTTTGGCGAGCAGCGTCGGCTCGCGCAGCGGTGCGATGAGCACCTCGGTCTGCACCTTGATGCGGTCGGTGGCGCCTGCGATCATGCCGAGCGCGATCAGCGGTTCGGGATTGTCATAGACGAGCCGGTCGAGCAGGCCGAGGGTGGAAAACGGGCCCGCATCGGCGCGGCGGGCCCAGTCGAGCAGTGCGGCGGGATCGGAAATGGGCAGGCCGAGACCGATGTGCATGAGAAACCTCCAGGTAAGGGGTAGTTGATCCGTGCCGCCCCTTGCACCTCGATATGAGGTGGGGCTCCCATTCTGCGGCTGTGCTCCGGAAGCGCCATGGCTAACGTTGTTCGTAACGAACGCTGTTCGCTGAAGCCAACTGTAAACGAACGTCGTTCGTTGCGCAAGCAGTGGCGGATCTGGGTAGGTGACCACTGATTTCGCAAGGACATGGGTAACTCGTTGGTCCGTCCAAAACCGGGCCCGGACCGCGAGCGTCGGCCCGCGAGGGAAGGTGAGTAGGCTCTCTCGACGGGAAAAATGCGCGGAGAGGCGGGCTAGCGGGATCCATGTCCAACCTGATCAATCTCGAGCAGGTCTCCAAGAGTTTCGGTATCAAACCGCTCCTGGACAATGTGTCGCTCGGTATCCACGCGGGCGAGCGGATCGGTGTCGTCGGCCTCAATGGCGGCGGTAAGACCACCCTGTTGGAGGTGCTGACCGGTCTGGAACCGCCCGACAGCGGCCGGGTGAGCCGGGTCGGCGGGCTGCGGATAGCGGTGGTCACCCAGCGCGGTGTGCTGCCCCCGGGCGCGACCGTCGGATCCGTGGTGCTGGCCGGACTCGCCGATGACGCGATGACCGACGAAGTCGCCGAACACGAGTGGGCTGCGAATCCGCGCATCCGTTCGGTCTTGGCGGGTATCGGAATCGAGGGCCTCGGCCTGGACACGTCGGTCGACAATCTGTCCGGTGGCGAGCGCCGCCGCGTCGCGCTGGCCGCCGCGCTGGTGCGTGAACTCGATCTGCTCGTTCTCGACGAGCCGACCAACCACCTCGATGTCGAGGGTGTGCAGTGGCTGGCCGAACATCTGCTCAACCGCCGCAGCGCGCTGGTGGTCGTGACCCACGATCGCTGGTTCCTCGACACCGTGGCCACCGATACCTGGGAGGTTGTCGGCGGCAGGGTCGAGAGCTATGAGGGCGGTTACGGCGATTGGATTTTCGCGCGCGCCGAGCGGGCCAGGCAGGCCGACGCCGCTGAGGCCCGGCGCGCGAACCTGGCGCGCAAAGAGCTGGCCTGGCTGCGGCGCGGTGCGAAGGCGCGCACCTCCAAGCCGCGGTATCGAGTGGAGGCGGCCGAGGCATTGATCGCCGATGTGCCGCCGCCGCGCGATAGCGTCTCCCTCGCCGCGTTCGCGCGAAAGCGCCTGGGCCGCGTCGTCATCGAGCTCGAGGACACCACCCTCGCCACACCGGACGGCCGAGAGTTGGTGCGCGACTTGACCTGGCGGCTCGCGCCGGGCGAGCGGGTCGGCCTGGTCGGGGTGAACGGCTCCGGCAAGACGACTCTGCTGCGCACCTTGGCCGGCGCGATCGAACCCGCTGCGGGCAAACGCATTCAGGGGCAGACGGTCCAGATCGGCTGGCTGCGTCAAGAACTCGACGATCTGCCGACCGACCTGCGGGTGCTGGAGGCCGTCCAGCAGATCGCGCAGCGAATCATGCTGGGCGACAAGGAAATCTCCGCTGGGCAGCTGGCCGAGCGGCTCGGCTTCACCCCCGCCCGCCAGCGCACCCCGGTCGGCGACCTATCCGGCGGTGAACGGCGCAGGCTGCAGCTGACCCGCATCCTGATGGCCGAGCCGAATGTGCTGCTCCTCGACGAGCCGACCAATGACCTGGATATCGACACCCTGCAACAGCTCGAGGACCTGCTCGACAACTGGGCGGGCACCCTGGTCGTGATCAGTCACGACCGCTACCTGATCGAGCGCATCTGCGACTCCACCTGGGCCCTGTTCGGCGACGGCAAACTCACCAACCTGCCCGGTGGCATCGACGAATACCTGAAAAAGCGCGCCGTATCGGGTTCTGCCACAACACGTTCCGGCACCGACATCAAGCCCGCCGAAACCCAGGCCACCGATTCCGCCGCCTACCGCGCCGCCCGCAAGGAACTGGCCAAACTGGAACGCGCCATCGATAAACTCACCGAACGCGAGCAGCGCCTGCACACCGCCTTGGCCGACGCCGCCACCGACCCGGAAAAACTCATCACCCTCGGCGCCGAGCTGAAACAGGTACTGGCCGAAAAGGAAACCGCCGAGGAGCGCTGGCTCGAACTGGCCGATGGCGCCTGATTTGTAGGCGAAGGCGCCTACGCACTGGCCGACGGCGCCTGCCCTCGGTCGGGGTTGGCCCTTAGCCGAAAGAGGCTTGCCCTCCAACCGACCGCTCATCCTCGCAGATATTCCGGGGGCCGCGAAACACCGAGGAGTGCACCCGATTCAGTGTGCTCCGCATCCAACCGTCGACCCGAGGTCGCATCGAGCCGAATTGTCTGGCCCCTCAATCGCGGGCCCTACTACCGCGTCCAGATAACTTGCTGCGCTGCCCGCTCCAGCAGCTCGCCGAGCGTAGTGATTAGGGCGGTCGACTGCGGCGTGTGCGACCACCATTCGACTGTGCTCGACGGAACCCCTCGGACTCGAGGCTCAATTCAGCAGAAGCAATCTGGACGGGGCGCTAGCTGGTGCCGGAGACTCGACCGTCTTGGACTACGACAGGCAGGCAGGTCTGCACGAAGTCGGCGCCGAAGCCGGTGAGGGTGATGCTGCGGTAGTACACCTTGGTGCCGAAGCCGGAGCGCTTCAGTACTTCTCGGACCGGGGACTGGGCTTCGAGGATTTGGTAGCGGTTCGGGTTGCCGACGGGTTCCTTGACGAATTCGATCAGGCCGAGGCGACGCAGGTTGGGCAGGTATTGCTGGACGCGGTTCGGGAAGCGCAGGCCCGCGTGTTCGCCGATCAGGTTGAGGCCGGAGATGATCCGTTCGACACCGAGGCCGCGCGGGCGTCCGGTGCGGATGTCGATCGAGGGCTGTGGGCCGTCGAGGTGCAGAAAGCGCAGGATGCGTGCCTCGTCAGGGGTGAGTTCCTCGAGCATGCGGGCGAAGGCGGGGTGGGTTTCGGCATGTTCGCCCTGTGTGCTCGCCGACAGGCGCAGCAGCGCGGCGCCCTGTTCGCGCAGCGTGGGAACGGCGTCGGAGGTGGGCTGTTCGGGTGTGGCGGGCAGCCGCAGTGCGCGGCGCACCGCGTCGCGGACCTCCGCCTCGGCCTCGGCCAGCACCTCGCGCGGTGGATTCCCGGCGATACTGCCGCGCACCACGGTCGCGCCGACACCGAGCGCGGTATCGATGCTCCAGGCCGTCACCTCGGCGGCGGCGGTCACCGCGACCCGGGCGACTCCGGTGGTCGCGCGGACGGTCTTGCGCACCGACCCGGGCTCCCGTTTGCGGGATCCGACCTCGACCGAGCCGATCGGCAGCCGCGCGATTTCCATTGAGAGCTGGGGTGTTTCGGCCACCTCGGAGTGCTCCACCGACGCAGAGCCCTGCCCGGCGGCCCGCTGATCGTCGCCGCCAGATTCCGTCATAGCCATGATGTCGCCACTCCCGTTCCGAAGATCAGGATGTGAGCGTATCCGGCGAAGAGCCCCAACACGCCGCCATGCAGAAAAAGGAGCCATTCGTCCTGTTTGATGGCCGATCGCAGCATATCCACGAAGTCCGGAGGCTTCAGCGCCGACATCTGTTTGGCGATGTAGTCGTTGATTTGCCTGCCCTGCTGGACATTGAAGTCCGGATCGGCGAAGGCGATCGGCGCGATGGACATGGCCTCGGTGGTCAGCGTCGACTGCAGCGAGTCGTACTCCCGGCTGCCGAGCATGAACTTCACCGCGGGTCTCGCGGGTCCGAGCGCGCGGTCCGCGGCCGGGCGCAAGGTGTCCTCGAGCATCTGCATGGTCCGGTCCGAGCGCGGGCCGTTGAGCAGTTCGTCACCGATATTGGCGACGGTCATCACCTGGCTGGAGACCAATTCGGCGTAGCCGTCGGTGATCTCGGACTGCCGCTTGATCAGCAGACCCTGCCGCCACGGGCACCACCACTTCGGGTAGGCGGGCGCGAAGATCATATTCAGGCCGATCCAGTTGACCACCCAGCCGATGATGACGCCGCCGATCGGCAGCACCACCAGCGTCGACCAGCCGGTCGCGTGCAGAACCCCGACCAGCACCACACCCATCGGCGCGCCGAAGTAGAAACCGAAGTTCTGCATGAAACGCAGTTCCTTGGCGCCGAGCACCTGGAAAAGGGTGTTGAGCAGGTGCGGGCGCGCCTGGAAATAGCGGATGACCATCTGCTTGACGTCGAGCAGTTGATCGATATTGGCGCCCAATTCCTCGGTCAGCTCGCGCAGAATATCGGGCAGCTGCTGGCGGACCCGCGCGTGAATCATCTCCCGCACGCCGGTCGGCAGGTTGTACCAGAGTTGCGGGTGCTCGCGGCGCAGGATTTCTTCGACGATGTCCTTGATCTGCGCGTCGGCGATATTGGCGAGGTGTTCGGCGAGCTTGTCCGGTTCCAGTTCGCGATAGAAGTCGGCGACGCTGCCGAGTTTCGCCAGGCCCTTGTCGACGGCGATGCTCGCCATTTTGTCCGCGCGCGAGGGCACGATGCCCTGCCAGCCGATTCGGCCGTCGTAACTCAGTAGCGGAAGCACCTGAATTCGCTTGGGCAGGAAGGGAAACACCGCGCGCAGCCCGGGTAAATGCACACCGTGGAAGGCGACCGGCTTGAACAGCATGAGGATGCCGGTCCAGTTGGTGATGTAGCCGATGATTCCAGTGAAAAGCGGGATAGTCACTAACTCGAGGAGGATCGTCGGGTGCATCCCGAAAACACTCTCCAACACGACACCCTCCTGCCGATACACCGGTGACCGCCGCCTCACCGGCATCCCAAACTAGCACCCAGTCGGCAGACGGACCCTACTGTGAGATCGCGAGTGTCCCGGGCCACAGCGGATTGTCTGAGACATCAGTCACACTGTGTGTCCAGAATGTCGTACTGTCAACTGGCGCCGGAGACAATGACGACCACCACACGGTCGACAGCGGGGGTCGGCGTGAGTGCTGGCCCACTCGGCGCACGGTTACGCATACCTGGAAAGCTCGGGGGCAATAATCTGTGGGCGTATTCGTTCACTTGGCAATACATCGGAGTAGACGTGACAGACGACAGGACCGGACAGGACCTGGCCCGGGCCGGTTCCCGCTCGGTGGAGCGCAGCTCGGATGTCGAACAGCGGCAGATCAGCAACGAGGCGAGGCTGATTCGCGGCGTGTTCCGGGCGGCCGGACTCGCCGCGGGCACCGTGGTGCGCGGCAGTCAGTGGGCCGTCGAGACGACCTATGAGGTGACCAAGGAGATCACCCAGGCCGCGCTCGACGGTGAGTCGTCGTCCGATATCGCCGAGCGCACCGGCAATGCCCTGCGCTCCATCGCGCGCAGCGCGCTGGGCGTCACCGAGGGGTCGGTGCGCGAAATCGTCAGCTATGTACCGGCTTCCAACGGTGCGTCGCAGCCGCAGGCGATCGGCATCGGCGCGCCGCTGCACTCGGCCAGCAGTGAGGAGTTGCGCCGCCGCGGCGATGCGCTGCTGGCCCGCTCGGCCGATGTCTACTTCACCGAGGATGTGCACCCCGCCTATGACCGGATCCTGGATGAGTTGGCGCCGGACGAGGCGCGCATTCTGCGATTCATGGCATTGAACGGTCCGCAGCCGACGGTCGATGTGCGGACCAATCGTCCGCTCGGCATCGGCTCGGAGTTGGTGACCGGTGATCTGACTTCGGTGCCGGAACAGGCCGGAGTCCGCTATCCGGACCGCTCCCGCACCTATCTGATCAACCTGAACCGCCTGGGGCTGACCCAGGTTTCCGACGATCCGGTGGTGCTCAGCCGGTACATGGTGCTCGAGGTGCAGCCGGTGGTCGAGGCGGCGCTGAAGAAGGCGGGGCGCGCGCCAAAGATCGTGCGCAAGAGTCTGCGGCTGACGGAGTTCGGCAGCGACTTCTGCAACACCTGCTTCACCATCGGTAACTGACCGACCCTTGTCGGGGCGGATTATCGGCCAACGGTGATAGCAATCTGATACAAATCTCCCAATTCGTGTAGCGCGACGGCTTCGAATGGGATTGTTGAGGTTATGGATCAGGATGCTGTGTCAGCGATCAGTCGCCTGAAGTTCCGGTATCTGCGCGCCCTCGACACCAAGTCGTGGGATGAATTCGCGGATACGATGATTCCCGAGGCGACCGCCACCTACAGCGAGTACCTGCAGTTCGAGTCGCGGGACGCGTTTTTGGCCTTCATGCGCAACACCCTCGGTCCGCATGTCATCACCGAGCACCGATGTGATCATCCCGAGATCGATGTCGTCGGCGATACCGCCACCGGCACTTGGTATCTCGCCGATACCGTGCTCATACCGGCGCACAATATGCTGCTGCGCGGCGCGGCGTTCTACTCCGATCGCTACGTGCGCTGTCAGGACGGCCTCTGGCGCATCGCGCACACCGGCTACGAGCGGACCTATGAGGTGGTGCTCTCGCTCAGCGATCTGCCCAGCCTGCGGCTGACATCGAGTCGCTGGGGGCTGATCGCGCGCGAAGACGGTATCGCGGCGGTCGAACGCGAGCCAACTACTCCGCTGCGTCGTGAGCCCGAACCGGCGACGGAAGCCGAACCCGAAGCCGGATAACGACGAGCGTTCAGTCCGCCGCCGCGACCAACGGCTCGAGCGTGAGCTTCGGATGTTCCTTCTCGATGTACTGCAGCCGCCACTTATCGCCGAACAGCGCGAGCAGCACGCCGTCGGAGCGGGTGAACACCTCGACCCCGCGCTGCCGGTCGAGTTCGGCCATCGACTCCGCATCGGTGCGCCGGGCCAGCGTGTAGGGCAGGTGCTCCATATGGGTTTCGACGTTGAACTCCGCCAACATTCGCGCGGTGACCACCTCGAACTGCATCGGGCCGACCGCCGCGAGCACGGGGGAGGCATCGCCGCGCGCATCATTGCGCAGCACCTGCACCACGCCTTCGGAATCGAGCTGATCGATGGCCTTGCGGAACTGCTTGTACTTGCCCGCGCTCTGTGCGCGCAGCACCGCGAAATGCTCCGGCGCGAAGGACGGGATGGGCGGGAACTCCACCTTCTTGTCCACGAACAATGTGTGCCCCGGCGCCAGCGCGGTCGCGTTGACCAGGCCGACCACATCACCCGGGTAGGCGGTGTCGACGGTCGAGCGCTCCCGGCCGAAGACGGTCAGCGCGTATTTGGTCGCGAACGGCCGACCGGTCTGGGCGTGCGTGACGACCATGCCGCGCTCGAATTCGCCGGAGACGATCCGCATGAACGCCAGCCGATCGCGGTGTGCCGCATCCATTCCCGCCTGCACCTTGAAGACGACCGCGCTGAACGGATCGGTGGTGTCGCGCGCAGTGCCGCCGATATCGGCGCGCGAACCGGGCGCGGGCGCCAGCGCGACCAAGGTCTCGAGCAACTGCCGCACACCGAAGTTCAGCATCGCCGAGGCATAGATGACGGGGGAGGTCTGCCCGGCCAGGAACATTTCCTGATCGTGGTCCTGGCCGGTGGCCGAGAGCAGTTCGCTCTCCTCGGCGGCGGTCGTCCACGCCTCACCCTCGCGCGCCTCGGCGGTTTCGGGGTCGATCGATTCCTCCGGCGCGATGGTCGCGCCACCCGCGGTGCGGGTGAAGTGGATGTATTCGATGGCCTCGCCCTCGGGGCCGCGACGCAGCAGGCCGCGGAAGTCTCCGGCGATGCCGACCGGCAGGAACAGCGGCGTCGGGGTGAGTCCGATCCGCTCGTTGATCTCGTCGAGCAGTTCCAGCGGCGCGCGGCCGGGGCGGTCCCATTTGTTGATCACCGTGATCACCGGGATGCCGCGGTGGCGACAGACCTGGAACAGCTTCAGCGTCTGCGGCTCGAGACCCTTGGCGGCGTCGATCAGCATGACCGCGGCGTCGACGGCGGTGAGTACGCGGTAGGTGTCCTCGGAGAAATCCGAGTGGCCCGGGGTGTCGACCAGGTTGATGACGTTATCGATATCGGAGCCCGCGGCGCGGTAGTTGAACTGGAGTGCGGTCGAGCTCACGGAGATACCGCGCGCCTTCTCCATTTCCATCCAGTCCGATACGGTCGAGCGGCGCCCGGCCTTGCCGTGGATCGCACCCGCCTCGGAGATCATCTTGGCGTGCAGGGCGAGCGCCTCGGTGAGCGTCGACTTGCCCGCGTCGGGGTGGGAGATCACCGCGAATGTGCGCCGTCGAGAGACCTCGGCGGGCAACCCACGCGGGGCGGGCGCGACGACACCCTCAGTGGAGGCGGTCAACTTCAACAACCTTTCAGACGGCCGATCGGCAACCGCTCCAGCGTACGCGACCGGGGTGACGGCATTTCGACTAGTGCGACCACCCGATTCAGGATGAGATAGACAATTGCGCTATGGTGTTCAGGTTGTCTCGGCGAGGGTGACCGCAGACTTGATGCGTTCACCGTGATCGACGCGGCTCGGCTCTCTGCCGTCCTCGTCCGGTCTTCGCCCGACGAATAGACCAACCTTTGCCAGGGCGGATTGTCCCTGGCGCACAGTTGACAGTCCGGAAGAGCCGTAGGGAGTAGATCCAGTCATGTCCGACGCCAACCTTCTCGAAGCCGCCGTCCGCACGGAGTTCGGCAAGGGCGCGGCCCGCCGCACCCGCCGCGCGGGCAACGTCCCCGCCGTGCTGTACGGCCACGCCGCCGACCCGCAGCACCTCTCGCTCAACGCCCAGGCCTTCGCCGCCATCCTGCGCGAGCACGGCACCAATGCGGTGCTGAACCTCGTCATCGACGGCAAGAAGCAGCTGGCGCTGACCAAATCCGTTGTGGTGCACCCGATTCGCCGTTACATCGAGCACGCCGACCTGCTGATCGTCAAGCGCGGCGAGAAGGTCACCGCCGATGTGAACGTCACGGTGGCCGGTGAGGCCGGTCCGGGCACCCTGGTCACCCAGGAATCCACCACCTTGTCCATCGAGGCCGACGCGCTGAACATTCCGGAGGCCATCGAGGTTTCGATCGAGGGCGCCGAGGTCGGCACCCAGATCACCGCCGGTGCGATCGAGCTGCCGAAGGGCGTTTCCCTGGCCGGTGACCCGGAGGCCCTGATCGTCAACATCATCGCCGCCCCCGCCGCCGAGGCTCCGGCCGAGGAAGCGGGCGCCGCCGAGGCCGAGAGCGCCGAGTAAGAACTCCCCGGGTCGGTTATCCGCATGACCGAATCCTCGACCGGGCCCGCGCTCGTGGTCGGACTTGGCAATCCAGGTCCAGAGTACGAGCGCACCCGGCACAATATCGGCTTTCTGGTCGCCGACGTGCTCGCGCAGCGCGTCGGCGGCCGTTTTGCTGTGCACAAGAAGTCCGGTGCCGATCTGCTGCAGGCCCGGCTGGACGGGCGTCAGGTGCTGATCGCCAAGCCGCGCTCGTTCATGAATCTGTCCGGGCGTCCGGTCGCGGCGCTGGCGAAATTCTTCTCGGTGCCGCCGACCGAGGTGATCGTCGTACACGACGAACTGGATCTGCCGTTCGGCCAGGTTCGGCTCAAGCGCGGCGGCGGTGAGGGCGGGCACAATGGGTTGCGCTCGGTCTCGAGTGCCTTGACCACCAAGGACTATCTGCGCACCCGCATCGGCATCGGTCGCCCGCCCGGGCGTCAGGATCCGGCGGACTATGTGCTCAAACCGTTTTCGTCGTTGGAGCGCAAGGAAGTTCCGGTCATCGTCGAACAGGCCGCGGACGCAGTCGAATTGCTGCTGCGCGTCGGGCTCGAACCAGCGCAGAACCAGCTGCACTGATCGGCACCGACTGCGCGAAGCGGCGGTGCTGACAGCGAAACATGAAGCCGCCGAACACAATTGCAATCACCCACAGCGTGGGGGCGCGAATCGGTTGCGGATCTCCACTCGGGCGCGGGTGTGCAAAGACCCCGCGCTCGAGCGGAATTCGTCAGTTCAGCGCAGGTGGATGGCGGTGGCGGAGCGGCGGAGTTTGCCGGAGGAGGTTTTCGGGAGGGCGCCGGGGCCGAGCACCGCGACGGTGCGGGGACGGACGCCGACTTCGGAGAACACCGAGTGCACGATCTCGCGTTCGATCCGCTTGACCTCATCGGCGTTCTGGTGGTCATTGCTTTCCACCACCACGGCGAAGCTTTCGCGCTTTTCCCCCGCGTCCAAACGGACCGCGACGGCGTTGCCGGGGCGCACACCCGCCACCCGCATCGCGGCGCGTTCGATATCGGTGGGATAGATATTGCGGCCGCCCATGATGATGACGTCCTTGATCCGGCCGCACACCACGATCAGACCCTCGTCGGTGAAGTAGCCGATATCGCCGGTGTCGAGCCAGCCGTCTTGATCCTGCGCGGTACGGAACCCCTTGACCGTGACATAGCCCGAAGTCACCGCGGGACCGCGCAATTCGATGACGCCGACGGAACGGGTGGGCAGCGGTTGGCGCTCCGAGTCGACGACCCGGCCCTCCAGATTGTCGACCAGATAGCCGAGTGTGGGCAGGCGGCGGATATTGCCGTGGCCGCCGTGCGGATCGTGCACCGGCACCGCCTTGCCGAGGGCCTCCAGCAGGTCGGCATCGATGACGTCGAGCACCTGCCCGAGTCCGGGATCCGGAATCGATACCGCCAGTGTGGTTTCGGCCATGCCGTAGACGGGGGTCAGCGCCATCGGACTGAGCCGGAAGCGTTTTCCTGCGGCGGCGAGCGCCTCCATGGTGTCCGGGTCCACGGGTTCGGCACCGTTCCACATGTACCGGACGCTGCTGAGGTCATAGGCGCCGTCCTCGGCCTGCTTGAGCCTGCGGGCCAGCAGCGAGTACGCGAAATTCGGTGCCGCCGTGACGGTTCCGCGATACTTATCGATCAACTCGGCCCACAGCAGCGGGCGCATGAGGAAGTCGATCGGCGTCACGCAGACCACTTCGGCGCCGAATTGCATGGGGACGCTGAGGAAGCCGACCATGCCCATATCGTGGAACAGGGGCAGCCAGCTGATCATCACATCCTCGTCGAGCTGGAACTTCACCCGATCGAACATGGCGTAGGCATTGACGTAGAAGTTGCCGTGCGTGATCCGCACTGCCTTCGGCGATCCGGTCGATCCCGAGGTCAATTGCTGCAGTGCGATATCGGTCTCGACGGTCGGCACCGGATCGGTCTCCGGGCCATCGCGGAGCTGGTCGATGCGCACCACGGTGATGCCGCGTTCGCGCAGCAGCGGTTCGGCGGCCTCGAAGGGCGCGCCGAGCACCACCGCGCGCGCATCGATCATCGACAGCACGGTCTCGGTATCGCGGGCCCAGACGACCAGATCGGTGCGCGGTGTCGGCTGATGCAGCATGGTGATCGATGCGCCGCGCATCCAGATGCCCTGACAGGCCGGTGCGATATCGACGGGCATCCCGGCCAGCACGCCGACCGCGTCGCCGTGTCCGATTCCGGCCGCCGCGAGGCCGCCCGACATTCGGCGCGCGATGCGATGGATCTCGCCCCACGTCTGCCGCAGCGGCGCATTCGGCTCCCCGGTAACCAGCCCGCGAACCGAGGTTTGTGCCGTCGCGTACATCTCATCGGTGAACCTGCTCAAGTCCAACTCCCTGATCACCACGGTGCGGTGGCCGGACGTTGTGAACCGGCCTGCTTCCAACTATCCCGCCAATTCTGCGCCGCGTTAACGCTTCCGCCAGGTAGTCCGCGGACTTGTCCGATCTGGGCGGCGAATAGGGGGCGGAAAGCTACGAGCGGTTCGAACCGAAAGTGGTGGCGTAGCGGTCGACGTAATTGCGGCCGGATCGGGCCGCCAACTCGCGCATCAGCTCGTCGGTGGCGGCGCGGACCTGGGAGGTGGCCGCAGTGTCGGTCGCGCAGTGGATCGCGTGGCTCGAGGGAACATGCGGGTAGTAGCGCGGCGTGCCGAAGCTGATGCGCACCTTGCCGAAACGCGGCAATTTGGCACCGCGCGGATTCACCTTGTCGGTACCGGAGAGCACCACGGGAATCACCGGCGCGCCGGTCGCCATGGCGACGCGCAGTGCACCGGTGCGGCCGCGGTAGACGCAGCCGTCGGGGGAGCGGGTGCCCTCCGGGTGGATCGCCCAGATATCACCCGATTCCAGGATCTTGGTGGCGGCGTCCAGTGCGTCCGCCGCGGCGGTGCCGCCGTTGCGGTTCACCGGGACCTGACCCAGGACGGTGAAGAACCAGCGCAGGAACCGTCCCTTGAGTCCGGTGCCGGTGAAGTACTCCTGCTTGGCCAGGAAGGTGACGCGGCGGGGCAGGACCAGGGCGAGGTAGAGGGAATCGAGCACTGCGAGGTGGTTGGCGGCGATGATCACCGGTCCGGTGCGTGGTACGTGTCGCCGACCTTCCACCGCGGGCCGACCGAGCAGCCGCAACAGCGGGCCGACCAGCACGTACTTGAAAAACCGGTACCACACATGAGCCTCCGAGAGAGTTGCCGTAGACACTGTCTACCATGCGAGTGTAGACATTGTCTACTATTGTTGGTAGCGGATGTGACGCAGTCGGGATACCGGTGAGGAGCGATTCGATGGCTGACGTAGACAATGTCTCCATGGTCGGAAATGAGCCCCTGCGGGAACGGTTGGTCGGCGCCGGGGTCGACATGCTCGAAGAGGTGGGCGTCGGGCAGCTCGGTCTGCGGGCGATCACCCGCGCGGCCGGGGTCTCCCATGGTGCGCCCCGCCGTCACTTTCCCACCCACCGTGCGCTGTTGGCCGCCATCGCCGCCCGGGGTTTCGCCGATCTCATCGATCGGTTCGCGAAGGCACGGGAGGGAGCGGCCACGCCGCGCGAGCACATGCAGCGCATGTCGGTGGAGTACGTCGAGTTCGCCGGTGAGCGCCCTGAGATGTTCACCCTGATGTTCCGTCACGACCTGCTCGAGGGGTCCGGCGAGAATCTGCGTTCGATCACCCTGCCGCTGTTCGAGGCCTTCGCCACGCTGGTCGCCGAGGCCACGCCGACCGCCGACGATCCGCGGGCCACCGCGATCGCCCTGTGGACCAATCTGCACGGCATCGCCACCCTCCAGGCCAACCGCAGCCTGCGCCTCGTCATCCCGACAGCCAGCGCCCCCGCCCTCGTCGCCCAGGCCCTCGCGTTGCACCTGACCTGACAGTCGCACCCCGCTCGGGAGCCGAGCCCGCGCACGGCCGGGTGCGACGAATTGCTCCGCCCGTCAGCACAGAGCTAACGGCGTTGGGGGAGTGGAATTCTCGCGAGATCGGTGGCGATGACGATCTCGCCGGTGAAGTATTCCGACGCCTCGTCGAGATGGCCGTCGAGGTCGCGATAGCGCTGCGAGAAGTGGGTGAGCACCAGGGTGCGCACACCCGCCTCGGCGGCCACCCGGGCCGCCTGCCCTGCCGTGAGATGGCCGTATTCCTCGGCGAGATGGGCGTCGGCATCCAGGAACGTCGCCTCGATCACCAGCATGTCCACGCCAGAGGCGAGTGTCTCGACGCCGGGGCACAGTCTGGTATCCATCACGAAGGCCAGGCTCTGGCCCGGTCGCGGCTCGCTGATATCCGCCAGAGTGATTGTGCGCCCGCCGTATTCGATGCTGCCCGCGCGTTGCAACTGCCCGATCGCGGGGCCGTGCAGGCCGAACTCGGTGAGGCGTTCGGGCAGGATGCGCACACCGCTCGGCTCGGTGAGCCGGTAGCCGAAGGCCTCGACCGGATGCGATAGCGCGACCGCTTCGAGGACGAACGGTGCGCCGGGCGCGTCCAACGCACCGGGATCGGCGATCGGATGCGCCCGCAGGTCGATGGTGCGGTAGAACGCGCTGGCATTGCTCAGTCGTTCGAAGAACTGCTCGCCCGAGGCGGGGTAGTACACGTCCACCGGATGGGCGACCTTGTCCAGGTTGATCCGCTGGATGATGCCGGGCAGTCCGAGGCAGTGGTCGCCGTGGAAATGCGTCACCGCGATCCGGGTGATATCGGTGACCGAGACGCCCGCGTAGGTCATCTGGCGCTGGGTGCCCTCGCCCGGATCGAAGAGGATGCCCTCCTCGCCCCAGCGCAGCAGATAGCCATTGTGGCTGCGCTGCTTGGTCGGCACCTGACTCGCGGTGCCGAGGACGACCAGTTCCCTGGGGGACATCACAGCGCCGCGACCGCGGCCACGAACCGGTCCAGTTCCTCGAAGCCGACGAAGCAGTGCGGTGAGGCGCGCACCACCGAATCGAGTCCGCGTGCGGTCATATCGAGCAGGGTGGAGCTGGCGTGGCTGGCCGTCACCGTAATGTTCTGCGCCGCAAGGCGATCGCGAACCGCTACCGCGGAAATTCCATCGACGGTGAAGGATACGATGCCGCTGTGCCGAATGCCGATGTCGCGCACCGTGACTCCGGAGATTTCCGGCAGCGCTTTGCGCAGATGTTCGGCACGGGCCGCGATCGCGGCATAGACATCCTCGGGTCCGAGGTCGAGCAGGTAGCGCACGGCCGCGCCGAGACCGAGTCGGGCGGCGACATCGCATTCCCAGAATTCGAAGCGGCTCGCGTCGGGCAGCATGGTGTACTCGTCGGGGCCGGTCCACTGGGCACTGTGCAGGTCAAGCCGCTGCGGTTCCATCGACGCGGCCAATTCCGGTCGCACATAGAGGAATCCGGTGCCGCGCGGCCCGCGCAGCCATTTGCGGCCGGTGACCGAGAGCGCGTCGACGCCCAATTCCGCCACATCGATCGGCAGCTGTCCGGCCGACTGGCAGGCATCGAGTAGTACGAGCGCGCCGACCGAATGCGCGATCCTGGTGGCCTCGGCGGCCGGGTTGACCAGGCCGCCATTGGTCGGGGCGTGCAGCACCGATACCAGTTTGACGCGTTCGTCGACCAGCTCCGCGAGTGCGTCGAGATCGATCTGACCGCTGCCATCGCTGGGAATCGGCTCGACCACCGCGCCGGTGGCCTTGGCACGTTGCAGGGCGGCGATCGCGTTGCTGGCGTAGTCGGCGCCCGAGATGAGAATGCGGTCGCCGGGCGCGAGCTGGACCGAGTAGAAGAAGTCGGCCCACGCGCGGGTGGCGCTGTCGCTGAGCGCGATGCTGGTCGGATCGGCATTGATGAGCGCACCGATATCGGACTTCACGGCGGCGAGGTCGTCGAGTCGCTCGTTCGCCGCGCGGTAGCCGCCGATTTCGGCCTCGCGCCGCAGATGGCCGATGACGGTATCGAGCACGATCCGCGGCGGCAGCGACGAACCCGCGCTATCGAGGAAGACCAGGTCGGATCCGGACTCGTAGCCCGGGGTATCGGCACGTACGCGATTCTCGTCCAGCATGTCGACGACAGTATCGCCGAAACCGGCCCGTCGCGCCGTCGCTCGGCGTCGGCGCAGCTCGACGGCCGGGCCACGCGTGCTGGCCGGGCGTGACCACGAATTCAGATTCTCGTCACATCTTTTGTCGGTGCCCCTCGTTACCCTGGGTTGGGTCGGCGCACTGGAATACGACGAGCAATCGCGGCGATACAGAACTACCGAGACAACTACCGGCAGACGAACCCCGACGACGGGTATCCGGTTCACATGGTGGAGGTTGGTATGGCGGTTACGCTCGAGCACCCGGAGCGGGTCATCGCGCTGGAGCACGGTGAACTGTCCTCACGTGCCGCGGCCGAGGCCTATATCGAAAAGATCTGTTTCAAGTTGGGACCACCGACGCTCATCGGCGCCGAACTGGAATGGCTCACCGTGCAGGGTGAGTGTTCGCCGTCCGGCCCATTGGCCGCCCCCCGCCCGCAGCTGACTGCACTCGCAGATGCACTCGGACCCTACGCACCGCGGTCCATCGCCCCCGATTCACCGGCACTCTCACTGCCCGGGGGCAGCCGGGTCACCATCGAACCCGGCGGTCAGATCGAACTCTCCAGCGCCCCGTTCGCCGCTGCTTCGCAGCTGTGCGAGGGATTGACCGCTGATGCCAGGATGCTGCGGGATCTGCTCGAATCCCGATCCATCCGCACCGTCTCCGCCGCCGCCGATGCGGACCGCCGGCCCAAGCGGGTATTGCGGTTACCGCGCTATCGCGCCATGGAAGAGTCCTTCGGCGGCATCGGCCCCTTCGGCAAATTGATGATGTGCAATACGGCCGCCACCCAGGTCAGCGTCGATGCCGGCGCCGATCGCGCGGAGGTCACCGCTCGATGGAACGCGCTCTACATCATCGGTCCCGCGCTGGTCGCTGCCTTTGCCTGCTCGCCGGAACTGCGCGGTGCGCCCGTTGGCGCGTGGGCATCCCAGCGCATGCGCACCTGGTTGCGGCTCGACTATGCCCGCACCCGTCCGGCGGCGGAGTCCTGGCCGGATCCGGTCGTGGGCTATGCGCGCTGGGCCCTGGATGTCCCGCTGCTGTGCGTTCGTCGCCCCGATGGCGTGGACGACGGCGAGACCGGCTGGGCCGCGCCACCGGGCGCGACCTTCGCGGACTGGCTGTCCGGTGCGCTGGACGACGAGATCGGACGCCGTCCCGACTTCGGCGATCTCGACTACCACCTGACCACGCTGTTCCCGCCGGTGCGCGCCTCGGGACATCTGGAGATCCGCTACCTGGACGCCCAGCCGGACAACGACTGGACCGTCCCGATCCACGTATTCGACGCCCTGCTGTCGTCCCCTGCTGTCGTCGCTGAGGCGAGCGCGGTCGCAGCGCCGATCGCGGGCCGCTGGCTCGACGCGGCCCGCTGTGGGCTGGCCGATCCGGAGATCCGGGCGGTAGCGGTGGAGCTGCTGACGCTGGCCGCCGCCCATGCGGCGAGTCCGGCGGCCGCCCGCGAGATCGAGTCCGCGGCCGAGCGATGTCGCAGCGGTCGCACCCCGACCGCAGAACTCGCTTCGCAGCCCGCGCATCAGCAGCAGGACCGCCCGTGACCGGGGCATCGCGGCTCAGACCGCCGCTTCCAGTCGCTGACAAGAACGAGTTCCGGAGATGTTCATCGTGACCATTCACTACCCCGCAACAGATAATTCCGGCACCGAACGTTTGCGTGACCGGATCGCCGAGGTGCTCACCCGCGCACGGGACCGCACCGTCGGACTCACGAATCTCGACGAGGCGGAACTGGTCGCACAGCATTCGCGACTCATGAGCCCGCTCGTCTGGGACCTCGCCCATATCGGCAACCAGGAAGAGCTGTGGCTGGTACGCGATGTCGGCGGGCGCGAAGCGGTGCGCGCCGATATCGATGAGATCTACGACGCGTTCAAACACGCCCGCGTCAATCGTCCCGAGCTGCCGCTGCTCAACCCGACCCAGGCCCGCGGCTATGTCGGCACCGTGCGCGACAAGGTCTTGGATGTCCTGGACACCAGCGCTTTACGCGGTGATCCGCTGGTCGACGGCGGATTCGCCTTCGGGATGATCGCCCAGCACGAGCAGCAGCACGACGAAACCATGCTGGCGACCCACCAGTTGCGCACCGGCCCCGCCGTACTGTCCGCACCCGCCGCGCCGACGGCGCCGAATCCGGTCGGTGGCGAAGTCATCATTCCCGCAGGCGAATTCACCATGGGCACCTCGACCGACCCGTGGGCACTGGACAATGAGCGCCCGGCGCATCCGGTGCACGTGCCCGCCTTCGCCATCGACACCGCGCCCATCACCAATGCGCAGTACCTGGCCTTCATCGCCGATGGCGGCTATGACCGGCCGGAACTGTGGTCCGAACGCGGCTGGGCGCACCGGCAGCAGGCGGACCTGATCGCGCCGCAGTTCTGGGAGCGCGATCCGGCCGGGCACTGGTGGCGTCGGGTATTCGGCGTGATGACCCCGGTGCGTCCGCAGCAGCCGGTGCTGCACGTCTGCTGGTTCGAGGCCGAGGCCTACGCCACCTGGGCGGGCAAGCGCCTGCCCACCGAGGCGGAATGGGAGAAGGCGGCCCGCTTCGATCCGGAGACCGGAACGTCGCGCCGATACCCATGGGGTGATACCGAACCGGACGAGGCCACCGCGAATCTCGGTCAGCGCCATCTGGAACCGGCCGATGTCGGTGCGTACCCGGCGGGTGCCTCCCCAGCCGGAGTGCACCAGCTCATCGGTGACGTATGGGAATGGACCGCATCGGGTTTCGAGGCCTATCCGGGCTTCCGTGCGTTCCCCTACGCCGAATACTCCGATGTCTTCTTCGGCGGTGACTACCGGGTCCTGCGCGGCGGCTCCTTCGGCACCGATCCGGTCGCCTGCCGCGGCACCTTCCGCAATTGGGACCATCCCATCCGCCGCCAGATCTTCTCCGGTTTCCGCCTGGCTCGCGATCTGCGAAAAGGCGAGGGCGAGTGAGGGTATCGGCACTCGAGTTCCGCGGCCGACAGATGACCACGGGAGGTGGGTGCTGATGTGCCGACAGCTCGGTTACGTCGGTCCTGCGGTGCACGTCGGCGACATGCTGACGCTCGGCTCGCATTCCCTGCGGACTCAGGCGTGGGCACCCAAGGATATGCGCGGCGGCGGCACGATCAATGCCGACGGGTTCGGTGTGGCCTGGTGGCGGGCGGTCGCTGACTCGGTGACCGTCAGCCGGTATCGCAATCCGGCGCCCATCTGGACCGACCCGGCGGTGGAAGAGGTGCTGCCGCAATTGGAATCGTGGGCGGTGCTGGCCGCGGTGCGTTCGGCCACCGTGGGTATGCCGGTCGAGCGGAGCGCCTGTGCGCCGTTCACGCACGGCCGATGGGCGTTCAGCCATAACGGCGTGGTACCGGACTGGCGCCGGGCCCTCAGCGCGGTTGCCGAGGAATTCGGCTCCACCGCATCCGAACTCGGCGCGGGTCAGCTCTTCGAGCCGGTGCAGTTGCTGGAGGCCGAATCCGCGACCGATTCGGCGACCCTCTGGATAATTCTGCGCGGCCTGCTGTCCACCGACTCGCCCGATGGTTCATGGGCGGCGGCACCGGCGGCATTGAGTCTGCTCGTGGCCGCGGTATTGGACCGATCGCCGGACGCCAGACTGAATTTGCTGCTCGGTGATGGTCAGCAGCTGTGGGCGACCACCGTGTACCACTCGCTGTCGGCCTTGGTCACCGACGATTTCGCCATTCTCTCCTCCGAACCCTTCGACGACGATCCACGCTGGCAGTCGATTCCGGATCGGCAGCTGGTCAGCGCCCGCCCCGGCGCGCTGACGGTGGCACCCCTGCTCGCTGTCCCAAGCACGAAAGGCTCATTCCCATGACCGCACCGACGCTGGAGATCCACCTATCCGATGACGACCTCACCTCGGCATTGCGCGCGGATGCCAGGCTCGGCCTGACCGCGGACCCGAAGTGGCTGCCGCCCAAGTGGTTCTACGACGCCCGCGGCAGCGAACTGTTCGAGCAGATCACCGAACTCCCCGAGTATTACCCGACCCGGACCGAACGCGCGCTGCTGGAGCGGGTGGTCGGCGAGATCGCCCGCACCGCGCAGGCCGAGGTCCTGGTCGAACTCGGCTCGGGTTCGGCGGCCAAGACCAGGCTGTTGCTTTCCGCGCTCACCTCCGAGGGGCCGCTGAAAACCTATGTTCCGCAGGATGTCTCGTCCTCGGCGCTGCGGGCCGCCGCGGCCGAGATCGCGGCCGAGTTTCCCGGTCTCGCGGTGCACGGCGTGGTCAGCGATTTCACCGACACCCTGCACAATCTGCCGGGCGGCGGCCGCCGCATGATCGCCTTCCTCGGCGGCACCATCGGCAATCTGGTCCCGGCCGAGCGCGCCGAATTCCTGTCCAGCATCTACGACGTGCTGGAGCCGGGCGAGCGATTGCTGCTCGGCGCTGGCCTGGTCATCGATCCCGCCGTACTGGTACCGGCCTATGACGATGCGGCCGGTGTCACCGCCGAGTTCAACCGAAATGTGCTGCATGTCCTGAACAATCGGCTCGACGCCGATTTCGAGCCCGATAAGTTCGCCCACGTCGCCATCTGGGATGCCGAGCACGAGTGGATCGAAATGCGCTTGGAGGCATCCGAAGATATGACCGTGACCGTCCGGGACCTGGATCTCACCGTCCAGTTCGCCCGCGGCGAGCAGATGCGCACCGAGATCTCGGCCAAGTTCCGCATCGACGGACTCGATGCCGAACTGGCCGCCGCCGGTTTCAAGACCGAACAGGTCTGGACCGACCCGGATGACCGCTTCGCCCTGGTGCTCGCGGCACGCAGCTAGAACCGGTCGGGCGCGCCGCCGACCACCGCGCCCAGCCATTCGATGAAGGGCCGCATCGTCTCCCAGGCGGTGCGGACCTCCTTGGCGGCACGGGGCTTGTCCAGCCAGGCCGGTGCGCCGAATTCCCTACTGCAGGTGAGCGATTTGTGCCGCAGCAGATCGATGCGCGGATGGTCGGCGTCGTAGCCCTTCGGCTTGGTCTTCAGCTGCTCGCCGCCGATGGTGAACTTCGCCTTGGTGAGCTTCGCCAGGATCGCCTCCAGCTCCGCACCACGCACCTCGTCATCGATGGTGGCGCGCAACTGGGCGATCTGGGCGGGGGAGCCCGCATAGAATCCGCCGCCGACGAACAGTCCGGCCGCGCTGATCTGCACATACCAGCCGGTACCCGGTGCGACGCTGACGACCGCGCCCTGGGCCGTCTTATAGGGCACCTTGTCCTTGGCGAAACGCACGTCTCGGTACGGCCGGAAGATCTTGGCGGTGCCGAAGTCCGCCTCCAACTCCGCGGTCAGCGCGACCATCGGCGCCTTGACCGCCTCCTCGTAGACATCCTTGTGCGCGGTCCAGAAGGCCTTCGAGTTATCGGCCTCCAGATCCTCGTAGAAGTCCAGGCCCGCGAGCGGGAATCCACCGAATCGACTCATGGGGACAACGCTACGACCCGCGTCCGACACAATGCGACGGTGGCCGGTCAGTCGGAGTCGGGGATCATGCTGCCGCTGAAGACGACGTAGCTGACGATGAGTCCGACGATCAGGGATATCGCCGATGCGATGGCGGCCCATTTGCCGAGGGATTCGCCCTTTCTGTGGCCGATGACGCCGAGAATGATGCCCGCCGGACCGAACAGGTACGGGCAGAACAGCAACGAGATGCCCGCGCAGACGAAGCCGATGATCGACAGGGTCTGACCGTCGGACCGCGCGCTCTCCTTGCGGTACGGCTGATAGGGCTGCTGGGGGTAGGCGGGATAGCCGCCGTAGGGGGATTCGGGCGCGGTGTCACTGATCGGCGGATAGACGGTGCCCGGTGGATACGGCTGCTGGTCGTATGGTGCTCCGGGCGCGGTGCCCCCCGGTTCCGGTGATGTCGGCGATTGGTTCGGTGCGCCCGTGCTGTCCGAGGGTTGGGCCTGCTGAGCACTCTGCCCCAACTGTTGGCGGGTGGGATCCGCTGTATCCGCGGGGCCTGATGGCTGAGGCTGCGAGCGATCACCGGCCTCCGCGCTCGACGGCTGCGGTTGCGTCACTAGATCGGGTGCGGTCTCGGCGGCCGCGCGCCGCTGAGCCGGTGTCTGTGCGTCCGGTCCCTCGCTCTCCGGTTGGGCCGCGAAACCCGGTGCGTCGGATTGGGGCGGAAGCGGTGCGGCGGGCTCGACATGCGGTGACTCCCACGGTCCGTTGGCCGCTGGTGTCGCCCGATCTGTGCCGGCGGACTCGAGCGGCTCGGGTTCACCGGACGCGGATTTGTGGTCGTCCGATTGCTCGGGCGACGCATCGCCGCGTTCGGGATCCTGCGGAGTGGTCATCGAACTCTCCTCATGTCGGCGGCTGCGCGGTGCCACGCCGGGGCGGTGCGCTACAGATCGATGTCGCGGATGATCTCGATCGCTGCTGCCTCGGCGGGCCGTTCGTCCTCCTCGGCGAGTTCGGCGGCCTGCTGCTGCGCGCTCCACTCCTGTTCGAGTTCTTCGCCGATGCCGAGCCAGCCGTCATCTTCGTTCTCACGATAGCGAATGTGCAGGTCATCGGGCGGATCCTCGATATTGCGCCGATACGCGCGGATATCGTCTTCCTGCCTGTCGTCCCCCATATCCAGGTCGAGTGGGTCGCGGTCCATACCCCCAGTATCCCCCGTGACCTGGGTGATAAAAGGGATCCGATGGTTGCGAGCGGCGATCGGCAAACGCTCCGAGGAACCCGACAAAGGCGATGACCAGGATGAGCGCGATCGCCAGCGCCGCACCATTGGCGATAGCCGCCCATTTACCGACGAATTCGCCTTGCCCGTGGGTACCACGCCGAAGCGGCCCGACGATCAGAATCCCGCACCGCGAGTGGTTGCCCCCGGCTCGCGCAGACAAAAAAGTCGCGGCCCGGACGTCAGTCCGAGCCGCGACGAAGTATGCGACGCTACGCGTTGCCGTTGAAAAGTCCGGTGACCGAACCGTTCTCGAAGACCTCGCGGATAGTGCGCGCCAGCAGCGGCGCGATCGACAGCACGGTCAGCTGCGGGAACTTCTTCTCCTCGCTGATCGGCAGCGTATTGGTGACCACGACCTCCTTGGCGCCACAGCTGGCCAGGCGCTCGGCGGCCGGATCGCTGAGCACACCGTGTGTCGCGGCGATGACCACGTCACCGGCACCGGCCGCCTTGAGCACGTTGACCGCGCCCGCGATGGTGCCACCGGTGTCGATCATGTCGTCGATCAGGATGCAGGTGCGGCCCTCCACCTCACCGACCACGCGATTGGCCTTGATCTGGTTGGGCACCAGCGGGTCGCGGGTCTTGTGGATGAACGCCAGGGGCGAGCCGCCCAGCGAGTCGGCCCACTTCTCCGCGACGCGCACGCGACCGGAGTCGGGGGAGACCACGGTGATGTGCTCGAGGCTGTAGTTGTTGCGCACGTATTCGGCCAGCTGCAGCTGGGCGTGCATGTGATCGACCGGGCCGTCGAAGAAGCCCTGGATCTGATCGGTGTGCAGGTCGACGGTAATGATGCGGTCCGCGCCGGCGGTCTTCAGCAGATCGGCGACGAGGCGGGCGGAGATGGGCTCGCGGCCGCGGTGCTTCTTGTCCTGGCGTGCGTACGGGTAGAACGGCAGCACCGCGGTGATGCGCTTGGCCGAACCGCGCTTGAGCGCGTCGATCATGATGAGCTGTTCCATCAGCCACTGGTTCAGTGGTGCCGGAAAGCTCTGCAGCACAAAGGCATCCGAGCCGCGGACGGATTCCTCGAAGCGGACGAAGATCTCGCCGTTGGCGAAGTCGCGCGCGGTCTGCGGAGTGACGTGGACGTCGAGTTCCTTGGCGACCTGCTCGGCCAGCTCAGGATGAGCGCGTCCCGAGAAGAGCATCAGGTTCTTCTGGTTGTCGATCCATGACGCGGTCACTGCTGTTTGCCATCCTTTTGCTCGATTGCCTGACCCGACATCTCTTTGGCCGCGATGGCTTCCGCCGCCGCGCGCGCCGCGTCCGTCCCTGGACGGTGTCGCTGCACCCAGCCCTCAATGTTTTTCTGCGGTCCGCCCGACACCGCCAGAGCCCCCGGCGGAACGCTTCTACGCAGCACAGTACCCGCCGCCGTATACGCGCCGTCACCCACGGTCACCGGTGCGACGAACATGGTGTCGCTGCCGGTCCGCACATGCGAGCCGACAACCGTGTGATGTTTTTTAACACCGTCGTAATTGACGAAGACGCTCGAGGCACCGATGTTGCTGTGCTCGCCGATGGTGGCATCGCCGACATAAGTGAGGTGCGGCACTTTCGAGTGCGCGCCGATCGAGGCGTTCTTCGTTTCGACGAATGCGCCGAGCTTTCCGGAATCGCCGACCACGGTGCCCGGACGCAGATAGCTGAACGGCCCGATATTCGCGCCGGGACCGATCACGGCCTGATCACCGTGGGTGCGAACAACGTGCGCGCCGTCGCCGACGACCACATCGGTGAGCGTGGAATCCGGTCCGATGACCGCGTCCTCGCCGATTACCGTGCCGCCGAGCAATTGCACACCCGGCCGGATTTCGGCGTCCCTGGCGATCTTCACGCTCGCGTCCACCCAGGTGGTCGCGGGATCGATAATGGTGACCCCGGCGCGCATATGCCGTTCCAGGATGTAGCGGTTGAGGGTGCGCGCCGCCTCCGACATCTGCACCCGGTCGTTGACGCCGGTGACCTTGGCCGCGTCCAGCAGCCGGGCGCCGTGCACCGGATGTCCGGCCTCGCGGGCCAGCCGCAGCACGTCGGTCAGGTACAGCTCGTGCTGGGCATTGGCGGTGGACAGGCGTCCGATCATGGTGCGCAGCACCGCCGCGTCGAAGGCGTAGACACCCGAGTTGACCTCGGTGATCGCCGACTGCTCGGGGGTGGCGTCGGCGTGTTCGACGATCTCGATGACCTGGCCCTTGGCATTGCGGACGATGCGGCCGTAGCCGTTCGGGTCGTCCGGTACGAAGGTCAGCACCGTGACCGCGGAGCGTTCTGGATAACTGCGGTGCTCGTCGAGCAGCGCGGACAGGGTGTGCCCATCCAGCAGCGGCACGTCGGCGGAGGTGACCAGCAGGTCACCGGTGAAATCCGCCGGAACCGACGCCAGCGCGCACTGCACCGCGTGGCCGGTACCGAGCTGTTCTTCCTGGATGGCGGTGGTGATGTCGCGGCCCAGTTCGGCGGCGACGTCGGCGACCGCTGCGCCGACTTGTTCCCGGTCGTGCCCCACCACGGTAATGAGGAACGCGGGGTCGATCTCGTTGGCCGCATGCAGCGCGTGCGCGAGCATGCTTCGACCGGCCAGCGAATGCAGCACTTTAGGAGTCTTCGACCGCATTCGCGTCCCGGCACCGGCTGCGAGAACGACGACGGCGGTCTGCTGTGGCATGGATCTCCCTCGGCTGCCTGTCATCGTGCCAGTGATGTGCGCGGCCAACGATAAGCCATCGTGCCGATGTGCTCCGCCGCCAGGACTCGAACCTGAACTATCTGAACCAAAATCAGAGGTGCTGCCATTACACTACGGCGGATTGTCACACCGGCGGATCTTGCGGAACCCGCCGCTGCGCCAGCGGCACGGCATGAATCCTCGCATGCGGACCGCCGATTCGTCGAACTCCCGGGTGGAATTGGGTCCGTGCGCCACTGATAACGTCTGGGACGGTGCCGACTGATTTCGCACGTACATGGGTAACTCGTCGGGGACGCCCAGAACCCGGCCTCGTACGCGACCTTCGGCCCGCAGCGAAAGCCTGGTTGCGCTCGACGACCGGCAAGAGACGCGGAGAGGCGGAGGAGCACGGTGTCTTCGGGTGAGCCGCCCAAGGTGTCCCGACCGCGGATGACGGGAACGCAGCGGCGCCAGCAGTTGATCGAGATCGGTCGCGCGTTGTTCGCCGAGCGGGGGTACGACGCGACATCGATCGAGGAGATCGCGCAGCGGGCCCAGGTCTCCAAACCCGTGGTGTACGAACATTTCGGTGGCAAAGAGGGGCTCTACGCGGTGGTCGTCGACCGCGAGATGTCGATGTTGCTGGATATGATCACCTCCTCGCTGACCCAGAATCGGTCCCGGATCCGGCTCGAACAGGTCGCGCTCGCGCTGCTGACCTATATCGAGGAACGCACCGACGGATTCCGAATCCTGGTGCGCGGCCAGCCTGCAGCCACCGCCGAGGGGCGCTACTCGAGTCTGCTCAATGAGGCCACCAATCAGGTCGCGCATATCCTCGGCGGGGATTTCGAGCGCCGCGGATTCGATACCAGTCTGACCGGTCTGTACGCGCAGGCACTGGTCGGCATGGTGTCGACCGCCGCGACCTGGTGGTTGGACGAGCGCAAACCGTCGAAAGAGGTTGTGGCGGCACATCTGGTCAACCTGTGCTGGAACGGGCTCAGTCATTTGGAAGCCCATCCGCAGCTCAGCTCGGAATGGCGCGCCGGTACGGGAGACTGACCGCATTGGTAGCCAGTGAATTGCGCAGTATGCCCGTCCGAATGCTCGAATTCGCTGGCGGGCGCCCACCTGGTGGTACGGTTCACCCATCCTCTGGGTGCTGTTCGGGCGGTAAGTCGGTCTACTTCGGGATGTCGGTCTACTTCAGGATGGCTGGTTTTAGGGATGACAGGCGGATCTGATGGCTAGGCAAGCGCGCGCGGAGATCACCCGCGATTCCGTCCTTGCGGGTGCTGCCGATGTCTTTCTGCGCTTGGGATATGCGAATGCGAGCCTGAGCGAGATCATCGCGCAGTCGAACGTGACCAAGGGCGCCTTGTACTTTCACTTCGGTTCGAAGGAAGAACTGGCGCGCGCCGTGGTCGACCAGGGCAATGAGCGCCTGGTCAGTTCCTGCCAGGGCTTCTTCGATCCGAGAGTGCCCGCACTCGAGGCATGTATCGGGATCACCTATGTCGTCGCCGACCTATCCATGAACGATCCGATGGTCGGCGCGATGCTCAAGCTGACCCATCAGATCGGCGACTATCGCGGCGCCCAGGGCGACAATATCGCCAAGACCTGGGGCGATACCTACCGAGTTCTGTCCGAGCGGGCCATTGCCCAGGGCGATCTGGAGGCCGACCTGGACGCCGAGGTGATCGGCCTGCTGCTCCAGGAGATGACCGCGGGCGTGCACATCACCGCGGTCGGCACCGATTCCATGGATCAGATGGCGACCCGAATGGAACGGGCCTGGTACTTTCTGCTGCCCTCGATCGTGCCGCAGGAGAAGCTCTCCTACTTCCGCGAATTCGCCGCCCGTCGCCTGCGCCGCTACGTCCCGTAGGTCGGTCCGCACGGTCCACGCGACGACGGTGTCACCGTGCATTGGTAGGTTGTCCGGTGCCGACGACACTGACGTGCCACCCACGACCGGCAAGAGGCTCGGGGAGGCGGGGGAGCAGTGATGATTAGACTCGGTTGGCCATCCGGAAAACCAACCTGAGCTCAGGGAGTGTTCGATGCCCACCCACCGTCCACCTCTCGCGGGACTGGCCGCGGTGGCCGGGGCCGATTCCGCCATGCGAACCGTCGCTGACCTGGTCGGCAAGTCGCCGGTCGAGTTGGTCGGCCCGTCGGCGGTGCGACCGTTCGTCGCGGCGACCATCGCGGCGCAGCGGCCGCTGGTGGTGGTGACGGCGACCGGGCGAGAGGCCGATGATCTGACGGTCGAACTCGAGGAGATATTCGGCGCGGCGGTCGCGCAGTTCCCGTCCTGGGAGACGCTGCCGCATGAACGGCTGTCGCCGGGTGCGGACACCGTGGGACGCAGGCTGCAGGTTTTGCGGCGGCTCGCGCATCCCGCGGATTCGGTGTTCCCGGTTGCGCTGCGCGTCGTGGTGACCACCGTTCGTTCCCTGATGCAGCCGATGGCGGCGGGCCTCGGCGATATCGAGCCCATCGTGCTGCGCGTCGGCGCCGAATTCGATTTCGACGAATTGCTCATGCGCCTGGTCGAATTCGCCTATACCCGGGTCGACATGGTCGGCAAGCGCGGTGAGTTCGCCGTGCGCGGCGGCATCCTCGACATCTTCCCGCCGACCGCGGATCACCCGGTGCGCGTGGAGTTCTGGGGCGATGAGGTGACCGAGCTGCGGCCCTTCGCGGTGGCCGACCAGCGGTCGCTGACCGATGTGACGGCGGATGTGGTCGTAGCGCCGCCGTGTCGAGAACTGTTGCTCACCCCGGCCGTGCGCGAGCGCGCCGCCGAGGTCGCGGCGGCGAATGCCGCCGATGCCGCGCTGGTCGAGATGTTGGAGAAGCTGGCCCAGGGCATTCCGGTCGAGGGTATGGAGGCGCTGCTCCCGGTGCTCCAGCCCGGCGAATTGCGGCTGCTCACCGAGGTTTTGCCGGACGGCACCCAGGTGCTGCTGTGCGATCCGGAAAAGATCCGCACGCGCGCGGCGGATTTGGTGCGTACCGGCGAGGAATTCCTGGAGGCCTCCTGGACCGCCGCTTCCTTCGGTGGCGCGGCTCCACTCGGCGGACACGGGCTCGATCTGGCCGCTTCCGGCTACCGCGCGCTGCCCGAAATCCATGACAGCGCAAACCAGCACGGCCTGCCCTGGTGGAGTCTGAGCCCGCTGACATCCGGCGATCCCGCCGAGGTGGTATTGCCGGTGCAGGCCGGTCCGGCGGCGCGCGGTTCCGATGAACTGGTGGCGACGATCTTCGCGTCACTGCGCGCGCATGTGCTCACCGGCGGACGCGCGGTGGTGGTCGTCGCGGGTCACGGTACGGCGCAACGCATTCTGGAACGGCTCGCCGATGCCGAGGTGCCCGCCGCCGCATTGGCGGCCGCAGCCGAGCCGACGCCCGGACTGGTCGGTGTGCTGTGTGGTTCGCTGCACGACGGGTTGATCTTCGACGACGCCGGGCTGGTCGTGGTCGCCGAATCCGACCTCACCGGCAACCGGGTCACCGCACCGGCGGAGGGAAAGCGACTTCCGGCCAAGCGCCGCAACCAGGTCGACCCGCTGGCGCTGAGCGCGGGCGATATGGTCGTGCACGATCAGCACGGCATCGGCCGGTTCGTGGAGATGATCGAGCGCACCGTCGGCGGGGCCCGGCGCGAATACCTCGTCATCGAATACGCACCCGGCAAACGCGGCCAGCCCGGCGACCGCCTGTTCGTGCCGATGGAATCGCTCGATCAACTCTCGCGCTATGTGGGCGGCGAGATGCCGAGCCTGTCCAAACTCGGCGGCTCCGACTGGGCGAATACCAAACGCAAGGCGCGCAAGGCGGTTCGCGAGATCGCCGGTGAACTGGTGCAGCTGTACGCGGCGCGCCAGGCCGCGCCGGGGCATGCGTTCGGTCCGGACAGTCCGTGGCAGAAGGAGATGGAGGACGCGTTCGCGTTCACCGAAACCGTCGACCAGATGACCGCCATCGCCGAGGTGAAATCGGATATGGAGAAGGCGGTCCCGATGGACCGCGTGGTCTGCGGTGATGTCGGCTACGGCAAGACCGAAATCGCGGTGCGCGCCGCGTTCAAGGCGGTGCAGGACGGTAAGCAGGTCGTCGTGCTGGTGCCGACAACCCTACTGGCGCAGCAGCATTTGCAGACCTTCACCGAACGCGTCGCCGGATTCCCGGTGACCGTGAAGGGACTGTCGCGCTTTACCGATCCGGCCGAATCCCGTGCGGTGCTGGAGGGGATGGCGGAGGGCTCCGTCGATATCGTGGTCGGCACCCACCGCCTGCTGCAGACCGGCTTGCGGTGGAAGGATCTCGGCCTGGTCGTCGTCGACGAGGAACAGCGCTTCGGTGTCGAGCACAAGGAGCACATCAAGGCGCTGCGCACCCACGTGGACGTGCTGACCATGTCGGCCACCCCGATTCCGCGCACCCTGGAGATGAGTCTGGCCGGCATCCGCGAGATGTCGACCATTCTTACCCCGCCGGAGGAGCGTCATCCGGTGCTCACCTACGTCGGCGGCTACAACGACAAGCAGGTCACCGCGGCCATTCGGCGCGAACTGCTGCGCGATGGCCAGGTCTTCTATGTGCACAATCGGGTGTCTTCGATCGACAAGGCGGCCAAGCGGATTCGGGATCTGGTGCCCGAGGCGCGGGTGGTGGTCGCGCACGGCCAGATGAACGAGGACATGCTCGAACAGACCGTGCAGGGTTTCTGGGAGCGTGAATTCGATGTGCTGGTCTGCACGACCATTATCGAAACCGGTCTCGATATCTCGAATGCGAATACCTTGATCGTGGAACGTGCCGACGCCCTCGGTCTTTCGCAGCTGCACCAGTTGCGTGGCCGGGTCGGCCGCAGCCGGGAGCGCGGGTACGCGTATTTCCTCTACCCGCCGGAGAAGCCGCTCACCGAGACGGCCTACGACCGGCTCGCCACCATTTCACAGAACTCCGATCTCGGTGCGGGTATGGCCGTTGCCATGAAGGACCTCGAAATTCGCGGTGCCGGAAATGTGCTCGGCGCGGAGCAGTCCGGTCACGTGGCCGGTGTCGGGTTCGATCTGTACGTGCGACTGGTCGGTGAGGCGGTGGAGGCGTATCGCGCCGCCGCTGATGGCAAGCCGATCACCACCGAGGAGGTCAAGGAGGTGCGCATCGACCTCCCGGTGGACGCGCATATTCCGCCCGACTACATCACCAGCGACCGGCTTCGCCTGGAGGCCTATCGGAAGCTGGCCGCCGCACAAGATCATCCGGCGCTGGAGTCGGTTGTCGAGGAGCTCGTTGACCGCTACGGACCGCTGCCGGTCGAGGTCGGCAGGCTGGTCTCGGTGGCGAAGCTGCGGCTGCTCGCCCGGGAGTACGAGGTCACCGAAATCGCGGTCACCGGAACCACATTGAAGGTTTCGCCGCTGAGTCTGCCCGATTCCAGGCAGATGCGTTTGAAGCGTCTGTATCCCAGTGCGGGCTATCGCGCCGCCAGCGGTGTCGTGCAGTTGCCGCTGCCCCGGGTGCAGGACAGTGTCGGTGCGGACCGGGTCCGCGATCTGGTGCTGCTGCAATTCGTGGCCGACCTGCTGCTCCAGTTGGACGGAAAGCCGAAGGGCTTCGTCGAACTCCGGGTTGCCACCGAGGCCGCGGCTCGATGAGTTCGGATCGTGATGAGGCCGTGCTGCGGGCCGCCCGACATGCCGCCGCGGCGGGTAAGGCGAACGGCGTCGATCACCGGGAGTCCAACGGCAACGGTCCCACCGACGCCGACTCCGGACGAACCGACAACGGGGGCCGGGACGCAGGATCGGCCTCCGATGAATCCGGCCGCACCGATGCCGCTGTGGTGGCGGCCGGTCTGGCCGGAGCCGTCGAGGTCATGGACCGCCTGTGGAAGTTCGGCGGCTGGGAGGTAACCCAGACCCACGACTCGCTGCGCCCCTACCTGCTCGAGGAAACCTACGAACTCCTCGACGCCATCCAGCACAACGATGCCGAAACCATCAAGGAGGAACTCGGCGACCTGCTGCTGCAGGTCTTGTTCCACTCCCGAATCGCCCAGGCCGCAGGCGAATTCACCGTCGACGATGTCGCCGCGGCGCTTGTCGCCAAACTCGTCAACCGCAGCCCCCACCTCGCCGACGAGCCCATCGATCCGGCGGCTACCGTCGCCGAAAAGATCGCCGCCCAGGAAAAGGCCTGGGACGAACGCAAATCCGCCGAAAAGTCCCGCCGCTCCTGCCTCGACGGCATAGCCATGGCCCAACCCGCCCTCGCCCTCGCCGAAAAGATCCGCTCCCGCAGCCTCAAGGCGGGCCTGCCCGAAGACCTCATCCCCGCCGAACTGCGCGTCATCCACCTCGGCGGCACGGACAGCGCCGAAGAACGCCTCCGCAAGGCAACGCTGACCTTCGCCTCCGAAATCCGCGCGGCGGAAGATGCCGCCGAGGCCGCGCGGGGCGAACGTGCCCCGCTGTCAGCCGATGATTGGTACAAATACTGGCTGCGGTAGCGCGACCTAGACTCTGGGAAACAGGTTGAACGCCTTCGCATGTTGGGGCCTGACCGCTCGGAAATGTGCCACATCCAGCCTCGCGACGTCGACTGCCCCCAAGCGCTCGGCTATCGCGACCACAGATGCGTCGACGGCCCCCAACGGAAAGTCGGCATATTTGAGAATCAGCTCATGAACCCGGCGCAGATCGGCATGAGTCAAAGGCTCTAGCACGAGGTCGTCATCGAGCAGCGCCGCGATGAATAGCGCTTCTGAGTGAGTTCCGCTGCGCTGCTCGAGCAAGTAGCAGACCTCGGTCAAGACCGGAGCAGGGACGATGAGTGGGCCTGCGGCTGTCTGCAGCAGCTCGGCGCATTCTGCGTGACGGTTGTCACGTGTATTGATCGCGGCGACGATTGTCCAGTGTCGAGGATGATCACTCGCCGCCCAAGCCCTTCCGCACAGACTGTGCGGACTGCTCGGCTAGATCGGGCTCAGCATCGAGTGTGCCGATGAACCCCAGTGACCGACGGCGAGGCTGCTCACCGGGGTGATCGGCGGGTTGTGTCGGAGGGGCGACCGGTGTCAGCTCGGGATCCTCGGTCACCAGTAGCCGCAATCGGCGCACCTGAGCAGGCGACATCCGATCCACCAGACGATGGACCTCTTCGTAATCGTGGGCTGCGGTCACCCCGCCAGTCTATCGAGTAGGGAACTGCAGCGAGCCCTTTCCCCATGGCGCCGATTCCGCGTGGCTCAACCGGGGCCGGTCGGGATGTGAGGCGCGTAGCGTTGCGATATCAGAACGGCTGTCGGGCAGCGGTGGTGCGCGTGATTCGGCGCTACTGGTGGGTGTCCGGGATCAGGAGATGGCAGATGCTGAGCGTGTTCTCTTCGCCGGGGCATTACGTACAGGGGCGGGATGCTACTGCGGTGCTAGGGGCGGAGATGACACGGTTGGGGATCGGGGGGCCGGTGACGATTGTGGCGGGGGGTAGTGCGTATCGGTTGTTGGCCGATACCTGGCGGGAGTCGCTTACCGAGGCGAAGATCGAGTATTCGGTGCATCGGTCCGGGGGTGAGTGCAGTCGGGCGGAGATCGCGCGGGTGACCGCGGCGGTGCAGGACAGTGGGAGCACCGTGGTGTTGGGGGCGGGGGGCGGCAAGGTGCTCGATACGGCGCGGGCGGTGGCCGATGATCTGGATCTGCCGATGATCAGCTGTCCGACGGCGGCGTCCAGTGATGCGCCGTGCAGTGCATTGTCGGTGATCTACACCGACAGTGGGGAATTCGAGGCTTATCAGTTGGTGCGGCGGAATCCGGCGATGGTGCTGGTGGATACCTCCGCCATTGCGCAGGCTCCGGCTCGGCTGCTCACTGCGGGGATGGGTGATGCGCTGGCGACTTGGTTCGAGGCGCGGACCTGCAGTGCCGCACGGGTGCGGAATATGCGCGGCGGTGCCTCCACCCGCAGCGCCACCGCATTGGCCGAACTCTGCTACCGCACCCTGCTCGCCGACGGATCCCAAGCCCTGACCGCGGTCCGCAACCACACCGTCACTGCGGCACTCGAGCGCATAGTCGAGGCGAATACCCTGCTCTCCGGCATCGGCTTCGAATCCTGCGGCCTCGCCGCCGCCCACGCCATCCACAATGGCCTCACCGCCGCCCCACAAACCCACCCCTACCTACACGGCGAAAAGGTCGCCTTCGGCGTACTCACCCAACTGGTACTGGAAGGCGCACCCGCCGCAGAGATTTCAACGGTCCTCGAATTCTGCACAACGGTCGGCCTGCCGACCACCTTCGCCGCACTCGGCCTGGCCGACGCCGATCCCCGCATCCTGACCGCGATCGCCGAACGCGCCATCGCCCCCGGCGAAACCATCCACAACGAGCCCTTCACCGTCGACGCACCAATGGTCCTCGACGCCCTGCGCACCGCCGACGCCCTCGGCACGCGCTGAGATCGCCACCCTCCTTCGGATGCGAGCCATTGTGCGGGATCGGAATACGCTGGCGTGCCGCAGGTTGCTCTGGGGATGCCATAGGGTGATCGACACCGAACTCTCATCTACCCGCAAGCATGTTGTCACCGTGCGTCGGGAAGCCTGTCAATAGGTCTTCGCTATCCTGGCGATGGAACCCGAAGCCAATGGCGGGCAAATCCGCCGGGGAAGGACGTTCGGTTCGGTGCCCATCAGCAGAGTCGCGGAGCACCCGCGACCGAATCACGTGCTGTTCCATTTCAGCGATACCCATTTGATCGGCGGCGACGGCGCGCTCTATGGCGATGTGGACGCCGATCAGCGATTGCGACAGTTGCTCGACCAGGCTGCGGCCAGCCGGATCCGGCCCACCGCGCTGGTATTCACCGGTGACCTCACCGATCAGGGCGAACCGGACGCCTACGCGAAGTTGCGCGCCATGGTCGAGCCTTTCGCGCGCCAATTGCGCGCGCCCATCGTGTGGGTCACCGGCAATCATGACGATCGCGGTGAGCTGCGCCGGACCCTGCTCGGTGAGCACCCGTCGACGAAGCCACTGGACCGGGTGCACATGATCGACGGTCTGCGGATCATCGCCTTGGACACCACCGTTCCCGGCCACCACTATGGCGAGATCCGCGACGAGCAGTTGGCCTGGCTGCGCTCGGTGCTGGCCGAACCCGCCCCGTTCGGCACGATCCTGGCCATGCACCACCCACCGGTGCCCTGCGTGCTCGACCTCGCGGTGACCGTGGAATTACGTGATCAGCGCAGGCTGGCCGATGTGCTCGACGGCAGCGATGTGCGCGCGATTCTGGCTGGGCACCTGCACTTTTCGACCAGCGCCACCTTCGCGGGCATTCCGGTTTCGGTGGCCTCGGCGACCTGCTACAGCCAGGATCTGGCCGTCGCCGAGGGCGGCCTGCGCGGCCGCGACGGCGCGCAGGCCTTCAACTACGTGCACATCTACCCGGACACCATCGTCCACTCGGTGGTCCCGATCGATCGCGGCCCGACCGTCGGCTCCCCGGCCACCCGGGAGGAGGCGGCGCGCAAGCTGGCCGAGGAGGGCATCGTGATCCCGCCCGCCGCCCGCATTCCACGAGTTATCCGGCGCCCGGAGCAGAGTCCGGAATCTGATGACGAGGCCGTGCACTGACCCGTTCCCATGGCGCGCGGTTCGGGAAGTAGCCGGACAGGAACTCTGAGACCGCGCGCACCCGGTCCGCCTCGGCGACCTCGGGGAAGCTGCCGTCATTGAGGCAGAAGAAGTCGACGTCGCGTTGTTCGGCGAGTCCGGCGAGCAGCGCGAGCCCGCGTTGGCTGGTGGTGTCGACATAGCGCATCCGCACCATCTCCTGGGGCACGGCCCGTCCGGTCAGCATCGCGTAATAGTGATACAGCGAGTTGGTCACCGAGATATCGGTGGCCGCCCGGAATCTGCTGGCCCGCGTACGCGCGAAATCGGCCGCGAATTCCTGCTCCATCTCGAGTAATACGCTGCGTCGCAATGGAACCGGGGTGTGCTCCAGATGCCGGGTGATGACATGTCCGAACCGCCCGGCCAGCACTTCCCGATTCACCCGCGCGGCATTCTCGAAACCGCTGCGCCGCTCGTTATTTCGGCCCGGCCCGATCCGGGTACCCGCCTCGACGAACCGGCTCACCCCGGCGGGGCTGAAGAACGTAGACGGGCGCACCGGCCGCGCGAAGAACATATCGTCGTTGGAATACAGGAAGTGCTCGCTGAGTCCATCGATATGCTGCAGTTGGCATTCCACCGCATGGGAATTGAAGGTTGGCAGCCCGCTGGTATCGCTGAAGTGATCGACTGCGCGCACCACCGTCACCCGCGGATGCTCGTCGAGCCAGTGCGGCACCGGCGAGTCGGTGGCGATGAAGACCCGGCGGATCCACGGCGCGTTCTTGTATACCGAGCGCAGGGCGTACTTCAGTTCATCGATCTGGCGGATTCTGGCATCGGCGTCATCGCCCTCGCCGACCACCACCTGGGCCAGCATTCCCGCACGGCGGGTGCGGAATTCGGGATCGGAGCCGTCCACCCAGGAGAACACCAGATCGATATCGAATCCGACATCGGTCGGCTGCGGCGCGAACATATCGGTCAGCGTCGGCCAATGGCGATCGAACAGCCGGATTTCCGTGCGCTCGACATCGGCGAGATCGAAGACATTGCGGGTGAAGGCGTTCGGGCGCGGGCATTCGACGGTGTCGCCGTGGTATTCCCACAGCTCGAGATCCACGTAATGCGCCGGATCGGCGTCGCGACTGAATCGGAGAACGTTGTGCAGCACTTCATTACAGGCGAAACCCGTGGCGATCGCGGCGGCGGTTACCCGGCGCACCATCGCCCGGTGCGCCGCATCCGCCGCTAATGCGAGCCGATGTTCGCTATCGCGGATGAGCAGGAACGGCACCTCCGCGGCCGCCAACTCGCCCCGCAGATATCCCAGGTCGTCCAGCATCGCGGGCGAGACGACGAGATTGCCCGCCGTCGGCCATGCGACCATATCGACCGCTCCGGAATCCATTGCCCCCATATCAACCATGTGTCTGCTCCGCGTCCGAATTTGTGTCGAATGTCCCGTGGTACCGCGCAACAACCCGGGCAGTGCTCCGGGCGGCGCCATCGACGCCGTCCTCGGATGCCGCGCCCGGCGCGGCCGAATTCAGAAGTTCGGGACCAGGCCGTAGTGCAGGAACGAAGTGATCAGCCGAGTCTCAGACGATCGGTACACCATGTCGTTCTCACCTCACTCACGGCCGGACGCCATCGCGTCTTTGTGGGGAGTGCTGTCGGTTCGGGCACGGCACAGCGGCCGAGCGTGATCGGAAACAGCACGCCGGGCCGGACAGTCATTGGCCGACGGATGGAGAAGTCCCTGATGAACAGGGTGCTGTCAGAAATGATGCATCGACCGTGTCGACCCGTCAATCCGGACGCGAGGGCTGGTGTCCCGGACGGCCTGCTGGGTACGATTGTCCCGATGAAATTAGGGTAGCCTTACCGTATAATCCCCCGAGGAAGGAGCGCGGAAGTGCGGGTGGTCATTCTGTTCGGTTCGGAGATGGGCACGGCCGAGGCCGCCGCGGAGTGCGTGGCGGGTGAGCTGGCGGCTGCCCACGACGTCTCGGTCCACGATATGACCGACTTCGATATCGACGATCTGGACATCGGTGACTTCCACGTCGTCATCTGCTCGACCTATGGCGACGGCGACTTGCCGACCGGCGCCGAACCCTTCTTCGACGCGCTCGCGGCCCGCAAGCCGGACCTCACGGGACTGAAGTTCGCGGTCTTCGGCCTCGGCGACTCGGTCTACGGCGACACCTTCAATCGCGGCGGTGAGATCGCCGCCGAACTGCTCACGGCCCGCGGAGCCGCCCAGATCGGCGCGCACGGTCGACATGACGCGTCATCGGAGATTCGCGTCAGGGATATGGCCCGTGACTGGGCCAAGGCCCTGCCCATCTCCAGCGCCGCCGCACTGGTGT
Source organism: Nocardia sp. CA-129566 (assembly GCF_050956075.1). Taxonomy (NCBI): domain Bacteria; kingdom Bacillati; phylum Actinomycetota; class Actinomycetes; order Mycobacteriales; family Nocardiaceae; genus Nocardia; species Nocardia sp. CA-129566. Next base: position 1,455,647 of record NZ_CP192085.1, read on the forward strand.
CCTGAGAGGTGCCTGAGAGCACTTCGGACAAAGGTCGCAGCGCCAGCGGACAAGGGACACAGCACCTTAGACTTGCAACCGACGCGGCACAGCCCGCCGCGTTGCCGCGATCCATGAGGTGACGAAGATGGCAGCCGGAGCCAGCCCTGTGCAACGTCAAGACCACTCGACCGATCATCCTGAACTGGACGTGCTCCCGGAATGGCCCCAGGAGACGATCGCGGTGTTGGTCACCACCGATCCAGCGCCACATGCGATCCCGGTCTCCTGGCCGGTGCGCGCGGGTGACCGGCGGATTCTGATCAGCCTCAAATTCGATCGCGGTTCGCTGGCCCGGTTGCGGGAGCGGCCCGATGTCGCCCTGCTGATTCTCGGCGGCGGCAACGTCGCGCTGTGCGCGCGGGGTCGGGCGCAGGTCATCGCCGAGGAAATGCCCGGCGCGACAGACTATGTGGCGGTGCGGATCGATGTCGAGGTGATCGACGATCACCGGCAGTCGGCATTCGCGGTGGCGAACGGTATCGAGCGCACCGTGCTCGATGCGAGCGAACTGCATGCGCTCGAAGGGCGCGTGCGGACGCTGCGTGCGTGGGCTGATTAGCAACCGCTCGCGGGTCGCTCGAAAAGGTGCCGCTGGCGACTGCTCATAGTCATTCGACCAGGCCGCTGACGACTGCTTGCAGGTCGCTCGAAAGGATCGGCCGACCAGAACTGAACCGGCGCAACATGTCCGGGACAGAGTAATAATCGTGAAGGTGAAAGGCGGCGCGAACGCGTCGAATGGAAGGGGATCATGAGCGTCACATTGGCCAAAGGCGGAAATGTCTCGCTGTCGAAGCAGGCGGCCAACCTCACCAAGGTAGCGGTGGGTCTGGGCTGGGATGTGCGAACGACCACCGGGGCCGACTACGACCTCGATGCGAGTGCGCTCGCCACCGGGTCGAATCAGCGGGTGCTCTCCGATCAGCACTTCGTGTTCTATAACAATCTGCGCTCGCCCGAGGGCACGATCGAGCACACCGGTGACAATCTCACCGGCGAGGGCGAAGGCGATGACGAGGTGATCAATGTCGACCTGGCGGCGACGCCACCGGCGATCACCAATATCTTCTTTCCGGTCTCCATTCACGACGCCGATGCGCGGGGACAGTCGTTCGGGCAGATCCGCAATGCCTACATTCGCGTGGTGGACGCGACCACGGGCGCCGAGCTGGCCCGGTACGACCTCACCGAGGATGCGTCCACCGAGACCGCCATGGTGTTCGGGGAGTTGTACCGGTACGGCAACGAGTGGAAGTTCCGCGCCATCGGTCAGGGATATGCCTCCGGACTCGCGGGTATCGCCCGCGATTACGGCGTCAACGTCTGATAGGCCTGCGGGTGGTCGGGATCGGAGCCGGCCGCCCGCTCGGCCTCGAACACCGCGATCGCGGCGCGGGTCTTGCGCTTGATCGCTTGCAGCACATCCAGATCCGGCAGCTCGGCGAACTGGTCACCCAGCAGTTCGGGGAGGTCGGAGTAGTGCAGTACGCATTCGTCGACGCCGAGGTTGGCACAGGCCGCGACCAGGTCCGGATGCAGATAGCCCGCCACCGCGGTCCGCACGCCCGCGGCCGCGGCCACCATGGTGACCCGTTCGATCGCGCGCAGCAGCGGCGGAACGGGGCGCACCGGTCGCAGTGTGGCGCGGTCTTGGCCGAGTAACAGCGAGGACAGATCGTTGCAGCCGATCACCACTCGTGACACCCCGGTGGTGACAACGCGATCGACCTCGAGCAGCAGTGACGGGATCTCGATCATGGTGGCCATCGGGCACTCGCCGATAACGGCCCTGGTTTGCTCGATGGCCCACTGCAATTCGTCGACATAGGTGACGAAGGGGAACAGCACGCCGATATCCGCGCCCTCGTCGCGCACCTGCGCGATGCCCTCGAGTTCCGCGACGAATGCGTCGGGAAAGCGGCGGGCCCGGCGAATGCCGCGCAGGCCGAGAAGTTTGTTCGGCTCGATGATGATCTCTTCGACGCCGTCGAGGATGTTGCATTCGGCGGTATCGGCCTCCATGGTGCGATACCAGATGGTTCCGGTCGCGCGTTTGGCGATATGGCGCAGATAGGGCACCAGATAACCCGAAACGGATTCGGGCGTCGGGTATTTCCCGGCGGCGCGGAATACGTACTCGCCGCGCACCATGCCGACGCCGTCGAAATGGTCCAGCAGTTCAGCGGAGACCCGCTCACAACTCAATGCCAGGCTCTGCCGCATTCCGGCACGCTATCAGGTTGCTGCGCAACACTTTCCGCCGCCCATCCAAAAGCCTCGTAGCTGCACCCCTTGTCGGGATCCGCACCCGTGCGGGGCCGTCGTAAGTGCTGCAAACCCCGAGAAAAGTGCGGTATTTCGCGTGAGCGCGGGCGTGCGCGATAGCGGGGCGGCGGCGCTGGCGGTGAGTGGTCGAGAGTCGCAGCACTGTCGGGTCCACACCGGTGGCTACGCCTACAAAGGGGGAGGGATGCCGAGAAAAGTGAGGTATTTCGCGCGAGCGCGGGTGTGCGTGATGGTGCGCCGTGCGTGGCGGGCGCGCCGCGGGCGGTCACGAGTCGCACCCGTGGTCGGGGTCCGGCACCGGCGGTGCGGACCCCGACCACGGGCGCGGACTTCGATGGGGCCCTCAGGTGGGGGTGGGCAGGGATTGGGGGAGGGGATGGGGGCGAGCTTGTTCGGCGGTGTCGAGCAGGGTGAAGTAGCGGCGGAGCATGAGGGCGGCGGTGGTGGCCAGGCCCGCGGTCAGGCCCCACCAGACCCCAGCGGCGCCGAGGCCGAGGGGGAAGGCGAGCAGGAGGGCGGTGGGCAGGCCGACGAGCCAGTAGCCGACCAGGGACAGCCGGAAGCCCGCCTTGGTCTCCTTCAGACCGCGCAGCAGGCCGGTGCCGATGTTCTGTGCGGCATCGAAGAATTGGAGCACGATGCCGATGAGCAGCAGCGAGCGGGCCAATTCGATCGTCGCGGTGTCACCGGGTTCGAGGAAGGGGCCCAGCACGAGCTTGGGCGCGACGATATAGACCACGCCGGTGACCGCGGCGACAATGCCCGCATGCTGCAGTGCCAGCCAGGCCGATGCGCGGGCGTGGCCGTATTCGTCGCGGGCGACGGCATGGCTGACCAGGATGGACGCGCCGTGGGACAGGCCGATCGCGATCTGGAAGACGATGTAGATGATCTGGTAGACGACATTGTGTGCGGCCAGGGCGGCCGGTCCGATACTGCCCATCACCAGGGCGAGCACCGAGAACATGCCCGCCTCGGAACCGTAGGTGAGTGCGATCGGCGTGCCGAGCTTCAATTCGGCCCGGATGGTCGGGGTGTGCACCGGCCATGGCCGCAGCGGCAGGGTGGTGCCGAGTTCGGCATCGGCGCGCACCATCGCCAGGAAGCTGCCGAAGGTGAGCAGGAAGACCAGTGAGGTCGCGATGCCGATGCCGGTCAGCCCCAGCGCGGGCAGCCCGGCCCAGCCGTGGATGAAGGCAAGGGCCAGTACGAGATTCAGCGCCACCGAGCCAAGGGTGACCACAAGCAGCGCCTGTGGGCGTTGCATGCCGACGGTGTACTGGCGCAGCACCTGGAACCACAGGCAGGGCAGCAGTCCCGGCGCGAGGGCGATCATCAGCGGTCGCGCATCGGCCAGCACCCCGGCGTCCTGACCGAGCCATTGCAGCGCCCAGCCGAGTCCGACCAGCACCGCACCACCGATGATTCCGGCGACGGTGGCGATCAGGAAGCTCGACCGCACGATGTCGCGAACCTCCCGATCCGCGGACTCGCCACGCTTACCCGCCGCACTCACCGAGCCCGCGATCTGATTACCGGTCCCGGTGATCAGCCCGACGCACATGGTGCGAATCTGGTTGAACAGCACCATCGCCAGCCCACCCGCCGCGACCGCACGCACACCGAGCGTGCCCATCAGCGCGATATTCGTGGTGGACACGGCGATCTGCGCCAACTGCGTCAGCGCGATCGGCGCCGCCAACGCCGTGAGCTGCCGTCCGTCGGCACGGAACGCGGATAGATTCACCATTCGAACTCCATCGGACGAATCTCGGAACCGATCGTCACGGGCTGCCTCCCGACTCCTAAGTGCGTGATGGTCATTTCAGGAGAACGGCGCATTGCGCAACCGTTGCCGATCGCATCCGGTGCCATCCCGATGGCCCCGCATCCGAGCGCGGCGCGCGTGTCCGTCATCGCACCTCGACCAGTTGCCGTTGGCGCGCGGCCGGAGCGTAGCGGTGGAGCATCTCGAGCACTTCGCGTTCGGCGGCGGCGTCGAGGAGGTCGCGCTCGCTCATCCAGTCGTCGTCGAACACGGTATCCAGGTACTTCTCGCCGCCGTCGCAGACGAGGGTGACCACGGTCGAGCCGGGCGGGAAGTCTTCGAGACGGGTCAGCGCGGCGTGCACGGAGCCGCCCGCGGAGCCGCCGATCATCAGTCCGAGTTCGGCCGCGACGGCGCGGGCGGTGGCGAAGGCCGCGATATCGGAAACTTTGACGCCCTCGTCGAGCAGCGAGTAGTCGACGGCGGTGCCGATGGTGGCACCGGGCGGGGTGCCGGTGCCGGACTGCCAGTAGGGGCCGCCCGGCCCGCCGAACGCGATCGAGCCGACGGGTTCCACGCCGACCACCCGCGGAGTGCAGCCGAGTTGGCGCAGGCGGGTCGCGGTGCCGAACAGCGAACCTCCGGTGCCCACCGCGGAGAGCAGGATATCGACGCGTTCCACATCCTCCAGCAACTCCTCGGCGACGGCGTAGTAGCCGACCGCATTGGCGTCATTGTTGTGCTGTTCGGTGAAGTACGCGTCCGATTGCGCGGCGGCCATCGCCTCGGCCAGGTCCTCCCGCGCCGAGGTGGCCAGGTTGTCGTCGCCCTCATCGGCGACGAATACCAGTTCCGCACCCATTGCCCGCATCGCGCGCAGCTTGTCATTACATGCGTGGTGATCGACCACGGCGGTAAAGCGATACCCACGTTCGGCAGCTACTACCGCGAGGCCGAGCCCGGTGTTCCCCGATGTCGACTCGATAATATGCCCGCCAACGCTCAGCAAACCTCGGCGCTCGGCATCGTCCACCATGGCGCGCGCCATCCTGATCTTGGCCGCACCCGTCGGATTGAACTGCTCGAGCTTGAGCAGCAGCCGGGTGCCGGTCGCGGTGGTCGCCAGTTCGAACAGCGGGGTGCGGCCGATCAGATCCGTCACGCGCGTGACGAGCGGCATGGAGGTCTCCTCGTTCGGGGCTGTAAGGGTGTGGGTTGGCAGGGTGCCGGATCATCCGGCGTCGAGGGTCCAGCGGAGCCGATCGCCGGTGTCGTGCAGGACCACCTTCGGCGGAATCGGCAGTTCGTGAAATGCCGACTCATTCGAATCCATTTGGTAACCGGCGGTATTCGGGTAGATCAGCAGATCGCCGACCTCGGCCCGCCGCGGCAGCGGGATGCGCCGCCAGCTGAGCATGTCGGATTCCAGACAGCTGGCCGCCCCGACGCAGGTCGGGGTGGGCTCGCCGGGGCGCGGCGGCCACAGTATCGGATCGGGCAGATACTCGCTGTCGAACCACTGCTCGGACAGGCTCAGACTGGTGCCGTCCACGGTGAGCAATTGGTAAGGGTGCCCGTCGGCGTGGCGGGTTTTGCTGCCCTGTACCCGGAACACGGTGGATCCGGCCTGGTCGAGCAGTGCTCGGCCGGGCTCGATGGCGAGCCGGATGTCGTTGTCGCGCAACCGCGTTGCCAAAGCGTTGTGCTCCAGAATCGCGGTCAGCATGGCCGGGCCGGGCGCGGGGAAGTGGTAGGGGTAGTACGAGTCGAAGGACTTGCCCGCGTGAAACCATTGCCGGTTCGCGCATTCGGTGAATTCGGACCAGGCCGTGGCCGCGACATAGTCGACGCCGAATCCGCCACCGATGGAGATGGTGTCGGCCGGATGTCCGAGGGTGCGCGCGTCCAGGCAGCGGGCGATCAGGTCGTCGGCCTGTTCGGCGCGGGCGATCGCGTCGTATCCGGAGAGATGGAAGCTGAAGCCCTGCAGGCGAATCGATTCGTGACCGACCGTGCCGGAAGCGCCGATCATCGAGGTCGCGCGGTCCAGTTCGTCCGCGGTCATGCCGAATCGGCTGGCCGATCCAGTGGGCAGCACCCGGAGCAGTACGCGGGCCGCCGCGGCCGGAGTGCTGAATGCGGCCAATCGTTCGAGCTCGCCGAGACTGTCCATCGCGATCACTGCGCCGTGCCGGACCGCCAGCCACAGCAGATCATCGGATTTGGCGGGTCCGGTCACCATCAGCTCGTCACCGCGAATACCCTGCGACAGCGCCGCCGTCAGCTCACCGACGCTCGAAACATCCACGCCCGCACCATTTTCGGCGCAGGCACGGGCAACGCAGGCCGCCTTGTTCGCCTTCTTGCCGTAGTAGACCGCGCCATCCACCCCGGCCCGCTCGAACGCCTGCCGGAATCCGTTGATATTCATCGCGACTCGCGCCGGGGACATGACATGGAACGGTCCGCCGATCGCAAAGGCGATATCGCCGAGCAGATTCGGATCGGCGAGTAACCGGCGCTCCCAGTTATCGGTGTGCGCGGGCAGCGGGGTCGCGCAGATGTTCAGCAGTGCCCGCACCGTTGCCAGCACGGCCGGATCCGCGGATCCGGTTGTCTTCGTGGGGTGATCGTCCAGCTTGATCTTGTCGCGGGTCGAGCCGTCGTCGAACAGCAGCGTCCCGTCGGGTTCGGCGGTGCCGAGGGTGGGCACCGTCTTGTCGAACTCGACGGCGCTGATGTCTAGTCCCATAGGGGCACCTCCGTGCCGCGTCCCTCGGCAATGGCCCGTTCGGCGAGTGCGTGCGCGACGGCGATATCGGTGAGCACCAACCCGCTGTTGTAGACGAAGATCCGTTCGTCGTCGGAGCGCCGGGCGATCGCGTGGCGGGTGAGGATCTGCGGCAGCTCGGCATCGACCGGTCGCAGCCTGCCGTCGGGGCCGACCATATCGGTGCCGGTCAGCGTCATTTGCTCAGCGCTGGTCGCGACGACGCGATCGGCGTCGACCAGTGTGGAGGGCGCCAGTCCGTAGCCGACGAGTACGACGGTCGATCCCGGTGCGAGATCCTCGGATTCGATCGCGACCTCGGTGCCCGGCCCCGCGGTCGCCAGCACCACATCGGCGGCGCCGGCCGCCGCGCGCGGATCCTCGACGGTCTCCAGCAGCGCGTGCGGATTGTATGCGGCGAGATAGTCGCGCACCGCCGTCAGGCCCTCGGGATGGGTGCCATAGAGCATCAGCTTGCGCAGCTGCGGATTGGCGGCGAGCAAGTGCGGCAGGGCATTTCGGCCCTGAGTGCCGGTACCGATCAGCAGTACGCTCTCCGCGCCGCGGCGCGCGGTCTCGCGCACGAGCAGCGCCGAAACCGCGGGGGTGCGCAGCGCGCCGACCCTGGCGCAGTCCATCATCGCGATCGGCGCGCCGGTGGTGTCGTCATAGAGCGTGATGGTCGTGTAGTAGCGCTTGGTGCTCCGGTCGTGGCCGGGATCGAATTTGTAGGAGGTCTTCATCGCGACCACGCGGCGGCGGCCGTCGCGCCCGAGCATGGCATAGGCCACCGACCAGCCATCCGGATTCGCCACGCTGAGTTTGCGCGGATTATCCGAATCGCCTGCGGCAAAGGCGAGATACGCCTCCTCCACCGCGCGCACCACATCGGCGGGCGTGATGGGCACGTCCGCGAGGTCGCTGCGGCTCAGCACGCGCAGTGGTGTGCTCCGGTCACGAGTGCTCAACGGTTCCTCGATCATGTTGTGTCGTATCCAGCCTCACTGCGGTCCGGGCGGTGGCCCGGGCCGGTACACCAGCGCTCGCGGGCGGGTTGCTCACCGCTCGGAACGGGGCGACGATCCGTTGCCCATAACCATCTTCGTCGGCCTCGGCGGCCCGCCGTTGTCGTTCGGGCAGGCGGATATTGACGCGCTTGAGCCAGCGATCGGTGCCGTCGTAGCGCGCGGTGAACGGTACCCGACCGTGCACCGCGACGTCGTTGTCCACCAATAGGAGTTCGCCAGGGGCGAGCGCGGCGGTTACGCAGACGCGCTCTAGCTCCGCGGTGAGGCGCGCATAGGCCAGCCGGAATTCCGCGTCGGCATCGGCGAGCGGGGTGTATGCCGGATCGTAGCGCAGCGTCAAATCCGCAGTGTCATCGGTTGATTCGGCATTCCACAGGGTCGGCAGCGGGGTGGCGCGGTAGCGCTCGTGGCCGGTGCCGTAGGAGACGTCGGGCAGGATCGGCAGCGTCGGCGCGCGCAGTAGTCGGCGCTCGTCCGCGGAGAGCTCGGTCCGGCGCACCGAGGAGACGGTGGTGCCGACCTGGTCCGGGTTGCGCAGGCACGCCAGCATCAGCAGATTGGCCCGGTCCGGGTGGAATGCGTCCTCGGTATGCGGGCTGAGCAGGGTTTTACTGCTCGCACCCGACTGTTCGTGCTCGTGGCCGGGGGAGGGCAGGATGTTGTTGACCAGACGTCCGCCCTGCTGGCCCCGCCAGCCGAACGGTTCACCCGCGCTGCGGGCGAGCAGCAGCATGACGACATCGAGTTCGAATGAGCTCGCGCGACGTTCGGCGTCACCGCTCCAGCGGGCCGCCTCGACCCAACTCGGCGGTGTCGGGCCGAATTCGGCATCGGTCAACGGCACTGCGCCGACGATGGTGGCACCGGCGGCGGTGGCGGGCGGGCGTATGGCGACGCGCACCGCACCGGGCAACTCGCCGACGCGGGCATCGATTTGCTCGAGCAATGCCGGATCGGTCAGCGTGCGCGCGGTATCCGCGGCGGCATCGGGCCGGGAGTCGAATGTGATACATATCTCACGGGCGAGCGCGCGTACCGCATATCCGGCGGCGGTCGGCAGCTCGCGGCGTTCGATTTCCAGTGGGTGAAGCGTCTTACGTTCGGATAGAACGCCTTTCACCAGGAATCCCTTCTTCGCATCGGTCGAAAAGTGGGGTTGTGACGATTCGATCTGCGAAGCTAGCGCCTCTGGATTACTTAAGCAAGCCTTACCTAAGCGAGTCGGGAAAAATAGCAAGCGCGCATGACTGAGGTTAAGGCTCGATGTTGCTGGTTGTGGCTAATTTGCGGCATCGATCTCGGGGTGGCGCCTGAGTCTTGCGGCGGAGCAAAGTCCAACGACTGGAACACTCTTAGGCTAGCCTGTCCTAGCTCGATTGGCTACGGTTTTGCGATCGCGCGCTGGTAACTCGAATGCTCGAGGAGGGCGGCACCATGGAATGGAATCGACGACAACTCCTGCGATCGGGTTTGGGCGTCGGCGCGGTGCTGTTGGTCGCGGCGTGCTCGGACGGCGGCGATTCCGGCGGGCCCGCGCGTCGCGGTGGCACCCTGCGGGTCGGTGCGCTCGGCAGTGCGGCGCGCATCGAACGCGATCCGCACGCGAATCTCAGCAATGACAGCGACTTCCTTATCACCTCGCTGGTGTACGACGCACTCACGGTACCGGGCGCCGACCCGAATGTTGCTGCGCGCCTTTCCAACCGGTGGGAATCCGATGCGCAGCGTCGCCGCTGGAGCTTCGGCATTGCCGACGGTGCGACCTTCCATGACGGAACCCCGGTGACCTCCGAGGATGTGGTGTGGTCGCTGCGCAGGCTGCGCACCGTCGGCGGTGCGTCGAAAATGCCTGCCGCCGTGGAGGACATCACCGCCGACGGCCCGAACCGGGTGGTGATCGCGCTGCCCGAGTCGAATTCCCAACTGCCGCTGCTGGTTCGGCTGATGACCTTCACCGTCAAGAAGGACACCACCGATTTCACCAAGGCCATCGGCACCGGCCCGTTCCGGTTGGAGTCCTATCAGGACGGCAATGCTCGGCTGGTGCGCAATGACCGCTGGCACGGTCCGGTACCGCTGCTGGATGCCATCGAGGTGACCATGTTCGACAGCGTGACGTCGCTGGGGAATGCGGTGCTCGGCGGGCAGATCGATCTGGCGTCCAATGTCGGTGCGATCGCGGGACGCACCGCCGATGGGCGCGGTGATCTGCGAGTGGTGCGGCGGCCGAACGACACCATGGTCGGGGTCGCGATGCGTACCTCCGACGGGCCGTTCGCCGATGCTCGGGTGCGCGAGGCGGTTCGGTTGGGCGTCGATCGCAAGGCCCTGGTCGATCGGGTGCATTCGGGTTACGGCACGGTCGCCAACGATATCCTCGGCACCGGTGATCCGTTGTACGACAACACCATTGCGCAGCGGTCCCGCGATGTGGATCGGGCGAAGACGCTGCTGCGCGAGGCCGGGTTCGATACCGGTCGCGGGTACCAGCTGCTCACCAAAGCCGAGGCGCCCGGTGAGGTCGAATCGGCGAAGGTGATCGCCACCCAGTTGGCCGATATCGGACTGCGGCTCGATGTCGTGACCCAGGAGCCGAACACCTTCTACGACCAGACCTGGTTGAAGGCACCGCTGTACACGGTCTCCTGGGGCACCAATGATTCCGCGCTGTTCTTCGCGACCAAGCTGATGTCCTCGGGCTCCAATCGCAACGAAACCGCGTTCAAGGATTCCGAATTCGATGCGGCTACAATTAAAGCCCTTGCCGCGCCGAGTGATTCAGAGTACGCGACGGCTTGTCGCGAGGTGCAACGGATCGAATACACCCGCGGTGGCTACCTGGTCTGGGGCATGGCCGACGGCATCGATATTGCCGCGTCCCGGGTGCGCGATGTGCCCACGCTCGGCGGCTTCGCCAGGGTCCAGTTGGAACGGGCCTGGCTCGCGCAGTGATGTCCTTCGCCCGACTCCTCATCCGGCGCGTCATCCTGTTGATCGCGCTGCTGGCGACGGTGTTCGCGGCCGTCGACCTGCTGCCGGGCAATACCGCTCGTGCGGTACTGGGCCGTGACGCGACCGCGGAGCGGATCGCGGCGAAGGAACACGAACTGGGATTGGATCGTCCGCTGCCGGTGCGGTTCGTCGAGTGGCTATCCGGTGTGGCGACCGGCGATTTCGGCCGGACGGCGCGTGGCCGATCGATCAATGAGCTACTGGCCGATAAGTTCCCGCCGACGCTGCTGCTCGGTGGGATCGCCTTCCTGGTAACAGTGATGGCATCGCTGCTGCTCGGCGGCTGGTGGGCGGCTCGGCAGGGTGCGTCGACCCGGTTCCTGCAGCCGACTACCACTGCGGCCGCGGCGATTCCGGAGTTCGTCATCGCGACGTTGTTGATCCTGGTGTTCTCCTTGGGTGCGGGATGGCTGCCCGCCGTCACCATTACCGGCCGCTCGGGCCTCCCGGCCAGCCCCGACATGCTGGTGCTGCCGGTGCTCGCGCTGGCGATACCGCAGATCGGCTGGAACACCAGGGTCGTGCGCGCGGCCCTGCTGGATGCCGCTCGTGCGCCGCATGTGGAAAGTGCTGTGCTGGAAGGGCTTTCGACCACAACGGTACTGACCCGGCATGTACTGCCGTTCGCGCTGCCGACCATCGTGGCGAGTTTCGCGACCACGGTCGGCATGCTGCTCGGTGGTGCGCTGGTGGTCGAGACCATCTTCAACTATCCGGGACTCGGTGCGGTGCTGGCGAGTTCGGTGGCCGATCGGGATACCTCGCTGATCGCCGCGGTGGTCGCGCTGACCGGTGTGGTCATCATGGCGATGTTGGCGGCGGCGGACGGCATTCGGGCTTGGGCGTCGCGAGGGCGGATATGACGAAAATTCGGCTGCTCACCGTGCTGCCCGCGCTGCTGGTGGTGGTTGCCGCCGCGCTCGGGCCGACCCTGGCGACTCGGCCCGCCGAGCAGGCGGTCGGCATTCCGTTCGCCGGGCCCGGTGCGGATGCCCCGCTGGGGACGGATCGAATCGGACGCGATGTTCTCACTCAATTGCTTTATGGCGGTTGGGGTCTGCTGGTGCTTGCGGCGGTGATCGCGGTCGCGGTGACGGCACTGTCCTGCGTGCTCGGCACCGTCGCGGTGCTGCGTCCTCGGGTCGGTGGGGTGATCGAAGGTGCCGCCGACTTCGCGATCCTGATCCCGGCCGTCCTCGGCATCCTGCTGGTGCTGACCTCTTGGCCGGACGCAGGCGTGTACGGCTTGATCGTGGTGGCGCTGCTCTTCGGAATACCTTACTGTGCAAGGGTTTTCGCGGCCGCCGCAGCGGGCGTGGCTGCTACCGGCTATGTCGAAGCCGCGCAAGCCAGCGGCGAAACCCTGCCGCATCTGGTGTTCCGCGAGGTGATCCCGAATCTGCGCGAAGTGCTGGCCGCTCAACTCGGCCTGCGGTTCGTCGAGGGTGTCTATGTGGTCAGCACCGCTTCATTTCTGCAACTGCCGACCACGCTCGGCGCGAGCAACTGGGCGGTCATGGTGCGCGAGAACGCCTCCGGCATGCTTCTCAACCCCTGGTCGGTGCTGGCCCCGAGCCTGGCGATCGCGGTGGTCGCGGTCAGTGTGAATATCGCGGTCACGAGCTTCGAACAGCGACGGCCCGGCGCGCCTCGACGATGGGCTACCCGGCGGACGCGCGGGGCAGACGCCGTCCCCGATGCACTGGAAGGATGAGGATGAGTGACCCTGTCGTCGTCGACGCGCTGACCGTGCGCGGTTCGAATGGTCAGGAGTTGTTCGGGCCCACCACATTCCGGATCGCCGCGGGCACGGTCACCGCACTGACCGGTCCCTCCGGATCGGGCAAGACCACGTTGATGCGCGCATTGCTCGGGTACCTGCCGTCGGGAGCCATTCGCGCCGCGGGTTCGGCCACCGTCGCGGGGCGCGATGTGTTCGCGCTGAACCCCGCTGCACTGCAACGGTTCCGGCGTGCGAACATCGCCTATGTCGGACAGGATCCCGGCTCCGCGCTCAACCCGTTGATGCGGGTGCGCACCCTGCTCGATGAGGTGAGCCATCCGGAGGCGGCCGTATCCGAAACCCTGGAGCTGGTCGGCCTGTCCGCCGAACACCTGCGCCGCCGCCCCGGCGAACTCTCCGGCGGTCAGCAGCGCCGAGTCGCGCTCGCCCGCGCCCTGGTCCGCCGCACCGGAATACTCATCCTCGATGAACCGCTCGCCGGTCTGCACGGCGCCCTGCGCACCGAAATCGCCCGCCTGCTAGCCGATATCGCCGCCGAGCGCGCAGCGGCCATCCTGCTCTCCGGCCATGACACGGCGACCACGCACGCCATCGCGGATGACGTGGTCGAACTCGGCGCGACCGGTGGCGGCGTTATTGGTCCGATCCGTTCGGCAGTGTCGACCCCGCCGCAGCCGAACGGGATCGGCGCTTCGTCCGACGATCGTGTCGAGCTGTCGGCGCCACGACGCCCTGCGCTCGATACCTCGCTGGACCTGCCTGCCGACCTTGCGCAGCGTATCGGGGACGCGGTGCTCACCGCCGCCTCGACGGCGGTGCACCAGCGAGCTGGTTCGCCGAGTCAGGCGGATGCGGCGGCGCAGCGGTCTCCGATGTGCGACACGAAGGCGGAATCCGAGCCGGTGGCATCGGCCGGATCTGACGTCGCAGTGGTTCGGTCGGGCGCTGTCGAAGTGCTCGAGCGGCCCGACCCGGATGCACACGATGCGGCGATGGTGCGGTCCGCAGATAGTCCGGAACCCCTGCTGCGCGCCCGGGATATCGGCGCATCGATCGACGGGCACCAGGTGCTGGCGGGTATCGATCTCGTGCTGTCCGGCGGCTCGGCGCTCGCGGTTGCCGGAGCTTCCGGGGCGGGCAAGACCACTCTCGCACGGGTGATCGCCGGTCTGCACCATGCGGCGACCGGCTCACTGGAACTCGGCGGTGCGCCGATCCCGGTCGGTCCTCGCCGCCGAACTTGCCACGGCCGCCATGGCATTCAACTGGTCACGCAGCATCCGCGGTCCGCGCTCAATCCACGCCGAACCGTCGCGCAGACGCTCGGCCGCCCACTGCGCCGCATCGGCGGAGTGCCGAAACGACTACTGGCGCAACGCGTTATCGATCTGCTCGATTCGGTCGAACTCGCGCCGGAATTGGCGGCCCGCTATCCCCACGAGCTCTCCGGCGGCCAGCGTCAGCGGGTGGCGCTGGCCAGGGCGCTCGCGGCCGAGCCGGCGGTCCTGGTCTGCGATGAGATCACCTCCGCCCTGGACCACAACACCGCCGTCGCCATCATGACGCTGCTCGACCGCATCCGCGCCGAACACGGCACCGGCCTACTCGTCATCACCCACGACATGGCCCTGGTCACCGGCCACTGCTCGGACGTCATCGTCCTCGATCACGGCCGCATCGTCGAATCCGGTGCGGCGACAACGGTGCTCACCACTGCGGCGCATACCGCGACTCGTGAACTTCTCGGTTAGGTGCCGCGCGCCGCACAGCATATGCGTGATGCGCGTCAGGTATGCGAGGACATTTCGCGACCACTCCAACGGCGATTTGCTCGGTACTCTCGGATCACGAGCGCGTGACGGCTGGGCATGCGCCATCGGAGGGGGAGGCAATATGGTGCTCGGCTTGTCGCGACGCTTGTTTCGCAGGGGTGGTCGTTCGGATCTGGATGATGGAGGGGTGCTCGCGAAGCTGATCGGCGTATCGGCCGCCGCAATGGTGACCCTCGTGCTCGCCGGTTGCGGCGCCGAACGCGCGCTGCCGCCCATTCCCGCGGGCATCCCGCCCGGTCCCGGTACGCCACTGCCGGTGATCGACTTGGACGCCCCCGGCCGTACCGCCGTGCAATTACGCGACTGGGCCGCGGAGCAATCCGACGAACTCGGCATTCCGAGCGTCGCGCTGGAGGCCTACGGCTATGCCGCGGCGATCATGGGCAGGTCCCGGCCCGATTGCGGGATCGCGTGGACCACCATTGCGGGAATCGCCAGCGTGGAGAGTAAGCACGGCACCCATCGCGGTTCGGCGGTCGATGCCGACGGCACCGTGCGCCCGTCGATCATCGGCATACCGCTGGACGGTTCGCCGGGTGTGGCGCTGGTCAAGGACACCGATGGCGGCAAGCTCGACGGCGATCCGGACTACGACAGGGCCCTCGGCCCACTGCAATTCATTCCGGAGACCTGGAAGCGCTGGGGTGTCGATGCCAACGGCGACGGCATTGCCGACCCGCAGAACATCGATGACGCCGCCCTCACCGCGGCCCGATATCTGTGTGCGAGCGGCGGCGACCTGACCTCCGAGCGCGGCTGGCAGCAAGCGCTATTGACCTATAACCAATCCAATGCGTATCTGCTGACGGTCCGCGATCGCGCGGCCGCGTACAGCGTCGGACGCCGGGCATGATCACCCGTTGGATGAAACGACGGGCGATCCCCACGACGATGCGACGGGATTCGTCGGAGTGCCGGTTACCTCGCAATCGCCGAGGACGCTAGGCTCGCAAGCGCACGGCCCTTCCCGTCAGACCTACCGTGCCAGCAGCCGAAGGAGTGTCGTTTTCGTGGCCATCATCGAACAGGTCGGAGCTCGCGAGATCCTGGATTCTCGTGGAAACCCCACCGTCGAGGTCGAGATCGCCCTCGACGACGGCACCCTGACCCGGGCTGCCGTGCCTTCGGGCGCTTCCACCGGCGAGCACGAGGCCGTCGAACTGCGCGATGGTGGTGAGCGCTACGGCGGTAAGGGTGTGCGCAAGGCCGTCGAGGGTGTCCTCGATGAGGTCGCGCCGGCCGTGATCGGACTCGACGCGGTCGAGCAGCGCACCGTCGACCAGGTCCTGCTGGATCTGGACGGCACTCCGGACAAGTCGCGCCTGGGCGCCAACGCCCTGCTCGGTGTCTCGCTCGCCGTGGCCCGCGCCGCCGCCGAATCCTCGGGTCTCGAGCTGTTCCGCTACCTGGGTGGCCCGAACGCGCATGTGCTTCCGGTGCCGATGATGAACATCCTCAACGGTGGCGCGCACGCGGACAGCGGCGTCGACGTCCAGGAGTTCATGGTCGCCCCGATCGGCGCACCGACGTTCAAGGAATCGCTGCGCTGGGGTGCGGAGGTGTACCACGCGCTCAAGTCGGTGCTGAAGGCCAAGGGCCTGTCCACCGGTCTCGGTGACGAGGGTGGCTTCGCGCCGTCGGTCGGTGGCACCAAGGAAGCCCTCGACCTGATCGGCGTCGCCATCGCGAAGACCGGTCTGAAGCTCGGCACCGATGTCGCGCTCGCGCTCGATGTCGCCGCGACCGAGTTCTACACCGCGGGCAGTGGTTACAAGTTCGAGGGCAGCGTGCGCTCGGCCGCCGATATGGCGCAGTTCTACGCCGAACTCCTCGCCGCCTATCCGCTGGTCTCCATCGAGGACCCGCTGTCGGAGGACGACTGGGACGGCTGGATCGCGCTGACCGATCAGATCGGCGACAAGGTGCAGCTCGTCGGTGACGACCTGTTCGTCACCAACCCGGAGCGTCTGGAGGAGGGCATCACCAAGGGCGCGGCCAACGCGCTGTTGGTGAAGGTCAACCAGATCGGCACGCTCACCGAGACCCTCGATGCCGTCGAACTCGCGCACCGCAACGGCTACAAGACGATGATGAGCCACCGGTCCGGCGAGACCGAGGACACCACCATCGCCGATCTCGCCGTAGCGGTGGGCAGCGGCCAGATCAAGACCGGTGCTCCCGCGCGCAGCGAGCGCGTCGCCAAGTACAACCAGCTGCTGCGCATCGAGGACGCGCTCGGCGATTCCGCACGGTACGCGGGCGACGTCGCGTTCCCGCGGTTCGCGTTCGAGGGCTAATCGATCGCGGTGCGCGCGATGGGCCCGGAGGCGGCAGCCTGCTCGACCACGAGGGGCCCGGGAGCACCGCAATTGGCTACAGGTAGATACAGGGTGACGGTATGACAGAGCGACGTGCGCGCGGATCCAGTCCGGCCGGACGTGGGAACCGCCGCACGTCGCGCTCTGCCAGATCGCGCCCGTCAGCCGAATCTCCGGCGGCCGCGCCGAAGCGGACGACCCGCAGGCGCTCCGAACCCGCCGAGAAGAAGGCCGAGTCGCGGCGAACAAAATCGCGCGTCGCCGAGCACGATCGCACCATCCTGGGTCTCTCGACCGGTAGGGCGGTCATCCTGGCCATTGTGGTGTGCGCCCTGGCGCTGACCCTGGCCGTGCCGCTGCGCACCTACTTCACCCAGCGCGCAGAGGCCGCACACCTCGCGCAAGAGCGCATCGAACTCGAGGCCGATCTCGCCAAGTTGCGCGATCGCCGGGCCCAGCAACAGGATCCGGCCTACGTCCGGTCCGAGGCCAGAGACCGGTTGCGGCTGGTCATGCCGGGCGAGACGCCCTATATCGTGCAGGTGCCCGGAATCGAAGCGCCCGCGCCACCCGCCGCGCCGACCCAGTCGAAGGCGCCCGAGCCCTGGTACACCGAGCTGTGGCGCAGTATCTCCCAACCGCAGCAGGCCCCGGCGGCGCCCGCGGCCGCACCGGCCGGGCCGCCTGCCGAGCCGACTCCAGCACCGGAAGGACCGAGGTGACCGCACCGACCGACCGTGATCTCGAGATCATCGCCGAACAGCTCGGGCGCGCACCGCGCGGTGTACTCGCCGTCGCCTACCGCACCCCCGACGGGCTGCCAGCGGTGGTGAAGACCGCTCCGCGCCTGCCCGACGGCACCCCCTTCCCGACCCTGTACTACCTGACCGATCCGCGGCTCACCGCCGAGGCGAGTCGTCAGGAATCCGCTGGCGTCATGCGGGAAATGACCGAACGCCTGGCCACCGACCCGGAATTGGCCGCCGCCTACCGCGCCGCGCACGAGAGCTATCTGGCCGAACGCGATGCCATCGAGTCGCTCGGCACCGATTTCACCGGTGGCGGGATGCCGGAGCGGGTGAAATGCTTGCATGTGCTGATCGCGCACGCGCTGGCCAAGGGCCCCGGCGTCAATCCGTTCGGCGATGAAGCGGTAGCGATGGCGGCCGATCATGGCTTGCGCGGCACCGCGATTCCCGCCGATTGGCCGAAGTACGAGCGGCCCCACCCGCCAGCCGACGGGCACGAAAACGAGCGGAGCGACAATGAGTGACCGGGTAGCGGCCGTGGATTGCGGCACCAACTCCATCCGACTATTGATCGCCGATGTGCTCGGCGACGGCCGACTGGCGGATGTGCACCGCGAGATGCGCATCGTGCGACTCGGCCAGGGTGTGGACGCGACCGGTGCGCTCGCACCGGAGGCCATCGAGCGCACCAGGATCGCGCTCGCCGACTATGCCGCGATGATGCGGGAGGCGGGCGTCGGCCGGGTGCGGATGGTCGCGACCTCGGCCACCCGCGATGCCGCGAACCGTGAGGACTTCTTCGCCATGGCCCGCGCCGAACTCGGCACCGTGGTGCCGGGCGCGGAGGCCGAGGTGATCACCGGCGACGAGGAGGCGCGGCTGTCGTTCACCGGCGCCGTCGGCGAATTGGCCAGCGACGCTGGACCTTTTGTCGTCGTCGATCTGGGTGGCGGTTCCACCGAGCTGGTGGTCGGCGATAGCGACGGCGTGCGGGCCGCGTTCTCCGCCGATATCGGCTGCGTCCGCATTACCGAGCGGTGCCTGCCCGGAAATCCGCCGACCGCCGAACAGGTCGCCGCCGCACGGGAATTCGCCACCGAACGACTATCCGAGGCCTTCGACAAGGTACCCGTCGACGGTGTGCACACCTGGGTCGGTGTCGCGGGCACCATGACCACGCTCGCCGCCATCGCCCTCGATCTGCCCGAATACGATTCGGAGCGGGTCCATCTCACCAGCCTGACCCTGGACCAGGTCCGCGAGGTCTGCGACCGCCTGATCGGCATGAACCACGACGAGCGTGCGGCCCTCGGCCCCATGCATCCGGGCCGCGTCGACGTGATCGGCGGCGGCGCCGTCATCACCGAGGTGCTCGCCTACGAATTGTCCCGCCGCACCGACATATGCGCCCTCATCGTCAGCGAACACGACATCCTCGACGGCATCGCCATGTCCATCGCCTGAGGCATTGCCGGTGACCCGTGCGGTCGATCGGATTCGTTCACTCCACCTCCTCCGGCGTTGCTGCCCAGGTATTGCACGACGAGGTCGAGGCGCTGCGGTAGCCGGTTTCGACCCAGCGCCTGCTGTTCGTGCCGGTGCCGTGGGCCGGATCCTCCGCGACATCGGATTGGATATCGATCAGCTCGGCGACCCCGCTCGGCGTCATCATCCCGCCGGATTGCGCCGCGGCCAACATCACTCCGGCCAGACACTGGGCCTGTAGTTCGATGCGTCGGCTGAGTTCGAGTCCGACCGGTGACCGTTCGCCCGCGCTGTCGATATCCCGGTCGGCCATGCGCAGGATGCCGGTGGAGGACTGCAGGTGGTGGCCGTATTCGTGCATTACCACGAACAGCAGGTAGGGCTCGAGCAGCGAGCCCCAGCCCTGATGGATCGGATCGTCGGTGGGCCAGTACACACTGCCGCCGCAATAGAACGCGGCATCGGTCGGTCGGACCTGTTTCGAGCAGCCGGATATCACGCTGTCCACCACGACGAGCTCCAGTGGCGCGACGGACATACCGGCGGAACGCAGGGGCGAGGCCCAGACCCTGGCAAGGCAGTTCAGCGCGGTCTGCACGAACTGCCGCTGGCCCGACGCGCTCATCTCGACCGGCGGCAGCTCGCACTGCAGCGGTGCCAACCGCAGATCGGCGTGCAGGGTATTGGCCGTGAGCGGGGGCTCCTGCGCCGACTCGACGACGAGATCGGTTCGCTCGTCGTCCACCGCGGATACCGGCGCGCATCCGGTGCCGAGCAGCGACACCAGCGTGACGATCGCGGTGAGGAACAGTGCCGCGTGCGCGCTCGAGTGCTTCATCAGGTTCCCCCGTCCAGCCAACAAACGAGGGTTCCCCGTCCAGCGAGGCGCACTTTACCGGGAAGTTCCGGTGGCTTCTCGTCGAGCGTTGTCGATAATGAGTTAGGTCACGGAACCGGGCCGACGAATATTCGACATTGCCTCGAATTCGCTAGCTGGACCCTTTGGTCGGGTAGTTCCACGATGTTCCGGCCCGGCAGCGATTTGCTATGACCCGCAGCACAGGCGGGTTGCGAGGCATCGCGCATGAACAGGGAAACTTTGTTCAGGATGCCGGAAATTCTCTGCCCATATGGGATGGTCTCAGCATGTCCGACGCGGCAATGATGGAGCAACCGATCAGGGAGCGGACCCTGTTCGGTCACCCCATCGGCTTGACCAACCTGTTCGGAGTCGAGCTCTGGGAACGCTTCTCGTTCTACGGGATGCTCACCATCCTCGGGTACTACCTCTACTACTCGACGACCGAAGGTGGACTCGGTCTGCCACAGAGCACCGGGGTCGGGATCGTCGGCGCCTACGGCGGGCTGGTGTATCTGTCCACGGTGCTCGGTGGGTGGGTCGCCGACCGGCTGATCGGCATGGAGCGCACCGTCTTCTACGGCGGCGTCGTGGTGATGGCCGGACATATCGCGCTGGCGATCCTGCCGGGACTGACCGGTGTCGGGGTCGGGTTGGTCCTGGTCGCGCTCGGCAGCGGCGGACTGAAGGCCAATGCGTCTTCGCTGCTCGGCACCCTCTACCGGCCGGGTGATCCGCGCTTCGACGGTGGGTTCACGCTGTTCTATCTCGGCATCAACCTCGGCGCGTTCACCGGACCGCTGCTGACCGGTCTGCTGCAGCGGCATTGGGGCTTCCACTATGGCTTCGGCGCGGCCGCGGTCGGTATGGCGGTCGGGCTCACCCAGTACGTGGTGTTCCGGCGCAATCTCGGCACCGCGGGCCGACATGTGCCCAATCCGCTGCCGCGCGCCGCCGCCGGGCCGGTCGCTGGGATCGTGGCCGGTGCGGCCATCGTGATCGCGCTGGCACTGATCAGCGGGCTGGTGAATCTGGACAACCTCGCCGAGGTCACCACCGGTGTCATCATCGCCGCCGCGCTCGCCTACTTCGTGATCATGCTGACCAGCGCCAAGGTGACGCCGATCGAGCGCAGCCGGGTCCGCGCGTTCATTCCGCTGTTCATCGCGAACGCGGTCTTCTGGTCGCTGTTCCAGCAGATCTTCACCGTGCTCGCGGTCTACTCCGACGAGCGGATGAACTGGCGCATCTTCGGCTGGACCGCGCCGTCGAACTGGGTGGGCTCGGCCGAGCCGGTGTGGATCATCTGCCTATCGCCGCTGTTTGCGCTGATGTGGACCAAACTCGGCAACCGCGCGCCGAGCACACCGCGCAAATTCGCCCTCGGCGTCATCGGCATGGGCCTGGCGTTCTGGTTGTTCGTGCTGTTCTCGGGCAGCAGCGCAAAGTCCGTCCCGGCACTTGCGGTGCTGCTCATCATGGGTGCTTTCGCGGTTTCGGAGCTGCTGCTCTCACCGATCGGCCTCTCGGTGACCACCCAGCTGGCCCCCGAGGCGTTTCGCGCGCAGATGATGGCCCTGTACTTCTTCTCTGTTGGCATCGGCACGTCGATGTCCGGTACCTTGGCTCGGTTCTATGACGCGGAACACGAATTCGCTTACTTCGGTATCACCGGAGCGGTGGCGATCTGTGCCGGTTCGATCGTCGCGGCACTCACACCATGGGTGAGCCGACATATGGCCGGTGTGCACTGAACAAATCGGCGGAGAACCCGTCGTTCGACAGCAAGGAGATAGTGTGGCGACCCCAGGAACTCGATGGGGCGGTCTGTTCCGTACCAAATCGGTCGAGCAGTCCATTCGGGACACCGACGACCCCGATTCGAAACTGCGCAAGGACCTGACCGCCTGGGATCTCACCATCTTCGGTGTCGCCGTGGTCGTCGGTGCGGGCATCTTCACGCTCACTGCGCGGACCGCGGGCAATGTGGCCGGACCGTCGGTCTCCCTCGCGTTCGTCTTCGCCGCCATCGCCTGCGGTTTGACCGCGCTGTGCTACGCCGAATTCGCCTCGACCGTGCCGGTCGCGGGCAGCGCGTACACCTTCTCCTACGCCACCTTCGGTGAGCTCGTCGCCTGGATCATCGGCTGGGACCTGGTCCTGGAGTTCGCGCTCGCGGTTTCGGTGGTCGCCAAGGGCTGGTCGCAATACCTCGGTGAGGTGATGGGGTCGCATTCGCCGATCGTGCATCTGGGGTCGATCGACTTCGACTGGGGTGCGGTACTTCTCATCGCCGTGCTCGCGGTGCTGCTCGCGATCGGTACCAAGGTGTCTTCGCGCGTTTCGGCGGTGGCCGTCGCCATCAAGCTGAGCGTTATCGCGTTGGTGCTCGTGGTCGGCGCCACCTACTTCGACAAGTCGAATCTGACGCCATATATCCCGCCGTCGCAGTCGGGTGCCGAAGGGGACGGGCTGCGGCAGTCGCTGCTGTCCTACTTCACCGGCGCCGGGCACAGCACCTTCGGCTGGTACGGCCTGCTCGCCGCGGCCAGCCTGGTGTTCTTCGCGTTCATCGGCTTCGATGTGGTCGCGACCACCGCGGAGGAGACCAAGGATCCACAGCGCGCATTGCCCCGCGGCATCCTCGGCTCACTGCTCATCGTCACCATTCTCTACGTCGCGGTATCCCTGATCCTCACCGGAATGGTGCCCTATACCGCGCTGTCGGGCGATAAGGCAACGCTGGCAACGGCTTTCGCGCAGCACGGCGCCACCTGGACCAAGAACATCATCTCCATCGGCGCGCTCGCCGGACTCACCACGGTCGTCATGGTGATGTTCCTCGGGCAGACCCGCGTGCTGTTCGCGATGTCGCGCGACGGGCTGCTGCCGCGCCGCCTCGCACGCACCGGCAAGAAGGGCACACCGGTTCGGCTCACCGTGGTCGTCGGGATCGTCTGCGCCCTGCTCGCCGGTTTCGTGGATTTCGGCACCCTCGAAGAGATGGTCAATATCGGCACCCTGTTCGCCTTCGTACTGGTCGCCATCGGCGTGCTGATCCTGCGCCGCACCCGCCCCGAACTCCCCCGCGGCTTCCGCGTTCCACTGGTCCCGCTGATCCCGATCCTCGGTGTCCTGGCCTGCCTCTGGCTGATGCTCAACCTCTCGGTCGAGACCTGGCTGCGCTTCGTGGTCTGGATGGGACTGGGCCTGGTCGTCTACTTCGCCTATAGCCGCCGACACTCCGTCCTCGCCAACGCCCCGGAGCCGGACTCGGCCGACGGCCCGCCACCGTCGACCCAGATCACCGCGCGAGAGTAGCTGCCCCCCAAGCGAACTGCGCCCCGAGCGCCCGCAGCCCCAACCATCGATCCGCCCCGCCGCGAACACTCTGATGACACCGGATATGGACTTGCCTGCAGCGGGAATTCCGGTACGCCAGTACGAGTCGGTACGCTAGCCGGGCGCCCCTATAGCCCAATTGGCAGAGGCAGCAGACTTAAAATCTGCAAAGTGTCGGTTCGAGTCCGACTGGGGGCACGAGGTGACTGCGGCATGTCCCAGTAGATCCGCGCCTTGGAGCGGGAACTCGGCGTGAAACTGGACGCCGACCGGTCTGGTGCCCACTGTGGTCGGCCGCGCGTTCCTGCGGGAGGCGGAGGTCGCGGTGAGCGCGTCGCGGCGGGCGCAGGCCGGTGCCGATGAGCTGGTGGGCGAGCTGCTGGTCGCGGCGCAGATGGGGGCCTGGGCACGCGGCAGCTGCCGAGCACGCTGCGCCGCTTCTTGCCGGTGTTCCCGATCGTGTTCCAGCCCGTCCTCGTCGCGGTCCGGCGCGGGGCGGACCCGGCGGAGACGGCCCTGCTCGAACTCCTGCGTCAAAAGACCTGGCACAACTGACGTTCCGGATTCCGTCGGCGTCACCCCCGGGGGAATTCGCCGCCGTCCACGACGAGATTGCTCCCGGCCAGCCAACCAGCCCGGTCGGAAGCGAGGAACCGCACCGCCTGGGCGATGTCATCGGGGTGACCATCGTGCCCCAGCGACACAGCGGCGGTGTCGTTCTGGGCCGGCGCCGCGCCCACTGCTCCCGCGTTTGTTCGCCGCCGGGGTGGCGACTCTGCCCGGGGACACGGTGTCGACCCGGATTCCGAACGGGACAGCTCCAAAGCCGGTCCCCGGCTGTAGGTCTCCAGCGGCGCCTGGAGCTCGCTGTCGAGCCAGCGAATTGAGATCGTTGCAGTCGGCTATTCCCAGTACGGACCGCTGCCGGCCCGCCCGTGGGCGTACGAGTGGATTTCGAAGCGCAAATTCACCGGCTCCTGATGCCTTGTCAATCCTGCTGTATCAGGGGGCTGATAGCGCCTCAATATCCGACACAGCTATCTGAGAGCATTCTTCTGATCGGGGGATCCTATCGGCGGTGAAGAGCCCTGGATCTCCCGCGGGATTCGATGTCTACCTGGTGTTGGAGTATTCGAAACAGGTCGCACAGTTGTTCGGGATTCCGAGGCCGACCGTGGGGTCGTGGAACTGTCGGCAGTCCAACCTGACTGATCATGGTGATTATTAGCCAACTCATTGCTATTCTATCAGTCTGAACTGCTCATCGGTGCTCTCACAGCCTAGATGCC
Organism: Nocardia sp. CA-129566; assembly: GCF_050956075.1. Classification (NCBI taxonomy): domain Bacteria; kingdom Bacillati; phylum Actinomycetota; class Actinomycetes; order Mycobacteriales; family Nocardiaceae; genus Nocardia; species Nocardia sp. CA-129566. The sequence goes on from NZ_CP192085.1 coordinate 1,480,171, forward strand.
ACGTTATAGCCACTTTGACGGCGCGGCACGTGTCTGCGCTGTATTTGCTGCTGGATGCCAAATCGTGCTCGAAACTTGTGACTTTAGTCCCTGGGATTGTGCTGCGGGCGACCTCACGATGGACGGATGGCCGAGACATCCGACCGGTTGGATCGCCGCGCATGCGTCAATGGAATCGGGTGTGCCGATCGCCATGACGGTGCCCCCTGAGCGTGCGATCCGGTTGTCCCACTATGTTGCAAAGCTTCAACAGGCTGATGATCAGCAACTTCACGGCAATAACTGAGCTTCTGCGATGAATGGTTCGGCGGAGGTCGAAATGGACCAATTGAAGAGCGGCATCGATGACAATTCGGACGCGTCATTCGTTCTTCCACTGACCGCTGCACAGCGAGGAATCTGGTTTGCCCAGCTTCTCGCGGAATCGTCGCCGATATCTGTGGCCCAATACGTCGAGATCGCAGGCGAGTTGGACGCGGAATTGCTTGCCGAGGTCTGTAGAACCGCCGGTCTCGAGTTCGGATCCGGACATCTGCGCCTGATCGAGGTCGACGGCGAGCCACGTCAGTTCGTCGACGAGGACCACGGCGGTCAGGTGTCGATCGTGGACTTGCGCCGGCACGCCGATCCGGTTGCGACTGCGCACAGACTCATGGTTCAGGACTATTCAGCTCCGCTGGACCTGCTGAATGACGACCTCATGACGAGCATTGTGTTCCAGGTCGGCGAGGGCCATTTCCTGTGGTACCAGCGCGCGCACCATATCGCGCTCGACGGATTTGCCGCGGTAACAATGCTGCACCGGATAACCGAGTTGTACAACGCTCGGGTGAGATCCGAGGACGCGGCGCCGTGCATGGCGCAGGACCTGGGGGACGTCGTCCAGCAGGATCTGGCTTACCGAGGTTCCGAGCGTTTCGACAACGACCGCAAGTACTGGCTGGACCACCTGGCGGGCGCGCCTCCCGTCGTCAGCCTGGCGGGTCGGGTGGGCAAGCCGACCATTCATCCGGCGCTGGTCAGCACAGCGCTCCCCGACGACACCGCGCAGCTGCTGGAAAGCGTCGCGCTCGAGCACGGCACGAGCGCGACGCCGATCATCGTCGCGGCGTTCGCCGCTTATCTCGCGCGGATGACCGGAAGCGATGAAGTATTGCTGAGCCTGCCGGTTTCGGGTCGGCACTCTGCCGTGCTGCGCCGTTCCGGGGGGATGGTGGCAAATGTGGTCCCGCTGCGAGTGCGGGTCGCCGACCGCAGCGTCGATGAACTGATCGCCGCCGTGCTGAGCGAGTTGACGAGTGCCCTTCGGCGGCAGCGCTACCGCCAAGAGGACATATTCCATGACATGGGGATTGCGCGCGATGAGGCGGCATCGTTCGGGCCGGCCGTGAACCTCATGATGATCGAGAACGAGGTTGTGCTCGGCAACACAACAGGCCGCCTGCACGTGCTCACTTCGGGCCCTACCGCCGACCTCTTCGTCAATATCTACCCGGGCGCGGGCAAGGACAGCACACATATCGACTTCCAGGGCAATCCGAATGCCTACAGCCCTGAGGAACTCGCCGGTCACCACCGCCGGTTCCTCATGTTTCTGCACGAGTTCCTCGCCGGGGGAAAGGGATGTCCGGTCAGCAGACTGCCGCTGCTCGAAGTCCAGGAACGGTCTGCGCTGCTGCCGGTGCGCGGGCCCAGCGGGGTCGAAACGCGGCTGCTTCCGGAGATTCTGACCGAGAGCGCGCGTCGGAATCGCAGTGCGTGCGCGATCGCCTCGGCCGGGCAGACGATGACCTATGGCGAGCTGGACACCAGATCCTCCCAGCTGGCGCGGCATCTGATAGCTCTGGGTTGTGGGCCGGACACGGCGGTGGCGATCATGCTGCACCGCTCGGTCGAATCGATCGTGGCGACGTGGGCCGTCGCGAAATGCGGTGCTGCCTTCGTGCAGCTGTCCCCCGAATATCCGTCGAAGCGGATAGACCACGTGATCGCTGATAGCGGCGCAACCGTGGCGATCACGGTCGATGCCCTGCGCGAGCGGCTCCCGCACGATATCCCCAGTGTGGTTCTCGATGCCCCCGCGATCGGGTGGGAATCCGATACCGCGAGCGGACCGATTTCCGACGATGACCGTATCCACCCACTACGACCGTCCAACGTCGCCTACATCACCTATACCTCCGGATCCACCGGAACGCCGAAGGGCGTCCAGGTCACCCACACCGGCCTCGCGAATCTAGTTGCCGACCGCGCCGCCACCTATGGCCTCGACACGACCTCCCGCGTGTCCTATGCCCTCTCGCCCAGTTTCGACGCCTCCCTGGAACAGTTCCTGACCTGCTTCGCGAACGGGTCCACGTTGGTGATCGTGCCGCCCGAGGTGACCGGCGGTGAGCCGCTCACGCAACTGCTGGCCGACGAGCACGTGACCCACCTGACGCTGACGCCCACGATGCTGGCAACCATGGACCCGCGTCCGACGACCGATCTGCGGGTGGTCGTGGTCGGTGGCGACGTCTGTCCGCCGCACGTCATCGAGCGGTGGACACCTTCGTTGTCCATGTACAACGAGTACGGTCCCACCGAAACCACCGTGACCGCTGTCGGCGCGCTGCTGACACCCGGCCACGCCCACACGGTCGGTGGCCCGATCCGTGGCGTCTCGGCGATGGTGCTGGACCGAACGCTGCAGCCGGTGCCCAAGGGCACCGCGGGCGAGTTGTATCTCGCTGGGCCGGGATTGGCCCGTGGATACAGCCGTCTGTCCGTAGAAACCGCCGCCCGGTTCGTCGCCGATCCCTACGGCGGTAACGGCGAGCGGATGTACCGCACCGGCGATATCGCGCGCTGGACCGGCGACAGCGCCGAGATGGCGCTGGAATTGCTGGGGCGCAGCGACTTCCAGGTCAAGATCCGCGGATACCGGATCGAACCGGGTGAAATCGACGCCGTGCTCACCACACACGAGGACGTGGACATTTCCGTCACGGTGCCGGTGCGGAACAACGCCGACACGACGGTGCTGGCGTCCTATGTCGTCCCGGTCAGCGGCCGTCGGATCGATCCGCTCGAACTCCACCGCTTCGCCCACGATTCGCTGCCGCCGCATATGGTCCCGGCGGTGATCCTGTCGTTGGACAGCCTGCCGATGAACACCTTCGGCAAGCTCGATCGCAGCGCTTTGCCGAAGCCCGAATTCGGGACCGCGCCGGTCGGTCGGGCGCCGGCCACAGCCCGGGAAAAGACGGTCGCAAGGCTGTTCGCCGAGGTGCTCGGCGTGCCTCGGGTCGCAGCGGACGACAGCTTCTTCGCCCTCGGCGGTGACAGTATTCTGTCGATCCGCCTGGTGGCGCGGGCCAAGGCCGAGGGCCTGAGTTTCTCCACCCAGGATGTGTTCGTGCACAAGACCGTCGCGGGCCTGGCGGCCACCGCGACGGAAGCCCGCGATACCCCCGAGCTGGCCGAGTTGCCCGGTGCCGGCGTCGGGCCGATGCCGTTGTCGCCGATCATGCGCGCAATGCTCGAGCGGGGTCGTCACAACCGATTTGCGCAGGCCGCGCTCGTGCAGCTGCCCGAGGGGGTTGATCGAGCGGGTCTCGTGCGCGCATTGGGATCCCTGCTGGACCGCCACGATATGCTGCGCGCGGTACTGCGCGGCGGTGATTCGGCTGATCGGTACGTCGAGATACTCGATCGGGCAACGGTCGACCCGGACACCGTGCTCGTCGAGGTTCGGCTCGACAAACGTAACGCCGCCGAAGTCGACCGGTACCTGCAGAAGGCCGCGGATCGATTGAGACCGGGCAACGGCGTGCTCGTTCAGGCCGTCTGGATTCAGGATCGCAAGGGCTCGGCTCCCGATCTGATGTGGCTGGTTATCCACCATCTGGCCGTCGACGCGGTGTCATGGCGCATCATCCTCGCCGACCTCGCGCAGGCCTGGTCGCAGATTTCCGATGGCGGCGAACCGCATTTCGGCCCGGTCACCACCTCGTTCCGGCGGTGGGTGCACGGCCTGGTTGAGGCGGCGCCGAGCCGGCGGTCGGCGGAACTCGACCGGTGGAAAGACGTACTCGAGCGAGGCGATCAGCTGCTCGGATCGCGTCGTCTGATTCCGGACCGTGATGTGACGGCCACGGCGGGCCGGGTACATCAGCGCATCCCGGCAGCGGTTGCCGATGCGGTGCTCACCACCATCCCGGACCGCTTCCACTGCAGCGCCAACGAACCGCTGCTGGCGGCCCTGGTACTGGCACTCGGTGAGTGGCGGCGCAGGCGCGGTGCGGCGGCGGCCGGCGAGCTGATCTCGCTGGAGGGACACGGCCGCGAGGAGCAGGCCGTCCCCGGCGCCGATCTCAGCGCCACCGTGGGCTGGTTCACCACACGTTTCCCGGTCCGGATCGAATGCGGGAATGTCGACCTCGATGATGCGCTGGCCGGCGGCATGAGTGCGGGACTGGCGATAAGGCAGGTGAAGGAGCAGTTGCGCGCGGTGCCCGGCAACGGCATCGGCTATCAGATGCTGCGTCACCTCGATCCACAGGGCAGCGCCGAGCTCGCAGACCTGCCCGAACCCCAGATCAGTTTCAACTACCTCGGGCGGGTGGGTGTCGGTGAACACTCCGGTCCCTGGGCACCCACCACCGAATTCACCGCGCTGACCGCGACCAGCGATCCGGCGATGACGCTGGCTGCTGTGCTCGACATCAATGCGATCGCCGAGGCAGGTCGCGACGGGCTCGAACTCGACGTCACCTGGCAGTTCGCCTCGCAGATTTTGAATGGCGAGGAGGTCAGCCAGCTCGCCGGGCTGTGGGTCCGCGCCCTGGGGGCGCTCGCCGATCACGTCCGATCCGACACCACACCCGGCTTCACCCCATCCGACTTCCCGCTCGTCGCGGTATCGCAGGACGATGTCGACAACTGGCTGCGGGAATACCCGTCGATGACCGATGTGTGGCCGCTGACCGCCCTGCAGTCCGGGCTGCTGTTCCACACGATCTACGACCGGGACGGCGACGACGGCTACATCGTGCAGGCGGCGCTGACCTTCGCCGGGCAGGTGGACGGGGAGCGGATGCGGCGCGCCGCGCAGGTGCTCATCGACCGGCACGACAGCCTGCGGACCGCATTCGTCGAAAGTGCCGATGGGCCACGTCAGATCGTATTGCGCGACACCACGGTCGATTGGGGCGAGTCGAGTGTCACCGACATCAGCGATGTCGGTCAGCAGACGCAAGCGCTGCGGCGACTCGCGACGGCGGCCGCGGCTGCGTTCGACCCGGCCCGCCCGCCGCTGGTGCGTTTCCATCTCGTGCGCACCGGCGTCGATAGGTTCCAGTTGCTGGTCACCAACCACCACCTCGTGCTGGACGGCTGGTCGATGCCCCTGCTGATCCACGAATTGCTCGCGCTGTACACATCCGATGGCGATACCGCCGAACTCGCGCCCCCGCGTTCGTATCGAGAGTATCTGCAGTGGCTGCAGGTTCAGGATCGCGACGCCGCAACCGCGGCGTGGCGGGAGCTGCTCGCCGGAATCGACAGTCCGACGCGGGTCACGAGCGGGTCCGAACGGACGGTCACCGCCGACGCCGGTGAAGTCGGCCTGAACCTGGACGCCGCGACCACCGCCGCGATTGTCGATCTGGGCCGCTCGCACGGCGTCACCGCCAACACGGCCCTGCAGGTGGCGTGGGCATTGCTGGTGGCCGTCCTGACCGGACGGTCGGACGTGGTGTTCGGCAATACGATCTCGCACCGGCCGCCGCAGATTCCGGATGTCGAGCGCATGGTCGGGCTCCTGGTCAACACGCTGCCCGTCCGAGTCCGGCTCCAACCCGACGAAACCGTCGGCGACCTGCTCATCCGCGTGCAATCCGAGCAAGCCGCGATGCTGGACCACCAGCACATCGGCTTGGCGGAGCTGCAACGGGCCACCGGTATCACCGATATGTTCGACACCGCGACGGTGCTCGAGTCCTATCCGCTCGACCGGGAACTGTTGGCGCGCAATCTCTCCGACGCCGGATTGCGGTTCGTCGAGATCGACGCACACGATGCCACGCCGTATCCGCTGAGTTTGCAGGTGAGGCCGCCGCGGTCGAGTCGCGACCGGCGACCGGACGCCGACGAGCCCGACACCTACACGGTGACGCTGAAATTCGCCACCGACCGATTCGATGCGGACGCCGCCCGCACGCTGCTCGAACGATTCGAGCTGCTGCTCACCCAGATCGTCATGGATCCCGCCCGCCCGGTCGCCGCGATCTCGTCCTGCTGGGATTCCGAACGCGCGGAACTACTTTCGGTCGGTGGCGCGGAGCCGGCCGCGGAGCTCGTGCTGCGCGACATCCTGTGGGGCACCGCGCGCAGGTATCCCGATGCCGTTGCCGTCCGGTGCGGCGACACCACCTGGACCTATCGTGAGCTGGAGCGACGCGCCGATGGGTTCGCTCGCCTGCTGGCCGGCCACGGTGCTCGCGCCGAGTCGATCGTCGCATTGGCCGTGCCCCGTTCGGCCGAACTGGTCGTCGCGATCTGGGCGGTGGCGAAGACGGGTGCCGCCTTCCTGCCCTTGGATCCCGGCAATCCCGCCGCGCGGATCGCGGAGTTGTTGTCCGACTCGCGGACCGGTCTGGGCGTGACGACCAGCGCTGTGGCACCGCAGCTTCCGGATTCCGTCGACTGGTTGATCCTGGACGCTTCGGATTCCGATGCCCAGGAGGGTCTACTTCGTCCGTCCGATGTCCCGACCGGGGCCGACCGGCTGTCGGCCGACAATGCGGCCTACGTGATCTATACGTCCGGATCGACCGGCACACCGAAGGCGGTCCACCTCAGCCATCGAGGTCTGGCCGACCTGGTCGCGGCGCAAGTCGACGCCTTCGGTGTGGGCCCGGATTCGGTGGTGTTGCAGGTCGCGTCGCCGGGATTCGACGCCTGCTTGTCGGAGTTGCTGTTGGCGCACGGCAGTGGCGCCTGTCTCGTGGTTGCGCCACCGGAGGCGTACGCCGGGGCCGACCTCGAGGAATTGCTTCGGGCGCAGCAGGTTTCGCACGCGATCATCACCCCGTCCGTGCTGAATACCCTGGATCCGTCCCGGACGCCGTCGTTGACTTCGCTCGCGGTCGTCGGTGAAGCGACCGGGCCGGACACCGTGAACCGGTGGGGCACTGGACGACGGCTCATGAATCATTACGGACCGACCGAGTGCACGATCTGGGCGACGGGGTCGGATGCCCTGGTACCCGGCGAGCCGGTGACGATCGGTGGCCCGATCCGAGGCGCGTCCGCGATGGTTCTCGACACGTGGCTGCGACCGGTGCCGATCGGTGTCGCGGGCGAACTGTATATCGGTGGGCCCGGACTGGCCCGCGGGTATGTCGATCGACCGGGCGTGACCGCGTCGCGCTTGGTCGCGGATCCGCGATCCACCCGCGGCGAGCGGATCTACCGCACCGGCGATTCCGTGCGCTGGGTGCGCGGACGCACCGGGTTGGTCCTGGAATACTTGGGTCGCTGCGATCAGCAGGTCAAGATTCACGGCTTGCGGATCGAGCCGGGGGAAATCGATGCCCATATCACCCGACACCCGGACGTGGCGAGCGTTGCCACCGTTGCGGTGCAAGGGCCTGCCGGCGAACCGGTTCTGGTGTCCTATGTCGTCTCCGCGCCGGGCGTTGCCTTGGATGTGGCGGCACTCGGCGACGACCTCGCGGTCCGGCTACCTCGCTATATGAATCCCGCGGCGATCGTGCGGCTCGAGGAGATGCCGCGCACGCCTACGGGAAAGATCGATCGGAAAGCATTGCAGCGGCGCGCCTTCGATTCCGACGCCGCAGGCGGCAGAGCGCCGTCGACGCGGCTGGAGCAGGTCGTGGCGCAGCTCTTCGCCGATGTGCTCCATATCGACACTGTGTCCGCCGATAGCAATTTCTTCGCGCTCGGCGGGGACAGCATCGTCTCTATGCGACTCGTGGCGCTGGCCAGAGCCGCCGGGCTCACGCTCACGCCGCGAGATGTATTCGAAGGCAAGACAGTTGCCGCCCTCGCCGCCATGGCGGGCGGTGATACGCCTCCCGCGACAATCGAGGAACCCACTCGACTCCCGACGGCGGAGCGCGCCTCGGATTCTCCGCTTGTCGCGCTCACGCAACAGGACATCGATCGGCTCGAGCGGCAGTACCGCGGCCTGTCCGACGTATGGCCGTTGTCGCCCACGCAATCCGGGATGCACTTCCACTCGACGTTCGACCCGGATGCCGGGGACAACTACACCGTCCAGACGATGATCGGATTTTCCGGCGCGCTCGACGGTGAGCGCCTGCGACGTGCGGCTCAGGCCGTGGTCGACCGGCACGATATCCTGCGGGCCGCCTTCGTGCAGACCTCGGCCGGGCCGTGCCAGATCGTGCTGGACCAGGCCGAGATCCCGTTCCGAGAGATCGATCTCGCCGGTGGTGGCGATGCGGACTCCCCGGCCGACCCGGAAGCGATTGCCGCAGCGGACGCGGCGGCGGGGTTCGACCTGTCGGCGCCTCCGCTCCTGCGCTTCACGCTGATCCGTCTCGATGCGCGGTCCTTCCGGCTACTCGTCACGAATCATCATGTGATCCTGGATGGCTGGTCGATGCCGTTGCTGATGCGAGAACTGCTCGACTACTACGGATCTCCCGAACACATCGACGCCGCCGGACCTGCCCCCTCCTACCGCGACTATCTGTCCTGGCTGGGTCGGCAGGACAGCGCCGCATCCAAAGCGGCATGGGCGCAAGCCTTTTCCGACGTCGACGCACCCACCCGGGTGTCCCGCGCCGCTGGCGCGGCCGGCTCGGTATCGGCCGCCGAGGTCGTGGCCGAGCTGATGACGGATCGTTTCGGCGAACTGCGTCGAGTGGCGGCGGAGTCCGCCGTCACCATCAACACCGCGGTCGCCGCGGCCTGGGCGCTGAATCTGCGTCTGCTGACCGGTGAGACCGATGTGATCTTCGGCTCCTCGGTGTCGGGCCGGCCCCCCGAGTTGCCGCTGGTCGATCAGACGCTCGGCATGTTCCTGAATACGATTCCCGTGCGAGTCCCGCTCGAACCCACGATGACGGTCCGCGAGTTGCTGACCGGCATTCAGGCGCGGCACGCCCGCATGCTGGAGCATCACCATATCGGCCTACCCGAGATTCACCGCAGCGTCGGCCTGTCCGAACTCTTCGACACCGCCATCACCTTCCAGTCGTTCCCCGTCGACCGGATGGCACTGCAGCAACTCGTCGATTCGGCGGGCCTGCGAGTGGACGAACTCAGCGGTGTGGACGCAACGCCGTACCCGCTGAGCCTGGCCGTGGAACCGAAGCAATCCGAGGACGGCGAGGCACAGGGACTGCGGATCACCCTCCGATTCCACGACCAGGTATTCGACACCGCGTCGGCGCGCCGCATCCTCGACCGCTTCGTCGAGTTGCTGTGCCGAATCGCCGCAAACGCCGACATGCGGCTGGTCGAGCTGCCGCTCGACGAGGAACCGGGGCCGGCATGGCCGATTTCGGGTGCGCACGCCGCGATCCCGGACACGTTGGACCGGATACTCGCCGCTTCGGCTCATACCGAACCCGATGCGATCGCCGTGCGGTGCGGTACGGCCGCCATGACCTACCGCCAGCTCGACGAGCGATCCGCTCGGCTGGCTCGGGTCCTGCTGCGGCACGGCGCCCGGCCGGGACGGGTCATCGCCTCCGTGCTTCCGCGATCCCTGGCGGCGACGGTCACCGTGTGGGCCGTGGCGAAGACCGGTGCCGCCTTCCTGCCGATCGATCCGACCCTGCCATCGGAGCGGATCGAATTTCTGCTGTCGGACTCGGACGCCGTGCTCGGACTGACCGACACGTCCGCCAGCAAGCATCTTCCCGACGGCGTCGACTGGCTGGTCCTCGACCAGGAGCGGACGCTCGGCGCCGTGGACTCGGTTGCGGCCACGCCGATCACCAATGCCGAACGCGGCGGACCGATTCGGCGGGATCAGACCGCGTACGTGAGCTACACCTCCGGCTCGACCGGAACGCCCAAGGGCGTACTCGTCAGCCATCGTGGTCTGGCCGACCTCGTCGCGGCACAGCGGCGAGTACTCGGTGTCGACCTGATGTCGGTGGTACTGCAGGTCGCCTCGCCCAGCTTCGACGCCTCGGTGTTCGAGTTGTTGATGGCGCACGGTTCGGGCGGTCGACTGGTCGTATCGCCGGCCGATGTCTACGCCGGACCCGAGTTGGCGGATCTGATCGGGCGCGAACGTATTTCGCATGCCGTCGTGACTCCCTCGGCGCTGGCGACAGTTCCGTGCAGCGGTCTCGACGGGCTGCGTGTGCTGGCAACAGCCGGTGAGCCGGTCGGGCCGGAACTGGTCGATCGGTGGGCGCCGGATCGCACCATGGTCAATCTCTACGGGCCGAGCGAAAGCACCATCTGGGCTAGCGCCAGCGATGCACTGGCTTCCGGTGCCGCGATCACGATCGGCAGGCCGGTCGGCCCCGTCGCGGCCGCGATCCTGGATACCTGGTTGCGGCCCGTGCCGCACGGTGTCGCGGGTGAGCTGTACCTGTTCGGCGCCGGCCTGGCCGATGGGTACGTCGCCAGGACGGGGTTGACCGCGGCGCGGTTCGTCGCCTGCCCGTTCGGGCAGCCGGGTCAGCGCATGTACCGCACCGGTGATGTGGTGCGCCGCAGCGCCGATGACGCGATGGAGTTCCTGGGGCGCAACGATTTTCAGGTGAAGGTGCGCGGCACCAGGATCGAGCTGGGAGAGATCGACGCGGTGCTGGGTGCGCGTGCGGATGTGGCATATGCGGTCACAGTGCCGCGCCGCGATGGCGGGCGACCGGTGCTGCTGGTGTCCTATGTCGTGCCCGCGACCGGGACGGAGGTATCGGGCGAGCAGTTGCGTGCGGCGCTGGCCGAGGCGCTGCCCCGGTACATGGTCCCGTCCGCGGTGATGGTGCTGGACGAGGTGCCGCTGACCGCCAACGGGAAGCTGGATCGCGAGCGGTTGCCCGAGCCGCTTGCCGTCGCGCGCGAATTCCGGGCGCCCTCGCCCGGGTTGGAAGAGTTGGTCGCGCAGACATTCGAGCAGGTGCTCCACGTGGACCGGGTGGGCGTCGACGACGACTTCTTCGCGCTGGGCGGTGATTCGCTGAGCGCCGCGCTGGTGGTGGCGCGCATAGGCGCGGCCCGTAACGTGCGAGTTCCCGTGCGGTCGGTATTCGAGGCGCCGACCGTCGGCGAATTGGCCGCGCGCGCAGCGACACTCAGCGGTGGGGGCCGCTTGCCCCTGCTGCCCGGAGTACACCCCGACCCCGTACCGCTGTCGCTGGCACAGCAGCGGATGTGGTTCTTGAACCGGTTCGAGCCGGACTCTGCGGCATACAACATTCCGGTGATGCTGCGTTTGTCGGGACGGTTGGATACCGAGGCGCTGGCGGCCGCGCTCGCCGATGTGGTCGGGCGGCACGAGGTATTGCGGACGATATATCCGGAAACCTCCGGTGAGCCGCGGCAGGTCGTTCTCGACGAGGCCGCGGTGCCGGTGGAGCCGGTGCGGGTGCCGGCGGATTCGGTCCCGGATGTGGTGGGCGAGTTCGTGCGGCGCGGATTCGATGTGACCGCCCGCGTGCCGATGCGAGTGGGATTGTTCGAGCTCGACAGTGACACAGGAGAATTCCTGCTGGTGCTGGTGGTCCATCACATCGCCGGCGATGGTCAGTCGATGGGGCCACTGGCTCGTGACGTGATGGCGGCCTATGTCGCGCGAGTGGCCGGACACGCGCCGCAATGGCAGCCGCTCGCTGTGCAGTACGCGGATTTCGCGTGGTGGCAACGGCAGATGCTGGGGGCCGCGGACGATCCGGCATCGTTGCTGTCCACGCAGCTGGAGTTCTGGCGCTCGACGCTCGCGGGCGCACCGGACCGGCTGGAACTACCGGGCGATCGACCACGCCCGGCCGTCGCCTCGCTGTCGGGAGGCCGGGTACCGGTGCAGATCGGTGCGAGGCTGCACGAGCGGCTGCTCACGCTGGCACGGTCGCGGGGGTCGTCGCTGTTCATGGTGATGCATGCCGCGCTGGCAACGGTATTGGGGCGGCTCAGTGGCAGCGATGACGTAGTGATCGGCACCCCGGTCGCGGGGCGCGGCGAGCCCGGTCTGGACGATCTGGTGGGGATGTTCGTCAACACCCTCGCATTGCGTACCCGGGTGGATACGGGCGAGCCGTTCGCCGAGTTGCTGATGCGCACCCGGGAGACGGACCTGCTGGCGTTCGAGCACGCGGACGTGCCGTTCGAGCGGGTCGTGGAGGAGTTGAACCCGGAGCGGTCCGCGGCGCGGCATCCGTTGTTCCAGGTTGCCCTGGCGTTCCAGAATGTGTCGACGGTCGATGTGGCGCTGCCCGACGTGCGGGTTGCCCGCGCGGATGTGGATACCGGGGCGAGCCAGTTCGACCTGCAACTGGTGCTTTCCGATTCATCCGGCAATGCCGCTGTGTCGCAGGGTATCTCGGGAATGATGACCTATGCGCGGGATCTGTTCGACGAGGCGAGCACGGCGGGAATTGTCCGACGGCTGGTGCGGGTACTGGAAGCCGTCGCCGACGATCCGGCCGTTGTGGTCGGGGATATCGACTGGCTGGAAGCCGACGAGCGCTCGGCGCTCATCTCGCGAGTGGGTACCCGCACCGTGGCGGCGCTGGAGCCGTCCGGATTGCTGCCGGAGGTGTTCGCCTCGGCCGTCCGCGACAACGGCGACGGTATCGCCGTTGTCGCGGGGGATGCCACATTGTCGTATGCACAGCTGGACGAACGATCGAGCCGGCTGGCGCGACTGCTGATCCGCCGTGGCGCCGGACCGGAGAATACGGTGCTGGTTGCGGCGGCGCGGTCGATGGAGTCCGTTATCGCGTGGTGGGCGGTGGTGAAGTCCGGTGCGGCATACGTGCCGGTGGACCCCAGCTATCCCGTCGGCCGGATCGAGCAGATGGTGTCGGATTCCGATGCGACGCTGGGGATTACGGTGTCCTCGGCGCGTGCCCAGGTGCCCGATTCGGTGGACTGGATCGTGCTCGACGATCCGGTCGTCGGCGCGCAGATCGACGCGTCGGCGAGCGGCCCGATCGGCGATGACGAGCGGACGCGGCCGTTGCGGGCCTCGAATGTCGCCTACGTGGTCTTCACCTCCGGATCCACCGGGGTGCCGAAGGGCGTCGCCGTTACCCATTCCGGCATTGCCGATTTCGTCTCGGGGTGGCGCGCCGACCGCGAGCTCCGACGCACGTCCAGGGTGTTGCATTTCGCGTCGCCGTCGTTCGACGCCGCACTGATGGAGATCCTGATCGCGGTCAGCCGGGCCGGCGCACTGGTCGTGGCGCCGACGGGGATCTACGGCGGCGGTGAGCTGGCCGAGTTCCTGCGCGTGCAGCGGGTCACCCACGCGTTCATGACCCCGGCCGCGCTCGCGTCGGTGGATCCGGCCGGGCTGGGCGACTTGCGGCTGGTGATGTCCGGTGGTGAGGAGGTCCCGGCGGATCTGGTGAGCCGATGGGCGAGCACCGACGTCGCAGGCGCCCGGAAGTTCCAGGTGCTGTACGGGCCGACCGAGGCGACGATTGTCGCCACGGCGATGTTTGCGCTGCAATCGGATGACCGGCCGACGATCGGTGCCCCGGTGCCCGGAATACAGGCGTTGGTCCTGGATGCCCGGCTGCAGCCGGTGCCGGTGGGGGTGGCCGGAGAGCTGTATCTGGCGGGCCCGGTGCTGGCGCGCGGATACCTGAACATGGCCGCTACCAATGCGGCGCGGTTCGTCGCGCATCCGTTCGGGGAACCGGGACGCCGCATGTACCGCACCGGTGATGTGGTGCGCTGGAATACCGACGCTGCCCTGGAGTTCTTGGGGCGCAACGATTTCCAGGTGAAGATCCGTGGCTACCGGGTCGAGCTGGGCGAGATCGACGCGGTGTTGAGCGCCCGGGCGGAGGTGGCATACGCGATCACGATGCCGTGGCGTGCGGGCACGGGTCCGGCGCAGCTGGTGTCCTATGTGGTGCCCGAAAACAAGGCGAGTGCCTCGGGCGAGCAGTTGCGGGCGGCGTTGGCCGAGGCGTTGCCGTCATATCTGGTGCCCGCCGCGGTAATGATCCTCGACGCGATCCCCCTGTTGCCGAATGGCAAGCTCGACCGCGCGGCCCTGCCCGCACCCGTCGTCCAGGCCAAGCGATTCCGGGCCCCGGCGTCGCCGGTGGAGGAAATCGTGGCCGGCGTATTCGCCGACCTCCTCGGCATCGACGGTCCCGTGGGCGCCGACGACGACTTCTTCGAACTGGGTGGCAACAGCCTGGTGGCCACCCGCGTAGCCGCGCGGATCGGTGCGGCGCTCGACGCGACCATCCCGGCGTCGATGATCTTCGAGGCGCCGACGGTCGCGAGGTTGGCCGCGCGCGCCGAATCGCAGGCCGACACCGGTCGGGTGGCGCTGACGGCACAGCCACGGCCGCGGCGAATTCCCCTGTCCTTCGCACAGCAGCGAATGTGGTTCCTGAACCGGCTCGAGCCCGACTCGGCCGCCTACAGCATTCCGATCGTGCTGCGGCTGTCCGGAAAGCTGAATCTCGACGCGCTGCGCGCGGCCGTCGAGGATGTGCTGAACCGGCACGAGGTACTGCGGACCGTGTACCCGTATGCCGAGGGTGAGCCCGCGCAGGTTGTCCTTCCGGTCGCCGAGGCAATTGCGCCGATAGTGGCGACCTCGGTCACGGAATCGGAACTGGCCGAATCGTTGTCGGCGTTCGTCTCGACGGTGTTCGATGTGACGGTCGAGGCGCCGGTGCGGGTACGGTTGTTCGAGCTCGGGCCGAACGAGTGGGTCCTGGCCGCGGTGGTGCACCACATTTCCTGCGACGGCTCCTCGCTCGGCCCGCTGGCACGGGACATGATGGCCGCGTACACCGCGCACCTGCTCGGGGAGACACCGAGCTGGCCGCCGCTGCCGGTGCAGTACGCCGACTTCGCGATCTGGCAGCAGACGGTGCTGGGAACCGAAGACGATCCGGAATCGCTGCTACGCGCCCAGATCGACTACTGGACACTCGAATTGGCGGAGCTCCCGGTTTTGCTGGAGCTGCCGACCGACCGACCGCGTCCGCCCGTGCAGAGCTATGCGGGCGCGAGCATACCGATAACCGTCGGTGCCGATCTGCACGCGGGATTGCAGCGGGTCGCGCGAGCACACAACACGACGCTGTTCATGGTCTTCCACGCTGCGCTGGCGGCCACGCTGGCCCGACTGGCCGGCACGGACGATATAGCGATCGGCACTCCGTATGCGGGACGCGGCGAACCCGAACTCGACGATCTGGTCGGGATGTTCGTCAACACGCTGGTGCTGCGGACCCGGTTGACCCCGGGGATAACCTTCACACAGCTGCTCGAGCAGGTGCGCGGGACCGATCTGGCCGCGTTCGGGCATGCCGATGTTCCGTTCGAGCGGCTGGTGCAGGAGCTCAATCCGGTGCGGTCGCACGCACACCATCCGCTGTTCCAGGTGATGTTGGCATTCCAGAACGTCGGCGGGGCCGAGTTCGAACTTCCGGAGCTCTCGGCGTCGGCTGTGACGGCCGACACCGACACCGCGCTGTTCGATCTGCAGATCACGGTGTCGGATTCCTACGACTGCACCGGTGCCGCGGCCGGCATCAGCGGCGGGTTGACCTACGCGAGCGACCTCTTCGACGCGACGACGGTGACCACGATCGTCGATCGTCTGCTGCGGTTGCTCGGCGCACTGGTGACCGATGCGGCGCAGCCGGTGCACGAGGTGGATCTGCTCGACGTCGATGAACGGGAAGCCGTTCTGACGCAGTGGAATTCGACCGATCGGATGCTCCCTCCCGGCGAGACGCTCACCTCGATCTTCGCCCACTCCGTGCAGTCGTGTGCGGACCGGACCGCGCTGATATTCGGCGAACAGTCGCTGACCTATGCGGAATTCGCGTCTCGCGTCTACCGGTTGGCGCGGTGGTTGATCTCCCGCGGAGTGGGTCCGGAGTCGTTGGTGGCGCTGCGGATGCGGCGTTCAGTGGACCAGGTCACCGCCATGTACGCGGTGCACGCCGCCGGCGGTGGATACGTGCCGGTCGATCCGGACCTGCCGGCCGACCGCATCGCCTACATGCTTTCGATCGCCGCACCGGTGCTGGAGCTGTCGTCCCTCGACGGGCTGGAGCTGTCCGGATTCGATGACGCGCCGGTCACCGACGCCGATCGGCTCGCGCCGCTGCGACCGCACAACGTCGCATACGTGCTCTTCACGTCGGGGTCGACCGGGCGCCCGAAAGGTGTTGCAGTATCACATTATTCGGTGGTGAACCAGTTGCGGTGGGTCATCGAGACCTACACGATGACGTCGAATGACGTGGTGCTGCTGAAGTCCCCGGCCACGTTCGACATGTCGGTGTGGGAGCTGTTCGCGACACTGGCGGTGGGCGCGCGGCTGGTGATCGTGCGAACCGACGGGCATACCGACCCGGCCTACCTCGCCGAAACCATTGCCACCCAGCGGGTCACGATCACCGCGTTCGTGCCGTCGATGCTGGCGGTATTCGCGGACGCGGCGCCCGCGGAGTCGCTGGCGTCGGTGCGGACGCTCCTGGTGGGCGGTGAGGCATTCGGACCCGAGGTGGTGGCCGCGGTGCGGCGACTGGTGCCCGGGGTCGAGTTGCACAATCTGTACGGGCCGACCGAGTTCACCGTGTGCGCGGCCGCACATCGGGTGACCGAAGCCGACACCGGGAACATGCCGATGGGCATACCGGTATGGAACGCGCGGGCCTACGTACTCGACAACCGGTTGCATCCGGTGCCGCCCGGTGTCGCCGGCGAGCTGTACTTGGCGGGCGCCCAACTCACCCGCGGCTATCGGTCACGTCCGGGCCTCACCGCGGAGCGGTTCGTGGCCGACCCGTTCGGTGACGGCCGGCGCCTGTACCGCACCGGCGACTTGGTGCGCTGGCGCCACAGCGGCGAACTGGAATACCTGGGCCGCACCGACTTCCAGGTGAAGCTGCGCGGTCTGCGTATCGAACTCGGTGAAATCGAGGCGGTACTCGCCGAGCACCCCAGCATCGCCCGGGCGATCGCGGTGGTGCGCTCCACCGGTGCGGTGGACCACCTCGTCGCCTACCTCATGCCTGCCGCGGGCGCCACGGTCGACACCGCGGTCATCTCGGCGCACGCGGCAACCAAACTGCCCGACTACATGGTGCCCACCACGATGATGGTGCTCGACACGGTGCCCCTCACCGCGTCGGGCAAGCTGGACCGTCCGCGGCTACCGGAGGCGGTGCTCGCGGTCAGGGAGTTCAGGGAGCCCTCGTCGTGGCTGGAAGGGGAGGTCGCACGGGCCTTCGGAGCGGTGCTCGGCGTGGATCGGGTTGGCGTCGACGACGACTTCTACGCATTGGGTGGTAACTCGCTGAAGTCGGTGCAGGTGGTGAGCGAGTTGCGCAAGGAACTCGATTACGAGATTCCGATCAGCTGGATGCTGTCGGATCATTGTCCGGCCGACCTGGCAAAGCGGATCGAGTCCGGAATGCGCTCGGGTCCCGCCGTCGACCGGACCGATGACGGCTTCGACGTGCTGCTGCCGATCCGGACCGGCGGTGAGCTGCCACCACTGTTCTGTATCCACCCGGCGGTGGGCCTGTCGTGGTGTTACCGCACACTCGACCGATACTTGTCCGACGGTCGACCGATCTACGGCCTGCAGGCGCCGCAGATCGGCGGCGAGCTCCCCGGTCCGACGTCGATCGAGGAAATGGCCGAACGCTACTTCGACGAGATTCGCGCGGTTCAGCCGGACGGCCCCTATCACCTCCTCGGCTGGTCGCTGGGTGGTGCCATCGCCCATGCCATCGCCGTCGAGATGCGCGCCGCCGGTGCAGAGGTTGCGCTATTGGCACTGTTGGACGCCGAGGTGGATGGTGTCGACGAGTCGACGCTGCGCGCCGTCAGGGCCGGAGAACTGATCAGCAATCTCGGCCCGGTCATGGGCGTCGATTTCGTGAGCCCCGATGCGACCGCCGAGGAGGCCGCCGAACTGATCGAACGGCACCTCGGGGGCAGCTTCGGTATCGACGCCGCACGGATCGAGCGCCTGACCGACGCCTACAACCTGGCGATCCGGGCAGCGAGTGAGTGGCGGCCCGCGGTCTTGGACAGCGACATGCTCTACTTCGCCGCGACCCGGGAAAGGCGATCCGATGCTGCGGGTCACGAAGGGTGGGCGCGGGTGGTCCGCGGGCAGATGTCGATTTTCGACATCGATGCGAGCCACCTCGCAATGACCGAACCGGGTGCGATTGCCCAGATCGCCCGGATCCTCAATGCCCGACTGGATCGATGATCGCGGCTATCTCGGCGAGATGGTGGGTACCGGATCCGTCGGTTCGGCCGTCCTCTTACGGGAGGGGCGTGGTGATGCCCACTACCGCCCCGACCGACGCCCCGAGTGCCCCACCGAGCACGGCGGCAGGTCCGGCGATGGCAGCGGCGCCGACGGCCGCGCCCAGGAGCGGGCCGGCAACCAAGCCGGTCGGCATGAACGGGATACCGGCAACGAACCCGGCGGCCGCGCCGACCGCGCCGGCGGCTACCGCGACGGGCGCGGACACTCCCGCGGCGAGGCCCGCACCGATTGCCGCACCGACGCTCGCGTCGACGGCGGTGATGGAGCATCGGCGGGGATCTACAGGGAAGTGTTCGCAGAACGCCTGAATCGGCTCCGGATCCATGGCCGACGGCGCGTCCGGCGCGTCCACCGTCCCGAGCAGGGTCCGGCGGTAGGCGGCGAGCGGGTTCGCCGGGCCGACAGCTCGATCGGCGCGGTGCATGTCGACCGGCGACTGGCCGAGTAGAGCGAGAAGGGTCGGCGAGGGGAAAGAACTCTGCCCCTGCTCATAGCGCGTCAGCGATAGCCGGTCCGCTGTCGCCGGTGGCGTGGCAGGTGGCTGCGCGGTGTCATCCGGGGCTGGGTTGGCTACTCCGGTTCCGAGGAAAACCGCAAGCGGCAACATGCTCGCAATCAATAGTGGACGTGATCGGCGCCAACGAACGGCTT
Source organism: Nocardia sp. CA-129566 (assembly GCF_050956075.1). Lineage (NCBI taxonomy): Bacteria > Bacillati > Actinomycetota > Actinomycetes > Mycobacteriales > Nocardiaceae > Nocardia > Nocardia sp. CA-129566. The sequence goes on from NZ_CP192085.1 coordinate 1,499,318, forward strand.
CCGGCATTCCGCACCTCCTGGACGTCTAACTCTCGTATTTGTCGCATGTTGCGGCGCAGTCAGCTTAAGCGGCGGGCGCGGCTGGGGCGGGGAGAACTGCCGAATCCCGTGTGCGCCCGCAAATCTGTGGCTATGTCGAGCATGCCGCGCTATCCGAATGCGCCGGATCGGTTCCCGCTGTGCTTGTCGGCCCGCCGAGCGCTGACACCGGCCCGCCGAGCGAACGGCAGCGGCCGGAGCCTCCAGTCCTGTCGGCGCAGGAAGACATTGGCGATGGACAGCGAGCGCGCGTAGACCGTGCGCTACGGGTGTCGATGATGATGTCTTCGAGCGCGACGGCTCGGCCCTGCCGGGGCTGGGGCGCGATTATCAACCCGTCATTGTCAACCATTGTGCATGACTTCGAGATCAGTTGTGGGCCAAGCCATCCCGCACACTGAGTGCGCCCAGTGGTCAATGCGGTGCGCATGCCGTGGCTGTGCTCGGCGTTGACCTCCCGGACCGCCCGGATCAGGCGCACGACCGCTGTGCCGCTATCAACTATTGCAATTAGCATTAATTATTTCAGTAATCATTCTAGCGTCGGCGAATCGCGTGCAACTGCATTGTCGTTAACACTCATTTCGACGGTATTACATGATTGTCGCTGCGAAAGTCGTTGAAATGTAATCCACCGCCCAGTACCACCTTGGTGTTGTTAATCTCACCCCAAAGGTGCTGGGTAGTGCACATCAAGGGGTGTGGATCGCCGCCCGGCTCCGCCAATAAAGTTCATGGCACGCCTCAATCCAGTCCCGGCGTCCAGCCCATTTCCCAAACGAATCTGGACAGGAGAAGCTCTATGTTTTTTCAACGTTGTAGCAACTATGCCGCAATGGCACGCGTGCCCGAGCGAGTCGTTTTCGGCAGACGTGAGGTCGTGAAATGAATCGTTCACTGATCATCGCTCGAATACTTCCGCACGCCGCTTCCCGCGTTGCCGACATCTTCGCCGAATCCGATGCGACAGCTCTGCCGGAGATCGCGGGCGTCGCCCGGCGGGAACTCTATGTCCTGGGTGATCTCTATGTGCACTTGCTGGAGACCGCGGAACCCGGCGCGGCCGCAATCGGTGCGGCTCAGCAGCATCCGGAGTTCGCGCGGGTGAGCTCCCGGCTGGGTGAATTCATTTCACCCTATCTCCCGACATGGCAATCCCCGGCGGATGCGCGCGCCCACATGTTCTACAGCTGGACACCGCAAACCGGTCCCACGCTGGAAATTCCGAGCCGATCGGCGTCGGATGCCGACACAAAATGGAATGAGGAGAAGTAAGTGTCCACAACATTCACCATGGAAACCCTCCGCGCGATCCTGGACAAGCATGTCGGGGTCGATATCAGCCCGCACGAGTTGCAGTCGGTAGACAGTTCGACAATGGCGGAACTCGGCGTGGATTCGCTTGCCGTCTTCGAGATCCAGAGTGTTGTGGAACGCGACTTCGACGTCAGGTTGCCCGCTCAGCTGATCGAGATGACCGGTGCCGAATTGGTCCGGTACGTCGAGCGCGCAGAGAGCGTGGAGGTCGCATGATGTCCGGTCACACAGAAAACACGATTCACATCGACGCGCCCCTCGACGTGGTGTGGAACTCGACCAACGACGTGCGAAGCTGGCCGGACCTGTTCTCCGAATACGCCGCCGTCGACGTTCTCGCACAGTACGGCGACACTGTCCGATTCCGGCTCACGATGCACCCGGACGAGGCGGGTCGAGTATGGAGCTGGGTCAGCGAACGAACCGTTGATCCGATCAACCGAACCGTCAACGCACATCGCGTGGAGACCGGACCGTTCGAGTACATGCGCATCCACTGGCACTATGCCGAGTCCGGAGCGGGCACCCGAATGACCTGGATCCAGGACTTTCACATGCGACCGAATGCACCGCTCGACGACGCTGGCATGACCGACCGAATCAACACCAACAGCGTGATCCAGATGCAGCTCATCAAGGAAAAGGTCGAACGTCGCCACACCCTGGAATCCGCCGCGCAAGCTACACCGACGCATCACCCATCGAGCGAATCTGTCACCGTGCCGAGCATTCGACCGGGCCGCGTCGATGCTTCCGACCTTCCCGCCGACCGCCGCCGGGGAGGTGAGATCAGGACTGTGCTGAGCCCGAAAACCGTCGGCAGCACGTCCGGGTTCACCGGCGTTGCCACATTGGAGCCCGGTGAGCGCATCGCCGAGCACTACCACCCGTATTCGGAAGAGTTCCTGTTCTGCGTACAAGGGGAACTCGCCGTCGACCTCGACGGTGAGGAGTGGCCGGTGACAGCGGGGCAGGGACTGTTCATCCCGATCGGTGTCCGGCACCGGTTGCGCAATATCGGGACCGAGACCGCGAGCGTCGTCTTCCATCTCGGACCACTCGCCCCACGACCCGAACTCGGCCACGTGGACACCGAACCGTCGGACAGTGCCCCCGTGGCCGCGGAGAGAGCTCGATGACCAGGGTCGCCGTCACGGGGGTCGGCGTCGTCGCGCCGGGCGGAATCGGACGCAGGTCGTTCTGGGACTGTTTGTCGTCCGGGCGCACCGCGACCCGTCGGATCAGTGCATTTGATCCGACGGGGTTTCGCTCGCAGGTGGCGGCGGAATGCGATTTCGATCCGCAGGCATACGGGCTGTCGCCCAGGCAGGCGCGCCGCTGTGATCGCATGACTCAGTTCGCGCTCGTTGCCGCCCGCGAGGCGATGCAGGACAGCGGTCTGGAATTGTCCGACGCCGCGCGTGACGTATTCGGGGTGTCGCTGGGCTCGGCGGTCGGAGCGACCATCACCCTGGAGAACGAGTACGTCATCGCCAGTGACGGTGGCCGGGAATGGCTGGTCGACGAGGGGTCCGTGCTGCCCCACATGTATCAGGCCCTCGTCCCCAGCAGCATGGCCGCCGAGGTTTCGGCGTTGTACGAGTTGCACGGTCCGGCAGCGGTCATCTCGACGGGCTGCACATCCGGCATCGACTCGATCGGGTACGGACTTCACATGATCGAAGACGGTGACGCCGACTTCGTTCTTGCCGGTGCGTCGGACGCGCCTATCTCACCGATCTCCGTCGCCGCGTTCGACGCGATCCGGGCGACCACCGATGACAACGACGATCCCGAGCACGCGTCTCGACCCTTCGATATGACGCGGGCCGGATTCGTGCTCGGGGAAGGTGCGGCGGTGCTGATGTTGGAGAAGCTCGAACACGCACTGGATCGGGGTGCCCACATCTACTGCGAGATCGGCGGGTATGCCTCGCGCTGCAACGGCTTCCACATGACCGGCCTGCGCCCGGACGGGCTCGAGATGAGCATTGCCATCAGGGCCGCGATGGACCAAGCCCGGCGCGATCCCAGCGCGATCGGATACATCAGCGCCCACGGCTCGGGCACGAAGCAAAATGACCGCCACGAAACGGCCGCCTTCAAAAAGGCGCTCGGTGCGGCCGCGTACGAGGTGCCGATCAGCTCGATCAAGTCGATGGTGGGGCATTCGCTCGGGGCGATCGGCTCTATCGAAATGGCTGCGTGCGCGTTGGCGATCGACACCGGCGTGATACCGCCGACCGCCAACTGGAGTAACCGAGATCCTGAGTGCGACCTGGACTACGTCCCGAACATCGCGCGCAACGCCACCGTCGATACGGCGTTGTCGGTCGGCAGTGGGTTCGGCGGTTTCCAGTCCGCGATGGTCTTCACCCGTCCGGAGGAATTGCGATGACCCGCCGAGCAGTGATCACCGGGATAGGCGTTGTCGCCCCGAGCGGCACGTCGGCGAGCGCGCACTGGAAAACCGTTGTGGCAGGTGAGAACCGGATCGCACCGATCACCCACTTCGATGCCTCCGGGTATTCGACCACGCTGGCCGGAGAGGTCCGCGACTTCGTGCCGCAACTGCACATGGACCGCCGCCTGATCGTGCAGACCGACCGGTGGACGTGGATGTCGATGGCGGCGACAACGCAGGCCTTGGCGGATGCGGAGCTCGATCCGTCCAGTCTGGATCCGTACCAGATGTCGGTCGCATTGGCGAGCTCGTCGGGCGGAAATCACTTCGGCCAGCAGGAGTTGCAGCGGCTGTGGTCAGGAGAGAAACGCACCGTCGGCACCTATCAATCGATCGCCTGGTTCTATGCGGCAAGTGTTGGGCAAACCTCGATTCTGCATCAGATGAAAGGTCCGTCGAGCGTGCTCGTCTCCGAAGCGGCGGGTGGCCTGGACAGCCTCGGATACGCGGCTCGTGCCATCCGTCGCGGCACCGACGTCGTCCTGGCCGGCGGCACCGAGGCGCCACTGGGCCCTTACGCGCTCACCTGCTTGCAGCGCAGCGGATGGCTGAGCCGGCGAAAGGACCCCGCACGCGGGTACCTCCCCTTCGATGCCGATGCCGCCGGATATGTCCCCGGCGAGGGCGGTGCCATTTTCGTCGTGGAAGAAGAGCAGCACGCATTGCGGCGCGGCGCACCTTACGTCTACGCGGAGGTCGCAGGGTATGCCGCCAACCACGACGGACGTACCTCCCACCCCTGCGGCGACGCGACCGGCGAGCAGCCGTCGAAGTACCTTGCCGCCGCACTACGAGCAGCGCTGCAGCGTGCGCAGACCGCGCCGGGACGAACAGATGTCCTGTTCGCCGACTCAGCCGGCGTGCCAGCTGCCGACCGGGCCGAAGCCGACGCGATCCGGACTGTCTTCCCCGACGGGGTACCGGTCACCGGTCAGAAAGGGCTGTTGGGCAGAGCCGCCCACGGCAGTTCCGCACTCGACGTTGCGACCGCCGTGCTGGCAATGCGGGAGCAAACTCTGCCCGCGTTCGGGGCGCTGGTCAACCCAGCCCCGGGCTGCGAACTCGATTTCATCGCTGCTCCGCAACGAGCGGCCGTCCATGTCGCCGCCGTCGCCGCACGCGGATACGACGGCTTCAACAGCGCGTTGATTCTGCGCCGACCCGAAGGAGTCCGACAGTGAACGACAACGAGAACACCCTCGCCAGCCGGCTCGGATGCCCTGCTGTGCGACTGCGTGAGCATCCGACAACCGACAATCCCGCCGCCGTGCAGCAGGCGCCGCTGAACCTGCGACTGACCGGCAAGACTGCGATCGTCACCGGCGGCACCCGCGGCATCGGCCTGGGCATCGTCCGCGCGTTGGCCGCGCAAGGCGCGCAAGTGACAGCGATCGGCAGCAGACCCAGCGCCGCCGCCGCCGACCTCGCACGGGAACTGGACACGGCCACCGCACCCGGCCGCGTGTGCTTCGCGAACGTCGCCGACCCCGCGGAAGTCGCCGCCATCGTCGAGACTGCCCCGGCCACCGTCGACATCGTCGTCAACAACGCAGGGGTCGTGTCGAATACGCCGCTGCTGAAGATGGATCCGGCTGAATGGCACCGTGTCGTCGACACCAACTTGACCGGGATGTACCTGATGGTGCGCGCGCTTCTGCCTCGCCTTGGCAAGTCCGCGTCGATCATCAACATCTCCTCCGCCGTCGCGAATGTCGGAATGCCCAACCGGACGCACTACACGGCATCCAAGGCCGGCGTGCACGGCCTGACTCGCTCGCTGTGCAAGGAATTGGGGCCGCAGGGCATCCGCGTCAACACCGTCGCCCCCGGAATCATCGAAACCGACCAGATCATCGGTCTGGCCGAAGATCAGAGACAGCGCTACGCGGCCTTGGCGGCCCTCGGCCGTCTCGGCCGCCCCGGCGACGTCGCCGGCGCCGTGCTGTTCCTCGCCAGCGAACTCGCACAGTTCGTCAACGGTGTCTGCCTCAACGTCGACGGAGGAATCTGACCATGACCGCCTTGCGCGCCACCCTTACCATGACCGTCGCCAGACGCGACGCTGCCCGCCTGCTCGAGGGCCTGCGGGCGGTGTTCAGCTTGGCCGCACAGTCCCCGGGTTTCCTCCAGCAGCGCATCACCCGAGCCGTATCCGCAGATCCGGACATGCGCACTTTCGTCGTCATCAGCGATTGGGCCGACGAGGGCTGCTTCCATGCCTTCGAACGCAGCCGCAAACAGGACGCCGCAACCGCTGCGTTGCGGGCCGTCCGCACCAGCAACGACATGCGACTGAGCACGGTGAACGAACCGGGCCAGGTGATCGCATGACCGCGCGAGTGATGGTCCGAGCCCGCATCCGGGCCGGGGAGGAAGCAGCATTCGAAGCCGCATATGCGCAGGTCACTGCGCAGGTGGCGGGTACACCAGGCCATATTCGGGACGAGTTGCTGCGGCCGTGCGCCGACGACGACCACTACATCCTGCTCTCGGAATGGACCGACGAAGCGGCGTTCCTCGCCTGGGAGGACGCCCCGATCCACCGGCAGACCACCACCCCCATGCGTCCGTACTGGGCGGGGCGAGTCCGCCGCGACATCCACATCGTCGCGCACTCCAGCACTGCGAACACCCCCTCGTCGGCGTCGGGCGGAGAACTCCCGTGACCGCGAACGCCCCACCCGACCCGCTCATCGAATCCGCCGACCCGGACTCATCCGACCCCCGCCCATCGACCTTCACCCTGTCGTCCGCCCTCGTCCGCACACTGCGGTGGCTTCTCGAAGGTTTCAGCATCTACGGGCTCACGATGCACGGCTACTGCCCCGAACAGGTCATGGCCGCCGACCACAACACCGGACCGCGTCGTCGGGTGGATCACGGTCCCGGTGCAACGCCGTGACCAGTTCTTCGCCGCCTACGACAACATCCCCCGCCCATCGCACCAGTAACACGACCCTGATTGGAGAAAAAGTGAGCATCACGCGCAACGACAACGATTCCTGGGACATCAAGACGAGCGTCGGCGCCACGGCGCTGTTCGTCGCGGCAGCCCGCGGCCTGGCAGCTCGGCAGCCGCAGGCCCTGGCCGTCGACGAGTTCGCCGAAGTGTTCTGTCGCGCCGCGGGCGATGAATGGGCCGAGCTGTTCACCGCCGACCCGGAACGGACGAAGCAACATCCGCTGCGCTCGGCCGACTTCGGATCGCTGTTCCAAGCGTTCCAGGCCGGACGCACCCGGTACTTCGACGACTATCTGCGCTCCGCCACCGAGGCGGGTGTGCGTCAAGTCGTCATCCTTGCCGCCGGACTCGACTCCCGCGCGTACCGCCTGCCCTGGGCGGACGGCACGGTCATCTACGAACTCGACCGCCAGCCAGTACTCGAATTCAAACGCGCCGTGCTCGACGACGCCGGCGCGACGACGACCGCCGAACGTCACGAAGTTGCCGTCGATCTGCGCGACGACTGGGCAACTGCCCTGCGCGACAACGGCTTCGACCCATCGCTACCGACCGCATGGCTGGTCGAAGGTCTCGTCATCTACCTCACCCCCGCCGATCAAGGTCAGCTGTTCGACACCCTGAACGCACTGTCCGCCCCCGGCAGCTGGCTGGGCATCGAGGAAATGGCCACCATCGATTCCGACGTCTTTTCCGCCATGACCACGCCGTCCGCCGATCCGCACAGCTACGACCGCGGTGAGGGCGCACGCTGGGCCGGGCTCATCTACAACGATCGCAAAACCCAAGCGGTGCAATCGTTCACACCGCAGGGCTGGACCGGCGCCGCTATCGGCCTGGTCGACTACCTGCGATCCCACGGCCGTACCGTCCCCGGCGGCGGTGCCGCGGTGGGGCACTTCGACCCGTCCCTGATGAGCCTCGCGACCCTGCGGAAGCCGACGTCGGCCAACGCTCGGCCGTGACCGAAACCACCTGGGCTACCGCACTTTCAACGATGGGAGGGCCATAGATGGTGTGGCAGTGGAGTTGTACTGTCACCGAACGGGCCGCAGCCGCCGTGTCGACCAGCTGGCAGGTCGACACGGTGCACCCGTCGATTCGCGATTCGGAGGCTCGCAATGTCTGTCAGGCCGTGGCGAGCGCGCCGATATCCCAGCGTCGTTCGACGCCGCCGGAGCGCAGACGCTGGATCGCGCTCGTAGTCGTCCTCGTCGCTGGGTTCATGGACCTGCTCGACACCACCATCGTCAACATCGCGGTACCGAGCATCCAACGCGACCTTCAGGCGCAGTATGCGCAGCTCGAATGGATCGTCGCGGGATACGTGCTGGCGTTCGCCGCTGTCCTCATCACCAGTGGCCGGCTCGGCGATATCTACGGCCGCCGTCGGTTGTTCCTGACCGGAGTCGCCGGGTTCACCATCGCCTCGGCGCTGTGCGGCATCGCCGGCAGCCCAGGCATGCTCATCGTCTCCCGGTTTCTTCAGGGAGGCACCGCCGGACTGATGGTGCCGCAGATCCTCGCGATCATCCACGTCACCTTCCCGCCCAACGAGCGGGGCAGGGTGTTCGGCATCTTCGGCGCCATCGTCGGATCGGCGGCGGTCATCGGGCCGACCTTCGGTGGTGTCCTCGTCGACTGGAATGTGTTCGGCCTCGACTGGCGGCCGATCTTTCTGGTCAATGTCCCGGTCGGTATCGCCGCTATCGCCGCGGCCCGGTTCGTGATGTGCGAATCGAAGTCCGCGACCGCTCCGAAGCTCGACCTCGTCGGCGCCGGGCTCGTCACGGCCGCGATCGCGATGCTGGTCTACCCGCTCATGGAAGGCCGCCGATTCGGGTGGCCGGCATGGACTTTCGCGATGATGGCCGGTGCGGTCGCAGTGCTTGCGGTCCTGGTGGTCTACGAACATCGACGCGCCCGGACGATCGGTTCGCCGCTGGTAGTTCTCGGATTGTTCCGTGCGCGATCATTCACGATCGGCAGCGTGCTCTGGCTGATCTTCTGGATCGCGCTGGGCGGATTCTTCCTCGTCTGGACGCTCTACATGCAGCTCGGTCTCGGCTGGTCGCCACTGCGGGCCGGTCTGACCGCTGGCGCCTTCGCCGTCGGCGCCGCTGTGGCGGCAGGCCTGTCCGTGGAGGTGCTCGTACCCCGGTACGGGCGGCGAGTGCTGATGGCCGGAGCGCTGCTCAACGCGGCGGGCTTCGCCGGCTTCGTATGGGCCGCCGGGCGGTACGGTCCCGCGATCACATCGTGGCAGTTGATTGCACCGCTTGTCATTTCGGGACTCGGCTTCGGCCTGATCGTCTCGCCGACCATCGACTTCGTGCTGGCTGCGGTCCCCGAAGACGATGCGGGTTCGGCGTCCGGCCTGGTGAACACCGCTCAGCAACTCGGCGTCGCGCTCGGCGTCGCGCTCGCCGGGGTGATCTTCTTCACCCAGCTCGACAGCGGCTCCGATCGCAGCGTCGATACGGTCATACCGCGGGTCCGCACCGAACTTGCCGTGGCGGGCCTGGACGAGCAGACGCAGGCGCGGATCATCTCCGACTTCCGAGGTTGTGTGCAGGACAGATCGGCCAGCATCAACCCCACCGAGACGCCCATGAGCTGCCCGGGCATCCAGGGACAGGCCACCCAGCCCGGCCGGCCTGATCGGGTAGCCGAAATCCTCAGCGAAGCGGGCAGAATGGCCAACGCGCAGAATTTCTCCCGCACGTTCGGGCGCACGCTGTGGTGGGCGGTGGGAATTCTCGTTGCTGTCTTTGCGGGATTGTTCGCGGTCCCTCGACATGTAGGACAGCGCAGTCCGAATCGGCCCGGGGTCGATGCGCACAGTGGTGCCGCTCCAGTTGACCAGAGCATCCGCGGGTAGCACGCGTCGATGCCCGGTCCGGGCGGATGTCCTCCTAGCTGGAGCCGCACCGGGGCACTTGCCAAATGCATACCGCGACCTGCGACTACTCCGTCGGTGGTGGGCATCGATCACGATGTGTTCGCGGACCAGGCCGGTCCTGGATTCGTCGGAAGGCGGTTTCGGTTACGTATCGCTCGGGAGGAACGGAGTCCGCCGATAGCCGGGGTGCACACCCGGTTTCAGGTGCTGTTGGTCGGCGATGCGGTTGAGCAGGGTTGCCAATTGTTCGTATTCGGCGTCGTTCAGGCTTGCGCAGATATCGGCCTCGTGCGTGGTGGCGAGTTGCCATACCTGGCCCATCAGCTCTTGTGCCTTTGGGGTGAGGTGCAGTTCGTGGTTGCGGCGGTCGGTGGCGCTGCGGCGGCGTTCGACGAGGCCCTTGCGGTCGAGGTGGTCGATCAGGGTGACGATGCGGCTCGGGACGACGCCGAGTTCGGCGGACAGTGACCGCTGACTGCGTCCGGGCTGGGTGGCGATCATGCGCAGCAGTCCGATGTCGGGCGGGGTCAATTCGAGATCGCTGATGAGTTCGGCGAATCGTTGTGCCGCGTGCGCGCCTATCTGAGTGAGCAGGTAGCTCACTGCCCGTGTGCGTGGCGGGTGCTGCACATCCCCTTGCTCGGCTTCGCTCACGACGTTATCGTACACAGGCCAGTATCGTTCACTGAGGTGAACGATTCACTTGAGAGAATTGAGTTGAACGTGCATGCCGAGCTGATCGAGAAGCTGATCCGGTTCCAGCGGCCCGAGCGGGCGCTGCCCTATCTGAACGGGCTCGACGACATCCGCACCGCGGGCCTGTTCGGACTTGATCCGGCCGAGTACAAGCGCCTGCGCGCCGGATTCGACGACCAGACCCGAGCCGCGGCCGCCGAACTCCTGGCCGATGCCGAAGTGGCCGACGCGGTGGACCAGCTCCCGTTCGAGCCGGGACAGCACGTCGTCGCCATCGGGGAGAGCACGACGGCGGATCGGCTGTCCTGGTTCGAGATACTGCGGACGCTGCTGGCCCTGCGCCGTCCGGATGACGGCATCCGACTCAGCAATCTGGCCGTATCCGGTTGCACCACCACACAGGCGCTCACCGCACTGGCCACGCTGGTCGGTCAGCGGCCCGACTGGGTGCTGTGCCAACTCGGCGCGAACGATGCCCAGCGCCTGGGCGGGCTCGACGGACCTCGGCTGGTGAGCATCTCGGAAACGACTCGCAATCTGCTGATGCTGCGCGAATCGACGGTGCTGGCCACCGGCGCGCGCTGGGTGTGGCTGACACCGGCCGCGGTGGACGAGGGCAGGGCGGCCGCGTTCCCACACTTCCAACGGGCCGGAATCGGTTGGCGCGCTTCCGATATGGCCGAGACCGCCCGGGTGCTGATCGATCAGCCGGAACCGACCGTGGATGTGTTCGCGATAACCGCCTCCGCCTCGGGCTTCGACGGACACCTCGATGACGGTGTGCACCTGAGCATCTCCGGCCAACAGGAGATCGGTGCGGCGGTCCTCGTCACGCTGGCTCAACTGTCCTGAACCGATATCCCGGTTTCGCATCACACTCGAAAAGGTCAAGCATGCGCGTCACCACCTTCATCCTCACCTGCACACTCGCCGCCGCCACTGCCGTGGGCACTGCCGCCGCCCAAACCCCGGCACAGACCGATGGCGTTGCCTTCACCGCACGCGCGGTCGACGGCGCCAGTGTTATCGATATCGACTCGGGCACGCTGTCGTCGGGCAACGATGTCTTCGAGATCAGGGCCGCCGACGGGACGGTGGTCGCCGCGATGCCATTGCGGCTGCGGCTCGACGATTTCGAATTCCCCATCGCGGCAGCGATTTCGGGGCACAGCGCGACCCTGGTGCCGCAATTCGATATGACGCGCGCGGTCTATCGGCCGGTGGCGCTGCCCTTCGAGGATCAAGCGCCCTTTCGATCGGAATACGAGCGCGAGGTCGCGGCCTGGAATCGGATGAGCAGCACCATCGCCATGGGGGCACTCGTCGGCACGGTGGTCGGCGGACTCGGCGGCGCGGCCGTGGGATGTGTGCTCGGCGGCGCCGCCGGAGCCGCGGCCGCCACCGCCACCATCATCGGGCTGTTCGGTCCGATCCTGCCCGCCGCCGCGATCGGCTGTCTCGGTGGCGTCCTCGCGGTCGGCGCGCTCGGCACCATCGCCGGTCAGCTCTTGGTCACCGCCCCGGTGATCGTCGCGGCCGCGATCCAGTACTTCACCACGATCACTGCCCCACTCCCGGGGCGATGATCGGGTGCCGCGGGTCAGTCGCCGACCCGCTGCATGTCGACGGTGGCGCGGCTGGAGCTGCGGCACGGGTCGTTCTTGTCGAGGGCCCAGGTGCCGGTCAGGGATTTGATGGGGTCGGAACCCGGATCGGATGGGAACAGGTCCCAATGGAGAGTTGCGTCGGTATATGGGTCGTTCGATGCCAGATAGCACGCGAAGGGAACGGTGTAGACGCTGCGCCAAGCCCCGTCTTCGAGCACGAGCGTCGGAATAAGTCTGTTACTGGGATCTAGGTGGGGCGCTGCGGCGCAGCGGTCTGCGCTGCGTAGGCAGATGATGTCGTATCGCAGTCGGGCTGTCTCCGGAGCCGGGGTTTCGGGAAGGTTTGGTACCGAAATGTAGGTGATGGTCACGTCGTAGACTCCGCTGATCCGCGCGGGTGGCGGGGGATCGGCACGGGCGGGGATGGTTTCCGGCGCGACGACGGCGACATTCGGATCGATCTCACCGACGCGGCGAATCGTCATCGCTTCCTCTTGGATCATCGTGCAGGCTCCGGCGGTGTAGCTGGTGGCCGTACCGGTCCACGACTGATCGGCGAATTGGATGACGACTCGCTCCCACACCGTGGCGTCGACGGGCGCGTTGTTGACATTGCTGGTGCAAACGGGCGCGGGCGGCCGCTCTCTTGTCATGAGCCATCCGCCGTCGCGGTAGTCGGCAATGGCCTGACCCGGGGCTTTATCCGGTGCGGACGGGTCCTGGATGGTGATCGAGGCCACGCAGCGCTCGCCCTGTGATGGGCAGTACGACCGGACCGACCAGGTCTTGTTGTATCGGGGCGGATTCTGGACCGGCTTCCCGTTGATGGTTCGGGTCGTGCGAGTGATCTCGTATTTGCCGTCGAAGGCGGGCATGGATTTCGAAGGTTGGCTGGTATGCGCCGCGCCGGTATGTGCCGCGCTGGTGTGGTTCAGCCCCCACATTCCGAGCACCGCCGCGCCGACGATCAGCACGGCAGCCAGGGCCGACCCTATGAAGCTGACGGGCCGTTTACGCCGTGGCGGTGCGGGATGGTCTCGGAGGATCGGCTCCGCTTCGGATTGGGCAAGCTGCAGGCTATCGAACTGTGAGGCGGCGGTCGTAGGCGCTTGGTCGGAGTTCAAGGCGGCTGGGGGTTCCGGAGTATCGGGTCTTGTGGACGGAATCGGCGGCGGCGCGCCGAGTCGATCGCGGTCCGCGAAGCGGGGATTCGGGACCGTGAGGCCAGCGCTGCTGGGGCTCCGGGCGATGGGGGCGGTGGTTCCGGGCAGGGCGTCTCGGGCGGCGGCGGCGAGTGCTCCGGCGGTCGGGTAGCGGTGGTCGGGGTCTTTCGCCATGCCCCGGGCGATGACGTCATCGAACCCGCCCGGCAGATCGGGTCGTCGCTGGCTCAGTGTCGGGGGGTCGGCCGTCAGGTGGGCCGCGATCTGTTGTTCGAAGCTGTTACCCGGGTAGGGCCGGAGTCCGGTGAGGCATTCGCACAGTACGCAGGTCAGGGAATAGACATCGGATCGGGCATCGGCGATACCGGTGGCGAATCGCTCCGGCGCCATGTAGGCCAGGGTGCCGATCGTCGCGCCGCTGCTGGTCAGTCCGGGATCGTCGATCGCGCGGGCGATGCCGAAGTCGATCAGGTACACGAATCCGCTGTCGGTGACTATCAGGTTGGACGGTTTGATATCGCGGTGCACCAAACCCTCGGCATGTGCCGCGTCCAGCGCCGACGCGGCCTGGCTGATCACGGCGACCGCCGTCGCTGGCGGCATCGCACCGTCGCGGGCGAGCAGGGTTTTCGCATCGATGCCGTCGATCAGCCGCATATCGAGGTAGAGGCGGCCGCTGATTTCGCCGTAGCCGTGGATCGGGATCACGTGTGGTTCGCGTAGCCGGGCGGTGGCGTGTGCCTCGCGCCGGAATCGTTCCCGGAAGCCGGGATCGGCGGCACAGCGTTCGGGCAGTAATTTGACCGCCACGATGCGGTCGGTGTCGGTGTCGTAGGCCCGCCACACCTGGCCCATGCCGCCCTCACCGATCAGCTCTTGCAACCGGTAGCGACCGAACGATATGTCGTCCACCAACCACCTCCCGCACCGATCGATCGCATGCCCTGCGAAGGATCTGCCTCGTGAAACGGTTGTGTATCTATCGTATCGACCCTGACAAACCCGCCGCATCACCTCGAAGTCGTAGGCGAACCCGGTGGCAGATGCGGGCAGTGGATGGATCGGTCAGCGTAGGTGCTCTCCGGCCGTCGGTGGGCGGGCGAGTTGAGCGTCGCGGTGGTGCGAGTCGGATACGCGGGCAAATGACCAGCACCGCGTAGCGTGCGGGAAACGTGGTGGTGAGATCGACGAATGCCGTTGTAGCGCTATCATTTACGGATTCGCGTTGCCCGCGCCGGCCGAACGAGGCCGGGGCGGGGGACATCCCATATCGCCGACATTTTTCCGCCGGATGGCAGGAAAGGCTTGTTACGATGATCGAGGATATCGAGGGAGGTGCGGTGTCGGACGTCAAGCGGGTACCGGCGGGCGTCGATCCATCGAAACCGAACTCGGCTCGGGTGTACAACTACCTGCTGGGTGGCAAGGACAATTATGAGGTGGACCAGATGCTGGCCCACCGCATGTTGCAGATAGCACCGGATACCAAAACTCTGGCCTGGCTGGTCCGCAAGTTCATGCTCCAGGGCGCGCAGATCGCGGCCGAGGCGGGCGTGCGTCAGTTCATCGATATCGGTGCCGGGATTCCGGCCTCACCCAGTCTGCACGAGACGGTGCAGCAGATCGATGCGTCGTCGAAGGTGGTGGCCGTCGACTACGACGCGGTCGTATTCGCGCACAACAACGCGCTGCTGGCCCGGCTGCCCGGGGTGACTCCGATGCTGGCCGATGTGCGCCGTCCGGACGACATCATCGAGCGGGTGCAGGCCGAGGCGCAGATCGATTTCTCGCAACCGGTCGCGATCGTGCTGGTCGGCGTGCTGCATTACATCATGGACGACGAACGTCCGGCCGAGATCATCGCGCGCTTTCACGAGAAACTGGCGCCAGGAAGCTATTTCATCTTCACCCACGGGTCCGACGAAAGCGATCCGGACTTCATCGCGCAGTCGACCGCGCAGGCCGCCGGTAGCACGGCGCAGGTGCTTTTCCGGTCGCGGGCCGAAGTGGCCAAGTACTTCGACAGTTTCGAAATGCTCGAGCCCGGCCTGGTGCCGGTACAACAGTGGCTCGACGGTGATACGCCGAAAACCGGGTTGGTGCTCATCGGCGGCGTCGGCCGCAAGAACTAGTCGGAATTTCTGGGCCGCAACGGTATTCGGGGCGGCCCGCCTACTCCGCCCGGGCGACGGCATCGGCGCGTGCCGCCAGCGCGTCGGCGATCTCCCGAGGTCTGCGGCCGAGTCCGCAGGCAGTGGCAACGCCGTCGACCGATCGGCCGAGCGCGCTTTCGACCATGTGCAATGTCTGCACCTGCTGCGCCTCGGTCGGAATGTCGTGCACCAGACCGGCATAGAAGGCCGTGCCTTCGCCCAGCCGCAGATCCTGCAGTGGCGCATAGAATTCCGGCTGTGTCGGTGGCGGTACATCGCCCGCCGCGAGCGGTCCGTGCACGTACTCCAGTACGCGCCCCGACGGCCAGTGCCGCGCAATGGAATTGGCCAGATCGACCAGCGGCCGGGTATCGCGCATTCTGGCACGGGACTTGTTGTTCATGCTGCCCAGGCACAGATGTACCCCGAATCGGGTGCCTGCCGGTGCCGCGGCGGCCAGCGCGGCAATGCCGCGGCCGAGTCCGAGTGCCGCCTCCACCTGCCGGTGTGCCGGTTGGGTTTTCGCCAGCAGCACCAATTCGGCGGTCGCCTCCAACTGGATGACCACATTGTCGCCGACCAGTTCGCGGATCGCCGCGATATCGCGCACGGAGGCGTCGGTGAACGCCTGCTTATGTGATCGCAGGCCGGTTGGACCGAGGGCGATGAACGTCAGCGTGAAATCGGTTGGCATGCCCATTTGCAGCGAGACGTCGGGCAGATCGCGTGCTTCGCGCAACTTCTGGAAGACCGGCAACGCCTCCCGCGTCTCGCGGAGGTAGCCGAGGTCCATCATGTCGCCGGTGAGTTCGGCGCCGTGAGCGACGCGGTGGATGGTGCGTTCCTGGCTGGTCCGCCAGCTGCCGGGCTTGCGCACCTCCAATGCGCCCTGGGACACCAGGTCCGCGATGATCGGCTGGATATAGAACTCATAGCGGCTGGTCTCGCCGGTCGGCAGCGTGCGTAGCCGGGCTCCCGCTCCGTCCAACATCGCCCGCATCGCGTCGTCGGTACTCTCGGCCGGGTAGCTTCCAACAAAATGCACAGCTCGCGCGCTCACGTCCGGATTGTAGATCGCAAACGTCCCGCATCCGGTCTTACGCCCGGCATGTCGGTTGCTCGGATCTGTCGCCGACGCCGGATTCCGCCTTCTCGCAGCAAACGAATCACTGTGCGCGGTAGCGTGATTCGCCAGAAAGTGGCGCGGGGATGGCGCGGTCCTCTCGATCACCAACGACGACACCGACGAAGACCTGGCCAACGCCATGCCCGATGCCGACAGCGAATACCGTTATGCCAGCCCGGCCGAACTCGGGTGCCCGCCGCTCGACGCACGGGTACTGGATGTGTTGGCGGTGCGATCGCTTTCCGATCCTGTGCCGCAATGGAATCGGGAGTGCAAGCCGCCATTTTCCATGACGCCTGCAGCAATTCTTGCGCGGCGACGAACTCGCGCTATAGCCTGCCTAACTGAACGACTGATCAGGATGCCAGCCTGGCGATTTTCACATTTCAGCAAAAGGGAGCGCGTCCCGTGCGAAGCTCGGTTCGGTCCATTGCCGCATTCGCGGCCGCAGCACTGCTCTGCCTCGCGCCGGGGGTAGCCCATGCCGACGATACCGCGGCGCCGGACAGTTGCCAGGCCGTCTCGTTCCCGGTGCCGCAGGGCAATCTGGCCGGGACGCTGTGCCTGCCGCAACAGCCGACCGATGTCGTGATGGTGCTGATGTCGGGCTCCAACTACAACGCCACCTATTGGGACTTCGCCTACCAGCCGGAGACCTACAGCTTCCGGCGGGCAATGAACCGAGCCGGTTTCGCGACGCTGACCATGGACCGGCTCGGCAATGGTGACAGCAGTCACCCCCCGGCCATGACACTGACCGCCACCGCCACCGCGGACGCCCTGCACGAGATCGTCCAGTCGCTGCGGCGCGGATTCGCCGGCGCACAGCCCTTCGGCAAGGTCGTCACCGTCGGCCACTCGCTGACCTCGGGCACCTCCGTCATCGAGGCGACCGCGCACAACGATGTCGACGGCGTACTGCTCACCGGCTATTCGCACACCCTCAATATCCCCGAGGTGCTCGGCGTCATCGCCACCTATTACCAGGCCATCAACGATCCCATATTCGCTGGTCGCGCACTGGATTCAGGCTATCTCACGACCCGGCCCGGCACCCGGGCCAAGGACTTCTTCGGCCCGGATGCCGACCCCAAGGTGGTCGAGCTGGACGAGCGGACCAAGGAAGTCTTCTCGCTCAGCGAATATCCGGACGGCCTGACCTCCACGCTGCCGGGGATGTCCAGTTTCATCAAGGCGCCCGTCATGATCGCCAATGGCAGTGTGGACCGATTGTCTTGCGGCCCCGCGTATTCGATCTGCCAAGACGCGGCCACCCTGCTGGCCGCGGAGACGCCGTTCTTCGCCCCGGCCGCGAAGTTGCACACCTTCGTACTGCCCGGCAGCGGACATTCGGTGAATCTCGCACCGAATACCGCTGCCTATCAGCGGGCTGTTGTCGACTGGGTGAATACGACCGTCAAGTGATGGTCGACCCGAGTCGGGTTGTCAGGCAGCGATCTTCGCGCGATACGGCCGCTGCGTCGCGATCACGCGCAGTGCGCTGATCGGCTGTTTGCGCAGTCCCATGGCAGCGGCGGCCAGCGCGGCGCCGAATGCGGAGAAGGCACTGAGCGTCGCGCCGGTATCGATTCCGGCACTGGCGATTCGATGCTCACCCATCCCGAGGTTCGAGGTCATGTCATTGCCGAAGAGCCAGCTGAAAAGTCCGGCGTGAGTGGCGGATTCGGTAAGGGCGCGCAGTTCGGGCGCCTTGCTGTTGAGGTACAGCAGGGTGATGAGCACAAGAAGCGCGGCCGCACCGCTGGTGACCATGACCAGGCGGGACAGCGCCCGGCTGCGCACCCGGAAGTACAGCACGACCGAAAAGACCGTGCCAGCGACCGCCATGGTGGTGAGGACGGCCCAGGCGCCGCTGATGCTCACCGCGTCCGGCTCGCCCGATTGCCAACTGCTGCTGGTGAAACCGTCGATGCGGCCGAAGGCATTGGCGCTGACCGTGCCGTTCGGTCCCGTTGCCGAAACCCAGGGCTGGAACAGTAGTAGGAAGGTGAGCAGACTCAGGCCCGCTGCGCACAGGTAGCCCCAGTCGGATCGTAGATCGAAACGTTGCGCGGTCAGTTCGCGAATGCGGTAGCCACCGTTCTCGGACCGGCCGAGCTGAACTTCATTGACTTGCCAAGGCGTTGCGTATGCCATTTCTAACCACACCTGCTGCGCCGCTTCCTGATCGAGGGAGCGGGCACTGCGGGGCATGTCCTCCTGCGGGACCGAATAAAGGAATTGGTCAGGACGACATCGTCCTGTTAACGGGACGTTACGTTATGCCCCTGAGCTCTGAAGGAGCAACGTGATCCCATGCACAGACAACGGCGCGAACTCGGCAGCAAAAGCCCCGGTCCGAGCGCCGATCGGTCGCATGGTTGCGGTGAATCGCGCTCTCTCGTAGGCGTTTTCGTGGTCGTTGTGCGACCGCGTAAAGCGAGCCGGTGCGGCGCTGGCCACTACGGCCTCGGCGCACCGGTTGTGACCCGATCAACAGCTCCGGCAAGGGATTCCGCTACTGACTACTGAGTAGTAACTGGTATCGGCCCTCGAGTCCGTCCAATAGCGATTCGAGACCGACCTCGAATGCGACCCGATCGATGCGCCGCTGCCGATCGGCGAGCAGGTGCGCCTCGTTCAGGTGTGGATATTCGTCGGCGTACACCCCAGCGTCGGCGGGGAAGCCGGCGGCGAATGAGCCGAGGGAGGAGCCGGTGAGGAAGTAGCGCATCAGCGTGCCGACGGTTGTCGCCTCCCGGCGCGGCCAGTTCGCCGCCACCAGGCCGCCGAAGACGGCATCGGCCATGCGCAGCGCATTGGGCCGATGGCCGGGTCCGCTCGCCAGTGCCGGGACGATGTGCGGATGCGCGGCAACGGCGTTGCGATACGAATGGGCCCAGCGTCGCAAGGCCGATCGCCAGTCCGGATTGTCGGCCGACAGCTCGCCGAACATCGACGTGTCCACCTCGCCGAGTACGGAATCGACCACAGCATCGATGAGTTCGTCCTTGGTGCCGACATGGTTGTACAGCGAGGGCCCCTGTACGCCGAGTTCGGCGGCGAGGCGGCGGGTCGAAACGGCCGCCAGTCCTTCCGCGTCGACAAGGGCCAGCGCGGTCTCGACGATGCGCTCGTGGCTGAGCAGTGGTCGGCGGGGTCGGGCCATGGATCGCCTCCTCTCGGTGCTCGCATTCTTCCAGGGGCCACCAAAAACTTGCGCCGCTAGTTTCAGTGCCCTACGGTTGGTTGAAACTTGCGCTGCTAGTTTTTTGGAGAGCGATGACGAGATTCACCGGGCGAGCGTTATGAACGCGACACTGTCCCTGGCGAGCATCCTGGCCGAACAAGCGAGACGGCGACCGGACCGGATCGCGCTGATCGAGGGCACGGCGCGGATCACCTTCGCCGAGCTGTGGGAACGGGCGCGGCGTCAGGCCGCGGCCCTGATCGAGCTCGGCGTGCGCCCCGGCGACCGCGTGGCGCTCATGTGCCCCAATACCGCCGACTTTCCGGCTGCCTACTACGCGATTCTCGCCGCCGGGGCGGTGGTGGTTCCGGTGCATCTGCTGCTGACGGCGGGTGAGGCCGAACATGTGCTGCGCGACAGCGATGCTCGCCTGCTGGTGTGCCATCCGTGGTTCGCGGAGGTGGGCGCGACCGCGGCGGGGGCGGTGCCGATACCTTGTGTCGAACCGAATTCCCTTGCCGGACAACCCATTGCGACCTTCGTGGCGCGGCGGCCCGACGATCCGGCGGTGGTGTTCTATACGAGTGGGACAACCGGTCGGCCGAAGGGGGCCGAGCTGAGTCACCTGAATATGGTGATGAACGCGACGGTGAATGCCTTCGACGCCAACGACGTGCGCAGCGATGATGTCGCGCTCGGCGCGCTGCCGCTGTTCCACGTCTTCGGTCAGACGGTCTCGATGAACGCCACCTGGCGTGCCGGAGCGGCCCTCGTGCTGCTGCCCCGATTCGACGCGGCCGCGGCGATACGGTTGATGAAGGACAAGGGCGTCAATACATTTCACGGCGTGCCGACGATGTATGTCGGCCTGATCGCCGCGGCTCGCGAGTTGGCGCAACCGCCGCGACTGCGGCTGTGCATCTCGGGTGGCGCATCGCTGCCGCAGCCGGTGCTGGAGGCGTTCGAGGAGGTCTTCGGTGCGCCGATCCTGGAAGGCTATGGACTGTCGGAGACCTCGCCGACGGCGGCGGTGAACCAGCCCGATTTCGGTGCGCGGCCGGGTACGGTCGGACATTCGGTCTGGGGTGTCGAGGTGGAAATCGCCGATCCGTCCGAATCGCAACGGATTGCGCTGCTGCCCACCGGTGAACTCGGCGAGGTGGTCATTCGCGGCCACAACCTCTTCAATGGGTATCTCGGGAAGCCGCAGGCCACGGCCGCCGCCGTGGTCGACGGCTGGTTTCGCACCGGTGACCTGGGGATCAAGGATGCCGACGGCTATCTGACGATCGTCGACCGGATCAAGGACATGATCATCCGCGGCGGCTTCAATGTGTACCCGACCGAGGTCGAAGAGGCGCTGCTGCGGCATCCGGATATTGCCGCGGTCGCGGTCATCGGTCTGCCGGATGACACCTATGGCGAAGAGGTCTGCGCGGTCGTCGTGCCCGCGCGGACGGTGACCGCCGAAGCGGTGATCGCCTACGGGCGTGCGCATTTGGCCAAGCACAAGTACCCGCGGCGCGTCGAATTCGTCACCGAACTTCCGCTCGGTCCCAGCCATAAGGTCCTCAAGCGAGAGCTCAAAAAGCGCTTCGGCTGAGGACCGTTGGGCGCTTTACGTCCAACCGCGATGAGGTGAGAATTTCCCGGCGACACACAATTCAATATGTGCCGAGCGGTTCGACCGTTCGTTATTTTTGCGATCGCGAAATCTTTTGGCGCTGCCCGAATCCCTTTTATTTATAGTTTTCCACGACAGTCTGTCGACCGTGTTCTTGTTCCGAGAGCGCAGTGACATCGACAGATCGGGCAGTGATGATGAATTGGCCGCTTTATTACGATTTGATCACGGAGCGGCAGGAAAGGTTTTGCAATGAAGCACAGAATTGGCCGAAGAGTGCTCGTGACAGCCATTGTTTCGGGCATTGTCGCGCTCGCCATGAATTTCGATGTCGGCGTATCGGCCGCGGATTCGGCTCCGCAGTTCACCCAGCAGGAACTCACCGACTACCTCGACGCGGGCTTGCGGCCCGCGGCCAATGGCGACCAGCCGAAGGCGATCGTCGATACCGGCAGCAGCTCCGGATCCGCCGCGCGCAGCCACGCCACCGCCGCCGTCGGCGAAGGCCCCGAAGTATCCGCCTATCTGGCGGCATTCGGCTACGGCCTGACTCATCCGGATGCCGCCCCACCCGGTGCGAACCGGGCCGACTGCACCCCGTCCGCCGCACATCCGCGGCCGGTCGTACTAGTGCACGGCACCTGGCTCAACGCCTATGACACCTTCGCCTACCTGTCGCCGCAACTCGCGCGGGCCGGATACTGCGTCTTCGCTTTCAACTACGGTCGCTCGAATCTGCTGGAGGGCGGCGGCATCGGTCCGATACTGCCGGGCCGCTACGGCGTCGGGCCGATGGAGGATTCCGCGCGGCAATTGGGCGAATTCATCGATCGCGTGCGTACCGCCACCGGTTCGGATCGGGTCGATATCGTGGCGCATTCCCAGGGCGGACCGGTATCGAGCCGGTATCTCAAATTCGAGGGCGGTGCGGACAAGGTCGGCAAGGTGATCAGCTTCGGCGCCACCAATCACGGCACCTCCCTGATGGGAATGGCGACACTGGGCCGGTTGATCACCGATCTCGGCGTGAACATTCTCGGTTTCTACGAACCGATCGTCGGTGTCGCCAATATTCAGCAGGCCGTGGGTTCACGGTTCTACGCCACGCTCAACGAATACGGTGACACCGTTCCCGGCATCGAATACACGGCCGTCGGCACTAGCCACGATGAGGTGTCGAACCCCTACGAGTGGACCTTCCTGCAGCCCGGTCCGGATGCCACGGTGCACAACATCACGCTCCAGGATGGCTGCGTCCAGGATATGTCCGACCATCTGACGATCATGTATTCGCCGCGGTCGGCCTCGATCGCGTTGCACGCACTGGACCCGGATGCCGCGCCGAATCTGGCATGCACCTTCAATCCCTGGATGATCGGCGGCGGCGGAAAGCTCTAGCCCGCAACGCGATTCGCCCGGACGCGGGGGCGGCGCGGCAGATGCCCGCGCCGCCCGCCCGTGAAAGGTGGTGTGCGGCAACGTCACACCTCGAGATCCTCTTCGATGCCCTTGAGGCGGTGTCGCGCCAACGCGAGGTTCGCCCGGCCGCGGTCCAGTGCGACATAGAGGAAAAGGCCCTTGGACTTTCGGCCGGTCATCGGCCGAATGATGTGGTACTGGCCGCTCAGCGTGATCAGAACATCCTCGATATCGTCCTTGAGCTGGAGTTGCTCGATGGTCCGCAGCTTGGCCCGCACGACCTCGGTATTACCCGCCGCGGCGATCTGCAGGTCCAGGCTCTTGGAACTACCGAGCATGCCGAGCGCCATGCCGCTGCCGTAATCGACGACGGCGGCGCCGATCGCGCCATCGATTCCCATCATGTCCTTCAGCGCCAGATCCATATTTGTCATATTCGTTCCTTTCGATCGGTTTTCTGGGTCCGGTCTTTTCCGGAGTCGGTAGCGGTCAGGTGATCGGCGATGGCGCGGGCCACCGGGCGCGACTCCAGATGCAGGCGGCCGACATTCACCTCGGGTCCGGCGAGCACCATCAGCGAGGACCAGCCCGCGGCGTAGATCACCACGTGTCCGCCGGAGCCGTGCACCACGACCTCATGGAATCCGCCGCCGTGTGCGGTGGCGGCCAGCTGATACGACAGCGACAGCTGCGCCGACGCCAGCGCGGCCATTCTGGTCGGCTCGATATCGGGTGGCAGATCGTGCGCGATGAGCAGTCCGTCGCTGGAGGCGACCAGTGAGCCGGTCACGCGAGGCAGGCGATCGCGTAGCGCCTTCAGCTCCGCCAGCACCACCGCATTCGGTTCCGGTCCGGTCATCGCCACCTTCGTAAACCTTCCCATCAGTTCGCTGAGCAGTTTCTTCCGCGCGCTCACGCAAGCTCCTCCAACGCCGCACGCAGACGGATGAGCAGGTCGCGGTCGACGGGCTCCCAGCTGTCGGGTGCCGGGGCCGTGGCCGGAGCCGATACCGGCTGGCGCACCCGGCGCGGCAGGAACTGCCGCGGCCCGGTGACCGCGACGGCGGTCGCCGCATGCGATATCGGTTCGGACCATCCGGCCGGGACCGGCGCCAGGTCGGGCGGCTCGATCAGCCCCGCCGCGGTCAGCTCGCGCACCGCCACCAGCGCGCCATAGCTGGTGCGGCCGAGGTCGCGAGCGATCCCGGCCACGCTGCGCCGACCATCGGCGGCGGCGAGCACCTCGGTCTGGCCGCCGGTGAGTGCGACGCGTCGGCGGCGGACCCGTCGCACCGGCACCACGGGAGCGCGGTCGACCAGATCGGCGGGCCATGGTTCGGCCTCCGGATCACCCCGCCGCGCGCATTCGTGCAGCAGTATCCGCGGCGGGATATGGCAGACCGGGGCCAGCCAGTGCGGCGGCGCCGGTCGGAATTCGGGAACGACGGGTGTGGCGAGCAGGAAGTAGGCGGCGTCGAAGACCGACAGCAATGCCAGGGTTTCCAGCCGCGTCCGGGTCAGCACACCGTGTGGATCCCCGGCCGCGGCCCTTCGCAGTTCCTCCGTGGTCGCCACCCCCGCCGCGACAACAAGCAGGTCCAGATTCGTTGTACGCAGACAGTCGGCGGCGGTTATCGCACCATTCGCGAGATGAAATGCGCCGTCGCCCACGCACAGCACCCCGGTACTTCTTTCCTTTTCCAATCGCCGCAGCTCGGCCGCGACGTCAACGCCCATGTGCGCCCTCCGCCAATTCGGCGAGAATTGCGCGGAGCCGGAATCTCGCGATGGCCAGATTTCCGGTGTCGTCATCGAATAGCACATGGACGAAAAGCCGACCGTCGAAGTCGCCGTTCACCAGATTCAACAGGTGATAGCCGCGGGTGCCGCAGGCGATGATCTCGGTGAGGTCGTCATCGCGGCCGGTCGCCAGTGCCGGGCAGCCGAGTACGGCGCGGACCACGTCGGTGGTGGTCGCGGCGTCCTCGTGTTCGTCGACGAGGTCGTGCCTGCCCGCCGCGGCGATCGCCAGACCGCTTGCCCCGTCCACCATCGTCACGCTGCGCGCACCGGGAATGTCCATGATGCGTTTCAAGCAGTCGTCGATTCCGATCACCGCGGCCCGGCCTATCATTCGGGGATTCCAGCGAACCCGACGCTACACAGTGTGGACGGGTGACGGAAGGTGAATTCCGCGCAAATTTGGGCGATGGGTGTATTTCCCCCGGATACGCCGCTAAGAATACCCCTCGGTATCAATACCTTTCGGTATCCAACGCCTCGCTCAACGTGAATGTGATTCGGAATCAGCAGTTTTCGACACCGGACGGTCGAATACCCTTCGGTGTTAATAGCTTTCGGTGCCGGAAGGTGATGGGTGCGGCGATTGCGCTACTCCGACATTCTGATCAGCAAACGGGGATAGCCTGCACGGCTATCGGCTGGCAACATTCCGTGACTAGGCGGCCCAGCTGTGCGGGACCACGAAGGCGGGGCGGCGTTCGGGGCGTAGCCACTGCACCGATGCCGGGCCGGGCGCAGGGGTGGGGCGGCTGGCTTCGGCGATGACGGACAGCAGGACGGTGGTGAGTGCGGCGAGTTCCTCATCG
The DNA here is from genome assembly GCF_050956075.1 of Nocardia sp. CA-129566. Taxonomy (NCBI): domain Bacteria; kingdom Bacillati; phylum Actinomycetota; class Actinomycetes; order Mycobacteriales; family Nocardiaceae; genus Nocardia; species Nocardia sp. CA-129566. Next base: position 1,524,589 of record NZ_CP192085.1, read on the forward strand.
GTCGGGTTGCCGCGCTCGATCTTCAGGAAGGTGGTCATCCGGGCTGCTCCTACTGGGGTGGATTGCCGTGCTTGCGCATCGGGAGATCGGCGTGCTTGCTGGTGAGCACGGCCAGTGCGGCGATCAGTGCGGGGCGGGTATCGGCGGGGTCGATGACGTCGTCGACGAGACCGCGTTCGGCCGCGTAGTACGGATGGATCAGTTCGGTGCGGTATTCCTTGATCTTCTGGCGGCGGGCGGCGTCGGGATCGTCGGCGGCGGCGATCTCGCGCCGGAAAATGACATTCGCCGCGCCCTCGGCGCCCATGACCGCGATCTCGTTGGTCGGCCAGGCCAGTGCCAGGTCGGCGCCGATCGAGCGCGAGTCCATGACGATGTACGCGCCGCCGTACGCCTTGCGCAGCACCACCGAGATCCGGGTGACGGTGGCATTGCAGTAGGCGTACAACAATTTCGCGCCGTGCCGGATGATGCCCTCGTGTTCCTGTGCGACGCCGGGCAGGAAGCCGGGCACGTCCACCAGCGTGACGATCGGGATATTGAACGCATCGCACAGTTGCACGAATCGGGCCGCCTTCTCCGATGCTTCGATATCGAGCACACCGGCCAGGACGCTGGGCTGGTTGGCCACGATCCCGACCACCCGTCCGTCCAAACGCGCCAGCGCGCAGACGATATTGGCCGCCCAATGCTCGTGCACCTCGAACAGCACGCCGTCATCGACGATTTCCTCGATCACCGCGCGCATGTCGTAGGGCCGGTTGCTATCGGTCGGCACCAGGTCGTAGAGCGATTCGCTGCGCCGGTCGGCGGGGTCGCTACTGGCGTGCACCGGTGGCTGTTCGCGATTGTTCGACGGCAGCAGCGATAACAGGAATCGCACGTCGTGCAGGCAGTTCGCCTCGTCGTCGTACAGGAAATGCGCGACCCCGGAGGTCTGCGCGTGCACATCGGCACCGCCGAGGCCCTCCATCGTGATGGTCTCGCCGGTCACCGCGGTCACCACCTCGGGGCCGGTGATGAACATCTGGGCGGTGCCGCGCACCATGAAGACGAAATCGGTCAGCGCCGGACTGTAGGCGGCGCCGCCCGCACACGGTCCGAGCATCACACTGATCTGCGGGATGACGCCGGACGCGCGGGTATTGCGCCGGAAGATACCGCCGTATCCGGCCAGCGCCGTTACCCCCTCCTGGATGCGCGCGCCCGCACCGTCATTGAGGCTGACCAGCGGCGCGCCCGCCGTGGCGGCCAGATCCATCACCTTGTGGATCTTGTGCGCGTGCGCCTCGCCGAGTGATCCGCCGAAGATCCGGAAGTCGTGCGCGTAGACGAAGACCTGGCGTCCCTCGACGGTGCCCCACCCGGTGACGACACCGTCACCGGGTGGGTGTTTGCGGTCCATGCCGAAGCCGGTGGCCTGGTGCGTGCGCAGGCCCTCGATCTCGACGAAGGAACCCGGATCGAGCAGCATCGCGATCCGCTCGTGGGCGGTCTGCTTACCGCGCGCGTGCTGGCGTTCGGTGGCCGCCGGATCGGGTCCGATGACGGCGGCGCGTTTGCGTTCGACGAGTTCGGCGACGTGAGCGCGCATCGAGACCGGACCGGGCATCGGATCGATGCTCGGTGCTGAAGCGCGGTCGGCGTCCGGTGCGTAGTCGGCCTGCGGTCGTTCGGGGATCATCAGCTGCTCTCGCCTGGTCGGTGCGGCTTGTGCATTGATAATCGCGATCGGGCGTCGAAATGTTTGCTGTGCCGATCGAACCGAGGTCGAAAATTCAGTGCGGGGCGAGACTCTGCGGGGTCAGCGCGATCAATCGCGGCATGACCGTTCTGCCCTCGACGGTTCTCGGCTCGTGCGAATGTTCGCCCAGGCCGTCGAGGTAGTGATCGCCGACGCCGATGGCCGCGCGCGCTGGCGGTAGGGCGCGGTTCTGGACACCCCCGCGGCCGCCCCGACGGCGCGCAGCGTGACGTGGTCGGGGCGGTGGCCAACCACGACTCGGCGGCGTTGCGGTGGGAACGACGGCCGAATGAACGCCGTCTACCTGTTCATGGGCCTGTGAGAGGGTTCGGCCAGACCTCGTCGAGGATGTGCTCACCCGGGCCCGGCATGCGATCGCGTTGCTGGCGCGAGGATCCGGCGACTGTCCCCGAGACGCGAGTCCGCGATCGGGAGGTCACGGAAGCGGCGCAGGGCGTCGAGCACGAGGTTGACGGCGGCGCGCGGGGGTGCGCCGCGGCGGATGACGGCGGTGATCGTGCGGGTGACGGGGGTGGCGAGTTCCCGGGTCGTGACGCGATAGCGCGGGTCGACGGCCAAACCGGGCAGCAGGGCGATCGAGAGTCCGGCTTCGACATGTTGCAGGGTCATCATGTAGTTGCTGAAGCGGCAGACCACGCGCGGTTCGAAACCGGATTCGCGGCAGAGCCGCGTCGCCAGGTTCGCCATATAGGACTTCGGCATATCGAAGGCCCACGGCTCGTCGGCGTAGGCGGCGAGGTCGGCGGGGCCGCGGGCGGCCCGGCCGGGTGGCAGCACGAGCACGATCGGGTCGGTGGCCAGCGGCACGATATCGACATCCGCACCGAGCGGATGTTCGACGAAATCGGTTGTCGTAATGATGATGTCGGCATCACCGACCCGCAGCGCCGGCATGCTCGCGTGCGGTTCCAGCTCGACCAGTTCGATATCGAGGTGCGGATGGGTATGTGCCAGCTGTGTCACCGCGGGCACACACAGCGAGTGGATGGCGCTCTGGAACGCGCCGAGCCGGACCTGTCCGACCGGTTCGTCACCGAGGCTGCGCAGTTCGGCCTCGACGCCGTCCATTTGATCGAGAATCGCCCTGGCGCGGCGGGCCAGCATCAGCCCGGCGGGGGTGAGCCGGACCCGGCGGCCCGTGCGTTCCAGCAGCCGGGTCTTGGTTTCGGCCTCGAGCACGGCGAGTTGCTGCGACACGCTGGACGCGCTGAGGTTGGCCGCCTGCGCGACCGCGCGGACGGTGCCAAGTGAGTCGAGTTGGCTGAGCAGGCGCAGACGCCAGGGGTTCAGCATGTCTCCATTGTTGTGCGGCTCAGCCGAACAGCACAGCCGGAATTGCGAGATGGACGTGATGCTCGGACCCGCCTTACCGTCGCAGATATGGCTGCTCCCACCTCCGCATCACTGTCCACCGACGACTTCTGGGCCGACGCCGACCGCCATCTCGTGCGCTACGCGGGTGCGGGCGAGTTCACCCGCGAGATCATCGCCCGTGCCGAGGGCAGCTTCCTGTACACCGAAAGCGGCAGGGAGATACTGGATTTCACCTCGGGTCAGATGAGTGCGATTCTCGGACACGGACATCCGGATATCGTTGCCACCGTGCGCCGCCAGATCGGTGAGCTGGACCATCTGTTCAGCGGCATGCTCAGCCGCCCGGTCGTCGACCTCGCCCGCCGCTTGGCCGAGACCCTGCCCGAACCGCTCGCGAAGGTGCTGCTGCTGACCACCGGGGCCGAGTCGAATGAGGCCGCGATCCGAATGGCCAAGCTGGTCACCGGAAAACACGAGATCGTCTCGTTCGCCCGCTCCTGGCACGGGATGACCCAGGCGGCCGCCAGTGCCACCTACAGCGCGGGCCGCAAGGGCTACGGTCCCGCCGCACCGGGCAATTTCGCCATCCCGGTACCCAATTCCTATCGCCCCGACTTCACCACGGCCGATGGCGAATTCGACTGGCGTCGCCAACTCGATTTCGCCTTCGACCTGATCGATGCCCAGTCGGTCGGCAGCCTGGCCGCCTGCCTGGTCGAGCCGATCCTCAGCTCCGGCGGCGTCGTAGAACCGCCGCCGGGCTACTTCGCCGCGCTGCGGGACAAGTGTCGCGAACGCGGCATGCTGCTCATCCTCGACGAGGCGCAGACCGGCCTGTGCCGCACCGGATCCTGGTACGCGTTCGAGCGCGACGGCGTCGTGCCCGACATCCTCACCCTGTCCAAGACACTCGGCGCGGGGCTGCCGCTCGCGGCGGTGGTCACCAGCGCCGAAATCGAGCGGCGGGCACACGAGCGTGGCTTCCTCTTCTTCACCACCCATGTATCGGACCCGCTGGTCGCCGCGGTCGGCAATACGGTGCTGGATGTGCTCATCCGCGACGGTCTCACCGAGCGTGCCGCCGCACTCGGTGCCTACCTGCGGGATGGTCTCGAGCGAATCGGCCAGCGGCACAGCGTCGTCGGCGATATCAGGGGGCGCGGGCTACTCGTCGGACTGGAACTCGTCCTGGATCGCGAAACCAAGGAGGGCTCCGATGAACTCGGCGCGCTCGTCACCCGCCGCTGCCTGGAACTCGGCCTGCATATGAATATCGTCCAGCTCCCCGGCATGGGCGGCGTCTTCCGCATCGCCCCGCCACTTACCGCCACCGAGGACGAACTCGCTCTCGGCCTGTCCATCCTCGACATGGCGATCGGCGACGTCGTCGCTCAGGGCTGATACCGGATCAGTTGGCGTTGACACCGGTGGTGAGCCGGACCACGACCTCGTCATTGGTGATCTCCTGCACCGTCGCGCCGAGACCGTCGGCGGATCGGGTCTGCCCGGCCGGGATGCTCACCTCCTGGCCGCCCACCTTCAGCGTGACCGTATTGCCGTTCACCGCAACGAGTTCGGCATCGATGCCGAGCACATTGGCCTTGGCATTGACCCCGCGGGTGAAGGTGACCGTGCAACCGCTGACCTCGCACGCGGACTTGTAGCCGGGCCCCGAGGCCGAGCACGCCACCGCTGCGAGGGGCGTGAGCAGGGCGAACGCGGACAGGGCGAGCATCCGTTGCACAGGCATGCGGCCCAGTGTAGGGGGCCTCACCTCGGCCGCACGTCGCTCACGGTCGCCGTGGGATGGCGCGAATCATGGCGCGGACTATCGTGGAGACGTGGGCGTTATCGGTGAACTGTTCCCGGGTCAGAAGCTGACCGATGAGGGGAGCGAGGACAGCGATGGTCAGACGCATCGGCCGCGCGTCGAGATCGACCTCGACGCGGGTGTCGTGCGCCTCGGGCCCATCGCGCCCTCGACCACGGACAAACCGAGTGAATAGCGCTGTCCCGCAGCTCAATTGCGCGCGGGCAGCGCACATCCGTCCGGACCGCAGACCTCGGCCCCGCCGATCGTCGCGATAGCGGGTTCGCGATCCGCCCAGGCCTTATCCAGCACTTGGGTGAACACCTCGGACGGCTGGGCACCCGAAACGCCGTATTTGCGATCGAAGACGAAGAACGGAACGCCGGTCGCCCCGAGTTGTGCGACCTCCCGCTCGTCGGCGCGCACCGCATCGGCGTAGGCATGCGGGTCCGCGAGCACGGCGCGCACCGCCGATTCGTCGAATCCGGCCGCGACGGCGATCCGTACCAGGCGCTCGTGATCGGCGAACAGCGGCTGCTCTTCGGCGAAATTCGCACGGTAGAGGGCGTCGAGCAGGTCGTCCTGCCTGCCCTCGGCCAGCGCGAAGTGCAGTAGCCGGTGCATATCGAAGGAGTTGCCGTAGTCGCGGCCCTCGGTCAGATAGGGCAGTCCGATCGCGGCGGCCTGCGCGCCGATGCCGCGCTCATTGGCCGCCGCCTGCGCCTCGCTGATGCCGTATTTGCGGGCGATCTTCGCGATGACCGGACCGGATTCATCGGCGGGCAGGGTCGGATCCAATTCGAACGAGCGGTGCACCACCTCGACCTCGGCGCGGTGCGGGAAGTCGGCCAAGGCCTGCTCGAACCGCTGCTTGCCCAGGTAGCAGAAGGGGCAGTTGATATCGGTCCAGATCTCGACCCGCACGGTCATCCTCGCTCTCGTTCGAACCCCCGGGTTTGGCAACACCTCGGCTACTGGATCTGTTCCCAGTCGGCGGGTCACCGACGCCTGCCAGGTGCCAACGATCGCATCGATGACTCCGATGCCGTAGTCGAACGGCGGTGGTCACCACCGACCGAGGTTCCCACTGGAGGTGAGTTCGCGCCGAGTCTCTGTGTTCTGCGACACCTAAGCTGAGCTCATGGAGCAGCCGAACTCCTCCAGAGCCATCGCATCTCGACGCGCGACCGCTCCGGTGCGACCGATGCAAAGCCGCGCCGCGGAGCTGGCCGAGCTCCGGGCGCAGCTGAGACCGTTCCGATGTTATTGGGGCTACATAGTTGCCGCGATCGGCAGCACGGCGACCCTGATCCTGCTGTTCCAGTCGTGGATCACCGCACAGGGGCCCGACGGCACGGTCGCCGCCAACGCCTTCGGCCGGCTCGAAATAACCACCAACTACCTGAACGTCTGGTCGCAAGCGAAGCCCAAAACCCCGCCGCTCACCGGGCTTTGGGCCATCCTCGCCAGCGCCGCCATCATCATCGCGCTCTGCGCCATCGTGCTGAACATCCGCCTTCGCACCGAGACTCTCGCCCGCCTGACGACGTTTTCACTGGCGTGTGCCGCGCTTTTCGTGATCCTCTGTCTGATCTACCTCAATAGCAAAGGCGCCGAACTCAAGGCCATGACCGGTCGGACCTATGACCTGGGCGGCAGCATCGGACAGATAGTCAACTGGGCTACCGGTAGGGGCAAGCTCGTCATCCCGGGCACCGGTACCTCCAACTACGCATCCGCCGGACTCACGCACTGGGGATTTCTCGCGGTATTGACCTCGCTCGGTTCGACCATGGCGGCTGTCGGCCAATGGCTGCTCGTGCGTCGCGCGGCCGACAATCCGGTCCGTCTGTCGTGGCGGATGCCCATTGTCCTTTCGCGAGCGCAATCGAACCGTGACAGCACCCCATGACGCAATGCGCTACCGAGTGAATGCCTTGCGCAGCGCGGTCGCGGCATCGAGTCGTGCTCGCTGACTGGCATCGAAGGGGTGCCGGACGAATTCGTGGATCATCCCCGGATAGCGAGTGACGGTGACCGGGACTCCGGCCTCGTCGAGCCGCTCACCGTACTGTTCGCCCTCATCGCGCAGCGCGTCGTATTCGGCAGTGATGATGAGTGCCGCGGGAAGGTCGGCCAGGTCGGTGGCCAGCAGGGGGGAGACCTTCGGGTCGAGTTTCTCCGCATCGCTGTTCAGGTAGTTGTCCATGAACCACGACTGGGCATCGCGACTGATATTGCCGTACTTGCCCGCGTACTCGCGGATGCTGAAATTCGTTCTGCGGAAGTCGAGATCGGGGTAGATCAGCAGTTGGAAGACCAGCGCCGGACCGCTGTCGCGTGCCATCCGCGCGACGACGGCCGCCAGATTTCCCCCGGCGCTATCGCCGCCGACGGCGATCCGGGTGGCATCGACGCAGATGCTCGCGGCCTGTTCGGCGACCCACTGGGTTGCGCTGAAGCAGGCATCGGGTGCCGCGGGAAACTTGTGTTCGGGCGCCCGTGGATAGTCGACGGAGACCACGACGCATTCGGCGCCATTGGCCAGGCTGCGGCACAGGCCGTCGTGGGTGTCCAGATCCCCGAGCATGAAGCCGCCGCCGTGGAAGAACACCAAGGCCGGGAAGGGGCCCTCACCCTCCGGGGTGTAGATGCGGATCGGTATCGGTCCGTCCGCGCTCGGGATCGTCCGGTCCTCGACCTGGGCGATGGGTTCCGGTTCGCCGAGTAGGGCGATCTGCCGGCGCCACCCTTCGCGCGCCTGCTCCGGGGTGAAGGTGTGCACCGAGCCGAAATCGGCGCGGGCGAGACGGTCCAAATAGGCCTGAACCTGGGGGTCCAAGGCGATTTGCTCTTCTTTTGTTTCGCTCATGAGTCTATCGTCTGACTTGAAGTCCGCTTCAAGTCAAGGAGTAGATGCGATGGAGCTCGATATCGGGGAAGTGGCCGTGCGGTCCGGATTGGCAGCATCGGCGCTGCGGTACTACGAGAAGCGCGGTCTCATCGAATCCGCGGGCCGAAACGGTTTGCGGCGCACCTATCGGCCCGAAGTGCTCGACCGGTTGGCGCTCGTATCCTGTGCTCGCGCAGCGGGTTTCACGCTCGCGCAGATCGCGCGATTTCTCGTTGCGACGCCCGCGGACACCGAGCTGCGCGGCTATATGGCCGCGAAGGCCATGGAGCTCGACGCCGATATCGCCCGCCTCACCCGCATGCGCGACAGCCTCCGCCACGCCGCCACCTGCACGCATCGACCGTTGGTCGAGTGCCCCGACTTCAAGCAGACCTTCGGCGACACCCGATCCGAACCGGCCCTGGCCGGCCGCCGGGGCGGGGTGTAACCGAATAATTTCGGCGTTCCCGGGCATGAGAACAGGGTCCGGCGAGTGGTACTCGCCGGACCCTGTTTCGGCGCGACGTCAGGCGGCGCCGACCCCTCCGCGGCGCCAACCGCCGTTACGCGGCCGGTGTGGTCGGTACCGCGATGCGGCAGTTGGCGCCGGACCGACGCCGGTCGCGTTCGAGGATGCGGGCGTGCAGCAGCACGACCGCCTTGGCCAGTTCGAGGCCGAGATCGGCGGCGCGCATGGCCGCGATTTCCATGGCCAGCAGGTAATCCTCGGGATCCGGATCGCTCAGGGTCTCGTCGAGCACCATGCCGGTAATGGCCTGCTCACGGGTGAGCAGTCGGCCCGGCAGCCAGCTGAGGATCCAGCCGTCGCCGGTGTAGTGGGCGGTCTCGGGGGTGATGTCACTGGTGATCAACCAGTCGGTCGGTTCGAGCGTCATGACCCCTCCCTTGGTCGATCGAAACCACCTGTCCCGGAAGCGATTCCGAATCAGATGTGGCGCTGACAACAATGCTATGGATCGCCACTTCGGGATGTCAACTAAGCATAGATGCTATCCAATGATATCTTTCAATCAATATTGCTTAGATTCAAGCATATTGAGTGAAGAATGTCCGAAATCTGTTCTATGCGGGCAAGGTTGAGTGGCGACATGCCAGTGCGGATGAAATTGCACCGACGACACCGGGGCTGCCACGCGCAATATCCGTCCGCGCGTGTGGTTTTCAGCGATCATCCAGGAAACATCCACTGCTCGAATCGGCGGACGGCATCGTAACGTGACTATGATGACGGCGGATGACACATCGTGAGCATTAGGATCCGAGCGCAGGATGGAGGCGCGGCATGGCTGGCTCAGGGCCGGACGGTGAGCAGGTAGGAGATCTGGTCCGTCGGCTCCGCACCGAACGTGGGTTCACCCAGGCCGCGCTCGCGGCCAAGGCGGGTTGTTCGCGCAGTCTGATCCAGCAGATCGAGAACGGCACCCGGGTGCCGCCGCTACCGCTGCGTGAACGTCTGAGCCTCGCGCTCGGCCGGGAATTGCCGACCACCGACGGTGTCGCCGACGATCTCGCTGGCGGCGCGTACCACGATCTGCGCATGCGATTCAATGTCCTGCTCGGCAAGGACCCTGAACTGGTCGAGCGGGCAATCGGCATCGCGGGCAGCCTGATTGATGCGACCGGTGCGCGCGCGGAGATCGAACCGCTGCGCATGATCGCGGATCGGCAGTTGGAGCGGGCCGAGGAGATCCTGGCGCAGATCCCGTCGCGCAGCGCGACGGTGTGGGAATGGAATACCGTCAGCGACTGGTTGATGATCCTCGAACAGGCCAAGCAGTCCGTTCGCGCGATCCACACCGCCGACTTGGGCACCATCGGCGGCGACGTCGGCGATGACTATCACGCCGCGATCCTGCGGCTGGCCGACAACACACATCCGCCCCGAATCGATGTGAGACGCATGTATGTCCTCGACACCATCGATGACGTATGGCCCTATGACGACAAGCTATGGAAACAGGCGCGGTCCGGAGTGGAGAGTGTGCTGGTCAAGCGCGAGCACGCGCGCAATGCGCAGAGCATGCTCGTGGTGGACGAAAAGTACGTCGCCGTAGGTGAATACGACTATTCCCGACAGGCGCGCGTCGCGACCCGGTTCTCGGCCTTGAAGCACGATGTCGCGTTCGCGGTGCGCCGGTTCGAGCGCCTCTACGAACTCAAACTCGCCGGTTCGGGCATCGTCGTCAACGATCTTGTGGCCGCACCCGCGCTGGCCGGTTTCGAACGCCTGACCGATGGCGACTGCCGCAAGCTGTTTCGCGCGGCGCTGGAACAGAGTTGGCGCGAGATGGCCGCGCCGGGGGAGTCGCCCGTCGAAGGTGAGGTGCCGTGACTCGGCAGGCTGCCGTCGATTCGCTGCCATGGCAGCACCCGGCGCCGAGTCTCGCCGCCCGCACCAACCGCTCGGAGGTGCGTAAGCGGGAAGTGCGTCGACACCTGGGCGCACGGCCACAGTTCGCGGGTGCGGGCGACCGGATGTATTCGGATGTCATCGACGCCTATCACGGCGAGACCGGTCTCGCATTGGCCGAAAGCGCCGTCGCCGCACTGGATCTGGCCTGGCGCGAGCTGCTGCACACCGAGCCGCCCGATGAGTACACCGACGGCACGCTGTATCACAAGCGGCAACCGCTGATACTGCGCGAGTTGGCGGCGCACAAGCTGTTCGGGCGGTTGTCCGAGCCGGTCGCCGGGGTGCCCGGCGTGCGGGTATCGCCGGAGGAGGTCATCGTCTGCGCGTACTCGAGCACCATGCTGCTCGAGGAGGCGGTCGCCACGCTTGCTCGTCCCGGTGGTGTCATTGTGTATCCGGAAGGCCTGTACAAGAGTTCGGGCATCCACGTGGAGAAGTACGGTCTGCGGATGCAGGCGTGCCCGGTCGCACCGGACGACTCCTTCAAGATCGATCCAGAGCTGCTGGCATCCTGTCTCGACTACTTCGCCGAGCGCGGCGAACTGTGCGGGGTGCTGCTCACCCTGCCCGGAAATCCGGTATTCACCGAGTATTCGGCCGAGGAACTGCTGGCGATCGGCCGGGTGCTGGTGACACATGGCATGCCGGTGATCTGCGATATGGCCTTCGACTGCATGGTGGCGCAGCACATTCCGATCGCCGCACTGCAGATCCCCACCGTCGATGGTGTGCGGCGGCTGTACGATCAGGTGCTGACCATCACCGGGAACTCGAAGGGCTACAACGCCTTCGGGCCGTGCAAATTGGGCGCGGCGTGCTCGGGCAATGCCGAATGGCTTGCCGAGGTTCGGGAGCGGCTCACCATTTCCTTCCAGCGCGAGTCCACGCATCTGGCGCGAGCCGTCGTCGAGCACACGCCAGCGGACTACTTCGCGCACAATCGCGTGCGCATGCTCGAACAACTCGACCGAGCACATGGCCGCATTGCCGCCATCAATGCTCGATTCGATGCGAAAGTCATACGGCCACTGGGCAGTCGGCAGGGCATGTTCCTGACCGTGGTCTTCGACGACGCGCTCCTCGACCGGGCGTGTGTCGCGACCAGCGCGGAACTGGAGGATCTGCTGCTCGCCGGTGCCGGGATCGACACCGTCGCATTGGACCGGACCGGATCCGAGCGACTCGGCGTGCGATTCAATGTGCTGGCGCCGCGCAAGGCGCCGGGCCGCGAGTCGGCCGATTTGGTCGATGAGCTCTTCGAGCGGCTCGAGCAGTTGATCCAGCAGATCGGGGAGGGCCTGACCTATCCCAAAGTGCTGGCCGAGAGTGGTCTGCCGATGCTGGAAAGTGCTGCCGCACAATGATTGTCGGAGTGCTGCGCGAGACGGCCGTCGATGAGCGACGCGTCGCGCTGATCCCCGACGATGTGCGCGGGCTCGCGAGTGTGGATGTCATCGTAGAGCGCGATGCGGGCCGGTCGATCGGGTTCAGTGATGCGGACTACCGCGCGTCCGGTGCGCGGATAGCCGAGCGTGCCGAGGTTTTCGCGCGCTCCGACATTGTCGTGTGGGTGAAACCTCCCGCATATCCACTGGATTCGGTGCGCCCCGGTACCGCACTGATCGGATTCCAGGAGCCGCTGCATCGTTCCGATGTGATCGCGGGACTGCGTACCCGCGGCATCGAATCCATCGGCTATGAGACCGTTGCGCACTCGCGCCCCGATATCGATGCCCTCTCCGCCATGAGCCGCATAGCCGGCGAGGTCGCCTATGCGCAAGGCCGGCAGCTGTGCTCGGCGCACGGGGCGATGCGCGCCCTGATCCTCGGCTGTGGCCAGGCCGGACTCGCCGCCATCACCGCGGCGGTCGCGCACGGCGACGAGCCGACCGCGATCGGCAATCGCCCCGATCAGGAGTCTTTGGCAATCCAGCACGGTGCCAAGACATTCCTACCGAATCCGGTCGGGCTGCTCGCGCACCTCGCCGCCGAACCGCCCGACCTGATCGTTTGTGCCGCCGTACATCGTGGAAACCGCGGCCCGCTGCTGCTCGATGGCGCGGCACTCGACATACTGCGTCCCGGCACGGTGATCGTCGATCTCGTCGCCAAGTCCGGTGGCAATTGCGTCGCTACCATCCCGGACCGGGACGTAACCCTTCCCAATGGCGTCATCGTTACCCATCGATCCAACTATCCGACGCTACGTCCGCTGGAAGCGAGCGTTGCCTACAGCGCGGCCACCGCTGCTCTGCTGAAGACCTATTCAATAACTGAAAAGCAGTGGTAGCCTGATGTTTTCAGCAAGGGACGGTCACTTGATCGGTGCAGCTGGCCGCCGCGACAACCAGTGCCAGCCTGCCACCCATGCACCCGAAATACGCGCCCACCACAACCGACGCGACCAACTCGAGCCGCGACCGCAGTGTCGGCGAACGCCTCGTCGCCGTACTCACCGCCTACGCGCACATCACCTGGCAAACCCACAGCCACGACCGCGAAGTGGTGCGATTCCTGCATCCCGACGAACAGATCGCCAATGCGCAGGAGCAGTTGCGCGGGATGATCCGGCAGCTGATCGAGGAGGGGGCCGAGGCGGGTGAGCTCCGCGATGACGTCCCCGCCGACGAATTGGCCAACTATTGTCTGCACGCGCTCGGCGGCGCAGCCGAACTTACCGCGGAAGCCGCTGTCACGCGTCTGGTTTCGGTTACTGCGATCGGATTACATTCCGACGTGCGGTGATCCATGGTCATGGTCGTGACCGGTGTGCTCTTGCCGAGTGTGATCGTGCTCGGCGTCGGGTGAACCACCCATCATGCGCAGCATCGGAATTCCGCCGGTGCGGAGGAAAATCGTGACCAGCAGTGCGGCGAGGATGAGGAAGGCGATATTGAGCCAGGTGGTGTAGTTCCACCTGATTCCCTCCGCCATCACCATGGCATTGCGTTCCTTCGGAATGAGATCGGCGGTGCCGAAAAGTATTTCGACCATGTATCCCGCGCCGACCATTGCGGCGTAGAAGGTGCCGAGCAGGGTCAGCATCATTCGGGTGCCGTAGTACTTTCGGTAGATATTCAGGATCGGCAGGATCAGCAGGTCGGCGTAGATGAAGGCGATCACGCCGCCGAAGCTGATGCCGCCGTTCCACAGCACCGCGGCCAGCGGCACATTGCCGATCGAGCAGACGAACGACAGGATTGCCACCAGCGGTCCGACGATCGGTCCCCAAATGGCCGACAGCAGTGGATGATCGGTGAGGAAGAAATTCTGCCAGAACGTCTCCGGCACCCACGCGCCGATCGCACCCGCGATGAGCAGACCGAGAACGAGGTCGCGCAGAATCGCGGCCCATTCCATGACGAATCCATGTGCGACCGCGGTCAGCCCCGATCGTGACAGCAGCCGGTGTGCGAAGGAGCCGTCGGCCGCCACCGACATATCCATGGCGGCATGGCCTTCCATCGATCCGGCGAGACCGCGGTCGGCTTGCCGACGGGCCTCGTCGACCAGCTTGGACCGCACGAAGAGGCGGAACAGCACCGCGAGCAGCACGATCATAATCGGACCGCCGACGAATTCGGCCGCGGTGAACTGCCACCCCATCAGCAGCGCGAGGATGACGCCGAGTTCGATGACGAGATTGGTCGAGCCGATCTCGAAGGCCATCGCCGCGGTGAAATTCGCGCCCTTGCGGAACAGTGAACGCGCCAACGCCACCGCCGCATACGAACACGACGACGAGGCCGCGCCCAGCCCGGCCGCGATGGCGAGGGTGCGCGGACGATCATCGCCCATCAGCCGCAGGATGGTCGACTTGCGCACCACCGCCTGCACCACGGCCGAGAGCGCGAAGCCGAGGATCAACGCCCAGAGGATCTCCCAGGTCATCGACCCGGCCAGCGACAGCGCATGCCCGATAGCGTTCACCGCAACCTCGTCTCGGTGGAGGTCCGGGCGATCGCTCCGACCGCCCCTGCGGCGAAGCTATACCCCCACCGGGTAATGGTCAAGCTGCCGCTCGGTCGTCGCGCTGAGCCGTGTGCCCGGTGTCCGGATACGGCCGAACTCGGCACCAAGGCCCTACACCGGCCCGAGCTCGGAGCCCGCAGACGCGTCGTCGTGCAGAGCATCCGAACTCGGCGCGCCGTGGTTGCTCAGCGCGGGGTTCGAGACCGTGGGGTCGCACATCGTCGTCGGTGCATGTGGCATCGCCGAAGTCGGCACGAAGCCCTACACCCGAGCTCGGAGTCCTCAGGCGGGTCGTCGTGCAGAGCATCCGAACTCGGCGGTCAGCGCGGGGGTTCGGCACCGTGCCCTCGGGCATTGCTTCGGTGCACATGCAACGCCACTGTGGATCGGGCTGCCTTTGCTACCGGCCGAATCCGTTCAGGCGCTGCGCAATACGAGGACGGTGATTTCGCTCGGTGCGAAGACGCGCAGCTGTGGCCCCCAGAAACCGGTACCGCGGCTGGTGTAGAGCTGGGTGTCGCCGTGCCGGGACAGACCGGCCACGACGGGTTGTTCGAGGCGGACCAGATAGTGGAACGGCCAGATCTGGCCGCCGTGGGTGTGGCCGGAGATCTGCAGGGCGACACCCGCGGCGGCGGCCTCGGTGACCTGCCTGGGTTGGTGGGCCAGCAGGACGACCGGTGCGTCCGGGTCCGCGCCCGCGAGCGCGGCGGGCAGGTCGGGGCCGTGGCCGGGCAGGCCGACGCCGGTGGGATCGTCGATACCGGCCAGCACCAGTCGATCATCGCCGCGGGTGATCGTCTCGTGCTGGTTGTGCAGCGGCTGCCAGCCGATCGAGGTCATATGGTCGATCCAGCCCGGCGCATCGCCGAAGTATTCGTGGTTGCCGGTGATGTAGAACCGGCCGAGCGGGGCCTCGACCTTGCCGAGCGGGTCGACCTGCGGATGCCGCTTCGCCACCGAACCATCCGCGAGATCGCCCGCGTGGCAGGCGATATCGGGCTGCTGGGCATTGACGACGTCGACCACCTTCTCCGACCAGCGCAATCGGTCGAGTGCGGCGTAATGGGTATCGGTGATGACCACCATGCGCAGTCCGTCGAATGCGGGGCCGAGCCCACGGATCGCGATATCGAGGGTGCGAACCCGCGGCACGCGGCGCGCCTCGATCACACCCCAAACCGTCAGCGCGGCGGCGATCGCGAGAACACCAAGGCCCACAATTCGGGAGCGGGCCGGATCGTCCACCCCGCCGACCGCCATCCCGAGCCCGACGATATTGCCGAGCACCGACCAGCTGAACAGCACCCACATCACGCCCAGCACCGTGTCGCCCACAATGGACGCCGCATCCGACTGGTTCGGTCCATGACCCAGAAACATCGACGCGGGCAAGCACACGTATCCGGCCAGGAAAACCGCTGAGCCGGACCAGAAGAGCGGGCCCTCGGTCGTTGCGCCGATCAAAGTCCACCACGGCAGCAGGAACAGAATGGCGGGAATCAGCAGGAACAGGGCGATGCGGGGAATGTATTTCACGGACGATCATTTCTCGCGGGATGCGGTGCGGCGCCCGGTCCCACCACCCGGCGCCATGGGCGCTATCGACGATAACAGCGTTAACGCAACCGCGTCGGCGACCACCATCCGCGCACGTCAGCCCGGGCAGGGGAGTCCGGTATAGGACGGATCGAGTGCTTTCTGCACGACAAAGCCAACGGTGGGCGATTCCGGCAGCGCGCCATGGTTGAAGTCATCGTCCGGGCACAGATCCTGCACCCAGATATTGTCGACCGTGGCACCGAGACCGGCGGTGAGAAAGGTGGCCTCGGGCGGGGTGACGACCCGGTCGAGATGGCTGGCGATCACCGTGTACCTGATGCCGGGTTCGGTATCGCCCCCGGCATTGAGGCTGTGCAGGAATTCACTGTCGATCAGTTGTTGTAGCGCGGCCGTGCCGAGATATTGAGTGACGAGGTCGAGGACGGGCGCCTGTGCGCTTCCGGTCGGTAGTAGATAACCGAGCCCCTCCGCGGTGGTGCCGTGATTGGTCGCCGCAATGGTGATCAGCTGGTCCACCTTGTTCTGCGTGGGATCGCGATAGTTCGCGCCGCCCTCGAAGCGCAGGAATTGCCGGACCAGCGGACCGCCCTGCGAATGCGCCACGATATCCACCTTCGGTACACCGGTCGCCGCGCGCACCAGGTCGACGAATCCCCCGACTTCCCGGGCCGAACTGCGAATGTCCTCGGTGCCGTATACGCCCGGTTCCGCACCGCGGATACTGGAGGCCGCGCGACCGTAGCTGAGCGAAAATACGCAGTAGCCTTGCGCTTTCAGTTGCGGTGCGAGCACGTCCCAGGAATTCTGATTACCCCAGGTGCCGTGGACCAGGACCACCGGTTCCGGATGCGCCGCCGACGGTCGGCAGTCCCAATCATTGGCCCCGGCCGGTGGCGTGCTGCCATCCGGGGAGCTGTCGTCGGCGTGCGCCGCAGTGATCACGCCCGAGAATGCGCCGATGAGCAGAGCGGGCAGGATCAACGATCGCCGAACAGACGAACCCTTCGCGAACAGCGCAACGCTCCTTTCGCTCACAAATCAGGACCTGCAAACGAAACCCGCCATCGGCTCGGTGATCGGGGCCGATATGGCTGTCGACCTCCTGCTTCATAACATGACAGCGAATTCGGGGCAAACATGTTTGCCAGCGTGGCGAGTCGCGGAAATGCGGTGCCACGATGGAGTTGAGCACCGCTGTCGATCGATGTGGTCGTTGGAGAGGAAGCCGAATTCATGCCAAGCACGCCGCGTTCGGTTATCGCAATGTTCGTCGCGGCAGTGCTGGTTTCGGTGCTGACCGCCTGTGGTTCCGATAACAAACCCGCTCCGGCGATACCGCGCGGCGAGGTGGTCTCCACCACCCCGGTCGAGCAGTTGTCGACCGAGCAGACCACGGCGTATCTGGCCGATGCGAATATCGGTACGCCGGTGCGCAATGGCGTCGACGCCTACCGCATCGTCTATCGCACTATCACCCCGGCGGGCGGCGCGACAACGGCGAGCGGACTTATCGCCTTGCCGCGCACCGATTCCCGGCGACTGCGGGTGGTCACCTACGAACACGGCACGCTGGTGCTGAAGAGTGACGCGCCCTCGGTCAATGGCACGACCCGCCCAGAACGTGCCCGCACCATTATGTTCGCCGCGGCGGGCTACGCGGCCGTCGCGCCGGACTACCTCGGACTCGGCGAAGGTCCGGGCTTCCATCCCTACACCCACGCGCCCTCAGAGGTCAGCGCCTCGGTCGACCTCTTGCGCGCCGCCCGCACCGTGGCCGCCGAACGGCAGCGCGATCTGGACCCGGACATTCTCGTCACCGGCTTCTCCCAGGGCGGACAGGCCGCGACGGCACTGGGCAAGGCGCTACAGGGCGGTGAGGCCCCTGGCCTCGGCCTGTCCGCGCTCGCGCCGATCAGCGGGCCCTACGACCTCGCGCAGGTCGAGACGCCCGGCGCCATCGAGGGACGCGTCCCCCCGGCGATCGCGGTCTTCTTCCTGGCCTACTGGATCACCTCGATGAACCGCATCTACCACCTCTACGATCGACCTGCCGACGCATTCTCCGAACCCATCGCCGACCGCATCGAACAACTCTTCGACGGACAGCAGAACGAGATCACCATCGGCACCGCCCTACCCGTGCGCCCGGAACTGCTGCTGACACCGAAATTTCTGGCTCAGGCCCAACATCCGACCGGAACCTCGCAATCGGCGGTGGCCGCCAGCGACGGTACCTGCGACTGGACCCCACGCGTCCCGGTGCACCTCTACGCCGCCACCGGCGACCGAAATGTGCTCTACGCCAATGCCGAACACTGCGTGCAAGCGCTGCACACCGACCGCGCCACCCTCACCGACCTCGGCGATATCGACCACTCCGCCACCGCCCGCGTCGCGCTGCCGCAGATCCTCGACTGGTTCCAACGCGAAATTCCGGCCACCTGAACGGGTTCAGCGGATGCCGGGAGTCGGGGCGGGGCCGACGCAGCCGAGGATGAAGCAGCCGGACGGCCAATCCGCGAATGGCGCGGCCGGGGCCTTGCCGAGGCAGAGCAGCGGACCGCAGCCCGAATAGGCGGTGGGGCCGATGCCGAAGGCGTCGAGGACCGCGTCGGGGTTGGTGATCATCGGATCGTCCAGGCTGACGCCCTCTTGTGGCACGTAGGGTCCCGGATCCGGTAGCCGCGGTTCCCGGAAGGCCGCATTGATGGCGCGCAGCGCGTCGTTCTGGAAGGTCCCCGCAGCGCCTGGAACGGTGACGCCGGTCCAGCTGACCACCAGGTCGAGGCTCGGCACAATGTAGCTGTCCTGGCGCATCATCCCCGACATCTTGACGGCATCGGCGGGCAGACCGGGGAATTCGGCGGCGCATTCGGGTCCGTTGACGACGAAGAGGAAGCCGTAACACGGGCTGGTCTGCGACGGTTGACTCGCCTGCGCGAGGTAGTCGGCCGAAATGACCTGGATGCCATGCCAATTTCCGCGATTGGCGACCAGCAGACCGAGTTTGACGAAATCGTCGGGTGGGAGCACGAGATGGGCGTAGCCGTAGGTGTTTCCGCTGCGGTCGCGGCCCCAGTAGTAGTCGGTGCTCCGGATGCCCAACGGGTCGAACAGCTTTCGCTGCGCATACTCCTGGAAGTCCATGCCCACGGCCCGCTGTACCACATAGGCGATCAGATCGACGGCGCGCTGGCTGTAGCGCCATACCGTGCCCTGCGGATGCTCGACCGGTCGCGCCATGGCCTGCGCCACCACATTCGGATCGAGTTGTGCCAGCCCCGTGACCCCCTCGGAGAGTACCGAGACCTCGAGACCCGAGGATTCGGTGAGCAGATTGCGCACGGTGATCGCGCGGTGCTCGGCATCACCGATGCCCGGCGGCAGGTAGGCGTCGATCGGATCATCGATCCGCAGCCGCCCCTCGTCGACGGCGATGCCGGTGACCAGCGAGACCACGCTCTTGGTCGCACTCCACAGATTCCATGGCACACCGCCGGTCTGTGCGTTGTTCGGCCCGGTCGCGATCAGACAGTTATTGCGGAACACCTGGATATTGCGCCGCGTCGGATCGGCGGCGAAGCCGATGGCCGTGCGCAGCGCGGCCGAGTCGAGGCCGACCTCTTCGGGCGTCGCCGTTTGCGGCGTGCGTCCATCGGTGAGTTCACAATGTTTCAGCTCCGCTGGCGCGGCATCGGCGACCGCACCCGCCAGACCGGCCAACAGCACAACGGCCATGGTGATCGCAAACACCACAGCACTGTTCGAACGACGACGCACTCGACCCTCCACCCATCAACGGTTTCGGTGGTGAGATCGAGCGGTATCGCCGCCTGTTACAGCATCGAACGCCCCGAATCCCATGGTCACAGGGCTTAGGGGCCTGCTCACAGCGGACTGACAGCAAACGCCAAGGCGGTCCACCGGTAGGGCTGTGATACTCCCCAGGTGACAGTGACCAGTGCCCCGGCGTCCCTGCCCGACACGACCCGACCCGACCCGACCCCGCCCGTTTCGCCGACGGCGCTGCCGCCCATCCGGCGGTGGGAGCGCATCGGCCTGGTGGTCCTGCTGATCGCGACGGCGGCCGCCTATCTGTGGAATATCACTGTCAATGCCATGGGCAATGGCTTCTATGCCGCCGCGGCTTGGTCGGGCTCGCGGGACTGGAAGGCGGTGCTGTTCGGCTCGCTGGATCCGGAAAACTTCATCACGGTCGACAAGCCGCCGGTATCGCAGTGGGTAATGGGACTTTCCGGTCAGCTGTTCGGCTTCAGCAGCGCGAGCATGCTCATACCGCAGGCGCTGATGGCGGTCGCGACGGTCGCGCTGATGTACGGGGCGGTGACCCGGGCGACCGCGAGCCGCGGCGCGGGACTGCTCGCCGGTGCCGTCTTCGCGGTGACACCGGTGGTGGCGCTGATGTTCCGGTTCAACAATCCGGACGCGGTCATGGTGCTGCTGATGACGGCCGGTGCGTATTGCACGATCCGCGCGCTGCGGCAGGCGAGTGTGCGCTGGCTGATGCTGGCTGGTGTCGCGTTGGGGTTCGCCTTCCTGGCGAAGATGCTCGAGGGCCTGATGGTGCTGCCCGCCTTGGGCATCGCGTATCTGATCGTCGCGCCCACCGCACTGCGGACCCGGCTGTGGCACCTGCTGGCCGCGGCCGGTGCGTTGATCGTCTCCTCCGGCTGGTTCGTGCTGCTGACCATGCTGTGGCCGGAGTCCTCGCGACCGTATCTGGCCGGCTCGACGAACAACACCTTCATGGATCTGGTGCTCGGCTATAACGGCTTCGCGCGCTTCCTCGGCCGCAACCACAAGGGCGGCAACCGCTTCGAGCTGCCGCCCGGTTACGAAATGCCGCACAATGCCGGACCGGGACAGGGCTTCGGCGGCTTCGGCTCGGGACCGGACCGATTGTTCACCGGCGAAATCGGTTATGAGATCTCCTGGCTGCTGCCCGCGGCGATCCTCGCCTTCGTATTGGTGCTCGCGGCACGGTGGCGGGCGCCGCGCACCGATCTGGTGCGTGGTGCGGCGTTGACCTTCGGGCTGTGGCTGATCATCGATGGCGTCGCCTTCTCCACTATGAAGGGCGGCATGCACGCCTACTACACCCTGGCGATCGGGCCCGCGGTGGCGGGAATGTTCGCGCTCGGGGTACACGAAATGTGGCGTCGCCGCGACGGCGCATTCGGCCGAATCGGCTCCGCCGCACTCATTCTGACCGCGGGCATCTGGGCATTCGTTGTCCTACAGCGGAATTCGGACTGGCAGCCCTGGCTGCGCTGGACCATCCTCGTGATCTCGGTGCTCGCGGCGATCGGTCTGCTCATCGCATCGCTTCCGGCGGCCGGGCGTCGCCGGGCGCGCGATCGGGTGACCTCGGTGCTGGTGGTCGCGGGTGTGCTGGCCGGTCTCGGCGGGTCGACGGCGTATGCCGTGACGACGCTGCCGCAGTCGCATACCGGCGGCAGTCCGACGGTCGGCCCGGCCCGCAAGCAGCAGCCCGGCCCCGAGAACGAGGCCCAACAGCAGATGCGCCGGTTCATGAGCGGCGATTTCGCGGAGCCGCGATTGGTGCGCATGCTCAGCGATACGACGACCCGGTGGTCGGCCGCCGTGGACCGCTCCTCGACCGCGGCCACCCTCGAATTGGCCAGTCGCACACCGATTATCGCGATCGGCGGCTTCACCTCCGACGATCCGGTGCCGACGCTCGACCAGTTCCGGGAACTGGTGCGCACCCATCAGGTCACCTATTACCTCGCGCAGGAGGTGAAGCTGCCCAATTCCTGGCGGGTCCCGAATCAAGGCAATGCCCCGGCGGCGGAGCCCGACGATGAGCTGTGGCGGCCGGTCGGCCACCGGGACATCGGTGACTGGGTGGCCGAGCATTATCAAGCGGTCCACATCGGCAATGTCGCGGTCTACGATCTGACGGTGTCGCCGAGCTAAGGGTTTCGCACCGGAAAGCGCCGGGCCCAGGGTTCGAATTCGATACGGGCACTGGTGATCACGGTGCTGAGCAAGCGATACCAGCCCGCGATGATGATCAGTTCCAGGATCTGGTCCGCGCCGTAGCGGTCGGCCAGCCGGGTCCAGACATCATCGGAGATATCCCCGGTGTCGTGGAGTTCATCGGCCATGCGCACCAGCACGCTGTCCGCGGCGGTCCACGCCGGATCGTCGGCGGGACCGACCGCGGCAGCGTC
The DNA here is from genome assembly GCF_050956075.1 of Nocardia sp. CA-129566. NCBI lineage: Bacteria > Bacillati > Actinomycetota > Actinomycetes > Mycobacteriales > Nocardiaceae > Nocardia > Nocardia sp. CA-129566. The sequence goes on from NZ_CP192085.1 coordinate 1,546,558, forward strand.
GATCTGGGCGGTGGTCAGGCCGACCTGCGGACCTTGAACCACCGCGTGCACACCCCATTCGTACTCGGCGCCCGCCCGGGCGCAGGTGCGATGGATGACGATCTCGCGGTCACGCGGCGGCACTCGGCCGTGGCCGAGAATTCCCGCGCCGAGCGGACGCATGCGCGCGAAGAGTTCGTCGTGCAGAGCCAGCGTGCGGAACAGCGCCAGCGGTTCGATCGCGGCTTCCGGTGGCATCCACTTCTTCAGTTGTGCGTCGGTATCGGGTGCGTAGGGCGGGCACAGCGGGGCGATGCGGGGTGTGGATTCGGTGGTCATCGATCGAACCTCGTTAGACTGGGTCTTCATGCTTCGAAAAACAGAGCAAGGACGGTCTCGATGGTAGCTTCGGAATCCGAAGCAGACAAGACTCCGGTGGTCGGCCAACCCGTGCGAGGATCGCGCACCGGACGCCCGATCATGGCGCTGCTGGATCTGCTCGGACGTCGCTGGACGCTGCGGGTGCTGTGGGAATTGCGCGACGGCGCCAGTGTCACCTTCCGCGAATTGCAGAGTCTGACCGGCGGGGTGTCGGCCAGCGTGCTGAACGATCGGCTGCGCGAACTGCGCGAGGTGGCGATCGTGGAGACGGATGCTGAGGGGTACTGCCTCACCGCCGATGGCCTCGAACTGGTCGCGGCCCTGGGACCACTACAGGTGTGGGTCGAGCGCTGGGCCGACGACGCCTAGGCCCGACTCGGGGCCGCGTTCGAAACCGCGGTCAGCTGCTCGACAGGGCGACCGACAGTGCGCGGGCCGCTGCGGCCAATCGGCTGGCGCCGCCGCGCCGCAGCACCGCATCGAGTCCGGGTAGGTCGCCCCGGGCGCCCGATTTACGGGCGCAGTCGGCCGCTGATGCGACCACATCGGGTAGGCCGGGCGTCGGATTGCTCGCGAACAGCACGGGCAGGATGGCCGCGAGCAAAGGCCAGGTGCGGTGTGCGCCCAGTGCGCGTCGGGTGTCGAGCAGCGAACTCGCGAGTCGCCTGGTCGGGGCGCGCTCGGGCAGCGCCCGCGCCAGCAACTCCGGCCGGAGTTCGTCGGCGGCTGCCAGCGCGACAAGCGCGTCGACGCCCGCGGCTCGGTCGCGATCATCCTCGCTGACGAGTGCGGCCACTATCGCCCGATGTACCTGCGATCCCTTCGTACCCGGCAGATTCACTATGCGCGACAACCGATCTCGGTCCACCCACGACATCCACGCCGCCTGGACCTCCGGGATGGGGAGCTGATGGTCGGGCAGCGGGCTGGAGTGCCCGTGCTCATTCGGAGGCGGGCCGCGCAGTGCCGCGCTCAGGTACTTCGGAAACGCGTCGGTCTCGGCATCGGAGTGATCCCAACGCAACCAGGCGGCCAGGCGTGCCCCCTCGGGGGACCGAAGTGCATCGGCCATCAACAACACCTCGGGCCGCGATGTCGGCGCGACCCGCACCAGCGCCTGGGCGAAGTCGACCGGACCGGGCCGCAGGCCCAACTCGGCGTATTCGCGCAGCCGCCCGACGAGTTCGGCGGCATCGATCCCGCCATGGTCGAAGGTGGGCGTGGCCAGTGCGAACGGCGGCAGCACAGCACCTTCCAGCACCAGGGTGCCCCATTCGGCCATGCGGTCGGTCAGTGGCGTGGAGCGGGTAGGCCCGCGCGGTGGATATCGCACGGCGCCCGTCGCGATCGCGGCCAGGGTGCGCGTCGACCACGGCTGCCCAGCGCACCACCGACGCTGTTGTTGTCGCTGCCACCACGATGGATCCTGTTGCGCCGCAGGCACTTCGTGGTCGACGAGCAGCCCGAGAGCCGTCGACAACCCGTCGCGATCCCGGTAGGTGAACCGGATGACGGCGTCGAGGAAACGCTCATCCTGCGACCAGTCGTCGTGATGTCGCGCGGTCACCCGGCGGTACAGGTCCACCGTCTCCAGCACTGTGCTCGCCACGCTGAATCGAGCGAGCGGAGCCCGTGGTGGCAGCGGAAACCGCTCCTCGATCTCCCAAGCCCGCGCGGCGTCCGCCAAGTCCACCCGTGTCTGTTCGTCGGCCACTCTGAGCTGCCGGGTGATGATCCGCGCCATTCGCTCGCGCAGCCCGATATCCGCGGTCGTCTCGATGGCTTCCGCCAGCGCCCGCGCGGCCGCCGAAGCACACCCCGGCTCACCCCGTACCGCCCGATCCAACCAGGTCAACTGTGCGCGTACCAGCTTCTTCTCCGGTCGCGCGAGCACCGCCCGCGACAGCGCTACGACATCCGCGCTGGCCAGCGCCCCCTCGGTATGCAATTCGGCGAGCACACTCTGCGCATGCGCGGCGGCGGTGGACCGCCCCTCGGTCAACATCCGCGAGTAGCACTCCACCCGCCCGGCACATTCCGCGACGCTGGCCCGCATCCGCGCGAGTTCCACCAGCCGCCAACGGATCTCGGACGGCCGCGCATCCGCGCGCAGCAGATCACTGAGCAACTGCCGGTGCCTGACCGCGCGCTCGGTATCCGCCATGGGCACACCGTAGAGGCCGGGTCCGACAATCCCGGGGTTGACGGCGAGCCGGTGAGTGAGTGTATAGTCACTCACATGAGCAGACGCGGTGTCGTACTTTCAACCTCGGAGATCCGGCGCGAGGCGGTGGTCGATGCCGCGATCGTCGAATTCGCACAGGCCGGATATCACGGCACGCCGATCAATACCGTTGCGGCGCGGGCGAATATCTCGCCCGCCTATGTGTTCAAGCTGTTCCCCGGCAAGGTCGCACTGTTCGTCGCCGCGCTGGATCGGTGCTACGAACTGGTGGAGCGCGCGCTGTCGGCGGGCGCTGCGCGAGTCGACGGCGCGGCTCCCGACGCGATCCTGTACGAGATGGGTGCGGCGTACGCGGAACTGATCGCCGACCGAAACCTGTTGCTGCTGCAGGTGCACGCGCAATCGGCGGTCGATATCCCGGAGGTCGCCGAGGCGGTGCGGCGCGGGCTCGAGCGCGTGACGACCTTCGCGAAGACGCGATCCGGAGCCGCCGATGACGCGGTGCAGCGCTTCATGGCCTACGGCCAACTCTGCCATTTGATCACCACGCTCGGATTGGACGGTCTCGAAAGCGATTGGGCGCGAATGTTGAGCGCCGGTATCCGTCACGCCGATCCCGAGCGCTGAGGAAACTTGTTGCCCCCTTCGTGGGGCACTCTTTTTGACCACCGAGTGACTGTCCAGTCACTCACTCGAAGTTATCAACCGAGAGGACACCCGAAATGAACACCCTGGCGACCCAGATCCTGATGCCCGGCCCCGTCGAACCGTCGGGTCTGCAGATCACCCACCGCGAACTGTCCGCACCGGCCGCTGGCCAAGCCATGGTGGCCGTCGAGGCCACCGGCATCTCCTTCGCCGAACAGCAGATGCGGCGCGCGAAGTACTACGACCAGCCGCCGTTCCCGTTCGTCCCGGGCTACGACTTGGTCGGCACGGTGACCGCGATCGGGGCGAATGTCGATTCGGCGCTGCTCGGCCGTCGCGTCGCCGCACTGACCAAGGTGGGTGGCTGGGCCAGCCATATCGTCCTCGACGCCGCCGACCTGGTCCCGGTTCCCGATGGCCTCGATGCCGCCGAGGCCGAAACCTTCGTTGTGAACGGCATCACCGCATGGCAGATGCTGCATCGCATCGCCAAGGTGCGCAGCGGTGCAACGATTCTCGTACACGGTGCCAATGGCGGCGTCGGCTCGACCCTGGTCCAGCTCGCGCGCCAGGCCGGAATCCGGGTGCTCGGCACGGCCTCCGCCCGGCACGCCGAAGCCGTTACCGCACTGGGGGCCGAGGCCATCGACTACCGCGGCGATGTGGTGGCGCAGGTTCGCGCGCTGGCACCGGGCGGGGTCGACGCGGTCTTCGATCATGTCGGCGGTCGCGGGATAGTCGATTCGTTCCGCCTGCTCGCGCCGCACGGCACGCTGGTTTCCTATGGCTCCGCGGCCACCAAGGACGATCCCGGCAACTCGCGTCTCCCGGTGCTCGCCCTGGTGGGCCGCCTGATCTGGTGGAATCTGCTGCCCAACAAGCGCAATGCGCACTTCTTCAACATCTGGGCGGGAAAGCGCAACCGCGCCCGGTTCCGCACCGAGATCGCAGCGGATCTCACCGCGGTATTCGACCTGGCCGCGGCCGGAATCCTGCGGGCGCAGGTGGCCGCTCGTATCCCGCTGGCCGAAGCTGCCCGCGCAATGGAACTCGCCGAATCCGGCACCGTCACCGGCAAGGTCGTGCTCGTCCCCTGACATTGTCGCCCCGGCTCACGCCCCCGTCGTCGAGCCGGGGCGGACGATCATCAGCACCGTGACGACGGTCCAGAGGAGATTGAAGATGCCGGTGAACATGGCCAGCTGGGCGGTGCTGGGGACGGGTTGGGATGTTGTGCCGGAAAGCGCGGCGAGGATGCGGGTTTGATCGGGCAGTATTGCCAGGGCGAGGATTCCGGCGGCGGCCCCGGTCAGGGCAATGGAGATGGTGAGCCAAATATCGGTCAGGACACCGAGACTCGCCGCCGTGGCCAGGCCGAAGACCGGGACGGCGAGGCCGATGGCGGCATAGACGCGGCAGATGCGGTGCAGGGTGCGGGCGGTGGCCAGGTGGTGTTGGTCGGCCGGGGTGGTGAATGCCCGGCGAGCGGTGGCGGGGAACATGCTGGCGGCCACCGTCACCGGTCCGATGGCGATAATGGCGGCCAGGACGTGCAGGGAGAGTAGAAGTTTCGTCACGGGCGGCGGCTCAGAGGGCGACGGTGGGGGTGCGGCCCACATTGCGCCAGACGGTGCCGCGGCGCTCGTGCGCGAACAGTTTTTCCACGGCATTGGCGATGCGCGGGCCCAGTTCGCGCTCCACGAGATACAGGCCGAGATCGAGGCCGGAGGTGACGCTGGCACCGGAGATCAGGTCGCCATCATCGACCACGCGGGCATCGATGGCATTGACCCCGGTCGCGGAGAGGGTGTCCATTCCGATGAGATGTGTTGTCGCGCACCGGCCTTTGATCAGACCCGCCATCGCGAGCACCAGCGAGCCGCCGCAGACGGTGGCCACGGTCGTACCCGGGCTTTCGAGTGCTGCCCGCAGCAGTGCGGGCAGTTCGGTGTCGAGGCTGCGGGCAAGGATCATCGGAATGGTGTCCGCCCGTTGGTCATTCGGTCCCTCGGGCAGTCTGCCGACCGCTCCGGGGACGACGATCAGGTCCGCGCGGTCCGGATCGAGCCGGGCGGCGGCATCGAGCGAAATGGCGGGGATGCCGCTGGGCACCCGGCGCGCGCCCTCGGCGGAGACCAATTCGACGCTCACCCCGCCGTCGGTCACCAGACGTCCGGCATCGAGCACCTCGAACGGTGCGATGACATCCAGTGGGTCGAATCCGTCGAACAGTACGAACTGGGCGAGCACCCGAATCAGCTCCTTCTCATTGTCGGTGCTGCCGACGCTAGTGATCGGGGAGCGGCGCGGGAACTGGCGGAATTGCCACATACCAACGGATTCTCGCCATGCCGACTGAACTGCAAATATGGTGAATCAGGCTGGTCAGACCTCTTGGCGGGAATCCGATGACCACTTACGGTATCGGCATGCACACCGTGGCCGTCCTCGCGCTGGACCAGGTCCTGCCCTTCGACCTGTCCACGCCGATCGAAACCTTCACCCGCTGTCGGCTGCCCGACGGCCGCCCGGCCTACCGGGTCCGCGTCTGCGCGGCCAGACCTGCCATCGAGACCGAACTGTTCACCATCCGCGCCCGCTGGGGACTCGAGGCATTGGCCGAGGCCGATACGATCATCCTCCCCGGCTGTGCGGATCCCACCGCGGCGGTCCCCGCCGATATCGTCGCGGCCCTGCGCGCGGCCGCCGCGAACGGCACCCGCATCGCTTCGATCTGTGTCGGCGCGTTCATCTTGGCCGCTACCGGACTGCTGGATGGGTTGCGCGCCACCACACACTGGCTGGCCGCCCCGACGTTCGCCGCCCGCTACCCCGCGATCGATGTCGACCCGGATGTGCTCTACGTCGATAACGGCCAGTTCTTGACCTCCGCGGGCGCCGCCGCCGGAATCGACCTGTGCCTGTACATGATTCGCCGCGATCACGGTTCGGCGGTGGCCGCCGATGCCGCCCGCCTCGCGGTGATGCCGCTGGAACGCGAAGGGGGACAGGCCCAGTTCATCGTGCACGACCAGCCGCCGACGCCGCAGGGTGCGTCGATGGAACCGCTATTGCGGTGGCTGGAGGAAAATGCCGCGAAGTCCCTCACGCTGGAAGATGTTGCGGCCCAGGCCGGTATGAGCCAGCGGACCCTCAATCGCCGCTTCCGCGAACAGACCGGCACCACCCCTCTGCAGTGGCTGCACCGAGCCCGCGTCCGTCAGGCCCAATATCTGCTCGAAGCCACCAACCACCCGGTCGATCGCATCGCCACCCAGGTCGGATTCGGTTCTCCCACCGCCTTTCGCGACCGCTTCAAACGAGTCGTCGGCACCAGTCCGCACGCCTACCGCACCGCCTTCCAGAGCCTCGCCCGCTGACCGGCTCAGCTCGCGAACCGACGATTCCAACCGGACCGCGAGATGTCTTCTCGCCGAAGAGCCGCCACCGCTGGGTCATCGTGGAGCAGCGTCGGATCGTGGTCGAGCAGACGGCATTCGACCTCGCGCCGCACACCGGTCCCGGCTCGACGCCGATCTCGGTCGACCAGCATTGCGCGGGCCCAGCTGCACCAGGCAGGTGATCAGTCGATCCGGGCCGCGATCCCGTCCAGCACACATCCGAGGCCGAAGTCGAAGCGCTGGTCGGCGTCCGGATCGGCGGCTTCGCGCACGCGGCGGGCGAAGTGGGGGTAGTCCTGGCTCGCGATCACCTCGCGGATATAGGGTGCGACGGTCTCGCGCCACTGGTCCTCGGTCAGTCCGGTGCGACGTTGCGCCTGTTCTTCGGCGAGTTGAGCGGCGGTGGCGCCGAAAACGTAGGCGTGCACGGTATCGACAATGGCGGCCGCGCTCGTGATGTCCGGCGTCAGCTCGGTCGCCGCGACGAGTGAAGTGTCGTGCAGGCGAAGGGAATTCGTGCCGAGGGTGGGGCGCCCGGTCAGCTCGGAGGCCAGCCACGGGTGGCGGATCATGGTGTCGCGCAGGTGTCGCGCGACGGCGGTCAGATCGGTGCGCCAGTCGCCGACGAGTGCGGGCGGCGCCACCTCGCCGCGGACCGCATCGATCATCAGATCGAGCAGATCGTCGCGACTGGCGACGTAGCGGTACAGCGATGCCGTGCCGGATTCGAGTTCGGTGGCAATGCGACGCATGGACACCGCGTCGGGCCCCTCGCTATCGGCCAGGCCGATGGCGGTGCGGACGATCTGCTCCACGCCTGGAGCCTGCCGTCGCGGGGTGCGTCGCTCCTTGCTCCAGACCAGCGCGGGGGTCTTCGCCGAATTCGTCACTGCCTGCTCCTCGACTGGCTCTCTTTGCGAACATCGTAGCAGTATGGATACGGTGTATCCGTTATGAGTACACCGTAGCCGTAAGAAGGTTGTCATGGTGCGAACACAGGTATTGATCGTCGGAGGCGGCTCGGTCGGTCTGTTCACGGCCCTATTTCTGGCCAGGCACGGGGTCGAGGCGCTGGTGGTCGAGGCGCAGCCGGAGCCATCGGTGCATCCGCGGGCGACCGGACTCGGCCCGCGCACCCTGGAATTCCTGCGCGAGGCCGACGTGCTGGACGCGGTCGATGCGGTCGCCGTCGATATGTCGATGGGCAATCTCGGCAAACTCACCGCGACAACCCTGATCGCGGCCGATCTGGCCGGTTTGCCCGATGCCGCCCCCACGCGTTCGGGATGGCGCTCCGACCTGGTCACACCGGCCGCGATTCGCGGCACCTGCCCACAGCATCGGCTCGATTCGGTGCTACTGCCCGCGGCCACCCAGCACGGTGCCGCCGTCCGCTACGGGACCCGGTTGCTGTCCTTCGATCAGGACGCCGATGGCGTCACCGCACATCTCGACGACGGGCACCCGATCCGCGCCGACTACCTGGTGGCCGCCGACGGTGTGCACAGCGGCGTACGCAAGGCGCTCGGCATCGGTACGAATGGCCCTGGGGCGCTCGGCAATCCGAAGATGAACATCCTCTTCCATGCCGACCTGCGTCCGTATACCCAAGGTCGGCAGTTCGTCGCATGCGATATCACCAACTCGAATGCGCCGGGCATCTTGATGACCATCGATGGCGCGAAAGAGTGGGTTTTCCATAGTGATTACGATCCTGAGCGCGGCGAATCGGCCGAGGATTTCACCATCGACCGGTGCGTCGAACTGATCCGCGCCGCGGTCGGCGATCCCGATTTCGATCCGCAGGTGATCAGCCGATTGCCTTGGCGGGCACGGGGATCGGTCGCCGAACGGTTCCAGAGCGGGCGGGTGTTCCTGGTCGGTGACGCGGCGCACGCGGTGCCCCCGCTCGGTGCGTTCGGGTTGAATACCGGCGCGGCCGATGCGCACAATCTGGCCTGGAAGCTGGCCGCGGTGCTGGCCGGGCATGCCGGTCCGGCGCTGCTCGACAGCTATGACGCCGAGCGGCGTCCGATCGCGACGATCACCTTGGCGCAGGCGCTGCTCCGATTGAAGGCCCCACGGCTGCACTGGGCTTCCAGCCCGGCTGCCGCCGCCGAGCGCGCGGTACTCGGCATCAGCAACGCTCCGGTCGTCCATATGGGCTATCGATACGATTCCGCGGCGGTAATCGAACCGCAGCCCGCGCTGCCATCGACCGAGGACATCGAACTCGTCCTCGACGGCGCAGCGGGATCCCGGCTCCCGCACGCCTGGGTGGATCTCGACGGCGCCCGAGTCTCCACCCTCGACCTCGTGGCATCCCAGTTCACACTGCTCGTCGGTCCGGATGGTGCGATGTGGCTGCGCGCCGCGAGTGCGGTTGCCGACCGTCTGCTCGTACCCCTGCGGGCGATCGCGATCGATGCGCCGGATTGGTTGCGGCAGGTCGGAATTCCCGAGCAGGGCGCTCTTCTCGTGCGACCCGATCAGATGATCGCCTGGCGCGCACCGACCGTGCCGCTCGATGCGGCCGATGCGCTCGGCCGAGTACTCACGCGCATCCTCGCGCGCACCGGGGGCTAGCCCACCTGGCTGTTTCGGATCGGCGCTGCGGGGAAACCTCAGAGATGTCAGGCACCGAGCACCCAGCCTGAGATCGAAATGTGAGGTACCACCATGACAGCGGAAGGGCCGTGGGAAATTCCCCCGCTCGACGACGCGCCGGATATCGCTCGCACGACCGAGCCGGAGCCGCGAATTACGTTGGCGGACGCTAGAAATTGGCCCGGATTCGTCCTGCTGATCATCGGCGGACTCGTCGCGATCGCCGCCGCGGTGATCGGAGCGGTCGGCTTCCCCGGCGCGGCATTCATTTTCGCGCTCGTCGCCATCGCCGCATCGCTGAGCGGCGTGGCGCTCGTATTGTTCGAGCGTCGCGGCCACCGCCCGCAGCCACGCGGGCCGGAGTCGTCGCCGTGGCGGTCGACCATCCCGCCGGGGGCCTGATCACCCGCGGTATTCGACCATCAGCTCCTTTCGGACTGTCGGCCGAGCGGGACAGCATGTACGCGATCACCACCGCTTCTTTCGGCGCGCCGATAAGGATGCAAGTTGAGCTGTGTCAGTGACCTTTACAGGCATCCTCGGCAATGTTCTTGGTGGCGTTGAACTTATCGATCGCGGCATTGAGGGTATCGGTCGGCGCGCGCCGATCGAGGGTGTCGGCGAGTGCGTTGGTGTCGTCGCGGTAGCTGCGCAGCGGGGTCGCGACGGTCAAAGGCACCTCGGAGGTCACCTTCGAATCGATGGTGCGCGCATTATTGCGCAGCGTCGTGACGGCGTCATTGGCCTTGGAATTGGTCTCCGGATCATTGATGCCCTTGCTATTGCTCGCATCGATGTAGTCGTTGAAGGTACGGATCGAGCTGCTGTTCGCGGTGGTGAAGGTGTCGCACGCGCTTCCGGTCGCCCGTTCGGCCGCCGCCGCGCGCGAGGAGGATGCGGCCACCGACGACGCCGTGACCTCGGAGGCGTAGGCGGCGAGTTCGGTCTGGTTGACCTGCGCGCTGCCGGTGATCTGCTTCGAGCACGCGCCGATGGTCAGGACACCCGCTGCGGTCGCGGCCGCGGCGGCGACGAGGCCCGCACGTTCTAGACGTCGCATGTCGGTTTCCCCTCTCTCCCCTCCGAACACCCGGCCGCTGGAGGCACGAAGGAGGCCGGACGTAACGACCGTACTTGCTCGCGCCCGTCGACGTCAGCCGACCGCATCGAGATCGATGACCAACTGATATCCACCGGACCCGAAGGCGCAGGTCAGAGCCACGAGATCGGCACGGGGGCGCACCGGGACGCGCCGGTCCCGGTGTGCCCCGGTTGCGCCGGGTCAGCGCTGTTCGAGCAGGCCGCGCATGGTGTCGATTTCGGACTGCTGGGCGGCGACGATGGCGGTGGCGAGCGCCTTCGCGTCCGGATCGACGCCGTTGGCGAGTTCGGTATTCGCCATGGTGATCGCGCCGGTGTGGTGCTCGATCATCAGCTCCATCCACTTCCGGTCGAAGTCGGCTCCCGATGCCGCCGCGAGCGCGTTCATCTGCTCGTTCGACATGATGCCCGGCATTGCCGAGGTGCTGGGCATGGTGGTCGTGCCGGGCATGTTGGTCGGCATCTCCATGCTGTGTCCGCCGTGTCCGGTGCTGCTCGGCGCGGGCTTGCCGAAGCTCTCGAGCAACGTGGTGATCTGCTCCATTTCGGGGGTCTGTGCCTTCTCGATATTCGCGGCGAGCGCGCGCACCTGCTCGTTCTGGGTGCGGCTCGGGACCAGCCGCGCCATCTCGACCGCCTGCGCGTGATGCGGGTACATCATCTGCAGGAAGGCCACATCCGCGTCATTGAAATCGGTTCGGGCAGCGGGCTTTCCGGAGCTGGCCCGGCTCGACGATGCGCCCTGGTCCGTGCTCGGCGATTCGCTATTGCTACAGCCCGCGGCGAAGAGCGCGGCGGCGGTACTGGTTACGGCGATGGCAAGGGTGATTCGGCTACGGGTGATGAACATGTCTGTGCTCCTGAGGAATTGCGAATGAACGGTTTCGGACAGGCAGAAGCCGCGACCGTGGTTGCGGGCGCGGTGGGCCTGTCAGATCCGCAGAATCGACAATTCGGCCAGGGACAGCACGGTCCACGGTGGTGCGCGTTCGCGCATCGGCCGCCACTGGCGCGGTTTCGACACACCGCCACCCGGTCGATCGAGGGTGACCCAGTAGAGCAGGACGAGCATCAGGGCCAATGCCACGGTCGTCAGGATGAAGACGCAGGCGTGCATGCCGAAATGTGGATTGCCGCAACTGTCGTCGGTGCAGTCCGATCCGGTGGTCGCGTCGTGCTCGGCGGGCGTCGCCATTGTTATCGTGCCGTGGTGGTCGGCGGGGCTGGGCGCGACGGTGAAAACCCCGGCGTGCATGGCCACGATCCCCGCGAGCAGCGCCAGCACACCGAGCGCCCGGACGAGTCCGGTGGCGCGCGGAGGCAGGTGCTGTTCGACCACGCCGTCATTCTAGAACGGCCCGGACGGGCGACCTTTGATACCCCCTGGCCGTATCGACACCGGCTACGCGGTCGCGATATCGATGATCAGCCGGGTGGGGTTCGCCAGCGTGCTGACCGCGAAGTTCGGGCGATCGGCATTGACCCCGATGAACGATTGGGTGGTGCCCTCGAAGACGGTGGTCCGGTAGACGCCCGCGATCGCGGGTGCGCCGGGGTCGGTGGCCGGATCGGGACCGGAGTACGGCGTCACACCGCTGTCGAACGGATAGGCCGAACCCGTGATCTGGACCTCGAGAATCGAGCGGCCCGCGACATCGAGGACCTTGCCGCTGCCGTCCTGGATGGCCTGCGCGGTGTACTGCACGATCCAGCCGGGCGTACCAGCGCCGCCGAATTCGTAGACCACGCGGTCGAATCCGGGATGATGTCCGATCCGCAGGTCGGTCACGGTCACGCCCGCGCCATTGGACGGGGCCCCGCGCTTGGGCAGGGCATCGCGCGGTGCGCTCTCCGGTGCGTCGGTGAATGTGCCGGTCGTGGTCGGCGCGGTCGTGGTGTTCGAGCTTGATCCACCGTCGCCGCAGCCAACGAGCACCATCGCCGCGGCGGCGGTCATCAGCACCATCCTGTTACGCATGTGGCTGATGGTATTGGCCATCGCCTGCGCTGCCCGGGATTTGCGATAACCCGGCGTCGGGCACCGGGGTGTCGCCGATAGGGCGGGGCGGACGCGATGTATCGGCAACGATCTAGCACACTTGAGGTGTGGAAGATGTCGAGGATGTACTTGGCCGATTGCGGCGGTACCCGGATGTGGAGGCGCGCAACCTCTATGCCGTCGATGCCGCCGACCGGCTGATCCTCGACGTCGCCGCGGACGCCATCGATGCCGCTGGCAGCGGCCGGATCACGGTGATCGGCGACGCCTACGGCGCGCTCACCCTCGGCGCGATCGCCGGGCACGACCTGCGCGCCGTCCGGGTCCATCAGGACCTGCTCACCGGCGAACTCGCGCTGGCCAACAATGCCCGCGCGCTCGGCCTGACGGATCGCTATGCCGCGTACGCGCTTTCCGAAGAGTTGCTCGCCGGCGCCGAGGTCGTCCTGCTGCGCCTGCCGCGCATGCTCGCCGGACTGACCGAGGTCGCCGACGCCATCGCCCGCTACGCGGACCCCGAGGTGGTCGTCGTCGCGGGCGGGCGCGATAAATACCTGACCAAGTCCATGAACGACGTGCTGGCGGACTCTTTCTCGCAGGTGCGCGCGAGCCGAGGGCGGCAGAAGTCGCGCACGCTATTGGTGAGCGGTCCGAAACCCGTTGCCGCGCCGCCATTTCCGGTGTGCGAGCGGATCGACGATATTGATATCGATGTGGTCGCGCACGGTGGCGCATTCTCCGGCGCCAAACTGGATATCGGAACCCGATTCCTGTTGCAGCACCTCAAGTGGATGAAACCCGATGCCCGCGATGCCATCGATCTCGGTTGCGGCACCGGCATTCTGGCCGTCGCGCTGGCCAAGGCCCGGCCCGGCATCCGCGTCGTCGGCACCGACCAGTCGGCGGCCGCGGTGGCCTCGGCGCGGGCGACCGCCGAGGTCAACCAGGTCGCCGATCGGGTGACGGTGGTGCGCGACGATGCCATGTCCTCGGCCGCGGACAATAGCGCCGATCTGGTGCTCTGCAATCCGCCGTTCCATGTCGGCGCGGCCGTGCACACCGGATCGGCGATCAAGATGTTCGCCGAGACCGGCCGGGTATTGCGCCCCGGCGGTGAGCTGTGGACGGTGTACAACTCACATTTGAACTATCGCGGTGTGGTTCAGCGCATGGTGGGCCAGACCGAGGTGATCGGCCGCAATCGGAAATTCACGGTCACGCGATCCGTGCGTGGACTCCGCGACGTCCAGCGGTAGTAGAGTCCGATTTGTCCGTACCGAAGGGTTGCTCGGGAACTCGAGCGGGCCGACACACGTTGGACAACCTAGTTGGATATCGAGCGACCGGCTCGAACGACACGGCTCGGGACCGATCTTCGAGCGACCGGCAATCAGGCGCTGGCGATCGGCCACGGCGACGTGGACCACGACTCCAGAAAGGCATTCACGGTGCGCACCACTAGCAATCCGGTATTCCGTCAACTTCCTCGGCAAGAGGGCGGTGGCTATGCCAACTTCGGGTCAGGGGTGACGGGCGCGGGCCAGATGAGCCAGCAGTACGGCCAATACCCGCAGTACCCCCAGTACCAGCAGCCGTATCAGCAGGCCCCCACCACCCGGGCCATGACCATCGACGATGTGGTCACCAAGACCGCCATCACCCTCGGTGTGCTCGCGCTGTCGGCGATCGTCTCCTACGGCCTCACCAATGCCAATACCGCGCTGGCCCCGCTGTTCGTCATCGGCGGCGGTCTGATCGGCTTCGTGCTGGTGCTGGTCGCGACCTTCGCGAGGAAGATGGACAACCCGGTCGTCGTGCTCTCGTACGCGGTCTTCGAGGGTCTGTTCGTCGGCGCGCTGTCGTTCATGTTCACCAATATCGAATTCGGCGGCGTCGGTGGCAGCGCGATGATCGCGCAGGCCGTGCTGGGTACCTTCGGTGTCTTCGCGGGCATGCTGGTGGTCTACAAGACCGGGGCGATCCGGGTCACCCCGCGCTTCACCCGCATGGTCTTCGGCGCGATGATCGGCATCCTGGTGCTCATCCTCGGCAATGTGATCGCCAGCTTCTTCATCGACGGCGGTCTGGGCCTGCGTGACGGCGGCCCGCTCGCCATTGTCTTCAGCCTGGTCGTCATCGCGGTCGCCGCATTCAGCTTCCTGCTCGACTTCGACGCCGCCGACCAGCTGATTCGCGCCCAGGCCCCGGAGAAGGCCGCCTGGGGCGTGGCCCTCGGCCTGACCGTCACCCTGGTCTGGCTCTACATCGAAATCCTGCGTCTGCTCAGCTACTTCAACAACGACTGATCCGGCCACCCGGGTCCGCCGCTGACGATACGGCCCCAGTTGCCTTGGGAATCCAGGCAACTGGGGCCGTTCTCGCTGATCGGGGAGCTTGTGAATCAGGCGGCGATCCCGAGCCCATCGCGATGATGAGCCCTGATACGCCAATGGCTCCCCATCCATCGGGATGGGGAGCCGCGGTAGCGATTTGGCGAGTCAGCCGATCAGCTCAGGCGCTCGATGACCATCGCCATGCCCTGGCCGCCGCCGACGCACATGGTCTCCACACCGAACTGCTTATCGTAGGTCTGCAGGTTGTTGAGCAGCGTGGTGGTGATGCGGGCGCCGGTCATACCGAACGGATGGCCGAGCGCGATCGCGCCGCCGGAGACGTTCAGCTTGTCCTCATCGATCTTCAGCGCGCGGGCCGAGCCCAGTACCTGCACCGCGAAGGCCTCGTTGATCTCGAACAGGTCGATATCGTCGACGGACTTGCCCGCCAGCGTGAGCGCACGCGTGACCGCCTCGATCGGGCCGAGGCCCATGATCTCGGGGGACAGACCGGAGACGCCGGTGGACACGATGCGCGCCAGCGGGGTGAGGCCGAGTTCCTTGGCCTTGGTGTCGCTCATGATGACCAGCGCGGCCGCACCGTCATTGAGCGGGCAGCAGTTACCGGCGGTGATGGTGCCGTCCGGACGGAACACCGGCTTCAGCTGGCTGACCGCCTCGTAGGTGACTCCGGCGCGCGGGCCGTCGTCCTTCGAGACCACGGTGCCGTCGGGCAGCGTGATCGGGGTGATCTCGCGCTCGAAGAAGCCCGCCTTGATGGCCTCCTCCGCGCGGTTCTGCGAGCGCACGCCCCAGCGATCCTGCTCCTCGCGGGTGATGCCGGTGAACGACGCGACATTCTCGGCGGTCTGGCCCATGGCGATGTAGGCGTCCGGGATCAGGCCGTCCTCGCGCGGGTCGTGCCAGATGCCAGCGCCGCCCTCCGCGGCCTTCGCGGTCCGGGCCTCGGCCTCGGCGAACAGCGCGTTCTTGGTGTTCGGCCAGCTGTCGGCGGAGCCGTTCTTGTAGCGGGACACGGTCTCCACACCGGCGGAGATGAACACATCGCCCTCGCCGGCCTTGATGGCGTGGAAGGCCATCCGGGTGGACTGCAGCGACGAGGCGCAGTAGCGGTGCACGGTGGTGCCGGGCACGAAGTCGTAGCCCAGCTGCACCGCGACGATGCGGGCGATATTGAAGCCCTGCTCGCCGCCGGGCGAGCCGCAGCCGAGGATCAGGTCGTCGATCTGGGCCGGGTCCAGGGCAGGCACCTTGTCGAGCGCCGCGCGCACGATCTGGGTGGTCAGATCGTCGGGCCGCATATCGACCAGCGAACCCTTTGCTGCCCGGCCGATCGGGGAGCGGGCGGTCGAAACGATAACTGCCTCAGGCATGAGGGCTCCTTATGTACTCGCGCTCAGTTCTGTACTGGCATCTCTATGTGTACCGAATCCGCTGAACGGGACAGTCGCCACCCCGGTGATTCGATGAGTCCGCGCAGCCGAGCGGTGATGCCGCGACGTTCGGCGGCGCAGGCCTGTGGCGAATCCGAGCGCCGCTGTGCGAGTGCCGTCACCAGGATCGGCAGCAGATGCGCGGCGGCCAATGCGTAGCCGTCGGCGGACGGATGGAAGCCGTCGTCGGCGAAGAGCCGGTCCGGCGCGGTGAGGAATTCCGGCCCGAGATCGCCCATCGGCACCGGGCTGCCGCCCGCGGTGTGGGTGACCGCGAACTGTGCCTTGGCCAGCCTGACGCTCCAGTTGTGCACAAGGGTGCGCAGCGGCTGCGGAATGGCGCTGACGGTGCCCAGATCCGGGCAGGTGCCGACAACCACGACGCTCCCGGCCGCATGCAGTCGCGCGACGGCCGCGCCCAACCGGCCCGCCGACGCGGATATCGAATGCTTCTTGGTGATGTCGTTCGCGCCGATGAAGATGACCGCGGCATCCGGCGGCGGCCCCGCCACGAACATGGCGTCGACCTGTCCGGCCAGCCCCTTGGAAGTGGCGCCGGAGATCGCCTTGGTGCTCAATCGGATCCGCATGCCGGTGGCCTCGGCCAGCCCGCGGGCGATGCGCACTCCCGGTACCTCTTCGGCGCTCACGCAGCCCACGCCCGCGGCGGTGGAGTCGCCGAAGACCATCAAGTGGACGTCGACCGGCCGACCGGGACGCCACGGCTCGGGGACGTCGCATCCGGCCGAATAGATACCGTCGGCCGCCGGCGGTTTGGTGGTATCGCGCCCGATCACACCGCGCGCTACTCCCGCCTGCGCCATGAGGAGTCGGTACGCAGCCCAGGACGCGGTGCCCGCACTGGATCCGGCCAGCACGGTAGCCATACCCGTCACCGCGGCGGTCCGCCAACTGATTCGAGGTGCCACGACTAGAAATAGTACGTGTTGATCGGCGCCCCGCGGTTGGTTGAACTGCGCCGTTGGGCTCGTCCGAGGTGCGGCCTCGGCACCGTATCGGTGCTCGTCGCCAAGTGGCGGACGACCGCACGCCCGACCGCCACTTCGCCGAAGTGGCGGTCCGGCGGGATCAGGCTGGAACGTCGAAGGTGCCGTGTGCCGGGACGCTCGCGGTGTCGGTGCTGACGGTGACCTCGACGCGACCCGGACCGGTGTCCTGGAACAGCGCGTACTGGATGCTGCCGTACAGGCCGGTGACCACGTTGTTCTCGTAGACACCCGTCGCTCCGGTGCTCAGATTGCGCCATGCGACGGTGGTGCGGACCTCGCACAGCGGGGCCAGCGGATAGTCACCGGGGCCCAGACCCGTCGCCGGATTCGCGCGCACATTCAGAATGGCCCGGCCCGGCCACTCCGAACTGGTATCTGCCCAGGTGCGGATGCTCGTCCAGCAGATGCCGCCGCGG
Source organism: Nocardia sp. CA-129566 (assembly GCF_050956075.1). Taxonomy (NCBI): domain Bacteria; kingdom Bacillati; phylum Actinomycetota; class Actinomycetes; order Mycobacteriales; family Nocardiaceae; genus Nocardia; species Nocardia sp. CA-129566. The sequence continues at coordinate 1,564,072 of NZ_CP192085.1, forward strand.
GCCAGCGTTGGCACCTGCGGGAATTCGATGGTCGCGGCATCGGCTTGTGCCGCGCCGACTCCCGCGGCGAGTGCCGCTCCGGCGAGAACTGTTGCGGCGCGAGAGATGTTCGGCTGCCTCATGGTCGCGATCCTAGGCAAGTGATCGGCCTCAGGTGCGTTTGTCACGCGAAACCGTCCGAGTGCGCGAACTCACAGTGTCGGATCCGCGACATTCGCGGTGCGCTCCGTGTTGTGCTGTGCGCCCGCCAGCGTCCCTGTTGCGAACGCCTTGGGACGGGATCTGTGTGACGTTCGTGGTGCTGCTTCCTTCGGCCTCTTGTGGCCGCCGTCGGGGCGGACCTGTGACGGTGCCCTGCACGGATACGCTGCGCTTTCGCCTGCGGGCTCGTTGTGCGGGCTGCGGGACCGGTCGGGGTGCCCTGCATGGTTCCGCTGTGCTGCTGCCTGCCCGTCCGTTGAACAGACCGCGGAGTCGGATCTGTGACATCAGTGGTGCCCGATGCGCCGTACGCTGCGCGTCCGCCTCCGGGACCGTCGCGAACGCCCTGGAAAGCCTTCTGCAACGATAGGGGGCATGCGCATCGCTGATCATGTCGTTGACCTCATCGGCAATACGCCGCTGGTTCGGTTGAACTCGGTGGTGGGGCCCAACGCCGGCGTCGTCGCGGCCAAGATCGAATATCTGAATCCGGGCGGCAGCGCCAAGGACCGCATCGCGGTGAAGATGATCGAGGCGGCGGAGGCCTCCGGTGCCCTGCGGCCCGGCGGCACCATTGTCGAGCCGACCTCGGGTAATACCGGTGTCGGGCTAGCGCTGGTCGCGCAGCGGCGCGGCTACAAGTGCGTATTCGTCTGCCCGGACAAGGTCAGCGAGGACAAGCGCAATGTGCTGCGCGCCTACGGCGCCGAGGTGGTGGTGTGCCCGACCGCGGTGCCGCCGGACCACCCGGACAGCTACTACAGCGTCTCCGACCGGCTGGTCCGCGAGATCGACGGTGCGTGGAAGCCGGATCAGTACTCCAACCCGGGCGGCCCGGACAGCCACTACGAGACCACCGGTCCGGAGGTCTGGCGCGATACCGACGGCAAGGTCACTCACTTCGTCGCGGGCGTCGGCACCGGCGGCACCATTACCGGCACCGGCCGGTATCTGAAGGAGGTGTCCGGCGGCAAGGTGAAGATCGTCGGCGCGGATCCGGAGGGTTCGGTGTACTCCGGTGGCACCGGTCGGCCGTATCTGGTCGAGGGCGTCGGCGAGGACTTCTGGCCCTCGGCCTACGACCCGGCCGTTCCCGACGAGATCATCGCCGTCTCCGACGCCGACTCCTTCGATATGACCCGCCGCCTCGCGCGCGAGGAGGGTCTGCTGGTCGGTGGCTCCTGCGGAATGGCGGTCGTCGCGGCCATCGAGGTCGCGCGCCGCGATCCCGACGCGCTGGTGGTCGTACTGTTGCCCGACGGTGGCCGCGGCTACCTGTCGAAGATCTTCAACGACGAGTGGATGAGCTCCTACGGCTTCCTGCGCGAACGTCTGGACGGCACCGCGGAACCGCTGGTCGGCGATGTGCTGCGCGGCAAATCGGGCGCACTGCCCGATCTGGTGCACACCCATCCGTCGGAGACTCTTCGCGATGCGATCGAGATCCTGCGCGAATACGGGGTTTCGCAGATGCCGGTCGTCGGCGCCGAACCGCCGGTTATGGCCGGTGAGGTCGCGGGCAGCGTCACCGAGCGCGATCTGCTCTCCGCGGTCTTCGAGGGCCGCGCGCACCTGACGGATTCGGTGGCCCAGCACATGAGTCCGTCGTTCCCGTTGATCGGTTCGGGCGAACCCATTTCGGCCGCGACCAAGGCGCTGTCGGATACCGACGCTTTGATGGTGGTCGAGGACGGCAAGCCGGTCGGCGTGATCACCAGGCACGATCTGCTCGGATTCCTCAGCACCTGATCCATCTGAAGTCGTCGGTAGCTCGGTCGTCCTGAGTCGCCCGTCGACGGGACCGATCCGTGGCATCGGCCGGGTACACGTCGGCGGGCGCGTTGTCGGCCATTGCCGTGGCACTGTTCGGCTCGGCGCTGTTCGTCGGTCCGGCGCTGCCGGATCTGTCCCTGGCATCGACACCCCGCCACATCAACGCCCTGCTGGCCACGGTCGAGGGGCTGGGACGTCGGCTGCCAGCGCGTCCAGAGCCTTGACCTGCTCTGCTCGATGTCCAGCGGCGACTACCGCCAGTGCTCAGTTGCTATGCGGATCGACGCGTGCGCGAGTTGTCTTGTGCGGCACCGATAATGAGGTCGCTCCAGTGGTCGGCGAGCAGCGCGAGGCGGTACCAGGCGGCGTGCACGCGATCATCGGAGACCTTTTCGGCGGTGTGCAGCAGATGGCTGGCGTGGGTATAGGCGGCGGCCATCCGATCCAATGTCGCGCCGATGGATTCGGCCCGGATATGTGCCGTCGATCGCCGCTGCGGCACCCGGGTGATCACCCAGGTGTCGATCGCCGAGACGAGTTCGGCTCGGCGGCAATCGATTCCAGCGGTGACGAGCGGATCGTCGTGCCGCTTCCTGTGCAGATCCGCGAGCACGCGCGCCAGCGGAATGAGCGGATGTTCCGGACCCGGTTCGGGCGGATGCCCACCGAATGCGGCGATCAATTCTCGTTGGTCCGGCAGTGTTTTCGCGCCCTCGATAATCGGCGCGCGGTCACGGACGAACATAATGGGCCCCTAGATCCTGCGACGGCATGTACATGGTGCACCTCCGAATAAGCGGTCGGTGCACTCGGATTCGCCGCGTTGATCCGGGACGCTGTACGGCTTCGATGCTGTGAGGCCTTCCCGAAACCGAGTGCTGTTACAGCTTGGCTATCCGCCTTGGCGAATCGGTGACATGAAGATGGCACAGCGATGACAGGTAGTAACAATGTTCTCCGCTCGGTGCGAGCGGCACTGTGAATTATGCCGACCAGTTCGAAATATGCGAATTCGCCAGTTCCCCAGCATGATTCGGCCGCTGCGTGCTCGAATGCCGCCAGCATGGATGCCAACGCCCACTGATCCGGTCCGACGAAAGCGGGCGCGTTCGGCGCGGCCGAGATCGTCTCGAACATCTGGTCGTTCATATCGACCGCGGGCGGTCGATATGTGTCCTGAGGATGCCGGACGGCTCGCGCTTCCGGATCGGATCCACAGTGGCCGAATATCTTTCGGGATCGACGTATGCACCCATGGACTGTCCGCCCACAGCAGCTGGGCCTGCGCCAGCTCCGCTCCTGCGGTCCGGACATCAGCTCCGGTGGCGATCTCCAGGTACCAGGGGTGCCCCGAACAGTCGGAGTTGAACAGCGCGCTGCAGCCGATATTGGAAACGCCGACACTGGCGAGATTGTCGAATCGTGGCGGCCGGAAGCATCGCGTCAACTCGGGCTACGAGCACCCGAGGAAGTGCGGATCCGCACTGGCGGCGCGCCGGTGTGCTAGCTGGGCAGGAGGTTGTGCTCCATGGCGAAAACCGCTGCGCCGGCTCGGGTGCGGCGGCCGATCTTGTCGTAGATGTGGGCCAGGTGGTGGCCGACGGTGCGTTCGGAGACGACGAGGTCCGCGGCTATTTGGCGGTTCGACATGCCGCGTGCGGCCAGGCGCAGGACCTCGACCTCGCGGTCGGTGAGGCCGCAGGGCCATTCGGTGCGGGGCGGGCGCAGACCGGCGGCCTCGATGACGGCCGCGCAGGCGTCGCGGTCGAGGGTGCCCGCCGCGGCTTCGGCGGTGAGTTGTGCGGCCGCCGCGCTGAGTTCGGCGGCGGGGCGGTAGGGGCGCGGTTCGGTCATGGCCGCGAAAACATCCGCGGCGGCGAGCAATCGGGCCGCGAGCGACAGGTCGTGCACCCGGACGCCGCGGTGGTAGCCGCTGCCGTCGAGGCGTTCGTGATGGCCCGCCGCGACATCGGCCAGGTCGGTGAGCCCGGGGCATCGGCGCAGTACCCGATCGGTCCAATAGCTGTGCAGCCGAACGCGTTCCCAGTCGCCCGCGCCGAGCGGGCCGGGGCGATCCCAGATCGCGCTGGAGACACCGGCGCGGCCGATGTCGTGCAGCAGTGCCGCCGCCCGCAGCGTCGCCCGGTCGCCCGCATTCATGCCCGACAGTGTCGCGGCCGCATCGCAGAGCTGTGCGACATGTGCCGAATGACCGAGCAGATAGCGGCCTTTCAGGTCGACAACGATCGCGAGGGCCAGACATAACCGGTCCCGTTCGGCGGGCCGGATCACCGTCGGCAGCCCCGGCTCGGTCGCCACGACCGCGGCCAGCAGATCCGGTACATCCAGGGCGCCCCATACCGCGTCCGGATCGGCATCGAAGACCGAGACCAGCTCGGGGTCGAGATGTCCGCCGGCCCGGCGGCGCAGTTCGGTGAGCACCGCGCGCTGGTCCCGGCGGCCGGAAGCGATCACGGTACCCGCCTCGATCGCACCCGCGGCGGCGGCGCCGGATCCGATCGCGTTGGGGCCCAAGGACAATATGGTCTGCTCGGCCAGGTGCAGAATGCGTCCGGCCAGCGATATGGTCTCCCCGTGCAGCCGTTCCGGCGCACCGAGTCCGTCCCAGCGCTCCTTCACCTCCGTCAGCGCGCGCACCGAACCCTCGGGCAGCCCGAGGCGCGGACCCAGCGCCCTGCTGACCTCGCACACCGACCGCACCGCGACCGGCGCGCCCTTGGGCGCCATGGTCACGAAACGGTCCCGCAGCGCGGTCTGGGCACCCGCCGCCCAGGATCCGAAATTCCGCATCTGGCCAGCGAAGACTGTGCTGTCACCGGGATCGAGCGTGTGGTACGCGCGCTGGAATTCGATGTCATCGGCATAGGAATCGGCGTTCTCCGACGCCCGGCTGGTGCAGCCGACGGCGCCGAGCAGCGCGGCGTGGAACACGACCCGCCGGTCCGCCTCGTCCAACCCGATTCGATCGGCCAGTGCCGTCGCGACAAGGCAAGTGGCCAAACCCTTTTCGAACGGCATTCCGGTCGCCAGGTCGGTGGTCAATGACAGCGCGGCGAGCACCTCGGTGACCCGGATCGACGACACCCTTCGACAGTAATGTTCCGCCCGCCCCCGTGCAGGTCCAATCCACTTCCGGCCCGGCCCGTCGCAATCGCCGGACAGGCCCCCGCATCAGCGCATTCTCGTCGGATGGGAGTTAGCGGAAGGCGTTGGAGTCGGTGAGGGCCTTGCCGAGGACCAGTTGGTGGACTTCGGCGGTGCCCTCGTAGGTGAGGACTGATTCGAGGTTGTTTGCGTGGCGTAGTACCGGATAGTCGAGGGTGATGCCGTTTGCGCCGAGGATGGTGCGGCATTCGCGGGCGATGGCGATGGCTTCTCTTGTGCTGTTCAGTTTGCCCGCGCTGATCTGCTCGGGGAGGACTTCGCCGCGGTCCTTCAGTCTGCTGATCTGCAGTGCGAGCAGTTGGCCCTTGCCGTATTCGAGGGCCATATCGGCCAGCTTGGCCTGGGTCAGCTGGTAGGCGGCGAGGGGCTTGTCGAAGACCTCCCTGGTCCGCGCGTAGTCGATGGTCGCGGCCAGGCAGTCGCGGGCAGCGCCCAGTGCGCCGAAGATGATGCCGAAGCGGGCCTCGCTGAGGCAGCCCAGGGGGGAGCTCAGGCCGCGGGATTGCGGGAGGACCGCGTCCGCGGGCAGTCGCACATCGTCGAGGTCCAGTTCCGCGGTCACCGATGCGCGCAAGGAGAGTTTGTGATGCATCTCGCGGGCGGTGAATCCCGGTGTGCCCGCGGGTACCAGGAATCCGCGCACCACCTGCTCGCCCTCATCCTCGGTCTGCGCCCACACCACCGCGATATCGGCCACCGAGCCATTGGTGATCCACATCTTCGAGCCATTGAGCACCCAGTCGGTGCCGTCGCGCTTTGCCCTGGTCCGCATGCCGCCCGGATTGGAGCCGAAGTCCGGTTCGGTCAGACCGAAACAGCCGAGTGCGCGCCCGGCCGCCATTTCCGGCAGCCAGCGCTGCTTCTGCTCCTCGGAGCCGTATTTGTGGATCGCGGTCATGGCGAGCGAGCCCTGCACCGAGACCATGCTGCGCACGCCCGAATCGACCGCCTCGAGCTCCTGGCAGGCCAGACCGTAGGCGGTCGCCGAGAGGCCAGCACACCCGTAGCCCGCCAAGTGCATGCCGAGCAATCCGATATTGCCGAGTTCCGGCGCGATCTCGCGGGCCGGGAACGTTCCCGCCTCGAACCAGTCCGCGATATGTGGTCGCAACCGCTGGTTGGCGAACGCGCGGACGGTATCGCGGATCTCGCGCTCGTCCTCGGACAACAGGGCATCGATCGCGAACAGTTCATCAACGCTCAGCATGAGCTCAACCTACCGCCGCACCCGCGGCGAAAGCCCGGATCGGCGCACAACGCTGATCCGGCCGATAGCCCGCCGATCGCCCGACGCTAGGCTGACCCCATGAGTGAGCTGGGATTCTCCACCAGAGCCGTGCATGCCGGATACGACCCCGAAGCGCGGACCGGTGCGGTGAACGTGCCCATCTACGCGAGTTCGACGTTCGCCCAGGACGGGGTGGGCGGGCTGCGCGACGGCTACGAATACGGCCGCACCGGCAACCCGACCAGGACCGCACTGGAAGCGAACCTCGCCGCGCTCGAATCGGGCCGCTACGGACGGGCATTCGCCTCCGGCATGGCCGCCACCGACTGTGCGCTGCGGGCGACGCTGCGTCCCGGAGACCACATCGTCATCCCGGATGACGCCTACGGCGGCACCTTCCGGCTGATCGACAAGGTCTTCAGCCAGTGGGGCATCGAACATTCGCCCGCCCACGTGTTCAACGTCGACGAAATGCGCGCCGCGATCCGGCCCAATACCAAGCTGATCTGGATCGAGACCCCGACCAACCCGCTGCTGAGCATCGGCGATATCCCGGCGCTCGCCGATATCGCGCACACCGCGGGCGCGAAACTCGTGGTGGACAACACCTTTGCCACCCCGTACCTGCAGCAGCCGCTGCTGCTCGGCGCCGATATCGTCACCCATTCGACCACCAAATATCTGGGCGGGCATTCCGATGTCGTCGGCGGCGCGCTGATCACCAATGATCCGGAGCTCGACGCGGCGTTCGCCTTCCTGCAGAACGGCGCCGGTGCGGTGCCCGGTCCATTCGACGCCTTCCTCACCCTGCGCGGCACCAAAACCCTCGCGGTGCGGATGGATCGGCATTGCGACAATGCCGAGACCATCGCCGAATTCCTGACAGGGCATCCGGCGATTTCGCAGGTCATCTACCCCGGCCTGGCCGAACATCCCGGCCACTTCATCGCCGATAAGCAGATGAAGCGCTTCGGCGGCATGATCTCGGTCCGGCTCAATGGCGGCAAGGACGCGGCGCACGAGTTCTGCTCGCGCACCAAGATATTCACCCTCGCCGAATCGCTCGGCGGTGTGGAATCGCTGATCGAACATCCGGCCGCGATGACACACGCCTCCACCGCCGGCTCGCAGCTCGAGGTGCCGGACGATCTGGTGCGGCTCTCGGTCGGTATCGAAGATGTCAGCGACCTGCTGGCCGATATCGAGCAGGCGCTGGCGAACTAGGTATGCATATCTCGAACGGCGGCCGCATCCGGATCTCCCGGATGCGGCCGTTCGTTTCGGGTCTGGGGTCGGGATGTCGCGGCCGAGCCGGTCCCGAACCGAGATCAGCTGTGGTAGGGCTCCGCGCTGACCAGCGTCACCTTCATGGTCTTGCCGTTGGGCAGCGTGTACTCACGGGTGTCGCCGACCTTGGCGTCGATGAGCGCGCCGCCGAGCGGCGAATTCGGCGAGTAGGTCTCGAGCTTGGAATCATTGAGGCCCTCTTCGCGGGTCGCGATGAGGAAGGTCTCGGTGTCGGACTCGTCGCCGTCGTAGTAGACCTTGACGACCGAACCCGGCAGCGCGACGCCGGACTTGGTGGGCGCGACGCCGACCTTGGCGTTGTTCAGCAGCTCCTGCAGCTGCCGGATGCGCGCCTCCTGCTGACCCTGCTCCTCACGCGCGGCGTGGTATCCGCCGTTTTCCTTGAGGTCGCCCTCTTCGCGGCGTTCGTTGATCTCGGCAGCGATGACCGGACGATTGGCGATGAGCGCGTCGAGTTCACCCTTGAGCCTGTCGTGCGACTCCGGGGTCAGCCAAGTCACTTGCGTCTCAGTCATCTCGATCACTCCCTAGTAGTTGTTCCCGGCCGAGACCGGGTTCCCTGATCCGCTGCAGTGCCCACAGGGGGCGGGCACGCACCAGCCGACGGCTAGTGCCATCCTGGGAAGTTCATCGAACCCCGACAGGCCTCAGGTCCGGCGAACTCACACACCCGGAACTGACAGCGCTGGCCGTCAATGCAGCAAACACGGCTCCGTGCCCCGGAACCGTGTATCACGCCATTTTAGCATGAATCACAAACATGCAGGTCGGCGTTCGTTTTGTGGACGCCTTGATGGGGTACTGCCCGGAATCAGCCCGCCCGCAGGTACTGGGGGACGTCATCGCTGCATCCGTAGATGCTGCTCGAGACCGGCCGCGCGGAGGCGCGCACGGTGGTCGTCAGCTCGATGGTGCCGCTGCCGGACGGTTCGATCAGCACCTCGCGCCGGCCCAATTCGGACCCGTCCCTGGCCATCGCGCGCACGAAACACACCACCGGCCGTTGCGGATCCTTGCGGGTGACCTTGAGGTGTACCGAGATCGTGGAGTCGTCGACGACGGTGTAGCCGAGCTGTTCGGCGTCGATATCGTCCGGGCCGTACTTCTGGAAACCGAGATAGGCGACCCCGAGACCCGCGGCGAGCACGACCGCGCCGAGTGCGAAAGGAATCCAGCGGCGCCTCGGGCGTGGCGTCGTACCGTACCGGTCGGCACGTCGATCGGCGGGCGCCGAAGCGGCGGCACCGGGTGTATCGCTCATGGTGCATCGCTCCCGGGGGGTACGTCGGAACAAAAGTCTGTCGAATGGAACTATAGGGACAGGCAGATCGGACCCCGGCGGCGGAGATACGAGGTATGACGGTGAGTTCTGAGGTGAACGAGACGTGAGTGGTTTTCGCCTCATGGCGGTTCACGCCCACCCCGACGACGAATCCAGCAAGGGGGCCGCGACGACCGCACGCTATGCCGACGAGGGCCATGACGTCCTCATCGTGACGCTGACCGGCGGCGAACGCGGCAGCATCCTCAATCCCGCGATGGACACCCCGGGGGTGCTGGAGCGGATCGATGAGATCCGGCGTGAGGAGATGGACGCCGCGGCCGCCGCGCTCGGGGTGCGGCAGACCTGGCTCGGTTTCGTCGACTCCGGACTGCCCGAGGGTGATCCGCCGCCGCCGCTGCCGGAGGGCTGCTTCGCGCTGGTCCCGTTGGACGAGGCCGTCGAAGCGCTGGTCCGGGTGGTGCGCGAGTTCAAACCGCATGTGATGACCACCTATGACGAGAATGGCGGCTACCCGCATCCGGATCACATCCGCTGCCATGAGGTGTCGATGGCCGCATTCGAGGCCGCGGGCGATCCGGAGCGGTTCCCGGACGCGGGCGCGCCGTGGCAGCCGCTGAAGATCTACTACGACCACGGCTTCACCATGGCCCGCCTGGATGTCTTCGCGGCGGAGTACGAGCGGATCGGCGAGCCGTTCCCCTTGCGGGAGTGGCTGGAGCGGATGCGCACCTACCGACAGGGGCGCCCGGACGGAATGACCCGGGTGACCACGCAGATCGAATGCGCCAAGTACTTTCCGCAGCGTGACGACGCCCTGCGCGCCCACGCCACGCAGATCGATCCCAACGGCGCGTTCTTCGCGATTCCGATGGAGATGCAGCAGCGGCTGTGGCCGACCGAGGAGTTCGAACTGGCCAAGTCCCGGGTGTCGAGCTCGCTCCCGGAGACCGACCTGTTCGCCGGTATCGAAGACGAGCACCGGTGATGCTGGCTCTACTCGCCCAAGCGCCGGGCACGCCGACCGGACCGGAGTTCGGCAAGGCGTCGCCGCTGGGTCTGGTGATCATTCTGGTGCTGCTCGCCGGGACCGTGCTGTTGGTGCGGTCGATGAACCGGCATATCAAGGGTCTGCCCGCGACCTTCGAGCCCGACCATCCGGAGCCGGATCAGGAGGCCGACGAGGGCACCGAACCGGGCATCACCCGGCTCGAGAAGGACAATGGCGACTCGGGCGATCGGCCCGATAAGACCTGATAGCGCCCGCTGCGACACCGGCCGCCCGATGGATTCGGGCGGCCGGTGTTACGTTTGCCGGTCGTATTTCGTCAATGGGGTAGTCGCGGCACGGACCACGGGCCGCGGGTGCTTTCGGGCACGGCTGCGAAGTGAGGAAATACCAATGACATTCGAGGATCTGCGCGCTGCCCTGCCCGGCCGGGTGCTGGTGCCGGGTGAGGACGGCTTCGACGTGGCGGCGCGGCCGTGGTCGACCGCGGTCACCCAGCCGGTCGCCGCGGTGGTGCGGGCGGCCGACGCACAGGACGTCGCCGCCGTGGTTGCGCATGCGCGCCGGGCCGGGGTGCCGGTGATCGCGCAGCCCACCGGACACGGGGCCGCGGGTGGTATCGAGGAAGCGATTCTGCTGCGCACCGGGGGACTGGACGGCATCGAGATCGATGCCGATCGGCGGGTTGCGAAGGTCGGTGCCGGTGTGAACTGGGGTGCGGTGCAGGCCGCGGCCGCGGCGCACGGGCTGAGCGGACTGGCGGGCAGCAATCCGGTGGTCGGTGTCACCGGATACACCCTCGGCGGCGGGCTGAGCTGGTTCAGCCGCAAGTACGGCTGGGCCTCGGATGCGGTGCGCGCCTTCGAGATCGTCGATGCCGAGGGCACGCAAACCCGGGTGAGCGCCGCCGAGGATCCGGAGCTGTTCTGGGCATTGCGCGGTGGCGGTGGCGATTTCGCGGTGGTGACCGCACTCGAGTTCGACCTCTTCGCTGCTCCCGCGCTCTATGGCGGACGGGTGATGTGGCACGGTGCGCGCACGGCGGAAGTCTTCGAAGCGTTCCAGGAGATCACCGCGGACGCACCCGACGAACTGTCGGTGTGGTTCCACCGGTTCCAGTTCCCGGATGCGCCGCCGATGGTCGCGCTGGATGTCGCCTACCTGGGCGATGCGGCCGCTGGCCGGTCCCTGCTCGCCCGGTTGGACGCGATCGACGGTCCGATCGCAGACAAGCGTGGTGCGCTATCGGTGGCGAATCTCGGCGATATCACCGCCGAGCCGACCGATCCGAGCCCGTCCCTCTCGCGCGGTGAACTGCTCACCGACCTGGGCGATGCGGTGGTCAAGACCCTGCTCGACGAACCCGTTGCCCCACTGGTGGGTATCCAGATCCGCCATCTCGGCGGCGCGCTGGCCAGGGTGGCCGCCGACGGCGGTGCGTGCGGCCCGGTCGCCGAGCCGTACCTGCTCTACGCACTCGGTCTCGGACTGCCGCAGCTGACGGCCGCGGTCACCGCCCGACGGGCCGAGATCGTCGATGCGATCGGCGCGCACATCAGCGGTCGCAAGCCGTACACGTTCCTCACTCCGGAGGAGACGGCCGCCGCGGCGTTCGACGAGACCACGCTCGCGCGGTTGCGGGAGATCAAGCGTGCGCGCGACCCGCGGTCGGTGATCCGTGCCAACTATCCGGTTCTCGGATAACGCATTTCGGCCGCTGGCGACCGCCGGTTCGCCGACCGCCGGTCGCCAGCAGCTGTCCGAAGTCCTCGTGCGGAAATCGTGGGCTTGCCGAACTCGTTGACATTTCGTTTTCGGAGACCATACGTGTCGCCGGAAGTGCGGCAGCGCAATCCTTTTGGGTCCTTGCCGTGCTGGATTCCGTGATCCGGGCGGCGTTGGATCGAGTTTGGATGTCACCCCGTCGTGCTACCCATTCTGCGAACTCTTCGAGCGAAGGATGCCCATGGACAATGTGATCGGACAGATCGACCGCGCTCTGGATATGACGGGCGCGATCGTGGTCGCCGCCGTCGACAGCGACCGACTCGCGGCGCCGACGCCGTGTCCGGAGTGGGATGTGCACGCCGTGCTCAACCATGCCGTGGGCGGTATGCACCTGTTCGCCGCCGAGCTGAGCGGCACCGACGCCGGCGCCGGACACGATGACGACTGGCTCGGCATCGATCCGCAGGGCGCCTTCGCCGCGGCATCCGAGGTCGATCGCGCGGCCTGGCATCGTCCCGACGCACTGACCGGCACCGTTCACTTCTCGCGCGGCGAGCTGCCCGGCCCGGCCGCCGCCATGATCCATCTCACCGAGGTCGTCGCGCACGGCGTCGATATCGCGGTGGCCATCGACCGCCCCGATCTCGCCGACGATGAGCTGTGCGCCGAACTGCTGACCACCATGCACGCGATGGGCGGCCTCGACGGCTTGCGCACACCGGGCATGTTCGGCGCGGAGGTCGCCGTGCCCGTCGACGCGCCAGCGCACCGCCGGTTGCTCGGCTATCTCGGGCGGGCGTGCTGATCGCATAACCACTGGCCGCGCCGCCGATTTCGCCGCACCGGGTGTTTCGACGAAGCTGGCGTCGCCGGATCAGGCGCGGCGGACGGGATGACGCAGGATGGTCCGGGTCCTCGCGTCGGGGGACTTGCGCGGATCCGAGATGTAGATCTCATGATGGCGGCCGTTCATGACCAGATCCTGCTCGGCCATGAACGCCTCCATCCGAGCCAACGTCTCCGGTTCCGTCGCATACGGTCCGATGTGCATGACCTGGATCGCTTCCCCCTCGGTCAGCCGCTCGAATGTGGCACCGGAGACCATCTCGGCGGTGACGGTATCGGGCATCCGGATCATCAACTTCCACTGCCATTGTTCGCGCGGCACCGACAGCGGCGGCTCATCGGAATTCACCCACCACTGGCCCTCCAGCTTGGGCACCACGAAATCCTGTCCTTCCGCCTTGGCGAGCTTCTTGGCGCCGTAGGCGGTTCGGTACAGCGTCTGCACCGCTTCGTTGTACACCTCGCCGCCGGGTGCGCCGGAGCCGGTGACCGTGAGGTAGCCGTAGGTGTCGAAGGTGCGCAGCTGTGGTTGCGTGGTGGCGTCGTAATAGTGCTTATCGATCTTGGCCAGATCGAGCTTCATCGCGGGTCCTCCCTGTCGAATGTGGACGCTGACGAGCGTGAACCCTCCATCGGGGGGAGAGTCAAGATGACTCGGATCGCTCCCGTATGGAAGCTTGGCGGGCGTGGAGGAAATCTTTCGTAAGGTCGGCGTGCGCGGCTGGGTGCATGCCCGATGTTTCGATTGCGACGGCGTGGCCGGGCTGGGTGCCGACGAACCGGTGGTGCTGGCATCGGTGGTCAAGGTGCCATTGGTGCTGGAGTTCGCGCGTCAGGTCGTGGCCGGTCAGCTCGATCCGACCGACCGGGTGCGGGCGAGCGCGGCGGACCGCCTCGGTGGCGTCGGCACCGCGGGCTGTTTGGACGATGTCGAATTCAGCCTGCGCGATGCCGCGTTCTTCGCGCTGTCGGTGAGCGATAACACCGCCGCCGACCTGCTCTTCGATCGCGTCGGCCTGGACAATGTGCGCTCGCTGGTCCGCGAATTGGGCCTGACCGACACCCGGATCGTCGGCTCGCCCAGGTACGTCGTGCAGACCATGGCCGAGGATATCGGCGCACCCGATACCGCCGCATTCGCGCGCCGCTTCCCGACGCTGAGCGTGTCCGAAGTGCTCGCCACCCGTGCCATGGACCCGCACCGCACCACCGCGAGCACGCCGCGCGATATGACCCGCCTGCTCACCCTGCTCGGCCAGGATCGCGCTGGCGCCGCCGAGGCCTGCCGGTGGGTACGCGGGCTCATGGCGCAGCAGGTCAACTGGCACCGGCTCGCCGCCGCCTTCCCACCCGAGGTGTCGGTGTGGGGCAAGACCGGTTCACTGCCCGCGATTCGCAATGAGATCGGCGTGGTGGAGTACCCCGGCGGAAGTCGCTACGCCGTCGCGGTTTTCACCAGGGCCGATACCCTCGTACAACGCTTGCCCGATGTCGATCACGCGATCGGCGAGGCCGCGCGACTGGCGATCGAGCGCATCCGTCACGATCTGCCGAATACGACATTCCACGGCCGCTGCGCCACCTCCTGAGCGGGTGCGGGCCGCGACGCGCCGTCGCCCTGGATCACTTCGACGATGAGGTCGGCGAGCTCGCGCACCAGGGGATGCGGTGCCGCCGCGGGCCAGGCCAGCGAGAGCCGCCAGCTCAAGTGGTCGGTCAGCGGGCGCCACACCACCCGCGGCTCCTTCTGCGCCACCATGCCCTGGTCGAAGGCGACGCCGCGGCCGGAGAGCACCATGCCCAGCACGAATTCGGGGTTGCGGGCGTGCTGGACTCGGCTGGGGCGGAAGCCGTGCTCCCAGCAGGTGCGCAGGGTGGCGTCGTAGAGTCCGGGCGCGGCGGCCCGCGGAAAGATCACCAGACCGAGGCCGGCCAGCTCGGCCAGGGTGAGCGAGGAGCGAACGGCAAGCGGCGAGTCGCGCGGCAGCACCACGCCGAGCGGTGTCTCGACCTCGGGGCCGAGTTCGAGGCCGACCACATCGACCGGATGCTGTAGCAGCCCGGCATCGAGTTGGCGGTCGGCGAGCAGCCGGATCTGCTCCGCGGTGGTCAGCTCCTGCAGATCGACCCGGACGTCACGACTTTCGAATGCGGTGAGGATCGCCGCAAGCACCCGCCCGGCCAGCTCGGGCGGAACCCCGACCCGCAGCGCATCGATCTCACCCCGATGTGCCTTGCCCACCAGCCGCTGCGCCCGATCCCAGCGGGCCAGCAGATCACGGGATTCGGTGAGCAGAATCTGGCCCGCCTCGGTCAGTTCGACCCGTCGGCTGTCCCGATCGAACAGCCGCGCACCGAGATCCTGCTCGAGTTTGCGGATGCGCTGGCTCAGCGGCGGCTGCGCAATGCCCAGCCGCTCGGCCGCCCGTCCGAAATGCAGTTCTTCGGCAACGGCGACGAAGTACCGCAACTGGCGCAGGGAGTCCACGCTGCGACGATAGCGCGGTCGTGCTTCTCGGCATTCGGTCGTTAGCTGGTTGCCCCTGGCTTGCGGCCGGGCTGAATGCTGCTCGCCAGTCCTTCGCGGAGTTGGCCGGGCGTGGTGTCGAAGCGGCGACGGAAGGCCTTGCTGAAGCTGCTCGTCGAACCGAAGCCCAGCTCCGATGCGATATCGGTGATACTTCGATGCCGGTAGGCGGGGCTGCGCAGGCGATCGCGCGCCAGTTGCAGGCGTTGTTCCCGGATGACTTCGCTGGGCGTGGTGCCGACAGCGCTGAACGCCAGTTGAATTTGACGCAGCGACCAGCCGAGCGCACCGGCGACGGATGTGCCGGTGAGGTCCGGCTCTGCGGCATGGCTGTGGATATACCGACGGGCAGTCGCTTCCACATGGGCGAGTTGGGTGGGTGAGCTCCCCGGGTCGCCGAGGATCTGCATGCAGATCAGATCCACCAGCCGTTCGGCGACGGCGTCGAATTGGAGGTCGGTCAGTGCGGCGCATTCGGTGGACAGGGCGCTGACGATCCCGTCGGTCACCCGCCCGAGCCCGCTCGTAAGGTCCAGCGGGTGGGTGGGCGGCGTGACGCGGTTGAGGCGATGCTGTATCTCCCTGCGCGCAATGGTGATGATCAGCCCGCGGGTGCCGTCGGACATGGACATCGCGTAGGGCCGGTCGACGGCCACCAGGCCCATCGTTCCCGGGGTGAGGATCCCGTTCCCGTCATCGGTGCGGAAGGACAGGTGCCCGACGAGAGGAACGATCAGCCGGTAATCGTCATCGGGGTCGGCACGGATGTGCGCTGGGGTGCGCAGGTAGGTGACAGCATCCGATTTCCACCCGACGAGTTGGTAGGCGTCGGTGCGGCGCAGTTGCGTGTGCCCCTGGAAGTCGGTGTGGCTCGGGAATCGGTAGCCCAGCCGACAGTGGTATGTGCTGATCAGATGGGCCCAGTAGTCGGCTCGCTCATGGGGATCCACCACACTCGTCGTGGCGGAGTCGGCGATGGCCGCTCGATCCATGAATACCGCCTTCCGATCGACGATCATCGGTGGCCCAGGCGTCGACCCCAATTCTGGAAGAAGCCTACGGCAGAACCGCGCGGCTCACCGCCGCAGCGGCATCGGCGGCTTTCGAGTTCTGCGCATTCGGACAGTGCTCGTGCGTACTGGGACAAGTGGGGATGCGTGGGCCGCGGCTACGGTCCGAATAGCTCGGATCGGCCCGGTGCGGCTATCGGTGCCGACCCGATTCAGCTGGTCGCGGAAGACAATCGGGAGTTCACATGCGCAGAATCGTGGTCGGCGACGACGGAACCGGACAGGGACGGGTACTGGCAGACGACAGTATCGACCCGCTGACATTGGCGCTGCTGCCCGGCGCCGAGATCTATCGGATGTGGGAGCTCGACGAACTACCCGATCTGCCGGTCGACCGGATGCCTTCCCAGACCGATACGCGCTATTTCCCAGGCCCGGACGGGCTGCGTTTCGGATACATCTCCGTACCTCCGGGGCTGACCTATGAACCCGACCCCAACCTGTCCGAGGACGTAATGGCGGCCGTCACCGCGGAAGCGGAGGCGAAACTGCCAGGGATGATGGCGGCATTCGACCCCGCCGCGCCCGGCATGCACAGCACTGCGAGCATCGATTTCGTCGTCGTGCTCAGCGGCCAGGGCCGCATGCGCCTCGGCGACGGTGTCGATGTGACGCTGCGGTCGGGTGATTGCGTGATCCAGAACGGCGCACCGCACGCATGGTTCAACGACGGTGCGGTGCCGTTCGTCTTCTGTTACGCCCTCTGCGGTGTCGGCGACCGGCCATGACGCACCCGCAGCAGCGCTCGTGGCGGAGGTCCACTGCATGAGGGGCGTCGGAAGTCGTTGGCGCAGTGTCGAATACACCCTGGTGTCGGCAGGTCCGTGCGCCGTGGCCGTCGACCTGTCGACGGTGGGCGTCGCGCAGATGTTCTTCGATTGCCTGGTAGTGCGAGTCGATGTCGAACCGGGCGATTGCCCCTTGACCGCCGAGGCCGTGCGCGCGATCCGGTACCTGTGCCTCGTCAGCGAGGCCGCCCACATCGTTATCGCCGGAGCTCCGCACTGCGCGACTGCGGGTGGTCGATCGACGCCAGCCGCCGATCCACTGGATGTCCTCACCCAGGTCGCCGACACTCTCGACGTGCTTTCGGATCTCGCCGAACGACTGGGGAGATACGGGGAACGCGTCCATCTGCTGCCATTCGGATGGAATATCGCCTGGCGCGCCGAACAATCGAAACGACAATGGGATTTGCCGTCCATCACCGTATCCGCCTCCGGGGACGTCGACGTGGTACCGGATTTCATCCGCCGGTCGTCGTGCTCGAGCGTGTCCTATTCGTCGACGGCGAGGGTTTCCGGTCCGGCCCGCTCGGTCTGTCAGCTAGGTCAGTGGTAGTTGGGGCACACCTACATGCAGGACTCCTGCACGGCAGCGGCCATCGGTCGTGATGGCGAGATCGAGACGCTTGTCGCACCGGACACTTATCCAATAGCCACTGACGCCCGGGGGAATATCCGAAACCGCGCATTAGTCGTCATGTGATGGCGCACGAATTGACACTGGCGTCGGCGGGTGCGACGTGTAGGTTCGTGCGCTCATGCGGATTCGGCTGCGCGGATGGTGTGTGGATCGTTTTGGTGCGTCCGGCCGGTAGGGCGGAGTTGTGAACCTGCTGGGCGGCGCGACCTCACCGCATTTGCCGGACAGACTGTGATGCTCGACGAGTTTGTGATCGGTTCAGTGCTCCAGCCAATGAAATCGATAGTTTTGCAGTAACTTTCGTTGTTCAGTGCTCGACCGGGTGAGCCCGTCGCGCACACGATCGATCTGCGCTAGCCTGGTCGGGCAACGGACCGCGATCATGTCCGCGGTGATCGGGGTGATGATCTGCCGGATGTCGGCTGTGCGCGTGTGCGACGTCGGTTTCGTTCGGCTTCGAGCTCTGGGGGTATGTCTGTATGAGTCGGAACTCGCGGTTGTCGGGGGCGAAGGTTCTTCTGACCGGTGCCACGGGCGGCCTCGGCCATGCGATCGCTAGATCACTGAAAACATATGGGGCCGAGCTGACTCTGACGGGTCGTCGCCTCGATGTGCTGGATCGTTTGGCGTCCGAACTCGGCGCTCGACCAGTCGCCGCTGATCTCAGTTGCCCCGACGATGTGACGAAGCTGTTGAAGGCGGTCGACCCGGTCGATGTGTTCATTGCAGGTGCTGGTCTGCCGGCAAGCGGGCCGGTGCTGGACTTCAGTGTCGCCGATCTGGACGACGCTATCTCTGTAAACCTGCGTGCACCGATGGTGATGGCTCGGGAAGTGGCCGGATCGATGCGGGCGAGGGGACAGGGCCACATCGTTTTCATCGGATCCATCGGTGGTCGAGTCGCGTCCGGCGACACAGCCGTCTACAACGCGACGAAGTTCGGTCTGCGTGGGTTGGCCCTGGGTATGCGTGAAGACTTGCGCGGCAGTGGAGTCGGTGTGTCTGTGGTCGAGCCGGGATTCGTGCGCGCGGCTGGGATGTTCGCCGACAGTGGAGTGCGTTTGCCTCCGGGGTTGCGCACATCGTCCCCGCAGCAGGTCGCTGACGCGGTGATCCGTGCAATCGAGAACAATATCGGCGAAACCGTGGTCGCGCCGTTCGAGATGCGAATGGGTGTCGTCCTCGGAGGCCTTGCGCCGATGCTGAATTCCCGCGTTCAACGCATGCTCGGCGTCAGGCTCGACCGAACACAAGCATGATGACAGCGGGCACCGAAAGGAGGCCGTGAGGTGTCACCACACACGGCGCCGCGCTTTCCGCTGGCTCCCAATATCTTTCGCTGTCCAGCGATGCTCCCCGGCTCCGATTCCCGCGAACTCTCGTCCTTGCTCGAACGAGGTGTCCGGTAGCATGCGAAAATCCTTGTGGCGAAGGGGATCTACGCGCGCTCGATTGCAAACCCTTGTCGACCGCCTCGACGAGGCATTGCCCGAAGACTGGACGGCCGAGGAGCTGTTCGCATCGGTCGAGCGCATCCGAGGCCGCCACATTGTGCGTTTGCCGCTGCCGTCGGAGGCGCCGGTGGGGTTGTGCGGGATGTGGCTGTCGTGCAGTGGTTATGACGTGTTCTTTCTGAGGAGTTCCGCTGACCCGCACGACATCTTCCATGAACTCGGCCATATGTTGCTCGATCATGGTCAGGATTCGCCGACAGAGGAGCTGGCGACGCTGCTGCCTGGTGTCGAGTTGGACCACAACGTCGCTGCGGTCCGGGCCTTCCGCGGAGCATCCAGCTACGACCCGCCGGAAGAGTACGAGGCCGAGCTCTTCGCGACGATGGTCAGGACTCGGGTCCGCGCAGGCGGACCGCGCCGTGACAGATTCCTGAAAGTGTTCTGATGTGGCCGCAAACTTTGCCGACCCCTGTCGCGGTCGCGGCGATGGTGTTCATCATTGCTCTGACGATTATTCGAATAGTATTGGTACGTCGTGCGACCGAGGCCGACCACCTGATTAACATGATCGCGGGAATCACCGCGATCGGTGTGCTCTTACGTGACCCTGCCATTGCCCGCCAGGTAGCGAGATTCATTCCCGGTGGACTGCCGACCCTGTTCGACGTGTGGCACTGGACGACTGTGCTGACGTGGACGTGGGGGTTGGGACTGTGGCTGCTGCGTGAGTACGGGCCGGTCCGATACAAGACCCGATTCCAGGGTGCGATAGGGGTGGCGGCAGTCCTCGGTGTGGCATTGCTGTTGCTGAGCAGTCCAGCACGGGCACAGGGGGTTTCGATCGCGGAGTACGGGGGCTGGCGGTACGGCATCTACATCGGACTACTTTCGACACCGCCGGTATTCGTATCCAGCTATATGCTCCGAACCCTGCCCGTGCTGCGACAACGCGCGACATCACGGCGGGAAAGGAATATAGTGCGCATCCTGCTCGTCGTCGCTGTTCTCAGCGTGGCGCCAGTGAGCTCGCTGGTATTCTTCGCGGCGCTCGGCGCGTTGGGAGTCGGCACCGACTTCGCCCGTCAGACGTACAACTTCACGTCCGACGGGCTCGCCTCGGGTGAACCGCAGTTGCTGTTCGGGGCGGTTCTGGCCCTGGTGGTAATGCCATCCTGTGCCCGCGCAGTGGCGCGACTGAGGCAGTTGGGTCGGCTGTATCCGCTGTGGCGAGGGCTGACCGCTGCCGCACCGGCGGTCGTGTTGTCGCTGCGGTGGGCCGACCGGTGGGGTGCTTCTCCGGCGGAACGTGTGGAGCGTCTACATATCGAGATACGTGATGCTGCCGAGATCGTTGCCAGATACGTGCGGCCGCTGCCGGTGGCCGTCGACGAATTGATCGAGAGCACCGTGGCCGAGGACGATCAGGAGCACGCGCGGCTCGTCACAGAACTGGTTATGGCGGCTCAGCGACTGGCCGACGGCCGCAAGGGCGAGTCAGCCGGTGAACCGTCCGCCCGAACGGCCGATGTCCCCGACGAGGACACATTGCTTCGGTTGTGGGCGCCCGCGAAATCGCTTCTGAGTGAAGCCGAACGCGCGCCTCGGCCAGCTATCTCCTCGGCTTTCTCAGAGCTGTGAATTGTCGTCTCGAACGGATTTGCGCGCAGGCTCGGTCGCATTCTGCAACGTCTGGAGCAGTTGGTCGATCGCTGATTTGGCGAACGTCAGTTGGTAGCCCTCTGCGTGACTTCGGGCGTGCCTCAACTCGATACCGAGCCGATCGAGCTCGGTGACGAGATCCGCCACAGACTTGTGCTCACGGTTGAGCTTCCTCAGGGCCCGGACTCCGCTCTCGACATCGTCCGGTCCTGCCGATGTGGAGTCATCGTCGGGGAGAAGACCGTGCGTGCTGGTGTGGTTCAGGGCCGCGGTCGCACTGCCCGGCGGTAGTCCCAAAGCCTCGAGCGCCCGGTTGTACTTCGCCTCGGTGGTAGCGCTGATCGTGTGAACCTGTCCGGCCTCGATGCGGGACTGGACATTCCGAGTCGGACCTCCGAGGTCATGGATGCGCTGGTGCGTTATCAACTCATCGGGGAGGTTCCGCTGGCGGAACGCTTTCATCAGCCGTCCGAATCGCTGCCCAGCCGACTCGGATCGACCGAGGTCCTCGGTACGTCCCGGACTGAACGGTCCATCCATAGCTTGCATCGTAACGCCTGAGTGAGCAGGCATGGTCGCCATGCACATATCCGAGCTGCACTGATCGTTGCTGGACAAGAACGGAAGCAGATCCTCCCTAACTACAGGCCATATCGCGACTGATGATCACGCTGGTGGCTGTCGATGGGGCAAGCGGGCATTGATGCACATGAATGCACATCAATGCGTTGACATGCTCATCAGCGCGCCTTAGATTTGGTGCATGAGCGCAAGGCCGTATTCCGCCGCGAGATGGACGTCGACAAGGGGCGGGCTGATCGTTCGTCGCCAAGCGCAGTCAATGAGCGTCCTTACCTGTAGAGGGCTCGTCTGAGCGGTGCACCGATCTGAAATGTATAGAGGGGGAAGATCGGTGCACCGCTTAGAAGAGCCGTCAAAGGCGAACGGAGCAGGCTCAGCTACCGGACGTGGACCGCTCGACCACCGGATCAGTCTTCTGGATGTCGTTGCTGCTTATGGACTTGATGCCGTGGTCTCGAGGATCGCTTGGCTTCATGCGATTGGGTGTCATCACGCCGCTCGGGCGATCGAGGCCGAATTGAACCAACTCACTCTCTGCTGTCGGAGTCGAAGTGGCGGTTGAGGTGACCGGCGCACGTGTGGCCGTGATCGGGGCGGGCCTGGCCGGCCTGGTGACGGCAAAAGTCTTGCGGGACGACGGGTTCGACGTCGTCGTGTTCGAAAAGGAATCCGCAGTCGGCGGCGTGTGGATCGAATCACGCACGTATCCAGGTCTGCGCACCAACAACTCCCGCGACACGTACGCCTTCTCCGATCATCCCTACAGCCGTTCGGCGGACATGTTCCCGACCGCAGCGCAGGTACGCGAATATCTGGCCTCCTACGTGCGTCGCTTCCACCTGGAACCCCACTTGAGGTTGGCGGCCGAGGTTGTCGAATTGTCCCGGCAGGGGCCGGTATTCGAGGTCGAGGTCCGCCGCGGAAGCGATGTCACCACGTGGCTTTTCGACTTCGTAGTCGTGTGCACTGGTGTCTTCTCGGAGCCGCACGTACCCGAGATCGAGGGCATGCGATGGTTTGTTGGCAGGCTGCTCCACTCCAGCCAGGCGACCGATCCAGCGCTGTTCGCAGGGCAGCGGGTCGTTGTCGTGGGTGCGGGTAAATCGGCGCTGGACCTGGCGGCTTGGGCCGCCACGCACGCGAGCACCTGCACACTCGTCTTCCGCGAGCCGCACTGGATGATTCCGCGCTACCTGCTCGGTCGGATTCCGTCCGACCGCTTGCTGACAACCCGTGCGAACGAGGCGATATTTCGCTACCACCGTCTCAACCGAACCGAGCAGTTCCTACATGGGCCGGGCAGGGGGTTGACGCAACTGATCTTGCGGGTGGTGTCGCGGCTGATTCGCCTGCACTTGGGGATGCCGGCCGCGATGGTGCCCGACAAACCGTTGCCCGGGGGAATCGAGAACATCGGCGTTGCGCCCGAGTTCTATCGGCTGGCCCGCGGCGGCCGTGTGCTCATGCGACGAAACAACATCGCTGCCTTCCAGGAAAGTAACGCACTGCTGCTGGCCGACGGCGATCGGATCCACGCCGATGTGGTGATTTTCGCGACCGGGTGGCGGCAATCCCTTCCATTTCTGGCCCCCGAGCTGGAAGGGGCCGTTCTACGCGACGGCCACTTCCAGCTCTACCGTCGCATCCTCCCGCCGACGGAGCATCGTCTCGGCTTCGTCGGCTACGCATCATCACCCGCCTGCCAGCTCACCGCCGAAATTTCCGCCCACTGGCTGTCTCAGAGCTTTCGCGGCGAACTCGCGCTCCCGAACGTCGACCAGATGCAAGCCGAAATTCTCCGTGTCCGAGCCTGGTTGACCGATGTCCTGCCCGCGAGCCCGCAGGGATATCTGCTGGGCCCATTCCTCGCACACCACATCGATGAGCTCGTTGCCGATATGGGCTTGCGCGTTCGGCGCACGCGCAACCTCATGACCGAGTATCTTGCTCCGATGCTCCCGGCCCGATACTCCGGCGTCGCCGAGGAACGCCGTCGGCGACGAAGCGCAACCTCCTGGGTTCCCCCGCAGTAACGACGTGTTGCTCATGGACGCCCAGCACATGGGTGTGCCGGACGGTACGCACAGGACTCCCGGAAGACGCCGTAGCAGCGATCGAGGACCGCTACGATAACCGACACGCTGTGCTGCAACGACGAGTTGTGGAGCTGAACGGCGGCGGGTCGGCGGTCAATGCGGACCTGGCGACGATGCGCGCGGCTGGATTTCCGTTGCGACCCTCGGACTATGTCCGCCGGGGGAAGAGGTCCGGGCCGAGGCTTTCTTGGACGACATCGAGCAGGCGTTGGGCGACTATGGGCGGTCGCGGGAGCGGACCGCGCAGCAGGCGATGCTCGATCTGATGGCCTTGGGCTGCCAAACGATCGCCCTGCCGCCCATCGACGAGCAGCGCCGAATCGGCGCGACCATGAACGCCATCGGCGATCAGGTCGCCGCGTTCACAGCGCTCGCCGAGGCGTCTGGTCGAGTCCACGCGGCGTTGTCGAACGCTCTTGTCGCGGGAGTCGTGGGACTGAACGATCCATTCACTCCCGGCTCGCCGACATGATCGCCCGAGGTGTCGCTGTGCCCCCAATGGGGACGCCGCCGACCGACACTGCATGCGTGCGCGACGCCTGAGCCGTCTGTGCTGAATAGCGGATCAATCAATCGGTGTGATCGGCACATATGGAAGGCTGGGGGCATGAATCAACTCGGCAGCGCGACATCGCCATATCTGCGCCAGCATGCCGACAACCCGGTCGACTGGCGCGAATGGGATGCCGACGCCTTGGCGGTGGCGGCGGCCAGGGATGTGCCGATTCTGCTGTCGATCGGATACGCGAGTTGCCACTGGTGTCATGTGATGGCGCACGAATCGTTCGAGGATGCGCGGACGGCCGCGTTGATGAACGACAACTTCGTGTGCGTCAAGGTGGATCGCGAGGAACGGCCGGATCTGGATGCGGTCTATATGAATGCCACGGTGGCCATGACCGGTCAGGGGGGCTGGCCGATGACGTGCTTCCTCACCCCGGACGGCGAACCGTTCTATTGCGGCACCTACTACCCGAAGCTGCCGCGCGGCGGGATGCCGTCGTTCACCCAGTTGCTCGCCGCCATTACCGATACCTGGAAGACCCGGCGCGACGAAGTGGACCAGGCGTCCGCCCAGGTGACCGAGGCGTTGCGCGCGCAAACCGCCGGGCTGCCCGATGCCGGGGTGGAGATCTCGGCAGACCTGCTCGCGCACGCCGTCGCCGCGGTCATTCGCGATGAGGACACCGAACACTGCGGATTCGGGGGCGCACCGAAGTTTCCGCCATCGGCGCTGCTGGAGGGGCTGCTGCGCAGTTGGGAACGCACCGGCGACGCGGCCGTCTTCGATGTGGTGAACCGCTCCGCCGAAGCCATGGCGCGCGGTGGCATCTACGACCAGTTGCGCGGCGGTTTCGCGCGCTACTCCGTCGATGCCGCCTGGGTGGTACCGCATTTCGAGAAGATGCTCTACGACAATGCGCAATTGCTGCGCGCCTATGCGCATCTGGCTCGGCGTATTCCTGGGCAGGAACGGGAGTCTTTGGCGCACCGGGTTACTCGCGAGACCGTGCAGTTCATCATCGATGATCTCGGTACCGACAGTGGTGGGTTCGCCTCCGCGCTCGACGCCGATACGCATCTGGAGTCGGGCGGTCCCGGCGTCGAGGGCGCGACGTATGTATGGACTCCCGCCGACTTGATCGGCGAACTCGGTTCCATCGACGGCGCATGGGCCGCCGAGGTTTTCGGGGTCACCACCGCCGGTAACTTCGAGCAGGGCACCTCGGTCCTCACCCGCTACTCCGACCCCGACGCCCTATCCGACTCGGCCACCGCGGCCGCCGCCCGCGAGCGCTTCGAGCGGATTCGTGCGACGCTGCGTGCGGCCCGTGGCCGCCGCCCACAGCCGGACCGCGACGACAAGGTCGTGACCGCATGGAACGGTATGGCCATTACCGCCCTTGCCGAAGCGGGTTCCGCACTGCGGCAAGATGATTGGGTCGACGCGGCGGTCCGCTGCGCCCGCTTCCTGCTGGCCGAGCATGTGGTCGACGGCCGGGTGCGCCGCGCCTCCCTCGGCGGTGCCGTCGGTGCGTCCCCCGGTGTGCTGGAGGACTATGCCTGGCTGGTCACCGGTCTGCTCGCCCTACATCAGGCCACCGGCCGACTGGACTGGCTCGAACACGCACAACGCCTGCTCGACCAGGCGATCGAGCACTTCGCCGATCCCACCGCCCCCGGCAGCTGGTTCGACACCGCCGACGATGCCGAAACCCTCGTCACCCGTCCGCGCGACCCCATCGACGGCGCCACCCCCGCGGGCGCCTCCGCACTGGCCGAAGCCCTCCTCACCGCCGCTGCCGCCAGCGCACCGGAACCCGCCCTGCGCTACCGCGAACTAGCCGATCGGACGCTCGCGCGCGGCGCTGTCGTCCTCGCCCGCGCCCCCCGCTCCGCGGGCCAATGGCTGACCGTCGCCGAAGCCGCCCTCCGCGGCCCGCTGCAGGTCGCGATCGCGGCCGACAGCTCCACCGCGGCAATGGAATTGATCGGCACCGCCCGCGCCGAGGCCCCCGGCGGCACGGTCATCGTCGCCGCGCCCACCGACTCGGTTCCCCTCCTGGCCGACCGACCCCAGAAGAACGGCGAACCGGCCGCCTACGTCTGCCGCGGCTCGGTCTGCGACCTCCCGGTGACGACTCCCGCCGATCTGAGCGCTGCCCTGAAACGCCCGTAGCCTCGCCTGGGGCTGTTCCCGGTCGGGTCCTCGCTCGAGCTCGATATCCTCGGCTCGTATCTGCGGCAGGCCGATGCCACCTCGGCGGTCGGTGTCGCGGTCCCGATGGTGCTCGGTGTGGTTGCCGATTGTCGGCTCTGCATGGACTTGTGGACCACTGGCCGTGCCGCCCCCAAGGTTGGCCGAACAGTTCTACGGCATGGATGTTCGGATCTGCCTTGCGGATTCGGGCGTCGTCGACCTGCTCACACAGTGAGGTGTCCGAGCCTGATCGCCAGCAGGTTCGCGACCAGGACGATGACGAAGACGACCGCGATCGGTCGGTAGCCGACGGCCCACAGTCCGACCGCGGCACCGCCGAAAACCACGACTTTGGTCACGATCGCGAGCAGTGGGTGGTCGAATGTCGCATTCGGCGCCGCGAACAGGCCCCAGGCCAGCGCCGCGAGGAGGGGTACGCCCACGGCCGACACGACCTTGACCGGAGTCGTATCGGCGGTCTTCCACCCCCACAGCCCCAGCGCCGCGAACGCAACCAACTCCATCACGAAGGCCAGCGTGAGGTTGGCCCATTTCCAGACTTCCAGCATGTCCGTGCTCCCTCTAGATCTCAGAGAGCATTGCTCTCTATTGAGAGCAGTGTGCACGGCTGATTCGTTCTCGTCAAGTTGTTGCCCGGCACTCGCTGTCGGCGTCGAGCGGAAGAAGGTGCCGTGATGCGAGCGCCGTAATCCTGCGGACGGTTCCCGGCGGGTCGCGCTCGGCACGGTCGGGCCCGGCACCGTGGCCGATGCGGCACAGTGGTTGGGTGAGCGTGCGCAGCCAGGCGCTTTTCATCGGCGGTAGGGCCGGGGTCGGTAAGACGACCGTGGCTTTCGAGGTGCACGCGCGGCTTTCGGCGGCGCGGGTGCGGCACTGTCTGATCGAGGGCGACAATCTGGATCAGGCCTATCCGGCGCCGTGGGAGCACGGACTCGCGGAGCGGAATCTCGCTGCGATGTGGGCGAATTACCGTGCGCTCGGGTATCGGCGGATCGTGCATACGAACACCGCCAGTGTCTTCGAGAATGTGCTCGACGAGCTCGTCGCGGCATTGGGGGAACAGCCCGAGATCACCGCGGTCCTATTGACCTGTGCGGATGCGGCGGCGGCCGAGCGGCTCGCGGGTCGGGAGATCGGCACCGCACTGGACGAGCACATCGAGCGCGGCAAGGTGATGGCAGCGAAGCTGGATGCCGAGGCCCCGGACTGGGTGCATCGGGTCGGTACCGATGGCCGTCGAGTGTCGGATATCGCGGCACAGGTCGTCGGCCTGACCCGCTGGTTGCCCTGATCTCAGCGGTAGCGATGACTCGTCGAAAGTCTCAATTCTGGGACGGAGATTCGGTCGCCGCGGTGCGCACTTCGGTGATCGCGCTGACGGCGGTCCGGTCCTCGGCTGGGGCAGTGTCGGGCGCCGTGCCACCGGATGTCTCGGCGGTCTCGACATCGGTCCAGCAGGCGGTGGGCTCGGGCCTGCCGCGCAGCGGAATATTGTCGTAGAGCGTCCATTTGGCGCGCTCGTGCGCGGCCGCGGCCTCGGTGACCGCGCCGCTCACCAGAATTCGGCGCGGCACCTGTTTCGCCTCGGTGGTCAACCGGGCCGCCTCATTGACCGCATCGCCGATCACCGTGTATTCCAAGCGGGTATCGGAGCCGACATCACCGGCGAACACCGGCCCGCGCGCCACACCGATGCCGATATCGAGTTCGCCGGTGGCGATGACCTCGTCCCGGATGCGCCTGGCCGCCCGCAGCGCCGGTGTCGCATTGTCCGGCAGGGCAATCGGTGCGCCGAAGATGCACAGCGCCGCATCACCCTCGAACTTGTTGACCAGACCGTTGTTCTCCTCGGTCGCCGCGACGACGATCGCGAGCAGTCGATTGAGTTTGGCGACGAACTCCTGCGGACGCAGACCGCTGGACAGTTCGACGGATCCGGTGACGTCGACGAACAGCGCCGATACCTCGCGCACATCGCCGGTCAGATCGAATCCGCCGGCCAGCGCCCGCTCGGCGACTTCGGCGCCGACATGGCGGCCGAATACGTCCCGCATCCGCTCACGTTCGCGCAGGTTGGCGGCGAGTTCGTTGACCGAATGCTCCAGCCGACCGATCTCGCTGGTACTGCCGACCGGTACCCGGACATCCAACTCGCCCTTGGTGATCAGGTCCAGCGCCCGGCGCAGTGTGCGCATCGGCGTGGCCACCGAACGGG
Source organism: Nocardia sp. CA-129566 (assembly GCF_050956075.1). Classification (NCBI taxonomy): domain Bacteria; kingdom Bacillati; phylum Actinomycetota; class Actinomycetes; order Mycobacteriales; family Nocardiaceae; genus Nocardia; species Nocardia sp. CA-129566. Next base: position 1,592,383 of record NZ_CP192085.1, read on the forward strand.
CCAGGAAGGCGGTGGCCAGTGCGCCGACACCGAATCCGACGCCGGAGAGGTAGATGGCGGTGCGGATGCGGTTCGGCGCACCGGAGGCCGGATCGGCGAGCACCACGATCAGCATGAGCAGCGGCATGGCCCCCGCCACCGCCCAGGTCATGACGACCCGGACGAGCACCGAGGAACTCCAGTGCATGGTGCCGCCGAGCACCCCCGCCACCATCGGGATGGTCGGACGGATCAGCCGGTCGACGATCAGGAAGGTGAATCCGGCGGATTCGAGGGCGCCGAGGGTGAACAGCGCCGCCGTCACCGCCGCGCTGTTGTGCGCGGTGAGATGGGAGAACACCGAGGCCGCCACGATCACACCGGGCAGCCAGATGGCCAGCGCTCGGATGGTGATGGCGATCGGCAGTCGCAGCAGTCGCTGTGCCTCTTCGACCGTTGGCTTGCGGCCGTCATCGAGCCAGGCGAAGTAGACGATGCGATCGCGCACCGCGAGCCCGACCCCGGCCAGAAAACCCACCACCGGATAGATCGACACCAGTCCGATGATGCGGTGCCAGTCGTCGCCGATCCGGCCGAGAAATCCACTGAGCCACAGCTCGGTGACGATCACCGCGAGCCCGCTGAGATTCGCGGTGATCACCACCGCAGCCAAACCCCACCGCGCCTTCAGCGCCCAGATGACGAGCTTGGTGATCACGGTGCCTCAGCGTCCGCCCGCACCGTAACCCGCACGGGCACGCCCGCTCGCGTCGAACCCGGCAGCCACCAATTCCAGGTCCCGAACATTTTCATCAGCGCGGGCACCAGCACCAACCGCACCAGCGCCGCATCGATCGCGACGGCCACCGCCAGCGCGAGCCCGATCTGTTTCAGCTCGAGCACGCTCGCGGTGAGGAAGCTGCCGAAGATCGCCACCATGATGGCCGCCGCCGCACTGATCGGGCGGGCGGTGTGCTGCAGTCCCGCCGCCACCGCGTACTCGTTATCGGCCGCGGTGCGCGCGGAACCCTCCCAGAACTCCTTGACCCGCCGGATCAGGAACACCTCATAGTCCATCGACAACCCGAACAGGATGGCGAACACCATGGTCGGCAGGAATACCTGGATGAATCCGGTGCTGTGGAAGTCGAGCAGCGACTCGCCGATGCCCCACTGGAACACCGCGACGGTGCTGCCCAGGGCCGCGCCGGTGGCCAGCAGATTCATCACGATTGCCTTGATCGGCAGCGCGATGCTGCGGAAGGCGGCGACGAGGAACACGAACGAGCAGCATAGAACCAGTGCGATCACCAGTGGCAGTTTCCCGGTGATCTCATCGGACATATCGGCGAACTCGGCCGTCACGCCGCCGACCAGCACCTGCGCTGCGGGCAATACGGCGGCCCGGTCGCGGATCTCCCGGACGAGTCGATCGGCGTCGGTGGAATCGAATGAGGTCTTGGCCACCACCATCGCGAAGATCCGTCCTTCGCGTTGGATCGGCAGCACCTGTTCGATGCGCGGGTCCGACCGGAGCGCCGACAGCCAGTCCTGTACCGCGGCGGCCGAGGTGGAACTCAGTGGGGAATCGCCGGGACCGGTCGCGACCAGCGTGATCGGTGCGAGCAGTCCGGGCGCGAAATTCTCCGAGGCGACCTTGCTCGCCTTGCCGGAGGCGGTCTCGGTCATCGCCGCGGTGCCCATGTCCATCCCGTAGCGCACGCCGGCCAGCGGTGCGGCCGCCAGGAGCAGCACCGCGGTGGCCGCGATACCGAACACCGCGGGCCGAGCCATGACGATCCGGCTCCACCGTGCCCACCGTCCGCTCGTCGGATCGGTGGCCTCGGCGCCCGGTCGGGTCTCCAGCGGCTGCCACCGCGCGGGCAGCGCACCGCGATTGACCCGCGGCCCGAGCATTGCCAGCACCGCCGGCAGCAGTGTCAATGCCACCGCCAGCGTGGCGACCACCGCGATCGCGACGCCGATCGCAATACCCCGGAACACCGGGGCCCGCACCACGACCAGCGAGCACAGCGAGATCATCACGATGAAGCCCGAGGCGACGATGGTCTTGCCGGCCGTGGCGATGGCGATCCCGCAGGCATGGGCGACACCGGCCGGGGAACTGCCGCCCGGCTTCGCCAGCTCCTCCCGAAAGCGACTGACCACGAACATCGCATAGTCCAGTCCGATCCCGGTGCCGATCATGGTCGCGACGGCAAGCAATAGCGAACTCGTGCCCATCACATGCGACAGCAGAAACAGTCCACCGAATGCGAGCAGTAGCCCGCTCAACGCGACCATCACCGGCACCAGCGCGGCGACCACCGTGCCGAGCGCGAGGATGAGCAGCACGAATGCCACCGGCAGGCCGAGCGCCTCGGCTTGGCCGGAATCGGCCACCTCGATCTGCATCAGATCGTGCAATACCGGCGAGAATCCGGTGATGCCGACGCTGACCCCGGCACCGGAATAGTGGCCCGCGCGTTCCTGCAGTTCACCGGCCAACTGCGCGCGCGCCGGAATCGCGCCATCGATCCCGATGACCGCCATCGCCGCATGTCTGCTCGCCGAGATCTGCGACTTCTGATCACCCTGGAACGGCCCGACCGCGATCCGCACCCCCGCCACACCGCGCAGTTCCGCGACCGCTCGATCCACGATGGCCCGGTAGGCCGGATCGTCGACGGTCCGCTCGCGCGAATCGAAGACCAGCGCCAGCTGTTCGGCGCCCAGATCGGGATAGTGCGCGGCGAGCAGTTCGGTGATCCGTGTCGAATCGGCCCGGTCGGCGTGGAATTCCATGGCCTCGAGGCGGCCGTTGAGCTGGGGGTAGGCGACCGCGCACGCGGCGATGAGTATCAGCCAGAGCGCGACGACGATGCGCCGGTGCTGTGCCATCGCGACGCCCCAGCGGTAGCCGATCCCCCGATCGGTGTGCCGTCTGCCGGTCTCGATCGTCCGCTGTGCCATATCGCCCCGCCGTCTATCCGTCCCTCGTCCCCAACTCTATTGCCGCAATGGGCAATTCGGCACGCCCACGATGTTCCCGGGGTCGGGTCAGCGCAGTACGACCAGCCAGATCGCGGCGTAGTGGCACAGTGCCGCAAGGACCGTCGCGGCATGGAAGAACTCGTGATGGCCGAAGACCGTTGGCCAGGGGTTGGGCCATTTGGTCGCGTAGAGGATCGCGCCGCCGCTGTAGACCAGGCCGCCGATGAGCAGCAGGATCAGTGGAGCGATGCCGATATTCGTGTTCAGCTGTCCGGCCACCGGCACGATCGCCCAGCCCAGCAGCAGATACAGCGGCACCCCGACCCAGCGGGGTGCGGTGGGCCACAGCAGTTTCAACGCCACACCGGCCAACGCGCCGAGCCAGACCACCAGCAGCAGCGTCTGCCCGGTCCGTCCCGGCAGCCCGAGCAGTGCGAACGGGGTATAGCTGCCCGCGATGAACAGGAAGATCATCGAATGGTCGGCACGCTTCATCTGAGTGCGCGCGTTCGCGGTCGCCCAGGTCACCCGGTGGTAGACGGCGCTGATGCCGAACAGCCCACAGACCGTGAGCCCGTAGACCAGGGTGGACCAGCCCGCCGTCGCCGAAATCGTCGCGGCCGTGGCCACCAGGACGAGCCCCGCGATTGCCGCGATGCCGACCGCCCAGGTGTGGATCCAGCCGCGCATGCGCGGTTTTGTCGGTATCGCCGTGTCCGTGATCATGTCGGGTATCGCATCGGCTGTGCCGATCGTTTCGGACACGAGCTACCTCCTAGAAATACCCGTCGGTAACCTACGGTGCCGTAAGTTGTGGGTCATCGGGCCACTGTACCGGGTCACCCGGCCTGCGGGCGAGGGCCAGAAGGCATCTGGTGCGGGCCGCCAACGCGATACACCGCAAGGAGTGCGCGCCCCATGGAGGGCGCCGGGAACGCCGCGAATCCGATACAGCGGCGGGAACGACGGGCCCGGAGGTGGTAGCGCGGCGTAAGGATGGAGCGCACCGCGAACGCCGCGAATCCGACACAGCCGGTGCCGGGATCGAGCCGGTGGGGCGTAGGGTTGGTCGCCGTGGAGCTTCCGAGTCAGGTGCGTGGTTTGCCCTACCGCATCTACGAGGCCCGGCTGTCCAAGCAGCTGGCGGGCAGACAACATCCCCGGCACGTCGCGGTGATGTGCGATGGTAATCGGCGCTGGGCGAGAGAAAACGGCTTCACCGATGTGAGCCACGGGCACCGGGTCGGCGCGCTGAAGATCGCCGAACTCGTCGGCTGGTGCGCGGACGAGGGCATCGAGATGGTGACCGTCTATCTGCTGTCCACCGAGAACCTGCAGCGCGATCCGGACGAATTGGAGACGCTGTTCGAGGTGATCACCGATGTCGTCGAGGAGCTGTCCGCACCGGAGCAGAACTGGAGCGTGCGCATCGTCGGCTCGCTGGACGGCTTTCCGGAGCTGGTCGCCAAGCGACTGCGCACCGCGGCCGAGCGCACCAGCGGACGCGATGGTGTGCACGTGAACGTGGCGGTCGGCTACGGCGGTCGGCAGGAGATCGCGGACGCGGTCCGCAAACTGGTCCGCCAGGAGATGGCCGCGGGGGAGACCGGCGAGGATCTGGTCCAGTCGATCACCGTGAACTCCATCGGCCAGCACCTCTACACCTCCGGCCAGCCCGATCCCGATCTGGTCATCCGAACCTCCGGTGAGCAGCGACTTTCCGGATTCCTGCTCTGGCAGAGCGCATACTCGGAAATATGGTTCACCGAGGCGTACTGGCCGGAATTCCGCCGGGTGGACTTCCTGCGCGCATTGCGCGACTACGCCGCCCGACATCGCCGTTTCGGTGTTTGATTTGCAGCGCCTGCGGCGCTGCGAACGTCGCTCGTAAGACTCGCTCCGTTGTTCTTGCGTCGGCGACGTCGAGCCGGGACGAAAAGTGATGCCGCAGTGGGGGGATGGTGCCACGTCCTACATCGACTACGAGCGGTTCGGTCGGCAGTTCCTGGAGTACGCGGCCTCCGAGCAGCGCATTTCCGGCGCATTCGCCCAGTTGGCCGGTGCCGCCTTCGATTTCGGGCCGATCGGCGTCGGACCGGGCAAGTTGGCCAAGGTCGCCGCGCAGGTCCAACTCGGCGAGCCGAAGCTGCATCGGTATGTCGACGACATCATTTCCTTCGAGCTGATCGTCCCGCTCGATGTCGATCTGCTGCTCGATCTCGCCGTGGACCGGCATCGCTTCCACGTCCACGGCAATGTCCACCTGCACTTGGCCGTGCGCACCGCCGAACCGCTGCGGGTCGTCATCGATATCGCCGAGCCCCGCCCGAGCGATGTCCGCATCAATGTGGCCACCGCCACCAAGCGCGGGCAACTGCTGCGCATCCTGGCCAGCGTCGACCACGAGATCCGGCGGTTCGTCGCACGCTATATCGCCACCGAAATCCGCAAACCGCATATCGCGGCGGTCCGGGATATCGATGTCGCGGCTCGGCTGGACGCGGCCTGGAAGCTGTAATCCCCTCGAGCTGACCGCAGGCGCTCGCTGCGGCTAGAGCTTGCGCAACCGCAGCCGGTTGATGGTGTGGTCGGCGTCCTTGCGCAACACCAGCGTGGCGCGCGGACGGGTGGGCAGGATGTTGTCCACCAGGTTGGGCCGGTTGGTGTTGTTCCAGATCTCCTGTGCGGCGGCCGTCGCCTGGTCATCGGTGAAACCGGCGTAGTGGTGGAAATGCGCGCTCGGATCGGCGAAGGCGGTCTGGCGCAGGGTGAGAAACCTTTGCACATACCACTTTTCGATATCCTCGATGCGCGCGTCGACGTAGATCGAGAAGTCGAATAGGTCCGAGACCATCAACCGCGGACCGGTCTGCAGCACATTGAGACCTTCCACGATGAGAATGTCGGGTTGAGTCACGCAGTGGAACTTGCCCGGCACGATGTCATAGGAGATATGCGAATACACCGGCGCACATACTTCGGCCGCGCCGGATTTCACCTCGGTGACGAAGCGCAGCAGTTTTCGCCGATCGTAACTTTCCGGAAATCCCTTGCGGTGCATGATGCCGCGCCGGGTCAGTTCCGCGGTCGGGTAAAGGAATCCGTCGGTTGTGACCAAATCCACACGCGGATGGTGATCCCACCGCGCGAGCAAGGCCTGCAGTACGCGAGCCGTGGTGGATTTTCCGACCGCGACACTGCCCGCGACACCGATGACGAATGGCACCTGCTGATCGGGATGCTTCTCCCCGAGAAAGGTCGCGGTCGCCGCGAACAGCCGTTGACGTGCGGCGACCTGCAGATGTATGAGACGAGCGAGCGGGAGATAGACCTCGGCGACCTCTTCCAGGTCGATCTGTTCGCCGAGGCCGCGAAGTCCGATCAGTTCTTCCTCGGTGAGTACCAGCGGAGTCGACTTACGCAGGGTGCGCCACTGTTTCCGGTCGAATTCCACATAGGGACTCGGCTCGCTCATTCGTGCCACTTACCCGACACTCCGTTCCGGCAAACACGCATAGGTGATGCGCCGACGGTATGAGATTCGGTCCAGCTCTCGCATAGCCGAATTCTGCTCTGCGTCAACATCGTGTGAAACACGGGGTGCCCTACCGCGTGGTAACCGGTCGATACGCAGGCCCATTGCGGCTAATGTCGGCGGGCATGGAAGCGCATCCCCTCGTGACCGAGTACCTGCGACTCGGCTTGGCATTCGACCGGCTGGAGGAAGGGTTCGTCGACGCGTATACCGGCGATCCGGCGTTGCGTCGCGAGGTGGACAACGCGCCGGCACCGCAGCCGCGCGAGCTGGCCAGGCGGGCCGCGGCATTGCGTGCGGAACTGCCCGCCGCCGGATTGGCACCGCAGCGCACGGAATTCCTCGATGTGCACCTGCGGGCGCTGGAATGTTCGGGACGCAAGTTCGCCGGGGACGATATCGGCTACGTCGACGAGGTGCGGGCGTACTTCGATGTCGAGATCGCAGCGGGGGATGTCGAGGACTATCGCGATGCGCACCGGCAGATGGACGAGGTGCTGACCGGCGACGGTCCGCTCGCCGAGCGGGTGACGGCGTTCCGCAAGGCCGATGAGATTCCGCCGGAGCGCTTGAACGTCTGCGTCGAGGCATTCTCGGGTGCGCTGCGGGAACTGGTGCGCGAGCGTTATCCGCTGCCCGACCACGAGCACGTGACCTATGAGGTGGTCGGGGACAAGCCCTGGTCCGGCTTCAACTACTACCTGGGCAACTACCACTCCAGGGTGGCGATCAACTCCGACCTCAAGCAGCATATGGCGAATCTGCCCACCCTGATCGCGCACGAGTCCTATCCCGGACATCACACCGAGCACTGCCGCAAGGAGGCCGGGCTGGTCGCGGACGGGCAGGCCGAGCAGACCTTGTTCCTGGTGAACACCCCGCAGTGTCTGATGGCGGAGGGGTTGGCGGATCTGGCGCTGCGCTCGATCGTCGGACCCGGCTGGGGCAAATGGGCGCAGGAGATCTACGCCGATCTGGGGCTGCGCTTCGAAGGTGAACGCGCCGAACAGCTTTCGAACGCATCGGCCAAATTGCTCGGCGTCAGGCAGGACGCCGCACTGCTGCTGCACGATCAGCACCGCGATGCCGACGAGGTCGCCGGATTCCTGCAGCGCTGGAACCTGACCACCCCCGAACGAGCCCGCCAGTCCCTGCGTTTCCTGTCCTCACCGCTGTGGCGCGCCTACATCAGCACCTATGTCGAGGGCTACCGCCTGCTCGGCGGCTGGCTGGACCGCGCGGTCGACGCCGACGATCGCGCCGATCGCTTCCGCCGCCTCCTCGACGAACCCCTCACCCCCGGCGGTCTGCGCGTCAGGTGAGCCCGATACCTGCTCAGCTGTGGCGAGCTACGCCGCGGTAAAGGTGATGCGCACCGAAATCGGGTCCGATTCCAGTGCTTTGATCGTCCATGCCGTGGCTTGGGCGGGGATGCGGCCCTTGGCGAAGCTGCGTGCCCGGGCGAGCACGTCGTCATCGGGGACGAAGGCGGCGGTGCCGGTGTACCAGCGCTTGCCGTGACGCAGCCGGACCTGCGGGTTCGCGGCGATATTGCGGGCCCAGCCCGCGCGGTGGCCGTGCTGGGAGATGAGCCAGGCGCCCTCGTCGTCTATCGAAACGGTGACCGGAACGCGGCGCGGCTGACCGGATTTCGCGCCGGTGGTCTCCAGTTCGGCGAGCAACGCGGAGCGGATGCCGATCCGATCCAGCAGTCCGACAGCGGGATTGGCGAAATAGCGGCCGATGAGGCGTTCGCGCCGGAACTTGCGCACGGTCGCTGCGGTGGTGCGCTCACTCATGGTGTTCTCCTTTCGTCAGCCTGCGGGTCCGCTCAGCGGAAGATGACGCAGGTGGTGGTGCCGTGTGCGACCAGACGGTCCTGGTCGTCGACGATCCGGCCTTCGGCGGTAGCCGTGGTGCGCCCGAGATGAATGATGGTGCCGGTCGCGGTGAGGCGACGACCATCGGTCGGCACCGCGCGGATGTAGTTGACCTTCAGTTCCAGCGTGGTGTAGCCCACACCGGCGTCGAGGGTGGTGTGCACGGCGCAGCCCATGACCGAATCGAGCAGGGTCGCGCCGATGCCGCCGTGGGTGGTGCCGAGTGGATTGGCGAAATCGGGGCGGGTGCGTACCGCGAAGACCACCTTGCCGTGCTCGAGCAGATCGACCTCCATGCCGAGCAGATCGCCGATGAACGGTGGACGTGACCGCGTCGACATCGCGATCCGCAGCAGTTCGAGTCCGGATAGTCGGCCGAGGTCGGGCGTCGACTCGTTCCGGGGCGCGTCGGTCGGCTCGGCCGAGGTTTGCGAACTCATGAGTTCCATTCCTTTCGATGAACCGATCGGTCCACATCTGTCATGATTGGAGCATGGACCGATCGGTTCACGCAACCATGAGTGAGCGAACACTGGGAGGACACCGATGACCGCGGGTCCGCGCGACCGACTGATCGAAAGCGCCATCGAGCTGGTGCGCGAGCAGGGTGTGCACGCCGCCGGGCTCGCCGCCCTGCTCGAGCGCAGCAACGCCTCCCGGAATTCGCTCTACCAGCACTTTCCATCCGGTAAGAGTCAGCTGGTCGAGGTCGCGACCAAGACGGCGGGTGAGCGCTTGGCCGTCGTGATGGACAAGGTCACCGCGAAGGGCACGCCCGCGCAATGGGCGAGCGCGCTCACCGACTGGTGGCAGCGGGCCCTCACGCGCAGCTCGTTCAGCACGGGCTGCCCCATCGTCGGTGCCGCGCTCGCCGAATCCGAACCAGGTGTGCAGGCGGCGGCGGGCGCCGCCTTCACCGACTGGACCGACCGGATCGCGAACGCACTGTGCGACAACGGTCTATCGGTCGAGCAGGCGCGGTCACTGGCCGGATTCGTGATCAGCGCACTGGAGGGTGCCATCATTCAGTCCCGGGCGCTGAAGTCCACTCGGCCCCTCGACGACGCGCAGATCCACCTCACCGCGCTGTTGCGGTCCGCCGTGCCCGATGCCTGACGCGCGGGCCGGCAGTAGGCGTATCGGCCCGTCGCGTACCCGCGGATAAGATGGTCGAACGCGACTGGCGCACTCGAGGTGGAAGCAACCACCGGGAAGCACCCTCGCCCCGCACCGCGCGCCTGGGTGCCGGGCTCATGGGCTTCGGGGTGCGCACTCCGGGGCATCCGGACCACGGAGGTTGCTATGCACACCGAGACACAGAACCCCCTGATCGATGCGGCGCGGACGGCCAATAGACTCGATCAGGTGACGCAGACGACCGCCTCTGTCAATACCCGATCTCTCGGCGAACTCGATCCCGAGGTCGCGGCCGCGATGGCAGGCGAACTCGCCCGTGAACGCGACACCCTCGAGATGATCGCCTCGGAGAACTTCGTGCCGCGCGCGGTGCTGCAGGCGCAGGGCAGCGTGCTCACCAATAAATACGCCGAGGGCTACCCGGGCCGCCGCTACTACGGTGGCTGCGAGCACGTCGACGTCGTCGAGACCCTCGCCCGCGACCGCGCCAAGGAGCTCTTCGGCGCCGAATTCGCCAACGTGCAGCCGCATTCCGGCGCGCAGGCCAATGCCGCGGTGCTGATGGCGCTGATGGAGCCGGGCGACCGGCTGCTCGGCCTCGACCTCGCGCACGGCGGTCACCTCACCCACGGCATGCGGCTGAACTTCTCCGGCAAGCTCTACGAAGTGCACTCCTACGGGGTCAGCAAGGAAGACCACCGCATCGATATGGAGGAGCTGCGCAAGACCGCGCTCGCCGCACGTCCGAAGGTGATCGTCGCGGGCTGGTCGGCCTACCCGCGGCACCAGGACTTCGCCGCGTTCCGGGAGATCGCCGACGAGGTCGGCGCCAAGCTGTGGGTCGATATGGCCCACTTCGCCGGTCTGGTCGCCGCCGGTCTGCATCCCTCACCGGTGCCCTACGCCGATGTGGTGTCCTCCACCGTGCACAAGACCCTCGGCGGCCCGCGCTCCGGCCTGATCCTGGCCAAGCAGGAGTACGCCAAGAAGCTGAACAGCTCGGTATTCCCGGGGCAGCAGGGCGGCCCGCTCATGCATGTGATCGCCGCCAAGGCCGTGGCTTTCAAGATCGCCGCGAGTGCCGAATTCAAGGAGCGTCAGGAGCGCACCCTGTCCGGTGCGAAGATCCTGGCCGAGCGGCTCGGCGGCGCCGATGTCAAGGACAAGGGCATCAGCGTCCTCACCGGCGGCACCGACGTCCATCTGGTGCTCGTCGACCTGCGCAACTCCGAACTCGATGGTCAGCAGGGTGAGGATCTGCTGCACGAAATCGGAATCACCGTGAACCGCAATGCCGTTCCGTTCGACCCGCGGCCGCCGATGGTCACCTCGGGCCTGCGCATCGGCACCGCCGCGCTGGCCACCCGTGGCTTCGGCGACGCCGAGTTCACCGAGGTCGCCGACATCATCGCCACCGCGCTCGCGGGTGGTGCCGATGTCGACGCGCTGCGCGCCCGGGTCAGCAAGCTGGCTCGGGAGCTGCCGCTCTACAACGGTCTCGAGGATTGGCGTCTGCTCGGCTGATCCCGGTTCGCTTCGATTCGCCCGGGAATTCGGCTCCGCGCCGACAGCAACCATGTGGTTGTGTGTGCGCTGGCCGGGGTTTCCGGGCGAATTCGTTCGGTCCGTGCCGGGTCGCGGGAGTGAATGTCGCAGCAGTTGTGTCAATCGGGCAATGCGCGCCCGCCGCGATTCCGTGGCGGGCGTGCTGTCATTGGTCCTGGATCCGGTTCGACGGCAACCGAATTCAGGATGGCAGTTGAATGCCCTTGGCGGCGGCCAACTTCGCGATCTTCTCCATCTCGTCGATGGCAACCGCGACATAGGCGCGCAGCTGGCCATCGTCATCGCGGCGCAGCAGGTATTCGTAATCGCTGTCGGTCAGCGGATTGCCTTCGACGTCGTAGAAGTGCCAGCGGACATGCAGGCGGGTGATGCGGTCGGTGAGATCGACATGCTCGAGCACCGTGTGATCGACGCTGGCCAGGCCGAGCGCCTGATAGAGCGGATAGGACTGCTCGAGGCCCTTCGCCATCTCGGCGGTGGTGGCGACGGATCCCACGAAAGCGTCGGTGACCATGGTTCCCGGCGCACCCCACTGCGCGACCGAACGCTGCGCGTCGAACGCGCTCAACGCCTCCTGATATTCGACTAGATAGGATTCGATTTCCTCGGCGGTTGTCATCCCATAAACCTATCGAGCGTCCAACTTCCCAGGAACCACACGGGTATTCCCACCGCGGTGCGGGCCATCGGGCACGCGGATCCTATTGGTCCATGCGCGCTTTCGCGCGGACGATGGACTCGTCGAGATACCGCGTGATGTCGGCGCTGCTGCCGGGGCGGATCATCAGGGCGCGGTTGGCGGGGACCTCGCAGTAGCGGCCGTCCCCGGTGTCGATCCACCGGATTTTGCCGGCGCGCAATGGTTCGGAATTGCGGGGACCGACCAGGACGGTCGCGGTGCCGCTGGTATCGCAGGGTTGGCGCCAGAAGCGGCGGTAGCGGTCTTGGATGGCGCGGGCGGGGGCGTTGCCGAAGAGGTCGGGGCGGTCGTCGTTGAGATCGTCCAGCAGGTAGCTCTTTTCGGCCGCGGTGCCGGGTGTCGGATCGGGGAGCAGGCGGATCAGTTCGGTGGCGAGCTGGTCGGCGCGGACGCGGCGCAGCCGCACGGGGCCGCCGTCCGGTGCGGGGGCCTGCAGGGCGATGACGCCGGGTCCGCCGCGGATGGCGCAGCCGATGGCGCGCATCTCGACCGCGCCGCGCATGTTATCGATGCCGAACAGTTCGATGCGCCACTCGGGTCGGGCGAGCACCTGCAGGGCGCGCTGTAGCGGCGCATGGTCGGCATGGGCCAGCTCGTCCCGGAATTTCTGCTGGTAGGCGCGATATTCGTGGAGTCCGGGGAAGCGGCTGGTGAAGCGAAACGGAAAGGGCATGCGATCCAGGCCGGTACCGAACCAGGCCGCCGCGAACTGCTCGGCGGACAAGGTCCATTGCGTCATCATTGCGCCCCGAGCACTGGCGGCACGGTCTTTTCCACTTCGCCGATGAGTTCCTCGCCGTGCTCCTCGGTGCGCAGGTACGCCGCCGCCTTGTGCTCGCCGTCCTCTCCGCGTCGGCCACGGACCCCTGGCGGAAGCATCCCGGAGTACCCGGTGGCCCCCGTCGCGCCCACCCGGCTCGGCGTAGCGGTTGCGGGTTGTGTGGTTGCCGCTCCCGGAGTGGTGGTTCCCGGGACCGACTTGCCGGGACTCGGCGTTGGCGTGCCGGTACCGGATGCGCCGCTGGGATTCGGGGAGGTAGCGGAGGGGCTCGGACTCGAGCTGCCCGGCGTGACTCCGGCCGAGGTGACGGTGATCGGCTGCGCACCGGTCGTCGATGGTGTCGCCGTGGTCGTGGCGGTATGTGTGGTGGCGGGCGTGGTCTGCGAACCGCTCTGATGTGTCGGTGAAACCGATTGTGGAGCAACGGCTTCGGTCTTTCCCGAGTCGGCCGTCTTACCGGACTCCTCTGTCTTACCGGAAGCCTCCGCGTTACCGGGCTCCTCCGCCTTACCTGTGTCCTCGGATCTGCTCGGATTCCCCGCTTTGCTCGTATCCTCGGTTTTCCCCGGCTCGGTCGTCTTACCGGAGTCCTCCGTCTTACCGGGCTGACCCGACCCGGTATCGGTTGGCGATATCCCCGGAACGACTCCGGGCACCACCCCCGGCACGGAGATCGGATCGACCGGCGGCGGCAGTGTCGGAATCGTCGGAGCGGTATTCCCGTACGGCTGGATGTACAGGGTGCTCATATCGTCGCGAGCCTGTTCCTCCTGTGTATTCCGCAGTTCGGGCCCGCGCGGATTGTTCGAGATCGGCACCACCGGCGGCACCGCCACCTTGAACCGCGCCGCCGCACTCGCGGCCGACGATAGCGGTGCCGACTGCTGGTCCAGTGACTCACCGAGCTCAGCGACCCGCGTGGCGTAATCCCGGATGGCGCGCACCGCCCGGTCCGCGGCGGCGCCCTCCCAATGCTGTTCCACCGCTTGCTGAATCGCGGTTTCGAACTGCTGACCCGCCTTGGTCACCGCCGCCGCGATGGCCGACCAGGCGTCGAACGCGCCGTCCAGTCCGTCCGGATTCATCTGGTCGGCCGCCTGTTTGATCTCCGCGTGCGAAAAGTTCTGCGCGTTCTCGGGATTGGTGATCGCGCGGCCGTCCGTCTGTGCTGTCATGGCCGACCCAGCCCCTTCCGTCAGTGCCGTCTGACCCTATAGACGCACCCGACCCCACCCCGGTTCCATCGAAACACAGCCGATCTCGCCGCGCCAGACCGTACGGTCCGTCGAAGGTGGGGGTGGCACCGGTGTCAGTTCGCATCCGCGGCCGCGACCAGCGCCGGGTAGTCCGGCAGCTCGATGGTCTTGACGTTCTCGGTCATCTTCACCATCTTGTCGAACATCCACGAGTGCAAGAACCAATTGCGGAACTTGATGCCGAGCGCGGTCTTCGGCGCGAAGAAGCGCCCCGCATTGCTGTAGTCCGCCATTTTGGTGAGGGAGTGCATGAGCTCGTCGTAGCGCGCGAAGGCCGTCGGGTAGTCGCCGTCGGCGAGTGCGAGTTCACCGGCGATGATGTAGGCGCCCTGCATCGCGAGTCCGGTTCCGAAGCCGCCCAGGGTGTTTCCGTAGCCCGAATCGCCGACCAGCGCGACCCGGCCCCGGCTGTAGCTCTTCATTTTGCGGACCATGCTGATCGAGTCCAGGAAGAAGTCGTCGAACTCCGCCATTTCGGCGAGCATGCGCGGCGCTTCCCAGCCGACGTCGGCGAAGGTCTCCTTGATGATGCGGCGTTGCGCCGCGGTGTCGTCACGGGCGTAGTCGAGTTCGGGCGAGGCGAAGATGTAGAGCTGCTGTGCCTTCGAGCCGCCGGTGATGACGCATTTGCCCGGCTCGTTGTAGCCGTAGGCGGTCATCCGCTCGGGGGTGCCCCCGGACTTGGTCGCCCACGGGCTCGCGCCCGCGACGCAGTAGTAATGGCCGAGGTGCTTGACGAATTCCTTTTCCGGTCCGAACGCCAGACGCCGTACCCGCGAATGGATTCCGTCGGCGCCGAAGACCAGATCGAAGGCGCGCGGCGCGCCCTTCTCGAATTCGACCCACACACCGTCGTCGGTCTCGGTCAGTGCGCTGATCGAGTCACCGAATACGTATTCGCAGTCCTGGTAGGTCTTTTCGTACATGATCCGGGCCAGATCGCCGCGCAGGATCTCCACATCGCCGCCGGTGAAATCCCCGGAGATGAGGGCCTGCTGTTCGCCCTCGGCATCGACGATCGCGATATCGGTGGTGCCGGTTCGGTGCGCGTAGATGTCGTCCACAATGCCCATCCGCTCGAGCACCTTGTGGTGCGTTTCGCCGGTGAAGTCGACGGCCTGACCGCCGGGCCGCAACTGCGGCGCGCGCTCGACCACGGTGACCTCGAACCCGTAGCGGTTCAGCCAGTAGGCGAGGGCGGGGCCCGCGATGCTCGCGCCGGAGATGAGAACGGACTTGTTACGCATGATGTCTCCTGATTCAGTATCTGCGTCCGATGGAATCTGTATCCGCTGGACACGAATTAGAGTATGGTAGACACAGTTACTTGTCAACGCGCTTTCCGGAAGGATGTGCAGATGCCGTCACCGACCACCGTCGAACTGCTCTGGGGCACCCAGCAGCGACCCAAACGCGGGCCCAAGCCCGCGCTATCCCTGGAGGGGATCGTCGCCGAGGCCATCGCCCTCGCCGATGCCGAAGGTCTGGCGAATCTGTCGATGCAGCGCCTGGCCGAACGCCTCGGCTTCACCAAGATGTCGCTGTACCGCTATGTCCCCGGCAAGGAGCAGCTCACCGCGCTGATGTTCGACACCGCCATGGGGACGCCGCCGGATATGGCCGCGGCGCAGGCGGATTCGACCGAAGAACCGTGGCGCGGCGCGCTGCGCCACTGGGCCAGGACGATATTCGAGCGCTACACCGCCCATCCCTGGGCGATCGAACTCACCACCGGACTGCGTCCCATCGGGCCCAATGAGATGGGCTGGACCGAGGCCGCGCTGGTGGCGCTCAAGGACAGCGGGCTGAACGGATCCGAGCGACTGGACACCATCGTGCTGCTCAACGGGCACGTCCGCAGCCTGGCCCAGCAGGTCAACTCAACCGGCGGCGACGAAGCGGCGGCGCAGTTCAACGCGCAGTTCGCCGAAATGATTGCCGCGGCGGGCGACCGCTATCCCGAGGTCGTCGCGGCCTTTGCCGAGGAGGCGTCCGCGACATCCGCGCCGCCCTACGCCGGGGGCCCCAACGACGCGTTGAATTTCGGTATCGCCCGTGTGCTCGACGGCCTGGCCGTGCTCATCGATCAGCGCCGACCCGAATCCCGGTGAGCTGCGATGGGCACTGTCGAGCGGTACGGCAGCGGCCTACGCTCGGCATATGAGCGAAGAACTCGAGCTGGAGCAGGACGCGATCACCACCGTGCGGGAGTTCTTCGCCGCGCTGGAGCTCGGCGCCGTCGAGGAGGCGCTCGACCTCCTGCACCCCGACGTCGTCTGGAAGAACACCTCGCTGCCGACCGTCGGCGGCGGCCTCACCCGCCGAATTCTGCGCGGCCTCAATCGCGACACCATCGGCTTCGCGGCCGAGATGCGTCACATCGCGGCCGATGGTGACATCGTGCTGACCGACCGCACCGATATCCTGCGCGTCGGCCCACTGCGGATCGCGTTCTGGGTCTGCGGCACCTTCGAATTACGCGACGGCCGAATCATCCTGTGGCACGACCACTTCAGCTGGGAGAACTTCCTGCGCGGGACCGTCGTCGGACTGGTCCGCGCCGCGCTGCCCAACCGCTGACGCGGCGGCGCGGCGAGTCGAATGGCGGCTGCCCGAAGCGCGGATTCGACTCGTCCCGCGGTCAGGAGTGCTTGGCCAGGTAGTCGAGGTAATACGGCCGCAGCACCTCGGCGATCCTGCCGTCGCCCGCGTGGATGTAGTCATCGATCATCGGCACGACGTATTTGATATCGGCCTCGCTCTCCCCGAGATCGCCCGCGGCGGCCTCGGCGGCCGGGATCGATTTGAGGAGCCGCCACAGGTATTTGATGTCCCCGCGTCGCACCGCGAGCCGGACCGCCCGGTCGTGCAACTCCTTGGACGACAGCTTCTCCAACTCCTCGTTACCGGCCATACCTGCGACTCTATCCGGTTCCCCAAGCTGATCGTTTCGAGTGACCTGCAAGCAGTCACTAGCGGTGGTTAACGACAAATTCACGGACACGCCTACCTGTGCCCGAGCGGAGACCGGGCAGTCGGCGGTAGCGTCGGTGGTGCGGGCCGCGTCGGTGTGGCTCGTACGGGAGGTCCTGAACCGTGACTGAGCTATTCAGTACGAGGGGGCCGGCACCCGGCCCTCTGGGCATCTGACGCAAGTCGGATCCCATCGGGACGGACCGGTCCAGCGAGATCGTTCGTGCGGGTGCCGCGCGAACACAAAGGAGCCCACCGTGACTGCTGCACGCTCCGTTCCCGCTCCCTCGGCGCACTCCAGCTCCGCGAAAGGCGAAGCCGCCGCGAAGGGGGCCCGCCCCTCGCATTCCCAGAAATCCGGTGCCAAGTCCTTCGTCATCGACACCTCGGTTCTACTGTCCGATCCCTGGGCTTTCACCAGGTTCGGCGAACACGACGTCGTATTACCGCTGGTCGTGATCAGCGAACTCGAAGGCAAGCGCCATCACCACGAATTGGGCTGGTTCGCGCGGGAAGCCCTGCGCAACCTCGATGATCTTCGTCTGCAGTACGGCAGACTGGATCAGCGGGTGCCGATCGGCACCGAGGGTGGAACGCTGCAGGTGGAACTCAACCACACCGATCCCGCGGTACTTCCGGTCGGATTCCGCACCGACACCAATGACTCCCGCATCCTGGCCTGTGCGCTCAATCTGGCGGCCGAGGGCCGCGAGGTATTGCTCGTGTCCAAGGACATTCCCTTGCGCGTCAAGGCGAGTGCGGTGGGTTTGCACGCCGACGAGTACCACGCCCAGGACGTGGTGACCTCCGGCTGGGCCGGAATGGTGGAGATCGATGTCTCCAAAAACCAGATCGATCAGCTCTACACCGAAAGCGTGATCGATCTGGACGAGGCGCGGGAACTGCCGTGCCACACCGGGATCCGGTTGCTCGGCTCCAGTTCCAGCGCGCTCGGCCGGGTCACGCCCGACAAGCGGGTGCAGCTGGTGCGCGAGCGCGAGGCGTTCGGACTGCACGGCCGCTCGGCCGAGCAGCGCATCGCCCTGGATCTGCTATTGGACGAGAGCGTCGGCATCGTCTCGCTCGGCGGCCGGGCCGGCACCGGCAAGTCGGCGCTGGCGTTGACCGCGGGATTGGAGGCGGTGCTCGAGCGCCGCACGCAGCGCAAGGTGGTGGTGTTCCGTCCGCTGTACGCGGTCGGTGGGCAGGATCTCGGCTATCTGCCGGGATCGGAGAGCGAGAAGATGGGCCCGTGGGCGCAGGCGGTCTTCGACACGCTCGACGGGTTGGCCAGTCGCGAGGTGATGGAGGAGGTGCTCAGCCGCGATATGTTGGAAGTCTTGCCGCTCACCCACATTCGCGGTCGCTCGTTGCACGATTCGTTCGTGATCGTGGACGAGGCGCAGTCGCTGGAACGCAATGTGCTGCTGACGGTGCTCAGCCGACTCGGCACCGGATCGCGGGTCGTGCTCACCCATGATGTGGCCCAGCGCGACAACCTGCGGGTCGGTCGGCACGACGGTGTCGCCGCGGTGATCGAAAAGCTCAAGGGGCATCCGCTTTTCGCGCACATCACGCTGACCCGGAGCGAGCGGTCGCCGATCGCGGCACTGGTGACCGAGATGTTGGAGGAGTACGGCCCGAACGCCTAGCGGCCCGAACCCGTACCGGCACAGAGCAAATGCTCAGCGTGTGTTTCACCTCACAATCAAGCGGGTAGTATCCGCGCGATAACCTGTTCAGCACCGGCCCGGCGAGTCTCATGTGGATTCGCCGGGCCGTTGCCGGGCATCGGCCTAGGCTACGCGCGATGTCACCGCGGCCGCGGTGGCATCGGTAGCCACTTTCGAGAGGATGGAAATGCACCACTTCGCTCGACGAACGGCTGGATTCACCGTGGTCATCGCGGCGGCGGCACTGCTGCTGGCCGCTGGCTGCAGCAAAGACGACGACAAGGACAAGAACGCCGCCGCGTCCATGACGACCACTTCGGCGGCCGTCGGTCACGGCGAGGAGCACATGTCCGGCGCCCCGGGCGAAACGAAGATCGCCACCCAGGGCGGCGACATCGCGGTCACCGGCATGATCTTCGACAAGTACGTACAGTCCGGCGGCTCGACCGGTCCGCTCGGCGCTCCGCTGCGGGCGCAGGAGGACGGCCCGAACGACGGCAAGTGGCAGGACTTCACCGGCGGCGCGATCGTCTGGGGCAAGGACACCGGTGCGCACATCGTCTGGGGCGAAGTCCGCAAGGCGTGGGAGGACAACGGCGGCCCCGGCGGCACGCTCGGCTACCCGACCAGCGATGAGAAGGACATTCCCGGCGGCAAGCAGAGCGATTTCGTCAGCGGCACCATCACCTGGGTGGACGGCAATACCACCGTCACGCCGAAGTCCTGATCCGGCTCGGCGTCCGGGCCTGACGTTTCACCGCTGGAAGTGCGGGGGGTCGCCCGAAAGGGCCAGCGCTTGTACGCTCGGACGCCGGTACCGATTCCTATTCGTAGATCCCCGCATCGCGGGGCCCAGCCGCTAGGTTGTGTTAGTGCAAACTCTCTTGACCGATCGCGAACTACTCGCGTCCCTCGCCGATGAGGTGGAGCTGAATCTGCGCCGCCATATCGCCGCCGCCGACGGCTGGCAGCCGCACGACTACGTCCCGTGGGACGACGGCCGCAATTTCGGCTTTCTCGGCGGAATCGATTGGGAGCCGGAGCAATCCACACTGAGCGAGACCGCCAAGCTGGCGCTGACGGTCAGTGTGCTCATCGCCGACAACCTGCCCTCGTACCACCGCGAGGTCGGCAAATATCTGCGCATCGGATCGTGGTGGCGCTGGGTCGGCCGGTGGACGGCCGAGGAGAACCGCCACGAGATCATGATCCGCAACTACCTCATGGTCACCCGGTCGGTCGACCCGGTGGAGCTGGAGCGGTTGCGGATGGAACATATGACCAAGGGATTCCGGCGTCCCCCGCTGCACCTGCTCGATGTGCTCGCCACCTGCGCGTTCGAGGAAGCGGCCGCGGCCATCCGGCATCGCAATACCGCGGCACTCGGGGAGAACCGGATGGTCAGCGCCATGGCCGAGCGCATCGCGGCCGACGATGAGCTGCAATCGGTGTTCTTCGCCGAATTGATCACGGCGGCGTTCGGCCTCGCGCCGGATCAGACGATGCGGGCCATCGCCGACAGTGTGGCGAACTTCCATGTGCCGTCGGTGACGCTTGCCGACGGGCGCAGCAGCGATGAAGTACTCGCCGAGGCGGGCATCTACGACCGCGCCAAGGAAGGCGAGTTGGTCTTCGCGCCGCTGCTGCGGCGGTGGGAGATCTTCACCCGGACCGACCTCGGTGAAGAGGGCGAGAAGGCGCGCGCGGAACTCGGGCATCTGCGGTTCTGATCGCTGACCTGGTTCACGGATCGACCACTTGTGCGGGTATGGCCGCTGCGGCCATACCCGCACATGTGCTTACTCCCCGTTCTCCACCTTCGCCATCGACAGCACGTTCAGGCGGCGGTCGAGTTCTTCGACGGTCAGCTTCTCGTCGAGCAAACCGCGATCGATCACGGTCTGGCGAATGGTCTTCTTTTCCTCGAGAGCCTCTTTGGCGACCGCGGCCGCTTCTTCGTAACCGATCGCGGAATTCAGCGGCGTCACAATGGACGGTGACGATTCCGCGAGGGTGCGCAGATGATCCTCATTGGCGATCAGACCACGAATGCACTTATCGGCGAACAGTCGCGAAACATTGGCGAGCAGTCGAATCGACTCCAGCAGATTGCGTGCCATGACCGGGATATAGACGTTCAACTCGAATGCGCCGCTGGCGCCCGAGAACGCGATGGCCGCGTCATTGCCGATCACCTGCGCGGCGACCTGCGTAACCGCTTCCGGCAGTACCGGATTCACTTTGCCGGGCATGATCGAACTGCCCGGCTGCAGATCGGGCAGCCGCAGTTCGCCGAGACCGGTCAGCGGGCCCGACCCCATCCAGCGGATGTCGTTGGCGATCTTGGTGAGGCTCACCGCGACGGTGCGCAGCGCGCCGGACGCCTCCACCAGACCGTCACGGGCGGCCTGCGCCTCGAAGTGATCGGTCGCTTCGGTGAGCGCATCGAGATCGGTCGACTGCACCAGTTCGGCAACGACTTTCGCGCCGAAACCCGCCGGCGCGTTGAGGCCAGTGCCGACCGCGGTGCCGCCGATCGGCAGCTCGCCCAGCCGGGGCAGCGTCGCCATGATGCGCTCGATACCCGCCGCGACCTGGCGGGTGTAGCCGCCGAACTCCTGGCCGAGGGTCACCGGCACCGCGTCCATCAGATGGGTGCGGCCGGACTTCACCACGGTGCGCCATTCGGTCGACTTGTCCAGCAGTGCCAGCCGCAGGTGGTCCAGCGCGGGGATCAGGTCCTTGATCGCGGCCTCGGTGGCGGCCAGATGTGTTGCGGTGGGGAAGGTGTCATTGGACGACTGCGACATATTCACGTCATCGTTCGGATGCACGGTCACGCCCTTCGCCTTCGCGATGGAGGCGATCACCTCATTGGCGTTCATATTCGAGCTGGTGCCGGAGCCGGTCTGGAAGACATCGATCGGGAACTGGTCATCGTGCAGGCCGTCGGCGATCTCATTGGCGGCGGCGATGATCGCATCCGCCTTCGCCGGATCGAGCAGTCCGAGATCCTTGTTCACCTGGGCGCACGCGGCCTTGAGTAGACCGAGCGCGCGGATCTGGGCTCGCTCCAGCCCGCGCCCGCTGATCGGAAAATTCTCCACCGCACGCTGGGTCTGCGCCCGCCACAACGCGTGCAGGGGTACCCGGACCTCGCCCATCGTGTCGTGTTCGATGCGGTACTGCGTCTCCTCGGTCGTCATGATTTCGACCCTATGCCCGAGACGACCCGCGCGGGGGTGCCACACCTGAGGCGATTCGCACACCGCGCGCCGAGCCGCACCGGGAATACTCCTCAGCCCTCGAGGACTCCGCGGAGTTTGCGGGCGAAGGCCTCGGGTTGGCCGGGATAGCCGTACTCGCCGCCGAGGAATCCGCCGTGGTGGCTGGGGAATACCGTTGCCCGCTGGCCGAGCAGTGCGGCGGCGGCCTCGCAGGTGCGTCCGGTGAAGGTGCCCGCGGACTCCTCGCCGACGGCGATGACAATGCGGGTCGGCGCGGCGGCGAGGGCGGCGACGTCGGGGCGATAGCCGCTGACCGCCCAGGAACGGTCGGACAGCAGCGGGTCGTCACGGGATCCGTCGTCCTCGGTCGGCATGCCGAACTGGGCCGGATCGGCGGCGGGCTGGGCGAAGTAGTCGTCGGTGAATTCGCCCTGCCACGAGGTCATGGAGATGAAGATCGCCATGCCCGCACCGGCCCCCTTGGCCTCGTACACATCGCGAACCTGGGCGCGGGCACGCTCGGCGGCAGCCGCGTCGGGGAGGACCGGGATGAGCGGCGGCTCATGGGCGACCAGCGTGGTCACATCGTCCGGGTGGGCCGCCACCAGCGCCAGCGCGGTCACTGCGCCCCCGCTGCTCCCGAACAACTCGACCGGCCCGGCGCCGAGCGCCCCGATGATCGCGTGCACATCGTCGGCCTGGACGGTGGGCGAATTGTCGACACGCCCGTCCTTGCGGACGCTGCGGCCGAGGCCGCGCGGATCGTAGGTGACCACCGTGCGATCGGGAAAGTACGAGGTCAACGTGCGGAAGCCGGTGGCATCCATGGGCTGTCCGATCATGAACAGCGGCGGGCGCCCGTCGGCGGTGGGCAGCGGTCCTTCGACGTCGTAGACGATATCGGCTTCGGCGGTTTCGAGAGTGTGCTCGGTCATACCAGTGTGGACGAACCATGCGGCGTGAATTCATCGCCGCCACCGAGTCGTCATCTCGGGCTTGCACCTTGGTGGTGATCCGCTCCACCTTGGGGGACCGACCCCAGCACTCGGGGGCCTGATGCCGGCGGCGAATCCGGTGGAAAGTTGGACAGGTCACCGCACACCGAACCGGAGCCTCCGATGTCGAACTCGAGCACACTCGCCCACTCGGCGGAACGTCGTGCCACGGTCTCGACCAAAGACGGTGTGGCACTGGCGGTTCGCGAATACGGCCCGCGAAATGCGGACCTCACCGTCGTCCTGCTGCACGGACATTGCCTGCGCACCGCGTCCTGGACCTACGTCCGCGACGCCCTGCTGCGCCGCTACGTCGGCGCCCGGGTCGTCTGCTACGACCACCGCGGCCACGGCGACTCCGCCGCGGCGTCGCGCCAGACCTACAGCCTCGAGCAGCTCGGCTACGACCTGCGCGACATCCTCGACGCTGTCGCCCCCGCCGGTCCGGTCGTTCTCGTCGGCCACTCGATGGGTGGCATGACCGTGCTGACCTATGCCAGCCAGCACCCGCACGAGATCGGCACGCGCATCGTCGGAGTCGCACTCATCGCGACCGCGGCGAGCGGACTCGCCGACGCCGGGTTCGGCCGCCTGCTGCGCAACCCGGCCGTATCGGCATTCCAGGCCGCCGTTCGATGTGCTCCCGGCCTGATGCAGCACGCGAAGCTCATGGCCTGCAAGGTTTTCGCGCCGATCATCCATACCGCCGAATTCGGCGATCGCAAGGTCAGCCGCCGGGTGCTTACCCTGGCCAGCGCGATGCACAATGCGACGCCGATCGTGACGATGGCGAGCTTCTTGAGCGCCTTCATGACCTACGACCAAACCGACGCGCTCGCTGTGCTCTCCAATATCCCGACCTTGGTGCTGTGCGGCACCGCCGACCTGATGACGCCGCCGTCGCATTCCGTCGCAATGGCGGCTGCCGTCGCGTACTCGGATTTCGTGCTGGTCGACGGCGCCGGTCATTCGGTGATTCTCGAGCAGCCGACCCGGGTCGCCGAGGCCATTGCCCGCCTGCTGACCCGAGCGAGCGGGCTCGACAATGTCGAGGCCGCCAATGTCGAGGCCGCGCACCTCACCCTCGTCGCGTAGTCGCTGCGGCGTGAGCCGGAGCAGCGGGTATTCCCTATCGGATGTGCGCTGGTACGCCGCGTAGCGAGGCCGGGCGGCGATGATGCGCTGTATCCGCAGCTCCTGACGGAATCTGTGGCGATAGCGCCAAGTGTGTGGCACTGCCGGGGTGCTTCTCGACTCCGGATCGGTAATTGGCGGGCGCGAGCATGCATGCGAGACGGGTCGAGCCCGATCCGAATCGTTCGGGTCGGGCTCGACCGGTCAGGGATTTATCGCTCAGGGGAGCGGCGGCACCGCGTGCTCGTCGCCGATGAAATCGACGGAGGAGTACTCGCGGAGCTTGGTGAGGCGGTGGTAGGCGTCGATCATGCGGACCGTGCCGGACTTGGAGCGCATGACGATGGACTGGGTCGATGCGCCGCCGCCGTAGTAGCGCACGCCACGTAGTAGGTCGCCATCGGTGACGCCGGTGGCGCAGAAGAAGACGTTGTCGCCCGCGACCAGATCCTCGGTGGTGAGTACGCGGCTCAGGTCGTGGCCTGCGTCGATCGCCTTCTGGCGCTCTTCCTCGTCCTTCGGGGCGAGCATGCCCTGCAGCTCGCCGCCCATACAGCGCATGGCGGCGGCGGCGATGATGCCTTCCGGGGTGCCGCCGATGCCGACCAGGATGTCGGTGCCGGAATCCGGTCGGGCGCAGGCGATGGCGCCGGCGACGTCACCGTCGGAGATCAGCCGGATGCGCGCGCCCGCATGGCGCACGTGCTGGATCAGCTCGGCATGGCGGGGGCGGTCCAGGATGCAGACGGTCAGATCGGATTTCGAGACGTTCTTGGCCTTGGCGACCCGGGCGATGTTCTCGGCGATCGGCACGGAGATATCGATCACACCCGCAGCATCGGGGCCGACCGCGATCTTGTGCATGTAGAACACCGCGGACGGATCGAACATGGCACCGCGCTCGGCGACCGCCAGCACCGCGATGGCGCCCGGCGAACCCTTCGACATCAGCGTGGTCCCATCGATCGGGTCGACCGCGAAGTCGACCTCGGGACCGGTGCCGTCGCCGACCAGTTCACCGTTGTAGAGCATGGGCGCTTCGTCCTTCTCGCCCTCACCGATGACCACGATGCCGCGCATGGAAACCGAGCTGACCAGCTGCCGCATGGCGTCGACGGCCGCACCGTCGCCGCCTTCCTTATCGCCGCGGCCGACCCAGCGGCCTGCGGCCATCGCACCGGCCTCGGTGACCCGGACCAGTTCGAGCGCAAGGTTGCGGTCCGGCGCCTCGCGGCGGCTGGGTGCGGGCGAAGATGCCGTCATTACGGTGTGCCTCCTACGGTCGTTGCTACCGCTGATTGTCTCAGAAGCGCGACCGTTCCCGATCAGGTACTACCGTTCCAGATCGCGGAGCACCTCTGGGTTCAGCCGGTCCGGGTCGAGC
The DNA here is from genome assembly GCF_050956075.1 of Nocardia sp. CA-129566. NCBI lineage: Bacteria > Bacillati > Actinomycetota > Actinomycetes > Mycobacteriales > Nocardiaceae > Nocardia > Nocardia sp. CA-129566. The sequence continues at coordinate 1,617,597 of NZ_CP192085.1, forward strand.
GTGGATACTGGGGACGTGTCGTACCAAAAACCACGCATCCTCAACGACTACCGGGATCTGTTCTGGTCGCTGATCCCGTTGGTGCTGATCGCCGTGGTCTTCGCCGGGCTGGCCAGTCAGTGCAGCTTCGCCGCGAAGGGGCCGACCCAGGGCCAGATACCGCACTTCGATGTGAACGCCGCGCTGTCGGTGGACGCGAAGTCGATGCCGTTCCCGATCCGCAATCCGAGCCTGCCCGACGGCTGGACGCCCAACTCCGGTAGCCGCGACACCATCACCACCAGTGGCGGGGGTCCGGTCAGCACAGTCGGCTACATCACACCGCAGGGCACCTACATGCGGATGAGCCAGAGCAGCGCTACTGAGGAAGCGTTGTCCCGCTTCGTCCTCGGTTCCCGCTACGGCACCGGCACCGAACAGGTCGGTGACCAGAAGTGGGTGGTGTACGCCGAGCAGGGCTCCGAGTCCGCCTGGATCGCCGACCTCGGCCGGTCCCGGGTCCTCATCACCGGCGCGGGCAATCACGCCGCCTTCACCACCCTGGCCGCCGCCATCACCGCCGCCCAGCCGCTACAGAAGTAGCGCGCCACTCAGCGGTGGCTGACCACGTTGACAATCGTCCCGCTGGGATCGCGCACGAAGAACCGGCGCACACCCCACTGCTCATCGCGGAGCGGATAGACGATATCCGCGCCCGCCGCGACCATGGCCGCGTGCACTGCGTCCACATCTTCGACCTCGACGCTCATATCCGGTTGCGGCCGTTCGGCTTCCGGTCCGACGAGCAGCACCTGGGCGGTCGGGTTGAGAGGGGATGCCATCGTCACCACCCAGCCGAGATCCATCACCTCCTCGAAGCCGAGCCGCCGATAGAACTCGCGGCTGGCCGCCATGTCGGCGGTGCGGATATCGGGAGTGGCGCGGCGGATGGTCATTCGTCGGCTTCGAGATCGGTGCGGGACAGCGCGTTCTCGACGCGTTGGCGCGCACCCGCGAGATGTTCCTCACAGCGGGTGGCCAGTGCTTCGCCGCGCTCCCACAGTGCCAGTGAATCGTCCAGATCGAGGCCGCCCTGTTCGAGCATTTTCACGACGTTGACCAGTTCGTCGCGGGCGCGTTCGTAGCCGAAGGTGGAGATCTCGGCCAGCTCGTCGTCCTTGCCGGAGTCGGCCAAGGTCAGTTCCTCCCTGTGTCGGTGTTGTTCGGTGCGAGTGCGGGGTTGCCCAAGGCCTGGGTCCCGAGCGCGGCGGCGGTGATCGCGCCGTCGGCGACCCGGATCCGCAGCTGACTGCCCGCGGGCGCGTCCTGGATGGACCGGACCACATGCCGTTCCTTACCGGTGACGCGCTGCACGACAGCGTAGCCACGGGCCAGTGTGGCGGCCGGTCCCACCGCGGTGAGTTTTTCGCGCAGATGGCGGGTCGCGGTGGTTTCGGTGCGGATCAGCTGTTCGGCGGTGCGGCGGGTGGCCGAGCGCAGGCGCTCGATCTCGTCGTAGCGGCGGTCCAGTTCGCGCAGTGGGTCGGCGAGCACCGGCCGGGAACGCAGCTGCGCCAATGCCCTGGTTTCGCGGTCGACCCAGCCGCGCAGCGCGGCGGCGGCACGGGCGCGCATATCGCGGACCCCCGCCAGTTCGGCGGCCGCGTCGGGCACGATGCGCTTGGCGGCATCGGTGGGGGTGGCGGCGCGCAGATCGGCGACGAGATCGCAGAGCGGGTTATCGGGTTCGTGACCGATCGCGCTGACGATCGGGGTGGTCGCCGCGACGATCGCGCGGCACAGCGCCTCATCGGAGAACGGCAGCAGATCCTCGACGCTGCCGCCGCCGCGGGCGAGCACGATGACCTCGACCGTCGGATCGCGATCGAGCCCGGCCAGCGCCTGCAGCATCTGCGGCACCGCGGTCGGGCCCTGTACGGCGGTATTGCGAATTTCGAAACGCACTGCGGGCCAGCGGTTTCGGGCCACGGTCAGGACATCACGTTCGGCGGCGCCGGCCCGACCGGTGATCAGTCCGATTGTCTTGGGCAGGAACGGGATCGGCCGCTTCAGCCGGGGATCGAATAATCCCTCCGCGGCGAGCAGTGCCTTCAACCGTTCGATGCGGGCCAGCAGTTCACCGATGCCGACCGGGCGAATCTCCATGGCGCGCAACGAAATCGTGCCGCGACCGGTGAAGAAAGCGAGTTTGCCGTAGACCACCACCCGGCTGCCTTCCTGCAGCGGTACCGCGGATCGGCGGATGAGGTCCGGATGACAGGTCACCGATAGCGACATATCGGCGGAGGTATCGCGCAATACCAGGAATGCGGTGCTGGTGCCCGGCCGCAGATTGATCTGGGTGATCTGCCCCTCCACCCAGATGCTGCCGAGCCGATCGATCCATTGCGCGACCTTGATGGATACCGAGCGCACCGGCATCGGGTGCTCGGCGGAATTGGCGGGGGAAGCGGTCAATGGGGAGCCGTCCTGTGTCATGCGGCCGGGTAGACACACAGGGGTTGGCCGGAAGATTCCCGGCCAACCGTCGACGATGCCGCGGCGGGTTCGCCCCCCTCCGTCGAATCGCTGCGCGATGTCGAATTCACTGGGCCCGCACGGTGGCGATCCGATTCGTCAGCATGGTCACGAACGGCGCCCTGGCGCGGGTGCGCTGCTCGTAGTCGAGCAGGGCGGTCAGGTCCTCGACGGTCAGCATGCGCAGGCGGGCGCGCAACTGGGCCAGGGTCATATTGGCGTAGTCGTACCGGGTGGCCACCTCGGGCTCGACCACCTCGGGTTCGGGTTCGGCGACCTCGGCGGCCGCTGGGGCCGCGACCTCGGTTTCCGGCTCGGCGATGGTCTGGATCGAGGCGGTGTGGCCATTGCGCTCACCGGCGCGGGCGGCGGCTTCGGCGGTCAGGGTGTCGTGCGGGGCGAATTCGGCTTCGGGGGCATACAGGTCGAAGCGGCTCTCGCGCGCGGTGGCGGTGAACTCGGGCTCCGCGTCTTCGTCGAAGGTGGCCCACTCGGGCTGTTCGACGGAAGAGCTGGTGAGACGGTCGAAGACGCCGTCGCCCTTGAGGGCGAGGCTGGTCACGAACTGCTGGACGTGCATGGTGGTCTGCAGCATCTGGCTGATCGCGGTGATCGGGAAATTCATTGCGGCAGTGGGTAACCGACGCGTTTCTTCGATGGCGTATACGGCGGCTCCGGCAGCGACCCGGGCCAGGAACGGTGGTCGAAACATGCTCCTAGCCTGCCCGATACGGGTTGTTATGCAAAGCACTGGTGTCACAGACACACAATCTATCCGGCCCGCGCGGCTACGCCGCCGACTTCCCGACCACACGCGCCGGGGGTTCCGCATGATCGGGCCGCCTTCCGGGCTCCATGCCGGTGTGTCGAGAATGACGTCGCCGGGGCGGTGACCGGCCGTCCGACATGTACCGGTCGCACGTAAGCTGAGTGGCATGTCTTCGGCCATCCCATTGAACGTCGGAATCGCCCGCTCGGCCGGTTCCGGATCCGCCGATGCCGACGGTGGCAAGCGTGTGCTGCTAGCCGAGCCGCGTGGGTACTGCGCCGGCGTGGATCGTGCGGTGGAGACGGTGGAGAAGGCGCTGGACAAGCACGGTGCGCCGATCTATGTGCGCAAGGAGATCGTGCACAACCGCCACGTGGTGGAGACGCTGCGCGAGCGGGGCGTCATCTTCGTCGATGAGACCGATGAGGTGCCCGAGGGCGCACTGGTCGTCTTCTCCGCGCACGGTGTCTCACCCGCGGTGCACGAGTCGGCGGCCGCACGCAATCTGCGCACCATCGACGCGACCTGCCCCCTGGTGACCAAGGTGCATCAGGAGGCCAAGCGCTTCGCCCGCGACGACTACGACATTCTGCTGATCGGCCACGAGGGGCACGAGGAGGTCGAGGGCACCGCGGGGGAGGCGCCCGACCATGTCCAGCTCGTCGACGGTCCCGATTCGGTCGACCGGGTCACCGTGCGCGACGAGTCCAAGGTGATCTGGCTCTCACAGACCACGCTCAGCGTCGACGAAACCATGGAGACGGTGCAGCGGCTGCGCGAGCGGTTCCCGGCGCTGCAGGATCCGCCGAGTGATGACATCTGCTACGCCACCTCGAACCGCCAGGTCGCGGTGAAGGCGATGGCACCGGAATGCGATCTGGTGATCGTGGTCGGCTCGCGCAACTCGTCCAACTCGGTGCGGTTGGTCGAGGTCGCACTCGGTGCGGGCGCCAAGGCCGCCCACTTGGTCGACTTCGCTCGCGAGGTGGATCTGGCATGGCTGGACGGGGTGCGCACGATCGGCATCACCTCCGGTGCGTCGGTGCCCGACATCCTGGTGCGCGGTGTGCTGGATCTGCTGGCCGAGCACGGGTTCGGGGATGTGCAGCCGGTCACAACGGCCAATGAGACGCTTGTTTTCGCGCTGCCAAGGGAATTGCGTACTTCGCGTCGCTGAGCTCGGCGATCCGGCTAGAGGTTTTCCGGCCGCCGTCGCTCGGTCCGGCTCGAATCACGTTCGCGATAGCGGACATTGGGCTGCGGATGCGGCGGCGGTGCCTCGCCGCGCCGTCGTGCCGTGGCGGCCCGGTTCGAATCGCCCTCGGCCCGAGTGGATGCCGCTGCCGGTCGGGCGGCTCGGTTCGAATCGCCCTCGCCCCGTGGCGCTGCCGCCGCCGGTCGGGCGCCGCGGGCGGTGCTCGGTCGGCGCTCGGGGGCCGGGCGTTCTCCACCCCGACCGCTCTTCGCGGTGCCGCCGACGCGCGGCGGCGTCTCCGCCACTTCCGAATTCGCGCGCCGATTCGGTCGCGGCAGATGCAGATCGGTATCGAGGTCGGCCGGATCGGCCTGCGGGCGGCGGCGGCGGCGCGCGGCATGGGCCAGTGAGCCGCCCTTGGTGCCTTCGGAGCGCGCACGCTTCGGCGCATTGCTGCGGCCCCAGCTGGTGCCCCTGCGGGATTCGTCGGCGCGCTCGGTGGCCTCGTCGCGCTGGTGTAGCAGGATCCGACCCGCGCCGATCGCCAGCACCAGCACGGTGGCCACCGCCATGACCGGGAAGCGGTTCACCAATGGGATCGCCAGATTCAGCAGGATGTCCTTGAGCCCGGTCGAGGCGTGACCGGTTAGCTGCTGATAGGCCAGCGGCACCGCGACGAACAGCAGTAGCGGCGGTAGCACCATCGTCGTGAAGATGCCGCGGTAGCGAACGGCAAGCACAGCCGCGACGCAGCCAAGGACGTACAACGTGTTGAACGTCCCGGTCAGCTCGTTGTTCTCGCCGCGGGCATCGATCAGGAACCCCAGGAACGTGCACGCCACCGCGATCCCGACCGCTGCCCCGGCCGGGATTCCCGGCACCGAGGGCAGGATCGAACGATGCGGCGCGGGCACCCGAGTTCGCACACGTTGGGAAGCAGCCACACTATGACACTAACTGCCGCCGCGTCGGGGGGTGTTACGGCACGGCGGTCACCCGGGCTAATCGTCGGCGTCGGCGAAGCCGACCGCCCTCGGCCACGAATCGACGCGCTGGATTGCTGGCACCTCCTGTTCGGCTATCTCCAGGTCGTGAAGTTTGCGCGCGGTGACCATCACCCGCGATTCCACCGACGCGACGGTGTAGTTGAAAGCGTCTACCGCCTTACCGAGTTGCGCGCCGAGCCGGTCCAGGTGTCGGCCGGTCATACCGAGCCGGTTGTAGAGTTCGCGGCCCAATTGCTGAACGGTTGCCATATCGCGCGACAGTGCCTCCTGGCGCCACCCGAAGGCGACCGTGCGCAGTAACGCGATCAGTGTCGTTGGGGTAGCGAGTATCACGTTGCGGCCGAAGGCGTATTCGAGTAAAGCGGAGTCGGTCGTCAGTGCGGCGTCGAGGAATGGATCGCCCGGCACGAACAGCACCACGAACTCCGGTGCCGGATCGAAGGCCAGCCAATATGCCTTATCGGCCAGCTGATCGATATGGGCACGCAGATGTTTGGCATGGCGGGCGAGCAGTTCGGCGCGCTCGTCCGGATCATCGGCCATGGTGGCGTCGAGGTAGGCGGTGAACGGCACCTTGGCGTCGACCACGATCTGCCTGCCGCCCGCCAGCTCGACCACGAGGTCCGGTCGGACCGTGCCGGTGCGCTCGGTGCCGCCGTCACTGCGCGCGGCTCTGGTCACCTGGGTGTCGAAATCGCAGTGCCTGGTCATCCCCGCCAGTTCCACCACGCGCTCCAATTGGATCTCGCCCCAGCGCCCGCGGACCTGCGGCGCGCGCAGCGCGGCGACCAACTGACCGGTCTGGCTGGTGAGCTGATGTGAGGTGCGCTGCATTCCTGCGACCTGTTCGCGCAGACTCGAATAGGCGTTGATGCGATGGTGTTCGACCTGCTGGATGTGCTGGTTCAGCGCGCCGACGGCCTCGCGCAGCGGATCGATCATGGCGCCGATGGCGTGCGAATGTCGGCGTGCCGCATCCTCATTCGCCACGGTGAGCGATTGCCGCAGTAACCGCTCGTTATCGGTGGCGGCTGCGAGTCTCGCCTCCGCGGCGGTTGCTCGCTGCCCGGCGCGCGCGGCATGTCCGAGCCAGCCGAGCCCTACCCCCGCGACGAACACCAGCATCAGTGCGACGAGCATCGGTGCGGTCATGGCGCAGATAGTGCCGCATGGCACCGACAAATTCGAAACCCGCGAGCTATCGGGCAGCAGCGCGTCGGAAAATGCACAGACCCTGCTGGATCAGACCGCGGAGTTCGTTGTATGGGCCGCCCAGCAAATATTGCCCGCCGATGGGGGACCACCTTGGGCGATCGCGACTTTCCGAACTCGCAACCACTGCGCAGCCAGTCTTACGGGCGAGGAGTTCGTGGGCCGCCTCGCGTCCGAGTCGTCGAAGCGCATGCGACGCGGTCGCGAGTCTCGACGGCTCGGACGCGAGGCCCACCGGTCGCCCGATCACCACCCCTCATCGAATCGCAACGCGATGCCGACATTCGGGGGCCGCGAACACGCCGCGCTGGCACGGCAAATTCAACAGGGCAATTGAAGTGTGTCGGTGCCATCGCCTACGGTTTCGCGGCATGCGGATGCTGCACACCTCGGACTGGCACATCGGGCGCACGTTCCATGGGGTCGATCTGCTCGCCGATCAGGCCGCCGCGCTCGCGGCCATTGCCGAATTGGTGGCCGCGGAATCCGTTGACGTCGTCGTGCTGCCGGGGGACGTGTACGACCGGTCCATTCCCAGTGCCGACGCGATCGCGGTGTGTATCCAGGGTTTCGAGGCCATCCGCGCGGCCGGGGCGCAGATCATCGCGACCTCCGGCAATCACGATTCACCGACGCGGCTCGGTGCGGGTGCGAGTTTCGCGGCGGCGGGCGGGCTGCACCTGCGCACAACTGTCGCCGATGCCGATCGGCCGGTGCTGTTATCCGATGCGCACGGTGCGATCGCCTTTTACGGCATCCCCTATCTGGAGCCGGAGATCACCCGTGCCGAACTCGGTGTGCCGCAAGCGCGTTCGCATGCGCAGATCCTGGATGCGGCGATGAGCCGGATCCGGGCCGATATCGCCGAGCGGCCGGACACTCGCACGGTGGTGCTCGCGCACGCATTCGTGGTCGGTGGCGAGGCGACCGGTTCGGAGCGTTCGATCTCGGTCGGCGGCGTGGAGACGGTTCCGCTGTCGGCGTTCGACGGCATCGACTATGTGGCGCTCGGGCATCTGCATTCGCCGCAGACGCTGTCGGGGTCGGTGCGCTATTCCGGCTCTCCGCTGCCGTATTCGTTCGCCGAGACCTCACATCGCAAGGCGGTATGGCTGGTGGATCTGGATGCCACCGGCCTGTGCTCGGTGCAGCGCCGTGATCTGCCGCTCGTGCGCGGCCTGAGCCGCCTCACCAGCACCCTTGACGAATTGCTCACTGCCGCCGCCTATTCCGAGTCAGAACAGCACTACGTCTCGGCGACGCTGACCGACTATGCCCGCCCCGTCGACGCCATGCGCAAACTGCGCGAACGCTTCCCGCATGCGGTACACGTGGAATGGTCACGCCCGGAAGGCAATCCGGAACTGCGCTACCGTGAGCGCGTGCACGGACGCCGCGATACCGAAGTAGCGCAGAGCTTCCTCGCCGATGTCCGCGGCGAACCGACCGCGGGCGAAGTGGCCTGGCTGGAACGGGCACTCGCCGCGGCTGTCGCCGAACCGGACCGGGTCGTTGCCGCGGTGGAAACCCTGGCCGGGGAACTGTCCGCATGAGCGGCCGTCGATCGCGGCGGGGCGCTGCATGAGGCTGCACCGGCTGGAGATGACCGCGTTCGGCCCGTTCGCCGAGACCACGGTTGTCGACTTCGACGCGCTCGGTGCGGATGGGCTGTTTCTGCTGCACGGGCAGACGGGGGCGGGCAAGACGACCGTGCTCGACGCGATCGCGTTCGCGCTGTACGGCAGTGTGCCGGGCGCGCGTGGCGAGAGTAAGCGGCTGCATTCCGATCATGCCGATGAGCAGACGCCACCGCGCGTGGTGCTGGAAGCGACGCTGGGCGGCCGGCGCGTGCGGTTGACCCGCTCGCCGGAATTCCAGCGGCCGAGCAAGCGGGCCAAGAGCGGCTGGGTGAAGGAGAATGCCGCCGCGACGTTGGAATGGTTGGATGGGCGCGGCGCGAACCTGGCTCGTCTGTCCGATATCGGGGACGAGATCATCCGGCTGCTCGGCATGAGCGCGGACCAGTTCTTCCAGGTCGTGCTGCTGCCGCAGGGTGATTTCGCGCGGTTCCTGCGCGCGGAGAACGAGGATCGGGAGAAGCTGCTCGAAAAGCTCTTCGACACCGAGCGATTCGGCAGTGCCGAGCAGTGGCTTGCCGATAAGCGGCGGGCCTCGGCCGCCGATATCGAATCGCGCAAACAGGGCATCGATCGGTTGATCGCGCAGGTCGCGGTGGCTGCGGGGGAGACGGCGGCGGAATCTGTCGGACCGCTGGAGGCGGTCGGCTGGTCGCAGGATCTGCTCGCGACCGCCCGCGCCGCCCTCAGCACGACGGCCGCGGAAGCCGAACGCCGCCAACAGGAATCGGTGCGCACGAGATCCCTGGCCGAGGAACAGCGCCGCCTGCACGAACTGCGCCGCCGGATGGCCGCCGCCCGCGAGCGGCTCGACGAATACGCGGCCGCCGCCGACCACCGCGCCGACCTGCAGGCCGAACTCGAACTGGCGCGTCGGGCCGCGCCGGTCGCCGAGGCGATCGATGCGGCGCGCGCCGCGGTCGTGCTGGCCAGGCGCAAGGCGGACGAAAGGCAACGCATCGCGGCACGGTTGGCCGCACTGCTCGCCGAACCCGCTGGTGCCGATATCGCGGGCATCGAACTGATCTCGGTCGAGCCGGGTCCGGACGCAATGCCGACCGTCGACGCGGCCGCCGATGTCGATGCGGCCATTCGACGGTGGAGCGCCCAGATCGGCGCGCTCGACGAGGTGCGTGCCGACGCGACCACCGCGACCCGGCTCACGTCCGAACTGGCAACGCTGCGCGACGAGGATGTCGCACTGACCGGTCGGGTGGACAAATTGAACCGGCTGCGTCGGCAACTGCCCGAATCGATCGCCACCATCGAGGCCCGGCTGCGCGAAACCACCGCGGCCGCGGCCGCGCTGCCCACATTGACCGCCGAATGCGAACGGCTGCAAACCGCTGCCGCTGCCGCCGTCGAACTCGCCGGTCGCAGGACAACTCTCGACCACGCCCGCATCGAATTCGAATCGGCTCGTGCCGCACACCTCGATGCCAAAGAGCGGGTGCTCGAACTGCGCGAGCGCAGGCTGGCCGGTATGGCCGCCGAACTCGCCGGTCAATTGACCGACGGACGGCCCTGCGCGGTATGCGGATCCGCCGATCACCCCGCACCGGCCCGCCCGACACAGAGCGCGGTATCGAAGCAGGCCGAGGACGCGGCCGCCGCCAGCGAACGCGCGGCCGAGGATGCCCGCGACCGGGTGCTGGCCCGCATTACCGGTCTGGAACGCGAAATCGAGGCGATCATCGCACGCGGCGGCGACGCCGACCGCGTCGAACTGGCCGCCGCCCTGCGCGCCGCCACCGACCGCTACCAGGACGCCGCCGAACTCGCCGCCCTCTCGGACAGTCTCACCGCCGAACTGACCCGCCTGCGCACCGACGAAACCCGCCTGCACGACGAACTGCGCGAATCCGATACCCGCCGCAGCACTGTCACGACTCGCATCGCCGCCGCGACCACCCGTCTCAGCGAACTCACCGACCGCCTGCGCGCCGCCGCGGGCGCCGACGAAACCATCGACCGCCGCCGCGGCCGACTCGACACGTTGATCGGCGACGCGACCGCCTTGCGCGACGCCCGCACTGACGCGTCGGCCGCCGCCGAACAAGTCACCGTCATTGCCGACCGCGTCGAAAGTCTCGCGCTGGCCGCGGGTTTCATCGCCGAGCAGGTCGATGGCCGAGCCGATGCGTCACCGCGTGACGATGTCGCCCTCTTGACCGCCTACGCCCGAGTCGTCACCGCCGCATCGCGAACCCCGCAGCGCCAGCACGATATCGAGGCGGAACTGGTCGCCGCCGACCGCGCCCGCGCACATGCCGAGGCCGTCCTCGCCGAACCGGAGATCCAGGCCGCGGCGTCTGCCGAACCCGGCGATCTCGACGAGCTGGCGGCGGCGGTGACTGCCGCACAGGCCCAGCTGAACACCGCGGTTGCCGCCAATGCCGAGGCAACTCGCCGGGTGAAGCTTCTGGAGGACTTGGGCGGACAGCTGTGGGCCGCGGTCGACCGCATCGCCCCGGTGCAGCGCGCCCACGACGAGCTGGCCGGGCTCGCGGAGGTGGTGGCGGGGCGCGGCGAGAACAACCGCCGAATGTCGCTGCGCTCCTATGTGCTGGCCGCCAGGCTGGAGGAAGTGGCGCTGGCGGGTTCGGTTCGGCTGCGCCGAATGTCGGGTGGGCGCTACGAATTCGTGCACTCCGACAAGGCGGGTCCACGCGGCCGACGCGGCGGCCTCGGCCTCGATATCCGCGACGACTACACCGGTGCCATCCGCCCCGCCAAAACCCTCTCCGGCGGCGAAACCTTCATGGCCGCACTGTCATTGGCCCTCGGCCTCGCCGACACCGTAGCGGCCGAATCCGGCGGCGTGGTCCTCGACACCATCTTCATCGACGAGGGCTTCGGTGGCCTGGATGCCGATACCCTCGACGCGGTCATGGGCGTCCTCGACGAACTCCGGGCGGGCGGGCGGGTGGTCGGTCTGGTCAGCCATGTCGATGAAATGCGCCAGCGCATCCCGAGCCGCCTGCACGTCATCCGTGGCCGAGCAGGCTCCCAACTGCGCACCACCGTCGCCTGAGCCGACCACACGCGCTGGCAACTGCGGAAGCCGGGAACCCGCGCGTCGCCGCCGGAGAATGAGGTCCACGGCTGTGGCCAGCGCTCCTGGTAGAGGTGCGGCTGGCCGAGCGCGACGAGCGCCAGATTCTCCTCCGGTTCCAGCGGCCACGGCTCGGGCTTCTCGGTGACGTGCTCATACCGCGGCGCAGGCAGGCCACCGTCGAACAAGGTGACGTAGACCTCGAGCAGGTGTTCTCGATGGTGTGCGTCGTCCGCGCATACCATAGGGGTTTATGGCAGATTTCCGCTAGCGTCAGGCGCGGGTTACTGACATTGTGGATTGGGTGACGATCACGGCTTTGGATTTCGAGCGCTGCTATCGGGCGGTGTCGACCCGGGATTCCCGATTCGACGGCCAGTTCTTCACCGCAGTGCGGACTACCGGAATCTATTGCCGCCCTTCATGTCCGGCGATCACGCCGAAGCCGACGAATGTGACGTTCCTGCCGACGGCCGCGGCCGCACAGCAGGCCGGATACCGGGCCTGCCGCCGCTGTCTGCCCGATGCCGCACCCGGGTCGCCGCTGTGGAATACCCGCGCCGATCTGGCCGCGCGGGCGATGCGGCTCATCGGCGACGGCGTCATCGAGCGCGGCGGCGTGCCCGCATTGGCCGCCACCCTCGGCTATTCACAGCGCCAGTTGACCAGGGTGCTCACCACCGAACTCGGCGCCGGTCCGCTGGCGCTGGCCAGGGCGCATCGCGCGCACACCGCGCGGCTGCTCATCCAGACGACGAATATGCCGATGTCCGATATCGCCTTCGCGGCGGGATTCGCCAGCATTCGCCAGTTCAACGACACCGTCCGCGAGGTATTCGCGGTGAGCCCCACCACCATGCGCACCGAGGCACAGCGGGTGTACCGCTCGGGAAATCCCGCCGTGCCCGCCGCCAACGGTTCGCTGACGCTGCGCCTGCCATTTCGGGAACCCCTGGATCAGGGCTGGCTGGAGTGGTTTCTCTCGGCGCACGTTTCGCCGGGTATGGAGCTGTGGGAGGAGCGCGCCTACACCCGCAGTCTGCGGACCCCGCACGGGCATGCGATGGCGCGACTGAGCTTCCAGCGCGATCACGTGCGCGCCGAACTGTCCCTGCACGATATGCGCGATCTCGCCCCGACCGTCGCCCGACTGCGGCACCTGCTGGATCTGGACGCCGACCCGATCGGCATCGATGAGGCGCTCGGTGTGGTGCCGGCCGATGCCGATGTCGTCGTAGCATCGGCGCGCGATCTCCCGGATGCCGGTGCGGCACCGGCCGATCACGCCTTTAATGTCGGCGCGACCACCGCCCGCCGTGCCGGCGCACGTCCGCCGTTCACCCCCGGCATCCGGGTGCCCGGCTGCCTCGACGGCCCGGAGTTGTTATTGCGCACCATGATCGGACAGCAGATCTCGGTATCGGCCGCCGCGACCCATACCGCCCGGCTGGTCGAGGCGCTCGGTGAGCCGATCGATGGACCGGTATCGCGGCTGTTCCCGACCCCGGCCGTGATCGCCGAACGCGGGGCCGAGGTGCTGACCGGTCCGGCGCGCCGGATCCGATCGATTGTCGGCGTCGCCTCGGCCCTCGCCTCCGGCGACCTGGTACTGCACCAGGGCCGCACCGCCACCGACTTGCGCCGCGAACTGCTGGCCCTGGACGGCGTCGGACCGTGGACCGCCGATTACGTGACCATGCGGCTGCTGGCCGATCCGGATGTCCTGCTCGACACCGATCTCGTTGTCCGCCAAGGCGCCACCCTGCTCGGTGTCGACCTGTCCGATACCGCGCGCTGGGCGCCGTGGCGCTCGTATCTGTCCATGCAACTGTGGAAGGCCGCGCTCGCCGGTCGAAAAACCGGCCAGCCGAAGTCACCCGCGACGAAGTCCGTCGCCGCAGCGAAAGCGAAGACCGAATTGTGAATGCGCCGACCGATTTCGCGACATCGGACACGCCGATCGGCCCGTTCACCGCACTGGTCGACGCCGAGGGCGCCGTACTGGCGTCCGGCTGGACCGCCGACGCCGAGGATCTGCGGCAGCTGATCCACCCGGGCCTGCGTCCGGACCAGTTGCGCCGACGCGACGAACTCGGCGCGGTAACCCGCGCGATTGCCGCGTATCACCGCGGTGAGCTGACCGCGATCGATCCGATCGCGGTGCGTCAGCGATCCGGCGAATTTCTCATGCACGCATGGGAAGTGCTGCGCAAGATCCCCGCGGGCGATCCGGTCACCTATACCGAATACGCCGCGCTCTCCGGCCGTCCCGATGCCACCCGCGCTGCCGCCAACGCCTGCGGCCGCAATGCCGCGGCGCTTTTCGTACCGTGCCACCGGGTCCTGCGCATCGGCGGTGCGCTCGGCGGCTTCCGCTGGGGGCTGCCGGTCAAACGCTGGCTATTGGATCACGAAGGCGGCAAGGTTCAGTTGACCATCGAATAGTCCCGCACCGGAACGGGTTCGGGTCGGCGCTCAGCAGCAGCGATTCTGCGGATTGCGATCCGCGTCGGCATGTCGTCGACGCCAGTACTCGCGTTCGGACGGGATTTCACATCCGGGATGGTTGCGCTGCAGATGGTCCACATAGCGCTGGTAATCCTGTCCGCCGAGGACCGCATCGAACCACGATCCGACCGCGCGGACCCTTGTCGCACCGGCACTTGCGGCGGTCCACAAACGCCGAATGACGGCCGGTCGAGGCGACCGGCCGTCACTGGGCTGCGCTGCTGCGGTCAATGTGCCGCTGGCCCCGCTGGTTCCGCCGCTGCGCCCCTGGTGTGCGCGGCGCCCGGCGCGCGGACCTGCCCCGATTCGATCAGGGCATCCCATTCCTTCTGCACCGCCTTCTCCTCCGCAGTGGCGATGAAGCCGCGCGGTGCGAAGATCTTCGACGGTTCGTCCGGTGATTCGCTGCTCGGTCCGCCGCCCGCGCGCCAGGCACGCAAGCAGACCACGGCACCGACCACCGCGACGATCAGTACCAGCACCGCGAAGATGACCGACAGGCTGCCCTGGATGAACGTGTTGCGCACGATCTTGTCCATATCGTCGGCATTCTTGGCGGGCGCCAACAACTTTCCGGCGTCGCGTGCGGCGCTGTAGTTGCTGTGCTGCTTCCAGTATCCGAGCTTCGGATCGGCGGAGAAGATCTTCTGCCAGGACGCGGTCATCGTCACCGTCAGATCCCAGATCAGCGGCAGCGCCGGAATCCAGGCCCACTTCACCAAGCCCTTCTTGATCAGAATGGTCAGCACGACGGTGAGCGCGATGGCGGCGAGCAACTGGTTGGAGATGCCGAACAGCGGGTACAGCGTGTAGATGCCGCCCAATGGATCGGTCACACCCATCAGCAGGACCGAACCCCAGGCCGCGACCACAATGGCCGAGCACAGCCAGGCACCGGGCCGCCACGACGGATCCTTGAACTTCTTCGCCGGACCACCGAGGTTGCCGAGCGAATCCGAGAGCATGAAGCGCGCGACGCGGGTACCCGCATCGATGGTGGTGAGGATGAACAGCGCCTCGAACATGATCGCGAAGTGGTACCAGAACGCCTTCAACCCGGAGCCGCCGAGGAAGTCCGACATCACCTGGGACATGCCTATCGCCAGCGTCGGCGCGCCACCGGTGCGCGAGATGATGCTGGTCTCGCCGACGTCCTTGGCGGTCTGAGTGAGTTCACCCGCGGTTATCGGATCACCGCTCAGGCCAAGGGAATTGGTGTAGGCGGCGGCCTTCTCGGCGGTGCCGCCGGTGAGTCCGGCGCCCGCGTTCATGGCGAAGTACAGGTGCTGGTCGATAATGCTCGCGGTAATGATCGCCATGACCGCGACGAACGACTCCATCAGCATGCCGCCGTAGCCGATCATCCGCGCATGCGACTGCTTCTCCAACAGTTTGGGTGTGGTGCCGGAGGAGACCAGGGCGTGGAATCCCGACAGCGCGCCACACGCGATGGTGATGAACAGGAACGGGAACAGACTGCCCGCGAAGGACGGACCGTTGCTGTTGGACGCGAACTGCGATACCGCTGGCGCCTTCAGCACCGGCATGGTGATCACGATGCCGATGGCGAGCAGGCCGATGGTGCCGATCTTCATGAAGGTCGACAGGTAGTCGCGCGGTGCCAGCAGCAGCCAGACCGGCAGCACCGAGGCGATGAAACCGTAGATGATCAGCAGCCAGGCGATGGTGGTGCCGGACAGGGTGAACAGGTCACGGCCCCAACCGGATTCGGACACCCAGCGCCCGGAGATGATCACGAACAGCAACAGCGCGAAGCCGACCACCGAAACCTCACCGACCCGGCCGGGCCGCAGGAACCGCAGATACAGGCCCATGAACAGCGCGATCGGGATGGTCATGCCGATGGAGAACACACCCCACGGGCTGCCGCCGTGCAGCGCACCGTCGGGCCCCTTCACCGCGGCCAGCGCCTGCACGACAACGATGCCGAGCACCGCGAGCAGGATCATCATGATCACCAGCACGGCAATGATCGCGGCGACGCCGCCGATCGGGCCGAGCTCATCGCGGGCCATCTGCCCGAGGCTGCGACCGCGACGTTTGGACGAGGCCCAGAGCACGAGGTAGTCCTGCACCGCACCGGCCGCGACCACGCCGACGATGATCCAGATCGTGCCTGGCAGATAACCCATTTGGGCGGCCAGCACCGGTCCCACCAGCGGACCGGCACCGGCGATGGCGGCGAAGTGGTGTCCGAAGAGCACCCGCCGATCCATCGGCATGTAGTCTTTGCCGTTCTCCATGGCCTCGGCGGGCGTGGCCACATCGTCGCGCGGCTTGACGATCTTGTATTCGATCAGCCTGGCGTAGAACTGGTACGCGGTCGCATATGTGCAGATCGCCGCGACGACGATCCATACCGCATTGACATTCTCACCGCGCGAGATGGCGAGGACGGCCCAGGCGATCGCGCCGATGACCGCGATGGCCCCGAAGATCGCCTTCTTCCGTGGTGTGATCGGTGATCGATCGATCACACCGACGGGCGGCAGATCGGGATCCGTCCGCAAATATTCGATTGTCGCCATCGGTCTACTCTCCTGAAAAACGCGCAGGATGCTGCTCGAACTCGTGACAACGTATCCGATTGGTGATGCCGATCGCGGCCGTTTTCCTTCGGCTTTGGACAACGTTAAGTTTTGTTCGTGTGTCGGCCGTCACCTCGGTGTTGCCGAACGTATGCTGCCATGCGATTCCGCCAAGCTCCACATCCGCCTGGAGGAGGGCCTTTTTGCGCAGGCGCACGCTGCTCGGCTCGGTGCTCGCCGCGCCGCTGCTCGCCGCCACCGGCTGCGGATCCGACGACGACGCGCTGACCTTCTTCTTCCAGGCCCGGTCGGAGGAGGCGCGGGTCCGGCTGAGGATCATCGACGAATTTCAGAAGCGGCACCCGGACATCCGGATTCGCACCATCATGTCCGGACCCGACCCACTGCAGCAGATGCTCACCTATTGCGCGGGCGGTAAATGTCCGGACGTCATGATGGCGTGGGAGTTGCTCTACGCCGGACTCGCCGAGCGCGGGGTGCTGCTGGATCTGCGCACCCTGCTCGATCGGGAGCCCGAATACGCCGCGGCACTGCGCGCCGACAGTTACCCGACGCTGTACGACACCTTCACCTATGCCGGTGGGCAGTATGCGCTGCCGGAGCAGTGGTCGGGGGTATTCCTCTACTACAACCGGGAGCTGTTCGCCCGAGCCGGACTCAGTGCACCGACTCGGTGGTCGCAGGCCTGGTCGTTCGCCGAATTCCTCGATGCCACAAAGGCACTCACACACCGCGATCCCTCCGGCCGGACCCGGCAGTGGGGCTTTGCCGACGCATGGGTGCCGTACTTCTCGGCCGCTTGCTTCGGGATGAACAATGGGGCGGAATGGTTCACGCCATCGGTGGACCCGACCAGGACAAATCTCGGTGATCCCCGGTTCGCCGAGGGGTTCCAGTTCTATGCCGATCTGGCGGTGCGCCATGGGGTTGCGCCGAAAGTCGCGGACCAGCAGTCGGTTTCGGCACCGGATCTGTTCCGGCGCGGCCGTGCTGCCATGGCGATGGGCGGGCACTGGCTGTATTCCGAATTCGCCGGACAAGTTGATCTGCCCATCGATGTCACGGTGCTGCCGGTCGGGCCACACGGCGGCCCCGGGGCGATCACCGATGTGGGCAGCACCGGGTTGTCGATTGCCGCCGATAGTCCACGCATCGAACAGGCTTGGGAATTCGTCAAATTCGCGACCGGTCCGGTGGGGCAGGGCATTATCGCAGCCTCTGGATTATTCGTACCCGTGCTGAAATCGGCGATGGGGTCACCCGGATTCGCGGCCGTTCACCGCGAGATACGCAACCTCCAGGTTTTCACGGAGGGGCCGCAGAATTCGCGCCCGCTACCGGTTACCCCGGTCTGGGGCAAGGTTTCCGCATTGCTGGAGCGCGGCGGCAACCGCGTGTTGCGTGGCGCCGCCACCGCCGATTCCATCAGCGCATCCCTGACCGCCGACATCGACACCCTCCTGGATCCCTCATGACCCCAACACAATCGCGCGTATCGATCGGCACACGGCGGCGGACCGTACGAAGGCCCCGCCGCGTGGAGTCGCATGAGCGGGGGCGGCTGGCGCGGCGGCGGGAGCGGGCGGGATGGGCGTTCGTGGCGCCGAATGTGGCCGCGGTGCTGGTGTTCTTGCTGTTTCCGCTCGCGGTTTCGCTGTATCTGAGTCTGCACTCGTGGGATCTGTTCAGTGCGCCGCGCTTCGTCGGGGTGGCGAACTATCGGCGGCTGTTCACATCGGATCCATTGTTCCTCATCGCATTACGCAATACCGCGGTATTCACCGTGCTGACACTGGTGCCGACGGTGGTGATCGGGCTGGCGGTCGCGGCCGTGCTCAATCAGAAGTTGGCCGGTATCGGCATCTTTCGGACCATCGCATTCCTGCCATTGGTTGCCTCGACCGTCGCCATGGCGGTGGTGTGGCGCTTCATGTTCACCACCGATGACGGGTTGCTCAACATCATGCTGGGCTGGGTCGGCATCGATCCGGTGCCGTGGCTGACCGATCCGGATCAGGCGCTGATATCGCTGAGCGTCGTGACCGTATGGAAGAGCGTGCCTTTCGCGACGGTCATCCTGCTCGCGGCGATGCAGGGGGTGCCCGAAACGCTGTACGAGGCAGCGCGCATCGATGGGGCGGGGGCGCTGCGCCGGTTCTGGTCGGTCACGCTGCCCTTGATCCGCGGGCCGCTGTCGTTCGTCTTCGTCATCACGATTATCAATTCGGTGCAGGCCTTCGATCAGGCCTATGCGCTGACCGGTGGCAATGGCGGGCCGGAGACGGGGACCTATCTGCTCGGAATCATGTTGTTCCAGAACGCCTTCGGGTTCTACGAGGTCGGTTATGCCGCGGCGCTGGCGTGGGTGATCTTCGCGATTCTGCTGGTGCTGACGCTGTTGCAGTTGCGGTTCGCGCGGCGGGCGGAGGTGGAGTTGTGAGTACGTCGGAGATGGTGCGGCGATCGCTTCCGGTGCGGCGCATCGGTAGTACACCCGCTGCGAGCAGCGCGCGGCCAACTCGTGGACGGGTGGAGCGGGCCATTGTGCGCCGCACGATGCGTGGTGTTCTGACCTACGTGGCACTCATCGGCATCGCCTGGTGCGCACTCGGGCCGATCCTGTGGGCGCTGTCGGGTTCGCTGAAGCGTGATGGCGAGATCACCGAGCCGACGCTGATTCCCGCGCGCCCGCAGTGGTCCAACTACGGGAAGGTTTTCGAACTACTGCCGCTGGGGCGGATGCTGGCCAACACCGCAAGCTATGCACTGTGCGTCACGGCGGGGCAGGTGTTCTTCTGCTCGCTGGCCGGATACGCGTTCGCGCGCTTGCGATTTCGCGGACGAGACGTGCTGTTCCTGGCCTATCTCGGCACGCTGATGGTGCCGCTGACGGTAACCGTGATCCCGCAATTTCTGCTCATGCGCGCATTCGGCTGGGTGGACACGCCATGGGCGATGATCGTTCCGGGCCTGTTCGGCAGCGCCTTCGGCACCTATCTGATGCGCCAGTTCTTCCGGACGCTGCCCGCCGAGCTCGAGGAGGCGGCGATCGTCGACGGCTGCACCACCTGGCAGGTGTTCTGGCGCGTGTTACTGCCGCACACCCGTCCTGCGCTCATGGTGCTCGGCGTGCTCACCTGGATCACCGTCTGGAACGACTTCCTGTGGCCGCTGATCATGATCCAACGCAACGATATCGCCACCGCCACTTTGGGTTTGGTTCGGCTGCAAGGTCAGTACCACACGCAATGGCCGATCCTCATGGCCGCGGCCGTGGTCGTTCTGCTGCCGCTGGTGGTGGTCTACGCGATCGCGCAACGTGCGTTCGTGCGCGGCATCGCGGCGTCCGGTCTCGGCGGTCGTTGACGGTGACGTCGGCCGCGGCCTATCGCCGTTTCCGCGACCGGACGCCGACGCTCGTCTACTCGCCCCAGTAGGTGCCGAAGCTCCACAGATTGCCCTCTGGATCGCGGACGGTGAAGCCGCGTGATCCGTAGTCCTCATCGCGCAGTCCGCGCACCACCTGCGCGCCCGCGGCGACGGCGCGGTCGTGCAGGGCATCGGGGTCCTCGCAGACGAGATAGATCGAATCGGTGCCCGGCCCCCGCTCACAGAACGGGTTATCGCCCTTGCCGATGGAACTGAACATGATGCCGCCGCCGAGCGGCCAGCGCAGCTGACCGTGCTCGATGAACGACGGTTCGCCCTCCCTGGCGTAGAGCGCGGTCTCTTCGAAGCCGAATGCGCTGGTCAGGAACGCCACCGCCGCGCGAGCGTCGGTGAAATTGAGGCACGGCCAGACGGCGGTGCGGGTCGCTGTGGTCGGTGCGGAATTCGTTGGTGTCGTCATGGATCCAGCCTCACTCGCCGGACCCCTCCGGGTCTTGGACGGATGGAATCTCCTCCGCCAGCCATACCGTCGGGCTGCAACCGGCCAGTTCCGCGAAATCGCGATTCAGGTGGGCCTGGTCGTAGTATCCGCAGGTCGCGGCCACCTGGGCGATCGTCACGTAGGACGGTGTGTGTCCGATCATCCGCCTGGCTCGTTCGAATCGGGCGACCCGGGCGGCGAGCTTCGGGCCGAGGCCGAACTCCGCGCCGAATCGGCGGGCCAGATGCTGGCGGCTCCAGCCGATATCCTCGGCCAGCGAACCGATCTGCGCCGCACCGTCGGTTTCGACCAAACTCCGCCAGGCCCAAGTCAATTCGGGTGTCACCAAGCGATCGTGGCAGGCCAGTGCGGTCAGGATCCGGTCGCAGGCGGCGAAGCGATCCGACCAGGTGCTCAGCTCCTGCAGTTGCTCCCACAGCTGACGCCCGACCGGCCCCGTCACCTCGGCACATTCCACCGAGGTGTTCCACAGCGCGCTCGCGGGCATCCCGAACAGGGCCCGGCTCCCGAGCGGCGTCAGCTCGATGCCGATCCCCTCCTGATACCCGTTGTGTGCGATGACCGCCGAACTGGCCTGCAACCCGCTCAGCACACACCGGTAGTCCGCTGGCGACTGCCGCGAATCGGTCTGTGCGACAACGTCGATGCTCGGCCCGATGGACACGATGAACGTCATATGCCGCGACGGCAGCCCCCGATGCAGTCCGGGCGCGAACCCGCACAGTCGATACCCGACGTAGCCATCGATGAACGCCGCGAGCGCCGGTGCCGGACGTGCCGTCACCACTTCGGTGGTCGGCTCCACATCCGGAACGCTACGCCGCCCGGCCGCTATCGCAAGGCGAGACAGCTGGCGACGTCGCTGTGCTGGTGGATCGACCTGCGTGCCGAACTGCAACTCGGTGCGTCGCCTCCGAAGCCGATGTCGACACTGTGGCCGTAATCTTCGACGGCATCTGCTTCCACCAGGCATTCCTGCGGTTCTGTGCGGCCGCTCTCGATGTGACAGCAGCTGTGGTGAATGCGGCTGCAGGCTGGTGGGTGCTGGTCTGTGGGCTTGCTGGTTCTGTGCGGCTGGTCTCGGTGTGACGGCAGCTGTGGTGAATGTGGCCGCATTCTGGTGGGTGCTGGTCTGTGGGCTCGCTGGTTCTGTGCGGCTGGTCTCGGTGTGACGGCAGCTGTGGTGAATGTGGCCGCATTCTGGTGGGTGCTGGTCTGTGGGCTCGCTGGTTCTATGCCGCCGGTCCCGATGCGACAGCAGCTCCCACGAACTCGCCCGGAGCCTGGCGCGGCTCGTCCGCGGGCTCGGATTCTCGGCTGTCGACGGTGGTTGAACGGAGCAGCAGTCACCGTTGTGACGACCGCCTCCACATGACGGTGAGATAGCGCACTCGAGTCGGTGACGCGCTGTGAGATGGGGTCGTGGCCGGTTACCGTTACCGCTTCTAACGTTCTTGGAGGTGTGATGCGGCGGGTGCAATACCAGCGCGGCGGTGGTCCGGAAGTACTCGAGGTCGTATCGGCCGAGGTGCCGACGCCCGGCCCGGGTGAATTGCTGGTCCGGGTCGATGCGGTTGGTGTGACCCTGCCGGTGGTCCGCAAGGTGCGCGAACCGCGCGAGCCGATCGCGCTCGGCGGCGAGATCGCGGGTGAGGTGGTCGCGGTCGGGGATGGCGTCACCAGCTGCATGCCCGGCTACCGGGTGACCGGTATGGTTTTCGGCCACGGCTACGCCGACTACGCCCTGCTCTCCGCGGCGATGGCCTCGCCGATTCCGGACGGCGCCTCGGCCGTCGATGCCGTCGCACTCGTCCGCAGCGGTCTGGTCGCGCTCGGCGCGCTCGACGCCGCGAACCCGAAGCCGGGCGAATCAGCCCTGATCACCGCCGCCGCCAGCGGTGTCGGCCACCTCGCCCTGCAGTTGGCGCGCGTGCGCGGCGCCGCACGGGTGGTCGCCGCGGTCTCCGATATCGCCAAGGCCGACTTCCTGCGCGACCTCGGTGCCGACGAAGTAGTCGCCTACGACCACGAATCCTGGGGCGACCCAGTCGATTACGTCCTCGACGCGGTTGGCGGCGATCTCCTCACCCCGGCCGTCGCCGCCGTTGCCCCCGGCGGCCGACTCGTCGCCTACAGCTCCGGTGGCGGCACCATCCAGGCCTACGACCTGCTCGTCGGCGCCAAATCGGTCATCGGCTTTCAAATGGCCCGTATCGCCCGCAACTCCCCGGACCTGTACGAACACTGGCGCCAAGAACTGTGGCAATACTTCGCCTCCGGCCAACTCCGCCCCGCTGTCCACGCGGAGTTCCCCCTCGAAGAAGCCGCCGAGGCACACGCCGTCATCGAGAACCGCTCGAACCTCGGCAAGGTCATCCTGATCCCCTGACGCCGATGCCGCTCGCCGGGCATGGGCCGCGCGCATGCGAGCCCACCCGGCCAGCGGGTTATCCGCGCCGACCCGGCGGTTGGCGGCCGATGGCCTGCGGGCGAGACGAGCGGGCGCGCCGCGTAGACTCTGTTCCTCGTGAGTCTCACCCTCGGAATCGTCGGCCTGCCCAACGTCGGAAAGTCGACGCTGTTCAACGCGCTGACCAAGAACGACGTGCTGGCGGCGAACTACCCGTTCGCGACGATCGAGCCGAACGTCGGGGTGGTGCCGCTGCCCGACCCGCGCCTGGACAAGCTGGCCGAGATCTTCGGCTCCCAGCGCATCCTGCCCGCGGTGGTGTCGTTCGTCGATATCGCGGGCATCGTCAAGGGCGCATCCGAGGGCGCTGGACTCGGCAATAAGTTCCTCGCCAATATCCGCGAAGCCGATGCCATCTGCCAGGTGGTTCGGGTCTTCGCCGACGATGACGTGGTGCACGTCGACGGGCGGGTCGACCCGCTCGCGGATATCGAGGTGATCGAGACCGAGCTGATCATCGCCGATATGCAGACCCTGGAGAAGGCCATCCCGCGCCTCGAGAAGGAAGCCAAGGTCAAGAAGGACCGCAAGCCGCTGCTCGATGCGGCCAAGGCCGCCCAGGAAGTCCTCGACAGCGGCAGGACGCTGTTCTCCGCGCGCGCCCAGCTGGACGGCGAACTGCTGAAAGAACTTTCGCTGCTCACCACCAAGCCGTTCCTCTATGTCTTCAACGCCGACGAATCGGTGCTCACCGACGAGGCGAAGGTCGCCGAGCTGAAAGCCGCTGTCGCACCGGCGGATTCGGTCTTCCTCGACGCCAAGGTCGAAGCCGAACTCCTCGAACTCGACGACGAATCCGCCCTGGAACTCCTCGAATCCATCGGCCAATCCGAACCCGGCCTGCACGCCCTGGCCCGCACCGGCTTCCACACCCTCGGCCTGCAGACCTACCTCACCGCCGGTCCAAAAGAGGCCCGCGCCTGGACAATCCACCAGGGCGACACCGCCCCCAAGGCCGCAGGCGTAATCCACACCGACTTCGAACGCGGCTTCATCAAGGCCGAAGTGGTGGCCTACGACGACCTGATAACCGCAGGTTCGATGGCAGCCGCCAAGGCCGCCGGCAAGGTCCGCATGGAAGGCAAGGACTACGTCATGGCCGACGGCGACGTAGTCGAATTCCGAAGCGGAGTAGCGTCACCGTCGAAGAACAAGTAGGTGCTCATGGCCTGGTGAGAGGCCCGCGAGCTGAGCGAGCCCCGTCCGGATACCGGGCGGGGCTCAGTCGTTGTCGGACGATGTCCGCGGTGCTCGGGCTGCAGGGTTGGCCGTTCCGGTCAGCGCGGTATGCGGCAATGTAGTGCGTTCGAGCTAGCGGGTTGGGCGTTGCGTATTCATCCTGGACAGCGACGATGCCCTTGCCCGAGGCTGACCAGTTTGGTCGGAAAACTTCGTCATCGCCGGCCAGGACATCGGCCCACCTTTGGCGCTCTACGAAACGGCAACTGGGAACGGCGTTCCGTCGATAGCCGGGACCTGGCCGCAACGGCCGGCCGAACGCGTCCCGGAGCGTACCGTCCTGCCTCAGTCGGTGCCGTCCTGCACCGGATAGTCGATGACGACCACACCGCCGGTGGCGTAGTTGACGACATCGGCGGCCGCCCGCTGGCCTTGCTGCGATGCCCGCGCCGCGTCCATGGCGGCGGCGTCAGCGAAGTCGCCTTCGAAGACCGCGAAATACGGCGATTCTCCGTTGGTCGCTGTCACGTCGAAGCTGTAGCGCCACGCAAGCAGGCCGGGCATTTTCGTGGCCAGTGGAAGGTGGTTGGTCTCGTAGTAGTCGCGGAAGTGGTCAGGGTCGGCGGGCTTGGGATATAGGACTACCAACTTGTGCACGACTGCCTCCCGGTGTGTGAGTGCGGTGTCCAGTACCGCGGTCGGTTGAATCGTTATATGTGCAGGTTAGGGCCTGATGCGTGGTCGGGGGAAAGACCGGGACGCGATAGACTCAGAACGGATCGTTATCAATTGACCGGGAGGGCATGTGGCGCCGGATACGGTGAGCCTGCGGTACTTTCTGGTGCTGGCGCAGGAGTTGAACTTCACCCGCGCGGCCGCACGGATCGGTATCGCGCAGCCCGCACTCAGTGCGCGGATGCGCCGATTGGAGGCGGAACTCGGTACGAGCCTGCTGGTTCGTAACACGCGTAGCGTCGTATTGACCACGGCCGGTGCGGCTTTGGCGGAGTCCGCGCCGCCCGCGCTGGCGGCGCTGGACCGGGCATGGGACACCGCCCGGAATGCGGGGGCCGGTGAACTGGGCACGCTGCGCATCGGATACAGCCTCAGCGCGGGGGCCGAGACGGCACCGGCCCTGGTGGACAGGCTCATTCGCAGCAGCCCGGGACTCGAGGTCGGCGCGGTCCCCATGGCGACACCGGAGATCTCCCCCGCGGTCGCCGACGGCCGCATCGATGCGGGGATCACCCGCGGTGAACAGCCGGGTCGTGGCGTGCGCCGGTTCCTGCTGCGGCGCCAGCGCGTCGGGGTCCAATTGGCACAGCATCATCCGCTGGCCGAACACCCGGAGATCGAGATCGCCGATGCGGCCGCGTATCCGCTGCGACTCCCCGACCGTACGGCCAACCCCGTGATCCACGACCAGCTGTCCGCACTGTTCCGCGACACCCGGCCGAACCCCCGATTCCACACGCCCGCAGTCTCTTTCGACATGTCGCAGCGCGACCTACGCGACGGTCTCACCCTCGCCCCGGCCGGTGAAGCCGCGGTCACGACACAACCGGCCGGTCTCACGTGGCGCCCGCTGCAGGGCGCACCCACCTTGACGATCCACCTGGTCCTCCCGCGCGTGCAGTCACCACTACACCGCCGCATCCGCACCGTCGCCAAAACCCTGGCACACGAGCTGCACTGGCTGCCGGACTGACGCGCAGCAGATCACGCGAGACGGACCTCGGCCGCCCGGCGTCATCGATGGTGAAGTCGGCCAGGTCCGGATACGCCCCGCCTGTCGCCCGCCACCGCGAGGGGGTGAGTTGGTGGTCGCTGCACCAGTAGAAGTACAGGCGCAGTTCGGATTTGGTGTGGATGCGTGAGACCGCGGAGAAGCGAGCGAGGTAAGCCAGCGCGGGCAGCCGGAGCCCTGGTATGGCTCCGCGCTCGAGACTGCCCAGTACCTGGCAGACCGCGCGCTCACCGGGCACCGCGTAGCCCTCGAAATCGCCCAGCAACACACAAACAAAGGGTCCTCCCAGTACTCCGCGCTCGAAGTCGCCCAGATCCTCGAAGCTGCCCAGAACGACAAAGGGTTCGAGATCGGACCCGCCATCGACGAGCACCGAGCGCGGGTGCGGCAGCCCGGCTACCGGCTCACCTACGGAAACCAGGCATTCGACACCGCGGTGCGAAACGCGCTCGCTGAACACCACTCGGACCCAGCGGCACTGTGGCATGCGCTCGAGTCCGCGATGACGCAATGGCAGCCCCGCACTCCAGATCACATCGCCCCGATCGCGCTGCTCGCCGACCCTGTGCTGGCGTACAGCCTCACCCCGGATCGCGGCCGCGCGTTGCTGAGTAAACCGCGCAGTGGCCGCTGACCCCGCGAGCAACCCGCCCCGACATTCCGCAGCATCCGGCGCCGAGCGTTGGCCGGTTCGGTCAGCGCGGTATGCGGACGCTACTGCCAGCCACAGCGTGTGCCGGCAAGGGCTGGCAGGTACCGAAATGAACTGTGATCGGCGCGGCGGCAGAGTTGGGCAATCGGAATCGGTCACCGAACCGGCAATCCTTGTGACAGACATGGGATTTCATAACGGCCTCGATTAGCATCGCCCGGCATTCGCACGCAACGACAGGGGACCACCTCGTGACCAAACCCGCCTACCTTGCCCTCGGCCTACTCGCGGTCGCGCTCACCGGCTGCTCGACGCATCCCAGCACCTCACCGATAGCAGTCCCGATATCCACGACGCCGACCGCGGCCATGTTCGGCGCACCAACCACCACCGCGACCGCGCCCGCCGACGACAGCCACGCCGGACCCGCCCACATCCCCACGTACGTATGCGATGAGGCCATCGTCGGGCCACCGCTGGGATACAAGGATGGAGACACCGTCGTGATCACCGGCCGAGGCAACTGCCAACCTACTGAAGGCACCGTCGGACCGGACAACACGATGAGAGGTCCCTGGCAGATCATCCAACGCAGCCCGACACCGATCACTTACAACTGCGGAAAGCAACCTCCAGCGATCATCGGCCTCGACGGCAAACCCATCGAACTCGTCACCATCTCCGGCGACATCGCGAATGCTCCGGCCTACGTCAACGGCTACGACTGCATCCCGTAAGCGATCACACGCCGACCGGTTCGGTCAGCGCGATCAGCGGCATAGTGCATTGACTTCCGTGGTCGCCCACCGATGGACATCATGACGCCAATGCCAGCGGACCTGCACCGACGTCGGTCCGGCGACGCCCCGCCCCCGACCGGCCGGTACCGCAGATGGCCGGTACCGCCGCGGTCGGGGAGTCTGCCCCATCGGCGCTGCAGCTAAACGGGCTTGCGGGTTTCGTCGAGGCCTGCGATGCCCTCGGCGAAGCCGACGGCGGGCTCGTACTTCAGCTCATGGCGGGCCAGGGTGATGTCGTATCGCCTTGGCAGCGCCAGGAATTCAACCTCGAATCGGGTCAGCGGCGGACGCCCGGGCAGCGGCAGGGTGGACCAGAGCCATTCGCCGGCACGGCCGAGGGCGTATAGCGGTCCGGAGGGGACCGACCGGGTCGGCATCGGCGCATCCTGGGCAGCGAGCACGCCTGCCAGAAACTCGCGGACCGGCATCGGCTCGGCGTTGGTGATGAGATATGTGCCGCCGGGCGTACCGTCGCTCAGCGCGGCGGCGACAGCGGCGGCAACGTTGTCGACGTGGACATGTTCGAAACTCGCCATGCCCTTGTCGACCAGGGGCAGCCTGCCGGCGCGGGCGCGGGCGGCCAGGTCGGCCAGCTGCCCCGAACCCGAACCCCAGATGAAGGTGGGCCGCAGCACGATCGTCTCGATCGCACCCGCGTGCGCGCGGATCAGGTGTTCGGCGGCGAGTTTCGCCTGCGCGTAGCCGGAGCTGGGCACGGCCGGGGTGGGTTGGGATTCGGTGATGTCGAGCAGCGGCCGACCGCCCTGCAGCACCGATTCACTGCTGATATAGACGAATCGGCGCACACCGTGGCGCACGGCCGCAGCCAGCACCTCGCGCGTGCCCTCGACGATCGCCTCGTCGAACTCGCGCTGAGGAGCCCATGTCGACACCAGCCCCGCCGCATGAACGACGACGTCGATACCGGCCAGCCGTTCTTCCCACGCCGCCACGTCCTCGAGGCTGCCCGGCACGACGGTCGCATGCGGAATGCGCCTGCCCGTACCCCGGATCAGCGCCGACACATCGTGTCCGTCGGCCACCAGCCGATGCACCACGCGGCGCCCCAAGAATCCGGTAGCCCCCGTAAGCAGCACATTCATCCCCATCTACCCTTCTCGAAAGTAACTTGACCAGTCATCATAGTATGATCGTAGCTTGACCGATCGGCATAGTATTCTGGGGGGCATGCCACGACCCCCATCCGATTCCCGGCCGCGCCTGGTAGCGGCCGCCCGCGAGTTACTGCAACGCCAGGGCTATCAGGCCACCGGGCTCAGTGAGATCGTCGCCGCCAGCGGCGCCCCCCGGGGCTCGCTGTACTACCTGTTCCCGGGCGGGAAGCAAGAGTTGGCGGTCGCGGCGATCGAGGAATCCGCAGACGAGTTCACCCGGTTGATCCGGGAAACCGCCGCCCACGCACCGGACGTGCGCTCCTTCTGCGAGCGATTCGCCCTGCACTTGAGCCGAGGGCTCGTCGAATCGGGCTATCTGGGCGGATGCCCGGTCAGCACGGTCACCCTCGATTCCGCTCCCCGTTCCACCGCACTCACCCTCGCCTGCCGTGACACCTATCGGCAATGGCGTACCGCGTTGACCGAGGCGCTGGTGCAGTACGGCGTTCCGGCGGCGCGCGGCGAACGTCTCGCGGCACTCATGCTGTCAGCGGTCGAGGGTGCCATGATCATCGCTCGTGCCGAATGCTCCACCGTCCCGCTCGACGACATCCACCACGACCTGGCCGCTCTCGCGATCGCAGCCACCGATTCCGCTGCGCCCCAAGCGTCCAGGGGAACCGAAGCATAAGCTTCAGGAACTCCACATCGTGGATGTTCTGGGACAGCAGCGTGCTGTGTCGTCAGATCGGTGTCACCGCGCCAGAGCGTGGACCGACAACCACTCGAGTGGATTTCATCATCTGCTCGGTGTGCTCCGAGCCTGCGGAAGTGAGTGGTAGTTCACGCATTCCGGCGGATGTCGATGGAGTCGAATTCCGCTTCAACGTATAGGTTGCGCGCCTGGAGATTCCAGCCAGGCGACACGGCCCCCGACGCCGTGGGCGTAATCCACATCGATTTCGAATGCGGCTGAGCGTATCGCCGCTGGTAGAGACTCCACTGAGCCCCATCCGGAGATCCGGGGGCCGAGTCGTTTCGTTGGCGCGTCCGTGGCCTTTCCGAACCGCGCACTATGCGGCAGTAGCGGGTGCTCGGCCGCATCATTCTCGGAGTGGGAGTTGATCTTTCACGCGCCGACTGGTGGGGCCTCTGGACTCGCCTTCGATCGGTGTTTACGATCACTCGCGTAGATCATTTAGGGGGGATCATGGCCGAAGTCATGGGTCGGGCCGGTGTTGTCGGAGGCGGTATCGGAGGTCTCGCGACCGCAATCGCACTGCGCGCCGCCGGGTGGGACGTCACCGTCTACGAGCGGTCACCGCAGTTCACCGAGGTCGGCGCGGGAATCACCCTCGCCGCCAACGCCTTGACCGCCTTGGACGCACTCGGTGTCGGGGATGCGATACGGTCCGCGGCCATCGAAGACCGCCGCGGCGTCGCTCGCAATCAACGCGGACGAGTGTTGATCGACGCCCAGGTCAGCGACTTCGTCGGCGGCCTGGTGACCGTGCACCGTGCCGATCTGATCGCGATTCTGGCCGCCGCCGTGCCCGCGCAGTGTGTCCGCTCGGGCACCCGGGTCGTTGGTGTTCACGCCGACGCCGCGATCGAAACAGACACCGACACAACCCGATACGATCTCGTCGTCGGTGCCGACGGCGTCAACAGCGTGGTCCGGCAGCAGTTGTGGCCCCATGGAAGCCCGGTGCATCGCACGGGGATAACGGCGTGGCGTTGGGTCCTCGAGGTGCCCGCGCCCGACCCTGTGGGAGTGATCTTGGGCCGTAGTGCCGAGAGTGGCGTGGTGCCGATGGCCGGCGACCGAACTTACGTCTTCGCCGCGGCCCGGCCCGGAATCACCAGCCTGGACTACTTCACGGACTGGCCCGACCCTCTTCCGGAACTCATCGCCGCCACCGACCCCTCCCGCATCGTCATCGACGAACTGCTCGAAATCCGAGTGCCACGACGACTGTGGAACGACCGTGTCGTCCTCGTCGGCGATGCCGCTCACGCCATGCGGCCTACCCTCGGCCAAGGCGCCGGCATGGCACTCGAGGACGCCGTAACGCTGGCCGCATGCGCCCCGGACCTGGCCCGCTACTCCGCCGCCCGCCGTCGCAGGGTCGCGATGATGAACTTTCTGTCCCGGCACGGAATGCGCATGACCTCACCAGGATCCGCCACCCTGGCCGCTCTCCGCGACGCTGCGATCCTGGCCACGCCCAATGCCCTCAATGTCGGCATGTTCCGCTACACCAACAATCGGGCTTTCCGCAGCTGGCGACCACCTGCTTCCGCGTTCGAGCCTACGCTCCCAACCATTCGAAAACCCCTGGGCTGAAGACACATTCACCGGCAGTCATGCTTCCTGTCTTCAGCATGTGCGGATGTGTGAGATGTCATGTGGCTGAGGCCATGTAGGCGGACAGGATGTAGTGCAGGTGGCCCACCGAGCCGATCCAGAGATGCGATTCTGCCGTCCATGGGACATGAGGTCGGGTCCGTCACCAACGGAATGCGCGTCCCGCGGCATCATCGGACGGTCTGCGCCGCGCTCGATCTCACTGCTCGGATCGCCCGCCCAGAAGAGTGCATTCGGAAGGTTTTCGGGCATGGACCGACGGAAATCGGCTCACCGGGGGAGCAACTGCCAGTGCAGCGCCCACGGCACGAATGCCGCTGCCGCCGCGAGCAGCGCAATCGTCTGCCAGCGCAGCAGTGCGTCCATCCGGCCTCGCGCCCGCCACCCTGATAGTCCCAGGACGACTGCGGCCACGGGCACCGCCAAGGCCAGCCCGCGCACCAGCAGCCAAGGCAGCGGCTGTCCAGCCGCGAATGACGTCGGCGGCATCTGACCACCCACGGCCACTATCCCCACCACATAAAGCACGCCGCCCAGCGCTGCCAGTAGCCCGGTGACCGACACCGCCCGGGCCGCCCGTCGGACCTCCTGAGCACCCCCGGACAGCCTGCGCCGCAGCATCATCCGCCCGATGGCCGACAGCGGGTAGGCGGCAAAGCCGAGTAGCAGCGCGGCCAGCGCCGCGTACTCGAGACCGGGGTGGTCGCCCGGTGCGCGGCTGCTCATGGTCTGGGCCGGGGCAGCCGCGGCTCGGCTCGGCGGCGCCTGATCTGCGGCGACCGAATGGATCCAGTCGGTGATCACGTCGGCATAGCCCGGGCCGAGTTCGCCCAGTGGCTTGTCCTCGAACAGCTCTCCCCCGACCTTGTCGAAGCCGTCGGTGGTGCGATGCCCATTGTGTCCGGCATTCGGCACGAAACGCGTTGTGACCGAACGATTCCCCGCGGTCGTGAGCTCCCGCTGATAGATCGTGGCACTCTCGGCGCCCGGCACCTTCACATCGTGGTCACCCCACAGGGCCAGTACCGGCACGCGCACCTGCCGCAGCGCCGGCAGCGGGTCGTAGTCCGCCTCCGGGAACACCCCGGCTCCGTCGACCACGGCCGCGCCCGGTCCACTCACCGCATCCGACAGGCGCCCCGAAATACCCTTGTGCCGTAGCAGATTCGCGAGAAGCCAGGTCTGGGTGCGCAGGGGTGTCCGGCCGGAGCCACCGATGGTGACCACGAATCCGACCGTCGTAGACCGCGCCGCCGCCAGCATCGCCACCCAGCTGCCCTCACTGAACCCCCATAACCCGACATGCTCGGCATCTACGTCGGGTCGGTTCCGCAACAGCCGCACCCCGGCGAGCGCATCGTTGGCCAGCACTCCGAAATTCCGGCGGCGAGTGGAGTATCCGACCGTACGCTTGTCCACGACCAGCGTGGTGATGCCCGCCCGCGCGAAGGCTTCTGCCTCTGGCCGGTATTCCGCCCCCGGCCCCGGCCCCGATCCGCCGATGAGCACAATCCCCGGATGCTGCCCGGCACCTGCGGGACGGTAGACCGTCCCGTGCAGCGTCACCCCGTCGCTGTCGAGCGCCACCTGTTCCTGCCCCGGATCCGCTGGCAAAGGCTGCGCTGCGACCATTCCACCGCCGATCCCACCGCACATCAGAACCAGCAACACAACGATTACCACTCGCATGCCGGAAACGTATGCCCGCCAACCGCTCCCGGACATCGAACCGTGGTATCGACACGCCTCCCCCTGCAGTATCAGCCGACGGCCGCCGCAACAGCGCTAGCTGGGCGCGGCTGGTCGAGCGGGTCGTACCGGCCGACCGCGGTTACGACCACGGCAGCCGCCCGA
This sequence comes from Nocardia sp. CA-129566, assembly GCF_050956075.1. Taxonomy (NCBI): domain Bacteria; kingdom Bacillati; phylum Actinomycetota; class Actinomycetes; order Mycobacteriales; family Nocardiaceae; genus Nocardia; species Nocardia sp. CA-129566. The sequence goes on from NZ_CP192085.1 coordinate 1,650,144, forward strand.
TGCCCGAATCGATACCGCGATCGCCGAGAAGCGCTGGTTCTACGGAGAGTCGATCAACAACTTCAGGTCGATCGACGAGTACGTAACGGCCTGGGGCGTACCGACTTCGAAGCGTACCGAACGCCACGGCGGCCGTGAGATCCGATATGCGCGGTGGGATCTCTCGTTCTGGCCGGGGTTGCAGATCGAGTTCATGGAGCTTCATCGTGGATACAACATGTTCAGGCGACTGCTTCGCAGACCCGAGATACCACAGCCACGGATCGACTCCGTCGCCGATCTGACTCCCTGGTCGTGCACGTCGGAGGAGTTACGAGATTCCAGCGTGGGCCCAGTCGACTACGTTGACGGATTCGGTGCGGTCGGAGACGTAGTCGCTTTCACGGCAACCGATCCTGACGCGGGGTGTCGGCAGCGCTATTTCGCCTATATCGATTGGGGCCTGCTGCAGTCCGTCGAACCGGCACCGGACTGGTACGTCGACGGGCCACGAGATGATCAGTAGTAGAGCCGACGGAGAAGGACGACGCCGATGCGACCAATACTGTCTCGTGGTCGCCTGCCCGGAACGCCCTCAATTCGGCATGAGCGCGCACGTCCCGAGCAGAAGTGTGTGGCGTTCCCGGCGGTGGGTGGCGTCGTTGAGTTACTCGCGGACCCGAGCGTTCACTGCGGGATGTCCGTCACCGCTGTCCTCGCCCAGGCCCGCGAGCAGGCGCAGCCCGTCCTCGGCGGGGCTGCCGGGGGCCGCGGACAGTACCAGCAGCTCCATGCCCGATTCGTCCGGTAGTGCGAAGTTCTCCTGGTGCAGTTCCAGCAGTCCGACCAGCGGGTGCCGGTAAGCCTTGCGTCCGTGTGTGCGGGCACGCACGTCCGCGCGGGCCCAGAGGCGGCGGAAGCGCTCGCTGCCCATCGCCAGCTCACCGATGAGCGACGCCAGGCGGGGGTCCTCGGGATATTTGCCGGCGGCCAGGCGCAGGTGCCCGACCACGTCGAGGGTGCATTTCTCCCAGTCCGCGTAAAGGCCGCGCTCGGCCTCCTCGAGGAAGATGTGCCGGGCGGTGTTCAGGCCCGGCATCGGCCGGCCGTAGAGGAGCCCGGCGAGGCGGTTCCCGGCGAGCACGTCCAGGCGATGGTCCATGATCAGCGCGGGTGCGTCGGCAACCAGGTCGAGGACGCGCAGCAGCTCCGGCCGGACCCGCCCGCCCGGCGCCTTCGGGCGGCGGCGCCGCTGCCGGGCGAGCCGGTAGAGGTGCCCGCGTTCGGTCTCGTCGAGGCCGAGGACGCGGGCGAGCGCGTCGAGGACCTGCGCGGAGGGTTGGGTCGCGCGGCCCTGCTCCAGGCGCACGTAGTAGTCGACGCTGACCCCGGACAGGTGCGCGACCTCTTCACGGCGCAGCCCTTCGACCCGGCGGTGCCTGTCGGCGGGGATGCCGACGGCCGCTGGGTCGACTCGGGAACGCCGGGTCCGCAGGAAGCCCGCGAGATCATCCATGGCCCCAGTATCGCCGCGGTGGTGCCCGTGCAGGTGGTCCTGCCGTTACCAGGAAGTCCCGTCCGATGGAAGAAGCGTCCCTGAACGCCGGGCGCCGCGGCGCCCAGGATCGAAGGCACCCGATCCGAAGGAGTTCTGATGAAGACGCTGATCGTCTATGCCCACCCGGAGCCGAAGTCGCTCAACAGCTCGCTGAAGGACCTCGCGGTGTCCACATTGGCAACCGCCGGGCACGAGGTACGGGTGAGCGATCTGTACGCGATGAACTGGAAGGCGGTCGTGGATGCCGCGGACTACGGCCCCGACGCCTCGAGTCCGCTGAAGGTCGCCCTGGACTCGGGCCGGGCCTTCGACGCCGGAACGCTCACCCCGGACGTCCGCGCCGAGCAGGAGAAGCTGCTGTGGGCCGACACGATCATCTTCCAGTTCCCGCTGTGGTGGTACACGATGCCCGCCATCCTCAAAGGCTGGGTGGACCGGGTGTTCACCTACCACTTCGCCTACGGCGTCGGCGAGCACAGCGACACCAGGTACGGCGAACGCTTCGGCGAAGGCACCCTCGCGGGCAGGAAGGCCCTGTTGTCGGTGACCGCCGGTGGCCCGGAGTCGCATTACGCCGCACGCGGGATCAACGGCCCCATCGAGGATCTGCTGTTCCCGATCCACCACGGCATCCTCTATTACCCGGGCATCGAGGTGCTGCCGCCGTTCGTGCTGTACGGCACCGACCGGATGACCGGCGAGGACTACCCGGACGTCGCCAAGGCCTGGGAGCAGCGCCTGCTCACCCTGGAGTCGACCGAGCCGATCGCGTTCCGGCGGCAGAACTTCGGCGACTACGAGATCCCCTCGCTGCACCTGAAGCAGGGACTGGAGCCCGCGGGCCGCACGGGTTTCGGGCTGCACGTGCGCGGCTGACCGTCGGTGTCACACCGCGACGCTACGGCGACTTTGCCAGGCCGCGGACGTGTGGCCATGCCTTGGCAACTGTGAGTAGCTGGCGCAGCTCCGCGTTGAGGTCGCGTGCCCCCGGTTGGACCTGGTGCCGGGGCGTGAACCGGCTCGCTCTCGGGGGATGCCCGGCAGCTTTGTTGGCAATGGCCTCGGCGATGCGGCGGGCATAGATACGTGGGTCACTGCCGGTGGCGGCCAGATCGTCGGGGCTGTCGCTGTAGCGCTTGAGATGCAGCAGGCTGTCGCGGATCTCGACCGTCATGCGGTGCAGACGGATGGCCGGGTCTGTTCGGCCGCGCATCTCCAGGACGATTTCGGGTGCGGCCGCGGTGAGATCGGCCCACATCGGCTGCAGGCGGCGGCAGTATCGGCCGGTGCGGTCCCATCCGATATGGGTGAGCAGGGTGCTGATCAGCGGCACCGCGACCACGGCGGGAGCGCCGACGGCCGAGAGAAGGAAGCCGCTCCATGCTTCCCAGTGCATCTCGGGATCGAATGACGGTTGGCCTGTCATGAGGCTGATGGTGGTCCCGAGCGGGTATGCGACCGCTATGGCCGCCAGGCCCACTATGGTGCCCAGGACCGCTGTGTACAGTGCACGTTCCTGCCAGGTGGTGGCGCCTGTGGCGCGCATCTCGCGCACGCTGACCCGGCCGAGGAGCAGGGCTGTAGCGCCGAGCGGCAGGGAAAACGCGACGCAGACCACGACAGCCGGCCAGCCGAGGGCTTGGTCGATCAACTGGTCGGCGTGGCGGGCGGGCGTCCCTGCGATCAGGATTACGGCGGTGGCGGTGATCGTGAGGAGGTAATAGCGCCACTGCCTGCGCCACGTGTGGGCGGGATCGGCGCCTGCCCACAACTTGGCAAAGCCGTAGATATTCGAGATGCCCAACAGGGTTGCTCCCAGCGAGAGCTGTCGGGCGATGTTCACCACGTCGCTGTCGTTGCCGGGCAGCAGCCAGGCCAGTGACTGTTCGAACCATGCGTCCCGTAACAGGTTTTCGCAGAGAGCGGCGGCGAGCGCGCGGTTGACGAGTCGGTCGACGAAGCTGTCCCGCAACAGCCACCAGCGACCGGCGAGCACCAACGTGAGACCTGTCAGGACGGGCCAGGTGATCAGACCCGGGATCGGGGAGGTCATCTCATCGATGCCGGTTCCGGAAGAACGTCGAGCGGAACCGGCTCGCTGACCGCTTGGGCAGCATCGCTTCGACCAGCAGCAGGTCGGCGAAGGTTTCGGCGGCGCGCTCGCGCTCACTGCCGTAGTCCTGGCGGCGCAGTACGCTGCGGATGGTTTCCAGCGACAGCGAGGGCATCAATTCGCGCAACGGCAGATCAGCCGCGGCACCATCGGGACCGCTCGCGTTCCCTCCGTGGCCGAGCAGCATGTGACCGATCTCGTGGGCGATGATGTGATCGGCGTGCCATGCGGAGTCGGCCCCGTACATGATCACGTCGTCGCCTTCCCGGGCGATCCACAGGCCACTTCCGGTGCCGCATCCATTCCCCGAGAGTGCGCCGACGTCGATCGGGCACAACGTGATCGGCCGTCCCCGGTACTCTGCCACCCGCGCGATGTATTCCGTTATGTCCCATGGATAGGGGATCGGTACCAGGCGACCGAGCTCCTCGAATCGCGCGGCGAGACCCTCCATTACGCCTTCCCCTCGTTGATCACGTGCCTATGCCGATATTGCGGGTGAGCGTAGTCGCCTACAGTGCGTTGTCGCGGATGTGGCCTGTCGCGCAAGCTTTCTCGCATCCGCCGCCGGCGGATCGGCCGCAATATCATCGGCGTATGGCGGTTCGGCCTCCGCGATGAGACAGCAATCCGGGGCGATGAAGCGGTCCGCGAAAGCATTTGAGCCCCACCCTTGGTTCTGGGTGGGGCTCAGTCGTTCGGGGCAGCTGGCCGTTCTGAGTGCGGGATGTGGCAGCTCGGGATTTCGCCACCCGCGGCAGTATCTGTAAGTATTTCGGCGGACCGGACAGGTGGTCAGTTGGTGCCGAGTGGCTGGCGGTGTAGGACGAGTTTGGTGGTGTGGGCGCGGTAGGCGTCGGGGGCGTCGTTCCAGTCCGCGAGCAGGGTGGTGACGTTCTCGGCGGGGAAGTTGGTGTGGGCGACGAAGTCGAGTAGGTCCGGAAGTATCGGACGTACGTGGGACACACCGATTTTCAGTGTCGCGTCGTTCGCGTACATGTGCATCAATGGCACCTTGGTGCCGGGTGGGAGGTAGTAGCCGACCGGTGTGCAGATACCGCCCGGTTGTAGTGCGCGCAGTCCGGCGTCGACACCGGCGGCGGTGGAAGTGCCTTCGACGACGATGTCGTAGCGGCGGGACGGCAGGTCCGCGCGGCGCAGTCTTCCCTTCTTGACCGGATGTGCTCGGGCGCCGAGCTTTTCGGCGATCGCGAGGCGTTCGGTTCGGTGATCGACGTAGTCCACGACCCCGGCGCCGTGTGCGACCGCCAGGCCGGCGGCGTAGAGCCCGATGCTCTGGGCCGCACCGGCGAGAACGAGTACGGATCCGCCGGGACGTTCGGCCAGCGGGCCGACGATGCAGCGCCAGGCATCAGCGAGATTGTCGCTGGCCGCAGCCACCCGCAACGGGTCGAGCCCGGCGGGCAGGCGCACGAGCATATGGTCGGCGTAGGGGATGCGCAGCCGGTCGGCGACCATGCCACCCCATGGGCCGCTGGCGGGTCCGAATCCGAAAGCGGCCAGCGTGCCGGTGCGGGTGGTCGCGCATTTGGCGGTGAGCCCGCGCTCGCATGCACGGCACTGTCCGCATGACACCGCCCACGGCACGACCACGAAATCGCCGCGGGCCAGGCCGGTGACCTCGGCGCCGATCTCGATGACCTCCGCGATGCATTCGTGCCCGATACCGAACGGCCCGCGGAACGGAACATCCCCGCAGATGCTCGCGACCACCGGGTCGATCAGCCCGGTCCGGATACCGAGCTGCATGGCGCGGGAAACGTGCCGGTGGATGGGGAGGGTGTCGCCGTCGCAGCGCCCCGCGACGAACGGGCGGACGATCGCATCTCGCGGTCCCCGCAGCACCGGGTCGGGCCGTTCGCGCCATTCGAGGTGGCGGGCGCGGACGAGTTGCAGTTCTCGCATCAGGCGCGTGCCCCGCCTGCCAGCGCCTTCAGTTCCGCGAAGCGGACGATATTGCCCGCGGCGCCCCAGGTGCCCTCGGGCTGTTCGTGGATGAGCACCCAGACCCGCAGTCCTTGCGCATCGCTGAGCCCCGCGGCGGCGAGCACATCGGCGGTGACCTGCTTGATCAGGCCCGCCTTGCGCCGTTCGGACAGCGCTCCTTCGGGCACGGTGGCGTCCACCCGGAAGCGCGGCAGGTCGTCCTCGGCGGTGCCGAACGCGCCCTCGGGAACCTCGTCGATCCGGCACCAGGCCTGCGCTCGGAAGAACGCGGTGTCCGGTGCGCCTTCCCAGGTGAGCAGGATGGTCGCGAGGGTCTTCTGCAATGCGCTGCGGGCATCGGCGGACAGCACGCCTGCGGGCAGGGTGAGCTGGATCATCGGCATGGAACACCTCCGTTATAACGACTGTTATATGCCGGGGACGGTACGCTATGACAGTCGTCATGGTCAAGGAGGTGCTGGATGGCGCAGTCGGACGCGCGTGATCGGATGGTGGCCGGTGCGGCCGATATGCTGCGACGGCGCGGGCTGAACGCGACCAGTGTGCGGGAGCTGGCCAAGCACTCCGGCGCCCCACTCGGCTCGACCTACCACTACTTCCCCGGCGGAAAGTCCGAGCTGGCCGCCGAGGCGGTCCGCTTCGCCGACGGCTTGGCTGCGCGCAAGCTGGTCGAGGAGCTGCCCGCCGGCCCGGTTGCCGGGCTGCGAGCGTTCGTGGAGATGTGGCGAAAGGTCGTGGTGGACAGCGACTTTCGGGCGGGATGCCCGGTGCTGGCGGTCTCGGTGGAGGACCAGCCCGACGACGACGATGAACCCCGGCGCGCGGCCGCCGCCGCCTTCGACCATTGGACCGCGCTACTCGCCGAATCCCTACGCACCCACGGCGCAACAGAATCCGCCGCCGACCGGACCGCAACCCTCATCGTCGCCGCCATCGAAGGCACCCTCGCGATGTGCCGAGCCCAGCGCAGCACCCGCCCCCTCGACCAAACCGCAGACGCCCTCGAAAACGTAGTCCGCGCGGTCACCGACCGAACCGAAAACTAGCCCGGTAACGGTAGGGACCTGATCGCATCACCGAAATTCGATGGTGGCGAACTGAACTCGATTCACCGGTACCCTGCTCGCCTCTGATGCAGAAAAGGCGGCCGAGCTCCGAGCTGCTGTCGATGGCGTTCCGTTGTTTCGGCGAGCGAACGGTCCGGTACCCGAAGTCGGCTTGCACGCCTATAGCGATCCGCGCTCGTGCATTCCCCCTTGTAGTCGACCACCGGAATGCCCCAGCGCCCCATAAAACCAGGGGACAAGCCCTTGGGCAAGCGATCACCGTGCACTCATACAGGTAAACGTCGAGAGCGCATCTGCACCAGCGCATTCTCGTCGGGGAAGTGGGTTTGGTGGGGGTGTTCGGGTGTGGGAAATTGGGGGGCTCGGGAGTATGATCTTGCAGGTCGGGGTGGGGTTTTGGTTGAGGGGTCTAAGGGTGATCCGGGGGGTGTGGATGGAAGCAATCAGTGTGCGCAATTTGGGTTGGAGGGTTTGTCATGCTCCGTATTTCGCATTTTCTTGCTACTGCTGCTGCTGGATTTGGGGTGGCGTTGGGGGCTGGGGGTGCGCTGGGTGCGCCGGATGATCCTGGTACGCCGTGTGGGGACAATATGGTGATGAATACTGATCGGGAGTGTGTTGCTGTTGGTAGCTTCTGCACGATGAGGGACGGGATGATTATCGGGACTATTGGGGTCGATGGGCGGTGTGTTATTCCTGGTATGAATACCTGACGTTGTCCGACTCCGCTGTGGCACCCAATTTTGGTCGGGTGCCCGGGATTTCGTGTAGCCGGGGTGAAAGTTGATGGGGTTGAGCGGGTTTTGGATTCGGTGGGGTTACCGGCCTCGGGGGTACATCGTTACTACGGTGCCGTCGGTGTTGGCGGCTAGGTAGGCGCCGCCGTATTCGTCGGTCAGGTAGACCATGACGGTTGGCTGGTCGTTGTTGAAGGTCCAGGCTGGGTCGACGATGACGTAGCGCAGGGTGGGGGTGGGGATGCCGAGGCTTTCCTCGGCGGTGCGGAGCAGGGGTGGGAGAATGTCCCAGTTGATCGAGTTCAGTTTTACCGTGGCGTGGCCGGAGAGTGGGCCGCCTGCTCCCTTTCGGCTGGCGGTTCCGTCGCGGTATACGAAGAGGTCGAAGAGGGTGGGTTTGTCCTTGACCGGGGCGCCGACGTTGGCATAGGTCGGGTAGAAGGTCGCCTCGTTGAATTCCTCACTGCCGGAGGCCTTTTCGAGTGCGGCGATGGCCTGGCGGATACCGCTCGGGGTGAGGAGGTCGACGGAGTTTCCGGTCACGGGTGCCGACGTCGGGCCCGCAGATCGGGTCGTGGGTAGAAGGCTGTCGGTGGTTGGCGGTGTACTCGAAATAGCTTGGCTTGTGGTCGAATCGGGTCGCAGGGCCACGATCGCAATCGTGGCTACTACGGCAGCTGCAACGGCGGCGGCGAGCCCGATAGCAACCCCGCGCGAGAATGGTTTGCGCGCAGGATGATTCGTGGACAGTCGAGGTGCGGAAGCCGAGTTGTGTGGGCCGCCGTGTGCATAGGGTGCGCCAACGGACCTATGTGGACTGATTGCACCAGGCGTGCTGAACGCGCTAGGGGCACTGGACGCGCCCGGTGCACTACTTGCGCCGGGTGTATCGAACGTGCCCGGTCTGGCTGCGCCCAGAGAGCGGACCCCTCCGGGTGTGTTGAACGCACCCGCTGAATTAGCTGCGCCTGAAAAGTTGACTGCGCCAGGTGTATTGAATGCACCCGGTACGTGGGCTGCCCCAGGTGAATTGAATGCAGCCGGTGAACTGGTCGCGCCTGAAAAGTTGACTGCCCCGGGTGTGTTGAACCCACCTGGCACATCGGCTGCGCCGGGTGAATTGAATGCAGCCGGTGAACTGGCCGCGCCTGAAAAGTTGACTGCCCCGGGTGTGTTGAACCCACCTGGCACATCGGCTGCGCCGGGTGAATTGAATGCAGCCGGTGAACTGGCCGCGCCTGAAAAGTTGACTGCCCCGGGTGTGTTGAACGCGCCTGATGCGTCGGCTGCGCCGGGTGTGTCGAACACAGTCGGTGAACTGGCTGCGCTCGAGAAGTTGACTGCTCCAGGTGTGCTGAACGCGCCTGATGCGTCGGCTGCGCCGGGTGTGTCGAACACAGTCGGTGAACTGGCTGCCCGCGGAGCATTTACCGCGCCGGGGGTGTTGAAGTCGCCCGATGCGCTGACCGGGCTGGGTGTGTTGATCGCAGGCGGCGAATCGACCGGTCCGGGAGTATGGAACGAACCTGGCAGCTCAGCTGCCCCGGCATTATTGAACGCGCCGGGAGTATCGAACGCCGCTGCGCCCGGAGCATTGCCCGCACCCGGAGTGTGGAAATCGCCCGGTGTGCCATCTGCGCCGGGGGTGTTGAAGGCTCCCAGCGCACCGAATGTCCCTCCCGCACCGACCGCCTGCGCAAGCATCCGGTCCACCTGCTCCGCGGTCGGCCGACGACCCGGATCGGGCACGAGCACCGCCGTGAGCACGGCGGTCAAAGCCTCGGCACGCTGCGGCGGCGGCACCTCACCTCGGATGACGGCAGCCAGCGTGGCGACAGTCGACTCGCGCCGCATCGGGTGGAACCCCTCCACCGCGACATACAGCAACAGACCGAGCGACCACAGGTCCGAGGCCGGATGTCCCTCCTGGCCGCTGAGTCGTTCCGGCGCAACATAGTCCAGCGAGCCGACCACACTGCCGGTCGAGGTCAATGCGGTCATGCCATTGATCGCGGCGATACCGAAATCGGTCAATACCGGTGAACCGTCTTCGCGCAGTAGCACATTCGCGGGTTTGATATCGCGGTGCAGCACACCCACCTGGTGTGCGGCGCGCAGGGCGGCGAGTATGCCGCGGCCGAGGTGCGCCACTCGGGTGGGCGGCAGCGGTCCATTGGCCAGATGGTCGGCGAGACTCTGTCCGCGAACCAGTTCCATGACGATCCACGGATGCGCCACCGCGGGCGAATCCACGATGTGGTGAATGGCAACGACGTTCGGATGACCGATTCGGGCCAGCGCCCTGGCCTCCCGCAGCACCCGCTCACGGTGCACGCCGGGCGAGCGGTTCGAATCGTCGGCCTCCGCCCGTACCTCTTTGAGCGCGACCTCACGATGCAGCGCGAGGTCGTACGCGCGCCACACCGTGCCCATCCCGCCACTGCCGAGCGGCTCGAGCAACTCGAAACGCCCGTCGACCACTGTCCGCCCGGAAATCACTGCGCAAGCCTATGTGCATTGCCGCACCCACGCGACATGCCTGTTTCACATGGGGCGCAGCATTATCGATCGGCGGGGACCAGGCGGTCCGGTCCGCTCTGCGTGCTGTCGTCCTGCCCGACTTCGGGAGTGCGGGTATTGAGCCAGGCGCCGATGAACATCAGCGCCGCACCGAGGCCCTGAACAGCGGAGATGGATTCCCCGAGCAACACCCACGCACAGCTGAGCCCGAAGGCGGGGACGAGGAATATCGCCGCGGACGCGGTGGCGGCACCGACCTGACGCACCGCCTGGTAATAGAGGACATAGGCGAGAGCGGTGGGCAGCATCCCGAGATATGCCTGGTTGAGCCAGAATGCGAAATCCAACTCGGACCACGCGATGTCGGACAGATCCGGTGCGGCAGCGAACCCGAGGGCGAGGGTGCCCGCAGCGGTGGCGTACACCGTGACCGTCGGGGCCGAGAGCCTGGACAACAGCGGCGCACCGAAAATCGTATAGCTCGCCCAGCAGGCCGCCGCGGCGAGAAAGACGAGATCGCCGAGCAGCCGATGAGATCCGCTCGCCGGAATCCCGAGGAAGAACACACCCGCGCCGGCGATCGCGGTGGTCAGCCCGACCATCCGGATCAGCGGCAACCGGGTACGCCCGAACAATGCCGTCACGGCAACCGTGAAAATCGGCGCGGCCATGGGCACGATCACGCTCCCATCGGCCGCGGGCGCCAGTGAAAGCCCGAGGAAGAACAGGAAGTTGTAGCCGAACACGCCGATGAGCCCGAGCCCGGCGGCACGGGCGGCATCGGCGACAGGCAGCCGAGGTGCGCGCAGCACGATGAGCAGCACGATCGTGCCGATCAGGAACCGCAGGAATCCCGCGACCGCGTGCGGTACCTCGTGCACCGCGAGCTTCGAGGAGGCGAACGCACTGCCCCACAACGCCATGACCAGGACCAAAAGCAATCGGATACGCACGGATCAATACTCGGCGGGGGCCGCGAAGGAGTCTTGAACGCTGGTGCGGCGACAATGGATCGGTGACCGAGCGCGAATGGGTCCAGTACCGGCGGATGGCGGATCGGCCGGTCGAGGTCATGCACGCGCATTTCGAACGCCACGTCTACGACCCGCACAGTCACGAAACGTATTCCTTCGGCCTGACCGAATTCGGCGCGCAGACCTTCCACTGCCGCGGCGCGACGCGCACCAGCGCGGCGGGCATGGTGATGGCCTTCAATCCGGACGAGCCACACGACGGCCACAGCACGACCGAACTCGGATTCACCTACTGGATCGCCCATATCGGATCCGAGTTGATCACCGATCTGCTCACCGACCGGGCGGGCCGTCCGACCGGTCTGCCGCTGTTCGCCGATCCGGTACTGCCTGATCCGCTGCTGTCGGTCGCACTCGGCAGGCTGTGCGCGAGTCTGATCGGGCCCGCCACCGAACTCGCGGCCGACGAAGCACTCGCCGCATCGGTCGCCGCATTGGTGCAGCGTGGCACCACCACGCCAACGAAAGCATCAGTGGTGCAATCCGGTTCGGCGGCCGATATCGCGCGACGGGTCCGTGCCGTACTCCACGATCGCTATCTCGATCCCATTTCCATGGACGATCTGGCCGACGCGACCGAATGCAGCAGATTCGCCATGTACCGTGCCTTCCGCGCCAATTATGGTCTGGCGCCGAGCGAATACCAACGACTGCTCCGACTACGCGCGGCCCGTCGTTTGATCGCCGCCGGCCAACCGATCAGCGAGGCGGCGATAGCCGCCGGATTCGCCGATCAAGCGCATCTGACCCGCTGGTTCCGGCGCTGTTATGGCATCACACCCGGGGTATACCTCGCGGCCGGATGAATTCAGTACCCGACGGGTTCGAGCGTCGCGTTGACGAACGTCACGAAATCCGGCCCCTCGGTGAAGCTGTCGGAGTTCTCCTCGCCGACGTAGACGTCCAAATGGCGCGGCCCGCCGAGACCCGGCGTGAATTCGTCACCGATCGTCCAGGTGGCGGCGCTGAATCTGCTACACGCGCTTGCGGATTCGAAATCGACGGTCCCACAACCGATGAGCCGCAATCGAGTTCCGGGCTCGAGTTCGTCCGCCGCCGCACTCTCGAACGGGTGCAGCGCCTCGCCGTTGGTATCGCGCGGTTCGGTGTCGAGCCAGAAGCCGACATCGTAGGACCAGTTCAGATATGCGCCAGCATGGTCGCCGCTGGTGATCCGGCCCGCGCCCTCCTCGCGCACCAGATCGACGAAAGCCTCCGGTAGCGTGCCGATTTCGATATTGGCGTCGGTGCATTCGAGATCGCTGCAGCCGCGCACGGTTTCGGTCGGTCCGGAGTGATAGGACTCGACGGCCGTGTAATAGACCGTCACCGTCCAGCCGTTCCATTCGTCGGTCTCGGCGCCGAGTCCGCAGCCGGCGGCGAGCGGGAACGCCAAGAGCAGCGCTATCGCGGTCATCCCGAACCCGAACCTCACCGCAGCGATATTGCCCGACCGTCCGGGCCGCGCGCTACCTGGCATGTGGCGGGCGTGGCCAGGGGTTGTCCTCGATGTGCTCGATCGACTCGTTGAACCGGGAGACCAGCAGGCTCAGTTGCACGATATCGGCGGTATTCCAGTCGGCGACGACGGCGCCGATGCCGTCGTGGCTCTGCTCCCGATCGGCGGCGACCAATTCCAGGCCCTTGGCGCTGGCTCGGATCTTGCGGGCGATACCGCCCTGCGGATCGGGCACCCGCTCGACCAGGCCCTGCTTCAACATGGCACCGACCTGGCGGTTGATGGTGGAGATATCGAGTTGGAAGGCCTCCGACAGCTCACGCAGGCTGAGCGGAGAATCGATCTCCAGTCTGGTCAGGAGCAGATAGGCCGACCGATCGAGCTGGAATCCCGGCCGCCGCAGCAGTGAGGCGGGGAAGTGCCGGGACAGCAGGGTCAACTCGAAGACGAGGCGGGTGAGCGCATCGTTATCCGTGGGACCTGGTTCGGGCATGGCCCACACTATGTCGCCTGAATCACGTCGATAGCAAATTGTGCACGATACATATGCTGTGTACCTTACACATTTATGACTGTTGCAGCCGACGCGTCTCCGACCGTCACCGCGGACGACGCCCGGCGTCGTCCCGCATCCGGCCTACTCATCGCGACCCTCGGCATGGTGGGTGTGGTCGTATCGCTGATGCAGACGCTGGTCATTCCGATCATTCCCACGCTGCCGACGCTGCTGAGCACCTCGGCGTCCAATGCGTCCTGGGTGATCACCGCCACCCTGCTCGCCGGTGCGGTCGCGACCCCGATCAGCGGCCGACTCGGCGATATGTTCGGCAAGCGCCGAGTGCTGTTCGCCAATCTGGTGTCGCTGGTCGCCGGTTCGGTGGTCTGCGCGCTGTTCTCCTCGCTGGTTCCCGAGATCATCGGGCGCTCGCTGCAGGGTGCGGCCGTCGGTGCGATCCCGCTCGGCATCAGCATCATGCGCGACGAATTGCCCGCCGAGAAGGTGGGTTCGGCGATGGCGATCATGAGTGCGACGCTCGGCGTCGGCGGTGCGCTCGGCCTGCCGCTGGCGGCGGCGATCGCGCAGAACGCGGACTGGCACATGCTGTTCTGGACCGCGGCCGGACTCGGTGTCGTCTGTGCCGCACTGGTTTTCGTCTTCGTGCCGGAGTCGCCGGTGCGGACCCCCGCGCGGTTCGATTTCGGTGGTGCGGTCGGACTGTCGATCGCCTTGCTGGCCTTGCTGATTCCGATCACCAAGGGTGCGGACTGGGGCTGGGGCAGTGCGAGCACTCTCGGTCTGTTCGCGCTGTCGGTGGTGGTGTTCCTGATCTGGGGCTTCTTCGAACTGAAGCAGCGCTCGCCGCTGGTCGACCTGCGGGTCTCGGCGCGGCCGCGGGTACTGTTCACCAACGCCGCCTCCATCGCGGTCGGATTCGCGCTCTACGGCATGTCGCTGACCTTCCCGCAGCTGATGATGGCGCCGGAACAGACCGGATACGGCTTCGGCCTGTCCATGGTCAATGCCGGATTGGCGCTGGCCCCAACCGGATTCGTGATGATTCTGCTGTCGCCGGTCTCCGCGCGACTGTCCGCGGCGCGCGGCCCGAAGGTCACGCTGGCGCTCGGCTCGGCGGTGATCGCGGTCGGCTACCTGTGCGCCGTGGTGCTGATGAACAGCGTCTGGGAGCTCATGGTGGCGGCGATGATCGTCGCGGGTGGTGTCGGCCTGGCCTACGCCGCGATGCCCGCGCTGATCATGGGCGCGGTCCCGGTTACCGAGACCGCGGCGGCCAATGGCCTCAACTCGCTGATGCGCTCGATCGGCACCTCCACCTCCTCGGCCGTGATGAGTGTGGTGCTGGCACATATGACGATGCAGCTCGGCCCGCACGTGCTCCCCTCGCGCGACGGTTTCCACACCACCTTCCTCATCGCCACGGTGGCTGCCCTGGTCGCCATCGTGCTCACGCTGATCATTCCGATGCGCAAGGCCGCCGATGCTGCCGATAAGGCAGGGCACGCCTGATCTTCGGGCGAGCGCGCCTGAACGGCCCTCGGGACCGATCCTCAATGGCGAGGCTCGGTCCCGTTGTCGTCGGGGCGACCCAGCCGCTCGGTCGGTTCAGTCGATCGGCACCAGGGTGTACATCCACCACGGCCGCCGCGGAAATTCGAGCATGAAGACGTTCAAACTCATTCGGCGCAGTTCGCGACGCGCCGGATCGCGCACGTGGATCCACGGCCTGGCGATATCGGCCGCTGCCACATCGGTGAGCCACAGTTGCTCCCACTCCGGCGCCGACCGGCACGTCGAGATGATCTTGTCCAGCCGCTCGTGCGGCACCAGGCCCGGCGCCATTATCCGCAGCGCGTAGACCATCAGATGCGCTTCCTTGTGCCACTCGTGCACGGCCTGTCTGGCTTGCGGATTCAGCATTGTCCACTCGAGGATGTTCCCGCCGGGCTCGAGCCCGGGAAATAGACGCAGGTAAGCGGAGTTCGCGGCAACCAGATCGAAGGAGGGCACGATCTGGAACCAGGCGGGCTGGGCGATGCTGCGCAAAGTGCGCAGATCGCTGGGCAGCGGCACGCTGGGCACGGGGCCGAAGGTGTCCGGAAACTGGCTCGCCTGAGTGAGGCTCACGATGTGGTCACGGAAGAACACCGGTACGCCCAGCGCGTCGAACAACCGACCCAGCGTTGCCGACGTTGGCGCGACCACGCCCTGTTCGAAATCCTGGATCACCGTTTGTGGGAGTCCGGTGGCCGCTGCTATCGCGGCCTGGGTCAGTCCAGCCGCTGCACGGCGCTCGTGCAGATAGCTGGCGATCGGAGGGCGGGTATCTGCCATCGTGATGTACCTCCTGATTCCCTCGGGACGAGCTGATCCCCCTTTCACATAACCCGCACCAGTCCGACTTCGACCCGAAAGCCGCCAAGACGTTCAATAACCTTAGGACGCCAGTGCCACCGACTCGGTGTATCGGCGCGCGAGCGTGCGCAGATGCGCGACCAGCTCGGGCGGGCCATCGACCCGGAAATCCATCATCAGCATGCTCAGGTAGATGGCAATGGTCTCCAGGGCATCCGCACCGGTCAGCAGGACGCAGGTATCGGCATCTACGGCCTCCACCACGCCGACGGCCGGGTTGATGCGTGCGATCACCGTTTCGGCGGGGGCCAGCACCGTGACCCTGGCCTGCACCTTCCAACCGGTGGTCGCGATATGGCGCATGACGAAGGCGACCAGGTCCTCATCCGGCAGCGACCGGGCGGCGAAGCGGCGCGAGCCCGCCACCGCGCGCCGCATCTGGGCGACGGGAATCGCCTGCCAGCAATGGGTTTCGAGATCGTAGGCGACCAGATACCAGCGGCGCTGCCAGTTGATCAGCCGGTAGGGCTCGATTTCCTTGTCCGCGTTGGTATCCAGGCCGATCAGCACGGTGGCGCCATCGCGAATGGCGCCCGCGAGAGTGGTCAGCACAGCGGCGGGGACGGGGGCATCCGGTTCGCGTGAGCCGGTGGTCGCCGGTCCGATCGCGGTGGCGTTGCGCAACGCGGTGACCTTGCGCTGCAAGCGTTTCGGCAGGATCTGTTCGAGTTTCGCCAGCGCGCGGGCGGCATTGTCGGTGATATCGGCGATGCCGGTGGAGCCGTCCTCGGCCAGGCCGATCGCCACGGCCACCGCGACCGCCTCATCGTCATCGAGTAGTAGCGGTGGCATGGTGCTGCCGCGGCCGAGCCGGTAGCCGCCGATCGCGCCGCGCTCGGCATGCACCGGATAGCCGAGTTCGCGCAGTCGCTGGATGTCGTTGCGCAGCGTCCGATCCGTGATACCCAGCCGTTCGGCCAGCTCACGGCCGCTATGGGCGCGGTCCTGCAGCAGGGATAGCAAGCGCAGAACTCGCGTTGTGGTGGCCGCCACCGTCGCCTCCCGAAAATTATTTTGCATGCAGCGGATGTATTAGGAACGAAACCAGCCTAATAGCCTCATAGGCTTGGTGACATCAGCAAGAAGTGCACAGCACAGCCCGAAAGGCCCATCATGAGCATCACCACCACCACCACCACCGTCGACGCCACCGCGACCCTGCGCCCCGTCTGGCGCGATGTCGTTGCCGCCTCCTACCGCGCGCTGACCGATGTCGTCGCGGGCATCCGCGACGATCAGTGGCAGCTGTCGACCCCGTGCTCGGAATGGGATGTCACGCAGGTCATTCAGCACGCCGCGGGTGATCAGCTCGCCTTCGCCAGGGCGCTCGGCATCGGAAACGGGCCCGCGTACAACCCCTTCGCCCCCTCCGGCGCCCTCGACGGCACCGCCGCCGCTCTGGTGCAGGATGCGATCGAGCAGACCGAAGCCGCCTGGGCCACGGTCACCGACGAGACCGAGACCGTTCCCACCCCGCTGCCGCACGGCGCGCTGCCGACTCCGGTGGCCGCGGTCATGTGCGCAGTGGACGCCGCCGTGCACGCCTGGGATATCGCGATCGCGACCGGGCAGGCGTCCCCGTTGAACGATGAACTCGCCGGCCACCTGCTCACCGCGGCGCGGACCGTGAACCCGGCCCCGGGCGGTGGTCCGGAGGCGGAAATCGTTGAGCCGCTGCGTCAGTGGGGTGCGTACGCCGCGATCGTCGACGGTGCGTCGGGCGACACGGTGGTCGATGAGCTGCTGCGCTACCTGGGTCGCGACCCGCGGGCATAGTCGCGCCACCGAATCCGGCCCGAGCGTGCACAGCTTCGCCGAAGCGGGCAGTATCCGCCGCATTCACGCGAAATGTGCACGCTCAGGCCGGTTCGCTCGGTCAGCGAGCGGTGACGAAACCCTCGGCGACCATCCAATCCCGTGCCACTTCGGCAGGTTCGCGCCCATCGACATCGACCTGGCGGTTCAATTCGGTGATCGCCGCATTGGTCAGCTTCTTGGAGATCGGCTCCATGATGACCGCGACCTGCGGGTGGGCGTCGGCGAAGGATTTCCGCATGACCAGCGCCGCATTGTATTTCGGGAAGAAGCCGAGATCGTCCTTCAGCAATACCAGCCCGAGGGCCGGGATGCGGCCATCGGTTGCCGCGACCGAGCCGAACCGGCACTGCCCGGCATCCGCGGTCGCCTGATAGACCACTGCGTCCTGCACGATCTGCTTGTGCACCCTGCCGACATCGATCCCGTACTTGCGCGCCATTCCCGGATAACCGTCTTGACGCACATTGAATTCGGTGCCGACGCATGTCGCGGCGGCATCGGGATCGGTGCTGATCAGCCGGGCATAGTCGGACAGCGTGACAACTCCGGTCTGCTTCGCGGTGTTGGCGCTCATCACCAGCGCGTAGGTGTTGTTCATCGGCGCCATATCCGTCCATACGATGCCGTGCGCGGCCAGATCGGCGTCGCGAACCGCCTCGAACTGACCGACCTCATCCGGGACCGGTTTCTCATTGCCCAGATAGTTGATCCAGCCGGTGCCGGTGTACTCGTAGGAGATATCGATCTGTCCGTGCAACTGCGCGTCGCGAACACTATTGGAGCCCTGGATGTTCGTCAGATCGCGGACTTGCGCACCGGCCGCGGATAGTGCGAATTCGATGATGTAGCCCAGGATGTTCTGTTCGGTGAAATCCTTGGAGCCCACCGTGATCGCCACACCGTCGAGATCCGGCACCGGACGGATACTGCCCGGACCCACCCGAAGCGGCACCGAGCTGCCGGACTGTAATCCGCAGGCGCCCAGAATGAATACCGCCGCGATGGCCAGTACCCTTGCCTTCACTTCAACCCCCTCGGCCCCAGATACTGTTCGGCCAACGCCCCCAACCAGTCGACGAGCAGTGCCAGCGCGACCGCCAGCACGGCACCGACCACCAGCGTGACGTTATCGCGCAGCTTGTACCCGGTATCGATCAGAATGCCGAGACCACCCGCGCTCACCAGGAACGACAGCGTCGCGGTGCCGACGGCCAGCACGAGCGAGGTGCGCAGCCCGGCCAGAATGTAGGGAATGGCGAGCGGAAATTCGATGCGGCGCAATACCGTCAGCGCCGACATGCCCTGGCCGCGCCCGGCGTCGATGACCGCGCTGTCCACCTGCTGGTAGCCCAGAATGGTATTGCGTAGCACCGGAAGCAGCGAATAGAACGCAATCGGGGCGACGCCGATCCAGAACCCGGTGGTGCGGGTGGCGAGGTAGAACAGCACGATCAGCCCGATGGCCGGCGCAGCCGCGCCGATATTGGCGATGCCGACGAAAAGCGGTGCCAGACGGCGATATCCGGGCCGAGTGAGCAGCGTGCCCAGCGGTACCGCCACCGCGACGACGATCACCACCACCGTCGCGGTGATCAGCACGTGCTGCCAGGTGACGGTCGCGATATTGGATACGCTGATGCTGGCCTGCTGGGTGACGGTGAGATCGCGCCGAAACGCCCACACCAGCACGGCCGCGGTGAGCACCAGCACGAGCGCCGGTTGGACGAGCAGCCGAATCCGTTCGGCCCGACGCAGTGTCGTCGGCGAGGTGCTGGGCGGTGCGGTGATTGCCGTGGTCATATCGGCGCATCCGTCTCCGCGCCCGCGTGCGTTTCGCGCATCGCCGACAGATGACCGACGAGCGTATCGATCGTGATCAGTCCCGCGTACTCGCCGCGGCGGCCGGTGACCACCGCCGTCGCGGTCTGCTCGGCGAGTAGGGCCTCCAGCGCATCCTGCAGTGTCGACTGCAGCGACAGTTGCTCGCCGACCGGTGATCCGCTGTCCCGCAGTGACTTCGCCTGCGCCAGTTGCTCGCTCGACACCCAGCGCAGTGGCCGCTGCTGTGCGTCGAGAATCAGTGCCCATGGCCAATCGCGTCCGGCCAGCGCGGCGCGGACGCTATCGACCGAATCGGTGTCGACGGCCGTCGGGCAATCGCCGAGTTCGACGTCGCGCACCCGGGTGAGGGTGAGCTGTTTGAGTGAGGCGTCCGCGCCGACGAAACCGGCCACCGTCTCATCCGCGGGATCGGCCAGGATCGCCGCCGGGGTGTCGTACTGCAGAATGCGGGATCGGTTGCCCAGCACCGCGATTCGGTCGCCCAGCTTCACCGCCTCATTGAAATCGTGGGTGACGAACACAATGGTCTTGCCCAGTTCGGATTGCAGGCGCAGCAGTTCGTCCTGCAGCAGTCCGCGGGTGATCGGATCGACCGCGCCGAACGGCTCGTCCATCAGCAGCACCGGCGGATCGGCCGCCAGCGCACGGGCCACGCCGACGCGTTGCTGCTGACCGCCCGACAGCTGCCTGGGATAGCGGTGGCGGTAGGTATCGGGATCCAGGCCGACCAGATCGAGCATTTCATCGGTCCGCGCGGCGACCTTCTTGCGGTCCCAGCCGATCAGACCCGGCACCGTCGCAACGTTTTTCGCGACGGTCATATGCGGAAACAACCCAGCCTGCTGGATCGAATAGCCGATGCCCCTGCGCAATTGGTCCGGATTCACACCCGTGACATCGCGACCGCCGATCGTAATGGTGCCCGAAGTCGGTTCGATCAGTCGGTTGATCATCCGCATGGTGGTGGTCTTACCGCAGCCGGAGGGCCCGACGAGTACCACGATTTCGCCCGCCGGAATGGTCAGCGAAACGCTGTCGACCGCCGGATCGCGTTGGCCCGGATAGTGTTTGGTGACCGCGTCGAGCACGATCTCGACGCCGGATACCGCCGATGCCGTACTGTCGCCGCGGGTTTCGGTATCAGTCACGGATTCCCCTAGAGGTGGTGAGACGGCCGACGATGACGAAGACCCCGTCGAGTAGCAGCGCGAGCACGACGATCAGGATCGTGCCGACCAGCGCCTGTGGCACCGCGTTCGGGCTGCCGAGCCGGGCCAGGCCGGAGAAGATCAGGTTGCCGAGTCCAGGCCCCTTGGCATAGGCGGCGATGGCGAGGATGCCCATGATCATCTGGGTGCTGACGCGCATGCCGGTCAGAATCGATGGCCAGGCCAGCGGCAGTTCGATGCGCGCGAGCACCCGCAGCCGATTCATGCCGACCCCGCGCGCGGCGTCGACGATCGCCGGATCCACCGAGGCCAGCCCGATAATGGTGTTGCGCAGAATCGGCAGCAGTGCATAGAGCACCAGTGCGGTGATGGTCGGGCCGACACCGAGTCCGAGGAACGGAATCAGCAATCCGAGCAGCGCGAACGACGGCACGGTGAGAATGGCGCTGGCCAGCGCGGTCGCCACCGAGGAACCGATCGGGCTGCGATAGACCAGCACCCCGATCAGGACGGCGACGATCGTCGCGAGCAGCAGTGCCTGCACCACCGCCGAGACGTGCAGATACGAGTCGGTGATCAGCTGTGTGCGCCGATGCACCACGAATGTCCACAGTGTGTCCAGGGCCATACCTCCCCGTCGCCCGGTGTCCTCGGAGACTATCGCGTCGGCCGCTCGAACGCGACGAGAATCGGCTAGCGCGGCTGCGACGGCAATGGCCAAGTGCCGCTATGCCTTCGACGAGACTGCCCCGCACTCGGCCCGTTGAAACAACCATTCGGTGCGGCGCGGGTTCGATCCGCTGCCCGCTCGAGAATCGGTAGGCGCATCATGTCGCGGGAACCCGAAGACGCCGCTATTCGTCCTACTGAGCATGGGCCGGAAGACGGCACCGCGTTCGGGAGGAGCGGGGGAGTTATGTCGGAGCAGAACGTGGCGGTGCGGCCGCGCTATCGATGGCCGGTGCTCGGCATGGTCGTGGTGGCTCTCATCGCCGCGAGTGTGAGCGGGGTCCGCTGGTGGCAGCACCATTCGACCGGTCCGGCCATCGTCGGCGACAGGTTGACGACATTTCCCGCCATCGACAGGTCGGCGTTGGATCCGACCCAGGGCCGCATCGTCTCTGTGCTCGAACGGGAGTTCGACACGCCCGGTGACGGCGTCAAATACGCTGAGGGAGTTGATGAGCCGTGGTGTGCCGACTTCGTCAGTTGGGTGCTGCGGGAGGCGGGTGCGCCGCTGGCCAACCCGAATTCCGGATCGTGGCGGATTCCGGGGGTGTACACACTGCAGGAGTACTACCAGGGCGCGCATCGTTTCGTGCCGATCGGTTCGGTATATCGGCCGCGCACCGGTGACGTGCTGCTTTACAGTGAGAAGAGCCCCTTTGGTCAACACACGAATATGGTCCTCGTGGCCGATGACACCACCGTGACGACCATCGGCGGCAACGAGTTCGGCGAGGTCTCGATCCACCGCTTCCCACTGGCCGAGACACCCGGGGTGGTCGGATTCGGCCGTTTGTGAATAGTGTTGCGGCTGAGCCGGTCCGCTCGGTGTGTGTGCACTGTCGGCAGGTCCTGCGCCAGCACTTACCATTGACTCGGCGGCGCCCGGCAGCGCCGTCGTTCGGTCCCTGTCCTGCTACCCCCTCATCAGCAGGACAGGGACCCCCTGGATCGGGCGCATCGGCCCCACCTCCCCGAAATCCGCGTCGCGTACCGTGTCGGGTGTCCGTTGAAAGGTAAGGGTTTCGGAAACTCTGATGCTGCCGACCGAAGAAACGATCGACGATCCGGAGTGGATCGACTATGCCGATTTCGGGGAACGATTCGTCACCCACGCGGTGACGGCGGAGCGGATCGAGGCGGCGGTCTCCGCGATGACCGGACGCGGCGTGACCATCGGACCGTTTTCTCTCGGACCGGCGGGGCTGGCCGGGTTCGTCGCCGAGGGCAAGGTGGGCAAACCGGTCATTCTGCGCAATGGCCCGCATGTCACATTCGAGGTCACCGTGCCGCTGTCGATGGCGGTGAAGGTCACCCTCGGCGGTCGGAAATTGCGACTGGAGGCGGTCGCTGAAATCGACCTCATCCTGCACGCGCGCACCGCCGCCCCGCTGCTCATCATGATCGATATCCCGCCGATCACCGCCCGCGACGTCAGCTTTGTGCTGCGCGCCCGGGCCATTGATGCCGCCTGGGAGTGGTTGCTCGATCCGATCGCCGGGGTGGTGCAGCGCGAGGTCGCCAATCGGGTGAATGTGATGCTGGCCGATCCGCAGGCCCGGCGCGGCCGGGTCTTCGACGTCGAGGCCATGATCAACGGCGTCCGCTCCGCGCATCCGACGCGGGCCGCTTTCGACTGGATCGGCTACGACGAATTCGGGCATCAGTTCTTCTCGCGCATCGTGACCCGCGACCGGGTCTTCGAATTCGTCGAGCGGATAGCAGGCCGTCCGATCGAGATCGGACCACTGCGCACCGGTCCGCGCAACTCCGCGACGGTGACGGTGCAGGGGAATGTCCGGCAGCCACAGCTGGCGGTGCGCTCCGACGAGCCGGTGGCCTTCGACCTGACGCTGCCGGTGAGCCTGGATATCACCGTCGATGTGCTCAAGGCCAACCGCTATCGCGCGGATGTGGAGATTCCGCTGGTGCTGACCGCGCGGGCGGCCGATCCACTGCTGATCATCGTTGATGTGCCGCCGCCCGCAGCGGATGACCTGCGGCTGGAGTTCAAGGCGCACGGGATGCGGGCCGCGACGCTCGGTGCGCTGGCTGGCATCAAAAAGCAGGTCATCGCGCAGGTGACGGGGGTGGTGCGCGAGGAGCTCACGGACACGTCGGGCCGGACCATCGACGTGGCCGCACGGATCGACGGCATCGCCTAGACCGGCTCACTTAACGCATGTGGCGAATGTGATTCATGTTTCCATTGGGCCTAGCGGTTCCAATGTGAATATGGTGAAATTAGTGCACGTTCGAGGCTCCCGGCGCGCGAGTTGACCTTGGGGAAGGTGCGCCGGGCACGCTACCTGTCCTGTCCATGGTTGGGGTTGTGCGTAAGGAGTCCTGCGATGCGTTCCATCTCTGTGTCTCGCCGCCAGCTATTCGCCTATACCGCCGCGGCCGCCGCCGTCGGCATCGCCGCACCACGGGCCGGGGCCGCCGGTGTACTGGGCACGCTCGTCGACTACGCCGGTGGCATACCCGCCGCCAGCGCCATTCGGGACGACGGCCACCTCGGCGTCATCCGCTACGTTTCGGATCGCCGCCCCGGTGCGGAATGGATGGCGGGTAAGCCATTGCGCGCCAACGAGGTCGACCAGCTACATGCCGCGGGTCTGACGATCGTGTCGAACTACCAGTTCGGCAAGGGTTCGACCGCCGACTGGCGCGGCGGCATGGAGGCGGGCAAGAAGCACGCGGAACGCGGGCTCGAACTGCACCTCGCCGCGGGCGGCCCGCAGAACCACCCGATCTACGCCTCCATCGACGACAATCCGACACCGGTCGATTTCGCCACCATGATCGCGCCGTACATCCTGGGCTGGGAGTCGGTGATCGGCAAGCAGAACGTCGGGATCTACGCGAACTCACCGACCATCGAGCTCGCCAGGGCCGCGGGCCTCGGGTCCTGGTACTGGCAGCACAATTGGGGCACACCGAAGGGCTTCGTACACCCATCCGCCCATCTGCACCAGATCGAGATCGACAAGCGCGCCATCGATGGCATCGGCGTCGACGTCAACAACATCCTCGCCGCCGAATACGGCCAGTGGTGAAGATGTTCGAGGTCACATAGTTCCGGCGAATGCCGGAACTGACCAGCTGCCCAAATATCCGGGGCGGCGGTCAAGTCTGGCAGTGGCCGGTAGCGGCGACGCGGAGTTCGGGTTCGTCGTCGGGGACGACGCGCAGGGTGGGACGGTTATCGGGGGCCTCGTGGTCGCCGCGCCAGGAGAACAGCGACCAGCGGGAGATGCCGGAGAAGGCGGAGCCGAGGCTGCCGATCGAGAACGACGAGATCGCCGAGCCGAACGATCCGACGGCGCCGATGGACAGGATCGAGCCCACGCTGCCGATCGAGAGGATCGAGTAGGCAGAGCCGATGGACAGGATCGAGCCTTCCGAGCGGAAGGACAGGATCGAACGGCGCGAACGCTTGCTCCGGATCGAATGACCCGGGTGGATCGCGGAACGGGACCGAAGCGAATTATCGACAGTCGCCATGGCTTTGGTCTACCACAGTCCCTTCCCGACGGCGCGCTATCGCGCCGATTCATACGATGTGTCGATAGCAGCGAAGCCCGGTGGCCTTGTTGGGGCCACCGGGCTTCGCGGAGAGAATCAGGCGACGGTGAAGAAGCCGAGCATCGGCAGGAACGAGCAGGTCCGCGGGTCGGCGTCCTCGGCCTTGGTGGTCAGCGAACCGCCGACGACCGCGACGACCCGGCCCGAGCCGGTGTTGACGATCGCCGAGAGCGTGGCCGGACCGTCCGGGTTGATCTTCGCCTCATCGGTCAGCGGCTGGACGCCGGACTGGCGGGTGTCGAGGTTCAGCCACTGGACGGTCATCGGCGGATTCTGGTCCGGCGTCGGCCCCTTGGTGCCCAGTGCGGTGAACACGAATCCGGTCTGCCCGGCCTGCGGTCCCGGCGGCGGCAGCGTGGCCGGGCCGGGGACGGCGAGTGCGGTGCCGACCGAGTCGGCGCCGGGGCCGATGCAGCCCTTGCCGATGCTCGGGTAGAGGAACTGGGCGATGGCCGGGCCACCCTGCGGGACCTCCGGGCCGCCGCCACCGCTGCCGTCCAGGAAGGTGATGATCCGTTCCAGCGTGGACTTGATCTGCGGTGGCAGGTTCAGCGTCGCCAGCAGGGCCCGCGCCTGATCGAGGATGGCGCTCTTCGGCGAATCCGCCGTCGGCTTGGCGTTGGCGACCGGCTTGGCATCGGCCGGTCCGGCGATGGCACCGACAATGGCCGGGGCCAAGGCGGCGAGCACATCGATCGGGACGCCCTCGGGAACCATGGGAATGGCGTTCCTCGATGCGACGGGTGCGGGGGCCGGTGCCGCGACTGCCGTCGACGGCGCGGCGAGCGAAGCGCTCGCTGCGATGGCGAGCGCGGACAACATTATCCGCGATCCTCGGGTGCGAAGCACTGGTCTAGCCGTCCTTAACCTCGGGTACATCACAGGAGCGATGCAAAAAGCCATCGTTTCGGGGTCACTCTAGGGACATGATCGCCATCTTGTACAGCCGACAAGCCCCTACTTCTGTTGTGGACGATCAGTGTTATCGAACGGTAATGCCGTCTGCTGTTACCAGAGCGAAAGGTGATGCAAATGTTATCAGTGTTCATTGGTGCGTAGGGCGCGCTGTGGCTACGCAAACTACCGTATTTCGGCTCGGCCGCACGCTCGATGGCAGGAGACGCAGGTCGGTTCGGCCGGTCGCGTCGGAGTCCAGGGGATTGGTGGGATCTCTCGAGCCGACGGTTAATGTAGTCACAGCCTCCAGCTCTCCGACGCCGAATGCCCGAACTTCGCGGGACCAGGCCGACGACCCGGAACCGACTCGAAAGCCTGCGAATTGAACCGAAGCCTCCGATTGGCTGTACCGGTGCTCGGTCTGTCCGTATTGGCCAGGCTGCTGTGGATGCTGCTGTCGAAGAACGGGATGAATCTCGTCGACCTGCACGTCTATGTCGACGGGTCGGCGGATCTGCTGACCGACCGGCTCTACGACTTCACCTACGCCGAGAAGACCCCGGACTTCCCGCTGCCGTTCACCTATCCGCCGTTCGCGGCACTGGTCTTCTTCCCACTGCACTATCTGCCGTTCACGGTGATCGCGGTGCTCTGGCTGCTGGCCATTGTCGCCGCGCTCTACGTCGTGGTGTGGATCGCCTTCGAATTGATGCTCGGCAAGGAGCGGATGCGCGACCCGAAGTGGCGCACCGCCGCCGTCTGGTGGACCGCGATCGGCATCTGGATGGAGCCGGTGCGGACCACGATCGACTACGGCCAGGTCAATGTGTTCCTGGTGCTCGGGGCCATGCTCGCGGTGCGCAGTTCACGCTGGTGGCTATCCGGTGGGCTGATCGGCGTGATCGCGGGAATCAAACTGACGCCCGCGATTTCGGGTCTGTACTTCGTGGCCCGGCGGCGCTGGGGCACCGCGCTGTGGTCGGCGGTCGTGTTCGGCGCGACGGTCGGGGTCAGCTTTCTGATCAACCACAAGGAGGCGAAGCGGTACTTCGGGACCCTGCTCGGCGACGCCGACCGGATCGGTCCGGTCGGCTCGGTCTGGAACCAGTCGCTGCGCGGTGCGTTGAGCCGTCTGCTCGGCCATGACGTCCAATCCGGACCGTGGTGGCTGGCGGCCGTCGCGGTGGTCGCCGTGCTGGCCTTCTTCGCTTGGCGCGCGCTGGGTCCCGATGACCGGTTGGGCACCCTGATCATCGTGCAGCTGTTCGGGCTGATGGTGTCGCCCATCTCGTGGTCGCATCACTTCGTATGGCTGCTGCCCACGGTGCTGTGGCTGGTGTACGGGCCGCTGCGGCAGGCGCCCGGCGCGCGGATACTCGCGGGCTATTGGCTGGTCACCACAGTGATCGGGGTGCCATGGGTGCTGTCGTTCGCCCAGCCGTCGATCTGGACCATCTCGCGGCCCGGGGTGCTGTCCTGGCTCGGCACCGTCGATGTGCTCGGCGTACTGGTCTTCTACGTCTGGGTGATGTGGGCCGGGCGTCTGGTCAATCGGATTGCGCCGCAAGCCGATCAATCTCGCGAGCCAGCGACACGTCCAGCGCGGTGAGTCCGCCCGAGTCGTGGGTGGACAGCGTGAAGCTCACCCGACGCCAGCGGATATCGATATCGGGATGATGGTTCGCCGCCTCGGCGACTTCGGCGACCTGCCGGACGAGTTCGATGCCCGCGGGGAAGGTCTTTGCCTCGACGGTGCGGGTGATGGTGTCGCCGGAGTGGGTCCAGTCCGGCAGTTGGGTCAACGCTTGGGTGAGTTCTGCCTCAGTTAGTTTGGGAGCGCTCATATCCGAGTTGTACCCCGGGCGCGGCGAAAGCACCCGGAAATCCCGAGGGCGTGGCGAAATCGTCGATTCAGGCGGCGCGTGCCTTCTTCAGGCCCTTCTTCAGTTCCTTACCGCAGCAACCGGTCGCTTCCAGGCGTTTCATCCGCATGATGACAACGGGGCACTTCAAGCAGCGCGTCTTCTTGCGACAGCACTTCTTCTTGGGTTTGAGGCTCGAAACCTTCTTAGCCTTTACCTTGCCCATGATTGGTTAGCATACCCTTAGCGGAACTCCTGGTCGGCGGTGCACCGGGATACCGGTACTGTGTGTAGCTGGCCGCAATGCTCGGTGAGTATCGATTCTCCACCTGTTTGCAGGGGTCGGCCGGAATCTACACCCAACAGCAGGAGGATTGAGGCGTGTCGTCTGCACGCGATTTTCGCAACGTCGCCATCGTGGCCCACGTCGACCACGGTAAGACGACGCTGGTCGACGCCATGCTGCGCCAGTCCGGCGCATTCGCCGAGCGGGCCGAGCCGGTCGACCGGGTAATGGACTCCGGTGACCTGGAGCGCGAGAAGGGCATCACCATTCTCGCCAAGAACACCGCGGTGCACCGGCATCACCAGGACGGTTCGGTCACCGTGATCAATGTCATCGACACCCCCGGCCACGCCGATTTCGGTGGTGAGGTCGAGCGCGGTCTGTCCATGGTCGACGGTGTCGTGCTGCTGGTCGACGCGTCCGAGGGGCCGCTGCCGCAGACCCGCTTCGTGCTGCGCAAGGCGCTGGCCGCGAAGCTGCCGGTCATCCTGGTGGTGAACAAGACCGACCGCCCCGACGCGCGCATCGAAGAGGTCGTCGAGGAGAGTCACGATCTGCTGCTCGACCTCGCCTCCGACCTGGACGACGAGGCCGCGGAGGCCGCCGAACTCGCGCTGGACCTGCCGGTCCTCTACGCCTCCGGTCGTGAGGGCAAGGCGTCCAAGGAACGTCCCGAGAACGGCAGCGCGCCGGATGCGGAGAATCTGGACGCGCTGTTCGACGTGCTGATGGAGAACATCCCGGCGCCGAAGGGCGATCCGACCGCGCCGCTGCAGGCGCATGTCACCAACCTCGACGCCTCGGCCTTCCTCGGCCGTCTCGCGCTGGTCCGCATCTACAGCGGTGAGCTGCGCAAGGGGCAGAACGTCTCCTGGATGCACGCCGACGGCATCAAGCAGGTCAAGATCACCGAACTGCTGCAGACCATCGGTGTCGAGCGTCAGCCCGGCGAGGTCGCGGTGGCCGGTGACATCGTCGCCATCGCGGGCATTCCGGACATCATGATCGGCGATACCCTCGCCGACCTCGACAATCCCGTCGCGCTGCCGCGCATCACCGTCGATGAGCCCGCCATCTCGGTGACCATCGGCACCAATACCTCGCCGCTGGTCGGCCGGGTGCAGGGACACAAGCTGACCGCCCGCATGGTGAAGTCGCGCCTGGATTCCGAACTGGTCGGCAATGTCTCGCTGCGCGTGCTGGATATCGGCCGCCCGGACGCCTGGGAGGTGCAGGGCCGCGGTGAGCTGGCGCTGGCCATCCTGGTCGAGCAGATGCGCCGCGAGGGCTTCGAGTTGACCGTCGGCAAGCCGCAGGTGGTCACCAAGCAGGTAGACGGCAAGGTGCACGAGCCCTATGAAGAGCTGACCATCGACTGCCCGGACGAGTACCTCGGTGCGATCACCCAGTTGCTCGCGGCCCGCAAGGGCAAGATGGTGCAGATGAACAACCACGCCGCCGGTTGGGTGCGGATGGAGTTCATCGTTCCCTCGCGGGGCCTGATCGGCTTCCGCACCGACTTCCTCACCGAAACCCGCGGCACCGGGATCGCCAACGCGGTCTCGCACGGCTATGCGCCATGGGCCGGGGAGATCCGGGCCCGCCACACCGGTTCGCTGGTCTCCGACCGCGCCGGTTCGGTGACCCCGTTCGCCATGATCCAGCTGGCCGATCGCGGTCAGTTCTTCGTGGAGCCGGGTGCGGACACCTACGAGGGGCATGTCGTCGGCATCAACCCGCGCGCCGAGGATCTCGATATCAATGTCACCCGCGAGAAGAAGCTGACCAATATGCGCAGCTCGACCGCCGATGTGATGGAGACGCTGGCCAAGCCGCTGCAACTCGACCTGGAGGCGGCGATGGAGTTCTGCGCCGCCGATGAATGTGTCGAGGTCACACCCGAGATCGTCCGGGTGCGCAAGGTCATCCTGGGCGCCACCGAACGTGGGCGGGAGCTGTCGCGACGGAAGGCTCGGGACCGGGCCGCGCTGTAAAGGCATGGGCCTGTATCGGATCGGTCTGCTCGGCCGCGCGTCGGCGCGGCCAAGTAGAGTGCGGCACGTGAGCACGGGGGCTATACGACGCGTGACGATGCGCGCGATGCTGATCATGATGGCTGCCTCGACGACGGTGCTCGCCGGGTGCACCGCGAATCCGCCACCGCCGATCGAGAGCACCGACAGCCCCAAGACGACACCGGCCAAACCGGGTAAGAACACCGTCGTGGTGGCCATCGATGACATCGGCATCGGGTTCAATCCGCACCTGCGTTCCGATCAGTCACCGGCCACCGCTGCGGTGAGTTCGATGGTGTTGCCGAGCCCGTTTCGGCCGGTGCCGAATCCGGCATTGCCCGGCGCCACCGAGTGGGTGCCCGATACGGCGCTGGTCGCATCGGCCGATATCACCGCGCAGGAACCGTTCACCATCACCTACACGCTGCGCAACCAGGCGAACTGGTCCGATGGCGCGCCGATCGCCGCGGAGGACTTCCGGTTCTTGTGGCAGCAGATGATCACCCAGCCCGGTGTCGTCGATCCGGCGGGCTATCGGCGCATCGCCGATGTCAGCTCATCCGGCGGCGGTAAGACGGTCACCGTCACGATGACCGAGCCCTATCCGGCTTGGCGTGAGCTGTTCACGAATCTGCTGCCCTCACATCTGATCAAGGACCAACCCGGCGGTTTCGCCACCGGTCTGGTCGAGGGAGTTCAGGTCTCGGGCGGCAACTTCCGCATCAAATCGACCGATCGCGGGCGCGACGAGATTCTGCTCGAACGCAACGATCGCTATTGGGGCACACCCGCGGCGCCGGACCAGATTCTGCTGCGCCGCGGCGGAACTCCCGCGCAGCTGGCCGATTCGCTGCGCACCGGCGATGCCCAGATGGCCCTGGTGCACGGCGGCGTCGCGACCCAGGCGCAGCTGGCGGCGATCCCGTCGGTGCGCACCGCGATCATGCCGCAATCGCGTGAGCTGCAGTTCGTGATCAATGGCCGCAGCGGCGATCTCAGCGATCCGCGGGTGCGCCGCGGGGTGACCACGCTGATCGATCCGACGCTGCTGGCCACCGTCGCCGGGCAGACCGGCGGCTGGGTCGAGCCGGTGCGCGCGCAGATCCTGACGCCGTCCGATCCCGGTTACGCACCCACCGCGCCGCCGCGCCCGTCCGCGGATGAGGCGTTCGCGCTGCTCGCCGAGGCGGGGTACGGCCGTGCGCCGGAGACGCCGCCGGTGCAGTCGCCGACCTCACCCGCGCCCCGGCCTCGCTCGGTCGCGAAAAACGGCAAGGCGCTGGCGATTCGGATCGGCGCGGTGCAGGGTGACGCCACCGCGCTCGCGGTCGCCAATACCGCCGCGGACCAATTGCGCAGTGCCGGAATCGATGCCAGCGTGCGCAGCCTCGCCGCCGACGCGCTCTACGGCAAGGAACTCATCGAGGGCGGCGTCGACGCCATTGTCGGCTGGGAGGTCGCCGGTTCGGATCCGGCCACCGTGCTCGCCTCCCGGTACGGCTGCCCGCCGGTGGAAGCCGGTGCCAGCAATGGGAATTCGCAGACCGCCATCGAGGCGGCCAAGAAGGCGCCGAGCAATCTGTCCGGTGTCTGCGATCCCGGACTGCAGCCCTCGATCGACGAGGCGTTGCGCGGTATCGAGCTCGGCCGGGCGCTGGCCGATGCCGAACCGCGGCTGTGGGCGCTGGCGACGGTGCTGCCGATCGTGCAGGACAATGTCGTGGCCGCATCCGGGCCGCGGGTCGACGGCGCGTCGTTGAGCGGGGCCATCCAGGTCGGCATCTTCGGTGACGCCGCGATGTGGCGCAGGATTCCATGACGGGCGGACTGCTACTGGTGCACGCGCACCCGGACGACGAGTCCATCACCACCGGGGGCACCATCGCGCACTACCGCCGCCGTGGCGTACCGGTGACCGTGGTGACCTGCACCCTCGGCGAAGAGGGTGAGGTGATCGGGGATGAGTGGGCGCAGTTGACCGCCGAGCACGCCGATCAGCTGGGCGGATATCGGATATCCGAGCTCACCGGCGCGCTGGCCGCGCTGAAGGCCGCACCGCCGCGCTTCCTCGGCGGTGCGGGCCGCTGGCGTGACTCCGGCATGGCGGGGACCCCGGCCGCCGAGCATCCGCGGGCCTTCGTGCATTCCGGCGCCGCCGCGGTGGACGCGCTCACCGCGATCGTGCTGGAACTGCGGCCCGCGGTGGTGATCGGCTACGACCCGCGCGGCGGCTACGGCCATCCGGACCATATCCGGGCGCACTGGGTCACCTCGGCGGCGGTCACCGCGGCGGCCGAGCAGGGCTGGGACACCCCGAAGTTCTATTGGACGGTCACCGACGGCGACATGCTGCGCCTGCACACCGAGGCGCTGGCCCGGCGCACCGTGGAGGGGCTGCCGGGGGGACTGCCGACCGGCTGGCGGCTGCCCGCCGCGGGGGAACTCGCGAGCGTGCCGAGTCATACGGTGACGACCACCGTCGATGTATCCGATTCGCTGGCCGCCAAGCGGGCGGCGCTGCGCGCGCATGCCACCCAGGTGACCGTCGCGCCGTCGGGGCGGGAATTCGCGCTCTCCAATAACGTTGCGCAGCCGGTGCTTCCGGAGGAGCACTTCGTGCTGGTGCGTGGCACGCGGGGGCCGGTAGGGGCGGACGGGCGCGAGCACGACCTGTTGGCGGGGCTGTAGCAGCCGAACGGGTCACCCGGATACGGCGCGGGTCGCCGACTGTTGCCTGAGGGTTGCTGTCATGGCCGCTCACAACGGCAGGTACCGTCGTGTGATCTCGGACATCGATGTGGAGGCATAGCGGTACATGACAGCGGTCGGCGACAGGGCTCACCTCAGCATCGAGGACCACGGGTACCACAAGAGTCTCAAACCGCGTCAGCTCCAGATGATCGCCATGGGCGGCGCCATCGGAACCGGTCTGTTCCTCGGTGCGGGCGGTCGGCTGGCGAGCGCGGGACCAGGACTTTTCATTGTCTACGCGGTGTGCGGTGTCTTCGTCTTCTTCATCCTGCGTGCGCTCGGCGAGTTGGTGCTGCACCGGCCGTCTTCCGGTTCGTTCGTCTCCTACGCCCGCGAATTCTTCGGTGAGAAGGCCGCATTCGTCGCCGGTTGGATGTACTTCCTGAACTGGTCGATGACCGGAATCGCCGATACCACCGCGATTGCTCAGTATTTCCACTACTGGGCCGGATTCAGCCATATTCCGCAGTGGCTGCTCGCGCTCATCGCGTTGGTGATCGTGCTCGGAGTCAATCTGGTCTCGGTCAAATGGTTCGGCGAGATGGAGTTCTGGGCCGCGCTGGTGAAGGTGACGGCGCTGAGCGCATTCCTGATCATCGGCGCCGTATTCCTGATCGGCCGATTCACCGTGCAGGGTGCGGCCACCGGTCCGAGCGTTGTCACCGATCACGGCGGACTGTTCCCGACCGGGATCCTGCCGCTGGTCGTGGTCACCTCCGGTGTCGTATTCGCCTATGCCGCAGTCGAACTGGTGGGCACCGCGGCGGGGGAGACCGAGCATCCGGCCAAGATCATGCCGCGCGCGATCAACTCGGTCATTCTGCGTATCGCGGTCTTCTATGTCGGCTCGCTCGTACTGCTCGGGCTGCTGCTGCCCTACACCAGCTACAAATCCGGTGAGAGTCCGTTCGTCACCTTCTTCACCATGCTCGGTGTGCCGGGTATCGGCAGCATCATGAACGTCGTGGTGCTCACCGCCGCCTTCTCCAGCCTCAACGCTGGTCTGTACTCCACCGGACGCATTCTGCGGTCGATGTCGATGAACGGCAGTGCGCCCAAGTTCACCGGGGTCATGGGCGGCAATGGTGTGCCCTACGGCGGCATCGTGCTCACCAGTCTGATCGCGCTGTGTGGCATCGCGCTCAATGGCGTCGTGCCCGAGCGCGCCTTCGAGATCGTGCTGAATATGGCCTCGCTGGGCATTATCGCCTCCTGGGCCACCATCGTGCTGTGCCAGTTGCAGCTGTGGCGCTGGTGGAAGCGGGGCAAGTTGCAGCGGCCCGAGTTCCGCATGTGGGGCGCACCGTGGACCGGCCTGCTCACACTGGCCTTCCTGTTCTTCGTGGTGGTGCTCACCGGCGTCGACTATCCGGTCGGCACCTGGACCGTCGCCTCGCTGGTGGTGATCGTTCCGGCGCTGATCATCGGTTGGTACGCCGCCCGCAAACGGGTGCTCGCCATCGCGGCGATGCGCGGGGGCTACACCGGCGAATTCCCAGTTGTCGCGAACATCCCCATTGAAGGTGACTGATCTCGGAATAGACTCCGGTCATGTACAACTGGGATCTGCAGAACGCCATCGCTGCCTTCGTGGACAGCCTGCGCCCCGGCGCGCAGCAACAGCACGACATCTATATGTCGGCGCTGTACGCGTTCGTCGATATGCAGAGCCATCTGCTCACCCTTCTCGGTTTCCCGCCGGTCGCGTGAGGGTCGACATCGAGAAGGCGACGGATCGCGGCTACGGCGCCCCCGATCCCCTGCGACTGGGCGCGGTGATCATCGGCGTCCTGGTGTTGGACGCGCTGATCACCCTGGCCCTGGAAGTCCTCTACCTGCCCACCTATATCGATACCGTCGCCTTCCCGCTGTCCGCGGTGTTGGCCGGTGTGGTGAATGTGCTGCTGGTCATTGGGGTCCGCTCGGTGACCCACCACATCGGCGTGGCGCTACTGCCCCTGGGCGTGTGGACGCTCGGCTTTCTCGCCTGCTCGGTCACCGG
The DNA here is from genome assembly GCF_050956075.1 of Nocardia sp. CA-129566. Classification (NCBI taxonomy): domain Bacteria; kingdom Bacillati; phylum Actinomycetota; class Actinomycetes; order Mycobacteriales; family Nocardiaceae; genus Nocardia; species Nocardia sp. CA-129566. Next base: position 1,684,467 of record NZ_CP192085.1, read on the forward strand.
ACCCGGCGGCGACATCATGCTGGGAACCGATTGGCGCACGCTACTTCTGCTGATGTGCGGCTTGGTCCCACCCTTGCTGTACCTCTACTTCCGCATGAACGCCGGGGTGTTCGGTCGCTGAGCGATGCCGAATGCCGATGGCCGGGCCATCGGCATCGCGATATGCCGTCACAGCGCAACCCGGTCGGTCAGTCCAGCCGGACCGCCAGTGAGGCGATGACGGCATCGGTGCGGGCGCGCATGGCAGCGGCCAGGACGGGTCCGCGCGGGTTGTGCAGGGGGCGGTGCCACCAGCGATTGGCTTCGACCTGGGCCAGCAGGACGGTGACCTGGCGACCCTTTCGGGTTTGGTTGCGGACATAGCCGACGAGGGTGGCCACGAGGCTGCGGCGGGGACTGGGGAGAACCATCAGCGGGACGCCGGGATCCCATTGCTTCCACTGGGCGCTCAGGCGACGCGTGGCGGCGGGGTCGATTTCGGCGGCCACGGCGACGATTTCACCGCCGAAGGCTCGTGCGGTGTGCAGGGCACGGGCGGCGACCTCGCTGACCGCGACCACCGGGACCACGATGAGCATCGGTTCTTGATCCGGGGATTGCGGTGGCAGGAACGGGATTCGGCCGAGGCCGAGTTGTTCGGCGACGCTGCGGTAGTAGTTCTCGGTGCGGGCAAACAGGATGACCAATGCGGGCACGATGATCAGCAGCAGCCAGGCGCCCTCGGTGAATTTCTCGATGAGCAGGACCACGGCGGCGACCGCGGTGAGTACCGCGCCGAAGCCATTGAGCGCGGCGCGCGGGAGCCAGCCGGGGCCACGCTCTGTGCGCCAGTGCCGCACCAGACCGGTCTGACTGATGGTGAAGCCGATGAAGACGCCGACCGCGTAAACCGGTAGCAACCGGTGGGTTTCGGCATGGACCACAAGGAGCACGGTGGCCGCCAAGACGGCAAGGGCCGCCACGCCGTAGCGGAATACCGGGCGTTCGGAGCGCAATGCGAACAGGTGCGCGACGCGGTGGTCCTTGGCCAGCAGTGACAACAGCACCGGCAGCCCACCGAAGCTGGTATTGGCGGCCAGGCACAGGGCGACGGTGACCGCCAGGCTGGTGACGTAGAACGCCCAGCCCGTGCCGAATGCCGCCGCCGACAGTTGGGCGAGCAGGGTTACATCACCGCGCGGCACCGCGTGATGACGGCGAATCAGGTAGGCCAGCCCGAGCAGCATCGTGCACAGCAATACGCCCAGGGCGACCTCGGTGTGCTGTGCCCGCTGCACGGCGGGAGTCCGGAACGAGGGCACCGCATTGGCGATCGCCTCGACACCGGTCAGCGCCGAGCAGCCCGCGGAAAATGCCTTGAGCAGCAATAGGATTCCGACGGTGTCGGTGGGCACGATGGGGCCGAGATCGGTGCCGATCACCGCGACCGGTTCCGGCCGGAACAACCCGACCGCGATCACCGCGAGTATCGCGACAATAAACAGGAATGTCGGCCCCATCAGCACTTTCGCCGATTCGGCCACCCCGATCAGATTGATCACGGTCAGCACTGCGAGTCCGGTGAGCGTGAGCAACAGCAGATGATCGGCCAGTACCGGAAACGCGCTGGCCAAACTGGCCGCACCGGCGGCGAGACTCACCGCCACGGTCAGCACATAGTCGACCACCAGACTCGCCGCGGCGAGCAGACTGGCGCCGCGGCCGAGATCCTTCTTCGCCACCGCATAGGACCCGCCGCCGTCCGGATGTACGGCGATAACCTGCCGATACGACAACACCAACACCAGCAACAGCGCCGCGATCGCCAGCGACACGGGCAGCGTCCAGGCCACCGCCGCCGCACCCGCCGCGACGAGCACCAGCACGATCGCCTCGGGCCCATACGCCACGCTGGACAGCGCATCCAGCGACAATGCTGCCAAACCGCCGATCGCGGTCAGTCGATATTTGTCGCCCCGCTGCATTCGCCGTACCCGGCGATCGGCGATGGGCAACTCCCGGGTCGGCGATATCGGGGTCTGGACCACGTCAACCATTGAACTCGGCGCGGTGCTGGCAATTGATCAGCGACACCATGCGAATCGGGCCGAACGGACGAATCGGCTGGGCCACGCTCTATTCTCGAAGCGAGCAGTCTCAGACACCGAGGTACGGAGCAGTAATGGAACGGCGCATGATCGGCGAACTCGTCCAGGTGCCAGCGGGGGCGATACACGTTCGACAGGACGGTCCTGCCGATGGCAAACCCATCGTCTTGCTGCACGGATTCGAGGGTTCGGTGCACTGGTGGGATGGACTGACCCCGCTACTGGCCGATACCTACCGGGTGATCCGGATAGACCTGCTCGGATTCGGTTGCACCACAGCCGAACCCGGATTCGATCAGCGCTCGCAGAGTGAAATGCTCACCGCGGTGCTGGAGCGGCTCGATGTCACCGCCGCCACCGTGATCGGGCATTCGTGGGGCGCCGACAGTGCGCTCGGGCTCGCGGAACTGTCCGGTCGGGTCAGCGAGGTGGTCGTCGTCGATCAGGCCCCGGATTGCGCAGAACTGCGGATTCTGCGGATTCTGCGTCCGGTGCTGCGGCTGCTCGGCTGGGCGCCGGTCGGGCGCGGCGCGCATGCGCTGCTGAACAACAACTGGATTCTGCGGCGCGCGCTCGGTGCCGGATTCGCACCCGGATTCGATCCGAATGCCGCCGCGCCGGGCTGGGCCCAGCTGCGCTCGGACCACCGCGCCATGTCCTGGCGCGCCAACCGAGCGGTCCTGGTGGAACGCCCACAGGAGCTGGCGGCACGACCGCTCGATGCGCAGATCCGCGCTCTCGGCCTGCCCGCCTTGGTGATTCACGGTCGACACGACAGCCTCTATGGTTGGCGCAATACCGTCGACCGATACGCCGCCGCGGGCGCGCACATCGAGCTGATCGACACCGCTGGCCATTCCCCCAATGTGGAAACCCCCGACCAGGTCGCCGCCGCACTGCGCGCCTTCCTCGCCGATCCGACCGTATCGCGTTCGGCCGCAAGCTGATTCAGCGCGTGCCGAGGCGCCCGGGCGTCGCGGATTCGATGAGTTCCCAGGCCTGTTCGAGCGGAATATCGACGACGTGGTAGCGCTTCTTGCCCGCCGCGGTGGCGGCCACCACGGTGGCGATGCCGGAGCGGCGCTGCCAGAAGGATTGGCGGACGGTCCAGCCGATAATGCCGGGAGCCTCCAGGCAGTCGCGATCGCGGTCGAGGGAGCCGGAGCGGGTGATCAGCCAGGCCGGGTTGTGCTCGGTCGCGGGCAGAACGGCGTGGCCGAGTCCGCGGTAGCGGTCCGCGGCCAGCGCCGCGGCGATCAGGGCCGTGAGCGCGGGCAGCAGCCACCACCACGGTGAAAAGTCCGCTCCGGTAAGGGAAAAGATCAGCATTGCGGCCGCGACGAGCAGAACCGGGCTCAGTGCGCGGGTGTATCGGCGACGGCGGGCGACCGGGCCGTGCGCGATCAGCGGTGCGGTACTCACCGTCGCGCCTTGGCCGGTCACTGATTCTCGTTGTAGCGCTCGGTCTTTCGCAGTACTGGTCGGCAGCAACTCGGTAGTCGAAATATCCGGTGCGCCAACGGTTTCGCGGTCCGGCGATGCAATGCCTGCTCGGGCGGTTCGCGACGCTGCGATATCGGGCGACTCGGCACCTCGGGGCACGAGCAATTCCGCAAGGGTGCGTTCGATGGCGGCCCGCGGTGCCTGCGGCAGGATCTTCTGGCGCGGGCTCTGACCGGTCATGATGGCCTCGAGTTCGGCGGCACCGGCCAGGCGCAGCAGCAGCGGTTCGTTGACGGTCGCGCCGCGGAAGCGGGCCAGATCCAGGGTGATCTGCCGGGTCGTGAACAGGCCGTGGCGCAGGTGCAGGGTGCGGTCGTTATCGAGCACCCGCAGCCCGAAATACGTTGCCAGATAACGCGCGCAGGCCGCCAGGCTGACGATCACCACGATGGCGAGGATCAGCAGCGCGATGGCGACGGCGATGAGCGCGGCACTGCCGTCCTCGATGCTGTGCACCGCGTCCGAACTGAAAAGTACCTGGCCGAACCCGTATTGGAACGTGATACCGACAATCGGTGCGATGATCGCGAAACCGGTCAGCGACAGCGGCGCGTAACGCACCCAGCTCGCCTGCCAGTGACCGATCTCGCGGACGTCCCCGGACGCGTATTCCGGCAGACCTTTTCGCAGCGGATCCACACTCGCTTGCGCAGCAAGCGACACCCCGGCCGAGGTATGCGCGAGCAAAGCCGCGCGCAACGGTGGCACCACATCCGCGTCCAACGCGTCCAACTTGAACTTCTCGCTCGAATCCGCGTGCTGGCCGGTACCTATCGCCAGCACGGCGAGTCCGAGCACCCGATGCAGCAGATCGGCTTCGATATCCACCGACCGGATCCGCGACCGCGGCACCGACAGCTTCTTGCGCTGGATCAATCCGGTGCGCAACTCCACATGCGTCGGCCCGACGCGGTAGGTGGTGGTGAACCAGCGCGTCAGCGCGAAGCCGACGATCAGCGCCAATGCGATGAGGCCCCACAGGTGGTTGCCGGTATTGGTACCGAGGATCACCGATCCGATCAGCACCGGGATGAACTTCACCACTTCGGTAACGGGGTGCACCAACAACATTCGCTTATCCAGCCGCAGCCACGGCTGATCCGCTTCCGGTCCGACGCCGTCCGGCACGCTCATGCCTGCGCCTCGCTGACGCTCGGCACCGGCACGAGCGTGTGCTCGGCTGTGTCTATTGTTCGCTCGCTGCGCTCGCTCATGTCGCATCCCCGCGGTGTTGTGCGGCGATCGCGGTCAGGCGCGTGACGGTCTGCTCGGCGACCGGCAGATCCAATGCCGAGATCCGCACCGCTCCGGCCGATGACGCCGTCGTCACGGTCACCGTCGCCAGTCCGAGCAACCGCTCCAGTGGACCGCGCTCGGTATCAACGGTCTGCACCCTGGAGATCGGCGCCACCCGGCTCTCCACCGCCAACCACCCGACCCGGGTGTACACCGCCTCATCGGTCACCTCCCACCGATGCACCGCGTACCGCCACAGCGGCACCACCCCGATGCTCAGCCCCGCCAGCACCACCGCGGCCGCGAAGACGACCAGCTGCGCGCCCCGGTGACCGGCGTCGACGAGCGCCCAGACGATCAGCGCCACGAAGGGAACCACCCACCCCATCGCGGCCTGAACAGACCACAAGAGCTTGGCCTTGGTGCTCGGGCGCCAGGCCGGATCGGCCATGATCGTGCGCGACTGCGACATGCCTGCCATGGTTGCACGCGCAAGCAGGGTTTCCCACCCTCGCACCGAGCGGACCGGCCGCCGCCGATGCGATCATGAACCACCGCAAAACCGCCTCGGCCAGGGCGGGAATACATTGGCTCGCGAATGCGGAATAGTGCGCGCAACCCGGGGGTTGGCAACGGTCACGAGCACTGGAGGGAGACAGCCCAGGATGTGTAGCGCATGATCGAGGGCGTGACCGAGCTAGCGACCCCGAGCGTCCCGCCTGCACCGCCAACGCCATCGGCTATGCGCCGTGCGCTGCGGCGGGCCCGCGATGGCGTGACACTGAACGTGGACGAGGCGGCCGTGCTGCTGCACGCGCGCGGTGACGACCTCGTCGACCTGTGTCGCAGCGCCGCCCGGGTGCGTGATGCCGGACTGGAATCGGCGGGGCGGCCGAAGACGATCAGTTATTCGCGCAATGTCTTCATTCCGCTGACCAGGCTGTGCCGGGACAAGTGCCACTACTGCACCTTCGTCACGGTGCCGGGCAAATTGCGCGCCGAGGGCAAGGGCATGTTCCTGGAGCCCGACGAGGTGCTCGATATCGCGCGCCGCGGTGCGGCGCTGGGCTGCAAGGAGGCGCTGTTCACCCTCGGTGACCGGCCCGAGGACCGCTGGCCCGAGGCCGCGCAGTGGCTCGACGAGCGCGGCTACGACTCCACCCTGGACTACCTGCGCGCCGTCTCGATCATGGTGCTCGAGGAGACCGGCCTGCTGCCGCATCTGAATCCGGGCGTCATGAGCTGGGCGGAGATCTCCCGGCTCAAGCCGGTCGCGCAGTCGATGGGCATGATGCTCGAGACGACCGCAACCCGGCTGTTCACCGAGAAGGGCAACTGCCACTACGGAAGTCCGGACAAGGATCCGGCACTGCGGTTGCGCGCCATCACCGATGCGGGTCGGCTGTCGGTGCCCTACACCACCGGCATTCTGGTCGGCATCGGCGAGACGCTGACCGAGCGGGCCGAGTCGATCATGGCGATCCGCAAGCAGCACAAGGCATTCGGGCATATCCAGGAAGTGATCATCCAGAACTTCCGCGCCAAGAACGACACCGCCATGCGCGACGTTCCGGACGCGGGTATGGAGGAATTCCGCGCCACCATCGCGGTCACCCGACTGCTGCTCGGACCCGATGTGCCGGTGCAGGCGCCGCCGAATCTGGTGTCGCACGAGGAATGTCGCGCCCTGATCGATGCGGGCATCGATGACTGGGGCGGCGTCTCGCCGGTCACCCCCGACCACGTGAATCCGGAACGGCCCTGGCCGAATCTGGATACGCTGCGCGAGATCACCGAGGCCGCGGGCTATCAGCTGGTCGAACGCACCTCCGCGCATCCGAAATATGTGCGCGCGGGCAATCCGTGGGTCGATCCGCGCATCGGCGCGCATGTCGCGGCGCTCACCGATCCGCAGACCGGTCTGGCGAATCCGGATGCGATTCCGGTGGGTCTGCCCTGGCAGGAACCGGACGAGTCATGGGAGTCGGCGGGCCGCGTCGATCTGAACACCTCGATCGACACCGAGGGCCGAAATACCGAGAGCCGCAGTGATTCCGCGCTCGGCCAGGATGTGGTCGGCGCCTTCGGCGACTGGGACACCATCCGCGAACAGGCCCGCGATCTCGCGGTGGCGGCACCCGAGCGGCTGGACTCCGATGTGCTCGCCGCGCTGCGGGCCGCCGAAAGCGATCCGGCTGGCCTCACCGACGCCGAATACCTCGCGCTGGCAACGGCGGAGGGGCCGGCACTGGAAGCCGTCGCCGCACTGGCCGACCAACTGCGTCGCGATGTCAACGGCGATCAGGTCACCTATGTGGTGAACCGGAATATCAACTTCACCAATATCTGCTACACCGGTTGCCGCTTCTGCGCATTCGCCCAGCGCAAGGGCGATGCCGACGCGTTCACCCTGAGCATGGACGAGGTCGCCGACCGCGCCTGGGAGGCGCATGTCGACGGCGCGACCGAAATCTGCATGCAGGGCGGTATCGACCCGGATCTGCCGGTCACCGGCTATGCCGATCTGGTGCGCGCGATCAAGCAGCGGGTGCCGTCGATGCATGTGCACGCGTTCAGCCCGATGGAGATCGTGAACGGTGCCTCGCGCGGCGGTCAGAGCATCCGCGATTGGCTGGTCGCGCTGAAGGAAGCCGGGCTGGACACGATTCCGGGCACGGCCGCGGAGATCCTCGACGACGAGGTCCGCTGGGTGCTCACCAAGGGCAAACTGCCGACCTCCGCCTGGATCGAGGTGATCACCACCGCGCATCAGGTCGGCCTGCGCTCCAGTTCCACCATGATGTACGGCCATGTGGACAATCCGAAGCACTGGGTCGGACATCTGCGGGTGCTGCGCGGAATCCAGGACGAGACAGGCGGTTTCACCGAATTCGTGCTGTTGCCGTTCGTCCATCAGAGCGCGCCGCTGTACCTGGCGGGCGCGGCGCGACCTGGCCCGACCATTCGGGACAATCGCGCGGCCCACGCCCTGGCCCGGATCATGCTGCACGGCCGCATCGATAACATTCAGACCAGCTGGGTGAAACTCGGCACGGCGGGTACGCGCATGATGCTCAACGGCGGCGCCAATGATCTCGGCGGCACCTTGATGGAAGAGACCATCTCCCGCATGGCCGGATCGCAGCACGGCTCCGCCAAGACGGTCGCGGAACTCGCCGAGATCGCCGAGGGCATCGGCCGTCCGGTGCGCGAACGCACCACCACCTACGGTGTTCCGGCACGCAAGATCTCCGCGGCGCTGCCACTGTCGGTGGGTTAGCGGCTGTTTCGCATTCACCCGGGTGGGCTGCGGAACAAAGTTGGTTAGGGCAGGCTGACCCGGAGTAACCTGGGCTGCCGGGATAGTGTGACGCTGGGCGGAGTATCCCCGTGAGGACAGACTAGGAGAGCGGCAGTGCCGTACATCATCGCTGAACCGTGCGTTGACGTGAAGGACAAGGCATGCATCGAAGAATGCCCCGTGGACTGCATCTACGAGGGTGGTCGCATGCTCTACATCCATCCCGACGAGTGCGTGGACTGTGGTGCATGTGAGCCGGTGTGCCCGGTGGAGGCGATCTTCTACGAAGACGACACCCCGGACCAGTGGAGCGGATACGTGAACGCCAATGTCGACTTCTTCGACGAGCTGGGCTCGCCCGGCGGCGCGACGAAGGTCGGCAAGGTGGATTACGACCCGCCGTTCATCAAAGAGCTGCCGCCGATGGCGAGTGAATGAGCTCTGAGGTGTCACCGCGTCCCCGCGACGGGAGCGACGGACCGGGAGGAGGCAGCCTGCGTAACCACGGCGGGGCCCGATCCCGTCGCCATCGGACACGGGTCAGTGCTCTGCTCCCCGACTTCCCCTGGGACACCATCGCGGCGGTGAAGGCCAAGGCCGCCGCGCATCCGGACGGAATCGTGGACCTGTCGGTCGGCACTCCGATCGATCCGGTGGACCCGCTGATCCGCGCCGCATTGAGTTCGGTCGCCGAGGTACCCGGCTATCCGACCACCCACGGCACCCCGGAGTTGCGCCTTGCGGCGGTCGACGCGCTGAAGCGGCGGTACGGGATCACGGGTCTGGACCCGGCCGCGGTACTGCCGGTGATCGGCACCAAGGAACTGATCGCCGGGCTGCCGCGGCTGCTCGGCCTCGGCGCGGACGATCTGGTCGTCATCCCCGAGGTCGCCTACCCGACCTACGAGGTGGGTGCGCTGCTGGCCGGTGCGCAGGTGGTGCGGGCCGACGGCCTGACCCAGTTGGGTCCGCGCTCGCCCGCCCTCATCTACGTGAACTCACCGTCGAATCCGACGGGGCGGGTGCTCGGGGTCGAGCATCTGCGCAAGGTGGTGCAGTTCGCGCGCGAGCGCGGCGCGGTCGTCGCCTCCGACGAGTGCTACCTGGGCCTGGCCTGGACGGTATCGACTGGTCGCTCCGCAGGCTCTGCTTCCGAGCATGCCGTCTCGATCCTGGATCCGGAGGTGTGCGACGGCGACCACACCGGCCTGCTCGCGGTGCACTCGCTGTCGAAGACCTCCAATCTGGCCAGCTACCGCGCCGGTTTCGTGGTCGGCGATCCGGAACTCGTCGCCGAAATGCTCGAGGTCCGCAAGCATTCCGGGATGATGGTGCCGTTCCCGATCCAGGCGGCCATGACCGCCGCGCTCGGTGACGACAACCATGAGGCACAGCAGCGTGAACGCTACCGTGCGCGTCGCGAGATACTGCGAAAGGCCTTGCAGCAAGCCGGTTTTCGCATCGATCACTCGGAAGCGGGCCTGTACCTGTGGTCCACTCGGGGCGAGCCGTGTCGCACCACTCTGGAGTGGCTGGCCGAGCGCGGCATCCTGGCCGCTCCCGGCGACTTCTACGGACCGGGCGCGGGCGAGTACGTGCGCATCGCACTCACCGCCACCGATGAGCGCATTCGGGCCGCGGCACAGCGGCTGAGCTGAGTCTCGCCGACACGGTCGGCGATCGCGCCCGACGACCCGGGAAACGGCGATAGCCTGGTGTATGGACTCTGTCACGGTAGTCCCTATCCCTGGTAACGAGCCGGTGCATTCCTATGCGCCGGGCAGTCGTGAGCGGGCGCTGCTGATCGCCAAGCTCACCGAGATCGCCGCCGAATCCATCGATATTCCGCTGGTCATCGGTGGGAAGCACCGGCCGGGCATCGGGGCTCGGCACGATATCGTCGCCCCGCATCGGCATCGGCAGGTGCTCGGCACCTACACCGATACCACCCACTCCGAAGCCCACGGCGCCATCGAGGCCGCCATCGCCGCGGCACCCGGCTGGCGGAACATGGCCTTCGATGAGCGGGCGGCCATCTTCCTGCGGGCCGCCGATCTACTGTCCGGGCCGTGGCGCGAGACCCTCGCCGCCGCGACCATGCTCGGCCAATCCAAGACGGTCCAGCAGGCCGAGATAGACGCTCCGTGCGAACTGGTCGACTTCTGGCGCTTCAATGTGGCCTTCGCGCGCCAGATCCTGCAGCAGCAGCCACAGTCGAGCGCCGGGGTGTGGAACCAGATGGACTATCGCCCGCTGGAGGGGTTCGTCTACGCGATCACGCCGTTCAACTTCACCGCGATCGCCGGGAATCTGCCCACTGCGCCCGCACTGATGGGCAATACCGTGGTGTGGAAACCCTCGCCCACCCAGACGCTCTCGGCGTTCTATACGATGCGGCTGCTCGATGCGGCCGGACTGCCGCCCGGTGTCATCAATATGGTGACCGGCGACGGTGTCGAGCTATCGGAGGTCGCACTCGTCGATCCGCGACTTGCTGGCATCCACTTCACCGGATCCACCAGGACATTTCAGTTCCTGTGGTCGCAGGTCGGCACGAATATCGGCCGCTACCATTGCTATCCTCGGTTGGTCGGTGAGACCGGCGGCAAGGACTTCATTGTCGCGCATCCGTCCGCGGATCCGGATGCCCTGCGTACCGCGCTGATTCGCGGCGCCTACGAATATCAGGGCCAGAAGTGCTCGGCGGCCTCGCGCGCCTATATTGCGCGCTCGGTGTGGCGCACGATCGGTGACGACTTCCTCGAACTGGCCAGGGAACTCACCTACGGTGACGTCGCGGATCTGACGAATTTCGGTGGGGCGCTGATCGATCGGCGCGCCTACGACAAGAATGTCGCCGCCATCGAGCGGGCCAGGTCGGCGGGTATCGCCATTGCGGCGGGCGGCGAATACGACGACAGCGAGGGCTGGTTCGTGCGGCCGACCGTACTGCTGGTGGACGATCCGCACGATGACGCCTTCGCCACCGAATACTTCGGCCCCATTCTCGCAGTGCACGTCTACGACGACGCCGAGCCCGGCTCCTACGCCGCGGTGCTGGCCGAGGTGGAATCGGCCGCGCCGTACGCACTGACCGGCGCGGTCTTCGCCCAGGATCGCAACGCCATCGAACAGGCCTCGGCCGCACTGCGATTCGCCGCGGGCAACTTCTATGTCAACGATAAGCCGACCGGTGCGGTGGTCGGTCAGCAGCCTTTCGGCGGTGCGCGCGCCTCGGGCACCGACGATAAAGCGGGCTCACCGCTGAATCTGCTGCGCTGGGTCGCGCCACGCACGATCAAGGAGACCTTCGTGCCGCCGGGTGATCACCGGTATCCGCACATGGAGTCGGAATGAATCCACTGCGGCCGGTCATCCTCGCGGCGGCCGATTCGCCACGACTGCAGCGGATGCTCACCGGAACTCCGATTACCGCCGATATCGTCCGGCGTTTCGTGGCGGGACAGGGCCGGGACGAATTGATCCCGGTGGTGTGGGAATTGCTGGCGAGCAGTCGACTGATCAGCGTCGATTTCCTCGGGGAGAACACTACCGACCGGGCCCGAGCCGATGCCACGGTGGCCGAATACCTGTCGCTGATCAATGATCTGGCGGCCTTGGGCGGATCCGCCGACGCCCCGGCGCACACCGAGGTGTCGGTGAAGCTGTCCGCGCTCGGCCGGGCGCTACCTGCGGACGGTCCCGCGATCGCCACCGAGAACCTGCGCATCCCGTGCACCAAGGCGGCTCAGGCCGGGGCGTGGGTCACCGTCGATGCCGAGGATCACAGCAGCACCGATGCCACGCTGGCCACCATTGGTGCATTGCGCACCGAATTCCCGTGGCTCGGTGCGGTATTACAGGCCGCGCGCTGGTCGGCAAGCCCTAGACCAGCGGCTTGCCGAGCCGATGCCGCCTGCGCATATCCCAGAGGTAGAGGTTCATCGGAAAGAGCCTGGCCTGCTTCGGAAGTCGGCGGTGTACCGCGCCGATGACCCGCAGCAGCCGGTTCGCGAAGCGTTCCTGACGGGCGCTCCAACGCATGTGCATCTGGTTGCGCAGGTGCGGCGGCAACAGGCTGGTCACGAAGAGTCGTTGCAGCGGTGCGAATATCCGCAATGGCCGGGACACCATCTTCAGATCGATGAGATCGTCGAGGTATGCGCGGGTGCGCGTGTCGATGGTCTTGGCCGCCAGATTGGTGTCCCAGTACTCCTGGAACGCCTTCCGGTCGGCGGGCCACATCTCCGGCCGCATCTGCAGGGTGGTGCCGAGTCGAGCCGCATACTGGTAGAACACCTCCGCGGTGTCCTCATCCATCGGTCCGTGTAGTCGCTGCTCCAGATCGACTACGCCCCAATACAAACAGGCGGCGACCCACAGTTGCAGCTTGGGGTCGAAGGCGTTGTATTCGACCGCGGCACCGGGCTTGGAATGCACCGCACGATGCGAGCCATTGACGGCCTCGCGGTAGATCGCGCGGTCGTATTCGGTGCCCATCAACGCGACGGCGAGATAGGTCAGCGTGGTGCGCATCCGCTTCCACGGGTGCACATCGATCCGGCCGGATTCGACCGTGCTCTCCATGACGCCGTAGCCGACGGGCCGCAGGCTCAGCTGCATGATGACATTGGCCGTCCCGCCGAGGAAGGCCGCGACACCGCTCCAGAACCGGTCCATGGCGAAGTCGTCGACGGTGCCGTAGCGGCAGGTTGCGACGGGATCTGGTGGCTCGGCGCGCAGGGGCAAGGTCATCGTTGGCCTCGGCTTTCCGGGTCGATCAGCGGCAAGAGAGTTCGATGAGAAGGTTGAGTAATAACCTTCTCATCGACTCGATAGCCTGTCAAACGATCCCGCTACACGAGCGGTTTACCCAATCGGATGCGCCTGCGAACGTCGAACAGGTAGGCGTTGATCGGGAACATCCGCAGCTGCCTCGGCAGCCGGGTGTGCACCGCCGAGATCGCCCGCAGCAGCCGATCGAAGCGGCGCTGATCCCGCTCGGTCCAGGTCATCCGCATCTCATTGCGCAAATGCGGGGGCAGCAGGCCGGTTACGAGGAACCGCTGGAGGCGGGCGAAGGTCAACCGAATCGGCCGCGGCAGCATCTTCAGGTCGATGAGATCGTTGAAGTAGTCGCGCAGGGCGGGCTCGATGCCGCGCTCGGGCAGCTTCTCATCCCAATACCGTTGGAACTGTGCGCGATCGGCGGGCCACATCTCCGGACGCATCTGCAATGTGGTGCCGAGCCGGGCGCAGTACTGGTAAAAGGCTTCGGCCACAGCGGGATCCATCGGACCGTGCATGCGGGTGTGGAGATCGTCGATGCCCCAGTAGAGACAGGCGGCCACCCAGAGTTGCAGGGTGGGATCGAAGGCGTTGTATTGCACCGGGCTCGTCGAGGTCGAGCGGACCGGGCGATGCGACTTGTTGACCGCGTCCCGGTACTGCGCGCGCTCCTGTTCCGAGCCCAGCAGCGCGACCGCGAGATAGCTGAGTGTGGTGCGCAGCCGTTTGATCGGGTGCAGTGTGACCTTGCCGCTGTCGACGGTGCTCTCCAGTACGCCGCGCCCGACGGGGCGCAGGCTCAGCTGCATGATCACATTGGCGGTGCCGCCCAGGAATGCCGCGAGTCCGTCGATGTATTCGACAACGGTTTCCGCAGTGATGGGTGCGACGGCGGTGGGGCCGGAATTCGGCAGGTAATCGGCGCGGCGGAGTGGTTCGGTCATCGTTGACCTCGCCTTTCTGTGGCCGCCCTGGCGATGGGCAGCGATGAGAAGGTTCGGCATAGACCTTCTCATCGCGTCGACGTGCTGTCAATCACGCTTTCCCGGCGTTCAGGGGCAGCGGCGGCTGATGGCATGCGATGCTGGCGGTGTCATTGTGTCAGGGGATAGGAATAGGGTGGGAAATTATGGCGAGTCTGACCAGACTGCTGGCCCTGGTGCGCAGCACCGGCCCGGAGGACCGCAATCAATCGCGGGTACTGGACGCCGCTCTGCTGGCGTTCCTGGATTTCGGCATCAAGCGGACCAGCATGGTGGAGGTCGCGCGGCGATGCGGCCTTTCGCTGGCCACGCTCTATCGGCGCTTCGCCAGCAAATCCGATCTGATTCAGGCGGTCGGGATGCGGCAGGCGCGCCAGTTCGTCGAGGAGGTGGATGCGGCGCAGCAGCGGCAGGTCGATCGCGATGCCGGCGCCGAGGCGCAGATCGTGGAACTGTTCGTCGCGTTCCTGAACGGATTGCGCGGCAATAAGCTGCTCGAACGATTGTTGAAGACCGAGCCGGAGATCGTGCTGCCCTATCTCACGGTCAAGGGTGCGCCGATCCTCGAGCTCGGGCGCGACTACCTGGCCGAATTCATTACCCGGCTGCAGGACGAGGGCAAGCTGCCCGATTACGACCCGGAGCCGCTCGCCGAGATGATCGCCCGGACGGCGCTGTCATTGGCGCTGACGCCGCAGACGGTGCTCCCGCTCGACGATGACGCGGCGATCCGGAAGTTCGCCCGCGACCATGTGGTCGTTTCGTTCCGGCTGTAGCTCACCCACCCGTCGGCTCCGTGGTCACACCAGGCGCAGTCCGAACCGTCTGCGCACGCGCATGTCCCACAGGTAGGCATTGATCGGAAACATCCTGGCCTGCTTCGGCATTCGCGCGGTTACCGCACCCGCGGTGTGCAGGATCGCGGCCAGGATCCGATCGTCGCGCGCGGTCCAGGTCATACCCATCTGGTCGCGCAGATGTTCGGGCAGCAGGCCGGTGACCACGAATCGGTGGAATCGGACGAAGGGCAGGCGGGCGGGCAGCGGGAGCATCTTCAGGTCGATGAGTTCGTTGAAGTATTCGCGGATCGGGGGATCGATGGTGGTTTTCGCGAGCTGCTCGGACCAGTACGCGTCGAATGCGGCGCGATCGCTCGGCCACAGCCCCGGATGCATCTGCAGGGTGGTGCCCAGTCGGGCGCTGTAGTAGTAGAAGGCCTCGGCCTCGGTGTCGCGCATCGGGCCGTGCATGCGCTCGTAGATATCGCGGGCGCCCCAGTACAGACAGGCTGCGACCCACAGTTGCAGCTCCGGATCGAAAGCGTTGTACTGCACCGGACTCGCCGCGGTCGATTTGACGGTGCGATGCGAGGAGTTCACGGCGTCGCGGTAGGCGGCGCGTTCGTCTTCGGTGCCGAGCATGGCGACCGAGAGGTAGGTGAGGGTGGTACGCAACCGCTTGACCGGATGCAGCATGACCTTGCCGCTGTCGACGGTGCTCTCCAGCACGCCATAGCCGACCGGCAGCGTGCTGAGCTGCATGATGACATTCGCCGTGCCGCCGAAGAAGGCGGCGACACCGTCGATGTACTGCTCGATATCGAAGCCGTTCCGGGCGTTCGGCGCTGGCTTTCGAAGTGGACTGGTCATTATCGACCCCGTTCTCATCGTTGAGAAGGATATGGGTTAACACTCTCACCGCCTCATGGGTGTGTCAACCGTCATCAGGGCCGTCGTGCTGCTGTCAAGGGGCTGCGGTCAAGGGGCAGCGTCGTGCGGTGCGGTCGCGCCGAAGTAGCGTGAGCGAATGTCGTTCGATCCGCAGTTGCTGCTTCGTTCGCTCAACCCGCTCGCCGTCGCCGCGGGGGCGGATATCCCGGATGCCGTAACCATCGATGGGGTCACCCTGTCGCGCAGCGATTTGCTCGGCGCCGCGACATCGGTCGCCGAGCGCATCGCGCGCGCGGATCGGGTGGCGGTGCTGGCCCGGCCGACCGTGACCACGGTGCTCGCGGTCGTCGGCTGCCTCATCGCGGGCGTGACGGTGGTGCCGGTGCCACCGGATTCGGGGACCGCCGAACTCGCGCATATCCTCACCGACTCGGGTGCGCAGGCCTGGCTCGGTGACGCGCCGGAGGGCTCGGAACTGCCGAAGGTACCGGTGCGTGTGCACGCCCGCTCCTGGCATTCCTATCCCGAACCCGATCCGGCCACACCGGCATTCGTGCTCTACACCTCGGGGACCACCGGTCTGCCCAAGGGAGTCGTGCTCAACCGCGGCGCCATCGCCGCCGGGCTGGACGCGCTCGCCGACGCATGGGCCTGGACGTCGAATGATGTACTGGTGCACGGGCTTCCGCTATTCCATGTGCACGGGCTGATCCTGGGCCTGCTGGGACCGCTGCGGGTCGGCAGCCCGCTGATCCATACCGGTAAGCCGACACCGCAGGCTTATGCGCGAGCTCGCGGCACGCTCTACTTCGGTGTGCCGACCGTATGGTCGCGTGTTGTCGAAGATCCCGATGCCGCAAGGCGATTGGCCGACGCGCGACTGCTCGTCTCGGGCAGTGCGCCGCTGCCGGTGCCGGTCTTCGAGCGGCTGCGTGAACTCACCGGACACGCCCCGATCGAGCGGTATGGCATGAGCGAAACGATGATCACGCTGTCCACCCGCGCCGACGGGGAACGCCGCCCGGGTTGGGTCGGTACTCCGGTCGCCGGCGTCGAGACCCGGCTCCGGGATGAGGTCGGCGCGGACGTTCCGCATGACGGTGAGAGCATCGGTGGTCTGCAGGTCCGCGGTCCGATGCTCTTCGACGGCTACTACAACCGGGTCGAGGCGACCGCCGAATGCTGGACCGACGACGGCTGGTTCAGGACCGGTGACGTCGCGGCCATCGATGCCGACGGCTTCCATCGCATTGTCGGCCGGGAATCGGTGGACCTCATCAAATCCGGTGGATACCGCATCGGCGCGGGGGAGGTCGAGACCGTACTGCTCGGACATCCGCAGGTCGCCGAGGTGGCTGTGGTCGGGCTCCCCGATGCCGATCTGGGGCAGCGCATCGTCGCCTATGTCGTATTGCGCGGTGCCGTACCGGATTCCATCGAGAAGGACCTCATCGAGCATGTGGCCGAGCAACTTTCGGTGCACAAGCGCCCGCGCGAGGTGCGCGTGGTGGATGCGTTGCCGCGCAATGCCATGGGGAAGGTGCAGAAGAAGCTGCTGGGCTGAGCGGCGGGGTCTTGACCTCAACATAAGTTCAGGTCCTACGGTCGCGGCATGAGCGAAGCACTGACCTCCGAACAGATCGACTATCTGCACACGCAGCGACTCGGCCGATTGGCGACCGTGCGCCCCGACGGTTCGCCGCAGAACAGCCCCGTCGGCTTCCACTACAACGCGGAACTCGGCACCATCGATATCGCGGGCTGGAATATGGGTAACTCCTGGAAGTTCCGCAATATCGCCACCAATAACCGCGTCGCCTTCGTGGTCGACGATATCGCCTCGGTCCAGCCCTGGCGCGTGCGCTGCCTCGAAATCCGCGGCACCGCAGAACAATTGACCGATGTCGAGCCCTACATCCAGGGCGTCGCCCGCGAAATGATCCGCATCCACCCCACCCGAATCATTGCCTTCGGCTTAGAAGCTGGCGCCACCCACGCTTAGCGGTCTGTTTCGGAGCAACATTCGGCCCAGACCTCCCCTGACGTGGTGGTCCGGATAGATCCAGCAACTGATCTCGCATGCGCACCCCAGGGGCAGCCCTGGGGCCCAGGGGGAAAGGAGGCGGCTAATCGTCTACGCACTCCTGGCCAATAGAGGATCATAGCTTGTAGCTATTGCTCTGCAACAAGCGCGTTTATCTACTCTGTGGCGATCAAAAAGGAGACGGGCTCATGGCTGACGACTCGAACCCGGTCGACGGTACACCCCAGACCGACAAAGATAGAAAGAGCCACCCGAACCCAAAGCCCAGCCCAGCGCTGGTTGACCGGGCATCTGCTGCGAAGTCTGACAATGAAACGCTCGATGCGGATCCTGTGGAAACGGCCTGGCGGATCCAGACCGCGATTATGGACTGGATGGGCAAGGTCGACCTCAAGGCGTCTTTCACTTTCACCCTCGATGCCGCTGTGCTCGGTAGCGTCCTTGCTCTGTCGAAAGACGGCGGGCTCTTCGCCGGGCTGGGCGGATTTTCGCGTTTCTGTTATATCGTCGGGTTGGTGCTGTTGGCAGCCTCAGCAGCGTTCGCGGTCGGCGTCATACTTCCCAAAATGCGGGGCCCGGTAACTGAGAAGAATTTCATTTATTTCGGCAACCTTCGCAAATATCTCGATGCTGAGGATGTAGAGAAGCAACTCAGGTCCAAGCAGGTTCTTCCTGCCCTAGCAGAGCAGTTGTATCGGGTCAGTGGCATTGCCTGGAAAAAGCACACCTATATCCAGTACTCGCTGGGGTTCGCCGCTGCTGCGATGATTTTTCTTGTGCTGAGTTTCTTGACCAAGTAGGGGTTACGACTGGTGAACCGGCCTATTGTAAGAACCCTTTGGCTGGTCAGCTCGAGAGTCACGGTAGGCGCGGGTCTCGAGCGTGCTGGACTCGAGAAACTCACATCGGATGCAGATCTCCTTTATCCAATGAGGCGACTGCCGAGCTATCGCAGTTGGTCCGTGAGCGCAACACGGCGTGTGGCGTCGTTCTGGACGGTGGTCGCCTGCAGTGAGTGGTTGGTGAAGTAGAGCCCGGCGACACCGCAGACCGCCGCCGGCCTCGGCCGCCAATGTCACTCTTGTCGCGCCTGGGGCCGGCGCCTGAAGATTCGGAGAGGCGGACGAGCCGAGCTCAGTCGTTGGCGTGCAGGTCGGCGTTGAGTTCGATGCCGGTGCCCTTGCGGGGAACGACCTCGACGGCGCCGGTGGTGGAGTTGCGGCGGAAGAGCAGGTTGTTCTGGCCGCTGAGGGTGGCGGCCTTGACCACCGTGCCGTCAGGGGCGGTGACCTTGGTGCCGGCGGTCAGGTAGAGACCCGCTTCCAGCACGCAGTCGTCGCCGAGCGGGATGCCGAGGCCGGAGTTGGCGCCGAGCAGGGAGCGTTCGCCGATCGAAATGATGGTGGTGCCGCCGCCGGACAGCGTGCCCATGGTGGAGGCGCCGCCGCCGATATCGGAGCCGTCGCCGACCACGACGCCCGCGGAGATGCGACCCTCGACCATCGAGGCACCGAGGGTGCCGGCGTTGAAGTTCACGAAGCCCTCGTGCATGACGGTCGTGCCCGAGGCGAGATGCGCGCCGAGGCGAACCCGGTCGGCGTCACCGATGCGCACACCCGACGGCACGACATAGTCGACCATCCGCGGGAACTTGTCGATGCTGTACACGGTGACCGGCCCGCGCGCGCGCAGCTTGGCGCGGGTCGCCTCGAAGCCCTCCACCGCGGCCGGGCCATGGTTGGTCCACACCACGTTGCTGAGCAGCCCGAACTGCCCGTCCAAACTCACCTCGTGCGGCTTGACCAGCCGATGCGAGAGCAGATGCAGCCGCAGGTACACATCGTGCGCGTCGACCGGCGCCGCGGACAGATCGGCGATCGTGGTCCGCACCGCGATCACATCCACACCGCGCGCCTCGTCGAACCCGAGCAGTGCGCTGAATTCAGCAGGTGCCTCATCCAGCCGCTTCGTCCCCGTGTCACCGAACGCGCCCAACTCCGGATTGGGATACCAGGTATCCAATACGGTCCCGTCCGCGGTCACATTGGCGATACCGACTGCTGCTGCTCCCTGAATGCTCACGTCAACAGAGGTTACCCACCCGCCGTCGCCCATGGTGAGCCACGTCGACCTGGGCCCCAGCGGATGCCAACCCCGTGGTGCCGGCTGGTCGATCTCCTCGACATCGATGCCGAATACGCGCTGCCACTGATCGCTATCGGCCACAGCCGTATTCATCTCCATCGGCCGACCGCCGAAGCGTCCGAAAGTACTGCCGCGCAAACTCGATACGGCCGCCGCGGCGGTGGCCTGGACGCCGATCGCCTCGATCAGCTCGGTATCGGCCGGATCGCCCCATAACCGGGTATGCACGCGGCCGATCTCCATGCGCCCGCCCGATGCGGAGCCCGATGCCGATCGGCGCAGGTGTCGAGCCGCACGAACGGCACCTTGATGGCGACGGGCGCAACCGGAGACCAACCCTGCGCCCGTAGGCTGACAGCCGTGACCATCGACTTGCGCGCCGACCCCATTGCCCTCACCGCTGCCCTGGTCGATATCCCGAGCGTCTCGCGGGACGAAGCGGTGATCGCCGATGTCGTCGAGCGGGCGCTGCGTGAGCAGACCACGGGGTTCGAGGTGCTGCGGCACGGCAATGTCGTCTTGGCCCGCACCGATCTGGGGCGGCCGACCCGGGTCATTCTCGCCGGCCACCTGGACACCGTGCCCATTGCCGACAATGTCCCGAGCAGGTTCGTGGACGAGGCGGGCGAGCGCCAGCTCTATGGCTGCGGCACCGTCGATATGAAATCCGGTGACGCGGTATTCCTGCATCTGGCCGCGACCGTCGCCGAACCCGTGCACGATCTGACGCTGATGTTCTACGACTGCGAGGAGATCGCGGCCAAGTACAACGGCCTCAATCACATCGAGCGCGAGCTGCCGGACTGGCTGGTCGGTGATCTGGCGATCCTCGGTGAACCCTCCGGCGGCGTCATCGAGGCGGGTTGCCAAGGCACCCTTCGCCTCCGCCTCACGACCACGGGGGTGCGGGCCCATTCGGCGCGGTCCTGGAAGGGCGACAATGCAATTCACCGGCTGGCCCCGGCGCTGCAGCGGCTCGCCGACTACAAGGCCCGCGAGGTCGACATCGACGGCTGCGTCTATCGCGAGGGCCTGTCCGCGGTCCACATCGGCGGCGGGGTGGCGGGCAATGTGATTCCGGACGAGGCCGAGGTGGTCGTGAACTTCCGCTTCGCCCCGGACCGCACGGTCGAGCAGGCGGCCGAACATGTGCGCGCGGTATTCGACGGACTCGAACTCGACTTCGAGCTCACCGATTCCGCCGCGGGCGCGCTGCCGGGCCTTTCCGCGCCCGCCGCCAAGGACCTCATCGCCGTGGTCGGCGCCGACAGCGTGCGCGCCAAATACGGCTGGACCGATGTCGCGCGCTTCGCCGCCCGCGGCATCCCGGCGGTGAATTTCGGGCCGGGCGACCCCAATCTCGCGCACAAGCGCGACGAACACGTTCCGGTTGCCCAGATCACCTCGGTCGCCGAGGTATTGCGCGGCTACCTCACCGGTGCGGTCGGCTGAACTCCGGCACGGGCCGCCGCGAACCGGGCCAGCCCGGTAGCCTGTGCGCCATGTCCACCGAAGCCGCCGACAACGAGATCGCAAGCACGCCGAAGTCGACACCCAAATTCCGCGGACCGATCATGTTCCGCCGCGATCGCAAGCCGGGCGGCACCGCCGACCAGAACCTCCTCGACAAGCACGGCCCCAGTGACTGGGTGCATACCGATCCGTGGCGGGTGTTGCGTATCCAGGCCGAATTCGTCGAGGGCTTCGGTGCGCTCGCCGAAGTGCCGCGCGCGGTCACGGTTTTCGGTTCGGCTCGCACTCCGGCGGGTCATCCGGAGTATCAGGCCGCCATGGCCATCGGCGGCGCGCTGGCACAGGCCGGATTCGCGGTGATCACCGGCGGCGGTCCCGGCGTTATGGAGGCCACGAACCGCGGCGCATCGGAGGCGGGCGGCTATTCGATCGGACTCGGCATCGAGCTGCCCTTCGAGCAGAGCCTCAACGAGTGGGTCGATCTCGGCATCAACTTCCGCTACTTCTTCGCCCGCAAAACCATGTTCGTGAAGTACTCGCAGGCATTCATCTGCCTGCCGGGCGGTTTCGGCACCCTGGATGAACTGTTCGAGGCATTGACCCTGGTGCAGACCCGCAAGATCACCCGCTTCCCGATCATCCTGTTCGGCAGCAAGTACTGGGCCGGACTCGTCGACTGGCTGCGTGATTCGCTCGGCGGCTCCGGCAAGATCTCACCCGGTGATCTCGGTTTGCTGCATGTGACCGACAGTGTCGAGGAGGTCGTACAGATCATCCTGTCGGCCGCGGAGTCGAATAATGGCGTCGAGGCCATCGGTACGGAGGACCAGTGGTGAGTGAGCGCGGGTACGCGGTGTGCGTCTACTGCTCGGCCAGCACCGGCGAACCCGAACTGCTCGCACTGGCCGCCCGGGTCGGCACCGAAATCGCTAGGCGCGGTTGGCAATTGGTCTCCGGTGGTGGTCACGTCTCGATGATGGGCGCGGTCGCGACCGGCGCCCGCGCCGGCGGCGCGCACACCATCGGGGTGATCCCGAAACATCTGGTGCACAAGGAAGTAGCCGATGTCGACGCCGACGAGCTGATCGTCACCGACACCATGCGCCAGCGCAAACAGGTCATGGAGGATCGCGCCGACGCCTTCCTCACCCTGCCCGGCGGCATCGGCACACTCGAGGAATTCTTCGAAACCTGGACCGGCGGCTATCTGGGCCAGCACGATAAGCCGGTGGTCGTGCTCGATCCGAACGGTTTCTTTCGAGGTCTGTTCGACTGGCTGGACGAGCTCTACGCTCGCAAGTTCGTATCCGAGTCGGCCAAGGCCCGGATCACCGTGGTCGAGGATCTGCCAACGGCCTTCGCGGCCCTTCGACCCGATGTGCCACAACAGCCGGCACCGGAGCACGCCACCACGCTCGACGAGGAGATGTGACGCAGTGAGCATCGAAGCCCCCGCCACTGTCAGCCTGTTCGATATCGCAAAACAGTTGCCGCGCATGGCATTCGATGCGCCATCGATGCTGCGTGGCGCACTCGGCATGCTGGTGCAGCCGGATACCGAATCCTCGGTCGGGCTGTACTTCCAACGCAATGCGCATCGGCATCCGGACCGGACGTTCCTGAAGTTCGAGGGCCGGACCTTCAGCTACGGCGCGGCCAACGCACAGGTCAACCGGTACGCGCGGGTACTGGCCGACCGTGGTGTGCGGCGCGGCGACGTGGTCGGCGTGCTGATGACCAACCGCCCCGAAACCCTGTTCGTGGTGCTGGCCACCGTGAAACTCGGTGCCACGGTCGGCCTGCTGAACCACCACCAGCGCGACCACGTGCTCGCCCACAGCTTCGGACTGCTCGACAGCGTGCTGAACGTCGTCGGTGAGGAATGCCGCGAGGCATTGGACTCGCTCGCCGAACCCCTTGCCAATGTGCTCTTTTCGCAGGATCTGCACAAAACGGCCGAGGACGCCGACCCAGCCGACCCGCCGATCTGTGCGCGGATCACCGCGAAGGAACGCGCCTTCCTGATCTTCACCTCCGGCACCACCGGACTGCCCAAGGCCAGTGTGATGACGCATCTGCGCTGGACCAAGAGTATGGCCGGACTCGGCGGACTCGGAATTCGCCTGCGCGGCAACGACACGCTGTACTGCTGCCTGCCGCTCTACCACAACAACGCGCTCACGGTCGCGCTGTCGGCGGTCCTGGGCGCGGGCGGCACCTACGCACTCGGCAGGCAGTTCTCCGCCTCCCGGTTCTGGGACGAGATCATCCGCGAGCAGGCGACCGCGTTCATCTATATCGGCGAACTATGCCGCTATCTGCTCAATCAGCCGGTCAAGCCGACCGACCGGCAGCATCGGGTCCGACTCGCCGTCGGCAATGGTCTGCGCCCGGAGCTGTGGGATGAGTTCAAGACCCGTTTCGGCATCGGCCGGATCGTCGAGTTCTACGGCGCGAGCGAGGTGAATATCGCCTTCGTCAACGCCTTCGGGGTGGATCGCACCGCGGGCTTCGGGCCGTTGCCCTACGCCATCGTCGAATACGACGATGCGACCGGAAAGGCCGAGCGCGATAGGGACGGTCGGCTGCGTCGGGTACCGGGCGGCGGCGTGGGCCTGCTGCTGGCCAAGGTGACCGACCGTTCGCCCGCCGACGGCTATACCGATAAAGCGGCCTCCGAGGCGAAACTGGTGCGCGACGGTTTCGAGGACGGCGATATCTGGTTCGACACCGGGGATCTGGTCCGCGATCAGGGCTGGCACCACATCGCCTTCGTCGATCGGCTCGGCGACACCTTCCGCTGGAAGGGCGAGAATGTAGCCACTACCGAGGTCGAGGGCGCACTGACCGCATCCGATGCGATCTCGCAGGCGGTCGTCTTCGGTGTGGATATTCCGGGCACCGACGGTAAGGCGGGCATGGCGGCGGTGACCCTGTATCCGGGCGCCGAATTCGACGGCCGCGCGCTCGCCGAACTGGCCTATTCGCGGTTGCCCGGCTATGCGGTGCCGCTGTTCATCCGGGTCGTCGCCGAACTCGAACAGACCTCGACCTTCAAAAGCCGCAAGGTCGAACTCCGCAAACAGGGCTATGCCAGCGACCCCGACAGCACGCTGTATGTCCTGGCTGGCCGCGCCGACGGCTACGTTCCCGCTTATGACGGATACGCCGCCGACGTCGCCGCGGCGCGTGCGCCCAGGAGTTGACAACGCGACGACTGATTTCGTGAGCACATGGGTAACTCCATTACCAGCAACCTGATGGTTGCCGGGTCCGCGGCCGGGCAACCATCAACACACGACCACGAACCTGAACTGACCCCACAAATTCGGCAACAGGCCTACAGGGGCCGTGATGTTCATACGCGGATATCGTCGGCCCGCACCAGCGACAGCCGAAGCATCGCGTGAATCTACCGGTTCAGACCGACGTCGACGATCACCGCGGCCAGTTCCATCGGCCGGTCGAGGTTCTGCAGCCAGCGCTCGACTATCGGGTGCACGTGACCATCGGCAATGACGCCCATCTCGGTGAACTGCTCGATCACGGCGCCGTCCTGGCCGTTCCCATCCTCGGGGTGCGCGATACTCGGCAACAGTCCGAGCACTGTCGGGCACGAGTCGATGGATCGCAATCCTAGGCGCCGATCACCCTGAACCTCATACCGTTCTCGTCATCTACTTGTCGAAACTGTACAATCGCGTCGTTAAGCGCGTTGGTGTGGTCATTGAGGTTATCGACAAGCCGTGTCAAATGCGTGTGAAAACCGACATGGGCGTCCTTGAAAGCAGTGGATCCATTGCTCTGATATATGTCACTTATCTCGTTCACATGTCGCAAGAGCTGCCCCAGGGTGTCGTGCGTGAGGCCAGTGGCATCGAAGGTCGCAGCGGTGTGCTGGTCGACCCCTTGGAAATTTACCCTCATAACCATGGTTATTCGTCCATTTCTTCGATGTGTATATTTAGATGCCGGACAAATTGATCCGACCGCCGCCCGGATCGTTGACCATCAACTTCGCTCCACCCCTCCGATCAACTTCAGCCAT
Organism: Nocardia sp. CA-129566; assembly: GCF_050956075.1. Taxonomy (NCBI): domain Bacteria; kingdom Bacillati; phylum Actinomycetota; class Actinomycetes; order Mycobacteriales; family Nocardiaceae; genus Nocardia; species Nocardia sp. CA-129566. The sequence continues at coordinate 1,709,745 of NZ_CP192085.1, forward strand.
ATTGACGCCGCTTTTCTGCAGTGTTTCGTAGATTTGCTGCAACGAGCCGTGCAGATCGTTCCATTGACTTAACACATTGTCGCCGTATTCTTGGCGGACTCTGCCCAAATGGTCGGTCTGAATGTTCTCGGTCAGGCCATTGTGTGCATTCTGGAATTGCGACCTAAGTCCAACCAGCTGATCATGGAGCCCTCGAATTTTCACTGCGCCGTGCATCAGCTCCTGCGGATCACCTTGGTAGTATTCCCTCATCGTTACTTCCCTTCGGGTCTGGTTGTCGATTCGCTTCGGCCGGATTTCGCCGTAGACGTGTGGAAGTCGGCGCACAGCGCTGTCGGTGTGTTCGATGCGGCCGACCGACAATGGCTGTTCACTCGACAAGGAGGCTTATTCAGCCGCTGGGACAACCGGTTTGACTCTCGGCGTGGCTTATGGGGCGGCGACCCTGCAGGCGGAATTGGCCGAGGCGCACGGTGTTTCGCAGCCGACGATCAGCGGCCCGATCTCGTTGGCCACGCCGCGGCTGGACCAAGCGCTGCGTGCGGTGGCTGGGCGCCGACGGTCCCCGCCACCACCAAACCCGCCACCGCGGCGAGCATCGTTCCGATGAGCACGGTGACGGTGCGGCTGCCGCGTCCGAGCCGTGCCGTCATGGTCATCTCTCCTTCGCGCCGAGAGCGCCGATCGGATTTGATCGGTGAAAACGAGTGTAGGAAGCGGATCTTCAGTGCTCCTTAAGTAACCGTTAGGGAATTATTAGAGAACTCGGTTCAGGATGAGTTTGCGATGGCAGATGATCGAGCAGGCGAGGCTGAGTAGGCTTGCCGGATGCCAGCGTGGCGCCATAGTGGGTTCGCGGCCGTGTGAACGTGTGCAGCACGCGAAGGTGCGTATCATCGGCCAACGAGAGCGCCGAGACCGAAGCCGTGAGCGGCGGGATTCAGCTGGATGATGTCGTTACGGTTCCCACTGGCAGCACGACGACGGCGAAGCTGCTGGGGCGCTCAACGAGCCGCCCGCCGAACTGCCCATCCGGGTGCTGGCGCAGCGGCTGGCATGCGATCCGTCGAATCTCCTCTCCGAAGTCGATTGCGAACTCAGAGTGCCACTCGGCGAGCGTGGAGATATCGAATCGGTTGGCGCGCGGGATCACGATTGATTTCTCCGTAGAGCTCCTGCCGAACTTGGCTAGTAGGACTGTGCGTTGGGGGTCGGCTATTCGCGGCGCGCATGATGTGGGAGCGCCGCCCGTATAGCGGGAGGCCGCAAAGTTAGTTGAGATTTTGTTGGGAGTGTGACCACACGGGGCCCCGGTTCGGCTACCCGTCCGGCACGCCTAGTTCCCGCGCGTCCACTCCTGCGGCGTGGTCGTCACGTATTCTTCCGGCACATCCACGGGACGACGGGAAATCGCCCCGGTTGCCGATGAGTCGCCAACCTACCTAGATGGGTCGGGCGGATCCGAGGATCTTCACCACCGCTTGACATGTCACATCGGAGTGGCAGTGTGCTGGGTTGAGGCAGGGGTCCGGGAGCGTGAAGTTCGGACACTGGTCGAAACGCCGCAGGCTCAGTCGCGGTGAAGTGATTCGGGTACTGGGCCTGCGGTGTTGGCCGGAGCACCGGCCCGATCGGTGAGCCCGAAGCCATTGAAGCCCCGAGCATCCCGACCGGGTTCCCGCTGAGCGGGGCGAACTGCGATCAGCCTGTACGAGAGCCGAGTGGCACTTACTTGTATGGCCTGAATATTCGGGGAGGCGGGGGAGCTACAGTCGGAGCCATGTTCAGCTCCACCGCAGCGCCGCTTCCCACTCTGTGCGGCAAGCCGGTGGCGACGGATCGGGCGTTGGTGATGGCCATCGTCAACCGCACTCCTGATTCCTTCTACGACCAGGGCGCCACTTTCACCGATGCGGCCGCCATGGACGCGGTCGCGCGGGCGGTTGACGAGGGTGCCGACCTGGTCGATATCGGCGGGGTGAAGGCTGGTCCCGGCACTCTGGTCGATGCGGCGGAAGAGATCCGCCGGGTGGTCCCCTTCGTCGCGGCAATCCGGGAGAAATATCCGGAGCTACTGATCAGCATCGATACCTGGCGCGCCGAGGTGGCCGATGCCGCGGTGACCGCGGGTGCGGATCTGATCAACGACACCTGGGCGGGCGCCGATCCGGATCTGGTACGGGTGGCCGCCGATCGCGGCGTCGGCATCGTGTGCAGCCATACCGGCGGCGCGGTCCCGCGCACCCGTCCGCATCGGGTGCGCTACGCCGATGTGGTGGCAGAAGTAGCGCAAACCGTGGTGCGCGCCGCAGAAGATGCGGCCGCGGCCGGGGTTCGGCGGGATTCGATTCTGATCGATCCGACCCATGATTTCGGCAAAAACACTTATCACGGGCTCGAGTTGTTGCGGGGAATAGACGTTCTTGTAAATACCGGATGGCCAGTCTTGATGGCACTGAGCAACAAGGATTTTATCGGGGAGACTTTAGGTGTCGGTCTATCCGAACGGTTGGAGGGCACATTGGCAGCAACAGCATGGTCGACGGCCGCCGGCGCCCGAGTCTTCCGAGTTCACGAGGTTGCCCAGACGCGGCGCGTCGTGGACATGATCGCCGCGATACAGGGCATCCGGCCCCCCGCACGAACCCTGCGAGGTCTGGTATGAATTTCCATCACCCACAGAGCCCCGTCTGGGCGACGACCAATACCTGGGACGCCCCCGATTGGACGGTCGACGAACTCGTCGCCGCCAAGCGTGGACGCACCGTTTCGGTGGTGCTGCCCGCACTGAACGAAGAGAACACCGTCGCCGATGTGGTGGCCAGCATTCGGCCGCTGCTCGGCACCCTGGTCGATGAGCTGATCGTGCTCGATTCCGGTTCGACCGACGCCACCGCCGAACGCGCGCTGGCCGCTGGCGCCGAGGTGATCACTCGCGAACAGGCCGTTCCCGAACTCGAGCCGATGCCGGGCAAGGGTGAGGTGCTGTGGCGGTCGCTGGCCGTGACCAGCGGCGATCTCATCGCCTTCGTCGACTCCGATCTCATCGACCCGGATCCGGCCTTCGTGCCGAAACTGCTCGGCCCGCTGCTGCTGGTCGACGATATGCATCTGGCCAAGGCCTACTACCGCAGGCCGCTTCGGCAGGCGGGTGCGGTGGACGCGCACGGTGGCGGTCGCGTTACCGAACTCGTCGCCCGTCCGCTGCTGGCCGCATTGCGTCCGGAACTCTCGCAGGTGCTGCAGCCGCTCGGCGGCGAGTACGCGGGCACTCGCGAATTGCTGACCTCGGTGCCGTTCGCCCCCGGCTACGGCGTGGAGATCGGTCTGCTCCTCGACACCTACGACCGCCTCGGCCTGTCCGCCATCGGTCAGGTGAATCTGGGCGTGCGCACCCACCGCAACCGCCCGCTCGCCGATCTCGGGGTGATGAGCCGTCAGATCCTCGGCACCGTGCTCGGTCGCAGCGGGGTGCAGGACTCCGGTGCGGCGCTGACCCAGTTCCCGCTGATCGGCGATGCCTTCACCGCGCACAGCACGGAGGTATCGCTCGTCGACCGGCCGCCGATGAATACGCTGCGCCCGTCCTGGGCCGCGGCCTGAACCAACCACGATGAACCCCGGGTGCTCCGAGCGCCCGGGGTTCATCTAATTGCGGCTACCGCGAGCCTTGACGCCGCTACTAAAAGAGGAACTATCGATGCCACCGAAGAAGAACAAACCAGACATTCGCGAGCGGCCCTTTTCTGGAACAAGGCCGCTCGATGTCGGTTAGTGGCTAGGCGCCCGGTCGGTTGAACTCGCCGTCTTGTACACCCGCCGTGAAGGCGTCCCATTCGCCGGGCGTGAAGACCAGAGCCGGACCAGTGGGGTTCTTGGAGTCGCGGACACCGACTTGTCCGACCTCGAGCCACGCGACTTCCACACATGCTTCTTGGCCGCTGCTCAGGCTCGATTTGAACCACTGTGCGCCCGTTAGGTCGATGGTCACTGGTCGTATCTCCTTGCTATGTCCCTGAGCAAATTTCTCGATGGTTGCTCCTCCAGCGTCGCGCACCGGAGGGTTTCGTGAATGACACGGAACTGGTTCATGTCATCGTTGTCTTCGAAAAACATTCTCCCAATTGTGGTTTCGCTGTAGACGACGGAAGGCTCTGTGGCCCCTCGGCTGTCCAGCGGGAAGTCGAGGATGATGTATGGGGTTGCGACGCTCTGACCCGGGTGCCCCGCCGCCTGCGGCAGAATCCGGACGGTCACGTTCGCCCGTGTGCTCATGTCGGCGATGTGTCGACATTGCAGGGCCATTGCTCGAGGAGAACCGACGATCGTATGCAGCACGTTTTCGTGCAGTATGAACTCGGCCCGGACTGGGCTGTGGTGGCGGGTGAGGATGACGGACCGCTCCAGTCGTAGGGTTATCCGCCGTTCGATGTCGGCCGCCGTATCGGTTGGACGAATCGGTCCCTCGACGGCTGTCGCGTAGTCCTTGGTCTGCAGCAGCCCCGGAACGATCAAAGGTTGGTAGAAGTAGAGATCGGATGCTCCGGATTCGAGACCTAGATACGTGTTGTATCCGGGCAGGAGCAGATGACGCAGCGCCTGCCACCACATCTTCGTCGCTGTTTGCTGGGCAAGGGCTTTCAGTTCCGCGATTTGTTCCTGGCTGATGCCATAAAGGTTGCCGAGTGCCTCCACATCGCGCAGCTTGACCTTGTCGTTCTGCCCCTTCTCGATTCTGCCGAGCGAAGCCTTGCCCATCTCCATGAGTTGTGCGGCACGCTCGAGCGTGAATCCGGCACCTTCTCGCGCCTCCCGTAGCGCTCGGCCCAGCTGTCGACGAGGCAATGTCGACGTGGGTTGATCATCCTTTGTCATTGCTCCCCTTCCCCTGCCCGACCGAAACGGCCCAGATACCAGCCCGATTCGGCCCTCATGCTACGACGAGACCGGCCCGGGCCCTGGGCAAATGGCCGACTTGATCGGACCTTCCGTTTCGGCCCTCCCGATCCAGCAGGCGCGGAGCACCATAAGTCCATGGGCCAGGAAGACGGAAAGCTCTCCGTATCCCAAGTGCGCGTTCTGCGGGCGCTGAGCTGCGGAGGGATGCTCAGCGAACAGCAAATCAAGACTTCCGCGAGTCTCACCGCGTGGACCACACGCCAGGCCGTGGCGAACCTTGCCAGCCGGAACCTGATTGTGGCCGGAGCTCGGCGCGGGCGATACGAGATCACGCGACTAGGTCGAAACACGTTGGCGTCAAAGGCATCTGATTACGGCACGGCGAAAGCCTGACGCGGATCGAATGACGACAGCGGCAACTCCGGTAGTCCAGGGGCCAACGGATAGCTCGATCGACCCGAGGTGGGAGGGCGAGATGGACGAGATACATCGGACCGAGATCGATGGCATACAGGCCACCTGGCGACTGAATCATCTACGACAGGTCGAAATCATGAACGTACACAATACATCTGAGGTTCTGCCGATCGTCACGTTCGGGCCGGGATCGTATCCGGATCTGGTCCAGGCACGGGAATTGTGGCCGAGGCTGGCGCGGCTATGGGATGCCGTACGCCACGACCTGTGGATGGAGTTGGTTCCCCGGTATCGGTCCTCGATCACGGCCAGGTACCCGCAGTGACCCTCGAAATGCCACCAGGCGACCAGCGGTACGCCAATGAGCTGCCCTCGATGCGAGAGCGGTTGTGCGCCATCGAGAATGCCGCCGGTGCGGGCCATCGCGTCGAGCGCGAGCCGAATCCGCCCTACGGCTGGAACCTTGTCAATGGATCGGGTGCGATTGTGTGCAGCGGGCCTCTGGATCGGCTCGACCGGTGGCTCGATCGCCACAACTTCGAATCCGCCGCATCGGCGGACACGGCGAAGAGCCCTCTGCCGCAACGGGTTCCGGGTGCATCGGGACGTATTCCAGCCGGTCCGGCAAGGCCGTTGCCCGTCGAGGTCGTGGCTCGCTTCGCGACCGCAGCGACTGAATGGGCGGCTGAACCGACGGGCACCAAATCGCCCGCGCCGTTCACCACGCCACCAGACACCGCATCGTCGAAATCCTGCGCCGCATCGAACACCTGAGCACAGGAAGCGGGCAAATAGCTCACGAATATCGGATCGGGATCGGGCGGCTCCACACCGGTGTAGGCTCCGGCTTTCGGGCACTGACCTATGGGAGACTGGAGCAAGGTCTCTATCGGGGTGGGAGGAGGTAATGGTGACTACTGTGCACTTTCCGGATCATCTGCTGACGCTGGACGACTGGATCGCGCTGCCCGAGGACAACAGCCGTAGCTATGAGCTTGTCGAGGGGGTACTCGTTGTGTCACCGAGGCCGATGTCGAAGCACCAGCGTGCGATCTGGCGGCTGGCCGCAATGTTGGAGCCTCAACTACCAGCAGGCTACGGCGTGCTGACCGAGACCGAGGTCGTGATCGAGCCCGGCCCACCGACCACCGTACGGGTGCCGGACGTTATCGCGGTGTCGGCTGCTGGGATCGAGGAGAATCGCCCGCGCTGGAATCCCGAGGATGTCCTCTTGGCGGTCGAGGTGGTGTCGGTCGGCTCGAAGCGGACTGACAGAGTCACCAAACTGGTCGAATACGCCGAAGTTGGTATCGAGCACTACTGGTTGTTCGACCTCGATGACCCAGTCAGCCTGACGGCGTATCGATTGATCAACGGGGAGTACGAACTGGTCGGTGAGAAGTCCGGGTTGGCGGTGCTCGACCTGGCCGATACAACGATCATGTTGGATCTTGCGGCACTGGTAAGCGCTAGGGGATAGATCGATGAGTCAACGGTGGATCGGTCCGTCTGTCAGCGCGAGCGGCCGGGCCGAGCCACCGCCGCGTTCGGCGAGGATCTGAGCGGCGATGGAGATGGCCGTTTCATCAGGGGTGTGGGCGTTGAGGTCGAGGCCGAGTGGGCTTTTCACGCGGGCCAACTGATCGTCGGTGACACCGGCCGTGCGCAGGCGCGCGACGCGTTCGCTATGTGTGCGTCGGGAGCCGAGCGCGCCGATGAAACCGATGCTCTCGATTCCCAACGCCGCCACCAGCATCGGCACATCGAATTTGGTGTCGTGGGTCAGCACGCAGACCACCGTGCGCCCATCGATGCGTCCGGCGGCGTGCTCGGCGCTCAGATACCGGTCCGGCCAATCGACGACCACCTCGTGTGCCGAGGGGAATCGGGCTGGGGTGGCGAAGGTTTCGCGGGCATCGACGACCGTGATCCGATAGCCGAGCTGACGGCCGATGCGGGCGAGGGCGCGGACGAAGTCATTGGCGCCCGCCAGGATCATGCGGGCCGGAGCAGCGAAGGTCTGGACGAACACGCGAGGGCGCGGCGCCTGGACCGTCTCGCATTCATCCGAGCCGATCACACCGCTGCGTCCGGCGGCGAGGAGCGCTCGCGCATCGCGGTCGACGCCATGCCACGGCTCGGAATCGCCGAGCCGCAAGAGCTTCCAGTCCGGGACCGCAGCCAACGTGGCGGCCAGCGCAACCGGCTCGCCCGCCGCGATTGCCGCACGCAATGCCGACAGCACCGACAGCCGGGTGTCATCCACGCGTTCGACGAAGACCTCGATTTCACCCCCGCAGGTCAGGCCGACGGCGAATCCGTCGGCCTCGGCATATCCGAACCGATCCGATACCGCATGCCCATTGGCCAGCACCTCCCGCGCCGACTCGACCACCGCGGCCTCGATACAACCGCCCGATAGCGACCCCAGCACCTCGCCGTCCGCGGTGACCACCATCGCCGCGCCCGGTTCGCGCGGTCCGGGCCCGGTCGCATCCACGATGCGGGCCAGCGCCACCGGCCCTCGATCGGCCAGATGCACCATCTGTTCGAGCATTGTGCGCACGGCCGCGATCCTTTCGCTAGCGGATCCTCACCGAACCGAATGCTGGCCGAGGTGAACGACAGCAGTGCCGTCCAGCCTAGCTACCGACCAGTTCTTATGCGCTGCGGCCGAGGTCGTGCGATACGGCGTGCTCGGTGTCGGAATCGGCCGCCGGACCGTCCGGAAGCAGTCGTTCGGCCTCCTCTTGCAAACGCGCCTGCAGATCGGCGACGGTCAGATGGGTGCGCTCGGTGCGCGGCCGCAGCAGCCTGGTGACCACCGCGGCGGTCACGATGACGACCAGCACCACACTCACGATCACGATCGCGTTCATCGTCGTACCCTCTGGACATTGCGGGTGCAGTTGCGCGTGAACGTCATTCGACGACCTCGCGCAGTTGGAAGCCCGCCGGGATATCGCCGGTGTGGAAGTAGGTCGCGAATACCTGCGCGGCATATTCGGCGTCGAAGACCTCATCGGGGTACACGCGCAGCAGATCGGGCCCATTCGGCACATCGACGCCCGGGTAGCCGAGGCGAGCGCCGGGCAGGCCGAGCAGGTACCGGCGCGGTGTCCCGTCGACGGTCGTGCGCAGTTCGATGGCGAGCACCTCGGCCGAGCCGACGCAATGCACGGAGTCCGTACCCGATGCGGCGCTGATCGTCGCGGTGATCTCCGCGGCGGGCATGGGGGACGGCAAGCGCGTCAGATTCACCGAATACGCGTCGTAGCCGTCCAGTCTGCGCAGCGGGCGCAGGAAATCGATCACGGTGTCGTCGGGGCCGATGAAGACCTTGAGTCGATCGCTGTAGGTCACGCGGTGGGTGGTGGTCACCGGTCGCGCCGGAGCGCCCGCGACGAGATCCGAGCCCGATCCGCGTTCGGGCCGGGCAGCCATGGGCGCGGAACCCGCTCGCGCCGGACGTGGAACATTCATTCGGGCCTACCTGCCATCGTTGGTTATCGACTAGCTAACTCAGCATCGCGGGTGTCGAGTCGAGATGGAAGGTATTGGTGACGTGTGACACATCACGGTTTCATTGCGAACTGGTATGGGCCACCTGGGATCTTTGGGTGTCATCGAATATGCGGCGGCCCAGCGCGACTCGCCGCCGCGCATCGGCCGCCCTCTGCTATTTGATTGCCAAAAGGTGTCCGGAAGTCGAACAACTCAGCGTCTGAGGCCCGGAATCGATCTGGGTTCGGCGTCGTGCCGGTACACCGGGGTGAGCAGATCGGCATCGACCGGTTCCCCGGTGGCACGGTCATAGCGCACCGCGACCAGCACCGAAAACAGATGTGTGGCGGCACGTTCGTGCAGCGTGGCCAATCTGGTTGCGAGCAAACGGATCGCACCGAGGGAGCCGGGCGGATGCAGCCCGTCGATGATCAGGGCGGTACCGCGGCCGTCGGGGCGCGGGAGGCGGGCGATATAGGCGATGTCATGCGGTTCCGGGCCGCCTGGCCGGTATACCCTTCTGGCCGCGCGATCCTCGATGCCGCGCCGCGCGTCCCCGGCCCTGGCCACCGCGCGCCGCAACCGCGGATCCGCCGCGATGAGCTGACGCACGCTGGGGGACAGTTCGGGCCCGCCGAGCACGATCAATCCGTCGCGATTCAGATCGACGGGTCGGCCCGGCAGGAAGTGCTCGACGGCCGCGGTGAAGCCGAGCTCGCGCAGCAACTCCACCAGTCGCTGCGCCGCACTCGGGTCCGGAGCGCCTAGCACTCGGCCACCACGAACCTCCGGAGCGATTACCGTGAGCGACCCGTGCCCGAAGAACAGACCTTCCGGTGCCGGACCCTGGGTACTCACCTGATGGATCCGCGCGCGGGAAAGTCCCGCCGCCGCACCAATTCTGGCGAAGGTCCAGCCCTCGGCATGTAGTTCCCTGATCACCGCTCTGCGGATACGGGTCAGTTCGTTGATGGTCTGTTGGGCCGCCGCCACCCCATCGGTGGCCGCCTTGAGTCGCTCGACTTTATCTTCGATCGCGAAAACGCGCGCCACGTCATCGGCCGACATGTGCGAAGTCTAGACATCTCGACACCCTGATGCGTCTAGTCTTCTTGACTTAGTTACGCTTTCCAGGTTTGGCAACCGCCACGGAGCGAGTCCTACGAGCGACGTTTCGCGGCCCATCTCGCGTCCGAGTCGTCGAAGCGCATGCGCCGCAGGCGCGAGTCTCGACGGCTCGGACGCGAGACAAACAGCCAATTCAGGTCGCGTCGGTGTCGATCGGCGGACGTTCGTTGCGCTCCAACGGCTTTTCCAGCTTGGGCATCGGGTAGTCCGGCATGCCGCTATTGGTGCCGAGCAGGTCCTGCTTATCCGGGATCGCCTTCTCGAAATCCCGGAAAACCGAATCGTCGCCATTCAGAAGGTGTTTGGTGACCATCTGACGAGGCGACATCTGGCGCAGCTCGTTCAGGTCCGCCAGCGGTTTGCGCAGGTCCTCGAACTCCGGGCCGAGTTCCTGCTGCAACTGCTGGGTCGCACCGCTGGCGTAGTCGCGAACCTTGCGCAGGCTCTGCGTGGTCCAGCGAATCGCCCCGGGCAGTCGCTCCGGGCCGAGGATCACGAGGGCGGCGACGAGGAGGATAACCATCTCGCCCCAGCTGATGTTGCTGAACACGAGTCCAGGCTACCTGGGCATAGTTCCCCGGGCCGCGTCGGATTCCCGCGCGCGCTCAGTCCGATTCCAGCGTGACCGGCACGTCCACCTGCCTGCCATCGCGGATCAACTGCACGTTCACCGTATCGCCGATCTTGCGCTGCTGTACCGCGACCACCAGCTCATCGGGTCCGGTCACCTCGCGGTCGCCGATCTTGACGATGACGTCGTTCTCCACGATCCCGGCCTTGGCCGCCGGACCGCCGGGTTCCACGTCGGCGACGGCTGCGCCGCTCATCACCTCATTGGCCACCTGCTTGCTGCGGGCGCTGAGGCCGATCCTGGGGTGGTGCACCTGTCCGTTGTGGATCAGCGTCTGCGCGATGGAGGTGACCATATCGACCGGAATCGCGAAGCCGAGGCCGACCGAACCGCCGGTCTCACTGCGGATCGCGGTATTGATGCCGATGACCCGTCCCTCCATATCGACCAGCGCGCCACCGGAGTTGCCCGGGTTGATCGAGGCATCGGTCTGTACCGCGTCGATGACGGCCTTGGTATCGCTGCCCTCACCGGAGAGCGCGACCGGGCGGTGCAGCGCGCTGACGATGCCGGAGGTGACGGTCTTGCTCAGGCCGAGCGGTGAACCGATGGCCAGCACGTCGTCACCCACCTGGACGTCCTTGGACTTGCCCAGATTCGCGACAGTGAGATTCTTCACATCGACCTTCAGCACCGCGAGATCGGTCTTCGGATCGCGTCCGACGATATGCGCGGGCACCCGGCTGCCGTCGGAGAAGGTCACCTGAATCGCGGCCCGGTTCGACTTGTCCTGTGCCGCCATCGAAATCACGTGATTGTTGGTCGCGATATAGCCCTCGCCGTCGATGACGACACCGGAGCCGGTCGCGCCGTTATCGCCGACCGTGACCCGGATCGAGACCACCGCGGGCAGCACCGCATTGGCGACCTTGGCGATCAGGCCGTGCGGGCGTTCGATTTCGCTGGATTGGTCCAAGGTGACCTTGCGCGAGGTCAACGGGGAGGTCGCCTCGGCGGTCAACCTGCCGACCAAGCCGCCGAGTACGCCGATGGCCAATGCGACAACGGCCAGCAGGACCAGCGCCTTGGGCGCGACCCGGGAGCCGAACAGCACCTCCCTGGCCGAGAGCTGCCGCGCCTGCGGCAGCGGTGCGGGCCGCGGCGTCGGCACGGCGGGCGCGCCGAGGCGGGCGGCGGCATCGGGATCGCGCCACGGATCGCCCGGACCGGCGACCGGCGCGGACTGATCGGCGGCGTCCGGATCACGTTGCAGCAGTTCGGTGGAGCCCGCCGGCCGCCCGAAGGCCTCGGCCAGTACGGCATCGGGCGGGCTGTTGTGCAGTTCCGGACCGACCTGCGGGGGCTGGGAATCGGATGCGGCCGTCGGCTGCTCGGAGAACGAACCGGCCTGGCCGGAGGGGCGGCGGAACGCGCGCGCCGTGTGACTGTCCACATGCGGCCGGTAGACCGGGCGCGGTCCGAGCACCGGGGCGTCGGACGGCCGCAGGGGGCTGGCAGTCTGCGAAGCCGACGGGGTGGATGAACCCGGCGTCCCCCTATTGGCCGCCGAATCGGTGGCATCGCCTGCGGTGGGCCGCGATTCCGACGGCCCGGAATTCGTCGATTCGGTGGTCACTCGGAAAACTCTACTTGCGCCACCACGTGGTCCACCGGGTCGCGGTGAACGAATCGGTCAGAAAACCGAAAACCGCCTCGTTGCGGGGACTGCCGTTGGTCGGGCGCGAAGTCGCGCTCGAAGCGCCGCCGGGGAGTTCGGCCAATGGAATGCGGGTGAGACTGTCGTGCAGATCGGTGGGAATCGAGACCTGACCGGCCCGGCGCAGCGCGATGCGCGCCTGCTGCTGTGCCTCGACCTCCGCCGCGCACTCCGGGCAGACGGAAAGGTGCTGGGCGGCACGCAGATAGGCGTTCATCCGCAGTTCGCCGTCCACATAGGCCGCGATCGCCTCGCTGGCCAGATGTTCGGTAGGACGGAAACGGGGACGACCTGACGTGCTGGCGTCGCCACTCATTCGGTGCTCACCCTTCCACCCGACAGCATCCGTAGCGCACGACCGGACGGATATCCGGCCGCCGGGTGCGGCCCGGCTCCCGCCGGGTCACCCGATGTTCGCGTCAGCGGTGAACCGCTGCTCACTTCCATTATGCGCAAGGTAGTCGCGCAATGCCTGACGGCCGCGGTGAATCCGGCTGCGCACGGTGCCGAGTTTGACACCGAGGGTCGCGCCGATCTCCTCATAGGACAGACCCTCGATATCACAGAGCACGACCGCGGCGCGGAACTCCGGGGCCAGCGAATCCAGTGCGGACTGCAGGTCCGGATCGAGCCGGGCGTCGTGGTAGGCCTGCTCCGGGCTCGGCCCATCGGCGGGCACCCGGTCGTAATCCTCGGGCAGCGCCTCCATCCGGATCCGGTTGCGACGGCGCACCATATCCAGGAACAGGTTCGTCGTGATGCGGTGCAGCCAGCCCTCGAAGGTGCCCGGCTGATAATTCGACAGCGAGCGGAACACCCGGATGAAGGTCTCTTGGGTCAGATCATCGGCGTCCTGCGCGTCCCCGGAAAGACGGTAGGCCAGCCGGTACACCCGGTCGGCATGTTCGCGGACCAATTCGTCCCAGGACGGCATCGCCGAACGGTCGCCCGTCGCATCGAAGGCCGCGGTGCCGGTCAGCTCGACATCGGTGGCATCGTCGTTCATATCGGCCTCCATCGGCAAGGCATGCGCTGGCAGGGTGGCGAACTCGAGCGCCGCCCCGGCGTGAGCCGGCAGGGTGCCAGCTTGCGAAACCTCGGAGGCAACCGGGAGCGCCGAAAATGACCCTCTATCCATGTGGACGGTGATACCTCCTACTCGGGACCGTGGTTGCGGACCTGATAGCGATCCGGATCTCGGATCGCCACGTACGGATACAACCGACGAACGGTATGTCGTTGTTCCCGCGTCCCCGCACCAGGCGGTCGGCTGGTCTTGCTTGCCCATACTCTTTCTTGCCTCGATATGCCGGGGGTATGGAGATCCTGAGGGACACCTGAGAATCTGTGCCCGCCCCCACCGATCAATTAATCGCTCGAGCCCGGGATAACGCTTCACTGATGAGCCAAACTTGCGACTTCGTGCCCTAGCCTCATAGGCGTGGCATCGAATCTGGAGCGAAATCTCTCCTACGTGGAGGAATCCGTCGTGGAAGACGAGGTCCTCATCGGCGCGCGTGAGCGCGCCACCGAACTCGGTGCGGTACCCGTACCACCCTCGGTCGGCGCACTGCTGAGCATGTATGCCCAGCTCCTCGGCGCGCGAGCGGTGGTCGAGGTGGGGACGGGCGCGGGGATCAGCGGGCTGTGGCTACTGGATGGCATGCGCGAGGACGGGACCCTGACCACCATCGATTCCGAGCCCGAGCATCAGCGCGCGGCCAAGGAGGCGTTCCGCACCGCGGAGATCCCGCCCGCGCGCACCCGACTGATCAACGGCCGCGCCCTCGACGTGCTGCCCAGGCTCGCCGACGGCGCCTATGACCTGGTCTTCATCGACGCGGCCCCGCTCGAACATCCGCAATACGTCGCCCAGGCGGTGCGCCTGCTGCGCGCGGGCGGTGCCATCCTGCTGCACAACGCCCTGCTCGGCGGCCGGGTTCCGGATCCGGCGCAGCGCGATCCGGCGACCCAGGCGGTGCGCGCGGCCACTCGGGCGATCGCCGAGGACCCCGAACTCACCAGTGTGTTGATCCCGGTCGGCGACGGTCTGCTCTGCGCATCGCGCGGCTAGTAATCGACCGGCTACCGATAAACGCTGGGCGCGTGGGGATTTCGTGCACCGCATGCTGATTCCGCCGCCGTGCGACGGGTATCCGTATTGATGCCAGGTTCGACGACGGCAAGGTACGCCCATGGTGTGGGAACGCGGATACGAGATCCTCGAAATCGGCCATATCGGCCACACGATCAATGAGGGACGTTTACGCGGTGGCTGTCTGCTGCCCGCACTCGGCTTTCTGATTTTCATCATGGTGCTCGCCGTGGTGGTGCTGGTGTGGATCAGCAATGCCGATTTCGGCACCGAACGGACAAAAGTCCCGCTGACTCCGGGGCCCTGTGAACCGTTCTGCACGGCCACCGTCGCACCACCGCAACCCGGCCCCCGATAACCGTCGAAAATTGCCGCGCAAAACCTCTGCCGACTGGGTATCAAGGAGGAGAGGATGTCCCGGTGTGGACACCGGGGAGAGGTTCGAATGTTCGGCAATGACGACGATTATGGACGGCCGCGCCCGATCAACTGGGGTCGGTCCGCGGTCGTTCTCGTTGTCGTGCTCGGACTCGCGGTGATGCTGATGCTGCTGGTCGCCACCGCCGATTTCGGTGATAAGTCACCGTCGACGACCGTGCCGAAAACTCCGGGGCCGTGCGCGCCCTTCTGCCCGACGAATGCCCGGTAGCCGGTACTAGACCCACACGCCCTTGCCGACGGTGACGACGCCGCCATTGCTGACCGCGAAGCGATCCCGATCCCGGTCCAGATCGACACCGATGATCTCGCCCTCGCCGACGACCACGTTCTTGTCCAGAATCGCGCGGCGCACCACCGCGCCGCGTCCGATCCGTACCCCCGGCATGAGCACACTGCCCTCGACGGTCGCGCCGTCGTCGACCATGACATTGGAGCTGAGCACCGAATTGCGCACGGTCGCGGCCGAGAGAATGCAGCCCGCCCCGACCACGCATTCCTGTGCGAGCCCGCCCTGCGCGAATTTGGCGGGCGGCAGATTCTCCGCCGCGCCGCGGATGGGCCAGTGCTTGTTGTAGAGGTTGAAGACCGGATGCACCGAGACGAGGTCCATATGCGCCTCGTAGAAGGCGTCGATGGTGCCGACGTCGCGCCAGTAGCCGCGGTCACGTTCGGTCGCGCCGGGCACCTCGTTGTCGGCGAAGTCGTATACCGCGGCCTCACCCGCCGCGACCAGTGCGGGGATGATGTCGCCGCCCATATCGTGATCGGAATCGGAGTTGTCGGAGTCGGCGCGAATCGAATCCACCAGCACCTTGGTGGTGAAGACGTAATTGCCCATGGAGGCGAAGGTGACATTCGGATCGTCCGGTGTGCCCGGCGGATGCGCGGGCTTCTCCAGGAACTGGGTGATCCGCCCGGATTCGTCGGAGTCGATGCAGCCGAATGCGCTCGCCTCGCTGCGCGGCACCCGGATGCCGGCGACGGTGACACCGGCACCGGAGTCGATGTGGTGCTGGACCATCTGCTCCGGATCCATCCGGTACACATGGTCGGCGCCGAAGACCACGATGTAGTCCGGATCCTCGTCGTAGATCAGGTTCAGCGATTGCATGATCGCGTCGGCACTGCCGGTGTACCAGCGCGGTCCGAGGCGCTGCTGCGCGGGCACCGGCGTGATGTACTCACCGGCGAAACCCGACAGCCGCCAGGTCTGCGAGATGTGCCGGTCCAGCGAGTGCGACTTGTACTGGGTGAGCACGCACAGGCGCAGATAGCCCGCGTTGACCAGATTGCTGAGTACGAAGTCGATCAGACGGTAGGCGCCGCCGAAGGGGACGGCTGGCTTGGCTCGATCCGCGGTGAGTGGGAACAGGCGCTTGCCCTCGCCACCGGCGAGCACGATCCCGAGTACGTGCGGCTGGCTCCTCACATCTGCCAAACTACCGCGCCACCCGGGTACAGGTGGCCCATGCCAAAGTGAACGTCTAGTTTGAAGCAGTGAGTTTCGGCACGGGCGGCGGGGGTGCGGGGGCGGTAGCCGGCGATCGCGACCGGCTCAGCGTGGCGATGTTGACACGGGAATTTCCCCCCGAGGTGTACGGCGGGGCGGGTGTGCACGTCACCCAGTTGGCCGCGCGGTTGCGGCAGCTGTGCGAGGTGACGGTGCATTGCATGGGGGTGGCGCGTACGGATGCCATAGTGCACCAGCCGGATCCGATGCTCTACGCCGCCAACGCCGCACTGCAGATGATGTCGGCCCAGCTGCGCATGGCCGATGCCGCAGGGCAGGTGGATGTGGTGCACTCGCATACCTGGTACACCGGGCTGGCCGGACATCTCGCCGCGACGCTCTATGGGATCCCGCATGTGCTCACGGCGCATTCGCTGGAGCCGCGGCGGCCGTGGAAGGCCGAACAACTCGGCGGCGGCTACCGCTTGTCGTCGTGGTCGGAGCGCAATGCCGTGGAATACGCCGACGCGATCATCGCGGTGAGCGAGGGCATGCGCCACGATGTGCTCACTGCCTATCCGACGATCGATCCGGACCGGGTCCACGTGGTGCACAACGGCATCGACGCGACCGTCTGGCATCCGGGACCGCCGCTGGTGGGATCTCGGTGGATCCTGAGCGAATTGGGTGTGCGCGCCGACCATCCGATCGTGGCCTTCGTCGGTCGCATCACCCGGCAGAAGGGGGTCGGGCATCTGCTCGCCGCGGCCCGCGACTTCGATCCGGATATCCAGCTGGTGCTGTGCGCGGGCGCGCCGGATACCCGCGAACTGGAGGCCGAGGTTTCCGCGGCGGTCGCCGAACTCGACAGGGTGCGCGGCAATGTGTTCTGGGTGCGCGAAATGCTGCCGACCGAGCAGATCCGCCAGATCCTGGTCGCCGCAACGGTCTTTGTCTGCCCGTCGGTCTACGAGCCGCTCGGCATCGTGAATCTGGAGGCGATGGCGTGCGCGACCGCGGTGGTCGCCTCGGATGTCGGCGGCATTCCCGAGGTGGTGGCGGACGGGCAGACGGGTCGCCTGGTGCACTACGACGGGAATGCGGTGCGGCAGTACGAACAGGATCTGGCCGCGGCCGTCAATGAGGTCGCCGGTGATCCGGCGCTCGCCGCCGAATTCGGCGCGGCCGGACGCCATCGCGCCATCGCCGAATTCGACTGGCTCCGGATCGCATCCCAAACCGTCGCGATCTACGACCGAGTCCGCAAGCTCTGACCCCTCCGATCGCGCGGCTGTTCGCTCGCGCTCAGAGGTGGGGCCGGTAGGTCGCGATCTGGACCGAGGCGGTGACCTCGACGGTGTCCGGGAGGGTATCGACGTGTGGGGTCGCGTGATGGGCGGATGGACCCATCGCCACCACATCGCGGATATCGGTGCGGGACAGTTTCATCGAGTACTCGACCAGCGCGCGGTCGACCGGGGCGAAGTGGCCGGACATGGCCTCGGTGAGTCGCCGGTCCTTATCCGGGTCGACCGTCACCATGCCGAGTGAGCCGATCAGCTCGGCCAGATGGCGTGAGGTGGGGGTGGCGACGACGAATCGGCCATCCGCGGTGAGGGCCCTGGCGACCTCGCTCGGATTGCGCGGCGCGAATACCGAAAGCACGCGGCGCAGCGCACCGTCGCGAACGGGCAGACCGCGCCAGGCGTCGGCGAGTACCGAGGCGGCGCGCGGATGGGCGCGGGCGCAGCGTCTGGCCGCCGGTTTGGCCACGTCCAAGGCGATCCCGCGGGCCGGGATGGCATCGAGCGCGGCGGCCAGGTAATAACCGGTGCCGGCCCCGACCTCCAGTACCGCATCGTCGTTGAGCACCGGGCCGCAGGAGTCGTCGGCCGCGACGGCCGCGGCCACCGCATCGGCGATCGGCGCGAAATGTCCCCCAACCTGAAATGCGGCGCGCGCATCCAGCATCGCTGCGGTATCGCCGGTCATCTTCGTCGACGCGCCGGTCAACAGACTGACGTAACCCTGCTTGGCGATGTCGAAACTGTGCCCGTGTCCGCAGCGCAGCGTCCGATCCCGCGACTCCATACCGGAGCCGCATTCCGGACAGGCCAGCAGACCGGCCACGTCAGCGAGTGGGGAATTAGCTGGTGACACTCTTCAGTTCGTCACCGAGCGCTGCCGCTTCATCCGGCGTGAGTTCAACGACCAGACGCCCGCCACCCTCGAGTGGAACCCGCATCACGATTCCACGCCCTTCCTTGGTTGCCTCGAGGGGACCGTCCCCGGTGCGGGGCTTCATGGCCGCCATCCTCTGCTCCCTCCAGATCTGCGCGATATGCTGCGCACTTTCTTGGAACTCCAGTTGTCACCAACCAGCGAGCTCACCGGCATTTGGCGAGCTACACCCGTCCCATTCTTCCCTATCGCCGGAGTGGACGGATACCTGAGTTCGAAATGTGACCGCTCGGCCTGTGTTGGGCCGCCCACCGCCGACCATTTCGAGCGACCCGCGAACAGTCGCTACCGGACCCAACAATCGGCCAGGTGGTCATCGACCATTCCGGTCGCCTGCATCAGCGCATAGGCTGTGGTCGGACCGACGAAACGGAACCCGCGCCGCTTCAATTCTTTTGCCAGAGCTACGGATTCGGGAGTTGTCGCGGGTACCTCGGCGATCGTGCGCGGGCGCGGGCGAGGCGCCGGGGCGAAGGACCAGATCAGTTCGTCGAGTCCGATATCGAGGTTCGCGGCGACGCGCGCATTGGCGATCGCCGCATCGATTTTGGCCCGGTTGCGGACGATGCCGGGATCGGCGAGCAGCCGCGCCGCATCGTCATCGCCGAAGGCGGCCACCCGCTCGATCGCGAACCCGGCAAACGCTGCGCGGAAGGCCGGTCGCTTGCGCAGGATGGTGATCCACGCCAGACCCGACTGGAACGCCTCGAGACACATGCGCTCGAACATGGCGTCATCGCCGTGCAGCGGCTTACCCCATTCGTGGTCGTGATAGTCGCGGTAGAGCTGAGACCCCTCCGACCACGGGCAGCGCAGCTTGCCATCGGTTTCGGCCATCGGCGCGGCCCCAGCGATCTCGGCGGTCATTTCTGCTCCAGCCCGAACTGCACCCGGGGGTGGACGGCGGGTTGATTCGGTTGGGCGAATGAAGCTTCCGGCCGAGCGATGGGTGCCTGCGGCCGTGCCATCGGAAGCTCGGTCGCTGGTGTGGTTGGCGGGGTGACCGGTGTGTACGAATGGGCGACCGGGTCGTGCGGGTGGCCGGTCGGTGTCTGCGGTTGGGTGGCCGACGTGTACGGCCGGGCGGCTGTGCCGTTGGGCGATGCGGTCGGCGGCTGCCGATGGGCGATCGCGCCGTGCGGTTGGCCGGTCGGTGTCGATGGTTGATTGGTCGGGGTGTCCGGCTGGGTGACCGGTGCGCGCCACAGCGCGGTCGGGTCGTGCGGTTGACCGGTCGGTGTCTGCGGTTGGGCGGACGGCGGCTGCGCGATGGTGCCGTTGGTTGTCGCGGGCGGTGTCTGCGGCTCGGTGATCGGTGCCTGCGGTTGGGCGGCCGTCTGGGTGGCCGGTGTGTGCGGCTGTGCGGTCGGGCCGTTGGGCGTGGGCTGCTGGTGAGCGGTCGGTGCCGGTGTCTGTGTGTTCGACTGCTGCGGATTCGGAGTGTTCGGCTGCTGCGGATTCGGAAGTTGGACGTTCGGCTGCTGGAGGTTCGGGCTCTGGGCGGCGCGCGCCTCGGCCAGTTGCAGTTGTAGCTCGTCGATTCTGGCCGCGAGTCGGGTCAGTGCCCAGTCCACTTCGCCCGCCTTATAACCGCGCACCACCTGCTGGAACCGTAGTGCGCGCACATCGGCGCCGCTGATGCCCTCGGCGGGCAGGACAGTGGCGGTCGTGCCCTCGGGCAGCGGTCCGAGTTCCTCGGCGCGCCCGAATACCGCACTGGCGAGCAGGAACAGGACCGCGGCGACCAAGCCGACGATCAGCACGTACAACAGCAGCGTGAGCATGTCACGAGCTTATTGGCCCACACCGACACCTGGTATCCGCCCGCCCTGCGGAAATCGGACCTCGAATTGCCGGTGGCCAGCTGACCGGCCGACCAAGTGTGCTTTCACCTCGTAGATCCGCGTCGGCATGGCAACGCCGCGGCCCGAAGTCGGTGGGCGATCGGTTGAGCCGCCCGGTGCGTCGCGCGCTACAGGTGACGCGTCGTATCGATCCCGAGGGACATGCCCGCGAGGCCGCGCCGGCGGACCGCGAGTTTGTCGGCGACCTCGAGCAATGCCTTGGCGGCCGGATTCTCCGGATCCCGCAGCACGATCGGCGTGCCCTCGTCACCGGCCTCGCGCAAGGCCTGTTCGATCGGAATCTGGCCCAGCAGTGGCACATTGGCGCCCACCGCGCGGGTGAGGCGTTCGGCGACGGACTGGCCGCCACCGGAGCCGTAGAGCTCCATCCGGCTGCCATCGGGCAGATCGAGCCAGGACATGTTCTCGATGACACCCGCGATCCGCTGCCGCGTCTGCAGCGCGATCGCACCGGCGCGCTCGGCGACCTCGGCGGCCGCGGGCTGGGGCGTGGTGACGACCAGGATCTCCGCATTCGGGATCAGCTGCGCGATGGAGATCGCGACATCGCCGGTGCCGGGCGGCAGATCGAGCAGCAGCACGTCCAGGTCGCCCCAGAACACGTCGGCGAGGAACTGCTGCAGCGCCCGGTGCAGCATCGGACCGCGCCACACCACCGGCGTATTGCCCTTGGTGAACTGCGCGATGGAGATCAACTTCACATTGTGCGACTGCGGCGGCATGATCATCCGCTCGACCTGCGTCGGCCGCGCGTCGGTGCCGAGCATCCGCGGTATCGAGTGGCCGTAGATATCCGCGTCCAGCACACCGACCGACAGACCGCGTTCGGCCATGGCGGCGGCGAGATTGACTGTGACACTGGACTTTCCGACGCCGCCCTTACCCGAGGCGACCGCGTACACGCGGGTCAGCGAACCGGGCTGGGCGAAGGGGATCACCGGATCGGCGGAGTCGCCGCGCAGCTGCTTGCGCAGGTTGGTGCGCTGCTCGTCGTTCATGATGTCGAGCTCGACCGTCACGGCGCCGACCCCAGCGACATCGGCCACCGCCTTGGTGACCCGCTGGGTGATCTCGGTGCGCAGCGGGCAACCCGCAGTCGTCAGGTAGACCTCGATGTGGACATTGCTATCGGCACCGACCGCGATGCTCTTCACCATGCCCAATTCGGTGATCGGTTTGCGAATCTCCGGGTCGTCGACCTTCGCGAGGGCTCCCCGCACATCCGCTTCCGTTACCACTGGCATGGCAGAAATTTTACGTTGTGTCAGATTCGGGGCAGGTCACCGGGCTTGGGTGCGATACCGGAGGCGTAGGAACCGGCCCAGGCCATCACATTGGCGACGTAGGCCATCGAGTTGTTGTAGCGCAGGATCGCCCGCGTCTGCTGGGTGAGATCGCGCATGTTCAAGCCGCCGTCGCACAGGTACTTGCCCGCGGTCAGCGCCGCGTCGAACAGGTTCTGCGGATCGGCGATGCCGTCGCCATTGCCGTCGGCGGCGTAGCGCTTCCAGGTCTCCGGCAGGAATTGCATGGGCCCGATGGCGCGGTCGTATCCGCTGAGTCCATCCAGCGCGCCGCCGTCGGTATCCCGGACGACGTGATTGCCCATGAGGCTGCCGTCGAGAACCGGTCCGTAGACCGGTGTCAGCGGATTGCCGTCGGCATCGGCCTTGCCGAAGGCGTGGGTCGATTCGACCCGGCCGATTCCGGCGAGCAGATACCAGGGGATTCCGCAGACGGGATTCTCGGCGGCGATTGTGCGTTCGGCATTCTGGTAGGCCGCGACGGCGACGCCGGGAATGCCGAGCGGACCGGACGGCAGCGCGGCCGGTTGCCTACCATCCGGCAGCGCAACGGTTTTCACGATCGGCGGCGCAGTCGGCGTCTGCTTTGCCATTGCGTGAGCGGCGAATTCGGCCGTCGCTGCCGGTTGCGCGGCGGCCGCGAGTCCGAGCGCCTGGTCGTCTCGATCGTCGCCCGGAACATGTTCCAGGACAGCCGATGCGGTTGGATCGAGGGTGCCCGCGGACGCGGCGACGGCCACGAGCCCAGCGGGAACCAACCCGGTCAATGCGATAACGGAGCTGCGCTTGATTGTCGCAGGCGACTGTTTCCGATGACGCCCCACTGTGCGGTGACCCTCCATTGACTCGGCCGCGAGTCCTTCGTGATGGACGAAGTAGAGGCTACCGCATTCGAGACCTTTTTGTTACTGCTTCGTTATCGGGTCCGAGTGTGGCGTCACGGTTCGGTTGTCTGTCCTGGTATCAGCGCTGCGGGGCCGGTGCGGGCAGCGGTATGACGATGCCGAAAGGCAGTGTGATGCCCGGTGCGGGCGGCGTCGCGGCTTCTGTCTGTGTCGGTTCCGCTGCGTCGGGCGCGCCGGGCTCCGCCGTCTTCTCCGGTGTGGTCTGCGCCGATTCATCCGGCGACTGCGGGGGAGTCTGTGCATCGGGCGCGGGCTGTGCCGCACCCTCCGGCTGCGCCGCGCCGGGCTGTTCGGCACCTGGCAGGGGGGCACCGGGCTGGGGGGCACCGGGCTGGGCCGGAATGCAGTTGGCAGCTGGCGGCTTCGGCCGTTGCTGTGACTGCGGCCGATCCGGATGCTCGGGATCCTTCGGCTCGCCATTGCCCACGCCGAAGGTCTGCGCCGGTGCGATGGGCGACTGGGCCGGATCGCCGGGTGCGGGTAGCTGCGCCGGGGCCACCTGCCGCAGATCGCACGGCGGTTTGGGTGCGGCCGGGCAGAAGATTCCGCACGGTATCGGCGGCAGACCGGGGATGGTGATCATCACCTGGGTCGGCGTCGGGGTGGTCACCGTATTCGGCGGCGGCTCGCTGGTCGTGGTGGTGGTCGGCGATGTGGTGGATACGGCCAGCAAGTCCGTGCCCGCCGTGATCGGCCCGCTGCCCGGCGGAATGAGATCGGGGGAGATGCTCACCTGGCTCGGGGTGCCGCCGGTGCGGTAGGCCGCCGACCAGCTCAGCACATTGGCGGCGTAGGCGAGCGAGTTGTTGTAGCGCAGCACCGCGCGCAGTTCCTGTTGCGGATCGCGCAGGTCCAACCCGCCCGAGCAGAGGTATTTGCCTGCGGCGAGGGTGGCATCGAAGACATTGTGCGGATCGGCGATACCGTCACCATTGCCGTCGGCCGCGTACAGACTCCAGGTGCCCGGCAGGAACTGCATCGGACCGATGGCGCGCACCGCGGTGCCGTCGGCGGCCCTGATCACCTGGTTACCCGGCAGGGTGCCGTCGAGGGCGGGGCCGAAGATCGGGGTCACCGTGGTGCCCGCGGCATCGGTGCGACCGCCGCCCGCATGCCCCGATTCGATCCGGCCGATACCGGCCAGCAGGCTCCAGGACAGACCGCAGCCCGGCATCGAGGATTCCAGTGCGAGTTCGGCATTGCGATATGCAGCGAGCACGATTTCGGGGATGCCGAGCGCACCGCCTGTGGCCGGGAGCGAGATGTCGTGCAACGGCACCGAACCCGCGAACAGCGGTGTGCCGTCCGCAAGCGGAGTCATTGCTCGGAGTTTGCGGGGAGCCTCCGGCGTGACCGAAAGGAGACCGACTGTCCGAGACAATGGCGCCCCGCTGGCACTGTCGGATGCCCCGTCGGTGCCGGTCCGACCGGTCGATGCGGCGAGTAAAGCCTCGGGGGCTGTGTCGGGAGTGCTGGACCGGGTGGCGTTGGTTGCCGAGCCGGTGGCGACCAGACCGGCGACGACCAGGGCCGAGATGGTTATCGGAGCGGATATTCGCATTCGGCCACACCATTCCTCGACGTCGTGGGAGCTGCTGTCCGGGACATCCCCTGCCCGGCAGCTCGGAACAACGCCGTCCAGGTTACCCGCGGGTCAGAACGTTGTTGACCATTTCCTGTCAATCGTCAGCAACTGGCGGTGAAATCTGGGCCGTGTCTTGCTTTCTGCCGGAGCTTTTCTTGCGATTACCCTTTGCGGGTTTATCCGACTCGAACGCGCGATCCCGGGCCTCGGCGGCCTCGATCCGCTCCAGCACCTCCCGCATTTCCTCCAGTTCGCGGCGGACGTAGTCGCGCGTAGCAACCTCACCGATCGCGATCCGCAGCGAAGCGAGTTCGCGCGCAAGGAATTCGGTATCGGCCTTGGTCTGGGCGGCCCGGCTCCGGTCCTCCTCCAGCGACACGCGGTCGCGGTTGTCCTGTCGGTTCTGCGCCAACAGGATCAGCGGCGCCGCATAGGCGGCCTGGGTGGAGAACGCGAGGTTGAGCAGGATGAACGGATACGGGTCCCAGCGCAGCGTGATCACGAAGATGTTCAGCAGGATCCAGACGACCACCACGATGGTCTGGATCGCCAAATAGCGGCCGGTGCCGAGGAATCGGGCGACCCGCTCGCTGGAGCGGGCCAGCGCCTCGGCGTCGTAGTCGAAGCGGAACCGCGATTCCATCGGCGTCTCGAGGCGCTGACGCGCCGGAGTCTTCTCACTCACCGTCGGCTGTCCCCTCATGCCTCGCGGCCGCCTCGTGCGCCATATCGTGCGTATCCTCCTGCTCGCGCCAATCCTCCGGCAGCAGATGGTCGAGCACATCGTCCACGCTGACCGCGCCGAGCAGGTGGTTCTCCTCGTCCACGACCGGTCCGCAGACCAGGTTGTAGGTCGCGAAGTAGCGGGTCACCGCGCCGAGCGGAACATCGGGGCGCAACGGGGCCAGATCGGTGTCGAGGATGCCGCCGACCAGATGTGCGGGAGGTTCGCGCAACAGTCGCTGCAAGTGGACCGAGCCGAGAAACCGGCCGGTCGGTGTGGCGGTCGGTGGGCGCACCACGAACACCATGGAGGCCAGCGCGGGTGTCAGATCCGGATTGCGCACCCGGGCCAGCGCTTCGGCGACGGTGGTGGCCGGGGTGAGGATCACCGGTTTCGGGGTCATCAGACCGCCCGCGGTATCCGGCGAGTGCTGCAGCAGTCGGCGGACCGGTTCGGACTCTTCCGGATCCATCAGTGCCAGTAGCGATTCCCGCTCGCCCGTAGGCAACTCGCCGAGCAGGTCCGCGGCATCGTCGGGGTCCATGGCCTCGAGCACGTCCGCGGCTCGGCCCACCTCGAGGTGGCCGAGCAGATCGACCTGATCGTCATCGGGAAGCTCCTGCACCACGTCGGCCAAGCGCTCGTCGTCGAGCGCGATCGCCACGTCGATGCGCCGCTTCTCCGGCAGTTCGCGTAGTAGATGTGCGACGTCGGCGGGGCGCAGGCCCTCGAACTGTTCGAGCAGTTGGGTGACGTCCTGGCCCGGCCTGCCGATTTCGTACGGGGTCAGCCCGCTGACCTGGGTCCAGTCCACCACGTGCACGGTGCGGCGGCGCCCGAGCCTGCGATGTCCGCGCACCGCGACCCTGGTCACCCGCCAGTCCCTGGTCCGGGTCTGTTCGATGCCGAGATCGACAACGAGCACATCGACATCCGCGACGTCCGGCAGATCCGGATCGTCAACGCGCACCGAGGAATCGACGATCTGCGCGAGCGCGAGCATTTCGCCGGGCCGCTGGGTGAAGCGGCGCAGGCTCACCGTGCCGGTATTGAGCGCGACGACACCGGGTTCGATGGTGGTGACCCGCAGCATCGGCACGAAAATCCGTCGCCGGGACGGCAACTCGACGACGAGACCGTGCACGCGGGGCTGCTGTCGGTCGTAGCGGATGGCCACGACGACGTCGCGGATGCGGCCGATAGACTCGCCGTCCGGGCCGAGCACCACCAGCCCGGCGAGTCTGGCGACGTACACCCTGGTTGCTGCCATGGTTGTCAGGTTAGAGGGTGCGCGGACCGGTATTCGCACCATGCCCACGATCGACGGGAGTGATCATGAAGCCGCGCCGCTCGGTGCTCGCCTGCCCCGGTAGCAGCAAGAAGATGATCGATAAGGCCAAGGGGCTACCGGTCGACGAGGTATTTCTCGATCTGGAGGATGCGGTCGCGCCCGCCGCCAAGGCCGAGGCCCGCGCGAATATCGTGGCGGCCATGAACGACTCCGGCTGGGGTAGCCAGCTGCGGGTGGTGCGGGTCAACGACTGGACCACCGAATGGACCTACACGGACGTGATCACGGTGGTCGAGGGCGCGGGCGCGGCCCTGGACGCGATCCTGCTGCCGAAGGTCACCGATGCCGGTCAGGTGCGGGCGCTGGATCTGCTGCTCACCCAGTTGGAGAAGGCGAGCGGGCTCGAGGTCGGCCGGATCGGCATCGAACCGCAGCTCGAGAACGCGCTGGGATTGCGCAATATCGATGCGATCGCCACCGCCAGTCCGCGGGTGCAGGCCCTGGTCTTCGGTCCGGCCGACTTCATGGCCAGTATCAATATGCGCACATTGGTGGTCGGTGAACAGCCGGAGGGTTACGACACCGGCGATGCCTACCACCACATTCTGATGACCATCCTGCTCACCGCCCGCGCGCACGGACTGCAGGCAATCGATGGCCCCTACCTGCAAATTCGGGATATCGATGGATTCCGCAGGGCGGCCGGGCGCACCGCCGCCCTCGGCTTCGACGGCAAATGGGTGCTGCATCCCGGACAGATCGAGGCCGCGAACGAGATCTTCAGTCCGCGCCAGGCCGATTACGATCGCGCCGAGCTGATTCTGGATGCCTACGCCTTCCACACCTCCGAAAAGGGCGGTGCGCGCGGTGCGGTAATGCTGGGCGACGAAATGATCGATGAAGCCAGCGCCAAGATGGCTCAGGTAATCGCCGATAAGGGCCGGGCGGCCGGGATGACGCGGACCACGCGTTTCACACCCCCCAACATCGGTTCGGAATAGCAGAATAGAGATATGACGAATCCCTTGGGGAACTCGAATCGCGCGCGCCAGGGCCTGCCGACGCCGCCGTCGGGCTGGCCGGTCGGCTCGTATCCGACCTATGCGGAGGCGCAGAAGGCGGTCGATTTCCTGGCCGACAACCAGTTCCCTGTGCAAGACGTGACCATCGTCGGCGTCGACCTCATGCAGGTCGAACGCGTGCTGTACCGACTGACCTGGGGCAAGGTGATCGGCGGTGGGGTGGTTTCGGGCGCGTGGCTCGGACTGTTCCTCGGCCTGCTGCTGAGTCTGTTCACCACCAGCGGCGGTTTCGCGCCGGTGCTGGTCGGCTTGGTCGGCGGCATCATCTTCGGTGTCATCTCCACCTCGATCCCGTACGCGGCGACCAAGGGACAGCGCGACTTCGCCTCCACCATGCAGTTGGTGGCGGGCCGCTATGACGTGCTGTGCGACCCGAAGTCGGCCGAGCAGGCTCGGGACATGCTGGCGCGGTTGGCGATCTGAGCGCATGGAAGTAGTGGACAAGGTCCGCACCGAGGTGTTGGACCACTTCGGTGCGGCATCGACGGGTGTCGACTCCGCGTCGGTGACCTTCCTCGGGTTGGAGCCCATCGAGATCCTGCGCATTCCGGGCGAGGAGTTGGTGCACTACGTAACCCTCGGTGGCTCCCGCCATCCCATGGGCGATCCCGGTGACCTGCACGCCGATCCGGTGCGCGGCCCGCGCGCCGAACTGGTGCTGACGCTGCGCGCCGGAGTCGGAGCGAGTTCGGGGCTGGCCCGCACGCTCGGTGTGCTGGTCGCGGCACCCGCCGTGGAAGGCGTTGTGCTGCAAGCCGATGCGCTACTCGACCTCGGGGAGCCGATGTGGCGTAATGCGCCGTTCACCGCGGTGTTATTGGGCGAGAGCGATATTCCCGAGGTGGTATTGCCCGAGCCCGCCGAGCCGGTGCGGTATTTCGCGGTGGTTCCGGTGACGGCGACCGAGGCGGCCTGGGTGCGGGTGCGCGGTGCGCAGGCGTTGCGCGAGGCTTGGGCGGAGGCCGGAATCGATATCTACGACCCGGGACGCGGTGCCGCGAATCTCTGAGTCCGGCGAAGTCCGGGCAATAGCAAGGTCTTTCGCTATAACCAATGGTTGCGATGGAAGTTGACATACAGCCCGGTGCACACGAGCGCGATGACGCCGATAACCACCGGGTAGCCCCACGTCTGGTGCAGCTCCCACATGTAATCGAAGTTCATGCCGTAGATGCCTGCGATCATCGTCGGCACGGCGGCGATGGCGACCCAGGCTGTGATCTTGCGCATATCGGTGTTCTGCTGCAGTCCGATCTTGGCCAGTGCGGCGCTGACCAATGCGCTCAGGGCTTCGTCGAAGTCGGTGATGCGCTCGGCGACGGCGGTGTGGTGGTCGGCGACATCGCGGAGGTAGCGACGAATTTCCTTGGGCAGCGGTAGATCCGGCTTGTGACTGAGCAGTTGCAGCGGAATCTGCAGCGGATTGACCGCGCGGCGCAACTCGACGACCTCGCGCTTGAGCTGGTAGATCGATTCGATGGCCACGGTGGTGCGCGGGGTGAAGACCTCCTCTTCCATCACCTCGATATCGTTCTCGACCGCCTGCGCCACATCGAGGTAGGAATCCACCACATGGTCGGCGACCGCGTGCAAGACCGCGCCGGGGCCCAGCCTGAGCTGATCCGGATGGCACTCCAATTCCCTTCGGACACCGGCCAATCCGGTGTGCTCGCCATGACGCACGGTGACCGCGAAACTGGGTCCGATGAAGACCATGATGTCGCCGGTCTCGACGATCTCACTGATGCTGTGGATTTCGTGCGGGACGTAGCTGACGGTGCGTAGCACGAGAAATAGGGTGTCGTCATATCGCTCGAGTTTCGGTCGCTGATGGGCGTGGACCGCATCCTCGACGGCCAGCGGGTGCAGGCCGAAGGTTTCGGCGATATCGCCCATCTGGTACTCGTCGGGCTCGTGCAGTCCGACCCAGACGTATCCGGTGCCACGCTTGTCGACCTCGGCCATCGCCTCCGCATGGGTGAACCGTCCCGGCAGCCGTTCCCCATCGATATAGACCGCGCAATCGACCACCGCACGCGCGGTCGGCACCGGTATGCGCCGCGTTTGCGCGGCCCGCTTGGCTTGGCTGCGAAACGACGGTAGCGGAGGAATCGATGGCACCGACCGATGCTACGTCGCGTGCGCGTGCGCGGTCAGGTCGAGCGCACGGTATGAAAGAAGGCGTGCGCATCGACCTGCATACCCATTCGACCGCGTCCGACGGCACCGATACCCCGGCCGAACTCGTCCGGAACGCGGCAGCGGCGGGACTGGACGTCGTCGCGATCACCGACCACGACACCACCGCGGGGTGGAGCGAGGCGGTCGACGCGCTGCCGAAGGGGTTGACGCTGGTCCGCGGCATGGAGATGTCGTGTATCGGCCTCGGCGAGGACGGGTGGCCGGTGCCGGTGCACCTACTCGCGTACCTCTTCGACCCGACCGATCGGGGTTTTGCCGACGAGCGCGAGCGCCTGCGCGCCGAGCGGGTCGAGCGTTTGCGCGCGATGGCCGAGCGGATGCGGGCCGACGGACTACCCATCGATCCGGACGCGGTGCTGGCTTCGGCCGGACCGTCGGCGGGCCGCCCGCACCTGGCCCGTGCCCTCGTCGAGGCCGGAGTGGTGCCGAGTGTGGACGCGGCCTTCATCGAATTGCTGGCCCCGCACGGCCGCTACTACGCCGAGAAGGCCGATACACCGCTGCGCCGGGCCGTCGAGATGATCGCGACCGCCGGTGGCGTCAGCGTGCTCGCGCACACCAGGGCGCGCAAGCGCGGCCGGTTGCTCGCACTCGACGAGATTCGCGAACTCGCCACCCTCGGGCTCGGCGGGCTGGAGATCGCGCATCCGGATCATTCCGCGGCCGACCGGGCCCTGCTGGTCGATCTGTCCGCCGAGCTGGGTCTCATCACGACCGGATCGTCGGACTATCACGGCGCGAACAAAACCATCCGGCTCGGCGAATTCACCACCGATCCGGCGCAATTCGAGGAACTGGCGGGCAAAGCGACGGGCGTGCCGGTGATCGGCTCGTGAGAGTGCTGCGCGCACTCAGCGGAATTGTCGCCGGTGGGATGTTCGTGCTCGCCCTCGTCGTTGTCGGGACCGCGGTCATCGCTGCTCGGCGGGATTTTCCCGGACCCGGTGGGGAATCGGTGACATGGCATGTCACCGCATCCGTGGTCGGCGTCGGCGCACAGATTTTTTCGGATCGGCATCGGGGTTTTGCTGCTGTTTCCGGATCGATGGTCGTTTTCATCGTCGCCGGATTATTGCTGTGGACCCAGTGGTGGGGCTGATATCTCGGTAATGGTTGCGGGCAGGTGAATTGTGGTCGAACATTTCTCTTTGTGACCGAATGTGAGACGGATGTGCTCGTCCTCGGCGGCGGTCCCGCCGGGGTTTGGGCCGCCGTCTCCGCCGCCACCGCGGGCGCTCGGGTGGTACTCGTCGACAAGGCGCGCTGCGGTGCCAGCGGACCCACCGCATGCGGGACGACATCGCTGTGGAATATCCCGTCGGGACCCGCCAGGGACGATGCGGTGCGGCGGGCCTACGCGCACGGCGGCGGACTCGCCGAACCGGAGTGGATGCTGCGGGTGCTCGACGAGACGCATCGGCGGGTCGAACAGCTGGCTCGGTGGGGTTATCGGTTTCCGGGGGAGGGCAGTGGACCCGATGCCAGGGGGCCATCGTTGCGGGTATGCCTGGACGGCGTGAGCTACCTGCGCCGGATGCGTCGCAGCGTGCTCGAGGCGGGGGTGCGCGTCCTCGATCATCATCCCGCGCTGCAAATGCTCGTCGATCGCGACGGCGCGGTCGCCGGTGCGGTAGGTGTGCAGCAGCTCAATGGTTTTCGCCCGTGGACCATCCGGGCCGGGGCCGTGGTCGTCGCCACCGGTGGCTGCGCCTTCCTGTCCGGGGGCGGTGGCACCGATGTCGACACCGGCGACGGTCTGCTGCTGGCCGTCGAGGCGGGCGCGGAATTGTCCGGGATGGAATTCTCCAGCGCCTATGGACTCGCGCCGGTTCTGTCCGGACCCCGTGATGCGGCGTCCGCACCCGGGCTGGCACTGCATTTCGCGACGCTCTACGACGAATCCGGCACGAAGATCACCGGTCATCGTGCCGCGGCATTCGCCGCGATCGCCGATGGCCGCCGGATCTACGCCGCACTGGACGATGTGCCGTACCCGGTCCGGCGCTGGCTGTCCCGGCAGGGCCTGGTCGATCGCACCCGCCGGGTGCCGCTGCGCGCGGTGCTCGAGGGCACCGTGCGCGGAACCGGCGGATTGCGCATCGCCGGGTTGGACTGTGCGACCACGGTGGCCGGACTCTACGGCGCGGGCGATGTGATGACGCGCGAGCCGATCACCGGTGCGGTCAGCGGCTTCGGCGGTCAGGGCGGAGCCTGGGCCATCGCCTCGGGGGTATGGGCGGGTAGGGGTGCGGCGCGGTTCGCGCGCGGCCGCGGCCGGACCGGGCCGGTGCGCGAGTTGGCGGGTGCCGGACTGAACCCGGTGGCCCGCATCGATCCGCGCGCGGTGGTCGGGCTGGTGCAGGAGCACACGCTGCCGCTGCGCCGCAGCTTCTGGCGCAGCGCGGGGAGTCTGCGCGACAGCATCGCCGAACTCGACGCCATGTGGCCGGGCGCCGAATTCGATCTGGGCGGATTCGGGGTGGACCGGCTGCGGGCCAGGCAGGCCGCAGCGCTGCTGGCGGTGGCGCGCTGGACCAAATACAGTGCACTGGCGCGCACCGAGAGCCGCGGTATGCACCGGCGCACCGATCATCCCGGCGCCGCGGCCGACTGGCGGGTGCGGTTGACTTCCGGTGGGCTCGATACGGTGTGGGTGCGATCGGACCCACACCAGCCCGCACCGCAACTCGCCGCCGCCGGGCCCGAAGTCGCTGCGGTTTTGCCCGAACCCACTGCCGGTCCGGACCTCACCGCGGCCGATCCGATCCCGTTGTGACAGCTCACGCGATACCGCTACCGAACTGCGAGTTTCTGCTTACCCCCTGGTAATTCCGCCGTCCTATCCTCGAAAGATGACGCTCGGCCGGGACACGACACGCCGGTTTGGCAATGCGTCGTCCCAGCTGGCAGAATGTTGCGGATTCCCGCCTACGCCACCGCCGGGTTCGGGAACATCGGCGATCTCCGCCTCGCGACGCACCGTCGCGTCCCGAGGATGCCCCCGCACGTTCTATCCGGACACACCCGTTCGGCCCTCGCTCTGCGGATCAGTGCCGCGCCACATTTCGGTATCGGACCGTCGGCTCTTCCACGCCTTCGGCCCCACTCGAAACGTCCCGGTCAGCGCACTCGATGAGCGTATGAATCAGCCAATACCCATTACCCGGCGGTAACCCGTCCCCCGGTTTGTCCGACCCGAGCAGGAGTGAAATCGTGTCATCTGTGACTGACGCACCGAATGCCACTGCAAGCCTTTCTGAAATCACGCACGACGAGATTTTCGCGGGACATCTCGGTGGCAAACTATCGGTCGAACTCACCGCACCGCTGGACACCCAGCGCGACCTTTCCATCGCCTACACCCCGGGTGTGGCGAAGGTCAGCCTGGCCATCGCGGAGGATGAGGCGCTGTGCAAGCGCTACACCTGGACCGACCGTCTGGTCGTCGTGGTGAGTGATGGCACCGCGGTGCTCGGTCTCGGAGATATCGGCCCGCGCGGCTCGCTGCCGGTGATGGAGGGCAAGGCGGCGCTGTTCAAGAAGTTCGCCGGACTGAACTCGATTCCGATCGTGCTCGACACCAAGGATGTCGACGAGATCGTGGAGACGATCATCCGGCTGCGCCCGAGCTTCGGCGCGGTGAACCTGGAGGACATCTCGGCGCCGCGCTGCTTCGAGATCGAAGAGCGGCTCATCGAGGCGCTCGACTGCCCGGTCATGCACGATGACCAGCACGGCACCGCCATCGTGGTGCTCGCCGCCCTCAACGGTGCGGCCAAGGTGCAGGGCCGTGCCATCGACGATATGAAGGTCGTGGTGTCCGGTGCCGGTGCCGCCGGCGTGGCGTGCACGAACATCTTGCTCGCCGCGGGCGTCAAGGACGTGACCGTGCTCGATTCGAAGGGCATCGTCAGCCGGGACCGCGGCGACCTCAACGAGGTGAAGGCCGAACTGGCGCAGCGCACCAACCCGCGCGGGCTGACCGGTGGTGCGGCCGAGGCGCTGGCCGGTTCCGATGTGTTCCTCGGCCTTTCCGCGGGCACCATCGCCGAGGAACTGATCGCCTCGATGGCGCCGGAGTCGATCGTGTTCGCCATGTCGAACCCGAATCCGGAGATCCACCCCGATGTCGCGCACAAGTACGCCGCGATCGTGGCCACCGGGCGCAGCGACTTCCCGAACCAGATCAACAATGTGCTGGCCTTCCCCGGCGTCTTCAAGGGCGCGCTGGACGCGGGCGCACGCCGGATCACCGAGGGCATGAAGATCGCCGCCGCGGACGCCATCCTCAGCGTGGTCGCCGACGAAATCAGCACCGACAAGATCGTGCCGAGCCCGCTGGACCCGCGCGTCGCCCCGGCCGTTGCCCAGGCCGTCGCCGCCGCGGCCCGCGCGGAGGGTGTCGCGTAACCCGATCTCGCGAATACGGGGCCGTCCACGGTGGTGGGCGGCCCCGTATCTCGTTATGGGTCAGTGCGGTACGGAGACGGCCGAGACGAATTTCGCGACCTGGGCGTCGGTGAGGTTCTTGGCGATATCCGATTCGCAGATCATGCCCACCAGGCGCTTGTTGGCATCGACCACCGGGAGCCGCTTGATCTGGTCCCGCTCCATCATGGTGAGCACTTCGCTGACGTCGGCGTCGTCGGATACCCAGCGCGGCGTGCCCTCCGCTAGATCACCGGCCCGAACCTTGCTCGGATCATGGCCCATCGCAACACATTTCACGACGATGTCGCGATCGGTCAGCATGCCGACCAGCCGATCATTGTTGCCGATCGGCAGGCCGCCGACATCCAGCCTGCGCATCATCTGCGCGGCCCGGTCCAGCGTCTCGTCGGCAGGAATCCATTCCGCATCGGCGTGCATGATGTCGCGAGCCTTCATGGAGCGACTGTTCACAGCAACCTCCTCGTCTCGGATGAATGAACCATGGGGGAGCGACGACTCTGTCTCGTCACATAGTGACCCCGATCACAGCGTTGGTCAACGCGTGGTTGCTGTCGGTCTGCTGGTGGTGCACCAAGATCGCGGCATATCGGCCTGAAATGCGTTCATCTCGAATTATCGACGGACGCCGCCATATCGCTTTCGCGCGCCGACCAACGTGCCTCGCTCGCGGCGTCCGAGGTGGAGCTTCTGGCGGGGTCGTAGTACATGCTCGGCCGCGATGACACTGTGTTGCCGGTACCGAGCGTGCCGACGACCGCTACCCGACCGTTGTTCCCTGCGAGGTTTGCACGATGGCTGCCGGTGTGACGGTCGCCCGGCTCGCGCGGCGCAGGCGGCCGGTACCGGGGGTGCTGGCCCAGACCACGAAGGCGAGCAGGCCGTCCATGAGCATGGCGAGGGTGGCGACCAAGAGGGCGCCGACCAGGACGCGGTCATAGCGGTAGACCGCGATGCCGTCGAAGATGTAGCGGCCGAGCCCGCCCAGGTTGACGAAGGCCGCGATGGTCGCGGTGGCGATGACCTGGAGGGTGGCTCCGCGCAGGCCGGTGAGCAGGATCGGCAGTGCGTTGGGGACTTCCACGCGGAACAGGATCTGGCGCTCGGTCATGCCCATGGCGCGTGAGGCGTCGACGACATCGGCTGCGACATTGGCGATACCGGCGTAGGCACCGGCCAGCAGCGGCGGAATACCGACCGTGACCAGCGCGAGCAGCGGCGGGATCAGCCCGAGGCCGAGCAGCAGCACCAGGAAGGTGAGCAGGCCGAGGGTCGGCAGGGCGCGCATGGCATTGGCGAATCCGACGAGTACCGCGGAACCACGGCGGGTGTGCCCGATGACAAGGCCGAGCGGTACCGCGACCGCCGCGGAGAAGACAATGGTCAGAAAGCTGTACCAGAGGTGCTCGCCGATCCGGTGTTCGATGCCGGCCGGGCCGCTCCAATTCGCGCCATTGGTGAGGTAGTGCCAGGCGTCGATGAAAAGGTTCATGCGGCAGCGCCTTTCGCCTTCGCGGCCCTGGCATCGGCGCGCACCCACGGCGTCGACCAGCGGCCGAGGGCATAGACGAGCCGGTCGAAGATCAGCGCCAGCGCGAGCGTCACGATGATGCCGGCGATGATCTCGTCCGGATAGTCGCGCTGATAGCCCTGGGTGAAGAGTTTGCCGAGTCCGCCGACGCCGATCAGCGCACCGACCGAAACCATGGCGATATTGGTGACCACCACGACCCGCAGACTGGATACGAAAACCGGTATGGCCAACGGCATATCGACGGTCAGCGTGCGGCGCAGTGAACTGAAGCCGACGGCGTCGGCGGCATCGATGACGGCCGACGATACCGAATCCAGCGCCGTCGGCACCGCGATCACCAGCAGCGCGGTCGAGTACACGGTGAGCGCGATGATCACATTCAGCGGGTCGATGGTCGTGATTCCGGCCAGCGGCGGAATGATCACGAACAGCGCCAGCGACGGAATGGTGTAGGACAGGCTGGCCACCGTCACCGTGATCCGCCGCAGCCAGGACACCCGGCGTACCAGTGCCCCCACCGGAATCGCGATGATCAGGCCGAATACGAGCGGCACCAACGCCAGATACAGATGGGTCCTGGTGAAACCCATGATCTCGGCGAAATTGTCGATCAGATACCTCATGCGTGCTCGGTTTCGAAGAAGTGCCGATTGCGCGCGTCGTCCTCCGCCGTGCGCTGCCCGGCGAGCTGCTCGAGTACCTCGGGAGCCCGGATGCCGCCGCGTGCGGCACCCGAATCATCCACGGCGACACCGATTCCCGATGGCGACGAGATGGCCGCGTCCAAGGCCTGCCTGAGGTCGCCGCCCGGTGGGAACAGCGAGCCACCTGCCGCGATGCTGTCGTACAACGCCCGGCCCGCCCGAATGCCCTCGACACCGGTGACATCGATCCAGCCGCGCGGCACCCCGGAATCGGTGACCACCAGTACCCATTCGCCGCGTTCCAGCCGCAATTGGGCGAGTTCGGGTTCGGTCGCGGTGTGAATCTCGTGCAGTACCAAGCTGTCCGCGCTGCGGAACGACAGTGCGCGATAGCCGCGGTCGCGTCCGACGAATCCGGCGACGAAATCGGTTGCGGGCGCGGCGAGTACGCGTTGTGGATCGTCGTACTGCTGCAGAATGCCGCCCGGGCCGAAGACCGCGATCCGGTCGCCGAGTTTGACCGCCTCATCGATATCGTGGGTGACGAAAACGATGGTCTTGTGCAATTCCGCTTGCAGCCGGAGCATTTCGGCCTGCAACTCCTCGCGCACCACCGGATCGACCGCGCTGAACGGTTCGTCCATCAGCAGCACCGGCGGATCGGCGGCCAGTGCCCTGGCCACCCCGACCCGCTGCTGCTGGCCGCCGGAGAGCTGGGCCGGATACCGGTTGGCCAGCGAGCGGTCCAAGCCGACCCGGTCCAGCACCTCGAGTGCGGCCGCCCGGGCCGCGCGGCGCCGAACCCCGCGCAGCACCGGCACGGTCGCGACATTGTCGATGACGGTGCGGTGCGGCAGGAGTCCGGCGCTCTGGATCACGTAGCCGATACCGAGCCGCAGCTCGACCGGATTCACCGTCGAAATATCTTCGCCGCCAACGGTGATGGTGCCCGAACTGGGCGTGATCATCCGATTGATCATTCGCATCGAGGTGGTCTTGCCACAGCCCGATGGTCCGACGAAGACGGTGAACGAACCGGATTCGATGCGCAGATCGAGTTCGGAGACGGCGTGTGTGCCATCCGGATAGGTCTTGCTGATCCGGCTGAATTCGATATCGGACACGCTGGCTCCTACTTGATCGGCGTGTTCAGCCCCTGGGCGGTGACCCATTGCTGTGCCGCGGCCTTGGGTTCGGTCTTGCTGTTCCCGGAGACCGCCTCATTGAGCTTGATCAGCTCATCGGTGGTGAGTTTCGCGGAGACGGCATTGAGCGCGGCGAGCGCCTTATCGGTCTTCTTGCCGGCATTGAACAGCGGCACCACATTCTGGGCCGGGAAGTTGTGCTTCGGATCCTCGAGCACCACCAGGTTGTTCTGCACGATCGCGGGGGAGGTGGTGAAGATATCGGCCGCGGTCACCGTGCCGTCGACCAGCGCGCGCACGGTCGCCGGGCCGCCGCCGTCGGCGATCGGCACGAAGTTGTTCGCGGCGATATCGAGGTTGTAGTTCTTCTTCAGACCGGGCAGACCGCCTGCGCGCTCCTGGAATTCGGCGGGCGCGCCGAATTTCACCTCGGCCGAATGCGCGGCCAGATCGGCGATGCTGTGCAGGTTCCAGCGCTCCGCGGTGGCCTTGGTGACCACGACCGCATCGGAGTCCTGACCGGGTGCCGGGGTGCCGATGGCCAGGTCGGAACCGACCGCCTTGGCGAGTGCGGCGTCGACGTCGGCGGAGCTGGTCGCGGTGGCGTTCTTGTCCAGATACTGCAGCAGGTTGCCGTTGTAGTCCGGAATCACCGAGATCGCGCACTGGCGCAGCGCCGGGATATAGGCCTCGCGGCTGCCGATATTGAGCTTGGTGTCGACCTTGAATCCGTTGACGCGCAGCACTTCGGCATAGATATTCGCAACCGTCTCGGACTCCGGGAAGTTCGCCGAACCGACGGTCAGCCCGTCGCCGTCACAATTGCCCTTGGCCGCAAGCGGATCGGAGTTGCCGCAGGCGGACAGGATCATGGCGGCGGCCAGTGCCGCGGCAGCGACGAGAACGCGGGCGGTGCGCAGCGTCAGCCGCAGCGCAAACCGCCCGTGCCTCGCGGCATCAGGGGTGATCGTGGATTTCACTGGAGTCCTTCCGGCATGGACGGGCGATGCTAGGAGCCGTGTACGCACGGCCACCCGGTACATTCTGGTGGTTCATACTGCCCGTTGCATGGTGTTCCTGTTCGCTACGGAGAGTTGGTGTCGCCGGATGGTATTGGCCGCGTCGAGGCGGATGCTGGCACGACTGATGGTCGTGACGGCCGTCGCGCTGGCCGTTTCCTGTGGAAACGACGATCCGGGACCGACGATAGCGGTCGGCGCGGGCGATTCGATGGAATCAAATCTGCTTGCGCAAATTTATGCGGGGGCGCTCGCGCGGACCGGTGCGCGCACCTCGGTGGCCGCCGATCTCGGTCGCCGCTCGGACTATCTGGCCGCATTGGACGCGGGCACCGTGACGGTGGTCGGTGAACACAGTGGCGAACTGCTCGCCTTTCTCAACCCGGGCGCACAGGCCCGCAAGCCGGAGGTGACCACCGATGTTGCGGACAAGTCGGCGCCGGCACGGCTGTCGGTGACCGAGGAGTTGAACCGGTCGCTGCCGGAGGGGCTCGCGGTGTCCGATCCGGCCGACGGTACCGATATGCGATCCCGGGTGCTGCTGACCGAAGCCGTGGCGATCCGCGATAACGTGCGATCGATCGGCGCGCTGGCGCCGCGGTGCGGTGCGATCGAAGCGGGGGTGGCACCGGTACCGGATGTGCTGTCAGCGGTCGGGCACGTGCGGATCGCCGGTTGTGATTTCGCCGGGTTCAGGCCCTATCCGGATGCGGCTGCGCTGCGAAAAGCGTTGTTGGACGGCGAGATCCAGGCCGGAATCCTGACCGGGCCAACCGAACTGGTCCCCGGCGCGACCGATGGGCTGACGATCCTCGCCGATGCCGACTACGCCGTGCGTGCCGAGAATGTGCTGGCGGTCTACCGCAAGGGTTTGCTCGACGATCGGCAGATCCGGAAGCTGAACTACGTCGCGGGTGAGCTCACCACCGATGAGTTGGCGCAGATGATCCGCAAGGTGCGCGATGGCGCGAAGGCCGCGGAGGTGGCCCGCGCCTGGTTGGATACCCACGCGCTCTAGCCGCCTTCTATCCGAAATCCCTGGTCACGACGACTCGACTGTTCGCGCTCGGGTCGTTTTGCTATGTCGCCCATCACATTTCCGTTCGAGACCGCGGTCTTGTGATCCGGCTGATCCGCGCCGTATATTCCATGTGGAGTATTTGATGCGGAGTATGTCGGTGGCTGCGGCTAGCCTGCATGCTCTCCGGAACTGATATGTGGGAGGTGACCGAAATGGGGCAGCACGCGCGCCCGACGGTGACGCCATTGGCGATCGCCGTGCTCGCGCTGCTCGACGAGCGGCCCATGCACCCCTACGAGGCGTTTCAGCTATTGATCGCCCGTCGTGAGGACATATTGGTGAAGGTGCGGCCGGGTTCGCTGTATCACACGGTGGCGCGGTTGGCTGACCAAGGACTGGTACAAGCCGAGGGCGTCGACCGGGACGGGAACCGGCCGGAGCGCACCACCTACCGGATCACCGAAAGTGGCCGGGAGACATTGCGTGCCACGGTTGCCGAGATCCTGCGCAATCCCGCACGGGAGTATCCGGTGTTCCCGGTCGCGCTCGCGGAGGCGCACAACCTGCCCGCGCGGGAAGTGCTCGCGCTATTGCGGGAGCGGGTGGAGCGGTTGGCGGGTGACCTCGCGGATGTGGAGACGATGAGTCAGTGGGCGGGTGGGCACGCGGTGCCGCGTCGCTTCTGGATCGTGCTCCCGTATCTGCACGCCACCATCGCCGCCGAGATCGCCTGGGTCAACAATCTGATCTCCGAACTGGACAGCGGCGAGATGGAGTGGGACGAATTCGATCCCGCCACCGGCATTCGGATTCCCGGGCATGAGCACGCCTGGTCCGCTGCCGAACATCCCGAACCACCCCCGGCGCCGCGCGGCTGGTCCGAGACCAGCGCGTCACCGCCCTGATGCGTGAGGCCAACGGCCCGCACACGTAGTCGATTCGACCTGTCCCGCGTCATCGGGAACAGACATCCGAGATAGGAACCAAATCCATGACCACCCAACGCAATCCGTGGCTAGCGCTGTTCGCGCTGGTCGTCGGCTTCTTCATGATCCTGCTGGATATGACCATTGTCGCGGTCGCCAATCCGGCGATCATGAAGGATCTGCAGGCCGACATCTCCCAGGTGATCTGGGTGACCAGTGCCTACCTGCTGACCTACGCGGTACCGCTGCTGGTGACCGGCCGGCTCGGCGACCGTTACGGGCCCAAGAACCTGTATCTGACCGGCCTGGCCGTATTCACCGCGGCCTCGCTGTGGTGTGGTCTGTCCGGATCGATCAGCATGCTGATCGCCGCGCGGGCCGTGCAGGGACTCGGCGCCGCGATGATGACGCCGCAGACCATGGCGGTCATCACCAGGACCTTCCCGCCGGATAAGCGCGGTGCGGCCATGGGTCTGTGGGGCGGCGTCGCCGGTCTCGCCACGCTGGTCGGTCCGATCCTCGGCGGTGTGCTGGTCGACGGGCTCGGCTGGGAGTGGATCTTCATCGTCAATGTTCCGGTCGGCATCGTCGCCTTCGCGCTGGCGGTATGGCTGGTGCCGTCGCTGCCCACCAATGAGCACAAGTTCGACATCCCGGGTGTGGTGCTCAGCGGTGTCGGTCTGTTCCTGCTGGTATTCGGCATCCAGGAGGGCGATACCTACGACTGGTCGCTGCGCATCTGGTTGATGATCGGCGCCGGCCTGGTTGTGCTCGCGGTATTCCTGGTGAACCAGTCGCGCAACACCGGCGAGCCGCTGCTGCCACTGGGACTGTTCCGTGACCGCAACTTCGCGCTGTCGAATGTGGGCATCGCGGCAATGGGTGCGGCCGTCACCTCGATGATGGTGCCGGCGTACTTCTACCTGCAGGCCGTGCGGGAGATGTCGCCGACGCGGTCGGCGTTGGTATTCGCGCCGATGGCGATCGTGACCGGTATCTTCGCGCCGGTCATCGGCAAGTTCTCCGATAAGTTGCACCCGCGCATCGTGCCGACCATCGGGTTCATCGGATTCTCGGCCTCGATCTTCTGGTTCGCGGCCGCGATGACTCCGCATTCCTCGATCGTGTGGTTCCTGCTCTCGGCCGCGCTGGCCGGTATCGCCAACGGCTGCATCTGGGCGCCGCTGGCCTCCACTGCCACCCACAACCTGCCGATCCAGCAAGCCGGTGCGGGTGCGGGTATCTACAACACCACCCGCCAGGTGGGTTCGGTACTCGGCAGTGCCGCGATCAGTGCCCTGGTCGCGGCCCGGATGACCGCCAATGGCCTCGGCGGTGGAAAGATCTCCGAAGGCGGTGCGGGACAGGGCCCGATCCCGGAGTTCGTCAAGGACGCCTTCAGCACCGCGCTCAGCCAATCCATCCTGCTCCCCGCGGGCATCCTCGTGATCGGCGTCATCGCCTCGGCGCTGTTCGTCCGGCACGGTCAGTCCGCCGCGCCCGGCCCGAAGGCCGATCTGGCCAAGGCCGACTCCGTCGCCGCCTGAGTTGGCGGTGCTGCGCCCCGCTGGCCGATCGGTCCGCGGGGCGCAGGCGATTGTCGAGCGGAATCGACGCGAGTCCCGTTGGCGGGTGGCCGATTTCGGATCAGCCGACGGTGACCGTGGTGGTCGGATATCCGGTGGCGCCGTCGGGGACTACGGGGCGGCGTTCTTCGGTTTGGGTTTCGCCGGTGCCGTCGGTGGCGCGAGCGCGGATGGTGTGGGTGCCGGTAGTGGCGTTCCAGTCGTAGACCCATTGGCGCCAGGTGTCGATGGATTCTTCGGTGGACAGCCGGGCGGGTTGCCATGGGCCGTTATCGATTTGGACTTCGACGGCTCGGATGCCGCGGTGCTGGGCCCAGGCGACGCCGGCGATGGCGGTGCTGCCCGGCTGCACCTTGGCGCGGGCGCGGGGGGTATCTATGCGGGTGCCGGTTTTGATGGGGCCGAAGGCGGACCAGCCGCGGCGGGTCCAGTAGGCGGTCGCGCGGTCGAAGCGGGTGATCTCCAGTTCGGTGACCCATTTGGTAGCGGAGACATATCCGTAGAGGCCGGGCACGACCAGGCGGGCCGGGTACCCGTGCGCGACCGGGAGGGGTTCGCCGTTCATGCCGACGGCCAGCAGTGCGTCGCGGCCGTCGGTGAGTACCGCCAGTGGGCTGCCCGCGGTGAAGCCGTCGATGCTGTGTGACAGGACCATATCGGCATCCGGGTGCGGTCCCGCCTCGGCGAGCAGTTCGTCCAGGCGATAGCCGCGCCAGCGCGCGTTGCCGATCAGATCGCCGCCGACCGGATTCGATACACACGCCAGCGTCACCAAGGTCTCGACCGGTGTGCGCTTGGCGAGATCGGCCCAGCTGATCTGGATTTCGTGATCCACCATCCCGTGAATTCGCAATGACCAATCGTCGATGGAGACCTGCGGCACGATGAGTGCGGTATCGATGCGATAGAAGTCGCTATTGGACGTCAGATACGGCGTCAGTCCCGGCAGCTTCAGATCCGCGTCGGGTGCGAGCGAAACCGTGGGTCCACTCGGCTCCGGCAGCTGAACAGCCGCCCGCTCACCGGACACATCCCGGCGCCGCACTCCGATCAGCCGTCCACCCACCCCACTGAGCAACGCCAAACCACCCGCAATGGCAATGCCCTGCAACACCTGTCGCCGCTGCGGCTTTGCCGCGGTCCCGGCCGTCGAACTCGCCGCCCCGGCGGATTCCGGCTCGGTCGCCGCGGCGCCAGCACGGGCCGCAGCGGCTTGTGGCGCACGCGCATCGGCGGAAACATCTTGATCCGCACCGATTCTCGGTTCCACCTCGCCAGCTGGTGCCGCGTTGTCGGACGCGGCAATGCCGCTTGCCGCGTGGGGGGCCGAGGCGCCATCGGCTGCCTGATCGTCGGCACCGGAGGCCCGCGGCTCGGCCGCGCGGGACGCGGCGGGTCGTCCGGCCTCCCTCGCGTCGTCGATGTAGGCGGTCAGGACGCGGAGGGCGTAAATGCCTGCGGCCACGCCGATTACGGTGGGCCAAGCGGCGGAGAAACCGTTGCGGCCGATGGCGATGGCGGCGGTGAGCAGGCCGAGGGCGGTCAGCAGCCAGGATCCTCGGGCGTGCGCTGTCCGCTCGATGGCGCCGATGAATCCGGCGACGAGTACGGCCACGAGTGCCATACAGGCGAAGAGCAGGGTCTTATCGTTGGTGCCGAAGGTCTGGATGACCCATTCGCGCAGCCCGTCGGGGGTGTGGTCGATAACAGTCGAGCCGAGAGCGTTGGCGGGGGCGCTGTCGGGTCCGGTGAAGGCGGCGACGAGTTCGGCGACGCCGAGTGCCAGACCGGCGGCGACGATGCCTGCCGTCACCCGTAAGCGCAGTTCAGCCATGGTCCGAGCGTACTGCCGGGTGTGG
Organism: Nocardia sp. CA-129566; assembly: GCF_050956075.1. NCBI lineage: Bacteria > Bacillati > Actinomycetota > Actinomycetes > Mycobacteriales > Nocardiaceae > Nocardia > Nocardia sp. CA-129566. Next base: position 1,753,349 of record NZ_CP192085.1, read on the forward strand.
TCGGGGAGTATGACCATTCGGTGACGTGAATATCAATCGGCCTTGTGCCGCTGGTAGTAGCGGGCGACGCGGACCCGGTTGCCGCAGCGCTCGGGTGAGCACCAGCGTCGCCGCGGGTGGGCGGGCAGGAACAGCAGCACGCAGTCCTCGGCCTCGCAGCGCCTGAGCTTGCCGATCGCTGGGTCGGTGAACAGGTCGATGGCGGCCTCGGCCAGCACGGCGGCCAGCTTGTCGGCCGAGGTGCCGTTACGGCGCACGGTTGCGGTGACCGCACTGCCGTCCCACGCGAGCTGCCGGATGGCGGGTGCACCGGCCTGCGCGGCGTTGAGACCGCGCAGTGCGTCGGCGGGCGGGCGGCGATTGTGCAGCAGTGCGTCGAGTGTGGAACCGATACGGTCGCGGACCGCGTGGACCGCGGCGAGGTCGGCGGCGGTGGGATGCGCCACGGCCAGCTCCGGAAGCCGTGCGGCTTGCAGCGCAAGCCAATTCGCGAGGTGCTCCGGGGTGTCCAGCAGATCGGTGCCGGTCGGCCGGGTGTTGACCAGGTCGAGTGCCAGCGGCTCGCCGATCAGCGGGACTTCGTTCATATGACTAATGGTACATCTGCGGATTGACACATTAGGTGAAGATCGGCTAGAACTAATGCATCATCTCGAAGAGAAAGCATGTGAAGCCATGATCGAGCTGCCAGTCGTCCAGCACCGCCGCATCGATGTCGACGGTGTCGAGGTCTTCTACCGCGAATCGGTCCCGCATCGCGCCGACGCTCCGGTGCTGTTGCTGCTGCACGGTTTCCCGTCGGCCTCGCACCAGTTCCGCAGGCTGTTCGATGTGCTCGGCGCGCAGTACCGGCTGATCGCCCCGGACTACCCGGGCTTCGGAAATACCACCGCACCGGCCGATTTCGAGTACTCCTTCGACCGATTGGCCGATGTGGTCGAGGGTTTCGTGCAGCGGCTCGAACTGCGCGAGTTCGCGATGTACATCTTCGACTTCGGTGCTCCGATCGGCTTGCGCATCGCGCTGCGCCACCCTGAATGGATCAACGGTCTCATCGTCCAGAACGGCAACGCCTACGAAGCGGGACTCTCGGATCTCGCCCGCGACTTCACCGCACTGCGGCCCGAACAGGAAGGGGCCGAGGACACCATCCGCGGCCTGCTCACGCTGGAAGGCACCCGCGGTCAGTACGAGCAGGGCGTCCCCGACCCGACCGTGCTCACCCCCGAATCATGGATCCTCGACCAGTACTTCCTCGACCTCCCCGGCCGCAAGGCGGCCCAGGTAGCCCTGGCCTTCGATTACAAGTCGAATGTCGCCGCCTACCCGCAATGGCAGCAGTGGCTGCGCAAGTACACCCCGTCCACCCTCATCGTCTGGGGCTCGAACGACCTCTTCTTCCCTGAGCCCGGCGCCCACGCGTACCGCGCGGATCTCCCCGACGCCGAACTGCACGTCTTCGATACCGGCCACTTCGCTCTGGAGACGCACCTACCCGAAATCGCATCGCTGATCGCCGATTTCCTGGACCGGCTCCCGACGCGCTGACCGCGTATCCACCGACCCATCGTTGTCGCGCGGGCCGCGACGACTCGGGCTCCGGATTCGCGGGATCTCGCGTGATCGGCCGCGGGATGGCCGCTGTGCGTGGCGTCGCCGAGGCCGCAGGGCCCCCACTCTGGCCGACAGGTCGGTGTGCAGCGGCCAAAAACGAAGGCGCCGTCCGCAATTCGCGGACGGCGCCTTCGAACTACTCGGCGTCAGCCGTAGATCTTCTCCACTTCGGACGCGTACTGCTTCATCACCACGGCCCGCTTCAGCGACATCTTCGGCGTCAGCTCGCCGGTCTCCTGCGTCCAGTCGACGGACAGGATGCGGATCTTCTTGATCGCCTCGGCATGCGAGACCTTCTTATTGGTCTCGGCGACCGCGGCATTGATCTCCGCGACCAGCGCCGGGTTCTCGATCAGCTGCTCGATCGGGGTGTCGGCGGGCAGGCTGTTGCGTTCCTTCCAGCCGGGCAGCGCCTCCGGGTCGAGGGTGATCAGCGCGCCGACGAAGGGCTGTCCGTCACCGACCACCATGACCTGACTGATCAGCGGGTGCGCGCGCAGCGAATCCTCCATCAGACCGGGGGAGACGTTCTTGCCGCCCGCGGTGACGATGATTTCCTTCTTGCGGCCGGTGATGGTGACGTATCCGTCGCCATCGATGGCGCCCAGGTCGCCGGTCTTGAACCAGCCGTCGGCGAAGGCCTCCTCGGTGGCCTCGGCATTGCCCCAGTAGCCGTTGAAGACGACCGATCCGCGCAGCAGCAGTTCGCCGTCCTCGGCGATCTTGACCGCGTGGCCCTCGGTGGGCTTGCCGACGGAGCCGACGCGAATATTGTCCGGGGTGTTCACGGTGATGGCCGCGGTGGTCTCGGTGAGGCCGTAGCCCTCGTAGATGGTGACGCCGACGCCGCGGAAGAAGTGGCCGAGGCGCGCGCCGAGCGGTCCGCCGCCGGAGACCGCGGCCTCGCACTGGCCGCCCAGCGCGACACGCAGCTTGCCGTAGACGAGCCTGTCGAACAGGGTGTGCTTGAGCTTGAGGACCAGGCCCGGCCCGCCGTTGTCGAGTGCCTCGCTGTAGGCGATGGCGGTTTCGGCGGCCGCGTCGAAGATCTTGCCCTTGCCGCCGTCGTGCGCCTTCTGCTTGGCGCTGTTGAAGACCTTCTCGAATACGCGCGGCACCGCGAGGATGAAGTGCGGGCGGTAGCTGCCGAACTGTTCGACCAGGGTGGACCAGTCGGAGCTGAACGCGACGATCACCTTGGCGTCGAACGCGGCCAGCGTGACCGCTCGCGCGAAGACGTGCGCCAGCGGCAGGAACATCAGCGTCTTCTTGCCCTCGGCGACGTACTTGTTCAGGGCGAGCCGGTCGGACTTGGACTCCGCGTAGAGGTTCGAGTGCGAGAGCATGACGCCCTTGGGGCGGCCGGTGGTGCCCGAGGTGTAGATCAGGGTGGCCGGGGACTTGGCATTGACCTCGGCCCGGCGCGCGTGCACGACCGCGTCGTCGAGGTCGGCGCCGCGCGCGATCAGCTCGTCGACGGCGCCCTTATCGATCTGCAGGGTCTCCTTCAGATCCGGCAGCGCGCCCGCCTCGATCTCATCGATGACCCTGCGGTGCTTATCGCTGTCGACCACCAGCAGTTTGGTGGCGGAGTCCTGCAGGATCCACTTGGCCTGTTCGGCGGCCGAGCTGTCGTAGATCGCGACGGTGCAGCCACCGGCGGCCCAGACGGCGAAGTCGAGCAACACCCACTCGTAGCGGGTCGGGGCCATGATGGCGACGCGGTCGCCGAGTTCGACACCCGAGGCGATGAGGCCCTTGGCCACCCCGGTGACCGCCTTCGCGAATTCCGCCGCCTTGATTTCCCGCCAGCCGCCACCGCTGGTGACGTTGAACAGCACCGCGCCGGGCGATTGCTCGGCGTGCCGGAAGACGTTATCGGAATTATTCGCGTCTTCCGGGATGGTGTAGGAAGCCGGGACTTCGAACTCTCGCATCAGTGCCCTTCCACGTGGGTTTACTCGTCAGTAATTTACGACACCTGTGACCGGGACGTCACTCCGGCCACCGAAACTCCGGTCCGGTTCGGCATCGACGGGCCGGTCGAGGTCCGGTCGGACCCGGTGGGACGGAGTCGGTCTTGCGTTTCGTGCGCTTGAACGAGCGCAGGTGAGCCACTGTCTATCCTAGGTCGCGCATGGCGACCGGCTGGATGGCTTCCCGCAGGAAATCGGCCAGTTCGGTCAGCGCCGCCGCGGCCGGTCCCACGAGCGCGGCCTGCAGTTGCGCGACGTGCCATAGCCCCTTGCTCTCGGTGAACCGGGTATGCACGCCCGCCGCCCGCAGTGCCGCAACGAATTCGACGCATTGGCCATACAGCAGTTCGCTGATATCGACCTGCACGTAGGTCGGCGGCAATCCGGCCAGCACGCCGTGCCGCGGCGCGTAGCCGGTGTCCTTGCCATCGCCGTCGCCGAGATAGGCGGCGGCACAGGCGCGCGACCACGGCCGGTTGATGACCAGATCGCGCGACTTCTCGGGGACCTGATTCGGGTCGACCCACGGCGCGATCAGGCCGAGCGCGGCCGGGGTGTACCCGTGCCCGGCGATCAGCCGCTGTGCGGTGGCCAGCGATAGTCCACCGCCCGCCGAATCACCCGATAGCGCGATCTGTTCGGGTCGGTAGCCGATATTGCCGACCAATTCCAGGAAGGCCGCTTCGGCGTCGTCGAGGCCGGCCGGGAACGGGTGCTCCGGTGCCAGCCGGTAGTCGAGAACATAGACGGCGCAACCGGTTTCGTGGGCCAGCCGGGCGGCAAGCGAGCGGTGCGTGGCGAGCGATCCGATCGCGTAGCCGCCGCCGTGCAGGTAGAGCACGGCACCCCGGGTGAGATCGGGCTGCTGCGTACCCGCGGTGATCCGCTCCGCGGGCCGGCCGCCGAGCCGGAGCCGGAGCACGGTCGTATCGGAGGGGAGGAACTGCGCGCGCGAACCGATATCGAGCAGCAGGCGCTGCATCTGCCAGGGCAGCCGCGCGTTGAGCGTGATACGGAAGATCGGATTCAGCAGCGTCCGCGCGATGGGCAGCGGAATATTCATGTCACGCATGGGTTTTCCTCGATTCCCTGCGTCCGCGTCCGGACGCCGGGGCAGCAGGGTTCAGGGCAGGAAACGACGTTCCACGGCAGCGGCGATGCGCTGGTAGCCGGAGGCGGTGACCCGGACGAACAGATCCAGCGCCTTGGCCTCCCAGCCGATCAGCACTCGGCCGTGCCCCTTGCCGACGCCCTCGGTGATGGTCTTGGCGGCCATCTCCGGCGTGTGAATGGCCAGCGTCTTGTCGAACATCGATGCCGCGCTGGTGCCGTCGATGCCATCGGCATAGGTGGCATTGCGGGCGACGGCGGTCTTGATACCGCCGGGATGCACACAGGTCACCTTGACCGGATGCTTGCCGACCAGCATCTCCTGGCGCAACGATTCGGTGAAGCCGCGCACCGCGAACTTGGCTGCGTTGTACGCGCTCTGGCCGGGCACGGCGATGAGGCCGAACAGGCTGGAGACATTGACGACGTGGCCATCGCCGGATTCGATCAGCAGCGGCAGGAACGCCTTGGTGCCATTGACGACGCCCCAGAAGTCGACGTCCATGATGCGCTCGATGTCCTTGAACTCCGAGCGGATGACCTCACCGTGGTAGGCGATGCCCGCATTGTTGTAGATCTGGTGCACCGTGCCGAAGTGCGCCTTGACGGCGTCGGCGTAGAGCAGCACCGCTTCGCGCTCGGCCACATTCAGCCGATCGGACTTGATCTCGGCCCCGTACACCTCGCAGCGGCGCACGGTCTCGGCCAGGCCGTCGGTGTCGATATCGGAGAGCGCGAGTTTGGCGCCGCGCTCGGCCAGGTTCTCGGCGAGCGCGCGGCCGATGCCGGAGCCCGCTCCGGTGATCACACAGACCTTCCCTTTGAAGTAAGCGTCATTGCTCACTGTGCTGCCACCACCTCGAGGTCGTTGCTGGATGTTCCGACGGTTGTGGTCTCGTAGGCGGAGACGTCGAAATTCTTGGTGAGCCTACGGAATTCGAAGGTGAAGTCCGGCCACAGTGTGGTGTTGTTGCCGTGCTTGTCCAGGTACCAGCTGGCGCAGCCGCCGGTGCTCCATACACTCTTCACCAGTTTGCGCTGCAGATCCTTGTTGTACGAGTCCTGCACCTCGCGCTTTACCTCGACAGTACGCAGGCCGAGGCGATCGACGGTGGACAATGCGTCGGCGATGTAGTTGATCTGCGATTCGATCATGTACACCATCGAGGTGTGGCCCAGGCCGACATTCGGCCCGAGCAGGAAGAACATATTCGGGAAGTTGGCGACCGTCGAGCCCTTGTAGCCCTGCTGGCCGATCTCGTCGAACACCTCGGCCAGGGTGCGGCCGTCCTTGCCCGAAATGGTGTTGTAGGTCGGTGAATCGGTGACGTGGAAGCCGGTCGCCACGATCAGTGCGTCGATCTCGCGCTCGGTGCCGTCCTTGGTGACGATGGAGTTCGGGCGCACCTCCTTGATGCCGTCGGTCACGACGTCGACATTCGGGCGGCTCAGCGCCGGGTAGTAGTCGTTGGAGATCAGCATGCGCTTGCAGCCGATGCGGAAGTTCGGGGTGACCTTCTCGCGCAGCCGCGGATCGCGGATCTCCAGCTGGAGCTTGGCCTTGGCGACCAGTTCGAAGGCCTGCATCAGCGCGGGGACCTTGGCGAGGCCGACGACCTGGGTCTCGCGCGCGGCGTAGATGGCCGCGCGGGATAGGCGCTGGAAGCCGGGAATGTGCCGGAATGCGAGGCGCTCGGGCAGGGTGTAGGGGCGGTCGAAACGGGGGAGCAGCCAGGGGGCGGTGCGCTGATAGACGTCCAGGTGGGCGACATCCGGCGCGATGGACGGCACGATCTGGATGGCGGAGGCGCCGGTGCCGATAATGGCGACGCGCTTGCCCTGCAGATCCGCATCGTGGTTCCAGCGGGCCGAGTGGAAGATCTCGCCCTCGAAACCATTGATGCCCTTGATATCCGGCAGTGCCGGTTCGCAGAGCGCGCCGACCGCGGAGACCACGGTGTCCGCGGTGAAGCTGCCCTGAGTGGAGTCGATATGCCACAGGTTGGTGGCATTGTTCCAGCGCGCGCCGGTGACATCGCAGTTGAACAGGTGCTTGTCGAGCACGTTGTACTCGCGCGCGACGCCCTGGATGTACCGCTGGATCTCACCCTGCTTGGAGAACGAGCGCGACCAGTTCGGATTCAGTGCGAACGAGTACGAGTACAGGTGCGATGGGACATCGCAGGCGGCACCCGGGTAGGTGTTGTCGCGCCAGGTGCCGCCGACATCGCTGCCGCGTTCCAACACGAGATAGTCGTTGCGGCCCTGCTGGCTCAGCCGGATCGCCAGGCCCAGACCGGCGAAACCGCTGCCGATGATGATGGTCTTGACGTGGCGGGCTGGCCGGTTGCCGACAGCTTTGTCTGTAACCTTGCGACTCATATAAGCGAGCGTACGGCCTTATTGAGCACGAGTCAACAGTATTGACCATCGTTCAGTAAGATGTCCGTGTGAGTAGCAAAGGTGCCGGCGAAGTGGTGAAGCGAACCCGCCTCAGCCCGGAAGAACGTCGCACGCAGCTGATCACCTTGGGCGCCAAGATGCTCGGTGACCGTGCCATCGAGGACATCTCGATCACCGAGATCGCCGAAGCGGCCGGAATCTCCCGCGGCCTGCTCTTCCACTACTTCCCGACCAAACAGGACTTCCAGCTGGCGATCGTCCGCCACGCCAATGCCGAACTACTCGAGCACGTCGCCCCCGACCGCTCGCTCGGTGTCTACGAGATGCTGCGCGATTCGATCGAGCGGTACATCGAATATGTCAGCGAGAACCGCAACTCCTATGTATCGCTGCTGCGCGGGCCCGCCAGCGTCACCCCCGAGCTGGTCCCGCTCGTGGACCAGACCCGCGACGCCATTATCGGCATCATTCTCACCGAGGTGCCCGTGCCGATCGATGAGGCCGACCGTCCACGCCTGACCCTCGCCATGCGCGGTTGGATCGCCTTCGTGGAGGAGGCCACCCTCACCTGGCTCCGCATCGCCACGATCACCCGCGAGCAGCTGGTCGACTTGCTGGTGGAATCCCTACTGGCCATTGCCCTCTCGCTGAATCCGGCGCTCGCCGCCGCCCTCCGCGGCTAGGCGCTTGCGGGTGGCCTGCGCTTGTCTCGGGCGTGGTCGATATCCTGACGTATGGGTCTGTCTCGTCGGCAGCTGTTGAGGGTGGGGACGGCTGGGTCGGTTGCGGTGCTGGTGGGGGCGTCTGCGGCGAGTAGTGCGCGGTTTCGGGCGCCGCGGTGGCTGGGGGATCCGTTCACGTTGGGGGTGGCGTCGGGGGATCCGCTGCCGGATGGGGTGGTGTTGTGGACGCGGCTGGCGCCGGATCCGTTCGCACCGGATGGGCTCGGGGGTATGGCGCAGCATCCGGTGAGCGTGGACTACGAAGTCGCGCACGATGAACAGTTTCGGCAGGTGGTGGCGCGGGGGACGGCCTTGGCGACCCGCGAACTCGCGCATTCCGTGCATCCCGGGGTAGGCGGGTTGGAGCCGAATCGCTGGTACTTCTACCGATTTCGCGCGGGCTCGGCGATCTCACCGATCGGCCGGACCCGCACCGCCCCCGCACCGGGACAGCCCACGGCGCGCATGCGTTTCGCCTTCGCCTCCTGCCAATCGTGGAGTTCGGGCTACTACACCGCCTATGAGCACATGAGTGCCGAAGATCTCGATCTGGTTGTGCATCTCGGTGATTACATCTACGAACGGGGCTGGACGCGCGGTCGCGTCGGCATGTCGGTGGAGCCGCAATTCCAAGCCGAAGCGGTCGATCTGCCCGGCTATCGACTGCGCTATGCCCAGGCCAAGGCCGAGCGGCCGTTGCGCGCCGCCCATGCCGCCTTTCCCTGGCTCGTCACCTTCGACGATCACGAGGTCGACAACAATTGGGCGGGAGACTCACCAGGTATCGGATTCGATATCTACCGCATTCCCAAGCTCTTTCGCGGCCGCCGCGCTGCCGCATTCCGCGCGATGTACGAACATCAGCCTTTGCGTATCGCGGCCCTGCCCGCCGGCTCCACCATGCACATCCACCGCCGATACAGCTTCGGCGACCTCGCCGACATCACCATGCTCGACACCCGCCAGTACCGCACGGCGCAGGCCTGTGGCGACGGCGGTCTGGTCGCGGACTGCCCCGACCGCTTCGCCTCGGACCGCACGATCCTCGGTGCACCGCAACGAGATTGGCTGATCGATGGCTTCAGCAGGTCCACCGCCCGCTGGCAGATCCTCGGCAACCAGGTCTCCATGGGGCAATCCGACTATGACCTCGGCCCCGGCGTCGCGACCGGCACCGACTCGTGGGACGGCTACGTCTGCGATCGCAACACCATCCTCGGCGCCGCTGCCGACCGCGACGTCCACAACCTGGTAGTGATCACCGGCGACCGCCACCAGAACCACGCCGCCAACCTCCGCGCGGACTACTCGAACCCCGAATCTCCGGTCGCGGCCTCCGAATTCATCGGCACCTCCATCACCACCAATGGCAACGGAAGGGATATGACGCCGACCGGCCGCACTCTCCTGGCCGCCAACCCCGACCTGAAGTTCTTCAACTCCCAACGCGGGTACTCCCGCGTCTCGCTGGACCACGGATTGTGGCGCAATGACTTCCGAGTAGTCCCGTACGTCGACCGCCCCGGCGCACCCATTCACACCCGCGCCGCTTTTGTCGTGGAGAACCGGGTCCCCGGTGTCACCGAGGTGTCGCGCTCCGACAGCCGGACCGGGCAATATCCCGGAGCCGGAACCGCGGGCTCGCCGCCGCGCTGAGGCCTGTGACCACGAAGTGGTTCAACGCGTGGCGGCGGCGCGTGGCGGATTGGCCAAACCCAGGGCGGAGTTGAGGCGATACGCGCCGCCGAGCCCATGGAACACCGCCATGAGCAGCGCTCCGGCGACGGCGCCGCCGATACCGGCAAGGGCATGGGCGGGCAGATCGGCCCAGTAACCGATCAGCACCGCGAGGGCGAAACCCAAGGTGCCGGCCACGGCATTGCGCAGCGAATCGTTGCCCCACACATTCGGAAACTGTTCGCCGACCATGCCTTTGACGAAATGCGGGACGGCATTGGCGCCCAGCACACCGGCGAGCGCGGACAGCAGGACTGTATGCCACATATCGACCACCTATTTTCAGTCAACAACCGTCGACTGAATGCTAGCGGCTCATTCGCGTTCGGTCAACGGTCGTAGACTGAAAGCATGAGTTCCCATCCCACCCGCCGCGCCGAACAACGCGACCGCACCCAAGCCCGGATCTTGGACGCGGCGCGGCAGCTGTTCGCGGAGGTCGGCTATGACCGGGCCACCATCCGCGCGATCGCGGCGGCGGCCGACACCGATCCGGGCCTGGTGATGCGCTACTTCGGATCCAAGGACAATTTGTTCGCCCAGGTCGCCCAATTCGAACCGGACGAACTGATCACCGGGACGCCGCCGGAGGCGGCCGAACAGCTACTGGCCGCACTCGAACAGAAACTCGCCGAGCAGCCCACCGACGCACTGACCGCGATCCGGTCCATGTTCACCCACCCCGATGCCGCCGCCGAAGTCCGATCCGCCATGATCGCCCGCCAACAACAGGCCGCCCAACATCTGGCCCCCGACGATGCGACACTGCGCGCCGGCCTGATCGGAGCCCTCACCATCGGCACCGTCATCGGCCGACACCTCCTCCAACTCGACGCCCTGCACGACGCCCCACCGGACCACATCACCGCCCTGCTCCGCCGCGCCATCCACGCCATCGCCCACGACCCCCCGGAACCCACCCCCGACCAACCCGCCACCTCGTGACCGCCGATCCGGACATGACAACTCTTCAACTCCCAACGCGGATACGTCCGAGTCGACCTCGATCATTTCTCGTGGCACACCGACGTTCGCGCTGACGGATGTCCCCGCCGAACTCGACTGAGCGCCGCAATCGGAAAGCGCGCCAACATATCTCGATAGTTCGTTAGCGCCGGGGCCCGACCGGGCCCACGGTAATGGCTGGGCAGCGCGAAGGTCTCCACGGCGTCGGGCAGGTGCAGCCGTTCATACCTGGTTGACGCCCTCGAGAATGCGATCGAAAACCCTACGGGCATCCTCGGATTCGGGTCCGTCGAGCAGGGCATCGAGGACTTCGGCACTGTCCAACGTGGCGCAAAACGACTGCAAGCGTGCGCTGGCGATCACCGTATGGATCACTGCGGCGTAGAGCCGAGAACGCGGTGCACGCAGGTGAGCGCCCCTCCGTTCAACTCCGCGCAGATGTACTTCGACCGCATCGATCACATCCCGAATGACCTGAATCTCGATTTCTTCGAGGCTCCACTCGTCCTGCACGATCAGAATCCGAACTTCGGTTGCTCGGCGGGGTTCAGGTGACCGTGTCGAACGAGCACGGTTTTGGCGTGCAGTTTGATCCGGCAGATGGTGATCGGGCAATCGATGTGCGACTGCATGACAATGTGGGCGGCTTGGACAGTCAAGCCGTCGGTCGGAACATCGTGGTCTATCGGTGGCAGAACGGGTTCGAGAATCATGCTGGGACCTCCCGTATGAACGACGTTGGGACGAACCAGCATCCGGTAGATCCGGTGTCATCGGGGCCGCGGCTCGGGGCCGGGTAGGAGAGGGTGCACTGTGCGCCCCGAGTCACCGGGGCAGGCCGACACTCCCGGCCAGCGACCGCGCCCTACGGCTGATGAGCGCACCACCGCGGTCGACCGAATCGGCGATCATCTGTCTCGCTGAAGGGGAGTAATGCACCGAATCGCGAGAGGTCTGATAGGCCTGCTCGAGCCAGTGCAACATGGCTGAATAGTCGCGACGCTGATGGTAGCTGCGTGCGATCTCGACGCCGAGTCGCCCGCGCCGCTCTCTGCTGGGGATTTGTTCCGGGTCGATGTGCTCGGCACGATGACGAGCATCCGATGGTTTGGCAAGATCGGCCGTGATCGTCACGCCGTGCAGCTCGACGTTGGCGCTACCGAACATCGTCCACGGATGGTGATAACCCTTGCCGAGCCGTTTCGCTGTTGTGTCGGCTTCATCCCAATACCGCCATGCGTCGCCTTCGCGACCGGCTTGCGCGGCGGTTATCGCCGCGTGCAACTGGAGCGCGCCGTACATCCCCCGAATATCGTTGTCCGCGTTCTCGAGTCCGGGTTTCAGCAGTCCGGCTGCATCCTGTGCCAGGGTCAACGCCCCGTCGGCGTCCCCGACCGAACGCTGCACCATGCCGAGCGTCCAAGCGGCACCTGCCAACGCATTCGGAACGTCCGCTTCCTGCGCCGCAATCATCGCCCGGTCAGCTACCGTCCACAGCAGTTCCGACTCACTCGCCCAAACAATTTCGTGTTGCACCAGGCCATATACATCCGCCAAAACCGCATAGGTCGTTCGCCGATCCGCGCCCTGCGCGACCCGAGCCCCGATCCGGGCATCCCTGACGAGCTGCGGCAATATCCGACCGACGTCGGTCCGATGCGTCCTGGACTGATGCCAGAGCCGCCATGCGTCAGCAGTCCGCACCGCCAATGCGGCGAGGTCTACCGGCCCATTCGGAACAACCAATAATGGGTCCCGAACCGCCTCACGAATAGCCGGCACCGCATCATGCGGCACCCGCGCAAATGACCCGACCGGCACCGAAGTCGATCCGCCGAGATCCATATCAATACCCGCGAGCACCGCCACATCGCCAACGGCAAGAGCCTCCGCCAACTTCACCAACAACGGCAGCCGCGGCGGTAGCCGCGTCCCCCGCTCGATCCCCTTCAACCACGACGCAGACATTCCGACCAGCCCGGCCAGCACCGGCCGACTGAGCCCCTTTCGCTCCCGCAAGACCTGAATCCGCTCCCCGGTCCGCTTCCCGGCCAGATCATCGAGCATCAGCCCACCTCGGATCCCGTTCCGCTACTTGGCTCTCGATGCACGCCAGGATATGCCGCCCGATGAGGCGACGCTGTATGACGCCTGGCGCGTCAGACCCGCGCAAGCAATCTCTGGAGGTTGAACACGAGAATCATGTGATAACCCCCGATGTGTTGTAGTGCTTCGAAGATGGACCGCGCGGCAGACTCTTCCGATATCTTGTTCGAGTCGATATTTCTGATGGTCACCAGAATTGGATAAGATTCGAACTGCAGGTCCTGCTCGTCTTCGAAATCATGCGACATCTCAACTTCGACTATCGTTCCTCCGGCCTTCCCGCCGAAAGAGATGTCGTTCTGTTTCTCCGCTAGGCGGTCCAGTGGAGCGCCCGAAGCTGACGTTATATCATCGACGATTTCGCCTTCCGCCTTTGTGGTTCGAATGAATATCTGGTGATATGCGCTCAAGACTTCTCCTCTAGGGCCAATTTATCTCCCAGCCGTCTCCGACTATTCGAATTTCGCTCATCTTATCTGGGCTGGCGCCGAGGTATCGGCTGACTCCACGTTGGGCCTCTTCTTGTGTCAAACCGCTACCGCGAGCGTCGATGATCGTGTGGTCAGCTTGGCCCTGTGCGCTGTTGAGTGCGTTCTTGACGGTTGCATTGGTTGCTCCCGGGTCCATATGTTTGAACTCAGTGGGCACTCCATCGACCGTGGAATCTGCGGTCCGTTCGCCTGGGACGGTGCTTTCCTTGACTGCCCTGACATTCTTTCCTTCGTCTGCCAGCAGGTCTGCAAGTTTTCTTTCGTTGGGGTCGAATTGCTTTTCGCTCTCGTCTATCTTTCCCTTTGATTGAGGTTTGCCGGGGTCCGGGCGACTTCCGTCGTCGTCGATGTGCGCCTTCAATGCGATGATCTCGACGAGGCTTGTCGAGATGGCGAATAGGCTGGGGACATGGTCGAAGGATTTGATGACTCCGACGGCGGTCGAAGTGGCTGCGACGAGACCGAGGGCCTTGAAAAGGTTGCTGGCCGTGTAGAGGGTGCGGATGGTGGTGATGGTCTCCTCGGCTGCAAGGCCTACACCTCCTGCGCCTGCGAGGAGTGAGCCGCCGAAGGTGAGTAGGGCAAGGCCGACGGCACCCGCAACGATGACTCCGGCCGTAATCTCGGCCGTGGTGATCGCTGATTTGATCGCATTACTGGCCTCGATGGTTCCGGTTTGATACTCGGCGACTGGTGCAGCGATGTTGAGCGAGGCAGTGGCAACGTTCTCGGCGCCGGTGCGAAGTGTGCCGAAATGGTCCTGGATAAGTTGCCGATTAGCTTCGTCATCCATGCCGTCGAACAATGCGGAGATCCCGCTGATGGTGGCGGCCGCACCGGTGATGGTGGCGTGATCTGCGAAGGTCTGCCACGTTGTCGACGCTTTGGCGAGCTTGTCGACATCGCCGTTCGGGAGTTTGCCGAATTCGCTGATGATCAGTTTGACGAGTTCGTCGAAAAAAGCCTTTACGCCGCCGTCGCCGTTGTGTTTGACACCATTTCCGTTGTCAGCCGCCGACTTTGGGATCGTGACTTTGTACTCCGTCATCGTATGCACGTCCGGACGTGGGGGTGATGGATTGCTCTTGTTGCGGATGCCGTAGTTGTAGCCGTTTGCATACAGGACGTAGCCGTAGTTGGTGAGCGCGTCCGCTAGATTGGTGCACGTCTGCATTGTTTGACGCGCAGTCTCATCATATTTTTCGCCCCACTGCTTACAACCGGGTGCGTCACCTGCCATGCCCGCGCATGCACCTTTGACGGCATCGTGCACGGGCTTGTCGGCGCGGCGCAGTTCGGCTGCGAGATCATGGCATTTCTTGGCGGCGTCGTAGTAGACCTGCCAGTCGACCTTCACTGCTCATCCCCCTCGCAGCATCTTGCGATTGACCTCGATTGCGCTGGTGTAGTCGGCGTGTGCGCGTTTGGCAGCGTCGCTCATATCGCGGACACCTTCGGCGAATTCGCGTGCGCCGATGGCCCATTGGTTGTGGGCGTCGACGTAGGCCTGGGCGGCGACGCCCTCCCAGCCGCTGCCTTGGAGCGTGGCGACCTTGTCATCGATTTCGTCGAGGTGGTCGGTGAGGAAGCCTGCGAGCCCGGCGAGACGGGACACGATTTCGTCGAGGTGGTCGAGGTCGACGGAGAATTCGGAACTCATGGCAGGTCCAGGCTGGAGGTGTTCAGTGCGGACGCGTTGTTCGTGTCGGTGGATTGGTAGGTGTCGGCGGTGACGCCGAGCTTTTCTGCCATGCCGTTCAGCGCGGTGAGGATCTGGACGCCGCCGTCGTGGACTTCGGTCCAGCCTTTGGCGAATTCGTCGGCGTAGTCGCCGGTCCAGGTCCCACCTGCCACCGCTGACACATCCTTGGCTGCGGAATCCAGTGCTGACCGCAGCGCCTCGGCCAAGTCGTAGACGTATTTGCCGACCTCACGGACCTTCTCGGGTACTACCGAAACGCTTTGAGAATTCGGCGACCCCCCACTTTCGCTCATGGTTGCGGATGGTACCGACAGCCGGCGAACGCTGTCGAGCCCGAACCAAGGCGGAAATGACTACGCCGGGCCGAATCACTCTGTGGGAGAGTGGATTCGGCCCGGCGTCGGGTCAGTGAGAAACTACGCCGTCGGCTCGAAGGCCTCGGCGACGATCTCGGCCTGCTCCACAGCGTGCACCTTCGACGAACCCGAGGAAGGAGCCGACATGGCGCGGCGGGAGATGCGGCGCAGCTTGGTGAACCGCTCCGGAAGGAGTTCCGGGAGGTTCAGGCCGAAGAACGGCCACGCGCCCTGGTTGGCGGGTTCTTCCTGGACCCAGGCGATATCGGTCGCATTCGGGTAACCGGCCAGCGCCTCGTTCAACCGGAACTTGGGCAGCGGGTAGAGCTGCTCGATGCGGACGATGGCGACGTCTTCGCGCTTCTGCTTGGCCTTCTCGGCGACCAGCTCGTAGTAGAGCTTGCCGCTGGTGAGCAGGACGCGCTTGACCTTATTGCGGTCGCCGATGCCCTGTTCGTAGGTGGGCTCGTCGAAGACCGAGCGGAACTTCGATTCGGTGAAGTCCTTCAGGTCCGAGACCACGGCCTTATTGCGCAGCATCGACTTCGGGGTGAAGACGATCAGCGGACGGCGGATGCCGTCGAGCGCGTGGCGGCGCAGCAGGTGGAAGTAGTTCGCCGGGGTGGACGGCACGGCGACCGTCATCGAGCCCTCGGCGCACAGCTGCAGGAAGCGCTCGATGCGACCGGAGGTGTGGTCCGGGCCCTGACCCTCGTGACCGTGCGGCAGCAGCAGCACGACCTCCGAGAGCTGACCCCACTTGGCCTCACCGGAGGAGATGAACTCGTCGATGATGGACTGCGCACCGTTGACGAAGTCACCGAACTGCGCCTCCCACAGCACGAGTGCGTCCGGGTTGCCCAGCGAGTAGCCGTATTCGAAGCCGACGGCGGCGTATTCGCTCAGCGCCGAGTCGTGCACCGCGAACCAACCCGGGGTGGTGCTGCCGATGTTGTGCAGCGGGGTGTACTCCTCGGCCGTCTTGCGGTCGATGATCACCGAATGCCGCTGGGTGAACGTGCCACGACGCGAGTCCTGACCGGTCAGGCGCACCGCACGACCCTCGTCGATCAGCGTGCCGAAGGCGAGCAGTTCGGCGAAGGCCCAGTCGACCTTGCCCTCGTAGGCCATTTCACGACGCTTCTCCAGCACCGGCTTGACGCGCGGGTGCACGTTGAAACCGTCTGGCACATTGAGGAACGCGTCGCCGATGCGCTGCAGCACCGTCTTGTCGACGGCGGTCAGGATGGTGGTCGGCACCTGCTGGTCGTCCTCGACCGATTCGCTCGGCTCCGGGACGTACTTCTCCAGCTCGCGAACCTCGTTGAACACCCGCTCCAGCTGACCCTGGTAGTCACGCAGGGCGTCCTCGGCCTCTTTGAGCGAGATATCGCCACGGCCGATCAGGCTCTCGGTGTACGCCTTGCGCACCGAGCGCTTGGTGTCGATGACGTCGTACATGTACGGCTGGGTCATCGACGGGTCGTCGCCCTCGTTGTGGCCGCGACGCCGGTAGCAGATCATGTCGATCACGACGTCCTTGCGGAACTTCTGACGGAAGTCCACCGCCAGACGCGCCACCCAGTCACAGGCCTCCGGATCGTCACCGTTCACGTGGAAGATCGGCGCGCCGATGAACTTCGCGATGTCGGTGGAGTATTCGGTGGAGCGGCTGTTCTCCGGTGCGGTGGTGAAGCCGATCTGGTTGTTCACCACGATGTGGATGGTGCCGCCGACGCGGTAACCGCGCAGCCCCGACAGGTTCAGCGTCTCCGCGACCACACCCTGACCCGCGAACGCGGCGTCACCGTGCAGCATCAGCGGCATGACGGAGAAGCCCTCCGGCCCGTCGCCCTTGTCCAAAAGGTCTTGCTTCGCACGTACCAGACCCTCGAGCACCGGGTCGACCGCCTCCAGGTGCGAGGGGTTGGCGGTGAGCGAGACCTCGATCTCGTTGTCGCCGAACATCTGCAGGTAGGTGCCGCGCGCGCCGAGGTGGTACTTCACATCGCCGGAGCCGTGGGTGGCCGCCGGGTTCATATTGCCCTCGAACTCGGTGAAGATCTTCGAGTACGGCTTGCCGACGATATTGGCGAGCACATTGAGGCGACCGCGGTGCGGCATACCGATGACGACCTCGTCGAGCGAATGCTCGGCGCACTGGTCGATGGTCGCGTCCATCATCGGGATGACGGCCTCGGCGCCCTCGAGCGAGAAGCGCTTCTGACCGACGTATTTGGTCTGCAGGAAGGTTTCGAAGGCCTCCGCCGCGTTCAACCGGTTCAGGATGTACTTCTGTTGCGCGACAGTCGGCTTGACGTGCTTCTGCTCGACCCGCTCCTGAATCCACTGCAGCTGCTCGGTTTCCAGGATGTGGGTGTACTCCACACCGACGTGGCGGCAGTAGGCATCGCGCAGCACCGAGAGCACATCGCGCAGCTTCATCCGCTCCTGGCCGTGGAAGCCCGCGACGTCGAAGGTGCGGTCCAGGTCCCACAGGGTGAGGCCGTGCTGGGTGACATCGAGGTCGGGGTGGCTGCGGAACTTGTCCTTGACCAAGCGCAGCGGATCGGTGTCGGCCATCAGGTGGCCGCGGTTGCGGTAGGCCGCGATCATCTCGAGCACGCGGGTGCTCTTGTCGACGCCGCGTTCCTTGACATCCTTGCGCCAGCGCACCGGCTCGTAGGGCACGCCGAGGCCGTGGAAGATCTCGTCGTAGAACTCGTCGCTGATCAGCAGGGTGTGGATGGTCCGCAGGAAGTCGCCGGATTCCGCGCCCTGGATGATGCGATGGTCGTAGGTCGAGGTCAGGGTCATCAGCTTGCCGACGCCGAGTTCATTGATGCGCTCGTCGCTCATGCCCTGGAATTCGGCGGGGTACTCCATCGCGCCCGCGCCGATGATCGCGCCCTGGCCCGGCATCAGCCGCGGCACCGAGTGCACGGTGCCGATGGTGCCCGGGTTGGTCAGCGAGATGGTGACGCCGGTGAAGTCGTCGATGCCGAGCTTGCCGTCGCGGGCGCGGCGCACGATGTCCTCGTAGGCGGTGTGGAACTGCCCGAAGGTCATGGTCTCGCAGCCCTTGATGGCCGCGACCACCAGCGAGCGGTTGCCGTCCTTGCCCTGCAGGTCGATGGCCAGGCCGAGGTTGGTGTGCGCGGGGGTGATCGCGTTGGGCTTGCCGTCGATCTCGGCGAAGTGCCGGTTCAGATTCGGGAACGACTTGACCGCCTGCACGATCGCGTAGCCGAGCAGGTGGGTGAAGGAGATCTTGCCGCCGCGGGTGCGGGCGAGGTGGTTGTTGATGACCAGGCGGTTGTCGATCATCAGCTTCGCCGGAATGGCGCGCACGCTGGTCGCGGTCGGGATGGCCAGCGACGCGGACATGTTCTTCACCACAGCGGCGGCCGGGCCGCGCAGGACCTTCGCCTCGTCGGTCGCGGTGTCGGCGGGCTTGGGCGCGCCAGAGGTGGGCGCGGCATTCGAAGTCGGCGCGGGAGTCGTCTGCGGCGCGCGGGTGGTGACCGGCGCGGGCGCGGGAGGCTTGGGGGCCGCCGGGGCGGGTGCCGCCGGGGCGGGGGCCGCGGGCGCCGCGTTCACCGGCGTGGGGGCCGCGGCCGGGGTGGCCACCTGCGCGGGCGCGGCCGTGGTCGCGGCGGCCTGACTGTTACCAGAATCACCCGCGACTTCGGGCGTGTAATCGGCGAGGAACTCGTGCCAACTCTCGTCTACTGAAGATGGATCCTGTTTGTACTTCTGATACATCTCATCGACTAGCCACTGGTTCTGTCCGAACTGGGAAGTTGAGCTGCTCACAGCAGGTGTTCGCCTCATTTCGTTCTTCGCGCTGCGACGTTTGTGACGTGCCCGGCACGGGGATCAGCGGATGCGCGCCGATGCGCCCTCTCTGAGGATAGGCCCAGCAGCAAATCAGCGGACCGACTGACCACCGGACAAATCCGATCCCAAAGATGACGACCCGTCCTCGCTCGAGAATATTCCCCCCGTCTCGCTGGCCGCCGCCCAGAGTTGGGCATAGGGCCCACCGGCCGCCAGCAGCAACTCGTGCGGCCCGATTTCAGCGATTCGTCCGTGTTCGACCACGGCGATCCGATCGGCGCGCGCGGCGGTGCCGAGCCGGTGCGCGACGACGACGGTGGTGCGGTCCCGAGTCAGCGATCGGCTCGCTATCAGGACCGATGCCTCGGTCTCCGGGTCGAGGGTCGCGGTGGCCTCATCGAGCAGCAGCAGATCGGGGCGCACGAGTTCGGCACGTGCCAGTGCGATCAGTTGGCGCTGGCCCGCCGAGAGGCCGCGGCCGCGCTCGCCGACCGGGTGGCGCATGCCATGCGGCAGTGCCGCGATCATGTCGGCCGCGCCGACCGCGGTGGCGGCGGCCGCGATCTCCGCTTCGGTCGCGGATGGTTTCCCGAATGCAATGTTGCTGGCGACGTCGCCGGTGAAGAGGTGAGCTTCCTGAGGGACTATGCCGAGCCGGGAGCGGTAGTCGGCCAAGCGGTAGTGCCGGATATCGATGCCGTCGACGTGGATGGTCCCGGTTGGCTCGGCGTTGTCGGGTAGGTCGTAGAGCCGCGCCAGCAGTTTGACAATGGTCGACTTGCCCGCACCGGTCGGGCCGACCAGCGCCAGCGTCGATCCCGGCGGGATGCGCAGGGATACCCCGTCGAGTGCGGGTTTTTCGGTGCCCGGGTAGTGGAAGTGGATGTCGTCGAGGACGACCTCGCCGCGCAGGCCGTGGTCGATCGCGACCGCATCCGGTGGATCGGCCGCGATCGAGGACGGAGTACGGAGCAGGTCGCCGATGCGGCGCAGGCCGACGCGCGCCTGCTGATAGCCGTCGAAGACCTGGGACAACTGCAGGATCGGTCCGAAGAGCAACTGTAGATACAGCACGAAGGCGATGAGGGTGCCCGCGGTGGTCGCGTCCTCGGCGACCTCGCGGGCGCCGAAGTACACGACCGCGGCCAATGCCAGATCGGCCCAGGCGATGACGAAGGCGAAGTACATCGCGATGGCCCGCTGGGCTCGCATCCGGCTGGTGCGGTAGCGGTCGGAGTATTCGGCGAAGCGGCGGGCGGCGACCGGTTCGTGCCGGTTGGCCTGGACGGCGCGCAGGCCGGAGACGTTCTCCTGGAAGTCGGCGTTGACGGTCGAGACGTGTTCACGCGAGACGGTGTACGCCGTGGATGACACCCGACGGAACAGCACTGTCGCCACCAGCAGCGGCGGCAGCGCGATCAGCACCACCGCGGCCAGCGAGGCGTCGATGACCAGCAGTGCCACCGCGATCCCGACCAGGGTGAGCACGCCGATCAGTGTGGTCGCCACGCCGGTCTGCAGGAAGGTCGACAGCGCGTCCACGTCGGTGGTCATCCGGGTCATGATGCGACCGGACAGCTCGCGTTCGTAGTAGTCCAGACCGAGCCGCTGCAGGTGCGCGTAGCTGCGCACGCGCAGACCGTAGAGCACGCGTTCACCGGTGCGCGCGGTGAGTACGGTGGTCGCCGCGCCGACCGCCAGGCCGAGGACCACCAAGACCGCGCCGAGCATCCCGGCGCGGGCGAGCGCAGCCGAATCGTGGCCGCTCACACCGGTGTCGATGGCGTAGCGCACGATCGGTGGGAAGGCGACGCCGATCAGTGTGTCGAGTGCGAGCAGGGTGATGACGCTCAGCACCAGCCAGCGCACCGGCCGCAGCAGCCGAGCGAGCCGGAACTCGGGATCGGGGCGGCGCAGTCGCTCATCGTCGAGGCCGGGTTGTTCGGTGGCGGGTGGTAGACGCTCGATCGTTCGGCGCAATTCGGGAGTTTCGCTCAGATCGGCTGCCGCGCCGGTGAACCCGCCCGGTCCGCTGGTGGCAGGCGCGGTGCGGCCGAAACCGGTGGCGACGGGTCCGAGACCGGCCGGCACGACCGCGGCGGCTGCGTCGGCGGGGTATATGGCCGGGCCCGGGAGTCGGATCACCCGATCCGCGTGGGCGAGTGTGGATTCCCGATGCGCCAGGATCAGTGTCGTGCGGTGGCCCGCATCGGGCAGCTTGTCGAAGATGGCCGCCTCGGTGACCGCGTCGACCGCGGAGGTCGCGTCATCGAGCACCAGAATTCGTGGCCGCGCCAATAGCGCTCTGGCCAGCGCGATCCGCTGCCGCTGCCCGCCGGACAGGGTCAACCCGCGCTCGCCGACCACGGTGTCATAGCCGTCGGGCAGTTCGGCGATGAATTCGTCGGCCGCGGCCAGCTTCGCGGCATACCGGATTTCGGCATCGGTGGCCTCGGCGCGGCCGAGGGCGATGTTCGCGGCGATGGTGTCGCTGAACAGGAACGGATCGTCGAAGACCACGCCGATCGCGGTGCGCAGATCGACCGCGCGCAGGTCGGCGATATCCACGCCCCTGGCCTCTGCCCGATCGGCCGTCGGATTGTCGGTCGTCGAGCGGGCGGCCCCCGCACTCGAAATGGCGAATTCGCCCGCAGCGGTGCCGGATTCGGCCCCGAACAGACGAATGGTGCCGGAGTCGGGGGCGTAGAAGCGGGGGAGCAGTAACGACAGCGTTGACTTTCCGGAGCCCGCGGGCCCGATGATGGCCACGGTTTCGCCGGGGCGCACGGTGAGGTCGAGATCGCGCAGGATCGGCTGGGTGGGGTCGAATCCGAAAGTGAGGGCGTCGATTTCGATGCCGAGGGGTCCGTCGGGAAGGTCAGCGGGGGCAGGTGGGTCGGCGATTTCGGGGGCGGCATCGATGACCTGGTAGACGCGTTCGGCCGCGGCTCTGGTCAGCTGGGCCATGATGACCACCGAGGACATGGTGCGGGTGGTGGCCGTCATGGTGGTGACATAGGCGGAGAAGGCGAGGAAGGTGCCGATGCCGATGGACCCGTGCAGCGCGAGCAGACCGCCGACGACGATCACCGCGACCAGCCCGGCCTGCGGAATGGTGGTGACCGCGGGCGCGAACCGCGCATTGATCGCGGCGGCCCGCATGCGTTCGGCGTAGAGCGTGCGTCCGTGCTGTTCCAGTACCCGCACCATCCGGGCCTCCTGGCCGAAGCCCTTCACCACGCGGACGCCGGTGACCGTCTCTTCGACATGCTGCGCGACCTCGGCGGCCCGCTGCTGGGCCGACCAGGTCGCGGCGTACAGCCGCGGCCGCATCCGGTACACCAGCAGCCCGATCGCCGGGACGACCAGCAGCGCGACGGCAGCCAGCGGCGGTGACAGCCACACCATGACAGCGGCGGCGAGCAGGAATTCCAGCACCGCCAAACCCGACAGCGGGACCATCGCCAGCAGACCCTGCACCAGTTGGAGATCGGTGATCGAACGGGATACCACCTGGCCGGTGCGCAGTGCGTCCTGTCCGACTCCGTCCAGGCGTTGCAGTGAGCCGAGCAGGTTGATCCGCAGTGCGTGCTGGATATCGAGTGAGAGTCGCCCGGCCAGCATGCGTCGTGCGAAGGCGGCCGAGAAGCGGCCGACCGCGACGAGGGCGAGTAATCCGGCGACGGTGCCGATGACGGCGGTATCACCGTGTCCCGCCGCGTCGACGGCGCGTTTCGTCAGCAGTGGTGCGGAGATTTCGACCAGTGCTCCGGCGATCAACGCGACCGCGATGCCCGCGACCGTTCCCCGGTGCGACCGGCACTCGGTCCACAGTCTGCGTATCCAGCCCGGTTCATTCAATTGCGCTGCTCACCCGTCTTGTCGGCTAATAGCTAATACCGACGGTAACGACACGGATCGCCATCGGATTTGTTCCCCTGCGGCACGGACAATTCGGGCTCGCTGGATCGATGGGCGACCGGGTGCGGCGTCAGATATCGCGTTTGCGGAGCAACCACCAGGCGCCGCCGCCGATGCCGAGGGTCCACAGCAGCAGGACCACCAGCGCGGCGGGAGTCGGGGCCAGGAAGTCGCTGTCGGTGAAGGAGTCGACCGCGACCGTGCTGATGGTGGCGGAGCCGGGGAGCACGGTGACCACCCCGGCGAAGCCGATGGCCTTGGTGACGATCCACAGCAACGGCTCGATGATCACCAGCCAGCCGAGCATCGTGGCGATCGCACCGGTGGAGGTGCGCAGCAGCAGGCCGAGGCCCGCACCGATCACCGACCAGCAGACCGCCGCGAGCAGGCCGCCGCCGAAGACCGCGAGCAGGCGCAGGCCGAAGTCGAATTTGCCGCGGCCGAAGGCGAGCAGGCAGGCGAACGCCAGCAGCTCGACCGCGAATGTCGTCGCCAGTGCGAATCCGGCGGTGACCAGGAATTTCGCGGCGGCGAGCCGGTCGCGGTCCGAGGTGAACAGTGCCGTGGACGGCATGGTCGCGTACCGGTATTCGGCACCGGCCCCGGCCGCGCCGAAGGCCCCCGCGAGCACGATCGCGATCGCCAGGCCGATATAGAGCCCGATGGTCGCAGCACCGGTCGCCGGATCGGATTTGGGGTCGGCCGGTCCGGCGAGCAGCGCGGTGACCGTGCTCGCGACGAGGGCGATCGCGAGGATCAGCGCGGCCAGGATCCGGCTGGCGCGCAGCGTGATGACCTTGCGGACCTCGGAATTGACGGCCGGAACGAGGTCCGGGGGCAGAACGGCGATCATCGTGGAATCCCCTGGGGCGTCGGTTGGGGCGGTGCGATCCCGGCGTAGGGGGCGGGCGGTGCTGGGCGGGCCGGTTTGACCAATGCTGCGAGCACCCGGTCGGGGTGGATCTGGTCGGCGGTGATGCCGTCCACGCGCACACCGGCCGCCGTCGCCGCCGCGCGGATCTGCGCCTCGGTCGCCTCGGCCACCGCGAGCCGTCCGTCGGGCCGGATCACCGCATCGGTGAATCCCTGTGCGGCCAGCATGGTGGCCAGCGCGATCGGCGGGGACGCGGCGACGACAAGGCGATCGGGGTGGCCGCGCCGCAGCCGGGCCGGGGTGCCCTGATAGACCACCGAACCCTCGCTCAGCACGATGATGTTGTCCGCGATCGGAAGCACGGTCGCCAGGCTTTCGCTCGACAGCACGACGGTGCCGCCGCGGCGGGTATGCCGCCGCAGGAAGTCCTGTAGCCACGCCCGTTCGGCCGCGTCGAGATCGGCCATCGGTTCATCGAGGATCAATAGTTGCGGATCGCCGAGTAGCGCGGTCGCCAGCGCCAGCCGGGTCTGTGATCCGGCCGGTAGCGCGCCCGTGCGCGTCCGCGCCCAGGCACCGAGGCCGACCACCTGGATCACCTCGTCGACGCGCGAGTCCTCGATACCCGCGGCCGCCGCGTACACCAGCAGGTGATCGCGCGCCGAGCGCGCCGGATGCAGCCCGCGCGGCACCAGCACGCCGCCGATGACAGCCGCGGGACCGCGCTGCGGCTCGCCGCGCCGTCGCGAGCCCGGCCCGCCGACCGCCGCGGTACCCGTGGTCGGTTCGAGCAGGCCGAGCAGGATGCGCAGGATCGTCGACTTACCCGCGCCCGCTGGCCCGACCAGGGCCGCGACCGTCCCGGACGGGACGGTGAAGCTGACGTTCTCGACCCCGGTGACCAGGTCGTAGCGCTTGCTCAGGCCGCGGACGGAGAACGCGAGCGGTCGGCCCGCGCTCATCGTGGCGTGGTCGGGGGTTGCGGCTCGACCGGATCCAGTGCGGGCAGCGGATCGGCGTCGATGATCAGCTGGCGGTCGGCGGGCCAGGCCACCGGTGCGGGCCCGAAGGCCGTGCGCGCATTGCCGATCGTGGTCTTGCCCAGCGCCCGGTTGCCGACACCGCCGATCACCGCGCCGATGCCAGCGGGCACCACCTTGCCCGCCATCAGGGCGGCACGCTTGGTGATGAAGCGGATGATGAATCGCTTGAGCAGCGAATCGTTCATGCTCGACAGGCCGGGAATCCTATTGGCGAACAGCGTGCCCCAGTTCTTCGCCGAATGACCCACGGTCTTCTCGACGATCTCCATCCCGCTCTCGCCGAGTACGACCGCGAGCACGAGGGCCCGCCGCGTCTCCTTGTCCTCGGGGGAGATGCCGTGCACAGCTGCGACGGCCAGTGTGAACACCGCGGACGCCTCCATGAAGAAGGTGGTCTCGGCACTCACCGCGGCGATCGCCGCGATGGTACCGACCCCGGGCACCGCGGCCGTCGCGCCGACCGCACCGCCGCTGCCGGTCACCGCGAGCAGGTACTGGTTCTCCAGCCGCTCGATGATCTGCGCGGGACTCTCCGACGGATGCGAACGCCGCAGCCGGTCCACGTACTTGGCGACGGCCGGCGCCTGCAGGCGTGACCCGGTATCGAGTAGCTGGACCACCGTCTTCTCGAACGTGCCTTTGAACACGGCGATATCCTCCTCTTCCGCCTGTACGGGATGAACCTTATGGCACCGACCGCCATCAACTCGTCATGACAACGATGTACCCGGTCGACCTGGTTCCCCGCATGTCGGTTCCGTCACTCCGGTTCGCGCAGGGCAGCGACCCTTTCCTGGAGCGGTGGCGGTGGCGGCGGGGTGCCGTCGCCGAATGGTCTGCCGCCCAGCGCTTCTCGGCCGTGCGGGCTCAGCCAGTCGGTCGACTCCGGGCCCTTTGGCACGATCCGCGTCGGGTTGATATCGGCGTGCACGACGTAGTAATGCACCTTGATCTGCTCGAAATCGACGGTGTCGCCGAAGCCCGGCGTCTGATAGAGGTCGCGCGCATAGGCCCACAGCACCGGCATTTCGGTCAGCTTGCTGCGGTTGGTCTTGAAGTGGCCGTGATAGACCGGATCGAATCGGACCAGCGTGGTGAACAGCCGCACGTCGGCCTCGGTAATGGTGTCGCCGACCAGATATCGCTGGGTGGCCAGACGATCGGAGAGCCAGTCCAACCGGGCGAACAGCCGGTCGTAGGCCGCCTCGTAGGACTCCTGGGTCCCTGCGAATCCGCACCGGTAGACGCCATTGTTGACATCCCGGAATACCGCCAGGTTCACCTCGTCGATCTCGTTGCGCAGCTGTGCCGGATACAGCTGCGGCGCACCCGGTCGATGGAATTCGGTCCACTCGGTGGCGAAGTCGAGGGTGATCTGCGGGTAGTCATTGGTCACCACCTGTCCAGTGGCGACCTCGACCATCGCCGGAACCGTGATGCCGCGCGGGTAGTCCGGGAACCGCGCCAGGTACGCATCGCGCAGCCGAGGGATACCGAGTACCGGATCAACGCCGTCGGGATCCAGATCGAAGGTCCAGCTGAGCCTGTCGTGAGTCGGGCCGCACAGCCCCAGTGAGATCGCGTCCTCCAGCCCGAGCAGCCTGCGCACGATCAGCGTCCGGTTCGCCCATGGGCAGGCTCGCGCGGCGATCAGGCGGTAGCGGCCGGCCTCGACCGGGTATCCGTCACGTCCGTCTGCGGTGATGCGGGTGGTGATGTAGTTCGTATCTCGCTTGAACTCGCCGGACTCGACGTAAGAGGCAATTTCCGATACCGACTTGGTCACTTGGACAGTCTCGCAGAATCGAGGTCTTAGTCTTGCCCAATGAGTGATACGAAGGCCACCCGGCTGATCCGGGAAACCACCGATGGCGGTGCCGAGGTCGCGATCCTCACCCTGGCCAATCCGCCGCTGAACCTGTTCGACCAGTCGATGTTCGACGCGCTCATCGAGGATCTCGCCGATCTGTCGGCAAATCCGCCGCGCGCGGTGCTGCTGCGGGCCGAGGGCAAGCTGGTCTCCGGCGGTGTCGACGTGCACGTCTTCGGCGGGATCCTCCCGCCGACGTCGGCTGCCACCTCCCGTGCCGTCGAGCAGGGCGCCGAACTATGGCGCACCCTGTTCGCACAGATCATCCATCCGCTGGAGGCGCTGCCGTGTCCGGTGGTCTTCGCCGCGCACGGCCTCACCCTGACTGCCGCCTTCGAAATGGCGCTGGCCTGCGACATCATCTTGGCCGCTCCGAAAGCGAAATTCGGTCTGGTGGAGACGGTCGTCGGCCTGACGCCGTCGATGGGCGGTCCGCAGCGGCTGGCCGAACGCGCCGGATCGGGCCGGGCCCGTGAATTCGTGATGACCGGTGAGCTCTACGACGCCGCGACCATGGCCGAATGGGGCGTGGTGAACGCCATCCACGACGATGTCGACGCCGCCGCACGGGATTTGACGAATCGGCTGGCCAAGGGCCCGACCAGGGCGCATGCCGCGACCAAGCAGATCATCGAGGCGTGGCGCTCCGGCGGCGTCGCCCATGCGGATTCGGTGACGCCGCAGGTGTCCGGCGCGCTGTTCGACACCGCGGATCTGCGCGGTGCGGTGCGCAGCTTCCTGGAGGTCGGCCCGGGGAAGGCCACCTACACCGGCCGGTGACAGCCGGGACACGTTCCTCGCCTATCCCCACGAAAATGTGACTCGCGTCATATAGTCGCAAGAGCCTGCAAGCCCGAGGCGTGTGCGGAGGACCCATGTCGCAGTTCTTGGTCGAGTACCCACCGAATCACCCGCATGCCCGCGATGCTCCGCTGGCTCGTGGCGCCGACGGGGTCCTGCGCTACGGCAATCTCACCCCCGCGCTGACCGAACTACTGGATCTACAGGTGCACGCCTTCTCGACAAGGGAGGCGGTGGTGGAGATAGGCGGCCCCCGCCTGACCTATCGGGAGTTGTGGCACTCCGCCTCCCGCATCGCGGGCGGCCTGCAGGAGCACGGCATCGGCTACGGCGACCGGGTCGCCATCCACATGCCGGCGGGTGCGCGCTGGGTGCAGGCGTTCCTCGGTGCGCTGCTGAGCGGCGCGGTCCCGGTGCTGGTGCACGACGGACTGCCCGATGCGGTGGCCGAGCGGGTGATCGCCAACAGCAGTACCGATTTCGTACTCGATGGTGGTAGCTCGGAACTGCCCGACGGCGCCGCCTTCA
The DNA here is from genome assembly GCF_050956075.1 of Nocardia sp. CA-129566. Lineage (NCBI taxonomy): Bacteria > Bacillati > Actinomycetota > Actinomycetes > Mycobacteriales > Nocardiaceae > Nocardia > Nocardia sp. CA-129566. Next base: position 1,781,409 of record NZ_CP192085.1, read on the forward strand.
TCGATGACGGTGCGGCACTGAGTGATCTGGCGCTGCTGTGCTACACCAGCGGCACCGGGGTGTGCCCGGCCAATACCACCGTCGCGCCCAAGGGCGTCGAGCTGACCAACGAAAACCTGCTCTCGGCAGTTCGTTCCGTTGTCGCGGCACTGGACCTGCCGACCGACGGCCTGCGCAATCTGGTGCTGCTGCCGCTGGCGCATGCGAGCGGCTGCGTGGACCAGATGCTGCCGACCTTCGCGGTCGGTGGCACCGTCGTGCTCGCGCCGGATCGCCGAAGACTCGCCGAAACCATTGTCTCCGAACGGATCGATATGGTTTCCGCGACACCACGTATCTTCGCCCGGCTGCTGCCCGAACTGGCGGCGCTGCGCACCGAAGGGCTGTGCACCGAGGGCATCGTCCGAGTCAGCAATGCGGGCCATCGCGGCGAACGCGTCGCCGATGCCACCGATCCCGCGGATCTGGCCGCCACACTGCGGGATATGTTCCCGGCCGCGCGGCGGTGGTCGGTCTGGGGCGCGACCGAAACCAGCGGCATCGGCCTGGTCGTCGACGATGAAACCGATACCGCACCCGGTGCCGATCCGGTACTCGGCTTCCCCTTCGGCGGTACCGAATTGGCGCTGTGGGGGCCGCAGGCGCAGGCCGGGCACGGCGAATTGCTCTGTCGCGGGCCGAATGTCACCCGCCGCTACTGGAACGATCCGGAGACCACCGCGGACCGCTTCACCGGAACCTGGTTCCACACCGGCGATCAGGTCAGCATCGATGCCGACGGTCTGGTCCGGCGTGAACGGGCGCAGGCCGGGTAGCTCACTCGAGCAGGCGATCGCGCAGCCGTTCGCGCAGTTGTGTGGTGAATCCGATGGCGGTCAGATAGGACTCGACATCGCCGTGCTGTTCGCGCACCGAATCCGTCGCGACCCGCAGGTAGTCCTCGCGGACGCCCAGGATATCGATGGAGAGTTCCACTCCCGCAGTGAGTTTCGGTGCCATCATGGCGCGCAGTGCGGGGACGGCGTCATTGCTGGCCAGGAAGTCGGCGAGCACATCGGCCTCGCTGACCGCGACCGCGCGCAGCAGGGTGGCGATGGCCCAGCCGGTGCGGTCCTTACCGGCCGCGCAGTGCACGAGCACCGCACCGTCGCCGCTGGCGATCGTCTCGGCGATGGCGATGATCGCGGTATTCGCCTCGGGCAGGGTCGGGAAGTGTCGGTAGACCTCGAGCATGTGCGTGAACGCGGAGTTGGTCTGCGCCTCGTGCGGCGGCGCCTCGGCCATCCTGGAGTCGAACGGGGTGACGTTCAGTCGCACGCCGTCGGGCAGGTTGTCGTGGCCGATGTGCTCGATCTCGCGCAGCCCGCGCAGGTCGTAGACGTCGGTGACGCCGAGTTCGCGCAGGATGGTGTGCCCGGGCAGATCCAGGCCGCTCAGCTGAGCCGAGCGCAGCAGCACGCCGGGGCGGATCCGCGCGCCGTCGATGGTGCGCAGACCGCCGAGATCGCGGTAGTTGAAGGTGCCGGTCAGGTAGAACTGGTCGGCCGAGGGCGAGAGGGTCACCGATCCAGGCTAACCAGACAATGGGATCGGCGAGGTGTCGTTCGCGGGTCGAACACGGAACCGCTGGCTGTCCGGTTTGCGGAGGTTTTTGTGTGGGATCCGCCACATCTGGGCGGATGGGGAACAAGCCGACCCGTAGTCTGGTCAATGGTGTCGCTCGGTCGGGTAGGCGCGAGAGTGACACCCGGGGAAGCGATTCCGGCGGATACCCGATCGGTCGCAGCGGCATTCCGTTTGGGTAACAAAACATTCTTCCAGTCTGGAAATACCCAACGAACCCGTTCTTAAACCCCGGAAACCCTCTACCATTGATGAATGTTGGACTGGGCATCCAGGGAATTCCCTATCGGCGGATTTCATGATCGCGGTTCGCCATGTTCAGCGAGCCGTGCCGATGAGGGCGCGCGAGTTCTTTCCCCGAGGGAGTCGGCGTTGAGCGTACGTGGAGAAATAGCGGCGGTTCGGTTGCGGCCGACCATCTGTGAGGCCGTCGAGAAGGCGGCCTCCTCGCTCGATTTCACCGGAGTGCGAGCACTTCGGGTGCTTCTGCATGCCGGTGTCAGCGCCTACTGGCCCTTGGTCAAGGCCGCCCCCGCCAAACGGGCACGGGCCTACGAAGCGACGGCGCATCAGTTGGCCGAGCGCTGGGAGGGGCAGACCGAATGTGTCGCCGATCCGCAGGCCTCGGCCCTGTTCCAGGAGATGGACTCCGAGGTCGCGACGTTCCTCGCGCTCTGTGCCGACCGGTCGGGTACGCAGTGGTTGGAGCCGGTGGACGCCATCGCGACCTACGCGGTCTCGGTGGTGCAGGGCACGGTGCTGCGCTGGCTCGCCGACTGCAATGACGAGACGACGCTCGTGGTGCTCGACGACCTGGTCAGCAGCCTGGCCACCAGGGCGGTCGAAGTCTGATCCGCGCGGTACTGGACGTTCGACCAGTTAAATGGTTGAGTTGTTCCGGTGACCGAAACGTCGCCGATTGCCGGACTGCACGCGGCCACGGCCGAGCTGGACCCGCCGCTGGCCGCCCTCGACCTGACCGCGCTGCGTGCCAATGCCGCTGACCTGGTCCGTCGCGCGGGTGGGGTGCCCATTCGGGTGGCGAGTAAATCGGTGCGCTGCCGTGCGGTACTCGAGCAGGTGCTCGGCACCGGGCTCACCGCGGCCGGCGGTTTCGCGGGCATCATGTCGTATTCCCTGGTCGAGGCCATCTGGTTGGTCCGGCTCGGCGCCCGCGATGTGCTGCTCGGCTATCCGACCGTCGACCGTGCGGCCCTGGCCGAACTCGCCGCCGATGACACTCTGCGCGAATCCATCACATTGATGATCGACGATGTCGCGCAGCTGGAACTGATCCGCGCCGCGGTCGGCACCGATCTGGTGCGGCCGCGAATCTGCCTCGATGTGGACGCATCGCTGCGCATCGGGCCGCTGCACCTGGGCGTTCGGCGCTCGCCGATCCGCACCCCCGAACAGGCCGCCGCGCTCGCGCGAGCAGCGCTGAGTCGCGGTTTCGATGTGGTCGGCGTGATGACCTACGAGGCGCAGATCGCCGGACTGCCCGACTCCAATATCGCTGTGCGCCTGGTGAAGCGGGCCTCGGCGGCCGAAATCGCCAAGCGCCGCGGGCAGGTACTCGACGCGGTGCGCTCGGTGGTCGGCAAGCTGGAGATCGTCAATAGCGGCGGCTCCGGATCCATCGAGGTCAGCACTGCCGATTCGGATGTCACCGAGGTGACCGCCGGCTCCGGGCTGTATGTGCCGACCCTGTTCGATCACTATCGGGCCTTCACCCCGCGCCCCGCGCTGTTCTTCGCGACATCGGTGCTGCGCAAGCCGACTCCGTCCATCGCAACCGTTTTCGCGGGCGGTTACATCGCCTCCGGTCCGACCGGACCGTCCCGGGTGCCGAAGCCGGTGTGGCCCGCCGCTTTGAAGTTGCTGGGCACCGAGGGGGCGGGCGAGGTGCAGACCCCGCTGTCCGGGGCGGCCGAACTGCGGATCGGAGATCGGGTGTGGTTCCGCCATGCCAAGGCCGGTGAGCTGTGCGAGCGGTTCAACGAGGTGCATCTGGTCGACGGCGATGGCACGCGCACGACAGTGCCCACCTACCGCGGTGAGGGCAGCTGTTTCGGCTGAGCCGGCGCCAATTGCGAATTCCCTTTGGTCGCGCTGGCGAATTCAAGATCGAATGCGGATGCCGCAGGGGTGCACCGAATTACCAATAAAAGAACCAACCGGTCCGAATGAATATTTCGATCATGCGCCGACTGACCTCTGAAAGAAATATTCAGCACATCTTGCTCAGCTGAGCCGCAGGAATGTCGCCAGATCCGCGAGATCGTCGGGGGTATTCGGTAGGTATTCGGTGAGCAGCGGTGACCGGATAATGACGGCCTTCCACATGGCTCGGCACAGCGTGGCTTGAACCATGCTGCGCGACAACAGGAACCGCATGCCGTAGGGGGCATCGGCGGGGCTGGATGTGGTCATCGACAGCAGGACCACCGCGGCCTCCCGGCCACGGAAGTGCTCGGCCGTGCCGACCAGCACATCCTCGATCTTGGCCCGCGCCAGCAGCGTCCGGATCAGGCCGACCTGGGCACTGTAGGGCGCGACCACGAGTATGTCGTGTGGATGCAGGCGCCGCGTCATCGCGCCGGTGGTCCATGAGACTCCGAGCAGGGCGCGCACCCGGCGGACCACCTCGCGGGCCTCGGCCACCGATTCGGTCGCGGCGCCGCTGTGCTCGACCAGCACCGTCTCCACTCCGGGCTCGACACCCTCCAATTGCCGTGCGAGCGTGACGGTCTCATTGGACCGCAGGCGGTTGTCGTAGTACAGCCGGGAGATCGGGTCGCAGACGCGCGGGTGCATCCGCCAGGTGCGATCGAGGAAGTAGCCGCGATCGGCAGGCAGGGTATCGCGGCCCTCGGCGAGCCAGCCGAGCACCGATTCGTCGACCGGCTCCGGATGTGTGCCGCGCGCCTCGGCGGGCGCGGGATCGCCGACCAGTAGCAGATTGCGTGCGCTCACCGCGACCGCGATGGTATCGGCGAGCGGGAAGCGGCCCGCATCGGCGATCACCAGCAGATCGAGACCAGCGCCGGGCACCACCTCGTCGTCGGCGAAATCGGCCGGGACGCCGCCGACGACGCAGCCGTTGACCGCATTGTCCAGGAATCGCGGATAGCGGGCGCCGTCGATCACCGACCACTCCGGCGCCACCGCCTCGACGTCCTTCTTGGCCACCAGTTCCGGCAGCACGCCCATGGCGACGATCATGTCGAGCAGGCTCTCCACCGTCGAATGCGATTGCGCGACAACGCCGACACGCCACTTGTGCCGGGTGACCAGACGTTCGATCGACCTGGCGGCGGTGGAGGTCTTACCGGTACCGGACGGTCCCTGGACCGCGAGGTAGGAGTCATCGAGATCGCGCAGCGCGGCGGTGATGGCCGCGGCGTGGTCACCGTGCACATCCGGCAGCCGGTTGGCCCGGCGCAGCCGAGGCGGTCGGCGCGCCAGGATATCGAAGACCGCGCTCGCGGGAATCTCGGGCAGCGCCATCAGCAACTGCTGGGCCGCGAATTCGACCGCGGTCTCGATATTCTCGTCCCAGGCGGGCAGTCCCGGTGCGATCGCGGTCGGCAGCTCGTCGTAGGGTTCGCAGCCGTCGGGTAGCAGTTCCTCCAGCCGGACGGTGTCGTCGAAGTTCGCGTCCACCGAACAGCCGAGCACGGTCGCGGAGGCGGTCGCGCGCCGACCGACGGCGGTGATCATTCCGGCGGCGACCGGCTGATCGTAGAAGGTGTATACCGTGGTGCCCGGTGTCAGCACCGTGCCGGTCGCGGCGCCGCCCGCGGTGTCGGCGCCGCCCCAGCCGATGCCGATCCGTCCGGTCAGTGTGAGATATCTGCGCATCGTCGGCTGATGCGGGCCGCGATGCCATTTGGTGTCCACCGTGCCCCAGTCGGCCACGAGTACGCCTGGCGCGTCGGACCATTCGTCGACCGGATGACTGAGCCGGTCGGCATGTGCCAACCACAGCGGCTGGCGTTCGCGCCGGTGATAGCCGAGGGCCGCCGCCATCAGCGCGGCGGGATCGCCCGGTTCGCCCTGTGCCGCCGCGAATTCCGCGAGTGCGGCCTCGATCGAGGAGGGTCGTGACGGCGGCTCCGGATCGGGCTCGTCCGGACTCGGCACCAGACACCACGAACTCGTCTGATCCAGCAGTGCCGCATCCGGATCGACGCGCTGTTCGGCCGCTCGATCCTGCAGCCAGTCGCGCAGTCGCAATACCGTGACGCAATCGCGTTCCGTATCACCGGAATGCGCCGCGCCGGGCAGCAGCCGCCGCAGTCGGCTCAGGCGGTAGGAGCGCTCCCCGATCAGCAGGGCATTGCGCACGATCGGATATAGGTCGACCAGCACACCCGCCTGCAGCAGATCCTCGACGATCTCCTCGCCGACCCCGTAACGGCCGGTCCACCGCAGCAGTGCCGAACGCACCTCGGAGGTGTAGTGGTACACGCGCATATCCGGATACATCCGCAGCCGTTGGGCGACATAGTCGAGCGTCTCGCCCAGCGCGCGCCGCTGCCCCGCCTGCTCATCGGTCATCGCGGCAGACGGTGCGGTCGCCGTGCCGAACGGGGCGCGGAAGGCCAGATGGACCGCGGCCGGGCCGCCCACCTCGATGCCGACCAGCTGGCCCGATGGCCCTTCCTCGATGGTGAGTGAGAGATCGCCCGGCGACGGCGGCGGCAGGGCGCCCAGCGCGATCGCGTCCACCAGGGTGTGCGTCGGCTGTCCGGAATCCTCGCGGTGCAGCTGGATTTCGGCCTGGCGGCGCAGTGCGCCGAAGGTGCGCGGTGGCAGGCCGGGTACGGTGGCAGCGGTACTCGCCAGTCGGTCGATGGTGCTCACGCCCGCTTCGCGCAGCCTGGCTCGCGCGGTGCGCGGTATCCCGGCGACCAGTAGCAGATCACGTGCCGCCGTCAGCGCCGCGGTGCAGGTCGGGCAGTGCCCGCAGGCGAGATAGCGCGGATCGCCCCACTGCACCGGGAGCAGTTCGCTCAGTTTGTCTTCCAGGATTCGCTCGACTCGCCCGCGCCGGGCGAGATACACCGGCACCAGATCGGTGAGCGGGTAGGTCCGGCTGTCCTCCCGAAGGTGCAATCGAACCAGGGGGGCGGTCAGCGCACCGCTGCTGTCCAATGCGTCGGCACAGGCGGCGAGTTCGAGTGCCACCCCGATGCGATCCGGTGGATCCGCCGCGGTGCCGTGCGCGGTGTAGCGGACCCGATGGCCGGCGCGCACCAGGAAATCGCTGGCGCAGACGAATTTACCGTCGAAGAAGGTGGCACCGTGGATCACGTGCGCCCCCGCGCGCAGTGCGGCGATCGTCTCGGCATTGGCGGCCTGTAGCGCGGCGAGATGGGCCTTGGCATCGGTCACCGGATCGTGCTCGGCCGCCTCGCTGTGGATCTCGACCATCTGGCTGCCGAACCGGTCGCGGAAGTCCGCGAGTCTGCGTTCGCGCGAATCGTCGAATCCGGTGCGCGGCACCGGATCGGGCGCCACATCCACCGCACCCGCTATGGTGCCCAGTTCGGTATCGAGGGCACGCAGCAAAGCGAATTCACACTGCGCCGCGCGCACGAGGTCGACGGCGGAGCAGACGACACGATCACCGAACACGATCAAACGCGGCCCTCCTGTGTCTTCGCCGGACACGGACGGCAACACTGTAGCTAGCCGCTACCATCGCGTTGAATTCGGTGTCGGCGGGTCGCTACGGCTGGTCGTTTCGCGCGACCTGCAAGCAGTCGCTACGCCCGGCGGTGCACCCTGTCCGGTTCAGGAGCGCGGCTTACGTCGTTCCGGTCGCTTGCCGCCATCGCGATCGCGACGCGGTCCGGCACGGAACGGACGCCCGCCGGGCGGGCCCTGATCGAGCTGCAGCTGGATCAGCTGGCCGCTGATCCTGGTGCGCCGCAATGCTTCCAGGGTTTCCGAGGACAGGTCCGCCGGTAGCTCGACGAGACTGTGGTCCGGGCGGATGCTGATATGGCCGAAGTCGCTGCGGCGCAGTCCGCCCTCATTGGCGATGGCGCCGACGATCGCGCCGGGCACCACGCGGTGCCGTTTGCCGACGCTGATCCGGTAGGTCGCCAATTCGGCTCCGGTGCCGCGGTGATGCGAGGGACCGCGATCCTCGCCGTCGAAGCGGCGGGCGGGCCGATCCGTGCGCGGCATCCGTTCGCGCTGCGGGCGTTCGATCGGCTCCGGCTCGGGTTCCATGAAGAAGTTGTCGCCGTCGTAGCCGCTGACCGCGAGCGCCGCCGCGATATCGACCAGCGGAATGTTGTGCTCGCGCTCGTAATCCTCGATGAGCTTGCGGAACAGCGCCAGATTCGACGAGCTGAGGTTCTCGGTAATGGAATCGCCGAACTTGGCCACGCGCTGGGTGTTCACATCATCGACGCTCGGCAGCTGCATTTCGGTCAGCGGATGCCGGGTGGCGCGCTCGATCGACTTGAGCAGGTGGCGCTCGCGCGGCGCCACGAACAGCAGCGCCTGACCGCTGCGCCCGGCCCGGCCGGTGCGGCCGATGCGGTGCACATAGGACTCGGTGTCGTGCGGGATGTCGAAGTTGACCACATGCGAGATGCGATCCACATCGAGACCGCGCGCCGCGACATCGGTGGCGACCAGAATGTCGAGCGCACCGGACTTCAGCTGACCGATGGTGCGCTCACGCTGGTTCTGCGCGATATCACCGTTGATCGCCGCCGCGGAGAAGCCCCGCGAGCGCAGCTTCTCGGCCAGTTCCTCGGTGGCCTGCTTGGTGCGCACGAAGATGATCATCGCCTCGAACGACTCGACCTCGAGGATCCGGGTCAGGGCGTCGAGTTTGCGCTGATGCGAGACCTGCACCCAGCGCTGGGTGATGTTGGTGTTGGTCGAGGTCTTCGACTTGACCGTGATCTCGACCGGTTCGCGCAGGTACTTCTTGGAGATGCTGCGGATCGCCGAGGGCATGGTCGCGGAGAACAGCGCCACCTGCTTCTCGCGCGGGGTGTCGGCGAGAATGCGCTCGACATCCTCCTGGAACCCCATCTTCAGCATCTCGTCGGCCTCGTCGAGCACCAGATACTGCAGCTGCGACAGGTCGAGTGTGCCCTTCTCCAGGTGATCGATCACCCGGCCCGGCGTGCCGACCACGACATGCGCGCCGCGGCGCAGACCGGAGAGCTGGACGCCATAGGCCTGGCCGCCGTAGATCGGCAGCACATGCAGTCCGGGAATGTGGGTGGCGTAGCGGCCGAACGCCTCGGCGACCTGGATCGCGAGTTCGCGCGTCGGGGCCAGCACGAGGGCGCGCGGAAGTTTGCCGGTGGCCTCGATGCCCATCAGGATCGGGATGGCGAATGCCGCGGTTTTGCCGGTGCCGGTCTGGGCCAGCCCGACCACATCGGCGCCGTCGAGCAGTGGTGGAATCGTCGCCGCCTGGATGGGCGAGGGCGACTCATAGCCCACATCGGCGATGGCCGCTAGGACGCGCTCATCGATGCCGAGATCGGCGAAGGTCGGGCCGTCATCGTCCCTGTCGTTGTCGCCAGGAACGCTGTCGACCTGATTGGTACTCATTGACCAGGAGTTTACTGCCTGGTGGTGGTCGTCCCGGCCACCGGGCCAATACGGTGAGACCTATGCAACCCGAAACCGTGCCCACACATCACGACCCGGCACCCTCACCGGTGGTTGTGGCGGTGGTCCAATTCGCCGCGGGAACCGATCCGCCCGCCAATCTCGCCGCCGTGCGCGAGCACGTCCGCGCGGCCGTCGAACGCGGTGCGCGGGTGGTCGTCGCACCCGAATACTCGATGTTTGCCGTCGCCCGGCTCGACGAGCGGGTCGTGGCCATCGCCGAACCGCTGACCGGGCCGTTCGTCACCGGGCTCGGCGAAATCGCACGCGAATTCGGGGTGTTTCTGGTCGCCGGAATCGTTGAACAGGTGGCGCCGGAGGCGAAGCGGATCCGCAATACGCTTGTCGCCTTGGGACCCGATGCGAAGCTGGTGGCGAAGTACCGGAAGGTGCATCTGTACGACGCGTTCGGGTATCTCGAATCCGATGTCGTCGAGGCGGGACCGATCGAGACCCCGGCCACCTTCACCGTCGATGCTGTGACATTCGGCATGCAGACCTGTTTCGATCTTCGCTTTCCGGAAGGCTGCCGTCGCGTCGCGGCGGCGGGGGCACAGGTGCTGGTGCTGCCCGCCCAGTGGATTCCCGGTCCGGCGAAGGTGGATCAGTGGACGACGCTGCTGCGCGCCCGCGCCATCGAGAACACCGTGTACGTCGCGGCCGCCGATCAATGCGCGCCGCGCGGCGCGGGCGCCTCGATGATCATCGATCCCACCGGCGTGGTGCTCGCCGAACTCGGTGACGAACCCGGCGTGCTCACCGCGACCATCGACCTCGATCGTTTGGACGCGGTGCGCACATCTAATCCGAGTTTGACCTTGCGTCGGTTCTCGATCACCGAGCGCGTCCCGGATTGACATCCATGCCCGACTGGGATCCGGACACTCCTACCGGCAGCTCGCGCGGCCCTCGGCGGGTTCTTGCTGCACAGCCGATCGCTGGGACGGATCCGAGTCTTACATCAGCTCCACAAGCGTTCAGCCTCTCCGCCTGCCCGGCGGCGAGATAGAACCTGCGAAGTTATAAGTTGCGGTGACCTAGGCCACAATGCGGTAGCGTTGATTTCGGGATGATCTACACCGATCGGGCAGCTGCCGGTCGCGCGCTGGGTTTGGAACTCGGCCACCTGCACGCGGCGCAGCCGCTGGTGCTCGGACTGCCCCGCGGTGGGGTTCCGGTGGCGGCCGCGGTACGTGAGGTCATCGGGGGCGATCTCGACATCATGCTGGTCCGCAAGCTCGGTGTGCCATGGCAGCCGGAGCTGGCGATGGGCGCCATCGGCGAGGAAGGTATCCGGGTGCTCAATCAGGATGTGTTGTCGCACACCGGGATAACGCCCGAGCAGGTCGCCGAGATCGAGGATGTGGAACGCGTCGAACTGGAGCGCCGCCGTGAGGTGTGGCGCGGTGACGCCAAGCCGATCCCGATCGGGGGTCGCACCACGGTGATCGTGGACGACGGCATGGCGACCGGGGCGACGGTGGTCGCCGCCTGCCGGGTCGCTCAGCTGCACCAGCCGTTGCGGATCGTGGTCGCGGTGCCGGTGTCCTCGTCCGAGGCATTGCACCGGGCGGCCGCCGAGGCGGATGAGGTGGTCTGTCCGTGGGTTCCGCATTCGCTCGGCGGCGTCGGGATGGCCTATCGCGACTTCCATCAGTTGGATGATGACGAAGTCACCGAGCTACTGGTCTGAGCCGCCGAACCCGATGCCCGAGGTCAGGGCTGGACTTCGGTGATGCCGCTGCGGTGGCGTTGGGCCAGTTCGGCATAGAAGCCGGGGTTGAGTTTGACCCAGCCTTCGGCCTGAGTGCCTTCGATGGACTTCTTGACCTCGGCTGGGGCGCCCGCGGCGAGTACGCCCGCCGGGATCTTGGCATGCGGCGGAACCAGCGAATGTGCGGCGATCATTGTGCCCGCGCCGATTTCGGCCAGGTCCAGGACCGTGGTGCCATTGCCGACAATGGCCTCCGCGCCGACCGACGCGCCATGGAAGACGACGCTGTGGGCGATGGTCGCGCCGGGACCGATGTCCATCGGCACATCCGGCGGCACGTGCAGGACCGCATTGTCCTGGACATTGGCGCGTTCCCGAATGGTGATGGGCGCCAGGTCCGCGCGCAGCACCGCGCCGTACCAGATGGAGGCGCCTGCCTCGACGCGCACGTCACCGATCAGGGTCGCGGTGGGTGCGATGAACGCCGTCGGATCGACCTGGGGCCGTTTGCCTTCGAATTCGTAAAGTGGCACGGGGCAGTGTAAATGCTGCGCCTCCGGCACGGAGTGTTCGCGGCCCTGTCTCGCGTCCGAGCGGCCGAGACTCGTGCCTGCGGCGCATGCGATTCGGCCGCTCGGGCGCGAGACGGGCCGCGAACGTCGCTGGTAAGACTCGCTCCGTGCGGGGTGACCCGTGCGGTACGGCTGAGGTCTTCACCACCGCTCGGCGAAGGCCAGGGTGCGTTCGGCGGCGGTGACCATGGGACGCAGCACCGTGGTGAACCGTTGTGCGGTGACCGCCATGATGTCGACGTCGACCCCGGTGCGCACCGTGTATCTGCCGTCACCGACCACATCGATCCAGCACAGCACCCCGAACGGACGCAGCTCGCCGTCGGGCCGTCGCACCGACACCACGATCTGGCCGATACCGTCGCGAGATTGCCGCAGTAGCTTGCGAATTCGCGTGGGCATCGCGGGTCCGGCCACCGGTACGGTCACCAGATCCCGGCTGTCCTCATTGACCCGGGCCAGCGGTGCGGTCAGCTGTGCCATAGTGCCGGGTGTATTCTCCGGCAGCACCGAAATCACCCGTGCGGACAGGTTTTTCACCCGATCGACGAACAGCCGGATATCGCCGCCCCGGTCTGCGCTCGCGCCCGGGCGCTGTGCCGCGACCACCGCGATGTCCCCGGCGATCGCACCGAGTACGCGCACCGGGCGCGCCTCGGCGGCGATATCCGATGCGGCGGTGACCGGGTCGCTCGGCCCGAGCAGACCCGTCTGTTCGATCGCCTCGTCGTGCCCGGAGCCCGATCGGTCACCAGCACTTCCCGGTTCCTGCGCGGCGGCATCGCGCTGCCCGAAGACCTCGATGCGCACGGCGGGTCGGGCCAGCACGCGCAGCGCCCCTTCCAGATCCGCGTCGAGAGTTTGCTCGCACCAACGGTTCAGGACGGGCAGTTGGGCGTCGCGTTCTGCGGTGTCGCGAGCCGAGAGGCGCACGGCGAGGGGATAGGGGATGCGGTCGCCGTCGGTGCGGGCCCAGGCCATGGCGAACTGGTCCGGGGTCAGCGTCCAGTTCACTCCAGTTCGGTCCATTCGCCGACGACCGGTGGTGTCGTCGGATCCATATCGCCGATCAGCTCACCGCCGTCGTCGGCCGGTTCCAGGAAGGTCAGATCGTCGTCGAAGAAGTGGTAATCGTCGTCGTAGTCGTCCTCGTCGCGGGCCTGTGCCGCGCGCGCGGCGGCCGCGCCGGTGCTCAGGCCGGAGCGCGGGGTCTCGCCCGCGACCATGGCACCGCCCATGAGTCCGCCGACCGCGCCCGCGCCGACGCCGTTGATCGCGTCGCCACTGGCATCGCGTTTGCGCTCATCGCGTTTGCGTTCGTCGTCCGAGCCGACGGTGCCCGCGCCGGGGACCGTCGGGGCGATCACCGGTGCGGCCGCGGCGGCGACCACCGGTGCGCCGGTACCGGGGCGAACGCTTCGAGCGGGTGCGGCCGTCGGCGCAGTGGCCGCGGTGGTAGTCGTGGCTGGGGAATCCGCCATCGGCACAACGGGTTTGGCTGCGGCAAGGGTCGTGGTGTCGGTGGTGGCCGCGGGGGCAATGGTGGTCGGCGTTGTCGCGGGTTGGGTCGTCGCCGCGGCGGGTTCGACAGTGGTGTGCGGTGCGGTCGTCACCGGAGCGATCGCCGAAACCGTTGGGGTGGTAAAGGTTTGCGTTCCGATGTCCAGGCTGGTCGCCGCGGGAATCTGCGCGGCAGGCGTGGTGTCGAGCGTCGGTGCCGTATCGCCGGTCACCGCATCGGGGAAGGCGGGGATGCCGGATCCCGTCGCGATGAAAACCTTGGTGTAGATGGTGTCCATCGCCTGCACCACATCCTGGCGGGTGCCATCGGCGGACTTCTGGACGGCGGTGTTATCGGTGGCGCGTGTCGGATCCAGCAGTGCGCCAGCGAGATCCGGTGTGGTGTCCGACGGCGCGACGACGGCGCCGCGCAATGCCTCGGCGGCATCGCCGGCTTGGCCGAGCCGCTGACCGACGGCGGCCATCACATCGGCGAGTTGCTGTCCCTGCCTTTCGAATTCGCGCACCGCGTCGGCGGCCGAGTCCGCCGCGGCGCCGCGCCAGCCGTCGGCGATCGCGGCCCGAATTTCGGTATGCGCCTGCTCGACCGCGCTGGCGAGGCCGGTCGAACTGCCCTGCCACGCCTGCTGTCCGCCCGCGAGCACGACCGGATTCATCAGTTGCACACCATCGTGGATCTGCCGATGGGACAGGTTGTCGAAGATCTCGACGGTCCGGGTGTAGTCGGGGTCGACGTATTTGATGGGGGTCTTCTCACCGGTGTGCGGCATCTTACGCATGCGCCGCTCCCGCCACCTCGACCTGACCGACCGCCGATGCGAGATCCTCATCGGCCCGGGTGTAGGCCGCTCCGGCCGCGCGGAAGGTCTGTGCGAGTGCCCTTGCGGCATTGGCATATTCGCGCAACCGGGTCATCGCGCCCTCGGCCTTGTTCTCGAAGCCGCTGCGCAGTGCCGCACCCGAATCGAATCCGCCGAAGCCAGGTAATGAAGCGGCCCCGCTCAATACGGCTATCTGGGCGTCGACCTCATCGGCGAGCTGTTCGTAGCGCGCGGCGCACTGTTCGTGTGCGCCCTCGCCGACCAGTACGCCATCGATCCAGAGCTGGCCATCGTCGATCGCCTGATTCAGCGCAGTCACATCCGACATCTCGCCGCCCCCTTCCTCGTCGTGCTGCCCGCGCAGCCGTGATCAACTCACCGATGTCGTGCCAACCCCACGACGACACCCTGCATCCAGTCCGCGATGTCGGCAGCGACCCGCGCGTGCACCGGCTCGTGCAACAGGTCGTGCCCGGCGTCGGCGTACTCCCGCAAACTTACCCAATCGTGGCGTCGAGTCCAGACCCTCATCGCATCGATCGGAGCCCGCCGGTCCTCGATGCCGTGCACGGCGAGGATCGGCAGGGTGGTCGGCAACGGTGTGCCGGGTGCGCCGGGCGCACCGCCGCCGAGCGCGCGCTCGGGCACGCCGCATAAGACCAGCCCGGCGAACTCGCTCGGCGGCAGGCTCGGCCGGAGCGGATACTTCGCCTCCAGCCCGCTCAGATCGTCGGCCGCACCGGCGCGATTCGGCACCGCCGCGCCGAGCATGCCGAGGGTGGTGACCGCGCCGAGCGAGTGGCCCATCAGCATCAGGGCAGTGTCCGGGAGTTCGGCGCGGACCAGTTCGATCAGCCGCAGCGCGTCGGCCACCAATTCCACCAGCGTGCCAGGATTGTCCGGATCACCCTCGCTCAATCCGTGTCCCGAGGTGTCCAGCGCCCACACTTCGATGCCGACCGACGTCGGTGTCCGGGCGAAGCGGTGGTAGTGGCCGCTGTGCTGCCCCATTCCAGGCAATAACACCACCACCGCGGCTCTGTTTTCGACCGGCCACCGACGATAGTGCATGCGGCCGCGCGCGCCGTCGAAGAAGGGCATCCGTGGATACTGCCAAACCTTCTGCGATCCAGTCGAGTTCGGGCCATAACTCGCATGCACCGCATAAGTGGCAAAGGTGACTAGACTCCCGGGCAAGTCAACGGGTCGGGCAGCAGAGTCGAGGTTCGCGTTGAAAAAGCTCCATCGTGCAGGTGCTCGGGTATGGCCGGTTGCCGCCTTGCTCACTTTGAGCTGCGCGGGTATCGGTGTGCCCGGTTTCCGTGCGCCCAGTGCGGCGGCAGAGCCGGTTGCGGTGGCCGCGTGCTCGCCCGCCCAGGCGGCCACCGCGGTGCCCGCCGGTCTGCCGATACTCGACTGGTCGGAGAACGTGGGATACGACGCGCAGGGCAATCTGTGGGTGTCGCGGCTGTATCGCAATGAGGTGCAGCGCTACGACGGTGCCGGGCGGTTGACCGCGACGGTGCCGGTCGAATTTCCCGGCGCGGTCCGGCTCGGGCCGGACGGACTGCTCTATGTCGTCTACGGCGACTCGCCGACGAGCGTTTTGCGTCCCGGTGGTGTGGTGCGTTTCGATCCCAACGATCCCCGACCGGCGGTATTCGCCTCCGGGTTCACCATGCCCAACGGTGCCGCCTTCGATGCGAAGGGCAATCTCTACGTCGCCTCCAGTGTCGGTGTGATCCGGATCGGTCCGGATGGCGTCGTCGACGCGGACTGGACGGCGCGGGCGAAGTTCACCGGCGCCAATGGCATTGTGGTGCGAGATCATTCGATCTATCTCAGCATGAACGGCAATCCGCTCGGCCGCATCGTGCGCTTCCCGATCGATGATCCCGGCGCCGTGACGGTGATCGCCGATGTGGCCGTATCGCCCGGGATCCCGGACTTCGCCGACGATTTCCTCATCGATGATGCGGGCGTGCTCTATGTGACCACATTGACCGGTCAGCTGGTTCGAATCGATCCGAGCACGAACACCGCATGCGCGGTGCTGACCGGTCAGCCACTGACATCGGTGGTCGCCGTGCCGGGCCATCCCGACGAACTCTTGGCCGGTACCGAGGGCGGCGCGATCCTTCGGATTCGGCTGTCGCACTGACCGAACGGTTCATCCGACCGGGGACCACGGCGGCGCGGGATGCTGCGCGCCCGGCCCCGGCCGCACCTCGACGTCATGCGGGCGCAACTGCTCGCCACAGCATTCGCAGACCACCTTGGCGTGGGTGACCTTGCCGCAGGTCTGATGCACCAATTCGGTGGGTGCGCCGTTGATCAGGCCGGTGTGCTTCTCGCCCCACGCCAGGATCGCCGCGATGACCGGATACAGGTCGAAACCGGCCGGGGTCAGGCGGTATTCGTGCAGTGTGCGCGACGGGCCGGAGGCGTATTCGCGGCGCTCCAGGATGCCGTAGTCGACTAGTCGGTTGAGCCGCTCGGTCAGGATATTGCGCGCGATACCGGTCTTGCGCTGATAGTCCTCGAAGGTGCGGGCGCGGAAGTAGGCGGCGCGCAGGATCGCGATCACCCAGCGCTCGCCGAGTACGGCGCCGGAGCGCTCGATCGCGCAGTTACTCGCCAGCAGATCGTCGTGTTTCATTGATTCCACGATAGCCGTTGCAATTCGCAACTACGTCGCCTAGGTTCTAGTTGCATGTTGCAACGACGCACATTGGCGCTGCTGGCCATCTGTGGGAGCGCGTTCCTCGCCTTCCTGGACACCTCGATCGTCAATGTGAGCTTTCCGGATATCGCGGCGTCCTTCCCGCAGGCCTCCCGTGCGCAGCTGAGCTGGGTACTCGACGCGTACTTCATCGCCATGGCCGCACTGCTGGTCCCGGCCGGTGGACTCGCCGACCGGCTCGGTCACAAGCGTCTGCTGCTGTGGGGCACCGGCCTTTTCGTGCTCACCTCGATCGCCTGCGCGGCAGCGCCGAACTGGCAGCTGCTCGTCGGCGCACGCTCGTTGCAGGGGGTGGCCGCGGCCATTATCGCGCCGGTCTCGCTCGCCCTATTGCTGCCCGAATTCCCGAATGAGCGGCGCGCCGCGGCGGTCGGCATCTGGGGCGCGGCCGCGGCGCTGGCCGCTGGAACCGGACCGCCGCTGGGCGGATTCCTCATCGAGATCGCGGACTGGCGCTGGATCTTCCTGATCAATATTCCGGTCGGGCTGCTGATCATCGCGGTGGGCCGGGCCGGACTCCGTGAAACCAAGGAGGACGACGCGACGGGACTGCCCGATCTGCTCGGCGCGGCACTATCCGCGGCCGGACTCGGACTGCTCGCACTGGCGATCATTCAGGGCGGCAGTTGGGGCTGGCGCAGCCTCGACACCATCGCCAGTTTCCTTGCGGCCGCCGTGCTCATCGCCTGGCTGGTGCGCCGCTGCCTGGTGCATCCGCAGCCGGTGGTCGAGCCCGCCCTGATGCGCATCCCGAGCTTCGCCATCGGCAATCTCGGCACCCTGCTGTTCGCCCTCGCCTTCTTCTCGATGATCCTCGGCAATATCCTTTTCCTCACCGGCGTATGGCAATACAGCATCCTGAAGGCCGGTTTGGCCGTGCTGCCCGGACCGCTGCTGACCACGGTGGTCGCCATTCCCGCTGGCCGCATCGCCGACCGCTTCGGCCATCGCATGGTGATCGTCCCCGGCACCATCGTGTACGCCATCGGCCTGCTCGTACTGCGCAGTGGTGGCGCCGAACCCGACTTCCTCGCCACTTGGCTCCCCGGACAGTCCCTGGTCGGCATCGGTATCGGACTGGCCTTCCCGGCGCTCGGCGCGGCCTCGGTCACAGATGTTCCGGCGGACCGCTACGGATCGGCGAGTGCGGTCGGGGCCGCCTTCCGTCAGTTCGGCGCGGTATTGGGCACCGCGCTGCTGATCGCCATTATCGGCACCCCGACCACGTTGTCCGCCGCTCTGGACGCTTCCGACCGGGCCTTCCTTCTCGGTATCGCGGCCGCTCTCGCTGCCGGTCTGGTGGCGCTGGCGCTGCGCCCGGTCCGCGCGAACGTCGACCTTCCTGTTGCCGTCGTGCACCCAACCGCCCCGATCGAACCGGTGACACCATGAGCAAGCACACCGAAATTCTCACCACCGCAACGGAATCCCTGCTGTCGGCCATCCGCGCTACGGTCCGCGCCCTGCAAGCGCTGGCACCTTCCGGCCGCCGCCGACTCGCCCTGGAGTTGCACGTGGCGGTCAACCGCGCCCTATCCGATCTGGCTCTGCGCACCCCGGAGGACTTCCGCGTCCGCACACCGGAAATCCCTGGGGAACTCTGGCATTACGTCCCAGCCGACCCTCGGGTGTGATCACTCCTCGATGAGGTCGGCGGGCGCGGCCTGCCGCCACGAATCCAGCAGGATATCGCGCAATTCGTTGCTGTCTTCGAGTGCGGACAGCCGGGCCCGGACCCATGAGGACGAGGCCTCGTGCGGCGGGACCCAGAATTTGTGCGGTTCGGCGGCGATGAGTTCGGTGCGGTCGTGTTTGGGGCAGCGGACCGCGAACGAGGTCTGATCGTCGGGGAGGGTGACGAACATCTTGCCTGCCACATCGAAGGTCGGATGGTGCCAGCGTTCCTTCTCCACGGTTTTGGGTAAGGACAACGCGATGCGGCGCACGTCGTCAGCGTCGAGCACGATTCGGGCCTCCGGTTCGGAAATCGGACCTCTATCGTGCAACACCGCGACCATGGGTGATCGGGCTAGGTGAGGGCGTTGGTGATGCGGCGCGCGATCATGCGCAACCGGTCGGCCAGCACGGGCGGTTCGTGCACCTGGAAATCCGCGCCGAGATCGATGAGCCGGTACGCCAGCCAGGTCGGATCGTCGTCGCGAGTGACGTCCAGCAGACAGGAATCGTCATCGATGGCGGCGATATCGCCGGGCGAATCGCCGAGGCGGCCCACGATCCGGCTTACCGGTGCCTGGATGGTGACGCGGACGCGGAACGACGGTGTGCCCCAATTGGTTCGGCGGCCAGCGACATAGGCGGCCGGATCCGCGGCGGGCAGCGATCGCGGGGCGCAGCGGGCGCCGGTGGGCTGGGGCCGTTCGATCCGGTCGACCCGGAAGATACGCCAGTCGTCGCGGTCCATATCGTGGCCGACGAGGTACCAGCGGCGCCGGAATGGCACGAGGCCGAGTGGTTCGATATGACGACGGGTTTCCGCGCCGGATTCGCCTCGATATCCGAAACGCACACGCTCCCTATTGGTTACGGCCGCGGCCAGCGTCGTCAGTACCTCCGGATCGACGGTGGGGCCATCATCGGTGGGCGGCACCAGCGCGGTGCCGAGCACCCGCACCCGGCGGCGCAATTTCGCGGGCAGCACCTGTTCCAGCTTGCCGAGTGCACGGACCGACGCCTCCTCGATGCCCGCAATGGCCGATCCGGCGGCGGCGCGCAGTCCGACCGCGATGGCGACCGCCTCCTCGTCGTCGACCAGCAGCGGGGGCATCGCGGCACCGGCCACCAGTCGATAGCCGCCGGTCGCGCCCATTGTCGCCGCGACCGGATAGCCGAGTTCGCGCAGGCGCTCGATATCGCGGCGCACGGTCCGGTCGGTGACGCCGAGGCGGTCGGCGAGTTCGCTGCCCGGCCATTCACGTGGTGTCTGCAGCAGTGACAGCAGACGCAGCAGGCGGGCGGGGGTGTCGTTCATGATTTTCAGGATTCTAGAGAACTAGGACATGAATGGTCCTAGATGCCTCTTAATGTGTTCGTTGTACCGAGATCAGCAAGGAGACACAGATGAATGCAGCATCGCTCAGCGATTCCGTGCGGGGCGGCGGTCGGGCAACGGATGGGCACGCAGCAGCGCCCAGCGATTCGATCCGCGATCAGGTGACGAGTGGGCAGGCCATTCGCCCCTTTCGCATCGACATTCCGCAGGCCGATGTCGACGATCTGATCGATCGGCTGGCGCGCATCCGCTGGTCGGCACAGCTGCCGGGGCAGGGCTGGGAGCGTGGTGTTCCCGTCGCGTACCTGAAGGAGCTGGCCGAGTACTGGCGCACCGGGTACGACTGGCGCGCACAGGAAGCGGCGTTGAACGAGTTCCCGCAGTTCATCACCGAAATCGACAGCCTGGATGTGCATTTCCTGCATGTGCGTTCGCCCGAGCCGGATGCGCCGGCGCTGATCCTGACCCACGGCTGGCCCAATTCGTTTGTCGAATTCACCAAAACCATTGGCCCGCTGACGAATCCGCGCGCATACGGGCTGGATCCGGCGCAGGCATTCCATGTCGTCGTCCCGTCGGTTCCCGGTTTCGCCTTCTCCGAAGGGCCGGTGGATACCGGGATGACCGTGCGCCGAGTGGCCGAGATGTGGGTCGAGCTGATGGACCGGCTCGGCTACACCAGCTATGGCGTCCAAGGCGGTGACCTCGGGGCTTATATTTCACCCGAAATGGCTCTCGTCGCACCGGATCGCGTGGTCGGTGTGCATATCGACGGCGGCATCGGCATGCCGACCGAGGCCGATGTGCCGACCATGACGCCGGACGAACGCGCCGAATGGGATCAGATGCAGGGTTGGATGAGCGGCGGCGTGAACCACCACACGCTATTGCGCGCCGCACCACAGACTTTCGCGCACGCCTGGACCGACTCCCCGGTCGGCCTGCTCGCCTGGCTGATGCAGAAGTTCAACGAATTCACACCGCTGGCCGAACTGGCCGAAGATGTCATGGACCGCGACCACCTGCTGACCAATATCAGCCTGTACTGGTTCACCAATACCGCTGGCACCTCGTCCTGGCCGATGTACGACGGCCTCGGCGCCGGCGGATTCGTCTGGCCCACCGGGCAGAAGCTGGTGCCGACCGGCGTCTACGCGGGCGGCTCGGCACTAATGCGGCGACTCGCCGAGCGCGACAACATCATTGCGCACTGGCCCGAGGGCAACACCGGAAACCATTTCGTGCCAATGGAACTGCCGGATATGCACGTGGCCGATGTTCGCGCGTTCTTCGACAAGGTCCGCTGAGAACTGTCCGAACTGGGCGCCCAGTTGAGCTGAGCGCTCAGTCGGGTTGGGCATCGAGTCAGGCTGGGCGTCCAGTCAGGCTGGGCGTCTAGTCAGGCTGGCCGTCCAGTCGGGTTGGGCGTCCAGTCGGGTTGGGCGTCCAGTCGGGTTGGGCGTCCAGTCGGGTTGGGCGTCCAGTCGGGTTGGGCGTCCAGTCGGGTTGGGCATCCAGTCGGGCTGAGCCGAACCTATCCATCCACAACCGCGGAGCGACGGTGTGCCACCAGCCACCTGGATAAATGATCACCATGCGCTCATGCAGGCAAACGCCGAGAACTCCCCTGCACCAGCGCATTCTCGACTGATCAGATGGTCTGTGGGGGGTGGGGCGGGCGGTCAGTTGTTCTGGTGTGCGATCTCGGTGCGCGCTATTGGGCCCGCCTGGTTTGGGGCGGCGGGGGCGACGGGTGGCTGGGCGCTGTCGGGGGTGGGGAGCGCCTGCGGCTTATCCGCTGCGGCAGGGGCCGGAGCGGGGGCCGGTGTCGCGGCATCGGGGGCCGGGGGCGGCGGCGCTACCACCGGACGGTCCGGCACGTAGAACATCCCGACCGTTGGTGTCATCACGCAGTGCGCGAACGGGTAGTCGATGATGCCCCACATCGAGGCGATGACCGTGCCGGGGCCGCTGGCCACGGTCTTGGACAGGGTGGGGCCGTAGTCGGTCCGGTCGTCGAGGGGGCTGAGTCCGCTCGCGCCGGTATTGACGTTCAGCCAGGCCACGACGAGGCCCGAAGCCAGCGGCGAGCCCGAATGCGCGGGTGTGGCGCTGAACCGCAGGGTGCCCGGCAGCGGGTCGACCGCGCCGTTGGGGGTGGCGCCGTCGGTGGAGGCGGCCGCGATGATCGTGGTGACGGGGCCGACGCTGCCGCAGCCGAAGGTCGGCGCGGCATAGGCGAACGGGGTGAAAGCGGCCGAGACATTGCGCAATTCGGAGATATCCACCAGCTTGGTGAACTGGTTGAGCGCGCCGACACCCGCCTGCGCGGCCGGATCGGGTCCGGCGGCGGTGGTGAGCTGTTCGAGTCCGGTGTCGATGGGGGAGGGCTCGGCGACCGCCGTGCCGGTGAGGGCCACTACCGCACCGACGCCGAGAGATGTCACTGCCGCGGCGGCACGTGCGATGGATCTGCCGTTCACTCGTTCTCCTCGATACCGAACACGGGGATAGCCCCGACCCACGTGCAGCAACGTACCAGTTCGCCGCTACCGCCGCCCAAGGAGTCGCGATCCCCGCGGCTGGCCGTTGGCCTGATCGCGACACGTGGTGGTACCTGCGCGACCTACCTTTGTGACCCACTCGACAGTGAGAGATTACCGGGGGGTAGGTTTGACGCGGAAGTACGAGACACACCGGGAGATGTGTATGAAACTAAGTCTGACGCCCGACGAGGTGAGCTTCCGCGACGAACTGCGGAACTTCTACCGGACCGAGATTCCCGCCGACATCCGTGACCGCGTCAAATACGGCAAGGAGCTGTCTCGCGAGGACATCGTCACCGCGCACAAAATCCTCAACGACCACGGTCTGGCCGTGCCGAACTGGCCGGTCGAGTGGGGCGGTAAGGACTGGACGCCGATTCAGCGTCATATCTGGCAGGACGAGATGCAGCTGGCCTCGGTGCCCGAGCCGCTGACGTTCAATGCCCAGATGGTCGGCCCGGTGATCGCGCACTTCGGCTCGCAGGAGATCAAGGAACGCTTCCTGCCGCCGACGGCCGCCCTGGATATCTGGTGGTGCCAGGGCTTCTCCGAACCCGACGCCGGATCCGATCTGGCCTCGCTGCGCACCACCGCGGTGCGTGACGGCGACTCCTACATCGTCAACGGCCAGAAGATCTGGACCACGCTCGGTCAGTACGCGGACTGGATCTTCTGCCTGGTCCGCACCGATTCGAACGCGAAGAAGCAGGCGGGCATCTCCTTCCTGCTCTTCGACGTGAAGTCTCCCGGTGTCACGATCCGCCCGATCAAGCTCATCGACGGCGGTTACGAGGTCAACGAGGTCTTCTTCGAGAATGTGCGGGTGCCCGCCGATCAGCTGGTCGGCGAGGAGAACCAGGGCTGGACCTACGCCAAGTTCCTGCTCGGCAATGAGCGCACCGGCATCACCGGTGTCGGCCGCACCAAGGTCAAACTCGGTGTCGCCAAGGAGTACGCGCGCCAGACCAAGTCGGGGGCTGGCACGCTGCTCGAGGATCCGCTGTTCGCCGCCCGGTTCGCGGAACTGGAGAATGAACTGCTCGCACTGGAACTCACCCAGCTGCGCGTGGTCTCCAATTCCTCGGACGGTAAGCCGAATCCGGCCTCGTCGGTGCTCAAGCTGCGCGGTTCCGAACTCCAGCAGGCCGCCACCGAGCTGCTACTCGATATCGCTGGCCCGGACGCCCTCCCGGTCGATGCCGCCGACATCGCCTCGCCCGGTTGGGCGCAGCGCAGCGGCCCCAGCTACCTGAACTACCGCAAGACCACCATCTACGGAGGCTCCAGCGAGGTGCAGCGCACCATCATCGCCTCCACGATCCTCGGATTGTGAGGCGCAGCCATGGATTTCGAACTCACCGATGAACAGGTCATGTTGCGCGACACCGTTCGCGACCTGCTCGCCCGCAACTACGATCCCGAGACCCGCCTGAAGGTCACCGACACCGACCTCGGCTGGAGCCGCGATGTCTGGAACCAGCTGGCCGAACTCGGCGTGCTCGGCCTGAGCTTCTCCGAGGAGGACGGCGGCGTCGACGCCGGTCCGGTGGAGACGATGGTCGTACTCGAGGAGATCGGGCGTCGGCTCGCGCCGGAGCCGCTGGTGGACGCGGTGCTGGTGCCGGGCGGTCTGGTCGCGCGGGTCGGCAGTGCCGAACAGCGGCAGCGGATCTTGCCCGAGGTCACCGGCGGCACCAAGCTGCTGGCGTTCGCGCATGCCGAACCCGGTATCCGCTGGCCGTCCACCGAACTCACGACCACTGCTGTGCAGCAGGGGGATTCGTGGGTGCTGACAGGTCTGAAGAATCCGGTTCCGCACGGTGACAGCGCCGATGAACTGGTGGTCAGCGCGGTGCTGCCCAGTGGCGGCACCGGGCTGTTCCTGGTCGGTCCCGATGCCGCCGGTGTGCAGCGCAAGTCGTATCGGACGGTCGACGGTCAGCGCGGTGCGCAGATCGAATTCGACAAGGCTCCAGGCGAATTGCTCGGTGACACTATCGACGCCGCCGAGGCGGTGCAGGTGGCCATCGGCCATGCGCAGGCCGCGCTCTGTGCGGAGTCCATCGGTGCGATGGAGGAGGCGCTGCGGCTGACGACGGACTACCTGAAGACACGCAAGCAGTTCGGCGTCACGCTGTCGAAGTTCCAGACGCTGACCCAGCGGGCGGCGAATATGTACGTCTCGCTGGAACTGGCGCGCAGCATGAGCCTCTACGCCAACGCCGCACTCGCCGACGGTGCCAACGATCCAGTGGTCGCCTCGCGGGCGCGGCTCCAGGTGGGGCGCTCGGCTCGGCACATCGGCCAGGAGGCGATCCAGATGCACGGCGGTATCGGTGTCACCGCGGAGTATCCGGTCAGCCACTACGTCGCCCGCCTCACCGCGATCGAGCGCACGCTCGGCGGTGGGCTCGAGCATCTGCGCGTGCTCAGCGCCAGGGTCGGCGATTACGACCTGCCGGAGCTGTAGAACGCGGTAACTCCGGGACGGCGGCGTATGCGGTTGCATGCGCCGCCGTTTCGCTTATCCGTCGGAGTCGCCGTACAAACCCGGGGCGGTCGCCGGGCGACGCGTCGTGGTCGGCGGCTCTTCGGCCGGCTCGACGACGGCCGGACGCTGGGTGGTGGTCGGCGCCGACTCGAATTCGGTTGTGGCGATCGGCGGCGAACCGGTTGGCGCGGAAAAGGTCTGCGACGACCGAGGCGTCAACTCGGGCGAGGTCGAGGGATCGGTGAATCCGACCGGCTTGCGCGGCGGTCCGGGCGGCGCGATCTGCCAGCTCGGCGACGGCGGGATGTACACCTTCGGCACCGCCGAGGTGGTACCGGCGCGCACGACCGGGGCCGCGTCGTTCGCGGATTTGATCGGTGGGGGTGCGACGTAGGTATCGTGCTTACCGAGCCCGCAGGCGCCGATAAGTACGAGCCCGAGAGAGACCGCGCCCACGGCGATCGCCGGACCTGCGATCTTGGCCCTGCTGCTCTCCATCGGTGACACTCCTCGTAGTTCGAGTGGGGCTCAACAATAATCGAGGCCGGTCGCCTCGGCCAGACGAGAAGACGCTGGGCGCATGTGGCGCCAGCGCATATTAAACATCGTTAATTCAGATATCGAATTGATCTCTTCGGCGTGTCGTGGGCACGTGTCGTAGTCGAACCACGTCTCGTGGCCGTAGCGTGTGTGATCAAAGTTACGCGTGAGACGCCAGTACCTAGATGAGAGACGCGCGGTGCAATTTGCGCGAGGGCAACACTCTGATCGGCGTCATCGAGGAGTTGATGATGGGAGCTTACTCGACAACTCCGTTGCGAGCCTCCGGCGCGGCCGACGAATCGGCGGCCACGGAAAACTCGCAGCAAGTCGTGTCGAACCCGCCAGAACGCACGTTGTCCGCGCTCCTGTCGCGAATAGCGGCCTGGCTGATTTTCATCGGCGGCATCGTCGGAGCAGTACTCGGCATCGCCGGACTACATGTCGAAATCACCGTCGCCGGACTGATTCTCGCGTGCACCGCCGGATTGGTCCTGCTCAAGCTGCGCGCCGACGGAGCGAGTCGAACCGGCTGAAACGGGCGTCGCCGCGGCGCGCTGGCGGGGCAAAATTGCGAGCGCGCAGGGCTTTCGGGCCCTAGCGTGGCTCGGTATGAGGATCGAGATCACCGCCGATGCCGCGCGGTACCGGGCGGCCACCGAGGCCTTCCTGCTGCGTGATCCGCTGCGGCACACGGTGATCACCACGGCCATCGCCAATCACCTCACCGGCATGCAGGCCGATGCCGAACGGTCGCGGTTCCTGTCCGTGCACGATGACGACGCGACGGTGATCGGCGCCGCCATGCGCGCGGCCGGACGCGGGGTGTATCTCGGTGAGCTGCCCGCGGGAAGTGTTGCGGCCGTTGCCGATGCGATGGCCGAGGTCGCCCAGGATGTGGGCGGGGTCGAGGGTGCGATCGACGATGCCGCCCAATTCGCCGAGCGCTGGGGGCACCGACACGGCGTGGATTTCGTCGAGGCGTATTCCACCCGCCTCTACCGGCTCGCGGAACTGAGCTGGCCCGAGACCGCTGGATCACCGCGGCGCGCAACCGAATCCGATGTGGCGCTGTGTGTCGGCTGGACCGAGGCCATGCGGATGGAATCCGGCATGCCGCCGCCGACCCTGAACGCCATCGCCGTCCGGAACCGGATCGCGACCGGACGCTGGTGGCTGTGGGAACGCGACGGCCGTCCAGTCTCCCTTGCCGCGCACCAGATTCCGGTGTTCGGGTGGTCCCGGATCGGCCCGGTCTATACCCCGCCCGAAGAGCGCGGACACGGCTACGCCAGCATCCTCACCGCCCATGTGGCCCGCACCCTGCGCTGGCAGGGCCTGAACGTCTGCCTGTTCGCCGATCTCGCCAACCCCACCTCGAACAAGATCTACCGAGCCATCGGTTTCGAGCCCGTCCGCGATTTCCGGCACTACCAGTTCACCCCGACCCCCACCGAGCGGTAAATCGGCACGCGCGCCATCGGCTCCGGCCACCCCTCTTGGCCCACCGTCCACCGCTCCCAATCCTGAACTCCCTTTGCCAGGACTGATCGCCACTTGGTGCCGCACAAGCATTGGGGACCTCGCAGGGTCTATAGCTTGTCTATAGCTTGTGCGACATTCGCACTGCGTGTGCGGCGCACCGGCTACCGGGCGATGACCCATTCGAAGGCGGGGGCTTTGGAGCGGGCGCCTTCGGCGGTGCGGGAGCGGTTGGGTTCGGCCAGTTCGGTGAGTAGGGCTTCGGTGAGGGTGACCAGTTCGGCCAGGACGGGTGGGGTGAACCAGGTGGGGCGGGTGGCGAAGAGGATGTCCTCGGTGGAGGTGTTGCCGCTGGCGCCGGGGGCGAAGGGGCAACCGCCGAGGCCGCCGAGGGAGCCGTCGACCATGGTGGCACCGGCCTGCAGGGCGGCGAGGGTGTTCGCGACGCCCATGCCCCAGGTGTCGTGACCGTGGAAGACGATGCGGCGGTGCGGAGTTCGGTCGCGTACGGCCGAGATCAGTGCCGATACCTGGCTCGGGTGGGCTTGGCCGAGGGTGTCGGCGATGACGATATCGGTAGCGCCGTCGGTGCGCGGGTCGTTGGCGATGGCCAGGACGCGCTTTGGGTCGACGGGCCCGTCGAACGGGCAGGTGAAGCTGGTGGCGAGGCAGAGTTGGATGTCGCCGCCCGCCGCCTCGGCCAAGCGGACCGCGTCCGGCATGGCGGCGACGCTGTCCTCGGTGCTGCGGCCGATATTGGCCTTATTGTGCGCATCCGAGGCGGAGAAGCAGTATTGGAAGTTGCGCACGCCCGCGGCGGCGGCCTTCTCGATATGGCGCGGTGTCGCCACCCAGACCCAACAGCGCTGCAGCTCTTCCGGAGTCAGTGCGGCAATGAGCTCCATGGTGTTGGCCATCGGCGGCACCAGATCGGCGCGGGCCATCGAGCCGATCTCCAACGCGGGCACGCCGAGGGCGAGCAGGCGGCGCACGATCTCCACCTTGCGCTCGACCGGCAGCACCTTTCCGGTCAGCTGCAATCCGTCGCGCAGCGTCACATCGCGCAGGATGGAGTCGGGCCCGCCCGTCGTGCGAGCATCGCCCCTCATCGAATCACTACGCGTTGCGGCGCTCATTACTCTTCCTCCTGCGCATCCCGAACCGGCGGCGCCTGACGCACATGGGGCGGGACGCACATGACACCACCGCACGGCTTTTCGTTGCTGGCCGGGGTGGGGTGGATCGTCGGGCGCGCGTGGCCGGGCGCAGAAATTTCGCGCGCGCTGCGCCCCGGTGGCCGACGCCTGCCGTAAACCCGTCGCGTCATGCCGCCACCGCCTCGATACCGGCGCGCATCACGCCTCCAGCCCGTCGATATCGGCCTCGCTCATGCCGAGCAGTTCCGAAAGCACCTCGCGGGTGTGCGCACCCAGATCCGGGCCGACATTGCGAATGGGCAGCGATTTTTCTCCGATCACCGGCACGATGCCGGGGAAGCCGACCGTCTTCGGCTGCGGCGCACCGACATCCACCGGGAACGGCTGAATCATATTGCGCGCCCGGTACTGCTCGTCGGCGACGATATCGGCGGCGGTGTAGATGGGGCCGCATGGGATGGCCGCCGCCTCCAGGATTTTCAGCGCCTCGTCGCGGGTGTGCCGCGCCGTCCATTCGGCAATGCACGCGTCGAGCCGTTCGCGGTTGCGCCAGCGTCCGGCATTGTCCTGCAGCTCCGGATCGGCGGCCAGGTCCGGGCGGCCGATCACCTCCATATAGCGCTGGAAGATGGCGTCACCGTTGCCGCCGATAATGATGCTCGCGCCGTCACTGGTCGGGTAGGCATTGCTCGGCGCGATGCCCTCCATCCGGCCGCCGACGCGCTCGCGGTTGATGCCGTACGCGAGATAGTCGGGAACCAGCGATTCCATCACCGACAGAATCGCCTCGTTCAAAGCCACATCGATAACGCGTTCACCGAGCGGAATCGATGCGGTCGTACGCTCGCGCTGGAACAGCGCCATGACCGTTCCGAAGGCCGCGTAGATCCCCGCGATCGAATCGCCGATGGACACACCGACCCGTACCGGCGGCCGATCCGGATCGCCGACGAGTTCACGCAGACCGCCAACGGCCTCCGCGACCGCGGCGAAACCGGGGCGCGCGGCCAGCGGCCCGGTCTGCCCGTAGGCGGAGATCCGGGTGATCACCAGATCCGGATTGACCTCATTGAGCACCTCGGGGCCGAGCCCCCACTTCTCGAGCATGCCCGGACGGAAGTTCTCCAGCAGCACGTCGCAGTGCCGCAGCAGGTCCAGCACGATGCCGCGGCCCGCCTCGGTGCGTAGATCCAGCGTGATCGACTTCTTGTTCCGGTTGATGGTGCGGTACAGCATCGAGGTATCGCCGCCGTAGAGCCGCCAATTGCGCAGCTCGTCTCCGGCCTTCGGCCGCTCCACTTTGATCACCTCGGCACCGAAATCGCCGAGGATGCGACCAGCGGTCGGCGCGGCGATGTAATTGCCGAGTTCCAGGACGCGAACCCCGTCCAGCGGGCTGATACTCATGGGTTCAGTCTGTACTATGGCGCCGCTGGCGACTGCCTGCAGGTCGGTCGAAGGGGCCAGCCCGGCAGCGGCCCGACCTCGTGCTCGGCTACCGCCCGGTATGTGGACCGCACGGCCCCTCAACTGCCGCAGCACAATCGGCGGTACTGCGGCAGCCGTGCGGTCGCCGTCACGATGCGAGCGGCGAGGCTTCCTCGATGATCGAATAGTGCTCGGCGTTGCCGTGGCGCACCGTGCTCTTGACGCCGTCGACACCGACCGGGATATCGCCGGCGAGGGTGATCCGGGTCAGCTTGCGGGGCTGGTTGTCGTAGTCGTCGATGGCGTAGTGCTGGGTGGCGCGGTTGTCCCAGATGGCCACGTCACCGGGCTGCCAGTTCCAGCGGGTGGTGTTCTCCAGCCGGGTCACCCGGTCCTGGAACAGGCGGAACAGGGCCTGGGACTCGCTGGTGGAGACGCCGACGAAATGCTTCACGAAGTGTCCGACCAGCAGGGCCCGTTCGCCGGTCTCGGGGTGCACCCGCACCACCGGATGTTCGGTCTCGTAGAAATCGGACTGGAACTCGGCGCGGTAGGCCTCGGTGTTCGGGGTGCTGCGGTCGACATTGGTGGCGGCGTAGTCGTAGATATTGGTGTGCACGGCTCGCAGGTTCTCGGCCAAGCGCTTGAGCGGTTCGGGCAGCGACTCGTAGGCGGCGACGGTGGATGCCCAGGTGGTCGATCCGCCGTAGGACGGCAGGGTGACCGCGCGCAGGATGGAGGCCTTCGGGATCCGGTCGACGAAGGTGACGTCGGTATGCCAGCTATTGGCCCGGCCGTATTCGGAATCGATGGCCAGGCTCTTGACGCCGTGCGAGGTGACCGTCGGGTGCGGGGTCGTCGGGGTACCGAGCAACTGCGCGAACTCGTACTGCCCGTCCTCGGTCAGATGGTCCTGACCGCGGAAGAAGATGACCTTGTGCTCGACAAGGGCGCGCCGGATCACCTCGACAGTGGCCGCGTCCAGATCGCCGCCGAGCCGGACATTGTCGACCTGGGCGCCGATACGAGCGCCGAGTTTGGTCACGGTGGCGGTGGATTGGGCGTAGTCGACCGTCATGGGGATCACCTTCGCTGGTTGAAATCGGTTGATGCGCCATTGAGCACACCACCGAAATAGGCACTCCAACCAGGGTTTTCGTCGCGGTGATCCCAACGCGGTCGGCCGCACGCCCGGCCTCGGTGCGCCATTGCGTGGATGTCACTGCGCTGTCTTCCCCGCCGCCCGGCACCGCGCCGATTGCTCTTCGCTGTCCGGGAGCGTGTCGTTTGTCGTGCGCTGTCCGGCAGTGTGTCGTTTGTCGTGCGCTGTGCGGGAGCGTGTCGTTTGTCGTGCGCTGTGCGGGAGCGTGTCGTTTGTCGTGCGCTGTGCGGGAGCGTGTCGTTTGTCGTGCGCTGTGCGGGAGCGTGTCGTTTGTCGTGCGCTGTGCGGGAGCGTGTCGTTTGTCGTGCGCTGTGCGGGAGCGTGTCGTTTGTCGTGCGCTGTGCGGGAGCGTGTCGTTTGTCGTGCGCTGTGCGGCAGTGTGTCGTTTGTCGTGCGCTGTGCGGCAGTGTGTCGTTTGTCGTGCGCTGTGCGGCAGTGTGTCGTTTGTCGTGCGCTGTCCGGGAGCGCGCCGATTTGTCGTGCGCTGTCCGGGAGCGCGCCGATTTGTCGTGCGCTGTCCGGGAGCGCGCCGATTTGTCCTGCGCGGTCCGGCAGCGTGCCGATTCGTCCTGCGTCGTCCGGCAGCGTGCCGATTGCCTTCCGCTGTCCGGCGGCGCGCCGATTTGTCCTTCGCTGTCCGGGAGCGTGCCGTTTGTCCTGCGTCGTCCGGGAGCGTGCCGTTTGTCCTGCGTCGTCCGGGAGCGTGCCGTTTGTCCTCCGCCGTCCGGCATCGCGCCGATTTGTCCTTTGGGGCCGGCGCCGATTGGCGGCTGCCGTTAGGGCTGTTCGTTGCGGGCTTGCCGGCGCGGTCCGGGCTGTTCGTGCCGGTCTACCTGCTCCGCCCGACTACCCGCCGGTCTGTTCTGCCCATCCGGACTGCACGGCCGGAGCCGAGGACAGCATCAGCCGAGGTGCTCCCGCAGGTAGGCCAGGTCATCGGCGACGCCCTCGGCGGGCGTTTCCAGGATGACCGGAGCGTCCGCGGTGCGGCATACCTCCGCGAGCAGTTGTGGATCGATGGTGCCGTCGGCGAAGTTGGCGTGCCGGTCCGCGCCGGAATTGAACTCGTCGCGTGAGGAATTGAGGTGCACCAGGTCGATGCGGCCGGTGATGGCCTTGATCCGCTCGACGACGCCGACCAGATCCTCACCGCCCGCCCAGGCATGGCAGGTGTCGAGGCAGAAGCCAGCGCCGAAGTCGCCGACCGCGTCCCAGAGCCGGGCGATCGAATCGAAATGCCGGGCCATGGCGTGATTGCCGCCCGCGGTGTTCTCGATCAGGATCGGCACGGCGAAGCCGCCCTTGTCCTGCTGGCGTTCGAACAGCTTGCGCCAGTTGTCGATTCCGGTGTCCAGTTCGCTGTCCGAGCGGACATGTCCGCCGTGCACGACCAGGCCGAACGCGCCGAGATCGGCGGCAGCCTGGGCCTGCTGCGCGACCGCGTTGCGCGATGGCATGCGCAGGCGGTTGTTCAGGCTGGCCACATTGATCTGATAGGACGAGTGCACCACCACATCGATCGGACTGGCGAGGATCTCCTCGGTCCGCGGATGCGGGGTCGGCTTGTCCCAGCTCTGCGGGTCGACGACGAACAGCTGGATGACATCGGCGCCGAGTTTTTCACCGAAGCCGATCGGATCGCTGTCGAGCCGGACGTGTGCTCCAATGCGCATGGGGCCGAGCCTATCGACTGCCACCGACAACGTCTCCAACACGGCGGTCAAGGGCCCCTCGAAGGGCCGCAGCGGACGGCAACGAACATGTTGCGCCGGGGACACTCGAACAGATACATCGGTAGGATCCAGGTGCTCGACCCGAATATGGGGGGTGAATCCACTGTGCTGCGAACTGGCGATGTTTTCGCTGGCTACACCATCAAACGTGTACTCGGCCAGGGCGGTATGGGCACCGTATACCTGGCTCAGCATCCACGCCTGCCGCGTTTGACCGCGCTGAAACTGCTGAAGCGCGAACTGTATACCGATGCCGAGATCCGGCGCCGTTTCGAGCGGGAGGCCGATCTGGTCGCCACGCTCGACCATCCGAATATCGTCACCGTCTACGACCGCGGCGCCGAGGATCAACAGCTCTGGATCTCGATGCAATTCGTGCCGGGCGCGGATGCCTCCTGCGCCGATGTCAATGTGCTCGCGCCGGGTCGCGCGGTGCAGATCATCGCCGATACCGCGGCCGCCCTGGATTTCGCACACGCCAACGGAGTGCTGCACCGCGATGTGAAACCGGCCAATATCTTGCTGGCCAAGGCGCCGATCGGGCAGCCGGAACGGGTGCTGCTCACCGATTTCGGCATTGCGGGCATGCGCGGCACCGAGTCCACGCTGAGCTCGCCGGGAACCATTACCGCCACCCTGGCCTACGCGGCGCCGGAGCAGCTGACCGGGACGCCGGACTATCTGGCCGATCAGTACTCACTGGCCTGCTCGCTGTTCTGGATGCTGACCGGGGTCGGGCCGTTCCATGGGGCGAATCCCATGGCGGTCATCAACGGACATCTGCACGGGGCGATCCCGTCGCTGCGCCGATATCGCCCCGATGTACCGCCCGGGTTGGACGCGGTGCTGGCGCGGGCCATGGCCAAACAGCCCGCGGAACGGTTCGGCAGCTGTACCGAATTCGCCGTGGCGGCTCGGCGGTCGCTGGTGTCGTCCGGGCCGCACCCGCACCCGCATGCGCAGCACCGGAACGGGCAGCACGGTCCGTATCGCCCGCCGTCAGACCACGATTCGCGTACCGCCGCCGAACCGCCGCACCATGCCGGTCCGCCGCGTAATCCAGTGCCGTCTGGAAGTGCGGGGCCGTCTGGAAGTGCGGGGCCGTCCGGTAACGCGGGGCCGTCTGGAAACGCGGGGCCGTCTGGAAACGCGGTGCCGTCTGGAAACGCGGGGCCGTCTGGAAACGCGGTGCCGTCTGGAAACGCGGTGCCGTCTGGAAACGCGGTGCCGTCCGGAAGTCCGGTGCCGACTGGAAGTGCGGGGCCGTCTGGAAACGCGGGGCCGTCCGGAAGTGCGGGGCCGTCTGGAAACGCGGGGCCGTCCGGAAACGCGGGGCCGTCCGGAAACAGGGGGCCATCTAGAAATCCGGTGCCCCCCAACACTTCTGAGCGAGTCGGGAGCAGCCGAACTGCCCGGCCGACGGAGCCGACCAACCGCGGCGCGCCCGAGCCGCCGAGACCCGCTCAGCCGCGTCTGCCGCTGCCGCCGCGACGGTCGATGCGCCCCAACACCATCGCGCTACCCGACATCCCGCGTCGCCCCGGGCGGACCCCGCCGGGCCCCACACCGCGGCCTCCGCCCTAGCGCTGCATTATCGGCGTCGCCTGCGATACCTATAAGTCGACGATAACCAGGGCTTAAGCGAATCCTGCTAAGGTTTCGATGTTTTCCGTGGTCAGGTGGTCCTGATCGCGCGTTCTTATGCTGTACGCCTGTGCATCGGTGGGTCCCGGTGCGCGGCGGGAAGTGGAGCAGACATGCTGGCCAGCGGTGAGGTATTCGCCGGTTATGTCATCGATCGGCAATTGGGCCGCGGTGGCATGGGTTCGGTGTACCTGGCGAAGCATCCGCGACTGCCGCGGATGACGGCGCTGAAGCTGCTGAATCGGGAGATGTTCTTCGATAAGGAGGTGCGGGCGCGGTTCGAGCGGGAGGCGGATCTGGTCGCGCAGCTCGATCACCCGAATATCGTCACCGTCTACGACCGTGGCCTCGAGGACGAGCAGCTGTGGATCTCGATGCAGTACATCGATGGCATCGACGCCGCATCGGTCGATCCGAAGTCACTGCCGCCGGAGCGCGCGGTGCAGATCGTCAAGGAGACCGCGGACGCGCTCGACTACGCGCACGGCATGGGCGTGCTGCACCGCGATGTGAAACCCGCGAATATTCTGCTGGCCCGCTCCGGCGGTGGGCGCGGTGAGCGGGTCTATCTGACCGACTTCGGCATCGCGCGTCTGCGCGACGACACCGGACATCTCACCCAGACCGGCACCTTCACCGCCACCCTCGCCTATGCCTCGCCCGAACAGCTGACCGGCGCTTCGCTGGATCACCGCTCGGACCAGTACTCGCTGGCGTGCTCGCTGTTCTGGCTGTTCACCGGGTCCGGTCCGTTCGCGGCGACCAATCCGGCGGCGGTGATCCAGGGACATCTGCAGGGCACGCCCCCGGCATTGAGCAGTGTCCGTCCCGGTCTGCCGTACCCGCTGGACGCGGTATTGGCGAAGGCCATGGCCAAGCGACCCGATGACCGCTTCGCCTCCTGCTCGGAGTTCGCGCTGGCGGCCAAGCAGGCATTCACCAACCCGAGCGCCCCGGCGATGCCGGTGGTCGGCGGCCCGCGTCCGGGTACCGGACCGGCGATTCCGGTGACGGGTGCGCCACGGCCGGTCACCGGGCAGCCGATGCCCATGACCGGTACCCCGCCGGTGACCAACGGGCCGTACCCGCAGACCGCCGGGCCCTACCCACAGACCAGCGGCCCGTACCCGCAGACCAGCGGACCGCACACCATGCAGCCACAGCAGTTGGCGCCGACGACCGTCAATCCCGCGCAGGGCGCCCAGCGCCCGCAGCCGGTACAGACCGCGCCGACGCAGCAGCAGTCGCATCCGAGCAATCCCTACAACCAGCAGCCGCACAACCAGCAGCCGCTCGGTTTCGCGACGCCGCCCCGGCCGCCGATGGGCGCAGCTCGCCCGGTCCCGCCGCCGCGTAAGTCGAATGTCGGGCTCATCGTGGCGCTCTGCGTGGGTCTGGTCGTGCTTCTGGTGATCGTGCTCGCGATCATCGGCGTGGTGTCCAAAGATGGTTCGTCGACGACCAGTGGCGGTGGCAGCACCACCTCGTCTTCCTCGTCCACTGGCGGCGGCTCTGTCGACGCCACGGCGGCCTCGATCAGCAAAGAGTTCCCGCGCATGGTGCCCGCCAGCGATTCGGGTTCGGTCGGCTACAACGGCGCGAAATGCAATGCCCACAAGACCGGCGATCTGACCCTGCCCACCCCGGGCACCCCGGACTTCGGGGCCTGGGCCGCGCAGTGGGATTGCTACGGCGGCGGCGATAACGACGACCCGTTCTACACCATCTACGTCTACAAGAACGCCTCCGATGTGCAGAAGGTGTTGAGCAATCTGCCCTCGGACGCCACCAAGTCGACCGATGCCAATGGCGGAAAGTCCTACACCAACTACAAATTCGTCAATGACGGTCCGAAGATCGTCACCGCCTTCACCGGTGACAGCAAGCGCGCCCAATTCCTGATGTACGCAGATGGTTTGGCGGGTGCACAGGACAAGGTGCTGCGCTGGTGGCGTTCGGCTCCGCTCAACTGATGCCGTCGCACTGACACCCCTGAACCGGGCGCGAGCGAAAAATCGCTCGCGCCCGGTTCTTTTCGGCCCGTACAGTGCACGACATGTTCGGCCACACCATCGCTCTGGAGTCCGCGGTCGCGGGCGCGATGGCGGCTGCCCTGGCAGCGTCCGCAGCAGTGGCTGCGGCGCACTTCGACGGCGCCCGAAGCTGACCTTCCCCGGGATGTCCCGGGACCTCTGACGGGGAAGGTGGCCCGTCTCAGAGAGGTCCCCCGGTATGTCGCCGGAAATCATTCCTAGTCAGGGAAAGTCATGTCCAAGAAGACGTATGTGCGGACCAAGCCGCATCTCAATATCGGCACCATGGGTCATGTCGATCACGGGAAGACCACATTGACCGCCGCCATTACCAAGGTGCTCGCCGAGCGCGGTGGCGGCAGCTTCGTGCCGTTCGAGCGGATCGACCGGGCGCCGGAGGAGGCGCTGCGCGGGATCACCATCAATATCGCGCACGTCGAATACGAAACCGCCACAAGGCATTACGCGCACATCGATATGCCGGGGCACGCCGATTTCGTGAAGAATATGATCACCGGCGCGTCCCAGCTCGACGGGGCCATTCTGGTGGTCTCGGCGCAGGATGGCGTGATGCCGCAGACGGCCGAGCATGTGCTGCTCGCGCGTCAGGTCGGGGTGGAGCACATCGTGGTGGCGCTGAACAAGGCCGACGCGGGTGATCCGGAACTGCTCGACCTGATCGAGTTGGAGGTGCGTGAGCTGCTCAGCGCCCAGGGGTATCCGGGGGCGGAGCTGCCGGTGGTGCGGGTCTCGGGTCTGCGTGCACTGGAAGGGGATGCGCGGTGGACCGCCGCGCTGCTCGACCTGCTGGACGCCGTGGACGCCCACGTGCCGACGCCGGTCCGGTACACCGACGCGCCGTTCCTGCTGCCGGTGGAGAACGTCCTGACCATTACCGGTCGGGGCACAGTCATCACCGGTGCGGTGGAGCGTGGTCGGATCCGGCTCGGCGACCGGGTGCAGCTGTTCGGCGGCGAGGACCTGACCTGCGTCGTCACCGGTGTCGAAACCTTCGGCCGGACCATGGAGTTCGCGGAGGCGGGCGACAATGTCGCATTGCTGCTGCGCGGCGTGCAGCGCGGTCAGGTGCGTCGCGGACAGGTTGCGGCGGCGCCGGACAGCATCGCGGTGCACAGCCGGTTCACGGCGCGCGTGTACCTGCTCTCTACGGCGGAGGGCGGTCGGCGCACCCCGATCAGCACCGGCTACCGTCCGCAGTTCTACGTGCGCACCGGTGATGTCGTCGGCAATGTCACGTTGCCCGACGGCATCGCCGTCGCCCGCCCCGGCGAAACCATCGACCTCACGGTTGAATTGGGCCGCCCGGTTCCCCTGGAGCCGGACCTCGGCTTCGCCATCCGCGAGGGCGGTCGGACAGTCGGCGCAGGCACCGTCCTGACCGTCGGCTAGCCCACGAGTGGGGCGCTGGGGACCGCCCGGCGCCCCACTCACTGGTGTCGCGCGCCCATTACCGGTCACTTCCCGCTGATGGGATCAGCTGGCTCTCCGCGTCACTAGGCTGTCCGGCGTGAGCGTGTACAACGAACGGCTCCAACACCTGGGCCAGCGGGCCGCGCAACTCATCGACTATGCCGAGGATCTCGACGAATCAACACGTGATCTGGTCTACCTCGCCGTCCTGGCTGCGGACTTCGACTACCAGGTGAAGAACGGTGGCTTCGGACAGCTGATCTACACCTTGGGACCTGATCGGTTGGAGCAATGCGACGGCATGCTGCGCGCGGTGGGTGCGCCGGTCGCACTGTCCTTCTATGTACGCGCGGTAACGCGCTGTGCCGAGGACTTGGTGGACTTCAACCAATTCATGGCCGACTTCACTACCCCAACCAAGATCGGCCAAGACCTGACACTACTCAGCGTCGAATATCTCCGTGGCGACACCAGCTTCGATGACGAGATCGCCGAATTCCTCGACGATGTGGACGCCCGACTCTAGCCGCACATCGGTTCGGTCGGCCCGAACACGCCCCCGGGCACCACGCTCAGACTCCGCAGCCGCTACCGCATAGGCAGTGCGCATGTCGCAGAAGCTATAGAGCCTGTTGCCGAATACGCCGAACATGCGATTGTGCCGTCACACCGCCGTCACAGCGACAGACCAAATCACCTAGCGGCAGGCATGATTGCGCCTCAGCCGTCCACATAGGCACGTGATCTGCGTCACGGCCAAAAACCGCGCCAATTCGGCAACAGGCTCTATACCATCTGCGAGGTCATAACTGCTTGTGCGGCAAGTCCATTCGCTCGATTGCCAAGCGCATCACGTTGGTGCCGCCAGGGGCAGTTGCTCTCCAAGAGCGGTGGGTTGGTGAGGGTGGAGATCGGACTAGTGTGCCTGCAGTTTCGCGATGCGGGCGCCGACTAGGAGGGCGGTTACTGCGACGATGCCCACCACTGTGATCAATCGGTTGGCATCGATTGCGGGCTGCCAGTGCACCTTGCCGTCTTTGATGACATAGGCGCCGACCGGTTTGGACACCATTCCGAAGCCGCCGCCGGATCCTTCCTGGCCTTCTTCGTCGGTGCCGACTCCGCCGCCACCGCCACCGATGATCGCGGCTGCTGCGATCACGGTTGTGCCGTCGCGTTCGACAGGGTCGGCGAATACTCGCTTCGCCGTCATCGAATCCTTTGCGGTAGCGAGGACGTCCGTGACGTTCATGGCATTGCCTCCGTGATGCTGTCGATCCCAATGACCGATCTGTCGGTCCTCAGTCCAGTGTCGACCGGTGTCACTGGATCAGTGGAGGGCCGATGGACCCGGGGTGCTGGGTAGAACGGCACGCCGAGGCTGCGGCCAAGCCGTCCTTGCCTGGTCACGCCTACTCGTAGTACTGTCCAGACACGTGTCCATCATATGTGTGGACAGCTATCCCAGGAGGATTTCCAATGACCCTGGTCAAGCCGGTGCGGGTTTCCGGAGGCGATCACGAGCATGGGCATCTCGATGAATTTCGGGTCGATCCGCTGGCTCTGATGCGGCGGGTGCGGGCGGAATGCGGGGATGTCGGGGCGTTCGATCTCGCGGGGAAGCATGTGATTCTGCTGTCCGGTGCGCAGGCCAATGAATTCTTCTTCCGGTCCGGGGACGAGGATCTCGATCAGGCGGCGGCCTACCCGTTCATGAAGCCGATCTTCGGTGCGGGCGTGGTGTTCGACGCGAGTCCGGAGCGGCGCAAAGAGATGCTGCACAACCAGGCGCTGCGGGCCGAACAGATGCGCGGACATGCGGCCACCATCGGGCGCGAGGTCGAGCGGATGCTGGCGGGCTGGGGCGACGAGGGCGAGATCGACCTGCTCGACTTCTTCGCCGAGCTGACCATCTACACCTCCTCGGCCTGCCTGATCGGCAAGCGTTTTCGCGATGAACTCGACGAGCGGTTCGCGCACCTCTACCACGATCTGGAGCGCGGCACCGACGCACTGGCCTATGTGGACCCGTACGCGCCGATCGAAAGCTTCCGCCGCCGCGACGAGGCCCGCCGCGAACTGGTCGACCTGGTGCAGGGCATCATGGACGGCCGCGCGGCGAATCCGCCAGCGAACAAGGAAGATCGGGACATGCTCGACATCCTGATCTCGATCAAGGACGAGCAGGGCCAGCCGCGCTTCAGCGCCAGCGAGATCACCGGGATGTTCATCTCGATGATGTTCGCGGGCCATCACACCACCTCCGGCACCGCGGCCTGGTCGGTGATCGAATTGCTCAGGCATCCCGAGGAGTTGCGTCGCGTCGTCGATGAACTCGATGAGCTCTACGCCGACGGTTCCGATATCAGTTTCGGTGCGCTGCGCCAGATTCCGAATCTGGAGGCGGTGATCAAGGAGACGTTGCGACTGCATCCGCCGCTGATCATTCTGATGCGGGTGGCCCAGGGCGAATTCGAGGTGTGCGGCCATCGCATCGAGCCGGGCGATCTCGTCGCGGCGACTCCGGCCATCTCCAACCGGATTCCGGAGGATTTCCCGAATCCGGACCACTTCGATCCCGAGCGCTATATCGACCCGAATCAGGAAGATATCGTCAACCGCTGGACCTGGATTCCGTTCGGCGCCGGGCGGCATCGCTGTGTCGGGGCGGCATTCGCGCTCATG
The DNA here is from genome assembly GCF_050956075.1 of Nocardia sp. CA-129566. Classification (NCBI taxonomy): domain Bacteria; kingdom Bacillati; phylum Actinomycetota; class Actinomycetes; order Mycobacteriales; family Nocardiaceae; genus Nocardia; species Nocardia sp. CA-129566. Next base: position 1,821,401 of record NZ_CP192085.1, read on the forward strand.
CAGCTCAAGGCCATTTTCTCGATACTGCTGCGAGACTGGGAATTCGAGATGGCCCAGCCGTCGGACAGCTACCGCAACGATCACAGCAAGATGGTGGTGCAGCTACAGCAGCCGTGCGCCGTCCGCTATCGCAGGCGGCGAAAGGCCTAGGAGAACCGCCGGTTAGGCGAGCGTGAGCGGAAAGATTCTGCGTCCCTTGGTATTCCGGATGCACTTGTAGGGTGAAGGCATGATCACGCTCAAAAAGGAAGATGGTGCCGCGGATCTCAACGGCATCACCAAGCTGACGGTCGGGGTGAGTTGGGATCCGTCGGCGGGCACCAGTGGCGGTGCGATCGGCATATTGCGCCGCAAGCGCGGTGTGGATCTGGATCTGATCGCCATTCTCATGCAGGGCGCCGAGCCGGTGCGTTTCGCCGGTCTCGATTCCCTCGACCCGCTGGGCAATGGCTCGGTTCAGCACACCGGTGACGAGCAGACCGGCGCCGCCGCTGGCGACGACGAATCGGTGCACGTCACCTTCGCTAATGTGCCCGACGCCATCGACTCGATCATCTTCGTGGCCGCCGCGTTCAAGAAGGGCTCGTCCTTCGAGAAGGCCAACAACATCTCGTTCAAGATCTACGACGCGACCGGCGGCAGCGTCCAGCAGGTGGCCGATATCTGGCCGTCGCTGCTCGGCACGGATAACGCCAATGCGGTGGCCAGGGCATTCCGCAACGGTGGGAGCTGGCAGCTCGAGGTGCTCAATCGCAAGGGCAAGATCAAGCAGGGCGATAAGCAGGCCCTGCTGCGCTTCGCCATGGCCTAGGCACGCGGTGCGGGCCGGAGCTCCGACGAGCTCCGGCCGCTGTTGCCAGAGTTCGATCTAGAGAACGGATTCGACCGCGGTCACGATGGCCGCGTCATCGGGTGCGGTCCGCGGCCGGAACCGGCCGACCACCGCACCGTCACGATCGATCAGGAACTTCTCAAAGTTCCACTGGATATCGCCGGCCGTGCCCTCGGCATCGGCGGTTTCCACCAGTGCGGCGTAGAGCGGGTGGCGCTCATCGCCATTGACGTCGGTCTTTTCCAGCAGCGGGAAATCCACCCCATAGGTGGCCGAACAGAACTCCGCGATCTCCTCCGCGGTACCCGGCTCCTGGCCCATGAACTGGTTACACGGGACCCCGACCACGCTGAAGCCGCGGTCGCCAAAGGTCTTGTGCAGTTCGACCAGTTCGGTGTACTGCGGCGTCAGCCCGCATTTGGAAGCCACATTGACCAGCAGCACGGCCTTGTCGCCGACCAGTTCGCCCAGCGTGGCCGGGTCGCCGGAGAGAGTACGTAGTGGAATGTTGCGGATATTCATTCGTATCGGACCTGCCAGTTCTTGATTCCGTTGATCCACCCCGAACGCAACCGTACCGGATCGGCGACCTGGCTGATCTTGGGCATCGCATCGGCAATGGCATTGAACATCAGGTCGATCTCCAACCGCGCCAGATTCGCCCCGACGCAGTAATGGGCGCCGGTGCCGCCGAATCCGACATGCGGATTCGGGTCGCGCAATACATCGAAGGTGAAGGGATTTTCGAAGGCGTCCTCATCGAAGTTGGCCGAGCTGTAAAAGATGCCCAGCCGCTGCCCCTTCTTGATCTGTTGCCCGCCGAGTTCGGTGTCCTCGGTCGCCGTGCGCTGGAAGGCATTGACTGGGGTGGCCCAGCGGACGATCTCATCGGGTGCGGTGCGCGGGCGCTGTTCCCGATATAGCTCCCACTGCGCCGGATGGTCCACGAAGGCCTTCATGCCGTGGGTGATGGCGTTGCGAGTGGTCTCATTGCCCGCGATGGCCAGCAGGATGACGAAGAATCCGAACTCGTCCGAGCCGAGCGCCTCGCCGTCGACATCGGCGTGCACCAGTTGGCTGACGATGTCATCGACCGGACAGGCGCGGCGCTGTTCGGCCATATTCCAGGCGTAGCCGAGGATTTCGGTGAAGGCGGCATTGGCGTCGCCGTATTCCGGATCGTCGTAGTTCAGTGTCTGATTGGACCATTCGAACAGCTTGTGCCGGTCGTCATTCGGCACGCCGAGCAGTTCCGCGATGGCCTGCAGCGGCAGTTCGCAGGCCACCTGCTCGACGAAGTCGCCGCCGCCGGTTCGCTTGGCCTCGTGCACGATTCGCGCCGCGCGTTCGGTCAGCGCGGCACGCAGGCCCTCCACCGCACGCGGTGTGAATCCCTTGGAGACGATCCGGCGGATCTTGGCGTGTTTGGGCGCATCCATATTGACCAGTAGGGCGCCGGTGAGTTCGATCTGTTCCGGCGTGACATCGTCGGGCAGGCGAATGATGGCGCCCTTCCGCGCGGAGGAGTAGAGCTCCGGACTGCGCGAAATCTCCTTCACATCTTCATGCTTGCTGACCACCCAGTACCCGCCGTCGCGGAAGCCGCCCGAGGTTTCATCCGGCTGCGCGCACCACCACACCGGCGCGGTGCGGCGCAGGGTCGCGAATTCCTCGACCGGCATGCGGTTTTCCCACAGCGCGGGATCGGTGAAATCGAATCCTGCCGGGAAAGCGGGCGCTGCCATGGCTACCTCCTGGGTGAAATCGTTTCAGCGCAACCTGAGTCGGCGCATGAGTCGTAGGGTCGTCAGCGTTGTCTTCAGCTGCTTTTCGTAAGGGAGTCCGGCGCGCGCCGCCATCACCTGGCGCTTCTGCACGCCGATATTCACGGTGTCGGTGTATTTGAGCAGGCCCTGATCCCCGTGCCTGGTGCCGACACCGGACTGCTTCACGCCGCCCGACGGTGTGGATTTGGCGGCGTAGGTGGTCACGAAGCCGTCGTTGATATTGATATTCCCGGCCTCGAGCTGGGCGCCGATTCGGCTGGCGCGGGCCAGGTCCCGGCCCCAGACGCTGGCATTCAAGCCGTAGGCGGTGTCATTGGCGAGCCGGATCGCCTCCTGCTCGCCGGTGAAGCGGTAGACGCTCACCACCGGGCCGAAGGTCTCCATGGTCGCGTGCTTCATTTCGGCGGTGACGTCGGTGAGCACGGTCGGCTCGTAGAACGCCGGGCCGATATCCGGTCGTGCCTTGCCGCCGGTCAGTACGGTCGCGCCCTTGGCGCGCGCATCCTCGACGTGGGCCGCGACCCGCTCCAGATGCTGCACCGATACCAGCGAACCGAATTCCGGTGTGTAGTCGTAGGCCGCGCCGATCTCGGCGTTCAATTCGTCTGCCGCCGTGACCAATCGGCGCACGAATTCGTCATAGAGCCGGTCCTGCACATAGATCCGCTCGATATGCATGCAGGCCTGGCCGGAATTCGCGAAGACCGCGAATGCCGCACCGGGGATGACCTCGTCGAGATTCGCATCGTCCAGGACGATCATCGGGTTCTTGCCGCCGAGTTCGAGGCTGCAGCCGATCAGATTGCGGCCCGCGCCCTCGCCGACTATCCGCCCGGTCGCGGTCGAGCCGGTGAACATGACGAAGTCGGCATTGTCGATCAAGGCCGGACCCACATCGGGGCCTTCCCCGCATACGACCTGGAACAGCCCCTTCGGCAGCCCCGCTCGATGCAGCAGTTCCACCCCGAACAGCGTGCACAGCGCGGTCTTGTTATCGGGCTTGAGCACGACGCCATTGCCCGCCATCAGCGCGGGCATCGAATCCGACAGCGCGATGGCGAACGGGAAATTCCACGGCGCGATGACCGCGACGACGCCCTTGGGGCGGTGCTCCTCGGTCGATGTGGTGATCAGCGGTACCGGACCACCGCGCCGCTTGGGCCTCAGTACCCGGCGCGCGGTCTTGAGGTAGTGGCTGATGACCATCGGGACGTCACAGGACTCCTCGAAGGCCATCCGGCGGGTCTTACCGCAGCCGATCTGGATCAGGTCGGCGATGGTTTCGTGTTCGGCGAGGATCAGATCGTGTGCGCGTTCGAACACCTGCAGGCGGCGCTGCAGCGGCCAGCTGGCCCACTCTTTCTGCGCAGCGCGTGCGGTCGCATAGGCGGCGGCGACGTCCTCGGGCGTCGACTGCGGTAGCGCGCCGACCACGGCGCCGGTGTAGACCTCGATCATCGAATACGGGTCGGCGGTGCCGGCGGCCGCGACCATCCCGGTCAGCCGGCCGATCAGCTCCTCGGTGATCCGGGTGGGCAGCGCCGGTGCGGCATCCTTCTTGGCTTCTGTAGTGCTCATGCCTGCGCCTCGCTGACGCTCGGCTCCGGCATGCGCACCGCGCGCTGGCACATGATTCGTTCACTTCGTTCACTCATCGGGACCTTCTTCGCGACGACGGCGGATGTCCTCGAATTAGAACACGTTCTCATTGCGGGTGCCAGGGTCTTCACCGGTATGACCTGTATAAATGCGGGCTGGGGCATGCTCAATCCGCCCGATGGTCCGGTGTTCGGCTGGCCGCGAACTCCTTGGCCCAGCGGTAGTCGGGCTTACCGCTCGGCGCGCGCGTGACCACCTCCGTGACCCAGATCTGCCTCGGCACCTTGTAGCCAGCGAGATGTGCGCGCACATGGCGCTCCAGCGCGGCGAAGTCCACCGATTGCGAGCCCGCGACCGAGACGACCGCCGCCACCTGCTGACCCCAGCGCTCGTGCGGTACCCCGATCACCACCGCGTCATAGATGGCCTCGTACGCCTTCACGACGCTTTCGACCTCTTCGACGTAGACCTTCTCGCCGCCGGTATTGACGACCATATTGCCGCGGCCGATCAGGGTCACCGAGCCGTCGGCCTCGACCCTGGCGCGATCGTCGGTCACCACGATCCGCGCGCCGTCGGCCGTTTTGAACAGCTGCTCGGTCTTGTCGGGATCCTTGTAGTAACCGATCGGCACCGCACCGGACTTGGCGAGCCAGCCTTCGGTCCCCGGGGCGACCGGATGTCCGGTGTCATCGACGACGATCGCGCCCCGGCCGCTCTGCACCCGGAGACCGCGTCCGGGATCGTCGTCCTTCTGCGCGAAACCGATACCGCCGAAACCGGTTTCGGAGGAGCCGATGGAATCGGTGACGACGACCGACGGAAACAGTTCCAGCAGTACGTTTTTCACCGGCTGGGACAACAGTGCGGCACCGGAGCCGATGGCGACGAGGGAGGTGGCCTCCACCGGTGCGGCGCGGTAGGCGTCGATCAGTGGGCGCGCCATGGCATCTCCGGTGATCACCATGATCTGTGGGCGGCGTTGGTCGACCACCTGCCATATCCGGTGCGCATCGAATTTCGGCTCGAGGATGACCGCATTGCCGGACCACAGGGCCATGAAGGTCGGCATCATCGCGGCGGCGTGGATGAGGGGTGGGAGGACGAACCAGGTGCCGGGTTCGCCCTGTGCGCCGACGCGGGACTGCTGGTATTCATCGGAAACCGGAACGCCGGTATAGAAGTCGATGCCGCCGCCGAGGACGCGCCACATATCCTCCTGCCGCCACATGACGCCCTTCGGACGACCGGTGGTGCCGCCGGTGTACATCATGAACAGGTCGTCCGGGCTGCGCTCGACGGTGCGGCGGGTGGGGGAGCCCGAGAGCAGTGCCTGCTCGAAGGACGCGGACAGCGTTGCCGGCGTCGTGGCCTCGGTGTGGATGGGCGCGGGTGGCTTGTCGTCGACGATCAGGACGTGGATCGCGGACGGCACATCGGCGAGTGCGTGCAGCGCCGCGTCGGCGTAGGTCTCGTGGCACACCAGCACTTCGAGATCGGCGTTGTCGTAGAGATAGCGCAGCTCATCGACGCGGTAGCGGTAGTTGATATTGATCGGGACGGCCCGTGCCTTGAAACAGGCGATGAGCGTGGTCATGGTCTCGATGCCGTTGTGCATCTGGAAACCCACATGGGTGCCGGGACCGACACCGATCGAGCCGAGATGGTCGGCCAGTCGATTCGCGCGGGCCTCGAGTTCGGTGTAGGTGAGTGCGAGATCGCCCTCGATCAGGGCGGTGCGCTCCGGCATCGCGTCGACCGCATGCTCGAACAGGTCGGCGAAATTGTTGGACATGGCGATTCACTCTCAGCGAATGACGGTGAGCGGTAGTGGAATGCCGCGATCGGTGAAGGTGAAGGCGGCGCCGGTGCTGATCCGGGTGATGGCCACCTCGGTCGCCTCCTTGAACGGCGTTGCGGCGAGCTCTATTTCGGCGATCCAGTGGTCCGCGTCGGCGGTGGTGGAGCGCACGTGGAACCGCGGATTCACCCCGCGCACCATGGCCTCCAGGGGTGCGAGGTGATCGGGATCGGGCATCGATGGCCAGCTGCGATCGGTACAGGCGTCGCTGTTGCGCGGTACTCGCAGTCGTACGGTCTCGTCGGTGCTCGATATGTCGATGCCGGTGTAGGACTGCGGGTTCCATGCCGGATGCAGTCGCAGGACCTCGGCGAGTGCGGCCGGACCGTCACCGAGACCGAGCGCGGTGCGGATCCGCTCGGAGGTAAGTCCGGCGATACCGGTGAACTGTTTGCGGCCGATACCCGCTGCGGCATCGGCGGCCCTGGCGCGCACGGCGGTCATGAATCCGATGGTGAGCAGATGGTGCTGTAGGCAGATTTCGTCGGCGATCCGCACCAGCGCCGATTTGGAGAAGTCGGCGAAGCGCAGATCGCTGAGCAGCGGACCCGCGTAATCGCTTGCACCCGGATCGTCCTTGTTGATCGGGGACAGCTCCTGCAGTGCGGCCCGGGAGTTCGCCACCACCTCGGCATGGGGTGGGGTCGGTGGCGGGATATGGGCCGGGTCGATGATGACCGTCCACGCGCACACCGGTTTTCGGTCGGCGGGGTGGCGCGGCGGCCGGTGGATCGGCCGGACCTGGGCATGCGGATTGGTGGCGAGTGCGGTCGCGTCGAAGGTCGGATCCTCGATGTCGTGGCACATCGACACCACGAAGTCCTCGCCGAGCGGCTCCACATCCGCCAGCGCGCCGCAGTGATCGAGCCAGAATTCGCCGTGATCGCGATCGTCGACGCGGAAGCGGAAGTCCATGAACTGCGGCGGTGCGCCGATATCGAGCTGCAGGCCCTTGAAGATCGTCGGCACGTCATCGCCGTCGAAACCGAGCGCGGTGCGCATGCGCCGGGTGTAGACCGGACTGGCGAGCTGCCACTCCTCGATGGCGACCGCCGTCATGCCCTCGCGGCCGAATGCCGCGATGGAGTGTGCCATTCCGGATCGGTCGATCAGGTGCCCGCACAGCAGCAGTTCGGGCACCAGCGTCGCCAACTGCGCCCGCGACAGTCGCTCGAAGCTCGACATCACCACAGTGGAACCGGTGCTTCGCCGATCCGATACCAGCCCGCCAGCGGCTTTCCGGAGACCGAACGCTGGATGCGCTTGTGCATACCGGGTGTCAGCGCGTTGTGCTGGATCATCTCCATGAACAGCTGCGAGACATTGCCGAAGTCGAAGAAGTCGCGCTGCCAGGACCATTGGTAGTTGCCGCCGTAGCGGAACCAGCTGCCGCCGATGCCCTCGGGACTGTAGTTGCGGCCGTCGGGGCGCTTGTTGTCGCTGACCTGCTTCCAGAACCCGATGACATCGCCGCTGCGCTCATCGATGACGAACTGCTGATACGGATATGACCAGCCCTCCAGCCCCTCCATCTCCTGACCGAGTGCGAGCTCCCGGATCTCCGCCCGGCCGACCGCCATGAATTCCTGCGTGGGACCGTAATTCCAGCCGTAGGTGGCGTCCTCGGTGTACATCTCGGCGAGCGGCTTCCAATCGCCCTTTTCCTCGCAGCGCTGGTTTTCCAGGATCCAGCGCCGGACCATCTCATCGAGTTCGGCGCGGTCGAAAGCTGGCATTACCGTGTTCCTTTCGCCGGTTCGTCCTCGCGGATCGACAGCGCTCGGGTGGGGCAGTAGCGCACGGCGCGCTCGATATCCGCGCGTGCGTCGGGACCCGGTGACGGGTCGAGGATTTCGACCTTGCCGCGTTTGGGCACGGTGAAGGTCGACGGCGCTTCGTCCTGGCAGACGGCGTGGCCCTGGCACAGATCCAGATCGACGACGATCCTCATTGTCGGCTCCTGTCCTGATCATTCGAATCCGGTAGTGGCCGCAGCGGTGCCTCGGGCTGGACCTCGATCAGCACCAGATGTGCACCGCGCGGGGCCGAGACGACGGCGATCACCGCGGCGGCCAGGTCGGTGGCGCGCAGCATGTACGGGTGGCGGGCGAATCCCCAGGTCTTCCAGGCCTCCAGCATGGGTCCGACCGCCTCGGGGGTGGAATTCATGCCCATACCGGTCAGCGTCGGACCCGGCCGCACCAGCGAGGCGCGAACGCCGGTGCCCTCCAGCTCCATTCGCATCTGTTGGACCATGGCTTCCAGTCCGGCCTTGGCCGCACTGTAGGCGCCGGTCCGCGGGCGCGGCTCCTCGGCGCAATCGGAGCTGATCAGGACGAAATCGCCGCGCTGCCTTCGGATCATGTCCGGCAGCACCCGGTGCACCAGCCGTTGCGCGCCCACCAGATGCACCTGCACCTGCTGCAGGAACCGCTCCGGTGCCATCTCGTGCACGGGTGCGAATTCGATATCGCCCGCGCCCGAGACCAGGATCTCGGTGGGGCCGATGGCGGCTTCGGCCGCGCTCACAAAAGCGTCGATGGATGTCGCGTCGGTGACATCGAGCTGGTGGGCGAAGGCCTCGCCGCCATTGGCGCGAATCTTGGCGGCCAGTGCCTCGCACTGATCCACCCGGCGCGCGCCAAGGGCGACCGGGTGCCCGAGTTCGGCGAGCGCTTGCGCCGTGGCGGCGCCGATCCCGGAGGAGGCGCCGGCCACGATCGCCGGTCGGCGCGGGGGATTGGGTTCGAAGCGTGGCATTTACCTGGCCTCCACGACGATGGGGAGTTCGGCGAAACCGCGGACATTGGTCGAGTGCACCCGCACGATGCCCGAATGCTCGACCTCGTAGGACCGCACCCGCGAGACGAATTCGCGCAGCGCGACACCGGCCTCCAGCCGGGCCAGATGCGCGCCGAGACAGAAGTGCACGCCCGCACCGAAACTGGCCAGTCCGCCCTTATCGGCACGTCCGATGCGGTAGCTGTCGCCGTCGGTGAATACCTCCGGATCCCGGTTGGCCGAACCGATCAGCAGGAGCACCTTCGCGCCGGTCGGGATGGTGTGGCCGTACTGGTCGATATCCACCGCGGCGCAGCGCGCCACTATCTGGCTGGAGGTGTCGTAACGCAGTGTCTCCTCGACCCAGTCGGTGACCAGCTCGGGTTCCGCGACGACCTTGGCGTATTCACTCGGATGCCGCGCGCTCCAATACAGCGCGTTGCCGAGGAGTTTGGTGGTGGTCTCATTACCGGCCACCACCATCAGGAACATGAAGCCGATGATCTCCTCATCGGTCAGGGTGTCGCCGTCGATTTCGGCATCCAGCAGCGCCGAGGTGAGATCCGCTGTGCGGGAGCGCCTGCGCTCGGCGACCATCTCGGCGTAGTAGGTGATGAGGGTGATCGATGCCCGCGCGGCCGCGATCGGGACATCGAGGACGCCGTCCTCGCGATGCACTACCAGATCGGCCAGCCTGCGGATCTCCGCGCGGTCGGCCGCGGGCACGCCCATGAGTTCGGAGATGACATCCATCGGGAGTTTGCCGGCGACCTCATCGATCCAGTCGAACGATCCGCTCGCGACGGCCGGTTCGAGATAGGACCGCGTCAGCTCCCTGATCCGGTCTTCCATCTCGGCCACCCGCTTGGGGGTGAAGCCCTTGTAGACGAGTCGGCGCATGCGCAGATGCCGCGGATCGTCCATGGCCAGGAACGACATCACCCGGTGCGCGTGCGGTCCCCAGGCCGCCGGATCCAGCGAGACACCGTTGGCGCTGGACAGTCGGACATTGTCGCGAAAGCCCGCGGTCACATCCGCGTGCCGCGACAGCGCCCAGAAATCCAGGTCGGCGTTGTAGTAGAGCGGCGCCTCGGTGCGCAGCCGTGCGTAGGTGGGGTACGGGTCCTCGTGGAACGCGTAGTCGTAGGGGTCGAAGGTCAGCGGCTCTAGTGAGGCGGCCGTCATCGCGTCGACCCGGAATTCGAGAACCGGTTCTCATCGATGACCGGTACCGCGTCCTCGATGGGAGACACATAGCTGGACATGTGTCTGGACGGTACCACCGGGTTGCCTGAATCGACAGTGGTTTCGCAGAACAATCTCCCGTTGCCGCGGTCGGTGCAGAGGTTCGGCGCGATTGCTGGGAGGTCGTTGATATCGGCGCGATCCGCCTGGCTTCGGAGCATTGTTTTGGAACGAGTTCTTGCGCGCGATCAGCGGGCGAGACTATATTCCGTACACCTGTCCAGACAGCATCGGAGCATCATGAAGGAAGCATCGACCAGCGATTCGACGAGGGGTGATGGTCGGGCGACGGGCGCGCCGAGTCTGCTACCCGCCGACGGTTCGCGCCTGCTGATCGGCGGCAAACTGGTCACCGGCGGGGACGGCGTCTTCGCGACGGTGAATCCGGCGACCGAGGAGATCATCGGTCAGGCCGCGAATGCGAACGGCGCGGATATGGACGCGGCCATCGCGGCCGCGCGCACCGCATTCGACGACACCGACTGGTCCCGCGATCACGCCTTCCGCGCCCGCTGCCTCGAACAACTGCGCACCGCGTTGCAGGCCGATATCGATGAGCTGCGCGAGATCACCATCGCCGAGGCGGGCGCGCCGACCATGCTGACCAGGGGGCCGCAGCTGGAAGGTCCCGTCGCGGATCTGTCCTTCGCCGCATCGCTGGCCGAAACCTACAGCTGGGAAACCGATCTCGGCACGGCGACGCCCATGGGCATCGCGAGCCATCGGGTGCTGCGCCGCGAGGCGATCGGTGTGGTCGGTGCCATCACACCGTGGAACTTCCCGCACCAGATCAACTTCGCCAAGCTCGGTCCCGCGCTCGCGGCCGGAAATACCGTGGTGCTCAAGCCCGCACCGGATACCCCGTGGTGTGCGGCGGCCGTCGGCGCGATCATTGCCGAGCAGACCGATATCCCGCCCGGTGTGGTCAATATCGTGACCTCCGCCGATCACGGCCTCGGCGCGCAGCTCACCGCGGATCCGCGGGTCGATATGGTCAGCTTCACCGGCTCCACGCAGACCGGCAAAGCGGTAATGACCGGTGCGGCAACGACATTGAAGAAGGCGTTCCTCGAACTCGGCGGCAAATCGGCGTTCATCGTGCTCGACGACGCGAATATCGCGGGAGCCTGTGCGGTGGCGGCGTTTTCGGTGGCCGTGCACGCGGGGCAAGGGTGTGCGCTGACCACGCGGCTGCTGGTGCCGCGCTCGGCATATGACGAGGCCGTCCAGGCCGCCGCGGGCACGCTGTCGGGCATTGTCCCCGGTGATCCGGCCGATGCGGGCACCGTCTGCGGGCCGCTGATCTCCGAACGGCAGCGGGCCAGGGTCGAGCGGTATCTCGAGATCGCGCGCACCGAGGGCGGGCGGATCGTGGTCGGCGGCGGCCGCCCGGCGGGTCGTGAGCGTGGCTACTTCGTGGAACCGACATTGATCGCGGATGTGCCGAATACCGCGACCGTGGCCCGCGAGGAAATCTTCGGACCCGTTTTGGTGGTGATCCCGTACGACGGTGACGACGAGGCGATCCGGATCGCCAATGATTCCCCGTACGGGCTCTCCGGGGCGGTATGGGGCACCGATCCGGACCGAATCCGGCACGTCACCAATGGTGTTCGCACCGGCACGCTCAGCGTCAACGGCGGTGTCTGGTATTCGGCCGACGCGCCGTTCGGCGGCTACAAGCAATCCGGGATCGGCCGCGAGATGGGCGTCGCCGGATTCGAGGAATACCTGGAAACCAAACTCATCGCCACCGCCGGATAGACCCGAGTACAGCCGCAGAGGAGCTGATTTCATGACCCGCTTTTCGGGAAAGACCGCGATCGTCACCGGCGCCGCTCGAGGCATCGGCGCGGCATATGCCAAGGCACTGGCCCACGAGGGCGCGAATGTCGTGGTCGCCGATCTGAATACCGAGCGCGGCAAGGAGGTGGCGGCCGAGATCACCGCCGCGGGCGGTACCGCCATCTTCGGCGAGGTCGATGTCGCCGATCCGGAATCGGCGACCGCGCTGGCCGATGTGACCGTCCGTGAATTCGGTGCGATCGACCATCTGGTGAACAATGCCGCCATCTACGGCGATATGAAGCTCAACCTGCTGCTCACCGTGCCATGGGACTACTACAAGAAGTTCATGGGCGTGAATATGGACGGTGCGCTGAATATGACCCGTGCGGTGTGGCAGCACATGGTCAAGGCGGGCGGCGGGTCGATCGTCAACCAATCCTCCACCGCCGCATGGACATACTCGAGTTTCTACGGTTTGGCCAAGGTCGGCATCAATGGCCTGACCCAGCAGCTCGCATTCGAACTGGGCGGTTCCAAGATCCGCATCAATGCCATCGCCCCCGGCCCCATCGACACCGAAGCCACCAAGAATGTGACGCCGAGCGTCATAGTCGAGGATATGGTGAAACGGCTGCCGCTCAAGCGGATGGGTACGCCGGACGACCTGGTCGGCGCCTGTCTGTATCTGCTCTCCGACGAGGCGAGCTGGGTCACCGGGCAGATCTTCAATATCGACGGCGGACAAGTGTTCCGATCATGAGCGAGCGAACAGTCGGCACAGCTGACCAATTGCCGGTCGGTTTCATCGGCTTGGGCAATATGGGCGCGCCGATGGCCAGGAGCCTGCTGGCCTGGCCGGGCGGGCTCACCGTCTGCGATACGCGCCCGGATGCGGTGCAGCCGTTCACCGAGGCCGGTGCGGCCGCTGCGGTTTCGGCCGCGGAGATCGCCGAGAAGGCAGCCGTCATTTCGGTCACCGTGCTGAACGACGAGCAGGTTCGTGCGGTCGTGACGGGGCCCGAGGGCCTATTGCGCACGGCCGCGCCGGGCACGGTGATCGCCGTGCACTCCACCATCAGCGACCGGACCGCCCAGGAACTGGCGGGCGAATGTGCCGAGCACGGTGTCGAATTGGTGGATGCGCCGGTGAGCGGCGGTGCGCCGGGTGCCGCGCGCGGCAAACTCGCGGTCATGGTCGGTGGTACCGATACCGCCTTCGAGCGGGTGCGCGGGCCCTTCGGATGTTTCGCGGATCTGGTCGTGCACGCCGGACCGGTCGGTGCTGGCACCCGAATGAAGTTGGCGCGCAATCTCTTGCACTTCGTCGCATTCACCGCCGCCGCCGAGGCGCAGCGGCTCGCCGAAGCCGCGGATATCGATATCACCGTGCTCGGGAAGGTTGTCCGACACTCTGACGCGGTGACCGGCGGCCCCGGCGCAATCATGTTGCGCGATCGCACCACACCGATCGAACCGAATGATTTCTGGCTGCCGATTCTGAGCCATGTGCGCGATCTCGGCGAGAAGGACCTCGGCCTGGCCCTGGAACTCGGCGCACGACTCGGTGTCGAGCTGCCGCTGGCCGAACTGGCGCTCGACCGCCTCGGGTCCGGACTCGGCGTACCACGTGAAAGGGAGAACAATGAGTGAAGCATCGCGTAGCGATTCGATAGGGGGTGGTGGCCGGGTGACCGGCGGGGGTGACAACGGATCTGCCGATACCGTGCGCCAGCGCGGGTTGGCCAAAATGGCCGAGGTCTACGGCACCGAATTCCAGAACTATCCCGGTGATCACTTCGCCAAGACGGCCGACCATCTCTTCGCCGAGATCTGGACGCGTCCCGGACTCAGCATCCGCGATCGCCGCCTGATCCTGCTCGGCGCACTCACCGCCCAGGGGCTGATGGATACGGCGGGCATCCAGATCGGCGCGGCATTGCGCAATAAGGAGCTGACCGAGGCGCAATTGCACGAGATCGCGCTGTTCCTGTGTTACTACGTCGGCTGGCCCAGTGGCACCAAACTCGATCTACTGGTGGGAACGATTGTCGCCCAACAGAAAAAGGCCGCGCGCAAGCAGTCCGAAACGGTGGGGGAGACCGAATCGTCTGTGTTTTCCGAAGACCGGACACCGTCCGGGGATGCGGTGCAGTCTGATGCAGTCCCCTCCGAGTAGAGCAGTAAGGAACGCGAAATATGTCTGATGCCGCAAAGATTCGGCCGCTGCGGGCCAGCGCGATCTCCGCATGGGATTTCGAGGCCGATGTCGTCGTCGCCGGATATGGCATCGCCGGTGTCTGCGCGGCCATCGAGGCCGCGCGTGCGGGTGCCGACGTGCTGATCCTGGAGCGCACCGGCGGCTGGGGCGGTGCCGCGGCGATGGCGGGCGGATTCATCTACCTCGGTGGCGGCACGCCCCTGCAGCGTGCCCTCGGCTTCGAGGACACACCGGAGAATATGGAGACGTTCCTGCAGGCCGCACTCGGGCCGGGACAGGACACGGCCAAGATCGCGGACTACTGCCAGAACAGCGTCGAGCACTACAACTGGCTCGTCTCCTGCGGTGTGCCGTTCAAGGAGGCGTTCTGGGGCGAGCCCGGCTGGGAGCCGCCGCACGACGAGGGGCTGATGTACTCCGGCGGCGAGAATGCCGCGCCGTTCAACGCCATCGCGAAACCCGCTCCGCGTGGGCACGTTCCGCGGATGGCCGATAAGAAAATCGGTGCCAAGAGCGGCGGCTACATGCTGATGAAGCCGCTGGCCGAGACGGCCGAAAGCCTCGGTGTGCGTGTCGAATACGACACCAGGATCCGCCGGCTGGTCATCGACGACACCGACCGCGTGGTCGGACTCATCGCGACGCACTTCGGCAAGGAGGTCGCGATCCGCGCCGAGCGCGGGGTCGTGCTCGCCACCGGCAGCTTCGCCTATCACAAGCAGATGATCGAGACCTATGCGCCGCGGCTGATCGGACGCCCCGCCGCCGCCATCGAGGAACACGACGGCATCGGCATCCTGCTCGCGCAGGCACTCGGTGCGGAACTGGCGCATATGGATGCCACCGAGGTGGCGTTCTTCGGCGATCCGCAGATGTTGGCGCGCGGCATTCTGGTCAACGGCCGCGGCCAGCGCTATATCCCGGAGGACACCTATCCGGGGCGGATCGGGCAGGCAACGCTGATCCAGCAGGAGAATCAGGCGTATCTGGTCATCGACGAGCAAGCGCTCGAGGCCGCGCTGGCGACCGTCACGTCGACGCCGTTCTTCCGGCAGCCGCCGACCTGGGCGGCGGAGACGGTCGCGGAGTTGGAATCGGATATGGGCCTGCCGGAGCAGGCGCTGCAGGGCACCGTCGACTGCTACAACCTGCACGCCGCCCATGGCAAGGATCCGTTGCTCGGTAAGAAGCCGGAGTGGGTCGAGCCGATCGGCACGCCGCTCGCGGCCTTCGATATGCGGGGATTCACCGCGGGTTTCACCCTCGGCGGATTGCGTACCGACCTCGATTCCCGGGTACTGCACGTCTCGGGCGAATCGATTCCCGGCCTGTTCGCCGCGGGCCGCTGCACCTCCGGACTGTGTGCCGGTGGCTATGTCAGCGGTGCGTCCCTCGGCGACGGCAGCTTCTATGGCCGACGTGCCGGTCGCGCGGCCGCAAAGTAGGATCTAGACACATGTCCGAAGGCGAGTCCATCATCCTGGAGGCGACCCGGCGTCGCCTCACCGAGAAGCAGGCCGACACCGTCGACAAGCTCACCAAGGCCGCCGTGGAAGTGCTTGCGCGCGAAGGCTTCGCGGGGATGACCATCCGCATGGTCGCCGCGGCGGCCGGTGTCGGCACCGCCACGGCATACACCTACTTCTCGTCGAAGGAACACCTCGTCGCGGAGATCTTCTGGCGCCGTCTGTTCGCCAATTCGGCTCCGGTGAGCGACGATCCGGACCCCACCGTCCGGGTCGTCGCCGAACTCCGCAATATCGCCATGCTCGTCGCCGACGAACAGGAACTCTCCGGTGCGGTGACCAGCGCCCTGCTCGGCCGCGATCCGGATGTGGCCCATCTGCGGGCGCGGATCGGGATGGAGATCCGCAAACGGCTGATGCGCGCGCTGGGCCCCGCGGCCGATCCGGACGTGATCGAATCCCTGGAACTCGTCTACGCGGGTGCTCTGGTCCGCGCTGGCATGGGCTATGCCTCCTACTCCGAAATCGCCGACCGCATCGAGAAGTCGGCGCTGCTCATCCTGAAGTAGTGCATTTACCCGGGAGGTAATCGACTTCATTATCAGAAGCCGCAATGATGGTGGGGTACCTGATGATTGGAGAAACCGATGCCCTACTTCGAATCGCACGACGGCACCACCCTGCACTACCAGGACTGGGGTTCCGGGCAACCGGTGCTGTTCATGGCCGGTGGCTGGTTGAGCAGCAGTTCGTGGGAGCTGCAGATGCTGCCGCTGTCCAAGCAGGGGCTGCGGTGCCTGTCCTACGACCGGCGCGGACACGGCAAGTCGGACTGGGTCGGGCACGGGTACGACTACGACACCCTGGCCGAGGATCTGGCCGCCTTCCTGGAACATCTCGATCTGCGCGAGGTGACGGTGATCGCGCATTCGATGGCGGGCGGTGAACTCATCCGCTACCTGACCCGGCACGGCAGCGACCGGATCAGCCGAATCGCGCTGGTCTCGGTGACCATGCCGTACTTCGCGCAGGCCGAGGACAACCCGAACGGTGTGCCGCGGGCCGTCTTCGATGCGGTGGGCGCGGCCCGTGCCGCGGACCGGCCGCTGTGGATGGAGCAGAACGCGCAGGCGTTCTTCGCGACGCATCTGGGCAATCAGGTGTCCTCCGCGCGGATCGCGTGGATGGTCCAGAAGTGCATGGACTGCTCGCTGCTGGCGGCGGACGAGATCATGAATACGATCTACACCTCCGATTTCCGCGACGAGCTGCGCGCGATCACACTGCCCACGTTGGTAATTCACGGCGATGCCGACGCCTCCGCGCCGATCGATCTGTGCGGGCGGGTGATCAAGGAACTGATTCCGAGCAACACCTACAAGGAATACCCGGCCACCGGGCACGGCATCATGATCTCGCATGCCGAGCAGCTCAACGCCGACATCGTCGAGTTCATCAAAGCGTGAGCGCACCGGCGGTAGCGGCGGATTCTTGTCGGACCCCGCCGCTACCGTACGCCCATGGCGTTCGCTCTCCCTATCACCGTCTCGCCCGAGGACATCGATGGCAACGGGCATATGAACATGGCCGTCTATCTGCAATACGCGGAACGTGCGCGCTGGGCCTGTCTGCAACAGGGCGGCTTGACCCAGGAGAAGCTGCGGGCCGCGGGGGTCGGGCCGATCGCGCTGCAGGTGACGCTCACCTTCGAACAGGAGTTGTTCGTCGGCGACGAGGTCACGGTCACATGCGATTTCGTGTGGGACGGCAAGACCCACCAGACCCGGCAGGAGATCCGCAGGACCGATGGCACGGTCTCCGCGAAGATCGTCGGCGTCGGCGGTCTGCTCGATCTGACCGAACGACGGTTGGTGCCGGACGCGGCGCGCTACTTCCGCGACCTCGCGGCGGACCCGACGGTCTTCGGCCTCGACCGGGGGGAGTAGTTCTAAGGGTTCATTGAGACCTCGAGACTTGGGGGAGGTCCCTGATGGCGCGGGCACGCGATGGCAGACAGACTGAACGCATGACTTCGCACGCCCTAGGCGCCGACCTCGAAAAATCGGCCGCCGCCACCGAGGTGGCGGCCCGCGCCATCGACCTGGTCAAGGTCTATGGATCCGGAGATACACAGGTCAGGGCACTGGATGGGGTATCGGCCGAATTCGCGAAGGGGGAGTTCACCGCGATCATGGGGCCCTCCGGATCGGGTAAGTCGACCCTGATGCACTGCCTGGCCGGCCTGGACAGCTCCACCACCGGCACCGTGCGGATCGGCGATACCGATCTGGCCGGGCTCTCGGACAAGCAGATGACCCGGCTGCGACGCGACCGCATCGGCTTCGTCTTCCAGGCGTTCAACCTGGTTCCGACGCTGACCGCGCAGGAGAACATCACACTGCCGCTGGATATCGCCGGACGTAAGCCCGACCAGGACTGGCTGGACACGGTGATCAAGCGACTCGGGCTGACCGACCGGCTCACCCACCGCCCGAGCGAACTCTCCGGCGGACAGCAGCAGCGCGTGGCCTGTGCGCGAGCGCTGGCCGGAAAGCCGGAGATCGTCTTCGGCGATGAGCCGACCGGCAACCTCGACTCCCGCGCCTCGGAGGAGGTGCTCACTATCCTGCGCGCGGCGGTGGATGAATTCGGGCAGACGGTCGTCATCGTCACCCACGAGCCGCATGCCGCGGGATACGCCGACCGGGTGGTGTTCCTCGCCGACGGTCGCATCGTCGACGAACTGCGCGATCCGACCGCCGAATCGGTGCTCGACAAGATGAAGTCGCTGGAGCAGGCGTAATGAGTGGCAAACCGATGCGCAAGGTGGTCTTGCGCAATCTCGCGGCGCACAAGGTGCGACTAGCGCTGACCCTGCTCTCGGTGGTGCTCGGAACCGCCTTCATCGCTGGCTCATTCGTCTTCACCGACACCCTGCAGCGCACCTTCGACGGCATTTTCGCCAATCAGGCCAAGGGCGTCGATGTGCGGGTGAGCCCGCAAAAGCAACAGGCCCAGGGCATTCCGCTGAGCGTGGTCGACGATATCGCGAAGATGCCCGGTGTGCGGGCCGTCGCACCGAGCGTCAACGGACCACTGGTACTGCTCTATCCCGACGGGAAAAAGGCCGTACAGACCGGTGGCGCACCGACCTTCGGCCAGTCCTATATCCCGCCGGATAAAGCGGTCGCCGAACCGGACAAGTTCGTGCAGGGCGCGCCACCGGCCCGCGAAGGCGAGATCGCGCTCAATACCGGTGGTGCGGAACGCGCGGGTCTGCACGTCGGGGACAAGACCAAGGTGCTGATTCCCTCCAACGGCGGCCCGATCGATGTCACCCTCACCGGCATCTACGAAGTCCCTTCCGACACCGGTGGATTCATCGGCGTGCTGTTCGACGACGCACAAGCGCGCAAGCTGTTCACCGACGGCTCGCATGTGGCCTACGTCGATATCGCCGCCACCGGGATACCTGGCGACGACCTGCGCGACAAGCTCGCCCTCATATACCCGGATTACAAGGTGCAGAACGGCGATCAGGTGCGCGCCGATCTGAAGAAGGAAGTCTCCAACGCGCTCAACTTCATCAACTACTTCCTGCTCGCCTTCGGCGCGATCGCGCTGATCGTCGGCACCTTCATCATCTACAACACCTTCTCGATGATCGTGGCCCAGCGGTTGCGCGAGCTGGCCCTGCTGCGCGCCGTGGGGGCCAGCCGACAACAGGTCGGCACCTCGGTGGTCGCCGAGGCCTTCGTCATCGGGTTGATCGGCAGCGCAATCGGTTTGGCGTGCGGCATCGGTCTGGCCTTCGGGCTCTCGGCCCTGCTCAACGCATTCGATCTCGGATTGCCGACCGGTTCGCTCACCGTGCTGCCGCGCACCGTGATCGTCGGAATGCTGGTCGGGCTGTTGGTGACGGTGGTCAGCGCCTATGCGCCCGCTCGCCGCGCCGCCAAGATTCCGCCGGTGGAGGCCATGCGCGAGGAGTTCGCCTCGCACGGAGAGTCGCTGCGGGTCCGGACCGGGGTCGGCACGGTGCTCGCCGTCGCCGGTGCGGCGCTCGTTGTACTCGGCGCGCAGAAGACCGGCGGCAATGCCGCTTTGACGGTCGGGATCGGCGCGCTCGGCTTGATCTTCGCGGTGCTGCTCGCCGCGCCCGCGCTGTCGCGGCCGGTGGTCGGCGTGCTCGGGACGCTGCTGCGGCCGTTCGGACCGATCGGGCGGATGTCGCGCAATAATGCCGCGCGCAATCCGCGGCGCACTGCGGCAACGGCTTTCGCGCTCACCCTCGGTCTGATGCTGGTGACCGCAATCGGCATGCTGGGCGCGTCGGCGAAGGCGAGCGTCGGCGTGCTCGTCGACAAGGGTGTGAAGGCCGACTATGTGCTGTCCGGGCCGCAGCTGATCGGTGTGCCGCTCGGTGCCGGTGACGCGGTGCGCAAGTCGGTGCCCGGCGTTGCCGAGGTGGTCGGGCTGCGCGGTGTCGCCGTCAAGGTCGGCGATGACCAGATCGGCGGCACCGAATTCGACGGCGCGGTCGACAGTGTCCTGAACTACGACATGCTCGAGGGCACCAGCACGTTGGGCGGTCACGATGTCATGGTGTCGCAGGACGAGGCCGATAAGCGCGGCTGGAAGCTCGGCGATCAGGTCACCGTGACCAGCCTCGGGTTCAAGAAGATTGCGGTCAAGGTGGTCGGCGTCTACAAGAAGACGCCGCTGCTCGGCTCGATGGTGGTGTCGCCGGTCATGTACGACGAGGTGATGCCGGTCAACTTCCGGACCAACCTGTTCATGTTCGTCAAGGCGAAGCCGGGCGCCGATCTGCCCCAGATGCGCACCGACCTGGAGAACGCCACCGAACAGTTCGTCGTGGTCCAGGTGCTGGACCGGGAGGAGTTCAAGGGCGCGCAGGGCAAGCAGATCAATACGCTGCTGGCCATCCTCTACGGACTGCTCGCGCTGGCGGTGGTGATCGCCATCCTCGGCATCGTCAATACCCTGGCGCTGTCGGTGGTGGAGCGGCGCAGGGAGATCGGCATGCTCCGGGCGGTGGGTATGCAGCGGGCGCAGGTGCGCCGGACCATCTATCTGGAATCCATGCTGATCGCGGTGTTCGGGGCGATTGTCGGGATGCTGCTCGGCTTGGGCCTCGGTGTCGGCTTCCTGCGCACGCTGCGTGACCTGGGGCTCGATGAGATCGCCATTCCGTGGAGCCAACTGGTGCTGGTGCTGGTCAGCTCGGCCGTGGTCGGTGTGCTCGCCGCGCTGTGGCCGGGTATCCGGGCCGCCCGGACGCCACCACTGGCCGCCATCGCGGATCTATAGGTCTGTTCCCGAGCGTTCGATGCCGACCGGCGTCGAGCGCTCGGGTGGGATGGCATCGCGGTCATAGCCGCTGCCAGGCCCATAGCGGATGTCGTGAACGGGCTCCGTTGAGTCGCTGTCGCAAGGAGTAGGTGACAACGACTCAACGGAGCCCGTTGTGCGTTGTGCTGCTGGCCTTCCGACGGAGCCCGACCGGTCGCGGTCTGGTGCAGGCGTCCGCGAACGACAGAGTGCGGGCGCTGTTCGAGGGGCCGGTGCTCACCGCACCGGCCGCGGCCATCGCACCGGATCGGCCTGCTGCGGTGAGTCGAAGTCGCGCGGCCATACGTGCGATGCGACGCGTTGTGTCTCTCAGATCACAAGTTGCTGAGCCTGCCTAACGATCGGTGCTACGGTAACCGGAGGCTACTACTCCGTTTAACGTCTGATTACGGCCTGGGGTTCGATGGGTAAGGAGGCCGCTGGCGATGGTGGCAGCGGGTCTCGGTGGACCGAGTGTGGGCTTTTCGCCCGCGTTCGGCGGTATCGCCGAGAAGATGAGGGCGGCGGTGCACGGCCGCGGCGGCGAGGCGGTTCGGCAGCTCGCGCTGATAACTGTGCTGTATCTGGCCTATCGGGTCGGGCGAATGGTCACCGCCGACGACACCGTGCGCGCACTCGGGAATGCCAGGAACATGCTGAGCATCGAGGATGCGCTCGGGCTGCCGGAGGAGACCACGGTGCAGAGCGTGTTCCTGCATCGGGACTTTCTCGCGGTAGGGGCCAACTTTTATTACGCCACCGCGCATTTCACGGTCGCGGTCGGTGTACTGCTGTGGCTGTGGGTCTTTCGGCCCGAGCACTATCGATGGACTCGAAACCTGATGGTGGCATTGACCGCGGCCGCGCTGGCGGTGCATATGCTGATGCCGCTCGCGCCGCCGCGCATGCTGCCCGAGTACGGATTCGTCGACCTCGCCGCGATACACGGCCAATCCGTCTACGGCTCTCCGGAATCCGGCGGCCTCTCCAATCAGTTCGCGGCCATGCCCTCCCTGCACGTCGGGTGGGCACTGCTGCTCGCCTTCGCGGTGGTGGCCGCGACCCGTGGCAGCTGGCGGTGGCTGGCGCTGGCGCATCCGGTGCTCACGACGGTGGTCGTGGTCGGCACCGGCAATCACTATTGGCTCGACGCGATCGTCGCGGTTGTCCTGCTCGGATTGGCGTCGCTATTGCATCCGCTGGTCGTGCCCGCGTCGGCCACCGCGTGGGGTGCCATGGGCCCGGTCCGTCCGGAATTGCTCCCGACGCGCTGACCACCGCAAACGAGCAAAACAAGATCAACTCGGGCGTACCATCGACGGGCTGATTTGTTTGCCCGGTTCAGACAAGGAGTCCGACCATGGCTTTCATCACCGCGTTCGACACGATTCTGGATGTCGGCGTCAAATTCCTGTCGATGCTTCAAAGTGTGGTCAGCCTGTCATCAGGTAGTTGAGTCCGTCAGGTGTTCCGGTTGGCCCAGGCCTGGACGTCGCCACGGTCCAGGGCCAAGGCGAGTAGATCCGGGAACTTGTCCGGCGTGCAGGCGAACGCGGGGATGCCGAGGGCGGCGAGGGCGGCGGCATTGTCGTGGTCGAAGGCAGGAGCGCCGTCGTCGGAGAGAGCGAGCAGGACCACCACTTGGACGCCGGATTCCCGCATGGAGTTCACCCGTCGCAGCATCTCTTCGCGAATGCCGCCCTCGTAGAGGTCGGATATGAGGACGAACAGCGTGTCGGCGGGGCGGGTGATCAGCGATTGGGAGTAGGCGATGGCGCGGTTGATATCGGTGCCGCCGCCGAGTTGGGTGCCGAAGAGCACCTCGACCGGATCGGTGAGTTGTTCGGTCAGGTCGACGACTTCGGTGTCGAAGACGACCAGCGAGGTTTTCAGCGAGCGCATGGAGGCGAGCACCGCGCCGAAGACCGAGGCGTAGACGACGCTGGAGGCCATCGAACCGGATTGATCGATGGCCAGCACCACATCGCGGCGCACCGCCTGCGCCTTGCGGCCGTAGCCGATCAGGCGCTCGGGGACGACGGTGCGATATTCGGGCAGATAGTTGGCGAGGTTCGCGCGGATGGTGCGGTCCCAGTCGATATCGCGCAGTCGAGGCCGGCTGACGCGGGCGGCGCGGTTCAGTGCGCCGGAGACCGCGGCGACGGTATGTGCGGCGATGCGCTGTTCGATCTCGCGGACCACCTTCTCGACCACCATTCGCGCTGTCGCCTTGGTGGTTTCGGGCATCACCCGATTGAGGCTGAGCAGGGTGCCGACCAGGTGCACATCGGGCTCCACCGCCTCGAGCAGTTCCGGCTCCAGTAGGAGCTGGGTCAGGTTCAGCCGATCGACCGCATCGCGCTGCATGACCTCGACCACGGTGGACGGGAAGTAGGTGCGAATATCGCCGAGCCAGCGGGCCACCTTGGGGGCCGAGCCGCCGAGACCGGCGGAGCGCTTACCTGAGTTCTGGTCGTCGCCGGTGTTGTAGAGGGCCGACAGCGCGCGGTCCATTGCCTCGTCGTCGGCGGATCCGAGATCGCCGAGCGGCTGCTCGGCGGCGGTGCCGAGGACCAAACGCCAACGCCTGGCCTGGGTTTCATCGATCGCGGTCATCCGGCCACTCCGGGAAGGTCGGTGGCGCAATGCCGCCACATGGTGTGCTGGTCGAGGACCAAACGCCGATGCCTGGCTTGGGTTTTGTCGATGGTGGTCATCGGGCTACTCCGGGGAGGTCGGTGGCGGTGTGATGTCGCCACATGGGGCTGGTCGAGGGCATGCGCATTCGGCCGCCGGTGGGCAGCCGGTTTCGCCGCCGCGTCGGATGTCGGGGCGAGCAGGGGCGCAAGTCGGCCAGATGCTGTCGGGCTCATGCCGGCACCCCCAAGATGTCTGCGACAGTGCGCATTGCGAGGAGACCGCGCTCGATATCGAAAACCGTGCCGTCGCCGGTGGACCCTGCTAGTACGCCGCCGTCGCGCACGGCCTGGCCGATGGCGCGGCGTTCTCCGGATTCGAAGGCGCCGAAGGTACGGCGGAGCAGGGGCAGGATTTCGACGAACATATCGTCGCCGAGGCCGCGCAGCCAATCGTCGATGAGGCGCAGTAACTCTCGGTCGTGGACGAGTAGCAGTCCGCGACCGCCAAGGAAGCCGTCGATCCAGGCGGCCTTGGCCGCGGCGGTATTGCCGATCGAGAGTGCGGCGGAAAGTCGGCGCGCGGAATCGGATTCGTCGATGCGCCCGGCG
The DNA here is from genome assembly GCF_050956075.1 of Nocardia sp. CA-129566. Taxonomy (NCBI): domain Bacteria; kingdom Bacillati; phylum Actinomycetota; class Actinomycetes; order Mycobacteriales; family Nocardiaceae; genus Nocardia; species Nocardia sp. CA-129566. Next base: position 1,845,578 of record NZ_CP192085.1, read on the forward strand.
TCGGCGAGCAGTCGGACGGCGCGGCCGACGAGAGCGCCGTGCACGTCGTCGCGGTCGGCGAGGCGGCGCAGGGCGGCCAGCCATTCGCCGGTGGCCCAGTCGTCGTCGCGAGTGTGGATGGCGGTGTGCGCGGCATCGATCTGGGCGCGGAGTTGTTCGGCGGCTTCGGTATCGAGGCCGGTGACCGCGCCGGGCAGGCCCGCGCAGATGCGCACGAGCAGGCCGTCGGCGACGTGGGCGAGCGCCTTGGTGTCGGTGCCGCGCACATCGCCGTAGCGCAGCGTGCGGGTCAGGCCGGGGAGGGCGGCCAGTAGATGGGTCACGTCGTGATCGAGGGCCGCCGCGGATTCCAGGCGGGTGATCAGGCCGTCGGTGGCGCCGCCGAGGTCGGCGAGCAGCGCCACCTCCAGTGCGGCAGTGAGATCGCCGACGGTGGCCTCCGTGCGACTCGCGGTATCGAGGATTTTGGCCTCGGCCGCGGTGGCGATGGTGGTGCCCCAGCGCGAGGCCTCGATGATCGAGACCGCGAATTCGGGTCGCCACTGCAGCGCCCAGCTCTCCCGAAAGGTGCCGGTACTGCGGACTTCGCCGGTGGTCGGTGTGCCCCAGTCGATGCCGAGCACCCGCAGCCGGTGCAGCAGCCGCGAGCGTTCGACCTCACGTTCCTTGCGCAGGTCGAGATCGAGGTTGCGCGACAGGGCTTCCTGTTTGAGGCGAAGTGTGCGAATCCGGGCGCGTAGATCGGCATCCAGCGGGACCGTCGGCGTGCCCTCGGGTACGCCGCCGAGCGCCTCGCCGACCACCAGTTCGGTCGCGACCAGCCGCAGCATGGTCTCGTCGCCCGCGCACATTACCGACCGCACGGCCTCGGTGACCTCCGACAGACCTGCCAACGGCCGGGCCCGCAGCACCGCGAGGGTATCGGCGAGCCGAACGGATTCGATGATGTGCGCGCTGGAGACAGGCAGATCGTGGGCGCGCAGCACCCCGGCCACCTTGGTCAGCCAGCGCGCGATCGGCTGCTCGGTCTCGGTGAACAGGTGGTGATACCAGCCCGGCGAGGTAATGCCAGCGCCGTATCCGGACGTGCTCGCCAGCCGCGAATGCGTCCACGGCACCCACGTCACCGTCGCCTTGACCTTCGGAACCCCCTTGAGCAGCTTGGTATCCGCCGTCGCAGGCCCCAGCTTCCCGGTCAATGCCGGTGCGTGCCAGGCTCCACACACCACGGCGAGCCGCTGCGACCCCGCCTTCAACGCTTTGCGCATCGTCTGTCGCATGTACGCCTCACGCCGCAGCGTGTGCGCGTCGATGCGGTCGAACCCTATCGGTTCGCGCACAGTGTCTTCGGGTCCGATCGCTTCGCCGACCGAGTCGCCTGCAGTCGGGCTGTCGTGCGCATCGTCCAGCGAAGCATCCGCGGTTGTGCCGGTGCCTTCGGGCGTTATTGTCTCGCGCGCAGCGTCTTCTCCGCCGACTGAGTCGCCTGTGGTTGCGCTGTCATGCGTTTGGAAGCCAGACGCGTCGTCCGGCGAAAAGCCTGCGCTTGTGCCCGTGCCTTCGGGCCGTGTCGGTTCGCGCACAGTGACTTCACGGCCGATCGCTTCGACTGTGTCACCTTCGGCCGAGCTCTCACGCGTCTGGACGCCAGGCGCAACGTCTCGTCCGTGCGCAGGCGGCCCAAGGCGCCGGACGTCAGGCGCATGGTCTTCGCTTGTGCCTGTGGCAGTTCCGATCGCGAACCCGCCTTGTTCGGCGGCTTCCCGCAGCGCGCCCATCGCCTCGGTGATCGCGTCGAAAGCGTCTGCATCGGCGACGGATTCGACCACCGCGTCCCACCAGCGCTCGGCATCGTCGTAGCCACCCGCGGCCGCCAGTTCGGCCAGCGGGTCGATGCGATCACCCGGTTCGTCCTCGGCGGCTAGTGCGGCGCTCGCTGGCAGATCGCAGAAGCGCACCGGCACACCGTTTTCGACGGCATACCGCAGTGCCTGCCATTCCGGCGAGAACACCGCGTACGGCCAGAACGCGGCCTTGGCTGGCGCATCCGGCACATAGGCCAGCAGTGCGACCGGCGGCGACATCCCCTCGGCCGCAACATAGCCGACGAGCGGGTCCGCATCGGCCGGGCCCTCGATCAGAATCGTATCCGGCCGGAATTTCTCCAATGCGGTGCGCAGCGATCTGGCCGAACCAGGGCCGTGGTGGCGGATGCCGAAGATCCTGGTCACCGGGCCACTCTGCGTGGTGTCGTAGCGGATGTCCGGAGCCGAATCGTCGGCTGCGGTGTGTGTCTGTGTCACCCTGTTACCCCCGGGCTGAACATGCGGTGTCGCGGGATCATCTTGCGGCAGCTGATTGGCTTCGGCCGCAACCTCATCCGGTGACCTCGCGGCAGGCGCGGTAGAAGTCGGACCAGTCGGGGCGTTCACGGACAACGGCTTCCAAATATTCGGTCCAGATGACGGCGTCGGCCACCGGATCCTTGATGACCGAGCCGAGAACCGCGCCCGCGATATCGGAGGCACGCAGCGTGCCGTCGCCGAAATGGGCCGACAGTGCGATGCCATTGGTGATCACCGAGATCGCTTCGGCGGTGGACAGGGTGCCGGAGGGGGATTTGAGTTTGGTGCGGCCGTCGGCAGTCATACCGGAGCGCAGCTCCCGGAACACGCGCACCACGCGGCGCACCTCCTCGGCCGCGGCGGGGACGGTCGGCAGTTCGAGTGCCGAGCCGAGCTGCTCGACGCGGCGGGTGACAATGGCGACCTCCTCGTCCTCGCTGGCGGGCAGCGGCAGCACCACCGTGTTGAAGCGGCGGCGCAGCGCCGAGGAGAGATCGTTGACGCCTCGGTCGCGGTCATTGGCGGTGGCGATGACGTTGAAGCCCTTGGCGGCCTGCACCTCCATGCCGAGTTCCGGTACCGGCAGCGTCTTCTCCGACAGCACGGTGATCAGCGCGTCCTGCACGTCGGACGGGATACGGGTGAGTTCTTCGATGCGGGCGATCGCGCCGCGGCTCATCGCGGTCATCACCGGTGAGGGCACCAGCGCACCCTCACTCGGGCCCTCGGCGAGCAGGCGCGCGTAATTCCAGCCGTAGCGGATCGCCTCTTCGGCGGTGCCCGATGTGCCCTGCACGAGCAGCGTCGACGCACCGCTGATGGCGGCCGAAAGATGTTCCGATACCCAGGTTTTCGCGGTGCCGGGAACACCGAGTAGCAGCAGCGCCCGATCGGTCGCCAGGGTCGCGACCGCGACCTCCATGAGCCTGCGCGGCCCGACATACTTGGGGCTGATCACTGTGCCGTCGTCGAGTGTGCCGCCGAGCAGATAGGTGACCACCGCCCACGGCGACAGCTGCCAGGATGGTGGACGCGGCCGATCGTCGAGCGCCGCAAGTGCCCGCAGTTCCTCGGCAAAGGCCTGTTCGGCATGCGGGCGCAACAGCTCCGGCGTGGTGTCGGCGGTGGTGGTGGTGGTCACTGCAGCTCCTCGAGCATCATCGAGCGGTGGTTGAGGTCATGGGCGAGCTGATCGAAGGCTCGTTCCCAGTTCGGGTCGGCGCACTTGCGAGCCACCACGGTGGCCGCGCGTGCCGCGCCGACGGGTAGGTGCACGGCCGCCGCGGCGAGCAGCGAGCGGTGTGCGCTCGGGCCGGTGCCGTGCGCCTCGGGGCGTTTGGCCGCGGCACGCGCGCGTTCGAACAACAACAGCAGCAGGTGTTGGGCAAGGGGTTCCGGCCACGGATGACCCATGGCAGGCAGCAGGGCCTCCAGCTCGGAGAGCCATGCGCCGTCGAGTTGGAGCAGATGCCGGGTGCGATCGGGCAGCGGCAGCAGTGCGAACAGTTCGCGTCGCCGCAGCATCGCCAGATCGGTCGGCACTCCGGCATCGAACAGCGCCCGCGCCCAGGTCGGATCGTGTTGTGCCAATGCGGCATCCACCCAGCCGTCGAACAGCGGTTGCCGGAACCGATCGACGATCTTGGCCTGGGTGGCCTTATCCGGTGCGCCGAGCGCGGACTCCCAGTGCACCAGCGGTGTCGCGGCGATGAGTTGGCGCAGCCGTCCGGCGCGCAGGTCCGGTGTGCCATCCCAGCGATAGGTGAATTCCACGGTGCGATCGGTGATGCCGTCTCTGCGGTCGGCGTCGTCGAGTTCCTCTGGAACGCGGACAACCAGATTCGGATGCAGCAGTTGGTGTTCGACACTCACCCAGTCCCCAGCCCGTCGCATCATGCGCTCGGCGTATGCCGAATTCGGCAGCAGCGGTAGCAGCCCCGCCGCGATTCGCCGGACATCCGATCGCCGATCGTCCAGCGCCGTTTCCAGCAGTGGTTCATCGGCGGCCGAAAGCCCGTCGGCGAGTACGGCGAGCAGCTCCGCCTTCAGCGGACCGGATTCCTTCGGCCAGGACGCGGCCAGTGCGGCCCGCGCCGCATCGGCATCGCGACGACGCAGCTCGGCCAGCCATTCCCGGCGTTCGGGTGGCTGACCGAACTGCCAGCTCTGTTCGGTCGGCGCGTCGGAGTGCATCTGCCGCACCAGGTCTCGCCATACCGGATGCCGGTCGGCCAGCCATCGACCGCGGGTTCCGGCCAGGCGCAGCAGTGGCTCGCGCAGCTCGATGTTCGCCTTCGCCTGCTCGAGCAGCAGGCTGCACAGCGCGTCCGGCGCGCGATAGTCGAATGGTGCTGCGGCGGTGAACCATTCGGGCAGGAAGGCGGACCGGTCGCGCAGCAGCCGGGACAGCCGGGCGGCCGCGGCCCGTGGCATGAGTCGCCGAGCGTCATCCTCGGCGGGTTCGGGCCTGGTCGCCCTGGCGACGGAGGTGCCGCCGCGGGCGAAGGCGCCGCGCAGTGCCGCCGATTCGAGCAGTATCAGCGCGGGGTCGCTGCGCAGCCGCGTCGCCGCCGCCGCGACCGGCGCGTCCAGCCGTGCGGTATCCAATGCTCTGCGGGCCGTGCCGAGCAAGGCCACCGAGGTCAGATCCTCCGACAGCGGCGCGGCGGGTGAATCCGACGTGCTACGTGTCGGGTAGTCCGTGCTGCCGACATCGATGATCTCCCCCGCGATGAACGCCGAGATCGGGACCAATCCGGCGACACTCCACTCGGCAGCCAGCGTCACCGGATGTCCGCCCGATACCCCGAGTAGCCGCCAGGGCTGCTCGGTGGCCGCGACGGGCAGTGCGGTACCGTCGGATTCGGTAATGTACCAGCCGTTTTCGGTCCACACCGGCACGACATCGGTGAGCAGCACCGGACACGACCGCAGCCAAGGGTCACCACTCAGTGCCCTGGCATGCTCGGCGAGCGCGGCGGCGATCGTCCCGTCGAGCACCGGCAGTGTGGTGAACGGTTCGGCCGCACCGTGCCGCTCACCCCACAACGCGCGCAGCGGCGCACCGCTCGGGTAGTAGTGCAGCTCCGCGTCGGCCATCATGCCGGGCAGCGGCACCTCCGTCGAGAAGTTCGGCGCACCGAAGGAGTGCTCCAGCAGCATGGCCCAGCGCCGAGTCTGCCTGCCGTACAACCAGGTTCGGCGGGTATAGAGCCGCTCCTCCTCGCTGGTGCGGATGCCGAGGACCTGCCATTGGTCCCGGAGCGCCCGTTCGGCGCGCACGGTCTCGGCGGGCATTGGATAGCCGATATGGGCCCGGATGCCGGCCTGCAGTTCCGGGGACAGCTCGTCGAGGCGACGGTGGGCGGCGACCAGCAGATGCAGCCTGGCGTATTCGGCCAGCACGACGTCCGGCCAGTCCGCCCGGTTCACCACCGTGGTCGGCAGCTGTCGCAGCGCGGCCGCGACGCCCGGCGCTTGTGCGTCGACCATCCTGGCCGCGATCGCCTCGAAGGCCCGGAACGAGCGATCGGTCTGCGCCAGCCCGGTGCGCACCTGATCACCGAGCCAGATGTCGAGCTCCTCCAGTCCCGCGGTCACGCGCACCCGCCGCTGTTCGGCGGTCGCCGGGTTCGCAGTGCGGGCCTGTGGGTCCTTGGCGGGCTGGGCGGCGCGGGCCGCGCGTGCGTTGATCCATTCCGCCGCGAAGTCCGCGATCGGCGCGGTTTCCGCGACCGCGCCACCCGACCAGTTCAGCAAGAGCGATAGGGCATGCTTGCACGGGAACTTGCGGCTGGGACACGAGCATTTGTACGCGGGCCCCGCCAGATCGACGATCGTCTGATAGGGCTTGGCTCCGCTGCCTTTGCACAGGCCCCACAGCGCGGTATCCGACCGGCCGGTGCCGTGCCAGCGCCCGGCGAGCTTGCGCGCCGCGGCGAGTGAACTCGCATCAGGCGCCAATGCGTTGACCTGGTCTTCGGTCCATGGCGCGGTCATTTGACTGCTCCCGCCTGGTTCATCCGGCGGCTCCGGATCGAGTGTGCGTCATATTTCCCCCGTTTCTCGGTTGACGGATTTCTACCCCGGCCCACCGACAAGTTGGGTGGTGAACGGATATTTTTCCCGGAAAACGCTGCGCGAAAGCCATATTCGGTGGCATCGCAACCTTGCGCTGGTTGTCCGATTCTGGCATTCTGTCCTGTTCGGCTCCGACCGAGCCACCCAAATCGGGTGACACACCATCGAGCTGCCCGCCGGGGTTGGCGAGGGGTGGACATCGAGCGGGGCCCAGCCTGTTCGATGGCCATACCATCCCCGCGGGCAGATTCGCTCCCCACTCTTCGAACTGGCACTGCTGTGGGCGAATTCGACACCATCGGGTAGCGTTTCGCTCAGCTTTCGACAGTGATACCCGGTTCGGGGTTGGAGGACTTGCCGCGGTTCGGTGGTATAGGGGGTTGCCTATGCGTTCAGATCCGGGAACAGATCCTGCGACGACGGTGCCGCGCCTGACCGAGGTGGTATCCCGGCGGCTCGCCGCTGATCCGGCCGTCACCCCCGATGTCGCACATGCGGTGCTGCGCGCCCTCGGCGGCAGCGAATCCGATGATCTGGCAACCGAATTCGACGGTTCCGGAATCTTCCTGCGCGCGATTCGGGTGCGCGGCTTCCGCGGCATCGGCCCCGAGGCGACCCTCGAGCTGCCGCCCGGCCCCGGCCTCACCCTGGTGGTCGGGCGCAATGGAAGTGGCAAGTCCAGCTTCGCCGAGGCCGCCGAACTGGTGCTCACCGGCAGCAATCGCCGTTGGGACGGCCGGTCGGCGGCCTGGCGCGAGGGCTGGCGGAATCTGCACGACGGCGCATCGGCGCGGATCGACCTCGAATTGCTCACCACCGGAGCCGTTCCCGAGCTGACCATCGCCAAAGAATGGGCACCGCAGGCGGAACTGGGTCAGGCGCACTGGACCGAACAGCGACCCGATACCGCGCCAACGGATTTCGATGGTGCGCGCTGGGCCGGTCTGCTGGAGCTGTACCGACCCTTCCTGTCCTACAGCGAACTCGGCGCACTCGTCGACGGTAAGCCGAGCGACCTGTTCGACGCGCTGCACCGGCTGCTCGGCCTCGACGAACTGACCGTGGCGCAGGAGCGAATCCGCACTCGTCGACTGGAACTCGAACGCGCCGTGCGGGATTCGCGCCAGGAACGTATCGAACTGGTCGCCGCACTGGAGACGGTGGCCGACGATCGCGCGGTCCGGATGGCGGCGCTGCTGCGCCCGGACCGGCCCGACCTCACCGCGATCGGCCGTGAAGTGCTCGGCACGGCCGAACATCCGGTCGGTCCGGACGGGTTGCGCGCGATCGTGCGCCTCGCCTTGCCCACCGGTGCCGAGGTCGAAGCCATTGCCGCGCGCCTCGAACAGTGCCGTGCGGTGCTCGCGCGCGATTCGACCGCGGACGCCGAGGCCGATCTGCGGGTGCTGGAGTTGCTGCGCCGGGCGCGCGATCACGTCGCCGCCAGCGGGGAATGCGCATGTCCGGTGTGTGGGCGCGGGGAACTCGACGCGGCGTGGTTGCGCGGTGCCGAGGCGGCGATGACCGAGCTGACCTCCCGGGTCGACGCGCTCGCGACCGCACGCGACGCGCTGCGGCAGGCCGTCCGCGACGCTCGCGCACTGCCCGAACATATTCCACCGGAACTGGATTTCGATCCGCGCAATCCGCCCACCGTCGACACCACCGCGGTCCGCCGAGCCTGGACGGACTGGGCGGCACTGACCGGCGCCGACTACTCCCCGGACCTGCCCGATCGACTGCGCGGTGCGCACGCGCGCCTGGTCGACGAGCTGGAGCTATTGCAGCAGGGCACCCGCAAGGAATTGAACCGCCTCGACGAGGTGTGGTCACCGCTGGTGCCGCGCATCACCGCCTGGCTGGACGGGGCGCGCGCGATCGTTGCGAACGGCGGTGAACTGCGCACTCTCAAACGCGCCGAGGACTGGCTGAAAGCCGCGACGGCAGGTTTGCGCGGTGAGCGGATGGCGCCGCTGGAGACCACGGCGCGCTGGGTCTGGCGCACGCTGCGTCAGCAGAGCAATGTCGAACTCGGCGCGATCAGGTTGCAGGGCAATGCCGGAACCGCGCGCCGGGTACTGCTGGATGTCACCGTGGACGAGGTGGACGGGGCCGCGCTCGGTGTGATGAGTCAAGGCGAGCTGCACGCCCTTGGACTTTCCCTGTTCCTGCCGCGAGCGACCGTGGAGGACAGTCCCTTTCGTTTCGTCATGATCGATGATCCGGTGCAGGCAATGGATCCGGCGAAGGTGGACGGGCTGGCCAGGGTGCTCGAGGTCATGGCGTGGACGCGGCAGGTGATCGTGTTCACCCATGACGAGCGGCTGGCCGAGGCGGTGCGGCGGATGCAACTCGACGCCAGCGTCCTCGAGGTGCAGCGGCGCGAGCGCTCGGTGGTGGAGGTGCGGATGTCCAGCGACCCCATCCGCCGCTACCTCGACGACGCGCGCTCACTGGTGCGCACACCACAGCTGCCGCCGGCGATCGCCGACGAACTGGTGGCCACCTGCTGCCGCTCGGCCGTGGAAGCGGCGAGCCTGGCCAGGGCGCGTCGAAATCTCTTGGCCGCTGGCATGGACCACCGCGACGTCGAGCGCCATATCGAAGGTGCGCAGACGACCCGCGCGATGGTCGCCCTAGCGGTGATGGGTATCGGCGGCCGCGTCGACGACCTCAACAAACACCTTGCCCGCGAAGGCAAATGGGTTGTGGACGCTTTGCGCGACGCCACCGCGGGCGCCCACGTACCGATCGGCCGTGGCATGCGCGACCTGATCGCGGACACCGAAAAGTTCGTCGGATGGTTGCGGCAATGAACGACTGCCGCGTCGTGATCTCGGCCCGGGGGCCGCGCTGGTGAGCGGGCCGGATGGTGACGGTGCAGGCAGGCCGCGTGGTGGTGTGGGCGAGCCGCGTGGTGGTGTGGGTGAGCCGGGTGTCGGAGGTGTGGGTGGGCGGGGTGGTGGTGCGGGCGAGTTCGGTAGTGGGGGTGGACCGGATGGTGGTTCCGGCAGGCCGCGTGGTGGTGTGGGCGAGCCGCGTGGTGGTGTGGGTGAGCCGGGTGTCGGAGGTGTGGGTGGGCGGGGTGGTGGTGCGGGCGAGTTCGGTAGTGGGGGTGGACCGGATGGTGGTTCCGGCAGGCCGGGAGTCGATGCAGGCGAGCCGCGTGGTGGTGTGGGTGAGCCGGGTGTCGGAGGTGTGGGTGGGCGGGGTGGTGGTGCGGGCGAGTTCGGTAGTGGGGGTGGACCGGATGGTGGTTCCGGCAGGCCGGGAGTCGATGCAGGCGAGCCATGCGGTGGTGATGTGGGCGGGACAAGTGGTGGTGCTGGTGGGTCGCGCGGTGGTGTGGGTGAGCCGGGTGTCGTTGGTGTGGGCGGGGCAGGTAATGGTGCTGGTGGGTCGGGTGTCGTTGGTGTGGGCGGGACAGGTAGTGGTGCTGGTGGGTCGCGCGGTGGTGACAGTGCGGGTGGGCCTGGTGGTGCTGCGGGCGGGTCGCGCAGTGGTGCACGTGGTTCGGGCGACGGTGCAGGCAGACCCGGTAGTGCGGAGGCAGGGGATGGACGGGGCGCGGAGGGTTCGCGACGGAAGACGGGGCGGCGGGGTGGAACTGGGGGGCGGGGCGGGGGCCGTCGACAGGGCGAGGCAGGTCGGCGGGCCGAGGCAGGTCGGAAAGGCGGCGGGCGGAGGCAGGGCGCGGCGGCGCGGCCGACTCCGCCGCGGCCGACCGTTGCCGAGCGGTTCGATGCCGTGGATCGGCTGCTCGACGGGTCGGTGACCGACGCGGACGGGCTGTGGTCGCGAGCGACGGTATGGATCCTGCGGCTCGCGCTCGAGCAGTCCGTCGACGAGCTGTGGCTACAGGTGGCACCGGAATTGGCGCGCTGCCCGATGCGCGCGCAACTGCTCGCCCTACGCGTCTTCGCAGGTCACGACACCGCCGCCCAAGTAGCCACCGTATGGTCGGCACTGTCGCGCGCCGCGCATCACTACGACTACGAACTCGCCCCGAGCGTCACCGAACTGCGCCGCTGGCGCGACCAAACCGCCGCCATAGCCACATCTCTGGCCGCCTCCGCGGTCCGGTAACCGCATCGGCGCGCCGATATGTTCGCGCCATGGCACTCGCGCATGGGTGCGATCCCGCCCGAGCGCACCGCGTGCCAGCAGCCGGGCATTGGCGCGAACGCGTCGGCAGCGAGAGTGGGTCGCGCGTTGGTGGCTTGGGTGAGGGTGGCATGCGTTGGTGGCTTGGGTGAGGGTGGCATGCGTTGGTGGCTTGGGTGAGGGTGGCATGCGTTGGTGGCTTGGGTGAGGGTGGCATGCGTTGGTGGCTTGGGTGAGGGTGGCATGCGTTGGTGGCTTGGGTGAGGGTGGGTCACGCATCGGCGGCCGGGGCAACGGAAGGCCCGGATCGGCAGCTTGCGCAAAGGCAGGTCACACACCGGCTAATTGCGTAATACGCGGTGGTACATCAGTATTCGCGCATCGGCAACTTGCCCGATGGCACTGCCGTGCGTCGCAGGACCGCCCGGTGGCACTGCCGTGCGTCGCAGGACCGTGCGAAGGCACCGCCGTGCGTCGAAAGACCACAACGGTGCGACCCCGTATCAGTAGGTCGCGCCTAGAGGTTGCCGCGCATCGGCAGGCCCGGCGGTGCGCGCCCATGTGACGGTGTGGTCGTCGATCGCGGATCGACGTGCGGTTGGATCCATCGATGCTGTTGTGCCGCAAGGCATTCGCATCGCGTGGGGTTGGGTCAGGAAAGAGAGAACAGGCCGAGGATGCTGGCCAGCAGCGAGACGCTGCTCGCGGCGATGGACGAACCGGTGCTCAAGACGTTCAACACATTCAGCAGTCCCATGGTGGGCTCCTTGATCGGTGCCGACACTTGCGTTTATACACACGGTGATTCGTCGCCTCGGAGTTGCCGGATCGCCGATCTCGGCGCACTATCAAGCGACACTCCGAGCGACACGCCAAAGTCGTTTGTATAGCCCCAAGAACATCCAAGTCGCCGAACCATTGCCGAGCATCCGCCATCGAAATCTCTTCGCGCTCAGGCGGCTCGGTCGAACCCACGAATCAAGATCAGATAGCAGCGCCGTCATCGCCCGAGTGTCGACTTTGCCTGATCTTGGCCGACTCGGTGATTCTGGTCGGCGGTCATCGAGGGCGCGCGACTCGGCCGCGATACCCCCATGTGCGCCGCGGTTCACGCGGCGAGCAAGATTCGGGATATGGACGAGTCCCGGCCGTGCCCGTGTAAGCGTGGAGAACCGTTCGGTCTGTGCTGCGGACCGGTGTTGGCGGGGGAGCGGCCTGCGGCGACGGCCGAGGCGCTGATGCGTTCGCGCTATACCGCATTCGCGGTCGGCGATGCCGAATACCTGCTGCGATCCTGGCATCCGCGCACCCGGCCGCAGACGCTCGAGCTGGATCCGGACCAGCGCTGGCTGTTTCTGGAGATCCTGCGCACCGAGCGCGGCGGACCATTCGACGATGCGGGCACCGTCGAGTTCATCGCCCACTTCCGCGCCGACGGACGCCGCGGCTCGCTGCACGAGGTCAGCAGATTCACCCGCGTGGACGGCGCCTGGGTCTACCTCGACGGCGTCATCGAACCATGACCGGTAGCGTGCCACCCATGCCACGTGTCGCGATCGAGTACTGCACGCAATGTCGCTGGTTGCTGCGCGCGAGCTGGATGGCGCAAGAATTGCTGAGCACCTTCGCCACCGAACTCGGTGAGGTGGCCCTGATCCCGGGCACCGGCGGGGTCTTCCGCATCACCGTCGACGGCGACCAGGTCTGGGAACGCAAGGCAGACGGCGGTTTTCCCGATATCGCCGTACTCAAACAGCGGGTACGCGACCGAGTGGCCCCCGACCGCGACCTCGGCCACGCCGATAAGCGCGACTGATCGCCATGGCATGACGCTCACGAACCCCAGGCCGTGAACGTCATGGGCTAGCGCGACGTCCACGATCAGGCGGACAAATGTGATCTAGGCCACACGAATTGCCTTGCTCGGATCAATGGTGGATCAGCAGCCGCACCCACCGCCACAGCACCCACCGCCAGCGGGCCGTGGCGTCGGCGCCGGCGACGGTGCCCCACCGCTACCCCGGCTGACCGTGGCAAATGTGGTCAGCAGCTTGACCGTGTCGTCGTGGCCATTGGGGCAGGCCGCCGGATTCGACGCCTCCGCCATCGGGCGGTTGACATCGAAGGTGTCGCCACAGCGGCGGCATCGGAAGCTATAACTCGGCATCGGCCCAGCGTAGCGCCCGGGGGCTGTGATGCGACTTACCCGTCCAACCGTCCGGGTGGACGTACTCTCGAATGAGAGATCGCTAGGCGCTGGACCCGGCCGGAGCAAACTCGTAGCGCACTGCCCGGGTCGTGGGCAGGAGGTGCGGGAAGATGACCACTCAGTTCGATACCGAACCGGACTCCGAGGTCGGCGACACCGAGCCGGTAGCGCAAACGACCTGGGGCCGCGTGCGCGGACGGTGGGCCGGACCGGTCGCGGTGTGGCGCAGCATCCCGTACGCCTCCGCACCGGCGGGGCCGAACCGGTTCCGGCCACCGCTGCCGCCGCAGCCGTGGGACGGGATCCGCGAGTGCACGACCTTCGGCGAAATCGCGCCGCAGACGATGGGCAATATGGTTCCGGTCGACTCCGGTCTGCGGATGGGAGAGGACTGCCTGTGGCTCAATGTCTTCTCACCCCGCAGTTCCGCCGATACCGGTGCGCCACGGCCGGTGCTGGTGTGGCTGCACGGCGGCGCCTACTGCCTCGGCACCGCGGCCCAGGGCATCTACGACGGCCGCACGCTGGCCGAAGCCGGCGACGTCGTGGTGGTGACGGTCAACTACCGGCTCGGCGCGCTCGGCTTCCTCGATTTGTCGTCGCTGTCCAGCGAGTTCACGCCCAATCTCGGCCTGCACGACCAACTCGCCGCGCTGGCGTGGGTGCGTGACAATATCGCCGCATTCGGCGGCGATCCGGGAAATGTGACCCTCTTCGGTGAATCATCCGGCGCTGGATGCGTGACCGCATTGCTGACTTCGCCGCCGGCCGCCGGGCTCTTCCACCGGGCCATCGCGCAAAGCCCGCCTGCAACAACGGTTTTCGGCCAGGAGCGGGCCGCCGGTGTGGCCCGGCGCTTGCTGGAACTGATGGAACTGCCCTTCGCCCGCGCGCATGAATTGCTGGAATGCCCGATCGAACGGATCGTGACCGCGGCGGGCGTACTGCTCGACGAGATCCCATTGCGGGAGCCGGGCAGGCTGGCCGCCGCGCCGGTCGTCGACGGCGACCTGGTTCCGACCTATCCGATCGACCGCTTCCAGCGCGGCCGATCACATCGCGTGCCGCTGATCATCGGAACCAATAAGGACGAGGCATCCCTGTTCCGCGTGCTACGTTCGCCGATCATGCCGGTGACTCCCGACGCGGTCAACGCGATGCTGCGCGATGTGGCCGCCAACCACCCGGATATGTCCCCCGAGCGCATCGCCGAGATCACCTCGGCATACCCGGATCTCGCGAAAACCCGTGGCGCGCTGGCCATGTCGACCGATGCGGCCTTCCGCATGCCGGCCCACTGGGTCGCCGACGGCCACGCCGCGCACTCGCCGACCTGGATGTACCGCTTCGACCATGCCACCCCGATGCTGAAGGCGGCTCGCGTCGGCGCCGGTCATGCCACCGAATTACCTTATGTCTTCGGCAATTTCGGCACTCTGAACCACGACCCCACGTTCTGGCTCGGCGGCCGCAAGGTAGCCATGGAGGTCTCCGGCCGCATGCAGCGCCGCTGGCTCGCCTTCGCCACCCACGGCGTCCCCGCCGCCATCGACGGCTCCAAACACTGGCCGCCGTACCGGCCCAACACTCGCACCACCCTCCTCATCGACAATATCGACCGGGTAGTCGACAATCCGGACCGCGACCTGCACACAGCCTGGGGTGAACAAGCCGTCGGCTTCAGCTGAGCAGTCGTCGGAACGCTGTCCTCCGGACCTGTTAGCGCACCGGACCGGTCTGTTCGGCGGCGCGGTGGATGCCGCGCCGCCGACCAAACTGCACAGCCAACTCGATGTCGGCTGCACCGGCGGGGGACTTGGTCTTCTCCCACTCGTACCCGTAGCGGGTCCCGCCGGTACCGCACCGGGAACGGCCGCACTGTAGCGGGGTGCCGTCGCTAACGGGATTTCGGCTCGGGGCTGGTGCGCAGGTGGGCGCGCTCGCCCTGTTTGCCGAAGAGACTGAGGAATTCGACCGGTTCGGAGTCGGCGGTGCCGAACCAGTGCGGAACACGGGTATCGAATTCGGCGGCCTCACCCGGGGTGAGGATCACATCGTGTTCGCCGAGGACAAGGCGCAGGCGTCCGTTGAGGACGTAAAGCCATTCGTAGCCCTCATGGGTTTTCGGATCGGGCTCCTTGCGACTGCTGGCCGGAATGACGAGTTTGTATGCCTGAATCCCGCCCGCGCGGCGGGTCAGCGGCAGCATGGTCATGCCGTGGCGGGTGATCGGGCGCAAGTGGATGCGCGGGTCGCCGGTGGGTGGCGCGTCAACGAGTTCGTCGAGGGTGACGCCCTGTGCCCTGGCCAGCGGCAGCAGTAGTTCGAGGGTTGGACGGCGGGTGCCGGATTCGAGACGGGACAGGGTGCTGACCGAGATGCCGGTCGCCGCCGACAGGTCGGCCAATGTCGTTTCGCGCTGGCGGCGCAGCGTGCGCAGCCGAGGTCCGACCGCGTCGAGCGCATTGCCGAGGTCGTCGTCCATGTCGTCAGTTTGCCATATCGGCAAGTGTGTTTGCCAAGTTCGCCGCCGGTCCCGCATGGTCGTCGTGAGGAGGTGGTCATGGTGACCGATCAGCTGAAAGATGACTATGACGTGGTGGTGATCGGCGGCGGCGCCGCGGGATTGAGCGGCGCGCTGATGCTGGCTCGGATGCGACGTTCGGTGGTCGTGCTCGATGCGGGCCGTCCGCGCAATGCCCCGGCCGAGGGTGTGCACGGACTACTCGCCCGCGACGGGACCCCGCCCGGCGAGCTATTGGAGCGCGGGCGCGCCGAAGTCCGCGGCTACGGCGGACAGGTGGTCGGCGGGGAGGTCACCGCCGTGGTGCGCGACGGGGAGGGCTTCGCGGTGACCGTGGACGGCCGATCGGTGCGGGCGCGCCGGCTATTGGTGACCACCGGACTGGTCGATGAGCTACCGGAGGTGCCGGGGTTGCGCGAGCGATGGGGCCGGGATGTGATCCACTGCCCGTACTGCCATGGTTGGGAGGTGCGCGATCAGGCTATCGGCGTGCTCGGGACCGGGCCGATGGCGGTGCACCAGGCATTGCTCTTCCGGCAGTTGAGTGCCGATGTCAGCTACTTCGCGCACACGAATCCAGCGCTGACCGCCGAGCAATCGGAGCAGTTGGCCGCCCGCGGCATTCGCGTGGTAGACGGTGTGGTGACCGCTCTGCGCATCGTCGACGACCGTCTCACCGGAGTTCGATTGGGCGAGGACACCGTGGTCGCTCGCGATGTGGTGGTGGTCGGGTCGCGAATGGCGGCCCGCGCGCAGTTCCTCGACACCCTCGGACTGCGCCCGACCGAACACCCCGCCGGGGTCGGCCAGTACATCACCACCGACCCGACCGGCCGAACCGATATCCCCGGCGTCTGGGCCGCGGGCAATGTCACCGATCTGATGGCCCAGGTCGGCGCGGCCGCAGCGGCGGGCGCGGGCGCGGCAGCCCAGATCAACGCGGACCTGGTCGCCGAGGAGACCAACCGAGCGGTCGCGGCGTACCGGGAACCGTTCTCGGCGGAAACCGAAGCACAGCTGTCCGAAGCGGTGCTGGGCGAGCGTCGCCACGGCATCTGACACCAACCGGTCGCGCCGCGCGGACCCGGTCGGCGGCGATCGCCAACCGGGTCGGGGTCGGTAGCCGAAGCGGTGCGAAGTGGCCGTGCGCGATCGTCGCCCCGGCTCGTACCGCCGCAACGCTGCATGGAGCATCCGCCGCCCGCGGCCTCGGACACCAGGCGCAGCTCAGACCGCAGTCGGTTCGGGGGCAGCCGCGCGGTGGCCGAGGCGGACCGGCATCCGCTCGTATCCATGCAGCGTGAACAACTCTCGGCGTTGCGGCGTTCCGTCGAGCCGCAGGTCGGGGAAGCGTTCGAACAGCGACTGCAGCGCGAAGGTGGCTTCCATGCGGGCCAGGCTGGCACCGAGGCACACGTGTATGCCGCTGCTGAATGTCAAGTGCTCCTTGGCATTCGCGCGGCCGACGTCGAAGACATCGGGATCGGCGAAGACCGCAGGGTCTCGATTCGCACCCGCCAGCGACAGTACGACCGTGCTGCCCTTGTGTAGCTGGACACCCTCGAATTCGAAGTCGGTCGATGCGATTCGCGCCGTCGTCTGCACCGGAGCATCGATCCGTAGCACCTCTTCGACCGCATTCGGCCAGAGGTCCGGTTCGGCGCGCAACCGATCCAATTGTTCGGGGTGGGTAACCAATTGGGCGACACCGTTGCCGATCAGGTTGACCGTCGTCTCGAATCCCGCACCCATCAGCAGACTCGCGCTCGCCTTCAGTGCGAAGTCATCGAGTTCACCGGCGGTGACCAGGCTGCTGAGGATATCGTCGCCCGGTTCGCGGCGCAGTCGCGCGATATGTCCGTCGAGGTAGTGGTTCATCACCTCCATCGCCCCGAGCGCACGCCGGAACGCCCGCCAGGAGATCCCGACATCGAGCAGCGGGGTCATGCGATCGCCCCAGTCCAGGAACACCTGTCGGTCCTCTTCCGGGAAGCCGAGCATTTCCGAGATGATCGCGATCGGCACCTGCGCGGCATACGACTCGATGAGATCGGCCGAGCCGCCCGACGGCAGCGCATCGAGCAGTTCCTCGGTGACCGTCTCGACTCGATCCCGCAATCTGGCGACCGCCCGCGGGGTGAAGGCCGAGGCAACCGGCTTGCGCATCCGCGTATGCTCCGGCGGGTCGATGACCAGCATCGATGGCGGCTCGACCGGATTGGGCGGCAGCGGAAGCCGTTCGGCGAGCAGTTGCAGCGGCTTCGGAATATTGAAGGTATCGGTGGTGCGCACACCGAACCGATTGTCCCGCAGCACACTTCGGCACAGATCGTAGTCGAAGCTGGCCCACGCGATGGGGGTGCGCAGCAGCCGACCCTGCCCGCGCAGCCGCTCGATCAGCGGATAGGGATCGGCCAGGCCGTCCGGTCCGCCCATCAACTGGGCGAACGGATCACCGCGCCGCGCCTGCGTGCGCAGGGCCAACCGAGGCGCACCCTGCGTCGACAACCAGCGGAACCAATATTGCGGCTTCATCTCACCAACCCCATCGTTGTGCGATAGTTCCACCGTACTAACCGCCCGGCGTGAGTGGAACGTCCTATGGTCGGACGCCCACCGATACCGGGGTAGGAGGTCAGCCGCGCTGCGCGGTGACCCGCTCGGATTCGATGCGCCGCTCGCGCAACGCTGGATCGGGATTGACCACCTGCACCAGCGCGGCCCCCGCGACCAGCACCGAGACGAATCCGTCGATCAGTTCGGCGGCGGTATCCCAGGGTGTGCTCGACAGCACCCGGTCGCCCTCGCCGAACCCCTGCCGCAATGCGGATTTCCTGGCCTCGGCCAGCACCTCGGAGACCGGCATACCATCCAGCGCCACCCCGGTGCCGCGCGGCAGGAAGTGGTCCCCGTGCACCCGCACGGATGTGGCGAAATCGGTGATGCCGATCGGTAGATCGCGCACCGGCATCCCGAAGGCGTCCAGCGAGAGCGCGGCGACCTCGGCGATACCGTCGGTCTCGGCCAGCCGCTCGGCGGTGGCCAGCGCCAGATCGGCGTCCGGATCGGGTCCGAGCACCACCTCGGTCCCGGCCCACCAGCAACCGAGCAGGACCGCGGCGGTCTGCCAGTGGGCCGGCAGCAGCACCGCGACCCTGGCTCCCGGGCTCAGCCCGAATTCGTCGCGAATCAGATTGGCGGTCTTGGCCGCCCAATTCGCCAGCGTCAGCCCGGATAGCTCGATCCGGGCGCCGGTGGCATCGTCGTAGTAGGTGACGCGCGGACCCGCTGGATCACGTTCGAGGATCGGATCCAGCACCGCCTCGGTGAGGGTCAGTTTCTGGTCTTGGTCACGCATCGGTCAATTCACGCATGGTCAATTCACGCATTTCGGTCCGTTCTGGCCTGCGTCGATCGGTAGGGCGGGCGGCACGGGCGTTGCGGTGCTCGACGTTCCGGAGGAGAAGTCGAACATGCGGCTCACGGCCGAGCCCGGACCAGAATAGTCGCTTGCCAGTACGACGCTGACCGAATCGGGCGACATCGAAGCATCGGGGACGATGGTCAGCCCGCCGAGTGCCTGTGCGACCGCCTTCGCCTTCGGATTCGAGGTATTCACCGCGAGAACTCGGCTGCCGGTGATGGCGGGCCCGGTGTAGTTACCGACCAGTCCCTCTTGAAATCCCTTGGCCCGCAAAGCCTGTGCTACCTGACCGGCCAGTCCGCCGACCCCGCTCGCATTGAACACACTGACGCGCACCGAGGCCGGATCGATCGTCGGCTCGCCATGATCGGCGGACCTGCCATCGACCAGCCCCGCCACATACGCCTCGACCGCCTTCGGATCGACCCGGACGACCGATTCACCGTCGCTGGTCGTGTCGTTGAGATCGGCGACCGGCACCGTCTCGAAACTGACCTGACCGCCCGTCAGATCCTTCAGCTGATGCAGGAACGCCAGCACATCCCAATGATCGTCCAGCACAACGGTGCGCCCGACCGCATCACTGAGATTCTTCAATTTGCCCGGATTGCCGAGCGTTTTGGCGCTGAGCACCTGGCCGACCAACTGCGCCATGAAGACCTGCTGGCGCACGATCCGGTCCAGATCACCGCGCCGCAGATCGTGGCGCTGCCGCACGAAGCTCAAAGCCTCTGGGCCGTCGAGCTTCTGGCGGCCCGCGTGGAAGTCGGCGCCGGACATCCATTCGTCGACGGTGTTGTTCAGGCAGACGTCGACGCCGCCGACCGCATCGGTCAGCAGTACGAAGCCGAGCAGACTGACCTCGGCGTAGTGGTCGACGGTGATGCCGGTGAGATTGGCGACGGTCTTGATCAGCGCCTGACGGCCCGCTTGCGTGGACTGCTGTTCGGCGTCGGCCTCCGAGACGCCCTGCTTGATCAGCTTCAGCCGCTGGGCCTCCTTGGTCGCGCCGTAGGCCGAGTTGATCTTGCCCTTGCCCATACCGGGAATATCGACGTAGGAGTCGCGTGGAATGGATATGGCGGTGGCGGAGCGGCCGTCGTTCGGGACGCGGATCAGCACAATGGTGTCGGTATTGGTGCCGACCTCATCGCCCGCGTGCAGCATGGCGCGCTCGCTATTGCTGAGCGGATTGCCGTGCGCGTCGGCGCGGCTGTCCACGCCGACCAGCAGGATGTCGACGGCGCCGTCGCGGCCACCGCCGAGCCCGAGGCCGCCGATGCGTTCGATACTCGAGATCAGCGAGTCCACACTGTGCCAGGCGAATCCGGTGATGAGCAGGATCAGCACCGCCCCGACCGCGATGAACGCGCGCAGCGGTCCGAAGCCGCCCTCGGCCCCGGATGGCCGCGACGGCGCTGTCGCCCTGTCCATCTGCCGCACCACTGCATCCTCTCGCCGAACCCGGGTATCAATCCTGAGCTGTGCTCGCCGAGCGCTTCCAGCTGATGTTCTGCCTGCGCAGCGCCGGTTTCATCGCAGTCGACGCGTTGCTGACTCGACCGCCCCGCCCCCGGTACCCCCGTTTCCGTTGCCTCAAGGCTAACCAACGGTTATCCGAGCGGACCTCAACCGCTGGTGTCCCGGCGTGCCAGACTCGTGCCTGTGACCGCGATATCGTCCTCCTCGACCGTAGCCGCGCACCTTGTCGTGACCGGGGCGGGCGGGCAGTTGGGCCGCGAACTCCTGCGCCGCGCCCCCGCCGCCCGCGCTTTCGGTCACGGTGAGTTGGACATCACTGATGTCGATGCCGTTGGCGCCGTGCTCGAACCGGGCGATGTGGTGCTGAACTGCGCCGCCTACACCGCCGTCGACCAGGCCGAAGCCGATGCCGAGGCCGCCTTCGCCGGGAACGCGACCGGACCGGCCGTACTCGCCGCGGCCTGTGCACGGGTGGGCGCCCGGCTGATCCATATTTCGACCGACTATGTGTTCGCGGGTACCAGCGGCAAGCCGTACGAAACCGATGACCCGACCGATCCGGCGACCGTCTACGGCCGATCCAAATCGGCGGGCGAGCAGGCCGTGCTGGAACTGGCGCCACAGGCTCATGTGGTGCGCACGGCGTGGGTATACACCGGGCGCGGAAGCGATTTCGTCGCCACCATGGTGCGGCTGGAACGTGAACGCGACACCGTCGACGTGGTCAGCGATCAGCTCGGCTCCCCGACCTACGCCGCCGATCTGGCCGAGGGATTACTGGAATTGGCCGGTCGGCCGGACGCGCCCCGGGTGCTGCATGCGACCAACTCCGGCCAGGCCAGCTGGTTCGACTTCGCGCGGGCGGTATTCGCCGGAATCGGCGCGGATCCGACTCGGGTCCGTCCGTGTGACTCGACCGCATTTCCGAGACCCGCACGGCGCCCGGCATATTCGGTGTTGTCCAATCGCTCCTGGGCCGATGCCGGACTGACTCCGCTGCGGCCGTGGGAGGCCGCACTCGGGGACGCGCTGTCGTGGGTGTCCCGCTAGGCTGGGCGGTCGTGAATGAGCGTCAGCGAGTGAACCGAAAACACAGCGCGCCATCGCGCGCGACGGAGCCGAGCGGCAGCGAGGCGCAGTCGTGAGCGATTCTGTGGCCCCCGGTGGGCTTGTCGTCGTCACGGTGACCTATTCGCCCGGCGAGCACCTCGAGCACTTCATCACCACCCTGGCCGCTGCCACCAGCGAGAAGCCACAGGTGATCCTCGCCGACAATGGGTCGGTGGACGGGACGCCGGAGCTGGCGGCGGAGGCGAACTCGCACGTGCGACTGCTGCGGACCGGCGGCAATATCGGCTATGGCGGCGCGATCAACCGGGCGGTCGCGGAGATCGATCCGAGCGTCGAATTCATTGTTATCGCCAATCCGGATATCCGCTGGGGCGCCGATTCCATCGACAAGCTGCTCGCCGCCGCGAAGCGCT
The DNA here is from genome assembly GCF_050956075.1 of Nocardia sp. CA-129566. NCBI lineage: Bacteria > Bacillati > Actinomycetota > Actinomycetes > Mycobacteriales > Nocardiaceae > Nocardia > Nocardia sp. CA-129566. The sequence goes on from NZ_CP192085.1 coordinate 1,867,230, forward strand.
GGCCGCGGGCGGGCGCGCTCGGGCCGATGGTGCGCGAACCCGACGGCAGCGTCTACCCCTCCGCGCGCTCGGTCCCGGGTCTGCTCGACGGTGCCGGCCACGCCATTCTCGGCACGGTGTGGCCGTCGAACCCGTGGACGCTGCGCTACCGCCAGGACAATGAGGAGATCTCCGAGCGGGCCGTCGGCTGGCTGTCCGGTTCGTGTCTGCTGGTGCGGCGCTCGGCCTTCGATTCGATCGACGGCTTCGACTCTCGCTACTTCATGTACATGGAGGATGTGGACTTCGGCGACCGGATGGGCAAGGCGGGCTGGCACAACGTCTTCGTGCCCGAGGCCGAGGTCACCCATGCCAAGGGACATGCGGCCGGACGCCATCCCGAGGTGATGCTGCCCGCCCATCACGCGAGCGCGTACCGATTCCAGGCCGATCGGCATCCGCACTGGTGGCAGGCGCCGTTGCGGCTGGCGTTGCGGGCCGGACTTGCGATCCGTTCCCGAATTGCGGTTCGATCTGCGCTGCGTCAACAGGCGCAAGAAGCTCAGGGCTAGCGTCACAACTACGGCACGCGATGGTGCCCGGCGCATGTCGCCGGGTACTGAACTGGTGTCGAAGGTGTCGAGTGCACCAGCGAGGACGATCCACTGTGAACAGGGGAGCATGATGGCAGGAAATGCAGGCACCGACGCCGTGATTCTGGTCGGCGGTCAGGGCACGCGGTTACGTCCGCTGACCCTGTCGGCGCCCAAGCCGATGCTGCCCACGGCCGGGCTGCCGTTTCTCACCCACCTGCTGGCCCGCATCGCCGATGCCGGTATCAGCCATGTGGTGCTCGGCACCTCGTTCAAGGCGGAGGTCTTCGAGGAGCACTTCGGCGATGGCGCCGAACTCGGTCTGGAACTCGAGTACGTCACCGAGACCGAGCCGTTGGGTACCGGCGGTGGGATTCGCAATGTGCTGCCCAAGCTGCGCGCGGACAACATCATGGTATTCAACGGTGATGTGCTCGGCGGCACCGATCTCGGCGCGATCCTCGACACGCACGAGTCCACCAATGCGGATGTGACGCTGCACCTGGTGCGGGTGAGCGATCCGCGCGCGTTCGGCTGCGTACCCACCGACGAGAACGGCCGGGTCACCGCCTTCCTGGAGAAGACCCAGGACCCGCCGACCGACCAGATCAACGCCGGTTGCTACGTCTTCCGGCGCGAATACATCGAGAAGATCCCGGTGGGCCGCCCGGTCTCGGTGGAGCGCGAGGTCTTCCCGGCACTGCTCGCCGAGGGCGCCCGCGTCCAAGGCCATGTCGACTCGTCCTACTGGCGCGATATGGGCACCCCCGAGGACTTCGTCCGCGGCTCCGCCGACCTGGTCCGCGGCATCGCCCCCTCCCCGGCCCTGCCCGGTCAGCGCGGCGAATCCCTGGTCCACGAGGGCGCCGGTGTGGCCCCCGGCGCCGTACTGATCGGCGGCACCGTGGTCGGCCGCGGCGCGGAGGTCGGCGCCGGAGCCCGCCTCGACGGCGCGGTGCTGTTCGACGGCGCCCGCATCGAAGCCGGCGCCACCGTGGAACGCTCCATCATCGGCTTCGGCGCCCGTATCGGCCCCCGCGCCCTCGTCCGCGATGCCGTCATCGGCGACGGCGCCAATATCGGCGCCCGCTGCGAACTACTACGCGGCGCCCGAGTCTGGCCCGGCGTCCACATCCCCGACGGCGGCATCCGCTTCTCCACCGACGTCTGAGCCCTCGGCCGCTTACTCCGGGCGGATCTTCCAGATGTAGCGGGTTTTGGGGCGGCCTGCTCGGCCGTAGTCGGATTTGCGGTCGACCAGGCCGTCGTCGGCGAGTTTTTCGAGGTAGCGCCAGGCGGTGATGCGGGAGACGCCGACGGTGGTTGCGGTGTCGGCGGCGGTGACTCCGCCGGGGGTGTCGCGGACGGTGCGCGAGATTTCGTCGAGCGTTTGGGGGGCAACGCCTTTGGGGGCGGTGGCGCGTTGGTCGGAGGTGCGTAGGGCGCTGAGGGCGCGGTCGATGTCCTGTTGGGAGATGGCGGTTTCGCCCGCGGGCAGGGCGGTGCGGAATTCGCGGTAGCGTTCGAGTTTGTCGCGGAAGGCGGCGAAGGTGAACGGTTTGAGCAGATACAGGACCACGCCGTAGGAGACGGCCGTGCGCACCATGGTCAGGTCCCGGGCCGAGGTGATGGCGATGACGTCGGGGCGGGGCGCGAGGCCGGTGAGCGCGGCGGCGACGTCGAGGCCGCTGGCGTCGGGCAGGCCGATATCCATGAGCACCAGGTCGATCGGCGCGCTCTCGGCGGCGGCATCGGCGGCGGCGCGCATCGCCTCGCGGCCGGTGTACGCGACGGCCACCGGGGTGAAGCCGGGAATGCGTTCGACGTACGCGCGGTGCGCCTCGGCGATCAATGGCTCGTCCTCGACGATCAACACTCGGATCATCGCGCGTCCTTTCGCGGAATCGTCACGGTCACGGCGCTTTCCGGATCTCGTTCGGTACCGATCACACCGTCGTGGCGGTCGACCAGTCGGTGTACCAGCGCCAGGCCGAGGCCCTGGTGGTCGGCTTTGGTGGAATAGCCGCGCTCGGCGGCGCGGGCGAAGGTCTCGGCGGACATTCCGGGTCCACTGTCGGCAACCCGGACGAACAGCGCCGACCCCCTGTTCTCCGCTCGCACCGCATCGAACGCCGCGGCCAACTCGAACGCGAGCGCCGGATCGGCCGCCGTCGCCGGATCGCAGCCGTGGTCCGAATCATGTTGGCGCACAGTAACTTCCACCCATCCATCGGCGCCCTCGGCGGCCGCATCGATGGCATTGTCGATCAGATTGCCCACCAGCGTCACCGTCTCCTGTGCCGACAGCGGCGCGGTCGAATCGAGCGCCGTATCCTCGGTGATCGTCAGCTCGATGCCGCGTTCGGCGGCCTGGTTCACCTTACCGAGCAGCAGCGCCGCCAATGCCGGGTCACCGACCGAGGTCAGCAGTCGATCGATAAGAGCTTGGGACAATTGGAGTTCCGCGGTCGCGAACTCCACCGCCTCCCGGTAGCGACCGAGCTCCACCATGGTGATCACGGTGTGCAGCCGATTGGCCGATTCGTGTGCCTGCGCGCGCAGCGATTCCGCGAAACCGCGCACCGAATCGAGTTCGCCCATCACAGTGCGCAGTTCGGTGTGGTCGCGAATGGTGATCACGGTGCCGATCGGCCGCCGGTCCCAGGTGACGACATCCTGGTTGACCAGCAGAATCCGATCCGTGGTCACATGCATCTCGTCACGGACCACACCCCAGCTCATGCGCTGCATCGAGATGGGCAGATCGCCGCGCACGACCACGCCGTCGGGCAGATCGAGCAACCTGCGCGCCTCATCGTTGACCACCTCCGCGCGCTCACCGGTCGGCCCGAAAACCACCAGCCCCTCGTGGATCGAATGCAACACCGCGTCGTGCTGCTCGTACAACGTGCGCAGCTCGGCGGGCGCGAGACCGTGCGTCTGTCGGCGGATCCGGCGACTCAACAGGAACGAACCCGCCGCCGCGACCGCGAGGCCGGCGGCGGCGACGCCGAGGATCAACGGCAGCTGCGTGCCGACCTGATCGCCGATCCGCGCCCGGGTGACACCCGCCGAGACCAACGCGATGATGCGCCCGTTGTCATAGACCGGGGTAACCGCCCGGATCGAGGGACCGAGCGTGCCGGTGAAGGTCTCGGTGAAGGTCTCCCCGGCCAGCGCCCGGTCGATATTGCCGCTGAACGGCTGCCCGATGCGCTCGGGCATGGTGTGGGTGTACCTGGTCCGGTCCGGCGCCATCACCACGATGAAGTCCATGCCGGTCTCGAGGCGGGTCCGTTCGGTCACCGGTTGCAGCAGCGCGGTCGGGTTGGGGGTGTGCAGCGCCTCGACGGTGGAGGGCGCCTGCGCGACGGTCACCGCGACATCGGTGACTTCCCGCGAGGTGGTGACATCGCTGTCGTGCCGGGCGTCGAGCACCGCGAGCACCGCCCCGATGCCGATGACCAGCCCGAGCACCACGAGCTGGAGTACGAAGGCCTGTCCGGCCAGCGATAGCCGACCACGTCCCCCGTACTTCTCACCGCGCAACACTGTCTTTCCTCTAGCCACTGAACGTAATGCACCAAAGCGTGACCGCCGTCACCTCCAGAGCCAACATTGTGCACGTGATGGCGTGAGCCACCTCACCCCGGTACCAATGAAGAGGACTTTTCCCGCTATGAGCGATGTGCAGAAACGGCAGCCACGCGACCGCACCCACTGGCTGTATCTCGGCGTGATCGTCGCAGTAATCGCGGGAATTCTGGTCGGCTGGCTGGCGCCGGAATTCGGTCAGGACGTGGCGCCGCTGGGCACCATGTTCGTCAATCTGATCAAGATGATGATCGCGCCGGTCATCTTCTGCACGATCGTGCTCGGCATCGGATCGGTGCGCTCGGCGGCCAATGTCGGCAAGGTCGGCGGGCTCGCGCTCGGGTACTTCCTGGTCATGTCGACGGTGGCGCTGGCCATCGGAATGGTCGTCGGCAATCTGCTCGAGCCGGGCTCGGGCATGAATATCGCCAAGACCGCCAAACAAGGCGCGAAGCTGGCCGATCAGGCCCATGCCGCGGGTGGCACCTGGGAGTTCATCCAGAGCATCATCCCGACCACCCTGGTCTCCTCACTGACCACGGGCAGCGTGCTGCAGGCGCTGTTCATCGCCCTGCTGGTCGGATTCGCGCTGCAGGCGATGGGCGCGACCGGTGAGCCGATCCTGCGCGGTGTCGCGTCGCTGCAGAAGTTGGTGTTCCGGATCCTGTCGATGATTCTGTGGCTCGCCCCGATCGGCGCGTTCGGCGCGATCGCGAATGTGGTCGGCAAGACCGGCCTGGACGCGGTGAAGCAGTTGGCACTGTTGATGGTCGCGTTCTACCTGACCTGTCTGGTGTTCATCTTCGGCGTGCTCGGCGTGCTGCTGTGGGCGGTATCGCGGGTGTCGATCTTCAAACTGGTCCGGTACCTGGCTCGCGAGTATCTGCTGATCCTGGGCACCTCGTCCTCGGAGTCCGCGCTGCCGCGGCTGATCGCGAAGATGGAGCATCTGGGCGTCGAACGCACCACCGTGGGTGTCGTTGTGCCGACCGGATATTCGTTCAACCTGGACGGCACCGCCATCTACCTGACCATGGCGTCGCTGTTCATCGCCGACGCGATGGGCAAACCGCTCAATATCGGTGAGCAGATCGGCCTGCTGCTGTTCATGATCGTCGCGTCCAAGGGCGCGGCCGGGGTGACCGGCGCGGGTCTGGCCACACTGGCGGGCGGACTGCAGAGCCATCGCCCCGAACTGCTCGACGGTGTCGGCCTGATCGTCGGCATCGACCGGTTCATGTCCGAAGCCCGCGCGCTGACCAACTTTTCGGGCAATGCCGTGGCCACCGTGCTGGTCGGCACCTGGACCAAGACCATCGATATGGAGTGGGTCCAGTCGGTCCTCGACCGCAAACTGCCCTTCGACGAGCGGACCATGGTCGACGATGGCCACGGGTCGCGGACACCGCAGGAGCCCGACGCCGTCGATATGGTGAAGGCGTAGGGCCTCGTCCCGACGAGGAGAAAAGCCGTGACCGCCGAGCGATGGTTCCCGACCGAAGGTGATCTGCACCTTCGGATCTCGATGGCCGGTATGGTTTTCGACTACACCGCCGCCGCGGTGGCGGTCCGCAATCTGATCCACGACTGGCGGCGAAGGCACTGGTGCACAATCGAATTGATTCGCGAAGCGGTTGAAGACGGACTGCTACCGCGCCTGCCCTGCGAACGCTTGTTCCTCGGGCCGTGACCAGCAGTACGAAGGGGTCCGCGGGATTGATCTGCGGGCCCGTTCGTGGTGTGCGGCTCAGCTGGCCCACTTCTCCGGGTTCAGGTGGTGCTGGGTGATCGCGGTGGCATGCCCGTGTCCGAAGCCGTGCTCGGATTTCAGCCACTCCACGAGTTCCTTGTGCGACTTCAGGTTCGAGGCGACCATGGCGGTCTTCCACTCGTCGATGGTGCGGCCGTATTTGGCCTCGATCGACGGGAAGTAGGACGCGGGGCCGTGCGGCTTGGTCGCCATGGTGTTGATCTCCCTGTGTTCGTCGTGCGTTCATCGGTATGGACGAAGCCGTCGGCGCAAGCTCATCGCGACCACGGCACTTGTGTGCCGGATCACACGCAGCAGCGCCGACCCGCGGTGTTGGGTCGGCGCCGTGCTGTGCGATCCGGCTGGAATACCGTCGTACTGCGATCGACCGGATCAGGCATTGACCGCGACGGCCGCGGCCGAGCGGGTGGCCACGCTGCGCTCGCGCAGCAGCAGGATGCCGGTCGCGATGACGAAAACCGCCGTCAGACCGTGCACCAGCAGTGCGGTGGCGGTGGAGCCGTGCCAGCTGAGGACGGTGAACATGTCGCCGATCGGGACCAGCGCGATCACCAGGGTCACGATCCCGAGGGCGTAGCGCTGCCCGGTGGCGAGCAGCACCAGGATGATCAGGCCGGAGACGGTATCGCGCACACCCTTGAGGTTCATGAACGCGACCGCGTCACCCGAGGGCCATTCCGGCAGGCCGAATCCGGTGGCGATGGTTTCCGGGGTGACCAGGTAGCTGATGCCGATGTAGAGGATGAAGGCCGCGCCGATGAGGGAAAAGGCGGTGGCGATGCGCGAGATGGTCATGGCGTGCTCCTCGATGTGACGCTTTTACTGCTGCTCTTGTTTCTAGCGTTGCTAGGTATGAGAGCAACGATAATGGAGCTTCGTTAGTTTGTCTAGCGCTGCTAGAATTTTTGGATGACCACGCAGAACCGCAAAGAGCGCGAACGCGCCGAACGCCATCAGCGCATCATCGACACCGCCCGCGAGCTCGCCGAAACCTCGGGCTGGGATGCGGTGACCGTGCGCCGCCTCGCCGACAAGATCGAATACAGCCAGCCGGTGCTCTACAGCCACTTCGCGGGCAAGGCGGCGATCGTCTCGGCCGTTGCCGAACAAGGCATCGTCGATCTCACCGCACAGCTGCGCGAGCGGCGGGCCCACGCGAAAACGCCGGTCGAGGCGCTCGAGGCCATGGTGCGCGGCTACCTGGACTTCGCGACCGAGAATCCGGCCCGCTACGACGCGATGTTCGTCCTCAACACCGAACTCACCTTCGGCAACGATGCCCCGCAGGCGCTGAGGGACGCGTTCGGCGAGATCCAGAGCGCCTACGCGCCGTTCGCGGGCGAGTTCGATCTGCAGGCGGGCACCGAGGTGCTCTGGAGCACGGTGCACGGCATCGCCACCCTGGATCGCAGCGGTCGACTGGTCGATGACCTGCGCGAAGAGCGCATTCGGGTGCTACTCGGCCAATGGGCGCATCAGGGCGCGAATGGGTGATCGATACCTCTCACGGGTGACGGCACGGCCCGGGGCGGCGCGGCAGAATCGAGGTATGCCAGATGTCGTCGTGGTCGGTTCCGGTCCCAATGGTCTCGCCGCGGCGGTGATCCTGGCCCGGGCCGGACTCGACGTCGAGGTGCACGAGGCGGAGGCCACCGCGGGCGGCGGATCTCGCACGCTCGAGCTGACGCTGCCCGGATACCGGCACGATTGCTGCGCCGGAGCGCATCCGATGGCCTTGGCCTCGCCCGTCTTTCGTGCCTTCGACCTGGCCGCACACGGTGTCGAGCTGCTCGCCCCCGAGGTGTCCTACGCCCATCCGCTGGACGGCGGCAGAGCCGGACTCGCGTGGCGGGATCTCGACCGCACGGTGGCCGGTCTCGGCCGCGACGGCGCGACCTGGCGATCGCTGTTCGGGCCGATGGTCCGGCATTGGCAGTCGGTTGTCGACTTCGCCATGTCGGATCTGCGCCGCCTGCCCCGGGATCCGCTGAGCGGACTGCGCTTCGGGCTGCGGGTACTGGAACAGGGGTCACCCCTGTGGAATACGCGCTTTCGGGATGACACCGCTCCCGCGCTGCTGACCGGCGTTGCCACGCACGCGATCACACCGCCGCGCGCCATCCCCGCCGCGGGCGCCGGCATGCTGCTCGCCACGCTTGCCCATGTCGGCGGTTGGGTGCTGCCACGAGGCGGCAGCCAGGCCATTCCCGATGCGCTGATCGCCGAACTCGAACGTCTCGGCGGCAAGGTCAGCACTGGGCGCCGAGTCGACACACTCGACGAATTCGCGGGTGCGCGAGCGGTCGTGCTGGATACCGCGCCCGCCGAACTGCTCCGCATGGCGGGGGACCGGCTGCCAGCGCGCTACGCGAAGGGGCTGCGCCGCTTCCGTTATGGCGGCGCGGCATGCAAAGTCGACTTCGCGCTGTCCGGACCGGTGCCGTGGCAGGCGCAGGGCTGTGCGCTCGCGGGAACCTTGCATCTGATCGGTACCCGTGCCGAAGCGATGGCGGCGGAAAGAACCATCGCCGCAGGACAACACGCGGACCGCCCGTACGTACTCGCCATCCAGCCCGGCGTTGTCGATGCGACCCGGGCCCCGGCGGGCGGCCACACCCTCTACACCTACGCGCACGTTCCGAACGGTTCCACCCGCGATATCAGCGACGATGTGATCGCCCAAGTGGAACGATTCGCGCCCGGTTTCCGCGATCTGATCCTCGCCAAGAATGTCGTCACCGGTGCCGAAATGCCCACCCACAATGCCAACTACATCGGCGGCGATATCTCGGCGGGTGCGATGACCCTGCGCCAGTTCGCCTTCCGCCCCGTCCCGCGCTGGAACCCTTATGCCACACCGCTACCCGGCGTCTACCTCTGCTCCGCCTCGACCCCGCCCGGTCCGGGAGTCCATGGAATGTCGGGATTGCACGCCGCTCGGCATGTGCTACGTCGGGAGTTCGGAATCCGCACCGACCCACTGGATCTGCTGCGCACAGCGGAACCGGCCTGAGCCCACACCTCGGCGTTCGAAGCCGGGCGAAACGCGACAGCCGCCGAGCACCCGGGGCCGGGCGGCTGCGGTGCCGTGCCCGTCAGACAGTCTGCCTGCGGTAGAGGTCCGGCTCGAGATACATCACCCGTGCGGCGGGTACCGCGGCCCGGACCCGCGCCTCGGCGTCGTCGATGGCCGCGGCGATATCGGCGATATCCAGGTCGGGCACGATCGAGATCTTCGCCGCGACCAGGATCTCCTCGGGACCGAGATACTGCGTCTTGAGGTGGATCACCCGGTCGATGCGCTTGCCGTCGACCAGGTTGGCGCGGATCGCCCTGTCCTCCTCCGGAGTCGCGCCCTCACCGATCAGCAGGCTCTGCATCTCCACGATCAGAATCAGCGCGATGACGCCGAGCAGTCCGCCGATGGCCAGCGTGCCGATGCCATCCCAGACCGGATCATCGGTGAGCATGGTCAGCCCGACCGCGGCGAAGGCGAAGACCAGACCGACCAGGGCACCGGTGTCCTCGAGCAGCACCACCGGCAGTTCGGGACTGCGTGAGTTGCGGATGAACCGCCACCAGCTCGCATTTCCCTTGAGCGGGATGGATTCCCGCATCGCCGTGGTGAAGCTGTAGCCCTCCAGGCAGATGGCGATGAACAGGATGACGATCGCGACGATCGGATTGCTCAGCTCCTCGGGATGCTGGATCTTGTGCACGCCTTCATAGATGGCGTAGATCGAGCCGAGGGTGAACAGCACCAGCGCCACGATGAACGAGTAGAAGTAGCGATTGCGTCCGTATCCGAACGGATGCAGTTCGTCGGCATCCTGTGCGGCGCGGCGCTGACCGAGCAGCAGCAGACCCTGGTTGGCGGTGTCGGCGACCGAGTGCACCGCCTCGGCCAGCATGGATCCCGAACCGGTGATGAATGCGCCGACGAACTTGGCCGCCGCGATCCCCGCGTTCGCCGACAACGCGGCGAGAATCGCCTTCTTGCCACCACCAGCCGACATGTGTGGACTTCCTCCTGTGTTGGATTTGCAGCGCCTGCGGCGCTGCGTGTTCGCGGTCCCGAGTATTCAGCATCGCGTAGGAATTCGACGAGGGGTGCTGGTCGGGCGACAGGTCAGCCGGCGCCACCTACACAAGCGCAGAACAACTGCGCGTCGCCCTCCACGGCCTGCGCGCGAATCTCGCTGTCGGCAGCCGATATCCACGCCGCCGCACCGCGCCCCAACACCAGCGAGGTCCCGCCCTGCAGCAGCCGCGCCGTCCCCGCCGTGCACAGCACGATTCCGGGACCCGCCGAGGTCAGCGGCACCTGTCCGGATCCGGCGGTCAGATCGAAGCGCCGCAGCGCGAATTCCGGCGCGGGTGTCCGATAGCGCACCGACCCGTCGCCCGCCGGTTCCGCCAGTACAACCGGCAGATCGATCGGTTCGAAATCCAGCACCCGCAATAGCTCTGGCACATCGACGTGCTTGGGCGTCAGACCGCCGCGCAGCACATTGTCGGAGTTGGCCATGATTTCCACACCGAGCCCGCGCAGATACGCGTGCAGATTGCCCGCCGCCAGGAACAGCCCCTGTCCCGGCTCCAAGGTCAATCGGTTGAGCAGCAGCGCGGCCAGCACCCCGGCATCGCCCGGATAGGCCTCGGCGAGTTCGAGCGTGGTGCGCGCCTCGGCGGTGAACTCGCGACTGCCCTTGACCGACAGATAGCGCACGCAGCCGTCGAGCACTTGGGGCAGCAGCGTGGCCAGCACGTGCTGCGGCAGCGTGATCCAGGTCGTGAACAGGGTCCGCAGTCCGGCCGAATCGGGTTGGGCGGCAAGCAGATCCGCGTAGGAGCGCAGCCCTGGAACATCCAGTGCGCGCAGCAGTGCGACCGTGCGGTGCGGATCCCGGAATCCGGCCAGCGCCTCGAACCGTTCCAGCGCCACCACCAATTCGGGCTTGTGATTCTCATCGCGGTAGTTGCGCATCGGTGAATCCAGCGGCACCCGCGCATGGTTCTCCCGCTCGAATCCGGCACGCGCCTGCGCCGAACTCGGATGCGCCTGCAGCGACAGCGGCTCCTCGGCGGCGAGGACCTTCAACAGGAACGGCAGTCGCCCGCCGAATTCCGGTGCGGCGGGGCCGAGTTCGTGCTCCGGATCGGCCGCGACCAGCTCCAGCAGGGAGCGGGTGCTGTTCTCGATGCGGACATAGGCCGGATCGGCGGGGTGGGCGCCGAACCACAGTTCCGCCTCCGGATGCGCGGAGGGGACCGGTCGGCCGCACAACCGAGCGAGTGCGGTGCGAGAACCCCAGGCATAGGAACGCAGCGCACCAACGAGTTCGTGCACTAGTAGCGTCCCCCGTCGAGCTGGTCCGTGGTCGGGTTCGCATCGCCGCGCGCGCCGATCAGCCGCAGATAGGCCGCGGCCATCTCCAGGCGCAGCGCGAGCACCGCGAGTTGTTCGAGCTCACTGGCATGGCCGATGGTGCCGGGCAGGGGTGCGCCCGATTCATCCACCCTGGCCGGTGCGGGCGCGGTGGGATCGGTGAGCGAGGTGTGCAGCACCTCCACATCCGCACTCACCAGATCGGCGTCGACCAGACCCGATCCGGCACCGCCGAAGACGGCCAGCCTGCGCCGCGCCGCCGCCTGATCGAGATCCGCGCTGAGCACGAATATCCGGATCCGCTCCACCGGTGCGGGTCCGTCGAGTTCCTCGTCGTGGAACAGCGGATCGAAGTTCGGCGCGGTTTGCCCGGCGGCCTCGACCATCCGGGGATTGGCGGCGACGGCCTCGGCCAGCGCCACCGCAGTGGCCACTTTGCCCGCCGACTGCAACAGCACCTCGGCACCGTGCTCGGCCAGCTCGTTGGCGGCAGGGGAGTCCCCGGCCAGCACGATGCCGCGCTGCTGCATGCGCGCGGCCAGCGTCTTGGCCGGATTGTGGAAGACCTCGTTGTGCGGACCATCGCGCAGCGCCTCGGCGTCGAGCACGTCGGCCAGTTCGGTCAGATCCGGCACAAGCGCACCCGAACGGGTCGGATCGACGATGCGCAGCACCGCGATACAGGCCGCGAGGAAGCGCAGCAGGCGATTGTGGTCGAGGACCGGAATCCGTGGCGCCAGCAGCGATGTACGCCCGGCTGCCGCGGCACGCAGCGGTCCTTCGTGCGGCGCGGCGACCACGACCTCGGCACCCCGGCGCTGCGCGCGGTCGACCGCGTCGATCAGCCGGGGATCACCGGCGTCGTCGCCCGCGACGAGCACCACGTCCAACGGTCCGACCCATGGCGGAAGCGCGGCGGCCGGCACCACGGGCAGGCCCGCGCGATCGCCGAGCGCGGCGACGATGAGACTGGCGGCGCGTGCGGCCCGCCCCGCGCCGGAGACCAACACCACGCTGCGTGGTCGCAGATCGGCGAGGCGCGCGAGCGCGTCCTCGCCGACGGCTGCCGCGGTCGCGCGCACCTGGGCGCCACCGGATGCGGCGGAGCGCAGGGCGCCGCCCACATCGGCCGCCTCGAGTGAAGCGGCATCGTCGAGGTCGAGCACCGGTGTTCCAGCGATCATCGGGCGTCCCACCTCCCCTCATCGCGCTGTGTGCGGTCCCGCCCTGCTCCCACCCGGGCTGTCGACTCTGAGATATCGACATGGGCGCCCAGGTCGGGCGAATCCAACATCTGTGATTCCACTATTCCAGTCAGGAGCGGACGATGCTCAGGATCTCGGCATCGGGCTGAGCCGTCTACTTCCCCAGTCGTCGAATCCTGAGCATGTGATTCCATTCCGACGTAATTCCACTATCCCAGTCAGGAGCGGACGATGCTCAGGATCTCGGTTACGAGTGCGTCTACTTCCTCCGTTGACCGGGCCTCGACGTTCAGTCGCAGCAACGGTTCGGTATTCGACGCGCGCAGATTGAACCAGGCGTCATCGGCGAGCTGAACGGTGACCCCGTCCAACCGGTCCACCGAAACGGCCCGATCCCCGAATGCCTCCACCACAGCCATCGTCCGCTCCTTCGCGTCCGCCACTGTCGAGTTGATCTCGCCGGACGCCGCATACGTTTCGTACGACGACATGAGCTCCGAGATCGGCCGATCCTTCTCGCCGAGCGCGGCAAGCACGTGCAAGGCCGCGAGCATGCCGGAGTCGGCGCCCCAGAAATCGCGGAAGTAGTAGTGCGCGGAGTGCTCACCGCCGAATACCGCGCCGGTGGCCGCCATCTCCTGCTTGATGAACGAGTGGCCGACCCGGGTGCGCACCGGAGTGCCGCCGAGCTCGTGCACGAGTTCGGGGACCGCGTGCGAAGTGATGAGGTTGTGGATGATGACCGCGCCGGGCTCCTTGGCCAGCTCCCGCTCGGCGACCAGTGCGGTGATCGCCGATGGCGAAATCGGGTCGCCGTTCTCATCGACCACGAAGCAGCGGTCGGCGTCGCCGTCGAAGGCCAGGCCGATATCGGCGCCGGACTTGCGGACCAGATCCTGCAGATCGACCAGATTCTTCGGGTCGAGCGGATTGGCCTCGTGGTTGGGGAACGAGCCGTCCAGTTCGAAGTAGAGCGGCACCACTTTCAGTTGTGCCACGGTGCCGAGCACCTCGGGCACGGTGTGTCCGCCCATGCCGTTGCCAGCGTCCACCGCGATGGTGAGCGGGCGGATATCGTCGAGATCGACCAGCCCGCGCAGGAACTTCGCATAGTCGGTCAGCAGATCGAGCGTCGTGGCGCTGCCCGGGGTGCCGTCGTAGCCGGGGACGCCGTTGATCACCTCGTCCTTGATGGTCGCCAGGCCGGTGTCCTGGCCAACCGGAAGCGCTTTCGCGCGGCACAGCTTGATGCCGTTGTAGCGGGCCGGGTTGTGGCTGGCGGTGAACATCGCGCCGGGACAGTTCAGGCGACCGGAGGCGAAGTACAGCTGATCGGTCGAGGCGAGGCCGATGTGCACCACGTCCAGGCCCTGGCCGAGCGCGCCGTCGGCGAAGGCGGCGGCGAGTTCCGGTGAGGATTCACGCATGTCGTGCCCGATGACCACGCGGGTCGCGCCCTCGGCGCGCATCAACCGCGCGAACGCGGCACCGACATCCTTGACGAATTCACCGTCGATCTGTTCACCGACGACACCGCGAACGTCATACGCCTTGATCACCGCGTTCACGAATTCGGCAGAGCGGGCCACTGTCATGGTGACCACACTAGTGGCTCCCACCGACGCCGCTGACACGGTCCCGCCCCGACCTCAGTTGGGCGGGTCCGGCAGGACTCGAAGGTGTCCCCGGCGGCCGGTGCGGGTGGCGCGCGGCGGGGGCGGAGCGTAGTCGGAGTAGCCACGCTGGTCGTGCTCCGGGGGACGGCGGCGCAATCCGGCCTCGCGGACCGCTTCGGCCAATGCCGTCAGATCGTCGTCATCCGGTGTGCTGGAAGAGAATCCGCCCTCGTGGCGCACCATCTCCCAACCCTTTGGCGCGGTGATGCGGGAAGCATGTGTTTCACACAGATCCCAGGAATGCGGTTCGGCCACCGTCGCCAGTGGCCCGACCACCGCGGTCGAATCGGAGTACACGTAGGTGAGCGTCGCAACAGCGGGATTCTTGCAACCTGGTCGGCAGCAACGACGCATGGGGATCACGCCGATGAGAGTAACCCCCTCGACGCCGCGATGTGCTCAGACACGCTAAGGATTCGGCGTTTTCGGGCGCGAGTTCACCCGGCGTGGCTACGCGCCCTCGGGATCGATGATGTCCGGATCGACACCGAGATAGGTGGCGATCTGCTGGACGAGCACCTCGCGCAGGAGGTCGACGAGATCGTCCGGATCGCCCGCGCGCAGTTCGAGTGGCTTGCGGAACAACACGACTCGGGCCCGGGTGGCCACGCCGTGCCGGTCCACACCGGCCGGTATGAGCCGCGACAGCGGCACCGGTCCGTCGGCCACCACCTCATCCGGCCAGGTAACCGAATCCGGGTGCAGCGGACGGATTTTCGGCACATCGTCGACCGCGATATCGAGTTTGGTCAGCCGATCGTGCCAGCGGGTGTCCAGCGGTGCGAAGGCCTCGAGGACCAGTCGGTCGAACTGCTGTCCCCTGGTGCGCCACGCGGGCACGGTCGGTGGGAGCATCGGCCCGCGCACCCCGCGCCCACGGCGGATCACCGAACGTGCGGTCGGTGGACGACGGTTACGTGAACGGGCCATGACTAAAACTTAGGCCAATTTGCCGCCCCGTACCTTCGCCGCCCCATTCGGCGCCGCGCTGGCGCGTCGGCGGCCGATGGTGCGGTACGGGGTTCGACTTCTGGACGTGCCCCCGGAGTCACCCATGCGCCAGCGAAGCAGTTGTCGGGTCGACGACGCGCTGTGCTCGCGGGCAACTCCGGGGCATGCCCCAGGTCTCTAGCCGATGCCGCGCTTCAGGCGGCGCCGCTCCCGTTCGGAGAGGCCGCCCCAGATGCCGAAGCGTTCATCGTGTGCGAGTGCGTATTCCAGGCACTCGTCGCGTACCTCGCAGCCCATGCAGATCCGTTTGGCCTCACGGGTCGAGCCGCCCTTCTCGGGGAAGAACGCCTCCGGATCGGTCTGTGCGCACAGGGCACGTTCCTGCCACTGCTCCTCGATGGATTCGAACATCTCATCGAAGCCCGTCACGACCAAGCTGAGCCGGGGTGCTGTCACTCCGTCGGTCATCTCGGGCTCGATCCGATCCGGTTCGATCCGACCGATCTCTGCGCAGACGCCACGTGCTGCGCCTGCTGTGGAATCGGTTTGCGATACGCCGCCCGGCATGCCCGAAGGGGCCAGCTCATTGGCCATCGCTCCGCCTCCTCACTGTGTGTTAGCGCAGATTGATTCTTTCCGTCGGACCAACACGCACACCGACGGCCGTACCCCGCGACGTTGTCCCGCGGACATCCCCGAGCTTGCCATCCCGGTGCGAACACCTGTTCGAAAAGCTGTCCGCGCCTTGAACTCTCGCGCGAACCCGAAATGACATGACTGTGATTAGACACGCCGGACGTGTCGATGGTCAAGCCGCCGTCGCAATTCCGTTACTATCCGCAACCGCATTCCATAGCTGATCTTGAACGCGGAATAGCAAATAAGCAGCAAATGCAGGGTGAACCGCGGCCGCTCCGGCAGCGCATAGGCTGTGTCGATGTGACTCCACAACAAGCGGACACCGCACCCGCCAGTGGCCCCAAGATCGCCGTCCTGGTGGGCGGGGTCGGCGGGGCGCGCTTCCTTCAGGGCGTCCGCGAACTGCTGCCCGATGCGGATGTTTCCGCCATCGTCAATGTCGGCGACGACGTCTGGATGCACGGCCTCCGAATCTGCCCCGACCTCGATACCTGCATGTACACCCTCGGTGGTGGTATCGATACCGAACGCGGCTGGGGCCGGGTCGCGGAAACCTGGCATGCCAAGGAAGAACTCGCCAAATATCACGCCCAGCCGGATTGGTTCGGTTTGGGGGATCGCGATATCGCCACACACCTGGTTCGGACCGAAATGTTGCGTGCCGGGTACCCGCTCTCCGCGGTCACCGAGGCGTTGTGCAACCGGTGGCAACCGGGTGTAAAACTCATCCCGGCTACCGACGATCGCTGCGAAACCCACGTTGTTGTCAGTGACCCCGACAACCCTGGCGAACGGCGCGCGATCCATTTCCAAGAGTGGTGGGTTCGCTACCGCGCGGACATCGAGACGCACGGATTCGCCACAATTGGGGCGGATGAGGCCAAACCGGCACCAAATGTGACGCAGATCATAGCGGAGGCCGACGCCGTGCTGCTGGCCCCGTCCAACCCGGTGGTGAGCATCGGCGCCATCCTCGCGGTGCCCGGTATCCGCGGTGCGCTGCGCACCACCGAGGCCAAGGTGATCGGCATCTCCGGCGTGATCGACGGGAAGCCGTTGCGCGGGATGGCCGATGAATGCCTTTCGGTGATCGGCGTCGAGACCACCGCCGAGGCGATCGGGCGCTACTACGGCGCACGCTCGGCCACCGGCATCCTGGACGGGTGGCTGATCCACACCACCGATACCGCGGATGTGCCCGGTGTGGAGGTGCGCAGCGTGCCATTGCTGATGACCGATCCCCCGACCACCGCGGAAATGGTCCGGGAGGCGTTGGATCTGGCGGGAGTCAAGCCGTGAGTCAGGAAGGTGACGGTATGACCGAGCGGACCGTCGATGCGAACGGACCCGTCGACCACGCGGCCGGGGAGTTGCGCATTCTGCCGATCACCGGACTGCCGGAGTTCCGGCCGGGTGATGACGTGGGCGAGCACATCGCCGCCTGCGCGCCGTGGCTGGCCGATGGCGACATCCTGGTCGTCACGAGCAAGATCGTCGCCAAGGCGGAGGGACGCATTGTCGAGGCGCCGCTGGATCCCGAGGAGCGCGACAGCGCCCGCCGGGCCCTGGTCGAACAGGAGGCGGTGCGCGTGCTCGCGCGCAAGGGCCGCACGCTGATCACCGAGAACAAGCTCGGCATCGTGCAGGCCGCCTCCGGGGTGGACGGATCCAATGTCGAGCAGGGCGAACTCGTCCTGCTGCCCGCCGATCCGGACGGGAGCGCCAAGGCGCTGCGGACCGCGCTGTCGGAGCGGCTCGGCGTACAGGTCGCGGTGCTCATCACCGACACCATGGGCCGGGCCTGGCGCAATGGCCAGACCGATACCGCCATCGGCGCATCGGGTCTGCGGGTGCTGCACGACTATGCGGGCGCGATCGACGGACAAGGCAATGAACTGCACGTCACCCAGGTCGCGGTGGCCGACGAGTTGGCCGCCGCCGCGGATCTGGTGAAGGGCAAACTCGGCGGCGTCCCGGTCGCCGTGGTGCGCGGGCTGTCGGTGACCGATGACGGATCCTGCGCCGCGGACCTGTTGCGCGGCGGCATCGATGACCTGTTCTGGCTCGGTACGGCCGAGGCGATCGAGCGGGGGCGCGCCGAGGCGCTGCTGCTGCGTCGTTCGGTCCGTCAATTCGCCGACACCCAGGTCGATCCGGAAAGCATCCGCGCCGCGGTCGCCAAGGCGCTCACCGCGCCGGCGCCGCATCACACCCGCCCGGTGCGCTTCGTCTGGGTCCGCAAGCCCGGACTGCGCCGGCAACTGCTGGAGGCCATGGCCGAGCGGTGGCGGGCCGATCTGACCGCCGACGGGCTCGACCCGGAGCGGGTGGAACGCCGAATCGCGCGCGGCCGAATCCTTTTCGACGCACCCGAGGTGATCATCCCGTTCTGCGTGCCAGACGGTGCGCACGACTATCCGGATGAGCGGCGGCGCGGTAACGAACGGACCATGTTCACCGTCGCGGTGGGCGCGGCCGTGCAGGGCCTGCTCGTCGCGCTGGCCACCGAGGGCATCGGCAGCTGCTGGATCGGCTCGACCATCTTCGCCTCGGAAATCACCCGCGACGTGCTCGGCCTCGCCGACGACTGGAATCCCCTCGGCGCCATCGCCATCGGTCATCCGCTCGAGGAACTGACCCCCCGCCCGGTCTTCGGCCCCGGCCCCGGTCTGGTCGAGCTGTGAGCGTTCGGGAATTCGCTCTCGGAGTGGACGAGTGAGCGCCGGTTCGCTACACGCCTCG
This sequence comes from Nocardia sp. CA-129566, assembly GCF_050956075.1. NCBI lineage: Bacteria > Bacillati > Actinomycetota > Actinomycetes > Mycobacteriales > Nocardiaceae > Nocardia > Nocardia sp. CA-129566. Next base: position 1,885,769 of record NZ_CP192085.1, read on the forward strand.
GCGACGGCGCTGCTCGAATCGTGGCGGCCCGCGACGGACACCGACGCATCGCTGCGAGAGGCGATGCTGGCATTCCTCGGATCCGCACCGCGCGGATGTCTGCGTGAGCACGCACCCGGTCACATCACCGCCTCGGCCGTGGTCTTCTCCCATGACGGGCGCGAGGTCCTGCTGACCCTGCATCCGCGCGTCGGCCGCTGGATCCAACTCGGCGGGCACTGCGAGGAAGGTGATGAGACGGTGGCCGCCGCCGCGCTGCGCGAGGCCACCGAGGAGTCCGGTATGACCGGCCTGTGCATGGATCCGGAACTGTACGGCGCACAAGCGCATCCGATCACCTGCTCGCTCGGCCGCCCGACCAGGCATCTCGATCTGCTGTTCCGCGTCGTGGCACCGGCCGGTGCCGTCCCGATCCGCAGCCACGAGTCCACCGACCTGCGCTGGTGGCCGCTCCACGCGCTGCCCGACAACGCCGACGTCCTGCTGCGCTGATCGGCGGGACATCGGCCGCCCTAGTGGTTGCCTCGTGAGTTCTCGGCACCAGCCGGGAAGCCGCGAGGCGACCACGGATCATCCGGTGAACTACGCGGTCACGCCGTAAGTCGTCAGGATCCGGCGGCGCTTGCGCGGCTGAATATTCGCCAGGGTCACGTCGCCGCCGTAATGGGCCAGTACGCGGTGATCCATGATGGCGCGCCAGAGCGGCGGGATGGCCGCGAACGCGATCATGGACAGATATCCCGCGGGCAGCTGCGGCGCCTGCATCGAACTGCGCAGGGTCTGATAACGGCGGCCCGGATTGGCGTGGTGGTCGCTGTGCCGCTGCAGGTGGAACAGAAAGATATTGGTGACCAGATGGTCACTGTTCCAGCTGTCCCGCGGCGAGCAGCGGACGTAGAGGCCATTGGGGCGGCGCGCTCGCAGCAGTCCGTAGTGCTCGATGTAGTTCACCGTCTCCAGCAGCATGACGCCGATCACCGCCTGCAGCGCCAGATACGGCAGCACGTGCCAGCCGAAGACCGCGAGCAGCGTGCCGAACAGCACCACGCTCATCGCCCACGCCTGCAGGATGTGATTGTCCAGACTGAACCAGCGTTTGCCCTTGCGGGTGAGGCGCTCGCGTTCGAGCCGGATGGCGGAGCGGTATCCGCCGGAAATGCTGCGCGGCAAGAACTCCCAGAGCGATTCGCCCAGCCTGGCACTGGCCGGATCCTCCGGCGTCGCCACCCGCGCGTGATGGCCGCGGTTGTGCTCGACGAAGAAGTGTCCGTATCCGGACTGCGCGAGCGAGATCTTGGCCAGCCAGCGCTCCAGATGTTCGACCCGATGCCCGAGTTCATGCGCCGCGTTGATGCCGATACCGCTGACGAACCCGAGAGTCGCTGCGAGCCCGAGCTTGTCGACCACGGTCAAGTCGTCGCCCGCCCACATATAGCTGGCGATGAGTAGGCCGATCAACTGGACCGGCAGGAACAGGTAGGTGCACCAGCGGTAGTACCGGTCGTTGGACAGCAACTCGTAATCCTCATCGCGCGGATTGGTGCCGTCCACACCGACGGCCCAGTCCAGCACGGGGATAACGATCAGCACGATGATCGGCCCGATCCACCAGAAGACCGGCGCACCGGTATGCAGGACCAGCTGTGATGGCAACAATGCGATCGCAGGAGCGACCAGTCCGAGGACCCATAGGTGGCGTTTAGGGTCGGGAGACCCCGCCGGTTTGCCAGCCGTTTGCACGTTTGCCCCGCTAAATAAGTACCCTAACTCCGACGCATGACAATACATACAGACTTTACGACCGTTACACAGCGGCTCGCCGTCGAAAGATCACAGCAGTTACATGCCTTCCGGTTGGTTTTTAAGCACCTTCACATGCAGCCCCGATCACGGCACACCTACCGCAAACCGTCAATTTCCCAGGAGTGGGGTCAGTGCTGTTCTTGCGCCGCCAGAATCGCCTCGACGTACGGACTGAAAACGGCACTCAATTCGGCGGGCGCATTGCGCCCGGGCGCGGGCGGCGTCGGGATATAGCTCAGCGCGATCCGCACCAAAGCCTGGGCCAGCACATCGGATTCGGTGGCCGTCGCCTGCACCCAGCTGTGCTGGAAGGCGATCGACAGCCGTGCGGTGGCATGTTCGAGCAACGGCTCGGCATCAAGGGTGATGAGCCGCAATAGATCCAGCTTCACCTCACCGGCGACCAGTGACCGCACCAGCGGATCGGCGGCGGCCGCTTGGAAGAAATCGCGCAGCCCCTCCTCGAATGCGGCGCGCGCGTCGTGAATATTGCCGTCGATCGCGGAGCCGACATGATCGACGAGATCGTCGGCAAGGCGCAGGGCGTAGGACTGCGCCAGCCCGGCGCGCGAACCGAATTCGTTGTAGAGGGTCTGTCTGCTGACCCCGGCCCTGGTGGCCACATCTCCCAGGGTGATCTTCGACCAGTCCCGCTCGGTCAGCAGCTCGCGCATCGAATCCAGGACAGAGGTGCGCAGGAGTTCCCGCGCCGCCTCCTGATAGGAAAGCTTGGGTCTGATCTGCGTCACTCCCGGGTCCCTCCGTGGTTACACTTCGCTCCCGCCTCCGGGACCGTCGCTCGCACCGCGGGGTCCGGTGCGCGGCATACCCGCGAGGTTGTCACGGGTGGTTGCCGCAGTCAAAATTCACGACCGTTCGATCTCGACCATGTAGAAATCGGCCTTGGCCGCGCCGCAGTCCGGACAGGTCCAGTCGTCCGGAATATCGTCCCAGCGGGTGCCCGGCTCGATTCCGTCCTCCGGCCAGCCCTTGGCCTCGTCGTATTCGAAACCGCACTGGATGCATTGGAACAGCTTGTATTCAATCATTTCGGAACTCCCAAGGGTTCGAAGTCGATCTTCTCGCGCACACCGCAATCGGGACAGCACCAGTCCTCGGGAACGTTCTCCCACGGCGTGCCCGCCGGAAACCCTTCGTGCGGTGCGCCTTTCAGCTCGTCGTAGACGTAATCGCAGACGGGGCAACGAAATCTGCTCACGATCACGCCTCCGCGCCGGGCGTACCGTAGCGCGCGATCACCTTGTCCCGCTTGCCCGGATGGATATTGGCACGGGTGATGTCGCCGCCGTAGTGCGCGATCACCCGCTTGTCCATCACGCGCCGCCACAGCGGCGGGAAGTAGGCGAGCAGGATCATGCTGGCGTAGCCGCTCGGCAGATTCGGCGCACCGTCCCAACTGCGCAGCGTCTGGTAGCGCCGGGTCGGGTACGCGTGATGATCGCTGTGTCGCTGCAGGTGGTACAGGAAGATATTGGTGACGATGTGGTCGCTGTTCCAGCTGTGCACCGGGGCGGGCCGCTCGTACCGGCCGGATGTAGTGCGCTGGCGGACCAAGCCGTAATGCTCCAGATAGTTGACCGCCTCCAGCAGGCTGAAGCCGACGATCGCCTGCAGGATCAGATACGGCAGTAGGCCGATTCCGAATACCGCGAGCAGCACCGCGTACAGCGCCAACGACATCAGCCAGGCGCTGAGCACTTCGTTCTGCAGGCTCCACGGCTTCTTGCCGTGGCGCTCGAGCCGGGTCCGCTCCAGGCGCCACGATGAGATCAGGCTGCCCCAGACCGTGCGCGGCCAGAAGGCCCAGAATGTTTCGCCCACCCGGGAACTCGCCGGATCCTCCGGCGTCGCGACGCGCACGTGATGGCCGCGGTTGTGCTCGATGTAGAAGTGGCCGTAGAACGACTGGGCCAGGGCGATCCGCGACAGCCAGCGCTCCAGATCGACCTTCTTGTGGCCGAGTTCGTGCGCGGTATTGATGCCGATACCGCCGATCATGCCGACGGTGATGGCCAGGCCGATCTTGTCGATGATGTGCAGTCCGCCGTCGATGCCGAGCCAGCTGAGGTGGTCCGCCGTGATCAGGTAGGCGCCCATGATCAGCGTCGCGTACTGGAACGGCAGGTAGAGGTAGGTGAGGTAGCGGTAGTACTTGTCGTTCTCCAGGTACTCCATCACCTCATCCGGCGGATTGTCACCGTCCGGGCCGAAGAAGATATCGGCCAGCGGGATCACCACATAGACCAGCACCGGGCCCAGCCAGAACGGCACCTGGGCCAGTCCGTGCCAACCGAATTCGTTGAACGCCCAGATCAGCGGCAGGCCGATGGTGAAAAGGCCGGTCGGCGCGAACAGCCCCCACAGCCATAGATAGCGCTTGCGGTCGCGCCAGTCGGTCGCCTCGACCCGAGGGCCGGAGGCATGAGTTTCCGTGGACATCGTTGTCTCCTCATCAAAGCGGCCCATCACATGTGATGCGCAGTACCACTTATGGTTGACAATAGAGATCAATCTGTCTCTAGTCTAGACAAATAGGACAATTTGTAAAGACTGGCGGAAACGGCAAACCGGACGAATCGGAAGTCGTCGGTGGCTGATGGGATGCGCTGTCGCACAACGCCCGCGCGCGGTTCGTGTTCGATCAATGCCTACACGCGGTGAAGTCGGTGTCGGCCGCGCGCAAAAGCGGCCTGGCAGAGTGGGTGCAACCGATCCGGACGACGCGGAAACCCACGGTCGAGCCGCACCGGCGTGAGTGTTGGACGTCCGAGAAGGACGGTGTCTACCAGCGTCAACGGCTGGCGGGCACGCTGTAGCCTTGTTTCGGTACTGACGAACCAGGAGAGGCTGATAGAGGCAGATGACGACCTCAGAACTTCCCGCACGCACGTCCCTGACCGCCGATGTCCGCAATGGCATCGATTACAAGGTGGCGGACCTGTCGCTGGCCGAATACGGCCGCAAGGAGATCCGCCTCGCCGAACACGAGATGCCCGGCCTGATGGCGCTGCGCCGCGAGTACGCGGAGGTGCTGCCGCTCGAGGGGGCGCGCATCTCCGGTTCGCTGCACATGACCATCCAGACCGCGGTGCTGATCGAGACCCTGACCGCGCTCGGCGCCGAGGTCCGGTGGGCCTCGTGCAACATCTTCTCCACCCAGGACCACGCCGCGGCGGCCGTCGCTGTCGGCCCGCACGGCACCGTGGACGAGCCCAAGGGCACCCCGGTCTTCGCCTGGAAGGGTGAGACTCTGGAGGAGTACTGGTGGGCCGCCGAGCAGATGCTGACCTGGCCGGGTGAGCCCGCGAATATGATCCTCGACGACGGCGGTGACGCCACCATGCTCGTGCTGCGCGGCGCGCAGTTCGAGAAGGCCGGTGTGGTGCCGCCGGAGGACGAGGACCACTCGACCGAGTACAAGGTCTTCCTGAACCTGCTGCGCGAGCGCTTCGAAACCGATAAGACCAAGTGGGGCAAGATCGCCGAATCGGTGCAGGGCGTCACCGAGGAGACCACCACCGGCGTACTGCGGCTGTACCAGTTCGCGGCGGCGGGTGAGCTGGTGTTCCCGGCGATCAATGTCAACGACTCGGTCACCAAGTCCAAGTTCGACAACAAGTACGGCACCCGCCATTCGCTCATCGACGGCATCAACCGCGGCACCGATGTGCTGATCGGTGGCAAGAAGGTATTGATCTGCGGCTACGGCGATGTCGGCAAGGGCTGCGCGGAATCGCTTGCGGGACAGGGCGCCCGGGTGCAGGTCACCGAGATCGATCCGATCAACGCATTGCAGGCGCTGATGGACGGCTACGACGTCGTCACCGTCGAGCAGGCGATCGGCCAGGCCGATATCGTCATCACCTCGACCGGCAATAAGGACATCATCGCCCTCGACCACATGAAGGCGATGAAGGACCAGGCCATCCTGGGCAATATCGGTCACTTCGACAACGAGATCGATATGGCGGCGCTGGAGCGTTCCGGCGCAACGAAATTGAATATCAAGCCGCAGGTCGACCTGTGGACCTTCAAGGAGTCCGGCAAGTCGATCATCGTGCTGTCCGAGGGGCGGTTGTTGAATCTCGGCAATGCGACCGGACATCCGTCGTTCGTGATGTCGAACAGCTTCTCCAACCAGGTGATCGCCCAGATCGAGCTGTGGACCAAGCCGGAGGAATACGATAACGAGGTCTACCGCCTGCCCAAGCACCTGGACGAGAAGGTCGCGCGCATCCACGTCGAGGCGCTGGGCGGCACGCTGACCAAGCTCACCAAGGATCAGGCCGAGTACATCGGCGTCGATGTCGAGGGCCCGTACAAGCCCGACCACTACCGCTACTGAGTAGGGTTACCCGTCGGCCCGATATGGGCCGACGGGCCGAGGCGGCAACTGATTTGGCGGAGGATTCGTGCTGATTGCGGTGGAGGGTCTCGACGGCGCCGGGAAGCGGACGCTGATCGATGGCGTTGCCGCGGAGCTGCGCGCGAAGGGCCTGCGCGTGGAAACGCTCGCCTTTCCACGCTATGAGCGGTCGATCCACGCGGATCTCGCGGCCGAGGCATTGCGTGGTGGCCAAGGCGATCTCGCCGATTCGGTACACGGTATGGCGCTGATGTTCGCGCTGGATCGGGCGGACGCGCGTGATGAGTTGTCGAAGCTGTTGGCCGACAATGACATCGTGATCCTGGACCGCTACGTGGCCTCCAACGCCGCCTATTCGGCCGCGCGCATGCAACAGTCGGCCGACGGTGAAATCGTCCGTTGGGTGGGCGAATTGGAGTTCGGTCGCTTGGATTTGCCGGTGCCGACGCTGCAGCTGTTGCTGGACGTGCCGACCGAGGTCGCGGCCGAGCGTGCCCGGCTGCGTGGCGAACTCGACCGGACCCGTGCTCTCGATGCCTACGAGCGCGACGGCGGTCTGCAGCGGCGCACCGGCGAGGTGTACCGTGAGCTGGCCGAACGGGACTGGTACGGGCCGTGGTGGAGATACCGATCCGGTGACGATCCGGCGACGCTGGCTGCCCGAGTGGCCGAAATTGTTGCCGGATAAGGTTGGATGTGCGGCGGGATTGCACCAGTGTTGGCGTGGCGGCCCGTTCCGAGCCCGAGAGATGACAACATAGTAATTATGAAGCCGAAGATTCTGGTCGTCGACGACGATATGGCACTCGCTGAGATGCTCACGATCGTCTTGCGCGGGGAAGGGTTCGACCCGCATGTGGTCGGCGACGGCACGCAGGCGCTGGCGGCGGTTCGTGAGCTCCGCCCCGATCTAGTGCTGCTGGACCTGATGCTGCCCGGCATGAACGGCATCGATGTATGCCGGGTGCTGCGGGCCGACTCGGGAGTTCCGATCGTCATGCTGACGGCGAAGACCGATACGGTCGACGTCGTGCTCGGTCTGGAGTCCGGGGCCGACGATTACATCGTCAAGCCCTTCAAACCGAAGGAGCTCGTCGCCCGCGTGCGTGCCCGCCTGCGCCGCACCGAGGAGGAGCCCGCCGAACTGCTCTCCATCGCCGATATCGTCATCGATGTGCCCGCACACAAGGTGACCCGCGGTGGCGCGCAGATCTCGCTGACGCCGCTCGAGTTCGATCTGCTCGTCGCGCTGGCCCGCAAGCCGCGCCAGGTCTTCACCCGTGAGGTGCTGCTCGAGCAGGTCTGGGGCTACCGGCACGCCGCCGACACCCGTCTGGTGAACGTCCACGTGCAGCGGCTGCGGGCGAAGGTCGAGAAGGATCCCGAGAACCCGGAGATCGTGCTGACCGTCCGCGGCGTCGGTTACAAGGCCGGACCCCCGTGATCGGAGGCGACGCGGATCGTTCGACCGCCTCGCCCACGGTGGTGCAGCGTATCGAACGATCCCTCGCGCCGGTGGTGGCTTGGCTCAAGGAAGTCGGCAGCGCACTCGGCCATGTATGGCGGCGTTCGCTGCAATTGCGCGTCATCGTGTCCACACTCACGCTGTCGCTGATCGTCATCACGATCCTCGGCGTGGTGCTGACCAGTCAGATCACCGACCGCCTGATCGACGCGAAGATCAACGGCGCGGTCGAGGAGATGGATCGCGCCCGCAACACAGTGCAGAGCCAGCTGGCCGGTGTGCACGACGTCGGCGCCCAGCCGCAGCGGCTCGAGGACGCCCGCAACGCACTGTCCAACCGTGGTGGCACCGGCCAGTCCTCCGGTGCCGCAGGCAGCTTCGATTCGGCTCTGAGTGTCACCGGAGGGATGCCGCCGCGGCAGATCACCCGCGGCCCGATCGACGAGGTCCCCGACGAACTGCGCCGATTCGTGCAGCGCAACCAGGTCAGCTACCAGTTCGCCACGGTCGCGGATCCCGACGGCTATCACGGCCGGGCGCTGATCATCGGCAGCCCGAGCGCGGAGATTCCGACGCTGCAGATCTATTTGATCTTCCCGCTGGCCAACGAGGAGCGCAGCCTGTCGCTGATGCGCGGCACCATGATGATCGGTGGCGTCGTGCTGCTGGTGCTGTTGGCCGCGATCACGGCGCTGGTCACCCGGCAGGTGGTGCTGCCGATCCGCTCGGCCGCCCGGATCGCCGGCCGTTTCGCCGACGGCAGGCTCAAGGAACGCATGCTGGTGCGCGGCGAGGATGATATGGCCCGGCTGGCCCAGGCCTTCAATGAAATGGCCGAAAGTCTGTCCAATCAGATCAGTGAGTTGGCGGAGTTCGGAAATCTGCAGCGTCGCTTCACCTCCGACGTCAGCCATGAACTGCGGACCCCGCTGACCACCGTCCGCATGGCCGCCGACCTCATCCACGGCAGCAGCGACGATCTGGATCCGGCCCTGGCGCGCAGCTCCGAACTGCTGGTCACCGAACTCGACCGGTTCGAGGGGCTGCTCAACGATCTGCTCGAGATCAGTCGCCACGATGCCGGTGTGGCCGAATTGCAGGTCGAATCGCTCGACGTGCGGATGTGCGCGCGGGCCGCGATCTCCACCGTGCGGCATCTGGCCAAGGAGTCCGGTGTCGAGGTCGTCATCGATATGCCGGAGGAGCCGCTGGTCGCCGAGGTCGACCCGCGCCGGGTGGAGCGGGTGCTGCGCAATCTGCTCGCCAATGCGATCGACCACAGCGAGGGCAAGCCGGTGCTGATCCGGATGCGTGGCGATGTCGAGGCCAATGCGGTCGCGGTGATCGTACGCGACCAGGGTGTCGGCCTGCGGCCCGGTGAGGAGAAGCTGGTCTTCAACCGGTTCTGGCGCTCGGACCCGTCCCGCATGCGGCGTTCCGGCGGCACCGGACTCGGTCTGTCGATCAGCGTCGAGGATGCGAATCTGCACGAGGGCAAGCTCGAGGCATGGGGCGAAATCGGCATCGGCGCGAGCTTCCGGCTGACCCTGCCGCTGGTGCGCGGGAAGAAGATGGGCGCGAGCCCGCTGCCGCTGGAACCGGTGCTGCGCAAGGCATTGACCGCGCCGCGGGTCGATCCCGAACCGGTCGATCCGCAACCGGCCACCGAGGGCAATGTCACGGACCTGGCTTCGGTGATCCGAGCCGAGACGAACGGTGCCCCCGATTCAACGGACACCGATTCGGAATCGGACGGCGTCGCGCCGAGCGCCAGCGATGGCGTGGGATCGGTGGCCGATGCGGCCGCCTCCGACGGCGACAGCGCCGAACCGCGGCGGGCCGGGCACAGCGTGCCCGGTGACGGCGGGAACGTACAGTCATGAGGATGCGTAGCTGGTATCCGAGGCGCACTTCGCTGCGGCTGTCCGCGCTCGGCGCGGCGGCGGCCGCGGCGTTGCTGGTGCTCACCGGATGCGCGAGCCTGCCGGAATCCTCCGCGCCGCAGGCGCTGGGCACCATCAATCGCCAGCCCACCTCCGACGGCCCGCCGCCGCCCATCGCCGGTCGCGATCCGGACCTGCTGCTGCGCGACTTCCTGCAGGCCACCGCGGATCCGGCCAATCGGCACCTGGCCGCGAGGCAGTACATGACACCGTCGGCGTCGGCGCAGTGGGACGATGCCGCGGGCACCTTGATCGTGGACAAGGCCGATACGCTGCGCGAATCGCGCTCCGGCGATAGAGCGACCTACGTGATCCGGGCGCACAAGGTCGGCGAGCTGGCCGCCGACGGCGCCTACCGTGCCATCGACGCGCCGCTGGAAAACAAGATCGAGATGACCAAGGTCGACGGCGAGTGGCGCATCGATGAGCTGCCCGACGGCGTGGTGATGGAGCAGACCGCGTTCGCCAAGTCCTACCGCCGCTACGTGTTGTACTTCGTGGACCCGTCCGGCACCGCGGTCGTTCCGGATCTGCGCTGGATCTCGGTGGCCAAGAACCAGCTGGCCCAGCGGCTGCTCAGCCTGCTCACCGAGGGCACCCAGCCCGCACTCGCCTCCGTGGTGCGCAATGAACTCGCGCCACCGGTGACCCTGCGCGGCCCGATCACCAAACCCAATAACGACGACAACGATGTCGGTGTGGGACTCGGCGGGGTGCGCGTCGATTTCGCTGGCGCGTCCGGACTGTCCCCGCGCGATAAGGAGCTATTGGCCGGCCAGGTGGTGCTCACGCTGGCGGGTGCCGAAGTCCTCGGCCCGTACATGCTGCTCGCCGACGGTAAACCGTTCGACGATCGCTTCGCCGCCAACGGCTGGTCGGTCGCCGACGTCGAACAGCTCAGCCCGGTCGTGTACGGGCGCAACCAAATCGGGCTGCACGCCCTGCGCAACGGTTCGCTGGTACAGGTCACCGACAGCGGGATGGTCACACCGCCCGGTTACTTCGGTGCGGTGAACAATCTGCAGTCGGCCGCACTCTCCCCGGACGGCCAATTGGTCGCCGCGGTCGCCGATGCCGGACGTCCGCCACCGTTGCCGCCGCGCACGCTGATGGTCGGCAGCTACGGCGGCAATGCCTTCCCGGTTGCCGAGGGTTCGACCATCAGCCGACCGTCCTGGAATGCCGACGGCACCGCCGCCTGGGCCGTGATCGATGGTGAACGGGTCATTCGCGCGGTCAACGATCGTGCCACCGGAACCGTCTCGGTGCAGGATGTGGATATCTCGGCGCTGATGGCCTCGGCGCAGAGTTCGGCGCTGCGGCTGCCGATTACCGAATTGCGGGTCTCGCGCACCGGTGTGCGTGCGGCGCTCATCGCCGACGGCAAGGTCTATGTCGCGGTGGTCGAACGGCGCCCGGACGGCAAGTACGCGCTCACCTCGCCGCTGCAGCTAGCGCTCACACTCAGCACACGGGCGGTGTCGCTGAGCTGGCTCACCGCCGAAACCATCGTCATCGCGAGGGAGGGCAATGTCGATCCGCTGACGACCGTTTCGATCGACGGATCGCAGCCGACCCCGCAGATCAGCCAGAATCTGACCGCGCCCGTTCGGGTGGTCAGTGCCTCGCCGGAAGCCGAGTACGTTGGAGATTCGCGCGCGGTGCTCCAGCTCCAGTACAGCGACCAGACCGCGGACCGCTTCTGGCGCGAGGTGCCTGGCCTCAATGGTGAGAACTCGGTCCCTGTACTGCCGGGCTGAGATCTCGATCGATGGCTTGCGTTCCGCTGAAAACCGACGTTTCCAGGGGATTAGCCGTCGATAATCGATGGCGCTATCAGTAGCGTACTTCGTCGTCAGGAGTGGCGTAAATGGCTCTGCTGCAACGGAATCGGCGCATTGCCGACTGATCCCGCGTTGGGAAGCGGTTGGTTTGTGGCCGACTCGGTCGGTGAGGTCTGTCGGTGGGTGGGCGCAGACTCATGCGATGCGGACACTGCTCGATCTGATCCTGCCGATGGACTGCGCCGGATGTGGGGCGGTCGGGGTCGGCTGGTGTGGCGAATGCGCGGCGACGCTGGCCCGGCCGCCGGTGCGGGTGCGACCGCGCACCGATCCCGGTGTGCCGTGCTGGGCACTCGGCCCGTACGCGGGTCCGGCGCGACGGGCGGTGCTCGCGGTGAAGGAGCGCGGGCGACGCGATCTCGCGCAGCCGTTGGGGCTGGCGCTGGCGACCGGTCTGACGCGGCTGCGCGCCGGTTCGCGGCCGCTGATACTGATCCCGGCGCCGAGTCGGCGGGCGGCCGCGCGACGTCGCGGCGGGGATCCGGTGGTCCGGACCGCGCAGGCGGCGGCGGGGTGGCTACCGGATTGCCGAGTGGTACCGATGTTGCGGGTGTGGTGGGGTGTGCGGGATTCGGTGGGCTTGACAGTCAGTGAGCGCCAACACAATATGCGCGGTCACGTGGTGGCCGTGCCACGTGCCGACGCCGTACCGGAAATCCCGGTGAAGGCCGAGGTCGTGCTGGTCGATGATGTGCTGACGACCGGCGCGACGGCCCGCGAATCGGTTCGTGCCCTCGGCCGGACGGGGGTGCCGGTATGTGCCGTGCTGGTGACGTGTTCGGCTTGACTCCGGGAAATTTGCGTGAACACTGGCGGACCGCCCGTTGGCGTACTAGCGTCGCGATCACACACCCGAACCGGGAGTTTGGAGGTGGCGCCTCGGACATCATGTGCCGAGAGAGTGTCTATCGGCACGGCTAATCCCGCCGCACGCACGTTGGTCTGTGCGGCCATATCCGGGAGGTACGCGTGACGACTTCTTCACGACCTTCAGTGAAAGTTGCCCCCTCTGTCAAAGAGGCCCAGTCGTCGGTGCTGGCTGACAGCACCTTGGAGGAGACAGCCGAACCCGTAGCGGACCGACCTCGAGCGCCTCGCGGCGATGTCGTGGTGAAGGGCCGCAATGTCGAGGTTCCCGACCATTTTCGAATTTACGTCGCGGAGAAACTCTCCCGTCTCGAGCGCTTCGATCCGTCGATCTTCCTTTTCGATGTCGAGTTGTTCCACGAACGCAACCGTCGTCAGCGCAAGGCCTGCCAGCGTGTCGAGATCACCGCGCGCGGCAAGGGCCCGGTCGTCCGAGCGGAGGCCTGTGCGGACAGCTTCTACGCTGCCCTGGAATCGGTGACCGGAAAGCTGGAGAGCCGATTGCGCCGCACGAAGGATCGGCGCCGGGTGCACTATGGGGACAAGACCCCCGTATCGGTGGCCGAGGCTACCGCTGATCTGATCGACGATTCGCTGTTCGCGCCGCTGAACGAGACCGCCGTGGCACACGAACATCCCGAGGTCGAGGGCCGTCGGCCCGCCGAAACCGAAGCCGAGGATTACGCGGCCGGTCCCGGCCACATCGTGCGGACCAAGGTGCACAGTGCGACCCCGATGTCGGTCGACGATGCGCTCTACCAGATGGAGCTCGTCGGCCACGACTTCTTCCTATTCCAGGACAAAGAGACCGACCGACCGTCGGTCGTCTATCGTCGCCACGCATTCGACTACGGCCTGATCCGGCTCGCGTAGGCTCCCCCCGCTTCTCCGGGCATTCAGCCGATGAGCTGGGTGCCCGGAGATTTTGCATTGTGGAAGCTGTTGTCCGGATCAGGATGGCTTCCCGGCGTCGTTGTCGTGTGGGGGATCAGCGTCGTCGGTCTCGGAAAAAGGTTCTGTGCAGCAAGGAATCTCGGCGTTGCGGGCGCATGGCCGCCAACATGACCAGGTCGGCGAAGGTCTCCGCATCGCGTTCGCGCGCGGATTCATAATCGCTGCGCCCCAGCACATATGCGATGGACTCCGGGGATATCGATGGCAGCAATTCGGCGATGGCCGACAGCGGTCGGGGGGTCGGCGCGGATGTCTCGGTCGCCGATTCCGGTCCGTGGCCGAGCAGCATATGGCCCAGTTCGTGGACGATGATGTGCTCGGCATGCCATTCGGTGGTGTCGGCGCCGTAGACGATGATGTCGCTGTCGCGCTTGGCAATCCACAGACCGCTGCCGGTGCCGCAGCCGGTGCCGGCGAGCAGTGCGGTGTCCACCGGTTGCAGGGTGATGGTGCGGCCTCGATGCTCGGCGACGGCATCGAGGTAGGTGCTCAGATTCCAGGGGGACGGTATCGGTACGTCCCGGGATACCTCCCGGAACCGGTTCTCCATACCGGGCATTCGTGGATCTCCTACAGCGCTGCGGGTAGCTCACGATGCTACCCAGCCGTCGGAAACTGCCCGCTCCGCGGTCACCGCGTGGGTTGGTCCGTGCTTTCGATGAGTGTGGTCAACGCGGTGAGATCGACATCGGAGCCGCGCAACGCGATGCTGGCGACATTGGCGTCGCGCATGGTGGCCAGCAGTTCGAGTTCGCGATCGATCGCGGCCGCCGCGGCGCCGGTGGTGGTCAGATAGTCCGCGCTCACTCCGAAGCAGTGGGCGATCGCGGCGAGCAGGTCGGATTTGACTGGTGTGGAGTCGAATTCACCTCGGCGCAACCGGTCGAGCTGGGCCGCCGGGATGGTGCGGCCCAGCTGGGTGCCGACCTGTTCGGCGACCGAGGCGGTCGTGCGCTCTGGCTCCGAACGCGGGTGCACGGTCGCGAAAAGTCGATTCACCTTGTGGCTGAGCGTTAGTCGCGCTCGTTTCGTCGCATCGTCGGTCATCTGCGTTGCCCTCTACTGCTTGCCGTTTCGAATCGCTGCCGCACCCGGATTGGCCGCCAGCCAGCGCGCGCGGAATCTGGCCTCGGTGCTGGCGTCCACATCCTCCACGCGCCCGGCCAGCCAGCGACGATAGCGGCGTTCCAGCAGTTCGGCGGGATCGCTCGATTCGGCCGGCACGTCCAGCAGATGGGAGAACGCCATGGCGACCAAGGGGTGCAGGGGGCGACCCGGGCCGCCGTTGCGTTCCAGCATCGCGGTGGCATAGCGCGCGGACAGTCGAGAGACGACGTCGTTCAGCTCCGAAATGGCCAGCAGCAGTTGGGGTTCGGTGGTCCGGACGCGTTCGACCGCGTCGTTGAGCCGACCGGAAGCCGCGAGCAGACCGGTCAGATCCGATATTTCGAAGCGGATCGAATCGGGTCCGGAGACGATCGACTCGTCGGTGCTCGCGGTAGGCGCCGCGCCCTCGCGCGCGGTCGGGTCGCCGCCCGCGTAGGTGCGTGCCGCACTGCCGGGCAGCCAGCGCAGCGGCGCGTCGAGTTTGTTCAGGGTGTGCGTGCTGATCGCCGCGTCGCCATCTTCGATTTTGCGGATCGTCGGCGCCGAGGGCCCTCCCAGATCACCGATCTGCATCTGTGTCAGGCCGAGTTCGTCTCGGCGCTCCTTGATGATTCGGCCGAAGCGCTTATGTCGCGACAGCTCCGAAGGGCTCTGCATAGTGAGGCTCATGCTAGAGCGCTTTTGGGTCAAAAGACAACTTCATAGAAAAGATTTGAAAAACTAATGGAAAGATTGCTATCGTTCCCTTGCGCCGGAAAGAGTGTCGACGTCGGCCTTGCGGTTCCGGAACGAGCAGGGGCGTTCGCCGGGACGGGCGCTTCCGGTCTGTAGCGCAACGGCGCGCCGCAGGCCGGGACCGGTTGAGCGCAGGCTCGTTTCGGGTGTACCGGCGGCCCGGCTCAGCGGCATCTGGAGGGGATCGCTGAGCCGGGTACGTCGGGCCTGGACCTTGAACTTACTTCCGAGTAAGTTTGTGGGGTAGGTCTCTCGAGGAGGACAACCCCATGGCTACCAATGCTGCTCGCCGTGCTGTCATCGTCTCCGGTGCGCGTACGCCGTTCATCAAGGCGTTCACCGATTACACGCGGATGGATTCGATCGCGCTGGCCGATGCCGCGGTGCGCGGGCTGTTGGAGCGGACCGGGCTGCCCGGCGCGCAGGTGCAGGCCATGGTGTGGGGCGGGGTGATCCTGCCGAGTGCGGCGCCGAATATCGCGCGCGAGATCGCCTTGGATCTCGGTCTCGACGCCGGGTGTGAGGGGTACACGGTGACGCGGGCGTGCGCCTCCGGACTCCAGGCGGTCACCTCGGCCGTCGCGGCGATCGAGCGCGGCGAATACGACATCATGATCGCCGGCGGCAGCGATTCGACCAGCAATGCGGAGGTGAAGTTGCCGCAGAAGCTGGTGCACGCCGGGGCGCCGCTGGCACTGGGCAAGCCGAAGCCGAAGGACTACCTTGCGGCGGCGCGTCAGCTCGCGCCGTTCACCGATCTGCTGCCGAGCCGACCGAAGATCGCCGAACGCACCACCGGTGAGGTGATGGGGGAGTCGGCGGAGAAGATGGCCCGCATCCACGGGATCAGCCGCGCGGATCAGGATGAATTCGCGGCGCGTTCGCATCACCGTGCCGCCGCGGCCATCGATTCGGGTCGCTTCGATGACGAGGTGCTGCGGGTGCGCACGCCGGACGGCGCGGATATCACCCGCGACGGATTGGTGCGCGCGGGTACCAGCGTCGAGAAGTTGGCGCGGCTGCAGCCGGTCTTCGCCCGCGACGGCAGCGTCACCGCGGGCAATGCCAGCCCGCTGACCGACGGTGCGTCGGCGGTGCTGCTGATGAGTGAGGAGACCGCGCATGCCCTCGGCTATCGGCCGCTGGCCGCGTTCCGGTCCTGGAGCTATGTCAGCGTCGACCCGACCGACCAGGTGTTGATCGGTCCGGCCATCTCCATGCCGCGCGCCCTCGATAAGGCCGCAATGTCGCTGGGCGATATCGATTTCGTCGATATCCACGAGGCCTTCGCCGCCCAGACGCTGTCGGTGCTGGCCGCACTGAACAGCGACGAGTGGGCCAAGAACCGTCTCGATCGCGATAGCGCCGTCGGCGAGGTCGATATCGACAAACTGAATGTGCACGGCGGCTCGGTCGCACTCGGCCATCCGTTCGGGGCGACCGGCGCGCGCATGGTCACCACAATGGCCAACGAGTTGGCCCGCACCGGCAAGAACGCCGCCCTCCTCGGCATCTGCGCAGCTGGTGGCATCGGCGCATCGGCGGTGCTGGAGCGCGTCTGATCACCGCGTGTGCGATCAGTGACAACTGATTTCGTGAGGACATGGGTAGCTCGTCGGGAACGCCCAAAACTCACTTGGCACTCGACGTAGGACCTGAACGCGACGTGCGCGGCACCCAACTTGTATGGCCTAAAGGCGCGGAGAGGCGGGGGAGTAGGTTTCGTGGTGGACGGCGTCGGTCAGGGGGCGGCCGGTGCGCCAGCCGAAGCGTTCGAGGTCGGGGACGCGTTGGAATTCGTGTACCGGGCCGATGCACAGCCAGGCGACGGGGCGGATGCCTTCGGGTAGGGCGACCAGGTCGGCCAGGAATTCGGTGTCGTAGAACGAGACCCAGCCGACGCCCACCTGCTCCGCGGTCGCGGCCAGCCAGAGGTTCTGGATGGCCAGGACCGTCGAGTAGATGCCGGTTTCGGGGACGGTGGCGCGGCCGAGGACCTGCGGGCCGCCGCGGTGGTGGTCGTAGGTGACCACGATGCCGGTGCCGCTCTCGGTAATGCCCTCGATCTTGATCGGTTCGAAGGTCGCTGCCCGCTCCGGCGGCAGTCCATCCCGGAATTCGACCCGCTTCTGCGCGACATGCTCCGCGAACTTCCGCAGCGTTGCATCCTCGCGCACCACGACGAAGTCCCACGGCTGCGAATTGCCGACACTGGGCGCGCGGTGTGCGGCATCGAGTATCCGCAACAGCGTCGCATCATCGACGAGGTCACCGGTGAATTCGGCCCGCACATCCCGCCGCATCCGAATGGCGTCGTAAACGCTCAGATCTTCCGCACACACGCCCTCAGTCAACCAGCCGCAACCCGCGCTCCCGTCGAGGCCCGGGCAGACACTGCGAGCGCATCGGCCGCGAGCCGATATGCCCGTCGAAAGGCGAAGGCGCCCACGGACTTCCGTGGACGCCTTCGTTGCGACTGTGCGTCAGCCGATCGGCAGGGCCCGCCGCGCGATCCGGCGACGGCCCTGCTTCAGTGCGGTGCGCAGGCCGCGGCGCTGGCCGGTCACCGGGTCGAAGCTGGGGGCGGTATCACCCTCGAACTTGCGCTCCGAGGCGGTTTCGGGGGCATCGTCGGCGGTCGCGCGCAGGTACTTGTTCGGCAGCGACAGCTTCAGAATGGTGCGCCAGGACTTGAAGTACTGCACCGGAAGCGAGCCGGTGGTGTAGGGCAGGTCGTACTTATCGGCCAGTTGCCGCACCCGCACCGCGATCTCGGCGTAGCGGTTGCTCGGCAGGTCCGGGAACAGGTGATGTTCGATCTGGTGGCTCAGGTTGCCGGTCATGAAGTGCATGAACGGGCCGCCGGAGATATTGGCGCTGCCGAGCATCTGGCGCAGGTACCACTGGCCCTTGGATTCGTTATCGATATCGGCCTTGGTGAACTTCTCCGCACCGTCGGGAAAGTGGCCGCAGAAGATCACGGCATTGGTCCAGACATTGCGGATGATATTGGCGGTGAGGTTCGCGGTGAGCGTCGAGACGAACGCGGGCCCGGTCAGCAGCGGGAACAGCAGGTAGTCCTTGCCGATCTGCTTGCCGATCTTGACCAGCACTTCCTTGCGCTTGACCTCGAATTCGGCCCGCTCGGGCGAGTCCGACTTGTACCGGCCGACCTTGCCCAGCTCGAGATGCTGCACCGCGACGCCGAATTCGAAGAACATCTGCAGCAGCAGGTTGTAGACCGGGTTGCCGATATTGAACGGCTTCCAGCGCTGGTCGCGGGTGACGCGCAGCAGGCCGTAGCCGATGTCGTCGTCCATGCCGAGCACATTGGTGTACTTGTGGTGCAGGTAGTTGTGCGTGTGCTTCCAGTGCTTGGACGGGCCGGTGTTATCCCATTCCCAAGAGCTGGAGTGGACCTCGGGATCGTTCATCCAGTCCCACTGCCCGTGCATGACGTTGTGCCCGATCTCCATGTTCTCGATGATCTTGGCGGCACTGAGCAGGGCGACACCGGTGAACCAGGCGGGTGGCAGGAAGCTGGCGAACAGCACCGCGCGGCCGCTGATCTCGAGCGCGCGCTGCAGCCGGATGACATTGCGGATGTACCGCGCGTCACGAGCACCGCGCGAGGCCTCGATATCACGGCGGATCGCGTCGAATTCCGCGCCTAGTGCCTCCACATCGGCCTGTGTGAGGTGCGCGTATTCCTTGACATCCGAGATCGCCATGGCGGTTACAGTACCGTAAGTTACGAGACCGTAGGTTACCGGGACCGTCTCCGTGATGTGGTTTATCCCGCATTGCAAATGGGAACGGCGGATGCTAGCTCATTTGCGGCGGCGGATCCGGCGGATCGCCCGCTCACGCGCGGCTTTGCGCTGCAATGTCGCTTTTTCCTGACGTGCCTTCTCCTGCAGCGCCAGCTTCGCCTCGCGCAGCACTTCCTTCTCGTGCCGGGCCTTCTCCCGCAGCGCCACCTTGGCCTCGGTCAGTGCCGAACGCAGTCCGCGGCGCTGACCGGTCTCCGGGTCGACGGGCAGCCAATGCGTCTCGTTCCACTTATCGGCCCAGCGCTCGGCATTGGGCATGGCGGGCAGCGAGATGCCGGCGAACTTGCGCTCCGAAGAGGTCTCCGGCGCGTCATCGGCGGTGCGCTTGAGGAAGCGGTCGGGCAGCGCGAGCTTGTGGATGGTCCGGAAGGCGAGTAGATACTGCTTGCCGAGTGAGCCGGTGGTGTAGGGCAGGTCGTACTTGTCGCACAACTCGCGAACCCGCGCGGCGATCTCCGGATAGCGGTTGCTCGGCAGATCGGGGAACAGGTGATGTTCGATCTGGTAGCAGAGGTTGCCGCTCATGAAGGCCATGGCGGGCCCGGCCTTGAAGTTGGCGCTGCCGAGCATCTGGCGCAGATACCATTCGCCGCTGGTCTCGCCCTCGAGCTGTTCGATGGTGAATTTCTCGGCGCCGTCGGGGAAATGGCCGCAGAAGATCACCGCGTAGGCCCACAGATTGCGCACCAGGTTGGCGGTCGCGTTCGCCTTGAGCGTCGACATGAAGGCCGGTCCGGTGAGCGCGGGGTAGAACAGGAAGTCCTTGGCCACCTGGCGGGTGATCTTGCGGGCGAACTCCTTGTTCGGCTCCGACATCAGCTCCTTGGGGGGCACGCCGGAGAGCTCCTTCTCGATGCTCCAGTCGTGCAGCGCGATACCCCATTCGAAGGTGGCCGCGAGCAGGATATTCGCCAGCGGCTGAACCAGGTGGATCGGTCGCCACTGCTCGTCGCGGGTCATCCGCAGGATGCCGAAGCCGAGGTCCTCGTCCTTGCCGAGCACATTGGTGTAGGTGTGGTGGGAGTAGTTGTGCGCGCGGCGCCACTGCGCCGACGGCCCGGTCATATCCCACTCCCAGGTGCCGGAGTGGATCTCCGGATCGTTCATCCAGTCCCATTGCCCGTGGCTGATGTTGTGCCCGAGCTCCATATTCTCGATGATCTTGGCGACCGACAGCATGGCCGTTCCGGTCAGCCAGGCCCAGCGGTTGCGGCTGCCGAACAGCACTGCGCGCGCGAGCACTTCGAGGCCGCGCTGCGCGGCGATGGTGCGTCGGATGTATTTCGCGTCACGTTCGCCGCGGGACAGCTCGACGGAACGTCGAATCGAATCGAGTTCCTGCCCCAGTGTTTCGATGTCGCCCGCCGTGAGATGAGCGAAGGCCTTGATATCGGTGATGGCCACCGGGGTCCTTTCCCCTGACTGGATGTACCTCGAGGGTACCTGCCGGATCTTCCCGGCGGGTGGGTCGAGTGCTAGCTGTCTCAGACGTCGAGCGTGCAGTCGCCCGCCGCGGCAGAGATACAGGTCTGCACCTTGTCGCCCTCGCGGCGCTCGTCACCGTTGCGCAGATCGCGGGTGTGTCCGGAAGCCAGTGTCACGACACAGGTTTGGCAGATGCCCATCCGGCAGCCGAACGGCATCTGCACACCGGCGGCCTCGCCCGCCTCCAGCAGACTGGTCGCGCCGTCGACCTCCGCGGTGCGCCCGGTCTTGGCGAAGGTGACCGTGCCGCCCTCGCCGATGGCGGAGCGTTCGATCTCGAATCGCTCGACATTCAGGCGATCGCTGATGCCCGCCTCGCGCCAGTGATGCTCGATCTCGTCCAACATGGCGGCCGGGCCGCAGGCCCAGGTCTGGCGCTCGCGCCAGTCCGGAAACCGCTCGTCGAGTGCGGTGAGCGAGAACCGGCCCTGCTCGTCGGTGAGGTGCAGGTGCGAGGAAAAGCCGGGGTGCCGGTCGCGCAGGTCGCGCAGTTCGGCGCCGAACATCACGTCGTCGAGGGACCGTGCGGAGTGCACATGCACCACATCGGTGACCACATCGCGGCGATCCAGCGCCCGCAGCATGGCCATGACCGGGGTGATGCCGCTGCCCGCGGTCAGGAACAGCACCTTCTCCGGCGGCGGCGACGGCAGCACGAAACCGCCCTGCGGCGCGGCCAGCCGGACGATGGTGCCTTCGGCGACACCGCTGACAAGGTGGCTCGACAGGAAGCCCTCCGGCATCGCCTTCACCGCGATCGAGATGGTCCGCTTGCCGTGGTGTTCCGGATCGGTCCAGTTCGGCGGGCAGGTCAGTGAGTACGAGCGCCAGTGCCAGCGGCCGTCGACCAGAATGCCGATGCCGATGTACTGACCCGGTTCGTATTTCCAGTCGAAGCCCCAGCCCGGCTTGATGACCAGGGTGGCCGAATCGGCGGTTTCCTTGCGCACCTCGACAATTCGGCCGCGCAGCTCCCGCGCGGACCACAGCGGATTCGCCAGGTGCAGATAGTCGTCGGGCAGCAGTGGCGTGGTCACGCGTGCGACGGCGCCGCGCAACACGTTCAGCCGTCCGCCGCGCTCGGCGACCTCGGCCGCCGGAGCCTCCAGCCACTCCCGGACCGTGCGCACCGAGGATGCCGCTTTTTTCAAGACCATTGCCGCAGTTCGTCTCCCTGTCGTGCGGCCACCAGCAGGGCCGCCTCGCTGTCAGGTTACGGCATCGTAGGTTAGCGTGGGATGCGCAGGTGCGGGCTCACCGTGATTCGGCCCGGATCACAGCAATTCGAGCAGGAACGGCAGTTCCTGCGCGGCGTACCAGGCGAGCTGATGATCCTCGGCGTCGCCGAGCACGAACTCGGCGTCGGTATCGCCGAGATCGGCCGCGTCCACCACATCGACCGCCTTGGCCACCTCGGGTTCCGCCTCGGCCAGATCGACATGCACCGACGCGATCCGGTCGTAGCCGATCGCTTCGGCCAGCCGGACCACCGCATCGTCGAGGTCGGGGCGCAGCTTCGCACCCTTCACATCGGCGGCGATGACCGCGCGCCGGTAGACCGGACTGTGGTAGGTGACGGGGCCGTCGGCGTCCTCGGCATCGCCATCGTCGCCGCTGTCCCCGGCCGCCTCCTCGCGCTCAGCGGCCAGTAACCGCAGCGAGGCCCGCGCGGCCTCGGCCATTGCGACCTCGGCCAACTCCTCGTCGTCACCGGAGGCGTAGGCCTCGCGCAGTGTCGGGGTGACCGCGAAGGCGGTGCCGCCGACCGCGCGCAGTTCCCGGTTCGCGACGAGCTCACGCAGCATCGGCACGGTGGCGGGTATGTAGACCCGCAGAGTGTTCTGATCAGACGCAGGCACCGAGCATCTCCTCCATGGACTCGTGCACCGACGCGGCCAGCACACCGATATCGGCCATCGCGTCGCGGTCGGCGTTGAGTCCGTAGAAGACGCGTCCGTCATAGGACGTGATCCCGATGCTCGAGGCCTGGTTGCGCAGCAGCGGCGACACCGGATACATCTCCAGCATCCGCGCGCCGCCGATATACATCGGGGTCTGCGGACCCGGTGCGTTGGTGATCACCAGATTGAACGTGTGCTCTGCGAACGTACTCGCCGCCCGCACACTCATCGCATGCAGGCTGGCCGGAGCGAATCCGGCCAGATGCACCAGGGTGCGTGCCCGAACCCCGCGCCGGTGTTTGCTATTGGCCTCGGTGGCATGGGAGATGTGCGAGAGCCGCATCACCGGATTCGGTTCGCCCACCGGCAGATCGATCAGGAACGAGGACACCTCGCTGACCGGTTTCAGCTGGTCGTCGATGCCCTCTACATAAACCGACATCGGCACCACCGCGCGCAGCACGGTCGATTCGGTGAGCGCCTCACCCCGCGAGAGCAGCCAGTTGCGCAGCGCGCCGGTGACGACGGCCAGGATCGCGTCGTTGATCGAGCAGTTGAAGCGCTTGCGGATCTTGCGGTAGTCCTCCAGATCCGTGCGCACCACATCGAAGCGGCGATTGCGTGAGGTCTTGGCGTTCAACGGGCTGTCCGGTGCGCCGATGGCCGCCGCGCGGACCGCCGAGACCACCGAGTCCACCGCCTTGCCCGCGGCCTCGACCACCGAGAACGCGTGGGCGCTGGCGTCGCGGGCGACCTCGAGCACCTCGCGCGGCTGCCCGGCGAGGTGGGTGAGAGCACCGACCAGCAGCTCCGCCTCATTGGGTTCGCGCGGCGCGACCCACGAGTCATCGGCGATGCCGCGCGGTGAGGGGCTGTTATCGAGGATCACGTGCCCGATCTCGAGCGCGGTATCCCCGTCGACGAGCGCCGAATGGGTCTTGGTGAAGATCGCGGACCGGCCCTCGGTGAGTCCCTCGATCAGATACATCTCCCACAGCGGGCGGCTCTGATCGAGCGGACGCGACGCCAGCCGGGCCACCAGATCGTGCAGCTGACCGTCGGTGCCCGGAGCGGGCAGTGCGGAGCGGCGGATGTGATAGGTGATATCGAAATGGCTGTCCTCGACCCAGACCGGACGGCCGAGCGCGAAGGGGATCTCGCGCACCTTTCTGCGGTAGCGGGGGACCAGGGAGAGCCTGCTCTCCACCAGGTCGACCAGCCGGTCGTAGTCCAGTGCCGGTTCCCCCTGCGCGGAGTCGGAGTCGCCGCCTCGGACGATCGCGAGAGAGCCGATGTGGATCGGATTGCTACTCGACTCGAGCCGATAGAACGACGCGTCCTGCGGCGTCAATCTCGTGATCACGCTGCCCGGTGCTCCTTCCGATGTGGCTCCCACCCGAGCCGTCTGCATCGCCTATTGTGGTCGCCCACAACGATCCGTCCTGCCTCCTGTGGGATATCCAGCGATATCCGCGCACCTCTTTACCCGAACCCGAGATCCGTGGGAGGGTTCATCGGTTCGGTTCCGGGGTACTCGATTCGACCACAGCGAGCGGGGGTATCGCGCGGGACATGCCCAAGAGCCGCGCTGCCCCTATGTCATCGCATGCTGTCCGACCTCAGCAGATGGGGTCGATGCGGTCGGCACCACGGACGACTTACATCGTATGACACCGACAGTGAAACAGGTTCGACTCCAATTCGATTGACCGAAGTTCGCGTCGGTCCGCGCTATCGGACCCCGCGAGCCGCCATTTCTCGCCCGCTGTTGCGCGCGACGGGCGGGTACGGTGAGAAGAAACGGCTGCCGCCTCGGGTGGTAGCGGCGGGTGCGGCGCCGGGGCGCTGGTTACCGGCTGGCTCTTTCGAGCGACCTGCGAGCAGTCGCTACGGAACTAGCATGGTGGCCGCATTACCATGAACGGTGCAGCGGATTCCGCCATGCTCGGCGGGGGCCCTGAGCACACTGCCCGACCCGGGTGACGGCCGAACATTTGACACACCGACCAGAGGACTGACGAGACCCGTGCCTGCGCTGACACTGACGAGGTTGCTACGGATTGGTGAGGGACGCACGGTCAAGCGGCTCGCCCACCTCGCGGATGAGGTCCTCGCGCTCGGGCCCGAGGTCGAGGAACTCACCGACCACGAGCTGCGTGCCAAGACCGACGAGTTCAAGGAGCGCTACGCGGACGGCGAATCGCTGGAGGATCTGCTCCTCGAGGCGTTCGCGGTGGCCCGTGAGGCGTCTTGGCGCGTGCTGAATCAGAAGCACTACAAGGTGCAGATCATGGGTGGCGCGGCGCTGCACCTCGGCAATATCGCCGAGATGAAGACCGGTGAGGGCAAGACCCTGACCTGTGTGCTGCCCGCCTACCTCAACGCCATCTCCGGTGACGGTGTGCACGTGGTCACGGTGAACGACTACCTGGCCAAGCGTGACGCGGAGTGGATGGGCCGTGTGCACCGCTTCCTCGGGCTCAGTGTCGGCGTGATCCTGTCCGGTATGACCCCGGCCGAGCGTCGCGACTCCTACAACTCCGACATCACCTATGGCACGAACAACGAGTTCGGCTTCGACTACCTGCGCGACAATATGACCCACTCGCTCGACGATCTGGTCCAGCGCGGGCACAACTTCGCCGTGGTCGACGAGGTCGACTCCATCCTCATCGACGAGGCCCGCACCCCGCTGATCATCTCGGGTCCGGCCGACGCCTCCTCGAAGTGGTACGCCGAATTCGCGCGCATCGCGCCGCTGCTGAAGAAGGACCTGCACTACGAGGTCGATATCAAGAAGCGCACCATCGGTGTGCACGAGGCGGGCGTCGAGTTCGTCGAGGATCAGCTGGGCATCGACAATCTCTACGAGGCCGCCAACTCGCCGCTGGTCAGCTACCTGAACAACGCCATCAAGGCCAAGGAGCTCTACAACCGGGACAAGGACTACATCGTCCGCGACGGCGAGGTCATCATCGTCGACGAGTTCACCGGCCGCATCCTGGTCGGGCGCCGCTACAACGAGGGCATGCACCAGGCGATCGAGGCCAAGGAAGGCGTCGAGATCCAGCCGGAGAACCAGACCCTGGCCACGATCACGCTGCAGAACTACTTCCGCCTCTACGACAAGCTCTCCGGTATGACCGGTACCGCCGAGACCGAGGCCGCCGAGCTGCACCAGATCTACAGCCTCGGTGTCGTGCCGATCCCGACCAATAAGCCGATGGTCCGCGCGGACCAGTCCGACCTGATCTACAAGACCGAAGAGGCCAAGTTCTCGGCGGTGGTCGACGATGTCGTCGAACGGCACGAAAAGGGTCAGCCGGTGCTGATCGGTACCACCAGCGTCGAGCGCTCGGAGTACCTGTCCAAGCAGTTCACCAAGCGCGGCGTCGCGCACAACGTGCTCAACGCGAAGTTCCACGAGAAGGAAGCCGAGATCATCGCCGAGGCGGGCCGCCCGGGTGCGGTCACCGTGGCGACGAATATGGCCGGTCGTGGTACCGACGTCGTGCTCGGCGGCAATCCGGACATCATCACCGACATCATCCTGCGCAGGGAGGGGCTGGATCCGGTGGAGACGCCGGAGGAGTACCAGGCCGCCTGGCTGCCGACGTTGGAGCGGGTCAAGGCGCAGACCGCCGAGGACGCCGACGCGGTGCGCGATGCCGGTGGCCTGTATGTGCTGGGCACCGAGCGGCACGAGTCGCGGCGCATCGACAACCAGCTGCGCGGTCGTTCCGGTCGTCAGGGTGACCCGGGTGAGTCCCGGTTCTACCTGTCGCTGGGCGACGAGCTGATGCGGCGTTTCAATGGCGCCGCGCTGGAAGCCATCATGACCCGGCTGAATCTGCCCGACGACGTGCCGATCGAGGCGAAGATGGTCTCCAAGGCCATCAAGAGCGCGCAGACCCAGGTCGAGCAGCAGAACTTCGAGATCCGCAAGAACGTGCTCAAGTACGACGAGGTGATGAACCAGCAGCGCACCGTCATCTACGGCGAGCGCAACCGGATCCTGCGCGGTGAGGATATGGAGGGCCAGGTGCAGGAGATGATCACCGATGTGATCACCGCCTACGCCGATGGCGCCACCGCCGAGGGCTACGTCGAGGACTGGGATCTGGACAAGCTGTGGACGGCGCTGAAGACGCTGTACCCGGTGAGCCTGGATTACCGGGAGCTGACCGGCGAGACCGGCGTCGGCGAGGCGGGCGACCTGACCAAGGACGAACTGGTCGAGTCGCTGCTCGACGACGCGCACGACGCGTACGACAAGCGCGAACAGCAGATCGACGGCCTGGCGGGCGATGGTTCGATGCGCAACCTCGAACGCCAGGTCCTGCTTTCGGTGCTGGACCGCAAGTGGCGCGAGCACCTCTACGAGATGGACTACCTCAAGGAGGGCATCGGCCTGCGTGCCATGGCGCAGCGCGATCCGCTGGTCGAGTACCAGCGCGAGGGCTTCGATATGTTCGCCGCGATGCTCGATGGGCTGAAGGAGGAGTCGGTCGGCTTCCTGTTCAACCTGCAGGTCGAGGTGCAGCAGCCACAGCCGGGGGGCGTTGCAGTTGACCAGGGCCTGCGTTCCCCGGTCGGCGCGATGTCCGCGCCGCGTCCGCTGCCCACTCAGGAAGCCGCTCCCATTGCCAACGGAGCTCCGGCGGCGTTGCGCGCCAAGGGCATCGACGACCGCGGCTCGCGTGGCTTCAGCTACTCGGGCCCGGATGAGGGCGGTCACGCCGCCGTGCACAACGACGCCGAGGAGTACGGCGACGGCGAATTCGGCGGCACCACCCGCCGCGAACGCCGCGAGGCCGCCCGCGCTGAATCGAAGGGTAAGCGCGCACCGAAGTCGCGTCGTCGGCACTGATTCGCAGATTACGAAGGCGCCCATGGACCGTACGTCCATGGGCGCTTTCGCGCCCGTGCCGCCGCCCCTTTCGAGCGACCCGCAAGCAGTCGCTAACGGCCACGAGGGCCGGTGCGGCGGAGTAGCTTCGAAGCGTGGACCGCGATGGTGTCGAGAAATGGGTCGGTGGTTACGAACGGGCCTGGCGCTCGCCGGGTACCGGACTGCTCGGCGAGCTGTTCACCGAGGATGTCGAATATCTGGTGTCGCCGTGGGCGGATCCCATTGTCGGTCTCGAACCGCTCGGGGTGTTCTGGGAGGCCGAGCGCAGCGGACCCGATGAATCGTTCACGATGGCCTCGGAGATTGTCGCGGTGCAGGATTCGACCGCCGTTGTCCGGGTGAGCGTGGAGTATCGGTGGGATACGCTCTCGCGCTGGCGTGATCTGTGGGTGCTGCGGTTCGACTCCGACGGTCGGTGCACCCGCTTCGAGGAATGGCCCTTCGCCCCGGAACAGCCCGACGGGCATTAGATTTCGGCGGCTACCAGGAGTCGTTGGCGTTGAGCGCGGTCAGCAGGAGCCGGATGGCCGCCACGCGACGTTCCTTGCCGGGCAATGCGTCCAATGCGCATTCCGGATCCGCGGGCGGACCGAGATGGGTGCAGCCGCGCGGACAGTCCTCGATGGCGGCGGCCAGATCGGTGAAGGCGGCGATGACGTCGTCAGGGGTGATATGGGCCAGGCCGAAGGAGCGGACGCCGGGCGTATCGATGACCCAGCCGCCCCGGGGCAGTGCCAGGGCGACGGATTGGGTCGAGGTGTGCTTGCCCTTGCCCACGCCGGAGACCTCGCCGACGGCTCGATCCGCGTCGGGGACAAGGCGATTCACCAGCGTCGACTTGCCGACGCCGGAGTGGCCGATGAAGGCGGTGAGACGGTCGGTGAGCAGCTCGAGGACCGGATCGAGTGGGTCGTCGATGCCGCCATAGATAATGGTGAGGTCGAGATCGTCGAAGGCGGCGGCGAATTCGGATTCGGCCGCCAGATCGTGTTTGGTGAGACACAGAATCGGTTGCAGCCCACCAGCATATGCGGCCACCATGGCCCGTTCGACGAAACCGGTGCGTGGCGGTGGGTCGGCGAGAGCGACGACGATGAAGAGCTGTTCGGCATTGCCGACGACGATCCGCTCGAAGGGATCGGTGTCATCGGCGGTGCGACGCAATACCGTTCGGCGTTCGGCGACCCGGACGATGCGCGCGAGCGTATCGGGTCTTCCGGAGAGATCGCCGACCACGTCGACCTGGTCGCCGACGACGATCGGGGTGCGGCCGAGTTCCCTGGCCCGCATGGCGACGATCAGTTTGTCCGGATCGCCGTCGAGCACACAACCCCAACGGCCGCGGTCCACCGAAACGACCATGGCCGACTCCGCATCATTGTGCTGCGGACGGGTTTTCGTGCGTGGACGCGACGATCTGCCCGGGCGTACCCGGACATCCGACTCGTCGTACTCGCGTTTTCTCAGCGGGCCGCTCCCTGATTCGAGAGCGTCGGATCGAGCATCCGCTCCCACAGTCCGACGAATCCGGGCAGCGTCTTGGCCGTGGTGCCGATATCCTCGATCGCCACGCCCGGCACCTTCAGTCCGAGAATCGCACCGGCGGTTGCCATTCGGTGGTCGGCGTAGGAGTGCCAGTTGCCGCCGTGCAGCGGGGCCGGGGTGATCTCCAGTCCGTCCTCGGTTTCGGCGACATTGCCGCCGAGCCGGTTGATCTCGGTGGAAAGGGCCGCGAGCCGATCGGTCTCGTGCCCGCGCAGATGTGCGATGCCGCGCAGCCGGGACGGCGAATCCGCCAGTGCCGCAAGGGCGGCCACGGTCGGGGTCAGCTCGCCGACATCGTGCAGATCGATATCGATACCGGCGAGCCGTTCCGGGCCGCGCACGGTCAGCAGGCCGTCGAAGCGGGTCACCTCGGCGCCCATGCGCACCAGGATCTCCCGGATCACGTCACCGGGCTGGGTGGTCAGGCGCGGCCAGTGCGGGATGCGGACCTCGCCGCCGGTAATGGCGGCCGCCGCGAGGAAGGGCGTGGCATTGGACAGATCCGGCTCCACATCCCAGTTCACCGCCCGGATCGGGCCGGGGGCAACGGTCCAGGTCTGGGCCTTGCGGCTGTCTGTGGGTGCCTCGACGGCGACTTCGGCGCGCCGCAGCATCTCCACCGTCATCTCGATATGCGGCATGGAGGGCAGCGCCTTGCCGTCGTGGTGCACCACGATGCCCTCGTCGAAGCGGGCGGCCGACAACAGCAGACCGGAGACGAACTGCGACGATCCGGAGGCATCGATGGTGACCGCGCCGCCGCGCAGCGCACCCTTGCCGTGCACGGTGAACGGGAGCGCGTTGCCATCGATATCGGCGCCGATGCGGCGCAGTGCGTCCAGGATGGTGGCCAGCGGGCGGACCCGGGCCTGCTCGTCACCGTCGAAGGCGACATCGCCGGTGGCCAGGGCCGCGACCGGCGGCAGGAACCGCATGACGGTGCCCGCCAACCCGCAGTCGACGGTGCCGCTGTGCAGCGGCGCCGGCGTCACGGTCAACGTGTCCGCGTCGCCCTCGATCCGCGCGCCCAGGGCCCGTAGCGCGCCGATCATGAGTTCGGTATCGCGGCTGCGCAGCGCGCCGGAGATGGTCGAAGGACCCTCGGCGAGCGCGGCCAGGATCAAGGCCCGGTTCGTGATCGATTTCGATCCGGGCAGGGTCACGGTCGCGTGCACGGGGACATCGACATGGGGCGCTGGCCAGAAACTCACCCGTCCATCTTCACCCATCGCGAACCCGGACACGCGGACTGGGTTGTGTTTGGTTTGCAGCACCTGCGGGCGCTGCGTGTTCGCGGCCCCGAATATTCAGCATCGCGTAGCGATTTGATGAGGGGTGGTGGTCGGGCGAAGGGGGGTCCTCGCGTCCGAGCCGTCGAGACACGCGCCGACGGCGCATGTGCTTCGGCCACTCGGACGCGAGACGGGCCACCGCGGGGCGAACCTACTTGTGGCGTCCGTGCAGGATCGGGACCAGGCGGCGCAGCAGTTTCATCGTGGACTGGGTCCGCGAGTAGCTGAGCAGCGCCATGCCGGGAATCGCGAAGCGCTGCACCGCGATCGAATGTGGTCGGGCGAATTCGCGCAGGCCGGGTTCGCCGTGGATGCGGCCGATACCGGAATCGCCGACACCGCCGAAGGGCAGGCCCGCGATGGCGGCGAAGGCGAGCACGGAGTTCACCGAGGTGGCGCCGACGCGTAGTCGACGGGCGATATCCAGGCCGTTCTTCTTCGAGTAGACCGCCGAGGACAGGCCGTACTTTGACTTGTTCGCCAGCTCGACCGCCTCGTCGACGCTGTCCACCGTCCGGATGGTGACGGTCGGTCCGAAGGTCTCCTCGGCGACCGCCTCGGAGCTCTCGTCCACATCGACGAGCACGACCGGCTCGATGAACGGCCCCTTGACCGATTCCGGCCCGCCGAGCACCGCGGTGCCGCCGTTCTTCAGCGCATCGTCGATATGGCGGCGCACGATATCGATCTGGCTGGGCATGGTCATCGGACCGTAGGCGGCATCGGAGCCCGAGCCCGGCTTGATGTTTGTCAGGATGCGCTTGACCTCCGCGACGAAGTCATCGCGTACCGAGCGATCCACGTACACCCGCTCCACCCCGGCGCAGGTCTGGCCGCTATTGGCGGTGGCGCCCCAGGCGACGGCATCGGCGGCGGCCTTGATATCGGCATCGCCCGCGACGATCACCGCGTCCTTGCCGCCGCATTCCAGCAGTACCGGGGTCAGCGAGTCGGCGGCCGCGGCCATGATCTTCTTCCCGGTGGCGGTCGAGCCGGTGAACGCGATCTTGTCCACGCCGGACTTGACCAGCTCGGCGCCGGTCGCGCCGTAGCCGTTGACGGTTTCGAAGATCCCTTCCGGCAGTTCCGGATTGGCCTTCTTGAACGCGTCGGAGAGGAAATTGCCGATGCTGGTGGAGAATTCGCTCGGCTTGAAGACCACGACGTTGCCCGCGGCGAGCGCGTAGGCGATGGAGCCGTTCGGGGTGTAGACCGGGTAGTTCCACGGGCCGATCACGCCGATGACGCCGAGCGGGCGCTGCTCCAACCGGGCCGAGAAGTTCGCCATGAACGCGCCGGGGGCGACTTTCTTGGGCGAGAGAACTTTCTTGGCATTCTTGGCCGCCCAGGCGATGTGCTCGAGCGCGAGCATCAATTCCAGGAACGCGTCGTCGAGCGGTTTGCCGTTCTCCTTGTGGATCAGCGCGGTGAATTCCTCGGAGTCCGCGACCAGCTGGCTCGACCAGCGCAGCAGATGTTTGCGCCGCTCGTCGAAGCTCAGTCCGCCCCAGGTCGCGGCGGCACTGCGGGCCTTGGCGACGGCTGCACGCACCGCATCCGCATCGGCGATGGTATGCGTGCCGATGACCTCTCCGGTTGCCGGATCGACCGATTGCAGCGCCGTCTCCGGTGCCGCTGGGGTGGTCTCGATGGTTGTCACGGTGGATCTCTCCTCTTGCCGAGCTAAGTTAACGGCCATTCCGTTGAGATGATGCTATGTCACAACTCTCACCAGGTCACCATCTACCATCAATTCTTCCCGAGTCTGTCGGCACCTAGTGGAAGTATCGAGATATGTGTGGCAGATATGCGACAACTACCGATCCCGGTCGGCTCGCCGTCGAGCTCGATGCCATCGACGAGACTCCTACCGGTGACAGCGGCGGGTTCACCAACTACAACATCGCGCCGACCACCCAGGTGCTCACCGTGGTGGAGCGGCATGAGCACGACCATCCGGACGATGCGGCCAAGCTGCGCATCCGGCGGATGCGGTGGGGCCTGATCCCGGTCTGGACCAAGGCCGCCGAACCCGGGGTGCCGGTGAAGGGGAAGCCGCTGTTCAACGCCCGCGCCGATAAGGCCACGACCACGGCGTCGTTCCGGGACGCGGTGAAGTACCGCCGCTGCCTGGTGCCGATGGACGGCTGGTACGAGTGGCTGGTCGAACCGGATGCCGCAGCCAAGGGCAAGGTCGCCAAACATCCCTATTTCATGGCGAATGCCGATGGTTCGCGGCTGTATATGGCCGGGCTGTGGTCGGTATGGCGGGACCGTTCGCTGCAGGCGAGCCAACCGCTGCTGTCCTGCACCATCCTGACCACCGACGCCGTGGGCGACCTCACCCACATCCATGACCGGATGCCGCTGCCGATGCCGCGCGAGCATTGGGATGCCTGGCTGGATCCGGACCATCCGGCGCCGGCCGCGCTGCTCGAGACGCCGAGCGTCGAGTCGGTGGCTGGCATTGTGGCGCGTCCGGTTTCGTCGCTGGTCAACAGTGTGCGCAATAACGGCCCGGAGTTGCTGGCGCCCTTGGACGTTCAGGCGGGTACGGAAAAGGCCGGGCAGATCAGCTTGCTGTGATCGCCCGGCCCACCGTTCATCGACTCAGAGCTGGCACTTCACGCTGTTCGTCACGATATTCAGCGCGCACTTGGCGATATTGCCGGCCAGGATGGCCATACCGCCGGCCATGTCGATGATCTTGCCAGCGACGCCGCCGCCCAGCTTCTCGGCCTTGTCGGCCCTCTCATCCTTCTTCGGGGGGCCGTCCTTCTTCGGTCCGTCGTCAACGACATGTTCGTTGAACGGGAAGTCGTTGACGTCGATCACCAGGGGACCGCCCGGTGCGGCGGTGGCCGTCGGCGCGGACCGCGCGACCGGGCCGAGGGCGAGTAGGAGAACTCCGAACAGGGTGACGATCACGGTGCACAATCGCTGGCGCGCGGACATTTCGCATCACATCCTCGAGTCGGACGATCTTGGCCCGTTCAGTAACGCACAAATGTTGCTGGCTCGGTGCTGCTTTATCCCGTTTATCCCGATATGACCGGTGCGGTGACCGCATCGGTGAGTCGGACCAGATCCGCTGGCGCCAGTTCGATCTCCAATCCGCGCCGCCCCGCGCTGCACAACATGCGGTCCCAGGCCAGCGCCGAGGCGTCGACGACGGTCGGCAGCAGCTTGCGCTGGCCGAGCGGGGAGATGCCGCCGAGTACGTAACCGGTGATTCGCTCGGCCTTCGCCTTATCCGCCATCGCCGCCTTGGGCGCGCCGAGCGCGGCGGCGGCCGCCTTGAGCGACAAGGTATTCGGCACCGGCAGCACCGCGACCGCGAGTGCGCCGGTGGACAATTCGAGCACCAGCGTCTTGAAAATCTGCGCCGCCGTGACACCGACGTCGGCCGCGAGGGCGTCGACGGCCTCCGCGCCATAGGACTCGGCGCGCGGATCGTGTCTATAGCTGTGCACGCGATGGGCGACACCGGCCTTGGCCAGGGTGCGGATCGCCGGG
Organism: Nocardia sp. CA-129566; assembly: GCF_050956075.1. Classification (NCBI taxonomy): domain Bacteria; kingdom Bacillati; phylum Actinomycetota; class Actinomycetes; order Mycobacteriales; family Nocardiaceae; genus Nocardia; species Nocardia sp. CA-129566. The sequence continues at coordinate 1,919,358 of NZ_CP192085.1, forward strand.
GTCGAGGCTGCTGCCATGCGGTCACCCTAATCGCGACGTAACCCCGCTCGGCAAACCGTTTTCGGCGCGGACAGTTCGATGCGGGAACACAGTCGAGCACCCGCATGTTGCATGCGAATACAGAAACCCAAACGGCGGTACGACGTGAAGGAGAGGTCGGTGCCCGTTCTGCTCGAAGAGCGCCCGGTGGCGTCAGCTGTGCTGGATATGCGCCGCATTCGGCCCCCGGGGTTGTCGCGCTCTGTTGCCGCCTTCGGGCACGTAGATGGTGCCGCGGGGGACGCTCGGTTCCCACTCGATCCGACCGCGCCTGTAGATTTGGCAGGTACGGCGATCGAAGGGATTGGTGTGACGAGCGACGATGACGTGGTGACCGACGGTGCGGTCGGCGCCGCGGTCGACGATACCGGGCTGGTGCAGCGGTTCGAGCGCGATGCGCTCCCGTTGCTCGACCAGCTCTACGGTGCCGCGCTGCGCATGACCCGGAATCCGGCCGATGCCGAGGATCTGGTTCAGGAAACCTACGTCAAGGCGTTCCAGGGCTTCAAATCCTTCAAGGAGGGCACCAATCTGCGTGCCTGGCTCTACCGGATCCTGACCAACACCTACATCAACTCCTACCGCAAGAAGCAGCGTCAGCCCGCGCAGTACCCGACCGACGAGATCACCGACTGGCAGCTCGCGGCCACCGCCGAGCACACCTCGACCGGCCTGCGTTCGGCCGAGGTCGAGGCGCTGGACGCGCTGCCCGACGATGACATCAAGGCGGCGCTGCAGGAGCTGCCGGAGGAGTTCCGGATGGCGGTGTACTACGCCGATGTCGAGGGCTTCCCCTATAAGGAAATCGCCGACATCATGGGCACTCCCATCGGTACGGTGATGTCCCGGCTGCATCGCGGCCGCAAGCAGCTCAAGGGTTTGCTCGCCGATGTGGCGCGCGAACGTGGATTCAACCGCAACGGCGCGGAACGCCAGGAGGTCAAGCAGTGAGTACAGAGCGTGACCCCGATATGGAGTTGGACTGCACCGCGGTATTGGCCGACGTCTGGCTGTTGCTCGACAACGAGTGCGACCAGGCCACCCGCGAGCGACTGCAGCACCACATGGAGCACTGCTCGCCGTGCATCGAGGCCTATGGCATCGAGGAGAAGATCAAGAGCCTGCTCAGTCGCAAATGCGGCGGCGACCGGGCACCGGATACGCTGCGCGATCGGCTGAGCGTGGAGATCCGTCGCTCCGTCACGGTGACCCGGGTCGAGACCACCGAGTAGTTCCGCCTGATCCCGCTCAGCGCCCTGGACAAAGAAAAACACCGAGTGGCACTTCTTCCTGTTGGAAGACTATGGCCCTCGGTGTTTTTCGTATCCGTTACGGCTCAGGCGTTAGGACGCTTGCCGTGGTTGGCGGCGCTTCCCTTGCGGCTGCGCTTCTTACGACCACGCTTACCCATCGGTAGTCTCCCTTCTGCGGATCACCCCCGCGTCCGCGGGGAGCACATCTGATCGAAGGACATTGTTTCATGTGTGGTTGGCTGTAGCTTCAGCGGATACAGGCCGAACGAATGAATGAGGTGTCATGGCTGAGGAAGTGCTCTCGGAACTGGTGTCGGTCGTGCAGGAGATCGTCGTTGCCGAGGGTGACGAGGTGCGCGAGGGTGACACGCTGGTGATCCTCGAGTCGATGAAGATGGAGATCCCGGTGCTGGCCGAGAGCAACGGCACGGTGACCTCGATCGGCGTCAAGGCGGGCGACGCGATCAAGGCCGGGCACCTAATCGCTGTCATCTCTTAGTATCTGGAGCGGGTAGACCGAATATGGCGACACTGAGTGAGCTGCTGGCCGAACACACCGACCTACCCGGTGTCGCCGTTGACCATCTGCAGCGGGTGGTCGGAGATTGGCAGCTGCTCGCCGATCTGTCCTTCGCGGATCTGCTGCTGTGGGTCGGCGCTGGCCCCATCGCCGACGGCGCGGATATCGTCTGCGTCGCGCAGTGCCGCCCGACGACGGCGCCCACCGTTCATCCGGAGGACCGGGTGGGTGGCATCGCCTCACAGGCCGATCACCCGCAGGTTTTCGACGCGCTGACGACCGGCAAGATCGTGCGTGCGGATAGCGAGGTCGAGGCCGAGGGCGTCTACCATCCGCATCCGGTGCACGCGATCCGCGAGGCCATTCCGGTGCGCTGCGGTGACGATGTCATCGCGGTGCTCAGCCGAGATACCGATCTGCAGCGTTCGCGGGTGCGCAGCGCGCTGGAAATCGCCTATGTGGCCTGCGCCGACGATCTGTGTCAGATGATCGCCGACGGCACCTTCCCGACCACCGAGGACCGCGCCGCGACGCATTCCAGTCCGCGCGCCGGCGACGGTTTCATCCGCCTCGATACCGACGGCATCGTCGTCTACGCCAGTCCGAACGCGCTGTCCGCCTACCACCGGATGGGTCTGCAGTCCGATCTCGCGGGCCAGGATCTGGCCGTCACCACTCGCTCGCTGATCACCGATCCGTTCGACGCGCAGGAGGTCGTCGGGGATATCCAGGCCGCGCTGGCCGGACGCACCGGACGCCGGATGGAGGTCGAGGCGCGCGGTGCCACCGTGCTGCTGCGCACCCTGGTGCTGCGCCCGCACGGCGAACTGGCGGGCGCCGCGGTGCTGGTCCGTGACGTCACCGAGGTCAAGCGCCGCGATCGCGCGCTGCTCAGTAAGGACGCGACCATCCGGGAGATCCACCACCGGGTGAAGAACAATCTGCAGACCGTCGCCGCGCTGCTGCGGCTGCAGGCGCGGCGCACCGAGAACGAGGAGGCGCAGGTCGCGCTGACCGAATCGGTGCGCCGGGTCACCTCCATCGCCTCGGTGCACGAGATGCTGTCGATGTCGGTGGACGAAGAGGTCGATCTCGACGAGGTCGTGGACCGGCTGCTGCCGATCATGGCCGATGTGGCGACCGTGCACACCGCCAGAATCAAAGTTCGCCGGGCGGGTTCGCTCGGCGTCTTCTCCGCCGAACGCGCAACCCCGCTGGTGATGGTGCTGACCGAATTGGTGCAGAACGCCATCGAGCACGCCTTCGATTCGGGCGAAAACGGCACGGTGACAATCCGTTCCGAGCGTTCGGCACGCTGGCTGGACGTGATCATCAGCGATGACGGCCGCGGCCTGCCACCGGGTTTCAGCCTGGAATCCTCCGACCGCCTGGGCCTGCAGATCGTGCGCACTCTGGTGACCGCCGAACTCGGCGGCTCCATCGGTTTACATCCCGGTGCCGATATCGGTACGGATGCGGTGTTGCGGGTACCGCTGGGACGTCGCTCCGGTCGCTGACCGGCTCGTGCGATCGGAGCCTACCGATCCCATTGGTAGTCAACGACTTTCGAGTGAAGCGAGACCGTTCGCGGGCGCCGCGATCAGATATGGGCACAAAATAGCCCGGCACCTTGGTGCCGGGCTTGACCGCGTTACCGGGCCGGGCTGGAAGGTCCGGTAACGCTTGTCGTCCTACTAGACGACGGTGCGGGTCCGCGTGCGGGCGTTGCGACGCTTGAGCGCGCGACGCTCGTCCTCGCTCATGCCACCCCACACGCCCGCATCCTGCCCGGACTTCAGGGCCCAGGACAGGCAATCGGCGGTAACGGGGCAGCGAGCGCAGACCAGCTTGGCATCGGCAATCTGCGCGAGCGCAGGACCGCTGTTACCCACCGGGAAGAACAGCTCGGGGTCCTCGTCGCGACAGATGGCCTTGTGGCGCCAGTCCATTCCTCTGCTCCTTTGCTGGGCGCCGCAAAGGGCGCCGACGGTTTGTGGATCGTTCACTTGTGCGACTCGAATGTTTCCGCACGGTTGCTTGTGAATGCTTTCACGAACACCGTAGATGTCAATAGGTATCCGGTGCACCGTGGGGAAGCTCACGCTCTCAAGGTCCCCCTACGGGGAACCTGACCGGTCCTTTGTACTCGCTCTACCTGGTTTTCGCAGCACAACACCGAGTTTTTTCGCGCGTTTCGTACTCATTCCGGACGCGGAGCGACGACCTCGAGCACGTTCGGCACAGCTGTGAAATCCACCATGTTGCGTTTTCCAATAAAGTCGCCATCGATTTGCAGACCGATGGGTTCGCTGGCCTCGATTCGCACGGTCGGCACATCGTCCTCACGAAATAGATTGCGGGACTTGGGATTTCCGCCAGCGGCGAGCAGCTGACGAGCGAGCAGCAGGGTCGAGACCACCGACATCGACCGCACGGCAAACACGCCGAGACCCGTTTCGAAGGTTGTACCCGGGTTTGTGTGCACCGGGGTGTCGTTCAGATAGGTCCACGGACTCGCGTTCGTCACGAAGGCGTAATGGACGCCCTCGACGGGTGCATATCCCGGAATTTCGAGCCGGACGGTCGGTTCGTTGCGCTTCGCTTTGAAGAATTGTCGCACAGTTGTTCGAACATAGCGACCGGGAGTGGCCGCGTGACCATTGGCGCGACTGTTGTCGATCGCCTCACACACGTCGGCGTCGAGGCCGACGCCCGCACTGAAGCCGAACCAGCGGTCATCGGCCAGTCCGAGGCCGATTTTGCGGTCGCGGTCGAGGGTGAGCAGGTCGATGAGCTGGTTGGTCGCGGTCACCGGATCGGGGGAGATGCCCAGTGCCCGCGCGAATACATTCGCCGACCCGCCGGGGATCACGCCGAGCCGCGGCAGCCAGGCCTGTCCGTCGTTCAGTTCGGGTAGCGGCAGGAAACCGTTGATGGTCTCGTTGACCGTCCCATCGCCGCCGTGTACGACGATCAGATCCATCTCGTTGGTCGATGCCCACTGCGCCAACTCCGCCGCGTGGCCGCGATGCTGGGTATGCGCGACGGTCAGCTGGGTCCGACTCTCCAACGCGTGCGCGAGCAGATCCCGAGTCGCTGGTGTAGTCGAGGTGGCATTCGGGTTCACGATCAGCAGCGTCCGCACCTTCGGAAGCCTAATCGGCTGACGGCCCGGTCCGAAAAGCCGGCAAGTGCGTTCTAGGCTTGGCCCGTGGCGGACAGCGGCAAGGACGAGGTTGACAGCGGCGCGGTGGCCGGGGGCGCGCCGGTGACGGTGCGTGGTGCGGGCGGGTTGGTCGCGCTGGAGGGCGCGGTCGCGGTGATCGTGGCGATCGTGCTGATCGTGCGCGGACTGCTCGGGCACGATCAGAGTGCCACCAGCGGGTACGGCACGGCCGCGTGGTTCGGCATTCTCGGCGGTGCGGTGCTCGCGGCCGGAATCGGTCTGGTGCTCGGACACCGGTGGGGCCGCGCCATCGCCGTGATCGCGCAGGTGCTGCTGCTTCCGGTGACCTGGTCGCTGCTGACCGATTCGCATCAGCCGGTGTTGGGCGCGCTGCTCGGCATTGTGGTGATCGGCGCACTGGTCCTGTTGTTCGCACCCGCGTCGAATCGCTGGATGGCGCAGGTGTACGGCATCGACTCCGACGCGCCCGAATCGAAGTAGCCGGGCTCAGCGGTCGCGGCGCGCAGTGCCCGACGGCACAGGTGGTCGGCCTGCCGGGTGGTCTCGGGCTGGCGGTAGCGCGGGGTGAGCGCGAGCACCTGGGCGCACGCGGTGTCGAGGTCGATGAGATGTCCCACCGAGACGAATACCGGTTTGATGGCGCGCCGGGTGCGCAGGGCGCGCCCGACGAGCTGACCGTCCATGGTGATAGCGCTGGCCGAGCCGCGTTCCGGACCGGGCGGCCGATAGTCGCCCCACGGTGTCTTGGCGACGCCGATCGTCGGTGTGTCCGTGAGGATTCCGACGTGGCAGGCCAGGCCGAAGCGGCGCGGGTGGGCCAGTCCCTGGCCGTCGCAGATCAGCAGATCCGGTGCGGTGTCGAGCTTTTCGAGCGCGGCGAGGGTGGTCGGCAGCTCGCGGAAGGACAGCAGACCCGGCACGTAGGGGAAGGTGACGGTACCGTGCGCGACCGCGGATTCGACGGGTTCCAGTGTGTCACTGTCCAATACGGCCACCGCCGTGGCGACGATGCCGGTCTCGTCGTCATAGGCCGAGTCGACTCCGGCGATGGTGCGGAACCGTGGCGGGCGCGGGTCGGCCGCAATCACCAACGGCCGCAACGCATCCTGGACCGCTATCGCGTCGTCCGCGGTGCTCGGCCATTCGGCAGGTGTGTCAACCTTCATTGCTGTACTCGAAATCCGTATTGCGCCACGTTGATTCGCTACCGAGCGGATTCGGTCACCAGGCCTCGGCGGCGAGCTTGTCGATGGCCGCGCCGGTGAGGCGGTAGCCGACCCATTCGTCCTGGGGGTTGGCGCCGATGGATTTGTAGAACTCGATGGAGGGTGTGTTCCAGGTCAGCACGGACCAGTCGACCCGGCTGTAGCCATTGGCGGCGGCCTCCTTGGCGAGCGCGGCGAGCAGCGCCTTGCCGTACCCCTTGCCGCGGGTCTCCGGCTTGACGTAGAGGTCCTCCAGGTAGATGCCGTGCACGCCGGTCCAGGTGGAGTAGTTCAGGAACCAGATCGCACAGCCGACCACACCCGTCTCGTCCGCGGCGACGTGGGCGAAGACCGCGGGCGAGGGTCCGAACAGGGCGGTGTGCAGCTGTTCGGCGGTCAGTGTGCACTCGTCGCGGGCCTTCTCGTATTCGGCGAGGTCTTCGACCAGACCGACGAGCGCGGGTACATCGGCGGGGACGGCACGGCGGATCTGGCCGGAGTGGGTCATAGTGCGGCTCCATCATCAGCGGGAACTAGGTTGTGCGCCAGGATGGTTCGTTCCTCGTGTTCATACCCGAGGACGGTTATCGCGGCGGTGGACATGGCGAACCGTCGCCCCTCCCGGATATCGAGTTCGGCCCAGCGGGCGATCAGCGCCCGGGAGAAATGACCGTGCCCGACCAGCACGATATCCCGGTCCGACAGTGCGGGTTCGACCGATGCGAGCACGCGGTCGGCGCGGGCGCTGACCTGTGCGGCCGTCTCGCCGCCCGGCACGGTTCCGGTCCAGATGGTCCATCCTGGATCGTGCTCGCGGATCTCGACACTGGTCCGGCCCTCGTAGTCGCCGTAATCCCATTCGGCCAGATCGTCATCGACCACGGCATCGGTGAGTCCGGCGAGCGCCGCGGTGTGCACGGCACGCTGGCGGGGGCTGGTGAGTACCAGCGGATCGCGCAGCTTCAGCTCGCTCAGCAGTCCGCCCGCGGCGCGGGCCTGCGCCGCACCGCGTTCGGTGAGCGGCAGATCGGTGCGGCCGGTGTGGCGCCGCTGGTTCGACCAGGTGGTTTCGCCGTGCCGGAGCAGGACCAAGCGGGCGGCGTCGAGTGCGGACATGACTTCCATCATGGGGCACGGGTCCGACAGCGCCCGTGACGGGCGGGTCCTAGCCGAGTGCGAAGAGTTCGGACCCGCGCTTTTCCAGCACGGTCGTGCCGAGTACGGCCAGTGAGATGGGGGAGCCGTCGTAGCCGGGCCGCGACACCGGAATCCGGGACACCTCGGTGCCCGAAGTGGGGTCGAGGACGGCGATCGCGCCGTCCACCGGCATGAGTAGTCGGCCCGCCATGAACACCGGGCTGCCGAGTGCGCCGGGGGCGGCCCAGATCGGATCGAAAGTGCTGGCATTCAAGGCGATCAGGCTATTGCCGGTGAATACCAGGAACAGCGAGCTGATCCGCGTGGTCGTCGTCTTATCGCTCAGCGGTGCGGAGAGTTGGTGCACCGTCAGCGCGTTCCCGGTGCTGTCGAAGACCTCGAGTCGCGGGGCGGTCGCCTCGGCGCCGGCGCTGGCCGCCGCACCGGGCAGGTACAGCACGATTCGGTTGTCGGACACCGCGATTACGCGCGCGTCGGGAGAGTCCGCGCCGAGTCCGCTGAGTATGTGCGAGCCGTACTCTTCGGGCACCGTGTTGTCCTTCGGCGCGGGATTGAGGACGGTCAGCCGGTTGGTGGGGTCTTCGGGGCAGCGTTCGAGTACGGCGAGCCGGGTGGAGCTCGAACTCGACGAGAGCAGTTTGCAGCCCTTGCGCGGCTGGGTCTTCACATTGACGGGGGCGTCGACGTAGCCGTATTCGATGGTGCGCACCAGATCCGAGCGCCACATTTCCAGCCGCCGCGGTCCCTGGGCCAGCACGTAAGTGCCGTCTACGGATAGCTGCACCGCGGGATCCATATAGCTGCTGCGCGCGGTCCGCCGCGAACCGTCCTCGCCGGCCAGCAGGGTGGCCTGGCTGCAGCCGCGCTGATCCTTGTACACCGCGATCACCGTGCCGAATTGCGATTCGACGCCGCACAGCGGTAGGTCGCGCCGGTAGTGCCACAGGTCGGCGCCGGTGCGTGGATCGTGACCGGTGACCGTGCCGTCTTCGCCGGTGACCACCGTGCCCGCGGCCACCAGCGCGCGATTCGCGGCGGGGTCGGCGGCATGCCAGAGCTCGTGCAGACTGGTCGGCACCTGATCCGCGGCCGCCGGAGTGGACATCGGATGTTCGGCCGTCACCGACTCGGTGCCCCTGGCATCACTGCGCGCCCACACCACGACTGCCGCGATCACCACAACCACGGCGATCGCGACTGCGGAGATGATGTCGGCGCGCGTTCGCCGCTCGGGTGCGAGCACGTTTGCGAGACTACAACGTGTCGGCCGACCGATGTGATCGGCTCTCGTCCGGATTGTTCGGCACAGGCGCGCCCGTCCGTGACGGACGCGCCCGGGTATCGACTAGGCCGATGCGGTAACCGTCGCGGGAGCGTTATCCGCCGCAGGGGCGGTATCCGCGGCAGCTTCGTCCGCGGGCTTGCGACGGCGGCGCCGACGGCGCGCGGGCTGATCGCTGGTGTCGGCTTCGTCGGAGCTGGTGTCCGCCGCGGCGGTCGCACCGTTGTCGTTGTCGCCGTTGCCATTCGACTCGGTGCCGGGCTCGGTGTCGCCGCCGGACCTGCGGCGACGGCGGCGGCGACGGGCGGGCTTATCGGCCGTGTCGTCGGCGTCGACGTTCGACGCGGTGTCGGATGGGGCTGCGGCGGTATCGGTTTCGGCGCTGTCGGTCGCACCGCTGTCGGTGCCGTTGACCGCGTCGTCGATCGGCTGGCCGCCACGAGTGCGTCTGCGATTGCGCTTGCGCGGCGTGCGAGCGGGGCGCTCGACCACTTCGGCGTCCTCGTCGCGCACCGGCTTGGCCTTGCGAATCGTGCCGGTGACGCCCTCGGGGATGCCGAGATCCGAGAACAGATGCGGGGAGCGGGAATACGTCTCGACCGGGTCCGGGATGCCGAGGCCGAGCGCGGTGTCGATGGCGGCCCAGCGGTTCAGCTCGTCCCAGTCGATCAGCGTCACCGCGACACCGGTGCGTCCGGCCCGGCCGGTGCGCCCGATCCGGTGCACGTAGGTCTTCTCATCCTCCGGGCACTGGTAGTTGATGACGTGGGTGACGTCGTCGATATCGATACCGCGCGCGGCGACATCGGTCGCGACCAGCACGTCGATGGTGCCCTTGCGGAATTTGGTGAGCGCCTTCTCCCTGGCGATCTGCCCGAGGTCACCGTGTACGGCGCCGACGGCGAAGCCGCGCTCGGCGAGTTCATCGGCGACCTTCTGCGCGGTGCGCTTGGTACGGGTGAAGACCATGGTCGCGCCGCGGCTCTCGGCCTGTAGCACCTTGGCGATCAGCTCGCTCTTGTCCAGTGCGTGCGCCCGGTAGACGAACTGCGCGGTGCGGTCGTGCACGGCGGAGTCGTGTGGCTCCTCGGCGCGGATATGGGTCGGCCGGGTCAGGAAGGTGCGGGCCAGGGTGATGATCGGGCCCGGCATGGTGGCCGAGAACAGCATGGTCTGGCGTTGCGCCGGAACCATGCCGAGAATGCGCTCGATATCGGGTAGGAAGCCCAGATCCAGCATTTCATCGGCCTCGTCCAGGACGAGCACGCCGATCTTGCCGAGAATCAGATGGCCCTGATCGGCCAGATCCATGAGTCGGCCAGGAGTTCCGACGACGACGTCGACGCCCGCGCGCAGTGCGGCGATCTGGGATTCGTAAGGGCGGCCGCCGTAGATCGAGAGCACGCGCAGCTGACCCTGGTGGTTCTTCAGGTGCTTGCTCGCGTTCTCCAGATCCTGGGTGACCTGGATGCAGAGTTCGCGCGTCGGCACGATGATCAGTGCCCGCGGAGTGCCGTCCAGCGGGGTCGTCCCGGAGTCGGCGGTGGTGATCCGGTGCAGCAGCGGTACGCCGAATCCGAAGGTCTTTCCCATACCGGTGCGGGCCTGGCCGATGAGGTCTTCACCAGCGAGTGCCAACGGCAGGGTCAGTTCCTGAATTGCGAAAGTTCGTTCGATTCCGATCTCACCGAGTGCTCGCACGATTTCATCGCGAACCCCCAATTCGGTGAATGTCGGGGCGGTGTGGGATTCGTCCAGTTCGGCGGTCAGCAGCGTATCCGCCAGACCCGGTTCCTGTTCGACAGTGATCTTGCTCAGGTTCGTGCCTTTCCTCGTTATCGCGTCACGCGCGCACGAGGCGTGGGGCGGACCGGTCGGTCCGCGACGACCACGTATCCGCCTGTGATACTCACCTCGGCCACTGTCCCTGATGTCGGCGGGAGCTCGTCGTTGTGGCGGCTACCTCGGGAGACATCGGCGCGGCGCAAGGGTGATGCGGATCTGGTGCGCGCACATATTCCTGAACGTCGAAAACCTCGCCGCCGGAACTCTGGCGCCCAAGTGATCGGCGCCTCGATGGGACGAAAATTTCCGTTGTCCGCAGAGATTGTAGCGTGATATTGTGCACGGCTCGAATTGCCACCACCGTAGCGACCGTATCTGGGTCGATCGAAATGGTCGGCATTTTCCGTGCCAAAAGTCCGGTTTCCTCGGATGGTTCTTCGACGTACGCTGCGCGACATGGTAATTCACTTGGCGCGCCGAATCTGGACCACGCTCGAACCGCTACATGATGTGGTGTATTTCGGTGCGGGTGTCAAGGAGGCCGGACTGGCGCTCGGGTTGCGCGGATTCTGGCAGACCTACTTCGCGTTCCGGGCCGCTCCGCTCGGCGCGGTGCGCGCGGGCGCGGTATCGGCGACCTTCGCCGGATTCCATCCCGATATGGTCGGCAAGGCGGTGCCCGACGCGTGGGCCAGGACGACCCCGGAGGAATGTCTGGCGGCCCGGCTCGATTTTTCTACCGGTCTGTTGCGTGGGGCCGGAGCCGGTGATGCCGAATGCGCCCGCGCGGTGGATCTGCTCGAACCGGTATCGCGCGCGGCCGATGCGACCGGCCGGGCGTTGTACGCGGCGAATGCGGAATTGCCCCTGTCCGCCGATCCGGTGGCCGCGCTGTGGCAGCTGGCCACCACACTGCGCGAGCATCGCGGTGACGGACATGTGGCGGCGCTGATCAGCTACGGGTTGACCGGATCGCAGGCGCTGGTACTGCAGGTGGCGGCGGGTAAGGCGCCGGAATCGGTGATGCGGCCCGCGCGTGGCTGGTCGGAGCGGGAATGGTCCGATATCGCCGACGAGTTGCGGGCCCGGGGGTTGATCGAGGGTGAGCCGACCAGTCCGGCGTTGACCGGCGCTGGCGCCGAATTGCTCGATCAGGTGGAGGCCACTACCGACGAGGCCGCCTGGAACGGCGCACTGTCGGCGCTGTCGCAGGACGCGATCGCCGAACTGACCGATACGCTCGCGCCCTTGGTGCAGCGCGTTCAGGAAAGCCTGGTGCCGCCGATCAGCCCGATCGGCATGGCGCAGAGCTGAATCGGATGGCGTCGGGCTGAATCGGCATGGTGTTGGGCCGAATATGCGGCGGTGCTCACAAACCGGACTTGCCTGTTACCGCCGGTACCGAGATGTGAGAGATTCTTGGGTGTGAGTTTCACCGACACCGTCACCATCGCCGCGCGCAATGCCTGGGCGCTGACCTTCGGCCAAGGCGTCGAAACACCGGATCCCGCCCCGTCGACGGTGCTGTGGGATGAACCGCACCGGCAGCTGCGCCGCTTCGAGGCAAGTGAATCCGCCACTGCCACAACCGATTCGGCGGTGCTGCTGGTGCCGCCGCTGGCCGCGCCCGCCAGTTGCTTCGATCTGCGCCCCGATCAGAGCGTTGCCAGATTCCTGCTCGAGACCGGCCGCACGCCCTATGTCGTCGACTATGGCGAGATCACCTTCGCCGACCGGCGGATGGGGTTCGAAACCTGGATCGACGACATCCTGCCGGAGGCGATTCTGCGCACCTCGGCAGATCGCGACGGTAAGCCCGTCGATCTGGTCGGCTGGTCCATCGGCGGCACCCTGGCGCTGCTGACCGCGGCGGCGCACCCCGAACTGCCGATCCGCTCCATCACCGCGGTCGGCGCGCCGCTGGACTACGACAAGATGACCGGCATTCCGCAGCTGCGCGCGGTCGCCAAATTGACCGGCGGCATCGCGACCTCGACCGCGGTGCGCGCGGCGGGCGGCATTCCGGCCACGCTGACCCGGATCGCCTACCGGGTCACCGCATGGGATCGCGAACTCACCCGACCGTGGTTCGTCGCGAGCAATATCGCCCGCACCGAATCCCTGGCCAAAATGGAGTCCATCGACCGCTTCATGGCGCAGATGCCCGGCTATCCCGGTCGCTTCTACGGCCAGCTGTGGGGCCGCCTGATCCTCAACAACGACATCGGCCGCGGCGTCGTGCGGCTCGGCGCGCGCCGCATCGAGTTGGCGCAGGTGACCGCGCCGGTGCTGCTCGTCGGCGGACCCACCGATGTCATCACCCCGGCCCCCGCCGTGGCGGGCGGGCAGCGCACCCTCACCGGTGCACGGTTCGTCCGCTACGAGAGCGCCCCCGGCAGCCACCTGGGCATCCTCACCGGCGAAACCGCGCGCGAGACCACCTGGACCTACCTCGACAAGTTCCTGGCCGAGCTGTCCTGAGCCACCGTTGGTTCCGCGCGTTCGCCGCCACGACTCCGACATGTACCGGGATGACGCTGACATGTAACGGACCGGGGCTAGGCTGTCTCGATATGGGAGCACAGTCATCCGCAGCGCTAGGAACATGGGAAGCTGCCGCGCAGGGGGTTTCATTGTCCGGCTCGTCCTTCGCAGCCGATGATCCCGGCGTGGTCGACCTGTTCGCGGTGCTCGCCTACGGTGAGATCTCCGCGTTCTACCGGCTGGCCGAGGAGGCCAAGTTATCGCCGACGCTGCGCGGCAAGGTGGCCGTCGCGAAGATGGCCGCCGCCGAGATGCGGCACTTCGAAACCCTGGAGTCCGCACTGGCCGAACGCGGCGTCGACATCTTCGACGCGATGGCGCCGTTCGTGCGTGCCCTGGACGCATACCACGACTCCACCGACCCCTCGACCTGGCTCGAGTCGATGGTGAAGTTCTACGTCGGCGACGGTATCGCCGCCGACTTCTACACCGAGATCGCCGGTGCCCTTTCTCCCGAGGTCGCCGCCGTGGTCCGGGATGTGCTCGCCGAGACCAGCCACTCCGAATTCGTGGTCGAGGAGGTGCGCCGCGCGGTCGCGACGAGCCGCTCCGAGCGCGACCGGCTGACCCTGTGGGGCCGACGGCTGCTCGGTGAGGCGATCACCCAGGCGCAGTACGTGATGGCCCAGCGCGATGAGCTCACCGAGCTGGTACTCAGCGCGACGGGTGATCTCAACGGCATCGCCGCGCTGTTCGAGCGCATGCAGGCCAGCCATGCCGAGCGCATGGCGGTGCTGGGTATCTGATCAGTCGTTCACCGCACGGACCAGTCGCAGGCCGGGGGATTGCGCCTGCATCTGATCGGTCAGGCAGACGACGATGCTCTGATCGCGGTCGCCGTTGAGCGTTTCGAACGGGATGTCGATGTGGCCGTGCTCGGGATGGTCGAAGCGCAGCGTCCCGGAGATCAGATCGTCGACATACTGCGGCTGCCAACGGCGTTCGAATTCCGGATATTCGCGCAGTGCGGCGATCAGTGCGAGCAGCCGATCCTCGCCCGGCCAGCGCACGGTCGCGCGGCGCAGTGCGGCCGAGAAGCTGTCGGCCACCTCGTCCCAGTTGCGCAGCACCCGCGCGGCGCGCGGATCGGTGAAGGTGAACCAGGCCAGGTTCGAGGCTTCTGGATCATCGAGCAGCCCAAGGGGTTTCGCGATGTCCTCCCACGCCGGATTCCAGCCGAGCACATTGAGCCGGCGCCCGAGCACGAAGGCCGGAGTCGGCTGCAGTGCGCGCAGGATGGTCTCCATCGCGGGCGTCGGCTGCTCGGCAACGGATTCGGTGGTGGGGCAGCGGGATTCGTTACTCGAGGTGAGGGCGAGCCAGCCGAAGTGGTGGCGATCCTTCCCTTCGATCAGCAGCGCCTGCGCGAGCGCATCGATGACCGCGCCCGAGGGGTTGGTATCGCGGCCCTGCTCCAGCCGGGCCAGATAGTCGGCGCTCACTCCGGCCCGCACCGCGACCTCTTCGCGGCGTAGGCCCGGGGTCCGGCGGCGGCGGCCCTCGGGTAGACCCACATCCGATGGCCGCAATTGGGCGCGCCGGGCCACGAGGTACTCCGCGAAGAGGTTTGGTGCCATGCGTTTCATCGTGCCTGTCCTAGGATGGTTAGCCGCGCCCTGCGGGGTCCAGGATAACGGCGGTCTGGTTAACGGACCACGGTCCGGTCATGGTGTATCGCATGACATCTTCTACCGAATCCAGCACCGCCACCGCGCTCGTACCGGGTTCCTGGGCCCTGGACGCCATGCACTCCCAGGTCGAATTCACCATCCGCCACCTCGGCATTTCCAAGGTCCGCGGCCGTTTCAACAAGTTCGAGACCGAGTTCGTCGTCGACGACAAGGGCTCTGCCACCCTCGGCGCCACCATCTACCTCGACTCCTTCGATACCGGCAATGCCGATCGCGACAACCACGTCCGGACCGCCGATTTCCTCGATGTCGCCAACCGCCCCACCCTGAGCTTCCGCGCCGTCGAGCCGGTCCAGATCGCCGAATCGTTCGTGGTCGAGGGCGAGGCCACCCTCGGTGGGATCACCAAGCCGGTCACCCTCGATGTGGAGTGGGGCGGTGTGCAGGTATTCGCCGGAACCGGCGACCGGCACGCGGGCTTCTCCGCGACCGGCACCATCAAGCGCACCGACTTCGGCGTCGGCGGCCCGCTGCCCGGCATGCTCAGCGACACCGTCAAAATCGAGCTGGAAATCCAGCTCGTCGAGCCCAAGTAGTGGCATTTCCGCCGAGCGGCGCGGAGTTCGCGACAGGCGAACGTCAGTCCGCGCACTCGGTGGAGCGGAATGTCGATTCCGGACGTGACCACTGATTTCGCAGGTACATGGGTAACTCGTCGGGAACGCCCAGAGCTGAATTGTTGCCTGACCGTCGGCCGCCGACGTGGATTTCGTGGCTCTTAGTGGGGCGCTGAATACCCGGGGAGGCGGGGGAGCATTAGCCTTGATTTCGACAGCACACAGGACTCTAGGTTCGGAGGTTGGCCGTGGAGGTCAAGATCGGTATTTCGGATAGCCCGCGCGAGCTCGTGATCAATAGCGGGCAGACCCCGGACGAGGTCGAGGCGCTGGTGTCCGGTGCGCTGAGCGGCGAGGGCGGCGTCGTCGCGCTCACCGACGAGAAGGGTCGCAAGTTCCTGATCCAGGCCTCGAAGGTCGCCTACGTCGAGATCGGCGCCGCCACCGGCGGTCGGGTCGGCTTCGCCGCCGTCTGAGCCGAACCGCGACGCCACAGACGAGAGCCCCCGCACTCGGGTGAGTGCGGGGGCTCTGGCGTCTTGTCCGAGTTGTCGGCTCAGTTGATCGGGTGCAGCGGCACGTGCGACAGCCCGCCCCAGGCCAGTGCGACGGTGGTATCGACCGCCTCTTCCTTCGGGATCGGCCGGTCCGCCTCCAGCCAGTACCGCGCGGTGAACTGGCTGGTGCCGACCAGCCCGACCGCGAGGATCCTGGCCCGGTAGGGATCCAGGCCGGAATCGTGGGCGACCAGATCGAAGACCGCGTCCACACAGGCCTCGGTGGCCTGCTCGACCCGGCGCTGCACCTGCGGCTCGCTGATCAGATCGGATTCGAAAACCAGTCGGAAGCCCTGCATTTCATTGTCGACGAAGTCGAAGTAGGCCTGCACGGCGGCGCGGACGCGCTGGCGGTTGTCGGTGGTCGAGCGCAGCGCCTGGCGCACACTCGACACCAGCATGTCGACGTAGTTCTGTAGCACCGCCAGGTAGAGCTCGAGCTTGCTGGCGAAGTGCTGATACAGCACCGGCTTGCTGACTCCGGCGCACTGTGAGATCTCGTCCATGCCAGCGGCGTGGTAGCCGCGTTGCACGAAGACCTCACTGGCCGCCAGGAGTAGCTGTTGACGACGCTCGTCGCGCGGAAGCCGGGTACCGCGCTTGGTCGGCGCCATGGCGTCGGACGACGTTCTGCGCGACGTCATCCGGTCCACGAGGTCAGTCATTT
Source organism: Nocardia sp. CA-129566 (assembly GCF_050956075.1). NCBI lineage: Bacteria > Bacillati > Actinomycetota > Actinomycetes > Mycobacteriales > Nocardiaceae > Nocardia > Nocardia sp. CA-129566. Next base: position 1,935,803 of record NZ_CP192085.1, read on the forward strand.
CGGCTCTCCCAGTCGATGCCCCGGCTATATGGGGTGTACACCGGGTATCCAATGAACGATACCCGGTCGTAGCTCACATGCGGCTCGGGGCCGGTGATCGAGCCCACTCGGTGAGATATGTCGCACCCGTTGCGGCCCGTATCCGGCCCGGATCAGCCGTATTGCCCCCTGTGAGACGCTGGTGAATGTGACCGACCGCGCGGAAAGATCCTCCGGCGGCGGGCGAGATGCGCACCGCCCCGCTGGCTCCGCAGCGTCCGGTTCCGTAGTCTCGGGCTCTGTGGAAAGGCCGGACCCCGAGGTGCGTACGGGGGCAGCCGCTAGAAATGGTGCTGCTGCCCGAGGCCGCGTCGAGGTCGGCAACGACCGATCGTCCAGACCCGGGGCGGCGCAGCGGGATAAGAACGATGTCGCGATCTACAATCCGCTCGGTCTGTACGAACCGCCCGTCGATCGCTCCCATCAGCCGCTGCGGGCGCGCTGGGATCCCACCGCCGCCGACGAGAATCGTTCGCGCCCACCGAGACCGGAGCGCGATGCCAAGAAACAGAGTGCACTCGGTCGTTTCATCCGCACCTATGGTTGGCGTGCCTACGCCCTGCCCGTGCTGTTCGTGGTCACCGTGCTGGTGATCGTGGACGCGGTGCGTGGGGGCACCGATCCCGCGAAGATCGCCAGCGGCGCACCCGGATTCGGGCGGCTCAGTCCGCACACGGCCTCGGCCGGCATCATCGGCGCACCGCCCGGCGATGGCCACTTCCCGACCAACCTGCCGACCGGCGCGCTGCCCGACGGCGGACCGTTCACCGAAATCGGCGCGGGCACATGGCATGTGGTGCCGGGCAGCACCGTGCAGGTGGGCACCGGAACGGAATTCCAGTTCAAGTACACCGTCGAAATCGAGGACGGCGTCGACACTTCCGGATTCGGCGGGGACGAATCCGTCGCCAAGCTGGTCGACAGCACACTGAACAATCCGAAGAGCTGGGCGCACGACAGCAAATTCGCCTTCCGGCGCATCGATCACGGCGAACCGGACTTCCGCATATCGCTGGCCTCCCGCGAATCCTCGCGCAAGGCATGCGGTTTCGATATTCCGATCGACTCCTCCTGCTTCAATGCCGGCCTGCGCCGGGTGGTGCTGTCGGAGGTGCGCTGGGTGCGCGGTGCGCTGGCCTTCGAGGGCGATATCGGCTCCTACCGGCAGTACCAGGTCAACCACGAGGTCGGCCACGCCATCGGCTATCACCAGCATCAGCCGTGCGAGACCGACGGCGGGCTGGCGCCGGTGATGATGCAGCAGACCTTCGGCACCAAGAACAACGACATCGCCGCGCTCGACCCCGACGGCGTGGTCCCGATGGACGGCAAACGCTGTCGGTTCAACCCCTGGCCCTATCCCCGCGGGTGAGCTGCATCTATGTGCCGTGCCTGCGGCGCGAGCGGTCGCTCGTAAGACTCGCTGCGTGGTGGTCAGGGTTGTGCGGGGCGGTTGCACGCGGCGGTTGGTGATACGAGAACATAGTCGGGAAGAACGGTCCGGTTGTCGGTGTTGATTAGTAGGCGCTGAGCCACCACAGTGCGATCGGCCAATTGATTCGAGGAGTCCAGGACGTGTCATCACCGAAGTCCCTGCCGCCGCTGGTCGAACCGGCCGCGGAGCTGACCAAGGACGAGATCGCCCGCTATAGCCGTCATTTGATCATTCCGGATCTGGGCGTCGACGGGCAGAAACGTCTGAAGAACGCCAAGGTGCTGGTGATCGGTGCTGGCGGCCTCGGCTCTCCCGCGCTGCTCTACCTCGCGGCCGCCGGTGTCGGCACGCTGGGCATTGTCGAATTCGACGAGGTCGACGCCTCCAATCTGCAGCGCCAGATCATCCACGGTGAATCCGATATCGGCCGCCCGAAGGCCGATAGCGCGCGCGATTCCATTCTCGAGATCAACTCCGGCATCGACGTCCGGCTGCACAAGATCCGCCTGGAGCCGGACAACGCCGTCGAACTGTTCGCCGAATACGACCTGATCGTCGACGGCACCGATAACTTCGCCACCCGCTACCTGGTCAACGATGCGGCGGTGCTGGCGGGCAAGCCCTACGTCTGGGGCTCCATCTACCGCTTCGAGGGCCAGGTCTCGGTCTTCTGGGAGGACGCGCCCGACGGCCGCGGCATCAACTACCGCGATCTCTACCCGGAGGCCCCGCCGCCCGGCATGGTGCCCTCCTGCGCCGAGGGCGGCGTACTCGGTGTGCTGTGCGCCTCCATCGGTTCGATCATGGTGACCGAGGCGATCAAGCTGATCACCGGCATCGGTGAGCCGCTGCTCGGCCGTCTCATGGTCTACGACGCACTGGATATGAACTACCGGACCATCAAGCTGCGCCGCGATCCGGAGCGTCAGCCGATCACCGAACTGATCGACTACGAGGCGTTCTGCGGTGTGGTCTCCGAAGAGGGCCAGGCCGCGGCCGCGGGCTCGACGATTACCGCGCGCGAGCTCAAGGAGCTCATCGACGCGGGCAAGGAAATCGAGCTCATCGACGTGCGCGAGCCGGTCGAATGGGACATCGTGCACATCGAGGGCGCCAAACTGATCCCGAAGGATCGGTTCCTCTCCGGTGAGGCGCTGTCGGATCTGCCGCAGAACCGGCCGATCGTCCTGCACTGCAAGACGGGCATCCGCTCGGCCGAGGTGCTCGCGGTGCTCAAGAACGCGGGTTTTTCCGACGCCACACACGTGCAGGGCGGCATCGTCGCCTGGGCAAACCAGGTCGACAAGTCACTGCCGGTGTACTGACCAGCGCGCCCGAGCCGGGAGGTTCGCTCGCAACGTAACCACTGCGGAGCGAGTCTTACCAGCGACGTCCGCAAGCCATCGGAGGCCGTGGACACGCCGCGGCGGAGCCGCGGCAAGTTCAACACAGCCGGTACCGTACGGCCGTGACTTCTGTGGAACCCCCCGAGCACGTGCGCGCCACGTTCGGTCTGCGCGAAGTGACCCCGGTTTCCCTGGGAGACTGGGACGGCGGCTGGCGCCTCGGTGATGTGGTGCTGAGCCCGGTCGCCGACCATGCCAGGGCGGCATGGTCGGCGAAGACCCGCGAAACCCTGAAGGTGGACGGCCTGCGCCTGGCCCGGCCTGTGCGGGCCACCGACGGCCGCTATGTCGTATCCGGTTGGCGCGCAGACACATATCTGGAGGGTGTGCCGGAGCCGCGTCACGACGAAGTCGTCTCGGTATCGCTGCGACTACATCAGGCCACCGCCCAACTCGAACGTCCCCGCTTCCTGGTCCAGCTGCCGACCGCGCCCTGGGTGGATGTAGATGTATTCGTCGCCGCCGACCGCGCCGCCTGGGAGGCGGTACCGCTGCGCAGTCTGCAGGCGGGCGGGACGCCGACCGCGACCTCGCCGGACGGTCAGCGCAGTATGGAACTCATCGGCCAATTGGCGACGCTGCGCAAACCGGTCCGAACACCGTCCCAACTGGTCCACGGGGATCTGTTCGGCACCGTTCTGTTCGCCGGAGTGTTCACTCCCGGTCTCACCGATATCACGCCGTACTGGCGACCGGCGCCATGGGCCGCCGGTGTCATCGTCGTCGACGCACTCGCCTGGGGTGGCGCGGACGACGGTCTGCTCGAGCGCTGGTCCGATCTCCCCGAATGGCCGCAGATGTTGTTGCGCGCGGTCATGTTTCGGCTCGCAGTGCATGCATTGCATCCGCGATCCACCCCGGAGGCATTTCCAGGGTTGGCGCGCACCGCGGATATGGTTCGACTGATGCTCTGACGACCGCTGAACTCTGGCAACTGTCCAGTGATCCGATTCCGGCCATGCGCCGAGCGGGTTGTTCTATGCTCTGACAACCGCCATTGGATTCGGCGGTCACTTCAAGCTCTGCGGGCCGCCGAATGCTCCGTGGTTGCCCGTGTTCCGAAAAATAGTTGTTCTATTTCGGAAATACCGGGCAGTTGGTTTGGGGATACCGGAATGGGACTTTTGTGGGGCCGCATTGCGGTGGTGTCCGTGTTATTTTGACGTTCGCAGCAGCGAGGTGGATGAGCGCCGCCTGCGACATGGGGTGAGGACGGCGGCAGGTGAGAATCCAACCGAGGCAACAGATTCTGGATGTGTGGCGGGCGCTGGTCGATGCGTGCTGGGATGAGAAGTCCTGGCGCTGGGACGGTGTGACGTCGGCCAATTCCATCAGCGATTCCGAGCAGTTGCTCTGCCTGCTCTATCCCGCAACCGAGATCGAGACCTTCGCTCTCGACGAGCCGGATCGCATGGAGGAAGACGTCATTTCGGTGCTCGGCGGCAAGTTGGGTGATCCGAAGCAAATCGGCACCTTCATAGTGTCGCTGCTCGAGGAGTACATCGAGCACAATACGCGCGAGGACGGACAGCCGAACTTTTCGGCGGGTAGTTATCTGCGTTCCGGTGAAAAGCGCGAACCCACTGAGGAACAGCGCAAGATCGAGGTTGTCGACTCGTATTCGATGTCGCTGACCGTCTGCATGGCGGGTCTGCGTTTCCTTCGCTCCTTCGAGCGGACCGCGCGCGGGCGGCTGAAGGACCGGATCAAGGAGCTGTCCGGCCAGCTGAGCACGCGACTCACCGCCGCCATGACGGGCCTGGTCCGTAGCTTCGTCGTCAATACGGTGCGGCCGAAATCCCCTGAGGGACAAGCGATGCTCGGCATGCTGAATCAGACGGGCATGTCCGAGGATGCGCTGCTCCAGGGTGTTCGCACCAGCTTGTCGCGGGTCAGGGCGCGACTGCGCAGCGATGTCACCCTTGGCCAGGAAGAGACGGTCAAGGAGCTCGAGGACGAGAACCTGCTGTTCGAATGCGGCTGGAGCTGGGGAGTCGCCCGCGACGCCAGCCCCGTCAAGTTCGTCACCGAAAACATCGGAGCCCAAACGGGAATCGCCGATCCGCGCCCCTACCTCTACTTCACGATCGTCGCGCTGGACGGCATCAATGACCTGGTCTCGCCGCGAACCGGTGAGCTCGGCCTGCTGGACGAGACCCAGCATCGGTTGGCCCAGGCCTTGCGGACCCGCTGGGAGCTGACCCAGCGCTATTGGTCCACGATCGCGCGATTCGGCTCGGGCGGTTGGCCATTGGAGGACATTCCATGGCGGACTTCCGACGGTGAGCAGTCGGACTACTTCAGTCTCATCGTGTCGGCCGTGCTGATCCAGGACCTCGTGGCCCGCACCGCTTCCGACGACGATCTGACAAGGGCGGTGGCCATTTTCGACGAGTTGGCCGGGCGCGGCCGAATCATCCGTCGAGCCGCCGGGGACGATCCCGCTGTTCAGCTGCACACACCAGGGGTGCGGCTGACGCTGCGCGGCAGCGAGTCGGTCGACAGCGGCCCGGTGCTGCAGTGGGAGGTTTCGGATTTCTCGGCCGTGCTGCTCAAGCGAATGCTGCAGGCGGCCCGGTTGTCCAATAATGTCGCGGCCCGCGACAAACTGATGGAATTGTCAAAATTAGCGATGGAGCATCTCGATCGACGCATGCTCAGGGCGGGCGCGGCGGGGTTGTGGGACGATCCGGCGGGCGTATTCGGCGTCAATGGCGACCCGATGGTGACCGAACCTTCCTGGTATATGACCGAGCGAGTGGTCGAGTGCCTGGTGGCCGCGGATCGGACCTATCGGGAACCCCCGCCCAATTGGACCGAATTGCAGACGGTGGCGCGGGTCACCCTGAATACCGCCGAGCACCGGTTCCATCAGGAAATGCTCGGTATCAGCATCGATGACAAATCGCCCCGGCGTAAGACGCTCAACCGCGTCGAAGAACATATCGACGAGGCCAGGCAGCAGATTCGCGAGGATGCCGCGACGACGCTCGTACACACCCTCGATGCCCTGCGCGAACTCGACGGTCTGGCGACCGGGCGCCGCGACGCGACCAGGAACGTCTGAGCACATGATCGTGTTCGCGACTTCGGACAAGGGCGGCACCGGCCGTTCGGTAACCAGCTGCAATCTGGGCTACCGCATGTGCGTCAGGGGTAAGCGAGTCGCCTATCTGGACTTCGACTTCGGCTCGCCGACCGCGGGTGCGTTGTTCGAGATCAGTGGCGCGGAGCGGGGGGTCCCCGACAATGCGGGGCTGCATTCGTATCTGCAGGGGAAAACCGGGGTAGCCACCCGAATCGACGTGCGGGACAGCACCGATCGTCACCAACTGCGCAAATTGCGAACCAGGACGGGCAAGCTGGTCCTATTGCCCGGTGATTCCGGTGGCGCGGAGTTCAAACAGATCGACGACGGCATCGTCGCGAAATGCGCCCAGCTGCTGCTGGAGGTGGATCAGAGTTTCGATGTGTGCCTCGTCGACCTCAGCGCGGGTCGCTCGGTGGCCATGGAGCTCGCACTGAAGGCGACCGCGCTACCCCAGCTCGCCGAACGGATGGTGCGCTGGTTGGTATTTCATCGGTGGACCCGCCAGCACATCATCGCGGCGCACGGATTGGTGCGCGGCGAGCATGGCTTGTTGGACGGCGGTAAGCGGGTCGGGCACGATCCGGATGCATTACTGGACCGGGTCCGATACATACGCACCGCGGTGCCGGTTCTGAACGACGAGACCGAGGGATCAGGGCCGCAGGCCGCATGGCTGCACGAGCAACACACCGAATTGAAGCGCCTGGCACTGACGAACAAGGTCGGCGCGAGCGCGCTGCTCGGGGAGACACCGGTCGAACCGATCCTGCAATGGCGCGAGCAGCTGATTCTGGATATCGATGTGGATAGAAAAATCGCCAACCGGGCGACCGTCGAGGCTTTCGAAAAGCTAGCCGATCGCGTGCTCGACCCCGCGAGCTGGAAGCCAGTCTGAACCGACGGCTCTCGAGAACAACATCCTGGAAAGGGATTTCGAGCACAGTGGATAATGTCCCGGGCTACATCGAGGCGACCGAGCGCACGCGGGTCGCCAAGGTACCGCTGTCCCATTTATCCATCGAGGTGGGACATTTCTACATGAACGACCTCAGCAATGGCGAGGAAAGGATTCGGGCGCAGTTTCGCCGGATCGTTCCGCTGGTCCGGGCATTCACCGAGGCCGCGAAGGACGAATTCGGACCGCGGGCCAGGGTCAGCACCTGCTTTCTGGTCGACGACTATTTTCGGTCCGACACCGACCCCGCCGAGATTCTGGACAAGTTGCTGCGCAACGCGAATGAGTGCGGCCTGACCATCGACTATCTCGCCCGCGAGGCGGGATGCTGGGAGGTCCCGGAAACGGGTGACAGTGCTGCGAGCACGCCGCGCATCAAGTTGGCCGAGATGGTCCGGTCGCGCATCGTTGCCGAGCCGCCCGAGGGTTCCAACGGTCGCAGGCCGCCCACCGCTGAATCCGGTTGGCTGTGCAATGGTCGCCGTGCCTCCGATGATTCCGGCGGGCAGGCGCTGCACGACGAACCCTATGTGCCACCCGAGGAGTTCGGTCGTCGCGAGCATTCTATTTTTCTGGATGTCCAGATGTGGAGTTCGTACGTTCGGAAGGTGAACGGGCGCGACGAGGTATCCATCAAATGGTCATGTCCGTATCTCGCCTCGATCTGGCAATTGCTGCGCCTGGGAATGCTGCGCTTCAATGGACAGCCGGTGGTCGAACCACAGCTGTGGCAGCCGAGCGACGGGTGGCCGACCCGGTGGTGGGAGATGCCTGCGGTGCTGCAGCTGAATCCGCGGGCGAAACCCTTCGCAGCCTACCGGTCCTTATCGCTGCTGCCGCAGCGATATTTGGGTATCGAGCATGCTGTGCGGGTAATCCTGGACCATGTCCAGCTCGATGCCGAGGTGATAGAGCAGATCGTCGAGCGGGGCCTGGAAGAGGGAATCATCGTGCCGCCCAAGGTGACCGAGCGCCTCACCCATTTCCTGCTGGATGGGTCCTGAGGTGACCGAATCGAATGCGACGGCCGCACGCCGGATCCGTGCGGTTCGCGCGACGCCACTCGATCGGGAGCGGCGGCGCGGGCGGGCCGTGCGGCTACTCGTCCGCGCCGCCGAGGCGCAGCCGCGCATGCCGGTGCTCCCCTCGGGCCCGCTGATCGCGCTGGGGCAGATCGACACCTGTCTCCTGCCCGCCGCCACCCCGTGGTCGCGCGATGACCTGGAGGGACTGCTCGAGCTGATGCCGGGTCGCCCGATGCTGTGGCGGGAGCGGCCGATGTCGCTGGCCGTCTCGCCGACCACCGCGGAGGGAGTGGATTGCTTGCTGGCCGCCCCGGCGCACCCGAGCGTGCGCGGAATCGGGACGGTCGCGACCCGCGCGGTCGTCGTCGGTGGGCGGGTGCTGCAGAGTTCGGCATGGTCCAGTGTGGTGCGGGCCGGCAACGATCAGCGCCGGAACTGGTCTCATTATCTGAGCAAGCCCGGAGTGATAGAGGTGATCTCCAAGGTCAACGCCGAGACCGGCGCCCGGCTCGCCGAAGGCTTCCTGGCCGCCGGCGCGGCACCGGCGGGCACGCTCGATCTGGCGTCGATCGTCAACCGGCTGCTCGGTCGCGTCCGCATGAATCCTCATCTCGATCAGAACGTACCCCTGCAGACGGGGACGACCCAGCTGCGCTGGGCGGTGCGGATCGATGCCGTCGAACGGCCGCGGGTGGCCTTCCGGTTGCAGAACGATACGGTTCGCACGGTGCTGCTCACCGTGCGCGATGAGGATGAGCTGGCGCAGGCGCAGTGGTTCTGTGAGGATCTCGCGGTGCACGACTGGCTGCTGACCGTCATAGCGGCAGCCCTGGTGCAGTCCGATCTCTTCGACCCGGGCAGCGACGAGTCGGTGGCGGTGCTGGCCCCCGTGCTACACCATTTGGCACACCTGTGGGTGCCCGGCGCGCATACGCCTCGGCCCCTGCGGGTCCTGTGGGCGCAGTTGCAGGAAGACCCCGACTTCACCGCGGACCGACAGGGGCTGATCGACCAGGTGCGCAACCGGGTACTGGTGGCGGCCCTGGATGCGGCGCAGCGCAGGGCCGAGACCAAGGACTACTCCCCCGACTAGGGCAGGGGGCGGTGTCAGATACGGAACCATCGCCGCACCAGTAGTGCGAAGAACAGCGAGTTGAATACGAGCCCGCAGTAGGCCTCGACGATCAGCAGGGTGCGTCCGGCACCCTTGACGTCGTCGAGGTCGCCTCGGCCCAGCGGGTTGAGGTAGTTGATCAGGCACATGTGCAGCGTCGTCGCGATCGGCAGGCTATCGGTCAGGCGCAGCACCACCGTACCGATCAGCAGGATCGCGGCGATCCAGAAGAGCAGTCGGAACGGCCGAAAACCATAGCCGCACAAGACTTCCAAGGTCCAATACGGGATTCGACGCCAGGTCGGCGAGATGGAGCGGCAGCGGGCCTGCGCCAGCGCGAGCCCGCAGCGGTCCTGTGCGTCGAAATCCTCCTCGAGCCGGTGCAGGCCAACGGCGCGTTTGAATGCCAGCGCGGCGTGTTCGGGCAGATCCGATGCGATCAGGCTCCGGCCGAGGTCCTCGTACGTTTCGGCGAGACGCATATTCTGAATCCGGCTCAGTCGCCGCGGGCCGCGGAATTCGAATTCGGCCGCAAGCAGCGCGGTCAGCACTGCGATCGGTGGGTGCTCCGAGTCGTCGCCGTCGGCCGTGGGCCGTTCGGCCGCCGTATAGATGTGGGCGAACACCAGACTGTCCCGGCGCTGTGGAATCTTCTTGGCCTCCTCATAGTCGAGCAGCTTTTCGACGTGGTCGTTGAAGAGGTCGAGGAGAAATTCTTCGGAAGGTCGTTCGGATTCGGGCCTGGTCCGGTCGAAGTGTTCGGCAACCTCTTCCGCATAGTAGCGGTCGGCGTGCCGGTCGATCAGTGTCGTGATCGACATGATCGCATGTGGAAGCTGTGCCAGGCCGGCATATTCGGTCATGTGGTAATTCCCCCCAGGGTGCTACCGTCGAGAGCGACGTGATATCCACCATACCAATGGAATTCGACTATCAATCGGGCGCGCGGCCGCCCTTGAGCCAGCGCTTGTCGTCGGGTCCGGGAAACGGCGCGCCGAGTGGCTGGCATTCGATGGTGTGCACCAGCACATCGCGTGGTTCGCCGTCGCCGAAGTATCGTCCTTCGTGCCCGGCCCAGTGGAATCCTGAAGTCTTGTACAGGTTTACCGCGCGCTGATCGGTCGGCCGCACGGTGAGGTACACCGAATCCGCCAGGGCGCTGCGACAGCTGGATACGGCTCGTTCCAGTAATGCCCGTCCGACGCCGCGGTGTCGGTATTTCGGCGCGACCGCCAGGCCGATTACCCAGCCGCGCCGGCGGTTACCGACTCCGACGAGCGCGTATCCACAGACTCTGCCACCGACCTCCGCCACCACCCACTCCGATCCGTGTAGATCGAACAATTGCCGCAGTACGACGTACTGGTAGCACAGGTCGCCGAAGTGTTCTCGTTCGAGCTGAGCGATATCGTCGAGATCCGCCAGCCTCGCGGCCCGGAACACCGGTTCCCCCAGACCCTTGGAAATATCCAATGCGCAGCGCCCCCTTACGCCGCATGCCCGCTCGGCGTGATACCCACCATAGCAATGGGATTCGCGGACCGAGCCCGACTCGGGATCGAACAAGCCGAATGCCGTGCTGGCGCATTCGATCCGGCGCGGCATCGGGGGTATCGGGTGGCGCGGTTGCCTACCAGAAAACTTTGTGCCGCAAGGCCTCCAGCGTTGCCACCGCCATAGTGTCGCGCAGTCTGGCGACCAGCGTGGTCCACTGGCGGGAGAAGCCGGGCTCGGCCTGCAACTCCTTCCACAGCGCACGCAACTGCGCGGGGGCATGTCCGCCCGGCATCCACAATCCCGCGAGGTGTTCGAGTACCGGCGCGAGGGTGTTCATCCGCTCCGGGCTGTGCGAGGGGAATCGGTCCGCCTCGTCGAGGGCCTCGGCGAGTACGGTCAGCAGCCAGTCGTGCGCGGCCAGATCCTCGCAGAATCGTTGTGCCGCACCGAGATCTGCCTCGTGACGCACAATCAGCCGGATCGAGCGGATACTGTCGTCGTCCAGGTGCAACTCCGCCCGGGGGCCAGCATTGCCGCCGATGCTCGCGGTCCAGCGCAGCCGGGTGGTGCGCGTCCGCACGGGCGGATCCTGGTCCAGCCGGGCGTCGGCGCGGATCCGGGCCAACAGGCGCTCGCTGATCGAGGCCAAGTCCAGGGTGTCGCCGTCGACCGGTCCGGTGAGGTACCCCTCGGCAAAAGCGATTCCGGCCGTCGCGCTATCCGGGATACGGCTGATGACCTCCGTGACGCCCTTCTGGCTGACGTAGTGCGACCACGTCCTTCGCCGCTTCTCCTCGGCCCGCACCACCCGGGTGCGGGCCGAGGACTGCAGCACGCGGCCGCCCATCAGCACGATGCTGGTCGCCACCGTGCCGACAATGCGCGCGACCTGCTCGCCCAGGGCCAAGTCGCAGTCGACGCCGACCGCGATGGTCGGCGAAACGGCAAGTCTGCCCGGCCGCTCCCGCCAGCGCACGGCGCTGCCCGGCATCAGGGCCAGCAACTCGCGGGCCTGCGCCTGGGTGAGCGCGGTCGCGGACGGTAGCAGGCACGTGCGAATCTCGCCGAGCACCACCAGCGGGACGGCCATCTCAGGACCCGTCCAAGAGCAGGTGGGACAACCGGTCGCTGATTTTGTGTGACACCGTCACCGGTACCTGGTCGTTGGCCGCGCTGTCGATGATCTGGGTGACCACGTCGTCGTCCAGATCCAGATGATCGAGCACCAGTCGGACCGAGTGCTCGATGCCGATGTAGCGCTTGGGCAGCATCGACAGCGTCCGGTAGGCCGCGAACGGTTGGGCGGCCGGATTGACCTGCACTACGGGCGGTACCTCGTGCCAGCGCCGCGGCCACGGTTCGCCACGCCAGAGTTGCGGATCCACCACGGGCTCACCGTGATAGCGCAGCATCCCCAGCCGCAGTAGCTGCCAGACGGCGACCAGGAACGGGCACGACCATCGGGTCTCGGCGACCCCGTCGACGATCTGCCTGCTCCACAGTTGCACGTCGAGGAAGATGGAGTGTTCGCGGCGTCCGAACTGCTCCGGCGGCCGGTAGGACCGCGCGCGCATGGCCTGCACGGGTTCGTGCTCCGAGGATCGGCGGCCGTTGCACAGCCAGCCCGACTCGGCCATGGGCGGGCGGCGGCCGGTATCCGGCGGCACCGGCTCGGCGATGATGCGTGCGGCCACCATCTCGGCCACCGGAATCGGCTCGCCCGACGGCACGCCGCCGAGGAACGGCGAGGTCTGCCAGCAGCCGGATTCGCGCGCCAGATAGTCGATGGTCAAACCGGTTTCGTCGGCAGCTGCCAGGAGCTTTCCGAGGATGTCGGCGGGGTCGGTGTCGGGCTGGAGGTAGTCGTCGATCAGGTGGCAGGTGCTGACCCGTGCGCCGGGGCCGAACTGTATCCGCGCCGATTCGTTGAACGCCGCCACCAGCGGGACGAGGCGGCCGAACTCCGCCTTCACCTGGTCGATGTCGTCGGCGATATCGTTGGGATCGAAGTGTCCGACCTCGATCGACAAGTGCGACAATGGGATCCGCGTGATCTGCGGCCGATCGGTCGCTTCGCTGTATCCTTGCGCTCCACGCATCAGAGTCCCTCCCAGGTGGCGATGTCGATCAGACGGCGGGCGAGTTCGATGTATGCCTGCGCGGTCTCGATGTTGGCGATATGGGCATTGACGTCGCTGTCGAGTATCAGCTGTTCGCGGCACTGCAGCACCGGCTCTGTCGGGGTTGCGCCGAGGACCGCGGTCGTGCCGAGACGGCAGGCAGTGGCGAGGCGCCGCAGCGCGGCGTCCTGCTCCTGCAGCCACGCCGCTTGGGCCGCGCGCTGGGCGCTGAGGTGTGAGTTGGTGGCGGGTACGGCCGTTCGCACGTAGCGCAGCGAGCCGAGCAGTTCGTCTCGGTCGTGGCCGTATATGGCGCCGGTCTGCAACAGCCCGTTCGGGCCGTACACCAACCCGGAGGCGGCCAGAATGTGCTGGCGGGTCCAGCGGTGGAAGATCAGCCAGCGCACGGTGTGCTGCCGCAATTGCGCTGTTGCGTTCAAGGCGATTTCGAGCGCGATCGACCGACCTGCGCTGAGATCGACGACCACTACCGAGAATTCCTGATCCAACCTCACCAGTAGCTCTACGCAGCGCGTCACCATCGCGTCATCACAGGCGAGGAATTCGGCACCGCCCTCGTCGCCGGGAAACAGCACCAGTCGGCCGGACCGGGGACCGACGCGCGCGAGCGCCGTCCGGTCCGTGGCCCGGCCGACGTCGACGCCGGCGGCGGTGCCGCACTCGCCGAGCAGATAGGAATGTGTGCCGCCGGTTGTCGTACCGCGTTCCATGGCGCCGATCTCGAACAGCGCGCCAGCGGTAGGGGAGCCGAAGTCGAAATCGACATAGGCGACATTGCGCCCGGAAAGACACAGCCGGTAAGCGATGTTGCAGCTGGTCACCGAGCGTCCGGCGCCGCCCTTGTCGGAGGTGGAGAACACCAGCACAATTCCGCCCTCACCGCGTCGCGTCGTGGCGCGCGTATGCCAGCTCATCGAGCTGGGTCAGTGCCTGGGTCGCCAGGCTAGAGGCGGTTCCGGGGCGCTCGTTCAGCACCCGGCGGGCGCGGTCGAGTGATTGCTGAATCCGGCTGACCGCCACTTGTCTCGGGGACAGATCATCGCCTTCGACCTCGAGCTTCTCCTGGTTGAGCAGATGTTCGGCCTCGCTGAGCAGTTCCACCGCGCGGGAGACCATGGACTTCGGTGCCAGCGGGGGTGTGCTGAAGGTGTCGTACGCGGCTACCAGGCACTCCATCACCCGCTCGGTGACGAACCAGGACGGGCCTCGAGAGACGGGGTTCGTGGCGTCGAGCGGGCAGCCGGGGGCGTCCCACAGTCCCAGGGCGGGGCCGTCTCGCAGCACGCGGCTGTCGATGTGGTCCATGGCCGATTCGGCCAGCGCCATCAGCTGGTCGCGGGTGTCGATATCGGTGCGCAGGCGTGCCGCCTGTAGACAGCCTTTGAGCATCATCGTCACGAAATCGGGCACGTACCACTCCAATTGGGGTGCGCCGCTGAGGTTCTCGCTACCGGCCAAGCGCATCCGCACGCCGGGATAGTGCAGGGTTGCGGCCGGGTCGCCGGAGGTGAGCCGACTGGTGATCCGGCCGCGGCGGGCCAGCTGATCGAATACCGCCACCGTGCGTGCCAGATCCTCGGTGCTGTCGCGGTAGACCAGGTCCTGAATGAGCACGGCGCTGACCGCGAGGCTGAAGTAGTCCGATTCCGCGCCGTCGGAGGTGCGCCAGGGGATGTCCTCCACTGGCCAACGGCCGCTACCGAAGCGGGCCACGGTAGACCAGTAGTTGCGGGTGAGTTCGACGCGCAGTGTCAACGCGTCGGCGAGCTGGCGCTGCTCATCGGTGAGCAGGTCCAGTTCCCGGATACGCTGGGACGACAGGTCGGCGATGCCGTCCAGGGCCACTGCGGTGAAGTACAGGTGGGGGCGGGGTTCCGCGAGGCCGGTCGCGGCGCCCACGTGGCCGGGTAGGAAGTCGATCGGCTCGGCGGTGTGGACGATGCCCCAGCTCCATCCGCATTCGAACAGTCGCTGGTCGTCGGCTATGTCGATCTCGGTGGGCTGACCGAGCTCGACCTCGTTGGCGGCCCGCACCCGCAGCTGCTCCAGCCGAGCCGACAGCCGTGCGAGGGCATCGTCGGCCGGTGCGCGACTCTGGTTGATCATATGCAGGATCGCCTGTCCCGCAGTCGTTGTCGGGTCCGGGGTGTGAATCACGAAGCTGCGCACCAGGCCCGCCATCGCGGCGGTGAGTCGAGTGCTGACCTTGTCGATCACGAGGGGGATCGACTCGTGCAGCCGCCTGGCCTCCATCCGCACCTCACCGCCGACGAATCGGTAGAAGCCGCGCAGAAAGCGCAGCGATGCGATGCACAGGCTCAGCGACATCGAATAGGAGTCGACGACCTCGAGCGCCAGTTGCGCATCGCTGGGCGGGCTTTCGTCGACAGCATGCAGGTAACTGCCTGCGGCGAAGATCGGTTGGCCGTCGGCGCCGGTGTAGCGCTCGAGGTAGTCGGCGAGCAGTCCCACCAGGGCACCACCGATGCGGGTCTGCGCCCCGAACGGGGCGAGGGCTGTCTTCGCGTCGGTGGCCATCTCGTCGGGCTGATGGAGTGCGAACGCATCGATCTCGGTCGCCGGGTACAGCAGACACAGCAGCTGTTCGGCGTCGCTGATCGAGTTGGCGCCGTCGCGCCCGCCCCAGATCCACTTCTCATCCCGATAGGAATAGGCGAGCACGGCTCGCCAGAGGTCGAGCAGTTGCTGCCGCGGCCGAATTCTCATATTGTCCCCGCCCTCGCCCCCGCGCGCGGCCCTCGGTGCCGAACGTCGTTGCTACACAAAGTGTGCCTCGGCAAAGGTTCGCCAGTCCATGGATCGGCGATGTCACGGGATTGCGGCGAAGTAGCTTGCGTGGCACGCGCTTCGGTGCGGTGCGGTGCGGTGCGGTGCGGTGCGGTGCGGTGCGGTGCGGTGCGGCTCGACTTCGCCGCGCGGGTATGACGTTCGCGATGCCGAATGCCGCGCCGGGGGACCTCTCCCGGCGCGGCATTCGGGTCTATCTGTGGCGCGGCTGCTGGCCCGGAGGGGGGTCGGGGGCAATCGTGCCGGGCCTGCCGATCGTGGGTTCGGCCGAAAGGCAGGCGGCGCAGGCGGTTACACGTTGGCGTAGGCCAGCGAGGGTACGCGGGATACGGCGAACGAGGACCGCAGGTAGAAGAACCAGGTGACCGCGGCCATTACCAGGAAGGCCCCGGTGTAGCCCCAGAATGCCGGGTTCATGCTGTGGAAGTTGATGTTGGACAAGCGAAGTGCCTGCTGGAGCAGGTAGCCGCCGGAGGCACCGATCGCACCGATGACTCCGATCGCGGCACCGGCCTGCCGCTTGGCCGAGGCCGTCGCGTCGGTGAGGTCGAGGCCGTGTTCGGAGGCGTACTTCTTGGCTTCGGCATTGAAGATGGACGGGATCATCCGGTAGGTCGACCCGTTGCCGATGCCGGTCAGGACGAACAGCAGCAGGAATGCGACCAGGTAGAGCGGGAAGCTCTTCGCCTTCAGTCCGGCCATGATCAGCACCGAGGCGACCGCCATACCGCTGAAGACATAGATGGTGATCTTGGCGCCGCCGACCTTATCGGAGATCCAGCCGCCGAACGGACGGCTGAACGACCCGACCAGCGCGCCGAGGAAGGCGAGGTTGCCGAGCGTGGTGATCCAGCCGATCTTGGCCAGATCCGGGAAGTTGGCCTTGATCAGGGTCGGGAAGGCGAAGGAGAAGCCGATGAACGAACCGAAGGTGCCTATGTAGAGGAACGACATCACCCAGGTGTGCTTATTGGTCAGCGCCAGTTTGTAGGACTTGCCGTCGGCCTTGGCCGTGCCGATGCTGTCCATGTAGCGCAGTGCACCGACCAGGGCGACCAGGATGAACGGGATCCAGACCAGCACCGACAGCGTGATGCCGAAGCGGTAGCCCGCCGCATCCTTGGCCATGATGTGCGTGCCGAGCGTGATCAGCAGCGGCAGCACCAGCTGGGTCTGCGCGACGCCGAGGTTGCCACCGGCGGCGTTGATGCCAAGGGCCGCACCCTTTTTCCCTTCCGGGAAGAAGAACGAGATATTGGCCATCGAGGACGAGAAGTTACCGCCGCCGAAGCCGGCCAGTGCGGCCAGGATCATGAACACCCACATCGGGGTGCCCGGCTGGTTGACGAAGTAGGCCAGGCCCAGCGTCGGGATGAGCAGCATGGCCGCACTGAACGCGGTGAACGCGCGCCCGCCGAACTTCGGAATCGCGAAGGTGTACGGAATGCGCAGTGCCGCACCGACAATCGTCGGGGTGGAGGTCAGCAGCAGGGCGTTGCTGACCGCGGTCGGGTTGCCCTTGCCGAGTCCAGCAAGGAAGTCGAATCCCGCCAGGCCCATGCTGGTCACCACGGTGCCCCAGATGACCCATACGCTGAAGCCGAGATTCTCGGCGAAGACGGAGAAGATGAGGTTCTTGCGAGCGGTGAGTTTGCCGCCCGATTCCCAGAATTCGGTGTTGTCGGGCTCCCAGTGATCCAACCAGCGCCCCTTTTTCTGGTGCGTGAACGCTGGGGTGTCCGACTGCTGGCCGGTGGCAGCTACTGCGGCGGTCATCGGCTTCCTCTCGATCTGGCTCGGTGGGTTGCCGAGCTACGGTCGAGACAAAGGTAGGAGCCGGTTGTTGCGGGTGAATGGCGCTCGGTGACGTTCGCGGCAAATCGGACTCACACACCGGGATGTCGGTTGGTGACCAGTTGGTTACCTGGCGCTCGGCGTCGGAACCGGCCGGATTTGTCGGTCATCCGACCAGGATTCTACCGATCCGGATATTCCGCGATGAGCGAGCCGAGGAAGCAGCGCGCGGCCTGGGCGGCCTGCTCCGGATCGCCATCGATGACGGCCTGCACCAATTCATTGTGCTCGGCATCGTAGGCGTCATCGGATTTCGCGGTCCGGGCCCGGATCACCTGCTCGATAATGGGCAGCAGCGAATCGTAGAACTCCAGATATACCGCGTTGTGACTGGCGACGACGATCGCGCGGTGCAATTCCACATCGGCTTCGATGGCCGCGAGATTGTCCACGTCCCAACGCTGTTGGCTGCGTTCCTCCAGCAGCCGTCGCAGATTCGCCATATCGCCCTCGTCGCGGCGGCGCGCGGCCAGTGCGGCGGCATTGGTGTCCAGTGCCATGCGCAACTCGAGGACATCGCGTTCCTCCGCATCGGCGAAGTACTTCGCGAGCGTGCCACCGACCTCCGATGCGGCGATGACATAGGTGCCCGAGCCTTGGCGACGTTCCAGCATCCCGGCATGGACGAGGGCCTGGACCCCCTCGCGAACCGTATTTCGACCGGTTCCGGTGAGCTCGGTGAGCTCCGGTTCGGTGGGGATGCGGGAGCCGATCGGCCAACGGCCGGAACGAATTTCGGCACGCAGCTGCTCGGTTACCTGGGCAATGAGGCTGGTCCGCCGGACGGGTTGCACGGCAACAGAGTACCGCCCATCACAAATCCTTGCCTCCTATCATGGGGTCATCCTATGATTTCGCCGTGACTGCGACTCTCTCGGAAACTGCGACTCGCCCGGAATACACCCCGGTCGAGCGGCGCAAACGCGCCCTGACGGAAGGGCGAGTGCTCGTTCTCGCCGCCATTGTGATGTCCGCGCTCACCCTCCGGGTCGCCGTCACCGCATTCTCTCCGCTCGCCGAGCGCATCGGCGCCGACATCGGGTACTCGACGGCCGTCGTCGGTATCTTCGGCATGATCCCGACCCTGATGTTCGCGGTTTCGGGTCTGCTCACCCCGGTGTTCGTGCGCCGACTCGGACTGGAGCGCACGGCGCTGGTCGCGATGTTGCTGGCCGGATTCGGCATGCTGGTCCGGGCTCTGGTCGGCGGCACCGCCGAACTGCTCACCTTCTCCGCACTGGCCCTCGGCGGTATGGGCATCGGCAATGTGGTGATCCCGCCATTGGTCAAGCGGTACTTTCCGGATCGTCTCGCGGTGGTCAGCTCGCTGTACATCACCATGGTCCAGCTCGGCACCGTGGTGCCCGCGCTGATCGCGGTGCCCGTTGCCGAGGCGCACGGCTGGCGGATCTCGCTGGGGCTGTGGGCGGTGCTCGGCTTCGCGGCCGCACTGCCGTGGATCGGCGTGCTGCGGGACCGTCGCGGCCACGATCGGGTCGATAACACCGCGCTGCCGTCGCGGACCCAGGAGCCCAAGGGCAGGGTGTGGCGTTCGCCGGTGGCCTGGGGCATGGCGGGCATGTTCGGTATGACCTCGCTGACCACCTATGCGATCTTCACCTGGCTGCCGAAGATCCTGTCCGAGGCGGGCGCGAGCGCCGCGTACGGCGGGACCATGGTCGGGCTGTTCGCGCTGGTCGGTCTGGTCTCGGCATTCACCGCACCGACGATCGTCGCGCGGTTCCACAATCCCTTTCCCTTTGTGGTCGGTTGCGCCGTCTTCTTTTTCACCGCGTTCGCCGGACTGCTGATCGCGCCGATGACCGCGACCCTGCTGTGGGTCGTCCTGCTCGGACTCGGTCCGAGCACCTTCCCGATGGCGCTGACGCTGATCAATATGCGCACCAGGACCCCGCAGGGTTCGG
This sequence comes from Nocardia sp. CA-129566, assembly GCF_050956075.1. Taxonomy (NCBI): domain Bacteria; kingdom Bacillati; phylum Actinomycetota; class Actinomycetes; order Mycobacteriales; family Nocardiaceae; genus Nocardia; species Nocardia sp. CA-129566. The sequence continues at coordinate 1,955,093 of NZ_CP192085.1, forward strand.
CCGCCCTGTCGGGCTTCACTCAGGGCGTCGGGTACGCGGTGGCCTGCATCGGTCCGGTGCTGTTCGGCATGCTGCACAGCGCGACCGACGGCTGGGCCGCGCCGTTCGCGATGCTCGTCGTCGCGGTGCTGGTGCTGCTGGTCGGTGCCTGGCAGGCCTGCAAACCGCGCATGCTCGAAGACACCTGGAAATAACGGCGCGAAGATCTCGCCGTTCGAGTTGCGAGGTGGTGTGACGGCGCGCATGCTGTGCGCGTCACACCTCACCGGCTGCCGATCGACAAGTCGGCCGTTCGTGACGTGCGGAAACCGCCGTGTCACACGCCCGAAACATTTCGTTGAAACTCACCCGGGATCCCCGGCAATCGTGAGCAACCGTTGATTTGACGGTCATTTGGGGCAGCATTTCGGCAATACCCGTTTCCTACCGTTGGGCTAACCGATTTTGGGAGGCCCTTGTTGAGCACGCTGACGCGTAACCACAACATCGAGCATTGGGATGCCGAAGATGTCGCGGCCTGGGAGGCCGGTGGCAAGGACATTGCCAAGCGCAATCTGATCTGGTCTGTTTTCGCAGAGCATGTCGGCTTCTCGGTGTGGTCCATCTGGTCGGTCATGGTGCTGTTCATGCCCACCGATAAATTTGGCATCGATCCGGCGGGCAAGTTCTTCCTCGTCGCCATGCCGACCCTGGTGGGTGCGGTACTGCGGATTCCGTACACCGTCGCCACGGCGCGTTTCGGCGGCCGCAACTGGACCATCTTCAGTGCGCTGCTGCTGCTCGTTCCGACGCTGCTCACGCTGTACTTCATCAACCAGCCGGGCACCTCGTACACGACCTTCCTGGTCGTCGCGGCCTTCGCCGGATTCGGTGGCGGCAACTTCGCCTCCTCGATGACCAATATCAACGCCTTCTACCCGCAGCGGTTGAAGGGGTGGGCGCTCGGTCTGAACGCGGGCGGCGGAAATATCGGCGTACCCGTCGTCCAGCTGGTCGGCCTGCTGGTCATCGCCACCCTCGGCAATGGCTACGCCTCGCTGATCTGCGCGTTCTATCTGGTGCTCGTCGCGCTGGCGGGTGTCGGTGCGGCGCTGTTCATGGACAACCTGCGCAACCAGAAGGCCGATCTGTCCTACATGATCACCGCGCTCAAGGTGCCGCAGTCCTGGGCGATCGCCTTCCTCTACATCGGCACTTTCGGTTCGTTCATCGGCTACAGCTTCGCCTTCGGCCAGGTACTGCAGATCAGCTTCAAGGCCGGTGGTGACACCGTCGCGCAGGCGGCGCTGCACGCGGCGCAGATCGCGTTCATCGGTCCGCTGCTCGGTTCGCTGGCCCGCCCGTACGGCGGCAAGTGGGCCGACCGGATCGGCGGCAGTCGGGTCGCCATGTACACCTTCGCCGCGATGACCGCGGCCGCGGTGCTGGTGGCCGTGGCGAGCGCCGCGGGTGACCGCAGCGGCGGCGTGCCCAGCGGTGCCGCGATGGTCGCGCTGGTGATCGGATTCATCGCGCTGTTCGTGGTATCGGGCATCGGCAACGGGGCGGTCACCAAGATCATCCCGTCGGTCTTCGACGCCAAATCCAAGAGCATGGACGCCAGTCCGGCCGCCCGGGCCGCATGGTCGCAGAACACCTCCGGCGCGCTCATCGGTTTCGTCGGCGCGATCGGTGCGCTCGGTGGCGTGGGGATCAACCTGATGCTGCGCTCGTCCTACGCCTCGACCAAATCGGCGACCACCGCGTTCTGGGTCTTCATGGCCTTCTACGTGGCCTGCGCCGCGGTGACCTATGTGGTGTTCCTGCGCCGCCCGCGCGTCGCCATCGACTCCGAGGTCGTCGCCGAGGCCGAGGCACTCGTACTCGAAGCCGAATCCGTCGGCACCACATCCCAGTCCACCCCGTCGGCCCGAGCCTGACGCCGAACCATCAACGGAGGACAGTCATGAACTCGACAGTCGACCCCACCCTGCGCAAGACCGCCGTGGTCGTCGGCCACGGCATGGTCGGACACCGATTCGTGGAGGCGCTGCGGTCCCGGGATGAGGCCGGTCAGTGGCAGGTGGTCATCCTCAGCGAGGAAAAGCTGCCCGCCTACGACCGCGTCGGACTCTCGTCCTACGTCGGCAACTGGGAAGCCAGCGCGCTCGCCCTGCCCGGCAACGAGTACGCCGGTGACGACCTGGTCGAGCTGCGGCTGGGTCAGGCCGCGCAGACCATCGACCGGGAGGCCCGCAAGGTCACCACGTCGGCGGGCGACACCATCGCCTACGACGCGCTGGTGCTGGCGACCGGCTCATACCCCTTCGTGCCGCCGGTGCCCGGCCACGATCAGCCCGAGTGCTTCGTCTACCGGACCATCGATGACCTCGACGGCATCCGTGCGGCCGCCGCCGCGGCCGGACCCGGTGCGGTCGGCGTGGTCGTCGGTGGCGGTCTGCTCGGCCTGGAGGCGGCCAACGCGCTGCGGCTGCTCGGCATGACACCGCATGTGGTCGAGTTCAATGCCCGCCTGATGCCCGCCCAGGTCGACGAGGGCGGCGGCGCGATCCTGGAGAAGTTGGTCACCGACCTCGGGCTGCATGTGCACACCGGTGTCGGCACCGCGTCGATCGAGGCCGATCCGGCGGCGGAATCGGCTGAGCGCCTGACTGTCACGCTCTCCGACGAGTCGGCGATCAAAGCCGGGCTGGTGGTCTTCTCCGCCGGTGTCCGCCCGCGCGACCAGATCGCCCGCGACAGCGGCATCGAGGTCGGTCCGCGCGGCGGCATCATCACCGATCTGGGTCTGCGGACCTCGGATCCGAACATCTACGCGATCGGCGAATGCGCCGCGGTGGAAGGCGTTTGCTACGGCCTGGTCGCCCCGGGCTACACCACCGCCGAGATCGTCGCGGACCGATTGCTCGGTGGCGCCGGTGAATTCCCGGGCGCGGATATGTCGACCAAGCTGAAGCTGCTCGGTGTCGACGTGGCCAGCTTCGGTGACGCGCACGGCACCACCGAGGGCGCGCTGTCGGTGGTGCTGCACGATGCCGCCAAGGGCACCTACGCGAAACTCGTTGTCTCCGATGACGCGCAGACCCTCTTGGGCGGCATCCTGGTCGGCGATGCGACCGCGTACTCGGCGCTGCGTCCGCTGGTCGGGCGGCCGCTGCCCGCCGAGCCCGCCGCGCTGATCTCCCCGGCGGGCGCCGAACTCGGGGCCGATTCGCTGCCCGATGACGCTCAGATCTGCTCCTGCAACAACGTGTCCAAGGGCGCGATCTGCGGGGCCATCGAAGAGGGCGCCTGCGATATCGCGGGCATCAAGAAGTGCACGTCCGCGGGTACCTCCTGCGGTGGTTGCGTGCCCATGCTCAAGAAGCTGCTCGAGCAGTCCGGTGTGGAGATGTCCAAGGCGCTGTGCGAGCACTTCTCGCAGTCGCGCGCCGAGCTGTTCCAGATCGTCCAGGTCACCGGCATTCGCACCTTCTCCGGCCTGATCGCCAAGCACGGCAAGGGCACCGGCTGCGATATCTGCAAGCCGACGGTCGCCTCCATCCTGGCCTCGACCTCGAGCGAGCACATCCTCGATGGCGAGCAGGCCGCGCTGCAGGACACCAACGACCACTTCCTGGCGAATATGCAGAAGAACGGCACCTACTCGGTGGTGCCGCGGATGCCCGGCGGTGAGGTCACCGCGGATCAGCTGATCACCATCGGCCAGATCGCCAAGGAATTCGACCTCTATGTCAAGGTCACCGGCGGTCAGCGGATCGACCTGTTCGGCGCGCGGGTCGAACAGCTGCCGCTGATCTGGAAGCGACTGGTGGATGTCGGCATGGAGTCCGGCCACGCCTACGGCAAGTCGCTGCGCACCGTGAAGAGCTGCGTCGGTTCCACCTGGTGCCGCTACGGCCAGCAGGATTCGGTCGGCATGGCGGTGCTGCTGGAGAAGCGCTACCGCGGTCTGCGCTCGCCGCACAAGCTGAAGTTGGCCGTTTCGGGCTGCGCCAGGGAATGCGCCGAGGCCCGCGGCAAGGACGTCGGCGTCATCGCGACCGAACACGGCTGGAACCTGTACGTCGGCGGCAACGGCGGTCTGACCCCGAAGCACGCGGTGCTGCTCGCCGGTGATCTCGATGACGAGACGCTGATCAAGTACATCGACCGGTACCTGATGTTCTACGTGCGCACCGCCGACCGGTTGCAGCGCACCGCGCCGTGGCAGGAGTCGCTGGAGGGCGGCATCGACTACCTCAAGCAGGTCGTCTGCGAGGACAGCCTGGGCATCGCCGACGATCTGGAGGCGGCGATGGCCCAGCATGTCGCTGGCTACCGCGACGAATGGGCCGCGGTGCTCGACGACGAGGAGAAGTTGTCGCGCTTCGTGTCCTTTGTCAATGCCCCCGAAGAGGCCGATCCGACCATTTCGTTCGATGAGAGCGGGGAACGGAAGGTGCCCGTCTTGTTGGGCATGCCAGAAATCCCGGTCGCCACACGCGGGCAATAGCCGCTTAACCCCGAAGAAACAGGACGCCGGTACCAATGGGTAAGGCGTTTGGAGGATGACACCGATGACCGTGATCGACACCCCCGGCATTGCCACAGCTACCACAGGTTGGACGCAGGCGTGCCGACTCGACTACTTGATCCCCGGCCGCGGCGTCGCGGTGTTGCTGAAGGGCGGCCGTCAGGCCGCGCTGTTCCTGTTGACCGACGGCACGCTGTACGCCGTCGGCAATATCGATCCGATCGGCCGGGCGGCGGTCATGTCGCGCGGGATCGTCGGCGATCGCGGCGGTATCCCCGTCGTCGCGTCGCCGCTGCTGAAGCAGGCTTTCTCACTGTTGGACGGGCGCTGCCTGGACGACGATTCGGCAGCGCTGCCGGCATACGCGGTGCGCGTCGACGACGGCATCGTTTCGGTATCCAATGAGCCGGTCGACACCGGACTCGACGCCACGGACGGTGGATCGGCATGACAACTATTGATACGGGCGCCTGTCTGGCCGGTTTCACGGTCGGCGTCACCGCGGCCAGGCGGGCCGACGAGTTCGCCACGCTGCTCGTTCGACGGGGTGCCGGTATCGTCGCGGCCCCCGCCATCCGAATCATTCCGCTGGCCGATGACAACGAGCTGGAGCGGGTAACCCGCGAGATCGTCGCTGATCCACCGCAATTGGTGGTCGCCACCACCGGCATCGGCTTCCGCGGTTGGATGGAAGCGGCCGAGGGCTGGGGCATCGCCGAGGATCTGCGCACGACGCTGGGCTCGACCAGGATGCTGGCGCGCGGACCGAAGGCCAAGGGCGCCATCCGCGCCGCCGAACTGCGTGAGGAGTGGTCTCCGGCCTCGGAATCCTCCGCGGAGGTGCTCGACCATCTGCTCGCCGAGGGCGTGGAGGGCGTGCGGATCGCGGTCCAGTTGCACGGCGCGACGACCGAATGGGAGCCGGTACCGGATTTCTGTGAGGTATTGCGGTGCGCGGGTGCGGATGTCGTTCCGGTGCCGGTGTACCGCTGGGTGCCGCCGGATGATCAGGGGCCGATGGACCAGCTCATCGAGGCCATCGTCACCTCCAGCCTGGACTGTGTGACCTTCACCAGCGCGCCCGCGGTCGCGTCGATGTTGATGCGCGCCAAGGAAACCGGGCTGCTCGAGAGTGTGCTGCACAGTCTACGCGGCCGGGTGCTGCCCGCCTGCGTCGGACCGATTACCGCCGCGCCGCTGGAGGAACTCGGCGTGCCGACCTCCATGCCGGGACGAGCCCGGCTCGGTGCGCTGGCTCGACACGTCGCCGAAGAATTGCCGCGGCGCGCCAATCGCATTCAGGCCGCCGGACATACGATCAGCGTGCGCGGTGCCTGCGTGGTGGTCGACGGTTCGGTGCGCCAGCTCGCGCCGGCGCCGATGGCGCTGATGCGGTCGCTGGCGCGCCAGCCCGGCCGGGTCGTCTCCCGGGAGGACCTGCTCGCGGCGCTGCCCGGCGGCGGTGACGACACCCACGCCGTGGAGACCGCGATCGCGCGGTTGCGCGCGGGGCTCGGTACCCCGAAAGCCATTCAGACCGTGGTCAAACGGGGCTATCGACTCGCGCTGGACGCCGCGGATTGCGCCGACGACTTCCCGCGCACGGTGGCTGCCGAACATCCGCGGGCCGCCGGTATCGCCACCCCGGCGCGTGCGCCGAGGTACGCCCAGACGGCGGGGAGCTGGTGACGGCTCCGGCCCTGGTCCTGGTCGCACACGGCACCAGGAGTACCAGGGGTGTGCAGATGATCGCCGCGCTTGCCGAGGCGGTGGTGCAGGAGTTCGGGGGGATGGCAGCCGGCGGAGCCGACGGGGTGGGTGAGCGCGGCGCCGCGATTTCGAGGCGCGACGCCGAGGCCGGTGCGATGACGGCTCCGGTGTGCGAACATCGCGCCGTCGTTCGCGGGCCGGAGACCTCCGAGAAGCCCTGGGTGCGTACCGCTTTCGTGGACGTCCTCGGTCCGTCGCCGTCGGAGGTACTGCGCGATCTGATCGATGCCGAGGGGGAATCGGTTCCCGCCGTGGTGGTTCCGGCATTTCTCGCCTCCGGATATCACGTCTACCAGGATGTGCCGCGCGAGGTGGTGGAGAGCGGTCATTCCGAGGTCGCCGTCACGCCCGCGATGGGGCCGGATCCGGCCTTGGCCCGCATTATGGCCATGCGGCTGCGTGCCGCCGGATGGCGGCCCGGTGATGCGGTGGTCTTCGCGGCGGCCGGATCATCGGATGCCCGTGCGCGCCAGGATGTTCGGCGTGCGGCGGCCATGCTGGCCGAACATCTCGGTGTCCCGGTTCGCATCGGCTATGTCGCCACCGGAGCCCCGCGGGTCCCGGAAGTTGTCGCCGAACTTCGTGATTCGGGTGCGCAGCGCATCTTCATCGCGTCGTATCTGCTCGCCCACGGCCTGTTCCAGCAGCGCCTGCACGAGGCCGGAGCCGATGGTGTTGCCGAGCCGATCGGTGTTCACCCGGCTGTCGTCCGCCTGATCGCCGACCGCTACCGCACCGCCGCCCGAGAACTGATGCGGGCCAAAACATTACCTGTGGAAGTCAGCGGGGCGTAGCGCATAGGCGACGGAGCAGCCAAAGCGCCGCGACCAAAGACCTGACCTCCCACATAAGCCGTCACTACCTCGCACAACCTCTACCGTGTGCGAGGTAGTGATCTGCTATGCGACGTGCTCGAACCTGTGCGACAGAGTGGCCCAGGTGCCGTAGGTGGGCGTCCGTCGACTGTGTCGACGCGGGCCTTCTTCGCGGATCTGCCGCTTGCCGATGCTGGATTGTGGGATCAGTTTGCCGATGATGGGGTGCGGGTGAAGGAGGCGCGGTAGGCGCTCGGGGGGAGACCTACGTGGCGGATCATGTGCTGGCGCAGGGATTCCGCGGAGCCGATGCCGCTGTGGCGGGCGACCTGGTCCATGGGCAGAGTGGTGGATTCGAGGAGTTCCCGGGCGCGTTGGATGCGTTGGTGCAGTAGCCATTTCTGGGGGCTGAGACCGGTTTCCTCGTGGAAGCGGCGGGTGAGGGTGCGCACGCTGGTGCGGGCGTGGATGGCCAGATCGTCCAGGGATAGGGGAGTGTCGAGGCGTTCCAGGGCCCAGGTGCGGGTGGCCGAGAGTGACAGGCCGTTCTCGGGCGGCAGCGGTGAGTCGACGAATTGGGCTTGGCCGCCAGGGCGTACCGGTGTCACCACAGCGGCGCGGGCCGCGGCATTGGCGACCGTCGCACCGTAGTCGGTGCGAATCAGGTGCAGGCACAGGTCGATTCCGGCGGCGGCGCCCGCGGCGGTGGTCACCGGTCCGTCTTCGATGAACAGTGCGTCGGAACGCACGGTCACGTCCGGGAACATCGCGGCGAGTTCGTCGGCCAGACCCCAGTGCGTGGTGGCGGTGCGTCCGGATAACAGCCCGGCCTGGGCCAATACGAATGCGCCGCTGCAGATCGAGGTGACGCGCTTGCCTTGGTCGACGGCCCTGCGCAGTGCCGCGATGGTGGCCGCATCGGCGGTGCCGCGACTGCCGGTGCTCGGCACGATGACGGTATCCGCCTCGTCGAGCGCATCCAGTCCGCGCGGCACCACGACATCGAAGCCGCCCAACGCACCGGGAACCACGCCGGGTTCGGCGGTGCACACCACCATCCGATAACACGGCTCACCGTCCACCGTCACCGTGCCGAGCATGGTTGCGGGCATGGCGAGTTCGAACGGCTTCACCGGCGCGACGGCGACGACGGCCACGGTTTTCATGGCTGGATCCTTGGGATAGATGGCTAACCGGCCACTAGTCTAGCGCTCCCGCGCCCGGCAATGTTGATGGCACGCGATCGGCAACCGGCTCCGAAGCCCCCGCCGATTGTGCGAATTATCTTGTCCAAGAAGGGAAGTCGCATGCCTTCGCATGTCATTGTCGGCCGGGGCGCCACCGCCTCGGCAACCGCGCTCCGGTTGGCCGAATCCGGCGACCAGGTGCGGATGATCAGCCGCAGCGGCGCGGGTCCGCAGCACCCGGATATCGAGCGCATCACGGCCGATGCCGTCGACGCGGCCGCGCTCACCGACCACGTCAAGGGCGCGGACACCTTGATCAACGCTGCTATGCCCGCGTATCACACCTGGCCCGAGGCGGTACCGCCGCTGTTCGGCGCCATCCTGTCGGCCGCCGAGCAGGCCGGTGCGAATTACGTGATGCTCGGCAACCTGTACGGCTACGGCCCGGTGGACGGCGTGGTCACCGAGGACACGCCATTGGCCGCCACCGGCCCCAAAGGGCGGGTGCGCGCTCGGATGTGGCTCGAGGCCAAGGCGGCACACGATGCGGGCCGGGTGCGGGTCACCGAGGTCAGGGCCGGTCAGTACCTCGGCGCCGGTGCGATATCGGTGTTCTCGCTGCTGGTGCAGCCGAAAGTGGTTGCGGACCAACTCGCTCTGGTCCCGCAGGACCTGGACCTGCCGCACGCCTACACCGCGATCGGCGATGCCGCCGACGCCCTGGTCGCCGTCGCGCGCAGCGAAAACGCCTGGGGCCGTGCCTGGCTCGCCCCGACTATTACCAGCACCCTGCGCGAAGCCGCCGAACGCTTCGCCGCCGCGGCCGCTGCCCCGAGTCCGCGCTTGGCGGAGATGTCCGACCGCGAACTGACCCTGCTCGGTCTCACCGATCCGTTCTGGGTCGAGTTGTTCGAGACCTACCACATGTCGCACCGGAAGTTCACCGTTGACGATACGGCGATCCGGGAGACCTTCGGGGTCACCGCCAGCGCCCTCGACACGGTCTTCGCGGAGGTGGTTTCGGCGTCCTGATCGTTACGGATCGCCGCGGCACGGCATCGACTGGCTGGTCCTCGATGATGCCGCCGCGGCCCGACGCGCCGCACGCCGGGCCGCGGACATCGCCGATCGCTATGGTGTGCACCGCGATTCGGTGATCTCGCACGCGCCGTCGTTCGACGCGTATCTGCCCGGGCTGTTTCCGGCATGTGCCGCCGATTCCTGCGTGGCAAGCACTGCCGACTTGCGTGTCCACTCACCGGGCGAACTCGCCCTGACAGATTTCGCCCGGCGTACACCGGGCAGTCCGTGAGTCGAGGTACAGACGGGGTGCCCGGTGCGCGGAGTCGAGTCTCAGGCCTGGTCGTAGGCGTCCTGGAGAACCTTCAGGTCGAGTTTGGACATGGACCGCAGGGCGGTGGCGACCGCGCCGGTTTTGGTGGGGTTCGCGCCGTTCATGAGGGTGACCAGGATGGCGGGAACCACCTGCCAGGACAGCCCATAGCGGTCGGTCAGCCAGCCGCACGGGCCGGGTTCGCCGCCGTCGATCAGGGCGTCCCAGAGTTGGTCGACCTCGGCTTGGGTTTCGACCACGACCTGGATCGAGGCGGCATCGGTGAAGGGGTGGCCGGGCCCGCCGTTCATCAGGATGTAGGGGTGGCCGTCGAGTTCGATGGCCACGACGAAGGCCGAACCGTCGGGGTGGCGGGTGACCTCGACGATGCGGGAGTCCGGGATCAGCGCGGTGTAGCGGGCGGCGGCTTCCTCGGCGTCGCTGTCGAACCACAGGAAGGTGTTGACCGACATGGTGTGCTCCTTGGGTTGTCGATGACCTACTGTCACCGTTCGGTCGGAGCCGATCGGACGGCTTCGACGTATCGCCACGGATTTCTCGAGATTTTTCGCCGCGACCTCAGACGCTCGCGATGGCGACGAACAGATCGGGAGTAATGGTGATCAGCACCCGCACGCGATCGCGCTGATCCAGCGCCGATCCGCCGTACTTCTCCCAGATGCGCTGGGTCCACACACCGTCCGGGTCGATGGTCAACTCGGCGTCACCGATAATCCGGACCTGCCGGTTCGGCCGCTGCCCGTCCGCGCGCCGGCCGACCTCGCGGTCGATCACCAACCCGACCCGCGGATTCGCCCGGATCCGCCGCAGATGCGGTCGCCCGGCCCAACTGGTGAGCCGGAAAGCATGCTGATCCCACAGAAACCAGATGGGTGTGACATGCGGATATCCGGCCGCGTCAATGGTGGCCAGGTGCGCGACGATATCGCTGGCCAGCAATCCGGCGATCTCGGCAGGACGTAGCGTCCGCATCTCCAACCCCCTCGATTCGAACTCACGTTCGAGTATACGTCGAGGCGGCCCGGCTTCGGGCCGGGACCGAATACGCCTCCCTTGCGTCGGCTCTCGAACTGGCGGGTTCGGCCTCCTGTCGTCCTCGCTGCCCGCTACCGTCCGGCGAGTTCGGCGACGACCGGAGCGAACTTGTCGGCGAAGTCGGCGCCGAAGACGAAATAGGAGAAGCCGATCTCCTCGCGCCGCCGCTGGATTTCCTCGGCGGCGGCCGCTGGATCATCCGGAAGGACGGTCATCGCGTCCGCCGCGCGAAGCGCAGCAGTGTCGGTATCGGGGCGCGCCATGTGCGGCGCGACAGTGTCGCCGATCACCGGCACGGCGAGCGCGAGCTCGACGTCCGCGACGGCGCGGAACTCGCGTGCCATCCGCTCGACTTCGCCCCGAGGCTGATCTCCCAGCACGAAGGTGACCGTGTCCGCGACCTCGGCCGCCAGCGCCCGGGCCTTCGTACCGAAGACAGCCATCGCCACCGGAGTGTGGAGGTCGGGGCCGTCGAGATCTCGCAGCCTCCTGACGGTCTCACGGACCTCGGCCAGCCGCTCGTACGGCGGCGGTACATCGGGCATTCCCTTGTCGCGGAGCTCGTCCTCGATTCCCGGTCTGCCGGTGCCGATGCCCATCTCGAAGCGACCCTCGGTCAACAGCGACAGCGAGTGCGCCTCCCACGCGGTCAACCACGCCGGGCGGAGCGGAGAGGCGTACACCCACGTGCCCACGCGCAGGTCGGTCAGGGCAGCGACGGTGGCCAGCATGGGACCGGGCGCCGGTTGCATCTGCGGGAAGTCGGGCACCAGCAGCGTCGAGTAGCCGCTGTCGGCGATGCGGCGCACCCGATCTCGCCACGTCGGCAGGTCGGTTCTGAGCGGGGCTACGACCCCGAATCGAAACGGTCTCGTCATGACTGGATTCCTCTCTGTGTCGGCGAGATCACCTGCCAGCCCCCTGGGGAAGCCCATGATCATCTCCTTCGGTATATCCAGAGACATCGACGGCGGATCCACCCGAAATTCATCGGTGCAGCCGAGATCATGTGCACGCTCCTGCGACTGAACTCGGCTTTACAGACCATTCTCAGGTGATCTCAGCATCCGTGGCGAAAATCTTCTGACCGGCGAGAACCTGCCAAGTCCCTGACGCAAGACAATCTCGCGCATCGGCGCGGTGATCGACCACGTCATGGAAGGTCGCGGGTTCCGCATCCCGTACAACACGATCCGGCCGCGCCGGGCACTCACCGATCGGACACCGAGAGCGGTCTGCGCCAGTCACTGACCAGCGCAGCCGCTCGATAGGCGGCTGTGAGCGGACATCTGACAAGCGTGGATCAGTGTCCTGTAACGACCCAAAGTTATTTCCCGACAATAACTTTGGCAGTCCGATTGGGCCGCCGGAGCTCAACTCTTGATCACAGTGAGGAACCCCGCGCATGGAATATCGCTTGTCGCGCAACTTGATTCGCACCGCGCTCGGCACTGTCGCCATCGGCATCGCCCTCGTCACCAGCGGCGCTACCGCCTCGGCGGATCCGTTGCCCCTCGAGCCCGCATCGACGCCCGCCGAGGTGTCCCCGGTCGGGTCCGATGGCACCGGCTCGGCCGGGACCGGCTCCTTCGGCGCCGGATCGATCCTCTGCTGGCTGCTGCACCCCAGCCCGACCTGCCAGATCTGAGTGCCTGTATAGGAACTGATCGAGCGGGAGGCATACGCCCAGCTCATGCGTCAGCGCTACAGCGGTCGGGAAGCCCGGATCGTCGGCATCAACTACCCGACCGGCAACAGATGACGCAACGGCTGGCACTCTCCGCCGCGCGGCGGAAGCCGAAACCTCCTATCCATGTGAAGGTTTCGGCTTTCGGCCGCTATTTGCGCGAAGTCGATCGTATGTATATCGCTCACCGGCTCTGGAAAAAGCGACAGTCGCCAAACTGTGGATCTGGTACACGATCGAATTTCGCTCTGCGGCAACGCCATTCTTCGCGCAGGCGAACGACCCGCGACGCCGATATCGCACGCGAGGAGACCGGTACCGGGCGCTCGAGTTCATTACTTCAACTCGCGGTGCCCGAGTATCGCACTGCCGCAATACTTTTCGTAAGCACATGCACATGCAACCCGTTGGCTGTCTATCTCCTTACCGGGCGTGTAACACCCCTTGGTCTCGTATTGATATAGCCGGTATCGGCGGTGCCTGCCCACTCGACCCGATCGGAGATCGCGGTAAATGAGAACCACCCCAAGGACTTTCAGACAACGCAATCGAACCGTTCGCCGCACGACGATTCGGCGAATCGCCGCCGTGGTCGCGTCGGCGCTGGCGCTGGCGGCCCCGCCGGTGACCGCGACGGCCGAAGAACCGTCCGCGCCCGGCGCCGTTGTCTCCACCGAACCGCTCCCCGAACCGCAGCGGCTCCCCGGAGCGGCAGCGTCGACGAAAGTCACCTATTGGACCGCTGATTCGCGTGATCGACCGCGGACCAGTTCCGGGGCGGTCTTTGTCCCCGAGGGCACACCTCCTCCCGGCGGCTGGCCGACGATCTCCTGGGGACACGGTGCCAACGGACTCGGTGACCAGTGCGCGCCCACCACGATCGGTCGGCCCGCACCGGAGTCGTCCTATCTCGCCGGACTGCTGAGCGCCGGCTTCGCGGTGGTAGCGAGCGACTACATCGGGCTCGGCACCGAGGGCCTGCCCAACTACCTCGACGGTGGCGGTGAAGCGCACGCCGTCATCGACATCGTGCGCGCCGCGCGGCGGCTCTATCCCGCGATCGGCCCGATCTGGCTGGCCCAGGGGCATTCGCAGGGCGCACACGCAGTGTTGAACACGGCACCGCGGGCTAGGGACTACGCACCCGAACTCGACTACCGGGGCACGGTCGCCACCAGCGCACCACCCCAGTTCGACGCACTGGTCGGCCTCGTCGGCCCGCAGATGCCGCCGGTCCCCGTCCCCGCCTCGCTGTTCGTGATGGCCATTGCCGGATTCCGCGACCTGCGACCCGACCTGAACGTCGACAGCCACCTCACCGACCTCGGACGCCGCACCGTGGCGCTTGCCGAAACCCTGTGCAGCCCCGAACTCGACGAACAGACCAAGAATCTCTCGATCGGTCAGCTCGTATCACAGCCCCTCGGCGAGCTGACCGAACCATTCCGGGACTATCTGCGGCTGCCGGTGGCGGGCTACCGCGGCCCGCTGTTCCTCGGGCACGGAACCCACGACGAGATCCTGCCCTATCCCCTCACATTCACCCTGGTCGCAAGTCTGCTGATCAACGGCGTCGCGGTAGATTTCCATAGCTACGACGCCGGTCACGACAGCATCATTCCGATCGCCGCCCCCGACGTGCGCGCATTCCTCGCCGCCGCCGTCCACTGACCGAATCGCGAGGGCTGCCGCCTACCGGCCGCGGCAGTCCTGCGCGCGACGGGATAGCTGTGGTTGCGGAACCGGTGCTCCCTGGCCGGCCAGGTCAGCGCCATGAGCGCGCGTTAGGACAGCGTTGCCCTCACCTTCAGTGGGCGATCGCGCACCATCGTAAAAGAATCGCGCGGCAGGGCCAGTTGTAGCGCCTCAATCAACGTGCCGGGTCTTCATCGCTTCCTTCTTGGCGCGGTTCCCACAGGTGTTCATCGAGCACCAGCGTCGGACGCCGGGACGCGACGTGTCGACGAACAATGCGCCACAGTCGGCTCCTGCGCACTGCCGAACCCGCGCGAGCAGCGGTGATGACGTGAGGTCGAGCGCGTCCCTGGCAATCAGCGACAGCGTCGCCCCGATCGGATCACCGGCGTGCCAGACCACTCGTCCGTCGGCGGCCAGCGCCGGGGACGGTGGTGGCAGTGCCGCGGCGGCGTTGACGGCCTGCCGAGCCGATGCCGGCGAACCGATCCCCTGGCGCGCCGAATCGATGAGTGCCCGGATCGACTCCCGCAGCCGCCGGGCTTCCTCGACGTAACCGCCTTCAGATGGCACGGGCACGGAATCGAGCGGGCCGAACTGCTCGACCCAGGCCGCTACCGCGGCGGCATCGGGTAGTTCCTCCATGGTCCCGTGCCGCAGCGTGCGCAGGTAGTCGAGGCACATCCGCCCTGCGCCTTCTCGGAATCGCATACCCCGATCCTATCGCGGAACCTATTTGACAGGTTCGCTGTGAACCGCTTAAATCGGTTCATGATCGAGGACCCGTACTCCGACGACGCTCTGGCCCGCTCACTACCGGGTGCGTTCCGCAGCGCTACCGCCCAGGTCAACGGCACGCGGCTGCACTACGTCGCAGGCGGTCGTGGATACCCGCTGGTACTGCTGCCGGGATGGCCGCAGACGTGGTGGCACGCCCGCAAGATCATGCCGCTACTGGCCGAGCGCTACCGCGTCATCGTGGTCGATCTACGCGGCATGGGCGGATCAGACGCTCCCGCAACGGGTTACGACAAGAAGACGATGGCCGCCGATGTCGCCGCCCTGATCCGCGAACTGGGATACGACCGGGTGAACCTGGCCGGGCACGATATCGGATCGA
This sequence comes from Nocardia sp. CA-129566, assembly GCF_050956075.1. Classification (NCBI taxonomy): domain Bacteria; kingdom Bacillati; phylum Actinomycetota; class Actinomycetes; order Mycobacteriales; family Nocardiaceae; genus Nocardia; species Nocardia sp. CA-129566. Next base: position 1,970,272 of record NZ_CP192085.1, read on the forward strand.
TGGTCGCGTTCAGCCTCGCCGCCAACCATCCGACACTGGTACACAAGCTGGCGATGCTGGAGGAACCGCATCCCGACCCCCGCCTGTACGACTTGACGCTGCTTCCCGAGCCCGGCCGAGAGCGGTTGCAGCGCTGGTGGTTCGCGTTCAACCAGGTGGAGTTGCTGCCCGAACAGCTACTGGCCGACCGCGCCCGCTATCTCATCGACTTCCTGTGCACGCGGAATCTGCGCGATCTCAACGCAATTGGTGATCTCGATCGTGAGGTCTACGCACGTGCCTACTCGCGCCCCGAGGCGATCCGGGCCGCGGGCGGCTGGTATCGAACCTTCGGTCGAGATATCGCGGACCTGGCCACCTACCCGCGGGTGACGACGCCGATTGCCGCACTGCACTTCCCGGGCCACACCGACCTGCTGACCAGTCTGGCCGACACGGCGACCACCTTCCAGAGCGCAGAGATCCCTGACACCGGCCACTACCTCGCCGAGGAGCAGCCGGACAGAGTAGCCGAGACCCTCGCCGCCTTCTTCGAATGACCGGACGACCTACTGGTGTGACAGCACTTCCTGGGCACAGTCGAAATCACCTCCGCTGAACGAGTCATCGCCCTCGCGGCGCTTCGTGGTCGGCCATGCGGAAGCCTCGTGATCGACTGTTCCGGCGTGCGGGGGTGGTCCCGTAAACCTGCGGCCCGAGGTCGGGGCGGCTCATGATTGCTGCGGTTCGTAACAGCGGAGGATCATCCGACGACTACGCAGGGGGTACCGGACAACCGTCCAACTAACCAGACCCATTGTGCGTCTGTCCTTTTCAGGCAAGGCGGCAGGCGTAGGAGGAGAGACTGTGCAGATCATGCAGATGTTGGGTAGGGGTCGCCGATGGCGTGGCGGCACCGGACTGGTGCTGGGCGTCGTGGCGCCGGTGCTCATCGTGACCGCGTGCACGGCTGACAAGCAGGATTCCGCCGCGCCGCGCTCCGGCACTGCGACGGTCACTTCGATCAGCGCATCGCGGACAACGCCCCCCGTCACCACCGCGGCACCGGGCCACCCCGGCGCGACCGGAGGAGATTCGGGTAGTGGGGGTGGAGCAGGCACCGGACAGACGGCCGCCGTGCAGCCCGGCACCCCGGGTGGCGTCGACAACTGCGGAATCGTCTACTGCGGCGCACCCACCGAATCCCAGTCGGCACCAGGTGGCACGGACACCTGTGGCGTGACCTTCTGCGGCACAACGAGCAATCCCGCTCCGGCACCCGGCGGCACCGACTACTGCGGCGACACCCCGTGCGACACTTATGTCAAGTGCACCGACAAGATCAACTACGCGGGCGATCCGCGGTCCAATAACGAGATCAACAGCATCGGCGCACGAGACGGCAAGTGTCCCGAACCGATTCACCCCACGACAACCAGCAGTGCGGCACCCCTGACCACGACCACGGTGGCGCCAACGACTGCTTCGTCGCCGACGACGACCGTTACGACGACAACGGCTACGCAGCAGTAGAAGGGCGGTTTGGAGCTCGGTGCCCAGTGTGCGGGCACCGGGCACCAGACCGGTGTCGACTACGCGCACGCCGGTGCGTCGGCATCCTCGAACAGCGGCGTACCGATGGGTGTTGCGTAAACGACGTCGAGGACAAGGGGATCGGAGCCGAGGTTGCGGCCGATGTGGACGTTCCAGGAGCCCTCGGGTTCGTAGATGAAATCGCCGGTCCGGTAGACGGGGGCGGCGCAGTCGGGGCCGGGGTGGGTGAGGGTGCCCGAGCGGACGAAGCCGAAGACCGGACCGTCGTGATAGTGCCAACCGGTGGAACCGCCCGGTGCGATGGTGATTTCGCGGACGACCAGATCTCTCCCCGCGACGAAGGGCAGCAGTCCGGCCGGGATCTGCGCCTGGGCGAGGGTGACCGCGGTGATATCGGTACCCGGTGTCGCATTGGCGGTCGCGGCGCCGAAGACCGAACCGACCGAGACGACCGTGGTGACTGCCGCGCGTGTGAATGGCGTCATCGCGGCAGCCTAGTCACGAAGACGCCCTCAGAAAAGGGGTCTGCGTGGCCGCTGCGTGTGCCCTGGCGCTGGGGCGTTTGCGCGAATTGTCGTGTTAGTCGGATCGCGCTGGCCGGGCTCGCACCAGAGTTCATGAACTGTTCGGGCTTGGGAAGCGGTGTCGAGTTGCGGGATGCGCTGTGGCCGTAGAGCATCGGATGCCGTGCCGTCCAATGCGCTGAACCCAGCTGGCGATCTACCCGATACCGGAATTCCCGCCGCCCTGGCCGCCCAGATGACCATGGCCGAGCAGCACGAGTGGCACCGGAACTATCTACGCCGCCATGCCGTCTCGCGGCGCAATGTCCTGCGCGGTGCGGCCGCGGCCGCAGCCGTCGCCACGGTCGGAACCTCGCCGTTCGGCAGGCGCGCCTATGCCGAGGACGCGCAGCTCGCGGTCGGCGGTCGCCATGTCGGATACGGACCGGACGCGGCCAGTCAGCTCCGGTTCGCCGGTCAGCTCTCCCGGCCACCGGCCGGTACCAAGGTCTATCTGGACCACGGCCCGACACCCGCGCTCGGCGGCACCGTCGAGGCCGAGGTGCGCAATCTGCTGACCCAGGTGCCCGCCGCCGACGGCGGAGTGCTCGCCGCCGAACAGTTCTACGTACACGCCCCGGTCGACGGTCTGCCCGGGCGACTGCCGCACTTCTATCGGTGGCGCACCTCCGACGGATTCACCGGCGATATCCGCGCCGCCGCACCGGCAATGCCGAGCGCGCGCAGCGCGATCCTGCCCTTCCGATTCACCATGATGGGCGATCAGGGCACCGACAACACCCCGGCGCTGCCGCAGGGCACCGTGCCCGGCGACTACGACGACAAGTACTACAAGGCCGATAACGATCCGACCGCACCGCACGCGACCAATGTCCTGCGCCAGATCGCCGCCGCCAAACCGGATTTTCACATCCTCGCCGGCGATATCGCCTACGCCGATCCGTCCGGCGCCGGCAAGCCCGCCGAATTCGTCGCACACGACGCGAAGGTCGCCTCCGGCTTCGACAAGTACAACCCGTATGTCTGGGATGTCTACTTCGGCGCCATCGAAATCAGCGCCGCCCAGACGCCGTGGATGTTCGCCACCGGCAACCACGATATGGAAGCGACCTACGGCCAGCACGGCTACGGCGGACATCTGGCGCGGCTGGACTTCCCCGGCAACGGGCCCGCCGGCTGCCCCTCGGCGTACTCGTTCACCTACGGCAATGTCGCCGTGCTCTCACTCGACGCCAATGACGTCAGCTATGAGATCAAGGCCAATACCGGGTATTCCGGTAGGGCACAGACGAGTTGGGTGGAGCGCACCCTCGCGGCCTATCGCGCGGATCCGGACATCGACTTCCTGGTGTGCTTCTTCCACCACTGCGCGTATTCGACCACCGACGCGCATGCCAGCGATGGTGGCCTGCGCGATGCCTGGGCCGAGCTGTTCGACAGGTATCAGGTGGATCTGGTGCTGCAGGGGCACAATCACGTCTTCGAACGCACGGATCCGATCCGCGCCGGCGCCGCGACCAGGGTCGCCGGTGACAATTCGATCGTCTACCCGGACACCGACGGCACCGTCTACTACACCGTCGGCGGTGGTGGTCGCCCGCGCTACGACTTCCAGCCCGGTTCACAGGAATCGTTCCGCGGCCACGAATTACCGGACACCACGGTCGCGAACAGCTATGTCTGGACCTCTTCCGGTGAGAAGCAGGATGAGGCCGCGCCGTGGTCGCGAGTGCGGTTCCGCAACTACTCGTTCCTGCGCGTCGATGTCCGCCCCGGCATCTTCGCCAGCGAAATGGATGTGGTGGCGGTGGACGAATACGGCCGGGAATTCGACAAACTCACCTTCCGCCGCCTCGTCCGCTGACCGCTACTTCTGCTTCGGCGGGAGCGAGCGCGCGTAGCTCACCCCGCGATCGATCCATTCGTCGAGCGCGTCATCGTCGGTGACCGCCGCGCCGTCGACGCGCAGCCAGTTGTTCATTTCCCGACCGCCCATCACCATCGTGCCGACGTAGTCGCGGGCGAGCAGCGCGGTGCTCTCCTGCGGGTCGACGCGCACGAGTAGACCACCCTTACCGCTGGCCGCGACCGCCATATTGCCGCCGACCAGGAAGGCCAGACCGCCGAACATCTTCTTCTCGACCACATCGGGTGCGGGTTCGATCAGCTCCCGGATCCGATCGGCGAGTTCCTTGTCATACGCCATACCGCATTGTCGACCAGGGCACCGACAAGTTCGCGGTGAACGGCCGCTAGGCGCCGATCGCGGCGGCGAACAGCGGCCAGGATTCGTGCACGTCGTCCTGCCAATAGGCCCAGGCGTGGGTGCCCTGACGCAATTTCACGGTGGCGGGCACGCCAGCGGCGGCCAGCCGGTCCAGGAATGGGCGGGTGCAGCCGCCGATGACGGTCTCCATGACGCCGCCGACCGCTATGCGATCGAGCAGGCGCACCGGGCTGCCTTCGATGTCGAGATCGCCGAGGGTTTCGTGCGCGCCCGGCACGCCATTGCCCGCCGAGATATAGAGCGCGATGCCGCGCAGCCGATCCGCGTGCAGCATCGGATCGTGTTCGGCCCAGGCCGGATTGTCCGGGGCGCCCCACATATTGTCCGCATTCGCGCCGAACACCGCGAGCTCGGAGTGCACATAGGCATTGGCGGCGGGGTCGCTGGTGCGCGGGCAGCCGCTATAGGAACCCACCGCCTGATAGCGGCCGGGTGCGCCGATCGCCAGATTCAGTGCCGAGGTCGCCGACATCGACAGGCCCGCAACGGCATTGCGCCCGGTCATCCCGAAACGCGATTCCAGCAGCGGCGGCAGTTCCCGGGTCAGGAAGGTCGTCCACTTATTGCGGCCCAAGATCGGATCGTCATTGAGCCAATCGGTGTAATAACTCGCGCGCCCACCCATCGGCACGATCACATTGACGTGCTTATCCGCGAAGAAGTCCGCGATATCGGTGCGGCGCGTCCACGGCCCGCCGTCCTCGCCGCCGTCGACCGCGTTGAGCAGATAGAGCGCGGGCGCACCCGCGCCGGGATGTGACATCCACAGCGTGATCGGCCGATCCATCGCCGCCGAACGCACCACCACCTCGAATTGCCGCCCGCCCAATGGCCGAATCTCGAGGATCTGCGAGCCGGGTTCGGCTCCGGCGGTGGGAATGGTCGCGGCGCAGACCGCGAACAGGAAGACCAGGCATCGAACGAGGGAGCGCAACGAGCGAACCATCGGCACGGTGCCCATCGGGCGGGTCGAGGCCGAGCGTGCGCGAGGCGTGGGCACGAGCCGGTACATGGGTCGAATTCCTATCACGGCCGCAGCCGTGGTCTCGGGATACGACGGGCGTGTTTGCTGGGAAAATGACACGGCCCCGTCCTCCTGGTGCGGGAGGACGGGGCCGCCGGGCATCGGGTGAGAGGACCCGAATTCGGGGTCAGCGCCAGGTTTCCGGCGTGACGGGGGCATCCCAGGCGCGGGCGTAGCGGCGCTTGTCCGGTGCGTTGGATTCCTTGGCGCGGTAGACGATGTACGGGCGGGTCAGATAGCCGACGGGGGCACTGAACATGTGCACCAGGCGGGTGTAGGGCCAGATCGCGATGAGGGTCAGCACGACCAGACCGTGGACCTGGAAGGTCCATGGCGTGCCCACCATCAGCTCGGGCTGCGGGTGCAGGGTGAAAAGGCTACGGAACCATGGGGATACGGTTTCGCGGTAGTTGTAGGTGCCCCAGAGCAGGTTGCTGCCCCAGGTATTGAGCAGGCCGGTGATCAGGGCGGCGGCCAGCAGTGCGTACATGAGCTGGTCGTTGCGGGTGGTGGCCTTGCGAACGGCGGGGACGGTGATGCGGCGGTAGAGCAGGATGCCGATGCCCAGGATGACCGCGAGTCCGGCGACCGAACCCGCCGCCACCGCGACCACGTGGTAGGTGTGTTCGGAGATGCCGACCGCGGCGGTCCAGGATTCCGGGATCAGCACGCCGAGCACGTGGCCGCCGATGACACCGAGCATGCCGAAGTGGAACAGCGGGCTGCCCAGGCGCAGCAGGCGGCTCTCGTAGATCTGCGATGACCTTGTGGTCCAACCGAATTGGTCGTTGCGGTAGCGCCACAGGTGGCCGAGCACGAACGAGGTGAAGGCCACGTAGGGCAGGGTCATCCAGAAGGTGGTGGTCATCGGCGGGCTTCCGATCCGTCGAAGAGGGCGGGGTCCATGGCGAAGGGGTCCAGGCCGACCTCTTCCTCGGGCGGGCCCTGCGCGGCGAGCTCGGCGATCCGGCGGCGGTCCGCGGTGGTCAGCGGCGGCAGTGTGGCGACCACGGCGGCGACCACACCGGCGTAGGGAGATCCGTTGTCCGCCAACGACAGTCGCAGCAGCTCGATCACCGGGACGTGTTCGCCCAGCAGGCGTTCGCCGCCGATCGGGTCGACGGTGGCGGCGAATTCCAGCAGCACCGGCAGGTGGTCGGGCAACTCCTCGTCGCCGAGTTCGACGCCGGCGTGCCGGTAGGCGTGCTTGAACCGCAGCAGTGCCATGCCGCGCTTGCGGGTATCGCCGTAGGCGTAGAACGTCAGGTGCATGCTGGAACGCCGCCGCATATCGAAGGTTTCGACATACTGCTGGGCCAGCGTGATCGGCGGGGTGGCGCGCAGATGATGGATGAATTCCAGCAGGTGCGCACCCACCGCTTCCGGCAACTGCATTGCGGCATCATCGATCTGGTCGATGGTCGCCAGCATCTGCTCGTTCGGATAGTCGAGCAGCAGGGCCGCTATCCGCCACACCAGACGGCAATCGCGCTCGGACAGCCGGGCGACGGGCTCCGGCCTGCGGCGCACCTTCAGCAGTGCCATGACGCGCCTCCGACGGCTGGTCGACCGACGGCGTTCATTGGGTTGCTCCGGTCGGCGTCGGCGCGACGGAACCGTTCGCCGCCGCCGAACCGTTGGTCGAACCATTCGTGCCATTGGCCGAGCCATTCTCGGCCGCACCGTTTTTCGCCGAACCGTTGGTCGCGGGCCCATTGGCGCCATTGCCAGTGGTCGCGGTGGGCACCAAACCATCGGTACTGCGCCCATCCCAGTTCAACAGGTTGATCCGCGTCGTCTTCTGCTCCGGCGCGGCATCATTGGCATCGGTGAGATGAAACTTCTCCACCATCGTGTCGAACGCCGTCATACCCGGCCCGCCATCGGTGTCGAGGCTGCATCCGGTGGCGAGCGAATCCAGTTCGTGTGCCTGGGATGTCGCGCCCTGCGGAATCACATACCGGTGTTCGTATTTCGCGATGGCCAGCAGCCGGTACATCGCCTCTATCTCTTCCGGCTCCAAGCGCACCGATGGCGCGATCGAAGGATCGGGTTCCATGCCGAGATTCACCGACCGCATGAACGACCGCATCGCCGCCAGCCGCTGCAGTGCCGCTCGCACCGGTCCGATTTCACCGGCGGTGAAGAGTTCGGCCAGGTACTCGACCGGAATGCGCAGTGCGTCGATGGCGCCGAACAGATTCGACGCGTCCTCGGCATCGTGGCCGGTCTCCGAGAGCACATCCACCACGGGCGACAGCGGCGGCACATACCAAACCATCGGCATGGTGCGGTATTCCGGATGCAGCGGCAGCGCGATCTGGTAGTCGACGATCAGCTTGTAGACCGGCGAGTTCTGCGCGGCCTCGATCCACTCCGGCGAGATCCCGGCGCGTTCGGCCTCCGCGATCACCCGGGGATCGTGCGGATTGAGGAAGACTCCGAGCTGTGATGGGTACAGATCCTCGGGATCGGTGACCGAGGCCGCCGCCTGCACCGCATCCGCGTCGTAGAGCATGACGCCGATGTAGCGCAGCCGCCCGACGCAGGTTTCCGAACAGACCGTCGGGATGCCGACCTCCACGCGCGGGTAGCAGAACGTGCACTTCTCCGCCTTGCCCGTCTTGTGGTTGAAGTAGATCTTCTTGTACGGGCAGCCGCTGACGCACTGCCGCCAGCCGCGGCATTTGTCCTGGTCGACGAGCACGATGCCGTCCTCGGACCGCTTGTAGATCGCACCCGACGGGCACGAGGCCACACACGACGGATTGAGGCAGTGCTCGCAGATGCGCGGCAGGTAGAACATGAAGGTCTGTTCGAACTCCAGTTTCACCTGATCGGAGAGCTTGGCCAGCAGCGGATCCTTGCCGACCTGCTCCGGTCCGGAGCCCAGGTCGTCATCCCAGTTGGCGCCCCAGGTGATCTTCGTATCCTGGCCGGTGATCAGCGATTTCGGCCGCGCCACCGGGCTGGTGTCCATCGCGGGAGCCGACAGCAGATTGTCGTAGTCGTAGCTCCACGGCTCGTAGTAGTCCGAGACGGTCGGCAGATCGGGATTGGCGAAGATATTGAGCAGCCGCTTGAGCCGCGAACCGGATTTCAGGGTGAGCTTGCCGCGCTTGGTGAGCGTCCAGCCACCCTTCCATTTGTCCTGATCCTGGTACTGGCGCGGATAACCCTGCCCCGGGCGGGTTTCCACATTGTTGAACCACATGTACTCGGTGCCGCCGCGGTTGGTCCACGCCTGTTTACAGGTGACGCTGCAGGTATGACAGCCGATGCACTTGTCCAGGTTCATCACCATGGCCATCTGTGCCATGACACGCATGTCAGTACTCCACTTCCTGCGAGCGGCGACGAATCGTTGTGACCTCGTCGCGCTGATTTCCGGTGGGCCCGTGGTAGTTCAGTGCGAAGGACTGCTGCGCATAACCGCCGATGAGATGCGATGGCTTGATCATGATGCGGGTGAGCGCATTGTGGATGCCGCCGCGCTTACCCTTACCGGGCTGGGTTTGCGGTGCGGCCCAGTCGAATCCGTTCCCGTTGCCGTTCGACTCCGGCAGGCCCTCGATGCGCGGCACATCCACCGCCCGGTCCTGGGCGTGGTACATGAATACCGTGCCCTCCGGCATCCGGTGGCTGACGATGGCCCGCGCGACGACCACGCCGTTGCGGTTGACCGCCTCGATCCAATCGTTGTCCGCCACACCGATCTTCGCCGCGTCCCGATCCGACATCCAGATCGACTGCCCGCCGCGCGAGAGCGTCAGCATGTGCAGGTTGTCCTGGTACGCCGAGTGGATCGACCACTTCGAATGCGGTGTGAGGTACCGAACGGTGACGCCGTTGTCACCGACGGCCCCCACCCCCGGCTCACTGAACAGCGCGCTCATATCGAGCGGCGGCCGGAAGATCGGCAGCTGCTCTCCGAGTTCGGCCATCCAGTCGTGGTCGAGGTAGAAGTGCTGGCGCCCGGTCAGGGTGTGCCAGGGCTTGAGTCGTTCGGTATTGATGGTGAACGGGGAGTACCGCCGTCCGCCGGTTTCGCTGCCCGACCACTCCGGCGAGGTGATCACCGGAACCGGCCGGGATTGGGTGTCGGCGAAGGTGATTCGCTTACCCTCGTGCTCGGCGGCGAGATCGGCGAGCTGGGTGCCGGTGCGCCGCTCCAGCGCGTGGAACCCTTCGACCGCGAGCCTGCCGTTGGTGGTGCCCGATAGCGCCAGGATCGCCTCGGCCGCGTGGGTGTCCTTGGCCAGCGACGGACGCCCCTGGGCCACACCGGAGACCACGGTGCCGTTCACACCGGCGAGGTAGGCCACTTCCTCGTCCGGATGCGTGGTGACGCCCTTGGTGGTGACGCCGAGCGTATCGATCAGCGGTCCGAGCGCGGCCATCTTCTCCGCGAGCTTGGGGTAATCCCGCTCGACCACCACCAACTTCGGCATGGTCTTGCCCGGAATCGGTTCGCACTCACCGGCTTTCCAGTCGAGTACGCGTCCACCGGCCTGCGCCAACGCATCCGGCGAATCGTGCTGCAGCGGTACCGCGACAATGTCCTTGCGCTTGCCGAGATGCTTCTCAGCCATCCAGGAGAATCCGCGCGCGATCCGGTGGAACGCCTCGAAATCGGTCTTGGCCTCCCACGGCGGGGAGATAGCGGGGGAGAAGGCGTGCACGAACGGGTGCATATCGGTGGAGGACAGATCGTGCTTCTCATACCAGGTGGCGGCGGGCAGCACGATATCGGAGAACAGTGTGGTGCTGGTCATCCGGAAGTCCAGTGACAGCAGCAGATCCAGCTTTCCGGTCGGCGCGTCCTCGCGCCAGACCAGCTCCTGCGGCCGTACCCCCTCGGCATCGGTGGTCTGCAGATTGGAATCGGCGCCGAGCAGATGCTTGTGGAAGTATTCGTTGCCTTTACCGGAGGACCCGAGCAGATTCGCCCGCCAGACGGTCAGGCAGCGCGGAAAGTTCTCCGGCGCATCCGGATCCTCGCAGGCGAAGCGCAGCTCACCGGATTTGAGCCCGTCCACCACATGTTCGGGCGCGGTCTTGCCCGCCGCCTCGGCCTCGTCCACCAGATCCAGCGGATTGCGGTCGAACGTCGGATAACTCGGCATCCAGCCGAGGCGACTGGCCAGCGCGATATTGTCGGCGGCGGTTCGGCCCGCGAATTTGCCGCGGCCCAGCGGGGAGGCGAACGACTGTGCGGTGAACGGGTCGTAGCGCCACTGGTCATTGCTGAGGTACCAGAACACCGTGCCCTGCATCTGGCGCGGCGGTCGCTGCCAGTCCAGCCCGAAGGCCAGTGTCGACCAGCCGGTTACCGGACGGCATTTCTCCTGGCCGACGTAATGCGCCCAACCGCCGCCATTGACGCCCTGGCAGCCGGTGAGCAGCGTCAGGGTGAAGAAGGCGCGGTAGATCTGGTCGGAGTGGAACCAGTGGTTGGTGCCGGCGCCCATCAGGATCATCGACCGGCCGCCGGATTTATCGGCGTTATCGGCGAATTCGCGGGCGATGCGCTGAGCCTGTGCGGCGGGCACGCCGGTAATGGCCTCCTGCCAGGCCGGGGTGTAGGGCTCGGACGCGTCGTCGTAGCCGCTCGGCCAGGTGCCCGGCAGGCCATCGCGTCCCACACCGTACTGCGCGAGCAGCAGGTCGAAGACCGTGGTGACCCGCTTGCCCGCGACGGTGATCGTCGGCACGCCGCGCACCACCACGCCCGCCGTATCGGTGTCGAAGCGCGGCAGCTGTACCGTGATCGGGCGCTGGTCGGCCCGGTCGTGCAGGGTCAGCAGCGGATCGACGCCCTCGAGATCCAGATTCCACTTGCCGGTATCGCCCGCGGTAAAGCGGTGGCCGAGTGAGCCATTGGGCACCACCGGATTGCCGGCGGCGTCGAGCAGCACCATCTTGTGCGCCGCGGTCTCATCGGTGTGGCCGAGGTCGGCCGCGGTGAGGAATTTGCCGGGCAGCGCGCCGTCGTGGTGGTAGACGCCATCGGCGTCCCAGCCCTGCGGATCGTCGAGGCAGACCAGGAAGGGCAGATCGGTGTAGCGCTTGACGTAGTCCAGGAACCGGGGCGTGGCGCGGTCGACGAAGAATTCCTTCAGGACCACGTGGCCCATCGACATGGCAAGGGCCGCATCGGTTCCCGGCCGCGCCGGCACCCATTCATCGGCGAATTTGGTGTTGTCCGCGTAGTCGGGGGAGACCACGACGACCTTCTGGCCGCGGTAGCGGGCCTCGGTCATATAGTGCGCGTCCGGGGTCCGGGTCACCGGGACATTCGATCCCCACATGATGAGGTAGCCCGCGTCGAACCAGTCGGCCGATTCCGGCACATCGGTCTGATCGCCGAAGACCTGCGGTGAGGCGACCGGCAGGTCGGCGTACCAGTCGTAGAACGACAGCATCGAGCCGCCGAGCATCGAAATGAACCGGGCGCCAACGGCATGGCTGACCATCGACATGGCCGGAATGGGGGAGAATCCGGCCACCCGGTCGGGGCCGTACTTCTTGATCGTGTGCACATGCGCGGCGGCGGCGATCTCGGCGGCCTCCCACCACTCCGCGCGGACGAATCCGCCCTTGCCGCGAGCGGACTTGTAGCGCTTGGCCCTTTCCGGATCCTCGACGATCGATTCCCAGGCCAGCACCGGATCCTTGAGCCGCTCCTTGGCCTCCCGGTACAGCTCGAGCAGGACACCGCGCACATACGGATAGCGCACGCGCGCGGGCGAATAGGTGTACCAGGAGAACGACGCGCCACGCGGGCAGCCGCGCGGTTCGTACTCGGGCTTGTCCGCGCCGACCGACGGATAGTCCGTCTGCTGCGACTCCCAGGTGATCACGCCGTCCTTGACGTAGATCTTCCAGGAGCAGGACCCGGTGCAGTTCACCCCGTGCGTGGAGCGCACCACTTTGTCGTGTGACCAGCGGTCGCGGTAGAACTCGTCGGCACTGCGCCCGCCGATCTGATGCAGGCTGCGCTGGTCGGTCGACACCTCGCCGCGGTGGAAATATTTGCCGAGACGCAGCAGTGCGTCGCTCGCGTCGCCGGATTGCCGATCGGCCGAATCGGAGGACGCGGAACCCTGAATGCGCGAATTAACCACGACGTCCCCTTCGAGCTGTGAAACCAGGCTGTTGCACCGACTGTAAGGAGGTCACGACGCACGTCCAAACGAATCTCTCACAGCGCGCGCCGGCCGGTGGTGAGTTGTGAGGTCGGCGCAACGTGGTGGTCACCGCGCGATTGCCCCAGAACGCCGACGGCATCGAGGTGACCTGGGCGGATCCGCCCTGACCGGCTGAAATGCGGCTTCCGGCGGGTGTTTCGGGGACTTGCCGGTGATGCTTTGGAAACCGCTGGTTCTCAGGTGGTTTACATTTGTTAACACACTTCGAGAGCCCTGCTGCGGCCCATTTCACATCCGCGCGGAGCGGTCGAACGGCCGTACGCGCACCATTCTCACGACCCGCTTCGCTATTCGCTATGGATTTGCCGATAGTTTCGGCGACTACCGCATGCGCGGATTACTCTTCGGCACATGCACAGATTCGAAGCGACCATCGAGTCCGCCGCCAGGGGCGGTGCCTACGTCGCGGTGCCCGCCGAGGTCATCGCGGCGCTCGGGGGCGGCGGCCGGATACCGGTCCGCGCCAGTTTCGACGGTATCGCCTACACCGGATCCATCACGTCCATGGGCGCGGGACCGTGCCTCGGCATGCTCAAAGCGATCCGCACCGAATTGGGCAAGCAGCCCGGCGATACGGTCGAGGTCGCCGTGGAACGCGACGACGCCGAGCGCACGGTCGAAGTCCCAGCCGATCTGGCCGCCGCACTGGCGGACGCCGGGGTGCGGGCGGCATTCGACGCACTGTCGTTCACCGCGCGCCGCGAACTCGTCACCGGTGTCGTCGCGGCGAAGCGGCCGGACACTCGGTCCCGGCGGATCCAGCAGGCGGTGGCGGCGGCCAGCTAGCGGCCGTCAAAGTGCCAGCGCGGCTGGCGAATACCTCAGGGCAGGGCCAGCTCCGCGAATGAGGCGATCCAATGATGTGGGGGCCGTGCTGGATTCGGCTCGCCGGGACGGTGGACGCCGGTGACCGACCAGCCCGCGGCGACCGCGGCATCGAGTTCGTCCGGATGGTCGGACAGGAACAGGATGCGGTCGGCGGATGTGCCGATGGCACCGGCGATCTTCGCATACGATGCGGCTTCGCGTTTCGGTCCCGCGCTGGACAGGTCGAAGTAGCCGCTGATGAGCGATGCCAGCTCGCCGCCGCGGGCGAAGGTGAACCAATCCTGTTGGTTGCGTACCGATCCCGAGGAGTAGACGTAGAGCGCCAGGCCAGCGGCGTGCCAGGCGGCGAGGGCGGGCGCGACATCCGGGAAGAATTCGCCGTGCAGCGCGCCATTGCGGAAGCCCTCGGCGCAGATGATGCCCTGCGCGGCCTTGAGCGGTTCGGCCTTCACATCCGAGCCGAGCCAGTCGCGCAGGATCGCGGCCACCTCGTCGGTATCGGCATCGGGGCGCTCGGCGAGTTCCCGGGTGGCCGCGATAATGGGAGCGGCCGCGCCCGTATGGTTTTCGGCCAGCCACTCGGGCAGGCGCGCTCGGGTGTAGCCGTACAGGTCCTCGCGCACCGAACTGGTCGGGCTGGTGGTGCCCTCGATATCGACGACGACGGCGGCGATCACGAGGCGGTCAGCAGTTGGTCGAGGGTGGGGAAACCCGTGCTGATGGGGTCACCGGTGAAGTCGCCGACCCAGCCGTCGGCCTCCTCGAAGAATCGGATGGCGATGAAGTCGGGGCGGGTGCCCATATCGAACCAGTGCAGCGTGCCCGCCGGCACCGAGAGCAGGTCGCCGCCTTCGCAGACCGCCGCCACCACCTCGTCGCCGAGATGCAGGTAGAAGCAGCCGCGTCCGGCCGCGAAGAAGCGCACCTCGTCCTCGGCGTGCCGATGCTCGTTGAGGAACTTCTCCCGAGCGCCCTTGGCGATCTGCGGCCACTCCGGATTCGCGTCGTCGGGGTGGATCCGGGCGATATCGATATGCTTGTAGCGGCCGGAGGCGTTGAGTTCGGCGACCCGGTCGTCATATTCGGCCAGCAGTTGCTCCGATGCCGTTTCGGTGGCGTTGTCGAGCACCGGCCAACGGTCGAAAGTGATTCCCCGGGCGGCCAATTCGGCGGCGATCACCGCATCGTCGGTGGTGCGCAGCAGGACCTTGTCGGCATTGTCGGCGGCCATAACCTGCAGCAGCGTCATGATGTCAGTCCAATCTCGGTGATCTCGTTCGGATTGCGTGCTGGTCGTTTCGAGCGACCTGCAAGCAGTCGCTAGCGGTGAAAGCCTGTCGACGGCCGGTGCGGGCCACCAGCTCACACAGGGCCTCGAGGCATTCGGCGCGGTCGCGCGCCTGGGACAGATTGTCCCCCCAGGTGGTGATCCCGTGCCCCGCGATGGCCAATACCGGTGCCGCGGTGGGGTTCTCGCGCAGATATCGCTCGATATCGGTGCCGATGCGCGCGACGTCGGGCCAGTTCGGGAAGACGGGGAGGTCCAGGACGGTCGGGTAGCTGCCGTCCGGCTGCGCGGCCACCAGGCCCTTGATGAGTTCGTAGTCGGCGATGCGCAGTGCGGTCACCGCATCGGGGGAGCCCGAGCGGGTCGCGGCGGTCGTCGCGTACGGCGGATGAATGTGCACGACGGCGGTGGCGTCGGTGGTTCGGTACACCGCCGTGTGAATCGTGGTCTCGGCAGACGGTTTGCGCTGCTGGTCGGACACGGGCGCGGAGTCCGCGATGCGGACGGTCACCATGTCACGCGGGGTCAGTTCACCCTTCGACAGACCACTGCCGGTGATGACCGCGGTGTCGCCGGTGCGCACCGAGATATTGCCCGCGGTGCCCGGCATCCAGCCGCGGCCGTACAGCTCGCGTGCGATATCGGCGATGGCCGCACCCGAATCGCCTTCGGCCCGTTCGGCATTCGCGCCGTGCACGACACCGAGTTCGGTAACGACCGCGGTCACCAACTCCGCCGGCGTCACATCGAAGGCCGGATTGAAGGCGTCGGTATCGGTGGGAGCCGTTGCGACACTACCGAATCCGGTCACCTCCGCCGCCGCCCGTTGCTCGACGACGATATCGGCGCCGGTCGCCGTCTTCGGATCACGCGTGGACTCCGGCGCCACCACGATGAATGGAATGCCGTGGTGGCGGGCCGCGATCGCGAGCCCATAGGTGCCGATCTTGTTCGCGACATCGCCATTGGCGGTCACCCGGTCCGCGCCGACCAGCACACAGTCGACCTGACCGGTCGCCATCGCCCAGGCGGCGGCGGAATCGATGGTGAGCCGATGCGGTATGCCCGCTTCGGCGAGCTCCCAGGCCGTCAGCCGCGCGCCCTGCAATAGCGGGCGGGTCTCGTCGACCAGGACGTTCTCGATCGCCCCGCGTTCGGCCAGCACCCGCATCGCCCCGATCGCGGTGCCGAAGGCGCTGGTCGCCAGCCGCCCGGTATTGCAGTGGGTGAGCACCCGCAGCGGCCGGTCCGGGCACAGCCGCTGTACGAGATCGGCGGCATGGGTGGCGGCGGTCCGATTGACCCGACCGTCCTCGGCCAGCATGGCCAGGGTTTCGGCGAGTACCGCGTCCGCGCCGAGTGGCACCTTGGGCAGCACCCGCCGCACCGCCCAGGCGAGATTGACCGCGGTGGGCCTGGCATCGGCGATCCGCGCGGCATCGGCCTCGGCCCGCGCCACATCGACGACGCCGCCGGTCGTATGCGCGGCGGTAGCGATGACCACCCCGAACGCACCGGCGATACCGATGGCGGGCGCGCCGCGGACGGCCAGCGTCTCGAGCGCGTCGATGACGTCATCGACCGTGGTCAGACGCAGCTCGCGCACCTCATGCGGCAGTTCACGCTGGTCGATGGTGACCAGCGCACCGTCGTCCCAGATCAGGGAACTGTCGTCCATCAGGCGCATCCTTCGGTCGGGCGTTGGGGTGTTGTCCCTGGTCAACGGTATCGGACCGCCGGTGGCGGCGGAAATCCGGCCGACGGGCTCCCGGCGTCGTTGCGCGACGAACTCCGCCTCGCGCTCGACCGGCTCCCATCGGGAAAACCGTATTCGCCCAGGCGGATTCGTCCCAGGCGGCGGCGAGCTCGGCGACCTTCTCGGGGCATTGCGCGGAAAGATCGCGCAGCTCGGTCGGATCCGTGCGCACATCGAACGGCCGCCATCTCGGCGCATCGATATCGGTGCCGGAACCTATGCGTCGGCGACGGCCCCGTGCAGCACCATGTCAACGGTGTGGTCGAGGTGTTCCGGTGTAACGGCCTCGCCCCGCAGCAGTACGCGGAACCAGATCGAGCCCGCCAGCATATCCATGATCGCCTCGGGGTCCGCGGTGGGCGGCAGCTCGCCTCGCTCGATGGCGCGCCGGAAGATGGGGTTGTTCACGGGCGAGTCGGTCGGCGAAGAACGCACGGGCGACCTGGCCGAGTTCTGGCCGACGCGGCGCGGCAGCGAAGAAGGGCGCGATGATCGCGGCGGTGCGGTCCCTCGGCGTAGCGGCCGCGGTACTTGGGGAGATCCTGCGGTCCGTGTATGGCGAAGTGCACGAAGAACGGTTCGGCGCGTTCGTGCGCGCCCAGGTCCTCGATGTAGGTGATCGCGCGTAATTCTTACACCGCGGCCCGCAATGCATTTCGTATTTTCGGCGGCGAAAAGCGGCGCTGGCGCGTGGCCGTGTGTAATTCGAACGGCGCGCAGTGCATTCGCGAGAACACGCGGAACGTTTATGGGGGATCGCCCGAAATGTCGTGACGTAATTAGCGTCCGGAGCCGGGAAGTACCGGCGCGGAGCCGGGGTGCGCGCAAACGAGCCGCCGGTCCATGCAGGATCCGGCGGCCCGTTTCAGATCAGTGCTGTCCGGGTCGGCGCTGTTCAGAGCTGCGCCGTTCCGAGCCCTGGTCCTGACGCTGCTGTTCCATCCGTTCGCGATCGCTCAACGAGCCGGATCGGTTCATGCCCTCCTGGCGCTGCTGTTGCTGCTGCCGCTCCATCTGCTTGGGCATTTTCTTAGGCGTCTTCTTCGACTTTTCAGCCATCTCCACTCGGTCCTTTCCGAAGTGATTTGGATTCGCCTAACAACGACACAATAGCGAGCGGACATCAGCAGTGGAAGAAGAATGTCGATTCTTTACATCCGCAGCGGGAGGAATTCGACCAGATCATCGTCGGTGGCCTGAGCCCCGACGATGACCAGGCCGTCACGGTCGACCAGGCCGCCCAGATGGGTGGTGCGGACCTGCGGATCGCCCAGCCAGCCGCCGTAGGGGGCGATGCGGGCCGGGACGATGCGGGTGACGGGTCCGGAGATCGCGCTCGCATTGTGCAGCGGTCCGACCAGCGGACGCAGCGGATGGCCGCCGGTCCGGCCTTCGACGAGAGCGGGGGACAGGGCCATGAGCACCGCCAGGGCCGCAAAGGGGTTGCCGGGCAGACCGAGAACCGTTGTGCCGGTGGTCAGTTCGGCGACAATGGTGGAGCCGCCGGGACGGATGGCCAAGCGGTGCACCAGGATTCGAGCCTGGGCGCGCGCAATGGCGCCGCGCAGCTGATCCGCCGCCCCGCCGCCGGTGGCGCCGACGATCACCAGCAGATCGCATTCGTCAACGGCGCCGAGCACTTCGTCGAAGCCGCGCGGCGTATCGCGCAGGTGCACCCGATCGATGGTGTGAATTCCGTACCAGGACAGCACATCCGGCAGGATGGGCCCGATCGAGTCGCGGGTCTGGCCGGTCTGGAGCGGGCCGGTGCTGCGGATCTCGTCGCCGGTCATGATGATCCTGGCCCGGATCGGACCGCGCACGAGCGCCTCGGTCACCTCGACACTGGCCGCGGCGGAGATCAGCGCCGCGGTGACAGCGGTGCCCTCGGGGGCGACTAGATCGCCGCGATCACGGTCCTCGCCACGGCGGCGAATATCCTCGCGCAGCGGGGAATCCGGCAGTCGGTGCAGTGTTTCATCCTGGTCGATCCGCGCGAATTCGTCACGGAGCACCCGGGTGGTGCCATCGGGCACATGAGCGCCGGTGGCGATCCGCACCGCCTCACCGGAGAGCAATCCGACCGGCCGCCGCCCGCCTGCGAAGCCGATATCGCGGCGCAAACGCCACGGACCATCACCGGAGACGGCGTATCCGTCCATTGCCGAGACGTCGAAGCGCGGCAGCGGCCCGAGCGCGGTCAGCGGCGCGGCCAGGGTGGCACCGCGCACCGAGCCGAGCTCGGCACGATATTCGGTGAGTCGAGAGATGGTGGTGCGCAGGATATTCCGTGCTTCATCGAGGGGCAGCGGGGTACCGGCGGCGGTCTTCGAGGGTGCGGGACGAGCACTCGGCGCGGCACCGGCATTCCAGGCCAGCCGGGCCCGGCGCACCTGCTCTTCGGTATCGCAATCGGCGATACCCGCCATGGTGACGGTGATCGTGTCGGCCGGAATCAACGCCTTCATCGGCTGATTGATCAGCGACTCCAGCCGCGCCAGCGCGCCCGCGAGTGCTGTGCGCCGCCATACGCCGATCAGATACTGCGGCCGTCCGGATTCATCGGCCGCGAAGACCGCGTCCGCACCGGATTCGGTGCCGTGCCGAATCAGTTCCGGCACTGTCGTTTTCGAGAGGAACGGCAGATCCGCTGCGAGCACCACCACCAGCGGCGCGGCGGAGGGACCGAGCGCGCGCAGCCCGGCCCCCACCGCGGCGACCGGACCCGAGCCGGGCGGAACCTCGCGCACCTGGATGATCTCCGGGCCCAATTCGGGCCTATGCGGTCCGACCACAACGGTCCGCCCGCAGGACGTCACCGCCGCCAGAGCCGCGTCGAGCATGGTCCGGCCGCCGATGACAATGGCGGGTTTGTCGACGCCGCCCATCCGGCTGGCGCGCCCGCCCGCCAGCACGATCGCGTCCGCGGCGGTCACCGGCCGGCGCCCGGCGCGATGGCCGGCGGCATCGCGTCGCGATTCGATGCGGGATGGGGGTCGGGCAACGGGTGGGCAAGCATGGCCGACATGCTAATTCGTCGCCGGCACGGATCCGGGGAGGGCCGGGTGCCGCGGGCGACCAGCGGGCCGTCGCACCCGCTACACCGCCGAATAGTCGGAGGCCAGCCGGAGCAGTCGGAATTCATTGGTCTCTGGATCGGCCAGCACCAGCCCGGGTGCGCCGCCGATGACCTCCGGGCCGACCTCGGTGGCGCCCGCGGCGCGGAGCCGGGCCAGCTCGGCGGCCGGATCGTCGGAGGGGAAGAACGCCAGGTCGAGATGGACTCGATTACGGCCGCGCTCGGTATCGGGCGTGCGGATGAATTCCAGCCAGCAGCCGAGTCCGGTGGCCGAACGCAGCCCCGCCACCTGCGCGCCGCCGTGGGCCACCGGCCAGCCGGAGGCGGTGGACCAGAACTCGGCCAGCCGCACCGGGTCGTTGGTATCGACCACGATGGCGGCCACCGCACCGGTGTCCACGTACTCCTCCCGAGGCTCCAGTACGCAGAATTCGTTGCCTTCCGGATCGGCGAGCACCACCCACGGCACCGTGCCCTGGCCGATATCGATGCGGCGGGCTCCCAGCGCGAGCGCGCGGTCGACCTGCACCCGCTGGTGATCGAGTGAGCGACTGGCCAGATCCAGATGGATGCGGTTCTTGCTGCCCTTGGCGCGCGTCGTCGGCCGGAAGGTCAGGGTCAGGTCGAGGCCGTCCGGATCGGGCGCCGCCACATCGACCGCGTCGGGGCGGTCGATCGTCACCGTCCAGCCCAGCAACTCGGCCCAGAAGTCCGCGACGGACCGGGGCCGGTCCGCATCGAATGCGACACACGCCAGGCGGGTGGACATGACTCAACGGTAACCGCCGCTCGACGGCGGCGGAGCCGTTTACGGGAGCGGGAAACGCGCGGTGCGCAGGTCCACTCGACCGTCGCGGATCGGGACGCCCTCGGCGGCCAGCAAGCGCAGCTGGCGATCGGCCAGATGGGCGGCGGGGCGGCCGCTCGCGCCGATCACCCGATGCCATGGCAGATCCGCGGAGTCGGTGCGCATGATCCAGCCGACCGTGCGCGGGGTGGACAACCCGGCGGCCGCGGCGATATCGCCGTAGGTGACCACTTGGCCGGGCGGCACCGTCGCGACCAGCGCGCGCACCCGCTCGACCTCGGCATCGGTGGTGGCCATCCGAGTTACAGTACCGATCGGATCAGCGCCGCGGTCTCGGCCGGACGGGCCTGGGCGACCATATGATCGCAGTCCCATTCGAGCATGGTCAGATTCGCGCCGAGGTGTTCGGTGAGTGCGGTCCGGAACTCCGGCGTCACGAAGGGCGGCACCACCTTCATGGCCTGCACCAGGACCGTCGGCAGGTCCGCGGGTGGCAGCACGTAGTGCCGGGCCAGCTGGCCCCAGTAGGAATTGATGGCGGGCAGGCTGATCCGCCAGCCGACGCGGCCGTCGGCGGTCGGCATCAGATGTTCGGTGAGTTCGGCGTCGAGCAGGCGCGGCTCCACCTCGCCCCAGCCGGTGGAGATCTTGTCCTGACGCGCGTGCTCGACGGTGTCGTAGTCCGGTGAGGCCAGACTGGACAGGGCGATATCCATCAGGCGCTCCGGCTCGAGCGCGATGGCCGAATCGAGCAGGATCAATTTGCGCACCAGGTGCGGATGGTGATGAACCAGGTGCAGTGCGCAGGCTCCGCCGAACGAATGCGCGACCACCACCACCGGCTCGTCGGCCTCCGCGGCCAGCAGTTCGACCAGATCCTCGACGATGGCCTCGAAGTTCCACGGCGGCAGCGCGGGCGAGCGGCCGTGTCCGCGCAGGTCGGGGGCGATGATCCGGATATCGGGCAGATGTCGGGTCGCCAGCTCCTCCCAGCGTTTGCCGTGACCGGTCACACCATGCAGGGCCAGGACTTTCGGCCCGTCGGTTGGTCCGTACCGGTACACATGAAGAGGCGACACAGGACCCATATTGACGTATATCGAAACCCATCGCAGATCGAGGCATGTGTTCGACCTCACCGACGCGTGAATCGGCCGCGTGGCGTGTCGGGGGTGTCTGTTGCAATAGCCCGCGTGGTGCGATCGGATAGCGCGGTGCGACTTGTTCGCCGAAATGTGGCGGCACCCCCGGCTCTGGTCTGGGGTGCCGATGTCCGTGCGCTGTTCGACGCCGCCGCCCTCGTCGGCCCGATTCGGCCGGGGTGGCGGCCCTGGCAGGTGCTCGGCGGCCCCGGCACCGGTAAGACGGCGCTGCTGATCGATCTGGCCGCCGAGCGCATCGCCGCGGGCGCCGATCCGGAATCGGTGCTGGTGCTGACCCATTCGAAGCGGGCGGCGAGTACCGTGCGCGACGCGATCACCGCGCGGCTGAGCGGTCCGGGCACCGCGGAGGGCGGTGTGCCCGGTGCCACCAGGGAGCCGCTGGTGCGCACGCTGCACTCCTACGCGTTCTCGGTATTGCGCAGACATGCCAGCGCACACGGCAATCCGCCGCCGCGTTTGCTGACCGGTGCCGAGCAGGATGCCGTCGTGCGCGAAATGCTGCGCGGCGACCTGACCGATATCGCGGCCGGAGCCGGTAACCTCTGGCCGGAAAGGTTGCAGCCCGCGCTCGGCCTCGGCGGCTTCGCCGAACAGTTGCGCGATCTCATGCTGCGGGCCACCGAACGCGGACTCGGTCCCGAGGATCTGGTGCGGCTGGGCCGCGAGCACGGGCGGCCGGAGTGGGTGGCGGCGGGTAAATTCGCGGTCCGATACGAACAGTCGATGCTGCTGCGCTGGTCGGTCGGGGTAGAGGCGCCCGAGGCGACCGCACCGGCACTGGACGCGGCCGAACTCGTCGGTGCGGCATTGGACGCGCTGGCCGGTGACGCCGATCTGCTCGCGGCCGAACGGAATCGGATCCGATATCTGCTGGTCGACGATGCGCAGCATGTGGATCCGCAGGCGGCGCTGTTGATCGAGGTGATGGGCACCGCCGCACACACCGCGGTCGTCGCGGGCGATCCGGATCAGGGTGTATTCGCCTTCCGCGGTGCGGACCCGCGCTTCGTCGCCGATCTGGCGGCGCCGGACGGACAGCGAATCATCCTGCGGGACAACCACCGATCGGGCGGCCAGGTACAACTGGCCGTCGCGCGGATCGCCGCGAAATTGCCCGGCAGTGCGCCACAACGCTTTTCGGCACCCGGTCACGCGGTCGAGCCAACCGATGACGGCACCGACGTACGGGTGCGGGTGCTGGCCACCCCGGCCAAGGAGGCCGCCCTGATCGCCGACCATTTGCGCCGCGCCCACCTCACCGACGGCGTCGCCTGGTCGCGGATGGCGGTGATCGTCCGCTCGGTGCCGCTGTCGCTGGCACCGCTGCGCCGCGCCCTGCTCGCGGCCGGAGTGCCGGTGCAGCAGCCCGCGCTCGACACACCACTGGCTCGGCGGCGCGGTGCGGCCTGGATGCTGCTCGCACTGCGGGCGGTGCTGGCCGAGGAAGCACAGCGGCGTGGGCGACGGCGCTCGGCCGAGGCGATGTTCTCGGCGGAGGATGCCTTGGATCTGTTGGCCGGACCGCTCGGCGGAGCCGATCAGATCACCCTGCGTCGATTGCGTCGCGGTATCCGGCGCAGTGTGCTGGAGTCCGCACGCAGTGAAGTCAAGTCCGCGCTGGGGCGCGCGAGTTCCGTGCCCGACGGTGAACCCGATTGGACCGCTGCGGATTTCCCGTTGGATGTTGGTGGGGATCTGCCGCCTGATGAGGCGGACCTGCCGCCCGGTGAGGCGGATCTGCTGGCGGACGAGGCGGGTGTCGGCGATAACGATGTCCGACGTGATATCGCGACGGCCGAGCGGAGCATCGGCGAAACCGAACGGATCGCCGACGATGCGGATTGGTACGGCATCGAGCCGGAATGGAGTCTGCGCGAGTCCGAATGGCAGGGCGAGCGTCCAGAATCGGATGCCGATGAGTACGAATCGGACAGCGCGACAACAGAAGACACTGGCGCCGCCGTCCGAGCTGCCGAAGCGGCCCTTGATGGCCCGGACCGCTTGGACGAGCCCAACGGTGGCGCGACCGCCCACCGGAATGCGGCCGAATCGCATACGGACGACGCCGAACGGGTCGGGCGGCGAGCCGATCAGGGTGGCGCGCAGCCGCAACATACCGGCGGACTTACCCGATCGGACAAGGCCGAATCGAGTCCCGACGACGCCGAAGGGATCGGGCGGCGGTCCGATCAGAGTGGCGCGGAGCGGCAATATGCCGGATCGGACGGGGCCGAATCGAGTTTCGACGACGTCGAAGGGGTCGGGCGGCGGTCCGATCGGAGTGGCGCGGAGCGGCAATATGCCGGATCGGACGGGGCCGAATCGAGTTTCGACGACGTCGAAGGGGTCGGGCGGCGGTCCGATCGGAGTGGCGCGGAGCGGCAATATGCCGGATCGGACGGGGCCGAATCGAGTTTCGACGACGTCGAAGGGGTCGGGCGGCGGTCCGATCGGAGTGGCGCGGAGCGGCAATATGCCGGATCGGACGGGGCCGAATCGAGTTTCGACGACGTCGAAGGGGTCGGGCGGCGGTCCGATCGGAGTGGCGCGGAGCGGCAATATGCCGGATCGGACGGGGCCGAATCGAGTTTCGACGACGTCGAAGGGGTCGGGCGGCGGTCCGATCGGAGTGGCGCGGAGCGGCAATATGCCGGATCAGACGGGGCCGAATCGAGTTTCGACGACGTCGAAGGGGTCGGGCGGCGGTCCGATCACGGTGGCGCGCAGGCGCGAAACGGCGGGCAAACCGGATCGGACGGGTCCGAATCCGACCCGGCCGACACCTGGCGCGCCTACGTCGACAAATCCTCCGCCGAGGTACTGCGTGACCTGCTGGTCGGGCGCGCGGACCGCCGAATCACGCAGCGGCTCACCGATGTCGAGGCCGCGCCGCTGAAGCGGGTCTTCGACGCACTCGACCGGGCCGCCAAGACCCGGCGCCGCGGTGCCGGTCTGGAGGATGTGCTCTGGGCGCTGTGGACCGGATCACGGCTCGAGCGGCGCTGGGTCGCGCAGTCCGAGCGCGGCGGGGCAGCGGGCATGCAGGCCGATCGCGACCTCGATGCCGCGGTCGGATTGTTCGACGCCGCGGCCGCCTATGTGGACCGGCTGCCGCGCGCGAGTATCGAGGGCTTCGTCGAATATCTTGTACAGCAGGAGATTCCGCACGACACCCGATCGCTGACCGCGCCGGGGGATGCGGTTGCGCTGCTCAGCGCGCACGCGTCGGCGGGCCGGGAGTGGGATGTGGTCGCGGTCGCCGCGGTACAGGAAGGCATTTGGCCGAATCCGCGCCCGCGCGGCACCCTGCTGCAGACCGAGGATCTGGTCGACCTCACCGCGGGCATTATCGACGCGGGTGATGTGGTCAGCCGTGCGGCCCCGATCATGGCCGAGGAGCGCAGGCTGCTGCTGGTCGCGTGCAGCCGGGCCCGGCGCTCACTGCTGGTCACCGCGGTGGAATCGGTAGCGGGCGAACGCGATCTGGTGCCCTCCCGATTCCTCGCCGAACTCCTCGGCCACGACGATGACAGCGAACCCGGCGCACTGCCGATCGCCGATCCGGGGCGGGCCCTGGTCATGCATGCGCTGGTGGCCGAATTGCGCGGTGTGGTCTGCGATGCCGAGGCCGATCCGGCGCGCAGGCGCCGCGCCGCGCACCAACTGGCCCGGCTGGCACACGCGGGCGTGCCAGGTACGCATCCGGACGAGTGGTACGGCACCGCCGATCTCAGCTCATCGCGTTCGCTCTGGAACGAGGACGACACCGCGGTCGCGCTATCCCCGTCCACCGTTGAGCTGCTGCGCACCTGCCCGCTGCGCTGGGCGCTGGAACGTCACGGCGGCACCGATGGCGATAACCCGCACGCCGTCAAGGGCAATCTGGTGCACACTCTCGTACAGGCGCTGGCGGGCAAGGTGCCCGAATCGCAGGTTCGCGCGGCATTGGACCGGGCCTGGCAGGCCATCGATCCCGGCACCGGCTGGCATTCGCGCCAGGAACTGCGCCGCACCGAGGCCATGTTGGAGACGTTCATGGCCTGGGTGCGCAATACCCGCGGTGAGCTGACCCAGGCCGGAGTCGAGGTTCCGGTCGACTGTGTGCTGCCCCCGCGCACCGAAGATGAACGCGCCGTGCGGATTCGGG
The DNA here is from genome assembly GCF_050956075.1 of Nocardia sp. CA-129566. Classification (NCBI taxonomy): domain Bacteria; kingdom Bacillati; phylum Actinomycetota; class Actinomycetes; order Mycobacteriales; family Nocardiaceae; genus Nocardia; species Nocardia sp. CA-129566. The sequence goes on from NZ_CP192085.1 coordinate 1,995,920, forward strand.
GCCGGGTCGACCGGCTCGAGCGCGACGCCTTCGGGCGGTTCGTCATCGTCGATGTCAAGACCGGCAAGTCGCCGGTCACCAAGCAGGCCGCCGCCGACCACGCCCAACTCGCGACCTACCAGGTGGCGGCCGCCGCTGGCGCACTCGACATCGCGGTGGAATCCGACCCTGCGCGTGATGAATCGGACCCTGCGCGTGATGAATCCGGCTCGGGGCGCGATGCATCCGAAACTGTCGCAGGTGAACCCGGCGGCGGGAGACTGGTCTACGTCGCCAAACCCAGCAGTAAGGAGGGTGCCACCCAGCGCATGCAGCCCGCCCTCGACGCCGAGGCGCTCGAGAAATGGCGTGGCACAATTCACGATGCCGCGGCCGCCACGCAGGGCCCGAGCTACCTCGCCATGCGCAATGACGGCTGCAGGCACTGCTCGGTGGCGGGCAGCTGCCCCGTCCAGGACACCGGAAGGCAGGTGACCGACGAGTGAGCGAACGCAACGAGCGAACCATGTGCCAGCGCGCGTCGCGCATGCCGGAGCCGAGCGTCAGCGAGGCGCAGGCATGAGCGGCACCGTCTCGCCGAACCGGCTCGCGGAAGCGCTCGGCCTCCCGCCGCCCACCGACGAGCAGGCCGCCGTGATCGCGGCCCCACCCGGGCCGACCCTGGTGGTGGCCGGTGCGGGCGCGGGCAAAACCGAGACCATGGCTGCGCGCGTGGTGTGGATGGTCGCCAACCGCCTCGTGCTGCCCGACGAGGTACTCGGTCTGACCTTCACCCGAAAAGCCGCCCAGCAGTTGACCTCCCGCATCCGCACCCGGCTGGCCCGGCTGGCCGGTTCGCCACTGCTGCGCGAACTCGACACCGGCGGTGAGCTGCGCACCCAACTCTCCGGGGCCGAACCCGAGATCAGCACCTACCACTCGTATGCGGGGCGACTGCTCACTCAGCACGGCCTGCTGCTGCCGGTGGAGCCCTCCGCGACCTTGCTGACCGAAACCCAGCTCTGGCAACTCGCGCACCAGGTGGTCCGCAACTGGGACGGTGACCTCGATACCGAACGCACCCCGGTCTCGGTCACCGAGGCGGTGCTGGCCCTGTCCGGTCAGCTCGCCGAACACCTGGTGGAGCCCGAACAACTCGCCGAGGCCCATACCGAACTCGAAAAACTGGTGCACACGCTGCCCGCGGGTCCGCGCCAACGCGGCGGACCGAGCCAGGCGCTCCAGAACATCGTCCAGGTGCAGCGCGAACGCGTCGCGCTGCTGCCCCTGGTAAAGCAGTTGGCCGAGGCGTTGCGCCGCCGCGGTGCACTGGATTTCGGTGCCCAGATGTCCCTGGCTGCCCGCCTCGCCGCCGAACATCCCGAGGTCGCCGCCGCCGAACGCGCCCGCTTCCGCCTGGTCCTACTCGACGAATACCAGGACACCGGCCACGCCCAGCGCATCCTGCTCGCAGCACTGTTCGGCGGATCGCCACCGCAACCGCACACCAAACGGTCGCGAAAGGCCACCGCCCCATCGAAGTCCACCGCTGACACCGGCCCTGATCGTCCGTCGTCGTCAGGTGCGCCGATCGACCGGGACGTTCGTCCCGGCGGCCCCGGCTCCGACGGGGGTGAGTTCGATGCTGGTGTAGGCGGCTCTGGCTCGCACCGAAGTGTGCCCGATGCTGGTGTAGGCGGCTCTGGCTCGCACCGAAGTGTGCCCGACGCTGGTGTAGGCGGTTCCGGCTCGCACCGAAGTGTGCCCGACGCTGGTGTAGGCGGTTCCGGCTCGCACCGAAGTGTGCCCGACGCCGGCGGAAGCGGCTCTGGCTCGCACCGGGCCGACCCCGACGTTCGCCGGAGTGAGGACGGTGAGATGCGCGGGCATCGGTCGGAAACCGAGCAACGGGCGACCAGTCGTGGCGAACAGCGACTGGCGGTGACCGCGGTCGGCGATCCGATGCAGTCGATCTACGGCTGGCGCGGCGCATCCGCCGCCAACCTGCCCAGATTCGCCACCGACTTCCCCAGTGCCCCCGGCGTTCCCGCGCCGATTCTGCCGCTGCTGACCAGCTGGCGGAATCCGCCGGAAGCGCTGGCCCTGGCGAATCTGGTCGCCGAACCACTGCGCCGCAATGCCATCGACAGCGGTGGTGTCACCGTCGATGCGCTACGCGCGAAACCCGATGCCGCGCCGGGTGTCGTGGCCATGGCGCTCACCGAAACCGTTGCCGACGAACGCGACTGGGTGGCGGGCCGGATCGCGGCCGAATGGTCGACCAAGCGTGCAGCGGGAGCAGCTCCGCCGACCTCGGCCGTACTGGTGCGCCGCAATGCCGATGCCGCTCCGCTCGCGGAAGCCCTACGCGAACAAGGACTTCCGGTGGAGATCGTCGGTCTCGGCGGTTTGCTGGCCACTCCGGAGGTGGCCGATATCGTCGCCACCCTGCGGCTCATCGCCGAACCCGGTGCGGGCAGCGCCGCCATGCGCATCCTCACCGGCGCCCGCTGGCGCATCGGCGTCGCCGACCTCGCCGCACTCGCCCGCCGCGCCAGGGATCTGTCGATCAGCCGCCTGCACGGCAATGAGGTCGATGAGATCACCGACTCCACCGCACTCGCCGAGGCGCTGCGCGAGGTGGCGCCGGAACCGGCCGAACAGGCCGGTCTGGCCGATGCGATCGCCGATCCCGGTCCGCGGGAACAGTATTCGGAATCGGGCTTCCTGCGCATCGTGGCACTGGGCCGGGAACTCGCGGCACTGCGGGAACGCAGCGGCCAGCCACTCGCCGAACTCGTCGCGGATGTGGAACGCACCATCGGCGTCGGCGTGGAGACCCAGGCCCGTCGCGCGATGGTCGGCGCCGGTGCCGGACGCGAACATCTGGACGCCTTCGCCGAGGTGGTCGCCGGATATGCCAGCGATTCCGGTGCATCGCTCGGTGGCCTGCTCGCCTTCCTCGCCGCCGCGGAGTCGGTCGAAAACGGATTGGAGCCGGGCGAGGTCGAGGTCGCCCGGGATCGAGTCCAGGTATTGACCGTGCACGCGGCCAAGGGCCTGGAATGGGAGATCGTCGCGGTACCGCACGTCACCCGCGGGGTCTTCCCTTCCGGCGCGGCCTCGGGCACCTGGCTCGGCGCACTCGCCGAACTCCCCACCGCGCTGCGCGGCGACCGCCAACAGGACGATGCCGCCGAGGGTGTCCCGGTCCTCGACCTGTCGGATCTCTACGACCGCGCCGACCTGGAGCGAGCGATCAAGTCCCATAAGGAATCCCTGGATCGCCGCCGCATCGACGAAGACCGCCGCCTGTTCTACGTCGCCCTCACCAGAACCGAACGCGTCCTGCTCGTCGCCGCCCACCACTGGGCCGAAACCGGCACCGCCCCGAAAGGGCCATCGGATTTCCTCCTGGAACTCAAACATGCCAGCGAGGCGCCGGATAGCCCGGCGCATGGCGCGGTCACCATCGACCGCTGGGACGATGCCCCCGACGTCGACGCCGTCAACCCCTTCACCGATAACCCCGCGACCGCCGAATGGCCCCGCGACCCCCTCGGCAACCGCCGTGACCCCATCGAACGAGGTGCCTCCCTCGTCCGCGCCGCCCTCGCCGAACTTGCGGCACAACCGGCCGCAGGTGTCACTGCGACGAACCGAACGGTCCAGCCTGCAACCCGCGACAAAGCAACTGCCTCAGCCGATTTCGCGGACCGCGTGCCCCATGACATCGACATGGCACCGACTGTAGCCCCTGCCACCGACAACTTTGCCGACCCGAAAACAACGGCCGCCGGTCGCGCCGCGGTCGTACTGTCAGCCGACCCCTATTCCGACGTTCCCCCGCCCGACTTTCCCGATGCGCCCGCACCGTTCGACGACCCCTACGAACCGCCCGCGAGCGCTCCCGGTGCGCTCGATCGGCACAGCCAGGACGAATTCCCGCTGCCCCCACCCGACTTCGAACCACATCCCGACATGTCCGAGCCTCCCCTCAGCGAGTTCGAACCGCCTTTCGATGACTATGAACGGCCCTTCGGCGAATTCGAGCCGCCCCCGGACGAGTTCGGCTCATCGACCTCCGAACCCACACCGCCCCACGACCATTCCGCTGGACACGCGGACGATCCCGAGGACCCCGACGGTTGGGCCGCCGACGTCGACGCGCTACTCGCCGAATTCGAAGCCGACCAAGCGATCACAGAGGAAGTCGAACTCCCCGGCCAGATCGCCGCCACCGCCCTGGTCGAAATGCGTGCCGACCCAGCCGAGCTCGCCGCCCGCCTACGCCGCCCCCTGCCGTTCCCGCCGAATCCGCTGGCCCGCCGCGGCACGGCCTTCCACGCCTGGGTGCAGCGCTGGTTCGCCGCCGACCGCCTGCTCGGCTTCGACGAACTCCCCGGCGCGGACAGCGGCGCCGCCGATGCGGGCGTGGACACCGAACTGGTCGCCATGCAGGAGTCGTTCCTGAACTCCCCGTGGGCCCATCGCAGCCCGCTCGAGGTGGAAATCCCCTTCGAAACCTCGATTGCCGGCACGGTGATCCGCGGCCGGATGGATGCCGTCTTCGCCGAACCCGGCGGCGGCTGGATCGTGGTCGACTGGAAGACCGGCGCCGAACCCGCACCCGCCGACGAGCCAGCGGTCGCCATGCAGCTGGCCGTGTACCGACTGGCCTGGGCCAGATTGATGGCCGCGCGCGATCACGGCACCGAGGCGGAGATGCTCGAACGCATCGGCGCCGCATTCCATTACGTGCGCACCGGGCGCACGATCGCGCCCGCCGCACTGCCCGGCCCGGACGAATTGGCCGAGCTGATCAGAAATGCCGCGCCGAATGATCCGCGGCCATAGGTTCACCGACTGTTCGTGTGGGTGCGGGGTGGGGTCGCGGATACCCGGTAGGCTCCGGTGCGTGCCGGAGGGACAAATGACGCCGGAGGTAATCGACTCGGCCAGGGCGGGTGAGTCCGGTGTTCGGTGATCGCGCACGCAGTGTCGGATTGTCGAGTCGCCCGGATTTCGCGCTGGTCGGTGTGCTGCGCATCCCCGAAATCCAGTCCAGTCCAGGGGCTTCGCTGGTGCGCCGGGTGCTCTTCGCGATCGGGTTGCTGTTCGCCGCGGCGCTGGTGGTGTACGTGGGTCGCGATGGGTACCACGACAATTCCGGGAACGAGCTGTCGTTCCTCGACGCCTTGTACTACGCGACGGTGTCGCTGTCGACCACCGGCTACGGCGATATCGCGCCGGTGACCCCCGAGGCCAGGCTCGTCAATATCGTCATCATCACCCCGCTGCGCATTCTCTTCCTCATCGTGCTCGTCGGTACCACCATCGGCGTACTCACCGAGCGTTCCCGGCAGGCATTCAAGATTCAGCGTTGGAGGCGCAGCGTGCGTAATCACACCGTGGTGGTCGGATACGGGACGAAGGGCCGCACCGCGGTCGACGCCATGCTCGGCGACGGCATCCAGCCCGCCGATATCGTCGTGGTCGATACCGATTCCGTGGCACTGGAGGCCGCGGCGAATGCGGGCCTGGTGACGGTGCACGGTTCGGCCACCCAATCCGATGTGCTCCGGCTGGCCGGTGTGCAGCGCGCGGCTTCGGTCATCGTCGCGGCCAACCGCGACGACACCGCCGTGCTGGTCAGCCTCACGGCACGCGAACTCAACAAGAGCGCCAAGATCGTCGTCGCGATCCGGGAGGCCGAGAACACCCATCTGCTGCGCCAGTCCGGCGCGGATTCGGTGGTGGTCTCCTCCGAGACCGCCGGCCGTTTGCTCGGCATCGCCACCACCACCCCGACCGTGGTCGAGATGATCGAGGATCTGCTGACCCCCGAGGAGGGCTTCGCGGTCGCCGAACGCGATGTGGAACCGTCCGAGGTCGGCGGCTCGCCCCGACATCTCGGCGATATCGTGCTCGGCGTGGTGCGCGGCGGTGTGCTGATCCGGGTGGGTCAGGCCGAGGTGGACGCGCTGGAGGCGACCGACAAGCTGCTGTACATCCGGCACGCGGGCCGGTGATACCGGCGCGACGGTTGGCGTTCGCGGCGGCGCGATAGTCTCGAACCCGTGGCCTCAGGATTTCAGCTCAATGGTGTTCCGCTGCTTTCGCGTTCAGTGCTCGACCGGGCCGAGGCGATCCGGACCGATGAACAGGCGCTGAAGGAGGGCTGGGCCGAGGCCGAATTACTCCGGGTCAATAAGCGCGGGCAGTTCCGCTTCGACAATGGCGCACTGGTGCTGGAGCCGGCGATCGAACTGTCCGCCGAACCGAATCCGGCCGCGGTATTTCTCGGCATCAGCGACGGCAAACACGTCTGGGCGGTGCGCGATCCCGAACTGCAGGGCACGCTGACCGATCTGCGGGCGATGGCCGGCGGCGTAGACGATCTCACCGCCGGTCTGCTCACCGCCGCCATGGCCCTGCTGAACTGGCATGACAAGGCCGGGTTCAATGCCGGCGACGGCACCGCGACGGTCGCGACCAAGGGCGGTTGGTCGCGGGTCACCGAGGGCGGCCACGAGGAGTTCCCCCGCATCGATCCGGCCGTCATCTGCCTGATCCACGACGGCGGCGACCGGGTGCTGCTGGCTCGCCAGCACACTTGGCCCAAGACGCTATTCTCCCTGCTCGCCGGATTCGTCGAGGCGGGGGAGTCGCTAGAGCGCTGCGTCGAGCGCGAGATGGGCGAGGAAGTCGGACTCCAGGTCCGTGACATCACCTACCTGGGCAGTCAGCCGTGGCCGTTCCCGCGATCGCTGATGCTCGGATTCGCCGCCGTCGCCGATCCCGATCAGCCGCTCATCTTTTCCGACGGCGAGATCGCCGAGGCCTACTGGTTCACCCGCGCCGAGGTGCGCGAGGCGCTGGCCGTCGGCGATTGGTCCGCGCAGAACCAGGGCGCGCGGCTGCTGCTGCCGGGGTCGATCTCCATCGCGCGCACGATCGTGGAGTCCTGGGCGGCGCTGGGCTGATCGCGGCACAAAAAGTTCCGTGCGGGCCGCGAGGTCCGCACGGATGTGGTTGCCGACCCGATCAGGCCAGTGTGGCCAGTGTCTGCTTGACCGCGGCCAGCGACGGGTTGGTCGCCGTTGAACCGTCCGCGAACTTCACCGTCGGCACCACATGGTTGCCGCCGTTCACGCTGCCGACGAACTCGGCCGATGCCGGATCCTGTTCGATATCGACCTCAACATAGCTGATGCCGGACTCGTCCAACTGCTTCTTGAGCCTGCGGCAGTAGCCGCACCAGGTGGTCGAGTACATCGTCAAGGCGGGAGTCAAGTCAGTCACGGATCGTTCAACATTCCACGGTCCGATCCTGTTCCGTCCTCGGACTTGCGCTGGATTTAATATGCGCGCATACTAAATCCATGACAACGATCGCCACCGCACAGGCCACCTCGACCGCCGCACCCGCCGCCTTCTTCGCCAAGTGGGCCGATATGGCCACCTGGCCGGAGTGGAACAACGACACCGAATGGGTCCGCCTCGACGGTCCGTTCACCCAGGGCGCGACCGGCACCTTGAAGCCGAAGGGCGGCCCCAAGGTTTCGTTCCGGGTCGAACGGCTCTCCGATACCGAATTCGTCGACGTCTCCAAGCTCATCGGCGCCCGCCTGACCTTCGACCATCAGGTCGCGACCGGTCCGCAGGGCACGACGGTGACGGTGACCGTTTCGATCGACGGGCCGCTGCGCTGGTTCTGGATCAAGGTGATGGGCGGCGATATCGCCAAGTCCGTCGCGTCCGATCTCGATGCCCTCGTCGCAGCGGCCGAGGCGGTGCTCGTATGAACACGGCATCGCGCAGCGATTCGATGCGGGGCGGTGGTCGGGCGACGGCCGGGCACACGGCACCGCGCAGCGATCCAATGAGGGGTGATCGGGCGACGGCCGGGCAGCGGTACTGGCTCGGCGTGGTGTCGCGCGAGCACGTGCTGCGCGGTGTCGAACTCGGCATCGCGCAGGTCAACCACGGCAAGCGGACACCGCTGGAACGAATGCGTCCCGGCGATGGCTTCCTCTATTACTCACCGCGCGAGGGCATGCGGACCGGCGCGCCGATCCGTTCCTTCACCGCGATCGGCACCATCGCCGACCGCCCGGTCTGGCAGGCGGACCCGCAGGATGGCGGCTGCTTCCAGCCATGGCGCCGCGCGGTGCACTATCGCACCGACGCGCGTGTGATCCCCATCGAGGAACTGCGCGGCGAACTGGATCTCACCAGTGCGCCGAATTGGGGCATGGTGCTGCGCCGCGGGCTGGTCGAACTGACCGCGCACGACTTCGCGGTCGTCGCACAGGCGATGATCGACGAACCCGAGGTAAGGGAGGCATATGAGTGAGGACCGGGGTCTGCGCTCCGAATTCGCCGAGGCCGACGAAAGTCCTGGGCTCTTGCTCTGGCAGGTGACCAATCGCTGGCAGGCCGCCCAGCGGGCGGCGCTGGCCCCATTCGATCTGACCCATGTCCAGTTCGTCCTGCTGGCCGCGCTGACCTATCTGGCCGCACGTCGCGACGAACCGGTGATGCAACGTGATCTGGCCGCGTACGCCGCCACCGATCCGATGATGACCTCCCAGGTCGTGCGCGCGCTCGAGCAGAAGGGTCTGCTCGAGCGGCGCGACCACCCGCACGACCGCAGGGCCAAGGCTCTTGTCCCCACCGAAGACGGTGTGGCACTGGCGAATCGGGCGCTGGTAGGGGTCGAGAACTGCGATCACGAGTTCTTCGGCCCGCTCGGCGGCGAGGCGCGAACGTTCGCGGGCGCGCTGCGGCAATTGCGCGATCGCTAGGCCCTCGTCTCATCGTCCGTAGCGCGATCCGCCTCGTGAAACGGCGCGACCGGTCGCGTGGCGGCTGCTGGCCGGGCGGCACGACTTGTCGGCGGGCACTGCCATGATGGGTGTCGTGTCGGCAACCAGTACGAGCGAGCCCCTGCGCCCAGCGCTGGACTCGCTGGACCCCGAACAAGCCGCCGCCGTGCGGGCACCGCGCGGGCCGGTGTGTGTGCTCGCGGGCGCGGGGACCGGCAAGACCAGGACCATTACCCATCGCATCGCGCATCTGGTCTCCGCCGGACATGTGAAGGCCGACCAGGTGCTCGCGGTGACATTCACCGCGCGCGCGGCGGGGGAGATGCGCGCCCGCCTGCGCGCGCTCGGACTCGGCGGCGAGGCCAACCAGGTCCAGGCACGTACCTTCCACGCGGCCGCGCTGCGGCAGTTGAAGTACTTCTGGCCGCAGGTCGTCGGGGATGTGCCCTGGCAGTTGATCGATCGCAAATACCCGATCGTGGCGCAGGCGGCGCATCAGGCCGGATTGTCCTCACATACCGAAGCCGTTCGCGATCTGCTCACCGAAATCGAATGGGCCAAGGCCACTCTCATCGCGCCGGAGGACTATCCGGCGGCCGTGGCCCGGCATCGGCGCGAGCCACCGTACGACCCGATGCGCGTCGCCGCGGTCTACAGCGGCTACGAAAAGCTCAAGGCCACGCCGGACGGTCTGCTGCTCGACTTCGACGATCTGCTGCTGCACACCGCCGCCGCACTGGAGGACTATCCCGCGGTGGCCGACGAATTCCGCGGGCGCTACCGCAGTTTCGTGGTCGATGAATATCAGGACGTCACGCCCCTGCAGCAGCGGGTGCTCGATGCCTGGCTCGGCGAGCGCGACGATCTGACCGTGGTCGGCGATGCGAACCAGACGATCTATTCGTTCACCGGCGCCACCCCCGGCTATCTGCTCGACTTCTCCCGGCGCTTTCCGGAGGCGACGGTGATCCGGCTGGAGCGCGACTATCGCTCGACGCCGCAGGTGGTCTCGCTGGCCAATCGGGTCATCGGTGCCGCGCGCGGGCGCATCGCCGGCACCCGGCTGCAACTGGTCGGCCAGCGCGACGACGGGCCGGAACCGGCCTTCGCCGAATTCGACGACGGTCCCGCCGAGGCCACCGCGGTCGCCCGGTCCATCAAGAAACTGATCGCCGCGGGCACACCGGCCGCCGAAATCGCGGTGCTCTACCGGATCAACGCGCAATCCGAGGCCTATGAACAGGCGCTGACCGAACAAGGCATCCCTTATCAGGTCCGCGGTGGTGAAGGCTTCTTCGCCCGTGCTGAGGTAAGGCAAGCCATATCCGTGCTGCGGCAGGTCGCATCCCGCGACGATCTGCCCGACCGGTCCAGCAGCGGTAAGGCCCTGGTCACTTTGGTGCGCGCCGCCCTCGCGCCGGTCGGCCTCACCGCCACCGAACCGGCGGGCGCCCAGGCCCGCGAGCGCTGGGAATCGCTGGTGGCGCTGGTGCGGCTGACCGAGGAGTTGGTCGACCACGACGACGCGCTCGATCTACTCGGCCTGTTGCGTGAACTCGCCGCGCGCGCCGAGGCCAGGCATCCACCGACCGTGCAGGGTGTCACCCTCGCGTCATTACACGCGGCGAAGGGGCTGGAGTGGGATGCGGTATTCCTCGTCGGCGTCGCCGACGGCACCCTGCCGATCGCGCATGTGCTCGGCGACGACGGTTCGGTCGCCGATCAGGCCGCGCTCGAGGAGGAGCGGCGACTGCTCTATGTCGGGGTGACCAGGGCCCGCGAACACCTGCAGCTGTCCTGGGCACTGGCCCGCGGCGAGGGCGGCAGGCGCACCCGGCGGCGCTCCCGATTCCTCAATGGTCTGGTGCCCGACGACTCGCCCGCCTCGCGAATCGCCGCGCCGGTCGCCGACACCGCCGCGAACAGTGCGCGCCCGACCTGCCGGATCTGTGCCAAACCATTGATCGGCACCTACGCGACCATGCTCGGTCGCTGCCGCCGCTGTCCGGCCGAACTGGACGCCGAGCTACTGGCCGCGCTGCAGGCGTGGCGGGAGGAGAAGGCGCAGGATCTGCGGGTGCGCGAGTTCGTGATCTTCACCGACACCACACTCACCGCGATCGCCGAGCAACTGCCCGCCGATGACAACGCACTGGCCGCCATCCCCGGAATCGGGGCCAAGAAGCTCGAGCAATATGGGGCCGAGGTGTTGAAGATAGTGGCATCGCGACTGCGGTCAAGCCCACAAAACCGCAGGTAGAAAATAAGTTGTCGCGATGGGCGCCAACACATATGGTGGGAATCACGCACCGGGAGGTCATCCCGGCGCGCACAGTTACCGACACGAGTACAGGAGGGAGGCAGAACGATGAATGACAACACGAACTTCAGCGCCAGCGGCGTTGCGGTGAATGCTGCACCCGTCATGTCGGCCTCCCGGGGGATCCTCGCTGCTTTGCAGGGGATCGGTCTGTCCGGCGTCGACGTATTCGGGATTCAGGCGCAATCCATGCCTATGCATTCCCCGATTTGCGTCAACGAGCAGGACAAGCCCAGCGCGGGCTGGCACCCGGCATTTGCCACCGAGGCAGAAGTCGGCGCGTTCGCAGTTGAGGCCGGATATGCACCGGCAGCAGATCTGCGGGCAGCACGCCTCCGCCGCACCACCCACCCAGCGACCGTGATCAGGATTCGACAGAGATGTCGAACTAGGTAGGGAACACTCCCCGACCTCCTGGCCACGGATCGCCCGAAGCGAAACCGTGGCCAGTATTTTCTACCGGCCCTTCAGCCACAACCGGCCTCGGTTTCGCGGAACGAACGAAACGTACCGCTGCAAACGAGCTGAAGGAGAACGACGTGTTCACCGCAGAGAGCTGGCCACAAGCCACTACTGACGTGACATGCCGAACCGTGGCACGGCCCACCCGCCCCCGGGAGGTCACAAAGGTGCCTTGTCGAGCCGGAGATCCCGATCTCTGGTTCGCCGAGAGCCCGGTCCAGCTGGAGCAGGCCAAGGCGCTGTGCGCGTCTTGCCCCATCCGCAAGGGCTGCCTGAGCGCGGCCATGGATCGGCGTGAGCCGTGGGGTGTCTGGGGCGGTGAGATCTTCGACCAGGGTGTCGTGATCGCCCGCAAGCGCCCGCGTGGTCGTCCACGCAAGGTCGCGATCTCGGCATGAGATGCCTGACCTCCCTCCCTCCGGTCGCTGAGGCCTATCCGGCCGTTTCGGATCCGGGCCGGGCCCAGGAACGAGAAAGCAAACAAGCCGCTCACCGTGAGATCCGGTGGGCGGCTCGTTTGCGTTCTGGCTCAATGTCTTTCGGTCGGGGACCGTCAGCTGGCCGAGCGCTCCTCGCGGAAGCCGGGCATCCAGGTCCGCACCAGCTGCATGAACGGCAGCTCCGCATCGAGCTGCGCCAGGATGCCGACCGAACCGCCGAGCACCCGGAAGATCATCACGAACTGCGCGGGCAACTGCAGGGCGCGCGCGGTCTTCATATCCGCGCTGGTGATATCGGAGGCCTTACCCGCCACCCGCTGCATCCACTTGCGGGTGAAGTGGAACGAATCGGTCTGGATCGGGTCGGTGAACGGCCGCAGGTAGTCGGCGATCTCCTTATCGGTGACCGTCCGGCCCGGAATCACCCAGCCGTTGTCGTACATGAGCTCGACCAGTTCATCGAAGCGTTCGTCGATTTCGAGCGCGAGCATGCGTCCCAGGATTTCCGGAAAGCCGTCCGGCATGGGTGCGCAGGCGCCGAAGTCGATGACGGCCAGTTTGCCGTCGGACAGCATCATGAAGTTGCCCGGATGCGGGTCGGCGTGCAGCAGGCCGACGGTCTCCGGTGCGGAGAAGTGGAACTTGCCCATCAATCCGGCGACCCGATTGCGCAGCGCGCGCGTGCCTTCCGGATCCTCGGCGCCCTGTTTGATGATCGCCGAGACCGCGGTGCCGTCGAGCCATTCGGTCACGATCACCTTCGGCGCGCTGGCCACCACCTTCGGCACCACGATCTCCGGATGCCCGTCGTAACCCTTCGCGAAGGCGCGCTGGTTGGCGGCCTCATTGCGGTAGTCGAGTTCTTCCTCGGTGCGCTCGGTGATCTCGGCCAGGATCGGCTTGATATCGGCGCCCGGAATTACCGAGGCGATCAGGCCGGTCATCCGGGACAGTGTCTTGAGATCGGCGCGCAGCGCCTCATCGGCGCCCGGATACTGCACCTTTACCGCGACATCCCGCCCGTCGGACCAGACCGCCCGGTGCACCTGGCCGATGCTCGCCGATGCGGCCGGAGTGTCGTCGAAGGATCGAAAGCGTTGCCGCCATTGGGTTCCGAGTTGTTGGTCGAGCACCCGGTGCACGGTCTCGGCTGGCATCGGCGGCGCGGCCGCCTGCAGTTTGGTGAGTGCCTCGCGATAGTGCTCGCCGAGCTCCTCGGGAACCGCGGCCTCCATCACGCTCAGCGCCTGGCCGAATTTCATCGCGCCACCCTTGAGCTCACCGAGCACGGTGAACAATTGCTCGGCGGCCTTCTGGTTCAACTGGGCGTTGATCTCCGACTTATCGCCACCGGCCAGTTTCTTGCCGAACCCGACGGCGGCCCGTCCGGCGATTCCCAGCGGAATCTTGGCTAACTTGGCATTGCGGGTTGAGCGACGACGCACAATCTCAGACACGTACCCATCATGGCGGACGGACCCGTGGCTTTGCCATGCCAATATTGATGTCTTTCCTTGGCAGGGTGTAAAAATCGACCCTCTCATCGGGGCGGACCAGCGAAAACCGCTCGGCATCCGCACCCTTCGTGCTGCGGCCATTCGCGGCGCGAGATCCGGTAGGTATCCAGTTCGAGTTCGATCGTGGTGTTCATGGTGTCGAGCGGCCGCTGCGGTGAACAGCGCATGATCGCTTCGAGTTCGCCGAGCAGCAATGCCGCGGTGGCCAGGATTCCGGCCGGTGAGGCATGCCCGACCCGACCGAGCAGCTGGCTCGCGAGTTGTGGCCATTCCGGGTCGTATTCACATCGGGTGAGGTCGAGGCAGCGCAGACAACTCGTCAGGCCGGGAAATACCAGCGGTCCGACGATCCCCCTATTGCCATCGCGAATACGGACCTGCAGATGCGGAATCCCGTACAGCACCAGCTCATTGGCCAATCGCGGGTCGATGACCAAGGCATCGGCCAGCACCACGAGTTCACCGCGCCAGGCGAGCACCGAGCCATCGGGGTGGTACCCACGCGACCGGATCGCCCGCAGCCCGAGCCGCCGCAGCCCGGTCGCGACCGCATCCGAGAGCGGCCCGAGCCCGTGCACCCGTACCGATCGCACCTGACCGAGCCGCTGGTCCGGTTGCACGAGCAGCCCGGCGTCATCGATCCGGTTCAGCAGTTCGGTCGCATCCTCGGGGGCGATCCCACATTCCCCGGCCCGCCAGATGAGCTGCGGTCGACTCTGCATCCCATCCAGCAGCCGCAGAAACGCGAGCACCGTCTCGGTATCCAATGCGGTCCGATCCAGCAGCAACGCCGCCTCGGGATCCCACCCCAACTGCACGATCCCCGATGGTCGCACCAGGACCGTCACCCGCGGCGCCAGCATCGGCCCGCACATCCGCCTCGTCATGCCAGCAGTATGCGGACGCCGCGACCGGTGAATCAGCGCGAATCCCGTAGTAGTCCACAGGGATTCGCGCTTATCAACAGGACAGTGTCAGGACGGATCGGTGTCCTTGCCGAGGTTGGGGCCGTCCTCGGCGGCCTCGCGCTCGGCCTTCTCGCGGGCCTCGGTCTCGGCGAGTTGGGCCAGCGGATCGTCGAATGCGTCCGTGCCGCCGCCGATCACCGAGTCGATGAAGGCGGCGGGGGAGTCCAGATCATTGGAATCCGGTAGCAGGTCCGGATGCGCCCAGACGGCGTCCCTGGCGTCGACGCCCGCATCGGTGGTGAGCCGGCGCCACAGCGCCGCCGCCTCGCGCAGCTTGCGGGGCCGCAGCTCGAGTCCGACCAGGGTCGCGAAGGTCTGCTCGGCGGGGCCGCCGGTGGCGCGGCGGCGGATCAGGGTTTCGGCGAGCGCACCGGCGCCGGGCAGGCGATCACCCACCGCGTCGGTGACCACGACCTGGACCCAGCCCTCGATCAGGGCGAGCAGCGTCTCCAGTCGTTCCAGCGCCTGCTTCTGCTCGGGAGTGGTCTGCGGTTCGAAGGCGCCCTGGGACAGGATCTCCTCGAGCTTCGAGGGATCGGTCAGCGACATCGGGTCGATGCCCTGGGCCGCCGACTCCAGTGCCGAGAAGTCCATCTTGATGCCGCGGGCGTAGTCCTCGACCGCGCCGAGCACCTGCTGACGCAGCCACGGCACATGTGCGAACAGCCGCTGATGCGCGGCCTCGCGGGCCGCGAGAAAGACCAGAATCTCGCTCTCCGGCTGTTCCAGTCCGGCGCTGAACTCGGAAATGGCCGCTGGCAGCAGCGCCGCGGTGCCGGTCGGGCCGAGCGGCAGCCCGATATCGGTGGAGGTCAGCACCTCCTTGGCGAGCTGGCCGAGCGCCTGGCCGAGCTGCGAGCCGAAGGCCAGCCCGCCCATCTGCCCGAGCATGCCGACCATCGGACCGGCGAATTCGCGCGCCTCCTCGGGCAGCTGTGCGGTCCACATTCCGGAGATCTGTTCGGCCACCGGATCACACAGCCGCTTCCAGGTCGGCAGCGTCTCCTCGATCCAGTCGTTGGCGGTCCACGCCGCGGTCTTGTTCGCGCCGGCGGGCAGGGTGGTCGCACCGTCGAGCCACAGTTCGGCCAGGTGCGCGGCATCGGCGACGGCGCTGACGGTGCCCGAGGCGACCGGCGTCACACTCGCGCCGAGCTGCTGGCGGGCCAGTCGCTTGGCCACGTCGTAGTTGACCGGACCGGCCTGTGCCGACCCCGGCTGCCCCATCCCACTGAGCATCTGGCCGAGCGAGGTGAGCATCTGTCCGAGCTGTGCCGGATCGAAACCGCCCGCACCTGCCCCGCCGAAGCCGAACGGATCGTTCGCCCCGGGACCGCTCGGCTCGTCGCCGCGCTTGCGGTCGTCGTCATCGCGGTTCGAGAATCCGAAGGGGAGGTCACTCATACCCTAAACATACGCGTGCGGCGTCGGGGTTCGATGTTCGCGCGGCGCGAAATCGGGACACGCGCGCGGGGCGTAAATATGCGCCTCGCCCACCCGGCCGCGCGGGCGATCACTACTGTGGTCCAGGTGAATCGTCGGATCCTGACCCTGGTGGCCGCCCTGATCCCGGTGCTCGTCCTCGGTGCTGTGGGCAGTGTGCTCACTGTGCCGTTCGTCGCACTCGGTCCCGGACCCACGTTCAATACCCTCGGCGCGGTGGACGGCAAGCAGGTCGTCGATGTGCGCGGCGCCGAGGTGGACCCGGTGACCGGGCACCTGAATATGACCACGGTCTCGGTGCGCGACGGGCTGAACATCTTCGAGGCCTTCGGATTCTGGATCAGCGGTGAGCACGGGTTGGTACCGCGCTCCGAGGTCTATCCGCCCGGTGTCCCGCGCGAGGAGATCGATAAGTCCAATCAGCAGGACTTCAAGGACTCCGAGGGCAATGC
This sequence comes from Nocardia sp. CA-129566, assembly GCF_050956075.1. Taxonomy (NCBI): domain Bacteria; kingdom Bacillati; phylum Actinomycetota; class Actinomycetes; order Mycobacteriales; family Nocardiaceae; genus Nocardia; species Nocardia sp. CA-129566. The sequence continues at coordinate 2,012,332 of NZ_CP192085.1, forward strand.
CGAGGTGGCCGCGCTGCACTTGTTGAACCTGCCGACGGTGGTGCTGGTGCGCAAGCTCTCCGACGACGGCCCGGCCAAGGAGACGCTGCGCGCGGGCGATGAACTCGTCAACATCAACGGCGCACCGATCGCCACGCCGAAGGATGTCGTGACCGCGGTCTCCTCGCAGGCGCCGGGCAGTCAGCTCACCGTGGTGTACCGCCGCGAGAATGCCGAACAGACCGCGACGATCACACTGGCCGCCCGCCCCGATGACGCGAACAAGGGCTATCTCGGGCTGACCCCGACCGAGGGCGCCCGCCCACCGCTGCAGGTCTCGTTCAACCTCGCCGATATCGGCGGCCCATCGGCGGGGCTGATGTTCAGCCTCGCCCTGATCGACAAGCTCTCGCCCGGCGAACTCGACGGCGGCAAGTTCGTCGCCGGCACCGGCACCATCGATCAGGACGGCAAGGTCGGCCCGATCGGCGGCATCCAGTACAAGATGATGGCCGCGCGCGATGCCGGTGCGGAAACCTTCCTGGTCCCGGCCGCCAACTGCAATGAGGCCAAGCAGCGCACGCCGGACGGTCTGCGGCTGGTGAAGGTCGAAAACCTCAGTGGCGCAGTGCAATCGCTCAATGACATCAATGCGGGCCGGGACACCGTCTCCTGCGGCTGATTCACTCCATCGTGTGGTGCAGTGCCTCGATGAGGTTGGGCGCCAGGTTCGGGTAGGTGCGCAGGTCGAGGTCGCCGAAATCGTCGGCATCGTCCTGCGGCTTCAGCTGCAGCAGGCACAGTTGCGCGCCGGAGCGCAGCACCGCGGCGAGCAGTCGTGCCGTGCGCCGTTGCGGATGCGTCTGGGCGGCGGCGCGGGCGGCGGCGTCGGCGGCCTCGTGATCGGCGAGCAGCGGGGTGAGTGCGTCGTCCAGGGTGCTCTCGGCATCCGGCGGTAGCACCACGATCTCCTGGACCAGCACGCAGCCGCTGACCGCCTCGGGCCAGCTGGTGGTGGCGAGGAATTCGTCGAGCGCCATCGATCCACCGGTGATGTCGTCCGGAAACGATTCCTGGGCGATCGGAGTCAGCTCGCTGCCCTGGTCGAGCTGATCGAGCAACCCGGGCTCGGCCGCGACCAGATCGGCCGTCGGCACCAGCGCGAACATCTGCGGCGGTCTGCCCCAACCCTCGGCGTCGACGAACTCCGCCACCTCACGGACGGAACGGGCGAGGACGAGTTCGGCGTGCAGATCTGCGGTCACATGCTCATCCTTACACCACCGTCAGCGCATCGAAGCCGAGGGCGGCACCATTTCCGCAACTACCACGGGCGCGCGTCTTACGAGCGAGGAGTTCGCGGCCGTCTCGCGTTCGCGCGAAGGCGCGGCCATCGAATTCAGCCGAGTAGTCGACGCGCATGCGCCGCAGCTACGAGTTCCAGCCGCTGCACAACCGGCGCCGAACTCTCCACATACTCGACCACCACGGAGCGAGTCTTACGAGCGACGTTCGCGGCCCGTCTTGCGTCCGAGTCGTCGATGCGCATGCGCCGCAGGCGTGAGTCTCGACGGCTCGGACGCAAGACCACCAGGGCCGCGAACACGCGCCCGCGCGGCAAATGACACAGATTACGTAGAGTGGGCGCGAGACGGTCCGGAACGGACCACCTGCAAAATCGGACTGCGGTGCGACAACCGAGTGATCGGTACGAGCGCCGCCGGACCTTGGAGAGTGGCATCGTGGGCATGCGGCCCCCCACCGGCTTACCTTCGTTGTCCCGACGCAGCCGAGTGCTGCTGGTGGCGGCCATCATCCTGGCGGCGCTGCTGCTGCTGGGACCGCGGCTTACCGACACCTATACGAACTGGTTGTGGTTCGGCGAGGTCGGTTTCCGCAGTGTCTATCTCACCGTCTTGCGTACGCGGATCCTGTTGTTCCTCGTCGTCGCGCTGTTCGTGGGTCTAGTCGTCTGGTTGGCGCTGGTGGTGGCCTACCGGACCAGGCCGGTATTCGTGCCTGTCGCCGGTCCGAACGATCCGATCGCGCGCTACCGCACCACCGTGATGAGTCGGCTCAAGCTGTTCGGCATAGGCATCCCGCTGCTGCTCGGTGTGCTGTCCGGACTGGTGGCGCAGTCGAATTGGGTCACCGTGCAGCTGTTCCTCAACGGCGGCTCGTTCGGCCAGACGGATCCGCAGTTCGGCCTGGACGTCGGCTTCTACGCCTTCGATCTGCCCTTCTACCGGATGGTGCTGAACTGGCTGTTCGTCGCGTCGGTCATCGCGTTCTTCGCCAGCCTGGTGACGCATTACGTCTTCGGCGGCCTGCGCCTGAGCGGACGCGAGGGCACGCTGACCCGGCCCGCACGCATCCAGTTGGCCGTGATCGCCGGAATCTTCGTGCTGCTCAAGGCCGTCGCCTACTGGTTCGACCGCTATGAACTGCTCTCCAGCAGCCGCAAGGAGCCGACATTCACCGGCGGTTCCTACACCGATATCAACGCCGTACTGCCCGCGAAGCTGATCCTGCTGTCCATCGCGGTGATCTGCGCGATCGCCTTCTTCGCCGGAATCGTGCTGCGCGATCTGCGGGTGCCCGCGATGGCCGCCGCGCTGCTCGTACTCTCCTCGGTCCTGGTCGGCGCGGTGTGGCCACTGGTGGTCGAGCAGTTCTCGGTGCGCCCGAACGCCGCCGACAAGGAGAGCACCTACATCGAACGCAATATCGCCGCCACCAGGCAGGCGTTCGGCATTACCTCCGACAAGATCGAGTACAAGGACTACAAGGGCGACAGTAAGAAGAGCCCGCTGGAGGTTCCGGTCGACGCGGCCACCATCGGCAACGCGCGACTGCTCGACCCGAATATCCTCTCGCCCACCTTCACTCAGCTCAAGCAGCTGAAGAACTTCTACGGCTTCCCGGAGTCGCTGGATATCGATCGCTACAACCTCGGCGGCGATGTGCAGGACTACATCGTGGCCGCGCGCGAGCTGCATCCGTCGGCGCTGAGCGGCAACCAGCTCGACTGGATCAACAAGCACACCGTCTACACCCACGGCAATGGCTTCGTGGCCGCGCCGGCCAACCGGGTCAACAAGCCGCAGTACGACGATCCGAATGCCGCCGGTGGCAGCAGCGACAGCGGCTATCCGATCTTCCTGGTCAGCGACCTGTTCAATACGACCGACCAGCAGCAGATCAAGGTCGACCAGCCGCGCATCTACTATGGCGAGCTGATCTCGCAGTCCAACCCGGACTACGCGATCGTCGGCGGTGTCGGCGGCCAGCAGCCGCGCGAATACGATTCCGACACCGCGCAGTTCACCTACAGCGGCAAGGGCGGCGTCTCGATCGGCAACTGGTTCAACCGGTTGGCCTTCGCCGCGAAGTACACCGAGCGCAACATCCTGTTCTCCTCCGCCATCGGTGACAACTCCAAGATCATCTTCAATCGCAGTCCGCGTGAGCGGGTGCAGAAGGTGGCGCCGTGGCTGACCACCGACGGCAATGCCTATCCGGCGGTTGTCGACGGCCGGATCCAGTGGATCGTCGACGCGTACACCACGCTCGACAATTACCCGTACGCGCAGACCACCTCGCTGGAGGGTACGGAGGACAGCATTGACAAGAAGACCGGAAGGCTGTTGCCGCGCAAGGAGGTCAGCTACATCCGCAACTCCGTGAAGGCCACCGTCGATGCCTACGACGGCACGGTGACCCTCTACGAGGTGGACTCCACCGATCCGGTGCTCAAGGCTTGGCGTGGCGTGTTCCCCGGCGCGGTCAAGCCGGAGAGCGAGATCTCCCCGGAGTTGCGCGCGCATTTCCGCTATCCCGAAGATCTGTTCAAGGTGCAGCGCGGAATGCTGACCAAGTATCACGTCGACAATCCACGAGAGTTCTTCACCAACAACGCTTTCTGGTCGGTGCCGAGCGATCCGACCACCGAGGGCGGCACCTTCGACCAGCCGCCGTACTACGTGCTGCTCGGTGATCCGGCGACGAACAAGCCGGTGTTCAATTTGACCAGCGCCATGGTCGGCTACAACCGGCAATTCCTGTCCGCTTATATCTCGGTGCGTTCGGATCCGGACGGCTACGGCAAATTCACGATCCTGCAATTGCCGACCGATACGCAGACGCAGGGTCCACAGCAAACCCAAAACAGCATGACGACCGCGCCGGAGGTCTCCAGTCAGAAAACCTTGCTGTCGAACTCGAACAAGATCAGGTACGGCAATCTGCTGACATTGCCGATCGCCGATGGCGGAATCCTTTATATCGAGCCGTTTTACAACGAGCGAAATACCGGAGCGGGCAGCGCCACCTTCCCGCAGCTGCTGCGCGTGCTGGTGAGCTATCGCGATGTGGCGGGCAGTGTGAAGGTCGGCTTCGCCTCGACCCTGGCCGATGCGCTGAATCAGGTGCTGCCGGGCACGGGTTCGCTGGCCACGCCGTTCGGCGGTGATCCGACCAGCAGGCCGAAACCGGGCACCACACCGCCGCCGGCACAGGGCGCCACTCCGCCGACGCAGGGCACGACCCCGCCGACGCAGGGCGCAACACCGCCGCCCGCGACCGGATCCACCGCCAAGGACGCGGCGGCCGCGGAGCTGAACAAGAAGATCGACAATGTCCGAAATGCCATGAAGTCCGGCAACTTCCAGGACTTCGGCAAGGCGCTGGAGGAACTGGAGGCCGCCGTGAAGGCCTATCAGGACGCCGGTCGCTGATCCCGGAAAGCGAGAACGGCCCCGTCACCCGGAAGTGGGTGACGGGGCCGTTCCAGTTGACGTCGGACGAGCCGATGTCACCTTCGGCGCCGTTGCCGAGTGACCGTCGGCTTCGTACGTCAGCGACCGAACGAGTCGATCAGCGCGCTGTGCTGGTCCAGGAGTTGCTTGTACGGGCCCTCCAGGCCGTTCTGCTTCGCCAGCTCGAAACCGGCGGACTTGGCCTGCTCGATGGCGGATTCGACGCTGGAGGACGGGGCGGGGGCGACCACGGCGGGGGCGGGCTCCGGCTCGATGACGGCGGGGCTCGGCTCGGACTCACCGGCGCGCAGATACTGGCCGCAGACCGGCCAGGCACCGGCGCCCTGGGTGGAGAGCACGTTCTCGGCGACCCGGATCTGCTCTTCCTTGCTGGCGTGATTCGCGGAACCGGCGCCACCGTTGGCGGCCCAGGTGCTCTGCGAGAACTGCAGACCGCCGTAGTAGCCGTTTCCGGTGTTGATACCCCAGTTGCCACCGCTTTCGCACTGGGCGACGCCGTCCCAGTTGTGGGTGGGGGCGGCCGCGGCGGTGCCGGTGGAAAGACCGAACGGGACGGCAACGATTGCGCCGGTGACAGCGGCATAGCCGAGGGCGCGGGTGCTGAGCTTCCGGTGTTTCGACATGATGTTTTCCCTCCCTGCGCCCACCGCCCCCGGTAAACGAAATGCCGAGTCCCTGCCCCCAGGTGTGTCGGGGATCCTCGAACCGCGGGACAGGGTCGCCGGTGTTCGGCGGTTCGAGTTCGAGCCCATCACGTTTGATCCGGGCCGTGGATCGACGGTAACCAAGAAATCTCCGCAGATCACATCTTGATAACTTCGCCATTGCATGATGCGAATAGCGTGTATATCAGTGTTTGCGCAGGTCGCAAATGCCATAAGAATGGATTCTGGACAGTCTGTTATAGCAACGTTATGTGTTCGGGATCACTATGAAATAGTGGCCCAGGTCACGTTTGAATGCGATGACCGACCGGTCTGATTGTGCTCCAGGTGGTTCTTATACGTCTGCCGTTGTTCGTGCGACGGGCCCGGACCTTTGCCGTAGTCAACTGTTGGACCCGCTCCGGGGCGGTCTGTGCGCCGCGCCACAGGCCACCTCTTCCGTCTGTCGTGCATTCCGCTGACCAGCGAAAATGTCCTGTGAAGTCAGTGATTTGCCTTCCCTGCGTAGACGTGTGTAATGTTGTGTTCACCGACGCGGGGTGGAGCAGCTCGGTAGCTCGCTGGGCTCATAACCCAGAGGTCGCAGGTTCAAATCCTGTCCCCGCTACTAGGGAAACGACCCGGAACTCACAGTTCCGGGTCGTTTTTCATTGGTGCAGGGGAAGATATTCGGGAACGCTGGCCAGGTCGGGATTCTCGAGGCGGTCCGGTCGACGTAGCGGTGCAGGGACGGCGACTCTCCCTCATTCGCTGCCAGTGCAGGATTCGCGAGTTCGCGAAGGTGGTCGTATGGCCGCTGCCGGCACTGCGCCCGTGCGGAACTGTGGGGGTTGCCTGGCGGACCTGCGCGCTCGACGGTTGCTGTGCTGGACCCTCGATCGATGGTGATGAGGTCGGCGCGGTCATCGCGGTTGCTGGCCGGGAGCGGCAGATCGACACCCGGCCACCGGGTGGGCCGTCGAGCAGGCGCGGGTCGGCCTTGTCGGTCGGCTGTCAGCAACGCTGCCGCGGTCTGGCTCGCCTTCCCATATATGGAAACTTCGCTCGGACGGCGTCTGCTATTTCTGATGCAGTGACGCCACGAGGAGGCCCAATGATGTGTACGTCCAATGCGCTACGTCCAACGCTTTACACCGCACAATCGCACCGGAGCCGACTGGTGGCCACCGCCTCGATCGAGTCTGCGACTCATCCTCGCCCGGAGTAGCTATCGGGAAGCTACTGGCCGGTTGACAAGGTCAAGATCGTCAAATTACTGTTCAGTACGATGAATCTTGTTCTGCTGTTCGACAATCCGAGGGATCATCGTGTCGATCCGTATCGCTCTGGCAGAGGTGCTATGTATGCACTTCACGGCGGTTGTTTCGGGCACTACCCCCTCTTGCGTGCGCCTCGATCCTCTGGCGTGCCCACGTAGCGCCTCGGTCTTCAGCGGTGTTCGCTGATTATTCGCTCTACTGAGCCAGGCGGCGCAGCTAGGTCCAATCTGGGCCCCGCCTGCACCATCGCCCGAAGCCTCGGACTGCCCGCGGAAGACGCTCCGCATCATTCGGGGCTCTTTGCTGAGCCTCGATCGCGTCGAAATCGGTTATGCCGAAACAGGAGTCGGCTGAGTCGAAATTTACAAAAACTTTAGTTAGACCTACGAATTGATGGTGGCATGATCTGCTCTGCGATCCGGATGGCTGTCGCGGCAGGTGGTCTCATCCACCGCGCGCCATCGTCCAGGGGCGCGACGGGAACGCCCGATCGTGAACGCCGTGTCGGCGCGGCGATCGGCAAACGTCCCCGGACACGGTGACCGGCAACAAACACACACGTCAGATGCTTACGGGGGGACACAGCATGCCTTGAGAAAGGATGGTCAGAGTTGACCGGATCGGCGTTTGCCGTCGCTATCGTTGGCATGTCCTGCAGAATGCCGGGCGCGGCCGATCTCGACAGTTTCTGGCGTCTGCTCGAGGAGGGGCGCGCCGCGATCGGCGCAGCTCCCCCCGGGCGGGGGAGCATCACCGAGCGGGCCGGATTCGTCGACACCGCAGGGGAGTTCGACGCGGACTTCTTCGGGGTCTCGCCCAATGAGGCACGCGCAATCGATCCGCAGCAGCTGCTCGCACTGGAGTTGAGCTGGGAGGCGCTCGAGGACGCTGGCCTGGTCGCCACGGCGCGCGATGCTCGGCGGTGTGGTGTGTTCCTCGGCTGCAGCGGAAGCGATTTCGCCGAAGTCCTGGCCTCGCGGGGTGGCCCGGGCGTCAGCCGCCACTCGCTGTGGGGTGTCGGACGCGGCATCATCGCCAACCGCGTCTCGAACTACTTCGGTTTCACCGGCCCGAGCATCGTGGTCGACAGCGCCCAGGCGTCCTCGCTGGTCGCGGTTCATCTGGCCTGTGAGAGCCTGCGCAGCGGTGAGAGCGACGTGGCACTGGCCGGTGGTCTGAACCTGATCCTGTCACCGACGAGCAGTGAGCGTATCGAGCAGTTCGGCGCACAGTCGGCGCTCGGCGCCTGCTACACCTTCGATGCGCGGGCCGACGGGTTCGTGCGCGGCGAGGGTGGCGGCGTGGTGGTGCTGAAACCGCTGGCGCAGGCGGTCGCCGACGGCGACCGGATTCATGCGGTGATCCGCGGCAGTGCGGTCAACACCGGGAACGAACGCCGAGTGCTGACCGCCCCGAGTCGGGATGCGCAGGCGGCGGCGATCCGCTCCGCGCTGACCGCGGCAGGCGTCGAAGCACCGTCGGTGCAGTACGTCGAACTGCACGGCGCCGCAACACCGGCCGGTGATCCGGTGGAGGCCGCCGCGCTCGGCGACATCTACGGGGTGGGCCGGGCGCAGGGTGCGCCGCTGGCCGTCGGATCGGTCAAGACGAATATCGGGCATCTGGAAGGTGCTTCCGGTATCGCGGGCCTCATCAAAACCGTGCTCTGCCTGACCCACCGAGAAGTAGTGGCCAGCCTGAACTTCGAGACACCGAATCCGCGAATTCCGCTCGCGGACCTGGGGCTACGCGTGGTGACGGGCACCGAGAGCTGGCCCGTGGCCAACGTGCGTAGGGCGGGCGTCTCGTCGTTCGGTATGGGGGGATCGAATGCCCACGTGATCGTGGAGGAGGCGCCTGCCGTGGGATCCGCCGCGCCCACGATCGACGGCGCGGTCGGTGCGGTTCCGTGGGTGGTGTCGGCTCACAGCGAGAGCGGCATAGGTGCGCAAGCGGCCCGGCTGCGGGAGTGGCTGCTGCGCCATCCGGAGCTGGATGTGGTCGATGTGGCGCACTCGCTGCTGGCCACGCGAGCCCAAATGGAGTGGCGCGGCAGCGTCGTCGGGGGGAATCGAGCGGAGCTGCTGGCCGGGTTGGCCGCCCTGGCCGACCCGACCGCGCCCGCCGTGGCGGTCGAGCCGACAACCGGTCGGGCCGAGCAGCGCCGGGTCGCGTTCGTCTTCCCGGGGAACGGCAGCCAGTGGGAGGGTATGGCGCTGGGGCTGCTGGATTCGGGTGGGGCGTTCGCGGAGTCGATTGCCGAATGCGAGGCGGCGCTTGCGCCGTATGTGGATTGGTCGCTGACGGCGGTACTGCGTCGCGGCAGTGACGCGCCACGGCTGGATCGTGTGGATGTGGTGCAGCCGGCGCTGTTCGCGGTGATGGTCTCACTCGCCCGGATGTGGCGAGCGGCCGGCGTGGAGCCGGACGTGGTGATCGGCCACTCCCATGGCGAGATCGCCGCCGCCTACATTGCCGGTGGACTGTCGCTGTCCGATGCGGCGCGCGTGGTGGCGCTGCGGTCCCGGGCGCTCGCCGATGAGCTGGCCGGACACGGCGGTATGGTCTCGATCGGACTCGGCGCGGATGCGGTCCGAGAACGTCTTTCGGCGTATGGGGATCGGCTGTCCTTGGCGGCGGTGAACGGCCCGGCGCAAAGTGTGGTGTCTGGTGACGTTGCGGCGGTGGCGGACATCCTCGCGGACTGCGCCCGCGACGGTGTGTGGGCCCGCCGGGTTCCGATCGATTACGCGTCGCATTCGAAGGCGATCGAGCGGATCCGTGCTCGGCTGCTGGCGGAGCTGGAGCCGATCCGTCCGCAATCCGGGTCGGTGCCGTTCTTTTCCACGGTATTCGCCGACCGGTTGGATACGGCGGAACTGGACGCCGACTATTGGTATCGGTCGGAGCGGGAACCGATTCGATTCGCCGATGCTGTTACGGCGCTGATCGCGGACGGTATCACCGGATTCATCGAGGCCAGTCCGCATCCGGTGCTCATGATGGGCATCGGCCTGACCGCCGAGGCGGTCGGTGCCGCCGAGGGCGTAGCGGTTGTCGGATCGTTGCGGCGCGGTGCGGGCGGCCCGGAACGATTCCTGGCCTCACTGGCACAGGCCTACTGCGCCGGTGTGCGGGTGGATCCGCGCGCGCTGGTCTCCGGTGGAGCCCGGGTCGACCTGCCGCCATATGCGTTCCAGCGCCGCAACCTCTGGGCCGGTGTGCCGACCGCTTCCGGTGGCTTCCCGGTCGTATCCGATGTCGTTACGGCAACCGAGGAGCAAACTACCGAGGGTAGCGAGCAGACCGGAGCGTGGGACGACGGACCGCTGGCACGCACATTGCTGGCCACCCCCGAATATCAGCGCGACACCGTAGTGCTCGATATCGTGCGCGAGCATGCTGCTGCCGTACTCGGCCACGAGTCGGCCCAGTCGATTCGGCCCGACCTGCCGTTCACTGAGCTCGGCTTCGACTCCATGAGTGGGGTGGAGCTGCAGAACCGACTGAAGCGGGCCACCGGAGTACCGCTGTCGGCGTCGCTCATCTTCGACCACCCGACCGCTCATGCGGTTGCGACACTGCTGCGCGCGCGGGTCAGCGGCACGGACCGGGGCAGGCACCGGGTAGCGCGGCGCACGACAACGGACGAACCGATTGCCATCGTCGGCATCGGCGCCCGATTCCCCGGTGGTGTGCGGTCCGCCGAGGACCTGTGGGACCTGATGGACGCGGGCCGGGACGTGATCGGCGAATTCCCCACCGACCGCGGTTGGGACCTGGACCGGCTATTCGACCCCGACCCCGACAAGCCGGGAACGGTCTACACGCGTCACGGTGGATTCCTCAGCGGCGCAGGCGATTTCGATCCCGGCTTCTTCGGCATCAGCCCCCGCGAAGCATTGGCGATGGATCCACAGCAGCGGCTGCTGCTGGAGACCTCGTGGGAGGCTTTGGAAGACGCGGGCATCGACCCGATGTCTCTGCGGGGCAGCGATACCGGCGTCTTCGTCGGTGCCTGCTCGTCGGGTTACTCGCGACTGGTGACCGGTGACCTGGAGGGTTTCCGGCTGACCGGCACATCGCACAGCGTCATTTCGGGCCGTGTCGCATACCTGTTCGGACTGGAAGGTCCGGCGGTGACGGTGGATACCGCGTGCTCGTCGTCGCTGGTGGCGTTGCATCTGGCGTGCCAGGCACTGCGTCAGGGTGACAGCTCGCTGGTTCTCGCCGGCGGCGTGACCGTCGCGGCCAGCCCGTATCTGTACGTGGACTTCTCCCGCCAGCGCGGCCTGTCACGTGACGGTCGTTGCAAGGCCTTCTCTGCTGCGGCTGACGGTGTGGCATGGTCCGAGGGTTCGGGTGTTCTTGTGCTGGAGCGGCTTTCGGATGCACAGCGGCTCGGCCACGACGTCCTGGCCGTTATTCGCGGTAGTGCGGTGAACCAGGACGGCGCGAGTAACGGTCTGACCGCACCGAACGGTCCGTCGCAGGAGCGGATGATCGCACAGGCCCTCGCCAATGCGGGGATCTCGGCGGTCGATGTGGACGCGGTGGAAGCGCACGGGACCGGCACGACGCTGGGTGATCCGATCGAAGCACAGGCCTTGATCGCCGCCTATGGACAAGATCGCGGCGATCGGGGACCACTGCGGATCGGTTCCCTGAAATCGAATATCGGCCACACAGTGGCCGCCGCCGGCGTGGCCGGTGTGATCAAAATGGTGCAGGCCATGCGGCACGAGCGGTTGCCGCGGACGCTGCATGCCGAAACGCCGTCGCCGCACGTGGATTGGGCTGCGGGCGCGGTGCGTCTGCTGACCGAAGCCGAACCGTGGATCGCCGGAGATCGGGTGCGTCGGGCGGGTGTTTCGTCGTTCGGGATCAGCGGCACCAACGCGCATGTGATCCTCGAAGAAGCACCGGCAGCACCGGTAGCGGCTGCCGAGGGCGACATCGAAATCCCCCTGCCGCTCACCCCGTTGTTGGTGTCGGGTAAGGGCGCGGCAGGTCTGCGCGCACAGGCCGCCCGGCTGCATGCATGGTTGTCGCAGCGGCCGGGGGTCGACATCGCGGATGCGGCCTATTCGCTGGCGACGACGCGGGCGCAGTTGGATTCGCGGAGTGTGATCCTGGGTCGCGATCGGGACGAGTTGCTCGAGCGGTTGGCGAATCTCGCCGAATCGGGGACCGGCACCGGTGTGATCGAAGGCGTTGTCGGTTCAGGGCAGACGGCATTCCTGTTCACCGGTCAGGGTGCACAGCGGATCGGTATGGGCGCTGGCCTGTACGAGGCGTTCCCGGTTTTCGCGGACGCATTGGACTCGGTGTGCGCCCAGTTCGATCCGGTGTTGGAGCGTTCGCTCACCGACATCATGTTCGGCGGTACCGATGCCACGGTGCTGGATCGGACCGAGTTCACCCAGCCCGCACTGTTCGCCTTCGAGGTGGCGCTGTATCGCTTGCTGGAATCGTTCGGCGTCACCCCGGACGTGTTGATCGGCCATTCGATCGGAGAAGTCGCGGCCGCGTACCTCGCCGGCCTGTGGTCGCTCGAGGACGCCTGCCGGTTGGTGGCGGCGCGCGGACGTCTCATGGGTGCGTTGCCCGAGGGTGGTGCGATGCTGGCCATCGGAGCATCCGAAGCCGAAGTGCACGATGTCGTCGCTCGGTATCCCGATCGAGTGTCCGTCGCTGCGGTGAATGCGCCTGAGGCCCTTGTGATTTCGGGCGACGAGGCGGCCGTCGCCGAGATCGGGGCCCGATTCGCCGAGCGTGGCGCGAAGACGTCGCTGCTGCGGGTCAGCCATGCCTTTCACTCGCATCGGATGGAGCCGATGCTGGCCGAATTCGAGTCGGTCGCAAAGGATTTGACATACAACCGGCTACGCCTGCCGGTGGTGTCGAATGTGTCCGGTCGGATTGCCGGGGACGAAGTGCTCGAACCTGCCTACTGGGTGCGGCACGTGCGGACAGCAGTGCGATTCGCGCCGGGCATCGAGACGTTGATTGCCTCGGGTGTGCGTCGATTCCTAGAGGTGGGGCCCGACGCGGTGCTGGCGGCGATGACGCGGCAGACCCTTTCTGAGGACATGGAGTCGGCCTCGGTGGTGGTCGCGGCCGCGCGTCGGGATCACGAAGAGCCCCAACAGTTCTTGACGATGCTGGCGCACGCTCACACATCCGGTGTGCGGGTGGATTGGCGTGCGTGGTTCGCAGGGCGACAGATGCGTCGGGTTCCGTTGCCGACGTATGCATTCCAGCACCGGCGGTACTGGCTGGCCGCCGTCGCGGGTACCGGAGATGTCCGGATGTCGGGTCTGGACAGTACCGAGCATCCGCTGGTGGGTGCGGCGGTGTGGTTGCCGGATTCGGACGGGGTGGTGTTGACGGGCCGGTTGTCGTTGTCGAGTCATCCGTGGTTGGCCGATCACGTGATCGGTGGGTCGGTGCTGTTGCCGGGTACAGCGTTCGTGGAGTTGGCGTTGCATGCCGGGGCGCTGGTCGAGAGTCCGCGGCTGGCCGAGCTGGTCGTGACCGCCCCGTTGATCGTGCCGACGACGGGCGCTGTCGAGCTGCGGGTGATGGTCGCCGGCCCCGATGCTGTGGGTTCACGATTGGTGTCGGTGTATTCGCGTCCACAACAGGACGGCGAATCGGATCGGGCCGAGTGGATTCGCCATGCCACGGGAACTCTTGTGGCACCTGCGCCGTCGTCGCAGACTTGGCGCACCGAGAGTTGGCCGCCGGTCGGAGCGTTGCCCATTGCGATCGGGGACGCCTACACGGAATTGGCCGAGCGCGGTTATGGCTACGGACCGGCCTTCCGCGGACTGACCGCGCTGTGGCGGCACGACGGCGAGGTCTTCGCCGAGTTGAAGCTGCCGGAGCAGGCGCACGGCACTGCGGGGCAGGCTTCGGCCGGCCGGTTCGGGGTGCACCCGGCGCTGCTGGATGCGGTCCTGCACGCGATTCTCCTCGGCGGGCTGGCCGACTCCGCCGCGCCGGATGAGATTCTGGTGCCCTATTCGTGGGAGAACATCGACGTCCATACCGTGGGAGCCACCTCGGTGCGGGTCCGGTTGACACCGGCCGGGCCAGAGGCGGGAAATCGACGGATCACGTTGTCGCTCAGTGATTCTCATGGTGTTCCCGTTGTCGAGGTCGCTGCCGTGACCCTGCGGCCGATCGCCATCGCAGCCCTCGGCGTGCGGTCCGCGGACCGGGCAGGCTTGTATCGGGTCCGTTGGGAGTCGATGCGGCCGGATTCGGACCGGTCCGCGCCGGCCATGGCCGCGCTGTCGGGCGCGAGCGTGGCGGGGATCGATGAGACTTACCGCTCGGTTTCCGATGTTGTTGCGGCCGAATATGTTCCGGGTGTGGTTGTCTGGCGGGCACCCGCACACTCCGCCGATGATCCCGCGGCGCTCGATCCGAGCATGGTGCGGGCCGGGGTGCACGGCACGTTGGCAATGCTGAGATCGTGGCTGGCCGAAGAACATCTGTCCGATGTCCGGCTGGTGGTGCTCACCAGGGGCGGGGCCGGGCTGATCGGCGAGACTCCGGAATTGACCGCTGCTTCGGTGTGGGGATTGGTGCGCAGTGCGCAGTCGGAGCATCCGGAGCGGTTCGTGCTGGTCGACGAGGATCCTGCGGAGCCGCTGACAGCCGATCGGATCGCGGCGGTGTTGCGCTCGGGTGAGCCACAGGTCGCGGTGCGCGCCGGGGAGATGCTGGCTCCTCGGCTGACGCGGGTTTCCGCGTCGGCGGAAACCGTGCCGGTGCCATTCGGAGACGGGACGGTGTTGATCACCGGCGGCACGGGTGGGCTCGGTGCGTTGTTCGCCCGCCACCTCGTCGCGGAGCATGGCGCGCGCCGGTTGGTATTGACCTCGCGGCGGGGACTCCATTCGCCCGGTGCTGCTGCGCTGGTTGCCGAATTGGCGCAGGCCGGCGCTGACGCCCGGGTCGTCGCGTGCGATGTCACCGACCGCGACGCGGTACGAAACCTGCTGGACACCATTGATTCTGATGGCGGGTTGGCTGTCGTACATACCGCGGGGGTCCTGGATGACGGCACGGTGGAGTCGTTGACCGTCGAACAGGTGGATCGGGTGCTGGCACCAAAAGTGGCTGGGGCGTGGCATCTGCACGAGCTGACCCGTGACCGGGATGTGTCGGCGTTCGTGGTGTTTTCGTCGATCGCAGGGGTGGTCGGCTCGGCCGGGCAGAGTAACTATGCCGCGGCGAACGGCTTCCTGGATGGGCTGGCGCAGCAGCGGCGGGCAACGGGACTGGCCGCGACATCGCTGGCGTGGGGGCCGTGGAATCAGGGCAGCGGGATGACCGGCGAGCTGGACCGCACCGCCGTGGCGCGCTGGGAACGGATGGGACTCGGTCAACTCGACGATGCCGAGGGCGTGCGTCTGTTCGACGAGGCGGTCGCTCGCTCCGACGCGCACCTGGCTCCGATCCGGTTCGATGCGAGTGCGGTGCGTCGTGAGTCCGATGCCGCCGCAGTTTCCGCGGTGCTGCGCGGATTCGTGCGGCAGGCACCGCGCTCGGCGCAGCCGGCGGCAGGCTCGTTGGCTGCCCGGTTGGCCGCTGTGCCGGAGGATCGACGCGCTGAGCTGGTGCTCGCGGTCGTGCGGGAGCAAGCGGCCGCGGTATCGGGGCATACCTCGCCGGGCCTGATCGATGTCGAAAAGCCTTTCAAAGAAATGGGTTTCGACTCGCTGGGCGGTGTGGAGTTCCGCAACAAGTTGGCCAAGGCGACGGGGGTGCGGTTGCCGTCGACCTTGGTGTTCGATCACCCGACCCCGGCGGCGGTGGCGAAGTTCGTGCAGTCGCGCGTCGAACCGAAGACGGTGGACGAAGCGATCGAGAAGACGGTGCGCCGGGTCCGCGCGGACGAGCCGATCGCGATTGTGGGTATGGCCTGCCGGTATCCGGGTGGTGTCGCATCGCCGGACGAGCTGTGGGATCTGGTGTTGTCGGGCACCGATGCGATCAGCGAGTTTCCGTCGGATCGGGGTTGGGATCTGGAGCGGCTGTTCGATCCGGATCCGGAGCATTCGGGGACGTCCTACATCCGCGAGGGTGGATTCCTGCGGGATGCGGCCGATTTCGATGCGGGGTTCTTCGGGATCGGGCCGCGGGAGGCGTCCGCGATGGATCCGCAGCAGCGGCTGCTGCTCGAGGTGTCGTGGGAGGCATTGGAGCATGCGGGGATCGACCCGGTCTCGTTGCGGGGCAGCGATACCGGTGTCTATACGGGCGTGATGTACCAGGACTACGAGGCCCTGACCCGCGAGGCCGGGCCCGAGGTCGAGGGATATGCCGTAACCGGTGTCATGGGAAGTGTGGCGTCGGGGCGGGTGTCGTATGCGTTGGGTTTGGAGGGGCCCGCGTTGACGGTGGACACGGCGTGCTCGTCGTCGCTGGTGGCATTGCATACGGCCTGCCGGGCGCTGCGCCAGGGGGAGAGCTCACTGGCGCTGGTGGGTGGCGCGACGGTGATGGCGACACCGATGGTGTTCGTGGAGTTTTCGCGCCAGCGTGGTTTGGCTCGGGATGCTCGATGCAAGTCGTTTTCCGCGGCGGCCGACGGGATCACCTGGGCGGAGGGGGCGGCGATGCTGGTGGTGGAGCGGTTGTCGGACGCACGGCGCTTGGGCCACAAGGTTCTTGCCGTTGTGCGTGGTTCGGCGGTGAATCAGGACGGTGCGTCCAATGGTCTGACCGCGCCGAATGGTCCATCGCAGGAGCGGGTGATCGCGGCGGCGTTGGCCGATGCCGGTTTGACACCGTCGGATGTGGATGCGGTGGAAGCCCACGGTACCGGGACGCCGTTGGGTGATCCGATCGAGGCGAATGCGCTGCTGGCCACCTACGGGCAGGACCGGTCGCAGCCGCTGCTGCTCGGGTCGTTGAAGTCGAATATCGGGCATTCGCAGGCGGCCGCCGGTGTGGGCGGGGTGATCAAGATGGTGCAGGCGTTGCGGCACGAGATGTTGCCGAGGACCTTGCATGTGGATGAGCCGAGCCCGCACGTGGATTGGTCGGTGGGTGCTGTCGAGTTGCTGACGCAGGCTCGGCCGTGGCGGCGTAATGGGCGTGTGCGTCGTGCGGGGGTGTCGTCGTTCGGGATCAGCGGCACCAACGCGCATGTGATCGTCGAGGAAGCGCCTGCGGTGGTTGGGGAGTCGGACTTCCAGCCCGACAGCCCGACCTCGACGTGGGTGTTGTCCGGGCGGAGCCGGGAGGGGTTGCGGGAGCAGGCTGTTCGGCTCGGGGAGTGGCTGGAGTCGCATACGGAGGCGAATCCGGCGGATATCGCGCATTCGTTGTTGCGGCACCGCTCGCAGATGGAGTGGCGTGGTGCGGTGGTCGGCCGGGGCCCGGCGGATCTGAAGGCTGGTTTGGCGAGGTTGGCCGAGTCGGCAACGCAGCCCGTCGAGGAGCGAGGTGTGGTGTCGGGCCGTGCTGTGTCGCGCCGGGTGGTGTTCGTGTTTCCTGGTCAGGGGAGCCAGTGGTTGGGGATGGCCGCTGAGTTGTTGGCCGGGGGTGGGGTATTCGCCGGTGCGATCGCGCAGTGCGAGGCCGCGCTGGCGCCGTTCGTCGACTGGTCGTTGACCGCGGTGCTGCGCGGGGAGCCGGGCGCGGCGTCGCTGGAACGGGTGGATGTGGTCCAGCCGGTGCTGTTCGCGGTGATGGTGTCGTTGGCGCGGGTATGGCGCGCGAGCGGGGTCGAACCCGCCGCGGTGCTGGGACATTCGCAGGGCGAGATCGCGGCGGCCGTGGTCGCGGGCGGACTGTCGCTCTCGGATGGTGCACGGGTGGTCGCCCTTCGTTCCCAGATCGTCGCCGAGGAACTCGCTGGCGACGGCGGCATGGCATCGGTGCGGTTGACCACCGACGCGGTTGCGCAGCGGTTGGCCGGGTTCGGTGACCGGATTTCGGTTGCGGCGGTGAATGGTCCGGACCAGACGGTGGTGTCCGGGGAGGCGTCGGCTCTGGACGAGTTCTTGACGGCGTGTGCCGCCGACGGTGTGTGGGTGCGACGGATTCCGGTGGATTATGCGTCGCATTCCAAGGCGGTGGAGTCCATCCGGGATCGGGTGTTGGCGGAGTTGGCTGCCGTTGTGCCGGTGTCGGGTTCGGTGCCGTTCTTCTCGACGGTGTTCGCGGACTATGTGGATACCGGGGTGTTGGATGCGGGGTATTGGTATCGGGGGTTGCGCGAGCGGGTGCGATTCGCGGAGTCGGTGGAGGTGTTGGCGCGGTCGGGGGTGAACGCGTTCATCGAGGTGAGCCCGCATCCGGTGTTGACGGTGGGTGTCGAGCTCACCGCGGAGGCGATCGGGTTGGCCGATCGGGTGGCTGTTTTCGGCACGTTGAAGCGTGATCAAGGGGGGCCGGAGCAGGTTGCTGCGGCGTTGGCGCAGGCCCACTGTGTCGGTGTCGAGGTGGCTGCGCAGGCGTTGGCCCCGACTGCCGCGCGGGTGGACCTGCCGACGTACGCGTTCCAGCACAAGCGGCATTGGCTGCAGCCCAGTGGCACACCGGACGTGCGGCAGTCGGGTTTGGACGAAGCCGGACATCCGCTGCTGGGTGCGATGCTGCGACTGCCGGATTCACAGGATGTGGTGTTCACGGGTCGGCTTTCGTTGGCCGGTCATCCGTGGCTGGCCGACCATGCCGTCGCGGGAGTCGCTTTGCTGCCAGGCGCCGCCCTCGTGGAGCTGGCGCTGCACGCAGGAACGCTGGTGGGGTACCCGCATGTGGCGGAGCTGGTGCTCGAGGCGCCGCTGCCGGTGCCTGCCACCGGAGCGGTCGAATTGCGGGTCATGGCAGGCGGACCGGATGAGACCGACGCGCGGCCGGTGTCGGTGTACTCCCGTGCGTTCGGCGCCGATGAATCCGACGAGTGGGTCCGCCATGCCGTCGGATCGCTCACCGCCCAGACGGATGCACCGCCGGTCGACCCGGGTATGACCAGTTGGCCGCCCGCAGGTGCGACGGCGTTGCGGGTCGATGGCGCCTATGCGGATCTGGCGGAGCGGGGGTACGAGTACGGGCCGGTCTTCCAGGGACTGACGGCGCTGTGGCGGCGCGACGGTGAGGTGTTCGCCGAGGTTGCGCTGCCGGAGCAAGCCCGGTCGCACAGTGCGGAGTTCGGTTTGCATCCGGCCTTGTTGGATGCCGCACTGCACGCGATCCTGCTGGGTGAACTGCTTCCCGACACGCCCCCCGGTCAGGTGGCCGTCCCGTTCTCGTGGGAGAACGTCGAGCTGTATGCGAGCGGGGCGACGTCGCTGCGGGTACGAGCGGTTCTCTCCGGGAGTGATCGGATCGCGGTGACCGTCGCCGACGGCGCTGGCACGACCGTGGCCGAGGTGGCGGCGCTGACGCTGCGGCAGCTCTCGACCGACACGCTGCTGGGTACTGCCCGCCGTCGCAGCGACGGTATCGGCTACCGGGTGGAGTGGGTGGCACTGCCCGCCCCCGAGGATGAGCTCAGCGGAGCTGAGATCTGGGATCCCGCGCAGGACGATGAAGCCGTCACGATCGCGGGACAGAGTGCGACGGTGGTGCGGCTCGACCAACCGGTTTGCGGCGATCTCCCGGTGGCGGTGCGGGATTCGGTCACCGAGCTGGCCGTGCGACTGCAGCAGCTGCTGGCGCGGGACGGGCGGATCGTGGTGGTGACCCGTAACGCAGTGGCGACGCATCCCGGAGAGTCGGTGGACTTGTTCGCCGCGGCGGTATGGGGTTTGCTGCGCACGGCGCAGAGCGAGCACGCGGACCGGATTCTCGTTGTCGATGTCGATGACTGGGCCGATTATCGGCGTGCGGTAGCCGTGGCTGTGACCATCGGTGGCGAACCCCAACTGGCGATCCGGCGCGGGGCGGTGCATGCGCCCCGATTGAGCCGCGGTGTCGGCGACATCGTGGGTGCGAGTGACCTGGTGCGGTCGCGGGCGTGGGCGTTGACCCATTTCGGCAAGGGCACATTGACCGGAGACAACCTCGCTCTGGTGGAGACGCCGGACGAGTTGCGGGCGCTCGAGCCCGGTCAGGTTCGGATAGCGCTGCGTGCGGCGGGCGTGAACTTCCGCGATGTGCTGATCACCTTGGGCATGGTGTCGGATGCGAATGCCGCATCCCAATCGATCAGCGCGACCATCTGTGTCGAAGGTGCGGGTGTCGTGCTGGAAGTGGCGCCGGATGTGACCGAATTCGCGCCCGGTGACCGGGTTTTCGGATTCACCTCGGGTGCCGGCTCGGTGACGGTGACCGATCGGCGACTGATTGCCCGGATGCCGCACGGCTGGTCGTTCGCCCAGGCCGCCGCGGTACCGGTGGTGTACGCGACCGCCTACTACGGCCTCGTCGATCTGGCTGGGGCACAACCGGGTCAGACACTGCTGCTGCACGCGGCCACCGGCGGTGTCGGCATAGCGACAATCCATTTGGCTCGGCATTTGGGCTTGCGGCTGTTGCCGACGGCGAGTCGACCCAAATGGGACGTGCTGCGCGAGTTGGGATTCGACGACTCCGAGATCGGTGACTCGCGCACCCTGGACTTCGAGCAGACGGTCTTCGTGGCCACCGACGGTCGCGGCGTGGATATCGTATTGAATTCGCTGACGCTCGATTTCGTGGACGCGTCGTTGCGGTTGATGCCGCACGGCGGCAAGTTCATCGAGATGGGTCACCTCGACGAGCGCGACCCGGTGCAGGTGGCCGCTGATCATCCCGGGGTGGATTACCACCACTTCATGCTGCTGGACGTGCCGCCGGATCGGCTCGGACAGATCCTGACGACCGTTGTCGAGCTATTCGAAGCCGCAGCGCTGGCGCCCTCGCAGGTCACCGCATGGGACCTGCGCCACGCGCCGGAAGCGTTCCGGCATATGAGTCAGGCTCGGCATATCGGCAAGAACGTGCTCACCGTGCCGACCCCGCTGCGGCCCGAGGGCACCGTGCTGATCACCGGCGGTACGGGCGGATTGGGCGCCGTGGTCGCGCGTCAGCTCATCACCGAGCATGGCGTGCGCCGACTGGTATTGGCCGGTAGGCGTGGCCCGGAGGCACCCGGTGCGGCCGAGCTGCGCGACGAGCTCGTCGCGCTCGGCGCGGAGGTGGATGTGATCGCCTGTGATGCGGCCGATCGAGCGGCGCTGGATGGCGCGTTGGCGGCGATACCGGCGCAGCATCCGTTGACCGGTGTTGTGCATGCGGCGGGTGTGCTGTCCGACGGCTTGCTGGCGACCATGACGCCGGAGCGGATCGCTGAGGTGCTGCGTCCGAAGGTAGATGCGGCGTGGAACCTGCACGAGGCGACCAAAGACCTGGATCTGTCGATGTTCGTGCTGTATTCGTCGATTGCGGGGGTGATCGGCAACCCGGGTCAGGCGAACTATGCCGCCGCCAATGTCTTCCTCGATGCGTTGGCGCAGTATCGGCACGTCAACGGTTTGCCCGCGACGTCGATGGCGTGGGGGTTGTGGGCCGAGAGCACCGGGATGACCAGTGGACTCGGTGCGGCCGATATCGCCCGGTTGCGCCGGGATGGCTTCCCGCCGCTGGGCATCGAGGACGGTATGGCGCTGTTCGATGCGGCCTTGGTGGGTGGCAGTGCGGATGTGGTGACTGTCCGGATCGACCACTCCGCGCTCGCCGAGGATGGTCGCTCGATTCTGCGTGGTTTGGTGCGGCCGTCGCGTCGTCGAGTGACCAGTGCGGTGAGCGAGTCTTCGACGTTGGCGGCGCTGGTGGCGGGTCGGTCACCGGCCGAGCAGGAAAGTGTTGTGCTCGAGGTGATTCGTGCTCAGGCGGCGGCGGTGTTGGGTCATGACGGTGTCGAGTCGATCGCACCGGATACGCCGTTCAAGGACATCGGTTTCGATTCGCTCAGTGTCATGGAATTCCGCAATCAGTTGGTGAAGGCGACCGGTCTCCAGTTGCCCGCGACGCTGGTATTCGACTATCCCACCGCGCAAGCACTGACCGGCTTCGTATACCAACAGATCGCCCCCGCCGATGACCCCGTGGAACGGATTGCGGCCGAGATCGATTCGCTGACGCGCAGCTGCGCCACGGCCGAGCTGTCACCCGAGCACCGTTCGGACATGGCACGCAGGTTGACCGTGCTGCTGCGCCAGCTCGAAGGCAAGGACGCCGTCGAAATGGACTCCGACGGCCTCGACAGCCTCGACACCGCCGACGACCGTGAGCTTTTCGACTTCATCGACAACCTCAGCTGAGCTGACGCATTCAGACGCATTTAGGAGCCCCACCGATGGCCGACAACGACGAGCTACGGCAATACCTCAAGAAGACCGCGAAAGAGCTGTACGAGACCAAACAACAACTCCGCGAGCTCACCGATCGGTCGACCGAGCCAATCGCCATCGTCGGCATGTCCTGTCGGTACCCCGGCGGCGTGCGGTCACCCGAGGATTTGTGGCGCGTGACCGCGGACGGTGTGGACGCGGTCGGGGACTTCCCAGCCGACCGAGGGTGGGATCTGGAGCGGCTGTACAACCAGGATCCGGATGTGCCGGGCACGGTATATACCCGTGAGGGCGGATATCTCGACTCCATCGGCGACTTCGATGCGACCTTTTTCGGGATCGGCCCACGCGAGGCCGCGGCGATGGACCCGCAGCAGCGCCTGATGCTCGAGGTGTCCTGGGAAGCGTTGGAGGATGCCGGTATCGACCCGGTATCGCTGCGCGGCACCGGCACCGGCGTCTTCGCCGGCGTCATCCACCAGAACTACGGTCCCCGCATCGGCTCCCCGACGACCACCGGCGAGACGGAAGGCCACGCCTACTTCGGTGTCGCGAACAGTGTGCTGTCCGGTCGGATCGCGTACTCCTTGGGCTTCAAAGGTCCAGCGATTTCGGTCGATACCGCGTGCTCGTCGTCACTGGTGGCCATGCACCTCGCGTGCCAGGCGCTGCGCAACGGCGACGCCACACTGGCCCTGGCGGGCGGCGTCACGGTGATGTCGGATCCCTCCCTGCTGATCTCGTTCGCGCGCCAGCGGGGGCTGTCCTCCGATGCACGCTGCAAGGCGTTCGCGGCGGCTGCGGACGGTACCGGCTTCTCCGAAGGCATCGGGATGCTGGTGCTGGAGCGGTTGTCGGATGCCCGGCGGCTCGGTCACACCGTCCTGGCGGTGGTGCGCGGAAGCGCGGTGAATCAGGACGGCGCGAGCAACGGCTTGACCGCGCCGAGCGGTCTGTCACAGGAACGGGTGGTCGCGCAGGCATTGGCGAATGCCGGTCTGGTCGCCTCGGATGTCGACGCGGTGGAGGCGCACGGCACCGGCACGAAGTTGGGGGATCCGATCGAAGCATCGGCACTGATCAGTGTCTATGGGAAGGGGCGGGAGAGCGGACCGTTGCGTCTGGGTTCGCTGAAGTCGAATATCGGGCACACCCAGGCGGCCGCGGGGGTCGGTGGGGTGATCAAGATGGTGCAGGCGATGCGGCACGAGATGTTGCCGAAGACGTTGCATGTGGATGCGCCGTCGCCGCACGTGGATTGGTCTGCGGGGACAGTACGGCTGCTCCAGAACAGTGAACCGTGGCCCGCGGGGGAGCGGGTGCGTCGGGCGGGTGTGTCGTCGTTCGGGGCCAGTGGCACCAACGCCCACCTCATTCTGGAGGAGGCGCCCGCCGCTCCGGTCGCCGCGCAGGCGGGAGCCGAGGCCGAGCGGGTGATGAGTGCGGAGTCCATCGCATCCGATGTCGTTGCGCTGGTGATCTCGGCCAAGTCCGAGGACGCGCTGCGCGCGCAGGCGGATCGGTTGCGGCAGTGGCTGATCGGTGATCCCGAAGCCGGTATGTGGGATGTGGCGCATTCGTTGACGACGTCGCGGGCGCTGTTGGACTGGCGCGGTGTGGTCGTGGGACGTGACCGGAATGAACTGTTGGCCGGTCTGGCCGAGTTGGCGGCGGGCGCGCCGAACACCATCGAGTCGAAGACAAACTCTGGGAAAACGGCTTTCCTGTTCACCGGTCAGGGTGCACAGCGGGTCGGTATGGGCGCGGACCTGTATCGCGCGTTTCCGGTATTCGCGGCGTCGTTGGACGAGGTATGCGCGCAGTTCGACCCGCTGCTGGGGCGTTCGCTGAAGGATCTGATGTTCGCCGGTTCCGACGGGGCGTTGGATCGGACGGAGTTCACCCAGCCTGCGTTGTTCGCGTTCGAGGTGGCGTTGTTCCGGTTGGTCGAATCGTTCGGTGTCACACCGGATGTGTTGATCGGGCATTCGATCGGGGAGTTGGCTGCCGCGTATGTGGCGGGCGTGTGGTCGCTGTCGGACGCCTGTGCGCTGGTGGCGGCCCGTGGCCGGTTGATGGGTGCGCTGCCCGCGGGGGGCGCGATGCTCGCCGTGGCGATCGGTGAGGAGCAAGCGGTCGAGGTTGTCGCCGATTTCGGTGATCGGGTGTCGATCGCGGCGGTGAATGGTCCGTCGTCGACGGTGCTGTCGGGGGATGCCGACGCTATCGAGGTGATCGAGCGGCAGGTCTCGGCTCTTGGGGTCGATACAAGTCGGTTGCGGGTGAGCCATGCTTTCCATTCGGCGCGGATGGATCCGATGTTGGCCGAGTTTCGTTCGGTGGCAGCAGGTATCGCATATCGGTCGCCGAGTGTGCCGGTTGTGTCGAATGTGTCGGGTGAGGTTGCCGGGGATGCGGTGACCGATCCGGAGTATTGGGTGCGGCAGGTGCGCGCCGCGGTGCGTTTCGCGCCTGGTATCGCGTCGCTGGTGGCGTCGGGTGTGCGGCGTTTCCTCGAGGTGGGTCCGGATGCGGTGCTGGCGGCGATGACCCGTGGGTGTCTGGCCGAGAACCAGGAGGTCGAGTCGGCTTCGTCGGTTGCGGCGGCATCACGTCGGTCGACCGATGAGGTGGTGCAGTTCGTTACCGCTTCGGCGCAGGTTCATGTCGCGGGGGTGCGGGTGGATTGGCGTCGGTGGTTCGCGGGTCGGGAGGTGCGGCGGGTTCCGTTGCCGACGTATGCATTCCAGCACCGGCGGTACTGGTTGCAGCCCAACAGCGACGCGTCGCCGTCGTCGTCGGATCATCCGATTTTGACGGGTGTGGTCGGGTTGGCGGGTACCGACGAGTGGTTGTTCACCGGCCGATTGTCGTTGCGTACTCATCCGTGGATCGCCGATCACACGACTTACGGTGTTGTGGTTGTGCCGAGCGCGACGTTGATCGAGTTTCTTCTTGTCGCGGGGGGCCGGATCGGTTGCGGGGTGGTTGAGGAACTCACGCTGCAGGCGCCGATTCTGCCGACCGGAGATGACGAGGTCGAGCTGCAGGTGTTGGTGCAGGCGCCCGATGCGTCCGGGCGTCGCCAGTTCGAGTTCTTTTTCCGGAAGTCGCCGGATGACGAATGGGTGCACAACGCGACCGGTGCGCTTGCCGGGCAGTCGGACAACGATTCGGTATTGCTGTCGCGGTTGCGCGACGAGCAATGGCCGCCCGCCGACGCCGAATTCGTGGACAGTGCGGGTCTTGCGGAGCGGATCGCATACGGCACCGGGCTCGAGTACGGTCCGGCATTCATCGGTGTTCGTGCCGCGTGGCAACGTGGCGACGCGGTCTTCTCGGAGATCGCCCTGGATACCGACGCGGCGCCGGAGCCCGGTCGGCACTATCTGCATCCGGCTCTGCTGGATCTGGTGATGCACGCGGGTTTCTTCCGGTTGATGTGGCGTGATGCGGATTTCGCCCCGGATACCGGCCGGTTGTTGTTCCGGTGGGGCGGTGCGCGTTTCCACAAGTCGGCGACAGCCGGCGAATGGCCCGCGGAGGTGACCTCGCTTCGGGTCATCGCGATCGCGACCGGAACCGAGACCATCTCCGTCGCGGCCGTCGATTCGGACGGCAATCCGATCGTGTCGGTCGATGCGGTGGTGATGCGCACGTATGACGTCAAGAAATTCCGGAGCACTGTGTCCGGTGACGATGCGAGCCTGTACGAGGTGCATTGGGAGCGCACCGCGGCAGGGCCGACCGACCGATCCGCATTGTCGATGGCGGTGCTCGCGGAAACGACGGTGCCCGGAATCGATGCGTTCTATGGATCGGTCGCCGATGTTGTTGCGGCTGAACATGTTCCGGATGTGGTTGTGTGGCGGCCGACCGAGCCGTCCGCCGATGATGCGGCCGATGTTGCGCCAGTGGTGCGGGCGGGGGTGCTCGGCACGCTTGCGTTGCTGAAGGCTTGGCTTGCGCAGGAACGTTTGTCCGATGCTCGGTTGGTGGTGGTCACGGCGGGCGGTGCGGGGTTGCCCGGCGAGGTTCCGGAGTTGGTCGCTGCTTCGGTGTGGGGGCTGATGCGCAGCGCGCAGTCCGAGCATCCCGAGCGGTTCGTCCTCATCGACGAGGACCCTGCCCGGCCGTTGGCTGTCGATCGCATCCGGGCGGTGTTGCGGTCGGGTGAATCGCAGGTCGCGGTGCGTGGTGGGGAGGTTCTGGTTCCCCGGCTGACGCGCGTGTCCGCGTCGGTGGGCACCGGTGCGCCATCATCGTTCGGGGACGGGACGGTGTTGATCACCGGTGGCACGGGTGGGCTGGGTGCGTTGTTCGCCCGCCATCTCGTGGCCGAACACGGCGTGCGCAGGCTGGTGCTGACCTCGCGCCGGGGACCCGAGGCGGCGGGCGCCGCCGAGCTGGTCGCCGAACTGGCGCAGTCGGGGGCCGACGCTCAGGTGGTCGCGTGCGACATCGCGGACCGCGATGCGGTGTGCGAGCTATTGGACAGCATCGATCCGGCTGTCGGATTGACCGCCATCGTCCATACCGCCGGGGTGCTCGACGACGGCACCGTCGAGTCGTTGACCGGTGCGCAGGTGGATCGGGTGTTGGCACCGAAGGTCGACGGGGCGTGGCATCTGCACGAGCTGACCCGCAATCGTGACTTGTCGGCGTTCGTCATGTTCTCGTCGGTCGCGGGAGTGCTCGGTTCGCCCGGGCAGGGCAATTATGCTGCGGCGAACGGTTTCCTGGATGCGTTGGCGCAGCAGCGGCGAGCGGCGGGGCTGGCTGCGACGTCGTTGGCGTGGGGGCCGTGGAATCAGGGCAGCGGGATGACCGGCGAGCTCGACCGCACCGCTCTGGTGCGCTGGGAGCGGCTGGGGCTGGGACAGCTCGCCGATGTGCAAGGTCTGCGCCTGTTCGATGAGGCCGTCGCGCACGCGGTCGCGCGGCTGGCGCCGATCCGGTTCGACGCGAGTGTCTTGCGTCGTGCCACCGATGTGGCGGTGGTTCCCGCGGTGCTGCGTGGATTCGTGCGGCGTTCAGCGCATCCGGTGCAGACCACGGCAGGACACGCGGCGGGTTCATTGGGCGCGAGGTTGGCCGGGGTGCCGGAGGCGCAACGTGGCGAGGTAGTGCTGGAGATGGTGCGCGACCAGGTCGCCGCAGTGCTCGGGCACGACTCGGGGGCCGATATCAGGCCCGATCAGCCCTTCGATGAGATCGGTTTCGATTCGCTGGGTGCGGTGGAGTTCCGTAACCGGCTGGCCAAGGCCACCGGTGTGCAGTTGCCGTCGACCTTGGTGTTCGACCATCCGACCCCCGCAGCCGTGGCGAAGCTGGTGCAGTCGCGCGTCCAGCCGACGACGGTGGGCGAGCCCGTCAAGAAGACTGTGCGCCGGGTGCGAGCCGACGAGCCGATCGCGATCGTGGGGATGGCCTGCCGGTTCCCCGGCGGTGTCGAATCACCGGATGAGCTCTGGGATCTCGTTGCCTCCGGAACCGACGCGACCGGCGATTTCCCCTCGGATCGCCACTGGGATCTGGAGCGATTGTTCGATTCGAATCCGGACAAGCCCGGTACGGTCTACACCCACCGCGGCGGATTCCTCTATGACGCAGGCAATTTCGATCCGGGTTTCTTCGGGATCAGCCCGCGGGAGGCGTCCGCGATGGATCCGCAGCAGCGATTGTTGCTGGAGGTGTCGTGGGAGGCGTTGGAGCACGGGGGGATCGATCCGGTGTCGTTGCGCGGCAGTGACACCGGCGTGTTCGTCGGAGCGGGGTACTCGGGCTACGTCGATCGCGTAGTCGGCGATCTGGAGGGCTACCGGCTCACCGGTACCACGAGCAGCGTGATGTCCGGGCGGGTGGCCTATGTCCTCGGTCTGGAGGGGCCCGCGGTCACCGTGGACACCGCGTGCTCATCGTCGCTGGTCTCGCTGCACCTGGCCTGCCAGGCGCTGCGCCAGGGGGAGAGCTCGATGGTGCTGGCGAGCGGTGTGACCGTCGCGGCAAGTCCTTACCTCTATGTCGATTTCGCGCGGCAGCGCGGTCTGTCGCCCGATGGACGTTGCAAGGCGTTCTCCGCCGCGGCCGATGGCGTCGCGTTCTCCGAGGGCGTCGGCGTGCTGGTGCTGGAGCGGCTTTCCGACGCCCGGCGCCTGGGGCACAACGTCCTCGCCCTCGTGCGTGGGACGGCGGTGAACCAGGACGGTGCGAGCAACGGCTTGACCGCGCCGAACGGTCCGTCGCAGGAGCGAGTGATCGCGCAGGCCCTTGCGAATGCCGGGCTCACCCCCGCTGACGTGGATGCGGTGGAAGCTCACGGGACCGGCACCACCCTGGGCGATCCCATCGAAGCCAACGCGTTGATCGCGGCATACGGGCACGATCGTGGCGATCGGGAGCCATTGCGAATCGGATCGATCAAATCGAATATCGGCCACACCGTCGCAGCCGCCGGTGTCGGTGGCGTGATCAAGATGGTGCAGGCGCTGCGATACGAAACCCTGCCCGCGACCTTGCACGCGGAAGAACCGTCCCCGCACGTGGATTGGTCCGCCGGTGCGGTGCGCCTGCTGACCGAGCCGGAACCGTGGCGCACAGGGGGGACGGTTCGCCGGGCCGGTGTGTCGTCGTTCGGAGTCAGCGGCACCAACGCCCACGCGATCATCGAGGAAGCGCCCACCCCACGGTCGGTCGTCTCACCACCGGATTCCGACCGCCCGCGCGCGGTGGTGCCATGGCTGGTGTCGGCCAAGAATCAGCCCGCGATCCGGGCACAGGCGGCGAAACTGCACACGTGGCTGATCGATCACCCCGATGCCGATCCGGCGGATGTGGCGTATTCGCTGGCGACGACGCGTGCGCAGCACGAGTGGCGGGCCGCCGTCATCGGCGGTGATCGCGAGGAACTGATGGCGCGGCTGGCGAAGTTGGCCGTCGGTTCCGCCTCGGCCGGAGTGGTTTCCGGCACGGTGGGCTCCGGGAAGACCGCCTTCCTGTTCACCGGTCAGGGCGCGCAGCGGGTCGGTATGGGCGCCGGCCTATCCGAGGCCTTCCCGGTATTCGCCGCAGCGCTGGAGGAGGTGTGTGCCCAGTTCGATCCACTGCTGGGATGTTCACTGAAGCAAGCGATGTTCACCGGACACCTGATCGACGATCAGGGAGTCGCCGCGGAGAGCGGGTTGCTGGATCGGACACGATTGACCCAGCCCGCTTTGTTCGCGTTCGAAGTGGCGCTGTATCGGCTGTTGGAGTCGTTCGGACTCGTCCCGGATATGGTGATCGGGCACTCTGTCGGTGAACTGGCCGCGGCATATGTGGCCGGTGTGTGGTCACTGGAAGACGCCTGCGAGCTGGTCGCGGCACGAGGGCGGCTGATGGCGGCGCTGCCGGCGGGTGGTGCGATGCTCGCGGTCGCCGCGTCCGAGACCGAAGTCGGCGCGACGATAGCCGGATTCGGTGATCGGGTGTCGGTGGCAGCGGTGAATGCGCCTGCGGCTGTGGTGGTCTCGGGCGACGAGCAGGCCGTTGCCGAAATCGATCGGCTCTTCGCCGAGCAGGGGCGCAAGACGAGCCGTTTGCGGGTGTCGCATGCGTTCCATTCACATCGGATGGAGCCGATGCTGGCCGAGTTCGAGACCGTGGCGGCCGGAGTAACTTTCAACACCCCGCGGATTCCGTTGGTGTCGAACATCTCTGGCCGGATCGGCGGCGACGAGATCTTGGATCCGGGGTACTGGGCGTCGCAGGTGCGCGCCGCGGTCCGTTTCGCGTCCGGTGTCGAGACGCTGGTGGCGTCGGGCGTGCGCCGGTTCCTCGAAGTCGGGCCCGACGCGGTGCTGGCGGCGCTGACACGGCAATCGCTCGCCGCGGATATCGAGGCTCGATCGCTGGTCGCCGCGGCGGCCCGTCGGGATCACGACGAGGTCGAGCAGTTCCTGACGATGCTCGGCCAAGCTCACACCGCTGGCGTGGCGGTCGACTGGGATGTGCTGTTCACCGCCCGCCAGGTGTCACGAGTTGCCTTGCCCACCTACGCCTTCGAACATCGGCGGTACTGGCTCGAACCCCGCCTCGGGGAGCCCAGGAACGCGACCTCGGAACACCCGCTGCTCACCGATGCGGTGCGCGTGGCCGACCGCGACGAGTGGTTGTTCAGCGGGCGGCTTTCGCTGCACACCCATCCATGGATCGCCGACCACACTACTTACGGTGTGGTGCTCGTCCCCAGTGCCGCGCTCATGGAGATGCTGCTGGTCGCAGCACGGCGGATCGGATGCAGCGCCGTGGACGAGCTCACCCTCGAGGCGCCGATCCTCCCGCCGGCAGACGGCGATGTCGAACTCCAGGTCCTGGTGCGGGAACCGGATCCCGCGGGACGTCGATCGTTCACGTTCCACTACCGCCGTACCGGCGTCGCGGACGGCGAGTGGACGCGAAACGCCAGTGGCGTGTTGAGCGGTCGACAGCTGATCGATATCGGACTTGTGGACATGCTGCGAAACGAGCCGTGGCCGCCGGTCGACGCCGAACCGGTGGACACCGACTGGATTCCGGCCCAGGCGGCGCGGGTCGCCGGACTGGAATACGGTGCCTCGTTCATCGGCATCGATGCCGCATGGCGCAGTGGTGGCACGGTGTTCTCCGAGGTCACCCTGAACCAGGAAATCCCGGCCGAACGGTTCCAGCTGCATCCGGCGCTGTTCGACATGGTGATGCATGCCGGAATGGCCTGTTTGATCTGGCCCGACCACACGAGCAATCCCGCTGAGGGCAAACTCTTGTTCCGTTGGGGCGGAACGCAA
Source organism: Nocardia sp. CA-129566 (assembly GCF_050956075.1). Lineage (NCBI taxonomy): Bacteria > Bacillati > Actinomycetota > Actinomycetes > Mycobacteriales > Nocardiaceae > Nocardia > Nocardia sp. CA-129566. The sequence continues at coordinate 2,043,119 of NZ_CP192085.1, forward strand.
TTCCACACCACGTCCAAGGTCAGGACGTTGCGGGTGATGGCCGTCCAGCGCAGCAGTGAGGCGATCACCGTCGTGGCCGTCGACCAGGACGGAACTCCGGTGGTTTCCATCGACGAAGTGGTCATGCGCTCCTACGACGTGCAGCAGTTCCGCGCCACGCTGGCCGGTGGACGTGCGGCGCGGTATGGGTTGCGCTGGGCGGCGGTCGGGATGGCCGATGGACTCACCCCGGCCATGAGCGCAGCCGTGCTCGGAGCCGCGCAAGTGACCGGAATCGATGAGCGGTATCCGGATCTGGCGACGCTCGCTTCGGCTGCGACCGTCCCGGACGTCGTAGTTTGGTCCGAAGCCGCTGCGCTGCACGATGATTCGCAGCCATCCGCAAGCGAGCGGGTGACTGCCGCCTTGCACATGGTCGGCGGCTGGTTGGCCGACGAGCGGTTCGCACGGTCGCAGCTGGTCGTGGTGACCAGGCGTGCGGCAGCCCTGCCCGATGAGGCGCCGGACACCGCATCGGCTGCGGTATGGGGGCTGATACGTAGCGCTCAGACCGAGTATCCGGAGCGAATTGTGCTGCTCGACGCGGATGAATCCGGTGGTGCGCACGTTTCGGCCGACTCGATCCGAGCGGCGATATCGACCGGAGAGACGCAGGTGGCATTGCGGGGCGACCGCATCCTGGCACCGCGACTGGAGGCGGTGACCTCCCCGGCCGTGGAGAAAGTGTCGTTCGGGTCCGGGACCGTTCTGATCACCGGCGGGACAGGCGGATTGGGCGCGCTGCTGGCCCAGCATTTGGTGACCGCGCATGGTGTGCGACGACTGCTGCTGGTATCTCGCCGTGGCGAGCGGGCGGACAGCGCGCGGGAACTCGCGGCGGAACTGTCCCGACTCGGCGCCGAGGTGCGAGTCGCCGCCTGCGATGTCACCGACCGCGACGCGCTTCGAGATCTGCTGTTCAGCCTTCCCGCGGAGTACCCGCTAACCGGTATCGTGCACGCCGCTGGCGTACTCGATGACGGCACGTTCCACACGCTCACCAGCGACCAGGTCGATCGGGTGTTCGCTCCTAAAGCCGATGCGGCGTGGCATCTGCACGAGCTCACTCGGGACATGAACCTGTCGGCGTTCGTGCTGTTCTCCTCGATTGCCGGAATGATCGGTTCCGCGGGGCAAGCGAATTACGCTGCCGCGAACAGTTTCCTGGACGCCCTGGCTGTGCAACGCCGCGCCGAGGGACTACCGGCGCTCTCACTCGCCTGGGGGCCGTGGCAGCGCGACATCGGCATGACCGGCGCTTTGGATCGCACCGCCATGGGCCGACTGGACCGTATGGGCCTGGCCCCGCTGGACCGCACCGACGGTCTGCGGTTGTTCGATGAATCGCTGACCACCGCAGAACCGGTATCAGCGCTGGTGCACCTGGATACCGACAAACTGCGCCTGCAAGCGCACACCGGTCCGGTACCGGCTGTGCTGCGCGGGTTCGTTCGCGCCCGCGGCCGCTCGGCCACGACATCGAAGGGCGAACCCTCGCTCGGGGAGCGTCTGCACGGTGTGGCGGAGGCGAAGCGGCGTGGGGTCGTCCTCGACCTGGTGCGCGAAAACGTGGCGGCGGTGCTGGGTTACGGCTCGGCCGACGACATCGGGCCCGATCGTGGCTTCGATGAACTCGGCTTCGATTCCCTCGGCGGCGTCGAGTTCCGGAACCGGCTTACGAAGGTAACGGGGCTGTCGCTGCCCTCGACCTTGGTGTTCGACTACCCGACCGCGGGAGATATCGCCGACTACCTGCTGGCGCAGACGACGGTTACGGCGCCCACGCAACCGTCGTCGGCGGTGCCCGACGACATCGCGCGGCTCGAGTCCCTGCTCGAGCGGATTATCGCCAACGGCAGCGACAACGACGAGACCGTCGCCGGATTGCGGGGCGTCAACGAGCGCCTGCGCACCTTCCTGGGGGGCAAGTGGTCGGACCGCGACTACGACGATCTCGAATTTTCTTCCGACAGTGAGCTCTTGGATCTGATCGACGAGGAGTTTGGCCCAGCATGAGCAACCCCGACACCAGCAACGAGGAACGGCTCAGTCGGTATCTGAGGAAGCTCACCGGCGATCTGCGCGCCGCCAAGAAACACATCCAGCACTTGGAAGAACGTGCCAGCGAACCGATCGCGATCGTAGGCATGAGCTGTCGATACCCCGGCGGCGTCGAAACTCCGGCGCAGCTGTGGGAGTTGGTCGCCGCCAGCACCGACGCCGTCGGTCCTTTTCCGACCGACCGGGGCTGGGACCTCGAGCGGCTGTTCGACACCGACCCCGATACGCCCGGGACCATCTACACCCGGGAAGGCGGATTCCTGGATGCGGCAGGCGATTTCGATCCGGGATTCTTCGGAATAGGTCCGCGCGAGGCCGCGGCGATGGATCCGCAGCAGCGTCTGTTCCTGGAAGCGGCCTGGGAGGCGTTGGAGGACGCCGGCATTGATCCGGTATCGCTGCGCGGCGGCGATACCGGTGTGTTCGCCGGCGTGATGCACCAGGACTACGGCCCCCGCGTGGGTTCGCCGGGCCTGGCCGCTGAGTCGGAAGGCCATGCCTACCCGGGGGTTTCGGCCGCCGTCCTCTCCGGGCGCGTCGCCTTCACCTTCGGATTCAAAGGTCCGGCACTGTCGGTGGACACCGCGTGCTCGTCGTCGCTGGTTGCCCTGCACCTCGCTTGCCAGGCATTGCGTCAGGCAGACACCTCGCTCGCCCTGGTCGGTGGGGTCACCGTGATGTCCGACCCCACCCTGCTGATCGCTTTCGCCCGGCAGCGTGCGCTGTCCCCGGACGCTCGGTGCAAGGCATTCGCGGCAGCGGCGAACGGGACAGGATTCTCCGAGGGCCTCGGCATGCTCGTGGTCGAGCGATTGTCCGACGCACGCCGCAACGGCCACCATGTCCTCGCGGTCATCCGTGGCAGCGCGGTCAACCAGGACGGCGCAAGCAACCGGCTGACCGCGCCGAACGGTCCTTCGCAGGAAAAGGTGATCGCGCAGGCCCTCGCGAATGCCGGTCTGACGCCCGCCGACATCGATGTGGTCGAGGCGCACGGCACCGGCACCTCCCTCGGCGACCCGATCGAGGCGCAGGCGTTGATCGGTGCCTACGGTCGCGATCGTGCCGGAGATCCGCTGCGTATCGGCTCGCTCAAGTCGAATATCGGACACACCTCCGCCGCAGCCGGTGTCGGCGGTGTGATCAAGATGGTCCAGGCATTGCGACACGAAATGCTGCCCGCGACACTGCATGTCGATGCGCCGACCCCGCATGTGGATTGGTCGGCAGGAACGGTGCGGCTGCTCACCACGCCGGAACCGTGGCCAGCAGGGGAGCGGGTGCGTCGCGTCGGCGTGTCCTCCTTCGGCGCCAGCGGTACCAACGCTCACGTGATTCTGGAAGAGGCTCCCGTTCCGGAGCCGGCCCCTGCCGGACCGGCGGACGATGCCGCCGATCGCGGTGCAGTGGCGTCCGGAGTCGCCCCATGGCTGGTATCGGCGAAAACCGAGGCCGGCCTGCGTGCGCAGGCAGCCAAACTGCTGCACTGGGTGACCGAACACCCCGACCTGACAGTCGACGATATCGGCTATTCACTGTTGACGACCCGCGCCCAACTGGACTGGCGGGGCACGGTGGTGGGCGGCAACCGGGACACGATGCTCGCCGGACTGGCAGCGCTGGCCGAACACGGATCGGCGAGCTCCGCCAATGGCGTGGCGACGGGGCAGGCGCTCACGCGTAAGGCAGCCTTCCTGTGCACCGGGCAGGGCGCGCAGCGGGTCGGGATGGGACGTGAACTGTATGAAGCGTTCCCGGTGTTCGCTTCGGCGTTGGATGAGGTCTGCGCGCAGTTCGATCCACTACTGGGCGGTTCGCTGAAACAGTTGATGTTCACCGGTCAGCTGGTTGCTGGCGGCGCTGACCATGCTGATGCCGGTGTGCTGGATCGGACGGAGTTCACCCAACCCGCGCTGTTCGCATACGAAGTCGCGCTGTGCCGGCTCTTGGACTCGTTCGGTGTGACACCGGATGTCCTGATCGGACATTCGATCGGTGAGCTGGCCGCGGCGTATATCGCCGGCGTGTGGTCGCTACCGGACGCGTGCCGACTGGTCGCCGCGCGTGGTCGCCTCATGGGGCAGCTGCCGGAAGGCGGCGCAATGCTGGCCATCGCGGCGAGCGAGCTCGAGGTATCCGAGGCGCTCGTCGACGATGCGCACCGGGTGTCCATTGCCGCGGTGAATTCGCCGGTAGCCGTTGTCGTTTCCGGTGACGAGGACGCGGTGACGGCGCTCGAGCAGCGGTTCGCCGACCGCGGGCGGAAGACATCGCGCTTGAAGGTGTCGCATGCGTTCCATTCACACCGGATGGAACCGATGCTGGCCGAGTTCGAGTCTGTCGCACGGGATGTGACCTATCACCGCCCACAGATTCCACTGGTATCGAATCTATCCGGCCGCATTGCGGGAGATGAAGTGCTGGAACCCGCTTACTGGGTCCAGCAGGTGCGGGCGGCCGTTCGGTTCGCCCAGGGTGTGGACACTCTGGTGGCCGCGGGCGTGCGTCGATTCCTGGAGATCGGTCCGGATGCGGTGCTGACGGCGATGGCCCGTCAATGCTTGCCCGAAGATATCGAGTCGCAGTCGGCGGTGGTTGCCGGAGCACGTCGAGGGCGGGCCGAGGTCGAGCAGCTCGTGAACGGCCTGGCACACGCGCACGCGGTTGGCGTCGATGTCGACTGGACGGTGTTCTTCGCCGCTCGCTCGGTCTCGCGAGTGTCGTTGCCCACCTATGCCTTCGAGCGACGTCGCTATTGGCTCGCGCCGGATGGAGTCGAATCCCTTGGCTTGGGTGTGGTCGATCGTCTGAACGCGGACCCGGTGTCGGAGTCGCTGTTCGGTGTGGATTGGGTTGCTGTTCGGCAGTCGGTGGTGGCTGTTGAGCCGGAACGTGTTGCGGTGTTGGGTGCTGGTCAGGGTTTTGGGGGTGTGCCGCGTTTTGGTGATCTTGCGGCGTTGATTTCTGATCTGGATGCGGTCGAGGGTCGGGTTGTTCCCAAGGTCGTGTTGTTGGAGTGCCCCGATGGTGTGGGTGCGCCGCCGGAGGCGGCACGGCATGTTGTGGCCGGTGTGCTCGACACTGTTCGACTGTGGTTGAGCGATGCTCGCTTTGCTGATTCTCGTTTGGTTGTGGTGACCGAACATGCTGTGTCCGTTGCCGATTCTGAACGTGTGGATTTGGCTCAGGCTCCGGTGTGGGGTTTGTTGCGTGCTGCGCAGGCTGAGCATCCGGGTCGGTTCCAGCTTCTCGACGTGGATCGGGACGACTGGGATCAGGACCCGGTCGCTGTCGCGGCCGTGGCAGCGGCTGCTGTGATGGAACCGGAAGCCGCGTTGCGTGGTGGGGCTGTGTTGGTTCCGCGGTTGAGTCGTCACGCAGCTGGCGAGGTTGTTCGGCTGGCAGAGCCCGGCACCGTGCTGATTACCGGTGGTACAGGTGGTTTGGGTGCGTTGATCGCTCGGCATCTTGTTACCGAGCATGGTGTGGCTCATCTGCTTTTGACGTCTCGGCGTGGTCTGGATGCTCCTGGCGCTGTTGCGTTGCGTGATGAACTGGTGGAGTTGGGTGCGCAGGTGACCGTCACCGCATGTGATGTGTCCGATCGGGATGCACTGGCCGTCTTGATCGACAGCATCCCAGATGAGGCTCCCCTCGTTGGGGTGGTTCATGCTGCGGGGACTGTTGATAACGGTCTGGTCGAGTCGATCACCCCGGACCGGATCGACTATGTCTTCGGGCCGAAGGTCGATGCGGCGTGGCATCTGCACGAGCTCACTCGTGATCATTCGTTGTCGTTGTTCGTGTTGTTGTCTTCAGCCGGTGGGCTTGTTCTGGCGGCTGGTCAGGCGAATTATGCTGCGGCGAATGTTTTTCTGGATGCCTTAGCGGCGTATCGCCGCAGTTCGGGGTTGCCTGCGACGTCGGTGGATTATGGGTTGTGGGCGCGGTCGAGCGGGCTCGGTATGGAGTTGTCCGAGGCTGATTTCGAGCGGATGCGCAGGCAGGGTCTTCCTGCTCTGACCGAGGCCGAGGGTCTGGCGCTGTTCGATTCGGCGATAGCCACCGATACCGCTCAGGTGGTGGCGTTGCGGGTTGATCCGGCGGTGCTTCGAACCCGGGGCGAGCAGATTCCGGCATTGCTCCGCGCCATTGCTCCGGTCTCTGCGCGTCGTCACCCGACAGCCTCAGCAGTGGGTCAAGGTTTTCTGGATGATCTGGTCGGTTTGTCGGATGCTGATCGTCGTATCGCTGTGCTGGAGTTGGTTCGATCGGTAGCCGCCGGGGTTCTCGGGCATCCCTCTATGGATGCTGTTGAGCCGCAGCGGGCTTTCCAGCAATTGGGGTTCGATTCGCTCGGTGCTGTCGAGTTCCGCAACAAACTCAATACCGCGACCGGCCTACAGTTACCGGCCACCCTTACCTTCGATTATCCGAATCCGCAGGCTGTTGCCCAGTTCATTGATTCCGAACTCAGTGGCACCGTGGTTGTTGATGAAGGTGTGGTCGGTCGGGTTCGGGTTGACGATGATCCGATCGCGATTGTTGCGATGAGTTGTCGGTATCCGGGTGGGGTGGCCTCGCCGGAGGACCTGTGGCGGTTGGTTGCCGACGGGATCGATACCACCGGCGAGTTGCCGGTGGATCGTGGCTGGGACATCGAAGGCATCTACGATCCGGAGCCCGGCAAAGCCGGCAAGACCTACACCCGTCAGGGTGGATTCCTTTATTCGGCAGCCGATTTCGATGCGGACTTCTTCGGGATCAGTCCCAATGAGGCGACGATGATGGATCCGCAGCAGCGGTTGCTGCTGGAGACCTCGTGGGAGGCATTGGAACGGTCCGGTGTCGATCTGGTTTCGTTGCGCGGCAGCTCGACCGGGGTCTTCACCGGCATGACATTCCACGACTATCCGGCCAACGCGAATTCGGGATCTATTGCATCCGGTCGAGTGTCGTATGTTTTCGGTTTCGAGGGACCGTCGGTCACGGTCGATACGGCGTGCTCGTCGTCGCTGGTCGCGATGCATCTGGCTGCCCAGTCGTTGCGGTCGGGGGAGTGTGATCTGGCGTTGGCCGGGGGTGTGGCGGTGATGGCTACACCCGAAACCTTTGTGGAGTTCAGCCGTCAGCGGGGATTGTCGCCGGACGGTCGGTGTAAACCCTTCGCCGATGCCGCCGATGGCGTCGGGTGGTCCGAGGGTGTCGGCGTCCTGGTGTTGGAGCGACTTTCCGATGCCCGGCGCAATGGTCATGAGGTGTTGGCCGTTATTGCTGGTTCGGCGGTGAATCAGGATGGCGCGTCGAATGGTTTGACCGCGCCGAACGGTCCGTCGCAGCGTCGGGTGATTCGGCAGGCGTTGGCGAATGCCGGAGTGTCACCGGTCGAGGTGGATGTGGTCGAAGCCCACGGCACGGGTACCACTTTGGGTGATCCGATCGAGGCTCAGGCGTTGTTGGCGACGTATGGGCAGGATCGGGATCGTCCGTTGTGGTTGGGGTCGTTGAAGTCCAATATCGGTCATGCTCAGGCTGCTGCGGGTGTGGGTGGTGTGATCAAGATGGTGATGGCGATGCGTCATGGCGTGTTGCCGCAAACGCTGCATGTTGATCAGCCGAGTACGAAAGTCGATTGGTCCCAAGGCAATATCGAGTTGTTGACCGAGTCACAGTCGTGGCCGGTGACCGGTCGGCCACGTCGGGCTGGTGTGTCGTCGTTCGGCATCAGTGGCACGAATGCTCACCTCATCCTGGAGCAGGCTCAGGTCACCGAGGCTGTGCCGGTGGCGGAGCAGGCTCCGGTGGCCGACTCGGTGCCGGTGGTCGAGACCGCCCCGGCTGTGTTGCCGTGGGTGGTTTCGGCGCGCAGTGGTGAGGCTCTTGGTGAGCAGGCCCGGCGTCTGGCATCGCGTATCGCCGATGATTACCAGGATCCGATCGACATCGGTTTTTCGCTGGTGACTTCGAGGGTGTTGTTCGATCATCGGGCCGTGGTGTTGTCGGCCGAGCGTGATGGTCTGCGGGCCGGTACGCAGGCGTTGGGTCGTGGCGAATCTGTTCCTGGTGTGGTGTCGGGTCGGGTGGTGGCCGGTTCCACGGGTGTGGTGTTTTCCGGTCAGGGTGCGCAGTGGGCGGGTATGGCTACTGAGTTGCGCGGTACGTATCCGGTGTTCGCCGAGCATTTCGACGCGATCGTCGCGCAGCTGGATCCGCTACTGGGACAGCAGGTTTCGTTGAGCGTGGCTCTGTCGTCCGAGGATCTGGTTGATCGGACGGTGTTTGCGCAGGCGGGGTTGTTCGCGTTCGAGGTGGCGTTGTTCCGTCTGCTGGAGTCGTGGGGTGTTCGCCCAGATGTGGTGGCTGGTCATTCGATCGGTGAGGTGGCTGCTGCGCATGTGGCGGGGGTGTTGTCGTTGGTGGATGCGTGTGTGTTGGTGGCTGCGCGTGGCCGGTTGATGCAGGCTCTACCCGCTGGTGGGGCGATGGTCGCTGTGGGTGCCTCGGAGTCCGACGTGCTGCCGCTGCTGGTTGGTGGGGTGTCGATTGCGGCGGTGAATGGTCCGTCGTCGGTGGTGGTCTCAGGTGTCGAGGATGCGGTCTCGGCTGTTGTCGAGGCGTGTGTCGAGCGTGGTTGGCGGACGAAGCGGTTGCGTGTTTCGCATGCTTTCCATTCGGTGTTGATGGAGCCGATGCTGGCCGAGTTCGCCACGGCTATTGAGGGTTTGGTGTTCGCTCGGCCGAGTTTGCCGTTGGTGTCGACGGTGACCGGCGCGAAGGTTGTCGATGAGATGTCGGATCCGTCGTATTGGGTGGGTCAGGTTCGTGACACGGTGCGATTCGCTGATGCTGTTCGAACGGCCAGGGATTCGGGTGTGGTGCGGTTCGCCGAGGTCGGACCGGATGCCGTGCTGTTTCCGATGGTCAACCAGATCATCGATGGTGGGGAGACAACCGCAGCTACGGGTGCGGCTCCAACGGTGGTGGCGTTGGCGCGTCGGGATCGGGCTGATGCTTCTACCTTGTTGGGTGGGGTCGCGGGTTTGTTCGTCTCGGGTGCCGAGGTGGACTGGGCTGGCCTGTACTCCGGTACGGGAGCCCAGCGAATCGACCTGCCCACCTACGCTTTCCAGCGTCGGCGGTATTGGATGGCCGAAGGGTCCGCTGCTGCCAATGGTGGGGCTCGGGCGATGGGTTTTGTGGCTACCGGGCATCCTTTGGTTTCGACGATGGTGTCGCAACCGGATTCCGACGGCGTCGCTCTGAGCGGTCGTTTGTCGGTGCAGACGCATCCGTGGCTGGCCGATCACAAGGTGATGGACACGGTGTTGTTCCCCGGGACCGGCTTTGTCGAACTCGTTTTGCATGCCGGGGAACAGGTCGGCTGCTCCATGCTCGAGGAGCTGGTTCTGCAAGCTCCCTTGGTGTTGCCGGAGTCCGGTGGCGTTGCGGTGCGTGTCGTGATCGGTGACCAGGACGAGGCGGGTCATCGACCAGTGCGGGTCTTCTCCTGCCCGGACGGCGATGTCGATACGAGACCATCGTGGACATTGCACGCTGAAGGTGTGCTTGCCGTGGGTGAGACGGAGGCTGATTTCGATCTGTCTTCGTGGCCGCCGGTTGGCGCCACTGCTGTTGATATCGATGGTGTTTACGACTCGCTCGACGCGCAGGGCTATCAGTACGGTCCGGTGTTTCAGGCATTGACATCGGTGTGGCGTGGGACCGAGGGAATCTATGCCGAGGTCGCTTTGCCCGAACAAGCCCGCTCTGACGCAGGTGGGTTCGGTGTGCACCCCGCGTTGCTCGATGCGGCTTTGCATGCTTTGCGTTCAGCAGCAGTGGATATGCCTGCGGATGAAGTTGCCCTGCCGTTCGAGTGGTCAGGTGTCAGCGTGTATGCGGCTGGGGCCGATGCGTTGCGTGTTCGACTCACTCGGGTGGGTGAGAACGGTGTCGTGCTGGATCTCGCGGATTCGACCGGTGTCCCGGTGGCATCCGTGCGGCATTTCGCGTCTCGACCGATAGATCCCGCGCAACTCACTGCTGGTGGGTCGCCTGCCAGGAATGCGTTGTTCCGGATCGGCTGGACACCGATCTCGGTGCCCGAAGCCGAGGTGACCGCAGTGGGGTGGGGGGATCTAGGTGATGATGTCCCCGCAGTGGTGGTGTTGGACTGTCCGACAGGTAATGATCCGGCTGCTGTTCATTCCGCGACCCACGATGTTCTGCAGGTACTTCAGGCCTGGACGACAGCGCCTCGGTTCGCCGATTCGGTGTTGGTGGTCCGGACCAGCGGTGCGGTATCGGTAGTCGGGGAAGACATTACAAACCTTGCCGGTGCCGCGGTGTGTGGTCTGGTTCGGTCCGCACAGACCGAACATCCTGGCCGGATCGTGTTGATCGATACCGACTCCGACGATGCCGGCTTGCTGGGTGGGGTGGTGGCTGCTGCCGAACCTCAGGTGGCTGTGCGGGATGGGCAAGTACACGCTGTGCGGTTGGGCCGAGCGGTTTCCACTGCGGACACCGCTGCCGTGGAAACCGCTTTCGGTCCGGACGATACTGTTCTGGTCACCGGTGCGGGTGGGTTGCTCGGTGGGTTGTTCGCCCGGCATCTGGTTGCCACCCGCGGTGTCCGCCGCTTGCTGCTGTTGAGCCGTCGCGGTGAATCCGCCCCCGGCGCGACCGAGCTGCGAGCGGAGTTGCAGCATCTCGGTGCGGAGGTCGAGTTCGTCTCGTGCGATGCCGCTGATCGCAGTGCGTTGGCTGCGGTACTGGCCAATGTTCCTGCCGGTCATCCACTTACGGGTGTGTTCCATCTGGCCGGCGTGCTCGATGACGGTGCGATCGGTTCGCTTACCCCGGACCGGTTGGACACGGTATTGGGACCCAAGGTCGATGCCGCCCTGCACCTGCATGAATTGACTCAGGACCTCCCGCTGAAGGCGTTCGTGTTGTTCAGTTCGGTGGCAGGCACGTTCGGCAACGCTGGGCAAGGTAACTATGCGGCGGCCAACGCGTGTTTGGATGCGTTGGCGGCGCATCGCAGGGTGTCCGGTCGGTGTGGGCAGTCCCTTGCGTGGGGTTTGTGGGGCATGGACGGCGGGATGGCCGGTGAACTCGATGCTGTTGACCGCCAGCGGATATCTCGCTCCGGTGTGCTGCCGCTATCGGAGGAACAAGGCCTCGCACTGTTCGACGTGGCGACTCGGATCGATGCGGCGATGCTGGTCCCGGCCCGTTTGGATCTGGACAGCATTCGCGCCGCGGGGTCGGCCTCGCCATTGTTCGCTGATCTGATCCCGCAGCGTCGTAAAGCAGCCTTGAGCGCGGCTGCGGCGTTACGTGCTCGTTTGGCCGATACCCCGGAGAACGAGCGTTTCGGTGTGTTGGTGGAGATTGTTCGCGGCCAGGTCGCGGTGATTCTGGGGCATCAGAACACGAATGCGATAGAGGTGGACAAGGCGTTCAGTGAGTTGGGCTTCGATTCGGTCACTGCGGTCGAGTTCCGTAATGCCCTGAAAGCTGTGACGGGTTTACAGCTGCCCGCGACTCTGGTGTTCGACTATCCGACACCGAAGGCCCTGGCCGACCACCTCGGCGAGGAACTCACCGACCACAGCCCGGACGAGTCGGCAGATCTACCGGAAAACGATATTCGTCGAGCCCTTCAGACAATTCCGCTCGCCCGTCTCCGCGACGCGGGTCTGCTGGATGCGCTTATGAAGCTTGCGCAGGGCCAGGAGAGATATGACGAGATCGATCAGAGCATCGCGGACGACTCAATTGACGCGCTGGATATCGACGATCTGATCGATCTGGCTTACAACAGCTCATTAGAGGACTGATTCCGATATGTGCGAGATTGATGGAAAGCCATCGTGATCGAGTAATACATCGAATTTTGTCCTCATGAACGAAAATTTCACTGGCTGACAACGGTGATCGTAGGAAGAGTTAGAACAATAATGACGAAGCCCGACGACAATACTCAGAAGCTAGCGCAGGCATTGCGTGTCTCACTCAAAGAGACCGAGCGTTTGCGTGCTCGAAATCGCAAGCTCGATGCGGCTCGTCGTGAGCCGATTGCGATTGTTGGTATGGCGTGTCGGTATCCGGGTGGGGTGGGTTCGCCGGAGGACTTGTGGCGGTTGGTTGCCGAGGGGGCCGACGCGACGTCCGAGCTTCCGGCAAATCGAGGGTGGGATGTAGAGCGCCTTTACGATCGGACCGGTGAAACGCCGGGTAGCATTTACACCCGTGCGGGTGGCTTCCTGCATTCGGCCGGCGAATTCGATCCTGCGTTCTTCGGTATCAGCCCCAATGAGGCCGCATCGATGGATCCGCAGCAGTCTTTGTTGCTGGAGACCTCGTGGGAGGCGTTGGAGCGGTCCGGCATCGACGGGGGGTCGTTGCGTGGCAGCCCGACCGGGGTGTTTACCGGCATGATGTATCACGACTATCCGGCCAACGCGAATACGGGAGCTATTGCATCCGGTCGGGTGTCATATGTTTTCGGCTTCGAGGGGCCGTCGGTCACGGTGGATACGGCGTGTTCGTCGTCTTTGGTGGCGATGCATTTGGCTGCGGGTTCGTTGCGGTCGGGTGAGTGTGATCTGGCGTTGGCCGGTGGTGTGACGGTGATGGCGACGCCGGAAACTTTTGTGGAGTTCAGCCGCCAGCGCGGGTTGTCCCCGGATGGTCGGTGTAAGTCGTTTGCTGACGCGGCCGATGGTGTGGGTTGGGCCGAGGGTGTCGGTGTCCTGGTGTTGGAGCGTTTGTCCGATGCTCAGCGCAACGGCCATCAGGTTCTTGCGGTTATTGCTGGTTCGGCGGTGAATCAGGATGGTGCGTCGAATGGTTTGGCCGCGCCGAATGGTCCGTCGCAGCGTCGGGTGATCCGGCAGGCCCTGGCCAATGCCGGGTTGTCGGCGGGTGATGTGGATGTGGTCGAAGCCCATGGGACGGGTACGACTTTGGGTGATCCGATCGAGGCTCAGGCGTTGTTGGCGACGTATGGGCAGGATCGGGATCGTCCGTTGTGGTTGGGGTCGTTGAAGTCCAATATCGGTCATGCTCAGGCTGCTGCGGGTGTGGGTGGTGTGATCAAGATGGTGATGGCGATGCGTCATGGCGTGTTGCCGCGAACGCTGCATGTTGATCGGCCGAGTACGAAAGTCGATTGGTCCCAGGGCAATATCGAGTTGTTGACCGAGTCACAGTCGTGGCCGGTGACGGGTCGGCCGCGTCGTGCTGGTGTGTCGTCGTTCGGTATCAGTGGCACGAATGCTCACCTCATCGTGGAGCAGGCCCCGGTGACCGAGTCGGTGGTGGACCCGGTGGTGAAGACCGCTCCGGCTGCCGGCTTACTACCGTGGGTGGTTTCGGCGCGTAGTGGTGCGGCCCTTGCCGGTCAAGCTACTCGGTTGGCTGTGCACATCGGCGGCCCGGAATTGCCTGTGGGCGAGGCGGATTCGGTCGACGTAGGTTTTTCGTTGGCGTCGGCGCGTGCTGTATTCGAGCATCGGGCTGTTGTCCTGGCTGACAACCGTGATGGTCTGCTCGCGGGGGTACGGGCATTGGCGGCTGGTGAGCAGGTACCGGGTGTGGTGTCCGGTCAAGCGGTGTCGGGTTCGACGGGGTTGGTGTTCTCCGGTCAGGGTGGTCAGTGGGCGGGTATGGCCGCGGAGCTGCGTGCTGCGTATCCGGTATTCGCCGAGGTTTTCGATGCGATCGTCGCGGAGCTGGATCCGCTACTGGGGCAGCCGGTTTCGTTGACGGTGGCGTTGACGGATGATGATCTGGTCAATCAGACGGTGTTCGCGCATGCGGGGTTGTTCGCGTTCGAGGTGGCGCTGTATCGGTTGCTCGAGTCGTGGGGTGTGCGCGCGGATGTCATAGCGGGTCATTCGACTGGTGAGCCCCCTGCCGCGCATGTGGCCGGGGTGATGTCGTTGCCGGATGCTTGTGTGCTCGTGGCTGCCCGTGGCCGGTTGATGCAGGCGCTGCCCACCGGTGGCGCGATGGTCGCTGTCGGTGCCTCCGAGGCCGACGTGCTGCCGTTGCTGGCTGACGGGGCGTCGATCGCGGTGGTGAACGGTCCGTCATCTGTGGTGCTCTCCGGTGTCGAGGACGCAGTCGTGGCCGTTGCCGATCGTTGCGCTGAACAGGGTTGGCGTACACGCAGGTTGCGTATTTCGCATGGGTCCCATTCGGTGTTGATGGAGCCGATGTTGGCCGAGTTCGCCAGGGCTATCGAGGGTGTGGTGTTCAACCGTCCGAGTATCCCGCTGGTGTCGACGGTGACCGGTCGGCGGGTGACCGACGAGATGTGTGATCCGTCGTATTGGGTGGGTCAGATCCGTAACACGGTGCGGTTCGCCGATGCGGTGGCCGCGATGGCGGGTATGGGCGTGGCCCGGTTCGCCGAGGTCGGGCCCGACCCCGTGCTTGCTCCGATGATCGCCCAGACTCTCGATGATGGGCCGGTGAGTGCGGGGGCTGCGGGCGCGGCGCCTGTGGTGGTGGCGTTGGCGCGTCGGGATCAGGCTGGTCCGTCCACGTTGTTGGGTGGGGTGGCCGGTTTGTTCGTCTCGGGTGCTGATGTCGACTGGGCCGGTTTTTATGCCGGTTCCGGTGCTCGGCGAATCGACTTGCCCACCTACGCCTTCCAGCGTCGGCGGTATTGGACGGCCGAGGGGTCTGCTGGTGGTGGTGGTGATGCTCGGTCGATGGGTTTGATGGCTACCGGGCATCCTTTGGTTTCGGCGGTGGTGTCGCAGCCGGATTCAGATGGGGTGGCTGTTAGTGGCAGGTTGTCGGTGCGGACGCATCCGTGGCTGGCCGATCACATGGTGATGGATACCGTGTTGTTCCCCGGTACCGGTTTGGTGGAGCTTGCTCTGCACGCCGGGGAGCGGGTGGGTTGTTCGATGGTGGAAGAGTTGGTCTTGCGGGCTCCGCTGGTGCTGTCGGAGTCCGGCGGGGTTGCGGTGCGTGTCGTTGTCGGTGGCGAGGACGGCGCGGGCCGTCGCGGGGTGCGGATCTTCTCTTGCCCTGATGATGGCGTCGATTCGGTGCCGTCGTGGACGTTGAACGCCGAGGGTGTGCTTGTCCCGGGATTCGATAGTGTGCCGGTGGATTTGGTGCAGTGGCCGCCCGCGGGTGCCACCGTGGTCGATATCGATGGTGTTTACGACTCACTCGATGCGCAGGGCTACCAGTACGGTCCGGTGTTCCAGGCGTTGCGGTCGGTGTGGCGCGGATCCGACGGGCTGCTCTATGTCGAGGTCGAATTGCCCGAACAAGCCCGAAGCGAGGCGGAACGCTTCGGTCTGCATCCGGCGTTGTTGGATGCGGCGTTGCACGCGCTGCGTTTTGCTGATGACGGGTCGGTGGGGGGAGCCGGGCTGGCGTTGCCGTTCGAGTGGTCGGGTGTCGCTGTGCATGCGACCGGTGCAGGCGCGGTGCGTGTTCGGCTCGCCCGCGTCGGTGAGCGCGGTGTTGCTTTGGATCTGGCGGATTCGTCGGGTGCTGCGGTGGCGTCGGTGCGGCAGTTGGTTTCTCGGCCGATCGATCCCGGGCAGCTCACGGCCGGTGCGTCCGCTGTCGGTGATGGGTTGTTCGAGGTTGGGTGGACGCCGATCTCGGTGTCCGAGGTCGAAGCCGCGGCAGTGTCTTGGGCTGCACTCGGTGACGAGGTCCCGGCTGCGGTGGTGTTGGAGTGCCCGGTGGGTAACGATCCCGCTGCTATTCGTGCTGCGACTCATGATGTGCTGCGGGTGCTGCAGACCTGGATCACTGATCAGCGGTTCAGCGAGTCGGTGTTGGTGGTTCGGACCAGTGGTGCGGTGTCGGTTGCCGGGGAAGATATTACGAATCTGGCCGGTGCTGCGGTGTGTGGTTTGGTGCGTTCTGCGCAGGCGGAGAGCCCTGGTCGGATCGTGTTGATAGACACCGATTCCGACGATGCTGGTTCCGACGATGCTGGTTTCGACGATGCTCGTTCCGACCATGCTGGTTCCGACCATGCTCGTTCCGGCGATGCCGATCTCGGTGGGCTGCTTGGTGGGATTCTGGCTGTGGGGGAACCGCAGGTGGCCGTGCGTGGCGGGCAGGTGCATATCGCGCGGCTGGTCCGTGTCGATTCCACCGCGGTCGCGTCTGCCGAGACTGCTTTGGCGACTACCGCTTTCGGTCCGGAGGACACGGTTCTGATCACCGGTGCGAGTGGGTTGCTCGGTGGGTTGTTCGCCCGGCACTTGGTGGATGCATGCGGTGTCCGTCATCTGGTGTTGTTGAGCCGCCGTGGTGAGTCTGCTTCTGGCGCTGCCGAGTTGCGGGAGCAGTTGCAGGGTTTGGGTGCGGAGGTGGAGTTCGTTGCTTGTGATGTCGCCGATCGTGGTGCGCTTGCGCAGGTGTTGGCCGATGTGCCTGCCGGTCACTCGCTCACGGGTGTGTTCCATATGGCCGGGGTGCTCGATGATGGTGCTATCGGTTCGCTGACCGCGGATCGGTTGGATGCGGTGTTGGGGCCCAAGGTCGATGCTGCGTTGCATTTGCATGAGCTGACCGCTGGGTTGCCGTTGAAGGCGTTCGTGTTGTTCAGTTCGGTGGCGGGTGTGTTGGGTAGCCCTGGTCAGGGTAACTATGCCGCGGCCAATGCGTGTCTGGATGCGTTGGCGGCGCACCGCAGGGCTTCGGGCCTTTGCGGTCAGTCTTTGGCCTGGGGTCTGTGGGACGGGGGTATGGCCGGGGAACTCGGCGAGGTCGACCGTGAGCGCATGTCCCGTTCGGGTGTACTGCCGCTGTCGGAGGAACAAGGTCTCGCACTTTTCGATGCTGCTGTCGAGATCGACGCAGTAGCTCCCGTCCTTGCCCGTCTCGATCTGGCGAGCATTCGCGGCGCGGGGATCGCCGTGCCGTCACTATTGACCGGTCTGATTCCTGCGCGCCGCAAAGCGGCCTCGGGTGCCTTCACGGCGCTACGCGCCCGCGTGGCCGGCATTCCCGACGATGAGCGTTTCGGTGTGCTCGTGGAGATCGTGCGTGGTCAGGTCGCCACCATCCTCGGTCACCAGGACATGAATGCGATCGCGGCGGATCGGGCCTTCAGCGAGCTGGGCTTCGATTCGCTCACCGCTATCGAGTTCCGCAACGCCCTCAAGGCCGTCACGGGTCTGCAACTCCCTGCGACTTTGGTGTTCGATTATCCGACGCCTCAGGCTTTGGCGAAGTACCTGGCCGATGAGTTCGTCGGTACCAGTCGGGACGTCGCGGTCACTGCCAGCAGAGCTATTGACGACGATCCGATCGCCGTGGTCGGAATGGCCTGCCGTTATCCGGCTGGCGTTGCCTCGCCGGAGGATCTGTGGCAGCTGGTCATGTCGGGCGTCGATACCACCGGTGAGTTGCCGGTGGATCGTGGCTGGGACATCGACGGCATCTACGATCCCGAACCCGGCAAGGCAGGCAAGATCTACACCCGTCGGGGTGGATTCCTTTATTCGGCAGCCGATTTCGATGCGGACTTCTTCGGGATCAGTCCCAATGAGGCGACGATGATGGATCCGCAGCAGCGGTTGCTGCTGGAGACCTCGTGGGAGGCGTTGGAGCGCGCCGGTATCGACCCGGCGGTGCTGCGTGGCAGCTCGACCGGTGTGTTCGCCGGTGTGATGTACCACGATTACGCGCAGGGGCTCGGTGGTAGCGGGGCGGGCAGTTTGGTCTCCGGCCGCATCGCCTACACGCTGGGATTGGAAGGCCCGGCGGTGTCGGTCGATACGGCGTGCTCGTCGTCATTGGTGGCCCTACATTTGGCTGCGGGTTCGGTGCGGTCGGGTGAGTGCGATCTGGCGTTGGCCGGTGGTGTGACTGTCATGGCGACACCGGAAACCTTTGTCGAGTTCAGCCGTCAGCGCGGGTTGTCCCCGGATGGTCGGTGTAAGTCGTTTGCTGACGCGGCCGATGGTGTGGGTTGGGCCGAGGGTGTTGGCGTGCTGGTGTTGGAGCGCTTATCCGACGCTCGCCGCAATGGCCATGAAGTTCTTGCGGTTATTGCCGGTTCGGCGGTGAATCAGGATGGTGCGTCGAATGGTTTGACTGCCCCGAATGGTCCGTCGCAGCAGCGGGTGATCCGGCAGGCGTTGGCCAATGCCGGGGTGTCTGCGGGTGATGTGGATGTGGTCGAGGCCCATGGGACGGGTACGACGTTGGGTGATCCGATCGAGGCGCAGGCGTTGTTGGCGACGTATGGGCAGGATCGTGAGCGGGATCGTCCGTTGTGGTTGGGGTCGTTGAAGTCGAATATCGGTCATGCTCAGGCTGCGGCGGGTGTGGGTGGTGTGATCAAGATGGTGATGGCGATGCAGCATGGGGTACTACCCCGAACGCTGCACGTGGATCAGCCCAGTACCAAGGTCGATTGGTCCGAGGGCGATGTGCGGTTGTTGACCGAGTCGATGGCGTGGCCGGTGGTGGATCGGCCGCGTCGCGCCGGTGTGTCGTCGTTCGGTATCAGCGGCACCAATGCGCACGTCATCATCGAACAGGCACCGGAGGCGGAACAGGCTCCGGTGCAGGTGGCGAAGACCGTCCCGGCTGGTGGCGTGCTGCCGTGGGTGGTCTCGGCGCGCAGTGACGAGGCCCGTGCCGAGCAGGCCAGCCGCCTGATATCGCATGTCCAGGACCACGACCGCGACCCGATCGACATCGGCTTCTCACTTATCGCTTCGAGAGTGTTGTTCGACCACCGGGCCGTCGTGTTGTCACCCGCGCGCGACGGCCTGTGGGCCGGTACGCAAGCGTTGGGTCGCGGCGAATCCGGTCCCGGTGTGGTGTCCGGTCGTGTGGTGCCGGGGTCGACGGGTGTGGTGTTCTCGGGTCAAGGCGCTCAGTGGGCGGGTATGGCTGCTGAGCTACACGGTGCGTACCCGGTGTTCGCCGAGGCTTTCGACGCGATCGTCGCGGAGTTGGATCCGCTACTGGGGCAATCGGTTTCGTTGAGCGTGGCGCTGACGAGCGAGGATCTGGTCGATGCGACGGTGTTCGCGCAGGCGGGGTTGTTCGCGTTCGAGGTGGCGTTGTTCCGGCTGCTCGAATCCTGGGGATTCCGTGCGGATGTCGTGGCGGGTCATTCGATCGGTGAGGTGGCTGCCGCGCATGTGGCCGGGGTGTTGTCGCTGCCGGATGCGTGTGTGCTGGTGGCGGCGCGCGGCCGGTTGATGCAGGCACTGCCCGCTGGTGGGGCGATGGTGGCGGTGGGTGCTTCGGATGCTGATGTGCTGCCACTGCTGCTGGATGGTGGGGTGTCGATCGCGGCGGTGAACGGTCCGTCATCTGTGGTCCTCTCCGGTATCGAAGCCGACGTCGTCGCCGTTGCTGATCGGTGTGCCGAGATTGGTTGGCGGACGAAGCGGTTGCGTGTTTCGCATGCTTTCCATTCGGTGTTGATGGAGCCGATGCTGGCCGAGTTCGCCACGGCGATCGAGGGTTTGGTGTTCGCTAGGCCGAGGTTGCCGTTGGTGTCGACGGTGACCGGTGCCCGTGTCGTCGATGAGATGTGTGATCCGTCGTATTGGGTGGGTCAGGTTCGGGACACGGTGCGGTTCGCCGACGCCGTTGTCGCGATGGCGGGTGTGGGCGTGGCCCGGTTCGCCGAGGTCGGGCCCGATGCGGTGCTGACCCCGATGATCGCCCAGACTCTCGACGATGGTCAGGCGGGCGCTTCGGCTTCGGCTTCCGCGGCGCCTGTGGTGGTGGCGTTGGCGCGTCGGGATCAGGCTGGTCCGTCTACGTTGTTGGGTGGGGTGGCCGGTTTGTTCGTTTCGGGTGCTGATGTGGATTGGGCTGGTTTCTACGCTGGTTCTGGAGCGCAGCGAATCGATTTGCCTACCTATGCTTTTCAGCGTCGGCGGTATTGGTTGGCCGAGGGGTCTGCTGGTGGTGGTGATGCTCGGTCGATGGGTTTGGTGGGTACTGGGCATCCTTTGGTTTCTGCGGTGGTGTCGCAGCCGGACTCCGACGCGGTAACTCTGACCGGTCGCCTGTCGGTTCAGACGCATCCGTGGCTGGTCGATCACATGGTGATGGATACCGTGTTGTTCCCTGGTACCGGTTTGGTCGAACTCGCCCTCCACGCTGGGGAGCAGGTCGGCTGCTCGATGGTGGAAGAGTTGGTCTTGCGGGCTCCGCTGGTGCTGTCGGAGTCCGGCGGGGTTGCGGCGCGGATTGTGGTCGATACCGCAGACGAGATGGGGCGTCGCGCGGTGCGGATCTTCTCCCGCCCCGATGGTGATGTCGATCCAGCGGGGTCATGGAGCCTGAACGCCGAAGGCGTGCTCGCCCAGGAACTCGATAGTGCGCCGGTGGATTTGGTGCAGTGGCCGCCCGCGGGTGCCACCGTGGTCGATATCGATGGTGTTTACGACTCACTCGATGCGCAGGGCTACCAGTATGGTCCGGTGTTCCAGGCGTTGAGGTCGGTCTGGCGTGGATCCGACGGGCTGCTCTACGCCGAGGTCGTATTGCCCGAACAAGCCCGAAGCGAGGCGGAACGCTTCGGTCTGCATCCGGCGTTGTTGGATGCGGCGTTGCACGCGTTGCGTTTTGCTGATGACAGGTCGGTGGGGGGAGACGGGCTGGCGTTGCCGTTCGAGTGGTCGGGTGTCACGGTGCATGCGACCGGTGCAGGCGCACTGCGTGTTCGGCTCGCCCGCGTCGGTGAGCGCGGTGTTGCTTTGGATCTGGCGGATTCGTCGGGTGCTGCGGTGGCGTCGGTGCGGCAGTTGGTTTCTCGGCCGATAGATCCCGCGCAGCTCACGGTTGGTGCGTCTACTGTCGGTAATGCGTTGTTCGAGGTCGGGTGGACGCCGATCTCGGTGTCCGAGGTCGAAGCCGCGGCAGTGTCTTGGGCTGCACTCGGTGACGAGGTCCCGGCTGCGGTGGTGTTGGAGTGCCCGGTGGGTAGCGATCCCGCTGCCGTTCGTGCTGCGACTCATGGTGTGCTGGGGGTGCTGCAGTCTTGGATTGCTGATCAGCGGTTCGGTGAGTCGGTGTTGGTGGTTCGGACCAGTGGTGCGGTGTCGGTTGCCGGGGAAGATATTACGAATCTGGCCGGTGCTGCGGTGTGTGGTTTGGTGCGTTCGGCGCAGGCGGAGAGCCCTGGTCGGATCGTGTTGATAGACAACGATTCCGACGATGCCGGTTCCGAACTCGGTGGGCTGCTGGGTGGGATTCTGGCTGCGGGCGAACCGCAGGTGGCCGTACGCGGCGGGCAGGTGCACAGAGCGCGACTCGCCCGAGCCGTCTCCACTGCCGCAACCGCTTCAGCAACCGATTCCTTCGGTCCGGACGACACAGTTCTGATCACCGGTGCCAGCGGCTACCTCGGCGGGTTGTTCGCCCGGCACCTAGTGGACGCACACGGTGTGCGCCGACTCCTGTTGTTGAGCCGCCGTGGTGAGTCGGCTTCCGGCGCTGCCGAGTTGCGGGAGCAGTTGCAGGGTTTGGGTGCGGAGGTGGAGTTCGTTGCTTGTGATGTCGCCGATCGTGGCGCGCTCGCCGAGGTGTTGGCCGATGTGCCTGCCGGTCACCCGCTCGCGGGTGTGTTCCATATGGCTGGGGTGCTCGATGATGGTGCTATCGGTTCGCTGACTGCGGATCGGTTGGATGCGGTGTTGGGGCCGAAGGTCGATGCTGCGTTGCATTTGCATGAGCTGACCGCTGGGTTGCCGTTGAAGGCGTTCGTGTTGTTCAGTTCGGTGGCCGGTGTGTTGGGTAGCCCTGGTCAGGGTAACTATGCCGCGGCAAATGCGTGTCTGGATGCGTTGGCGGCGCACCGCAGGGCTTCGGGCCTTTGCGGTCAGTCTTTGGCCTGGGGTCTGTGGGAGGGGGGTATGGCCGGGGAACTCGGCGAGGTCGACCGTGAGCGCATGTCTCGTTCGGGTGTGCTGCCGCTGTCGGAGGAACAGGGTCTCGCACTTTTCGACGCCGCGACAGGGATGGACACCGCCGCCGTCTTCCTTGCCCGATTGGATCTGGATGCCATGCGCAGCGCCGGATTTGCCGCGCCTGCAGTGCTTTCCACACTGGTCCCTGCGCGCCGCAAAGCGGCCTCGGGCGCTTTCACGGCGCTGCGTGCTCGTTTGGCGAATACTCCTGACAGTGAACGCTTGGGTGTGCTCGTGGAGATCGTGCGTGGTCAGGTCGCCACCATCCTCGGTCACCAGAACGCGAGTGCGATCGCGGTGGATCGGGCCTTCAACGAGTTGGGCTTCGATTCGATCAGTGCTGTCGAGTTCCGCAACGCCCTGAAAGCCGTCACGGGTCTGCAACTCCCTGCGACTTTGGTGTTCGATTATCCGACGCCTCAGGCTTTGGCGAAGTACCTGGCCGATGAGTTCGTCGGTACCAGTCGGGACGTCGCGGTTACCGCCAGCAGAGCTGGCGACGAGCCGGTTGCTCTGGTGGCGATGGCTTGTCGTTATCCAGGTGGTGTCGCCTCGCCGGAGGAGCTGTGGCAGCTGGTCATGTCGGGCGTCGATACCACCGGTGAGTTGCCGGTGGATCGTGGCTGGGACATCGACGGCATCTACGATCCCGAACCCGGCAAGGCAGGCAAGACCTATACCCGCCGGGGTGGATTCCTGTATGCGGCAGCAGAATTCGACGCGGACTTCTTCGGGATCAGCCCGAACGAGGCCACAATGATGGATCCGCAGCAGCGGTTGCTGCTGGAGACCTCGTGGGAGGCATTGGAGCGCGCCGGTATCGACCCGGCGGTGCTGCGTGGCAGCTCGACCGGGGTGTTCACCGGTGTGATGTACCACGACTACCCGCAGGGGAGCGGAGCCAGTGCGGCCGGCAGTTTGGTGTCGGGTCGTATCGCCTACACGCTGGGATTGGAAGGCCCGGCCGTCTCGGTGGATACGGCATGCTCGTCGTCGCTGGTGGCGATGCATTGGGCGGCGCAGTCGTTGCGGTCGGGGGAATGCGATCTGGCGTTGGCCGGTGGTGTGACGGTGATGGCGACACCGGAGACCTTTGTGGAGTTCAGCCGCCAGCGCGGGTTGTCCCCGGATGGTCGGTGTAAGTCCTTCTCCGACACGGCCGATGGGGTCGGGTGGTCCGAAGGTGCCGGGATGTTGGTGTTGGAGCGGCTTTCCGATGCCTGCCGCAACGGCCATCAGGTTCTGGCGGTGCTCGCCGGTTCAGCAGTGAATCAAGACGGTGCCTCGAATGGTTTGACTGCCCCGAATGGTCCGTCGCAGCAGCGGGTGATCCGGCAGGCGTTGGCCAATGCCGGGGTGTCTGCGGGTGAGGTGGATGTGGTCGAGGCCCATGGGACGGGTACGACGTTGGGTGATCCGATCGAGGCGCAGGCGTTGTTGGCGACGTATGGGCAGGACCGTGAGCGGGATCGTCCGTTGTGGTTGGGGTCGTTGAAGTCGAATATCGGTCATGCTCAGGCTGCGGCGGGTGTGGGTGGTGTGATCAAGATGGTGATGGCGATGCAGCATGGGGTACTACCCCGAACGCTGCACGTGGATCAGCCCAGTACCAAGGTCGATTGGTCCGAGGGCGATGTGCGGTTGTTGACCGAGTCGATGGCGTGGCCGGTGGTGGATCGGCCGCGTCGCGCCGGTGTGTCGTCGTTCGGTATCAGCGGCACCAACGCACACCTCATCATCGAACAGGCCCCGGACGCGGAGCAGGTCTCGGCCACGGTGGTCAAGACCGTCCCGGCCGGTGTCTTGCTGCCGTGGGTGGTCTCGGCGCGCAGTGGCAAGGCTCTCGCCGATCAGGCTGATCGCCTGGCGTCTCATGTGGACAACGACGACTGCGACCCGTTTGATATCGGCTTCTCGCTCGTGACGACGAGAGGGTTGTTCGATCACAGGGCTGTGCTGTTGTCACCGGAGCGCGACGGCTTGCGGGCCGGTACACAGGCTTTGGGGCGTGGCGAAACGATTCCGGGTGTGGTGTCCGGTCGTGTGGTACCGGGTTCGACTGGTGTGGTGTTCTCCGGTCAAGGCGCACAGTGGGCGGGTATGGCCGTTGAGCTACACGGTGCGTATCCGGTGTTCGCGGAGCATTTCGATGGGATCGTCGCCGAGCTGAATCCGCTGTTAGGGCAGCAGGTGTCGCTGAGCGTGGCGCTGACGAGCGAGGATCTGGTCGATGCGACGGTGTTCGCGCAGGCGGGGTTGTTCGCGTTCGAGGTGGCGTTGTTCCGGCTGCTCGAATCCTGGGGATTCCGTGCGGATGTCGTGGCGGGTCATTCGATCGGTGAGGTGGCTGCCGCGCATGTGGCCGGGGTGTTGTCGCTGCCGGATGCGTGTGTGCTGGTGGCGGCGCGCGGCCGGTTGATGCAGGCGCTACCTGCAGGTGGAGCGATGGTCGCTGTCGAAGCCTCCGAGACCGACGTGCGTGCGCTGCTGGCGGCCGGTGACGTGTCGGCAAGTCGCGTGTCGATCGCTGCGGTGAACGGTCCGTCGTCGGTGGTGTTGTCGGGCGTGGAAGTCGATGTTGATGCTGTTGTCGAGGCGTGCGCGGACCGGGGTTGGCGGACGAAGCGGTTGCGTGTTTCGCATGCTTTCCATTCGGTGTTGATGGAGCCGATGCTGGACGAGTTCGCCACGGCGATCGAAAGTTTGGCGTTCGCTCGCCCCAGCATTCCGTTGGTGTCGACGGTGACCGGTGCCCGTGTCGTCGATGAGATGTGTGATCCGTCGTATTGGGTGGGTCAGGTTCGGGACACGGTGCGGTTCGCCGACGCCGTTGTCGCGATGGCGGGTGTGGGCGTGGCCCGGTTCGCCGAGGTCGGGCCCGATGCGGTGCTGACCCCGATGATCGCCCAGACTCTCGACGATGGTCAGGCGGGCGCTTCGGCTTCGGCTTCCGCGGCGCCTGTGGTGGTGGCGTTGGCGCGTCGGGATCAGGCTGGTCCGTCTACGTTGTTGGGTGGGGTGGCCGGTTTGTTCGTTTCGGGTGCCGATGTGGATTGGGCCGGTTTCTACGCTGGCTCTGGAGCGCAGCGAATCGATTTGCCTACCTATGCTTTTCAGCGTCGGCGGTATTGGTTGGCCGAGGGGTCTGCTGGTGGTGGTGATGCTCGGTCGATGGGTTTGGTGGGTACTGGGCATCCTTTGGTTTCTGCGGTGGTGTCGCAGCCGGACTCCGACGCGGTAACTCTGACCGGTCGCCTGTCGGTTCAGACGCATCCGTGGCTGGCCGATCACATGGTGATGGACACGGTGTTGTTCCCCGGTACCGGTTTGGTCGAACTCGCCCTCCATGCCGGGGAGCAGGTCGGCTGCTCGATGGTGGAAGAGTTGGTCTTGCGGGCTCCGCTGGTGCTGTCGGAGTCCGGTGGGGTTGCGGCGCGGATTGTGGTTGATACCGCAGACGAGTCGGGGCGTCGCGGGGTGCGGATCTTCTCTTGCCCTGATGATGGCGTCGATTCGGCGGGGTCGTGGACGTTGAACGCCGAGGGTGTGCTTGTCCCGGGACCCGATACTGCGCCGGTGGATCTGGTGCAGTGGCCGCCCGCGGGTGCCACCGTGGTCGATATCGATGGTGTTTACGACTTACTCGATGCGCAGGGCTACCGGTATGGTCCGGTGTTCCAGGCGTTGAGGTCGGTGTGGCGTGGATCCGACGGGCTGCTCTACGCCGAGGTCGAATTGCCCGAACAAGCCCGAAGCGAGGCGGAACGCTTCGGTCTGCATCCGGCGCTGCTCGATGCCGCTCTGCACGCGCTGCGCGTGGCCGACCATATGCCGGCGGACGGGACCGGACTCGCGTTGCCGTTCGAGTGGTCCGGCGTCGCTGTGCACGCGACCGGAGCAGGCGCACTGCGTGTTCGCCTCACTCGCGTCGGTGCGCACGCGGTAGCGCTGGATCTGGCGGATTCGTCGGGTGCTGCGGTGGCGTCGGTGCGGCAGTTGGTTTCTCGGCCGATCGATCCCGGGCAGCTCACGGCCGGTGCCTCCGCTGTCGGTGATGGGTTGTTCGAGGTTGGGTGGACACCGACCGTGGTGACCGACGCTGAGGTGACCAGCGTGCGATGGGCGGATCTTGGTGACGAGGTCCCGGCAGCGGTGGTTCTTGAGTGCCCGACGGGTAACGATCCCAGCGCCGTTCGTGCTGCGACTCATGGTGTGCTGCGGGTGCTTCAGTCTTGGATCACTGATCAGCGGTTCAGCGAGTCGGTGTTGGTGGTTCGGACCAGTGGTGCGGTGTCGGTTGCCGGGGAAGATATTACGAATCTGGCCGGTGCTGCGGTGTGTGGTTTGGTGCGTTCTGCGCAGGCGGAGAGCCCTGGTCGGATCGTGTTGATAGACAACGATTCCGACGATGCTGGTTCCGACGATGCTGGTTTCGACGATGCTCGTTCCGACCATGCTGGTTCCGACGATGCTGGTTCCGAACTCGAGGGCCTGCTGGGTGGGATTCTGGCTGTGGGGGAACCGCAGGTGGCCGTGCGCGGCGGGCAGGTGCATATCGCGCGGCTGGTCCGTGTCGATTCCACCGCGGTCGCGTCTGCCGAGACTGCTTTGGCGACTACCGCTTTCGGTCCGGAGGACACGGTTCTGATCACCGGTGCGAGTGGGTTGCTCGGTGGGTTGTTCGCCCGGCACTTGGTGGATGCATGCGGTGTCCGTCACCTGGTGTTGTTGAGCCGCCGTGGTGAGTCTGCTTCCGGCGCTGCCGAGTTGCGGGAGCAGTTGCAGGGTTTGGGTGCGGAGGTGGAGTTCGTTGCTTGTGATGTCGCCGATCGTGGCGCGCTTGCCGAGGTGTTGGCCGATGTGCCTGCCGGCCACTCGCTCACGGGTGTGTTCCATATGGCTGGGGTGCTCGATGATGGTGCTGTCGCTTCGCTGACCCCAACCCGGTTGGATGCGGTGTTGGGGCCGAAGGTCGATGCTGCGTTGCATTTGCATGAGCTGACCGCTGGGTTGCCGTTGAAGGCGTTCGTGTTGTTCAGTTCGGTGGCCGGTGTGTTGGGCAGCCCTGGTCAGGGTAACTATGCCGCGGCCAATGCGTGTCTGGATGCGTTGGCGGCGCACCGCAGGGCTTCGGGCCTTTGCGGTCAGTCTTTGGCCTGGGGTCTGTGGGACGGGGGCATGGCCGGGGAACTCAGCGACGTGGACCGGCAGCGCATGTCTCGTTCCGGTGTGCTGCCACTCTCGGAGGAACAAGGACTCGCACTTTTCGACGCCGCTACCGAGATCGACGCTGCGGCTCCCATTCTCGCTCGTCTCGATCTGGATAGCATTCGCAGCGCGGGGATCGCCGCGCCGGCACTATTAGCGGGTCTGCTCCCTGCGCGCCGCAAAGCGGCCTCGGGCGCCTTCACGGCGCTGCGTGCTCGTTTGGCGAATACTCCCGACAGTGAACGCTTCGGTGTGCTCGTGGAGATCGTGCGTGGCCAGGTCGCCACCATCCTCGGTCACCAGAACGCGAGTGCGATCGCGGTGGATCGGGCCTTCAACGAGCTGGGCTTCGATTCGCTCACTGCTGTCGAGTTCCGCAACGCCCTGAAAGCCGTCACGGGTCTGCAGTTGCCCGCGACTTTGGTGTTCGATTACCCGACACCCCAGGCCCTGGCGAAATATCTGGCCGATGAGTTCGTCGGTACCAGTCGGGACGTCGCGGTCACTGCCAGCAGAGCTATTGACGACGATCCGATCGCCGTGGTCGGAATGGCCTGCCGTTACCCCGGCGGGGTCACTTCCCCCGAGGAACTCTGGGAACTGGTCCGTATCGGCGGGGATGCGGTAACGACGCTCCCGGCCGACCGAGGCTGGGATATCAATGGCATCTACGATCCGGAACCTGGCCGCGCGGGCAAGTCCTACACCCGGGAAGGCGGTTTCCTGCACACTGCTGCCGATTTCGATCCGGATTTCTTCGGGATCAGCCCGAACGAGGCCACGATGATGGATCCTCAGCAGCGGCAACTGTTGGAGACGACATGGGAGGCGTTGGAGCGCGCCGGTGTCGACCCAGCGGTGTTGCGTGGCAGCTCAACTGGTGTCTTTGCCGGTGTGATGTACCACGACTACGCCCAGGGAACCGGGAACAGCGCGGCCGGCAGTTTGGTCTCCGGCCGCATCGCCTACACGCTGGGATTGGAAGGCCCGGCGGTGTCGGTGGATACGGCGTGCTCGTCGTCGCTGGTGGCGATGCATTTGGCTGCGCAGTCGTTGCGCTCGGGGGAGTGTGATCTCGCGTTGGCCGGTGGTGTGACGGTGATGGCTACCCCGGAAACATTTGTCGAGTTCAGCCGTCAGCGGGGCTTGTCGCCGGATGGTCGGTGTAAGTCGTTCGCCGATGCGGCTGATGGTGTGGGTTGGGCCGAGGGTACCGGTGTTCTGGTGCTGGAACGGCTGTCCGACGCTCGCCGCAATGGGCATGAAGTTCTTGCGGTGGTTGCTGGTTCGGCGATAAATCAGGATGGTGCGTCGAATGGTTTGACTGCGCCGAATGGTCCGTCGCAGCGGCGGGTCATCCGTCAGGCGTTGGCGAATGCCGGGGTGTCGCCGGTCGAGGTCGATGTGGTGGAAGCCCATGGCACCGGTACGACTTTGGGTGATCCGATCGAGGCCCAAGCGCTGCTCGCCACTTACGGCCAGGGTCGCGAGCCGGATCGTCCGCTGTGGTTGGGGTCGTTGAAATCGAATATCGGTCATGCTCAGGCTGCGGCTGGCGTGGGTGGTGTGATCAAGATGGTGATGGCGATGCGTCATGGCGTGTTGCCGAAGACGCTGCACGTCGATGCCCCCAGCACCAAGGTCGACTGGAGCGAAGGCCATATCCGGCTATTGACCGAATCGGTGCCGTGGCCGGACACGGACCGGCCGCGTCGTGCTGGTGTGTCGTCCTTCGGTATCAGCGGCACGAATGCTCACATCATCGTCGAACAGGCCCCGCTAGCGGACCCGGCTCCGGTGCCGGTGGTCAGGACCGTCCCGGCCGGTGGGGTGCTGCCGTGGGTGGTCTCGGCGCGCAATGACGAGGCTCTTGCCGGTCAGGCTGCCCGACTGGCATCGCATGTGGGTGATCACGATCCGGATCCGGTGGATGTCGGTTTTTCGTTGGCGTCGACGCGTGCTGTATTCGAGCATCGTGCCGTTGTCCTGGCTGACCACTGTGTTGGTGTGCGGGCGTTGGCTGCTGGTGAGCAGGTGCCGGGTGTGGTGTCCGGTCGTGTGGTGGCCGGTTCCACGGGTGTGGTGTTTTCCGGTCAGGGTGCGCAGTGGGCCGGTATGGCCGCCGAGTTGCGCGGTGCGTATCCGGTGTTCGCCGAGGTTTTCGACGCGATCGTCGCTGAGTTGGATCCGCTGCTGGGGCAGTCGGTTTCGTTGAGTGTGACGCTGTCGTCCGACGATCTGATCGATGCGACGGTGTTCGCGCAGGCTGGGTTGTTCGCGTTCGAGGTGGCGCTGTACCGGCTGCTCGAATCCTGGGGAGTCCGTGCGGATGTGCTGGCTGGACATTCGATCGGAGAAGTCGCCGCTGCGCATGTAGCCGGAGTGATGTCCTTGTCGGATGCGTGTGTGCTGGTCGCTGCGCGTGGCCGGTTGATGCAAGCGCTGCCCGCGGGTGGAGCGATGGTCGCGGTCGGCGCCGCCGAGGACGACGTGCTGCCGCTGCTGGCCGGCGGGGTGTCGATCGCCGCGGTCAATGGCTCCGCCGCAGTGGTGGTCTCCGGTGTCGAAGATGATGTCGTCGCTGTCGCCGATGCGTGTGCCGAACGTGGTTGGCGCACACACCGATTGCGGGTTTCGCATGCTTTCCATTCGGCGTTGATGGAGCCGATGTTGGCCGAGTTCGCCACGGCGATCGAGGGTTTGGCGTTCGGTCTCCCCAGTATTCCGTTGGTGTCGACGGTGACCGGTGCGCGTGTCGAGCACGAGATGTCGGATCCGTCGTATTGGGTGGGTCAGGTTCGGGACACGGTGCGGTTCGCCGACGCCGTTGTCGCGATGGCGGGTATGGGCGTGTCCCGGTTCGCCGAGGTCGGGCCCGACGCCGTGCTGACCCCGATGATCGCCCAGACGCTCGACACCGCAACCACAATCGCTCTGACCAGACGAAACAATGCGGACCCCGCGACCATGCTGACGGGCCTGGCCCGGTTGCACGTCACCGGCTCGACGGTGGATTGGACGAGCTACTACGCCGGTTCCGGCGGCGCGAAGATAGACCTGCCGACCTACAGCTTCCAGCACCGCCGCTTCTGGGCCACGGGGCAGCTGCACACCGCAGAGGCATCCGCGCTCGGTCTGCGGTCCATCGAACACCCCATGCTGGGTGCATTGGTGGTGCAGCCGGAGGGCGGGGGCGTCAGACTCACCGGCCGCCTGTCGACGGTCACCCATCCTTGGTTGGCCGATCATGACGTGCTCGGCACGGTGCTGCTGCCTGGCACGGGCTTCGTCGAGCTGGCCATTCACGCCGGAGACCAGGTCGACTGCCCGGAACTGGAGGAACTCACTCTTCGGGCGCCGCTGGTGTTCGAAGGGCATGGCGGAGTACAGATCCAAGTGATCGTCGGTGACAGCGATGAGACCGGTCGCCGGCGGCTCGACATCTACTCGCGTAAGGACGAGGACGATCCGGCAGTCTCCTGGACTCACCATGCGCAAGGCAGTGTGAGCTCGGGCGGGGAGATCGACGAGCCACAACAGTGGGCTGACTTTGTGCAGTGGCCGCCGCTCGGTGCCACGAAGGTGAAGTTGGACGGCGCTTACGATGAACTCGCCGACAACGGGTACAACTACGGGCCCGCCTTCCAAGGGCTGGTAGATCTGTGGCGTCGCGGCGAGGAATTCTACGGCGAGGTTGCGCTGCCCGAGCACACCGCTACTCGAGGCTATGGCGTGCATCCGGCGCTGCTCGATGCGGCCCTGCACGCACTGACCGTCGGCGGTCTGCGGAGCGCAGACGAGCATGCCGAGCGACAGACCGTCGTGCCATTCGCCTGGTCTTCGGTGCGTTTGCACGCCGACGGCGCTCGGCGAGTGCGGGTCCGGATCACCAGGCTGAATCAGGGCGAAGCCACCCTGGCGATCGCCGATTCCGGTGGCGCGCCATTGCTGTCGGTACGGTCCCTCGCGTGGCGCCCGTTGTCCGTCGAACTGCTTTCGGCCGCAACCCGGTCCTCGCATGACGCGCTGTACCAGCTCATGTGGCGGCCCGGTCCGGAGCTTCGATCCGCGGCGGGAGTTGCCTGGGCCGAATGGGGCGCGGCGGAGTCGGCCTCGGTCTTGCTCCTGCGGCCTCCGGTCGACGGCGTCGACGTGCCGGTTCGGCTGCGCACGGGCATGCACCGCACGCTCGGTGTCGTTCAGCAGTTCCTGAGCGAAGAGCGGTACGCCGCAAGCACTTTGGCTGTGATCACCGGCACCACGGCCGACCCCGCTCTGGCTGCGGTGTGGGGTCTGGTGCGCGCGGCGCAGGCGGAGAACCCGGGGCGGATCGTGCTCATCGAGGCCCACCAAGCGGCAACGACGGATCAACTTGTGGCCGCAGCGCTGACGGGCGAGCCGGAACTGGCTGTCCATGCGGAGGGGACGTGGGTGCCGCGGCTCATTCGCGCCGCGTCGCCCGAATCGGACCGGCGGATAGCCTGGGATCCTGAGCGGACGGTATTGATTACCGGTGGTACCGGCGGGATCGGTCGCCACATCGCCGAGCACTTGGTGAGTGAGCACGGTGTGCGGCACCTGCTGCTCGCCGGCAGACGCGGACCAGCAGCCGCCGAGGATCTCATCAGGGAACTGAGCGCTCTCGGCGCTCAGGTTCGTGTATCTGCCTGCGATGTCGCAGATCGTGACGCGGTGCGAGACCTTCTTGCCTCGATACCCGCGGAGCATCCGTTGGGGGCAATCGTCCACGCGGCGGGCGTTGCCTACAACGGCCTGGTCGATACCTTGACGCCGGAACAGATCGACTACTCCCTCGGTGCCAAGGCCGACGCCGCTTGGCATCTGCACGAGCTCACCCGCGAAGCCGAACTGTCCGCCTTCGTCATGATCTCATCGGTGGCGGGTTCGATACTGCCCGCGGGCCAGGGAGGCTATGCGGCCGCCAACGTATTCCTCGACGCTCTCGCGACTCACCGACACGCTGAAGGCTTGCCGGCCACTTCGCTCGCCTATGGCTTGTGGGACATCGAAACCGGACTGTCGCAGTGGCTCGGCGAGGCTGACCGGCAGCGTATGCGCCGCCAAGGTTTTTCACCGCTGACCGCCGATCGAGCACTCGAATTGTTCGATGTGGCATCGACTTCCGAGCGGCCGGTGCACGTACCGGTCGAGATCGACCTAGCCGTACTGCGTGCTCGGGACTCGGTGCCTGCGCTGCTCAGCGACCTGGCCAAGAAGACCGGGCGCCGGCAGAGCAACAGCACGCAGGACGTGGCGGCGCTTCGCAGGCATCTGACACAACTGTCCGAGTCCGAACAGGCGCAGTGGCTCGAGATGCACATACTCGAGAACGCTGCCCGTCTGCTGGGGCATGAAAGCGTCGATGCCCTCGACCCCGAGCGGGACTTCCTCGAATCCGGATTCGACTCACTGGCTGCCATGGAGTTGCGAAGCACCCTCAATGCTTCGACGGGTCTGACGCTGTCGACCGCTGCGATCTTCGATCACAAAACGCCGAGGGCACTGGCCCGATACCTGCAGAACGAGCTCGACACAGACTCACGAAAGGCCAACAATCAAGTCGGCGAAGACGACTCGCTGTACGGGATGTTCCGCGGCGCGGTGGAGAACGGCCAGGCTCCTAAGGGCTTTGCATTGCTGAGGGCGGTGGCGGAACTACGTGAGCAGTTCTCTTCGGCCGACGAACTGGACCGATTGCCGGTGCCGTCACGACTGGCTGCGGGCTCGGCCCTGCCCCGGATCATTTGCCTCAATCCGCCACTGGCCACCGGCGGCGCGCAGCAGTACGCCCGGATCGCATCGCATCTGCGAGCTGCCCGCGACGTCGTGGTACTGCCGCTGATCGGCTTCGGTGCGGGCGAGCCACTGCCGGCGACACCAACGGCGGCATTGGATGCGATGGCGCGCTGCGTCCTCGAGGCTGCGCAGGGAGAGCCGTTCGTGCTGCTCGGATATTCCTCGGGCGGCCTGCTGGCCTACCACGTCGCCCAGTACCTGGAAGTGACCGACCGCCCGGTGCCTGCCGGCCTGGTCATGTTGGACACCTATCGGGTGCGCGATGACACCAGTTGGATGCTTCGGGAGATGGCAGAACACATGGTGTCGAACGAAGCTGTGTTCGGTCGCTTCGACCAGGCCCGGTTGACCGGTATGGGCCGGTATGTGCAGCTGGTCCACGAGATGGTGCTCGGCTCCGTTGTCACGCCGACGTTGTTCGTCCAGTGCGAACGGTCATTCCTGGGGAGCTCGTCGGATCGTGCGGATTGGCAGGCCCAACCGTGGGATGCAACGCACACCGTTGTGACGGTGCAGGCTGATCATTTCACCATGCTGGAGGACGGCTCAGTGGATGTTGCGGGAGCGATCGAGGACTGGCTCGAAAAGGGGGCGAGCTAGGAAACAACGACCGGGTGGGCCAGCCCTCACCCGGTCGTAGCTCCACATGTTGCTCCCGTTCGGTTCTGCACGATTTCTGTGGATGACGCAGTCGAGTAGGCGCGAGCGATGAGCACGTTCGTGCGGGCGGTGATCCGCGACGATGCTCGCCTAGCTCAACAGCGCTTGTGAGCTGTGCTCGCGGATCAGCTGCCCTATTGGGCGGCAATTCGAATCGATGAAGAAATGACCGCCAGGAAATGATTTCGCGAAGAAGCTTCCTGAGGTGTGTGCGCTCCACGCCTCGATTTCCGCGAAACCGGCATCGGGGTCACGGTCGCCGGCAATTGCGACTATGGGGCACCGGATCATCGCGTCCGTATCGCACCGGTAGGTCTCGATAGCTCGGTAGTCGTTTCTGACGATCGACAGGATTATTTGTCGAAATTCGGGATCCTCGAGCAATGCCGATGGTGTGCCGCCGACGCGCAGTAATAGATCACCTAGTTCTCGATCGCTCAGCAGGTGCACTTGCTCGCGGTGCGTCGACGAAGGGGCGCGACGACCTGAGGCGAACAGGACGCGCGCGGTCGCTCCTGATTCCTGCTCGAGCCGCCGACCGGCCTCGAAGGCTACGACAGATCCCATGCTGTGGCCGAACAAGGAAAAATTCTCGGCATCCTCGACCGTCGCGATCAGCTCGGGCAGCAGGCCATCGACGAGGTCGGAAATGTTGTCCACGAGCGGTTCATGTCTTCTGTCCTGTCGTCCCGGATACTGGACGGCAAGAACGTCGTACTCTGATCCCGTGCACTCGGCCAATGGGCCGAAAGATATGGCGGAGCCGCCGGCGTGAGGAAAGCAGATCAATTTATGGGATCCATTCCCCGAAGAGGGGGACAGGCTACGCAGCCAGCTATTACCCATTGGGTGGAGAGCCTTTCGTTAGATCAACGTTGGGACGTTAGTTGACGGTCAGTTGGCTGTCAAGTCGGCATTACCCATTGGTGAGATGTCGATTTACCTGATCTGCTGACGGCATACAGGTGGTGCAGACGTTTTGGTGGAAACAAAATTCGATAATCCGCGCAGGATCGTTGCCGGGGATGTGATTCAACGCACATTCGGTGCGATCCATCGGAATTTCGATGTCTCAAATAGCCAATTCTATTGGTCAACCTTGATCGGGCGGGGCTACGTTCGACGCTGTCGCTGCTGACGAATCGAGCACAGAACGTCAGCTCATCCACTGGACGAGGGCACTCGGGCCAGCGCGACGCAACTCGATGAGCGAGCTCACAACCGGGCTCCGACCTACGGAGACAACCCATGTCGAAGATTCTTTTCGTGATGACCGGCGTCGATTACTGGACGTTGGCCGATGGCACCAAGCACCCCACCGGCTACTGGGCCGAGGAGTTCGTGGTGCCCTTTCAGGCGCTGAAGGCCGCAGGCCACGAGATCGTGGTGGCCACACCGGGCGGTGTGGTGCCGGCCGTAGACAAGGGCAGCCTCGCGCCCGAGGTCAATGGCGGCCAGGAGACCGCCGACCAGCGGGCCGGCGTGGTCGCGACCAGCACCGAGCTGAACAACCCGATCGCGCTGGAGCGGGCCGGCCTCGCCGACTACGACGCGGTGTTCTACCCGGGTGGCCACGGCCCGATGGAAGATCTCGCGGTAGACGCCACCTCGGGCGAACTGCTCAGCGCCACATTGGATTCCGGCAAGCCGCTGGCGGTGGTGTGCCACGCGCCCGCCGCGCTGCTCGCCGCGACCAAGGCCGATGGCAGCAATGCCTTCGCCGGTTACGCCCTGACCGGATTCACCAATGTCGAAGAGACGCAGGCGGGTTTCGCCGATAAGGCCAAGTGGCTGCTGCAGGACCGGCTGGTCGCGATCGGCGCCGACTTCCGCGAGGCCGATCCCTGGGCCCCGAATGTGGTGGTCGACCGCAACCTGATCACCGGCCAGAATCCGGCGTCCTCGGCCGGTGTCGCCGACGAACTACTGAAGAAGCTGTCCTGATCATGGCCCCCGACCGGCTCGCGGAGGTGCTGGACGCGACCTACGAGTGCCTGACCCGCTACGGCGTGCGGCGCACCACGGTCGATGACATCGCCGCCACCATGGGGGTGTCCCGGTCGGCGGTCTATCAATACGTCCGCAGCAAGGACGACGCCGTCCGGCGGCTCGCCGAACGCCTGCACACTCAGGCGCTCGCGCGAGCCGAGGCGGCGGCCGCGACGGAAAGCCCTGCGGCCCAACGTATTCGCGGGGTGCTGGCGGCCAAACTCGACCTCGTGCTGCACCTGAAGGGCGATTCTCCGCACGGAACCGAATTGCTCGACCACAAGGCACGCCTGTTCGGCGATATCTGCACCGCATTCACCACCGACCTGCGCGAACTGCTGGTCGGACTGTTCACCGCGGCGGGCACCGCCGAGCAGGTGTCGCCCGCGGCGGCCGCCGATATCTGTATCGCCATGGTGATCGGCTTGGAATCCGCGCCCCAGGCCTGGCGACTGTTCGACCCCGCCGTTACCGCACTGCTCAGCGGGTTGCTCACAGGCGCCCTACCGTGAACAACGCACCGCCCCAACCAGAAAGAACCACCACCATGAGTACGAATGTCGAATCTCGTCCCGCCGATGCGTCGGGCACCTTCGCCATCGGCGGGGATCTGCCCGTCAACCGGCTCGGTTATGGCGCCATGCAGATCACCGGACCCGGTGTCTGGGGTGATCCCAAGGATCCCGATGAGGTGGTAAGAGTGTTGCGGCGGGCGGTCGAGTTGGGCGTCAACTTTATCGACACCGCCGACTCCTACGGTCCGTTCGTCAGCGAACAGCTGATCCGAAAGGCACTGCACCCGTATGCCGATGACCTCGTGATCGCCACCAAGGGCGGGCTGACCCGCTCCGGCCCCGGCGATTGGCGGCCGGTGGGGCGTCCCGAATATTTGCGCCAGCAAACCGAATTGAGCTTGCGCCACCTCGGCGTCGATCGCATCGACCTCTACCAGCTGCACCGCATCGACCGGAAGGTGCCGCTGGCCGACCAGCTCGGCGAGCTCGTACTCCTGCAGCAGGAAGGCAAGATTCGCCACATCGGCGTCTCGCAGGTGAGTGTCGAACAGCTGAAGCAGGCTCGGGAAATCGCCACCATCGTCTCGGTGCAGAACCTCTACAACCTCGCCAACCGCACCGATGAGGCCGTGCTCGACTACGCAGCGGCCGAGAATATCGCGTTCATCCCGTGGTTCCCGATCGCCACCGGTGAACTCGCCAAGCCCGGAGGTCCGCTCGACGCCATCGCCGAGCAGCACGGTGCCAGCCCCGCGCAGCTCGCCTTGGCCTGGCTGCTGCGCCGTTCCCCGGTGCTGCTGCCGATTCCGGGCACCTCGACCGTCGCGCACGTCGAGGAGAACATCGCGGCTGCCGCGATCACGCTCACCGATCAGGACTTCGAGGCCCTGTCCGCCGCGGCATGAGCGCCGCTGCCGACGGCTCGGGCGGGCCGTCGGCAGCACCTGGCGGATCGGGTCAGATCTCTACTTCGACGTCGGTGAGGGGGTAGGCGACGCAGGAGTGGGTGTAGCCGAACCGGCTGTCGGACAGGCGCAGTCGCGCTTCCTCGGCATGGTGGACCTCGCCTTTGCAGACCCGGACGCGGCACAGGCTGCACTCGCCGGATCGGCAGGCGGCCTCGGGCCGGATGCCCTGATCTTCCAACGCATCCAGCAGCGGTCGGTTGCGTGGTGTGCGGAACGAGGTGGCGCCCACGGTGACGGTCACCTCTTCGGTCGCATCGAGTCCCGCGGGCCAGTGCGGTTGTGCGGTGGGGTCGGCGGGCGCCCCGTTGGCCTCGAAGCGGATCCGGCGGCGTCGCTGACCGAGCGATGTGAGTTGTTGCAGCGCATAGGGATACAGCGCCTGCGGACCGCATACGTACACCATCCGATCGCGCAGTTCATCGACCAGCGCGGTGATCGTCTCGGCGGTCAGGAATCCGGTCGGTCCGTGCCAGCCGGGATTCGGTTCGGCGATCACGTAATCGACGCGGATATTCGGATGTGCGGCGGCGATCGCGTCGAGTTCGTCGCGGAAGATGATGTCATCGGCCGACCGTGAGCCGTAGACCAGGTGGAAGCCACGCGCCAGCTCATTGTCGACGATATCGCGAATCATGCTCAGCGCCGGGGCGACTCCCGACCCACCCGCCAGGAACACCACGTCATCGCCGTGGAAGAGCGGATTGTGGTGGAAGGTGCCCATCGGACCGGTGGTGGTGAGATGGTGCCCGACCTCGACGGTGTCGATGAGCAGATTGCTGATCCGACCGCCGGGTACCCGGCGCACGGTCAGGTCGTAGTGGTCGAGTCGGGCCGGGCTGGAGGAAATCGCGAACGGCCTGCTGGTGCCGTCGATGAAGACGTTGACGTACTGTCCGGCCAGGAATGGCGGGAGTGGAGCCGAATCGGCCGCCGCGATCCGGAAGGTCTTGCTGGTGGCGGTCTCCCCGATCACGTCGGTGACCACCACCCGCAACCGCTTGGGGTGGTATGCGTCGATGGTCCTGTGGGTTTCGCGGTGATAGTCGCGGGTGTCGGGTGTGCGTGCGGCGATCTCGGCGAGGATTTCGGCGGTGCCGTCGAAGCGGTCGGCGAGTGGATGAGTCACGAAAGATGCTCCGTTCAGGCGGCTTTGGTGCGAAGCAGGCGGCGGGCGACGCGGGCGCCCGCCTCGAGGGTGGGCTGGAAGCCGCCGATACCGGCCCAGGATCCGGCCAGATGCAGTCCGGGGACATGGGTTCGGCGCTCGCTGTTGCGGAACAGCCAGCCCTCGGCGGCATCCTGGTCGTAGCCGTAGATGGCGCCGCCGGGGTGGCCGAGGTAGCGCATCATCGTCAAAGGCGTTGCGACATCGACCTCTTCGATGGCGTCGCGAATGCCGGGTGTAATGTGTTCGACCACATCGAGCAGGGTCTCGGCATAGGCGAATTTGGTGCGCGCGTAGTCCTGTGGCGCAATGTTGTCCCACGCGTCGGCGTACTGCAGGGTCATCAGGCTGATATGGGTCGCGCCGGACGGGGCGAAGCCGATGGGAGCGACATCGTAGGAGGAGACGCAGACCCCGCGCGCTGGTTCGAGCGAGTGCCAGGAGGCGTGGGTTCGGTCGTCATCGGCGTCCAGATTGATGAAGCTCGTGCTGGTGGTGAAGCCCAATTCCGCCGGGGTGGCGTCCAATCCCATATGCAGTACGAAGCCCGAGACGCCGATGCGGCGGGTGGCGAGATCATCGCGGACGGCCGTGGGCACGATATCGCCGAGCATCCCGTAGGTGACCGGCAGCGAAGCATTCGAGACGATATCGGGCGCGGTGACCTCCTGCCCGTCCTCCAGCCGGACGCCGATCGCGCGCCCCGCCTCGGTGAGGATGGCGTCGACGGCGGTATTGAACCGGACCTCACCGCCCGCCCGCAGGAACGAATCCAGAATGGCGGTCGACATGGCCTGGGATCCTCCGCGCACATGCCACGGCTTGAATTCGAAATAGGCGAACAGCGTCAGCGCCAGATCCTGGAAGGGCAGCTTCGACGGCGGCTGGCCGAGGTAGGTCCAATAGATACCGAGCGCGCACTTGAGCGCTTCGTCTTCGAAGTACTCATCGAGCACCGCGCGAAGGGGCCGCAGCGCATGCTCGAACAGCGCAGGATCGATCTCCTCGGCGGGCATGCCGCGCTTGGCCGCGATGTGCCAGAAGGCGACCGCCTTGATCAGATCGAAGAAGGCCCGCGCCCGAGATCCATTGCCGGGGAACGCTTCTTCGATCGCGGTGATGGCACCCTCCCAGTCCGCGGGCAGGGTCAGGTCGAGCTGCCCGGGAATCACCGCCCGGTACAGGTCGTGCTCCTGCACGAATTCCAGCTTGTCGGCGATATCGAGCTGCTGGAACAGGCCCTCGCGCAGGGAGACCGGCTGCCCCTCGACACCCACCCCGGACAGCTGGTGCAGTGCGACCTCGAATTCGAAGCGCCCGCGCCGAAACGAAGTGCCGCAGCCGCCCGGCACATTGTGGCGCTCCACCAGGAGTGTGCGCGCGCCCGCCCGTTGCAGGGTGGCGGCCGCGGTCAGACCGGCATTGCCGGCGCCGATCACAATCGCATCGAAATCGCTCATGCGTCAGCGCCTTTCGACTCCACAGCAGCGAGCGCTTCGGTTTGGATCTGCTCGAACTGTGCGCTCATCGCCTCGGCCAGTGCGGTCGCCGCCGAGAGCGGGCGCACCATCACCATGAAGTCGTCGATCTTGCCCTCGGCGTCGAAGTGTAGGAAGTCGCAGCCGGTGAGCTGCTTGCCATTGACCTTCGCCTCGAAGACGAACGCGTGATCGCGCCCGCCCGGATCGGCGATCTCGCGCACGTAGTGGAAGTCCTCGAATACTCGCATGACGCCGCGCAGGATCGCGGCGGTGAGCGCCTTGCCCGGATAGGGCTTGAACGCGACCGGGCTGGTGAATACGACATTGTCGGCCAGCAGCGCCTCGATGGCTGCCGCATCGTTGGCCTCGACGGCTGTGCGGAAGGGGTGCATCTCTCACCTTCATACTCAATTTGTTGACTATGCTTCTCGAAGGTTAGCGAGGATCGATGCAGGGTGTCCATAGCTGAGTAGACAATTTTTTGAATAATCGCCGAGGTGATAGCCTGGCCCGATGGCATTACGCAATGCGGTGCTGGCCGCGCTCATCGAAGGCGAGGCCTCCGGCTACGACCTGGCCAAGGGCTTCGATGCGTCGGTGGCCAACTTCTGGATGGCCACTCCGCAGCAGCTGTATCGCGAACTCGATCGGATGGCCGAGGAAGGGCTGATCCGAACGCGGGTGGTGCAGCAGGAGCGCAGGCCGAACAAACGATTGCACTCGCTGACCGAAGCGGGATGGGAAGCGTTGCGCGCGTTCACCGCCGAGGAGCCGAAACCCACGGCGATCCGGGACGAACTGCTGGTCAAGGTGCAGGCAGTGGATGTCGGCGACGGGCCGGCCGTGCGCGCCGCTGTCGCTGAGCGCAAACAGTGGGCCGAGGCGAAATTGGCCCGCTACGAACGACTTCGGACGCGGCTGCTCGAC
Source organism: Nocardia sp. CA-129566 (assembly GCF_050956075.1). Taxonomy (NCBI): domain Bacteria; kingdom Bacillati; phylum Actinomycetota; class Actinomycetes; order Mycobacteriales; family Nocardiaceae; genus Nocardia; species Nocardia sp. CA-129566. The sequence goes on from NZ_CP192085.1 coordinate 2,083,898, forward strand.
GGGCGCAGTGAACAGGCGTATCTGCTGGAGGCCGAGCACGTCGGCCCTTACCTCACCCTGATGCGCGGGGTGTCCTTCGAGCAGGAGAACATCCGCTGGGCGGAACTGGCGCTCGCCGTCATCGATCGCCGACTGAGCGCGGCGAAATCCTAGTCCGGCGGGCTCGAACCTCGTTGGCCGGAGCTGGTGCAGCCCGCCTGCGGCGGGGTGGTCGGTGCCGCTTCGCGCACAGCAAGTTCACAGCCAGGGCATAGCCACCGCCGAGCCACCGCCCGGAGTATGAGGCCCATGTCCACGATGACCTCTGGAAACAGCCCGGCCAACCGAGCTGCCATGCGGCGCGCCGATGGCAGTCCGATCACTGTGCTCGTCGTCGATGACGAACCGGTCCTGGCCGAGATGTTGTCGATGGCGCTGCGGTACGAAGGCTGGGAGGTCGGCACGGCCGGTGACGGGCGTACGGCGGTGACCAGGGCGCGCGAGACCAGGCCGGATGTGGCGGTGCTCGATGTGATGCTGCCCGATATGACCGGCCTCGAGGTGCTCGGCAAGCTGCGCGCGCAGGTTCCGCATCTGCCGGTGCTCTTGCTGACCGCGAAGGATTCGGTGGAGGACCGGATCGCTGGGCTCACCGCGGGCGGTGACGACTATGTCACCAAGCCGTTCAGCATCGAAGAGGTGGTGCTGCGGCTGCGGGCGCTGCTGCGCCGCACCGGGGTGGCGAGCGAGGACGGCGGCGCGCAGATCGTGGTCGGTGATCTGGTGCTCGACGAGGACAGCTATGAGGTCACCCGGGCGGGTACGCCGATTGTGTTGACGGCCACCGAATTCGAACTGCTGCGGTTCTTCATGCACAATCCGCGGCGGGTGTTGAGCAAGGCGCAGATTCTGGATCGGGTCTGGAGTTACGACTTCGGCGGCCGGTCCAATATCGTCGAGCTGTACGTGTCGTATCTGCGCAAGAAGATCGATAGCGGTCGGGCGCCGATGATCCACACCCTGCGCGGAGCCGGATATGTCCTCAAGCCCGCGGGCTGAGGTGCGCCGCATGCGGTCGCCGCGACGGTGGTCGCTGCGAGCCCGGCTGCTGGTCGGACAGGCGCTGCTACTGGTGACCGTGGTGGTCGGCATCGGCGTCGCGACCGAGTTCGCGCTGCAACAGTTCTTGGTGCACCAACTCGATACCCAGCTCATCGATGCGCAGAAGCGCTCGCTCGGCGAGTCCGGTGGCGGCCCGAGCCTGGGGCCGCCACCCGGCGAGTCTTCCGGCAACCAGTCCGCACCGCCGCCCCCGCCGCCGCATCCGCAGAGCACCGGACCGGGGCCGGAGTTCCTCGACCGGCGTGGCATCCAGCCCGATGCGGTGGGTGCGATCGTCGATCGGGGCACGGTGACCGCCGCGGGCCGGATCGGCGGCGACGGCATACAGGCCGCGCTATCGGATGCCGCCCGCCGACAGCTCGCCGCGGCGGCGGCCAACGGCAGGGCGACCACCGTGAATATCGATGGCGAGGGCCGCTATCGCGTGATCGCGGACCGGACCTGGCAGGGCACAACGGTGGTCACCGGGCTGCCATTGGCATCCGTGGACGAGACGCTCATGTGGGTGTTGTGGGTGCTGGTGATCGTTACCGTGATCGTGCTGGTGTTCGCGGTCACGGTGGGTATCTGGCTGATTCGCCGCGCGCTGGCGCCGCTGGATCGGGTCGCGGCAACCGCCGCGCGCGTGGCCGATCTGCAGTTGGATCGTGGGGAGGTCACCCTGCCGGTGCGGGTTCCGCAAGACGATGCCGATCCGCATACCGAGGTGGGGCAGCTCGGCTCGGCCGTCAACCGGATGCTGGACCACATCACCGGCGCGCTCTCGGCCCGACACGCCAGTGAGACCCGGGTCCGGCAATTCCTCGCCGACGCCAGCCATGAACTGCGCACTCCGCTCGCGGCCATTCGCGGCTATGCCGAACTGGCGCAACGCAAACGGGCGGAGGTGCCCGGTGAGGTAGCCAATGCGATGGGCCGGGTGGACTCCGAGGCCCGGCGGATGTCGGCGCTGGTCGAGGACATGCTGTTGCTCGCCCGGCTGGATTCCGGCCGCCCGCTCGAACACGAGTCGGTCGACCTGACCCAGCTCACCGTCGACGCGGTGAGCGACGCCCATATCGCCGGACCCGAGCAGCAGTGGGATCTCGACCTGCCCGACGAACCCGTGGTGATCGTCGGCGATGCCGCCCGATTGCATCAGGTGCTGACCAACCTGCTGGCCAATGCCCGGGTCCATACCGGTCCGGACACCACGGTCGTCACGGCGCTGGCCTTCGATGGCGGCGGCGGTGCGGTGTGGCGCGTCACCGATGACGGGCCCGGCATTCCCGAAGCGTTGCAGCCGGAGATCTTTCAGCGATTCGCCCGCGGCGATTCGTCGCGCTCGCGGCGCGCGGGGAGTTCCGGACTCGGTCTGGCGATCGTGGCCGCGGTGGTGAAGGCGCACGGCGGCGAGATAGCGGTGGACAGCACGCCCGGCCGCACCGAATTCACCGTGCGATTGCCCGCGGATCCCGCCGTGACCAGCACCTGACGATCCGATCGGTCGGCTCACAGCCAACCCACAGCCGCGGCAGAGGTTGGAACGACATCGGGTCGTCACGCTCGAAGTGTGACGACGACTTCGCCGGGATCTCCCGACCACATCGACGCGGCGCCGCGCCGAATCCGACGCGAGCACCTACACCTGGGCCGCCGCCGCGGTCGGTTCGAATAACGTCGCTGGCTATCAGCTGGCCACCCGTGCACCGGTTATGGCCGTAGGCGGCCTCAATGGTACCGACTCCGCACCCACCCTCGCCGTGTTCAAGGAGTATGTGGCGCAACGCAAGAGGGGTATGGGCGGAATGCGCGGCGCATCCAGTGGCGGCAGCCAGGACACCGCTGAGATAGCCGCCTGGGTCGAGGCGAATTTCTCCGTCCGCCAGATCGACGGCGTCACCGTCGACGACCTGACCGCAACAGCTCCTAACCCACACAGACACTGCACAGCAATCGCAAATATCGGACTCACGTCCGCAGATCAGGATCGGAATATGACTACCGCTACCGAAGCGCCCGTATGGCGTGCCGAACACGCCGAGCCGGATGGCTCGGTACGGCAGGAAACCCGATGGACCCGACTGTTGTTCGGCTCCGGCGACCAGCCCCGCTGGGCCCGTCCCGGCCTGTGGACACTGCTCGCAGTGACCGCCGCCCTCTATCTGTGGGGGCTCAGCGGGTCGGGCTGGGCCAACGAGTTCTACGCGGCAGCCGTGCAGGCGGGCACACAGAGCTGGAAGGCGCTGCTCTTCGGTTCCCTCGACGCCGGTAATGCCATCACCGTCGACAAACCGCCCGCCGCACTGTGGGTCATGGGATTGTCGGGGCGCTTGCTCGGCTTCAGCTCGTTGTCGATGCTGCTGCCCCAGGCGCTGATGGGCGTGGCATCGGTCGGACTGCTCTACGGTGCGGTCCGGCGCTGGAGCGGTCCGGCGGCGGGCCTGCTGGCCGGGGCCACACTGGCGCTGACTCCTGTTGCGGCACTGATGTTCCGATTCAACAATCCGGACGCATTGCTGGTGCTGTTGCTGGTCGCCGCGGCCTATTGCACGGTGCGCGCCACTGAGCACGGCAGCGGGCGATGGCTCGCGGTCGCCGGTGTCGCGGTGGGATTCGGCTTTCTCACCAAGATGATGCAGGCGTTCCTGGTGTTGCCAGCATTCGGTCTGGTGTTCCTCGTCGCCGCGCCGATCACCTTCTGGCGTCGAATAGGCAAGCTGCTCGGCGCTTTTGCTGCCATGGTGATCTCGGGCGGCTGGTTCGTCGCACTGGTCAGCTTGTGGCCGAGTGATTCTCGGCCCTATATCGGTGGATCGACCGATAACAGCCTGCTCGAACTCGCGCTGGGCTACAACGGCCTCGGCCGGGTCCTCGGCGGCTCCGGCAACGGTGGCGGCGGTGGCGGCCCTGGCGGTTTCGGTGGCAACACCGGTTTCGGTGGCAGCACCGGCATTACGCGGTTGTTCGGTGATTCGATGGGAACCGAGATCTCCTGGCTGCTGCCCGCCGCGCTGATCGGTCTGGTCGCGGGCCTGTGGTGCACCCGCCGCGCGCCGCGCACCGGGCGGACCCGCGCCGCCCTGCTGCTGTGGGGTGGTTGGCTGCTGGTGACCGGTGTCGTATTCAGCGACATGCAGGGCACGATGCACCCCTACTACACCGTGGCACTGGCGCCCGCGATCGCCGCACTGGTGGCGGTTTCGGTGACCGAGTTGTGGTGCGGCAGGCGATTCCGGACGGCGCGCATAACGCTCGGCGTCATACTCGCGACGACCGGCGTCTGGAACTTCATCCTGCTCGACCGCACATCCGACTGGTATCCGGCACTGCGCTGGATCGTGCTGATCGGATCGATCGTGATCGCCGCGATCGTCTTTGTCGGCGCCCATCGGCTCGGCCGGTCGACCGCGGTGCTCGCGATCGCCGGTCTGCTGTTCGGACTCGCCGGAACCGCGACGTACGCCATCGAGACCGCGGCGACACCGCACAACGGTTCGATCCCGACCTCGGGGCCGAACAGCGGTCGCGGTATGGGGGGACCGGGTGGTCCCATGGGCGGCAGCGATATGGTGCCCGACGCAAGGGAAGCACCCATGGCTGGAACAACTTCCGATGCAGCGGCACCCGGACGCGGCGATGCCGACGGGTTCCGCCCGGGGGACGGCGGCGGACCGGGCGGCTCGACGGCGAACAACACGGCGCTGCAACAGCTGCTGAAGAACGCCGACAACCGTTGGGCCGCTGCAACAGTGGGCGCCCAATCGGCGGGCAGCCTCGAATTGTCCACCGGCACTTCGGTCATGGCCATCGGCGGCTTCACCGGCGGCGACAACTCACCCACCTTGGCCCAGTTCCAGCAGTACGTCGCCAATGGCGAGGTGCACTACTTCATCGCGGGCGGCGGCATGGGAGGTCCCGGCGGCGGATCGGGCAATGGTAGCGAAATCACCGCATGGGTCAAGGCCAACTTCACGGCGGTAACCGTCGGCACGACAACGGTCTACGACCTCAACCGGCCGCTCACGTCCTGAGCGTCGGCCGGATTTTACTGCAGCGCAACCACTTCCGCCGATATCCCTTCTCGTTGATGGGAAATCGGCGGAAGTGGACGTTAGGTGAACAATTGGTTTCTCAGAAGTGTTGCCGCGCAACAATAGTTGCGTCATGCTGAGATCATGGCCAGACGGTCGAAGAGGCGGCCGAGCCGGCCGAGGTGGGGATCAGAGGATCCATGGGGGTGCTGTCCGCGCCCCGTTCTATTGTTGCGCCGGTTCGGTTCGAGTCCTTGGCGGCGGCGCGTCGGATGGTTTCTGGCAGTCATATTCGTGCTGTTCGTCTTTCCCGGTGTCGTCGGCGCGGTGGCCAGTGCGCAGTACCTGGCCGCCGCCACCGGCAGCGGTGTTTCCGAAATCGACGGGCTCAGTTGGATGCACATCCGCGACTCGTCCGGGGTGCCGCTGGCCAACTATGCGTTCGCGACCGACCACGGCGGGGTGCTGAACCCGGGCGCGACCATCCTCTGGGCCATTCTCGGCTTCGAATTCATTGGCTATATCGCCATTGTGACGACCGCGATCTGGTTGATCGGGAACGCCTTGAGCTTCCAGTGGCTCAATATGTTCAGCTCGGCGCTGACCGGGGTCGCGGACCGGCTGACCGGTCAGATCGCGACACCCATGCTGCTGGTCACCGCGGCGACGATCGGTGCGTTCTGCGTCGCCTGGTTCTGGATGCGCGGCTATCACGCCAAGGCGGTGCTGCAGATCGTGACGATGCTCGGGGTGGCGATCCTGGGCCCGGTGTTCCTGGCCGAACCGCTCGCCGATGTGCTGTCCCCGGACGGACTGCTCGCCAAGGGTAGGGATTTGGGCATTTCGGTCGCCGCCGGATTGAACGGCAATAACAATCCGAATCCGAATCAGCTGGTCACGACCATGCAGCGCGATCTGGCGGACAACTTCGCGCGCCGCCCGGTGCAGGTGTGGAATTTCGGGCATGTGGTCGACGAACAACCGGCATGCCGTTCGGCGTGGTCCGCGGGGATGGCCGCCGGTGACGACGATCGGGTCCGCAAGGGCATGCAGTCGTGCGGCGACTCCGCCGCCTACAATAAGGCCCAGAATCCGAGCATGGGACAGGTCGGCACCGGACTGATGCTGTTGATCTGCGGTGGCATCCTGCTGGCCTTCGCGGTGGTGCTCGGGATCAGGGTGATCAAGGCCGCCCTGGACACGATCTATCACGGGTTCATGTCGATATTCGGGTTCGCCGCAGGCGGATTCGTGTACGGACCGACGCAGACCTTCCTGGTCCGCAATCTCGTCGACAGCGTTGTCGGGGCCGCCAAGATGACGGCCTACACCATCTTCCTCGGCATCTACGTACTGTTCATGGGCAACCTCTTCGCGCAGGCCAAGGGGGAGACCATGGCGGTGATCGTGATCGCGGGCACGGCGGAGTTGGTGGCCGTCTCGCAGCTGAAACGCCTGAGCCGCAGCCTGAGTCGGGGCAATGATTGGATCGCCAACCGCTTCGCGCTGGCGATCCAGGGCGGCCGCGCGCCCGCCGCGGGCGGCAGCGGCGGCACCGCCTTGGGGATGGGAACCATGCAGGCCAGGGGCGGTGGGTCGGGGTCAGGACTGGTGACCGGCCTGGCCGCGATCAACACCGCCAACACCTCTCCGGTCGTGGCCTGGCTGGCGATGCGGACCAACAGACCGTTGGATCCCAACGCGCGACTGCGCAAGCAGGCCGAGCTGATCAATATGCAAATCGCGGCATCGCGTATGACGCTTCACCAGCAGGAGGAACTGCGGGCCGCGCGAAACGTCCTCGACACCAAGGCCACGGGGCGCGCGGCCGAGTACGGCGGCATGGGCGACCATGTGGGCCGGGCCCATGCGTGGGACGGTCTCGGCGATATGGATGCGAGTTACCAGGGCAAGATGGGCTCGATGAACCGGCTCGGTGTCGACGAGAGAACGACCGGCAATATCGCCTCTGTGCATGCCATTCAGAAGGCAAGCAGGACGCCGAACCCGTTCGAGTTCGCACCGCGGGCGTCGGCGCACGCCGCCCTGGCCGCGGCGGCGAATCGTCGCGGCTCGGCCATTGCCCCCGAATTGGCTGGCCAGGCGCATGTCGCGGCCTACAACTTCCGCAACAACGCCCCAATGCCCGCGCCCAACGCCGCCATCGACCATGTGCTGGTGAACGACGTCAGGGCGGCCATCCAGAACAACCAGGCGCTCGACGCGGCCATCGGTCCGAATCGTTGGAGCACGGCGGACAAGGCGACGTTGCAACACATCGGAAGGAGTCTCGCCAGCGACTACTTCGATTCCGTCCACACGTGGGCGTACGACATGACGGATCAAAATCTCGCCGCAGCCATGACCAGACTCGAACATGCGAACATGTTCGATGGCCTCACCGACGGCCTGGTGAATGATCCGTGGGCTGGCATGCGGATGCGGAACCTGAGCATCCAACCGGGCGATCCATTCGCACAGGCAAGCTGGCGAAGTCTGCCCTGAGGGTTGGAGGCGGTTGATGCGGGGCACTAGAACCTTACGGTCCGTCAGTTATTGTGTGGGCCTATCGTTCGAGTACCCGAATGATCGTGAGGCTCACTGTGCGGGACAGGGCACCTACCACCTTTCAGGAGCTACGTGCCCTACTGCAACAGCGGTTGCCCGAACTGGCCGACGGACAACAGCGCATAGCCAGGCTGGTTTTGGACGATCCGGAGGGTACCGCCTTCCGGAGCATCGGCCGCAGCGCCGAACTCGCAGGCGTGCATCGCTCCTCGCTGGTGCGGTTCGCGACCATGCTCGGACTACCCGGTTATCCGGCCCTGGTCGAGCTGTGCCGCAGGCAACTGGCCGCGGAGGCGTATCTGGTGCGTAGGCCCGCTGGCGCACCGCCGCCCTCCTCGAACGATGAATTCTTCGGTGCGATGGCCGAATACGATACGAACAATCTGACCCGCACCTTCGCGCGGATCGATCGCGACGACTGGGATCGGGCGGTCGATACGCTGGCGACCGCGTCGGCCGTCCACATCATCGGTCTGCGGCGCTGTCTGTCCGTCGCCTATCTGGCCGATCATCTGCTGCGGATGATCCGGCCACGGGTCCGGCAGCTGGGAGCCTCCGCCCGCCTGCTGACCGACGAATTGCGCGATATCGAACCCGGCGATGCGTTCGTCGCCGTGTCGATCCGCCGGTACAGCAGCGATACCGTGCGCGCGGTCGAGTACGCGCGCCGCTGCGGTGCCACCACGATCGCACTCACCGACGATCCGTCCTCCCCGCTGGCCCGCATCGCGGATCTGACGTTCTATGTCGAAACCGGCTCGGTCACGGTGCTGCGTTCGCTCACCGCATTCACCGGACTGGTGCACGCGCTGGTCACCGCCGTCGGGTTGCGCTTGGAATCCGTCGGCGCCGATACCGATATCCTCGACGACCAATTGTTCGAATAGCGTCATGTCCGCGGCGGCGATCGACGATATCGTCGCCGTCACCATCTCGACCGTTTCCGCAGCTCAGCACCGAGTTTGCCGCTCCGGCTCCCGGGTACCGCTGTGATATGACGCCCATCCATGACCTTCGGGGGCTGGGTCTACCCGAGTCGATCTCGGTCGCGCTGTTCGATCTCGACGGCGTGCTGACCGACACCGCGGCGGTGCACCGGCGGGCGTGGAAGTTGGTATTCGACGAATTCCTGGGCGGTCGTGTCCATGGCGCGTTCCGGCCGTTCTCCGATGCGGATTACCTGGGCTTTGTGGACGGCCGGTCGCGGGCGGACGGTATTCGGGAGTTCCTGAAATCCCGGGGGATCACAGTGCCCGAGGGCGAGACCGATGCGGTGCCGGGGGAGCCGAGTGTCGCGGGGCTCGGCAATCGGAAGAATCTGCTGCTGCTGTCGTTTCTTGAACGTGACGGTGTCCATACTTATCCGGGCTCGGCGAAGTATCTGTCCGCGGTGCGCGCGGCCGGAGTGAAGACGGGTGTGGTGACCGCATCGGTGAATGCCGCCGCGGTGTTGTCGGTCGCGGATCTGGACCGGTTCGTCGATGTCTGCATCGACGGGGTCGAGATCGCGCGCCGCGGATTGCGCGGCCAGCCCGCACCGGACGCATTTCTCGCGGCCGCGCAAGCCTTGGACGCGAAGCCGGAACAGGCCGCGGCGTTCGAGGACAGCATCGCCGGTGTGACGGCCGGTCGTGCCGCCGGTTTCGGATTCGTCGTCGGTGTCGATCGAGCACGCGATGCCACCCATGTCGCGGCATTGCGCCGAGCCGGGGCGGATGTGGTCGTCACCGATTTGGCCGACCTCAGGACCGGCCGAGCGGAGCCGGATCTACCCGATGGGCGGGTACCTCGCCGTACGGGGTAGCGGTACGAAGGAGCGGGCATGGCGTTCACCGAATCCGAGTACTGGTTGGGCAGACTGGTCTTTCAGCACGGCCTCGCGGTGATCTACCTGATCGCGTTCTCGGCGGCGGCGCGGCAATTTCGAGCGCTCATCGGTGCACGGGGGATGTTGCCGGTGCCCAGGTTCATCCGACGGGTTTCCTTCCGCCGCGCGCCGAGCATCTTTCAGTGGCACTACTCGGATCGATATTTCGCTGCCATCGCCTGGTCCGGCGCGGCGCTGTCGGCCGCGGTGGCGGCCGGTGCGCTGCACCTGGTGCCGCTGTGGGGCGCGATGCTGATGTGGGCGGTGCTGTGGGTGCTGTATCTGTCGATCGTCAATGTCGGGCAGGCGTGGTACGCGTTCGGGTGGGAGTCGCTGCTGTTGGAGGCCGGATTCCTGGCGATCTTCCTCGGCAACGATCGGGTGGCGCCGCCGGTGCTGGTGTTGTGGATGATGCGTTGGCTGGTGTTCCGGGTGGAGTTCGGCGCGGGGTTGATCAAGATGCGCGGGGATTCCTGCTGGCGGGATCTGACCTGCCTCTACTACCACCATGAGACTCAGCCGATGCCCGGTCCGCTGAGCTGGTTCTTCCACCGCCTGCCGAGGCCGCTGCATCGAGTTGAGGTGGCGGCCAACCACTTTGCCCAGCTCGTCGTGCCCTGGGGGCTCTTCGCGCCGCAGCCGGTGGCGAGTATGGCCGCGTCGCTGATTATCGTCACCCAGCTCTGGCTGGTGCTCTCCGGGAACTTCGCCTGGTTGAACTGGGTGACGATCTTATTGGCCGCCACCGCGATCGACGGATCCTCGGCCGCCGCGGTATTGCCGGTGCCGGCTCCGCCGTCGTTGGCCGCCGCACCGGCGTGGTTCGCCGGCCTGGTGATCGCGTGCACCGTCGCGGTGGTGCTCCTGAGCTACTGGCCGGTGCGCAATCTGATATCCCGGCAGCAGCGAATGAATGCTTCCTTCAACCCGGTACACCTCGTCAATACCTATGGTGCGTTCGGCAGTATCGGGCGGACCCGCGAGGAGGTGGTGTTCGAAGGCACCGATGATGCCGAGATCACCGAGCGAACGCACTGGCGGGAGTACGAATTCAAGGGTAAGCCGGGGGATCCGCACCGACTGCCACGGCAGTGGGCCCCTTACCATCTGCGGCTGGACTGGTTGATGTGGTTCGCCGCGATCTCCCCGACCTACGCCCGCGGCTGGCTGCTCGGCTTCGTCGAGCGGCTGTTGCGCAATGATCCGGCAACGCTGCGGCTACTGCGCCGCTGTCCCTTCCCCGACTCACCGCCGACCTATGTGCGGGCGCGAATCTACCTGTACCGCTTCGCAACTCCCGCCGAGCTACGGCACGAGCGAAATTGGTGGCACCGCACCCTGATCGGTGATTACCTCCCCCCGATGACGCTGGCTCAGTAGAAACTACGTCCTGCGGGACCGCCGGAGACCGACCAGACCTCGGTGATGACCCCCGCGACGGTGCGCAGGATATCGGTGCCGCTGATGGCGATGGTCGCACCATCGGGACCGGTCGACTCCGCGCCGTACGGCCGTGCGACGAATCCGGTTCGGGTGTCATCCATTTCGACGACCGGCTCGCCCTGGGGTGTGAATCGGATGCCGGAACGCTGCTCGCGAAATTCGGCGATCTGGGCGGCGAGGGCCTGCGGATCGTGGATGTCGTCGTATTCGCTGGCACCCGGCTGGGCGTAGCGGAGGGTGAATTCGGGGGCCATGATCTTGTTCGCGAGCGCCAGCTCGCCGTTCCACATCGCGGTCCACTCGTCGAACAGGGTGATGCCGAAATCGCGCATTGTCACTCCACAATAGTCTCATTGATACGGTCTCGATGGCACTAACCTATAGTCTCAGTGAGACGGTGTCAATGGGATGGAGGAGGCATGCCGGATCTCGGGCCGCAGGACCACATCGTGCTGGGGTTGATCGCCAGGCACGGGCCGCTCACGCCCTATGAATTGAAGGCCAGACTGGAAGAGAGCGTCGACTACTTCTGGCCGGTGCCGCATGCGCAGCTCTACCGGATTCCGGTGCGCTTGGCCGAGCGCGGTCTGCTCGACGAGGAGGCCGAGCAGGGTGGCCGACGGCGCAGACTCTTCCACGTGACCGATAAGGGCCGGGCCGAACTGCGGCGCTGGCTCGCCGACCCGCGCAACCCGCCCGCCGAGACCCGCGATCCGGCACAGCTGAAACTCTTCTTCGCCGATCTCGGCGCACCCGGCGATGTGGTCGCATTGGCGAACAGCCAAGCCGCAGAACATCGTCGGCTGCTCGAGCTGTATCGATCACTGCACGCCGATATCGACCCGGCCGATAAGGTCCGCGCGGTTTCCCGCGGCCGCATCATCCGGCTCGGCATCCTGCACGAGCAGGCCTACGTCGAGTTCTGGGAAGACCTCGCCGACCCCGAATATCGGGACCGGCGGCGCGGATAGGACGCTCAGGCGCGGCGGGCGCGCTTGACGAAGCGGACGCTCAGGGCGATCAGCGGGGCGAAGAAGATGATCGACAGCACCGGCGACAGCCAGGCCATGGTGTGGACCGGGAGTTGGTAGGCGAGCAGGATCCGGACGATGGCCTCGGACAGCAGGCCGACGCCCCAGGCCGCGGACAGCGTGGTGAAGCCGCGGCGCTTGGCCGGATTGTCGCGGTAGGACGCTTCGAATTCGGCGAGTTTGGCCGGTCCGGCGGCCGAGAGCGCCTTGCGGGCGGACAGGTAGGTCAGTGGTTTGCCGACCACCGTGCTGATCAGGAAGGCGATGCCGACGATCGCGGTGCCCGCGGAATCCTTGACGATCATCATCCGGGGGTCGCCGCTGATCAGCGAGCCGACCAGGCCGAAGACGAACACGCCGAGCATGATCGCGGCGAAGGGTTCGAGGCGGCGCGACCGGATGGTCTCGATGATCAGGACCGCACCGGAGAACAGGGTTCCGGCGAGCAGTCCGGTGAAGTCGCTGTAACCGAGGCCGGTCAGCAGGAAGTAGGCGCCGATGGGCACCGCGATATCCCGCGCGATCGGGGCGAGTACACGGATCGGGTTGAAGCGCGGGGCCGGGGTCTGAACCGGTTCGGTCGACTCGGCCACGGGCGCGGCGGGGGCGGTGGGCGTCATCTCGGGTGCTCCTGGCTGGTGAATTCGGCTGTGCACTACGAGAAATGACGTTACGGTCCGGGGCGGGACGGCGAATCTGCCAACCATCACGGGTCGGGCATGACAACTGTCATGCCCAGCGCCGGCTTCGCCGAGTGCGGTGTGCGACCGTGCTATCGGGGTTTGCAACGCGACCGGGCGTGGACGAGGTCGACGCGGTGCTCGCGGTGCCGCGCTACTGAGGCGCCGTTCGTCTGCGATCGACTGCGCCCAGGATCAACGCGCGGGCAATATCGCCGGTGACGGACAACTCGGCGAGCATGTCGAACGTTCGCCCATATGTCGCGATCTCGCGTGGCTGGGTGACGGTCAGCTCGGCCGTGATGGTTTCCACGGTGGTCATGCGGTCGTCGAACATCACGAAATTAGTTGTCTGCTGCGGAATCTCGGCCATGGTCGGGACGATGCCGAGGGTGACGCGCGGGAGGCCAGCGGCGACGAGCAGGCGGTCGAGCTGGCCTATCATCACCGAACTATTGCCGACGGTGGTCAGCAGCGCCTGCTCGGCTACCAGGACGTGAAACCGGCGGTCGCCGTGGTAGAGGAATTGCTGACGTTCCATGCGCTTGGCGATGCCTGCGTCGATATCGTCCGGAAGTCGGTGCCGCGTGATGGACCGCTCGAGGATCGCTCGCGCATACTCGGAAGTCTGCAAAATTCCTGGGATCAGGACGTTCTGATAGATACGCGTCAGCCGGGTCCTCTCAGCCAGCTTGACCAGTTCATCTTGGCCGCGCCCGGTCCCAGTGCTGAGCAGGCGCCGCATTTCCATGTAGGCGGCGTCGATGTTGTGCAGGGTGGCGAGCAGGTCCGCGAGTTCATCCTTGGCGCCAGCATGGGTGCAGTAGACACGGACGTCGGCGTCAGAGGCGCGCAGCTTGCCGTATTCGAGTTTGGATATCTTCGATTCGTGCCAGCTTGCCAGTGCGGCGAGCTGGCGCCCGGAAAGCCCTGCCCTACGCCGGATCTCGCGCAAGCGTTGGCCGAGGGCCTCCCGAGCATCTTGGGCGGCATTCGTCATCTGGTGTCGACGGAGTTCAGGTAGTCGGCGTACGGCGTTGCGAGCGCCCACAACCGGTCTCGTACACCCCGGCACAGGTCGGCGATCTCCGGGTCGGAAGTAACCGCCATCCCCGCGGGCCGCCCGTCCCGGTCGACGAGATTGAACGCGACGAGCTCGTCGTCGAACAGCCACCAGTCATCCGGCGGAACGTCCCCGGCATGGTGCCGCGGGACATACCGGATGTCTTCGCCGGCGGCGACGTTGCTCGCCGTGATCGACAGCAACCACCGTTGATAGTCGGAGTGCGGAACGGTCACGACACGCACCCTACGCACTGTGACGCCGCGTCCGACCATCTCCCGCATGAATTGCGCCCACGGCCGTTGGTGGTAGTCGGTCGGGTCAGGCTCGCCCGCGAGGAACCGTCTCAAGCTTTCCGATTCCGACGCCACCGCGTAGGAGTCGCGCACCTCGAGGTGAAATGCCTTGCGCCGACACTCGCGGAACAGGTCATCAGCGGCGGGTCCGTGGACTAGCAGCACCGTAGAACATCCTCTCTAGCTTCGGCACCTCGATGGCGGTCTCGTCGACGGCCAGTATGAGCCGACCGAGTGTTTCGTCGTCGGTGACGGGGCGGCCCGACAGGCGGAAGGTGCCGCGGCCGGTGTCGGTCATCGTCGCACCGATGAACGTATCCGGATCGGCGAATCCTGGTAGCAGGTGGGGGATTTCGATGGTGCCAGCCTGTTCGGTCCGCCATCCCTGGACAAGAAAACTGTCCTGGTCGGTGGCGTACAGGGTCGGGCAGTCGCGATCTCCGGACCCGCCCTTGCCAAGAAATGTCAGCCGCATGTCGGCCCCCTCAGTTGTGAAACGCGCGGTGATTCCGCGCCTGCCAATCATCCGCCCCGTGCAAGAAATCGGTTGGTCAATGGCGAATTCTTCCAAGTTTTTGCAAACTCATGGATCGGGTGATGGCGGGGTTCGTACCGTCCGAGGTGGGCGCTCGGAGCCGGTGACAGTCGTCTTGGCCCCGAGCTGCCGCACCATCGACGACGGAGGGTGAGATGGCGCTCACTGAGACACAAGCCAAAGTGTTGGCCGCACTGGCGATTCTGGACCCTGCGCGAGCGCTGACCGTGCGCGAACTGTGCGGGCACGCTGGCCGTGCCGAGGCTGCCACGCGGGCAGCGCTGCAAGAGCTCGCCGATTCGGGTCTCGCCTATGGTTCCCGCACAGTCCCGGTCGGGTGGCGGATCACCGCCCGCGGGCGATCACTGATCAATGCACGGCCATACCGAGAATTCCTGCCGCGCAACGACGCTGCCGCGGTGAGCACGAACGGGGCAAGCCGGTGAGGGCAACACCTACCGCGATCGGTTACCTGCGCAAAGACATCGCGGGAGTCTCCCAAGACTGGGACGAGATCCAGGTGCGCCGTGAGGCGCTGTTATCCATATTGGAGGTGCGATGACTCCGAAGTGATTGTGTCGCAGCATGATCGCTGTAGCTGAGGGCAGTCTGATCCGGGAGACGCCGGGGAGGATGGGAGCAGCCCTGACAACGCCGGGAGGTGTCAGCACTGCCGAATGGTGCCGGTCCGGCAAGCGTGGGACAAAGGTGGACGCAAGGAACCAGTGTGTTAAGCCCCTCAAGCGTCCCGTCAGCTCGAAACTCGGTGGATCTGGGCTGAATTGCGGTGCGCACCGTCGCTGGCGAATCGTTTGCGGCGGGAACTCCTGTGGCCGGCGTTTGGGTGTCGGCAGGGAGGTCACGGTGAAGGTCTGCGGCGTAGCCGTGACGATGCCGCAGGGGCATAGCTGGCCACCTCCTGTCCCGAATGGATAGCAGTGAACACGGGAACCACCCCGTTACGCCCGTGAACGGTCACGGCCAGTGATCGGTTACGGGCAGGCTCGTCGTCGGCAGAGGGAGCGTGGGTGGGGCGGAGGGGTCGTAGTAGTCCGAGGCCGGGAAAGCCGGTCACATGGCGAAGGACCCCAGTGGATGTCGCGGTGAGGAGCCGTAATGGACGGAGGCACTTGTGAATACGGGTGAGTCGTGGCCGGACTTCGACGAAGCCTGGTCTCGGGTACGTCGGATGCAGTCCAAGCTGCACTGGTGGTCGACCCGTGAGGCGGGTCGGCTGTTCGATGACCTGCACAACCTTGTGTATGACCCTGCGTTTCTGGTGCATGCCTGGGAAAGGGTTCACGGCAACAAGGGTGGACGAACAGCGGGTGTCGACGGGGTAGTTCCCCGCTCGATCCCGAAGGAGTCGATCGTATTGCTGTCGCAGCTGCGGACCTCGCTGAAGGAACGGACATTTCATCCGAACCTGGTGCGGGAGAAGCTGATCCCGAAACCGGGCAGTCCCACCAAGAAGCGCAGGCTGGGGATACCGACAACAGCGGACCGGATAGTACAGGCGTCGCTGAAGTTGGTGCTCGAGCCGATCTTCGAAGCCGATTTCCAGCCCAGCTCCTACGGGTTCCGGCCGAGAAGACGTGCTCAGGACGCGATCGCCGAGATTCACATGCTCGGCACCCATGGCTATCAGTGGGTGTTCGAGGCCGATATCGAGGCATGCTTCGACCGGATCGACCACACCGCTCTAGTGGATCGAATGCGTCACCGGATCGCGGACAAACGCGTTGTGGCCCTGGTCAAGTCTTTCCTCAAAGCGGGAATCCTGTCCGAGGACGGAATCGACCGGGACCCCCAGATGGGAACACCGCAGGGCGGGATCCTCTCGCCGCTGCTGGCCAATATCGCACTCTCGGTCCTCGACGACCACTTTCAACATAAGTGGGACGCCGCTGGCGGTGGAGTGCGATATCCAGAATCGCGGCGGGCGGCCCTGCGCAGGAAAGGATTCGCGACATACCGTCTCGTCCGTTACGCCGACTTATGCCGACGTCGGCATAAGTCGGCTTATGGGGACCGGTGGGTTATGCCGACCGTGGCGTGAGGGTGCTGGATAGGCGAGGTGGTGGGGCTGGTTGGTCGGCATAATCTGGGCCTTGTGATCGTGATGGTGGCGGGTTTCGAGTGGTTGGAGGAGGACAACCACTCGAGACGGGAGAGATCACATGGGTGCCGAGATGTCGGTGGATGTGCTGGTAGCGGAGTTCCGTTCGTGGCTGGCGGTGGACCGGGGGCTGTCGCGGGAGTCGGTCCGTTGTTATGGGACTCAGGCGGGTAAGTTCCTGGCCGGTTTGCCTGGGCCAGTGGATGCTGCTGTGCGGCAGCTGGATTCGGGTCGGATCACCACATTTATGGTCGATTATTGCCGCGACTGCAACACCTGGTCGGCGAAGGCGATGGTGACCTCGCTGCGCGCTCTGCTGCGGTTCCTGCACGTGTCCGGACGGATCCCGGCGCCGCTGGTGGGCGCGGTTCCGGGGGTGGCGGGCTGGCGGTTGGCGTCGCTGCCGCGCGGTCTGGACGCGCCGGTGGTGGCGCGGTTGCTGGACGGATGTGACCGGGCGACGGTGGTGGGCCGACGCGATCGCGCAATCTTGACGATGCTGGCCCGGTTGGGGTTGCGTGGGGTCGAGGCCGCCGGTTTGGAGTTGGACGATATCGACTGGCGCAGTGGAGAAGTCACCATCCGTGGCAAGGGCAACCGGATCGACCGGCTGCCTTTGCCGGTCGATGTCGGTGAGGCGATCGTGGCGTATCTGACCGACGGCCGACCGGCCTGCGCGGTGGCGACGGTGTTTTGCACGATCCGCAGACCCTATCGGCCGTTGAACGCGGCGGCGGTGCGGGCGATCATGGGTCGTGCCTGCGCGCACGCGGGCATGGCGCGGGTGGGTGCGCACCGTCTGCGTCATTCGCTGGCCAGCGACATGCTCCGGGCGGGAGCGTCGCTGCCGGAAGTCGGGCAGGTTCTGCGGCACCGAAGTGACCTGTCCACGGCGATTTACGCGAAGGTCGACGAGAATGCGCTGCGCCCGCTGGCGCAGCCCTGGCCGATCCAGGTGCGGTCATGAGCGTGTTGCGCCGAGCCGCCGAGGACTATCTAGCCATGCGACGGGCGCTGGGGTTCAAGCTGACAACTCAAGCGGTGCAATTGATGTCGTTCATCGGCTACTGCGAGTCGGCCGGAAGTGATCGCATCACCAGCGAGCTGGCGCTGGAATGGGCGACCACGACCGGCAGCGGCAGCTGCCACGACGCCTACCTGGCACGCCGGTTGATGACGGTGCGGATCTTCGCCCGCCACTACCAGACCCTCGACCCAGACAGCGAGGTCCCACCCGAAGATGCTCTGCCGCACCACAAATGCCGGATTGCACCGTATCTGTATTCACCCGCTGAGATCGCAGCCCTCATCGACGCCGCCGGGCAGTTGCGGCCACCGCTGCGCGCGGCGACCTGGCAGACACTGATCGGCCTGCTCGCGGTGACCGGCATGCGCAAACGCGAAGCCTGCCGCCTCGACGACGAACACGTCGACCTCGATCGAGCGGCATTGGTGATCCTGGATTCCAAGTTCGGCAAGTCCCGGCGCCTGTTCCTGCACGACTCCACCGTCATTGCTTTGCGGGACTACCGACAGCAGCGCGAGCGGTGGTGCCCGAACCGGTCCGGCCCCTGCTTTTTCGTGTCCACCCGTGGCACTCGCCTGGATGCCGACAATATCCCCAGCACCTTCACCGGCCTGATCGACGCAGCCGGCATCACGGCGCCACCCGGAGGGCGACGGCCCCGGCTGCACGACCTGAGACACACGTTCACCGTCGCCACGATGATCGGTTTCTACCGCGCCGGCGGCGACGTTCAAGCACGGTTGCCGATCCTGTCGACCTGGCTCGGCCACGTCGACCCGAAATCGACCTATTGGTATCAGCAGCAGATACCCGAACTACTCACCCTGGCCGCGCAACGCCTGGAAACCGTTGGGGATGAACGGTGATGACCGCGCTGGCTCCGATCCTGCAAGCATTTTTCACCGACAAACTCCTGCGGCAGCGCCGCGCCGGACCAAACACCATCGCCGCCTACCGCGACGCATGGCGGCTGTTGCTGCAATTCGCTTCCCGCGCAACAGCAACCGCACCCAGCGGCCTGGACCTGGGCCAGCTCGATGCCACGCTGGTCACCGCTTTCCTGACCCATCTCGAAACGGAGCGGTCCAACAGCACCGCGACCCGCAACACACGGCTGGCCGCGATCCGGTCGCTATTCCGTTACGCCGCCTTGCACGCGCCCGAACACGCCGCCGACATCGCCCGAGTGCTGGCCATCCCACCCAAACGTCGTGACCGGCCCATCCTCTGCTACCTCACCACCGACGAGATCGACGCCCTGATCGCCGCACCCGACCGCAACACCTCGCTCGGGCGCCGCGATCACGCCTTGCTGGTGCTGGCCTGCCAGACCGGGCTACGCGTTTCCGAACTGATCGGGTTGACACGCAACGACATTCACCTCAACCACGGTGCTCATGTCCGCTGCCATGGCAAAGGCCGCAAGGACCGCGCCACCCCGCTGACCCGCCACACCATCGCCGCCCTGCACGATTGGCTCGCCGACCACCACGGCGCACCCACCGATCCGCTGTTCACCACCCGCGAGGGCCGACCGCTTTCGCGAGATGCAGTAGCCAAGCTGGTCACCAAACACACCCGCCGCGCCACAGCCCGCTGCCCAAGCCTGACCAGCAAGACCGTCACCCCGCACACCCTGCGACATTCCGCGGCCATGGCGCTGCTGCACGCCGGGGTCGACACCTCAGTCATCGCGCTTTGGCTCGGCCACGAAGACCCCGGATCCACCCACACCTACCTGCACGCCGACATGACCATCAAGGAGAAAGCCCTCGCCCGCCTCACACCACCCAACACCAGCCCCGGCCGCTACCACGCCACCGACACCCTGCTCGAATTCCTCGACAACCTCTGACCCGATCACAAGGGCCGGGTTATGCCGACCAACCAGCCCCACCACCTCGCCTATCCAGCACCCTCACGCCACGGTCGGCATAACCCACCGGTCCCCATAAGCCGACGACTTCGTGGTCCTGATAAACGGGACAGAGCACCACGCCCACGAGATCAGGACCGAGGTCGCCGAGCTACTACGGCCGATGGGATTATCGCTGTCACCGGAGAAAACCCGTGTCGTGCACATGGATTCGGGGTTCGACTTCCTTGGCTGGCGCATCCAGCGCCGGAAGAAGGCGGGCACGAACCGCACGATGATCTACACATACCCCTCGAAGAAGTCGCTGCACTCGATCGTCGGGAAGGTCAGATTCATCACCCGCAGGCAAGGGTCACCCTACAAGACGCTCGAGGCGCTCCTCCAACACCTGAACACTGTCGTTCGGGGCTGGTGTCTCTATTTCCGACACGGGGTCTCCAAAGCCACCTTCAGCTACCTGGCCTACTACACGTGGTGGGCCGTGGCCCGATGGCTCAAGAAACGACACCCGCGCCTGGGTTGGCGAAAGATCAAACGCCGGTTCCTCACCGAGAAACCGGATCAACGCCCAGAAGAGAATGGGACCGTGCTCTATAACCCCAGCGATATCGCCATCGAGCGATACCGATACCGGGGCAACACGATTCCGACACCGTGGAGTGCCCGCGCCGAGCAACTCGAACAAGCAGCCACACCAGCATGATGTCCATGGAGAGCCGGATGCGGGGAAACTCGCACGTCCGGTTCGGAGGGCGGTCCTGGGAAACGGACCCGAGGCAACCCGGGCACCGCGCCCAGGGCCGACCCTACATCCGCAGCCGTGCAAAACGTCTCGGCTACGACCTCGCCAAGACCGTGACATTCACTGCCGAGACCGACGACCCAGAGGGACGGCTGGTGAACGTGGTCCAGGCCCTCGATGTCGACGCGGTGATCGCGCCGAGCCTCGAACACTTCGGCGGCCGAGTGCCGCAACGGCTTGTACGGCAGTGCGAGCTGAACACCGTGAACCCCGAAGCGACCTACGCACCGCACGCCCCGTTGCAGTTTGTCGACGCGGGCGGTGCTGAAACCCCTGTCAAGCCAACGACGCTAGAAGGGGGGTGGCCAACAGATGGTGGCACGAGTTGCGGGCCCAGGGCCCGACGGCAACAACCATGACAACTGGAATCAAGACCCCCGTGAAGATCGCGGCGACGACGCGATTCGGCCGTGGGGCATCCGGTGAGCGACACCCTCACCGTGTTGTGTGCGAGTTGGATTCGGGTTATCCGGCCGGGACTGCGACGCGGCGGTGACGCACCCATCCGCGAACGCCGACGGCCAGGGGGACGAGGACGGTGACGAATCCGGACACGGGCTCGAAGGCGAGGCCGAACGCGGTGAGAACGGCGATTGCGGCGAGGACGGGCACCGGCACGTAGCCGCGGGTTCGCTCCGTCTCGATCACTGCGATCCCGAAGCATACGGCGACGACTCCGAATGCGGTGAACCAGAACGAGAGGTCGGTCTGCTCCTTGCCGGCCACCCATATCGCACCGCCGAGCACGGTGTGGGCCGATCCGATGAAGGCGAGCAGACTGCCCGTGAGGGGGAACCCAGTTTTTGAATCCACGTTCCGAAATGTTGCCTTAGGCTGTGCCGCGTGGCAAGACCCCGGCGATTCACCGATGACCAGATCCTCGACGCGGCACGCGATCTGCTCGCCGATCCGACGACGACCCGGCCGAGCATCGCCGCGATCAGCGCCGCCTCCGGCGTCCCCACCGGGTCGATCTACGTGCGCTTCGCCTCCCGCGAAGAGTTGCTCGCGCGACTGTGGCTGCGCTCGATCCGACGCTTCCAGATCGGGATAGTCGCCGCCCTGTCCGGGGCCGACCCGCTGCTTGCCGCCGCGATCTACCTGCCGAGGTACTGCCGTGAGAACCCCACCGAAGCCCGTGCGATGAAAATGTTCCGGCGCGACGAACTGCTCGAAGTAGGCCCCGATGAACTGCGCGCTGATATCACCGCGGTCAACGACCAAATGAACGACGCGCTGCGCACCGCCGTCATCGCGGAGTTCGGCGACGCCGACGAGCACCGCATGGTGATCGCAGTGGCCGCGGTCAAGGCTATTCCTTACGGACTGGTCCGTGAGTACATCGCGTGCGCGGCACCCATTCCGGACTGGGTCGACGAGGTTACCGCCACCGCGACGGCTGCCGTTGTCCGCAAGTTACGTCCGACCCGCACCGCTCACTAGACCAAGTGCCCCGTCCAGATCGGTTGCCGCGCTGACAGGTTCGGCTCACTCGCCGAGGATCGCAGTGACCTCAGAAGCTATCTGGACACGGCACCAGCGCCGAGTGCCGTTGCGATATCAGGCGGACCGACGGAACTGTCGAATCGGCCTGCCGGCGAGCATGCGTGCCATCAATCCGGCAAAACGCAAGTGGCCCAAGGACTCTCGCTTCGTGAACGCGACCGACCACACCGTTTCGGTGCCCGCCGCGGGCAGTGGGCGCTGGTCGAATCGGTCCGCCAGCCAGTTCATGGTGACGGGTGTGCCGATGAACAGCAGCGGCATATGCAGGCTCAGGCGGTCGCGCAGGTAGCGCACGTGCGCACCGCGGATCGCGTATCTGGCCACATGCTGGTCGACATCGGCGACGGCGATGAGTTCGTCGTTGACACCCTGGATGATGAGCATCGGCATGGCGGGCGCCTGTACGCCGGGCCGGATATCGTCGAGGATCTGTTGCAGGTCGGGTTCGGCGAGTAGCTCGGCGAAGCTGCGGTGGCTGTAGTTGTCGATGTTCTTGCCCATCAACCGGAACAGCAAATGCAGTGTGGTGCGTGATTCGGCATCCGCGAGCATCTCGAGGAATTCGGATTTGAGATGCGTGCGCAGGATGCGATCCAGATCGGCGTAGGCCCGCCGCAGCCCTGCCACGGCCATCGTCGAGAACGCCGCGAAGAAGGTGCCGTTCAAACGCGCGAAGGCCGAGCCGAGATCGCCGACCGGCGAACCGGCGACCGCGCCGACGATATCGAGCTCGGGTGCGTATTCGGCGGCCAACTCCGCGGTCCACGCGGTGGCGAGTCCGCCGCCCGAATAACCCCACAGCGCAACGGGAGTCGATCCGGTCAGGCCGAGCGGTGTGAAACTCAGACTCGCCCGGATCGCGTCGAGGGACCGATAGCCGGGTTCGCGCGGCACCCCGAAATGTCCGGCCATCCCGCCGTGGTCCGGAATCGATACCGCCCAGCCCTGAGCCAGTGCGTAGGCGATGACCGGCAGTTCGACCTGTGGAATCGAGCCGAGCGCCCGCGCGCCGCGACGCAGAGCGTAGGAGGGCAGACACTTGGAACTGACGCCGTCGATGGCGCACTGGAACGAGACCAGTGGCCGTGGCTGATGCGGATCGGCGCCCCAGGGCAGCAGGACCGTCGTGACGGCCGTCTCCGCGCTGCCGTGCAGGTTGCTGGTCCGGTAGAGCAGCTGCCAGGCCGAAACCTTCTGTGGCACACGCCCGAACAGTGCCAGTTCGACCCTGCGGGTGCGCAGCGCGGTGCCGGGGGCGAAGCGGGCGAATCCCGCGGGCGGGAGATAGAACCGATCCAGCTCGGGCGGCAGCGGTCGCTCCGATGGGAATATTTCGACAATCGGACGCGCCGGTTCCATCCCGGTGTCGGCATGCAGGGTCATTCCTGTACATCCTTTCGAAAGGCACACCGGCACGGTGTTTATTTGAAATGACGCCGGAATCCTGGTTATCAAGGTAGCAACGGCGGTGGCGGAAATTAATTGTCCCGAAACACAATTGAGTCGGGTGTTTTTCTCCCGTGGACGGAGTTGACGGTGACCGGCGTCACCCGGTAGTGCGTGGAACGCGCTGGTGAGCAGGGTGATTCGAGTCACGTTGTCACTGCACGCGGGCGAGAAGAATCCGTGGAAATTTTGTGTTCGAAGACAACCGGCCGGCGGTTACGAGATTTATTGGTAAATGGCATCGTTGGGTACCGTGCAAGTCATGCCCGTTGCCCTACCCCCGTTGTCCGGAGACGCCCCGATTATCGCCCGGCTGGTCCGTCGGTTACCCGAAATCGCCGAGCGCATGCTCGCCGCGGGCCTCGGATCGACGCCACCGGCCGCCGATCTGCCGGACGGGCATTTCACCGATGAGGTGCTGCCCGCGATCGCCGGATGCGGCCGCGCCTTCCTGCGCGCGTTACAGGAGCAGCGCACGTTCACCGGGGCCGAGGTGGTCGAATTCGTCGGCCCGGTGGCCGAGCGGCATGCCGAGGACCGCATCCCGCTCGGGCTGCTGATGCATGCGGTACACGGCTCCGGTCAGGCGATCCTGCAGGAGGCGGCCGCGGTGGCCGAACCCGAGGATATGAACGATCTGATCGCCTTCGGTGGTCGGCTGCTCGACCTGCTGCGCGATATCAATGTCGCGGTGGTCGAGGCGTATACCGATGTCGAGCAGTCGATCTATCACGCCGAACGCGAGGCGCGCCGGGCACTGTGTTCGGCCCTGTTGCGCGGCCAGCCCGCCGAGGAACTGGCCGCACGCGCTGATGTCGTGCTCGCGGAGCGCTATACGGTGCTGGCCATCCACATCCGCCCGGACGATCATCCGATCGTGGTCGCCGATCTGCTCACTCGCCGCCGCATCCGGGTGCTGCAGCGGGCACTGGACGGGATCGCCGGACCCAAGGCGCTGAGCACCTTCGACGGCACGACCGGAATCGCGCTGCTGCCGAGCGGATCCGATTCCACGGAGTATCGGCGGCTGGCCGCCGAACTCACCGAACAGTTCGGCGTCGATGTCTTCCTCGCCGAACGCCGCGCGGTGGAACGGGATCTGCTCCCGCACGCGGTTCAGGAGGCATCCGATCTGGCCGAACTCGCCCGGCTGCTCAACCGGCCGAGCGGCCTGTACGACCTCGACGATCTGCTGCTCGAGTATCAGCTCACCCGCCCGGGTCCGGCCCGGGATCGCCTGGCCGACCGCATCGCGCCACTGCTATTGCGGGCGCACCTGTTCGAGGCCCTGGAGGCGCACCTGCGGCACGGATCCGATCGCAAGGCGGCCGCCGCCGAGGTCCATGTGCACCCCAATACCTTCAGCTATCGGCTCAAGCGCATCGCCGAACTCACCGGCATCGATCCGAGCGAACCCAATGGCTCCCGACTGCTCGCCGCGGCGCTCACCGTGCACCGCTTCTATCCGGTGGCCGAGGAGGCGGAGGTCGTCGAGGCGGACTGACTTCACGATCCCTTGCTGCGCCCGGTGCCGCCCATGAGCTGCGTACCCCGATCGCGGTCATCCGCGCGACGGCGAGTCAGGCCCTGTCCCGGCCGCGCGAAGCCGAGGAGTACGTGCGCACGCTGACCGAAATCCGCGCGGCGACCGAACGCGCGGGGGAGGGCGTCGTGCAGCTGCTCGACCTCGCCCGGCTCGACGCGGGCACGGTCGAACCGGTCCGGATGCCACTGCGGGTCGACCTGCTGACCGAGGAGATCGTCGCGACCGCCGCGGCGGGCGGTGCCGCGGTCGAGCTGACCGCCGCCCGCCCGGCGGTCGTCGACGGCGACGATATTCTGCTGCGCCAGGCCTCGCCGCGGGGAACGGCTGGACATCCGCGAAATGAACCTGTCGGCGCGGTAGAACGTGAGGTGAGGGAAATACTTGGGCCGGAACTGCTCAGGCGGTCGAGAACTTCAGGAGTGCACCTCATGTCGACGATCAACGGTCTACCCGCGCATGTGCTACTGGTGCACATCATTGTCGTCTTCGTCCCGCTGACCGCGGTCCTGCTGATCCTGTCCGCCCTCTGGCCCGCCGCGCGCCGCCGCCTGATCTGGCTGATCACCGCCCTGGCCGCGATCACCGTCGCACTGACCCCCATCACAACGGACGCAGGCGAGTGGCTACAACACAAGCTGGGCGGCTCACCCGCAATCGATGAGCACGCAAACCTCGGCAACACGATGATCTACTTCGTAGTCGGGCTCCTACTCGTCACGGCCCTGCTGATCATCGTCCACCTCCGCGACGAACGGGGAAAACCGGTGGGCCGCACCCTCACCGCACTGGTCGCCGCACTAGCAATCCTCGCAGGCAGCGCCGCCCTCATCCAGATCTACCGAGTAGGCGACTCCGGCGCCCACGCCGTATGGGGCACCCAGTAGTCACCCCACGAGAATGCGCTGGTGCAGGACGCTACTCGACGTTTACCTGCACCAGCGCGTTCTCGTGAGCGCGTTCAGGGGGAGGTGGTCAGGTTGAAGATGCGGGTGGCGTTGGTGGAGAGGAAGAGAGTGCGGCACTCGTCGTTCAGGTCGAGGTCGGTGAGGCCTGTCAGGGCTTGTTGGGGTGGGATCATGGGGTAGTTGGTGCCGAAGAGGACCTTGGTGCGGCCGTGGGATTTCATGTAGGACACCAATTCTGGTGGGTATCTGCGGATCGTGTAGGCGGAGGTGTCGATGTAGACGTTCTCGTATTTTGTTGCCATCGCGATCATTTCGGTGGTCCAGGGGTAGCCGATGTGGCCGCCGACGATGATCAGTTCGGGGAAGTCCAGGGCGACGTCGTCGAGGTAGGGGATGGGGCGGCCGGTTTCGGAGGTGCGTAGGGGGCCGGTGTGGCCGACCTGGGTGCAGAACGGGATGCCGAGTTCTACGCATTCGGCGTAGAGGGGGTAGTAGTGGCGGTCGTTCGGGGGCAGGCCCCAGAGCCACGGCACGACGCGCAGTGCCTTCATGCCCAATTCGGTTACCGCGCGGCGCAGTTCGCGCACCGCGACCATCGGCTTGCGGAGGTCGACCGAGGCCACGCCGACCAGCCTGCCGTTGGATTCGGCGACGAAACCGGCCACCTCGTCATTGGAGATCAGCGCGCCTTCGGGGCCGTACCAGGCACTGATCAAGGCGGTGTCGACGCCGCCCGCGTCCATGGCCGCCAGTGTCGTCGAGACCGGCGGCGGTTGGGTCGGGATGGTGTCACCGGTCCAGCGGCGCAGGGAGTCCAGCATTTCGTGCTGGAGTAGCCGCACCGTCGGATGCTGGGCCCACGCATCGATGATCGCCATCACGCCACTGTATGACTCTCAGCGGATGAAGGGGATCAATGCCTTTCGATCGGCCGGATAGTCGGGGAACTTCTCCCGGTACCACTTATGGGTGGCGAAGGCTCGGGGGACCAGATTGCCCGCGGTGATCAAGAAGATGACCACACCCGCCAGCGACCAGGTGAGCAGTGCGAATCCGGCCCAGGCGATCAGTTCGGCGAGATAGGCGGGGCTGGTGACGAACCGGAAGCCCGCGCCGTGCGGAATCCGATACTCGGTCGCGCCCGGATTGTCCTTATCGCGCAGATTGCGCACGATCGACTCGGAGCGGATCAGCAGTGCGAAGCCGCCGAGGTAGATGACCAGACCGATCAGGAAGCGCGGATCGGTGAGCCAGTCGGTGCTGTACTGGTGCAGGTAGTCGTGGCTGAACAGGGCGCCGTTGAGGTAGCCGTGCAGCGCGGTGACGAACATGCCCGCGGCGATCACCGACACATTGAAGCTGCTGCGCTTGCCGGGGACTTGGCGGATGGACAGCGGGAAGAACCAGCCGCGGTTGCCATAGTGCAGCACCCAGATCGCGGCCAGCACCAGCGAGGTCGGTTCGAAGCGGTCCGGGCCGGTCAGGTAGAACACCGCGAAGACCACCGTCGCCGGAATCTCCATCAGCCACCAGCCCAGCTTCGGGTTGAGGTTGAAGCCTATTTTGGTGGTACCGAAGCGGCCGTAGGGACTCTGTGCGAAAAGGCCGCCGACCAGCACGAATGCCGCGAAGGCGAAGGCGATCGTCAGCACGGTGTCGTAGGCGGTATTGCCGGTGTACCAATCCATAGGGGTCCTTGTCGAGCGGGACGCCGGATGGTTCTGCTGAACCCGCGGCGCCGAAATTAGAACATGTTCTACCATGTGACGCAGCAACTAGGAGGAGCTGTCATGCCGCTGGATTCCACCGCCAAGGACCTGCTCGCGGCCGTCCAGGCGTCGCCGCGCGCGGTGGCGGCCCACGATAAGGCGGCCTGGGTCGACCTGTTCGCCGCCGACGCGACCGTCAACGATCCGGTCGGATCGAGCCCGCATATCGGCCGCATCGCGATCGAACGGTTCTATGACACCTTCATCGGCCCGAATACCATCGCATTCCAGATCGACCACGACTTCATCGGCCCGTCGACGGTGGTCCGCGACCTACTGATCCGGACCACCATGTCGACCGGCGCCACCGTGGCCGTCCCGATGCACCTGCGCTACGACCTCACCGAGGAAGACGGCGTCTGGAAGATCGTCCGGCTGGCCGCGCATTGGGAATTGGCCGCGATGATCGTGCGGTTGCTGCGCACCGGCCTGCCCGGACTGGGTGCGGCACTGAAGCTGGGCCCACAGCTGATCGCCAACCAGGGCTTCGGCGGCATGCTCGGCATGATGCGGGCGCTGCGCGGGGTCGGACGAGCGGGCAAACGCACTGCGGCCGAGGTGTTCTCGGCCGCGGCGGCCACCGATATCGCGCGGGTGCGGCGACTGCTCAGCGAGCGCACCATTATCGAACTGCCCGCTGGAACCAGGATCTCACTGGAAGAATTCACCAACCGCACCCGAAATATGCAGTGGGACAAGCTGATCGCCGCGGGTCGAACGGTGAGTGCGAGCGTCCGGCTCGATTCGGCCAATGGCGTCGCCTTCGTCGAATTCGCCACCGATACCCGGCGCATCACCGCGATCCGCATCTTCACCCATTCGAGCTGAGACCCGTGTCTCACGTGGCTGCGGTCTCTGGAACTTCGCCGCATCAACGAACGCTTCGCCCGCGGCTACGAACTGCTCAACAGCGGTGACTGCATCCCCGACGTCGATATCGACGAACTGCGTGCACCGCACCCGGGTCTGATGAGCCAGCGCACCTGGCTGACCCGCACAGGCGCGCAGCTGCTGCGGCCGTTGCTGGTCACGACGCTACGCGGCGACCGATCCCTGGGCAGCCGACTCGGTGGGGAGCGCGGGCGCACTGTCGGGCTGCGTGTTCTCCGACCATCCGGGCGGACCGAAGATGTAGCCGAGACGGCCCTTCCATGTATTCGCGTGGCGCACATCGCTGATCAGTGCGCCGAGTTCGTGATAGTTGATCTTCAGCGGGTTGTCGGTGCCGATGTTCTTGGTGAGGCCGTAGCGAATGGGTTCGCTCTGCGCGGCGAAACTGCCGAACATGCGGTCCCAGATGATGAAGACCCCGCCGTAGTTCTTGTCGATATAGGGCTGATTCGAACCGTGATGGATCCGGTGGTGGGCCGGGGTATTGAACAACAACTCGATCGGGCGCGGCAGGGTATCGATGCGCTGGGTGTGGATCGGGAACTGATAGAGCAGCCCGATGGCCTGCAGCAGGAAGATCATCCACGCCGGAAGACCGATCAAAGCCGCTGGCACCCAGGCGAATCCGCGCACCACGCTGGCCACCGGATGCACCCATGGCAGGCGGATGGCGGTGGAGAGATTGAAGTACTCGCTGGAATGGTGGACGCTGTGCGAGGTCCACAGCAGCCGGACCCGATGATCGGCGCGATGCGCCCAGTAGTAGCAGAAATCGGTGACCACCAGCCCGAGCACCCACGCCCACCAGCTGTGCGACGACAGATGCAGTGGGGTGATCGCGGCGGCGAGCACCACCGCCGAGAACGGAATCAGATACTGCGCCACCGGCTTGAGGAATCGCCCGAGCAGGTAGGTGGTGATATTGGCGGCCATATCCCGCCCGGAATGGCCATTGGCCGGGCGATCCGGATCGCGGCGATATTCGATCCACTCCACGAACATGAGTACGGCGAACGCCGGTATGGCGTAGATGAATAACTGCCCACTGATCACAATGTCTCCTCCGCTCGCTGTCCACCGCCACGTTACGGCCGCTGGCCTGCGCAAACATCGCGCTGACGAGGGATCGGCCGTCCCTCGCGCGGGGGATGCGTCGCGCCGCTGATGCGGGCAGAGTGCGGTCCTGAGCGCCGGGGCGAATGCTGGGTAGGATCGCCCGCGGACGGCTCGACCCGGACTTCTCGGATAGTGCGAAGGTGGTGGCGAACTGTTGGATGTGAGCAGGTCGCTGGCGCGCCAGTCGCTGGTGGTCGCGGTGGTTGCCGCGGCCGTCGATGCCTCGATGCTGGTGCTCAACGGGATCTTCTCGGTGGCGCCGTGGCAGGCGAGCGCGGTGCTGATCGGGATCGTCGCGGCGGATCTCGCGCTCGCGGCGCCGCCGCGCACCGCCGGTGTGGTGGCCATTGTCCAGGTGGCGCTGCGGCTGGTGGAGGCCGTGATGCTGCACCGGCACGGTTTCGCCGCCCGATTCGCCGATGTCGGATTCCTGGTTGCCGGATATCGGGCCGGAGCCTGGATGACCGGCCCGAAATCGGTGGCGACCGTCATCACCATGTGTACCGGCTGCGCGGCCGCACATCTGCTGGTGGGCAGCAGTACCTCGCACGATTGGCGGCTGCTGCTGGCATCGGCGGTGTCGGTCGGGGTGGTGCCGTGGCTGGTCGGGCGGTACACGGCGGCGCGCGGTGCCTATATCGCCGATCTCGAGCAGCAGGCCAAACTGCGCGAGCAGGAGCAGCGGACCGCACTCGCCCGCGCGCTCACCGAGGAACGCGCCGCCATTGCCCGGGATCTGCACGATGTGATCTCCCATCACGTCAGCGCCATCGGCATCCACGCCGGTGCGGCCCGCATCGCCATGGCCGACAGCGGCAATGCCGCCGCCACCCGCTCGCTGTCCGCGGTGGAATCGAGCAGCCGCGCGGCCATGGTCGACCTGCGCCGCCAGCTCGACCTGCTGCACGGGCGCGAGGAGGACGGTCAGCGTCAGCCCGGCCTCGCCGATATCGATGACCTGCTGGAACGGGTGCGCGCGGCCGGTTTGGCGGTCGAATTCACCGTGCGCGGCGTCGCGGTCGAGCTGCCGGATTCGCTGAACCTGACGCTGTATCGCATCGTGCAGGAGATGCTGACCAACGCCCTGCGCCACGGCGACGGCGCGCACGCGGAACTACTCGTCGACTACCAGCCGAACCGCGTGGTGCTGGAGACGGTCAACCCGCTCGCCGCGACCACCGACGTGGACGACGCGACCGCGCACCGCGGTCTCGGCGGGATCGGCCAGCGTGCCGAATTGTTCGGCGGCGAACTGGAATTCGGCCCGGACAAGGCCCAAACCCGGTGGCACACCCGGGTCTGCCTACCGATCGGAGGATCGTGAACGCACCGGTGCGCGTGCTGATCGCCGACGACCACAGCATGTTCCGCTCCGGACTGCGCGCCGTGGTCGACAGTCAGGCCGATCTCGAATGTGTCGCAGAGGTCGGCGACGGTCGCGACGCCATCGCCGAAACCGCCCGGCTGCGACCGGATGTCGCGATTGTGGATGTGCGGATGCCGAAGCTGGACGGACTCGCGGCGACCGCGGCCATTGTCGCGGCGGGCGGCACCCGCGTCCTGGTGCTCACCACCTACGACAGCGAGGCCAACCTCTACCGCGCGCTCCAGTCGGGAGCCAGCGGGTTCCTGCTCAAAAGTCTGCCGCCGGAAGAACTGGTGGCCGCCATTCGCATCGCGGCCCGCGGCGATGCCCTGATCGATCCGTCGATGACGCGACGTCTGATATCGCGCTTCGCTGGCACCCTCGCACCGCCGCGCACCCCACCGGAGGTGGAACAACTCACCGCGCGGGAGCGAGAAGTGTTGCTGCTCTTGGCCGATGCGCGCAGCAATGCCGAGATCGCGGCGGCCCTCGGGGTCGGCGAGGAAACGGTGAAGACCCATGTATCGCGGATACTCGCGAAACTCGGTGTGCGCGATCGCATTCACGCGGTCGTCTACGCACACCAACACGGTCTGGTCGGCCATTAGGGCGGCATTACGCGACGGGCGGTCCCGGTCCGAATCGGCTGGTGGACACACCCGCCGCCGCGAGCGCGATCGGCCCGCCGGTCTTTGGGGGTTTCGTTCGGTGCGAGCGCGCCCGATGCCGCGCCCGACGAGAAATATGCGACCAGCGTCCGGACGCGCAAGGACACGGGCGAGTCCCAAGAACCGTTTGGAGGCTGCTATGACGTGCCTATGGCACCAGTAGGTTGAGCAGTGGTGCCTGGCGCAGTAGTTCGGCGGGACCGCCGGCCAGGCCCGCGGTGAGGCAGACCCGTGCGGGGGCGCGGATTCCGGCCAGCAGTGTGTAGTCGTGTCCACCGGCCTGGTCGAGCATTTCGTCAGGGAGGAATCCGGCCAGCCGGGCGCTGCCGCCCAATGCGATGACGCCGAGGACGCACAGGATGTGCGCGTAGCTGAACGACAGCGGTACCGGGAGTGGATGCAGCCCGCCTCCGGCGAATATGCGCTGGAAGCAGGACAGTACCGACCAGACCGAACTGCGCTGGGTCGCGACCACTTCCGCGGGTCGAGCGCCGGTGCGACGGGAATAGAGAATCCACGCCGGATCGTCGATGCCGTAGTCGTCGCGGGGCAGCGCGGTGGGCTCGGTACTGGCCAGATCCTCGAAGTGCGCGCACCACCCCGGAATTGATGTCGTGCTGGCGTCTTCGGGGACGACTACCGTCAAAGGCGCCCGCGGCCGGTGTGCGTGTAGGAGTCCCTCGGACAGGGAGGTGGCGAAGACGGCGGCGGGCCGGTTCTGCGCGATGAGCCAACGCAATTCGGCATCGCCGAGATTCGGGCTCACCGGGATGCCGACGCACCCCGCGCGGGTAACCGCGATGGTGGTTTCCACCGACTCGACCCGATTGCCGAGACAGACCACAACACGATCGCCGCGACGCAGTCCCGCCGCGACGAGATGCCCCGCCATCCGTGCCGTGCGGGCCTCCAGTGTGCGATAGTCGACGGCCCTTAATCGGTCCTCGAATGCGATCTCGGCACCGGAATGTAGTGCCCGTTGCGTCAACAACATCGGGACCGGGCGAAGTAGCTGAGTCCGAAACATATTCACCCCGGTTGATCGCCGATTAATTGCTTTATATCGCTTATCTTTTGGATACGACTCGGCGGGTGTCGAAATAGCAGGTTCCTGCTAGCTCAGCGCAGGAACCACTCGCGGATCACCAGTGCCGGTCGCCGGTTAATGTAGATGCGATAACAGCGGGCACAGACCGCATCGCTGGTGCGGCCGTAGAACAGCAGCTGCCGATACGACTCCGACGATGTGGTCTGCAGTGCGCCGCCGATGCCCGCCGATTCGGTCTCCAGTGCGGCCGAGAATGCCGCGGGCAAGCGGCCGAGTGCGATCAGGGATTCCGCTCTGGCGTATCGGATTCCGGTGCGCGCGCCGATCAGATCGACCTTGCGTACCAGCACTTTCTCCTCCGGCGGCACATCGAGCCAGCCATCGCGATCGGCGGCGGCGGTGGTTTCGCGCTGGGCGGTGCACCGCGCCTCGACCGGTTCGAGCACATGCGCCTCCAGCGTGCGGGTCACGGTGCCGTCGGTCAGCAGCACGCTGCGGTGATAGGAGCTCAGGGTCGCGGCGGAGACGTCGTGCCAACCGGACGGGCGCGCCGATGGTGCGTGAAAATGCCTGCGCACCAGCACATCGGCGGCGAAATCGGTCAGCATTGTGGTGCCGCTCGGTCGGCCGGGTGTGGAACACCCGCCGGGGTGCGTTTGTGCCTCATGTGGTGAGTTTGGCGAAAGACGCTGTGGCGCAGAAACCCCTAAAG
Source organism: Nocardia sp. CA-129566 (assembly GCF_050956075.1). Lineage (NCBI taxonomy): Bacteria > Bacillati > Actinomycetota > Actinomycetes > Mycobacteriales > Nocardiaceae > Nocardia > Nocardia sp. CA-129566. Next base: position 2,117,292 of record NZ_CP192085.1, read on the forward strand.
CGTCCCCTATTATGAGCTGTCCGCCGATTCACTATGCCTTGACAGCAATCTCGGGGTGAGGTTTCCTTGGGTATTGAATGATGCAGCGACAGTTGATGATCTGCTACTAATGTGTGTGTTGAGTTGCGACAGAGCCGCCGTGACGTTGCCATGCAATTCGCCTGCGATTCTGGGACATAATATGGGAAAACTCGATCCGCCCGCGCGGAAGCAGCCCTCGCCGCCCGCCTGGAAGAATCCGAGCCCCGTTGTCGGCAATCCCGTTCCGGTGCTGAACAGGGCGACGGGTCTGTCCGCGGCGCTGGCCGACGATATCTGCACCGAGGTATGCGAAGGTCCGATTCGGACCGGTGCGCGTGCTGCGCTGCGCGAGGAGGTCGGCCGACACGCGGTCAGCGATATCGGTGAGGCGGTCGTGCACCGCCTGCGGCGCGGCGGCGTGGAGCATATGCGGGTCGGTGAGGCCATCGCGGTGCTCGGTGCGGCGAGTGCGCCCGAGACCATAGCCGCTGTGCTGCACCAAGATCCGGCGGCGGTGCATCGGGTCATCGCGCAGCTGACGGTGACCGGGCTGGTCGAGGCGGGCCGCTTCCGGCATCGGGAGGTCGCACGGTGTGTGCTGCGCGGCATGCGGGTCGATGCCCGCAGGCAGTTGCACCACCGGGCCGCGGCGGCGTTGTACGACCTGGAGGCGCCCGCGGCGACGGTCGCCGAACATCTGGTGCGATCCGGGGAGACGCGTCATCCATGGGCGCCCGCGATTCTGCGCGCCGCCGCCGATGAGGCATTGGCATTGGATGAAATCGACCGTGCGGTGCAGTGTTTGGAGTTCGCCTACCGCACCGCCGTAGCCCCGTCCGAACGGGCCGAGATCGCGGCCGTGCTCGCCTCGATCGAATGGCGGGTCAATCCATCGACGGCCACCAGGAATTTCGCCAGACTGCACGCCGCCGTGCGCGCGGGCACGTTGTCGACGCCCGCGCTGCACGCCGCGGTGCGATATCTGCTCTGGCACGGGCGAATGGACGATGCGCGCACGGCATGGCTACTGCTGGAACGTGATTCGCGACCCGACCACGCCGATGGCGGGGCGCAGGACCGCGACGAGCTCACCTTCCTACGGTCCTGGATCGCCTACACCTACCCCGAACTGCCACTGCGCCAACCGATTCCGAGCCGACCCGCGCCGGTGCTGGCCGCGGGCAGCACCGATGCGACGTCCTCGGTCCATCTGCTCGCGGCGAACCTGCTGACCGCCATTGCCTCCGACGCCGGACGCGAGGCGACGGTGCCGATGGCACATCAGCTACTGTCGCGACATCGGTTGGACTCCGCCACCGTCGAGGCCCTCACAACGGCGTTGGAGGGCCTCATCTACGCCGACAAGTTGGAAGTCGCGACCGCGTGGTGCGATGCCCTGCTCGCCGAATCGGTGGCCCGCTCCTCGCCGACCTGGCAGGCGATCTTCGCGGGGCTGCGCGCGGAGATCGCGCTGCGCCAGGGCAGATTGGACGATGCCGCCGATTACGCGGTGCAGGCGCTGAACCAGGTGCCCGCGGGCAATCTGGGCACCGTGGTCGGCCGGCCGCTGTGGTGTTACGTGCGTGCGCTCACCGCGGCGGGCCGCTATACCGAGGCGCAGGCCCAGCTGGATCGGGAGGTGCCATTGAGCCTGTTCGATTCCCGGCTCGCGCTGCCCTATCTGCATGCCCGCGGCCATCTCGCCCTGGCGACCGAGCGTGTCGAGGACGCGCTGCTGGACTTCCAGCTCTGCGGATCCCTGATGCGGCGCTGGAATATGGACCTGCCCGCCCTGGTGCCCTGGCGCAACGATGTCGCGTCGGGCTATCTGGCAGCCGGTGACCTGCTGCGGGCGCGTGGTTTCGCCGAGCGGCACCTGGTTCGCCTCGGTGATGCGCGCAGGCACGGCACCGGCGCGGTATCGCTGCGGCTGATCGCGGCCACCGTCGACCCGTCGGACCGGGTCGCGCTGCTGCGCCAGGCCGAGACGATCGCCCGGCGCAGTGACGATCGGCTCGAATTGGCCACGGTGCTCGCGGATCTCGGCCGGACCCACGAATTGCTCGGCGAGGTGGACCGCTCCCGGTCGCTGCGTCGTTCGGCGCTGCGCCTGGCCGTGCACTGCGGGGCGGAGCCGCTGTCACGGCGACTGTCCGGTGACCAATCGGATTCGGCAGCGCCGGTGCGCACGACCGAGGCACTGGATATCGGATCGCTGAGCGCGGCCGAACACCGGGTGGCGGAGATGGCGGCCAAAGGGCTGCGCAACAGGGAGATCGCCGAGGAATTGGAGATCACCACCAGCACCGTCGAACAGCATCTGACCCGGGTGTACCGGAAGTTGAAGGTACGCAGGCGAACCGAGCTGCGCTTCATGTTGAGCACCAAATGCTGAACCGGCCGCGCCGATGACCGAACCGAGGGTGCACGAGCGCTGGCTGCAGCGGTTGCGGCCGCATCCGCGCCCGTTGGTGCGGATGATCTGTTTCGCGCACGCCGGTGGTTCGGCGAGTTCGTTCGCGACGCTGGCGCGGGCCATCGACGGACCGATCGAGGTGTTCGCGGTGCAGAGCCCCGGTCGGCAGGACCGGCGCGGGGAGCCGTGCCTGGAGACGGTCGCGGAATTGGCCGCGGGCGCGCTGCCCGCGGTGCTCGCGCGCACCGATGTGCCGATCGCGCTGTTCGGACACAGTCTGGGTGCGGTGGTCGCCTTCGAGGTCGGACGGCTGTTGGCGACCGAAGATGTTGTGCCACAACATTTCTTCGCCTCGGGGCGCCGGGCGCCCTCGACGGTGCGGACCGAATCGGTCCATCGGCGTTCGGATGCGGGAGTTCTGACCGAACTGCGCCTGCTCGGCGGTCCCGGCATCGAACTGCTCGACGATCCCGAGATCGCCGCGGCCTTCCTGCCCGCGATCCGCAGCGACTACCGGGCCGTGGAGACCTATCGGTGCGCCCCGGGCGCTCGGGTGGCGTGCCCGGTGACGGTATTGGTCGGGGATCGCGATCCCCGGGTGAGCCGGGCGGAGGCCGCGGCCTGGCAGTCGCATACCTCGGCGGCGTTCGACCTGCAGGCCTTCCATGGCGGGCATTTCTACCTGTGGGATCGGCCCGGGGAGGTCGCGGCCGTGGTTCAGCGGGAGTTGGTGGCGGGCTGAGAGTCGTCGCGAGTGGCGTCCTGGACCGCGCGGACGAGTTCCTGATACGGCTCGGTGCCGGGCAGTACGGCCGCCACCGACGCGTCGGGTCGCAGCAGTACCGCGTTGGCACCGCTGAGTCCGTATGCGGCCGATATCTTGCCGGCGGGGTCCGCGAGCGTGCCGTCGGCGTGCTCGCGCTCACGCGAGACCGCCACCGCCGAGAGGGGAGTGGTGTCCATCATGCGTACGTAGCCGACGGCGTCGAGCCAGGTCGGTTCGCTCTCGGCGTCGAAGAGCAACACGTACCCGTCCTTGCACAGCTCCAGCACTCGGGGATCGGCCGCCTCGTGTTCGCCTGCTGTGGACGGTGGTTCGGTGACTTGCCGCAGCTCGGTGATATCCGCCAAGGTCTTGTCGATGGCCCGATCGATGCGCCGATGCATCGGCAATGCGAGCAGTGCGCCGAGCGGCATCAGGGCCAGCGAACTGCCGAGCCAGAGGACGAATGCCGTCAGGGTGGCGGCGCGCAATACCGGGCCGCGCCGCGACGCCGCGCGAACCAATCTGCCCCAGCGCCGAAAGATTCGACCCGCCAGTAAGTCCGCACCCGCGATCGGATAGACGATTTTGGTGCCGGAGATATCGGAAGCTCCTGCCGCCCAAGCGATCCCGCAGTCTCGAACGCGATCCAGTTCGCGCTGGTCGATACCCGCCCTACCGAAAACTCCTCGCGCTTCACGCTTGCCGCCCAACAGCCAGCGCAATGTGGTGACCAGCGTGACGAATTGGGGTCGGGTATCGGTCGCGACCACCGCGCCGAGATGCCGGGCCCCGAGCGCGCGCAGGCGCCGATCGACCTCCACCGCAGCGGAATACCACATATTCCGGCAGGCGATCACCGACACCACATCGCGATCGGCGAAGACCTCGGGATGGGCATTGAGCAGCGTGCGCATCGGCAGCGACGGCGCGAGGAACCACACCTGATAGGCCAGTACGACCAGCTCGTCCGGATCCGAGCGCGGCCGCGACACCGAGGTGTCGAGCGCGATGCGGGCCTGCTCGTCGACGCTGTCGGGAAAGATGCCGAAGAACTTCGCGATCGGCCACGGGAACGGGTACGGCCGGGCCGGTGTGACGGGGACATGGCGAATGCGCCAGCCCGCCGCCACCAACGGTTCGGTGAATGCCCGTACGGTATCGGTCAATTGGCCGGTCTGTGAGTACGAGAATATGACCGCACGCTTTTTGTGCTGATCCATGACCATGGTGCTGCCCACTTTCGCCGGGCGAATTCGAAGAATTAGCGATGCCGGAAACTGTATCGGCGCTCGCACCGACCGGTCAAGGTGCGAATTCTGCCGATAGGGGTTGCGGAATAGGGGTTGACGCAATCGAATTGTACTGTCGGACAATATCTTTCGAAGTGATCATCTTGACGGTGGTAGGGGCTGGTGTAAGACTTGGTGCAGGTCGTTCACCCGGCTCCGGGGGCAGGCCCATCGCATCAGAATGGGGTAGCGCATGTCGATAGTAGACGAAATCCATAAGGACATATTCGACTATCTGGATTCGCATTACGGTATCGAGCAGGACGAAATCAAGAGTCATTCGGCGTTGAACGAACTCGGGGTCGATTCGCTGGGCCTGCTCGCCATTGCCGATATTGTGCGGAAGAAGTACGGCATCGTCCTGGACGACGAGCGGATCGCCTCGGTGCGCACTTTCCAGGACGTCACCGATCTGCTGGAGCGGAAGGTGGCCGCGCGGGAGAGTGCGGCGCGGGAGAGCATCAGCACTGCGGCGCGAGCGACGGGCCCGGAGGCGGTAGCGCAGCGTGACCACGGAGGGACCCGGGAGCGCCGCGAATTGAACGGAGCCGAGAAGTGAGTGCCTACATCACCGCGACCGGTCGCTATCTGCCCGGTGATCCGGTGCCCAATGACGAAATCGAGGACTACATCGGCAAGGCCGGTCTCGCATCGGCGGATCTGCGCGAGATGATCCTCGGCAATAGCGGCATCAAGACCCGCCACTACGCGATCGATAAGAATCAGCAGACGGTGATGTCGAATGCGGCGATGGCGGCACAGGCGGTGCGCGCGGCCGTCGCGCGGGCGGGTCTCGGCCCGGACGAGGTGGAAATGCTCGCCGCCGCGACCACGATGCCCGATCTGCTCGGGCCGGGGCACGCCAGCATGATTCACGGCGAACTCGGCTACGCGCCGATGGAAGTCATGACCGCGCACGGGATCTGCAGCTCCGGGATGATGGCATTGAAGGACGCCTATCTCCAGGTCGCCATCGGGGAGAAGAGCAATGCCGTCGCGGTGGCCAGTGAATTCGCCTCGCGTGGCTTCAAGAGTTCCCGATACGCCGAGATGAAGTCGGTGATCGAAGAGGGCACGCTGCCCATGGAGACCGCATTTCTGCGGTACATGCTCTCCGACGGCGCCGGTGCGGCGGTACTGCGGTCCGAGCCGGAGCCGGGCAAGATCAGTCTGCGCATCGACTGGATCTCGCTGACCTCCTACGCCAATACCGAACAGGCATGCATGTACCTGGGCAGCAATGACAATGCCTGCACCAAGACCTGGGGCGACTATCCGACCACCACGGCCGCCGCACACGATGGGGCGCTGGCGATTCGGCAGAAGCTGTCGCTGCTCCCGCATTTGGTCGAGGTCGGCATCCAGGAGTACCAAAAGCTGGTCGCCGCCGGAAAGTTCGATCCGGAGAAGGTCACCTGGTATCCGGTGCACTACTCGAGTGAGCGGATGAAGGAGCTGATGATCGGCGAGTTCAAGCGCCGTGACATCACCCGGGGCGAGATGGTGAACTGGTACAGCAACCTCACCAGGGTCGGCAATATCGGCAGCGCCAGCATCTACATCATTCTCGATGAAATGCTGTCCGAGGGGTTGATCAAGGAGGGCGACACCCTGGTGTGCATGGTGCCCGAATCCGGCCGCTTCATCATCTCGTTCATGCATCTCACGGCGGTGGCCGCGGACCGGGTCTGAGGTGTCCGGCCATGGCTGAGGAACAGCGGCTGCGCGAATACCTGCGCACCGCGGCCAGTGAATTGCAGCGCACCCGGGATCGGGTGCGGCAGTTGGAGGCTCGCATCTACGAGCCGGTGGCGATCGTATCGATGGGCTGTCGCTATCCCGGCGGCGTGCTCGGTCCCGACGATCTGTGGGAAATGGTCGCGGCGGGACGCGATGTCGTCTCCGGGTGGCCCACCGATCGCGGCTGGGACTTCGCGGGCGTCACCGATCCCGATCCGAGCCGGACCGCGATGGTGGAACAGGGCGGATTCATCGAGGGCGCGGGCGACTTCGATGCGCGCTTCTTCGGGATCAGTCCCCGTGAGGCGCTGGCCATCGACCCGCAACAGCGTCAGCTGCTCGAGGTGGCGTGGGAGACCTTCGAGCGGGCGGGTATGGATCCGACCGGCTTGCGCGGCAGTCGAACCGGGGTGTTCGTCGGTCTGATCGGGCAGTCCTACGGAACCGTCGACGGCGCATATCGCACATTGACGACCGAGCAGATCAGCGGTCTGTCCGGATTCTTGCTGACCGGCAAGGCGGCAGGCGCCGGTTCGGGTCGGATCTCCTATGTGTTCGGTTTGGAAGGCCCGGCCGTGACGGTGGATACCGCGTGCTCGTCCTCGCTGGTGGCGCTGCATCAGGCCATGGCGTCGGTGCGGTCGGGGGAGTCCACCCTCGCGCTGGTCGGTGGCGTCACGGTGATGGCGACGCCGGATATGTTCGCATCCTCGAGTGAGCGTGGCACCGCATCCGATGGGCGCTGCCGCTCATATGCGGCCGCCGCCGACGGGACCGTGTGGTCCGAAGGCGTGGGAATGGTACTGCTGGAACGGCTTTCGGATGCCCAGCGCAACGGCCATCCGGTGCTCGCGGTGCTGCGCGGTTCGGCGGTGAACCAGGACGGCGCGTCCAATGGCTTCACCGCGCCGAACGGTTCGGCGCAGCGGCGGGTGATCCGCGCGGCGCTGGCCAATGCCCAGCTGTCCGGCGCGGAGGTGGATGTCATCGAGGGCCACGGCACCGCGACCGTGCTCGGCGATCCCATCGAGGTGCAGGCGCTGCTCGCCACCTACGGACAGGAGCGGGACCGCCCTGCGCTGCTCGGATCGATCAAATCGAATATGGGCCACTGCCTGGCCGCCGCCGGGGTGGCCGGGGTGATCAAGATGGTCATGGCCATGCGCCACGGTGCGGTCCCGCGCACGCTGCATGTGGACGAGCCGACCCCGCACGTCGACTGGACGGCCGGGCAGGTGGAGCTGGTCACCGAGACTCGGCCGTGGCCGGATACCGGGCGACCGCGACGGGCGGCCGTATCGTCGTTCGGCATCACCGGCACCAATTCCCATGTGGTGCTGGAGCAGGCCCCGACACCGGAGCCCGCGCCCGCGCCCGACGGTGCGCCGCCGGTGCTGGCCTGGGTGGTGTCGGCGCGGTCGCCGCGGGCATTGAATGGTCAGGCCGAACGGCTCGCGGGCCAGCTGCGCGCGCAGCCGAACCTCGATCCGGTGGATATCGGTCATACACTGGTGGCTTCGCGTGCGCGGCTGCCGCACCGGGCGGTGCTGATCGGTCGTAAATACGATGATTTGCTGGCCGGGCTGCAGGCGCTTGCGGCCGGGCAGGATTCGCCGACGGTGCTGCGTGCGGTGGCGTCACCGGTGGCCAAGACGGTGGTGTTGCTTCCCGACGCGGGGCTCGCCGGGGCCGGGCGTGGGCTGTATGCCGATTTTCCGGTCTTCCGCTCGGCCTATGACGAAGTGGGCGCGGCGTTCGCCGATCTGGGACGTCCGCTGCGCGATCTTGTGACGGGTGAGCCCGATTCGGCCGCTCGATTGTGGGATCGTCCAGAGTTCGCGCGGGCGGGAGTCTTCGGCGTCGAGGTCGGGTTGTATGCGTTACTGGCCTCGTTCGGGGTGCGGGCCGACTATCTGGTCGGACAGGGCATCGGCGAGGTCGCGGCCGGATATGTGGCGGGGGTGTTGTCGTTGACGTCGGCGATCGAATTCATCAGGGCCGGAAGCGATCCGGCGGAAATCGCACGGGTAGGTGCGAGCGCGAGCTTCGCGGATGCGAAGGTCGCCATCGTGTCCGCCCGGACCGGCCAACCGGTCGTTCGGGACGAGCTGTGCTCGGCCGAGTATTGGGCGGCGCAGGCTCATGCGGATGATGCACCGTGGGAGGCGATCCGGTGGTCGGCCGCGCATGCCGGATCGATCGTCATCGAATTGGGTTGCGGTGTATGGACGCAGCGCGCGCGAGAAATCGTCGGCGCGACTGTCACCGGGGATACCGATGTGGTCGTCACGCCGGTGCTCGGCACCGGGGAATACGGTCCATCCGACGAGGCGATCGCCTTCGCGACCGGCTTGGCCCGTGCGCATACCGCCGGAACGCCGGTGGACTGGTCGGCGTTGTACGCGACGACCGGGGCGCGGCGAATCGACCTGCCCACCTACGCCTTTCAGCATCGCACCTACTGGCTGGGTAGGTGAGGCGTGCGGGATGGCCAGCACATCGCGGTGGTCGGTGCGGGTATTTCGGGACTGGCGGCCGCCTATCACCTCCAGCAGGCGGGGCACCGGGTCGAACTGATCGAACGCGAACCGGAGCCGGGTGGCCGGTGCGGTGCCTGCCTGCTCGGCGACCGGCCGATCATGGCGGGCGGGCGGCTCATCGGCCGCAAGTACACCGCATTGCGCGAATTTCTGACGGAACTGGGCCCGTTCGGCCTCGAGCCCTATCCGCTGCGGATGTCGCGGATCGTGGACGGTGCGCTGTTCACCATCGACCATCGCGATCGTTCCGGCGGCCTGCGCCATCTCATCGAAGCGGGGGCCCCCGCACCGGATGTCGCGAAGTTCTCCTACCTCGCCGCCCGCGCAATGACCGCCGACGGACTCCTCGAACCCGGCTATTACGCCAGACTCGCCGCGCACAGCGACCATAAACCGCTCAGCGAACACTTCGGCCCGGCCCTCACCGCAATCCTGTTGCGCCCCATGACCGTATGGACCCACGGTGCCGAGCCCGAGGAGGTCTACCTCGGCTCCTTCGGCGCGACGCTGGCGACCGTGCTCGATGACTTCGACCGCCTGACCGGCGGTATCCAGCCGGTCTTCGACGCCGTGTCCCGACAGGTTGTGCTGCGAACCCGCGCGACGGCGTCGCGCCTGCTGGTGCGCAATGGCCGGGTCCGCGGTCTGGTCATCGCCGAAAAGGGCGCTCCGCCCATCGAACACCGCTATGACGCGGTCCTGGTGGCGACTCCGGCGCTGGCCGCCGCCGATCTGGTCATCGACGAATTCCCCGCCGTTGGCAAGCTGCTCTCGCAGATCAGGTACCTCCCGGCCGCGGCGGCGGTCGTCGAATACGACCGCGATATCTTCGCGCCCGATGTCTGGGGTATCACCTTCGATGACGGACCGTGTCGCGCCGTCGGCCCGGAGAGTCCGAGCCGCCGCGATATCGTCCGCTATATCTTCGCGGGCCGCGACGCACGTCCGCTCCCATCGGCCAGATCCCTCGAAACCTGGCTCGCCCGAACCGAACGCACCGTCCTGGAACACTGCGCCGCCACCGGCGCCACCCGCCGCCATCGGGTAACCCGCACCTGGGATACCGCCTACTGTGCCTACCTGCCCGACCACGGCGATTTCACCGCCAAACTGCGCCATGAGATCACCGCCTGCACCGGCCTCGCCGTGGCGGGCGACTACCTCATCGGCACCTCCCTCGAGGCCTGCTTCCGCTCCGGCACCAGCGCCGCCGATGACCTACTGGCCCAACTGATGTGACCGTCATTGCACATGGTTAACTCCGCGGGCGCTGCGGGCGATAACCCTCATGAAGCCCCGGGCCATCCCCTTCGGTCCGGGGCTTCGCCATGGATACGCGTGCTCCCATGGACCTCCAGCCGCTACTGCCGGATCCAGACACCTTCTGCTGTATCGAGCCTTGGGATCTGAGGAGTTGCCCGAGCGTAGTCGAATGGTGGTCGCACACACCGGCGCATTCAACCGCCAAATCACTACGCTCGGCGAGCTGCTACCTGGAGGCTAGGCCGGTCTCGACCTGCTTCGCGGACGAGTGCATGGCAGGCTGCTTGAATGTCGGAATCGCCGAATCTCACGGGTCAGGGCAGGGTTGCCCCGGGGCTGCGCTTCGCGGTCGAGCTCATCGCTTGGATCGCGACGCCATGGGCGCTGGCCGGGTATTCGGTTGTGCTGTCGGTATTGTCGGTGCTGGTGCTGATCGGGCTGCCCACGGTGTTCGGCACGCCTGGGGACAAGAAGCAGACGCTGGTCGCCGTGCCGGGGTGGGTCACGATCGCCATGGTCGTCCTGCAAGTGGTCGCGGCCGTCGTCAGCGCCTGGGTGCTGTTCCCGATCTGGCTCGCGGTCCTCGTGCTGGTGTTGGCGGTGCTCACGGTGATCGCGGAGTTGCCGCGCTGGCGCGGGCTGTGGCGCGCCTGAGGCCGGCTCAGCCGGTAATGGTGGCGCTCACGAAATTGTGGTCCGAGAGACCGCCGACGGCGAGTACCTCCGCATGCCGCACGGTCGCGCCTCGGACCACCACGTGGTCGATGAACTGGGATTTCGTGCCCGAGGTGCGCGGGCGCGTCGGTACGGAATCGGCGGGCAGCTCGGCAATGGTGAAGTCGGCGCCGAGTGCGGACGCGACGGTGTCGCGGTCGATATTGAAGTCACCGAGCAGGACGGTCGCCCGGCCCGGTGCGGCGAGTTCGGCCAACCGCGCCAGCTGACGGGTGCGTCGCAGGTCGCCGGTCACATGGGTGGCCAGGAATACCATTCCGGCCGTTTCGACGGCCAATGCGCCATTGCCCGGATCGTTGTCGAAGGATTCGGCCGCGACCTCGCGGCCCGATCCGTCGATCAGGAGCACGAGATGTTCGGTGCGGTCGCGCAGCGGACTGGCGCCGCTGCGCGGATGCGGGACGCGCGGATAGCGCAGTGCGTGAATATCCCTGCCGGGCAATGTCGATCGCAGACTGGCCAGCTGATCGCCGCTGACCTCCTGTAGGGCGATGACCTGTTCGGGTCGCGCGGCCAGCCAGTCGGTCACCGCCGCGATGCGCGCCGTTTCATCGGGCCAGCGCGCGGCGATATCGGAGCCCCAGTTCTCCGCGTGTACGCGATGCAGAACGTTCCAACTGGCCACTGTGATCACAGGGCACGATGCTAATGGTCACCGGCCGGGAAGTTTGCCGACGAATTCCGCCATGGGCACCTGCAACCGCTGCCATCGCTCGGCGGACATGCGCGGTGGCGCGTCGAGATCGACGACCAGTGCGGTGGCGACGGTCTGCGGCTCGGTGTATTTGAGCAGTCCCTCCGGACCGTGTCTGCGGCCGAGTCCGGAGCTGCCCATGCCGCCCATCGGCGCACTCGGGCTGGCCGCGGCGACCGCATACCCTTCGTCGACATTCACCGCACCCGAGCGCAATCGGACCGCGATGGCCTCGCCCTCGGCCGGGGTCGCGGCCCACACGCTGGCGCTGAGGCCGTACTCGGTGTCATTGGCGAGCCGGACGGCCTCATCGATATCGGCGACCGGGTAGATCGAGACCAGTGGCCCGAAGGTTTCCGCACGGGCACAGTCCATATCGGATGTCACCCCGGTCAGCACCGTCGGCGCGAAGAACAGTGGACCGAGGTCGGGCCGGGCCTTGCCGCCGGTAACGATCGTCGCGCCCTTGGATTTCGCGTCGGCGAGGTGTTTGGCGACGGTGGCGAGTTGGTCGGCGGAGCTGAGGCTGCCCATCGCGGTGGCGAAGTCGTAGCCGGCGCCCAGCGGCATCGCCTCGATCGCGGCGACGAATTTCGCCGTGAACTCCTCGGCGATCGGTTGCTCGACATAGATGCGCTCGACGGACAGACACAGCTGACCGGCATTCGAGAAGCACGCGCGCAGCGCGGCCTTCGCGACCTTATCCAGATCCGCGCCCGCGGCCACGAGCATCGGATTCTTGCCACCCAATTCGGCGGAGAATCCGATCAACCGGTCGGCGCACTGCCGGGCGAGCACCCGCCCGGTGGCCGAGGAGCCGGTGAACATGAGGTAGTCGCAGTCCCCGACGATGGCGCGCCCGACCGTCGAACCCGAACCGGGAACCACCGCGAACAGGTCGCGGGGCAGTCCGGCCGCGTAGAGCAATTCGGCATTGGCCAAGGCGGCGAAGGGCGTTCGGGACGCGGGTTTCAGCACCACCGCATTACCAGCGAGCAGTGCCGGAATGGAATCGCCGATGGCCAGGAACATGGGGTAATTCCACGGCGCGATGACACCGACAACGCCCTTCGGTTGCGCATGTACGTGCACCCGGGTCAGACCGGGCAGCGGCCCGCGAACTCGCTTCGGCTTCAATAAATTCGGCGCCATCCGCGCGTAATACCGTGTTCCGGCGAGGATTCCGAGTATTTCCTCCTGCGCGGTCCAGCGGGCCTTTCCGGTCTCGGCCTGGATGATATCGAGCAGCAGGTCACGGCGTTCGAGTACCAGTGCGCGATAGCCCTTGATGACATCGACTCGGTCGCGTACCGGTAGCCTGGCCCAATCACGCTGTGCAACTGCGGCTTTCGCGAAGGCGGCGTGCACGTCATCGGTATCGGCCAGCGGAACGCGGCCGAGCGGTTCGCCGGTGAACACCTCGTCGATCGTGGTGGTCGGTCGACCATCGTGGTCGGTGACCGAGGCGAGCCGACGCAATCGCTGGAAAACAGTGGATTCCGGAACCGGCATTGTCGTACTCCCGCCTCGCATGGAATGTCGAAGAAAAAACTACCGCCCAATTCGACGAATCGGGGCCAGCGGTGGCCGACCGGTTACCGGACGGTGGACGGGCGCAGACCGGCCATTATTTAGGCTCGAAATATCGGCGAAAGTCGAATGTTTTCCGGTGCAGCGCAACCACATTCGAGGAGTCCAGATGTCACAGTCGAATGGCGACCGCAGCGCGGTGCTCGAACGCGATGAGCTCGGCCGCCGCGCCCCCGAGGAGCAGCGGCGGCTGCTGCGCGAACTGGTGGTCGAGCAGGTGACCGAGGTGCTCGGCGGGATCGCGCCCGAGGTGATCGACGTATCGGCCTCGTTCCGGGACCTGGGCTTCGACTCTCGGTCCGCGGTCGAACTGCGCGACCGGCTGCGCCGGGTCAGCGGCGTGGAGCTCACGGCCGCGGTCGCCTTCGACTATCCGACCATCGACCGGCTCGCCGAACTGTTGCGCACCAGGCTGATCGGTGCCGACGCGCCCGATGGCAGTGGATTCGCGCCCGCCGCCGATCCCGAGGAACCGATCGCCATTGTCGGCATGGCCTGCCGCTATCCCGGCGGCATCGCCTCGCCGGAGGATATGTGGCGCATGCTGATGGCCGGTCGCGAGGTGACCTCGGAGTTCCCGCCGGAACGCGGTTGGGACGATTGCTACGATCCCGAGCCGGGCGCCGAGGGCAAGACCTACGTCCGTTCCGGCGGATTCCTCGACGGCGCCGCGGCCTTCGACGCGGGCTTCTTCGGCATTTCACCGCGCGAGGCGCTGGCCACCGATCCGCAGCAGCGCCTACTGCTCGAGGTCTCGTGGGAGGCGCTCGAGCACGCGCGCATCGACCCGAGTTCCATGCACGGCAGTCGCACCGGCGTCTACGCCGGAATGTTCTACAACGACTACGCCGATGACACCGCACCCGCGGACCTCGCCGGATATCTGATGACCGGTATGACGGGAAGTGTCGCGTCCGGGCGCATCTCCTACGCGCTCGGGCTGGAGGGTCCGGCGCTCACCATCGATACGGCCTGCTCGTCGTCGCTGGTGACCGTGCATCTGGCCGCCCAGGCGCTGCGGCGCGGCGAATGCGACACCGCGCTGGCCGGCGGCGTCACGGTCATGGCGAAGGCCGCGCCGTTCATCTCGTTCAGCATGCAGCGCGGGCTGGCGCCGGACGGACGGTGCAAGTCCTATGGCGAGGGTGCCGACGGCACCGTGTGGTCCGAGGGCGTCGGTGTGCTGGTGCTGGAGCGATTGTCGCGGGCCCGGGCGCAGGGCCGCCGGATTCTGGCATTGGTGCGCGGTTCGGCGGTGAATCAGGACGGCGCGTCCAATGGGCTGGCCGCGCCGAACGGTCCGGCGCAGCAGCGGGTCATCCGGGACGCCCTGGCCGATGCGAAGATCACCGCCGCCGATGTCGATATGGTCGAAGGGCACGGCACCGGAACGGTTCTGGGTGATCCCATCGAGGTGCAGGCGCTGCTGTCCACCTATGGTCAGCAGCGGCCGAGTCCGGACGATCCGCTGTGGCTGGGTTCGATCAAATCGAATATGGGACACACCCAGGCCGCCGCCGGCGTCGCCGGAATCGTCAAGACGGTGCTGTCCATGCGGCACGAAATGCTGCCGCGCACACTGAATTCCGAGCAGCCGACCGAACACGTGGATTGGACCGAGGGCAATGTCCGGCTGCTCGCCGAACCACGGCCGTGGCCGCGCCGGGCCACGCCGCGACGCGCCGGAATATCCTCGTTCGGTATCAGCGGCACCAATGCGCACCTGATCATCGAGGAGCCGCCGATCGATGAGCCGAACAGCATTGCACCACAACGGAACAAGCCACCGATCACACCGTGGGTACTGTCCGGGCGCACCGAGGCGGCCGTGCCCGCGATGGCGCGGCGATTGTCGGCGTACCTGACGGAATATCCGGACACCGATCCGACCGATATCGGACACTCGCTGACCGCGACCCGCTCGGAATTCGAGCATCGTGCGGTACTGCTCGGATCCGATCGCGATGAGCTGCTGGCCGCGCTGGAAGCACTGACGGCAGAACAGGATTCGCCACAGGTGATCCGCGGCGTCGCCGGACGCGATGTCCGTACCGCGGTGCTGTTCCCGGGCCAGGGTGCCCAGCGCGCGGGCATGGGCACCCGGCTGTACCGGGCCTATCCGCTGTTCGCCGAGATCTTCGACGAGGTGTGCGCACAGGTCGATGCCGCCAACCCGGACTGGACCGTGGGACTGCGCGAGGTGATCTTCGCCGAACCGGACACCGCGCAGGCCGCGCTGCTGGACCGGACCGAATACACCCAGCCCGCCCTGTTCGCGATCGAGGTCGCGCTGTTCCGGCTGCTGCAATCCTGGGGCGTCAGCCCCGACTACCTGGTCGGGCACTCCATCGGTGAAATCGCGGCGGCATTCGTGGCCGGGGTCTGGTCGCTCTCGGACGCCTGCGCGCTCGTCGCCGCGCGCGGACGACTGATGCAGGCGCTGCCCGAGGGCGGCACCATGGTCTCGGTCACCGCCGATGAGGACGAGGTGACCGCCCTCATCGGCGATCGCGCGGACCGGGTCGGCATCGCGGCGGTGAACGGGCCGCGCTCGCTGGTGCTCTCCGGCGATGGCGATGCCGTCGACGAGATCGCGGCGATCCTGACCGAGCGCGGAGCCAAGACCAAGCGCCTGGTGGTGAGTCACGCATTCCATTCGCCGCGGATGGAGCCGATGCTCGCCGATTTCGACAAGGTCTGCGCCGGATTGACTTACCACAAGGCGACCATTCCGATCATCTCCACGGTGACCGGCGAACCGGCCAGCGATGACGAATTGCGTTCCCCGGCCTATTGGGTCGCTCAGGTGCGCCGACCAGTGCGGTTCATGGCGGCCGCTCAGCGGCTGAGCGATGCCCGAGTCGGCGTCGCGTGGGAGGCCGGACCCGGCGCGGCGCTGACCACGCTGGTGGTGCAGACCGCCGCCGCGGCCGAGCAACCGGTGCCGACGACCAAGCCGGTGCTGCGCTCGCCCGGCGCGGACGGCGAGGTGTCCGGACTCATTGCCGCGCTGGCCGCCGGATATTGCGCTGGCGCGCCGCTGAATTGGGCGGAGTTGTTCGCCGGAAGCGGTGCGACGGCGGTCGACCTGCCGACCTATCCCTTCCAATGGCAGCCGTTCTGGCTGCAATCCGCCGGTGTCGGTGATGTGCGGCAGTCGGGGCTCGAGGATGCCGCGCATCCGCTGCTCGGCGCGCTGGTGCGGCTGCCGGAATCCGATGAGATCGTCTGCACCGGGCGGCTTTCGCTGCGCAGCCATCCCTGGTTGGCCGATCACGATATCGCCGGTACCGTCCTGCTGCCCGGCACCGCCTTCGTCGAAATGGCCCTGCACGTGGGCAGTTTGGTGGACTGCACCCGACTGGCCGAGCTGGTGTTGCAGGCGCCGCTGCCGCTGTCCGGCACCGGCGCGATCGAATTGCGCGTCATCGCGGCCGCACCGCAGGACACCGGCGCCCGGGCGCTCACGGTGTACTCGCGCCCACAGGCCGAATCCGAGACCGGTGACCGGATCGAATGGACGTGCCACGCCGTCGGTGTTGTCGAACCGGCCCCGCAGGATGAATCGGGCACGGTTAGTGCGGATTTCGCGACGTGGCCGCCGTCGGGCGCGGAGCCCGTCGCGCTCGACGGCGGCTACGACGATCTGGCCGAGGCAGGATATCGCTACGGCCCGCTGTTCCGCGGGCTCACCGCACTCTGGCGGCGCGGCGACGATCTGTTTGGCGAGGTGGATCTGCCGGAACAGGCGCGCGCCTCGGCCGAACGGTTCGGCGTGCACCCCGCGCTACTGGATGCCGCGTTGCACGCTATCGCCCTCGGCGGCGCCGCCGTGGGTGCGGACGGCGAGGTATCGGTGCCGTTCTCCTGGGAGGGCGTCTCGCTGCACGCGGTGGGTGCGTCATCGCTGCGGGTGCGGCTGACCGCACCGGCGCCGGACCGGATCTCACTCGCGCTGGCCGATGCGGGTGGCGCTGCGGTCGCGGAGGTGGCCGCGCTGGCATTGCGCGCGCTGCCCCGCGAAGCGCTGGTCGTGCAGTCGACCGCGAACGCGGATCTGCTCGGTACGACCTGGATTACCGTGCCGCGCACCGAGGACGTGACCGTCGACGAGCCGTGGGCGCGGCTGGGCGCGAGCCTGGAATCGGCGACCGTGGCCGGGCAACGGGCCGCGGTGCTTGCCGCCGACGCCGTCGAATCGGATAGCGGCACACCCGAATCGGTACGCAACTGGGTGACCGACCTGATGACGACCGTGCAGCGGCTGGTAACCGAGGAGGATGCCGCCGAACGGATCCTGGTGGTAGTGACCCGCAACGCGGTGGCCGTGCACGGCGCGGAAAAAGCCGAGCTGGCGGGCGCGGCGGCCTGGGGCCTGCTGCGCAGCGCGCAGAACGAGAATCCGGGGCGGATGCTGCTCGTCGATGTCGACGATCGGGCGCACTACCGCGATGCCGTCGAACAGGCCGTCACCATCGCCGATGAACCACAGTTGGCGCTGCGACGCGGCGGCCTGCACGCGGTCCGGGTGAGCCGCTCCGGCGCGGACACGGTCGAAGTGAGCACTTCACCGGACGCGGGCGACTGGCGGCTGCTCCCACTGGACAAGGGCACCTTGACCGGCGACAACCTCGCGCTCACACCGGATCCCGACGCCACCGCACCGCTGGCGTCCGGTCAGGTCCGGGTCTCGGTGCGGGCGGCGGGTGTGAACTTCCGTGACGTGCTGATCGTGCTCGGCATGTATCCGGATCCGGACGCGCCGATCGGCGGTGAGGGCGCGGGTGTCGTGCTCGAAGTCGCCCCGGACGTTACCGATTTCGCGCCGGGCGACCGGGTATTCGGCTTCCTGCCGGTGGTCGGCTCCACCGCCGTGGTGGATCGGCGGCTGGTGGTTCCGATGCCGCGCGGCTGGTCCTTCGCACAGGCGGCCGCCGCACCGGTGGTCTTCGCCACGGCGTACTTCGGCCTGGTCGATCTGGCCGGGTTGCAGCCGGGGGAGACCCTGCTGTTGCATGCCGCCACCGGCGGCGTCGGCATGGCCGCGG
The DNA here is from genome assembly GCF_050956075.1 of Nocardia sp. CA-129566. Taxonomy (NCBI): domain Bacteria; kingdom Bacillati; phylum Actinomycetota; class Actinomycetes; order Mycobacteriales; family Nocardiaceae; genus Nocardia; species Nocardia sp. CA-129566. The sequence continues at coordinate 2,135,394 of NZ_CP192085.1, forward strand.
TGCAGCTGGCCCGGCATCTCGGTGCGGAACTCTACGTCACCGCGAGCAAGCCGAAGTGGGATGTGCTGCGCGGCATGGGATTCGACGATGTGCATATCGGCGACACCCGCACCCTCGATTTCGAACAGCGATTCCTCGATGCCACCGACGGACACGGCGTCGATGTCGTGCTCGACTCACTGGCCAACGAATTCGTCGACGCCTCCCTGCGCTTGCTGCCGCGTGGTGGCCGCTTCATCGAAATGGGCATGACCGACCGACGTGAGCCGGACAAAGTGGCCGCCGACCATCCCGGCGTCTACTACCGGGCCTTCCACCTGATGGAGGCGGGCCCCGACCGGCTGCGCGAGATCATGACCGAACTGGTCGAACTGTTCGACTCCGGTGTGCTGCGGCCGATTCAGGTCACGTCCTGGGATGTGCGGGAAGCACCGGAGGTATTCCGGTTCATGAGCCAGGCCCGCCATATCGGCAAGAATGTGCTGACGGTGCCGCAGCGGTGGAATCCCGCGGGCACGGTCCTGGTGACCGGCGGCACCGGCGGACTCGGTGCCGTGCTCGCCCGGCATCTGGTCGGTGCGCGCGGCGTGCGCAGGCTGCTGCTGGCCAGCCGCCGCGGTCCGGCCGCCGACGGCGCGACCGAACTGGTGGCAGAATTGACGGCCCACGGTGCCGATGTCGATGTCGTCGCCGCCGATGTGGCCGATCCGGCCGCGATATCGGCACTGCTGGAGGCCATTCCGGCGGAGCATCCGCTGACGGCCGTGGTGCATACCGCCGGTGTGATCGACGACGGCATGTTCGATTCCATGACCGCCGAGCAGGTGGCAACGGTCTTCACCCCCAAAGTCGATGCCGCGCACCATCTGCACGAGGCCACCAAGGATCTCGACCTGGCCGCCTTCGTGCTCTACTCCTCCATCGCGGGCGTGATCGGCGGACCGGGCCAGGCCAATTACGCCGCGGCGAACGCCTATTTGGACGCGCTGGCTCGCCGCCGCCAGCTCGCTGGACTGCCCGCCACCGCGCTGGCCTGGGGCGCCTGGCGCAGTGCCAGCGGTATGACGGCGCAACTGGGCGATCAGGATTGGGCGCGGATGCGTCGCGAGGGCATGCTGCCCATCGACGATGACCACGGCATGGCGCTCTTCGACGCGGCGCTGGCGAGCGGCCGGGCCGCCACCGTGGCCGCGCGTCTGGATATGTCGGTGCTCTCGGCGATGGATCCGGCCGATATGCCCGCCATGCTGCGCGGTCTGGCGCGGTCCTCGCGGCGGGCCGCGGCGGCCAGATCGAGTGAATCGGCCAAATTCGCGGCCGGTCTGATCGGACTCGATCCGGTCGAACAACAGCGGGTCATCGTGGATGCGATCCGCGCACAGGCGGCCGCCGTCCTTGGCCATCAGTCGCCGGATGCGATCGACGTCGAACGCCCGTTCCAGGAACTGGGTTTCGATTCGCTCGGCGTGATGGAGTTCCGCAACCGGGTCAAGTCCGCGGTCGGCATCAATCTCGGCACCACGGTGGTCTTCGACCATCCGACCCCCGCCGCACTGGCCGGATACATCCGCCAGGAGATCGCACCGGTCGACGACGTACCCGCCCGGATCAGGTCCGAGGTGGCGGCGCTGGCGAACAGCTGCACCGCGGCCTCGCTCGATCCCGACGATCGACGCGATATCGCCACCCGGCTGCGGGCCGTGCTGCGCGAACTCGACGGCGGCGCGGAGAGCGAGAGCATCGCCGATCTCGCGGTGGCCGAGGACGCCGAATTGTTCGAATTCATCGACCAACTGGACTGATCCGAGGCCGAAGGGAGGTGCGCCACCATGGCCGATGACGAACAGTTGCGGGAATATCTGCGCCGCGCGGTGCACGAGTTGCAGGAGACCAGGCAGCGGTTGCGCGAGATGCGGGCCGCACAGACCGAGCCGATCGCGATCATCGGAATGGCCTGCCGGTTTCCGGGGGGCGTCCGGTCGCCGGAGGCACTGTGGGATCTGGTCGCCGAACAGCGGTCGATGGTTATGGAATTCCCGACCGATCGGGGCTGGCGTCCGGCGGCGGCGCATGACGAACCCGGTATGACAACCGTCGGTCTCGGTGGATTCCTCGACGGCATAGCGGATTTCGACGCCGGATTCTTCGGGGTGTCCGAACGCGAGGCCGGGGCAATGGATCCGCAGCAGCGGTTGCTGCTGGAGGTGGCGTGGGAGGCCATCGAGCGGGCGCGCATCGACCCGACCACCCTGCGCGGCACCGATACCGGGGTATTCGCGGCGGTCAGCGATCAGATCTATTCGGATTGGTCGCCGGACTGGGACGGATTCGAGACGTACTACGTGCTCGGCACCCAGGCCAGCCTCGCCACCGGCCGGATCAACTATCTACTCGGACTGGAAGGCCCCGCCGTCACGGTCGATACGGCTTGCTCGGGTGCGCTGGTCGCACTGCATCAGGCCGTCGAATCGCTGCGTGGCGGCGGGTGCTCGCTGGCATTGACCGGTGGGATCACCGTGATGTCGCTGCCATCGCCGTTCATCGCGTTCTCCCGGCAGCGCGCCCTGGCGCCCGACGGACGGTGCAAACCGTACGCACAGGCCGCCGACGGCACCGCATGGGCCGAGGGCGTCGGCATGTTCGTGGTGGAGCGCCTGTCCGACGCCCGGCGCAACCGACATCCGGTGCTCGCCGTGATCCGTGGCAGTGCCATCAATTCCGATGGCGCATCCAATGGTTTGACCGCACCCAATGGTCGAGCCCAGCAGCGCGTTATCCGGCAGGCGCTGGCGAATTCGCAGGTGTCGGCCGTCGATGTGGATGTGGTCGAGGGTCACGGCACGGGGACGCCGCTCGGCGACCCGATCGAGGCACAGGCATTGCTCGCGGCCTATGGGCGCGATCGCGATCCCGAGCGGCCATTGTGGCTCGGCTCGATCAAATCCAATATCGGGCACACCCAATCCGCCGCGGGCACAGCGGCATTGATGAAGATGGTGCTGGCCATGCAGCACGGGGTGGTACCCGCGACCTTGCATGTCGATCGGCCCTCCGAACACATCGACTGGTCGGTTGGCGGGGTCCGGCTGGCCAGCGAGGCGCGACCGTGGCCGGAGACCGGACGACCCCGACGGGCTGGCGTGTCGGCATTCGGATTCAGTGGCACCAATGCGCACGTCATCGTCGAATACGATCCGGCGCAGAATGATGCGGAGCCGGGCATTCTGCACGAACCGCGAGCCGTCCGGCAATATCCGGTGTACCCGTGTGTGCTCTCGGGCCGGACGGCAGCGGCGCTGCGGGATCAAGCCGCGCGCCTGAGCTCCCTGCCGCCCGCGGATATCGCGGATGTCGGTTTCTCGCTGGCGACCACCCGCACCGTCTTCGATCACCGGGCCGTACTGCTCGCCGCGGATCACGATGGACTGCGGGATGCGGCATCGGCGGCGGCGCGCGATGCGGTCGACCGAGCCGTGGTCTCCGGTGTCGCCGCGTCCGGCCGCAAGCTCGGCCTGCTGCTACCCGGTCAGGGCAGTCAGCGCACCGGCATGGGCCGGCAACTGTACGAGGCGTTTGCGGCCTTCCGCGCGGCCTTCGACGAGCTGTGCGCCGCCTTCGACACCCATCTCGACCGGCCGCTGCGCACCGTGATGTTCGATCCGCAGGCCGCGGATGCGCTGGACCGCACCGAGTTCACCCAGCCCGCACTGTTCACCGTCGAGGTCGCGACCTACCGATTGCTCGAATCCTGGGGCCTGACTGCCGATTTTCTGCTCGGCCACTCGATCGGTGAACTCGCCGCGGCATATATCGGCGGTGTGTTCTCCCGTGCCGATGCCGTGGCCGTGGTGGCGGCCAGGGGGCGGTTGATGCAGCGGCTCGGTCCCGGCGCCATGCTCGCGGTGCGCGCGACGCTCGACGAGGTCACCGAATCGCTTGCCGGATATGACGGCCAGGTGTCGGTTGCCGCGAGCAATGGCCCCAACGCCACCGTCATCTCCGGTGACGAGGCCGCGATCGGCGCATTGGCGAAGTTCTGGCGGGCCCGGGGTAGGCGGATCCGGCGCTTGCGGGTCGAACGTGGCTTCCACTCCCCACATTTGGACGGCCTGCTCGAGGAATTCGGCGCCATTGTGGCGGCCGCCGAATTGAAGCCGCCGTCGATCACCTTGCTGTCCAACGTCACGGGCAAACCGGTCACCGCCGAAGAGGTGTGCGCACCGCAATACTGGGTGCGCCAGGCCCGCGGCACCGTGCTCTTCCACGACTGCATGCGCTATCTGCTCGACGCGGGTGTCGATACCTTCGTCGAGATCGGCCCCGGTGACGTGCTGTCCGGTATGGCGTACGAATGTGCCGTCGATCGGGCGTGCGTCACATTTGCGACGCTGCGCACCGCCGAATCCGAACCACACGACCCGATGCGGGCCGCGGCCGGGGCGTGGGTGCGCGGCATCGGGGTGGACTGGGCGGCGACCTTCGCCGATTCCGGGGCGCGGACGGTGGACCTGCCCACCTACGCATTCCAACACCGGCGGTATTGGCGTGGCACACAGCACTATTGGTGCGACAGCACCGAGCCCGTCGCACCGCTGCATCCTGACGAGCCCGCCGAACCAACCGCATTGCCGACCGCGGACCCGAACGCCGAGTTCCGGGCACGCGCGCGGGCGCTATCCGAACCGCAGCGATCCGACCTCGTCCGCACGACGGTGTGCACCCAGATCGCCGCGATCCTGGTCGACCGGGCCGACGGCGAGATCGACGCGGATACCGGCATTCTCGCCACCGGGCTGACGTCTCTGTCGGTACTGGAACTGCGCAACCGCATGAATGCGCTTGCGGGCGCGTGCATCCCGGTCGAGGTCTTTCTCGACAACCCCACCCCACGGGCCCTCGCCGGACTGGTTCTCGCCGAACTCGTCGACGACGCGGTGCGCGTCGGTATCTGAGGAGGACACCCATGCCGAAGGAACTGCTCACCCCGCCGACCACACACACCAGCACGCTGAGTTTCGAGCAGACGGTGCCGTGCTCGCTGGCCCACCGACGCTGTCTCGGTGAGGTTTTCGTCGCCGATACCGCGGCCGCCGGTCCGGGGGAGTATCTGGCGGCGATACAGATTCCGCGCGCGCATTCGCTGTGGTCGGATCGCGTCACGGACTTCCACGACCCGCTCGCGGCGGTGGAGGCGATCCGGCAGGCCATGACCGTGCTCGGGCACCGCTACCTCGGGCTGCCGCTCGGTACCGCGCTCAGCCTGCAGCGGATGACCGCCGAGATCGAGGATCACAGCGCGCTGCGCGATACCGGAACCGAGCCAATGGAGGGCGTCGTGCGGATCCGCACCGACCTCGGATCCGGCGCCGGCTATCTCGCCGAGCACTCCTTCGATGCCACCCTGACCATCGGCACCGCCGCGGCACTGACGGTGCGCGGCGGCGGCATCGCCTTCCCGCCGCAGACCTACGCCGAATTCCGCACGCACCAACGGCGCAACCGTCCGGAGGAAGCGGCCATCAACGCCCCCGCACCGGTGCCGCCGAATCGCATCGGTCGGCGCGACTCTCGCAATGTCGTGGTCGGCGGTGATCTCGAACTGCTCGTGGATCGCACGCATCCGTCCTTCTTCGACCACCCCTACGACCACGTCCCCGGGCCGCTGATATTGGAGGGCTTCCGACAGGCCGCCCTGGTGGCCGCGGGCGAGCCGTACGCACTCGCCGGGCTGGAAGCCACCTTCACCGGTTTCGCCGAACTGGACGGCCCGCTCACCTTCACCCACCGGGTCGACGCCGATCCGGACTTCGGCGCCGATATCGAGTTGGCGCTGTCCCAGTTCGGCGTCCGAATCGCCGAATGCCGAATCGAACTCATTCCGTATCCGTCCGACGCGCACTCATCCGACGCGCAGAACTGAGGAGACCGCGATGGAAAATCCGAGACGTGCCGACCGGCGGCTCGCAGTCGTCGGCGCCGGTATCGCAGGCATGACGGCCGCGCTGCAATTGCACAAGGCCGGTTACCGGGTGGAACTGATCGAGCAGATGGAGGTGCTCGGCGGACGCTTCGGTGTCGATCGGCTCGGCGAGCGCCCGGTCATGACGGGTGGTAAGAACCTGGGCCGCAAATACAGCGCGCTGCGGGAATTCCTGGCCGAATTCGGCGAACCCGAATACGAGGAGTTCGGCATCAACACCTCCCGGGTGCTGGACGGCGAGATACTCACCCTCGACAGCAGACAGAGCGCCTGGGACAAGATCAGCCGCCTGCGCCGCCTCGGTCCGGTGCGGGATCTGCTGAAGCTTGCGTATCTGGGTTTCCTGGTGCGCCGCAAGGAGGAGAACCGCTTCCTCGGTTCGGCGGCCTTCACCAGGATCGCCGACCGCAATGACGACCGGCCGCTGAGCGCGCACTTCAGCCCGCGAATCGTCCGAAATATGTTCCGTCCCATGAACGTCCGCATGAACGGCGCCGAACCCGACGAGGTCTACCTCGGCACCTTCGGCACCAACCTCAACATGATCATGGACACCTACGACCAACTCACCCACGGCATTTCGCCGATCATCGACGAGCTGTCCGAGCTGGTATACGTGCGCACCAATACCAAGGTCGAGCAGGTCCGCACCGCGGACGGCCGAGTGATCGGCCTCGGCATCTCCGAACACGGCGGCCCGGTGGCCGACCACTACTACGACGGAGTCGTACTCGCCTCGCCCGCCCACGCCACCGCCGAGATCGTCAAATCCGAACTGCCCGCCCTGAGCGATCTACTGCGCGAGGTCAAATACTTCCCCGCCGCGGTGGTGCTGGTCGAGTACGACCGCCCGGTCTTCGGTACCGAGGTCCGCGCCATCGTCCTCGACGACGGACCGTGCAGCAACGCCGGTGTATACGGCATCAACGACCTACACATAGTCCGCTACACCTTCAGCGGCCGCCACGCCCGCCCCACCCCAACCGACGAGGTGCTCGACCAGTGGATCGATAATGCCGAGCGCCAACTCACCGGACTACTCGGAGTGGACCACGTGAACCGCGTCCATACAGTCAAACGCATCTGGGATGCGGCCTACTGTGCCTACGTCCCATTCCACGGAAAGTTCCTGTCCCAGGTCCACTCCGAGGTCGCCACCACCCCCGGCCTCGAACTGGCAGGCGACTACCTACGCGGCGCCCCACTCGAGGCATCCTGCCGCTCGGGCATCGAGGCCGCCGACAAGCTCGTGAAGCAGTTGGAGGCGACCGTGCCGGTGTGAACTGGTTCTTGTTGGACTCCTTGCGAGTAGGCCCACTGAAAGTGGCTCAGTTGTGGGAATTCAGGGGCCTACCCTAGATACGGCTGGCTGCGTTGCTCGGCGTGGTGTTGCAGCCGGAGTCGGACGGTGTCGTGCACCGGCACGCCCGCGAGTTCGTCCGGTCACGCATGCGCTCCACCGTCTGAGAACGGACCAGCACGCGAACGGTATTACCTTCGAGGTAATCGACGTGCCACATTGACACGGGCATGGTGGCAGGTATGAACAATTCCGGGACGATCATCACCCGCACCGTGGTCGAGGAGTTGCTGCGCCGAATCGGTGCGGGCGATCCGGACGCCACTGCCACGCTCTACGCCCCGGTCAGCGATTGGAAACTGAATTGGCCGGACACCGAGCACAACCGACCCGCCACCCCATGGATTCGCCACCGAGCCACACGCGCCGACGCGGCCGAACACTATCGCGAGATCGCGCGCCATCACGTGCCCGAGCAGGTCGGCACCCTGATCGAACGCATCGTCGTCGACGGTCCGGATGCGGTGGTGCTGGGTGAAATCCGCCAGACTGCCCGCCCCACCGGACGCGCCTACCGTTCCCGTTTCGCGCTGCACCTGACCATCGAAAACGGCCTCATCACCCGCCACCACGTCTACGAAGACAGCCTCGCCGTCGCCCAGGCGTTCGACTCACATGCACCCGAGCACGATCGAAACAGCTCGAACACACCATAATGTCGCCGACCGCACGTCAGCGGATGAGCATCACCACTCGCAGATCGGTTGGCAGCCACCATCACTCGATGTCCGCACACTTCCGCTGTATCGAGCTTTGGGGCCGGAGAGCTCCGTTGAACGCAGTCGAATGGTGGTCGCCCACACCGCATTCGACCGCCATATCACTATGCTCGGCGAGCAGCGGGAGGAGGTAGGGCAGCGATCCGGCTGGACGGGGCGTTAGCAGGTTTCTGGCTCGTTCACATCGACAAACCGAAACGGCATAGGTGGCGGGTACGTCTCCGGTGGTGTCACGGTGTTGATCTCGCACATTCGGACCAGTTCGGCTGGCACGTTCCCGCCGAGATGTTCGAGGTTGGGTGTGATCACCGCGTCTACGTCCATCTGCCGCACGACATTGAGCAACCGGCTCAACGGGGAGTCGGTGTGGGCGCCGAACGTCACGGTCTTGGCGAGTTCGTAGCCGAGTCGCATTGCGCGGCTGCGGATCTGGATTTCGTCCCATGCTTGCGAGACACCGGAAACGTCCGTCCGTAAGTAACCGATCGCGGTTGGTCGTTGCCTCATCGGTTCACCCCGTTCACGGAGAGCTCATGCCGACGTACGTAATCCCGGTAGGCGGGCTTCTGGATGACCGCCCGGCCGTGCGTCGTGATCCAGTACGCGGCCGGGGTTTTGCTGGTGCCGAACAGCAGACCGTCGTAGGACAGCCGGGTCACGATCGCGCGTGTCCGGGAAGGACTGAGACCGGTTGCGTTGCACAGTTCCCGCACGGTCAGCGCCTCTGTGGGCTTCAACCCCGCGAGTACACCAAGCACGTTGGCTTGTGGTTCGGTAAGCGGCACTTGTTGCCCCCTGGTCGTTGTTGGTAAGCACCCCGCACCGGGGCGCTTCACCCGGTGCCGCGTGCCTGCACAAGGACGCTAGATAGCCCGGAACCTCAGCCGCCAGAAGCTTGACGGAACTTGACGTAGCTTCGCTCTACAGGCCATCTGGGTGGCCCTGATCGGGCACCATGATCCAGTGAGGTGTCACACACGGTCACACTCTTAGACGGGAGCCAAGATCATGTGCTTAAAGTTCCTCGGCAAGGGCGGTTCTACCGTCGGCGAGTGCCCGACGCTGTACGCGACAGACCACTCGTATGTCGTCCAAGGCTGGCGAACCGACAACCCCGGCACAGTCGAGATCCCACACTTGCTACTCGGGTTCGCTGAGCCGAATACATTCGTCGGGGCACCGATGACGGACACCGGCCGCGGTACGTTCAGCTTGTCCGGCCGACCGATCACCGAACCCGACACGCTGGCACAGCTCGACCTCGCCGAAGACGAGACGGCCATCGAGGTGCCGAAACTAGAGAGGAGCTATTACGGTGCTTCTGCTGCAAGGTGATCCGTACCCGGATCTCCTTCGTTCTTGCCAGCGCGAAGCGTTCCACCTCGAAGTGCGCGACTCCTACGGCGTCGCCGCAGAGTCCGAACCGTTGCGTCGGTTCCTCGACGGGGAGCAAGCCAGCGGCTACGAATGGTTTCGTCCGTGGCGGTCGCTCATCGAGGAGACAACCGGCCGGGGTGTAGCAGTGCGACGGGTGCGGGTGCTCACCGAGCCGCACACCGACTATCACCGCTGGATGTTGACGACTACACCCCAGAACATCCAGGCCGGGGAAGACATCCGGTATTTGCCGCGGCAGCTTGCCGGGGATGTGCCCGCTGAGGACTACTGGTTGTTGGATGACGAACGAGTTGCGTTCCACGCCCGCGATGTCGAAGGGCGCGGGCTCGGTGTAACCATCACCTCGGACGCTTGGATCGTTGATCACTGCGTCAGCGTGAAGCGAAGGCTGTGGGAGTTGGCTACGCCGTTCGAGGACTACCCGGCGACCAGCATTCCGAAGTGACCAACTCGGTTCACGAACAGCGGGAGGCGCTCGGGAAGCGCCTCCGCGAGATCCGGAAGGATGCAGGACTTTCGGGACGCCAGCTCGCCGCTATGGCGGGCTGGCACGAGTCCAAGGTGTCCAAGCTGGAAACCGGGGACCGCACCCCCTCGGAGGCGGATCTACGCGCGTACTGCGCCCACACCGGTACCAAGGATCAGCTAGCGGACCTGACAGCCACCGTTCGCAACATAGAAGCCGCATATCTCGAATGGCGGCGGGTGCTTCACGCGGGAACCAGGCGACGCCAGGAACGGTCCGTGTCGCTGGCCGAACAGACCAAGCTCATGCGGATCTACGAACCGGTATTGATCCCTGGGATTCTCCAAACGGCCGAGTATGCCGAGGCGGTACTACGCCGAGGTGTCGAGTTCTACCGAATACCCAACGACGTCGACCAAGGCGTATCGAAACGCCTCGAGCGCCAACAAGTCTTATACCGGGGTGACCACCGGTTCCACATACTGATAGCCGAACAGTCGTTGTCGACGACTGTGGGTAACCCTGAGGTTATGACCGGTCAGCTGGACCGGCTCCTCGCAGTCATGGGCATACCTCGGATGTTGTTCGGTGTCGTACCATCCGATGCCGAATGGCTGACGCCCGCAACGAACTTCGTCATGTTCGATGAGCGCATGGTCCTGGTCGAGGCGATCTCAGCAGAGCTGACGATCACCCAGCCTCGGGAGATTGCGCTGTACGCCCGCGCGTTCGAAACGCTGGCCGCGCAGTCCGTAACCGGCAAGGCTGCTCGTGCGCTGGTTGCGGGCGCACTGGACCGATGGCGCAACAAGCCGCAGGAATGACCAAAGCCCGGACGGTACGATCCCACTCCAGCTGGAGTGGGATCACTCATCGTCAAACCAGATTCTGGCTGCAGCTATGGGCTTGCCAGCGTTGATTCCCGGTGATGAAGCATCCTCACCGTAGACGGCAAGGCTCGGGTTCACGCTGGAGCCCGATACGACCGTGGCCGCAGCGAAGAATCCTGAGTCAGGATCAGGTGGTGCAGCCGTTGCAATTCGTGCCCCGGCTCGATCCCGAGCGTATCGACCAGCGCGGTGCGGGAGCGGTGGTAGACGTTCAGGGCGTCGGCTTGGCGGCCGCTGCGGTAGAGGGCGAGCATGTACTGGCGGTGGAAGCTTTCGCGCAATGGTGCTGTGGTGGTGAGCAATTCGAGTTCCGGGGTGATTTCCCGGTGTCGTCCGCACGCCAGTTCGGCGTCGAAGCAGTCCTCGTAGGCGTTGAGGCGTTCGTCCTCGATGGCGGTCAATTCGCTCCAGAGAATGCCGCTTTCGACGAGGTCGGCCAGTGCGTTGCCGGACCACATGCCGATCGCCTCGCGCAGGTGCAGGCGCCCGCGCGCCGGTGCGCCCGCATCGAGTTCGGTGCGGCCGAGCCGGGCCAGCTTGCGAAAGCGGTAGAGGTCGACCGCTTCCGGGTCGACGCGCAGGCGATAGCCCGGGACCTGGGTCACTAGCGCCGTGGCCGATTCGCCGTCCGCATGTGCGAAGACCTTGCGGATCGCGGAGACCGCGTTCTGCACGATCTTGCGCGCCGTCGGCGGTGGATCCCCGTGCCACAGCGCATCGCGGATGCGGCTGGTCGGGACGACCTGATTGTCGTGTAGGAGCAGATAGCCGAGCACCGCCCGGCGGGTCACCCCGCCGAGATCGATCTCGGCACCGTAGGCGCTGATATCCAGCGCGCCGAGGACACGGAATTCCATTGCGCCGCCTCCCGATTGAGCCACTGTCGCGGTATCAACCAGGTGTATCAGGGCCGATGGGCGACGAGGTACCCCTACCCCTGCCCCCTTACTAGTGCCGCGCCCGGGCAGCTCGCAGCGCTATCCGCTCCAGCAGCTCGCCGAGTGTAGTGAATGCAGTGTGTACGAACACCATTCGACTGCGCCCGACGGAGCTTCTCGGACCCAAGTTGGTACAGCACAAGCTATCTGGACGCGGGCACTAGTTCACGGCGCGTTCGCGGCCCTGCCAGAACTGGTCGCGCAGCTCGCGGCGCAGGATCTTGCCGCTGGCATTGCGGGGCAGGAAGTCGATGAAGGCGAAGTGCTGCGGCCGTTTGAAACTGGCCAGCTTGTCGCGCAGGAACACAGTGAGTTCGTGCGGAGTTACGGTCTGTCCGGGGACGAGTGCGATGAACGCGTGCACCGTCTCACCCCACCGTTCATCGGGGGCGCCGACGACCGCGGCCTCGCGCACGGCCGGATGCGAGACGATGACGTTCTCCACTTCGGCGGGATAGACGTTCTCACCCGCGACAATGATCATGTCCTTGATCCGGTCGCTGATATAGAGATACCCGTCCTGATCCAGATATCCGGCATCGCCGGTGTGGATCCAGCCGTCGACGAGGGTGGCCGCGGTGGCATCGGGCCGGTGCCAGTACTCCACCATCGGCGCGGGGCCGTGCACCACCACCTCGCCGACCTCACCCGGCGCCAACGGATTTCCGTCCTGGTCCAGCACCTCGATCCGCGCGCCCCGATAGGGGAATCCGGCTGAGCGCAGCCGCGGATTGCCCACCCAGTGGTCCTCGGGCGGCAGAAACGTCATGGGCGTCGCGGTTTCGGTCATTCCGTAGAATTGCAGGAACTGGCAGCCGAATTGCGCCATGCACTGGGCGAGCATGTCCTCCGGTATCGGGGATCCGCCGTAGGCGACCAACCGCAGCTTGCCGAAATCGGCCGCACTCACCCCGGGTTCGACGAGGATGAGCGCCAACATGATCGGCACCGCGTAGACGGCGGTGACTCCGCGCGTCCGGATGGCCTCGAGCGATAGTCCCGGCGTGTACTCGGGCAGAACCACCGTGACGATGCCATCGATCAATCCCTGCACCACCCAGGCCAGGCCCGCGATATGGAATCCGGGAATCACCACCAGCGCCACATCGTCCTCGGGCACCTCCAGCCACGCCAACTCCGATTCGTGGCGGACATCGCGCACCGCGAACAGACTCTGCTGGGCGATGACGACACCCTTCGACTTCCCGGTCGTACCGCTGGTGTACATCTGCAGCAGCGCGTCGAACCGCGAAACCGCGCTCTCCGGCGGCGAATCCGGCTGGTCGGCGTACCATGCGACGAATCCCGCCCCGGCGACCCCGGCGCGATCCATCCGATGCAGCGTGACCTCCGCAGCCACCTCGGCCAGCGCGCTCTCGGCAGCGGCCTCGCGGCCCGCGTCGACGAAGAGCACCTTGCAGCCGGAATCGCCGAGCACATGCGCGATTTCGGCGACGGTGAGCCGCCAATTGATCGGCACCAGCACGATTCCGGTATGCGCGGCCGCGATGACCAGCTCGTAGAACCGTGCGCTGTCGTGTCCGAGATAGCCGATCCGGTCGCCAGCGACAAGTCCCTCGGCCAGTAGGGCGTTGGCCACCTGGCAGGAATTCCGGTGCAGGGCGGCGTAAGTCGTCTCCTGCGCGCCGCAGATCAGGGCCACCGCATCCGGCCGGTGTAGCGCATGTTCGCCCATCACCGCCGGGAGTCCGATCGTGCTCGATTCCGTAGTGGACTGCGACATCATGTGCTCCTGAATTCCGAATGCGGCCACGGTGGTTGTCGACGAACCCGCCAATGACGCTATCGACGTGCGGTAATCGCGCAGTAACCGCGAAAAGCCCTCGCACGGTGCGTTTTCGGATGCGCGCGCGGCGCATAGGGGGAGGCGATAGGGGTTGGCCCGCCGAAGCCGCTGCGGTGCAGTTGTCGCGGAGCCGAACCGGGTGTTCGGGGGAGGTGCGAACACGAAGCTCGAGGAGACCGATGATGCACTCGCCCACTGTTGTTCCGCCACCACGCCTCGCACATGCCGTCGAAGGCCTGCGTGTGCGCCTGCGACGGCTGGTCCAACGCCTCGCGCCAGCACCGATCGCGGTGCTGGAACTGGCCCAGGGCTGGATGATGACCCAGGCGCTCTACACCGCCGCCGAACTCGGCATCGCTGACGTGCTCGCCGACGGCCCGTGCTCGGCACAGCGAATCGCGGCGGCGGTGGACGCCGATCCGGACGCGACCTACCGATTGCTGCGGGCACTTGCCAGCGGAGGTGTCTTCGCCGAACTACCCGGACGCCGCTTCGCGCTCACCCCGATGGCCGAGAGCATGCGCACGGACTCGCCGACAACCGTGCGGGCGGTGCTGTTGATGCTCGGCCATCCCGCGGTCTGGGCCTCGCGCGGGCAACTGGTCCACGCGATCGAGACCGGTCGATCGGGTCATGAATTGGCGCACGGCACAACCGGATTCGAGTATCTGGAGCAGAATCCCGAATTCGCCCGCGGCTTCCACGAGGCGATGAAGGTGACCACCCAGCTGGCGGTGGGGGCAATTCTGGCCGCCTACGACTTCACCCGATTCGACCGGATCGTCGATGTCGGCGGCGGCAGCGGATATCTGCTCGCCGCCATCCTGCGCGCCGCACCGCGCACCAAAGGCATTGTCTACGACCTGGATTCGGCCACGGCAACCACCGCGGACATCTTCGACCGCGCCGGGGTGGCCGAACGCGGCGCGATCGAGAACGGCTCATTCTTCGATGCCGCGCCGCCCGGCGCGGATGCCTACGTGCTCAAGCACATCATTCACGACTGGCCCGACGAGGCGGCCCTGAAAATCCTGCGTACGGTGCGTGCCGCGATCGCCACGCGCGGCAGGTTGCTGCTGATCGAATGTGTCGTCCCGTCGCGCAACCGGACGCACTTCAGTCTCTGGCTCGACCTGGAGGTGCTGCTGGCCATCGGCGGCCGGGAACGCACCGCGGCCGAATACCGCGACCTGCTCGCGCGCGGCGGCTTCCGGCTACGTCGGGTGGTGGCGACGGCCGGGCCGCATTCGATCATCGAGGCGGTGCCGGAGCCGGGAGCGGACTAGAACTCGCCGGAGGTCGCGGGATCCGGTAGCGCGCCCTCGGCGGTCCGTAGTCGGTCGGTGAGGGCCGTGAGCAGGTCCATGGACTCTGTGGACAGGCCGAGGGCCAGATGTAGGAGGTGGCGTAGTGGACTACTCATGATCTGATTCGCCAGCAGCAGGTCGTGGTCGCAGGATCTGGGCAGGTAGTCGAGATTCACGGCGCGGTTCTCACAATCTGTCATCTGTTCCGGATTACCAGTCGCTACAGCGGTTACTCGCGCTACAGCAGGTACGGCCGTCGGACCCGATGCGCAGGTCAACCGGTGCGAACCACTCCGGCATTGTGACGCACATCGCACAGACTCCTTCGCTGTGCCGTGGTCGAATGTTTCGCGGTTCGTCCGGACCCGATCATGGACATTAGCGTCTAATATTCGGGCAACCGGAGACCACCCCTCCGATCGACCCCTACCGAAGGGCAGAACAGTGGCGTTCGCCGATTACCAGAACGAGATCTACTTCGCCGCACTCGGTGGCCACGCACCGGATTTTCCGATGGACTACGCGACGCTCGAGGCGAAGGCCGCCGCCGCGCTGCCCGCATCGCTGCACTCCTATATCGCCGGTGGCGCCGGGGACGAGCTGACCCAGCGGCGCAATGTCGAGGCCTTCGCGGACTGGGGTGTGGTGCCGCGGATGCTCGTCGGCGCGACGCAGCGCGACCTGACGGTCAGCGCGTGGGGACTCACCTTCCCGAGTCCGATCTTCATGGCCCCGGTCGGGGTGATCGGGCTGGTCGGGGATAAGCACGGTGATATCGCGGTCGCCCAGGCCGCCGCGAAAACCGGTGTGCCCGCGGTCTTCTCGACGCTGATGGAAGATCCGCTGGAGGAGGTCATCGGGCATGCGGGCAGCACGCCGAGCTTCTTCCAGCTGTACACCCCCAAGGACCGCGACCTCGCCGCGAGCCTGGTGAGCCGGGCCGAGCAGGCCGGATATCGCGGCATCACCGTCACCTTGGACACCTGGGTGCCGGGCTGGCGTCCGCGCGATCTGTCCAGCGGCAACTTTCCGCAGCTGCGCGGGCACGTCCTGAAGAACTACACCACCGATCCGGTCTTCCAGAAGATGGTCGGTTCGAACGACCCACAGTCCATCGTGCTGCACTGGGTTCAGACCTTCGGCAATCCGCTCACCTGGGACGATCTGGTCTGGCTTCGGTCACTGACCGAACTGCCGATCATTCTCAAAGGCATCTCCCATCCCGATGACGCGCGCCGGGCGATCGATGCCGGCGTCGACGGCATCTACTGCTCCAATCACGGTGGGCGCCAAGCCAATGGCGGTCTCAGCGCGCTCGCGACACTGCCCGGGGTGGTCGAGGCCTGCGACGATCGGGTGCCGGTGCTCTTCGACTCCGGTGTGCGCTCGGGTACCGATGTGATCAAGGCGCTCGGGTTGGGTGCGACCATGGTCGGGATCGGCCGTCCGTATGTGTACGGCCTTGCGCTGGGCGGGGTTTCGGGTCTGGTGCATGTGCTCCGGATGCTGCTGGCGGAGGCCGATCTGCTGATGGCGGTGAACGGATATCCGGATATTGCCGCGGTCCGGGAGAATGTCCGGCCGAGTCGCTGAATCAGGGCGTCATCAGGCAGACCAGGAAACGGGTCAGTACCTCGGTGATCCCGGCGAGGTCGGTGCGCGGATCTCCGGTACTCCACTGCTGCACCAGGGCGAGCAGCGCACCGAGATATCCGGTCACGGCGGCATCGAACCCACCGGGCGGCACGAAATCCGGTCCGAGCGCCCGCCGGATCTGGTCTTCGAAGAATGCCATCCACAGCCCGCGCTGCTCGAGCCTGCGCCGCTCGACCCGCTCGCTGACCCCGACGACCTCGATATGCGCGATCCGGGCCCGGCGCGGGTCGCGACCGATCGACTCCGCATAGGCCCGCACCGCCGCCTGGGCCCGGCCGACCGCATCACCCGATGCGACCGCGGCCGTCGCGGCGGTGACCGCCTGCCTGGTCTCGACCTGGATCATGTCGTAGACCGCGATCAGCAGATCCTCGCGATTGTCGAAATGCTCGTAGAACTGGCTGCGCGCCAACCCGGCGGCCCGGCACAGCGCGGTGATCGAAGTGCTCTGATACCCGTGCTCCCCGAATACCGCCACCCCGGCGGCCAGGAATTCCTCGCGTCGTTGGGCCCGCCGGTCCGCGACGGGGCGTCCGTCGTACATCCGCGGTGGTGGGCCAGCAGTCACCCGAGGACAATATCGGTCCCGCACGGGCCGCGGCGCGGCTGCGGTGTGCGGCCCGCGACGAGTGCCACTACCGTGGGGCGGCGAATCCGGACCCGATCGCTGGGAGATGAGCGTGCCACTATCGACGATCGAGAATGCGGCGGTGCCGTCCGCGGCAACCTCCGCACCGCAGCGCCGCACCATCCCCACCCCGGCCTTCTTGGCGATCTCGGTGCTCGGCACGGCCGCCGGTATCTGCTATCTCGTGCAGGTTCTCGAAACGCCGCAGGTGATGATGCATCTGATGGATCTCGGCGTCTACCAGATCGCCGGGAACCGGGTGGTCGACGGCGTTTCCGTCTATGACACCCCATTGCTCGGCCACACCCGCGGCGTCTGGGAGTTCGTCTACACACCGTTCGCCGCCCTGCTGTTCGTGCCGCTGGTCGACCTCCATGGCGACCTGTACACCTATGTCGGCGCATTGGGGAATTTCGCGATGCTGACCGGGTCGGTCTGGGCGGCATTGTCGATGCTCGGCTACCGGCGCGACCGGCGGCTGGTGCTGGTGGGTCTGGCGATCACCGGACTGTTGATGTGGTGCGAGCCGGTGCGCGAAACCATGGCCTTCGGTCAGATCAATATCTTCCTGCTGTTGCTGGTGCTCGCGGATATGGCACTGCCCGATTCATCGCGCTGGAAGGGCGTGCTGACCGGGATCGCGGCCGGAATCAAGCTGACCCCCGCGTTCTTCGTGCTCTATCTACTGCTCACCCGCAGGTATCGCGCCGCCGTGACGGCGATCGGCGCATGCGTCGGGACCGTCCTGATCGGTCTCGCGGCCATGCCCAAGGATTCGCTGACATTCTGGAGCGGCGCCTTCGCCGATCCCACCCGCGTCGGCGTACCGGAGAACCCGCGCAACGAATCGCTGCGCGGCCTGCTCGCCCGCACCATCGGTGTCGACGGAATACACCAATTGTTCTGGCTGGCAGGTGCTTTCGTCATCGCGGCGAGCTGCCTGCTGTTGGCGCGGCGGCTGTCGCTGACCGGATACGAACTGCCCGCCGTCGTACTGTGCGGACTCACCACCACCGCGGTGTCCCCGTACAGTTGGGTACATCACTGGGTCTGGCTCGCACCGCTGCTGGTGTATCTGGCCGATCTGGCATTGCGCCGGGGCGGGGTGGCCGCACCGCTCGGATTTCTGGTGGCGCTGGCGGCCGCATCGGGCGGTTTGATCTCCCTCTTCGATCCCGGGGTGATCAGCATTTTCGACTATCCCCCTGGCAGCCACCTCACGGTGCTGTTTCACAACGGCTACATCTGGCTGACAGTCGCGCTGTTCGCGGCCGCCGCGGTGAAGTTGCGTCGCTCGGTTGACCAGCCGATCCAAGCTCGCATCAGCTGACCCGCCCCGGCATTCGTAGACCCACTATCTGGTCGCCGGATCGGCGGGAACCCGCGCGAGCCGAGCCGAGCGTAACCGGAATGTGCTGGTAGCCGCGCAGATTGGCCGATCCGCGATGCGGTGCTGCTCCCTCGATCCGCAGATCGGGGAAAGCATTCGTGCAGGGCCTGCAATCGTGGCTTCCGCGCGCGCCAGGCCAGCGCCGAGACAGGCGTGCCCGCCGCCGCTGAAGCGCAGGTGGTCCCTGCCAACAGCCCGGGGCGGCCGTGCAGCATCGCCCACCGAATCCAGCTTTCATTGCGCTTCCCGCCTCGTGATCTGCGTGTTCACACGCAGCGACGCGCGTGGCGACCGCACATCGCACCGTGGTCGCAGCTGCGGCTCCTACCGTAGACGCAGACCCAACAGCGCCAATGGGGTCAAAGCAGGCATGTTGGTGATCGAACAGGCGCATAATCCGGACAAGGCTGCTCGGCGATCGGAAGGTGGCGACGGCCGTGACTACAACTCAGTTGGAAGTTGTTCGGCCCTATCCGCGGCGGGTCGGGCCCAAGGGCTCCTATTTCTGGAAAATGATCACGACCACCGATCCGAAGGTGCTCGGGGTCATGTATTTGACCACCGCGATGACCTACTTCTTCATCGGTGGTCTCATCGCGCTGCTGATGCGCGGTGAGCTGGCTCGCCCCGGCATGCAGTTCCTGTCGACCGAACAGTTCAACCAGCTGTTCACCATGCACGGCACGATCATGCTGCTGTTCTACGCGACGCCGATCCTGTTCGGTTTCGCCAATTGCGTCCTACCGCTGCAGATCGGCGCGCCGGATGTGGCCTTCCCCCGGCTCAAC
This sequence comes from Nocardia sp. CA-129566, assembly GCF_050956075.1. Lineage (NCBI taxonomy): Bacteria > Bacillati > Actinomycetota > Actinomycetes > Mycobacteriales > Nocardiaceae > Nocardia > Nocardia sp. CA-129566. The sequence goes on from NZ_CP192085.1 coordinate 2,154,721, forward strand.
GCCCTGAGCTACTGGCTGTATCTATTCGGCGCCACGATCGCCACGGCGGGCTTCGTCACCCCCGGCGGTGCGGCCGACTTCGGCTGGACCGGCTATGTCCCGCTGAGCACCATCGAGCATGCGCCGGGTGCGGGTGCGGATCTGTGGATCATGGGCCTCGCGGTCTCCGGTGTCGGAACCATTCTCGGCGGCGTCAATATGATCACCACGGTGATCTGCCTGCGGTGTCCGGGCATGACCATGTTCCGGATGCCCATCTTCACCTGGAACATCCTGGTCACCAGCATCCTCATCCTGCTCGCCTTCCCGATTCTGACCGCGGCGCTGATGGCGCTGGCCTTCGACCGGCATCTGGGCGGGCATATCTACGATCCGGGCACCGGTGGAGTCCTGTTGTGGCAGCACCTGTTCTGGTTCTTCGGCCACCCCGAGGTGTATATCGTCGCGTTGCCGTTCTTCGGGATCGTCACCGAAATCTTCCCGGTGTTCAGCCGCAAGCCGCTGTTCGGCTACACCACCCTGGTGTACGCGACGCTGTCCATCGGTGCCCTATCGATCGCGGTGTGGGCGCACCACATGTACGCCACCGGCGCCGTGCTGCTGCCGTACTTCTCGTTCATGACCTTCCTGATCGCGGTCCCGACCGGCGTGAAGTTCTTCAACTGGATCGGCACCATGTGGCGCGGACAGTTGACCTTCGAAACGCCGATGCTGTTCTCGGTCGGCTTCCTGGTGACCTTCCTGTTCGGCGGTTTGTCCGGTGTCATCCTGGCGAGCCCGCCACTCGATTTCCATGTCACCGACAGCTATTTCGTGGTCGCGCACTTCCACTATGTGCTCTTCGGCACCATCGTCTTCGCGACATTCGCCGGTATCTACTTCTGGTTCCCCAAGATGACCGGCAGACTGCTCGACGAACGACTGGGCAAGTGGCACTTCTGGACCACGCTCGTGGGCTTCCACACCACCTTCCTGGTGCAGCACTGGCTGGGTGCCGAGGGCATGCCGCGTCGTTACGCCGACTACCTGCCCAGCGACGGATTCACCACGCTGAACACCATTTCCACGATCGGCGCCTTCATCCTGGGCGCGTCGATGCTGCCGTTCATCTGGAACGTCTTCAAGAGCTACCGCTACGGCGAGGTCGTCACCGTGGACGATCCGTGGGGTTACGGCAACTCGCTGGAGTGGGCCACCACCTGCCCGCCGCCACGGCACAACTTCTACGAGCTGCCCCGAATCCGTTCCGAGCGTCCCGCCTTCGAACTGCACTACCCGCACATGGTCGATCGCATGCGCTCGGAATTGCATGTCGGTTGGGGCTCGGGCGCCAAACATGCCGCCGCGGTCGCCGAACACGCCAAAGCCGAGACCGAAGCACCTCGGGCAGAGCCGTAGCCAGCGGCCTACGAGCCATAACACGCACCCCGATCGCCGCATTGATCGGGGAATTCGAGTAGTCGCTACGCAAGAGTTCGGGCGTCGGCCGAGTGAGAATCGGGTCGTAATCGATAAGTCGGTCGGGGCCTGATAGTGGATCGGTGTGTCATGACCACCCTACGTATCGCCACATTCAATGTGGAGAATTTCGACGAGACGGTGCCGAATGCGAGCACGCCGTCGTTGGCGGATCGGATCGCGGTAATGCGGCCGCAGATCGAGCGGTTGCGGGCCGATATCTTATGTCTGCAAGAAGTGCACGGACAGGAAAGGCCCGGCCAGCCACGGGCACTACTCGCCCTGGCCGAACTGCTCTCCGGCACGAAATTGGCTGGGGCGAATGTCGTTTCGACGCAAACCGCCAATGGAGAAGTATTCGATCAGCGCAATCTGGTGCTGGTCACCTCGCTGCCGGTGACCGGGCACACGCAATTGCTCAATACGCTCGTAGCCGCGCCGGTCTATCAGATGCTGACCGCGGATCCACCCGCCGTCGCACCGCAGGCGATTCGCGTCGAGCGGCCGATTCTGCATGTGGAGCTGAATATCGACGGCGCACCGCTGCATGTGATCGTGGTGCATTTGAAGTCGAAGCTGCCCACCGACATTCCCGGGCAGAAGCTCAATACCTTCACCTGGCGCAGCGCGGGCGCGGCAGCCGAGGGTTCGTTCATCTCCTCGATGAAGCGGATGAGCCAGGCGCTGGAGGTCCGGCGGCTGGTCGACCAGATCCTGGACCAGGATCGGGACGCGCGCATCGTGGTCGGCGGCGACTTCAATGCCACCGCCGAGGAGGTGGCGCTGGTCGCCATTCGCGGCGACGTCGAGGACACCGGCAATGGCGCGCTGGCCGGGCGGGTGCTGGTGCCGCTGGAGAACACCATCCCCGAATCCGCGCGGTACTCGCTGTTCCACCAGGGCAAGGGACAGATGCTCGACCACATCCTGGTCACCCGCAATCTGCTGGCCCACTACCGTGGCGCGGAGATCCACAACGAGTTGCTGCACGATGAATCCGGTGCGTTCGCCACCGATGTCAAATATCCGGAATCCGATCACGCCCCGGTCGTGGTCACTTTCGACTTCGCCTGAGCGCTCCGCCAAGATTTGATGATGCCGCGACGGGGAAAATGGACCGGATATCGGAATAAAAAGGATATAACCGGGTAATCGTCGGTTCCTGATACTCGAATTCGATCGAATATCGACCGGAAAACCCGGCCTTCCCCCAACTTCTCGACGCGGCGAAGGGGGCCGAAAGTCCCTAGTAGACTACGTGGATCGCAGAGATGATAGTTGCAAGGCGAATCATATATTGGATGAAACGCTTCTTTCTCGCGTTTCGTGCTCGAGCACCAGTGTGGTGCAAGGTTCAAGTGAGAAGGCAGAGAAGATGTACACCAAGATCGCAAGCTCTGTTGCCGCAACCGCAATCGCACTATCCCTTGGCGTTGGCTCTATTGTGGCTCCCACCGCTTCCGCGACCGAGGCTCCAGCTCCAGTAACGCCTACCCAGGGGTCGATTGCCATATGCTTCCCCATCTGGCTGGGATCGGTGACCTGGGTCCTGTGTCTGTAGATTTTCCAAGGAACTGAAATAGGCTGGGGTATCGACGAATCCGGTGCGTTCGCCACCGACGTCGACGATCCGGAATCCGAGTACGCCCCGGTCGCGGTCACCTTCGACTTGCCTGAGCGATCCGCCATGTGACGCTCGTCGCACCGCCTGCGGCCCGGGAACCAGCACCGGGCCACAGTCGACTTATGTGCGAGGGCTGGCACATCCGCTGCCCGTCACACCCCTTCGGTTTCGCGGATTGGTGGAAAAACGTGCAGGTGAAGCGCTCGCCCGACCACCTCATCTGGCTGATCGCGGCGGTCGCCGCCGGTGCCGTCGTCCTCATCTCCGTCAGCGCGGCCGGAGATATGCCCTACCGCCGGGCCGGGCTCGCGTATCCGGGATTCCCCGACGTCCTGATCTATGTCGCGCTGCGAGTGGTGGCGGCGCTGGCGGGCGCGGTCACCGTCGGCGCGCTGATCTATGCGCTGTGCTGCACCGTGGTCACCGCGCGCGGGCACGTCGATGTGGACGGATATGCCGGGGTCCGGGTGGCCGAGCGCGCGAGTCTGGTGTGGCTGGTCTCGGCCCTGATCTTGATTCCGGTCAGCGCGGCCACTGTGGGCGGACTGTCGATCAGCGCCGCACTGGAGCGGGGTGCGATCGGCGCGCTGATCGATGCGAGTGAGAAGCCCAAGGCCTGGATCGTCGTCGCGGTGCTGGCCGGTGTCGTCGCGCTGGTGACGCGGCTGACCTTGTCCTGGACCGGCCTTGTGGTACCGACAGTGCTCGCGCTACTGGCGGTGCTGCCGCCCGCGCTGGTCGGCAATGCGGGTGAGGGACCGAATCACGACTTCGGGACCGGCGCGATGATCATCTTCCAGCTGGCGGTCTCGGTGCTGCCGGGCGCGGCGTGGTGTGTCGCGGCACAGGTGGGCCGTGCGAATTCCCATGTAGCGACCGCGGTTCGACGCTACGCACGCATCGGTCTGCTGTGTCTGGCCGCGGCCACCGCCAGCGGTCTGGTGCTCGGCGCGATCCTGTTGCCGTGGTCGGCGCTGTTCGGAACCGGCTATGGACGGCTGGCGCTGCTGATGGTCGCGGCGGCCATCGGCATCGGACTGATATTGAGAAAGATTTCGGCCGAATCGGATTCGCTGCCTCGCACGCGGCCGCTGATCGCAGGTACCGGTGCGCTGTCGGTGTTGGTGACGGCCGCATCGGTGGCGATGGCGGTACAACCTGCCCCGGCCTTCGCCGATCGGTCGTTCACGGCCCAGGAGGTCTTCCTCGGTTTCGATCTGCCGGGCCGGGCCGACCTCTGGCGGCTGATGACCATGTGGCGCTTCGATATCGTCCTCGGCACCGCCGCGTTGGCTGGCATCGGGTTGTACTTCGCGGGTGTGCTGCGACTGCGGCGACGCGGCGATACCTGGTCGACCCGGCGCACCCTGTCGTGGACGAGCGGCTGTGTGGCCCTGCTGATTTCGACATCATCGGGCATCGGCACCTACGGCTACGCCATGTTCAGCATGCACATGATCACGCATATGGCCCTGAATATGTTCGTGCCGGTGCTGCTGGTGCTCGGCGCACCGGTGACCCTGCTGCTGCGCACCGTGCCCGCGGCCCCGAAGGATGCGGTTCCCGGTATGCGCGAATGGGTGTTGTGGATCCTGCATTCGCGCCCGACCGCGGTTCTGGCCCATCCCGGCACCGCGATCACGGCGTTCGTGCTCTCGCTCTACGGCCTGTACTTCACGCCGCTGTTCGAGAATCTGATCCGCTATCACTGGGGGCACGTGCTGATGAACGTGCACTTCCTGATCATCGGCTATCTGTTCTACTGGGCGATCATCGGTATCGATCCCGGCCCGCGTCGCCTGCCGCATCTGGGCAGGCTCGGCATGTTGTTCGCCATCATGCCTTTTCACGCCTTCTTCGGTGTCGCGGTGATGTCGATGAACACCACCATCGGCGAGCGGTTCTATCAACAACTGCAATTGCCATGGCACCTGGACCTGATGGCCGATCAGCGGGTCGGCGGCGGCATCGCCTGGGTCTCCGGCGAAATCCCGATCCTGCTCGTGGTCGGCGCACTGCTGACCCAGTGGGTGGCCCAGGATCGTCGCACCGCGGTGCGCACCGACCGCAAGGACGACGAGTACGGGGATTCCGAACTCGCCGCCTATAACGCGATGCTGGAGCAGTTGGCGCGGTCGCGCCGCTGACTCAGCGCGCCAGCCGAACGCGACGCAGTCGCAGGCTGTTGGAGACCACGAAGAACGACGAGAACGCCATGGCCGCACCGGCGATCAGCGGGTTCAGGAACCCGAGCACGGCCACCGGAATGGCGATCACGTTATAGCCGAAGGCCCACACCAGATTTCCCCTGATGGTGCGCAGGGTGGCGTGCGCGAGTTCGATGGCATCGGCGACGGCCCCGAGATCATCGCGGACCAGGATCACATCGGCGGCCGCGATCGCGACATCGGTGCCGGCTCCGATCGCCATGCCGAGGTCGGCGGTGGCCAGCGCCGCCCCGTCATTGATGCCGTCGCCGACCATCACGATGCGGCGACCCTGCTCCTGCATGCGGGCGATGAGTTCGACCTTGCCCTCCGGAAGCAGTTCGGCGACAACCTCATCGATGCCGATCTCGTCCGCGACCGACTGGGCGGCATAGGCGTTGTCGCCGGTGAACATCATGACGCGCAGGCCGAGGGCGTGCAGCCGGGCCATGGCGTCGGCGGCGGAGTCCTTGACGGTATCGGCGACCGCGATCACCGCGCTGGCCGCACCGTCGATCACGACGAGCACCACGGTGCGTCCGGCCCGTTCCTCTTGGCGCACAGCGCGACTCAGCGGCCGCGGCACGTCGATACCGCGATCGTGCAGCAGGCGCAGGCGTCCGACCAGCACCTCGTGGCCCGCGACAATGCCACACGCGCCCAATCCCGGTAGCGCCGCGAAGGACTCGACCTGCGGCAGCTCATCCCGCGTTGCGGTGGCATGCCGGGTGATGGCCGCGGCAACGGCGTGTTCGGAGGCCGCCTCCACCGCGCCGACCAGCCGCAGCACCTCGGCTTCGGTCAGCGCGTCGGTCACGGTCACCGCGACGACGCTCATGACCCCGTTCGTGACGGTTCCGGTCTTGTCCAGTACCACCGTGTCCACATCACGGGTGGCCTCGAGCGCCTGATGGCCCTTGATGAATATGCCCAATTGCGCACCGCGTCCGGAGGCCACCATCAGCGCGGTCGGAATCGCCAGCCCCAGCGCGCACGGACATGCGATCACCAGCACCGCCAAGGCGGCCGCGGCGGCGCGCTCGATTCCGGAATCGAGCAGCCACCAGGTGAGGAAGGTGCCAGCGGCCACGGCGAAGACGAACGGGACGAATACCGCCGAGACCCGGTCGGCGATGCGCTGCATGCGCGCCTTCCCGGTCTGCGCCTGTTCGACCAGTCGGATCATGCCGGACAGCTTGGTATCCGCGCCCACCGCGGCCGCCTCAACGATCAGGCGGCCGGTGAGTGCGGTGGTGCCGCCGATCACCGCCGTACCCTCGGTCACATCGACCGGTATGGATTCGCCGGTCATGGCACTGGCATCGACGCTCGACGCACCCGAGACGACCAGGCCGTCGGTCGCGATGGTTTCACCCGGGCGCACCACGAAGCGCTGTCCCTCGACGAGTTCGCCGATGGGGACGCGCATTTCGCGATTGTCGCGAGTCAACACCGTGACCTCGCGGGCGCCGAGCGCGGCCAGTGCCCGCAGCGCGCTGCCCGCCGACCGCTTGGCCTTCGCCTCGAAGTACCGTCCGGCGAGCACGAAGGTGGTGACGCCGGCGGCGGCTTCGAGGTAGATCGAATCACCGGACCAGAACGCGTCCCATACGCCGTCGGGAGCTGCGGTCCGGTCCGCGTGCAGGAACATGGTGTCCAGTGACCACAGCGTCGCGGTCGTCACACCGACCGATACCAGGGTGTCCATGCTCGCGGTGAAATTCTTTGCCCCGGCCAGCGCCTTTCGGTGCAGCGGCGCGGCCGCCCACACCACCACCGGCAGTGCGAGCACGGTCAGAATGACCTGCCAGCCGGTGATCCTGGCCGCCGGCACCATCGCGAACATGACCGAAAGGTCGGCGAGAGGGAAGAACAGCAGTAGCGCGACGACCAAGCGGCGGAACAGATCTCGGACCGCGGCCTCCTCGGGGGCCGAGGAGATCGGGCCGGTGCCCTCGGTGATCGGCTCCGCGCCGTAGCCCGCCGCGACCACCTCGGTGCAGAGCCGTTCGGCCGAAATGTCCTCGGCCGCATCGACGGTGGCGACGCCGGTCGCGTAGTTCACCGATGCCAGCACGCCCTCGACTTTGTTGAGTTTGCGCTCCACTCGGTTCGCGCAGGCGGCGCAGGTCATGCCGGAAACAGCGAGCGAGATGCGAACGGTGCCGCGCTGCGCCGCGGCGGCGAGGTCGGGCTTATCCGTCGCGCGACCGCGCTCGGTCAATGCTGTCAGCCCACTCGTCGCCCGACCGCCACTGCTCATCGAATCGCTGCGTGATGCTGTGTCCATGTGGTTCCGTTCGGTCAGGCGGCGGGATCTTGGGTCGAGCGATCCGGGGCCGAGCGCAGATGGCCGGTGCGGCGGCCGAATCGGGCGCCGGGTGGCAGGACGAGGTCGGTGGGCAGCGGATCGCTCGTGCGGGTCGGCGGTGCGGTCTGCGGTCGGCGGGTGCGATGCACCACCACGACCAGCACCAGTGCGGCGACCAGGATGCCGTGCGAGAGCACCCGGGAGACCGGCACTGCTCCGGAATACAGATCACCGACGACGAATGCGGTGAGCGTCGCGACCAGCACGCCGAGCACCGGCAGCACGCCCGAGGTCGCGTACGGCCGCACCGCGCAGTAGATGAATCCGATGCCGATAGCCAGACTCCACGCGGTGGATTCGTTCATCAGATGCTGGGTCAGCTCGGCGCCATGGTGGTGGGTCATGCCGAAGTCCGATCCGGCGAACTGGCCGAGCGCCAGTGCGCACTGCACGACACCGAGCAGGCCGAGCAGCAGCCGGATCCATTCGGACCAGCCGACTCCGGACAGTGCTGTGCGCCACCGCGATCCGCGTGGGCGCTCCAGGTCGGCGGCGGCGAAGATGGCGTCGGTGAGGTCGGGGGCGTAGGACGAACCGCCGCGCAGCAGGCGCGAGGTCTGCACGGCGACGGCGTACCAGGAACAGCACTCCGGGCACTGTTCCAGGTGTTCGTCCACGCGCGCCGCGGGCACGGTTTCGCGTTCGCCATCGATCCGGGCCGATAGCGCGGTCCGGCATACCTTGCACTCCACATCCACTTTGTCGGTTCGGCGCACGACAAAGTTCCCGCGGGTTGTATCCGATGCCCGGCCTCCACGCAGCTCGGCTCCGTCACTCGCGCCGAGGCCGCCGGTTACTCGACGTCATGCCGACGCCCGCCGAGGATGACGTGACGACTCAGCTAGCACTCGCGGCGGCGCGCGGGGATCGACGAGCTCTGGAAGCTTTTATCCGGGCCACTCAACGGGATGTCTGGCGGCTGCTGGCCCATCTCACCGAGCTGTCGCGCGCCGATGACCTTACGCAGGAGACCTATCTGCGCGCGCTGGGCAGCATCAAGCGATTCGAGGGCCGCGCCAGCGCCCGGACCTGGCTGCTGTCCATCGCCCGCCGCGTCGTCGTCGATCAGGTGCGGATGGCCGTCGCCCGCCCGCGCGTCGCGCAGGGGGCGATCGGCTCCTCGACGTCGCGCGCACTTCCCGCTCACTCGGCGGCCAAAGGCTCTGCGGCGTAATGCAATCGGACGACTCCGTCATCGTGTTGCTCGGCCCGCGCATTGACGCCGAAGACAGTGCGCAGCAGCTCGGGTGTCATCACCTCGAGCACCGTCCCCGCCGCGACGACCCTGCCGTGATCGAGCACGACCAAACGATCGCAACACCGGACCGCGAGGTCGAGTTCGTGCAGCACCGCGAGCGTGGTGATACCGGTCGAGCGAACCAGGGCGAGCAGCTCGAATCGGGCGCGCACATCCAGATGGTTGGTCAGCTCGTCGAGGACGAGCAGACGCGGATGCTGTGCCAGTGCCCTGGCCAGCAGCACGCGCTGGCGCTCGCCGCCGGACAGGGAGCCCATGGTGCGACCGGCGTGCGCGGTGACACCCGTTCGCGCCATGGCCTTTTCGACGGCAGCATGGTCGGCGGCGGTATCGCGGCTGAAGAGCGCGTGATGTGGATTGCGGCCGAGGCCGACCATTTCCGCGACGGTGAGCTCGGGTGATCCGGCCCCGTTCTGCAGGACCGCGGCGGTGGTCTTGGCCGCGCCCCGCACGGACATTCCGGTGATATCCGCGCCGTCGACCAGCACCACGCCCCGATCCGGCCGCAAGGACCGGTAGATCGTCCGCAGCAGCGTCGTCTTACCGCTCCCATTCGGCCCGACCACACCCACCACCGCGCCCGGCGGCGCCTGCAACGTCACCGCATCCAATATCCGCGCACCCCCGAGCCCCACGCTGACCCCGACAACCGATAGCTCGGCGGTCGCCCGGCTGCCCGATCTATGGACGGGGCGGCCGGTCATGCGATGCCTCCGTCGCGGCGCAGCAGCCAGAGGAAGAAGGGCGCCCCGAAGGCGGCGGTGAAGATGCCGAGCGGTAGTTCGTTGGGGGCGTCGACGGTGCGCGAAAGCAAGTCCACCGCAACCAGATACGCCGCACCGAGCAGGGCCGCCAGCGGCAGCACCCGGCGATGGTCCATGCCGAATGTCAGGCGCACCAGATGCGGAATCATCAAGCCGACGAAGCCGATACCGCCCGCCACCGCGATCAGTACACCGGTCAGCAGGGAGGCGAGCACCAGCAGAACTATTCGGGTGGTGCGGACATCGACGCCCAGCGCGGTCGCCTGCTCATCACCCGTGCCGAGCACATCCAGGCGTCGACCGAACGCGAGCACGACCGCGACGACCACGAGAACCACCAGCGTGACCGGACCGAGTCGCGACCAGCTCGCGCCGGAGACACTGCCCATGGTCCAGAACATCACCGCGCGCAGCTCATTCGGCGTGGCGCGCAGTTGCAGGTAGTTGGTCGCCGCCAGCAGCAGATATCCGACGGCGACACCGGCCAGTACGAGGCGCGTCGGGGCGAGCGTGCCGCGCCGCTGTCCGAGTGCGAAAACCACTGCGGCGGTGCCGCTCGCGCCGAGGAAGGCGGCGGCGGACACGCCGATACCGCCGAGCGCCGCACCGGCGGTGACGATGACCGTCACCGCACCGAGCGAAGCGCCGGAGGACAGGCCGAGCACATAGGGATCGGCGAGCGGATTGTTCACCAGTGCCTGCAGAATCACACCGGAGACCGCGAGCCCGCAGCCGCACAGCGCGGCCAGGATGACCCTGGGCAGCCGATAGTTCCAGACGATCTGGTCTACGGTGAATCCGACATCCGGTGTCCTACCCGATAGGTGGGCGAGGATGACCCGGCCGGTATCGGCGATCGAGACGGTGACCGATCCCGCGCCGATGGATATCAGCATTACCGCGCACAGGATTGCCAGTGCGACGGTGATCGCGATGGGCAGGGGTGTGGTGGCCAGCGGTCGCTGCTGTCGAAGGGTGCGCGGCATCGGTCAGAACTGTTCTGGGTGAACGAGTCCGGCGATTGTCGCCACCGCGATGTCATTGCTCGGACCGAGGTAGATCGAATCCGAGAGCACCGTGTAGTTGGTGTTCTTGCTCGCATTCCACTGCGGGAACTGTTCGAGGATCCGCTTGGCTGTCCCGTCGATATCGGGATTGCGGTAGTTGACCACGATCAGGCCGTCGATCGCAGTGACGGCGAGTTGCTCCCTGCTGATCGTCACGAAAGTCGTGCCGTCCGTGCGGTTGAACGGGTTCACCGCACCGGCCCGCCCGATGATGTCGTTCCAGATGCCACCCGCAGCGATGGCCGAGAAGTCGCCCGCACCACCCATGTCCATACCCGGGAAGATGAGCAGCACATTCTTCTCGGGCCGTGCGGTGACCCGCGCGGCGGTCGCGGTGATCTTGCCTGCGATGTCGTTGATGAGCTGCTCGGCGCGGCCGGGTACGTCGAAGATCGTCCCGAGATCGCGCAGCATGGCGTAGCTGTCCTCGATGGTCGGTGTGCCGGTGACCGCGCCCGTCACACCGCAGTTCGTCCGGGGCACATAGGTATTGGCGCCCGCGCCCGACAGCTCCGCGCGGGTGGCGAAGCCCTGGTCGGCCGAGAAGCCGCCACCCCCGGTGGAGATGACGAGATCGGGTCGCTGGGCGAGCATGGCCTCGCGGGGGATGTCCTGCAGTTTGTTCGGGGTGATGCCGCCGGTCGGCAGCGCGGCGATGGCGGCGGCGCGGCCGGGCACCTCGGAGGTGCCGTAGGACTGGGCGTTGGCGATCACGCGGTCGCCGACGCCGAGAGCGACCAGGGATGAGATCTCGCCGATGGAGCCGCCGTTCATCACCACGACCCGCTTCGGAGCCTCGGTGAATGTGTAGCTCTGACCGCAATTCTCGATGGTGACCGGATATTTGGTGACGCCCTCGGTCGCGGCGGCGGGTGCGGTGGTCGCTGATTCGGTGACCGTGGTCGAACATCCGGTGACGGCGATGGCGCCGATGGCCAAGGCCAGCACAGCGGCACGCCTCGTGGGCGGGGTCGGTCTTTCGATACGTCCGGCGCGATCGCCATTGGCCGCGTGCCGACGCGCTGCCAGTGCGGTGTGATGCATGATCACTCAGTCGTCCGGTACGGCGCTCCGGTTCCCGCGAATCGCGCCACGCGCCGTCTCTGTACAGACCCGGCGAACCCTGCTTCACTGGTGTGACCAGGTCTGCACCCCGGACCGCAGGAGCCAGCGCATGTCCACCCACTTCGCTTATCCGGCAGGGCGACCCGGTGACCGTGACGGACCGAAACACGGTGAGTGCGTCGCTGTTTCGGCCGCGCCCCGTGCTCGGATCATCCAGTTCTCGGTGAGCCACCCACGCTGCGATGTGACGCTGGTGGTCGTCGCCGGTGAAGTCGATCTGTGCACCGCGCCCTGGCTGCGGGATAAGCTATTGCGCGCCTGCGGTTTTCAGGAATCGATCGTGGTCGTCGATCTCTCACCGGTCACCTTTTTTGCCGCCGCCGGGCTCACGACACTGATCGAGGCCCAGGCGGCGGCCGAAAAGGCCGATCACCGAATGGTGTTGATCACCACCGCGCGCTGTGTCGACCGCGTCATCGATATCACCGGGTTGTCCACGACGTTCCGTCGCGTCGGTTCGCTGGCCGCGGCACTCGCCGACACCACGCCGGGATGTGCGGCTCCGGTGTAGTTCCGGCGTCATCGCTGGCGCGCCCAGCGGTGCCGCCCTTCGACTCGGTTCGTTGGCCGCGGCCCTTGCGGACACGAGGCTGGGGTGTGCGGCTCCGGTGATATCGCTGGCGTGCCTCAGCGGTGCCGCCCTTCGACTCGGTTCGTTGGCCGCGGCCCTTGCGGACACGAGGCTGGGGTGTGCGGCTCCGGTGATATCGCTGGCGTGCCTCAGCGGTGCCGCCCTTCGACTCGGTTCGCTGGCCGCGGCCCTCGCGGACACGACGCCGGGATGTGCGGCTCCGGTGTAGTTCCGGCGATTCGCACCCGGCGCAAATCAGTGGCGCCGCCCCTCGATGCGTTCCCTGGCCTGCGCAATCCGCTCCTGTGCCAGTGCCATTCGCTCCTGGGCTATGTCGAGACGGCGCAGTGCCCTATCGATCCGAGGCTGCGCCTTCTTAGCCCGGCGCTCGGCCTTCGCGGCCAGGCGCGCACCACGCTTCTGTGCCTTCGCCGACAGCCTGACGCCGCGCGTACGCGCCGTCGAAGCCAATTCGGGCCCACGCTCTTTGGCGAGTTCGGCGAGTTCGGCCCCGCGGTGCTGGGCCCTTTCGGCGAGTTCGGCCCCGCGATGTTGGGCCTTTTCGGCGAGTTCGGCGCCACGGTGCTGGGCGATCTCGGCCAGCACCGTGCCGCGTTCGCGTGCGACCGAGGCGATTTCGGGCCCGCGTTCCTTGGCGAGCTCGGCGAGTTCAGCGGCCTTCTCGGCCAGCTTCGTGCGGCGCTCCCTGGCCAGCTCGGCCCATTCCGGTCCGTGCTCCTTGACCGTATCGGCGATTTCGGAGCCCCGCTCCTGCGCGACCGCGGCAACCTTCGCCGCGGCGACATCGCCGAATTCCCTCGCGCGCAGCGCGGCGTCGTGCGCATGTCGACGCAGCGCCTCGCCGGTTGTCGAATCCGCCGCCGCGAACGGCAATGCGGCCGAGACCGCAGCGCTGGCATTGTTCGCCGCCCGGCGGCCGCGCCAGCCGAGCGAGGGTTTCCCGCCGGTATCGGCGCTGGCGATCATCAACCCGCCGAGCAGACTCACATCCTTGAGAAAGGCGTTGCGCTTGGCCGCCTTGCGTTCCGGATCCTTCTCCGCCCAGAAGTCCTGTTCGGTGACCGTCGCGGGAATCACCGTGGCCGCCAGGGTGAGCGAGGCGAGCCGCGGCATTTTGCCGAGAGCCAGCAACGTACCGGCCGAGACCTGGGCGATCGCATTGATCCTGACGAACGTCCCCGGATCCGACGGCAGTTTGGCGGCGTAATTATCGGGCAGTGATTGCTGGCCCTGCTGTACCAGCGCCGCGGCGGCCTGGGTGCGCTGCTCAGGGTGGGCAAGTGCGTCGACACCATCGGCGACGAATGCGGTCGCCAGCAGTGGACGGGCAAATCGGCGTAGCAACATGACGTCCCTTTCCTCGCTGTTTGAGGTTCGGTTTCCCGCGCTTCGCTTCGCCAAACAACCATATCAACACCTTGGATCAGGGTTTGACCTGGCGTTTCTCCGCTGAGTACGGCCGCACCTCCTGCGTGGCGAGGAAGGTGGTGATGGCATTGGTCACCGTCTGCGGCTCCTCCACCATCGGCAGATGTCCACATTCGGTCAGCTGGATCCGGGTGTGCGTCCGCAGCGTGTCGTCGAGTTCGGCGCCCGCACGGGCCGACAGGATGCGATTCTGCTGACCCCAGATGGTGCAGATCGGCGGGAACTCGGGTCCGGGGGTGAAGACATCGAGTTCGGCATAGGTCGGGAAGTCCTGCACCAGGCCGTGTAGCGCCTGCAACCGCCCCTTATCGCCCCAGTGCGCCGTCAGGCGCGGCGAGTGGTGCAGATTCCGGCGCCGCCCGTCCGCGCCCAACTGGTCGCCAACGATTCGCGAGACGACCGCATCCGGCAGCGCGAGCCTGCGCGCCACCGGTGCGAGCGGGAGCCTGGCATCGACCCAGGCCAGTCCGGCTTGGCGTCCGGCGCGGACGGTATGCCAGGTCAGCGGGTTGCACAGCACCAGAGCCCGGACGTTGTCCGGATGCGCCATCGCGTACCGCAACGAGGTGGCGGCGCCGAGGCAGTTGCCGATCAGCACCACATCGGTGAGATCCTGCGCGGCGAGGAAGGCCGCCAGCATTTGTACATAGTCCGCGAGCCGATACCCGTCGGCCGGCTGGTCGGATTCACCGTAACCGGGCAGATCGAGTGCGAAAACCTCATAGTGATGCCGCAATTCGCCGACCTGATCGTCCCAGATATGACGTTGGGTGCCGGCGTTGTGCAGCAGCACGATGGGTGGCCCGCTGCCGACCCGGTCGTAGACCACATTCCGACCCTGGTGCGCAAATATCGCCACATCGCCTCCTTGCGAGTGGATAGGCGAACACCTGTGTTCGCCAGTAACAGATAAGGTAGCGCGTATCGGGCGGCGAAGCGAATCGCCGAGCGGCCGGTCGGTACGGCAGTGCGGAGCTACTCCGCACCAGCCCGCAGAAACCGGCCCGTGCGCTGAGCGCCGAGGACCGGCGCCGCCACGCCATTGCCGAAGACGTATTCACCGCCGACGAGCACCGCGGTCACGGTCGCATCATTGCGGTTGACCATGCGGGAGAGGTTGTCGAATACCTCGACCGGATGTTCGGCGTAGGCCTCGACGGACTCGTCGAGGTGCGCGGGATCGATGACGACCAGGTCGGCGCGATCACCCGGACGCAGGTGGCCCGCGTCGATGCTGTACCAGTCGGCGAGTTCGCCGGTGATCCGGTGCACGGCCCGTTCCAGGGAGAGGAACGGTCGGCCCGCGCGCTCGGCGTCGTGCACCCGGCGCAGGAACCGCAGCCCGAAGTTGTAGAAGGCCATATTGCGCAGGTGCGCACCGGCATCGGAAAAGCCGAGCTGCACACCGGGATCGGCCGCGAACTTGTCCAGCACCTGCGGCCGGTGATTGGAAATGGTCGTCCGCCAACGCACTTTGCCGCCGTATTCGACGACCAGATCCAGGAACGCGTCCACCGGATGCAGTCCACCGCGATCGAGCCCGACCTGACCGAAGGTCTTGCCGAGTACCGATTGATCCGGGCACGCCACGATTTCGGCATCGAAGAAATCGCGATGCCAGACCCGCGGCCCGAACTTCTTGTCGTAGTCCTTGCGGAACCGGCGTCGATAGCCTTCGTCGCGCAGCAGTTCCCTGCGCTGTTCCAGTTGATCGGACAGGTGCAGGGCAGCCGCACCCGAACCGAATTCCTCGAAGACCGGCAGATCGATACCGTCGGAGTACACCTCGAACGGCACCGGCAGATGTTGCCAGCGGAAGTCGCCGCCCAGCCGGTTGAGAATGCGCGCGATCAGCGGAAAGATCTGGGCGACCGCGGGAATGGCCTTGATATCGGCCGCCGAGAGCAGGCTGACCTTGAGCGGCTTGCGGAAGATGCCGAGGCTGCTCGCCGCCATCGCGACCAGACTCTGCGGCCGGGCCACATCCGGACCGCCCTGCAGCGCCCGGCCGCGGCGGCGCAGAATCGCATTGAGCCTGCGGCGTTCCCGCGTGGTGGCATAGGTCGACGGCAGGGTGCGCGAGCGGCACACCTCACCGTCGAGTTTGTCGAATAACAGCTGCTGGGAGGACATGCCGACGAATCCGGCGTCCAGCGCCTCATCGAGTTTCGCCGCCATGGCGGCCAATTCGGCCTCGGTGGGGCGAACCTCCCTGCGGGTGGCGCGATCGAGGCCCATCTCGGCGGCCCGAATGTCGGAATGTCCGATGAAGGCGGCGAGATTCGGACCGAGCGGCAGCGCCTCCAACGCCGCCACATATTCGCGCGCCGAGGTCCACGACTTGGTTTCGGTCATCGCCGCGACCACATGTTTGCGTGGGATGGCCTCGACCCGCCCGAACAGATCACCGGCGTCGGATGCGCCGACGTGCACCGTCGACAGCGAGCACGAGCCGAGCAGCACGGTGGTGATGCCGTGCCGGATGGATTCGGCGAGCGCGGGACTCTGCAGTACCTCGACGTCGTAGTGGGTGTGGATGTCGATCATGCCGGGAATCACCCACTTCCCGGCGGCATCGATGATATTCGGGCAGTCGGTCTCATCGAGTGGTTCGGCCGAGACCACGGCGATGACGCCGTCGCGGATGCCGAGGTGGCGGATGGCCGATGGGGAGGCGGCGCCGTCGAACCAGCGCCCGCCGCTAATGATGGTGTCGTACATGATTTCTCATATCTCAGTGCTTGTCCGAGGCCGCGTCGGCGGACAGGGCTTCGGCGATTCCGGCGCGCACGACCTTGCCGGTCGCATTGCGGGTCAACGGTGTGGTGGTGAACCGCAAGCGCGCGGGGACCTTGTAGTAGGCGATGCGCTGTTTCGCGAACTCGATGAGTTCCTGTTCGGTTGTGGCGCAATGGCTTTCGACGACGACGAGGGCCGCGACCTGTTGACCCAGATCCTCATCGGGCAGGCCGACGACGGCGCATTCGCGGACCGCGGGATGTTCGTCCAGGCACTGCTCGACCTCGGTCGGGTAGACGTTCTCGCCCCCGCGCAGGATGAGGTCCGAACGTCTGCCGGACAAGCGGAGTCGGCCCTGTTCGAGTACGCCGATATCGCCCGTGCGCAACCAGCGGTCGGCGGTGATGGCGGCGGCGGTCGCGGCATCGTCGGCCCAGTAGCCGAGCATGACGTACGGGCTGCGCACCCAGATCTCGCCCTCCACCCCCTCGTCGACCGGCTCGCCGAGCCCATCGCGGATCTGCAGTTCGACTCCGATTACCGGGCGGCCCACGGTATCCGGGAAGGCGGCGAGTTCGGCCGGTGCCGCGATGGTCGCCGCGGTACTGCATTCGGTCATGCCGTAACTGGTCACCAGCGCGGTCTTGGCGACCGGAAGTTGCTCGCGCAGTTGCTGTTGCAGTGCGGCCGAGGACGGTGCGGAGTTGAGCGAGAAGGCGGCCAGCGATGACACGTCGTACTTCGACAGATCGACCTCGAGCAGTCGACTCGCCATGGTCGGCATGGCGCCCCAGTTGGTGATCCGCTCCCGCTCGATCAGTCGCAGTATCCGCTCGGCGTCGAACGCGCCCTGGTAGATGACGGCAGTATCGCCGGTCGCCATACGCGGGAGCACCAGATTGTGCAGGCTGGCGATGTGGAACAGCGGGGAGGTGAGCAGGAAGCGGCGGCCCTTCGGACCGCCGTCGTCGACACCGCCCTGGAAGGCGGCGGCCAGTGCGTCGTTGAACCGGTGATAGTCGATGACCGCCACCAGGTTTCGATGGGTGTGCACCGCGCCCTTGGGGCGACCGCTGGTGCCGCTGGTGTAGAGGATGACCGCGGGATCGTCCTCGTCCACCGGGGCGTGCGGCGCCTCGTCGTCGCCGAATTCGGCGATCAGCGCGGGCAGATCGTGCTCCATGGTGAGCACGGGCACCTGAATATCGAGCTGCGCCACCTGCGCCGCGCGCTTCGCATCGACGATCAGCACCGCTGGACCGGTGTGTTCGAGGCCGTAGGCGATTTCGCGGGGCATCCACCAGGCGTTGTAGCCGACCGCGATCGCCCCGAGCGCCTGCGCGGCCCAGAACGTCACCACCCATTCGGGCGTGTTCGCCGCGAGAATGCCGATCCGGTCACCCTTTCCGACGCCGTAGCGCTCCCGCAGCGCCCGAGCCAGCGCGTATACGGCCTCCGCGTGCTCGGCATACGACATCCGCCGGTCCTCGGTCACCAGGTAATCGCGATCACCCAGCGCCACCGAATTCGCGAGTACCTCACCCAGCGCACGCACCCGATCCTTGATCACCGGAATCGGTGCGCCGAGGACATCCTCGACCGTCATCTCGAACGGCCCGCCCGGCCCGGTCAGTTGTGCGACGGCCTGGGCGGCCATTGCCTGTGGATCGAAAGGCTTGGTCATGGAAGGCTCTTTCTCATGGGTCATCGCTCAGGGCACCAGCACTGCGCGGCCGGTCACGAGGCCGTGTTCGAGCCGGTCGAGGGCGGCGCGGCCGTCCGCGAGATCGAAGCGTTCGACCTCGACGGTGAGCCTGCCCGACCGGGCCAGGGCCACGGAGTTGATCAGATCGGATTTGGTGCCGCCGTAGGACTTTCGAACCGACGCACCCCACGGCCAGCCGGGGCCGCCCGCCGGTCCCGCGGTGATCTCCGGTGCGCCGCCGCCGAGTCCGATCATCCGGTACGCGCCATTGGGGGCAACCGATTCCACGGCGAGGCTCGCGGTCGCATCGACGCCGACGAAGTCGAAGACGGCATCGGCGCCGCGACCGTCGGTGCGGTCCAGGATTTCGCGTGCGGTGTCGGCACCGCCGAGCAGCCCCTCGGCCGCGCCGCACCGGGTCGCGAGGGCGAGTTTGTCCTCGCTGATATCGACCGCGATCACCTGTGCCGCGCTGGTCGCGGTGAGAATCTGCACCGCGACATGGCCGAGCCCGCCGATGCCGATGACCACCGCGACCGACCCCGGTCGCAGCTGTGCCCGAGCCCCCTCGATGGCGTGATAGCTCGACAGGGCCGCGTCGGCCAATGGTGCGGCCTGCAGGAAATCCAGGTCGCCGATGGGCACGAAAGAGCTTGCGGGAATGCGGATGTATTCCGCCATACCACCGTCGGGACCGAGTCCGGGACACGGCGGCATGGCGGTGCGACCGGCGGCCAGACAGACATTCTCATTGCCGCTCACACACTCTCGGCACACCCCGCACGACCAGCACAGATAGACGATGCCCCGTTCACCGGCCACCCGCCCATCGACATTGCTGCCGACCGCTTCGATGGTGCCCGCGACCTCATGTCCGAGTGTCAGCGGTTCCTCGCGCATCTTGAACGGGATATGCAGCACATGCAGATCCGAATGGCAGATTCCGGCCGCGCCGACGCGCAGCAGCAGATCCGTCGGCCCGATTTCGGGCACCGCCACCTTGCGCAGCTCCAGCACACCCGGATCGGTGAGCTGCAATGCCCGCATCATGACCGCACCACCGAAAACACCTCGCGCAGGTAGGCATTCGCGCGGTCGGAGCCGATGAGTCCCGGTGCCATCTTGTTCATGGTGTAGGCGAAGGTGACCCGGTGCTCCAGGTCGTTGACCACGATGGCGCCGCCGAATCCGGCCCACCAGCAGACCCGGCCGCCGGGGACCTCCGGTGCGGTCTGCGGCTGGGGGAGTCCGTACCCGAGTCCGAAGCGCAGCGGCAGCAGCAGCGCCAGATCCGCACCGTCGGACTGCTGTTCGAAGATCAGGTCGATGGTCTTGTCCGACAACAACCTGCGGCCGTTCAGCTCGCCACCACAGGACACCAGCGATTGCACGCGGGCCACCGAACGGGCATTGCCGTGTCCGTTCACCGCGCCGATCTCGGCCATCCGCCACGCGGCGCTATTGGCCTCCGGAATATCGAGCAACGGGCTGGTGAGCGTTTTGACCAGGATGCTGTCCTGATCGAGCGCCGCCATATCGAATTCCAGCAGCGGCGGTGGGACCAGCGGCGCGATCCGATGGTGATGTTCGGGGCCGGTGCCGATATGGAAGTCGGCGTCCAGCGGTCCCGCGAGTTCCTCGGCGAAGAACTGCCCGAGCGTGCGGCCGGTGATGCGGCGGATCACCTCGCCGACCAGATGTCCGTAGTTCAGCGCGTGATATCCGGATGCGGTGCCCGGCTCCCACCACGGCGGCTGTGCGGCGAGCCGGGCGCTGGCCGCTGCGGTGTCGTAGATATCGGCCAGCTCGATCGGCCGTTCCCAGCCGGAGACACCGGAGGTGTGCCCGAGCAGGTGGCGGATCTCGATATCGGCCTTGCCGTTCGCGGCGAATTCCGGCCAGTAGTGCGCGACCTTTTGCTGGACATCCAGCTCACCGCGGTCGACCAGCAGCAGCGCGGACAGCGCGGTCATGGTTTTGCTGATGGAGAAGACATTGACCAAGGTGTCCTCGGTCCACGGCACCGTGCGCTCGAGATCCTGATGTCCGCCCCAGATATCGACGACCGGTTCGCCGTCCACCAGCACACAGACCGCCGCGCCGAGCTCCTCGCCCGAGGCGATCTGGTTCGCCAATTCCATTCGCACACTGTGGAATTCGTCAGCGCAGAATCCTGACGTCGTCATGATGACCGGCCCCTCACGCATGCTCGAGCGCACGGGCGGGCACCGGCAGGGCATTGCCTGCGGCGGCGGCGCGCTTTGCGCCCCTGGCCAGTTCCCGGTTCATATCGCGCACGTAGGGCTCGAATTCGACCTGGATCGTGTGCCTGGGCGAGTTGTAGTACCGCCCGCTGCGGCGCTTTTCGGCCGCGTCGATCTGCGCGTTCATCTCCGCCTCCGACGGCGGCAGGTACTTTCCGGTCAGATATGCCGCGACCAGCTTGCTCTGCTGTTCGGCGAAATTCACCAGGGTCGGCAGTGGTTGAGCCAGACCGAGATAGAACAGATTGTCCACGCCCGGCTTCAGCATCTGCTTGAACAGTGGAATGCGATTCTGCTCGTCGGGCACCAGGTTCGGATCCGAGAAGAACGGGAAGCTGATGTGATAGCCGGTGGCGCAGACGATCACATCCACCTCTTCGGTACTGCCGTCGGCGAAGCGCACCCGCGGACCCTCCAGCGCGGCAATGGCCGGTTTGAAGGCGATATCGCCGCATCCTGCGCGATGCAGGAACTCCTCGCTGGCCGAGGGATGTGCCTCGAACGGTTTGTGATCCGGCTTGGGCAGTCCGTAGAACTCCATATCGCCGCGGAACTTGCGCACGAAGCGCTGTTTGAGCTTCATGCTGACCTTGCGCGGAATCCACGGCGGCACACTCTGTTTGTCACCGACCGTGCCGTGCACATATTTCGGCAGCACCCACACCCCGCGCCGAGCCGAGACGGTCAGCTTGTCGGCGATGAAGCGCTGCGAGAGCTCCGAGGCGATATCCAGCCCGGAATTGCCCATGCCGACCACCACGACCTTCTTACCGCGCATATCGACCGGATCGAACGGATCGTTGTAGGCATGGCTGTGGATCAGCACGCCGTCGAATTCGCCGGGATAGTCGGGTGTGCGCGGATTCCAGTGGTGGCCATTGCAGACGATCAGCGCGTCGTAGCCGCGGGTGCGGCCGTCGCTCGCGGTGACCAGCCAGCTGCCGTCCGCCTGTCGTTCGGCCGCGGTGACCTTGGTATCGAAGAGGATCTTGTCGCGGAAGCCGAAATGGTCGACATAATCGCGGAAGTACTGGAACAGCTGCGAATGGTGCGGGAAATCCGGCCATTGCTCCGGCGCCGGATAATCTTCGAACGCCAACCGGAACTTGCTGGTGTCGATGTGCAGCGACTGGTAGCAGGCCGACATGCCATTGGGATTCTTGAAGTACCAGTTGCCGCCGACCTCATCGCTGGCCTCGAAGACATCGAAGGGAATATCGAAGTCCTGCAGGCGTTTTGCGACGGTGATACCGGAGGGGCCTGCGCCGATGACGCATACCCGGGGCAGATTGCGTTGAGTCAATTCAGTAGTCCTCGTCTGAAGGATTGCCGTCACCTATCGGCGGCACCGGATGCGGCGCCCGAACCATCCGCCAGCCGCCTGCGACCGTGGAGTGACGTAGGCAACAAAGTAGCACTGACTAGACTTGGTGTCTAGTGAATGACATGATGTCTAGCGAAGTCCGTGTTCTTGGTTTTCCGACGACCGACCCGAGGTGGCCGCACCCATGCCGACCAAGTCGAATCCGCTGAGTCTGCGCGATGAGCAGAAGTCGCAGACCCGCGCGAAATTGCTGGACGGCGCGAAAGCGCTGTTCACCGAGCGGGGCTATGCGGCGGTCCGGGTGGACGACATCGTCGCCGCCGTCGGCTGCAGCCGCGCCACCTTCTATCTGCACTTCGCCAGTAAGCAGGAGTTGCTGCGGGCCATCGCCGAACAGGGCACCGCGCCGACCGCACTGCACTTCTACGAGGATCTGGACCGGGTGCTCGATACCGGCTCGCGCGCGGAGTTCGTGGACTGGGTGACCCGGGCTATCGCCTGGTTCCAGGAATACAAGGATCTGCTGCCCGCCTGGGACGAGGCCACCGCGCTGGAGCCGGAATTCCGCGAGCTCGCCCGGCAGGGCATCCTCGCCCTGCCCAATGCCATGACCTCCTACCTCGCCCGCTGGCCCGCCGACCGTCAGGACGAGGCCCGGCTGCGTGTGGAACTGCTTGTCGCCCAACTGGAACGCTTCTTCACCCGCTGGGCCATGCAGGGCACCATCGATGTCACCGCCCACCAGGCCGCCGAGGTCCTCACCGAAATCTGGTTCCCCGCTCTGCAAGCGCCCGCGCCGTAGCAGCGGGTCCGGCTGTCCGGAGGACGAGCCCTGGCCGTGCTGATAGCTCGGAGTTCGCTGGGGTTCGGAATCTTGCCTGATCCTGGGCGGATTCGGTGGTGGCCTGTGTATCTGTCGGTGGTGTGCGGCATCATCTGTGCACGCAGCCATCCACGAATACCGCTCGGAGTGCACCATGCCGTCCCCAAGAACGAAACCACAGCCGTTGTCGGACACTGAAATTCAGCAGATCGCCACGGATATCGCCGGTGGTCGCCCGCCGATGGTGTGGTTCACCGCGGCCGCGGTTGGCGTGCCGGAGGGACGGTCCGGCAAGGTGGTCGAGATCGGTGATCGATCCGAAAGTGACTTCCTGCGGGTCAAGCCGACCGGATCGAAGGATGTACTGTCCTTTTCTCCGACCGAAGTCACGTTGACCAAGCCGCCGCGGGACAGGGCGGCGACCGCTAGTCCTGCCCAGCCGAAGTCGACAACCAGGAAGGAATCCACTGTGACCCAGCCGTCGACCTTGACGACGCCCACCCCGCCGAGCCCGGCGCCGAGCCCGACCCCCGTCGCACCGAAACCCGTTGCCCCCGCTGCCGAACCGGCCAAACCGGCCGCCCCCGCGGGTGCCGCCAAGCCCGCGACCAAGGCGACCGCCGCCGCCCGCAGCAAGGCGAAGGCGCCGGAGGTCACGGTGACGCTCACCGGAACCGCGGACGGCGAATGGTCGGTCGATGTGGTCAGCGGCAAGAAGAAGTCCGTGCGCGGGCTGCCGGTGACCAGCTCGGCGGTGGCGCAGGCGGCCAAGGTGCTGCATCCGGAGGTGGCCGAGGTGGTGGCCGGAATCCTGGAGGCGGCCCGGGTGGTGCAGGAGTCCAAGGTGCAGCAGTTACAGGTGGAGTTAGCCGAAGCGAGGCGGCTGCTCGAGGAGCTGTCGGACTAGACCGCGGTGCCGGCCGGAACAGCTGGCTGCGCTTGCTGACCAGACCGCTGTGCTGGTTGGACCGTGGTGCCGGTTCGATCAGTCCGCAGTGGTGAGTTGATCAAACCGCGGTGCTGGCGGACTTCCCGCTGGCATTGTGCGACCTGCCACTCGGGCGCCAGATCCGGCGACCCGAGTCGGCGGTGCCATGGCGAGTGTCGCTGCCATGGCGCGCGTCGGCACCGTGGCGCAGATCGTCGTGGAATGCGTAGCCGAGCGAGTACTCCTTCGCGTGGTACATCGCCGAATCCGCATCCCGGATGAGGTCGTAGATGGTGTCCTCGGAGCTGCGCGGGCTGCCACAGGCCAGCCCGACGCTCGCGGTAATGGGGATTTCGCCCGCGCTCAGCTCGAATGGCCGAACGAAGGCGCCGAGTAGTCGTTCCGCGAGCATGGCCGCCTCCTGCCGCTCGAGCGGCGCGAGTACCACGAATTCATCACCGCCGTAGCGGGCCACCACATCGCCGCGCCGAATGACGCGCCGGATCCGGGATGCCGCATTCGCGATCAGCTCATCACCGACCGCATGCCCATAGCTGTCATTGACCATCTTGAAGCCGTCGAGATCGATGAACAGCAGACACAATGGCTGCTCGATCCAGTGCTCGTGGTCGCGATTCAGGGCGCGCAGCAGGGCGGACCGGTTGAGCAATCCGGTGAGCACATCGTGATCGGCCTGGTACTGAGCGCGCCGCTCACTGCGCGCACTGCGCACGATGGCGCGTTCGCTGCGCACCAGCACACCGATGAGCAGCAGCGCGCACAGCGAGGAGACCACAGCCCGATCCAGGGTGTCCAGGCTGGAGCCGACCACCGGAACCAGTGAGGCAACGATCAGCGCGACCGCGATGAAACTGGCCCGCTGCCGCGAGTGATGCGGGTGGATGCGCCGGGGCGCACCGAGGGTTGCCATGGTCGGATGCAGTGCCGCGACACCGACGATCAGGTAGGCGAGCAGCAGTGGTGCCAGCAGCATCTCGTGCCCGACCGGTGCGTTGCCGACGGTGTCGAGGCTGTAGCCGAGGTCGCCGATGAGCACCGCGATCAGGCCCACGTGCAATAGGCGCAGCGAGGTTTCCGACCGGGTCGCGGTCGCCATCGAATGCGCGACCAGGGTCAGCAGCAATGCGTCCAGTACCGGATAGGTCGCGGCGACCAGAGTGTTCTCGGTGGTGTCGTGCGATTGCAGGATCGGTGAGATCAGGAAGGTCCACGAGGCCAGCAGCGCGCCGAGCCCGATGAGTGCGGAGTCGAGCAGCAGGTCGTAGTTGGCCCGGACCTGACGCGGGCGCAGCCACAGCGTCGCGGCCACACCGAGGCAGAGATAACCTGCGAGAGTGAACAGGTCGTCGATCGGGTGCATTGCGTGATCGTTGATCTCGCGGGTGGTCGTGCCGGTGGCGAACAGCACGGCCGAGGCCGAGAGCAGATACCAGGGCAGCGGGCGCTCGGGTCGATGCCGCCGCAGGCCCACGCCGATCATGGTGAGCGCACCGATCACCACGGCGGCCATGGTCAGCAGCGACAACGGTTGCCGATCGACGACAAGCAGTACCGCGAGCCCGATCGCGACACTCGCGAGAAGTACTGTGCACCACCACATTTCGCTGCGGTGCCGGATGGTTGTCGACTGCTCTTCGCTGACCGTCATCAGCCCCCCTTGGTCGCTCCATCGCCAGTGAACCGCGCCGCGTAGTAGGTCTGCGAATCCTCCACCGCGACTTCGACGTTCGCCTGCTGCTCATCGAGCACCGCTCGAAGGCTGTCGGCGAAGGAAAACCGAGTGTTGTTGTACGAGCAAATGTCCCAACCGACCGCAGCGCGCTCGGCCACCAGTACCTGGACAATTGATTTGATCATGGCATGGAACGCGGCGCCTTGTCGGGCACTTGGCGCAACAAGGGTGAAACCCGCGTAGTAGATCGCATCGCGCGCCGCATACTCGGGGTAGCGGGCGGCGAAGTACTCCGGACTGATCCACGGCACGGTCTCGAGATGTTTGGTCAGCGTCGTCACCCCGATGGGTTCGCCGGTTGCGGTGCGCGCGACATGTTTGGCGACCCGCGGATCGACCATCTCCGCGTGGAATTCGGAGCGGTGCAGGACCTGTCTGGCAATGGCCTTGATCCGCAGCGGGCCGAAGGCCTCCTCGTAGAGCCGGTGGAACATCTCGATTCGGTCGTCCGGAATGTGCGATTCGATGGTGACGTGCAGCCCACCCGCCCCCCGACCACCACCCCCGATCGAATTGCTGCGCGCTACCGCTGTCATCGCTGCCTCCACGGGGTGGTGTGGTACGCGGCGAGCACCAGCGCGCAGGTCGGTGTGCCATCGGAGCGGGTCTCGGTGGTGCACGGTTGGATCGGGCCGAACCGCTCGGGCCGGTTGCGGGTCATATCGGTCAGACTGGATCGGATCAGTCGCGCGACCTCCGCCGCGGTTTCGGCCTCGTGTTCGACGAAAAGTCCGGCGCCGGAACCGTCATCGCGCAGTACCCAGCCGATACCAGCGCTGGCCCGCTCACCCGCCGCGTGCGCGTGCTGCGCGGCGTAGACACAGTAGAGCCGATCTCCCCAGGGGATCGGCTTGCGCACCCGACCGGTGCGGGCCAAGGTCGCGCGCGGCGGAATGACCGATGACAGGCGAATCAAGTTGGCATCACCTACTCCCAGGTCACGCAGTGCCGCATCGAAGGCCGACATAGCCGTCGGGCCCGCCCCGGTCGCCGCGCCGATCTCGATCGTCAGTGGAGCTCCGGAGTCACGCTGATCGTCGCGATCCGGCCTGCCCATGGGCGGGAGTAGTCGATCGATCCACTGCAGCCCGAGTAGGCCGCTGCGTGGGGTCGTGTGAATCATAATGCCCTCCCGAAACCATCGGCCGATTTTTTAGGCCGGTATTGCGTCAAATTCGACTGTGCGTCAAGAAGATCGAGCGCGCATCCACGCCGGCCGAAGACCGTGCTCGCGCGGCGTGTCTCGTAGGGTGTGGTTCCGGTGGTTGCTGGGATGGCAGGCGTGGGCACTGGTGAGCTGACGAAGTGAGGAATTTCGTGCCGAAGTGGGTGGCGCCCGGGCGGGTCAATATCATCGGTGAGCACACCGATTACAACGACGGATTCGTGCTGCCCATCGCATTATCGCTGGTAGTCGAGTGTGCGGCCGAGGTCCGCAGAGACGGACTGGTGCGGGTGACATCGCGACAGCGCCCCGGTGAGGTGGTGCTCGTCAAGCCGGGTGACCTTGGCGCGGAACGGGATCGGCTGCCGCCGTGGGCGCGGTATCCGCTGGGCGTTGTGTCCGAATTCGTGCGGCACGGGTATCCGGTCGCCGGGGTCGATCTCGAACTGGACGGCGCGGTGCCGATCGGTGCGGGTCTGTCCTCCTCGGCCGCGTTGTCGTGTGCGGTGGCGGTCGCTCTGCGAGAGCTGTTCGCGCCCAGCGTCACCGATCGTGAGTTGATCGATATCGCGCGTACCGCCGAGAACGACTACGCGGGAGTGCCGACGGGGGTGCTCGATCAGTCCGCCTCGATCCTGTGCCGGGAGGGACACGCGCTCTTCCTCGACGTTCGTGATTTCCGCAATGCGGCGAGCCGTGGCGGTGGATACGAACAGATTCCGTTCGACTTGAACCGGTTCGGTGTGGAACTGCTCGTGATCGATACCGGGCAGCCGCACGAGTTGGTCGACAGTGGTTATGCCACCCGGCGCGCCGAGTGCGAGGCGGCGGCCGCGGAACTCGGCGTATCCGCATTGCGCGACGTCGATTCGATCGCCGCTCTGGATCGGATCACCGACCCGGTACTGCGGCATCGGGCTCGACACGTCGTCACCGAGAACGCGCGAGTACTGGCGGTTGCCGAAAAATTGCGGACTGGTGCGGATCCACGCGGGATCGGACCGATTCTCACTGCGGCGCACGAATCCCTGTGCGCTGACTTCGCCGTGTCCACACCGGCTCTGGACGCGGCTGTCACGGCGGCGCTGGCCACCGGGGCGCACGGTGCGCGCATGGTCGGTGGCGGGTTCGGCGGCAGTGTCATCGCGCTCGTCGATCGCGATGACACCGCGACGGTCGCCGAAGCGGTGCGAAACCGGTTCGCGCGATCGGGTTTCGACGCACCGCGCACCTTTGTGGTGCTGCCGGGCGCTGGCGCCCACCGCCTCGACTGAGCAACCGATCGGGCGATACATCCGACCTTTGTGCGTGATTGTGCCGCGCGGGTGCGGCACAATCACGCACAGTAGAACGCACGACTGGCTCGACGCCCGGTTTCACGCCTGGAGGGACGACGCTGTGCTGCTTGCCGATTCAACCGTTTTCACAGCAGCGCCGGATACCGTCTCGGTGCAGGCCTCCTCGACGCTGCGCCTGGACGCGCAGCCCGTGGACTATGCGCTGGTCGCGCTGTATTTCCTCTTCGTACTCGGCATCGGTCTGCTGGCCAGGCGGCGGGTCTCGTCGAGTATCGACTTCTTTCTCTCCGGCCGATCGCTGCCCGCGTGGGTGACCGGACTGGCCTTCATCTCCGCCAATCTCGGCGCGGTCGAGATCATGGGCATGTCGGCCAATGGCGCCGAATACGGCTTCCCGACCTTCCACTACTTCTGGATCGGCGCGGTGCCCGCCATGCTGTTCCTCGGTGTGGTGATGATGCCGTTCTACTACGGCTCCAAGGTGCGCAGTGTGCCGGAGTTCATGCGGCGGCGCTTCGGCACCGGCGCACATCTGGTGAACGCGCTGAGCTTCGCGATCGCGCAGGTGCTCATCGCCGGGGTGAATCTGTACCTGCTCGGCTCCATCCTGAATGTGCTGCTCGGCTGGCCGCTGTGGGTCTCGGTGATCGTCGCGGCCGTGATCGTGCTCTCCTACATCACCCTCGGCGGATTGTCCGCGGCGATCTACAACGAGGTGCTGCAGTTCTTCGTCATCGTCGCCGCACTGCTGCCGCTGACCCTGGTCGGCCTGCACAAGGCGGGTGGCTGGCAAGGGTTGCGGGACAAGGTGACCGCATCGCCGGGCGGTGCCGAACAGTTGGAGTCCTGGCCGGGCACCGCGCTCAGCGGGTTCTCCAATAACTTCCTATCCGTGGTCGGCATTGTGTTCGGCCTCGGATTCGTGCTCTCGTTCGGATACTGGACCACCAACTTCGTCGAGGTGCAGCGCGCGCTGGCCACGCATTCCATTTCCGCCGCCCGGCGGACCCCGATCATCGGCGCGTATCCGAAGATGTTCATTCCATTGATCGTGGTGATTCCCGGCATGATCAGCGCGGTGCTGGTGCCGCAGATGCGCGAGTACAAGGCGGCGGTGGCGGCCGATCCGAACTTCTCCGGTGATGATGTCACCTACAACCAGGCGCTGCTGTATCTGATGAAGGATGTGCTGCCCAACGGGCTGCTCGGCGTCGGGCTCGCCGGATTGCTCGCGGCGTTCATGGCCGGGATGGCCGCCAATATCTCCGCCTTCAACACGGTGTTCAGCTATGACCTCTGGCAGCAGTATGTGCGCCGGGATCGGCCGGACGGCTACTACCTGACCGTGGGGCGGCTGGCAACGGTCGGCGCGACCGTCGCGGCGATCGGAACCGCCTTCATCGCGAGCAATTTCAGCAACATGATGGACTACCTGCAGACGCTGTTCAGCTTCTTCAACGCGCCATTGTTCGCGACCTTCATCCTGGGCATGTTCTGGAAGCGGATGACGCCGACGGCGGGTTGGATGGGGTTGGTCTTCGGAACCCTGTCGGCCATCGTGGTTTTCATCCTGCACAAGACCGATGTCTTCGAGATGTCGGGCCAGGGGTCGAGTTTCGTCGCGGCCGGTGTCGTCTTCGTCGTCGATATCGCCGTCAGCGTCGCGGTCACCCAGGTGACCACACCGAAACCGGATGCCGAACTCGTCGGGCTCGTCTATTCGGAGACGCCGAAACAATTGCGCCACGATCCGGACGAGGCCGGCCTGCCCTGGTATCAGCGTCCGGTGCTGCTCGCGGGCATTGCCCTGGTCCTGGTCATCGCCCTCAATATCATCGTCGGATAAGGAGGCCAGCCGATGCTGTTCGATATCCGCACCATTGTCGGCTCGCTGCTCGGCAGTTACGCCGTCATCTTGATCGTGACCGGGCTGGTGCACAATACCGCCGCCGAGCAGGCCAAGACCGGCGGCGTGAATGTGAACGTCTGGGCCGGTGTCGGCATGGGTGCGGTGGCGCTCGCCTTCCTGGTCTGGGTGCTGTTGCGGCCGGTGTCCGTGCCGGCCGAGACCGATGCGCCTGCCGCCGACGCAGATTCGCCACCCGAGTCCTGACCGGCGCGGATCGGTGATCTCGGAGTGCTACGGTCGAAACATCCGAGATGCCGCGCAGGAGATGATCATTGAGTCACGAAGCCAACGGATCCGACCGCGCCGGGAATCGGCCGTTTCCATTGCCGGCGACGCCGATCCATGTGCCCGATGAGGTGCTCACCGATCTCCGCCAGCGACTCGCCCTGACCCGCTGGCCCGACGACGCGGGCAATGACGACCGATACTACGGCGTCGATCGCCGCTACCTGCAGGAACTCGTCGAGTACTGGCACAGTGAATACGACTGGCGCAAGGCCGAAGCCGCGATCAACGCCTACGAGCACTATCGCGTCGAAGTCGACGGTGTCCCGGTGCACTTCATGCGCAAGCCCGGCGTCGGCCCGAATCCGATACCGCTGATCCTCACTCACGGCTGGCCGTGGACGTTCTGGCACTGGTCCAAGGTCATCGACCCGCTCGCCGATCCGGGCGCCTACGGTGGCGACCCCGCCGAAGCATTCGACGTGATCGTCCCGTCGTTCCCCGGGTTCGGCTTCTCCACCCCGCTGCCGAACAACCCGGATATGAATTTCTGGAAGGTGGCCGATCTCTGGCACACCCTGATGACCGAAACCCTCGGCTACGCCAGGTACGCCGCGGCAGGCTGTGATGTCGGCGCACTGGTCACCGGCCAACTCGGCCACAAGTACGCCGATGAGCTCTACGCCATCCACATCGGCTCCGGCCAGAAGCTGACCCTGTTCGAGGGCGACCGGGCCTGGGATCTCACCGGCGGCCGCCCCATCCCGGACGGCCTGCCCGCCGACGTCTACGCCCGAATCATCGAGTTGGAGCACCGCTTCGGCGTCCATCTCGCGGTCCATGTGCTCGAATCGAGCACCCTGGCCTTCGGCCTGTCCGACTCACCCGTCGGCATGCTCGCCTGGATACTCCAGCGCTGGATGAAGTGGAGCGACGACGGCGGCGATATCGAAACCGTCTTCCCCAGGGACGATCTGCTCACCCACGCCATGATCTTCTGGGCCACCAACTCGATCGGCACCTCGATCCGCACCTACGCCAATAACAACCGCTACCCCTGGACCCCGTCGCACGACCGTCACCCGGTCATCGAGGCGCCCACTGGCATCACCTTCGTCGGCTACGAAAACCCACCCGGCGTCACCACCGACCAACGCGTCGACAACTTCCTCGCCAGCGACCGCGGCCCCTGGTACAACCACGTCAACCTCACCGCCCATGACCGGGGCGGCCACTTCATCCCCTGGGAGATTCCGGACCTCTGGACCGAAGACCTCCGCCGCACCTTCCGCGGCCGCCGCTAGCCCGCCCGATTGTCTCGGGCCATACGAGTCGTCGCAACGCCCCAGATCAGGGGATGCGATGGACTTCGAGATCCGTGATAGTCGAAAGCCGCAGGGCGGTAAGAAGTCAACTCGGGAGCGGGCCGCATACTTTGCTCCGACGCTGCGTGGTAGCGCGGCCGAGGCGGCAGTATCCTCCGACGGGCATGAGTTCCGGACCGAGAGGGTGCATCGATGTCGTCACCGATATCGGGAGTCGTGGCCTGGGCGGTGATCGGCTACCTCGCGGTTGGGCTGTCGGGTTGGTTATGGCTCGTCCGCGGCACTGATGCCGGTCGGTTCGACAACCAGATGGGCCGGCTCGTGGTCCACATGGGCCTGTGGTGCATCGTGGCCCTGCTCATGTACCGGTGCGCGTCGACGCCGACCATCGATGACCCGGCGAATCAGCTTGCCCTGGGCTGCGTTCTCATGACCACCACGTACCTGTACAGCATCGGGAGGCTCGTCAGCGCCGATCCCGAGCCGGATACCGTATGGCGCAATCAGCGCAACGCCGGTCTCGTCGCGTTGGCCGCGACGGCCTCGATAGTCCTGACCGCGGCATCGACCAGATACTCGGGACGAACGGTCGACCTGCGCAGTGCGGGGGATGCACTGGGCATCGGTTGTGCCTTGGCCATACCACTCACCTACAACACGTTCGTGTTCGCTCGCAGCTGCCTCGGCGCACTCCGCGATAGCGATACGCCGCGCGCGGCGCGGATCGTGTCGTTCGGCATGATCGGCACCAACGCGATTATCTGGGGCGCGCAGGCACTCTCGCTTTCCCAGCTGGCCACTGGATGGCCCGACGGACCACAACTATCGCTGGTCCCGGTTGCGTTCACGCTGTTCGTCGCGATCGGTTCGACGCTGCTCGCGGTACCGCTGGTCGCGGAGCTGATGCTGCGAGCGGGTATGGATCGCGCCACCAGAACCTGCCGTCGGCTATTGCCGCTGTGGCGTGATCTCACCGCGGCGGTCCCGGAGATCGTCATGCCCGCCGACGCGCGGCACGGCTCGGATCCAGCCACCCGGCTACTGCGGATGACTGTAGAGATCCGTGACGCAATGCTGCACCTAGGCGCTTACCTCCCGGCCGAAACCGATGAAGCACAACGCAATACCGTGCGAGAGCCCGAATGGAACCGGGGGATCACCGATTACGCCCATCGGCTGAGTCGGGCGGCGCAGGCCAGAAAGGCGGGCCTGCCGCCCGCTGGCACCGGTGCACCGCCATTGCCCTTGGCCGCGCACGAT
Source organism: Nocardia sp. CA-129566 (assembly GCF_050956075.1). Taxonomy (NCBI): domain Bacteria; kingdom Bacillati; phylum Actinomycetota; class Actinomycetes; order Mycobacteriales; family Nocardiaceae; genus Nocardia; species Nocardia sp. CA-129566. The sequence goes on from NZ_CP192085.1 coordinate 2,187,333, forward strand.
TTCGACGCCGAGCTCGCACTCCTGATCGGCCTGGCTCGCATCTGGCCGCAGGCCAAGGCCGCGGTGGAATGAGCCGATCACGCAGCCCGTAGGCGGCGGATCGGTCGCCATACGGGTCTCCCATAGCGCTTCGGACGCACCGTCGACAGCCACCGGTAGCATGCCTCGAGCGAGCGCCCCGCCCGATTGTTATCGGGCGGGCACTGGCTCTCGTTGTGCCGCAGGCTACTTCGCCGGTGCGTTGAAGGGCTGGCCGAGCGTGGTGAAGTACTGGATCGCGGCACCGATCGCGACCGGTGCGGTCACCAGGATCTGACCCGCGAGCACACCGAGCGCGCCGATCGCGACGATGCCGCCGACGCAGCCGACCGCGGCGGCCGGAATGAACGGACCGAAGAGGCCGACGATGGTAGCCGAGGCGACCGTCGCACCGGCGATACCGCCGAGCACGCAGCCGACGGCACCGCCGCCGATGCCGCCGACCAGGGTGCCGATCGTGGCGCCCATGCTGATGGTGCTGGTCATGCGAGACCAGGCGGCCTGCTCACGGTCGTACTCGGTCTTCCACGGCGCCTTGTCCTCGTACGGCAGCGCGACCGGCTTGTAGGTCGCATGGGCCATATCGAACTGCGGCGTGAGAGTCGCTGTGCGATCGGCGATATCGGCCGCCACCGGGAATTCGAATTCGTCGACCCGGAAAATCAGCGGCGTGCCCGCGACGGTAGTTCCATTGGCGGCCTTGATCTTCAGCGCGCCGTCCTCGATGACCAGCGAGCCACCATCAGTGGTGATGATCGACTGGGTGTCGGTGGTGTCGGCGGTGAAGTTGATCGGGGCGTCCTCGATCGGGGCGGCGTAGCTCGCACCGGCGGACGTGCCTACCGCGGTCGTCATGAACGCGGCGGCCAGGGCGAACTTGGTGATCTTCATGAGATGGGTGAATCCTTTGTCTTGAACAGCTCGAGGCATGGCGATACAGCGGCCGTACCTTTGACGTTCGGTAGGTCGAATTGGTAACTGCCGGAGCCCCTCACGCCCCGGCGGTATTCGGCTATGCCGTGGCGCGGCCGCGTGCGATCAGGCCGACGATGACATCGACGGCGAGGAAGGCCAGCAGGCTCAACCCGACCAGTGGGACGAACCAGCCGACGACCAGCGCGACCGCCACAATCGGCAGCGCCAGCCACGGCGAGGTCCGGCGCAATGCGCCGCGCCGGGGTGCGCGTCCGATGGCCAGGCGCGACGAATCACGGGTCGGTCGCCGCTTCCACCACATCAGATAGCCGAGCGCCAGCACGGCGATCAGCCCGATCATCACGACCAGCAGCAGCAACTGGTTGAGCAGCCCGAACATCAGGCCCATGTGGAACTGGATGCCCCAGTTGGTGAGCTTGGCCATGAGCGGCCACTGGGCGTAGGGCAATGTGCTGGTGATCGTGCCGGTCGCGCCGTCGACGGCGACCGCGTCGACGGTATAGGTGCCGGACATGCGCCGTTCCTTCACCGCGAATGCCACACCGGACTTGGCCGGAATGCCGATCTCCGCGCCCTGGGTTATGCCATTGGCGCGAGCCGCCGCATATACCGCGTCGAGTTGCGCGATCCGGGTCGGCGTATCGACCGGCGCGGGCGCGTGTTCGCCACCGCCGTGGTGATCGCCCCCGGCGTGTTCGGTCCCAGTCGCGCCCGGCAGCGCGGTGCTCACCGCGGGGGTGGTCCAGCTCAGCTGCTGGCGCAGTTCGGTGATGTTCTCACCCGCATAGGTCGACCAGGTCATGCCGGTCGCCGAGAGCAGCAGGATCACCGGCATGATCCACACTCCGACGGCGCCATGCCAATTCATCGACCGGCCGCGGCCCTGCTGGGCGCCGTCCGGTGCCAGCAGCCAGGCCGCCGAGTTCCGGTTGCGACGGTTGCGGACCCGGCGGATCCACAGCACCAGACCGGCCAGCGCGACAACCCACAGCCAGGAGGCGGCGAGCTCGCTGTAGATACGTCCCGGCTCACCGAGGTGCAGATCCCGGTGCAGCCTATCGATCCAGGTGCGCAGCGCAAGCGCACCCGAGCTGCCATAGACGACATCGGTGCCGACCGGCTGCGCGGTATAGGGATTCACGAAGACAGCGCGACGTTCGGACTCGCCGAGTGACGGGTCATCGAACAGTACGCGAGTGGTGTCATCGGCCTCGGGTGCCGGAGCCACCGCGACCAGCTTCAGCGTGGGCTGGGTGGCGACTGCCGCGGTGACCTGTTCGGACAGCGGCCGCATCGGACCATTCGGCTCGACCTTCAACAGATCGTGCGAGGTTATCGATTCCAGCGTCGGGGAGATCGCATACAGCGCTCCGGTGACCGCTGCGATAAGGATGAACGGTGCGATGAAAATGCCCGCGTAGAAATGCAGCCGCATGGCCAGGGGATAGAGGCCATTGCGCGGCCGATTGGTCGTTTCCTTTGCCGGAGCCGATGATTCGGCATCCAGTGGACTGATGTCCGTAATGCTCATGGTGATTCGTTTCTGGAGTTCGGAAGCACCCGGAATCGGCCGTCGTCGACGAGGGTCGTCGGAATCCGCCGAACGCCGTCGATACGACGGAATTCGTGACGGGCAGCGGATCTCGGCGTTTCACCGGGCGCGAAGAGCGCCGCGCAACAACGGATGCGATCTACCGCAGTGCTGATCGGTGCACCGTTGAACAACGCAATCGATGTCACACGGTGATGTGAGATCTCGTCCGCGGAAAGGTATGTGCGCGGGTGACGGCGACGCACGAGCGGAGCCCGTGCACCGGGTAAAGGAGAATCAGTAACCGAACGCCAGCGGCGGGCCGCGCGTGCGGAGCGAGTCCGCGGCGAAAATCCGCAGAATGACGCGATCGCGATGGGTCAGGCGCAGCGGCACCGGCCCCGGAATCGCGGGCGGGTGATAGCGCACCGGCAACACTCGCGACAGCACGGCACAGCCGATCCGATACGCGGCTTCTGCGCCTCGGATCACCATTGCGGCGAGTAGGGCCGCGACAATGTGCGCGGCCAACATCCCGGGACTGAGCTGGACATCGCCGTGATGCAGATGCCCCGAGCTCCACCCCATGGTGAGGTGGCCGTGCAGTTGACCGATGGCCAGCACCACGACCAGCCCGATCGAGCTATGGCGCAGCGATGCGATACCGGCGACGAGCGCACCGACGACGGCCGCGGCGGCAGCGAGCAGTGCCAGGGTGGTACCGCTCGGCGCCATACCGCCGGACGCCCACCCATGTGCGGCAACGGATATGGCCCCGGAGATCGAACCGGCACATGCGCCGCGCACTCGCGCGACGGCGCTGCGTTGCCCCGCAGCGGCCGGGCCGAACTCGAAACTCACGCGCTGATGATAGCTGACGAATTACCGGTCGATCGCCACCCCGGTCGATCGCCGAAATTCATGGGATGCCTCGAGTTGCCAGGTGGAATAAATGCGAAGGCCGCACACCTCCGGATATCCGTACGAATTCCGCGGCCGGGAAATCGAAGGTGTGCGGCTCCGAGTTCGAATCAGCTTGCGTCGATTTCCATTTCGATCAGCGGCTTGCGCAGCAGCTTGCCGGTCGCATTGCGCGGCAGTTCATCGAGGAAGACGACCTCGCGCGGCACCTTGTAACGCGCCAGATTCGCCTTGACGTAATCCTTGATCTCCTGCGCGTCGCGCTTGGAGTCCGGACCGGGAACGACGAAGGCACGCAACCGCTTTCCGAATTCGCGATCGTCCACGCCGACCACGGCCGCCTCGAAGATATCGTCGCGGCCCGCGATGAGGTTCTCCACCTCGAGCGGGAAGACGTTCTCACCACCGGAGACGATCATGTCGTCGTCGCGGCCATCGATGTAGAGCAGGCCCTCGGCATCGAAATGTCCGACGTCACCGCTGGACATCATGCCGTCCACGATCTCCTTGGTGCGGCCGTCGGTGTAGCCGGTGAAGGCGAAACCGTTGTCCACGAAGATGGTGCCGGTCACATCGGGCTCGGTGATCGGCTTGCGGTTCTCATCGAGCAGCACGATCCGGATGCCGACCGGCGCCTTGCCCGCGGTGGTCGGGGCCTTGCGCAGATCCTGCGGGGTCGCGACGGTCATGACCGCGCATTCGGTGGAGCCGTACAGGTTGTAGAGGCTGTCGCCGAAGTAGTCGAGGGTGCGGGTGACGACATCGGGCGCGATGGCCGAGCCCGCCGCGAAGATCACCTTGATGCTGCTCGGGTCGTACTTGGCCAGCACCTCGTCGCCGAGATCGAGGATGCGCTGCAGCATGGTCGGGACCACGACCAGCGAATCCGCCTTGTAGTCGGTGATATTCGCGAGCGTGCGTTCCGGATCGAAACGGCGCTGCTGGAAGATCACCCGGTTGCCGAGCGCCAGGCCGAGGGTGAACTGCGAGAGGCCGGTGCCGTGGAAGATCGGCGCGGCCATGATCATGGTGCCGTTGTTCGGCAGCGGCACCCGGTCGACGAACTGGGCCGAGGCGAACGGACTGACCCGATCGCGCGGCGCGCCCTTCGGGGTGCCGGTGGTGCCGCTGGTCAGGATGACCATGCCACCCGGCTTGGCGGGGGCGGGCACCGGTTCGGTCGAGCGGCCCGCGATCAGCGATTCGATGGTCGGCACCGATGGATCGACATTGTCCTTCTCGTCGACCCAGGTGAGCACGCGGGGGATCTCGGCGGGAATCGCGCTCATCAGATCGAGGAATTCGCTGTCGTGCAGTACGGCCTTGACGTGCTCGCGCGCGGCCACATCGGCGAACTGCGGTTTGGCGAAGCCGGTATTCATCAGCACGGTGCGGACGCCGAGTTTGCCGGTTGCGAGCAGGCTCAGCACCATGCCGCGGTGATCGCGGGCCAGCAGGGCGACCACGTCACCGGGCGCGAGGCCCTGCGCTGCCAGCCCACGCGCGAGCGCGCTCGATTGCTCGTTGAGTTGGCCGAAGCTCACCTCGCCGCGTTCGTCGACAATGGCGGCCGCGCCCGGCCTGGTCTGTGCCGCATGCATGACGACACCGGCGAACGGGCCGAACTTCAACACGTTGAATGCGGACCGGGCCGCATGATCGGGCCGCAGCGGATTGAACAGCCGCCGCTTGACCATGACGTTCACGCCCTGGGCTAAATCGCCCGCCTTCCGAACGGAGTCATTCAACGCAGGCAGAGATAGAGACATTCGACAACGCCTTCCGCAGTCCGCCCACCGGGACCGGGGGTGGTGTGGACCGCAACTTCGAGATCCAGTGCTGTCGCTAACAATAGCAAGCGTCTGTGACCCAGTGTGTCATGTATCTCACCGCCCCCGGGCGCGCTCGAGCTCGTCCTCCGCGGGTAGCGTGAAACGCGCTGGTAAGCCCCGGTTTCCACCGGGGCGGCCGCGTTCGGCTAAGCCGTGACGTCGTACTCGACCAGAACCCGGCGCAGCAGTTTGCCGGTGGGGTTGCGCGGGAGATCGTCGAGGAAGATGACCTCGCGGGGCACCTTGTAGCGGGCCAGATTCTCCTTGACGTAGGTCTTGATCTCCTCGTCATCGGGGGAATGCCCCGGCTCGGGGACCACGAAGGCGCGCAGGCGCTTACCGAACTCGACATCGTCGACGCCGACCACCGCCGCGTCGAAGACGTCCGGACGCTCCAGCAGCAGGTTCTCCACCTCCTGCGGGAAGACGTTCTCACCGCCGGAGACGATCATGTCGTCATCGCGGCCGTCCACCATCAGCAGGCCGTGCTCGTCGAAATGCCCGACATCGCCGCTGGACATATAGCCATCGATGATCTGCTTATGCCTGCCGTCGGTGTAGCCCTCGAAGGGCGCGCCGCTGCGGACGAAGATGCGCGCGGTGGTGTCGATCGCGCTGACCTGCTTGTCGTTCTCGTCGTAGAGCCGGACCTCGCAGGTGATCGGCGCGCGGCCCACGGTGCCGGGTGCGAGCGCCAGATCCTCCGGATTCGCGACGGTGGCCACGGCGCATTCGGTCGATCCGTAGAGGTTGTACAGGACCGGGCCGAAGACCTGGGTCGCCTTGACACACAGCTCCGGTGCGAGCGCCGACCCCGCGAGCAGAATGCATTTCAGCGAGGTGGTGTCGTATTTGGCGCGGATCTCCGGTGCCAGTTCGGTCATCCGGTGCAGCATGGTCGGCACCGCGACCAGCATCTCGGCCTTGTGATCGGCCACCATCTTCAGCGTGGCCTCGGCGTCGAAGCGACGGCGCACCACCACTTTGTTGCTCATCGCGGAGGCGACCAGGTACGTGCCGAGTCCGGTGCTGTGGAAGATCGGCGAGACGATGACCTGAGTTCCCCGCACCGGGAACGGGATTCGGTCCACCATCTGCGCGGTGGCCAGCGGCGTGACCTTGCTGCGCGGTGCGCCCTTCGGCAGGCCGGTGGTGCCGCTGGTGAGGATGACGAAGCCGCCCGGCTTGGACGGCGCGGGCAGGTCCGCGGTCGAGTTGGCGGCGATCAGATCATCGAGAGTCTCGGCGCCCTCGGGCAATTCGGTGCCCTCGTCGACCCAGGTGAGGTAGCGCGGGAGATCGGTGGGCAGCGCGTCGAGCAGTCCGAGGAACTCGCTGTCGTGCAGGACCGCCTTGACCTTCTCGCGCTCGCAGACCTCGGCGAACTGCGGCTTGGCGAATCCGGTGTTCATCAGCGCGACCCGCACGCCGAGTTTTCCCGCGGCGGCCATGGCCAGGATCAGGCCGCGGTGGTCGCGCGCCAGCACGCCGACCACGGACCCCTCGGTCAAATTCGCCTGCCGCAGTCCGCGCGCGATCGCGGTCGACTGCTCGTCCAGTTGCCGATAGCTCAGTTCGCCGCGCTCGTCCACCAGCGCCGGAGCATTGGGCGCGACCCGGGCCGAATGCCGGATCAGCGTCGCCTGCGGCCCGTAGACCTGCGATTCCTTTGCCGTCCGCAGGGTTTCCAGTGGCTTCTTGGGATCGCTGACCCCGCGCGCCCGCAGTACTCCCAGCGCCTTCGCAATCTCCAGCGCATGCGCCAACTTCATCGTCGAATACCTCCACAAGGAACTCGCGTCGGCCCTCGACCTAGCGATATCGAACGGGCGTTTATGTCGCACCCACCGTATCAGTGGCTGTGGCGGGCATCACAGACTGCTGTCGAATCGCGCCCGTCTTCCAGATCTCGATCGTCACCGGCGCGCGGTCGCCAATGCGACCAACAGCGCCACCACGCGGTTCGGGGGTACTTCGAAGCGGCCGTTGCCCACGGTGTGCAGCCAGCCGGTGGCGGCCAGTTGGCGCAGGTGGTGGTAGATCTGACCGGATGAGCCCGCCTCGTCGAGGTCGGTGAGCTCGGCGGCGGTTCTGCTGCCGCGAAGGATCTCCCGCAGAATGCGCAGGCGGACCGGACTGCCGAGGGCGGCAAGGCATTCGGCGGCATCGTCCCAGTCGTAGGCAACGATGTCATCGGTGCCGAACTGGACCTGCCAGTCGAACTGTTCCGCGCTGGGTAGTCGGCCCGAACCGGCGAACATCACTCCGCCATTGTTCTCGTCCGCATCCGCGAACTCTTGATGAAGCCGCCGCAGCGCCCACCCTCCCTGTGGGGCGGACCCAATCGCCTGTCTGTTGCCATCCCGGACAAGGTCCTTGGCCGCGCGTCGGCGTTCGAGTTTCGCTAGTCGGTCTTCCACGCTCACGAGGGCAAACTAACGGAGTCACTAATCGCTGGCAATGGCTGAGCATCGACCGGTGTGATGCGAAAGCCCGGCACGGAAGTCCGCGCCGGGCTCACGTGCCGGGGTCAGTTGTAGACGGCCCCGAAGGACGGGATGGAAATGGTCGCCAGCTTGTACTGGAAACCGTCCGGGTTGGCATCGCTGACCGGAACGGGCCAGCGGTGCCACAGTGTTCCGTAGACCGCGGCGACGACCAGGCCGCTACCGATATCGAGGGTGCGGGTGCGGATAGTGGTGTCCACCGTGGCGTCATTGTGCTCGTTGAGCGTCTCGGTGCCGCTGCGGCCGTTGGACAGGTTGATCCACATCACCTGAAGTCTGGCGCCGTCCTGGATCGGGGAGATCGTGCCCGGTCCGCCGAAGAATCCGAATCGGAACCCGTCGTACCCGAGGGCGATACCGGACCCGTAGACGCCCGGTCCGTCACCGCGCCCGATATCGGATTGCGCTGGCATCTGGAACGGCTGCGCGGGCAATGCCACCTGCGTGACAACCTGTCCGGAGGCCAGCAGCCGGTCCACGGCCTGCTCGGCCGCGGGACTGCCGCCGGCCGCCGCCCGCAACTGCCGCACCGCCGCATTCCAGTCGATCGCCACCGGTTCGGCAGCGGCATGACCACAGAAAACAGTTGCGAATGCGGTGGCGGCCGCGAGTGCGGCGGTGAAGCGACGTATCAAACCCAGTCTGTGCATAACCAGTCTCCTTGCGGGGTCTTGGTACAGCTCGATGGAATTCGTCCGCTGAACGATCGCAGCCAAGATACCGGTCGCTACTACGCGCCCGAGTTGGACCCTCACAGTGCGGTCGACAGCCCAAGGTGCGCAGTAACGTCCAGATCATCAGCGACGGCGGCGAGCTTGCCGCGGACCGCGCCGACCGCGTGGGCACCCAGAGCCAGCGGCAGCGGCGGCTTGTCCATGGCCAGCACCGCGACGACGGCCGCGGCCGCCTTGTCCGGGTCGCCCTCCTGCTGTTGGTCGCTGCTGGCAAGGATGCCACGGGTGGAGCCGACGGTATCCGCGTAATCGGCGATCTCGGCGCTCATCCGCAGGGCCGGTCCGGCGAATGAGGTTCGGAAGGCACCGGGTTCGACGATCAGCACCTGGATACCGAGCGAATTCACCTCGGCGGCGAGAGCTTCCGAAGCCAGCTCGAGCGCACCCTTGGCCGCGCTGTAAGCACCGACGCCCGCGAACGACAGAAATCCGCCCATGCTGCTCACCTGAACGATTGCGCCGCTGCGACGTTCGCGCCACCCGTCGGTTCTGTATCCGAACTGTCCGGGTTGCTTATATCACCGACGTGTCAACGGGAGATCACCGAGTCTGGCGCCACCAGAGTTGAGCTTGAACGCGTCTGGCCCGTTCTGGTCTCGCTGTCGGCGCCTCGGAATAGGGTGCACTGGCAATCAGGTACATGAACCGAGGGGCCGGCGCGACAAATACGCAGTTGGGTCCGATGAGAAACCTCTGGGGAGGGTGGTATGTCGAAGATTTCGAAAGGGCGTCGCGTGGGACAGGCTGCCGTGAACGCGCTGCGCACGCTACTTGAGGATCACGGACACATTGTTCAAGAGATCTCTGGGCAGAATGATTTTGGCGAAGACTTCTACGTCAGGTTCACCGACAGCGACGGCCAGGTCACCAGCGACGAGATTAAGGTCCAGGTCAAAGGTGGGGACAGGCGGCGTCGGGGCAACGGTTTCGCGGTGCCCGTCGATCAGCACAGCGATACCTGGGCGAATGGGAACATCCCCGTCTACGCGGTGGTGTACGACCCGGACACCAAGAGACTGTACTGGGCGAACGCGACCCAGCAGCTCCGGAAGTCCGGTCACCTCAATCCGCCATGCTTCATTGGTGTCAGTCCCAACTCGGTTCTGGACGGCACCACCATGGAGTCGTTTGTGGCTGAGGCCCGCCGCTATGTCGGACGCTATCGAGACCGACAAGCTGTCCTGACTCACCTGGGCGAGATGTCCGGAGTCGAATTTGAACCAGAGGACCACGTTCTGCACTTCGTCAATGGCGAGGACGAGGATCTTATTTTCTGGAAGCGCCCGGGGAACGCGGTTGCAACACTGCTGCTCAGCACCCAAGGCTGGGAACCAGTTGACGTCAGCCTGGAATCCTTGACGCGGTCCGTGCTTCCGGTGCCTGAGAACTCAACCGGCAGCGAACTCGCTGACCCTGATCTATGGACCGCCGAAGACCTGGATCTGAGCCGATACGAGATCATGTGGGCGACCGCGTGCTTCCTTTCCACTTGGGAAGCCGACGAAGGGGCGGGACTCAACGAGTGTGAGGGATGTCCAAGCTGCACAGGCGAAGAGCACGGCGAGATCGAGGCGGATCTACTTCACGAATATATCCTCGCCCGCATTCTCGACCGAATCGAAGCAGAGCCCGACCTCATGCAGCGCTCGATACTTGCGATGCGCGAGGACCGTGATCTCGCACCGACAATTATCGCTGAACTCGGTCCCCTCGAAAGCGAGCCACGGATCGTCCGCAAGGTGAACAAGCTAAGCCGGACGACGGTGTCGACGGTGGACGACATAGAGCCGGAGGTGTTCCGGCTGGCCATCCTCTATCTCATTCGCAAGGCGCTCATCTATGGTCCTTCGGTCCCCGTTGATGAAAGAGTCGAAATCGTCTGGCGTATACCCGAACTCGAGTCTGCGGCGTCCAATCACTGATGCGTCTAGTCGCACGACGTGGCCTGGTCGGTGGTGGCCTGTACACACGGGGGCCGGCGTCGTCTGCCTGCCCCCGTAGGCGCCCTTGAGGCGTGAGGGGCGCGGGATCACAATGCAGGCCACAACTGACCAGGGCGCAACGGCCGGAGGTCGCGGAATCGTTTGCAGACAGGAGGGCGAGGGTACCCGGGGGGCTCCGGCCTCCTCGCTCCGCGGCCCGAAGAGTCACCCTGCCAAGGCGCCGATCTCGTTCGTCGAAAGCTGTTGAACGGGACCACAGCCGGTTGACCGGGCAGAGTGCCGGCGGATTCGTGCTCGGCTGCGGGAGGTCAGTTCGGTAGGGCAGGCGGCGTGCCCAGCACTGTTCGGTCATTGCGTAAGGCGATCAGACAGGAATGGGTGGGGTGAATTCGGCAATGGTGCGCATCGTGCGTGAGGTACGGACGGAAGTCGGGAACGGTGTAGCTGACCGAGGTCGACATGAAGTCGGGGGAGCGCAACCGTCGCGGGATTGGTGGAACTGTTCGCCAATTGGGCTGTGTCAGGCCAGAATTGAGGGATGGCTGAGCTTGCGCTGACGACTGACCGGCGGGATGAACTGGCTGCATTGCTTGGTGACGAGGAGAGGCTTCGCGGCGAATATCCGAAGGTGGCGGAGTACCTGGATACGGCTCCGATGTTGTCGGGGACCGGGGATGACCGGGCTGATGCTGCGTTCGATCTGCGGTTGGTGCACTACGTGACAGGTGGTCGTTCGGTCAGTGCGAATCCGTACTGGGAGATTGTTGCGCCGTCGGTGTCGGAGTATGAGGGGCGTCGCGTGGTGAACGGCGGTCGGGCGACGGGCAGTGTGCGTCTGGGGTTTGCGCAGACAATCTTGCAGGCCGCCTACGCCTATGCCATTCCGTCTCCCGATACGGTTGAGTGGCTGACCGAGTTCGCCGATGGCGGCAAGGTGGTCGAGCTGGGTGCCGGGCGCGGGTACTGGGCGGCGCAGTTGGCCGAGGCGGGAGTGGGAGTTGACGCGTACGACTCGGAACCCCCGGACACGATGGAGAATGTTTCGTTTCCCGGTGCAGCCGGGCAGTCAGACGTGTGGCACGGTGTCGGGAACCTCGACCAGTTCGCCGCGCGTCCAAGCGGCAGCTCAGATGATGTTTTGTTCCTCTGCTGGCCGCCGGGCTGGGGCAACACGATGGCGTCGGATGCGCTTGCTGCGTTCGAGGCCGCAGGTGGTGAACGGCTGGTCTACATCGGAGAGCCGAAGGGCGGAAAGACCGGTGATGACGCGTTCTTCGATGGGCTCACTGCGCGCTGGGAGCTGAAATCCGAAGATACGCAGTTCGTTTCGTGGTGGAATCTGGCGGACCGTGCGCAGGGCTGGGTCCGACGCCTCTGACCGATGAAGCGGTCGGGTCAGGCAACGCATGCATCGGTTGGTCAGGCATCGGTAGCAGGGTCTGTTGCTGGAGTCAGTGCCATGCGAAATACGAACGCGTCGTAGCGATCTCGCGGATAAGAAACGTCGGAGACCATGATCACTCGACCTTCACCGGTGATGAACCGCTGGTGGATGGTCTTGACGAGATCGCCCGGAGTCGTCCGCAACCAGGTGGCGTGGGCGAGTGTCGGTAGCCGATCCGAAACGGTTTCCTCGAGTACCGTCGCGCTGGATATATCTGTGATGTCAAGGGGCTGATAGGAATCCGACACTGAGATCGGTCGGCCATCGTCGCTGGCTTGGGTGATGATGTGTGTGATCCCTTGACCGACAGGGATGCCGAACGCTTCGGCCAGGTCCTCGGTGGCTGGAACCTGCTCGGTGGTCCGACTGATTCGAACATCGCTGTCGGACTCGTTGCCGAAGGTCACTTCTGGATCCTCCATCTGGCGCTCGGGCGAAATCCGGATCAGATTGGGCCGGTCAGCCACGAATACGCCTCGCCGCCGCACGGCTCGAACGAGACCTTGGCTCTGAAGAAGTTCGATGGCTTTTCGGACCACGATGTCGGAGACCTTGTTGCTCGCGGCGATCTCGGCATAGCTTGGGAGTTGCATTCCAGCTGGTAGGTCGCCGTTTCGAATGCGCCGAGCGTATTCGCCCGCGATGGAAACGTAGGCCGGTTCCGCCATTGAGCACAGTCCCTTCAGTTTGTATGTCGCCCCAGCCGACTATACCGTACTTCGTATACGTAAATATCTGTTGGTGCTGGTCAGGCAGCATTTTGGCCTACTCTTCGTCTTCCCCTTCGATGTGTTTCCGAATGGCTTCGACGGTCTGGTCTCTTGGTGGCCGCTGCGGCCAGTACGCGATGACGCAGAACACGATCGCCGACAGGGCGAGTGCTCCAAGGAACATGCCGAACTCCGCCCATCCGCTCATCCGAGGCTCCCGGCGGGGTGGTGCAGCACCCATCGTGCAAACGACATACGTGGCAGCACAGTTTCCACGTCGGCGACATCCATGAGCGCGTTGAGCATGATTGGGTGCAGATGCTCGGGCGACGGAACGATCACCGCATCGACGTCGGCCGCGCGTACCTGGTCGACCAAGGGAATGACGGAGAACTCCGGCCAAACGAGCGAATATCCCAAATATCTTGCTAGCCGGTGCATCTGGGCACTGTCCCAGTCTGGGGCAGTGCTGACTTCCAGGTCGATCCATCCGAGCGCGGTTGGACGGAATCTCATTTCACACCCCTCGTCGGAGCTCCGGTCGCCTATCGGTGACGGAATGCCTCATCGGCCCTGGGAACAGGCTTCCAGATTAACGTATACGAAGATTCGTATACGTACAAGTAAGATGTGTGGAGATCGGTTGCCGTTGGTCAGGAACTAGATCAATGCCAGTCGACGTGCGCACCCCCAGCGAGGACTTGCCGATGACGGTCTGGTGACGGCTTGAGATGCACAGATTGTGATTCGCAGCGACACGGCGAATAAAAAACCGGTGTCGGTCCTCGAATGGACCGACACCGGCTTTTCTTGTCCGACTTGCTATTTCAGCTCAGCACTGGTCTTGCCGAGCACCCGGCGCGCGACGATGAGCTGCTGGATCTGCTGGGTGCCTTCGAAGATGTCGAGGATCTTCGAGTCACGGCCCCACTTTTCGAGCAGGGTGCGCTGGGAATAGCCGATGGCACCGGCCAATTCGACGGCCTTCAGGGTGACATCGGTGCCGGTGCGACCCGCCTTGGCCTTGGACATGGAGGCCTCCAGCGAATTCGGCTTCTTGTTGTCGGCCATCCACGCCGCGCGCAGGGCGAGCAGATAGGCGGACTCGTAATCGGCTTCCATGCGCAGGAATTCGGCGGCCGCGGCGTGCTGGTTATTGGCCGGGATGTCATAGGAGATCTCGACACCGGCTTCGGTCAGGATGGCGCGCAGTTCCTCGAGCGCTGCCCGTGCGACACCGATCGCCATGGCCGCGACCAGGGGACGGGTGTTGTCGAAGGTCTGCATGACCCCGGCAAAACCCTTCTCCACATTGACTTCCGGGCTGCCGAGGATGTTGTCCTTCGGAATCCGGCAGTCCTGCAACAGCAGTACCGCGGTATCGGAGGCCTTGATGCCGAGCTTGTGCTCGAGTCGGGCCACCGAAAGACCCGGAGCGTCGCGGGGCACGACGAACGACTTGATCGCGGCGCGGCCGAGGCTGCGGTCCACCGACGCCCACACCACGATGTGGGTGGAGCGCTGTCCCGCGGTCACGAAGATCTTTTCGCCATTGAGCACCCACTCGTCGCCATCCAGCACGGCGGTGGTGGTGACGGCGGCCGAGTCGGAGCCGAAAGACGGTTCGGTGATCGCCATCGAGGCCCACACCTTGCCGAAACGCTTCAGCTGCTCATCGGTGGCGACGGCCGCGATGGCGGCGTTGCCGAGACCCTGGTAGGGGATGGAGAGCATCAGGCCGACATCGCCCCAGGAGGTCTCCAGCGCGTTCAGCAGCGCGGACATATTGCCGCCGTTGGTATTTCCGAGCAGTTCGGTGGCGTGGGAGTCGGCATCGGAGCGGCCACCGGCCGCGCCGCCGATCTTCTGGGTGCCGGAGTCGGCCAGCCCCTCGACCATGGCGGCCATGGTGTCGAGTTCGACCGGGTACTCGTGCTCGCCGAGGTCGTACTTGCGCGAGATCGGCCGGAAGATCTCCTGGGCGACCTGGTGGGCCTGATTGGCGCTGGCCCGCAGCTTCTTCGGGAGTTCGAGATTGATCATGGAATATCTCCTGGACGTTGAGGAACCAGCCGGTTAGATGAGCACGACACCTTCGGCGACGCCGATGGCCCGCAGATCGCGGTACCAGCGCTCGACCGGGTGTTCCTTGGTGAAGCCGTGGCCGCCGAGCAGCTGCACGCCGTCCAGACCGATCTGCATGCCCTTATCGGTGGCGAGCTTGCGGGCCAGCGCCGCCTCACGGGCGTAGGACAGACCCTGCTCCGCGCGTGACGCACCCCGCAGGGTCACGAGCCGCAGGCCGTCCAGTTCGATTGCCATATTCGCGACCATGAACGCGACCGCCTGGCGGTGCGAGATCGGCTCGCCGAACGCCTCGCGCTCGTTGACGTACGGAATCACGTAGTCGAGCACGGCCTGACCGGTGCCGATGGCGAGCGAGGCCCAGCCGAGTCGAGCCAGGCGCACCGCGTCCGCGTACTCCTCGGCGCGGGTCTTTTCGTCGCTGTCGCCGAGGACGGCATCCGCGCCGACCGCGACATTGTCGAGCAGCAGGCGGCCGAGGCCGGCGGCGCGCAGCCCCATGCTCGGATCGGCCTCCACGACCAGCCCCTGGGCGTCGGACGGCACGATGAACAGGGCCGGGCGGCCGTCGAGTTCGGCGGCAATAATGAACAGCTCGGCATCACCGGCGGCCGGGACCAGGCTCTTCACACCGTTGAGGCGGAAGCCGCTCGGCGAGCGGGTGGCCTTGGTCTGCAGTGCGAACGGGTCGAACAGAGCGCGCGGCTCGCTGATCACGACCGCGGACTGCGGCACATTCTCGCCGGTGAAGGCGGGCAGGTAGGTCTGCTGCTGCGCATCGGTGCCCCACTGGGACAGGGCGACCGCGACACCGCTCGGCGCGAGAATCGGCAGTGCCAGGCCCATATCGCCGTGCGCTAGCGCCTCGGCGACCATCGAGTTGGTGACCGCGCCGCGTTCGGCGGCCGCGCCTTCCAGCTCCTCGGGGACATTGATCAGGGTGATGCCGAGTTCGGCGGCGCGCTCGAGCAGGTCGCGCGGCGTCTTGGCGGAATTGTCGGCCTCGTAGGCGGCCGGGCGCAGGATCTCGGCGGCGAATTCCTTCACCGTCTCGACGATCATCTGCTGCTCGTCGCTCGGGGTCAGGTCGAAGTAGCCCTTGTTCTTGGACTCGTTGTCGGCCAGGCGCTTCGGAGCGCCACCACCGGCAACCTTGCCGAATGCGCGAGTTGCGGCACCGAGGGTGCGGAAACCGGTCTTGGTGCCTTCGTAGGTGACTCGCTCGATCGGCTTGCGCAGGTTGTACTTCTCAGCGAGCTCCGAACCAGTCAGGGTCGTCATCACCCGCATGGCCGCGCCCATCCAGTCCCGCTTGGGGTGGTTCAGGCCGACCGCGGACGTGTCTGGACGTCGCGTCGTTGCGCTGTCTCGAGTACTCATCATCACCTGTTTTCTCGGGTGGGTGTGGTGCGGTCTTGTCCCAGCTATCTTACTCCTGAGTAAGGCTATCTTACTCCTGAGTAAGAAGTGCGTCGAGGTGCAGCATACGCGGCCGAACTGTGTCAGGCTGGACGAGTGCCCAAAATCGCGGCGCGACAGCTGACCGCCGTCGCCGTTGTCTTTGCCGCACTATTGGCCGCCTTCGCCGACCGCTATGGCTACCACCGGGATGAGCTGTACTTTCTCGCCGCGGGTCGACACCTCGATTGGGGCTATCCGGATCAGCCGCCACTGACCCCGCTACTCGCCCGCGCAATGGCAGCAATCGATGCCGATTCGTTACTGCTACTGCGCATTCCGTCGATCGCGGCGGCGACGTCGGTGGTCGTTACCGCGGGGCTCATGGCGCGCGAACTCGGCGGTGGTCGTGGAGCGCAGCTGCTGGCGTCGGCCGCGGTCGCGAGCGCGGCGATGGTGTTGGGTATCGGTCATCTACTGACCACGACGTCCTTCGATATGGCGGCGTTCGCCTTGGTCTGCCTGATGGCGTTGCATCTGCTGCGCGATCCACAGCTGCTGGCTGCGGGGAGCGGTCGGCGCGGAAGGCTGGCGGCTGCGCGTGTGGGTGCGGACCGTGACGGTGTGGGGCATGGGAGTGCGCGCGTGGGCGTCGAGCGTGCGGGTGCGGAGCGTGCGATTGTCGAGTGTGGAGGTGCGGGTGTGGGGCGCACAGGCGAGGAGCGTGCGGTTGTCGAGTGTGGGGGTGCGTGCGTCAAGGGTGCGGGCGTCGAGCGTGCGGGTGCGGGCGTGGACCTCGAGGGTGCGGAGCCCGAGGGTGTCGAGTGTGGGAGTGCGTGTGCGGGTGCGGAGCGCGAGGTTGTCGAGTGTGCGGGTGCCCGTGTGGGCATCGAGCGTGGCGGTGCGTGTGCGGTTGGGGTAGGGGATGCGGGTGGATGGCGAATGGCGACGGCCCAGCGGTGGTGGCTCGGGGTGGGGCTCGTTGTCGGGGTCGGATTGCTGAACAAGGCGCTGTTGGTCTTTCCGGTCGGTGCGCTGGTACTGGCACTGGTCCTGGTCGGTCCGCGAAAGATATTCGCGACGAAGTACTTTCCGATGGCGATCGGGCTCGCCGCGGTGCTCTGGCTGCCATATCTGTGGTGGCAGGCGCATCACGGGTGGCCGCAGTGGGGGCTGAGCCGGGCGATCGCGGGTGGCTCCTCCGGCACCTCGGACTCACCAGTGGCGTTCGTCGTTCTGCAATTCGGGCTGATGGGTCCGCTCTTGGTGCCACTGTGGATTTTCGGGCTCTGGCGTCTGTGGCGGGATCCGCGCCGCCGGGCCTTCTCGGTCACGTATGCGTTGCTGTTCGTGGTCTTCGCCGTCGTCGGCGGCAAGGCGTACTACCTGGGCGGGATGTATCCGGTGCTGCTCGCGGCCGGTGCCGTACCGGTCGCGGAGTGGCTTGCGAGCCGGCGAATCCGTTGGATGGCAGTGGGTACGGTTATCGCGGTGAACGCGGCCGCGTCGGCGGTACTGTTCCTGCCGGTATTGCCCATAGCGGAGCTGAAGGATTCGCCGGTGCTCGCGATCAACTACGACGCGGGCGAAACCATCGGCTGGCCGCAGTTCGTGCGCCGAATCGCCGAGGTGCGCGCCACGCTCGGCTCCGATATCGCCATCCTCACCGCCAACTACGGCGAGGCGGGCGCGATCGAGCATTTCGGCGGTGAATACGGATTGCCCACACCGCACAGCGGCCACAACTCCTACTGGTGGTGGGGCCCACCCGGTGATACGGCCACCGCGGTCATCGCCGTCGGCCTCGACCGCGACCAGCTGACGCGGTATTTCGCCGACGTCGAACCCGTCGGTCGCATCGACAACGGTCTCGGCATCGACAATGACGAACAGGGTCGGCCGCTGTTCGTCTGCCGCGAACCGCGAGCGCCCTGGTCCGAACTGTGGCCACTGGCCGAACATCTGGGCTGACAGCCCACCGCGAATGATCTTGGTTGCCAAGAAAATTTGGAGCCATCCGAGCGCCCCATCGGCTACGAAGACCGATCGACGCCTGTCGAATAAGGTGCCGTCCGCAGCCCTCGGTCGCGCTCTCTGCCGAGACTGTCTTCCACCGCAGAAGTGAAGGAGATGTCATGGTGATTCGTATGTTCGATCAGTTCGTCTCCGGGTTCGTCAGCTTGATGGGCATGTTGTTCACTCCGTAAGCCGAGTCGCCCGGGGCGGGATGTTCGTCCCGGGCGATATGCCCGCACGGCTGTTAGGTTGTGCCGCATGGCAAGACGGCCGCGGAGGCGGCGACTAAGGGCAACGGTGCTGACAGCGGCCGTTGCGGCGGGCATTGTTACCGGAGGTTCGGCCGGGGCGCAGACGCCCGCCGGATCGTGTGCGGATGGCTGGGACGTATCGACGATCGTCAGCGGAGTCGGGAATCTGGAGAATCTCGATACCGACGGTGCTGGCGGCTTCTATGTCACCGGGATCATGGACGGGTACCTCGCTCATATCGATGCCGCTGGCAATTTCGAGAAGCTGGTCACCGGGCTGGATCATCCGGCCGGAGTGCGTGTCGTGGGCCGTTCCGTCTACTTCCTCACCGGCGATGGTTTGGCCGAGGCGCCGGGCACCTTGCGACGCTATGACATGGACACCGGTGCGGTGACGATCCTGCTCACGGAGCTGTCCGGTCCGAACGGACTGTTGGAACTGCCCGACGGTGACCTTTTGTTCGCCACGATCGGGATCTCCGGCCCGGCGACCGGTATCTCGCGGTATCGGCCTTCGACAGGGGAGTACACGAAGGCCTGGTCCAGCCTGCCGTGGACGAACGGACTCGCGCTCGCCCCCGACGGAAAGTCGATCTACACCGACAATATGACCCTGCGCGTCTTCCGCGTCCCACTCGACGACCCCAACAACCCAACCGTCGTCGCCGCTGCCCCCACCATGATCGCGCTGCCCGACGATATGGAAGCCACCCGAGCGAACCAACTTTTCGTCGCCGACCACATCCAGGGCGCCGTCTACCAGATCGATCCCACCACCGGCACCGCCTGCACGATCATCACCGGCCTCATCAAACCCGCCCCCCTCCGCAATCCTCCCGACGGCGCCACCTCCGTCCGAATCGCCCACGACGGCACCACCTGGGCCCTCTACGTCACCAGCATGGACGGCACCCTGCGCCGCCTGCGCCCACCCCCCGGAATCGACCTGACCCCCGCCGACCCAAGACGCTAGAAATCGACGAGCATGCGCTGGTGCTGGTAGTCACTCGACGTTTACCTGCATCAGCGCATTCTCGAGGGATCAGGGGTGGAGGTGGGAGAGGGCTTGGGGGTGGAGGAGGGTGTTGGTGGCCAGGGCGTTGCCGTTGTGGGGGCCGGGGGTGCCGGTCAGGGAGGTGAAGTGGCCGCCTGCTTCTCGGATGAGGATGTCGAGGGCGGCCAGGTCCCAGAGGGAGACTTCGGGTTCGGTGGCTATGTCGACTGCGCCCTCGGCCAGTAGGCAGTAGCTGAAGAAGTCGCCGTAGCCGCGGACGCGCCAGACGCTGTCGGTGAGGTCGAGAAATTTTTCGCGGAGGCCGCGTTCGTGCCAGCCGGAGAGGCTGGAGAAGGCGAGGCTGGCGGAGCCGAGCTCGCTGACGGCGGAGACCGAAATCGGTTTCGGCGCATCGGAATCGAAGCTGGCGAAGGCGCCGGTACCGGCCGCGGCCCACCAGCGCCGGGTCAGCGCGGGCGCGCTCACCACGCCGACCACCGGCACGCCGTCTTCGAGCAGTGAGATCAATGTCGCCCAGATCGGCACCCGGCGCACGAAGTTCTTGGTGCCATCGATCGGATCGATCACCCACTGCCGTCCGCTGAACTCGACAGCGCCGCCGAACTCCTCGCCGAGCACCGAATCCTCGGGCCGCTCCTGGGTGAGCACCTCCCGAATCGCCTGCTCCACCGCTAGATCCGCATCCGAAACCGGCGTCAGATCCGGCTTCGAATCGACCTTCAGATCCAGCGCACCGAACCGCGCCCGGGTAATCCCGTCGGCCACATCGGCCAAGCGCAGGGCGAGTTCGAGATCGGAGGAGTAGTCAGCCACCCCCGAACCCTATCCCCAGCCCGCCACCCCTCCGGACGGGACGCCCCCGCGCGCGCACGACCGTCGATCGGCAGTTCCGCGACGCCGCGGTCGTCCGGCCAGCCTCGCGAGTGCCCCCGGGCCGACCCCTCGGCACGCACCGCATATCTATTGACTACCTCGCATAGGTCGCACCTTGTGCGAGGTAGTCAACGACTCTGCGTCAACTCTGCCTGCCGTGGTCGGCTCGCTGAGTCCGGCGTCGTTCCGCTCGGGGGCGACGTCCGGTGGGCAGTCTGGGGGTGGTGAATGGGTGTGGCGGGCTCAGGCCGCGGTGGAGCGGGCGGCGGTGAGGGCGGTTGCCCACCAGTGCAATTGGTCGAGCATGGCCGTTGCGGCTGCGGCGGGTTCCGCTGGTTCGAGGAGCTTGCCTTCGGCGTCGAAGAGCAGGTAGTAGCGGGGGAAGGTGACGTAGTTGCGGATGGTGTGGGCATTGAGTTCGTTGAAGACCTGGCGCAGGTGTTCGATGGCGAGCAGGCCGCCGCTCGCGCCGCTGTAACCGACGAAACCGATTGCCTTGCGGTCCCACTGGGTGAAGTGCCAGTCGATGGCCGCTTTCAGCGAGGCAGGGTAGCTGCGGTTGTAATCGGGGGTGAGGATGACGAATGCGTCGGCTTCGCCGAGCCGCCTGGTGAGATCGGTCATTCCGGCCGGGCGCTCCGGATCGGGCTCCATCATGGGGGAGACCGCGGGCAGCGCCAATGGCAGTTCGGCCTCGGCCAGGTCGATGAGGTCGATTTCGAATGCGCCGTGGTGGGCGGCCTGCTCGACGAACCAGGAGGCGACGGCCGGTGCGAAGCGTCCCTCCCGAACACTGCCGATGATCACCGCGAGCTTCAACGTGGACATTGGTTTCTCCTTCGATCACGAGGTTGTTCGAGTCCAAATCTGCTGCCCGACGTCGTAACCAGGAAGACCGCGCGAAGAGTGGTAGTGGTAGGGACACCCTCCGCGCCGACCGCGCTTGTACCGTCGAGTCGTGAGCGATAACGAGTTGGGCTTGTTCCTGCGCACCCGCCGGGAAGCGGTGACGCCGGCCCAGGTCGGGCTGCCCACCGGACCGCGTCGCCGCACCCCCGGCCTGCGCCGCGCCGAACTGGCCACCCTGGCCGGCGTGAGCGTCGAATACATCACGCGACTCGAACAGGGCCGCGACCGCCATCCGTCCCCGTCGGTGGTGTCCGCACTCGCCGACGCACTCGGCTTGGCGCCGAGCGAACGCGTCCACCTGCACCGGCTCATCAAGGGAGCCGACCCCGGATTCAGCTGCACGGGCGGCGCGCGGCCGCCGCGCGAGGTGCGCGCCACGGTCCGCGCCCTTCTCGATCGCCTCGAGCCCGCGCCCGCGCTGATCGTCAACCGGCTGCGGGACGTGCTCGCCTGGACCGAGGGCTATGAGCGCCTGATGGCACCGATCGGGCTGCTCGATGATGCGGACCGCGCCAATCTCGCGCTATTCGTCTTCGCCGACCCACGCGCCCGCATCACCTATTCCGATTGGGACCACATCGCCGACGAACTCGTCGCCGCGCTGAAGCAGGGCCCGTTCCGCGCTGATCCACATATCGCGGCCCTGGCCGACGAGCTCACCATCGCCGCCGGTGCCGAGTTCACCCGCCGCGTCGAATCCGTACCCGGCCTTGCTGCCGCCACCGGCACCACCCGCCTGAGCCACCCCGAGGCGGGTGCGCTGCGCCTCACCTACGAAACCCTCGAACTCTCCGCCGATGACGATCAGCAGCTGATCGTCTACCTCCCCGCCGACGATGCGACCGCCGCCGCGCTGGATTCGCTCGCCGGTCGCCGTCCGGGTGGGCTGCGCGCCGTTTCCGGTTGACGTTGGCCCGAAATAGATGGGTCTGAGCAGGCGTTTTCCCGTCGAATCGGACAATCTCTGCCGTGTTCGCGCGAAAAGCGCGTGCTCCATCCGTCGGCCGAGGGCAGGTGTCGGGAGCATCATGGGCACCCGAGCGCCGCGGCCACGTGCCCGTGTGTTTCACCGTCTCAACCGCGCCCAGTAGGCTTGAGCATCGTGCATCCTGACGTTTCCGCTGATATCGCCGAACTCGACGCAACCCTCAAGACCGTCGAGTCGGTCCTCGATGTCGAGGAGCTGCGTCGACGGATCGATGAGCTCGAGCATCAGGCCGCCGATCCCGATCTGTGGAACAACCAGGAGCACGCGCAGCGGGTCACCAGTGAGCTGTCGCATGCCCAGAGCGAGTTGCGCCGGGTCGAGGAGCTGCGGCAACGGCTCGACGATCTAGCGGTGCTCTATGAATTGGCCGAGGAAGAGGAGGGCGAGGCCAGGGTGGCCGCGCTCGCCGACGCCGATGCCGAACGGGCCACACTGCACGGTGATGTGGAGGCCATGGAGGTCCGCACCCTGCTCTCGGGCGAATACGACAAGCGTGAGGCGCTGGTCAACATTCGCTCCGGCGCGGGTGGTGTGGACGCCGCCGACTGGGCCGAGATGCTGATGCGCATGTACATCCGCTGGGCCGACCGGCACAAGTACTCCGTCGAGGTCTACGACACCTCCTACGCCGAAGAGGCGGGCATCAAGAGCGCCACCTTCGCGGTGAAGTCGCCCTACGCCTACGGCACCCTCTCGGTGGAGATGGGCACGCACCGACTGGTCCGGATCAGCCCATTCGACAACCAGGGTCGCCGCCAGACCTCCTTCGCCGAGGTCGAGGTGCTGCCGGTGGTCGAGACCACCGACCACATCGAGATTCCGGAGGGCGAGGTCCGCGTCGACGTGTACCGCTCATCGGGTCCGGGTGGTCAGAGCGTCAACACCACCGACTCGGCCGTACGGCTCACGCATATCCCCACCGGCATCGTGGTGACCTGTCAGAACGAGAAATCCCAGCTGCAGAACAAGATTTCGGCCATGCGCGTGCTGCAGGCCAAACTGCTGGAGCGCAAGCGGCAGGAGGAGCGCGCCGAGATGGACGCGCTCAAGACCAACGAGGGTGCGTCCTGGGGCAACCAGATGCGCTCCTATGTGCTGCACCCGTACCAGATGGTCAAGGATCTGCGCACCAACTACGAAGTCAACAATCCGAGTGCCGTGCTCGACGGTGATATCGATGGTTTCATCGAATCCGGAATTCGTTGGCGAATGCGAGAGCAGGCGAGCTAGTTGGACGTACCCCAGGCTTTCTCCACGTCCACCGACTTCACCACCTGGCTGCGGTCCTCCGGTCTAGAGATCGTCCTGTACATCCTCGGGGCGATGCTGTTCAGCCGGTTCGCCACCTTTGTCAGAGACCGGATCACCCGCAGGATCGACGCGGGCTTCCGCAGCAGCGACGCCCTGGTGCGTTCCGAGGCGGCCAAGCACCGGCATGCGCTGGCCCAGGTCGTCACCTGGGTGGTGCTGACGATCGTCTACGTCCTGGTCGGGATCGAGGTGCTGCGCCGGTTCGGCTTCGGTGTCACTGGCCTGGTTGCGCCAGCGGCGGTGCTCGGCGCCGCGCTCGGTTTCGGCGCGCAGCGCATTGTGCAGGACATTCTTGCCGGATTCTTCTTGATCACCGAGCGGCAGTACGGATTCGGTGATGTGGTTCGCATCGCCGTCACTGGATCCGCGGAGCAGGCCGAGGGTACGGTCGAGGACGTCACGTTGCGGATCACCACACTGCGCAATGCCGATGGTGAGGTGATCACCGTGCCCAACGGCCAGATCGTGAAAGTCACGAATCTGTCGAAGGATTGGGCGCGCGCCGCCATCGATGTACCGGTTGCGGCCAGCGCCGATATCACCAGGGTCAACGAGATCCTGCACGAGGTCGGTACAAGGGCGTACGAGGACCGGAAGCTGAAGCCGCTGCTGCTCGACGAGCCCACCGTGATGGGCGTCGAAGATCTGACAGTGGACCAGATGAACATCCGGATGGTTGCCCGAACGTTGCCAGGTAAACAATTCGAAGTCGGTCGCGAGTTGCGGGTGCGAGTCGCCGCGGCGCTGCGCCGGGAGGGAATCAGTGAGACCACGTAGATCCACGGCGATCCTGGTGGCAACTTGGATCGCCACGTTCGTGTTGTACCTGTTCGTCAAGCCCGATCAACCGATCGTGCAATCACCCGAGAAACTCAACGTCGTTCCCGCAGTGCTGAATACAGCTACCCCCGGGCATTGACCATGATGTAGCTGGTGGCTGCGCGGCGGTTGCTGGTTACACTGGCTAGCCGTGATCGCTATGCGGAACGTGACCAAGTCTTATCAGACCTCGACGCGCCCCGCGCTGGACAACATCACCGTCGATGTGGGTAAAGGCGAGTTCGTCTTCATCATCGGCCCGTCCGGTTCGGGCAAGTCGACCTTCATGCGACTGCTGCTCAAGGAGGAGGCCCCGACCGCGGGCGAGATTCGGGTCGCCGATTTCCGGGTCGACCGGCTGCCCGGACGGAAGGTGCCGAAGTTGCGTCAGCGCATGGGGTGCGTCTTCCAGGACTTCCGGCTGCTGCAGCAGAAGACCGTCGCGCAGAATGTCGCGTTCGCGCTGGAGGTGATCGGCAAGCGGCGCCAGTTCATCGACCGGACCGTGCCCGAGGTGCTCGATATGGTCGGGCTCGGCGGCAAGGCCGACCGGCTGCCGAATGAACTCTCCGGTGGTGAGCAGCAGCGCGTGGCGATCGCCAGGGCGTTTGTGAACCGGCCGCTGGTGCTGCTCGCCGACGAGCCGACCGGCAACCTCGATCCGGATACCAGCGGCGACATCATGCTGCTACTGGAGCGGATCAACCGGATCGGTACCACCGTGGTGATGGCGACTCACGACAATCACATCGTCGACGCGATGCGCAAGCGGGTGGTGGAGTTGGACCGGGGCCGACTGATTCGCGATGAAGCGATCGGCGTGTACGGGGTGGGTCGATAATGCGCGCTGGATTCCTGCTCAACGAGGTCATCACCGGCCTGCGTCGCAATGTCACCATGACCATCGCGATGATCCTGACCACCGCGGTATCACTGACCATGCTCGGCGGCGGTCTGCTGGCGTTGCGGATCGCGGATAAGACCCAGAACTACTTCATGGACCGGGTCGAGATCCGGCTTTACCTCTCCGACCTGGTCTCGGCGACCGATACGGACTGCTCGCGGGAACCGTGTCAGCTGCTGATGCAGGATCTGAAGAAGACCGACGGCGTGGTCTCGGTCCAGTTCGTCAACAGCGATGAGGCGATGAAGGAAGCCACCGAGGTGACCTTCAAGGATCAGCCCGAAATGCTGGACATGATCAAGGACACCCGGCTGCCCGCGTCGTTGCGTGTGAAGATGACCGATGCCGACCAGTATCCGCGGATCTACCAGACCTACCGCGATAAGCCCGGCATCCAGAGCGTGCTCAACGATAAGGACACCGTGGATCGGCTGGTCGGGGTGTTCGACGGATTGCGGAACGCGGCATTCGCCTTGGCGGGGCTGCAGGCATTGGCCGCGCTGCTGTTGATCGCGAATATGGTGCAGATCGCGGCGTTCAGCAGGCGAGAAGAGGTCGGCATCATGCGGATGGTCGGTGCGACGCGCTGGTATACCCAGTTGCCGTTCCTATTGGAGGCGGTGGTCGCGGCGCTGGCGGGGTCGATTCTGGCGGTCGTCGGCCTGTTCCTCGCGCAACCCCTGGTAGTGAATCGCGGGCTGGGCGCGCTGTTCAACAGCAATGTCTTTCCGCACATCACCAGCGAAGACATCGCCCTGGTCGCGCTGACCGTCGCGCCACTGGGCATCGTATTCGCCGCGATAACGGCCTACGGCACCCTGCGGTACTACGTTCGCGACTAGGACGATCTCGGTTATCCACAGGTGGAGAACTCGGCGCGGCACCTGCGATCCGCGCCGAGCTAGGGGTTCGGTTGTCCGACCGCGCTCGTAGGATGGGCCGCGTGGAATCCCCCGATGCTTTCGCGGCTGTTCTGACCGATGGCGACCCGGTCGCCGAATCCGGTGCGGCACAAGAGGTTCTACGCCGGGTATTCGGCTACGACAGCTTCCGTGGCGATCAGCGGGAGATCGTCGAGCATGTGATCGGCGGCGGGGACGCACTGGTGCTGATGCCGACCGGCGGCGGTAAGTCACTGTGCTATCAGGTGCCCGCGCTGGTGCGTCCCGGTGTCGGTGTGGTGGTGTCGCCGCTGATCGCATTGATGCAGGATCAGGTGGACGCGCTCAGCGCGCTCGGCGTGCGTGCCGGATTCCTGAACTCCACCCAGTTCCCGGATGAGCGGCGGATGGTGGAGGCGCAATTCGTCGCGGGGGAGTTGGACCTGCTCTACCTCGCGCCGGAGCGGCTGCGCCTGGAATCGACGGCCGCCCTGCTGGATCGCGGCAAGGTCGCGTTGTTCGCCATCGACGAGGCGCACTGCGTCTCGCAGTGGGGTCACGACTTCCGCCCCGACTATCTGGCTCTGTCGATGCTGCACGAGCGCTGGCCGCAAGTGCCGCGCATCGCGCTCACCGCGACCGCGACGGCCAAGACCAGCGACGAGATCGTCGAGCGGCTCGACCTCGGCTCCGCCCGGCGCTTCGTCGCCAGCTTCGACCGGCCGAATATCCAGTACCGGATCGAACCCAAGAACCGGCCGGATCAGCAACTGCTGGAGTTCATCAAGGCCGAACATGCCGGGGACGCGGGCATCGTCTACTGCCTGTCGCGCAATTCGGTCGAGAAGACTGCGGCCTTCCTCACCGACAATGGCATCGATGCGGTTCCGTATCACGCGGGCCTGGATTCCCGCACCCGCGCGGCCAACCAGGCGCGATTCCTGCGCGAAGACGGCCTCATCGTGGTCGCCACCATCGCCTTCGGCATGGGCATCGACAAGCCGGATGTGCGCTTCGTCGCCCATCTCGATCTGCCCAAGTCGGTGGAGGGCTACTACCAGGAGACCGGGCGCGCGGGTCGCGACGGACTGCCGTCGACCGCCTGGATGGTCTACGGGCTCGCCGATGTGGTGCAGCAGCGCAAGCTGATCGACTCCTCCGATGGCGATGCCGCGCATCGCAGACAGCTGCAGTTGCATCTGGACGCGATGCTCGCACTGTGTGAAACGGTGTCCTGCAGGCGGACTCAGCTGCTGGCGTACTTCGGACAGCCGGGACAGGCCTGCGGTAACTGCGACACCTGCCTGACCCCGCCGCAGTCCTGGGACGGTACGGTGCCCGCGCAGAAGGTGCTCTCCACGGTGCTGCGCCTGAAACGTGAACGCGGACAGAGCTTCGGCGCGGGGCATATCGTCGACATCCTGCTCGGCAAATCGAATCCCAAAGTGCTGCAACACGATCACCATGAGCTGAAGGTCTTCGGTATCGGCACCGATCTGCGCGATGTCGAATGGCGCGGTGTCGTAAGGCAATTGCTCGCACAGGGTCTGCTGGCCGTGCACGGTGACTATGGAGTGCTCACTCTCACCGAGGCGAGCAATGAGGTGCTGTTCGACGGTAGGGAAGTGTTGCTGCGCCGCGAGCCCGAGCGCGCGGTGAAACCGGCCAGGGCGGTCAAGACGGCGAAGGGTAAGTCACCGGCCGCCGATCTGTCGCCTGCGGATGTGCCGGTCTTCGAGAAGTTGCGTGCGTGGCGGGCCGCGACGGCCAAGGAACAGGGTGTGCCCGCCTACGTCGTCTTCCATGACGCGACGCTGCGGGAGATCGTTGCCCGCAGGCCCGCGAACCTGTCCGAACTCGGATCGGTCGGCGGCGTCGGTGAGAACAAGCTGGCGAAATACGGTGAAGGTGTGCTGGCCGTCTTGGCCGGAGAGGCCGGGGCATGAACGACAATCCGATCGGGCGGCGTGGATTTCTCGCGGGCGCCGCCGCCGCGGCGGGCGTCTCACTGGTCGGTCTGTCGCCCGCCGACGCGGTTCCGGTCGCACCGGGCGTCACCAAATTCGACTTTCCGACCGACCGTAGCGTGCGCCTGCTGATCACCGGCGATGCGGGCACCGGCACCCGCACCCAATGGGCCGTCGCCGATGCCATGCGGGATTACCATCGCCGCCAACCGTTTTCACTCGCCCTCGGGCTCGGTGACAATATCTACGAGAGCGGCCCGAACAGCGCGGTCGACGCCCAGTTCGCCGAGAAATTCGAAAACCCCAATGCGGGACTGGATTTCCCGTGGCTGATGGTGCTCGGCAATCACGACAACAGTTCGGTCCTCGGCGGCGACGGTGGCTGGCTGCTGCGCGGCAACAATGAGGTCGAGTACCACGCGAATTCGCCGCGCTGGTGGATGCCGAGCCGGTACTACTCGGTTCGGGTGCCCGAACGGCAGCCGGTGGTCGAGTTCTTCGTCCTCGACGTGAATCCGCTCGCCTCATACGTGCCGCCGATCTTCGCTCCGTACTGGGAGGTCGACGGCCAGTTCATGAACGAGCAGCGCGCCTGGCTCGATCGCGCCATCGCCGAATCACCCGCCGAGTGGAAGATCGCCTGCACCCACCACCCCTATCTCAACAACGGTCCGCACGGTGACGCTGGCCGCTACGAGGGGCTGTCCGTGGCACCCATCAATGGCATCCACGCGAAGCGGTTCTTCGACGACCATATCGTCGGCAACTGCCACTTCATCCTGTCCGGGCATGATCACTCGCTCCAGGTGCTCGAGCCGACCCCCGCGTCGAAGGGCACCCGTCAGCTGGTCTCCGGCGCGGCCGCCAAAACCGTGGCCGCCGACCCGAAGCTGAATCCCGGCGGCTCCGGCAACCCCGCGCTCTTCGAGAACTATCACGAGCTCGGCTTCATGATCATGGACCTCACTGCGAGCAGCGTCGACCTGACCGTGGTCACCGTCGATCTCGCCAGCGGCGCCGCCACCGAGGCGTTCGCGCGCCGACTTGCCTGAATCGCAACAGAATTGCGCGGCATCGGACCGTTGCGGCGGCTACCGTGCACGCTATGGCATCCGGTGATCACCGCCCCGCCGACGACGGGCCCGACCTCGGCGGCTCCCCGCCGAGCGACCCCGGCGATACGCCGCCCTATCGTCGCGGCACCCACGACCCCGCGGTGGATTCGGTCTGGCTGCGCCATCGCCCGCCGCCGCCACCGCGTCCACGCGGTCTGCCGCGTGTGACCACGCTATTGCTGGTCGGGGCCTTCATCGCGGTGCTCGTGCTGTACCTCCTGGTCCGGCCAGGGGGCTAGCGGAAGCGGGCGCGGAATAATCCGGTTGCCGAGTCACTTAAAGTTGACCGTTATGAAGGAGAAGGGGCGCAAGGTCATCGCGACCAACCGCCGGGCGCGGCACAACTACACGATCCTGGACACCTACGAGGCCGGGATCGCGCTGGTCGGTACCGAGGTCAAGAGTCTGCGCGAGGGTAAGGCCTCGCTGGTGGACGCCTTCGCGACCGTCGATAACGGCGAGGTGTGGCTGCGAGGCCTGCACATTCCCGAGTTCAGCCACGGCACCTGGACCAACCACTCACCGCGACGGGTACGCAAGCTGCTGCTGCACAAGCGCGAAATCGAGCGGCTGGTCGGCAAATCACGTGAGGGCAACCAGACGCTGGTGCCGCTATCGATGTACTTCTCCGATGGCAAGGTCAAGGTCGAGCTGGCGCTGGCCAAGGGTAAGCAGGACTACGACAAGCGGCAGGATATGGCCAGGCGCACCGCCGAGCGCGAGGTCACCCGCGAGCTGGGACGGCGCATCAAAGGCATGCGTTGACCGCTGTTCTATTGGCGCTGGTGGCCGCGGTCGGCTACGGCGTGAGTGATTTCTTCGGTGGTGTGGCGTCGCGGCGGGTGACCGCCCTGCGCGTCGTGATCGTGTCCTATCCGATGTCGACGCTGTTGGTCCTCGTGCTGCTGCCACTGATCGGTGGAACGCCGGACACCGCGTCGATGCTGTGGGGACTGGCTGCCGGTGTGGCGAGCGGGTTCGCGGTGTGGTGGTTCTATGCCGCGCTGGCCAGCGGCCCGATGGCGGTGGTGTCACCGCTGACGGCGCTGTTGGTCGCGGGTATTCCGGTGCTGGTCGGTCTGCTGATCGGCGAGCGCCCCGGCCCGCTCGCCATCGCCGGCATCGTATTCGCACTCGGCGCGGTGTACCTGGTGAGCCGCGAGTCGCCCGATGACGTCACCGAGGAGATCACCGGCGGGCGTGAGCTGCGCTTCACCAGGAAAGTCGCGCTGCTCACCATCGGTTCGGGCGCCGCCTTCGGACTCGCCTTCGTCTTCCTGCACGAAACCCACGCGAGCGCCGGGGTCTGGCCGCTGCTGGCCCAACGCGGCGCGGCAAGTCCGATGGTCTGGCTGATCGCATTATCGGCGGGGGAGTTCCGGCCGCTGCGCGGTGAACCACTGCGGTTGGCGGCCTGTATCGCGGTGCTGGACACCATCGCGAATGCCGCACTGCTCTACGCCTTCCATGGTTCGATGCTGTCGCTGGTCAGTGTGATCGGTTCGCTGTACCCGGCCGCGACCGTCCTGTTGGCGATGGTCCTGCTCGGCGAGCGAGTCGGCCGACAGCAACAGGTCGGGATGGTGCTGGCGCTCGGGTCGGTCGGGTTGATCGCGGCGGCCTGATCGGTTCGCCGGAGTCCTCAGCGCGGTATGCAGGAGAGACTGATGGGGCTGGATGGGCGGCAGTGACATCGCGCAATGGCGCGCCCGACCCTGTTTCCGCGCAGGTCAGAGGCCTGAAACCAGCTACGGGGATAATGGAATGAACCCGGCATGGCCGAGTGTTAACATAACTAGCCCGACAAGGTGTCGGGACGTACGGGGCTGAACGGTTTCGACTGCGTACGTTGATTCAGGGGAAGCGTGTCGGTGCAGGCAAGAGACCACCGTAAGCGTCGTTGCAACCAATTAAGCGCCGATTCCAATCAGCGCGAGTACGCCCTCGCTGCCTAAGTAGCAGGCGTCTCTGTCAGTCCGGGTTCGTCCCTCGACCCGGGTACTGGCATCAGCTAGAGGGAATTACCGTCCGACTCGGTCGCGGAGCCGGACGGGACATCCAACAGTGACTGGGATCGTCATCCGAGCTTGTTCGCGAGACCCGGAGATCCGAGCAGAGACCTAGCGAACTGCACACGGAGAAGCCCTGAAGACGCGGCGGAGGACCCGGGTTCGATTCCCGGCAGCTCCACTCGAGGCCCCTCACCTGGACAGCAGGTGAGGGGCCTTTTTCATGCGCTGGGTCTACCTACTCGGCTCTAGTCTGATCCCGGAGTAGAAGCGCGGGCAGGGTTTTGTGCTGTCTAGTAACTGCCGATGAGCACTGGCGGACGGGGTGACAGCGGTCGCGATGACCCATGCGTGGCTCCAGGTGTTCTCCGGCTGCGGATGGCGTGACTGCGATGGTCTCGGCCATGTAGTTCGTTCTCGTTCTCGGCGCCGATACCAGTCCGCGGCTCCACTGGCCGGCATGGCTTGAGTTTGATTTCTGAGGCATTTCGGGGCGGATCTTGCAGGTATGCTGTCTAAAGGGGTCTTCAACTCGGTGTTGGGAGGTGGCAGATGCTTCGTAGCTTCAGAGTCGGCAACCATCGTTCGTTCGCGGACGAGAACGAGTTGCTGCTGATGCCTGCCTCGGGCGATCGGCCTGCCGTTCCGGTTGCCGCGGTGTACGGGGCGAACGCATCGGGGAAGTCCAACCTGTTGGATGGGCTCCGGTTCATGCAGCGGGCGGTGACCCAGTCATTCTCCCAGTGGGAGCCCTTCGCGGGTGTTCCGCGTGCTCCTTACAGCTTTCGGACTAGTCACATATTCTCTGTCGCGTCCACTTTCGTCGTCGAGATCGTGGCCGACGGGATTCCGTGGACGTATGGGTTCACGGTCGATAACGAGCGGGTGCTCGAGGAATGGCTTTTCAGCTATCCGGAGAAGCGTAAGCGGGTGCTGTTCCAGCGGACCGGGGACGAGTACAGCTCTGGGGCGGTGATGGCCGAGCATCGGGCTCAGCTCAAAATCATGCAGGAGCTCACCCGACCAAATGCCCTGTTCCTGAGTGCTGTTGCTCAGGCCAGGCCGGATATGTTCCAGCCGGTACACCGCTGGTTCCGTGAAACGCTGATTCTGTCCGACGGGCGACGTGTTTCGACCGCTGCGATCGCGCGTCGCCTGCGTAGAGTTCTACTGCGTGGTTCGGCGGCGGAGGGGGCTCGTCTGGTGGAGTTGGTTCAAGAGGCAGACTTCGGAATTGCCGCCATCGATACACCTGTTGTTCCCGAGGCTCTGCTCGATTCCATCCCGCCCGGGCAACGGCTCGACATCACAGGGCTGAAAATGCTCGATGAGTTCGCTTCGAAAAGTGAAGCGCAAGTCGATGACTCGACGGAGAGGATTCCTGCGGTGCACGATGTGCACGGGGATAGTGTTGCTCACGCATTGCCTCCGCTGGTATTCGTTCATCACGGCAGCGAGGGGACAGTGCTGTCGCTGGAGCAGGAGTCCGCGGGCACCATCGCCTGGCTCGAGATCCTGCCCGGAGTTCTGGACGCGCTCGATCATGGGCGGGTTCTGGTCATCGATGAGATCGACACCAGTCTTCATCCGCTGCTCACCGCGTCGCTGATCGAACTGTTCCAATCAGATGAGACCAATCCTCATGGCGCGCAACTGATCCTGACGACGCACGACTCCTCTCTCCTTGGTACGGTCGCTCGTCCCGATGGATTGCTGCGCCGCGATCAGGTGTGGTTCGTCGAGAAAGACGCGAACGGGGTCAGCTCACTGTATCCCTTGACCGATTACAAGCCGCGCAACGAGCACAATCTCGAACGTCGCTATCTCGGAGGAAGTTTCGGCGCGATCCCGCGGGTCGACTTCCACCGACTCGCAGACGCTTTGCGGCATGTCGACCCGGCGTGAGAACTCGCGCCGTCGACGGGCGCCGTTCCGCGATCCGGTAACGCTGATTCTGATCGTGTGCGGCGGCGAAGTCACCGAGCCCGCGTACTTCCACGGTCTACGTCGACACCTGCGCAATCCGGCAACTAAGTCCACGGTGACGGTGCGACCCGAGGATCCCAAGCGCGTCGTTGCCTTTGCGGCCAGGCAACGTGCCGACTACGACCAGATCTGGTGCGTTCTCGACGTCGATGAGTTCGACTACTCCGAAGCGATCCGAATGGCGCGGACGTCGAAAATCGATCTGGCGGTGTCGAATCCGTGTTTCGAGTACTGGCTGCTGCTTCACTTCGAGAATTGCGATGCCGCCCTGACAGGTTTTCGAGACGTCGAGAAGCGGCTCAAAAAGCACGTTCCTGCCTATGACAAGTCTGCCCTCCGTATGGCGGACTACATCGAGGGTGTGGAGGAAGCCGTGCGACGCGCGAAGTCGCGGAGCGTGGACGACGGCGATGAGCATCGCGCCAATCCGTCGACTGGTGTGTGGAAGCTGGTGGAACTCATGCTGCCTGAATCCCCGTAGCGGTCGCGACCTCGGTCGGCGCGGATTGGACGGGCGCGGAGAGAGAGGCTTCGTCTGCGGGGCAGGAGCATTTAGCCTCGATGTTTCGTCGGGCTTCGGCCCCGGCGATCGGGTTCGGATTGGTAGTTGGCCCTTGATCAGCGGATTTCGGGGCAAACTGGGGTGGCTCGGTCGCAGCCTCCGACGTCGCCGGCGCCTATACCGAACTCGCGCAGGGCTGCCGCGATCAGAAACAAGCTCACGACGTTCTGCGCGCTGAACTCCGCAAAACCCTGGAAGACCTCGGAAAAGCCCCAATAGGCACAGTGTGAGTCCAGCGACAGCGGAGGAAATTTCCTGATGAACCCAGCGGGTAAGAGCCGATTGGAAGATATTCTTGCGCGCTCGCGCAGTAGCGATGGTTTGACGCGCGTGAATGCCATCCCTGAGTTGGGTGAGTTCGTGGACGATGTCAGAGCGAGGGACAGGTTGACGGAGCTGCTCGATGACGAAGTTCGTCACGATGGAGGTTGATGCGGCGGAGGTGCTGGCGAGGAAGGGCGGTGCAGCTGGCATCGTCGCGGTCCTCGAAGTGCTCGGCCGTCGCCGCGATGATCCCGATGCCGACTACATCGCGTACCGGCTGAATGAGCTCGACGCCGGCGGTGAGGTGCCGGTCGTCGAGATCGTAGAGTCCTCAGGGTGGGAGATGTCGGACGACGCCGCGGTGGCGCTTCGAGATCTCAAAGCACTTCGTCGCTTCCCTCAGTAAGCGATCGCTGGAAGGCTCGTCGGCATTGACGCTGCGGTGAATTCAATATTCCCGCATCGTTTGTCGCTGACTGGGCAATGATCGACAAGGTAGGGGAGTGGGGGCATCGAGATAGAGGGCGCAGGCAGTCGAGGGCTTCGGTAAGGGTGCCGGTGGGGTATCCGCTGGGCAGGATGGAGTCCTGATAGCCGCCGCGGCTGGCTAGGTAGACGTGCCTTCCCGCAGGGTGCCCAATGGCCGCATCAGCTGATATTGCGTGCTCCGCTCGGGCATCGGCTCGAGGTCGGACACGACGTTTCAGACCTGGTCCGGTGCGGCGGTGTCGATCGTCGCCGTCATGACCAGATGCCGAGACGTCTCCCGCCCAAGTCCGAGCGCTCGACGCACCGGAGGCCGGAGCGGCCACCTCCGCGACAGTCGAGGTCGGCGATTCGACGCGCGAGCGACTGATACGATCGGCTCTGAAACTATTCGCGGACAACGGTTTTGCGGGCACCACCGTCGGTGACATCGAAAGTGACGCTGGGCTGGCTCGTCGGGGCGGCGACTTCTACCGGCATTTCCCATCGAAGGAAGGCGTCCTCGCCGCAGCCGTCGACAACCACATCCGAGAAACCGAGCAGGTACAGGCGACAGTAGGTTGGTTTCCGACGATGTGACGCCGACCGGCTGATGGGGCGTTTGGGGTCGGGCATTTCTGCCCGAGGCAGTGTGGTGTGGGGTTATGGTGGCTGCGCGTTGCATAGCCACGTTCCAGCAAACCTTGGGCGGAGAGTTATGGGACATCGGATGGGTGTCGTTGCGTGTGTCGCGGCTGCGGGTCTGTTGGTTGTGGTGGGCTGCGGGACTTCTACGGATTCCGGTGGGAGTTCCGGGAGTACGCATTCGACTGTGTCGGGAGGGGGGCATGCTGAGCCCGCGTATGTCGCGGGTCTCCGATCGGCGATAACCACGGTGATGAAGGACAACGTTGTTCCGGGGGCGGTGGTGGTTGTCAGGTCGGGGAAGCAAGGGGATTGGGCGGAGGCTTTTGGTAGTCGAACTGTCGATGCCAGTGAGCCGATGTCGGTCGGTGACTACTTCCGGGTGGGCAGCAATACCAAGACCATGACGTCGACGGTGATTCTGCGGTTGGTGCAGGAGGGCAAGCTCGCGCTCGATGATCCCATTGGCAAATACTGGCCGGGAGTGCCGAACGGTGATCGGATCACCATTGCGCAGCTCTCCGAAATGCGAAGTGGTCTATACAGTTACACGTTCGATCCGCAGTTCAATGCCACGCTCGACAGTGATCCGCAGAAGGTTTGGACGCCGGAGGAGTTGCTGGCGATCGCGTTCGCGCATCCGGTCAACTTCCAGCCCGGGGAGAAGTTCGAGTACAGCAATACCAATACGATCTTGCTCGGGCTGGTCATCGAGCAGGTCACGAAAATGACTGCTGCCGAGAGTTTTCGGCAGCACATCTTCGGACCGCTCGGGCTGAAGCACACGTCGCTGCCCGCGGCCGCGGACTCTTCGATACCGGATCCGCACCCGCAGGGCTATTCCTTCGGTACCAATGTGTCCACCATCGAAACGTTCGCACTTCCCGCCGCGGAACAAGCGGCGGCGGTGGCGGGCACCCTGAAACCCAACAATGAGACGAACGCGAGCCCGTCCTGGGCGTGGACCGCTGGCGGCGCGATTTCGACGGCCGAAGATCTGGCCACCTATGTGAAGGCACTGGTCGGCGGCGGACTGCTGGACGCGAAGATGCAGAGGACTCGGCTCGACAGTATTCAGCCGATCGATCCCGCCAACCCGGAGAATGCCGGATACGGTCTCGGTATCGCGCGATTCGGTCCGCATCTCATCGGTCACGACGGTCAGATTCCGGGATTCATGACGTTCATGGGCTACGACCCGGCGTCGGATCTCACGATCGTGATCTGCACCAACCTCGCGACGGTGCCGTCGGGCGAGGGGTCGGCGCTGGTACTGCTGAAAGCCATGCTGCCGGTCTTCTATGGTGCCGATGCCGTACCAGGGCGAGATCCGGCCGCGGCGAATACGAGTACGACTGCGCCGCCGCGCAGTTCCGCGGAAACCGCAACCCCCGGTCGGTGATGCCGGATGGACAATGCCGAGATAATCGTCGCGGGCGCCGGGCCGATCGGCGTGACCGCAGCGATCGAGTTACGACGCAGGGGCGTGCCGTGCCGGATCGTCGACCCATTACCGCAGCCGCCCCAGTATGCGAAAGCCGTTGGTATTCAACCCCGTGCACCGCTGGTCTGCTGGACAGCTATGACGCCGAGCGCAGGCCCGTCGGCGAAGAGGTGGTCGGCCGAACCGTGCGCAGTGCCCGCGAGGGCATCGGCGCGGATTCGACGGATCCGGACTTTGTGATCCGGCGCGAGGCCCAGTTGCTGATCGACTATGGCGACAGTCCGATAGTCGGCAAGACCAGTCCGGATGAGCCGCAACCGAGGGCGGGCAGCCGCGCACCCGATGTTCTCGGGCTCACCCGCGATGCCGTCACCTTCGACGTTCGGCTGTTCTCATTGCTCGGCCGGATCGATCACACGATCCTGATCTACGCCGACACCACCACCGCGACCGAACTGAGCGAGCTGGAGCAACTGGCCGCCGCCGCGAGCGTCGCGGCGCACGGCTCGCCGAGGATCTAGAGTTCGGCACCCACCTCCAAAGACGCGGCCCGGTCGTTGTCCCGCGCCGCGAGTCGATGCACCAGATCGATCAGATTGCCGTCGGTTACCAACTCGGCACCTGATCACTGCGCAGCAGGCGGGTCAGCGAGTCACGGTCGAACTGCAGTAGTACCCGCTCGAGCGGGGCCAACCCGATCTCGCTGACCATCTCGGCGCCGAACTCATCGTCGGGAATATTTCCCCCGCAACAGCGCGGCTACATCGGCGCCGGACATCTCGACTCCGGAGTCCCGGTGGATGCGGAACCCCATGTCCAGCAGTTCGATCGATTCGGCGCCGAGCTCGCCGATCAGCGTCGACTCCGGCTTGATCGGGGCCTTGTCCAGGCCGATGGCGTCTGCGACGGACGTGCTGACCTCGGCCGTGAGATCTTCGGCTGTCAGGGTCGACTCTTGCTCCGGCACCTGGGCGTGGACCTCGAGCAGATCCAAACAGCCTGGTCGCCGAGCCGAGTCAACCATTTGGCAACTCGCGGGCAACATCTCGGTCGGCGCGATAGCTCGCGCATCGGATTGATTGTGAATCAACATAATTCGTGGGATCAACCGCTACCATTGAGCAATGACCGCGATGCGGCTGGGCAATGGGACGGGACCGATTCTGCGCACCGCCTGTGTGAGTGCCGGAATCAATGCCGCGGGTGCGCAACTGGGTCGAGTCACCGAAGAGGTCGACTACCGGTTGCCCAACGGCGTGATGGTACGGATCGGCACGCCGGGGCAGGAGGGCGCGGCCAGACGTGTGGTCGATGTCGCCCGGTGGTTGGCATCGGCCGGAATCCCGGTGATGCAGCCCGTTGCCGATATTCGGCAGCCGGTCGTGGTGGACGGGCGCGCGGTGACCTTCTGGCATGCGCTGCCACAGCATCGGGCAGGCATACCCGCGGAGGTGGCCGCGGCACTGACGCGGCTGCACGGACTTTCGCCGCCGACCGATCTGGAGCTCGGGCAGGTGGCGCCCTTTGTCGGACTCGATGAACGCATTGCCGCGGCACACACCATGAGCGCCGACGATAGGTCCTGGTTGCGTAGGCATTTGGCGGAACTGCGCGGGCGGTGGGCGACGCTGCCGGCCGGGCGCCCGTGGGGCGTTATCCATGGCGCCGCGTGGAGCGGCAATGTCGTTGTCGCCGAGGACGGCAGCGTGATCCTGCTCGATCCGGGCCAGCTGTCGATCGGTCCACCGGAATGGGATCTGGTGCACGCGGCGATCGAGTGTGCGTCATTCGGCTGGATCACCGGCGAGCAGTATGCGCAGTACTGCTGTGGCTACGGCAGCGATGTGATGCGCTGGGGCGGCTACTACCTTTTGCGCGATATTCGGGAGTTCCGGATGGCCACGATGGCGGCGCAGGCGGCCGCCGCGAATTCCGCCTACCAGGAGCAGGCGGAACTGCGGTTGGCCTGTGTCCGAGGCGATATCGGTCCGCGGCCGTGGAGCGGCTGGACGGCGCTGGCATAACCGGCGGCGACACTACGGTCGAGGTCATCGCACTGTCCACCGCGCGCCGGCTCGGTGAAGTCCCGGCAATCGCGAAATCATCCGGTGATCGGTGGATTTCGGGACAACGCTGGTTCGAATGGCTACTGTCCAAAGGCATTCCACAATGGAACATGGGAGAATGCGTTGAGATTCAACAGAGCTACAGCGTTGACCGCGGCGGTACTGCTGGCCACAAGCCTCGGACTGACCGCATGTTCGTCGAGTGACAGTGCCGATGCCGATATCGTCACCACCAATGGCGGTGAGCCGCAGAACCCGTTGGTGCCGACCAATACCAATGAGAACATGGGTGGCCGGGTCGTGGACCGGCTGTTCGCGGGACTGAAGTACTACGACGCGAACGGTATCGCGCACGACGAGCTGGCCGAGTCGATCAAGACGACCGACCGCAAGACCTACACCATCACCATCAAACCGGATCGGAAATTCTCCGACGGCACCACGGTGACGGCGAAGTCGTTCGTGGACGCCTGGAATTACGGCGCCCTCGGTACCAATGCGCAGTTGCAGAACTATGTTTTCGCACCCATCGTCGGCTTCGACGAGGTGTCGGCGGAAAAGCCGACGGCGCAGGCCATGTCGGGACTGAAGGTGGTCGACGACCGCACCTTTACGGTGGCGTTGAAGCAGCCGTCCATTGATTTCGAGACCGAGTTGGGCTTCGCACCGTTCTATCCGCTGCCCGAGGCCGCCTTCAAGGATATGAAGGCCTTCGGTGAGAACCCGATCGGCAATGGCCCGTACCAGTTCGCGCGCCCCGGCGCGTGGGAGCACAACGTCAAGATCGATCTGGTGCCCAATCCGTACTATCGGGGCGGACGCCCGCCGAAGAACAAGGGCCTGCGCTTCGTGATGTACCAGTCCTATGACACGGCGTATTCGGATCTGCAGGCGGGCAATCTCGATACCCTCGATATCGTGCCCGATAGCGCCATGTCGACCTATAAGAAGGATCTGGGCGAGCGCGCGATCACCAAG
Source organism: Nocardia sp. CA-129566 (assembly GCF_050956075.1). Taxonomy (NCBI): domain Bacteria; kingdom Bacillati; phylum Actinomycetota; class Actinomycetes; order Mycobacteriales; family Nocardiaceae; genus Nocardia; species Nocardia sp. CA-129566. The sequence continues at coordinate 2,226,881 of NZ_CP192085.1, forward strand.
CCGATCGCCTATAAGCAGGCCGTCGGCATCCAGACCAATGTTGCGCACTTCGGCGGCCAGGAGGGACTGCTGCGGCGCCGGGCGCTGTCGATGGCGATCAATCGGGAACAGATCTGCGAGAACATCTTCCACGGCATCCGCAAGCCAGCCCGCGATTTCACCGCGCGCACCCTGCCCGGATTCGATGAAAACCTGCCCGGCGTAGAGGTTCTGAACTACAACCCGGAGGAGGCCAAGAAGCTGTGGGCGCAGGCCGATGCCATTTCACCGTGGTCGGGCCGCTACGAGATCGCCTACAACTCCGATGGCGGCCACCAGGGCTGGGTCGAGGCCGTGGCCAATAGCGTGAAGAATGTGCTCGGCATCGACGCGGTCGGTGTGCCCTATCCGACCTTCAAGAACATCCGCGATCTGATCAACGCCAAGACGATCGGTAAGGCGTTCCGATACGGCTGGCAAGGTGACTACCCGACCATGCTGCAGTTCCTGACCTCGCAGTACTACAGCTTCTCCGAGACCAACAACGTCAATTACAACAACCCCGAATTCGACCATCTGCTCGACGCCGCCCTTGCCGCGCCGACGCTGGAGGAGTCGTACAAAATCGTGGGGCGAGCACAGGCGTTGCTGCTCAAAGATATGGCCGATATTCCGCTCTTCGACTACGTCGCCGCGGCCGGTCGATCCGAGAAGGTGAACAAGGCCGATCTCGCGTGGAACGGCCTGTTCGATTTCGAGGGCATCGAGAAGTAGGACCGAGCTGCGGCGGGCGCAGCGAAAGTGCGCCCGCCGCATCGGTTTTCAGCCCTGTTGCGTCGGCACGACAATGAGTTCGGCCACGTTCATCCGCGGCGGCGCTGCCACGGCATAGGCGATCGCATCGGCGATATCGCCGGGTCGCAGGATCTCCAGTTCGCTGCGCCACTGGGTGAGCCCGGCCCGCTGCTGCTCATCGCGCATGCCAGCACCGAGCTCGGTGCCGACGATACCGGGCTCGATATTCTTCACCCGGACTCCGCGCGGGCCGAATTCCGCACGCAGATTGCGGGTCAGGTGGGCTACGGCGGCCTTCGTGGCGGTGTAGACACCGTAGTTGGGGAAGACCGTGTGCCCGCCGATCGAGCCGACATGGACCAGATCGGCCCGGCGGCCCTCGCCCGCCGCGGCCAGCAGGTCATCGATGAAAGCCCTTCCGGTGTAGAGCAATCCATTGATATTGGTGCCGACCATCTGATCCCATTCCTCGGTGTGCGCGGAATCGAACGGCGCGGCGAGCATGACGCCCGCGTTCGCGACCACGATATCGACCGGACCGAATGCCGCGCGCACCGTGGCCGCGGCATCACGCACCGACTGCTGATCGGCCACATCCGCGACCACCGCGATGGCCGCCGCGCCGATCTCGGCGGCGAGTTCTTCGATCCGATCCTTGCGCCTGCCGAGCAGCGCGACCCGGGCGCCGTGCTGTGCGAACTGTCGGGCGGTGGCGGCGCCGATACCACTCGATGCTCCGGTGACTACCGCGGTGCGGCCTTCGAGGTTGTCTGTCATGACCACCACGTTCGTAGCCGCCGCCGGGACCCGCCAGGCTGCGGACTTCCTGGTAGCGGCAGGGCCACCCAGGCTCGAACCGGTTGGCCTACGCTGGGGTGGATGGAGTCCGAGAACCGATTGGGCGCCTTCCTGCGCGCACGCCGCGAGCTGGCGCGTCCGGAGGAGTTCGGGATTCCCGGCGGCGGGCAGCGGCGAGTCGCCGGGCTGCGCCGTGAGGAAGTGGCGATGCTCGCCGGTATGAGCGCCGACTACTACGTGCGGCTGGAACAGGGGCGCGATAAACATCCGTCCGAGCAGGTCGTCGAGGCACTGGCGCGGGTTTTCGCGCTCGACGAGGAGGGGCTGGCGCACCTGCGGGAGTTGGCGCGACCGAGCGCGCGGCGCAAGCGAGCCCCACGACGACCCGAGCGGGTCGCACCCGGCCTGCTCCGGCTGCTGGCCGCCTGGCCGAATACGCCAGCGCTGGTACTCGGCCGCTATATGGATGTGCTCGCCGCGAACCCCTTGGCGACCGCCGTCAATTCCTGTTCCGCCCGAGGGGTCAATATGGTGCGGGCCATCTTTCTCGATCCGGCGGCGCGTGATTGCTATGCCGACTGGCCGACCATTGCCGCCGATACCGTCGCCAGTCTGCGCGCCACCGCAGGCACGGACCTCGACGATCCGCGCCTGACCGATCTGGTCGGTGAATTGTCTTTGAAGAGTGAGGATTTTCGGCGGCTGTGGGCCCGCCACGACGTTCGCGTGAAAACCGCTGGCGTCAAAGTGTTTCGCAATCCGCTCGTCGGCGATCTGGCCCTGTCCTACGAAACCTTCACCGTCAATGGCGCTCCGGGGCAGATACTCATCGCCTACCATGCCGAGCTGGGATCGGCGGCCGAACGCGCACTCGCCCTGCTCGGCATGATCGCTGCGGGTGAGATTTCCGAATCCGATTCCGTCCCGGTCGATTCCGAGAAGTAGGCGTCAGTTGCCGTACTGCTTCGTCTCGGGCCGCTCGACCAGCAGGATATGCGCCGGCGTGTCCGCCACCGGACGATGCCGAATTCCTTTGGGTACCACATAGATATCACCGGAACCGAGGCTCACCGGTTGATGTCCTTCGAGTTCGATGCGGAACGTGCCGTCCCAGCAGAGGAACAGTTCGTCCTCGTCGTGGTGATGCCACGGGAATTCACCCTCGAGGCGGGCCACCTTGACGACGGTGTCATTGACCCGTGCCAGCAGCGATTGCTGAAAGGGGCCGGGCAGTGCCGCGACGGCGCGATCGATGGAGACCGCCTGCGTGGTGATCGTTTCTTCGGTCATGAGAACGATCCTCGGTGGGGCCGGTGCGCGCGGACAGGGCCAATCCGGCAGAATTGGTTTGGAGATGGAGCCAATTGCTGTAACGGAGCGACTCGGCCGCTGGTCGTCGGGTCGCGGACCGCTCTATGTGCTGCTCGCGGCCCGGCTGCGGCAGCTGATCGATGACGGTGAGCTGCCGCCGGGCGCCGCGCTGCCGCCGGACCGGGTATTTGCCGCGCAACTCGCCGTGGGACGCAGCACGGTCGTCGCGGCCTATGACCTGCTGGAGTCGGAGGCGCGCATCGTCCGGCGTCGGGGGAGCGGCACCCGGGTGGCCGGTGCGACGACGGTGGCCACACCGGAAACGACCGACGCTCCCATGTTCCTGCATCTGCTCGAGCCGCGACCCGATGTCATATCGCTGGCCTGCGCCGCTCCGGAGAGTCCGCCGCCGGAGGTGGCCGAGGCGTATGCGCAGATCCTGCCCGAATTGTCCTCGACCACAGCCGATATCGGCTATTACCCAGGCGGCCATCCGGCTCTGCGCACGGCCATTGCCGAGCGCTATCTGCGGCAGGGTGTGCCGACGCGGCCGGACGAGGTGCTGGTAACCAATGGCGGTCAGCAGGCGCTATCGCTGCTGGCCCGCGCATTCCTGCGGCCGGGTGATCGCGTGCTGTTGGAAACCCCGACGTACCCAGGCGCTTTGGAGGCGTTTCGCGAGGCGGGTGCGCTGCTGCATCCGCTGCCGCTCGGGCTCGACGGATTCGAAGCGGCAGCTCGCACGCACCGATCCGCGCTCGCCTATGTCACCCCGACATTCCAGAACCCCACTGGCGCAGTACTTTCCGCGCTGGTGCGGCGGCGCCTGGTGGAAGTGGCCGCCGCCGTGGACGTTCCGTTGGTCGCCGATGAAATCGTGGCCGATCTGGGCTTTCCCGGGGAGGACCTGCCGCAGCCGCTGGCCGCCGACGCCGCCACCGTCATCACGATCGGTTCGCTGAGCAAGAACATCTGGGGTGGGTTGCGGGTCGGCTGGGTGCGTGCGTCGGCAGCGACCATCGCCCGGCTGACACGCCTGCGGGCGGTACACGACCTCGGCGGCAACCTGCCGGCTCAGCTGGCCGCCGCCCACCTGGTGCCGCGGATAGATGTCCTGTGCGCGGCCCGTGCCGCGCAACGCGAGTCGTGTCACGATCTGGTATTGGGCGCCCTGTCCCGGAAGTTGCCCGACTGGTCCGTGACGCCGGTCCGCGGTGGTCAGACCCTGTGGATCCGTTTGCCGTACGGCGACGGAAGTTCCTTCGCGCAGACCGCGCTGCGCCATGGTGTCGCGATACTGGCCGGCAGCGGCCTCGACGTGTCGGGACGCAGCGACGGCTACGTCCGCATCCACTTCCGGCATCCACCGCAGACGCTCACCGAGGCGGTCGATCGCCTCGCCGGCGCATGGCGCGCCTACCACCCACCCAGTCGGACCACCCCGGCGCCACCGGCCTTGGCGGTGTAGCCGACGCCGCCGAGTTCTATGGTGTCTGCCGGGCGGTAGTCGCGTGGGCGAGTAGGAATTCGATTGCGGCGGTCGGGGTCGAGGCGGCTGCGCTGTCGAAGGCCGCCGTGAACGCTTCGGGGCCAAGCGCTTCACGGGCCTGCTCGGCAGGCGCGACGAGGTTGTCGTAGCCACGCCGATCCGCGGTGCCGAGCATGGCGGCCGCGGCACCCAACAAGTGCGCCGCCGCGGCTGGCTGATCGCGCACCGCCAGCGCGGCGTACACGTGGGAGAGCATCGCCAAATCCGGTGGTTGTGCACCGCTGGCGGATTCGCCGGGGTTGATCAGCCTCTTGGTTGCCGCGTCGAGCACGCGCCGCGCCGCCGCCGGGTCGTCGTCCAGAATGGCGATGAGCGCCCGAAAACCGGCACTACGAGCCCGAACTCGGGTGCCGAAGGCGGTGCGCGCGAGACCGGTCTCGGCGCGATCCAGTTCGCGTAGCGCGGCTTTACGATCACCGCGACGCATCAGATACTCCGCGTACGCGAGCCGCACATAGACGGTGGTGCCGGGCTCGCCAGCCGCCCGCGCATGGTGTCGTGCCCGTGACAGTGCGGTGTCGGCGCGGTCGAGTTCGCCGAGTCGGGCCAGGGCGATGGCCGATTCGGCGCAGACGGCCGCCGCATCGCCCGGGCTGCCGAGCTCTTCGAAGGCCTCGGCGGCACGGGTGAGCGCGGTGATCGCCTGTGGCAGATCACCGTGCAGCATGTGGTCATCGGCGATCGATTGCAGCGTTGTCGACAGTCCGAATCGGTCGCCCACCGCCTCGAACTCCGTTCTCGCGGTGCTCAATTGATCGATGCTCGAAGCGCCGAGCAACAGCGCCATGCCATGTTCCCAACCGGTGAACGTTGGCCATTCCGGGGTCGAAAAACCGACCCCTTCAAGGAATGCGGGCGCGACCAGCAATACCGTTCGGGCGGGTCCGGTGGGCAGATCCGTTGAACCCCTGACGATTTCCAGACCGGCCGCCATGGCCCGCGTGCCGTCCTCGATTGCCCCGGCCTCGTATCGGGACAACCCGTCGAGCACCCCGCGCAATGCCCGCAGCTCATCGGGTACGCCGCTGCCGATCTCCAGCACTGCTCGCGTCCAACGGAGCCGTTCGCTGTGGATCCCGCGCAATGTCCAGTACCAGAACATCGCCGCGATCAGGCGGATACCGAGTTCGGCAGCACCGGTGTCGACCGCGAATCGCAATGCGGCGGAAATATTGTCGCGCTCGGCATCGAGCCGAGCGAGCGTGCCGAGCTGCTGCGCGGTGCGCAGTTCGGCCTCCGCGGATTCGGTGAGTCGCAGGAAATGGCGTGCGTGCCGGTCGCGGACCGCGAGCGCACGCCCGGATTCCGCCAATCGTTGCAACACGTAGGACCGGATGGTCTCGAGCATCCGGTACCGCTCGCCGCTGCGCTCGACCAGCGATTTGTCCACCAGATCGGTGAGCAGATCGAGATCTTCGAGGGCGTCGAGGGTCGCACCGGCCGGGAATGCGGCCAGCCACATGGCCAGTTCCTGTTCGGCTTGCGATAAAGGCGCCCAACTCCATTCGATGACCGCACGCAGTGTCCGATGGCGGGCCTGCGCGGTCCGGCTGCCCCGACCGAGCAGGGTGAACCGATCATCCAGCTTCGCCGCGATCTGGCCGACCGATAATGCCCGCAGCCGAGCCGCCGCCAATTCGATCGCCAGCGGCAATCCGTCGAGCCGTCGGCAGATCTCGACCACGGCCAGCGCGGTACCGGCGTCCAGCGCGAAATCGGGGCGCACCGCCCGTGCGCGCTCGACGAAAAGGCGTACCGCCGGAAAGCTTTCGGCATCGGCCACATTGTCGGGCCAGGGCAGGGGCCGGATCTGGTGGATATGTTCGCCATCGATGGCGAGCGATTCCCGGCTGGTGGCCAGTACCCGCAGCTGCGGACACCCGCCGAGCAGCCGGTCGACGAGCGCGGCAACCGCCTCGACCAGATGTTCGCAGTTATCCAGGATCAGCAGAACACGTTGTTGCGCAAGGTATTCCGCCAGCCGGTCGATGGGCTCGCCCGCCGACGGCTCGAGTAGTCCGACCTCGCGCACCCCGATCGTGGTGAGCACCGCGGAGACGACCTGCTCCGGATCGGTCACCGCGGCGAGTTCGACCAACCAGACCGCATCGTCGGCCCGCTCGGCCACCTCGACGGCGAGTCGGGTCTTGCCAGCGCCGCCCGGCCCGACAATGCAGATCAGCCGGGCGGTCTCCAGTCGCTCGGTCAGTTCGGCCACATCGTCTTCGCGCCCGACGAAACTCGTTATCTGCGCGCGCAAATTGGTGCGGCGGCGGGCCGGCGTCGGTTCCTGTCGCAGTATGGACAGGTGTAGTTCGGTCAGCTCGGGGGAGGGATCGATGCCGAGTTCGTCACCGAGACGATCTCTGGTGCGTTCATAGGCGGCCAGTGCATCGGCCTGTCGACCCGCCGCGTACAGGGCGCGGATCAACAGGCCCTGGATGCGCTCGGTCAGCGGATGCGCCTCGGCCAGTACGCGCAGTTCGTCCAGGACATCGTTGCCCGCGGCGACCTCCAGCCCGAGCCGGCATTCGGCCGCGTCGAGTCGCAGCTCGTCCAGCCGCACCGCCGCATCGGCCGCGAACCGCACCTCCAGCAGGTCGGTCAGCGCCGGACCACGCCACAAGGCCTCGGCCTCGCGCAATGCGGCCAGCTCGCGCGACTCCCGCCCCGCCGCGGTCAGCCGTTCGAACCGAACGACGTCCACATCGACGGGATCGATGACCAGCCGATAGCCCGGCGCCCGCCCCTCGACGCGCGTCGTGCCTATCGCACGCCGAACCCGAGAGACCAGGGCCTGCAAGGCATTTGCGCCATTCTCCGGTGGGCGTCCATCCCAGATCGCGTCGGCGAGCACATCGGCGGGGACCACTCGGCCGGGTTCCATAGCGAGCCGGGCCAGCAATGCGCGCACTTTGACTCCGGCGATCGGAATCGGTCGGTCCTCAGCATCGCGGACCTCGAACGGACCCAGCAGCAAAACACGCACGGCGATAAGCCTGCCGTACCGGCAAGGAGAGTCGGATCTCTGGTGGGGTGGCTAACGACTGTGCGGCAGGATGCCGAGTGTCACTGCTAGTCCGGCCGCGATGCATACGGCCGCGGCCGTGGTGGTCGAGAGGGATCGGGTGATGGTGGCGATGCCAGCCACGAAAATCAGGCAGGTAATCGAGGCCAGCAGCGCGGTTCCGCGATCGACACCGGCGGGGCGGTGCAGTCGCTTTCGCGTCGCTGTCATAGTTGGGGAGTACCCGATCTTCGAGTTATCAAACTGTTATCGACAGCGACCGCCCACGTTCAGACCGGCGCGCACATTCGGCCGCACCTACCGGCTATGACCGATCTCAGGTGGTGTACTGGGCAGATGAGCACTGACGACACGGATCCGGAACTGCTCGAACTCGCCACCAAGATCTTCGATCTGGCGCGGCAGGGCAACGCCGAGCGCCTGACGGCGTATCTGGACGCCGGTGTCCCGGTGAACCTCACCAATGACCACGGCGACAGCCTGCTCATGCTGGCCGCCTACCACGGTCATCAGGACGCCGTGCGGGTCCTGCTGGCGCGCGACGCCGACCCGAATCGAGCCAATGACAAGGGGCAGACGCCGCTGGCGGGCGCGGTGTTCAAGGGCGAGGTCGAGATCCTGCGCGCCCTGCTCGCCGCGGGCGCCGATCCGGATGCCGGAACCCCGTCCGCGCGCGCCGCGGCCGCCATGTTCGGTAAGAACGACCTGCTGCGCCTGTTCGAGGCGCCCTGAGCCACCGAATTGTCACTGGCCGGAACGCCGATTCGGAGGCGTTCGCGCGGGTCGGTATAGTCGCCGCGGATGAGTAATGTCACCACCCGAGATAGGTCCGAGCCCGTGAACCGACGATTCGGGCGCGTGGTGTGGCTAGTGCCGGTGTTGCTCATTGCCTTCGCCACGTGGTGCCTGACCGAACCGCTATGGCCCTTCCATCGGATCACCGGCGGTTTCATCGACCTGCAGGTGTACCGGCTCGGCATCGAGGCGCTGCGTGACGGCGCGGATATGTACGGCCAGCTGCCGCAGACCACCATTGGCATCGGCCTGCCGTTCATCTACCCGCCGTTCGCCGCACTGGTGCTGAGTCCCTTCGCGCTGCTGCCCTGGGATGCCGCGGCGTTCACCTTCTTCATCTCCTCGACGCTCGCGCTGGCCGTCACGCTGTATCTGGTCGCGCGGCGGCGCTGGCCCGAACGCAGTGGGTTGCGGCTGGCACTGCTGGCCACCTCGTGTGCGACACCGCTGGCCATGCTGTTGGAGCCCATCCGTTCGACGCTGGACTTCGGGCAGGTCAACCTGCTGCTCATGGTCCTGGTCGCCGCCGACGCGTTGACCGAGAAGCCGAAGTGGCGGCGCGGCATGCTGGTCGGCGTTGCGGCCGCCATCAAGCTGACCCCGGCCGCGTTCGTGCTGTATTTCCTGGTACGCCGGGACTATCGCGCGGCAGTGACGGCCGCCGTCACCGGTGCGGTGGCGACGGCGCTCAGCTTCGCGGTGCTGCCCAAGGAGTCGGTCACCTACTGGTTCGGCGGACTCGGCAATGTCTCGGGATTGAGCGGCTCGTCGTTCCACACCAACCAGTCGATTCAGGCCGTGCTGGCCCGGTTCGGTGTGGAGAAGCCGCTGTTCACCGTGCTCTGGCTGGTGCTGAGCGCGGCGCTGCTCGTCCTGGTGGTCGCGGCCATGCGACAGGCGGAACAGGCGCCCGCGCTGGCGCTGGGGATCAATGCGGTCTTCACATTGCTGGTATCGCCGATCTCCTGGTCGCATCACTGGGTGATGATCGCGCCCGCGCTGTTCGGGATGGTCTGTTATGCGACGACGGTGCCGCGGGGGCGGGCGATCGGGTGGTATATGGCCATCGTGGTGACCGCGGCGGCATTCGTCTACGGGCCGCAGAACTGGATGCCCGGTGACAATCGACGCGAATTGTCCTGGACGCCTTGGCAACACCTGTGGGGCAACACCTACGTGTGGTTGAGCGTACTGCTGGTCGTGGTGTACCTCGTGAGCAGCAAGCGCGCGAAGTCGCTTGCGGCCGAGGCGGATTCGGTGCCGCAGGATGGCGATCTCGTCGATCTGGCAGGTCCTCGACCCGCTGCCTGACGCCCACGCGGGTCGCGCCATCCATTGACAGTATGCGGATGATGGAAGGTCGGGGGGTTTGTCGATGGAGGGTACCGCGTGGTCGCGATCGATTTCGAACGGAATGTGAACTCGACGCGACCGCTGACGGCCGTGCGCGCGGTGAGCCAGCGTGGGCTCGGCGGGGTGCCGCCGACGGCCTTGGTGCTGATCGGGATCGTGAGCGTGCAGGTCGGCGCGGCACTGGCCAAACAACTGTTCAGCGCCACCGGGGCCGCGGGCGCGGTGACGCTGCGGCTGTTCTTCGCCGGGATCGTGCTGTTGATCGTCTGGCGGTCCGGGCTGCGGATCGAGCGGCGCGCGCTGCCGGTGGTGCTCGGCTACGGCGCGGTGCTCGCCTGCATGAATCTCTGCTTCTACCAAGCCATCGACCGAATTCCGCTCGGTATGGCGGTGACCCTCGAATTCCTCGGGCCGCTCGGCGTCGCACTGGCTGGCTCGCGGCGGTGGGCCGATCCGGTGTGGGCGGTGCTCGCTGCCGCCGGGGTGCTGCTGCTGACCAGGTCGGGCGGGCAAGCGGGGTGGTCCGGCGTGCTGTTCGCCCTGGCCGCCGGAGCGTGCTGGGCGGGCTACATCCTGCTCAGCGCCGCACTCGGTGACCGCACCAGCGGCGGCGGGGGTCTGGCCATCGCGATGGCCTTCGGCGGTGTGCTCATGGTCCCGGTCGGCATCGCCGAGGCGGGTACCACGCTGTTCCATCCCACCGTCCTCGCCGCCGGATTCGCGGTCGCGATGCTGTCGTCGGTGCTGCCGTATTCGGTGGAACTCGAAGCGCTGCGGCGCATTCCACCGCGTGTCTTCGGCGTACTGATGAGCCTCGAACCCGCGGCCGCCGCACTCGCCGGACTGATCGTCCTCGGCCAGATCATGAATCCGGGGCAATGGGCGGGCGTGATCTGCGTGGTGGCCGCCTCCATCGGAGCGACCCGAACCGCTCGGCGAAAGTAGCCCTCAGCAGCCCGCGCTTCCCGGGGCGAAGATCGGTACCTCACACCACCACGGTTTGATCACCGGCGGCGTTGCCGGTGCGCCTGCCACGATCCAGTCGCCCTGTATCGATACCTCACGGCGAGACAGCGGTTCGTTGGCCGGGCCGGTGGCAACGGAGCCGTCGAGATTGAATTTGCTGCCGTGACAAGGGCAGTTGATGGTGCCGCCCGCGATTTCGTTGAGGGCACAGCCCTGATGCGTGCAGATCACCGAGAAGCCCTGGTAATTACCGGGATTCGGTTGGGTCAGCACGGTATCGCCGAGAATGAGTCCGGAGCCGACCGGTACGTCGGAGGCGCGGGCCAGCGCGTTCTCGGGTGCGCCCGGTTCGACGACCTGCTGGGCCGGTGCGGGTTGTTCCTGGACCTGCTGCGCGGCGGCGGGCAACGGGGCGAACGCGCCCGCGACGATCCATTCCCCCTGTACGGAGATGGTGCGTGTAGCCAGCGGCCGGGTGGCGGGGCCGGTGGCAACGGATCCGTCGAGGTTGAATTTGCTGCCGTGACAAGGGCAATTGATGGTGCCACCGCTGATCGTGTTGACAGCACAGCCCGCATGCGGGCAGATCACCGAAAAAGCCTGGTAGTTACCAGGACTCGGCTGGGTGATGACGGTATCGCCGAGCAGTAGGCCGGAGCCGATCGGCACATCGGAGGTGCGTGTGAGCGCGGTGCCCGGCGCGGGTTCGGGACCCGCCTGCACCTGCTCGGTCGGCGGCGGTGGTGGTTCGGTGGTGGGAGCGGCGGCAACTGAACTCGATGTCGTCGCTGGCGTCGCGGTGGAAGTGGTTGTCGGCGTTGACGAGCGCTCGCTCGTCGAGCAGGCCGCGACAAATGCCGCGGCCCCTGCTCCGATGACGATTGTTCGGCGGTTGACGTGTTCGACACTCATCGCGACCTCAGCGTTCTCGACACATTTGTCCTATGTGTTACGAGATGGCCGCCGATTCGGTTCGAGGTCGTTTCGCATTAGCACGACCATTGGCGCTGCCTACCGCCCGGCTGAGACTGGAACCGGGCGGGGCAGCTACCGGCTATTGAACGGAACACTCCTGAGACCAGGGCTGGTCTTCGATGAGACTCTGCTGAGAAAACCCCTGATTCTGCGCCTAAGCTGATGCGGTGCGGGCGATTGCGTAGGTGCCGCCGTGATCGAAAGGGGGCGCGGCCCGGGCCAGGTTGTACTCACCGTGAGTTGAGCGATGCAGAACGCCTTGTTGCGAACGACAATGGGCGTAGCATCTTCTCTTGCCGTGTTGTGCCGACGTGCGGCCGCGGTGCGGAGGAAGGCGGGGCGATGGCCGGGAGTCCATCGGCTGACGGAGCGAGCCGTGGGGTGCTCGATGCCGGTTTCCAGATACTGGAAGCAATTTCGGCGGCGCCGGAGGGCTGTGGACTATCGCAGCTGGCCAGGTCCACCGGGTTGGCCAAGGCCACCGCTTACCGGTTGGCCGAGCAGTTGGTCGTGCTCGGCGCGGTGCAGCGGGTGGAGCAACGGTATTTCGTCGGCGAGCGGATGGCGGAGCTGGGACGGCACTGGCAGGCCGCACCGCTGCTGCGCCGGGCCGCGCAGCGACCGGCCCGGGTATTGGCGGCCGTGACGAATTCGACTGTCGCGGTTTGTGTTCTCGAAGCGGGTGAGGTCCGGCTGGTGGCCGGCGTCAAGGGCGCGGAATTCTTCCTCAACACCACCGCGGACCCCGACGTGGTGTATCGGACCGCGCTGGCGCAGGTCCTCTTCGCGGGACGTACCGACAATACCGTCCCGCCACCGACCTATTCGGCCGCCGAATGGCATCGCGTGCGCACCGGAATCGCCGATGCCGGAATGGTTTCCGTTGACCACCACGAACTGATAGCCGGAATATGTTGTGCCGCAGCGGCGATCCGCCAACCCGGCGTCTGCGAGGCGGCCGCTATCGCTTGTATGTCACTGTCGCAACAGTTTCCGCCGAATCTGCCGGGCCTGGTCGCACGCGCCGCGCGCGAAATCGAGAAGAATCTGCGCTGATCGGTTCGCTCAGTGGACCGGGTCATTTCTGCCCGATGGGGGCGGCAATCAGGATAGGTGGGCCGTCGTCCGCCGTGAGTAAGGGCTGATCCACCAAATGACATTATCGCGTAGCGATTCGATGAGGGGTGGTGGTCGGGTGACGGGTGGGCCATTATCGCGTAGCGATTCGATGAGGGGCGGTGCTCGGGCAATGGGTGGTGGGCACGACTGCGAACTGTGGGGTCACCGCTATGTCTCCTCGTCGGTTACGGAGAACGGCCGACCGCGATTCCTGGTCCGCGGCACCCGGATCACCTTGTGGTTCGTCCAGGAAACCCAGCGCCTGTCCGCCCACGCGGGCGGCAATACCGTGATGTTCGAGGTCGATGTCGATGACGGCGTCCTGAAAACCCGTTCCCCCTTCAGTACCGTCCTGTCCTATCCGCGGGAGGTCACCAACCAGGACACCTGGCTGACCGAATTCCTCCTACTCGCCCCCACTTGGACCACCGTTGACGGCACCTTGATCCTCACCGACGACCGAACCCGCATCGAGCTGGAGCGAACCGCCGACCGCCCCTGACCCGCGGTTCATGCCGGTGGGGTGAGAAAGCCCTCGACCACCCGGCGGACCTTGCCCACCACATCGGTATCGCCGAGCCGCAGGGCGGTATTGGCCGAGCACAGGGCTGCGTCGATCTGAAAGGCGGCGAAATCGGTGTCCAGGTCCGCGATTTCGCCCGCATCGACGGCATACCGAAGTTCGTGGACGATGGTTGCCAACCAGTCCCGCTGGTCGCGGACCAGGGCGTCGCGGACCGGTCCTGGACGGCTGTCGAAATCCGCCATGTTGGCGACGCGGTAGCAGCCGCCCGCGAAAAGCGGTGCCGCGGCATAGCCGATCCAGTGCTCGATCAGCGCGCGAAGGCGTTGCACCCCATGGGGTTGTGTGCGTGCGGGGCGGATGACGGCGTCGATGAACATCTCGCGGGCCAGGTCGAGCGCCGCCAGCTGCAGGGCTTCCTTGGTCTTGAACAGCGTCTGCACGCCCGCCTTGCTCAGGCCGGTGTCGGTCGCCAGTTTGCCGAAGCTCAGGCCGTCGAGACCATCGAGGGAGGCGGTGTCGACGGCCTGACGGAGCACGAGCTGTCGACTGCGCGCGCCGCGCTGCAGACGCTTGTCCTCGGGTCCACCCGCCACCGGGCCACCATCCCTTGTCGAATCGCTTCCCGATGCTGTCATCATTTGGGCACTCGCTTATCGGTCGGGCGCGTCGCCGTCGCCATAGTCAAAGAATACGTCCGGACGTATGTTTAAACAAGGGAGTCGGGCGACATCATCGCATGCAGCAGATCGCGCAGCGTCTCCTGCTGGGCGGCGGTGAGCGAGGTCAATGGCGACTGGGTGCCGAGTAGGTCGAGGGCCTCGGCGCGCCGCCGTTCCCCGGCGGCCGTGAGCACGATCTGCTTGGCCCGTCGGTCGGTCGGATGTGGTTGCCGCCGAATCAGCTCCTGAATGTGACCGATTTTTCGCTCATGCTGGTGGTGTTCAAATCTGGGCATTATCGGTGGCGCGCCGATCGGTACGGCCATCGGCCAATACTTCGGTTGGCGTGTGACATTCGCGTCGGTGGCGCTCTGTGCGACCGTCGCGCTGCTGCTGGTGCTGCGTTTTCTGCCGACGATGCCGGTGGCTGCGCGCGGATCGGTGCTGGGGGAGTTGCGCGTATTCGCCGATCGCGGTATGCAATTGGCGATCGCGCTCACCGCGCTCGGCAATGTCGGTGTGGTGACGGTCTTTACGTACTTCACCCCGCTGCTCACCGATATCGGTGGTTTCGCACCGGGTGCGGTGCCGGTGTGCTACTGCTGGTGTACGGGGCGGGTTCGGTGCTCGGTAATCACCTCGGTGGTCGGCTGGCCGATAAGGTGCTGATGCCGTCGCTGGCGCGTCTGCTGACGGCCCTGGCGGGCACGCTGACACTGTTCTGGGCGGTTGCCGAGATCCAATTGCTCGCGGTGGCACTGGTTTTCGTGCTCGGCGCGCTGGCCTTCGCGATCATTCCCGGCATGCAGACGGGGGTCGTCGGCGCGGCAGGTGCGGCCCCGACGCTGGCCGTCGCGGTCAATGCCTCCGGCTTCCAACTCGCCGCCGCGTTCGCGGGCCGGATCGGCGGCTGGGCGCCATCGATGACGGACCCGGACTGCGTTCGATCTATCCGATCGCCGCTGTCCTCACGGTATCGGGTCTGCTGCTCGCGCTGCACATGCTGCGGCACGATCGCGAACCGGTGCGGAAATCCAGCTGACCGGTATGTCGTTGAATCCGGTTGCTGCACAATCTGTCTCGAGTCGAGAGGCTATTATCTGGCGAGGGCGCTCTACGGCGTCGCCGATATCAGAAGAGGGGTTCGACTGTGAGCATGATTCTCGCCGCGGCACATGACACCTATGGAGCAGTCCTGGCCCAACTCGGCAACCCGACACCGGAGGCGCCACCCGTCGCAGACAAAATCCTGCAGATGGTGCGCTATTTCACCTGGTTCATTCTGCTGGCCGGCATCACCGCCATCACCTACGCGGGCGGTCGGTTCGCCTGGGAGAAGTGGTCCGGCGGCGGCTTGCAGTCACCGAAGATGGTGGCGGGAGCCATGATCGGCGGCGTCGTCGCGACCAGTGCGGGCACGATCATGAATGCGGTGATCGGTACCTAGGCCCGCCATTTGATGGAGCAACCCATGCTCGGCCGATGCGGTTCGGGCACGGGTGTTCCGGCGAGCACATTCTCGATCGCGGCGCGTAACTCATTGCCGGTCACCGGTTTACCGTTGCCCGGCGTGGATTCGTCGAATGCGCCGCGGTAGGCGAGTTCGAGGCGCGCGTCGTAGAGGAAGAAGTCCGGCGTGCACGCGGCGCTGAAAGCTCGACCCACCTGCTGGGATTCGTCGATCAGGTAGGGGAATTTCCAACCGGCGCGGTCGGCTTGGGCGCGCAGTCCTGCTGGTGCGTCGTCCGGGTAGGCGTCGGCGTCATTGGTGCAGACCGCGACCGTCGGGATCGTCAGCGTGCCGAGTACCTCGCCGAGCTTGGACTCGATATGCCGCACGTACGGGCAGTGGTTGCAGGCGAAGATGACCAGGAGGCCGGGGCCGGCTGTGTAGTCGGCCCTGGCGTGGGTGTGACCGTCGAGATCGGGCAGTGTGAAGTCCGGCGCGGGCGTTCCGACCGGGACCATGAGGGATTGAACCGACATGAGGTGCCTCCATCCGAGTCGATATCGAGCTTAGTGCCCTCGGCCCGAGCGCGACCCGAATTACTGCGTCAGGTCCGTCGGATCGGTATTCGCACCGCACAGCACGACACAGATCCGCTCGCCGGGTTCGGCACGGTAGACGCCGTCAGTGCTGGTCAGGGCCGCGAGCGCGGTCGCGGCGGCGTGTTCAACCGCCAGGCGACGGTCGTGCCACAGCTTTCTGCGGGTCGCGATGATGTCGCGATCGGGGACGAGGATCGAGGTGACGTCGTAATTTTGTGCCGCGCGCAGTGCCAGCTCGGTGGCGCGGCGGGCGCCGAGGGAATCGGCGGCGACCGAGTCGACCGGTGCGTCGACGATCTGCCCGGCCGCGATCGCGGCGTGCAAAGCCCGGCAGTTCTCCGGTTCCACCGCGATCGTCCGCACACCGTAGTGCGCCGCGGCCGTGGCGATTCCGGCGAACAGCCCGCCGCCGCCGACCGCGACGACGATGGTGTCCAGCCGGGAGAGTTGGCGGTGGATCTCCATCATCAAGGTGCCCGCACCGGCCGCGATATACGGATTGTCATAGGCGTGGGAGCGCAGCGCGCCGCTGGTGTCGGCGTAGTCGTGACAGGCGGCGAGCGCCTCGGCGTACTCGGTACCGACCAGGCGCACATCCGCGCCGTAGCCGCGCAGCCGCTCGACCTTCACGGCCGGAGCGGTGGTCGGCAGGAAAACCGTCGCCCGAACGCCCTGCCCGCGTGCCGCCCATGCGCACGCGAGCCCCGCGTTTCCGCCCGAGGCGATGGTCACGCCCGCATCGGGTAGCGTCGCGTCATCGCGGTGCGCCTGGATGAAGTTCTGCGCCCCACGGGCTTTGAACGATCCGGTGTGCTGCATGAACTCCAGCGCCAGCCATAGCTCACACGATCCGGATCCGGTCGGCGCGACCGCGTCACCGTCCCCAGGGACGACGGCGACCGGCCGCACCCGACCGGCGATCCGATCGGCGGCAGCTTTCACATCCTCGTAGCTCAACTCCATCGGCACTCCTCCGCGCTCGTCCCATTATTTTGCCTGCTGGGTCCGCCGCAGTAACGCGAGGTGGCGGTCGTTGTTCGTCCACGGCCACGCGGCCGCCGTGGAAACTCGCCGCCGCGGCAATGCGATTCCCGAATGCACCCGCGGTGCACAAGGTGAGTTTGCCGCCCATGCGGTATCCGGACACGGCCACCGGACCCGGTGTAACGAACTCGGCGGCGCTGAGCCGATCGAGATAGGTTTGTGCGTCCTGCAACGCTTTCTCCGGCGTGAACGCGGCACGCATCGGGCCCAGTGCGGCAAAGAATTTCGCGTGCGCTGCGGGGACGGCGGATTCGGGCATCGGCAGCACCGGGGCGCGCCCGTATCAGTAGAAAACATTGGGCGCCAATACAGTGAACCCATTGGCCGCGATGGCTTCCATCATTTCGCGCAGGCACGGGCGCAGGCCGTAGGCGTCCATGTGGAACAGCACGCCGGGATGGGTGCGCCGTCATCGGGTCGGGCCAGGTAGGCGTCGGCATTGCCATCGGCGGTGCGGACATCGAGCGTGCTGATTTCCGATATCGGCCGAGTCCTCTTATTTGCGAACAAATTGGCGATTTTCGCGCCATGTAGTCTGCGTCCATCTGGAAGTTGTAGTCATGCTCTGTCGAAGAGAGGTTGACCTGTGAAACTGATCTGGATGACGGTGACGGCATCGCTGGCCGTCGCCGTGGCGGGGTGTTCGGATGACAAGTCCGACACGGCCGCATCGGAATCGACGACCGCGTCGGATTCTAGTTCGGTGAGCGCACCCGCCGTGACCGAACCCGAGGTACCCGGCGGCGGTGTGCGAATTCCGCTGGGGGAGACCAAGAAAGTGCCCATTCCCGCCGATGCCGTGATGGATATCAGGGTGCCCGTCGACTGGAGCGCCGCGACCACGAGCCTGCGCTGCACCGTCACTGACAGCACCGGCCGCAACGAAGACCTACGTTCGACCAATACGAACAAACAGGAAAATATCGGCGGGAAAGAGTGGATGACGCTGTGGACCTTTTCCTCGCCACCGGGTGCCGAGGTCACCGTGGGATGCAAGGATCCGGAGTCGAAAATCGCCGCGGGTGATAATCCGGCGATCCGGGTCGTTCCGCGCGGTATCACTCCGCACTGACGGGTGATTCGATACACCGGCGCCGTGATGGCGCGGGAACTCGAGTCCGCTGGACATGACGATCGGGCGGCCGAGAATTCATCGAATATCACCGTCGGTTGGTGACCAAACCCAGTAGGCGCAGGGCGAGTTCGGTGTTACCGGCTACCCGCACCCGATCGACGACATCCGCCGGATCGAGTTCGCGGGTGCCGATGCGGCCCAGGGTGCGCAGGTCGGTGGTGATGGTGGCGTCGGCGTCGCCGATTTCGCCGGGGATCACGCTCGCCTGTCCGTCGCTGATCCTGATGGCCCCCGCGGAACCGTCGATGTGGAACTGGATCGTCGCGCGCATATCCGTGGGCGGGTCGATCAGCGTGGCGAGGAAGACGAGCGTCCATTCGGCGCGGTAGCTCTCCTCGGCTTTACGCGGTTCGTCGAATTGGTGCCGGATGCCCCACATCGCAAGGGGGACAAGCGCTGTCGCGAGTTCTCGACCGGCCGAGGTGAGCTCGTATACCTGCGACGCGGCCGGTGGCGGCAGTGTGTACCGGGTGATCAGGCCGTCATCGTCGAGCTGCTTGATGCGCGCGGCCAGCAGGCTGGTGCCGATGCCGTCGAGCGCATCGGCCAGATCGGTGTAGCGCTTCGGTCCCGCCATCAGTTCGCGGACGATCAGCAGCGTCCACCGTTCGCCGACGAGATCGAGGCTGCGGGACAGTCCGCAGTACTGGTTATAGGTGCGTCGCGCCATCGCCATCCCTCTTGTTCTAAAAGATGGTGTCCTTACTTCTAAATCTTATGTTAGCGTCGGGTCGACGGCTTGCGCATCCACTACGCCGAGGCGGGCACGGGCGAGCCACTGATCCTGCTGCACGGCTGGCCGCAGCACTGGTGGGAGTGGCGGCAGGTGATCGCGCCGCTCGCCCGGCGGTATCGGGTGATCTGCCCGGACATCCGCGGCCTCGGGTGGTCCGAAGGCTCCGGCGGCGGGTACACCTTCGAACGACTGGCGCGTGACCTCGTCGAATTGATGGATCAGCTGGGCGTGCGGCGGGCGCCGGCCTGGTGAGACCGCGGTCTATCTGGATCGCATGCGGACGCCGAGCGCGCATGCGGCGACCATCGATTTCAATCGCAATGTCTTGTTGCACGAGGTGCCGCACTTCGCGCGGCACTATCGGATGATTCGACTGCGAGTGCCGACGCTGCACCTCAACGGTGCCCGCGATCCACTCGCCGAGGGTGTGCCGGATAGCTATCGCGATTACGCCGACGATATGCGCCTCGAGTCGATCCCGGAGTGCGGTCACTTCGTGCCGGAGGAGCAGCCGCAGTGGTTGGCCGACCGGCTGCTGACCTTCCTCGACTGAGGCCCGACTTCGGCGGGCGGCGCGGGTAGCCTCGGATCCGTGGCAGAGGTGGCGTCGAGGTATCGGGAGCGGCGGTCGCGGCTCACCGATGCCGTGGTGTGGACGAACACCAACGCCACCGGGGCAGCGGCGCTGCCGGTGCTGCCGGACGGCTGTATGGATCTGCTGTGGAGCGAAGGCAGATTGCTGGTCGCCGGGCCGGATACCCGGGCGTATATGGCCGATGGTGCGGTCGGCCGGCGGTGGGTGGGGATTCGGTTCGCGCCGGGGACCGCACCCGCGCTGCTCGGGGTGCCCGCGCACGAGTTGCGCGATAGGCGCGTCGATTTGGCCGATCTGTGGTCCCCGGCGACGGCGCGACGGCTCGCGGAACAGGTTGGGGCGGCGCGGGATCAGCCCGCCGCGCTCGAGGCGATCGCACTGCGGCGGGCATCCGAGGCCGAGTCGCCCGATCCGGTATTGCGCCGGATCGTCGGTGCACTGGATGCCGGGTGGTCGGTCGCGGCGACCGCCGCCGCCGCCGCCGGGCTCGGTGCCCGGGTGCTGCATCGGCGATCGCTCGCGGCATTCGGCTACGGGCCCAAAACCTTGGCGCGCATTCTGCGGCTGCAGCGAGCGCTCGCGGTGGCCCGCAGCGGAGTGCCGCTCGCGGACACCGCAGTTCGCACCGGATTCGCCGACCAGGCCCATCTCGCGCGCGATGTGCGCGAACTGGCCGGAATGCGGTTGAGCGAGTTGCTCACTCGCGCGTAGCGCCCGGTTACCGGATCAACTGGACAGCGGCGCGTACAGATCGACGCCATTGCCGTCCGGATCCAGGATCGTGGCATAGCGCTGGCCCCAGAAGGCGTCCCATGGCTTCAACTCGCCGTGGTAGCCCGCGCCGATGAGTTCGTCGTAGACCGCATCGACTTCGGCCGGGTCCGCGCACTGGAACGCCAGTCCGATCCGGCCCGCCGTCGTCGGCCGCTGCCAGTCGGTGTGGAAGGACTTGACGACCGCTTCGGTATCCAGCATGACGCGCACGCCGCCCGGAAGTGCGGCTTCAACGTGGCCTTCGCTGTCAGACCTCTCCGGGAACTCGAGACCCAGGCGTCGGTAGAAGGCGAGCGAGGCGGTCATATCGCCGACGACAATGCCGATGACGTTCAGTTGTGGAGTCATATCCGCAGCGTATGCCGCACTTCGGCAGGTGTATTGAACGAATCGGACTCAGCAGGCGGTGGCCGGAATCAATTCGGCGATCAGGTTCTCCACCAGGATGCGGATCCGGTCGCGGATCGAGCGCACGATGGCGATGTCCTCGCCGGTCGGATCGGGCAGCATCCAGTCGCGATAGCTGATGCCGGGGAAGAACGGGCATACGTCGCCGCAGCCCATGGTGACGACGACATCGGACATGGCCACCGCGTCGACGGTCAGCGCTTTGGGCGCCTGCGCGGAGATGTCGATATCGAGTTCGGCCATGACCGCGACGGCTGCCGGGTTGAGTTCGTCGGCGGGCACGCTGCCAGCGGAACGCACATCGATGCGGTCACCGGCGAGCGTGTCGAGGAATCCGGCGGCCATTTGCGACCGGCCCGCATTGTGGACACAGACGAACAGCACGATGGGCTTGTGAGCCATACGCGGGAAAACCTTTCAGGCTGGTGTATCGGAGCTGTGCTGGGCGCGATGTCGGAAATGTCGGGCACAGTTTGCACCGGGTCTGCGTCGTAGGGTGCGTGATACGTATACCAGGGCGGGGCGAATGTGTTTCGCGACGAGGGGGCCGACTTTGTCCGCCAAGGTATCTCGAGGCGGCTCGCTCGAGAGTTGTTGCGGCGCGCGGGATATCGGCCGAGAAGAAACCGGTCGGTCATGAATTCTGTATTTTGCCTGCATACGGTGGGGCCCGCGGCGCCGAATCGGCAACCGCGGGCCCTTCCTGACGGCGCTCGCCGCAGCCGAGCGCGCCATACTCACATGGGACGCAGATCGATGACCTTGCGCAGTCGCGCGCGATCGCGCTCCAGCCGGCGCGCCTCGTACGCGATCGGGAAGTAGCGCACCCGCTCCGGCAGCAGCGGCACCGTGCGGGCGATAAACCAGCCCAACGCCTTCAGTTTCCGTTCATCGGATGCGGTCCAGGTCAGTCCGAGCTTGCGACGCGCGGGCTCCGGGGTGGTGCCGATGGTGACGAAGTACTGCAGCCGTCCCACCGGCGATACCACGCGCTTCCACACCGGCCGCAATGCTCGCGGCAGCTGCCGCGGCGGCGCGACGGACCGGATCACCTTCAGGTAGTCGTGTGCGGTGTCGGTCTCCTGCAGGTGGTGCTCGACCATATCCGCGAAGAACTTCTCGAATTCGGCGTAGTTCGCCGGAACTTCCTTGGGAGCCACCGAGAAATTGCGCATGAGCTGCACCGTCTCCTGGTAGTACGCCTCCTTCTCGGCCGCGGTGAGCGGGCGGCGGGAGAAGTACTGCGCGTTCTCGGTGAAGGCGAAGGTGCCGGTGTGCAGGACCCAGGCCCACGGTCCGGAGGCCAGTGCCTTGTGTCGTACGCCGTCCGGGGTGGTGGTGTTGAGCGAGGCGTGCATTGTGCGCAGCCGATCCGCCTCGGCGATCGCCTCGTCACCGCCGTAGATCCACATCATTACCGAACCGATGCTGCGCACCGCGCGTCCGAGCGGATCGGTCCGGAAGCTGGAGTGCTCATCGACCACGGCGGAGATGGTCGGCTCCATGGTCTGCAGTAGGAACGCCGAACCGGCCGTCAGGGAGAAGGTGATCAACCCGGTCTCGTCCCACATCCGCGTACCCGGTGCGAATGGGCGGCGCTGCGGTCCGGTCCCTGAACTGCTGTCGAATGCGACGGCGGCGGTCATTGCGATCTCCTTTGATCGGCCATTTCAAGAATATGAGAGATTTAGTATATCAATCTCTCACGAACTCGGCTCGTCGTAGCGGCCGACCGATCGCTGTGGGCATGGATCGCGCAGCGCCCTAGGCTGATTCGATATGACGAGCGACTGGCGCAAACGTGACGGACGGATCGGCGTGCTCACCGGTGCGGGCATCTCCACCGATTCCGGCATACCGGACTTCCGTGGCCCGCGCGGGGTGTGGACGAAGGATCCCATCGCCGAACTGCTGTCGACCTATGACGCCTACCTTGCCGATCCGGAGCTGCGTAAACGGTCCTGGCTGGCGCGCCGCGACAATCCGGCCTGGCAGGCCGAGCCGAATGCCGCGCACACCGCACTCGCCGACCTGGAGCGCGCCGGACGCACCATCACGATCATCACTCAGAACATCGACCGGCTGCACCAGCGCGCCGGATCCTCGCCAGGCCGGGTGATCGAGATCCACGGCAATATGTTCGAAGTCGTCTGCGTCGGCTGCGATTACCAGACGACCATGGCCGCCACCCTGGCTCGCGTGGCGGCGGGTGAGGCGGATCCGCCGTGCCCGGCCTGCGGCGGCATCCTGAAATCGGCGACCATCATGTTCGGCCAGCAGATGGACCGGCGCACCATGACCAAGGCCGCGCTGACCGCCGAGGCCAGCGATATCTTCCTGGCCATCGGCTCCTCGCTGCAGGTGGAGCCCGCCGCGTCGATGTGCGCGGTCGCCGTTGACAGCGGCGCGGATCTGGTCATCGTCAACGCCGAGCCCACCCCCTACGACGGCATTGCCACCGAGGTCATCCGCGAACCCATCGGCACCGCGCTACCGCGCCTGGTATCCGAAATACTGGCCAACTGACGTCGCCGACCAACCACAGCGGAGCGAGCCTTACGAGCGACGTTCGAGACCGAGGGGGCCGCGAACACGCAGCGCCGTAGGCGCTGCAAATCAAACACAGCCGAGGACTCGTTCGATGTACGGGTTCGCGAAGCGGCCCTTCGGGTCGAAACGGCGGCGCACCTCGGCGAAGCGGTCCCAGTCCGGGTACCGCGGCCGAAGCGTCTCGGCGGTCTGAAAGTGGCGCTTACCCCAGTGCGGGCGACCGTTGTACTTGTCGAAAACCGCTTCGCAGGCGCGGAAATACGGTTCGAAGTCCATTCCACGATATTGGTGCACGGCGATGTAGCAGGTGTCGCGGCCACCGGCGGGGGACAGGAATGCGTCATCGGGGGCGACCCAGCGCACCTCGATCGGCATGGGTGTATCGAACTTCGTCGAGAGCTCTTTGATCTCGCGGATGGCGGCGGCGGAATGCTCGCGCGGGATCGCGTACTCCATTTCGGTGAAGCGAATCAGGCGGGGCGAGGCGAAGACTCGATAGGAGCGGTCGACCTGGCGACGGTAGCTGCCCGCGTACGCCGCACCGCGATGGATCCACGGCACCAGCCGCGGCTGCCGCTTGCCCAGCCGGCACAGCGCGTCGAAGGCGTAGTTGGACATCAGGATGTCGGCGAACCAGTCGGCGGCCTTACCGCGCGGCTGCTCCGGCAGGTCGACGGGGTTGTTGCGCTTGGTCATCGCCAGCGGACTGTGTCCGAACATGTAGAACTCGAAATGCTGGTTGCCGTCGACAAAGGAGTCCAGATCCGCGAGGATCTCCTCGACCGGCACCGGCCGCTCGATCCCCTCGAGCACGAACGAGGGCACCAACTGCAAGGTGACCGCACTGACCACGCCGAGCGCGCCGATGCTGACCCGCGCCGCGCGCCAGCCCTCCGGATCGGTCTGCTCGTTCACCTCGACCCGGCTGCCGTCGGCGAGTACCAACTCGATGGATTGCAGTGCGGCCGAGAGGTTCTGCAGGGTCGAGCCGGTGCCGTGGGTGCCCGTGGCGGTGGCGCCGGCGACGGTCTGCACATCGATATCGCCCAGATTGGGGAACGCAAGGCCGAGCGGATGCAGTGCGGTGCTGGTGGCATTGAGAGTGATGCCCGCCTCGACTCGGACCAGGCCGGTCTCCCGGTCCACGGTGAGGATGCGGTTCATCTTCGCGAGGTTCACCAAGATGCCGTCGGTCAGCACGGCATCGGTGAAGGAATGGCCCGCTCCGGCGACGCGTACAGTCTGTCCGGTGCTGGCGGCGCGGCCGATGATCGCGGCCAATTCTTCGGAATTGCGAGGGGCGGCAATGGCGGCCGGAGCGCACTGCTGATCCCCAGCCCAGTTCCCCCACGAGTTGGTCATACGTCCAACTTTAGGGGAACGGTGACATATGCGCTAGATATGTCCGATTTTTCGCGCTAGCGCTTTCTGCCCGCGCAGACGAACGACTTGGCCTGTTCGACTTCGTCATCCGTCAGTGGAGGTACCGGAAGCGGTCGGCGCGGCGCGGTATCGCTGCGTACGCCATTGAGTGCGATGGCCATATAGCGCTGCCAGGTGTTCGGGTTCACCGGCTTGGAGAACTCGGCGAGTGCGTCGACCATGTGGATCAGCGCGAAGAAGTCCGAGGGCTCGATATCGGGCTGCAGTGCGCCCGCTTCGCGCGCGCGATCGATGACCGCGGCCACGGTCGGCTTGATCCGGTCGCGCAACTGGGCGAAGCGGTCCATATCCTCCTCGAGTTCGAGCATCACCTCGCTGAAGCCACGATTGGTGGCCAGGTGGGTGCAGGCGTACTCGAAGAACTGGACCAGTCCCAGCCAGGGGTCCGGATGCTGCGCGGCGGCCTCGGCGGCGACGGCGAACTCGCCGACGTTCTGTTCGAAGACCTCGGCGATCAATTCCTTCTTATTGGCAAAGCGTCGGTAGACGGTGCCGACGCCGACTCCGGCGCGTTCGGCCACATCGTCGAGGGTGATCTCGAGTCCGTGATCGGCGAAGAGCTGGCGGGCTGCCTCGACGATCCGCTGCTGATTGCGAGCGGCGTCGGCACGGAGACGCCGAGGTGGAGGCACGGTAGTGGCGTGATTCACAGGAACATCCTAGCAATAAGCGGGATTAAGCGGAGGTGTTGTCTCCGTTATTGTGTTAGCTTAATCGGTAAGCGGAGGAGGTGCCTCCGCATAAGCCTCGAGACATAAGGGGACACATGACTACCACGTTGGACCGTGGGGCACTCGCCCCCGAGAAATCTGACTCGGGCCGCCGCGGCTCGCATGCCCTGCGCTGGTGGGTGCTCGCCGTACTCGGCGTCGCTCAGCTCATGGTGGTGCTCGACGCGACCGTCGTGAATATCGCGCTGCCCGCAGCGCAACTGGACCTCGGTTTCAGCGACGGCGACCGGCAGTGGGTCGTCACCGGTTACGCCCTTGCCTTCGGCAGCCTGCTGCTGCTCGGTGGCCGACTCAGTGACCTGTTCGGCCGACGCAACACCTTCATTATCGGCCTGGTCGGATTCGCCGTCGCCTCCGCGGTCGGCGGCGCGGCGACCAGCTTCGAGATGTTGGTCGCGGCCCGAGTCGGGCAGGGCGTCTTCGGCGCATTGCTGGCACCGGCCGCATTGTCGCTGCTGACGGTCACCTTCACCGAACCATCCGAACGGGCCAAGGCCTTCGGCATCTTCGGTGCGGTCGCCGGTGCCGGTGGCGCCATCGGCCTGCTGCTCGGCGGCATGCTCACCGAATGGGCGTCGTGGCGCTGGGCGATGTTCGTCAACCTCGGCTTCGCCGCGGTCGCGCTGGTCGGTGCGGTGCTGCTGCTGGCACGGCATGTGGTGACCGAGCGGCCCAAGCTCGACATCCCCGGCACCGTCGTGGTAACCGCCGCGCTGTTCGGCATCGTCTACGGCTTCTCGCACGCCGAGTCCACCAGCTGGACCAACCCGGCCACCCTGACCTTCCTGATCGGCGGCGCGGCACTGCTCGCGGTGTTCGTGGCGATCGAGACCCGGATCGCGAATCCGCTGCTGCCGCTGCGCATCGTGCTGGACCGCACCCGCGGCGGTTCGTTCCTGACGGTGTTCGTCGCGGGTATCGGAATGTTCGCCGTCTTCCTGTTCCTGGTCTACTACATGCAGCTGAGCATGGGCTACTCGCCGATCAAGACCGGTCTGGCCGTCCTGCCGATGGTGGCGGGCATGGTCGCTTCCTCGACCACAGTGCCCTCGCTGCTGCTGCCGAAGGTCGGTCCGAAGATGGTGGTCGCCGGTGGCTTCCTGGTCGCCGCGCTAGGCATGGCATGGCTGACCCAGATCGGTTTGGACAGCAGCTATGTCGCGAATATCCTGCCCGCGCTGATTCTGCTGGGTCTGGGCCTCGGTGGCGCGATGTCGACCGCCTTCCAGGGTGCGACGGCCGGAGTGCACCACGAGGACGCGGGTGTGGCGTCGGCGATGATCAATACCAGCCAGCAGGTCGGCGGTTCGATCGGCACGGCGCTGCTGAGCACCATCGCCGCTTCGGCCGCGACCGACTACCTGTCCTCGCACCAGCCAGGTCCACTGGCGATGGCACAGGCGCAGATCGAGAGCTACACGACCAGCTTCTGGTGGGCCACCGCGATTTTCGTGGCCGGTGCGGTGCTCACCGGATTCCTGATGCCGAATACGGTGCCGGCGCCATCCGAGGGTGAGCCGGTCATCGTGCACTGAACTGTTCCGCTCGAACAGCACAGCGCCCGCGTCAATGATGACGCGGGCGTTGTGTTTTCGGTGTACCGGTAATCCGGTATCAGCAGTTGCTGGGGGCCGGGAGTCCCGCGAAGCGATCGGACAGATAGCTGAATGCCCGTGGCACGCCGATGAAGATCGCCGAGTTGTGGTCGGCGCCCGGGATCAGGTCGAGCAGCACCGGAGTGCCCGCCGCGCAGTAGCGGCCCATCACATCCCGGGCCAGCCAGGGGTCGACGTCGTCGTCATCGGTGCCGTGCCATTCGTACAACGGCGCGCGCGGTACGCCGGAATAGGTCTCCAGGCTGTTCTCGTCCATGACCCCGATCGTGTTCCCGGCCGCGTCGAACATCGAGCCATTGAACACATCGTCGAAATCCTTGTACTCGCCCGCCGCGATGATTTCGCTGGTGCAGGCGTTGGCGACCTGGTCGCGCAGTGCCCATCCCGTCGGATTGAGGATCCTTTCCAGCGCCATCTGGGTCGGGTATTCGCGCTCCAGCCCCATCGCCGCGGCGAAACCGAGGCCGAACAACCGGTTCGGCTGCTGGCCGACCTGGCGGGCGAGTTTGCCGACATTCACCGGCACGCCGCCCTGCGCCACCCCGACGATCGGCAGTTCCGGCGCGTACTCCGGGGCGAGGGCCGCCGCGAATCCGGTCGCCATGCCGCCGCTCGAGTACCCGATCATGCCGACCGGGCTGCGCGCGAGATCGGCTGGTGGGAAACGCTTTACCGCCCGGATACCGTCGAGTGTCAGCCTGCCGCCGAGGCGGGCCGCGCCGTAGGCGCTGGTCGGGCCGAAGTGGTCCGGAACGGCGACCGCCCAGCCGCGGGCCAGCAGCACATTGAGCGCGGGCGCCTCCTCCATCCCGCCGTCGAAGAGGCTGTGCGAGGGCGCGCACTGCAGGCCGAGTGAGTTGGTGGCCGGTTGATACGACACCAGCGGTCGATCGAGTCCGCCGCCCACTGGTAGCAGCACCGTGGTCACCGCGGCGATGGGATCGCCCGCTGAATTGGTCGACCGGTAGAGCAGCTGCCACCCCGTCGCGCCGGGGAAGCCCGTCGCGGCCACCGGCCTGCTACGGATCACATCGCCGGGCTGAAAATTGCCCACATCCGGTGGCGCCCAATAGAAACCGTCCGGATCCGGAATCGGATAGGTCGGCTGTGCGATCGCGGGTGGTGCGTAGCCGAATCCGGCCAGCGTGGTCGCCAAGATCGCGACACCGAGTCGCCGGACCGACGGTCGCCGTATCCGTATCCGACGAATCGATCTGCCGAACAGTTGCTGGCACCCGGTCCGGCGGCCTTCCGCCGTATTCCCAGGCGCATTGGATACTGCCCGTCGTGCCGCCATCATCGCTCCCGACCTGTCTCCGTAGGGGTAGGTGGGAACTTCGGCCAAACCTTCCAGGCATTCGTACGTGCTACGGGCTGCCATGTCAACGAACAGCGCTGCTCATAGCGTGCACCGGCGTCCCGGATATGCGGATCATCCGGTGACCGTTAGCATTGCGCCGGTGGTGCTCATCGTGATCTCCCTCAGCGGCGGTCTCGGCGCGCTGCTGCGCTGTGCCATCGGCCTCTGGTGGTCGGCGCAACATCAGGTCCCCTGGTCGACGTTCACGATCAACGTCATGGGATGCTTTGCGATCGGAATTCTGATGGTTCTGATCACCGGAGTGTGGGTAGCCCACAGACTGCTGCGCCCCTTCCTCGGTATCGGATTCCTCGGCGGCTTCACCACTTTTTCCATCTACAGCGTCGAGGTTCGTAGACTGCTCGAATCGGGTGCCGCGGTCCGGCGCTCGGTTATCTCGGGGGGACGATGGTGGCGGCATTGGGGGCGGTCGTGCTCGGCATGACTGTGGCACGGTGGGCGGCTGGTACGGCACGACGAACGAGTTGAACAGTGGAGAGCACGACGGAAGGGGGTCAGGCGATGGATGATTCACCGGCGGGCACTGGTCCGGCTGCGGGACAGTGGCAGTCGGCGGCGCGACTGACGATCCTGCTCGACGAGGACGACAAGTGGCGGCACGGACCCCTGTACCCCGAGATCGTGCGGCGTGCCCGCGACGCCGGACCGGCGGGCGCCAGCGTGTGGCGCGGAGTGCAGGGCAACGGCGCGTCCACGCGCATCCGCACCACCCGGATCCTGGCGGTTGCACCGCGATTCGAATCTCTGCTGCCGCTGGGCACATTGACCGTTAACATTGTCGGTTCGGCGCTGCTCGGTGGACTGATCGGCGCCAGCGCGAACAGCTGGCTGTTGGCCGCCGCGGGAACAGGCTTCTGTGGCGTGCTCACCACATTCAGCACCTTCGGCTACGAGACGATCCGCCTCGCCGTCGAGGGCGCCCACGCGTATGCGGTGGGCAATGTGGTGCTCAGCGTCGTGACCAGCCTGACCGCGGTGTACGCCGCCGCGGCCACGACCCGGTGGTTGTGGCCATGATTTTGATGACGAGCCGGGCGCAGCCGACACGGAAGGGAGACCCGAGCATGGCCCATGATCGAGCCGGGCGACCCGCGCGTCCCTCCGACCTGGAGGACATCGCGCGTCTGGTGACGGCCTACTACAGCCGCATCCCGGATCCGGCCGATCCCGCACAGCAGGTGGCTTTCGGCACCTCGGGGCATCGTGGTTCGAGTCTGGACTGCGCGTTCAACGAGGCGCACATTCTGGCGATCACCCAGTCGATCGTGGAATACCGTGCCACGCGCGGCATTACCGGTCCGGTCTATCTGGCCCGCGACACCCACGCGCTCTCCGAACCCGCGTGGACCACCGCACTCGAGGTGCTCGCCGCCAACGATGTGACCACGATGATCGATGCCCGCGACCGCTACACCCCGACGCCCGCCCTGAGCCATGCGGTGCTGCGCCACAATCGCGGCGGCGCCAGACATCAGGCCGATGGCATCGTCGTCACGCCCTCGCACAATCCGCCGCGCGACGGCGGCTTCAAATACAATCCGCCGCACGGTGGTCCGGCCGATACCAGGGCCACCGATGCCATCGCCACCCGCGCCAACGAACTGTTGCGCGGCGGATTGGCCGGTGTCCGGCGGACCACGCTGCGGCATGCGTTGGAGAACGGCGTCGAGCGCTACGACTACCTCGACCACTACATCGCCGATCTGCCGAATGTGTTGAACCTGGACGCCATTCGCGGTGCCGGGATCCGGCTCGGCGCGGATCCGATGGGCGGGGCCAGTGTCGACTACTGGGAGGAGATCGGGCAGCGCTACGACCTCGAGCTCGAGGTCGTCAACCCGTTCGTCGATCCGACCTGGCGGTTCATGACCCTGGATTCCGACGGCAAGATCCGGATGGATCCGTCTTCGCGTTATGCGATGGCCTCGCTGATCGCCATCAAGGACGACTACGACATCTCCACCGGCAACGATGCCGACGCGGACCGGCACGGCATCGTCACCCCCGACGGTGGTCTGATGAATCCGAACCATTTCCTCGCGGTCGCCATCGAATATCTCGTCGCGAACCGGATGGGCTGGGACGCGCTGACCAAGATCGGCAAGACGGCGGTGAGTTCGTCGATGATCGACCGGGTGGTCAGCGTGCTCGGGCGCGATGTGTACGAGGTGCCGGTCGGCTTCAAATTCTTCGTACCCGGATTGTTCAGCGGCAGCCTGGCTTTCGGCGGTGAGGAGAGTGCGGGCGCGTCGTTCCTGCGGATGGACGGCACCGTGTGGACCACCGATAAGGACGGCATCCTGCTCGCCCTGCTGGCCACCGAGGTCGCCGCGGTCACCGGTCAGAGTCCGTCGGCGCGCTACGTCGAACTCGAGAAGCGCTACGGCAGTCCGGCCTATGCGCGGATCGATGCCGCGGCGACCCCGGAACAGAAAGCACTGCTTGCGAAGTTGACACCGGACATGATCACCACAAAGGAGATCGCCGGTGAGCCGATCACGGCGGTGCTCACTCGGGCGCGCGGCAATGGCGCCCCGCTGGGCGGATTGAAGGTCACCACGGAGAACGCGTGGTTCGCGGCGCGGCCGTCGGGAACCGAGGACAAGTACAAGATCTACGCGGAATCGTTCCAAGGGCCCGAGCATTTGGCACAGGTGCAGGCGGCCGCGGAGGAAGTGGTGGGGCAGGCGCTGTCCGGTGACTGATAGATCGGCTACGGGGTCGTCGGGGTCGGCGGATTTGGTGGGTTCGCTCAGTTCGTCAGGGGCAGCGGGTGCGCCCGGTTCAGTGGTGCCGACGGGATCGGCGACATGGGGTGCGGCGGAGACAAAGGGACCGGCCAGGGCATTGGCGGTGGCGTCGGGTTCGGTTGGGGGGCCGGGCGGGGCTGCTGCTGGATCGAGTGGGGCGCGGTCCAGGGCCTTGCCGGTCGAGATCTGGGTGTTGGTCGGCGCATCGTTTGTCATCGCCGTCGGATTCGGTCTGGTGGCACCGGTGTTGCCGCAGTTCGCACGTGGGTTCGGGGTCGGTGTCGCCGCTGCGTCGGCGATCGTCAGTGCTTTCGCCTTGATGCGGCTGCTGTTCGCGCCGGTCAGTGGTCGATTGGTGCAGCGGTTGGGGGAGCGGTCGGTCTATCTGGGCGGACTGCTGATCGTCGCGGTCTCGACCGGGGCGAGTGCGTTCGCGCAGAGCTATTGGCAGCTGCTGGTGCTGCGATCGGCCGGCGGTGTCGGGTCGACCATGTTCACGGTATCGTCGCTGGCGCTGGTCATCCGGATGTCACCGCCCGCACAGCGTGGCCGGGTGTCCGGGCTGTGGTCGACGAGCTTTCTGATCGGATCGGTGAGTGGGCCACTGGTCGGCGGTGCGCTCGCCGGGCTCGGGCTACGGGCGCCTTTCCTGATCTATGCGGCGGCGCTGCTGCTCGCCACCGCCGTGGTCTATGTGAACCTGCGGCATTCGACCTTGGCCGCACCCGAACCCGTCGACGGGCTGCGGTTGATGTCGTTCCGCGAGGGGCTGTCCCGGTCGGAGTACCGCGCGGTGCTGCTGTCGAATTTCGCCAATGGCGCTGCCGTATTCGGTGTGCGAATGGCGTTGGTGCCGCTGCTCGTTGTCGAAGTGCTACATCAGAAACCGGGTATGGCCGGTGTGACACTGACGGTGTTCGCCGCGGGCAATGTTGCGGTGCTTTTCGCCTCCGGCAGGCTCTCCGACCGATTCGGCCGCAAGCCGTTCCTGATCGCCGGATCCCTGATCTGCGCGATCGGCACCGCAGGACTCGGTATCGCCGCTGACCTGCCCTGGCTGTTGGCGACCTCATTCGTCGCCGGACTCGGATCGGGCATGTTCACCCCCGCTCAGCAGGCGGCCGTCGCGGATGTCATCGGACCGAAGGCCCGCGGTGGCCCGGTGCTCGCCGCATTCCAGATGGCCGCCGATCTCGGCACAGTCATCGGCCCGGTCGCCGTGGGCGCCGTAGCCCAAACCCTCTCCTACGCCCTCGCCCTAGCCCTCACCGGCGCCCTACTCGCGGTAGCCGCCACAGTCTGGACCCTAGCCCCAGAACCCCTACACACCCGACCCATACGCAACCTCTAACCCACCCCCGGGAGTTGGACGTTCGTTCACCATGCGCTGATGCAGGACCGTTCTCGACGTTTACCTGCATGAGCGCATGATGATCATGGTCCAGGACCCCTCGGGGTGGGGAGTGAGGGTGGGGTGGGGCAGAGTGTGGGGGTGAGCGAATCGGGTTCGAAGTACGCGCCGCGGCCGGTGTCCAATGTGACCACGTATGCGCTGGGGGGCGTGGCACTTGTGCTCATTGCGTTGATTGTGATCCTTGCTATTCGGTGGGGGCGCGACGATGCCTCGATTCGTAATGACGGGTATGGGTCGGTTCATGATGCCGGGGTGACCGCGGTGCTGGACCAGAAGAGTGGTGCGATTCTGCTCGGTCGGGGGGATGCGTCGAAGACGATCGACGTGTACGAGGATCCGTTGTGTCCGTCCTGCGGTGCGCTGGAGCGGCTCTACGGTCAGGAGATCGCGCAGAAGATGGACGAGGGCAGGCTCGCGTTGCGGTATCACCTGGTGACATTTCTCGACTCCAAGTCCAAGAGCAAGGACTACTCGACCCGGGCGGTCGCGGCGAACGAATGTGTGGCGGCGACCGGTTCCGGTCCGGTGTACTCGAAGTTCCACGCCCTGCTGTTCACCTCGAAGCAGCCGAAGGAAGGCGGCACGGATCTCAGCAATGAGGATCTGGCCACTGTCGCGAAGGAGGCGGGCGCGTCGCTGGAGGCGGTGCAGTGCATCAGTTCCGGCGCGAACCTCGACGCGGCGAAGATCCACGCGCAGATGGCGCGTGCCGCGCTGACCGATGCGAACGGTGAGGTTGCTACGCCCGCCGTTTTCGATGGCAAGGACAAGGTCGATGTGAACAACCACGAATGGGTGGTCGACCTCACCAAGTGACCGGTTCGTGCCGGGCGATGCTGTCGCAGCGCCCGGCACGGGGTACTACCCGGCTGGTTCCGGTTCCGGTTCTTCCTTGATCGCGGCGAGTTCGCGCTCGACGCGCTCGTCGTGCGCCTTCGCCTCCGCGGCGGCCTTCTTCGGGCTCCAATGTCCGGACATCAGGAAGACGAACGGCAGGAATACGACCTGCGCGATCAGGCAGATCCACCACCAGCGCTTCCACTGTCCTGGCGAATCCTTGGCCGCCTGCTGCACCTCGGTGGCGTGGGCGGCCAGATAGGCCTGGTCATCGGCGGGGATGGTGCCGACCGACTGCAGCTGCGCCGTCGCCTGCGTGAGCTTGGGGCCCACCTTGGCGGCGACTGCGAGATCGGCGGCCGGGAGCTGCTGGGTCGCCTGCAGGCGTGCGATGGCCTGGTCCACCGGGATGCCGAACTTCTTCGCGACCTGGCCGACCGCCGCGAGCCCCGCTGCGGCATCGGACGGATTGGTGGACAGCGTCGCCAACGTGGCCGGGTCGATGGCCTGTAGTGTCGCCAGCTCCTGCGGATAGCGGGTATTGAGGCCGACGGTCGTCTGGATCTCGGCGGGTGACGCACCGGTCAGCTTGGTGAGCGCCGCGACCTGTGCGGCCTGATCATTGGGGTTCTGCTGCAGTGCCGCGAGCGTATCCGTGCCGACCGTCTGAATGGTCGCGAGCTGTGGACCGTACTTGTGCTGGATCTCGGCGAGCCGAGGACCGTAGTTGACCAGCGTGCCAGCGGTATTGATCACGATCAGCAAGCCGAACAGCACAATGGTGACCACGCCGCGCAGCGTGCCGCCCCAGACCGCGAGACCGACCGCGGTCGCGGCCGGATTCCGGTTCTCCACGGTCTCGGTGAAGCTGGCCATCCAGGTGGCGTAGGCGATGCCCGCGCCGACCGCTATGACGCTCAACCACACCGCGAACGTGTAGTACCCGGTGTCGGGCTTCTCGGTATAGCCGAGGAATACGAACAATCCGACAATGCTGATGAGTGCGCCGACGATCATGAACGGCTTGCGCACCTTGACGTAGTCCGAAACGATACCTGCCAGCACGAGCGCGATCGCATTGGCGATCCAATACCAATTTCCGAGGGCATTGGCCCTGGCCGAACTGAACCCGAAAATGGTTGCCATATATACGGGTAGGAAAGACACGATGGTGTAGAAGTAGGCGAGGAACAGGCTGATCGCCAGCGCCGATCCGACGATATTGACGCGCAGCATCTGCCGCCATTGCCCGTGCTCGAGCGTGCTGACGTCCAATCCGCGGGCCCGCGCTTCGATCAGCGCGCGATCGCGCATCGACACCATGATCTGGTCACGCAGCGCCGGACTGAGTTCACGCAAGCCGATCACCGCGAATATCGCGATGACCATGCTGATCACACCGCACAGCCGATAGTGGTACTGCCAATCGGGGTGGGCACCGAGGGTGTGTGTGGAGATTTCGGTGGTGATCAACGCGCCGAGCACTGGTCCGAGGGTCCAGAAGCCCATCGCCGAGGCCCGGCCCAACTGCGGGGAGAAGTCGCGAATCAATGCCGGTGTGGCCACCAGCACCGCGCCCTCGACAATGCTCACCACGCAGTAGACGACGAGATAGGCCTCCTTGCTGGTGGTCGCGGGTACGGCGAACAGGGTGAGCAGGGAGCAGATCACCACGCCGTAGGCGACGATATTGGCTCGTCCCCAGCGGTCGAGCAGACCGGCGAGCACCGAGGCGGCCGCGCCGAATGCGGCGCCCGCGATGAAGATCCCGACGAAGTACCGGAAGGATAGGTGGAAGTAGGCGATCAGCTCATTTCCCACCGCTCCGGTGACGAATAGTTGGTAGTACAGCGCCACTGATGTGATGACCACCAGGGCCAGATACCAGGAGCGGGCGGGAGTATCGGGATAGTGCGGTAGCTTGCGCTGCCACAGCCCCGTGAGCAGGGTCGGCGGCTCTGCGGTCTGGGTCGAGCTCATGGTCGAGATGCCTTTCTAGCCACGGCATTTCGTAAAGGAACCTGATCCGTCCGCGGATCAGGGCGAGTTGCCGGGTGGAAACAGGGTAGTGAGATGAATCACTTACCGCAGGTGTTTCGGACCATGAGATCGATTGATTTGCGTAACTGAAATGGGCGGTACCGGTGAGCGGGACTGGTGGTTGACCGTGCGAGGCCGGCGCGGGAATCGCGAATTCCACCGTGGCGGACGGGTTTTCGATTCCGATGTGCCGTAGGTGGTCGGCTGGTATCGGCGGAATCTCTGCTGAGTCGCCGAATAGTTGCTGGAATGGTTCCGGTGCTATCGACTTCGATGGTGTCGATTTTGGTGGCGGGACCGACGACAACGGGGTCCGTGCCGCTGGCACGGACCCCGTTGGGGAGATCTGGGCTTACAGGTAAGCGCCGCACACGGGCCACGCGCCCGGGCCCTGGCTGGCGAGCACATTCTCGGCGACGCGGATCTGCTCTTCACGGCTGGCGCCGCTCGGGCTGCCCGCACCGCCGTTGGCGGCCCAGGTGCTCTGCGTGAACTGCAGGCCGCCGGAGAAGCCGTTACCGGTGTCGGTACCCCAGTTGCCGCTGCTCTCGCACTGGGCAACGGCGTCCCAGTTGTGGCCGGCGGCCGACGCGGTGGCGGTGGACAGACCGAACGGAACTGCGGCGATGGCACCGGCGACGGCGGCGATACCGAGGGCGCGGGTGAACTTGCGGTTCTGAGTCATGTGTTTTCCTGGCTGCGCCCGCTCGGCTCCGGCGAATTTCCCACCGTGTCCCTGCCCCCAGCGATGTCGGGGATCCTCGGAACCGCGGGGCAGGGTTACCGGCGTTCGGCGGTTCGCGTTCGAGCCCGTCTCGTCGATCAGGGCTGTCCACGACGGTAGCGAAGAATTCGCCGCACATCACGTTGAGATAACGTCCGAATTGCCTGAAGCCAAGCGCCAGAGTTTTGATATTTCCGCAGTTCGAATGGGTGAAAATGTATATCTGCGGCAATGCGTGATAGTTACGTTATGTGTTCGGGATCACTGCGAAATAGTGACCTGCACCGCCCTCTCCCGGCGAATCCTGGGATGAATGTCCGGTTTGGCAGCGGCTTAGGCATGCCTGCCAGCTGTTACGCATGGTGCAGCAGTTATCTGCCAGGGTAATTGTGAATCCGATTGCATTCACGGGATGGAACAATCGAGCCACCCGATATGGCGATTGGTTTGGCAACGCCTGGCAGAAGCGACGGAGCTCTGTCGATGCGATACGGGAATTGGGGCCCGTAGCGGGGCTTATAGGGCCCGGATGCCCTACAAGCCGGGCGATGACAACGGCACATGCCTCATGTAGTTGAGCATGTGCGCTCGCGAACGGTGGCGCGAGGTTTGTGGCACCGCCGAGGCGGTCCCGTGAGAGCCGCACCCCGTCCGAGGCAGCTGTGCGCGATGAGAACGGGCGTGCTCCAATTTTCGACAGCGATGGATCGCTCACCAGTGGTCGTGCTCCATCCCATGGGCTGCCGTTCGCTCACATCACCTTACGCATGGTCGCCGCTGCGGCTGGTGATTGCGGTCGGATCGGGAAGGTGGCTGGGTTGGTCAGTCGCTGGGGGTTCGGGCTGGGTGCGGTGCGTCTTCGGGGATCTCGTCTTCGGGGCGGATTCGGCGTAGTTGGCCGTGTACGACGATGTAGCCGTCGAGGGGGTAGGCGATGTCTTCGGCGGTTGGGCGATCGGCGGGGCGGACGGGGATCGGTGGGGGTGCTTCGTTGGGCTCGGAACGGTGGTGGCCGGTGTATGGGGCGACGGGGGCGTCGGTGTCGGTGCGTGGGAAGAGGTAGCGGGCGCCTTCGCGGACCGTGGTGTGGATGTCGCCGGTCGGTTCGGTCCACTGCAGGCGGTCCAGGTCGGCGCGCCAGGTGCGCCAGGGGAGTCTCTTGTTGTCCGCCAATGTCTTCAGGCGATGGTGGCGGGTGCACAGTACGGCCAGGTTGGTGCGAATGGTTCGTCCGCCGCGGTCGGGCCGCCGGTCGTTGGGGTGATTGTGGTTCAGTTCGGATTCCGCGGCGGGCATGACGCAACCCGGGAAGCGGCACATGCCGTCCACCGCACGTACCTCACGTTCCAGTCGCGGCGATCGCAGCCATTCAGCCGCCTCCTCGGCCGCGGGCCGGGCGTCGTCGGTGGCCGATCGTTCCGGAATCACCTGGAAGCGAGCGTGTTCGGCCAGAATCCTGGCCAGCGCCGCATCGATCGGCCCATATCCGGCTAGAAAAGCCGGTGCCTCTTGAATGCCGAACAGGGTGTCCGCCGGGATCCCGATCTGGATCAAGGGCCTGCGCGGCTTTTCGATCGGCACCCCGAACTTCGGACACCGCGCACCGCGCCCGCAATGGCACCGCAGCCGCCCCGACCCATCCGCCAGCGCCACCAGGGCGTCGGCCCGCCGCTGCGGCATGCTCCGCGGATCCGACGCGCACACCTGCAGACTCATCTCCCGCAACCGCATCGCAACCGTCTGCGCACCCGGCGCGGGTAGCAACCCGTCGAACACCGCCATGCCGTCCTGCACCGCCCGCAGCCGCACATCCCGCTCGTCTTGGCGCGACTCCCGCCGCCGCTGCGCCCCGCCGGGATCCAACCGCGCCGCCCACCGCCGCGCGGCTTGCCGCAGCCGCACCGAATTGTTCCGCCCTGCCGCCTCGAGCAGTCGCGGCTCCAGAACGTCCAGCACTTCCCTGGCCACCGCACAGGTGTTGTCCACGATCACCCGCACCTTCGCCAGATCGATCCGTCCCGCGGCAAACGCCGCCCGCGTCTGCGGCAACGAATCCTCCAGTGCCAGACCGATATCGATCAACGCCCCCGCCGTACCCTCATCGATCTGCAGTGCCACGGCGGCCTCACTGGCCGCGAACTCCCCGGCCCGCACCCCGCCTGGCCCCGGCTCCGCACTCTCGGCTCGATGCCGCCGATACAACTCCCGCACCGCGAATACCTCAGCGGCCTGCGCCACCGCCGCCCGCCCATGCGCCGCCCGGAGGGCCTCGATCAGCCCCTCGTCACTCATGGACCCGAAGTCCACGGATGAGAGATCGTCGCTATCGAACATGTGTTCGATTCTACGTTCGCGCAACCCCCTCCGCCACCCCTGAATCAAGGCGATTTGGTTGCCGACACGCCAGTGGTGTAACTTCGTTCAGGCAGTCAGGGAAACCTGAAAGCA
Organism: Nocardia sp. CA-129566; assembly: GCF_050956075.1. NCBI lineage: Bacteria > Bacillati > Actinomycetota > Actinomycetes > Mycobacteriales > Nocardiaceae > Nocardia > Nocardia sp. CA-129566. The sequence goes on from NZ_CP192085.1 coordinate 2,265,409, forward strand.
ACCCACTCGGGGCTATGGCGCAGCTGGTAGCGCACCACACTGGCAGTGTGGGGGTCAGGGGTTCGAGTCCCCTTAGCTCCACTTTTCGAGGCAAAAAGCGGCATTGAACAGGGCGTATACGTCCAACCGCAGATGTAAGCAGGTAGGCGCTCTACCTTATTCGCCCTGCTCAAAGCCGCTTTCGTGTTCTATCCCCGCAAGGTGACTTGCCATGTATTTGGCATTGAACAGGCCGGAAACTGTTTGTGCTCGACCGACCGCATGGATGGCTAGTGGTTCCCGAGATGTCAAGACCGGGCACGTACATGCGTGTCTCGCCTCCGGACACCTCGATCGCGCAGACGGTTCAGCACCGTTTCCGGATCGACAGCCAGGTGCCGGGCGATTCGAGCGAGCGACCAGCCGAGACCGTAAAGCTCGACCGCCTCGTCAACCTGCTGCGAAGACAAGCCCCACCGCCGCAGCGGAATGTTGTGCCGATGCAGGATCGCGCTGAGGGTCCGGCGGTCGACACCGAACCTGTCTGCGAGCTCATAGGTCGACTCGCCCGCGGTGTAGCCCTCTATCAAGGCCATGACTTCGTCGTGATCGAGCCGCCTCACCCGCCGTCGCGCGAGCTTGTCAGCCGGCGCCGGCCCTGAAGTCTTGCCGTCGACCACCGCTGGACCGCCGCGGGCACCCGTATTCCCAGCCTTCTGCTGTCGCGCGAGCCCGACAAGCACTGCAGCGATCTTCCCGACATCGAGCGGATCACGACGAACACCAGATACACGAATCCCACCCCACCGCGTCACGCCTCCATACGAAGTCGTCATAAGGCCAGCCTCGACCTATTGCGCAGCGACGGCCACGCCCTCGACGGCTCCGGTGGACGGTACCTCAGTCCTGGGGCCGGCAAGGTCGACGCAAACCGGGTGTACTACCCGGGAAACCACATGCTGCCCAACAGCATCACGAAAGGGACTGGTGCAGGTCAAACTGTCACCGGATCCTGCATCAGTCCCCTTCGGCGCGCATGGGGCCGATGCGACGACGATGGGCATGTCGATGCATTGCATCCCGGCCTAAGCGGTAGACGTCCTGCCGGACCACGGGCAGTCAGATCCGACATTCCGCCTATCGCGGCATCGGCTTCAGCTGTACGGCCGGTCTTGGATGGCTTTACTCGGAACGCGTTGACATGGGCAAATGGGGCCGTCACGCTTATTGAGGCAGCGTGTTGCTCGCGCTGGCTGAGCAGTTCATCGATGTGCCGTGAGACGCCCCCCAGACCGGGGTGCGACGAATCGCAACGGAGGTTTCGATGTCTGGTAGTAGCGAGAGCCGTGACAACACCGGCAAGCCGAAGGCCAAGGTAGCGAAGGCCCAGCCGATGAAGCAGCAACAGCAGCAGCAGCACGCAGTTCAGAGTGACGTGAAGAAGGGCACGTTACCTCCCGTACCCGAGATCACGCCGGCGACAACCAGAGTGCACCTCACCGACAAGTACCGGCTGTACAACGACACGGACACGGATGTCACTGTGGTTGCGGTACGGGGCGGCTATGCCGAGCCGATCCGGGTCATCACCATCGGGCGGGAAAGCTACAGCGACGTCTACGAAAACTGCGACCTTGGCGACTTTCTCATCGTCAGACGCTCAAATGCTGGCTGGATAGCGGCCTATGAAGGTCAAGGCAGCGGCACCTACGTCGCGGACTGGAGCGGGTACCCGGGCCCCGGGATAACCAGTATCAGCGAATTGAAATAACCCGGACGACATAGGCGACGGATCCAGCATTTGCCATATGCTATTAACGCCATTTTGAGTGGCGGATGCGCAATATTCGAAGCTGCGATATTCGTCCCCGTCGAGAGTGGTTGCATCGCAACATGTTTGGTGAATCGACCTCCCCGGTGACCGACTCGATGCGCTTCGCACTGGCGCACACGGATGTCGCCGGGCGCCGACGGCGGACTCTGGCTGCGGGCCGCGCCGGCCGTACCGCGCGGTTCGCAGCACAGTTGCGCGCGGCGAAGAATCCGCAACGGACGCGGTCCGATTCGCGTTCGCTCGGGTAACGCAACGGGCCACCAAGGTGTAGCGGGCGGCCGAACAGCTCGATGATTCCGACGGGGTAGTTGACCAGCGAGCTGTGCAGGTCGCCGTCCTTGTTGTCGGGGAGTGTGGTCCCGGGGTGGGTGTAGCCCTGCACTGCGCTGCGTGGTAATGGGGCTATTCCGCCGTCCAGGATGATGCGCAGAGCGCGAAGCCAAATTCGTTGCACCGTGTCGATCTCGTCAGGCATCGCGAAGATGGTCCCGGTCCGGTCCTGGACCAGATCGAGGTCACGTGCAGCATCCGCTAGAGCTGACAGTTCTGCTCCGGATTCGTCCGGCGCGACAGATCCCAGTGCTGCGGTCGATAGAAAGTTCCCGTCGACATGAATCTGTGCCGTGGTGGCGTTGCGGATTGCGTGCCGAAGTTCGATGCCACGCCAGACTTCCCGTGGCTCGCGTCCTTTCATGGTGAGAGTTATGGTCGCCTCGCCTGCGTCGCCCACTTCGAGCGGTGCGCGGAGTTCGAGATGAAGGCTGTGATGGAATGTCGCCGCGATGGGTGTGAGGGCGATGTTCTTGCCATCGGCTCGCAGTGCCGGGATCCAGGCCGACTTGTACGGCGGAATTCTAGCCGATGCCCTCCAGCGCATCGGCCACCGATACGGTGTCCCCGCCGTCGATGAACTCACCGTTGTGTTCATCGAGTTGGGTGCCGTCGATCCGCGGCTTGCCCGTAGCCTGGCCAAGGGCTTCGGGTACTTCTGGGCCCGAGACCACGAAGCCGTCGCAGGGATTGTGATCCCGAAAATCGAAGCCGCCGCCCGTGCCCTACTCCGCCAACTCGACGAAGGCATCTATCAGGTGCAAGCGGCCAAGAATCCCGGCAATTACCCGTACCTGCCCGTCCTCCTCGACGAGCTGGAAACGCTTGCACTGGACGAGGATTGGGCATACTTTCTGCGCTGGCAGTTACTCGGGCCGATCGGACTCAACCTGCGAAACGAGTACGCGCACGGATTCATCGACGATGTCGGTCCGATACAGGCGGCGCTGCTGCTGCGGGCCGCGGTGGTGCTCATTACGGCGCAGATTACCGACAATTCGGGTCGGCGCATCGAGGTGGCGTCCGCGGCCGCTCTGCCGTCGGGACGCGACCGGATCTTGGACGCCGTGCTCGCGAGGACCAGTCGGACCGAATCTCGAATTTTCATCGCAGCGGAAGGCATCCGCGGAAAGCTGCGGGCACGGCACCTGCCGGAAACGTGACCGGTCAGCACCGGTGGGCGATTTCGTCCACCGGTGCCCCGATCATCGGCATGTGCGGATATCTGCGCGGTCAGCGGCTATTATCTGCGTTCACTCGGGGCTGACCGGGTGGCGTCGACTGCCGATGCTCAAGCGGCAGCGACCGGGCTGTGGAGCTAGACCCGCTTCTGTCGTTTGAGATCCGGGAGCCACATCGGCCAAGTCTTCGCGACGGCGGGCCAGCCCCAGCGGCTTGCCTGTGGAACTGGAAAGACATCAGGCACAAGCCGGTTCTGTCGCATTCGTGTCGATGGATATGTCGTAGCGGCGCTATAGCATTCGCCGAGAATCCGGCGGATTCAGTTCGCCAAACGAGATGCACAGGCTCGAGGAACAATGCCACAACATGAGCAAGGACGGCCCCGACCCGATGGGAACTGCAGCGTGAGTGAGGATCAGCCCGCTGCTATGGCGAGTCTCACCAGAGTGCTGTCATGCATCGGGCCGACGTGCGGGGACACTATCGACTGGGGTGCGGCGGAGCGGATCTACGGAACCTCTTTCCCGGCCGACTACCGAGCCTTCGTCGCAACCTTCGGCAGCGGCGGGATCGAGGATATGGTCGGTGTCTTCACCCCCACTGCCTCCTCGGCCGAGTCACAGATGCTCAAGGTCTCGAGGCTCTCGGAGCGCGCGCTTGCCGACGAAGGAGTGAACCGATGGGCACTCGTCGATCGGGGCCGGTATCGGCTGGAGGACCTGCTCATCTGGGGCGGAACAGCCGCGGCCGACACTTTGTGCTGGATCACCACAGACCCGGACCCGGACCAATGGCCGGTCGCGGTCTACACACGCTTGGACCTCGAATGGACGGTATACCCGTGCGGCATGGCCGAGTTCCTGCTCAAGCTCCTACGCAACCAGTGGCACCCGTGGCCGATCAGCGACACCTCGCTCCAGGAGGACATGCACCCGCGCTTCCTGCACGACAAGGACGAGGCAGCCGCATACGAAGCGGGCCGCTACCCCTGGGAGTAGTGATCCGAGCGACCTGCTCAATCACGGTCGGAGAACCTCCGGCTGATAGCGACTCGAAACCCGATCGTTGATGCTGTCAGTGGGCGTCCGAGTGCTCGCCCGAGGCGCGCTGAGCAGTTGTTTCGATCTGACCGCCGACACGTGCAGCAAAGACCTCCGACCCGAAATCATGTGTCCTTGCGTAGCAGAGCGGTGATTTCGGTGCCCATCTCGGCGGTGAGCGGGCCGGGACAGGTGATTCCTAGTGACTCCGCCAGCGTCCGACCGTGCAGGTCCACGGCGGATTCGATGAGCGCGGCCAGTGCGTCACCGGATTCCTTGGTGCGATGCCAGGCCGCCAGCGCGGTGAACGCGCCAGCCACTGCCGCTGGCCACCAGAGCGTGCCGAGCGCTAGGTAGCTCAAGGCCCAGCCGGCCATCTGGCCAGCGCTGGTCAATGCTGCGTGGGCGGTACCGAGTTCGGCGCGGGCGGCTTCCGGCACTATCAGCCAGAGTCGGGGCCAGGTCGAGGCGAGATCGAGTTGGTAGCGGCGCAGCACACGGCGGTCGACGGCGACTATCCGGTCTCCGAGCCAGAACGGGTGCCGCGGTGGCTCCAGTGCGATCCGGTTGCGTGCGGCGTTGTGGCCTTCGGCGATGCGGACCAGCTCAGATGCGTCCGGTCGGTTGTCGCGCTGGGCGCGGCCCGCGAACAGCCGCGCCTGCTCGAACCGTGTCCGCGCGCGCTCCCATCGCACGGCCCGACGGGCGAGCAGCCAACGGCTGATCGGGTCGCGCGCGGGCGCCAGCCACCATCGAATGATCATCGCGCCCAGTGCTTTGGCAGCGAGGCCAGCAACCGACGCGGCGGCGAGCAGTCCCGCCAAGCCCAGGACCACGGTGCCCGCGGTCCTGGCCGCAGGTTGGGACGCGAGCCGGGTGAGCATATCGCGCAGCATGGGAAGGTCGTACCAGTGACGTTGTCCGAGCTCAAGTGCCGTGATCGCCACTGCCAGGTACAGAGTCCCGGGAAGCACGAGCAGGGTCAGCCACTTTTCGGCGAGTTTCCCTGCCAGCGCCTCCAGGAAGCGCGTCATGGCCGCAGCCGGATCAGGCGCAGGGGCTGGCCGAGTACCGCGCAGGTCGGTGCGGGCGCGCTGGGGTCGGGTGCCTGCATCCGGTCGCAGGCGTCGGCAGGGCAGGCCAATACTTCCAGGGAAGGATGGCCGCCACCGATGCCGCCGATTCCCGGTAGTGTCGTGTACGTCGACCGCGAGGAACTCAACCCCGCAGCGAAACCGTTGCGCAACAACAAGTCTTCCAACTCATCAAGCTCTGTGTCCAGGTCTGCCGGTGGGCGGCCAGCGCGTATGGCGGCCGCGATCGACCTCGCCCGCTCGCGCATCGGCCCCGGTGTCGCCAGCGGGCCGGAGCTTTCCGCGAGGCGCGCGCACAGCTGCTCGATCCGATGGTCGACCTGTCTCGGCCTACCGTGGCCTCCTGTATTCACGCTGGCATCGCCCCCTTCACAGTTGTTCCAACCGCCCACACTAGCGATCATGGTGGGTGCTCGTGCATGTAACGACCGCGAAGTAGGGGCCCGCCGCGATGCCCGATCACGATCCCTTTTCCTTGACCCGAACTGCTGCCGAACATGTTTCGCAGTTTCACCGTACCGGCGACGGCGGGCAGCTGGACCAGGCCATCGCCCTGATGCGGCGGACGCTCGAACTGGCCGAACACAGCCCGGTGATCGATCCGGCCTGGCCAGCCGGAAATCTGGCCAACTTGTTACTGCACCGATTCGAGACAAGCCGCCGCCGAGAGGATTTGGACGAATCGTTGCGGCTGCTCAGGAAGATCGCCACCGAAACCGGTGCCACCCCGACCCAGAGCGGCGACCTCGTTCGCATCATGCGACACCGGTACGAACTCGATCGAGATTCCGACGAATTGGACCAGTCCATTCGCCTAGCCCGCTTCTGCCTGGCGCGAATTGCGCGAGAAGACCCGGACTACGCCGGCATTCAGCATCAGCTCGGTCTGTTGCTGGACCATCGGTTCGACCACAGCAGCCACATCCGCGATCTCGACGCCGCGATCGAGGCACACCGGACCGCGGCGGCATTGTCGGGATCCGACCGCGCTCGGCTGCTGGTCAACCTCGCCGGGTCTCTACGGGCGAAGTACGACTTCACCGGTGATGCAACGTGCCTGGCCGAAGGTATCCAGGCCGCCACACAGGCCGCAGGCGCCTTCGCCGCGTCCGACCCTTTACACGGCGAGATGTACTGGCAAGCCGGGGTTCTGCTGCGGTACCGGTACGAAGCGACCGGCGATCTCGCCTACCTAGCCGAGAGTGTCGAACTGCTCCGGCGTGCCGTCAATCACGCTGGTCACGACGAGCAGATTTTGGCCAACCGGCGCAACAGCCTGGCCGCGGCGTTGGCGCGGCAGTTCCAGCACAGTGGCGATGTCGAGGTACTCACCGAAGCGATCGAAGTACTGCGCTGGACAGCCGGACGGCCGGCCCCCGCCGCCGAGCGTGCGGCCCGGCTCAACAACCTCGCGGTAGCCCTGCGAGAGCGGTTCCTGCATTTCCGCGACCTCGGTGCGCTGCGGGAGGCGATCAGCGTCCTCGAGGAGGCGATCGCAGGCACCTCTCCTGGCGATCAGCGGCGCACGGAATATGTGTCGACGCTCGGCATCGCGCAACAGAATCTGTTCGAGCGCACAGGTGATCCGGAGGCTGCCGAGCGTGCGGTCACAGCGGCGCGAGAGGTCGTCCGGGCCACGGCAGGCAATACACCCACGCGTTGGCTGGAAACTCTTGCCAATGCGTTGTATCTGCGTTCCCGGGCCCGAGGTGAGGTCGAGGATCATCAGGAAGCCTTGCAGTTGCTGGAAGAGGTGTTGGTACAGACGCCGTTCGGGACGCCCGGGCACGCGGGCTGCCTGAGCAATCTCAGCAACATGTGGCTGTCGGAGTTCCACCGCGGCGGCCAGGACACGGCGCTGGACCGCGCTATCGCTTACATGGGCCGCGCGGTCCGGTCCGATCCGGTGCCGGCCGCCATGCGTGCCGGCTACTACCGGCAGCACGGCAAACTGCTACTCCTGCAACATGACCGCACCGCGGACCCAGGTGCGCTACGCGCTGCCGGACGAGCTTTCGCTCGCGCGACCGACGAGGCGTCCGGGCCGTTGTCGATCGTGCTCGCGGCAAGCGAATGGTCGGCCACTGCGGCCCGCCTAGACGACTGGCCGCAGGCCAAGCGCGCGGCCGAACTCGCGATGACGCTGATCCCGCAGGTCACCAGCCGCCGCCTAGCCCGCGCCGACCGAGAGCACGGGCTGGTCCAGCTCGCCGGAGTGGCCGCGGACGCCGCCGCTTGCGCACTCCAACTCGGCGATCCCCAGTTGGCCCTGCGGTGGCTGGAACAGGGACGAGGCGTCCTGATGAGCCAGGCCCTCGAGTCCGGTGGCGATCTGGGGCGGCTGCGGGAACAGCATCCCACGCTCGCGCAGCAACTGGCCGAGGCCACCGACACGATCGACAGCGACGAAGAAGACAGCGACGAACGGCACGCCAGAGCGGCACTACGCGAGGACATTTTGGCGGAAATCCGCACACTGCCCGGATTCGGTGAGTTCCTGCAACCACCGTCGCTGACCGAACTCCATGCCTGCGCGGCCGTCGGCCCAGTGGTGCTGATCAACCTCAGCCGCCACCGTTGTGACGCGCTGATCGTGCGCCGCGACGACCTGATCACAGTGGCGCTCACCAAGCTGACCCTGGATGATGCCGACCGGCAGGCCAGGCGTTTCCAGGCGGCACTGGCCGCGGCGTGCGTGCCGGGCCCGAGCGAATTGGACGGGCACCGGATGGTCACCGAAATCCTGCAATGGTTGTGGGACACCGTGACCGGCCCGATCCTGGATCAGCTGCGCCCGTCGCCCCATCAACGACTCTGGTGGTCGCCAGGCGGCCCGTTGTCCTCGCTGCCCCTGCACGCGGCCGGACACCACGGCCGCAGGGAGTCAGAGCCTCTGACAGTGCTGGACCGCGTGACTTCCTCGTACACACCGACCGTGCGAGCGCTCGGACACGCCCGGGCGGCCATCTCGACCGGGCCGCTTCCGAACGGGCGACTGCTGGTGGTGTCCATGCCAGAAACAGGCCGCGAGCGCCCCTTGCCGTACGCGCGTAAGGAAGCGGCGGCGTTGGCTGCGCTGTGGCCTACCGACGAACTTACCGGTCCGACCGCCACTCGCGACGAGGTGCTGGCCGCATTGCCTAGCCACGCTTACGTGCATTTCGCCTGCCACGGGGTCAGCGACGGGGACAACCCGTCGGCGAGCCGGCTCGTGATGCACGACGAGCGCCCATTGACCCTCCTGGACGTGTCACGACTGCGGTTGCCCGCCGCGCGACTGGCGGTGCTTTCGGCCTGCCATACCGCCCACGGCACACCTGCTCTCGCGGATGAGGCGCTGCATATCGCAGGCGCGTTCCAGCTCGCTGGCTATCCAGAAGTGATCGGCACGCTCTGGTCGATCAATGATCGAATCGCGAGCCGCATCGCGATCGGCTTCCATACCAAGCTGATCGAGGACGCCAGCAGAGTGGTACCAGATCCACAGCGCTCGGCAGCGGCGCTGCACGCGGTCATACGGGAGTTCCGAGACGGAGGCTATCCACCGATCGTGTGGGCCGCGTATATCCACACGGGAGCATAGAAGTTCGACGATATCCGCGCACCGCCTCGGCACAGCGTGCCATCATCGGCAGGACTATGGAGGGGACATGGCTTTCTGGCGCTCGAAGCGTTCGGACCAATCACCTGTGGACAAGGTCCACGAAATCACAATCACGTTATCCGCCCTGGAGTTCGCCCGCCTGGCGTTCAACGCTGCCCGCGACCACGTCGGCATATCGCACCCGAAGACCCTGGAGGCGCTACACCAACTCGCGCTCGCGTTGAGCCAGGAGCCGCAGCGCCGAGCCGACGCACTGAAGCTTTACCAGCAATTGGTCGTGCTCTGCGGTGACGTATTCGGCCCCGATGACGAGCAAACCTTGCGCGTCGAGTACGAGGCCGCCGACATAGAGTTCGAACTTGGGAACGTGAGCACCGCGGAAGCGCATATGCATGAGGTACTAGATCGGCGCGAACGTGTGCTCGGACCGGACCACCCCGACACGTTGGCCACCTCCGAGTCGCTCGGCTACATGCTGACCGCGCTGGGGCGGGCGGCCGAGGCCGAGGCGCTGCACCGCGACGCCGACGCGCGACTGGAACGGCTGCACGGCACCGAGCATCCACAGACGATGTCGAACCGTAACAAGCTGGCAAACGCGTTGCGCGTCAGCGGCTTACTGAACGAGGCCGCGGAGATCTACCGTTCTCTCATCGAGATAAACGAGCGCGTCCACGGCGTCACGAGCATCGAAGCTGCCCAGTCCCGTAACAACCTTGCGGCGACCCTGTTCGGTCTAGGCAGGGTCACCGACGCCGCAGACGAGTTCCGCGCGATCATCCGCGGGCTCTCCGGCCAAGACAAACACCGGGAACTCCTCGCCAGTGCACAAAACAACCTAGCCACAGCGCTTTACCGACTCGGCCGCTTCCGACAAGCCGAGCCGGAAATACGAGCGAGCGTTGCCGCCTACGAACGGATGAGAGGCGCTTCGCACCCGGACACGATCAATGCAGTTGAGAACCTGGCGCGAGTGCTGGCCCGACTCGGCCGTCCCAAGGAGGCCGACCGGCTCGCGCGTCGGTGCCTGGCATTCAATGAGAGTCGGTACCCGCCAAACCATCCCCGCGTCCGGGAAGTCTGCGAGCTACTGGACGAACTCGGCTGAGGCCTGCCCGGAGGCGAGCCGTTAGCCGCGAATGCGATGATGACGCCGTTCTTGGTCCGAGCGATGTCCATGCCGCTGGTGGAGACGACGTAGTCGGCGACGCTGTCCGTATCGAGCCGACAGCTCGGACCGGCACTTGGGTTCATTGTGGTCGGCCGTGGGTGTCGCGGCGGGGGATGCCTCGTTGTTGGAGTGCGGTGCGGATGGTGGTGTGGGCGACGCCGAGGCGTTGGCCGATGTGGGCGAGGGATTCGCCGTGTTGGTAGCTGGTGATGCGTGGTTGATTTCGGTGGGGGTGAGGTGTCGTTGGTGGCGGATGGTGGCGCCGGCGTCCCGGAGAATTCCCAGGATGCTTCCTTTGGCGAGTTGCCAGTCGGTGGCGAGCTGAGCGATGGGGTCTCCGGAGTGGTAGGCGGCGACTATTGCGGCGCGGTCGGCGGTGGTGATGCGTCTCTGTAGGGCGTGGCGTTTGGGTCTGTGCCCCGGCACCCGTGTGGGGGTCGTTGTCGCGTCGGGTAGCTTGCGGAGGAGTGTTTCCAGGGCTTCTACCTGGCGTTTTGTGTTGTAGTAAGGTCCCCAAGGTCCACTCACAAAAGATCCTCAGGCTCACAACCTGGGGATCCTTGTACGTTATGCCTCCTACTCGAACCATGTTGGTTCCCGCCTGCAATTCAAGGCTCGGGCTTGATCTCAACAATCGGCTCGCCGACCGGAGCATGACCTGCCTGAACGGCGCGACACATGGCTCGAGCGGATGTCCAGACGCTGCAGGGATTCCGGATCCTCGTCTGCGTTCCGAGCTCCGGGACTGGAGTTCGTCGAGCGCGCCCTGGCCTGGATCACTGCCGATACGTCCGCGACTACGAGCGACCTCCCGAACACCACCTAGCCATGGTCACCTGGTCGATGATCATGCTGATGTCACGCCGCCTCACCCGCGCGTAACTGTTGCTGTCGGAATGGGGTGAGGTGATTGCCAGTCGAAAGATCGACGCCATTCGACTGCACTGAGTACGCTCTCCGCTAGGCCGAAAAGTGTGGTCCGACAATATCTTTCGGATCGGTCTTGCATCGAATGTCGGATCCAGGGCCAGCTCGATGGCACTGGCCCGTCGGTGCATCGTTTCTGATCTGTGAGACGGCCGCGACGCGACGTCGACGGAGATGGGATCAGGTCGGTTGCCAACACCTCCCGAATTCGCCACCGAAGCAATAGTCTGGAACGAGCTGGTCGGTGCGTGCCTCGAGGCCCTGGTCGCGACCCGGCACGTGAGGATCCGCACGATTCGACCTCCGGTTCATCCGAGGTGGCGGCACGCATTTGTTCCCGGCAGAGGTATCAACCCAACTCGAGAGGGGCATGTGATATGTGGCTCGTCGAGGACACCGAGTACTGGTCGATGACGCACAACGAGCAGACACGCTCGATCAAGCTTGCCTGGAAGGCCATCACGCACGCGATGTCCGCCGATGGCTTCGAGCAGACGCACTTCGACGGCACCTGCCGGGCGCGAGCCTGGCTGCGCGAGGGCTGACACCATGGTGGAGCGCGAACTCATCCTCGTCACGGGTGCCACGGGCCGACAGGGTGGAGCGGTGGTGCGTCACCTCCTTGCGCGTGGGATGCCGATCCGGGCGCTCACACGCAATCCCGACTCGGCGCGAGCCCGGTCGCTTGCGGCGACGGGCGTGGAGCTCGTCCAGGGCGATATGGACGACGTCGAGAGTCTCGAGCGCGCGATGATCGGCGCCCATGGTGTCTATAGCGTGCAGGACTTCTGGAGTGTCGGCGCCGAACGTGAGGTCCAGCAGGGCCGCAACGTGGCCGACGCTGCGCGCGGCACCGGCGTCGAGCACCTGGTGTTCTCCTCTGTGGGCGGAGCAGAGCGCGGATCGCGCATCGACCACTTCGAGACCAAGGGCGTGATCGAGCGTCACATCCGCGCGCTCGGCCTGCCCGCCACGATCTTTCGGCCGGCGTCGTTCATGGAGAACTACTACATCCCGGCGGTCGAGAAGGGGTTGCTGAAGGGCAGGCTCGTCGACCCGGTGCGCGCCGATATCCCCTATCAGACGATCGCGACCGATGACATCGGCAAGTTCGTCGCGCTCGCGTTCGCGCGACCCGAGGAGTTTCTCGGCACCGAGCTGGAGATCGCGGGCAGCGAGCTGACCAACCGCCACGCCGCCGAGGTCTTCGCGCGTGTCATGGGGCGCCCGGTCAAGTACCGGCGCCTGCCGATGCCGATCGTGCGTGTCGCACTCGGCAAGGAGTTCTACCAGATGTTCCGTTGGTTCAACGCCGGCGGCTACCAGGCCGACGTCGCAGGTCTGCGCAGGCGCTACCCGGAGTTGCAACTGCGTACGCTGGAGGACTGGCTGCGTGAGGAGGGCTGGGAGAACAAGCGCACCATCAGTGTCAAGCGCGACAGGATCGGCCGTCCGCTCGGAGTGTCGGGGCGGTGAGCGCGTGGTGAGCGGTCAGCCGGATTCCGGACGGGATCGAGCTGTGGAGTGTCCGAGGTTGTCCTGGCTGCGGATCCTGTCCAGCCCTATTGCGTGTACTTCATGACGAATTCGGCGATGGCATTCTGCATCTGAGTGAGCCCCGGCTCCTCGATCGGATAGTGCCCGGCGTTGTCCAGCATGACCGTGTGCACCGGCACAGCGGTGATGGGTGACAGCACCAGCTGGCTCGAGTGCAGGGGTGACCAGCGGTCTTCGGCGGGCTGGGCGAGCAGTATCGGGCAGGCGTCGAAGTGCGCTGGTTTCACGGCTGATCGGTAGTCGAGGTAAGAGGCGAGAAACTGGATCGGAACCCGGTTGCCCGCGGAGGTCCGGTCTCTGGTCATGATCGTGAGCGCTGTCTTGTCGTTGACCAGTGCCGACATCTTCGACGCCAAAGCACGGACCGAAGGTGAACGTCGCCGGCGTCGATCTCACGAGCGCGGCGGCGTTGCCCAAGGATGAGCAGGTCGCCCGGATGATCGACACGGTGCGCATGATCGGAATGGTGCGATGAAACGCGGTTCATTCGTCTCGCTCGGCGCGATCGCGACCGTCCTCGTGCTCGGCGTCGGCTACCTCGGCTTCGACGTGGTCCGCGTCGACTGGCTGCGGGACTACACCCGGCTCACCATGGCGTTGCCGAATTCCGGTGGGCTGCTGCCGAAGTCGCCGGTGCTGTATCGCGGGGTGCGCGTCGGCGATGTGACGGCGGTGACCGCGGCCGACCGCGGTGTCGTGGTCGACCTGCGCATCGAACACGGCTACCAGGTGCCCGCGTCGAGCTCGGTGGCGATCGAGAAGCTCTCGGCGATGGGCGAGCCGTATATCGAATTCCGGCCCGACACGACAACTGGCGCTCCGTATCTCACCGATCGGCAGCGTGTCGATGCCGTGCAGGTGCACATGCCGGTGTCCATCCCGCAGATGGCCGACGCGATGGCCCGGCTCCTCGAACAGTTCGATCCGCAGGCGCTGGGCGAGCTGGTCTCGACCCTGTCCCGGGGATTGGCGGGCACCGAGCAGATCGTTCCCGAATTGGGCCGGTCCACGCAGCTGCTGGCCGCCATGCTGCTGTCCCGATCGAGCGAACTGCGTACCCTGCTCGAGCAACTCCAGCGGGTCGGTGCCGACAGCGACTGGGCCGGACCGGCATTCGCCGAGAGCGGGCCGCACTGGGGTCGGTTCGGCGGCCGGATCCGCGAGGTCGTCGATGTCGTCGAGAACATAGTCCGCGATCACGAGGGCGGCACCCTGCCGGACGACTACGTGAGCGGTGACGGCCTGCTGCCGTTCCTGAACCGGCTCGTCGCCTTTCTGCACGAGTCCGGCCCGGAGCTGCGACAGCTCGCGCCCGCACTGCGACCCCTGGCCGAATCCGTCGGCACAGCGGCGGGGCGAATCGACCTGAGCAGCCTCATTTCCCAAGCGCTGCACGCCACTGGCGATGACAGTGCGCTGCACCTGCGGATCACCGTCAAATAGCACCATCACCACAGATCCCGGAGACACCATGGCGACAACAGCCGAAGCGCAGACCGCTACCGACGACGAGACCCCCGAGACGACACGACCCTCGGCCGGAGAACTCTCCGCCGCACACCGAACCGTGCGGGTGCCGGTGTCGACGATGGTTGTCGCCGCGGCCGGTGTGCTGATGCTGGCGGCCACGATCACCTTCGGCACGCTGTGGGCCGTCGCGCGCGGCAACCTCGCGGACCGCGACGCCACCGCCGCCGATCAGCGCCAGGCAGAACAGATTGCCACCGACTACGCTCTTGGCGCGTCCACCATCGACTATCAGGATTTCAATTCCTGGGTGGGCAGACTCAAGGCCAACACCACCGCCGAACTGGCCGCCAAATTCGACACCACCGCACCGAAGCTGCGCGACCTCATTACGCCACTGCACTGGACCTCGACCGCTACTCCCGATGCCGCCAAGGTCATGTCGGACAATGGCGGTGTCTACGTTGTGAACGTCTTCCTCACCGCCGCCTCCACGAGCGTCCAGACGCCCGACGGTGGGATGACCACAGTGACCTACAAGGTCACCGTCAACAAGAACGCGGGCTGGAAGATCACCGACGTGGGCAGTGAGCATGCGCTGGGGAGCCCAACGAAATGAGTACCGACGGGATCTGTTCGACAATCAGCTTGTTCGCCGTCGGCAGCGCTAGAACCAGCCTCGGTGGACGCCGGGCGGTGCCGGATGGGTTGTCGCTGTGTGGATGTCGGTCGCCGCGCCGAGCCGGATCGTCGACGTCGGTTCCGCCGCCAGCGATCCGCTTCCGGCGCGCGGCGCTACCCGAGCGAGACCACCTTGGCCTGCCCGGAGATGACAGTGTCGACGCGATCGACCAGCGCGACTCGCACCTGCACCGTCTGCCCGGCCGACAACTGCGCATGCTGGCCAGCGGCTCCGGCGAGGATGATCACGGCGGTTTGTGAGGCTCCGTCGCATGTCACGGCAGTCTGTGTGCCAGTGGCCGAGGGACTGTCGGCTTGGGGATCGCCCACCATCGCCTTGATGGCGGTGACTCCGGCCGAGGCGTCGCAGCTGTAGTCGACCCCTATATTGGCCGGACCGACGCCGGTGACGTCGATGGTGTTCGCGGCGAGGGCGGGAGCAGCCGCCGTCACGATGGCCAGGCCCATCGCCCCGAAGACAGTCACAGCGAGGGTGGGACGTCGGTATTTCCGGATAGTCATCATGGATCTTCGTCCTCCTGCGTAGGTGGAAGTAGATCGCGGAACACAATCAGAAGACACCACGCGCTCAGCGCGCCGTCCTCCATGCTCCCTCACCTCATCCCACAGCAGACAGACTTTCGACGATCTTGTCCACTATCGACCGCTCGGCGCATGTCGCCACCGGATGTCGCCGTGCTGACCGATCGGTGTTCGACGAAGTTCGGCAGACGCGGTTCGGGCGACCTCGCGTGTCGGCAGTTCGCGATCGACCGCAGTTTCGGTGATGGCCGGTTACCGTCCAGTCGAGCGTGCGCGTCCACGTCGGGACAGCAGTGACTGGAGCACCACGAGCGCGCCGAGGACGAGTACGGTCACGCCGATCACCCGCAGACCGTAGTCGGTGCCCGAGACGAACGCGGTGATGACATCGTTGGCGCGGTCGGGTGTGGTGGTGGCGAGTGCCCGGGCCACGGTGTGCGGATCGTGGTCGGTGCGGATGTCGTGTGGTAGCACGGCGACGAACCGCGCGGTGAGCACCGTGCCGATCACGGCGACGCCCAGGGCGCTGCCGAATTCGCGGGTCGTGGACTGCAATCCGGCTGCGACCCCGGCTTGTGCGGGTGGGAGCGAGCCTGCGATGGCTCCGGAGAGTGTCGGAAGCGCAAGCAGCACTCCGACTCCCGTCACGACGAGCCATGCGGCGTAGGCGAGATAGGGCGTCCGCGCGCCGCTCGTGGACAGTCCGAGCATTCCACCGCCGACGAAGACGAATGCAATAGCGATGGTGGCGTCGAGGCCGATGCGCTGTGAAAGACGCCCGACATACTTCGCGCCGAGGATGATCGGGACGGTCAGCGGGATGATTCCGAGACCGGTCCGCAGCACGCCGAATCCCTTGCCGTACTGCAGGAATGACGCGTTGACGTAGAACAGCGCGAACATGCCGAAGAAGACCGCCGTCATGCCGAGGCAGGCGCTGCGCAGAGCGGGGAGGCGGAACAATCGGGGATCGAGCAGCGGGTGTTCCAACCGCAGCTCGACGATCGTCCACAACACGAAAAGGACAGCAGCACAGCCGAATCCGGTGATGACGATCGCGCTGCCCCAGCCCGCTTCCGGTCCCTCGGCGATGCCGAGCAGCAGTGCGACCGACGCGCCGACGAGCAATACCGTGCCGAGCGGGTCGAGGCGGCGGTCATGGCGCGGTGAGATCGGCGCGACCCGGTCGACGAGCACGAACAGAATCAGCGAGATCGGCACGGCGGCGGTGAACAGCCAACGCCATGATCCGCCCGACAGGACCGCCCCGCCGCCGACATTGCCGACGACTCCGCCGATACCCGTCATCGATGCCCAGACGGCGATCGTCGCGCTCTTGCGTTCGACGGGGACGGCGTGCAGCAGGACGGCGAGCGTATTGGGCAATATGGCGGCGGCGCCGACACCCGTGATCGCACGGCCGGTGAGCAGCAATGCCACATTCGGCGCCATCGCCGACAGCAGCGCGCCGACCGCGAACAGTCCGAGGCCGACGAGCAGGATCCCCTTGCGCCCGAAGCGATCTCCCGCGGCCCCGCCGGGAATCACCAGACAGGCGAAGACGATCACGTAGGTGTCCACGATCCAGACCAGTGCCGATGCCGACGGGTGCAGTGCGCTGGCGGCCAGCATCGGGACGGCGAGGTTGATCGCGGCGACCATCCCGACGACGAGCACGACGCAGGCGCACATGGCTACGAGCAGGCCGCGCTGCGTGACTGGACGGGCCGACGGGGCGCGCGAGGTCGGAGCGCTAGAGACGTTGTATGACATGGCTGTGACGCTAAGGACCAGGGCGGTCTCCGCGCCACGCAACTTTGACAATAGATTCTTGCGTATGATGCAACTATGCCCGAGCAGCTCGATCTGAATCTGCTGCGCGTATTCGACGCGCTGCTCCAGGACGCCAGCGTCACGGCCGCCGCCGAGCGCCTGCATCTGTCCATCCCGGCGACCAGCCGGGCGCTGGGCCGGTTGCGGCGGGCGATGGGGGACCCGATTCTGGTGCGCGCCGGTCGCGGGATGGCCCCGACACCGTTCGCGCTGCGCACCGCGCCGCGGGTGCGCTCACTGTTGGACGAGGCGTCGGCACTGATCAGCGCCGACCGCGAGATCACGGTCGCGGAACTGAAGCGCACCTTCACGATTCGCATCAATGACGGCGTGGCCGCGACGCTGGCGGCCGCGGCGGTCGAAGCCACGGCCGCGCTCGCCCCCGGCGTGACACTGCGCTTCGTCACCGAGGGCAGTGAGAGCAACGATGCCCTTCGTGACGGCTCGGTCGATCTGGATATCGGCGCGGGCGAAGCGGCGCCCGACATCCGGACGGCCGTGCTGTACCGCGAACGAATAGTCGGCATCGTCCGCGCCGACAGCCCGCTCGGCCGTCACCGCCGACCGACGCTGGCGCAGCTGTGCCAGCATCCCCACGTTTCGGCCTCCCGCCGTGGCCGCGCTCGCGGACCACTCGACGACGCACTCGACGCCGCGGGCCTGCAACGCCGCGTCGCCGCCGTCGTGCCCACCTCCGCCATCGCCGCGCTGCTGGTCGCATCGAGCCACTACGTCGGGCTCGTCCCGCAGCGCCTCGCCGAACAGTACGGCCGGGCCCTCGGCCTGCGCTGGTTTCCCATCGCCGCGGCCCTGCCGGAAGTCGAAGTGCGACTGGCCTGGCACGCACGACTCGATGCCGACCCGGCACAGCGTTGGCTACGCGACACGATTCGCGACGCGCTCGGCTCGCCTGGCGATCCTGTGGGCCGGCAGGGGTGAATCAGCGGGTGATCGCGGCGAGGGCTCGGGGGAGGGCGGAGTAGTCGGCGGACCGATCGGACCAGCGGGCGCCGATGTGGCCGTCGGGCCGGATGAGCAGCGCTCCCTGTGGACCGAGGCCGAAACGATCAGCGTGTTCGGCGGTGACGGGCTCGATGTGGAGCGGCCACGGTGCGGTGATCTGTTGCTTCCAGTGGTCGGGGTCCGGGGTGAGCAGCGTGAACCATTCGCCGATGGCGTCGAGGGTGGAGCGGTCGGGTGTCAGCCAGTGGTGTGGCATACGGCGGCCCGGTTCCGTGGTGGGCAGGTAATCCGTTCCCGTGTCGGATGGTTCGGGTGGGTTGTCGTCCGCGTTGTGGACGGCCGCCGAGCGGTAGGTGACCCCGAGCACCAGACCGAGCTGGGCGAAATACCGCTCCGTCCAGGGCAGTTCGATCTGTGCCTGCGCTGCTACACCGCTGTGCAACTGTTCGCGTCGCCTATTTTGGGCTTGGAGCATGAGCTGGGCGTTGGCCACCGCTTGCCGGAGGGTCTCCTCGGCGACCGGTTGTCGTTCCGTCTCATAGGTTTCCAGCAGTTTCGGTTCGGCCCATCCGTGCAGCACACCCGCCAGTTTCCAGCACAGGTTGTGCACATCGGCGATGCCCGTGTTCATGCCGAGGCCACCGACGATGGGGACCGCGTGCGCGGCATCGCCGCTCGGCAGGATCCGGCCGTGTCGGAAGCGTTCGGCGACAAATGCGTTGGCCACCCAGTGCTGAACCCGCCACACATCGACCTTTCCGTTGAGGCCGGGGCCGAGGGCGCGCGATACGAGGTCGCGCCAGTCGACACGCGCGGCGTCTTCGGGGGTGGGGCCGCACCAGGCCCACCCGCCCTCGGGGTAGAGCGGGAGGAACGATCCGTGCGCGGTGACGTAGAGCCCTGCGGGCTGGTCGGCGCACCAGCGGTGCAGGTCGGCATCGAATACGACGGTGGTGACGTCCCCGATCGCGCCGGGGCCCGTGGTGTCGATTCCGAGCCGTTGCCGGACGGTGGAATTCGCGCCGTCGGCGGCGAGCACATAACGGGCTCGGACGTGCGTGTCGGCACCGCTGTCATGGTCGACGAGCAGGGCCGTCACGCCGTCGGTGTCTTCGGCCAGGTCGATGAACTCCACCTCGAACCGCATCGGTGCGCCTGGCGCGGCGAGCAGGATGGGTTCCAGCCGATCCTGTGAGGTGATCACACCGATCACCGGGCTCTCGGGTATCGGCGTGTTGATCCCGACCATCGCCGCGGTGGCGAAATCGCGGTCCCGCAGGGTGTCGCGGAAGCGGATGCGGCCGTACTCGGGTGCGAATGCGCGAGCCACGATCGGGGTAGCGAGCCCTAGCTGGCGCAAGATCTCCATCGAGCGCACATTGACCAGCCGCGACCGGGGAAAAGGTGAAAGCTCGCGGCGCTTCTCGACCAGCATTGCCCGCACACCCCAGCGTTCCAGCAGCGCTCGGGCAGTGAGCCCGACCGGTCCGCCGCCGACGATCAAAACCTCCACATTGATTGCGGGCATATCGACTCCTCCTGATCACCTGAGAGCTGCCGGGCACTCGATTGGGAAGGTGCGGTCGGATCCTCGGTCCCGGCGATCGAGCGCAACTCTGCGAGATCGCCGTCTCGAGGAAATCTCAGCGGCATTTCACCGGCTCCACATCGATGATGACCGAAACCCGGATGCGGTGCTCACAGCTGGCACAAATCTTGCTCACATTCCGGGCAGAGGTTGGGGCGCAACGATTCTCGCGTCGGCACGAGATATCGGCCGACGGTTTCGGATCGAGATCCACCCTCAGGAGGAATGTATGGGAGTCAAGTCGAAGCTGGTGACGGCTGCCGCGGCGGGTGTCGTGATATTCGGCGCGCTCGGCGTCGGCGCTGGTATCGCAAGCGCCGACCAGCCCCAGGGACCGGACTCCGGACAGCAGTGTCCGCCGCCGGGTGACCACCAGGGGCCGCCGCCCGGCGACCACCAGGGTCCGCCGCCGGGTGACCACCAGGGGCCGCCGCCCGGCGACCACCAGGGTCCGCCGCCCGGTGACCGCCAGGGTCCGCCGCCGGGCGATCAGCAGGGCCCGCCACCCGGATGCCAGCCGCCCGCGCAGTGAGCTGAGACCGCAGCCCTATGTCCGGCAAAGGACATAGGGCCTTTTCTTGCGCCGCACCCGGTTGCGTTCGACACGAGCGGTGAGCTGGCCGGGGAACTATGGTGTGGTCGTGCGGATTCGACGGTGGCGCCGGGTGTATCTGGGCGCCGAGTATGCGGCACTGTTCTTCGGCGGGGCGACCGCGTACAACGCGGTCTTGCGCGGCAGGCCCCCGATTCCGGCGTTGCTCGCGCTGGCGCTGGGGGTCTCCGGTTACCTGCGGCGCTCGCCCGATTTCGACCGTGCCGCATTGTGGCGCACCGAGGCCCTTGGGCCGCAGGCACGTTCGATGGCCGCTTTGGCGGGCGGGAACGCGCTGGCCCTCACCGCGGCGGTCGCGATGGCGCGGCGCGACGACCTATTCGACCTACCTCGGCGCAATCCTTGGCTGTGGTTGGCGGTCATGGTGCTGTATCCGGTGCTGAGCGTGTACCCGCAGGAGCTGATCTTCCGTTCCTTTCTCTTCCACCGGTACGCCCCGGTCTTCGGCGAGGGCACCGGGTTGGTGGCCGCGAGCGCGGTCGCGTTCGGCTATGTGCACATCCTGTTCGGCAGTTGGATCTCGGTCGCGATGAGCGGTGTCGGGGGCTGGATCTTCGCAGCGCGATATCTGCGGACGCAATCGCTGTTCACCGCTTCGGTCGAGCATTCGCTATACGGAATGCTCATCTTCACCATCGGTTTGGGCCGATACTTCTATCACGGTGCCGCTCCGGCGGCCGGAATCCGGCAGGAGCCCGTCGGATAACCGCGGATCGCGTTCATGCGCGGCGGCGCAGCGCGTCGATGACGGTGCGGGTGGCATTGGACGGCGTGCGATCGGCGTTGTATGCGATGGCCAATTTCCATGGGATCGGCTCGGCGGCTTCGGAATACGCGATATCGGGGGCTCGTTCGGCGACGGATCGGGGGGAGAGGGTGACGCCGAAATCGTTGGCGGCCAGTTCCAATGCGAAAGTCTGGTCGGCGACCTCGATGACGGGACGGCGCTGCGGGAACAGTGCCTCCGCGGTGGCGCGGATGCCCCAGCCCGGCGGGAAGTCGATGAATCTGACGGTGTCGAGGTCGGTGGCGCGGAAGGCACGGCCGGCGAGGGGATGGGCCACTGCGGTGCACAGGACGAGGGTTTCCAGGTGGACCGGGTGCACCGTGATGCCGGAAAGACCGTCGAACATGCCTGCCACCAGGGCGATATCGAGACTGCCGTCACGCAGTCCGGCGATATTGCCCGCCACGCCCGAGATGCTCTGACGCATCTGCAGCGTGATCGACGGGTACCGCCGGTGCATATCGGCGATCACGGTGGCCAGATCGAGGGTGTGCACGTTCGTGAGATTGCCGATGACCACCTCGCCGCGCACCTCGCCGCGTGCCGCGTCGATCGCGTCGACGATCTCGCGCCGGGCCCGCAGCATCGCCTTGGCCGGTTCGATCATGGCGTGGCCCGCCTCGGTGAGTTCGAGGGTGCGCGGTGTCCGGTCGAACAGGCGGGTGCCGAGTTCGCGCTCCAACTTGGCCACGCTCGTCGACACCGCGGACTGCACCAGATTCAGCGACCGGGCGGCGGCGGTGAAGGAGCGATGTTCCAGGCAGGCGAGGAAGCATTCGATCTGGCGCATCTCCATCGGCCGAGCGTATATCTGTTCTGTAGATGGCTCCATCAAAATTCATCGCTTTTGTTGATCGGTGGAGTCCCGGACGATTTGACTGTGACTATCTCGATCACCGACACCGCGGGCGTGAAGCTGACCCGTCTGGTTGTGTTCGTATTCGCGCTCACGGCGGGTTCGTCCGCGGCGTGTCTCTACTACTTGCAGCCGCTGCTGCACACGGTCGCGGGGGAGTTGGATGTCTCGATCGCGACCGCGGCGCTGCTGGTGAGCGCGGCCCAGATCGGCTACCTGTCCGGGATCGCGCTGCTGGTTCCGCTGGGTGACTTCCTGGAGCGCCGCCGCATGATCCCGGCGCTATTGCTGGCTTCGTTCGCGGCCCTTGCGGTGTCGGCGGCTGCACCGAATTTCGCGGTCTTGCTCCCCGCGGTATTTGTCACCGGTGTCACCGCGTCCGCGGCACAGATCGTGGTGCCGTGGTCCTCGGCGCTGGCCGAGCCGGAACGACGTGGCGAGATCGTCGGCACGGTGATGAGCGGGCTGCTGCTCGGCATCCTGATGTCGCGCGTGCTGTCCGGTGCCATCGCCCAAGTGGGTGGTTGGCGCACGGTGCTGCTGGTCGCGGCGGGGCTGCAGTTGGCGATGTCGGTGAGCGTTTATGCGCTGGTACCGACCACCGGGCGGGCCGCAGCGGGTGAGCGCTATCCCGAGGTGCTCGCCTCGATCTTCGCGCTCATCCGAAACTATCCGGTGTTACGGCAGCGTATGGTGCTCGGTTTCCTTGCCATGGCGTGTTTTTCGCTGGTGTGGACCGCGATCGTCTTTCTGCTCGCCGGGATGCAGGCGAGTCCGTACCACTACTCGGAATTCACCATCGGTCTGTTCGGACTCGCCGGGGTGGCCGGTGCGCTCGGTGCGCCGGTGGTCGGCCGATTGGCCGATCGCGGGTACCAGCGCGAGGTCACCACGGCGGTCTGGGCGACCGTGCTCGTCAGCTGGGCGCTGCTGGCTTGGGGTGGGCACAATGTGGTGGCGTTGATTGCCGCCCTGTTGGTATTCGATCTCGGGGTTCAGGGCATCCAATTGTCCAATCAGAGTGCCATCTATGCCCTCGATCCCGCCGCCCGCAGCAGGTTGACCACCGCCTATATGGTGACCTTCTTCCTCGGCGGCGTCGCGGGTTCGGTGTCGGCCGGAATCGCATACCAGTCCGGTGGGTGGTCACTGGTATGTGAAATCGGGCTTGCCGCGACAATTCTCGGGCTGCTGCTGTGGGCGGCGTTCGCGCGTAAAGTGTCGTCTCCGGCCTGACCGGCGGCTACGTGGTCGCCACCAGGATCTGTTCGGCGCTCGGGGGTCGCAGCCCGTCTGCTCGTCCCGCGAAGTAGCGCTCGGTGAGGGTGGACGTTGAAATGTGTTGCGCCGATGGGAAACCCGTTTCTTCGGCCAGCTCGATCAGCTCGTGGGGGCTGAACAGGCTGAGGAACGGGACTCCGCTCGCGCGCGCGGCATTCTCGACGGCTCGGCGCATCGGGCGCTCCTCGTCATCGAGCAGTTCCAAGGGCAACTGGAATGTGGTGACGAAGGTCGAGCCGGGCGCGAGCGCCGCGAGATGGCGCAGCGTCTGGATATTCGCCTCCCGGGTGAGGTACATGGAGACGCCCGTCGAGACCACCACCGCGCGCCGCTGCGGATCGAAGCCCGCGGAAATGAGCCGGTCCCACCAGGATTCGGTTTCGAAATCGACCGGCACCAGCCGCAGCCATTCCGGGATTCCGTATCCGAGTTCGACTAGCCGCTGGCGCTTCCAAGCCTGGGGTCCGGCTTGGTCGACCTCGAATACCGTGAGGCGGGCGCCGATTTCGGGTCGACGCTGGGCGAAGGTGTCGAGTCCGGCCCCGAGGATGACGTACTGGTCGACACCCTGGGCGGCCTGTTCGATCACCACATCTTCGACGAAGCGGGCGCGCGCCGTGACGCAGGCGCGGGAGAGCGCGGTCGTCTCGGGATTCATATCCGCTCGGCCGCGCCATCCCGGGGCCGGGTCGACCAGCCGAAGACCGACCTCGTCCTCGAGGACATGCGGCGATTGATCGAGTTCGACATGCAGGGCGCGCCACAGTGCGACCCGCTCCGCGGTGCTCTCCGGACCAATGATCTGCTGCACGGTGTACTCTTTCAGCCGAGCTTTCCGACCTGCAGACTCCAGATCCGTCCATCTGGGTCGCGGACGGTCATTTCCTTTGTCCCGTAATGGGTTTCCTCGAACGGTGTGACCACCTCGACATCGCTGCCCGGCCGGAAGGCATCGGGTTCGGTCACCGTCAGTACGAGTTGGGTCGACGGCGTCTGGCTGGCCGGAATCTCGGCGATGAAGACATAGGGGCCGTCGCCATTGCGGAACAGGCCGGAGTTGTGGTCGGTGGTGAATTCGGGTTCGAAGCCGAGCGCCATGAAGAATCGCGCCGCCTTGCCCCAATTGTGGGTTTCGATGAAGACGCCCTGAATGCCTTCCGTCGCCATATGGAATCTCCTTCTCGCGATCACGGTTGCTGGTCGTGGGTGTCGTCGAGGTAGCCGCGCAGCGCCTCCGCGACCAGGGCGGACAGCGATATGCCCGACTCGATCGCACGGAACTTCACCTGCTTGATCAGTCCGACCGGCAGGTACACGTTGAACTGCTTCACATCCTCGTCGCCCACATCCAGAGGCTAGCATGCTAGCAAGCTAGTGTCACAACGTCGTACCGAGGCCGAGCGGCGGCTGCTGGAATCGGCCGCCGAGCTGGTCGGCGAGATCGGCCCCTCGAAGGTGACGCTGGCCGCGATCGGTGATCGCGCGGGCTACAGCCGCGGATTGGTCACCCATCACTTCGGCTCCAAGGGCGCGATGATGGCGCGGCTGGTCGGCGTCGTCGGCCAACGGTTCCAGGATGACCTCATCATGTCGACCGCATCCGCAGCGCCGATGGATCAGATGATCGGTTTCGTGCGCACCTACTTCGACATCGTGTCCGATATTCCGCCGATGAATCGAGCCCGGCTGGTGCTGTGGGCCGATGCGGTGGCCACTCCGTCGGAGCTGCGTCCGGCCATCGTCGTCGCCGATCGCGAATTCCGCGACGAACTCGCCGAGCGCATCGCACAGGGGCAGGCCGCAGGGGAGTTCTCCCGTGATATCGACGCGCACGGGCTCGCCACCACCACCACCGTCGGCATGCTGCGCGGCATCGCATTGCAAAAACTGCTCGACCCGGATGTCGACCTCGACGCCTGCCGCCGGGAAGTCGAACAACTATTTCTCACTCGGCTCCGCCCTGCGGAGCGCGAGGTGCCACCCGAATAGAAAGAACACCTGCAATGAGTCGAATCTTCGGTCAGATCGCCCAGATCGGTTACGTCGTCCGCGATATCCGCGCCGCGATGGATCAGTTCATCGAAAATGGCATCGGCCCTTGGTTTTACGTCCACAAGGTGGAGACCGACTACTTCACCTATCGCGGCGTCGACTCACCGCTGCAGATGAGCGTGGCCCTGGCCAACTCCGGTGACGTGCAGATCGAATTGATCCAGCAGCGCAACGACGCCCCGTCGCTCTACAAGGATTTCCTCGACTCCGGTCGCGAAGGCGCTCAGCACATCGCCTACTGGACCACGGATTTCCAGACCCTCTACGACAAGGCGCTGTCGCTGGGCTACGTAGTCGGTCAGGAAGGTTCCATCGGCGGTGCGCAGGGGCGCTTCGCCTATCTCGACACCGAGCACACCCAGGGCACGATCATCGAGATCTCCGATATCAGCGGGCCCAAGGGGGAAGTCTTCAAATACATCCGGGAAGTCGCCGTCACCTGGGACGGCACCGATCCCATTCGTGGCGATATCAGCGAGCTCTGACTCCCGCGCACTACGACGTCCGAGGAACCGCAATGGAATATCCCGATCCCGCCACCCTGCCCGCCGAACTGCGCGAGACACTGACCACCCACACTGCGAATATCTATCGAATGGTGGCGCATTCGCACGGCATGGGTCGCAGCTTCCTGGACATGGCCGCTGCGATGCTGCAAACCAATTCGGTGCCGTTCCCGTTGCGGGAGTTGGCGATTCTGCGCGTCGGACACGTCTACGAATCGCCCTACGAGCTGCATCATCACGAAAGGTTCGCGCGCGCGGTCGGTCTCAGCGAGGACGCCATCACCGCCGCGGTCACGGGCGCCGGGGCGGGTTTGTCCACCGAGGAGGCGTCGATTCTGCGGTGGACCGACCAGCTACTCGCTGAGCACACCCTCGGCGAGGCCGGACGCAAGGAAGCCCTGGAACTCTTCAGCGCGACGCAGCTGGCCGATTTCGTGCTCACCGTCGGCTTCTACCAACTGGTGTGCAATTTCCTCAATACCTTCGAGGTCACCACCGAAGGCGAAGCCTGAGCGGTCAGCGGGTTCCGCTGATTAGAACTTACTTGTTAGCTAACAAGTTGAATCCGTCGAGATGCTCCGTCAAAGGCTTGATGCATCTGGTTGCCACCGATGTGTTGCGCCCGCCATCGCACGCGATCGGACGCCGGGCCGCATTGGGTGTACGGTCGCACGACTTTGCGGGCTCGAACAAGGCCATGCCGCCGAGGCGGTGTGACACCCCACATTTGGCGGCGGGTCATTCGGTGGATCGGGGGGTGGCGCGATAACTTGATCAGGTGATCGAGAGTTCTGTATCCGCGACGGCTGGGGCTTGGCGGGTAGGTGACGGCGACCCGGTGTCATTGCGGGAGGCGACGGTGGCGTGGGCGATTGCCGCGCATGCCGAGCTGGC
The DNA here is from genome assembly GCF_050956075.1 of Nocardia sp. CA-129566. Classification (NCBI taxonomy): domain Bacteria; kingdom Bacillati; phylum Actinomycetota; class Actinomycetes; order Mycobacteriales; family Nocardiaceae; genus Nocardia; species Nocardia sp. CA-129566. Next base: position 2,292,191 of record NZ_CP192085.1, read on the forward strand.
CGAGATTGCCACGGGATACGGACATTTCATTACCGTCGGGGAGTTGGCCGAGCGGGTGCAGGACGTGTCGGGGGTGCAGACCGGGGCGCCGACGCCGACCTGGATGGCGGCCATTCTGCGTAAGGTCGCGCGGCGCTGTCACAATGCGGGCGAGCCGCCGCTGACCTCGCTGTGTGTGCAGGACAACCACACTGTCGGCGACACCTACAAATATGTGCTCGAGCTCGCGGGGCTACCGATCCCGAACGACCTCGAATTACATGCGTCCTACGCCCGATGGCAGTGCTATGAGCACTACGGTGCCACCATGCCCGCCGATCTGACCGCCCCGCCGCTGCTTCCCAAGGTGGCGGGACGCCGTCGCTCGGCGGGCCCGACCGCGCAGGAGGCCAAGCCGCAGCCGACCCGCCCGGCGGTATGCGCGCAGTGCTTCATCCAGCTCCCCGCCAGCGGGACCTGCCAATACTGCGTGTGACCAGCCGCCTCAGTTGTCCGGCGGGAACTGGCCGTTCGCGTGGACGGTGGTGCCGCTCGAGCTGAAGGTCACCACGCTGGGTCCGCCCTGCGGGCAGCACAGCGCATCGTCGGGCTTGGCCCATCGGTACTGGACCGAGACGGTGTCCCTGGTCTTGCCGAGAATTTCGGTGTAGCCGTATGGCTTTGACGTGGCGGTGCCGAGGTAGGTGCCGTTGGTGAAGAACAGGATGTGGCTTCCGGGATGAATTCCCTGCCATTCCACCTGCATCCACGACAGCACGTCCGAGCATCCCGCCTGAATCGGATCACCGCTTCCGCCCTGTACGACCCAGCTGCCACCGGCCGGTGGCGGCGCCAACCGAGCGACCGCGGAGGCGGCGAGTGCTGAGTTCACATCGAAGCACAAACCGTGTCCGCTGCCGTAGGGCCCGGATTCCGCGGGCGCGGAGGTCGTTCCCGATGGTGGACCGGCGGCGGGCTCGGGTGTGGCCGAAGGCTCCTGTGTCGCTACGGGTTTCGGACTCACTGCGGGCTCGGCTGCCGGTGTCGCCGCGGGTTTCGGATCGGCCGCGGGCTGCGAACGATCGGTGGTGGTGCCTGCCTGCACCACATTGGGCGAACTCGCCGACGGGGCTGATGTTGCGGTAGCAGCACTCGGCGATGAGCTCGTGCCGCATCCAGCAGTGCCGATCGCAATGCTTACCGCGAGCATGACCAACGCCGTTGACCTGATCCTCATGGCTTCCCCTCGAACTGATCGCAAACGCGAATTTCCCTGTGCCACAACCAATTTGCGCACAGCAGGAACATCGGACGAATTGCGGTCGGTGTTACAGGGATAGCGGGACGAACGTGCCCCGAATTATCGGGGCACTCGACGAGCGACTCAGTACCAGTGGTGCGCTTGCCAGAACACCCAGGCGCTTTCGGGGCTGCCGTAGCGCTGGATCATGTAGTCGTAGGTCCAGCGGATCTGGGTGAGCGGGTTGAAGCGCCAGTCCATGCCGTGGGTGGCCATCTTTTCCGGCGGCAGAGCCTGGCCGAGGCCGTAGGCTCCGGTGCTCGGGTTGGTGGCGAAGGGGTCCCAACCGCTTTCGCGCGTGACGAGTTTGTCGAACGAATCGAATTGATGGGCGGGGACAACCGTCAATGCCATGACCTTGCTGCTCGCGCGGACCAGTGAGAACGCGAACCCGGCCGACGACGAACCGGAGATCTCATCGTTGTCGGTGGTGGCCGCCGCGGGAGCGACGCAGATGAACGACATGCAGACAGTGGCCAGAACGGCGCTGATGATGCGTGACATCGATGATCTACTCCCTCCACATTCGGGACAGATGCGATAGTCAGCAAAGCATTAGTTACCGTGACTGTGTCGCAGCCGCTCCGGCGTGTCCGGGAATGTGGTAAGCACCGCTCCTGCGGATTTCGTCAATGACGCACGCTCAACCAGCCGTCCATGAGCGCGAAATACTTGCAGTAGAAGGGGTGTGACCCGATTTCATCGGGTGCGGTGAAGGTGATGGTCTGGCCGGGACCGATTTCATTGTCGAACAGTCCGGGCCTTCTGCTGGTGATGCTGTGTTTCAGCAGATCGTGGTTGATCACCGTGATGACCGCGCCCGGCGTGATCGGGGGCGTGTCGCTGTAGGTCTGTTTTTCGATCGTGATGGTGACCGCGGATATCGGGGCCGGGCCAGGTGAGGTCGGCGCGGCCTGCTCCTGCTCGGATGTGGAGCACCCCGCCGCCCAGGCGATGGCGAGCACGCCGACCGCGACCGCCACCCGGTGCCGCTGCTCGGGGATGGTTCGAGTGCTGTTCACACAGATCGGCTTCCCAAAATTCGTGCGGTCATGCCGATACCCGTTGACCGCATCCGGAATAGGGGCGCTACCTCGTGTTGTCGGGCCACGGCACGGGCACTGCAATCGCTGCCGATGGCGGCCGCGATCGTCGCACGTGTTCGACCGGTATCTCGATCGGCTGAGCTGGCAGGGCCTATTCGACGGTGTTTAGGCCACGGCCGAAACATGGTGAGGATCCGGGCCGCTGATTTCTAGGCTCCTGAACAGTGACAATGCAGGAGTCGGAGATGTTGAACGAAGTTGCGGTACGGCCGGTCGGCGGTTTCGCGCTGGCGATCGGTCGCCTGGCCGACAGCGCGGCCGGGCGGACGCGGTGGTGGCTGATGTGGTTGCGCTGGATGGTGACGTTCTCGCTGCCGTCGACCGCTGATCAGCAGTTGGAGCGGCTGGATCCGGTGCTCGCCGTGATGGTGCGAGGTCCGCGGTGATCGCGGGTACCGTGGTGCGATACCTGGGCACGGCGATGCGGGGCAGCGCATGAAGCGGATCTATTGCACACCCGAGGATCTGACGCGCATCAGGATCGGGCCACCGCTCGGTGCGCTGGGTGAAACCGTGCTGGCCACCAGGGTGCTGCAACGCACCGATGCGTCGCTGTACGACGGGTGGCGCAGTCAGGTGCGGCGTGCGATACCGGGGGACTTCGGCATGCTCGCCGATCTGATCCCTGGCGTCGATCCCTTCGTCGACCTGATCACGCCCACCCGCGCCGCGCGGTCGATCTCCGCCGGAATCGAGGCGCTGCATCTGGCCTCTCGCGATGAACTGCGCAGAGAGGTGGAGCATACCGATCGCAGCCGCGCGCGGACCGAGCGTCCGCTGCCCACGTGGGCGCGCGGCCTGTCCGACCGCGATAGTGCGGTGCGGCGCGATGTCGCGGCCGCTGTCCAGGCATTTCATTCGGCGGCGTTCGCCGGTCGGTGGGTGCATCTGCAGTCCTATCTCGAGGTGGCCGCCGAACGGATGGCCCGCACCCTTGCCACCGAGGGGGTGGAACGGCTCTTCGCCGCGCTCGCGCCGCTCGCGCGGTGGCGCGCGCCGGTGCTGGAGGTGCTGGCCATGACCGGCTGCCACGACGAACACCTCGACGGCCGTGGACTGATCATTATTCCGTCGCTGTTCGCCTGGCCCGGGCCGCTGCTGCTGAAATCCACCATCGACAAGGACTCGCCGATGACGCTGGTGGTTCCGGTGCTGCGCGATATCGCCGATTTCGCGTCGGCGTGGGGTCCGCGGGCGACCAATGAGGCGCTGACCGCGCTGCTCGGCCGGACGCGCGCCGCCGCGCTGCAGGTGATCGCCGAGGGCTGCTCGACGACCGAACTCGCACGCCGACTTGGTATTTCACCCGCGACGGCCAGCGAACACGCATCGATCCTGCGGGAGGCCGGGCTGATCGAGAGTTGGCGGCACCGCAATGCGATGCGGCATCAGGCGACGACGCTCGGCATCGCGCTGCTCGACGGTGATCTCGACAGTGGTGTGCGTATCGCTTGATGCCGCGCCAGTATGGTCGGGCACGTGCAGTGCATAACCGACTGGGAGAGTTCGGCGTGGTAGAGCAGGGTGGACCGGTACGGGTGCGGTGGGCAGGGGTCGGGCTGGTCGCCGGGGCTGCGTTGGCCGTCGGTGGGGCCAACATCCGGTTGTGGCTGGTGTCTTCCGGACATCGGTCCGGACCCGCGGCCGCGCCGAGGGTTCCCGTGGTGATCGTGCCCGGGGCGAGGGTGGGGCCGGATGGAGCCCCGATGGCGTATCTGCGCGGGCGACTCGATGTGGCGATCGAATTGCTGCGGGCCGGAAAAGTGCACGAGATCCTGGTGTCCGGTGCGGCCGCTGGCACCTCGGGGGACGAAATCGCCTCGATGACAAAGTATCTCGTCGACCATGGCGTCGATCCGACGGTCGTGCGCTCCGACGGCGAAGGATTGTCGACCCGCGCGACCTGCGAGCGAGCCAAGAGCCTGTTCGGCATCGACCGCGCGATCATCGTCACCCAGTATCAGCATCTGCCACGGGCGGTTGCTCTGTGCCGCGCCGCAGGCATCGATGCCGACGGGGTCATCGCATATTGCGATTGCAGGCGAATAACAAAGGTCCGCAACAATATTCGCGAATGGCTCGCCGCGCCGAAAGCGGTCGCCGCAGTGATCTGTCGCTGACCACACTGCTCCGTGGTCTCCGACCATGGCTGGCCGCAGTCGGCGACGGCGGCGGCGGTGCGTTACTCAGGGATATCGCACTGTTCTCGCGCGTGCGGAATCAACGCGGATCCGGCAGCGCGGGATCCATCGGATCGATCGGTCCGCCGGGGTTCGGGATAGGTGGCGGTCGGTTCGGATCCGGGTGTGGTGCCGGGTCTGGAATCGGCGGCGTCGGTGTCGGGACTGGTTCCGGAGGTGGTTCGGGCTGTGGTTCGGGGCTGGGTGTCGGTGGTGCGGGCTGCGGGTCGGGGGTGGGCGCCGGCCGGGGGAAGGGATCCGGGCCGGGCGCGGGTTCGGGCTCAGGGAACGGCTCGGGGCCCGGGACCGGCTCAGGGCCGGGAACCGGCTCGGGGCCGGGACGCGGTGGGACCGGATCCGGGATCGGCATCGGCGGAACCGGGTCGGGGATCGGCGTCGGCGGGATAGGGCTCGGATTCGGTGGCACTGGACGCGTCATGTGCGTTCCTCCTCACCGCAGCGGTACCCATCCGGTCGCGGGTGAATCAGTGCAACACCGGCTGACCGGGGACCAACTGTTCGCAGCATCTCGGGATCGGCCCCACAGAGCGGCTCGCGGCCTGCTAGGTTCGCGGGCATGCCCGCTCGCGATGAGAAGACCGTCGGTCTCGTCCTCGTCACCTACCAGAGCGCAGAGGACCTGCCGCCCTTCTTGAAATCGCTACCCGCGGCCGTCGAGCCACTGACGCTCGAGGTGATCGGCATCGACAACACCTCGACCGACAACAGCGCCGATATCGTCGACGACTTCGGCGGCACGGTGATCCGCAATCGCAAGAACGTCGGCCTGGCCGCCGCGATCAACCAGGGCGCGGCCGCGACGAATGCCGAATGGATTCTCGTCGCCAACCCTGATACCCACCTCGCACCGGGTTCGATAGCGGCACTCGTCGAGACCGCCCGCACCGACAAGACGATCGGCATGATCGGACCGCGGATAGCCCGACTGGACGGAACGCCCTACCCGAGTGGCCGTCGGTTCCCGTCGCTCGCGGTGGGGATCGCCCATGCCCTGCTCGGTGGTGTGTGGCCCGGCAATCCCGCCACCCGCGCGTATTTCGGCGATCCGGTGACCACGGTCAGCGATGTCGACTGGATCTCCGGCTGCTGCATGCTGTTCCGCCGCGAGGCCTTCGATGCCGTCGGCGGGTTCGATGCCAGGTACTTTCTGTACTTCGAGGAAACCAAGATGGCGTTGGATATGCACCGCGCCGGATGGCGGGTCGTACTCGATCCGGACGTCGAGATCCGTCATCGCGAGGGCGGCAGTATGCGGTCGGCGCCGTTCCGCAAGATCCGCAGCCACCACCGCAGCGCCTTGCGGTTCTACTGCGACTACCACCAGGGCTCACCATGGCTGCTGTTCGCACCGCTGGTCGCGGCGGGCCTGATAGTCCGGGGCGCGCTGTCGGTACTGCGGACCGCGATAACTCAGCGGCTACGGCGCTAGGGAAACGCCTGACGATCAGTTGGACTGCACGGCGTAGCCCGGCGGCAGTTTGTGCGGTGGACAGTTGATCACCGTGTCGTCGTCGATACCCCGGGATTCCAGGAAGGTGATGCGCCCGGTCGCGGAGACCAGCGTGAGCGGATAGGTCGGTCCCTTGTCGCGGTCGGCGACAATCGCGTCGAGATTGTGTTCGTAGCGGGTGAGCGTGCTCTCGGGGTAGTCGAGCATCCACTGCGGATAGGAGATCGTGGTGTGCACGCGGCGATCCCCGAGCCAGATGATGATCACGGTGGTGGTGCCGGTCTCCTCCACCCAGGCGAGTTTGTACATATCGTCGCTGAGCTGGACCAGCTTCGCGGTCTGATTCTTGGACCAGCGCCCGAACATCGGTCCCATCAAGCAGCGCGAATCGATCGTGTGCCAATCGCGCACGTAGATCTCGTACTTCCAGCCGTTGTCGTAGGCGTAGATCAGGTGCTTTCCGACAATGCCGGACAGATCACCGGTCAGGGCTGAGGCCGTCCAGGCTGGCTGCCGCACGCTCATCACTGACTCCTCTCGGTCGACCTACGCCGTCGGGACCAGGGCTTTGTCGTCAGCCTAACCACTCGGACGGACATTGCGGCCGATTTGCCGGGAACGCCGTCAGCATGGCCGGGCGGCGGCGTAGAGGATCTCGCGCATTCCGGGCAGGGATTCTTGATCCGCCCGCCATACCAGCCGCAGACTCAGATCGGGCACCGGAAAGTCCAATCGGACCAGCGTGCCATGTGCGAGACCGTCGGCGACCGCGAATTCCGGCAGCAGGGATATGCCGAGTCCGTGCTCGGCCCAGGCCCGCATCACCGGAACCGCACCGGCCCTGACCCGCCGCGGACCCGAGCCGAGAACCCGCTCCCCGGCCATCCAGAACGAGCATTCGGGCACATTGACCAGCAGCCGCTCATCGATCAGATCGGCCGGTGTCAGGGCCGACTTATCCGTGAGCGGATGGGTGGGCGCCGCGACCAGGGCCAGTGGCACCGGGTCCAGGTCGAGGAAGGCCAGCGGTTCGGCCGGTGCCGGGAACCCGAGATCCCCCACGGCACCACCGGAATCCAGTAGCAGTGCCGCATCGAGTTCGCCGCCGATCACATCGGCGAGCAGTCCGTCGCGGGCCCGATCCGAGCGCACCTCGACCTCGAGATCCGGCCGTCGCTGCGCCAGCCGCGCCAGCACCTGCGGCACATAGGTGCCCGCGAGGGTTTCCAGTGCGCCGAGCCGCAGCAGCGGCCGTTCCGCCCGCACCTCGCGGGTCGCCTGTTCGGCCAGGTCGAGCAGCCGCCGTGCCCACCCGGTCAGGCGCTGGCCCGCGGGGGTCAGCCGCATGCCTTTGGGGTCGCGCACGAAAAGCTCGACCCCGAGTGCGGACTCCAGCGTGCGGATCTGCTGCGACACCGATGACGGCGCGAGGTCGAGCGCCACCGCCGCATCGGTGACGGTGCGATGGCGCACCACGGCCTCGAAGGTTCGCAGCTGACGTAACTCCATGGCCTGGCCAACGGTGCCGGAGCATTCGGATATTCCGAATGCTCCGTGCGCCGCGGCCGGTGGAGCGGCCGTGCCCACCCGACCAGAGTCGACCGCGTCACCATTCGAGTCGATCTGATCGGGAGCTGTTGCACCAGATGAGCATTCTGCAATCGCGGGCGCGCACGTCCGCGTCGAGCGGGCGGACCCGCGCCCTGCTCGGAATATCCCTCGGGTACTTCATGGTGTTGCTGGATATGACGGTGCTCTCGGTCGCCGAACCGGATCTGGCGGCGTCGCTGCACATCTCGGTCGCCGGACTGCAATGGGCGACCACCGGCTATACCGTCGCGTTCGCCGCGCTGCTGCTCTCCGCGGGCGCGGTCGCCGATCGCTATGGTGCGCATCAGGTATTTCGTTGTGGCACAGTAGCTTTCGGTGTGGTATCGCTGCTGAGCGCGGGCGCGCCGAACCTGTGGTCCTTGGTCGCGCTGCGGGTGCTGCTCGGAGTGGCCGCGGCGGCGTGTGTGCCCGCTTCGATGGCGATGATCAGCCAGCTCTATCCGGCTCCGGCACGGCGCGCCAGCGCGATCTCGACCTGGGCGGCGATCAGCGGTGCGGCGGTCGCGGCGGGGCCGATCGCGGGCGGCGCACTGGTCGGGCTGGCCGGTTGGCGTTCGATCTTCATCGTCAATGTGCCCATCGCGATTGTCGTGCTGGCGCTGAGCGCGGGCTCAGCGGTGCGCTGCGCCCGTGGCGAGCGCCGCATCGACTGGCCGGCGCAGCTGATCGCGGCCGTCGGCCTCGCGCTGTGCACCGACGCGCTGATCGCGGCGGGTGCGCAGTCGTTAGGGCATGCCGCGTGCTCGCTCGGCGGCACCGTGCTCGCGACGGTTGCTTTCGTAGTCCTCGAACGACGCAGTGCCGCACCGGTATTGAATCGGGAACTACTGCGCGAGGGTCGGGTGCGGGCCGGGTTGTTCGCGGGTGCGGCGGTCAACTTCGCGCTCACCGGCGCGCTGTTCGTCTTGCCACTGCTGCTGCAACAGCAACGCCACCTGAGCCCGCTGCAGACCGGACTGGCATTCCTGCCGCTGACCGTTCCCTTCGCCCTGATCCCACCGCTGGCTGGCAAGATCGTCGCCCGCGTCGGCGCGCGCCGCCCGATCCTGGCCGGACTCGGCCTGCTCGCGGCGGGCGGTGCCGTGCTGGCCGTCGCGGTCTTCGCCAGCCTCGCCTACCCGGTGCTGGCGTCGGGTCTGCTGTTGTCGGGATTCGGTGTGGCCTTCGCCCTTCCGGCCTTGGTCACCGCCATCGTCAACGCGGCTCCACCGGGTACCGCCGGTGCGGTCGGCGGTCTGTTGAACGCGGTCCGCCAAGCCGGTGCGACCCTCGGCGTCGCCGTCATGGGCGGGCTCGTCACGCCGGGCATCGGCTGGGCAATGCTGACCTCCGCGGCGGCCTGCGCGCTCGCCTTCGTCGTCTTCGGTCACCACCGCGCATCCGAATCCTGACGCGGGTTCAGAGCGCGATTCGGCCGACCTCGCCGTGCCTGGCGACGGCCATCGATGGTTGACCGTATCCCGGGCCGCGGGGCATGGTTGGCCGATGAGTGCCGCATCGCACAGCGATTCGACGACGGGTGGTGGCCGGGTGGCCGGTGGACGCGGGGCAGAGGTCCGTGCGGGTGTCGAGCTGACCAATCTCGACGCACCGCTGTTCGACGGTGCGCAGGCGACGAAGCGCGATCTGATCGACTATCTCGAATTCGCCGGTGATCGGTTGGTTCGGCAGTTGCGGGATCGCCCGCTCTCGGTGGTGCGCATCCGGCCGGGGCAGGAACCGTTCATGCAGAAGAACCTGCCGAAGTACACCCCGGACTGGGTGCGGCGGGTGACCGTGTGGGCCGAGACCTCCAAACGCGAAGTGACCTATGCACTCTGCGATGACGTGCGCACGCTGCTGTGGTTCGGCAATCAGCGCGCGGTCGAATATCACCCGACGCTGCTGCTCGCCGATCACGCCCAGGGGCCGACGCATCTCATCCTGGATCTCGATCCGCCAGCGGGTGGACCGTTCCAACAGGTCGTACTGGCCGCGGAACTGATCAGACAGGCGCTGGCGAACGACGGACTGGCGGGCGCGGTGAAAACCAGCGGCGCCAAGGGCGTTCACATCTTCGTGCCGATCGAATCCGGCATCCCGATCGAGGATGTCGCCGCCGCCACCCGGGCGATCGCGGCCAGGGCCGAACGCATCGACCCGGCCCTGGCCACCACCGAGTTCATCCGCGAGGACCGCGCGGGCAAGGTCTTCCTGGATTCGACGCGCGCGGGCGGCGCGACCGTGGTCGCCGCCTACAGCCCGCGCGTGCGTCCCGGTGTGCCGGTGTCGTTTCCCGTCGAATGGGCCCAGCTCGCCGATATCAGCCCGGCCGACTTCACCGTGCGAACCGCACCGAAACTCTTGGGCGAGCACGACCCGTGGACTCGGGAGATGCCCGCGCCACAGACCTTGCCCGCCGATCTCATCGCCGAGGGCCACACCATCCCGGTGGCCCGGGTCCAGGCCATGCACGAGGGCAAGCGCCGGGCCCGGGCCCGCAGGCAGACTTAGCCTTTCAGTCCTGACGTTCGATGACCGTGCGGAAGTGCGCGGCCCCGTCGGTGATCGCGTCGACGGTAACCTGGGCACGGATCTCGCGGCCGTTGTCGGTGACGGTGCAGATTTCCGTCGCGCCGATCTCGGCGCCCAGGGTACTGGGGCAGCTCACGTGCTGGGGTGTGTGCCCGGTGTCGTCGATGTAGTCGATGGTGACCTGCGCGGCGAGCCGTGAGCTGGAGATCGAGTCGGCATAATCGTCATCGTTGCCCCGGTTCGTCGTGAACTGGGCGATGCTGCCGAGGATGCCGAGGACGAGCATGACGATCAGCAAGGCGCGGCCACCGCTGGAGACCAGCAGCGGGCGGGTCGGGGATTGCGGTGCCGGTTGGGTCAGTGACGCACCGGGCACGGGTGCACCGGGAATCTGCGCACCTGGCATCTGCGCACCTGGCATGGGAGCACCTGGCATGGGAGCACCTGGCATGGGCGCGGGGGCCGCGACCTTATCGCCGAAGACGCCCTTCAGGTAGGCGGGCGTCAGCAGATACGTGTAGGTCGACACCCGCATTTCGATGCGCAGCACCGCCGAGGTGGCCTCGAAGACCGCACCGGGCATCCGCCCGGTGATCAGGACGATCAGCCACAGAATGAACGCGACGATGAACCAGCCGATGCTGAACCAGTACGACAGCACCAGAATCGGCAACGCCAGGATGAGCCGGAAGAACACCGCCACCCGGTTCAACGGCGTCGGCGCCGGGAACTCCAGGCGAACCGGATAGTCCGGCGCGGTCCACACCGGCGGATAGTCGTCGACCAGCAGTCCCAGGTAGCCGTACACTCGCGCGGCGTAGCCGAAATACCCGCGCAGGAACTCACCGCACCACTCCGGCAACCGGCCGAGCACCAATGCGCCGAACCAGCCGCAGACCACCACCACGAACGCGGCGTAGCCCAGCGCATACAAAACGATCAGGTGCGGTATGGCCAAAAGCAGCCGCAGCAGTACGGTCCAGCGGCGGTGTTGCTCCGGCGGAAAGACATCCAGTTCGACCAATGCTTCGCCACTGGTCGGCGATCCTTCGTTGGTTACCATCGCGACCCACTCGCTTCCTTCGTTCAGCGGAATTTCCAGAACTCGGATGAGTGGAACGAATGTAGCTCGCGGGTCGCTGATCGATCGGCAACTGCGCCTAAATCCCCATATGAGCAGGCCCAGATGTGATAAGCGGAAACGCTAGCCGGTTGCCGACGCGGCGGTATCGGTCGATCCGGTGCGCCCGGTCGGGAGGACGAACGACAGCTCACCGCGGCGGGCGACACCGAGTTTGCGGTAGACGCGGGTGAGGTGTTGTTCGACGGTGCTGGTGGTGATGGCGAGTTTGTCGGCGATCTCGCGATTGGCCTTGCCGCGGGCGGCCAGCTCCGCGACGCGGCGCTCGGCGGGGCTCAGTGTCGCGAGCCCACCCGGGATCGGGGTGAGTGCGGGCATGGGTTGGGGTGGTTGCGCCCCCGTTTGGGGTCTGCCGTCGAGCAGATCGCGCAGTAGCGCCTCGGCGCCGCAGGCCTCGGCGATGCGCACGCCATCACGCAGCAGCGCGCGGGAGCGGTCGTGATCACCGACGGCGCGATGCGCCTTGCCGAGTTCGCCGAGGACCGTGGCCAATTCGACGTCGTCGCCGCCGGTACGGGCGATGGCGGCGGACTCGCGCAGTAGTCGGAAGCCCTGATAGCGATCGCTGGTGGCGGCGAGCAGCCGCAGCGAGACGCCACCGGAGCGATGCCGATCGGCGGCGCCGAGCAGTTCTAGATGTCTGGTCGCGAACTCGCGCGCCTGCCGATGCTCACCGAGCGCGAGATGGGCGGCGGCAATGTCATTGCGCCACGGCACCAGCCAGGGGAAGTCCATATTCCACCGGTCCATGAGATAGCCGCAGCGGCGGAAGCTGCGCAGCGCCTCGTCGGCCCGCCCGACGGCGAGGTGATGGTGGCCTTGCGCGTGTAGATACGGCAGGCCGAAGCGTGAGTCGAAAATCGTTCGTGGCAGGGGTCTTTCCAGGTGTGCCGCGGCCTCGGCATGGCGACCGGATACGGTCAGCGCATGCACCATCGCGGCGATCGGCGTGCCGCTCCACAGGCCGAGGTGTTCGGCCGGTACGTAATTGAGGGCGAGCGCCGCATCGGTGGTCGCGTCGCGAATATTGCCCTTGCGCAACATGGTTTCCGCGCGCAGACCAGCGAAGATCGACTGCCAGGTCGGCGCGCGGCGGGCCTCGGCCTCGGCCAGCAGTGATCCGCACCAGGCCGCCGCGGTATCGAGCCGATTGCTGTAGATGAGGCAGTGCACCGCCGCGACCAGGGTTTCGATGGTGGTCGAGGTGAGGCGATGGCTGGTGAGCAGACGCTGTGCGAGCGTGGCGATTTCATCGAGCGGCTGGGTGAACAAACCGGACAGCAGATCGGCACCGTGCCGATGCGGCGAATGCTGATCGGTGCGCACCCGCGGCGGCCGCGCGGCAGTCGCGAACAGGCGTGGATGGCGTGGCACATGCGGGGGATAGGAGTACCGCAGCCAGGCGCGCAGGAAGTCGATCTCGGGGGCCGCCTCGTCGGGATCGCCGCTGTTCAGCTGGCCGAGTGCGTGATCGGCCTGCTGTACCTGTCCGTGCCAGAGCAGGTACATGATGGCGGCGGGCAATTCGCGATGCGGCACCCGGCCCGCGCGCAGCGCCGCCTTCAACCGGGTGAACTGGCGCGAGCGGGTGGACGGGTTGATCCGCCATTCGAGACAGACGAGTCGAATCGCGATCGAGGCACGTTCGCCCGCGTCGCGGGTGGCGCGGTAGGCCAGTTCCAGCCGATCGACGGCCAGATCGATCTGGTCATTGGTCATCGCGTCCTCGGCGGCGCCCAGCAGTACCTCGACCGCCCACGGGTATCCGGCGGCACCGGCCTCGACCAAGTGGTCGGCAATGGTGCACGCCGGAAAACCGTGGTGGTGCAGCAGTTGCGCGGCCCGGCTGTGCAACTGCTGCCGGACCTCTTCGGGAGTGCTGCGCAGGATCCGCTCGCCGACCTCCGGATGCTCGAAGCGTGCCCCCGGGGTTTCGGTGAGCTGCTGGACCACCGCCGCTATCGCGTCCGCATCCGCATCGAGCAGTTCGGCGACCAAGCCGACGGTGCTCGCGGGCCCGAGTACGGCCATGGCCTGACCGACCCGGGATTTGGCGAAGTCGGCCCAGTGCCCGCGATGGGATCGGGGCTCGTGCTGCGCCAGGGGTGCGCGGTGCGGTAGGACAGGCTGACGCATACTCGGAGCCCCTTCGTCGAGGTGGTGTGCCCGACTGTGGGAGAGCACCATCGAAAACGAGCAGCTCGGGTGCACTGAGGATGCGGCATCGTCGCAGCGGGAAGGGCGCGGCGACGCACCCGAAGATCCAGCCGGTGAAGTCAGGGTAATTCGCCGGTCCGATCCTGTCACTACAACGGGTGATTACTTCGTAATATGAGTTGTTTCAATGCTTTTCGTGTCATCAACTCCCGACGAGCGCCAGTGCGTGCTGGCGGTAGGCGAGGCAGGCGGCCGAGGTGTCGTCGGCGGCCAGGAACAGCACCGTGCGTGCCCCGGCGAGTACGCCCCTATTGCGCGCGCACAGGTAGGCGTGCACCGGGGCCGCGGAATACGGATTGTCCACGGAGGGATCGACGCCGACGACCGACTCCGGTGTGAAGCCGAGTGCGTCGGCCAGCCGGGTGCGGAAGGCGAGGGTCCAGGTGGGTGCGAGCAGGACGGTGCGTCCCTCGGCGATATCGGCGGCATCGAGCCCTTCGGCGGTGAGGCAGTCGCGCACGACAACGGCGGCCAACTCGACCGGGTCGTCATTACCGCGACGGGTGCTCATGGCCCGCCGACCGTTCGCACCCGCCTCGCCCATCGCCACCCAGGCGGTCGGGTCGGCGGGGCCTGCGGTGTCGGTGCTGTGCAGCGGGCCGAATCCGCGTGCGGGTCCTGAGTTTCCGAGCAGAATCGCGGCACCGCTTGTGCTGTAGGGGAATCCGTCGACATGACGTTCGGTCGACGGGTGCGTATCCCCGGCCACGAGCAGCGCGTACTCGACTTCGCCGGTGGTCAGGAAGCAGTCGGCGGCGCAGATCGCGTGCAGCAGTCCGCTCGCGCCGTTCATCAGATCGAAGGAGAAGGCGGGCACTCGGCCCGGGGTGTATTCGAGGCCGATGCCGACGCGCTTCTGGATGAGCGCCGATACTGCGGGTTCGGAGATGTTCCGATCACGGAAAACCCCGGCGTTGATGAGCATTCCGACCTCGTCGGCGACGACGCCCGCCTGTGTCAGGCAGGCGGTGGCCGCGCGGGCCGCGAGTTCGAAGTAGCTGCCGGTATCGAGATCGGCATTGATGGCGGCCGCGAGAATGGTGGTCGGCATGGTTCAGGCCTCCAGACGGGAGATGGTCGCGGCGAGGTGTCCGGAGACGATTCCGGAGGCCTCCGGAATCATCAGCACCTTGGACCCCTTGGGAATCTGCTGCTGCGCGAGATATTCGTGTAGGACGACGAAATGCGAGGTCGACGCAGTATTGCCGAATTCGTGCAGCACATTGAGCGATTGCGGCATGGAGGTGCCGAAGTGCCGTTCGGTCAGGTGTGCGATGTATTCGATGGCGGGCGCACTGAATTGGTGGTGGATCCAGTAGTCGTATTTCTCGCCCGCCCAGTTGCGCCCGGTCTCCTCCAGGAAGGTGGCGATGCGGCTGATGCCCTGGAGGTAGCGGCCCTCGTTCTGCATGGCGCGGTTATCGGTGTAGAGCGCGATTCCCGAGGATCGGTCGCTCGGCATGCCGATGCAGTGTTCGGCGCCCTCGGCCGAGGTCATCAACTCGACGTAGTGGATCTCGTCGTCATCGTCGCCGCGATCGTCGAGCACGACCGCGACCGCCGCATCGCCGACGGTCAGCGCCGCGAATTGCGGATCGTAGGGCTTGCTGATCTCGCGGGCCGCGGTCTCGGCGATCGGGGTGATCTGTTCGCCGCTGACCACCAGGCCATTGCGCACCACACCGGCCTTGATCATCCGATCCAGCACCAGCACACCGGTCATCATGCCCGCGCAGGCATTCGAGACATCGAAATGGCGGGCATTGGTCGTGCCGATCTCCTTGCCGAGCATGACTGCGAATGACGGTGCGTAGCAGAAGACTTCCCTGCCGCGGGTACGGGTAATGGAGGCCGAGATGACGACATCGATATCCTCGGCCGCGTAATCGGAATGCGCCAGGCAGTCTTCGATGGCGCGCAGGGCCAGATCGAAGGAGGATTCATAGCCCTCGTCGCTGGAATCGTAGACCCGCCGATTCTTGATGCCGGTAATTCGTTCCAGGTCCAGGGATCTGGGGACGGTCAGTCCGGAGATGATCTCCTCGGTGGAACGGACGGTGGATGGTGTGTACGAGCCGATGGACTCGAAACGCGTGCGCAGCATTTCCCCTGCTTTCTGTGTCGCGTGTATTTCCTTGTGTTGCCAGGAGTTTCGACGGCACTGTCGGAGATTGCGTGGTTGCTACCCGGGCAACCCGACCAAAGACGCGCTCACCTCGCACAATCGCTGGCCGATCCGGTCGTCGCGGGCCAAGCGCGAAGGTTCGCGCTCGCGGGTCTTGCGGAAATAGGCTCCGGTTACCTCGGCGACGCCCGGATCCGTCGCAAGGTAGGTGAGCGCGGCGGCGCCCTCGGCCGCGGAGATGAAGAAGATGCGTTTGGCGAGCGAGACCACCGGTTGTCCGAACCACGGCAGCGAAGTCCAGATGCCGGTCGATACCGCGCCGGGATGAAAGGCGTTGACCGTCACCCCGGTGCCGTCGAAACGGCGCGCCAGCGCACGGGCATAGAGGACATTGGCCAGTTTGGACCGGCTGTAGGCCTTTTCGCCCGAATAGCCGGTGCGGAATCCGAGATCGTCGAAGTCGAGCGTCGCGCCGTAGTGCATTACCGAGGAGGTGAACAGAATGCGCGCCGGAGCGCTGCGGACCAGCAGATCGGTGAGCAGTTCGGTGAGCAGAAAGCCGCCGAGATGGTTGGTTGCGAAGGTCGCCTCGATACCGTCCTCGGTTTCGGTGCGCGTCTGGTGATAGCCGCCCGCGTTATTGGCCAGGACATCGATGCGGTCGTAGGCGGCCTCGATGGCCTTGGCGAGCTGGCGCACCGACGACTGCGATGCCATATCGCATTCCAGTGTGTCGACCGCCCCTGCCCCCGCGGCCCGCACCAATTCCGCACTGTCGGCGAGCTTCTGCGGATTCCGGCCGACCAACACCAGCCGCTCGCCCCCTGCGGCAAGCTGTTGCGCGGCCTCGAGACCGATGCCCGAGGTGGCCCCCGTAATCAGGATCGTCTTCATGTCCGATCACCCTGCCACCGATCGCACGGCCGAATTCCGGCCGTCAACCGCCGCTACCGGGTTGCCCAATGTATGCGAAAGTCCCGGCCGCCGTTGGCCGTTGACCGATCATGCAGATCAGCACGCGCACGGCCGAATTCCGGCCGATGATGCTGTGCGCGAGTTGTAGCCGTTGCACATGACCGCCGATAGGGGGCGATAGGGGTCGGTCGTTCCACTCGGATCGATCAGCGCAACCCGCTACCTGAATTGACGCCGAAGCCGGGCAGGACCGCATGACAGGCACTGGTACCAGTCGGTTCGGCGGGCCAAACCACCGCGCGCCCGTCGCAGTCCGACCGTCGTGGAGCCAGCGCAGCCCGCACTGTCGGTGCTGGTTATCTTGTGTGGCGGCTAGCTCTTACGGCATCGGTGTACAGCTCGGTAGTGAGCTGATCGGACGAGACTTCGAGCGCGGTGAGCACCGTGCGGAGATCGGCGAGTGCGTTGTCGAGGTCGTCCTCGGTGTCGACGAGGGTCTCCAGTTCCAGGAACGTTCCGTGGATTTCGGGAACGGTGACAACCGTTGCGAGCATCTCGCGTCCTGCGGCGATGAACCGGTGGTTCTCGCACTGCTTGGTGAAGGAGATCTTCGGTTGATAGCCCAGTCGCTGGATGATCTGTTCGATGGCGTCCCGCTGATCCACGACGGTTTCGTACTCGGGTTTGGACGCGGTTTCCTGGTCAACTGCCGCGTCTTTGAACGTCAGGAGATGGCGCAAAGCGCCCTCCTCGTTACGGATCGTCCGCAACCGGAACTCGCGGCCGGTCGCAGTCAAGGACTCATCCAGGTCATCGAAATACGTGTCGTGATATGAGACGACGTCGGCCGTTGTAAGCGCGGCCAACTTATCCCGAACAGCACCAGCGTCCGCGAGACGGGCCTTGTATTCGGCTTCGATCACTCTCGGCTCCATTTCAGACAACTTGATCCGCCTGAGAAAAGGCTTGTTCCAGCGTCCGGACAAACGCGAAGTGAAACGCGTCTAGCGCGTTCGGCTCGATCCGATGGATCGGTGACGTGTGTCCTTCGTACCGGAGGTTGAATGCAGACACGAACAAAACTTCATCAATCCTGATGATGCGCCACACGGGAATCTGATCGTAGAGATAGACCTCGACGGGTCTTCCTAGGGCAGCTAGTTCTTCGATGCGTGCGATCGCGAGCCGGATGCCCGCTGCAAACGATTCGGTTGATTCTCCGATCTCTTCGGCGCGGTGGGCGACCGCTGCCGAGTCAGGGTTGAGTAGCAGCACACGCAACTGTGTCCCACGCGGGATAGTTTTACGCAGTAGTGAGTCGTTCAGGCCAAGAATTCCTAGTCCCCGAATGGCCATGATGTCAATGGCCCCAGCCTCTTTCGCAAGTCTGCGGACTTCGTCCGCTACCTCAGCCTGGC
The DNA here is from genome assembly GCF_050956075.1 of Nocardia sp. CA-129566. Taxonomy (NCBI): domain Bacteria; kingdom Bacillati; phylum Actinomycetota; class Actinomycetes; order Mycobacteriales; family Nocardiaceae; genus Nocardia; species Nocardia sp. CA-129566. Next base: position 2,310,168 of record NZ_CP192085.1, read on the forward strand.
ACGGATAGACCGCGCTTACCGCAGTCAGCTCATGGGGATGTTGTCCAGGGTCGGATTTCGCCACATCGGCGGCATGTGGGTCGAGCAGTAGTGGCAGTTCCTCGACGCCCGGCAACTCGATGGGGCCGTAGTCGAGACTGCTCGAATCCACGAATGCGCAACTAGGTTGCCTGCGGATGATCTGTTGATCGTTTTTGGCCTGGCGGCGGAGGGCGATGAGTGAGCCGTTGGCATCCAGTGCGGTGTCGATGGCGGCTACTAGCTCCCGAGAGGGGAGGTTGGCGTCTTCCCATTCGGTCATAGAGACGTACTGCCGTGAGTAGCCGATCTTGGCGGCAAGGGCACGCTGGCTCAGGCCCGCATTGAGCCTGAGCTGTTTGATCTTGCGCGCCAATCGGTCTGCAACGGCCATTGGTTGCCGTTCGTATTCGGCGACTGGGTCGTTCACCGGCTCCCCCTGCACAGTTTCATTCTTACCTCCCGTGGGGTGTGGCAAACCGACTTTCCACGACTTGCCACCTCCCCGAGCCAGCGGGTGTGGCGGTTCCCTCGAAGTGGGCAAGCGCGAAACCTGCCCCGAAGCGAGGGGAGACCGAGACTATGTCAACGACCACCAGTCGCAGCATTCGGCTGTTGGACGCGGCGCAACGAGCGAAGCTGCGACCGGAACTGCTGGACGTGATCGAGTACCGGAAGTCCGGGCTGAGCCTGAACTGGATAGTTGGGTGCCCGCTCGACTGCGGGTACTGCGTGCGACATCTGTTCGACAACTTCGAGATGAAGGTGCCGCGAGCGCTGGTGAGCGATGCGGAAGCAGTCGAGTTGCTGACCGAGCATCGTTACTTTCGCCCGCATGTCACACCGATTCAACTGCTCAACCGGGCCACCGACCCGATGTTGCCGAAGGTCAAGCCGCACACCTTCCAGGTGCTGAAGCTGCTGGATGAGCGGGGCCTGACCAACCATGTCCTGGTGATCACTCGATGGCGTGTCGAACCCGAGGACTGCGGAGTGTTGAACTCGATCACAAACCTGAAAGTCACTGTGCTGTTGACGCATTCAGGCATCGATGATCCGCGCATCGAGCCGGTGGACTCCGCCATCGCGGCCCATTCGCTGCAGACCGCGTTCGAGCACGCGAGCCGCTATCGTGTAGTGCTGTACTGGCGGCCGATAGTGCCGGGCCTCAACGACTCGATGACCCACCTGCGGCAAGGGTTCGAGCTGAGCCACTACGCCCACGCGACAGTGTTCACTGGTCTGTTCTTCAAGGACCAGATTCGCGACTACTACCGTGCTCACGGCCTGCCGGAACCCTACTCGGAGGGCGTCAGGCGCAAGGTGTTCCCTGAAGCGCTCGAGCAGCGAATCCTCAAGGCTGCCAAGGCTACTCGAACTGAGTCGCCGCTATTTCGCAAGACCAGTTGTGCTGTTGCCTACGCTCACGCACTCGCGGATTACAACGGCCACTACGGCATCCGAGAACTATGCGATATCTGTCCATCGGCTCAGGTGCGACGGTGCGCGCAAGCGTGGCACCGGCCCGAAGAACGGCAGGCCGCCGACCTGGCCGATGAGCTGGGCGGCAGGCTCATAGAGATCAACGACCGTGCTGTCGTCGTGGCCGGTCTCGACGAGCAACGCCGCTACTACATGCAACACGGCCACGGCTACCAGGTCCATGACATCGACAATCCGCACCACCCCCAGCGCCACGGCCGCGCCGACCTCGGTTGGCCCTCGAAAAGGGAGACACAATGACGATGCCGTTCCCGAATGCCCTGCGCGACCGACAGTTGGTCGTGATCGATGTGGAGGGCAACGGACAAAATCCGCCGGAAATCATCGAGATTGCCGTGCTGCCGGTCGATGGGGCGGTGACCGCCGAGGCATTGCGGTCGTGGCTGATCAAGCCACATCGGCCCGTAACACCAATCGTGACGCGCAAGGTGCACGGCATCACCAATGCCGACCTGGCGGACTGCCCACTGTGGCACGAGCTTTCCGACGAGGTCGGTTCAATGTTGTTCGGGCGCATCATGGTTGCCCACAATGCTGCTGTCGAGCGGCGGGTTCTCGCAGCGCATCTTCCCGACTGGAATCCGCCGCTCATCCTGGACACCTTGCGGCTCGCGAAAACAGTACGGCAGGGCTTGGAGTCCTATGCGCTGGACAAGCTCATCGAGCGGGGGCAGCTCGACACCGCCGTAGCCGGACAGGGCTACCACCGTGCCAGGTACGACACATGGGCGGCCTGGCAATTGTTGTGCGCGCTGATCGAGGACGGCGGCTTGGACTGGCCCGAGGTGGTCGAGGCGGCGGGCCTGCCGAAGTTCCTGCCGATACCGGAATCGGAAGGTGGATTGTGGTGAGCGCTATCGAGCGGCCGGTCACCATAGCGGTGGTCGGCACACATTCCACCGGTAAGAGCACATTCCTCGCGCGGCTGGCCCACGAACTGCGCAGGTCCGGCCTCGAGGTCGCCACCGTGGCTGACCTCGGCGAACAGGCACAACGGATGGGACTGCCGATCCTGTGGAACCACACGTGGGTATCCACGCTGTGGATCATGACGCGCGGAATCAGCAACGAACTCGAGGCCTGGCTGCACGCCGATGTCGTCTTGGTGGACCGCGCTGTTCCGGATGCTCTGGGTTACTTCAGGGCCGCCGTGGAGTACCGGGGCGATACGGCCGACCCCGACGGATCGGCCTATCTGGAAGCACTGGCCCGCTCCCACAGCGACTGCTACAACCTGATCTTTCGCACTCAGCTCGACCCACGCATTCCGCTGGGAACCGACAAGGTCAGAGACGGTAACCACCAGTTCCGGACCCTCGCAGACCGTCACGTCGAGGCGGTCTTGCATGAACTGGCGCTGCCGTGGCTGCCACTGGGCGCCGATGGACACGACACGGCACTTGCCCTCGTCCTCGACTTCGTCACCGAAAAACTGGGCCACGCCACATCCGACCTGGCGTTGAGGACCAGTGATGAGACCGGACATCAACGCTTCGAATCAGCCACGACATCGACCCGAGGTTCACAGCGATGACGAATGTAGAAGTACCAGAACCAAATACAGCACCATCTGCTCTCGGCAGAGATGGTCGGCCGAAGGCTGTCGGCTTCGTACGCAGCGATGTGTCGGGGCCACACGCATCACGCCACGCCCTCGCGGTCGTCCGGCACGCCCACGCGCTGGGCTACCAGCATGTGTACACCGTGCGGCCCCCGCAGGACATTCCGGACCCCATCGGGTACGGCCTCGGTATCGCGGCCGGGCTCGACGTAGTGGCGATCGTGGCCTACGACCTTGCCCATGTCGACAACCGACCGGCGCGGATATGTGACGACTTCGACCTCGAAACGGTATGTCCCGCGACCACGTGGGCACGGGCCGCGAAATCGGTATCGGCCGAGTCCGGGGTGGCGTAATGCGCGAGAACATGATCGTGACACCGCCGGAGGTGTGCGGTTGCGCCGATATCGAATTGGCGCACGAGCAGATGCGCGAGCACCGTGACTGCCGGGTGAATCGCTGTGTATGGAAAGCGGCGGCGTACTACACGCTGGTCGATGCTGGCCGACTCGCGCCACCGACTTTGAGCCCCCGCGAGCGCGCCGCCGCGAGAGGTATCGGGTATCCGGCATCGGCACAGATCGGCGCACCGCCGCCCGGCGGCCCCACGATTGGGACGTTACGTGAGGTATTGGACAAGCTCGCTGAGTTGGTGGCACCGGCGCACAACCGAGGCGATGCGCATACCCGCTAGGGGACACGGTGGCCGGACGGACGAATATCGCACCGAGGTCGACGGTTGGTTCGCCGAGTGGCGGATCGACCACCTCGGTATTCGAATGATGCTGGTATGCAACGGGTCCGACTCGAAGCCTTTGGTCTCGTTCAGTCCGGCTGCCGCTCCCGACCTGGCGCAGATGCGCGAGCGGTTCCCCGAGCTGTCGCGGCTTTGGGACGCAATTCGACATGAGTATTGGGCGGAAGTATTCCGCCCTCAGGCCCGGCACGTCATCTAATCGTCTGGTTTGTCGAGGCTGGTGCAGGAGGTGATGATCGCTCGTAGATTCGGTCCAAGTCGGTGTCGGTGGAACGCCAGTTGCTGCAGGCGGCGCGTAGTGCGGGTCTCGACCAGGTCCCAGGCCACCCGCAAGACCCAGGATTCATTCCAGTGCAGGTCGTGCCGGTGCGCGCGGGGCACGATCAGCTACATGGCCGCCACCGCGGCCAGCACGTCCTCCACCAGGCCATTCAACACCAACCGACCATCGGGTTTTGTGTGTCACAGCACGCGGTCGTCCGTTTTGCTCTAGCGTTGGCACGGTTGCTGCCGAGAGGGGTCCATGATGCGTACGGGGATGCTGGAGCTGGGGCAGTTGCGCGGGCTCGTCGAAGTGGGGGAGATCGACACGGTGCTGGTCGCGATGACCGATATGCAGGGGCGATTGCAGGGAAAGCGTTGTGCGGCAAGGTTTTTCCTGGACGAAGTGGTCGGCCACGCGACGGAGGCATGTAACTATCTGCTCGCCGTCGATGTCGATATGACAACGGTCGACGGCTATGCGATCTCGTCGTGGGACACCGGATACGGCGACTTCGTCTTGCGCCCGGATCTGAGTACCTTGCGGCTGGTGCCGTGGCAGCCGGGTACCGCGCTCGTGCTCTGTGATGTCGAGCAGGTGGAACCGGCGAACAAGCCGGTCACGGTATCGCCGCGGCAGATATTGCGGGCACAGTTGGACCGACTGGCCGAGCGCGGGCTGCGGGCCTATGTCGGCACCGAACTCGAGTTCCTGGTCTTCGAGGACAGCTACGAGGACGCGTGGAACTCCGGCTATCGCGACCTGCGGCCCGCGAACCAGTACAACGTCGACTATTCGATGCTGGGGACCGCGCGCACAGAGCCCTTGCTGCGTCGCATTCGCAATGACATGGCGGGTGCGGGCATGTATGTCGAGTCGGCCAAGGGGGAATGCAATCCCGGGCAGCACGAGATCGCGTTCCGCTATGACGAGGCGCTGGTGACCTGTGACAACCACAGCATCTACAAGAACGGCGCCAAGGAGATCGCCGCCCAGGACGGACGCAGTCTCAGCTTCATGGCGAAATACAATGAGCGCGAAGGCAATTCGTGTCACATCCATGTGAGTCTGCGTGCCGATTCGGGGGCGGCGGTCTTCGCGGGTGACGGACCGCACGGAACCTCCTCGCTCATGCGGCATTTCCTCGCGGGACAGCTGGATTGCCTGCGCGAATTCACCTATCTGCTCGCGCCGAATATCAACTCCTACAAGCGATTCGTGCCCGGCAGTTTCGCGCCCACCGCCTTGGCCTGGGGACGCGATAACCGGACCTGTGCGCTGCGGGTGGTCGGCGAGGGACAGTCGCTGCGCATGGAGAACCGGATCCCGGGCGGTGATGTGAATCCATATCTGGCGGTGGCCGCCACCATCGCGGCCGGTTTGCACGGGATCGAGCACCGGCTTGCGCTGGAACCGGAGTTCCATGGCAACGCCTACCTGTCCCAGCGTCCGCGGGTGCCGCGTACCCTGCGGGAAGCGGCGCAATTGTTCGGCGAGAGCAAGGTGGCACGAACAGCGTTCGGCGACGACGTGGTGGACCATTATCGGAATGCGGCACAGGTCGAGCTGGACGCCTTCGACGCCGCGGTCACCGATTGGGAGCGAATCCGTGGTTTCGAACGGCTCTGAGCAGATCCGTCCGGTCATCGGCCTGCCGACCTACGTGGAACAGGCTCGGTTCGGCACCTGGGATGTGGAAAGCGCGGTGCTCGCGCACAGCTATGTGCGGATGGTGGAGCGCGCGGGCGGTATTCCGGTGCTGCTGCCACCCGCCGCAGTGGCACGTCCGGAGCTGGTGGATCGGCTCGACGGATTGGTGCTGACCGGCGGCGCCGATGTCGATCCTGCGCGCTATGGCGCGCCGCCGGATGCCGCGCTCGGCCCGCTCAAAGCCGACCGTGACGAGTCCGAATTCGGGCTGCTCGCGCTGGCGCGTGCGGCCGGTCTGCCGATCCTCGCGATCTGCCGCGGTCTGCAATTGGTCAATGTCGCATTCGGCGGCACCTTGATCCAGCACCTGCCGGATCTGCTCGGCAACGACGACCATTCCGGTACACCCGGCGGTTTCCACACGACCAAGGTGTCGACCGTGCCGGGCAGCCGGGTCGCTGCCATTGCCGGACCGGATGTGAAGGCGAGCTGTCACCATCACCAGGCCGTCGCCATCCTGGCCGAGAGCCTGGTCGCAACCGCGCACGCGCCGGACGGCACCATCGAGGCGGCGGAGACGACCGACGGTTCCTTCCTGGTGGGTGTGCAGTGGCATCCGGAGGCGGACGGCACCGATACCCGCCTGATGCGGGCACTGGTCGAGGCGGCGGCAAGCTATCGAAGGGAGCGGAATTCGTGACGACAACACAGGTGGTCAATCCGGCGACCGAGCAGGTCGTCACGACGCTCGAACTCGTCGGCGCGGACGAGACCGATGCGGCCATCGAGCGCGCGCAGCGGGCCGCGGTCGGCTGGCGCGAGGTCGCGCCGGGTGATCGGGCCCGGTTGCTGCGCCGATTCGCCGAGGCCGTCGACGCGAATCTCGAGCAGCTGGCGCAATTGGAGGTCGCCAACGCCGGGCACACCATCGGGAATGCGCGCTGGGAGGCGGGCAATGTCCGCGATGTGCTGCATTTCGCCGCCGGAATCCCGGAACGGCTGCTGGGCAGCCAGATTCCGGTCGCGGGCGGGGTCGATATCACCTTCCACGAACCACTCGGCGTGGTCGGGGTGATCGTGCCGTGGAACTTCCCGATGCCGATCGCGGCATGGGGCTTCGGACCCGCTCTCGCCGCCGGAAATACCGTCGTGCTCAAGCCCGCCGAACTGACTCCGCTCACCGCTGTCCGACTGGGCGAGCTCGCGCTGGAAGCCGGTCTGCCGGACGGTGTTTTCCAGGTTCTGCCGGGTAAGGGGGCGGTGGTCGGGCAGCGGTTCGTGACCCATCCCGCCGTGCGCAAGGTGGTGTTCACCGGGTCCACCGAGGTGGGCAAGGAGATCATGGCCGGATGTGCGCGCCAGGTGAAGCGGGTCACCCTCGAACTGGGCGGTAAGAGCGCGAATATCGTATTCGCCGATGCCGATCTGGAGCGGGCGGCGGCGACCGCGCCCTACGGTGTGTTCGACAATGCCGGACAGGATTGCTGTGCACGATCACGAATCCTGGTGCAGCGCAGCGTCTTCGACCGATTCCTCGAATTGCTGGAACCAGCGGTGCGCGGGGTGCGGGTCGGCGATCCGGCGGACGAGGCCACCGAAATGGGGCCGTTGATCTCGGCGTCGCACCGTGCCAGGGTCGCCTCGTTCATCGAACCGTCGACCAAGGTGGCGTTCACCGGCAGCCAACCCGATGGGCCCGGATTCTGGTATCCGCCAACGGTTGTGCTGCCCGAGGCGCCCTCGGATCGCCTGCTCACCGAGGAGGTGTTCGGTCCGGTTGTCGCGGTCGTCGCGTTCGAGGACGAGGCCGATGCGATCCGTATCGCCAATGACACCGAATACGGCCTGTCCGGCTCCATCTGGACCAATGACGTGGGCCGGGCACTGCGGGTGTCCCGTGGCGTGGAAGCCGGGAATCTGTCGGTGAATTCGCATTCCTCGGTGCGGTATTGGACGCCGTTCGGCGGATTCAAACAGTCCGGCCTCGGACGCGAACTCGGACCCGATGCGGCACTTGCCTTTACCGAGACCAAGAACGTCTTCATCGCCAACTGATCAAGGAGATGTGTTGCAGCGCTTACAGGATCGAGTCGCGGTGATCACCGGTGGCGGGAGCGGTATCGGCCTCGCCACGGTGCGCCGGTTCGCCGCCGAGGGTGCCAAGGTGGTTGTCGCCGATATCGACACCGCCGCGGGACAGGCCGCGGCCACCGAGGTGGGCGGCTTGTTCGTGAAGGTCGACGTCACCGACGAGGCCCAGGTGCGGGACCTGTTCCAGACCGCCGTCGACACCTATGGCGGACTCGATATCGCCTTCAACAATGCGGGAATCTCACCGCCGGAAGACGATTCGATCCTCACCACCGGCATCGAGGCCTGGCGTCGGGTGCAGGAGGTCAATCTGACCTCGGTGTATCTGTGCAGCAAGTACGCCATCGAGCATATGCTCGAGCGTGGGAAGGGCTCGGTGATCAATACCGCGTCCTTCGTCGCCGTCATGGGAGCCGCGACCTCGCAGATCTCCTACACCGCGTCCAAGGGCGGCGTGCTGTCGATGAGCCGGGAACTCGGAGTGCAGTTCGCCCGCAACGGAATTCGGGTCAACGCGCTGTGCCCCGGACCGGTGAACACCCCGCTGCTGCAGGAGCTGTTCGCCAAGGATCCCGAACGCGCCGCGCGCCGCCTGGTGCACATCCCCGTCGGCCGCTTCGCCGAGCCGGAGGAAATCGCCGCCGCCGTGGCATTTCTGGCCAGCGACGACTCCTCGTTCATCACCGCATCGCAGTTCCTGGTGGACGGCGGCATCTCCGGCGCGTATGTCACACCATTGTGAAGGTACGGTTGACTCGGGCGGACTCCTGAGCAGTAAGCCAGGATTCGCCATTGGTCGCCGATCAGAAGGAGGCTCGTGAGATGAGTACGGAAGATGGGCGATCGCCCGGGCTGTTCAGTCACGACGCCCTGTCGACGGAGCCGTCGGTACAAGCCGAGACCGTCGGCGCGGATTTCCGTCCCGTGTTCAGCCGCTCCGACGGCAGTGCGCCCGGGGCGTATCCGCAGCCGGAGCAAGGGAACTGAGCACGCGTAGCGCCCGATCCATGACGGCGCTAAGCCCACAGCGATAGTCGGAGCAGGGTAGCGCCCGGGGCGTTACCCTGCACTCATGGTCGACGACGGGCAGATCCCGAACGCGCAACTATCGGGGACCGCCCGGGTGGAAGCGTTCAGCGATGGCGTGATGGCCATCGCAATCACCTTGCTGATCCTGGAGATTCGGGTACCCGAGCACGAGCCGGGCCATCTGCTCGAAGCACTCGGCCACATCTGGCCGTCCTACGTGGCCTACCTGGCTTCATTCCTGACCATCGGCATCATCTGGTTGAACCATCACTCGTTCTTCGGCCGCCTGCGCCACCTCGACCACGTCATCCGCTGGTGGAACCTGATGCTGCTGCTCGGCGTCTCCGTACTACCATTCCCCACCGGTCTTCTCGCCGAATACGTGGTGCACGGCGAACAACGCGACGCCGCCGCGGCCGCCGCCGTCTACGGCATCGCCGGTGTCATCATGACCGTCCCCTGGGCTCCCATGTGGTGGCGCCTGGTCCACCGCCCCGAACTCTTCGAACCCGGCTTCGACGCCGCCTTCGCCCGCCGCGAAGCCACCCGCGCCTACCCGGGCATCCTCATTTACGCCGTGTGCATAGCGATCGGTCTTTTCTGGCCCGTCGTAGCCCTGATCTTGTATTTGCTCGTGGCAATCTTCTACGCCATCACCAGCCAGGGCTGGTCGAAGCAGTCGGCCGACGACTCCGAATAGGTTCGCAGACATACATCGACCACGAGCATGATGCAGCGGGTCGTTCGGCTGGGTCGCAGGCTGTTGAGAAGTAGCGGCTGCTCACCGTTGGGGTCGGATGCGAGTGGCCATGGCGCACAATGGCGCATGTGCAGGCTGGTAGATCAGGAGTTGCGGGGGACCACCAAGCCGGATTCGTAAGCGAGAACGACGAGTTGGGCCCGGTCGCGGGCATGCAGCTTGGTCATGGCCCGGTTGATATGAGTCTTCGCGGTCAGTGGGCTGATGACCAAGCGCTCGGCGATCTCGTCATTGGACAGACCGTGCGCGACCAGGACTACGGCCTCGCGTTCGCGGTTGGTCAGTTCATCCAGCCCTGTGCGGGTGCCGGTGTCGAGCGGTTGGGCCACATACCGGTTGATCAGCCGACGCGTGATCGACGGCGCGAGTAGGGCATCGCCGCGTGCGGCGACACGGATCGAATGGAGGAAGTCTTCGGGCTGGATGTCCTTGACGAGAAAACCGGCCGCGCCCGCGCGCAATGCGTGGAAGACATATTCGTCCAAGCCATAGTTGGTCAGGATGACGACGTGTACCCCGGCCAGATCCGGATCCGCGGCAATGCGCCGGGTCGCCTCGATGCCATCGACGATCGGCATCTGAATATCGATGAGCGCGATATCGGGCAGGTGCTTGCCGACCAGCGCCACGGCTTCGCTTCCGTCGGCGGCCTCGGCCACCACCACGATGTCGTCCTCGAGGTCGAGAAGTGCGCGGAATCCGCTGCGAATGAGCGGCTGGTCGTCGACCAGCAGGACACGAATCATGCTCTGTCCATGGGAAGTTCGGCGTGTACGGAGAAGCCGCCCTGGCTGCGCGGAGCCGCCAGCAGGTGACCGCCGAGAGCGGTGACTCGTTCACGCATCCCGAGCAGCCCGACACCCGGCACCGGCGCAGCGTCCGCAGTGGCCTTGCCGTCGTCATCGACCCGTATGACCAGAGCGTCAGGACGGTAGTCGATCCGGACCGACGCCGTCGCCGCGGCAGCGTGGCGGGCGATGTTGGTCAGCGACTCCTGAACGATGCGGAAGACGGTGCGGTCCAGCGCTGTCGGCAGATCCTGGCATTGTCCATCGATCGTCAGCGTCGCGTCCAGACCTGTTGCGCGGGCGCGTTCCACCAGGCCCGGGACGTCGGCGAGCCCGTGCCGCTGGCTCTTCCCGTCGTCACGCAGCGCCTCCAGGGTCGTGCGTAGTTCCCGTGCGGCCTCGCGACCGGCATCCCGGATCGCCAGCAGCGAGTCCGGCACCGCTTCGCCGCGCTTGCGCGCCACATGCACAGCCGCCTCGGACTGCACCTTGATGACCGAAATCTGGTGCGTGAGCGAATCATGCAGCTCCCGCGCGATGTGCAGCCGCTCCTCGTCGGCGCGACGCCGCGCGGTCTCCTCGCGGGTGCGCTCGGCCTCATCGGCTCGGCGCTCGGCCTGCCGCAGCGCCTCACCCGCTGCGCCTGCCGCGATCAGCCAGGCGATTTGGAGCGCGTCCCGCCCCTGTCCGAACGCCTCGCCGACCGGCCGATCAGGGTGAGCGGCAAGGATTGCGAGCGGAAGCGTCGCCACCATGACGACCGAACCCGCGACCGCGACTACCCGATGTCCCGCCCGCACCGTGCCGTACACCGCGAACAGATACGCGACAGCGGGGACATCGAAACCGATTGCTTGATAACCGAGTACGCACAACCCGGTCACGGCCAGCACAGTGACCGGAGCCCAACGGTATGCGGCCAGTGCCAGACCACCGACTGTCAACAGCAGGTAACCCAGCGGGGCGAGATCGGTGGGTGGGCGCTGCCCGGACAGCGCGGCGACGAGCAGGATCGCCATTGCGCCGACGGCCACCGCTCGATCTCCGACGCCGGTCCGACCCCAACTCATGACTGCACCCTAACCCGATGTGCGCGCGGGCGACTCGTGCCGACAGACGAATGGCCGCCTACCGCATGCGCGGTACTTCCGCCGCTCCTGCCGCGGCCGCGGTAGTCGACCACCGCATCGGCCGCAGCGTGAATTGCCGACGTCCGCACGACGACCGGAGGCAGGCCGGACGGGCAGGCTCAGGCTACGTCCACTGGACCGATGACAAGGAGCACCTCATGTCCATCCCGCTGCCACGCGCCGCCGCGGCCACCCTCCTCGCAAGCTTCTCGCTCGCCACACCGGCGGTCGCGCACGCCTCCGTCCAACCGGCCGCCGCCAGCGTTTACACCCTGAGCGCCGGGCGAATCGGGGCCAGCACAGCCGCCCTGGTAGGGCTGGTCGGTGTGATCATCGGCGGCGTGACCCTGGCCCGCGCCGACCGGATCGGCAACCGCGCGAAAGCCGCCATCGTGGCCCTGGCAGCGGGACTGGTCAGCGTGGCCCTCGGTGGGCTCGTCGCGGCCACCGCCAAGGGCGGCATCGGCACCGGCAACGGTCTGGGTGGCGCCTACGTTGCGTTGGTGGTGGGGCTGATCAGCACGGTCCTCGGCGGGCTCGCTCTGGCCCGCTCTCGACGCACCGGATAACCGCAAAGCCGGTGGGATTCAGCGGGTGGCGGGCAGTACACCAGCCAGCAACACCTCATTGCGGCTTCGACGGAATCCGTTGGCAACAAGCAGATTACGATGTGGAGGATGGATTCACCGATCACTCGAGTCCGGGTGTGGTGCCTGCGGCACGCCGAATCGGAGAACGTCATCGCCGGTGTCGCCGGAGTCGTGCCCGGGGCACCGCTGACCGAGCGTGGGCATTGCCAAGCGGCTGCGGCGGCGCGTGGTTTGGACGGTGAGCCGATCGTCCGGATCTATTCCAGTACGGCGCTTCGTGCACGGCAGACCGCCGCTGCTCTCGCATCGCGTGGGTGCGGCCTCGTTGCGGTAGATGATCTGGCCGAGGTCGGTATCGGCGCGGACGAGGGTGCCACGGATCTGGCGGCGCGGGAGCGGACCGCGGACGTCTTGCGCGCATGGGTCGTCGCGGGCGATCTCGAGCAGCGGGTCGCGGATGGTGAGTCGGGACGAGAGGTCATCGCCCGCATGTCAGCCGTCTTCCGGCACCTCGCGGCTGCTCACCCCGGCGAGACCGTCGCTGTCGTCGGCCATGTTGCCAGCCTGACCGTCGCGTTGGCACAGCTTTGTGGTCTCGGCTTACGAGTCTGGAGAAAGCCGCTGCCGCATGCCGAGCCGTTTCTCGTGGAATGGGATGGCAGTTCCTGGCGCTGCTCAGCGTGGCCGGTGTCCGCGCCGAGTGAGGGCGAGGACGGTGCTGGCTGGTGATGGCGATATCCGATGATGTAGGGCATGACCGACTACACGGTGTTGCTGGCCCGGATTTCGGCGCGGGTCCGCCACGAGGGTCCTTACTCGCGCCCGTAACCGATACGGACTTGGCGGAAGCGGAATCTCGGCTCGACTTCTCCCTCGGCCAACTTCAGCGCGTCAGGTACAGGGTGTCGAATTGATGGGTGGACCAGATGCGGCGAGAGGGTTCCTCGGGGTATGGCTGGGTGGTCGGTTCGGCGGTGTAGACGCGGGTGGAGCGGGTGACCGGGTGGTAGCGGGACCAGCCCGGGTTTCCGTTGGCGGCGAAGTTCAGCCAGTCGGTTCGCATGCGGTGGGAGATGGCGGTGACCTGGTGCGCAGCGTCCGGATACGCGGACCGGTGTTTGCGTACATCGTCGGGGTGCAGTGTGCCGAACACGAGCAGGAAGTCGAGGCTGTGGGAAGCGCCCTGTTCGTGGTTGAAACTCCAGCACAATTCGTAGAGCCAGGCGGGTCCGCCCCCCGCATGCTGAGCGTGGGCGAGATGCAGGGTGGGCATGCGGAACAGCCAGTCAGCGTGCACGAGTTCGTACAACTGGGCGGGGGTGGCCTCGGGGTAGAAGGTGCGGTAATCGCGGCCGGGTGCGAGCCACTCGAGGGTGGTGTCCACCTGTTCGTCGGTCATTTCGGTGCCGAGTTGGGTGTTGAACAGCCGGTATTCGTCCCGGGTATGTCCTACGAGCAGGTCGATGTCTCGTGCGGCGCCAGCGGCGAGTGCCTGCCACGGCGCCTCGGGCAGGACGTCACCGTCGACGACAGGTGAGAACGGTGATGGCGTCAACGCCATGGGCCCCCACGTCTCGACGAACTCGGGCATCTTTTCCAGGACCGTGTCCTTGGCGTCGACCAGCGCACGCGGGGCGATGCCGGCCAACTCCTCGACGCTGGCCCGCGCACCGACTTCGGCCGCGATCGCCCCGGAGATCGCGGCAGCGAGCTGTGGGGAGAAGAAGGTGCCCGGCACACTCTGCGGGATGGCACGGCGGAACAGCCCGGCGGCTGTCGGCATGGCGAGCAGAGCGGCGATGCATCCCGCGCCGGCGGACTGGCCGAAGACGGTGACATTGCCCGGATCCCCGCCGAAGGCAGCGATATTGTCCTGAACCCACCGCAGGGCGGCAGCCTGATCGAGGATGCCGCGGTTGGCCGGGGCTCCGACGATGTGGGCGAAACCCTCCACCCCGACGCGATAGTTCAGACTGACCACCACCACACCCGATCCGGCCAGAGTTGCCCCGTCGGCGTGCGGGTTGGCGGAGCTGCCCTCCTGGTAGCCGCCCCCATGGATCCACACCATCACCGGCAGCCCGGCAGCACCGGGGTCGGGGGTCCAGACATTGAGCGTCAGGCAGTCGGTGGCTCGATCACCGGCGCCGCCGGCCACTGACGACATCGCGAAACCAGCCTGAGGAACTGGCGGACCGAACTCCAACGCGTTTCGGACGCCGTCCCACGACTGCGCCCGGACGGGCGCCATGAACCGCAGCGCACCGAACGGCGGCTGGGCGTAAGGGATACCCCGGAATACTGCAGTGGCGTTCTCCCACCTGCCCAGCACAATTCCAGCAGTAGTGCGGATTTCGGGTCCGGTATTCACTCGCGCGCTCACTTCCGTGTGGTTTCAACTGCCTCGACCGGCCGCTGTGTACCCGACGCGGTGACAGGGTGCGATCAGCGGCCCGCGGAGAACGCTAGAGCGAACAGCCGTGCCCGAGCGAGCGGGTTTCGTTCGGCGTATCGGGCTCGGTCGTGACCGCTTGGATCCCATGTGGCTCAGGACAAGTCCGCGATGCGGCGTCATCAGCGGTGTTCGCCGCGGCTGAAGACAAGCGGACAGCCGCGGCGGGACTCGCCGAAACGCTCAGTGCCGCACACGCGCTGCTGCCCGAGCACATCGCCGATAAGGAGCGGGTCGCCTTCCCGATCATCGACCGCTACGTCGGCCTGGACGACTGAGCGCGTATCGACGCGACGGCGAGGAAGGGCGGCAACTTGAAGTCCGACGTGCCGCATGTGGTCGGCATGCGACGAACCGGAGCTGGTGTGGTTGAAGGAGGAGGCCGGGCTGTTGTTGAAGCCGATGCAGCGCGGCTTCGACAAGTGCGAGGCGATCATTGCGGGCTGAGCGCCGCGAGTAGCTCCGACTCGACCGGAGGGAGACCCGGGTGCGGATGACGCCCCGTCCGGTCGCACCGACCGACGGCGTGCCTAGACTGGCGGGCGAGAAGGAAGGACCGCTGATGAAGCGAAATCTGAACTGCCCCTGTGGCGAACACATCGTCGGGACGGACGAGGACGACCTGGTCTCGAAGACGCAAGCGCATCTGGCCGAGAAGCATCCGGGACACGAATACTCCCGCGACCAGATCTTGTTCATCGCTTACTGAGTCACCACCACACACGGCTTTTCGTCGCCGCACACCTGCGCGCCACCATATGTGATGGTGGACGGGCAGGTGTCGTGACGAAAAGCCGTGTGGGGTAGGTCATTTCCGCCGAATCGGAATACTTCTCACACCTATTGACCTACTGGGGCGAGCCCAGGCGCGCGCCGCCGTCGACGCGGACCACGATGCCGGTGGTGAAGCCATTGCTGACCAGGAATTCGATGGCCTGGGCGATATCGTCGGCGCTGCCGATCCGGCCGACCGGAGTCTGCGCGGCGATTCCGGCGAACACCTCGGCGCGGGCGTCGTCGGGCAGGAAGTTCCACCATTCGGTATCGATGACACCCGGTGACACGGCGTTCACCCGTACTGGCGCCAATTCGACCGCGAGTACCGGGACGATCGCCTCGACACCGGCATTGACGGCGGCCAGCGCTGCGGTTGTCGGCATCGAGCCGCCCGCGGATGCCGCGGAGACCACTGTGATGGAGCCGCCGGGCGCCAGATGCGGCAGTGCCGCCTGAATCGTGGCGACATGCGGCAGCAGTTTGCCGGAGACATGGGTCTGCAGGTGGTCCAGGCGGAGTTCGCGGAACGGGGTCGTTCCGGAGGGGCCGGTGACCGTCACCACGACGTGGTCGACCGGGCCGACCTCCGAAAACAGTTGGGCCAGTTCACCTTCGTTCCGTGCGTCCACCACCTTGCCGGTGACTTCGGGGCCCAGTTCCGCCAGGGCGGCGGTGAGTCGTTCCTCGTTGCGTCCGGCGATGACGACTTGCGCGCCGTTCTTGGCCAGTCGGCGAGCGGTCGCCAGGCCGATTCCAGAGGTTCCGCCCACGATGACGACTTTGTTGCTCACAACATCCTCCTGAAAGTTCCAACCACGATGATTTTCGAACCATCGTGCCTCGTTAATATATTCGAGGCATCGTGTCTTGTAAAGTGACGTGCATGACAGGAACCCGGGGGCGACCCCGCAGCGAGGACGCCAGGCGCGCCATCCTGCGCACGGCGCTGGAACTCTGCGAGCGGGACGGCTACCAGGACCTGACCATCAAGGCCATCGCGGACGGGGCCGGGGTGGGCAGGCAGACGGTCTACCGCTGGTGGCCGGACAAGGCGTCGATTCTGATCGAGGCGCTGATCGGCTTGGGCGATGAGCATGCGGAATTGCGGGTTCCGGACGAGACCGCCGATGTGCTCGGTGCGCTCGAGCGGCTGCTGACGGCCACTTTCGAACTCGCGCGGAAGGTCACGGGTCAGGCGCTGGTCGGCCTGATGGCGGACGCGCAGCGCGATAGCAACCTGTCGGATCGACTTCAGGAGGCCGTGATCGGCCCGCGCCGAGCGGCCCTGCGCGCACTGCTCCAGCGGGGTGTCGACGCGGGAACGCTGACCGAGGCGGTCCCGCTGGATCTAGTGGTGGATTTCGCCTTCGGCGCGATGTGGTACCGACTGCTCGGTCATCACGCGCCGGTGAACGCCGCACTCGCGAAGAATGTCACGACCGGCATCGCCACCATGCTCGCGCCGAACACGCCGGGGCGCGCCCGTCGCGAGATCCAGATTTAACGGAGCGTAACCGGAGCGAAACCTCGTGTGATGACACTGGGTGAAGCAGTGTGACGCGAGACACCTTACGCCACAGACACTTTAGCGCTAGGGCGGGAGCGGTGGGCGCCTGCCTGCGCGCAGATGAGGTAGCGCAGAATCATGTCACCGTACCCTGATTGGCTCAACTCCGGGGACAACACCTGGCAGTTGGTCGCCGCAACACTCGTCGCTCTGATGAGCATCCCGGGTATCGCCATCCTTTATGGCGGAATCGTGCAGCGGAAATGGGCCGTCAATACCATTCTGATGGCCTTCACCGCCTTCTCCGCGGTCCTGGTGGTCTGGGTGCTGTGGGGCTTCAAGATGGGCTTCGGTGAACCGCTGAAGCTCGGGCCGGGCATCCTGCGGGCCGCGGTCGGCGTTCCGCATACGATCCTCGGCAGCGACAACCAGAACCAGGCGGTCATTCCACTGCTCGACGGCTTGATGCCGAAGCTTCGTTTCTCCGAGACCACCCTGGCCTACTTCCACTTCGCGTTCGCCGCCATTACCCCGCTGCTGTTCCTCGGCAGCGTTATCGGCCGGATCAACTTCAAGGTGTGGCTGCTGTTCGTCCCACTGTGGACGACCTTCGCCTATACGGTGAACGCCTTCCTGCTGTGGGGCGGCGGCTGGTGGGCCTCGATGGGCGCGCTGGACTACAGCGGTGGCTATGTCATCCACTTGGCCGCTGGCACAACAGGTTTCGTGGCGGCGGCGATCATCGGCCCGCGCCTGGCCAGGGACCGGGAACGGGCCGTGCCGAACAATCTGCCGATGGCGGCGGCGGGTGCGGGCATCCTGTGGCTCGGCTGGAACGGTTTCAATGGCGGCGATATGTATTTCGGCGGTGCGAACGCCTCGCTCGCCGTCCTCAACACCAACCTGTGCACCGCGGTGGCCGTACTGGTGTGGGTGTTGTGGGATATGACCGCTGGCCCGCAACGCAAACCCAATTTCCTGGGCGCGATCAATGGCATGATCGCCGGACTGGTCGCCATTACACCGGCGGCAGGGTATGTCAACAGCTTCGGCGCGATGATCATCGGCGTTGTCGCCTCGACGGTGGTGTGGCTTTCCTGGAACAAGTTGGGGCGTACCAGATTGTTCCGGAAGGTCGATGACACGCTCGGGGTGTTCCACACCCACGGTGTCGCGGGTTTGGCCGGTGGCCTGCTGGTCGGTGTGCTCGCCGATCCGCACATCATCGTGTACCTGGGCAATGGCAATGATGTTGCGGACGTGACGGTTTCGGGTTGGCTGTACGGGCATCACCCGAAACAGCTGCTCTGGCAGGCGGGTGCGGCCGCGACGGTGATCGTGTGGGACGCCTTCGTCACCGTCGTGATCCTGAAATTCTTGGGGTTGTTCATGAGTCTGCGCATGCCGGACCATATGTTGGAGACCGGTGACGTCGCGGCCCATGAGGAAGAGGCCTATCCGGACGAGACCCTGGTCTCCGCCCATGTGGGGACGCTCCCCGCAGCGCCCGCCCTGCCCAAGCGTGCGCCGGACAAACCATCGGGTGAGGCGCCCGGGAATCAGGCGACCACGTGAATGCCACCATCCACCTACAGGGCAGTGTCGGGTACGGCATCGATGACCCGATGAGTCCAGGTGACGGCGTCGACGCGAAGCTCATCACCCTGGTGCTGCCCGCGGCCGTCTTCGATCAGATCAAACAGGCGCTGGCCATGTTCGGCGTGCGACGGATGGTGGTCTGCCAGGTCTACCGGGTGGACGACCGGGGCAGCCGGGTCGAACGCT
The DNA here is from genome assembly GCF_050956075.1 of Nocardia sp. CA-129566. Classification (NCBI taxonomy): domain Bacteria; kingdom Bacillati; phylum Actinomycetota; class Actinomycetes; order Mycobacteriales; family Nocardiaceae; genus Nocardia; species Nocardia sp. CA-129566. The sequence continues at coordinate 2,328,828 of NZ_CP192085.1, forward strand.
ATCGGGGCCAGCAGTTCGTCAGCGATGTCGAGGCCGGTCTGCGCATCGAATTGCTGGCCAGGAACGAGGATGTCGCCGATCTGATCCGGCTGATCGACCGGATCGGTGACAACGCCGGACCGTCCGGAATCCAGATCTGGATGATCGACGCGCGCTCGCTGTGACACCATCTCGCTCGCGAGGATGACGGTCGGGTCATCCGGACGCGGGAGGCGAGCGGGTCCGCACGCGGGAGACACTGGGTGCACTATGAGTTCTCGCAGTGTGCTCGCTCGGACCACCGGCGTGGTCTCCCGGGCGTCGGAACGGCTGCGCGCGTTGCCGCCGAGTGCGGTCGATATCGTGCTCGCGGTCGCGGTCACGGTGGCCAGCGTGGGACCCGCGATCGTGACGCGGGCGTCGTGGTGGGTGGTTGCCTACTGCGTGCTGGCATCCGCGCCCGTACTGTGGCGGCGGCGCGCGCCGATTCTGGTACTGCTCGTGGTCGGGCCCGCGATCACCGCACTGGCCTGCTTGCACGCCATGCCCGCACTGCCCTACGGCACCATCGTCTGCGTCTACACGATCGCCGCCTGCAGTCCGCCCCGGCCGCGGCGGTTCGCGCTGCTCACCGTGAGCATCGGAATCCTGTTGTCCCTGATCATCCCGAACGAGAGTCCGGACTCCTACGGCTATGCGGCCATGTCCTTCGTCACCGCCTGGGCGCTCGGCACCGGTGTGCGGGCGCGGCGGCTGCAGATCGAGATGTTGCAGGAGCGGGCGCGCCGACTCGACGAGGAGCGGGTCGCGGCCGTCGACCGGGAACGGCTGCGCATCGCGCGGGATATGCACGATATCCTCACCCATTCGGTCGGTCTGATGATCGTGCAGGCCGAGACCGGACCGCTGCTGACCCGCTCCGATCCGGATCGCGCCGATGCGGCATTCGCGGGCATCGCAGATACGGGTCGTGCAGCGGTGCAACAGCTTCGGCGCAGTCTCGGGGCATTGCGCGGCACCGACGATCCGCCGCACCAACCGGGGATCGAGGCGATACCCGATCTGGTCGAACTGTCGCGGCGCGGTGGGCTGACCGCCTCCTTCGACGAATTCGGCACGCGCCGTGCGGTTTCCGGTGATGTCGGGGTGACCGCATATCGGGTGGTGCAGGAGGCGTTGACCAATACGATGAAGCATGCCGGGGCCACTACCGCGCGAGTGTCGTTGCGGTGGGACGAGGATCGACTGATCGTGCGGGTGAGCGACAATGGTCGCGGGCTTCGTTCGGCGGGACACGGGTCGATCGGTGCAGGGGTTTCGGGCATCGGCGAGGGCGCGGTCGACAGTGGGCTCGCGGTGGGCCGTTCGACCGGGCACGGGTTGATCGGTATGCGAGAGCGCGTCACCACCGTCGGTGGGTGGCTTCGTTACGGGCCTTCGGTGCACGGTCGGTCGGTCGAAAGCCCTTCGACCGATGGCTTCGAGATCACCGCCGAACTGCCCATCGCGCAAGGGGCTTGAGCATGCGCGTGCTGGTGGTCGATGACCAGGACCTGTTCCGCGCCGGATTCCGACTGATCCTGGAGGCCCAGCCCGATATCACCGTGGTCGGTGAGGCCGCCGATGGACTCGAGGCGGTTGAGCGGGCGCTCGAATCGGCGCCCGATGTCGTGGTCATGGACGTGCGGATGCCACGCATGGACGGTGTCGCCGCGACCGCTCGCATTTGCGCGCAGACCAGTGCAAAGGTGTTGGTACTGACCATGTTCCACCTGGACGAGTACGTCTACGACGCGCTGCGCGCCGGAGCCAGCGGCTTTCTGCTGAAGGATGTGCGCCGCGAACAACTGGTCGAAGCCGTACGCGTGGTCGCCGCGGGCGAGGCACTGCTCGCACCGGCCGTGACCCGCCGCCTCATCGCCGACCTGGCCCACCGTGGCCAGCCCCGCCCCGAGCTCAGGCGCCGACTCGACGAGTTGACCGAACGCGAACACGACATCCTCCGCAATCTCGCCCGCGGCCTGTCCAACGCCGAACTCGCCGCCGCCCTCGTCGTCAGCGAGCACACGGTGAAATCCCATATCAGCTCGGTCTTCACCAAACTCGGCCTCCGCGACCGCGCCCAGGCAGTCGTCTTCGCCTACGAAGCGGGCCTGGTAGTCCCCGGGCGGGACTGAACCGCTGCGAGGAGTGCCGCCAACGCATATCGCGCTGGCGGCGCACCTCATACGCCGAAAGGAGGCCGTATATGCATCCCCGGACTGAATTGCGCAGCATTTCGAGGGCGCGCTGAATTCGGCAGTAGCAATTTCTGGCGCTACACCATAGCGGTGTCGTGTCGCGCCTGATCACATCACGTAGCTGCCTAATTCGCAGGTTTCAGCGATGAGCTCTCCGCCCATTTACTCGTACCGTCGGGTGCATTGAGTGTGTTGATCAGATCCACCGCCGACAGCACCAGAACTGGTCCCCCGGCAGCGATTGTCCCCAGAATGCCGCCGATCCCGGCACCGGCCATCGCGGCGGGCAGGCAACCCACCCCGAACAGTGGCAAACCCATAATGCATCCGGTAACGCCTCCGGCGACCAGACCGATCATGGTGCCCACGAATGTGCCGATCGTGGCGGCGAGCCCGAATCGGGTCGAGAACTCCGCCAGCGCCGCCTGATTCTCGACGGGCGACGCGACCGGCGTCACGGCCGGTGCGGCAGCGGGCCGCAGCTCAGCGTGCGTCAACCGCAGTTCCTTCGCGTCTTTGCTGAGCGAGGAGTCGACCGTCAGCACCTTGTCGCCCACGTTGAACCGCGTCGGCATGACCATGACGGGCGCGCCGCTCCTGTCGAGAATCGTGAACGTGCTGTGGTCGTGGTCGAGAACGAAGGTCCCTCCCGATAGTGTGGTTGTTACCGCGCGTTCCACCGAGGTGACCTTGTACTCGATGTCATGTTCGGCGGATGGTTCCGCGTGGGCGGTTACCGGCGCGATTGCCGCAACGCATGCGATACCGATCGCCGCGATGCGCAAGGTTTCGATCACGGATTGTCCTTTTCTATTTTGTGGGTCAGGAACATGAGACGGACGCGCTGAAACGTGCGGCTGCAGACCGGCAGCAGCGAGCCAACAGACAACCACAGCCGCAATGTCCTGACCAGCTTCGCCACCAGAAATAGGTGATAGGTGCGAGCAAATGTCGGAGAATCGGGCAACTCGCATACCGAAAGTTTGATTCCTTGTAATCGCCTGCGCGCCACCCCCTTCCGACCGCGCCCGATTCGAGCATCGAATTACGACAAGTCGGTCAGTCGTGCCGTGTATCTCAGCTTCGGCAGATCGGTGTCACCCGGCCGAATCCGCTCGGCGAGGTCCGCGAGTATGGACAGCGATGGTGACGACAGGTCGACGGCCGTCCGCAGCAGCCGCCGTAGCCGGTCGTCGGAAACGGTTGCGATGACGCTGATATCGGTTCGTCGTTCACCGCGAGGCAGTCCGGTGCCGAGCCAGTAGGGGTCGGCACCGAAGAAGTCCGCGAGGGCCTCGATCAACTCGAAACGGGGATGGCATCGATGTCCGTGCCGCAGCATGGATACGTAGGACCCGGATGTCGTCTGACCGCTGCGAGCGAGAGCCTCGGCGAGCATGCGGTATTGCAATGGTTGGCCGTGCCCGGTCTCCCATTCGGTGATGAGTCTGTCCAAGCGATCCGCGAATTCGCCGTCGCCCGCGGCCGCCGAACGCCCGGACGATATCTCGGTCCAGGTGTCGCGTTCAGATGCCATCGTGCACATCCGAGAAGTAACAGGGGACGCACCCGCGATCCAGCCGGGCGGGATAGGGGTCGCCCAATCGGACCGGCAGGCGGCCCTTTTCGTAGGCACGGTCCACGTGGATCTGCGATAGCGGTGCCGACCCGAGTGCGCGGAACTCCCACCGTGCTCCCGTGGCATCCGATTGCCAACCATCCTGGTCGATCGCGTATATCCGCTGGACCTGTCGATCGACAACCACGATGGCGTGATCAGCGTTGCGTCTGGCGGCGCTGCTCACCCGCCACCATCGCCGATCTCGCTCGTAGAGCGCTTCGGGGGTCCGCAAGACCGACGGCCCGGCATCCGGCCACGGCTGCGAGATGATGAGCGCGATACGCTCGCCGACCGCGGTGAGGGCGCCCCAGCGTTCATAGGCGTGGGCCCGGTCCAAGCCCGTGGCGGAGGCGACATCGCCCATCTCGGCCGTATAGTCGAGCGCCGCGGCGGCAGCTTCCGACATCCCGGCATCGATCTCGCACGCGAGCACACTGTGCACCCGCAGCAGGGCTAGTTGGAACTCACGCACCTGCGCGAATTCCAGCTCACCATCCTCATAGCGAGTCCATGCCTGTGGTCCGAGCCCGCTCAGTTGGCCGGCGAGGCCGACCAAGATAGTCCGCACGGACCGTGACAGCCATAACCTCTCGGTTGCCCACAGATCGCGTGCAAAGGCATACCCGCAGCCGTTTACGTGTCCATCGGTCATAGCCACGGACTCTAGCTAGGAAATGTACGCAGGTCATGGATTTACCGGATCGATCTCAAGCAAATCTTTTTCCAGAAGAGCATGGGGTAGCTGTCAATTTGCGAATGCCAACCAGTCGGTTCGTAGCTATCTTTCGCTCGATGTCGAGAACATCGACGGAAAAGGTCCTTCCGGTCCACGACATCCCACTCGAACAAACCTGGACCCCAGATATCAGACCCCGGGCAAGGCGAATGCCCGATGTGCTCCCCCAATCGATCGACCAGCGTAACGGTGTGTCGTCCCACCGCCGACGTCTGGACAGATGTGCGTTCCGCGGACCCGGTCGATGCTCGAAAAGGGAGAACACACTGATTACGACACCGCTGAATCCGATGACACCCACGGCTTCCCCGGTCGAGCCCGCCACCACGGCCGACCGGTTCGATTGGTCGATCGGCCACGCCGACGACACGATCGTGGTGACGTTCGGCGCGGAACGCGCCGGAATCGAGTTACCCGCTTCGCTGCGAATCGGGGTCGAGTTGTTCTTCCAGGACAACGGCCTGTCGGGACCCACCATCGCCATCGGTGGTCCCGTCGGGCGCCATATCCGGCTCGTCACCGGCATCAGCAAAGCCGATCGGGCCATCGAGTACCTCCAGCACTGTGGGGCGGTGCTCCATGTCGGCCGCGCCGTATGGCACCTGCCACATGTTTCCGGCCCCGGCCTCGCATGGTCGGCGGGCGGCGGACACGGCCATCGCATACCTCCGCTCGTGGCGGTCGCCGCCGCGGTTCGAGCGGTGCGATTGTGCACCCCCGCCGGACTCGAATAGCTCACGCCGGCGTTCGCTGACCGCTCGGTGGGTGCCGATTCGCTGGTGGCGCAAAGGCGGCGGTGCAACGATGGCCGCTCCGGAGGAGTGAGGTGGGGTTCGCTCGCAAGGGCGATGTGGGGCAGCGGTGCGCGCGGGAAGCATCAGAGAGCATCCGATCGAGTGGAGCTTTCGATGAAGCGTTTTCCGACATTGTCCGCCATTCTGGTGTCGGCGGTGCTGTGGTATTTCGGTACCGGTCTGCATCCGTTGCCCGGCTTGGTTTTTCTGGCACCGCTGCCGGTGTTGTTGATCGCGCCGCGAGTCGCGGCTGCGACGGCGTTCTTCGCCGGGTTCCTCGCGTGGTGGGGGAGCGGGCTGCGGTTTTGGTCGTATTTCATCGACACCATCGAGCAACCTGTACCCGTTACGGTGCTGCTGCTGGGTGGAACCGCCACGGTTTTCGGCGGCTTGGTGGCGATGACGCGTGCTTTGGTGTTGCGGGGCCGACCCGGGTTCGCGGTGCTCGCGCTGCCAGCTGGTTGGGTGACGTTCGAGTTCTCGGTATCGCTGGTTGGGTCGTTCGGTGCGTGGTGGAGCGTCGCGTACACCCAATTCGCCGTGCTGCCAGTGATTCAGATCGCGTCGCTGACCGGTCCGTGGGGAATCACCTTCCTCATCCTGCTGGTGCCAGCGGCCATCGCCGTGCTTGCGACACCCGAAGTGACTGCCGCCCAACGTCTTCGGGTCGCAAGCGCGACCGCGGTGCTGCTCGTCGCGGTGGGGGCATTCGGCTGGTGGCGGCTTGCCGTCGCGCCGGAGCGGGATATCGTGCGGGTCGGTCTGCTCGCGCTTTCCCAACCGCCGGAATACGTTCCGGTGGACTCGCCGGCCGGTCGCGATATGGTCGCGCGGGCGGTGACGGAGATCGACCGGCTCGCCGACCAGGGCGCGCAAGTGGTGGTGCTGCCCGAAAAGGCTTGGACCGCGGATGAATCGACATTAGCGATGATGTCGGGTCCGCTGACCGAGGTCGCCACCCGGCGCACTATTCACGTCGTCGCCGGACTCGTCCTCACCAGAGGCGCAACCAGCGTGAATGCCGCCATCGACTACCCATCGGGTGTCGAGTACGCCAAACATCGGCTGATACCCGGCCTGGAAGACGACCTCGAGCCGGGGACCGGCTGGCAGCGCGTTCCCGGCGAACCTTGGGCCTTGGCGGTGTGTTTCGATCTGGACGGTCCGGACCTGGTACGCGAAAACCGGCGGCGCGGCGCGACCTTATTGCTGGTCCCGGCACTGGACTTCACCAGCGACCACTGGCTGCACAGCCGGATGGCCGTCCTGCGCGGCATCGAATCCGGCGTCGGCATCGCACGCGCACCGCAACTGGGCGAACTCGTGGCCAGCGACTCCCGTGGCCATGTCCTGGCGTCGGCGCGGACCGACATCACGGTGACCCGTTCGGTGCTCGCGTCGATCCCGCTGTCGTCGGGCACGACGGTCTATGCCCGGCTCGGTGACTGGTTCGGCTGGCTGTCCATCGCGCTGTTCGCCATCACGGCCCTCGGCTCGATCGGGCGGCGATCGGCGACCGGACACACCCGAGCCCCAGCCGCCAGCTACTCACCGTAGGCACCCGTCCGCGACGGTAGCCGGTCGGTCGCTGCACACCGCTTGGGTGAGCAGTGTTCGGCGCTCGCGAGCGCCGATGTGATGACAGTCACAAATGTCGTCGATACCGCAGGTGGCGGCCGACTCGTCCGTGTGCGCGCGGGTGGGGCCCTTGTTTGCCCAGTTCGGAACCTGGGTAACGGTTGCTTTCGTGCCCCTTGCCCGGAAAACCGGGCCGGGCCGGACGAACGAATCGAGGCCCCGGACCGGGGCCGGTGAGGAGGCGCGCATGACGGACAGCAAACCGGAGGCCATACCCCTGCGCCGATCGGTCGCCGCGTCCGCGATGGGCAATGCCACGGAATGGTTCGACTACGGCGTCTACGCCGCCACCGCCACCTACCTCACCGACGCGTTCTTCCCCGGCGATCTCGGCACCCTCGGCACCATGCTCGGCTTCGCCGTCTCCTTCGTCCTGCGTCCGCTCGGCGGCATGGTCTGGGGACCGCTCGGCGACCGGCTCGGCCGAAAGGTCGTGCTGGCCACCACGATTCTGCTGATGGCCGCCGCGACCGGCTGTATCGGCCTGCTGCCGACCCATGCCCAGATCGGTTGGCTGGCGCCGGTGCTGCTCATCGCATTGCGGGTTGTCCAGGGCTTCTCCACCGGCGGCGAATATGGCGGTGCCGCAACGTATCTGGCCGAATGTGCCAATGACCGCAAGCGTGGATTCCTCGGCAGTTTCCTGGAGTTCGGCACCCTCGGCGGCTTCGTCGGCGGTTCGGCGGTGGTGCTGTTGTGCCAGCTCGTCTTCGGATCGGCGGCGATGCACGATTGGGGCTGGCGGATCCCGTTCCTGTTCGCGGTGCCGCTCGGCCTGATCGGCTGGTACCTGCGCTCGCATCTGGACGAATCGCCGGTATTCACCGAGGTGGCCGATCAGCCGCATCCGCCGGGCGGCCTGCGCGAGGTGGTGACCACCTATCGCCGCGAGACGCTGACACTGGTCGGGCTGGTGGTCGCGCTCAATGTGGTGAACTACACCCTGCTCACCTATCAGCCGACCTATCTGAAGAACACCATCGGTGTCGGCGAGTCGACCACCACCGCGATGATGCTGATCGGGCAGTTGGTGATGATGATCGTGCTGCCGTTGTTCGGCAGGCTTTCCGACCGGGTCGGCCGCCGCCCGCTGTGGCTGGTCTCATTGGTCGGTCTCGCGGTGCTCGCGCTGCCCATGTATTGGCTGATGGGTCGCGGAACAGGTTGGGCCATTACGGGATTCATCGTGCTCGGCCTGCTCTACATTCCCCAGTTGGCGACCATCAGCTCGACCTTTCCCGCGATCTTCCCGACGCATGTGCGCTACGCGGGGTTCGCCCTCGGCTACAACGTCTCCACGGCCGTATTCGGCGGTACCGCCCCGCTGGTCAACGAGGCCGCGATCGAATCGACCGGCTGGTCGCTGTTTCCCGCCGCGTATTTGGTCGGCGCCAGTCTGATCGGGCTCGTCGCCTGGTCGTTCCTGCGCGAGACCGCGGGAACCTCATTGCGCGGCACCGCTGTTCCGGAAGCGGGCCATCTGCCGTCGCCGATTGCCGCACAGGCCGCCGTGTGAACCTGGGAATCTGCTGAGTACGCCCCCGCGCGGGTAGTGTCGCTATTGCCGATGGATTGCTGATTCGGCGCAACGAGCCGGGTCGGCGACCATCGGCGACGGTACGCAGACAGTACTGTCCGCACCTATCGGATGGGAGACGCTCGTGCAGATTCAGGTCAACACCGGCAGCAATATCCACGGCGGCGCATCGCTGGCCGAGCGCGTGGAGTCGACGATCTCGGCGACACTCGATCGCTTTTCCGATCAGGTCACCCGGCTGGAAGTCCACCTGACCGATCTGAACGCCGATAAGGGTGGACCGGACGATAAGCAGTGTGTGTTGGAGGCCCGGATATCCGGTCAGCCGCCGGTCGCCGTCACCCATCGCGCGGCCACGGTCGCCGATGCCTACACCGGCGCCGCCGACGCCATGGCCAATCTGCTCGACAGCCGCTTCGGCCGCCTGCATCACACCAAGGGCGGCGAATCCATCCGGTATCTGCGCGCCGAATTATAGACAGCGTCGGCCATATTCTCATCGGTGGGAATATGGCCGCAACAAAGGCGCAGCAGAATACCCAACCGACCCTGGTCGTAACCCTTTCATTGGCGAATCGGCCACGCCCCCAGACTTATTGATGCCGAACAGATTAAAAAGGCCACACCGGAACAGAACTGGTGTGTAATACCGATCGGTAACTGGTGAGCCGGGGGGGCTGATGAGGGTCCGGTGATGTATGTGAATGCCGTCGATATCGCACATCGATCGGACGCTCCGATCAACCGTCGGCGTACGGGAGCTTTCTGGTTCGGGCTGGGATCGACGGTGCTGGGGACCGTCCTGCACCTTCCGATGTATCTGATGGCCCGGGATATGGGCTATCGGATGGCGGGCATGCCCATGGACGGCGCCATGATCGCCGGGATGATCCTGATCGTGATCGGCCTGGCCGTCACCACGTACGGACTGTTCCCACAGCGCGCGGTGCACCACACGGTGTCCGGGCTGCGGGTCCGGGCACTCGACGACGCGCCGATCAACCGGGTGCACGTGGTGCTGCTGCTGATCATGGCCGCCGCGATCACCATCGACGTGATGAAGCCGACCACGCTGGCCTTCGTCGTTCCGGGCGTGGGCGCCGAGTATCACCTGCGCACGCCCGCGAGTCCGCACCTGGACGCACTACCGGTGGCGCTGCTGCCACTATCCGGCATCACCGGCACGGTGCTCGGGTCGTTCCTGTGGGGCTGGCTCGGCGACCGCATCGGCCGTAAGGCGGCGATCCTGCTGGCCGGGATCTTCTTCGTTGGCACTGCCATCTGCGGCGCGATGCCCAGCTTCGAGTTGAACGTCGCGATGTGCTTCATCATGGGCCTGAGCGCGGGCGGGATGCTGCCGATCGCCTTCACACTGCTATCGGAGACCATTCCGGCCCGCCACCGGGGTTGGCTGCTGGTGCTGATCGGCGGCGATATCGCGGGGGCCTATGTCATCACCAGCTGGCTGTCCTCGACGATCGGCCAGACCTACGGCTGGCGCAGCATGTGGTTGATCGGCTTGCCCACCGGCCTGCTGCTGGTGCTGCTGGTCCGTTGGATTCCGGAGTCGCCGCGGTTCCTGATGGCGATCGGCCGCCACCAGGAGGCCGAAAAGGTGCTGCGCACATACCATGCCGAGGTCACCACGGTCGAAGAGTCGCAAGCCGCGGCCGCAGATGAGCTGCGCGGTGGATTCGGTCAGCTGCTGCGCCGCCCCTTTGCCGGAATGACCATGGTGCTGGCCCTGTTGGGACTCGGGGTCGGACTGGTCACCTACGGATTCCAGCTCTGGCTGCCGACGAATCTGCGCAGCCTCGGATTCACCGGCGTCACCGCGGACAAGATCCTGCGTGATTCGGCGCTGATCGGCTTTCCGCTGAATTTCCTGGTCGCCTACTGCTACCACCGCTCCACCAAATGGACGCTGATCACGCTCAGCACGCTGCTCGCCGTCGCGCTCGGTGGCTTCGTGATCCTCGGCGACCATGTCGCCGACAACACCGCGCTGCTGTATGCCCTTCTCGTGGTGCCGATCTGGGGTTCCAGCTCGGTGGTCGCGGTCATCGTCGCCTACGGCGCGGAGGTCTACCCGACTCGGATCCGCTCCCGCGGTAGCGGCGTCGCGGCGGGCATGACCAAGGCGGGCGGCGTCCTGGTCATCGCACTGGTGGTGCTTGCCGTGGCCACACCATCGATCGCGGTGACCGCGGTGATCAGCGCGGTGCCGATCGCACTCGCGGCGGTGGTCGCCGTCGGGTTCATCGTCGAGACCCGGCGTAAACCGTTGGAGCAGATCACCGCCGATGAGTTGGGGCTACAGGCGGCGTGATGACGAATACTGCAACGGCAGCGGAGCCGGTACTAGTCGGTTCGATGCGTGATCGTCTGATCGAGGCAACAGTTCAGCTCATTTCGACGGAAGGACTGACCTCGCTGACCGTGCGACGCGTGGCACGGATCTGCGGGGTTTCCACCATGGCCATCTACTCCAACTTCAGCGGTATGCCCGGCCTGATCCAGGCGGTCGGCTCCGAGGGCTTCACCCAGTTGGTCGCGCGGCTGGCGCGATGCCAGGTCGCCGACGACCCGATCGCCGAAATCTTGGTGCTCGGCTTCGTCTTTCGGGACGAGGCGCTGCGCAAACCCGAGCTGTTCCGGCTGATGTTCGCCACCGAGTCGCCGAAGGCGGAGGTGAAGCTGCATCGGGGCAACGTGCTCTCCGGTGGCGGCGATTCCGACTTCGAGAACTTCGCGGAGAGTTTCGATTACGTGGTCCGCGCGACGCAGCGAGCACTGGACGCGGATCTGCTGCGCGGCACCAATGCCCGCGCGGCGGCCGCCCAGTTCTGGACCGGGCTGTACGGGTTCATCCAACTCGACATGGCGGGCCTCTATGGCGACGACGGCCTGTCCGAGGTGTTGCTGCCCTCGATCATCAATATTCTGATCGGTATGGGCGCCGAACGCGAGACGGTCGAGCGATCGGTGGCCCGCGCCCTCGACTTGGTCGTGTCACCGACCGGCGTCTGCGCGTGATCAACGGCGCTGTGTGATCAACGGCGCTGTGTGATCAACGGCGCTGTGTGATCAACGGCGCTGTGTGATCAAGGGCGCTGTGTGATCAAGGGCGGAGCTTGATGGCGATGCGCTGAGCGCGAGCCATGGCGCGCTCGGCGAAACCATTTCGCTTGGGCAGCAATTCGAGTTGCAGCAGCAGTTCGTTCAGATCCCAGGTGGCCTTGCTGCGCCAGATGAGTCCGGAGCGGAACTGCCAGATGTCGACCACGAACAGATCGAACTTCTTGCCGGTGCCCGCGAATCCGGGCGGGTCGATCGGGCCGAGATGAGTGCCGATCATCCGCCACGGCATGATCGCGGCGAGTGCGTCCGGCGTGATGACGGGCTCGAAGACGGTGGTGTAGTGGACATCTGGGAATGCGCGCTTGGTGTCGTGGACGAACTTCGCCACCCCGGCACGGCCGGCGATCAGCTCGGCCTCGGACGGGTCGAGCCAGCGCGTGTCCTCGGTGACGCATTCCGCCACCGCGGCGCCGTCGCCGGTGTTCCATCCGGCGATGTAACGGTCCACGAAGGCGCGCAGCCAATCGGCGTCCGCGATGGGTTCGGCGGCCGGATCGAGGGCGAATTCACCAGAGTTCATGGCGTCACGGTACCTGGATAACAATGTCATCGGTTCGAATAACAATGTCATCGGAGCAGATGACATTGTTATTCGGTGTGGGCCGGATGTGAAATAGCGGTGTTTGGGGATTGCATAACAATGTCAGCCTCATCGTCAACGATCTTCCGGGCCGGTTGAATAACACTGTAATTTCATAATGCTGCACTGAAATAGCCTGTGCCACAACAGCTTTCGACTTTGTGAACTAGCGGTTGAGCTTTGAAAGTATGCTGCCTATCGTTCATGGATAAATCGTTCATCGTGCAGTGCAGACATCTTCATCGCTCAGGGTAGAAATCAGAGGACAACGCAATGTCCGATGCGGCAATCGTCGGTATCGGGTGTCGATTTCCGGGTGGAATCGACGGCCCGGGTACCTTTTGGGATTTCCTGGTCCACCAGGGCGACGGCATCGTCGAGGTGCCCGCGGATCGCTGGAGTCTGGACAAGTTCTACGACCCGGATCCGGAAGCGCCCGGCCGGATGTACACCCGTCGCGGCGGGTTTCTGACCCAGTCGCTGTGGGAGTTCGACGCCGAGTTCTTCGGCATCTCCCAGCGTGAGGCCTCGATCATGGACCCGCAGCAACGGCTGCTGCTCGAGGTCGCGTGGGAGGCGCTCGACGACAGCGGGATGGCCGGGCGGGTGTCGGGTCGCGACGTCGGTGTCTTCGTCGGCGGCTTCATGAACGACAATGCCGTGGGGCGCAATGTGGTTCGGTCGGCGATCAACAGTCATACCCCGACCAGTTCGTCACACACGCTGCTCTCGGCGCGCATCGCCTTTCTGCTGGACCTGCACGGTCCGACCATGACCATCGATACCGCCTGCTCATCCTCGCTGGTGGCGCTGCACCAAGCGGTCCAATCCCTGGCACTCGGCGAATGCAGCTGCGCCATCGTCGGCGGTGCGAACGCCATGCTCCAGCCGGAGACCTTCATCTCGATGTGCAAGGGTCGCTTCCTGTCTGTCGACGGGCGCTGCAAGTCGTTCGACGCATCCGCCGACGGCTACGGCCGTGGCGAGGGTGCGGGCGCGGTGATCCTCAAACCACTCGCCGCGGCGGTACGCGACGGTGACCGCATCTACGCGGTGGTACGCGGCAGCGGAGTGAACCAGGACGGCCGCACCTTGGCCGTGCCCGTCCCCAATCCCGTTGCGCAGGAAGAACTTGCCCGGCGGGTGCACACCAAGGCGGGTATCGCACCGCATGAGATCGGCTACGTCGAGGCGCACGGCACCGGTACGCCGGTCGGCGATCCCGCCGAAATGACCGCCCTCGGCGCGGTATACGGCGCGGTCGAGGGGCGGACCGAGCCGCTGCCGGTCGGGTCGGTCAAGGCCAATATCGGTCATACCGAGGCGGCGGCCGGGGTGGCCGGGGTGATCAAGGCCGCGCTGACCGTGCACCATCGCACGATCGCGCCGCAGGCCTGGCTGGACCGGCTCAATCCCGAGATCCCGTTCGACGAACTGCGATTGCGCGTTCCGATGGAGACCGAACCGCTGCTGCGGCCCGTGGTCGCGGTCAACAGCTTCGGCTACGGCGGAACCAATGCGCACGCGCTCATCGGTCCCGCGCCCGATCCGGCCGCGGTCGGCGAAGCCCGTTCCGGCGCGGCGAACGAGCGCGACGACCGGGCGGTGGCACTGCCGATCCTGCCGCTGTCGGCGCGCAGTGAGCAGGCGCTGCGCACCCTGGCCGCCGAACTGATGGCGGCGATCGATACCGAGCCGATCGACAAGGTGGTCGAGGCGGCCTGGGTCCGGCGTGCACATCATCCGCTGCGCAGCGTCTTCCGCACCGACGACAACGTCGAATTGCGTGCCCAGCTCGCGGAATTCGCCGCGGGCGGCGGCCCGGTTCCGGCTCGTGCCATCGCTGAGGGACAGACCGATCCGGTCTTCGTCTACAGCGGAATGGGTCCGCAGTGGTGGGCCATGGGCCGCGGCCTGCTGGCCGCGGCGGGTCCGGCAGCCGAGCTGGCGCGCGAAATCGACCGGGAATTCACGAAACTCGCGGGCTGGTCGATCCTCGAGGAGATGGGCCGCGACGAGTCGGACTCCCGAATCTCGCGCACCGAAATCGCGCAACCCGCCAACTTTCTGCTGCAGGCCGCGCTCACCGCGGAACTCGCCGAACTCGGTATCCGGCCCGCGGTCGTGGTCGGGCACAGCGTCGGCGAGGTGACCGCGGCCTATGTGTCCGGATCGTTATCGCTCGCGGAGGCGGTGTCGGTCAGCTATCACCGGTCTCGCCTGCAGGCCACCACCGCGGGGACCGGCGGCATGCTCGCGGTGGGTCTGGCCGAGGCCGACGCCCGCGCACTGATCGCCGGTGTGGATGGGGTATGCATCGCCGCGGTCAACAGCCCCTCGGCGGTGACCCTCGCTGGCGAGCAACCCCTGCTCGCCGCTATCACCGAACGCCTCGCTGCCGACGGCGTTTTCGCCAAGGCGCTGCGCGTCGAGGTGCCCTATCACAGCCATTTGATGGACCCGATCCTCGACGACCTCCGGACCGCACTGGGGTCGCTCACACCGAGCGTCGGCACCGTCACCGCCTACTCGACGGTGACCGGCGGGCCAGCCACAGCACAGGATTGGGACGCGCAGTACTGGTGCCGCAATGTCCGCGACCAGGTCCGATTCGCCGACGCCGTCGGTGAGTTGCTGGCGGCCGGACACCGGGTCTTTCTCGAACTGGGGCCGCACCCGGTGCTGGGCGGCAGTATTCGGGAAATCCTGGTGCAGCAGGGCATTTCCGGCGCGGCGATCGGCACGCTGGTCCGCGGCGGTGCCGATCGCGAGAACATCCTGACCGCGGTCGGCGAGCTGTACCGCGCGGGTGCACTGGACGGTGACCGCTTGCCACGCACCATCGATCCGGCCATCGCGCATGTCGAGCTACCCCGGTATCCGTGGCAGCGTCGGTTCGCCTGGACCCAGGAACCGGAGACGGAGCTCGATCGGATCGGCACCCCCGACGGATTCGCGATGTTGGGGGATCGCACCGCATCGGTGGCGCCGGAGTGGGAACTGCAACTGTCGGTATCGAATCTGCCGTGGCTGCGCGATCACATCGTGGCCGGTGCGGTGGTGCTGCCCGGGGCGGCCTACCTCGATGCCGCCCTCAGTGCCGCCGCGCAGCGCACCGGGCGCGACACCTTCGGACTGGAATCCGTCGAGTT
The DNA here is from genome assembly GCF_050956075.1 of Nocardia sp. CA-129566. Classification (NCBI taxonomy): domain Bacteria; kingdom Bacillati; phylum Actinomycetota; class Actinomycetes; order Mycobacteriales; family Nocardiaceae; genus Nocardia; species Nocardia sp. CA-129566. The sequence goes on from NZ_CP192085.1 coordinate 2,344,246, forward strand.
CGTCACCCCGCTCGTCGTCGACGAGCACGATGTGCCGGTCATCCGGATCAGCGTGGAAGAGAACACACACCGGTTCGTCATCCGCTCCCGGCCCGCCACCGGCGGGGGATGGACCGTCAACGCGTACGGACGACTCATCGAGGCCGATACCGACGCCACTACCGTCGATATCGCGCCGCAGGCGGATGCGGTCGAGATCGCGGTGGCCGAACTCTACGAGAGCATGGTCGAGCACGGACTCGCCTATGGTCCGCAGTTCCGGTTGCTGCGTGCGGTCCGGGTCGGCTCGGACAGCGTTGTCGCGCATCTCGACGCACCGGTATCCGAGCCGCCGACGAGGCGGCATCTCGCGCACCCCGCGGTCGTCGATTCGGCGCTGCAGTGCTTCGCCGCGCTGTACGCGAGATCGATTGCCACACAGCCGAACTCCGGCGAAGACAGCGAGGTGGTGGTGCCTGCCGCGATCGCCGGGATTCGCTGGAACGGGCCCATTCCGGCCGATCCGGTCGTGGTCGTCACGCGCGATCCCGGCGATCCGCTGCGCGCCGATATCCGCATCGCATCCGCGAACGGCGTTGTGGCGCTGATGATGTCGGGCGTGCAATTCCGTGCGCTCACGCCACGGCCCGCGCTCTTCGATCAGCTCGACCGGCTGTTCTACGAACCGGTGTGGGAAATCGTGGCCGACACCGGCGATTCGACCCCGCCCGCCCTGCCCGACGTCGAGGAATTCCTGCTCGTCGTCAACCTCGGTGCGGAGATCTCGCAGCGGGCCAAGGAAATCGCCAACGTGGCGATCCACGCCGATTTGGTGACGGTGGGCGAGCACGCCTCGGCGGCCGACAGCACGCGGTTGGTCGGGCTGCTGCGGGCCGCCTGCGGTCGGCCCGAGGTCGAGCGGCTCCGGATCGTGGTCGTTGCCGGGACGGAACTCGACGGCATGCGCAACGTGTACGGCTTGGCCCAGGTCGCTCGAGCGATCAAGGGACTGCTGTCCGATGATTGCGCACCACGCGAGCCCGGTATCACCGAGGCGCCGCTCGTGATCCACGCGGTCGTGGTCACCGAACACGCACTGTGCCTGCCGATCGATCGTTTCGCCCGGTTGGAGCACTCGGCGCTGACCGGCGCGCGCCGCGAACTGCTCAACGAACTGCCCGCCGGCCAGTGGCGGCTGGTCGATACCGAGCCCGGCTCCGCCGCGGCCGACATCCTCGAGCAGGTCTACGCCGACACCGCCATCGACGAGGTGGCGCTGCGGGCCGGCGCGTGCTGGACGATCCGCTGGCGGCACACCCTGGCGACGCATCTGGCCCGCTGGGATGTCGCGCAGCCGCTGACCGATCCCGAACAGTCCTTCGCACTGGATATCCCGCGCTCCCGGCTGCTTGCGGAACTCGCACTGCGCACCACCGACCGGATCGCACCGAGGCCCGACGAGATCGAGATCCGGATGCAGGCGGTCGGCCTGAACTACAAGGACACGCTGAAGGTGCTCGGCGTGCTCACCGAAAAGGAGCTGGACGGAACCTTTTACGGCACCGAGATCGGCATGGACGGCTACGGCGTCGTGACGCGGGTCGGCGCCGACATCACCGATATCGCACCGGGAGACGAGATTTCGGTCGTCGCGCCGGGAATCGTGCGGCGGTATGTCACGATCCGGCCGGACGCGGGCGCGACCACCCCGATGGATATCTTCCCGCCCGGCGCCTTCGATCCGCTGCACTGCACCTCGGTGATGCCACTGTTCACCGCCGAAATCGGACTGGTCGAGCTGGCCGGAGTGCAGCCGGGCGAAACCGTGCTGATCCACGGTGCGGCGGGTGGTATGGGCATGGCCGCCGTCCAGGTCGCACTGCGGATCGGGGCTCGGGTGATCGCCACCGCGGGCACCGAGGAACGCCGCGCCCGGGTGCGCGCGCTCGGCGCGCACGAGGTGCTGGGTTCGCGGTCGATCAGCTTCGTCGACGAGGTGCTGCAGTTGACCGACGGTGCGGGTGTCGATGTCGTCTACAGCTCCGCGCCGGGGGAGATCCTGCAGCAGAACTTCCGTGTCGCAGGCGAATTCGGCCGCATCGTGGACATCGGCAAGGCCGACATCTACGGTTCGGCAACCATCGACCTGCGTCCCTTCGATCGGAACCTGGCGTTCTTCGCCGTCGATATCGACCGCATCCTGGCGCGACGTCCCGAGCAGGTCCGCCGGGCCGCCCGCCGGGTGGTCGACGCGATGTACCGCGGCGAGTATTCCGCCCTGCCGAATGCCGCGTTCTCATTGAACAACCTCACCGCTGCGTTCGAAACGGTCGCGCGCTCGGCACAGATCGGCCGGGTGGTGCTCGACCTGCGCGAGGAGCACCCGGCGGTGCGCCATATTCCGCGGGAGGTCGAATTCGATTCGCATGCGAGCTATGTGGTGACCGGCGGGTTCGGTGCGTTCGGCCTGGCGACCGCCCGTCAGCTGGTCCGCGCGGGAGTGCGCCACCTGGTGCTCGTCGGGCGCAGTGGCGCCGCCACCGAGGCGGCCCGCGAACAGCTCGTGCAATTCGCCCGCGACCGGGTCGAGGTGCGTGTCGAACGCATCGACGTCTCCGACTACGACGCGGTCGCCGACCTCATCGCGCGCATCCAGGCCAGCGCGGCGCCGCTGCGCGGGGTCATCCACGCCGCCGGAGTGGTGAACAATACCGAGATACCCGAGATCACCGCCGAATCGCTGCGTGAGATCTTCGAGCCGAAGGTGATCGGGGCGATCAACTTCGATCGGGCCACCGCCGCCGCCGGTGTCGATCTCGACATGTTCGTGCTGTATTCCTCCGCCAGCGGCATTGCCGGACTCTCACCTCAGTTGGGTTATGCCGCAGCCAATTCCGCGCTCGATGCGCTCGCCTGGACGCGGCGCGCGCAGGGGAGGCCCGCGCTGTCGGTCGACTGGGGATTCATGCGCGGCGAGGGCGGCATGGCCGACTCCCGCGCAGTATCGCGGTATGCCGAGATGACCGGATACGGCTCACTGGATATGGATTTCGCCACCCGGCTGTTGCGCGAATGTCTGCGATTCGACGTACCGCAGCTCGCCTTGCTCGATATCGACTGGGCACAGTGGGCACTCGCACACCGATCCTCCGCGCGGGCACCGCGATTCGTCGAGCTGGTCACCGCCGCGGGTGGCGGGGCATCCGGTGCCGGTGCCCTGCGTGCCGCGATCCTGGCGCTCGATCCCGAATACCGCGGCGAAGTGGTCGCCTGCCTGCTGGCCGAACAGCTCGCGATCGTGCTCGCCGTCGACGCGGACACCGTGGATCTGGCGACTCCGACCATGGAGCTGGGGCTGGATTCGCTGATGGCCATGGAATTCGGTGCGCGCGTGGTGAAAAGCCTCGGCGTCAAGATGTCGGTCCTCTCGATCGGGGCCGGACTTTCGCTGGCCGGTCTCGGCGCCAAGATCGCCGCGCAGATCGCGCACGAAGAAGCAAATACCGAACCGACTCCGGCGTGAGGAAGTGTGGATGACCACTGAGAGCATCGATCCCCGTGCGCTGGCACGGGCCCTGATGGCCGAGCACGGTCCCGGCAACGGCGCGAGTGCGGCCTCCGGCACCACGACGGCGCCGACCACACCCACCCGCGGTGCGTCGAATGGGCGGATAACCCACAGTTCGACCCGGCAGACGAGCTTCCGCGACCACCCGGGCGTGCTGGCGGCCAACGAGAAGTGGACCGCCTTCGACAGCTGGACCCGCCAGACCGGGGCGCTCAACCCCTATTACCTGCCGCACGAGGGCATCAGCGGACCGGTGACCAGGTTCGCCGACCGCGATATGGTGAACTTCAGCAGTTTCGGCTACCTCGACCTGGCCGCCGAACCGCGCGTGCATGCCGCCGCCACCGCCGCGATCGGCCGCTACGGTACCTCCGCGGCGGCGGTCCGAATGGTCGCGGGGGAGCTACCGCTCTACGGTGAGCTGGAACGCGAGATCGCCCGGATCTACGACACCGACGCCGCCATCGTGACCTCCAGCGGCTTCCTCACCAACGCCGCGGCGGTCGCCTTCCTGCTCGGCAAGCGCGATATCGCGATCTGCGATTCGCTGATCCACAACAGCATCGTCTCCGGCACCGAGTGGGCGGGCTGCAAACGGGTCACCTTCCGGCACAACGATCCCGAATCGCTGGAGGCGATCCTGTCGATGTCGCGGCGCAGCTTCGAACGGGCGCTGGTACTGATCGAGGGCGTCTACAGCATGGACGGCGATGTGGTCCGGCTGCCCGAAATCATCGAGGTGGCACGGAAATACGACTGCTCGATCATGATCGACGAAGCGCATTCGTTCGGTGTCCTCGGCGCACGTGGGCTCGGTGTGCGCGAGCTGTTCGATCTGCCCGGTGACGCGGTCGATGTCTGGATGGGCACGCTGTCCAAGGCGCTCGGCAGCGTCGGCGGATACCTCGCGGCCAACCGCGAGCTCGTCGAGGGGTTCAAATACTCCGCCGCGGGCCTGAGCATGTACACCGCATCTCCCGCACCGTCCGCGGCGGCGGCCGCGCTCGAGGGGCTGGCGGTGCTACACGACGAGCCAGAACGTATTGCGGCACTGCGGCACAACGCGCAGTACTTCTATCGCCGGGCCCGTGAGCTCGGTTTCGACACCGGCAACGGACAGGGCACCCCCATCACCCCGATCATGACCGGCGCGAGCGAACCCGCGGTGCGCGCCTCGATGGAACTGCTGCAGCGCAATGTGATGGCCAATGCCATCGGGCATCCGGTGGTCCCCGAGGGTGCGGCGCGACTGCGGTTTTTCATCAACTGCCGACACACCGAGGCGCAGCTCGATCATGCGTTGGACACCCTGCGTCAGGTGTTCGACGGCCTTACCACGGAAGAGAGTCAGCACTCGTGAAGTCGCCGATCAGTTCCTCGCTGTTGCGAAAAGCGTTGGTGCCGTTGGCATCGGTCACCCTCATGACGGTCCTGTTCGTCCCGGCCCGCTCGGCCATGATCGCCCCGGTCGAGACCGACCCCAACAGTCCGCTGGCGAGCCGGTTCCATTTCACCGAGCTGCCGATCGCGCTGCCGCCGGGTCTGCCGGAGCACAAGATCCGCCATATCGAGCCGCGTTATGAACATGTCGTGGCATGGATGTCGTCGGTCAATTCCGCGGCGGCCATCAACGATATCGACGGCAACGGCCGCGCCGATGATCTGTGCCTGGTCGATTCCCGATCCGATATGGTGATCGTGACGCCGAGTCCGGACAGCGACACCAGCCGCTACGCACCGTTCGTGCTCGACCCCGCGCCGCTGCCGACCGATGACCGGATGGCGCCGACCGGCTGTATCCCCGGCGATTTCGACCATTCCGGGCGGATCGGCCTGCTGGTCTACTACGGCGGCCGCACCCCGATCCTGTTCCTGCCGCGCGCGGGCGCCGCGCATCTGGACAACAAGGCGTTCCGGCCGGTCGAAATGGTCGAGCCACCGGTCAGCACGGACGGCAGCTATCAGGGCGCGCGCTGGTTCACCCTGGCCGCCTCCGTCGCCGATTTCGACGGTGACGGCAATCCGGACGTCTACCTCGGAAACTACTTCCCGGATAGCGATTTCATCGGTCCCGACGGTGAGCACAGCCTGACGCTGAACGAATCGTTCTCCACCGCGACCAATGGCGCAACCGACCGCATCCTCACCTACCAGCAGAGTTCGGGCGGCGCCGAGCCGACCGCCGTCTACCGCGAGGTCTCCAACGCGCTCCCGGAAGGCAAATACAACGGCTGGGCGTTGGCGACGGCCACCCAGGACCTCACCGGCGACCAATTGCCCGAGCTGTACGTCGCCAACGATATGGGGCCCGATCGCCTGTTCGTCAACAAGTCGAAGCCGGGGCATATCGAGTTCGGCCTCGCCGAAGGCGAACGCGGCCCAACCGATCCGAAATCCTTTGTGTTAGGCCATGATTCGTTCAAGGGGATGGGAGCGGATTTCGCCGATCTCAATGGCGACGGCATGCCCGATCTGTTCGTCAGCAATATCGCTCAGCGCTGGGGCATCGTCGAATCCAACTTCGCCTTCTACAACACCGCGGCCGATCCGAAACAGGCCGCAGCTCAGCTCGATTCGGGCATAGCGCCATTCGAGAACCGCGCGGTGCAGGAGGGCGTCGCCTGGGACGGCTGGTGCTGGGACACCAAGATCGCCGACTTCGACAACAGCGGCAGGCCGCAGATCGTGCAGACGAACGGCATGTTCAAGGGGGAGAGCACGCGCTGGCCACAGGTGCAGGAAATGGCCACGATGAACGACGACTTCACCAAATACCCCTGGGCCTGGCCGAAGTTCACCGAGCAATCCGACCTGGCGGGCAGCAACCGGATCGGCTTCTTCGCCCAGGACGACAGCGGCAAGTTCACCAATATCTCCCCGGCACTCGATGTCTTCGCGCCGACGCCGACCCGGGGCATCGCGGTCGGTGACGCGACCGGGACGGGCGCGTTGAGCTTCGCGGTGGCCCGGCAGTGGGCGGCACCGGTCTACTACCGCAACGACGCCGCGCACCGCGGGCAGTATCTCGGTCTGCGGCTGTTGACTCCGCCCACCAATGCCGCCCCCGGCGAAACGACGGTGGCGGGCAAACCCGTGCTCGGATCTCCGGCGCTCGGCGCCGAGGTGACGGTGACGACGCCGGACGGCAAACCGCATGTGGCACAGGTCGACGGTGGTAGCGGGCACGCAGGAAAGCGCTCCACCGATATCCATATCGGGCTCGGCGATATCGATCCCACGGTGCCGCTGGCGGTGCAGATCGCATGGCGCGACAACAAGGGCGCCACACACACCCAACAGCTGCAACTGCCGACCGGGCAGCACACCCTCGTTCTCGACTCCGATGCCCGGGAGGCGCACCAGTGAGTGTTCAGGAAAACGGCCATCAGGCCAACGGAAAAGCCGACGTCGTCGCGAGTACGAACGGCAACGGAGCAGCCCCCGCCGAGGAGACCGCCGCACCGCCGACACCGGCGCAGGCGTTGCGGCGAAAGTGGCTGGGTGTCAACAAGGAAGGACGTGATCCGCGCTATCTCGCGCTGCGCAACTTCGCGGCCTCGCTGACCTTCTTCAACATTCTCGGATTCCTGTGGTTGGGGTTCGAGCAGCCGTGGCTGTGGCCATTTCTCGGCGCGGCCACCGCCTATATCGTGGAGCTGGTCCTGGAAACGCTGGCGGCCTGGGCCTATCGCCGACCGGCGGGCTACCGCGGCAACGGACTTCGCGGCCTGATCGTGTTCCTGCTGCCCGCGCACATCACCGGTGTGGCCTTCAACTTCCTCATGTACGCGGCGGATCAATTCCTGCCGATCATGTTCGGGATCACGGTCGCGGTCGGCACCAAATGGGTACTGCGCGCGAAGATCAACGGGAAAGTGAAGCACTTCATGAACCCGTCGAACTTCGGCATCGTGGTCGCGCTGCTGTCCTTCCCCGCGATCGCCGTCGTCGGTCCGTATCACTTCGTGGAGAACGTCTCGGGTCCGGCCGACGCGCTGATCGTGCTCGCCCTGCTGGCCGCGGGCACCATGTTGAACGCCAAGCTGACCAAGAAGACACCGCTGATCCTGGCCTGGCTGGGTGCGTACGTGCTGCAGGCGGTGGTGCGCGGGCTGCTCGACGACCAGATCTCGATCATCGCGGCCCTGCTGCCGATGACCGGCATCGCCTTCGTGCTCTACACCAACTACATGATCACCGACCCGGCGACAACTCCGTTCAACAAGCGCGATCAGATCATCTTCGGCGCCTCGGTGGGGGTGATGTACGGCGTGCTGATGGCCCTGCACGTTTCGTTCGGATTGTTCTTCGCGCTGGTGATCGTCTGCGCGAGCCGCGGACTGTTCTGGTGGTACCGCAACATTCGCGAATGGCTGGACAATCGCGCGACCGTCGCGACGGTGGCGCCGCAGTCCGCGGCGGAGGAACCGGCGCTGCCCGAGCCGGAGAAGGAAGTCGTCCGATCCTGATCGCCGGAACCCGCAGCACCGCAACAGAATCGAGGAAATATGCCGTCACTGATCGGACCGTTACGCTCCACCCTGCTCGGTACCCGGATCGAGGAGAACCCGTTGGACCGCCCCGGCTTCGCGAAGCCGAGCCCGGCGACCGCCGCCGAACTCCAGCGGGTCGCCACCCACCTGTCCAGCAGCATCCATTTCGCCGTGTGCACCAAGAACAATGACGAGTTGATCGAACACATCCGGCAGCTGCCCGAGCAGTACCAGGGATTCGCGTTCGAAGGCGCCGCGACAGGTCTGGCCGCCGTCGACTCGATCACCCCGTTCAGCCACCGCGCCGCGGATCTGTTCACCGGTCCGGCCGCCGAACACGATCTGACCATGTACGTCGGTGTCGGTCTGGCGATGGGCAAGATACCGAAACCCATTTGGAAGAAGGTATTTCCGAAGCATCCGGTGTACCGCTGGCTCGCCATCGATGGGTACGGCTTCTACAACGCCTTCTTCCGCACCGAGAAGTACATCGCCCGCCACCATGTGGACAACCGGTACCCGTCCTGGATGGGGGATACCGCACCGTTGAAACGCGCGGCCGACCAGGGGATCGGTCGCGCGCTCTGGTTCATCAGCGGCGGTTCGGTCGACGGTGTCGCCGCCCGGATCGCCGAGTTCGACCCGAGCCGGCACGCCGACCTGTGGAACGGGATAGGCATCGCGACCACCTTCGCCGGCGGCGTGGAAGTCGCTGACCTGGAAGCGATCCTGGCCCTGGTGCCGCAGTTCGGCCAGCAGTTGGCGGCGGGTTCGACCATGGTCGCGAAGATCCGCCAGCAGGCCGACAGCGCCACCGCGCATACCGAGGTGGCCGTGCGGACCTACACCGGCCGCTCGATCGACGAGGCCGCCGCCCTGATCGACAAGGCGTTCGTCGGAATACCGGAGGACGGCACCGCGGCCAGCTATCACGCTTGGCGGGACCGTCTCGGTGAACTCGCCGCCGCAACCGAGAGCTGAGTCATGAACTGGACGGATAAACACGTAATCGTCACCGGCGGCTCGGAGGGCATCGGGGCGGCCGTCGCCAACGCCTTCGCCCAGCGTGGCGCGCGGGCCTCGATCATCGCGCGGCGGGAGGCGCCACTGCGCGCGACCGCCGAGCGGATCGGGGCCGACTGGCGCGCCGCCGATGTCACCGACCGGCAGGGTCTGACGAGCGCCATCAAGGAACTCGAGCAGCGCAACGGCGCCTGCGCGGTGATCGCCTGCTGCGCGGGCCTCACGCTGCCCGGCCTGTTCCTCGATGTCGACGGCGACGAGTTCGGTATCCAGAGCGATGCGAACTATCTCGGTTCAGTGCACGCCGTTCGATGTGTCCTGCCCGGCATGGTGGAACGCGGCAGCGGGCATATCCTGCTGCTCAGTTCGACGGCGGCCTTCCTCGGCATCCCGGGATACTCGAGCTACGGCCCGACCAAGGCCTGCGTGCGTCAGCTCGGCCTGTGTCTGCGCTACGAGGTCGAGCCCGCCGGGGTGAGCGTATCGGTGCTGTACCCGGCCGATACCGACACTCCGGGACTGGCCAGGGAGAACCTGCGCAAACCGGTCGAGACCAAGGCCATCACCGGTTCGATCAAGCCGATGCCCGCCGCCAAGGTGGGCGAAGCGGCGGTGCGCGGGCTGGAGCGGGGCCGCCACCACATCACGATGGATCCGCTCACCACCTTCTTCCTGCGGTGGGCGAATCTCCCGGAGGATCTGTCGCGGCCGTTCTTCCGGCGCAGCATTTCCCGGGCACGTCGGCGTGCACTCCAGGAGCAGACCTGATGTCCACGACAGTCAGCGATGGGGCGGCCTCGCTGCCTGCGCGGTTACGCCGCATCTTCACCGCGGGTCCCGGCGAAGAGGGGCGCCCGCTGCCGCTGCACACGAAGATCAACTACGCGCTGTGGCTGACCCGGCCGGAGATCGCGCCGATGTCGGGTGCGGTCATGGTGGCCGATGTCCTGTTCAGCGCACATACCGGAGCCGAGATCTGGTCGGCGCCGATGATCGTGGCCGCGGTCATGCTGGCCGCCGCGATTCAACTGCTGCACGTGGCCAACTGCCTGGCCGATCGCTGGGTGGATGTCGAATACAAATCCAAGTTCTCCCGCATGGTTCGAGATCTCGGCGTGCGATTCGTGGCCTGGCAGATCTACCTCACCACCGCGGGTATCGGCGTCGTGGCGGTCTACCTCGCGGTGGCGACCGGACATCTCGACCTGCTGCTGATCATCCCCGTCGGCACCCTGCTGCTGCTCGAATATTCGCTGCCGCCATGGCATTTCAAGGCCGCCGGATGCTGGCAGATCCCGTGGACCTACCTCATGACGATGGTCTTCCCCGGTGTGGTCGTGCTGCGGCTCTACGACCGACCGATCGAAATGCCCGCGCTCATCGCCATTCTCGGCCTGGGGCTGACGACCACCGGGGTTTTCGTGGCGAACACCGCCGAAGACATTCCGGAGGACACCGAGCACGGATTCCGGACCTCGGTGGTGGCGCTCGGCCTGCGCGTCTCGCTGTTCGAGTCGATGACGCGGGTGACCGTCGGCGCCGCACTCGTGGCCGGTTCCGTCATCGCCATGGTGGGGTTCACCTGGACGCTGATCGTGTACGCCACCCTGGTGCTGATCGTTATCGGCTATCTGGGCCGAACCCAGCTCGGCACCTGGGGCAAGCCGCTCGACGATGCCATGCCGCTGGTCCGGTCACAGGCGAAACTGTTCGTATACATGGTCGCGCTCGTCGCGTGGGCGGCCGTTGTGCCCGCGGCCGCGGTGTTCTGCCAACGGTGAGCCGATCCCCTGAGACCATGGAGCCACGACCATGACCGCCGACATTCGCACCGATCGCGAGGCTCTGCTCGTCGAACTGGTCGATGAGCACGGCCTCGCGACCGGAGCACGTTCCGTGGCCGAGGCGCACCGCCCGCCCGGGCAGTTGCACCGTGCCTTTTCGGTGCTGCTGTACGACCTGTCGGGACGGGTCCTGCTGCAGCGGCGAGCGGCCGTCAAAACCCGCTTCCCGCAACGATGGTCGAACACCTGCTGTGGTCATCCCGCCCCGGGGCAGGACCCCGCCGATGCCGCGGTGATCCGGCTGGCGCAGGAGCTGAGCCTGACCGCCGCACAGCTGACCGAGGCGGGCATCTACCGCTATCGGGCCGCCGACCCGCGCGGTGATCAGGTGGAGCACGAATGGGACCACGTGCTGGTCGGCGCCATCTCCGGCGGCGCTCCCCGCCCCGACCCGGCCGAGGTCTCCGAATGTGCTTGGGTCGACCCCGTCGAGTTGCTCGGACACATCTCGGCGGCGCCCGACACCTTCACCCCGTGGTTGCGCGGTGTCCTCGATATCGCCACGCGCGCAGCCGATTTCACGGCTTCCAGTTCGTCTCGCGCAGCCAGGTCCGCAGATCCATCAGCTTCGGATGGTCCGCACGCAGAGCCGAGATCCAGCGGCTCGTCGGGCCGCTCGTTGAAGTAGCCGAACATCTTCCCCACCTGCTCGTCGAAGGCACGAACCTGTTCGATCGGCACCTGGACGCTGCGAGCGGGCAATCCCGCTGCCCGGCCGAAGGTTTCGGCGAACTGGGGTGGGTCAGCCGGTCGCCCGCAAGTCGTGCGGCCGAGGAAGTCCGCGGGCCGGTCGAAGGCGATGGCGGCGAAGGCGCCGATGTCGTGCACGGAGATCAGCGATACCGGAATGTCTGTTCGGACACCGTCCATGGCCGCGCGCACCGACGCGGTCCTGCTACCCAGCTCCGTCAGCGGAGGGTCGTCAACGGCAGTCCTGCCCGATTTGCCTCATCGTCCATATCGGCGTGGTTCCAGACCTCGGCGAAGTCGCCGTCTTCGAGGCGATAAAGAGTGAGCTAGGAATGGTGACCCGACGACCCGTTTTCTTAGTTCCGCGGAAAGCCCCTGTGGGTGCCGGTTTACAGTGAAATGCACCGCTATATAGTCGCCGTCTACAAGGCGGTTCCGCATCTCCGAGTGCGGGTCAGGAAATGCGGCGAAGAGATGTGAGAACTGCGTCGTAACGGCGAATGGATCCGACGTCATTTACCTTGATGGTTGGTATAAAATGTCGCCTTCGATCGAAATCGTGCTCATTAGAGCGCTCGAGATAAGACAGGTACCGGGATCGGTGTTCGTCGCGCCGTGTCACCATGCGTTTCTCACCGACTCATGTGGTCGACTCGCATCCCTTCGCAAACATCTGAGTGCTTCAGCGGCAAGTTCATAAATATTCAATTAAGATCATGAAAATCTCTATTGAGAAAGTGCGACTCGAATAATCCGGCAGCAACGAACAGGCATCGATGTAGACTGACAACTATGTCGGCTGATGTCGACGCTGGGCATACTCGGCTACTGGTGGCGGAAGATCACCCAATGGTGGTGATGGCGTTGGATTCCGCCTTCGAGTTCGTCGACGACATCGAGGTCATCGAAATAGCGAGTTCGGTCGAGGACACCATCGGTGCGGCAAGCCGTCACCATCCGCACGTCATCCTGCTCGACCGTCGGCTGCCCGATGGCGATGGAATCGATGCGATCGAGCGCCTGCGCACCGTGTCCCCGGAGACCAGGGTCCTGGTCTATACCGGGGATGCGAACCAATCCATGGTCGATCGGGTGATCGCGGCGGGTGGTGCCGGCCTGGTGCTCAAGACCGGAGTGTTCGACGACCTACTGGACGCCATTCGGCAGGTCGCCGCCGGCCAGGATTACTTCGAGGTCGACCTCGGACACTGAGCGGCTGCAGAGGCGAAGTTAGGTTAGGTACAGCTGATGGTCCAAGACACCGCCAGCATGGATCGAGTAAGCAGTAGCGACGAACGCCTGCAGCCCCTGTTGGATGGGCTCAAAGCGGTACGCGATGGCGACTTCCGGCGGTCCCTGCCCAAGGTCGGTGATCCGCTGCTGGACGAGATCGCCACCGTGTTCAACGGCATGGTGGACCAGCTCTCACTATTCACCACCGAGGTCACCCGCGTCGCCCGGGAGGTCGGCACCGAGGGCAAGCTCGGTGGCCAGGCGTCGGTGCCCGGGGTCTCGGGCACTTGGAAGGATCTGACCGAGTCGGTGAATGCAATGGCCGACAACCTCACCGCTCAAGTCCGCGACATCGCCGGTGTAGCCACAGCGGTCGCGCGGGGCGACCTGTCGCAGAAGATCGCCGTGGATGTCAAAGGAGAGCTGCTGGAGCTGAAGAACACCATCAATACGATGGTGGATCAGCTCTCGGCGTTTGCCGACGAGGTGACCCGTGTCGCCCGAGAGGTGGGCAATGAAGGACGGTTGGGTGGCCAGGCGCAGGTGCCCGGCGTGTCGGGAACATGGCGGGACCTCACCGAATCGGTGAACATCATGGCGGGCAATCTCACCGCGCAGGTTCGGTCGATCGCGGAGGTGACGACCGCGGTGGCGAAGGGCGACCTGTCGCAGAAGATCACCGTGGATGCACGTGGCGAAATCCTGGAGTTGAAGTCGACCATCAATACGATGGTCGACACCCTGTCTTCGTTCGCCGACGAGGTCACCCGCGTCGCCCGCGAAGTCGGTACCGAAGGTCAACTCGGTGGCCAAGCCCAGGTGCTGGGAGTCTCGGGCACCTGGAAGGGCCTGACGGAGTCGGTGAACTTCATGGCGGACAATCTGACCGATCAGGTGCGGTCGATCGCCCAGGTCGCCACCGCGGTTGCGCGCGGGGATCTGTCGCAGAAGATCCGGGTCGATGCTCGGGGCGAGATCCTGGAGCTGAAGGACACCATCAATACGATGGTCGATACCTTGTCTTCGTTCGCCGACGAGGTCACCCGCGTCGCCCGCGAGGTTGGTACGGAGGGGCGGCTCGGTGGCCAGGCCGATGTGAAGGGTGTATCCGGCACCTGGAAGGGTTTGACCGAGTCCGTCAATGTGATGGCGGACAATCTGACCGATCAGGTGCGGTCGATCGCCCAGGTCACGACCGCGGTTGCGCGCGGGGATCTGTCGCAGAAGATCCGGGTCGATGCTCGGGGCGAGATCCTGGAGCTGAAGGACACCATCAATACGATGGTCGATACCTTGTCTTCGTTCGCCGACGAGGTCACCCGCGTCGCCCGCGAGGTTGGTACGGAGGGGCGGCTCGGTGGCCAGGCCGATGTGAAGGGTGTATCCGGCACCTGGAAGGGTTTGACCGAGTCCGTCAATGTGATGGCGGACAATCTGACCGATCAGGTGCGGTCGATCGCCCAGGTCGCCACCGCGGTCGCGCGCGGCGACCTGTCGCAGAAAGTCACCGTCGAAGCCAAGGGTGAGGTCGCCGCGCTGGCGCAGACCATCAATACGATGGTCGACACCTTGTCTTCGTTCGCCGACGAGGTCACCCGCGTCGCGCGCGAAGTGGGCACCGAAGGCATCCTCGGTGGGCAGGCGCGAGTGCCCAATGTCGCCGGTACCTGGAAGAACCTCACCGATAATGTGAACTCGATGGCGGGCAATCTGACCAGTCAGGTTCGATCCATCGCCCAGGTCACCACGGCCGTGGCCCGCGGCAACCTGTCGCAGAAGATCGACGTCGATGCGCGCGGCGAGATCCTGGAGCTCAAGACCACGATCAACACCATGGTCGACACCTTGTCGGCGTTCGCCGCCGAGGTGACCAGGGTGGCACGTGAGGTGGGGAAGGACGGCCAGCTCGGCGGACAAGCCGAGGTCGAGGGCGTATCCGGAACCTGGAAGCGGCTGACGGAGAACGTCAATGAGCTCGCGGGCAACCTGACACGTCAGGTGCGTGCCATCGCCGAGGTCGCGAGCGCGGTGGCGACCGGAGATCTCACCCGATCGATTTCGGTCGAGGCGCAAGGTGAGGTCGCCGCACTCAAGAACAACATCAACGCAATGGTGCAGTCCCTCCGCGAAACCACCCGCACCAACGAAGAGCAGGCATGGCTCAATACCAACCTGGCGCGGATGTCCGGACGCTTGCAGGGACACCGGGATCTCAGTGCGGTCGCCCACTTGATAATGAACCAGCTCACCCCGCTCGTCGGCGCTCAGTACGGCGCGTTCTTCTTCATGGAACCCGATGACAGCCGCGTCCAGCTGCGGCTGATCGCGGGTTACGGGCGCAGTGTGGACAACGTCGTATTCGAGCTCGGCCAGTCCCTGGTCGGGCAGGTGGCGCTGACGAAAAAGGCGATCGTGGTCGACCAGACACCGCCGGACTACGTCCGGATCAGCTCCGGTCTCGGGGCCGCGAGACCGGTCAACTTGATCGTGCTGCCGATTGTCTTCGAGGACCAGGTGCTCGGTGTGATCGAACTGGCCTCCTTCAGCCGGTTCACGCTGGTACAGCAAGATTTTCTGGAACAGCTGATGGAGAGCATCGGCGTGAATGCCAACACGATCATGGCCAACGCGCGCACCGACGCCCTGCTCGAGGAATCGCAGCGACTTGCGGGAGAGCTGCAACAGTCCAACGCGGCACTCGAAGAAAAAGCAGAGCTGCTGGTCCGTCAGAACCGCGATATCGAAATCAAGAACTTCGAAATCGAACAGGCCCGGCGTGAGATCGAGGAACGAGCTCAACAGCTCGCGCTGGCGTCGAAGTACAAGTCGGAGTTCCTCGCGAACATGTCGCACGAGCTGCGCACACCGTTGACCAGCCTGCTGATCCTGGCGGGCATATTGGCGCAGAACACAACCCGGAATCTGACCGCGAAGCAGGTCGAATTCGCCAACGTGATCCAGTCCGCCGGCAAGGATCTACAGCAGCTGATCGACGATATTCTCGACCTGTCCAAGGTCGAGGCGGGGAAGATGGATATTCAGCGGGAGTTCGTGCCGCTGCGGCAGCTGCTGGAATACGTGCAGACCACGTTCCGGCCACTCATCAGCCAGAAGGGCCTCGAGTTCGACGTCGATGTCGAACCGGGCGTTCCCGCCCACCTCAACACCGATGAGCAGCGGCTGCGGCAGGTGCTGCGCAATCTGTTGTCCAATGCGGTCAAGTTCACCGAGAACGGCATGATCCGGCTCAGGGTGTGGCGGCAGGACGACCGCATCGCATTCTCCGTGAGCGACACCGGAATCGGCATCGCCGAGCAAAACCTGGAGGCCATCTTCACCGCGTTTCAGCAAGCCGACGGCACCACCAGCCGGCGATACGGCGGTACCGGCCTCGGCCTGTCGATCAGCAGGCAGGTGGCGAACCTGCTCGGTGGCGAGATTCGTGCCGAAAGTCGACTCGGCGCCGGGAGTACGTTCACGCTCTACATTCCGGTGACACCGCAACTGGAGGTCGTGGCCGAGTCGAGGATGCGGTCGAAGCCGATCGATCGTTCTGTACTTGTCATAGAAGACCAGGAGAACAGGCCGCTGACCCGGCTGGTCCGTGGGGTCGTCGGGGCACTCGCGGACACCGCGGGGACCGTCCGCATCGAGTCCGTCGGTAGCGCCGACACAGCACTCGCGGCCCTGCCGGCCCATCCATATCGGTGTGTCCTGCTGGACGCGAGCCTGCCGGGCGTCGGCACGACGGAATTCCTGCGTGGCCTACGCGAGGGCGCGGAGTCGAGAAGTATTCCGCTGCTTGCACATCCGGTCCGTGAACTCGATCCCGACCAGGAACGGCTTATCGCGGCGTATGCCAGGGACCATCGGGTCGAACTGGTGGCTTCGCCCGATGAGTTCTGCGAACGGTTCATCCTGTTGCTGACCCATCCGCACCGGGCAGAACTCGAAACACCGGCGCGGCGGGCAGGGCAGCCTGGGCTGGCCGGACGCAAGGTCCTGATCATCGATGACGATGCCCGCAATGTCCTGGCGATCGCGGGAGTGCTGGAACTGAACGGGATGTCGGTGGACCACGCGCCCAACGGGCGAAGAGGCATCGAAACACTGCAGGCCAACCCGGATGTCGATGTCATCGTGATGGACGTGATGATGCCGGAGATGGACGGATACGCAACGACTGCGGCAATACGGAGAATGCCCCGCTTCGACCGGCTCCCGATCATCATGGTCACCGCGAAGGCGATGGCAGGCGATCGGGAGAAGAGCTTGGCATCCGGCGCCAGTGACTACATCACCAAGCCCGTCGACCCCGACGAACTGCTGGAGTGCATCGCCCGGTGGTTGCAAGCCGTCGACCGGCCGGGCGGCGAACCAGTCCCGGTGGCAGAACTCGATGTCCGTGCACAGCTATAGCGTTGATCGCAGACGCCCCGCAGGATATGGCGAGAAGGGCGTTCTATGCGTTACCCGATTTTGAGGTGGATGGTTGTTGCCTCGTCGAAAAACCCGCCCGCCGAATCCCGCGCTCAGTGTTCTTCGGCGTCGTCGTCTTCCGGCCAGCCGTCCTCGATGATCAGCTGACCGGATTGCATTGCCCGCGTGTACTGTTCGGCGACCAGGTCGGTGGGGTAGGTGGGCCAGTAGGAGACGGCGCCGGTTGGTTTATCGATGACGCAGACCGAACCACCGATGGCCGGGGGGAGCGGGGGTTTGTGCGGATCGATGCCCGGGTGCGGCGCGAAGATGGCCACAACCGTGAAGCACGAATCGAATTCGGTGAGCAGATTGGTGATGCCGCGGTCGGCGTCGTCAGCGCTGGACAGGTAGTGGTCGGCGATGCGTTGTGCCTCGGCGAGATCCACCGGGATGGTGGCCTCGGTCGGGTAGGCATGGATGTCCATGACCAAGAACTTACGGTCAAACGTCAACGGGCCGTGGTCATTCGAAGTGGACGGTGGCGACCGTGCGGCGGGCCAGGGTTTCCGGGTCCGAGCCGACGGCCAGCGGCGAATCCTGCAGTGCCCCTTCGCGCCAGAGTGCCGCGAAACCGTGTACCAGCGACCAGGCGGCGAGACGGGTGGCTTGTTGCTGTTCAACGGTGTTCTCGGGCTGCATGAGCGCGACACCGGAGCGCAGGGTCGCGCCCGCTTCGGTGCGGGCGGCGATCAGGCGCTCGTCATCGGCGTGCAGGAGTTCGCGCCGGAACATGACATCGAAGTGACCCGGATGTTCGCGGGCGAAGCGAATGTAGGCGACCGCGACATCGCGGAAGTCGGGCCCGGCCGCGGCCAGCTGCTCGGCGAGCAGACCGAAACCTTCGATGGCCAGCGCGGTCAATAGCCCTGCGCGATCACCGAAATGGTGTGCGGGAGCCGCGTGCGAGACATCGGCCCGGCGGGCCAGTCCGCGCAGTGATACCGCGTCGACGCCGTCGGTCGCGATCTGGGCGGCGGCCGCGGCCAGGATGGTGGCCCGCAGATCGCCGTGGTGGTAACCGCTCTTCGCCATGTCTCGATGGTGACCCAAAATCTAGCCATTGACAAGTTTCCGGCTCGAACCTAATCTAGTCACTGTCAAGATTAGGTGCTCGACCCACAGGAGACTCTGATGGCCCCGCTGGTTGTTCTCATCGTCATCGCCGGACTGGCTCGGCTCATCGGCTGGGTCGGCAACCTCGGCTGGCTCGACTCCTGGCCGCACGCCGCCGCGCTCGGCTTGGCCGCGATGTTCGCGCTCACCTCCAGCGCGCATTTCCTGGAGCCGAAGCGCGGCGCACTGGTCGCGATGGTGCCGCCGCGGCTGCCGAACCCGGCGGGCTGGGTCACCCTCACCGGTCTGCTCGAAATCGGCGGTGCGATCGGTCTGCTGATCCCGCCCATCGCCAAATTGGCCGCCGCGGGCCTGATTCTGCTGCTGATCGTGATGTTCCCGGCGAATATCCGTGCGGCGCGGGGCGATATCGGTATCAAGACCATGCCGCTGCCGCTGCGCACCGTCGTGCAACTCATCTTCCTCGGGGCAGGCGCACTCGTGCTGCTCGGCTGATCGGCGAAATCCGGTGCCAGCACACCGAATTCCGGTGTGCTGGCGCTTGCCTGTGTCGTCCCCGAGCACCCGGTGGGCAGTCTTCGCCGTGGTTCGGGGCGGTATCCTCCGACCGGCACGAGTTCCGCGGCCGAGAGGGTATCGATGTCGTCACTGATTCCCGAACCCGTCGCCTGGCTGGTGCTCGGCTATGTCGGTGTTGTTGCGGCCGGGCGGCTGATGCTGTTGCGGGACACGATCATCGATCAGCTCGTCAATCGGATGCTGCTGTGGAGCATCGTCGCCATGCTGCTCTACCGCTGCGCGTCCACGCCGAGCATCACCAGTCTGCCCGTCGCGCTATCGCTGGGCTGCGTGGTCATGACGACGATGTACCTCTATGTCATGGCGCGATATATCGTGGCCGAGACCGAGCCCGCCGTGGTCTGGCGTCGGCACCGTCGATGCGCTCTCGTCGCCGCGGTGGCGACCGTCGTCATGGTGCTCTCGGGGATGGCGGCCGAGGACAACGGTCGACCGGTCGATCTGGGCGCACACGGGCCGGCGGCGATCTTCGGGTTCGCCTATGCCGCGCCGCTGGCGATCAATATGGTCGTGTTCCTCTTCGCGGGCATCCGCGAGCTGCGCATCGGCGACCTCAGCGCCAAGGCGCGGTTGGTCTGCTGGCTGCTCGGTATCAGCGGCGGCTTCGTCTTGATCAATCAGACGTTGTCCCTGGCGCAAGTGCTGACCGGTTGGCCCGACCTCGGCCCGCACTTGCCGCGCTGGGAGCTCGATTTCGTACTCTGCCTGATGCTCGACGTGACCCTGCTCGCCATCCCGCTGCTCAGCGCGCTGCTCGCGCTCGCGGGATGGGATCGAGACGGCCGAATCTGTCGCCGATTACGGCCGCTGTGGCGCGACCTCACCGCGGCGGTCCCGGAGATCGTGCTGCCCGCCGACGCCCGCCGCGGGGCGGATCCGGCCACCCGCCTATTCCGGATGACCGTCGAGATCCGCGACGCCCTGCTCCACCTCGGCTCCTATCTGCCGGCCGAACCGTACACGGCGGCCGAATCCGACTGGGAGATAACCGATTACGCCCACCGGCTCGCCCATGCGGCCCGCGCTCGAAAGGCAGGCAGCGTGCCGACCGGCGCCGGGGCCGCACCGCGACCACCGCTGCTCGCGCACGACTTCGAGGCCGAGCTCCGGCAGCTACTCGGTCTGGCCCGCGTCTGGCCGCAGGCCAAGACGGCCGGATGAGCCGATTCACAACGCGCGCAGGCGATCACGTCGCGGCCTAGGCTGTACCCCATGACGTACCAGACCATTTCCCAACAATTCGAACTCGACGTCGACGGGTCACCTATGACCGGCTACCTCGCGCGGCCGGAGGGCACGGCGAAATTTCCGGCCGTGCTCGTCGGGGCCGAGCTGTGGGGTTTGACCGACGACGTCCGGCAGATCGTGGATCGGGTCGCGGCGCTGGGCTATGTGGCTTTCGTGGTGAACGTCTATCACCGTTCCGGTCCGGAGACCGCGGCCGGCTTGGCCGAGACCGATGAAAATCGGACACGTGCCTTCGGCCTGCTCGGCGAGCTGACCCGCGAGGGCGTCGAGGCCGACTTCCGAGCCGCCATCGCCTACGCCCGCGAGCACGGACAGGCCTCCGATAAGACCGGTGTGCTCGGCTTCAGCCTCGGCGGCCATCTGGCCTACTTCGCCGCCACCCGCCTCGACCTCGATGCGGCGGCGATCTTCTACCCCGGCTGGCTGACCACATCGGGCACCGCGCTGAGTCGGCCGGAGCCGCTGCTGGCCGCGACCGAGGGGATCGCCAAGGGCGATGTGCGGCTGCTGATGTTCTTCGCCGAACTCGATCACGTCATCGATGCCGAACAGCGCGAGCAGATCGGCGCGGCGCTGAACGAGGCCGGTGTGCGCCATGAGCTGGTGGTCTACCCCGGTGCGAAGCACGCCTTTTTCTTCCCGGATCGAGAGCCCTACGATGCGGCAGCCGCCGAGGACTCGTGGCGGCGGGCTTCCGAGCTGTTCGCCGCCGAACTGGGCTGATTCCGAACCGGAAATGCGGAAGGCCCGACCGGCCCTGTCTCCCCCTCCGAAGACAGGCCCGATCGGGCTGTAATAAAGATGCCTCGGAGTACTTGACAGGGCCTTAAAGGGGGCTTAAAGGAGACGCGTCAAGCGGAATCAGGTCCGCTTGCCGCCCAACTGGGCCAGGAATTCGGCGTTGGTCGGGGCTTTGCGCAAACCCTCCAGCAGCAGGTCGATGGCCTGCTGACCGTCCACCGCGGCGAGGGTGCGGCGCAGCAGGTGGTTGGCCGCCAATTCGTGCGGGGCGAGCAGTAATTCGTCCTTGCGGGTGCTGGACTGCGCGATATCGATGGCGGGGAAGACACGGCGATTCGCGGTCGCGCGATCGAGTTTCAGCTCGGCATTGCCGGTGCCCTTGTACTCCTCGAAGATCACGGTATCGGCCAGCGATCCGGTCTCGACCAGGGCGGTGGCGATGACGGTGAGCGAGCCACCGTGCTCGATATTGCGTGCGGCGCCCAGGAATTTCTTGGGCGGCGCGAGCGCGGTGGCGTCCACGCCGCCGGAGAGCACGCGCCCGGAGGCCGGGGCGGCATTGTTGTAGGCGCGGGCCAGGCGGGTCAGCGAATCGAGCAGCACGACCACGTCCCGGCCCATTTCGACCAGGCGTTTGGCGTGTTCGATGGCGAGTTCGGCGACCGCGATATGTTCGCGAGGCGGCTGGTCGAAGGTGGCGGCGGCGACATCGGCGGGTACCGATCTGGCCAGATCCGTCACCTCCTCGGGTCGCTCGCCGACCAGTACGAGCATCAGCTCGCACTCCGGGTGGTTCTTCGCGATACCGTGCGCGATCGCTTGCAGCACAGAGGTTTTGCCCGCCTTGGGCGGTGCGACGATGAGTGCGCGCTGCCCTTTGCCGATGGGCGTGACCAGGTCGGTGACCCGGGTGGTCATGGCATGGGGCTCGGTCTCCAAGCGCAGCCGCTGGTTGGGGTAGATGGGGACCAGGTCGTCGAACTTCGGGCGAGTCGCGGCGCGGCGGGGATCCTGGCCATTGACGGATTCGATACCGACCAGCGGGTCGAGCTTGTCGCCGCGTGCCGGCTCGGCCGTGCCGGTAATGAAATCGCCACGGCGCAAACCATATTCGCGGATCAGCCGGGGTGGCACGTGCACGTCACGCGAGCCCGGGAGATAGCCGTCGACGCGCAGTGTGGCGGCGCGGTTATCGGGGATCTCGAGGATGCCGCCGACGGATCGTGTTGGGTCGGCCGCGTCCCCATCGGGTGGTGTGGGAAAAGTGTTGTCTTTCATGGTGTTTCCTTCGAATTTCTTGGGTACGGCGAACGGCCGTGAGAGGCAGCGGCGATGCGCTCGCTGCGTGAATGTCCCTGTGCGCTCTGGGAAGCGGATTCACGGGAGTGTGGAACCGTGGTGGGGAGAGGAGAGATCTCGTGGGAAGCCCGGCTCTGATCGGCCGGGAGGACCATCCACAAGGACAGGGGCGAGAGTACAGCTTCGAACGATTGTGCGCAATGGTTCGGGTCGCAGCTGGGAACACGGCCGGTAACAGGGCACGCTTTGGTATCGATCGTCGCCTGCGGTAAACTCTCCGACGGCGTGTCTCGTATCGGTCCATATCCGGATATTCGGCGCAGGCAAGGAGATACGCATGGCCGATCTCGCCCCGTTCTATCAGCAAGTTCAGTCGCACTACGATGTCTCCGACGACTTCTACCGGCTATTTCTCGACCCGTCGATGACTTATAGCTGTGCCTACTTCGAGCGCGATGACATGACCCTCGAACAGGCCCAGTCGGCCAAGATCGACCTCGCGCTCGGCAAGTTGGATCTGCAGCCCGGGATGACCCTGCTCGATATCGGATGTGGCTGGGGCGCAACGATGTTCCGCGCGGCCCAGCGCTATGGCGTCGAGGTCGTCGGACTTACCTTGAGCCGCAACCAATATGAGCACGTCCGTGCCGAGATCGATCGGCGCGCGGTCGCGGACGTCCAGATCCGGCTGCAGGGCTGGGAGGAATTCGACGGCACCGCGGACCGGATCGTCAGCATCGGTGCCTTCGAACACTTTCGACGGGAGCGCTACGCGACCTTCTTCGATCGCTGCCATCGCGCACTGCCCGCCGATGGGCGGATGCTGCTGCATACGATCATCGGCCATACGCTCAACGACCTACGGCGCATGAATATTCCGGTGACCCGGGAGGACGCGCTGTTCCACATTTTCGTCAAACGGGAGATCTTCCCCGGCGGTCAGTTGCCGCAGCCCGCGGAGGTCACCCGGCTGGCCGGGCAGGCCGGATTCGGCACCGAGCAGATCCAGCCGCTGCGCCTGCATTACGCACGCACGCTGGATCAATGGGCCCGGGCCCTGGTGGACCAGCACGACGAGGCGGTTCGGATCGCCTCCGAAGAGGTCTACGCCAGATATCTGAAGTACCTCACCGGATGTGCCGACCACTTCCGCAGCGGGCACCTCGATGTCATGCAGTTCACATTGGTGAAGTGAGCCCGGCCGCACGAGGCCGGGCAACAGGTCAGAGCACGGCTTGGGTCTGGGTCACCTTGGCGACGAGTTTGTCCGAGTCATCGTGGATTTCGGTTTCCACCACGATGAACGACCGCCCGGCATGCAGCGGCCGCGCCGAGGCGGTCGCATGACCGGACCGCACGGCACGCAGGAAGTTCGATTTGGATTCGACCGTCGTGGTGCCCTGTTTGCCCTCGGGCAGATTCAGGAACGCGCAGACCGCGGCGGTCGCGTCCGCGAGTGACATCAGCACACCGCCGTGCAGCACTCCGCCCAGCGTGCACAGCGATTCGTCCCACGCGATCCGGCTGCGCACCAGTGCGGTGCCGTGTTCGAGCACCTCGACCCTGAGGCGCTCGGTGAACGGCATGGACTGGTGAAAGAGCTTGGTGCCCACCTCATCGATCATGAACTCAGCCTGCCCGACGGACCCGACGCGTGTCGATTACCCCGAAGGTAATCAGCAATACGAGCAGTGCGGTCGCACCGCCGCACAGCAGCACGGTCGAGGGTGAGGTCCGGTCCACGATCACCCCGCCGACCAGCGCGCCGGCACAGAAGGTCGCCTGGAACGACGCCGTGAACAGCACCGACGCCACCTCGGGAGCGTCGGGCAGCGCGTTGGCGAACCAGGTCTGCAGGACGACCGGGATACCGCCGTACCCGATACCCCACACGATCAGCAGTGCGACGGCGCCGAACTCCCATCGGCCGAGCAGCGGCAGCGCCAGCATCGCGGCTGCCATGGCGGCCGCCGCACAGCCGAGCGCGGTCCGGGGACGGCCGAGTAGGGTGCCGCCCAGGAAGTTCCCGGCAATACCGGCCACGCCGTAGATCAGCAGTAGGACCGTGATGGCCCCCGCGCTCACTTGGGTGACCTGCTCCAGGAACGGCGTCACGTAGGTATAGGTGCCGAACTGTGCGAGCACCACGAAAAGGGTTGCCAGCAAGGCGATCCGGACGGCCGAACCGCGCATTCCGCTGCGCAGCGCGGTGACGTTCACGGCCTGTTCGGCGGGCAGCGACGGCAGCGCGAACGCCAGTAGCGCCAGCACCACCGCCGACAGTATGCCCAGGACGACGAAGGCGGCTCGCCAGCCCGCCAGGTGGCCGACGAAGGTGCCCGCGGGCACACCGAGCACCGAACCGAGCGGGACCGAGGAGAAGATCACCGCGGTGGCCCGGTGCACCGACTCCGGTGGCACCAGCCGACCGGCCAGTCCGGCCGCGATCGACCAGTAGCCGCCGACGGTGATCCCGATCAGCACGCGGGAGATCAGCACCACCGAGAACTGCGGCGCGGTCGCGGCCACCGCATTGGCGATCACCAGCAGCAGCGTGCAGCCGCACAGCAACAGTCGGCGATCGACTCGGGCGGCCACGACGGTCACCAGGGGAGCGGCGATCGCGGCGAGCAGCCCCGGCATGGTCATCATGAGTCCGGCCATGCCGTCGGAGATCGTGAAATCGGATCCGATCCAGGTCAGCAGGCCGATCGGCAGGATCTCGGTCGTCACGATCGAGAAGATGCCGAGCATGACCGCGACGACGGCGA
Source organism: Nocardia sp. CA-129566 (assembly GCF_050956075.1). Lineage (NCBI taxonomy): Bacteria > Bacillati > Actinomycetota > Actinomycetes > Mycobacteriales > Nocardiaceae > Nocardia > Nocardia sp. CA-129566. The sequence goes on from NZ_CP192085.1 coordinate 2,369,270, forward strand.
GCCAGCGGATCAGCGGTGGTCGGGTGACCGCACTGGGTGCGGGCGCGAGAGCGATGGACATGCACTCCAGTTCAGCAATCCACGTCGCCGAGTTCCGGCGGGTTTCCGCCGCGAATGCCCAATATCAGCCGAGCCGGGCAACCACCGCGCGCGGCAGATGCGGCAGCACCACATCGATGAGCCGCCACGGCCACGCCGGTACGCATGCGCGAATCCGCTCCCGCTCGATCGCCCGCACCATCGCCGCTACGCCCTTCTCCAGCGGTGCGACCATCCGCGCGTCACCGGCCTTCGCCGCCATATCGGTGGCGATGAATCCCGGCAGCAGGGTGGTGACGGCGATCGGTGACTGCGCGAATTCGACGGTCAGTGCCTCGCCCAACGCGGCCAGTCCGGCCTTGCTCGCAGAGTAGGCCGCCTTCGTGCCCGGCAATCCGCGCACCGCGCTCATCGAGGACACCAGCACCAGGTGGCCGCCCCGCTGGGCGCGGAAGATCTCCAACGCCGCCTCGGTTTGGGCGAGCGCGCTGACGAAATTGGTGGTGGCCGTGGCGAGATTGGCATCCGCCCGACCGGTGCCGACCGGCGCGCCCTTGCCGATACCGGCATTGACGATCACGCGGTCCAGTCCGCCCAGTTCATCGCGCAATTGCGCGAATACCGGTGATACGGCCGCGTGATCGTCGACATCGAGCGCACGGACCGCGATCTCGAGCCCCGGATGTGCGGCGGTGAGTTCATCGCGCAACGTTTCGAGCGCGTCGAGCCGGCGGGCGCACAGGGCCAGGTCGCGGCCCTTGGCGGCGAAATCCCGCGCCATCGCAGCACCGAGTCCGGCGCTCGCACCGGTGATCAGGATCTTGGTCCGCGTCATGGTCGCGACGATAGCTCTGGGCTCAGCCGCCGAACGAACCGGTGCTCGCCGGCGGCACCATATGCCAGGCGCCACAATTCACCGTCTTGAAGGCCACATCGGTCGGCGCGATCTCCGCGCGGACCGGACGATTCCTGGTGAAGTCGTTATTGATGATGTAGTGCTGATCGGTGTTATCGCCCTCGACTTTGCGCAGCCGTCGCCAGTCGCAGCCGACCGCCGGATCGGGAGTGCCGGGGGCCTCCCAGGTACCGGGGAGGATATCGACACCCACCAGGTAGACGCCGTCCTCGGTGAGGGTATTCGCGGGCTGGGCGGCCGCGGTGCCCGCGCCCAGCAGTGTCACGGTGGACGCCATTGCCCCCGCGATCACGAGCGTGCTTGCACGCATACTGCTTGCTCCTAGCGTCGTACTCGCGCCGCCACTGGCGGCTGACCTGCGGAGATCCCCGTATCTCCGGGGCAAAGGTCTACCAGACTCGGCGGTCGATTTCGGCGGAATCGGAGATTCCTGTCACATATCCAGTCGGTTGCGCATTACTGCGATCCAACTTCGCTGTGTCGGTGGTGATTCCACTCGCGCGAGTTCCCGCGATACCTCTTATATGAGTGGTATTTGTCCGGTGGTCGATGTCGCGGACACGCGGTCGACCTGTGGGATTGGGTGTGCCGGTCTGTGTACCGACGATGGGATTGCCACCGTGCTGGCCGCCGACCGGGCACTGCTGCACTGGCGTGCGATGCGCGGCCTCGGCGATTCGGGACTGGCCGAACAGGCGGTGCAGGAAACGCTGCTGCGGGCCTGGCGTTCCTGCGCGATGTTCGACGGACGCAAGGGCACGGTCCGCACCTGGCTGCTCGCCATCCAACGCAACGTCATGATCGATATCGCGCGCGCCCGCGCCGTCCGTCCCGCCGATACCGAATGGGACGAGGTCGGGCAACTCAGCGATATCAGATACGCGCACCCGGACTTCGCCGACCGCCTCACCGACTGTCTGCTCGTCGCGGACCTGCTCGCCCGCCTGCCCGAATCCCAGCGCACCGCGGTGGTGGAGGTGATCCTGCGGGATCGGGCCTATCAAGAGGTCGCCGATGATTTCGGCATTCCGGTCGGCACCGTGAAGACCCGGGTCCACTACGCCTTGCGCTCGCTGCGCCGCTTGCCGATAGGGGCCTGAATCCCACCGATTCTGGGATGGCCGCCGTCGCCGCGACCCTGGAAGCCGGGCAACCGTAGTTCTGCCGCGCGGCATTCGAATGGATACCGACGGCCGAGTCCGAAATTGACCGCATCCCTCTGGCAATCCTCGCCTTTCCGGTCAGTCGATTGCTTTTTGGTCGTCTGATCAGCGATAACTCCTTTCTTCACATCGATAACATTTCGATAACGTAGCTTGCTTTGCGGATGCTGACGTTGCCAGAGTGAACCACTGGGTTTGGTGTTACTAGTGGGAAGGGAGGGGTGCCCCGTCCCGGGGCACCGACACCGCACATGAAGCCAAGCATCATCAGGACCGGTATCTGCGGCGCCGTCACGGCCGCCGTGGTGGTGGCACTGGGCGGGCTGGCCCCGGCCGCGCTCGCCGATCCCGCATCGCCGGGAATGGCCATGAAACTCGCAGGCAAGACAATATTCGTCGACCCGGGTCATCAGGGGCCCAACCACGCCGAAAATCTGGCGCGGCAGGTGAGCAACGGACGCGGCGGCACCAAAGACTGCCAGACCACCGGCATGATCACGGTGAACGGCGTGCAGGAACACACCATCAATTGGAAGGTGGCCGAACTGGTTCGGGCCACCCTGGAAAATCTGGGCGCGAAGGTGGTGCTCAGCCGTCCGGACGACGCCGGGTGGGGCGGCTGCGTCGATGAACGGGCACAGGCCGCCAATGCCTCCGGCGCCGACGTCGCGGTGAGCATCCACGCCGACAGCGCTCCGCCGCAGGACCGCGGATTCCACCTGATCGTGCCGCAGCTGCCGATTCCGGATCCGAAGATCGATCAGGTCCAGTCCGGCTCCGGTCTGGCGGCGACGAAGGCGGTGCGCGACGCCTATCTGCAGGCCGGTTTTCAGGCGGCCAACTACGCGGGCGCACAGGACGGTCTGCAGACCCGCGCGGATATCGCCGGTCCGGCACTGACCGCCGTGCCGGATGTATTCGTCGAGATGGGCAATGGGGCCAATCTCGAGGACGCCGCGCTGTTGGAGAGTCCGGAGGGTCAGGTCAAACATGCCCTGGCCATCGCGACCGGTCTGGTCGGGTTCCTGCTCGGCGGCCCGCAGCAGCCGTCGACGCCCGGGGTCTCGGGTGGGGTGCCCGCGCATACCGGTTCGGCGGGCGACCAGCCCGCCTCGACTCCGGCATCCAGTGCGCCGCAGGCCAATGCGGTGCCCTCGGTGCAGCCGGTGCCCCCCGCCGGGATAGCGCCGCGGCCCGCTGCTGCCCCCGAGCCCGCGGCGACTCCACAACTCGTGCCGGCGGCCGACGCTGTCCCGCAACCGCCGACCGCACCCGCATCGCTGAATCCGCCACCGGGTTACGCTCCGGCGCCGGGCTACACGCCACTGCCCGGTTCGCCGGATACGCAGCAGACGCCCGGCTCACCGCAGGCTGGCTCGCTGCTCTCGCCCAACGCCCCGCAGTCGCCCGGTTCGCAACTGTCGCCGAATCAGACCACCCCGAATGCCAACAGCGGGCTGCTGCCCACCCTCGTCAACACCATCATGCAACTGCTGATGCCGTTGGCCATGGCACTCGGCATGGACAACACCGTGGTCACCTCGGAGCTGATCAACCTGGCCTACACCTTGGCCAGCACCCTGCTCGGCCCGACGAAGTAACGCCGTCGCCCGGCTGCGGACACAAATCCGCAGCCGGGCGACTTCGGGACATGGTCGTGAGTCGGCCGCATGCGTAACCACGACGGAGTGTGTCTTACGAGCAGCCGTTCGCGGCCCGTCTCACGTCCGTGCCGAAGGCGCGGCCGTCGAACTCAGCCGAGCCGTCGAAGTGCGTCCGACACAGCCGCGAGTCTCGACGGCTCGGACGCGAGACACCAGGGAGCCGCCTGCCGCGCCCGTGCGGCCACAAACACAGCCGCGACTATGCGGGGCCGAAAGCGCCGCCAATAGACTCCTCCGGGTGGCCGAGCGGATTCCTGTTCTGATCGTCGCCGGATTCCTGGGATCCGGGAAGACGACGCTGCTCAACCATCTGCTGCGCAATAACCGTGGTACCCGGATCGGCGTGGTGGTCAATGACTTCGGGGCCATCAATATCGACGCCATGCTGGTGGCCGGGCAGGTCGACGCCATGGTGTCGCTGGGCAACGGATGTGTCTGCTGTGCGGTCGATGTCGGCGAACTCGACGAGCTGTTCACCAAGCTGGCGCAGCCGCGCGCCAAAATCGATGTGATCGTGGTGGAAGCCAGTGGTCTGGCCGAACCGCGCAATCTGATCCGGATGGTGCTCGGCAGCGAGAATCCGCGCATCCGCTATGGCGGATTGGTCGAGGTGGTCGACGCCGAACAGTTCCCGGACACGCGCGGCCGCCATCCCGAACTCGCGACGCATCTGCGGCTCGCGGATCTGGTGGTGCTGAACAAGGCCGATCGGGTACCACGGGATCGACTGGAACTATTGCGGCAGGAGATCACCGAGCTGATCGGGCCGGTTCCGGTGTACGCGACCACTCGCGGACGCATCGACCCGGGCCTGCTGTTCGACGAACCGCTACGCGAAATACCGCGGGTCGCCGAACAATTGAGCTTCGACGAACTGCTCGACGAGCACGATCACGAGCACGACGACCACGCCGGGCACCGGCATCTGCACGACGATTACACCAGCGTGTCCTTCACCAGCGAACGGGACTTGGATCCGCGGCGCCTGGTCGAATTCCTCGAGGATCCGCCGCCGGGCCTGTTCCGCGCCAAGGGTTTCGCCGCCTTCGGTGTCGCGGCCGAACGCCGGAAGTTCGTGCTGCATATGGTCGGCCGCCACATTGTCTTCGAACCGGACTCCTGGTCGCGCGGTGAATCGCGCACGAGCGAGTTGGTATTGATCGGTGCGGGTCTACCCGCCGACGCGGCGCTGCGGCGGCTGCACGACACTGTGCACACCGCGGCCGAACCGCTGGATCCCGCAGCCATGCTCGGCATCTGGCGCTACACCCCGCACTGACGCCGCGGCGAACACCGACACCTCGGCAGGGTTGGCGCGTCGATAAATTGGCGCGTTCTGCTCGAAGCTGGCGCGTTCGGTACTTGGCGCGGCGATCACGCACACATAAAACTGACACATTGCCCCGCCGCGCGCGGCATCTGCGCAACGGAGCGAAGCTGCTGCGCGCGGTGTCGGTTCGGCGCCCGAACCGTGATCGACCGTATTTGTCTCTACGCCCGATGGGAGAGTTCCGTGTCAGAGACCTGGGAGAGCGCGACGGCGTACGTGGTCGCCGCGTTAGAGGCCAAGGGCACTGCCACGCGTGATGATTTCGATGTGGCCGCCATTGTCGCCGCATCCCGCGATATGGTCGATAGCTGGGATTTTCGTGCCATCGAGGATTCGACATTCTGGCGTATCGCGGCAACCTTCCTCAAGGTGTGACCGCGTCCGGTGCTGGCACGGGTGCGGCGCGGGGGGATGCGGCGGATCAGGCCGGGAGGTCCGATCGGTGCATGGGCTGGGTCATGGACCGTCGGCGGGCCGCCCGTCGCATCGACCCCACATCCGAATATCCCAGTAGTTCGGCCTGGCGCGTTCGGCTCAGCTGCCCATTCGCAGTCGCATTCGCCTGTGCCAGGCGGGCATTGCGCGCCCGCTCCAATTCCGATCGCCAGGTGGTACCCGCCTCCATCAGCCTGCGTTGCAGCGTGCGCGGGCTGGTGGCGAGTCGGCGGGCCACCCGATCCAGTGATACCGCACCCTCGGCCAGCGCGTCGGTGACCGCGGCGGCGACCCGATCCGGCCATGCGGTTGCCAAGGGCGGCGGTGGCGGGAGCGCGTCGGCCAGCGGCTGCAGCACGGCGGCCAGCACCGGATCGCTGGTGGTCAGCGGCAGTTCCATAGCGCTGGCACGGAAGGTCATGGCATCGACCGATGCGCCGAATTCGATGGCGGGGGTGCCGAAGACCTCGACGAAGGTGTCGGTTTTCGCGGGTGCCTGCTGTCGCAGCGCCACCCGCAGCGGGATGAGCGGTTCGCGGACCACCCGCCGCGCCCGGCTGAGCACCGCCGCCAGTCCCCACAGCTGGGTGAGATCGCGGCCGCGGCCCTCGCCATTGATCATGTCGAGATAGAGCGTGACCTCGTGTTCATTCTCGGCGACCAGCTCGAAGCGGTGATTGGTGGTGACCGCGGCGACATAGGGGCCGCAGGTTGCCAGACCCGCGCCGAGCGTCGGTGCGGTGGAGAACAGATAGTCGTAGAGGCCGAGGCTGGTGAGTTCGTAGCGGCTGGCCACACGCAACGCGACATTCGGGTCGCCGAGTGCGTGTTCACCGAGTTCCCAGAGCCGCGAGAAGGTGTGACTCGGCAGGTGCACATCCTCGCCAGCCATGGTCCACTCGGGTAGTCCGGTCTCGCGGAGCAGCCGATCCCGGTCCACGCCGGCCGCCGTGAGCTGTGCAATGACGAATCTGTGCAGCAATACCTGGTCGGTTCCCAATGCGCCCCTCCTGCTGCGGATCGACGAATCCTCTGCGGGAGAACGCTATCCCGCGGGTATTGAATCGTCAGTGAATTCGCATCACAACGTTGTTTCGGGCAACCCAACCGGCGCTCATGACGAGGTTAACCATTGGCAATGACCCTTTACCCGCAGGCGTTGACCCATTCGGAGAGACCGTCTGTGAACAATTGGCGCTTCCAGATCGGCACTTCGTGTTTGATCCGGTCCACCAATTCCGCACAGGTGGTGAAGGCTTCGGCGCGATGCGGTGCGGCGACCGCGACGACGATCGCGAGATCGCCGACGGTCAGCTGTCCGACTCGGTGGACGGCCGCGACCGGCAGGCCCGAGCGTTCGGCAAGTGCGGCACAGCAATTGCGCAGAAATCGTTCGGCGTCCGGATGCGCGGAATACTCCAGCGCGGAAACCGCCTGTCCGCCATCATGATCGCGCACCTTGCCGGTGAACACCACGACCGCGCCGTACTCCGGACCGGTCACCGCGGCCTCCACCACGGCCGGGTCCAGCGGCTGATCGCTGATGCCCGCCAGGCGCACGGCCGCGAATTCACTTGTGGTCATGGTTGCCGCCTCCTGCTACTTGCGCGAGCAGATGATCCAGTAGCGGCTCCAGCACCGCCATACCGTCTTTGACCCCACCGGGGGAGCCGGGCAGATTCACGATCACCGATCGGCCCGCCAGCCCGGCCACGCCGCGACTGAGCGCGGCCAGTGGGAATTTCGCGGTGCCGCGCTGCCGAATCGCCTCGGCGACACCGGGCAATTCGCGATCGAGCACCGCCAGCGTCGCCTCGGGGGTGGCATCGGTGGGGGAGGCGCCGGTGCCGCCGGTGCTGACCACCAGCGACGGTGCGAAACGCAGCGCGTCGGCGAGGCCGATATCGATCTCCGCATCCGCGTATACCAGCGGCCCCCGCACCGAGAAGCCGAGTCCGCTGAGCCATTGCGCGAGCACCGGGCCGGTGGTATCCACGCGGGTGCCGACCGCGGCGCCGGTCGAGGCGACCAGCACCACCGCCGAGCGTTCGTCGGAATCCGAGCCATCCACCGCCGCAGCGTCTTCCACGGCTTCGGTGTCGGCCGGTTCATCGTCGAGCACCCGAACGGGGGTCTCGGGGGCCGGTTCCTCGGGACGTTCCCAATGTCCGTGTTTGCCACCCTCTTTGGTGAGCAGCCGGACACCGTCGAGGGTCGCGGCCGGGTCGACCGCTTTGACCATATCGTGCAGCGTGAGCCCCGCCACCGCGACCGCGGTGAGCGCCTCCATCTCGACGCCGGTGGGGCCCTTGGTCTTCGCGCTCGCCTGGATCGTGATGGCGGTGTCGGTGAAGCCGAATTCGACCTTCACCGACGACAGCGCCAGCTGATGGCACAGCGGAATGAGTTCGGAGGTCTTCTTCGCACCAGCGATACCGGCGATCCGGGCGGTGGAGAGCACATCGGCCTTCGGCATATCGTCGGCCCGCACCAGTGCTATCACCTCGGCGGTGGTTCGCAGCTCACCGGCCGCGACCGCGATTCGGGTGGTGTCGGACTTCGCGCTCACATCGACCATGCGGGCGCGACCTTCCCGGTCGACATGGGACAACTCATTCATAACAACCACACTCGCACAGGCGCGCCGACCGGCAGCGCGGTGACCGCCGCTGGCACATCGATCAACACATCCGCCCAGGCCATGCCGGCGATGAGATGGGAACCGGGCCCGGAGACGACCTCGACGGCTTCCGGATTCCGGTGCAATCCGGGCGCGGCATTGTCGTCGCGGACGAGCCGTCCGCGCAGGAATTGACGTCGCCCCTCGGGCGAACGCACCGCATTGCGCAGCGGCACCTCGTAGATCTCCACCTCGGGCAGACCGGCCAGGCGGCGCAGTATCGGCCGGGCGAACACCTCGAAGGACACCATGGTGCTCACCGGATTTCCGGGAAAGCTCAGCACTGGCACACCGTCGACGACGGTGAGACCCTGCGGCCCACCGGGTTGCACCGCGACCGAGCCGAACTCCCCGCCCATCGGCCCGAGCACATCCTTGACGACCTCGAAGTCGCCCTTGGAGACCCCGCCGGAGGTGAAGACGATATCGGCGGACTCCGTTGCGGCGGATAGCAATGCGCGGAATCTCGCGGGATCGTCGGTGCTGTGCTCGACCGAGACGACGGTGACGCCGTTCGCGCTGAGCGCGGCCGCGAGGGCGATGCCGTTGGAGTTGTAGATCTGGCCGGGGCGCAATGGTGTTCCGGCGGCTACGAGTTCGTCACCGGTGGTGATCACCGCCGCGCGAATCGGCTGGCATACCGGCACCGTCGCGAGCCCGACCGCGGCGAGCGCGGCGATGTGGCGCGGCGCGAGGGTCGTGGCCGCCCGCGCCAGCAATTCGCCGGTGCGCACATCGGTGCCTGGTTCACGCACGAATTCGCCTGCGGTACGGCCCCGCTCGACGGTCACCGTCGCGCCATCGCTGTGCACATCCTCGACCGGCACCACGCAGTCGGCGCCGGGCGGAATCGGCGCACCGGTCATTACCTTCATCGCGGTGCCGGGCGGTAATGGCGTCTGCCCGGCGGCGCCCGCCGCGACCACACCGGCCAGCGGCAGCGTCACGGGCGTCAGCACCACCGATTCGGCACGTACCGCATACCCGTCCATCGCGGAGTTGCGGAACACCGGCAGGTCCACCGGTGCGTGGATGTCCTCGGCCAGCTGTCGGCCCAGCGCCGCGGGCACCCCGACGGATTCGACCGGGCGCGCGGCCAGTGGTCGCAGCAGCGCTTCGACGGTGTCGCGGTACGCGTCGGCGGACCGGGCCGCGGCGCGGCTCGGTCGGTGGCCACCGGAGGTGGCGGGGCGCGAGGTCATGCGGCCAGCCTAATCGCCGATCGGTAGCGAGTTCTCTCGTCGTTTCGCACGAACGCTCACCTGCTGAACTCGGAGTTTGTGAGGCCAGGATGGTGCGGTCCGCCCATGGGCATGGCGGACGGACCGGTCATAATGGACGTGTGACGCTGGTCGAGATGGGGATTCCCGCCGTACGGTCCAGGGTGCCCTCGCTCGATGGACGCCCCGACACGCCGTATCTGGTGGATCGGTTCGGACGGACCGCACGGGATCTGCGTGTATCGATCACCGAGAAATGCTCACTGCGTTGCACCTACTGCATGCCCGAAGAGGGGCTGCCCGCAATCCCGCAGCACGAACTGCTGACGGTCGAGGAAATCGTGCGACTGGTCGCGTTGGCCGTGCGGGAGTTGGGGGTGCGCGAGGTCAGGTTCACCGGCGGCGAGCCGCTGATGCGCCGCGATCTCGAGCAGATCATCGCCGGTTGCCACCAGCGGGTGCCCGAGATCCCACTGGCCATGACGACCAATGGCGTCGGGCTCGCCCATCGGGCCCGCGCACTCGCGGCCGCCGGGCTCAGCCGGGTGAATGTCTCGCTGGATACCGTGGATCGGCTCGGCTTCGCCCGCCTGACCCGCCGCGATCGACTCGATTCGGTTCTCGCGGGCATCCGCGCGGCCCGGGATGCCGGACTGGCGCCGATGAAGATCAACGCGGTGCTGATGCGCGACACCCTCGCCGATGCCCCGGATCTACTGCGCTGGTGTCTGGACGAGGACTGCGAACTGCGGTTCATCGAGGAGATGCCGCTGGACGCCGATCACGAATGGGCGCGCACCAATATGGTGACCGCGGCCGAATTGCTCGATGTTCTCGGCACCCGTTTCACCCTCACCGAGGCGGGCCGGTCCGACCCGTCGGCCCCGGCGGAGAAATGGCTCGTCGACGGCGGTCCTGCGACGGTCGGCATCATCGCGACGGTGACCCGCAAGTTCTGCGATACCTGCGACCGGACCCGGCTCACCGCCGACGGCATGCTGCGTTCCTGTCTGTTCAGCGATGAGGAATTCGACGTGCGCCAAGCACTGCGCACGGGCGCCGACGACGATGAGATCGCCACCATCTGGCGCGGCGCCATGTGGAACAAGTGGGCGGGTCACGGTATCGACGCCGAGGGTTTCGTCCCCCCGGAACGCACTATGGGAGCCATCGGTGGTTGAGATCCGCTACTTCGCCGCGATCGCCGACGCCGTCGGCAAGGACCGGGAAATCCTGGAATTCCCCGCCGATGCCACGGTCGCGGATCTGCGCACCACACTGGCCGCCTCCTACGGCCCCGACCTCGACAAGATGCTCAGGGTCTGCGCTTACCTGGTCGGTGACGAACTCACCCGTGACCCCTCGGTCGCCCTCACCCCCCGCGTCGACGTCCTCCCGCCCTTCGCAGGCGGCTGATCCGCCCACTCCCCGGTGCCGCGGCTGACGTAGTCACTCGGCGGCTCGCGTGCCGTCCCACAACCACTGTTCGACTATCGTCGGCGCGTTTCGACGCGGAGGGATTGTCGACGGAAGTCATGGGCGGTTCGACGGGAGTTCTCCGTGCAACCATTGGGCTACCCTCGCGGGCGGTTGCGTCGAATGTAGTCTGTCGGGCCGTGACCCGGGCGCCGTCGGTGGCGTCGCCGGGTGGTGTGGGGGAGGGCGTTAGCATCGGCGCGCCAACGCATTTCGTCGCTGTGCCCTGAGGAGGCAGACCCCTATGCTGAAGCCGCCCAAGTTGTCACTGCATCCCGCGGTCCTGAAAGAGCAGGAGATACGGGCGGCCAGCTTCCAGCTGCGGCTCGCCGATCAGATCACCAGATTCGCCGGGTCGATGCAGTTCGTCTACCTCCACGCGGTGCTCTTCGCGGTCTGGATGCTGTGGTTGGAGCGCAGTCCCTGGCCGACCCTGACGCTGGTCGTCTCGCTGGAAGCGATCTTCCTGTCGACCTTCGTGATGATCGGCCAGAACCGGCAGGCGCAGTTCCAGCAGATCAAGGCCGATCACGACTTCACCGAACAGGAGTTGCAGCTCAAGAGCGATCTGGAGCTGACCAAGGCCATCCACCAGATGACCACGGAACTGCACCGCCGGCTGATCGAGGAAGCGGACCGGAAGTAGGCCGGGGCTCAGCCGGTAAGGGGCTCAGGCCGGTAAAGGGCTCAGCGCCACCAGGTATCGAGCGGGGTGACCGGGACGGTGCGCTTGTGCCGGGTGTCGCGGAAGATCGTCTCGAGCTTCGTGGCGACCTCGGGTGTGACGTCCTTGCCCTCGAGGTAGTCATCGATTTCGGTGTAGCGCAGCCCGAGTGCCTCCTCGTCGGGCAGTGCCGGGCGGTCGTCCTCGAGGTCTGCGGTGGGAACCTTCGACCAGATGCTCGACGGTGCGCCGAGTTCCTGCAGCAGGGCCGCGCCCTGGCGCTTGGTGAGTCCGGTGAGCGGGGTGATATCGACGCCGCCGTCACCGAATTTGGTGAAGAAGCCGGTGACCGCCTCGGCGGCATGGTCGGTGCCGACGACGAGCATATTCTCCTGACCGGCGATGGCGTATTGGGTCACCATGCGTTCGCGGGCCTTGACATTGCCGCGCACGAAATCGCGCAGCTTGTCCACCTGCAATGCCGAGGCCACCTCGGCGGCAACGGCATTGGCGCCGGGACGGATATTCACCACCACCGAGCGGTCGGGCTGGATGAACCGCAGCGCGATCCGGGCGTCGGCCTCGTCGGCCTGCACGCCGTAGGGCAGTCGCACCGCGATGAAGGTGGCATCGGCACCGTCGGCGCGCAGTTCCTCGGCGGCGAGCTGGCACAGTCGACCGGTCAGCGCGCTGTCCTGGCCGCCGCTGATGCCGAGGACGAAACCCCGGGCGGGGCTTGCGCTCAGATAGTCCTTGAGGAAATCGATCCGTCGTCGCACCTCGACCTTCGGTTCGATATTCGACTGGACGCCCAACTCGGCGATGATCTGTTCACGCAGGTTCCCCATGGCGCCTCACTCTACTGGGCGCGACGGGATGACAACTCGTCGAACGAAGGCCTCCCAGTTGTCGCCGATCCGACAGCGGTCGTAGCCGAGCACATGCATCTGATGCATCACCAGTGCGGCACCGAGCAGCCCCAGCAGCCCATCGGCGATCAGCACCACATCGCCGTCCACCCCCGCCGCCCGCAGCAGCATCGTCACATGTGCGCGCAGCAGGCCGTAGGGCGGGCCGGTATAGCGGTGGTTCGCCTCGCCGATTTCGGCGGCGCGGTGCAGCTCGCCCGCGACCTCGATATCGAGTAGCCGGGCCCGGCCGAAGGCGACGAGCCGGTCCACCGGCGCCGCGCCCGGTCCCAGCGGCGGCGGCCCGAACATGAACTCTTCCTGGAACTTTCGCTCCGCGTGATCCAAGAGCGCGCGCAGCAGTCCGGACCTGCTGCCGAACCGGCGGAAGACGGTGCCCTTGCCGACACCGGCCCGCTTGGCCAGCGCGTCCATCGTCAGGCTGTCCACGCCTTGCTCACGCACCAATTGTTGTGCTGCGTCCAGCAGTAGCTGGCGGTTGCGCGCCGCGTCCGCGCGTTCGGTATTGACGGGCAGGGGCGCACCGACGCCGAGCAGCGGACGTTCGGGCATCATGTCGTCCGGCATGGATGTGCTGTAGCTCACAGGCCTCTCGCGGTTCTCCCAGGAATGGAATCGGACCATGGTCCGGTTAGTGTAGGCAGAAGTTCGGACACCACATTCAGTACACCAGGAGTCGTCATGAGTAAGACCCGGATCCTCACTCTCGTTGGCAGCCTCCGCGCCGCGTCGATCAACCGCCAACTCGCCGAGGCCGCGGTGCAGACCGCGCCCGAGGGTGTCGAGATCGCCATCTACGAGGGCCTCGCCGATATCCCGTTCTACAACGAAGACCTCGACGTGCCCGGTTCGGTACCCACTGCCGCGCAGGCGCTGCGCGACGCGGTCGGCGCCGCCGATGGACTGCTGCTGGTCACGCCCGAATACAACGGCAGCATTCCGGCCGTGCTCAAGAACGCCATCGACTGGGCCTCGCGGCCCTATGGCGTTGGTGCGCTCCAGGATCGGCCGGTCGCGGTGGTGAGCGGTTCGATCAGCCGGAACGCGGCCAAGTGGGCGCACGGCGATGTGGTCAAGGCGCTGGGTGTCGCGGGTGCTCACGTGGTCGAGGACGGGCACCTGCACTTCGCCGGATTCGGTGATCGGTTCGCGCAGGCGCATCCGCGCGATGACGCCGAGGCGCTGACCCAGCTCGGCGCGACCGTGCACGAACTCGTCCAGGCGACCGGCGAACTGGTGTCCGCCTGAACGTCGGATCCCAATGGAAGGGCCGCCCCGCTCCGCTCGCGGAGTCCGGGGCGGCCCTTTTTCGTTCGCCGAAAGAAGTTTGCTGGGAGGGCGCTATGGTGCGAAATTGTGATCTGCACCACTGCTGTGTCGGGTTGCGTATCGAGCGTCCAGGTACTTACCGCTTGGGAATTTCACCGTTGTGACTCGCAACATGTCGTGTTGTATGAATCTGTCGGCCACTAGGTGTAGTGTCTTGAGTGCTGGAAGACGGAATGAGATCGGCCTCGGCCACGAGCGGCTGAGCAGGGGTTTCGGAACCGATCCAGGAATTTGCGCAGTGTAGGTCGGATCATGCATCGCTAGCGACTGCTTGCAGGTCGCTCGAAACGATCAGCATACGGATCACAGGCTGTGGATCAGGCATAGGAGAGAGGGACTCAATGACCATCACCGTGTACACCAAGCCCGCTTGCGTCCAATGCAATGCCACCTACAAGGCGCTCGACAAGGTCGGGGTGGACTACGAAGTCATCGATATCTCCGAGAACGACGAGGCGCGTGACTACGTCATGGCGCTGGGTTACCTGCAGGCGCCGGTCGTCGTCGCCGGTGAGGATCACTGGTCCGGCTTCCGGCCCGACCGCATCAAGTCGCTCGCGACCGTGGCGGCCTGATCGCTTTTCAGCTTTCCGGTGCATCCGATGGGAAGGGGAGGTGGCCATGTCCGAAGGAACGGCACTGGTCTACTTCTCCAGCGCCTCGGAGAATACGCATCGCTTCGTCGAGAAGCTGGGGCTCCCGGCGACTCGCATACCACTGCACACCGCTGACACACTGCGCGTAGACGAACCCTACGTTCTGATCGTCCCCACTTACGGGGGCGGTCGGCACGTCCTGGGGGGAAATAGATCCGATAAGGATTTCGTGCCGCGACAGGTCGCCAAGTTCCTCAACGATCCGCACAACCGCGCACTGCTGCGCGGTGTTGTGGCGGCGGGAAACACGAACTTCGGCGATACCTATTGCTATGCGGGCGAGGTGATCTCACGCAAGTGCGGAGTGCCTTACCTGTATCGCTTCGAACTCATGGGAACCGCTGAGGACGTCGAACGCGTCCGCGAGGGATTGGGATTGTTTTGGCAACAGCAACGACAGCACCGACCGGCAAAACAGCTCGCTTAGAGCAGCCACCGGTCCGTTCCGCCGATGCGGGCGAGGTCATGGACTACCACGCCCTCAACGCGATGCTGAACCTGTACGGCGCCGACGGCAAGATCCAGTTCGACAAGGACCGCGAGGCGGCGCACCAGTACTTCCTGCAGCACGTCAACCAGAACACCGTCTTCTTCCACAACCTGGACGAGAAGCTGGACTACCTGGTCGAGGAGAACTACTACGAGGCAGAGGTTCTCGAGCAGTACAGCCGCGCGTTCATCAAGACGCTGTTCCAGCAGGCCTACGCCAAGAAGTTCCGGTTCCCGACCTTCCTCGGCGCGTTCAAGTACTACACCTCCTACACGCTGAAGACCTTCGACGGCAAGCGCTATCTGGAGCGGTTCGAGGACCGGGTGGTCATGGTCGCGCTGACGCTGGCCGCCGGTGACGAGGTACTCGCGGGCCGACTGGTCGACGAAATCATCGACGGCCGTTTCCAACCCGCCACCCCGACCTTCCTCAACTCGGGCAAGAAGCAGCGCGGCGAACCGGTGTCGTGCTTCCTGCTGCGCATCGAGGACAATATGGAGTCCATCGGGCGCTCCATCAACTCCGCACTGCAGCTGTCCAAGCGCGGTGGCGGTGTCGCATTGCTGCTCAGCAATATTCGCGAGCACGGCGCGCCGATCAAGAAGATCGAGAACCAGAGCTCGGGCGTCATCCCGATCATGAAGCTGCTCGAGGATTCGTTCTCCTATGCCAACCAGCTCGGTGCGCGCCAGGGCGCGGGCGCGGTGTACCTGCATGCGCACCACCCGGATATCTACCGGTTCCTGGATACCAAGCGGGAGAACGCGGACGAGAAGATCCGCATCAAGACGCTCTCGCTGGGGGTGGTGATCCCGGACATCACCTTCGAGCTGGCGAAGAAGAACGAGGATATGTACCTCTTCTCGCCGTACGACGTGGAGCGCATCTACGGCGTGCCGTTCGCCGATATCAATGTCACCGAGAAGTACTACGAGATGGTCGACGACAAGCGCATCCGCAAGTCGAAGATCAAGGCGCGCGAGTTCTTCCAGACCATCGCCGAGCTGCAGTTCGAATCCGGCTACCCGTACATCATGTTCGAGGACACGGTGAACCGGGCCAACCCGATCGCGGGCAAGATCACCCACTCGAATCTGTGCTCGGAGATCCTGCAGGTGTCGACGCCGTCGCTGTTCAACGACGATCTGACCTATGCCAAGGTGGGCAAGGACATCTCGTGCAACCTCGGATCGCTCAACATTGCCAAGACGATGGATTCACCCGATTTTGCGCGGACCATCGACACCGCGATCCGGGCACTGACCGCGGTCTCGGATCAGACCCACATCTACTCGGTGCCCTCGATCGAACAGGGCAATAACGAATCCCACGCGATCGGCCTCGGCCAGATGAACCTGCACGGGTACCTGGCCCGCGAGCGGGTGCGCTACGGGTCCGAAGAGGGTATCGACTTCACCAATATCTACTTCTATACCGTGGTGTACCACGCGATTCGGGCCTCGAACCTGATCGCGAAGGAGCGTGGCACCTACTTCGGCGGCTTCCCCGAATCCAAGTACGCCTCCGGTGAGTACTTCGACAAGTACACCGACCAGGTGTGGGAGCCGAAGACCGACAGGGTCGCGCAGCTGTTCGCCGATGCGGGCGTGCACATTCCGACCCAGGCCGACTGGCTCGAGTTGAAGGCCTCGGTCATGGAGCACGGCATCTACAACCAGAACCTGCAGGCCGTCCCGCCGACCGGCTCGATCTCCTACATCAACCACTCGACCAGCTCCATCCACCCGGTGGCGTCGAAGATCGAGATCCGCAAGGAAGGCAAGATCGGCCGCGTCTACTACCCGGCGCCCTACCTCACCAACGACAACCTCGAGTTCTATGAGGACGCCTACGAAATCGGCTACGAGAAGATCATCGACACCTACGCCGCCGCCACCCAGCACGTGGACCAGGGCCTGTCGCTGACCCTCTTCTTCAAGGACACCGCCACCACCCGCGACCTCAACCGCGCCCAGATCTACGCCTGGCGCAAGGGCATCAAGACCCTCTACTACATCCGGCTGCGCCAAATGGCCCTGGAGGGAACCGAAGTCGAGGGCTGCGTGAGCTGCATGCTGTAGCTGCTTCGTCAAAAGGGGCAGTCTCCATTGGAAGGCTGCCCCTTTCGGCTTTCCGACCCCTTACCTCGCACACCTTCGTATTTCGAGCTCGGTGTGTCGCGCGGCGAGTCGGTGTGCGTGGTGTGCGGAACGTGTGCGAGAAGGGTTATCCGAAGAACTGGAGGGGGGTGGATACTACGGCGAAGGCGCCGACCAACCAGAGTTTTGTCAGTTGCCAGAGGGTGGGGAGGGTTTTGTCGGGGTAGCGCAGTTGGAGGCCGAAAAGTGACTTGCCGAGGGTGGTGCGGGTCAGGCGTTGGATGATCGTGCGGTGCACGAAAGATGTTGTTACCGCGGCAATTACGGCCAGTGCGATGGCCCGGTGCGGATCAGGGGAGTATTTGGTGGTCAGCAGCCAGACTGCGGCGCCGATGGTGGTGTGCAGTAGCAGGTCGATTGCGAAAGCGAGCATCATCGGCCCCCCTGGTTCTTCGATGGATCCATCGGGGCGTGGCCGACCGGCGTTCAGGGACATCGAGTCGTATTTCGTGGCTTCGGGTTTGCGAACCGGATCGACATAGTGCAATGCGCCGCCAACGTCGCGTTCGAAGTGCGGCTGCACCGCGGTGGGAACCTGCACACCGCTAGGGGGTGCCGGTGCCGGCTCGGGGCCTCCTTCACCGATGACCGAGTACGCGGGTGCGATGCGTTCGGTTCGGTCCTCGGTGGACGGTCCTGTCGTGGGACCGGCATGGCGGTTGTCAATCGAATTGTCGTGGTACACAGTCGCAATCCCCCGGAGTCGTGCGCTCGCGCTCACCGCGAGTCGGATCGGACGACCATTGTGCCAGCGGTGCGTACCGAAAGCGGCGGGCGCCATGGGGCGCCCGCCGCTGTGGTGGGGTCAGCGCAGGGCGGGGGCCACTTCGCGTTCGAAGAGTTCGATGCCGGAGGTGTCGTAGGCGGCTTCGGGGAAGTTGAAGATGGCGTAGGACAGGCCGAGATCGCGGACCGCGGACAGTCGCTCGACGATCTGTTCCGGGGTGCCGACGGCGGGGGAGGTGCGGAACATGCCGTCGACATAGGACTTGGCCTGGTTGTCATCGATTACGGTGGCCAACCGCGCCTGGACCGCCGAAAGGCGTTCCTCGACTTCGGCTTCGGTGGATCCGATGACGGCGTTGAAGTTCGAGGAGCGCACGATGGCGTCGAAATCGGTGCCGACATCGGCGCAGTGCGCGCGCAGAATTTCGGACTTGTGCGTAAACTCCTCCGGTGCGCCACTGAAATTGGTGTACCGGGCGTACTTCGCCGCGATGCGCAGCGTCTTCTTCTCACCGCCACCGGCGATCCACAGCGGAATCCCACCGTCCTGCAATGGAAGTGGCCGCACGATGGCACCATCGACCTGGTAGTGCTTACCGTCCAGCGTGGCCTTGCCCTCGGTCCAGGCCTGGCGGAAGATCTGCACACCCTCGTCGAGCCGCCCGAGCCGCTCACCCGCCGACGGAAAGCCGTAACCGTAAGCGCGCCACTCGTGTTCGTACCAGCCGCCGCCGATGCCCATCTCGACCCGGCCGCCCGAGATCAGATCCGTCGTCGCGGCGACCTTGGCGAGATACGCCGGATTGCGGTAGCTGATCGCGGTACACATCTGCCCGAGCCGAATGCGGGATGTGGCGGCCGCGAACGCTGCCATCAGCGTCCATGCCTCATGCGTCGCCTCCTCGGTCGGCACCGGCACCGTGTGGAAGTGGTCATAGACCCACAGCGACTCCCAGGTATCGCCCGCATCGACGCGTTGGGCGAGATCGCGCATCACCCCCCACTGCGCCGCCGGGTCGATACCGACCAAATCCAGCCGCCACCCCTGCGGAATGAAGATGCCGAAGCGCACAGATCTCTCCTTCATGTGTTTGCACCGAACCTAGTCGCAACCGGTTCACTCTTCCCGGCTCGGCGCCACCCGGACAAGGGTTCTACGCCGCGTGCGTCCAACTCGGTCGTTAATTCGCTGGCATATGGGGTCGATTCGGGTCAAGCTGGACCGGCATAGTGATGAATAGTTACGGACAACCTCGACTCGGAGTGGACTTCGGTCGAGTCATTCAGGGGGCCGCCCTGCCGGATGGTGGCGCGGATACGGTCTTTCTCTCAGGCGGTATCGAGGAGGCACTGGCCACGCCGCCGACCGATGGCGCGTTCGATGTGTTGACGCGGCTGGTCGAGCGGTTCGACGGCCGGGTCTGGGTGATCTCCAAATGCGGGCCCCGGGTCCAGGAACGCACCCTGCAGTGGCTCGATCATCACGGGTTCTACCAGCGCACCGGGGTGCCGCGCGAGAGCGTGCGGTTCTGCCGCAAGCGGGCGGACAAGGCGCTCCACTGCGCCGAATTGGGGATCACGCACATGATCGACGACCGCCTCGAGGTGCATCTGGCGCTGCGCGATCTGGTGCCGCATCTGTATCTGTTCGGTGTGCAGGCCGCACCGGTGCCGGAGTGGATTGAACATACGCCGACGTGGCCCGATGTCGAGAGCGCCGTCGGTGCGACATTGGCGCGCTGACACCCCGTAGTGGCAACGGTCATAGCCGGGCCGGATGTCGTCGGGCTTTACCCGATTCGACTGTGAACACCAGCGCCACCGCATGTATCCTTCAACCGGAAGCTGTGCGGCCGGTCCGTTCGGGCGGCGCATTCGAGATCTGCAGTGCTGACGGCGCTGCGGCGGCGATTAGGA
This sequence comes from Nocardia sp. CA-129566, assembly GCF_050956075.1. Lineage (NCBI taxonomy): Bacteria > Bacillati > Actinomycetota > Actinomycetes > Mycobacteriales > Nocardiaceae > Nocardia > Nocardia sp. CA-129566. The sequence goes on from NZ_CP192085.1 coordinate 2,389,063, forward strand.
GGTGGGGTTGCCATGCGCAGCGAACCTCCCAGTCGAAGGCCGCGCGGCGCCGCCCCTTCGTGCAGTCGTTAGCGTCCGGGAACTGTAGCTTCCCGGGTTAGCGGTCATGGGGTCGGTGCCCGCGGTGTGACTTCGTTTCTTTCGATTCACTCGCTTACTCGCCGTGTGCTGAGGACCTCCCATGTCACAGACCGATCTCATCGAAGCACGTCCGACGCTGTCCGCATCCTTGCAGGACATCGCCGATACCCATCGTGTCGACGCCGCGCTCGACTGGCTCGACAACCATCCGCCGCATGTCATCGCGGACGAACTCGCACGCATGGACGCCGTCCAAGCGGGCGTTGCCTTCCGTCTGCTCGACAAGGATCTGGCGCTTGCCGTCTTCGAGGAGCTCGAACCCGTTGACCAGCAACAGATTCTGGAGGGTCTGCGCGATCAGAGCTTCCGCGAGCTGGTCGAGGGCATGGCGCCCGACGACCGGGCCAGGATGCTGCGTGAGGCGCCCGCCAAGGTCGCCAAGAAGGTGCTCGCCGGACTGAGCGCGCGCGAACGGCGGATGACCGCGGCGTTGCTCGGCTATCCGGAGGGCTCGGTCGGGCTCTATATGACGCCGGAAGTCGTTGCGCTGCCGCGTAATTTGAGCGTCCCCGACGCACTGCAGACGGTGCGGATCAAAGGCATCAATGCCGAGACGGTGTACACGCTGCCCGTCGTGGACTCCGGTCGCCGCCTCACCGGCATTGTCGAGTTGCGCGAACTGGTGCTGAGTCGTCCGGACACGATGGTCTCCGATCTCGTCGTCACCGAACCCACATTCGTGCGCGCCACCGATTCCGCGGAGCAGGCGGCGCGGCTGATGCGCGAGACCAATGTCATCAACCTGCCGGTCGTCGACAGTGAGGACCGGCTGGTCGGACTGCTCACCATCGATGACGCCGTCGAGGTCATCGAGGCCGCCGATAGCGAGGATGTCGCCAAGCAGGCGGGTTCCGCGCCGTGGGAGGGCCACTACATGGCGGCCAAGGTCTTCCAGCTGGCCCGCTACCGGGCCCTGTGGTTGCTGCTGTTGCTGTTCGCGGCCACCCTGACGGTCAGTGTCACCGATTTCTTCGAGGGCACCCTGCAGCAGGCAGCGCATCTGGCACTGTTCATCCCGCTGCTCATCGGCGCGGGCGGCAACGCGGGCGCCCAGGCGGCGACCGCCTGCGTGCGTGCACTCGCCGTCGGCGAGGTGCGCGGCTCGGACCTGTTCAAGGTGATCTGGCGCGAATGCCGGGTGGGCTTGGTGCTCGGCACCATGCTGGCCACCGCGGGTGTCGCGATCGGCGCACTGTTCGTCGACCCGGGCACTGCCCTGGTCGTCGGCATCACCCTGGTCATCATCTGCGGCTGGGCCGCCACCATCGGCGGCACCATGCCCCTGCTGGCCAAGCGCTTCCGCATCGACCCGGCCGTGGTGTCCGCCCCCATGGTCACCACCCTGGTGGACGCCACCGGCCTGATCATCTACTTCACCACCGCCAAAATCGTGCTCGGCATCTGAGGCGAATACGAGAAATCCGGCTCGATCTGGGATCGAGCCGGATTTCAGTGCACAGCCGCGTCAGAACTCCCAGTCTTCGTCCTCGGTATTGACGGCCTTGCCGATGACGTAGCTGGAGCCGGAGCCGGAGAAGAAGTCGTGGTTCTCATCGGCGTTCGGGGACAGTGCCGACAGGATCGCGGGGTTGACGTCGGTTTCGTCCTTGGGGAACAGGCCCTCGTAGCCGAGGTTCATCAGGGCCTTGTTGGCGTTGTAGCGCAGGAACTTCTTGACGTCCTCGGTGAGGCCGACCTCGTCGTAGAGGTCCTGGGTGTATTCGACCTCATTGTCGTAGAGCTCGAAAAGCAGCTCGAAGGTGTAGTTCTTGAGGTCGTCGCGCTCGGCCTGGCCGAGTAGTTCCAGACCCTTCTGGTACTTGTAGCCGATGTAGTACCCGTGCACCGCCTCATCGCGGATGATCAGCCGGATCAGGTCGGCGGTGTTGGTGAGCTTGGCCCGCGAGGACCAGTACATCGGCAGGTAGAAGCCGGAGTAGAACAGGAAGCTCTCCAGCAGAGTGGAGGCCACCTTGCGCTTGAGCGGATCGTCGCCGCGGTAGTACTCGAGCACGATCTCGGCCTTGCGCTGCAGGTTTCGGTTCTCCTCCGACCAGCGGAAGGCGTCATCGATCTCGCGGGTGGAGCACAGAGTGGAGAAGATCGAGCTGTAGCTCTTGGCGTGCACCGACTCCATGAACGCGATATTGGTGAGCACCGCCTCCTCGTGCGGCGTCGCGGCGTCCGGGATCAGGCTCACCGCGCCGACCGTGCCCTGGATGGTGTCCAGCAGCGTCAGGCCGGTGAAGACCCGCATGGTCAATTGCTTCTCGTCGGGGGTGAGGGTGTTCCACGACGGAATATCGTTGGAGACCGGCACCTTCTCGGGCAGCCAGAAATTGCCGGTCAGGCGATCCCAGACCTCGGCATCCTTCTCGTCGGGCACCCGATTCCAGTTGATGGCCGACACCCGATCGATCAGTTTCATCCTGCCTCCACACCCTTCCCGAGCACGCTGCCGTCACGGAATTGTCTACCCCTGAACACTACTCCTTGGGGGTGACAAGTCCATGCAGCACAACACCTTGTGTCGCAGCGACGGTTATCACCATGGCGCAGAAAGGCCGGTGACCACCGCGTGCGGCACCTATTGTGCGGCACGCGGCCCGAAATCCGCGCATCGATACCGGTGCCGTCATCGTGGTCGCCCGTGGTTTGCCGATCGGCCGGTCGCGGGCCGGGGCCGCAAGGGACATCGTGGTCGGCATGCCAGCAGCGAGATTGCTGTCGCCGCTGGGGGAATCCCGTCGTCGACCGGACCTGATCGGCTGCCGCGCGGGGTGGGCGCAGCATCACATTTCGCTCGCGGATGTCGGAACCCGGCAGTAGCATCGGTGCCAGCCGCTAGCGCCTGCTTGCAGCTGGCTAGCAAAGATCAGTGTGGTGACCGAGGGGGCCCCGATGTCCGCACCGACCGATCCCGATATGACCGACCTTCTCGGCAGACTCGCGCGTGTGCCGAGCGGTCGCCGGAGCAAATGGGTAGTGCTCGGTGTCTGGATCATCGCACTGCTCGCGCTCGGCACCTTCGCCGGAAAGCTCACTGGCGCACAGAAGAACGACAATGTCACGTGGCTGCCCGATAGCGCCGAATCCACGCAGGCGTACAAGCTGGCCGAGAAATTCGGCAATAGCGACCAGGTTCCGGTGGTGCTGGTGTACGAGCGCCCCAGCGGAATCACCGAGGCCGACCGGCTCACGGTCGGCGCCGATGCCACCCGGTTCCGGCAGGTCGAGCATGTGGTGGGCGATAAGCTGTTCGGCCCGATTCCGTCGCAGGACGGTCAGGCACTGGAGATTCTGGTGCCGATCTCGATCGGATCCGACGGCTGGAGCCGCCTGACCAGCGTGGTCGCCGCCATCAATGACGCGGCAGGCGAGCGCCCCGACGGTTTGTCGTTCTACGCCACCGGACCAGCCGGGTACGCCGCCGAATTCGGCAAGGTGTTCGAGGGCATCGACGGATTGCTGCTGTACTCGGCCGCCGCGGTCGTCATCGTGATCCTGGTGGCCACCTATGGTCCGATGCTGTGGGCGTTGCCGCTGATGACTGTCGCTTTCGCACTGGTGATTTCGCAGGCCGCGGTATTCGGCGCGACCAAGTTGGGATTGACGGTCAATGCGCAGAGCCAGGCCGTCCTGACCGTGCTGGTATTCGGCGCGGGCACCGACTATGCGCTGCTGCTGGTGGCCCGCTATCGCGAGGAACTGCGCCGCCATCCCGATAAGCACGAGGCCATGGCGGTCGCGCTGCACCGGGCCGGGCCCGCGGTACTGGCGAGTGGTTGCACCGTGATGGTCTCGATGCTGGCTCTGCTGGTGGCGGAGATGAATTCGACCAAGGGCATCGGTCCGGTGTGTGCCATCGGCATCGCGGTCGCGCTGCTGGCGATGTTGACGCTGCTGCCCGCGCTGCTGGTGATCGTCGGCCGGTGGATCTTCTGGCCGCGCCACCCGAATTTCGGCACCGTCAACGCGACCGAGTCCGGTATCTGGGCGCGTATCGGATTCGCGATCGCCCGGCGGCCGCGCACGGTTTGGATCGGCACCGCACTGGCGCTCGGCGTCCTCGCGTTCGGCGCCACCGGCTTGGAGTCGAACGGGATCGCGAACAAGGACGCGTTCGTCGGCGCCTCCGATGCGGTCACCGGAACCGAAGTGCTGGAACGACATTTCGACGCGGGCACCGGTCAGCCGGTCATGGTCGTCGCCTCCGCCGCGCGTGCCGACGCCGTCGCAACGGCGCTGGGATCGACGCCGGGCATTACCGCGCCGTCGCGGCCGATCATCTCCGGCGATCTGGTCTATCTGGAGGGCACGCTCTCGGATCCGCCGGACAGTCGCGCCGCCGACGCGACCATCGACCGGGTGCGCGCGGCCGTGCACGCGGTGGATCCCGAGGCCAGGGTCGGTGGCCAGACCGCGGTCGTGCTCGATATCGAACATGCTGTGGCACATGACAATCGGGTGATCGTGCCGGTTGTGCTCGCCATTGTGATGGTGATCCTGATGGTGCTGCTGCGCGCGGTGCTGGCACCGCTTCTGCTCACCGCGACGGTGGTGCTGTCCTACTTCGCCGCGCTCGGGCTCAGCCACTGGATCTTCGATCTGGCCGGATTCAAGGGCGCCGACGCTGGCCTGCCGTTGCTGACCTTCGTCTTCCTGGTGGCGCTCGGCATCGACTACAACATCTTCTTGATGTCGCGGGTGCACGAGGAAGCGACAAAGCATCGCACCAAGGCGGGCGCACTCATCGGCCTTGCCGCCACCGGCGGGGTGATCACCTCGGCTGGTCTGGTGCTGGCCGGCACCTTCGCGGTGTTCGCGACCATGCCGGTGGTGACCTTCGCCGAGATGGGCATTGTCATCGCCGTCGGCGTGCTGCTCGACACGGTGATCGTGCGTTCGATCCTGGTCACCGCGCTGACATTGGATATCGGTGATCGGATCTGGTGGCCGAGTGCGCTGGCTCGGCCGCGTATTGCCGCGGCTCCCGAACCGGAGGTCAGTCTGAGCAAGTGACCCGCCGAGGTGATCCCTCGTTTCGGGCGTGTCGCGGGTTAGTTTGTGGCGGTCGATTACCACGCGTTTCGGAAGGAGTGTGTGTTATGACCAGTCCCGGCCCGGCCAAGACCGGACCCGCGCTCAATGACATGACGATCTTCGCGGGCGTTCTGATCCTGATCGCCGGTGTGCTGCATCTGCTGGCCGCCATCGCCGCGATCGCGAAGCGCGACTTGTTCGTATTGACCGAGGACCAGGTCTTCCAGGTGAACGTCTCGGTGTGGGGATGGGTCCATCTGGTGATCGCGGTACTGATCATTACCGCGGGCATCGGCATCGTGACCGGACGATCCTGGGGCTATTGGGCGGGTATCGTGATGGCCTCGATCAGCCTGATGGACAACTTCCTGTTCGCGCCGATGTATCCGTTCTGGTCGCTGGTGATCATCGCCATCGATGTGTTGATCATCTGGGCGTTGGCGCGCGAGCTCGGGTCTGAAGTAGCGCAATAGATTTCGCCTCGGCCCCCAGATCCTTCGAGTAGGGGTCGGGGCCCTGGTCCTCGGCTCACTTCTTTCGCGGAGGTGGTCCGCCCGGGCCGCCACCCGGTCCACCCTGGCCCGGTGGCGTCCCGCCGCCGGACTGGGTGTTCTGTGACTTCTCGGCAACGCCGACGGTGATCGAAACGTTCATGCCCGCGGCCGGAGTGCCGGTGACGGTGGCCATTTCGGCATCCCAGCCGTCACCGAAGACATTGTCCGAGGACAGCGAGATCTGGGACAGATTGGTGATGCTCTGCGCATATGCGGAGTCGGCGGCGTAGACGGTACTGCAGATGTCCTTGGGCAGTGCGATCTGTGCGGTGAGCCGCGCGTTCTGCCCGGCAACGGCGGTGGTCAGTGAGTCGTAGACCTCGAAATGGATATGCGGCCAGCGGCCGGAGTAACAGGCCGGGAAGATCGAGGTGAACCGCACCCTGCCATTGGCATCGGCGACCTGGACGCCGCGCAGATAGTTCTGATCGGCAATGCCCTTACCGTAGAGCGAATATTCGCCGGAACGGTCGCAATGCCAGACATAGACGGCCATGTCGGCGCCCGCGGCCCCGTTCTTCGCCAGATCGCGCAGATCCAGTTCGAGCGTCATCGGAACACCCTGTGCGACACCGGAATACGATCCGAAGCTGGTGGTGATATCGGATCGGACCACGCCGGATTCGATCAGCACATTCGGGCCGTTGGAGCCGTCGCCCGGGTAGGGGCCCGCGGTCTCCTGCGGTGCGGCGGTGACGCTGCCGGTGCTGCCCTGCGCGGTCCTGGCGGTGGTGGTGGATGCCGTGCCAGTGGTCGTCGCCGATGCGCAGCCCGCCGCGACCGTCGCCGCCCCCGCGGCGCCGAAGAAGAACAGGGCGCGGCGACGCGACATCACCGTCAAGTCGTGGGCGAGGCCGAGATCGTGTTCGTGTACCTCGTCGTCGCCGCGGTGCGCGGAATGTGCGCTCACTGTGTTGTCCTTCCGTAGTCGGAGATCGCGCTGTCCACGGTGACGTTATGGACGGGGGCTAGGGGTGGTATCGGTCCTGGCTGTGCGTGCGCTGTGAGTGGTGCCGCCGCCTATCGTTTGCGTGAATTCGTCGGCTGTGGCATTCTTCATCGCAGTTCGGGGGGTTCTCATCGGGGGTATCGCCCAACTCTGTTGTTTCCGTACATGATTGGGGGTATCCATGAACCTGGATTTCAGTGCCGACCCGTTGTTCTCGTGGTATGTGATTCTGTTGCTGGTCAGCGGAATCGCGTTGATCGCCATGAGTTACTTCAAGACACAGAGCGCGGGTATGCGCGCATTCGACGCCATCGTCGGCGTCCTCTTCTTCGGATACGGCTTCTACCTGGCCTTCGTCTTCGATGGGGGCACCTATTTTCTGGTCTTCAAGGCATTCATCCTGCCCGTGATCCTGGTATTCCAGTTCATCAGATCACGGTGGGCGTCGAATGATGCCAGTCGGTCGTAGCAAACGGCACGAGGCACTGATCCGAATTCCGGGCGATCGCCGATAATTCGGTTGATTCGAATATGGAGTTCAATCGGCGGCGGCTGTCAATTGGTCGTCGAGAACGCGTGCGATGATCGCGAGCGCATGTGGTGAGGTCAGTTCATTGTGGGTGACGTCGATATCGTGGTTGATGACGCGGCCGGTGGCATAGGGCCGCCAGCCGTCGGGACCGACCATATCGGAGGTGTCGACGGTGGCGCTGAAATAGAGCAGGTCACCGTCGTAGACCGGTCGGCGGTATCCGGTGCGCGTGCGCGCGGATGCGTTGTAGGAATTGGCCATTCGCTCGATGATCTCGGCATCGATGACCTCCATACCCAGCCGCGCCTCGATGAGGTCGGCCGCTTCCTGGGCGGTCGCCTCGGCGGGGACGTCGTCGATGCCGAAGATCGAGCCGAAGGTATTGACGAACGCGCCCGCCGAGAGCCGTTCGATGGTGTCGCCGTCGATATCGGCGTGGTCGGAGTCCAACAGCGCGACGACGCCGACGGTTTCGCCCGCCGCCTGCAGTTTCGCCGCCATCGCATGGGCGATGAGACCGCCGAAAGACCAGCCGAGCAGGTGATACGGCCCGCTCGGTTGGACGGCGCGGATTTCGCGGATGTAGCGGTCGGCGGACTCCTCGATGGAGCGCGCCGACGGTTCGCCACCGAGATCCGGTGCTTGCAGGCCGTAGATCGGGCGGCCCGGTCGCAGCCGCTCCGCGAATCCCAGGTAGCTCCACGACATTCCGGAGGAGGAGTGGATGCAGAACAGGGCGGGCTCGGTGCCGCCGAGCCGGATCGGCAGCAGCACGTCGAGGCCGAGTCCAGCTGGTGCGGTGGCGGTTTCGCGTGCGGCTGCCTGTGCCGCCAAGGCGGCCGTTTCGTCCGCGGCGGCCTGCTGCGCCGCTGGGGTCTGCGCGAAATTGGCTGCCGCGGTGAGCGCGTCGGACCACAGGGCCGCCAGTTCGGCGACCTCGGCTCGGTCCAGGAGTGTTTCGGGGAAGCGGAGATTCGCGTGCAACCGATCGTCGATGACGACGGCGGTCACATCGATCGCGGACGTGACCGGGACATCGGCATGCTCATCGGGGCGCAGCTCACCGAACTCGTCGGTGGGTGACCAGCCGAGCCCTTCGAGTCCGGCCGGAATGTCGCCGGCCGAGCGCCGACCCAGGTATTCGAAGCCGATCCGGCCCGGCGGTCGGGACGGAAGCTGGGTCACAGCGTCGTTGAGGTAGCGCAGTTCGCCGAATCCGATGCCATTGTCCGGCACCGCGAGCAGTTGATGTTTGATCGCGCGCATCGTCGCGCCCATGGCCGCACCACCGGCGCAGGCGTCGTCGATATCGATCTCGGTCAGATCCAGCCGCACCGGATAGGTGGGGGCGGCCCAGCCCAGCGTCCGACCCAGGTCGGCGCCCGGAATCGCGCGCACCGGTCGGCCATCGGCTGCCAGGCGCAGCAAGGCCGTCGGTGCGTCGACATTGTGGCGTGCGCGCCAGCGATTCAGCGCCAGGGCCAGTGTGGCGAGCAGCGTATCGGTGCCAGTGCCGTGCAGTAGTCGAGGCAAAGTGGTGAGCACCGCGTCCGTCACTGCGTCGGAGACCTCGAGTTCGACCGCACGCAGTGTGTGCGCCCGATCGATCGCCGGATCGAGTTCGCGGTCGCCGACGAGCGGATCGGGACCGGTGAGCACGCGGTGCCAATGGTCGAGTTCGGCGATGCGGCGGTCGGTATGCGCGTCCTCGACGAGGGCGTAGGACCACCGGCGCATCGATGTACCGGTCTCGGCCAGCACCGGGCTGTTCCCAACCGATACCTGTGCCCATGCGGCGATCAAGTCCTGCACCAGAATTCGCCACGACGCGGTGTCGATGGCGATCCGGTGCGTCACGATGAGCAGTCGCCCCGATTTCGTCCTGGCTCCCGCGTCGCCGACCGGATCGAGCCAGACGCATTGCAGCACAACGCCATTCGCGGGGGAGAGCCGGTCGGCCGCGGCATTCAATTCGGTCACGGCGTATTCGCGCAGATCGAGCGAGTCGGCGGCGGCATCGAATTCGATGCGGTGCACCAGTGCGTCGACGTCGACCGATCCGGGCTCGTCGACCCGAAGCTGCCAGCCGTGCTCGGCCTGCCACAGCCGCGAGCGCAGCATGTCGTGCCGGTCGACCACGGCGGTGAGGGTGGCGACCAGTTGGCCGCGCTCGATGCCGACCGGAAGGTCCAGCACCGTGACCTGCGCGCAGCGGTCGAAGTTACCGCCGCGCTCGACCAGGTAGCGCACATTCGGGGTGAGCGGCAGTTCGCCGATACCGCCGCCGGGCAGCTCCTCGAGCGGGACGATCGCGCCCGCGGCATCGACAGCGGCGGCCAGCGCGGCCACGGTGCGATGCTCGAAGACCTGCAGCGGCGTGCACCGGATGCCGCGCAGCTTCGCACGGGAGACCAGCTTGATCGCGAGAATACTGTCGCCGCCGAGCGCGAAGAACGAATCATCGACGCCGACCTTGTCGCGGTCGAGGAGTTCGGCGTAGATCTGCGCCAGGATCTCCTCGGTCGCGGTCGAGGGGGCGCGATATTCGGTCTCCTCGACGACGAATTCGGGTTCCGGCAGCGCCTTTCGGTCGAGTTTGCCGACGGCGTTGAGCGGGATGGCGTCCAGGACGACGAAGGCGGCGGGGACCATATACGCGGGCAGGGCATCGGCGGCGACCGCGCGCACCTGCGCGATATCGAGTTCGACACCGGGCTTGCGGACGAGATAAGCCGCCAGCGCGGTCGATCCGGTGGGGCCGGGGACGCCGAGTGTCACGGCGAAATCGACCCCGTCCGCGCGGCCGAGCACCGCATCGATCTCACCCAGTTCAATGCGCTGGCCGCGCACCTTGACCTGGAAGTCGGTGCGGCCGATGTACTCCAGCTCCAGGGCCTGCCCCGTGGTGCGGGTCCAGCGCACCAGATCGCCGGTGCGGTACATGAGTCCGCCGGGTTCGCCGAAGGGGTTGGCGATGAACCGCGATGCGGTCAGGCTGGGCCGGGCGTGATAGCAGCGGGCCAGCGCGGGTCCGGCGAGGTACAGCTCGCCTGCGACGCCGACGGGCACCGGGCGCAGCCGGTCGTCGAGGACCAGTGCCGCGGCACCGCGAATGGGCGCACCGATGGTGACCGGTGCGTCCGCGACCAATGGTGCGGAACCCGTTGCCCAGATGGTGAATTCGGTCGGACCGTACAGGTTCACCATGGTCCGGTCGAGGCACCAGCGCTCGACGAGTTCGGCACCGACCGCTTCGCCCGCCACCGCGAGCACCCGCACACTCGACACCTCGGCGGGATCGATCGTGGCCAAGGCCGACGGCGTGATCACCATATGCGTGACCTGTTCGGCGGCGATCAGTTCGGCGAGCGCGCTGCCGCCGAAGACCTCCGGCGGTGCGACCACCGACGCGCCACCGGACCCGAAGGCCATCAGCGCCTCGAACACCGATGCGTCGAAACTCGGCGAGGCCACCTGCAATACTCGGGAATTCGCGTCGATGCCGAGTGATTCCCGTTGCGCGGCAATGAGATCGGCGATACCGCGATGGGAGACGGAGACGCCCTTCGGTGTTCCGGTCGACCCCGAGGTGTAGATCATCCAGGCCGAAGTGTCGGGTCGGATCGAATTCGGCGACAGCGCGGCATCACTTGCCGACTGCCGGCGTGCGCCGAGTTCGTTGTCGTCGAGGACGAGCCATTCGGTGCCCTCGGGTAGTAGCGGCCGATAGGCGGCGAGGGTGAGCCCGACTCGCGCACCCGAATCCGTGAGCATGTGATCGATGCGGTCCACCGGATGTTTCGGATCGACCGGCAGGAAGGCCGCGCCGACCTTCGCGGCGGCCCACAGGCCGATGAGCAGTTCCGCGGAGCGCGGGAGACCGAGTGCCACGACGGTTTCCGGGCCGATGCCCGCCTCGAGGAGCAGTCGGGCCAGCTGGTTCGACTGGGCGTCGAGCTCCCGGTAGGTCGTCGTTCGACCGTCGGCGACGACCGCGGGCCGGTCCGGGTACGACGCGGCGGATGCGGCGAGTGCCGCGGCCAGCGTTGTCGTGCCCGCGGTTTCCGGGCCGCGCACCGGAACCAGCTGTGCGCGTTCGGATTCGTCGAGGATATCGATATCGGCCAGACGCACATCGATATCCGAGACGACCGCGGCGAGTACGCGACGCCAGCGCGCGGCGAAGGTCGTCATCGTGCTCGCGTCGAAAAGGTCTGTCGCATACGTCATTACGCCGTCGACACCGGCCGGGCCGTCGGTGCCGAAACGCTCGCGCAAATCCAGCGTCAGGTCGAACTGTGAAGCGGCGCGATCGAAATCCTCTACCTCGAATCGCAATCCGGGCAGTTCCAGGACCGGTTCGACGAAGTTCTGCAGTGACAGCGACACCTGGAATATCGGGTGGTGTGCGGTCGATCGGGTGGGGTTGAGCACCTGGACGAGTCGCTCGAAAGGCACATCGGTATTGCCGAACGCATCCAGATCCGCGGCCCGCACGGTGGCGAGGAGCTGCCGGAACCCGGTCCCCGGATCGACCGGGGTGCGCAGCGCGAGCGTATTGACGAACATGCCGACGAGGTCATCGAGTGCTTCCTCGCCGCGACCGGCGACCGGCGTTCCGATCACCACGTCGTCGGTGCCGCCGAGCCGCGCCAGCAGCACCGCGAGCGCGGCGTGTACGACCATGAACACGCTGACATTGTTCGCGGCCGCGAATTCGACAATGGCGCTGTGCAATGGCGCGTCGAGGGTGAAATCGACGTCGGCGCTGCGCATCGATTGCACGGCCGGGCGCGGGCGGTCGGCGGGCAGCTCCAGCAGATCCGGCGCACCGGCGAGGCTGTCGGTCCAGAAGCGGATCTGTCGGGCCGCCAGCGATTCCGGATCCGACTCGCTGCCGAGCAGTTCCCGATGCCAGAGCGCGAAGTCGGCGTATTGCACCGCGAGCGGCACCCTGGCGGTCTCGGCCCGGCTGGACCGCTCGGAGTAGGCGGCGACCAGATCGGCCGCCAGCGGCGCCATCGATGCGCCATCGGCGCTGATGTGGTGTACGACGAGCACGACGACGTGTACGTCGGCCGGTACCTCACCGGTGGAATCCGAGACCGTCGCGGTATAGCTCGACGACACCGGGGCCAGGCCCGAGGAGGGACCCGATGACACCGGTGGGACACCAGCGGACGGGCTCGAGCTGACCGGCGCGATGCCGGCGGAGTGCTCCGTCGCCTCCAGCACGTTGCTGGCGGAATAACTCGGATCCACGATCCGGAACAGCCCGACCCGCAGTGGCGGCTCGATGGCGAGATCGAATCCGGTGCCGGCCAGCTCATTGATCCGAGCGCGCAGCGGCGCGCCGTCTTCGGTATCGAGCACCGGCATGGGCGGCGCGGCCACCTCGGTGCCGACGACCACCTGACGTGGTCCCTCGGCGTCGACGGGATACAGCGTGCGCAAACTCTCGTGCCTGCCGATCACATCGGCCATTGCGCGGCGCATCGCATCGATATCCAGGTGGCCGGTGAGCCGCAGCGCGACCGCGATGTTGTACGCCGATGAGGTCGGATCCAGCCGATTGAGCACCCACATGCGTTGTTGGGCCGGGGACAGGGGAATTCGGTCCGGCCTGATCCGTGGTGCGAGGGCGAACCGGCCCGGTTTGCCGTCGGTGGCCGGGATCACCCGCGCGGACAGCTGCGCCACGGTGGGCGCGTCGAACAGATCACGCAGCGCGATGGTCGAGCCGAGGGTCGAATTGATCCGTGCGACAACCTTGGTGGCGCTGAGCGAGTTGCCACCGAGTTCGAAGAACGACTGGTCGACGCTGACCCGTTCACTGCCGAGTACATCGCCGAATACCTCGGCAACGGACCGTTCTACGGCAGTGCGCGGGGCGAGATACGGCCGTTGCGCGACCGAGAAGTCCGGCACCGGAAGGGCTTTGCGATCCAGCTTGCCGACCGGGGTGAGCGGGATCGCGTCGAGCACGACGAGATGGCTGGGCACCATATAGCCGGGCAGCTCCGCCGCCACCTGCTCCCGCAGCCGCTCAGTGTCCAATTCGGTGCCCGCGGTGGGCAGCACATAGGAGACGAGCACAGTTGCGCCCGCCGGCCCCGGCTGGCCGATCGTCACCGCGTATTCGACCTGTTCGTCACGGGAGAGCACGGCATCGATCTCGCCGAGCTCGATGCGCAACCCGCGGATCTTGACCTGGAAATCGCTGCGGCCCAAGTACTCCAGTTCGAGCATGTCGTCGGCTCCGATGACCCATCGGACCATATCGCCGGTTCGATACATCCTTTCCCCGGCCGCGCCATACGGATTCGCGATGAAGCGCGCCGCGGTCATCTCGAACCGATTGAAGTAACCACGGGCCAGCGCCGGACCGGCCAGGTACAGCTCACCCGCGATGCCCACCGGTACCGGGCGCAGCCAGGTATCGAGCACCATATTCGACGCGCCGCGGATCGGCCCGCCGATGGTGACCGGTTCCCCCGGCAGCAGTTCGGCGGGGCTGGTCGCGCAGATGCTGAATTCGGTGGGGCCGTACAGATTCACCATCCGCCGCCCGACCGCCCAGCGGTCGACCAGTTCGGGTGAGACGGCCTCGCCCCCGACCCCGAGCACCCGCAGGTCGGTCATGCCGGTCGGCTCCATCGTGGCCAGCGCCGACGGCGTGATCATGGCGTGGGTGATCCGCTCGGCACGCATCAGCTGTTCGAGATCGCTGCCGCCGTAGACATCCGGTGGCGATACCACCAGGCGGCCACCCGTCGAATGCCCTATCAGCAGCTCGTAGACCGATGCGTCGAAACTCGGCGAAGCGACCTGTAGCGAACTGATAGAGGAATCGAGTTCGAGGGCCTCTTGTTGTGCGGTGGCCACATTCGCGATGCCGCGATGGCTGACCAGGACCGCCTTGGGCTTACCGGTGGAGCCCGAGGTGTAGATCAGGTAGGCGGTCTGGTCGATATTGATCGGGCCGCCGCGCTCTTCGTCGGTGATGGGTGCGTCGGAGACGAGCATGACCCGTCGAATCGTGTTCAGGTCGTCGAGCAGCAGCCAGTCGATGGTGCCGGGCAGTGTCTCACCGGTCGCCGTGACGGTCACTCCGATCGGGGCCTTCGAATCGGTGAGCATGTGCTCGATCCGCTCCACTGGATAGCTCGGATCCAGCGGTAGGAAGGCCGCACCGGTCTTGGCGAGCGCCCAGACGGCCACCACGGATTCCAGTGATCGGGTGAGTGCGAGGATGACGAAGATCTCCCGACCGACACCGCGGCCGAGCAGTACCCGGGCGAAGCGGTTGGACCAGGCATCGAGTTCGCCATAGCTCATGGTGAGATCGCCCGCGGTGATCGCGATGGCATCGGGATCGATGCGCGCGGCCGCCGACAGAATATCCGGAAGTGTCTGCGGTGGAACCGATTCCGCGCCGCGCACCGGCAGCAGGGTGGCCAGTTCGGCGTCGTCGCAGTATTGCAGTTGGGAGACGAGGGCATTCGGGTTGTCGGCGAGTTGGGTCAGTAACCGGATGAAGCGATCCAGCAGCGGTTGTGCCGCCGTGATATCGAGCTGGTCGGCCATGAACTTCAGTTTGATTTGCAGCGTGTCGTGCCCGTCTTCGCCGCGCAGCGGAATGACCATCAGGCCCAGCGGGTAGGGCGTCGCGTCGGTGCCCTCGACATCGAGCACCCGCATACCCGCGATATCGAGCGCCTGCGACAGCGCCTCCCGGTCGATCGGATACGACTCGAAGACGGTGAGCGTGTCGAAGAGTTCGGCGAGGCCGACGGCCCGGTGGATGGCGGCCAGCCCCACATGCTGGTGGTCCAGCAGGCGTGCTTGCTCGGCCTGGACGCGGGTCAGCAGGTCGGCGACCTTCTCCGCGGGATCGAGCTGGACTCGTACCGGGAGCGTATTGATGAACAGCCCGACCATCTCTTCGATACCGGGCAGCTCCGGTGGCCTACCGGATACGGTGCCGCCGAACACCACATCCGTGCGCCCGGTCAACATGGCCAGCAGCATTGCCCATGCGGCCTGCACCATCGTATTGACCGTCGCGCCGGATTCGCGTGCGGTGGTCTCGAGCCGTTCGACCGTGGCGCGGGTCAGGTCGCGAGAGATCATTCCGGCCTCGGTCGATTCGATCCCGGCCAGCGTCGGGACCGCGCGCGTCGGGGTATCCACGCCGGCCAGCGACTCCGTCCAGGCCGCGAGCGAGGCCTCGTTGTCCTGCTCATCGAGCCACTTCAGGAACTCCCGATACGAGTGTGCGGGCGGCAGTACGGAGGTGTCGCCCATCGTGACGTAGAGCGTCAGCAGCTCGCGCACCAGCAGCGGCGTCGACCAGCCGTCCAGCAGCAGATGGTGATTGGTCATCACCAGCCGATAGATATCGGCCCCGGTCCGGATGAGGGTGAAGCGGATCAGCGGTGGGCGGTCGAGTTCGAATCGGGTGCGAGCATCGAGGGCGAGGAGGCGGTCGACTTCGCGGTCGCGTTCGTCGGTGTCGGCGATATCGGTGAGATCGATATCGTGCCAGCGGATTTCGGCATCGGCGACGACGAGCTGGCGCGGACCGTCGTCGGTTTCGGCGAAGGCGACGCGCAGGTTCTCGTGCCGGTCCAGCAAGACCTGTGCCGCATTGCGCAAGCGGGCGGCATCGACTGTGCCCGCCAGCGTGAGCAGTGATTGGACGGTGTAGCCGTCGGCGGTGTCGGTGTCGTAGAGCGCGTGGAAGAGCAGACCGTACTGCAGCGGCGAAAGCGGCCAGACGTCGGCGAGATTCGGGTAGGCGCGTTCCCAGCTCTCGATCTGCTGTTGCCGCACCGGGACCAGGTCGAAGTCGGACGGGGTGCGTCCGCCCGCGCCCGGCGAGCTGGCGTGCGCCGCGAGCGCCCGCAGCGCCTGCGACCACAGCTCGGCGAGTTGACCGACATCCGCCTCGTCGAGCAGTCGCGAGGCGTAGGCCCAGGTGACCTCCAGGCCGACATCGGTGAGCACGGCATTGATATCGACCACCGCGGCCAGCGGCGCCGACTCGTTGTGCGTCGCCGCGAAACGCTGTGGCAGCCATGCTCCCGCGTGCCCGCCGGTGAGCGCACGACCGAGATAGTTGAAGCTGAGCTGCGGGATCGGCGTATCGGCGAGGACGGCGGCGGACTCCGGATGCTGATAGCGCAGCATGCCGTAGCCGATGCCCTTATCCGGCACCGCGCGCAGCTGTTCCTTGATCGTCTTGATCGCGGTGCCCGCCGCGCCGCCACCGGCGAACGCGTCGTCGAGATCGATGCCGGTCACATCGATGGCCACCGGGTAGATGCTGGTGAACCAGCCGACCGTGCGGGCGATATCGGCGCCGGGCAGGAGTGTCTCGGAGCGGCCGTGGCCTTCCAAGGTGAGCAGCGCGGTCTTGCGATCGCGCCAGCGGCTCACCGCGAGAGCGAGTCCGGTGAGCAGCACATCATCTGCGCCGCAATGGAATTGGTCGGGCAAAGTGGCCAGTACGGTGTTGGCGATATCCGGGTCGACGGTGGTCCGGTGCTGGCCCATGGTGGCGACGACGTCGACCGCAGGATCCAGCGCAGCCGAGCCGATGACCGGATCCGGGGTGGCCAGCATCCGTTGCCACAGTGGCAGTTCGGCCACCCGCTCGGGCGCCTGTTCCGCTTGACCATGTGCCCACCGCCGGAAGGAGGTGCCGACGGGCACGAGTGTGCCGCCGGTCGCCGCGATCGCCAGGTCCGGCAGCAGGATTCGCCAGGAGACGCCATCGGTCACCAGATGGTGCAGCACCAGCCAGCACAGTGGATCGGCCCCCGCCCGCTCGATCAGCACGAAGCGCGCGACGACACCCGCCTCGGGATCGAGCAGATCCGCCGCCTGTTGCAATTCGCGCTCGTAGCTGTCCTCGGCGTCCGCGTCGGCCGTGACTACATCGATCAAGTCATCGGCGGCTAGCGAACCAGGCTCGACGACCACCCATTCCCAGCCTTGTTCGGTGTGTCGCAGCGTGGAGCGAAGCACATCGTGATGGTCGATGAGCGGTTGGACCGCCGCGCCGAGCTGGTCGCGGCCGAAACCCGGCGGGAGACCGATCAGGACGGCCTGACCGAAGCGATCCCAGGTCGGCCCCTGCTCCACCATGGCGTGCACGATCGGCGTGAGTTCCACGGTGCCGACCCCGCCGCCGGGCAGTTCGGTGACCGTCTGCGCGCTCACGTCGGTCGCGATCGCGGCCAGCGCGGCAACGGTCTTGCGCTCGAACACATCTCGTGCGCTGAAGCCGATCCCGGCGGCCTTCGCCCGCGATACCAGCTGGATGGAGACGATACTGTCACCGCCGAGTGCGAAGAAACTATCGTCGACACCGACCGTCTCGAGCCCGAGGACATCGGCGAACAGATCGGCCAGTGCCGCTTCACGCGGCGTCGACGGCGCCCGGCTCACCACGGCTCGGACACTGAAATCCGGTGCGGGCAGAGCCCTGCGGTCCACCTTGCCGAGCGGGGTCAGCGGAATGCTGTCGAGCACCATGATGACCGAGGGGACCATATAGGCCGGAAGGGTCTCACCGGCAGCGGCTTTCAGCGCCTCGGGGTGAATCTCGGTGCCGGGCTTGCCGAGCACATAGGCCACCAGCGCGGTCGCTCCGGCGGGGGTCTCGGCGCCGATGGTGAGGGCGAAGTCGACGTCGGGCTGCCGTTGCAGCGCGGCATCGATCTCGCCGAGTTCGATGCGGAACCCGCGCACCTTGACCTGGAAGTCGCTGCGGCCCTGGTACTCCAGTTCGTCGTCGGCGGTCCACCGCACCAGATCGCCGGTGCGGTACATCCGCTCACCCGGCGCGTACGGGTTGGCGACGAAACGGCTGGCGGTCAGCCCATTGCGCTGGTGATAGCCGCGCGCGACGCCCGCGCCGGCCAGATACAGCTCACCGACCGCGCCGCGGGCCACCGGCCGCAGCCACGGGTCGAGCACGACAGCGGTGACACCTAGAACAATGCTGCCGATGGTTACCGGTCCGCCAGGGCGCAATGGTCCGCTCAAGGTGACGGTGACGGTGGTTTCGGTGGGCCCGTAGCCGTTCAACAGCGTCCGCCCGGACCAGGTGGTCACCAGCTCCGGCGGACACGCGTCACCGCCGACGACAATCGTGTGCAGGTCCGGCAGCGTCGCCGGGTCCAGGGATCCCACCACCGTCGGGGTGACATTGAGATGGGTGACCCGATGCGCGCGCAGCACTTCGGCCATCTCCTCGCCCGCATACGCCGACGGCGGCACGACGGCGAGCGTCGCACCCGCCGCGAGAGTGACCAGGATCTCCTCGACGGAAATATCGAAACTCGGCGAAACCGCGTGTGCCACTACCGAATCGGCGGTGACACCGAATCCGGCACCGGAACCGGTGACCAAATTCGCCAGGCCGCGATGCGACACCAGCACACCCTTGGGCAGTCCCGTCGATCCGGAGGTGTAGATGATGTAGGCGATCTGATCCAGGTGTAGCGGCCCGCGGCGTTCGGCATCGGTGATCGCCGCCGAATCCTGCGCCGCCACGGTTGCGGCCGTCGCGTCATCGTCGAGCAGCAGCCAATTCACGCGGTCCGGCAGGGACTTTCGCGCCGGGTGCACGGTCAGGCCCGCGACGACCCCGCTGTCGCCGACCATATGCTCGATCCGGTCCGCGGGATAGGTCGGGTCGATGGGGACGAATGCCGCACCGGATTTCGCCACCGCGAGCGTGGCGAGGACGGATTCGGCCGAGCGCGGAATCGAAATCGCCACGGTGCGTTCGGGTCCGGCACCCGCCGCGATCAGCACGCGGGCCAGGCGGTTGGTGTACTCGTCGACCTGACGGTAGGTCATGCTGGTGTCGCCGCTGCGCAGCGCCACCGCCTCCGGGTCGAGTTCGGCACCGGCCGCGAGGATTTCCGGGAGGGTGCGCGGTGCGACCGCCTCGGGTCCGCGCGCGGGCACCAGTCGATCCCGCTCCTGCGGGGAGACGACCTGCACGGTAGATAGCGGGGCATCCGGTCCGGCGGCCAGGAACGTGTGCAGGAACATCAGGAAGCGGGCGTGGTGCGCCGCCAATTCCTCTGTGCTGTACAGATTTCCGTTGCCCTGCAGATCGATGTGGGTGCTCTCGCCGCCCACGCCCGGATACAGGTTGACGAAGATGTCATCGATCAACCCGGACGTCAGCACGTGCAGTCGTCCGGTGACCGCGCCGAGCTGAATCCTGGTGTCCACCATCATCAAATTGACGGCCGGACCGAATGACGACGCCTCGTCCATCGACCAGCCGAGGTCACGGACGATGTCCTCCTGCCGGTACCGTTGTCTGCGCAGCGCCCCGGTCAGCTCGCCTTGCGTGGCCCGGATCACGTCACCGACCGTGGTGGTGGGTGACAACGTCAGGCGCATCGGAACGACATTGGCGACCATGCCGCCGGAGCGGCGCAGCGCCGCCGTGGTGCGTCCCGAAACCGGCAGGCTCAGCACAACTTCGGGTGCACCGGTCATCGCGGCGAGATAGGCGCCGAAGGCGGCCACGATGGCCGGCGCGGCGCCCGAGCCCGCCGCCTTCGCCACGGTATCGAGCAATTCGGCGGTCGGGGCGGGCAGTGCGCCCGAGACCCGGCTCGGCGGCGCGTCGACATCGGCCTCGCGACCCGCCAGGTTGACCGGGTCGGCCATCCCGGCCAGATGCTCGCGCCAGTACTCGCGGTCGGCGTCGAATCGGTCCGAACCGCGGTAGGCCAGATCGGCGTCGACGATCTTCTGCAGCGGTTCGGCCTTGGCGGGCGGCGCCTCGCGGCCCGCGATGGCCGCGTTGTAGATCTCGCCGGTGCGCTGTACCAGGGCAAGCGCGCCCATACCGTCGAGCACGATGTGGTGCATGCGCGAGTACCAGAACCAGCGGTCATCGGCCAGTCGCAGCATGGCCACCGCGACCAACCGGTCCTGCATCAGATCCAGCGGCGCGGAATACTCCGCACGCATCCAGGCATGCGCGGCCGCCTCCGGATCGGGCTGATCGCGCAGGTCGATGACGGTGGGTGCGTCGAAGAGGGTGGTGTCGACGAACTGGTACGGCTGACCCTCGACATCGAGCAGCCGGATATATCCGGTCCCGAATTCGCGTCCGGTCTGCTTGGCGGCCGCGGCGAGGGTGTCGAGATCGAGTTCGCCGACCAGTTCGACGTACTGCGCGATCGAGATAGGCGTATCGCCCGCGATGTGCTGGGCGAACCAGATGCCGCGCTGAGCTGCCGACAGCGGAAACGCGCTGTCGGGCGGTGCGGTGCCTATTCTTCTTCCGCTCGAGGATGATGGCTGTTCCATAAGCACACCTGTGTTCTGACGTCTGACGCGGTTGTGCACCGCTGGTCCCGACCGTCGCGTAGTAGCAAGTTCATTTTGGACCGGTGCCCGGCCGATCGAAGGCGTATTCACCACACTGTGTTCGATCGGCGGCGTTCTCGGGTCCCTGCGGTTTCGTTGCGCTATCGCCCCCCGGCCCGCCGTTCACGCCACAGCGCGCCCGAACTTCACCGGTTCGGGCGCGCAGGCGGAAGAGCAGGTCAGGCGGACTTGCGGATGTTGCGCCGATCGGCGTCGGTGATCGGCGCATCGGAGCTGACCAGGTAGCGCTGCAGCGTCGAGCGGTCGTCCAGGATCAGCCAGTCGATGGCATCGCTGAGCTCGGGACGGCGGGCCTTGGTGGTGATACCGAGGTAGGAGCCGGGGACCGCGTCCGCGTCCTCGGCCACCGCTGCCGGAGTCGCGCCGAGCTTCACCACGGCGGATGCGGCGACCGTTGCTTCGATCTGCGGGTCGATCGCCAGCGCGATCCGCGTGTTCACGGCGGCGCCACGGGCGATCAGCACTCGGGCCAGCCGGTTCGCCCAGCGATCCATCTCGACGTCGGCCAGTGCCCCGGAGTTGGTGGAGACCGCAGACTGATCGAACTCGGCCGCGTTCCGCAGGCGCGGCTGCATCTGGATGACGTTGTAGGCGGGCGATTCGACCAGGGTGCTTGTCATTGTGTATCCCCTCGCAGGTAGGTGCTCTCGGTACCTCTCTAATCTCGCTGTCGGAAGGGGATGGCGACAGCTACCCAAGCGTTGAGCGGCGCACTCCAAGGGTGAGCGAATCCCTACCCAAGGTGTGCGCAGTCGATCGAATCGATCAAGCCACTCGCAACGACTACGGAGCGAGTCTTACGAACGAGGAGTTCGCGGCCCGTCTCGCGTCCGAGTTGTCGAAGTGCATGCGCCGCAGGCGCGAGTCTGAACCGCTGGCCAGGCATCACCTGCAGCGCCGAACTTCCTGCCCTCAGATGACCAGCGCGGAGCGAGTCTTACGAGCGACCGTTCGCGGCCCGTCTCGCGTCCGAGCCGTCGAAGCGCATGCGACGAAGTCGCGAGTCTCGACGGCTCGGACGCGAGACACCAGGGGGCCGCGAACACGCAGCGCCGAAGGCGCTGCAAATAGACACAGTCAGTCGGTGACGAACCCGTTGAGGCTGCCGCGCAGATCGGCGAGCAGGGCCCGGGCCGCGGTGAGGCCGTCACCGTGCCAGACGGTGTCATCCACCGCGAACACCCGCTTATCGGTGGCGGCGCCGAGGTCCTTCCAGGCATCGCCGCGCAGCACCGTCCTGCCGTACCGCTCGCCGGATTCGCCAGCGAAGATGACGTAGATGATGTCGCCCTCGACCTTGATCAGGTCTTTGTCGGTCACGTCGAAGGAGGTGCCGCGTTGCGCGGTCGGGCGCTGCACGCCCACGTCGGCGAGAACCTGGCCCGCGAAGCTGTTACTGCCCTGGACCTGCATCTGGTCGGCGGTGAAGCGCACCGCCGAGGCCTGACTCTGGCTGGCGGCCAGCACATTACCCGTTTCCCTGGCCTCGGCGCGGTAGTTCTCCAGTGCGGTGACCGCGGCCCCGCGGCGGCCGAGACCCGCTGCGAGCGTAGTGAATTCGGTCTGCCAGCCGCTGGCGGAATCGGCGAGTACAGTGGGCGCGATTGCCTGCAGCGCGGTGAAACCGCTTGCGCCAGCGGAGGTATCGCCGATGATCAGATCGGGATGCAGGGCGGCGATCTGCCCGAGATCGGGCTGTGCGGCCGAACCGACGGCGGGAATCTTCAGCACGCCGTAGCCGAGATACATCGGCTGTGGGCGCGGTCCGTCGATCGGCACCGCGCCGACGACGCGCTCCCACAGGCCGACCGCGCAGGTGGCGTCCAGTGCCGAGGTGGACAGCACTACAACCCGCTGCGGATCGGCGGGCACCTCGGAGGTACCCGCGGCGTGGGTGACGGTGCGGGTCTTGCCGTTCGACGGATCGGGTGCGCTCGGCAACGGGCACGCCTGCGAGGTGTCGCGGTCGAGCCCGACCACGCCCGCACCCGCGATATTCGTCGTGGTGCGCACGATCGAGCTGGCATCGTCGTTCTGGCTGCAGCCCGCGACGAGCAGTGCGGCGCAGAGTAGGGCGACCGCGGTGCCCCGGTGCCGGACCGCGCGATTCCAGGCGGTGCCGTATCGGAAGGAGGCAGTGCAGTTTCGAGCGACCTGCAAGCAGTCGCTAGCGGTGCGGTTTCGGGTGCGAACAGGGGCGCTCACCGGCATGCGGGTGAGGGTACCGGGTGCCGCGGGTCCCGGGACGCGAGGCCACCACGGCACGGCCGCTACCTCCGGGCATGCGGCCGAAACCACACGGAATCCCACTGTTGGGGAGGTGATTCCGCGTGGTCGTCGCCCTAGCTCATTTGCTGTTGCCGCCGATGCTGAAGCGAGCACCGGTGGGGTCGGCGACCTGAGCCGATCGCCCATAGGGGGAATCCTGCGGCGGGGACAGCACCGTGCCGCCCAGTTCGACGACCTTGGCGACCGCCGCGTCGACATCGTCGGCGCCGAAGTAGATGGTCCAGCCCGCCGGTACGCCCTCGGGCAGCAAGGCGGAGGCGTCCATCACACCGCCCAGCATCGGGGTGGTGGCGTGGATGGTGGTGTAGCGGAACTCCGGGGTGTCGGAGATGGTGAAGGTATCGCTCCAGCCGAAGACCTCGCGGTAGAAGGCGAGGGCGCCCGCGTAGTCGCGGGTGTGCAGTTCGAACCAGGATGGGCTGCCCGCATGGTCGCTCCACGTGCCGCCCGAGACGATGCCGATGGTCTGGAAACCGGCGAATTCGCCCGCTTGCCAAATACCGACGCCAGCACCGCTGGTGTCGCCGAGCACCGCCATCGCGCCGAGTTCGCCGACATCCATCGGCGGAACCACGACCGTGCCGCCGTGTGCGACGGCCGCGTCGGCGGTGGCCTTGGCATCGGCCGCGGCGAGGTAGACAGTCCATTGATCAGGGCCTTCGACACTGTCGGCCGTCTTGCCCATGCCGCCCGCGACGGCCTTGCCGTCCTTGTGGAAGGTGATATAGCCGCCGAACTCCTCGCCAGCGCGCTCGGCGGTCCAGCCGAACAGTCGGCCGTAGAAATCGATGGCCCGATCGGGATCGGAGGTATAGATATCGACCCAGCAGGGGTCGCCGATCTTCGGTGCGGGCCCGCCCGGCGCCCGACCACCACCCCTCATCGAATCGCTGCGCGATGCTGTACTCATAACGGTCTCCTTGGAGCTAGCACAGGTGGAACGCTGTCACCGATAGAGACGTCGGCCGCCCTGGAAAGTCATCGGTCGTGACTGCGCGCAGGTCACACGGATGCGTCGGCTCGGGCGGTGCCGATCTCATGATCGCCGGATGCGCGGGCAACTGCGCCCGAACGGGGAAATACGACGCTGAGTAGGACCCGTGCGGAATGCTGCGGCAGCACGGTTTACGATCTCAGGAGCGCAAGCGAACTCCTCGTCTGCTCCCGGTAGTGGGACGGATGCGAGCAGCGGAGCCTGCGGAGCGACCTAAAGGCACCTTTCAGGAGGATCAGTGACTGCCGTAGAGCCAAAGCCAGTCCCTCAGTTGGAAGCGACTCGGCCGTATCCGGCTCGGACCGGGCCGAAGGGCTCGTTCATCGTCAAGATGGTCACCACCACTGACCCCAAGGTCCTCGGTGTCATGTACCTGACCACCTCGATGGCGTTCTTCCTCATCGGTGGTCTGATGGCCCTGCTGATGCGTGGTGAGCTGGCCCGTCCGGGCCTGCAGTTCCTCTCGCCCGAGCAGTTCAACCAGCTGTTCACCATGCACGGCACGATCATGCTGCTGTTCTACGCGACCGCGATCGTGTTCGGCTTCGCCAACATCATCCTGCCGCTGCAGATCGGCGCCCCCGACGTCGCCTTCCCGCGACTGAACGCCTTCAGCTACTGGCTGTACGCATTCGGCGCGACCATGGCGACCGCGGGCTTCATCACCCCCGGTGGCGCCGCGGACTTCGGCTGGACGGCGTACGTGCCGCTGACCGACATCCTGCACTCGCCGGGCGTCGGCACCGACCTGTGGATCCTTGGCCTCGCGGTTTCCGGTCTTGGCACCATCCTCGGTGGCGTCAACATGCTGACCACCGTCGTCTGCCTGCGCGCACCGGGTATGACCATGTTCCGGATGCCGATCTTCACCTGGAACATCGCCGTCACCAGCGTGCTGGTACTGCTCGCCTTCCCGCTGCTGACCGCCGCGCTGTTCGGCCTGGCCTACGACCGCCACCTCGGCGGCCACATCTACGATCCGGCCACCGGCGGCATCCTGCTCTACCAGCACCTGTTCTGGTTCTTCGGCCACCCCGAGGTGTACATCATCGCGCTGCCGTTCTTCGGCATCGTGTCCGAGATCTTCCCGGTCTTTTCGCGTAAGCCGATCTTCGGTTACACCACCCTGGTGTACGCGACCCTGGGCATCGCGGCGCTGTCGATCGCGGTGTGGGCGCACCACATGTACGCCACCGGCGCCGTGCTGCTGCCGTACTTCTCGTTCATGACCTTCCTGATCGCGGTCCCGACCGGCGTGAAGTTCTTCAACTGGATCGGCACCATGTGGCGCGGACAGCTGACCTTCGAAACGCCGATGCTGTTCTCCATCGGCTTCCTCGTCACCTTCCTCTTCGGCGGTCTGTCCGGCGTCATCCTGGCCTCGCCGCCGCTGGACTTCCAGGTCACCGACTCGTACTTCGTCGTGGCGCACTTCCACTACGTGCTCTTCGGCACCATCGTGTTCGCCACCTACGCCGGTATCTACTTCTGGTTCCCGAAGATGACCGGCCGCATGATGGACGAGCGCCTGGGCAAGTGGCACTTCTGGACCACCTTCGTGGGCTTCCACACCACCTTCCTGGTGCAGCACTGGCTGGGTGCCGAGGGCATGCCGCGTCGTTACGCCGACTACCTGCCCAGCGACGGATTCACCACGCTGAACACCATTTCCACGATCGGCGCCTTCATCCTGGGCGCGTCGATGCTGCCGTTCATCTGGAACGTCTTCAAGAGCTACCGCTACGGCGAGGTCGTCACCGTGGACGATCCGTGGGGTTACGGCAACTCGCTGGAGTGGGCCACCACCTGCCCGCCGCCACGGCACAACTTCTACGAGCTGCCCCGAATCCGTTCCGAGCGCCCCGCCTTCGAACTGCACTACCCGCACATGGTCGAGCGGATGCGGGCCGAGGCGCATGTGGGCTGGGGCTCGGGCAAGCATGCCACCGAGGTGCACGAAGGCGCCTTGGCAAAGCACTAGCATTTTCGATCGACGAGTGTGCACCTGCTGGTCATCAGTGGGTGCACACTCGTTTGTGCAGGAGTACATCGACCGAAGTGTTGCGACATCGGGGTCCAGCACAGCAGCGGCAAACGACTAGCTTGGAGCACCTCAGTTGGCCGACACCACCGTCCTCGTCACCGTCACCGGACCCGACCGGCCCGGTGTGACGTCAGTGCTGCTCGCGGCCATGTCGCGACACCATGTGAGCCTGCTGGATGTGGAGCAGGTGGTCATCCGCGGCCGACTGACCCTCGGCGTGCTGATCACCTGCCCGAGTGATCCCGAGGCGCTGCAGGACGAACTCGAAGAGGCGATGAATACCGTCGGGATGCACGTCGACGTCGAGGTCGGCGCGCAGATCGGCAGGCAGCCGATGTCCACCCACGCGGTGGTCATCCTCGGCGCCCCGGTGACCGCGCGGGCGTTCAGTGCGGTCTCGCGTCAGCTCGCCGCGCTCGGCGCCAATATCGACACCATCCGCGGCATCGCCGACTACCCGGTGACCGGCATGGAGCTCTTGGTCACCGCGACCGATACCGGACCCGATTCGGATGCGCGGCTGCGCACGGCGCTGGCCGAGGTCGCGGTCGCCGAACAGGTGGATGTCGCGGTGGAGCGGGCCGGGCTGGCCCGGCGGGCCAAGCGGCTGATCGTCTTCGACGTGGACTCGACCCTGATCCAGGGTGAGGTCATCGAGATGTTGGCCGCGCACGCGGGGGTGGAGGATCAGGTCCGCGAGGTCACCGAGGCGGCCATGCGCGGCGAGATCGACTTCGCCGAATCGCTGCGCCAGCGGGTGGCCACCCTGGAGGGGTTGGACGAGTCGGTGATCGATGAGGTCGCCGACCGGATCGAACTGACCCCGGGCGCGCGCACCACGATTCGGACACTGCGGCGCATCGGATTCCGATGTGGTGTGGTGTCGGGCGGATTCCGTCAGGTGATCGAACCGCTCGCACACGAACTGGAGCTGGACTTCGTCCAGGCCAACACCCTGGAGATCGAGGACGGCAAGCTGACCGGTCGCGTGGTCGGCGAGATCGTCGACCGGGCGTTCAAGGCCACGGCGCTGCGGAAGTTCGCGGCGGAGGCCGGCGTGCCGATGGAGCAGACCGTGGCCGTCGGCGACGGTGCCAATGACATCGACATGCTCAATGCCGCCGGCCTCGGCGTCGCCTTCAACGCCAAGCCCGCGCTGCGCGAGGTCGCTGATGCGGCCCTGTCCCACCCCTATCTCGACGCGGTGCTGTTCGTCCTCGGCGTGACCCGCGATGAGGTGGAAGCCGCTGACGCGCGTGACGGCGGCATCCGCCGCGTACCGCTGATCGGCAGCTGAGTCGGGAATGCGGCGGGCCGCACGGAGCTTGCACTCAAGTGCGGCCGGTCGTGGCGGCCGGTGTCGATCCCGCACAGCAGTTTTCGTTGACGATCGAGGTGTAGTGATGTCGAGTATCCCGGAAAGCGCCGCTGGAGTCCGCGGCGGTGATACTGCGGATACCGAATTGTCCACGGGCATCGAGGGGTTCCGCATCCGGCACGCGGAACTCGCCCGCGGTTACGGCGGCCTCGGCGATCCCGAGGACCCCGCATCGGTACAAGCCATGCAGATGGTGCTGCACATTCCCAAGACCGACCCGCCGCGGCGCAGCGCGCTGCTGGAGGCCGCGGCGGCGGCCACGGTGGCGCTGTGCCTGGACGAGCGGGTCGGGCCCGATGGGGAGTGGGCGCAGCGATTCCTGGACTGGAAGCGGTCGCGGATCCGCAAGGTGGCGCGGCGGGCACGCGGCGCACAATGGCTGGCCGCCGATGCGGTCGACGGGGTGACCGTCGAGGTGGACGGTGCGCAGGCGCGGGCATTCGTGCCGGGACCGGTGGGCGCGGTCGATCCGCGGATCAAGCGATTGCAGATCAACGGCACCGACCTGGAGCACGACGATCCCGGGCCCGTGGATCCCGAACTGCCGGTGCTGTGGGTGAATGCGAAGCTCGGTATGACCCTCGGCAAGGCCGCCGCGCAGGTCGGTCACGCCAGCATGTTGCTCGCCGGTGCACTGACGGTGGACGAGGCCCGGTTGTGGTCCGAGCGTCAGTTCCGGTGCGCGGTACGCGAATCCACACCGGAACACTGGGCGACGCTGTGCGAGAAAGTATCTCGTGGCCATGCCGTCGCGGTGCGTGATGCGGGTTTCACCGAGGTCGCGCCCGGCTCGATAACTGTTATTGCGGTACCCGGGCAATCGGGACAATACTGACCGCCCCATCGTTGCACCGCGGGAATTCGCCTGCTACACGATTCACATTCCCGGCCCCGCCGACGAATACATTTCGTAGATATTTCGATGTTCGGCATCGGGGGGATTCACCCAGCGCCGATCTGGGTACGTTCGGAACAGGACCGCCCGCATGCTACTCGCTGGAGGCCATGATCATGACGACGCTATTGGTGATACTCGCCGTTTGGGTCGGCTGCTCGATTCCACTGGCACTGATCGTCGCGCGGATGTTCCGCTCCACCGATGAACCGCCGAACAATCCACCGGGTGCGGTGCGCGGGCGGTCCGTTTCCCCGCGTCGTCGCGGTCGAGCGGTCCAATTCTCGCGACCGGCATGGGCCGGTCGTACAAGCACCGTACATTTGAGCCAAGATGGAGCCCGTGCCGCAACCGGATCCCGATCTGCTCATTGATTTCACCGACGTGACCATCCGACGCTCGGGTCACACCCTCGTCGGCCCGGTCACCTGGCAGGTCGAGCTCGACGAACGCTGGGTGGTCCTCGGACCGAACGGCGCGGGCAAGACCTCGCTGCTCCGCATGGCCGCCGCCGAAGTGCATCCGACCTCGGGCATTGCCCATCTGCTCGGTGAGGTGATCGGCAAAACCGATGTCAGCGAGCTACGCCCGCGCATCGGATTGTCCTCGGCCACGGTGGCGAGCCGGATTCCGCGCGACGAGAAGGTCAGCGATCTGGTGGTCTCCGCGGGTTACGCGGTACTCGGTCGCTGGCGTGAGCGCTACGACGACGTCGATACCGACCGTGCCATCGACATGTTGGAAAGCCTGGGGGCCGAACATCTTTCCGATCGCACCTACGGGACATTGTCCGAGGGTGAGCGCAAGCGAGTCCTGATCGCCCGCGCGATGATGACCGATCCGGAGCTGCTGCTGCTCGATGAGCCCGCCGCCGGTTTGGACCTCGGTGGGCGCGAGGAATTGGTGGAGCGCCTCGGCGATCTGGCCGCGGATCCCGATTCGCCCGCGATGGTTCTGGTGACCCACCATGTCGAGGAGATTCCGCCGGGGTTCACCCACGGTCTGCTGCTGAACGAGGGCTCGGTCGTCGCGCAGGGTTTGCTGCCCGATGTGCTGACCGCCGAGAACCTCAGTGAGGCGTTCCGGCAGTCGATCGCCCTCGATCGCGTCGATGGTCGCTATTTCGCACGCCGCGCGCGTCGGCTGGGGCGGCACCGGTCGCGCTGACGGTGGTGGGGATTACGCCGTAAACCAAGCGAGCGTTAGGGTGCAGTTGTGAGTGAGACGAACGCTGCTTCTCAGCCGGTACCGTCGCTTAAGGACGCGTCGACGGTGATGTTGGTGCGTGACGGCGCCGCCGGGCCCGAGGTGTTCCTGCAGCGCCGGGTCGGCGCGATGGCCTTCGCCGCCGGGATGACGGTATTCCCCGGCGGCGGTGTAGATCCCTCGGACGGCACCGCCGATATCGAGTGGGCCGGACCCGAACCGGCCTGGTGGGCCGAGAAATTCGGCACCACCGAACCGCGGGCCAAGGCGCTGGTCGCCGCCGCCGTGCGCGAAACCTTCGAGGAATGCGGTGTGCTGCTGGCCGGTCCGGCCGCCGATACCGTGGTCTCCGACACCACCGGCTACCACGATGCCAGGGGCAGGCTGGAGCGGCGCGAGTTGTCCCTCGCGGCCTTCCTCGCCGAGGAGAAGCTGGTATTGCGTGCGGACCTGCTGCGGCCGTGGGCGAATTGGATCACCCCGGTGATCGAGCCGCGGCGTTATGACACCCGGTTCTTCGTCGCGGTGCTGCCGCAGGGGCAGCTGGCCGACGGTGCCACCTCCGAGGCAGCCGAGGTGCAGTGGCGCACCCCGGCGGACGCGCTGGCGCGCTGGCGCGCGGGCACCGACATTCTGCTGCCGCCGACCTGGGCACAGCTGGATGCCATCGGCGAATTCGGTTCCACCGCGGAAATTCTGGCCGTCGACAAGGTGGTCGAACCGATCATGCCGGTGCTCTCCGGTTCCGACGGGCAGCAGCTACTCGACTTCCCGAACAACCAGCGGTACTTCGCCGATCTCCCGGATACCAGCAGGCTCAAGGGATCCGCGCGGCCGTGAGGCAGTAGGTTTCCTGCCATGGCCGAATTCGTCACCCTGGAGCTGCCCGAGGATCCCGCCGTGCGCGGCGTCGCCGTCCTCCGGATCGACCGCCCGCCGCTGAATCTGCTGAACGCGCAGGTGGTGCGGGAGGTGGCCGAGGCCGCCGCGGTCGTCGCCGCACATTCCGGGGTCGCCGCGCTGGTCGTCTACGGCGACGAGCGGGTCTTCTCGGCGGGTGACGATCTCGCCGAACTCTCCGGCCTCACCCGGGATCAGGCCGATGCGATGGCCGCCGATCTGCAGGCGGCGCTGGCCTGCCTGGCCAAGGTGCCCCAGCCGACCGTCGCCGCGATCAGTGGCTACTGCCTCGGCGGCGGTCTGGAACTCGCACTGGCCGCCGACCGTCGCATCATCGGCGATAACGTCAAACTGGGCCTGCCCCAGATCAAAGCGGGCCTCATCCCGCTGGCGGGCATCCGCCGGCTGTCGCTGCTGATCGGTCCCGGCCCCGCCAAGGATCTCGTCTACACCGGCCGCTTCGTGGCACCCGACGAGGCGCGCACCCTCGGCCTGGTCGACGAGGTCGTCGCACCCGATGACGTCTACACCGCCGCCATGCGCTGGGCCCAGCAGTTCACCGACGGCCCCGCCCGCGCCCTCGCCGCCGCCAAAGCGGTCTTCGAAGCTGGCCCGCACGGCCTCGACCGCGCCCGCACCGAATGGACCGCTCTCTTCGCCACCGAAGACCGCCACATCGGCACCGAGTCCTACCTGGCCGACGGTCCGGGTTCGGCGGCGTTCGTCGGTCGCTGACAGGGCCGAACGATCTCGCTCGCGCGCTGGATGGACCGGCGGTACGCGGCTGCGGGTCGTGCCTGGCCGACGGTTGCGGTCGGCGGCGTTCGTCGGGCGATCTGGCGGACGGTCCGAGTCGGCAGTGGTCGTCGGTCGCCGACGTGGCGGGCTTGATCTTGCTCGGACCGAATCGATATGGAGTTGTGTCCGGACAGTTCGGAATTGGGCCGTGTGCTCGCCTTGGTGGCATTCCGGGGATTTGTGCCGGCCGTACGGGGCGGGGTGGGATCTGATTGATCCCGAGCGCCGACGAAGACATAAACGGGAACACGTTCCTGTCCGCCTCGTGGTGCGGGCGCGGTGGCGTTCGGTGATCGGGCGGGCCGCTCGAGCCCCAGCTTGCTGGGCGCATCCGGGGTTCGCGGCGGTGCGTGCGGAGATCACCGGGCGGGTTCAGAACCAGAACGAGTCTCGGGGGACGGGGTGGCAATGCGAAATCAGGCCGTACTCACTGGTCCGCTGCAGACGTGCGGCGGCGGGTTGGCTAGGCTAGCCCACCATGACGGTCCACCCCGATGACCCGGCGCCGAACCCGCATGCCACCGAGGCCGAGGTCGAAGCTGCGCTGAAGGATACGAAGCTCGCCCAGGTGCTCTACCACGACTGGGAAGCCGAGACCTATGACGACAAATGGTCGATTTCCTATGACGAGCGCTGTATCGACTATGCCCGTGGCCGGTTCGACGCCGCGGTCGGTCCCGCGCCGCTGCCGTACGAGCGTGCGCTGGAACTGGGCTGTGGCACCGGTTTCTTCCTGCTGAACCTCATGCAGGGTGGCGTCGCGAAGTCCGGTTCGGTCACCGACCTATCGCCGGGCATGGTGAAGGTCGCACTGCGCAATGCCGAGAACCTCGGACTCGATGTCGACGGCCGGGTCGCGGACGCCGAGACCATCCCGTACGAGGACGACACCTTCGACCTCGTCGTCGGCCATGCGGTGCTGCACCACATCCCGGATGTGGAGTTGGCGCTCAAGGAGTGCCTGCGCGTGCTCAAGCCGGGCGGGCGTTTCGTCTTCGCCGGTGAACCGACCACCGCGGGCAACTTCTACGCGCGCTGGCTCGGTCGCATCACCTGGAAGGTCACCACCACCGTGACCAAGCTGCCCGCACTGTCGGGGTGGCGGCGTCCGCAGGCCGAATTGGACGAATCCTCGCGCGCCGCGGCGCTGGAGGCGGTCGTCGACCTGCACACCTTCGATCCCAGCGAGCTCGAGGCGATGGCCCGCCGTGCGGGTGCCGCCGAGGTCAAGGCGAGCACCGAGGAGTTCGCGGCGGCACTGTGGGGCTGGCCGGTGCGCACCTTCGAGGCGGCCGTGCCGGATGAGAAGCTGACCATGGGCTACCGGATGGCGATGTACCGCGCCTGGCTGCGGCTGAGCTGGCTGGACGAGAATGTCATGCGCCGGGTGGTGCCGCGTCAGTTCTTCTACAACGCCATGATCACCGGCGTGAAGCCGGGCTCTGCTGCCAAATAGTGGGCTATTCCTTCAGCCACGAGGACGTCGCCTTCCTCGGCAGCGCGGCGGGCAGTGCCGCGCTGGCCGAGGTGGACCGGCTGGAGTTGACCACCGCGACGCACCTGCGTGATCTGGAGCGGGTGCGTCGCGAGTTCGGCGCGAGTTCGGGCGCGCTCATCGAAACCGTGCGGCTGCGTCGTCGCGCAACGGCCAAGCTGGTCGATACCGCAGCGTGGCTGTTCACCGACGACGCGCTGCAACAGGCGACCCCGACGCTGGTGGCCCGCCACCGTGCCGAGAGGCTGTCCGGGCGCACTGTGCACGACGTGACGTGCTCGATCGGTGCCGAGCTCGCCGAACTGACCCGAACCTGCCCTGCGGTAATCGGCAGCGACCTCGATGACGTGCGCCTGTCGATGGCCGCACATAACCTCGCCGAATCCCGAAATATTCTGCTGGCCAAGGCCGATGCCTTGGTCTCGTGCAGCACCGGCACCGTCGTCATCGCCGATCCGGCCCGCCGCGCGGACGGGCGCCGCACCCACGATCCGGCGAAACTACAGCCCCCGCTGCCGGATCTGCTCGCCGCCTACCCCGGCCGCGACCTCGCCGTAAAGTGCGCTCCCGGACTGGATTTCGACCGCCTGAACTGGTCCGGCGAGATCGAGGTCGTCTCCCTCGACGGTGCGGTCCGCGAGGCGTGCCTGTGGTCGGCGGGTCTGTCCGAACCCGGCGTCACCCGCCGCGCCACCGTCCTGTCCACCCGGGCCGAACCCCTCACCTTCACCGACGCCGACCCCGACGACATCCCCGAGCGGGCCCCCGGTGAGTGGATCATCGACCCCGACGGCGCCATCGTCCGGGCCGGCCTGGTCCGCCACTACGCCGCGAAACACGGCCTGTGGCAACTGGACCCGAAAATCGCCTACCTCACCGGCAACAGCGTCCCCGAAGGCGTCCGCGGTTTCCGCATCCTGGACCGCCTCGACCTCCGCGAAAAGACCCTGCGCCAGGAACTCACCCGCCGCAACTGCGGCCCCCTGGAAATCCTCACCCGCGGCGTCGACATAGACCCCGACACCCTCCGCAAACGCCTCAAACCCCGAGGCACCCACCCCTACACCCTCATCCTCACTCGCCTCGCCCGCACCACCGCCGCCTTCCTCTGCACCACCTGATCCCACGAGAATGCGCTGGTGCAGGCCGCTCTCGACGTTTGCCCGCAACAGCGCATGGTGATCGGATGTCCAGGGGTTACTGCTCGGGTTCGAAGGTGAAGATTTCGCCGATGCGGGTGGCCAGGATTACTTCGCCCTTGGCGCCTATGGCGGTGCCGGTGGTGGTGCCTTTGGCGTTGGGGAGGGGGTCGGAGTCGACGGTGGCGCCGGATTTGGTGTCGAAGGTGATGAGGTTGATGCCGTCGCCGATGGCGGCGGCGGTGTAGCCGGTGTTGCCAGCGGTTTGGACGGGGGTGCCGCGCAGGGTGAGATCCTTGCGCTCCCAGATGATCTCGGCGGCGTCGCCCTTATCACGCAGGGCGAGCAGGAAGCCGTCGTCGCCGGAGGGGATGATCAGGCCGTCGCTGGAGACCGAAATGCCGCCGCGCGGAGCCCATTCCAGGGGCTGGACCCATTTGGTGCGACCGTCCGCGGCATCGACCGCGATCAGGCGATGGGTGTTGTCGCCGACGTAGACGGTGCGGCCGTCGGCGGACAGGGTGGGGCTGGTCGCGCTGCCCTCGGTGAGCATATCCGCGCTCCACTCCTGCTGGATCTTATTGTCGGCGTAGCGCAATGCGACCAGGGCGGCGGTCGGCTTGCCGGGCTTCCAGAGCGTGATGAAGAAGCGGCCGCTGGAGGTGTCGATCGGCGAGATATTGGCGACCGGGCACTGCGGTCCGCCGATGGCGCAGTCGTCGAGACCCTGACCCGAGGCTGGGCGGGTGAGATCCGGGTAGTCCAGGAGATCGGGCTCGCCGAGCAATTGGGTGGTGGGGACGACGCGCCCGCCGGTCTGGCGGCTCAGCACGTCGACCTGACCGGACTGGGTGATCGTCAGGATGTTCCCGTCGCCGGTGAACTGTGCCGAAACCGGTACGCCCGCAACGGCGGTCCGCCAGCGCGGCTGTCCGATGGAATTGAACGCACTGAATCCGCCGTCGTCGCCGACATATACGTTGGTGCCACTGTCGACCACCGTCGGCGCGGAGATCGCATTCGGTCCGAGCGGATTGCAGAAGCGCTTGCGCCCGGTGGGCATCTGCAGCGAGAGAATGGCGCAGTTGCCCGCGGTCACGGTCGTCACGAACAGCTGTCCGTCCGGACCGAGGGTTACGCCCTGCTCGATCGGCCCACCGACCGGTCGTGACCAGCTCAGCGATAATTTGCGCGATCCGGTGACCGGGCTGACGCCGGTATTGCGGCCGTCGTGGTGTGCGGAGGTCCAGCCCTTGCCCGACCCCACGGTGATGTCGTCGACATCGGTGCCGCAGCCCGCCAATGCCAGCGTGCCGACCGCGGCCAGCGCTGCCGCCGTCCGCAGCCTGGACAAGATCAGCCCGCGCGCCGGGTTGGCCAGTACGCCGCCGCTTCGCACCTGGTGCACTCCTGTCGTCATGGGCCGCTCGGACGAGACCAAAGTGTGTCGACCCCCAGTACACGCACCACTTGGCTGGAGTCGCCCGTGTGGAGGTTCGGGCCGCCGTCGGCGGCGCAGCAGTCACTGTACGGGAGGGTCATCCAACGGTGTACGGGTCCCGGCGGTGTTTGCCGAGTGAGTCGATGTGCGACGGGTTCGGCTGTCGTTCGATGGGGTGTGGACGCTGGCCGGAGCCCATCGAGCCGCGCCGGATAAGCTCAATCGATCGCGACCGGGTCGGGTCACGATCGAAGAACCACGACAGGAGATGAGTTCGTGACGAGCATGTGGGGCGCACCGTTGCGCTCGCGGTGGCGCGGCTCGCGCCGCCGGGATCCGCAGCAGGCGCGATTTCTGACGCTGGCTTCGCTGCGCTGGGTGCTCGCGAACAAGGCGTACACGCCTTGGTATCTGGTGCGGTACTACCGGCTGTTCAAGTTCAAGGCGGCCAACCCGCATATCGTGCTGCGCGGCATGGTCTTCCTCGGCAAGCGCGTCGAGATCCACGCGACCCCCGAACTGGGCCGGATGGAGATCGGCCGCTGGGTGCATATCGGCGACGGCAATGCCATTCGCTGCCACGAGGGTTCGCTGCGCATCGGCGACAAGGTCGTTTTCGGCAAGGACAACGTGGTCAACACCTATCTCGATATCGAGATCGGCGAGTCCACCCTGGTCGCGGACTGGTGCTACATCTGCGATTTCGACCATCGCATGGATGACATCACCATGCCGATCAAGGATCAGGGCATTGTGAAGAGTCCGGTCCGCATCGGTCCGGACACCTGGATCGCCGCCAAGGTGACCGTGCTGCGCGAGACCCGCATCGGCCGCGGCTGTGTCCTCGGCGCGCACGCGGTGGTCAAGGGCGAGATTCCGGATTACAGCATCGCCGTCGGCGCACCGGCCAAGGTCGTCAAGAACCGCAAGGCGACCTGGGAGGCGGGCGCCGAGGAGCGCGCCAAATACATTGCCGCGCTGGAAGATATCGAGCGCAAGAAGAACGGCGCCACCCAGTCGGCGTAATCGCCGCCGCGCCGTGCCACCGAGCCCCGGGATCCCGTACGGACCCGGGGCTCGTGCGATTTCGGACGCCGGACGTACCGATTCGCGTCGGTGCGAGTCGGTACGGTCAGCGTTATGAACAGGTACGCGGCGCTACTGCGCGGGATCATGCCGACCAACCCCAATATGAAGGGGGAGAAACTGCGCGCGGTGTTCGAGGGGCTCGGGTTCGAGAAGGTCGCGACGGTATTGGCCAGCGGCAATGTGGTCTTCCGCAGCGCGGACAGCGATATCGCGAAGTTGGAGGACCGCATTCAGGACGCGCTCAACAGCGAACTCGGGATTCCGGGCGGCACCATCGTGCGCACCTACGATGAGCTGCGCGACCTGCTCGATACCGACCCGTTCCCGGGCCTGACCCACGGCCGCGGAACCTACCTCATCGCGACCTTCCTCAAGCAGGCTCCATCGAATGTCACCGAGGGACTGCGCAAGCACACCGAACCGGGCGTCCAGATCGTTGGCTACGACCGCGCCGCCCGCGCCGTCCTCGCGGTTATCGATAACACCGAACCGCGCACCCCGGACTTCATGGCCTGGCTGGAGAAGACCTACAGCAAGGACATCACCACCCGCACCTGGCTGACCGTGCAGAAGATCGTCAAGAAGCTGGAGGCCTGATCCCGCGCCGCCTCCCGCAGCGCGGGATTGCCTGCGCGGCACGCAGCTTCGGACGACCCGGGGGGCCGGTACCTACTTCGGATCGCGCTCCGGGAGTGGGCGTTCGATGATGGTCGGTCGGCCGAGTGGATTGCGGACGCGGCGTTTGGCCGAAGAGTAGACCAGGGCGGTTTCGGCGGCGACCACGTCCCAGGCGAAGTCGGCGGTGAGGCGTTCGCGGGCCGCGTAGGCGCGGTCCTGGGCGGCGGCCGGATCGTCGAGGGTGGCGCGCACCGCCTCGACAATGCCGTCGACATCCGCGGGTTCGAACGATGCGCCGGTGACACCGTCGATAACGGCCTCGCCGAGTCCACCGGCGGTGGAGGTGACCAGCGGGGTGCCCGCGGCGGCGGCCTCGAGGGCGACGATGCCGAAGGGTTCGTAGCGGCTGGGCAGCACGATGGCGTCGGCCCCGTGCAGCCAGCCGAGCAGTTCCTCGTGACCGAGCTGTCCCACGAAGTTGACCGCGCGCGCGACCCGGTGCACGCGGGTGCGCTCGCGCAGCCATTCGAACTGGGTGCCGATGCCCGCGATGGTCAGCGTGGTGCCGGGATGGGCGCGGCGGATGCGCGGCAGCGCGGCGATCGCGTCCTGCACACCCTTCTCGTACTCGAGCCGCCCCACATAGAGCAGGCGTGGTGGACCGGTGCGCGGGGCGCGCGGCCGAAAGGTCCACGCGCCGACATCGATTCCATTGCGGATCACCGTCATCGGAATGCGTTCGGGTCCGTAGAGGCGTTCCACCTCGTCCTGCATCGAGGTCGAGCAGGTGATCAGCGCGTCGGATTCATTGGTGAGCCACCACTCGACCGAATGCACCTGCTTATTGACCCGGCCCGAGACCCAGCCGCTGTGCCGCCCGGCCTCGGTGGCGTGGATGGTCGACACGAGTGGCACGTCGTAGTACTCGGCGAGTGCGATCGACGGATGCGCGACCAGCCAGTCGTGTGCGTGCACGACATCCGGAATCCAGCCGTCGCCGATGCCGGGCTTGCCGAGTGCGACACCGGCGCGCACCATCGCATGGCCCATGGCCAGCGTCCAGGCCAGCATGTCCTCGCCGAAGTCGAAGCACGGCGGATCCTCCGCGACCGCGACCACCAGCACGCCCTCGGCGATGAAGGAGTGGGTGGGGTGGGTCGAGGAGTCGGTGCCGGAGGGGCGGCGGGCGAGCACGACCACTTCATGGCCCGCCGTTGCCAATTCGACCGCCAGGTGATGCACATGGCGGCCCAACCCACCGACCACTACCGGTGGGTACTCCCACGACACCATCAAGATCTTCATGAATGTCCTTCTCGAGCGGAGTCTCGGTCCGCGATCGCCAGCCGCCGTGCGTCCAAACTCGGGAAGAAGCCGTCGGCCGCCCCCCATCCTGCCGCCAACTGGTGCGCTTTGGCGACTTGACCCGCGCCTACGGCCGCCGCGATCTCCCGTACCGCGTGCGCGTGCCGGTGCGCGCGATCGCGTGCGTAGCCCGCCGCGGAGTCCTTGCTGACCATAAAGGCCCAGTCGCTGGAGACGGTGAGGATGGCCTCGCGCAACAGCTGATCGGCGACCGGATCGCGCAGTGCGACACCGCCGTCCGCGGCCCGCATCTTGTCCACCGTATCGAGGGTCAGACGCACGATTTCGTCGTTGAGTTCCACCAGGTCCTTGACCTGATCACCGGCCCAGACCCGCCAGTCCTTACCCGAACCCCACGACGAATCGGCCAAGGGCACCGGGTCCCCGACGAATCCGCGCGCGCGGGCATCGGCCAAGGTCCCGACCGTGACACCCGCCTCGGGCAGTGCCCGCAACACCTGGGCCAGCCACTGCGGACCCTCGTGCCACCAGTGCCCGAACAGTTCGGTGTCGAAGGCGGCGACGACGAGGGCCGGACGGCCGATTCGCGCCGATTCGGCGATCAGGCGCTCGCGCACGGTCCGCACGAAATCCTCGACATCGCGGACCACCGCCGCGGCCGCCAACTCCGGGTCATAGGGCGCCTTGTCCGGACCGGCCACCGTCTTGCCGGTGACCCGAGACGGCTTGAGACCCGTCGCGTGGTCATAGTGATGAAAGTCACGGTAGGCGCTCTGGCCCGGATAGCCGGATTTGGGCGACCAAACCCGGTAGCTCACATGCAGATCCCGCCCGAAGGCCACCACATCCGAGTCGCGGACCGGGCGGCCGAGGGTGGTGTCGCCGCGCAGCGCGGGGCCGTCGACCATGAAATGCGTCACACCCGCGTCGGCATAGCCGAGCTCCATGCCGGGGGTGTAACCACATTCGGGCGCCCAGATTCCGGTGGGCATATGGCCCCAGCGATGCCGGGCATCGGACAGGCCCTCACTCAGCTGGAAGGCCCGCAGTCGCGGATCGAGCAGTGGCTGGAACGGGTGCGCGAGCGGACCACCGAGCAGCTCGATCGCGTCGGCGTCGATGAGCTGACGCCATACCGGAGCCGCGCCGTGACGCCAGTGCCGTTCGAATTCCGCCAGCGCCGCGGCGGCCAGCCGATGTTCGTGTCTGCCGAGCGCGATATTGCCCGCCAGCGCGGCCTCGTCGGCGCGCAACTGCCAGTTGCCGAGCCAATGGTGCATGCCGGCAAGGCAGTGCGGGTCGTCGAGCTGGGCGGCCAGCACCGGCGTGATGCCGAGGCTGAGCAGATGTGAACGGCCTTCCGCGGCAAGGGTTCTCAGTACCTCGACGACGGGAAGGTAAGAGGCGGCCCAGGATTGGTAGAGCCATTCCTCGCCGACCGGCCAGCGACCGTGATGCGCCAGCCAGGGCAGATGGGAATGCAGGACCAGGGTGAACTGGCCGGGGACGGCCTTATCGGTCACGGCTTCACCGCGATGGCGACCAGGTCGAGGCTCGCATCGATCTCCTCGGTGCGCAGTGCGAAATCGTCGATGGTGACCGCGGCGACATCGGCGGTCAGTTCGGCGGGCCACGGCTGCCCGGCCAGCGCGCGCTCGATCTGGGCATCGATGAACGAGCCACCGTGCTTGGCGTCCAACGCTTTCAGGGTCGGGCCGTGGTGCACACCGGTCATCAGCGTGACCCGGAAACCGGCATCGACCAGCAGTTCGGTGAGTTCGTCGGCATTGAGTTCCCGGGTGTGGAACGGATTGAGCGGGGTATCGCGGCCGGGGGAGAAGGTGATCCGGTTGGGCGTGCTGATCAGCAGTTCGCCGCCGGGCCGCAGCACCCGCAGGCATTCCCGGATGAACTGGCCTTGGTCCCAAAGATGTTCGATCACTTGGAAATTCACCACCACATCGACCGATTCGGCATCGAGCGGCAGTTCGGCGAGGTTGCCCTGGATCATCTCGACGCGCGGGTAGCGCGCGCGCACGTGCGCGACCGCGCTGGTGTCGTAGTCCAGGCCGATCACCCTGGTGGCCACGTCGGCGATCATGTTCGCGCCATAACCCTCACCGGATCCGGCCTCCAGCACCGTTTTTCCCGCGCAGTGTTCGAGCAGTCGCGCGTAGACGATCTCGTGCCGACGGAACCAGTAGTTCTCCTCGGCGATGCCGGGTACGGTCCGCTCGCCGGTCAGCGGCAACGGCTCTACGCCCGGCTCGGGAGTAATGCCCGGGGTGGTGCCCACTGCGGCAGGGATCACAGCCTCGCTCATCGCTCCGACGTTACTGGTACTGAATCCCTGCGGGACACCCGCACCCGGGGTACCGCACCTTATCGCCAGGACCACCGTTGTGAGAGAGAAGCAACTAAGTTACCCGTGAGTAACTTAACGTAGGGTAGTGTCACGCCCTGAGCTACAAACAAGGACGTACGGCCGAGTTCGTGCGACCACCACATACGTGTAAACCAGAACAGGAGGTCGACGAAGACCGATGCCGAACATCGTCGTACTCATCAAGCAGGTTCCCGACACCTGGTCCGAGCGCAAGCTGACCGACGGTGACTTCACCCTCGACCGCGAGGCCGCCGACGCCGTCCTCGACGAGATCAACGAGCGTGCCGTCGAAGAGGCGCTGCTGATCAAGGAGGCCCAGGGCGGCGAGGTCACCGTGCTGGCCGCCGGTCCGGACCGTGCCACCGAGGCCATCCGCAAGGCGCTGTCCATGGGTGCCGACAAGGCCATCCACATCAACGATCCGGCCATCCACGGCTCCGACGCCGTGCAGACCGCGTGGGTGCTGGCCAGCGCGCTCGGCCAGGTCGAGGGTGTCGAGCTGGTCATCGCGGGCAATGAGGCCACCGACGGTCGCGCCGGTGCGGTACCCGCGATCATCGCCGAGTACCTGGGCCTGCCGCAGCTGACGCACCTGCGCAAGCTGACCGTCGACGGCGGCAAGATCACCGGCGAGCGGGAGACCGACGAGGGCGTGTTCAAGCTGGAGGCCACCCTCCCGGCCATCGTCAGTGTCACCGAGAAGATCAACGAGCCGCGCTTCCCGTCCTTCAAGGGCATCATGGCCGCGAAGAAGAAGGAAGTGCAGACCTTCACGCTGGCCGACCTGGGCGTCGACCCGTCGACCGTCGGTGTCGCCAACGCGGGCACCGCCGTCACCGCGGCCACCCCGAAGCCTCCGCGCACCGCGGGCGAGAAGATCGCCGACGAGGGCGACGGCGGCACCAAGATCGCCGCGTACCTGGTCGGCCAGAAGATCATCTGATCCCGCCCGAGACTGCTTAGGAGAGAACACAAATGGCAGAAGTACTTGTGCTCGTCGAGCACGCCGACGGTGCGATCAAGAAGGTCAGCACCGAACTGCTCACCGCCGCGAGCGCACTCGGTGAGCCCGCCGCCGTCGTGACCGGTCCGGCCGGTACCGGTGAGAAGCTGGCCGACGCGCTGGCCGCCGCCGGTGCCGCGAAGATCTACATCGCCGAATCCGACGATGTGGACAACTTCCTGGTGACCCCGAAGGTCGACGTGCTCGCCGGTCTGGTCGAGTCGGTCGCCCCGGCCGCCGTGATCGTCGCCGCCACCGCCGAGGGCAAGGAGGTGTCGGGCCGCCTCGCCGCGCGCATCGGCTCCGGCCTGCTCGTCGATGTCATCGACGTCAAGTCCGACGGTTCGGCCGTGCACTCCATCTTCGGTGGCGCGTTCACCGTCGACGCCAAGGCCACCGGCGATGTGCCGGTGATCTCGGTGCGCCCCGGCGCCATCGAGGCCACGGCCGCGGCCGGTGCGGGTGAGAAGGTGGCCGTCGAGGTGCCCGCGCAGGAAGAGGGCGTCGTGAAGGTGATCTCGCGCGAGCCGGTCGTCGGTGGCGACCGTCCGGAGCTCACCGAGGCGAGCATTGTCGTCTCCGGTGGTCGCGGTGTCGGTTCCGCCGACAACTTCGCGGTCGTCGAGGCGCTGGCCGACTCGCTCGGTGCCGCCGTCGGCGCCTCGCGTGCCGCGGTCGACTCGGGCTACTACCCGGGTCAGTTCCAGGTCGGTCAGACCGGTAAGACGGTCTCCCCGCAGCTCTACATCGCCCTCGGCATCTCCGGCGCCATCCAGCACCGCGCCGGCATGCAGACCTCGAAGACCATCGTCGCGGTCAACAAGGACGAAGAGGCCCCGATCTTCGAGATCGCGGACTACGGCATCGTCGGCGACCTGTTCAATGTCGCCCCGCAGCTGACCGAGGCGGTCAAGGCGCACAAGGGCTGAGTTCCCGCGCTTTTTCGAGTGGCCCCGGCTGGTAACGGCCGGGGCCACGGGTGTTTCCACGGCTATCATTGCGGCATGTCGCTGCCCCGTATCGAGCGTCCAGACCTGCCCGACCACATGACATGGGAGGAACTGGAACGTCTGCCCGAAGAGATTGCGGAGCAGATCGAGCTCTGG
Source organism: Nocardia sp. CA-129566 (assembly GCF_050956075.1). Lineage (NCBI taxonomy): Bacteria > Bacillati > Actinomycetota > Actinomycetes > Mycobacteriales > Nocardiaceae > Nocardia > Nocardia sp. CA-129566. The sequence continues at coordinate 2,431,823 of NZ_CP192085.1, forward strand.
GAAGGGCGCGTGGTGTGGATGCGCCGCGGTCCCCGGGAACATCAGCGGTTCAGCCGCCGCATCGTTCACGAAATCGAGCGGTGCGCGCGCGAAACCATGTCGGAGCACCCTGGAGCCTGCTGGGAGGCCGAGTTCGAGACCAACGTGTTCCTCGGGACGAGCGGAAAATCGGACTTCCTCACTCCAGACTTTCTCGTGTTCCGTTGCCTCCCGCCTTACCAGGACATACGGGCCGCCGACACACTGCTTGTCGGTGAAGTGCTTTCACCGTCGAACTCCGGGCCCGATATGGAGGCCAAGAAAGGCCGGTATGCGAAGGCCGGGATCCCGTGGTACTGGGAGGTGACGCTCGATTCCGATGTCAGTGCCATTGCGAGGATTCGCGCATATGGCCTGGAAACCGGGTACGGGCCTTTGCCTGATGGGGTCACCCCGTTGCATCCGGTTGAATATCGGCTCGTCGGTGAATGGGTGAACGACGGCGAGAAGCGAGTGTCGTTCACGCACCCGTTCCCGATCGATATTCCGTGGACCGCGCTCGCCTACTGACCGCGGCGGTCTTGCGCCCGTCAATCCCTCTTCCTTTCGTCGTCATTACCCACGCACTCGAGCGGCCCCGGCTGGAAACAGCCGGGGCCACTTGCATTTTCATGAGACCTCCGCCGCGTGCGATAACCTGCGGATATGGCTGTTCCTACGACTCGGATGCTGGTGCTCGCGGTGGTGCGGCTGCTGCAGCCGGTGCACGGTTATGACGTTCGGCGCGAGCTGTTGTCCTGGCATGCCGACGATTGGGCGAATGTGAAGCCCGGATCGGTGTACGGGGCGCTGAATACGCTGCAGCGCGAGAAGCTCATCGAGGTGGAGGGCGTCGGGCAGGCGGGGGCGCGTCCGGAGCGGACCAGCTATCGCCTGACCGTCGAGGGGGAGAAGGTTTTCGGCGAGATGGTGCGCGAGGCGGTGTGGAGCTCCGAACAGCCGAAGAACCCGTATTTCGCGGCGGTGGCGCTGCTGCCGCATCTGCCGCGCGATGAGGTCATCGCGGCAATGCGCGCGCGCATTCTGAAATTCGAATCGGATCTGGTCTTCCTGGAGCGCGAGGAGCAGCGGATTCTCGCGGGCACCGGCAATCCGGCCGAGACCGAACCGCATCATGTCGCCGATGCCATGCGACTGGCCGCCGACCATGTTCGCGCGGACCTGACCTGGACGCGCAAGACCTTGGAGCGGATCGAGAGCGGTGAGCTGGATGTGTGGACGAACTGGTCGCGGGTGGACGGTGGGCCGATGACCGTGAAATGACGGCCCGCCGTGTTGATCAAGTCTGAATAGTAAAGCTTGACTATTTGGTCGATCGTTCCTACCGTTGTGCAGGTGGAAACGATCGACTCCGTTCGTGCACGCACCAGCACCTCGGTGATCCGGGTGCGCGGGCTGTCGCGAACCTTTGAAACCAAAACCGGCCCCGTACAAGCGGTTACGGGCGTCGACTTCGATGTGTACGAGGGCGAGATCCTGGGTCTGCTCGGCCCCAACGGCGCGGGTAAGAGCACGACGCTGCGAATGCTCAGCACGCTCATCGCCCCGACCGCGGGCGAGGCCGTCATCTCCGGCGCGGATCTGGCGGCCGAGCAGCGGACCGTGCGTTCGCGCATCGGCTACGTCGCGCAGGGCGGCATGACCAATGACGATGCCCTGGTCATCGACGAATTGGTCCTACAGGCCAGGCTTTTCGGGTTGAGCAAGGCGCAGGCCAGGAGCAATGCGGAAGAGCTGCTGGTGGCCCTCGACCTGGACGGACTCGGTGGGCGCAAATGCCGCCAGCTCTCCGGTGGCCAGCGTCGCCGCGTGGATATCGCACTCGGCCTGGTGCACGGACCGAATCTGATCTACCTCGACGAGCCGACCAGCGGCCTCGATCCGCAGAGCCGGGCCAATCTGTGGGAGCACATCGAGCGTCTGCGGGTGCGGGGCACCACGGTCGTGCTCACCACCCACTATCTGGACGAGGCCGACGCGCTGTGCGACCGCCTGCTGATCATGGACCACGGCGGCATCGTCGCCGAGGGCTCGCCCGATGAACTCAAGCGGCGCATCTCCGGTGATGTGGTGAGCTTCGAAATCGATAACGGCCATGCCGATCTCGCGCTCGAGGTCGCGCAAACCGTGCTCCAGGTGCGCTCGGTGGTGCGCTCGGAGCACATCGGCGCCGACCGGATCGGTGCGGCGCTGGTGCATCTCACCGTGGATCGCGGCGATTCCGCGGTCGTCCCCCTATTGCGCGCCATGGACGAGCGCGGTCTCGTGCCCGGTGCGCTCACTGTCAAACGTCCCAGCCTCGACGATGTCTTTCTCACCATTACGGGGCGTTCGCTGCGGGAAGCGAGTCACTCATGAGGTTCATGCGCGAGACCGGACTGATCTTCTGGTCCCAGTTGCGGGCCAATCTGCGAAATCCGGTGTGGGTCTTGATCGGTCTGTCCCAGCCGGTGTTGTATCTGGTGCTGTTCGGGCCGCTGGTCAAGGGCATCGCGCCGGCGCTGGGGCCGGATTCCGACCCGTGGGAGTTGCTCACACCGGCGCTGGTCATCCAGACCGGACTGTTCGGCGCGATCTATGTCGGATTCGGCATTGTGGCGGAGTTGCGCGCGGGGGTCGTCGAACGACAGCGGGTCACTCCGGCGAGCCGAGGTGCGCTGCTGACCGGGCGCGTGCTCAAGGATATGGTCGTGCTGGTCGTGCAGGCGCTGGTACTCGTGGGAGTTGCCATGGCGGCCTTCGGAGTTCGGCCGGATCCGCTCGGGCTGGTGCTGTCGGTGTTGTTGATCGCGGTGATGGCCGCCGGTTTGGCCGCGGCATCGTATGCACTCGGGCTGTGGGCCAAGTCCGAGGATGTGCTCGCCTCGGTGCTCAATAGCCTCGCGGTGCCGCTGATGCTGCTCTCGGGCATCCTGCTGCCGCTGAGCGTCGGGCCGGGCTGGCTGCGCACCGTCGGGAAGGTGAATCCGTTCTCGCACACCGTCGATGCGGCCAGGGCGCTGTTCCGCGGTGACTTCGGCGCCTCCGAGGTGTACCTCGGGACCGGACTCACGCTGGTGGTCGCGGCGGTGGCGATGGTCATCGGCGCGCGCGGCTTCACCCGCGAAAACGCCTGACCGGCGGGCATATCGACAGACAGGGGCGCGAGATCTGTTGCCGCGATACGGCAGCGGATCTCAGCGTCGGTGCAGGCCGGAGAGCAGGGTGGTCAAGATCGGGGAGCGGCGGGTGTCGCTGCGCAGGACCGCCGAGACCGGAATGCGTAGTCGGTGTTCGGCCAGTCGCAGCACCACCAGGCCCTCGGTCGGGCTGTCGGCGTAGAGCACGGTCCAAGCGTCGGGTCGGTTGATCAGCTCCATGGTCGCGGTGTGGTCCGGCGGAATCGGCGGGCCGAATGTGGGGCCAGCGGCGAGATCGGCGAAGGCGGCGCGAATCACGGTGTGCAGCAGGACCTGTTCCTGCTCGGGCGGGAGCAGCAGGGGGTAGGGGCTCAGATCTGCCAGCGTCACCTGCTCCCGGATGGCCAGCGGATGGGCGGCCGAGGTGGCGATGACGAGATCCTCGACCCACAGCTTCTCCACGGCGAGACCGGGCTCATCGACGCTGCCGCGAATGAGTGCGAGATCGCAGTCGCCATCGGCCACCGCCGTGATCCGCTGACGGAACGGTTTGATGACGAATTCGATCTCGGCGTCCGGATGCGTGGCGCGCGCACCGGCGATCGCGGACAGGGACCGGGTCGCGAAGGACATATTGGCGGCCAGCCGGATCCGATGGCCGGAGGTGCGCACGGTCGCGCGGATGGCCGATTCCAGGCTCAGCATCTGTTTAGCCAGTGGAAGTAGCCGCATGGTCGCGTCGGTCGGCACGACGGCCCTGGTCGAACGTTCGAAGAGCGCTACGCCGAGGTCGCGCTCCAGCCGGGCGATCTGATGGCTGATCGCCGATTGCGAGATATAACAGCGCGCCGCGGCCCTGCTGAAACTCAGCTCCTCGCATACCGCGACGAAGTAGGCGAGCTGGCGAAGCTCCACGTCATCCTCGATTCATGAGCAATCCAGATAAGAGTCATCTCTATTATGCGCCTGAACACGTGAAATATCTGCGGTTCGAATGACGGTTGGTAATGAGAGAAGGAGGCTGTCATGGAAGACGCAGATGTTGTCATCATTGGATCGGGATTCGGGGGGCTTGCCGCCGCAAAGCAGCTGGCCAAATCGGGTATCAAGTACGTTCTCATCTCGAGCACTCCGGAGCATCTCTTCCAGCCATTGCTCTATCAGGTCGCGACAGGTGTGCTGGCCTCCGACGAGATCGCCCCGCCGATCGCCTCGGTGCTGCGCAGGCACAGCGAGGCCGACGTCCGGCTCGGCAAGGTGGTCGCCATCGATGCCGACAACGCGGTGATCACCTATGAGCACGAGGGTGCGCGCACCCGGATCCGCTACGGCTCGCTGATCGCCGCCACCGGCGCCTCGCAGTCGTACTTCGGCCGCGACGATTTCGCCGATAAGACGTTCTCGCTCAAGACCATCGATGACGCGAAGCTGTTGCGCGCACAGATCGAGCGCGTGTTCGCCGAGGCCGCCGACGCGGACGAGGAGACCCGCAAGCGGCTGCTGAGCTTTGTCGTGGTCGGCGCCGGCGCGACCGGTGTCGAGGTGGCCGGTCAGCTGAAGGAACTCGCGAAACGGCATTACCACCAAGAGGTTTCGGTGACGCTGGTCGAGGGTGCGGGCGAGGTGCTGCCGCCCTTCGGTGGCGGACTGTCGGAGTACGCGAAGGGATCGCTGACCAACAGCGGTGTCGAGGTGCTGCTCGGCACCTTCGTTACCGATATCGAACTCGGCAAGGTCACCGTCAAGGGTAAGGACGGCGTCGAGCGCCGGATCGCCGCCGAGACCGTCGTATGGTCGGCCGGTGTGCAGGCGGGCGGGTTCGCGAAGCTGTTGGCCGAGGCCACCGGCTGCGAAACCGACCGGGCCGGACGGCTTTTGATCAATCCCGACCTGACCGTCGGCGGACACGCCGATATCTACGCCATCGGCGATATGACCTCGCTCAACGGCTACCCGGGACAGTCGCCGGTCGCCATGCAGGAGGGCAGGCACGCCGCCGACATCATTCGCCGCAAGAAGGTGCCCGGCACCCCGTTCAAGTACTGGGACAAGGGCAGCATGGCGGTGATCAGCCGCTTCAGCGCGGTGGTGAAGCTCAACGAGCACATCACCTTCCGCGGTGTGATCGCCTGGACCATGTGGCTCGCGGTACATCTGCTGTACCTGGTCGGATTCCGCAATCGCTTCGCCGCGGTGGCCTCGTGGCTGGTCGCCTTCATCGGCACGGGTCGTCCCGGCTTCGACGAGGTGGATTCGGCGCGGGACCCGGTGCGCCTGCCGGAGCGCGACGCCGCTTGATCCATCTCAAAAGGGTTGCCGATCAGGCAAAAGGCGGCGATAGCGCAGCGGAGACCCGAACGCATTGCGACGGTTCGGTGAACGCTCGGTGTGATCATCATCTCGTTCACCGAACCGGCATCGAGGCGACACTTCGAGGTCGCTCCGGCGCTGTTTCGGGCTGGCTTCATCACGGATATGAGTATTTCGTCCGTGCTGACAGCCCCGGCTCGACCGACGGACTCCGGGGCGGAACGGTCTCGGTATTCCCTGGTCGTTTCCTCCGATGCGGAGCATCGGCTGGCCGCCCAGCGGCTGCGCTACGGCGTCTTCGCCACTGAGCCCGGCTTCCAGATCGCCGACAACGGAACCGGTCTGGACGCGGACCGGTTCGACGAACATTGCGACCACCTGCTGGTCCGCGATGACCGCACCGAGGAGTTCGTCGGCTGCTACCGAATGTTGCCGCCGGACAAGGTGAATGCCGCGGGCGGCTACTACACGGCCACCGAATTCGATCTGACCCAACTGGATCCGACGGGCAACCGGATCGTCGAGATGGGCCGTGCCTGCGTGGTGCCCGACCACCGCAACGGCTCGGTGCTCACCCTGATGTGGGCGGGCATCCTGCACTACATCCAGCTCACCGGATACGAGTGGGTGATGGGATGCGTATCGGTGCCGATGCAGGACACCCCCGCCGACCCGGCCGGGGTGAACGTGCGCGGGGTGCGGGATATGCTGCTCGGCCGCCACGGATCCGATCCCGAGCGGCGGGTGCACCCCTACAACCCGGTGATCGTCGACGGACTGACGCTGGACGAAATGACCCCGCCCGCGCGCCCGAAGCTGCCGCCGCTGCTGCGCGGCTATCTGCGCTTGGGCGCGGAGATCTGCGGCGAACCGGCGCATGATCCGGATTTCGCGGTCGCCGACTTCGTCGCACTGCTCGGCCTGGACACCATCAACACCCGCTACCTCAACCGATTACAAGACGCCGCCAATGCACTCGACGGGGGACGGTGAGGCAGATGGTGTTCGACGCGCCGCCCGCACAGAGCACCGCGCACGCGTGGATGCCGTCGAGTCCGTGTGGACCCGGCTGCATCGATCCGGTGGATGAGATCGGTACCGCACGGGTCATCGGCCGACTACTCGGCGTGGCCGGGCTGCTGGTCAGCTTTCCGGTCGTCAATGTCGTCACCCCGCGTGGTCGGCGTGAACAGCTGCAGCGGCGCTATGCGCGAACTGTGCTGAGCTGTCTCGGGATCAGGTTGCGTGTTGTGGACAACCGGGGCGACGGTCGACCCGATGCCGGTCGGTCGACGGATGCGCGCTTCGGCGATCCGGGCGAAGGTCTGCTGATCGTGGCCGGACATATCGGCTGGACCGATGTCGTCGTCCTGGCCGCCGTGCAGCCGCTCGGCTTCGTGGCGCGCGCCGATATGGTCGATTGGCCGCTGCTCGGTGGTCTGGCCAAGCTGATGCGGGTCATCCCGATCGAACGCGAACGGCTGCGCGAACTGCCCGGCGTGGTGGCGCGCATCGGTGAACGGCTGGCGTCGGGCGATCGGATCGCGGTCTTCCCCGAGGGCACCACCTGGTGCGGCCGCGCCTACGGCACCATGCGGCCCGCGCTCTTCCAAGCCGCCGTGGACACCGCGACCTCGGTGCAGCCGGTGCGGCTGCGCTACCTCGACGCGCGCGGTACGCAGTCGACCATTCCGGGATTCGTCGGCGACGATTCCTTCGGCAGCTCGGCGAAGCGGGTGCTGCGCTCGCGCGGCATGGTGGCCGAAGTAGTGCTCGCGCCGGTGGAATATCCGGGACTCGATCGGCGCGACCTGGCCCGCCGGTGTGAACAGGCCGTCCGTGGTGCCGACCTGTCGCGCCACGGCGCCATCGAGGCCTCGGAGTGGATCGAGGCAACGGCCACCCGGGTGCAGGATCCAGAGTCTGTCGAGACGGAGGCGACACAAGCCGTGCGGCGGCCGTCGCGGCTGCGACCGTTCCGTCGCTCCGGCCGCCGGGCCGCCGGTCACCAGGCTGTCGAGGGTTCGGCGGCGGCCCAGGCCTGATCGCGGTTTCTCTGATATCGACCTGCTCGCGCCTCGGCGCGGTGGACCGCTCCCAGTGATCAGTGCCACGGTCGGCCTGGGTCCGGTCGAGGCACAGCACGGGTGCGGACTGAACGCCCGCTGAACACTTCGGCGGCGCAGTCCGTTTCGCTGGGCGCGCCGTCGATGCGGCGCTGAAGTCGCGCCATGGCGGAGCAGGCCTCGATCGCGTGGCTGTTGGACTCGGATCCGGCGCTGCGCTGGCAGGTCGAACGCGAGCTCGTGGGTGAACCGCCCGCGGTTCGGCGAGCGACGTGTTGCTTGCCGAGAACAGCCGCTGGGAATACGAGAACCTGCCGTATTGGGCGGCGAGGTCGGTTGCGACCGGCACGGCCAGCGAAAAACCTGGTGAAGATCCGCGAACGCAATGGGACACTGTCGCTTCCAACCGACGATCCGGACGGCCGGCACAGCGACTCGCGACCGCCGAAGTCTCCCGGTAGCCATTGAGCGCGGGCGGGACCGATTAGTTAGGCGAAGTGGTCCCGTCTGATCTCATGTGGCGCCGCTCCCGGCCCGCATATCGTCCTATACGAACGCCCGGAGGTACCCGATGCCCGCAGATAGACCCGTCCGTCCGACCGGACGAGGAACCCCGACCGTAGTCCGGCTGCTGGTGCTCGCGACCTTCGTGGTGATTCTGAACGAAACCATCATGATCAACGCGATCCCGCGGCTGATGGCGGACCTCGAGGTGACCGAGCGCACGGCGCAGTGGGTGTCGACCGCGTTCATGCTCACCATGGCGGCCGTCATCCCGGTCACCGGATGGTTCCTGCAGCGGGTCACGACTCGCCGGGCCTATGCGATCGCCATGGGTGTGTTCATCGCGGGCACAGCGCTTTCCGCCGTCGCCCCGTCGTTCGAGGTGCTGCTGCTCGGACGGATCGTCCAGGCCGGCGGTACCGCGGTGATGATGCCGCTGCTGATGACCACCCTGATGACGGTGGTCCCCGAACAGGACCGCGGCCGGGTCATGGGCAATGTCACCCTCGCCATCTCGGTCGCCCCGGCCATGGGCCCGGTCCTGTCCGGCGTGGTACTCCAAGTCGGTTCGTGGCGTTGGCTTTTCGGGCTGGTGCTGCCGATCGCTGCGGTGGTCACCTGGCTGGGCCTGCGCAAACTGGACAATATCGGCGAACCGCAGACCGGTGCGATCGACTGGTCCAGCGTGGCATTCGCCGCGGTCGGCTTCGGCGGCCTGGTGTACGGGCTCAGCCGGTTCGAGACCCACAATGTCGCCACACCCGCGGTGATCGTCGTCGCCGGACTGGCGTTCATCGGTGTCTTCGCGGCCCGTCAGCTACGACTGCAGCGCACCGGAGCCCCGCTGCTGGATCTGCGTATCCTGCTGTTCGGCACATACACCAAGGCGCTGATCCTGATGTCGGTCGCGTTCTTGGCGATGCTCGGATCGATGATCCTGCTGCCGCTGTACCTGCAGAATCTGCGCGGTCTGTCGGCACTGCAGACCGGACTGCTCGTCATGCCGGGCGGACTGGCGATGGGTCTGCTCGGCCCGACGGTCGGGCGGCTGTTCGACCGGTTCGGCGGACGAGTGCTGGTGATTCCCGGTTCGATCGGTGTCGCCGCCGCACTCGCCGGGTTCACCCGGATATCGATGACCATGCCGTACTGGCAGCTGCTGATCCTGCACGTCCTGATGATGGTGTCGCTGGCCGCGGCCTTCACCCCGGTCTTCACGCTCGGGCTCGGCGCGCTCCCACAGCGCCTGTACTCGCACGGCAGCTCCATGCTCGGCACACTGCAGCAGGTGGCCGCGGCCTTCGGCACCGCCCTGGTGGTGACGGTGATGTCGGCCCGCAGCAGTGCGCTGGTAGCGGACGGCACCGATCCGATCACCGCACACCTCGACGGCATGCGCCTGGCATTCGCCATCTCCGCCGCACTGGCGCTGATCGTCATCGTGATGGCAGTGCTGCTCCCGAGCCGATCCAGCGCACCGCAGGACTCGGATGGCACCGAGACGCCGGCCCACGAGCTGGTGCAGAGCTGATCGCCGCGACGGACCGAACGCCTCGCCGCTCACACCGCTGCCGACAGTGCGTCGGCAGCGGTGTCGGTCACGTCGAACACGCCGATGGCGCAGTTCGTTACACCGGGCGCGCCGTCGGCTCGCCGGTCACTGCGATCGGGCGGGAATAACGACGAAAGGCCGACGGCTATCCTTTACTGGTCATGAAGTCGGCTTTTTCGGGTCCGGTCCACGGTGCGCCCAAGACGGTCTACCTCGATCATGCGGCGACCACTCCGATGGTGCCTGCCGCGATCGAGGCGATGACGGCTGCCCTCGGGATGACGGGCAATGCCTCCTCCCTGCACGGATCGGGGCGCACGGCACGGCGGATGCTGGAGGAGGCGCGCGAATCGATCGCCGCCGATCTGGGCGCCCGGCCGTCAGAGGTGATCTTCACCTCGGGCGGGACCGAGAGCGACAATCTGGCGATCAAGGGCATCTACTGGGCCAGCCGCGCCGCCGATCCGCGCCGGACCAGGATCATCGCGGGTTCGACCGAACATCACGCGGTCATCGACGCGGTCGAATGGCTGGAACAGCACGAGGGCGCCCAGGTGACCTGGCTGCCAGTGGACGCCGACGGTGTCGTATCGCCGCGGGTATTGCGGGCGGCGCTGGCCGAGCATGTCGACGAGGTCGCGCTGGTGAGCATCATGTGGGCCAATAACGAGGTGGGCACCATCGCCCCGATCGTCGAATTGGCCACGGTGGCACAGGAATTCGGCGTGCCGATGCACAGCGATGCGATCCAGGCCGCCGCGCAGCTGCCGATCGACTTCGCGGCGAGCGCGCTGTCGGCGGCGAGTTTCGCCGGGCACAAGCTCGGTGGGCCGCACGGTGTCGGTGTCCTGCTGCTCGGCAGACAGGTGCCGTGTGTGCCGCTGCTGCACGGCGGCGGGCACGAGCGCGATCTGCGCTCGGGGACCTCCGATACCGCGGCGGCCGTCGGACTGGCTGCCGCATTGGATCGCACCGTGGCCGAGTTGCCCACGCGCACACCGGAATTGGCTGCGATGCGCGATGATCTGATCGCGGGTATCCGCGCGGCCGTTCCGGATGCGGTACTGAGCGGTCCGGTCGGGGAGCGGCGACTGCCGGGCAATGTGCATTTCACTTTCCCCGGCTGCGAGGGTGATTCGCTGCTGATGCTGCTGGACGCGGCCGGAATCGAATGTTCGACCGGATCGGCCTGCAATGCGGGTGTGGCCGCCCCGAGCCATGTGCTGATCGCCATGGGCGTCGAACCGTGGCAGGCGCGCGGTTCGCTGCGGTTCTCACTGGGGCACACCTCGACGCGTGCCGATGTGGACGCGGTGCTGAATGTATTGCCCCGGATAGTGGAAAGGGCCAGGGCCGCGGGTCTGGCCGGTGCGAAGGGAGGTGTCTGATGCGGGTACTCGCCGCGATGAGTGGTGGTGTGGATTCGGCAGTGGCGGCGGCACGTGCCGTCGACGCGGGTCACGAGGTGGTCGGCGTGCATCTGGCGCTGTCGGCGACACCGGGCACACTGCGCACCGGTTCGCGCGGTTGCTGCTCCAAGGAGGACGCCGGTGACGCCCGGCGGGCCGCCGATGTGCTCGGCATCCCCTTCTATGTCTGGGATTTCGCCGACCGCTTCAAGGAAGACGTGATCGACGATTTCGTCGCCGCGTACGCGGCCGGTGAGACGCCGAATCCGTGTCTGCGCTGCAACGAGAAGATCAAGTTCTCCGCCCTCGCCGATCGCGCGGTGGCACTCGGCTTCGACGCTGTGGTCACCGGACACTACGCGCGGCTCGAGGACGGTGTGTTGCGCCGGGCGGTCGACGCCGATAAGGACCAGTCCTATGTGCTCGCGGTGCTGACCGCGCAGCAACTGTCGCGGGCCATGTTCCCGGTGGGCGACACCCCCAAGCCACAGATTCGCGCGGAGGCCGCCGAACGCGGGCTCGCGGTGGCGAATAAGCCCGACAGCCATGACATCTGCTTCATCCCCTCCGGTGACACCCGCGCCTTCCTCGGTGCGAAGATCGGCATTCGGCCGGGTGCGGTGGTCGACGCCGACGGCCAGGTGCTCGGAAATCACGAAGGCGTGCACGGATTCACGATCGGTCAGCGCAAGGGACTCGGGCTGCCCGGTCCGGCCGCGGACGGCAAGCCGCGCTACGTCACCGAAATCGATCCGGACTCCGGCACTGTTCGTGTCGGCTCCGCCGCGGATCTGCAGGTGTGGACCGTTGCGGCCGACCGCGCGATCTGGACCTCCGGCTCCGCGCCCGAGGGGTCGATCGACTGTGTCGCGCAGGTGCGCGCACACGGCGGCACCGCACCGGCCATTGCCGAGGCCGACGGCGACGGACTGACCGTGCGGCTGCGCGAGCCGCTGACCGGTGTGGCCCGTGGCCAGGCCGTGGTGCTGTACCGCCCGGATGCCCTGGGGGATCAGGTGATCGGCAGCGGCACCATTACCGCCACCTCGCGCGACGCGTCCGACTCGGTCGGCGCGGGCGCGAGCACCGCCCAGTGAGCGGCGCCTACATCGGGCGAGGCGGCAAGCGAGATCGGTTCACCCTCTGCGTCATCTCGGCGCAGACCGGGATCCATCACACAATGGGGTGTACACCCCGCATAGGGGCAGCGCAGTGAGCGAAATCGCCAGGGAATGGGGCGAACTCGAGGCGAAGGCACCCGTCCGGATCCCGGGTGGGATAGCGACGGCCGTCGGGTCCTGGCCCGGCACCGATCCGCGCGAGGCCGCGGCCACCATCATCGGTGAGTTGCCGGAACTGCCGCATCTGGTCGAACTGCCGGGGCGCGGTGCCGGTTCGGACATGATCGGCCGTGTTTCCGCGCTGTTGGTCGATATGCGATTCGACACCACGGCGCGGGGTTATCGGCTGGTGTCCCGGCCGGGTGCGGTCTCCCGACGCGCTCGCGATCTGCTCAGGTCGGACCTCGACGCACTCGAAGAGGCGTGGGAGACAGCGGGTTCGGCGGGTACCGGTCGCACGGTCAAACTGCAGACCGCCGGTCCGCTGACGCTGGCGGCCCAGCTCGAACTGCCCGGTGGTCACCGCGCACTCACCGATTCCGGTGCGGTGCGCGATATTTCGGAATCCCTCGCCGAGGGCCTGGATCGGCATGCGAGCGAGGTGCGCAAGCGCCTCGGCGCGGAAGTTGTTCTGCAACTGGATGAACCGTCGCTGACCGAGGTGCTGAACGGCTCGCTACGCGGTGTCAGCGTCCTCGACACCGTGCGCGCCGTCCCCGAACCGGAAGCACTCGCCGTCCTGGACGCGGTCATCACCGCGCAATCCACTCCGGTCCTGGTCCACAGCTGCGCCGAGTCGCCCGCACTGTCCTTCCTGCGCGGCAGCGCGGCCGCCGCCATCGGGTTCGATATGGTCACCATCGCCACCCGAGATCTGGACGATATCGGCGAAATCCTCGATACCGGAAAGCAAGTGGCGCTGGGCCTCGTTCCGGCAACCCGGCCCGCCAAACCCCCGACCTGGCGCGACATCGCCGAGCCCGGTGTACGCCTGATCGACCGCCTCGGCCTGCGCCGCTCGACCCTCGCCACCCAGGTCCTCGTCGCCCCCGCCTGCGGTCTGGCCGGTGCCCCACTGGACTGGGCTCGCGCGGCCCTGCGCCTGTCCACCGAGGTGGCACGCGCCTACGCCGAGGAACCCGAATCGCTCGACTTCACCTGACCCCGGGCGCCACGATCCGTGCGATGAGTCCGCCGCGACGTGCGGGAATGTGGCGGCTGGATGTCAGTGGGCTCGGCTAATGTGCGATGGGTGAGTGACAGCGACATCGTGGCGGAGCCAGCGACCGCGGAGCAGCGAGTGCAGTGGCAGCGGCTCGCGGACGAGGTTCGGGAGCATCAGTTCCGGTACTACGTCCGAGACGCGCCGATCATCTCCGACGGCGAGTTCGACAAGCTGCTGCGCCAACTGCAGGCACTGGAGGACACGCACCCTGATCTGCGCACACCAGATTCGCCGACGCAGTTGGTCGGCGGCGGATTCGCGACGGATTTCACCGCCGTGGACCACCTGGAGCGGATGCTGTCGCTGGACAATGTGTTCGACTTCGACGAGCTGCGCACCTGGGCGAGTCGGGTGGAGGCGGAGACCGGATCGGATCTGCACTATCTGTGCGAGGTGAAGATCGATGGCGTCGCGCTGAACCTGGTCTACGAGAACGGGCGGCTGGTGCGCGGTGCGACGCGTGGGGACGGACGCACCGGTGAGGACGTCACGCTCAACGCGCGCACCATCGAGGACATCCCGGGCGAGCTGACGCCGTCGGCGGAGTTCCCGATCCCCGAACTGCTCGAGGTGCGCGGCGAGGTCTACTTCCGGCTGGAGGATTTCGCGACGCTCAATGCCGCGATCGTGGCCGAGGGCAAACCGCCGTACGCGAATCCGCGCAATACCGCGGCGGGTTCGCTGCGGCAGAAGGATCCGGCGGTCACCGCGCGGCGTCGGCTGCGGATGATCTGCCACGGCTTCGGTCGCATCGAGGGCTACACCCCGACCTCACAGCACGAGGCCTATCGCGCCCTGGCCGCCTGGGGTCTGCCGGTCTCCGAGCATACGAAGCTGGTACAGGGCATCGAGGCGGTGATCGAGCGCGTCAACTACTGGGGCGAGCACCGCCACGATATCGAGCACGAGATCGACGGTCAGGTGATCAAGGTCGACGAGACGGCGCTGCAACGGCGTCTCGGTTCCACCTCGCGCGCCCCGCGCTGGGCGATCGCCTACAAGTACCCGCCGGAGGAGGCGACCACCAAGCTGCTCGGCATCGAGGTGAATGTCGGCCGCACCGGCCGGGTCACCCCGTTCGCGGTGATGGAGCCGGTCTCCATCGCGGGTTCCACGGTCGCGCGGGCCACCCTGCACAACGCCTCCGAGGTGAAGCGCAAGGGTGTGCTGATCGGTGACACCGTCACCATCCGCAAGGCGGGCGATGTCATTCCCGAGGTGCTCGGTCCGGTGGTGGACGCGCGCACCGGCGACGAGCGCGAATTCGTCATGCCGAGTGTGTGTCCCGAATGCGGTGTGGAGCTCGCGCCGGAGAAGGAGAGCGACGCCGATATCCGCTGCCCGAATGGGCAGTTCTGCCCGGGGCAGCGGCGGGAGCGAATGTTCTATATCGCGAGCCGTCGGGTCTTCGATATCGAGGCGCTCGGCTACGAGGGTGCGGTGGACCTGCTGCGCTCGGGCGCGATCACCGATGAGGGCGATCTGTTCGACCTCGACGAGGCGCGGCTGCTGACCACCTCGCTGTACGCGAATATGGACGGCACCCTGTCCGCGAACGGCAAGCGACTGCTGGAGAACCTGCAGGCCGCCAAGGACCGCCCGCTGTGGCGCGCCCTGGTCGGCCTGTCCATCCGGCACGTCGGTCCGACCGCCGCCCGTGCGCTCGCCGTGGAATTCGCCAGCATGGATCGCATCGAACAAGCATCGGCCGAGGAACTCGGCGCCGCCGACGGGGTCGGTCCGACCATTGCGAACGCGGTGGTGGACTGGTTCACCGTCGACTGGCATCGCGCGATCGTCGACAAGTGGCGTGCGGCGGGCGTACGCATGGCCGATGAGCGCGACGAGTCCATCGAGCGGACGCTCGAGGGCCTATCGATCGTGGTGACCGGTTCGCTGGAAGGATTTTCCCGCGACGGCGCCAAGGAGGCGATCCTGGTGCGCGGCGGCAAGGCCGCGGGCTCGGTATCCAAGAAGACCGCGTTCGTGGTGATCGGTGAGTCGCCGGGATCCAAGGCCGCGAAGGCGGAGGAACTGGGCGTGCCGATCCTCGACGAGGCCGGATTCCGGCTCCTGCTCGAGCAGGGCCCAGCGGCGGTGTCACCGGATACCGCCGAAGGAGACGCCGAAGCAGAGGAATAGGGCGGCTGTTCGGGAGGGGGTGATCGGCCGCGTATGCCGTCGGCGAACTGTGCTTGACCTGAACCTAGCTCGAGGTATCACGATCGACTGGTAGGTAACTATCAGGAGATTTGATATGACTCACCGCTCTACCGCTCTGATCACCGGTGCTTCGGCGGGATTCGGTCTGGCTCTTGCGCGTTCGCTGATCGCGCGCGGCTGGCGGGTGATCGGCACCGCCCGCCGCGCCGACCGGCTCGAACGGGTGGAATCCGAACTCGGCGAAGCCTTTCTCGCGGTGCCCGGCGATATCACCGATCCGGCGCATCGCGCCGAACTGGCCGAGATCGCCGGTGGGTTCGGACATCTCGACCTGCTCGTGAACAATGCGAGCAGGCTCGGGCCCAGTCCGATGCCGCGGCTGGCGGACTATCCGCTCAACGAGCTCGAACTGGTGTACCGCACCAATGTCATCGCCCCGCTCGCGGTTCTGCAATTCGCACTGCCGCTGCTCGGCGCGGACGGGGTCGCGGTGAACATCAGCTCCGACGCGGGCGTCGAACCGTATCCGGATTGGGGCGGTTACGGCTCCTCGAAGGCGGCGCTCGACCAGCTCACCGCCATTCTGGGCGCCGAACATCCGGACCAGTCGATCTACGCCTTCGATCCCGGCGATATGCGCACCGAAATGCACCAGGCCGCCTTTCCCGGCGACGATATCTCCGATCGTCCGGAGCCCGAGATCGTGGTGCCCGCGCTCTTGCGACTGATCGAGCAGCGACCGAAGAACGGCCGCTATACCGTGGCCGATTTCACCGCGGGGGTCACCAGATGACGACAGCATCGCGAAGCGATTCGGCGAGGGGTGGTGGTCGGGAGACGGGTGGGCCGACAGCATCGCGAAGCGATTCGGTGAGGGGTGGTGGTCGGGTGACGGGCGGGCCTGCGGCGCTGAGCGAATGGCCCGCCATACTGCCGCCCGAGCGCAACGCCATCGCCCCGCCGGAGGCACGTGGTCTGGCCCGTGACGAGGTCCGGATGCTGGTGGCGGGGGATCGCCTCACCCACACCGTATTCCGTGAGCTGCCACAGCAGTTGCATGCGGGTGACTTGGTGGTGGTGAACAATTCGTCCACCCTGGCCGCCGCGGTCGACGGCGTTCTCGACGGCACACCGATCACCCTGCACCTGTCCACCTGGCTCAACGCGTCCGTCGATGCGGAGACGTCGGCCAGCGGTCCACCGGATACCTTCGGCGGCTGCGACGGACTCTGGGTGGTGGAGGTACGCACCCGCGAACGTACGCCGTATGCGGGTGATCTCTACGCGGGCAATGAGCTCCAGCTGCCCGAGGGCGCCACGGCCACCCTCCGCGAACCCTGGCTACCGGGTGCGCGCCGACTCTGGATCGCCGAACTCAGCGCGGATCCCACCTGGCTGCTGGCGACCCACGGCTATCCGATCACCTATTCATATGTGCCACAGCGTTGGTCGCCGTCCTACTACACGACGGTATTCGGCCGGATTCCCGGCAGTGCCGAAATGCCGAGCGCGGCACGCCCGTTCACCCAACGACTGGTGCTCGATCTGGTGACCTCCGGTGTGGCGATCGCGCCGATCACCCTGCACACCGGGGTCTCCTCGCCCGAGGCGGGCGAACCGCCGAGCCCGGAGCGGTTCGCGATACCGGCGACGACCGCACGTCTGGTGAACGACACCAAGGCGGCGGGCGGTCGCATCATCGCGGTCGGCACCACGGTGACCCGAGCGCTGGAGACCACCGCCGATCACCACGGCCTCGTGCATCCGGCTCGAGGATGGACCGAACTGGTCCTGGGGCCACAGCCGCCCGCCCGCGTGGTCGACGGGATCATTACCGGCTGGCACGCTCCCGGCGCATCACATCTGGATCTGCTCGTCGCCGTGGCGGGCGAGGCCAGCGTGCACGAGGCCTACGCCACCGCTCTCGATACCGGCTATCTGTGGCACGAATTCGGCGACAGCGCGCTGCTGTTCGGACCTAGGAGGGCGTAATGGTCACGGTGGAGTCGAGCTGGCCGCCGACCGTGACCCGTCCGCACTGACCGTTGCTGAGATCGAGATGGTCGGTCCTGGTCTTGGTCCGGCTCTTCTGGATGGTGGTATCGACAGTGACTTCGACCTTGCCCACCGAGCACACCTTCACGAGCGCGGGCGTGCCGTCGAAGCTGTAGGTGCCGCCGCTCTGGCAGGTATTGGTCTCGTCGTGGAAGAAGATCCGGGCGGAACCGTCCGGACAGGGCGCCTCGGCGGCGGCCTGCGGCGGGCCGAGTACTACGAGCGGGCCGAGTGCGAGCGCGGCAGCGACGGAGCTGCGGGCCACTAGACGACGAACCGTGAGTTCCATCGTTGAACCATCCCTCATCAATACAATTCCGGCAGATGCCAGCGGGTAGCCGCGGCGCCTGCATGGTAACGCGTGACGTGCGCATTTGTCCGCCGGAAGCCCCGCGTGCGATACCGGTCCGGGCCGGACCGGGTGTCGGTGTCGCGCACGGGCGGGCGAACCGACAGGATGGCGGGATGCTGCGCAGTTTTCAGGTGACGAATCACAGATCGCTGGCCGAACGGCAGGACTTGCGATTGAGCCGGGGGAGTGGTCCGGTCGCGGTGCCGGTGACGGCGGTGCACGGTGCGAGTGCCGCGGGCAAGACGAACCTGATCGATGCGCTGGGGCAGATGCGCGACGCGGTGCTGAATTCGGTGACCGGCTGGGATCCATATGCCGGGCCAGTGCGCGCGCCGCATCGCGGATTCCCGGATCGCCCTTCGGAATTCGTCGCGAGCTTCGTCGCGGAGGGCGTGCCGTACACCTACGGGTTCCGGTTGGACAATGCGGATGTGACGGCCGAATGGCTCTACACCCATCCCCGCTCGCGCAAGCGAATCGTCTTCGAGCGCAATGGCGAACAGATCAAGATCGGCCCGATGTTCGAGGCCGCGCGCTACGGTATCGCGGCATTGCTGCCGCTGGTGCGCCCGAATGCGTTGCTGCTCAGTCTCGCCGGGCAGATGTATGCCGAGGCGCTGGTGCCCGCGTATCGGTGGTTCTCCGCAATGCTCGAGGTGCAGCACGGTGCCGTCGATGCCGCGGCGGTGGCGCATCGGCTCGGTAGCCATCTCTCCGCCGCCCCGGAGCATGCGGTGCGGCTGCTCATGCTGCTGCGCACCGCCGAACTCGGCATTACCGATCTGCTGATCGCCGAACCCGATCCGATGTACGTGGACTATCTGCGCGAACTCGACGCCGATATCGCGGGGACGGCCAAACAGGTGGAGCTCTGTGCCACTTCGCCGGGCCACGCCGACCAGTTGCTGCGGGATAACGGCATCACCGAGGTCATGCTCGAACGCGAACTCGGCAATCTGAAGGCCGCGCGCGATGCCCTCTACACCAGGATGGTCGAGCGCCGCGGCGTCGGGCTCGGCCTGGTACACGCCGGGATCGATGCCGTCTTCGATATCACCGACGAATCCGCCGCGACACTGTCGATGCTGCGGCTGCTGCCGACCATGCTCGACGCGCTCGACTCCGGTCGAGTGCTCGCGATCGACGATATCGGCGCGCAGCTGCCGGTCGAGGAGACCGACCGACTGATCCAGCTCTTCCAGAATCCGGAGACGAATTCCCGTGGTGCGCAATTGATCTTCACAACGAACAATCGCGCACTGATCGACCGGGCGAACGGCCGCTCGCAGCGCACCCGCACCGCCGTCTGGCAGATCCGTCGCACCGAACACGGCACCAGCGAGCTCGCCGCGCTGTAGTCCGCCGAAGCGTGTCATCGGTCATGGCCGGTGCCGCGCCGGTGCCGCGCCCGCCTGATGGTGCCGCGATCGCCTGATGGTGCCGCGACTGCCCGGCGGTGCCGCGGCCCGGCGGTGCCGCGATCGCGTGACGGTGCGGCGACTGCCCGGCCGTGCGGTGACTGCCCGGCGGTGGGGCAACTGCCCGACGTGCGGCGACTGCCTGGCGGTGCGGCGACTGCTCGACGGTGCGGCGACTGCCCGGCCGTGCGGCGACTGCCTGGCGGTGTCGCGACTGCCTGGCGGGTGCGGCGACTGCCCGACGGTGCGGCGACTGCCCGGCCGTGCGGCGACTGCCTGGCGGTGTCGCGACTGCCTGGCGGGTGTCGCGACTGCCCGACGGTGCGGCGACTGCCCGGCCGTGCGGCGACTGCCCGGCCGTGCGGCGACTGCCCGGCCGTGCGGCGACTGCCTGGCGGTGCGGCGACTACTCGACGGTGCGGCGACGGCTCGACGGTGCGGCGACTGCCTGGCGGTTTTGCGACTGCCTGGCGGTGCGGCGACTGCCTGGCGGTGTCGCGACTGCCTGGCGGTGTCGCGACGGCTCGACGGTGCGGCGACGGCCCGGCGGTGTCGCGACGGCCCGGCGGTGCGGCGACTGCCCGGCGGTGCCGCGACGGCCCGGCGGTGCGGCGACTGCCCGGCGGTGCCGCGCATCGATCACCCGCTGCATCCGGCAGCACCGACGACGTCCGTGCGAGGACCAATAGCATGGGTGCCATGGTGGAGTTCGCGATGCTGGTGATCGTTGTCGGCGCGTTGGTGGCGTTGGTCATGGTCTACCTGCGTGGGCGCAACGGGTTCCGGTTGGCGAATCCGGAGTCGGGGACGCTGTATGTCACCGGGGTGAGTCCGCGGCCCGATGCGACCGGTGCGCAATATGTGACCATCACCGGCAATCTGACCGGGCCGTCGGTGCCCGGCACTGTGGTCTACGGCCGCATGGCCTGGGATGTGAACGATTGGCCTGCGATCGGTGATCTCATCCCGGTCGTCTATCCGTCCGGCAAACCCGAACGCTGGCAGCTCTCGCATCCGGGCGCGCGTCCGGGTCTCGGTTCCTGACCTGGTCTGTGACTTCTGGTGTCGAGTGGCGGTGATTCCGCATCGTCAGATGGCGTCGGGGCGGTGTCCTCGAACCACGTCACTGCCCGTCGCGTTGCTCGCGCATCCGCTCATTCTGCTCGCGTTGCTTACGCATTCGGTCGGCGAGTTCCTCCATCCGCTCGATTTCCGGCCACATCCGGCGCTCCTCACGAAATCCCACCACCAGCAACGCCACGATTCCCACCACAAACAGCACAGAGCCCGGCCAGGCCAGCTTCGGCGTCGGTGAGGACCTGCTTCAGGTCGGTGCCGCCACGCTTCAGGCGCTCCTCGAGCTCCGCCCGAGCACGGCGAGCGGCAGCCGCCAAGGCTTCAGCAACCAGGCATAAGCCACGTCCAGGAGCGACCCCCAACAGACGCTGCCAGCCCCGCTATCCCAAGCCATCGCGCGCCCATCATTCCCCCCGTGCCGGGATCGAACACCAGCCGATATCCCAGGGTACGGACTGCCAGGCCAGGCCCACAACGGGAGTATTGAGCCTAGTTGTTGCCGTGTGGCTGCTGGGCCGGTGGGAGGATGCGGGTATGGATGCGAACGACGCCGAGCTCGTCATTCGAACCGCTCGGCCGGATGAATACGACGCGGTCGGGGACCTGACGGTCCAGGTCTACGTCGGTGAAGGCTTTGTGCGCGCCGGTAGCCCCTATGTCACCGATCTCGCCGATATCGCCCGTCGCGCCGACGCGGCCCAGGTGCTCGTCGCGGTGCGCGAGGGTCGGGTGGTCGGCGCGCTGGCGATCGCCCGGCCCGGTACGCCGTATGCCGATATCGCCCGGACGGGTGAGCTGGAGTTCCGCATGCTCGCCGTCTCGAAATCGGCGCGCGGCCTCGGCGCGGGAACGGCATTGATACGCACCGTCATCGAGTTGGCCCGTGCCGAATCCTTTGACGCCGTGGTACTTACCACCATGCCCGCCATGGTCGATGCGCGGCGGATCTACGACCGTTTCGGTTTCGTCCCTGCGCCGGAACGGGATTGGACGACCGAGGCGGGAGAGTGGTTGACCGTGCTGCGCTTGGATCTTTCGTCCTGATCCGCGGCGGGCGGGCTCAGCCGAGCACCGTCGCGACGATGCCCGCCAGGTAGCCGAGCCGCGCGACCTCGGACGGACGGAAGTCGGGTCCACCGGGGCGCCCGAGCAGCAGCACCTTGCCGGTATTGCCGAGCGGCGCGGCGGCGAGTTTGGTGTCCATATCGCGCCAGATCTGCGGCACCCAATCGGCCTCGGGATCGAGGACGGCGGGCTTCTCCAGTGGCATCCACGGCGCCGAACCGGCCTGTGTCTGCGGCGCGGATTGGCTGCCGACGACGCGGTAGGCGCCCTGCGGACCAATATCGATAATGGTGCTCCAGCCGACCCGCAGCACCCGCGGCACGCCGTCGACGAGCACCTGCAGTCGGTCGTCGCGAGCGCTGGCGACCTGGTCGATCAGCTCGAGTTCGCGATGGGTGTCCAGCACGCCGGAGTACGGGCGGATGGAGTCCACGTGCACATCGCCGATCGATTCCGCGGCGGTGATCAGGGTGTCCGGTAGTGCACCCTGCGGCACCTCGACGACGAGGTCGTCGACCGCGAAACCCGCGCCCCGCTCGACCACGTCGAGGGAGAGGATGTCGGCGCCGACGGAGCCCAGTGCGAGTGCGAGCGCACCGAGGCTTCCCGGTCGATCCGGAAGTTGCACGCGGAGCAGGTATGACACGCGCGTTCCTTTCCTTGGCGGCCGAGGCTCTGAAACGAATACCCGGGTCACGCAATACTTACACCCCCGAGTCCCGGTTATCGACTCGAAGTACAGCCAGTGACGGATGCCACACCGCGAATTCGCGCGGATGCGGCGTGTCACGCTAGTGGTTGGGGTGTGTCGTCGCACTCCCGGCTCCTGTGAAAATTGTGCGATAGATGGTCGCTAGGCTGTTCGGTGGCCGTTCACCAAGCTCAAACCACGCCGAAAGGGGTCCGCGGTGCCCGCCATCTCCCGCGACGAGGTCGCACACCTCGCCCGGTTGTCCAGGCTCGCCCTGTCCGAAGCCGAACTCGATCAGTTCGCCGGTCAGTTGGATTCGATCCTGAGTCACGTGCGGACCGTCTCCGAGGTCGCCGCCGCCGATGTGCCCGCGACCGCGTCGCCGAATCCGGCGACCAATGTGACGCGTCCGGATCAGGTCGTTCCGTGCCTGACCCCGGAGGAGGCGCTGTCCGGCGCTCCCGCGGTCGAAGACCAGCGGTTCGTGGTTCCGCAGATCCTGGGAGAAGGCGAATGAGTGCAGCATCGCGTAGCGATTCCGTGGGGGGCGGCGGTCGGGAGACGGGTGGGACCGACCTGACGGCACTGTCGGCTGCCGAACTGGCGGCAAAGATCCACGGCCGTGAGGTGACCTCGGTGGAGGTCACCCAGGCGCATCTGGATCGGATCGCCGCCGTCGACGGCGAGTACCACGCGTTCCTGCACGTGGCCGGGAACGAGGCGCTCAGCGCGGCCGCCGCGGTGGACGCCGCGCTGGCCGCTGGCGATGCGCCCGCCTCGCCGCTGGCCGGAGTTCCGTTGGCGCTCAAGGATGTTTTCACCACCACCGATATGCCGACCACCTGCGCCTCGAAAATTCTCGAGGGCTGGGTCGCGCCCTACGACGCGACACTGACCGCTCGGTTGCGCGCCGCGGGCATCCCGATCCTCGGCAAGACCAATATGGATGAGTTCGCCATGGGCTCCTCCACCGAGAACTCGGCCTTCGGCCCGACCCGTAATCCGTGGGATACCACCAGGATTCCGGGTGGCTCCGGCGGTGGCTCGGCGGCCGCGCTGGCCTCGCACCAGGCACCGCTGGCGATCGGCACCGATACCGGCGGGTCGATTCGGCAGCCCGCCGCGGTGACCGCGACCGTCGGCACCAAGCCGACCTACGGCACCGTTTCCCGGTTCGGTCTGGTCGCGTGCGCGTCATCGCTGGACCAGGGCGGCCCGTGCGGTCGCACCGTGCTCGACACCGCGCTGCTGCACGAGGTGGTCGCCGGGTACGATCCGCGCGACTCCACCTCCCGCGATGTGCCGGTGCCGCCGGTGGTGGCCGCGGCGCGTCAGGGCGCCACCGGTGATCTGCGCGGCGTGAAAGTCGGTGTGGTGAAGGAACTCCACTCCGACAGCTACCAGCCCGGCGTCATCGCATCCTTCGACGCTGCGGTCGCGGTGCTGAAGGAGTTGGGCGCCGAGGTGGTCGAGGTGTCGTGTCCGCACTTCGAATACGCGCTGGCCTCCTACTACCTGATCCTGCCGAGCGAGGTGTCCTCGAATCTGGCGCGCTTCGACGCCATGCGCTACGGGCTGCGCGTCGCCGATGACGGCAGCCACAGCGCCGAGCAGGTCATGGCCGCCACCCGCGCGGCCGGATTCGGCCCGGAGGTCAAGCGCCGCATCATGATCGGCACCTACGCACTGTCGGCCGGCTACTACGACGAATACTACGGTCAGGCGCTCAAGGTGCGCACGCTGATCGCCCGCGACTTCGACAAGGCCTATGAGCAGGTCGACGTCCTGATCTCCCCGACGAGCCCGTTCACCCCGTGGAAGCTCGGGGAGAAGGTCGACGATCCGCTGGCGATGTACCTGTCGGACCTGTGCACCCTGCCGACGAATCTGGCCGGACATCCGGCCATGTCGGTGCCGTCGGGATTGAGCAAGGACGACGGCATGCCGGTCGGCCTGCAGATCATGGCGCCCGCCCTCGCCGACGATCGGCTGTACCGCGTCGGTGCGGCGTACGAGGCCGCGCGGGGACCGGTCGCCTGACGGCCCATAGTGAGTGATATTGGCCCGAGACCCCGGTTTGGTCTCGATACCTCGGATTTCGACGGGACCGGGGGCTCGGTGCACGGCTATTCACCGCTCGATGGTCGCTAGGCGGGCCAGATGAACTCCGGATCCGTCAGATAGTCCTGACGCCGCTGATCCAGTGCCATCGCCACCATCTGGTGCGCACCGGGTCCGATCACCTTGCGCACCGGCGGATTCGGCATGTTCACCAGCGCGATCAACTCCGCCGCGGCCACTTCCGGTGCCGCCTCGACCCATTCGGCCGCGCCGTCCGCCGCGGTTTCGGCGGTGGTCTCGGTCTGGCCTGCCGGGGCGAGATCGGTCGCTTCGTCGGTGACCGGCAGCGGCACAGTCGGGTCCGGGTAGTTCGCCATGCCGAGGATGCCGCTGCGCAGTTCGTCGTACGCTGGGAGCGCCGTCGCGAACTTCATGCTCGACTTCGCCCAATCGGTGTCGAAGCCGCCCAACTCTGCCAGCGTGACGTGAATACCGAAGGGCCGCAGCTCATCCGCGAGTGACGCGCCGAAACCCTCCAGCGCCCATTTGCTCGCGTTGTACATGCTGAACAGCGGCAGGCTGCCCACCGCGCCGACCGTCGAGATCTGCACGATGTGTCCCGATCCCTGTGTGCGCAGATGCGGTACCGCCGCCTGCGAAACCCACAGCGCGCCGTAGAAATTGGTATCCATCTGGGCGCGGATCTCGGCCTCGGTGAGTTCCTCGACCGCGCCGACCAGACCGTATCCAGCATTGTTCACGATCACATCGATACTGCCCGCTATCGCGAATGCCTGGTCCACGGTGACGATCGCGCGGTCGCGGTCGCGAACATCCAAGGGCAGCACCGTCAATCGGTCACTGTCGATATCGGTCATGGACCGCGGATCGCGAGCGGTCGCGACAACACGGTCGCCATCGGCGAGCGCGGCGAGGGTGAACGCACGCCCCAGTCCGCGGTTGGAGCCGGTGATGAACCAGGTTCTGGTCATGTCGATCCTTTCGTCGCGAGACGCTCCGTCTCGTTCGACAAAGATGCCAAGCGGATTCGGTGTTGTCAAGACGAGACGTTGCGTCTCGTTGTTGGTATAGTCTCGATATGGCCGAAACACCGAGCGCAGCCAGGCGCAGCGAACGTGCCCGCGCCGCGATCCTCACCGCCGCCACCGAACTGATCCGCGAGCTGCCCTATGCGAAGTTGAGCATCGAGGCCATCTCGGCCCGGGCCGGAGTCGGCAAGCAGACGATCTACCGCTGGTGGCCGTCGAAGGGTGCCGTCGTACTCGACGCAATGCTCGAACTCTATTCGGGCCCGGACGGTCTCGTACTCCCGGACACCGGCGACATCCATGCTGACCTGCGTGAGCTGGTCCGTGGCGCGATCGCCGAACTCACCGATCCGAGCTTCGAGGCCTTCCTCCGCGCTATGTACATCGAAATCCAACAGGATCCGGAACTCGGCGCCGCCTACCGCGAGCGACTGCTGCTGCCCCAACGCGCCGCCATCGCCGAACGCCTCGCCGCGGGCGTGCGCGCGGGCCAACTCCGCGCCGACCTGAACGTCGATATCGCCATCGATCTGCTCCTCGGCCCGATTCAGACCCGTTGGGCCCTGGGCCTACCCGGCCTCACCCAGAACTACGCCGACGCCACTCTCGACGCCGCCCTAGCCCACCTCGCCCCCTAACCCCGAAGGCCGCCCCCCACCGTCCTCGTTGTTGCTCTCGCAGACCTTCGTGTGTGCCACCCGGCGTGTTGTGCGGTGAGTCGTTGTGTGTGAGCGCGGAGGGTATGTGGGAGCGATATGCGTGGCGAGTGCGCGGGAGGTCAGTGGGAGCGCAGGGATTCGGCTTGGCGCTCGATGCCCTCGGTCATGCCGGCGAAGCCGCGGCGGAGGTTCTTGGCGAGCAGGGCGACGACGAGGGGGTGTAGCCAGCCCGCGAGTTCGAAGTGGGATTCGTAGCGGGTGCGGTCCGGGCCGAGTGGGGTGACCTTGTGCGAGCGCAGGCTGTGCAGGGTGCCGAGCGGGACCGGTTTCATCGAGTAGCTGAATTCGGTGCCCGGGGTGTGCGAAACCATCCATTCGCGCTGGCGTCGCGGACCGGAACCGGACAGCGCGACCAGCATGTCGATGGGTTCGCCGGGGACGAGCGTGCTGCGGGCTTCGATGCAGAAGGGGTTCCACTCGCCGTAGCGGGGGAGGTCGGTGATCACCTGCCACACCAGTTCGGCGGGGGCGTCGATCTCGACGGTGGCATCGATGACAAAGGGCATGATCAGTAAACTAGAACAAGTTCTAAGGGCGATCAAGCCTCCGAGCTGCACGGTCGCCGATCAGCAGGTGCCCATGGCAGTGCCCTGGTCGGTGCCGTAGCGGTGGCCGTGGCCCGGCGGCGCGTGCAGTGCGGCGAGCAGGTCGGCACTGGTCTGCAGGAAGCTGACCACCGGAAGCCATTGCGGGACAGGGGCATCCACGCGGACATCACGGAGCTCGGGAGCCCGCCACAGCAGCGACGGCGACCAGTGCACCACCGGATCGGAGCTATTGGCCAGCACCGTCGCCCCCGCATGATGCACCTGACCGGCGGGCGGACCCGCCCAGAGCGCGGCGCAGGTACGGCGGTCCTGGTCGGCGTCGTCGGCGAAGATCGAGCTGCCGCCGAGCGCGCCGAGGCTCTGCCCATAGACGTAGAGCCGGGGCTTGTGGTCGAGTGCGCCGATACGCCGCTGCACGGCGGTGAAGAGCGCACGTGCGGAGGCGATCGCATCGTCGCGGCCGAAGAGGAAGGTTACCCAGCTCGGGGCATAGGAGTACTGCATGCCGACCAGGGTGACGTCGCCGCCGAAGCGTTCGTGGAAGCCGCGGACCGCATTCGCATCGATCCACCCCGACCCGGTCGGTACCGCGAGGACGATATTCGAGCGTTCCAGTCCGCCGGAGCGTTCCAGCTCCCGAATCGCGAGGACCACCCGGGAATCGAGATCGGGTGCGGAGTCGAGTCCGACATACACCCGGACCGGTCCGGCGGGCGATCCGGCGACGAACTTGCGGCCCTCCGCGCCCAGCGACGGCCAGCTGATGGCCGATTCGGTGCTTCCGGAGCGGGTATAGGAAACCGGTTGCACCAGTTCGGGATCGATCGTCGCATTGGCGGTGGCATAGGCACTGCGCCGCCAGTCCACTACCGCGGGCACGCCGATGAGATAGAGGATCGATGCCGTGACCGCGGTAACCGCGATACCGCGCATCCAGCCGAGTCGCCGTGCGATCCACCCCGTGACCCGGGCGATTCCGGCGCAAGTGCCGACGATCACCGCCGACATCAGGGCCCAGTGCAGCCAGTACCCCGGGCCGATGAGCGTCGTGTCCATCGCCGTGCGCAGCTGGTTCTGCCAATGACTAGCATTCGCGGCCGTGCCGAGGATCGCGATCGCGGTCAGACCGAGCAGTGGTGTCCGAAACCGAGTCAGCCGACGGTTGATATCGAAATCCCGGTACCGCATCGTAATTCGAAGAATGCCCGCGATGCCGAGTCCGATGGCGGCCAGCAGTCCGGTCAGCACGGCCTGGGCGCTCGGAGTGCGCGGCAGCAGACCGGGTGCGAGCGATATGACTGTGCCGAGACCAATGCCGAGCGTCGTGCCGATGCGTGGCCGCAGCGCTCGGTGAAACCCATTGCCGACCAATGTCTTCCAACAGCCATATCGAGGTGACCGGTCATTCGGACTCGCCGCCCCGGCGGCATTGCGCGCGGTGGCGGCCGGTCTGGTCGTTGTCAATGTGCTCACGCCTGAACCCCCTGCGCACCAATGCGATTCGACACGGGTGTCCGGACTCCGGCCCGCCGCTGGGCGGACGGCAGAACACCAGCAAGCACCACCCCGAGACCGACGACACCGGCAAGCCATGCCAGCCACCCGCCGCCGCTCTCGGAACTCTGCGCACCGAGTCCGGATTCGAGCACCGGCACCCCGTAGTCCTGCCGTCGCGAATTCAGATCGACGAATGTGTAAGCGATGCTCGCCATCGCATTGCAGCGAGCGCGGGAGAACGCGTCCTCGCGGCTCGCGCACGCCTCGTGCATATGCGTGGCGAGGGTCGCGTCGAGGGCCTGCCTGGCCCAGCCGGTCAGCGGCTGGTCGCGCTCGCCCGCGTACCGCAACAGGTCGTAGCCCAGATCGTGGGCCTTACAAGCGGTTTCGAATTCGGCGGGCAATGTCACCGGTGACGAGCAGTCCCCGTTCGGATTCACCAGCAGCCCGTCGACGACAGTCGGCCGATAGTCGAACCGGTCCGCGAAATCGGCGGGAATCGCGGCGGCCGAGCCCGGCCCACCCGAGGTCAGGTCGACGACCGCCGCACCGGCCGCGGCGTTTTCCACCGGTCGGTGCACGGTGGCGGCGTGCGTCGCGGGCGCCAGCACAATGGTGGCCGCCACGGTGGTCAGCGCGGCCGCCGTCAATGCGGCGCAGCGCCGGACGATGGGTTGCGCTCGGGCGTCGTGCGCCCCGCCGTCGGCCTGCCTCGCGGTGTTCGGTGTGCTCATGGTGCTCGACGCTAGGAATCCGGCCCGCCGCACCACCTCACGCCGGGGTGCGGTTTCTCGCCCCGTGCCATCGGGGGAGCGTCTGCGCGGGCTCCCCCTGCGGTACTGGAGCGGATTTCACCCGTGGGTATGAGGACCTGGACCGCTCGGGTTCCTACTGTCGTAGACATGGAAAAACGGCGTGCCGGGATCAGAGGGATGAACGCGCGAATGTGGTTCGACGCGTGCACCGTGCTCGTGGCGGTGATCTTCTTCGCCGTCGCGTGGCCGACGCTGCACCTCACCCACGTCGTCCCGGTCGCGGTGCAGCCGTTCATCGCCGCGCTGGCCGCCTTCCCGGTCCTGCTGATCCGGCTCAACCCGGCGCTCGGCTGGGCGATATCGGCGGGTTCGGCACTGATCATCGCGCTGGCCATACCGCATCAGCCGGGCAATGAGCTGCCGATTCAGGTCGTGCACATCCTGTGCCTGTTCGTGCTGCTGTTCGCGGTGGCAGTGCGTGCGCCGGTGCCGATCGTCGCCGTCGCCTGGGGCGCGACCTCGCTGCTACTGGCCGCGACGATGTCCGGTGACGGCGGCGGATTCTCCGGGGGTGCGTGGGCCTGGCCGATCGCCTTCGCCGCGGTCGTGCTGTTCGCGATGCTGGTGCGCTGGCTGGTGCAGTCGCGCAAGCAGCTGCTGGCCCAAGAGGAGGAGAACGAGCTGGAGCGGGCCCGGCGCGCCATTCTCGAGGAGAAGGCACGCATCGCCCGCGACCTGCACGATGTGGTCGCCCACCACATGTCCCTGGTGGTGGTGCAGGCCCAGACCGCGCCGTATCGGGTCGAGGGCGTGACCCCGGCCGCCCGCGCGGAATTCGAATCCATCGGCGCGACCGCCCGCGAGGCCTTGAACGAGATCCGCGGCATGCTCGGCGTGCTGCGCAGCGACGGTCAACTGCCCGAACACGCGCCGCAGCCGAAGGCCGCCGATGTGCTCGGCCTGTTCGAGGCCGCGCGCCGCGCCGGTGTGCGCATCGACTGGACCGTCGACGGGCTACTGGATCTGGTTCCGGAGTCGGTCGGCCTCGCGCTGTACCGGATCGTCCAGGAATCGCTGTCCAATGCCTCCCGGCACGCGCCGGGCGCTCCGGTCCGCGTATCGGTGGTGATCGGCACCGACGCACTGCATCTGAGCGTCGGCAATGACCTCAGCGCCACCGTGGCCCGCCCGGTCGGCAATGGCGGCCACGGCCTGGCCGGAATGCGGGCACGCGCACTGGCGGTCGGTGGGGAGGTGTCCGCGGGTCCTCGGGCGGACGGCGGGTTCGAAGTCCAGGCACATCTGCCGATCGCTGCGACATCCGGGCCGGTGCTCGACACGTCGATGGCCGCCGCGGTCGCTGACGCCACGGACCGGTGAGGGGCATCGCTCAGACGCGCCCTGAAATGGCTACAGGGCAATCGATTTCGAAAGCCCACGGGTAGCTCACCGGGTACGCCTCGAACTTGCCGCGCACCTGAGGTGGCGTATACGAAGCCCGACTCGCATGGCGAGAGTACGCGGAGCGGCGGATAGGCTGTCCTGGTGGCAATAACCGTTCTGATCGCCGACGACCAGGCCATGGTGCGCCAGGGATTCGGCGCCCTGCTCGCCGCCCAATCCGATATCAGCGTGGTCGGCGACGCGCCCGACGGAAAGGTCGCCGTCGCCGAGGCCAAGCGGCTGCGTCCGGATGTGGTGCTGATGGATGTGCGCATGCCGGAGATGAACGGACTCGACGCCGCGCGCGCCATTCTGGCCGCCGGATTCGACCCGCCGGTGCGGGTGCTCATGCTGACCACCTTCGATATCGACGATTACGTCTACGAGGCACTGAGCATCGGCGCCAGCGGATTCCTGCTCAAGGACGCTCCTGCCGAGGAATTGGTACGGGCCGTGCGCGTGGTCGCCGACGGTCAGGCGCTGCTCGCACCGACGGTCACCCGGCGGCTCATCGCCGATGTCACCCGCCGCCGCACCGCGGCCCGCGCCAAACCCGCACCCGCACTGGCGGCGCTGACCCCGCGCGAACGCGAGGTGCTGGAGCTGATCGCCAAGGGGATGTCCAATACCGAGATCGCCGAATCGCTCTACGTCGCCGAGCAGACCGTGAAAACCCATGTCTCCAAGGTGTTTTCGAAGCTGAATCTGCGCGACCGGGCCCAAGCCGTCGTGCTCGCCTACGAATCCGGGCTGGTCACTCCGGGCTAGCGCGGCTTCTGGCACTTACCGCCATTGAGATCATCGAGATGCCGCGAGAGCAGCCGGGCCAGCCGGTCGAGCAGGGCGGTCGCATCCTCGAAGGTGCCCGAATCCGCCTGTGCGGCAAGGGCGACCGCGACCAGGCCGGATCGGGTCGGCACCAAGCCGAATTGGCGGACCGTATAGACGCCGGTTTCGTCGTCGGGGCCCCAGCCGCCCTTGAATTCGGTGCCCTCGATCGTGCCGAGGCCCCATCGCTGTTCCGGTGTGATCTGCTCCATCAGGCTGACCACGGTGTCGGTCTCGGGCAGGCACGGTAGCTGCGAGGCGAAGCGGGCCTGATTGGCCAGTGTCCATTCGGTCGCGCCGAACGCGGTGTAGTCCAGGCTGGTCTTCGGACCGGACACATTGGTCAGCGCGTCACCGGCCTCGTCCAAGACCTCCTGGACGGCCTGGGCGGCCTCTTCACCGTCGCCGAGGGACTGCCACAGCGCCTCGGCGGCATCATTGTCCGAGACGGTGATCGCCTCGTGCGCGTACTCGGCGGCGCCGGTCGGATCGTGCCGCAGCGCCGCGATGGCCAGCGGGACCTTGATGGTGGACCAGGCGATGCCGGTGGTCCAGTCGCCGAAGATGGTCATCCGGCCGCCGCCGACCGGCATGATCGCCATCCCGACCTGGCCCGGCAGATTCGGCTGCAACTGGGTGAAATCGGCGGCCAGCGAATCGGGCCGCGAAATCGACCAGCCCGGATGCCAGGATCCGGGCCGTTCGACGGGTAGCGTCGGTTCCGCAGGGGCGCTGTGGGTGCCGGGCAACAGCGAACAGGAGGCAAGAGTGAGCAATGCGGTGAGTGCCGCACCGCGCAGCATCACCTGGTAGTTCGCCATCGTTTTCGTAGACCTCACCGCCGTGTCCTCCCCACCACCACAACAAGACACCCGTTGTTCCATCGGCGGTGCAAAAAACATCCTCGTCACACCCGTCCGGTCGGTGACCGGACGTGGGGCCATCAGCGTCGGTCCATCGGGACAACTGACGCGGCGCTGCGGCCCTGTTGATAGTTTCGCCGATTTTCGCGGAGAATTCGAAACAGCGTGGCCAACGGGCTACCCGGTAGGCTCACAACTCTGTTTACGCACTCGGACGACCGATGTCCGAGGGCCGCAGTCACCTGAAGGGGGTCGCGTTGCTGAACAGCGGTGAGGTGTTCGCCGGGTTCACCGTGGAGCGGCTGCTCGGACAGGGCGGTATGGGCTCGGTGTATCTGGCCCGACACCCCCGCCTCGGTAAGCAGACGGCGCTGAAACTGCTGAATCGCGAGCTGTTCGCCGACGCCGAGGTGCGCGCGCGGTTCGAGCGCGAGGCCGATCTGGCGGCGCATCTGGACCATCCGAATATCGTCGCCGTCTACGACCGCGGCTCCGAGGACAACCAGCTCTGGATCTCCATGCAGTACATCGATGGCGTCGACGCGGCGACCGTCGACCCGATGACGCTGCCGCCGGAGCGAGCGGTGCAGATCATCGAGGGCGTCGCGGCCGCACTGGATTACGCGCACGGCATGGGAGTACTGCATCGGGATGTGAAGCCCGCCAACTTCCTGCTGGCCCGTTCCAGCGGTGGGCAGGGCGAGCGGGTCTTCCTCACCGATTTCGGCATCGCCCGGCTGCGCGAGGATTCCACGCACCTGACCCAGACCGGGATGTTCAGCGCGACACTGTCCTACGCATCGCCGGAGCAGATGACCGGCGCCAAGTTGGATAACCGCACCGACCAGTACTCCCTGGCGTGCGCGCTGTACTGGTTGTTCACTGGCATGGCCCCGTTCGACGCGCCCGATCCCAACGACATCATTCGCGGGCATCTGCAGCATCTCGCCGCGCCGCTGGCGGCCCGGCGGCAAGGTTTGAATCCGGCGCTGGACGGGGTGCTGGCCAAGGCGATGTCCAAGCGTCCCGAGCACCGGTATGCGACCTGTGTCGAATTCGCCGCCGCGGCACGCACGGCATTGACCGCGCCGCCGGTCGCCACCGTGCAGGCGCATCCCGGCTATCCCGTCCCCGGGTACCCGGCGAGCCTGCCGAATCCCGTCGGATCCGCTGCGCCCGCACCGGCATTCGGTGCGCCCGCGGACCAGGGTGCGTTCATACAGTCCACGCAGGCCGTCGGGCACGCCGGATATGGCGCGCCACCGCAGGCCGGGGGTTATCCGTCGCCGCCACCGGCCGGGGCTTATCCGGCGCAACAGGCGTCGCCACAGCCGGGTGCAGGCGCGGTGCCGCCGGCCGGGGCTTATCCGGCGCAACAGGCGTCGCCACAGCCGGGAGCAGGGGCGGTGCCGCCGGCCGGGGCTTATCCGGTGGCGGTGCCCCCGCAGGCGGCAGCGCAGCCCGGGGCCTATTCGGCAGCACCGGCGCTTCAGGCGTCGCCGCAGGCTGGAGTACCCGCGGCACAAGGGGCCCCATTGCAAGGTGCGCCGGTGCAGGGCCAGCCGTCGCAAGTGCCGCCCCCAGCCGCACCTGCGCCGGGCCAGCCCGCTCCGGTGCCGCCGATGCCTGGCCAGCCGTCGCAAGGTGCACCGACTCAGGGGCCACCACCTACCGCGGGTCCGCCGATGCCGCCCGGCGCCGTGGCACCGGTTGCGGCGCCATTCGGGCCCAATGGCGGTGGCCCCCATCCGATGCCGGAGCACAACCGCGGTACGGCGGTGATGCTCGGCTGGATGGCCTGCGCGATCGTGGTCGCGGTGATCGCCGTCATCGGCACCTTCGTTGCCGTCGGCTGGCGGTCCGACGAGCCGAACAATGCGGCGGTGCCCCCACCTGCCACCACCACCGCCACGGCAGCCGCGCTCGATGCCATGGCCAAGAGCCGCAAGCTCTTCCCGAACCTGGTGCCGCAGGGCAAGGACAACCACGGTGAGGCCTATCAAGACGCCCGTTGTTTCGCCGCGAAGCCCGGCGATCAATTGCGGCTCCAGGACGAACCGTTGAAATCCAGTCCATGGGTCGGCGCGTGGGAATGCCATCGCGAGACGCAGTCCACCACCCAGATGAGCTACACGATCCTCGAATACGCCTCCGCCGCCGAGGCACGCGCCGTGGTCCAAGCCCTACCTGCCAATATCGCGACCGCGGAGAAGAAGGACGGAGTCCCGGTCAATACCCACCGATGGACAGTCGAGGATCCGCCGGGCCCACTACAGCCCTACTACCACACCGCAAAACTGGTGGTGAGCTTCGAATCCGACCCCGCCCGCTCGAATTTCCTGGTCTACGTGAGCAATTACGGCACCTCCGGCGTCGCCCCGACCATCCCCCCGACCACCTCCGCTCAAGACGCCCTCATCGCCTGGTGGGCCGCAGCTCCACTGTAATCGCTTGTCGGACAACCGAATCGGACTACGATGTGCGTTACGTCAGTCGAGCGGCCAATGCTCTGCCGCGGTCGACCAGGGCAGAGGAAGCGCTCATCGCGTGACACAGTGCAACCGTAGTTGCCTGTCGGACAACCGAATCGGGCTCTCGGTGCGCGTTGCGGCAGTCGAGCGGCGAATGCTCTGCCCTGGTCGACCGGGGCCAAGCAGCGCTCATCGCGTGACAGTGGTAGTTGCTCGGACAGCCAAATGGAGGCTGCCAGCGCGCCATTCAGCACACCGGCAGCCCTGGTCGACTCAGTCGACCGCCAATGCCTCCACGATCGGCATTCGGGCGGCGCGCAGTGCCGGGGGAATCGACCCGAGCAGCGCCAACGCCAATGCGACAGTGCCGTAGACCAGCAGCATCGGGCTCGGCTGGTACACGATGTCGATGGTCAGGGCGTGGCCGGTAGCGACGGTCGCCAGATACTGGATCGCCGCGCCGACCACGAGACCTATTGCCGCGCCCATGAATCCGATGCCGACGGCTTCGGCGAGCACCGAGCGCAGCAGAAATCTGCGGCTGGTTCCCATGGCGCGCAGCACGCCCAGCTCGCGACGGCGTTCCAGCACCGAGAGCATCAGGGTGTTCAGCAGTGCCACGGTGGCCACCAACACCACGATCCACAGAATGGCGTAACTGATCGCCGTGCCCTGCCGCAGGCTGGAGGAGATGGCGATGACCGCCTGCGCGCCGGTGTCGACATGGATATCCGCTGGCACCACCCGCCGCACCGCGGCCTGCACCGCCGATTTGTCCACGCCCGGTTGGAAATGCACCGCGAGCACGGTTTCACCCGGTCGCTGATACCACGCGCGCATCTGGTCGAGATTCATCACGACCACACCCGCGATGGCCGAGATGTACGGAATCACATCCAGCACCCGCACGGTGTGATTGCCGGTCGGGGTCGGCAGGGTCAATTCGGCCCCGGTGCTGACGCCGAGTGATCGTGCGACATCCCGCGAGATCGCCACACCTTGTCCGGCGGCCAAGTGGGCCATGACTTCTCGACTCACCGAACCGGTCTCGGATTCATTCGCCTCGCTCGGATAGCCCTGCAGCATCACCCGCCCGGTGCCCAGGGTGGCGAAGGCCATCTGCGCGGCGCCGACCTCCTCGACACCGGGCACCTCGGCGATCTTCTCGCGTAATCCGTTGGGCAGCAACGGCCCCGTCGGGAACTGCTCCATCGAGCTGGTGCTGACGAACAGATCCGTATCGCCGAACCCGGCGAAGGAAGCGGTGGCCGAATCGACCATATTTTGTGAGCCCCCGCCCATCGCGACGGTGGCGGATACGCCGATCATCACCGTCATCGCCGTGGCCCACACCCGCCGCGGTGCGCGTTCGAGGGTGGTGGCCCCGAGCGTGCCCGGTGCGCCGAAGCGTCCGGCGATCGCCGCGGCACCACGCACGATCGGTCCGGTGGCGGCGAAGCACAGTGCCACCGCCCCGGCGAACGACATCGAGATCGCCCCCAGCGATACGCGGCCCAGATCGGCCTCGGCGATGACGATCGCGCCGACGATCAGGCCGACGCCGAGCACGATCGAGGTCCAGCGCAGTGCCGCGCTCGTCGTATCGGCGCGCGCCACCCCCACCGGTGCCAGCGCCTCGATCGGTTCGACCTTGTACACCTGGCGCGCCGCGATGGCGGCCGCCAGCACGCTGGCCAGCACACAGGCGCCGATCGCTACCGGAATCGCATACCCGGGCACCATATATTCGGTGCGCGCCTCCACCGACTGCATGACGGCGGTGGGAAGTTTATCGATCGCGACGCCGCCCATGACGGCACCGACCGCCGAGCCACCCACACCGCCGAGCACGCCGAGCAGCGCCGCCTCGACGAGTAGATCACGCACCATCGGCCCGCGCTTGCCGCCGATGGCCCGCAGCATCGATAACACCGGCCTGCGCTGGGCGACGGCCATACTCATCGCGTTGTAGATCAGAAACGCCGAGACGATCAGTGCCGCCGCCGAGGCCATCAGCGTCGAGTACCGCACGATCTGGATGGCGCCACCGGCCTGTGCCGTGCGCAGTCCGGGATCGGCGACCACGGCGCGTCCCTCGACGACCTTGGTCAGCGTCGCACGCAATTGGTCGACATCGGTGCCATCGGCCGCGATGATCTGAATCGAGTCCAGCCGCCCGACGCGGTCGGTGAGTTTCTGCGCAAGGCCGAGCGGGGCGGCGATGATATGGCCCCCATTGAGTTGCTCGGAGGTCTTCTTGTCGAGAACCGCTGCGACGGTGACGGTTCCGGAGCCGAGCGGGAACCGATCGCCCTCGGCGTGCCCCATTCCGGATCCGACCAGGACACCGTTCGCCACGGTGAGCAGCTTGCTCGCCTGCGCGGCCATCGGCCCGCCCAATTCACTGCCGAGTGCGGCGATGCTGGCGTCGGCGCCGATCAGCAGCGCCTTATCCGCGCCAGACCCGACCTGCGCGCGCAACATCGGTACCGCCTTGTCGACACCGGGTGTGGTCGCGATCCGTTGCAGTTCCTGCTGATCGAAGCCCGCGTCGGTGATCCCGGTGACCTCGAGCGCGGCCTTGCCGCCGAGGCTGCGGGTCAGCCGGTCGACCGATCCGGTGACCGAGCCGGAGATGCTGAACACCGCGACGAGTAGCGAGGCCGAGATGGCCATCACCGTCAGTGACATGAAGGTGCGGCCACGGTGGGCGAGCAGTTCTCCGATATTGAACAGCCGCAGCCGATCCCATGCCGCGCCGATCATGCGCGCACCGCCCGCTTCGCGATATCGACCTTGTCATTGGAGCCGATCTGGCCGTCGCGCAACGTGATCACCCGGTCGCAGTATTCGATGGCGCCCATATCGTGGGTGACCATCACCACCGAATTGCCGTTGCCCGCGATATCGCCGAGCAGTTTCAGGATGGACGCGCCGGTCTTGGAATCCAGATTGCCGGTCGGTTCGTCGGCCAGGATCAGCGGCGGATCCATGATCAGCGCCCGCGCCACCGCGACCCGCTGCATCTGTCCGCCGGACAGCTCCGCCGGACGATGCGCGGCGCGTTCACTGAGCCCGACCAGGTCGAGCAGTTCCAGCGCCCGCGGCTTGGCCTTGCGTAATCCGGTGCCGTCCAGCAGCTTCGGAATCGCGACGTTCTCCCAGGCGGTGAGGGTGGGCAGCAGGTTGAAGAACTGGAAGATGAAACCGACTCGGTGGCGCCGGAATTCGGACTGCCGCTCGTCGTCGAGGCCGCCGATCTCCTCGCCCTGGAATCGGATCGACCCGGCGTCGGGGGTATCGAGTGCGCCGAGCAGATGCAGCAGCGTGCTCTTACCCGAGCCGGACGGTCCGATGATCGAGGTGAATTCACCGGATTCGATGCGCAAGCTGATGCCGTCGAGCGCGCGCACGGTTTGTTCGCCGACGCGGTACTCCTTGGTGACATCCGTTAG
Organism: Nocardia sp. CA-129566; assembly: GCF_050956075.1. Lineage (NCBI taxonomy): Bacteria > Bacillati > Actinomycetota > Actinomycetes > Mycobacteriales > Nocardiaceae > Nocardia > Nocardia sp. CA-129566. The sequence continues at coordinate 2,469,678 of NZ_CP192085.1, forward strand.
TTCCAGCATGGCCTGGTCCGGCATGGCGGTCCCCACCCTCTTTCGTCACGTGTTCGAACTCGGTCGATTGTTGCGCAGCGCGTGCCGCGCCAGCGCGTTATCGTGCCATCGCCTCGGATGCCTGGTCCTGGCGTCGGTACTGCGCATCGAGAACGGCACGCAGCACCGGTTGCTCGGCGGCGAGTTCGAGATATGCCTCGACCGCGGATTGGCCCTGCAGCAGCGCTTGATCCAATTTCGCGTCGAGATGGATATTCCACCGATAGCGCAGCGCGAGCAAGAGGCCTTCCGGTCCGCCGAACAGCCGGTCCAGTTCCGGGATGTCCGCGAACAGGTCGGGGCTGGCCGGATCGACGGCCGCGCGGGTGAGCACGGTGCGCACGATCTCGGTCCGGCGGTGCTGGTCGTCCCAGCCATTGCGACTGCTTTGTCGCTCGAATTGATCGGACATGGCGTCGGCCTTCCGTGATTGGTGAATCTCACGCTACGGACGGGAAAATACGGTGTCTTCGTGCCAGGGACGCGAATCGATCTCCTACCGCGGTAGGAGTCGCGGCCCGTTCCCGGCACGATGCCGCGGGCCCGACCTGGCGGTTAGCCTTACAGGATGGATGTGATCCACGCCATCGGCTCGTCGGCGGGCGCCCAACCGGCGAAACCGTTCCGGGAGAGCGGGCGCATCCGGGATCGGTTCGCGGCCTTTCTGCGCAATCCCATTGCGGTCATTCGACGCAACCTCGAAGAGCTGCCGTTCGACTACCCGCCCTCGGTGATGATCAGCGCGGACGCGGCCCTGCTGCTGGTCAGCGTCGGCGCGATCATCCAGCGGCACGAATACTTTCCGACCGTGCTGCCGATCCTGGCCGTGATTCTGGTCTTCGTTTCGGTGCCGCTGTTCTGCTTTTTCGGTGTCACCCCCAGCCCGATCCTGCTCGCGGTTTCCGGACTGGCCGCGACGGCGATCCTGCTCACCCAACCGGCATCGGCCGATTTCTCCCCGTTCATCCTGGTGGTGATGGTCGGCGAGGTCGCGGCCATCGTGCGCAAGCGCTTCAGTGCGCTCTTCGCGGTGATCGCGGCATTGCAGTTGGCCGCCTTCGACGCGGCCGGAAATCTGATGTGGAGTGTGACCGGCGAGCGGTTGCAGGGGATCCAGATGTACACGATCGGGATCGCGCTCGGCTGGCTGGTCGGTGTGATGCTGCAGTATCAGCGCAAATTCCTCTATCAGGAACGCCAGAGCCAGCAGATCCGGGCCGCCCGCGCCGCCGACGAGGAGCGCCGCCGGATCGCGCGCGAGGTGCACGATGTCATCGCGCACTCGCTGAGCATCACCCTGCTGCATCTGACCGCGGCCCGGCACGCACTGCAGACCGATCGCGATGTGGACGAAGCGGTGGACGCGCTGGTCGACGCCGAACGACTCGGCAGACAGGCCATGGCCGATATTCGCCGCACCATCGGCCTGCTGGACGCGCGGCCGTCGAAACTGGTGCCCGAGCCCGGCATCCGCGATTTCGATGATCTGGTCGGTGATTTCGCAGGGGCGGGACTCGATGTCCGTTACTCCCGCGTCGAGGACCTGACCGCGGTATCGGCCGCCGTTGGGCTCGCGCTCTATCGGATCGGTCAGGAATCCCTGGCCAATGTGATCAAACATGCGCCCGGCGCGACCGCGACCGTGCTCCTGGAGGTGGACTCGACGGTGGCCCGGCTCATTGTGACGAACACGCTGCCCAAGGGATTGCCGCCGGATCTGGGCGGCGGAATGGGGTTGTCCGGTATGCGGCAGCGGGCCGAATTGCTCGGCGGCCGGATCAAGGCCGGACCGTACGACGACGGGTGGATGGTGCGGGCAGAATTCCCGCTCAGCGGTGCGCGGGGCTGGGCGATGTCGTCGTGTCCGGTGCCCGACATGATCCATGGAGCGGCGAGCGCGATGCGTGACAAGGCCGAGGCCATTCGGCGCGACGGTGTGCTGGGGGAGGGTGCGTGACCTCGGTGTCTGCGACCGGTGGCGAGGATGCCGTCACCGTTCTGGTGGTCGATGATCAGGAGTTGGTGCGCGGTGGACTGCGCCGGATCCTGCGGCGGCGCGACGGCTTCGTCGTCAACGAATGTGCCGACGGCGACGAGGTGCCCGCCGCTATCGCGGCCAGCCGACCCGACGTGGTGCTGATGGACCTGCGCATGAAGCGCGTCGGCGGTATCGACGCGACCCGCGCGCTGCGTGCGCGCGACGGTGCGCCACCGGTGCTCGTGCTCACCACCTTCGACGATGACCAGCTGCTTTCCGGTGCGCTGCGCGCCGGGGCGGCCGGGTTCATCCTCAAGGATTCGCCCGCCGAGGATCTGATCCGCGCGGTGCGCACGGTCGCCGTCGGCGGGGCCTGGCTGGATCCCTCGGTCACCGGTCGGGTGCTCTCGGCGTACCGGACGGTGCGTCCCGTCGCCATCCGCGACGACAGCAGGCTCGCCGAACTCACCGCGCGCGAGTACGAGGTGCTCGAACTCATCGGACGCGGCCGCGTCAATGCGGAGATCGCCCGCGAACTCGGCATCTCCGAAGTCACCGTGAAGAGCCACGTCGGACATATATTCGGCAAACTGGAGCTGCGGGACCGGGCCGCCGCTATCGTGTTTGCGTTTGACCACGGGGTGGTCGCACCAGGACAATCCACAGGTTGACGGGCAGCCCCGATCGCGCACGACCGCCGGTGGTGGGCGATCTCGCCCGGGATGTGGAGGATTGACGGGGTGGACGGACCTGGATGGAGAGTCGGTAGTCGGTTCGGGCCGTATGAGCTCAGATCGCTGCTCGGCAAAGGGGGCATGGGCGAGGTCTACGAGGCGTACGACACGGTGAAGGACCGCGTGGTCGCGGTCAAACTGCTGTCCGAGGAACTGGCCAGGGACCCCATCTACCAGGTGCGTTTCCGGCGCGAATCCCAGGCCGCCGCCCGGCTGGCCGAGCCGCACATCATCCCGATCCATGACTGGGGCGTGATCGACGGTGTGCTGTTCATCGATATGCGCCTGGTGCCCGGCGTTGACCTGCGCGGCATCCTGCGTGACCAGGGGGTGATGAGCGCCGAGCGCGCGATCGGCATTGTCGAACAGATCGCCGCTGCCCTGGATGCCGCGCATGCCGACGGTCTGGTGCACCGTGATGTCAAACCGGCCAATATTCTGGTGACCGACTCGGATTTCGCGTACCTGGTCGATTTCGGCATCGCCCATCTCGAGGGTGACAGTGCCGTGACCCAGGCGGGCACCGCGATCGGCTCCTATGCCTATATGGCGCCGGAGCGCTTCGATTCCGCCCCGGTGACCGGTCGCGCCGATATCTACTCCCTCGCCTGTGTGCTGCACGAATGCCTCACCGGCACAACACCGTTCCCGGCCGGGAGCATGAGTGTGCTTATCCGGTCGCATCTTTCCGATCCGCCGCCGCGGCCGAGCGTGCAGCGGCCGGGCATTCCCGCGGTGATGGACGAAGTGATCGCCCGCGGTATGGCCAAGGAGCCCGCCGATCGCTTCCCGACCGCGACCGATCTGGCCCGCGCGGCCAGGGCGGCGCTGGCCGCCGCGCCCGCCGCGAACACCCCGACGCTGATCGTGCGTCCGCCCGATCCGGCCCGCGGTCCGTCGGATCAGGCTGTGGTGCACCGCAGTGCGGCGACGCCCGCCGAGTCGACGGGATCGATCCCGGCGGTGATCCATCCGACCGGGCCGACAGTGGTCTCGGCCGCCGATCTACAGTTCACTCCGTTGCCGTCGCGGCAGCCACCGAGGCCGCCGCTCGGGCCACCGCCCGGCACCGCCCGGCCGGTGCGGCCGTTTCCGGATGCGCATCTGTACGCGGAGTCGCCGCCGCCTGCGGAGTATCCGGAGCCGCAGTACCCGCAGTCGATGGATTACCTGGGCGGCTCGCCGACCCCGCCGACCGAGCAGTATCCGGATCAATCGCGATCTGCGGGGGCGTCGCGGGCCGAGCAGACGATGCGGTATCCGGAGTCGCACTACCCCGAGGCCAGATACCCGGAACAGCAGTACCCGGAACAGTTCGGCGCGCAACAGTATTCGCCCGCTCCGGAGACGCGCCGCATCCCGCAACCTTTCTCGAGCGCACCGCCGTTCGAGCCGCCGTCCGGGCCCGCCCACGCGGCTGCCCCCAACCGCGCGTCGCAATACCAAGCCGCATCGGAATACCCGCCGCAGAGCGGCTATGCCGAGCCAGAGTACGAGGACGACTACGGCCAGGACCCCTATCAGCGGCGCGACCGCTCGATCGTGCTGCCCATCATGGTCGCCGTCTTCGTCATCGTCGTACTCGCCGTCGGCGGTGCCATCGGCTGGCAGCTGATGGGTTCCGACGACTCCGGGAATTCCAAGGACGCCCAGGCGGGCGCCCAGGTGACGACCGCGGCCGCCCGCGCCACCGCCGGTTCGACGACATCGCCGACGACCTCGACCACCAAGGCCGCCCCCACCTCGGTCACCCTGCCCGCCGGCGCGACGCAGTGCTCGACCGGACAACCGGCGTCGGGCACCTTCACCCGATCGGCCACCGGATCCGCGGTCACCAGTTGCGGTTTCGCCGACGCGGTCCGCCAGGCCTACGCCGACTCCGCCGCCACGAATGTGTCACGTTCATCGCGCTCGGTGGTAGCGACCAGCCCCGTCACCGGCCGCACCTACACCATGAACTGCGTCGCCGACGGCCCACTGGTCACCTGCACGGGCGGTGAGAATGCGGTGGTCTACGTCTACTGACACAGCCACCGCGACGAACACGCTATGAATTCGTGTCCATAGGACTTATCGCATTCGATCTCGGTGCGGTTCACGCTGTCTCGGGGCCAGCGGATGGCGATGGCTCCGAGCCAGTGGGTGTCGTTCGATCTCGGTGGCAGTCGGCTCGTCGAGAGTCTCGATCATCGGAGGTGGTTCCCGCATCGGGTGGAAGCCGGCTCCCGAGCCCGACATACCGATGCGATGCACCGGCAACTGTTCGGGCGGTCGATCACCACGGAACCTGGGGTGGCGTGGGGCGAGAAAGCGCTCGGTCGGCACCGTTTCAGATTTCGGCCTCGGGTCCAGCGATGTGCGCGGGGGATAGCCTGCGCACAGCGCGCTGCTCTGGCGGGTGCGCAAGGTTGTGTTCAGGATCTAGATGTGGCCGACCACCGCGGCAGATGCAGATGTTCGCGAGATCGACTGGCGGCTAACGTTTGAGCCTGATCGAAGGCGCGGGTCGCGGTATAGGACGTGCTGAGCCACAGCGGTTTCGGACGGTGTGATCGTCAGCGGGTCAGCTGGCGTATGGACGGCCGATCGCGGTGTCAGTGCGGGTGTCAGGTGTGTGTCAGGTCGCTGTCAGTCGGCCCGGCGAAAGTCTGTCCATCGAACAAAACGACCGGCACCGACACTGTTTCAGTTGGTGCCACAACCGATTTCGAGGAGTACACGACATGACTGTCACCATCATCCTGACCGATCAGGACAAGAGCACCCTGCGCACCGCCGCCTACGGTGCGGTGTCGCTGTTGGCCGCTGCCGGTGCACCGCACAAGGGCAGCACGCAGGCCTCGATCGTCCTGACCTCGGCGACCGGACTGGTCGGACACGTGCTCGCCGCCAAGTCCAAAGACATTCACTTGCAAGGTAAGTCGGTCGCCGAACTCGCCGACCAGGTGCTGCCCGCCCTGACCGCGGCCATGAGCCTGCTCGGCCAGCAGGACCCGGGCGAGGCCGACAACTTCCGCGACACCGTCCTGGTGGCCGTCGAAGCCGCCGCCCGGTCCGGCAAGGGCGAGCCCAGCCCGGCCGTGGCTGCGATGGCTCGCAAGATCACCGCGGCCCTCGACGCCTGACGGGTGCGGGGTCAGCGCAGCTGGTCGCGGGGTCCTATGCGGACCCCGCGACACGGCCACCGACCGTCGAACCTCAGGGTGCGGCCGCGGGGCCGTTGGGAAACGCGCGCCCAGCGGCGTTTCCGCTCCCTCGCGCAGACTATTGCCGGGTGGTGCGCTTGACCGGACCGCGCTCGATCCCGGGGGTCGTCTTCGGTCATGCCGTCGTGGACGGGCCGTCGGCTACGAGGGGTCCGGATCTGCGCCACGGACCCTCGGTCTGCGGTGCGCGTCCGCTATCACACCGCAGTCCGATTCCATGTCATACCAAGGGGTTACAACGAACGAGAATCCGGCCGATAGCTTCGAATCGGCACCTCCGCCCGACACACCGAGCAGTTCTCGCTGAAATCAGATCTTCGATCGACATCGGCCGGCCGGCATCCAGGACGGGCGAAGGTGGCATCTCCGATCCAGCTCTCAGGAAGATCTATGACGACACCGGCCTTGGTCCCAGAGTCATTTCCACGATCATCGCGGCGCGGCGGCGCCGACGGTGATTACGCCCGTCTGTTGCGCCGGATCTCCGACGCGGGACTGATGAACCGGCGTCCTCTCTACTATGCGGTCCGGCTCAGCCTCGTCGGGATCGCGTTCGCGGCCGGCTGGGCGGCGTTCGTCCTTGTCGGGGACTCGTGGTGGACGCTCATGGTCGCGGCGTTCATGGCCGTGACGTGCGCTCAGGTCGCCCTCGTCATGCACGATGTCGCGCACCGCCAAGTCTTCCGGCTGCGGCGGCCGACGGAGGTCGTGGGCCGACTCGTCGGCAACGCCGGCATCGGCCTGGCGTACGGCTGGTGGCAGGACAAGCACACCCGCCATCACGCCAACCCGAACCACGAGGAACTCGACCCCGATGTCGCGCCCGACATTCTGGTCTGGTCACAACGGCAGGCGCGCGCCAGCCGTGGCCTGCCTCGTCTCATCGGGAGGTCGCAGGCATTCCTGTTCTTTCCGCTACTGATGCTGGAGGGCCTGAACCTGCATGCGGCCGGCGCCCGTGCGCTCAGAAATCGATCGATCAAACACCGCGGGCTCGAGGGCGCGCTGCTGTTCGGCCACTTCGCCGCCTATCTGGCCGCACTGTTCGCGGTGCTGCCCGCCGACAAAGCCTTCGCGTTCCTCGCTGTCCACCAAGCGCTGTTCGGCCTGTACATGGGCTGCATCTTCGCCCCGAACCACAAGGGCATGCCAACTCTGGTCGGCGACGACCGCCCCGACTACTTGCGCCGGCAGGTGCTGACCTCCCGCAACGTGCGGGGTGGCGTGTTGACCGACCTAGCCCTCGGCGGGCTCAACTATCAGATCGAGCACCACTTGTTCCCGAGCATGCCGACGCCGAATCTGCGTCACGCCCAGGTGATCGTCCGCGACTACTGCGCCGAAATCGGGGTGCCATACCACGAGACCGGGCTGATCTCCTCCTACCGCGAGGCGCTGAAGCACATGCACCACGTCGGCGCGCCGCTGCGCACCACCGACCGACACCAGGATGTCGGATGACCCTTCCCGGGTGGGCTGCGGCGCCACGATTGCGCCGGGCCCGAGAGTTGGGTGCGGACAAGGCCGTTCGCGGAATCGGCAGCGGGATTATCGGTCTTTCGAATGCATCTCGATGAAGCCCGCTCCCGCGGGGAGCACGCTCCTATGCGGTCAGCAGTCGGCGGACTGCTGCGGCCACCTCGTATGCACGGAATTCGGCATATGCGTGTGTTGAGTCATCATGTGCCCGAGGCCAGGTAGGTGGCGAGGATGTAGCTGAGCTCGCGGTCGGCGGATATTCGCTGGCGGTAACTCGCCTGGACACGGGATCATTGCTCACCTGCATCGCTCGTTGATTCGAGACGAGGGGGGAGCATGAGTTCACGCCCAACGGCGGTCAAGCTGGTGCTGCGTTTTTATGGCTGGGAAATGGCCTCTCGCAAGGCCACGACGATTCCGGCGTTGCTGGCGCCGGCACTCGGCAATATCTGCAACCTGTACATCGCACCGCTGATCGTCGCCATGGTGGTCGGCCGGGTCGCGGTGACCGGGGATACGAGTTTCGGGGCCCTGGCTTCGTATGTCCTCGCCTTCGGTGGCACCATGCTGCTCGCGGAACTGTTGTGGCGCATCGGGATTCACTGTCTGAGCCGAGTCGACGCCTACGGTATCGAGCACCTGTACGTGCTCGCCATGGACGAGCTGCTCGCCAAGGACACGGCGTTCTTCCACAATAACTTCGCTGGTTCGCTGACGAAGCGCTCGCTCAGCTTCGCGGCGCGGTTCGAACAGTTCGTGGATACCCTCGCCTTCGAGATAGTGGCGGCCCTGGTGCCGCTGATGTTCGCCTCGGTTGTGTTGTGGCGCTACAACCCCGCGCTGGTCGTTGTGCTGATGGGGATGATCGTGGTGACCGCGCTGGTCATCATGCCCTTGATCCAGCGCCGCCAGAAGCTCGTCGACGACCGGGAGGCCGCCATTGCGCAGGTTTCCGGGCATGTGGCCGACAGCCTGGCCAATATGCAGGTGGTGCGCGCCTTCGCTGCCGAACCGCAGGAGGCGGCCGAGCATCGGCGGCGGGTCGCCACGTCGCGGCGAAAGTCGTTGCGCTCCTGGGATTACGCGAACCTGCGGATAGATACGCTGGTGACGCCGCTGTTGGTGCTCACCAACGTGATGGGCCTGCTGATCGCGCTGGGCCTCGGCGGCGGGAATGCGGGGGTGGAGGCCATCGTGGTGGCATTCACCTACTACTTCAACGCCACCGGGATCATGTTCCGATTCAACCAGATCTACCGGCGGTTGGAGACGGTGCTCACCGAGGCGGCGCAGTTCACCGAACTGCTGCTCGACGAGCCGAAGGTGCTCGATATCGAACATCCGGAACCACTGCGGCCCAAGGGCTTCGACGTGCGGTTCGAGACAGTGGACTTCACACACGAGGGTGCGCGGCAGCTGTTCCACGGATTGGATCTCCAGGTGCCCAGCGGCGCCAAGGTAGGACTGGTCGGACGATCCGGTGGTGGCAAGACCACCCTCACCCAGCTGCTGCTGCGGTTGATGGATATCCAATCCGGAACGATACGCATCGGCGGGCAGGACATCGCCCGGCTGCGGCAGGCGGATCTGCGCAGTCTGATTGCCTACGTGCCACAGGATCCGGCCATGTTTCACCGGACCCTGAGCGAGAACATCCGGTTCGCGCGCCCGGACGCCACCGACGAGGAGATCCTGCGGGCCGCCAAGGCCGCGCATGTCACCGAGTTCGCGGACGCGCTGCCGCAGGGTATGGAAACGCTCATCGGCGAGCGCGGCGTGAAACTGTCCGGCGGCCAGCGTCAGCGGGTCGCGCTGGCTCGGGCCATCCTGCGGGACGCGCCCATCCTGCTCCTGGACGAGGCCACCAGCGCCCTCGACTCGGAAAGCGAATTGCTTGTGCAGCAAGCGCTCTGGGAGTTGATGCAAGGGCGTACGGCGCTGGTCGTCGCGCACCGACTGAGCACTGTGGCCGGGATGGACCGGCTGGTGGTGCTCGACCACGGGCGAGTCGTCGAGGAGGGGACACACGAGGAGCTGCTGTGCGCGCAAGGAACATACGCTCAGCTGTGGCGGCACCAGTCGGGTGGATTCCTCGGCGAGGACGTGGTCGCCCGCTGATCGGAGTTCGTCGGAGCTCGATCCCGACGTAGGCACGTGGGAACTTCGAGACGGTTTTGCCGGTGGTTGCGGGGTGAAGCTGCGGGCCCGGTCCATGCCACACCAACGGATGGCTATCTGCGTCCACCGGCCCGGTGTGATGGTGCGGATCCGGCGCCTGGGGCACCGCGATCACCGGGTATGCCGCAAGTACGGCGAAGCAGTTCGGGCGGGTGGCGCCGACGGCCTGTACCGACCGTCGGCGCATCAGAACAGGGCGCGGCCGTCCTCACGCCATGGGGATCGTCGGGTCGACGATCGCCTCGATGCCCGCGACGCGGTCGTCACGCATCGTGAGCACGAGCATGCCGTACAGGGCGCGGTTGTGGTATGCCAGGACGCCCATGGTTGCGGGCGCTGGGTGCGACACCAGCGTCGCGCCGGATCCGAAGTAGCTGAGCAGGTTCGACGCCACGGCCGTCGCGCCGTGGGTGTCCTCCGGCGTCGGCAGCGAGCCCGCGACGAAGGTCGCCGATCCCCAGGCGTCCGGGGCCAGCACCCTCAGCAGGGCGTTGAGGTCGCCGCCGGAGCAGGCCGCGATGAACCGGTCCAGGACGGCTCGGTGCGTCGATGCCGTGGCATGATCGACCGCGTCGATGACCGGGTCGGCCCCGACGACCGCGCGATCAGCCGCTGCGATCGTGGGACCTGCCGCCGCCGCCCCGGTGATCTTCGTACGCGCCCGCCGCGCCAGCTGTCTGCACGTACCCACTGGACGGCCCAAGATCGCCGCGATCTCCTCGAAGGGCAGCGCGAACACATCGTGCAGGATGAACGCCACCCGTTCGGGCGGATTCAGTCGCTGCAGCACCATCGCCAGTGCCGACTGGACGTGATCGTCGAGCGTGACCCGGTCCGCCGGGTCGACGCCCGGTGCGACCACCGAGTTCAGCAGCTCCGGGTCGCCGGGTTGCTCGCGCCGGGCCCGGGCACTGCCCATCAGGTCCAGGCACAGGCGGCCGGTCACCACGGTCAGCCAGCCGCGGACATTGTTCAGTTCGTCCGCGCGGGTGCGTGAGAGGCGCAGGAACGCCTCCTGCGCAACGTCTTCCGCGTCCGCGATGTCACCGAGCATTCGGAACGCCAGGTCCACCAGGTAGGCGCGATGCGCATCCCACAGCGCGGTGAACTGGTCGCCATGAGTCTCCATACCGATTACGACGAGACGGCGGGGCGAAAAGTTACCGATCCGGTGCGGTAACTTTCCCGCCGCCCGCCTCGTCATAGTGCCGACCCGAAAAACACGAAGCACCATCCGAGGAGACCTCATGTTGCGCAGTTCGAGCCGACTGACCGCGATCGCAGCCCTGGCGCTGGCCGGCCTCGCGACCGCCCCGGCACCGGCCGGAGCGGATTCGACCGCGTCCGCCGAAACCACCGTATTCATCGAAAAGTACCTGGGCACTTGGAATTACGACCAGCCGGACCACATCACCAGAACCAATATCGCCACCATGGACCTGTTCGGATACCGACCCGACATTCCGCAGATCGGCACCATTACCTTCACGCGCGGTGCCGACAGCGAGATCCTGGGCCACACCGATCAGGGCTGCACCTGGCATTTCCGGCCCGTGGGGGACGCTCTGGAATTGACCTCCACCACCCAGTACTGCTTCAACCAGGTGATCGGGTCCGGCTACAACATAGACCGCTGGCGCGTCACCGTCGATGACGGTGTCGAGCGAGAAACCTTGCACGCCAACAGTTATCTCGGCCCGGGGACCTTCGGATTCGATCTGGTCGACGGCCGCCGGAGCAATGCCGCCGCGGGCACTCAGGCCGACACCGCGCGGCGTTTCAGCGGTACCTGGACCTTCGACCGCGCGCCTTTCCCCACCAACGCCGCCACCAACTCCTACTTCATTCCCCTGCCGTTCACGCCCGCTCCCATGTCCGGACCGGTCACCTTCGTCCCGTCGGCGGGCAGCACCGTCACCGCGCATACCGCCGACGGCTGCGGCTGGACCTTCGAGGCCCATGGGAATACCGCCGAGCTGTCCCCGGCCACACAGACCTGCGGCGCGACCACGCTGGCGTTCTGGTCGATCGCCGACGATTCGGGACATCAAACCGCCATCCTGGCGGGACAGGATCACAGCATCCCGTTCGTGATGACCTCGGGCTCCCTGACCAGGACGAACTGACCGCAGGCACCGCCACTGTTTTTCGAAGTCCTGTTCACGCAATGACTTCGGTAAGCGGTTCAGCGCGGGCGTCGCGAATATTCGCTTGTGCGTGTGTGGTTCGGCAGCTCGGAACGGCTAGTCGAGGCGGGTGGCGGTCACGGCCCACACCGGCAGGTGCACCCGGTTGTTCTTCAGCAACGGCGCAATGGTCTGGAGTTGTTCCAGCATCGGCTTCATCCGCTCCGCCCAACCCGAATCGTCGCCCATCTGCTCGGTGAGATGGGTGAACGTTTCCGGGCTGAAGGTGGCTTGGTACGTGGTGGTTCCCAGGTAGTCGATGCGCCACCCGGCCGCGGGAAGCACCCGCTCGAAATTCTCCGCCGGCAAACCTTCGGGCTGAATACCGTTGACGTTGTGGCGTCCGATTTCGAACATGAACAGTCGCGCCCCCGGTTTCGTGGCCCGGTGCAGGGCCTGCGCGTACTGGGTCTGTTTTTGTTCGTCGTCGAGGAACACGTGGTAGAACGCGCTGTCGACGACGGTGTCGAACCGATTCTCCAGGCCGTCGAGTCTGGTGGCATCGGCCACTTGGAAGTCCACCCGCACCCCGGCGCGCTCCGCGTTGCGCTTGGCCCGCTCGATCGCCGTCGGCGACGCGTCGATGCCGGTGGCCGAGTAGCCCTTGGACGCGTAGTGGATCGCGTGATGTCCCAGGCCGGTTCCGGGGTCGAGCACCTCGCCGCGCACAGCGCCGTAGGCCACCAACTGCTGCACTACCGGCTGTGGGCCGCCGATGTCCCAGGGGATCAACGCAGCAGTATCCTGCTCCGGCGACGCGTCACGGTACAGCGCTTCGAAGTCCGGCTGACCATTGTGGTTCGGTTCCTTGTTCATGACTCCTCCTTTGATTGCGGACGGGCCACACCTGAAGGGTCGTGCACTAGTTCAGACCAATGGTTGCGTAATTCGGCGGCGGACGCCATCGACTGTGGGTGGGTCGGATCAGGGCCGTCAGGATCCTCGCGTGGACGGACAGGATGGTCACCGCCCGGGACGACACGCTGATCCGAGCGTTCGCCGCTCGCGTTGCCGGTGGGATCGTCAGGTGTCAGCCATGGCATCCGGCTGACGAGCCGGTCTCGCAGTTCGGTCAGGCGGGTGATGCGCTGGTTCAGCTCGGCCACGCGGGGTGGGCCGACGGCTGCGTATCCGGTGGTGCATCGCGGTTCGAACGGAAAGACGCCCGGCAAATCGCGGTCGAGGTAGGGCAGGAACGCACGAACGTCGTCGATGGTGAATCCGATGTCGAGCAGTTCGCGGATATTGCGGACTTGTTTGACCGCTGTCTCGTCGTAGGTGCGGTATCCGGAGGTAGTGCGCTCGCAGGTGAGCAGTCCCTGTTCTTCGTAGAAACGCAGGGCGCGGGTGGTGGTTCCGGTGCGTGTCGCGAGTTCACCGATCAGCATCGTCGTTCCTTTCCTCGGGATGGTTCAACGCGTGAGCTGCACGACTACCTTCCCGGTGTAGCGTCCCCGCACTAGATCGAGCAGTGCCTGCGGTGCGTTTTCCAGTCCTTCGACGACGGTCTCGGTGTGTACGAGTGAGCCGTCGGCGAGCCACTGCCGCAGTCGTCGGCCGAATTCCGGGGCCAGGTTCAGATGGTCGAGCATGGTGAACCCGCGCAGGGTGAGCCGCTTGCCTATCACCGGCAGCAGATCTCCGGGACCGCCGTCGGGCACACCGCCGGACCGTTGTCGAGCCAGCGCGCCGCACAGGGCGATCCGCCCGCCGACATTCATTACCTCGACCGCCGCCCGCAACTGGGCGCCACCGACGTTGTCGAAGTACACATCGATCCCGGCCGGTGCGACGGTCCGCAATCGGTCGGTCAGCGGCTCGTCGTGGTAGTCGAACGCCGCATCGAAGCCGAGCTCGTGGACGACGTGGTGCACCTTCTGCGCCGATCCCGCACTGCCCACGACACGACCCGCGCCGAGCAGCCGTGCAATCTGCCCGGCCAGACTGCCTGTGGCGCCGGCCGCGCTGGAAACGAACACGGTCTCGCCCGCGCGCAGCCCGGCGGCCACCGTCAGGCCCGCGTAGGCGACCAGCCCGAACCCCAGATATGCCGACGGCGACGGATACGCGTGCGGATCCACGATCCGCACCGCATCCGCCTCGGCCACGGCATACTCACGCCAACCGAGCCGATGCAGCACCAGTGCCCCCTCCGGGACACCCGGATCGGCGGATGCGACGACCTCGCCGACCGCGTCGCCTGCCATCACGTCCCCGATAACGAAGGGCGGCACGGGAATTCCCGGATAGGCCCCGATCTGCATCAGCATCCCTGGATCGAGCGACATGTACAGATTCCGCACCATCACCTGCCCCGGCGCGGGTTCGGATACCGGCTGCTCAACCAGCCGAAAGTCGGACAGTGCCGGAAATCCGTCCGGTCGCACGGCGAGCTGGACTGCTCGGGAGGTTCGCGTCGTCATGGTCATGCCACCGACGCTAAGGATTGACGCATACGTGAAGGTCAAACTGAACACTGCACAGGCCGATCCCCAATCCGAACATGGCCTCCATCAGCTCTTCGGTTACCTCCTCGCCGGGCTGAATCCCCAACGCGGCCAAGCCCGTACCGGGCTAGCATCCGGGTGACTCACCTCGGGCAGAGTAGTGGTCGGCCGGGCTGGACCGGCCGCTACGCGATGACGCCACGCGACGCTACTCATCGGACGTCGACGCACGCATCAGGAACCGCACACGGGACACGGTTGTTGCCACGCCGATGCCAGCAACGAGGATCGCCGCCAGCCCCCAGTCGGGTATCACTCCGAGAACGTCCAACACCACCCCACAAGCCGCGATGGGGACAAAGACGAGCAACGTCAGGGGCAATACTTCTCGCCTCCAGCCCCGCCGCTGTGGCAATCGCCCTAGTGTCGCATCGAAGACGTTGACGCGGCCCAACCGGGACCGCCCTCCCGACCGGACACGAGCGACCGAGACCGCGCCCCAGACCATCAGCCAGAAGACCACCGTGATGGCGAGCCCTAAAAGCGGTCCGCCTGCGTAATCCCAAAACGTGTTCAAGCCTGCACTCCTCGCCGTCGTCGATCGCCGAGCCCAGCCAGGCGGCCGCTGCCCACGCTGCCGCAACCCCTTCCTGACCCGACGCTAGAAGATCCCGCGCGCCCGCACCCGCTGACGCGCCGACACGCTGGTCGAACAGGACCCTGCATGCAGGCAGACGTCGTCATCAACCGAGGAACGCCCCGAATGGCACCCGCACCGCCAAGCGCAGAAAATCCGAAAACTCGATCCGAACAAGACGACACGACCGAACATTTCGGATCGCGGCTCGAGGAGATTTCAATCGAAGAATCAAGCCGGAACGGACAGTCCCCGGGGTGGGCATCGCGACCGATCGGACTGCCGTTGGCAGGTGGTGGGGAGTCGGTGTGCGCGAGCGGTTCTGGACTGCCTCGCGCCGGGTTTGTACCGGTAATGGTGGAACACCCGCAGCGGCAGCGAGATTGGGTGATGGGGCGCGACCAGTACACGAAGATGGCGAATCAGCACGGGAACGAGATCGACGAGTAGCGGGAGCTGCTGCGGTTGAACGGACCTCAGTCGGCGAGATAGCGCAGCATCACCGCGGTGTTGAAGTGCCTTGTCTCGGCCAATCGGAGCTGGATGCGCTCGGCCAGCGATGGGAACATCGGTGTGCCGCCGCCGAGCACCGCGGGCGAGAGGAACAGCTGGTATTCGTCGATGAGCCCGTGTGGTATCAGCGAGGCTGCGAGGCTGGCGCCACCGACCTCCATGACGCCATCGCCTCCGGCTTTGAGCCTGCGGACCTCCTCGACCGCGTTCTCGCTGATCAGCGTGCTGTTCCAGTGGACCTCGGTGAGCGTGCGGGAGAAGACGACCTTCGGCTTCTCCGTCCAGAGCGTGGCGAACTCACGCTCGATGCGCGGCGCGTCCTCTGGCACTTGCGGCCAGTACTCGGCCATCAGCTCGTACAGGCGACGGCCGTGCAGCGAGACCTCGATCTCGCGGTAGCGGTCGTTGTGGAATTGGTGCAGCTCGTCGTCCGGGTTGGTCCAGTCGATGTTGCCGTCGCGGTCGTTGATGTAGCCGTCCAGGGACACGCTGAATCCGTAGATCAGTCTCCTCATGACCGGGTAGACGTCCTCCGCGCTCGAAACTCATCGGTGCTCGAGTGGCTTCGTGGCATCCGGCCCGGAGCCTCCGCAAAAAACCTGTTGGCGGACCACGGCGACCACTGCTACTTTTCCGGAGGCCGTGCCAGAGAACGAGGAGGTGGTACCCGTGAACGCAGTATCGACATGGGTGCTCCCCTCAGGGGTCACGGTCGGGCGATAGGTCGTCCGGGAGCGCCGTTCAAGAGCACTCCCGAAAGGCACGACCATGCACTTCATTTCCGAACAGCGCCTCGACGACGGCGTCCTCGAGCGCGAATTCACCCTCGGCGAGATCCCCGGCATCCTGTGGACGCCCGGATCCGCATCCGCACCGGCCCCGCTGATCCTGGTCGGCCACCCAGGCGGACTGCACAAGATGTACCCACGACTGGTGGCCCGGGCCCGACACTGCGCGGCGGAGGGCTTCGCCGCGGCCACCATCGAGCTCCCCGGGAGCGGTGACCGGCCCCGTTCGGCCGCCGCCGAGCAGGCCCGCGCCGACCTGCGTCGGGCGCTGGCGGCCGGCGAGCCGGTCGACGAGATCGTCGACCGGCTCGTCCTGCCGCTGGTCGAAAAGGCGGTCCCGGAATGGCGGGCCCTCCTGGACGTCCTCCTTGCGCTGCCCGAGATCGGCGGCCCGGTCGGGTACTCGGGAGGGGTGATCGCCATCGGCCTCCGGCTGGCGGTGGTCGAGCCGCGCATCGCGGCCGCCCTGCTGTTCGCCGGGAGTTTCGTGCCCCGCACCATGTTCGAGGAGGCCCGGCAGGTCACCATTCCGCTGCAGGTTCTGCTGCAGTGGGACGACGAAGGAAACGACCGGCAGTTGGCCCTGGACCTGTTCGACGCCTTCGGCTCCGAGCAGAAGACGCTGCACGCCAATATGGGCGGACACACCGGCGTCCCGCCGTTCGAGGGGGACGCCGGGAACCGGTTCTTCGCCCGACACCTGAAGTGAGGCCGGGCCGTCAGGCCAGCAGCTGACGATAGGAGCTGTCGGCCAGGATGCCGCTCATCAGGTCCCGGCCCTCCTCGATGGCGGTGCCCAGCAGATGCACAACCGCCCCGACCGCGGCGGTACCGGCCATTGGCGCTACCGGCCGGTCGGGGCGGCGCTCGGCCACCAGCGCCTCCATCACCTGGGCCGCACTGGCGCTCGGCGGATCGGTCCGCGATCAAGGATCGGCGCGGCATCGGCGACATCGCACTACCGATCTAGCCCGGCACGGGTTCCCGCACAGCCGGACCGCGGCCGCTCGATCCAAGCCGGGGAGGCCGCCGGCCGCGAGCTCGCCCTCACCGCGGACAGCGTTGACCGTCGCTATCCAGGTCGTGCGCACAATCGTCATCCACTGGTCCTGAGTGGGATCGGCGATGCCCGTTTCGTAGATCGCGCACGGCCGTATGGGCTGATCGGCAGGCGTGTAGAAGCTCGGTGAGCGCGCGAGGTATTGCTGTCGCGGCTTGCAGGATTACGACGATGGTGGCGAGGATCTCGGTTGTCATGCGGCAACGATCGGCCTGAGAGCCGTTCGGACACATCGCGGTTCGCTGGACCGATCACAACTCGCCGACAGACGGGGCCGCGCAGCCATACTGTCATCAGGGAACCGAACGAAACCGAACCAGCGAAGACCGGCGAGGGGGCGAGGACGATGGTCGATGTCGCCGCGGTCAGTACTCCCGACGATCTGCGGGCAGCGCTGAAAATGCTTTTCGCTCACCGGCATCTCAGCTACGACGCGCTCATCCGGAAGACGAATGGGAACGTGGGCAAGACGACGCTGAGCGACATGGTCAGCGGCAAGACCGGTCTGCCGCGCTGGGACACTGTCGAACAGGTGCTGACCGCGTGCGGCATCGCAGGCGCGGAGTTGGCGGTATGGGAGCAGGCATACCAGCGAGCACGCGTGCGAGCGCCAGGCGTGCCGTTGGAGGCAGTGACGGATCCGTTCGCGCTGGAGGTGCACAAGCCGATCACCGTCGATACCGGTGCAGACCTCCAGCTTCTTCCAGCGTATGTGCCTCGGCGGCATGACGAGGAACTGGGAGTTGTGGTGCGTCGGGCCGCTGCCGGTGAGAGCGGCATAGCGGTGCTTGTGGCGGGATCGTCGACCGGTAAGACACGGGCGCTGTGGGAAGCGTTGGCACCGTTGCGGAACGGCGGCGGATGGCGGCTGTGGCACCCGCAGAGCCCCACCCGCAGCCAGGCGCTCGATGAGCTGAGTCGGGTTCGGTCCCGAACGATTGTGTGGCTGAACGAAACCCAGCGATACCTGGTCGGCGACCATGGTGAACGAGCCGCTCTGGCCCTGCAGACGCTATTGACCGACAACACGCGGTCGCCGGTACTGGTGTTGGGCACGCTGTGGCCGATTCATCACGACCGGTTGTGCCGTGACCCGGCCGCGCAGACCTCGAAGCTTCTCGACGGCAGTGTGATCGAGGTTCCGAATGCGTTCACCGGAGCGGCGCTGGAGGCGATGCGCCGGGCCGCGACTACGGATCCGCGGCTGGCCATGGCGGTCGAACGCGCTGAGGACGACCAGGTCACACAGTATCTCGCGGGCGGTC
The DNA here is from genome assembly GCF_050956075.1 of Nocardia sp. CA-129566. NCBI lineage: Bacteria > Bacillati > Actinomycetota > Actinomycetes > Mycobacteriales > Nocardiaceae > Nocardia > Nocardia sp. CA-129566. Next base: position 2,488,188 of record NZ_CP192085.1, read on the forward strand.
CCGAACTGGTTCGGCATTACCGCTTTTCCAGTTCTCCGGTCGCCAAGGCGGTTATCGAGGTGGCGATGGACGCGGTGCGAATGGGACACCCGAACAGCCTGCCCTATGGCCTTCTTCGCGACGCGGTACCGGACTACCTCACGGGTGTAGATCGCGATGGCCTCACCGAAGACTGGCTCGAACGTGCCCTCGCCGAAACCAGCGAACCGTGCAAAGGAGCCCGCGGACCCGTTACCCGAGTCAATTCGCTTCCCGCGCAGGGCCGGAGAGGCCGCCGAAACCGATCTCGGACGCCGAACGGCGGTCCGGCACCCGCGGTCGTGCCGACCTTCGTACTGGCCGACTACCTCGACCAGTACGGTCGCACCTCCCGCGCGGAAACAATTCCACCGATCGGGTTCTGGGAAGCAGCTGCCGACCACGCCTACGCCGGATGCCTGACCGCTCTAGGTCACGCGGCATGGCATCGGGGCCTGTACCGCGACGCCACGCAACTGTGGAAGAACGCGACCGGCCACGGCGACATAGCAGCTGCGCGTCAATTGCTTTCGCTACCTCTGCCGGGGCTGCAGCATACGTATCGGCGGCAACTGCTCGCGTGGGTTGCCGAGCACGTTGCATTCTCGGGCAGCAGCGATGAAGCGGCTGACATGCTGGTCAAATTGCGGTTCGCTGGTGCTACTGATCAATCCGTCGATGACTTCGCAAGCCGGGCAGCCGCCGACTTTCCGATCCGCGACGCCGAGAAAGTGACCGGTCTTCTGAGGGGGATGTGGCACGCGAGCCTGACCCCACAGGTCAGCAAGCTTGCACACCGGGCAGCCGCCGACTTCCCGCTGGATGACGCACGCAGTGTGGCTCGGCTGCTCAAAGGTCTGCAGGGCGTGGGTGCAGCCGAACAGGCCAATGCACTGGCACGTAGGGCCGTGACCGGAGTCCCCGTCGATGACGAAGCCGCGATCGCGCAACTGCTCGATGCACTTCAGAACGCCGATGTCACCGAACAAGTCATTGAACTCGCACATCGAGCCGCCACCGACCTTCCCCTCGACGACGCCCACGGCGTCGCCCTACTGCTCGATGCACTTCAGAACGCAGGCGCGACCGAACAAGTCGCTGAACTCGCACGCCGAGCCGCCACCAACTTTCCCCTCGACACACCGACAAGTGTCGACAAGTGGCTGCAACCGGGATCGACCACAGCAGCGCAGTTCATTTTCGCGCCTGTAGCTACCGCCACGATCGCTTACGTAGACAACCTCATTGAACTGTTGAGCGGGTTGTGGGCTGTAGGCGCGACCGAACAAGTTGCCGAACTCGCACATCGAGCCGCCACCGACTTCCCGCTCGACAACGCGCACGGCGTCGCCCTACTGCTCAACGCGCTCCAGGACGCTCACGCGACCCAACAGGTCGCTGAACTCGCACAGGACGCCTCCGCCAATGTCGCTCCGGACAACGCGTACGGCGTCGCCCTACTGCTCAACGCGCTTCAGGACGCAGGCGCGACCGAACCAGCTGGCCGACTCGCCTACCGAGCGGCCACCGAAATCTCCGTCGACAACGCCTTCGGTGTCTCTCTACTGCTCAACGCACTACGGGACGCAGGCGCGACCGAACAACTCGCTGAACTCGCACGCCGAACCGCCACCAACGTCACTTTCGACAGCGCCGTCGGGGTGTCTCTAGTGCTCAACGCGCTCCAGGATGCAGGCGCGACCGAACAACTCGCTGAACTCGCACGCCGAACCGCCACCGACTTCCCTCTCGACAAGGTTTACGGCGTTACTCGACTGCTCAGCGCACTACAAGACGCAGGTTTGACCGAGCAAGTCACTGAACTCGTACGCCGAGCCGCCGTCGAAGTCTCCCTTGACAACCCACATGACCTGATCGAGCTGATGCACTGGTTGCGGGCGGCAGGCGCGACCGAACAATTCGCTGAACTTGCACGCCGAGCCGCCACCAACGCCGCTACTTTCGACTATGTCTACGGCGCCACTGAATTGCTCACTGCGCTGCAGGACGCGGGCTTGACCGAGCAAGTCGCTGAACTCGCACGCCGAGCCGCCAGCGAAGTCCCCCTCGACAACCCACACCACCTGATCGAGCTGATGCACTGGTTGTGGACGGCAGGCGCGACCGAACAATTCGCTGAACTTGCACGCCGAGCCGCCACCTACCTTTCCCTCGACGACGTTTACGGCGTTACTCGACTGCTCAGCGCATTACAGGACACGGGTGCGACCGAACTGATCACCCAGCTCGCACACCGAGCCGCCACCGAAGTCCCCCTCGATAATCCGCACAACCTGATCGAGCTGATCCACGGGTTGCGGGCGGCGGGCGCGACCGAGCAATCCACTGCACTCGCACACCGAGCTGCCAACGAACTCACGCCTAACTACGGATTCGCAAGCGTAGTCAGCGAATTGCGTGCCGCAGGGACAAGCGAACAAGCTGACCAACTCGCACGCCGGGTTGCCGCCGCAGGATTGTTCGATGAGTACATGTTCGTAGGCAATGCCTCGGGCGACCTCGGGTTCGGGCATGAGCCTGACGCCAGCGCAGCCGCCGCATGGTCATGGGATGATTTGCGCTGAATAAGACCGCGACCGGACTCGATCGATTTCGTGTTGGACCTCTCGGTGGATGGGGCCAATAGCAGCCCACGCAGGCAGGTCCTAGGTCTTCAACGCTCCGTTGAGGAGCCAAGTGAAGGCGTCGACGAGGGACGATTTGTCGGTGGAGTCGGGGTCGACCAGGCGCTGGAGACCGTAGCCGTACGCGAGGGCCTGGAGGGCGGCGGCCAAATGGGGTGGGGCGTCGGGAGCGAGGCCGGCCAGATCGGCTCGGACGCGAGTGAACTCCTCGGCGGCGTGGAGGCTGGCGGAAGGGTTGTCGCGGGCAGCGCTGAGGCAGAACTCGAGCAGAAGCAGGACCGAGTCGCGGTGGTGTTCGACGAAGTCGGCCCACTGGGCACTGGCGGCGGCGACAGCCTCCTGTGGCGAGGCTGTCACACGGCGGACGCGGCGCTCGCTCTGACGGCGCATCTCCCCGGCCATCAGCGTGTGGAACAGGTCTACCTTGCCGTCGAAGTTCGAGTAGATCGCGCCGGTCGACAACCCGGCTTCGGCGGCGATCTCCGGCACCGAAGCCCCGTCGTAACCACGGCGAGCGAACACGCGGGCGGCGGCGTCCAGCAGCTTGGCGCGGGTCTGCTCCTGACGCTGCCGCCGGGTGGTCGGTTCGGGCAAAACATCCTCCTGGGGTCTTGCGGACAGCATACCAAACTTGAATAATGACCATTCGGCGAACGATCATTATCTGAAAGGTGCTGTTCCTATGCGAGTTCCCCCCACCGTCGAGGCCGACTGGGACGAGCCCACCCGAACGACGCTCGACCAGCTCGGTCGGCTGAACATCTTCACGACCCTGGCCCACCATCCCGACCTGCTGCACCGCTGGCTGGTGTTCGGCCGCCACGTTCTGGTCAGCTCGACGCTGCCGGCACGCGAGCGCGAGTTGGTCATCCTGCGCACCGGGTGGCGGTGTGGCTCGGAGTACGAGTTCGCCCAGCATCGCAAGCTGGGCGAGAGGGCGGGATTGACCCGTCCGGAGATCGACAAGGCGGCCTCGGACGCCACCGACTGGCCCGAGCGCGACCTTGTCCTGTTGCACGCCACCGACCAACTCGTCGCCACCCACACCATGGACGACACCCTGTGGGCGGCTCTGAGCCGGGACTGGACGCTGCAGCAGGTCCTGGACATCGTCTTCGCCGTCGGCCAGTACACGCTCGTTTCCACTGCGCTGAACACCTTCCAGGTCGCCCTGGACGAAGGATTGGAGGGATTCCCGTCATGACAGGACGTCTGCTCGACAAGGTCGCCGTCGTCTGCGGCGCCGGCCAGACCCCCGGCACGACCATTGGCAACGGCCGGGCCACGGCCCTGCTGTTCGCTCGCGAAGGCGCCCAGGTGCTTGCCGTCGACCGGGACGAGAAATCGCTGCTCGAGACCTGCGCGCTGATCTCCGAGTCGGGTGGCACCGCCCGTCCGCTGGTCGCCGACATCACCGACCCGTCCGACTGCGCCGCCATCGCCCGCACCGCGCTGGATGCCTTCGGCCGTATCGACGTCCTGCACAACAACATCGGCATCGGCGCCGGTGACGGCGGCGCGCTCGACGTCACCGAGGACGCCTGGGACCGCATCCAGGCGGTCAACCTGCGCGCCCCTTGGACGGTCTGCCGCCAGATCATCCCGCACATGCGCGAACGCCGGACGGGCGTCATCATCAACGTCTCGTCCATCGCCGCGGTCTGCTCGGCCCCGCTGGTCGCCTACAAGGTCTCCAAAGCCGGGCTGAACGCCCTGACCCATGCCCTGGCCATGGAGAACGCCTCCTTCGGCATCCGCGCCAACACCATCATGCCCGGCCTCATCGATACCCCGATGGCGATCGAGGGCATGGCCTCGGCGTTGGGCGTGAACCAGGACGAACTGCGTGCGGCGCGCGACCGGATGGTCCCGCTGAACCAACGCCAGGGCACCGCATGGGACGTGGCCCATGCCGCCCTCTTCCTGGCCTCCGATGAGGCCGCCTTCATCACCGGCGCCGTGCTGCCGGTGGACGGCGGCCAAAGCGCCCGAATCGCCTGACACCCTGCACCAGAACTCGCGTTTCGCAGAATCCGAGATGCTGCCGATCGCGGCGCGGCCGTCGCGGGAGTTCGATCGGACCACCGCGTCTCGGTAGCCGATGGACTATCGAGAATCCCGTTTACCCATGGCACAACGGGTGCCGTGCCTTGGGCTGGGGCTTGGTGTGACTCGTGGGGCGGTGCGGCTCGTGTGGTGGTTGGTTCAGTGCCAGAGGGCTTGGGTGAGTGCGGTGCCGGTGTAGAAGGCGCCGATCCCCGCGGTGATCGTGGCGGCGAGATTGGCGATCGCGTGGAAGCGTGCGCCGGTTTGGGTCAGGCGCAGGGTTTCGTAGGACAGGGTCGAGTAGGTGGTCAGGGCACCGCAGAAGCCGGTGCCTATCAGCAATTGCAGGTTGGGGCCTACTGCTGCTGCGGTGGCCGCGCCGGTGAGAAATCCGAGCGTGAGACTGCCCACGACGTTGACGGTGAGGGTGCCCCAGGGAAAGACGGTGTCGTGGCGGGCTTGGACGAGCCGGTCGGTGAGGTAGCGCACGGGAGCGCCGATCGCGGCCCCGGCGATGACGAGCAGCCAGGTCATGATTGTTCGGTGCGGCCGACGTAGCGGATGACTTCGACGGGGTCGAGGATGACGAGCCCTTCGGCGACGAGTTCGTCGAGCTGGGGCAGGAATGCGCGGATGCGGTCGGCGGAATCGATGACGACGATGGCGACCGGCAGATCCTCGCTCAGCGACAGCAGTCGGGTGGTGTGGACGCGTGAGGATGCGCCGAAGCCTTCCACGCCGCGGAACACGCTGGCCCCGGCGAGTCCGGCGTGGTGGGCGCGGTGGACGATCTCGCTGAACAATGGTTTGTGGTGCCAGGTATCGCTTTCGCCGATGAACACCGTCAGGCGTAGCGCATCTCCGGTGAGGCGGGTCATCGTGTCCTCCGGTCGATGAGGGTGTGGGTGAGAGTGGCGGCGGTCCAGGTGGCGGTCAGCGCGAGGATCGGTGTGGCGGCGAGGTAGATCAGGCCGGCGGCAGGGTGACGAGTGTCGACGAGGTGGTGGAAGCCGGCAGCGTAGGTGGAGAAGGTGGTGTAGCCGCCGAGGACACCGGTGCCCAGGAATGGGCGCAGCAGTCGTTGTGCGGTCCAGACTTCGGCGATCAGCACCATGAGGGCGCCCATCGCGGCGCACCCGGTGATGTTGACCAGCAGCACGGTCCAGGGGAACGCGCCGGAGGCGGTCGGCCACAGCAGTGCAGCGGCGTAGCGGGCGGTGGCGCCGATCGCGCCGCCGAGGGCGATCACAGCAAGGATGGGGACGTGCTCGCGCAGCCGTGCACGACGCGGTCGGGCAGCGAACGGATCTGATCCGACTGTGGTGGCGGGTGGGGGTGTGGGCACGGATTCTCCTACTCGTGGCGCGCCCAAGTGTGGGCGCCGGTCATCACAAGTAGGGACCGTTGGCGGTGCGTGACCGCGGTTCGGGTACGGCGAGCCCCACCGCCGCGCGGTTCCGATCAGGTGATGGGTTCCGCAGACTGCTGAGCCTAGCCCATATCGCTGCTCTGCCGGTCGCCTCGGTGACAAGATTGCCGCGCTGACCCGAATGGCGTCGTGGCTCACCGCCGACGGCCAGTTGGTCGCCAACTTCGATGCGTCCTCGATCCGGTGGGCCGACGGCTCACCGGTCGGTAGGCCATTCACTACCTCGCTGCGTCGCAACGGATTCCAGTACGACACCAGGAACCATCGACTCACCCGCGCCGGACACGGCCTGCCCCGCTGGGAGCTCCGGTATCTCGGTGCCGACAACCACGCAGGACCGAACTACACCGGACAGGACTCGGTCACCTCGCACTACCGCGCATGACCTTGGACAGCACGGGATTCTCGGAAGATCAACGAGCCGAGAACGGCCAGGCATGCGTCGGTGAGCCCGGCGCGAAGCAGTGACGCCTGCAGAAACTCCATGTGCGCCAGAATGTTCGGTCCGATCATGGGGCGCCCCACCAGGGTGATCGATCACCGGTGCCGCAACATCACCGTGCGTCAGCCGATGAGCATGGCGGTGATATCGGCGCGCCGATCCCCGGTGTGCTCGGGCCGGGGCACCTCACCGTAGATGGCGTCGAGGCACAGGCCGTCGGGACCGGAGGTCAGGGACTGCGGGACATGCGGGTTCGTGTGCTCGGCGCAGGCGGCATCGGCACAGGGTGGCGAGTTCTACTCTCGGCGCAGATCCGGGTCGGCGACTGTGCATATTGCATACCGTCGGCACCGGAAGATGCACACGAGACCGGTGTTGCACGCACTACCAGCGATTCCGGCTCGATGTGAGGCTTTTCGTTGTCACCACGACGATGAAGGAAGCCTGGAACTGGCAGTTCCTTCACCCTCATTCGACCAGTAGTAAGGACTGCACCATGCCTGTGGTACGGATTCATCACTATCGCGTAGCGGCCGACCGACTCGACGCGCTCCTGGCACAGCGCGCCACCCTGATCGACGGAATCCGCGGGGCGAACCCGGGTTTGACCGAGACGCGACTTACCCGGCTCGAGGACGGCAGCTACTCCGATACCTGGCGGTGGGAGTCGGCGGAGCAGATGCTGGCGGCGATCGGTGCCTCGCAAGGCTTCCCGCTGGTGGGCGCCACAATGGCGCTGACCGAGGACGCCACTGCGGAGACCGGCGAGATCGTCGACGAGCGATAGACCAGACGCGGGCAGCGTCCTGCACCAGCCGCTGCCCGCATCGGCTCACGGTTCAAATCCCCCCCGCGCTCCCTAATTCTCAGAGCGGTTTCGCATGGCGGCGCGGACACAACGTTCGTTTCGAAAGGACATGAATCATGACCTCCCATCCGCAGGCCCCGCCCGCGATATCAGGTGAACCCGATAGCACCGAGATCAATCGCATTGCCGGACTGATCAATTCGCTGGCCGGTACCACCTGGACGGAACGGGCGAAGTTCGCCGCGTTTGTCGCGACCACCGCAGCGGTGCTCACCGAATCCGTCGTCGGTTCCTATTGGGACTTGGCGCGTATCCCCTATGTCCAGGACACCTTCGCCCGTCTGGAGTACCCGATGTACTTCGCGACAATCCTCGGCAGCGCCAAGCTCCTCGCAGTGGGTGCAGTGGTGACCCCCGGATTCCCGCGACTGAAGGAATGGGCTTATGCCGGATTGGTTTTCGTGTACGGAGGTGCGGCTGCCTCACATCTGAGCGTCGGCGATCCGGCCGCCAAATGGGCAGGTCCGCTGGTGTTCACCGCTCTGACGCTGACCTCGTGGTCTTTGCGCGCCCCCGCCCAGCGTGATCCGAAGCCGCTTCCGGCGGCATTCCGCTTCCTGCATCGCGCCCGCGGACTCGACTGACCTGCCGTCTAGTCCGGCGAATTCTCCTGCGCCGCAACCCAGTTCGCGAGGACTGCGGCCTGGCTGTGGTCGATATCGCGGGTGGCGGTCAATAGCGTCACCGGATGTCGGCTGGCCAGCTCCCGCAGTTGTGCGACCGCGTCGCGATGTCGCGCGTCCCGCAATTCGGCCAGATATCGGCGACGGAATTCGGCGAACCGTTCCGGCCGATGGCCGTACCACTGGCGCAGTTCGGTCGACGGAGCGATATCGCGCATCCACTCGTCCAGATGCGCATCCTCCTTCCGCATCCCACGCGGCCACACCCGATCGACGAGGACCCGGGTTCCATCGGAGGGAATGGGCGCTTCATAGATTCTCCGGTAGCCGATGTGCTGACTCATCATGCTCCGTCCTGGTCAGGTCGTTTTCGCGGCGCAGTGCGCCATCGGAATCCCCGCCCGCATCGAGGTGGCCCAATGATAGCTCCGGGTCTGTCAATCATTGATTCAATCAATGCTTGAATCGATGATTGGAACCGTGGTTGACTCTGTGCATGACAGAGCGGACAACGGCAACGGGGACTCGGGAGCGGCTCCTGCTCGCGGCCGAGCGGCTATTGCTGACCGAGCGGTATGACGACGTGTCGGTGCGGGCGGTGTGTGCGGCGGCGGGGGCGAATTCGGCCTCGGTGCACTATCACTTCGGGTCGAAGGAGGCGCTGGTCGCGGCGCTGCTGGAGGATCGGCTCGGATCGCTGTGGGCCGAACGGCTGACCGAGGTGACCGATGCGCACGGATCGGTGGCGGCGGTCGTGGACGCGGTGATCGAGCCGTTCATCGGGCTGGCGGCCGATCCGGTCGGGCGGTTGCACCTGCGGCTGCTGGCCCAGGTCGTCCTCGGACGACATCCGACGGTGTGGCATCGGCCGTGGTTCCGAATGGACGACTGGGTCGGTTTGCTGCCGGAGGTGAGTGAGTCCGAGAGTCGGCGGCGATGGGCGTTGGCATTCGAATCGATCATCGTGCAGTTCGGTGGTGTCGGCACGGGCGAGCGTGAGATGTCGGACGAGGCGGTGCGCACGCTGCGCGATTTCGTGGTCGCCGGACTCACCGCGGCGAAGGGACAGCGGAAATGAACGAGGTATTCGCGCCGGCCACGCTGGGCCCGGTCACGTTGCGCAACAGGGTGATCAAGGCGGCGACCTTCGAGGGACGGACACCGGATGCGCTGGTCACCGACGAATTGATCGATTTCCATCGGGAAGTCGCGGCCGGTGGCGTCGGGATGACCACACTCGCCTACTGCGCCACATCACCGGGCGGACGCACCGACCGGCATCAGATCTGGATGCGTCCGGAGGCCGTGCCGGGATTGCGCCGGCTCACCGATGCGGTGCATGCCGAAGGTGCGGCGGCCAGTGCCCAGCTGGGGCATGCGGGCCCGGTGGCGAATGCCGCATCCAATCGCGCACCAGCAGTGGCGCCGAGTCGAATGTTCAGTCCACTCGGCATGCGTCCCATGCATGTTCCGGATCTGTCCGAAATCGCCGCGGTCATCGCGGATTTCGCGAATGCGGCCCGACTGGCCGAGCAGTCGGGTTTCGATGCGGTCGAAATCCATTTCGGCCACAACTATTTGGTGAGTTCGTTCCTGAGTCCGTTGCTGAACCGGCGCAAGGACCGATACGGCGGATCACCGGAGAATCGGGCCCGACTCGCTCGCGAGGTCGCGCGGGCGGTACGCGATGCGGTGGGCGACCGTTTGGCCGTAACTGCCAAATTGAATATGGAAGACGGTGTGCGCGGCGGACTTTCGATTCCGGAGTCGTTGCGGGTCGCCTCGTGGCTGGAGGCGGACGGTGCGTTGGACGCCTTGGAGTTGACCGCCGGAAGTTCATTGCTCAACCCGATGCTGCTGTTCCACGGCGCCGCACCGCGCAAGGAATTCGCGAAAGTTCTTCCCGCACCGGCGCGGTGGGGCTTTCGCCTGATGGGCCGGGCCTTTCTGCGTGAGTATCCGTATCGGGACGCATATCTGCTCGAGCGCGCCCGTCAGTTCCGTGCGGAGCTGTCGATGCCGCTCATTCTCCTGGGCGGTATCACCGACTTCGACACCATGCGGCGGGCGATGGGCGAGGGTTTCGATTTCGTCGCGATGGGGCGGGCGCTGCTGCGCGAACCGGATCTGCTGCACCGCATTCAAGCCGATCAGCGCACACGGTCGGCGTGTATCCACTGCAACGAGTGCATGCCGACGATCTACACCCGCACCCGCTGTGTACTGCGAGTCGATCAGGATCCACCGAGTTTGCGTAGGTAGCAAGTAACGTTGGCATTCGCACGCCCGACGCCGGGCGAATTCTCGACTGCTGTTTCGATGCTGCCCGGAAACGATCGGAGACTGCGGTGCCTGCGTCACGCGACTGGAGCGACGAACTCGCCGGGTCGGCGCGGTGGCTGCTCATTGCCTTTCCGATCACCGCCGTGGTCTTTCTGCTTGCCGTGGTGTTGTTGCTGCGGATCACTGTATGGGGTCGACACTTCCGGACTGTCACCGGCGGGTTTTTCACCGGTCGGGCGGCATTGCGCAGTATCCCGATGGTCGGGGTGCTGATATTGAGTGCCGTTTTATCGGTCCGGGTGCAAGTGCTGCTGTCCTATCAGGGCAATGACATGTTCTCGGCACTACAGCGTGCCGCCCAGGCGATGGGGCGCCGTGACGGCCACGGGCTCGACGCCGCCGAGAACGCGTTCTGGCATTCGCTGTCCATCTTCGCCTTGCTCGCCATCACCGAAGTGGTGCGCACCCAGCTGGATTTCTATCTCGGTCAGATCTTCGAAATCGGCTGGCGTCGTTGGCTTACCGACCATCTCACCGAAACGTGGATCGAGGATCGAGCCTATTATCGGGCCCGATTCATCAACAAGCCTATCGATAACCCGGATCAGCGCATCCAACAGGATGTCGGCGATATGATCTCGGGTGCACGGACCCTGTCCCTCGGGGCCGTCACCGCCGTTGTGTCGGTGGTGTCCTTCAGCGAGATCCTGTGGCACCTTTCGGAGCCGCTGATGATTGCCGGTGTCGAAATTCCACGGGCCATGGTATTCCTGGTGTTCAGCTACGTGCTGGTGGCCACGGTCATTGCTTTCTGGCTCGGCCGTCCACTGATCCAGCTCGGTTTCCGATATCAGGCCGTCACGGCCGACTTCCGCTATGCACTGGTCCGATTGCGCGAGAATGCCGAGCGCATCGCCTTCTACCGCGGCGGGGGCGCGGAAAGTACGGGATTGCGTGCGCTGTTCGCGGAAGTGCTGCGCGTCTACTATCGCCTGGTCCTGTTCACCACCCGTTTCATCGGCTGGAATTCAGCGGCTACCGAGGTGGCCAAGGTTTTTCCATGGCTCATCCAGGCGCCGCACTTCTTCGTCGGAACGCTCACACTCGGTGATGTCAATCAGACCGGTTCCGCATTCGGACAGATCCAGGACTCGCTATCGTTCTTCCGCAACAGCTACAGCCAATTCGCGTCCTTCCGCGCGACCATGCTGCGCCTGTACGGTCTCGTCGAGGCAAGTGAGGAATCGCGCCGACTGCCCACCATCGGCGTGCGCGCGTTGGACGGTTCGGTGGAGTTGACAAAGGTCGACGTGTCGAAGCCCGACGGCGTTGTCCTGATCGAGGCGTTGAATCTGCGCCTGCGCAGCGGGGATGCGGTGGTCGTCAAGGGGCTTTCCGGGACCGGCAAGACGACGCTGTTGCGCGCCATCGCGGAGATGTGGCCCTACACCCGTGGTGTCGTCGGCCGACCGGAGGCTACCGGCACCTTGTTCATCTCACAACTGCCGTACCTCCCGCTGGGCGATCTGCGCAGGGCCGTCACCTATCCCGCGGCACCCGACAGCGCCTCCGATGCGGAGTTGCGTGCGGCCCTCATGAAGGTGCAACTCGGCCATCTGGCGACCAGATTGGATGACCAGGCCGATTGGGCGAATATCCTGTCGCCCGGTGAACAGCAGCGATTGGCGTTCGCTCGGATTATTCTGATCCGCCCCGAGGCGGCATTCCTGGACGAGGCGACATCGGCCGTGGACGAAGGTCTGGAATTCTCCCTCTACACCCTCATCCGCACCGAACTCCCCGACATCATTTTGTTCAGCACCGCGCACCGCACAACCGTCGACCAGCACCACACCGCCCGGCTCGAACTCACCGGCGGTGGCGGTTGGTTGTTCGTGCCTCACCTGGGCAAACGGTGAGCCGCCTACAACTTGTACCCGATCTGACGCAGCAACTGTTTGCGGTCGCGCTGATCGTCGGGACCTTCGACGCCCAGCGGCGCACCACCGTCGACAACGCCGAGAATCCCTCGTCCCAGCTCGGTCTCGGCAATCAGGATCTCCACCGGATTGGCTGTCGCACAATAGATTCCGCAGACCTCGGGAACTTGCCGCACCGCATTGAGCACATTGACCGGATACCCCTCGCGCAGAAAGACGATGAACGAATGTCCCGCGCCCAGCGCGACCGCGTTCTTGGTGGCGAGTTCGGTCAGCTCATCGTCATTACCGGAGGTCCGGACCAATCGCAGCCCCGACGCCTCGCAAAATGCCAACCCGAACCGCAGATGCGGACTGATCCCCACCAGTGCCTCGTGCAGATCCTCAACGGTCTTGATGAAGTGAGCCTGCCCGATGATGACATTGAGATCGTCCGGCTTATCGATGTGTACCGAAGTCAGCTCCATTGCCCTATCCTGCGCTGCCCGCGTGCTTGTGCGCCAGGGCGACACGCCCTTGCCGCAGCGACCGCCGGGACGGCTACCAGCGAAAAGGTGGTCATCGGCGCTACGGACGTCGACCCTGGTATGCCGACCCGGTCATGAGAGCCCTTGTCCGCGAGTGGGTTCGACGCAGCCGTGATGCGGTGTCACATTTGCGTCATGCCTGGCAAAAGTGGGATGCGATCAATCCGTCGAGTACGTTCTCAAGGATGAGTTCACGGGTGCGGTCCGCCGCCTGCGGCATGCGGGCATCGCTGCCGATAGCGGCCGACCGACGCCATCCGGGTGCGCGAGTCCCGGTGTTCATACTGTTCGACCACGTCGTAAGCCGTTGTCGCTGTGCGCGGTTCGGCGACCTCGGCGCGGGTGCGGTGGGCGGCCAGCATGAATGCCAAGTACGGTGTCGGGATGCCGTATTGATATCGAAACCCGGGGGAGTTCGAAACGAGAATGTGTCGAAGTATGTATTTTGATCGAACCCGGCGCCTGCGGATGGCGGTCGGTGGTGCCGCGTTGACCGGACTGCTCGTCCTGGTCGGATGCGGTGCGGACCACGGTAGGAATTCGGCAGCGCAGACCAGCATCACCGCGGCCGCGGCGCATACCGACCAGCAGCATCTGTCCGTCACCGTGCCGGGCACGCTGGCCGCCGGTTTCCAGGAACTGCAGGTGAGCGTGCACGGCAAGCTGGGCATGGCGGTCATGCCGGTCGGTGGCGAGAAGATGGTGACCTTCGGCGACTGGACCACCGGACCCGCCTGGTCGACGATGAAGGTTCCGTTGACGATCGCCGCATTCCGCAAGAGTTCGACGAGTTCGAGCTACGCGGCGACCGCAGCGATCACCCAGTCCGACAATGCGGCGGCGGATACCCTCTGGCAGTCGCTCGGCACCGGCCAGGAGGCGGCCAAGGCGGTCGAGGCCGTACTGCGTGAGGGCGGCGATCCCAAGACCACGGTGCCCGCCACCAAGACCCGATCGGATGCCTCGGCCTTCGGCCAGGCGGACTGGGCGCTGACCGAGCAGGTTCGATTCGCCTCCCGACTACCGTGTCTGCCACAGGCCGCGAGTGTCATCGACCTGATGGAGCAGATCACCTCGAGTCAGCGCTGGGGCCTCGGCGGGCTCACCGGCGCGGAATTCAAGGGCGGCTGGGGGCCCGATACCTCCGGCTCCTATTTGGTCCGCCAATTCGGTCTGATCGAGGGGCCGGGCGGTCAGATAGCGGTCGCCATTGCCGTGCAACCCGATTCGGGCTCGTTCTCCGACGGTATGAACATCCTGGATCGGCTGGCCACGGTGATCTCGCAACATCTCGATGAACTCGCCGGCGGCGCCTGTTCCTGATCGGGCGCGGTGCCATGCGCAGCGGCAACGCCTGCGCGGTCCTGATGGCCGCGCGGGCGGCGACCTGAGCGCGCACACTTGACCGGGTAACGGCGGCACCCGACAATCCCGACTTATCGGGTGAGGTCGCCGGACCACGACTGTGGGGTCGTGGCCGCGAGGTGGAGGTAAACGGGGTGGACGACACGCAGTCGCGGGCCGGTACGCGATTCGGCCCCTACGAATTGCGTGCACTGCTGGGCCGCGGCGGTATGGGGGAGGTCTACGAGGCGTACGACACGGTCAAGGACCGGGTGGTCGCGGTCAAACTACTGCCCGTGGGGCTGGCGGACGATCCACGGTTCCAGCGGCGGTTCCGGCAGGAATCCCGGGTTGCCGCCCGACTGGCCGAACCGCACGTCATCCCGATCCACGACTGGGGCGAGATCGAGGGTGTCCTCTATATAGATATGCGGCTCGTTCGCGGCAGCGATCTGCGCTCGGTGCTGCGGGAGAAGGGACCGCTGAGCCCCGCCCGCGCGGTCGGCATAATCGAACAGGTCGCGGCCGCGCTCGATGCCGCGCATGCCGAGGGTCTGGTGCATCGCGACGTCAAACCGGCCAATATTCTGGTCACCCCCTCGGATTTCGCGTACCTCGCCGATTTCGGCATCGCCCGCTCCGAAAGCGATCCGAGCGTGACCGCGACCGGCCAGGCCATCGGCTCCTATAGCTATATCGCGCCGGAACGATTCGATATCACCCCGATCGGCGGCACCGCCGATGTCTACTCGCTGGCCTGCGTGCTGTTCGAATGCCTCACCGGCGCACAACCCTTCCCATCGGACGGCATGAGTTCGTTGATCCGAGCGCATCTTTCGACTCCGCCACCACGGCCGACCACCATGCGCGCCGGACTGCCCGCCGCCCTGGACGAGGTGATCTCGCGCGGCATGGCCAAGGAGCCCGCCGATCGCTACCCGACGGCCGGTGCGCTGGCGGCTGCGGCCAGGGCGGCGGTCTCGGGCACACCGTCGGTGCCGAATTCGCAATTGCCGACCGCGCAGCTTTCCCAGCGCCCGTCGCGCGCCGCGGCCACCGTCGTATTTCCGGCATTCGGACCCGAATCAGCGGTGGGGCGCCAGTCGGCGAGCGGGCCGCAGTCGGTGCCGGGACCGCCGTCCACCAGTGGGCCGCGACCGATCGCCGGGCCGCAGCCGGCCAGGGGACAACAGTCGACCAGTGGGCCGCAACCGACCTTCGGGCTGCCTCCCACCTCCGGGCCGCAGTCATCCAGTGCGCCGCCGCCGACCCAGGGTCCCCAGGCAGCTGGCAGGCCGCATCCAACCGGTGGCCCGCATTCGATCAGTGGCCCCCAGCCGATCACCGGACTGGAGCCAACGATCGTGCCCGGCCAGCCATCGGATCCGATGCGACGGCCACTCGACGCCACCACCGAGGCCATTGCGAAAACCTCCGCCATGCCGATGCCCCAATCCGACGCACCGTATCCACCCGATCGCTCGCCGACGTCCGCGCGCCGATCCTCGCGCGTCGGGTGGATCGCCGCGGCACTGCTGGTCCTCGTGATCGTGGGTGTCGTCGGCTGGTACGCACGCAACGGTTTCGGCGATCAATCCGCGCAGCCGACCACGCCCGCACGCCTGCCCGCCGGGGCGAAGCCGTGCGCCCAGCTGTACCCGGCCCTCGGCCGCTTCACCTCCTCCGCGATCGGCACCACCGTCACCAGCTGCGCCTTCGCCGAGGAGGTCCGCAAGGCGTACGCCAGCAGTGGCGACACCACCATCACCGACCGCTCGATCGTGGCGCACAGCCCGATCAGCAATCGCGACTACACAATGAATTGCACCGCTGGTGATCAATTCGCGACCTGTAGCGGCGGCGAGAACGCGATCGTCTATGTGTATTGAGGCATAGCCGTTACCCAAGGTTCATGGGGGTGCGGCCACATGATCGCGCAAAGCGGTGCAAGATATGCGCCATGCGCATCGGAGTCTTGACCGGAGGCGGCGACTGTCCAGGACTGAACGCGGTCATCCGTGCCGTCGTTCGCACCGCGAATGGACGCTACGGCGACGCGATCGTCGGCTTCCAGGACGGCTGGCGCGGCCTATTGGAAGACCGAAAGATCACCATCCAGAACGACGATCGCACCGACCGCCTGCTCACCAAGGGCGGCACCATGCTCGGCACCGCCCGCACCAATCCCGATAAGCTGCGCGCCGGATTGGACCAGATCAAGCGCACCCTCGACGACAACGGCATCGAGGCGCTGATTCCCATCGGCGGCGAGGGCACGCTCACCGCCGCCAGTTGGCTGTCCGACGAAGGCGTCCCGGTGGTCGGCGTCCCGAAGACCATCGATAACGACATCGACTGCACCGACGTCACTTTCGGCCACGACACCGCGCTGTCCATCGCCTCCGAGGCGATCGACCGGCTGCACACCACCGCGGAATCGCATCAGCGCGTCATGCTGGTCGAGGTGATGGGTCGGCACGCGGGCTGGATCGCGATCAACTCGGGTATGGCGGCGGGCGCACACCTCACGCTGGTCCCCGAGGTGCCTTTCGATGTGGACTATGTGTGCTCGATGATCAAGCGACGATTCCAGCGCGGCGACAAGCACTTCATCTGTGTGGTCGCCGAGGGCGCGCATCCCGCCGCCGATTCCGGATTCGCGCTGCGCGAAGGGGGTATCGACGAATTCGGCCACGAGCGGTTCACCGGTGTGGCCCAGCAACTCGGCGCCGAGATCGAACGCCGCATCGGCAAGGAGGTCCGCACGACGGTGCTCGGCCACGTCCAGCGCGGCGGCAGCCCGACCCCGTACGACCGGGTGCTGGCCACCCGCTTCGGACTGCATGCGGCCGAGGCCGTGCATGCCGGGCATTTCGGTCAAATGGTCGCGCTGCACGGCACTTCCATCGATTTGGTGCCGTTGTCCGAGGCCACCAAGCAGCTCAAGCGGGTACCCGAGGATCGATATCGCGAAGCCGAAGCATTTTTCGGCTAGTTGTTGCACAATCGAGACCTGTCGAATCGGTTGTGGCACAGCTACTCTGGTCACCGTGGCTCAACTCCGGGTATCCGATCTGCCCACCGATGCTGTCGCGGTGTTCCGCCGCCGCGCCCGTGCCGCGGGTATAGCGGTCGAGGATGTCGTTCGTCAGGAACTGATCGCGATGGCGCGCAGGCGAACTTCGGTGGACACGATCGTGGAATTCCTGGAGTCCCAGGGCCGTGATCTGACCCCGGCATTCGACTCCGCCGCGCTGACACTCATCCAGGTCTACGACCTGCCCGCCGACGTGCTCGGCATGTTCGGCCGCCGGGCTCGGGCCGCCGAATTGCCGCTCGGTGCCTTCGTGCGCCGGGAACTGCTGGCGGTCGCGCGGCGCGGCGGGGTATCGGAGGCGATCCTGGAATTCCAGGACGCGCAGGAGGACGACCCCACGCTGGAACTCGATACGGAAGCGATCGCCACGGCGGTTCGATACGCGCGCGGGGCGTGAGGATCGCCTGCTGTCGGCACTGTGTTTTCGCCGGAACCGGTCGCCGGGGTCGGTAGGGTTGCTGCATGCGCAGTGGGCGATGGTTCGTCTCGGTTGTGTTCCTGATCGTCACCGTGGTGGCGGGGTGCTCGTCATCGGATAAGGGTGCGCCGCGCTCGCTCACCGGCGACTGGCACGGCGCCATCGAGGTGCCCGGCGCGCCGCTGTCGGTCGGGGTGAGCTTCGCCGATAACGGCAGCGCCACCATCGACATTCCGCTGCAGGGCGTGCACGACGCGGAGTTGAAAGATGTTTCCACGCAACCGGATCGGGTGGCATTCGCGATTCCGAACCTGCCGGGCGACCCCGTGTTCAATGGCAAATTCGACAAGGGTTCCGACCGTATCGTCGGTGAGTTCCGGCAAGCGGGCCAGAGCCTGCCGCTGACGCTGCAACCGGGCAAGGTCGAGCAGCCCGCGCACCCACAGGAGCCGAAACCGCCGTATCCGTATCGGTCCGAGGATGTCACCTACCGCGATGGTGATATCACCATCGCGGGCACATTGACCGAGCCCGAGGGCAACGGACCGTTTCCGGCGATCCTGCTGATCTCCGGCAGTGGCGCACAGGACCGCAACGAAGAACTCATGGGCCACAAGCCTTTTCTGCTGTTGGCCGATACGTTCACCCGCGCGGGCTATGCCGTGCTGCGCACCGATGACCGAGGCGTCGGCGGTACCAGCGGAAAGCTCGACGACGCCAACTACAACGACCTCGCCGATGACGCGGCAGCCGGTGTGCGCTTCCTGCGCGCCCGTCCGGATATCGACCCGGCCCACGTCGGCCTGTTCGGCCACAGCGAGGGCGGCTATCTCGCACCGCTGGTGGCCGCGCGCCCGGACAGCGGCATCGCCTTCGCGATCCTGATGGCCGGTCCGTCGGTACCGGGCTGGGAGGTGCTGATCGAACAGAACCGCGCACTGCTCACCGCGGCCGGCGCACCGCAGTCACGCGTCGATGAGCAGGTCGCCTACATCACTGAATGGACCAGCCTGATCCGTTCCGGCGATCTGGCCGCCGCCAAGGATCTGAGCCAACGGCACAACGCGTCCCTCCCGCCGGAGCAGCGCGCGTCGGCCGACGTGCTCAACGCCTACAACACGCCCTATATGGCGGCCTTCATCCGTTACGATCCGGCACCCGCACTCTCGGCCCTGCGCATCCCGGTCCTCGCCTTCTTCGGCACCAAGGACATGCAGGTGCTCGCCACCCAGAACGAACAGCCGATGCGTGATCGCCTCGCCGCCGATCCCGACGCCACCGTGCACGTCTTCGCCGACCTCAACCACCTCATGCAACCCGCGAACTCCGGCCTGCCCGGCGAGTACACCACCATCCAAACCACCATCTCGCCCGAGGTCCTCGGCTACGTCACCGCATGGCTGGCTCAGCACGCCCCGACCCGCTGACCAACCGCGTGGCGGGGGCGGTGAGCGGGTCAATAGACTGATCGCTATGAGCGAGCGCAGCGAGCGAACAGTCGACACAGCCGCCATGAGTGCACCCACCGTCGACCTGATGGACTATGCCGATGTCATCGACCGGTTCGAGCCGGTGCTCGGCATGGAGGTTCACGTCGAGCTGAACACCGCGACCAAGATGTTCTGCGGTTGCCCGACCGAGTTCGGCGCGGCTCCCAACACTCAGGTATGCCCGGTATGCCTCGGTCTACCGGGCTCGCTGCCGGTGGTGAACCAGCAGGCCGTGGAGTCGGCGATCCGGATCGGGCTGGCGCTGAATTGCTCGATCACCCCGTGGGGCCGCTTCGCGCGCAAGAACTACTTCTACCCGGATCAGCCGAAGAACTATCAGATCAGCCAGTACGACGAGCCGATCGCCACCAACGGACACCTCGACGTGGTGCTCGACGACGGCAGCACCTTCCGCGTCGAGATCGAGCGTGCGCATATGGAGGAGGACACCGGCAAGTCCACCCATATCGGTGGCGCGACCGGCCGCATCCACGGCGCGAGCCATTCGCTGCTGGACTACAACCGGGCCGGAGTGCCGCTCATCGAGATCGTCACCAAGCCGATCACCGGCGCGGGGGAGCGGGCGCCGGAGGTGGCGCGCGCGTACGTGACCGCACTGCGTGAAGTTCTGAAGTCGCTGCAGGTATCCGACGTCAAGATGGAGCAGGGCTCGCTGCGCTGCGATGCCAATGTCTCGCTGATGCCCATCGGCGCAACGGAATTCGGCACCCGCACCGAGACCAAGAACGTCAACTCGCTCAAGAGCGTCGAGGTCGCGGTCCGCTTCGAAATGCGCCGCCAGGCCGCCATTCTCGCCGACGGCGGCTCGATCCTGCAGGAGACCAGGCACTTCCACGAGGCCGACGGCACCACCTCGCCCGGCCGGGTGAAGGAAACCTCGGAGGACTACCGCTACTTCCCCGAGCCGGACCTGGAACCCGTTGCGCCCGCCGAGGATTGGGTGGAGCAGCTGCGCGGCACCATTCCGGAGCACCCGTGGCTGCGCCGCGCGCGCATCCAGTCCGATTGGGAGCTGTCCGATGAGGTCATGCGCGACCTGGTGAACGCGGGCGCGCTGGATCTCATCATCGCCACCGTCGACGCGGGCGCCCCGGTCAACGACGCCAGGTCGTGGTGGGTCGCCTACCTCACCGAAAAGGCCAAGGAGCGTGAGGTTTCGCTGGAGGATCTGCCGATCACGCCGGCCCAGGTGGCCGAGGTGATCAAGCTCGTCGAATCGAAGACGGTGAACAACAAGGTCGCCAAGCAGGTCGTCGACTTCGTGCTGGCGGGCGAGGGCGATCCGGCGAAGATCGTCGAGGCCAAGGGCCTCGGCATGGTCAGCGACGAGACCGCGCTGCAGGCCGAGGTGCTCAAGGCACTGGAGGCCAATCCGGATATCGCCGAGAAGATCCGCTCGGGCAAGGTGCAGGCCGCCGGCAAGATCGTCGGTGATGTCATGAAGGCCACCCGCGGCCAGGCGGACGCGGCGCGAGTACGCGAACTCGTACTCGCGGCGTGCGCCTGAGTTCCGACTGCCACCAACGCGGCTGGACCGGTCCCTCGGGGCCGGTCCAGCCGCATATGTGCTCGTTAGTCCGGGCCGGTGCTCGACGACGGCGGCGGGATCTTGATCACGCGATCGTCGAAGGGGCCGTGATTGTCGTCATTGTTGACCGTGGTCGCCCAGACGGTGCCGTCACCGCCGGCCGCCGCCCCGCCGAGCCTGCCGTATTTGTCCTGCACGATAAAGGTGGGCGCGGCCGTCACCGCGTGGGTGTTCGCATCCGGATTGGCGATGGCCAGCGCCTTCGCCCCCGACATCGCGATCGCCACCACGTCCGGACCTGCCGCACAGCCGGCGACACCGGGACGATCCGGCCAGGTCCAGGCGGTGGTGACGGTTCCGTCCTTGGCCAGACGCTGCAGCCGGTCCTCGGTCGCGGTGCGGTCGGTGATCCAGACACTGTCCTTGCCGTCATCGCAGAGATCGCCCGCGATGCCGAGACCGGAGACCACGACCTCGGCATTGGCCCCGGGTGACGGCGAGTTGATCCGCAGCACCTTGCCGGCCAGCGACGACGGCGCGCTGGCCAGACCGGGATTGCCCGCATTGCCGGTCAGTACCAGCAGTTCGGTCGGCGAGACGAATTCCAGCGCGCCGTGATTGCCGACGGACCCCTTCGGAATTCCGGTCAGGATGTCCTTCGGTGGGCCGTTCTCGGCGATGCGCACCACCCGGTTATCGGACGCGGTGGTGATGTAGGCGTAGATGAGTCCGTCCTCGCGGTAGGTCGGCGAGAGCGCGATATCGGTGATGCCGCCATCACCGGAGCCGTCCACGTCGACCTGGTTGACCAAGACCGGAGGCGACTGCGGATCGCTCGGATCCACCGGGACGGTCTTGTAGATGCGACCGGTGCGCCGCTCGGCAACCATCGCATCATCGCCGAACGCGATGATCCCGCCGGTGGAGTCCAGGCAGGTGGTGATCACATTCGGGTCCGGGTCGATGCACGGACCGGTCGGGCGAGCACGCTGCGAGGGGTTCTGCTGTGGCGATTTGGGTTCGGCGGGGTTGAAGGTCGGTTCGGGTGTGAAGGGGCTGGAGGCGGAATCGTCGAACCGAGCGCAGCCGACCAGCAGTACGGAGCCGAGCGCCAAGCTCAGGGCGATACGCCCCGCGACAACCAAACTCATGGTTCAGACGTTACGGAAACCGCGGCCGATGTGCTGCTCCGGGTCGGGAAACGGACACGCCGTCGCGTGCACACCGCACACCGGCGCGCGCGGCGGCATAGGGTATCGACCGTGACCGAGAAGCCGAAAGACACATCCGCACCCGGCATCGAGGGCGCGCTGATGGATGAGCAGTCGGCGGTGTCATCCACCGGTCGTGGCGTGACCAGCCCCTACGATTCACCCACCGGCGTGATGCCCAGACTGAACCTGCCCTCCGATACCCCGCCGAGCGGCCGAGGTCCCGATCTGACCAAAGATGTGCCGCGCACAGAAGAGGAACTCGGCCTCGATCCCGAGCTCCCCTCGGTGGGCGAACAAACCAGGGCGAATGACACCGCGAACGCCGCCTACGCCTACGCCAGCATCCCACCCGCGTCGAACGGCCCCGGCGAGCCGAGCCGCCCGCTGCGCCGCCGCAATGGCGATGTCCGCCGCGGCACGCTCGATCTCGGCCTGTTCGTGCTGCGGCTGGTGGTCGGTGGCACCTTCATCTACCACGGCCTGCAGAAGCTCACCGGCTGGTTCAACGGACCCGGCCTGGACGGCACTCGCGACATGATGGGCGGTGGCGGTTGGGACCACGCGACGCTGTCCACCATCCTGGTCATCGCCGGTGAACTCGGCGGTGGTGCACTGCTCGTACTCGGCCTGGCCAGCCCATTGGCCGCCGGTGCGGTACTGGCGGTGATCATCGACGCGTGGCTGTGGAAGCAGGGCATGGTCCCGGGCTTCCAGTACAAGTCCTCGGTCAAGAGCGGCGTCGAACTGGAGTCCATTCTCGCGGGCACCGCCGTCGTCCTGCTGCTGACCGGCCCGGGCCGCCTATCCTTCGACCGCAACCGCGGCTGGGCCACCCGCCCCGCCTTCGGTTCCTTCGCCGTCCTGATCCTCGCGATCGCCGCTGCCATCGGCACCTGGTACTGGCTGCACGGCGGCAACCCACTGACCGGCATCGGGCCGTTCTGATCCGCCTCCCCGAATATTCAGGCCGTACCAGTTGGGTGCCCACGCGGCCCGCGTTCAGGTCCTGCGTTGGGTGCCCCGCTGGGTTTCGGGGGTACCCGACGAGTTACCCAGGTCCTGACGAAATCAGTTGTCACTGAAAGACGAACGGCGTTCCTCGGATGCACACGAGGAACGCCGTTCGTATTCGATCGCGCGGCGCGGGTTTACGGCACCTGGCGAACCGCGCCCTTGTCGGCCGAGGTGGCCAGGGCGGCGTAGGCGCGAAGGGCGGTGGTGACCGGGCGGATACGGTCGACCGGCTGCCAAGGGCGTTCGGAGGCATCCATTTTCGCGCGCCGCTCGGCCAGGGTCGCCTCGTCCACCAGCACCTCGAGAGTTCGGGTCTGGACGTCGATGCGGATCTGATCGCCGTCCTCGATCAGGCCGACGGCGCCGCCCGCGGCGGCCTCGGGGGACATATGGCCGATCGACAGGCCGGAGGTGCCGCCGGAGAACCGGCCGTCGGTGATCAGCGCGCACTCCTTGCCGAGACCCGCGCCCTTCAGGAATGCGGTGGGGTGCAACATTTCCTGCATACCGGGCCCACCCTTGGGGCCCTCGTAGCGGACCACGATCACATCGCCCGGCTTGATCTTCTTACCGAGGATCGCCGAGACCGCGGACTCCTGGGATTCGACCACGACGGCCGGGCCCTGGAAGGAGAACAGCTCCTCATCGATGCCCGCGGTCTTGAGGATCGCGCCATCGGGAGCGATATTGCCGCGCAATACGACCAGACCACCCTCGACGGTATAGGCGTGCGCCTTATCGCGGATGCAGCCGCCCTCGGCGTCGGTGTCCAGCGACGACCAGCGGTTGGTCGTGGAGAACGGCTCGGTGGTGCGCACGCCGCCCGGCGCGGCGTGGAACAGCTCGATGGCTTCCTCGGATGCCTTGCCGGAGCGAATATCCCAGGTGTCGAGCCATTCGTCGAAGCTGGCGGTGTGCACCGTGGTCACGTCGGTCTCCAGCAGACCGGCGCGGCGCAGCTCGCCGAGGATGGCCGGAATGCCACCGGCGCGGTGCACATCCTCCATGTGGTAGTCGGAATTGGGCGACACCTTGGACAGGCACGGCACCCGGCGGCTGATCTCGTCGATGGTCTGCAGATCGAAGTCGATCTCACCTTCCTGCGCGGCGGCCAGGGTGTGCAGCACGGTATTGGTGGAGCCGCCCATCGCCACGTCCAGGGCCATCGCATTGCGGAAGGCCTTGGCATTGGCCACATTCCGTGGCAGCACCGATGCGTCGTCCGCGCGGTACCAGCGGTTGGCGATATCGACGATCACCGTGCCCGCCCGCTCGAACAGCGCGTGGCGGGCCGCATGCGTTGCCAGTGTCGACCCGTTGCCGGGCAGTGCGAGTCCGAGCGCCTCGGTGAGGCAGTTCATCGAATTGGCGGTGAACATGCCGGAGCAAGAACCACAGGTCGGACAGGCGCTGCGCTCGACCTCGGTGAGTCCGTCCTCGCTGACGTTCATATTGGCGCTGGCCGCGATCGCGGTGATCAGATCGGTCGGCGCCTGCGCGACACCACCGACGACCACGGCCTTACCGGCCTCCATCGGCCCACCGGAAACGAATACGGCCGGAATGTTCAGGCGCATAGCGGCATTGAGCATGCCCGGCGTGATCTTGTCGCAGTTGGAGATGCACACCAGCGCGTCGGCGGTGTGCGCATTGGCCATGTATTCGACCGAATCGGCGATGATCTCGCGCGAGGGCAGCGAGTAGAGCATGCCGCCGTGACCCATCGCGATGCCGTCGTCGACCGCGATGGTGTGGAACTCCCGTGGCACACCGCCCGCGGCGCGCACCGCGTCGGCGACGATCTCACCGACATTCTTCAAATGCACGTGGCCCGGCACGAACTGGGTGTAGGAGTTCGCGATGGCGACGATCGGCTTGCCGAAGTCGGTGTCGGTCATACCGGTGGCGCGCCAGAGTGCGCGCGCGCCCGCGGCATTGCGGCCGATGGTGGTTGTGCGTGAACGAAGCGGTGGCATGTATAGATCCTCGGGGTCGCGGGGGCTGATGTGCGACTGCGCGGAGTTCGCTCTGCTGAGCAAATTCAACGACCGTCCACGTTACTCCCGCGCGTGGGCGGGCTTTTCGTGGCGGTCGGCGGCGCTGATCGCCATCGGTCTGTGGGTCGGGATGGTGTCGCCGCGAGGTGGTCGTCGGCGCGGACGGTGTCATCGGCCGTGTCCGTTCCGGCACCGTCGGTATCCACCGGTCCGGTGCGTGCGGGCGGGGATCGTCCGTCCGACGCGGTCACCGGATCGCGCATCCGTCAGCGAGCCTACCGGCGGCGGTCGCTGTTCTCGCCGTCGGTGAACCGCTACGAGTCGGAGTCGCGCGCCTCGGTCTCCGCGGTAGGTGCCTTGGTGTCGGCGGATGGTGCTTCGGTCTCGGCGGCAGCCGCCTCGGCCGTCTTCGCCTCGGCCTCGCGCTCGGCCTCCCGCGCCGCGGCCTCGGCCGCGAACAGATCCGGAATCCGGCCGTTCGACGCCCGGATCAGATCGCGCAGCCGGTCATAGCTGACCGCGGGGAGCTTCACATCCGTGTCGTCGGTGAGATGGGCACGCACGAACCCGCGCTTGGGGATGCTGACGCCCGCGACCTGTGCCCAGTCGAGATGTCGCGAACCGAAAACCGTGCGCAGATCCAACCCGTCTTCCGACACCGTGGTGCGCGTGCGCGCGATCCACACCGCCGCCACGACCGGCAGCAGCAGCAGCCACCACAGCCCGATCGGCCAGCCGACGAAGGCGAAGAATACGCAGAACAGCAAGACGACCACACCGAGGTAGGCCATCTGCGTAACGCGGATGACCTGCATCGTCTGCTTCGGCTCGGTCGGTTCCGGCGAGCTACCCGTCTCCGATCCCGCCGCGGGCGTATGGGACGATTTAGCCGGTGGCACGGACTGATGCGGTGATGACACACCACCATCCTCGCATCATGGTGAACGGACTCGAGCACCCGCTCGGTCTCACATAATGAGACCTGTTTGACTGATCGACTCGCGCACACATACCGTCATGCGCGTGAATCGAAACGAGTTGCTCGTAATCGGCCGGCGCGTCCAGCGTTGAGCCTGACTACCTGAGTCGAATACGTCAGCTCGCGTTGCGACGCGCCACCCTCGAACAGCCCTGCGCTGTCGGGGGCTTTTTTGTGTTCGGGACAAGAGTCCTGGCACGTGGCCGCTTCGCAAGGCACCACGTGCAAGCACAGTTGTCCGGGGTCTAGTACGAACAGTGAGGAACGAAGACGGTGAGTGCACCAACCGCACGGCCCGGGCCCTCGGCCCGCAGGCCAGCGCCTTCGGCGAATCAGCCGGCCGCGGCCGCCGGTAGTCCGACGACCGCGGCGAACCGCCGCCAGGTCCCGCCCGAGCGGGTCACCGGCGCGCAGTCCGTCGTCCGCTCCCTGGAGGAGCTCGGCGTCGACACGGTATTCGGCATTCCCGGCGGCGCGATTCTCCCGGTCTACGACCCGCTCTTCGATTCCACCAAGGTCCGCCACGTCCTCGTCCGGCACGAACAGGGCGCGGGTCACGCGGCGACCGGTTATGCGCAGGCCACCGGCAAGGTCGGTGTCTGCATGGCCACCTCGGGTCCGGGCGCGACGAACCTGGTCACCCCGATCGCGGACGCGCAGATGGACTCGGTCCCGATCGTCGCCATCACCGGCCAGGTCGGACGCGGGCTGATCGGCACCGACGCGTTCCAGGAAGCCGACATCTCCGGCATCACCATGCCGATCACCAAGCACAACTTCCTCATCACCGAGGGCATCGATATCCCGCGCATCATCGCGGAGGCCTTCTACCTGGCCGCCTCCGGTCGCCCGGGTGCGGTGCTCGTCGATATCCCCAAGGACGTGCTGCAGGCGCAGACCACCTTCAGCTGGCCGCCGGAGATGCGGCTACCCGGCTACCGTCCGGTGACCAAGCCGCACGGCAAGCAGGTGCGCGAGGCCGCCCGGATGATCTTGGAGGCCAAGCAGCCGGTGCTCTATGTCGGTGGCGGCGTGATCAAGGCCGACGCCTCACCGCAGCTGCTGGAACTGGCCGAGCTGACCGGTATCCCGGTGGTCACCACCCTGATGGCGCGCGGTGCGTTCCCGGACAGCCATCAGCTGAACATGGGCATGCCCGGTATGCACGGCACCGTCGGCGCGGTCGCCGCGCTGCAGAAGTCCGATCTGCTGATCACCCTCGGCGCGCGCTTCGACGACCGCGTCACCGGTCAGCTGGATTCCTTCGCGCCCGACGCCAAGGTGATCCACGCCGATATCGACCCGGCCGAGATCGGCAAGAACCGGCATGCGGATGTCCCGATCGTCGGCGACTGCCGAGAGGTGATCGTCGAACTGATCGAGACGCTCAAAGCCGACCCCTCCGGCGCGCCGAAGCTGGACCTCACCGACTGGTGGCAATACCTCGACGGCATCCGCAAGGGCTACCCGCTCGGCTGGACGACGCCCAGCGACGGATCGCTATCGCCCGAGTTCGTCATCGAGGCGCTGGGCCGCCTGGCCGGACCCGATGCCATCTACTGTGCCGGTGTCGGCCAGCACCAGATGTGGGCCGCGCAGTTCATCAAGTACGAAAAGCCGCGCACCTGGCTCAATTCCGGTGGTCTCGGCACCATGGGCTACGCCGTTCCGGCGGCCATGGGCGCCAAGATGGGCGCACCCGATACAGAGGTGTGGGCGGTCGACGGTGACGGCTGCTTCCAGATGACCAACCAGGAGTTGGCCACCTGTGCCGTCGAGGGCGTGCCGATCAAGGTCGCGCTGATCAACAATGGCAACCTGGGCATGGTCCGCCAGTGGCAGACCCTGTTCTACGAGGAGCGCTACTCCAACACCGATCTCGGCACGCATACCCTGCGCATCCCCGATTTCGTCAAACTCGCCGAAGCGCTCGGCTGCCACGGCATCCGGGTCGAGCGTGAGGAAGACGTCGAGGCCGCCATCCGCGAGGCGCAGTCCATCAACGACCGTCCCGTGGTGATCGACTTCATCGTCGGCAAGGACGCCCAGGTGTGGCCGATGGTCGCCGCGGGCACCAGCAATGACGAGATCATGGCCGCGCGCGGCATTCGCCCGCTCTTCGACGAGGACGAGCAGGCCGCCGAGCCCGCCGTTATCCACGAGGCGATGTCGCACGATAAGAACAAGGGGACCGATCAGTGAGTACCACTCACACCCTGAGCGTCCTGGTCGAGGACAAGCCGGGCGTGCTGGCCCGAGTCGCGGCGCTGTTCTCCCGCCGTGGCTTCAATATCGAATCGCTGGCGGTCGGTGGCACCGAGATCCCGGAGATCTCGCGCATGACCATCGTCGTCACCGTCGAGGACCTGCCGCTCGAGCAGGTCACCAAGCAGCTCAACAAGCTGGTCAATGTGATCAAGATCGTGGAGCAGGACGCCGACACCTCGGTCGCCCGCGAACTGATCCTGGTGAAGGTGCGTGCGGACGCCAGCGTGCGGACCCAGGTCATCGAGGCGGTTACGCTCTTCCGGGCGAAGGTGATCGACGTCTCGCCGGACGCGCTGACTGTCGAGGCGACCGGAACCCGATCCAAGCTCGACGCGCTGCTGCGGATGCTCGAGCCGTACGGCATCCGGGAGATCGTGCAGTCCGGTGTGGTGGCTGTGGGTCGTGGTCCGAAATCCATCACCGCGACTCGCTGACGCTCGCCGCAGTGGTTTTGGTTGGACCAGCCCAAAAACGGGCTGGTCGGCTAGTGCCTGATCGGTCGATCGTGACGACGAGCTAGTCTTGCTGCGATCGACGGTCGGCGTGCCGCGCTCCCCGCGCACGCGGGGGGACCCGATTTGATCCGAATTTTGCAAACTCATCACCTGTGCCGAACAGGTGTGCCCCGCCAAGGCGGGGATGATCCGAAGGGAACCTACAGTGGCAGTCGAGATGTTCTACGACGACGACGCCGACCTGTCGATCATCCAGGGCCGCAAGGTCGCTGTCATCGGCTACGGCAGCCAGGGGCACGCGCATTCGCTGAGCCTGCGCGACTCCGGCGTCGAGGTCCGCGTCGGCCTCGCTGAGGGTTCGAAGTCGCGGCCGAAGGCCGAAGAGGCCGGTCTGACCGTCGGCACCCCGGCCGAGGTCGCCGCGTGGGCCGACGTGATCATGGTGCTGGCCCCCGACACCGCCCAGGCGTCGATCTTCACCAACGACATCGAGCCCAACCTGAAGGACGGCGACGCGCTGTTCTTCGGCCACGGCCTCAACATCCACTTCGGCCTGATCAAGCCCCCGGCCAATGTGACCATCGGCATGGTCGCGCCGAAGGGCCCCGGCCACTTGGTGCGTCGCCAGTTCGTCGACGGCAAGGGCGTTCCGGCCCTGATCGCCGTCGACCAGGACCCGAAGGGTGAGGGCCAGGCGCTGGCGCTGTCCTACGCCAAGGGCATCGGCGGCACCCGCGCCGGTGTCATCAAGACCACCTTCAAGGAAGAGACCGAGACCGACCTGTTCGGTGAGCAGGCGGTGCTCTGCGGTGGTACCGAAGAGCTGGTCAAGACCGGTTTCGAGGTCATGGTCGAGGCCGGCTACGCGCCGGAGATGGCCTACTTCGAGGTGCTGCACGAGCTCAAGCTCATCGTCGACCTGATGTACGAGGGCGGCATCGCCCGGATGAACTACTCGGTCTCCGACACCGCCGAATTCGGTGGCTACCTGTCGGGCCCGCGGGTCATCGACGCCGACACCAAGAAGCGCATGCAGGACATCCTGCGCGACATCCAGGACGGCAGCTTCGTCAAGCGGCTCGTCGCGAATGTCGAGGGCGGCAACAAGGAGCTCGAGGCGCTGCGCAAGGCCAATGCCGAGCACCCGATCGAGGTCACCGGCGCCAAGCTGCGCGGCCTGATGAGCTGGGTCGACCGGCCGATCACCGAAACCGCGTAATACCCGCGAACACCACAGTGGCCCATCCCGATTCGTCGGGGTGGGCCACTGTTGTTTCGGCGGTCGGCTATGCCGCGGCCGCAATTGCCGCTACGCACATCAGCAATATCGGCCTCGCCCGAAGCTCGTAATCGAGGAGTCTCACGCGAATTGGACCCCGGTGTTCGCGGGGTTCGAGGCCGTCACGGATCGGCGATTCTCGTCGGGATTCACGGAAAACCGATACTGCTGGAGATACCCTCTCTATCCGATTCTAGATGCCATGGGTACCTCCCAAATTCGCAGGAAGGATCCGAAATCGTGCGCAGCCGGATATTTGGATTGACCGCAGCCTTGACGGGAACCCTCATTGTGATCGGCGGCTGGACTATCGCCGCACCCCATACGTTGGCACAACCGGCCGGGGAGCAACCGGTCGCCGAGGCCGGTGATTTCTACCTTCCACCGCCAGCGCTCCCGGACGGGCGGGGCACGATCGTTCGCGCCGAACCGGCGGCGGTGGCATTGTCGGCGCCCGGGCAGCCGGGCGTGTTCCCCGCGGCGGCGACGCGCATCATGTACGTCAGCAGCGATACCCACGATGCGCCGACGGCAGTGGTGGGCACGTATTTACAGCCGAGCGTGCCGTGGACCGGTCCGGGCGAGCGGCCGCTGATCGCATACGCGGGCGGTACCAAGGGACAGGGCGATCAATGCGCGCCCTCGAAGTTGATGGCGCAGATCGTCGATTTCCAGCCTCCGTTGGACATCATCTTCGAATACGACCTGGTGGCAATCCGTTCGCTGCTCAACCGCGGTGTGGCGGTAGTGGTGACCGACTATCACGGCCTCGGCACGCCCGACGTGCACGACTATCTCAACCGGAAGTCGCAAGCCTATGCGGTACTGGACTCCGCGCGCGCTGCCCTGCAGTTGCCCGGCACCGGTCTCAACCCCGGCACTCCGGTCATCCTCTACGGGTATTCGCAGGGCGGTATGGCCTCCGCCGGTGCGGCCGAACTGCAATCGAGCTATGCCCCCGATCTGAATGTGCGCGGCGCCTACGTCGGTGGACCGGTGGTGGACGACGAGTACTTCATCGGATTCAACGATGGCCGCGCCGATTTCGCACCGTCATTCGCCTGGATACTCAATGGCATTGCCGCCGACTACCCGGAAACCCGCCCGGTGCTCGACGCCGAACTCAACGACCTCGGCAAGGCGATCCTGCAGGAATCCCTGGGCAAATGTTCGGTCCCGGCCGGACTTGCCCAGGAGCATGGACGCACGTCCGAGTGGACCACCAGCGGAGAACCGCTCACCGCCGTTATCGATCGGTCCCCGGTGTTGCAGGCGGTATTCGCCGAGCAGCGTATCGGTTTCCGCGCCCCGTCCGTTCCGGTACTTACCGCGTCGGCCATGAACGACCAGGGAGCGCCATTCGTGCCGGTGCGCGAAGTGGCCGCCGGTTGGTGTGGTAGCGGAGTGCCCGTTCAGTTGGAAGCGAACGCCGAAATTCCCCCCGCATCCGGCCTCGTGGGCACCCACGTGATCGCCTTCTTCCCGGCAATGGTGGCCTCGCAGCAGTGGTTGACCGATCGGCTCGCGGGTATGCCCGCTCCGTCCAACTGCGCGGCGCTGCCGTAGCGCTGTGATTTTCGCTGCGTAATGCCCGGTGGCGGGCCGAAACCCGCCGCCGGGCACGCTGATCGAGTACCGGATTCGATTTCCGGGCCGCAGCACTGCCGGGCGCGGCGAGATTCACCCCTCGGCTGAGGAAAGCCGCCAGGTCAGAATGTGGATTTCGGAAGATCGCTGGCGGGCGGCGCAGACACAGCTATTCTGGAGCGACAGTTTCACCGCAACGGATTTCGGCGACCACACTCTCTGTCGGTGTTGTTCTGTTGGATGCCCGAGGCGCCTATGTCGATCTTCGAGAATACGGAAAGACGCGACCCCAAGCGGTATCTGTGGATACTGGGGTTGATCGCTCCGAGTTGTTCGGTACTTCCCTCACAACTGGTGGCCCGTACGGGCCTGGAAATGTTCTGGTGGATCGGTCCGATCATTGTGCTCGTAGTGATCCCGCTGTTGGACTGGGCTATTGGTAATGACGGGAGCAATCCGCGCGACGAGGACTACGAGGCCTTGTCCAACGATCGCTACTACCGCTGGTGCACTTACCTTTTCCTGCCGCTGCAGTTCATCGGCCTGCTCATCGCGGGATTTCTCTGGTCCAGAGACGCACTGAGCATATCGGACAAGCTCGGTTTGGCCGTGACGCTCGGAGTCGTGTCGGGCATCGGAATCAACGCCGCTCACGAACTCGGCCATAGAGTCGAACGCCTCGAACGCTGGCTGGCGAAAATCGCACTGGCGCAGTCGGGGTACGGGCACTTCTTCGTCGAGCACAACCGCGGCCATCACGTGCGCGTCGCGACGCCGGAAGATCCGGCCAGTGCCCGATTCGGTGAATCACTGTGGGAGTTCCTGCCGCGCACTGTGCTCGGCGGCTTCCGCTCGGCGCTCGCCTTGGAGCGTGAGCGCCTGTCCCGCAAGGGAAAGCGCTGGTTCTGCCTGGATAACAATCTGTTGCAGGCCTGGTCGATGAGCGTCGCGCTGTTCGGCACGCTGATCGTCGCCTTCGGGCCAATGGTGATCCCGTTCGTGCTATTGCAGGCGCTGATCGGCGCGATGCTGCTCGAGACGGTGAACTACGTCGAGCACTATGGGCTGCTTCGCCAGCGCGGTCGCAATGGCAACTATGTGCGCTGCTCTCCGCGTGACAGCTGGAACAGTGACCGTCTGGTCACGAACGTATTCCTGTTCCATCTACAGCGCCACAGTGACCACCACGCGAATCCCGGCCGCCGCTACCAGACCCTGCGCAGCTCCGAGCAGGCGCCGCAGCTACCCGCTGGCTACGCCAGCATGATCCTGCTGGCGATCATTCCGGCGATCTGGCGCGCGGTCATGGACCATCGTGTCCTGGCCCACTACGGCGGCGATATCAACCTCGTCAACACCAAATCTCGAACCAAACGTCGCAACGAATCCCCTCGCTCCGCCAGATACGTCCACTGACTTCGGATCGGCGGGGCTGGCTACTCGCCCGTAGCGGCGCGGTTGCCTATCGTCTTCGGGGACAACGGAGTCGGAACCATTGTCCGCCGAACAGATCGCGAGTCGTGAGCACCTCATCCACCACATTTGTCCCCGCTTCCGTACCGAGCCCGGCAGCTGCCGGGCGACGTGCCGAGGCCATCCACCGCTTTCTCGTCAAACCGGCCGATGCGGGCATCGCGGGCTCGGTCGACGGCGGAAAGCTACTCGAATGGATCGACAAGGTCGCCTATGCGGCGGCGGCCCAGTGGAGTGGTTGTTACTGCGTCACCGCCTATGTCGGAAACATTCATCTCGACCGGCCGATCGCGGTCGGTGAGTTGGTCGAATTGCATGCGAATCTCGTGCATACGGGACGCACCAGCATGCATATCCTCGTCAGCGTCTATTCGACCGATCCCACGCGCCGCAAGCCGGTGCAGACGGCGCAATGTCTGACGATTTTCGTCGCGATCGACGACACTCGGCGGACCGTGGAAGTGCCGCAGTGGAATCCGACCACGATTCTCGAGTTGCAGCGGCATCGGCAGGCGCGAGCGCGGATTTCGGTGCGCAAGCGGATCGAAGAGGCGATGGCCGCCCAGCAGTACACGTCGGCGGGCACCGCGCCCACCGGCACGCTGCGATTTCTGGCGGCGCCATCGGATATCAACTGGGGCGGGAAGGTACACGGCGGCCGCACCATGCAGTGGATCGATGAGGCGGCCTATATCTGCGGCGCCGATTGGGTTGGACAGCATGTCATTACGTCCTACTTCGGCGGGATCCGGTTCTACCGACCAATTGTCATCGGCCATATCGTCGAGGTCAGCGCTCGGCTGATCTATACCGGTCCGCGCAGTATGCACGTCAGCGTGCACGTGACCGCCACGGATGCCCACTCCGACGAACCGGTCCTCGCGGCGCACGGGCTCGCCGTCGTCGTCGCGGTCGACGGCAGTGGAAAGGCGCTGCCCGTCCGGCAGTGGGTTCCGGAGTCCGAGGAGGACCGCGCGCTGGCGGCGCATGCTCGACACCTCATCGAGTTGCGGGCCGAGGTGGAGCCGTTCACCGTGGCCAGCGCCGTGCCCGCCGACGCCGAACCCAGTCACTTCCGCGCGCCCATGCCGTGAATCGCGGCGAGAATCCGGGCCCGCTCCGGTTCGAGGCGGGTCACCGGCGTTCTCGGGTCGTGGTCAGTGCTCGGGGTGGGGCAGATTATTGGGGTTGTGCGGGCTGTTCGGGTTGGCGGGGTTCGACGGGTTGAGCGGGCTCATGGGGTTGGCGGGATTGCTCAGGCTGTGCTCCCACTGATATTGCGGGTTGGCCGGGTTATTGGGGTTGAGCGGGCTCATGGGGTTGGCCGGATTGTTCAGGCTGTGCGCCCAGTCATCGTTCTCGCGATTGCGTCGCGCCTGCTCGTCCCGCCATGCCCGTTCGCACGCGTCTCGATTTTCGGAATTCTCGCAGGCCGGGCCGGATCCGGCGGAGCCCGTCGCTGGCGCTGCCGAGGCCGGAATCGCCGAGGCGGTCAAGGGAACTGCGGCGATGGTGGCGGCCACGGCCACCTGGGCCAGTATCCGACGAGGCGTCATTGTCATGTCCCCACTTTGGCGTGTTGTCGCCGAAAAATCTCCTGCCGCAGGCGGATTCAGGGTTATTTCAGTCGGAAGTATGAGACCGGATACGACTGGGGTGGGGTGTTCCCGGAAGCATCAACCCGGAGTCGGTTGGCGACAAGAGTTCTCAGTGTGGGGTCGGCTACTTCGGCACAGCGCCCGGGGCCGAACGCAGAACGGCCCGGCACCTGTTCGGTACCGGGCCGCTATTGCTCGCGATCAGCTGCTGCCGAACGCGCCGCGCGGGAAGAGGTGGCGGGGGAATCGCCAGGGATCGTTCCAGCGACCGGGGAAGTCGCAATCATCCCATCGGCCGGGGTGGTGGTCCCAGTCGTCGAAGGAGCCGGGGCGGTCGCAATCCCAATCGTTGTGCGGGTGCCGCACCTCGGTCACGCCGGGTTCGGCGGCGGTCGGATCCGCCGAGGCGGGAATCGCCAGGGCGGTCAACGGAACTGCGGCGAGTGCACCGGCGATGGCCACTCTGGCCACCACGGCCCGGCCTGGAACGGACGTCGTTCTGGAAAACACCGTGAATCCTTTCTATCTGCGGCGAACGGTGCGTTCGCCATCCCCCGCCGAGGGTCTGCTCGCATGTGCGCATCGACCGCACGTCCACCCTGTGCCGCTTTTGTCCGAAAGGCCAGAGGTGGACTGGGATTCGAGGGGAGAATCAGCCTTTGGTATGACGATTCCCCTAGCCGGCGATCATTTGGGCTCAGGGTCTGTCCAGCCCCACTGACGCCGCCGCCCCCCGACCGGTCGATCGCGCTCGCACGCCGTAGACTAGTTACTGATGAGTAAGTTCTTTGGCTCGGTCGACGAGGTGACGCGGCGGCTCACCGACGCCGGATATCTACCCTCCACCGACATCGCCACCGCGGTGTTCCTCGCCGGTCACCTGGGCAAGCCTGTGCTGATCGAGGGCCCGGCGGGGGTCGGCAAAACCGAGCTGGCCAAGGCGATCGCCACCGCAACCAGCTCCGACCTGGTGCGCCTGCAGTGCTACGAGGGCATCGATGAGGCCCGCGCGCTCTACGAGTGGAATCACGCCAAGCAACTGCTGCGCATCACCGCCACCGCTAACGAAGGCTGGGACAGCACCCGCGACCACGTCTTCACCGAAGAATTCCTGCTGCAACGCCCGTTGCTGGCCGCGATTCGAAACCCGCATCCGACCGTGCTGCTCATCGACGAACTCGACAAGGCCGATATCGAACTCGAAGGACTGCTCCTGGAGGTGCTCGGCGACTATCAGGTCAGCATCCCCGAACTCGGTACCGTCACCGCTGTCCGCAGGCCGTTCGTCATCGTCACCTCCAATGCCAACCGCGATCTGTCCGAGGCGCTCAAACGTCGCTGCCTCTACCTGCACATCGACTACCCGACAGCCGAATTGGAACGTGCCATCCTTCGCCTGAAGGTGCCCGAGCTGGACGATGCGCTGGGGGAGCCGGTGGTCAGAACCGTCGGCGCCCTGCGCGAACTGTCGCTGCGCAAGCCGCCGTCGATCGCCGAAACCGTGGATTGGGCGCGAACTCTGGTCGCTCTCGGTACCCGCAACCTCACCGGCAATGTCGTGCGCTCCACCCTCGGCGTACTGCTGAAATACCGAGCCGACCACCGCATCGCCATAGATCGCCTGGAATTGCCCGCTGTCGAGCCGCGCGAACGCAGGTCATCGTGACCGCACCCATCGATACGATGACCGATCGCCTCGTCGAATTCGTCGGACTGTTGCGTGACCACGGAATTTCCGCGGGTCCGAGCGAAACCATCGACGCCGCAGAGGCCATGCTCGCGCTCGGTCTATCCGACCGCAATCGCCTGCGTTCCGGCATGGCCGCCTGTCTGCTGCGCCGCAACGGTCAGCGCGCCGTTTTCGACCAGCTCTTCGATCTCTACTTCCTGACCGCCGAGCAGCCGCGGTCGGCAACCCCGTCGACGTCGGCGTCCATCGACACACTGCGCGAGCGTTTGGCGGATGCCCTCGCCCGAGATGACCGCGATGCCGTAACCGAACTCGCTCGGCAGGCGCTCACCGAGTTGGGCGGCTATGGCGGCGTCGGCAGCGGCGTGACCTCGAGCCCGGTCACCACCGCATCGGGTGCGGGCTGGTCCTCCTATCTGACCATGAAATCCCTACGGCCAGAAGAACTCATCGAACGCATCGTCGCGGGCATGGGCGATAACCTCGACATCACCGTGCGCACCATCGAAGCCGACCGCCGCCTGCGCGAATTCCGCACTGCCGTCCAAACCGAGGCTCGCCTGCGCTCCGCGCAACTGCGCGGCACCGAATACATAGCCCGCCGCGGCGTCGAATCCAGCACCGATCGGGTCGACTTCCTCGGCGCCCGCGAACAGGACCTCGCCGAAATGCGCCGGCTGGTCAACCCGTTGGCCCGCAAACTCGCCACCCGCCTAGCCGCCCGTCGCCGCAAGGCGGTTCGCGGCCAGATCGATATGCGTCGGACCCTGCGTCGCTCCATGGCGACCGGGGGAGTGCCGATCGACCCGGTGCTGCGCGCCCGCAAACGCGGCCGTCCCGATCTGGTCGTGCTGGCCGACTTATCCGGCTCCGTAACGGGTTTCGCGGAATTCACCCTACAACTCGTGCAAGCACTGCAGGATCAATTCAGCAGGGTCCGCAGCTTCGGCTTCATCGACACCTGCGACGAGATCACGGGCTTCTTCACCCCGGGCGAGCCACCCGCTCCGGGTGCCGCCGCCCGAATCGTGCGCGATTCCAAGGTCGCCCGCTTCGGCAGCAGCAACTACGGCGAGGCCCTGCAAGGCTTCGTCGACAACTACCTCGACGCCCTCGGCCCCCGCACCTCCCTGCTCATACTCGGCGATGCTCGCACCAACCGTACCGATCCGAACCTCGCTGCCCTGCAAACAATGTCGGACCGCGCCGAACACGCCTACTGGCTCAACCCCGAACCCGCCCGCTCCTGGTCCACCGGTGATTCGGCTGCACAGGTGTATGCCGAGCGCATCACGATGCACGAATGCCGCAATGTGAAACAGCTCGCCGAGGTCATCGGTCGGCTGTTGCCTGCTTGACGAGTAGACCCCCGGTGTCCGTCAGCGGAAGACCGGCACGGTCGTGGCGACGACGGGTTCAGTTCGGGCGTCGCTGGCCGGGCGTATGCGGGCGCGACGGACAGGTCGACTTCCGCGAGTCGATTCACCGCTCGCAGGCACTCGGCCGGCTCAGCTGAGCATCGACATAACCGTGTCCACAATGGCTTCGGCTGTGGGTAATGCCGCGACCACATCGGGTGGGCTCAGGCGTCGTTGCAGCGCTCGTTGATGCGCCGCGCCGACCAGGAGCAGAGCGGCGGCTCGCAGATCGACCGAGGCGGGTACGCGGTGGTCGGCATGTGGCATCGACAGGTGCGCAACGACAGCGTCGACCGCGCGGTGCGGCCCGATATCCAACTCCCGACTGCGCTCGACATACTTCGCGCGCAACTCCGCGTCCGATTGCACCGCGGCCATCACCGGAATCGCATCCAGAAAGAACCCCTCCAACGCCTCGATGAGCGCGACCAGCCCCGCCCGCAGTCCGGGCCGTCCCTCGACTTCCCCGAGCACATCCTTCACCGGCCGCAGATGCCGCTGGATCACCGCCTGGAGTAAACCCATTCGATCCCCGAAGTGGTAGAAGATGCTCGACTCGGCCACCCCCGCCCGCTTCGCGACCTCCTTGGTGGTCAACCGGGCCACCCCCGCCTCCACCAGGATCTCCTGCGCTGCCACCACAACCGACTCCCGTACCCCCGTCGAGGGCCGTCCCCGCTGCGCACGAGTCGGCCGCGCGCCATCCGCGGACGCCGTCACCGCAACCTCCTCTCCACACCGAATCAACCCTTGCAGTATGCCCCACACAGTCGTATTTTCTGAGTATCAACTCAGTAATTAGCTGACCAGCGGAGGCATCATGCCAACCTCGACCAAAGCCCAGACCACCCAATCCCGCACCCAGCGCATCGGCGACACCATCGTCCGCGCCATCCTCCGATCCCGCCTGCACCCCCTACTGAGCAAGAAACTCCTCATCATCACCGTCTCCGGCCGCAAGACCGGCCGCGAATACGCCAACCCCGTCGGCTACGCCGAACACGACGGCCACCTCCTGATCGGTACCGCCGCCAGCTGGCGCCGCAACCTCATCCCAGGCACTCCGGTCCGAATCCGCCTCCGCGGCACCGACATCCAAGCAGACCACGAGGTCATCACCGACGAATCCCGCGCCGCCACGCTCTATCGCGAAATCCTCACCCAAAATCCAACCCACGGCCGCTTCGCCAAAATCCACCTCGACCCCGACGGCACGACCAACCTCCCCGCCCTGCGCACCGCCCTGTCCCACGGCATCGCGGTAGTCCGCCTCCGCCCCCGGTAGCCCGGCCATGATCTTCGCTGCCGCCCCACAACTGCTCGGCCAGCTGATCCGCCTCCATCGCCTCCGCGACGGCCGCGACGACCTTGCCGCTCAGGCGGTGGATCATCCCGGTGGCGCGTCATTGCCGAGATTCGAGGCTGTCGTGACCGAGTGCGGCACGAGCGGTGACGCAATCGGCCGGTGACGAGGGTCCGGATCAGTGCCGGACTTCGGAAACTGCGACGGTGCGGCCTTCTCGGCGGGAGAGTTCGCAGGCCTCGGCGATGTAGAACGCTTCCAACGCATCGGTGGGGGTGCAGGGGTTTTCGAGGTCGCCCTTGATCATGGATAAGAATGCGGCGAGTTCGTCGGTGTAGGCGCGGCGGAAGCGTTCCATGAAGCCGGGGTAGGCGGGGAGAGCGGAGGGGGTGTAATCGGGTTCGACGGAGGTCAAGGGGGCGCGGTCGTCGAGTCCGACGATGGCGTTGCCTCGGGAGCCGAGGGCCTCGAGGCGGACGTCGTAGCCTGCGCCGTTGTAGCGGCTGAGGGAGACGGTGGCGAGGGTCGCGTCGTCCAGACGCAGCAGGACCGCGGCGGTGTCTACGTCGCCTGCGTCGGCGAAGAAGGTTTCGCCCCGATTGGCGCCGGTGGCGTAGACCTCGACTACCTCGCGTCCGGTTACCCACCGGATGATGTCGAAATCGTGGACGCCGCAGTCGCGGAACAGACCGCCGGAGCGGGGGATGTATTCGGCGGGTGGGGGTGCGGGGTCGAGGGTGGTGGCGCGCAGGGTGTGCAGCCAGCCGAGTGAGCCGGAGGCGATGGCGGCCCGGGCGGCGCGGTAGCCCGCGTCGAAGCGGCGTTGGAAGCCGATTTGGACCGGGACGGTGGAGTTCTCGATGTGGGTGATGACGTCGAGGGTGCCCTGGATATCGGCGGCCACGGGCTTTTCGCAGAAGACGGGGATGCCCGCATCCACGGCTCTGGTGATGAGTTCGGGATGGGAGTCGGTGGCGGTCGCGATGACCAGGCCGTCCAGGGGCGAGGCGAGCAGGGCGTCGATATCGGCTACGACTTCGACGCCGAGCTTTCCGGCAGCGGCACGGGCGCGTTCTGCGTCGGCGTCGGCGACGACGACGGTGTCGACACCGGGCAGGTGTTTGAGCGTCTCGGCATGGGAGGTGCCGATTCTTCCGGTGCCTGCCAGGCCAACGGTGACGGTATGCGCGGATG
Source organism: Nocardia sp. CA-129566 (assembly GCF_050956075.1). Taxonomy (NCBI): domain Bacteria; kingdom Bacillati; phylum Actinomycetota; class Actinomycetes; order Mycobacteriales; family Nocardiaceae; genus Nocardia; species Nocardia sp. CA-129566. The sequence continues at coordinate 2,528,376 of NZ_CP192085.1, forward strand.
TCATCGGCTCTCCTCCTGATGAAATACGAACTGGCGGTGGGGTGATACAGGGACGACAGTCGGACCCGGTTCAGTCGCGTGGAGCGGCAGTCGTCGCGCGGACGACCAGTGAAGGTTGCAAGCGGCGGCGCACCGGTTCGGCGCGGCCGTCGCGCAGGCGCTCGATGAGCGCCTCGATTGCCAAGCGGCCCATCTGGATTCGGGGCTGATCGATGGTGGTCAGGGAAACATGGCGCAGTGCGGCCAGTGACGTGTTGTCATAACCGACGATCGAAACATCGTGCGGTACCGAGAGTCCGGCCTCCTCCAGCGCCGACATCGCGCCGACGGCGTTGAAGTCATTGCCGCACACCAGCGCGGTGGGAAAATTGTCGCGAGAGAACAGATTCAGCAGTTTCTGGATCGCGGCGATACCCGCAGAATCGGTGTGCTCGCTCGCGATGATCATGGGCTCCAACCCGTTTCGCGCCATGGCGTCGCGGTAGCCGCGACGGCGGGCGGCCGAGGTGAAGGCACCGCCACCGTCGAGGTGCACGATCCGGCGGTGGCCGAGCGAGACCAGATGATCCACGGCCAGCGCGGCACCGGTCTCGCCGTCGTCATTGACGGTATCGACATCGGCGATGGCGGAACTGCGCGAGACGAGCACCACCGGGCACTTTTCGGCGGCTTCGCGGACGGCCGCGATGGGCAGTACGGGGGAGAGCAGGATGACGCCACCGGGCCGGAAGGACAGCAGGCTCTCCAGTGCGGTGCGCTCACGGGCCGCGCTGCGGCGCCCGGTATTGAGGATCAGTTCCAGGCCCGCATCCTGTGCGGCCGCGTCCATTCCCTCCACTACATCGGCGAAGAACGCATTGCGCAGGTCGGAGACCATGACGCCGACGATATTGGAGGTCCGGCTGGCCAGCGACCGCGCCATGATGTGCGGTTGGTAGCCCAGATCCTTCGCGGCCTCGAGTACCGCGCGACGGCGGTGTTCGCTGACCTTGGGCGAGTTGCGCATGACGAGGGACACCAGCGCACGGGATACACCGGCGCGGGCGGCGACGTCCTCCATGGTCGGTCGCGCCATTTCGCCTCCGTTCCGTCTTCGCCGTGCTCGTGCCGTGTCGGACGTTACAAGGTTGGCGCACCCTAGGCAATAGAGCGCTCTAATCCGACATTTTTCCCATCGCCAACTCGCCGCATTTCCGCTGGAAGACTCAATTTTCGCTGGTAGCAGCGATATCGCAGCAGCCGATGCAGTACTTGACACACTATGACCCACGTTACATAGTTGGAGCGCTCCAATAGTTCGGAGCGCATGTGTCGATCGACGCTGAAGGTCGGAGAGTCCCGATGAGTACTGCATCGCATAGCGATTCGATGACGGGCGGTGGCCGGGCGGCGGTTGCGCCCGAACCGCGCCACCCACTACGCATCGCGGCCGCGCCGATCTCCTGGGGAGTCTGTGAAGTCCCCGGTTGGGGTCACGTGCTCGACGCGCGGACCGTGCTGACCGAGATGGTCGCGCTCGGCATCTCGGCCACCGAACTCGGCCCACCCGGCTATCTGCCGCGCGATCCCCTCGAATTGCGTTCGCTGCTGGACGGATTCGGGATCAGCTCGGTCGGTGGCTTCCTCGCTCTCGCACTGCACCGCGACCCGGAGCAGGCGATCACGGCCGCCCGCGAGAACGCCGCACTGTTCGCCGCGACGGGCGCGGAGGTGATCGTCCTCGCGGCCGCGACCGGCCTCGACGGATACGACACGCGCCCAGCGCTTTCCGACCAACAGTGGCGGACCCTCATCGAAACAGCCGCCACCATAAGGGATGTCGCCGCGGAATATGGACTCCGCACCACTGTGCATCCACACGTCGGCACCTACATCGAGAACGAATCCGAAGTCGAACGCTTCCTTGCCGATTCCGACCTCGACCTGTGCCTGGATACCGGCCATCTGCTCATCGGCGGCACCGATCCGGTTCGCCTCGCGCAGCGCTATCCGGATCGCATCGGACATGTCCACCTCAAGGATGTACGCAGTGCGATCGCCGATCGAGTGCGCAGCGGCGCACTGGAATACAGCGACGCGGTCCGCCAGGGCATCTATGTCCCGCTCGGCGAGGGCGATGTCGATATCAATGCCCTGGTGCGCAGTGTGCACGCCGCCGGATACCGCGGCTGGTATGTCATCGAACAGGACACGGCATTGCGCCCCGAGGATTCGGCGGAGCTGCCGAGCCGAGATGCCGCCCGCAGTCTGATCCACCTTGCGGGCATCGGTTCCGCTCTCGACTCCGCCCGAATCTAGATGGGAAGTGATGACAACGATGTCACTGGAAATACGCACGCCGTGGTGGCGGCGATCGCGCCGCCTGGTGCCGTGGCTGGCCGCGGCCACCATTCTCGCCGCGTGTAGCGGTCCGGGCGCGGATGTTTCCGCGCCGACCCGATCCCCGGTCGCCCAGGGCAAACTGGGCTCGGTCGCGGTGGTGACCCACGGCAGCCCCGGTGACGCCTTCTGGAACGTCGTCAAGAACGGTGCGGAGGCGGCGGGCAAGGATCTCGGCGTCCGTGTCGAGTACAACTCCTCCGGCGATCCCGGACAGCAGGCCAAACTCATCGATAACGCGGTCGCTCAGGGCGTGGACGGTCTGGTCGTATCGATGGCGAATCCGGAGGCGCTGCGGCCTTCGATCGAAAAGGCCGTCGCCGCGGGCATTCCGGTGGTGACCATCAACTCGGGCGAGAGCGAGAGCGCGAAATTCGGCGCCATCGGCCATGTGGGACAAAGTGAGACGCTGGCCGGGCAGTCCGCGGGTAAACGCCTCGCCGACGCGGGCCGCAAGAAGTTGCTGTGCGTCATCCACGAGGCCGGCAATATCGGCGCCAATCAGCGCTGCGACGGCGCGACTAAGGCCTTCGGCAATGGCACCACACTCCAGGTGGATATCAACAACCCCACCGACGCGCAGTCCCGCATCAAAGGTGCGCTGGAGGCGGATAGATCCATCGACGCGGTGCTGACGCTGAATTCACAGGTCGCCGCCCGTGCGGTCGACGGGGTGAAGGAATCGCAGTCGGCTGCCACGGTCGCCACCTTCGATCTGAATACCGATGTGGTCGAGGCGATTCGGGCGGGCAAGCTGCTGTTCGCGGTGGACCAGCAGCAATACGAACAGGGCTATCTGCCGGTGGTGCTGCTGCAGTTGTATCGGACGAACCTGAACTCGGTCGGTGGTGGTGCACCGCTGCAGACGGGGCCCGCCTTCGTCGACAAGAACAATGTCGAAGCCGTGGCCGCCCGCGTGGCACTGGGCATGCGCTGAAGGAGTGGATGAAATGACTGTTGCCACCAAAACTTCCGAGGTCACACCCAGCAGCCCGCCGGAGGGTCCCGCGCTGTTGCAGCGCTTGGTCGTCCGACCGGAGATCGGGGCATTGCTCGGCGCCGCACTGGTTTTCGTATTCTTCTCGGTCATAACCGACCGGTTCCTCAGTCCGCTCGGCGTCGCGACCTGGCTGGACGATTCGTCCACGCTCGGCATCATGGCGGTCGCGGTGGCGCTATTGATGATCGGCGGTGAATTCGATCTGTCCGCTGGTGTCATGACCGCCTCCACCGCGCTGGTCACGGCACTGCTCGCGGTGCACGCGGGCTGGAATGTCTGGCTGGCGCTGCTGGTTTCGCTGCTCTTCGCGCTGACGGTCGGTGCGTTCAACGGGTGGCTGGTGATGCGTACCGGTCTACCGAGCTTCATCGTCACCCTCGGAACTTTCCTCGCGCTACAGGGTCTCAATCTGGGTGTCACCCGGTTGGTCACCGGCACCGTTCAGGTCTCCGGCATTCGCGGCGCCGACGGGTACAACTCGGCCGGATGGGTCTTCGCATCGACACTGGATATCGGCGACACCCATCTGCAGGCATCGGTCATCTGGTGGGTGGTGCTGACCGCGATCGCCGCACTTGTGCTGGTACGCACCAAATTCGGCAACTGGATCTTCGCGGTGGGCGGTGCGCTGCCCAGTGCGCGGGCCGTCGGCGTCCCGGCCGACCGGACGAAGATCCTGCTCTTCATGACCACCGCCTTCGCGGGGTGGGTCGTCGGCTCCTGCAGCATCCTGCGCTTCTCCAGCGTGCAGGCGAACCAGGGGGTCGGACTGGAACTGCACTACATCATCGCGGCCGTGGTCGGCGGATGCCTGCTGACCGGCGGCTTCGGTTCGGCGATCGGCGCCGCGATCGGTGCGCTGATCTTCGGCATGGCGCGTCAGGGCATTGTCTTCGCCGGTTGGGACAGTGACTGGTTCATGCTGTTCCTCGGCGTGCTGCTGCTGGCGGCGGTGCTGGTCAACAACATCTTTAAGAAGCGAGCCGAAAGGGTACGCCGATGAGTACAGCATCGCGGAGCGATTCGACGAGGGGTGGTGGCCGGGAGACGGGTGGGCACGCGGCATCGCAGAGCGATTCGACCAGTGGTGGCGGCGTGGTGACGGCTGGGCCGACACCACTGATCGAAGCGATCGATATCGGCAAGAGCTACGGTGGCGTAGTCGCCTTGCGTGACGTCTCAACGGTCGTGAACGCGGGACAGGTCACCTGCATCCTCGGCGATAACGGTGCGGGCAAGTCGACGCTGATCAAGATCCTCGCCGGTGTGCACCAGCACGATCGCGGTGAGCTGAAGATCAACGGGCAGACGATCCGGTTGTCATCGCCCCGAGAGGCTTTGGATCTCGGCATCGCGACCGTCTACCAGGATCTCGCGGTGGTGCCGCTGATGAGCGTGTGGCGCAACTTCGTGCTCGGCTCCGAGCCGACCCTCGGATACGGTCAGCTGCGATTGCTCGACCGCCGCAGGGGTCGCGACATCGCCCGGCAGGCGCTGGCGGATATGGGGATCGAGATCCGCGATATGGAGCAGCCGGTCGGCACGCTCTCCGGTGGCCAGCGTCAGTGCATCGCGATCGCCAGGGCGGTGCACTACGGGGCCAAGGTGCTGATTCTGGACGAGCCGACCGCCGCCCTCGGCGTGAAGCAGGCCGGTGTCGTGCTGAAATACGTTGTGCAGGCGCGAGACCGAGGGCTCGGGGTCATCCTGATCACCCACAACCCGCATCACGCCTTCCCGGTTGGTGACCGCTTCCTCTTGCTCAAACGCGGCGCGATGCTCGGCTCCTATGAGAAGTCGGAAATCGACTTGCCGGAGCTGACAAGACAAATGGCCGGTGGCGCGGAATTGGACGCACTACAGCACGAATTGCAGCGAGTGGTAACGCCGTGACCGGATTCGAGGTCCGCGCGATCGGCGGACCGGCGTCCGATCGGCCCGGTCATCGATCACGAAGCACGATGCGCACGCACCGAGCCGCATCGTCCAACTCACGACTTCTAGGACGGTTCGGATGAAGGTGACGATGGCGCAGGCGTTGGTCGGGTGGTTGGTCGCCCAGCGCTCGGAGACCCTCGATGGTCGTGAAGTACCCCTGTTCCCAGCGGTTTTCGCGATATTCGGGCACGGCAATGTGCTCGGGCTCGGCACCGCGCTGCAGGAGCGCAGTGCCGAAATACCGGTCTGGCGTGGGCATACCGAGCAGGGGATGGCCTTGGCGGCGGTCGGCCTGGCAAAGGCCACCCACCGTCGTCAGGTCGGGATCGCGACCTCCTCGATCGGGCCCGGCGCGCTGAATATGGTGACGGCGGCCGGTGTCGCCCATGCGAATCGTCTACCGCTGCTGCTGCTTCCCGGCGACACCTTCACCAGTCGAGCGCCGGATCCGGTGCTCCAACAGGTCGAGCACTTCGGCGATCCCACCGTCACCGTCAACGACGCCTTCCGCGCGGTCAGCCGATACTTCGACCGCATCACGCGCCCCGAGCAATTGATCGCCACCCTGCCCCAAGCGGCCCGGGTGCTGACCGATCCGGCCGATGTGGGACCGGTGACGCTGGCACTGCCCCAGGACGTACAAGCCGAGACCTATGACTTCCCCCAGGCACTGTTCGAGCCGGTCGTGCACCGAATCACGCGTGCCCGCCCCGACTCTCGGATAGTGGCCGAAGCCGCCGACGCGCTGCGCTCGGCGCGACGTCCGCTGCTGATCCTCGGCGGCGGCGTCCGCTATTCGGGTGCGGGCCGACTGGTCCTCGAATTCGCCGAGCGGCACGGCATTCCGATAGCTGAGACGACAGCGGGCCGGACCCTCGTCCCACACGACCACCCGCTGTTCACCGGCCCGCTCGGTGTGACCGGCTCGACATCGGCCAATACCGCTGCCGCACAAGCAGATCTGGTGCTGGCCATCGGCACCCGACTACAGGACTTCACCACCGCGTCCTGGACCGTGTTCGCCCCCGACGTCCGGTTGGTCACCATCAATACGGCCCGATTCGACGCGGTGAAGCACGGCGCACTCGCGGTCGTCGGCGACGCCGATGCGACCGTGCGGGAACTGGCTGCGCACTTGGCGAATTGGCGAGTCGACGCCGAATGGTCGGCGCGTGCCGAAGAACTCCGATCCATCTGGGACACCCATATCGATAAGCTGCGCGCCCCCACGCCAGGAACTCCGAGCTATGCCCAAATCGTGGGCGTCGTCAACGAATTGAGCGCACCGGACGACTATGTCATGACCGCATCGGGCGGTATGCCCGGTGAACTGATCGGCGGCTGGCGCGCCACCGGCACTATCCCGACGATGGATGTCGAATACGGATTCTCCTGCATGGGTTACGAACTCGCCGGTGCCTGGGGTGCGGCCATGGCGCACGTGCACGGCCTGGTCACCACCATGCTCGGCGACGGCTCCTATCTGATGCTGAACTCCGAACTGTTCTCTGCCGCCTTCGCCGGCCACCGGTTCGTCGCGGTGGTCTGCGATAACGACGGGTACGCGGTGATCGCCCGCCTGCAGGAGGGGCAGGGCGGCGAGCCGTTCAACAACTTCTATGCCGACTGTCGGACCAACCATCCCAGGCCGCCCCGGGTGGATTTCGTCGGCCACGCTCGATCATTGGGCTGTGCCGTCTTCACCGCGGCCGACCTGGTCGAGTTCCGCGGCGCGTACGCACGGGCCCGCGCAGCCGCCCTCGGCGAGTCCCGTCCTGCCGTCGTTGTCGTGCGCACCCAGCCGTCGGCCTGGACCGAGGCGGGCGCCTGGTGGGAGGTCGGCGTGCCGGAACACCTGTCCGGTCGCGCGGCATACGACGAGTCGAAGTCGAGGCAGGTGCGCCATCTGAACGGCTGAGCGGGAATGGGCCACACCAGGCGGCGACAAGTGCGATCGCCGACCACAACAGCCCGGCGGCGGCCACCGTGCCCGCCCGGTCATACGCGGTCTGGTTCAACAGATGGCCGAGCCCGGAGATGAATACGACGAGCAGGGGCAGTCCGGCGAGCCCGAACGGGCTGCGGGTCAACACATTCGAGTCCGTCGGCGCGCCGTCGTAGACGAAGTACAGCGGCAGCTCGACCAGCATCAGCAGCGCGGCGGTGAGATCGGCTCCAAGGACGAGTTGATCGTGCTCATGGCCGACCTCGGCTCAGGTCCGGCAACCGAACCGATGGAGTCGCGCGGGGATTGGCGCACAGATTTGCGCCGCTGGGCGCTGGCGCAGCGAGCGATCCTCCAGCGACGCCCCTGGCTGACCCGGCTGCCGGTCGCCGGTCCGCCGCGCGGCCCGAACGTCATCGGATGGATGGACGCGGGGCTGCGCTATCTGCGCGATACGGATCTGGACCGGGCGGCCAAGGTAGGCGTCATCACGGTGGTCAGCGGCTACGTCCGGAAGGCGTTCGTATTTGCCGGTGAACTCGAAGCGGGCAGCCACGCGGCCGGTCTCGAACGAACGCAGGTCGAACAGAACTATGGCCGCGATCTCGCCGAGCTGGTCGATCCGGCGCGATTTCCGATGCCGCAAGGCTATTCGCCGCCGATATCTGGGAGACACCGCCCGAGGATCCCGACGCGGATTTCACCTTCGGTCTCGAACTCGTTCTCGATGGCGTCGCCGCCGCGGTCGATCGGGCGCGTCCGCAAAACTGAAAACCGACCAGTTAGTGCACGCGAAAGCGCCCCGTCGCGTATTTTCTTTACAACTTCTTAGGATCGGTCCGAAGTGTGCGCCGAGAGTGGTTGCTGCGAGCGTCTACGCGGCCGTTTCGGTAGCTAAAAGTGTGCGCTGACCGGCTGATCTATGCCCTGACGTGGTAGCGTGGGCGGGGTAGCCAGCATCGTGGATCCGGCATTGCGGCCGCGACCACAGCCCATCGCCAACGTCGGCTTGCTCACAGTCACCACCGCTGGATGTGGCTGAATTCGTCGGATGATGGCATTGTTGATCTCGAGACCGGGCTCATCGAAGTGATCTGCTCGGCTCACCAACAGGAAGTAAGAAGTAAAGAACATGGCTCAAGGCAGTGTGAAGTGGTTCAACAGCGAGAAGGGCTTCGGCTTTATCGCTCAAGACGGAGGCGGCCCTGACGTCTTCGTGCATTACTCGGCCGTTTCCGGCTCGGGTTTCCGGTCCCTCGAAGAGGGCCAGCGCGTGGAGTTCGAGATCGGCCAGGGCCAGAAGGGTCCGCAGGCCCAGGACGTCCGCGCTATCTGATCAAGCGTGACTTAGGAGGCTCGCACCCGGCAGGGGGTGCGGGCCTCTCGTCGTTTCGGGGTCTGATTCGGTCCCGCGATGTAGCCGTCGAGGGAAATCGCACTTGTCGGCAGCGCAGGTGCAACTGGTTGTAGACTGCAAGCAGTAGTTTCGACCGAGGAGCATCAGATGCGCGACGAGGGACGTTCGGGCTGCCCGATCAATGCCACCATCGAGGTGATCGGCGACCGGTGGACGCTGCTGGTACTGCGCGATGTGATGTTCGGCAACCGCCGCCACTTCCGCGAACTGCTCGCCGGATCGGAGGAGGGCATCGCGTCCAATATCCTGTCCGACCGGCTCAAGCGCCTGGTCGCGGCCGGACTGCTCAGCCGCGAGGACACCCGTCCCGGGCAGAAGGCCGAGTATCGGCTGACCGAGCCCGCGATTGAGCTGGTGCCGATCATGGCGCAGCTGGGCGCCTGGGGGTTGCGGCATCGGCCGACAACCAAGCGTCTGCGCGTCCGCGCGGAACTGCTGGAGGAGGGCGGGCCGCGGCTGTGGGCCGAGTTCATGGACGAGCTGCGCGAATCGCACCTCGGGATTGCCCGCCCCGATCCGGATGCCCCGACCGCGACCGAGCGGTTGGCGCGCGCCTACGCCGACGCGGTCGCCGAGGGGTGATGCGGGCCTGAGGCTCGTGCGTCGGATCCAGCCGCGCCGCCTGTCGACGGCGCGGCCGAGTCCTGATGCGCTACAGCCCATCTCCTGTTGCGAGGACTTCCTTGCGGAAGAAGTCGGCGGTGATCTCGTGGGCACGCTCCAGATCCCGATCCGCTGTCTTCGGGAAAGCAGCTGTCGCGCGGTCGAATTCGTCGGCGATGAACTTCGCGATCGGTACAGCGACTGTGCCGCTGCCCATTTCGCGGGTATGCGACTCGAGCTCGGTCAGCTCGGTGATGGCCGTCACCAGACCAGCAGCCGCAGCGCCTTGGCCAGATCCCAGCCGTTCACATCGAGCAGGCCGATCAGCGGGGTCTCGATGACATCCCTTGTCCGCCAAGGCGACAGGTAGGTATCGATATGCGCGACATAGACGAACCGGCAGTCGTAATCCGAATCGGGTGAAGGGAATCCCCAAGCCCGACTGCCGCTTTCGATCGCAAGCCGCACCGACACCCGATGCGCGTGCTCGACTCGATCGAGCTCGGCATCGATGGACCCGACCACCATCGGGTCCATGGATGCGGGAATCGCGCGCAGGGACATGGTCGGTGATGGTAGTTCGGCCGGGATACGGTGGGCCATCAGTTTTCACAGTGCCGGGATAACTGAGGGCACTTGGTAGGCGCATCGGGTGTGTGACGATGTGTGCTGTGCCGGACTTGACCTATCACCCCCTGCGTCCGATGGCGAATGCCCTGGTAGGAGAGCGTCGCGCGCAGCGAATGGCCTTGCGGTTGCTGGCCGCTCTGGTCGCGCTGCCCCGTGGTGGGCAGGTGATTTCGCGGGTGTTCGACCATCCGGCGCTACCCGCCGAGTGGGCCGAGCGGTTCGGCGCGACGGTTCCGGTCGAGGTCGCGCGAGAGGCCATCCGAGTGCTGCCGGTGCAGGGCGCCGGAGTCGTCGAGGTCGGACCGGTGCGGCGGGCGGATATCGCGACGGTGGCTACGGCGGCCCTCGATCGCCGGTGTCGCGTGGTCGCGCTGGCCGTGGATCCCCAGGTGGGTGCCGAGCTGGAACCCCATGTGGACCAAGTGATCGTCGGTGCGCCCGCCGATCGGCGCTACCTGACCCGATCCGATATCGCCGTCGCGGTGACCGCATTGGCCGATCCCGACCGCACCGTGCTCGCCACACCGGCGGTGCTGATCGACGCGGGGCCGAACTGGTTCAACCGCGTCATCGAGGCCGCGCAACCGACCGCGCCACCGCCACCGACGCTGCGCGACGTTCCGCTCGACCCGCGGCGCTGGCCCGCCTGGCTGTGGGGGCTGCTGGTCGGCATCGGCATGATCGTCGCCGGAATCGGCGCGGCGGTCATCACATTGGGCCCGGTCCTGCTCTGGTACGACCGCGACTACCTCGGCACCGATGTCGAAGGACTGCACCGGATCAACCACCACCTGGTGCATTTTCTGCAGCACGACCGGATCACCATGGCGGGCAATATGATCGCCATCGGCGTGCTCTACACGGGTCTTGCCTGGGGCGGCCTCCGGCTGGGCCGGGTATGGGCGCGCAACGCGTATCTGGTGTCCGGGCTGATCGGATTCCCGACCCTGTTCTACTTCCTGGTCATCGGCTTCGTCGAGCCGCTGCACGTGCTGGCGGCGGCAGTGCTGTTCCCGATGTTCCTGCTCGCGGTGTGGCACAAGCCGACAACGCGGCATTGGACGGTGCCGCCGCAGTGCCCGGAACCGGTCCGTCGACGTGCGCTGGTCGGTCAGCTGGTGATGATCGCCACGGGGGTGGGCGTATTCATCGGCGGTGTCGTCATCTCGACCGTTGGACTCACCTTCGTCTTCGTGCCGACCGATCTGCGGTTCATGCATACCGATGCCGACACGCTGAAGGCCGCCAATGCACACCTGCTGCCGTTCATCGCCCACGACCGCGCCGGATTCGGCGGTGCGCTGATGGCGACGGCGGTGGCGATCGTGCTTCTCGGCCTGTGGGGCTGGCGGCAGGGCGAGGCATGGGTGTGGTGGACGTTGCTCGGTGCGACCGTCGCCGGGTCGGTCAGCGCACTGGTGATCCACTTCTTCATCCACTACACCGCGTTCATCCATCTGCTGCCGGTGTATTTCGGTAGCGCCGCGCTTGCTGTCGCGCTGATCTTGGGGCGGCCGTATCTGATGTATCGCGACGACTAATAGCGCTGCCAGGCAACTCGGCCGCGAAGCCGATGGATATGTCCTGAATTTGCCGGGCTGACGCCGGTTGGTCAGTCCTATCTCGGAACGGTCTCAGCCGGTATGAAACATTCTCTCAGAGAGTTCTTAGAGAACATCTTTTGCGGGGCTAATTATGGCTCGAAAAAGTGTTCCTGACCTGCAATTGGCGGGATTCGGCCAGCTCAAGGCCATGCTGGACAGTTGTCCAAGTCACATTGAAAAGGGATATGTAGTCTGCGTCACTATCCGGCCGAAATCCGTAACCGCATTTGCGCGAGCCCCGATGTGCCATGTGTCAGCCAGTTCGACTGGGTTTGTTTTCGACGAAGAGGAAATTTCATGATCCCCGTTATCATCGACACCGGTTCTGCTGCCCTGAACGGCCTGCTTTCCACCGGTAGCGCTGCTCTGCACGGTATTCTCAACACCCTGTGGACGGGTTCGTTCGGCGGCTGATAGCGCTGTTGCGGCCGATTGATTTCGGCCGTATCCGCGCCGTTCGATTCGGCGCGAGATGAGTCGAGGCCCCGCACCCGATGGTGCGGGGCCTTCGCCTTTGCCGGATGCGGCGACGGCACTGACGGCGGCTGCCTACCAGGGGGTAGGGCGCTGCGATTTCGCGCCCACTAAGCTGGTCGGCGGTAAATGCCGACCCTCTTCCTCCCAGGAGTAACCCACAGTGAGCCAAGCAGGCCGTCCTGTTGTTCTGATCGCCGACAAGCTCGCCCAGTCGACCGTCGACGCGCTTGGTGACGGTGTCGAGGTTCGCTGGGTCGATGGCCCCGACCGCCCGGCACTCCTCGCCGCGGTGCCCGAGGCGGACGCGCTACTGGTCCGCTCCGCGACCACCGTCGACGCCGAGGTGCTCGAGGCCGGGAAGAACCTGAAGATCGTCGCCCGCGCCGGTGTCGGCCTCGACAATGTCGACGTGCCCGCGGCCACCGAGCGCGGTGTCATGGTCGTCAACGCGCCCACCTCGAACATCCACACCGCCGCCGAGCACGCCGTCACGCTGCTGCTGGCCGCCGCGCGCCAGATCCCCGCCGCCGACGCCACGCTGCGCGAGCGCACCTGGGCGCGCAGCAAGTTCAACGGTGTCGAGATCTTCGACAAGACCGTCGGTGTGGTCGGCCTCGGCCGCATCGGCCAGTTGTTCGCCGCGCGCCTGGCCGCGTTCGAGACCAAGGTGATCGCCTACGACCCCTACGTCTCCCCGGCCCGCGCCGCCCAGCTCGGCATCGAACTGCTGAGCCTGGACGAACTGCTCGAGCGCGCCGACCTGATCTCGGTGCACCTGCCGAAGACCCCCGAGACCAAGGGCATCATCGGCAAGGAAGCCATCGCAAAGACCAAGCCGGGCGTCATCATCGTCAATGCCGCGCGCGGTGGGCTGGTCGACGAGCAGGCGCTCGCCGACGCCATCAAGTCGGGTCATGTGCGCGCCGCCGGCCTGGATGTGTTCGACACCGAGCCGTGCACCGACAGCCCGCTGTTCGATCTGCCGCAGGTCGTCGTGACCCCGCACCTGGGTGCCTCCACCGCCGAGGCGCAGGACCGCGCGGGCACCGATGTCGCCAAGTCCGTATTGCTGGCCCTGGCCGGTGAATTCGTGCCGGGCGCGGTGAACGTGACCGGTGGCACCGTCAGCGACGACGTCGCGCCGTGGCTGGAGATCGTGCGCAAGCAGGGCCACCTGCTCGGCGCGGTGTCCAACGAACTCCCGGTCAGCGTCGAGGTGCAGGTGCGCGGCGAGCTGGCCGCGCAGGATGTCGCGGTGCTGGAGCTGTCGGCGCTGCGCGGCATCTTCTCCGCGCTGGTCGAGGACCAGGTCACCTTCGTCAACGCCCCGGCGCTGGCCAAGGACCGTGGCATTACCGCCGAGGTCACCAAGATTTCGGAGAGTCCGAGCCACCGCAGCGTCGTCGACCTGCGCGCGGTCTTCGGCGACGGCCACACCCTGAATGTGGCCGGCACGCTGACCGAGCCGCAGCTGGTGCAGAAGATCGTCAACATCAACGGCCGCAACTACGATATGCGCGCCGAGGGCCTGAACCTGGCCGTGCTGAACTACGACGACCGGCCGGGCGCGCTGGGCAAGATCGGCACCAAGCTCGGTGAGGCCGAGATCGACATCCTCGCCGCACAGCTGAGCCAGGATGTCGATAAGGAAGGCGCGACCGTGATTCTGCGGGTGGCCCGCGAAGTCCCCGCCGACGTCCAGGCCGCGATCGCGGAATCCGTCGGCGCCGCGAAGATCGTCCTGGTCGACCTGTTCTGATCACCATCGGCGCCGCGCACATCGACCCGTGCGCGGCGCCGTCACCTGTGCCGGGCACGACATGTCACGCTGCGCACGCGATTGCCGGGCGACGTACATAACGTGCGCTGCGATGCCCGGCAACGGCGGGCGGTGCGCGGCGAAGTACGGTGGCGGTCGGCAATACTGAACGGAGCATTTTGTTATGAAGCTTGCTGTTATCGCCGGAGATGGGATCGGTCCCGAGGTCATCGCGGAGGCACTCAAGGTGCTCGATGTGGTGCAGCCGGGTGTCGAGAAGACCGAATACGACCTGGGTGCCCGTCGCTACCACGCGACCGGAGAGATCCTGCCGGATTCGGTGCTGCCCGAGCTGAAGCAGCATGACGCGATCCTGCTCGGCGCGATCGGCGATCCGTCGGTGCCGAGCGGTGTGCTCGAGCGCGGACTGCTGCTGCGCACCCGCTTCGCGCTGGACCATCACGTGAACCTGCGTCCGTCGAAGCTGTACCCGGGCGTGACCAGCCCGCTGGCCGGCAATCCGGATATCGACTTCGTTGTCGTGCGCGAGGGCACCGAGGGGCCCTACACCGGTACCGGCGGCGCCATCCGGGTGCAGACGCCGCACGAGGTCGCCACCGAGGTCAGCACCAACACCCGGTTCGGCATCGAGCGCGTGGTGCGCTACGCCTTCGCCAAGGCGCAGGCGCGCCGCAAGCACCTGACGCTGGTGCACAAGAACAATGTGCTGACCTTCGCCGGTTCGCTGTGGCAGCGCACGGTGAACGAGGTCGCGGTCGAATTCCCGGAGGTGCAGACCGCCTACCAGCACATCGACGCCGCCACCATCCATATGGTCAACGATCCGGGCCGTTTCGACGTGATCGTCACCGATAACCTCTTCGGCGATATCATCACCGACCTCGCGGCGGCGGTCAGCGGTGGTATCGGCCTGGCGGCCAGCGGCAATATCGACGCGTCCGGCGCCAACCCGAGCATGTTCGAGCCGGTGCACGGCAGTGCTCCCGATATCGCTGGTCAGTCCAAGGCCGATCCGACCGCGGCGATCCTGTCGGTTTCCTTGCTGCTCAACCATCTCGGCAATACGGAGGCGGCGGCTCGGATCGAGGCCGCGGTCGCCAAGGATCTCGCGTCGCGCAGCGGTGCGGCCTCGACCGTCGAGGTCGGGGATCGGATCGCCGCGGCGGTCTGACACTTTCCGAAAGGCCCGCACCCGACTGTTTCGGGCGCGGGCTTTTCGCATCAGTGGACCGCGAGGGGGTTTGGCACACTTGAGTTCGGCTCCGCAAGCGCGAACCATCGATGAATGGTCTGCGTATCGACGTGCCCGACTCCACTCCGGCCACCCGGGCGGTCCGATGAGTGAGCGTCGGGTGCTGCGCGGGTGGGGGTTCGGACCATATACCGAAGTGGATCTGCGCGGCCTACCGGACGGCGGTAAAGGGTTCGAACTCGAGGACGGATGGTTGATCGCGGTCGCGGACGGCGCGCGACACAACTTCGTGGTGCAGCGGCTCGGCCGGCTCATCGATGCCGCGGCGGTCGGAGCGGCTGTACACGTATGTATGGGCGGCGGTTGGGAAGTCGGCACCCCGAGTGGTGTGCGCAAGCCCGATATCGTGGTGATCCCGAGAGATATTGCGCGAGCGGCGATTGTCGCCGAAACACCGAGGCTGATTCTCGGTAGGGAAGTGCTGCTCGCCGTGGAGGTTGTCGCACCCGGCAACGGCAGCGAGCGCACCGACCGGGTCAAGAAGGTCCGCGAATACGCGGCCATCGATATCCCGCAATACTGGATCGTCGAGCATCATCCGGAGGTCCGGATCCACCGAATGCTGCTCGCGGACGGCGCCTTTCGCGCGAGCCCGGTTGTGGCGGCGGGAACGGTGTGCACCGCGCAGATCCAGGCGGATCCACCGTTCCGCGTGAGTTTCGACCCGGCTGCCCTGATCGAGATCTGAACTGATCGCGCCCGGCCAGCGCGCCGCCGACCGCGGATCGACTCGTACGGCACCGGCGATGGCATCGTGCACCCGCGCCACCGGCTCGGCGATCGGCCCGATGGCATCGAACACCTCACCGGCGACGGCCAGATGCCGCCATTCGACGAGAGTGGCTGCCGTACTGACCGATTCGGCGATGGCCGGTCCGCGCTCGGCCAGTTCGGCCAGTTGTTCGGCGGTGGGTGGGGAATTGCTCGGTCATGACGGCCTCGTGATGGTGTCTTCGGCGCCGCAGATGTCTTGTACGGCTGCGGAACACCAGGAACCTTCGGCGTGGCAACGGGATTCGCTCAGGTCGGAGCATGCAACTGCGACAGAGGCATTGGCCTCGATGGTGGTATCCGCCAACCGGGCGGCGCGGGAGCAATCGGCGATGGCGGTGGCCCGCCCGGAACATGCTGTGCGGCAAAGAACCCCCGTGGGATCAAGGCCCTCGCCGTTGCGACTTCTCGAGAGTGGGCGCAGTGGCCGCGGTCGGCTCTGGCTGGCCGACCCGGCCGTCTCTGCGTCGATGTTTCGACCGGTCGTCTCGATGTTGCAGCCGGTCGTTCCAGTGGTGGAACAGGGTGTTGGTGGTGAATCGTTGCGGTGGTGAGAGATTCGCGGATCGGCGACTCAGCGGATCGGCGACTCAGCGGGTGGGCGACTCAGCGGGTGGGCGGGGCTGGCGGGTTGGGCGGCTGCGGCATATTGGGTGGTATCGGCATGGTGTGTGGTGTGAAGAGCCCCGGTGGGGTTGGGAATTCGGGTGGTGTCGGCGGGATTGGAGGCATGGGAATGGGGGGCGGCGTCGGGAATCCGGGTGGTGTCGGCGGTGGCGGGAACGGGCCCGTCGGGGGCATCGGGCCGCTGAAGCGTTGGAAGGCCGCCTGGCGTGAGGTGCCGAGCAGATCGCCGATTTCGGCCCAGGTGTGCCCTTCATCGCGGGCCTGCCGGGCCAGGGTGTGCAGGATGTCGTCGACGAGGCGGCTGAGGTTTCGGGTCGCGGTGAGCGCGGCCAGCACCGGCACGCTGGGCCGCCCCTGCTCTGGGCGCAGCACACCCACGACCAGTTCCGCATTGGCGGACAACAACTTTCCGAGCATTGCCCGCTCGTCCTGCGGGTCTACACGCTGCTGTTCTTCGGGCATATGTAAAGCCTGACTTGACGTCACTGGCTTGTCAAGGCTGGATTTACATCGACGCGCAATCGTTGGTCGAATCCGATCAACCCGAGGTGGTTCATGCGCTGCGGAACCCGCGGTGGTGCGGGCGCGTGCAAGCGGAGATCGATGTCGACGACCTCTCTCGGGTCACTATCGAGTCGATGCTGCATCATTCGGAATCAGCGAGGCTCTTGTCGCGTCTCGGCGGATCTGGATGGTCGACGGTCGCAAGTGTCGGCACGCATGGATCGCGCCCGCCCCGGCAGGCCGGGACGGGCGCGAATTCGTAAGGGGCCGTTATTCAGATCGTTGATCCGCTGGAACCAGCGGCACGGCTGCCATCGCCAATACGGCAGCCAACAGGTACGCCGCCGGGAAGCCGCTGGCGGTGATCAGTGCACCGAAAGCCGGTGGGATGGTGGCTATTGCAAGGTTCTGGCCGGTGTTCTGAATGCCGAGTCCGCGTCCGCTCCAGTAGGGTCCGGCGATTTCCGCGACCGCAGTGAAGGCCAAGCCGTTGTCGGACACGGTAATGACCGATGCGGCGATCAGTAGCGGGATCGCGGCCCACCAGGCATGTGCCCATGCGGCCAAAGCCAAGGCGGCCATGGCGATTACGGCGGCGATCGCGACGGTCCGCAGCGGCCCCAGGCGGCTGCCGACTCGATCCGACCACGCGCCCGCGCCGATTCGCCCTAGGGCGCCGAGGATTTGGGTGAAGGTAACCAGGGCGCCCGCCACTGGCAGCGACCAGCCGACGTCACGATGCAACCACAACAATGCGAAAGTCCATACGGTGCCTTGTGGAACACACAGCAGCACCGACACCGCATGTATGCGCCACAGCGTGGAATCGCCGCGATATGGGTTGGTCCGGTCCGCGGCCGCGCCCGCGGGGCGAGGCGGATCGACGATCCCGACCAGACAGCCCAACGCGGCCGCGCCGGCCATGATGGCGGGCACGAGAATGGCCGCCGAGACACCGTGTGCGGCCGCGACCGCCGGAATGGTCAATGCGCCGACGCCGACACCCAATGGCTGTGCGGTCTGCCGGATTCCCATGGCCAGCCCGCGTCGATGCGGCGGGAACCAGCCGACGATCACCCGTCCGCTGGCGCCATTGGTGCTCGCCGCGCCGACGCCGCCGAAGAACAGCAGCGCGCCGAGCGCGAGGTGGTTCGACGCCATTGCTGCCGCCGCGCCCGCGACGAACATCAGCAATGGCCCACCGACCAGCACCTTCTGCTCGCCGATCCGGTCGACGACATAGCCCCACGCGATGAGCGTGCACACCAGCCCGACCGTCGGCATGGCCACCAGCAATCCGGCGGTCGCCAGCGGCATGCCGTCCGCGGTCAGCGCTGGCAGCAGGAATGGGACCCCGTGGATGAAAACGGCGCTGGAGGCCTGCGCGAAGACGCCGAGTCCGAGCATGGACCACCGTCGGACCTCGTGCAGCTGCGTCACGGCAGTAGTCATCGACCTCACCTCGAAATCTCATAATATGGGATTCTGTTCTCATTCTGTGAACACTGGGTCTCACCGTACACCCGACGGGCAACCTGATTTCGAGGGTCGGGTTGTCGCCCTCCTCACATTTCGACGCCCGCTGTGCGCCTATGCAGCCCAAGCGAAGCGAGTCTCACGATCGACCCGTTCGCGACCCATCTCACGTTCGCGCGTAGGCGCGGCGATCGACCCAGGTCGAGCCGTCGAAGCACACGCGACGAGGTCTCGAGTCTCAGCAGCCAGGCCGGTGACCGCCGTGTAATGACGATCCGCACATCGGCGACCACCACGGAGCGAGTCTTACGAGCGACCCGTTCGCGGCCCGTCTCGCGTCCGAGCCGTCGAAGCGCATGCGACGAAGTCGCGAGTCTCGACGGCTCGGACGCGAGACACCCGGGGGCCGCGAACACGCAGCGCCGCAGGCGCTGCAATTAGACAGAGCGCCGCAGGCGCGGCAAATCCAATACGGCGTTCGAGCAGGTCGACGGGGGTCGATAGACTGCCGGGCATGCGTCTAGGTCGAATCGCCAGTCCCGATGGAGTCGCTTTCGTCAGTATCGAAGGGGAGGGGAGCGAGAGCGTCGCCAAAGAGATCGCAGAACATCCGTTCGGTACTCCGACATTCACCGGGCGGAGTTGGCCGCTGGCCGACGTGCGCCTGCTCGCGCCGATTCTGGCCAGCAAGGTGGTCTGCATCGGCAAGAACTACGCCGCGCACGCGGCCGAAATGGGTGGTGTCGCGCCCGCCGATCCGGTGATCTTCATGAAGCCGAGCACCTCGATCGTCGGCCCGAACGCGCCGATCATATTGCCGCCCAGCTCTTCCCAGGTCGACTACGAGGGTGAGCTGGCGATCGTCATCGGCCGTCCGTGCAAGGATGTGCCCGCCGCCCGCGCGCTCGATGTGGTGCTCGGCTACACCGTCGCCAACGATGTGACCGCGCGTGACCAGCAGAAGCACGACGGCCAGTGGACCCGGGCCAAGGGCTACGACACCTTCTGCCCGCTCGGCCCGTGGATCGAAACCTCGCTGGACCCTTCGGATCTGGAGATCGTCACCGAAGTCGACGGCGAGGTCCGCCAGCGCAGCCGCACTTCGCTTCTGCTGCACGATATTCCGAAGCTCATCGAGTGGGTGACCACGGTGATGACGCTGCTGCCCGGTGATGTGATCCTTACCGGCACCCCGGAGGGCGTCGGCCCGCTGCAGTCCGGGCAGAACGTGTCCGTGACCGTCGAGGGTATCGGAACCCTCACCAATCCTGTTGCCGCCAAGCGCTAGTCGAAAGAGAGCCATGACTGAAGTACGGGTCCGCTTCTGCCCGTCACCGACCGGGACGCCACACGTCGGCCTGATCCGGACGGCGCTGTTCAACTGGGCGTTCGCCCGCCACACCGGCGGCAAGTTCGTCTTCCGCATCGAAGATACCGATGCCGCACGCGATTCCGAAGACTCCTACCGGGCGATCCTGGACGCGCTGCGCTGGCTCGGCCTCACCTGGGATGAGGGTCCGGAAGTCGGCGGACCCTACGAGCCGTACCGGCAGTCCCTGCGGCGCGAGCTGCACATGGAGGTCGTGCAGAAGTTGCTGGCGGCCGGTGAGGCCTACGAATCCTTCTCCACGCCCGAAGAAGTCGAGGAGCGCCACCGCGCCGCGGGCCGGGATCCGAAGCTCGGTTACGACAACTATGACCGCGATCTCACCCCCGAGGCCATCGAGGCATATCGCGCTGCCGGACGTCCGGCGGTAATCCGATTGCGGATGCCCGATGAGGACATCACGTGGCACGATCTGGTGCGCGGCGAAACCACCTTCAAAGCGGGTACGGTGCCCGACTTCGCACTCACTCGCGGTAATGGCGATCCGCTCTATACGCTGGTAAACCCGGTCGACGATGCATTGATGAAGATCACCCATGTGTTGCGCGGGGAAGACCTTCTTTCCTCAACTCCGCGGCAAATCGCGCTCTATGCGGCGATGCGGCGGATCGGTGTCACGGAGTTCACTCCGGAGTTCGCTCATCTACCGTTCGTGATGGGGCAGGGCAACAAGAAGTTGTCCAAGCGCGATCCGGAGTCGAATCTGTTCGTCCATCGGGATCGGGGATTCATCCCGGAGGGTTTGCTGAATTACCTGGCGTTACTCGGCTGGGGCATCGCGGATGATCGCGATGTTTTCTCGATGGCGGAGATGGTGGCGGCCTTCGATATCTCGAAAGTAAATTCGAATCCGGCCCGTTTCGATCAGAAGAAGGCGGACTCGCTCAACGCCGAACACATCCGATTGCTGGAGCCGGGTGATTTCACGCATCGCTTACGCGAGTTCCTGACCGAACACGGCCACATCGGCGCCGACATCGACGACAAGATGTTCGCCGCGGCCGCCGAACTCGTGCAGACCCGGATCGTGGTGTTGTCCGACGCGTGGGATCTGCTGCGTTTCTTGTTCGCGCCCGCGGCAGAGTTCGCGATTGACCCGACGGCGGGGGCGAAGAACCTCGGACCCGATGCCACGCCGATATTGGACGCCGCCATTGCCGCGCTGGAGCCGTTGACGGCCTGGACCACCTCCGCCATCGAGGATGCGCTCAAAACCGCGCTCATCGATGATCTGGGGCTCAAGCCGCGCAAGGCGTTCGCGCCAGTGCGAGTGGCGGTCACGGGTTCGCACATCAGCCCGCCGCTGTACGAGTCGCTGGAATTGCTCGGCCGCGAAACCATCCTGGCTCGGCTGCGCTCGGCGCTGGCGTGGAGCGCGTCCGCGTAAAAACCCGGACTTGACCGAAAAACAGGGCGTTGACCAGCCGATTTGTAGTTAACCGTATGCGGTTTGGTACTCTTCTTCTCGGCTCGGAACAGGGCCTCGGGTCAGCCGGACACGAGGTCTGACGTCCTGGTCATTGGGGTATGGTGTAATTGGCAACACAGCTGATTCTGGTTCAGCCATTCTAGGTTCGAGTCCTGGTACCCCAGCGGAGAATGTTGTTCGTCTCTCGGTTCGCGACCGAAAGTTGTTCAGCATCCGGCGATTTGGTCGCCGAGCGCCGGTCCGCTAAGCTAACCGAGCTTCCACTGATCGAAAGATCGAACGGAAAGATCGCCCACAGAAATGTGGGAGGTCGAGTCCTGGCCCCGTCGTCTAGCGGCCTAGGACGCCGCCCTCTCAAGGCGGTAGCGCGGGTTCGAATCCCGTCGGGGCTACAACGAGTGCAAGGCCCATGCTCATGGAGAGCATGGGCCTTGCTCGTTTTCGCATTGTTTTGTGGGGGTGGAACCCCCACGCCCCTCCCCGGAGGGCTTCGCCCCCGGACCCCCGAGTAGGGCCGGAGGGCTTCGCCCCCGGACCAGGGGCGCGGGCTCCTGGGGCGGGTACGTAGCTCCCGCAATGGAGCGTCGGGTCGTGTGATGCCGGTCTCGTGGGGTTTCTTCCCAGGGGACCGGACTCGTGGGTTTCGGCTG
The DNA here is from genome assembly GCF_050956075.1 of Nocardia sp. CA-129566. Taxonomy (NCBI): domain Bacteria; kingdom Bacillati; phylum Actinomycetota; class Actinomycetes; order Mycobacteriales; family Nocardiaceae; genus Nocardia; species Nocardia sp. CA-129566. The sequence continues at coordinate 2,550,245 of NZ_CP192085.1, forward strand.
TGTGGGCGCCGGACTGGTGGTTCTTGGTCGCACGGGTTCCGAGCTGGTGGTTGTTGGCCGCACGGGTTCCGAGCTGGTGGTTGTTGGCCGCACGGGTTCCGAGCTGGTGGTTGTTGGCCGCACGGGTTCCGAACTGGTGATTCTTGGCCGAACTGTGCCCAGACCGTTGGTTCTTGGTCGCATGTGTCCCCGGACCGTTGGTTCTGGGCCGCATCGGTCCCGGACTGGTGGCTCGCGGATACATCATTCCTGGGCGCGAGTTCCCGGCTGTGCGGCCCACGTGTTCGGCACCGCGACCTCTCGCGCGCGGCTCACCGCCGACGACGAGGGGTATGCAACCCCTGGACAAGTGATCACCATGCGCTCATGCAGGTAGACGTCGAGAGCACACCTGCATCAGCGCATTCTCGGCCGATCCATCTAGGGGTGGGGAGGAGGACGGGTGGGGTTCGGTGGCGGAGGGCTTGGAGGTGTGGACTTCAAGCTGGTCGCTCGTGTGACGTGGGGGCGGTCTGTGCTTGGCGTGAGTGTTGCGGGGGCGGGGAGGGAAGTGGGGGAGTGTAAAAGGCCCTCCAGGTGGGGGCTCTGGAGGGCCTTTGGGGGGTTATCCGCTCTTGCGGCGGAACTCGCGTTTGTGGCTGGCGTTGCCGTGGGCGGAGGTTGCCTTGGATCGTCCGTCCATATGATCGGTCGACTTGGCGTGGTGCTGGTTCTTGCGCTCCAGGGCTTCCTTGAACTTGCGCTTGACCTCTTCGGCGCTGGATCCCGCGCTGCCGTTGGAACTATCCGCTTCCGCCATCGTCTGCTCCTCGTCGTCGCGACCGCGCACCGCGCCAAGAGGCGTCGTCACGCTGCCGATTCGGGTCGAACAGGGTTGACGCTACTGTGCGGGGTGCGGTGTGTCAGTCGGATATCGCCCGCGGTGCCGCGATCAGTCCAGCGATTGCGCGGTGGTGCCGCCGAGTGGGAGCTGTGGCAGGCCGAGTTTGCGATGGTCCCAGCTGCGCAGGCGATCGGGGACCACCCGGATGGCGACGCGCTTGTGCAGCATCTGTTCGACCAGCGGGCGGACTTCCTCGCTGTAGGGGCCGGTGTAGCGCTCCCAGACGCTCACGCCGACGGCGTACAGCTTGTCCGGATCGTCGATGATCTCGGCGTGGCCTTCGATGGAGACCCCGCGCAACTGGTCGTAGGTGTGTCCCGCCTCGACCATGCAGGTGATGCGCGGGTCGCGGCGCAGGTTGACGGCCTTCTGCGATTTCGCCTTCGTTTCGAACCACAGCTCGGGCAGCTTGCGGACCGAGCCATCGGGTGCGGCCTCGCCGTCGAGCAGGGCATACCACATCGCAATGAGATGTGGCGCGCCGTTCGGGCCGATGGTTGCCAGCGTCGCGATGCGGTTGCGCTGCAGGAACTCGGTGATCTCGGCGTCGGACATGACGATCTGTGCCCGTTGGTTTACTCCCATGCGCACCAACCTTAGATGCTCGAACTAGAACGTGTTACAGCCTCTTGTGTAATGCGTCCGCGGCGGCGACCAGGTCCGCCGCCCAGCGTGCGCCGGGTCTGCGGCCCATCCGATCGATCGGGCCCGATACCGAGACGGCCGCGATCACATGACCCGCGGCATCGCGCACGGGTGCGGAGACGCTGGCCACACCGCTGGCCCGTTCGGCGGCGCTCTGGGCCCAGCCGCGCTTGCGCACCTCGGCCAGCGCGCGCTCGCCGAATACCGCGTCGGCCAGGATGGTGCGCTGCAATTCCGGATCCGCCCAGGCCAGCAGCACCTTGGCCGCCGATCCGGCGGTGAGTGGCAGTCGCGCGCCGATCGGGACGGTGTCGCGCAGTCCGACCGGGGGTTCCAGGGCGGCGATGCAGACCCGCGCATTGCCGTCGCGGCAGTAGATCTGGACGCTCTCGCCGGTGATCTCGCGCAGGCGCGGGAGAATGGCCGAGGCGGCCTCGTGCAGCGGATCGGTGGCGCCGGCGGCGAGTTCGGCGAGGGCCGGGCCCGGCCGCCACAGGCCATTGTTGTCGCGGGCCAGCAGCCGGTGTACCTCGAGCCCCACGGCCAGGCGATGGGCGGTGGCGCGGGGCAGTCCGGTGCGGGTGCACAGCTCATTGAGACCGCAGGGGTGCTCCGCGACGGCATACAACACTGACACCGCTTTGTCGAGGACGCCGATACCGCTATGCTGTCTCATAGAACGATATTAGCGTCTCGGATGTTGAGAAAGCCACTTAAGTGCTCTACTCGCTCCCGACGCGCCGGATAGCCAAATTGTGCAGCCGGGAGCCGCGCCTCAGTCCAGATCGCGCGAACCGGTTGCTCGTCGGAAAGGTGATCGAGAATGGCCGAGCGCCGCACACTGGCCGAAAAGGTGTGGGAGCAGCACGTCGTCGCCCGCGGTGCGGGCGAAGGCGCCTCCCGGGAGCCGGATTTGATCTACATCGATCTGCACCTCGTGCACGAGGTGACCAGTCCGCAGGCCTTCGACGGGCTCCGCGCCGCCGATCGCCCCGTGCGCCGTCCCGATCTCACCATCGCGACCGAGGACCACAACGTCCCGACCATCGATATCGATAAGCCGATCGCCGACCCGATTTCGCGCACCCAGGTCGAGACCCTGCGCCACAATTGCGCGGAATTCGGTGTGCGGCTGCATCCGATGGGGGATCTGGATCAGGGCATCGTGCACGTCGTCGGGCCGCAGCTCGGTTTGACGCAGCCGGGCATGACGGTGGTGTGCGGCGACAGCCACACCTCGACCCACGGCGCGTTCGGCGCGCTGGCGATGGGTATCGGCACCAGTGAGGTCGAACATGTCCTTGCCACGCAGACGCTCTCACTGCGTCCGTTCAAGACCATGGCGATCACCGTTGACGGCCAATTGCCGCACGGTGTCACGAGTAAGGACCTGATTCTGGCGGTCATCGCCAAGATCGGTACCGGCGGCGGTCAGGGCTATGTGCTCGAGTATCGCGGCGAGGCCATTCGCGCCATGTCCATGGAGGCGCGAATGACCATCTGCAACATGTCGATCGAAGCGGGTGCGCGGGCCGGAATGATCGCCCCTGACGAAACCACCTATGAATTCCTCAAAGGACGCCCGCACGCGCCGCAGGGAGCCGACTGGGATGCCGCAGTGGCCGCCTGGGAGGCGCTGAAGACCGATGATGGCGCGGCTTTCGACGCCGAGGTGCACATCGACGCCAATGCGCTGACCCCATTCGTCACCTGGGGCACGAACCCGGGACAGGGTGCGCCACTGGGTGCGACGGTGCCCGATCCCACGCAGATTGCCGACGAGACGGCGCGCGAGTCCGCGGAGAAAGCGCTGCGATACATGGACTTGGAGCCGGGAACTCCGCTTCGAGATGTGTCGGTCGATACGGTATTCGTCGGTTCGTGCACGAACGGGCGCATCGAGGATTTGCGCGCTGTGGCCGGGATTTTGAAGGGACGCCGCATCGCCGACGGCGTGCGAATGTTGGTTGTACCGGGATCTATGCGGGTGCGCGCACAGGCGGAAAAAGAAGGACTGGGCGAGATTTTCACCGCGGCGGGCGCCGAATGGCGTCAGGCGGGCTGCTCGATGTGCTTGGGAATGAATCCCGATCAGCTCGCGCCCGGTCAGCGTTGCGCTTCGACATCGAACCGCAACTTCGAGGGTCGGCAGGGCAAAGGTGGCCGTACACACCTGGTTTCCCCGCTCGTAGCGGCCGCGACGGCGGTTCGCGGCACCCTGTCCGCACCGGCGGATCTGGACTGATCGGCATGCGGACGCGTTGCGCCCGCATCGATTCGCACTTCCGGCCAAAGCGACCGCCCGCAGGTCACTCGAAACGGTCGGCCAAATCGCCTAACGACCCAGGAGAATCAGCAGAAATGGAAGCCTTCACCGTCCACAAGGGGATCGGAGTGCCGCTGCGCCGATCCAATGTCGACACCGATCAGATCATTCCGGCCGTGTACCTGAAGCGGGTGACGCGCACAGGATTCGAGGACGGACTGTTCGCAGCATGGCGATCCGACCCGGACTTCATTCTGAACACCGAGCCCTATAACCGGGGCAGTGTGCTGGTCGCCGGTCCGGACTTCGGTACCGGATCCTCGCGCGAACACGCCGTATGGGCGCTGTCGGACTACGGCTTTCGCGTCGTCATCTCATCACGCTTCGCCGACATCTTCCGCGGCAATGCGGGCAAGGGTGGTCTGTTGGCTGCGCAGATGTCACAGAACGATGTCGAAATGCTCTGGAAGTTGCTCGAGGAACGGCCCGGTCTCGAATTGGTTGTTGACCTCGAGGCGCGCACGGTGACGGCCGGAACCGTCGTGTTGCCGTTCGATATTGATGACTACACCAGGTGGCGTCTGCTCGAAGGATTGGACGACATCGGGCTCACCCTCCGGCGCAGTGACGTCATCGATGAGTTCGAAAAGGCAAGGCCAAGTTGGAAACCCACAACCCTTCCGGCACATATTTCGCAGGCGTAATCACCCGGTAGAGATAGCTGTACAACCCTAGAGGCGGTAGCTGGACGTGTGCTAAACCACATGAATTTTGGCGTGGCACATAGACTCTTGCCCAAAGTGGGTTTACCGTGGTACCTAGTCGGTCCGACGACGGGCCATTAGTCTGCGGAGGATTCAATGAACAAGGCGGAACTGATCGACGTTCTGACCGAAAAGTTGGGTACGGACAGGCGCACGGCCACCGCGGCAGTCGAGCATGTGGTCGACACCATCGTGCGTGCGGTGCACAAGGGTCAGAGCGTCACAATCACCGGATTCGGTGTGTTCGAACAGCGTAAGCGTGCGGCTCGAGTTGCCAGGAACCCGCGCACCGGCGAAACCGTCAAGGTGAAGCCCACTTCGGTGCCTGCGTTCCGCCCGGGTGCTCAGTTCAAGGCCGTCATCGCCGGTAAGCAGAAGCTGACCGCGAGCGGCCCCGCCGTAAAGCGCGGCGCGAATGCACCGGTGGCGGCAAAGAAGGCGGCCGCCAAGAAGACGGCGGCGAAGAAGGTTGCCGCCAAGAAGGCGACCGCCACCAAGGCGCCCGCCAAGAAGACCGCGGCGAAGAAGGCCCCGGCAAAGACGACTGCCCGCAAGGCAACTGCCGCCAAGACGGTCGCGAAGAAGGCGGCCGTCAAGAAGGCCGTCGCCAAGAAGGCTCCGGCCAAGAAGGCCACGGCGGCCAAGAAGGCCACCGCCGTGAAGAAGACCGTCGCGAAGAAGGCGCCCGCGAAGAAGACCGCGGCCAAGAAGGCTCCGGCCCGCCGCGCTCGCTGACGCAGAGTTCGAGGCCGCACATGCGGCTGAAGGTCCAGCGCCATCGGGTGATTCGCTCCGCTGAGCGGAATCACTCCCTGTACCGGCTAAAAACGGCCCTGGGGTTCGCCCCAGGGCCGTTTTAGCTGCCTACGTCCGAATTCGAGGCCCAATAGCGACCGCATGACGGTTGCGGTCCCCATCGGAGTCAGGACTTGACGATGGCGGCCGACAACGACCGGTCGAGGTGGTCGGCGGCAACCAGCCGACCCGAGGCAAAAGACAGCACCCACACGCTGCCCTTGCGGTTGCGCGCGGACGGCAGCGAGATGCCGTCCCGATCGGCCCACCACTGCAGCAGATCGGGAATTACCTTGCCCTGACTGCACAGAACGCGCACCGCGCGATCCGCTACCAGGGAGGCGGCGCGTTGTCGGGCCTTGTCCGGCGCTGCGGCATAACCGGTTTCGGAGAACAGCGGCTCGATGGTGATTGTCGCGCCGAGTTTCTCGGCCAGCGGTGTCACCGTCTGCACACAGCGCACCGGATCGGCCGAATAGATCTCGGATGCACCGTACGCCAGCAGATTCGGGACCAACGCCTGTGCCCGGGCCCGCCCTTCCCGCTCCAGTGGGCGCTGCTCATCCGGACCATCGAATTGGCCCCGGTTGCCCGCCTTGGCGTGTCGAACCACCAGCAGCGTGCTGGTCGCCGCCGGCAGGCGGGTGAAGGCGCGCAGCACCTGTCGGTCCATCGGATACGACAGCTGGTCCATCACCCGGTCCAAGGTGTACCAGGACAGCACATCGACCTCGGAATTGGCGGCGAACGCCCCACCCGCGACCTCGGCCGCCCAGTAGTCCACTCGCTTCAATTTCCGGTGTCCCGGAATCGGATACGTGACGTGCCCGAGATAGCGGCCCAGACGGCAGTCCAGGCCGGTTTCCTCGCCGACCTCACGCACCGCGGCGAGCACCGGCGTCTCGCCCGGATCGAGTTTGCCCTTGGGCAACGACCAATCCTGATATTTGGGGCGATGGACCACCGCGATCTCGATGGCGCCGGAACCGTCGGCCGTCCTGCGCCACAGCACCGCACCAGCAGCGTGAATATTGGCTGTTACCCGGGGATCCCAGAACGGTCCCCCGTCCATGTCGTATCCCGTCGGAGCGCTCACTGCTGATCCGGTCTCCGCAGTCGCATCAGGAATTCTTGGTGGTCACGGACGTGCACACCGTCGCGGTCGGCGCCGTCGGGCGAGGCCTGCCAGCTGCCGTCGGGTTGGAGTATCCAGCAGCGGGTCGTCGGATACAGGGCGGAGTCGAATACCGACCCCAGCTGCTCGCTCAGCTTCGGATCCTTCACCTGCGCCATGACTTCCACGCGCCGGTCCAGATTCCGGTGCATCATGTCGGCGCTGCCGATCCAGTATTCGTCCTGGGCCTGGAAGTGCATGATCCGCGAATGTTCCAGGAAGCGACCGAGAATCGAGCGCACCTCGATGTTCTCGCTCATCCCCTCGACACCGGGGCGCAGACCGCAGATGCCGCGCACCACGATCTGTACCGGTACACCGGCCTGAGAAGCTCGGTAGAGCGCGTCGATGACTTGCTCGTCGACAATTGCGTTGGCCTTCATCCGGATTCGCGCCGGGATGCCCTGCTCGGCCAGTTCGGTCTCCCGCTGGATGCGGTCGATGATTCCGGCGCGCACACCCAGCGGGGCGACGAGCAGGTTGCGGTAGTTGGCCTTTCGCGAGTAGCCGGTGAGCGAATTGAACAGATCGGTCAGGTCGGCGCCGATTTCCGGTGCGGCCGTGAGCAACCCGACGTCCTCGTAGAGCCGCGCGGTCTTCGGGTTGTAGTTGCCGGTGCCGATGTGGCAGTAGCGGCGGATGGTCGCGCCCTCGCGGCGCACCACCAGACAGGTCTTGCAGTGCGTCTTGAGGCCGATGAGTCCGTAGACCACGTGCACGCCCGCCTGTTCCAGCGCGCGGGCCCATTTGATGTTGGCCTGTTCGTCGAAGCGCGCCTTGATCTCGACCAGTGCGACGACCTGCTTGCCCGCCTCGGCCGCATCGATGAGCGCGTTCACGATCGGGGAGTCGCCGGAGGTCCGGTACAGGGTCTGCTTGATGGCGAGCACCTGCGGGTCGGCGGCGGCCTGTTCGATGAAGCGCTGCACGCTGGTGGAGAACGAGTCGTAGGGGTGGTGCACCAGGACGTCACCCTCGCGCAGCGCCTGGAAGACATTGCGCGGGGTTTCGCGCTCGCCGAACGCCGGTGGCGTCGCGGGCACATACGGCGCGTCCTTGAGATTGGGCCGATCGACGCCGTACACCTGCCAGAGGCAGGACAGGTCGAGCAGACCCGGTACCTCGATCACATCCCCTGGATCGACCTCGAGCTCGCGCAACAGTAGATCGAGCATGTGCTCGGTCATATCGTCGGAGACCTCTAGTCGAACCGGCGAACCGAAGCGGCGGCGGGCCAGTTCGCGTTCCAGCGCCTGCAGCAGATCCTCGTCGCGGTCCTCGTCGACCTCGAAATCGGCATTGCGGGTGATGCGGAACGAGTGGTGCTCGACCACCTTCATCCCGGGGAACAGCAGATCGAGGTGTGCCGCGATCAACTCCTCCATCGGCAGGAAGGCCGCGACGGGGGATCCCGACTCGTTGCGTCGCACCCGGACGAAGCGATCGACGTTATCGGGCACCTTGACGCGGGCGAAGTGTTCGGCGCCGGTGGAGGCATCCTTCACCGTCACCGCGAGGTTGAGACTCAAGCCGCTGATGTAGGGGAACGGATGCGCCGGATCCACCGCCAGCGGGGTGAGGACGGGGAAGACCTGGTCCTGGAAATAGCCCGAGAGGCGCTGGCGCTCATCGTCGTCCAGATCGGACCAGTCGATGATGGCAATGCCCTCGGCGGTCAGCGCGGGCAGTACCGAGTTGAGGAAAACCCGGGCATGCCGGTCGGCAATCTCCTGGGTGCGCGCCGCGATCAGCTCCAATTGCTCGGTGGGCGAACGGCCGTCCGCCGAGCGCACCGAAAGTCCGGTCTCCGCACGGCGTTTGAGACCGGCGACGCGGACCATATAGAACTCGTCCAGATTGGAGGCGAAGATCGCTAAGAATTTCGCGCGCTCCAGCAACGGCAACGACGCGTCCTCGGCGAGGGCGAGTACCCGCGAGTTGAAGTCGAGCCAGCTGAGCTCACGGTTCAGGTAGCGATCGCGTGGCAACCGCTGCACCACCGAATCGTCGGCCAACGGTGTCGCGGCGGGCAGTGGGTTCGGCAACAGTTGCTGCTTGACGGTCTCGGTCTCGCTCATGCCCATGCCTCGCTGGCACGCGGCACCGACATACGCGATGCGCGCTGGTACGGCATTCGCTCGCTTCGCTCACTCACGCTAACGATCATCCCCTACTTACCGGGCCCTGTGCAGCCCGACATCATGATTGCCGTGAGTATCACGCCGGGTGTGGCGACCGGCTAGCACACCCGGCGGACGCCCTCGTGAACGCGAATCGGCCAGCCGATGTCGTGCAGAGCAGCGCACGTCGACTCCCCGGTGCCGAGGTCGACGGCACGATCGAGATCGTCCGCGGTGTCCACGTCCAGCCGCAATCCCGGCCAGTCACCGCGCAGATCGACCGCGCCCGCGGCGATATGCCGGACCGCGGAGCCGGGCCCGAAACGTGGGTCCAGCGCCGCGACGGTGTCGCGGACGATTAACGCGGCGGTGCCGGTGCCCGCATGGTCGACGACGACCGAGCGCACCCCGACCGGTGCGGTGCTCAGCATGTCCGAGAGTTCGTCCGGGCGCAGCGCGGGCAGATCCGCCTGTAGGGCCAGCAGTTCGACCGGGCCGTGCCGGTGCCGCAGCGCGGTCGCCGCATCGGTGAGTGCGGTGTTCAGACCGTCCGGGTCGGCGGGGTCGAGCACTGCGCGGCGAGGTTCGGGATGGACCGCCGCGCCGAGTGAGCCCGCCAGCTCGGCGACCACCGGATCCGGGGTCACCACGGTGACCGAGGCGATCCGCGGCACCGCGACGGTGGCGGATACGGTGTCGGCGAGCATGGCGAGCACGAGCTGTGCCCGGTGCTCCGGGCGCAGCCGGTCGGCCAGGCGGCTCTTGGCCCGATCGAGGCTCTTGACCGCGATCACGGCGTGCACGGCAGGCGGACGCATGGTCCTAATCCTTCCACGAGTGCTTCCGTGGCATATTGGGCAGATGACGAGGGCGGCAGTGCTGGGCGCGGGATCGTGGGGGACCGCGTTCGCGAAGGTGTTGGTGGACGCGGGAACCGAGGTCACGATCTGGGCCCGGCGGCCAGAGGTGGCCAAGGCGCTCGCCACCGAGCATCGCAATCCGTTCTATCTGCCCGACGTGCGATTACCGGCGGTCGCGGCCACCCACGATCACGTCGAAGCGCTCGATGGGGCCGACATTGTCGTACTTGCGGTTCCGTCTCAATCCTTGCGCGCGAATCTCGAAACGTGGAAGGACGCGATCGAGCCGGACGCGGCGCTGCTCAGTCTCGCCAAGGGCATCGAGACCGGAACGCTACTGCGGATGAGTCAGGTCATCGGCGAGGTCACCGGTGCCGAGGAGAGTCGCATCGCGGTGCTGTCGGGGCCGAATCTGGCCAAGGAGATCGCGGCCGAGCAGCCTGCGGCCACCGTGATCGCGTGCACCGATGCCGCGCGGGCGGTCGCGCTGCAGCAGGCCTGCGCCAACGGATACTTCCGGCCCTACACCAATACCGATGTGATCGGCTGTGAGATCGGCGGTGCCTGCAAGAACGTCATCGCGCTTGCCTGCGGCATCGCCTCGGGAATGGGGTTGGGCGACAACTCGGTCGCCAGTCTGATCACCCGCGGGCTTGCCGAGATCATCCGGCTCGGGGTCGCGCTCGGTGCGGAGCCGGTCACGCTCGCGGGGTTGGCCGGGGTCGGCGATCTGGTCGCCACCTGCACCTCGCCGCTGTCGCGCAACCGGTCGTTCGGGCATGTGCTCGGGGCGGGCGGGTCCATGGAGGCGGCCCAGGAGGCAACCCATGGCCAAGTCGCCGAGGGTGTGAAGTCGTGCACATCCATTCGGGCGCTGGCCGCCGCGCACGATGTGGAGATGCCGCTGACCACAGGGGTGCACCAGGTGTGTCATGAGGGAGTTTCGGTGCGTGAGGCGGTCGACAAGCTGCTGGGGCGGCGGATCAAACCGGAATAGGGCCGAAGGCTGGCACCGCACGGGCGCGAGGTTGGTTCGCCCCGCATAACGGGTACGGTTCCGTTCATGACGAACCGGATCAGGGTGGCTGTCGTGTTCGGCGGGCGCAGTAACGAGCACGCCGTGTCCTGTGTATCCGCTGGCAGCGTGCTGCGCAACCTGGATCCGCAACAGTACGAGGCCGTGCCCATCGGCATCACCCGCGACGGCGCCTGGGTGCTCGGCAGCTCCGATGTGGCCGCGCTCGGATTCAAGGACAATGCGCTGCCCGCGGTGGACAGCACCGGCACCGCGCTGACCCTGGCGGCCGACCCGAGCCGGTCCGGAGCGTTGGTCGCGCTCGACGATCCGAGTGCGGCGCTGGGTTCGGTGGATGTGGTGTTCCCGATCCTGCACGGCCCGTTCGGCGAGGACGGCACGCTACAGGGCATGCTCGAATTGGCCGGGGTGCCGTATGTCGGGCCGGGCGTACTGGCCAGCGCGGCGGGTATGGACAAGGAATTCACCAAGAAGCTGCTCGCCGCCGAGGGCCTGCCGATCGGGCGGCAGGTGGTGCTGCGGCACGGAACCGACACGCTCGGCGAGCAGGATCGGGCGCGGCTCGGACTTCCGGTATTCGTCAAACCGGCGCGCGGCGGCTCCTCGATCGGCATTACCAAGGTCACCGACTGGAGTGCGCTGGACGCGGCGGTCGCCGCGGCGCGCGAACACGATCCGAAGGTGATCGTGGAGGCGGGCATCCTCGGACGTGAAGTCGAATGCGGTGTGCTGGAATTCCCGGACGGCCGGGTCGAGGCCAGCGTGGTCGCGGAGATCCGGATGCCGGATGCCGATGCCGCGGCGCCGGAGTTCTACGACTTCGAAACCAAATACCTCGATGACGTCTGCGAATTCGACGTTCCGGCGAAGCTGGACGACGAAGTGTCCGACAGCATAAGGGAACTCGCGGTGCGCGCGTTCAAAGCGCTGGACTGCTCGGGACTCGCCCGGGTCGACTTCTTCGTCACCGCCGAGGGTCCGGTCATCAACGAGATCAATACGATGCCCGGCTTCACGTCGATCTCGATGTATCCGCGCATGTGGGAGGCTACCGGAATCGACTACCGGACACTGGTTTCCACGCTGATCGAGACGGCTCTGGCACGGGGTACCGGCCTGCGGTAGTCGACGGGCGGACCACCCGAGCGGCCTTTCAGTAGTCAGTTCGGCAGCGGGCCGGGATCGATCGGCTTCGCGGGCAGATTCGCGGTGATGGTGTCCGAAACTCCTTGCAGCGGAGTCGGTCCGGAGCCATCGGGAACGGTCAGCGCGATATAGGTTTCGCGGTCGACGGCGAACCAGGTGCTCGCCTTGGCGGCGGCATCGCGGACCTCGAACCACTGCACGCCATTGACGATCTGCAGCGCGGAGGCGCGGTTGAACTCCAGCGGGCGCTCCAGGCCGCAGCGCAGCACAATCGGATCGCCGCCGTCCTTGCGCTGCCAGGCGCGGGTCGCGGGCGGAGCGGGCTCCACCAGGGTGGATTTGGTGTAGTCGCCGAGGTCGACCGGCAGTGCGGGCAGCAGGGCGGTGCAGGCGGGACCAGCCGCGGCGGGCGCGGGGACCGGACCGAGGACCAGGGGTTCGCGTTCGGTCGGTGCGCGGCGGGCCAACACGGCGGCGACGAGGACGGCGACCACCAGCACCACCGGTAGTGCGACGGCGGTCGCGATGAGCGCGGGTGGGTAGCCGCGGGCCTCGGGGGCTGATGCGGCGCTATCGGACTCGCCATCAGCGTCCTCCGGGTCGCCGTCGGCCGTTTCGGGCTCGGCGTCGTCATCTTCGGAGGGGTCGGGCAGGGGCGCCTTCTCCGCTGCGGCGCCCGGCGCGACGGCGCTATCGGCAGCCGACTCCACCGTGTCCGGCGACAGTTCGGAGTCCTTCGGCTCCGCTGCGTTCGGCGAATCCGCCATCGACGAATCGCGCTCCGACGACTCCGCCGCCATGCTCACCGGTCCTTCCTGTTCGCACCGGTTGGCGGGGATGGATGCCGCGCACCGGCCTGGTAGTACTCGATTGCCCTGCAAAGGGTACCCTCGGTCGGACTCCAGCCAGCACGACGTCGGGAAGGGGCCGGTCATCAGCGAAAGCACGCCACCGCGGACAGTGCGTGAGCTGGGGGAGTTCGCACTGATCGAGCGGATCAATGCGGGCCGGGTCCAGGCGCCCGGCGTACTGCTCGGTCCCGGTGACGATGCCGCCGTGGTGGCCGCGCCGGACGGCCGGTTCGTGGTGACAACCGACATGCTGGTTCAGGATCGGCACTTCCGACTCGATTGGTCCGGTCCCCGCGATATCGGGCGCAAGGCGATCGCGCAGAACGCGGCCGATGTCGTTGCGATGGGCGCGGTGCCGACCGCATTCGTGGTGGCGCTGGGTTGTCCGGCCGATACGCCGGTCGAGGTCATCGACGGTCTCACCGACGGTATGTGGGCCGAGGCGGGGCGGGCCGGTGGTTCGATCGCGGGTGGTGATGTGGTGCGCAGCCCGCAGTTGGTCATCTCGGTCACCGCCTTCGGCGATCTGGACGGCCGCGCGCCGATCACCAGAGCCGGTGCGCGCGTGGGGGATACGGTCGCGGTGGCCGGTCGGCTCGGCTGGTCCGCGGCCGGGTTGGCGGCGCTGGCCGCCGGGGTCGATCCGGACGACGAGCTCGTCGCCGAAGCGCTTGCGGCCCACCGGGTCCCGCGGCCACCCTATGCGGCGGTGCTGGCCGCGATCGTCGATGCCGCTGCCGGACGGGATGATTCGGATACCGCGGCTGCGGGCGCGCTCGGGTCGCGGCAGTCCGCGGCTGCGGGCATTGTCGGGTCGTCCGCGGGCGCGATACCCAACTCGCTGACCGATATCTCGGACGGACTGCTCGCGGATCTGGGGCATATCGCCGAGGCGTCCGCGGTGGCGATCGATATCGATTCGACCGCATTGCGCGATCCGGAACTGGAGACGATCGCGCGGCGTCTGGATGCCGATGCGACGCACTGGATTCTGACCGGCGGCGAGGATCACGCCTTCGTCGGAACCTGGTCGGCACAGCGAGAATTGCCGCCGGGCTGGACGCCGATCGGACGTGTGCTGGCAGGTCACGGCGTCACCGTCGACGGTGTGCGGCGGCCGGGCAGTGGGGGCTGGGAATCATTCAGCGGGGTGGACTCGGCATCCGAGCCCGAGCCACGATAGGTTGTGCGGTCATGGGCGCGAAACCACTGACGGAAATCATGGATCCGGGTTGGGCGAAGGCTCTCGAACCCGTTACGGAGCAGATCTCGGCCATGGGCGAATTCCTGCGCGCGGAAAACACCGCGGGCCGCGGTTATCTACCGGCCGGTGAGAATGTGCTGCGTGCCTTCCAGCGTCCGTTCGATGCGGTGCGTGTGCTGATCGTCGGCCAGGATCCGTATCCGACGCCCGGCCATCCGATGGGGCTGAGTTTCTCTGTCGCCCCGGATGTTTCGCCGGTTCCGCGCAGCCTCGCCAATATCTTTTCCGAATACAGCAAGGACCTCGGCTACACCACGCCGTCCAATGGTGATCTGAGTCCGTGGTCGGATCAGGGCGTCCTGCTGCTGAACCGAGTCCTCACGGTCTCGCCGGGACAGCCCGCCTCGCATCGCGGCAAGGGCTGGGAAGCGGTGACCGACCAGGCGATTCGCGCCCTGGTGGCCAGGGACGAACCGCTGGTCGCGATCCTGTGGGGCCGCGACGCGCAGACACTGAAGCCGCAGCTGGCCGAGGCCGAAGTGCCCTATATCGAATCCGTGCATCCGTCACCGCTGTCGGCCTCGCGCGGGTTTTTCGGTTCGCGACCCTTCTCTCGAGTGAATGAACTACTCGACGAATTGGGTGCCGAACCTGTTGACTGGCGCCTGCCCTGATCCCGGGCGCTGAGGTAAAACAAAGTAGAGGAGCACAATTCAATGCACATCAAGACCGTCCGCGGCGCCACCGTCGCGCTGGCGTTCTGCGCGGCCATGGCCGGAGGCGCAGCCACCGCGAGTGCGGCCGGACTGCCACTGGAGCCCGCTGCGGATACCACCTCGACCGGTACCGCCACCCCGGTCGGTGAGGAATTCACCTCGAACGGCTCCTCCACCATTTCCTCTTCGGTGAATGCGAAGGTCGCCTGCCTGCTGCAGAACACCATCAGCGCGCAAGGTAAGTGGGACTGCTGACGTCCCATTGACCGGGGGTCAACAACAGGCCCCACGGGTGCTGTGCGATCCTCGGATCGTGAGTAATGCGAACAACCTGCTCGATCCGACTCGGCTGCACCTGCGTGGTTCGGATGGGATCGAGTTGGCGGCCGACCAGTTCGGCCCGGCGGACGGCCCGCTCGTGCTGTTCCTCCACGGTGGCGGGCAAACCCGACACTCGTGGAAGCAGACGGGGGCGAAGCTGGCCGCCGCCGGGATGCGGGTCGTCACGCTGGACGCCCGCGGCCACGGCGACAGTCAATGGGCGCCGGATGCGGATTACCGGCGTGACACGATGGTCGCGGATCTCGTCGATGTGCTCGATCAGTTGGGTGCGCCCGCGGTCGTGGTCGGGGCGAGTATGGGCGGGATCACCGGCCTGCTCACCACGGCGGTGCCGGGGGGCGAGGCGATCAGCGCGCTGGTGCTCGTCGATATCGTGACCCGCCCCGAACCGACCGGTGTCGCGCGGGTGATCGACTTCCTCGGCAAGCATCGCGACGGATTCGACACGCTGGAGCAGGCCGCCGACGCGGTCGCCGAATATATGCCGCACCGCCCGCGGCCCAAGAACACCGATGGTTTGCTGCGGAATTTGCGGCAGCGCGACGGCCGCTGGTACTGGCACTGGGATCCGGACATGCTGAAGGACCGCGTGGAGGATGCGAGCGAGATGAGTCGGCAGATGGAGGTCGCGGCGCGTGCCCTGACGCTGCCGGTGCTGCTGGTGCGCGGCATGCAGTCCGATGTGGTGACTCCCGAGGGAGCCGCGGCGTTCCTGGAGATGGTGCCGCATGCACAGTTGGTCGAGATCGGTGGTGCTGCGCATACCGCGGCCGGTGACGACAATGATGCCTTCACCGACGCGGTCGCCGAATTCGTGCTGGAGACTCGGGCGTTGGAGACCGAATCCGTTTGTGACTAAACGTACTTCGGCTTGCGCTTCGCGATGAACGCGTTGACGCCCTCGATGCCGGCCGGGCTGTTCGCCGCGGCGGCGATCGCATCGCGTTCATAGTCGAGCTGTACGCTCAGCGTCGCCGAATTCGACCGCGCCAGTAGCGATTTGATGCTCGCGTAGGTGGACCGCGGCCCGGTGGTGAAGGTCCGGGCCAGGTTCATGGCCTCGTCGCGCACCTGCTCGTCGTCGACCAGGCGGCTGAGGATACCGAGCCGCACGGCCTCCTCGGCGGTGAGAATCGCATCGGTGAGCAGGATTTCGCGCGCCCGCCCGGTACCGACGATACGCGGCAACGTCCATGACATCCCGCCGTCCGGGCTCAGGCCGATGCCCGGATAGGCCGGACGCAACTTGGTGCTCGGCCCGCCGATGGCGATATCGGCGGCACATACCAGGCTCATCCCGGCTCCCGCCGCCCAGCCCTGCACACCGACCACCACCGGCACCGTCGTCTCGTCCAGCGCCCGCACGAAGTCGTGCAGCACCGTCGCCAGCCCATGAATATGCCCCGCCCGATCCTCCGCCTCGGCGAACCCCCGCACATTCCCGCCCGCACAGAAGTTCGCCCCGCTCCCCGTCAACACCACGGCTCCCACCTCACGCCCCGCCGCCCGCAACGCCTCAGTCCCCGCGGTAATCCCCCCGAAATCCATGGAAGTGCCATTAGCGGCAGTAGCGATCGTGATCTGCAGAACGCCGTCGACAATGGTGACGTACTCGGTTTGCGCGGTGGAGGTCATGTCCAGCACCTTAGCTAGCCCTCGACCCCGCGCACCATGCGGACTTCGGTGGCCGGGGTGAAGGCTTCTATTCGGGTGGTGCCGTCCAGTTCGAAGCCGTGTTTGCGGTAGAAGGCTTGGGCGCGTGGGTTTTTCTCGAAGACCCAGAGGGAGCAGGGGGTGGCGGGGGGTAGGGCGGCGCGGATGAGGGCGTGGGCCACGCCGGTGCCGTACCAGGGGGCGCGGACGTAGAGGGCGTTGAGTTCGGTTGGGGTCACCGGGGATTCGTCGCGGGAGGGGCCGACGCTGGCGAAGCCGATGACGTGATCGTCGACCAGGGCGACGTGGGTGCTGTTCGGGTGACGGACCCGGAGGCGTTCCCATTGCTCTGCCCTGCGGTCCACGTCGAAGGCGTCGAGCACGTGGTCCGGGACCAGGCCGCGGTAGGCCTCACGCCAGCAGGTGATATGGCATTCGGCCAGGCTGTGGACGTGTTCGGCGGCGAGTGCCGTGATCCGCCATGGTGGGGTCGGCTCGGTCATCCCGGAAAGCGTGACTGCCCAGCAACTGATTTCGCAAGCACATGGGTAACTCGTCGGGTACGTCCAAGAGTTGACCATGCACTAACCGTCGGCCCGCCACGCATCGCCAGTCGCACCTGACGGCCGGCAAAAGATTCGGGGAGGCGGACAAGACTACGCCCCGAGCACCGGATGGTGTCGGGGCGTATGTCGGTCTCGGTTGGATCGGCCTCGGGGCAGATCAGCCGCGAACGACCTTTCCGGCCTTCAGGCAGGAGGTGCACACGTTCATGCGGCGGGTGTTGCCCGGGGCGACCTGGGCACGCACGGTCTGGATGTTCGGGTTCCAACGACGGTTGGTACGCCGGTGCGAGTGCGAGACCGACTTCCCGAAGCCGGGGCCCTTGGCGCAGACGTCGCAGACGGCAGCCATAGTCGCGAACTCCTTCATGTCATGTGGGGACCGCTGCACGTCGGCAGCATGTCCGGAAACGATGTCTTAATGCCCTGCCGACTGACGTCGGCCAGCGCAGACCGGCCTCGGCCGCGCTAGGCAACCCTGCAAGGGTAGCTGGCGGGGTCCGGATCCGCCAAACCGGGTCATGGAGCATCGGCCCGTGGACACCCCCGATCGTAGTGGATCGGTGTCGCCGATCGAGTGTCGGTATCGCCAGCTAACCTGGCGAACGGTGGCAGGCCCGTTCGAGCGACCTGCCAGCAGTCGCTAGCGGTGTGGACGATCGCGGAGAGAGGTGGCGGTGCCCGGAGTGCGGGACATGACGAGCGATGGCCGCGGTGACGCAGAACTTCCATCCGCCGTCGGGTCGAATGCGCTGAACGGCCCGGCGTTGCTGCGCTGGGGCCGGGTCTGCCTCGAGGGTCTCGAACAGCGGCGCGAGGAGATCAACGCGCTCAATGTCTTTCCCATCGCCGACGCCGATACCGGCACGAACATGCTGGCAACCATGCGGGCGGCGATGCAGGCCGCCGAGGCCGCGATGGTCGCCGCCCCGTCCACCGTCGCGGTCCCGTCCACACACGAGGTGGCCGCCGCGATGGCGCGCGGTGCGACCCTCGGTGCGCGCGGCAACTCCGGAATCATCCTTTCGCAGGTGCTGCGAGGGATCGCCGAAGCGGTGCGCGGTGGCCTGCTGACCGCCGATACGCTGCGCGAGGCGCTGGCCACGGCCTCGGCATTGGTGCGCGAGTCATTGAGTGTGCCGGTCGAGGGGACCATCCTGACCGTGCTGGATCGGGCGTCCGAATGTGCCGCGGCCTGTCCGGAGCCCGTGCTGGCCGAGGTCGCGGTGGCGGCGGCCGACGGTGCCGCCAAGGCGCTCGGTGACACACCCGCCCAGCTCGGGGTGCTGCGCGAGGCCGGGGTGGTCGATGCGGGTGCCCGTGGGCTCGTGGTGCTGCTCGACAGTCTGGTCGCGGTCACGCTCGGGGAGACGCCCGATCGGCCGCAGTATGTGCGCGGTGAGTTCGCAGTCCCGCAGACCCATGTCGAACGTGGCGATATGGGCATCGTCGCGGCACACGACGACTCGGCGTCGCGAGACAGTGCCGAGCACCAGAGCAGCGTTCAATGGCAGGGCGGCATCGAATCCCGGAACAATGCCGAACCCCAGAACAGCGCCGAACCGCACTTCGAGGTGATGTACCTGCTGTCCGACACCGACAACCGACGCATAGCCCGCCTCCGCGATCGCCTCGCCGAACTCGGCGACTCCGTCGTGGTGGTCGGTGACGGCGCGGGCTCCTGGTCCGCACACGTGCATTGCGCCGACGCCGGAGCCGCCGTCGAAGCGGGCATCGCCACCGGCACCCTGAGCGCCATCCGCATCGAAAGCTTCGCCATCACCGCCCGCACCGCAACGGCCACGCCTGTATGGCCTGCGCAGGATGGTCCCGCGGACCGCGGAGTGCTGGCCGTGGTGGCGGGCGATGGGGCGGCGGCGCTCTTCGAGGCCGGAGGTGCCGTAGTGCTCGGCGGCGATGGCACGGTTACCAGCGCCGCACTGCTGGCCGCGATCCGGCAGCTGCCGAATCGGGAGGTGCTGGTGCTGCCGAACGGCGCGCTGCCCGCGCACGAGTTGGTGGCGGTTGGTGTCGCGGCTCGTGACGTGCACCGCGACGTGCTGCTGTTGCCGAGCGGGTCCATGGTGCAGGGATTGGCGGCGCTGGCCGTACACGATTGTGGGCGGATCGCGGTGGACGATGCCTTCGCGATGTCGGAGGCTGCGGCCGCTACCCGCTGGGGATCGCTGCGCGCGGCCACCGAGCGGGCTCTGACCATGGTCGGCACCTGCGAGGCGGGCGACGGGCTCGGCCTGGTCGGCCACGATGTGGTGGTGATCGACCGGGATGTGCCGACCGCGGGCCGGACCCTGCTCGACCGGATGCTCGCCTTCGGCGGCGAGCTGGTCACCTTGCTCATGGGCGCGGCGGCCCCCGCCGAACTCGCGGCCGAACTCGCCGCGCACATCGCGAACGGTTTTCCCGGCATCGAGGTGAGCGTGTACTGCGGTGGGCAGCACGCGGATCTGGTGCAGATTGGGGTGGAATAGAGATATGGCGACATTCAGTGATCGGCTGGACCACCTGCTCGGCGTCAAGGCGGCCGAGCCGCTGGCCGACGCCTTCGACATGCACACCGTCGAGGATCTGTTGCGGCACTACCCATTACGCTATGCCACCCAGGGGCAGCCGCTCACCCAGGAGCAGCCGGAAGAGGGTGCGCACATCACCGTCATCGGCCGGGTGACGAAAACCGAACTGCGGCCGATGAAGAACCGCAGGGGCAGACTGCTCAAGGTGGCCCTCGATACCGGTTCGGTGGCCCCGATCGATATCACCTTCTTCAATGGCGACAAGGTGAGTTACCTTGTCCGCGAAGGTGTCCGGGCGATGATGTCGGGCACCGTGCACTGGTGGCGGCCGGACCGCTGGAACCTGTCGCATCCCGATTATCTGATCCTGCCCGACAAGGAAGAGGGCTCGATCGAGAACCTCACCTCGGTGCGCGGCGGCGGTGCGCTGCGCGGACTGGCGCAGAGTGCGAAAGGTAAAGAGGGAGTGGATGTCTCGTTCTTCGAACGGGAATTCATTCCGGTGTATCCGGCGACGGCCAAGGTGCAGAGCTGGGATCTGCTGGCCTGTGTCCGGCAGGTGCTCGATCAGCTCGATCCGATCGACGATCCGCTGCCGAGCGAGCTGCGCGCGGATCGCGGCCTGCTGAAGGTCTCCGACGCGCTGCGGCTGATCCACCTGCCCGAGCGCAAATCCGATATCGAACAGGCAAGGGAGCGTTTGCGTTTCGACGAGGCGCTGGCCCTGCAGCTGGTGCTCGCCGAGCGGCGACACGATGCGCAGGGGCGCACGGCCCGACCGTGTCCGCCGCGATCCGACGGTATCGCGGCGGCTTTCGACACCCGCCTGCCCTTCGAACTGACGCAGGGCCAGCGGCAGGTGATCGCGGAGATCTCCGACGATCTCGCGCGCAGCCATCCGATGCACCGACTGCTGCAGGGTGAGGTGGGCTCGGGCAAGACGATCGTCGCGCTGCACGCGATGTTGCAGGTGGTCGACGCCGGACAGCAGTGCGCACTGCTCGCGCCGACGGAAGTCCTTGCCGCCCAGCACTATCGGTCACTGCGCGCGATGCTCGGCGATCTCGGCACCGCCGGTGAACTCGGCGCCGCCGACCAGGCGACCAAGGTGGTGCTGGTGACGGGCTCGATGTCGGCATCGGCGAAGAAGGCCGCACTGCTCGACGCGGTCACCGGCGAGGCGGGCATCGTCATCGGTACGCACGCATTGATCCAGGACGCGGTGGAGTTCTTCGATCTGGGCATGGTAATCGTCGACGAACAGCACCGGTTCGGCGTCGAGCAGCGGGATGCGTTGCGCGCCAAGGCGAAAGCCGGTGCCAGCCCGCATCTGCTCGTCATGACCGCGACCCCGATACCCCGGACCATCGCCATGACCACCCTCGGCGATCTGGAGACCTCGACCCTCACCCAGCTACCCCGGGGCCGCTCACCGATCGTATCGAAGGTGGTACCACGCAAACAGCATCCGAACTGGGTGGACCGCGCCTGGGAGCGCATCCTGGAGGAGGTCGCGGCCGGGCGGCAGGCCTATGTGGTGTGCTCGCGCATCGGCGACGACGAGGAGAACGGCAAGAGCCGCAACGGCAAGAAGTCCGGCAGGTCGAAAGACGGGGCGGAGCAGGAGGGTCCGACCACCGCCGCGGCCGTCGAGGTCTTCGACATGCTGCGCACCGGCCCATTGGCGAACGTCCGGGTCGGTCTACTGCACGGCAGGCTGCCGACCGATGAAAAAGACCAGGTGATGCGGGCATTCAACGATGGTGATATCGATGTGCTGATCTGCACCACCGTCGTCGAGGTCGGCGTCGACGTTCCGAACGCGACCGTCATGGTCATTGTGGACGCGGACCGCTTCGGCGTCAGCCAGCTCCATCAGCTGCGCGGGCGGATCGGCCGTGGCGAACATCCCGGCCTGTGCCTGCTCATCACCGACACCGGTCCCACCGGCACCGCCATGGCCCGCCTCGACGCGGTCGCCGCCACCACCGACGGTTTCGAACTCGCGGTCCTCGACCTGCGCCAACGCCGCGAAGGCGATGTGCTCGGCGCCGCCCAATCCGGTACCGCGCGCTCACTGCGGCTGCTCTCCCTGCTCGATGACCTCGAGGTCATCACCGCCGCACAGGAACTCGCGCGCGAGGTCGTCGAAGCCGACCCCGGTCTGCGCAAGCATTCCGGGTTGGCGAGCATGATGCGCGCCGCCGTCGACTCCGAACGCATCGAATACCTGGCCAAATCCTGATTTCGAGCTGGTCGGTCAGCGTCCGATCCGCGGATAGGGCAGATCGATACTCAAATGTTCGGTGATCGCGAGCGGACTGCCGATCTGCGGGAACGCGCGCTGGGGGCACGAGGGGCGCTCACAGACCTTGCAGCCCGCACCGATCGGCACCGCGGCGGCGGGATTGTCCAGATGCAGGCCGGTGGAATAAGTCAGCCGGTCCGCGTATTCGATATCGCAGCCCAGGCCGATGGCGAAATCCTTTGTGGCCGTGCCGAATCCGTGCGGTGCCGCCAGTGCGGTGCGGGCGATCCACAGGTAGCGGCGGCCGTCGGGCATCGCGGCGATCTGGGTCAGGATGCGGCCGGGATTCGCGAAGGCCTCGTGCACCACCCAGAGCGGGCAGCTGCCGCCGACTCGGGAGAAGTGGAATGCGGTGGCGGACTGGCGCTTCGAGATATTGCCCGCGCGGTCGGTGCGGACGAGGAAGAATGGAACGCCGCGCTGCCCCTGCCGCTGCAAGGTGCTCAACCGGTGGCAGATGGTCTCGAAGCCGACCTCGAAACGCAAACCGAGCAGATCGATGTCGTAGCGCAGCTCCTCGGCCGACCGCAGGAAGCGCCCGTAGGGCAGCACCAGCGCGCCCGCGAAATAGTTGGCCAACCCGATCCGCGCCAGCGTCCGGGATTCGCCGATGAGCGATGGTGTCTCGGCCAGTACGGCGTCCAGGTCCTTGCCGTACAACAGAAATCCGAGCGTGGTGGCAATCTGGAAGGCACGCTGCCCGGGACGCAGCCGCCGCGCCAGGGTCAGGGTGCGGCTTTCCGGATCGTAATGCCGTTTCGGGATGGACGGATCCGCGCCATCACCGCGCACCAGCACGGTCACTCCGGCGCGCTCCTCGGCCACCCTGGCGAGTTGCCGATCGAGCGAGCCGATGCTCAGGCCGCACTCCTCGAAGAGCTGTTCGGCCGCGTGATCGAGTTGCGCGATGTGATTGTGGTGGTCGTAGAAGAAGTCCCGCACATCCTCGTACGGCATGGGCACACCGGGAGCGCCGGTCGGCGCGGCCACCCGGGCGGAGAGCAGATCGAGTTGATCGGTCGCGGCGCGCAGTCGCCGATGCATCGCGACGACGATCCGGGCGACCTCCGGTAGTCGCGTCGCGAGCTCCTCGACCTCGGTCGGCGGCGCGCTATCGCCGCCCGCCGCGTCCACCAGCACCTCGTGCAGATCCGATACCAAGCGGGCATCGGAGTCGGCGGCGAAAAACTGCACGTCGAGGTCGAAGGTGGAGTTGAGCTTGAGCAACACCGGGATGGTGAGCGGTCGCTGGTCGCGCTCGAGCTGGTTGAGGTAGCTGGGCGATAGATCGAGCGATTTCGCCAGTGCCGCCTGGGTCATCCGCCGCTCTTCGCGCAACCGTCTCAGTCGGGCGCCCGCGTACATCTTGCGCACCGCAAGATGGTAGCCCTCGGAATTTGCAAACATCGCAAAATGCGTGATTCTTGCCCGCAGAAATCTGCTGTTGCAAGGGATTTTGCCGTCGATCAATCCTGCGTAGCGTGCGAAGTGGGCAGTGGCCCGCCGTACGGAACCGGAGGATGGATGAAGACACACATCGTACGCGCCCGGGGCGCCGCGGAGGACTTTCCGCGCTCGGAACATCTGGCCGCCAAGATTGCCGAGGTCGCCGCCGATCCGGTCGAGGTGAGCGCCGAGGTGACCGAGATGATCGTGAACCGCATCATCGACAATGCGGCCGTCGCCGCGGCCGCGCTGGTCCGCCGCCCGGTGGCCAGCGCGCGGGCACAGGCACTCGCGCAGCCGTACACGCCGCGGCCGGGTCGGGCGGGTGCCACCGTTTTCGGGCTGTCCGCTGCCGACCGGGTGTCGCCGGAGTGGGCCGCGTGGGCCAACGGAGTCGCGGTGCGCGAACTCGACTTTCACGACACCTTCCTCGCCGCCGAGTACTCGCATCCGGGCGATAACATCGCGCCGATTCTGGCGGTGGCCCAGCACACCGGACGCAGTGGCGCCGAGCTGATCCGTGGCCTGGTCACCGGTTACGAGATCCAGATCGACCTGGCGCGCGGAATCTGCCTGCACGAGCACAAGATCGATCACGTCGCCCACCTCGGTCCGTCCGCCGCCGCGGGCATCGGGACGCTACTCGGGCTCGACACCGAGACGATTTATCAGGCGATCGGGCAGGCGCTGCACACCACGACCGCGACCCGGCAATCCCGCAAGGGCGAAATCTCCAGCTGGAAGGCCTATGCCCCCGCATTCGCCGGGAAGATGGCGGTGGAGGCGGTGGATCGCGCCATGCGCGGTGAGGGTGCGCCCGCGCCGATCTGGGAGGGCGCGGACGGCGTCATCGCCTGGCTGCTCGGCGGGCCGGACGCGGAATACCAGGTACCGCTGCCGAGTCCGGGCGAAGCCAAGCGCGCGATCCTGGACAGCTACACCAAAGAGCATTCGGCCGAGTACCAGAGTCAGGCGCCCATTGATCTCGCGCGCCGAATGCGTTCGCGCATAGGCGATCTCGATCAGATCGCCACCATCGTCCTGCACACCAGTCAGCACACGCATGTGGTGATCGGCACCGGATCCGGTGACCCGCAGAAGTTCGATCCGCGGGCGAGTCGGGAGACGCTCGACCATTCCGTTCCTTATATCTTCGCCGTCGCGCTGCAAGACGGCGGCTGGCATCACGAGCGGTCGTATGCGCCCGAGCGCGCACGTCGGGCGGATACCGTCGCGCTGTGGCGCAAGATCTCGACCGTCGAGGATCCGGAGTGGACCCGCCGCTATCACGCGATCGATCCGAATGAAAAGGCCTTCGGGGCACGGGCGGTCGTGACCCTGAAAAGCGGCGAAACGATCATCGACGAACTCGCCGTCGCCGATGCGCATCCGCTCGGCGCGCGGCCGTTCACCCGCGAGCAGTACCTCGCGAAGTTCCGAACCCTCGCCGACGGTGTCATCGATCCCGCGGAGCAGCAGCGCTTCCTCGATGCGGTGCAGCGCACGCCAGCATTGGCCGCCGGTGAGTTGGATCAGCTGACGTTCACCGTATCGCCCGAGGTTCTCGGGCGGGCGCCGATGGCGCCGGAGGGGATCTTCTGATGCTCGCCTTACTCCTGGCCCCAGACCAGCGCCTGCGCGGCGATCACCTCGGTGCCGTTGAACGTGACGGCGGGCGATCCGTGCAGCCGGTAACCCTGATCGAGCAGGCCACTGATCCGCTCGCAGAAGGTGGCGTCGTCGACGCCGGTGATCAGCCGGTAGCGCAGCGGACGATCCTCGGTCCCACCCGACACCCGGCCACCACCTTTCCTCGAATCGCTCATGAACCCAGCCTAAGGCGGCGGTCGCGGTGACCGGACTGCTGGTCGCGGCGACGAGTGCGTCCGATAAGCGTGCGGCGCTGCGGGCCGGGTTGGTCTCCGGGCGGATCCAGCGCTGGCCCGGGGCATTCAATCCGCTGGTGGCCAAGCTGATTCAGCAGCTCGGCTTCGAGGGTGTCTATGTCTCCGGAGCGGTGGTTTCCGCCGAACTCGCGCTCCCGGATATCGGGCTGACCACGCTCACCGAGGTGACCGCGCGGGGACAGCAGATCGCGAGGGTGACCGATCTGCCGGTGCTGATCGATGCCGATACCGGATTCGGCGAGCCGATGAATGCCGCGCGCACGGTGACCCTGTTGGAAGATGCCGGGTTGGCGGGCTGCCACATCGAGGATCAGGTGAATCCCAAGCGCTGTGGCCATCTCGACGGCAAGGCGGTGGTTCCGGTTGCCGAGATGGTTCGCCGCCTGCGCGCCGCGGTCGCGGCCCGGCGTGACCCGAACTTCGTCGTCTGCGCGCGCACCGATGCGCGGGGGACCGAAGGGCTGGCCGCGGCGATCGACCGGGCCAGGGCATATGCCGACGCCGGTGCGGATCTGATCTTCACCGAGGCGCTGGCCGATGCGGACGAATTCGCGAAGTTCCGTGCGGCGGTCGATATTCCGTTGCTCGCGAATATGACCGAGTTCGGCAAGTCGGAGTTGCTGTCCGCACCCACGCTGGCCGATCTCGGCTATAACGCCGTTATCTATCCGGTGACCACGTTGCGCTTGGCGATGTACGCGGTCGAGCGCGGTCTGCGTGAAATCGCCGACACCGGAACGCAGTCCGGGATCGTGCGGCAGATGCAGCACCGGGCGCGACTCTACGAATTACTGGATTACCAGCAGTACAACGACTTCGATTCCGGAATCTTCAATTTCACCGTGAGCGAGTGACCATGACCGATATCAAGAAGGGCTTGGCCGGGGTGGTGGTCGATACCACCAGCATCTCCAAGGTGGTGCCCGAGACCAATTCGCTGACCTATCGCGGCTATGCGGTGCAGGATCTGGCGCGGCACTGCGGTTTCGAGGAAGTCGCGTATCTGCTGTGGTACGGCGAACTGCCCGATGCCGCCCAGCTCCAACTGCTGTGCCAGCGTGAACGGGCGCAGCGGCGGGTAGATCGGTCGATCTTGTCGCTGATCGAGAAGCTGCCGGACAACTGTCATCCGATGGATGTGGTCCGGACGGTGGTCAGCTACCTCGGCGCACAGGATCCGGATCTCGATGCCGCGCAAGATGATCGGGCGCTGCTGGCGAAGTCGCTGCGACTGACCGCGGCCCTGCCCACGGTGATCGCCGCCGATATGCGCCGCCGCCATGGGCTGGATCCCATTGCGCCGCACGCACAGCTGGGCTTCGCGGAGAACTTTCTGAATATGTGCTTCGGAAAGGTGCCGGATCCGCGCATCGTGCGCGCCTTCGAGACTTCACTGATCCTATACGCGGAGCACAGTTTCAACGCATCCACGTTCGCCGCGCGGGTGGTGACTTCGACTCGCTCGGATATGTACAGCGCGATTACCGCGGCGATCGGTGCGCTCAAGGGTCCGCTACACGGTGGTGCCAATGAGGCCGTCATGCACATGATGCTGGAGATCGGTGACCCCGAACGCGCTGCGGAGTGGTTGCGCGCCAAGCTATCCGGCAAACAGATGGTGATGGGGTTCGGGCATCGCGTGTATAAGAACGGCGACTCGCGGGTGCCGACAATGCGCGATGCCCTCGCTCGAGTAGCCGAGGTGACCGGCGGCCACCGCTGGCTGCGCATGTATACCGCATTGGAGCAAGCCATGGCCGAGGCCACCGGCATCCAGCCCAATCTCGACTTTCCCGCGGGTCCCGCCTATTACCTGATGGGCTTCGACATCGACATGTTCACGCCCATCTTCGTGATGAGTCGTATTACCGGGTGGACCGCCCACATTATCGAGCAGTCCGCCGCAAATGCCCTCATCCGTCCGCTGTCGAAATATGTCGGGGTGCCGCAGCGCGAACTGCTGGCCTCGGGGGCGGCGGCGCACTGACTCGACGGGTGATCGCGGCGAAGCCCTCCTCAACCAAGCGATTGTTTGGTGTAATCGGTGAGATCGAATCGACCGATGTGCCCATCGCATCGGCGCAAGGAAGCGAGCGAAACCAATGCCGAGTCCCGACGATATCGTCACCGCCATGTGCCGCAGCTGGGCCGATCCCGACCCGGACCGGATCAGCGCCTTCTTCGCCGAAGACGCCGTCTACCACAACATTCCGATGGAGCCGATCCACGGCCGCGCCGCCATCCGCGAGTTCATCGCCGGATTCCTCAGCACCTTCGAATCCATCGACTTCGATATCCATCACCAGGTCGCCACCGGCAATATCGTTATGAATGAACGCACCGACACCCTGCGCGGCCTCGGCAAAGACACCCCGCTGCCGGTAATGGGTGTCTTCGAAGTCGCCGACGGTGCCATCACCGCCTGGCGCGACTACTTCGATATGGCCGCCATAAACCGAGCCTTCGGCGCCGACGCCGCACCCGAGTAGCGTTCCCGCCGGGTGTCGGCTCGGGAAGATCTTTTGGCGAATCGGGAACCGAACCGGCCGGGCGTGCGTCGAATAGGGCATCGGGGGTGATATCTGATGGCGACGTATGAGGAGGGGTTACCTATGGATCGTTGCTCGGGATGTCATACGGGTTGGCGACGGGGATTGGGCGCTCGGTCACGGATGCGGCCGATTGTGCGCAATGGTGAGGTTTGTGACAGGTACCCGCCCCGCCGCCGGTTGCGACCGTTTCCTGGGGCCGAATCGCATTGATAAGTAGTGTATTTCGTTGATAGCGGGTGGTCGCGGTCGACCACGCGTCCTCGGCCGATACGCCCGCCCTCATCGCGCACGGGGAGGGCGGGCGCTATTCAGTGATGCCGAGATATTCAGCGCACCGCGGCCGCGGCGGCGACCAGATTGCGCAGAGACGCCTCGACCTCGACCGGTCCGCGGGTCTTCAGCCCGCAGTCCGGATTGACCCAGAGTCGGTCGGCGGGAACGGCTTTCAACGCCGCACGCAGCGAAGCGGTGATCTCCTCCACGCTCGGCACCCGGGGCGAGTGAATGTCGTACACACCGGGTCCGACGCCGAGATCGAAGCCGCGTGCGTTGAGGTCGTCGAGCACTTCCATATGCGAACGTGCCGCCTCGATCGAGGTCACATCGGCATCGAGCCCGGCGATCGCGTCGATGACCTCACCGAACTCCGAATAGCACAGATGGGTGTGGATCTGGGTGGCATCCGATACCCCTGAGGTCGCGAGCCGGAACGCCTCGACCGACCACTGCAGGTACTCGCCTTGGTCGACCGCGCGCAACGGCAACAACTCCCGCAGTGCGGGCTCGTCGACCTGGATGATCCGAATGCCGGCGGCCTGCAGATCGATCGTCTCGTCCCGGATCGCCAATGCCACCTGGCGTGCCGAATCCGCCAATGGCTGATCGTCGCGCACGAACGACCAGGCCAGAATCGTTACCGGGCCGGTGAGCATGCCCTTGACCGGCTTATCGGTGAGCGATTGCGCGTAGCCGATCCAGTCGACGGTCATCGACACGGGTCGGGCCACATCGCCGAACAGGATCGGCGGCCGCACGCAGCGGGTGCCGTAGGACTGCACCCAGCCCGCTTCGGTGGCGGCGAAACCGTCGAGCTGTTCGGCGAAGTACTGCACCATGTCATTGCGTTCCGGCTCGCCGTGCACCAGCACGTCGAGTCCCAACTTCTCCTGCAGTGCAATGACATCGGCGATCTCCGAGCGCATCCGGCGCACGTACTCGGCCGCATCGATCTCGCCCTTGCGCAGTGCCGCCCGCGCCAGCCGTATCGCCGAGGTCTGGGGATACGAACCGATCGTCGTGGTCGGCAATGACGGCAGGCGCAGCCGTTCGGCCTGCACCGCCCGTCGCTGCGTTGCGGGGGCCCGCCGGGTCGCATCCGGACCGAGCGCCGCCAACCGCGCCCGGACCTGCGGATTGTCCAACCTCGGATCGGTGCGCCTGGTGTCAAGGGCCGAACGGGCGGCGGCCAGTTCGGCGGTGATCGCGTCGAGCCCAGCGCTCAGTGCGGTCGCGAGCGAGCGCACCTCGGCGACCTTCTCCGCACCGAATGCCAGCCACGAGCGCAACCGCTCGTCGAGGCCGGTTTCGGGCGCCAGCGCATAGGGCACGTGCAGCAGCGAGCAGGAACTCGATACCGCAACGGATTTCGCGCAACCCAGCAGTGTGCCGAGTGTCGCCAGGGCCCGATCCAAGTCGGCCCGCCAGACATTTCGGCCGTCGACCACCCCGGCGACCAGCAGTTTGTTCGCGAGCGCTGGTGCTCCGGCCACCTCGGAGACGTCGGCGGCAGTGGTGAAATCCACTGCGATGCCTTCGATTTCGGTCTCGGCCAGGGCTGTCAGGGCCGGGCCGGGACTGCCGAAGTAGGTGGCCACCAGCAGCGCCGGACGATCCGCCGCGGCCGACAGCTCGGCATAGGTGCGCTGTAGCAGATCGATCTCGTCGACGGTCAGATCGGTGACCACCACCGGCTCATCGAATTGCACCCACTCCGCGCCCGCCGCGGCCAGCAGTCGCAACAGCTCACGGTAGAGCGGTACCAACTCGTCGAGGCGATCCAGTGCGGTACCGCCGGTCGCCTTCGCCAGCTTCAGGAAGGTGATCGGGCCGACCACCACCGGCCGCGCGGGCACCCCGAGGGCGAGCGCCTCCCGCAGTTCATCCAGCACCTTCGACGGGTGCAGCGAAAAGGTGGTCTCCGGGCCGATCTCCGGCACCAGATAGTGATAGTTGGTATCGAACCACTTGGTCATTTCCAGCGGCTCGACCGTATCGGTGCCGCGCGCGGCGGCGAAGTAGCGATCCAGCGGATCGGCGATTCCGGCCACCCGGGGCGGCAGCGCGCCGAGCAGGACGGCGGTGTCGAGCACCTGGTCGTAATAGGAGAAGGTGCCGACCGGAATGGCGTCGAGTCCGGCCGAATGCAATTCGGTCAGCTGGTTGCGCCGCAGGTCGCGTGCGATCGCGTGCAGTTGCTCGGCGTCGATGCGCCCGGCCCAGTAGGACTCGGTGGCGCGCTTGAGCTCACGGTGCGGCCCCACCCGCGGGAGACCGAGAACCGTTGCGGTGAACGGATTATGCGAAACAGTCACGAATTTCTCCAGTGCTGAGATCGAAGACCATCGCCCTACGAGCTCACGGAGACCAAGTGACGTGCCGGAAATCCGATGACTGGAAAACCAACCATGGAGCCCGACAGGTAGCACTGGGGGTCCGCGCCCAATCCACGAGGCGGTGGCCGCCGGATACGGCGTATCCGACACGGCTGGCAGGTCTTCGGACTTGCGGGCACGGGCCTTCTGGCCGACCCCTTACGGGGCTCACCTACTGGCCGTCGCTTCCCGGGTGGTTGCCCAGTGCTGATGACGGCGGTCGTTCCTGCATACCGCTGCGGGACAGTCCCGGATTCTCACCGGGTTCCCTCTCGTCCGCTCACCGATGTTCCGGCGGGCGAACTCGACTCCGTTGACGCGACGTCGGGGCTCCATCTCGTCTGCGCACGGCGAACCAGCTGCAACACCAAGCATAGGCGGGCGCGCAACCGGGTTTGATCGCATACCTGTGAGCATGATGTTCACTGCCCAGCAGACCATCGCGGAGCGAGTCTTACGAGCGAGGTTCGCGGCCAACCCGTCGCCCGAGCACCTCATCGAATCGCTACGCGATGCTGACTTTCTGGGCCGCGAACACGCCGCGCGAAGGCGCGGCAAATTCAACACAGCATGTGTCGGCTGTATGAACAGAACTTCGCAAGGCTGCTAGGTCTGGTTGTGAAGATTCCTGCTAATAGGACTTCCCTGTCAGGGCAGCATTCCGGGCCGGGTACCTTAGTTCAATGTTCTCGAAAGTCTTGGTTGCCAACCGCGGCGAGATCGCGATCCGTGCCTTCCGCGCGGCCTACGAACTCGGTATCGGAACCGTCGCGGTATTCCCGTACGAGGATCGCAATTCGGTCCACCGGTTGAAGGCCGCCGAGTCGTACCAGATCGGCGAACAGGGTCATCCGGTTCGGGCGTACCTGTCCATCGAGGCGATCATCGAGGCGGCCAAGTCCGCCGGAGCCGACGCCATCTACCCCGGCTACGGCTTCCTGTCCGAGAACCCGGACCTCGCGGCGGCCTGTGCGCGCGAGGGCATTACCTTCATCGGCCCGTCCGCCGCGGTACTCGAACTCGCGGGTAACAAGGCCCGCGCGATCGAGGCGGCCAGGGCGGCCGGACTGCCGGTATTGCGTTCGAGCGCGCCGTCGGCCGATGTCGAGGAGCTGCTCGCGGCCGCGCGGGAGTTGGAGTACCCGATCTTCGTCAAGGCGGTCGCGGGTGGTGGTGGTCGTGGTATGCGGCGGGTCGCGGATCCGGCGCAGCTGCGCGATTCGATCGAGGCCGCCTCGCGGGAGGCGGAATCGGCATTCGGCGATCCGACGGTCTTCCTCGAACAGGCCGTGGTGAACCCGCGCCATATCGAGGTGCAGATCCTGGCCGACCAGCACGGCAATGTCATGCACCTGTTCGAGCGCGACTGTTCGGTGCAGCGTCGCCACCAGAAGGTGATCGAGCTGGCCCCGGCGCCCAACCTCGATCCGGCACTGCGCGAACGCATCTGCAACGACGCGGTCGCCTTCGCCCGCCAGATCGGCTACAGCTGCGCTGGCACCGTCGAATTCCTGCTCGACGAACGCGGCAACCACGTCTTCATTGAAATGAACCCGCGCATCCAGGTCGAGCACACGGTGACCGAGGAGATCACCGACGTCGACCTGGTGCAGTCCCAGCTGCGCATCGCGGCGGGGGAGAGCCTGGAACAGCTCGGCCTGAGCCAGGAGAAGGTCACCATTCGCGGTGCTGCCCTGCAGTGCCGGATCACCACCGAGGATCCGGCCAATGGCTTCCGCCCCGACACCGGCCGCATCACCGCCTACCGCACCCCGGGCGGTGCGGGCATCCGCCTCGACGGCGGCGCGAATCTGGGCGCGGAAATCGGCGCCTACTTCGACTCGATGCTGGTCAAGCTCACCTGCCGCGGCCGCGATCTGTCCGCGGCGGTGGCCAGGGCCAGCCGCGCGCTCGCGGAGTTCCGCATCCGCGGCGTCACCACGAATATCGGGTTCCTGCTCGCGGTGCTCGACGATCCGGACTTCAAGGCGGGCCGGGTCACCACCTCGTTCATCGATGAGCGCCCGCAGCTGCTGACCCTGCGCGGCTCGGCCGACCGCGGCACCAAGATCCTGAACTACCTGGCCGATATCACCGTGAACAAGCCGCATGGTGAGCGCCCGACCACGGTGTACCCCCACGACAAGTTGCCCGCCATCGATCTGAGCGTGCCCCCGCCGGACGGTTCCCGGCAACGGCTGCTGCGCCTGGGCCCCGAGGGGTTCGCGCAGGCGCTGCGTGCGCAGCAGGCGGTCGGCGTCACCGACACCACCTTCCGCGACGCGCACCAGTCGCTGTTGGCCACGCGGGTGCGTACCAACGGTCTGCTCGGGGTGGCCGGGCATGTCGCACGGCTGACACCGGAACTGCTGTCCATCGAGGCGTGGGGCGGCGCGACTTACGATGTGGCGCTGCGCTTCCTGTACGAGGATCCGTGGGAGCGGCTGGCGGCGTTGCGTGAGGCGATCCCGAACATCTGTCTGCAGATGCTGCTGCGCGGCCGCAATACCGTCGGCTACACGCCCTATCCCGAGCAGGTGACGCGCGCATTCGTCTCGGAGGCGACCGCGACCGGCATCGACATCTTCCGCATCTTCGACGCGCTCAACAATGTCGACCAGATGCGTCCGGCCATCGATGCGGTGCGCGAAACCGGTACGGCCATCGCGGAAGTCGCGATGAGCTACACCGGCGATCTGAGCAACCCGGACGAGACGCTCTACACCCTCGACTACTACCTGAAGCTGGCCGAGCAGATCGTCGACGCGGGCGCGCATGTGCTCGCCATCAAGGATATGGCGGGTCTGCTGCGGGCCCCCGCGGCGGCGAAACTCGTTACCGCGCTGCGCAGTAATTTCGATCTGCCGGTCCATGTGCACACCCACGACACCCCCGGCGGTCAGCTCGCGACCTATCTGGCCGCCTGGCACGCGGGTGCCGACGCGGTCGACGGTGCGAGCGCCGCAATGGCCGGAACCACGTCACAGCCTGCACTTTCCGCGATCGTCGCAGCGGCGGCGCACAGTGAATTCGATACCGGCCTGAACCTGCAGAACGTGTGCGATCTGGAGCCGTACTGGGAGGCGCTGCGAAAGGTGTACGCGCCCTTCGAATCCGGGCTGCCCGCGCCGACCGGACGGGTGTACACCCACGAAATCCCCGGTGGTCAGCTGTCGAATCTGCGTCAGCAGGCCATCGCGCTCGGCCTCGGTGACCGTTTCGAAGAGGTCGAGGCGAAATACGCCGCGGCGGACCGACTTCTGGGCCGCCTGGTCAAGGTCACCCCGTCCTCGAAGGTGGTCGGCGACCTCGCACTCGCGCTGGTCGGCACCGGTGTCGACATCGAGAGTTTCGCCGCCGATCCGGGCCGCTACGACATCCCGGATTCGGTAATCGGTTTCCTGCGTGGCGAACTCGGCACCCCGGCCGGTGGCTGGCCCGAACCGTTCCGCAGTCGCGCACTGGCCGGGCGCGGTCCGGCCAAACCGGAGACACCGCTGACCGTCGAGGACCAAGCCGGACTGGACGGAACCTCCGAACAGCGCCGCGCCACCCTCAACCGGCTGCTCTTCCCCGGCCCGACGGCCGAATTCAACGCCCACCGGGAGAAGTACGGCGACACCATGGGCCTGTCGGCCAACCAGTTCTTCTACGGTCTGCGCCGCGGTGAGGAACACCGCGTGCAACTGGAGAAGGGTGTCACCCTGCTGATCGGCTTGGAGGCCATCTCCGAACCCGATGAGCGCGGTATGCGCACGGTCATGTGCATCATGAACGGCCAGCTGCGCCCGGTCGCGGTGCGCGACCGCTCCATCGCCAGCGATATCCCGGCCGCGGAGAAGGCGGATAAGAACAACGCGGGCCATATCGCCGCGCCCTTCGCCGGTGTGGTCACTTTGGCTGTGTCCGAAGGCGATTCGATCGCGGCGGGCGACACCATCGGCACCATCGAGGCGATGAAGATGGAGGCCGCGATCACCGCACCGCGCGCCGGCATCGTCGGCCGGGTCGCGATCGGCAAGGTGCAGCAGGTCGAGGGTGGTGACCTGCTGGTCGAACTGGCCGTACGCGAGTCCGCGGCGGAATGACCCGGATCGTCGCGGGCACCGCGGGCGGGCGGCGACTGCGCGTCCCGCCCGCCGGTACCCGGCCCACCTCCGATCGGGTGCGCGAGGCGCTGTTCAGCGCGCTCGACGCCCGCATTGATTTCGATGGCGTCCGGGTGCTGGACCTGTACGCCGGATCCGGCGCGCTCGGTCTGGAGGCGCTCTCGCGCGGCGCCACCGGTGCCCTGCTCATCGAATCCGATCGCAAGGCCGCCGCGATCGTGCGTGGCAATATCGCCGATCTCGGGCTGCCCGGCGCCGAACTCCGCATCGGAGCCGTCGCCAGCGTCTTGGCCGGTGGCGGTGCGGGGGCCTACGACGTGGTCTTCTCCGATCCGCCCTACGACGTGGACACCGCCGCGGTCACCGCCGACCTGTGCGCGTTGGTCGAGCACGGCTGGCTCGCGCCCGGCGCATTCGTCGCCGTGGAGCGCTCCAGCCGCTCACCCGAGATCGTCTGGCCCGCAGGCTATGTCCCGGCGAAGCCGCGCAAATATGGCGAAACCCGCATCGAGCTAGCCGAATTCGCCCCGGAGTAACTCCGTCGTCGCGGCGGCCGAGGTGGCCATCGGAGCTCCTGATACCGTCTGTGCATGGCAGGAGCGTTGTGCCCGGGCTCGTTCGACCCGGTGACCAATGGACATATCGACGTCTTCGCTCGGGCTGCGGCGCAGTTCGACGAGGTCGTGGTGACCGTCAGCGTCAATCCCAAGAAGCAGGGCATGTTCAGCGTCGAGGAGCGCATGGAGATGCTGCGCGAGGCCACCGCGCACCTGCCCAATGTGCGGGTGGAGTCCTGGCAGGGCCTGACCGTCGACTTCGCCAGGCAGGAGGGCATCAGCGCGATCGTCAAGGGGCTGCGCGATGCCACCGATTTCGGCTACGAACTGCAGATGGCCCAGATGAACAAGAAGCTCTCCGGCGTGGACACCTTCTTCATCGCCACCAACCCGGCCTTCAGCTACCTGTCCAGCTCACTGGTCAAGGAGGTGGCGGCCTACGGCGGTGATGTCACCGATATGCTCCCGCCCGCCGTTCACAAACGCCTGCTCGATCGCCTGGCCGAACGAAAAGCGTAGGCGGAGCTCCTAATACGATTCGCCTGGTCCCAAGCTCGGGACCAGGCGAATCGTATTAGGGCTGCTACTGAGTCAGAAGACCAGGCCACGCAGGGCGAGGAAGCGCATGCCGCCGACCGCGGCGGTAATGGCGAGGATGGCGGTGGCCTGGAACGTACCGCCCATGCCGGGTGTCCACACCTCGAGTGCGGCCAGCGCGGCGGTGGTGATGCCGAGCCCGACCAGCGCGAGCCCGCCGCCCTCCCACTGTGCGGTGAACCAGCCGACCCGGCCCGCCGCGTGGAAGGTGAGCTGGCGGTGCAGTTCATTGGCGATCACGGTGCTCACGATCGAGCCGGCAATATTGGCGACCAGTGGGCCGACGCCGTGCATCGCGAAGAACAACAGCACATAGGCAACATTGCTGGAACCGCCGACCAGGGCGAAGCGGATCAACTGGGCGAGTGCCCGATCGCCACGCAGGTACTGCATGAGCTGCGCGAACCGAACCGCCGTCGTAATACGCAGGACCGGGTACGGCCCCGCCCACGGCGTGTACAAACTGCTCGTCGGCAGTGCCGCCGTCCGCGGTAGTTCCAGTACGGTCATTGTCTTTCCGATCCCACACGAGCCTTCGGTACGGATAACCGCGATGGTCATCGCAACCTTCCACCGACTCTCGAGTCGTTCCTCACGTATAACGTGTTCAGTATGTACTGAACAATCGGAACGAGTCAATCGTCGAAGGGAAGGAATCCGCCCGTTGGCCTCCTCTATCCCCACAGTCCCGGTCAGGGCCTGCGAACCACTTAAGAAGATCTTGCTCGGACCTTCTGGATAAATGTAACACCAAGTGGAGACATATCCTCCACTTGTTTTTGTGGCGTAGGAGACACCCGCACGACACACCGATGGGTGACTCGGCACGAGCCGTGACGAGGGGCACACTGGGCCTCGGCGGAAATTTCGCCGTAGGTCTGCAGGAGAGTGGGGTAAGAGCATGTATCGCGTATTCGAAGCACTCGACGAGCTGGTCGCCATTGTCGAGGAAGCGCGCGGCATCCCGCCGACCCGCAGCTGCATCGTGCCGCGCGGCGATGTGCTCGAACTGCTCGACGATGTGCGCGATGCGCTGCCAGGTGAACTCGATGACGCCCAGGACGTGCTCGATCATCGCGACAAGATCGTCTCCGATGCCCGGTCCGCCGCCGAGACCACGGTGACCACCGCGAACGAACAGGCAGAGCAGACCGTCGGATCGGCCCGCGAGGAAGCCGACCGGATTCTCGCCGACGCCAAGGCGCACGCCGACCGGATGGTGGCCGAGGCCAGCGCGCACGCCGATCATCTCGTCACCACCGCCCAGACCGAGGCCGACCGCATCGTCGCCGACGGCAACGCCGAATTCGAGGCCGTCACCGACCGGGCGCGCGTCGAATCCGAGCGGATGATCGAGGCGGGCAAGGCCTCCTATGGCCGCTCGGTCGCCGAGGGTGAGGCCGAGCGCGATCGCCTGGTCACGCAGACCGAGGTGGTGCGCGCCGCGCACGCCGAATCGGCCCGGCTCATCGATAGGGCGCATGAAGAGGTCGATCGGATGCGCGACGAGTGTGACCACTATGTCGACAGCAGGCTCGCCGACTTCGAAGAGAACCTCAACGCCACCCTGCGGACCGTCCGCGGCGGGCGTCATCAATTGCGTTCCGGTGCCGGCTCTCCGGACTACGCGGCCGACTACCGCCGCTGATATCCCGCGCTGATTCGGCATGACTCAGACGGTTTGGGCGGACACTGTGCTCTCGCGTATTGTGGAGTGGTTGCCCATCTCCCCTCGAATGTGAAGTGAGTTCGTGATGTCCGCCGGTTCCGGTTCCGCGTCGCGTCCTCGTACGGCCTCGCACCGTATGCCGGACGCGGGTTTCGTGCTGGATGTCATCAGCCTGGGCCGTCGCCCCGGCACGATGAAAGAGCTGCATCGTGTGGTCACCGCCGACGACCGGATGGGGCTGGATCTGATCGCCATTCCGGCGGGCGCCGAGGTGGATCTCGATCTGCGGTTGCAGGCGGTATCCGAAGGTGTGCTCGTCACCGGGACGGTCGCCGCGCCGACGGAGGGGGAGTGCTCGCGCTGCCTCGAACCGTTCACCGGCACGGTGGAGATCCACCTCACCGAACTGTTCGCGTATCCGGACAGCACCACCGAGCAGACCACCGAGGACGACGAGATCTACCGCTTGGTGGACGACAAGATCGACCTGGAACAGGTGATCACGGACCAGATCGGCTTGGAGCTGCCGCTGCAGCCGCTGTGCACTCCGGACTGTGCGGGTCTGTGTCCGGAATGCGGTGTCCGGATGGCGATTGCGGGTTCCGACCACCGGCATGAGATACTTGACCCTCGCTGGGCCGGATTGGCGAAGTTCGCCACCGAGTCGCCCGGCAACGGCAGCCCCGGTGCGGGTGCCGACCCAGACGTTTAGACCAGACCAGTAAGACCGTGCTGCCTAACTGGCGAGCAATAGGACAAGAGGAGAAGTAGTCGTGGCCGTTCCCAAGCGCCGGATGTCCCGTTCCAACACCAGGTCGCGGCGCAGCCAGTGGAAGGCCGCCGCGCCGACCCTGATCACGTGCCCGAACCGCGCCTGCGGTGAGAAGACCCTGCCGCACATCGCGTGCCCCTCCTGCGGCACCTACAAGGGCCGCCAGGTCACCGCTGCTGTCTGATCGTTCGACCTGTCGTATCGACGTGACCGCCAGCAAGGACGAACCCGGCCCGTCCGGTGAACATGCGAGCCTACTCGCGGCGCTCGGCGTCGACGTGCGGGCCGATCTGCTGCGGCTGGCGCTGACGCACCGGTCGTACGCCTACGAGAACGGCGGGCTGCCGACCAACGAGCGTCTGGAATTCCTAGGCGACTCGGTCCTCGGTCTGAGCATCACCGAGCGGCTCTACCACGAGCACCCGGACAAGTCCGAGGGCGAACTGGCCAAGCTGCGGGCGAGCGTGGTGAATATGCACGCGCTCGCCGAGGTGGCGCGTGGGCTCGGCGCAGGCGGGCTCGGCGTGCACCTGCTGCTCGGTAAGGGCGAAGAGCTCACCGGCGGCCGGGACAAGCCGAGCATTCTCGCCGATGGCATGGAGTCGCTGCTCGGCGCGGTGCATCTCGAGCACGGTATCGATGTCGCGCGTGAGGTGGTGCTTCGGCTGTTCGCCGACCTGCTCGAGCGCGGCCCCAGAATGGGCGCGGGGCTCGACTGGAAGACCAGTCTGCAGGAGCTCACCGCCGAGCGCGGTCTCGGTGTGCCCAGCTACGAGATCACCTCGACAGGTCCCGACCACGACAAGGAATTCACCGCGACCACCGTGATCGGCGGTCGTCCGTACGGTCAGGGCATCGGCCGCTCCAAGAAGGAAGCCGAGCAGAAGGCCGCGGGCGCCGCCTATCAGTCGCTGACCGACGAAGTCTGACGTGCCCGAACTTCCCGAG
Source organism: Nocardia sp. CA-129566 (assembly GCF_050956075.1). Taxonomy (NCBI): domain Bacteria; kingdom Bacillati; phylum Actinomycetota; class Actinomycetes; order Mycobacteriales; family Nocardiaceae; genus Nocardia; species Nocardia sp. CA-129566. The sequence continues at coordinate 2,589,310 of NZ_CP192085.1, forward strand.
GTCGAGGTCGTACGGCGCGGACTCGCCGAACATGTTGTCGGACGGGTCATCGAGTCCGTCACGGTGACCCATCCCAGGTCGGTGCGCCGTCATCTGGAAGGCGCAGACGATCTCACGGCTCGGATGAAGGGTCTGCGGGTCGCGGCTGCCGAACGTCGCGGCAAATACCTGTGGCTCACCTTCGACGAACCCGACACCTCGCTGGTGGTCCATCTCGGGATGAGCGGGCAGATGCTGGTGCAGCCTGCCGATGCTCCCATGGAGAAGCACGCGCATATCCTGGCGACCCTCGACGACGGTAGCCAGCTGCGCTTCATCGACCAGCGCACCTTCGGCGGGTGGGCGCTCGCGCCATTGGTCGAGGTGGACGGCACCTTGGTGCCCGAGCCGGTCGCGCATATCGCGCGGGATCCGCTCGATCCGCGCTATGACGGCGAAGTCGTGGTGGCCGCGCTGCGCGCCAAACAGACCGAGATCAAACGCGTCCTGCTGGACCAGACGGTGATCTCCGGTGTCGGCAATATCTACGCCGACGAATCGCTGTGGCGGGCGAAGATCCACGGCAATCGGCTGGCATCCGGCTTGACGAGGCCCGCCGTGCGCACCCTGCTCGCCGAGGTCGGCGCCGTGATGGGGGAGGCGCTCGCCGCCGGTGGCACCTCGTTCGACGCGCTGTATGTCAATGTCAACGGCCAATCGGGCTACTTCGAACGCGCGCTCGCGGTGTACGGCCGCGAGGACGAGCCCTGCCGTCGCTGTGGTGCGCCCATCCTGCGCGAGAAGTTCATGAATCGTTCCTCGTACTCCTGCCCGCGCTGCCAGCCGAAGGCCCGCCGCCGGTCGCATTAGCGAGCTACCGTTCTTCTAGGCGGTTCGGAAACCAGACCGGCCGTGGAGGAAGGACAAATGCGCAAACTCACCTATTACGTCGCTTCGACTATCGATGGGTTCATCGCTACCGAGGAAGGGTCGGTCGACTTTTTTCCAGTCGGTGGCGATCACGGCCCGGCGATCACCGCGCAGTACCCCGAAACTCTGCCGACGAAGGTCCGGGAGGCCCTCGGCATCGATAAGCGCAACCGTTACTTCGACACCGTGCTGATGGGTCGCAAGACCCATGATTTCGGTGTTCGCACCGGGACCTCGAGCCCGTATGCGCATCTGCGGCAGTTCGTGGTGTCGACGACACTGCCGGAGAGCCCGGATCCTTCGGTCGAGCTGATCTCGGCCGATCCGCTGGCGAAGGTGCAACAGCTGAAGCGGGAAAACGGACTCGGGATCTGGCTGTGCGGCGGCGGGGAACTGGCGCAGGTGTTGCTGCCGGAGATCGATCAGATCTTCCTGAAGCTGTATCCGGTCGTACTCGGCCGTGGCCGTTCGCTGTTCGGTTCCTGCTCGCGACTGCCGGAGGCGGCCAGGTTCCGGGTGATCACCAGCCGGGTATTCGAGGACGGGGTGGCCTTCGTCAAGTACAGCAGGATTCGATAACCGCTGTGGTGCAGGACGATTCGGTCGTCGTGCCGGATCCGGGCAATGGTCCGGGTCCGGTGGAGGCGCTGCGCGAGATCGGCTTCTGGCTCGAACGTGGACGGGCGCAATCCCATCGGGTAAAGGCCTACCGGCGCGCCGCCGATATCGTGGCGGGCATGCCCGAGGACGAGCGCGCGACCCATCGCGCGGCGCGCAGCTGGCGCGAGCTCGCGGGCATCGGGCCGAAGACCGCCGCCGTCATCGAACAGGCGTATGCCGGTGCGGTACCGGAGTATTTGACCGAATTGCGCAAGGTCGCGCAGCCGATCGGCGCACCGGGTAAGCCGCTGCGGGCTCAGTTGCGCGGTGATCTGCATACGCATTCCGATTGGTCCGATGGCGGCAGCCCGATCGCGGAGATGATGGGCGTCGCCGCCGCGCTCGGTCATGAATACTGTGCGCTGACCGATCATTCGCCGCGACTCACCGTCGCGAACGGACTTTCCGCCGACCGATTGCGGCGGCAGCTGGATGTGGTCGCGGAGCTGAACGAGCGAATGGCGCCGTTTCGAATCCTTACCGGGATCGAGGTGGACATCCTCGATGACGGGACCCTGGATCAGCGGGGAGATCTGCTCGCCGAGCTGGATATCGTTGTCGCCAGCGTACATTCGCATCTGCGCGCCGATAGCGAGACCATGACCAAGCGGATGGTGTATGCGGTCGCGAATCCGAATGTGGATGTGCTCGGGCATTGCACCGGTCGATTGATCACCGGCGAGCGGGGTACGCGGCCGGAGTCGACCTTCGATGCCGAGGTGGTCTTCGAGGCGTGTCGGAGTTATGGCACCGCCGTGGAGATCAACAGCCGTCCGGAACGTCTCGACCCACCGTCGCGGTTGCTGCGGCTGGCCGATGAGATGGGGTGCTATTTCTCGATCGACACCGATGCGCACGCTCCCGGCCAATTGGATTGGCAGGGATACGGTTGCGAGCGGGCCGTCGCGAATGGTGTTGCGGCGGAACGGGTTATCAACACTTGGCCGGTGGAGAAGTTGCTGGCATGGACGGGGGCGGCGACCGTGGACGTGGTTTGATCGCGGCCGTGGCCGTCAGCGCTGGCGCATCGAAGTAGCCCACACCCGAGCGTGCGGCCGGGTTGGCCGCCCGGTTAACTGTTGCCGAACAATCGTTCGGTTTTCGAGATAACTCCGGATGACGCCCGAAAATGGTTGGCACATAGATCTCTTGGGGGTGGCTGCACTGGTGGGCGGATTTCCGATCGAAATCGTGCTTGCGCTCATCGGTATCGTGGTGCCGATCATCGCCTTCCTCTGGGAGTTCGTCTTCGTCGGGCGCAAGGAACTCGGCTATCGCGTGCAGATGGATACGCCGGTCACCGGTGAGATCGAATCGGTCTTCCCGGGGGTACTGCCCCAGTTGCGTCCGGAACACGATGGGGTGAGTCCGCCGCTGAAGGATCTGTCGGTGGTGCTGGTCCGCATCGAAAACAGTGGTGCGACACCGGTCGACACGCACGACTACCAGGCGCCCGAGGCGGGCCGGGTCGGCTTGCATCTGAACTTTCCGCAGCGCCGGGTCATCGGTATGGCGGTGACCGAGCTCAGCCATCCGGGGCTGGCCGATTCGCTGGACCGCGATTCGGGCATCGCGGTCCGCGAGGATACGGTCGGGCATATCGGTGCCATTGATCTGCCGAGAGTGCCGCTGAATCGTGCCGATCACTACAAGATCCTGGCGATTCTGCAGCGCTCGGAGGGTGCGGGGGAGTATCCGGCGCCGGTGCTGCGCGGTGGCATCAAGGGTGGGCGGATCATCGAAACCCAGAGTCGCACCGGTATTTCGCGAGTGATGGTGGCACTCGTCGCCTTTCTGGTCGCGGTGATCGTTGTCCAGTTGGTCGTATCCGCGGTGGAGCCCGATCCGACGCCATTGGATTGCGCCGCTGGCAAACTCACGCTGGTCGGCTCCTCGGCCTTCGAACCCGTCATTCGGGATGCGGCGGCTCAGTATGGGAAGCGCTGCACCGGAGCGGAATTCGCCTTCGGATTCGAGGGCACCGAACGCGGCCTGGACCGGCTCGCCGAGGAGGGTAAGGACGATCCCGATCTGCTGGCGATCAGCGACGGGCCGAAGGGTGATGGCTATCAACCGCTGCTGGACCGTGCGCTCGCGCTGTCGCTGTTCACCGTGATCGTGCACAAGGACGTCGGCATCACCGGTCTGACCGTGGCGCAGATCCAGGATCTGTACGAGGGCCGGATCGCCAACTGGCGCGAACTCGGCGGTCCTGACCTGCCCGTCGTGCTGGTCAATCGGATACCGGGATCGGGCACCCGAAATACGTTGGAGCGCAGGATACTCGGTGGCCCACAGCCCGATCGCCCGCATGTGAGCTGCGTCGCGATCAAGGATTCGGTGCCCCCGACGGCCAAATATTGCGATGTGCAGGTCACCAAGGATATGCAGAAGGCGGTCAGCGACATTCCGGGCGCCATCGGCTACAGCGAGTTCTCCGAGGCGGTGAAATCCGGTGCCAAGACCCTGGCCATCGGCGGCGTAACCGCCGACCGCGACGCCGCGGTCAATCGCACCTACCCGTTCTGGGGCGTCGAATACGCCTACAGCTATGGCGAACTCCCCGGCGATTCGCTCGGCGCGAGCTTCCTGCACTTCCTGACCGATCTCACAGGTAAGGATGTGCTACGCGAGCACGGCAATGAGCCGTGCGGTGAGCTGCCGGATCGCGGTCGCTGTCTGCCGACCTCGTGACGTTGTCACATATTCGGCGACCATCTCGTCTAGCTCTGGTAAGCGATATCGAGAGAGGACGACCTATGTCACGCATGCAACTCGCCGAGGTGGCACCGGAGATCTATCAGGCCTGGTTCGCCGCCGAACAAGCCATCCGCCGCGGACCGCTGGACCCGGTCGTGCGGGAACTGGTCAAAATTCGCGTCTCTCAGATCAACGGCTGTCTGTTCTGTATCGATATGCACACCACCGACGCGCGGATGGTGGGGGAGACCGAACAGCGGATCTATTACCTCAATGCCTGGCGCGAGTCGGTGAAATTCACCGAGGCCGAACGGGCCGCGCTCGCCTATGCCGAGGCGGTCACGAAGCTGGGCGAGCACGGGGTCGGTGATGAGATCTGGGCCGAGGTCGAGAAGAACTTCGATGAGGGCGCGCGGGCCGGTCTGGTCGCGGTCACGGCGATGATCAACCTGTGGAACCGGATCGGCGTGCCGCTGCGCATGCAGCCGGCAGCCGTCTGACTGGCGGACGCGAATCTCGAAGTGCCCGTGCGCTTTCTGCCCATCGAACCCATGCGCGCACGCCAACTCGGCGCGAAGTCCAGTTCGCGCGCGCCACCGGGCCGGACACCATCACGGCGATCACCGTCAACGTCGATGACGCCGATACTCGTCAGCTGCACCAGGATTGGGAACGCCACGACGTCGCCATACCGCTCGAGGTGATCGAATCGCCCTATCGCGAAATCACCCGTCCGGTAATCGATTACATCAAGCGGATGCGCAAATCCCAGCCGGGCGACGTGATCAGCATCTACACCCCGAGTACGTGGTCGGCGCTGGTGGGAGACCCTGCTGCACAACCAGAGCTCACTGCGGTTGAAGGCCCGCCTGCTCTTCGAGCCGGGTGTGATGGTGACGGGTGTGCCCTGGCAGCTTCGTTCCTCGGCCGCTCGGGCCGTGCCGCGTGCCGAGCACAGCCCCGGCGAGGTCCGGCGCGGCATCGCGGATACGGTCGCACACTGACCTGATGCCCTCCGGCCGCATTACCATTTCGATATATGTCGAGACCGTGCAAGGCCCCTTGATTTCGAGGGCGGTCAGCGCGGTCTGAAATCTCACTATGTAAGATTTCGTACCAACTGCGTGGTTTGAAGGGGTCGCGATGAGGTACGTCTTGGTGCGGCCCCCCTGTTCACGCCGATCGGCGTGACCAGGCCAACCGAGCCCTGAAGGACGGCGGTGCAGGCTTTGTCTCCACCTCCGCCGCGGCGGCCAGCTTGTTCGGCGCCCAGCGCACCGAGTCGCTGGGTGGATGTGCACAAGGTTGTCCCTGGAAGGATGGTCATGAGCGCAGGCTTATCCGCGCCGCTTGCGGCGCCCATTGCCTCTTCGGATCTGCTGTCCACTGAGCACGTCGGTGAACGATTCCGCATAGCCATGGTTGTTCCGCCCTACTTCGACGTACCGCCGAAGGCCTACGGGGGCGTCGAGGCGGTTGTCGCCGATTTGGTCGATGCACTGGTTGCCCGCGGCCACGACGTGACTTTGTTCGGAGCCGGTGAGCCCGGCACCAAGGCTAAGTTCATCCCGGTCTGGGATCGCGCATTGCCCGAACGGCTCGGCGAGCCGTTTCCCGAAGTCGTCCACGCATTGAAGGTGCGAAGGGCGATCGAGCAGATAGCGAGCACCTCCGGGGTGGATCTGGTACACGACCACACCTTTGCCGGACCACTGAACGCCCCGGCGTATATGGATCTCGGCCTGCCGACGGTGGTGACCGTGCACGGTCCGGTCGACGAGGGCGATTCCCGCCGGTACTACCGCGAATTGGGCAGGGAAGTGTCGCTGGTGGCCATCAGCGACCGACAGCGCGAACTGGCTCCGGATCTGAACTGGGTCGGTCGCGTACACAACGCCCTGCATGTCGATCAGTGGCCGTTCCAAGTGGAGAAGGGCGACTACGCACTGTTCCTCGGGCGCTTCACCGAGACCAAGGGCCCGCATCTGGCGTTGCAAGCCGCGCACGAAGCCGGCATTCCGCTGGTGCTCGCTGGCAAGTGCAGTGAACCGCCCGAGCAGGCGTATTTCGAGAAAGAGGTGCGCCCGCTGCTGACCGAACGAGATCATTTGTTCGGCATGGCCGACGCGACGGCCAAGCGCAAACTGCTCGCGAACGCGCGCTGCCTGTTGTTCCCCATCAGGTGGGAGGAACCGTTCGGCATGGTGATGATCGAGGCGATGGTCTGCGGCACGCCGGTGGTCGCGTTGCGCGGTGGCGCGGTCGAGGAAGTGGTCATCGACGGTGTCACGGGCCGGATCTGCGATGATCCCGCCGAATTGCCCGCCGCGATAGAGGAAGTGCGCGATGTGGATCCGGCCGTGTGCCGCGCGCATGTCGAGGCGAACTTCGGCGCGGGTCCGCTGGGCCGCGGCTATGAGCAGGTCTATCACCAGCTCTTGCGTTCGCGGCGACAGGCTCGTGCGGCACGATTGCTCGGCGAGACGATGCCGGTCCGGATTCCCGCGAGCGAACGAGTATGACCGCAGAAGTCGGCAGTACGCCGAATCCCGCGCCGCTGAATGCCGGTGAGCCATCGGGATTCGGCGGCTGCGGGGGGTCGGTGACCTTGGTCGAGGGCGGCACCTTCTGTCTGTCGAATCGGCTCGGCGATGTCGAACCGGGGCGACCGCACGGGCTGTTCTTCCGGGACACCCGCGTCATCTCCCGTTGGGAGTTGCTGGTGGACGGCATACCCGCCGAATCGCTGTCTGTGATCAGCCCGGAGGCGTTCGCCGCCAGATTCGTCCTGCGCCGACCACCGCATGCGGGAATGGCCGACAGCACACTGCTCGTGGTGCGCGAACGTCTCGTCGCCGACGGCATGCACGAGGTACTGAGTCTGCAGAATATGGGCAGGGAGGCCACCGCGGTCGCCTTGGAACTGCATGTCGACGCCGATTTCGTCGACCTGTTCGCGGTCAAGGAAGGCCGCGCCGCGCACGGTCGGGCCGAGGTCACGGTGGCCGAAGGGGAATTGCTGCTGCACGACCGCGCCGATCGGACCCGCGGGCTGTCGGTCTCGGCGACCGTCGAGCCGGTATTCCTGCCCGGCACGCTGGTCTGGCGGGTTGTTGTGCTGCCCGGCGAAACCTGGCAGACCGAGATCGTGGCCCAGCCGACGGTCGGCAATCAGCGGGTGCAGGCGCCACTGGCGCCGGGAGAGCACCATGGGCTCAGTGCGCCGAGTCGGAAGCTGGCGGCCTGGCGGCATACCGCGACGAAGATCACCGCGGCGGATCCGGTGCTCACTCGAGTGTTGCGGCGTTCGGAAAGTGACCTGGGCGCCTTGCAGATTCATGACGAAACCGGCGAGAGTCGTCCGTTCGTCGCGGCGGGTGCGCCGTGGTTCATGACCCTGTTCGGCCGGGACAGTCTGCTCACCGCGTGGATGGCGCTGCCGTTGGAAGCCGATCTCGCGCTGGGCACGCTGCAGCAGCTGGCCGAATTGCAAGGGCAGTGCGTCGATCCGCTCACCGAGGAGGAGCCGGGGCGGATCATGCACGAGATGCGTCGCGGCCCGGCCAGCGGGCATGTGCTCGGGGGCAGTACGTACTACGGAACCGCCGACGCCACCCCACTTTTCGTGATGCTGCTGGCGGAATGTCATCGGTGGGGCACGGATCCGGAGGTGATCAAGGCACTGCTGCCCGCCGCCGACGCCGCGGTGCAGTGGATCACCGAATTCGGTGACCGCGACGGCGACGGCTTCATCGAATACCGTCGCGCCACCGACCGCGGCCTGTTCAATCAGGGCTGGAAGGATAGCTTCGACGGAATCAACGATGCCGCGGGACATCTCGCGGAGGCGCCGATCGCGCTGTGTGAGGTGCAGGGGTATGCGTATGCCGCGCTGCAGGCCCGCGCTGAGTTGGCCGCCGCGTTCGACGATCTGAGTGCCGCGACTCGGTTGCGCGAGCGCGCCGCCGAACTGCGCGGCAAATTCGCCGAACAGTTCTGGCTGCCGGGCCGGGGGTGGTATGCGGTCGCACTGGACGGTCGCAAACAGCACGTCGATGCCCTGACCAGCAATGCGGCGCAGTGTCTCTGGACCGGCATCGCCACTGACGAGCATGCCGCCGAACTCATCGAGCGGCTCGCGGGGCCGGAGATGGACACCGGATTCGGGCTGCGCACGCTCGCGTCATCGATGGGTGCCTACAACCCGATGAGCTATCACTGCGGTTCGGTCTGGCCGCATGACACCGCGATCGCCGTTGCGGGTCTACTGCGCTACCGGCACATACCGGGCGCGGTCGAGCTCGCGACCCGGCTCGCGTGCGGATTACTCGATGCGGCGGCGTCTTTCGGCGGTCGGCTACCCGAGCTTTTCTGCGGATTTCCGCGCGACCAGTTCGCGGTTCCGGTCCCGTATCCGACCTCATGCTCGCCACAGGCCTGGGCGAGTGCGGCACCGCTGCTCCTGGTCCGCGCCTTCTTCGGTCTGGATCCCGACGTACCCGCGCGGACGCTCACCGTACATCCGCAGCTGCCATCGACGTGGGGCAGGATTGCGCTGAGCGATCTGAAGTTGGATTCGGTGACCGTCGATCTGGTCGCGGAGGGTGATCAGATCACTGCCGCGCGCGTGCCCGATGACTGGCAGTTGATCACCCGGTGAGGATCAATCGCGCGGGATCGGGTATGCCTGCAATGTAATTGGCATGCTTGTCCACTGATACTCGCAGCCTGGAGGTGCACGATGCAGACATCACTGGATATCAGGGATCTGTGGATCACACAGCACCGTGATTGCAGCGCGGAGCCCATCATGGATCTCGATCTCGACCGGGCGCGGTTCATCTGCAGTACCCACGCGGGGCACGGCCCGCAATGCCGTCAGTATCTCGCCGCCGCGGCGTTTTGTTTCGGTTGCGTCGAGGAGAACTGACCGGAATACGGGAAGCGCCCATTCCCGCGGTGATCCAATGGATTCCGTTCGGGAATGGTCGCTCGTGCCGGGGTCGGACCTACCCGCGCAACGGGTAGCGACGGTCCAGGTCGAGGTTCAGCTCGACCACGTTGACGCGCGGTTCACCGAGGAAGCCGAGGGTGCGGCCGTCGGTATGGGCGTCGAGGATTTCGCGCACCTGATCCTCGGAGATATTGCGCGCCTTGGCGACTCGCGCCACCTGGATGGCCGCGTACTCCGGGGAGATATGCGGGTCCAGACCGCTGCCGCTCGCGGTGACCGCATCGGTGGGCACCGGGGTGTCGGTCGATGCGTTGCCGTAGATCGGGATGATCCGGCCGACGGAGTAGTCCTCGCCTGGTTTGGCGCAGTCGACCTTGACACCTTTGTAGGTGTCGAGGAACGGCGTCGCCGGGCACGCCTCGTTGACGCTGACGACCTGCACCGGATGCGATACCTCGCCGTCGGTATCGCGCGCGCCGATCACCGAGAGCACCGCGCCCACACCGTCTTCGGTGCAGAACGGACGGCTACCGTCGACCCCCTCACGGTCGCCGATCGCCTTGCTGCGCGCGCATACGGTGGACAGCAGGCTCAACTTCACCTTCGCCGGATCTGTGTCCAGGGTGTCCACGACACTCTCCGGGCCGAGGTTGGAAGCAGCGGTGGACAGCGGGTCGTAGCCGTCACCGGCCGCGGACGGGCGGCTCTGGAAGTATTGCGCCAGTGCGTTGCCGTCCTTATCGGTGAACGACTGCCCGATCAGGCTGGAGCCGACGATCTTGCCGTCGACCTCGATCAGCGATCCGTCGGCCTTATGGTGCAGGCCCGGAATCTGAGCGACCGCGAAAACCGCCAGCGGGTAGACGATTCCGGTGATCGCGGTGAGCACCAGCAGCGCACGCAATGCGGCCAGGTGCTGCCGGATCCAAGTTGACATACGCATATCAGGACATCCCGGGGAGGAGTTGGACAACGAGGTCGATCAGCTTGATGCCGATGAACGGCGCGACGATGCCGCCGAGGCCGTAGATCGTCAGATTGCGGGTCAACAGTTTCGACGCGTTGGTCGGCGTGTAGTTCACCCCGCGCAGCGCCAAGGGGATCAACGCGATGATGACCAGGGCGTTGAAGATGACCGCCGATAGGATCGCCGACTGCGGGCTCGAAAGACGCATGACATTGAGCAGGTCGAGGCCGGGGAACAGCGCCACGAACAATGCGGGAATGATCGCGAAGTACTTGGCGATGTCATTGGCGATCGAGAAGGTGGTCAGCGCACCGCGGGTGATGAGCAGCTGCTTGCCGATCTCCACGATCTCGATGAGTTTGGTCGGATCCGAATCCAGATCGACCATATTTCCGGCCTCTTTGGCCGCCGAGGTGCCGGTGTTCATCGCGACGCCGACATCGGCCTGGGCCAGTGCCGGAGCGTCATTGGTGCCGTCACCGGTCATGGCGACCAGCCGTCCACCGTCCTGCTCCTTCTTGATCAGCGCCAGCTTGTCCTCCGGAGTGGCTTCGGCGAGGAAGTCGTCGACACCGGCCTCGTCGGCGATCGCCTTGGCGGTCAACGGGTTGTCGCCGGTGATCATGACGGTGCGGATGCCCATTCTGCGCATCTCGTCGAAGCGTTCGCGCATGCCCTGCTTCACAACGTCTTTCAGGTGGATGACGCCGAGCAGCCGGGCTTTGCCGTCGTTGACCTCACCGACGACCAGCGGGGTGCCGCCGGAGGCCGAGATGCCGTCGACGATCACGCCGATATGGTTGGGTACGTTCCCGCCTTGTGCGCGAACCCATTCCGTCACGGCGCTCGCCGCTCCCTTGCGCAGCTGGTGTCCGTCCTGCAGGTTCACGCCCGACATACGGGTCTGGGCGGTGAATTCCACCCAGGTCGCACCGGTCAACTCGCCCGGTGTGCGCTCGCGCTTGTTGAACGCCTGCTTCGCGTACACGACGATCGAACGCCCCTCCGGGGTCTCGTCGGCCAGGCTGGAAAGCTGTGCGGCATCGGCTAATTCGTCATCGGGGACGCCGGGCATCGGCACGAATTCCGAGGCTTGGCGGTTGCCGAGGGTGATGGTGCCGGTCTTGTCCAGCAGCAGGGTGTTCACGTCACCGGCGGCCTCTACCGCGCGGCCGGACATGGCCAGCACGTTGCGCTGCACCAGTCGGTCCATACCGGCGATGCCGATGGCCGACAGTAGCGCGCCGATGGTGGTCGGGATCAGACACACCAGCAGCGAAACCATGACGACTCCGGTGACGCCGTGCACATCCAGTGCCGAAGTATCGGGCACCCCTGGGTTGTTCGACTTCGAGAAGATCGCCAATGGCTGCAGTGTGGCGACCGCGAAGACGAAGATGATGGTCAGCGCGGCGAGCAGGATGTTCAGCGCGATCTCGTTGGGTGTCTTCTGCCGCGATGCACCCTCGACCAGGGCGATCATCTTGTCGATGAAGCTCGCGCCCGGCTCCTGGGTGATCTTGACGATGATCCGGTCGGACAGCACCGTGGTGCCGCCGGTGACCGCCGAGCGGTCGCCGCCGGATTCCCGGATGACCGGTGCGGATTCGCCGGTGATGGCCGATTCGTCCACCGAGGCAATGCCGTCCACGACATCGCCGTCACCCGGAATGACCTGGCCCGCCTCGACGATGACATAGTCGCCGCGTTGCAGCGCCGGAGCCCCGACGCTCTCCTCGACGATCCGCGCGCCGGGCGACCAGTTGACCAGCCGCCGAGCCATGGTGTCGGTCTTGGCTTTACGCAGGGTATCGGCCTGCGCCTTACCCCGTCCCTCGGCGACCGCCTCGGCCAGATTGGCGAATATGACGGTGAGCCAGAGCCATACGACGATCGCCCAGGCGAAGAACGTCGGCTTGGTCAGCGCGAGCACGGTCGACCAGACCGCGCCGATCTCGACGATGAGCATCACCGGATTGCGCCACATGACGCGCGGATCGAGCTTTTTCACCGCGTCGGGAATGGATGTCAGCAGCATTTTCGGGTCGAGCACGCCCCGCTGGACGCCACGTTTGCTCTTGGGGACCGATGCGGTGTTCGGTTCGGTTGTCGTAGTGGACATTTCAGTGGATTCCTTCGGCGAGCGGCCCGAGTGCGAGTGCGGGCAGGAAGGTCAGCGCGACCAGGATCACGGTGACGCCGACGACCATGCCGACGAACTGGGGCCGGTGCGTCGGCAGCGTGCCGATCGATTCAGGGGTCTGACCCTGCTGGGCGAGCGAACCGGCCAGGGCCAGTACGAAAATGATCGGCAGGAAACGGCCGAAGACCATGGCCAGGCCGAGTGCGGTGTTGTACCACTCGGTATTTCCGGTCAGGCCCGCGAAGGCCGAGCCGTTGTTATTGGCCGCGGAGGTGAAGGCGTAGAGCACTTCCGAGAGACCGTGCGGTCCGGAATTGAGCATTCCGGCGCGCTGTCCGGGCATGGCCATCGAGGCCGCGGTACCGACCAGCACGATGAGCGGGCTGATCAGGAAATACGAAGCGGCGAGCTTGATTTCGCGCGGGGTGATCTTCTTGCCGAGGTATTCCGGGGTGCGGCCGACCATGAGACCGGCGACGAAAACGGTGATCACCGCGAGGATGAGCATGCCGTACAGACCCGAACCGGTACCACCGGGGGCGACCTCACCCAGCTGCATGTTGAACATCGTCATCATGCCGCCGAGGCTGGTGTAGGAGTCGTGGAAGGAGTCCACGGCACCGGTCGAGGTCAAGGTCGTCGCGGTGGCGAAGGTCGCGGAATCCGCCACGCCGAAACGGGTTTCGACGCCCTCCAGGGATGCGCCGATCGCTGTCGGGACGGTGCCGTGGTGCTGCAGCTGGAAGAAGTTCTGCAGGGTCACGCTGATCAGCGCGATGGTGCCCATCACCGCCACGATCGCGTAGCCCTGCTTCTTGCTGCCGACCATTCGGCCGAAGGTGCGCGGTAGCGAGAAGCTGATCACCAGTAGCAGGAATATCTCTACCCAGTTGGTCCAGGTCGTCGGGTTCTCGAACGGGTGGGCGGAGTTCGCGTTGTAGAAGCCGCCGCCGTTGGTGCCGAGTTCCTTGATGACCTCCTGGCTGGCCACCGGGCCGCCGGTAATCGTTTGCTCGGTGCCGTTGAGTGTCTGCGCGATCTGGTCGTGCAGGTGAAAGTTCTGGATCGCGCCACCAGCGATGAGCACGATCGCGAAAATGAAGGCGATCGGCAGCAGGATGCGGATGGTACCCCGCACCAAGTCCACCCAGAAGTTGCCGAGGTCGCCGGTGTGCCTGCGGGCGAAGCCACGCACCAGCGCCACCGCCACCGCCATACCGACGGCCGCGGAAACGAAGTTCTGCACCGCGAGTCCGGCCATCTGGACCAGATGGCCCTGGGTCGACTCACCGGAGTAGTTCTGCCAGTTCGTATTCGTCACGAAGCTGATCGCGGTATTCCAGGCCAGCGCCGGCGTCATCTCGGTGCCGGGATCGTGCAGATGCAGCGGGAGCTTGCCCTGGATCAGCTGGAAGAAGAACAGGAACAGCACGCTGACCGCGGAGAACGCCAGCACACTGCGGGCGTATACACCCCAGGTCTGTTCGACCTCGGGCTGCACGCCGATGGCCTTGTAGATGACCCGCTCGGCGCGCGAGTGCTTCTTTGCGCTGTAGACCCGGAACATGTAGTCGCCGAGCGGCACATGAACCAGGGCGAGCGCGATGATCAGGGCCGCCAGGAAGGCGATCCCCGCTGTGGTCGTGTTCACCTAGAACCTCTCGGGAAAAAGCAGAGCCGCCACCATGTAGATCGCGACGAGGACGGCCAGAATCAAACCGATCAGGTTCGCGATCACAGCTTCTCCACCCCCCGCTGGACCAGACCCAGCAGCGCGAAGATCGCCACGGTGAGCACCGTGAACACCACGACAAACATTTACACAACCTCCATTGGCGCTCCATGCGCGGAGCGCGACAGGGTGAGTCAAGCGGTCATTCGAGCTGATGCCGAGTGTGTTTACGGGTCCTTAGCGGACCATTGGAGAGCATTGACGGTTCATTTACGCGAACCGTCCGGCCACGGTTGAAAGGATGCCGTCAAGGTCGGCCGACAAGCCGTCAACACACCGTAAAGATCGAGATGGGCGGCCTATACGAGGGTAGAAAGTCAAGGTCCGGCCATGCGGAGTCATCCAGCGCGACCGGGTTCGATGTCGGTTGGTGAAAGGGTTGTCATGTCGGCTGTCGCGGTCGCGGTGATCATCGGATTTGTGTTGTGCGCGCTGGCCATCCGCGCGCTATCGACGGTGGTGCAGGCGCGCGACGCGCGGGCGTGGCAATCCGTCGCGACAGATCCAGTACGGATCGCCGGCGACACGCCGTGGCGCGCGATGATAAAAGAGTGAAACGCGGCCAACTGCGCATCTACCTCGGTGCGGCCCCGGGAGTCGGCAAGACCTACGCGATGTTGGGCGAGGCCCATCGCCGACTCGAACGTGGCCGCGACGTGGTAGCTGGGGTAGTGGAGACACACGGTCGGGCCAAGACCGCCGAGCTCGTGGAAGGTATCGAGCGGATTCCGCCGCGCATGGTGGCCTACCGCGGCACCACGCTGCCCGAACTCGATGTGGAGGCGGTGCTGCGGCGCCAGCCCACGGTGGTGCTGGTCGACGAGCTCGCCCATACCAATGCGCCCGGCAGCAAACACGAGAAGCGCTGGCAGGACGTCGAGGATTTGCTGGCCGCGGGGATCGATGTGATCTCGACGGTCAATGTGCAGCATCTGGAGAGCCTCAACGACGTCGTCGAGCAGATCACCGGCATTCAGCAGAAGGAGACGGTGCCCGACGCCGTGGTGCGCAGCGCCGACCAGGTCGAACTGGTCGACATCACACCGGAGGCGTTGCGGCGCAGGCTGTCCCACGGCAATGTGTACGCCGCGGACAGGGTCGACGCGGCACTGCGCAACTACTTCCGACCCGGCAACCTCACCGCGCTGCGCGAGTTGGCGCTGCTGTGGCTGGCCGACCAGGTCGACGCTGCGCTGGCGAAATACCGTGCCGATCACAAGATCACGGATCTGTGGGAAGCACGCGAACGCGTCGTCGTCGCGGTGACCGGCGGTCCGGAGTCGGAGACCGTGGTGCGCCGGGCCAGCCGGATCGCGACCAAATCCAGTGCGGAGCTGATGCTGCTGCATGTGGTGCGCGGCGATGGACTGGCGGGCGTGTCGGCGGAGCGGCTGGCCCGATTGCGGGAACTGGCCGCCAGCCTGGACGCTTCGCTGCATACGGTTACCGGCGATGATGTGCCGAATACGCTGCTGGAGTTCGCCCGCGAGGTGAACGCGACGCAGTTGGTGCTCGGCACGTCCCGGCGCTCGCGCTGGGCACGCACGCTCGACGAGGGCATCGGCTCCGCCGTGGTGCAGGCCTCCGGCAAGATCGACGTGCACATGGTCACGCACGAAGAAGCCCACCGTGGCATGCGCCGCTACTCGCTGATGCCGCGGCAGCCGATCCGCGCCTGGCTGGCGGCGGTTCTCGTGCCGGTGCTGGTTTCGGTCATCTGTTCCGTGGTCGACGGTTATCTCCAGCTCGGCGGTCTCAGCGCGCTGTTCTTCATCGGCGTTGTCGCGGTTGCGCTGCTGGGCGGTGTTGTCCCCGCCGCACTGTCGGCGTTGCTGTCGGGCATGCTGTTGAACTGGTTCTTCGTCGAACCGCGCTACAGCCTCACCATTGCCGAACCGGACAGTTTCGTCACGGTGGTGGTGTTGCTGATCGTCGCGGTGGCGGTCGCGGCGCTGGTGGATGTGGCAGCCAAACAGACCCGCCAGGCGCGCCGGGCCTCCCACCAGGCCGAGTTGCTGACGCTGTTCGCCGGTGCCGTGCTGCACGGAGCGGATCTACCCAATCTGCTGGAACAGGTCCGCGAGACCTATGGCCTGCGCGCGGTCAGCATGCAGTGCGGCGATGAGGTGATCGCCGCGGTCGGTACCAGTCCGCCGCAGCGTGCGTCCGAGGCCGAGACCGCCATCCAGGCGGGCGATGCGACGAGTTGGCTGCTGCTGGCGGGACGTCCGCTGGCCGCGACCGACCGGCCGGTGCTCAACGCGGTCGCCAACCAGGCGGCCGGACTGGTCCGGCAGTCCCGGCTCGCCGAGGAGGCCAGCGCCGCCGCGGCATTGCTCGAGGCCGACCGGTTGCGCCGGGCGCTGTTGTCCGCGGTGAGCCACGACCTGCGCACCCCGCTGGCCGGGGCCAAGGCCGCGGTGTCCAGCCTGCGCAGCGACGACATCGAGTTTTCACCCGAGGACACCGTCGAATTGCTGGAAACTATCGAGGAATCGGTAGACCAGTTGACCGCGCTCGTCGGCAACCTGCTCGATTCGTCGCGGCTGGCGGTCGGTGTCGTACAGCCGCAGTTCCGCCGGGTGTATATGGACGAGGTGGTGCACCAGGCCCTGGTGAGCGTCGGGATGGGCGCGCGCGGGCTGCGGCGCGCGGCCATGGACCGGGTGAAGGTCGAGGTCGGCGAGGTCTCGGTGCGGGCAGACAGCGGTCTGCTCGAGCGCGTGCTCGCCAATCTGATCGATAACGCGCTGCGGCATTCGACGCGCGACACACCCGTGCGGGTGACCGCGGAACGCGACGGCGACCGTGTGTCGATCGCCGTGATCGATGTCGGACCCGGTGTGCCGCCGGGGGCCGAGGAGCAATTGTTCGAGCCGTTCCAGCGGCTCGGCGATCGCGACAACACCACCGGTGTCGGGCTCGGCCTGTCGGTGGTGCGCGGATTCGTCGAGGCGATGGGCGGGACTGTGCACGCCGAACCGACACCGGGCGGAGGATTGACCATGATCGTGGACCTGCCTGCCGACGAAACCGAAGTGAGCGGCCGATGATGATCACAACCGATGTGGAAGCACCGTCCCCCCGGACCACACAGGAAGTCGTGATGACCGACAAGAAGCAGGATGCACCGTCGACCAAGGTGCTGGTGGTCGATGACGAACCGCAGATCGTGCGCGCCCTGCGCATCAACCTGTCGGTGCGCGGCTATGAGGTGATCACTGCGGGAACCGGCGCCGCCGCACTGCGCGCGGCCGCCGATAAGCATCCTGATGTGATCATCTTGGACCTCGGCCTGCCGGATATGGACGGCATCGAGGTTTTGGCCGGACTGCGCGGCTGGTCCGCGGCGCCGGTGATCGTGCTCTCGGCGCGGACCGATTCGACCGACAAGGTGGAGGCGTTGGACGCGGGCGCGGACGATTACGTCACCAAACCGTTCGGTATGGATGAACTGCTGGCGCGGCTGCGGGCCGCGGTCCGGCGCGGGGCCACCGATACCGACGCCGCCGATCCGGTGGTGGTGACCTCCTCGTTCACCGTCGACCTCGCCGCGAAGAAAGTCACCAGGAACGGTCAGCCGGTGCATCTGACCCCGACCGAGTGGGGGATGCTCGAGATGCTGGTCCGCAATCGGGGCAAGCTGGTCGGGCGGCGTGAGCTGCTGCGTGAGGTATGGGGGCCGTCGTATGCCACCGAAACCCACTATCTGCGGGTATATCTCGCGCAGTTGCGGCGCAAGCTCGAGGTCGATCCGTCGAATCCGAAGCATCTGCTGACCGAGGCGGGCATGGGGTACCGCTTCCAGGAGTGAACCGGGCACTGGTTCGGTTGCGGCGAAGGTTCGCGCGGTGCGCACGGACGCACGGGTGCGCACCGGTTGGTGGGGGAGTAAATAATTGCCCGGCCGAAGCGTGCTTGCACACCGAGTTGCGCGCGCCGTCCAGTGCCTTGTGCGGGATATCCGGTCGACGGCTGCTGTCTCCGACGTCACCGTGCGGGGCGGGCCGTCCGTGGAATGGTCTCCGGGGTGCGTGGCGTTCCCGGGGGTGAGCTGTTCCGTACCGAGATGGCAGGATCGAAACCATGGCTGACCAGACCACCGCATCCGCGACCCCGACCACCGCGCCCGCCGCGGCCGAGCCGAC
The DNA here is from genome assembly GCF_050956075.1 of Nocardia sp. CA-129566. Classification (NCBI taxonomy): domain Bacteria; kingdom Bacillati; phylum Actinomycetota; class Actinomycetes; order Mycobacteriales; family Nocardiaceae; genus Nocardia; species Nocardia sp. CA-129566. Next base: position 2,607,523 of record NZ_CP192085.1, read on the forward strand.
CGAGCTGTGGGTCGAGCGCACCGGGACCAGGGCCTACACCGGCCGCAGCTCGCGCGGTGCCGAGGTATTGATCGCATCGCAGGGCGTTGCGGGCGCGTTCACCCCGGGTGAGCTGCTGAAGATCGCCCTGGCGGGCTGCTCCGGACTGAGCGCGGACTTCCCGCTCTCGCGCAAGCTGGGTGACAGCTTCGACGCGATCATCCGCGTTTCCGGCGACGCCGACCGCGAGAACGAGGTGTACCCGCAGCTCGACGAGGTGTTCGAACTCGACCTCAGCGAGCTGGACGAGCAGGCGCGCGAGCGGTTGCTGGTCACTGTCCAGCGCGCCATCGACAAGGTCTGCACCGTCGGCCGGACGCTGAAGGCGGGTGCCAAGGTGACATTGACCTTCGATATCGAGGCGTGATGGCGCAGCCGCACCCGGAACAGGTCCGGCTGAGCGCGTGGGTGCACGGCTACGTGCAGGGCGTCGGCTTCCGCTGGTGGACTCGTTCGCGGGCGCTGGCGCTCGGTGTGGTCGGACACGCCACCAATTCGCGCGACGGCCGGGTGCACGTGGTGGCCGAGGGGCCACGACCCGCATGCGAAATGTTGCTGGATCTCTTGCGTTCGGGTGATACACCTGGTCGGGTTGACCTGGTTGTGGAAAGCTGGGAACCCGCGCGGGGCGATTTGTCCGGATTCGAGGAGCGTTAGTGGTAGGTGCGACGACCCAGGGACGTGATCGTTGAGTACAGGGGGTCCGGGTACGGGAGACGATACGGAGCCCTCCGGTGCGCCCGATTCGGCGTCGGGCGCTGATGCCGCCGGATCGCGGTCGGCCGCGCCGGAATCCGCGCCGGGAGTAGTTCCTTCGGCACCGGCCGCTGGTGCATCGCCATCCGGACCGGGATCAGCGCCGGGTCCGGGCGAGTCCGCCGCAGCTCCTGGCTCCGCAGGCGACGAATCCGCAACGCCCCCACCGGTTCCGCCGGGCACCGAGCCCCGACGGTTCGCAACACCGCCGCGCGCGGGCAGCATCCAGCGCCAAGAGCCCGGCGTAACCCAGCCTCGTCCGCCGACGGTGGCCGAGGCGCGGGCACGGGACAAGGCCCGCAAGCGGGCCGAGGAGGCGCAGCAGGCCGCCGCGGCCGCCGCCGAGCACAAGAAGCGCACCCGCAAGCGCGTGCTCATCGGCGGTGTCGCCATTGTCGGTGTCGCGGGGTTGGTCGGCGGCGGCTACCTCGCCTATAAGGCGCTGACCAAGCCCGACGAGGTGACCGCGTACTGCACCGTGATCGATCAGAACGGTCAGGAGATCGTCGAACCCGACGACCAGTGCGAGACGGCCTCGAATGCCGTCGGGTCCGGGGCGGGCGGTGCGCACATGCTCAGCAACGGGATCTTCATCTACAACGGCAGCCAATACCGCTACTACTACGGCGGCTATAACACCGTCGGCAAACCACCGACGGGCGGAACCACGGTGCAGCCCAAGGGCGCTCAGATCACGACCAAGAGCGGCAGCACCGTTACCCGCGGCGGCCTCGGCACCAGTAGCAAGAGCGGCGGCGGTGGTTCGTAATGCGGCGCGTACACGGTACCCCGCGACCAGGGTGGCAGCAGATCATCGAAGGGCAGGGGCTGGTCTACGGCGCGCCGGGCCGGGATGCGAGCGGTCTGCCCCGGCCGTACTGGGACGAATCGGTGCACTACGAATTCGAGATGTCGGAGATCCTCGCACTGGAGGCCGACGTCGAATTGCTGCATTCGATGTGCCTGAACGCCGTCGAGCATGTCGTGCTGACCGAGCGGTACAAGGATTTCGGTCTGCCCGAATGGAGTTGGGGACCGATCGCCGAATCGTGGCGGCGCAGTGATCCGCACGTCTACGGGCGTTTCGATCTGAGATACGACGCGCGCCGCCCGGCCAAACTATTGGAATACAACGCCGATACGCCGACATCACTGCTCGAGGCAGCAATTGTGCAGTGGCACTGGCTGACCGCGCTCTATCCCGACGGCGATCAGTGGAATTCATTGCACGAGAAGCTGGTCGAGCGCTGGACCGAGCTGCGCGACATCCTGCCCTCGTCGCAACTGCACTTCACCTGGTCCGGTGCGGACGCCACCGGCGAGGACAATGTCACCACCGCGTATATGCAGGAGACCGCCGCCGAGGCCGGATTCGACACCATCGCGCTGCCGATCGAGGAGGTCGGATTCGATAGTGAGCTGGAGCGTTTCGTCGATCTGGCCGAAGGCTCGATCGATGCGATCTTCAAGCTCTATCCGTGGGAGTGGGTGCTCGACGACGATTTCGGCAAGCGGGTGGTCGCGAGTCTGCCGCAGACCATGTGGGTCGAGCCGCTGTGGAAGACATTGCTCAGTAATAAGGCGATCCTGGCGGTGCTGTGGGAGCTCTACCCCGGACATCCGAATCTGCTGCCCGCCTACCTCGATCAGCCCAATGAGCTCACCGAATACATCCGCAAGCCGAAGCTCGGGCGCGAGGGCGCGAATATGACCATTGTCGGCGCGGGCCTGGAGACCGCGACGGGCGGGGTCTATGGCGAAGAGGGTTTCGTCTACCAATTGCTGGACCCGCTACCGGAATTCGACGATATGCGGCCCGTTCTGGGCGCCTGGATCGTCGGTGACAATGCGGCCGGACTCGGCATCCGCGAGACCGCGGGATTGATCACCGACGACGGCTCCGCCTTTGTCCCGCACCGCATTACGCAATAAGCCAGCACGCGACCTCACCTCGGAAGGATCACGATGACCGCAGTTGCCCTCGAATCGGGTTACTGGAACTCGCTCGGCACCGGCGTTGGAGCCATCATCCTCTACGCCATTGTCGGCTTGGCCCTTATGCTCGTCGGCTTCTACGCCATCGATCTGACCACACCCGGCAAGCTGCGCGCGCTGGTCGCCGCGGGTAAGCCCAATGCCATTATCGTCACCGCCGCGGGCATGGTCAGCATGGCCCTCATCGTGGTGCTCGCGACATATGCCTCCGCGGGCAAGCTCTCCGAGGGGCTCATTGCCGCCAGCATCTACGGGTTGGTCGGCATTATCGCGCAGGTGATCTCGGTCCGGGTCATCGAGCGGGCACTCGGCATCGATATCGGCGCGGCGTTGGCCGCCGATGCCTACACCACCGAAGTGCTCGTGGTAGCGGCGGCGCATTTCGCGCTCGGTCTGGTCGTCGCCTTCGCCATTCTGTAGTTGGGTTCGCCCGGAATGCCACTGCCGCAGCGGTAGATCGGTTCACGGTGATCCGGTGCCGTGCCGCAAGGTCGTGAATTCTCCTCGATGGCTGGCACTGGCGGCAATGCCGGACAGGCCAACTACTCCTCGGCCAAGGCCGGAATCATCGGTCTCACCAAAGCCATCGCCAAGGAATGGGGCCGCTACAACGTCACCGTCAATAGTGTCGCCTTCGGCATGATCAAAACCCGGCTCACCGAAGCCCCCGCCGGTGGCGCGACCATCGAGGTACAGCAAACAGATCAAGGTCGGCGTGAATCCGAACCTGATGGCGGCAATGGAACATATGATCCCGCTCGGTCGCGCGGGTACTCCGGTCGAAGCGGCGGGGGCGGTCTACCTCCTGTGTCTACCCGAATCGGATTACGTGAGCGCGCAGACCCTGGTCTGCGGCGGCGGTTTCAACATCTGACGTGGTCAGTTGTCGTAGGAGGCGACGCCTACGGGGCCTACGCCGACGCAGAGGTCGAGGCCCGGGGTGCGGGGGCTGATGCGCAGGGTGGAGCCGCTGCCGGTTACGCGGATGTAGGCGGTGTTCAGGCCGGTTCGGACGGGGGCGGGGACGGGGGCGCCGTGTTCGAAGGAGACGGTTATGCGGTCGTCTCGGTTGGCCAGGTAGTTGAGTTGGACGGTCCACTCGTGTTCGAGCATCGGGCCGTCGAGCGGGATGTCGGTCGGTTGGGGCCCTCGAACTCGGTAGCCGCAGTTGGGGTCCGGGCCGGGCAGGATGCTGCGGTTCCACCAGACGGCTGCTTCGACGATCGTGCCGCTGTCGGTGATCATGCGCAGGTGTGATGTCGAATCGGCGAAGGTGGTGGGGGACGCGAGCGGTGCGAGGACACGGCTGGTCAGATTCTGGGGGTATGCCGTTGGGTTCAGGACGGTCCACGGCACTTCCTGTTCGAGCAGGGGTGCGCCGTCGGAGTGGGCCAGCGCCGACTTCACGTTGGTGACATAGGTTTTGGTCGGGTTTGTGCGCCATGAGCGCACAAAGGTGGCGGTGGACCAGAGGCTGCTCACGAGAAACAGCACCGTCAGTGCGGCGGTGGCGCGTGGACTGAGCCGTAACGCGAAGGTTCGGCCACGGAAGCTGGACAACAACATACGAGTGCGGCCGCGTGGCCCGAAACGCGAGTAGTGCGTGTCGGCATCAGGGCCGGGAACCGACACGGACGCGTGGTCAGGCAAAACGGGTACGTCGTCACGCGGGCGGGCTCGCAACACGGGTACGTCGTCACGCGGGCGGGCTCGCAACATGGGTACGTTGTCACGCGGGCGGGCTCGCAACACGAGTTCGTCGTCACGCGGGCGGGCTCGCAACATCAGCGCACCCGCCGCAGTCAGGACTACCGCCATATCGGCGAAGTAGCGCAGGGATTGCAATAGCTCGCCCGCGGTATTCGGCCCACTGCGGGCCAGCGCCACCGGCAGTTGGGCGACCAGCACGTACACCGCCGCCGTCATCCACACCGGCCCGATACGGAGTCGGGCACGCATCGACAGCATCACCAGTGCCAACAAACAGACCCACGCCGACACCACCGCCCAGCCCGGCGGATCCGCCCACGGCGTCGACGGTAGCCAGCGCTCCCAGCTCCACGGCCCGCCGAACGCCGTCGGCACGATGCCCAATGATGTCGCGCGGGGTAGTAACTCGCGCAGTTCGGCCGGACTGCTGTGCAGCGCCGAAACATTCACGACCGTGAGGTATCCGGCCAGCCAACACAGGATCACCACACCCGATCCGGCCCAGAGCGCCGCACCGCGCCGCGCAACCACGCCGATCGCGGATCCGAGACCGTCGACGTGGCGGGTGAGCGCGGCAACGGCGAAGGCGGCGAACGGGACGATCGCCGCCTTCTCGAAGAACAGCAGCGCCACCGCGAGCACCACGACCCCCGACAGCGCGTACCGCCGCCGACCGCTGTCGATCAGGCGCACCGCATCGCCGATCACCCAGGCGAGCGCGAATTGCAGCGGGAGCGCATTGAGGGCGGCGGCCCACCACGCGTACGCCGGCAGCGTCAGCGGGCAGAACAGGTAGAACACCAGCGGGACCAGGATCGTCCAGCGCGCGCCGACCAGCACGATCAGCATCCGCAGCACCGCCGCCGACGCTGCGAGTTGCAGGACCAGCAGCGATAGCACCGGCCCCGCCCACGTCAGCGGCGCAATCGCGGTCACCACCCACGCCGTGGCGAAGGCCAGCGGCATGAAATGTCCGTCGTGGTTGTACAGCAGCAGATCCGTCGACCACAGCGGATAGGTCCCCGCCCGGCCGACCAGAATGAGATCGTCCCAGTAGAAGTACCCGCTATCGGCCACCCAGTAGCGAAGTGCCAACTGGAGCAGGATCAGACATCCGGCCGCGACGACAACCGGCCGAACCGTCCGGATCATTCGCGAGGTTCGCGGGGACGGGACGTCGACGCACTCCGGGAAGGCGACGGTGTCCATGGCACCCCACCGTAGCGTCGCCGGGCTGGGATCTCGATCAAACGCCGAGTGCGCGGGCCAGATGCGGCCAGGAATCGTGCAGGTCGGTCTCGAACTGGCCCCAGGTGTGCGACCCTTCGGGGCGGTTGACGTGGACGACCGGTAGTCCGAGCTCGCGGAGCCGGTCGGCGAATGCATCGGTGCACGAGCTGGCAATCGCCTCGATCGGTGGGAAGCCGAGCCCGCCCTCATCGATCCGACCTGGTGCGCCGGTGGCGGCCGACAGGTAGATCGTCTTGCCCGTCAGCGCGGCGGCATTGGTGAACGCGTCGTGCACCCGCCAGATTCCCTGACCCAGCTCACCCCACATATTGACCGGATTGGCGCCACCGCGGATCACCTGGGCACTGATCATCGCCACCCCGAGTGCGTCCGAGGTCCACGGGCAGCCGCTGTAAGCCGCCACCGCGCTGTACACATCGGGCGACTGGATGGCGAGGTCGACGGCGGATCCCGCACTCATCGACACGCCGGCGATCGCATTGCGCCCGGTGCTGCCGAGCCGGGGGTCGAGGACCGCGGGGAGTTCCCGGGAGAGGTAGGTCTGCCACCGGTTGCGGCCGACCGCCGGATCGTCGGTGAGCCAGTCGGTGTACATGCTGTAGGCCCCGCCGATCGGCATCACCACATTGACATGCTTATCCGCGAAGAACTGCCGGACATCGGTATCGTCCCACCACGAGATGCCGTCGGTGCCACCGCCGATACCGGTGAGCAGATACAACGTCGGCGCCGGACCGCCCGAGGCCCGAATCACCCTGTTGCTCACCACCCGATCCATCGCGGGCGAATAGACATCCACCCGCGATACCGATCCATCCAGCGCAGCCTCATCGACCACATGCGGCGCCGCGACGGCAGGGCCAACGGTCAGAACAGAAATCGCGAAACTGGCCACCAGCACGCTCACGAGCGAGGCCAAATATCTTGAAGCCCTCACGATTCCGTAATACCACAGCAGATCGATGCGCAAACCTGGTGTGCGACACCATCATCCGCGCTGTGCCGATGGTGCGCGCCGATCCTCGATCGACGCCGCACCGCGGCAAAAATCCTCAGCTGGTGTGGCGCCCGAATCGGCCGGATTCGAAACCGGCCAGCATCCGGAAGGCGAGCACCGCGCCCCACGGGCCGATGACCCAGATCGGCCACGGGTAGGTGAACTCACCGACGCTGATCGAGATCGCTCCCCAGATGGCGAGAACCAGCACGCTGACGCCGAGCCACGAAGTGCCTTCGATCTGCTGCCAGATCGGGAAGCGAGCGGGCGAATGCTTCTGTACCGCGGACTCTTTCGGCAGCTTCGGCAGATCCGAGAGCACCAGCTGCAGATCGTCGCGCACCCCGGTCTCATAGACGCGGGCAACGCGCTGATCGTATTCGGCGAGGTCGATCCGACCATCGGCCATATGCCGCCCGAGCAGCCGCACAACCTTCTCGCGCTCCGCATCGGAGGCCCGAGTACCAGGCGAGATTTCCATGTCAGGTCCTAACGACTAGATCAATGTTCCACATTGGAAGGTGACACCAGAATGCACCCTCCATTGTGGAATGTCAAGCGTGTTTCAGGCGCCGCATGTCAGAACCCGATCGACGGCTGCGCGGCCCAGGTCTGTTGGCCACCGGGCAAGCCACGTTCCCAGCCGGGCCGATGAGGGATATCGCGCGGTCGGGCCGGTGGGCAGTGGGACTTATCCGCGGCGACGGCGTTCGGGTGGTTCGGTCCATCGCTGGCTCTGCGATTCGGACGTCTGCGGCCAAGGGGATTCGGGGCGGTTGGCGCCGGATAGGGCGTGACGGTGTGCGCCGGAGGTTTCGTTTCGGGAGCGCAGTGCGGTGTTGCGGTGGTGGGGGTCTGGTGTCTCGGACCAGTCGCCACCTGAGGTTTCGGTATTGCGCAGGCGTGGTGAGTCGTCGCGGCGTCGGCCTGGGGTGGGACGGATTGCGGCCGGTTGTTCGGCGCGGGGATCGGACGAGGGGGTGGGTCGGAGTTGGTCGGCAGGGGCTCTGCGGCGTGCGTGCGCTGGTGCGTTTTGTTCGGGTGATGGGTCGCGGCGGCGGTCCGAATGTTCGGGCCGATTCTGGTCTGCGGAGCGGGTTCGTCGGTGCGGTGATGTGGTGCGACGGCTGCTCGTCAGCTCTTGTTGTCCGGTGGATGCGCGAGACGGTGGGGCGTCCGGATCATGATGGGTGAGTTCGGCTTCGGGCTTGATGACCGGCAGGACGCGGGTGGTGCGGCTGGAGGAGTCGCCGCGTTCGCGAAAGGCGGCGGGGATGCCCTGGTTGTGCAGCCAGGCGCCGGGATCGTAGCGATCCTGACGATCCCAGTGTGGAACCGTGCGTTCCAGGAGTTCCAGCAGGTCACCCTTGCCGCCGAGGGCGGCGCGGATGGCGGGGAAGGTGCTGGCGCGGAAGGCCCAGTCCCATTCGTAGGCGGGGTGGGGGCCGCTGGAGTCGTGGCCATGGAAGACCAGGTCGCCGGAGCGGGTGATGCGGGCGCGCACCGATATGTCGTCGGATTCGATGAGGAAGCCACGGATGTCGGTGCGGGCGCGGATTGCCGCGTGATCGGCGGCTCGCACCTCGAACCAGGCGGTTATCAGGCCGGTCATGGCGAGCCCGGCCGCGATGACGACCTGGGGCCACACATCGGACAGATCGCTTTTCCGGCTGACCTCACATGCGTAGAGAAAGACCAGGCTGCCCGCGACCAGCGTGGCGATGCGGGTCAATCGCAGCGTCGTCGCATGACGGACCAGACCGAGCACGGTGCTGGTCTTGGCCGATGGCATGTGCGGCACTCCCGGACGAACGTTTCCCTGGCGAATCAGACTGGATCGTATGCGTCCCGGGAGTTCGGCGATAGCGCAAGCGAGATCCGATTGATCCAACCGGGAACGATCGCCCTCGAGGTTGCGGAACCGGCTGTCGGCAGCGGTGATATCGCGGCACCCGGTCGCGTCTCGAACCAGCTCACGGATCACCGAGTTGTTCACTGCCGCAGGGAATTTCGAATGTGACACCGTGTGCGGTCACGTATTCGACATCACGCCGCGATATCGACCACGCGGGTCGGCGGATCACTGGTACCAGGGAGCTCGGGCCCACAGTAGCCAAGGCGGCCGTCATGAGATTGCGCAAGCCATCGTAGGTCGGCGCGAGTGGGGAGAAGGACGCAGGATCGCCCGCCACACCACCGCTGGCCCCGCTAGAGCAAACCGAGAGCACACTGAAATACTGGATATCGCGGGGCGAGTCGATACCCTACGAGTGTCCAGGGTGGGGCACCGATAGCATGGCTGGTCGCTCCATGGGACGGCGTATGTCCGACCACCGCGCAGGAAGGGTCGTCGAATTTGCACCTGAAGAGTCTGACGTTGAAGGGATTCAAATCCTTCGCGTCCGCGACGACCTTGCGCTTCGAACCGGGCATCACCTGTGTGGTCGGCCCGAATGGTTCGGGCAAATCCAATGTCGTCGACGCGCTCACCTGGGTGATGGGCGAACAGGGTGCGAAGGCGCTGCGCGGCGGCAAGATGCAGGACGTCATCTTCGCCGGAACCTCCGGCCGGGCACCGCTCGGGCGCGCCGAGGTCACGCTGACCATCGACAATTCCGACGGTGCGCTGCCGATCGACTACGCCGAGGTCTCCATCACCCGGCGCATGTTCCGCGACGGCGCGGGTGAATACGAGATCAACGGCAGCTCCTGCCGCCTGATGGATGTGCAGGAACTGCTCAGCGACTCCGGCATCGGCCGGGAAATGCACGTCATCGTCGGACAGGGCCAACTGTCCGCCATCCTGGAATCGCGCCCCGAGGACCGCCGCGCCTTTGTCGAGGAAGCCGCCGGCGTGCTCAAGCACCGCAAGCGCAAGGAGAAGGCGGTCCGCAAACTGGAGGCGATGCAGGCCAACCTGGCCCGCCTCACCGACCTCACCACCGAACTGCGCCGCCAGCTCAAACCGCTCGGTAGACAGGCCGAGGTGGCCCGCCGCGCCCAGACCGTGCAGGCCGACCTGCGTGACGCGCGCCTGCGCCTGGCCGCCGACGATCTGGTCACCCGGCGCAACGAGCTCGAGAGCCAGCAGAGCAAAGAGGCATACGCCCGCGAGCAGCAGATCACCGTGCAGACCGAACTCGACGCCGCGAATGCCGCACTGGCGCAGCAGGAGTTCCAGCTGTCCCGGCTCACCCCGAGTGCCGAGGCCGCCGCGCAGATCTGGTTCCAGCTGTCCGCACTGGCCGAGCGCGTCAATGCCACCATCCGCATTGCCGGTGATCGGGCCCGCAACCTGCACACCGACCTGCCCGTCGGCAGCGGCCGCGATCCCGAACAGCTCGAGGCCGAGGCCGAACGCGTCGAGGCCGAGGAGGCCGAACTGCGCGAGGCCGTGGAGATCGCGGCCGAAACCCTGGAGGCGGCGCGCGACGCACTCGCCGAACGCGAGCAGGCCGCCAAGGCCGCCGAACAGGCGCATCTGGCCGCGGTGCGCGCCATCGCCGACCGGCGCGAGGGGCTGGCCCGGTTGTCGGGTCAGGTCGAGACCCTGCGCACCAGGTCGCAGTCGGTCGATGCGGAGATCACCCGGCTGACCGTCGCGATCGGTGAGGCCCGCCAGCGCGGCGAGGCGGCCCAGGCCGAATTCGATACCGTCCAAGGCGAACTCGGCGAACTCGAGGCCGGTGAGGCCGGTCTGGACGCCCAGCACGAACATGCGGTGCAGGCCCTCGCACTGGCCGATCAGCGCGTCACCGAACTGCGGGAGCAGGACCGCGACGCCAGCAAACGGGTCGCCTCGCTGAGCGCCCGCATCGAAGCGTTGGGCATGGGGCTGGCCCGCAGGGACGGCGCGGCCTGGCTGGTCGAGAATCGCGCGCAGGGACTGCTCGGTCCGCTTTCCGGCCTGATCCGGGTGCACGGTGGTTTCGAGGCCGCGGTCGCCGCGACCCTCGGCCCACTCGCCGACGCCGTTGCCGCCGACACCGCAGACTCCGCCCATGCCGCGGTGCGCGCGCTGAAGGAGGCCGACGGCGGTCGCGCCGCGCTGGTGTTCGATGCTCGAGGTGGATTGCCGAGGTCCGACGGTGCGTTGCCCGGTGCGGCCCGCTGGCTCGCCGATGTGGTGGACGGCCCGGATAACGTGCGCGGTGCCATTGCCGCACTGACCGCCGGTGTCGCCGTGGTCGACGATCTCGCGGCCGCCGCGGAGGTGGTCCGCGCCCGGCCGGATCTACGTGTGGTCACCCGCGACGGCGATCTCACCGGAACCGGTTGGGTGCTCGGCGGATCCGATCGTGCACCGAGTCAGCTGGAGATCCAGGCCGATATCGACGCCGCCAAGGCCGATCTGATCGCCGCCCAACGCCGCGCCGAGGAGCTGGAGGCCGCCCTCTCCGGCGCACTGGACGAACAGGCCGACCGCAAGGATGCGGTAGACCAGGCGTTGCTCGCACTGCACGAATCCGATCAGGCCCTGGTGGTGATCTACGACCGGCTCGGCAGGGTCGGCGAGGTGGCGCGCACCGCTCAGGCCGATGTCGACCGGATCACCGGCCAGCGCGCGGAAACCGAGTCGGGTCGGGAAGAGGCGCTGGCGGCGCTGGCCGATCTCGAAGAACGGCTGCGTCGCACCGAACTCGAATCCGATGTCGACGACGGTATGGGCTTGGCGGGTACCGAAGCGGCGGGCCGCGACCGGGAGGAGGCCGCCGCCGCACTGGCCGAGGCCCGATCCATGGAGGTCGAGGCCCGCTTGGCAGTGCGCACCTCCGAGGAACGCGCGGAATCGGTTCGCGGCAAAGCGGATTCGCTGCGCCGGGCGGCCCGCGCCGAACGCGAGACCAGGGCCCGTGCCGAACGCGCCCAGGCCGCGCGCAAACAGGCCGCCGCCGTCGCCGCCGCCGTTGCCGAATCCGGTGCGAAGGTCGCCGCCGAGCTGGAATCGGTTGTGGCCCAGGCCGGTACGCGACGCGACGAACTGGTGCGCCGCCGCACCGAATGCGCCGCCCAGGTCGAGCAGATCAAGGAGCGGGTCCGGGCGCTGACCACGCAGCTGGCCCAGCTCACCGACGCAGTGCACCGCGACGAGGTCGCCAAGGCCCAAGCGGCACTGCGTATCGAGCAGATCGAGGCGACCATTGCCGAACAGTTCGGGATCGCGCTGTCGGATCTGATCGCCGAGTACGGTCCGGATGTGCCGCTGCCGCCATCGGATCTGGAGTGGCAGGAATACGAGCAGGCCAAGGAGCGCGGTGAGCAGGTCAGCGCGCCGACCCCGATGCCCTATGACCGCAAGACCCAGGAACGCCGCGCCAAACGCGCCGAGAAGGATCTGACCACCCTCGGCAAGGTGAATCCCCTTGCGCTGGAAGAGTTCGCGGCACTCGAGGAGCGCTACAACTTCCTCGCCACCCAGCTCGAGGATGTCAAGAGTGCGCGCAAGGATCTGCTGGATGTGGTCGCCGAGGTGGATGCGCGCATCCTGCAGGTTTTCACCGAGGCATATGAGGATGTCGAACGCGAATTCGTCGGCGTCTTCGCCAAGCTGTTCCCCGGCGGCGAGGGCAGACTGGTGCTCACCGATCCGTCGGACATGCTGACCACCGGTATCGAGGTGGAGGCGCGCCCGCCCGGCAAGAAGGTCAAGCGGCTGTCGCTGCTATCGGGTGGGGAGAAGTCGCTGACCGCGGTCGCGCTGCTGGTGGCCATCTTCCGCGCCCGCCCCTCGCCGTTCTATGTGATGGACGAGGTCGAAGCCGCGCTCGACGATACCAACCTGCGCCGCCTCATCGGCCTGTTCGAGCAGCTGCGCGAGAAGAGTCAGCTGATCGTCATCACCCACCAGAAGCCGACCATGGAGATCGCCGACGCCCTCTACGGCGTCAGCATGCGCGGCGATGGCATCACCCAGGTGATCAGCCAACGCCTGCGCGGGGAGAACCTGGCTCCGGTGGGTGCCGCGGCGAGCTGAGACGGTCACCGCAATCGGGACACATCCGCTGGGCGGACGCACGGCGTTACGGGGGTGGCGGTCCGATTGATCGGGCCGAATTGATCACAAAGCCGTTGTGATCGTGGCCTTTTCGATTTCCCGTTGTTGCCCGGGGGCGGGCACGGGCGGAGTAGGTTGCGGAATATGAGCGGGAGGGTGGCGCTGGTAGTCGGCTCGGAGTGCGCGGCGCTGCCCAGATTGGGTTTCACCGGCGAGCTCGCCACCGGTCTCTACACCGAACTGCGGGAACTCGGGGGCTGGCAACCGGCCACCCGCAACGGCGGGCCGCTCTTGGATCCGACGATCGACGAATTGGCCAGCGCCGTAGACGATGCCTTCGAGATCGCCGCGAATCAGCAAGCGACGCTGCTAATCAGCTTTATCGGCCACGGCATGACCACCGCCTCGGAGAACTTCTATCTGCTCGCCCACGATTCCCCACAGCTGCCCAAGCTGCGCAATGCTTTTCATCTGACCCAGGAAATCCAGGAACACCTGAACAGCGCCGCCGCGCTGGACGGGTTGATCGTGCTGGTCGACGCCTGCGAGACGGGGGAGGGCGTGCGGGGTGCGGCCCGGCGCTGGCCGGAGGCGTCCGGCCCGAACGGGCGTGTCGAACTGTTGGTCGCCACCGGCAATGGCCCCGCCTATTTCGGGTGCTTCACTCGAACGATCATCACCACGTTCGGCAAGGGGGTGCCGCACGGCGGCGAAAGCCTCCTGCCATCGGATCTGGTGCGGCCGCTGCGCCAGTGTCCGGCGCTGGAGCCGCAGTCGTTCTCCTTCACCTCCGGAATCCGCACGGCCAGTAGCGATCCCGGTCTCTGGCTGGTGCCCAATGCCGCCCGACGTGAGGATGCGGTGAGCGGCAGCGCGGCCGCGGGTTTCGTGGACCAGCTGATCAACGGTCTGGTCGTCTCGGAGCCATTGCGCGAGCGGCTGACCCAGGTGGTCGACGCGGGCGAGGAACGGTTGCGCGGTGTGGTCGGCCCCGCGGGCTGCGGCAAGTCCACCTTGCTCGCGACCCTGATCCGGCCGGGCTGGGTGGATACGCTGCCGATCAAGGCCGAATACATCACGGCCGCAGTGATTCTCGATGTGACCAGCTCACTGGAATCGTTCACCGCCGAGTTGGCTCAGCAGCTGGGCAGGCGGCTCGACGGCTTCAAAACGGCAACGCGCATGGTCGAATTCGACCTCGCCGAACAGGACAGCAGCCGACTCGACCAGTTCGATATCAAGATCCTGCGGCCGCTGGCCCGGCTCGACCCGTCGAAGCCGGTGCACATCCTGGTCGACGGACTCGATCATCCGAGGCGCGGCAGTCGCATGCTGCTCTCCTATGCGGTCGCCGAGTTGACCCGCCGTCCGGAGCTCGCACATGTGCATCTCATCGTCGGCATCCGTGCGGGAACCGGTATCGAGAACTCGCCGCTGCTGACCCATATGCGGCGCATCGATGTGCCAGCTCCGACGACGGCGGATATCGCCGATACCGTCGCGGCGGCCCGCGGCCACACCGAGCACACCAATTGGCGCGAATGGATCGATGGTCTGCTGCAGCAGACTCCGACCGGTGGGTGGCTGCTGGCCCGGCTGCTGATCGAGATCCACTCCGATATCACGTCCTCGGATCTGGACCGGGGGATCGGCCTGGACGCCCTGGTCCGGCGGCGGGTACGCGATGTGGTCGACTATGCGGATCCCGCGACGGCACAGGCGGTTTCCGCGTTGCTCGGCATCTTGGTCGCGGCCGGCGCAGGTCCGGTCCTGCCGCTCGAACTGCTGGAACGTGCCCTGGATTTCCTGGATATCGGATTGAGCACCAACCGAATTCGCGATCTCGTCGTTCGGCTCGGGGTGCTGGTCAGTCGCGGTCACCCGGGCACCTCGGATGAGATGCTCGGATTGGCGCACAATGCGTTTCGACGCTCGCTCATCGCCGCGGGGCGCACGGTGGCGCGCCGGGACGCGCATCGGGCGCTGGCGAAGGCGCTCGAGCAGGATGCGCGCTCGACCCAACCCGCGCCCCAGATCACCGATTACGGCCGTCGATCGGCCGTGCGGCACTATCTCGGCTACGGCGATTCGGCCGCGGCCTTGGCTTTCCTGGAACGGTTGAACACCCCGCGCGCCGCGGATAATCGCGATCTGTGGGCGGCTTGGATTCCGGCGTTCGAGGCGTCGGTCGGTCCGGAGCATCCCGATACCCTCACCGCCCGCAACAATCTCGCGTTCTGGCGCGGGGAGAGCGGCGATCTGGCGACAGCCACCATCGACCATCAGAACCTACTCGTCGAGAGCACCCGGGTGCTCGGCGCCGATGCCCTCGGCACCCTGACCATTCGCACCAATCTGGCCCGCTGGCACGGGGAAAGCGGTGCCTTCCCCACGGCCATAGCCGAATTCGAGCAGTTGATCGCCGACCGCACCCGCCTGCTCGGCGCGGATGACCCGGCGACCCTGCGCACTCGAGGCGACCTCGCGCATTTCCGTGGCGAGCAGGGCGAGACGGCCGAGGCCATTGCCGAATTCCAGCGGCTGTTCACCGATCGGCGCGCCGTACTCGGACCGGATCATCCCGACACGCTCACCGCCCGTTACGAACTCGCATACTGGCGCAGCGAAAGCGGCGATATCGATACCGCCATTATCGAGCTGCACCAACTGCTCGTCGATCAGCAGCGCATCTCGGGCACCGCCGATCCGGCCTTCTTCAAGACCCGTCATCGGGTCACCCAGCTGCACGCCGAGAGCGGCGATCATGTGCGAGCGATCACCGAGTTCCAGCAGTTATTGGCCGAGCAGGAGCGCGTGCTCGGATCCGATCACCCGCACACCCTGATCACCCGCAATGACGTCGCCCGCTGGCGCGGCGTCAGCGGCGACCACGCCACCGCCATCGCGGAATTCCAGCAATTGCTCACCGACCGGACGCGCATTCTCGGACCCGAGCATCCACGCACGTTGCGCACCCGCAACAACATCGCCTATTGGCGTGGCGAAAGCGGCGATCACCGCAGCGCCATCGAGGAGTTCGTGGCGCTGATAGACGATGAGCGGCGCATCCTCGGCCTCGACCATCCGATTACCCTGCTCTCGCGCCACAACCTGGCCCACCTGTACGGCGAAATCGGTCACTACCTCACGGCCGTCGCCGAATTCGAGCAGATACTTCCGGTTCGGATCCGCATCCTGGGCCCCGACCATCCCCATACCCTGCGCACCAGGCACGAACTGGCCCTCTGGCGCGGGGAGAGCGGCAATCCGGTCACCGCGGTCGAGCAGTACCGACAACTGCTCGCCGATCGGCAGCGGGTGCTGCCGATCGACCATCCCGATACCCTGCGCACCCGCCATGCCGTGGCGTACTGGCGTGGGGAAAGTGGTGACCCCGCCACCGCGGTCGCGGAGTACGAGCATCTGCTCCGCGATGAACTCGCCGTCCTCGGTCCACACCACCCCGAGACCTTCAGCACCCGGCACAGTCTCGCGTTCTTCCGCGGTCAGAGCGGTCAGATCGGCACCGCTGTCACCGAATACGAGCGGCTGCTCGACGACGAACGCGCGATCCTCGGGCCCGATCACCCCGAAACCCTGCACACCTGGCATCGCCTCGCACTCTGGCGCGGGGAAAGCGGCGATCTCGCGGCCGCGCTCGCCGCACTCGAGGAGCTGCTGCCGGTCCGGCTGCGCGTGCTCGGCCCCGACCATCCCGACACTCTGCGCACCCGGCACAATCTGGCCAGATGGCGCGGTGAAGCGGGCCATTACGCCACCGCCATAGCCGAGTACGAGGAACTGCTGAACGACCGGCGGCGGATACTGGGGGCCGACCACCACGACACACTGACCTCACTGCACAATCTCGCATATTGGCGCGGCGAGAGCGGCGACCCGGCGGCCGCCGTTGTCGAATTCGAGCAACTGCTCCTCGCGCGCGAGCGAGTACTCGGCCCCGACCATCCCGACACGCTGCGCACCAGAGCCAATCTCGCGCACTACCGCGCCGAGAGCGGCGATATCGCCACTGCCCTCCCGGAATTCGAGTACGTACTCGCCAATCGCGTTCGGGTGCACGGCCCGGAGCATCCGAACACCTTTCGCACCCGCCACGATCTCGCGTGTTGGCGTGGCGCGCACGGCGATCCGGCCATCGCCGTGGCGGAGTTGGCCGCACTGCTCACCGATCGCATCCGGGTGCTCGGCGACGATCATCCGGACACACTGCTGAACCGCAATGAATTGGCCCGCTGGCGTTGTGAATCCGGCGATTCCCGTTCCGCCGTCGGTGAGCTCGAGCGGCTACTCGCCGATGAACAACGGATATTCGGAGTCGACCACCCGCGCACCCTCGCCACCCGCTACCACCTGGCCCACGCGCGCCACGGCGCGGGTGACACCGCCACCGCCGCAGTCGAATACGAGCAGCTGCTCGAAGTACAACTGCGGGTCCTCGGTCCCGACCACCCCGACACCCGCCGCACGCGCGCCGCGTGCCGCAACGTAGCCGCAAGCAGCACAGGCACATTCGGCGCGCGCACCCGGATCCGCCGCGCGCTCGGTCGCACCGACGGCGATCCCGATTCGCACCCTCCGCACTACTGAGCCGATCGACCGCCCCGGGGACCCAGTGTGACGACGCCGGAGTCGAGGTCGACCAGCGGATCATCGCCGGATTCGCGGTCGTCCACCTTGGCCACCGCCACCCATTCCCTGCGCTCGTGAATGTGCTTGCGCGCGCGCCCGAATATCTCGTCGACCTCGGCACCGACCGGATCGCGGCGCTTGCGGTTGGTCCACCTTTCGAGCAGGTTCACCGCATCGAGCGTACGCCGGAGGCGGTGACATACAGCCGCACCCGCTTTCGGCCTGCCGGGGCGCCGCACAGGGCCGAGAAGGAGTGCGGCTGTTCGGTCAGTGCGCGGCGACGCGGCGGTCGTTGTCGAATTGTGACTTGATCAGCGCGGCTCCGGTTGTGGTGAGCCAGGATTCGAGTGTGGTGAGGGCGGGGTAGATCTCGCGCAGCGCCGGGATGTCGGCGTGCCAGCCACCGTTCTGCCGGATGAGCCGCCACGTATTGCCGATCTGTTCGCCGAGTTCATCCGCCTCAGCCTCGCTCGCCTCGACGTAGCGCACCGCGAGGCCGGTGGCGCGGTTGATCGCCGCCACCGCCGCGACGGGAGTGATCGCGTCACCGGCCAATTCGAGGGTCCGGCCGTGGAAGCGGTCCGGATCGTGGAAGGCCAGTGCGGCGAAGGCCGCGATATCGGCGATGGCGATCATCTGCAGCGGCCGGTCCGCCTGGAACAGGTGCTTGTGCACGCCGTCGATAATGCCGTCCACCGGACTGCCACGCAGGACGTAGTTCTCCATGAAACGCACCGGGCGCAACAGGGTGTAGCGCAGACCGCTGGCCGCGATCGCATCCTCGATGCGACCCTTTCCGGCCATGCCCCAGGAGCGGTCATCGGTCATCGAGGCGACACCGGTGAAGACGATCTGCTCGACACCGCCGCGTGCCGCCGCGTCGAGCACCGCGATGCCCCGCGTGGCCTCCAACTCCGCGCCCCAACCGTTCGGTCCGAAAGCGGCTGGTGGAACAAGGAATACGGCGCGCGCACCGGCGACGGCGGCGTCCAGTGTTGCCGGTGCGTCGAAGTCGCCGCTCACCAATTCGGCGCCCGCGTCGGCGAGTGCCTGCGCCGCGGGCGCATCCGGATCGCGGACCAGCGCACGCACCGCGACGCCGTCGGCCAGCAGTCGGCGCGCGGTGGCGCCGCCCTGCTTGCCGGTCGCGCCGGTGATCAGTATCGGGTTCTGCTGAGGGGACATGCTCGCCTTCTCATTCGATCGGACTCTGCTCGTACAATCGGGTCGGATAACCCGTATTCGGACGATATGGGTGCGATCACCCGCTTGGCCAGGTCCCGGCACGGAAGGCCGTAACGAAATGTCTGCTCCGCAGTCTCCGCCCACACAGCTCGGCGCCGCCGCGCGAGCCGATGCCCGCCGCAACCGGGCGCTGGTGCTGGCCGCCGCACAACGCGCCTTCGCCGAACGCGGCACTTCGGTCTCGCTGGCGGAGGTCGCGCGCCGTGCCGGGGTGGGCGCGGGCACGGTCTACCGGCATTTCCCCACGAAAACCGATCTGTTGGAAGCGGTCATGCAACACCGCATCGACCGGCTCGCCGCCGTCGCGGCCGCGCATCTCGACGCGCCGGATCCGGGCGCCGCGTTCTTCGCGCTCTGCACCGAGGTGGTCGTCTCGGCTCCGCGCAGCCAGGCGCTCTGCGATATCGTCCAGTCCGACGACGGCTGGCCGAAAGCGCTGCTACGCAGCGCGGGCGACCGATTCCATCACGCGCTCGGCGCCCTGTTGACGGCCGCGCAGCGCCAGGGCGCGGTCCGCCCCGATATCGAAATGGCCGACGTACTGGACATCTTCACCGGATGCGTTGCGATCCAGCGGCGTCAGCGCCCCGACGGCCCGATGATCCAGGCCGCCGCCATCATGCTCGACGCAATGCGCGCGAACCCGGGAATCCGGACCGTAACGAAACTCGACGCCGAGGCCAACCTTCGTAACGAAACCGTCTCGCGTAACGAAACGACCGGTGCGCACTGCCCGATCTGCGGTACCGCGCTACAACCCACCGGAACCGGCCGCCCGGCCCGTTACTGCGGCGCCGCCTGCCGTCAAAAGGCACACCGCCAACGAACCGCCCGCGCCGCCCTGGCCGGGGCAGTCGCGAGAGGTTGACAGCGGGTCCTGGGGATAGCGCTAGAGCAGGTCGCTCACGTCGTCCGGTACGTCGACGGCGTATTTGCGCAAAATATCCATCGAGATCACTTCCAGGGCGTTTTCGTGGGTGGCCGCCAGCACCACGGGTGCGGCGACGCCGTCCTCGTGCGCGTGCAGCCAGCGCACCGCCACCACACACCACCGGTCTCCCGGTTGCAGGCCCGGGAAGTTGTTCTCCGGGCGCGGCGTACTCAAATCGTTGCCGATGGACGCCTGGTGTTCGAGAAACTCAGCCGTGACGACGGTGCACACGGTGTGGCTACCGAGATCCTCCGGCCCGGTGCTGCAGCAGCCGTCCCGGTAGAACCCGGTGAGAGGATCGGCGCCGCACTCTTCCAGCGGCCCCCCAAGCACGTTTCGATCGGTCACCTCGCCGATCCTATTGTCCCTTCGCGAGAAGTTCCGCAGGACAAGAAATCTCGGGGGTTGTGTGTCGGGGCCGGGACGGCGTGGTAATGCGAAGAATCTGGTTCTGCAAGGATGGTCGGCGTGAGTTCCGAAGCCTGGATCCTGATTGCCGCTGTCGCCGCCGTGCTGGTGGTGGCGTTTATCGCCGGATTCGTCCTGTACAAACGTCGTCGCGTCACGCTGACGTCGCCCACCGCGGAGAAAGAACTGACCGACCGGTCGGGCGGGTACACGGCCTCGGGTGGCTTCAACTTCAGTCAGGGCGGCACGGCCACCGCGACACGCCCGGAACCCGCACCGGTCGAGCGAACCGACACCGAGGGGCAGCCGCATATCGGCGATGACGCGGCGATTCCGCGCGACGCGCCGAAGCGCGGCATAACCAATGTGTCGCTGCCCGACAGCGATGTCGACACCGCGGAGTCCGCTCCGGCCGAGACCGATGGTGCGGTCGAATCCGCAACGGCCACGGCTGATTCCGATACCTCGGTCGAGTCGGACGCGGTAACCGCCCAACCCGAGGCCGCTGCGGCGGATGCCGACACGGTCGCACCCACGGACACCACCGCGCCGACGACGCCCGCGCCCGGACCAGAAGAAACCTCGGTCGAAGCCGTCCCCGAGCCCACCGCCGACGACGCCGCGATCGCCCCCGCCCTCGAGGAAATCGAGCCGACCGCGGGCCGCCTGGTCCGCCTGCGCGGGCGCCTGTCCCGTTCGCAGAACGCTGTGGGCAAGAGCCTGCTCGGCCTGCTCGGCGGCGGTGACCTGGATGAGGACTCCTGGGAAGAGGTCGAGGACACCCTGGTCCTCGCCGATCTCGGCACCGCGAGCACCGCGGCGGTGGTCGAGCGCCTACGCGAGGAAATGGCGGCCCGCAGCGTCCGCAATACCGAACAGGCCCGCGCCGTCCTGCGCGATGTGCTGGTCGAGGCCTTGCGCCCCGAGCTCGACCGCTCGGTCCGTGCGCTCCCGCACGACGATCACCCGTCGATCCTGCTGGTCGTCGGCGTCAATGGCACCGGGAAGACCACCACCACCGGCAAGCTGGCCCGCGTCCTGGTCGCCGATGGCCGCCGCGTGCTGCTCGGTGCGGCCGATACCTTCCGCGCCGCGGCGGCCGATCAGCTGCAGACCTGGGGTGAGCGGGTCGGCGCGGATACCGTCCGCGGCAAGGAGGGCGCGGACCCCGCGGCCGTCGCCTTCGACGCGGTCGGCGCTGGCATCGACCGCGGCGTCGATGTCGTCATGATCGACACCGCGGGCCGCCTGCACACCAAGACCGGTCTGATGGACGAACTCGGCAAGGTCAAGCGGGTGGTGGAGAAGAAGGCCAAGGTCGACGAGGTCCTGCTCGTCCTCGATGCCACCGTCGGCCAGAACGGTCTCATGCAGGCCAGGGTCTTCGCCGAAGTGGTCGATATCACCGGCGTGGTGCTCACCAAACTCGATGGAACGGCCAAGGGCGGAATCGTCTTCCAGGTTCAGCACGAACTCGGTGTGCCGGTGAAACTGGTCGGCCTCGGCGAGGGCGCCGACGATCTGGCCCCGTTCGAACCCGCCGCCTTCGTCGACGCACTCCTCGGCTGAACCGAATAGCCACACCGTCGCGCGGCACGGTCCCGTTCGCGCTCGCTCGACCCCGGCTACCGATCAGGGAGCGGGGGTCGAGTACCGCACGCCGGAAGTTTGCCGTGCCTACTCCTCGGTAAATGCACCCCGACCTCCGCCGACACCCACCTCACACCCTCGGGGAAACTCGGGGCGAACATTTCGAAACGTGGTAGCAACACAACTGCTCCATCCGTTCACGCAGGCGAAACACCACAGCTCTGTGGATGAAACACCGAATGAGGACCCTTCTCTGCAGGTCCATTTGCCGGAGTCGGCTGGGCCCGAGATGAGGAGGACATTAAGGTGGCTTTTCCCCTTACCGGTGCACCGGACACCGGTGACACCGCCTGGATGCTGGCGAGTTCGGCACTCGTATTGTTGATGACGCCCGGCCTGGCGTTCTTCTACGGCGGCATGGTCCGCTCGAAGAATGTGCTCAACATGATCATGATGAGCATCAGCGCCATGGGACTCGTCGGCGTGCTGTGGTCGCTGTACGGATACTCGGCCGCGTTCGGCGACAACAAATTCGGTGTGGTCGGTGATCCGGCGCAGTTCTTCGGCCTCAAGGGTCTGATCGGCGGCAATTCGGTTGCCGAGGTGAAGGATGCCAGCGGCGCCGTCACCACCGCCGCCGTGAATATCCCGCTCGCGGGCACCATTCCCGCGACCGTATTCGTCGCGTTCCAGCTGATGTTCGCGATCATTACGGTTGCCCTCATCTCGGGTGCGGTCGCCGACCGCCTGAAGTTCGGTTCCTGGCTGCTGTTCGCGGGTATCTGGGCGACGGTCGTCTACTTCCCCGTCGCGCACTGGGTCTTCGACTTCGATGTCAAGGATGCCGACGGCAACGTCGTGCACGAGGGCGGCTGGATCGCGAACAAGCTGCTCGCGGTCGACTTCGCCGGTGGTACCGCGGTCCACATCAACGCCGGTGCGGCAGGCTTGGCCCTGGTGCTCGTGCTCGGTAAGCGCAAGGGTTGGCCGAGCACCCCGTTCCGTCCGCACAACCTGCCGTTCGTGATGCTCGGCGCCGGTCTGCTGTGGTTCGGCTGGTTCGGATTCAACGCCGGTTCCGCGGTCACCTCGGGTGGTCTGGCCGGTTCGACCTTCATCACCACCACCCTCGCGACCTGCGCGGCGATGCTGGCCTGGTTGCTGGTGGAGAAGTTCCGCGACGGCAAGCCCACCTCGCTGGGTGCGGCCTCGGGTGTGGTGGCCGGTCTGGTCGCGATCACCCCGTCCTGTTCCTCGGTGAACGTGGTCGGCGCGCTCGCGATCGGCTTCGTGGCCGGTGCGGTGTGTGCGCTGGCGGTCGGCCTGAAGTTCAAGTTCGGCTTCGACGACTCGCTCGACGTGGTCGGCGTGCACCTCGTCGGCGGCATCATCGGCACCCTGATGGTCGGCCTGGTCGCCGCTCCGGAGGCGGGTGCGGGCAAGACCGGCCTGTTCTACGGCGGCGGTTTCGACCAGCTGTGGCGTCAGGCCGTCGGTGCCGGTGCGGTACTTGCGTTCTCCTTCATCGCGACCCTGATCATTGCCTATATCGTGAAGTTCACCATTGGGCTGCGCGCCAGCGAGGAAGCCGAGTCGGTGGGCATGGACGAGTCCGAGCACGCTGAAACGGCATACGATTTCGCTGCTGTGGGTGGCACGGCACGTTCCGCCGTCAAGGAGGCATGACGACATGAAACTGATCACCGCTATCGTCAAACCGTTCACTCTCGAGGACGTCAAATCCGGGCTCGAGCAGGCGGGTGTGCTGGGCATGACCGTCAGCGAGGTACAGGGCTACGGCCGCCAGAAGGGCCACACCGAGGTCTACCGCGGTGCGGAATACTCCGTGGATTTCGTTCCGAAGGTTCGGGTCGAGGTCGTCGTCGACGATGCCTCGGTCGACAAGGTCGTCGAGGTGATCGTCGAGGCCTCCCGCACGGGCAAGATCGGTGACGGCAAGGTCTGGGTCACCCCGGTGGAGTCGATCATCAGGGTCCGTACCGGGGAACGCGGTACCGACGCTCTGTAGGCAAATATCGAATCGAGCGGCGGCCCCGCTCCCACCGGATTGCCCGGTCGGGGCGGGGCCGTACGCATCTTGATGGGCGGTGGGTTTGTGGGTAGTCACGAGCAAGACGGCGGACAGGTAACCGAGGACGGCGGCACGAATGTCTCCAACGGCGCGGCCGATCTGGTCCGGGCACGTAATCAATTGCTCGAGGGCGGACTGCCCAGAAATCCGCGTCTGGATGCCGAATCCCTGCGTTCGGCGCTGGTCGATCTGTTCGAACTGTGGCTGACCACCAAGGGCACCGAACTCGGCATTACCCGCGACAGCGGTCTGGCCGTGGTCGCCGTCGGTGGTCTCGGCCGCAAGGAGATGCTGCCGTATTCCGATCTGGATCTGGTGCTGTTGCACGACGATGTCGACCCGGCGCGGGTGGCCGAGGTGGCCGATCAGCTCTGGTATCCGTTGTGGGACGCCCACATCAAACTCGATCACAGCGTGCGCACCGTTCCACAGGCGCTGCGCGTCGCCTCCGGTGATCTCATCGCGGCCCTCGGCATGCTCGAGACCCGGCATATCGTCGGTGATATCGAGCTGAGCAATCTGCTCATCGGTGGGGTGCGCCGGGAATGGCGGACCGGGATTCGTTCGCGCTTCGACGAATTGATCGCACAGGCCGAGACCAGATGGCAGCGCAGTGGCGCGATCGCCCATCGCGCCGAGCCCGATCTGAAGAACGGGCGCGGCGGACTGCGCGATATCCAACTGCTCGACGCACTCGCTATCGCCCAGCTGACCGATGCCATGCCCGGTCTCGGCCCGGACGTGCCGGGCGGCGGTCTGAAACATGCGCATCGGCGATTGCTGGATGTTCGCACAGAACTGCATCGGGTGGCAGGCCGGGCGCGCGATCAGCTGCGTGCCCAGGATGCCGACGAAATCGGCGCTGCGCTGCGCATCGGTGACCGCTTCGATCTCGCCCGCACCCTCAGTGATTCCGCACGGACGGTGAGCTACTCCGTCGATGTCGGTCTGCGCACCGCCGCCAACGCACTGCCGCGTCGTGGCCTCGCGCGATTGCGCCGCATGCCGGTGCGTCGACCACTCGATGAGGGGGTGGTCGAACACGCCGGTGAGGTCGTGCTGGCGCGGGACGCGCGGCCGCAGCGCGATCCCGGACTGATCCTGCGGGTGGCCGCGGCGTCGGCACAGACGGGGCTGCCGATGTCGGCGACGACACTGAATCGGCTCTCCGAGGACGCGCCGGAACTGCGCGAGCCCTGGCCCAAGGACGCGCTCAACGATCTGTTGATCCTGCTCGGCGCGGGCCGCGGCGCCATCGACGCGGTCGAGGCACTGGACCGAACAGGCCTGTGGGGCAGGCTGCTTCCGGAATGGGGCGCGGTGCGGGACCTGCCGCCGCGCGATGCGCTGCACACCTGGACCGTGGACCGGCACCTGATGGAGACGGTCGCCTATGCGAGCGCGCTCAGCACTCGCGTCGCCCGTCCGGACCTGCTGATGTTGGGCGCGCTGCTGCACGATATCGGCAAGGGCCGGGCAGGCGATCACAGCGTTGTCGGGGCCGAACTGGCCACCCACATCGGGCGGCGACTCGGGTTGTGGCCATCGGATGTGCAAACCCTCAGCGCGATCGTGCGGCACCATCTGTTGTTGCCGGACACCGCGACGCGACGTGACCTCGCCGATCCCGACACCGTGCAGTTCGTCGCGGACACCCTCGGCGGTGACGTGCAGCTGCTGGAACTGCTGCACACCCTGGCCGAGGCCGATTCGCTGGCCACCGGCCCCGGCGTCTGGGGTGATTGGAAGGCTTCGCTGATCGGTGAACTGGTGCGGCGCTGCCGCTTGGTGATGGCGGGGGATCAGTTGCCCGAGCCGGAGCCGATTGCGCCAGAGTTGCTGGCCAAGGCGGCGGCGGGTGGCGTGCACGTCGATCTGCGCTCGGGCGAGGGCAAGTACATCTACACCGTCACGGTGATCGCGCCGGATACCCCGGGTCTGCTCTCGGATGCTGCCGGGGTGCTGGCCCTGCACGCACTGCGGGTGCTCTCGGCCACCGTCGGCGGCGAAGGCCATTCGGCCATCAACACCTTCGTGGTCTCGCCCAAATTCGGTGACCCGCCGGAGGTCGGGCTGTTGCGGCAGGAGCTGATCCGGGCCACGGCTGGCGATCTGGATCTGCCCGCGCTGCTGGCCAAGCGCGAGCGCGAGGCCACCGGCGCCCGGCCGAGCCCGTATGCGCAAGCGCGGCCGCGGGTGATCTGGTCGGCCAACCCGACCGGCCAGTTGGTCCTCGAATTGCGCGCCGAGGACCGGATCGGGCTGCTCAGCAGGTTGGCGGCGGCGTTTGCCGAATGCGGTGCCGACGTGCGGTGGGCGAAGGTGGTGACCATGGGTTCGGCGGTGGTCGACGCCTTCGGTCTCGACCTCGTCGAAGACACCCCCGAGCGCCGCGAGACCGTCGAGAAGGCGATCTTGGCGGTGGTCCCCCGGCCGGCGCCGAAGCCGCCCGAGGGCGTAGGTCCGCCGGGCGCGAGCACTGGTTCCTGACGCCGGCCAATTAGCGTTTGCACATTATTTGCTGAAAGTGTAGGCGCTAGCCTCCTTGCCCCCTAGTATCAGAGCGTCTGGCTATCGCGAGCATGAGGGGAGCAGGTCGGTGGCAATTGAAGTCGTTTCGGCGTCGATGATGACGAGTGATGAGACCACGCATATGGCGCGCTGCGTCGGCGGTGACCGCTGGGTCGTCTCCTGGCTGCCCGGCCGGACCCTGTCCGGACAACAGGCTGTCACCGCTATGACGATCGCCACCACCGTCGCCACGCACGATGTGCCGACCGGCACCGACTGGGCCATGCTCGACGACCTGGCCCTGGAACTGGGCCTGACCGCCCGCGAGGCGGTATTCATGGTTGCGCTGGAGAACCACGACTACCGCAAAACGGCCAAACCGCGCCGCCGCATACTCGAATAGTCCCTGGAAGGTGCACCGCTTGCGCGAACTGGTGGGCTGTCCCATTACCCTGGGATACCAAGTGATGTCCCACGAGATCAGGAGCGCGATCGGTGTTCGAATCCCTGTCCGACCGGCTTACCGGTGCCCTCAAGGATCTTCGCGGTAAGGGGCGTCTGTCACCGGCCGACATCGACGCCACCTGTCGCGAGATCCGGCTCGCCCTGCTCGAGGCCGATGTCGCGCTGCCCGTGGTCCGCGGTTTCATCGCGAGGATCAAGGAGCGGGCCAAGGGGGCCGAGGTCTCGGCTGCCCTCAATCCGGCCCAACAGGTCGTCAAGATCGTCAACGAGGAACTCGTCGGCATCCTCGGCGGCGAAACCCGCAGGCTGACCCTCGCCAAGAACCCGCCGACGGTCATCATGCTCGCCGGTCTGCAGGGTTCCGGTAAGACGACCCTGGCGGGCAAGCTCGCGAAATGGCTGAAGGGCCAGGGCCATCAGCCCCTCCTGGTGGCCTGCGACCTGCAGCGCCCCGGCGCGGTGACCCAGCTCCAAGTGGTCGGTGAGCGCGCGGGTGCGCCCGTCTTCGCGCCGCATCCCGGCACCTCCATCGGCGGCGGCGAGAATCCGCTCGGCATCTCGGCGGCCGATCCGGTCGCGGTGGCCGAGGCCGGTGTCGCCGAGGCCCGCAGCAAGCAATACGACGTGGTCATCGTCGACACCGCCGGCCGCCTCGGTATCGACGCCGAGCTGATGGCGCAGGCCGCGGGGATCCGCGACGCGGTCGAGCCCGACGAGACGCTGTTCGTGCTCGACGCGATGATCGGTCAGGACGCCGTCAATACCGCGGAGGCCTTCCGCGACGGCGTCGGCTTCACCGGTGTGGTGCTCACCAAGCTCGACGGTGACGCCCGCGGTGGCGCGGCGCTGTCGGTCCGCAATGTGACCGGTGCGCCGATCATGTTCGCCTCCACCGGTGAGAAGCTCGAGGACTTCGACGTCTTCCACCCGGACCGGATGGCCTCGCGCATCCTCGGCATGGGTGACGTGCTCAGCCTGATCGAGCAGGCCGAACAGGTCTACGACCAGCAGCAGGCCGAGGAAGCCGCCCGCAAGATCGGCAGCGGCGAGATGACGCTCGAGGACTTCCTCGATCAGATGCTCGCCATTCGCAAGATGGGGCCCATCGGCAATCTGCTCGGCATGCTGCCCGGTGCGGGCCAGATGAAGGATGTGCTGGCCCAGGTCGACGATAAGCAACTCGACCGGGTGCAGGCGATCATCCGCGGCATGACCCCGGCCGAACGGGCGAACCCGAAGATCATCAACGCCTCCCGGCGCCTGCGCATCGCCAATGGCTCCGGCGTCCAGGTCTCCGAGGTCAACCAGCTGGTGGACCGGTTCTTCGAGGCCAAGAAGATGATGACCATGATGGGCCGCCAGATGGGCCTGCCCGGCTCGCGGCGAGCGAATGCGAAGAAGGGCAAGAAGGGCAAAAAGGGTGGCCGCGGGCCGACACCGCCGAAGGTGCGCGGTGGCTTCCCGGGGATGCCGGGCATGCCCGCCGGTATGCCCGATCTGTCCGGTATGCCCGCCGGGTTGGACCAGTTGCCGCCCGGGCTCGAGGGTTTCGATATCTCGAAGCTGAACTTCCCCAAGAAGTAGGGCTCGGTCCGCGGCCGATGCTGTTGCGGCGCAGGACGGGTTGCGCCGCGTGCTGCCCGGCGCCGGACTTGCGCGCGGCCTTTGACGATGGATTCGGCCGGGTGGCCGCTGACCAAGTGCCCGGCGCGAAGTAAGGGCTGGACGGTTGCCCGCGCCGACTGAGACGTTGGGCGGGCGGACGAGGTGACCGTCAAGGGTGTCGGCACTAGGTTGGACGCGGCCGACGACGTCGAGGAGGTTGCTTGTGCATCTGCGAGGTGTGGTTCTGCCTGATGCCGAGGTGCGTGACCTGTGGGTGCACGACGGCGTGGTGTCGTTCGAGCCGGTCGCGGGGGCCGAAACCCTGTGCGACGCGGGGTGGATCGTGCCGGGGCTGGTCGATGCGCACTGTCATGTCGGAATCCGGTACGGCGGGGGAGACGAGGACCGGGCCGGGGCGATCGCGCAGGCCGAAACCGAACGGGACGCGGGCGCGCTACTGCTGCGTGACGCGGGTTCACCGATCGACACGCACTTCGTCGACGAGCACGAGGAACTGCCGAGGATCATCCGCGCTGGCCGCCATATCGCGCGACCGCGGCGCTATATCCGCGAGCTCGGTATCGAACTCGACGATGAGCGCGATCTGCCGGATATCGTCGCCGAGCAGGCTCGTTTCGGCGATGGCTGGGTGAAGATCGTCGGGGACTGGATCGACCGGTCGGTGGGCGATCTGCGGCCGCTGTGGAGCGATGCGATCCTGAAGGAGGCGATCGACGCCGCGCATGCCAATGGCGCGCGGGTGACGGCGCACGTCTTCGGCGAGGACGCATTGCCGGGGCTGATCAATGCCGGCATCGACTGCCTCGAGCACGGCACCGGCCTCACCGACGACACCATCGAGATGATGGTCGAGCACAGCACCGCACTGGTGCCGACCCTCATCAATATCGACACCTTCCCCGAAATCGCTGCCGGCGCAGGCAAATTCCCCATCTACGCCGCGCATATGCGCGATCTGCACGCGCGGGTCCGCCGCACCGTCGCCAATGCGCACGATGCGGGTGTGCCGATTTTCGCGGGCACCGATGCCGGCGGCTCCATCCGGCACGGCCGCATCGCCGACGAGATCGCGGCGCTGTCCGGGGCCGGGCTGTCGAAACACGATGCGCTCGGGGCCGCCTCCTGGAATGCCCGCAGCTGGCTGGGCCGACCGGGCATCGAAGCTGGCGCACCGGCGGATTTCGTTGTCTACCGGGAAGATCCACGTATCAGCCCGGGCGCTCTCACCGATCCCCAGTACGTCGTCCTGCGGGGCCGGGTCGTCAAGAGCCACAATCCGGTCACCGGCCACCGGTGACCTCTGCCGCGTACTCGCTGGGCGTTTGGGGCAAGCTACAGCTTGTGTGACGGCCGGTCCGGACGCATTGCTGCCCAGGTCAGCGGGTTGATACGAGCAAGAACCGAAAGTCGCGGCGGCGGGCGCGTATGGTCGGTTCGGTGACCATTCGCCTCGGTTATCAGATGCCCAACTTCAGCTATGGCCAGCCCGTCAGCGAACTCTTTCCGACCGTGGTGGCGCAGGCCAGGGAGGCCGAATCCGCTGGCTTCGACACCGTCTTCGTGATGGACCACTTCTACCAGTTGCCCGGTCTCGGAGCGCCGAGCGATCCGATGCTGGAGGCGTACACCGCACTGTCTGGCATCGCCGCGTCCACCGAACGAATTCAGTTGTCGGCGTTGGTAACCGGCAACACCTACCGCAATCCCGCGCTGCTCGCCAAGACCGTCACCACCCTCGATCTGGTGAGCGGTGGCCGGGCCGTACTCGGTATCGGCGCGGGCTGGTTCGAACTCGAGCATCAGTCCTACGGCTTCGAATTCGGCACCTTTACCGAACGATTCCAGCGCCTCGACGAGGCGCTGCAGATCATCACCCCGATGCTGCGCGGCGAACATTCGACCTTCGACGGCAAGTGGTACCACACCGATAACGCCATGAACGAGCCCCGGCTGCGCAACGATCTGCCGATCCTGCTCGGTGGCGGCGGCGAGAAGAAGACCTTCGCGCTGGCGGCCCGCTTCGCCGATCACATCAATATCATCGCCAACGCCTCCGAACTCCCGCGCAAGATCGAGGCACTGCACCAGCGTTGCGCCGAAATCGGCCGCGACCCGGCGACTTTGGAAACCAGCTTCCTCTGCTTCCTGATGATCGATGAAGACGGCGACCGCGCGCGCAAACAACAGCAGGATCTGCTGCGCGGCATCGGCGTCGACCTGTCCGCCCTCTCCGCGGACGAACGCGAGCAGACCATCGCCGACCGCCAATTCGTCGGCACCCCAGCCGAAGTCGCCGAGCAGCTGCAGACCCGGGTGCTCGACAGTGGTGTCCAAGGCCTCATCGTCAATATGGTGACCACCGGTCACGAACCCGGTGCTGTCGATCTCGCGGGACGCGCGCTCGCGCCACTGGTGCGCTAGGCCGGTCTCGACTCCAGGGGCCGGGTCTGGACACAGCGGGATCCCGCGGATGCTGCCCGAGTTCGGGCGCTCGGCCGCTGTCCGCGCCCTGTGGCTGTCGACGCGGGTCCACGAAAGCGCCCGAGGACTCGGTGCTTGCCGTCGCGGTGTGGTCTCCCGCCAATAGCCGCGAGGAGCGCGATACGAAGATCGCGGGATATGCGGCCGCGCGGGGTCCCTTACCTGTGGATTGTGGAACTTCCCGACAAGCCAGCGCGCTTCTGGAGTTATCGGCTCGGTGAGAGCGGATACCGTCAGGAGGTATACGCTGCGGCGGGCGAAACGATGGTCGCCCAGGGCCCGTTTCGGTTGCCGTAAACGCTGCGGACCTGCGCTGAGGCGTTGCTGACGTCATTGCGCGCGGTGCCGCTCGGCCGTCGGCTGAACGGGCGCGCGATACCGCTGACGGCTAGGCGAATGCTGCCGACAGTGGCTCGCGCCGGGCCGCGCGATCTATTCCAGAGCGGCATCGCCGCCGACTGAGCGGCGGCATCGGGGCAAACCTCGCCGGGTGGCCGATCGTTTCCTGACATCGCGATTTCAGGTGAGAGTGGCCGGTCTGGCAGAATGGACCATCGTCCTTCCTGGACAAGTGTCAGCCCGTCTCCGGTTACGTACCGCGCGGCGGTCACACACTCCAAGCGCAAAACCGGGCTCGCAGACCGTGCGGGTCGCTGAATTGTGCCGTGACCAACCACTGAAAGGCAGATACAGCACATGGCTGTTCGCATCAAGCTCACCCGCCTCGGCAAGATCCGCAACCCGCAGTACCGCGTGGTCATCGCCGACGCCCGCACCCGTCGTGACGGCCGCGCCATCGAGAACGTCGGCAAGTACCACCCGAAGGAAGAGCCGTCGCTGATCGAGATCAACTCCGAGCGCGTGCAGTACTGGCTGGGTGTCGGCGCGCAGCCGACCGAGGCCGTGCAGCGCCTGCTGGAGATCACCGGCGACTGGCAGAAGTTCAAGGGCCTGCCGGGCGCCGAGGGCACCCTGAAGGTGAAGGCCCCGAAGCCGTCCAAGCTGGACCTGTTCAACGCCGCCCTGGCCGCCGCCGATAACGAGCCGGTCGCCGAGGCCGTCACCCCCAAGAAGAAGGCCGCCAAGAAGGACGAGGCCGCCGAGACCGAGGCTGCCGAGTAACCGTGAGCGAGCGCAGCGAGCGAACCGAAGACACTGCGCCCTCGGCGCGCACGACGGAGCCGAGCGTCAGCGAGGCGGAGTCGTGAGCGCCGTCGTCGCCGATGCCGTGGAGCACCTGGTTCGCGGCATTGTCGCCAATCCGGATGACGTCCGGGTCGAGCTGATCACCGGCCGCCGCGGACGCACCGTCGAGGTGCACGTCAATCCCGAGGATCTGGGCAAGGTGATCGGTCGCGGCGGTCGTACCGCGACCGCGCTGCGCACCCTGGTCGCCGGTATCGGTGGCCGGGGCATCCGGGTCGACGTGGTCGATACCGACGCCTAGATGGAACTCGTCGTAGGCCGGGTCGCCAAATCGCACGGTGTGCGCGGTGAACTGGTCGTCGAGGTACGCACCGATGATCCCGACGCGCGCTTCGCACCCGGTGCGCGGCTGCGCGGTCGGGCGGCGCGGTCCAACGAAGTCCGTGAGTTCACCGTGGAGTCGGCCCGAGAACATTCGGGTCGACTTCTCGTGCAACTGGTCGGGGTCTGCGATCGCACCGCCGCCGATGCGCTGCGCGGCACGCTGTTCATCGTGGACAGTGCGGATCTGCCGCCATCGGAGGATCCGGACGAGTATTACGACCACGAGTTGGAGGGACTGAGCGTCCAGCTCACCGATGGCACCGTCGTCGGCGAGGTCATCGAGGTGCAGCATTCGGCCGCGGGTGAACTGCTTTCGGTGCGTGCCGCCGACGACGGCCGGGAGATTCTGATTCCGTTCGTCACGGCCATTGTGCCGACGGTCTCGTTGGCCGATCACCTCGTCGTCATCGATCCGCCCGAAGGTCTGCTCGATCCTGAGTAGCGGCGTGCGCCTACGCCGATGGGCGCGATCAGTAGGTATCTCCCGCCAGAAGCAGGGGGCAGCATGAAACTCGATGTCGTCACGATCTTTCCGGAGTATCTGGAGCCGCTGCGAACGGCGTTGCTGGGCAAGGCGATCGACAAGGGGCTGATCTCGCTCGGCGTGCACGATCTGCGTCGCTGGACCCACGACGTGCACAAATCCGTGGACGACTCGCCTTATGGCGGCGGGCCGGGCATGGTCATGAAGCCGACCGTCTGGGGCGAGGCCCTCGACGCGGTGTGCCCCGATGACGCGCTGCTCGTGGTGCCCACGCCCGCCGGGGTGCCCTTCACCCAGGCCACCGCCCAACGCTGGGCGAGCGAGAAGCACCTCGTATTCGCTTGCGGCCGTTACGAAGGCATCGATCAACGCGTCTTCGACGACGCCGCCCGCCGGGTTCGCGTCGAAGAGGTCAGCATCGGCGACTACGTTCTCATCGGCGGCGAGGCCGCGGTCCTCGTCATGGCCGAGGCAGTGGTCCGACTGCTCCCCGGCGTGCTCGGCAATCAGCAATCCCACCAAGAGGATTCGTTCTCCGACGGGCTGCTCGAAGGCCCGAGCTACACCCGCCCGGTCTCCTGGCGCGGTCTGGATGTTCCGCCGATCCTGCTGTCCGGAGATCATGCCAAGGTCGCCGCATGGCGACGCGAACAGTCGCTGGCACGGACCCGCGAACGGCGTCCGGATCTGCTCGCCGACCACGACTGAGCCGCGCTGCGGCCCGGCCTATCGGGTGTCGTCACCGAAGTCTTCGAATGTACGGATACCAACCCGTGAACGAATGTATCGTTAACTAACGGTACGTTAAACGACGGGTAGGTGACTGTGCGGACAGTGGCGGGGCTCGGGACGGTGCGTCGAGTGGTGGCCTCGACCCTCATCGGCGGCGCGATGATGGTCGTATCGGATCTTGGTGCGCCAGAACTCGTTGTGATCAGAGCCGCCGCGGATCGCGACACGCATGACCGCGACTCCGATCGCGAGGGCCAGCGCGGCCGCAGCAGCAACCATGGCCAGTACAAAGGACGCGGCGAGCGTCCCTGCCAGTACACCCCCGAAGGGTTCTGCACCGGCGGGCGCTGAGTGCATCGCGGCACCCGAGAATCACGCAGTGATCATTGCACGCGCCGATAGCGCCGGTCAGGGTAGTAAACCGTGGCGGCGGGCGGTGACCACGGCCTCGTGGCGCGAGTGTGCGTCCAGTTTGGTCATCGCGTTGCGCAGATAGCTCTTGACCGTCTCCGCACTGAGGGAAAGGCGTTGGGCGGCTTCCTGATTGGTGCAGCCGAGCGCGATCTGGGAGAGCACGTCCAGTTCGCGTCGAGATAGGCGCGGGGCGTCCGGTGACGGGTCGCCGACCAGGACCCGGGTGAGGCGTTCGCAGATCGCGTGCAGGCGTTCGCGGAGTTGTTCATCCGCGGCCGAGCGGGCCGCGCCGCGGAGTTCGGCGCTGATATCGCGGAGTTCCTCGGCGATGGCGGGGGCGGTATCGGGCGCGGGGATCGTCGTTTCCAACAGGCGCAGGCGGCGGTCGACCTCGTCGCGGATGGTGATCTCGGTGGCCAGGCGGCGGCTGGCCTCGACGACCAGATCGGCGGTGCGGTCGCCGAGCGGGGTGCCGCCGCGGTTGGCGGCGTAGAGCACCGCGCGGGAACGGTTGGCGACCACCACGGGGACCGCGACGACCGACCGGATGCGTTCACCGGAGACCGGGCCGTCGTAGTGGTGGGTGATCGAGGAGGCACTGCGGTAGTCGGCGACCGAGGCCGGGCGGCGCATGTCCATGACCCGGCCGCCGAGTCCGGAGGTGCGCAGCACGGTGAGCCCGCGCAGACCGTTGGTAACGGTGCCGACGAATTCGGTGAGCAGCAATGCGTCGTCGTGCACCTCGCCGCCGAATACCACCGGCACACCCGCCTTGGTCGCCACCCAGCGGATCTCGGAGCGCAGCGCGTCGCCGTCGCGCGGGCGCAGCAGGGCGCGGGTGTGGGTCAAAAGACTCACCCCTTTTCGGGGGTAGTGCCGGACGTGATGTGACCCACATCCTATTGGAGATCGAGGTGGCCTGGATCACCGATGAGGAGAGGCGAGATGACTGCGGACCTGAGCGCGCGCGTGCGCGAGTTACTGGAGACCTACGGCGGACCCGACGCCAGTGCGGCGGATCTGCTGTGCGACCGGCACCCCGCCGACCAGGTCGCGTTCACCGTTGTCGATTCCGATCTGACCTCGACCGACCTCACCTACGGTGAGCTGCGCGAACGCTCCCAGCGCTGTGCGGCCGCCCTTGCCGACCTCGGCGTTGGGCCGGGTGATCGAGTCGCGACGCTGATGTCGAAGTCCGCGGATCTGGTGGTGGCGCTGCTCGGCATCTGGCGCCGTGGCGCGGTGCACGTCCCGCTCTTCACCGCCTTCGCCCCGCCCGCCATCGCCTTCCGCCTCGAGGCCAGCCGTGCCTCGCTCGTCATCGCGGACGCGGATCAGGCGAGCAAGCTCGTCCCCGGTGACGACATCCCGACTGCGCCGACGTGGCGGGTCATCATCGCGGGGGACGGTCGGACGACCGGTCGCGCGTCAGCGACCGTCGCAGCCCAGGACTCGGCCGAAAAGCCGACAGCGAACTCGGCTGCCGAGGAGCAAGTCAGTGCCGTCGCGACAGTCACGGAGCATGTCGCCGAGGAGCAGTTGGGTGCTGATGTGACTGCGGGGCGCAGCGCCGAGGCGCAGACAGGCGACGAAACGCCTACTGCCGGCCGCGACGCCGAGGAACCGGCGGCGACACCGCTGCGGTTCGCGGATGTGCTCGCGCAGTATTCCGCTGATGACCCGCGAGCCGCTGCCGCGACCGTCGGTGGCGATGGGCTGCTGGTCCAGCTGTTCACCAGCGGCACCACGGGCACTCCAAAGGGCGTGCCGATTCCGGTGCGCGCGCTCGCGGCATTCCATGCGTACCAAGAGTTTTCCCTCGATGTGCGCACCGACGACGTCTATTGGAATGCGGCCGATCCGGGTTGGGCGTACGGCCTGTACTGGGCGATTCTGAGCCCGCTGGCCTCCGGCATCCGCAGTCTGCTGCTGCACGCCGCGTTTTCCGCACCGCTGACCTGGCAGGTGCTCGAGCGGTTCGGCGTCACCAATTTCACCGCAGCGCCGACGGTCTACCGCGCCTTGCGCGCCGATAGCGCCGCTGTCCCAACAAATCTCCGGCTGCGGCGGGCCTCATCGGCGGGCGAACCGCTGACCCCGGATGTGGTGACCTGGTCGGTCGATACCTTCGGCATCGCGGTTCGCGACCACTACGGGCAGACCGAACATGGCATGCTCATCTGCAATTCCTGGCACGATGCGCTGCGGGTGGACGCGCCCCCGGGCTCGATGGGGCGCACGATGCCGGGTTGGCATTGTGCGGTGCTCGCCGACGATGCCGATATCGAAGCGCCGATCGGCGAGTTGGGCCGGGTCGCCATCGATACCGAACGCAGCCCGCTGCTGTGGTTCATCGGCTATCTCGACGCTCCGGAGCGCACCGCGCAGCGCTACACCGCCGACGGCCGCTGGTATCTGACCGGTGATGCCGGATCACAGGATGCGAATGGCTTCTTCCACTTCTCGGCCCGCGACGACGATGTCATCATCATGGCCGGATACCGCATCGGCCCATTCGAGGTCGAGAGCGTGCTGGTACTGGACGAGCGGGTGGTCGAGGCCGCCGTGGTCGGCATGCCCGACGAACTGCGCGGCGAGGTGCTGGAGGCATTCGTGGTGCTGCGCAACGGATTCGAGGGGAATCCCGAACTCGAGGCCGAATTGCAGACCCTGGTGAAGCGGAAGTTCGCCGCGCACGCCTATCCACGCAAGGTGCATTTCGTGGACGCACTGCCCAAGACGCCCAGCGG
The DNA here is from genome assembly GCF_050956075.1 of Nocardia sp. CA-129566. Classification (NCBI taxonomy): domain Bacteria; kingdom Bacillati; phylum Actinomycetota; class Actinomycetes; order Mycobacteriales; family Nocardiaceae; genus Nocardia; species Nocardia sp. CA-129566. Next base: position 2,644,175 of record NZ_CP192085.1, read on the forward strand.
CAAGGTGCAGCGGTTCATCCTGCGGCAGCAGGGGGTTCGGTGATGTCCACACTTGCGAGTTACGCCTCTGGCACCGCGGAAACCCCGCTGCTCGGCGACACCATCGGCGACGACTTCGACCGCATGGCCGCCGCCTACGCGGACCGAGAAGCGCTGGTGGACTATCCCACCGGTCGTCGCTGGACCTATCGCGAACTCGCCGCCGCGATCGACGCACTCGCGACCGGGCTTTCGGTGCGTGGCATCGGCAAGGGCGACCGCGTCGGCATCTGGGCGCCGAACTGCGCGGAGTGGTTCCTCACCCAGTACGCCACCGCGAAACTCGGTGCGATCCTGGTCAATATCAATCCGGCCTATCGCACCAGCGAACTGGAGTACGTACTGCGCCAGGCCGGCGTGTGTCTGCTGATCGCCGCGCCGGAGTTCAAGACCTCGAACTACGTCGCCATGATCGAGCAGGTACGCCCGGCGTGTCCGGGTCTGGAGCAGGTACTGGTGCTCGGCACGCCCGAATGGGATGCGGTGGCACGGACCGATATCGATGCCGAGCGACTTGCGGCGATCGCCGCGACGCTGTCCATGGACGACCCCATCAATATCCAATACACCTCCGGCACAACGGGTTTCCCCAAGGGGGCGACGCTCAGTCACCACAACATCCTCAATAACGGCTACTTCGTCGGCGAACTCTGCGGCTACACCGAACAGGACCGGATCTGCGTGCCGGTGCCGTTCTACCACTGCTTCGGAATGGTCATGGGCAACCTGGCGAGCACCAGTCATGGTGCGGCCGTGGTGATTCCGGCACCTTCGTTCGATCCGATGGCAACCTTGGGCGCGGTCGCGGCGGAGCGGTGTTCCTCGCTCTACGGCGTGCCGACGATGTTCATCGCGATGCTCGCGGAGCTGGATTCGGGCACCGATGTCGACCTGTCCAGTCTGCGCACCGGCATCATGGCCGGATCGCCGTGCCCGGTCGAGGTGATGAAGCGGGTGATCGATCGCATGGGGATGAGCGAGGTGTGCATCTGTTACGGCATGACCGAAACCTCCCCGGTATCGACGCAGACCCGCCGCGATGACAGCATCGACCGCCGCACCGCGACCGTCGGCCGGGTAGGACCGCATCTCGAGGTCAAAATCGTCGACCCCGCAACAGGTTTGACGGTGCCGCGCGGTGCACCCGGTGAACTGTGCACCCGGGGCTATTCGGTGATGCTCGGCTACTGGTCCGAACCGGAGAAGACCGCCGAGGCCATCGATGCCGCCCGCTGGATGCATACCGGCGATATCGGCGTCATGGACGACGACGGATACCTCGCCATCACCGGCCGGATCAAGGACATGGTGATCCGCGGCGGTGAGAATATCTACCCGCGTGAGATCGAGGAGTTCCTCTACACCCATCCGGACATCCTCGACGCCCAGGTGATCGGCGTCCCCGATCCGAAATACGGCGAGGAGCTGATGGTCTGGATCCGAATGAAGGACGGCACAACACCATTGGACGCCGACGCGGTCCGCGCATTCTGCACCGGCCGGCTCGCGCACTTCAAGATTCCGCGCTACGTGCACGTCGTCGAGGAGTTCCCGATGACCGTCACGGGCAAGATCCGCAAGGCTGAAATGCGTGAGCTGGCTGCGGCAATGCTCGCCTCTTCGGAGGCGCGCAGACCGAGTGACTGCTGATTTCGGGAGTACACGGGCAACTCGCCGAGGACGTCCAAAACTCCGCCAACTGCTCGACTGTCGGCCCGCGACGACACCGTTCGAGCACCTCACGACCGCCCGGGGTGGCGGGGGAGCGTGAGCTGTCCAAGGCCATGCTCGACCTGCCCGACCGACGGTGACACGCGCAATTCGGGCGTGCCCGTACCGGTTTACCTGGGCGTGGGCCGTTTGTCAGGCGACAACGGTAGTGTCTCGGGCGTGACGACAGCGCCCGAGATCGCCAGTTCAGCGACGAACACCGACACGACCGCCGCCGCACCGGCCGCGACCAGAGTGCTGGCCAGCGTGGGCCAGCGCATCGCCGATGAGCTCGGCGTGCGCGAGAGTCAGGTCCGCGCCGCCGTCGAGCTGCTGGATGCGGGCTCGACCGTGCCCTTCATCGCGCGGTACCGAAAAGAGGTCACCGGCGGCCTCGATGACGCCCAGCTCCGCCAGCTCGATGAGCGCCTGACCTATCTGCGCGAACTCGACGAGCGCCGCGGCGCGATCATCGAATCCATCAAGGGCCAGGGCAAACTCGACGACGTACTGCTCGGGCAGTTGATGATGGCCGAGACCAAGGCTCGCCTCGAGGACATCTACCTGCCGTACAAGCCGAAGCGGCGCACCAAGGCGCAGATCGCCCGCGAGGCCGGTCACGAGCCGGTCGCCGACGCGCTGATCGGAGATCCGACCACCGATCCGGCGCAGTACACCGCCGAACAGCTCGACGGCGCCCGCGCCATCCTGGTCGAGCGTTTCGCCGAGGACGCCGACCTGGTCGGTGAACTGCGCGAGCTGATGTGGAACCGCGGTCAGGTCAGCTCGAGCGTGCGCGCGGGCAAGGAGGAGGCGGGCGCGAAGTTCGCCGACTACTTCGAGTTCAGCGAGCCGTTCAGCAAACTGCCCTCACACCGGATCCTCGCGTTGCTGCGCGGCGAGAAGGAAGAAATCCTGCAACTGCAGCTCGAACCCGATACCGAAGAACTCGAGCCCGGCGAGCGGTCGATTTACGAGGGCCGAATCGCGGTGAAGTTCGATATCGCCGATCGGGGCCGGGCCGCCGATAACTGGCTGCTGGACACGGTGCGCTGGGCGTGGCGCACGAAACTGCAAGTGAGCCTTGGCATCGACACCCGCATGCGGCTGCGTCAGGCGGCCGAGAAGGATGCCGTCGATGTCTTCGCCGCGAACCTGCGTGACCTGCTGCTCGCCGCACCCGCGGGCACCCGCGCCACCATGGGCCTGGATCCGGGCTACCGCACCGGCGTGAAGGTCGCGGTCGTCGATGCGACCGGCAAGGTCGTCGCCACCGAGGTCATCTACCCGCACAAGCCGCAGGGGCAGACCGAAAAGTCCCTTGCCGTACTCGGTGCGCTGGTGGCCCGGTTCGGCGTCGAGCTCATCGCCATCGGCAATGGCACCGCCTCGCGCGAGACCGATGCCCTTGCCGCCGAACTGATCTCGCGCATTCCGGAGAACAAGCCGACGAAGATCGTGGTGTCCGAGGCGGGCGCGTCGGTGTACTCGGCATCGGCCTACGCCTCGCAGGAACTACCGGATATGGACGTCTCGCTGCGCGGTGCGGTATCGATCGCCCGCCGCCTGCAGGACCCGCTGGCCGAGCTGGTGAAGATCGACCCGAAGTCCATCGGGGTCGGCCAGTACCAGCACGATGTCTCCGAAACGCTGCTGGCCCGCTCGCTCGGCGCGGTGGTCGAGGATGCGGTGAACGCGGTCGGTGTCGATGTCAACACCGCGTCGGTGCCGCTGCTGTCGCGAGTATCAGGCATCGCCAACTCGATCGCCGAAAGCATTGTGGCGCACCGTGATCAGCACGGTCCGTTCCGCAGCCGCACCGCGCTGCTGAATGTGCCGCGCCTGGGCCCGAAGGCCTTCGAACAGTGCGCGGGCTTCCTGCGCATCCGCGGCGGTGACGATCCGCTCGACACCTCCGCCGTGCACCCCGAGGCCTATCCGGTGGTGCGGCGCATCCTGGAATCGACCGGACGCGGCATGTCGGAACTGATCGGCAACACCACGACACTGCGCGCGCTGAAGCCCGCCGATTTCACCGACGAGAAGTTCGGTATCCCCACCGTCACCGACATCATCACCGAACTCGAGAAGCCGGGCCGCGACCCGCGTCCGGAGTTCAAGACCGCCGAATTCGCGGCGGGTGTGGAGAAGGTCGCCGACCTCGAACCGGGCATGGTGCTCGAGGGTGTGGTCACCAATGTGGCCGCCTTCGGTGCCTTCGTCGATGTCGGCGTGCATCAGGACGGACTCGTGCACGTCTCGGCCATGTCGCACAACTTCGTCAAGGATCCGCGTGAGGTCGTGAAGTCCGGCGACGTCGTCAAGGTGAAGGTGCTCGAGGTCGATGTCGCGCGTCAGCGCATCGGGCTGTCGCTGCGGCTGGACGACGAACCGGGTGCGGCCAAGGCCGACGGCGGTCGCGGCCGTGGCCAGGGTGGTCGGGGCGGACCCGATCGCGGCGGGCAGCGGCAGAATGGTCAGGGTAAGCAGCAGGGTCAGGGACGCCAGCAGAATCAGGGCCGCAACCAGGGCAACCAGCGCCGCAACGCACCCGCGCCGAGCGGTTCGATGGCGGATGCGCTGCGCCGGGCAGGTTTCGGACAGTAGGGCGATACGGGCGGAGGTTGTAGGCGGCCATGCGACGGTGGCTCGAAGATGATGTGATCGCGCATGGTCGTCTGCCGCTGCTGTGCTTTCTGCTCGGGTTCATCGTCGGGTTCCTACTGATCCGGCTCAGCGTCCGGTTGATCCGCAAGCAGGTCCGCTGGTGGCCCGGAAATCTGCGCTCCGGCGGCGTGCACATCCACCACATGGTGTTCGGGGTCATCCTCGTGCTGTTGTCCGGCATCGGGCTGGTCACGACGTACCAGAACGCCGATACGCTCACCGCGAGCCTGCTCGCCGCCGCCTTCGGTGTCGGTGCGGCCCTGACACTCGACGAATTCGCGCTGATCTTCTACCTGCGCGATGTGTACTGGGAGGAACAGGGCCGCACCTCGGTCGACGCGGTCTTCGTCGCGCTCGCCGTGACGGGACTGCTACTGCTCGGCTTCCATCCGCTGTGGTTATTGGATATCAATGACTTCCGCCGCGACCCCAGCATCCAGGTCCGGATCTTCATCGTCGTTTTCGCGGTGGTGAACCTCGGGCTCGCGGCCATCGTCATCGCGAAAGGCAAGATCTGGACCGGCCTGTTCGGCATGTTCTTCCTACCCCTACTCGTCGTAGGCGCACTACGCCTGAGCCGACCGGGCGCACCATGGGCCCGCTGGCGCTATCCCGGCAAGCGACGACTGATGTACCGCGCGATCGTCCGCGAACGCCGATACCGCCGCCCAGTGATCCGAGCGAAGATCTTCGTCCAAGACCTGGTCGCAGGAAAACCCGACGTAGTCCACGTCCGCGAGGCCGCCGAAGCCGAACTGGCCCGCACCGTAGTCCCCGCCCCACCCGCCCCCGCCCACTGGCACCTCCCCATGTCCGACCACTCCCACCACCCCTAGTGTCCCGAGTTCACGAGAATGAGTTGTGCACGGGTGTTCTCGACGTTTGCCTGCACCAGCGCATTCTCACGGGGTGGGTTGGGGGAGGCGGGTGGGATCGGAGAGGAGGTCGATGGTGGTGATTTTGTTGTTGGTGATGGTGAAGGCGAGGAGGGAGATGGGGGTGCCGTTGATGGTGTTGAGTAGGGCGGGGTGGCCGTTGACGAGGACTGGGTGGGAGATGGTGGCGTTGGCGGCGCGGTGGAAGGTGTCGAGTTGACCGGCTACTGCGGTTGCGCCGTGCAGGATGCGCATGCCGGGGAAGAGGGCTCCGGCGTCGGCGCGCAGCACTACGTCGGGGTCGAGAATGGTCAGTAGGGCTTCGAATTCGCCGCCGCGGGCGGCTGCGAGGAAGGCGTCGACGACCTTGCGTTGCCGAGGCAGGTCCTTATCGGGGCGCGGGGCCTGGCCTTGGACTCTGCGGCGGGCGCGGCTCGCCATCATCTTGGCCGCGGCCGCGGACTTGCCGATGATCGGACCGATCTGATCGAAGGGCACCGCGAACATATCGTGCAGTACGAAGGTGACGCGCTCCGCGGGATTCAGTGAGTCCAGTACGACGAGTAGCGCCAGACCGACCGAATCGCTGAGCACCGCTTGCTGTTCCGGCTGCGTGCCGTCATCGGCAGTGATGATCGGATCGGGTAGGCGGGCCTCGAAGACCTCCTCGCGCCGGATCTTGCGCGAGCGCAATATGTCCAGGCAGATGCGTCCGACGGTCGTGGTCAACCACCCGCCGAGATTGTCGATCTCGCCGGTGTCGGCCCGGGACAGTCGTAACCAGCCCTCCTGTACCGCATCCTCGGCCTCGCTCAGCGAACCGAGCATGCGATAGGCCACCGCGATCAGGTGCGGGCGATGCGCCTCGAATCGGTCGGCCAAATCGTTTTCGTCCACAAAGGTCTCCTCGACGTCGCTCGAAGAGATGACTGAACGAATGCCGCGAATGTGACATCGCGGGCCGTCGGCAACGGTTTCGCGGATCCGCGCAGCGGACTGGCCTATGGCTACACTCGGCGGCGCGCGGCCTTCGGGTTCAGCGCCCCGGAGAACGATCGTCTCGCGGCGGCCGTGCACCGTGCGGCCACCCGCTGAGCGGGGCTTTTCCCGAGGCAGGGCAGGGTCGATTTCTCCGGTGACCCGCTGATCTGGCACAATGCACAGGTTGCCCTGGGTGCTTTCGGCCCACGGAGCACCCCTTTATTCGGAGCATGAACCGGTCGAGTACGCGAGTGCCGCCAGGGTCCTCTGCTCGCGCGAACATCAGAAGGATGAAATGAACACCCTTGACTTCGTCGACGAAAAGTCGCTGCGCAGCGACGTCCCCGACTTCCGGCCGGGCGACACGCTCAACGTGCACGTGAAGGTCATCGAAGGCTCGAAGGAGCGCATCCAGGTCTTCAAGGGCGTCGTGATCCGGCGCCAGGGCGGTGGCATCCGCGAGACCTTCACCGTCCGCAAGGTGTCGTTCGGTGTCGGCGTGGAGCGCACCTTCCCGGTGCACAGCCCGAACATCGACCACATCGATGTCGTGACCCGCGGTGATGTCCGCCGGGCCAAGCTGTACTACCTGCGCGATCTGCGCGGCAAGGCTGCCAAGATCAAGGAAAAGCGCTGACCTTGTAGCACAACGCAGCTCGGCACGATAGTTCTTCAGTAGCCCGGCACCGGACGTCAGTCATGGTGCCGGGCTAATCTGTTCGGCGTGGCAGACGAAAGTGGGTCGATGACTGTGTCCGGTTCGGACGACGAGGGTGCGGGCCGTCGCTCGCGACGCGCAAAGCGCAAGCAACGCCCCTTCTGGCAGGAACTGCCGGTCCTCATTGTCATCGCCGCGGTGATCGCGGCCTTGATGGTCAGCTTCGTCGGGCGACCGTATGTCATTCCGTCGCAGTCGATGGAAGAGACCCTGCTCATCGGCGACCGCATCTATGTGGAGAAGCCGAGCTATTACTGGGGCAATCCCGAGCCCGGTGATGTCGTGGTGTTCGTCGGTCCGCCGTCGTGGAATACCCGCTACCAGTCCATCCGGTCGAGCAATGTCGTTGTGCGCGGCGTGCAGAACTTCTTCTCCTTCTTCGGGCTCGTCCCGCCGGATGAGAACGATCTGGTGAAGCGGGTGATCGCCGTCGGCGGCCAGACCGTGCAGTGCTGTGACGCACAGGGCCGGGTCCTGGTGGACGGCAAGCCCTTGGACGAGCCGTACGTCAAGAACGACTACCCGTGGTATCCCGGACAGCAGAATGCGACCTACCCCGCGGGCCGGGTGTTCGGCCCGGTGAAGGTGCCCGAGGGCAACCTGTGGGTGATGGGCGATAACCGCAACCAGTCCGCCGACTCGCGCGCCCACGTCAGCGACAATCTGCAGGGCACCGTCCCGATCGACAATGTCCGCGGCAAAACCGTCTTCAAGATCTGGCCGCCCACCCGCATCGGCCCGGTGAAAGCGCAGGATCCCCAGACGAACTGATCGGTGCGGGCCGCAGGATAATTAGACGGTGGGGCAGAGTCGAGTGGCACAGGATAAGGGCGCGACTCCGGGTAACGGGTGGCCGCCGCGGGTCGTCATGCGTCGGGCAGGTGGGTTGCGCACCCTGGAAGCAGCGCTGATCCGCAGCGGACTAGGACCCGTCGCGGGTGTCGACGAGGCGGGGCGGGGACCGTGCGCCGGACCGCTGGTGGTCGCTGCCTGCCTGCTCGCTCCCAAGGCCTACGACAAGCTGGCCGGACTCGACGATTCCAAGAAACTCACCGAATCGGTGCGTGAGCAGCTGTACCCGGTCATCACCCGGCTGGCGCTGGCCTGGAAGGTCGTGGTCATTCCGGCCTGGGAGATCGACTCCATCGGCATCCATGTCGCCAATATCGAAGGCATGCGCCGCGCCGTCGCCGGGCTCGGGCGGACGCCAGGGTATGTGCTCACCGACGGATTCCGGGTGCCCGGTATTCCGGTGCCTTCGCTGCCGGTCATCGGCGGTGACGCGGCCGCGGCCTGCATCGCGGCGGCGAGCATTCTGGCCAAGGTGACCAGGGACCGGATAATGGTCGAACTCGATGCGCGCTTTCCCGGCTATGGTTTCGCCGCGCACAAGGGCTACAACACGCCCGAACATACCGCCGCGCTCGAACGGCTCGGACCGAGCAGTGAGCACCGCCGATCCTGGCGCAATGTGCGGGAGGCGGCGGGGTTGCGGCCGGTCGCCGCCGTCGAATGCGCCGACGCGATACTGGCCGATGAGGTTTTGGCCGGTGCGGTCCTGGTCGACGGCGCCGAACCGGATAGCCGAGTGGCTACCGACCCGGCGCATGCGAGATGATGTCAACATACGCAGTGCGGCGAGAAGGAGGACGTCCCACCCGATGAGTGCCGAGGACCTGGAGAAATACGAAACCGAGATGGAGCTCTCGCTATATCGGGAGTACAAGGACATCGTCGGTCAGTTCTCGTACGTGGTGGAGACCGAGCGCCGCTTCTACCTGGCCAACTCCGTCGAATTGCGGCCGCAGAACGCCGACGGCGAGGTGTACTTCGAGGTGCGCATGAGCGACGCCTGGGTATGGGATATGTACCGGCCGGCGCGCTTCGTGAAGCATGTCCGGGTGATCACGTTCAAGGACGTGAATATCGAGGAGTTGGAGAAGCCGGATCTGCGGTTGCCGGAGTAAGGCGCCGCACTGCGGGGTGGTCGCGTAAGCGCCGCCCCGGCTCGGTAGCACGGGGCACCGACAAATACGTCGCGGGTGGGTACCGGGTGCTCGAGTTGTCCACAGCTCAGCGGTTATCCACAGGTTTTCTGTTCGCCCAGGTCGCTGCCGTCGACCGGTGCTGTGGTCCGGGCACGCTGAGCTGGTGGCAGATAACCAGGCGCTCGGCGCACAAGGGGAAGAACTGGCGGCACGGTTCCTGCAGGCCGCCGGGATGGAGATCATCGGCAGGAATTGGCGGTGCAAATACGGCGAACTGGATCTGATCGCCAAGGACGCCGAGGTCACCGCCTTCGTCGAGGTGAAAACGCGGACCGGGGCCAAGTTCGGCACGCCCGCCGAGGCGGTCACCTTCGATAAACAGCAGCGGATACGGCGGCTCGCCCTGGTGTGGCTGGCCGAACAGGACGGTCCGTGGCGCAATATCCGATTCGATGTCATTTCGGTATTGCTGCACCGCGGTCACCGTCCGATCATCGACCACCTGAAAGCCGTGTTCTGATGGCGTTGGGGGTGGCGTATTCGGTCGCCGTAACCGGGGTGGACGGTCAACTGGTCGAGATCGAAGCGGATATCGGACAGGGTCTGCCCTCGGTGCATCTGGTCGGACTGCCCGACACCGCGCTGCAGGAATCCCGCGACCGAGTGCGCTCGGCGGTGGCGAATTCGGGGGAGAAGTGGCCGGACGGCCGGGTGATTCTGGCGCTGTCCCCGGCGACCTTGCCCAAAATCGGCAGCGTCTACGATTTGGCCCTTGCGGTCGCGGTACTCGATGCGGCGGGCGCGATTCCCTCCGATCGGCTCGGAAAGACCGTACTGCTGGGGGAATTGGCGCTCGACGGCCGGGTCCGCCGCGTGCGCGGCATACTGCCTGCGGTGATCGCGGCGCGCAATGCGGGCTGGTCTCGGGTGATCGTGCCGGAATCCGCGCTGGCCGAAGCCGGTCTGGTGGATGGCATCGAGGTCTTCGGCGCCGCCAGCCTGCGCACCGTCGTCGCGTGGCTGCGTGGCGAGGGCGTACTGCTCGAACCCGATGGCATCCTGCCCGATACCGTTCGCTGCGGCGGCGATCTGAGCGAGGTGGTCGGCCAGGAACAGGCTCGGTGGGCACTGGAGGTGGCCGCGGCGGGCGGTCACCACCTACTGCTCACCGGGCCGCCCGGAATCGGCAAAACCATGTTGGCGCAACGTCTTCCGGGCCTGCTGCCGCCCCTCACCGAATCCGAAGCCCTCGAGGTGACGGCCATCCACTCGGTCGCCGGTGCGCTCTCCGGCGACCACCCCTTGATCACCATGCCGCCTTTCGTCGCGCCCCATCATTCGACCTCGGCCAGCGCCATGGTCGGTGGTGGATCGGGGACCGCACGTCCGGGTGCGGTCAGCCGCGCCCATCGGGGCGTGCTGTTCCTCGACGAATGTGCCGAGATCGGCACCAAGGTGCTGGAAGCGATGCGAACTCCCTTGGAAGAGGGCGAAGTTCGCATCGCCCGCCGCGACGGAGTGGCGCGCTATCCGGCCCGCTTCCAACTGGTGCTCGCCGCGAACCTCTGCCCCTGCGCCCCCGCCCGCGATGTCGACTGCATCTGCCCGCCGCTCGCCCGCCGCCGATACCTCGGCAAGCTGTCCGGCCCGCTGATGGACCGCATAGATATCTGGGTCCAGATGCACGGCCACTCGGGCGCGTCGTTCGCCGCCGATGAGGCCGAGAGCAGCGAGGTCGTACGCGGCCGAGTAGCGGCGGCAAGGCAAGCGGCAGTACACCGTTGGAAGGAATTCGGCTGGGCCACCAACGCCGAAGTCCCCGGCCACATCCTCCGCCAACGATTCCGACTCCCCCACGAAGCTACCGCACCCGTAGAGGCCGCCCTCCGCCTCGGCCGCCTCTCCGCCCGCGGCGCCGACCGCGCGATCCGCGTCGCGTGGACAATCTCCGACCTCCGCGGCGCGGACCTACCCGGAGCGCAGGATGTACTGGCGGCGTTGAACTTTCGACAGCGGGGGGCACAGTGACCGCGCGTTGGGGAGTGAGGTCATCGGAGTCTGCGGCCGTGTGCGACAGGGCCGATCCAGCGGTGGTCGCGGTGCGTACGTCCTGCTGCGGCATCGGCCTGGCCGGTGTGCGGGATGTGTTGGCGGCGTCGAACTTCTGTGATGGGGTGCGTGATGAATGAGGAGTGGACGGCCGGGGCATCGGTAGCGGATGAGCATGCGGCGGACGGGGGTATCCCCGGGGCGGATCGTGGAGGGGTGGCAAGTGCCGAGGGGGCGGATGTGGGATACGCATCGGGGGCGGCGGGGTGTGCTGGCGGGCTGGTGGGCAGCGGATCTTCTCGCTCGAGGTATGGGGTTGTGGATTTGGACGATTGGGGGTCGGTGAATACCGACGCAGTTATCGGTGGGGATGGCGCTGATGAGCGGCGGTTGGCGTGGGCGTATCTGTCGCGAGTGGTGGCGGGGCCGTGTGCGGCGCTGTCGTTGTTGATCGAGTCGGTTGGGGTGGTGGAGGCGGCGCGGGCGGTGCGGGAGTGCGCGTTGCCGGAGTCGTTGTTGGGGCCGACTTCGAAGCGGCGGGAGATCGATTGTGCGGCAAGGGATCTCGGGGTGATGGAGCGGATCGGCGGACGTTTGGTCACTCCGGATGATCCGGAATGGCCTGCCTGGCGGATGTTGGGCCTCAGCCAGCTCGAGCCGGGACGCGATCGGGACGGGGCCGTGCCGTTGGTGTTGTGGGTGCGTGGGCCGCGGTCGCTGCTGGAGTCCAGTGAGCGCGCCATCGCGGTGGTCGGGGCGCGGTGCAGTACCGGATACGGCGATCGCGTCACCGGTGAGATCGTCGGTGATCTGGCTGCACAAGGCTGGACGGTTGTATCCGGTGCCGCTTTCGGTATCGACGGTATGGCCCATCGTGCCGCTCTGGCCATTGGCGCCCCGACCATTGCGGTGCTCGCCTGCGGTGTCGACCGCCCCTATCCCGCCCAGCATGAGCGGCTGTTGGCCGAGATCGCCGAAACCGGTTTGGTGATCAGCGAATACCCGCCCGGCACGGTCGCCCACAAGAACCAATTCCTGGCCCGCAACAGACTGATCGCGGCTCTGGCAGACGGCGTTCTCGTGGTGGAGGCAGGGCTGCGCAGCGGTGCACGCAACACCGTCAAATGGGCCCGCCGCCTCGGCCGCCCCGCCCTCGCCATCCCGGGCCCGGTCACCTCCGCGGCCTCGGTCGGCTGCCACCGCATGATCCGTGAAGGTGAGGCCCTACTCGTTACCCGTGCCGAGGAGGTCATCGATGAAGCAGGCCCACTGCGCCTTTCCTTACCGACTCAACAGTCGTCCGGCCCAGGCGACCGCGTGCTCGGCGACGAAGCATCGGTCTTCGCGGTACTCCCGAAAAACGGCTCCCGCCAGCCGAGAGCCATCGCCGACGACGCCGGTCTCGAACTATCCACCGTCCGTGCCATTCTCCCCGCACTCGAACTGGCCGGACTGGTCGGCATGGATGAAAACGGTTGGTACCGAACCACGAAGAGCCCGAAACCATGAGTGCCCCGCGCGCCCAAACCCGAAGAGGTCGGGCGCCGGGTCATGCCAGTGCGCTCAGCGGGTGTTCGCCCTCTCGCTCTGCCGAGACCGTGAAGGTTTCGCCCTCCGAGACTTTGAAGGGCTTGCGCCTCGCCCCAACGCCACCAGACATATTGGAATTGCTGTCGCACACCGGGTGATGATCGCGCAGAGGGTATAGGGTCTGCGCGACCTTCGTTGGTTGTGCAGGACGTCCACTTGCTGTGCGACATCGGTGGTCTGGCGCGTGTTCTTTGGAACAAGGGTGGCTTGCGCTGTGGAACCGGTCTATCCGGCCAGGTCGGACTTGGTGGCGTGACGAGGGCCGGGTGGAAGGTAGATGAACCCGGTGTTGGTGCGGCGTGCTGACTTGCCAATGGGGGGTGGGACGGTGACGGTGGGGGGATGGAGTTGCCGGAGGATCTCGAGGCGTTGCTGATGGAGTACGGGCGGCATCTGCGGTTGGGGCGGAATCGGTCGGCGCACACGGCGCGGGCGTATGTGGGGGATGCGCGGTCGCTATTGGGGCATCTGGTTGCGCGGTCGGCGGATTCGGCAGTGCGGGAGATGGATTTGGCGTTGTTGCGGTCGTGGCTGGCCGCGCAGTCGGCCGATGGTGCGGCACGCACGACCATGGCGCGGCGGGCGTCCTCGGCAAGGACATTTACGGCGTGGTTGACCAGTACCGGGCGGCTCGCGATCGATCCCGGACTTCGGCTCGGTTCGCCGAAGGCGCATCGGGTGTTGCCCGCGGTGCTCGGTACACAGCAGGCCGTCGCGGCCATGGATGCGGCGGAATCCGGTGCGGTGCAACGTGATCCGATGGCCTTACGGGACCGGCTGATCGTGGAGCTGTTGTACGCCACCGGAATTCGGGTCAGTGAATTGTGCGGACTCGATCTCGACGATATCGATCGAGAGCGGCGCCTGATCCGCGTGCTCGGCAAGGGCAACAAGGAGCGATCGGTGCCCTTCGGCGTTCCGGCCGATGAAGCGATCGCGAACTGGCTGCGGTACGGCCGCCCCACCTTTGCCACCGCCGACTCGGGTCGCGCTCTGCTGCTGGGCCGCCGCGGCAAACGTCTCGATCAACGTCAGGCCAGAACGGTTGTCCACGAGGTCGTTTCAGCGATCCCGGGCGCACCCGATATGGGCCCGCACGGATTGCGACATTCGGCGGCAACCCACCTGCTCGAGGGCGGCGCCGACCTACGTGTCGTGCAGGAGCTGCTGGGCCACGCCAGCATGGCCACCACCCAGCTGTATACCCATGTCTCCATCGAGCGCCTGAAGAAAGTCCACGACCAGGCCCATCCCCGCGCCTGACCAGTTGGCCATGGCCGCAGGCACCCGAGTATCAGGTCCGCGATCCGCCCATCGTCGCCGCGGTACCGCTGTGCCGCGGCCACCACGACAGCTCGGACGTCTCGGCGTTCACATCCCTGCTGACCACTCCCGACTCTTGCGCCGCGCTCAGCAGTGCGCCGACCACGTCCCGCAGCTCTGCCGCCGCCTGCTGCGCCCCGGGGCCAGGCTCCACACCCGCGGCCGCGAGTGCCTCGATCGTGTCCTGCTTGGGCCCCGGACGTCCAACAAGGCCGGTGAGGTATGGGAAGAAACCCGTGTCTCTGTCACCGCCGTCCACAGCCGCTTGTGCCTCCCGCCGCAGTTCATCGAGATGTACGGCGACGATCGCGTCGTACAGCTGCTTTGCTTCGTCGTCGGTAAGTGACGGTGAACCGTCCCCGGTCCCACTCCGGCCCGGCGTGCGATCTCGTCCAGGGAAACCCCGACCCCGTCGATCAAGAACGCTTCTCGTGCCGCCTCCAGGATCTGTTGCCGGTTCCGCGGCGCGTCGGCTCGTAGTGGTTGCCCCAACGGCTGTCGAATGCCGCCCCACGCGACATTGCCGAACGACTCGTTCAGCTCACTGCCCCCGGCCCCAATGGCGACTTGGCCGACCTGTTCGCTGAGGATGCGGTCCTGGAGTTCCCCTTCTCCCCGCCTGGCGTTCCGCAGCATGCCCGGAGGCGCGAGGCCTTCCGTGCTCACCGGCTCGGCGCGGTCGGCGTGCAGCGCCATGAATCTGCCGACAAGGTCAGCATTTGTGAACCGACGACCCCGGCACTGTCGTCATCGAATACCGCCTGCGCGGCACCGTCATCCCGACCGGCAAGACGTTCTCGTCGACCAGGCGGCTGAGGACCCATGACATCCCGCCGTCCTTCGACATCATTGCGCTCGCACGTGTGCGCGATGGATTGATCACCTGGTTGCGCACGTACTCAAATCCGCTCGATGGTGCGATCGCCTTCGATACCGTCGCGGACCTCGTCGAGGCGTTGTCCACCACACACGCCGCGACCAAACGTGAACCTCGGGCTGTTCGAAATTCTGAAACGCGTTCGCGTGACAGGAATACATGTGGAATGGGTGAAATTGTCACTATTCTGATACGAGTTCTAGTTGGGAGGATTCGTGAACGCCGCACGATTCGTTGACCGGTGCGCAGTCGGCTCACGTCGCGCCCCAGGGTGGGTGGTCCGATGAGCATCCACACCGTGTTGGGCAAGGAAGTCCGGATGCCGGTGCGGATCCGGCTCGCGCGCGCGTTCATGGCGACCTATGCGGTTTCCGCGGCAGCCGCGCAGCGGGTGATCGACTACTCGGGGCTGGAGATTCTGCGGCTGCCCGGCAGTCGCGCGATGTGCACGCTCGTCTTCGTCGACTACATCGACGGCGATCTGGGGCCGTACAGCGAATTCGGCGTGTCGTTCATGGTCCGCCACCACAGCGCCGGACCTGCCACCGCACTCGGCGATCTCCGGGCTCTGTCCACGGGCGGAGCTGGCGTCCTCATCCATCGTCTCCCGGTCGATGGTGAATTCACCCTCGCGGCAGGTCGCGGGATCTGGGGATTTCCCAAAGAGATCGCGGATTTCGATGCACAGCACGAAGGCCGTGTGCGTCGTGGCGTGCTGCACCAGAACGGGCAAATGATCGTCGATCTCACCATCCGCCCCGGCCTGTCCGTTCCGGGACGCCGCAATGGTGCCGCATCGTTCGACGCCTACTCCCATATCGACGGGATCACCCGGTGCACGCAGTGGCAGATGGAACCGTCCGGTATGCGTGCCCGACCCGGCGGTGCCGAGTTGTTCCTCGGCGACCATGCTTGGGCCGATGAGCTGCGATCCATCGGTCTACCCAAACGCGCGATGACGGCCTCGGTCGTGGATCGACTCGCGATGACCTTCCAGGACGCCGCCACCCTCTGACGGTGGATGCGCCGCAAGGTCGCATCAGCGCGCAGCGAACTTCGTGGACGGCCACATCGCCGGCGGTAACCTGACGTAGCGGATCGTTTGCATACGGCAGGAAACCGGCCAGCGATGGAGAGGTGTCCGTGAATCCCGACGAGCAGCACGTTGTGGCCCCTGACCGGCGGCAACATGTAAACGTGATCGCCGAGATCTGGGGCGGGTCCCAGGCGATGCACGGTCCGCGGCACATCATTGATGGGGCCGCACCGGCAGTTGGGTTTCTGTTCGGCTATTCCGTGGCGGGTGCCGAAGTGGGTGGCTTCATCGCCATTCTGATCGCCGTCGTATTGGCGGCCTTCCGGTTGATCAGGGGCGATTCGGTCCGGGTCGTCGTGGCGTCGGCCTTGGTCATCCTGGTCTTCTCGCTCTTCGTCGAGATCACCGGCCAGGCCCGAGGCTTCTACCTGCCCGAAGTGGCACTGTGCGTCGTAATGACCGCGCTGTTCGGCGCGACCCTGCGCACCGGCAAACCGCTGAGCTACACCGTGAGCCGCCGAATCCGGCTCGAACCGGCGGAACCGGCCGATCCCGCGCTCCGGTTGCACCTGCATCGTCGAATCACCTTGGCGTGGTTCGTGTTCTGGGCCGTCATGTTGCCGCTGTATCTGGCGAACAAGGTGGTTATCCTCGGCACCGTGGCCTTGATTCTCGGCAAGCCCGCACTGCTCGTCATGCTCGCGGTGACCTGGCTGCGGGTGCGCGCCAAGGGGCCCCGCCCCGCCGAATCCGAGGGGCCGATAGTCGAAACCGAGGTGACGTGACTCTCCCGAATCCCGCCGAGGAATCCGAAGAAGGCGAAGAGGAGATCGACTATCGATTCACCCTCGCCAACGAGCGGACCTTCCTGGCCTGGATCCGCACATCGCTCGGGCTGCTCGCCGGTGGTGTCGCGGTACACACACTGGTGCAACCGTTCCGGATGGCGGGCCTGCGGCGGGCGCTCGCGATGAGCTGCATCGCGCTCGCGGTAATCGTCGCGGTTGGTGCGTACGGACATTGGCGGCGTGTCGGCACGGCGATGCGAAACGGCGAACCGCTGCCCAACACCATCATGGTGCCGATCCTGTCGTTGGGCATCGCCATCGTGTCGGTGCTGGCCTGCATCGCGGTGCTGCTGCGATGAGCGAGGGTCTGGCCGCAGAGCGCACCGCGCTGTCTTGGCGGCGCACTGCCACCAGCGCGATGGCGATCGCCGCGCTGCTGCTCAATCATGCGGTGACCAGCGGGTGGCGGCCCACTGCCGTCGCGGCGATCGGTGCGGCTATCACGATGGCGGCGCTTGCGGGACTGTGTTTTTCGCGTAATCGCACATTGCACGAGGGTCGCTTCGGTCACGGCCGGGGCGCGGTTGCCGCGACGACGGTGGCCGTTCTGGTCGTCGCTGTCATCGTGGCAGTGATCGCATCGACGGAGCCACCGCCCTGAAGCACCGAGGCTCGACATATCAACGGCAGGCCCCAGAACAGTTCAGCTGACGAGGAGGGTGGACATGACTACGACCGAGCCGAGCGAGTTGATCGTCGAGCGCCAGCGGCATGCGGCCGCGACGCTGCCATTCGCGGACACCGCCGATCTGGCGGACGCGGATCGCGGGTTCATCGCGGCGCTCGAACCGGGCATTGTCACCGCTGCCGACGGAACGGTGGTGTGGGACAACGACTCCTATGACTTCCTGCGCGAGCCGTGCCCGGCGTCGGTGCATCCGAGTCTGTGGCGCCAGTCCGGCGTGGTGGTCAAACAGGGGCTGTACCAGGTCGTCGAAGGGATCTATCAGATACGCGGCCTCGACCTGTCGAATATGACGTTGGTCGAGGGCGCCGACGGTGTGATCGTCATCGATCCGCTGATCTGCGCGGAAACCGCCGCAACCGGGCTGGCCCTCTATCGCGCGCACCGCGGCGACCGACCCGTCACCGGACTCATCTACACCCACTCGCATGTGGACCACTTCGGCGGCGCGCTGGGTGTGACGAGCGCCGAAGACGTTGCGGAGGGCCGCTGTCCGGTGCTGGCTCCGGCCGGATTCCTGGAGCACGCGGTGGCCGAGAACGTCTACGCGGGCACCGCCATGGCACGCCGCGCCGCCTACATGTACGGCGCGGCACTGCCACGCGGTCCATTGGGCCAGGTCGGTGCGGGCCTGGGCCAGACCACCTCCTTGGGCACTGTGACGCTGATCGCTCCGACCGTCGATATCACCGCTACCGGTCAGGAGCAAACGGTGGACGGGGTGCGCATCATCTTCCAGATCACCCCGGGCACCGAGGCTCCGGCCGAGATGAACTTCTACTTTCCGGACCACCGCGCGCTGTGCATGGCCGAAAACGCCACACACACCTTGCACAACCTGCTCACCTTGCGCGGTGCGCTGGTGCGTGACCCGCATGTATGGGCCGGGTACCTGACCGAGGCGATCAATCTGTATGGCCGCGATTCCGATGTGGTGTTCGCCTCGCATCACTGGCCCACCTGGGGTACCGATCGACTGGTGGAATTCCTTGCCCTGCAACGAGATCTGTACGGCTACCTGCACGACCAGACCTTGCGGCTGCTGAATCAAGGCCATGTCGGCAGTGAGATCGCGGAGCTGATCGCGCTGCCGCCCGCCATCGAAAACGTCTGGCACACACACGGTTACTATGGCTCGGTCAGTCACAATGTGAAGGCCATCTACCAGCGTTATATGGGCTGGTTCGATGGCAATCCGGCGCATCTGTGGGAGCATCCGCCGGTCGAATCGGCCAGGCGACATGTGGAATTCATGGGTGGTGCCGACGAAGTGCTCCGCAAGGCGCAGGCCGCCTACGATGCCGGTGACTACCGATGGGTCGCCCAAGTGGTCAATTACGTCATCTTTGCCGATCCACACAATCAGGCGGCGAAAACATTGCAGGCCAATACCTTCGAACAACTCGGCTTCGGCGCGGAGAATGCCACCTGGCGCAACTTCTACCTCAGCGGTGCGTATGAACTGCGCAACGGCTCGTTCGGCACGCCCACGACGACGAATGCTCCCACCATGCTCGCCGCGCTGACCGTCGAGCAGATCTTCGACGCCATGGCACTGCGCGTCGACGGCCCCAAGGCGTGGGATATGCGGGTGGTGACCGACTGGCATATCACCGACGAAAACCGCATCCACCGCCTCGAACTGCGCAACGGTCGCTTGACGCATTACGACCGTCCCGACGGTGTCACCCTTCCCGACCCCGACGCCTCGTTCACCTTGACCCGGCCGACGCTGATCCGAGTCCTGCTGTCGGGAGAGGACTTCGGTGCACTGGTCTCCTCCGGGGCGATCGCGCTCGGCGGCGACCCCACCAAACTCGCCGATATCGTCGGCGTCTTCGACCAGCCGGACCCGGATTTCGCCATCGTCACACCGTGAATGGATCGGAGCCGAACTCGCCGTGATCTCGCTCTAAATCCCTCGACCCGCGAGGTCCCGGCGCGTACGGTCGGCGACCATGTCCACTGAAGCCATCGACAAATCCGTGCCGCTGCGCGATCGCCTCCGAACCGCCCTGTTCGCCGCGATGAAGACGCGCGACCGCAGCGCCATCGCTGGTCTGCGCTCCGCGCTCGGCGCGATCGACAATGCCGAGGCCGTCGACACGGTGGACATCAAGGCCGGTGCCATCGAAACCAGTGCCGTGGGCCTCGGTGCGGCCGAAGTCCGCCGTCGCGACCTCACGGAGTCCGATATCGAAGAAATCGTTCGTGCCGAAATCGCCGACCGCTACAAGGCCGCCGACGAATACGACACCGTGGGCCGCTCCGATCACGGCGACGTACTCCGCGCCGAAGCGGCGGCGCTGACGGCGCAGCTCTGAGCCCGGGTTGGGCAGCATCGTCACGGATTCGGCTGTGCAGCAGCCGAATTGCGTGATGCGAGGGTCCTCTCAGGCTGACGTCGGAAGGGTGTCGATGTACTTTCCGGCGATGATGCGCTGGATGGCGCGGACAACCGGTCCACCTCGGCGGGCGTACCACGCGCCCGGGCGTGAGAATGCAGTCACCAACCCGTAGACGCTGTCGTCGGTGGGGTCGTATTCGACGGCGAACAGCTCTTCGCCGATTTCCGGGTGGCCGGGCAGTGTGCCGTAGGCGAAGCCGCGCCGGTCGAGTTCGTCGAGGACGTACACGACCCGGCACGGTGCGGTGATCCCGAGCGGGCCGACGCCGAGTCGCACCGTCAGCCGGGTCCCGGGCGCTGCGGTCGCGGTGTCGGCTTCCTGAAATATGCCGGTGCCCTTCTGCATTCGATACGCCAGGAGCTCTGCTCCCGCGCGCTCGAACAGTGCACGTCCGTGCCCGATCCGGCGGCGCAGCCGAAACCGGTGGTAGCCGGCCGGGAGCACATCCTTTGTCGCGCCGACCTCGGCGTAGGTGAACGGCGGATCCCCGAGCGCATATCCCATGGGTCGATCCTCGTCCCGGAACCATCGCGACGGAAGAGCGTGGTCCGACACAGCTGCCTGCACTGCCGTCCACTAGGTCACCGGTTTCAATCGCAGCGCAGTCGGGTGCAGCAGGCCGAGCGGATCGATGTACTCGTGTCTGCTGTGGGCACCCGCTTCCCGGCGTGCACCCCAGTGCAGGCACGCGGCCGCCCCGCAACCCTCGTGACCCGCTTCCAAGGTGCCGATCCGCATCCCGCGACGGACCCGCAGCCCCACCGCAACCTCCGCTCTGACCGGCTCATATGTGGTCCGAAGCCCACCGGGATGGTCGATCGATACCGCCGGTTTGCCCGCGACCGTCCCCGCGAACACCACGATCCCGTTTCCGGCGGCGAGCACCGCCTGCCCGGGCATACCCGCCAGATCGACCCCGCGATGTCCGGGCAGCCAGTCCTGCGCCGGTTTGTCGAACCGTCGCTCGACCGTGGGCCGCGGCTGCAAGGGCCAGCTGAACTCTCCCTGCGGAGCAGCTGAAACCGCCTGCTCCGCAACGAATCCCAGTAGAGCGATGACTGCGACGACAATCGAAACCAGTCGCCGCCCCAGCGACCATCGGACCCTGTTGACGGTGTTCATTGGGAGATCAGCGAGGCAGCGGGAGCGGAACTCGGTGCTCCAGATCCAACAGCCGCGACAGCAGATCATCGACCACCCGAGGCAAGGAACTCGCCGATCCGGCGCCCTGTCCACGGACCGTATCGGTCGGGAGCGAAGCCGTATCTGCCTCGAGAACCAGCGTCGGCGCACTGTCCGCCCGGAGCACGTTGGCTGCAAGGTCCATCGGCAGTGCGTGGGGCGCGACATTCACGTCGAGCACGTCTGGTGTGACGTTCACCTGGAGCATGTCGGATGCCAGGTCGACGTGGAGTGCATCGGGCCCGAGGTCCACAGATGCCAGATTGGGCGCAATGTCGATGTGGAGTACGTCGGAAGCGACGTTCACGTGGGGCGAATCGGGTGCAACGTCCACATGGGGTGCGTAGGGTGCGCGATCCTCTCGGAGTGCATCAGGCGCGGGGGACACGTGGAGTGCGTCTGGTGTGACGTGCACGTCGGGTGCGTCGAGCGCAGCGTCCACATGGGGTGCGCGATCCTCTCGGAGTGCATCAGGCGCGGGGGACACGTGGAGTGCGTCTGGTGTGACGTGCACGTCGGGTGCGTCGAGCGCAGCGTCCACATGGGGTGCGCGATCCTCTCGGAGTGCATCAGGCGCGGGGGACACGTGGAGTGCGTCTGGTGTGACGTGCACGTCGGGTGCGTCGAGCGCAGCGTCCACATGGGGTGCGCGATCCTCTCGGAGTGCATCAGGCACGCAGGACACATGGAGCGCGTCTGGTGTGACGTGCACGCCGGGTACGTCGAGCGCAACGTCCCCACGGAGTGCACCAGGCGCGCCATTCACACGCAACGTGTGGGGCCTGACATTTACGACAAGCGGTCCCAACCGGAGCGGATCCGGCACATGCGCCAGCCCACCACCCGGACACGGGGTGTAACAGGCCGAACCCGTGCACTCCCCGAACACGACTTCCGATGCGTAAGGCCGAATACCGTCAGGCGGAGCGATTGCCCGGGACCCCCATGGCACGGCCACGGTAGCCGCGCCATCCGGCTGTGCGGCCGAAACCGGCTGTGCCACAAGCAGCGACAACAGGAACAGTGGCGGCAGGATCATGGTTATCGAGATAGCTATGCGATTCATGCCTCCAGCCTCGGCGGCGGGCGGGCCCCCGCAGTAGCCCCGATCCGGCGAGTGTGGACAACTTCCTAGCTTGTGGACAGCGCTCGTTTACGTCCGCGACATGGCGATTTAGGAACTGACCCGCCGAGACCGTAGACTGGTCGGGCGGTCTGTGCCTGCACGGATCGACTTCGCGCGCCACCCCGTGCTTGTTCGTAACGGCGCTGTTCGAACGGAGCTCGACTCCGTAATCGGCAGTGCGCATGCGGAGCAGGGAATCATCGGCTGGTCCTGATCCTCGTGATCGGGTCCGATGGTTCGGAGGCGCCAGGGCGGTGGATCACCGATTCGCCGCGTCAACCGGCAACGAAAGAGAGATACGAGAGCCATGGCTGTCGTAACCATGAAGCAGCTGCTCGACAGCGGCGCACACTTCGGACACCAGACCCGGCGCTGGAACCCGAAGATGAAGCGGTTCATCTTCACCGACCGCAACGGCATCTACATCATCGACCTGCAGCAGACGCTGACCTACATCGACAAGGCCTACGAGTTCGTCAAGGAGACCGTCGCCCACGGTGGCACCGTCCTCTTCGTCGGCACCAAGAAGCAGGCCCAGGAGTCGATCGCGGCCGAGGCGACTCGCGTCGGAATGCCGTATGTCAACCAGCGCTGGCTGGGTGGCATGCTCACCAACTTCTCCACCGTGCACAAGCGTCTGCAGCGCCTCAAGGAGCTCGAGGCGATGGAGCAGACCGGTGGCTTCGAGGGTCGCACCAAGAAGGAAATCCTCATGCTCACGCGTGAGATGAACAAGCTCGAGCGCACCCTCGGCGGTATCCGCGACATGGCCAAGGTGCCCTCGGCCATCTGGGTCGTCGACACCAACAAGGAGCACATCGCCGTCGGCGAGGCGCGCAAGCTGAACATTCCGGTCATCGCGATCCTGGACACCAACTGCGATCCCGACCTGGTCGACTACCCGATCCCGGGTAACGACGACGCGATCCGTTCCGCCGCACTGCTGACCAAGGTCGTCGCCTCCGCGGTGGCCGAGGGCGTGCAGGCGCGGGCCGGTCTTTCCTCCGGTGACGAGAAGCCGGAAGCCGGTGCGGGCGAGCCGCTCGCCGAGTGGGAGCAGGAGCTGCTCGCGCAGGCCGCCCCCGCCGCGGCCGAGTCCGAGGCGGCCGACGCCGAGGCTCCCGCCACCCCGGCCGACGCCTGATCGTCGCAGTGTCCGATGGCGGCGGGCTACCTGGTCACCCAGGCTCCCACCGCCGCGGAGCGTTTGTTCACCTTGCCGACCTCTCCTGGTAGGAGCGGTCGGCAAGGTGGTGTTACCACCCGAAACAACACACAGGAGGATCGCCACCCATGGCGACTTACACCGCCGCTGATGTGAAGCGGCTGCGGGAGCTCACCGGCTCCGGGATGATGGACTGCAAGAACGCGCTGGTCGAGACCGACGGCGATTTCGACAAGGCCGTCGAGGTGCTGCGCATCAAGGGCGCCAAGGACGTCGGCAAGCGTGCCGAGCGCGCGACCGCCGAGGGCTTGGTCGTCGCCAAGGACGGCGTACTGATCGAGATCAACTCCGAGACCGACTTCGTCGCCAAGAACGACGAGTTCCAGGGCCTCGCCGACAAGATCGTGACCGCCGCCGCGGCTGCCAAGCCCGCCGACCTGGACACGCTGAAGGCGCTGAAGCTCGACGGCCAGACCGTCGAGGAGGCGCTGCAGGCGCTGGCCGCCAAGATCGGCGAGAAGCTCGAGCTGCGCCGCGTCGTCGCCTTCGACGGCCCGGTCGCCGTCTACCTGCACAAGCGTGCCACCGACCTGCCGCCCGCCGTCGGCGTGCTGGTCGAGTACCAGGGCGAGGGTGACGCCGCCGCCGAGGCTGCGCGTGCCGTCGGCATGCAGGTCGCCGCGCTCAAGGCCAAGTACCTGACCCGCGACGAGGTCCCGGCCGATGTCGTGGAGAACGAGCGCCGCATCGCCGAGCAGACCGCCAAGGAAGAGGGCAAGCCCGAGGCCGCACTGCCCAAGATCACCGAGGGCCGCGTCAACGGCTTCTTCAAGGACGTCGTCCTGCTGGAGCAGGCGTCGGTCACCGACTCGAAGAAGACCGTCAAGGCCCTGCTGGACGAGGCCGGTGTCACCGTGACCCGCTTCGCCCGCTTCGAGGTCGGCCAGGCCTGATAACGTCCGCGAACCCCTCGTACCCGGATACGGTGTACGAGGGGTTTCGGCTGTTCGGATGCCGCACGTTCATCCGTAATTCCCGAGCCTGACCGGGCGAGTTCGTTGCGTCCGAGGGGGTCTTCTACCTACTCCGAAACCGAGTAGGGCAGGATAAGGGCGCTCTGTATGTGAGGGTCTTGGTATCCGAGAACCTCCGCGTTGCCATCCGGCCCTGCCGAGACCGAATCCACCGCAGAAGGAGACGAACACCCATGACGGACCCCGGGACAGACCGCCCAGGATATCGCCGGGTGCTTCTCAAACTGGGCGGCGAGATGTTCGGCGGTGGCAAGGTCGGGCTCGATCCCGACGTGGTGCAGACGGTCGCCGAGCAGATCGCCGAGGTGGTATCCAGCGGTGTTCAGGTGGCCGTGGTGATCGGCGGCGGCAACTTCTTCCGCGGCGCCGAACTCGAGGAGCGCGGTATGGAACGGGCCCGCTCGGACTATATGGGCATGCTCGGCACGGTGATGAACAGCCTTGCGCTGCAAGACTTTCTGCAGCAGCAGGGCATCGACACCCGGGTGCAGACCGCGATCACCATGGGGCAGGTGGCCGAGCCGTATCTGCCGCTGCGCGCCAAGCGGCATCTGGAGAAGGGCCGGGTGGTCATCTTCGGCGCGGGCATGGGCATGCCCTACTTCTCCACCGACACCACCGCCGCCCAGCGCGCGCTGGAGATCGGCGCCGATGTGGTGCTGATGGCGAAGGCAGTCGACGGGGTGTTCACCGCGGATCCCCGGGTCGACGCGAGCGCCACCATGTACACCGAAATTACGCATAAAGAGGTCATCGAGCGTGACTTGAAGGTCGCCGACGCGACGGCCTTCAGCCTGTGTATGGATAACCAGATGCCCATCCTGGTGTTCAATTTGTTGACGAAGGGCAATATCGCCCGTGCGGTCGCCGGTGAGAAGATCGGCACATTGGTTCGGTCCTGACCCCGCGCCCGCGGATCATGACGATGACGACGCTGTGGAGGAAACGGTCGTGATTGAAGAAGCGCTCTTCGACGCCGAGGAGAAGATGGAGAAGGCCGTCTCGGTGGCGAAGGACGACCTCGGGTCCATCCGTACCGGTCGCGCGAATCCGGGAATGTTCCAACGGATCGTCATCGACTACTACGGTTCGCCGACCCCGATTACCCAGGTCTCGAGCATTACCGTGCCGGAACCGCGGATGGTGGTGATCAAGCCGTACGAGCAGTCGACCCTCGGCGCGATCGAAACCGCGATCCGCAATTCCGATCTCGGTGTCAACCCCACCAACAACGGTGACATCATTCGGATCTCGGTCCCGCAGCTCACCGAGGAGCGGCGCCGCGAACTGGCGAAGCAGGCCAAGGGTAAGGGCGAGGACGCCAAGGTCTCGATTCGCAATGTCCGGCGCAAGGCCATGGACGAACTGTCGCGCATCCAGAAGGATGGCGAGGCGGGTGAGGACGAGGTCGGGCGCGCCGAAAAGGAACTCGACAAGACCACCGCCAAATATGTGGGCCAGGTCGATGAACTGGTCAAGCACAAGGAAGCCGAACTGCTCGAGGTCTGAGGCCAGATCCGAGGACCCGCTCGGGCGGGGGACGAACGGAACGACGAGTTGAGCGACGGGACAATCGTGGCCGAGAACGCCGCCGCGACCGGTGCGGCCGAGGAGCCGAGGCCGGTCAACGGCACAGCTGATGCGATGGAAGGACGCGCGGTCGATGCCGCGATTCCGGACGCCGCACATTCTGAACCGGCGCTCGGTGCACCCGCGAACTCCGGGTATGTGCGTGCTGAATCCGCGACGCCCGAATCATCGATCGATGAATCGGGGAGCGCTCCAGCCCCGCACGAGAACTCCGCGGAACCTTCGCCTCCCGCCTCGCGTGCCGGTCGCAATCTGCCCGCCGCGCTGGCCGTCGGTTTCGGCCTCGGTCTGTCGCTCATCGCAATTCTGCTGTTCGTGCCGAAGGTGTTCATCGCAGTCGCGGCCACCGGGGTCGGCGTGGCCACCTGGGAGGTCGCCAAGCGGCTGCGGGAGGCGGATGTCCTGGTACCGCGGATTCCGCTCATCGTGGGCGGTCAGGCGGTGTTCTGGCTCGGCTGGCCGTGGGGTGCCAACGGCGTGGCGGGCGCATTCGCGACGACCACGCTGATCTGCATGGTGTGGCGGCTGTTCGATCACGGACTGCAGACCGCGCCGCGAAATTTCCTGCGTGACACCGCGATCGCCATTTTCGCGCTGGCCTGGATCCCGCTGCTGGCATCGTTCGCGACCCTGCTGCTACTGGAACCCGACGGTAATCTGCGGGTGCTGACCTTCATGATTCTGGTGGTCTGCTCCGATGTCGGCGGTTACGTCGCCGGTGTGCTGTTCGGGCGGCATCCGATGGTGCCCGCGATCAGCCCGAAGAAGTCCTGGGAGGGCTTCTGCGGTTCGCTGGTGTTCAGCGTTATCGGCGGTCTGCTGACGGTCACCCTGCTGCTGGAGGCCAATTCGATGATCGGCGTGGTGCTCGGCGTCGGTCTGGTGCTGGTGGCCACCGTCGGCGATCTGATCGAATCGCAGGTCAAGCGGGAGTTGGGCATCAAGGATATGGGCACGCTGCTGCCCGGACACGGCGGCATCATGGACCGTCTCGATTCGATGCTGCCCTCGGCATTCGTGTCCTGGTTGGTGCTGTCCACGTTGATTTGAGTGAGCCGATTCGGCCCACTGCAACTGTCGATTGCGGCGCCGGTGCTAGCGCTTCACGGCTCGGCGGAGTTGGACGATGCGCACGCCGCCCACCAGAGCCATGACCAGTGCGCCCGCGATCACTGACAGCAGGACCATGATTCCGACCGGCAGGGAGAAGTCCCAGAAGAACAGATCCACGCGCTGCTCTTCCAGGTTCTGCAGAATGAAGATCAGCACCACGATCCCGATCAGCGCCGCGACGATCAGACCGACCCAGGTTTGGCCGGTCCGGGACCTCGCTACCGTCTTGCGGCGGGTCGGCTCGACGGTCGTGCTCCCGGTCGGCTCGACGGTCTCGGGTCCGGTCGGCGACGGGGGTGCGACATCCTCTGTACGCTCCGGCTCCGGCGACTCGGGGTGGCTGGTCATAGTCCGATCATTGCCGATCGCTATGGTCGGTGCAGGCGTTTCAGTGCCGGTTATCGGCATGTTGTGACATCGGGTCATGGCCGCTCTCGAGTGCTGGTGCCGGTCGACCGAACGTGACCTTCGTCGCGTCCGGCGTCGTGATGCTCACCTTCGGTCGGAAGCCGGCGTGCGGGATGGGACACTGGAGGGACTATGACCGTCTCCCTGCCCCTCGTCTTCGATGCTCCGCGCCGTGGTATGCCGCCGCGGCATCTCGCCGACCTCGATGCCGAAGGGCGTAAGGCCGTGGTCGAGGAGCTCGGTTTGCCGAAGTTCCGCGCCGACCAGATCGCGCGTCAGTACTACGGACGCCTGCAGGCCGATCCGGAACAGATGACCGACCTGCCCGCCGCGGTGCGCGACAAGATCGGCGAGTCGCTGTTCCCACCACTGATGTCGGTGGTCAAACACGTCGCCTGTGACGGCGGCGAGACGCGAAAGACCCTGTGGCGCGCGGGCGATGGCACCCTGCTGGAGAGCGTGCTGATGCGCTATCCGGACCGCGCCACCCTCTGCATTTCCAGCCAGGCCGGCTGCGGTATGGCCTGCCCGTTCTGCGCCACCGGTCAGGGCGGCCTCAATCGCAACCTGTCCACCGCCGAGATCGTCGACCAGGTCCGCGCCGCGGCCGCCGCCATGCGTGACGGTGAGGTCGCCGGCGGTCCCGGCCGCCTGTCCAACATCGTTTTCATGGGCATGGGCGAGCCGCTGGCCAACTACAAGCGGGTGGTCGCCGCCGTCCGGCGCATCACCTCGCCCGCCCCCGACGGTTTCGGCATCTCCCAGCGCAATGTGGTCGTCTCGACGGTCGGCCTGGCCCCGGCCATCCGCAAACTGGCCGATGAAGACCTCTCGGTCACCCTGGCGGTGTCGCTGCATACGCCCGACGACGAATTGCGCGACACCCTGGTTCCGGTGAACAACCGCTGGCCGGTCGCCGAGGTGCTCGACGCGGCCCGCTACTACGCCGATAGGTCCGGCCGCCGGGTCTCGATCGAGTACGCCCTGATCCGCGATATCAACGATCAGCCGTGGCGTGCCGACATGCTCGGGCAGAAACTGCACAAGGCCCTCGGCTCGCGCGTACACGTCAACGTGATCCCGCTGAACCCGACCCCGGGCAGCAAGTGGGATGCCAGCCCGAAACCTGTTGAGGCCGAATTCGTCCGGCGCGTCAACGCCCAAGGTGTCCCGTGCACCGTGCGCGACACCCGCGGTCAGGAGATCGCCGCTGCATGCGGGCAGCTGGCCGCCGAAGGCTAGGCACGACAGCGACGAGACCTTCGATCTGGTTCGAGCAGGAGGCCGATCTGGTCGCCCAGCTGGATCATCCGAACATCGTCACTGTTTTCGATCGGGTAGCGAGAACGAACAGGCGTGGATCTCCATGCAGTGTGTCGACGGGGTCGACGCGTCATCGGTGGATGCGGCGACCTTGCCGCTGGGACGTGCGGTGCAGATCATTGCGGAGACGGCCAAGGCGTTGGATTGCGGGCCACGGCAAGGGGGGCTCCATCGTGATGGGAAGCCGGCGAACATTCTCCTGGCCCGGGCCACGGGACAAGAGCGCGTGCTGCTCACCGATTTCGGCCGCGGTGCTTGCGCGATCAGGTCCCCGACGCTGCTGTCTGCTCAAACGCCGTTCGCCCGCGGTGAATCCTTTTCGCCGGTTCGCATCTCTCATACTTGTGTCGGCAACACGGTCGGCACGAGATCGGGAGGTTTGTTGTGATCATTGCCGCGATTGTTGTCGGGCTGCTGCTGATTTGTGCGTGCAGCGTCACCGTGCTGCGTCGGTGGAGTCGGTCCCGTGGCTGAGGTGTGCTGGCCCGACGAACGTCTCGTCGCCGCGGCGCGGGAGGGCGATATCGAATCGATCACCACGCTGGTGTCCGGATCGCATCCGCATGTGCGGCGGTTCGCCTATTCGCTGTGCGCGTCGCCGGAGGATGCCGAGGATGCCGCGCAGGAGGCGTTGATCATTCTCTATCGCAAGATCGGGACATTGCGGGCGTCGGGGGCATTGGCGTCGTGGATGTTTCGGATCGTGCGCAACGAATGTCTACGCCAACTGCGGTTGCGCGTGCGCCAGGCGGAACCGATTCCGGATTCGGCCATCGCGTCGGCGGAAGAGGAGGCGATCAATCGCTGGGAGGCCGAGCGGGTCGCCGCGGCGATCGCGGCGCTGCCCGGGGATCAGCGGCGAGTGCTGATCATGCGAGATGTGCAGGGATATAGCGGTCGAATGGTCGCGGATCTGCTCGGACTGAGTTCCGCGGCGATGAAGTCGCGGTTGCACCGGGCACGTTCGGCGGTGCAGCAGAGTTTGGAGGTCGGTAATGCGGACAGCATCGCGTAGCGATTCGATCAGGGGGACCGGTCGGGCGACGAGCGGGCGCGATGAGTTCGCCAGTGCGTCGGTGACGCGCCACTTGGCCCGTGGCGCAATCGGATTCGGTGCTGTGATCGGTTCGCTCGCATTGCTACCGGCACTCGGCCCCGTGAGCCTGGTGCTCCTTCCGGTCGGCCTGGTCGCATTGCGCGGCTGCCCGACCTGCTGGGCGATCGGACTGCTCCAGACCGTCTCGCGGGGCCGGTTGCAGCGCTCGTGTACCGACGGGACCTGTCAACTGGTCACCACGAAACCCAGTGCGAGATAGACACTTCTCCCCGCCCTCGAGCACACGGATGTCTATCCGTGTGACTACTACACCCCTTATCGGGCTTCGCACCCACATGGGCGCCACAAGGGGCGAAGCCCGGTGAACGATGTAGCCCCGCTGGGCGCACGAATCGAATCACTATCTGCCGCTTGCGATTCGCATCCCGATCCGGGGCCGCCTCTCGTGCGTGGTGGGCGCGGGATTGCTTCGGGTGCTTGTGAATCCGCACGCCCGTCAGGATCCGTATCTCCGCTGGGGGTGCCCGAGGGGTGCCGATCAGCGGCCGATACGGATCCGGCGGTGGTCAGCCGCGGTTCTTGGCCGGGCGGTTGGAGGCGGCGCGTCGTTCGGCCTGCTGGGTTTTGATGCGCTCGTTTTCCTTCAGCACCGCCGCGTAGTTTTCGCGTTCGCGGATCAGCCACTCGGGCGGGTCGGCGAGGAGAGCGGCGATTTCCTCGGCGTTCATCGCGTCGGAGACCTCGGCACGGGCCAGGCCGGTATTGGATACGCCGAGTTTGCGGGCCACGATATCGCGAGGGAAGGGGCCGATTTTGCGGAGTTCGGTCAGCCAGGCCGGCGGATTGGTGCGCAGTTCTTCGAGTTCGGCGCGGGAGATCGGGGAATTGCGGAATTCCTCGGGCGTCGCCGGAAGGTAGATGCCGAGCTTGTTCGCCGCGGTGAGCGGCTTCATGGTCTGCGGTTTCTTATCCGGGCTCACCGGTACAGCCTAATGGGCGCGGCCGGATGCAAGTCCCCGGCCCCGAGGGCAATACCCTCATACGAATGAACCCCGAGTCCATCGACGTGACCCGCCTGCGCTGGTTTGTCGCGGTCGCCGAGGAACTGCATTTCGCGCGCGCGGCGAAATCGCTGCACATTTCCCGGCAGCGGTTGAGCCATACCGTGATCGATTTGGAGCAGGAACTCGGGACCAAACTCTTTGTGCCCGGGGCACAGCCGACTCAGCTGACCGAGGCCGGACAGCAATTGCTGCGCGAAGCCAAGGACATCATCGCCCGAGCCCAAGAGCCCGAGCCGGTCGCCCAGCAGGAGGTTGCACTGCGGGTCGGCTTCGTGCCGGGTGTCACGGTCTCCAAGTGGACACGGATCTGGGGTGAGCGGTTTCCCGATACCGCGCTCGAGGTCGTTGCGATCCCGATGGCCGAGCAACTCGCGGCGCTGCGCGAGGGTCGGGTCGACGCCTGTTTCGTCCGCCTGCCGATCGATCGCGCTGGCCTGAGTGCGATTCCGCTGTATCGCGAGCTGCCCGTCGTCGTGCTGCCCAAGGATCACACGCTGTCACTGTTCGAGCAGGTGGGCATGGGTGATCTGGAGGGCGAACGGATCCAGGACACCAGCGATATCGATACCGTCGCGGGCCCCATGGAATTGGTGGCGGCCGGTGTCGGCGTCGCCATCGTCCCGCATTCCATCGCCCGCCTGCACGCCCGCCGCGACCTCGTCTATCGCACGATGATGGGGGTCCCGGATACCGAGATCGCGCTGGTCTGGCCGAGCGCGCAGACCACCGACCTGATCGAAGAGTTCGTCGGCATCGTGCGCGGCCGGTCCGAGCGCAGCTCGCGCGCCGCGGCGCAGCGCAAGAAGACCGAGCCGCCGAAGAAGTCCGGCGCCGAACGCTCGGCGGGCGCGCGCGGCGGTGCCGCCAAGGGCTTCGTCAAGAACCCTGGTGCCAAGAAAAAGCCCGCCAAGCGACGAGGGCGTTAGGCGGGCGAATCCCCAACCGGGTCAACACCTTTCGGCGTGGACTACCGAGGCTTGCGGCGCAGGATCGAGTCGCGGATCATGACGGCCGCGATCAGGACGGCGAAGCCGACCAGGAATATGTCCTCGATATGGCCCTTGTGGTTGCCGATCGTCATGGCCAGCAGGATGACGCAGACGATCCAGCCCGCGACGCGGAAGGTGCGGCGCGATTCCCCGCTCCAGCCCCATGCGGCGGACGGAACCTCGGCGGTGTCCACGTGGGTGACGATTGCACGGTCACTAGTGGGTTCGAGTTCCGTGGCGGCCACGATCGCTCCTTAGCTCGGTATGGGTTGTTGCTGCCGATATCGTGGCATACGACCGCTCGTCGTAGCCAGCAGGGCTGGGTTTGATCGGTGGTGCTAGGTGGTTGCGCAGGCTACCGCCTTCGGGCGCGTCGCTGGCCTCGCTGCCACAATGGGGCCGTGTCCGACATTGTGAGAGTCCTTCTGCTCGGCAGCACCGGTTCGATCGGTACCCAGGCGCTCGAGGTTATTGCCGCCAATCCCGATAAATTCGAGGTGGTCGGCCTGGCCGCGCGCGGCGGCAATACCGAGCTGCTCGCGGCGCAGATGGCCGCCACCGGGACCAGCAATGTCGCGGTCGCCGATCCGGCTGCGGGAGCGCGACTCGACCTGGCACTGAGCGGCCCCGGCGCGGTCACCGAACTGGTGCGCCGCACCGAGGCGGATGTCGTACTCAACGCATTGGTCGGTTCGCTGGGCCTGGAGCCGACCCTGGCCACCCTGCAAGCGGGCACCCGGCTGGCACTGGCGAATAAGGAATCCCTGGTCGCGGGCGGCTCCCTGGTGACACGCGCCGCCGCACCCGGCCAGATCGTGCCGGTCGATTCCGAACATTCCGCGCTCGCCCAGTGCCTGCGCGGCGGCCGGGCCGAGGAGGTGGATCGGCTGGTGCTGACCGCGTCGGGTGGCCCGTTCCGCGGCTGGACCACCGAAATGCTGGAATCGGTGAATCCGGCCGAGGCGAAGGCGCATCCGACCTGGTCGATGGGGCTGATGAATACCCTGAATTCGGCATCGCTGGTGAACAAGGGCCTCGAACTGATCGAGACCCACCTGCTGTTCGGCGTGCCCTACGACCGCATCGACGTCACCGTGCACCCGCAGTCGATCGTGCACTCCATGGTCACCTTCACCGACGGCTCCACCCTGGCCCAGGCCAGTCCGCCCGATATGAAGCTGCCGATCGCACTGGCACTCGGCTGGCCCGATCGAGTACCGGGGGCGGCCACGGCCTGCGATTTCAGCACCGCGTCGACCTGGGAATTCGAGCCGGTCGACAATGCGGTTTTCCCGGCCGTCGATCTGGCCAGGCAGGCCGGAACCGCGGGCGGCAGTGTCACCGCGGTCTACAACGCGGCCAATGAGATTGCGGTACAAGCCTTTCTGGACGGCCACATCCGCTTCCCGGATATCGTGCGCACCGTCGCACGCGCCGTCGAGGCGGCCGATCAGTGGCGCGCCGAACCCGAGACACTGCGAGACGTGCTGGCGGCCGACACCTGGGCGCGCGAGTACGCTCGCGCGCTCGTCGATCGGTGATCGGCCGTGGGCACCGAACGACCTTTGATGTGATCGGACGCGCCGTCGGATGCTGGCCTGGCAGACTTGGCAGCGAGTGGTGCTCGGTGTCCGGTTACTGTGGTCGGGGTGCTCGCGGCGCGGGAACGGATGCGCGTCCGCGGGTAGTCGCGGCCGCTGCGGGCGGCCGCACTTCATTTGAGGCGAGCTGCGCAACGCAGGAGGGCTGTACAGCAAATGGTGTTCGCGTTGGGGTTCGTACTGTTCGCCCTCGGCATCACGATTTCGATCGCGCTGCACGAATGCGGGCATATGTGGGCCGCCCAGGCCACCGGCATGAAGGTGCGGCGGTACTTCATCGGCTTCGGTCCGAAGGTGTTCTCGTTCCGGCGCGGTGAAACCGAATACGGCCTCAAGGCCCTCCCGCTCGGCGGCTTCTGCGATATCGCGGGCATGACCGCGCTGGACGAACTCGCGCCCGAGGATCTCGACCGCGCCATGTACCGGCAGGCCACCTGGAAGCGGTTGGTGGTGATGTTCGGCGGGATCGCGATGAATTTCCTGCTCGGCTTCATTCTGCTGGTCGTACTCGCCGTCGGCTGGGGGCTGCCGCGCTTGGACCAGCCGCCCGCCACCACTATTGGCGCGATGAGCTGCGTGCCGCCGCAGAATCCGGATCAGTCGATGGTGCATTGTGACGGCACCGGGCCTGCGCAGCAGGCCGGACTGCAGCGCGGTGACGTGGTCAAGGCGGTCAACGGCGTGAAGGTGGACACCTGGCAGCAGTTCACCGCCGAAACGCAGAAACAGACCGGCACGTTCACCTACATCATCGAACGCAACGGCCAGACCAAGACGATCGAGGTCACCCCGCAGCGCGTCACCCGCTACGCGCAGAAGAACGGACCGGGCAAGGAGGTCAGCGCGGTCGGCGTCGGCTCCGAGTACTACGAGCCGCTGCAGTACAACGCGTTGGCCGCGATCCCGGCGGCCGGTGCGTATACCGGGCAGGTATTCACTCGTACCTTCGTATCGCTGGCGCAGATGCCGCAGAAGGTTTCGGCGCTGTGGACCGCGGTGACCGGCGGCGAGCGTGATCCGGAGACGCCGGTCAGTGTGTACGGCGCCAGCAAGATCGGCGGCGAGACCGCGGAGCGCGGCCTGTGGAACGTCTTCATTTTGGTGCTGGCCAGCCTGAATTTCTTCCTCGGCGCGTTCAACCTGCTGCCGCTATTGCCGCTGGACGGTGGGCATATCGCGGTGGTGCTGTACGAGAAGGTGCGTAACACGATTCGCGGTTGGAAGGGGCTGGCGCCGGGCGCGCCGGTCGACTATCTGAAACTGTTGCCCGTCACCTATGTCGCGGTGGTGATAGGTGGCGCCTACATGCTGTTGACGATCGCCGCGGATATCATCAACCCGATCCGACTGTTCTAGGGTCGCGCGGCGACCTCATTGCGCTCACGCCATGGTTAGCATGAGCTGTGCGGAGAGAAGCTGGAGCGAGTCAGTATATCCATGAGGTACGGCTGGAGCCGGATACTCGCTCAGATGAATATCCGTTCTGCCTGCCCGTGGTGACGCACCTCGATCGAGCTAGTGGACTGACATTGGCACCGGGCGTGACCTTCCTGGTGGGCGAGAACGGTAGTGGGAAGTCGACCCTGATCGAAGCCATAGCGGTCGCCGCCGGGATGAATCCGGAAGGTGGCAGCCAGAACTACCGTTTCGCTACTCGTTCGACCGAGTCTTCGCTGGGCGAGCATCTTGTTCTGAGGTGGGGCATAAATAAACCGCGCAGCCGGTTCTTTCTTCGCGCCGAGTCGTTTTACAACGTTGCTACCGCAACCGAAATGCTCGGTCCGGATCAGTTGGCGGTCTTCGGCGGGATGTCGTTGCACGAACGTTCTCACGGCGAGTCGTTCGTGGATCTGGTGCGGCATCGTTTCTACCCAGATGGACTGTATCTGCTGGACGAACCTGAGGCGGCATTGTCACCCCGCGGCTGCATGGCGGTGCTGGCTCGACTGTCGGAACTGGTCGCTCAGCGGTGTCAAATCGTCGTGGCGACCCATTCGCCCATATTGCTGGCGTTGCCTGGAGCGACGATTTACGAGATCGCTGATGACGGTGAGATCGAGACGGTTGCCTACGACGACGCCCTACCGGTCCGACTGACAAGGGATTTTCTCGCTCAACCGGACCGATACCTCCGACATCTGCTCTAGCGAGGCCCGGATGTCAGCCGGGAGTCGCATGACGGCTCGCCGATTGGGCAAATTGGTCGAACCCTCGGAACGTCTCTGCCTGTCATCGACCGGATCTACCCGAGGCTCGATGAGGCGACGTACCGCTTGACAGAACCCGTTGGCGCAGGCCAAGATTCGCGTTAGCCCTATTGGGGCAGGGGAGTTCATTTGGGAGGGATTCATGATCCGTCAGATCGCCGCCGTTGTCGTCGCGTGCGGCTTGGTTTGCGCCGTAGGTGCTCAATCTGCAGGTGCGACGGCCATCGCTCGAGAACTTCTCGACAGTTCAGGGGGGACGTATTCGGTAGCGGACCCTCATGCGATTGACGACAACTGGGAAGACACCGTAATCCGCCTGTTCAATTCTGCTCAAGAATGTGAGAACGTAAGGGCAAGTGGTGCCTACGGCCCGTATGTGAGGTGCGTCCCCTTGGCGAATGGGGTGACCGCGCTCGTCGGTAATCCGCAGCCGACTACCTGAATATCAAGGAAGCTTTCAGTGGACTGGCCAGGCCGAATTATCAGCAGATAGACACTGGCCGTTTGGCCATCGGTGTGTTCGATATCCTGCCGCTGGCGCTCCTAACAGTTGGTCGGCGGCCAAATCGCGCTCCTCGTGTCGTATGGGATCTCGATCCCCGTACGGAGATCAGACATCAGGGGCCTATATCGAGCTGATCGACCATGAGGCCGTCGACTGCTGGCCTCGCTGTACTGGGTCGATATGGTACCGTCGTAGATCGACCGGTGGGCCGAAGGACTGTGCCCCAGCGGCGTGTCAGGTGGTGGCCTCGAGCGTGACCCATCTCTGGTAGCCGACATCGTGATCCGATCCAGCTGTTTCGTTGACGCGATAAATCGCGGTAGCCTGTCGCGGGCCCCGGATCAGTGGCAATTCTGGACATTGAGCTGTTATGGCCCATGTCATGGCCGTCACAGGTGGACGCAACCCGCCTACGGCTAAGCTCGGTAGGCGAACGGCCCGATCAGAACGCACGAAAGTAGGCAGCCGAAAGTGACCAGCACAATCGGATTGGGGATGCCGACCGCACCAGCGGCCGTTCTCGCGCCTCGACGCAAGACCCGCCAGTTGATGGTCGGCAATGTCGGCGTCGGTAGCGATCACCCGATTTCGGTGCAGTCGATGACCACCACCAAGACCCACGATGTCAACGCGACGCTGCAGCAGATCGCCGAGCTGACGGCCTCGGGCTGCGATATCGTGCGCGTTGCCTGCCCGCGCCAGGAGGACGCCGACGCACTGGCGATCATCGCGCGCAAGAGCCAGATCCCGGTCATCGCGGATATCCATTTTCAGCCGCGCTATATCTTCGCCGCGATCGACGCGGGCTGCGCCGCGGTGCGGGTGAACCCCGGCAATATCAAGGAATTCGACGGCCGCGTCGGCGAGGTGGCCAAGGCCGCTGGTGCTGCGGGCATCCCGATTCGCATCGGCGTGAACGCCGGTTCGCTGGACAAGCGGATGCTGGAGAAGTACGGCAAGGCGACCCCCGAGGCGCTGGTCGAATCGGCGCTGTGGGAGGCGAGCCTGTTCGAGGAGCACGGCTTCGGCGATATCAAGATCTCGGTCAAGCACAACGACCCGGTGGTCATGGTCGAGGCCTACCGCCAGCTGGCGGCCCAGTCCGATTACCCGCTGCACCTGGGTGTGACCGAGGCCGGTCCGGCGTTCCAGGGCACGATCAAATCCGCCGTCGCATTCGGTGCGCTGCTGTCGGAGGGCATAGGAGACACGATTCGGGTGTCGCTGTCCGCGCCGCCGGCCGAGGAGGTCAAGGTCGGCGGGCAGATCCTGCAGTCGCTGAACCTGCGGCCGCGCAAGCTCGAGATCGTGTCCTGTCCGTCCTGCGGCCGGGCCCAGGTCGATGTGTACACCCTGGCCAATGAGGTATCCGCGGGCCTGGAGGGCATGGAGGTTCCGCTGCGGGTGGCCGTCATGGGCTGTGTGGTGAACGGACCGGGCGAGGCGCGCGAGGCCGACCTCGGTGTCGCATCGGGCAATGGCAAGGGCCAGATCTTCGTCAAGGGTCAGGTCATCAAGACCGTGCCGGAGGCACAGATCGTGGAGACCCTGATCGAAGAGGCGATGCGCATCGCCGAGGAGATGGGCGAGCAAGAGGGTGCAGGCGAACCTGTCGTCACGGTGTCCAGCTAGCCGCGCCTGCGGCGGGCCGCGAGCGGTCGCTCGTAAGACTGGCTCGTGGTTCGCTTTTGCGGATCGACGTACCACTTCTAGAGATCGACGTACCACTTCGAGTTGATTCATGGCAGGCTGTCGATGTGCGGAGTCTGCTGGAGCCGGCGCGACGGGCCAAGGATGCCCCCGCGCGTCAGCTCGCAAACCGGGATCTGGCGCAGGTGCTTCGAGTCCTCGATAGCGATCCGGTCGCCTCGTGCATGGTGGCGGCACGGTTGCAGGAATTCGGGTTGGATGCCGGCGCTGGATACGGCGAGCTGTGGAGCCGGGGCGGACCGTCGGAATCGCTGTGCTTCTCCGGTGCGAATCTGGTGCCGTTGCGCGGGAATGAGGATGCGCTGCGCGCGTTCGCGACGCGGGCGGTCCGCTGGCCACGGGTGTGCTCGTCGGTGGTCGGACGCCAGGAGTTGACGCTGCCGCTGTGGGAGATGTTGTCCGCGCATTGGGGTCCGGCACGGGAACTGCGCGGTGCGCAGCCGCTGCTCGCCCTCGGACAACCCGCATTGGCCACCGCCGATGCGCAGGTCCGCCGGGTCCGGCGGGACGAATTGGAACGCTATCTCAATGCGGCGATCGCCATGTTCATCGAGGAGGTCGGCGTCGACCCGCGCGCGGGCGATGGCGGCCGTGGCTACCGTCGCCGGATTCAGAGCTTGATCGAATCCGGCCGCGCCTGGGCACGTTTCGAGGACGGCGAAGTGGTGTACAAGGCCGAGGTCGGATCGCTGTCGCGGCGCACCGGGCAGATTCAGGGCGTGTGGGTGCATCCCGAACGTCGCGGCGCCGGACTCGGCACTCGCGGTACGGCCGCCGTCGCCAATGCGGTGGTGGCCTCGGGCCGCACCGCCAGCCTGTATGTGAACGACTACAACAAGATCGCCCGCCGGGCCTATAGCCGCGTCGGATTCCGGCAGATCGCCACCTTCGCCACCGTTCTGCTCGACTGAATACGGCGTGTCGAACATCGGTGTGCCACAGCCGTTTGCCCGCGATTGGCTATACGATCGGTGCCGATGTCGAGACGTATGTTTCTCACGCTGGCCGTCGTGGCGCTCGTGGCGGCGGGAACCGGTTGTTCGGCCAGCCCACAGGGACCGGTGCCCGCGGCCGACGCCTTTCTGGCCGCCTTCGCGAACCATGATGTCGTCGCGGCCGCCGAGCTGACCAGTCAGCCCGAGAAGGCAACCGCCGCACTGCGTTCCGCATGGGACGAATTACAAGCCGAGCAACTGAGCGCGCACAGCGGCGCGGCCAGGGTCACCGGCGACACCGCGACCGTCGACTACACCTACCAATGGCGGCTGCCCAAGGACCGGATCTGGAAATACACGGGCCAGTTACAGATGGGCCGCAGCGACGGCCGCTGGATGGTGCGCTGGACCTCCTCCGATATCCATCCCAAACTCGGCGACACCCAGACCATGGCACTGCGCGCCAACCCGGCCCCGCGCGCCAGAGTGAACGAGCAGTCCGGCAGCGATGTGCTGGTGCCGGGCAAGGTATCCCGGGTCGCGTTCACCGTGGCCTCCGCACCGGATCCGGGGTACACCGCGACCGCATTGGCGGCGGCGCTGCATCGCTTCGACGAGCGGCTCACCCCCGAGGCGATCCTCAGCGCGGCGTACGGCGCCAAGGGCGCCTACACCGTCGCGCTCTTGAGCGAGAACGAATTCGGCCAGGTCAGTGCCGATCTCATCGGTCTGCCCGGGGTAACGATGACCCAGCAGTGGGATCTGGTCCCCACCGACCGCGATTTCGCGCCCGATCTGCTCGCACAGGTGCGCAAAACGGTGATCGCCGAGGTGGACGGCAAGGCGGGCTGGAGCGTTGTCACCATGAATGCCAATGGCGCCGACACCGATGTGCTCACCGAAGTGCCCTCGCAACCCGCACCGTCGTTTTCGCTCAGCATCGACCGCAATGTGCAGAACTCCGCGCAGCGCGCCGTCGGGGCTCGCGAGGAGCAGACGATGATGGTGGTGCTGCGGCCATCGACCGGCGCGATTCTCGCTGTCGCGCAGAACAGGGCGGCCGATCGCGACGGTCCGGTGGCGACCATCGGCCAGTATCCGCCGGGCTCGGTATTCAAGACGGTGACCGCGGCGGCCGCGATGTCGGCCGGAAAGGCGACGCCGGAAACGGTTCTGCCGTGCCCGAGCCGAATTGTCATCGGGGAGCGGACAATTCCGAACTACAACCTCTTCCAGCTCGGTGATGTGCCGATGGCGATCGCCTACGAGCGGTCCTGCAATACCGCGTTCGCGAAGCTGGCCAGTGAACTGACGGGCGACGCCCTGCACGATACTGCTGCGAAATTCGGTGTGGGACAGGGATATACGGTCCCCGGCCTGCCGACCGTATCGGGTTCGGTGCCATCGGCCGAGGATGTGATCCAGCGCACCGAGGACGGCATCGGACAGGGCAAGGTGGTGGTGAGTGCGTTCGGGATGGCGGTGCTCGCCGCAACCGTCGCGCACGGTTGCGCACCGGTGCCGTATCTGATCGCCGGACGCACCACTGAGATCAAGGGGGATCGGCCGGCCATCGGAGCGGAGGTGGTCGACGGTTTGCGCATGATGATGCGCAAAGTGGTCACCGGGGGTACCGCTGAACGCATTGCCGACCAGGGCGAGGTGTACGGGAAGACCGGAGAGGCCGAGGTCGACGGTGGATCGCATTCCTGGTTCGTCGGCTATCGCGGGGATCTCGCCTTCGCGACCTTGCTCGTCAAGGGCGGCAGTTCGGATCACGCCGTCGCGGTGACGCGTGACATGCTCGCCGCCCTGCCCACGGGTTACTGACCACGTCGGTGCGTGGTGCGGTTGCCGTTCTCCGGCTGGTCCGGCATTTCGTAACGCAGTGTGGTGGAACCGATTCGGATGACATCGCCGTGCGCGAGCACGGTATCGGCACCGATCGGGACGCCATTGACGTATACGCCGTTGGCCGAATCCCGATCCCGGATGAAGATCCGGTTCTCGCGCGGCACGATGCGCGCGTGTTTGCGGCTGACCCTGGCGTCGTCGAGCACGACGTCGTTATCCCATTCGCGGCCGATCCGCAGCCCGGTCGCCGGAATGGCGATCGCCTCACCGTCACCGACCCGCAGCCACGCCTGGTGCAGCACATCGGGTAGATCCCGCTTGGTCGCACCCGGCGAGGAGGTGACCGCCGGCAGCACCTGCTGGCTGCGGATCGCCTCCTCGAGCGCGAGCGTTCGCGGATCCGGATCGATGCCCTGCTGGTCGGCGAGGTTGCGACGGATGCGCAGACAGGCGGCCAGCGCGTCGGCCTGTCGGCCCGCGCGGTACAGCGCGGAGATCAGCAGTCGCCAGAGCCGCTCGTTCACCGCGTGTTCGGTGGTCAGCGCGGTCAGTTCGCCGAGGACAGCACCCTCGCGACCGCATGCGATATCCGCGTCCAGGCGGTCGGCGTTGGCATTCAATCGGCGTTCGTCCACATCGGTGGCGAAATTGTCGAAGAAGCGTAGGCCGCGCAGCCCGGCGACGGCCTCACCGCTCCATTCCGCGAGTGCGGCGGCGAAGCATTCGGCCGCGGTTTCCAGATCACCGGTGGTGAAGGCCAGTGAGCCCTGGGTCCGCGACCGCTCGAAGCGGCCGACATCGCACTGGTCATCGGTGATATCGAGAAGATATCCGGCGTCTACGGTGCGCAGGATGGCCCGGTCGTCGACCCCGGCCGAACGCAGAATGGTGCGCAGATTCGAGACATAGGCGTAGAGGCCGTCGAGCGCGCGATTGGGCTTCTCGTCATCCCAAATACTGTTCGCCAGTGTGGTTTTCGCGACGGCATTGCGGCGGTTGATGACGAGCATGGCGAGCAGGGCGCGGAGTTTGGCACCGGGTAGTGGTATCGCCTGATCGTCGACCAGCAGGCGCACCGGTCCGAGCACTCGAAGATCGAGCGCCGGTCGATTCGAGCGCGCAGAGCCCACTTGATTCCCCTCCGAGCGCATTCTGCTTCCGGACCGCCTCTGCCCACGGCTGATTCGCCGACGGAAGCCTCACGCGATGAATTCAGCATACGTACCGAAGCAATCCCTTTGTCCGCGTCGACCCGCTTCGACTACGCCCTCGGCGAAACAGGTAGTCGCCGTGCGGAATTCGGTTCGATACTGTGAGGCGTCCACCGCGGCGGTGGACGTCATTGGCGATCTTGCTGGAGTGTTGACCGGATGGACGATGTACTGCTGACCCCGCCGGATGCGGCCGAAGTCGCGTTGATCGCGAGCGGTGTGGTGGCCGCGGCGGGCGGTGAAGACGGACTGGCCCCGCTGCAGGAATTGCTGATCCCGGCGCTGTTCCTGTCGATGACCGGTCATCGTGTCGATCTGGACACGCTGCGGCCCATCGACGCCCAGACCTTCGCGGTCGGGTTGGCCCGGCGCAATCGGATCTTCCGCGAGCGGGTCGTGCAGACCATGTTGCTGTCGGCGCTGGTGGTGCGGCCGCTACCGCCCTTGGTCGCGACCAAACTGCGCGAATTCGCCGATGCGCTCGAGGTCGACGACGACATGATCGCGGTGGCGCACAAGTACGCCGAGGGCGCGATCGAACTGGCCGCGGTCGACTTCGATCGCAACGGTTACCTCGGCGGGCTGGATCCGAGCCGGATCACCGCGCTGCACACCGAAAGCCTGGATTCGTCCTGGGGGCAGGTCAGCGACGATCCGGCCTTGGCGGCGCGCTGGGCCACCCTGCGCGAGCTGCCGGTCGGCACGCTCGGGCGCGGCGTATCGGATTTCTATGCCGACCGCGGCTTCGTCACCCCGGGTTTGCCGGGTTCGGCGCCGCCGCTGCTGGCCCAGCACGATTGGGTGCATGTGCTCGCGGGATACGGCACCACCCTGGAGAACGAGATCGAGGTGTTCGCGTTCATGGCGCGCGCCAATGACGATCCGCGCGCGTTCAGCCTGCTGGCCATGGTGATTTCGCTGTTCGAAACCGGCTATCTGCATGCGGGTGCGGGGTTGTTCGAGGCCAACGAGGGGCATCTGAGCACCGCGGGCATGGCGACCCGCCTCGGCGATGCCATGCGTCGTGGCGCGCTGACCCACGGCAGTCACGACTTTCTGGACCTGGACTGGTTCGCACTGGCCGACCGTCCGATCGCGGTGGTACGCAATGAGATCGGTTTGGCGCCGAAGGCGGCCGAGGCCATTGCGGCGGGTTCGGTCGGTGCCTGGGAAGCGGGCGGTATCACGCCGTACCAGCTCCATTCGGCCGAGGCCGCCGCGAAGGCCGACGGGCGGATCTACATTCCCTGGCGCCCCGACACAACGCGCGACTGACCTGGCACACCGGTTTGCCCCACGGTCACCGCACACATGTGAGGTGACCAACCCGGATGTGCGGGGTCAGACGCGGTGGAGAGTTGCGGCGAGGTGGTGGGTGAGTGGTTCGCCGACCGCGGCCATGCGCAGCGTGTATTCGATGGTGTCACTGGTCAATACGATCGAACGGCCGAGGGCGGTCACCACTTTCGCGGTGCTGCTGCGGCCGATGCTGGTCGATTCGAACTCCATCTGCAGCGCACCGTCGGCGATGGTGAGGCTGCCCTCACAGATCTCGGTGATGCCGGTCGGGTGCGCCAGGATCAGCTCGACGTGATCCGGGCGCGGGCAGCGCAGATAGCCGGTTTCGGCGTGCATGGGGCGGCTGCCGTCGGCGGCGCGGGTGCGCTGGCGGTAGGTGAGGAACGGTCGGCCGAGATGGCCGAATTTGATTTCCTCGACATAGTCGAAGGATTCGATGGTCGGGTATTCACCGTGCCCTGGACCGCGCCAGGTGCCGAGTAGCGCGGCGAGCGGAGCGATATCGGGATGGGGTGCGACGGAAGGCTGGGGGGCGACCACGGGCGACAGCATAAACCTGTCGATTCCCGGGTGCTCCCATACTGTCTAAATTCCGCCAAGCTAAGGTTAGCATCGCCTAATCGCCATATGAGGGTAGCGAAGGCCGGAAAGGACGAAGATGTTGAACGGACGCTGGAGTGAATCGCGCCGGAACGGTGCGTGGCGGTCCCGGACCCGCAATGGTCTGCTGCGCGTAGCGGTGCTGGGTGCGGCCCTGGTCGTCGCCGCGGCATGCTCGGATTCGAAGTCGCCGAGCGATGATGTGCCCGCCCTGGACGGCAATCACTACGCGCAGACCAACCTCGCCGCCAACAAGGCCGAATACAAGGCGCAGTACACCTTCCCCGACATGGTGAATGCCTGGGGTCTGGCCGATCGCCCCAAGGGTGCGGGCGGGCACTTCTGGGTCGGCGCGGGCGGCAAGTCCTTCCAGTTCGTCGGCGATGTCAGCGCGTCGGCGGATCCCAAAGTGCAGAAGCTGTTCCAGGATCCGCTGAAGATCGTCACGATTCCGGGCGCGGACGCCGATACCTCGGATAAGAGCATCGGCAAGACCACCGGCG
The DNA here is from genome assembly GCF_050956075.1 of Nocardia sp. CA-129566. Taxonomy (NCBI): domain Bacteria; kingdom Bacillati; phylum Actinomycetota; class Actinomycetes; order Mycobacteriales; family Nocardiaceae; genus Nocardia; species Nocardia sp. CA-129566. Next base: position 2,688,445 of record NZ_CP192085.1, read on the forward strand.
TCGTCTTCAACGGCGCGCCGATCACCTCGGACCTGTTCGTCGTGCGTGATCAGCCGGTGGACGCGGATGGCGGCCCGCTGCTGCTGACCGGTTCGTCGCGCTTCATCTTCGCCACCGACTCCGGCAAGATCTCGGCGTGGACCGAACTCGGCCCGGAGGGCGCGATCATCCGCCACGACGGTCCCGCGAATCTGGTCTTCGACGGCGAATCGCAGGGCATGGCGTTCTTCGGCATCGCGCTGACGCCGTCCGCCGATAAGCTGCTCGCCGCCGACTTCGGCGAGAACCCGCAGATCCGCACGTTCGACAAGGACTGGCAGCTGATTCCGACCGTCGGCTTCGCCAACCCGTTCGCCACCGGCGACCAGATCGATGCGGCCGCACCGGAAAAGGGTAAGAAGGCCAAGCCCGGCGATCCGGCCCCGTTCAATGTGACCACCATCGGCAACCGCGTCTTCGTCGCCTACGCCGACACCAAGCCCGATGAGCAGGACGCGACGAAGTTCGACAAGGCCGAAGAGGATTCCCTCGACAAGGACCAGGAGAAGGACGCCAACGGTAAGCCAGCCAAGGGCAAGCTCGCCGAGTTCGACGCCAACGGCAAGCTCGTCCGCATCCTCGACGACGGCGGTCGTCTCAACGCGCCGTGGGGTGTCGCGGTGGCTCCAGCGAACTTCGGTCCGCTCAGCGGCAAGCTGCTCGTCGGCAATTTCGGCGGCCTCGGCCATGTGCTCGCCTACGACGACGCCACCGGCAAGTTCGTCGACTACCTGCGCGATGAGAAGAGTAAGCCGGTCGAGATCCCTGGTCTGTGGGCCCTGATGTTCGGCAATGGCGAGAGCCTCGGCGACGCCGACTCGCTGTACTTCACTGCCGGACCGGAGGACGAGAAGGAAGGTCTGTTCGGCAAGCTTCGGTTGAAGTAACGCTGCCCCCGAAGGCGGTTCCCGGATGTGCTCCGGGGACCGCCTTCGTCGTATCCGCCATCAGGAACCACAGGTGAGGTGCGGCTCTCGAACGGGACCGCGGCTAGTCGGGCAGTGCTGGGGTCCAGCGTTCGGACCAGTCCCAGAGTGGTTGCAGGGCTTGGGTGAGTTCTTGTCCGGCAGGGGTCAGTTCGTAGGTTTTGTCCGGATTCTTGATGATCACGCCCGCGGACTGGAGGTGTTGCAGGCGGGTGGAGAGCATGCTCGATGAGCAGTTGCCCATGCGGCGGCGCAGTTCGAGGAAGCCCAGCCGGCCGGGTTCGAGTTCCCATAGGACGCGCAGAATCCAGCGCTGGCCGATGAGGTCCATGGTCGCCAGCATCGGCGCGTGCGCCGGGTCGGTTCCACCCCTGGACGGTTTCGCTCCGCTTGCACTTCTCATTTCGAACTACCATAGTGATTCTAAATTAGAAGCGTTGCTGTGGGCTGATCGGTGAGAGGGAGACGGTGGGCGACTCGACGGAACGACGGATTGTGCTGATCACCGGTGCTTCCCGAGGGATCGGGGCCGAGACGGCGAAGGTGCTGGCGGCGGGCGGTGACCATGTGATCGTCAACTATCGCGAGAAGCGCAAGCGCGCCGAGGCGATCGCCGAGGAGATCATCGCGGCCGGTGGCAGCGCATCGATCGCGGGCGCGGATCTCGCGGATGCGGAGTCGACCGCCGCGCTGATCGCCGGTGTGGTGGCGGCGTTCGGCCGGCTGGATGTGCTGGTGCTCAACGCATCCGGCGGACTCGAGCGCAATGCCGGTCCCGACTACGCGATGGCGCTCAACCGCGACGCGCAGGTTCGATTGGTGCGCCAGGCCGCGCCGCATCTGCCCGCCGGCGGCCGGATCGTCTTCGTGACCAGCCATCAGGCGCACTTCCACGGTCGCAAGCCCGTTCCGGCGGACTACGAGCCGATCGCCGCGAGTAAGCGGGCTGGTGAAGACGCGTTGCGGGCCATGGTTCCCGAGCTGGCCGCGCGGGGAATCGGACTGAATGTGGTGTCCGGTGACATGATCGACGGCACGATCATCGTGCGCCTGCTCGAACGTCGCAATCCAGACGCGGTGTCGGCCCGCCGCGACCACTGCACGCTCCCGACGATCGCCGAGTTCGCTGCTGTCGTCGCCGAGGCCGCGGGTGCCGCAACCGCATCCGGCCGTACCTTCTATGTCGGTGGTCCGGACTACCTGGCCGACGGCGCGGAGGGCATACCCGCCTAGTCGAACGGTCCGTGCCGGCATGCCCCCTGCCGCGACTGCTCGCACCCATCGAGGGGGTAGCGCCGCCACGGCTGATCTGTAACAAATTGATATCGGCGGTTTCTGGCCGCGGACGGGGATCCGGGTCGATAATCGGGGTGTGGGGTGCGGTCGGGCGGTGCGGCAACGACATTGCTGGTCGGATGGTGCGCCGACGGCGTCGGGCGTCGGCGGGAGGCCGAGATGAGCTATGTCGGAAGCGACCGGATGATGCCGGGCCGGGATCTGTTGCTGGCCGCGTTTCGCGGGCTGCCGCATGAGGATCATCCAATGTTGGAAGCGGCGGGGGAACTGGCGCAGTTGCACGAGATTCGCGAGCGGACACCGATCAGTGAGATGGCCAAATTGGATCGGCGGCGCGCTCAGTTGGTCCGGACGATCGACCTCTGGGTAACGCTGGCGATGCCGGTGCCCTGCACCGCCGCACAGTTGCACACCGAGACCGTCGGCCAGATCGTGGATCGACTGGCCAGGATGACCACGCAGGCCTTCGTGCCGCTCGCGCACGCGCCCGAATCCGTCTTCTATGACGCGTGGGTGCGGCTCAACGAATTGGCCGACGCCTATCAGGATCTCGTCGACGAGTTGCGCGCCGGAACTCGTCGATTACCCGACGGTCCCTAGCGCCCGCGCCCGAACAGCCGAAACGACCGATCCCTGCGGCGCGGCAGGGTCGCGTAGACCATGGTCATATCGGCGAAGACCTCCGCGTCCCGTTCGCGATCGGCGCCGAATTCATTGCGGCCGAGCACATGTTCGATGGAGGCTGGTGAAAGGGTAGGTAGCAGCGCGGCCAGCGTCGGCGCGATCGGCGCGGCGGCCGCCGTCTCGCCCCTGCCATGTCCGAACAGCATGTGTCCGATCTCATGCAGGATGATGTGGTCCACATTGCGCTCGGTGGCGGAGGCGTCGTAAACGATGATGTCGTCGCGGCCGCGTGCCACCCAGAGCCCACTGCCGCGGCAGCCGATATCCGCCAGCGCGGACGCGGGGACCGCCTGCAGCGAGATGGAACGGCCGCGGTGCGCGGCGACCTTTGCGAGGTAGGCGGACAGATTCCAAGGACTGGGGAGGGGCACGGTCCGTGCGGCGTCACGGAACCGGGCTTCCATGCTGGTCATCGGGGCATACCTTACTCACCCCGTGCGCGGTCGTCACCCCACGATTCGGCCCCCCGCCGAGAGTGATAGCGACGCAGTATGATTCGCGCGCCGGGCGGATATGACAGAGATCTCGCGCATACACCTTGGTGGGGATTTCGGGACCCTCGGGAGGCGTCATTGCGACACTCGGGGGCGGTATCGAAACATGCTCTCGTCTACGAGATTTGATGAACGTCGCGATGTGGCGGCGCGCCCGGTTTCGGTGGGCAGGGACGAAAGCGGACGAGGGGACTATGCGGTATCGACCGGTGGTATCGGATATCGAAGACATGTCTCGGCGCGATACGGCGGCCGGAAGGCGTCCGTCGTCGACCGCCCGGCACGGTATCCGATTCCCCGAGCAGGTAGCCGGGTCGGCGCCGATCGCCATGGCCCGATACATCGAGATAGTCGGCGATCTGCATCTCGATGTGCTGGCCGAGTTCGGCCGGTGGGCCGGTCGCGAGTTCGGCACCGGCTACCTGCGGGTTGTCGAGAGCGCGGTGGTCCGCGACGGCCTCGGCGAAGCTATCGCCATCGACGATGGCCATTCGGGGCGCCTGAGCGGTTCCTCCGACGCGCCGGAACTCTGCGGGTGGGCCGAGCGCGATTCGGGAGGCGCGGGGCGCCCGCACGTCAGAGGCCGCATTTGCGCGGATACGCGGGGCATCGGGGCGACTCGATGACGGCTGCCGAGGTGCTAAAGGAGATTGCGGTGGTACAGGAGCAGCGCGGAAAGCTGGACCGGCCGAGGGTGTGTGCGACATGCTGAGAACAGCTGGTTCCCCACCAACGGGCACGGATGACGCGCAGGATGGGAGCGTGCGGATGAGCATCGGCAGCGACGCTGGATCGAGCACCGTCCAGCAGCAACGCGGCGACGAGGAATACCGCCGCCTGAGCAGTGAGCGGCTGGTGGACGCACCACCGCCGCGCATGGCGACCGCGGCGCAGTGGTGGGCGCTGACCTGGCGTCTGGTCCGGCCGGCCTGGCGCAATGGCGAACTGATCACCGCACTGCTCGCGCCAGCGGTCTTCACCGTCGGGTTCTATGTGCCGCTGAATCGCGTGATGACCTTCAAAGGGCACGGCCTGAGCAGCTACGCCCAGTTCCTCACGCCCATGATCGTCATGCAGGCGGTCGCCTTCTGCGCCATCACGGCCGCATTCCGGTCGGCCTCCGATGCCAGGGACGGGCTCAATACCCGGTTCGGATCGATGCCGATGATTTCGGCGGTGCCGCTCGCGGCGCGGGTCACGACCGCACTGTTCCGGGCGGCGGTCGCACTGGCCGCGGCCCTGGCCTCCGCCCATGTGATCGGCTTCCGCTTCTATGGAAGCTGGTGGGACACCATCGGTTTCATCGGGTACGCGATGCTGATAGCGCTGGACCTGTGCCTGGGCGCGGATCTGCTCGGCACCGCGACCAAGAGCCCGGAGGCGACCACCCAGGCGCTGATCCTGCCGCAGCTGATCCTCGGCATGGTCTCCACCGGATTCGCACCGGCCTCCCAATTCCCGACGTGGATCCAGGGTTTCGCACGCAACCAGCCGATCTCGCACTTCGTGTACGGGCTGCGGGCACTCGCCGGTGATCCATCGGGCCATGCGGGCGTGGTCGGCTGGTCGATCTTCGGACCCGCGCTGGCCTGGACAGTCATCCCCGCCATGATGTTCGGCGCCGGGGCGGTATACATGTCGATGCGGAGGTCGTCATGACTCAGGTACTGGATCCCGCCCGGGAGTTGCCCGCGGTCACCGGTCGGACCGAGATCTGGCGTTTGCTGATCCCGCAGACGATGATCCAGACCAAGCGGCTGCTGATGCGCTGGTGGCGTGATCCGCTGACGGTCGTGCAGTCGCTCGTCTTCCCCGCGCTCCTGCTGTTCATATTGAATACTGTCCTAGGACAACAGATTTCGGCTTTCACGGGTGAGAACGCACTCTACGGCTCGGTGCCGATGGTGGCGTTGGTCGGCGTGATGTCCGGTTCGGTGGCCGGTGCCATCACCCTCGGACGCGAGCGTGATGAGGGTCTGCTGGCCCGCTTCTGGGTGCTGCCGGTGCACCGCGCGTCCGGACTGGCGGCGCGCATCGTCGCGGAGGCGATCCGGATCCTGTTGTGCACCAGCGTGATGTTCGTGGTTGGGGTGGCGCTCGGCTTCCGATTCCATCAGGGCCTGATCGCTGGTATCGCGCTGTTCGGGGTGCCACTGCTGTTCGGCATCGCCTTCGCCACCATGGTCACCGCGGTGGCTGTGTTCAGTGCGAAAGCCGCACTGGTGGAGATAGTTTCGCTCGGGTCATCGCTGCTGATGTTCTTCAGTACCGGGTTCGTGCCGCTGTTCGCCTATCCGGCGTGGGCCGCGCCGATCGTGCGCGATCAGCCGATGTCGCATGCCATCGATGCCATGAAGGGCCTGTCCGTCGGCGGTCCGGTGCGCGAGCCGCTGCTGGCCACCCTGGCCTGGTGTGTCGGCGCGATCATAGTCTTCGCGATACCCGCGACAGTGGGGTATCGGCGAGCCAGTCGCAGCTGATCAGCGCATCTCGTCGGATGCCTTGGCGATGAGCGCCATGGAGTCGCGCGGGCTCAAAGCCATCGCCCGCAGCTGATCGAAAATGATGCCGAAGCGGCGGATCTGCGGATGACCCTCGATCAGCTGATCGCCCGCGATGCCCTCCACATAGACCAGCTCCGGATCGGCGGGATCCTTGAAGTCCAGCAGTGTGAACGCACCGGCCATGCCGGGATGCACACCTGCGGAGAACGGAAGTATTTGCAGGATAACGTTTTTCATCTGCGAATCGTCCAAGAGCCGCTTCAGCTGCCCCTTCATGACATCCACCCCGCCGACCACGCGCCGGATCGCCGCCTCATCGAGTACGACCCAGAGCTCCAGCGGATCGGTCTTGGTGAGGTGCATGGCCCGATCCATCCGCGCCCGCACATTGTGCTGCACCGTGGCCGCGTCCAGCTTCGGCATATTGGTATCGATGACCGCCTCGGCGTACTCCGAGGTCTGCAATAGCCCTGGGATATAGGAAGTTTGGTAGTGCCGGGCCGAAAGTGCCTCGGATTCGAAGTTGATATAGGCCGCGTGCACCTCGGTCAGCGTCGCCTCGTAGGGCCGTGACATACCGGGCTTGAGCGCGTCCGACAACAACTCCACCGCATCCGCGCGCTGCTGTTCGGTGACGCCGTAGAGATCGAGCATCGCCATCAGTGTGCGGCGCTGCGGCCGCGCCTGCGCCGTCTCGATGCGGTACAGCGTGGTGATATTGATGCCGGTCCTGCCGCTGACCTCCTCTTTGCTGAGGCCCGCATGTTCGCGCATCTCGGTCAGCAGCACCGAGAGCCGCCGCAAACCCGCCGTGAGGACTGTGCGCTTGCCTGCCATAGCGTCAGAGAATACCGCCTTTCACAGCAAGGAAGTTCGGACTTTTTCCTGCGAGAGCATGACGATTTCGACGCTGCACCCCCACGCCTTCGCAGGCGGACCGCGCCGAACTTCCACCAGCCACGACACAGATATCCGAGCAAGCCCGACCGAGACGTGCCAGCTGCCGCCGCCCTCTTGGACGAGTGATCACCATGCGCTCATGTAGGTGCACCTCGAGAGCCCTCCTGTGCCAGCGCATTCTCGGCGGCTATCGGTGCTTGGTTTGGGGTGGGGTGGGGGTGGTTAACTTTTGGCCATCGGGGTTGTTTGTTGATGTGTGGCGAGTGTGAAAGTTGTTGTCACTCGGGGGTTGTGGGGGGTGGGGGTGGGGATCGGGGGTGACCGCAGCAATGAGAACGCACTCTTGCGTTCTTGCATTTGTAAGAGCATGATCCAGCTACGCTAGTTGAGAACAACCGATCCGATGACCGGGATAACCGAATCGAGAGCCAATCATGTTGGTACAAAGCGCGTTGGTGTCGGGTGAATTCGGGGTATGGCGATGAGCGCGCCGACGGTAGGGGTGCTGCCGACCGCTCCGCAGATTTTGTGTGCATTTCAGGGGCGTCGTTTCCAAGATCTCGAATTGCTGCGATCCGCGCACGCGCTGGCCGAGTTGCACGCACGCCGTGCTCAGGTGCACGATATGGGCCTAATTGCCGAAATCGACTGCCGTCGCAGCGAACTCGTGGACGACATCAATGAGTGGATCGCGCAGGAGGTCCCGCAGCATCGCAACGGTGCTTCACTACATACCGAGAGCCTCGGGGCGGTGGTGGATCGGATGGCGCGCAGTTGGGTGGACGCGAATACGGCCATCGATGTCGATGGCGCGCGCAGCGACAATACCCATAAACATTGGTACCACCTGGCAGAACTCGTTGACGGCTACACTGATCTGGTAACCGACGTGGCCGGTGGCCGCCGCCGTTTGCCCGAGCAGTGAAGTATTCGACGGCGACCCTCATCCGCAATAGTGACGCTGCCCTGACAGCGTCACTGCAACTATTGGCGACGTCCCGGGGTCCGCGTTAGCCGACCAATGACCCGCCCCGGACGCTGACGTCGCCGAAACAGTGACGGCGGGCGCAACGGGGCGCCCCGCCCGGCGTGCCGCGTGGTCGACTGGCGCGGCACGCCCGCTACCGAATTGCGCAGTGTCAGAATTCAGTCGGCAACCGTCCGGGCCGACGCGGCGGGCCACCACAGTCCGAGTCCATCGAGTTCACAGACTCGGTGCGCCAACATCATCGCGGTATCGGGGGGACTCCACCGGCGCCAGCTGGTCGGTACGGGGATCGCCTGGGCGGCGAGTTGGCGGTCGGTCTCGCCCGCGCCGCCCCGTTCATTCGGTAGATCGAGGTGTGCCGGATCGCCTTGGCGGCCAGGGCTAGCAGCCGGTCGGGATCGTGGATCGCGGCGGAAAACACTACCGCCGCGATCCACTCCCATAATCCGGGCCGATCCGCCTCACCCGCTCGCGCCGCGAGCCCTTCGACATGATCGAGGACCGCATCGATGTGTCTGCGGCCCAATGCCGTCCGGTTCCCGACGGCGTAGTCGAGCTTCGGCAAATATTTGGCGACCACCGGGGTCGAGCATTCGGCAGCACCCGCGCGGCCACGGCATCTCCGAAACGGCGCCGCACTTTCGGCAGTAGGGGATCGACCAGCCGGGTGCGCTGGCCGTGGCCTAGAGCCTGGTAGATGGTGCGCTGGATCCGCTGTGACATCCGAGAGAGTCGCCCGATCAAGACCTCGGGGTCGACCCCTGTCCGCACCGGTGCGACCACCGCCCGCGCGGCGAATTCGGGCTCGACCGAATCGAGTTCAACAGATGCTCGTGTTCGGCGGCGATCGCTGCCAGCGAATCACGAGGGGCGCAGCCGTTTGGAACAACTTCGATCTGCCACTTCCGAGGCGGCTGCGCGGACAACTACGGGTATCCGCTGATCTTCAGTCCGGTTCCGGACAGCCTTTTCAATACCGAGTCGGGGAATAGCTCACGCGGGATCACGTAGAACGTTGGCGGACGCAATCGGATGACAACCGCGGAACCGCGCACCTCGAGACGTGCGATGTCGGCGTGGTACAGCCTGAAATATGTTGTCGGCGAGGCGAAATCGGCCGCTTCCGCGCCATGGTGGGCAGTCGAGACGGCGCCGTCTGCGTAGGACCTGCTGCCGAGTCGACGCTCGAACGCTTTCTCTGCCTGTTGTGTCTGCACCCAGGAGCGCCAGGCGACGATCAAGACGGTGAACAATGCGAGCAGGGCGCCGCCCTCGCCCCAGGCAGCGCTGGCCAAGGCAATGACAATCACGGTGTAGCCCATCAACCACACGAGGCGTCGCGGCTGAAGTGTCATGTAGCGCATGTAGGTTCGGGATAGTCGCCGCGCCGTGTCGGGCCCCGCCGTGAAGGTCACAGTCGGATCATTCAGCGTGGGAAACGCGGGTAGGGGCCTGTCCGGCTGTGCCGAGTTCGGCTCTGGCAGCGGGAGATCTGACATGCGCATGGATTCTAACCCGGCTGATACGAACGATCGGGTGTATCCGCGCAATGCGCTGACCCCCATCGCTCCGGCCAATTCCCCACTAGCACAAAGACAGTGGATTGCCGTGTCGCTGGACACCGAAAGGCCAGCTCGCCTCACCGGTGATAACAAAACCTTCCGTCACAACCGTGTGGACGCCTTCGACAACGGATGCTGCTCAGCTCGCCTGGTTGACGATCATGATGAACTCGACGGCAAGTGCGATGGCGGACAGGATCATTCCGGTGACTGCCAGGGCCTTGCCGCGGCGTCGTCCGGTGCAGCCGACGATCCCGAGGACGAGTCCGGCCATGGCGAACGGGAGGCCGATAAAGGGGCGCACGCCGGTCAGGTCGATCGGCAGGAACGGAAGTAGGCAACCGACGATGCCGAGGATCAGCGCTGCGACAGCGGGTCCCACCCCCTGCCGCTGATCGGTCGGCTGTGGCCCGCCCTGCCATCCGGCGCCGCTGGGATAGGCCCAGGATTGTCGCTGCTGAGGCAGATTCGGAGAGAGCGGATCCGGCGGCGCGAGGGGGGCGTGGTATCCGGCGTTCGGACCGGGAGTCACCGTCCCGGGTTGCTTGGCCAGGTTGGTCGGTTCCGGCGGCGGACTGTACGACATCGGTGATCCTCACTGCTGGACCGGTCGGTCTGTCTTCGGATACCCGGAGAGAATACGCACACCGTCCGACCGAAAGCCGAACACACCGGAGACGACCACCGACCTACCATGGCCGGATGGTGATGCGTCGGCAGGTTATGTATTCGGTGATCAGTGGATTGCGACGAGCATTCAGCATTCCCGACGTGCTGCTCGATCACCGGCATCGTGCTGTTTCCGACCGGGAGTGTGCTCGATGAGTAACTTCAACTGGAGTCACAACGCGTACTACCACCGATTCCTCCTGCGACAGCTGCCCGACCCTTGCACTCGTGTGCTGGATGTCGGTTGTGGAGCAGGAGCTTTCGCGGCCGAACTCGCCCGACGTGTCGAGCAGGTCGACGCCATCGATCGATCACCGGTGATGATCGATGCGGCGAAGCAGGCCACGCCGGACAATGTCAACTGCATCCTCGGCGATGTGCGGACCGAGCCGTTGCGCGAGGGAGCCTACGACGCCATCGTGTCGATCAGCACGTTGCACCATATGCCGCTCGACGAGGTGTTGCCGCTGTTGGCGCGGGCATTGCGACCGGGTGGTGTGCTCGCCGCCGTGGCATTGCCGCGTCATGATCTGGTGCGGGAGGCGCCCGTTGAGCTGGTTGCGGCCATCGGGCATCGGGTGCTCGGAATGGTGTTTCGGACCCTGCGCGCGCGGGGTCGGGGGAGTTGGTATGCGGTCGAGGCGACCCATGATGCCATGCCGGTTGCGCTCGATCCGCCGCTGACGACGCGACAGGTGAGCAAGCAGGTGGCAACGATACTTCCTGGTGCGCGGGTGCGTCGGCTGGTCTTCTGGCGCTACTCATTGGTGTGGCGCAAGCCCACCTGAATCGGTTGAAATCGCTTGCGCCGCAGAAATTTCGGGCCGGTGACGGTGCGCGATCAGACGGCGGCTGCGCGTTTGGCCGCACGGCGTTGTCTGCGCCGGATCAGAGAGCGGCGGATCCGGCTCGCCAGCAGATACACCAGGATCACGCCGATCACCAGCAGTGTGCCAGCACAGCAGGCCGCGACGATCGGATGGAAGATCGCGATGGTGATAATGCCGCCGACGCCCAGATCCTCGACGAGGCTCATGATGATATTGCTGGCCGGCTCCGGTGAGGTGTTGATCGCCATGCGCGTACCGGCCTTGATGAGATGGCTGGCCAGGGCGGTGGTGCCGCCGAGGGCGCCGGCCGCGAGTTGGGGCAGTGATCCGTCCTGCCCGGCGAGCAGTGCGGCGACAACCGCGCCGGATGCGGGCCGCACGATGGTGTGCACGGCATCCCACAAGGTATCCAGGTAGGGGATCTTGTCGGCGACGGCCTCGACGAGGAACAGCACCGCGGCCGCGATCAGCACATCGGTGCGTTGCAGCGCCTCCGGCACATCGTCGGATAGGCCGGTCGCGCCGAAGATGCCGAGCAGCAGGATCACCGCATAGGCGTTGACCCCGCTCGCCCAGCCCGCGGTGAAGATCAAGGGCAGTGCTGACATTGCGTCATCGTATGGTGTTCGCCCCGGGGTCAGCGCAGCGCGGCGCGACCGCGCAGCCGCCCCAGTACGACCAAGGCGGCCAGCGTCACCATGAGCAGCAGACAGGTACTCGCGGCCGCATCGAAGACTTCACCGCGATCGGTGAGACCGAATATGGTGACCGGCAATGTCTTCCAGGTGGCCGGGTACACCATGATGGTCGCACCGAGTTCGCCCATGGACAGCGCGATGGCCAACCCGGCGGCGGCGCCGAGGGCGGGCAGCAGCAGTGGCAGCGTCACCAGCAACAGCACCCGAACCGGGCCCGCCCCAAGGGATTCCGCGGCCTGGCGATAGGCGGGGTCGAGTCGATCCAGTGCGGCCGAGACGGCGCTGAAGGCATAGGCCAGTACCAGCACCGAATGTGCCACGATAACAATCCATTTGGTGCCGCCGAGCAGCAGCGGTCGCTCGTTGAAGGCGATCAGCACGCCGAGGCCGATGGCCACCGATGGCACCGCCACCGGCAGGTGGAAGACCGCGTCGGTGATCTTGCGCCACCAGCCGGGCGCCTCGCGGGCGGCGAGTGCGGCCCAGGTGCCCAGGACCAGGGCGAAGCCGCCGGACAGCAGTGCGGTCTGCAGGCTGACCGACAGACTCGCGGCATCTTGACCCGACAGCGCCGCTCGGAAGTTGGCGAGGCCGAGATTCGAGGGCAGTGGACCGGTCCAACTGCCCGCCAGCGCGGCCGCGATCACGGTCGCGATCGGGGCGAGGAACACCACGGCCACGACCACCGCGAAGACCGCGAGCACCGCCGCACGGCCACGACGGGTCCAGACCAGCATGCTCAGCTCTCCTTTCCGGCGCGCCCGAAGCGGGCGAAGATCAGTCGGTAGCCGATGTACAGGCTCAGCGACAGCAGCACCTGCACCGTGGCGAGGACCGCCGCACCGGGCAGGTCGAAAGTGACGATGCCGCGGGTGTAGATCAGCGCGGGCAGGGTTGTCACGCCCTTCGCGCCGGTGAACAGCACGATGCCGAATTCGTTGAGCGTCAATAGCAGGACGAGACTGCCGCCCGCCGCCAGCGCGGGCCACGCCTCGGGCATGACCACCTGACGCAGCACCCGCCAGGGCGAGGCGCCGAGGCTGGCGGCCACATCCAGTTGTTCGCGCGGCAGTTGGGCGAATCCGGCCAGCAGCGGACGCACCACGAACGGGGTGAAGAAGGTGATCTCGGCGAGGATCACCCCGAGCGGAGTGCTCAGGAAGTCGAGCGCCGGCGTTCGATCTCCGGTGATCCGGGCGATCAGGGCGTTCACCGCACCCGCGGTGCCGTAGAGGAAGGTGAAGGCGAGTGTGATCAAGAACGACGGCAGCGTGAGCACGGTATCGATCAATCGGCCGACCAGCGACGAACCGGGGAAGGGCACGAACGCCAGCACGATCGCGAGGAAGACGCCGAGCACGAGACATCCCGTGGTGGCGCAGACCGCAATGGAAATGGTGCGCCACAACGCATTACGGAAGGATTCGGAGCCGAGCACCTGCGACCAGACCGCCGCACCGCGGCCGTCCTTGGTCTCGGTTGATTCGGCGAGCACCCGCACGATCGGGTACACGGCGATGAGTAGGACCACCAGCAGCGGGGGCAGCGTCCACAGCACCGGCCGCCAATTCCGGCGCAGCGAGGTGTCCGCAGTCGCAGCGTCATCGTGGATCTGCGGTTCGAGCAGTGCGGAAGTGCTCATCGTCGGATCCTCGTGCCGGTTGACATGAGTCCGTCTGTCCCGAGGGAGATCAGCGTGCGCCCGGCGGTCGGGTTGCGGTCGCCGCCGGGGCTACGGAGACCACCCCGGACAACTGGGAACACGCTGTCGACACACCGAGCCGGATTCGCGCCGCCCCTCATTCCGGCGCGCCCGGCTCGGATGCGGCCGATGTCGTTGCCGCACTGATGGTTTCGGTACCGATCGTCGGCGGAATCAACACACCCGCCGGGTCCGGGAACCGTACGCCGACGACCGTGCCGACCTCGGTATCGAGATGCCCCGGCACATCGGCGGTGATCTCGTCGGTCAATCCGTCGACCGCCAGCCGCAATCGGGTCGAAGCCCCGCGCCACACACTGGACACCACGGTGCCGCGTACCGCATTTCGGTCCGAGGTGGCACCGATCTGCACCGTATGCGGACGCACACACAGCAATCCGGGTGCATTCACATCCCAACCACCCGGCCCGACGTCCGGTGCCTCGGCCCGCAGCGTAAAGGTGCCGGCAGTGACCAGCGCCGAGCTGCCCGATACGCGATTCACGGTGCAGGACACCAGGTTCGCGCCACCGAGGAACGCAGCTGTGAAATCGCTCGGCGGGCGACGCCACAGATTCTCGGCGGTATCGATATCGACCAGTCGGGCATCGCGCATCACCGCGATCCGATCCGCCAAGGCCAACGCCTCGGCCTGATCGTGGGTGACATACAGCATCGCCGTATCCGGCAACGCCTTTCGCAATTCCTGTAACTCACCGAGCATCGACTGCCGCAACTGTGCGTCGAGCGCGGCCAGCGGTTCGTCGAGCAGCAGCACCTTCGGCCGGATCGCCAGCGCACGGGCGATAGCCACCCGCTGCTGTTGACCACCGGACAGTTCGCGCGGCAGCCGCTTGGCGTAGGCCGCCATGCCGACCATCGCCAGCGCCTCGGCCACGTGTGCGTCGATCTCCCTGCGTGGCACCCGATGTGCTCTCAGCCCGAAGGCCACATTGTCGTACACCCGCATATGCGGGAACAGGGCGTATGACTGCACGACAACGCCGATCCCGCGCTTGGCGGGGGACAGATCGGTGACGTCGCGCCCGGCCAGCCGGACCGCACCCGAGGTGGGGCGGACGAAGCCCGCCAGCGCCTTGAGTGCGGTCGACTTGCCCGAGCCGCTCGGCCCGAGGAGAGCAACCGTTTCACCGGCGGCGACGCGCAGATTGAAATCGCTCAGAGCGATCGTGGTCTTGCGGCCGCGGCCATAGCGGACTCCGACCCGATCGAAGACGATCGCGGGTTCCGTTGCGGTCGTGACCTTTCCGGACACAGCCGTCGCGATGGCCGATTTCGGATGCGCGTCACCGTCGAACATGATTGCGGCTCCTGACTTTTCGCGGATTCGACTACTGACCGGTCACCTTCTGATAGGCCGATACGTCGGCGTCCAGCTCGGAAAGCACCTTGGTCCAGTCGACATTCACGATTTCCACGCCCTGGAGCACCGCGCTCGCCGAAGGACCGGCACCGGTCGCCGGGGCATCACGCAACTCCTTGCGCGCGGGCACCGCGAAGGTGTCGGGCAGCGACTTCTGCGCATCGGCCGATAGCAGGAACTCCATGAGCTGCTTCGCCTCGCCCTGATGCGGTGCGCCCTTGGCCAGTCCCATCACATAGGGCACGGCCACGGTGGAGCGCTTGCCGTCGGCGGCGGCGGGGAAGAAGACGGTGAACTTCGAACCCTTGTCCTTGACGGTGGTCAGATTCATCTGGACATCGCCGTTGGCGACCACCAGCTCACCCTTGTCGACCTTGGCCTGCAACTTGCCGGTGGACGAGGACGGACCGACATTATTGGCCTGCAGTTTGGCGAGGTAGTCCAGTGCGCCCTGCTTGCCGAGCAGGTTCTGCAGCAGGATCAGCACCGCGGTGCCGTCACCGGCCTGGCCCGGCGTGGAGTACTGCAGCTTGCCCTTGAATTCCGGCTTCAGCAGGTCGTCCCAGGTGAGCTTGGTGGTGTCGACCGAAGGATTGGCGATGAAGGACAGGTAGTTGCCCGCCAGCGTGACGTACTTGCCGTCGGCATCCTTATCGGTCGCCGCGACAAAGCTGGTGTCGATTCCGCTGTCCTGCAACAGCCCCGAGCTCTTCGCCTTCTGGATGAACGGCGGCAGCGTGACGAGCACATCGGCCTGCGGGTTGGACTGCTCCTTGTCCACCCGGTTGACGACCTCACCCGAACCGGCCTCGACCAGGTTGACCGAAATCCCGGTCTTCTTCTTGAATTCGGCGAATTGGGTGGTGTACCAGCCGCCGACGCCGTCGGCGGAGTAGACGGTGATGGTCTTGCCGTCGCCGCTGTCGGTGCCCGTGCCACCGCAGGCCGCGGTGAGCGCGACGGTGGTGACGGCGGCGACGGCCAGCGCGGTCCGGGAAATGGTGCGTGCCAGACGGCCCTGCGTGTTCGAAGTACGCACGATGACTGCAACTTTCGGTTCGTATGGGTGTGGAATCGAAGGGGCGGGGGTTTCCGTCATCTCGGCCGACGCCGGGATCCCGGTTCTGGGCCCGGCTTTCGCCGGATGGCTGTCAGGTTCGGCCGGCGAGGATCAGTTCCGCGAATTCGGCGACCGAGGCCACCACATGGGTGGCTCCGGCGGCGCGCAACTGTGCCGCGTCGTGCGCGCCGGTCAGCGCGCCAGCGACGATGCGGGCACCGGCGGCCAGACCGCTGGCGATATCGCTGGTGGTGTCGCCGAGTACCGCGATCTGATCCACGGCATCGACGTCGAGGCGCAGCAGCGCGGTCAGGACCATGTCCGGATAGGGGCGGCCGCGTCCGGCATCCGATGGCGCCAGCGTCAGATCGGCGATCTCGTTCCAACCCAGCGCATTCAGCAGTCGATCCTGGGTTCCGCGGCTGAAGCCGGTGGTGAGCGCGACCTTGACGCCCGCGGTCCGCAGCGCGGTAATGGCCTCGGCCGCACCGGGAATCGGACTGATCTCGACCTCGTCGATCACTGCGTCATAGGCGGCCTCGAAGGCGAGGTTGGCGGCCTGCGCCCGGCCTTCGTCGCCGAGCAGGGCGCGGAAGACCGCGATTTTCGACTGGCCCATGGTGTCGAGCACGTACTGGCGGGCGCTAGCACGTTGCGGCCCTTCGGTTTCGATACCGGCGCTGGTGGCGGCGATATCGAAGGCGCGAAGGACCAATCCGCCGTCGGCGACCGTGGTGCCCGCCATATCGAGGACGGCGAGGGCAATGTTGTTTTCCGACACAGCGCTCCTCAGAGGTTGAGCAGATCGGCGGTTTCCGCGCCGATCGCGGGACCGAGGGTCATACCGCGGCCACCCGGCCCGGTGACGACCCAGATATGTGCGTCGGCCTTGGCGCGGGTCACGATGGTGGCCGGATCGACGCTCTGGCTGTACACGCCCGCCCAGCGCCGAACCACCTGCGGCAGTTTGCGTCCGAGCAGTTCCTCGGTGACGGCGGTGAGGTGTTCGTATGGGGCCTCGTCCACGTCGAAGGCGAACGGCTCCTCGTATTCATGGGTGTCGCCGATGGTCAGGCCACCGTGTAGGCGCTGCACGCACAGCAGTTGCATCTTGTGCTCGGCGGCGATGGCGGTCTGCGACTGTTCGGCGTTGAGCACGTCCAACTCCGGCCCCGCGAAACCGGGGTAGTAGCGGAAGCTGTCGCCGTCGGCGATCGCGGTGGTGAGTGGTTCGCCCAGCGGTGCGGTCTGCATCATCTGCAGCCGGACCCGGCGGACCGGGATGGTACCGACGAGTTCGCGGGTCAGGCCGGTGTGGGCGGCACCGGGGCAGACCAGCACCAGATCGGCCTCGAAGGTGCGGCCATGATCGTCGAGAACCGTTGCGCCGGAACCGGTATCGGTAACCGTGCGAGCCTCGGTGCGTGCATGGAAGGTGTAGCGCTGCGATGCGGTCATATAGGCGCGCAGCGCGGGCAGTGCCTGACGGGATTCGACGGCGGCATCGGTCCAACAGTGCAGTCCGGCAAGGAATTTGCCGCGCAGCGCCGGATTGATCGCGCGCACCTGTTCGGGTTCGAGCAGTGCGAAGCCGCGCGCCTCGGCATGCGGGCTCGCCGCGGCGGCCTCGGCGATCGCGAGTTCGGACGGCGTCTTGACCAGTGTCAACGATCCGATGGGCCGGAAACCGACACCGGGAACCTTGCCGCCGATCTCCTCCCAGAGCTGCCGGGAGCGCAGGGTGAAGTCGAGTTCGGTGGCCGAACGTCCGGACACCCACACCAGACCGAAGTTGCGCACTGTCGCACCGCGCGCCTCGGGCTCGCGCTCCAGCTGCACGACCTCGTGACCACGGCCGATGGCGGCCATGGCGTGTGCGGTGCCGAGGATGCCGCCGCCGATGATGACCAATCGCATGGGTACATAGTGAGCAATGGTCTAGACCAAGGAGTGTTTCGCGTGCGAACGCCAGGTTAACAATTGGTATAGACCAATACCGGGTAGGCTGTCGGCATGGAGACATCAGGGGCGACGGGAGCCGATGGCGATGAAATGCGCGGTGGGCGTATCGATTTGGCGCCGCGGCTGCCGAAGTCCTACCTGGTGCGCACCGAACTCGAACAGCTGCTGACCGATCTGGAGGAGGGTGATCCGGTCCCCTCGGAGCGGGATCTGGCCGTTCGGTTCGAGGTCGCCCGCGAAACCGTCCGGCAGGCCCTGCGAGATCTGCTGGTAGAGGGCCGGATCCGCCGCCAGGGCCGCGGCACCGTGGTGTCGCGGCCGAAGATGGTGCAGCCGTTGCAGCTGGGCTCCTACACCGAGGGCGCCATCAGTTACGGCCGGGTGCCGGGGCGTCTGCTCGTCGGCTGGGACGATATGCCCGCCGACGCCGATACAGCCCGCGACCTCGGGCTCGCCATCGGCACTGAGGTCATGCACCTGGAGCGGGTGCTGCTCGCGGACGGCGAACGCATCGGATTGGAGAGCACCTTCATGTCGCTCGCTCGTTTCGGCCACCTGCGCGACACCTACGACCCGACCACCTCGCTGTACGCGGCCGTGCGCGCCTCCGGCGTAGAGCTGGGCAGCGCCACCGAGCGAATCGAGACGGTGCTGGCCTCCCCCCGCGAGGCCGCCCTTCTCGAATGCACCACAGCGCTGCCGCTACTACTGCTGCATCGGCGCAGCGTCGACCGGCACGGCGAGCCGGTCGAACGCGTCCGCTCCCTCTACCGCGGCGACCGCATCGCCTTCGAAGCCCAGCTCGGCAAGTAGGTCGCGAACCTGCCCGAGCGGACCGGTCAGCTCTCGCTGGTCGTCGGCTGGATCTGGAGTGCGTCGCTGGCGAGGAATTCGGTGCGGTGGCCGTCCTGGTCGAGTAGACCGCGAACATCGCCCTGCTGGGCCTGTCGCCAGATCGGGCTGTCGACGAAATGGTTGTCGAACCTTTCCTGGGTATCGAGGATTTCGAGTGGGCTCGCCTCGCCTTTGCGGATGCGCTCGCCCAGCCGGAAGTAGTCGAAACGTTCGATACCGGGTGTGAAGATCACCAGAACGTCCGCGGACGCGGTTGCGGGAGCCGCCCACGCGTGCGTCATATTCGGCGGTATCAGCAGGAAGTCGCCCGTATTGATCACGTGGATCTCCTCGCCTGCCAGCACCCGCAGCGTGCCGCCGAGCAGGTAGAACAACACCCGAGACCACACGTGACCAGGTCGACACCTTTCTGGACCATCGCGAACTGCTGTTCTCGATCGTCTACAACATGCTCGGCACCGTCGCCGACACCGAGGATGTCCTGCAGGAGACCTGGCTGGCCTGGTCGACTCGCCACCGCGCCACCGATGCGACTCCGGTGCAGAACCCGCGCGCCTATCTGGTGCGCGTGTGCACCAATCTCGCGATAGCACGCCGAAGTGCCATGCGGCGCAGCCGGGAAACCTATGTCGGCCCGTGGCTGCCCGAACCGCTGCTGGCCACCGCGGACACCGCGGCCGACACGGTCGAGCGGAAGGAATCGCTGACCATGGCGATGCTCGTCGTGCTGGAAACGCTGTCACCGCTGGAACGGGTGGTTTTCGTACTGCACGACGTCTTCGGCTTCGCACACGGCGAGATCGCCGAAATGCTCGACCGCTCACCCGCGGCGGTGCGTCAGCTCGCGGTCCGGGCGCGCCGCCATATCCGCGCCCGGCGTCCGCACACCACATCGCGTCCGAATATCGGGACCGAGGTCGCCGAACGACTGATGGCCGCGACACTCGGCGGTGATCTCACCGCGCTACTCGAGGCCCTCGCACCCGAGGTCACCCTGTGGACCGACAGCGGCGGGCGTGGCGTGGCGAAGAGCCTCGAACCGGTCCACGGCCGCGACCGCGTCGCCGCCGTGCTCATGGCCATTGCCGCCGACCCGCGGCCGACCCGCCTGAGCATCGACTACCGATATGTCGCGGGCGATCCCTGTGCGCTGATCTTCTCCGAAGGTCGGCCTTTCGCCGTAGTCGTCATCGAGTTGGCCCCCGAGACGAATCAGGTCACCGCGATCTATTCGATCACCAACCCGGACAAGATCTCCGAAATCCGCTGACCGCCACCCTCGCCGAGATCTGTTGTGCACCTTGATGGGTCGGCCACGTAGTGCGGGCCGGTGTTTGCCCTCTACAGTGCCGCGGTGGCGATCGTGACCGGTGCGACCTTGGCCCGGATCGGTTATTACTCGTGAAGGGGTGTCAGCCGATCTGCGGGGCGACTTTTGTGCCGAGTAGATCGATATTGTGCAGCACCTTCTCGTGCGGCAGGGTGCCGACGCTGGTGTGCAGCATGAAGCGGTCCAAACCCAGGGTGTCGCGGATATCGGCGATCTTCTCGGCAACATAGTCGGGCGTGCCGACGAACAGCGAACCGCTTTGCGAGCGCATGGCATCGAATTGCGGGCGGGTCATCGAGCCCCAACCGCGTTCGCGCCCAATGGTGCTCATGGCCACGGCGTACGGCTCATAGAAATCCGCAACGGCCTGCTCGTCGGTATCGGCGATATAGCCGTGCGCGTGCACCGCCACCGGTTGCTTGTCGTGCCCGCCCTGCTCGAGTGCGCGGTGGTAGAGATCCACCAGCGGCTTGAAGCGCGCGGGTTGGCCGCCGATGATCGCGATCGCCAGCGGTAGGCCGAGCAGTCCGGCGCGGACCACGGATTCCGGGCTGCCGCCCACCGCGATCCAGACCGGCAGCGGCCGGTTGTCCGTGCGCGGATAGATCACCGCATCGCGCAAGGGAGCACGGAACTTGCCGTTCCAGGTCACCGGCTCGTCCGCGCGAATATGCAGCAGCAGTGCCAGCTTCTCCTCGAACAGCTCGTCATAGTCGCTCAGGTCATAGCCGAACAGCGGAAAGCTCTCGGTGAACGAACCACGCCCGGCCATCAGTTCGGCACGGCCGTTCGAGAGGCCGTCCAGCGTGGCGAAATCCTGGTACACACGTACCGGATCATCCGAGCTCAGCACGCTCACCGCACTGGTCAGCCGGATGCGCTCGGTGCGCGCCGCGATCGCCGCGAGCACGACCGCGGGCGCGGATGCCGCGAAATCCTTGCGGTGGTGTTCGCCGACGCCATAGACGTCGAGCCCGGCGCGTTCGGTGGCGACCGCCTCGTCCACCACCTCGCGCAGCCGTTCGGCCGCGGTGGGCGCCGGTCGGTCGCCGACCGGGTACAGCTCCGCGAAAGTCGTGAGTCCCAGTTCCACAGCTCGAGTCCTGTTCCTGTGTAGTTTCTGTGTCAACCACTAGCCTAAACGGACCGTGGTCCGAAACTATTCCATCGGATGGCCATGGGCTCGCGGCCAGGTCGGGCGCGGGGACGGACGGTGCGCGGTGGTCGGTGCGGATAGTCTTGTTCCATGTCAGTGCGTACCCGTCAGCCACTTGTTCCCGGCACGCTTTCGTCCACCCGTGAAGTTCCACGCTCGATCGAGCGCCCGGAGTACGCGTGGAAAAAGACCGTGAACGAGGGCCACGAGCCCTGGGTACAGACCACCGAGACCATCGAAAAGATGCGGCTCGCGGGCAAGATCGCGGCACAGGCGCTCGAGGAGGCGGGCCGGGCGGTGGCGCCCGGCGTCACCACCGATGAGCTGGACCGGATCGCGCACGAGTACATGTGCGATCACGGCGCGTACCCATCGACATTGGGGTACAAGGGTTTTCCGAAGTCGTGCTGCACCTCGCTGAACGAGGTGATCTGCCACGGCATTCCGGACTCGACGGTGATCCAGGACGGTGACATCGTCAATATCGATGTCACCGCCTATATCGATGGCGTACACGGCGACACCAATAAGACCTTCCTGGCCGGTGATGTCGACGAGGAGGTGCGGCTGCTGGTCGAGCGCACGCACGAGGCGACCATGCGTGCCATCAAGGCGGTTCGGCCGGGCCGTGCGCTCAATGTGATCGGGCGGGTGATCGAGTCCTACGCCAACCGATTCGGCTACGGCGTGGTGCGCGATTTCACCGGCCACGGCGTCGGTCCCACCTTTCACAGCGGCCTGGTCATCCTGCACTACGACCAGCCCGCCGTGGAATCGGTCATCGAGCCCGGTATGACCTTCACCATCGAGCCGATGATCAACCTCGGCGGTATTGATTACGAGATCTGGGACGACGGCTGGACCGTGGTCACCAAGGACCGCAAGTGGACCGCGCAATTCGAACACACGCTGGTCGTGACGGAGACGGGCGCCGAAATCCTGACCTTGCCGTGATGGACGGGCCGCGCGGTTCGAAGCGTGCGCATAACGGGGATGCGGTGAGCACCTTCACCGAGTTGCCGTGACCGGCGAGCTGAAGGGCGCGCTGCTGGTCGCCGGAACGACCTCCGACGCCGGGAAAAGCGTTGTGGTGGCCGGACTTTGCCGAATGCTGGCCCGGCGTGGGGTACGCGTCGCGCCGTTCAAGGCGCAGAACATGTCCAATAACTCGGTGGTCACGCTCGACGGTGGCGAGATCGGCCGCGCGCAGGCGCTACAGGCGGCGGCGTGCGGGCTGGAGCCGAGCGTGCGGTTCAATCCGGTACTGCTCAAACCCGGTAGCGACCGGCGCTCACAACTGGTGGTGCGCGGCAAGGCCATCGGCACCGTCGGCGCCCGCGACTACTTCCGGCATCGGCAGGATCTGCGCGAAGTCGTTGCCGCCGAACTGAATTCGCTGCGGGCCGAATTCGATGTGGTGATCTGCGAGGGTGCCGGTTCGCCCGCCGAAATCAATCTGCGCGCCACCGATCTGGCGAATATGGGTCTGGCCCGGGCGGCGCGAGTGCCGGTGCTCGTGGTCGGCGATATCGACCGTGGCGGCGTGCTCGCGCACCTGTTCGGCACGGTGGCCGTGCTGGAACCCGAAGACCAGCGACTGATCCGCGGCTTCATCGTCAATAAGTTCCGCGGCGATGTCGAACTGCTGCGCCCCGGACTCGACCGGCTCACCGAGTTGACCGGCCGCCCGACGCTGGGCGTCATCCCGTACGCGGACGAGCTGTGGATCGATGCGGAGGATTCGCTCGGCACCGTCGCCGACGCACCGGTCGGCCGCCCTCGCCCGCCGCTCGGCGCCGAATGGCTCACCGTGGCCGCCATCCGCCTGCCGCGCATCTCCAACTCCACCGATATCGAGGCCCTGGCCTGTGAACCGGGTGTCGCGGTGCGCTGGGTCAGCGACCCGTCCCGGCTGACCGATGCCGATCTGGCGGTGCTGCCGGGCAGTAAAGCGACCGTCTCGGATCTGGAGTGGTTGCGGCGCACCGGAATCGCCGACGCACTGCGCGCCAGGGCCGCCGCGGGGCGGCCGATCCTCGGCATCTGCGGCGGCTATCAGATGCTCGGCGCCCGCATCGTCGACCGCGTCGAATCCGATGCGGGGACGGTCGCGGGATTGGGTCTGCTCGATCTCGAGATCGAATTCGCCGACCCGAAGATCCTGCGACGCAGCACCGGATGCGGCATCGGTAACGGAATTCCCGTGCACGGCTACGAAATCCATCATGGTCGGGTCGGGCGCAGCGGTGATCCGGCCTGGCTGAAGCTGAACCCGTCCGAACCCGAGGGCAGTGCCCGCGGCGCGCTCTGGGGCACGCATCTGCACGGCCTGCTGGAATCGGATGAATTCCGCCGCAGCTGGCTGCGTGAGGTCGCCGCACAGGCGCGCCGTCACGATTTCATCGTCGCCGACGACACTTCGGTAGCGGCGATCCGCTCGGCCCAACTCGACCTCCTCGCTGACCTGATCGAAGATCATCTCGATATCGCCGATATCGAGCGCCTGCTCACCGACAGTGCACCGGCCGAGCTGCCCACCATCGTCTCGGGTCTGGGAATTGCCAGCACACCGCTGTGATCGCGCGACTTTGCATCCGTGTGAAACCGCTGGCATGTTTATATCCCTAACGCGCGGGGTAGGTGACACGCGGTCCCGTTCAATTGAGGCGTGTACCGTACTCCGGCATGAAATCTCGGCGGATCACGGTCGGTGACCGGGCATGGACCGTGCGGGTCGACGGCCCGGAGTCTCGGCACAGCGTGCTGCTGTTGCCCGACGCCGGTGATCCGGTCGACGTCTACGACCAGGTATGTGCGCGTTTGCACACCTCGGACCTGCGCACGATAGCGGTGGAATCGGTGGCGGACCTGGATCCGGCGGGCGTGCACGCCATCCTCGACGAGCTGGGCGTTCCGTGGGTGAACGTCGCCGGACGGGGTGCGGGCGCCACGCTGGCCTGGCAGGTCTGCGCGGGTGGTTTCGGCCGGTTCATCAGCCTCGTGGTGGCCGATCGCGGCCATCCCGCGGTACCTGCCGCCGACGGCACGGTGGTGGACCCGAACTGTCGGCCGGTGGAGGTGGCCGCCACGGTGCTGGTCACCAAGAATCTGGCCCGCTCGGTCGCGGACTCGTCCGGGCGCTACGTCTACGGCGAATTCCGGGTCGTGGAGATCGACGTCGACAATGTGGCGACCGAGGCCAACCATGAATTGGCCACCGAGATCGTGCTACGCACCAGCCTCTGGTGAATCGGCGGTCTTCTTGCGGAAGACCGCCAACCAGTCCAGCCAGCTGTCGAGCTCGGCGAAGGCCTTGGCCAGCGGTTCGGCCGAGGACAGGAACACATCGTGGCGCGCGCCGTCGATGGGAACGATATTGGTCCGATCACCGAGGCAGCCCGACCAGCGCTGAATCTGCCTGACGTCGAGCACCGCGTCCGCCACGTCGACGGCCGGACCGTATTGGCGCGCGAATTTCGTGATGCGCGAACGCAGAATCAAGGCGGGCACGCCGACCGACAGACCCGCTTGCAGCTCGGCATGCCCGTTGCGGATGGCGCGCAGCCAGCCGAGCCGGACCGGGAACCCCGCCAGGGGTTTCCAATCCAGGTTGTAATCCCATTCGCCCGCGACACTGCGGTGCAGGCTGTCGCCATAGGAGCTGATCTTGCCGCCGGGTAGTTCGACCATCGAGCGGAACCGGCCCAGCGCCTTGATCACCGGGGTGCCGATGGTCCGGTAGTACGACGGGCCCTGCAGGTCGAACCAGGGGCTGTTGAGGACCAGGCCGACGATGCCGGACCCGGCCGTGCCCTTGGCCCTGTTGAGCCGGTCCAGCCACAGCGAGGCGACCAGGCCGCCGGTCGAATGCGCGACCACCAGCACGTGCTCGCCCACCTCTTCCTGGACGATCCGCAGCGATTCGTTCAGTTCGGCGTCGTAGAGCGCCAGATCGGTCACGTAGTGCGGCGTCTGGCCATCGCGCAGCGAGCGACCGCACTTGCGCAGATCGAGTGCGTAGAAGCGATGCCCACGCTCGGCGAAGTGTTCGGCGAGATGCTGTTGGAAGAAGTAGTCGGTGAACCCGTGCAGGTACAGCACCGCGGGTTCGGTGGCGGCGGCAGCGGTATCGGGGGTGTACCGCACCAGGGTCGCCACGGCCTCACCTTCACCGTCGGGGTCCGGACCGAGCGGTAGGGTTCGCTGCTCATAGCCCGTACCGAGGACATCCGGCTTCCACCGCTCGGCGGCCGGAGCCGTGATATCGGACACGCTGAGCGAGGCTTCGTTCGTCACAAGGACCAATCTAGGCGACGTCTGCGCCGGATCGAAGATCGAACCCGGGAAGGAATCTATGTCACATTCGGCAAGTTCGTTGCCGGTCTTCGAACAGGTGAGGTGCACAATTGGGCGTAGGTGAACGGCGGGTAACCTACATCCGCCGAGTCACGCAGGACTCGCGAACAACCACATAGCGCCCGTGCCCAGCAGGCCCACCGTGGGGGTGGGCGTGCGCACAAGGACAAGGAAGTCGATCTACCCGTGCCGAACGCTGCCATGACTGAAAAGACCGATGTAGTACTCATCGGTGCCGGGATCATGAGTGCCACCCTCGGCGCACTGCTTCGGCAGTTGCAGCCGGAATGGTCGATCTCCCTGTTCGAGCGGCTCGACGCCGCCGCCGCCGAGAGCAGCGATCCGTGGAACAACGCGGGCACGGGACACTCCGCACTATGTGAGCTCAATTACAGCCCGCAGAATGCGGACGGCTCGGTCGATATCAGCAAGGCCATCGACATCAACGAGCGCTTCCAGGTTTCGCGCCAGTTCTGGTCCTACGGCGTGGAGAACGGCATCCTCGGCGATCCCGGCGCGTTCATCAACCCCATTCCGCACGTCAGCTTCGTGCACGGCGCGGACAATGTGGACTACCTGCGCAAGCGTTACGAGGCGCTGTCGCGGCACCCGCTGTTCGCCACCATGGAATACATCGACAGCCCGGACGAATTCGCGAAGCGACTACCGCTGATGGCCAAGGGCCGTGACTTCTCCGATCCGATCGCGCTCAACTGGACCAACGAGGGCACCGATATCGACTTCGGTTCGCTCACCAGCGAACTGCTGGCCTACCTCGGCCGCGCGGGGGTCGATCTGGCCTTCGGTCACGAGGTCCGCGACCTCAGCAAGCAGGCCGACGGCTCCTGGCTGGTCAAGGTGCGCAACCTGCGTACCCGCCGAACCCGCACGCTCATCAGCAAATTCGTCTTCGTCGGCGCCGGTGGCGGTGCGCTGCCGCTGCTGCAGAAGTCCGGTATCAAGGAGGCCAAGGGTTTTGGTGGCTTCCCGATCAGCGGTCAGTTCATCCGCTGCACCAACCCGGAGCTGATCAACAAGCACGAGGCCAAGGTCTACGGCAAGGCCGCGGTCGGCGCGCCGCCGATGTCGGTGCCGCACTTGGACACTCGCATCATCAAGGGCAAGCCCGGACTGCTGTTCGGCCCGTACGCCGGGTGGACGCCGAAGTTCCTCAAGGACGGTAAGAACACCGACCTGTTCAAGTCGGTCAAGCCGAACAATATCTTCTCACTGCTCGGCGTCGGCGTCACCGAACTCGGCCTGACCAAGTACCTGATCAGCGAGCTGCTCAAGTCCGAGGCGGGCAAGGTGGGCACCCTGACGGAGTTCATGCCGCGCGCGGACGGACACGACTGGGAGCTGATCACCGCGGGGCAGCGCGTACAGGTGATCCGGCGCAAGGGTGCGGGCGGTGTGCTCGAGTTCGGCACCGCGGTTATCGCCGCCGAAGACGGCACCATCGCGGGTCTGCTCGGCGCGTCGCCCGGCGCGTCGACCTGTGTGAGCGCCATGATCGACGTGCTGCAGCGATGCTTCCCGCGTGAGTACGCCGACTGGACGCCGAAGCTGAAGGAAATGGTGCCCTCGCTGGGCGTGAAGCTCTCGGAGAACCAGGCGCTGTTCCAGGAAGTCTGGGATTGGTCGACCAAAACCCTGAACCTGAACGGCACGTCGGCCAACACGCCCAAGCTGTAGGGGTCGCGCCGATCGCCTAGTTGTGATAGCAAGACGCGATGATGTCAACGGTTGCACTCAAACGGTCCTGGGCGCTCGATCTCGACACCGCCACCCTGTACCAGCTGTTGAAGCTTCGCGTCGAAGTCTTTGTCGTCGAACAGAAATGCGCGTATCCGGAGCTGGACGGTCTCGACCTGCTGCCGGAGACGCGCCATTTCTGGCTCGATGACGAGGGTGAGGTCATCTCGACGCTGCGCTTGCTCGAGGAGCACGAGAACGGCGTGAAATCGTTCCGCATCGGGCGGGTGTGCACCTCGGTTCCGGCGCGCGGGCATGGATACACCACCCGGCTGGTGCAGGCCGCGCTCGCCGAGGCGGGGTCGGCGACGGTGCGACTGAGTGCGCAGACGTACCTGGTCGATATGTACGCCAAGTTCGGGTTCAAGCCCGATGGCGAGGAGTTCGAGGAAGACGGCATTATGCACCTGCCCATGCGCAAGGGCTGAGTGCTGGCTGTCGTGTAGATCGTGGGCGCCTCGCGCAAGGTGTCAGCTTGTGCGAGGTGGTCGCTGGGGGAGTGGGCAGACGCGAAGGTCGCGGTCGCTGGGGGCGGGGGCTTGTGCGGTGGTCGCTGGGAGCGCGCCGCGGGCTCGAGAGCTGCTCTCTGGGGAGTGCATAGACGTGGGCCCGGTGAAGCCGTCGCCAGGGAGCGTGGAGGCAGCCATGCAGTTGGCCTGAGGGGCGCGCTGACGCGAGCCTGTGCGGTGGTTGCTGGGGAGCCCGGGCGGTGCATGTTCGACCGTGCGCATGTGCACATGCTCGACCGGTCGCATGGTCGAGTTGCTACTCGCACACGTTGTGAACGGGTGAGGCCATCGCCGGGGGATCGAGCTGGAAATGCCGTATGCGGTCTCGCCGCAGGGGTGCCGATCAATGGGCGGGCCGGATGCGTGCGTCTCGGCTGTACGGTTCGGGCCGGTGGAGGGTGCTGCTGGGTGGTGGTTTCGGCGCGAATACAGTTGGGGCGTGTCCCTGTCCCATATGGAAACCGCGCCGCATGCCTCCTCGCTGACCGGTTCGCGTCCGGACACGGACGGTGATGCGGGCTTCCCTTTCTCGGCGGTGGTCGGGCAGGAACGGTTGCAGCTGGCGCTGATCCTGTGCGCGGTGCATCCCGGGATCGGCGGCGTGCTGGTGCGCGGGGAGAAGGGGACCGCGAAATCGACTGTGGTGCGGGCACTCGCGCAGTTGCTGCCGCCCGTTGTCGATGAGACCGGTGCGCGGCCCGCTCGGCTGGTCGAACTGCCCGTTGGCGCCACCGAGGATCGGGTGGTCGGCTCATTGGATCTGGAACGGGTGCTGCGCGATGGTGAGCAGGCGTTCCGGCCCGGGCTTTTGGCGGCCGCACATCACGGCGTGCTCTACGTCGACGAGGTGAATCTGCTGCACGACCACTTGGTCGACGTCCTGCTCGACGCTGCGGCGATGGGGCGGGTGCACATCGAACGCGACGGCGTCTCGCATTCGCATCCCGCCCGATTCGTGCTGGTCGGCACCATGAATCCGGAGGAGGGGGAGCTGCGGCCGCAACTGCTGGACCGATTCGGGCTCACCGTCGATGTCGCGGCCTCGCGGAATGTGGACGTCAGGATGGCGGTGGTGCGCCGTCGCCTCGACTACGAGGCGGACCCGGCCGAATTCGCCGGGCGCTATGCCGCCGCCGATCGGCAAGTGGCCGAGCGGATTCTCACGGCCCGCGATCGGGTCGCCGCTGTCGCGCTCGACAATGTCGAGCTGCGGCGGATTGCCGCGCTGTGTGCGTCTTTCGATGTCGATGGGATGCGGGCGGATCTGGTGGTGGCCAGAACCGCTACCGCGCATGCGGCTTGGCGTGGGGCGGATGCGGTGGCCGAGGAGGATGTGCGCGTCGCCGCTGAGCTGGCACTGCCGCATCGGCGGCGTCGGGATCCGTTCGATGAGCCGGGGATCAGCGAAGAGCAGCTGGATGAGGCGATGCGCACGGCGGGAGAAGAGGCTGCGCGCGCCGAAAACTCCAGTGGGCGTGACGAATTGGAGCATCCGAGTTCGGGGAACGATGGTGCATACAGCCATCCGAATGACGCGGCATCAGCAGGCGGCCCTGGCAGCCCGAGCGATGCCGGCCTGAGTGACCATCGAGACGATGGGGCATCCCATGGCGGCTCGCGCGATGCCGACAACACTGACCATCTGGACGATCCGGAACGCAACGGTGGCCCGGATGGTGGCGGCCCCGACAACAACTCGGACGGACCCGGTCCCGATGACGATGGTCCGGATTCGCCGAGCGGCGGGCCCGGTGGCGGGCAATCGCCGTCCGCGCGCGCGGGGCGTACTGGTACACCCACGACATCTGTTGTGACACCGCCACGTTGGGAGGTGCCCGGCGTCGGTGAGGGTGCGGCGGGTCGCCGTTCGCGCGCACAGACCAGACAGGGCCGTACCGTTCGCCCCAGTACCGACACCTCCGCTGGCCTCCATCTGCTCGGCACCGTCTTCGCCGCAGCGCCGCACCAGCGCTCCCGTGGTCGCGCCGATGGGCCGTTGAAGTTGGCCGCCGATGATCTGCGCGGTGCGTATCGCGAAGGGCGCGAAGGCAATCTGGTGGTTTTCGTGGTCGACGCCTCCGGATCCATGGCGGCCAGGGACCGGCTTTCGGCGGTCACCGGCGCCGTGGTCGCCTTGCTGCGCGACGCGTATCAGCGCCGCGACAAGGTAGCGGTGATCACCGTGCGCGGTCAGGAAGCCGAACTCGTCCTGCCGCCGACGTCCTCGGTGGATATCGCTGTGCGCCGCCTGTCCGACATGCGCACCGGCGGCAAAACCCCCCTCGCCGCAGGACTTTTGAAGGCGCGCGAAGTAGTACACCGCGAGCGCGTCCGCGATCCCCGCCGCCGCCCGATGCTGGTGCTGCTCACCGACGGCCGCGCCACCGGCGGCACCGACCCGGTGCTGCGCACCCGCACCGCCGCGCATCTACTTGCCAACGAGTCGATCACCTCGATCGTGGTCGACTGCGAACGCGGCATGATCCGCCTCGGCCTCGCCGCCGACCTGGCCCGCACCCTCCGCGCCGGATACCTCCAGCTCGCCGAACTGACAGGCGATTCGGTCGCGGATGTCGTTCGCGCCGGATCGGGTCGTCCAGGTGTCAATGCGACCCGAGCCGCATGATCGCGGTGCTACAGGCTGGCCGCCGACTTGGCCCACATCGCGCGTCTCCGATATCTCTAGCTCGGCGACGACACCGAGGCCCGAGCTGTCAGCTGTGACGGCTGGGCGTCGAATCAGCTTCGGTCGTACCGCAGTTAACGATATGGCCGCGACTCGCGCAGGCGCTCTGATCAATGGATTTCCAAGGAGTTTCGATGCCTAAGGGTGTGCCGGAGACAGTTCCGGATGACGGGCTGACCACGCGGCAGCGGCGCAATCAGCCGGTGCTCGCGGTGCATACGGGGCCGGGTAAGGGGAAGTCGACGGCCGCCTTCGGGATGGCATTGCGGGCGTGGAATCAGGGCTTCGATATCGCGGTATTCCAGTTCGTGAAGAGCGCCAAGTGGAAGGTCGGCGAGGAGGCCGCCTTCCGCACCCTCGGCCGCCTCCACGAGGAGACCGGCACCGGCGCCCCGGTCGAATGGCACAAGATGGGCGAAGGCTGGTCCTGGACCCGCAAGCAGGGCACCGATGAAGACCACGCCGCCGCAGCCCAGGCAGGCTGGCGCGAAATCGCCCGCAGACTACAAGCTGAACAGCACCGCTTCTACGTCCTCGACGAATTCACCTACCCCCTCAAATGGGGCTGGATCGACCTCACCGAAGTAGTCGACACCCTGCAAACCCGCCCAGGCAACCAACACGTAGTCATCACCGGCCGCGACGCCCCCTCACCCCTACTCGACGCCGCCGACCTGGTCACCGAAATGACCAAAATCAAGCACCCCATGGACGCAGGCCGCAAAGGCCAACGAGGCATCGAATGGTAATCCCCCGCGAGAATGCGCTGGTGCAGGCGGGTACTCGACGTTCGCCTGCATCAGTGCATGGTGATCAACTGAGCAGCGGGTCGGGGGTTGGGGGGTTGTGAGGCGAGTTCCGGCGGTGGTTGTTGCGGCTCCGGCTTCGGGGAGTGGGAAGACGACGGTGGCCACGGGGTTGATCGGGGCGCTGCGGCGGGCGGGACATCGGGTGGCGCCGTTCAAGGTGGGGCCGGATTACATCGATCCGGGCTATCACGGGTTGGCGGCGGGGCGGCCTGGGCGCAATCTCGATCCGGTGCTGGTCGGCGCGGAACGTGTTGTGCCGCTTTACCGTCATGGTGCGAATAGCTGTGATCTGGCGGTGGTCGAGGGTGTGATGGGGCTGTTCGACGGGCGCATCGACGAGAACCAGGCCGCACCGATCGCCGAGGGCTCCACCGCCCAGGTTGCCGGATTGCTCGGCGCCCCGGTGATATTGGTCGTCGATGCCCGCGGCCACAGCCAGAGCCTCGCCGCCCTACTCCACGGCTTCGCCACCTTCGACTCCGGAATACGTTTGGGCGGGGTCATCCTGAATCGCGTCGGCAGCGAACGCCACGAGGAGGTCCTGCGCGCCGCCTGCGACCGAGTAGGCCTCCCCGTCCTCGGCTCACTGCCCCGCATGACCGAACTAGAGGTCCCGTCCCGCCACCTGGGCCTCATCCCCGCCGTAGAACACGGCCCCGCCGCCACCGCCGCCGTCGAAGCAATGACGGATCTCGTCGCCACCCACGTAGATCTCCCCGCCATAGCCGGCCTGGCCCACACAACCGTCACCGGCCCTGCATGGGATCCAGCCACCGCAATCCAGGCCGCTGCGGAGTCGCTGTCCGAGCGAGATGCTGTAGGGGTGGGGCTTGGGCCGGTGATTGCGATGGGTGGTGGGCCTGCGTTTACATTCGGGTATGCCGAGCATCGGGAGTTGTTGGTGGCGGCGGGGGCTCGGGTTGTGGTTTTTGATCCGATGCGCGATGAACTTCCTGCTGGTACAGCGGGATTGGTGTTGCCCGGTGGGTTTCCGGAGGAGCACGCGGCGGAATTGGCGGCCAATACCCGACTGTTGGCGCAGGTGGGGGAGGGGGCGCGGGCCGGGCTTCCGGTGCATGCCGAATGCGCTGGGCTGCTGTATCTGACTCGTTCGCTCGACGGTCACCCGATGGCGGGTGTGGTCGATGCAGCGGCGGAATTCGGCCCCCGCCTTACCCTTGGCTACCGAGATGCCGTGGCGCTCACCGATTCCACACTGTGGCGAGCGGGTGAGCGTGTACGCGGCCACGAATTCCACCGCACCCGACTGGTGAGCTCCGGCGCCGACACCCCCGCGTGGGGCTGGCACGCCGCAGGTGCCCGCATCCGCGAGGGGGCCCTCATCCACCGCGTACACGCCTCCTACCTACACACCCATCCAGCTGGAAACCCCCAAGCCGCAAGCCGTTTCGTCGCCGCGGCCGCCTACTACGCCCAAACCCGTGCCGCCGTTCGACACCCCTGAGGTGCGACCCGACGTTTCGGCGATCGTGGTCGCATCGCCCAATAGGCAAGCGCGATCACGCGATTTGGCTGTCGGGATCGGGTTTCGACCGGGGACATCGAGCGAACGCCTGCTGGCTGCGCTGCGAGAAGTGGTGGGTGACCAGCCCATTGCCTGTCTCGCGACCATTGACCGGCGCGCTGGGGAGCGTGGCCTGCTCGGTGTCGCGAGCCGGTTGGGTGCTTCGGTCCGTGCTTATGCGGCGGCCGAACTTGCCCAGGTCGATGTTCCCAACCCCTCGGCCCGCACCGGTGACGCGCTCGGTACCTCGAGTGTCGCGGAGGCTGCCGCGCTGCTCGCCGCCGGTGGGCCGCTTGTTATCCCCAAGCGGACGGTCGATGGAATCGTGATTGCTGCCGCGCTCGTCGCCGAATCGCCTTCGGCATAACGCGAGTCAGGAAGCGGCAGGTTTGCCGAGTTCGATAGGCGACGGGCCGATGGTGAAGAACGCTCGGACGTACCCGCTCATGGGGCCCGCCCGGACGCGCCCGCGCGAACCTGCCCGCTCGGACGCGCCCGTCCGGAACCCCTACGGCGCCACGGAGCCCCAGTCGGCGAAGCCGGTCGGATCGTGTCGACCGAGACTCGCGTGCTCGAACAAACCCCACCCCTCGGACTCCCCGCAGCGGGCATGCGCGACGTGGTCGATGACGCCGAAGGGGACGCGGCCAGCAATGGCCGGGTCGGTGAGGTCGTAGGTGCTGCTCGAGGACCAATCGCGGCCCATCCAGCGGCCGTGCAGCCAGTCCGGGTCGCCGCCGTAACCGCAGCCGACGTGCAGGGCGACATTGGTGACGGTGCGGATCTCGACCTCGAGCGGTTTACCGTCCTGGGTGGTGAGCTCCAACCGAGCGCCTACGGGATGCCGTGTGCCGGAACGGTATTCGATGTGGTAGCGCGGCCATCCCAACTGTTCGGTGCGGCCGTCCGGGAAGACACGGACGGCGTCGTTGAGGGTGCGCTTGCCGTCGGGCTCCTCCTGCAGAATCACCACGATGGCGAAATCGTCGAAGCGAATCGGCACATACATCCACCAGAATCCGCCGGAGGGTTCGGCGGCAGCGCGGCCCGGAGGCTCGGGTTCGCCGACCGGGCGAATGCCCCAGGAGCGGTCCCTGGTGCCCATCCAGACGGCCGGGTCGACGGTGAGGTCTGTGCCGTCGACGTGCAGCGTCCCCTCCCACGAGCCGACCTGCGCGAAACGGGTCGCCTGGATGATCGGGCGGTTGCCGTTGAGGATCAGATGCGGCTGTTCCTCGACGGTGGGGAACGATCCGTGCCAGGTGAGGTCGAAGCCGAGATCGTCGTGCTCGCAGACCACCCGGATGCGCTGCAGCGGTTCCTGCACCTCGATGCGGTAGCCGCCGACCCGCAGGTCGACGCCGCGATCGCCGAGCGCGTCGGAGAAGCGGACCGTGCGCTGGATATCACCACGCCGGACGCAGGCGTACGCGTCGATCACGCCGAGGTTCGGATAGACGCCGCCGCCGGTGACGAAGAAGGTGCCGCCATCGCGGTCGTGACCGTTGAAATAGCTTCGGTCGTAGAAGTTCCGGTCGCTGCTGGCGACTCGGGCCATCGACAGATGGGTCTGGTGGATGGGGTATTCATCAAGGGGCGAAGGCGCGGAGCCTACGGAGCGACCCTCGGGTACAGCCATGATTTCCTCTAATCCCATTCGTAGGTTCCGTCGAGCAGCGCCTCGAGGCTTGCCCGGTGCATCACGTAGTCGTCGCGATCGGCAGTGTCGGTGTCCTCGCCGAAATGGATCATCCGGCGCTTGACCCTGGCCATGACGATCGCGTGCCGCAGCGCCGCGTAGACGATGTAGAAGTCGAGATCGCGGACCGTATATCCGGTGATCTCTTCGTATTTCGCGACAACATCCGCGCGCCGCAGGAAGTCCGGCAGCCCCGGCTGGTCGAAGCGGGTGGCGATGTCCTGGAAGAAGCGGTGAATGAAAATGAGCCAGGCGATATCCAGCTCACGCGGGCCGAGTCCGGCCATTTCCCAGTCGAGTACGCCGACCGGGGTGAATCCGTCGTACAGCACATTGCCGGGGCGGGAGTCGCCCCAGCTGAGCACGTCGGGGCCGGGATCGGCGGGCCAGTGCGCGTCGAGCCAGTCGAAGGTCCGCTCGATCAACGGGATCGGGTAACCGTCATCGGCCAACGCCCAGCGATACCAGTCCCGGTGCCATTCGACATGACGGCGCAGCGCCTGACCGGGACCGTCCAACATCGGGAATCGCGTTGCCGGGTCCGGGATTTCATGCACCTTCGCGATGACCTCGACGGTCTTCGCGGTCAGTTCGGCACGTTCCTCGGGACTGGCGTCGAACAGCCAGCCGATGAACACATACGGCGGATTGTCCGAGGGCACCCGCCCCTCGATCCGGCGCATGACGAAAAACTTTGTGCCGAGCGCCTTCTCGTCGGTCTCCAGCCAGCACAATTCGGGTACCGGCACCTCCGAGGCCGCCGCGACCCCTGCCATGATCCGGTATTGCAGTTCCAGGTCATAGTTTTCGAAGACCGGGAAGGAATCGCGCTCCGGCGTCATCCTGGCCACGAACGAGCCGTGCTCGGTCCGCCCGCCCACACTCCATTCGGCGTCGAACAGCACCGTCGGACTCGACATCCCGGCGCCCTGCGGCCGCGACAGCGCCGAGATCTTGGGCGGGTGATCCGCGCCGACCCTGCCGCCCAGCCACCGGGACAGGTCCTCGGCGAGGGTGTCGAGGTCCCGCGCGCTGACGGTCAGCTGCCGCCGCGCGGTGGGGTCCGGATCTTCGGCCATTCTCTGTCCTCCTGACGCATGTGCCTGCGGCGACTGTAACGCGTTCTAGTCGGTGCTTACCGCAAAAATTCGAAGAAAACGTACGACCCTCACTGGGTGATATTCGGTATTGACATTCCAGCGCGCCGGGCAATCGGCGAGCCGGCGGTCATACTTCCGGCGGATGCGCGTACCCCGATGGGTCGGGGTGGAAATCGGGGTTTTCCTGGAAGCGAGTGGGCAATCGCGCGGATACCGTCGGCTGACGTGGCGTCGTCGGGTGAGCGTGAGGGGATCGGTGTGAGTGCGGTCGGTACGGAGGTTCTGGATCGGGCGGACAGCGACATACCGCTCGGGGCTCCGGTTCGGTGGAATCTGTTGACCCGGATCGTGTTTCGGTTCTGCTTCGGCTATTTCGGCCTGTTCTGCCTGCTGTTTTCCCAGATTCCCTTCGCATTTGCCGGACTACTGGTCGACTCTCTGCCCGACAACGCGGCGATCTGGGAACTTCGCGTGATGAGCCCGGTCGTCGAATGGTCCGGGCGCGGGTTGTTCGATACCGAGGTGGTGCTGCGGGAGGATTCCGGCAGCGGCGATCAGTGGTTCTTCTGGTCATTCATCTGCTGCCTGCTGATCGTCGCGGTGGTGGCGACGCTCATCTGGACGGTGCTGGACCGGCACCGGCCGAACTATCAGCGGCTACAGGCCTGGTTCCTGCTCTTCATCCGGATCTGCCTGGGCGGACAGATGCTGCTGTACGGGTTCGCCAAGGCGATTCCGACGCAGATGCCCGAGCCCTCGCTGGCCACACTGCTGCAACCATATGGTGAGTTCAGCCCCGCCTCGGTGCTGTGGCATCAGGTCGGGAGTTCACCGACCTACGAGATCTTGCTCGGCTGCGCCGAAGTGCTCGGCGGGCTCTTGCTTTTCCTACCGCGCACCGCGACGCTCGGCGCGATGTTGAGCCTGGTGAGCTTGGCGCAGGTCTTCGTGCTCAATATGACCTTCGACGTCCCGGTCAAGATCCTGTCCTTCCACCTCATGCTGCTGAGCATGGTCCTGCTGGCGCCGCAGGCGCGGCGGCTGGCGAATGTGCTGGTGCTGAACCGGCCATGCGAACCCGCCACGCAGCCGGATCCGTTCCGCGGCAACCGAGCTCGATGGATCGCGATCGCGCTGCAGATCGCGCTCGGCGTGTGGATGGCGTTGGGTTTCGTGCACACGGGGCTGAAGTACTGGAACGAGGGCGGCGGTGGCAGCCCGAAGCCGCCGCTGTACGGGATCTGGACGGTATCGGAGTTCACCAAGGACGGGGTGCCGGTTCCGCCGCTGACCACCGATGACACACGCTGGCAGCGAGTCGTTTTCGATGTGCCGGGGATGACCTATCAGAAGATGGACGGCACGCTGGTGCCGGTCGTCCCCACTGTCGATACCGCCGCGCATACGATCGCGGTATCCGCACCGCCGCAGCAGCCGGACGCCCAGCCGAGTTCGGTCGCCACGTTCACCTTCGAACAGCCCGCGCCCGACCGTCTGACGCTGAACGGGCAGTTGAACGGTCGGCCGGTGACCATCGCCCTGCAGCGGGTCGATCTGAACAGCTTCCCGCTGCGCGGCCGTGGCTTCAACTGGGTGCAGGACTATCCGTACTTCCGCTGAAATCCCTTGCCGAAGTACCGGATCAGCCGATGGTGATGGCGTCCAGCCTGGTGCGCAGGAAGGCCGCCGACACCACCGGTTTCAGTCCGCGCACCCGGCCGATCGGCGGCTCGAGCGGGGTGACCACGGCATCGTGATCGAGTTCGTAGAAGTAGATCAGCGAGACCAGATCCTCCTCGGGCGCCTCCGGTTGCGGTGGCAGCACCCGATGCCTGCCGGACGGCCAGCGTTCGCCGCTCCAATAGGCGAGCAGGTCACCGATATTCACGGTCAGCGCGGCCGGATCGTAGGGTGCGTCGGCCCAGCCTCCGGCTTCGGTGTAGATCTGCAATCCGCCGGCGCCGGGCTCGCGATCGAGCACGGTGACGGTGCCGAAATCGGTATGCGGGCCGATGCGGTACTGACCGGGTTCGGGCGCGCCGACCGCGCTCAGCGGCGGGTAGTGGTTGATATTGCAGGTCCAGGTGGGACGTGCGGCCAGCCCCTGAAAAGGGTTGGCTGGCAACTGAAGTGCGGCAGCGAACAGGGCGAGCAACTCATCGGAGAGGGTGCGCATGGCGGCGGTATAGGCGGTCATCAGCTCGCGCAGTTCGATCACTTCTTCGGGCCAGACATTGGGCAGGAACCAGACCTCGTCGACCTCGGGATCGCCGGTGTGGGTGTCGGCGCCGACGGCGTAGGTCTCCTTGAGATCGGGTGGCGTTTCGGTGCCCTCGGCATATCCGTTGGCCTCCTTACCGGGACCGATCCAGCCACGGCCGCCGACGGTGACGGCGTAGCGTTGCTTGACCTCGTCCGGCAGCGCGAAGAAGCGGCGGGCCGCCGCACGCACCTGCGCGGGCAGTTCCGCCGGTATGCCGTGCCCGTAGACGAGCAGGAATCCGGCGCGACGCAACCCCTGGTCCACGTCGCGTTCGACTTCGGCGGCGGCCGGTCCGCCCGCCCGCCACCGGGTGAGGTCGATCGAGGCGATCGAGTTCATGCTTCGGTCCCTTCTATTCGGCCAGCGTGCGGAAGGCTCGACGGGGTGTTCTGCTACTGCGCGTCGATCTGGTCGGACACCCCGATGTCTTCGTGCCAGAGCAGTGGCTGGTCGGTGATGAACGCGGTCATCAGGTCGATGCAGCGCTGGTCCTCGAGCACGGTCACCGCGACGCCGTGTTCGGCCAGCCAGTCGTGGCCGCCGTGGAAGGTCCGCGACTCCCCGATAATGACCGCTCCGATGCCGAACTGGCGTACCAGCCCGCTGCAGTACCAGCACGGCGAGAGTGTGGTCACCATGATGGTCGAGCCGTAGTCGCGGCGGCGGCCCGCGTTGCGAAACGCGTCGGTTTCGGCGTGGATACTGGGATCGCCGGATTGCACCCGGCGGTTGTGCCCGCGTCCGAGCAGGGTGCCGTCGGCCGCGAACAGGGCCGCGCCGATCGGGATCCCGCCTTCCGCCAGTCCCCGCAGCGCCTCGTCATAAGCCACCTCTAGCAGTTGCCGTGCCGGTATCGCCTGCGTCATGGCTCCAACCTCCAGGAACCGGGCGGCTATCGCAACGTACAGTTCGTCCGCTCGGATCGGTGGTCGGGATGACAAGATGACCGTATGTTGCCCACCGTCCGCGAGCTACTCGCCGATCAGTTCAGTGCGGCCGATCCGCTCGTTCTCGCTGGTCACAGCAGATTGGGGCGGTCGGTTCGCTGGGTGCACTCCAGCGAGATCTACGAGATCAGCCCGCTGCTGTCCGGTGGTGAACTGCTGCTCACCACCGGCCTGGGCCTGGCCGGTGTCGATGCGGGGACGCGCCGGCACTATCTGCGCGAGATAGCGGGCCGCGGGGTCGCCGGGGTGGCGTTCGAGTTGGGGCGCACCTTCGACGCGATGCCGCCGGATATGGTGGCGGAGGCTTCGCACAATGGGCTGCCGCTGATCGCGCTGCGCGCTGTGGTGCCGTTCATCGACCTGTGCCGGGCGGCCAATACCGAGATCGTGTCGCGGGAGGTGTCGGCGCTGCGGTTGCTCAACGAGCTCGCGCGTGATGTCACCAAGGAACTCGCGGCGGGTAACGGGTTGGCGCATCTGCTCGCCAGGATCGGTGCCGCTACCGGCTGTGCTTTGATCGTGACCAGCGGCAATGGTGCGTTGATCGCGGCGCACGGCGTGGACGATGATCGATCGGCGTGGGCCGCCGTCGAAGCGGCGGTCGCCTCGGCGCCGATCCGTGCGCGGGAGAACAACTGGGGAACGCTCACCGCGGGACCGGGATCCGTGCTCGACGAGGCCACGCTGGCGCAGGTGCTGGAGCAGTCCGCGCCGAGCCTCGGTTTGGCCCTGACGAATTCGGGTGCGCCGACCGGGCGGCCGCAACTGGCGGCAATGACGCTGCTGGCGGATCTGTTGGACGGCAAGCCGATTCGACAGGCCGATCTGAAGGTGCGCGGTACCGCAGCCGGAGTTGCGGCGCTGTCGGGGCGGATACTCGTCCCGGTCGCGATCGACGCGCCTGATGCGCGTATTGCCGCGCGTCTATTGGATACCGCGGCAAAGGAACTCGGTAGACCTGGGCTCGCTGGGGAGGTGCATGCCACGACGTATGGGGTGCTCACGGTCGAGCGAGGTGGTGCGGATCCGGTCGGTGCCGCAGTACGCGTACTGCGAAAGTCGTTTGCTACCAATGCTGTCGAAGGGGTCACGATCGTGGTCGGCGATCCTTGTGAGTTCACCGCGCCCGCGCTCACCGGCTCGCTGCAAGCCACACGTTCCGCACTCCGGCTCGCGACTGTTCATCGCCGGGATCGGCTGGCGGGCAGCCCGATCTCGACCTGCCGCGAATTGGCCACGGAGTTGGTGGTCGAATCTCTCCCGGAATCCGAACGAACTCGCTTGATAGCCACCACCGTCGCGCCCCTGATCGCCTGGGACACAACCCATCACAGCAATTTGTCCCGCACCCTGGAGGTCTACCTCCGGCACGGCGCCAGCCCGACCCGCAGCGCCACCGCCTTGCATATCGGACGCCAATCTCTCTATCAACGCCTCGACCGCATCCGCGAACTCCTCGGTTACGACCCGAGCGACCCGGCATTAGCCGGAACCTTGCTGCTAGCCCTGTGCGCCCACCGACTCGCCGCAGTGAGCTGACGCGCCGTAGGCGTCGGAAAATCCCAGCAATACAACAGTTTTCGCCGGTCGGCTCGCGTACGGTGATGCCACCTCTCTTCGAGGGGCGGAGGACTCGGTCCTACTCCGCGCCCAGAAGGGAGGTGGTGGGGATGGCGAAACATCGCCGGAAAAAGAGCAAGGCCCCGGTCGACTACGGCATCGTCTTCGTAGGTGCTGCCGTGATCGCCGGGGCTCTCCTGCTGGTCCGCTGGTTGCGGGCTAGCTAACCCATCAGGTGGGGCGTCGCTCACAACGGCGTCCCACCGCCCAGCATCACTCGCGTGACAACTCAACTGTACGGCCTGTGCCCGATCAGATCCACTGAATCGGGGATCGTCGCCCTTCGTATCCGCCCCGACACGGTCACTCGGTAGACGCGGCGACCGAATCGTCGGCGGAGTTACGCGGACGCGCGAGCACGAAATACGCGACTCCAGAGAGCAGGAAGCCGACGAAGAAGGTGATATCGCCGAGGTCCGGTAGCGCGCGAACCGCGTAGCCGGTGAACTTGGCTTGGTTGGAGAACAACAATACGGAGATGACCAGACCGATCAGGAATGCTGCCACACCACCCCAATTGGTGTAGGAGCGGTTGTACAGCAGCCCGTCGAGTTTGCGGCCGCGTCGCAGGTATTGGTCGGCGAACATGACGCCGAGCCAGGGGCCGATCCAATAGGCGACGACGAGCAGGAACGACTCGTAGCTGGCGGCCGCGTCGGGCAGTGCCCACCACGCGACCAGAAAACCGATGGCGCCGAACACGATCGATACAACGGCGCGCTGGGTGCGCAGCGGCAACTTGACACCAATGGTCACAAAAGCCATCGCACCCGAATACACATTGAGCGCATTGGCGGCGACGGCCCCGATGGCGATCGCCAACAATGTCAGATCGGCGAGCGCCGTAGGCAGATTCGCTGTGAAGATATCGGTCGGACTGCCGACAACCGTGCTGGCTATGGTCGCCGATGCGGCGCCGAGCACCGACAGCCACAGGCAGGAAACGAACAATCCGGCCGCCGCGTAACCGCCGGTCGCGACCTTCGACACCGCGGCGGGCAGATAGCGAGAGTAGTCCGCCGCGTACGGATTCCAGCCACCTGCGTACCCGAACGCGGTGCCGACGGTGAGCAGGAACCCACCCATACCGCCCACGCCACCGGACGGCGCCGCGGCACCGAGGTCGGCCTTGGTGAAGATCACGACTGTCACGATCAGGAACACCATGGCCAGCGCCGGGAAGACGATCCGCTCGAACGCGTGCACCAGATTGTGACCGAAGACGGCAAATCCGGTCTGCGCCACCACGATCAGCCCTAATGCGGCGAGTTTGGGCATCCCGGTCAGGGTGCTCAGCGCGAACGCACCGCTGACGCTATTGGTGGCGAACCAGCCCACGCCGCACATGATCGACATGAACGCCGCGGGCAGCGCATTGCCGCGATAGCCGAATGCCGTGCGGCCCAACACCATTTGTGGCACACCGAAGAGTGGGCCGCGCGCGGACAGCACGTAATGTGCGGCAGCGCCGAGTCCGACGCCGACGGCCAGCCCGAGTCCGGCTTGCCAGAAGTTCATGCCGAAGGCGGTCACCGACAGCACGCCGATGAAGATGGTGGCGAACTCCAGGTTCGGTGAGGTCCAGGTCCAGAAGAGTTGGCGCGGGCTGCCGTGCCGCGCGTCATCGGGAATGTATTCGTTGCCGCCCGGTTCCACCGCGATGACGCGATCGGCGTATTCGGATGCCAGCGGCGTGTCATCGGTCAATGCCATCCCTGAACACTGGTTGCTGATCGGGTTCCGGACAACCGACGAATCGTACGCCAGCGCGAGCTTCGCTGCGGACAGTTCGTCGCAAAGTCAGTGCACCGTGCTGGTTTGGTTGCTCCAGTTCGGTGATGGGGCCAGAAATCGGCCGGTGCCCGCGACGAATGTGCTGCGGGCGGTGATGTCGCCACGGAGTTCGGCCAGCAACCAGGCGGTTGGGTAGCCCAGGTATCCGTACACCCCGGTGGTGCACGGAGAGGAAGCTCGAGCGCAGTCGGGTTGACCCTGAATATCGTTGTGGTTCAACCCGTTCAGCGTGCCCCATGCCTTCGTTACGGTCGCGGCCTCGTAATAGGCTCGATTCGACTGCAACCCGCTGGACTCCCACGGCCGTAGCTGATCCGACGGCGAAATGAAGACATCCGCCGAGCCGTTCACCAAGAACAGCGAACCCGAACTCAGGCTCCGGGTGTCGGCACAGGTGCCCGAGCACCAGATCCGGGCGGGTAATTCGAACGGAATCGCGGTCTTGATCGCCCCGGCCGAATTGATCATCGCGTTGAGTACACCGTTCGCGCCTTGAGAATGCCCCAGCGCACCGACCGACGTCGGGTCCAGCCTGCCGAAGAATACGCTCGACGGATCCCGCGCCCGGTCCAGCAGATACGTCAGCGACGACAGGATGTCGACCCCGGACCCGGTCTGCCGATTCTCCGTCGCGATCACGACGAATCCCCACGACGCCAAATGCCGCAACAGATAGGCGTATTGGCTCGGCACGGCATCGGTGCCGTTGCCCCACACCACGATCGGATGCCGGGTGGCGCCGAGATCGCTCGGGTACCAGATGTCGTACTCGGCCCCGGTCGAATCACAACAACCGAATCCGATCTCTTCGGTGACCGTCGACGGCCCTGCCTGGAAGTAAACCGATTCGACTCCGTCGGCAGGCGTATAGGCCGCCGGATCCGCCTGCGCGCTACCACCCGTCGCGAGCCAGCCGATCAACAGCACCGATACCGCCGCACGGACCACCCGACCCCAGCGATTCATGTGCCGGAGTATAGGGACCGCTCGATCCGAAATCCGGTTGGGCCGAGGACCGTCGTAACGAGCTGGCCCGTCCGAACCTGCGTGATGTCGGCCTGCCTGCTGGTCGCGGACCGTCAGCTCGCGGGCGATGCCCTTGCCGCACAGTTGCTGAGGCGGGTGATTGCCGAGAGCATGTCCGCAGGACGTAGGCTCGAACACTGTGCCGAACACGCCAGTACCCACCGATGACCAGTCGGAACGCGACTCCGATGCCCGTCCAGCCAGCGATCCGAACTACCTGGTCGGGCTCGATCTCCATGGGCGGCGTGTCGTCGTGGTCGGCGGCGGGACGGTGGCGCAGCGCCGGCTCGGGTTGCTGATCGCTTCCGGGGCGGATGTGCATGTGGTCAGTCGCGAAGTCACCCCGGCGGTGGAGGGTATGGCGACATCGGGGCAGCTCACGCTGACGTTGCGCGCCTATGCCGAGGGCGATCTGGACGGCGCCTGGTACGCGATCGCCTGCACCGACGAACCGGAGACCAATGCCGCGGTGGTCGAGGAGGCCACCCGGCGCCGGATCTTCTGTGTGCGCGCCGACATCGCCCGGCTCGGCACCGCGGTGACTCCCGCGACCGCCCGGCACGACGGACTCACCCTCGGTGTGCTGGCCGGTGGTCAGCATCGACGCTCCGCGGCGGTGCGCAATGCGCTGCTCGAGGCGCTGCAATCGGGTGTGGTGTCCGATGATTCGACGCCGATCACCCCGGGTGTCGCGCTGGTCGGCGGTGGTCCCGGCGATCCGGATCTGATCACGGTGCGCGGGCGCCGCCTGCTCGCGCGCGCGAATCTCGTTGTCGCCGACCGGCTCGCACCGCCGGAGCTGCTGGCCGAACTCGGTCCCGATGTCGAGGTGATCGATGCGGCGAAGATTCCGTATGGGCGGGCGATGGCGCAGGAGGCGATCAATTCCGCGCTGATCGAGGGTGCCAAGGCGGGCAAATTCGTGGTGCGGCTCAAGGGCGGCGACCCGTATGTCTTCGGGCGTGGCTATGAGGAAGTCGAGGCCTGCGTCGAGGCGGGCGTTGCGGTGACCGTGGTGCCGGGTATCACCAGCCCCATCTCCGTCCCCGCCGCCGCCGGCATCCCGGTGACCCATCGCGGCGTCACCCACGAATTCGTGGTGGTGAGCGGCCATGTCGCACCCGACCACCCGGATTCACTGGTCGACTGGCCCGCCCTGGCCCGGCTGCGCGGCACCATCGTGCTGATGATGGCGGTCGAGCGCATCGAACAATTCGCGACCGCGCTGCTCGAGGGCGGTCGCCCCGCCGACACCCCGGCCACCGTCATCCAGGAGGGGACTCTGCGCACCCAGCGCATCCTGCGCGCCGACCTCGGCACCGTCGCCGCCCGGGTCCGTGCAGAGGGCATCCGCCCGCCCGCGATCGTCGTCATCGGCCCCACCGCAGGTTTTTCGGCCGATCGGGACCAGCCGCGGGCCGCGTCGTCGGCCGAATAGCACAGACGATTGGGGCATGTCACAAGGCCCAGTGGCTTTCGCTATGACTGCGCGAATCG
Source organism: Nocardia sp. CA-129566 (assembly GCF_050956075.1). Lineage (NCBI taxonomy): Bacteria > Bacillati > Actinomycetota > Actinomycetes > Mycobacteriales > Nocardiaceae > Nocardia > Nocardia sp. CA-129566. The sequence continues at coordinate 2,733,070 of NZ_CP192085.1, forward strand.
TGCCCGCGCGTGCGCGGGGGTGAGATCGGTATCAATTACAGTGGCTCACCGTGCTCGATAATCCCGCGGCGACGATGAAGTATCCGGTGACGGAGCGGGCCTTCGGGCTCGCGATTCTCGTGTTGAGCGGATTGCAGCTGATGGTTGTGCTCGACGGCACGGTGGTGATCTTCGCCCTGCCGCGACTGCAGCAGGAGATGGGGATGACCAGCGCGGGGGCCGCGTGGACGGTGACCTCGTACGGACTGACCTTCGCCGGTCTCATGCTGCTCGGCGGGCGACTCGGCGATGCGTTCGGGCGTAAACGGATGCTGATGCTCGGCGTCGGATTGTTCACCGTCGCATCGCTGCTCTGCGGGCTCGCGCAGAGTCAGGCCATGCTGATCGCGGCGCGCGCGGTGCAGGGTGCGGGTGCCGCGATCGCCGCGCCGACGGCCTTCGCGCTGGTGGCAACGACCTTCGCGCCCGGCAAGGCGCGCAATCAGGCGGTCGCGATCGTCGGCTCGATGGTCGGTATCGGATCGGTCGGCGGTCTGGTGGTCGGCGGTGCGCTGACCCAGCTGTCCTGGCGCTGGATCTTCCTGATCAATGTGCCGATCGGCACATTGATCATCATCGGTGCGCTGTTCCAGCTCGCGGACACCGAACACCATCGCTCCGCACTCGATATCCGCGGCGCGGTGCTCGGCACCCTGGCCTGCGCCGCGATCGTGTTCGGCGCGACCGAAGGGCCGGAAATGGGCTGGGGTAGTCCGGCGATCATCGGCGCGCTGGTCGCGGGCGTGGTGCTGCTCATCGTCTTCGTGGTGGTGGAGCGCACCGTCGACGATCCACTGCTGCCGTGGTCGCTGTTCGACAGCCGCGATCGGGTCACCACCTTCGCGCTGATCTTCCTGGCCGGTGGTGTGCTCGGCGCGATGACTTTCTTTGTCGCGCAGTTTCTACAGAATGTGCTCGGCTACGGCCCGCTGGTGGCCGGTGTCGCCTCGATTCCGTTCACGATCGGTATCGGCGTCGGCGGCGCGCTGGCCTCCAAGGCGGCGTTGGTCGTCGCACCGCGCTGGCTGCTGTGCGGCTCCGCGTTCGTGTTGTCGGCCGGGCTGCTGGTCGGTTCGCAGCTCGATGGCGGTGTGAGCTACCTGACCATGCTGCTGCCGCTGTTGATCGTGATCGGTTTCGGAGTCGGCGTTGCGATGGTGCTCGCGCCGCTGTGCGTGCTGGTCGGGGTGCCGCCGTCGGATATCGGTCCGCTGTCCGCGGTGGGCCAGATGTTCATGAATTTGGCGACGCCGGTATTCATCGGGCTGCTCACCCCGATCGCGGCCTCCCGCACGATGTCCATGGGCGGGCGCACCGGCAAGGCGGCGGATATGAACGAGGCCGAGATCGTCGCACTCGGCAGCGGGTACACACTGGTTCTCGCGGTCTGCTCACTCGTCGCGGTCGCGGCTGGCTTCATCGCCCTGATGCTGCGTTTCACGCCGAAACAACTGGCCGAGGCCCAGCATGCGCAGGAGGAATCGCAGCGGACCGGGTCCATGCCGGTCATTCCTCGGACGGGGCCGATTCCGGTCATCCGTCGGTCTGACTACAGTGGCTGACTGTGCCAGACAATCCCGCGACGACGCGTTCTCCGGTGACGCGGCGGGCGTTCGGACTCGCAATTCTGGTGCTGAGCGGGTTGCAGCTGATGGTCGTGCTCGACGGCACGGTGGTAATTCTCGCGCTGCCCCGACTACAGGACGAACTGGGATTATCGAGTTCGGGTAGCGCCTGGATGGTCACCGCCTACGGCCTGCCGTTCGCAGGTCTGATGTTGCTCGGCGGCCGGATCGGTGACTCGTTCGGCCGCAAGCCCATGTTCATCACCGGGGTCGCGCTGTTCACAGTGGCCTCACTGCTGTGCGGACTCGCGCAGAACGAGGGGATGCTGATCGCGGCCCGCGCGATCCAGGGCACCGGTGCGGCGCTCGCGGCCCCGACGGCCCTGGCCCTGGTGGCGACCACCTTCGCACCCGGTCGCGAGCGCAATCAGGCGATCGCGATCTTCGGCTCCATGATGGCGGTCGGCTCGGTCGGCGGCTTGGTGATCGGCGGCGCGCTGACCGAGGCGAGTTGGCGGTGGATATTCCTGATCAATGTGCCGATCGGGGTGATGATCTTGTGGGGTGCGCTGTTCCAACTGCGCGATACCACCCACCATCGACTACCCCTGGACGTGCGCGGCGCGGTGCTCGGCACGGCGGCGTGTGCGTCCTTGGTATTCGGTGCGACCGAGGGACCCGAATTCGGCTGGGACAGTCCGATCATCATCGGTTCGCTGGCGGCCGGGGTGGTGCTGCTGATCTGCTTCGTCCTCGCCGAGCGGTGGGTCCGCAATCCCCTATTGCCCTGGTCGCTGTTCGATAATCGCGACCGCAACGCGACATTCGGTGCGATCCTGCTGGCCAGCGGAGTACTCGGCGCGACAACCTATTTTGCTGGCCTGTTCGTCCAGAATGCCGTCGGATACAGCCCGCTGGTTGCCGGGCTCGCCTTCATTCCGTTCACCATCGGCGCGGGTATGGGTACGGCGCTCGCCTCGAAACTGGCGATGACCGTGGCGCCGCGCTGGCTACTGAGTGGCGCCGCGGCGATCATGGTCGCCGGATTGCTGTTCGGCTCGACCCTGGATCGCGGTGTGCGATATCTGCCGACGCTGCTCGTGCTGTTCATCGTCATCGGATTCGGCATCGGCGTGGCGGTGGTGATGGTCCCGCTGTGTGTGCTGGTGGGTGTGCCGCCGAGGAATATCGGACCGCTGACGGCGGTCGGCCAGATGTTCATGAATCTGGGCACACCGGTCGCGATCGGACTGCTCGCACCGGTCGCCGCCACCCGCACGCTGTCACTCGGTGGCACCACCGGCAAACCCTCTGAGATGACCCCGGCTCAACTCGATGCCCTCGGCAGCGGTTACACACTGGTGCTTTTCGTCGCCGCGATCGGCGCACTGCTCGTCGGTCTGGTCGCGCTGACCTTGCGATACACCGCCGCCGAGGTGGGGCAGGCGCAGCATGCGCAGGAGGCGGCCAAGCAGGGGTGACTCCGCTCGGCCGTCGACTCACAGGCGGCCTGCGACCTTGCGCGGGGTGACACGGACGATCACGCGGGGTCCGTCGTTGACGGAGGCCGGGTTGAATTCGACGTACGGAAGTCCGTGGTAGTGGTTCGACAGCTCGTTCGGGAGCGTCTTGTCCGGATCGGGCGTCAGGGTGGCGGTGCCGCGAATCTCCGCGTACACGTACCGGTTCTCCGGCGGGTTGATCATGACGGTGATCCGCGGGTCGCGGGCGAGGTTCTTGCCCTGCTGGCGATCCACGGTGGTGGAGAACAGGAGATCGTCGCCGTCGCGCTTGAGCCAGACGACGGTCAGATGCGGTTGTCCGTTCGGCCCGATCGTGGCCGCGGTCGCATACACCTTGGCCTCGTCCAGATACTTCTTCAACTCATCGGAAAGCACAGCACTGGTCATGCGACAGTGAAACGTCCGGCCGATCAAGAACATTCCCGATCCGATCGGCCGGACGCGCGCCGGGCATTGCCCGGATCAGGCCGCAGCGGCCAGGCCCGGGTGGCGTCGAATCTGATCAGTCCACGTGCCCGTCGGCAATCGTCAGCACCTGGTCGAGGATCGCCAGGCCCTCCTTCGCCTCCGCTTCGCCGATGACACACGGTGGGACCACATGCAGCCGATTGAAATTGACGAACAGCAGCAGGCCGGCTGCCTTCGCCGCGGCGACCGTCTCCGATATCGCGGCGCTGGTGCCGCCATAGGGGGCGAGCGGTTCGCGAGTTCGCCTGTCCCGCACCAGTTCCAATGCCCAGAACACGCCGGTACCGCGCACATCACCGATGCTGGGATGGCGTTCGGCGAGTTCGCGTAGACCCGGACCGAGGATTCGGTCACCGATATCGGCGGCATTCTCCACGATTCGCTCGTCGCGCATCGCGGTGATGGTGGCGACCGCGGCCGCCGTCGCCAGCGGATGACCCGAATAGGTCAGCCCGCCCGGGTATGGGCGATCATCGAAGCTCGCCGCGATGGCCGGACCGATGGCGACACCGCCGAGCGGCACATAACCGGAGTTCACCCCCTTGGCGAAGGTCACCAGATCCGGGAGGACGCCGTCGAAATGCTCTATGGCGAACCACTTTCCGGTGCGACCGAAACCCGACATCACTTCATCGGCGATGAAGACGATGCCGTACTTATCGCACAGTGCCCGCACACCCGCCATATATCCGGGCGGTGGCACCATGATTCCCGCAGTGCCAGGGATGGATTCGAGCACGAGCGCGGCGATCGTGCCGGGCCCCTCGAAGGCGATGGTCTGCTCGAGATGCGCCAAAGCGCGTTCGGCTTCCTCGGATTCGGTGCTCGCGTGGAATTGCGACCGGTACAGGAACGGGCCGAAGAAGTGGACGACCCCACTATTGCCGTGGTCATTGGGCCAGCGGCGCGGGTCGCCGGTGAGGTTGATGGCGGTCTCGGTGCCGCCGTGATAGGAGCGATAGCGCGCGAGCACCTTGTAGCGTCCGGTATGCAGGCGCGCCATCCGGACCGCGTGCTCGACGGCATCGGCGCCGCCATTGGTGAAGAAGATCTTGTCCAGCTCGCCCGGGGTCCGCTCGGCAATGAGCCGGGCGGCCTCGGAGCGGGCGTCGTTGACGTGCTGCGGTGCCACGGTGCACAGCTTGGCGGCCTGCTCCCGCACCGCGGCAACGACTTTCGGATGCTGGTGACCGATATTGGTGTTCACCATCTGCGAGGAGAAATCGAGCAGGCGATTGCCGTCGCCGTCCCAGACGTAACAGCCCTGGGCCGCGGTGATGGTCATTGGGGTGAGCTGCGCTTGTGCGGACCAGGAGTGGAATACGTGGCGACGGTCGAGCTCGTAGGCGTGCGCGGCGGCCTGCCTGGCATCGGCGGCGGTCAATCCATTCGGGAGGGTCATCGGCGAGTTCTCCTGCGTCAGTAGAGGGCCGGCTACTTGTTCTGCGGGAATCCGAGTTCGAGCCCGCCGTGGCTCGGATCGAGCCAGCGCGTCGTCACGGCCTTGGCCCTGGTGAAGAAGTGCACGCCCTCGGTGCCATGTGCATGGGAATCGCCGAACAGTGAGTTCTTCCAGCCGCCGAAGCTGTAGTAGGCCATCGGAACCGGGATCGGCACATTGATGCCGACCATCCCGACCTCCACCTCGTTGTGGAAGCGCCGGGCCGCGCCGCCGTCATTGGTGAAGATCGCGGTGCCATTGCCGTACGGGTTGTCGTTGATCAGGACCAGCGCCTCGTCGTAGCTGTCGACACGCACGACCGACAGCACCGGGCCGAAGATTTCGTCGGTGTAGACGCTCATTTCGGTGCCGACGTGATCGAGAATCGTCGGGCCGAGCCAGAATCCGTCCGCCGCCCCGTCGGCCCGAACGCCGCGTCCGTCGAGAACGACAGTGGCTCCCGCGGATTCGCCCGCATCGATATAGGCGGCGACGCGATCACGGTGTTCACGGGTCACCAGCGGGCCCATATCGGTGTCGCGGGCGCCATCACCGGTCTTGATGGTCTTGGCGCGCTCGGTGATCTTGGCGACCAGCTCATCGCCGACCGCGCCCACCGCGAGCACCACGCTGATCGCCATACAACGCTCACCCGCGGAGCCGAATCCGGCGTTCACGGCGGCGTCGGCCGCCAGATTCAGATCGGCGTCGGGCAGCACGACCATATGGTTCTTCGCGCCGCCGAGCGCCTGCACGCGCTTGCCACTGGCGGTGCCGCGCTGGTAGACGTACTTCGCGATCGGCGTCGAGCCGACGAATGAGACGGCCTTGATATTCGGGTTGTCGAGCAGTTCGTCGACCGCGACCTTATCGCCCTGCAGCACATTGAAAACCCCTGCGGGCAAACCGGCCTCATGCCACAGCTCGGCCAGCCACAGCGAAGAGGACGGATCCTTCTCGCTCGGCTTGAGCACCACGGTGTTTCCGGCGGCGATCGCGATCGGGAAGAACCACATCGGCACCATCGCCGGGAAGTTGAACGGCGATATCACCGCGACCGGGCCGAGCGGCTGGCGGATCGAGAAGATATCCACCTTCGTCGACGCGTTCTCGGTGAATCCGCCCTTGATCAAATGCGGGACACCGCAGGCGAATTCGACCACCTCGAGGCCGCGGGTCACCTCGCCGAGCGCATCGGAGCGCACCTTGCCGTGCTCGGCGGTGATCAGCTCGGCGAGCTCTTCCTTGCGCTCGTTGAGCAGTTCGCGGAACCGGAACAGGATCTGGGTGCGCCGCGCCAGCGAGGTATCGCGCCACTCCGGGAACGCCGCCTTGGCCGATTCGATCACCGCCCTGGCATCCTCGACACCGGCCAGCGCGACCTGCCCGGTCACCACCCCGGTCGCCGGATTCGTCACCGGCGCGGACGCCGAGCTCGTGCCGGCGAAGGGCTTGCCGTCGAGCCAATGCGCGATTGTCTGCATATCTCCTCGATTCGATTCGTGGGCGTTCGCGGCGTCGACCGCTGAGCTGTTGAGTGCCGATTCACCGGTGTCCCCGGCGGGTCACCGGGATCCGGGGATGCGCCGTGGGCGGTGCGGCGCGGATGTTCTGGTCGGATCCCAGGGTGCGCCGGGGTGGGGTCATCAGGTTCTGTCTGCCGGGCTCGACGGTCGGGCTGGCGATGGATACTCGCTCGTCGCTCGTCGCTCGTCGCTCGTCGCTCGTCGCTCGGTGGTTGGCGCTCGGTGGTTGGCGGTTGGCGGTTGACGGCCGTTCGGTTGGCTGGCTGGCTGTCGGTCGGTTGGCGGACGTCGGTTGGTGTTGGTGGTTGGCGGCCGTCGGTTGGTGGTTGGCGGTCGTTCGGTTGCGGCCGTCGCTCGGTGTTGGCGCTCGGTGGTTGGCGTTGGTGGCTGGCTCTCGTTTGGTTGGCGGTTGGTGGTTGGCGGCCGTTCGGTTGGCTGGCTGTCGGTCGGTTGGCGGCCGTCGGTCGTTGGGTTGGCGGCCGTCGGTCGTTCGGTTGGCTGTTGGTGGCTGGTGGCCGTCGGTTGGTGGCCGTCGGTTGGTGGTTGGTGGTTGGTGGCCGTCGGTCGGTGGTTGGTGGTTGGCGGCCGTTCGGTTGGCTGGCTGGCTGTCGTTCGGTTGGCGGCCGTCGGTCGTTCGGTTGGCGGCCGTCGGTTGTGGCTGGCGGCCGTCGGTTGTGGCTGGCGGTCGTCGGCGGTGGTCGTCGATTGGTTGGCAGTTTGTGGTCGGCGGTCGTCGTGGTTCGGCGGTGTGCCGGTGGTGACGGTGCGTCGGATGCTGTTGTGGTCCCAACTCTGCACTATGGACCGCCCATATCGCCCCGACGATCTGTACGCGATTTCGGATTTGGTTTTACAATTCGTAGGTGTTGCTCTCTGTTGCCGATGTGCTGGCCATGCCGGTGGTGCGCGCGGGCGAGCCGCAGGTCGTCGGCGGGGGATCGCTGGATCGGCCGGTGCGGTGGGTGCACGTAAGCGACCTGCCGGATGTCGCCGAACTGCTGGTCGGCGGGGAGCTGATGCTGACCACGGGCTTGGCATTGACCGGTGGTGACGACTCGACGGTCGCCTATCTGCGATCGCTGGCCGCGGCGGGGGTGGCCGGGCTGGTCGTAGAACTCGGCGAGGCCGTGCCGGAGTTGCCTCGGGTGGTCGTGGAGCTGGCCGATGAACTCGAGCTGCCGGTGGTCGCGCTGCATAGGGTCACCCGATTCGTGGAGATCACCGAGGCGGTGCACCGGGTCATCGTGGCCGACCAGTACGCCGAACTGGAATTCGCGCGCACCGTGCACGAGACGTTCACCGAGTTGAGCGTGCGCCGGGCCTCGCTGGCCGAGATCGTCAAGACCGCCGCGGACATGCTCGATTCCTCGGTGGTGCTGGAGGATCTGGCGCACCGGGTACTGGCGCTCACCGCCCGGCACACCAGCACCTCGGCGATCCTGGAGAACTGGGAGACCACCTCGCGACTGCTGCCCGCCGGGTGGGATGTGGTCGCGGTCGGCCCGCATACCCAGCGGTGGGGTCGGCTGATTCTGCGATCGAGCCGGGTCGCGACGCCGCGGGCGCGGATGGTGCTGGAGCGCGCGGCCCAAACGCTGACGCTGCACCGGATGATCGACAAGGACCGCTTCGGCTTGCATCGGCAGGCGCAGACCGGACTCATCGACGATATGGTCAACGGCCGTGTGCTCGACGAGCGCGATGCGCAGGCCAGAGCGGCCGCGCTGGGGCTGCTGATCCGCCGGGTGAACTACGTTCCGCTCGCGGTAGCCGTTGCCGCTCTTGCCGAAGCCGATCAGGTCGCCAGACAGCGGCGCAGTGCGGGCGTGCTGGACGCGGTGACCCACGGTCTCGGTCTATCGAAGGCGACCGCATTGACCGCGGCCGAGCACGGCGATCGTGTCGCCATGGTGCTCGCGGTAGCGCGCAACGCCGATCTCGACGACGCGCTCCGTGCCGTATGCGCGGCGATCACCGCCGAGGTGCGGCGGGTGGACGGGGTGCACCGCGTGGTCATCGGCGTTGGTGCCGAGGGGGATTCGCTGCTGGATACCGCGCGCGAGTTGGCGCATGCATCGCATGTCGCCGAGGTCGCGCTATCGCTGGAGTCATCGGTATCCGATTCGCCGCGCTCGCGGGGCACGGTGGGGGCACGCTCTGCTACCGCCTCCCGGCCGGTCACTCGGACGGCAGAGCCGCGGCCGTTCTATCGCAGCGGCGATATCCGGTTGCGCGGACTGCTCTCGCTGATCCGCAGTGAACCGGGTGTGCAGAGTTTCGCGGAAACGGAGCTGAGTGCGTTGCTGCGCTACGACATTCGGCATGCGGCCGATCTGACGCGCACGCTGCGGCAGTTCCTCGATGTGGCGGGCAATAAGACCGAACTCGCCAAGCGACTCAATATCAGCAGGCCGACCCTCTACGACCGGCTCGCCCGCATCGAGCGGATCCTCGGCATCGATCTCGAGGACGGCGAGTCCCGCACCTCGCTGCATACCGCACTACTCATTCGCGACCTGTCCGCCGACGCCGACGAGCTCTGACCGGAGACTCGACGAAAGAGGTTCTGACGCAAGGGAACCCGAGGGTCTAGCCTACCCTCGGGTTCCTCGGTGCCACCCAGATTCGCGCACCGGATCGTGGAATCGGATCAAGCTCACCGCGACGCGTCCTACGTTTGGACCATCTCCGCATGTGGCGCGGAGAACGGGGGTTGAACCCGCACCTCGTCGCTCCGTGTCCTTTCCTCGTGATCGGGTGATCGGCGGCGAATGCTCAAGCTGGAGCGAGAGTCTGAGATTCCGGCTGCCTCTACCGATTGGGCTATCCGGGCCTGTGCCCGGAGCGGGATTCGAACCCGCACTGACACCGTGTCTTCAGGCTTATCTTCAGTTTGAGTTTGCGCTCTTGCGCTTCCCCCGCACCGGCGGGGGAGTCCATGGGGTCGGGGGCGACCATTCGCCCCCGACCGGTCTCAGCGGAAGAGGTATCGGAAGATCACATCACCGGGCTTGGGGTCGGTGACCTCGGTTCCATTGGCCTCCTCACGGGCGAATTTGACCGCTTGCTGGAGCTTTTCGATGCGCTCGACCAGCTCGTTGACCCGGCGGGCCGGCAGCGCGCCGGAGAACTTCACCGTGGTCCAGTAGCCGATCGCGATGTCCTCGTAGTACACCTCGACCTGGGCCGGGTGCTTCTCGGTCGCCTCGGCCTTGACGTGGTTGCGTGGCACCTTCTTGGTGCGAATGGTGCGCACGGCATCGGTGCGCCAGGTATCGGACGAATCGTCGAACGCCCACGCCTCGGCGGCGTCGAGCACCGGCAGCTTCTTCACGAAGGTGTGCAGATCGGCCAGCTGCTTTTCCAAGAACAGCAGGTAGGAGACCGGTACGGCGGCGAGCAAGGTCTGCTCGTCCACCCGGACGTCGGCCCTGGCCTCGCAGTTCGCCCAGTCCTTGGTCGCGGTCACATCGAACAGCCGGGTCAGCGTCGCGGCCGTCTGGCGCAACACCTCCTCCGACTTCAGCTGCACGCGCGTCGACTCCGGTGGAAGCTGTTCGCCCTCTTCGTCTTTCGGCTGATAGGTGCGCGCGATACCGGCCAGCAATCCCGGCTTCTGCAGCTGATTGTGGGTCTCGGCCAATTCGCGCAGCGCGCCGCTCTTGACGCCCTTCTCCACCGCGATGATCTGATTCAGCTTCGTCATCTCTACCTCCCCGAGCGCACTCGTACGCCATCACTTTCCTTGTGCGGCGCCTCTTTTCGGATTTCCCCCGCCGCTGGCGGCAACAGTACAGACCGCTCGCCCGGCGCGCATCCGAGTTTTCCTTTCCAGCCGCAGGGACCGGTGGCCGCGTGGACTGGTCGGGTGCGCGGACCGCGCGGACTAGTTGACTGCGTGGGTTGGCTGGCGGTGTGGGTTGGCTGGCCGCGTGGGTTGGCTGGCCGCGTGGGTTGGCTGGCCGCGTGGGTTGGCTGGCCGCGTGGAGCGGCTGGTCGTATGGACTGGCTGGTCGTATGGACTGGCTGGCTGGGTGAAGCGACTGACCCGTCCGGTGGTGCGTGGCGGGAGCACCGCCCTTGCCGCCGCCCAGCGTTAGCCGCCCAAGTCTGCCGTCGCACACCGAGTAGGCATCGCGCAAAGGCTATAGAGCCTGTTGCCGAATCTCGGTGGTCTCGAGGAGTATGGGTCGGTGGCGAAGTCGTATCGGCCGGTGGTGCGGGATCAGCAGTTTTTGTTGCCGCCGGATATGCGGGAGTGGCTGGATGGCGATCATCTGGTGTGGCAGTTGCTCGATGTCGTGGCTGAGTTGGATACCTCGGTGTTGCATCGTCGCCGGTCGCGGCGTAAGACGGTGAAATCTGTTGCGGGGCAGCGTGGTTATGACCCGGACATGCTGGTGGGGTTGTTGTTGTATGCCTACTGTGTCGGGGTGCGTTCGTCGCGGGCGATCGAACGCGCGTGCCGGACCGATGTGGCGTTTTGGGTGGTTTGTGCCCAGGATGTGCCTGATCACACGGTGATCGCGCGGTTCCGCGCCGAGCACGAGGCCGCGTTCACCGTCTTGTTCTCCCAGGTGCTGCTGTTGTGCGCGAAGGCGGGCATGGTGAAGGTCGGGGTGATCGCCCTCGATGGCACCAAGATCGCGGCGAACGCGAGTAGGTTCGCCAACCGGACCGAGGACACCCTGCGTGAGATGGCCGCAGGGATCGTGGCCGAGGCTAAAGCCATCGATGAGGCCGAAGAGGGCACCGAGGGCGGCGGTGACCAGCCGCCGGAGGGGATGCGCGGGGCGCGGCGGCGGGACACGATCCGGGCGGCGTTGGCCTCGATCGAGGCCGAACGCGTCGGGAAGCCCTCGCAGGCGATGCGGTTCTCGCAACGGCGCCTGGACACTGTGCGAGCCACCTATGAGCGGGTCCTGGACACTCAACGCCGGGCCTGGCAGGCCCAGCGGGACACCCTCGCCGCCGGTGGCAAGGTCAACGGCCGGTTGCGCAAGCCACCCGAGCTGACCACCCGCATCAAAGCCCTGGCCGCTCGCGTCGAGGCTGCCCAGGTCGCGATGGCGGCCAAGCTCGCCAAAGAACCGGCTCGCAAACGCAACCTCACCGATGTCGAATCCCGGATCATGAAGACCCGCAAGGGATTCATTCAGGGATACAACGCCCAACTCGTCGTCTCGCAAGATCATGTGATCATCGCCTGCGAGTTGACCGACGAACCCGCCGATACCCACCAGTTCGCACCCATGCTCGATGCCTGTCGCATCGAACTCGACACACTCACCGAGGCCGGGCACGAACGCAGGATCGGTGTCGCGACCGCCGATGCCGGTTACTGCTCGATCGAGAACATCGACCCCGAACGCACGCCCGGACCAGACCGGCTCATCGCCGTGGCCAAGGACCGATTACAACGCGGCACCGACCCCGACCCGGGCACCCGCCACTACACCGACCCGACCCTCACAGCCATGGCCGAACGGTTGAAAACACCTGCCGGACAAGCCATCTACCGCCGTCGCGGCGCGATCGTCGAACCCGTCAACGCCCACATCAAAGACCGGCGAGGACTGTCACGATTCTCCCGCCGCGGCCTGGCCGCCTGCGCCGCCGAGCTGAAACTCGCCGCCACCACCAACCTGCTGCGCTACATCACCCACCAAACCGCACCCGCCACCTGATCGTGGCCGCGGGCCCACAGCCCGCGACCACTACCACCACACCGACAAACACCACACCCACACAACCAATCCGGCAACAGCCTCTATAGCTTGTGCGAGGTCGTGACAGCTTGTGCGAGGTCGCGACTGGGCGTGCGGGAGCAATTTGGGGGAGTTATGCACAACCCCGGAGTTATGCACATTTGGGGGTTGGGGCTTCTGAGGGTGGGCGGGGGTGGGGAGTATCGGGGGTGTGAAGGTACCAAGGACGATTTCTCGGCATGCCGCGCTCGAGGCGGGGCTGGCCGCGCATGAGTTGAGCGGGCCCGGTTGGCAGCGGATCTGTCGCGGACGGTATGCGCGGGCGGTCGATGTGGGCGGGCTGAGCGCCGAGCAGCGGCACCTGTTGCTGATCGGTGCTGTGGCGGCGGGTGCCAGCTCCGCGGCCGTCGTCAGTCATGTTTCCGCGGCTGTCGCGCATGGGCTACCGATATGGTCCCTTCCGTTGACGCGGGTTCATATGACGCGCAACCGCGCATCGGGAGCTCGCACCGGTCCGCGAATCGTGGTACACGCCACGTCGACCGAACCGGATGAGGTCGTACAGGTCGGCGACTTTCGGGTGACGACGGTGGCGCGCACCGTCATCGATCTGGCGCGGACCGTGCCGTTCGAACAGGCCGTCGTCATCGGCGACGCCGCATTGCGTTTCGAGCGGACCACCCGATCCGAACTGGCGCAACAGCTGTCGCGGTCAGCGGGTCGCCCCGGATGCCCGGCCGCGCGACGGGTGGTCGAGTTCCTCGATGGCCGTGCCGAGAGTCCGGGCGAATCACGAAGTCGAATCGCATTGCACGCCTTCGGGTTTCCGGCACCGGAACTGCAGCCCACGATCGTGGACGCCGAGGGTGCTTTCGTTGCCCGAGTCGATTTCCTGTTCCCAACCTTGGGCGTAGTCGGTGAGTTCGACGGAATGGTCAAGTACCGCAGCAATACGCCATCCGGCACGCCCGAGTCGGCGGTGATCGCCGAGAAGATCCGCGAAGACGCCCTGCGTGCCCTCGGCTGGATCGTGATCCGTTGGATCTGGCGCGACCTGGACACCACGGACCGCTGGCGTAGCCGGCTCACCCGCGCCGCCGACCTGGCCCGCCAATACCCTCGCTCCGGCACCTGGCACCCCACCGCACGCATCTGACCCGCACCAATCGTCGGCAGTGACACCGCCAAGCGCCTCTCCCGCGGCCCCGAACTCCATCCGCACCGCTATCGGCCGGGCCCGCCACCCCGACGAGCGACGGACACCTCGACGAGCGACCGCCACTCAACGAGCGACCGCCACGGAGCTGCTGCTCGCTGCCTTCGCCGCACAGCCAGTGGGCATTGCGCAGTGCTTGTGGGCTATGCGGCATTGGCACAGGCTGTGCGACACCGACCATCGAGGCGGGCGATGGTGTGTCAGGTGATGATCTCGACGAGCGATCGCCACTGAGCTGCTGCTCGCTGCCTTCGCCGCATAGCCAGTGGGCATCGCGCAGTGCTTGTGAGCTATGCGGCGTCGGCACACGCTGTGCGACACCGACCACCGAAGGCGGGCGATGGTGTGTCAGGTGATGATGAGGAGTTCGGTGGGGGAGGCTATTTCGGTGCGGAGGCCGGATTTGGTGGCAATGCGGGCGACGGCGCGGATGTCGGTGGGGTCGGCGCGGGTGAGGACGAGGGCGCGGGCGAGCAGGCCCTTGTGGTGTTTGTTGAAGTGGCTGACCACGGTTCGCGAGCCGTCAGGGTGTTCGGTGAGGACATTGGCGGTGATGGCGTCGGGGATGCGGCCGAGCTGCTGGTAGGTGCCCGAACGGAGGTCGATGACGAGTTCGCCCGCGGCTTCGGCGTGCAGGGCGTCGGGCAGGACATCGCGCCAGATGGCGGAAAGGGTCGACAGGCCGGGGAGTTTGGAACCGCCGGAGAGCCGGTAGGCGGGGATGAGGTCGTCCGCGCGCACAGCGCCGAACAATGCCGAGCCGATGCCGAGGCGCGCATAGGCCTTGCCGCGTTGCACCTTGGTGAAGGAGCGGGCATCGAGAGCGTCGTAGAGGACGCCGGTGTAGCGCTCCAGCGCGGGCCGGGTCGCGGAACTGCGCAAGGTCGCATTGCGAGCGATGTCGGTATCGGCCCCCTTGCCCAGGCCGAGTACCGCACGCGCGGCGCCCGGGTCGGCGGCCAGCTTGACGACCTCGTCGATGAGCCGGTCGCGCACCACCGTGAGCTGCGGCATCGCCAGCGACTCCAGCTCGAGCGGCCCGTCGGTTCCACCGTCGGACTTGGTTTCGGAAGGAGGCAGCAGGACCAGCACGACCGAATACGGTACCGGCGCGCGAACCGGTATCAACGAGCGCGCCATGAACTCAGCGTGCGTCGGCGCGTGGCGGAGTCGCATGTGGGCGAGGCGGAGCGGTACGAGTGTCAGCGCGTGTGCGGTGAATGCAGTGCGTGTCCGGGCGTGGCGGAGTTACGTGTGGCAGAGGTGGAGCCGTGAGTGAGTGTCGGCGAGTCAGCGGGCACGCGGATATCGTCGCGAAATTCGATCTGCAGGTGGTCGTCGAACCGCGTCAGCGTCGACGGACGGCCCGGTGAGCTGGTCGTCGTTTTCACCGACCCTTTCGAGAATCGACGGTGCGCGGGCTCGGGCGCGTGCTGGAGCGCATTCTGGCCGCGGTGGTCGCGGATCCGCGGGCGCGCATCGGCGGCATCGATATTCTCGACGCCGACGAGCGCGGTGAGGTGCTCACCGCGGGTACCGCGCAGTCCGATGCGGCCACCGGCGGAACCGAGCTGACCCACCTGCTGACCTCAGGGAAATGTCGTGTGCGTCGACGCGTGGTGGAGTGGAGTGTGGGTGAGGGGGAGCCGTGAGTGTGGCGGCGAGTGTGCGGTGAATGTGGTGCGTGTCGGGCGTGGTGGAGTGGGGTGTGGGTGAGGGGGAGCCGTGAGTGTGTGGCGGCGAGTGTGCGGTGAATGTGGTGCGTGTCGGGCGTGGTGGAGTGGGGTGTGGGTGAGGGGGAGCCGTGAGTGTGTGGCGGCGAGTGTGCGGTGAATGTGGTGCGTGTCGGGCGTGGTGGAGTGGGGTGTGGGTGAGGGGGAGCCGTGAGTGTGTGGCGGCGAGTGTGCGGTGAATGCAGTGCATGTCCGGGCGTGGCGGCGTCGAGGGTCGGCGCGGAGCGGCGAGTGTGCGGTGAACACCGTGCGCGTCCAGGCGCGGGGGCGTCGAGTGTCGGCGAGGAGGAGCCGTGGGCGGTCAGGGCTCGGAGGCGGTAGCCTGCGTAACCGCGCAGCCCCCGCGCGCGCCGAAATGGGCCGATGCCTTGCAGACATCGTTCGGCCAGCGACTACCCTGTCGTCCGTGATCACCCGCCTCTCCCACCTGTTCCTGCGTACCCTGCGCGACGATCCCGCCGACGCCGAGGTGCCCAGTCACAAACTCCTCGTCCGCGCCGGATATGTGCGGCGCATCGCCCCGGGCGTGTACTCGTGGCTACCGCTGGGCCTGCGGGTGCTGCGCCGGGTCGAGGAAATCGTGCGTGAGGAGATGAACGCCATCGGCGCGCAGGAGATCTCGCTGCCCGCCCTACTGCCGCGCGATCCGTACGAGACCACCAACCGGTGGACCGAATACGGCGACGGCCTGTTCCGGCTGCAGGACCGCAAGGGCGCGGACTATCTGCTGGGCCCCACCCACGAGGAGCTGTTCGCGCTCACCGTGAAGGGTGAATACAGCTCGTACAAGGATCTTCCGGTCACGCTGTACCAGATCCAGACCAAATATCGGGATGAGGAGCGTCCCCGCGCCGGCATCCTGCGCGGGCGCGAATTCATCATGAAGGACTCCTACTCCTTCGATCTGGACGAGGACGGGCTCAAGGCCAGCTACAACGCGCACCGCGAGGCCTACCAGCGCATTTTCGGCCGGCTCAATGTCAAGTACGTCATCGTCGCGGCCACCTCGGGCGCGATGGGCGGTAGTGCGTCGGAGGAATTCCTCGCCGACAGTCCGGTCGGCGAGGACACCTACGTGGTGTGCCGGGAGTCCGGATACGCGGCGAATGTGGAAGCGGTGGTCACGCCCGCGGCCGAATCGCTGCCGATCGAGGGGCTGCCCGCGGCGGTCGTACACGACACCCCGAACACCCCGACCATCGCGACACTGGTGGATTGGGCCAATGGCGTGGGCATCGCCGACCGTCCCGTCACCGCCGCCGACACCCTGAAGAACATCATGGTGAAGCTGCGGCATCCGGACGGTAAGACCGAACTGCTCGGCATCGGCATTCCCGGCGACCGCGAGGTCGATGACAAGCGTCTCGGCGCTTCGGTCGAACCCGCCGAGGTGGAACTGCTCACCGAGGCCGATTTTGCTGCCAACCCGTTCCTGGTGAAGGGTTACATCGGCCCGAAGGCGTTGCAGGCCAACGGTGTTCGCTACCTGGTCGACCCGCGCATCGGCAACGGCACCAGCTGGATCACCGGCGCCGACGAGCCGGGCAAACACGTCGTCGGCCTGGTCGCCGGCCGTGACTTCACCCCCGACGGCACCATCGAGGCCGCCGAGGTGCGCGATGGCGATCCCTCGCCCGACGGTCGTGGCGTCCTGGTATCGGCGCGCGGCATCGAGATCGGCCACATCTTCCAACTCGGCAACAAGTACACCGACGCGTTCGAGGTGGACGTGCTCGGCGAGAACGGCAAGCCGGTGCGGCTCACCATGGGCTCCTATGGCATCGGGGTCTCGCGCATGGTCGCGGTCATCGCCGAGCAGCAGCACGATGAGAAGGGCCTGCGCTGGCCGCGCGAGGTCGCGCCGTTCGATGTGCACGTGGTCATCGCGAACAAGGACGAGTCCTCGCGTGAGGGCGGCGAACAGGTCGCGGCGCTGCTGGATTCGGCCGGACTCGATGTGGTCCTCGACGACCGCAAGGCCTCGCCCGGTGTGAAGTTCAAGGATTCCGAGCTGATCGGTGTCCCGCTGGTCGTGGTCGTCGGACGCGGCTGGGCGGAGGGCAAGGTCGAGATCCGCGATCGCTTCACCGGGGAGTCCACCGAGGTCCCCGCCGATGCGGTGGTCGAATCGGTGCTCGCGCAGGTGCGCGGCGAACGATAGGTCGGCCTCCGGCGACCGGTAGCGAAGCCCGGGCGACGACGGCAATGCTGACAACGACAGCAGCCGGCGTCGACCGGGCTTCTCACATCCGCCTGACCTACGGTTCCGTAGGCACGATTCGTGGCCAGCGGTATTCGTGGACCCGCTCCAGGCTGCTGTTACCCGCTGGTAAGTTAACAGCATGACGAGCACCGACGCGTTGTTGTTCAACCCCGCCACCTACGATCCGAAGCAGTTCGACGCCGAGACGCGACGGCTGCTGAAGGCGACCATCGAATGGTTCGAATCGCGGGGTAAGCGGCAGTTGCTTGCCGATGATGCCGATGCGGTGTGGGTGTCGGACTTCCTCGAGTTCGTCAAGAAGGAGAAGCTGTTCGCGACCTTCCTGACGCCCGCCGCCTACGCCGACGGCGACGAGAACCGGCGCTGGGACGGGGCGCGCAATGCGGCGCTGTCGGAGATCTTCGGGTTCTACGGGTTGGCGTACTGGTACGCCGAACAGGTCACCATCCTGGGCCTGGGCCCGATCTGGCAGAGCGATAACGAGGCCGCCAAGAAGCGCGCCGCCGCCGATCTCGTCGACGGTCAGGTGATGGCGTTCGGTCTGTCCGAGCGCGACCACGGTGCCGACATCTACAACACCGACCTGATCTTGACGCCGACCGAACCGGGCAGCGCGGACGCCGATGCCGGAATTCTGTTCCGCGCCAATGGCGTGAAGTACTACATCGGCAATGGCAATGTCGCATCGATGGTGTCGGTATTCTCCCGCCGCGCCGATATCGACGGCGCGGACGGCTATGTCTGGTTCGCCGCCGACAGCCGCCACGACAACTACGAACTCATCGACAATGTCATCCACGGCCAGTTGTATGTGAGCACCTTCGCGCTGCACGACTACCCGGTGACCGCCGCCGATATCCTGTCCACCGGTCCTGAGGCCTTCTCCGCCGCGCTGAACACCGTCAACGTCGGCAAGTTCAACCTGTGCCACGGCAGTATCGGCATGGTCGAGCACTCGTTCTACGAGGCCATCACGCACTCCAACAACCGCATTCTCTACGGTAAGGCCGTCACCGAATTCCCGCATGTGCGAACGAATTTCGTGGACGCCTACGCGCGCATCGTCGCGATGAAGCTGTTCAGCGACCGCGCCGTCGACTACTTCCGCAGCGCCAGCCTCGAGGACCGCCGCTATCTGCTGTTCAACCCGATGACGAAGTCCAAGGTGACCTCCGAGGGCGAGACCGTCATGACGCTGCTGCTGGATGTGCTGGCCGCCAAGGGATTCGAGAAGAACACCTACTTCGCCCAGGTCGCCCGCTATATCGGCACGCTGCCCCGGCTGGAGGGCACGGTGCACGTCAATGTGGGCCAGATCCTGAAGTTCATGCCGAACTACCTGTTCAACCCGAAGGACTACCCGGAGATCGGCACCCGGCACGACGCGGCCGACGACGAGTTCTTCTTCCGGCAGGGCCCGGCCCGCGGCGCGGGCAAGGTGCAGTTCGCCGACTGGACCCCGGTCTACGAAAAGCATGCTGACCTGCCGAATGTCGCGCGCTTCTACGAACAGGCCCAGGCACTGCGCACCCTGCTCACCTCGGCCGCACCCGATGCCGACCAGCAGCAGGACCTGGACTTCATGCTGACCATCGGCCACCTGTTCTCCCTGGTGGTCTACGGCCAGCTGATTCTGGAGCAGGCTGCCATCATCGGCTTGGACCGCGACATCATCGAGCAGATCTTCGACTTCCAGATCCGCGACTTCAATGCCCACGCCACCACCCTCTACGGCAAGCCCTCCGCCACCCCCGACCAAGAGGCCTGGGCCGCCTCCTCCCTACGCCCCCCGGTAGCCGACCGCCCCCGCTTCGACCGCATCTGGACCCAGGTCGCCGCCTACGACGGCACCTACGAAATGCGCTCATAACCTCACATTCGCCGCTCAACTGCGGTCCGCCGCGCCTGGCTGGGCACGCCGTGCCCGGTCCGGCGCGTGGGGTCTGGCAGTCGAGTCTGCTTCGTTCTGCCGTGTCTGGTTGGGTGCGCTGTGCCTGGCTCGGTGTGTGGGGTGTGGCTGTCGAGTTTGCTTCGTTCTGCCGTGTCTGGTTGAGGCCGCCGTGCCTGGCTCAGTCCGCTGAGTTCCGCTCGTTCTGCCGCGATGGGTGTGGGCTCGCGCGTCAGGTTTTGGCTAGCCGCGTAGGGCGTTTCCGGCCCGTCCGGCTTTGGTTCGCCGCGCCCGGCGTGGTTCGCTGCTCACGGTTTGGTTCGCTGCGCGTGGATTCCTCGGCGGGCACGGATTCTCTGTCGAATCGGTGCGCGGCGGGCGAAATAGTGGCAGCGGGGTGGTGCTCAATCGTCACCAGGCGCGGGGCGCGTTCGGTGAGAGCGCCGATGCACATTCGGCGGACGGCACCAGCGAAATGCGCTCGTAGTCACCACGATTCCGCCGGACGCCGATTCGCTCGCCGCGTGGACTTGCTCGCCGCGCACCGATCCGTCAGCGAATTGGTGCGTGGCCCCGGCACGCGCAGGCCGGGGTCAGGCCTTGCCGGGGAAGGCGGTGGTGGGCGGGTTGGTGCCGAGGATTGATTGCCAGGTGGCGAGGCGGAGGGCGCATTCGGTGAGGGCATCGACGCCCATCCGGCGGATGGGGTCGGAAGTGCCGTTCTCGACGACCGAGCGCCAAGCGACGGCGGTGTCGGTTTCCACCGTGACGGCCAGGTTCGCGGCTGGGATCGGGTCGTTCACCGGAAACGGTGTGGTGTAGGCGGCGTCGGGTGGTGGTGCCGCCACTCCGGCCGACTTCAGCGCATCGATGGTGGTGTCGCGGCGGGCGCGATGGGCGGCGGTGTCCTCGGCGACCACCCGGGTTCGCTCGGCGGATGCATAGGCCGCGATCACCCCATAGGCGTATACCGCCGAGTATTCGGCGCGCAATGCGTCGAGCAAGGCATGGCGTTCGGCTTCGGTCATGTGCTCATCTCTGCCTGCGGACGTGAGCCGTGCGCACAGTGGGCAGCACGGATCGGTGGGCGATGTCGGCCGGGGGCGCGTCCCCGGCTTCGGACAAGGCTTGGTGTTCTGCGCGATTCATGCGAGCAAGACCCCCGCCTGGGCCGCGCATGCCGCACTGATGGAGGCCAGTAGGCCCGCGCGGTAACCGGATTGGCTGCGGGCGAGATCGCCCGCGGACTGCTGCGAGTTGGTGAGGCGCGTGCGCAGCTCGTCGATGCTCGGCGGCTGGGTGGACGTTGTTTCGGTACCGGACGCCGCAGGGGAGGCGGCGGAGCCGGATGGGGCGGGTTGGCGGGTGCGGTGCGCCGGGGTGGTGCCGTCGCCGTAAACGCCGATGACGCGGTTGATTTCGGCGCGCAGCGCGTCGGCGTGTTCGGTGCGTTCGCTGGCGATCGCGGTCAGCGCGGCGTGCCGCTGTGGTGTCACGGCGATCGCCGCGGTCGCGGCCGCGGCGTCGGCGCGCGCCAGAACCTCTTGTGCGGCAAGCGGATCGGGTTCGTACACCTTCTTGTCCGTGCATCCGGCCAGCGCGCCGACGGCCAGCACACCCACCGCACCGCCGCCTGCCAGCCGCAATGCGGTCCGGCGGTCGACGATGTTGGGGCGGACGGCGCCAGCGTCGCGGTGCCGGTCTTCGGGGATGCCGGAAGTGCACCCGGCGCGCGGCGGGGCGGGGAGGCGGATGGGCACGGCACCATCGTGCCAGATTCACGAGGCGCCACCGACCAGGCGTGTGTCGCGCCGCCGACCACACATCTACCGCGCGGTCGGCCACACGGCTACCGTCCGGTCGGCACGACACCCGCCGCGCCGGGTCGCAGGCTCGTGGCCAGGAAACTTGCTCGAGGCCGCTGGTCCATTACACTCTCGGAGCGCGTTACGCTAGATCTCCGGTAGAGAAATTTTTCCGCCAGCGACTGCCCGCAGTTCGCTGGAAAGATCAGCCGTCTGACAACTGAACCAGGAGCCGCCCCACATGCCCATGCCGACCGAGGAAAGGGTGAGCCAGCTCGTAGCTGGACTCGTCGAGCGCCGAGGATTCGACCTCGAGGGTGTCGAGATCTCGACGGCGGGCACGCATGTGGATGCGCGGGTTCGGGTGCAGGTGATCGTGGACAGTGACGCGGCCTCCGATCTGGACTCCATCGCGAAACTGAGCGCCGAGCTGTCCGAGGTCCTCGATGAGGCGGGCGATTTCGGCGAAACCCCGTACTTGCTCGAGGTGACGAGCCCGGGCATCGACCGTCCGCTCACCGCCGATCGGCACTGGCGCCGCGCGCAGGGCCGCAAGGTGCGGATCACATTGCGCGCTGGCGCGCCGTCGCCGGATCCCAAGTCATCGGACAAGTTCGAGGCCAGGGTCGGCGTCCTCGCCGACGACACGGTGGCGCTGGTGCTCGGCGGCAAGAACAAGCCGCACCGGGTGCACATTCCGGTGGCCGATATCGCCGAGGCCGTCGTCCAGGTGGAGTTCAACCCGCCCGGTGCGCGGGAACTGGAACTCGCGGGCGGAGTCGCGCCCGGCCGTCCGCGGCCGGGACAGGAGGAAGCGGTGGACCTCGCCGCCGATGTCCGAGGAACAACCGATGCACCAACCGAATCATCAGAAGCGTCCGATGCGCCGACCGAAGGGATCGTGGAATGAACATCGAAATCGAAGCCCTGCGCGCGATTGTCGCCGATAAAGGGATCTCGATCGAGACCGTGATCTCCGCGATCGAGTCGGCACTGCTCACGGCCTACCGCCACACCGAGGGCCACCAGCCCAACGCGCGCATCGATATCAATCAGAAGACCGGCGTGGTCCGGGTGATGGCCCGCGAACTCGACGTCGACGGCAATGTGATCTCCGAATGGGATGACACCCCAGAGGGTTTCGGCCGAATCGCGGCGACCACCGCGCGCCAGGTGGTGCTGCAGCGGCTGCGCGATGCCGAGAACGAGAAATCCTTCGGCGAGTTCTCCACCCATGAGGGCGACATCGTCGGCGGTGTGGTGCAGCGCGATGCCCGCGCCAATGCCCGCGGCACCGTGGTGGTGCGCATCGGCAGCGAACTGCACGGCACCGAGGGGCTGATCCCGCCCGCCGAGCAGGTGCCCGGCGAGAGCTACGAGCACGGCGACCGGATCAAGTGCTATGTCGTCGGCGTATCCCGTGGTCCGCGTGGGCCGCAGATCACCCTCTCGCGCACCCACCCGAATCTGGTGCGCCGCCTGTTCGCTCTCGAGGTGCCCGAGATCGCCGACGGTTCGGTGGAGATCGTCGCCGTCGCCCGCGAGGCCGGACACCGCTCCAAGATCGCGGTGCGCACCACCGTGCCCGGCGTCAACGCCAAGGGCGCCTGCATCGGTCCGATGGGACAGCGCGTGCGCAATGTGATGAGCGAGCTGGCCGGGGAGAAGATCGACATCATCGATTACGCGGACGATCCGGCGACCTTCGTCGGCAATGCGCTTTCGCCCTCGAAGGTGGTCTCGGTCACCATCGTCGATCCGGAGGCGCGCGCCGCCCGGGTGGTCGTGCCCGACTTCCAGCTCTCGCTCGCCATCGGCAAGGAAGGGCAGAACGCCAGGTTGGCGGCTCGCCTGACCGGCTGGCGGATCGATATCCGCAGCGATGCGGCACCCGATGCGGGCAGCGGCAGCGTGCGGACGGAGGCGCATCGCAGTTGACCGATTCCCGCCAATCGGGCCCTTCGGATGACAGGTTCGTAACTTCGAAAGGGGCGGGGTTCGGTGTTCCGAGCGGGACAGCGGTAGAGTGGTGTCAGGTTCAGCGCGAGCCTTCGGTTCCTTTGTTCGAACGCACCACCGAGCAAGTCCCGGCGCACCGACGTCGAGCAGCTCCGATGCGGACGTGTATCGGATGCCGAAAGCGCGAGCTGGCCGTCGATCTGTTGCGGATCGTGGCGCAGGACTGTGAGACCGGTGACGGTTCCGAGGTTGTTGCGATAGTTCCCGATCCGCGGCGCAGACTTCCCGGACGGGGTGCCTGGCTGCACCCCGTTTCGGTTTGTTTGCGCACTGCAGAACGACGCCGAGCATTCGGCAGAGCACTACGAGTGTCCGGACATCTGGATATCTCAGCCCTGGAGAAGTACCTCGAGAACAGGCACGAGCACTCATGAGCACACCGTGAAGCACCAACGATGAACGTCCATCGGAGATAACCCGAGGTCGTGCGGGCCCGCCTTCCCAAGGCGGAGGCACTGCTCGACCTCTCAGTGAGGAGAGCAGTGGCAGGCAAGGCCCGCGTGCACGAGTTGGCCAAAGAACTCGGTGTCACGAGCAAAGAACTACTCGCAAGGCTCAAGGAGCAGGGCGAGTTCGTGAAGTCGGCGTCCTCGACGGTGGAAGCACCCGTCGCACGTCGGCTGCGCGAGTCGGTGGCAGGCAAGTCCGCCCCGGCGAACGGCAGTGCGAAGTCCGGGGCGCGCCCCGGTTCCGCACCGTCGAGCACTCCGGCCGCGAAGCCCGCCGCAGGCGGTCCGCGTCCGGGTCCACGTACCCCCGCGCCCGCGCAGGCGGCGACCCCGGCGGCTCCGGCCGCCCGTGAGACGGCGGCTCCGGCTGCCCGTCCCTCCGATGCGGCCCGGCCCGGCCCGGCCGTGCGTCCCGGTCCGGCGGCCAAGCCCGCCCCGCGGGAAACCACTCCGGTCCAGCAGACCCCGGCGGCCCCGGCCGCGAAGGCCGGCCCGACGCCGAGCGCTCCGGCCCAGGGCGGACCCCGCCCGACGCCGGGCGGCGCACGTCCCGGTCAGCAGCGGTCCGGCGCACCCACGCCGGGTGGTCCGCGTCCCGGTGGTCCGGCCGCGGCCGGACCGAAGCCGGGGCCGAAGACCCCGCGCGTCGGTAACAACCCCTTCTCTTCCGCACCCGATCGTGAGCGTCCCGCGCCGCGTCCGGCCCCCAGCCAGGGTGGCCCCCGTCCAGGCCCCGGTCAGGGTCCGCGTCCGGGTCCGGCCCAGGGCGGCCCCCGTCCGGGTGGTTCTCAGGGCGAGCGGCGTCCGGCTCCCGGCCAGGGCGGTCCGCGTCCCGGTGGTCCGCGGCCGAGCCCCGGCTCGATGCCGCCGCGCCCGAATCCGGGTGCCATGCCCGCGCGTTCGGCCCGTCCGGGTCCGGGCGGCGGCGCAGGTGCGGGCCGTCCGGGTCGTCCCGGTGGCGGTCCGGGTGGTGGCGGCGGCGGTCGTCCCGGTGGCGGCGGTGGCGGTGGCTACCGCGGTGGCCAGGGCGGCGGCGGCACGGGTGCCCCCGGTGCCGGTGCGGGTGCTCCCGCGGCCGGTGGTTTCCGTGGTCGTCCCGGTGGCGGCGGCGGTCGTCCAGGTGGTCCCGGCGGCCGTGGCGGTGCGGCCGGTGCGTTCGGTCGTCCCGGTGGCGCGCCTCGTCGTGGCCGCAAGTCGAAGCGGGCGAAGCGCGCTGAGTACGAAAGCATGCAAGCGCCCGCCGTCGGCGGCGTTCGCCTGCCACGCGGCAACGGCGAGATCATCCGTCTCGCCCGTGGCGCGTCGCTCTCGGATTTCGCGGAGAAGATCGATGCGAACCCGGCTGCCTTGGTGCAGGCCCTGTTCAACCTCGGTGAGATGGTCACCGCGACCCAGTCGGTGAACGACGAGACCCTCGAGCTGCTCGGCAGCGAGATGAACTACGTCGTGCACGTGGTCAGCCCCGAGGACGAGGACCGCGAGCTGCTGGAATCGTTCGATCTGACCTACGGCGAGGACGAGGGCGGCGAAGAGGACCTCGAGCAGCGTCCGCCGGTGGTGACCGTCATGGGTCACGTCGACCACGGTAAGACTCGACTGCTGGACACGATCCGTAAGGCCAACGTCCGTGAGGGCGAGGCCGGTGGCATCACCCAGCACATCGGTGCCTACCAGGTGCTCACCCACCTCGGCGACAGCGACCGGCTCATCACCTTCATCGACACCCCGGGTCACGAGGCGTTCACCGCCATGCGTGCCCGTGGTGCGAAGGCCACCGATATCGCGATCCTGGTGGTCGCCGCCGACGACGGTGTCATGCCGCAGACGGTGGAGGCGATCAACCACGCGCAGGCCGCCGATGTGCCGATCGTGGTGGCGGTCAACAAGATCGACAAGGAAGGCGCGAACCCGGACAAGATCCGGCAGCAGCTGACCGAATACAACCTGGTTGCCGAGGAATACGGTGGCGACACCATGTTCGTCGACATCTCGGCCAAGCAGGGCACCAATATCGAGCAGCTGCTCGAGGCGGTGCTGCTGACCGCGGACGCGGCGCTGGACCTGCGGGCCAACCCGGATATGGACGCCCAGGGTGTCGCCATCGAGGCGCACCTCGACCGCGGCCGTGGCCCGGTGGCGACCGTGCTCATCCAGCGCGGCACGCTGCGCGTCGGCGACTCGATCGTGGCGGGCGACGCTTACGGTCGCGTCCGCCGCATGGTCGACGAGCACGGCGACGATGTAGCCGCGGCGCTGCCGTCGCGGCCGGTCCAGGTCATCGGCTTCACGTCGGTGCCGGGCGCCGGTGACAACCTGCTCGTCGTCGACGAGGACCGGATCGCTCGCCAGATCGCCGACCGCCGCAATGCGCGCAAGCGCAACGCACTGGCCGCGCGCAGCCGCAAGCGGATCAGCCTGGAAGATCTGGATGCCGCGCTGAAGGAGACTTCGGAGCTCAACCTGATCCTCAAGGGCGACAACTCCGGTACGGTCGAGGCCCTCGAAGAGGCGCTGCTCGGTATCGAGATCGACGACGAGGTGCGCCTGCGGGTCATCGACCGCGGTGTCGGTGGTGTCACCGAAACCAACGTCAACCTGGCGTCGGCGTCGAACGCGATCATCATCGGGTTCAATGTCCGGGCCGAGGGCAAGGCGACCGAGCTGGCCAACCGCGAAGGCGTGGACATTCGGTACTACTCGGTGATCTACCAGGCCATCGACGAGATCGAGAAGGCCCTCAAGGGCATGCTCAAGCCGATCTACGAAGAGGTCGAGCTGGGCCGGGCGGAGATCCGCGCGATCTTCCGCTCGTCGAAGGTCGGCAATATCGCTGGCTGCATGGTCACCTCGGGTTCGGTCAAGCGCAATGCCAAGGCGCGATTGCTTCGTGACAACGTGGTGGTCGCCGAGACGGTCACGATCTCCACCTTGAGGCGGGAAAAGGATGACGTCACCGAGGTCCGCGAGGGCTTCGAATGCGGTATGACGTTGACCTACAACGACATCAAGGAGGGCGACGTGATCGAGGCCTACGAGCTGCGCGAGAAGCCGCGCGACTGATCGTGTGCCGGTGGTCCGGCACGGTATCGACGCCGTGCCGGACCACCGAGCCGATCCTTTCGTAGGCACCGATACAGGAGGCTTGGGTGTACCTGGGTGCACTGGAGTTCGACATCCTGCTCGGAGATGTGCACTCGCTGAAGCAGAAGCGTTCGGTGATCCGGCCCGTGCTGGCCGAATTGCAGCGCTTCGGTGTGAGTGCCGCTGAGGGTGGGGATCAAGACCGCCATCGTCGCTCATTGCTGGGGGTTGCCATGGTCAGTTCCGGGATGGACCATCTGACCGAGGTGCTCGACAAATGTGAACGACACGTCGCGGCGCGTCCGGAGTTAGAGTTGCTGGCAGTGCGCCGCAGGATCTTCGGACCCGAGGACTGACGAGTTCAATAGTTAGTAGTGAGGAGGGTTCAGCCATGGTGGATCAAGCCAGGGCACGCCGACTCGCCAAGCGGATTTCCGCGATCGTGGCGACCGCGATCGAATACGAGGTGAAGGATCCGCGTCTGAATTTCGTGACCATCACTGATGCGAAGGTCACCGGCGATCTGCGCGAGGCAACGGTGTACTACACGGTGATGGGCGAAACCCTCGACGTGGAACCGGATTACGCGGCCGCGGCCGCTGGCCTGGAGAAGGCGAAGGGGGTGCTGCGCTCCAAGGTGGGCGCTGGCACCGGTGTGAAGTTCACCCCTACGCTGGCGTTCGTGCTCGACAAGGTGCCCGACGCCGCACGGGATATGGAGGAGCTGCTGGCCAGGGCGCGGGCCGCCGATGACGCGGTCGCGAAGGTGGCGGCCACTGCCACTCACGCTGGTGCCGCCGACCCGTACAAGGTCGAACGCGAATCCGACGAGTGACGTGCGGTAGGCGATGACGACGATGCCCGCCGACCCGGGTACCAGGGGGGTCGATCTCGATGCGGCGGTCCAGCTCGGACCGGCCGTTGCCGCACTGAACGCGGCCCGTTCGGTCACCATCCTGTGTCATGTGCAGCCCGATGCCGACACCATCGGCAGCGGGCTCGCCTTGGCCTTGGTGCTGCACCGTCGGGGCATTCCGGTCTGGGTGTCGTTCGCCGAACCCGCCGAACTGCCCGCCACGATGCGGACATTGCCCGGCGTGCGGCATCTGGTGCCGCCCGGCGAGGTACCGGCCGAGGTGGATCTGCTCGTCACCGTGGATTGCGGTAGTGCCGGCCGGCTCGGCGCGCTCGCCGATCGATTGGCCGGAGCCCGAACGACTTTGGTGCTCGACCATCACCGCTCCAATACCCGGTTCGGGACGATCAATGTGATCGACGCGGGCGCGGAATCGACGACGAGTCTGATCGCCCGGGTGCTCGATGCCTGGCAGGTGCCGATCGATTCCGAAGTGGCACATTGCCTCTACGCCGGGCTGGTCACCGATACCGGATCCTTCCGCTGGGTGCGTCCCGGGACCCATGAACTGGCCGAACGGCTGCTGGCCACCGGCATCGACGGTGCGGAAATCACCCGGTCGCTGATGGATACGCATCCGTTCGGCTGGTTGCCGATGCTGTCGCGGGTGCTCGCTACGGCGCGATTGGAGCCGGAGGCGGGCGGCGGGACCGGGCTGGTGTATGCCTTTGTGCGCCGTGAGGATGTCGATGGGGTGCGTTCGGAAGAGGTGGAGAGTGTGGTCGATATCGTCCGCACCACTGCCGAAGCCGGGGTCGCCGCGGTGTTCAAGCAATCGCGCACCGTCGCGGATCGGTGGACCGTCTCCCTGCGTTCGCGCGATAGTGCGCCCGGTGCGCAGGACGGCGTCGATGTCGCGACGGTCGCGGCGTCTTTGGGCGGTGGTGGGCATCGGTTCGCCGCTGGGTACACCACGACCGGCACATCGGAGTCGGTAGTCGCGGCACTGCTGGCCGAACTCGGGTGAGCACGGCGGCCGTCGGCTGTCCGGTCGAGCAGTGGCGCGACGCATCGGTCTGTCCGTGCGCACCGTCGTCGAGCTCTCGCTTCGGGGTGGATGGCGATCCGGCGGAGTCGGGCACGGTGCATTGATGGGTGAAACACGGGCCGATTCCTCGCCTGGAGCCGCGGGGGATGGCCTCGATTCGGTGGCGGATCGGATATCGGAGTTTGCGGCTGCCTCGGAGGTCGGCGGGGATGCGCCGGATTCGGTTGGCGCGGTGGGTCCCCGACGGATTCTCGGGCTTGCGCTGCCGACTTTGGGCGTGCTGGTGGCCGAACCCGTCTACCTGCTGTTCGACCTGGCAGTGGTGGGACGGCTCGGGGCCTTGGCATTGGCTGGTCTCGCGGTTGGCGGATTGATTCTGGCGCAGGTCAGTTCACAGCTGACGTTTCTGTCGTATGGGACTACGGCGCGGGCGGCGCGGCGGCATGGGGCCGCTGATGCGCGCGGTGCGATAGGGGAAGGGGTGCAGGCGACTTGGGTCGCCATAATTGCCGGCACGCTGATTCTTGTTGTGGGACAGGCGGTTGCGGTTGCGCTGACGAATGTGATCGCCGGTGGTGCCGATATCGCCGGGGCGGCGCTGATCTGGGTGCGGATCGCGCTGTTCGGTGTGCCGCTGATCTTGATCGCGATGGCGGGCAATGGCTGGATGCGTGGCGTGCAGCAGACGCGTAGGCCGCTACTGTTCGTTATTGCCGGGCTGCTGGTTTCGGGGGTGCTGTGCCCGGCGCTGGTGCACGGGTTGCTGGGTGCGCCGCGATGGGAGTTGGCGGGTTCGGCGGTCGCGAATGCCGCCGGCCAGGCCGTGACGGCCGGACTGTTCCTGAGTGCGCTGGTGCGCGAACGTATTCCGCTGGCGCCGCACTGGTCGGTGATGCGGGCCCAACTCGTGCTCGGTCGTGACCTGATCGCCCGCAGCCTCGCCTTCCAGGCGAGTTTCGTCTCCGCGGCGGCTGTCGCCGCCCGATTCGGTGCGGCGTCGGTGGCCGCACATCAGCTGGTCCTGCAGCTCTGGAATTTCCTGGCCCTGACCCTGGATTCGCTGGCGATCGCCGCCCAAACCCTGGTCGGCGCGGCGCTCGGCGCGGGCGACGCATTCGGCGCGCGCGGACTGGCGCGGCGCATTACTCGCTGGTCGGGTGCATTCGCGCTGGTGCTGGCGGCGGGTTTCGCGGTGGGCGCCAGCGTGATTCCGAAGCTGTTCACCGACGACGCCGCCGTTCTCGACCGCACCCATATCGCGTGGTGGTTCTTCGTCGCCATCATTCCGGTCGCGGGCATCGTCTTCGCCCTCGACGGCGTCCTGCTCGGCGCGGGCGACGCCGCCTACCTCCGCAACACCACCCTCGGAGCCGCCCTGCTCGGCTTCCTGCCCGCCATCTGGCTCGCCCTGATCTTCGATTGGGGTATTGCCGGCATCTGGATCGGGTTGGTCGCATTCATGGTGCTGCGTCTGGTCGCGGTGGTCTGGCGCGCCGAATCCGGTCGCTGGGCCAGAGTCGGCACCGAGATTCCGCGTCAGGTCATCTGACGCGGTCGGCCGCGCCGGATGCCGGGGCCTGGTAGCGGCGGACCACCACACCCGCGGGACGAACGGAGCGACCGGCGACGATCAGGCCCGTCCGGAGGACCGAATCGACGGTGCGATCCAGCTCCGGATCATCGGTCTTCGTGGTGTCCGCGGCCTCCATGGTGAGTGCGTCGAAGGCATCGTCGGCGTGCGGCGTGACCAGACTGCCGCCCCGGCCGATGATGAGTCGTTCGATCCGGGTGGTGATGGCCGCGAAAGCGTCGCGCTCGCGGATCGATTCGGCCGTCGTCGCACAGGTCGCGGTATCGCCGTGCAGGGCGAAAAGTTCGACGATGAGGGGGAGATCGGCACCGGCGCGGTCCCGTTCGGCACGCGCCTTCGCGTCGTCGGTGAGACGTTCGATGGTCGCGGCTTGGCGGGCGATCACGCGGCCCAGGTCTTCGATCCGTTCTCCGAGCCGCGTCTGGGACTCGATCAAGTGCGCGATGGTGTGCGCCGAATTGTCGGACGCCAGAGGTTGTTCGGCCGAGGGTGCTTCGGGCTGTACGCAAGCGTCGGTCGGCTGGGCCGCTGATTCGGTCATAATCGCACCATAACCCGAGATCAGGCCGATTGGATTGGGCGTCAGCCGGATTCGCGGATCGACCGATGCTCCGGTGTCGGATTCGGCTGCTACCATCGCGTCTCATGGGGGTCTACGGGATCGACCTGGGCACAACGAACTCGGCAATCGCGCGGATCGACGCCGACGGTCGACCTGAGGTAATGATCGGTTTGAACGGCGAGGCGACCGTGCCGTCGGTGGTCTTGTTCGCCTCCGCATTCGACCATCTGGTCGGCGAGGGTGCGCGGCGGCAGGCCCGGCTCGATCCGGAGCATGTGTGCGCGCTGGTGAAACGGCGGATGGGCGATACCGATTGGCGTTTCGCCGCGCACGGGCAGACCTGGTCGGCACCCGCGGTTTCGGCGCTCATCCTGAAAAGCCTTGCCTCGGATGCGGAATTCGGTGGCGGCGAGCCGGTGAACCGCGTGGTCATCACCGTTCCCGCCTATTTCGGTGACGAGGAGCGACGGGCCACCATCCAGGCGGGCACCTATGCGGGGTTCGATGTCGCCGGTGTGCTGTCCGAACCGATCGCCGCCGCGCTCTCCTACGGTTTCGGCCGACTCGACGGCAGTGTGGATGTCGGCAGGCAAGGGGCGCGCGAGACGGTACTCGTCTACGACCTGGGCGGTGGTACGTTCGACGCCACTGTCATCGAGTTGGCCGACCGTCGCATTTCGGTGCTCGCGGTCGAGGGCGATCACCAACTCGGCGGTGCGGACTGGGACGAGCGCATCGCGCTGTACCTGTCGCAGAAGTTCTGCGAAGCGAATCCGGATGCCGAAGACCCACTGGATGATTCGGCGGGTTCGCAGATGCTGGTGCTGGCCGCCGAGCGTGCCAAACGCGAGCTGACCGACGCCGACCGCACCGATGTGGTGATCGCGCACGATGGCGCCCGAGCAGTGATCCCATTGACGCGCGATGAAGTCGATGCGATGACGTCCTCGCTGATGCGCCGCACCATCGACCTCACCCGCGACTGCCTGGCCGCGGCGAGTAAGCGCGGTGTCGCATCCGTCGACCGATTGCTGCTGGTCGGCGGCTCGTCACGAATGTCGATGGTGGCACGCGAACTGCACAGGGAACTCGGCCTCGCGGGCGAACTGCGCGATCCCGACCTTTCGGTGGCGCGGGGTGCGGCGCTCTACGGCGAAAAGCTCGAGATGGAGCGCCTGATTCTCGCCGACCTCACCACGCGCGGCCGACTGCGCGACGGCGCGGATATCCACGACGCCGCACCCGTCGATCTGGACCAGTCCATCGCCCGGGTCGCCGCATCCTTCGGCCAGCCGGTCGCTACGGTGCGCCGGATGCTGGAAATCCAGGTCGATACCGTCGTTTCGCGCGGCTTCGGTGTGCTCGCGCTCGACCATCAGTACGGGCTGGCGGCGACCTGGCTGGTGCAGCGCAATTCGACCCTGCCGGTGAAGGTGCGTCGTTCGTTCGGCACTGTGCGCGCGGACCAGGACGAGATCGCGCTGACCATCGTCGAGCAGCAGGGCCAGGCGGCATCGCTGCGGCCCGAGGATACGAAGGTGCTGGTGGAGGGACGCATTCGCGGCATCCCCGCGGGCTATCCCGAGGGCAGTGAGGTGCGGGTGACCTTCGAGATGGGCTTCGACGGCGTTCTGCACGTCACCTGCCATCACGTCGACGCCGATATGCCGCTGACGCTGACCGCGCAGACCGGCGCGACCCTGTCCCAGGCGGATGTGGCACGCGAACTGGATCAGGTCCAGCGCACGCGCCGTCGTGACAGCTGAGCCGCAGCCATGCAGCCGTTCAACCCGAACGACTACCGCAAGCGAGTGCTGGCCGACGTCGAGCGCCGCGGCGGGATCGAGGAGTCGGACCCGTTCGAGCTCTACGACATTCCACTGGAGGAAGCGGAGTCGCTGAGCGATGCCGAGGTCGCTGCGCGGGTCGAGGAGGTCTGGGGCTTCTGGCAGCGACAGCGCGACCATCCGAAGTATCGGGTGCTCGTTGGATTGCTGGTCGACGCGCATCCGAGGTTGTCGCGCCTACTGCTGGATTCCGCGGTGCGTCGGGTGCAGACGGCGCGGGTCCGAGAGGTGCGCGCGCAGCGGGATGCGGATCGGTACGAGATATTGGACGCGGCGATATCGCGCTTGGTGCAGCGGCACGGCGGGGTACCGGCCGGGAAGATTCCCGGACTGGAGGAGATCGGCGCGATGGGCGGGCTCAGCGCCGCTGAGGTCGCGACCAGGCTGCGCAGACATCGGGTCATCGAGGACGAGCCCGTGCCCGTCGCTGTGCTCACCGAGCAGCGCAGACAACAGATTCGGCAGTTGCTCAGTGAATGGGAGCGACTGATCGACGGTGAGCCGACGCCGACGCTGTTCGCGCTGCTGCGCGTCGATCCGTCCAAAGCCGGTCGGTCCCAGGAGATTCGGCTGCGCGCGCAGGCATTGCGCGCACGGTCGCGCGAGCTGCCGCCGGGGCGCATTCGAGTGGTATTGGACGAGTTGCTCATTCACATCCACGATGTGCTCTCCTCGGGTGAGGAGACACTGCGGGAGTATCTTCGCGCGGTGGCCGAGGATGTCGCCGAAGAACTGCGGCCGAAGGTCAGGGCGGCCGTGCTGGTCGAGGATGAGCTCGTCGGCGACGACTTCCGGTATCTGCTCGATGAGGCGATGCGGTTGGGGCTGGATCGGGCCGATGCGACCCGGGTGCTCACCGAGATCGCCACGGAACTCGGTGCGCGAGTGAACAATTCGCCAAGCGGTGTGCCGACGCATCAGAGACCCGAATCACATTCGGGTGCAGCGCCGATAGCGCCCGAACCGCCTCCCAGACTCTGGGAGGCACCGCTGAGGGCGGCTCGGGCGGCGTTGCGCGGTGGTCGCCCGCGGGAGGCCGCGCGGCATGTCGAGGAGGCGCGCCGACTTGTCGGCTCCGATGGGACGGGCCGCACCCCGATTCGTTCGGTATCCGATGAGGTGGACCGGGTACTGACCGAGGCGCAGGAGCGCTGGCGCAGCGCGACTACCGCCTGTGCGGGCAAGCGGTATGCCGAGGCGCTTGCGCACCTGGAGCAGTTGCGGCGCACCGCGTCCGATCTGCTTCCGCCGAACCAGGTGCCGAGCATCGATCAGTTGCTCGCCGAAGCCGGACAGGCCATCGCCGAAGCGGATCGGCTCGTGGCCGCGGCCCAGGCCGGACCGGCCGATGCCAGAATGCCCGGGCTGCTCGCGGCGGTGGCGGTGTGCGCCGATCATGCCGGTGCGGTCGCCGCGCTCGCGGAAACGCCGGTCGAGGCGCCACAGCGGGTCGAGGCCACCCGGCTGGCGAATGGATCGGTACTCGTCGCGTGGTCGCCGTCGTCGACGAATAGTGTCGCCTACCGGGTGACCAGGCTGCAGCCGGACGGTTCGTGGCGGGTCGTCGGGCGCACCCAGGCGACCGAACTCGAGGACGGTGGTGCGCCCGCTGGTGGGCAACCGGTATACGCGGTGGCTGCCGCCGTCGCGGGCCGATACTCCGAGATCACCCGATCCGATACCGGCCCGGCCGTGAAACCGCAAGGCGAACAAGAACAATCGCCACCGGATGACCCGGCGCCGAGCGGCATCCCCGCCGTCAGCGGGCTCGCCGAACAGGCAGGCCTATTGATCTTTACCTGGCCCGTCGGCGTCACCGAGGTCATGGCCGTAGTGCGTCCCGACCAACCGCCGACCACACCGGACGACCCCCTGGCCCGCTCCTGGAAGGTCACGAATATGCGCTACGAAATCGACGGCGGCGTTCGAATTCCGCCCGATATCCCGCGCCCCTGCCATATCGCCATCGCATCCTGCCGCCGCGAACCGAATGGAAAGCTCACTGTCGCGACGGGTTTCGCGGCGACCGCGAGAATCCGCTGGTTCGGATAGCCGAGCGAGCGGATCGAGGCCCGCACCGACCATACGAACGCGGCCGGTAGCGCCCATGATCATCGAGCCGAACGGCGCCACCCCGCGGGGATGTGCCAATGTAGGTGTGGTGATACCCAAGTTGATGGCGGTGAGCGACATTCATGTCGGGCACCAGGGGAATCGGCCGGTTGTCGAGCAGATTCGGGCGGATTCGCCCGAGGACTGGCTCATTGTGGCCGGGGACGTGGGGGAGAAGTCCGACGATATTCGTTGGGCACTGGAGCTGCTGCGCGGCCGCTTCGCCAAGGTGATCTGGGTACCGGGCAACCACGAGTTGTGGACCACGGCGAAGGATCCGGTGCAGATGCACGGCGTCGCACGCTACGAATACCTGGTGTCGATCTGCCGGGACCTCGACGTGATCACACCGGAGGATCCGTTTCCGGTGTGGACCGGCGCGGGTTCGGAGCCGTACGGCGGGCAGGTGACGCTGGTCCCGATGTTCCTGCTCTACGACTACTCATTCCTGCCCAAGGGCACCAAGACCAAGGCCGAGGGACTCGCCCTGGCGCGCGAGCGCAATGTGGTGGCCACCGACGAATACCTGCTCTCGCCGGACCCGTATCTGACACGTGACGCCTGGTGCCATGCCCGGGTCCAGGTGACCAAGCGCAAACTCGACGCGTTGGCACCCGAGACGCCGCTCGTGCTGATCAACCACTTCCCGCTGGTCCGCCAGCCCACCGATGTGCTGTGGTACCCGGAGTTCGCGCTCTGGTGCGGCACCGACCTGACCGCCGACTGGCACACCAGCTACAACGTGGTCTGCTCGGTCTACGGCCACCTGCACATCCCACGCACCTCCTACTACGACGGCGTGCGCTTCGAGGAGGTGTCGCTGGGGTATCCGCGTGAATGGCAGCGGCGCGGGCTGCCGGAGCGCCTGCTGCGCCAAATCCTCCCGACGCCGGAGTATCCGCCGGGCTCGCTGAACAAGTGGGGCGGCCACTTTCAGGTCACCCCCGAGATGGAGGCCGCGGCCGCCGAGATGCGCGAAAAGGCCCAGCGCCGTCGCGGAGTGTGAGCCTGACGGCGCCGTCCCGCCGAAAGGTGCGCCGTGCCTCCCGAGGCGACTGTCGGCGGGGCGGCTCGACTAGGCTCGTCGGTGATGATCGAGAAAATTCTTCCCGCGGGTGTCGCCTCGGCGGAACTGTTGGCGTACCCGGAGGATTTGCAGCCGCATCCGGCGGAGGCGCATCTCATCGAGAAGTCGGTGGAGAAGCGTCGCCGCGACTTCATCGGTGCGCGGCACTGTGCCCGGCTGGCACTGCAGGAGCTGGGTGAGCCACCGGTCGCGATCGGCAAGGGCGAGCGGGGTGCGCCGATATGGCCGCGCGGGATCGTCGGCAGCCTGACACACTGTGACGGCTA
Source organism: Nocardia sp. CA-129566 (assembly GCF_050956075.1). Lineage (NCBI taxonomy): Bacteria > Bacillati > Actinomycetota > Actinomycetes > Mycobacteriales > Nocardiaceae > Nocardia > Nocardia sp. CA-129566. Next base: position 2,769,124 of record NZ_CP192085.1, read on the forward strand.
CCGGGCGGCGGCATTGGGCCACAAGATGCGGTTCCGCTCGATCGGCATCGATGCCGAACCGCACGGCACCCTGCCCGAGGGCGTACTGGATTCGGTGAGCCTGGCGCCCGAACGTGACTGGCTGACCACCGTCGCCGGCTCCGGCCTGCACCTGGACCGCTTGCTGTTCTGTGCGAAGGAAGCCACCTACAAGGCGTGGTTCCCGTTGACCGCGCGCTGGCTCGGCTTCGAGGATGCCCACATCACCTTCACCATCGAAGAGAGCTCCGACGGTGCGGGCTCCGGCACATTCCACAGCCAGATCCTGGTACCCGGCCAGGTCAATGACGGTGGCGCGCCCCTGGTTTCATTCGACGGCCGCTGGATGATCGGTGACGGGCTCATCCTGACCGCGATCGTGCACACCTGATGCCCGACGCGCGGATCGATGCCCTCGGCGGTCTGCTGATCGTCGATAAGGACGGCGGCTGGACCAGCCACGATGTCGTCGCGAAGTGTCGGAAGCTCTTGCACACCAAGAAGGTCGGACATGCCGGGACGCTCGATCCGATGGCCACCGGTGTGCTGGTGCTCGGCGTCGAGCGTGCGACCAAACTGCTCGGCCTGCTCACGCTGACCACCAAGGCCTATACCGCGACCATCCGGCTCGGCCGGGCCACCAGCACCGATGATGCCGAGGGTGAGGTGCTCGCGACCGCATCGGCGACCCATCTCACCGATGCCGAGATCGCTGCGCACACCGCGAAATTGACCGGTGCTATCGAGCAGGTTCCGGCGACGGTCAGCGCGATCAAGGTGAACGGCGAACGCGCGTATGCCCGGCACCGGGCAGGTGAGGAGGTGCGGCTCGCCGCGCGCCCGGTCACCGTCTCTCGCTTCGATATCCTGGCTCGCCGGGATGTTTCGGTATTCGTCGATCTGGATGTGGTCGTCGAATGTTCCTCCGGCACCTACATTCGTGCCCTCGCGCGCGATCTCGGCGCCGCGCTCGGCGTCGGCGGGCATTTGACCGCGCTGCGGCGTACCAGGGTCGGCCCGTTCACCCTCGACCATGCCAGAACCTTGGACGAATTGGCCGCGGCGGCCGAGGCCGAGGAATCGCTGTTGAGTCTGGATATCGACGACGCCATCCGCACCGCGTTCCCGCGCCGCGATATCGACGACGAGCAGACCGAGGATCTGCGCAACGGCCGGTGGCTCGAACCGGTCGGCATCTCCGATGTCTACGCCGCCATCGATCCCGCCGGACGCGCGATCGCGCTATTGCGGGAGAGCGGTAAGCGCGCGGCCTCGGTCATGGTCGTGCGTCCGTCGAATCTGTAACCGCGCCACGCACTTGCGACGCGCCGAGCGGTTCCAACGCGCCGAGCAGGGCGCCGACACAGACATTGCGGAGTTCGGTGCGTGTGCAGGTGCGGTTTTCCAGCCAGTCGACCGACAGGACGCGGACGAAGGTCAGCCAGCTCGTCAGGATCGATGAGGTGAGCTCGCGGGTAGGCCCTTCGACGCCCATCACGTCGAGCAGGCGCACACGAAGTTCACCGAGTTCGCCCGAGATGATCGCCTGGATGGTCGGATCGCCCGCGAGCAGGCGATTGGCGGCGACCACGGTATTGGCATTGGCCTCGAAATAGTCGAAGTGTTCGTCGAGTCCGGCCGCGAGCTGTTCGGGTAGCGGGGTTTCGGTGTCGAGTTTGGTGGCGACCAGCAGCTGATCGGCGGCCAGTTGGTAGACGCCTGCGAAGAGCTCGCGTTTGGTCGGGAAATGGCGGTAGAGCAGGGCGCGCGAGACCCCGGCCGCGGCCGCCACGTCCTCCATCAGCACCGCGTCGTAGGCGCGTTCGGCGAACAGTTTCGCTCCCGCGTCCAGCAGGAGGCGGCGGCGTTCGTCGGGGGCGAGGCGGCGGCGGGTCACCCCTCGAAGCTTAGTTGACGTATGTCTACTAAGAGTCGTAGGGTCTGGCTTAGTAGACAAACGTCTACTAGCGAGAGGAGGAATTCATGGCCACGGCACTCAAATGGCTGTCCATGGCAATGGGCATCGTCATCGTGGGTATCGGCATCTTCCATATGGCCGCCGGTATCGACGGCATCCCGGATATGGGCTCCTCCGGCGTCACCGCCGACAGCCAGACCCGCTTCTTCGGCGGTATCTTCATCGGCTACGGCGTTGCCTGGGTCTGGGCCGCGCGCCAGGTCCCCATCTCGGCACTGGCGGTCCGCTGGCTCGCCGGAATCTTCCTGCTCAGCGGCGTCGCCCGCCTGATCTCCGTGGCCGTCTACGGCTGGCCGCACTGGTTCCAAATCGTGCTGACCGCAATCGAATTCGCGCTACCACCGATCTTCTTCTGGCTCGCCACCGCGGACGAAAATCGCGCCGCGCTCGGTGCCGAGCGCCTTACCGCCGCACGCTGAATCGACACACGTCGGCTGGAGTCGTTCGCTGGCACGGCAATCCGTACAGTGGGCCGTGGCCGTGCGCAGCCGTGTGCTGCGGCGGCCGCGATGGACAGTGCGGAGAAGGCGGTGGGGCAATGAGTGAACAACCCGTCGACACGTTCGAACTCTGGGATCGCGACGGCGACGGTCTGGTGTCGGTCGAGGACATCACCACCGGAATCCGTTCGCTCGGACTGGAAGTCGATGACGAGGCGGTCGAACGCATGGTCGCCGCCGCCGATACCAACGGTGACTTCCTGGTCTCCCGGGCCGAATTCGACGCCGCGCTGGTCGGCGGGCGTATCGAGGTCACCGATGCCGATGCGGCCTTCCGGGTCTTCGATATCAACGGCGACGGCAAGATCTCGGTCGCCGAACTCGAATCCCTCATCCGCCACGTCGGTGCGGGCCTGATCGACGAGCCCGCCGAGGCCCTGCTCGCGGCGGCGGATACGGACGCCGACGGCTACCTGTCGCCGTCCGAATTCCGTGCGCTGCTGGACTCCCTGTCCCGCTGACTTTGCCGCACCTGCCGACCCGTTCAGTCCCGGGTGCTGAGCCAGATGGCCTCGGCCGCCGGGCTGCCCAGGTCGATGGTTCGGTCCGCGATGCGAATCGCGATGGTGCCCGCGAAGTCTCGGCGTTCCACCACCACGATCGGGGTGTCCAGCGCGATGCCGACGGAATCGAAGTAGCGCAGCATATCCGGATCCGCATCGGAAATCCGTGCGACATGGCCGGATTCACCCGCGCGGAAGTCGCTGAGCTGGCGGGCCGGTGGAGTGGGCACCGCGCCGTCGGCCGACGGAATGGGATCGCCGTGTGGATCCCGGTCCGGATAGCCGAGTTTCGCGTCGATGCGCGCCATCAGCAGTTCGGACACCGCGTGTTCGAGCACCTCGGCCTCATCGTGCACCTCGTCCCAGCCGTAGCCGAGTTCATTGACGAGGAAGGTTTCGATCAGCCGATGCCGACGCACCATGGCGACGGCGGCGCGGCGGCCGTGTTCGGTCAGGGTGATGGATCCGTACCGGGCGTGTTCGACGAGGCCCTGATCGGCCAGCTTTCGGACCGCCTCGGAGACGGTGGAGGCCGAGACGCCGATCCGTTCGGCGAGCAGCTTCGTCGATACCTTTTCCTGCGACCACTCCCGAGCGGTCCAGATCACTTTCAAATAGTCCTGGGCGACCGAGGTGAGCTCCGGCGCAATCGTTGCGGTGCTGCCGTGGGGGCCTGTGGTCTCGGTCGGCTGCGCTGCGGTGTCGGCCAGCTCGCGTCGGGTTGCGATGTCTCGTTTACCGGGCACATGTTCGAGCTTATGCATATGAAGGCCGATTCACACATCGCGCCACCCGAGTTCACCGGGTGTACACGAGCGGCGCGCGATCGTGTGCGGATCGGCACCTCCGAATACTGTTCGCGACCTGTTTTGCGTAGGCTGCGCACTGTGCAGAGATGGCGAAGTCTCGACGACGTACCCGCGGACTGGGGGCGGTGCGTGCTCACGATCGGCGTATTCGACGGTGTGCATCGCGGCCACGCGCAGCTGATCAGCAGGGCGGTGAAGTCCGCTGCCGCCCGGGGAGTTCCGGCAGTGTTGATGACCTTCGACCCGCACCCGATGGAAGTGGTGCGTCCCGGCTCGCATCCGGCGCAGCTGACCACCCTGACCCGGCGTGCGGAATTGGCCGAAGAACTCGGCGTCGACGTGTTCTGCGTGATGCCCTTCACCCAAGAATTCATGAAGCTGACCCCGGCGAGCTACGTGCACGATCTCCTGGTCGAGCGGTTGCATGTGGCCGAGGTCGTGGTCGGTGACAATTTCACCTTCGGCAAGAAGGCCGCTGGCACCATCGACACCATGCGCGAACTGAGTGAGCGCTTCGGCTTCGAGGTCGACGGTGTGAAGTTGCTCAGCGAGCACGCGGTCACCTTCTCCTCGACCTACATCCGCGCCTGCGTCGACGCGGGCGATATGGCCGCGGCCGCCGAGGCGCTCGGTCGTCCGCATCGCGTCGAGGGCGTGGTCGTGCACGGTGACGGCCGCGGCCGCGAGCTCGGATTCCCGACCGCGAATATCGCCCCGCCGATGTATGCCGCCATCCCCGCCGACGGGGTGTACGCGGGTTGGTTCACCGTGCTCGGTCCCGGTCCCACCATCGGCACCGTGACGCCGGGGGAGCGGGCCATGGCCGCGATCTCGATCGGCACCAACCCCACCTTCTCCGGGCGGGCCCGCACGGTCGAGGCCTACGTCCTCGACCGGGAGGCCGATCTGTACGGCCAACATGTCGCTGTGGATTTCGTCGAGCACCTACGCGGGATGCGCAAGTTCGACTCCATCGATGAGCTACTCGAGGCCATGGGGCGTGACGTGGAAAACGCCCGCAAGGTCCTGACCACCATCGACTGACGCTCCCAACAGCGAATGTGCTCGCGCGATCCGGTTCGGCGCACTGAATTCGGTACGGCGAACCGAATCCGGTAAGGTGGATCCTCGGGTTTGCTGCGGTCCGCGGCGGCACCCGGCCGGTTGACCGGAATCCTCGAGCGCGGAACTGAGAAATAGGAGTGGATGCCCCATGGCGCTGACCACCGAGCAGAAGTCGACGATTCTCGCCGAGTACGGCCTGCACGAGAAGGACACCGGATCCCCGGAGGCGCAGATCGCGCTGCTGTCCAAGCGGATCGCCGACATCACCGAGCACCTGAAGAAGCACAAGCACGACCACCACACCCGCCACGGCCTGATGGCGCTGATCGGTCGTCGCAAGCGGCTGTCGAAGTACCTCGCGGACAAGGACATCCAGCGCTACCGTTCGCTCATCGAGCGCCTCGGCCTGCGGCGGTAAGATTTGCCGCGCCTTCGGCGCGGCGTGTTCGCGGCCCCCTTGGTCTCGCGTCCGAGTCGTCGAGACTCGCGCCTGCGGCGCATGCGCTTCGACGACTCGGACGCGAGACGGGCCGCGAACGGTCGCTCGTAAGACTCGCTCCGTGATGGCAGGGTCGGGTGGGAATCCTCTCGACACGCTGCATACCAGAGGTGGTCGATCAGGTAGCCGACGGGGAGACGTACAATCTCCCCGTTGGCTATTTGTGTATGAGGGGTGTACACGCCCCGTTTGCACGACAACATTGCACAGCCGTATGCACCCGCCCGCGTGGCGTCGGTCTTCGGTAGTGGCCTCCCGACAGGCGCGATGCCGTCGGCGGGCTTCGATCGATGACCGCCTCCGCGTCGCCGTTTCCAAGGGGATTCGGCCGGGTGTGCGCGTCGCAGCCAGGAGGGTTGCCGCGCGTCCGTATCCGGTACGGCTGACGACAGCTGGATCGCGCCCCGATGGCGCTCGATCCAGCGAAGACGAGAGGTTGAGAGCAGAAAAATGTCAGAGACAACTACATCGTCGGCCATCGAGGTCGAACCCGGTGTGTTCGAATCCGTCGCGCTGATCGATAACGGCACCTACGGAACCCGCACCGTACGTTTCGAGACCGGCCGCCTGGCTCGTCAGGCCGCCGGTTCGGTCGTCGCCTACCTGGACGACGAGACCATGCTGCTGTCCGCGACCACCGCGGGCAAGCACCCCAAGGACCAGTTCGACTTCTTCCCGCTGACGGTCGATGTCGAAGAGCGCATGTACGCCGCGGGCCGCATCCCGGGTTCGTTCTTCCGCCGGGAGGGCCGCCCCTCCACCGACGCGATCCTGACCTGCCGCCTGATCGACCGTCCGCTGCGTCCGTCCTTCGTCGACGGCCTGCGCAATGAGATCCAGGTCGTGGTGACCGTGCTGAGCCTGGACCCGAACGATCTGTACGACGTCGTGGCCATCAACGCCGCCTCCGCGTCCACCCAGATCGCGGGCCTGCCGTTCTCCGGCCCGGTCGGCGGCGTGCGCGTCGCGCTGATCGATGGCCAGTGGGTCGCGTTCCCGACCGTCGAGCAGCTCGAGGGCGCGGTCTTCGACATGGTCGTCGCGGGCCGGGTCGTCGAATCCGGCGACGTGGCCATCATGATGGTCGAGGCCGAGGCCACCGAGAAGGTCATCGAGCTGGTCGAGGGCGGCGCGCAGGCGCCGACCGAGGCCGTGGTGGCGCAGGGCCTCGAGGCCGCCAAGCCGTTCATCGCCCGCCTGTGCAAGGCACAGCAGGATCTGGCCTCGCTGGCGTCGAAGCCGACCGAGGAGTTCCCGCTCTTCCCGCCTTACGAGGCCGATGTCTACGAGGCCGTCGAGGGCACCGCCAAGCGCGAGCTGGGCGAGGCGCTGAGCATCGCGGACAAGCAGGAGCGTGAGGCGAAGATCGACGAGATCAAGCTGGATGTGCTCACCCGCTTGGCCGACGATTTCACCGGTCGGGAGAAGGAGCTGGGCGCGGCATTCCGCTCGGTCACCAAGAAGCTGGTGCGCCAGCGCATTCTGTCCGACGGCTTCCGCATCGACGGTCGCGGTCTGGCCGATATTCGCGCCCTGTCCGCCGAGGTCGCGGTGATTCCGCGGGCCCACGGCTCGGCGCTGTTCGAGCGTGGCGAGACCCAGATCATGGGCGTCACCACCCTCGATATGGTGAAGATGGCCCAGCAGGTCGACTCGCTCGGCCCGGAGACCTCCAAGCGGTACATGCACCATTACAACTTCCCGCCGTTCTCCACCGGCGAGACCGGTCGCGTCGGTTCGCCGAAGCGTCGCGAGATCGGCCACGGCGCGCTGGCCGAGCGGGCCCTCATCCCGGTGCTGCCGAGCCAGGAGGAGTTCCCCTACGCCATCCGTCAGGTCTCGGAAGCGTTGGGCTCCAACGGTTCCACCTCGATGGGTTCGGTCTGCGCCTCGACCCTGTCGCTGCTGAACGCCGGTGTGCCGCTGAAGGCGCCCGTCGCCGGTATCGCCATGGGCCTGGTATCGGACACCATCACGAACGACAAGGGCGAGGAAGAGGTCCGCTACGTCGCGCTGACCGATATCCTCGGCGCCGAGGATGCCTTCGGCGATATGGACTTCAAGGTCGCTGGCACCCCGGACTTCGTCACCGCGCTGCAGCTGGACACCAAGCTGGACGGCATCCCCTCGCAGGTGCTGGCCGGTGCGCTGAGCCAGGCGCACGACGCCCGCACCACCATCCTGGAGGTCATGGCCGAGGCCATCGCCACTCCGGACGAGATGAGCCCGTACGCACCGCGCGTCACCGCGATCAAGATCCCGGTCGACAAGATCGGTGAGGTCATCGGCCCGAAGGGCAAGGTGATCAACCAGATCACCGAGGAGACCGGCGCCAATATCTCGATCGAAGATGACGGCACCGTCTACGTCGGTGCGACCAATGGCCCCGCGGCGCAGGCGGCGATCGACCAGATCAACGCCATCGCGAACCCGCAGCTGCCGAAGGTCGGCGAGCGCTTCCTCGGCACGGTCGTCAAGACCACTGCCTTCGGTGCGTTCGTCTCGCTGCTGCCCGGCCGCGACGGCCTGGTGCACATCTCCAAGCTGGGCAACGGCAAGCGCGTGGCCAAGGTCGAGGACGTGGTGAACGTCGGCGACAAGCTGCGCGTGGAGATCGCCGATATCGATAACCGCGGCAAGATTTCGCTGGTCCCCGTCGACGAGAACGCCGACGAGCCCGCGGCGGCCGACTCCGTTGATGCGGGCCCGGCGGAGACCGAGTAGTACTTGTCTCTGTGACGAAGAAGAAGACGGCAACCCCTCTGCTCCGCGGCGAGCAGGGGGGTTCGTCTCTGGAGCTGCGGATGGATCAGATGCGGGGCAGCGACTCCGGAGTACGGCGCACCGTGTTGCCCGGCGGGCTGCGCGTGGTCACCGAACATGTGCCCGGTGTGCGTTCGGCATCGATCGGTGTGTGGGTCGGGGTCGGCTCGCGCGATGAGGGAGCCAGTGTCGCGGGCGCGGCGCACTTTCTAGAACACTTGCTGTTCAAGGCAACTCCGACTCGCTCGGCGCTGGATATCGCGCAGGCGATGGACGCGGTCGGCGGCGAGCTCAACGCGTTCACCGCGAAGGAGCAGACCTGCTACTACGCCCACGTCCTCGACGAGGATCTGCCGCTGGCTGTCGATATGGTCTCCGATGTCGTACTCAACGGCCTGTGCCGGGCCGAGGATGTGGACGTCGAACGGCAGGTGGTGCTCGAGGAGATCGCCATGCGCGACGACGATCCGGAGGATCTGGTCGGCGACGCATTCCTGTCCGCGCTCTTCGGTGATCATCCGATCGGGCGTCCGGTGATCGGTTCCATCGAAACCGTCGAGGCGATGAATGCCACGCAATTGCGCGGTTTCCATCTGCGTCGCTACCGGCCGGACCGGATGGTCGTCGCGGTCGCGGGCAATGTGGAGCACGACCACACCGTGGAACTGGTGCACCGCGCGTTCGGCCCCCGGCTCGATCCGTCCGCCGAACCCGCCCGCCGGCGGGAGGGCCGGTTTCGACCGCATAGCGTGCCGCAGCTGCACTGGAGCCACCGCGATAGCGAACAGGCGCACTTGGCCTTCGGCGTGCGTGCCTTCGGGCGACACGAGGGGGAGCGGCGCTGGCCGCTGTCGGTGCTCAATACCGTCGTCGGCGGCGGGCTGAGTTCGCGTCTGTTCCAACGCATTCGGGAGGAGCGCGGGCTGGCGTACTCGGTGTACTCCAGCGTGGACACCTTCGCCGATACCGGTGCCTTCTCGGTGTACATCGGCTGCCAGCCGGAAAACCTGGGCAAGGTGGCGTCATTGGCGCGCGGCGTGCTCGAGGAGATCGCGGCCAACGGGATCACCGATGCGGAATGCGCGCGCGCCAAGGGGTCGTTGCGCGGCGGACTGGTACTGGGACTGGAGGATTCGGCGTCGCGCATGAACCGGATCGGTCGCAGCGAACTGAGTTACGGCAATCACCGCAGCGTCTCGGAGACATTGGCCCGCATCGATGCGGTAACCACCGAGGAGGTTTCGGCAATCGCCCGCACACTGCTCGCGCGGCCGTTCGCGGCTTCGGTGGCCGGGCCGTACCGGAGGACGCGGGAATTGCCCGCCGCGGTGCGGCGATTGGTCGAGAGCTGAAGTAGATCTCCTGGGGCCGGAGTGATTCGCTCCGGTCTTCGATCTGCAAATGTGGGTCCGCGATCACGTTTCGACGCTTGTGCGGTTGGCGCGGCGCTCTATGGTCAGCCGTGGTGTCGGAAGCGACGACCGGCGGTCGGCCGACCACGGATCAGTCGCCGCAGGCGCGATTGGCGGCGTCGACGATCGAGGGCAGCAGGCCCGGCAGGGCATTGTCGAGATCCTCGGAGCGCAGGCGCTGGCAGGTCTGGCCGTCGATGATCAGGCGCTCGATGACACCGGCTTCGCGCAGAATCTTGAAGTGGTGGGTGGCGGTCGATTTATTGATCACCTCGTAGAGCGCACCACAGCGCACGGCGGTGCCCGCATTGCTGAGTCGGCGCACCATCTCCAATCGCACCGGATCCTGTAGTGCTCCGAGCACGGCGGGTAACGGGGCAACCGGCGGTGCCTCGGTGGCCGATTCCTTAGTTTCGGTCATGATCTACCTCACAGTGGTTTGATGACCATCGTACCGGCTGTATCGTCTCTATGGTTCGATCATCATCAAACTTACCTGATCGGGGTTCCGATGGCAGCGACAATGACGGTGGCGGCCGACCAGCAGACCTCTCAGCGCTGGGCCTACGCGCTGATTCTGGCCGCGAGTGGCGTGGCGCTCGGGGTCTCGGGGGTGCCCGCGCCGCTGTACGGCATGTACCAGAAGCAATGGCATTTCTCGCCGCTGACGACGACATTCGTCTTCGCGGTCTACGCATTCGCCGCGCTGGCCGCGGTGCTGGTCTCCGGGCGTATCTCCGATGTGGTCGGCCGCAAACCGGTGCTGCTCGGTGCGTTCGCGACCATGATCGTCGGGCTGGTGGTCTTCCTGCTGGCCGACAATGTCGCGATGCTGTTGGTGGCGCGAGCGCTGCACGGACTGGCGGTCGGCTCGACCGTGGTGGCGGGTGCCGCGGCGCTGCTCGATCTGCGTCCGAAGCACGGTGCGCGGTCGGGGCAGCTCAGCGGCGTTGCCTTCAATGTCGGTATGGCCGTGGCGATTCTGGGATCGGCGGTGCTGGCGCAGTACGCACCGCATCCGCTGCGCATGCCCTACGTCGTGATCACCGTGGTGTGCCTGCTCATCGGCCTAGGCGTCGTCGCATTGCGCGAACCGCATACCGCGCGGGTGGCCGGACGCATCCGGATCGCGAAACCGGCAGTGCCGCAGGAGATTCGCGGTGACTTCTGGTTCTCGGCACTGGGCGTCATGGCGGCCTGGTCGGTGCTCGGTGTGCTGCTGTCGCTGTATCCTTCGCTCGCTTCGGCGGAGACGGGCATTCACAATCTGGTCTTCGGCGGCGCGGTCGTCGCCTCGACCGCGGTGGCCGGTGCCATGGCTCAGCTGTTCGCGACCGGAATTCCGGCGCGGCGCGCGGCGATCGGCGGCGATACCGGTATGGCGGTGGCGCTGGTGTTGACGGTGCCCGCCTTGCACACCGGCAACTGGGTTGTGGTGCTGCTGGCCGGAGTGTTGCTCGGTGCGACCTTCGGGCTCGGATTCGGTGGTTCGCTGCGGCATCTGTCCGAGGTTGTGCCGCAACACAAGCGGGGCGAGACCATGTCGGCGTACTACCTGCTCGCCTACACGGCCATGGCACTGCCGACCATCCTGGCCGGATGGGCGGCGACCGAGTGGGGGCTGAGCGAGGTGTTCCCGTGGTTCGTCGGCGCGGTCGCCCTCGCCTGCCTGGTGGCCGCGGGGCTGGGGCTGCGGCGCAGTCGGTAGTCGAAAACACAAGGGGGACAGACTCGGCCGATCCCCATCCGGTAGTGGGCGAGCGACAATCCGGCTACCATGCGTTGATGCGATGGGGGCGGTTGAGCGACCGACTACACCGCGCGGCACTGTTGCTCGCGGTGTTCGGTGCGGTGGTCGGCGGATTGGTGATCGCCGGGCTGACCTGGTGGTTGTTGTGGTGGTTACTGGGGGCGAAGGCCGAGACCCCGAATCAGTTGGACCTCACCAAGATCGCGCTATCGGTGGCGGCCGGAGTTGGCGGGGCGGTCGCGCTGGTGGTGGCGTATCGGCGGCAGCGGGATCTGGAGCGGGGGCGGTTCGCGGAATTGTTCGGGGCGGCGGCCCGGCAGTTGGGGGATGTGGATGCGGCGGTTCGGATCGCCGGGGTCTATGCGATGGCGGGGGTGGCGGACGAATTCTCGGCGCCGAGTCGAAGACAGCAGTGCATCGATGTGTTGTGCGGGTATCTGCAGCTGCCCTACGATCCGGCCGATGGGTCGAATCATCTTGTCTCACGGGCCGAGTCGGCGGACGAAGCCGGGGTCAAGGTCGAGCGGGTCTACGAATTCCGGCGCAATGATCGGGAGGTGCGTCGCGCGATCGTGCGAGTGATCGCACAACACCTGAAGCCGTCGGCGGAGATCTCGTGGTCGGCGTGCACACTCACCTTCAATAGGGCGGTCATCGAGAAAGCGGACTTTCGGTATGCGGTGTTCGGTGGACGGCATACGTCCTTTGCCGGGGCGACCTTCATCGGACCGACCACCTTCGAGTTCGCGAGCTTCGCCGGTCTGCATCTGACCTTCCGCGGCGCGACCTTTCGGGATGGTCCGGCGCTGTTCGATCGAGCGGCGTTCGGGTCGGATCGCAAGGAGAATCGTGAACCGGCAGGTGTCGGCACCACCTTCGCCGAGGTCACCTTCGAAGATCCGGCGTCGTTCGAGGGCGCGACCTTCCGCGGTCCGCGCACCGACTTCAGCGGCACCCGCTTCCTCGGCGCTCGAACCTCGTTCCAGGACGCGAAGTTCCGGGCCGAGCTGACCTCGTTCGAACGCGCCGCCTTCGATGGTGACCACATCGCCTTCGACCGCGCCGAATTCACGAGTCCCCGTGTCACGTTCAAAAGCGCACAGTTCTATGCCACGCTCACCGCTTTCGACGAGGCCAGAGTGGGCGCGCCGCATCGATTGCGGAACCGAGGCACCCGCGAAACGGTCTTTTCGCGGGCGGAGTTCCACGGTGGCATCAGGTTCCCGCGGACCGTGTTCGGCGGCCGCATGGTCGATTTCACCGAAGGCGACTTCTTCGGCGATATCTCCTTCCTCGGTACCCGTTTCACTGCCCAGGAGATCCACTTCGATCGCCCGAAGGCCTGGGTGGGCACGCAGTTCGACTGGGATGACGTGCCCACCCGCAAACCGATCGGCGTCAAACCCAATCCCTGGCCGCCGACCGCCGCGGGGTGATGTTCAGCCGACCCGGGCGTAGGGCTTCACGGTGGGCCAGGACTGCGCGTTCAGGTGTCCCAGTGTGTATTTCGCGAGCAGATCGTCGGCGATCTTGCGTGCGATCAGTTCATAGACGGCTTCGGTCGGATGCGCGAGATCACTGGTGGTGAGGCAGCGCCGAATCGCGGGTCTTATGGTGTCGGTTTCGCCGCGGTAGAGCACGGGGACGCCGGGGAGCTGGGCCAATTCGGTGAGTTCGAACGCCGTCGCGTTGTCGGCGACGTAGCGCATCCACTCGTACATCCCGACCAGACCGACATTGGCGGGTTTCGCGCCGGGGCCCAGGGACAGGTCGTGCTCGGTCATCGGCCAGTGCGTGGTGACGAATTCGAGTACCTCGTTGAATCGCAGGGTATTTCGCTCGAATCGATCCACCAGCTTGCGCTTGCCGTCGGCGATCTGATCCTTGAATCGCACCGAGATGGTCGGGCTCGGCAGGTTGATGAGCAGGAAGTGCTCATGATCGCGCGAATTCGGGAAGGCGTTGACGATGCGGTCGGCCTGCTCCTTGATCTCGGCGACGATCGGCGTGATACCCGTCCCGGCATCCGGGTCTATCCCGGCCTTCTGCTGCAGTTTCTCCTTCGCCGAGATGTGCACCTCGTACACGCCGCCCGGCGCGCCGGACATATTCGTGCCCTCGGCGCGTTCGGCGGTCACGATATCGTTCAATCCGATCCAGACAATGTGCAGCGTGTCGCCGGTGTACAGGTCGCCGAGCGCGCGGCGGGCGTCGATGTACTTGCCGACCTCGGTCTTCAGATAGCCGAGCGCGCCCGCCTTCGGCTTCCAGTCGGATGCGGCGATCGCACCGCCCTCGGCGTAATTCGCATAGCGCAGCGGCGTTGTCGCGGTGGTATCGGTGCGCAGCAGCAGCGAATGCCGGGTCAGGCTGCGGTGCGGTTCGGTCGCGTCGTAGGTCGTTTTCACGTTGTCCTGCAAGAGCGAATCCGCGCCGGTCCATTCGACCAGGAAGTCGGTCCAGTTCCGGCCGTCGCTGTAGCGGCCGATGTCATTGGTGCGCATCGCCTCGATGGCGCGCGCGAACATGCCGGTGGGGGCCTCTCGTTTGATGCCGATATCCGACAGGCTGTCGCCGAGAATGATCAGATTCTGAATCGGGATGGGCATGGGATCCTCGCTGTCCTCAACAGGCTCGTGGCCTCAGCGCGAGGGTGGTGTCGTCGATCGGGGCGAGCTCGGCTGCGGCCTGACGAGTACCTCAAAGAGTACGCGGATGACGCGTCACGAAAGGCGGGATCGCCACGCCGAATCGACGGCGGGAAATCGCGAAAAACCAACCGGCACAATTGAAATCACGATATCAAACCAACCCGTCGGGGCAGCTGCGTTGGCGGCTGCCCCGACGTGCGCACTATGTCGGCCAACCGCCGTACGGGACGGTGATCAGCTCCAGGAAGTGACCATTGGGGTCGAGGAAGTAGACGCCGCGACCGCCATCGTTGTGGTTGATTTCGTTGACGCCCTGTTGCCGCGGGTCGGCCCAGTGATCCAGTTGGTAGCGCTGGATCTTGGCGTGGGCCGCGTCGAACTCGGCCTCGGAGATCAGGAATGCGTAATGCTGAGGCTGGATTTCGGTGATGTGCGGTGGCACGTTCGCGAAGTCGAAGGTGACTCCATTACCCGTGGGCAGCGGGATGAACGGCCCCCACTCTTTGCCCAGTTCCAAACCCAGGATGTCCGACCAGAATTCGGCGGATACCCGATGGTCGTGACAACCGACAATGGTGTGATCGAACTGTACTGACAGGGGATTTCTCCTTGGTGTCGTGACGGTCCCGGCCCCGGGCTCGGTACAAGGCGGCCTACGGGAGCACCGTCACGGGCGTCGAGGCTAGCGAATCGGTTCCCACCGTGCCACCCCCGAGTGATCGAGACCATCATTCGTAGACCGCGTTTCCGGCTGTGACCCGCCGCGCTGGCTGTGACGCCGCGCGGTAGCGTCGTGGAATGAAGATTCGAGGGGCGGTCCTGGAGCGGATCGCGGCGCCCGTGCCGTTCGCCGAGTCGGCGCCGATCACCGTCTGTGAACTGGACCTCGGCGAGCCGGGGCCGGGCGAGCTGCTGGTGCGGATCGAGGCGGCCGGACTGTGCCATTCGGACCTGTCGGTAGTGGACGGAAACCGGGTGCGACCGGTGCCGATGCTGCTCGGGCACGAGGCGGCGGGCATTGTCGAGGCGGTGGGGCCGGGCGGCAGTGATCTCGCGGTGGGGCAGCGCGTGGTGATGACCTTCCTGCCGCGCTGCGGGGAGTGCGCGGGCTGTGCCAGCGAGGGACGCACGCCGTGCGGGCCGGGCAGTGTGGCCAATAATGCGGGAGAGCTATTGAACGGTGGGCGCCGGCTGCATCGTGCCGGTGCCGAGGTGCACCATCATCTCGGGGTGTCCGCCTTCGCCACCCATGCCGTCGTCGACCGCCGATCGGTGGTTCCGGTCGATGCCGATGTGCCGCCGGAGGTCGCAGCGGTGCTCGGGTGCGCGGTGCTGACCGGTGGCGGGGCACTGCTCAATTCCGCGAAACCCGGTCCGACCGATCGGATCATGGTGGTCGGGCTCGGTGGCGTGGGGATGGCGGCGGTGCTCGTCGCGGTGTCGCTGGGCGAGCACGAGGTGATCGCCGTCGATACCGTCGCGGAAAAGCTCACTCTCGCAAAGGAACTCGGCGCGACCGCCGCCTACACGCCGGCCGAACTCGCGGAACAGGGCATCGAGGCCGATATCGTTGTCGAGGCCGCGGGCAATGTCCGCGCCTTCGAAACCGCCATCGCCGCAACGGGACCCGGCGGTACGACCGTGACCGTCGGTCTGCCCGCCCCCGATGCGCGTGCGAGCATTTCACCTCTCGCATTGGTCGCCCAGGGGCGCACCATCATCGGCAGTTACCTCGGCTCGGCAGTCCCATCCCGCGACATCCCCGAATATGTCCGCATGTGGCGCGCGGGTCGGCTGCCCGTCGAGAAGCTGGTGTCCTCCCACGTCGGGTTGGACGAAATCAACCATGCCATGGATGAATTGGCGGCCGGGCATGCACTGCGGCAAGTGATCGTGTTCGAGTAGTCCGCCAGCAGCCTTTCACGACACCCGCTGTACTGCGGATCGAAAGGCTCAGGGCTCCCACCTGTCGAGTGCGTCGACGAATTGCCCAAGCAGGCGGGCGAATTCGGTGCGCTCACCGTCGGTCCAGTCCGCCATCGCGGCCGCCATGGCGGCGCGGCGGCCATCGCGGGCCGCGGTCACGAGGGCACGCCCGGCCGGCGTCAATCGCAGGACGGCTCGCCTGCCGTCCTGTTGATCCGCGACGCGCTCGAGATGTCCGGATGAAACTGCCTGGGCGACAAGGCGACTCGCGCGCGGCTGATCGATACCCAGGGCAGGGGCGAGGGTTCCGACGGTGGTCGCGCCGGAGCTGGCCACCGCGTCCAGCACCCGGAAGACCGCAACGGGCACCGGCGAATCCTTACCGAGTGCACCCCGCGTCTGGCGCCGCCGGATCCGGACCATTGCCGCCTCGACGGCCTCGGTGACCACATCGTGCTCTTCCATTCGCTTCACTTTCATGTCATATTACATGTAGTTGTAATTCTACATGCACTGGAGGAATTGTGGCCGCACAACGCCCTATCGGTTACTGGCTCAAGGAACTCGATCGCCTGATCAACGCCCGCTTCGAGGATGACCTGGCCGCCGCCGGGCTTACTCGTCGGCACTGGCAGATGCTCAACTCGCTGGCCGAAGGCCCGCGCCCCGCCGCCGATGTTCGCGACGGTCTCGCGCCATTCTGGAACGACCTGTCGGAGTGGGACATTCAGCTCGCGTACCTGGTGGATCGCGGCGACATCACCGACGATTCGGGCACCATCGCCCTCACCGAAGCGGGCCGCACCACCCATCAGGAAGCCTTCGCCCTGATCGGCAAGCGCCGCCGTGCCATGCTCGACGGTATTACCGATGAGCAGTACGGCGAGACGGTCCGCCTGCTCGAAAAGATGGCCGAGAATATGGCGGCCTAGCAGCGAGAAGCTGACGTGCGCACCGGGCGATCAGTTCGGCGGGAGGTCAGCGGAGGGGGATGTAGCAGGGCCGATAGGCTTGCGGGGACAGCAGGCGAATGAGGAGGTGCGGTGACCATTCGGGTCGGAGTGCTCGGTGCGCGCGGGAAAGTCGGGCAGGCCATCTGCGAGGCGGTGCAGGCGGCGGGCGATCTGGAGTTGGTCGCGACCGTCGATAAGGACGAATCGCTGGAGGCGTTCACCGAGTCCGGGACGCAGGTGGTCGTCGACTTCACCAATCCCGATGTGGTGATGGGGAATCTGAAGTTCCTGGTGGAACGCGGGATTCACGCGGTCGTCGGCACCACCGGATTCGATGCGGCTCGCCTGGACGAGGTGCGCGGCTGGCTGGCCGGGCAACCGGAGACCGGTGTGCTGATCGCCCCGAACTTCGCCATCGGTGCGGTGCTGTCCATGCGCTTCGCCGAACAGGCGGCCCGATTCTTCGATTCGGTCGAGGTCATCGAACTGCACCATCCGAATAAGCTCGACGCCCCCTCGGGCACCGCCTACCGCACCGCGGGCCTGATCGCCGCGGCCCGGGACAAGGCCGGAGTCGGCCCCAGCCCCGACGCCACCACCCAGGAACTCGACGGTGCGCGCGGCGCCGATGTCGACGGCGTGCGGGTGCATTCGGTGCGCCTGGCCGGACTCGTCGCACACCAGGAGGTGCTGTTCGGCACCCAGGGCGAAACCCTCACCATCCGCCACGATTCCATCGATCGCTCCTCTTTCGCGCCCGGGGTGCTGCTCGGCGTGCGCCAGATCGCGAACCGCCCCGGCCTGACCGTCGGGCTCGACCCGTTCCTGGATCTGTGAACTCCCCGGAACCGGTCGAGGCGGGTCGCGCAACCGAGGTCCGCAAGGTCGTCGCGTTCATCGCGGCCCTGGTCGTCGCGCTGGGCTTCTACTTTCTGCTGCTCGGCCGCATCTCGATCAGCCTGATCGGTTCCGGTGACGCGCCCGCCGTGATCATCGGCATCGGTGTGCTGATCCTGCCGCTGCTCGGCGTCTGGATCGTCGTCGCCACCGTCCGCGCCGCCTTGGCTCACCAGCATCTGGCCCGCCGGATCCACGAGGAGGGCCTGGAACTCGACACCTCCGAGCTACCCCGGCGCCCCTCCGGCCGCATCGAGCGCGAAGCCGCCGACCAACTGTTCAACCAGGTCAAACAGGAATGGGAGGCCGATCCGGACAACTGGCGCGTCTCCTACCGCCTGGCCCGCGCCTACGACTACGCCGGTGACCGCAGCCGAGCCCGCGAAACCATGCGCCGCGCAGTCGCGCTGGAGAAACTCGAACACGACTCCCACACCAACTGACCGCCCCCAACAACTGCGAATCCGGTCACACGATCACCATGCAACGGTGCAGGCAAACCTCGTGGAAGCACCTGCCTGAGCGCATTCTCGTCGGCTCGGGTTGGTGGGGTGTCGGGTTGGACGTCAGGGAGTTGCTGCAGTCGGGATCGGAAGATCGGCTTTGAAAGACCCCCGAACAGAGCAGTCCCCGGTAGTCTTCATCGAATTCGTGAGTCTCAACCGTCGTTGATTTCTCCGATATTCGACTGACTTGCCGGGGGCCTGGCCGAATCCTGGAATGTGTCTCCGATGTCTACGAACGTCTTCGTCCGACAGTTCGGCACTTTCCGGTATTCCGGTGTAACCCTTAATTTTCCTCTACTTTTGTCGCCAGTCAATAGCTAGATGGCCTGGAATTGGCCCGATTTTTGGCTCAATGGCGCACTGGCGTCCCACCCTTAACACGTGCCGCAGTACGCTGCTCGATGTGTCTCGGCTGCTGATCATTCATCACACTCCCTCACCGCATATGCAGGCGATGTTCGAGGCCGTGGTGTCCGGTGCGACAGATCCGGAGATCGAGGGTGTCGAGGTGCAACGCCGTGCGGCGCTGGCGGTTACCGCCAGCGATGTGCTGGCCGCGGATGGTTATCTGCTCGGTAGCCCGGCGAATCTGGGCTATATGTCCGGTGCGCTCAAGCATGCGTTCGACACGTTCTACTACCCGTGTCTGGATTCGACGCGCGGTCGGCCGTTCGGTTTCTACCTGCACGGCAATGAGGGCACCGAAGGGGCCGAACGCGGGGTGGTCAGCGTGACCAATGGGCTCGGCTGGGAGAAGGTCGCGGCGCCGGTCATCGTGATGGGCCCACCGTCCAAGGACGATATTCAGCGCTGCTGGGAGCTCGGGGCGACCGTCGCGGCGCAGCTCATGGCGTAGCGGCCCCCCGAATTTTGGTGTCTGACCGCGGGCCGCGGCCGCCGGGCATACTACGAGGTGACGTTGTAGCGGTGGGGATGTGGACGAGTTTGCTCGGGAACGGAGTATCGAGGTGATGTGGGCCGAAGGGGGCGAAACAGCACCGCGCCGGATCGGGCTGGTCGAGGATCATGAGTCGGTGGCGATCGGGCTTGCCGCGATGCTGGCGCCGGAACCCGATCTCGATCTGGTGCTGACTGCGGGGACCGTGCCGGAACTACTTGCGGCAGCGGTGAACAGCGCGCCGCTGGATCTGGTCGTCCTCGATCTGCGACTGGCCGATGGATCCTCGCCGGAAGAGAATGTGCGCGCGCTGCGCCATCGCGGCGTGGAGGTCCTGGTGTTCACCGGCGCGGATAACGCGTTCCTGGTGCGCGCCGCCGCGAAGGCCGGTGTGCTCGGCGTGGTGCGCAAGTCTGAGGATGTGCCGACGGTGGTCGCGGCGGTGCGCCGCGCCGCCTCGGGTGAGCAGGTGGTGACCACGGACTGGGCCGCCGCCATCGATGGTGATCCGCAACTGTCCGACGTGGGCCTGAGCCCGCGCCAGGAAGAGGTGCTCACCCTGTACGCCTCCGGTGAGAAGGCATCCCGCGTCGCGCGGCTGACCGGACTCTCCGAACAGACCGTCAACGACTATCTGGGGCGTATCCGGCAGAAGTACGCCGATGCGGGTCGTCCGGCTCCCACCAAAACCGACCTCTACAAGCGGGCGGTAGAGGACGGATGGCTACCGGTTCCCGAGCGGCAGCCCCGGGGATGACCGCGTCCAGCGCGCTGGACACCTCATCACCAACCGCGAGTTCTGCCTCGCTGGACCCGTTCCGGGCGAGTCGGTGGCGTCGTGGGCGGGTCGCGGTGTCCAGGCAGAAGATTGTCGAGGCGGCCTCGGATCGCATTCTGCGCCGCATGGGCCTGGCCGTCGGCCTCGCCGGAGTAATCGTCGCGATCGTCGAACTGCCCGACATCGCCGACCAGGCCAAATTCGTCTCCGGCGCTTGGGCGAGCCTGGTGGTCGGTGTGGCGCTGGGGTGGTTCCCGGTGCTGGCGGTCGTATCGATCGCGATGGGCACCGGGGTGATCCGCATGGTGGCCGGCGCGGCCGCGGTGAGTTACCTTGCGGCGCTTGCGACCATGCCGTTCCTCTACGCCGCACCGCTGACCGATACCGCATCGGTGTGGATGTATCGAGTGCTCGCACTCGGTGTGCTCGCCGCCGTACTGGCCTGGCGTCCGGCACTGGCCGTGGCCTATCTGCTGGTCGCCGCCGCGGCCGCGGCGCTCGCGAACCGGTACGTGGTGCCCGATGCGACGGCGTGGTCGCTGATCGACGACTTCGCCAGGGCCGCCGGCCTGTGTGCGCTTTTCCTCTGGTGCTGCATCTACGCGCTGGCGGCGGCCGCGCGGGTGGACCGTGAGTCGGTTATCGCGAGTCGCCGCGCGGCCGCGGTGGCCGGTGCGGCCGCCCGGGATCGGGAGCGCGCCCGATTCGCCGCGCTTATCCACGACGCGGTGCTATCGACGCTGCTCGATGCCTCGCGCGCCGGCGCCGAATCGCCGGTGCTGCGCCGTCAGGCCGAACGCACGCTCGAACAACTCGACGAATGTCGCGGCGCCAGTACCGAACCCGACCGGTTGGACGCGCAATCGGCGATCGGCTTCCTGCGCTCGGCGGTGCACGAGGTGAATCCGGGTATCCGTTTCACCGCGCGGCGCTGGGCCGGACTCGATGACCTGCGACTGCCCGTGCACGCCGCCGGCACCATTGCCGCGGCACTCGCCGAGGCGGCCCGAAATAGTCTGCGCCACGCCACCGTTGCGGGCCGCACCGTGCAGCGCACCGTCACAGTGACGATCAGTGCGGGTGGTATCCGGGTCGTATTCCGTGACGACGGAGCGGGTTTCGATCTGGATCGGGTGCCCGCCGACCGGCTGGGCGTATCGGTGAGCATTCTCGGCCGGATGCGGCAACTGGCCGGTGGGGCCGGATTCGTGGAATCCCAGCCGGGGGAGGGCACCACGGTGACCCTGGTCTGGGGTGGCGATGGCTGACACCGGTAACGAATTCGGCCTGCGCGACCTGCTCGGGCTGCGGGACGGGTCGGCATGGCTGTTCCTGGTCATCTTCGAGGCGACGATCGTGCTCTATATGATGCGCAACTTCGCCGAATCGCCGCTGATTCTGGCGTTGATCGCGCTGGTGCTGCTGGTCGGGGCCGGGGTGGTGGTCCTGGTGATTCCGGTCGATCCGCTGCCGCTGCCCGCGGCGATCGCGGTGGCCGCGGCCGGTCCGCTCGCGACCGCGATGACCACCGTCGATATCGATCACGGCATGTCCAAACAGGTCTGGACCGCGTTCGCCTCGTCCTATGTGCTCGCGGTGCTGGTGTTGCGCGGCCGTTTGGGTGCGGCGTGGTGGGGTGTAGCCGGGATCGCGGCCGTGGTCGCGGTGGTCGGCGCGACGACCGGGCTGCGGGTGGTGGTCGGGTCCATCGTGCCGATCGCCACGGTGGCCGGGGTTTCGATCGGTGCGGCGGTCATGCGGCCGATGCAGCGTTCGCTGCGGCTGCTGCGGGAGGAGGCGACCATGCGCGCGGCCGCCGAGGCCACCATGGCCGCGCAGAACGGTGAGCGCGATCGGCAACTGGCCCGGCTCGACAAGGTGGCCCGCCCGATTCTGGAACGCATTGCCGACGGCGCGGAACTCACCGCAAGTGAGCGGGAGGAGTGTCGACTGCTCGAGGCCGAACTGCGCGACGGATTGCGCGCACCCCAGCTGGTGACCGATGAGCTGAGCAGTGCCGCCCGCGGTGCGCGCTCACGCGGGGTCGAGGTGGTGCTGCTGGATGACGGTGGTTTCGCCGGGGTCCCGAAGTGGGTGCGCCAGCAGGTGATCGAATCCGCGACCCGCGAATTGGACGCGGCAAATGCCGGTTCGGTGACCGTGCGGGTGCTGCCGATGGGACGACGGGTGCTGGCCACGGTGCTGGCGAACGCACCGGACCGCGATCGGCGCACCGAGATCGATACCGCGGGTGAGGTCTCGGTCTCGACGTGATCTGTCGGACCCCCATGGCATTGTCGTGGGCATGCGGAAGATGAGTGCGGCCGCCGCACGTCGGACGGCGCTGGCCGCGCAAGGGTTCGCGGCGCGGCGGCCCAGCGTGACGACTCGGAAGTCGATACTGGGCGCGGTGGCGAGAACACAGCTGCTGCAACTGGATTCGGTCTCGGCGGTGGTGCGCGCGCACTACGCGCCGGTTTTCAGCCGGATCGGTGCATACGACCGCACACTGCTCGACGATGCCGCCTGGAGCAATGGTGTGCGGCGCCCGCGGCGGCTGGTGGAGTACTGGGCGCACGAGGCCGCGCTGATCCCCGTCGAGGATTGGCCGCTGATGCGGTGGCGAATGCGCAGATACGAGCACGGTCGCTGGGATGGCATGCGCCGGGCCTTGGAACGCAACCCCACCCTCGGCAAGGACATTCTCGATGTGATCACCGAGGTCGGCGCGGCCACCGCGGGTGAGGTGGAGCGTCATCTCGAACTGGACAAGCCGCGCCCCAAAGGGTCCTGGTGGAATCTCAGCGATACCAAGATGATCTGTGAACAGCTCTTCGCCGCCGGTGAACTCTCGGTCGATAAGCGGGTCGGTTTCGCCAGACACTACGACCTGGCCGAACGGGTGATTCCGCCGGAGATCCTGGCGCGCGATGTCTCCGAGACCGAGGCGGTGCGGGAGTTGGTACTGCGCGCTGGTTCCGCACTCGGCGTCGCGACCGAAAACGACCTGCGCGACTACTACCGGCTGCACCGATCGCAAACCGAACCGGCGATCGCGGATCTGGTCGATGCGGGGGAGTTGGCGCAGGTCGAGGTGACGGGGTGGGGTAAACCCGCCTATTTGCGCGCCGGTGCGTCCACCCCGCGCCGGGTCGAGGGTGCGGCATTGCTGTGCCCGTTCGATCCGCTCATCTTCTTCCGCGCCCGCACCGAGCGGATCTTCGACTTTCACTATCGGATCGAGATCTACACGCCGGAACCCAAACGGGTGCACGGCTATTACGTTTTTCCATTCCTGTTGAACGGGGAGTTGGTGGGCCGCGTCGATCTGCGGGCCGAGCGTGCCGCCGGGCGGCTGCTGGTACCCGGCGCCTTCGCCGAGCCCGGCCACAGCACTCCGGAGACGGCGCGAGCGCTCACCGACGCGCTGCGTGAGATGGCCGACTGGCTCGAACTCGATGAGGTGGTGATCGGCGAGCGCGGTGATCTCGCGCCACTGTTGTGAGCGCTCGCCCTCAGGCCGATTTCGGTTTCCGCGGTCCAGGTCGAATCGACCAGCGCCGAGAACCCGACCACCGCCTTCGCAGGAAGTAGAGCACCGGGCGGCCCGATCGCGGCTCCCACCGACCCATTCGCCGCGCGGTGTGCCTCGCGGCCGGCTCAGATATCGCGCTTGGGCCCGTATCCGCGCATCTGATCGCGCAGCGCCCCGCTGACGGCGTTCGACAGCCACGAGTTCAACGAAACTCCACTCGCCGCGGCTGCTTCCTCCGCCTTGGCCTTCATCTGCTCGACCAATCGCAGGGTGACCCGGCTGATATCACCGGTCATTTCCTCGAAGCTCGGATGTTCGCTCTCGGTGGGCGGGTTCTTGCGGACGTCCACGGTCGCATCGGTGCCGTCCACCGATACGTGTACCGTCCGGTCGCCGAGTTCGGTGCTGACCTCCGCGGCGAGATCCGACAGCGCCGCGAGCAGCGCCAGTCGCGCCGAGCTCTCCGTTGCCGCCGCCAGGGCGGCGGCAGTGGCCTGGGTCTTTTCATCGCCGAGTGCGGCGGCCGCGATCAGGTCCTCGCGTAGCCGGGCGGTGTATTTGTTCAAATCCATGACACCAGTGTGACGCCATTTCTGATGTCATTCAAGGAAAGTTTTGACATCATGATCATGGAGTGGGAGGTGAATCACTCGCCCGGGCAAGCCGATCGGCGGTCGGGGTGTCGAGGGCGTTCCCTGGAGCGGGTAGCCTTTCTGACCATGACGAACGGTGAATCGACGCCAACGGAGCTGCGCGCGTCCGGCACAGTAGGTGTCGCGATGGTGACCCCCTTCGGTGCCGACGGCAAGCTCAATGTCGATGCCGGGGTCGCGCTCGCGGCCCGTCTGGTCGACCGCGGCGTCGATTTGCTGGCGATTTCCGGGACCACCGGGGAATCGCCGACCACCACCGAATCGGAGAAGGCGGACCTGCTGCGCTCCGTCGTCGATGCCGTCGGCGACCGTGCCACCGTGATCGCCGGTGCGGGCACCTACGACACAGCGCACTCCATCGAGCTCGCCCGTAATGCCCAGCGCGCGGGAGCGCACGGCCTGCTCGTGGTGACCCCGTACTACTCCCGCCCGACCCAGGACGGCCTGCTCGCGCATTTCACCGCCGTCGCCGATGCCACCGACCTGCCGGTCACCCTGTACGACATTCCGCCGCGCTCGGTGGTTCCCATTGCCAGCGACACCCTTCGCAAGCTCGCCGAACATCCGCGCATCGTCGCGGTCAAGGATGCCAAGGGCGATCTGAACGCCGGTGCCGACCTCATCGCGAATACCGATCTGGCCTTCTACTCCGGCGACGACGCGCTGAATCTGCCCTGGCTCTCGGTCGGCGCGACCGGATTCATCAGCGTCATCGGGCATCTCGTGCCCGAGCGGCTGCGCGCCCTGCTCGACGCCTACACCGCCGGTGACGTGGTGCGTGCCCGTGAGATCAATGCGAGCCTGCTGCCATTGAATGCCGCGATGTCGCGCCTGGGCGGCGTCGCGATGAGCAAGGGCGGGCTGCGCCTGCTCGGCGTCGAGGTAGGCGAACCGCGTCTGCCGCAACTGATGCCGACCACCGAACAATTCGATGCCCTGGCCGCCGACCTTCGGCTGGCAGGGGTGCTTTCATGAGGAGTGAGCGAATCAACGACACCGCACTGGCAGACATGATCGAACCGACCAGAGGTGAGGTGCAGTCATGACTGAATCAGTAGGCCGCAGACCCCGCCGGAGCGCGACCCGCGCCGCGGGCGCACCCGAACCCGCGGCGAAGCGTCCGGCCCGTTCGGAAAAGTCCGATCAGGCAGCGCAATCCGATGCTGGTGACCTATCGCGGTCCCCTGAAACAGCGCCCGCCGCGAAGGCTCCCGCAGTGCGGGCGCCCGCTGCGAAGGCTCCGGCCGCCAGGGCCGAGCAGCCCCGCAGGCAGGGCCGCGGCCGTCAGCAGGGTGGCCGCGGACGCGGTGAGCAGCCCGCTGCCCCCGCCGAACGCGCCGCCGCCGACCGCCTGGGCGCGCCGCCGAAGCTTCCCAAGCACGGTCTGCGCGTTTTCGCCCTGGGCGGCATCGGCGAAATCGGACGCAATATGACCGTTTTCGAATACGGCGGCAAACTGCTCATCGTCGACTGTGGTGTGCTGTTCCCGGAGGATCAGCAGCCCGGCGTCGACCTGATCCTGCCCGACTTCCGGCCCATCGAGGACCGGATGGACGATGTCGAAGCCATCGTGCTCACCCACGGCCACGAGGATCACATCGGCGCGGTGCCGTTCCTGCTGCGGCTGCGCGGCGATATCCCGGTCGTCGGATCGAAATTCACCCTCGCGCTGGTGGCCGCGAAATGCCGCGAACACCGGCAGCGCCCGAAACTCGTCGAGGTGATCGAGGGCCAGCACACCACGCACGGCCCGTTCGGCTGCGAATATTTCGCCGTCAACCACTCGATTCCGGACGCCATCGCCGTCGCCATTCGCACTCCGGCGGGCGTCGCGCTGCACACCGGCGATATCAAACTCGATCAGCTGCCGCTGGACGGTCGCCTCACCGACCTGGCCGGATTCTCCCGCCTCGGTGACGAGGGCGTCGACCTGTTCCTGGTGGACTCCACCAATGCCGAGGTGCCCGGCTTCGTCACGCCCGAACGCGAGATCGGCGGCGTCCTGGACACGGTGATCGGCAAGGCCCGCAACCGGGTGATCGTCGCATCGTTCGCCAGCCATGTGCACCGCATTCAGCAGGTGGTCGATGTCGCCCAAAAGTACGGGCGCCGTGTGTGTTTCGTCGGCCGGTCGATGGTGCGCAATATGGAGATCGCGCAGGAGCTCGGCTATCTGACGGTGCCCGACGGCGTGGTCGTCGACCTCGATGTCGCCGCCACCCTGCCCGGCGATCGGCTGGTGCTGATCTCCACCGGATCGCAGGGCGAACCGCTTTCGGCCTTGTCGCGGATGGCGCGCGGTGAACACCGCCAGATCAATATCCGCGCCGACGATCTCGTGGTGCTGGCCTCCTCGCTGATCCCCGGCAATGAGAACTCGGTGTTCGCGGTGGTCAACGGTCTGGCCCGGCTCGGCGCCACGGTGATCACCCAGCAGAACGCGAAGGTGCACGTCTCCGGGCACGCGTCGGCGGGTGAGCTGCTATATCTGTACAACGCGGTGCGGCCCACCAATGCCATGCCGGTACACGGCGAATGGCGGCATCTGCGCGCCAATGCCGCGCTGGCGGTGGCGACCGGTGTGCCGGAGGATCGGGTGGTCCTCGCCGAGGACGGCGTGGTGGTCGACCTGGTCGACGGGATCGCCTCGATCGTCGGCCGGGTTCCGGTCGGACATGTGTATGTCGATGGTCTGTCCGTCGGCGACGTCGGCGAGTCGACACTGTCGGATCGTCTCGTCCTCGGCGAGGGCGGGTTCATCTCGATCACCCTCGCGGTGGACTCGACCACGGGTAAGGCGGTCAGCACACCCGAGATCAGTGGGCGCGGATTCTCCGATGATCCGACCGCGCTGCTGGACGCTGCGGAGTTGGTCGAGGCCGAACTGCTGCGGCTGGCCGGTGAGGGTGTCACCGATACCCATCGGATCGCGCAGAGCGTGCGGCGCGTCGTCGGCCGATGGGTGGCCGAGACCTACCGCCGCCGCCCGATGATCGTTCCGACGGTGATCGGGGTCTGACTGCAACTGCGAAAACCGCCGGATGACATTGTCGCCCGGCGGTTTTCACGTGGTCGGTGCCGCGCGTTCTTCCTTGGTGTCATGGCTGGTGCCGCTTTCGAAGCCGCCACCCGATTCGGCGCTGCTCGTTGCGGATGAACCCGAGCTCGGCGAGCTGTTGTCGGAACTGCACGCGGTGCAGAGCAGGGCGGTCGTGGCAAGCGCGATCGCGGATGCGGGCTGCCGCGACAACACGGCATCGGATATGTTCAGCGAATGAGCATGGCGCAACGGGAACGTCGGGCACTGGTGGCCGCGATGTCCGCGGCGGGGCCGGACGCGCCCACGCTGTGTGGCAGCTGGACCGTGCGAGATCTGGCCGCGCACTTGGTCGTTCGGGAACGCCGCCCGGACGCGTCACCGGGCATCCTGCTGAAGCCGTTGGCCGGATATCTGGGGTCGGTGCAGACGAAGGCGGCGCGGCGGCCCTTCCCCGAACTGCTGGAAGATGTGCGGACCGGTCCGCCGTGGTGGTCGCCGCTCAAACCGGTCGATGCCGTCGTCAATCTGACCGAAATGTTCGTCCATCACGAGGACGTGCGGCGCGGCGCGCCCGGCTGGGAGCCACGCGAACTGCCCGCCGCCGATGAAAACAAGCTGTGGACGGCGGTGCGCCGCATGGGACGCATGGCCTACCGCAAATCGCCGATCACGGTCGAGTTGGCCACCCCCGGCGGCGAGCACGCCATCGTGCACACCGGATCAGGGGCGGCGCGGGTGACGCTGACCGGCAAGCCCTCCGAATTGCTGCTGCACGCCTTCGGGCGCGATGAGGTACGGATCGAGACTGCGGGTGATCCCGATGCCGTCCGGACGGTATTGAGCCTCGATCGCTCGGTGTAGCCGGTGCCGTGCCGGGCAACACGCCAACTGCGATGATAATTTCGCGACGACTGATTTCGTTCGTACATGGGTAACTCGTCGGGCACGCCCAAAAGCCGCCTAGCACTTCACTCTCGGCCCGGTTCGGTGCTTTAGCGGCACTCACGACCGGCAAAATACACGGGGAGGCGGATCGGTGACCTGCGATACGCGTGTGGTTGATGGTCTGAATGGGGCGTTTGCGGCTAGCCTGAGCCTATGGCAGGTAAGTCCCGCAGCTCCACGACCACTCGTGCGCGGGCGGGAACAGCCCGGGGGAGGACCACGGCGGCACCTCGTTCGGGCCAGGCTCGCACCGCCGCGCAACGCCGGTCGCCCGCGCCGCGCGCCCGGACCACCGCGGCGCGCCGCCCGGTCCGCGGCAAGTCGAATACCGCACCGCTCGCGGTATTCAGCCGCGGCATCACCAGTGGCTGGAATATGCTCGCGCGCGGACTGGGCGCCACCACCCGGGCGGTGAGCCGGGCGGGCGAAATCGAACACGGCCATCGTCGCGATGGCATCGCATTGGCCCTCATCGCGCTCAGCGCGGTGATCGCGGCCGCGGTGTGGCTGTCGGCGGGCGGGCCGATCGGGCACTGGGTCGAAGCGGCGATTCGCGCGGTCTCCGGATCGGCATCGGCCGGATTGCCCTTCGTCGCCACGGGCATCGCCATCGTCCTGATGCGGACCGAGGCGAATCCGGAGATCCGGCCGCGGCTCGTACTCGGCGGATTGCTGATCGGGTTGCCGATCCTGGGATTGTGGCATATCGCGGCCGGGGCGCCGACCGATGCGCACGGGCGTTCCCGCGCAGCGGGTTTCGTCGGTTTCGTGGTGGGCGGGCCGCTCACCAATGGACTCACCGCTTGGCTGTCGGTACCGATTCTCTTGCTGGCCATCGTCTTCGGGCTGCTGCTGGTGACCGGAACCACCGTGCGCGAGGTACCGCAGCGACTGCGCGAGTATTTCGGCACCGGCAGCGGCGGCGACGAATACGGTGACTTCGACAGTGAATCCGACTTCGATCCGGCCAACTACGACGCCGACGGATTCCCGCTGCATCGAAATACGAAGTCGAAGCGGCGCGGCCGCACCCCGGAGGAGAATTACCCGCCGGACGAATTCGGCGGCTCGGACGCGGTCACCGAGGTCATCGGCGAGCCGCCGCTGCGCGATGCGAAACCGATCGCGGTGGCGGAGGTCCCCGAGGACAAGCCCAAGCCGAAGAAGCGTGCCCCGGCAAAGGTCGAGGACCAGACGCCGCCACCACCGAAGCAATTGGAGTTCGTCACCGACCGTGAGGTCGAGGGTGATTACACGCTGCCGCCGCTGACCCTGCTGACCGACGGCGAGCCACCCAAGAAGCGCAGTGCCGCCAATGAATCGATGATCGAGGCGATCACCGAGGTGCTGGTGCAATTCAAGATCGACGCGGCGGTCACCGGCTTCGTGCGCGGTCCGACGGTGACGCGCTACGAGGTGGAACTCGGCCCGGGCGTGAAAGTCGAGAAGATCACCGCGCTGGCCCGCAATATCGCCTATGCCGTTGCCACCGAGAATGTTCGGCTGCTCGCTCCGATTCCGGGTAAATCCGCCGTCGGCATCGAGGTGCCCAATTCCGATCGGGAACTGGTGCGCCTGGCCGATGTGCTGAAGGCGCCCGCGACCCGAAATGACCACCACCCCTTGGTGATCGGCCTCGGCAAGAATATCGAGGGCGATTTCGTCTCGGCGAATCTGGCCAAGATGCCGCATCTGCTGGTCGCCGGTTCCACCGGTTCGGGTAAGTCCAGCTTCGTGAACTCGATGCTGGTGTCGCTGCTCGCGCGCTCGACCCCGGACGAGGTTCGGATGATCCTCATCGATCCGAAGATGGTGGAACTCACACCGTACGAGGGCATTCCGCACCTCATCACGCCCATCATCACCCAGCCCAAGAAGGCCGCCGCCGCGCTGGCCTGGCTGGTCGAGGAGATGGAGCAGCGTTACCAGGATATGCAGGCCAATAAGGTGCGCCACATCGACGACTTCAACAAGAAGGTCAAGTCGGGTGCGATCACCGCGCCGCTGGGCAGCGAGCGCGTGTACCGGCCCTACCCCTACATCCTCGCCATCGTCGATGAACTCGCGGACCTGATGATGACCGCACCGCGCGATGTCGAGGACGCGATCGTGCGCATTACCCAGAAGGCCCGCGCCGCGGGCATTCACCTGGTGCTCGCGACGCAGCGGCCCTCGGTGGACGTGGTCACCGGTCTGATCAAGACCAATGTGCCGTCCCGATTGGCCTTCGCCACTTCGTCATTGACGGATTCGCGCGTCATCCTGGACCAGCCGGGCGCCGAGAAGTTGATCGGTATGGGCGATGGTCTGTTCCTGCCCATGGGCGCGAATAAGCCCACCCGCCTGCAGGGCGCGTTCATCTCCGATGAGGAGATCCACGCGATCGTCGACTTCAGCAAGAACCAGGCCGAACCCGAATACCAGGAGGGCGTCACCGCCGCGAAGGCGGGCGAGAAGAAGGACGTCGATCCCGATATCGGCGATGACCTCGAGGTCTTCGTGCAGGCCGTGGAACTGGTCGTGACGTCACAATTCGGCTCGACCTCGATGCTGCAGCGCAAGCTGCGCGTCGGCTTCGCCAAGGCGGGCCGCCTGATGGACCTGATGGAAACCCGGGGCGTTGTCGGCCCGAGTGAGGGTTCCAAGGCGCGCGATGTGCTCATCAAGCCCGACGAGCTAGAGGGTCTGCTGTGGACGATCCGCGGCGGCGGTGCCGAGGAGCCGGAGAGCCCGGAGGCGTAGCGCCGAAAACGCTTCGGCGAC
Organism: Nocardia sp. CA-129566; assembly: GCF_050956075.1. Lineage (NCBI taxonomy): Bacteria > Bacillati > Actinomycetota > Actinomycetes > Mycobacteriales > Nocardiaceae > Nocardia > Nocardia sp. CA-129566. The sequence goes on from NZ_CP192085.1 coordinate 2,799,966, forward strand.
AACTATTCTCACCGCCGGTGGGCCACTGCGGCGTCGGTACAGTGGCCCGACATGGTGATCTGCGGAATCAAGGTGTCGCACGATGGCGGTGTCGCGGTTGTCGAGGACGACCGGCTGGTGTTCAGCATCGAGATGGAGAAGCTCGGCAATGGACTCCGCTACAGCACGCTGGGTGATCTCGACCGGGTCGCCGAGATTCTGCGGTCGGAGGGGCTGGAGCCAGCCGATATCGACCGGTTCGTCGTCGACGGCTGGTTCGCGAATGGTGAAGTGCCGGATACTGATTCGACGGAGCCCACGAGTATTGCGACGCTAGCGGGTGGCCGTCCGATCGAGCTGGCGGTGGCTCCGTATCAGGATCGGCCCGGGCGCACGGTGCCGATCGCGCGGCACCGCTTTCGCGGTCACGGATTCGGTTCCGCCGCTGAGGAGTACGTCAGCTATCACCATGTCGACCAACACATTCTGGGCGGCTACTGCACAAGTCCGTTCGCGGCGCGCGGGGAGGATGCGCTGGTGCTGGTCTGGGACGGCGGCACCGCAGCACGGGTCTACGCTGTCTCAGCGGCGGCCCGAACCGTCCACGCGGTGGCCACCGTGCTGCCGATCGTCGGCAATATCTTCACCTTCTTCAGTTCGCACTTCGAGCCGTTCATCCCGAAAACCGAAGGTCTGTCCCGGGATCAGATCCTGCGGCAGCACTTGGCCATTCCGGGGAAGGCCATGGCCTACGCCGGGCTGGGCGCCGTCGCGGAGTCGGCCTACCCGGTGTTCGACGAAATCCTTGCGGCGCAACCGAACCCGTCGCAGGATGCGGCACGTTTGGTCGGTGCGAAGGTATCGGCGAATCGGGACGAGCTTTTTCCAGGGTTGTCCGATGCCGATCTCATCGCCACCTTCCAGGCGTATCTGGGGGATCGGTTGGCGCGGGCGCTGAGTTCGCTACTGCGTCAGGACTCTTCGTTGCCATCGAAGCTGGTGGTGACCGGCGGCTGCGCCTTGAACATCAAGTGGAACTCATTGCTGCGCGCGCAGGGCATCGTCGAGGAGATCTGGATTCCGCCCTTTCCCAATGACTCCGGCGCCGCGATCGGCGCCGCATGCTGTGAAATGTTCCGGTACGGCCGGAGTCCGGCATTGCGGTGGGATGTGTACTCCGGTCCGCGGGTCGGTGTCAGCGGGGTGCCGGAGAACTGGCGCAGACAGCCCTGTGACGAGCGGGGAGTCGCGCGCTTGCTGCACCGGGTGGGCGAGCCGGTGGTGGTGCTGTCGGGTCGGGCGGAGCTGGGACCGCGGGCGCTGGGCAACCGCAGCATTCTGGCTCCCGCGACGGATGCGGCGATGAAGGACCGGCTCAACGACATCAAGAACCGTGCGCACTACCGGCCGGTGGCGCCGGTCTGCCTGACCGCGCGTGCGGCGGAGGTCTTCCAGCCCGGTGGCAGCGATCCGTACATGCTCTTCGAACACCGCACCCGCCCCGAGTGGACCGACCGCATTCCGGCGGTGCTGCATGTCGACGGTACGGCGCGGCTGCAGACCATCGATGGATCGGCCAACCGCGCCACCGCTCGGATTCTGGCGGGGTACGAGGCCATCAGTGGCGTGCCGGTGTTGTGCAATACCAGCGCGAATTTCGAGGGCCGGGGGTTCTTTCCGGACGTAGCGTCCGCGGCACGATGGGGTGGTACCCGCTACATCTGGTCCGAGGGGTACCTTTTCACCGATCGGTCCGGCACCGCCTGACGGGCACGGCCCGGCCGGAGTATTCGGCCGGGCCGCGCCGTTGCCTGGGTCAGCAACGGTTCGAAGGGACCTGCGGGATGTCGATCTGTGCTTGCGATGCGAACATCGCGGAGATCATATTCAGCAGTGCGTCCACGAGCTACCTCCTTTCCGTCGTCATCGACGGGCCGCGCCTCGCCTGGGTCAGCACACCCTCGTAGGGACCGGAATATCCAGGTGTCCCTGCGTCGCGAAGAGTGCGGCGATCATGTTCAGGAATGCGTCCACGGTTTACCTCCGCTCGGTCCGGTGCCTACTTCTTGTCGAGATCGACCAATTTGCAGACACACAGCGTCACGGTGTGCGCGAGGATGCCGCCGAAGTAGCTCTTACAGAACTCCGCGTAGCCGATGGGGTCGCACTGGTGCGCATGCCAAGCCGAATCGACCTCGAGGTCATCGGGCAGGTAGTTGCCCTGCATGCCGCTGGCGCGGAAGCGCTCCAGCGACCGCTGATAGCGGGTGACCCGGTCATCGATCTGCTCTTCGGTCAACGCGGTGGAACCTGGCCAGAACAGGTGGCCCCAGCGCAGATTCTCTTTCAGGTGAGTGGTATCGAATTCCGCAGGGGGGACTTCGGTTTCGGTCGACGCCGACGCGGTGGTAGTCGTCATAGCCTGGTTCCTCGATTCGTTGAGAACTCACCATGTCGGCCAACAAGGCTCCAGAAGTGCTGGAGGCCTTAGAGTTTCGACAGTCGCCCAGGTAGTGTCAACGGTCACATCTCCCCAAAATTGGGAGGTTCGACAATGAAACTACTTGCGCCGCAAGATCTTTGCCTAGTGTTGCGAGAGATCTGGCGGGAAGTCGTAATGCGTCGGCACGACCGGGTTCATCGATCGGGTGCCGACGACCAGTGCGATTTCGTCATACGGGGCGAAACGATACGAGGCGGGATCGCCGGGAAAACGGACCCCGTTGACGTAGAGCTGCACCGCTTCGAAGGGGGTCAAGTGGATCGGGCCGACCTGGTCGGCGGTCAGCGGCTGACCCCACTCGGTGCAGAACTGCCCGAGCGTGAACGGGATATCCTCGGCCGACTCGAGGTGCACGATCCCGGTCGCATCGTGGGTATGCATCGGGGAGCCCAGCCGGCGGGCGTCATCGATCCCGATCAGGGCCGGGACGACGACCGGCTGCCCGAAGACGATGACATCGAGATGGGCATGATAGTGATAGGTCGTCGACATCTTGTCCAGCAGCGGCAGACCGGCGGCGTGTACGGCGGCAGCGGTGTCGGTCGGCAGGTCCCATGTCGGTTGCAGCAACGCCGAACCCGAGGGCGGTGCGGCCATCGCGGTGGCGCCGAAGGCGCTCACCAGGGCACCCAGCGTTGCGGTGAGAAGTGAAGAGGCAATTCGCATTTCACGAAACTATGCACAACCCGGTGAGCGCCGGAGCTGATCCTTCCCATCGGTGGCGGCGCCGATGCGAACTGCCCAGGCGTCGGTGATGATGGTGTCGATATCGGACGAGGTCGGCGACCAGCCCAATTCGGTACGCGCACGCCTGCTGTCGCTGATGAGCCGCTGCGGTTCCGGTGCCGCGGCACGGTATTCGACCGGGATGCGGCGCCCGGTCACCCGCGCGGCCGCGGCAACGAGGTCGTTGACGCTGGTGCCGACACCGGTGCCGATGTTGTAGCGACGGTACCGGCCCGGTCGGGGGAGTCCGGTCACGGCGGCGTCGAAGGCGCGCGCGGCGTCGTCGCGATGCAGGTAATCGCGGACCGCCGTGCCATCGCCATTGACGACCAGCGTCGAATCCGTGCCAGCGGCGACGGCGAGGGTCCGCGAGACGATCCGTGTGTCATCCGGATCAGGGCCACCGGCAATGTTGAACAGCCGCAACACCGTTGCGTCGAGCTGACCGGTCGCGGCCTGTGCGGTGATCACCGATTCGGCGGCCTGCTTACTCGCCGCGTACGGGTGCGGCGGATCGTCGATCAGATCCTCCGACATGGGTTGCTGCTGCGGTGTCCCGTAGATCGCCGCGGTGGACGCGAATACGAGTCGTTGCACCCCGGCCGCCGCCATGGCCCGCAGCAGCGTCACGGTTCCCGTCACGTTTACTGCGAAGTAGTCGAGCGGCTCGGCAAACGATTCGCGAACGCGAGTGAGCCCGGCGAGATGGCAGACCAGATCGACCTCGCGCAGTGCCGCGCCGAGGGCGTCCTGGTCGCACAGGTCGGCGGTGTGGATCGCAATCCCCTCCGGGACACGGGAGCGTTCATGATGCACCAGCCCGACGACATCGTGTCCGCTGGCGCACAGGGTCGCCGCGACCGCGCTGCCGAGGTAGCCGTTGGCTCCGCTGACGAATATTCGCACGGGGACATCGAACCAGCCCGACGGAAGCGCCGGTGCGGTGGTAGCTCATCGTGGAGTCGAACCACGCGGCAGGGCCTTATGAGAGCCCCGGGGCGAACCTGCATGAGCCCGGATAGGAATGGGCTGGAGTGCCAGGATTCGAACCTGAACCCGCGAAGTCAAAGTTCGCAATGCTGGCCGTTACACCACACTCCACCGATCCCGGCGAGCGCCGGGAAATCAGTTGGAGTGCCAGGATTCGAACCTGGATCGACGGGGTCAGAGCCCATCATGTTGCCGTTACACCACACTCCATCAGCGCGCTCGGAAGGATTCGAACCTCCATCCGCCTGAGTCGTATTCAGGTGCTCCATCCGTTGAGCTACGAGCGCTGGTCCGGGTATGTGACCCGGATCGTTCCCTCGGCGAGATTCGAACTCGCATCAACCGGATCCTAAGTCCGGTGCCTCTGCCAATTGGGCTACGAGGGAATGGTTTTGGTACCCGTGGGTGGAATCGAACCACCGACCTGCGCCGTCGGAGGACGCTGCTCTGCTCCGCTGAGCTACACGGGCTCGAACCCGATCTACGGCAGGGTTATTCACATCTCGCATTACGAAAAGCCCACTGCCGCATATTCGCTGTGAAGTTATCTGCACGGATGGAGGGACTCGAACCCCCAGCCGACGATTTTGGAGATCGTTGCTCTTCCAGTTGAGCTACATCCGCTGGACAAGAAAAGGGGCCGCTCCGTGGCGACTATTTCGCCGGGAGCGGCCCCTGCTCAGGCCTTCTCGAATCGAGACCTCAGGGGCGGCTCCGGGTATTCGCCTGCCGCAGCTGCGACATCAGCGGCCAGGTCAGGCGCAGCTGCGACGTCGACAGCCGGGCGCCCGCACGCAACTGCCAGGCACCGGCGAGGGAGCGTAGTCCCTGGTCCTGAGTGCTGGTCATTGCGTTTGCCTTTCGTGGTCCCGATTACGGGGTGCGATTACGTTCTGGATAACGCTAACACCGACAGACACGATGAGGAACCCATTTATTCCCCACCGGCGAGTTGTCGGCGTGCTTGCACGGTGTATGTGAGTGGCAGCCGTTCCGGATGCTCGGTCAGCCGCCACTCGCCATTCGCATCCCGGGTCATCTGGCCGGGCAATGCCTCCCAGGGAACGCTGCGGTGCTCCACAAGTCCGGTGATGGTCAGGCCGTGGTCGAGTAGTGCGGTTACCACTTCGCCGAGTCCGTGGTTCCACTCGTGGGTCATGATGTGGCTGAATTCGGTGTCGGTCTCGACATAAGTCGTTCCGTCCGAAAACACCATGGGTTCGGGCATTTCGAAGTATGGATAGCCGACAGTCGGTCGGTCGGTACGGGTTTCGTCGATCGCCCACAGCATCGGATGGCCCTCGCGCAGAAACAGCCGACCGCCGGGTCGCAGCAGGTCCGCGACGGTTCGCGCCCAGCGATCGATACTCGGAATCCAGCACAGCGCGCCGATCCCGGTGAATACCAGATCGAATTGTGCTGTGCCGAGTGCGGATACCGCGTCGTACACATCCGATTCGACGAAATTGACCGGGGCCCCGGTCTTTTCGGCCAGTAGCCGAGCCTGCGCGAGCGACGCGGGGGAGAAGTCCAGTCCGGTCATCCGCGCCCCGAGTCGCGCCAGGGAGATGGTGTCGGTGCCGATGTGGCATTGCAGGTGCACGCCGCGCAGTCCGCGGATATCGCCGAGTAGCGGCAGATCGAACCGGACCACTTCGCTGAGGTAGGCCGGATCCGCGACGAATCGGGCCACGGCGTAGTCCGGCGATGCGGCATGTGCGGGTGCGCGCTCGTCCCAGTTCGCCTTGTTCAGGATGCGGTAGTCGTCGGTCATGCCCGCGACTGTGGCACGGTGGCCGCCCGATTCGCATGTGAAATTATGGTCAGCAACTATCCCGCTAGCCAGAAGAACGGACAAATCGGGCATGATTGCTGTCATGACACACCTTGCCGCCCCGGAGCCCGCATGCACGTAACCGCACTCGAGTGGACGCTGACCATCGCGGTGATCCTCGGCCTGTTCGTCTTCGACTTCTTTGCCCACGTTCGAACGCCACACGATCCGACCTTCAAGGAATCCGGCACTTGGTCGGCGATCTACATCGGCCTCGCCCTGGCATTCGGCGGATTTGTCGCCTGGCGCTGGAATTCGACTTTCGCGGGGGAGTACTACGCGGGCTTCGTGACCGAGAAGGCGCTCTCGGTCGACAACCTGTTCATCTTCCTCATCATCATGTCGACATTCGCGGTGCCACGGATCTACCAGCAGAAGGTGCTGCTCATCGGCATCGTGCTGGCGCTGGTCATGCGCGGGGCGTTCATCGCCGTCGGCGCGGCCGCGATCAGCGCGTTCAGCTGGGTGTTCTATCTGTTCGGACTGTTCCTGGTGTACACGGCCGTCAAACTGCTGCGCGAGAGCGGACATGAGGTCGAGCAGGAGGAGAAGCGCGACAGCCGGATCGTGGCGCTGGCCAAACGCGTGCTCCCGACCACCGATGAATACGACGGCGACAAGCTCGTCGCCCGGATCGACGGGCGCCGCGTGGTGACCCCGCTGTTGTTGGCGCTATTGGCGATCGGCTTCGCGGATCTGCTGTTCGCGCTGGACTCCATCCCCGCGATCTATGGTCTCACCGAGCAGCCCTATATCGTCTTTACCGCGAATGCCTTCGCGCTCATGGGATTACGGCAGCTGTTCTTCCTCATCGGCGGCCTGCTGGACCGGCTGGTCTACCTGTCCTACGGACTGTCGGCGATCCTGGCGTTCATCGGCGTCAAACTGGTGCTGCACGCATTGCACGAGAACACCTTGCCTTTCATCAATGGCGGTGAGCACGTCAAGGTACCGGAGATTTCGACACCGGTCTCGCTGGGTGTCATTCTCGGCATTCTGGTCATCGCGACGGCGGCGAGCCTGCTCAAAACCCGTGGTGTGGCGGCCCGAACGGCCGCGAGTCGGATCGGCGACTAGAACAGCCGGTGGTGGTCGGGCGCGATCTCGAAGCCGTGTCCGTTCGCTTCGTTGCGGCAGGTCACCCCGGCGGGCTGGGCCAGGCAGGTGAATCCGTACACACTCAGGCTCGACCCGACCGGCAGCACCGGTCCGCCGCTGGCCTGCGCGCCTGCCATCGGCGGTCCGTCGAAGAAGCCCCGGTTCACGCAGAGATATCCGGGGCTGTCGCCGACGGCGAGGACGGCCGCGCTCGGGTCGCTACTCCAACACGCCTGCATCTCCCGCGGGGCTGGGCCCGTCACACCCTGACAGCCCACCGATCGTCTCGGCTGTCCGAACGGCTCATCGAGTAGGCCGCAGGCGATGGCGCGGTCGGCGGTTCGGAAGTAGTAGCCGTCATCGGCGCGGTACTCCCGTTCGTCGGCCATGCCGGGGTGCGGCACGGGGTGACCAGCGACCACGGGCCTTACCGGTTCACTGGACTCCGCGCCCAGGTCGGGCGATGAGCATGCGGTCAGCGAGAGGGCCGCAGCCGACATCGACGCGAAAATCGCGGCGGATATGCGCATACGGGGGAGTCTGCGGCCCCGGAGGCGGGTTCGCCGAGAACCCGCACCGGTGTGTCGCCAAAAGTTTGCTGACTATCGGGTGTCGAACCGTGACACGCGGCGGTCAGCCGGCATAGTCAGGATGCGAAGGTGCCCATCACCGGCAGCCACTCCACCGCGCGCACCGCCTCGATCAGGTTCTCGCGCGCGAACGGATCCTGCGGCAGCAGTCCCTTGATCGTCGCCTCGTCCGCGACCTGGAACAGCAGCAGTGCGCCGGATCCGTCCGGGTAGGGGCCGCTGGTGAGTAGCGAACCCGCCTCGACCAGGCCGGTCAGCCAGGCCCGGTGTTCGGGCCGGAAGGTGTCGCGAGCCTCGATGGTGGCATCGGAGTAGGTGTAGTGCACGGCGAAAATGGGCACGATCGGTCCGTTCTGATCAGAGGTTGAGCAGCATTCGAGTATTGCCGAGGGTGTTCGGCTTCACATAACTGAGATCGAGGAATTCCGCGACGCCGGGATCGAAGGTCCGGCACATCTCCGCGTACACCTCGGCGGTCACCGGTGTGCCATCGATCTCGACGAATCCGTGCCTGCCGAAGAACTCCACCTCGAAGGTGAGCACGAACAGCCGCCCCAACTCGAGTTCCCTGGCCACCGCGACCAACCGCTCCACGATCAGCCGTCCGACCCCGTGCCCCTTGACATCGGGATGCACCGCGACGGTGCGGACCTCGCCGAGATCGGCCCAGAGCACATGCAGCGCACCACAGCCGACCACCCGGCCGTCGAGTTCGGCCACCCAGAATTCCTGCACCGCCTCGTACAGCGTGACCAGGTTCTTTTCCAGCAGGATCCGACCGGCGTAGACATCGACCAAGCTCTTGATCTGGGCCACATCGGAGGTTCGGGCGCGTCGCACGATCGGGCCAGATTTGTTCGCGGCAGGTGCCGCGCCCGGATGCGCGTCGCTAGTCGAACCACCTAGTGGTCCCCGAGAGGTCATGGGGTGCACAGTAGTCCGCCCGGTTACCGATACTCTGAACGTGTGCCGCACATCTACCCGCTCCGCTCACCGCATCGCTTCGGCATGCGTTCCAGCGGCGTCGCGGGGGGTATCGCCACGGTCGAGGCGGGGGCATGAGCGTGCAGCCAGAAGAGATCGATCGACGCTGGGTTGAGCCGGTGGTTCGCACCGGATTCGCACCGACCCCGGCCGAACCCGCCGTTCCGCTGATGAATATCGCGAACGTGCTCACCATGCTGCGGATCGCGCTGGTCCCGCTGTTCGTGCTCGCGCTGTTCGCGGGCGGCGGACATCAGACCGGCTGGCGTATCGCGGCCGCCGCGCTGTTCGGCATCGCCGCGATCACCGATCGCTTCGACGGACAACTGGCACGCAAATACGGACTCGTCACCGACTTCGGCAAACTCGCCGATCCGATCGCGGATAAGGCGCTGATCGGTTCGGCGGTGATCGGACTGTCCATGCTCGGCGATCTGGCGTGGTGGGTCACCCTGGTCATCTATGGCCGTGAGATCGGAATCACGCTCCTGCGGCTGGCGGTGGTGCGGCGCGGGGTGATTCCGGCCGGTCGCGGCGGCAAATTGAAGACGCTGGTGCAGTCGGTCGCGATCGCGGTGCTGCTGTTGCCGCTGCACGGGGGACCGGCCACCGCGGGAATGACTTTGATGTATGTGGCCGTCGCGCTGACGGTCGTCACCGGACTCGATTACCTGGGGCAGGCGGCGCGGGTATGGCTCGCGGGAGGTCCGGGCCGGACGCGCGGCGCATGACCGATCCGCTGACAACTGGCGCACCGGTCGTCGAGTTGGTGCATGCGCTGAGCGCGGCCGGACAGACCGTGGCGACCGCGGAATCACTGACCGCGGGCCTGCTCGCGGCGACCATCGCCGGGGTGCCGGGGGCGAGCGCGGTGCTGCGCGGCGGACTGGTCGTCTACGCGACCGATCTCAAACACAGCCTGGCCGGTGTCAGCGACGAGGTGCTGGCGACGGAGGGCCCGGTGGCCGCGAGTACCGCCGAACAGTTGGCGGTCGGGGCTCGGCTGCGCTGCGGCGCGGATTGGGGGATCGGGCTGACCGGTGTCGCCGGACCCGACTCCCAGGACGGACATGCCGTCGGCACGGTCTTCCTCGGTCTGGCCGGTCCGGGGCATACCGAGGTCATGCGATGGACGCTGCGCGGTGACCGGTGGGCGATCAGAATCGGCGCTACGCACAGCGCGGTTCGGGAGTTGCGTCGTATCGTGGGAGACGACCGCTGACGCCGGCGACATGCTGGCGGCATCGAGTTTGCCCCCGTGGGAACCAACCGACCCGCGTTCGACGTTGTGCCAGAAAGGACGGCGTGCGCAGCGCTGGCAGGCGCCCGCGGACCCGGTTACTGGGAGCTGAAGGAGAACGACATGACGCTGCTGCGAGAGGCAATCGGGGACAGTCTGCGGCGTGCTCGTCTCGCCCAGAGCCGGACCCTGCGTGAGGTCTCCACCTCGGCGCGCGTGAGCCTGGGGTATCTGTCGGAGGTCGAGCGGGGCCGCAAAGAGGCCTCCAGCGAACTGCTCGCCGCCATCTGCGCGGCCCTTGATGTGCCGCTGTCGCGGGTGCTCTGGGATGTGAGCACGATCATGGCCGGTGTCGACGGGCTGCCCGTCGAGGCGCCCGCGCAGACCGCCGACGCACCCGAGTCGGACCGGACGGCCGCGGCCGAGCCCGCCGCCGAGGCCGCGCCGGAGCCGGCGACCGCCAGTATGTCGGCGGCCGGGGCCCGGACCAAGATCGCCGAGGACACCCGGATCGTCATTCCGGCCCCGAAGGCGGACATGCTCGTTCTGGTGAAGAGCAACTGATCAGACGACAAGAGGTGACGTCGGTGACCGGCGCTGCGGACCGGCGCCGAAAGCGGATAGATTCTGTAATAGGCGTCGGTTGGGCCGGGTTCGCCCGGCCCGGGTGCCAGATGGTGGAGGATAGGCACATATCGAGTGCGTGACGGTCGCGCACTACAGTCGCGGTAAAGCGCGGCGCATCTTATGGAGGCGGGATCAATCGATGGCTAATCCGTTCGTCAAGGCCTGGAAGTACATGATGGCCCTCTTCGATTCGAAGATCGAAGAGCATGCGGATCCGAAGGTCCAGATTCAGCAGGCTATCGAGGAAGCTCAGCGTCAGCATCAGGCCCTCTCGCAGCAGGCCGCGTCGGTCATCGGCAACCAGCGTCAGCTGGAGATGAAGCTCAATCGTCAGCTCGACGATGTCGAAAAGCTCAACGCCAATGCGCGCCAAGCCGTTCTGCTAGCCGACCAGGCCGCGGCGGCGGGCGATACCGAGAAGGCGATCCAGTACACCAACGCCGCCGAGGCGTTCGCCGCACAGTTGGTCACCGCCGAGCAGTCGGTCGAGGACCTCAAGGTGCTGCACGACCAGTCGCTGCAGGCGGCCGCGCAGGCCAAGAAGGCGGTCGAGCAGAACGCGATGCTGCTGCAGCAGAAGGTCGCCGAGCGCACCAAACTGCTCAGCCAGCTGGAGCAGGCCAAGATGCAGGAGCAGGTCTCGGCATCGCTGCAGCGGATGGATTCGACGCTGTCCGCGCCCGGCACCACGCCGAGCCTGGATGCGGTGCGCGAGAAGATCGAGCGCCGCTACGCGAATGCGCTGGGTGCCGCCGAACTCGCGGGCAATTCGGTGCAGGGCCGCATGCTCGAGGTGCAGCAGGCCAGCATCCAGATGGCCGGGCACAGCAAGCTGGAGCAGATCCGCGCCTCGATGCGCGGCGATGCGCTGCCCGCCGGTGGTGCAACCGCGCCCGCGATCAATCCGGGTGCCGCGCAGGTGAATCCGGCGCAGCCGCAGCCGCAGATGAACAAGGGCCAGACCGCGCAGCAGTAGCGGGAAGTTTCCACAGCGATACAGCTCGGCGAGGACTGGTTCGGTGAAGGACATGGCACGGGTACCTGGCGGGTCGGCCGTCGGTCATGCTCGGGCCCTGCCTGTCTGGACTCCGCAGGTCGTGCCGAGCGGGTTCGCGCTCCCGGGAGGAAGCCGATGAGCTCGCAGGAGCATCGCGAACAGCTCAACCGCGGTCGGATCGGCCGCCGCCGCAGTGCGGCCATCGTGCGCGCGCAGTCGGCGCTGGCCCCGCAGCCCGGGAGCCTGCCCGACAGTCTGCGTGAGGTGGGCGAGCACGCGCTGGTCGCGGTGCGGCGCTGGGCGGATCCGCGCGAGCGGGAGTTGCGCAAGCGCCGTCGGGCCCGTCGGCGCAGTTTCCAACTCGGCACCGTGGGTGGTCTCACGACGGCGGGAACCGTGGGGCTCATGGTGATTTCGGCTCCGGTGTGGGCCGTGGTGGTGGTCGGCGGAGGAGCAGTGGCGTTGGTCACCGGTACCGCGCTGAGCGCTCGCCGCTATCTACAGCTGCGCAGCGCCCCACTGCCGCAGGCGGCCTTCGTACCGCGCAAGCAGCCGCCGCCGTGGTCATCGGCGCGCGGGCCGATCGCCCGCCTGGTTCGCGCCGAGAAGGCGCTGCACGGCCTCGGCACACAGATCGCCCGCTCGAACCGGCTGCCCGAGGACGAACTCACCGACATGCTCGAAACCGCGACATCGGGTGCGGCGGCGCTGCACGCGCTGGCCGCCGACGTCGCCGCGATGGAGCAGGCGCTCGGCGCCATGGGGCGCACCAAATCCGTTGCGGCAGTTGGCCTTACCGAGAACATTCAATTCGCGCTCGGTCGCCTCGACAGCGGCGTCGCCGAATACGAACAGGTTGTCGCGGCCGCCGGGCGCATTCTCGCGGTCCCCGAAAGCGCTGTCCTGCGACACAATTTCGATGCCATCGTGGCGGATCTGCGGCATGCCGCCGACCGGTTGGACGGCTGGGCGCAGGCGCTCACCGAGGTGGCCGATCAGCACGCGCCCACTCTTCCGCCGCAGGGGGGTTAGTCGCAATGCCGCTCACATAGGCCGGTTGGGCTGTCGTCAACCGCTGTTGATCGTGATGTTGATCGTGATCTTGTAGCTGTTTCGGTCGATGTTGCCTTTGGCGCGGTGTTTGGAGATTGCGCGTTTGACGATGCGGGGGCATGTTCGCTGGCGGCGGGCGGGCAGGAGGTGGTCGAGCACAGCGTGGCCGATCGTGCCGATGAGGTCGATGGTGGTGCCTGCGATGATTCCGGCTGCGAGTATGAGCTGGTCGCGGGCGGTGTTGAGAGCGATGCTGAAGCTGGCTCGGTCGGCGGTGGTGCCGGTGGTGACGGTGGCATCGGTGATGGCGATGCGCAGGGCTTGGTAGGTGACGAGCAGGGCGTAGATCTCTTGGGCGATGCCGTCGGGAGTGCGGGCTCGCAGTACTCGTCCACCGAGGATGGTGGATTTCAGTTCCAGGTAGGAGGTTTCGATCTCCCATCGCTGGTGATACAAAGACACCAATTCGGGTGCGGGGTAACGCTTGTGGTCGGTCAACGTGGTGATCAGCAGGTAGCGTTCTGTGCGGGCAGGGCCGCCGGATTGGTGGACGAGGATGGTCGCCGCGATCACGCGGACGGTGGTGGTGCCGATCCGCGTGAGCCACGAGTTGTCGCCGCAGCGGCCGGTCACGGGGAGTTTCCGGTTGTTGCGGCAGCGGAACAGCAGATCGGCTCCGGTGCCCGCGACGGCGCCGATGAGGTCCGCGGCGGCGAAGTTGCGGTCGGCCAGTAGCAGCATGTCGTTGCCCAGGCAGCCCAGCAGGGGTGGTGTGTAGGTGATCTCGCCGACGCTGGGCGTCCCGAACACGGCGTCGATCACGGTGCGGGTGCCGCAGGCGACCACGGCCAGCAGCCGCAGCATCGGATACCCGGACGGGCCGTTGCCGCCGCCGGCGTGACCGTAGGCGGCCACGTTGGCCGGGCTGTCGGGGGTGAACATCGAGGTGCCGTCGATCGCGCACACCAGCAGGCCCCGCCACCGGGCCGCACCCGCTGCGGGGCCCTTGATCAGGTCGAACAACGCACGCAGCGGTGCGATGCCGATCCGGCGGCGGGCTTGGGACAACGCCGAGGACACTGGATCGGCGACCGGCACACCGGCCAGGCCCGCGGTCATCCGCGCCCACACCTGCTCGTAGCCGAGCTCGGCGAACAACACTGCGGCCAGCAGCAGATACACCACCACCCGCGACGGCAGTGCCCGGACCCTGGCCTGCACCGCCCGGGTCGACTCCAGCACCGCGTCGACCATCTCGAACGGGATGATCCGGGTCAGTTCTCCCAGGTGACCGGGTGCGAAAGCCCCTGTGGCTACCACTGATTCACGTTTGATGACACACTGAGCAGACAGCGGAACTCCAGCTTGAAGGATTGTCTTGGCCGACGAACCTTCTCTACTAGAGTTCCGCTGTTTTCATCTCACGACACCCAGCACCGCAACCGAATTCGCAACCCCTGCTCACTCACCACCACGACTTGACAGCCAGGTCACCGGCCTATGTGAGCGGCATTGGGGTTAGTCGACTATCTCGGTGCCGCGCAACAGTTTGCGCGGGAGCGGTGATTCGGTCGATGCATCGAGGGCTTCGACACGGATTAAGTCTGACCCACACCCGCCGCACGCCATGCCCTACTGCTCGTCGAGCGTAGTGATATGGCGGTGTGGGCGACCACCATTCGACTGCATTCGATGGAACTCCTCTGGACGCGGCCCGCCGACTGGGACGCGTTCACCGCTGGTGTTGCCAACGGTGAATTCGACCGGTCTGCGTAGCTGCTACCGAACTGCTGGGGCACTGACAGTTTCAGGATCGGATGGTGTGTTCCGCGACAGTCCAGGCGCGGGCCTGGTCGCTGATGGTTACCCCGAGTCCGGGGCGGGATGACAGGTGCATGCGGCCGTCGGCGATCTCGAGGCGTTCGTTGAACAGCGGATCGAACCATTCGAAATGCCGCTGCGGCCCACCGAGGCTCCGGCCCACAGGAGCTTGTCCCAGATCTTGGCGATATCGCTGGGGCCATCGCCGAGTAGCGCCGGGGCCAGCTCGCGGGCGTGGGCGAATTGGCCGGGTCCGCCCGCGCGTTTGGCGTAGCCGATGCCGGTGCCTTCCAGGCCGGCCTCGGTGGTGATCTCCGCGAACAGCACCGCGACCTCGGTCATCGGCTTCTGCCTGCCGGTGAGGACCTTGGCATCGCTGATCCCGGTGGGCAATGGCAGTGTGACCGACGAGATCTTGACGCTGTCGATCCGGTCGAGCACGGGTGAATCAGTTGTGGTCATGGTGATTCCTACGGGTCAGGCGATCGTCTTCACGAGCGTGGTCAGCTCGGCGAGTTCGGCCCCGGTGAGATCGGTGAGCGGCGGGCGCACCCGGCTCGATGGTCTGCCGACCGCGGTGAGACCGGCCTTGACGATCGACACCGCGTATCCGGGGCGGCGATCATGGATATCGAGGTAGGGGATGACGAAATTGCGCAGACGGTCGCGCGATCGCGGTCACACACCGCGCTGTTTCGTGTGCTCCACCATGAACGCCTTCGGCAATATCGCGGGCATCGTCACGCCGATCGTCCTCGGCTATCTCGTTGCCTCGGCCGGCTCGTTCGATACCGCGCTGTGGTTCGTGTCGGCACATGGGCTACTCGCCGTGGTCGCCCTCGCGGGCATGGGCATCCTCCGACGCGTCGAATTCGACGTTGCCACCGAAACCCGCAGTGCCCCACGACTATCCGACGCCTCCGCACGAATTATCGTGGGCGGTCATCCATCCGGGCGGCGGCGCCGAATAACTGGTGATCGACGCTGTTGACGATCGCCGTGGGCGACCTCGGCGATCCAGCTATGCGGCGAGATTCGTTGTGCCGGTTCGTCTTGGGAGGTGGCGTCCCTACATGGTTCTGATATTCCTCGTCCCCGCCGTAGCGGCGGTTATCGCGGTGGCCATCTTTGTCGTCGGGGATCGACTGCGGCCGCTGTCGTGGGTGGAGACCGATGATGAATCGGCCGGATCCCTCGTACTCGAGCTGATCAATACGCTGTTTCTGGCCGTGGTCGCCTTCGTGGTGGTGATCCTCTGGCAGGAGTACGACAATGCGCACAATCACACCATTGCCGAGGCGAAGGCGCTGGTGGATACCTATTGGACCGCGCATGCGCTGCCCGATCCGCAACACCGGCAGATCCAGGGGCTGGTGCGGGATTACACCGATCAGGTGCTCACCCAGGAGTGGCCGATCATGCAGGCGGACCGGCGGCTGAGCCAGCCGACGCAGCAGACACTCGACAGCTTGCGTGATGCCGTCGCATCGGTGAACTCGACGGATCCGGACGTCGCCGAAGTGCGCACGAAGGCGATGGACAGTCTCGACGCGGTCGCCGAGGCGCGTCAGGACCGGGCCATGGACGCGAGCTATCACATGCCCGGATTCCTCTATGCGGCTTTGTGGTTCGGCACGGTACTGCTGCTGTGCACCGCGGTGCTGAATGGCGTCGAGGTCACCAAACGCAGTTTGCTGATGACCGCGCTGCTCGGTGTCGTCGTCGGCTCGGCGGTGCTGGCGATCTACAACCTCGATCGGCCGTTCTCGGGCGGAAACAGCGTTCCGAGGGACGCCTTCGAATACGCGATGTCCCGCTATCAGAACATCACCTGACGAGTCATTTCGGACCGGATAGCTGCGACGGATGGGGTATCGGCAGATGGTGTTCGTGATGCGAAGACGAGGGGCCGCACGGGGATTCGCCGCGGTAGCGACGATTCCGCTGGCGGCGGGGCTGTTCGCGGGGCAGCCCGCTCGCGCGGATTCGGTGCCGCCCGAGTGGCCGTTCATCGGTGCTATCGGTACCGGCAGTGCGTCTTATGACACGGTCGGAACAGGAAGTGCGGCGGCGGATTTCCGCAATGACGGTATCGGTAGCGGTTCCGCCGGAGGCGCTCTGGATCTCGAGCCGAGAAGCGGCACGAGAGGCGGCGCGCCCCTCGCCACCGGCAGTGCGATTCCGGGTGGCGCGACCTCGGGTGGCACCATGCCGGGCGGTGCGGCGGCCGGTTTCGGCGCGACCGACAGCGCTGGTCGAGCCGACGGCGCCGATGACTCATTCGGACATCCGGTGCCGCGCGATTCGGCGGCTGGTGCGGGCGAGGCGTTGGGGCTCGATCCGGGCAGTGTTCAGTCGGCCTGCACCGGTAGCGCCGTAATCGGCAGCGCGACAATCCTGCTCGGGTCGGCCACCGGTAGCGCGGGGTCGAGCGGCAGCGGGGTGGTGGGCCCCGCTCTGGTGGGCACCGGCTCGGTCGGTTCGAGTGGATCCGCGCTCGGCAGTGTCGTCGTCGGCAGCGCGGTCACCGGAAGCGCGCTGCTGAGCTGTCTGCTCTTACTTCCGGCTCCGGTGCCGCCGGAGCCCGGCATCCCCCTCCAACTCGGCCCGCCGGCACCCGGCCCACCGCCACCACCGATATCCGCGGCACCGGTCGTCCCGTCGGAATTCCCCGCTGCCGCACCGGCACCCGCGAAAGTGCCGGAAACGCCGATCCTCGCCGCACCGCACCGGTCGCCGGACACGGTGGTCGAATCCACCCCGGATCCGATTGCCTGGAACCTGCTGGAACTGGTGACGGTCATGGTGGTCACGGTCCTGACCGTGGTGCGCAGGATCTCGGTCGGCCGCCACGCCAAGCGGGCCGAATGACCGCCGGTGGCAGTGCTATTCGGACTTCGCGGAATCGCGCTGCTCGGCGATGCGGCGCCGGATTTCGTCCCAGGACATCGGCAATTCGTCGACCGGTGCGGTGAAGAAGACGAAGGTGGCCTCGCGCATGACCTTTCGCTTGCGCTGCACGGTCGACCTGTGCGGTTCGGCGCCCGCGTAGGCATAGATCGCCGCCTTATCGGTCCAGGCGGAGTAGGTCCAGAAGGTGCCCTTCCACATTTCCGCCTTCAAAGCGACACCGAGCGCGCCGGGGGAGCGGCGGGCCTGGCGCCACAGTCTCAGCGAAGCCAGCAGGAATGCCGGTGCGTGCCGAACGGACTCGACCTCGAGACGGGAGGCCATGCACTGCGCCTCGGGTGCGGTGGGGGCGTTGACGGTCATCCACGGAAGGGTGGGCATGGGCTGCTCTTTCGACTGAAGCGACGGGCTGGTCGCGCCTGGGCGGCGACTGCGCTCAAAGGTTCCACACCCTGGCCCATCTTGTCAATGACAAGATTGTGGGAGTGCCCTCAGGGTGAACCCTGATCTTCACCCGGATATCGCTGCTGAGCTGGTGATTTATCGTTTTCGGGCTGCCAGCATGGAGGGGTCGGATCGTCGGATGACGGTTCGCCCGAGACCTTCTGGAGGCTGGCATGTTGTGGAAAATCATCGGTGTCGTAGCGGTCGTCTGGATCGCGCTCGCCATCATCGGTGCGTTGATCAAGGGGCTGTTCCCGATCCTGGTGATCAGCGCGGTCGTCTTCGGGCTCTACCTGCTGTACAAGGCGGTTTCGGGCTCGGACAACTCCACCGTGAGCAAGCTGTAGCAGCCGCCGGAGCAAAGCCGCACGCCCGCCGGGACTTACGGGCGGCGCGGTATCGAGAGGTAGGCCGTGTGCCGCCCGCTGTGGGCGGGACACGGCCTGCCCGCGTTTCGGGCAGCGGTCAGGTGTGCGTGCGGGCGTCTGCTTGAATGATCCGCGTGGAGCATGTTCCCGAAGATTGGCAGCGCGGCCTCGTGATCGTGGCCCACCCCGACGATATCGAATACGGTGCGGCGGCCGCCGTGGCGCGATGGACGGGACAGGGTAAGGACATTCGCTACGTTCTGGTCACCTCGGGTGAGGCCGGGATCGCGGGCATGCCGCCCGCCGAGGCCGGCCCCCTGCGCGAGGCCGAGGAGATTGCCGCCGCCAAGGTGGTCGGCGTGCACGAGGTGGAATTCCTCGGCTATCCGGACGGCCGCGTCGAGGAATCCCTGGGCCTGCGTCGCGATCTGGCCGCCGCGATCCGCCGCCATCAACCGGAGTTGGTGGTGCTGTTCAACTTTGGTGACACCTGGGCGCCCGGCTACGCCAATAGTGCCGACCATCGCGCCGTCGGGCGCGCCGCCCTCGACGCGATCTCCGATGCGGGCAACGAGTGGATCTTCCCCGAACTCACCGAAACCCCGTGGTCGGCCCGCTTGGCCGCCGTGGTCGGCCCCAATGGCACTCATGCCGTCGATGTCACCGGCACCCTCGAACAGGCCGCCGCCTCACTGGCTGCACACCGCCGCTATCTCGAGGTGCTCAGCCCCGAGCCGGTCGCCGACCAGGTTCGCGCAGTGATCGATATGGCAACCGCTGCGAAGCCGGGCTTCCCCGCCGCTCACGCCGTCGGCTTCGAGCTCTACTATTTCGGCTGATCAGTTCCTTGTGACCGAAGTCAACATCGGATCCGCTGCGACGAATGTGTGGCGGTTATCACGTTTCCGTGGTGGCGACCAGCCCGGTCGTCGGGCCGACTTGCCCGATGAATTGCGTTGCCGGGTGTCAGCTGGTTATCTGCGGTTGTGGTCAGAGTGCAGGTATGCACACGTGCTGATCGGTTAGCGGAGATTACGTTGGAAGTGGAGGCGGCACACGAGGTTTGCGCACTAGTATCGCGATAGCGAGATCGCACCACTTCGGAGTGGCGCTGGTTGGCAACGGGACGGCTATCGCGATACTTCCGGAGCACCTCCCCATCGTTGGGATTATGCGGAAATGCGCTGCTTGTATGATGGCGCGCTCGGCCCGTGGCGTTTGATCGTCGGTTCGTGAGTCGCGTTTCCACTTGTGTCAGGTGTGGTATCCACGTCGGCAGGTTCGGCATAGTTGAAAGGTGTAGTACCGGAAGTGGCTAGGGATCGTCGTTCCACACGTGGTAGTCGTCGCCGGGTAGGTCTACTCTTCGCGAACTTGCTCGCGGCCGCTGTGGAATCGGCGGCCGACGTCGTCGCCATCCGGTTCGATCCGTCGGACGACGCCGCCGATGATCGGCAGCTGACGTACCGGGAACTCGACGAACTGTCCTCGCGGTTGGCGCGCGAGCTGATCGGTCGCGGGGTCGGCGCGGGCGACGTGGTGGCGATCGGGATCACGCGCAGCGTCGAATCGGTGCTGGCCGTATGGGCGATCGCGAAGACCGGCGCGGCGTATGTGCCGGTGGATCCCGGATATCCGTCCGAGCGTATCGCGCACATCCTCGCGGATTCGGGTGCGGTGCTCGGTTTGACCACCACCGCACATCGGCCGGTACTCGGCGCGAGTGTGGACTGGCTCGAACTCGATGATCCGGAGCTGGCCGGGCGAATCGGTGAGCGGCCGGGCCACCCGATCTCCTATGCGGACCGCGTGCGCCCAGTCGATCACCGGCACCCCGCATATGTCATCTACACCTCGGGATCGACCGGGAAGCCCAAGGGCGTGGTGGTCACCCATGCCGGTCTCGGTGGGCTGTTGGCCGCGGCGCGGGAAGTCTCCGGGGTATGCGAGGGTTCGCGGCTCCTGCACGTGTGCTCGCCGAATTTCGACCCCTCGGTGCTCGAACTGCTGCTGGCCTTCTCGTCGGGAGCGACGCTGGTGGTGGCGCCGCCGCACGCATCCGGTGGCCCCGAGTTGACGGAGCTGTTGCGGCGTGAGCGGGTCACCCACGTGATCATCACGCCGGGTGCGCTGGAGTCGGTGGATCCGGCCGGGCTCGACCATCTCGAGATGGTGGCGGTCGGCGGCGAGGCGTGCGGCCCGGAGTTGGTGGGACGTTGGGCGCGCGACGGGCGGCGGTTCGTCAACGTATACGGCCCCACAGAAGTGACGGTATGGGCGACCCTGGGGGAGCTGCTGCCGGACGAGCCGATCACGATCGGCGCCGCGCTCGCGGGGGTGGGCGCATTCGTGCTGGACGCCCGGTTGCGGCCGGTGCCCGCGGGAGTGACCGGAGAGTTGTACCTGTCGGGAGCGGCGCTGGCCCAGGGATATCTCGGGCGGCCGGGGCTGACCGCGGAACGGTTCGTGGCCAGCCCGCACGAGTTGGACACCGGCAATCCCGGCGGACGTTTGTATCGCACCGGTGATCTGGTGCGACGCAACGGAACCGACGGCACCCTCGAGTACTTGGGCCGGACGGACTTCCAGGTCAAGATCCGTGGTTTCCGTATCGAGCTGGGTGAGATCGACAATGCGCTGAGCGCCCATCCCGATATCGACTATGCCGTGACCCTCGGCAAGACGCTGCCCTCGGGTGCGAAGGTCCTGGTGGCGTACGTGCTGCCGCAGGCTGGGAGCGGCGTGGACACCGGCGAACTCGCGACCTTCGTCGGGGAGCGGTTGCCGGAGTACATGGTTCCGGCGGCGATCGTGGTGCTCGACCACCTTCCGCTCACCCCGATCGGCAAGCTGGACCGAAACGCGCTGCCGGAACCGGTCTTCGCCGCCAGCGAATTCCGTGCTCCCGTGCGCGAAATCGAAACGATCATCGCCGAGATATTCGCGGCGGTGCTCGGTGTCGAGCGGGTCGGTCTGGACGACTCGTTCTTCGCGCTGGGTGGCGATTCGATCCTGTCGATTCAACTGGTGTCGCGGGCCAAAGCGCGCGGTGTCGTGTTCACCGCACGGGACGTCTTCGATCATCGCACCGTCGAGGCATTGGCCGAGATCGCTACGTTGGCGGGTGCTGCGCAGCAGCAGCGGTTGGCGGAACTACCGGGCGGCGGGGTCGGCGAGATCCCGTTGACGCCGCTGCTGGCGGCGACGCTGTCGAATGGCGCCTCGTACCAACGGTTCTCGCAGTCGATGGCGCTCGCACTGCCCGACGGCACAGATCGCGAAACCTTGGTCGCGACCATCGGTGCGGTGTTCGATCACCATGACGTGCTGCGCGCACGGCTGCGCGACAACACTGCGACCGACACCCCATGGGTCTTCGAGGCGCTCGAGCGTGGCGCCCTGGACATCGATGCTCTGGTCGACCGGGTCGAAATGCCCGCCGATATCTCGGACGCGGAGCTGTCGCGGCGGGCGAATATCGAATACAACGCGGCGCTGGGGCGGCTCGATCCGGCGAACGCGGTGATGGTGCGGTTCGTCTGGTTCGCCTTCCCGGAGTCCGCGGTCCGTCGTGATGTATTGCTGGTCATCGCGCACCATTTCGTGGTCGACGGCGTGTCCTGGCGGATTCTGATTCCGGATCTGGCGGTGGCGTGGTCGCAGCTGGCGGCCGGGCAGCCGGTGGCGTTGCCCGCCAACGGAACCTCGATGCGCCGCTGGGCGCACGCCCTGCTCGACGCGGCGCAAGATCCGGCCCGTGTCGCGGAGCTGCCATTCTGGCAACAGGTTTCGGCCACCGCGCAGCCGCTGCTCGGTGCGCGTGCCTTCGATCCGGCGGTGGACACCTTTGCCACCGTCGACCGTGTCCAGGTGAGGTTGCCCGCGGGGGTGACCGATGCGGTGCTGACTGCGATTCCGAGCCGGTATCGCGGCGGCGTCAACGATGGCCTGCTGTCCGCGCTGGCGCTGGCGGTGAGCACATGGCGTGGCGAGACCTCCGGTGGCGCTGTGCTGGTCAAGTTGGAAGGCCACGGTCGCGAAGAGGGTGTCGTCGCGGGCGCGGATCTGTCCCGTACGGTCGGCTGGTTCACCAGCGCCTATCCGGTGCGGCTCGATCTCGCGGGCGCGGATGTCGCCGCGGCATTCGCGGGCGGAAAAGCCATGGGCGACATCGTGAAATCGGTGAAGGAGCAGCTGCTGGCGATCCCTGACAAGGGACTCGGCTACGGTCTGCTGCGTTATCTGAACCCGCAGACCGCCGCGTCGTTGGGCGACGCGGGTCAGATCAGCTTCAACTATCTGGGTCGAATGTCGACGGGGGAGATCCCTGCCGAACTCGGTGATCAGGGCTGGGTGCCGGTCGCGGATCTGGGGCAGCTGGATGCCGAGCTGGATCCGGACATGCCGGCGAACGGGGTGATCGATATCAACGCGATCGTCACCGACGGTCCGAACGGTCCGGAGCTCGGTGCGTCGTTCGCCTTCCCGAGCGGGCTGTTGTCGCGCGAGCGGGCGCAGGAACTCGCCGACCTGTGGGTCGCCGCGCTGCACGCACTGGCCGAGCATGTGCGACGCCCGGAGGCCGGTGGCCGCTCGCCGTCGGATCTGGCGCTGGTCAGCGTCGGCCAGTCCGATATCGAAGGGTGGGAACGGGACTACCCGGCGCTCTCGGATGTGTGGCCGCTGTCGCCGCTGCAGTCGGGCCTGCTCTTCCACGCGCTACTGGCCGAGTCGGGTGTCGATGTCTACACCACGCAGGCGACGGTGGACCTGGGCGGCATCGTGGACGTCGAGCGGCTGCGGGCCGCGGCGCAGGGCATCTTGGACCGGTATCCGAACCTGCGGACCGCATTCGTCACCGACGCCGACGGTCACCCCGTGCAGGTGGTGCTGGAACGGGTCGAGGTGCCATGGCGTGCGGTTGATCTGACGCACCTGCCCGAGTCCGAGCGGCTGCCGCAGTTGCGGCGGCTGGTCGTGCAGGAGCGTGAAACCCACTTCGACATGTCGGTGGCGCCCTTGCTGCGGTTCACCCTGTACCGCACCGAGCAGTGGCATCTGGTGATCACCACCCACCACATCCTGCTCGACGGCTGGTCGATGCCGCTGCTGATGCGAGATGTGCTGGTGCTCTATGCGACTCGGGGCGATCAGTCCGCGCTGCCGCGGGTGCCCTCCTACCGCACCTTCCTGAGCTGGCTGGCCGGTCGGGACCGGGAGGCGTCACTGCGGGCGTGGGCGCAGGCGCTGTCCGGCGTGGACGAGCCGACTCGGCTGGCGCCACTCCCGCGGACGCCCGAACGCCACGAGATCGGCAAGGTCGTCACCGAGATCGACGCCGAGCGCACCCGCCGGATCACCGAGCAGGCCACCGAACTCGGCGTCACCGTGAATACCCTGATGCAGGCGGCGTTGGGCATTCTGCTCGGGCGGCTCACCGGCCGCGCCGATGTGGTGTTCGGCACCACGGTGTCCGGCCGTCCGGCCGAACTGTCCGGCGTGGAGTCGATGGTCGGCTTGTTCATCAATACGCTGCCGGTGCGCGTGCGGGTCGATGGCAGGTTGGCGATCGGGGAGTTCCTGCGGTCGGTGCAACGCGAGCAGGCCGGTCTGCTCGAGCACCACCATGTGGGTCTCACCGACATCCAGCGAATCGCCGGGGCCGGGGCGCAATTCGACACCCTGTTGGTATTCGAGTCGTACCCGATCGACCGGGACGCGATCGCCGCCGCCGATTCCGTCGACGGCATGTCGGTGACCGGTGTCGGTTTGCGCGACGATACGCACTACCCGTTGACACTGCTGGTGACCGCGGCCTCGACGCTCGAACTGACGTGGAAGTACTTGGGCGATCGGTTCACCGCCGAGGAGGTGCAATCCCTTGCCGCACGTCTGATCCGCGTGCTGGAGGCGCTGCTCGGCGATCCCGCCGCTCGGATCGGCGATATCGACATCATGCTGAGCGGCGCCGAACGGGATCGAATCCTGCTGGACTGGAACGATACCCGGCATCCGGTCGAACCGGAGCCGCTGCTGGACGGCTACCGCCGCGCGGTGCGGGCGCACCCGGATCGGGTCGCGGTGGTTTACGAGGGTCGCGAGCTGACCTACCGGGATCTCGATGAGCGCGTCAATAGACTTGCGCGCCTGCTGATTTCGCGCGGTGTGGGTGCCGAGTCGCTGGTCGGTCTCGCGGTCCGGCGTTCGCTGGAATCGGTCGTCGGCATCTATGCGATCGGCACTGCCGGTGCCGCGTACGTACCGCTGGATCCGGATCATCCGGCCGAGCGCATCGGGCACATCCTGAGCAGCGCCGAGCTGGCGTGCGTGGTCACCACGACCGCGGATGCCGTACCGGTGCCGGACGGACTCGCGGTGCTGAACCTCGACACCGAGGAGCTGGACGGATTCGACGGCGCCCCGGTGCGTGCCGAGGAACTGCTGCGACCGGTCCGTCCGGACAACGCGGCGTACGTGATCTTCACCTCGGGCTCGACCGGACGCCCGAAGGGCGTCGCGGTATCGCACGGCGCGATCCACAACCAGATCACCTGGATGCTCGCCGAGTACCGAGTGGGCATCGACGACATCTACTTCCAGAAGACCGCCGCCACCTTCGATGTCTCGCTGTGGGGCTACTACCTGCCGCTGCGGGTGGGCGCCAGGCTCGTGATAGCCACCCACGACGGCCACCGCGACCCGGTCTATCTCGCGGAAACCATTGCGGCACAGCGAGTTACCGTCACCGACTTCGTCCCTTCGATGCTTTCGGTATTCGCGGCGCACACGCGTGCCGGCGCCGTCTCGACGCTGCGGACGCTGTTCGTCGCCGGTGAAGCGCTGCCACCGGAGACGGTGCTCGCGCTGCGGGCGATCTCCGATGCCGCGGTGCACAATCTCTACGGGCCGACCGAGGCCGCGGTCTCGGTCACGAGCTGGCCTGCCTCCGGCGCTGAGCGCACGGGTGTGCCGATCGGCGCACCGGCGTGGAACACCCGTGTCTACGTGCTGGATTCGCGATTGCGGCCGGTGCCGGCCGGTGTCAGCGGCGAACTCTATCTGGCCGGTGACCAGCTGGCCCGCGGCTACGTTGCGCGTCCCGACCTGACCGCGGAGCGGTTCGTGGCCAACCCGTTCGGTTCCGGCGAGCGGATGTACCGGACCGGTGACCTGGTGGTGTGGCGTGCGCTCGATGGCCAGGAACGCGGTGTGCTCGAGTACCAGGGCCGCACCGACTTCCAGGTCAAATTCCGGGGTCTGCGCATCGAACTCGGCGATATCGAATCGGCGTTGCTCGCCCAGCCTTCGGTTAGTCAGTCCGCCGTGCTGGTGCTGCCGTCGGAGCTCGGCGATCAACTGGTGGCCTACGTGGTGCCCACGCCGGGCGCCGCGATCGATGCGGCGCGGTTGCTTTCGGCGCTGGCGGAAACGCTGCCCGCGTATATGGTTCCGGCCACGGTCGTGGAGTTGGCCGAATTCCCGCTCAATACCAGCGGCAAGCTGGACCGCAAGGCATTGCCGCGGCCGAGCTTCACCGGCCGGGCCTTCCGTGCCCCGTCCACCCCGATCGAGGAGGTCGTGGCCGGGGTGTTCGCCGATGTACTCGGCTCGCAGCGGGTGGGTGCCGATGACGACTTCTTCGCCCTCGGTGGCAACTCACTGATCGCGGCCCAGGTGGTGGCCCGGCTGAGTGCGGCGCTGGATGCGCGGGTGCCGGTGCGGGCGCTGTTCGACGCACCGGTGGTCGCCGCACTGGCCGCGGCCATCGCGCCGGGCTCCGGTGCCGGGGCGGATCGTCCCGCGCTGACTCGGACCGCGCGGCCCGAGGTGGTGCCGCTGTCGCTGGCGCAGTACCGCATGTGGGTGCTCAACCAGGTCGACACCGAATCCCCTTCCTACAACCTGCCATTCGCGATTCGGCTCACCGGCGCTCTCGACGTGTCCGCATTGGGGCAGGCCGTCGCGGATGTGCTGGAGCGCCACGAAGCGCTGCGTACGAGGTTTCCGGTGCACGGTCCGGACGGGCTGCCGCGCCAGGAGATCCTGTCGGTGACCGCAACGCTGCCCGATGGGTTGCCGGTCGAGGCGGCCGCCGCCGACGATCACCAGCGCGTCGCCGAACTGTTATCCGCGGGATTCGATGTCACCGAATATCCCCCCGTGCGGATCCGGTTGTTCTCCGACCCGAGCGCGAACGAACATCTGCTGGTCCTGGTCGTGCACCACATTTCGGCGGACGGCGTATCGCTGGCGCCGCTGGCGCGGGATCTGGCCACCGCCTATCTGGCGCGCGCCGCGGGCACCGCGCCCGACTGGGCGCCGCTGCCGGTGCAGTACGCCGATTTCGCGCTCTGGCAGCGCAGCGCTATCGGCACCGACGACGATGAGAACTCCATCGCCGCACAGCAATTGGCGTACTGGCGGGGCCAGCTGGCCGGTGTCTCGGAGGCCGCGCAGCTGCCGCCGGACCGCCCGCGTCCGGCACGGCCATCGATGCGCGGTGCGTCGAGCCGCACGATTGTGCCCGCACACATTCACGCGGGGCTGGATCGCCTTGCGCGCGAGCACAATTCATCATTGTTCATGGTCGTCCATGCCGCATTGGCCACGCTGCTGGCCCGGCTCTGCGGTGGCTCCGATATCGCGATCGGCACGCCGATCGCCGGTCGTGGCGCGGCCGCCCTGGACGATCTGGTCGGCATGTTCGTCAATACCTTGACTCTGCGCACCGAAATCGACCACGTCGCCACCTTCGCGTCGCTGGTCGAACAGGTCCGCGACACCGACCTGTCCGCCTTCGCCAATGCCGATATCCCATTCGAGCGGGTGGTCGAGGTGGTGGCACCCGCACGCGACGGCGCGCACAATCCGCTGTTCCAAGTGATGCTGTCGTTCCAGAACACCGAGCAGCCAGCGCTCGAGTTGCCCGGACTGACGGTCTCCGCGCTCGAGATCGGCGAGGTCGTCGCGAAATTCGACCTGCAGGTGATCATCGAGCCGCGCCACCGTGAAGATGGGACGCCGGACGAGCTGGCCGTCGTATTCACCTATGCGACAGATCTTTTCGAGGACGCGACGATTCAAGGGCTCGGTCGGCGGTTCGAGCGGATCCTCACCGCGGTCGCCGCCGATCCGCGCGCGATCATCGGTGACATCGATATCCTCGACAACCGTGAACGCGAACGGGCATTGACCGCACCGGTCCGGTCCGTCGGGACGGACCCGGCCGAGCAGGCGCCCGTCACATTGCTACCGCAGCTGTTGACCGAGGCCGTGGAAAGCAATCCGGACGGTGTCGCGGTGGTCTTCGCCGACGCCGGCGAGCGGCTGGCCGAAGTGGACTATGTCGAGCTCGACGAGCGCTCCACCCGGTTGGCCCGGCTGCTGATCGAGCGCGGTATCGGCCCGGAGGATCTGGTCGCCGTCGGCATTCCGCGGTCATCGGAGTCGGTGCTCGCGGTCTGGGCGGTCGCCAAGACCGGTGCCGGATTCGTACCGGTGGATCCCAACTATCCCGCCGAGCGGGTCCGGCACATGGTCACGGATTCGCGTGCGGTGCTCGGACTTACGGTCGCGGCGGTCGGTGCCGAGCTGCCCGGCGAGGTGGCCTGGCTCGCCATCGATGCCGACGATATCGATGCGCGCCTCGACGACCAGTCCGCCGAACCGATTACGGACGCGGATCGAGCGCGCCCGTTGCGCGCCGAGCATCCGGCCTATGTCATCTACACCTCCGGATCGACCGGCAAGCCCAAGGGCGTGGTCGTCACGCAGGCCGGACTGTCCAGCTTCTGCGACGAACAGCGCGAGCGCTACCGGGTGACGACCAGTTCGCGCACCCTGCATTTCGCCTCGCCATCCTTCGACGCGTCGGTGCTGGAGTTGCTGCTCGCGATCGGCGGGTCCGCGACCATGGTGGTCGTATCGCCGAGCGTCTACGGCGGTGAGGAATTGGCGGCGCTGCTGCGCCGGGAGCGGGTGACGCACGCGTTCATCACCCCTGCGGCGCTGGCGTCGGTCGACCCGACCGGCCTGGACAAGCTTCGCGTAGTGGTGGCCGGTGGCGAGGCATGTCCGCCGGAGTTGGTGCGGCGCTGGACAATTCCGATCGCCGGACGGCGCACCCGTGAGTTCTACAACGGGTACGGGCCGACCGAGACCACGATCATGACCAATATCAGCGCGCCGCTGGTGCCGGGGGAGACCGTCACCATCGGCGGGCCGATCCGCGCCATGACCGAGTACGTGCTGGATGCGCGTTTGTCTCCGGTGCCGGATCGCGCCGTCGGCGAGCTCTACATCACCGGGGCGCAGCTGGCCCGCGGATATCACGAGCGTCCCGCGCTGACCGCGGCCCGGTTCGTGGCGAATCCATTCGATCTCGGCGGAGCCAGGCTGTACCGAACCGGTGATCTGGTTCGGCGGACGGTCGACGGTGCGCTGGAGTATCTGGGCCGCAACGATTTCCAGGTCAAGGTCCGCGGTTTCCGCATCGAACTCGGCGAGATCGATGCTGTGCTCGCGGCCCACGACACCGTCGACTTCGCGGTGACCATCGGTCACGAAATCACCAGCGGTGCAACCATTCTCGTCTCCTATGTGCACGCCGCCGGCGGTGCGGTGGTCGATGCCGACGGACTCACCGCGTTCGCCGCGGACAGCCTGCCCGCACATATGGTGCCCACCACTGTCATGGTGCTCGACGAGATCCCGCTGACCCCGGTCGGCAAACTCGACCGTGCCGCCTTGCCCGCGCCGGTGCTGCGGGCGCGGGAGTACCGTGCGCCGTCCGGGCCGCTGGAGGAACTGGTCGCCGGCGTCTTCACCGAATTGCTCCACCCCGCAATGCCGGTCGGTGCCGATGACGACTTCTTCGAACTGGGCGGCAGCTCGCTGACCGCCACCCGGCTGGTGGCGCGACTGGGCGCAGCGGTCGATACCCGGGTCCCGGTGCGGCTGCTGTTCGAGGCCTCGACCGTGGCCGCCCTCGCGGCCCGACTGCGCGAGCATTCGGCCGGTGGCGGCCGTCCCGCGCCGACCGCCGGTCCGCGACCGGAGCGGATCCCATTGTCGCTGGCCCAGCAGGGCATGTGGTTCCTCAACCGCCTCGATACCGCCTCGGTGGCCTACAACGTGCCGATGGCGGTGCGTTTGAGCGGCGCCCTCGATATCGCGGCACTGCAGGAGGCAGTCGGGGATCTGGTCACCCGCCACGAGATCCTGCGCACCGTGTACCCGTATACCGAGGGGGGCCCGGATGACCCCAACCCGGTTCCGGTGCAGGTGATCCTGCCCGCGACACAGGCGATACCGCAGGTGCGGATCGAGGCCATCGATCCGGCCGAGGTGGCGGACGCGGTAGCCGATCTGGCGAAGACGGTCTTCGATCTCACCACCGAGGTGCCCATCCGACTCGCCCTGTTCGATCTCGGCGACGCGACGCACTCGGATTCCTCCGACGCGCCGGATTTCTTGCCAGGGCGCGAGTACGTGCTGGCGATGGTCGTGCACCACATCGCCGCCGACGGCTCGTCGCTCGGCCCGCTGGTCCGGGATCTGATGACCGCGTATGTGGCACGCTGCGCCGCGGCGGCACCGGAGTGGGCGCCGCTGGCGGTGCAGTACGCCGACTACAGCATCTGGCAGCGCGAGGTGCTCGGCACCGAGGATGATCCGGCATCGGTGGCGGCCCAGCAGATCGCCCACTGGCGGCAGGAGTTGGCTGGTCTGCCCGATCAGCTCGACCTGCCATCGGATCGGCCGCGTCCGCTGGTCCGGTCCGCCGCCGGTGGCCGGGTGTCGGTCCGCATCGACGCCGAAACCCATACCGCGCTGGTCGAATTGGCGCGCGCCGAGGGTGCCACATTGTTCATGGTCGTGCACACGGCACTCGCGGTGCTACTGGCGCGATTGTCGGCGACCGACGATATCGCCATCGGCTCGCCGACCGCCGGACGCGGCGATGCGGTGCTCGACGACCTGATCGGCATGTTCATCAACACGGTGGTGTTCCGCACCCGATACGACGCGGGCGCGAGTTTCACCGAACTGCTCGCACGTCAGCGCGAAACCGATCTGCAGGCCTTCGCGAACGCGGACGTGCCGTTCGAACGGCTGGTCAATGTGCTCAATCCGGTGCGGTCGACCACCCGGCACCCGCTGTACCAGGTGGCGCTCTCGTTCCAGAATATGGAACTGGTGGCACTGGAGTTGCCGGGGCTCGCGATCACGACCCTGGATATCGGCTGGGAGATATCGCAGTTCGATCTGCACTGGATGATCGGCGACACCTACGACGCCGCGGGCACCCCGACCGGGATCGGCGGCGTGGTCACCTACGCCACCGATATGTTCGACGAGCACACCGTGCAGGGTTTCGTGGACCGGTTCACCCGCCTGCTGTCGGTGATCGCCGCTGAGCCGCGTGCCGTCCTCGGTGATATCGAGGTGATCGATACGGCCGAACGCGCACAGCTGCTCTCGGATGCGGTCGACACGACGCATCCGGTATCGGGCGATTTCCTGCTGAGCGGCTACCGCCACGCCGTCACCGCGGCACCCGAGGCGGTCGCCATCGTGCACGACGCGACGGCCTGGACCTATCGGGAATTCGATGAGCGCGTCAACCGCCTGGCCCGCCATCTGATCGGGCAGGGGATCGGTCCCGAATCCGTAGTGGCGCTTGCGATGCCGCGTTCGCCGGAGCTGGTGGTCGCGATGTACGCGGTGCTGAGCGCGGGCGGCGCGTATCTGCCGCTGGACCGTGACCATCCGGCCGATCGGATCGCGTATGTACTGCGCACGGCCGAGCCCGTGTGTGTGCTGACGACGAGCGGGCATCCGGTGCCGGTTCCCGGGCCGCGGGTCATCGATATCGATGCCCTCGATCTGTCGGGATACTCGGCCGATCCGGTCGCCGCCGGCGAGCTGCGCGCGCCGCTGCATCCGGACCACCCTGCGTACGTGCTGTTCACCTCGGGGTCGACCGGTAGGCCAAAGGGCGTGCTGGTGTCCCACCGCGCGATCACCAACCAGATCGAATGGATGGTGGCGGAGTACGCGTTCCGGCCCGACGATATCTACCTGCAGAAGACCGCGACCACGTTCGACGTATCGCTGTGGGGTTTCTTCGCGCCGCTGTGGGTGGGCGCGCGGCTGGTGCTCGCCGCGCCGGACGGCCAGCGCGATCCGGGGTACATCGCCGACCTGATCAGCACCCATCGGGTGACGGTCACCGATTTCGTGCCGTCCGTGCTGCAGGTATTCCTGGCCGCGGCCCGGACCGAGCAGATGGCGTCGCTGCGCGAGGTGTTCGTCATCGGTGAGGCACTGCCCCCGGGCACCGTCGCCGATTTCGCCGCGCTGTCGAATGCCGGGCTGCACAACCTCTACGGCCCCACCGAGGCGGCGGTCTCGGTGACGTATCGGCCCGCGTCCACCAGCGACCGGACGACGGTGCCGATCGGTGCGGCGCTGTGGAATACCCGCACCTACGTCCTCGATTCCCGATTGCATCTGACGCCCGCCGGTGTGGTCGGCGAATTGTATTTGGCGGGAATCCAATTGGCGCGCGGCTACCTGCGGCGCGCGGATCTGACCGCGGACCGGTTCGTCGCCGATCCGTACGGGCCGCCGGGCGTCCGGATGTACCGGACCGGTGATCTGGTGCGTCGCCGCGCCGACGGTGTGCTGGAGTACCTGGGCCGCACCGACTTCCAGGCGAAGATCCGCGGACACCGGATCGAACTCGGGGAGATCGAGGCCGCGTTGCTGGCCGAGCCGTCAGTCGCCCAGGCCGTGGTCGTGGTCACGCCATCGGATATCGGGGATCAGTTGGTCGCCTACGTGGTACCGGCGGCCGCCTTCGCGGCCGATGCCCTGCGCGACGCGCTGGCGCAGGTGCTGCCGTCCTATATGGTGCCCTCGGTGATCATGGAGCTGGACTCCTTCCCGATGAACGGCAGCGGGAAGCTGAATCGTGCCGCGCTGCCGCGGCCGGTTTTCCGAGCCCGCGATTACCTCGCACCGGAGACCACCACCGAGCGGGCCGTCGCCGCGGCCTACGCCGAGGTGCTCGGCGTCGCCCGGATCGGTGCCGAGGACGATTTCTTCGAACTCGGCGGCACCTCGCTGCTGGCCTTCACACTGCAGCGCGCGCTGGCCGCCCGGCTCGGCATCGACGTGCCGATGGCGGCATTGTTCACCGCGCCGACGGTGCGCGGCCTGGCCGCCCGGATCGACAATCCGGACGAACCCGCGGCGGTGCCAACGCCCGATGACGGCGCGACGATCGATACCGATGTCGTGCTCGGACCGGAGATCAGTACCGAGGGTGTCGCACCCATGCGCGCAGCGGCCCCCCGGGATGTGCTGCTCACCGGTGCGACCGGATTCGTCGGCGCACACCTGCTGCGGGAGTTGCTGGTCAGCACGCCGGTACGCGTCTGGTGCCTGGTGCGCGGCGACGATGACGAGCGGGCATACAAGCGGATCCGCGACGCCCTGCAGCAGTACCGGATCTGGGACGACTCCTACCAGTCCCGAATCGTCGCTGTCGCAGGCGATCTGGCCGCGCCACGCCTCGGGCTCGACCAAGCCGGTTACACGCGGCTGGCCGAGCGGATCGATGCGATCTACCACAACGGAGCTCGCGTCAACCACATCGAGCCCTATGCGCGGCTGCGCGCGGCGAACGTCTCGGGTACCCGCGAGGTGCTCGGCCTGGCGACCACCGGCCGGATCAAGCCCGTGCATTTCGTCTCCACCGTCAATGCCGTGATTCCGGCCGCCACCGCACCGGATTTCATCGGCCGGGAGAATGCGGAGCTGAGCCTCGGCGAGGTGTCCGGGAACGGATATGTGGCCAGCAAATGGGTTGCCGAGCAACTGGTTCGGCAGGCGGGCGAACGCGGTGTGCCGGTGAGCATCTACCGTCCCGGCATCGTGTGCGGTGATCCGCGGCTCGGTGTGAACAGCGTCGACGACTCGTTCTGGAATATGATCCGGGCGGCCGCCATCCTCGGGCTCGCCCCCGAGACCGCCGACGCCGCGATGTCGCTGGTACCGGTGAATTACGTGGTGTCTGCCATCGTGACGCTGGCCGACCGGCCCGCGATCGGCGCCGCGTACCACCTGGTGAATACGCGGTCGGTGGTCATTCGCGACATCTTCGAAGCCATCCGCAGACACGGGATTCCGATCGCGATCGCCTCGGTCGAGGAGATCGCGACGAAGCTGGCCGAACAAGCCGCGGCGCGTGATGCGGCGGGCGACGACTCCCTGGTGCGCGCCGCGTTGGTCAGCGGTAACTACGGCGGGGTTTCGGCCCCGATCGACGACACCCATACTCGTACCGAGCTCGCCAAACAGCACATCCACTGCCCACCCATCGATGCTGCCGCGCTCGACGCCTATGTCAGATCCTTCATCGACTCGGGCTTCTTCCCGGTCCCGAGCGATGATGGCCTACCGGAGGATCTCGTCGAATCCCGATGAGGCAGTGTGTGCCGCAGCATCGTTCATATCTAT
The DNA here is from genome assembly GCF_050956075.1 of Nocardia sp. CA-129566. Taxonomy (NCBI): domain Bacteria; kingdom Bacillati; phylum Actinomycetota; class Actinomycetes; order Mycobacteriales; family Nocardiaceae; genus Nocardia; species Nocardia sp. CA-129566. The sequence continues at coordinate 2,833,658 of NZ_CP192085.1, forward strand.
CCGAAAGGAAAGCATGACCACCGAAGCCCAGTCCCGTCCCGCCGCCGCATCGGGCACCTTCGCCCTCGGCGGTGACCTACCGGTCCAGCGCCTGGGCTACGGCGCCATGCAGATCACCGGCCCCGGCGTCTGGGGCGATCCGAAGGATCCCGATGAGGCCGTACGCGTGCTGCGCCGTGCCGTCGAACTCGGCATCACCTTCATCGACACCGCGGATTCCTATGGTCCGTTCGTCAGCGAAACCCTCATCCGGCGGGCGCTGCACCCGTATCCCGACGACCTGGTGATCGCCACCAAGGGCGGGCTGACCCGTCCTCGTCCTGGTGAGTGGCGTACGGTCGGCCGCCCGGAATATCTGCGCCAGCAGCTCGAACTGAGCCTGCGCCATCTCGGTGTCGACCGCATCGATCTCTATCAGCTGCACCGGATCGACCCGAAGGTCGCGCTCGCCGATCAACTCGGTGAGCTGGCATTGCTGCAGCAAGAGGGCAAGATTCGCCATATCGGCCTGTCCGAGGTGAGCGTCGCCCAGCTCGCCAAGGCCCGCAAGATCGTCGATATCGTCTCGGTACAGAATCAGTACAACCTCGCCAACCGCAGCGCGGAGGACGTGCTCGACTACGCCGAGGCGAACAATATCGCGTTCATCCCGTGGTTCCCCATGGCCACCGGCGATCTCGCGCGCCCCGGCGGTCCACTGGACAGCCTCGTGCGCACCGACGCCAGTCCGTCCCAGCTCGCACTGGCCTGGCTGCTGCGGCGCTCGCCGGTCATCCTGCCCATTCCGGGTACCTCGAGTGTGGCGCATCTCGAGGAGAACACCGCCGCCGCCACCATCACCCTCACCGATGACGAATACGCCGCACTGTCCGCGGTGAGCAGTCCCGCACCGGGAGGCGCCGGTGGTTGGCGTTCGCTGCTGCCGAAGTTGTCCCGCGGCTGACGAACGCCGGTCCCCAGTCGGCACGGCTGGGGACCGTCGGCCGACCGCCAACGCCGACAGCCGATTTCAGTTCCGCTCAACGTAATGGCAGAGTGCAGCAAATCGGATCGACGAGAGCAACATCATGCATGAATCACAGCTGGTGGCCAATGACGCCGCCTACTACTATCTGGCCCGCTCGGGTCGGGTCACCGACTGGCCGATGTGGTGGGCGTTCGATAACGAGACCGGCGCGCCGCCGACCGCCGCGGATATCGTCGCCCACTTCGGCGAACGCGCCGAACTGCTCGCACCGCTGCGCCGCCGCATCCGCGAGGTGCCGGGCGGGCTCGGGCATCCGTATTGGGTGGTAGACGACAGCCCGATCGCCGCGCACATCGTCACTCATGATGCGGCACAACTGGATTGGACCCAGTGTCTGGACGAGATGGGACGCGTTCTTGCGCAACCGCTGGATGCTCGGGTCAGCGCCTGGCAGCTCCACGTATTTCCGAATGTGGTCGGTATCGCCACGCTGAGCGGCGCGGGCACCGTGGTGCTGATGCATATCAGTCATGCCCTGATGGCGGGTCCTTCGATGACCTCGTTGTCGGAGGCATTGTTCGCCTCGGCGCCGTTGCGGATCGATGGGCTCGGTCCTGCCGCGAAACGTCCGCGCGCGGCACTCACCGCCGTTGGCGGGGCGCTGCGCTGGCCGTGGCAGGTGCTGGGTTTCAACCTCCGTGTCCGTGGCGAAATGCGCCGGATCGCCCGCGAGGGCGATGACGGCGGGCCGAACACCCCACCGGTCAGCCCGACCGTGCTCAACCGGCGGATCGGTGCGGGACGCGCCGTGCGCACGATCCCCTTGGACCTGCGCGACGTGCGGGTGCCGGGAATTACCGTGACGGCGCTCGGTCTGGCCGCGATCTCACGCGCCGTGCAGCGCTATCTCGAAAAACGCGATGGGACATGCCCCGACGATCTCGCCGCATTGGTGACCATCGCGGTGCCCGACGCCGCGGTGATGGGTGTCAATCGCGTGGGTGCCGACGCGGTCGTCCTGGCCGCGGGTGAGCCCGACCTCGCCGATCGCGCGCGAGCCGTCGAGGCCACCTTGCGCGAGCGCCGCCGCTCACCATCGAGCCGCCGGGAACTGGGCCGACTCGCGCTGGTCGACCGGCTGCCGAGCCGCGTCTACCGGGCCAGGTTCGGTACGCTGGCGCCCGCGGATCCGAACGCGCCCGCGCTCGCCCATACGATCCTGACCAGCATCAGGTGCGAGCCGACCGGCGAATGGTCATTGCTGGGCAAGCCGTTTCGCTTCGCGGGCGGGCTGCCGCCGATGTACCCGGACATCGGTCTGGCGCATTCGTTCGTCGGCGTCGGCGATAGCTTCACCGTATCCGTGGCATGCGATCCGGAGATAGTCCCCGACCTCGACGCCTACCGCGACATCCTGCTGGAATCCGTGCACGAGGTAGTCGCGGCGCTCAACGAGGCACAGTAGCGATCAGCTGAGCTCCGCGGTGCCAGAGTCCTGCCACAGCACCGGGGAGCATCCCTCGGGACACGCCTACCAGCTCACCGGCAGAGCCTTCGGCCCGCGCACCAGCAGGCCTGACTTCCATGGCACGTCCTCGATCGGTACCGCCAGGCGCAAGGTCGGGAACCGCCGCAACAGCGAGTCGAGCGCCACTTGCAGCTCGACCCTGGCCAGCTGGGCACCGAGACAGTGGTGTGCGCCGTGCCCGAAGGCCATGTGCGGGTTGCGTTCTCGGGTGAGGTCCAGCTGCTCGGGATCGTCGAAGACGGCCTCGTCCCGATTGGCGGCCTGGGTGTTGACGAATACCGACTCCCCGGCCCGGATGGTGACGCCGCCCAGTTCGAGATCCTGGGTGGCGATTCTGGGAAATGAACCGCCCGAACCCAACGGGACGTAGCGCAGCAGGTCCTCCACCGCGCTCGGGACGAGTTCCGGTCTGCCGCACAGCAATTCCCAGTGTCCCGGCTCGGTGAGCAGCACGTAGGTGAAGTTGGCGATCTGGTTGGCCGTGGTCTCGTGGCCCGCGATGAGCAGGCCGATACCCAGGTTGACCAGTTCCGCCTCGCTCAGCCGGTCCTCGTCATCGCGCGCGGCGACCAATGCGCCGAGCAGATCGTCGGTGGGCTGCTCCCGGCGCTGCGCCACCAATTCGGTCAGGTACGCCTCCAGGCCCGCCCGTGCGGCGCTGATCTGCTCTCGGGTGTGCGCCGTGGTGGACAGCACCGTATCGGAGAAGTCCCGGAAGCGGTGCTGGTCTTGCGCTGGGACACCGAGCATTTCGCAGATCACGGTGACCGGCAGCGGCAATGCGAGCAATTGCACCAGATCGGCAGGCGGGCCGGATCGCTCGATCTCGTCGAGCCGCTGATCCGCGATCTGCTGGGCGCGCGGGCGCAAGGCCTGGACCCGGCGGCCGGTGAAGGCCTTGACCACGAGTTTGCGCAGCCGGGTGTGCTCCGGCGGATCCATGCTGAGTAGCGAGTTGCCGCGCGCGGGCTCGGGCGTGGCGCGCGGAATGTCCTCGCGGTCGACCGCCGCGGCACGGCTGAACCTCGGGTCGGCGAGTACATGTTTCACGTCCTCATAGCGGGTTACCAGCCAGCCGTCGCCGCCGTAGGGCAGCCGGATGCGGCTGATCGGTTCCTCCCGGCGCAGCAGCGCGAAGAGCGGATCCATGTCGAGGCGGACCGGGGTGCCGAAGGGGTAGCGGCGCACCTCGTTGTCGACCGGTCCACCCGTCGCCGGGCCGCCACCCTCCATCGAATCGCTGCGCGATGGTGCCCTCATTACGATCTCCCTTCCGCGACGCGGACGGCAGGCGCCCGAGTGATGTAAGCGAGTGCTTACAACTGATGGTAGGGAGGCGGTATCGGCCCGTCAACGGTTGAATCCTGTTACGGCGGTGGGAAATTCACATCTACGCGCTCCAGCAGCTCGCGCGCGGCGTGCAGCACATGCTGGGCTACCGCCGCCGGATCGGCACTGGCGAGCGGTTCCCTGCGGTACACCGACCGCACCAGTCCGATGCCGAGCAACCAGGCAAGCAACAGGTCGGCGCGCAACTCGGCATCGGGGCCGTCGGTGAGTGCGGACAGCGCGCGCACGTATTCATCACCCAACTCCTGGCGAATCGCCGACGCTCCCTCATCGTGTCCGCTCGAGCGCAGCGCCGCCTGCAGCCAATGCCCCTGTGCCGCCGAGCCGCTCGGTGCGAGCGCGCGTGACAGCAAGCGGCCGAGCAAACCATCGACCGGCCCGTCCTCCAGCACGCGTCGTCCCCGATCGGCGATCGCCGCCCGGAACAGTTCGTCCTTGCTGCCGAAGTATCGGAACAGCAGCGCCTGATTCACCCCGGCGCGCGCGGCGATTTCGCGCACCGTTGTGCGCTCGTATCCGCGTTCGGCGAACAACTGTTGCGCCGCGGTCAGAATCGCGGTTCGTGTCGCGGCCGAATCCCTTTTGCGGCCGACGTTCTCACCAGACATGTGCCCTCCGGTTGATCCCAGACAGAGCAGCGTAAGTCCCGCGATGAGCGGGACCAAGTGCGGCTCGGCCGACCGCGCCGGGGTATTCGTCGCGTTCCCAAAGATGGGAACGGGGATTGTGGGCATGCGCGAGTCGCGGCGGTAACGTTGGGCACCTGGCGCCACTAAGAATTGGACCTCGACGGTGGTGCTGGAGCTGTCACGATGCGGAAGGCGTTGGTCGCGCGGACTTCGGGTTCCATTGCTCACCTCTTGTTCCCCCTTGCCGGGAGGTGCCGGGGATAACTGCTGCGATCTGCGATGGGTGCCGTTTCGTGACCCCACTCCCGGTTGCGGATTCTCGAATTCCGCAACGGGAGTGGGATATCCATCGCGCCATCGGAAGGACAATTGATGGATGCCCTCGATCGGCCGTTTCTTGTTTCCGCCGACGCGGATCCGATCTTGTCATTCGGTCAGCTCGAGGCCTGGGCCGAATCCGTCGCGTGGTGTCTGAAGAGAAATGGCGTCGGTTCAGGTGACGTGGTGGTCGCCGAACTACCGAATTCACCGGCCTTCGCGGCGGTAATGGCGGCGGTCTGGAATATCGGTGCGGTATTCGCACCGGTGGATCCGCAGCTGAGTGCGCGAGAGAAGCAGCAGATCATGGCGCTGGCCCGGCCCAGCGTGGTGGTCGCGTCGACCCCGGGGCCGATCGAGTCGCCGACGCTATTGTGGCGCAACCCGTTCGAGCCACCGGCACAGATCGAATGGATCCCGTCGCAGGCGGCGCGCAGACATCAATGGGCCTCGACGGTGCCCGACCCGCCGGTGCACGAAGGTGACCGGCTGATCCTGTTCACCTCCGGTTCCACCGGAGCGCCGAAGGCGGTCGCGCTCTCCGAGGCCAATATCGCCGCCGGAATATCCGCTGTCGCAGATCATTTCGCTCTCACACCGGAGGATCGCACCATTGCGCTGCTGCCGTGGGCGCAGGGCCACGGTCTGTTCGCGAACCTGATGGCGACCCTGCGCAACCGCTGCACGGTAGTGCTGCCGTCCGCGAGCGAGATGCGCCAGTCGCACCGATTGCTGGATTCTGCGACCCCCACCTGGCTCACGGTGATGCCAGCACAACTGGCCGGTCTCACCGCCGGGCTGGTGGCCTCGCGAAAGCGGGCACGCGGCATGCGCTTCCTGCGCACCGCTTCGGCACCGCTATCGCGCCTAGCGGCCGAGCGCGCGGAACGCTTGCTCGGCTGCCCGGTCGTCGAGGCCTTGGAACTCGCCGAGACCAGTCACCAGGCGGCGGCCGATCCGCCGTCGTGGGAACGGGTCCCCGGAACGGTCGGCACACCGACCGGTGTCGAATTCCGTTTGGCCGGTGACGAATTGGCGGGCGGGCACGAGCTGGAGGTCCGTGGTACGGCACTGTTCAGCAGATATGTCGGCAATCCGGCGGCCACCGCGGCGGCCTTCACCGCGGACGGCTGGTTGCGCACCCGCGATGTGGCCCGCCGGGAACGCGACGGACGTCTGCGCATCCTGGGTCGGCTCAGTGAAATCGCACACCGCGGCGACCACGCGGTCGCACCGGTCGATGTGGAGTCCGCGCTGGACGAACATCCCGATGTCGTCTCGTCGCTGGCGACGCGGGTGCCACACCCCCGCCTCGGCGATGACATTGCCGCAGTGGTCCACCTGCGCAAGGGTTCGCAGACCACCAAGCGAGATATTGTGCGGCACTGCCACGCGCACCTGGCCGACCACCAGATTCCGGGCCAGATCCGCATAGTCACCCAGTTGCCGAAATTGCCGAACGGAAAGCCGAGCCGTCGCATGGCGGCACAGCTGTTCGAGGTCGGCTGAAACAGCGATCGACGCACGGCCGTGCTGGATAGGAGTTCTGCTGTCCAGCACGGCTTTCCGCTGTCCACATCGGTTGCGCCGTAGTGACCGGGATTTTGTCGCGGAGAAGCTGCTCAGCCACACAGTGCTCGCGGCGGCACCTACCGTTGGGTCGCCCACGACATCGCGGTGCGGCACCGTGCCCGGCATGTATATCGGTGCGTGGACATCCCCGCAGAGCGGGTAGCCAGTGCCCCGTTCAGATCGGTTGCCGCGCTATCAGGTCCGGCTCACTCGCCGGGCGCAGTCGGAACGTGGCACGACACGTCCCGCCGCACCGCCATATGACTGCGCTCGACGGATCTCAGTTATCTCAGAAGCGATGTGGACACGGCACTAGAACGTCGGAATCGCCTTCGACGGGGTGAGAGTGCTGCTGCCTGTCCAGTACTCGGGCAGTGCCATCTTCTGCAAGATTCCCGATGCCGCCGCGAAATCTTCGGCTTCGGCGGCGACCAGGTACTCCCGGCTGAGGTGGACATTGATGAATCTGTTCATCAACGCGGCACGGTCCCTGGTTACGGTCCCGGTCAGGCCGGGCAACGCGGTCCCGGTGCCCGATACGACATCCCGAATGGCATGGATGACCGGTTCGGTGGGGTTGGTGAAGTAGTTGCGCAGGAACTGCTGCTCCGGCGCGGTGAAGCTGCTGAACTGCAGGTCGGGATCGGCGAAGCGACGTTGTGCGAGCCGATGCGCGGTTCGCTGGAACAGCGCGACATTGGCAGGGGTCCGGCCCAATTTGAGGACGCCGAGCGAGGCAATGGCCTGTCCGACATGCTTGTCGCCGTCCCACATATTCGGCCCCCAACTCGTGCGGTAGTTGTAGGCCTTGATGGCGTTGGTCCGCATTTCCTTATCGGTGAATCCGGCACTGAACAAAGCCGCTTCGGCATCGCCGAGACCGGCACCGCGGTCGATCACCCGATCGATCGCGACCGCGGCGCCCATCGGTGTGTGGCCGTACGTCGCCGCGGCGGACCTGGCGGAGTCGATGATCTGCTCGCGCGTGCGGTAGTAGTTGCGAATCCAGCCGAACCGGTCCGCCTCCACCGCCATTCGCATGTTCGCCAGCTCCGCCTGCTGGCGCATCGCGGAGCGGGAACTCAATGGCGACCGTCTGCGACCCATGAGATATTCGGTCACCGGCGACGCGTTGACCGTATTGAGCGCGGCGAGTCCGGTGATGAGCCGCTGGGTTCCAGACATCCCGGCGCCGGAGCCCATCATGGGTCCACCGCCGCCGCCTTGGGCGGCGTGTCCGATCGCGAGCACACCACTGATCTGGCTGGCTATCCGCCCGGTTCCGGCGCTGAGTCCATGGCTCATCTTGCGCAGCAGGACGATTCCGACGATCATGAACGATCCGCCGATGAAAATGACCGCGATGCCATGGCCCTGCGCCTGTTTGAACACATCGCCGAGGACCAGGGCGTAAACGCCGAGATAGACGGTGAACGCGACCATTTTCCCCGACGATACGAAGGCATCGACGAGATTGCGCACCAGGAAGGTCTGGCTCGGTCCATAGACGTATCCGCCTGCGGCGAAGCCGAAGATGGCCATGAAGGCGTGATAAATCGCCTCCGCCGCGGCCACCACGATCTTTCCGGACAGGTATACGCCGAACATCAGTAGGACGGCGGCAAAAATCAGCAACAGCAGGCCGGTGCAGATCTGGCCCGCATTGGGATTCTGGCTCTTGGTGTACGCCGCGACGTCACCGCAGCGTTTCAAACCACTGGTGACCTTGTCATCGCTGCCGGCCAGCACCCCGTCCGTCCACGCGGCGCGGCAGCCAGGCGAGTCGTCCACGACATGGCCGAAGTTCCATACCTGCAGTGGATAACGCACGAAGTTATCGGCGAGCGTGCCCTCGATAGAGTCGACGACCGCATTCGGGCTCGGATTCGATTCGCCATTGAGGCCCGCGGCTACCGCCACACCGACGTCGCGCCCCTGTGCGAGTAGCCCATCCGAGGACAACACATCGGCCAGCGGATGCGCCAGATAGGGCATGCTGAACATGGCGACCGCGATCATCGTCCCTATCTGAAGTGTGGCTTTGGAGAACTGTCCGCGTAAGACGAACCAGGCCACGGGTATTCCGCCGATGGTTACTGCGAGCACGAAGACGATGGGCGTGGCGATTTGTCCGGCCAGGGTGTCGGCGACCCCGCTCAGCGGCTCCGCGACCAGGTCGAGCCAGCGGAAGCTCACCACGTAGTCGATCGCCCAGATGCCGGTGACCTCGGTGGCCATGAACCCGGCGAATTCCAGATCGAGTGCGGTCGACAACGCGGCATTCCCGGGGTGCAGAATGTTGCCGTGATTCGTGGCGAAGACATAGTTGGCCAGCGGAACTCCGTGCGAATCTCGGACATTCATCCAGCCGACGGCATCAATTGTCGAGGACCCGGCGGTGGCGGTCCCCGTCTGCGCCGTTGCCACCGCACCGATCGTCATCGGGATAACGAATAGTACGAATACGCCGAGCAGCAGTCGGGCCGTTATCCGGCGCAGCCGCGTCGCGCCGACCCAGTGCCCGCATCGACGGATCACCGCGCCCGGTCGCCACCGTGCTGTATCCCAGAACTCCAAGTCCGACAACGCATTTGCGCGGTCTATCTTGCCCGACTCGAGTCGCGTGCCAACGAGTTTATCCGATCGCCCGAACACGCATACAAAGATAGTCGCCGGTCGAGTGTCGAAACCCCTTTGGGCTCAGGATGATTCGTATGTAATACGCAAAGAATTCGCCGGCGACACATCAATTCGCGTTCGGCGTGGTCGAAATACGATCGTCCGCCAAAGTTCGAGGCGCGAAATATTCGCAGCGCTCCGCGCGGGGAGGAAATTGTTATGGGGTCGGCGGCAGTTCGGAGTGTCTGGCGAAGGCTTGATCGATCAACTCCGACGTGGCGCGAGTCGCGATCAGTCGCGCGATGGCCAGATCGGTCTCGAGTTTGGTGCGGTCCTTGGGGGTGCGCTCGGATTGTTCGTAACCGCGTCCGGCCAGGCTGTAGAACATTTCGGTGGCATAGCGATCGGCGATCCGATCGCAGTCGGCGCGCAGCCGCTCGATCAATTCGAAGGCGGCGGTTGCCGGGAGGCCGATGTCGACGAGCCGGGTGGCCAGATCGCAACAGCGCGGATTGGTGAGGCGGTAGGCCTCGAGCGGATCATCACTCGAGGCAAGAGCCTGCTTCACGTAGTCCGGCAGTTCGGCCGCCTGCTCTTCCCGGGCGGTGCCCGCGTGTTGTGGGGTGGTCGGCGGCTCGGTGGTCGGGTGGTCGGCCGCGACGCCGAGGACATCGGCCAGACCGTCGCCACGATCCCAGGCTTCCAGCAGTTCCCGGATCCCGTTCAGCTTCATGCCGCGGCTGAGCAGGCGACTGATCGTCTGCAGCCGCTCCAGATGGTCCGATCGGTAGTAGCCGATCCGACCCCGTACCTCGGGTGAGGGCAGGAGTCCGCGCTCGTGGTAGACGCGCACGCTGCGCACCGTGGTGTCGGCTACCCGGGCCAATTCATCGATCGTGTATTCCGACTGCACAGCCATACCTCACAGGAAACCACAACTTACCCCGTAGAACGCGGCCCGTGGATGAACGTGCCGTTAATCAACGATACGTCGACATCACTACTTGGTCAATGTGCCGTTACATAGCGGCGGAAACGGTTGCCGGGTGACGGATCGTAAGTTAACGTGCGTCGTACAGCAGTTCACTGCTGGTTTCCGGGGACTGTTGAGCAGCCCTGATGCCCGCCCGACATTGGGACACGTTGCGTGGCGTGTGCCCTCGGCAGTCTCGGAGACGGCTATGAGCATTGTGCAATCGCGTCGGCCAGCGATCGGATCGCAAACGGCGCAACAGATTTCGGTGATTCCCACTACGGCCAAGGCCGTGCACCGCCCGCCCTGCGCGGATGGTCCAGACGATTGGGACCTCGACGTCGGCACCCCGGAATCCTGGCGGGCTGCCATCCAGACCTGCCACCACTGCCCCTTGTTCGCCAAGTGTGGGCAGTTGGCGCAGACACTCACCGCGCGCGGCGACGGCCCGCGGGCAATGATCTGGGCCGGGGTGGCCTACGACAGCGCGGGCCGGGTGGTGGAAAATCTCGATCGGCACCGCACTACGCCGATCGATCACAAACGACCACTGCGCATTATTCGCAACAGCACTCGGCCGGTGTGCGCTGATCTTGTACCCCCGACCCCGCGACGGCGTATCGTGCTCGGACACCGGCTGCGGTCGGCCGGTTCGAGCGGCCTGTAACGCTGTGGGCGGCGGACGGTACATGAAAACTCTTGCGGCGGTGGGTGACCTATGACGATTCTGGCTCTGGAGATCGGTTTGGAAGGGTTCGCAGCGACCCTCGTCGGCGAGGAAGTCGCGGACGAAGAGATTGGGCGAGTTCCATTGCCGTCCGCCGCCGCGTGGGCCACCTGCCGAGATCTGTTGCTCGAGGTGTCGCGGAATCATGAGATCACGGCCGTCGGCATCGGCTCGTCGGGGCCGATCGACATGCTGGCCGGAGTGGTCGCTCCGGCCGAGATTCCGGAGTGGCGAACCGGTTTCGCCCTGGTGGAAGCGGTGCAGAAGACCTTTCCCGGCGCGACGGTGCATCTCGCTCTCGACGGTGTTTGTCTGGGGCTGGCCGAGCGAAACTTCGGCGCGACCAGTGAGGTCATGGACGCCCTTTCGGTGACGGTATCGAGCCGGATCTGTGCCGGTGTCATGGTCGGTGGCTTCGTTGTGGTCGGACGTACCGGAAATGCCGGACACTTCGGCCACGTCCTCGTTCCGGGGTTCGACGACCTCTGTGAATGTGGGGGGCGCGGTTGTGTGGAGGCGGTTGCCGGTGGCAGCTCGATCTTGCGTTGGGCGCATGGCCAGGGCTGGATCGGCAACTCCGTCGAAGCTCTCGTCGAGGCGGCGGGCGGCGGCAACGAGATCGCCGTTGCCGCACTGAATCGTGCGGGCACGGCGCTCGGCCGGGGGATCGCCTCGGTGGCGCCGGTACTCGATATCGATCTGGTGGTCATCGGCGGCACTGTGGCGAAGTCCGGTCCGGCGCTGTGGAAACCGCTCACCGCGGCCGTGGCGACACACGCTCGGCTCGGATTCTTGACCTCGCTGCGCGTTATCCCTTCGGAGTTGGACGGCATCGGCGTTCTCGCGGGTGCGGGTGTGCTCGCCATGATGGCCCGGGTTCCCGCCTAGGACATGGGTTAACAGGTCGTCCGGCCGGGTTGTCCGGAAAACCACCAGTTACGACGGGGCATTTCGTGCCGACAGCCGGTGGCGGCGCGTTCGATCGCGTGCCGTCACCGGGTTGCGCGGCCGGGTGTCCGATGTTGTCCCGAAGCCGTCGCGTTTCGGTGTTACCGCAGGTCGCACGGCATTGTTGCGCGATCGATGGCGCACGTATGTGGCTGGAAACGCCTGTGCCGCCGTTCATCTTGTCTTAGGACTAGGTTAAGAAACCGGCATTCGGTTTGCTCCGTCCGGTATGAATCACGAGACTTCAACCAGGTGAACTTGTTCCTGACGTGTTGATTGGACCGCTGAACAACGGTACATTGAACATGTCACGATCGTGGCTCATCTGAGTCACGAATCCGGAGGAACGGCTGGTACGGGCGAGCGAGATGCGTAGCGACGCAGTAATCCCATGGGTGACCATAGAAACGTTGACGCCAGATGTGATGTCGGTGGCGTCGGTGGGGGAAGCACCGCGTGAGTTCGCGGGCTGGCCGCGGGTTCTGCAGCGGCTGTTTGCGAAGATGCCCGCGATCTATGACAGCCTGACAACCGCGCGGTTGGCCGCGGCCATGCAGGCGGCGCGGGATCAGGCCGAGGATGTGGATCTGCAGATCCCGACCCGCTCGGGGCCGTACGAACTGAAGATCCGGCCGGTATTCGGGCCGGCGGGCGATGTGCACGCGGTCCGGCTCTGGCTCGGCCCCGCTGCTGCGCAGACGCCGGAGTTGCGTCCCGCGGTGGGCGTGATCTGGGATCTGAATTCGCAGACCATTCAGCAGCCCATCGGCGTCACTCGGCTCTCCGGCAGCGCGCCGGAGGAATACGTGCCGAGGATGTCGATCGCGGAGTTGTTCCACCGGATGACGGCGTTCGATCGGCACGCCGAGGTGCTCGATCTGCTCTACGAACCGAAGCCGGGGGACAAGCTGCAGTTCGATGTCTCGGTGCCACACGGCTCCGGCCGAGCCGGGCGCTGGCGCGTGACCATCCGTGCCCGTGACGACGAGCGGACCCGAGGCGCCTGGTGGCTGATCGAGGACATCTCCTCCGACGATCAACCCGCGTCGTGGGCCACGCTGGAGCGGGTTGGGTTGCGTGAGGCGCACCGCCGCGCCGGGACCCATTTGGCGGTAGTCCAGCTCGAACACACCAGTATTTCGCACTGGCTCACCGATCCGGCGCCATGGGTGCGCTGGGACTATCTGTTCCAGCCGATCGACGTGTTTCATCCAGACGATCGGGTCCGGTTGATCGAGCTGGGCGATCGACTGCGAGCCGGAGAAACCGCCGGAGTTACGATGCGGGTCCTCAACTACGGTGGCGGATACACGCCGACATCCTTGCTGCTCTATCCGTATCCCGGATATTCGACTCGGCAGTTGGCGATCGCGCAGTTGGTGCGGGTCGCCGATGATGTGCCCGTGCTGGAGCCGCATCAGCAGGCGATCGAGCCGGGTACGCCGGTCGGTTACGACGATCAGCTGCGCCATTGGCTGGTCGACCGTATGAAACGCAGCCCCGTCTTCTGATTGTCGTTATTCCCAGGCGCGGGAACAGGTAGGCAATTGGGAGCGGTCCGGCTCTCTACCATTTCGAGAGTGCGGACATCGACTGGCAGGCAGGCAGATTCGGGCGAGGAATTACTTCGCCGGATGGCCGCCCGCCGCCGCCGCGACAATGCCATTGTCGCCGTCATCGCCGTGCTCGCGGTCCTCGGCGGTGGCCGAACCATCCTTGGCTGGTTCGCCGATGAGCCGGCCGCGAAGTCGCCGGACACCATGTCGAGCGCAATCATCGGCCATGCCCGGCTCGCGGAGTCGTTCGCCGAGGACTTCGTGGTCACCTACTTGAGCGCCTCCTCCGGACAGCAGGAACGCCTCGGCGAATACGTCGGTGCCGGACAGCAGATCAGCCTGCCCGCGACCGGGCGACAGGTGTCCGATCCGATCGTCGTGTTCACTTCGCGCAATCTGAGCACCGACGCGTTCGACGTCTGGTCGATCACGGTTTCGGTCCGGGGTGCCAAGGCTGGAGCCGGTGCCAGCGGCAATCGCGAGTACTACCGGGTCGCGGTCTCGGTGGCAGCCGACGGCAGGCGCCGCGCGCTGGCGGTGCCCGCAGCCGTCGAACCACCTGGGCGTGGCATCGATCTGGTACTGGGATATCAGAATCCATGTGGCGCGGAATCGCCGTTGGCACAGGTGGCTTCCGGATTTCTGTCGGCGTATCTCACCGCCTCCGGCGATATCGCGCGCTACACCGTGCCGAACTCCGGTATCTCGGCACTGCGGCCCGCGCCCTTCACCTCGGTGGAGTCCACAACGGTGTCATCCGACGAGGGCGGCTGCGGTGTGGGCGGATCGAATGCCCGCGTACTGGTCACGATCAACCCGAAGACCGCCGGCGGTGTCGCGCCGACCCTCGCCTACCCCCTGACGATGATCCAGAACGCCGGGCAGTGGCAGGTGGAGTACCTGGATTCGATGCCCGAATTGCGCGAGCCCATGACTGTCGTCGCCGCCGACCAAGGGTCGGGCGGCGCCCCAACCAGCACAGCGACCACAGCACCGAGTTCGGCGGTGTCGATCCCACCGGCGACACAGAACTGAACAGAAAGGCACCATAATGGGTAGTCAGATCAGCATCATCCTCTATAACGGGCTGATATTCATCCGTTGGGCGGGGATGATCATCATCGTCGGTGGCGGCTTGGTCATTTTCGTCTCCGAGGGGGTCAAGTCGAAGTTTTCGCCGGGCAAGCTCATCGGCGTTGCTGCCTCGGTGCTGCTGGGGGTAGTGCTGTTCTGGACATTGCCCACCCTGGCCAACTACGTACGTGTCGACACCAATACCCGTATCGTCCAGGATCAACCGATCGGTGGGGTGTACCGCTAGTGGCCCAAGTCGTCAAGGTGTTCACGCCGATCAAACGGGTCCCCACCATGATCGGCAAGGCTCAGAACGGGCAGAAGCTCCCGTTCGGGCCGTACACCTTGCCGCAGATGGTCGGTGCCGGGGTGCTCATGGTCATCACCTCGGTGCTGGCCATGACACTGCCCGCGAACCCCGCCATCAGCTTCGTGGTGGGCTTGGTGATCACCGTCGTCACCGTCGTCGCACTGGGGTTGGTGCCGTATACGGGTGTGCGATTGACATCTCGGATTCTGTGGATCGGCCGGCTGATCGTCATCCGCAGGCCGGTCTCCGCCTCGGGCATGCCCGTCGGCGAGGAGTCCGGGCGGCACACGCTGTTCGTCGAGGAGAGCGTGGTGATCTTGCTGCCCGATCGCAAGGTCGCCGCGATCGATGACCGCGCGGCGGTAGCAGTACTGGCGAGTGAGCGTCCGCTCAACATTCTCGAAAGATGGAGCAAGGCATTGCCGCCGGTGGAAGACAGGGGCAATGGCGCGTTACCCGGAGGGCGGAACTGATGGCATTCGAACGAGATCTGCAGCCGACCGCCGCCATTCGCGGGCATCTGCAATTCACGCACGGCGGTCTGGTAACGGCCAACTACTTCATCAACCCGCTGGGCTACGGGTTGCGCAAGGCGAGTGACAAGTTCGATGTCAAAGCGGCCCATCATTCGCTGATCAATAGTCTGCCGAACGGTTCATTGCTGCTCGGTATCCAGGCTCGCCTCAACACCCTCGACGTGCTGAGCAAAATGGTCGAGGGCGTTGATCTGGACGAGTGCGAGGATTACGCCACCGAGGTGGTGTCCTCCTTCGAGCGGGTGCGTGCGATTCTGCCGCAGACCCGGATCTATCTGTTGTCGATCCCGGTCGGGGCCAGCAATTCGGGTATTTCGGCATTGTCGCGGATGTGGCGTGGCACCACCACGACCATCGATGCCGCCGCGCTCTCGCGTGCCGACCTGGATGCTTACGACGAGAAGGCCAATGAGATCCTCTCGCGCATCGGCGGCGACTTCGACCCGGTTCCCGTGCCTGCCGCGCTGTTCCAATGGTTGTGGGAGCACTATCTGAGTCGCGGTGCGGTGGGCGATCCGGTCGCCCCGACCCGGGCCGGGGTGCTCGACGATGCGACATCGGCCGTCTTCCGGTCGGCTGCCCTGGACGAGGGCGCACAGGCCGACAGCAATCGACGCATCCGCCCGTCCTTCGTGCCGGTGATCAAGGTGGTGCAGCCGGATCTGGTTTTTCAGCCCTCCTACCAGGCGGTCCTGACTCCGCGTGCATTCCCCTATGCGGGCATGTCCTTTCCCGGTGGCAGTGAATTCCTCAGCGTGCTCGAGGGCATGCAGGACGTCACGGTCGACTGGGGCATGCGGATATCGACGAAACCCGCGGAGCAGGTGCTCAAGAACAATGAGCTGAGTCTGCGGCGGCTGGGTGAGCAGATGGACCAGCGGGATCAGGAGGTTTCCTTCGCGCAGAACACCCTGATGTCGAAGGCGCAGATGCTGGGCGAGTACAACCAGCATTTCGAGGTCAATGGTGGTGAATCCGAGGTGTCTTTCACCACCGTTATCGCGATCGGCGGAGCGTCGCGCGATGCGACCACCGATGCGGTCAACACTCTCAAACGTCGGTACCGGCGCTTCAATGTGGAGATGACCGCGCCGGTCGGCGCGCAGGTGGATCTGTGGTCGATGCTCATCCCCGGCAGCCCGGCGCGGCGAGCGTACGACGATTTCGCGCATATTGTGCCCTCCGATATGTGGGCAGGTTTCGTGCCGTTCACCACGAGCCAGATCGGCGATGACAGTGGACCGGTAATCGGGGTCAATCTGTTGTCCGGCAATTTCGAGCCGATCCATTTCGGGATCATGGAAGCGGCGCTGCACGACCTGTCCGCGTCGTTCGCGGTCACCGGTGAGCTCGGCTCCGGCAAGTCCTATTTCTTGAAGCTCATGGCCGTGCTGGTCCACGATATGGGCGGGCAATTCCTGGCCATCGATCGCAGTCAGGTCGGTGAATGGGAGCATTTCGCGTCCTCGATCGATAATGCGGTCGTCATCGATCTGGCCAATCCGACGGTGTCGTTGGATCCGCTGCGCCTGTTCGATCCGCGGATCGCGGGGGAGCGGGCGCTGGATTCGATTCTGCCGCTGCTGGATTTGTCGCCGACATCCGGTGCCGGCGCGGCCGCCAGCAATCTGCTGACACCGAGAGGGATTGCCGAGCACGGCATTCGGAGTCTGCTGGACTTCTTGCAGGTCGTACGGCGGCTGCGGGACACACCCGGGGTAGGGGAGGACTACGCCGATCTGGCGGCCCGGCTCGGGACCGTGGTCGATCGGGTTCCGGTGCTGTTCGATCCGAAACTGCGCCCGCTGCGGCTCGATGCCGCGGCGACGGTGGTACGCAGCCACAATCTGGCTCTGCCGACGGCGGAGGAACTCACCACCCCGCACCTGTACAACCGGTTGCCGCTGACCAAGCGTCTCGGCACCGCGCTCTATGAACTGGTCGGCGTTGCCGCCAGGGAAGCGTTCCTCACCGACAACGGCAGATTCGGTCTGCTCGTCGGCGACGAGGCGCACCATTTCACCCAGACCCAGGTCGGCTCGGCGGTGACCTCGGACTTCAGTCGCGACGGTCGAAAGCATTTGGCCGCAATCGGATTGGCGTCGCACGATCCGGCGACCGACTTCCAGGGCGCGGCGCACAATCTGATTCCCAACCGGTTCGTCTTCCGACAGCGGGATGAAACGCTGGCCCGCAACAGCCTGGAATGGCTCGGCGTCGATCTGGAAGAGGCGCCGTTCTTGCTGCAGGTTCTGCGTGAGGAGACCTCGCCCCCGGTTGGTCAGGGGCGGCAGGTGCCAGAGGAGCGACGCGGCGAGATGTTCATGCGGGATGCGCTCAACCGCATCGGCCGCGGCAAGGTGCTCGGTCCGGCGCGGGAGGATCGGGCCGAGGCGATCAGCAGCACACCCTCGGGGAAGGGTGCTGTGCGCTCCGCATTACCGCAACGTCAGGAAATCGTATGAGACTCCCGGCCACCGTGCCCACCTGGTCGCGCGCGTGGCACGGCTCCGATCTGGGGCGCGAACTGGAGTCCTGGGACCCGGTCCGCTGGCAGCCGACGGTGCTCGCGCACCGATGTTGGCTGTGGATTACCGCGACCCGGCGCCGACGCTGGATCTTCTGGGGGTTGGTCGCATTCTTCGTGCTTGTTGTGATGCCGGTCGCGCTCGGTGCGGTGGCCGGCGCGCAAACCGACACCGACACCGCGCGGTCCGGCGGTAACAGCGTGCTGGGTGCTACGGATATGCGGGATTCTTACGGGGTCCCGGTGTGGCAATATACGTACGTCACGAGGGACGAAAGCATATGGCATCCGATGACAACCGTGTGGGGGGCGGTCCTCGGCTTTATGTGCGCGTTGTTCCTTCTTGTCGTGGTCCTGCCGATCTGGGCGTTCGATTCAGCGATCGACCTGAGTTGGCTCGATTGGATCCGCGCACCCTTGTCCGGGGCCGCCGGAAGCTTGACTGCTCAGATCGCGACGACGGCGATGTTCTTCTTCTTCGTCACGCTCGGCTCGCTCATCGTTGCCTACTTCGTTGCTCGCGGGTTTTTCGCCAAGGCTTCGTTCCAAGTGGCGACCTTGCTCATACTGGCGAGCCTGAGTGCGCTGTTCCTCAGAGATCCACTGGAAGAAGTGTTTTCCCCGCACGGCATGATGGCCCAGGGGCGTGATGTCGGCCTTTCCGTGGCGGCGGGCCTGAACGGCGACAACCATGCAAATCCCTCCGCGGTTGCGGAGACCATGCAGGAGAACATGGTCGACAATTTTGTGCGCCATCCGCTGCAGGTTTGGAATTTCGGTCATATCGTCGACCAACGGCCGGGATGTGCTAATGCGTGGTCATCCGGCATATTGGCTGGCAGTGACAGCCAAGTCAAGAAGGGGCTGAAGGCCTGCAACGATTCCGCTGCAGCGTCGGCCGCGGACAATCCCGGTATGGGCCAGGTCGGTGCCGGTCTGGTGCTACTGTTTTTGATGTTGTTCGGGATCATGCCTTTCTTCGGGTATATGGCCATCAAGATCGTATGGTCCGGGCTGGACTCGATCTATTGGGGATTCATGGGTCTCTTCGGCTTCGCCGCGGGTGGCTACGTGTACGGCCCGACGCAAACATTCACAATTCGCAGTGTCGTCCATGGTTTCTTTTCGTTCTTTCGGATGGCCGCTGAAATTATTTTTGTCTCGGTCGTGGCATTGATCGAGAACGAGATGTTGAAACAGGCGAAAGGCCGCGAAACCGCGGTATTGTTCATCACCGCGGTAGTGATGATAGTCGCCTTCCTGCAGGCGAAACGCTTCACCGCCAACCTCGATCGTGGCAATGAATGGATTGCCAACCGCTTCGCACTGGCCGTTCAGAATGGTGGTTCGCGGGCTGGCGGGGGGTCCGGAGGCGGTGGGACCGCACTCGGCATGGGGCAATTCGGTGCAGGCCACAAGATGTCGGGTATGGGGATGTTGGCCCTGATGGGTGGCGCGAGCACGATTGCCAACTCGCCGTTGACCGAATGGATGATGATGGGATTGCCCGGATCGTTCCATCCGCAATCCAGGATGAAGAAGGCGATGGCGAAGGCGCAGGGCGGGGTGTGGGTCGACGAGGGGCGGTTCGGTGGGGCGCGAGGCTGGTATGCCATGTCATATATGAACCGGGAGTTTTTTTCGCGAACGGCTGCGGAAGAAGCCGAGGCGTACGGCGGATTGGACACATACTTCGGAAACGCCGGTGCTGCATACGGTGTTATTCGAAGAAATGGTGGCAGTTCGGGCGATGCATTCGGGGCAATGCTCGGTGCCGGTGCTCAGGATGAGAGAATGGCGAGAATATCGGCCAATTCGGTCGAGACCATCAGGAACGCCGCGGCCGCCACTCCGTTGCGGGATGCCGACTTGTCCTTCGTAGCCGCTGCGGTGCACCAGGTCGAGAATTCATCTCGACTGGTGGTCAGCGGAACTGGTACTCCGGCGCAGAGGCAGCGCTACGTCGAAGAGACGGCAGCCCACATCGGAACCTTGGAGCAGGCGGTTCGGGAGTACCGTGCGTTCAGATCGGGTGGCGTCGCCCTCGATGGCGGTGCCACAAGCGGATACCGACCACAGCTCCATTACGTGCAAGAATACATGAATCTGATTTCCACCGACCCCCATCGCGCGGGAAGGATGATGCAAGCCCTGGAAGAGGTTGCGGTAGGTACGCCGTACAATAGGAATCCGACGAACCCCCTTGTAAACGAGAGGATGGCGTTGCGGCTGGCTAACGTGGATGCAGACACGGCGGTTCGTATGAAGCAGTGGATTGTTAACGAGAATGCCTTAAATTTGGAGACTGCCTTCGATAATCTCAGGGGGGATGTAACAAATGTGCAGTCTCATCGTAATATGCGGGACGCGGCCCACACTGCCACCAGAGTGCGTTACCAGATGGAAGGCGGGACCGGAGCTCTACCGGTTATGGTAACGCCGAGTGGCGGAAATCCCGCTAATCCGAATTGGGGACCAGGCATGGCTCCGGTGAACCGAGCGATCGGGAATTAAGTCGCCATACAGGAAAATAGATTGCTCGACCTGCGCCGAGAGGGTATTCGATGATTAATCGCCTGGTAATCTTCGCGATGATCCCGGGGTGGGCGTGGGCTCTACTCTTTTGCGTGGTTGGGGTGTGCGGGGTGGGGGGGATGCTTATGACGCTGGCGGGGAACACCTCCACGTCGGCCGCCGCGGATCTGCACTACCAATGCGATAGTGCCGTCGGTCCGGATCCGGCCGTCACGACGACGTCGAGCGCAACCACCTCGCGCCGGGCAGCCGACACCATTCCCGAGTCCGAGGTGCCTACCACCAACCCGTATGCCGAGTGGACCATCGCGCCCGATGACACCGATGCCTCGGACTGGCAGCGTTCGTGCGCGTCCGCGATGCGATCGGCATCGTGGCAGCTGCCGCCGCTGCAGACGGTCAATACCGGGCTCGCCGTCGAGTGCGCGCGGCAATACGCGCTGGCGGTAGCCCGCAACCCGGCGACGCTCGAACCCGGCCGCAATGGAGCGCCGGGCACCGTCGATGCCGCGACATTGTCCAAGAGCGTCATCGACGCGGCATCGGGTGCGGCGATGACGGGGCAATGTCTCCAGGCGGCCGCGGGCACCGGGGGCGGCGCGGTCGGCTCGTCGTCGGGTGCCACGATGCCGCGAACCGAGTCGCCCCAGGTTGCCTGCGGGCGGCCGTCGAGTTCGACAACCACCGCTCGGTCGGCCGTCGTGCTGCCGAGTGCTATTGCCGCTCAGGGTGTTTGCGGACAGCGAGTCGACGCGGCCGCCGTCTCGCCAGGGGATCTGGTCTTCTGGGACTACCGGTCCAACGCCCCCACACGTGTCGGTGTGGCCGTCGACGCAACCCAGATCATCACTGTCGATCCGGATTCGGGGCAAGTCGTCGAACAGGTGCTGCCGACCGGAGGTGATGTTCGGGTCAAGCGGGTGTTGAAGGGGGATTCGTGACCAGTCCGTTGGTGTGGGACGCGGGGGTGGAGCCGGCTGGCGATGATGCGGATGCGGAGGCGGGTTCCGGGGATGGTGCCCTAGCTGGGGTAGTAACGCCCTGGACGCGAAAAGCTCGAGAGGGATCGAGTCCCGGACTGGGTGCGCCGGGGCTGCCGGGGGCGGGTTCGGGTGGGAATTCGCAAGCGCCACAGCAGGGTTCGGACCTGGAGAATAAGCCCGCGATGCCTGGTCAGGCTCCGGCTGGTTCTGGTCAGTTTGGTTCGGGTAAGAATGTAGTGCCTCCGGCGGGTGCTGGCGCGCCGGAGGCGGTTGCGCCGGGGGCTGCGGGACAACAGCCCGCGCAGGCTCCGGCTCAGGCGGCGCCCGCACAGAGCGCGCCTGCGTCGGCGGGTGCGGTGGCGCCGAATACCTCTCGGACCACTGATGATTCGATGGCCGCTGATCATGGCGGTGGGTTGTTGGATCCGGAGACGCTGACCGCGTTGGCGCCGACGGCGATGATGGCCGGGGCGATGATGCTGCCGATGATCGCCTCCGCGCTGGCCGGACTCGGCGGGGGCGGATCCGGTTCCGGTAGTGGGGGTTCCGGCGGCGAGAGCGGGGAGAGCGGCGGGCTGAGCCCCGAAGCTCAAAAGGCCGTCGAAGTCCTCAAACAGTTGAAAGACGTCTACGGCTCCGGCGGTACCGGCGGCTCCGGCGGCTCCAGCGGCTCTGGAACCCCCACCGGTGGAAAGAAACTCGGCTCCACCACGACCAGCGGCAGCACCGCCAGCGGAGCTACTGCGACCAAACTCAGGGCGCACCAGCTGTATCAACGCAACGCCGCCACCGCGTTCAACAACCTCGACAACGACCTCGTCAACTACATGCGCTCCATGGCGGGCAACCACAAGATCGACAAGAAGGCCGTCATCGCCCTGCTCCGCGAGGTCGACACCCAACTCGCCGAAATCGGTTCCGCCGCCTACACCAAAGCCGGACAGCAGAAAGTCCACCAGATCCTCACCAACGCCCTGGCCAAAGCCGCCAAAATCGTCTCCGGCGGCAACGCAGCCGCGACCGGCACCGCCGCCGAAATCAACCGCCTCACCAACCAATACATCTACAACCTCGCCGGACGCGAATACCAGGCGGCAAGCAGCAGCGGCGCCACAGGTACCACAGCGGCGGTCGGCGGCACTGTTGGGCAATGGATTCAGCAGGCGCTGCAGGTACTACAGCAGATGGGGTACGACATCAGCAAAATCGACCCCGAAGCCATCGCGATCATCATTCATTACGAATCCGGTGGTAATCCGAACGCCATGAATCTAACGGACAGCAACGCCGATAACGGGACTCCATCTATCGGACTGATGCAGACCATCGGGCCGACCTTCAATCAATGGGCAGTGCAGGGGCACACCAATATTCGCAACCCCGTCGACAACATCGTCGCCGGCGTCCGCTATGCCATCAATCGGTACGGATCCGTACAGAACGTGCCGGGTGTCGTAGCGGTCCGCAATGGTCGACCGTACGAACCGTACTGATGCCAGCGGGACGGGAAGTGCCGGAACCGAGCGTCGACGATGCCCGGGACGCTCGCGGTGGGATCGCAACGTCCGAACCCCGCCGCAACACTGCCGCGGCGGCCCGCGGCGGCGCGGTGCGTATGCCGCCGTCGCCGTCGGTCGGTGCGGCCACCTCGAGTTCCGCGGCCACCGCAGTGCGCGGCCAATCGGCAAGCCCGCTGCCCGGATCATCCACTCCGCCAGCCACTTCGGCCGTTGGCGGCGGATCGGATCTGGCCGCCGCCGCTGGTGCCGGTCCGCTGGCGGCAGCGGCGATGGGCGCATTGGCGTCGATCTCCGCGCAGTACGGTGACGGAACACCGAGGTCCGACACCGGGCAGCCGAACGCGCCGCCGCTGGTCGGCAATGGCGCGCCTACCGGGCCAGTGCTTTGGGACGGTGCTTTCGGGTCGCAGTATTCGGCCAACAGGCAGACCGGCACTCAACACAACGATGCGTTGGGCAACCTGAATGCGGAACTCGGCCGAATCCTCGGCGGTGCCGCCGCTGACACCATCCAGGGGCGGGCGGCGATCGCCTCGATCATCGCCGAGGCCGATGCCGCGTTGACCGCGCTCGGTGCGGTCGGAAATTCCGCCGCGACCCAGCGTCAGGTGATGGTCGCACTCGGTGATGCCCTGCAGCGGGCCGGAGCGGTGCTCGGAAACGGGCAAACGACCGCGGCGGTTTCGGCCGAACAGATTGCCGCACTGGCCAATCGGTATGTCCAGGACTCGGGGCGAGCCCGACCACAGGTGTATCTGTCGCGCGCCGCCAGCGGCGGTCCACCGAGTACACAGCCCACCGGTGAAGTGGGCCAATGGATCAATACGGCCTTGCAGATCCTGCACCAGAACGGCTATGACATCAGCCAGATCAACCCCGCCGATGTCGCGGCGATCATCCAGCACGAATCCGCGGGCAATCCGCACGCCATCAACGGCTGGGACAGCAATGCCGCGGCCGGACATCCCTCCAAGGGGTTGATGCAGACCATCGATTCCACCTTCAATGCCCACGCCCTGCCCGGACATCGCGATATCTGGAATCCGGTCGACAACATCATCGCCGGGGTGCGGTACGCCATCGACCGCTACGGTTCGGTCGCCGATGTCCCCGGCATCGTGAAGTTGCACCACGGTGGCGCGTACGTAGGCTACTGAATCCGTGGTGGATTCGGATCAGCTGAAGCGGCTGGCGTGATAGCTGCGCGGCAGGTTTGTCACACGGACGTTCAGACCGGTGCGTGGCGCTTCGACGCATTGCCCGTTGCCGATGTACATCATGACGTGGCCCGGGTTGCCGTTGTTGAATTCGGAATCCGGGAAGATCAGATCGCCGGGGCGAATATCGGCGGGGTTGACCTTGGGGAGTTGGCGGTACTGGTCCGCGGCGACTCGTGGAATGTTGACTCCGGCGGCTCTGGCCGCGTATTGCATGAGTCCGGAGCAGTCGAATGACCCAGGCCCTTCCGCACCCCATACGTACGGGTCGCCCTGCTGGGCCATTGCCACTGCAACCGCCTGCTGCGCGGCCGCCGAGGTGGCGCCGCTGCTGCTTGCCGCCTGGTATTCGCGTCCGGCGAGGTTGTAGATGTATTGGTTGGTGAGGCGGTTGATTTCGGCGGCGGTGCCGGTCGCGGCTGCGTTGCCGCCGGAGACGATTTTGGCGGCTTTGGCCAGGGCGTTGGTGAGGATCTGGTGGACTTTCTGCTGTCCGGCTTTGGTGTAGGCGGCGGAACCGATTTCGGCGAGTTGGGTGTCGACCTCGCGGAGCAGGGCGATGACGGCTTTCTTGTCGATCTTGTGGTTGCCCGCCATGGAACGCATGTAGTTGACGAGGTCGTTGTCGAGGTTGTTGAACGCGGCGGCGGCGTTGCGTTGATACAGCTGATGGGCCCGCAGTTTGGTCGCGGTCGCCCCGGACCCGGTGCCACTGGAGGTGGTGGAGCCGAGTTGTTTTCCGCTCGTGGGGGTTTCGGAGTCGTCGGTGTCGCCTTTGCCGTAGACTTCTTTCATTTGTTTGAGCACGTCGATGGCTTTTTGGGCTTCGGGGCTCAGCCCGCCGCTCGCACCGCCCTCGCCATCGGAACCCCCACTACCGGAACCGGATCCGCCCCCGCCGAGTCCAGCCAAGGCGGAGGCGATCATCGGCAGCATCATCGCCCCGGCCATCATCGCCGTCGGCGCCAACGAGGTCAGCGTCTCCGGATCCAACAAACCACCACCGTGATCAGCGGCCCTCGAATCATCAGTGGTTCGAGACGTATTCGGCGCCACC
Source organism: Nocardia sp. CA-129566 (assembly GCF_050956075.1). Taxonomy (NCBI): domain Bacteria; kingdom Bacillati; phylum Actinomycetota; class Actinomycetes; order Mycobacteriales; family Nocardiaceae; genus Nocardia; species Nocardia sp. CA-129566. Next base: position 2,858,604 of record NZ_CP192085.1, read on the forward strand.
GCACCCGCCGGAGCCGCCTGGGCCGGGCTCTGCTGTGCGGGCGCCGCCTGCGCTGGTGCGGGCGCACCCTGCTGCCCCCCGGCACCCGCCCCAGGCGCAACCCCACCCGCCGCCGGAGGTGCCACCCCCTTACCCGAACCAACCTGACCAGAACCAGAACCGGCCGGGGGCTGACCAGGCACCGCACTCTGACCACCTGGATCCGCCGTCGACCCCGGCCCGCTGCCACCCGGCGTGGTAACTCCGGGCTGCCCCGACTGGCCGCCATCTCTCCGCCCCAACCGAGTCCACGGTGTCGCCGACTCCGATGACGAATCTCCCTCGCCCGCATTGGGATCCGTCTCCGGATCGAATTCCGGATCAGCGACGACCGGCTCCGCCCCTACCGCCGGGCTCGTCATAGCGCACCGTCCAGCCACAACCGCGTGCGCGAGTCGATGATGACGCGAGACGCCCCAGATGGGCGGGGACGAGGACTCATCCGGCGCTTCCTCCTCGAACGGTCACCGAGAAACTCCGTGGCGGCCACGGAGTTTCGGGCACAGCGGTGTCAGTCTTCCGAGGATCCATCCTGGCCGCTGCGACGGCAACACCGGTTCCCATTACTGGGAAGCGTCAACAATGGCTTTGACGAGTTCGGTCGCCGCTGGGCGGCGGTGCAGAAGGAGTGAGCTGATGTCGTGGTGGAAGACCGCCCTGTCCACAACCGTCAGTGTCGCGCTGCCGATCGTGGGCAACATGATCGTGCCGGGTGCTGGTGGCATCATCGGTGGCGCGGTCGCCAACATTGCTTCGGACGCGATCAATGGGAAGATTCACGGCGTCACTGACGTTCTCACCTCGGCTGGCGAGGGTGCGCTGTTCTCAGGAGGGGCCGGTAAGATCGTGCGAGCGGCGGGTGCGCCTATGCTCGGCGGGGCTGCGCGGGCACTGTTCAGGAATAGCCCTAACGCCCTCGCCGGTGCTTCGGTTGTCACCCGAAATGCGCTTCGACGAAGCCCGATCAGCTTTGGGGCGCGGGTTGCCAATAACGCACGCGCCATGATCCCCCGTCTACGTAATCAAAATTTCCGGTATCCGATGCAAACGGCCGGACAAGTGGCCGGCTCCTACCTTGCGACCAGATTCGATATGCCCGGCATGCCCGGTGGGGGTTCCGGCGGCGGCGGTGGTGGTAATGGTGGAGCGGATACCGCGCTCAAGGTGATCCCTACTCGTCCTGCGGGGGCGGATATGCAGGGTAGATACTACGGGGACAAGAATTCGAACGCGATAGTTGGAGATTATAACTCGGAAGGTCAGTCGCAGCAGGCATGGCCGGTGCTGTCATGACAGAGGCTCCAGATATGCCCATCCTCTGGGTTCCGGATGATCAACGCGAAAAAGGTTATCCTGAAGGAAAAACTTACAATATATCGTCGACCACAAAGAACCTTATAGATAAGGACCTGCTGAACTTAGTTATCCCCTGCTGGAAGGCTCAGGGCAGTGGGAAGACATCCGATATGCCGGATCCTGGCGAGGTGAAGCAGGTTGCCGAGATCAATATGAGTCAGCTGAGATCTGGGGCCATCACCAATTATCAGCAAAAAAACAGTGAACTCAAGAGTGATTTCGCTGGTCTGCGGTCCGAGGTCGTGGCAGCGATTAAAACGACAAAGGGCGTTAAAGAAGACCTCGTGGAATATAACGGCTACATGACTGACGCGATAAACACCCTGAGCGGTTATGCCGAAAAGCCACCAGACAATGGCATGACGATGGACGCGTGGATCTTTTCCTACGTTTCGGACGGGATCCAGCATGTAACGAAAGTCTATAAGGACGCTTTGGCTAAAATGTCCGACAGTGCCACCAAGATCAATGAACAGACCAAGACAATCGCCGAGTTGACGAAGAAGGCAAAAGATTCGGACGCGCGGGCCGATAAGTTCGAAAAGGAACTAGAGGAGCTGAAGAAGAAGGGTACCGGTACCGGTACCGGCAATGGGAATGGCAACCCTTATGATCCGGGCCCGGCCCAGCCGGCCGGCAATGGCAACGGCAACGGAACGGGCACCGGAGCCGATGACGCCTGGAAACCGATCGACCTCGGTGCGGATGGCTCCAGTGGTGACGGCTCGTCGAACGGCACTGGCACCGGCACTGGCACTGGCACTGGCACCGGCGGCTCGGATGGCACGGGCACCGGGTCGGGTTCGACCGGGTCGGGGGACTCCAGCTACCCCACCAACACCACCCCGGCCGCGGCATCCTCCCCGTACTCCGGGATGGATACGGGCGTCGGCTCCTCCGGCTTGAGCGACATGATGAACCAGCTCGGACCATGGATGCAGCAGCTCCAGCAGCAGGAGATGATGCGCCGCATGCTCGACCAGAACAACAACCCGTATGGCCAGGTCCAGCAGCAGCCGACCGTCGCGCAGCCCGCCTCGGCCGCCCCACAAGCCCAGGCGCAGACGCCCGCGACGACCGCATCCGGTACCCCCGCGTCGTCGACGACACCGGCTCCCGGCACTTCCTCGTCGCAGACCGGTCAAGGACAGCCCGGTGGTCCGGTGCCCGGCCGCACTGCAGGCACCGACGGCAAGGTCGACTACCCCTTCCCCAACGGCGAAGTGCAGCGGGTTTGGGCGGTGGCCGCGCTGGGACTGGATGCCGCCTTCGGCAACCAGGGCGGCACCGACGCGCAGGCCGCCTATGAGAAGACACCGGCGAAGTGGTCGGACAAGAAGCAGATCGGCAAGTCTGTCGATCCGAACGACATGACGACCGGCGATGTCGCCGTCTGGAAGGATCGCACGGCCGTGGTTGCGAAGTTCGGCACCCCGGAGGCCGGCGGCAGGCTGGAGGCCATTATTGCTGGCAAGCTGCAGGAGTTGACTTCCGACAACTTGCACCAGTTGTCGGACACCGCTGGGGAGTTCGGCGAATTCTCCGGATTTTTCCACCCGGCTGGCATCGAGGCGCCTGTGGCGGGCGACCAGTCCGGCCACGCGCCCGGCGGTGCCCCGACGGGCGACCAGTCCGGCACGTCGGTGCTCGCGGCCACGGGCGGGGCGCCTGTCTGAGCATGCGCCCGGGTGAGAGGAGGCAGTGATGGCGTTGGACGTCAATCCGGCGGAACTCGCCGCCGCGGCGGCGAAACTCGCCGCGCTGGCGCACGCCACCGGGCAGTCGCTGCCCACGGGCTGGGTGCTGCCCGCGGGCAGCGACCCGATTTCGGCCGAGGCGGTTCCGCAGCTCAATGCCCACGCCGCCAACCTGTTGAACGGAATGTCGGGTGTGCTCAGCGAGATTCACAAGACCGCGCAGAAGCTGGGCGCGGCGGCGGCGGATTACACCGTCGCTGACGACGAGGGTGCGCGCACCATAAACGGCAGTGGCGGTGAGGTATTGGCCAATCCCGTCGCGGAGCCGGCGCCGCTCGCGGTGCGGCAGCCGCCGGATTTCAACCTGCCTCCGGCCGGTGCCAGCATCGATCCGCTGACCATGGCGAACCAATTGCGTGGTGGCCTCGGCACGGGTCCGGCCAACAAACTGTCGGCGGATGTCCGAGGCTTCCTCGGTGGCTTCCACCCGGCCGCGCTGGCCGGCGTGGACGAGGCCACGCAAGCGATGCAGCATTGGGTTCCGGTCGGTTCGGCCGCGGCGTCGGAATTGACCAAACATCGCAGCTGGCTCGATGAACTCGGCGCCGGGCTCGGCAAGCTGGTCGATGGCATCGATACCTACAGCAATGCCTTCACCACGGCGAAGGCCAAACACCCTACGCCCGAGGAGATCGTCGCCGCGCGCCAGGAACTGTTGAAGGCGATGCGCTCCAAGAACGAGCTCGGTATCCAGGCCGCGCTGGCGAAGTTCCAGGAGCAGAACGCGCGCTCGGCGGAGACGATCACCGATTACGCCACCACGGTCGGTTCGAAGAACGCGGAAAACGCGGGTTCGTCGAAAACTGGTTCGGACAAGGGCAGTTCGAACGGTTCGGGCGACAGCAGCCAGATGCTGAGCAGTCTGGCTTCCATGTTGCCGACCATGATGAGTTCGCTGATGTCTGCCGGTATGCCGCTGCTGAATCAGAGCAGCAACAACTCGACAGAGGGGCTGGACGAATACGGCTACGGCGACTACGGATCGACCGACTACGGCGCACTGACCGGTGGCGGTTCGACCGGCGGTGTGACACCGATCTCCGACATCACCAGCGCGATCAATAGTTCGGGGACGAGCGCGTCGACCGTCGCGGTCGGCCCGATGCCGATGGTCGGTTCCTCGGGCAGTACCGCGAGCGGCTCGTCGAGTCTGCCTCGAACGCCGGTGATCGAGCCGTTGTCGGCATCGTCGGCTGCCGGGGCGCGCGCCGCGGGTACCGGTTCCGGAATGATGCCGTATATGCCGATGTCACCGGGCATGGGTGGCGCGGGCAGCGGCAATAACGAACGCAATCGCGTGGTGGCCTGGCATCCGGATCGGCTGATGTATGTCGACGACACGCCGCATACCGAACAGGTGATCGGCGAGAAGCCGTCGATCGCGCCGACCGTGACACCGCCGACGCCGTCCCAGCCCAGTCAGGCGTCCCAATCCGGAGGTTCCGCATGAGTGATATCCACCCCGATGTGCAGGCGGCGCTCGATGCCGCGCGCGAACTGCGCCATAAGATCGCCGATCTGCGCGAGAAGATCGATGGCATCCGTGCCCGGCGGCCTTCGCCGAGCGGAGCGGTGATTCCGGAGGTCGATGCCATGGGACGGCTGGTCGGGCTCTACCTCGCTCCGGGCACCGTCGACCGGTTCGAAAGCGATGAACTGGTCACCGAGATCGTCACCGCGATCCGGGAGAGCACTGCCGACGCGGCACGTCAGTACGAGCAGCTCATGGACCGGGATCCCTGGGCCGATGAACCAGAACCGGAACCGGCCGCCGCGACCGCGGAGCAGGCGTCATGAGTGATGGCGATGGCGTCACCGTCGCCGATACCGTCCGGTGGTTGCATCGCGAGGGGCTGGTCCGACTAGCCGGGGTCGCGGATCGCACCCCGGATCTGCTGTGCGCGTACGCGATCGATGTGTCGACGGGGACGGTGAACGCGCATCCGGTCACCGGAGTAGGTGTCGGTTCCGATGTCATCGCCCTCGCCGCGGACGATCTGCCGTATCCGGCCGGTTCGCCGAAGCGGTTGGTGGTTGTCGGCGTCACCAGTGCCGACGCCGTGTTGGTCGTGGATCTTTCGGCGACACTGACCATTTCGATCAATGCCGACAATCCGGAGCAGGCGGCCCGTTCCTGGGTGCTGCAGCTGTTGCTGAATCCGGATGTCACGCTGACCACCAACAGTTCCGATCTGGCGGTGGCGGCCAGTGACCGCTGTCGGCAGAGTTTCATCCCCGGCAGCGGCGCGACGATCCTCAATGTCGACGATCAATTTCCCCCGGCCACAACGATCACCCTCAACCCGACAACGGACGGGCCGGATCACCTGGACATCGCGCCGGATGGCACCGGCGAGATGTATCTCGGGACGCGATTCTGGCAGTTGAGTCAGGTCATGACCATCGGTGACGTCGCCTGGAATGCGTTGGCGCAGCAGCTGTCCGCCCCCGACGATCCGGTTCCGGACAGACCCGCCGCGGGCCCGCCCGACCGAGTGATCGCGCCCGGCACCGTCGCACGCACCTAGGAGTAGCCGATGACCGAATTCAATGATCTGTATCCGGAGGACCTCGACGATGTCCCGCCGCCGGATTGGCGCACCCTGATCTACGAGGTGTTCAATCCGGACCACACCGTCGGTGTCGCCTGCGGTCGCGACGGCGAGGTCGTCGGGCTGCACATCACCGACGATGCCAGGGACAACGGGGACGCCTGGCTGGCCGCGGAAATCGTCCGGCTCGCCCGGTTGGCGCATATGAAGTCAAGGGTCGGCCTGCGCGCCGAGATGGAGTACAACGGCACCCGCCCGTACACCATCGATTCGTTCGATCTGCCCACCGAATCCTCTTATCGGGCAACCGAGATCGCCGAATTCGGCACCACCTCCTGACCGCAGGAATCTTTCAGACAGGACCCGCCATGACCTACATCCTGGATATGGACGACCCGGACGATGTGACCGCGATTCACGGTCGACACTTCGGGATCGTGACCTCCAGCACCGGTCAGGTCAATGCGACCACCGGTGCTTTCGTGTTGCAGCACAAGCCGGTGTCGGAGCTCGATCACCGGAGCGTCGAGGTGCGGGATCTGATCCTCGGATGGTTCGGAAACAGGATCGATGACTTGAACAGCCATGCCGGTTCGATGTACCGGTATGTCGTCGAGACCAACCAAGCCCTCCACGGTGCCGATGTCGCGGGCGGTGCCCAGGTATCCAGGTCGATCTGATTTCCGGATGGACCCGGAAGAGCGCAACAGTCCGTACTGGAAGGACATTGTCGGCGAGAACTGGCCGGAGATCTCGCCGCGTGAGTGGCGTGCGCTGGAGTCATCGGCGCGTGACGGCGCGGAGGCCTTGGATCCCGAGGAGGCCGATCGCGCTCGCCGGGCCTTCGAAGACAGTGTCCGATCCAGTGCCGGATTGGATCCGATCAAGGACGATCTGCGCGCCCAGCAAGGAACACTGCGAGGTTTCGTCGATGCGCTCGTGGCCACCGCCGACACCTTCGGGCATATAGCCGGAATCGTTGACCGGACGCGCACCCGGATTCTCGATATCGTCTACGGCGCGGACCGCGAAATTCGCGCTGTTCCCGAGAAGGTCTCCGACGATGACGGCGACGGCTCGACCGCTGATGAGGAACGCGCCGAGGTCAAGAGGATCATCGCAAAGGCTCGGGCCGAGGTCGCCGATGTGGCGGCGCATGCGCTGACTCTGATCGGGCCGGGTGGCCTGCCGGAGTTGGCGGCTATCGCAGCGGCGTTGGGGCAGCCGGGGCCGTGGGAACGGCGATCCTCTGGCGGACCCGGAAATCGCGGGCATTCGGAGCCGCACGCGGGGCATGGGCCGCGGCATCCCGGAACTTCGCACCAATTGCCGCCCGGTCCTCCCGGCAGGCCCCATGGCTGGCGGTTGCCGGATGGCCAAGGCGTGCCCAGGATTCCGGCATTGGATGCGCTGAACCGGCTGTTCGATCAGCTCGGGCTGCCGCGCCCGTTCTCACCGCTACCCGGTGGTGATCTCGGCGGACCGCACGGACCGCAAGCACCGGGCGGCACCGACAGCACGCTCGCGACACAGCCACCGACGGGCCCGCAGCCGGATAACGCGCCGCAGGTGCAGGCGCCGAGCGCGCCGTCGACGGGGATGGGTGCGCCCGGGTACGGGTCGGCGCCCGACTCTGTGCGGGGACCGCAGCATATCGGTGAATCCGCGGGTGCCGCGGACGCGGGCGCATCCCACTCGGGCTCGACGACTTCCGGTGACGATGGCTCGACATCGGCTGCGGCGGAGACCCGCTCGACGTCGGAGAGCCATTCCACCGATCGCGACGTGATAGGTACGGCGTCGAAGGCCGGTACGGATAGGCCGCTGGGGGCAGAGCCCGATGGCGAACACGCGAATTCGGCACCGGGAGGCTTGCTCGGATCCATGTCGGGCGCGTTCGCGGGTCCGGTAGCGCCGCCACCGGTCATTGGGCCGCCGCCGATTACGGCACCGCCCACTGGCGCGCCACCGGCCACGGCGGGTCCCACCGCGGGTCCGTCGGCATCAGGGGCGGACACGCGAGCGCCCCAGGGGGTCGATTCGCGATTTTCCGGTGCGGGACCACGAGTTTCGGCGGGACCACCATCGGTGTCCGGTGTTTCGGCCCCGGGTGTTTCGGTACCGCCCGGCAAGAACGCGCCCCCGCCGCGTCCGGCCCCCGGTGTTCCGGTCGAGTCAGATGCGGCCGCCGAGGAATCCGAAAAGCCTTCCGGCAGTGACCATCTGCGCAATGCGGTCGGTGCCGCGATGTTCGCGGCGGCCGCCCCCACCTTCATGGTCGGTGAACGGGTCGACGGCGATCTCGCACTGGCGCGCACTCTGCTGAGCAGCCTGCTCGCGGCGGCCGAGTCCGCGGCACTCGGCACGGCCTGGGCGGTGTCGGTTATGCGACATCCCGGCGGTATCGGCGCGTTCGTCACCTCGAACGAGGGGCAGGGATGGTTGCCCGCGCGGGTGTACCTGCCTCGAGAACTGTCGACGCCGTGGGTGTGGTCGGTTTCGGATGCGGCCTGGGAAGGGATCGCCGATCCGGGTCGCGTGCTCGCGGAATTCGCATTGGCCTGGGGCAAGAAAACCGGGGCTCGGCTGACCGCACTGGCATCCTCGTTACCGATCGAGGACGCGCTGAGCCGACAAATGGGCGACGTTCCGACAGCAGGTTCGGTCGGCGCCGCCGCGATGATGGATTTCGCGGGTCCGGCATCGGGTTTGGTGGACCGGCTGGAGCTGGTCGGCGCACCGCAGCTGCTGGATCGGGCTACATCGGTGCCCGCGGACCGGATCGGTTGGCGCTGTGTGGAACTCGCCGTGGACGCGCATGCGCGCACCGCACGGCTGGGACCGAATGCCGCGACCGCACTCGGGACGGCCGCCGTGCGCGAGCGGATCCTGCAGGCATTCCGGCAGGCCAAACCGGTTCCGGCGCAGTGGTGGGATGAGCTGCGCGATGCCGATGATCTGGTGGTGGCATCCATGTTGCCGCTCAAGGCGGATGTTTCGCGAGTTCCATTGGGCGAGTTGCGATCGGAAACCGCCGCTGGCCGCTCCGCGTCGGATGCGTCGGTCCTGCGGTCGATGCTGTTCGAACGGCGCTGCGACGAATTGGTGCTGCTGCTGGCCGAGGAGTCGACCAGGCAGCGCCTGCGCGATGCGATCTACGCGCACGGACAACTCGTCGATCATCCGGCCTTCACGCAAATGTCTTCCCAGACACCGCCACCCGCGCCGCGCCGCTCGTCCGTCACTGCCCCTCCGACGAGATGATTCCCGGGACCTCGGCACCATAGTGCGGATTATTGCAGTGGATCGTCGACTTCTCCGCCGCCGTGGTGCTCGGGCTGATCGCGGTGCTGGCGCTGGTTCCGGTCACCCGAGCCGATCAGGTCCGCGCCATCGACCAGCTCGGCACCGTGACAGCCGCATTGGGTTGCGGTGCGCTGGCTTTCGGACTCATCGATCAGCACATGGTGATCGGTGTCTTGGTCAGTATTCGACTTCGGTCCAGGGAATGACGATGGGGAACGGGAAGTCGATGGCGATACCGTCCGGGTTCTCGTGGGTCCATTCGCCAGCGAGGATGTAGTTGGCGGCGCGCAACGGGTGGACACCATCCGGCAATTGGGCGTGCCCGATGTCGAGGCCGTAGGCGCGCACTGTTGCGATGGCGCTGGCTGCACGGTCCAAGGTCACTTCCCAGTACCACGGAATACCGGAGCCCGCGTAGCGGCCTTTCTTGGCCTCGATATCGGTTTGCGTGTTGGTCGGGGACAGGACCTCCCCGACCAACACGACGTCAGCGCTTCGAAGATCCTGGTACGGGGATCCGAGGCACCGGTGTACGAGAAAGTCGGGTGTCAAGAAATCGGACTTGCCGTTGCGCCCGAGGAAGATGTTTGTCTCGGTGGTCACCCGCCAATAGGGCTCAGGATGCTCCGACATGGTTTTTTCGCGCGCAGCGTTCGATTGCGCTCCAGAGACGGTTCGAGAAGGTCTGGTGCTCGGCAGGGCCGCGGCGCACCCACACCACGCGTCCGTTCCACAGCTCGATCTGCTCGGCGATCTCCTCGGGGAGTCGCTCCAGCTCCGCCCAGGTCATGTACTCGGGAAGGTCCGGACGCTCGATGCGTGGCGGGGACATGCCGCAATGGTAGTCGTCGAGGGGCAGTACTCTTCACGATCACAGCGTGCCCAATCGCGCGGGCCGGGGCCCCAGAGCGAGGTCGGGCATGGTGTCGGTCGCGGCGATCGGGGCGATGATCGCTTCATTGCGTTGCTGCGCGAGGCGCGTAACAGTCGGTCCCGCAAGTTCTATGCGTTCAATCGACTCTTCCGGAATCCGCGGGCTCGCCGTTCGGTGGGTTGCCCATCCGGCGCAGCAGCGTCAGCGTCTGCTCGATCGCCTCCCGGGTTTGTGTGTTTGTCAGGAGTCGATCGAGTGTGACCTGGCACATCTTCTCTGCACGCCGATAGACCGGCAGGTCTTCGTAGAGTTCCGCGAGTTCGATGTGTAGCTGGTGTATTGCGTTCGAGGCATCCTGCGGCGCCTGGTGGGCGGGCAGGCGGGTAGCGACCTCGGCCAGCGCTTCATCGGCTTGACGGATGAGGTCCAGCCCGGCCGCGTAGTTGCTGGTATTGGCTAGGTAATACGGTGCGGTTTCGAGAAGGCTCGACAGGTATGGCTCGGCCGCGGTTGCGAAATCTCGGGTCGACCCGGGCTGTGCGCGGGCGAGCGCCGCTGCATGGTGGGGCAGCGACCGCAAGGCGCGGACCAGCGCGGGGGCAAAGCCATTGCTCGATCGCGTAAGTAGGTAGACGTCGATAACGTCCGTCCAGTCCCCGATCTCCCTCCACACCCAGGCCGATGCCACTCTTTCGTAGGCGACAGCCACCGGTCCCCGATGCGTTTCCGCCGGATCGGAATCTCTGGGCAAGGTGGCTTCTTCGCTCCATGGGACAGCCGCCAATGCCCGCTCGACGAAGTGAGCATTCCACCCGAGTAGTGAAGGAACTGTGTGCAGCCCGGTCACATAGCGATAATCCGTGGGATGCGGGACCATGGCCCCGACACTGTCCCGCACCGCGTCCGCGCTGGCGGCGAGCTCTTGTGCCGTCGGCAGTTGATCCCGGAGGTATCGCGCTGCCTCGAAAAGCGAGGCATAGTCGGAAACCTGGCCGGGAGCACTCCAGGCGAGCCGACGAGTCACTTCGGCGACCAGCACGTTCAACGCACGCGCCGCGCTTGCCAACTCCTCGGTTGTGGACTGTGGCTCGCCACCGTCGAATGCCGCTAGGTCGGCGATGATTCTGGTACGCAGATCGGTCATCAACTGCCGGGCCTGATCATCGGAAAGGCGACGAGCCCAGGATTCGAGTTTCCGAAATGTGGCACTGAGATCGGGTATCGCGATCTCGACTGTCGACGGCGTCGTGGGGACGACGCGGGCTGTTGGTGTGGTGGTCGGCGCTGGAGTCGCGTGTCTTGTAGAGGAAAACGCAGCGCCGGTGGTCTCCGGCTCGGCGGTCGCCGGTTGGACGCGGCCGGCTGTCGCCGCCGGTTGAACAGTCGGGACAGTCCACTGTGCCGGAGGCGGGTCGTACACGCCGATCGCAAGACCGATCGGCGTGTCGGGCAGACCGTTCCAGTATCCCCATGCTGTCCGCGCCGCTATGAAGGCCTGCTTCAACTTGGTACTGGCGAAGTGAATCTGTTCTGGCGTGAGGAGGCCGAAGGCCGCCGCGCGCGTCAGTCGGATGACGTCGTGAATGATCCGTTGGATCTGCAGAAGGATGCCGTAGATGATGCCGCCGGAAGGCCCGACACCCTCCAGGTGGTAGAGGCGGGCCCAGTCGTAGCTCGTGGGCCCCGGTCTGGCCAGCTCCCAGTCCAAGACGGTTATGCGGCCGCCCTCCAGGGTGAGGAAGACTTTTTCGAAGAGCATGTTCCCGAAATGCAGGTCCGTATGGAGTAAACGGTTCCGTACCAAATCGAGGGACCACGACATTCTGACAACTGGCTCGAACGGATGCTGCGGTACTTCCAGATCAGCGAGGATGGCGCCGAACTCGGGAAGTGCGTCTTCGAGGATTTTCATCTGCTCGCCCACCAGTTGCCGTATGAATTCTCCGGGATCATCCTGAGGTTCTCCGGATTCTGCCGTGTCGCCGGACCCCACTGGGATAGCACGCATTTGTCTGTGTAGTTCCTGGATAGCGGCAACCAACTGCTCGACCGGAGCATTCGCCATATCGGCGAACCGTTCGGCGTTGTCCACGAATCCTTGGATCTGGACGCCATCGACTCGGCTGCCATCGGGCATTTCGACCCCGTTGAGCACCTTGAATACCCGTGGTACGTACACACGTGGCCCGCCGCCGACTCCATATTGTGCGAGCAGTTCGAGCACCCGCCACTCCTCCGGCTCGACTCGGGTGTCGAGGCCATCGCCCCCGGACTTGGCGAAGCGCACCATGAATTGGCCGACTCGAATGTTGAGATTGTAGTTTCCACTCATCGCCGAAGCGAGTGATGGCAACGCTCTCTCGATAATGGCCGAGGCGACGTCGTCAGGCATGTCCACGCCTGCTGTCCCACCGAGAAACCGATACTCCTCGATCGGCAGCAGGCCCGGCACGGGGTTTGCGTCCTGCGAACCCTCCGGTGAGTCGCTGTCTGCACCGGTGGACGACCTGTCGGCGGCGAGCAACGTCGCCAACCTGCTGATGGTGTCGGCTGTCAGTTTCCATGGATGCCCAGTGAGGTGCAGGGTGTCCGCTGCCACGACATCTGGAAGCCCTTCCCAGAATCGCAGCAGCAGGTATTCGCGCTCATGGGATTCGAGGGCGTCGAAACCGCGATCCCACTTCTGCCTATCCGCTCCCGCCAGTGCTCGGACCAGGGGGTTCGACGGGGTATTGCTGGAGGACATGAAGTCCCACAGGATCGCCTGTCTGAACCGTGCGTGCCGCACGTGGTCGACCGCCAGCTTCCGGGCGAGGGTGAGCAGCGCTTCCGGATCGTGATCGCCCGCCTGCGCGAACGCCTCGGCGGCAATGCGGTGGGCGACCTGGTCCGTACCCACCAGGCGGAGCACTTCGCGAAACACCGTGTCCGTGAGCGCCTCCGGTGACACGCCGTCAGTCGGCTCGTGCGGCGGGTGCGCCGGCGACTCGGGATTGCCGGCCGCGCGGGAGTCGAGATCAGACTCGGAATTGGTGGTGTCGGCTGCCATGAGGTTCGCGGAACGGGTCAGCGACTCGACTAACCCGATGAGCGAGTTGCGCAGCACGTCGTGCAGCATCGCGTCGCTCAGACCAAGCGACTGAGCTGTCCGATCCACTGTCTCCCCCTGCACGAACAATCGTGCAATGCTGATTCGCCCGGACCGACTGCGCTCCTCGAGCGCCTGCGCCATCGCTTTCCTGTCCGCTTGCGCCACGACCGTTCGCAGACGATCGGAATCCTCGAACCCCCCGCCGGCCAGCAACGCGGTGCACAGCCGTTCGCCGATGCTCGTCCCCGGATCCCACCCCGCCGCAATGACGGTCTTCATTGCCGCCCAGTCCCCGAGTAACTGATGTTCCCCTGCTCCGAGGCGACTTACTATCGACGTTGCGCCGTGGTCGATCGTCAAATACCCCTCGTCGCACAACTGTCCGTATACCCGTGACACGGTCATCGCCGACGATCCGAGTTCTGCAGCAAGCTCCCGAGTCGAGGGGAGCCGCCAGCCAACGCGCAGCATGCGCGAGCGGACCGCCTTCCGCAACGCACGAAACAGATCCGCGGCACTCGGCGCGAGACCTGCCGTTTCGAGCGACCGATCCCCGAGTAGCCGCCGCAGTCCCGCCGACGAGACTTGCCCGCCCGCAACGAAGTCGGGACCGATCGTCACCCAGGTTCTGCGTGGGGTACCCACACGCCCTTCGGTCGCCAAACGCCCCTCGTCCCGTAACAACCCATAGGCGTACTCAACATTGACCGGCTGCAGCCCGAGCGCTGCGGCAAGGTCGTCGGTCGAAGGCAGCAGCCCGCCCACCGGGACCCTGCCGTCGAGGATCGCCGCACGCAGGCCTTCGACGAGGATCGTGATGCGCGGACCCATTTGCTCCGGCAGTGTGCTCGAAGACCAGTCCGGGAGTATCCCCACCAGATCTGCCACACCGACCACCGTGCGCGCACCGAGATCCAGATCATCGCCGGGCTCGTGATCGTCGGACCATCTGCCGGAATCCGCCACCACGATTCCGATGTCAGGGCGGATCAGCACATACCGCTCGTCCCGCAGCAGTTCGTACGCCCTCGTCACCGATTCCACGGACAACCCGAGATGCTCAGCGAGGTCGTGATCTGACGGCAGCGACTGGCCGGGACGCAACTTGCCGTCGATGATCCCGTCGCGCAAGGCATCCGCCAGCGCCGAGAAGTCCGGGAGGCCAGCCGCCGTCAATTCGCCGAACGACCAGTCCTCGAGTAGCCGCTGCATCTCCGTCCAGTCGCCTAGGTCGCGCAAGATCATTTTTGAATAGCTCTCTGGCGCAACGCTATCCGTCCAGCTGTCGGCGTCTGTCACGATTTCTGTGACACCGCTGCCCGCACGCGACAGCAACTGCGTCGGGCCGGTTCGCGCTCGGCCGACCACCTGCGGTTCATCACCGTTCGCCACAACGGCGCCCGCACCGTGGCGGATCGCCATCAACCCCTCGTCGTGCAGCCGTTGATACGCCCTTGCCACAGTCGATTTCGATACTCCGAGTGCATGTGCAAGGTCCCCGGCCGCAGGCATTTTCCAGTTCACCAGCAGTTCTTCGGAGAGGATCGCCGCACGCAATCCTTCGACGAGGAGCGCGACATTCCACGTATCAACCGCTGGCTCGGCATTGCGCGACCAATCCTCGAGCGTCTGTCGTACACGCGCTGCATCGACCACCCCCCGCACAGTGAAATCCGAATTGCCGCCGGGCTCATGGCTGTCCGCCTGCCCGCCGGTAAACGCCACCACAGTCCCGGATCCGTGGCGGCCGACCACTAGCTGTTCGTTCTTCAATTGCCTATAGACCATCCCCACCGTCGCCTGCGACAGCTGGAAGTGCTCGGCGAATCTCGCCGCCGACGGCAGCTGCTGCCCTGGGGGCAGCCGACTGGACCGAATCGCCGCGCTCAGCGCGTCTACCAAGGTCGCGGTCGCCGGGAAGCCCGCCTCCAGTTTCGCGCGCAACAATCGATCGTCGAGTACCCACAGCAGCTCTGCATCGACACGAGACCCCCGGGATTCGTGGCGCGCGGCACCGGCCGGTTCGACGATCCCGCCGAGTTCGGGTTCCGTCTGGTCCCCGGAACCGACCCGAGGCATCGACCCGTCACCCGGCTGGTCGCCGATCGGATCGGATGCCGACGCATCTGCCAGCTCTGGCGTCGCCTGGGGGGCCGTTGCCGGTCGACCGCGCTGGTCCGGGTGTGCGTCCTCGCCGGGGGTGGCCTGAGCCGGAGATTGTGCTGCGGGTTCGGCGGGTCCCCACTCCTGGCCGTTGCCGCGGTCGTGGTGGAAATCGACTCCGCCGTAGGGAATTCCGGCGAATCCGGGCCCGCCCATGAGCGGTTGGCGCGGTCCACGTCGGGCAGGCAAATCGAGTACGTCGTGGAGGTCGAGCTCTGTGGCTGACGAGGTCTGCTGCCAGGGTGTTGCTGCCGGTATCGGAGGGGCCTGAAGGCTGGTGGATGGCTGCGGCCCGCCAGTGGTGTTCGATCCGATCAGATTGTCGATGAACGGCACAGCGATGGTGGTGTTCCGCAGGGCGCGCCGCTGCACCGCATCCCTGACATCGTGGATGAATGCCTGCGTCTCGGGGAGCCGCCGGCGGTGCAGGTATCGGCCGAAATCGTGCTCTCCGGCCAACAGGTCTCGTACGGTCGATACGAATTGCTGTACTGCTCGATCCTCGCTCGACAATGCCTCGGCGCTCGGGGCCGTCTGAGCCGCGAGGGCCTGGCTGAGTAGCTCGGGTGCGGAATCGGACGGCGCCGCAAGCATTTCCGCAACGACCGTGACAAACCACTGACCGATTCGATCCTCGGCCGAGGTCGCGCCGTCGAAACTCGCCTGTATCTCGCGGGCCTCGCCTAGCAGGTAGGGCTCGACAACCGTGTTCAGGTACTTCTCGTCGACCGATCGAGAGGCGAGATGGTCTTCATAGAGGACATCGGCAGTCCGTCGTGTACGCAGGTAGGTTGGTGATTGGCGCACGAGCAGTCGGCAGCCTGGGAAGTGCAGTCCGAACACTCCGCCCCGCTGAATCTGGTTCCAGTGCGTGTGCTCGGCGAGTGTCAGCAGTGGCGGCGCCATCCAGTCGTGCTCCGCGGGGATCAGCGGCCTGGGCGCGACCAAGGGGAGGTAGGGATACTGCGGAAGCTCGTCGAGGGACAGGGCGCGGGCAATCCGGGCGATGACGTTGGCCAACCCATCCCCGGTCTGGGTCTGAAACTTCCAGACCGGGATCAGCACACCGGGCAGCTTTTGCCGATGTTGCACGATCAGTAGCGCGCCCGGCTCCGAATTCGGCAGTCCCAGTAGCGCTGCCGCCTCCAGCGCGGCCGCGGTGACCGCGGCAAGCGTGCTCAACCGAGCACTTCGCTCCGCCAGCCAGGAGAGCTCCCAGGTCCGCTGTTCCGGGCTATCTATCCAGGCCCAGCCCCGCGGCTCGTCAGCCGCAGGCTCCGACAGATCGTCGATGTAGTCGAAGCCGTGATCGAGCAACTCCGCTGACAGCTGAGCCGGCGTGGTCATCGCCGGCCCGAGGTCCAGTGCCGATGTTGCACCATCGGTGGCGGCCGATCCACTCGAATTGGTTGGGCCGGAGCGATTTTCGCCGAGTATGCCGCTGGCCCGCACCTCAGCCGGCGATGCCGCGCGCCCGCGAACGCCGAAGGGCTTTCCCGCACGTTCCAGCGTGCCACCAGCGGGATTCGTTTGCGGGGGTTTGTCGGCCGCGCCGGGTTGGTGCCGGTTTCCCTGCGTCGGGTCCGAATCGACAATGTCGTCGGTGTCATCGGCGACCCTATTCACATCTCGCCACCAGATCAGATCCCTCAATCGGCCAGGTCCGGTCTCCGCGGTCCGATGCGGGGCGCGCTCGGCCAGGGCAGCCTTGCCTGCACAAACCAGCGCGATGTTGTTCAACGCCGTGGACGGCACCTCGTTTTCCGGATCGATGTAGGCGAAGTAACTCTGGTGGATCCGGATGACCTCGGTGGGGTTCCATTTCCGTACAAGGCGGACTTCCGGTGAAGCTACGGCGGCGAGCCTGATCGCGCGCCATGGGCCCACCGGATTCCGGCCGTGGCTGAAGCCGAAGTATCGGTCGTCAGGATCCGCGGTCTCGCCGCCGGCCTTCGTCACGGGATCGCGGTCGTCGGCGAGTGCGAAAACATTATCGCCGATGCCGAAATCATCGGCGCTGTCCATCGGGCCGGCTCCCGGACAGGCGACGAGGATTACCTGGTCGATGTAGTCGGCGAGGCGACCGTCCCGGCCGGCGAAACATAGTGTGGTCGAGCCGTAACTGTGCGCGACAACGTTACGCAGATGTGGTGCCGCGGCGCCTCCGGGGAGAGCGGCCGCGGCAGTGCGGGTTGCGCCGTAGGCGACGATCCCCGCCGCCACGACATCTCCACCCTGCTCGGCAAGTATCGACGCCCGCACCTCGTCGACGGCGGTCGGATGGTGGTAGCCGATATCGATGATGGCGGCCTGCGTGGCGTCGGGCGTGTGCCGCAGTGAGTTCTTGTGTTGTGCGAGGGCGGATTTCGCTCGCTTCCCGAGTGTCCGGGCTGTGGTGCCGAGTCCACCGATGTGGCGGGTAACGATCGACGCGCGGTCGGCATCGTCGATCGAGACCGTGATGCGGCCGTTGCCGTCGTAAGCGGTTGCGTCATAGGCGATCAGCTGCACTGGGGGAGAACCGATATCGCGCACGTCGTCGGCGATGGCCGCCAGCTGTTTGAGCGTCATGACGAGATTGAGCAGATGCTGATGTTCCTGTGTGGACAGCGTGCGGCGCAGGAACCGTCGGCCGGTGGGCCTGCGCTCGAGGAAGCGGGTGATATCTCGGATGATCGATCGACGGTTCGCCACATCTCGAGCCGCGTACAGGACCCCGTCGGCATTGCCGATCTGATGTGGATGCACGGCAATGACCGCTGCTTGCTCCGCATCGGTCAGTGCATGCCACCACTGCGCTACCTTGGTCGCGCGCGCCCACGACTCCTCGATCACCCGATCGGGATCGGGCGGTGTCGTCAGTGACAACAGCGTTGCGTCCGGGCCGAGATGGTTCTTCAGTTCGGCAATCGCCTGGCGGGCCAGGAGCTTCTCGGCATCTGTAGGTTCCGGATCGTCCGATGCCAAAAGCTCTGGGCGATCCAGAATCTCCTGCTCGATCGCATCGACATCCGCTTCAATTGGCGTGCCCGCTGGCGGGGCCGCACTTGTTTGCCGGAAACCGTTGCCGACGAGGCGTTTCAACGTAGCCCACGGGGTGGTACCGACGCCGGATTCCCGGCTGTGCACGGTGTCGGAGGATCCGGGAGTGCTTGTGTTCGATGGGTTCTCGTTGTGCTGGAAGGCCTCGACGCCGGGAGGCGATGCGCTGCCTTGCGGTGTGCCTTGGAGTCCGGGTGTGCCGCCGGTCGAGAGCGCCGTGCGCTGAGTGGCCTCGAGCAACCGGCCCCCTGTCTGGGACACGTCCGCGGATCCGGGTGTGTTTTCGGATTCGGATTGCCGCCGGTCTCCTCGGGCCGCGCCAGCGCCGTCGATGTGGACCTGTGCGCGCTCCTGCATCTGCTTCCACCGCGGCTGGCGCTTCTTCTTTCCATCCAAGGGGTCGCCGTCGCGTCCGTCCCAGGTGGCGATGGCGTCTCCGTCTCCGATGAGGGGGTTGTGCCGCGCTTTCCGTATGGGTGGGCTGGCTGCCAGGGCGGCAGCTGTCGCGCCGTCGTCGCGCCCGACCTCCTCTGTCGGTTCGGCTGGTTTGCCGAGGATCTTGGGTGGTGACCTGCGGCTGTTAGCCGGAATCGAACCGCCGCGCTCATTGTCATCGCGGTCGTTTGTACCCTGGACGGGCGGTCCGCCCTTGTCTGATCGGCGCGCAGTGTATTCGGCGAGGTTGCTTGCGTCGGGGACAGGTGGTTCTGGCTCGTCGGCGACATCCGCAGGGGCGGTGGCATTGCTTACCACGTTATCGAGTTCGGTGACCGAGCGCTGTGCGATCTTCCGATCAGCCACTGGTGCTGTGGGATTGGCGATCAGCCAGGCGCGCAGGCGGTTGGCCGCCTCGGCGGCTTTGCCACGGTGCCAGCGGCCGCGGGTGGGAACGCCGGTGGCCGTCTCGTTGCGGACTGCGTCCATGATGGTCCCGTCGCCGACCCGGTTCGGATCGCCGATGCCCTCGTATACGTCATCGAGGACGGCGTTGAGTGCAGCATCGCTGGTGACCGGCCGTGACGCGGGGGGCTTTCGCGGGATGGAGCCCGCTGCCGAGTACCCCGGCCCGGAGCGGGATTCGTCGAGTTCGAAGACGACCGCGTTGACTCCCGCCGCTCTGCCCTTTCCGGTCAGTGCGAGCGAACCGTGGGATAGCGAATTGAGCAGTCCGAGGGCCCACCCGCTGGATACCGGCTCGCCCGAACGGATCGAATTCGGTTGCGCGGGACTGCCATTGATGGCCATGACCCGCAATCGGCGGGCGCCGGGTGTGCCGATTACGTTCGCGACCAACGTTCCGCCACCATGGTCCAACATGTTGGTGCCCAATTCGGTGATCAGCAGGGCCGCGTTGTATGCCTGATCGTCGTCGCGCCAGTCACGCAGCAATTCGCGCAAGTGGCGACGGGCGAGCGTGACCTGCCGCGGGTTGGTGACGGGGACCTCGATGCGTCTGCGGTCGTCACCCGCATCCGTACTCTCTGCTTGCTCCGCCGCTGGCACGGCCGGGCCGTCGTTGCCTGATCGGCGGGCCGCGTATTCGGCGAGATTGCTTGCGGCGGGGATACCTAATGTCTCGGTCAGGCTGCGGTAGGACTCGAGTACATCGCGCGGGATCTCTTGTTCAACGATATGCCCCTTGCTGGGAGATTCCAGCAGTCCCTTTATCTCCTTCAGGATCTCGGTCACGACTTCGTGTGCCGTCGGATCGGGATGGGAATCGGATCGCAGTCCATAGCGGATGTAGTTGTCGACCGAAACCGAGGCACCGACGATGGCCATGTGCTGGACGTCTGGGGCGTGCTGTTTGATCGTCGCCCACACCCGGCGTGCGTGTTGCGGCGTGCAGACGACAACGATGGATTCGACATTATGGCCTTGTTCCTGTAGCAGAGCTACGGAGTACGCCGCATTTTGCCTGGTGTTGCTGGCCTTCGGTTCCTCGATGATCCGGTGGTGGCTCAGGCCCAGTTTCCGCGCAGCCGAGCCGAACTTGGCGGCCTCGGTCGCCCAGGGCCGCTGCTCCTCATCCGCCTCGGCGGCCTCTTTGTCATAACCAGAGAAAACCACGGGGATTTCGCTGAGCCCCCGTTCACGAACAAAGTTCGCGAGGACCGCCGACCCGCCGTCATCCGGGCTGCCGAACATGACAACGGCACTATAGTTTCGTCCAGCATCGAACGCCCACTTCGGATCGTTTCGGAGGAAGTCCCAGATCGTTGTCAAGTCGGACTTCGTCTGTTCGGTATCCACCCCCTGATCGCTCAGGTCTTGCAACCAATCGGCATAGGCATCATAGGTATCGCCCCGACGGCCGTCGTGCGCCATCGCCGCACCGTCAGCGTGTGTACCGCCCGCAGCGCGGTCAGCGGAGTCCTGCTGTGAGATACCATCCCCCGCAACGGTATTGCGTCCAGGAGATGTCGTCGACGCAGAACTACTCTCCGGGGGTTCGATCAGACGGTAGCCCGAGCGAGCCAGCCACGGTCCCGCTGTGGATCGGTGGAACTCCGCGAGCGCGGCGGACACTCGTGCGGCATCGGGACCTGGAACGATTCCTGAGTACCATGCCGTCCGGACGCCTTTGACCCGACTGATCACCAGCTGCGCCGAACCTGGTTCGCCGAGAACCGGATTCACGGTGAACTCGACTACCCACGTCCCATCCACCGGTCGCACACCGGTGACGGTCACACTGAAATCGACGGCCGCGCCGCGGAGTAGATCGGCCACGGCGCGCCCACCGTCCTCGATGGCGCCGTCCACGTCCGGCGCATCGCGGGACGTCGGCAGCCAGAGCTGTCCTTGGTGCGGATACTGGAAATCGATGGCCCCAGGGTCGATGCCGGCGAGGGCCAACTCGAATTTTATTTGTGCCGCGAACGCCGGATTCTGGTTTGCGGCAGTGTATATCACGCTACCGACATATATCCCCCTGGGCCGCCCCCGCTGTCGGCCTTTCTGGTGGAACTCCCACACTCCGATGCCCGCGGGTCCTTCACCGGGCTTATAGGTTCGGCACAGCTCGACGTGTGCCACGTCATCGATCTCAGCGGCGCGGAATTTCCCGGGCTGGGCGTCGAGCGCGAAGATGGCTCCGTAAGGGGCGGGCAGATATAGGCCTTCTGGGGCGTAGAAGAACCCGTCGCGCCCGGTGAGAGGTTGGTAGGGGACTTGTTTCGACGGGTCGTGCTGGACTTCCGCCGGATTATTCGCCGCGGCCACGATGTGGCGACTTCGGCTCGGCTGTACCCGTGGCAATATGTCAGTTCCCGCCAGCGCGAGCGGCTGTTCGGTCCGCGTCGCGTCGTCTGCCGACGAAGATCTGTTCGCAGGTGTGTTCTTCCGTGCGGGCGGCGTGTTCTCGGTGCCGCCACGCGACGCCCCGCCGCCATTGTTATGGAACACACCGAGTTCGCTCACCTGTTGCCCGAGTCGGACACCGCCTCCGCCCCAGCGGGTGCCGACGTTGCCCTGGCCGATCAGGCGGTTGCGCCATGGCTTTTGCTGCGGTTCCCGGGTCGGGTTGGTGTGCTCGACCTCGGCCTGTGGCGATGCGGTCTCGGTAGCGGCACCCGAATTGGTGCTCCTGCGCGCCGCTGGGCTGTCGCCGCCGGGCGTCGAGCGGGCCTGTTGCCAGGGTGTCGGCGTCGGAGGTTGGGCTCGATCGCTCGGGTTACCGGAACTCGGACTCGGGCCGGTGGTGGTAGGTCCGTCGGTAGGCGATTCGGGGCTCGGTTGTGATGTGGCGCTACCACCGGTAGGGGCCGACCGCTCAAAGCCGTACACCCGCGGTCGGCCGTCACTGTCGATGAAGGCGCGGGTCACCGTGCAGGTGCGTGAGGTTCGAATGAGGAGTTCGGGTTTGCCGGTGACCGGCACTGTTTCCATCCACAGCGCCGGGGTATCTGGGGACCCGACCAGGAAACCGACGATGCTGTCCTCGAGTCGGCCGGAAAGAGTTGTGCCCAGTTCGGCGGAAAGGTATTCGGCCAGCGGAAGCTCTGCGCCGCACAGGTTTTCGGGGTTCTGGGCATCGACAGAGTCGAGCTCGAGCGGGACCATGACCATGGTCGGCGCGGGAAGTGGTCGGAAGCCGAGCGCCCGATTGACCCGCCGAACCCGGTCGGGGTCCTGTTCGTCCGCCGCGACCGATGTGCGCGCGTACGTGTTGATCGCTCCGTATCCGAGAGTCGACGTTGACGTGGGATCCTTCGCCCACTGCAACGCCTGGACGGTCCGCTCGTCGAGTCCGGCGACGATCGGGTTCCAGCGGTTGCGGGCGAACTCGATCGCCTCTTGCGCGTTCTCGAAAACCATTGTGCCGGAGGCAGACAGCAGCTCTGCTATCGCAAACCAGTGCTTCTCATCGTCGTCGGTGAGCGCATCGAACTCATCCGATGTGATGGCCCGGACGTAGCCGCCGCGCCGCTCCTGCGCACGATCGGTGGCGGCGTCGACCATTGCCGGTGCCGTGGTGGCGACGCGGTCAGCGTCGAGATGATCATGGGCCAGTTTGTCGAGTCGCTGGGCTTGCTCGTCCAACTCCCGGAACGACTCGGCATGGGTGATCAGCAGATCGAGATCCAGTAATGCCCCGGCGAGGCCGGGATCCGATTGCTGCCCCTCGTCGAGGATCATCTCCTCCAGTCTGGTGGCCATGTCGTCGGAATCCAGGTCGGCCGGAAGTCCCAGTTCGTCGCGAATTTCGTCCCGCTTGCGCCTGAGCTGGTCCAGCGGAGCATCCGGCCCCAGTTCGTCCAGGAATTCTTCCAGCTCCTCGGGGATGTCATCGCGCAATGCGCGGGTCTGTTCACGCTGCGAGTACGCGCGGATGGCATCGGTGAGGCGCTGGATGTGTCCATTCCAACGGTTCACCTGCTCGGCCTGTTCGACCACGATATTCAGCTGCGGGTACCGCTCTTCGGCGAGTTGGAGCAGTCGAGCATCATCCGGTGACCGATCGTCCGGCGGCGTGCTGCCCGTCTCGGCGATGACCGTCCCCAGCCGCGCTTCCACCTCCACAGGACTTGCGTCGGCCGCGATCCCCAGCTCCGCACGGATCTCGTCGCGTTCGCTCGTCAATTGTTCGAGCCGAGCAGGGTCGACTTCACACAGCGCGGCCATGTCATCGCGCAGCGCTCGCGCCTGCTCTTGTCGCGCCTCGGCATCGGCCAGGCCGCGGCGTAGCTCATCCAGTCGCTCCGGCTCGTCCCAATCGCCGGTGTCGGTAGCTGATCGGAGAGGGTGTGCAATCTCGGCTGTGCCGGAACGTGCCGGCGCTACCGGATTGGTCGCTGCGGAGAGCCCGCCGCGTACGGGGCTTTGGGGCGAGAGTCCGGAGTCCGGTGTCTGCGGTGGGCGACGGAAGCTTAGCGGAAGTTCAATGGAGGCAGGGGGATTCGGGGTCGAAGGGTTGTTGTCGGCAGCGGATGCGGCGGCCTCGGCAGGGTTCGCGGCGGCTTCCCGTTCGGGGTGATGTCCGTCCTCGGGCCACGGGTGCGGGTCTTCGCTTCCTGAGTTGGTGCTGGCGGCGTCCGGTGCCGGTGTGTCTTCGGTGGGGCGGCCGAGGAGTTTTTGAGGGTGTCTGGGGTGTAGCAGGTGACGTAATGGTCGGCGGGCCGGTTCGAGGACGCCGTCTTTGCTGGCCCAGTAGGAGGCGGAGGGGTTGGTGGGGTCGCTGTACGGGGTTTGCGGGCCGTCTTTACTGGTCCAGAAGGCGGCGAAGGCGTTGGTGAACTTGTCGTAGGAGGGGGTCCATTTGTGGTTGCCGTCGTCGTCTCCCTCGATATTTCGCACGCGGAGGGCGCGGTCGCGGGGGTCATCGGTGGGAGTTGGGTTGTCGGGGTCGAGGTCGGTGTCGAAGACGAGTATTTCTTCTGTGGTTTTGTCGCGGACTTTGCCGACGACTTTGGCGATGTAGTGGATGTGGCCGTCGACGACGACGGCGGCTTCATCGATGTTGTTGTCGGGGTTGCCGATGATTGCGGCGGCCTCGCGGACCGGGTCGGCGCCTCCGGTGTCCATCGGGTGGAGGTGGTTGCGGAGGGTTCGTTCGAGGATGCGCCAGTTGTTTTTGGCGTTCCATTGCTGGTCGGTGTCGTCGGGTTCGGGTCCGGTGTCGTTGCCGAGTGCTCTGTGGACGCGGGCGACGTGGATCGCGCAGTTTTCGACGACCTCGGGAGCGGGTGAGGGCTCCAACTCCGTAGCGCGCCCGGGGCGTCCGAACCAGCCGCGGGGGCCTCGCGCGACGATTCGGAGGAAGACGCGGCCTTGTCTGACAAAGAGGAGAACGCCATAGCCGGCGGCCGTGACTGCGGTGATCGTTGCTGCCAGTGTGGCGGTGGCGTCATAGCCGTGCGCGGTCGCGACGGCGCCGCCGATCAGGAAGCCGACGCCGGGCCCGGTTCCCAGGAAGAGGGTTCGTACAGCCCCGGTTCGGCCTTGGAGTTCTTCGGGAATGATGTTCTGCGAGTAGGTCGCGACCCGGATTCCCGCAGACGACATCACCACAGCGTCCACCAAGGACGTGATGGCGATGGTGGGGAGGTTGTGGCTCTCCGCCTGGATTGCGAAGGCCGTGGCCATGCTGGTCAGTGCTGCCGGATAGAACGTTGCCGCCTTGATTTTGCTGAGCCGCTGTGCCAGGAACACGCTGAGCGTCGCGCCCACAGCGGGTGCGGCACCCACCATGCCCGCACTCCACCACGGCAGGTGGGCATTGTGCACTACGCTGGCAGTGCGAAACCCCATAATGCTGAAAGCGGCATTGTTGATCGTGGCGATCGCGGTGTGTTCGGTGAGAAATTTATGCTTCCACACCTCTCGCGCGCCTTCACCGATTTCGCGGAGCAGGCTGCGTGATGCAGGCCGGTCCCGATGCGGAAAGGGAAAATTCCACAGGTTCGCGGCAATTCCCACGTTGGAGACGGCGTTCAGGACGAATGCTGCTGGGGGCCAGAGGTTCGCCAAGGCGGGCCCCAGCGCTTGGCCGGTTACCTGGGCTGCCGACCCCGTGCTAGCTACCAATCCATTTCCGGCGTCACGCTCGGCCTCGGACAGAATAATCGGATAATATGCTTTGAAGAGGCGACCATACCAAACAGTGGAAATTTGCCCGGCCAGAATCGACGCAGGCAGTGCAACTCCGAGACCGGATGAGTGGAACAGTACCAGGCCGGTAGCCGCGGCGGAGGTTGCCAAACTTATCGTGGTCGTCGCGCGCACGATATTTTCCGGTTTCCCGAAGTCGGCCTCAACACCGGCGAAAGGTTCGAACACGCTCGGGACCCACAATGCGGCGCCCGCGAAGGCGACGAGCATCGGCGGTTGTCCCTCATTCATCAAAACGTAGGTCGCCGCCCCCGCCGCGGTGTTGGTGCCGACTTGGTTGAACAATTCGCCCGGCTTGAAATTCTCGCCGATCAATAATCGTTTGAACGGTTTGTTGACGGCGAGCAATTTCCACGGTGAAATCGGCTTTTCGAAGCCGGGTTGTTGCGCCGTACCGGGCGGTTCGCCGGTCGCGTCCGGTTCCCGGGTAGGCGGGGTGGTTTCGTCATCGCCGCTGTTCGGAGTGGAGCCGCCGCCGTCGATACGGACTTTCGCCAGCTCCTCTACCCGTCTGTTTCCGCGCAGTGGTTTGCGGCCGGGGTTGAGGGGGCTACCGAGGTCGCCGAGGATGTCGTCGTTGGGGTCGGGGACGATATGGAAGTCGTGCAGGGGGTGTGCGTGCCCGCCCCGCGGGACGTGGTGTGTGCCCAGTTCGCGACTCGGCGAGGGCCGAGCGGCATCGGTGGGCCGGGATGTTGGATCGACGGCGGGTAGCGCTGCCCCAGTTGATGGTTCGGCCGGTGCTGGATCGGTCGTGGACTGTGCGGTCGCTGCTGCGGGTGTCGCGTTGTCGGATCGTGGGGTCCAGGCCACGGCGACCACGACTCCGTCGCGGACAGCGACTCGACCGTGAATCGTCGCAGGAAGTCCGAACTGGCTCACGAGGCCGGTCGACAAGTGTGCGACGAAGTCGCCGGTGTCCAGGTCTATCCGGACGTCGATGCCGCGGAAGGGCATTCGTGCGAAGCCGAAGTACCGGCGAACGGTACTGCTGACACTGAGCTTGGCTGTTTCCAGCAGTGACACCAAGTTCACGCCCCGGTGCGACAGATTGACCATGCCCGGCTCGTTGTCAGCAGCTTGATCGTCGCTGTGGTCGCGCACCCACTCCCATTCCGCGAGATTGAGTGCCACGCCGTAATGGTCGGCAATGTATTCCATCTCGTTGTCGCGAGGCAGGGCGTACTGAGTGTGCGCGGAGGTGCTGATGGCGATCGTCTCGTAGTCGCTTTCGAGCCCGACCACCGCCGCCGCATAGATCATCACCGGATCGGAAAGTGCTGGCAATCCCGGTTCATTCTGCGTCGTGCTGAACACCAACGCCCCGTCCGGCGCGGGTGAGAAGTGGCTGAAACCGTCTTCGGCTTGCTGTCTGTGGGTGGGTTCGGCGAAGCCGGCCTGCCTCAGTGCATCGCCTGCGCACCTCAGCTCCGGGTCGCCCTTGCCAGTAGTCCGGATGCGGTGCAGCCCAAGGATTTCTGCACCGGTGGCACCAGGGGGGAGCATGCCCTGGATGATCGATTCCTGGAATTCCAGCCAGGTTCCCTTGGACTGTGCCAGGTGTAGGACGCCGGAGCGGGCTGCCGTACGCGTACCTGGAATATCTTGCGCCGCAGTCGTTTCGGGATCGTTGTCGACGACTTCGAGTAGTAGTGTTCGGCGTCCGTAGGTCGTCCCGACCGTTCGTGCCGCGAGGATGACCTCGCCGGTGCTGTTGTCGAGCGAACGCCGGATCAGTTCGACGGCGGCCGACTCCGCGTCGGCGATCTGCTCGGGGCTGAGCCATCCTATTTTGGTTATAGGTTGCAGCCATTCGACCAGGGTGGAACCGGCTTCGAGGCTGGCCATCAGACGCTCGGCGTCACTGAGCCGAGCACCGTCAACACCGCGTGGGCCAATCGACCGCTCGAATTCCGGGATCCCTTCCCGTCGCCCCGGGACCACTGCCAGGGCCTCCTCACCCGGGCCCGGTTCGAACAGCAGATCCGGCCACGACGTGTCATCCGGGCCGATGCGCAGAAGCCAGGGCGAACGCGTTCCTTCGGGTCTGCGCTGTTCGAGACCGACCCGGCTCACCAAGGTGTCCGGGTCGAACTCCACCAGCCGCACCTGATGGGGATCGGTCATCGCATCTGCTCGCTGCTGCGCCGCGGCCGTCTCCGCCAAAAGCCTTGTTGCATAACGGAGTTGCTGATCTTCAAAATGGTTGAGTTCCGCTTGTGGTCGCGAATTCAGCGAGTGCACAAGGAGCTTCGCCCGCCGTTGGTTGGCGGCGTCCAGTGTCTCGGAATCATGGGACATATCCATCCCGAGCACCACGTCGGGATAGACCTTGATCAGCGTCGCCCGCTCCTCCGGACTGAGATCGATCTCCCACCACGACTCGTGGTCGGCATAGGCGAGAATGTAGTCCTCCCGAAGCTTCAGCCACGCGATCGTGGCGCCCGGGACAAGCTTGTCCAGCGCTTGCCCTATCAGCTTGTAGTCGGCTGATGTGGGCAACTCCACCGTACTGACCGGTGTTTCGGGTGGTTGTTCATCGACAGGAGATCCAGGGTCCGGTCTCGGCGCGGCGGTGCTGTCATCGTCGTGGTCGGAGGTCGCGCGCAGGCGCTCGGCGACGGCGCGGATGGCGCGGAGCTCGCGCATCTCGAAAGCTCTGATGCCGCTGCCGGTCTGTCTCGCGGCCGCGTCGCGGGTCAGGCCGTGTACGAATCGGAGTGTCAGGCACCGTTGGTAGTCGGTGTTGGTGACTTCCGTGATGGCGGTTGCCAGGATCTCCGGTGGGGTCTGTTGGACCAGTTCTCGATCCGCATCCGCCTCGGGACGCGCTCGGGCATCACCGAGCAGCAGTGCCGAAAGCCGTTGGACGGCTCGATAGTAGGTGTTTCGGTGGTTCGGCCCGAGCGCCCGAGCCAGCTCGCGGTTGGACTGTCGCTGTATCAGTCGTCGCTCGATGGCGACGCGCTGTTTTTCGCTGAGCAGGTCGAGGCAGCGGTTGAAGGCGTCGCGATCCTCGTCCCACGCTTCCTGGACCACCGCCAATGGTTGATTGCCCGCCCGCTGCTCCAACAACCCAGCGAGGCGGAGGAAGGTAGTGCGTTGCGTCGTGCGGATGGCACCTGCGCTGCGGCCCAACACTTCCGCTGTCCGCTCGGGTGATAACTCAGCCGCGAATCGAAGATTGAGGACCTGCCGTTGCGCCGGTACGAGCTTTTCGAGGCATTCCCCGAGTGCCTCGGTATCGTGCTCCAATGCCTCCCGAACGATCGGTGGTAAGTGCTCGACGATGGTGCTTTGGGCCAGCGCCGCCACAAGCTCGGCAATCGGACCATGTGCCGCGATGAGGTCTCGGGCGTTGACAAAGACCCATTCCTCGAGGCCGAGATCGCCGATATTGCCGAGAAGCCTGATCGCGACCGCACACGCCTGGTCCAGAATCTCCCGAGCATTGCCGGCCCCGTCGACATGGCTCAGAATCCTTTTGAATACCCTGTCCCCGAACGCATCCCGGATCAGTTCGATTGCCAGTTCCGGATGGCCCTGCGCGACATGCTCATTGACCATTCGTCGGATCTGCGGGTCTCGGTCCAGCCACGCTACCGCAGTGCCTGCCTTGGTGCGGCTCACCAGAAGTTCATCGACAACCAATTGCTGGTAAACCGCGCCGATGGTTTCCCTCGACAATCCGAGCCGTGCCGCCAGGTCTCGCTTCGTAGGCAGCAATTGGCCACTGAGCAATCGACCCGACTGGATCGCCCTGCGCAGCTCGGTTTCCACTGTGGCCCGCCAACCCCTTCGAGCGGCTTTCGCCGTCAGGTCCGCCATTGACGACGATTGAGCGAATATCTCCAGTAGTTCGTCCGGAGTCAACCGGGCGCCTGCCGGGTTCCGTTCTGCGTCAAGGATTTTGGACAATGCCTGGACGGCACGCGCATGAAGCTTCTTGATCGCTGCCTCACTGCGGTACCCACCAGTCGCACCGACTATCTGGGTGAAGGTCAGCCGCTGCTCGAATCGCATTAGTAGGACCTGTTCTTGATCGGGGTTGCGAATCTTCCGAATCGCGGCCCGCAGTGCTTCCAGCTCCCCTTCGTCACCGTGTGCGGCCGTATCCAGTGCCTGCTCGAAGGCGGCCTTGATCTTCGGCAAGGCGTTCTTGTCCGGGGCAGGCCGAGCCGTTCCGACGATCGGCTGATTCGGGTCGGGCTTTCTGATCCCGGGAGCGCCGCTCCGGAATCCAGTGTATTGGCCGTCGGTCCTGATGAAATGGGCTTCGATTTGTGCTTCGCGCTCAGGAGAGCTCAGTCGATCGCCGACCGCGCGCATATCGCTTGTGACGTCATTTCCGTACTGTCCGTCGAGATAGCGGATGGTGCCATGGTCGTTGACCACGTTCGCCGCATGGCCCTTCGGGCGATTGTTTTCGTCCAGGTCGGAATGGTCGAAGTAGATGACGATGCCACGAGCCCGATGGTCGCCGTCGATCAATTCCGCTTCCACGTCGGTCAGGCTGTCGAGGGGCCGGAATGTGGTTCGGTAGTGGGCCTCTACAAAGGGCAGGTGATAGCGGCCGTCCGCGTCGTGGCTACCGGTTCGGCCCGTTTCCGATGGCGCCGCAACCATATCCTCTCGACCGTGGATCCTCAGGTCGGTGACGATCGCGCACTCCGCGCAGTTGTTCTCGCCGCGTAAGGGATTCACATCGCGGATCAGCTCGAGCATCGGATCGGCACTGTCGGGGCTGGGGGTATCGGGCTCGGTCGAATGGGCCGATGGTTCGTCATCCGATGCGCGGGCCGGGTTCTTCTCGGTGACGATGAGTTGCTCGATGGCCAGGCCGGATGTCGAGTGGTAGCCGCGCCGCGTGGTGCCCTCCATATCGAGGCTCTCGAACTGCTGCCGATGCGCGGTAGCCAACGGCACGACGAACCGATTCGGATATCTCCCGTCCTCGGCCACCCGGCGACGGATCTCGTCCTGGGCCAGCATGATCAGCTCTTTGGCGCGCTCGTACTCCGGGAGCAGAACGCCAGCACCGGGCTCAATGGGGATAGGTTCCGGCAGATCGATGATGTGTCGTGCTATCCACGCCTCGTCGAATCCGGCTCGATGGAATGCATCGCGGATCGGATCGGCAACCGGTACGAAGCTTTGCTCGCCTGTCTCCGGATCGATGACCACCTGATCCTCCCACGGCACCTGGCGGGAGCTGTAGCACGGGACGATATAGGCGTCGTCGAGAGAGTAGGTGTACCGGGAATTCCGGTCCAACGGCCGGAAGGTCGCGTCGTTGGCCAAATGACTATCGCGCGCGTCGGTCGTTTTGACCTCGTTGCGCAGTGGTGTCGCGGCGACGATCGCTCCCAGCGGCATGACGATGATCGCACCGAGCGGATCGGGCAGGTCGGTTCCATTGTCGGAGCGACGCTTGCCAGCGTAGGCGATATAGGTTTCGAAGGTATCCTCACCCTGCCAGTCGCCGGGCTTGATGAAATGCGTTCCGACGGAATGATCGCCGGTGGTGGCGATGACCTCGTTGTGGGCCCCCGACCGGAGCACACCGTCCGCGGCGATGGCGCGGATATTCGGGGTGAAATGTAAGTACAGGGTGTCGGCCGGATCCACGAATACCGCGAAATCGGAGCGGCGCCCGGCGGCTTCACTCTCCAGTCGTGCCCGCAGATCGCGAGGGCGCTCCGTGAGGCGGGCAAGTGTGCGCGTCCGTGCGACAGCGTCTTCGAACTCGGTGATCAGCCGTGCATCGTGATCCCCGAACACGAACCCACGCACCGACGTTTCGGCGTATCGGTCCACGACGGACTTTTCCGCCGACCGCAATGCGTCGTCGACGAAGGAGTGAATCGACAGTGGCGCGCCGAGGACGGAGATCAGTGCATCGAGCACTTCCTCACGGCTGCGCAGGCCACGCGTGAGGTCCGACAGCAGTGGCGTCAGAATATCTTGCGGGATGGCGTTCCATCGGTCGGCGATCCGCTGTCGCGCTGTCGGGACCGCGGCACGCATGGCACCGATGCTGTCGAATAAGCGCTGTATGGTCCAATTCGAGCCGCCGCTCCACCACGTCCGTTGCACATTATCGACCAGCGCCCGGAGACCGGATCTCAGCTCTGCGACGGCCTGATCGATGCGGTAGGACGAAGCCTGATCGGCAAGCAGTTCCGCGAGCCGAGCGCGAGCCGCCGCATGCAGCGTTTGGGCATACCGACTTTTCCCCCCGGGATACCAGCCGGGCAATCCGCTCCGCTTTACCGGGACGATCTCGGCCAGCACCTCGATATCGCTGTCGGTGAGCTGCGGGCGAGCGCATATTTCCCGCAGCGTCGCGATCATCAGATCCTGCTGCCGTACCGTTTCGGGGTAGGTCGTCATCCGCTGATCCAAGAATGCGTTCAGTTCCGTGCGGATGTCGATCAGTGTCGCAATGTCCACCCGTGCCGAATCGTTGAACAGCAGCGCGAGCGCGTTCTCCAACTCGCGCACCCGAGCGATGACCTCCGCGACGGCCAGATCGCGTTCGGCCAGCGCATCGGTCAGCGCGGCGTGGTGCTCCTGCGTGAACCGCAACTCGTCCGGCGACGCAACAGCGCTTCCGGATGGCGTCGGAGCAGATAGGTCCGCAGCCGCCGCGTCGGCGATCTCCTGGCGGGTGTCGCCGTCGGTGATGACGTTGATCGGTTCGGTTTCCTGGGTGCGTTGTGCACTCGCGGCTGTGTCGGAACTGCTTGTTGCCGAATCGATTTCGGGTTCATGGGTATTAGCCGCGATATGCGCGGCGGGAGTCGCGCCATCAGATCGCGATTCCGAATCGCTCGGCCGAAGGACGTGGGCCTCACCTTCGGTCGGCATGGACGCGCCCGTGTCCGGCTCGGTCGCTTCAGTTTCGGGAGACGCGGTTTCTGCGGAGTTGATCGCCACAGAGGGACCGCCGCGGACAGGGCTTTGGGTCGAGTATCCCGAGTCAGGGCGTTGTAGCAGGCGTTCCGTGCTACGTGGCTGCCACGGCACGAGTGCTGAGGCGAGTGTGTGGAAGCGCGGATCTGTCGTCCCTTCCTGGAGCATCCATGATCTGGTCTGCCGGATGAACGGGTACATATCCCCGGCGCCGCCGGACTGCGCGTAGTGCGCCGTGGCGAGCAGGATGGCTGTCTTGACCGCTTGCACGACACGTGGTTCGCGGAACCTGTCGTCGACGTCGGCAGGGAACCTGGTACGTGAGAATCGCTTCGTCGGCGGCTGCGATTGATCGGGGCCCTGGTCGGTGAGAAATTGTGCCGAGTACGTCGGTCCTTGGCCCAGTTCCTCGAAGAGCCACACCGCTTCGTTACTCAGGAAGGTCAGTCGCTCGTCATCGGGGAGAAATGGTGTAAGCCCGGAGGCACTCTGCCATTGGGTGGCGGCAAGGTGGAATACGTGGCCCCGCTTGCTCTCCGGGTTCGGGTCATCGGGATGAACGGTGAAGAGTGAGTATTCACCGTTGATGGCGGGTTTGGCGAATATATGTTTGATTATCTCTTCGCCTCTGCCCCGCAGCGCATCGTCAACGATGGTGTACGTGGCGCCGTCGAGTTCCAGGTCGATTCCCTCGGATTTCATGTACTCGGTGAATCGGCGATACGACCCACGCGCCAGTTCCTGTAGCTTCGCATTCAACTCAGGGCGGAAGGTTTTGGGTAATGAAAGCTTTTTGCCGGTTGTCTGCTCGTAATCATATGCGACCATCGCCAGTATTTGTGTGGAGTACACGACTTCGCGGCAACGTGCGGCGAAGAACTGGGGATCCGTGCCGCGGATCGCGGCCGCGAGAATGTGTCCGTCACGTGCTGGAATGATCGCCCGCCACAGCGGATTCGCGGAAGCGTAGCGGTGGAGGTGCGGCAGCATGCTGTCGGCAACCCACTTATGGAATGGCGCGATATACGCGTAAGCGACATCGTATGCCTCCGCGACGATCTTCATGCCGCGCATATCCAGCGCGAAGGCGCGACCGATATCTGCCACATTCGAAAACGCCTGTTCCGCCGGGATTCTCGGGAAATTCCGGAGAAACCCTTCACGCAACGGAACGGGATCGGTCCCGATGGTGGGTATCGGCGAGCCGAGCTGCGAGAAGACGCCAGTGTCGGTGTCCGTACCGTGCGGTGCTGTCAAACGATTGAATTCGTCCGCATAATGGACCAGGGAATCGACTTCGAACCTTTCCGTAGCAGCGGCCAGCCGCAGAAAATCGGGCGAACCTACGATATTTCCGAAGCGTTTGAGGTTGCCGACCGGATCGTTTTCGAATGGTTCCCACGATTGTCCGAAAAGCTCCTTCAGGTGGTCGGTCTTCGGTAACGCGAGGTTTCGGTCGGCGGCGAAATTGCTGCTACGCCGTGGTTCCCACGTCGTGCCGAGCAGTTGGTGCAGGTTGGCGCGCAGTTCAGCGCGGGCGGATTCCACGGCATCTCGGTCCTGCGGGGCTGTCGCTGTCTGTGCATTCGCGAAGAAGGAAACAGCTCGTCCCAGCCAACCGAACACTTCGGCTGCCCGCCCGTCTCGGACCACTCGCTGCCAGCCGCCATCGTGCAGGAAATTCAATCCTCCCTGTAGTTCGTCGAGTGCGTCGTGCAGCCGTCGCGGGCTGAGGATGTTTTCGTCCACTCCGAGCAGCTGGGCCACTTCTGCCCGCGCCTGTGTGGCCCGGGTGCGCAGCCATTCGAGTGCGATCGAACCGGGCCCGAGCAGTTTCGGGTCGAGACCACGCGCGGCGGCCGCATCGTCGCGCAAGGCTCGCGCCCACCTGATCGCCATCGCGGTGCGCTCGTTGGTGGGGTCGTGCGCGGTCCCGGCGGTTTCGGGACTGCTTGTTGCCGAATCGGTTTCGGGTTCGTGGGTTTCGGCTGCGGCGTGGGCCAGGCGGTCGGTGTCGCGGTCTTGCGGCACCGCGGCAACCGCGAGGGCGATGCCGTCACGTACGCGCCATCTGCCGGTGATCTCCGTGACCGGCGAACCGAAGAAGCTCAGGCCATCGCCGCGCAGGTGGGCTCGAAAAGTGCGGGTGGCGAAGTCGATCGTGACGTGGACGTCACGCTCTGAGGGGGATTCTCGGAGCAACGCCTCCGTGACGTCTCTGACCGCATCCTTGATGGCCCGCATCAGCCGTTCCAGGTACACACCGTCGTGGACCATTTCCGGCCCACCGATGTGCTCCAGCCAAGCCCATTCCTCGGCATTGAGGAAAAGGCTCGTCTGCGCATCGCCGCGCCCCGTTGCGGGATAAGGTTCGTGCTCGCCGACGCCGATGCCGATCGCTCGGAAATCCCGGGCATGTGCGACAACCGCGGCGGCGAAGTTGGGCGGGCAGAACGGTGCGGGAATCGTGATGGCGCCGACCACTTCGTCGGGCCACGGCAGCGGTTGCGGGTAGTCGGGGCGGACATTTTCATTGAACCCAGGCGCGGCGGTGGCGGAGAACCCGAGTCGGTCCAGCGCGTTTCCTCCGCATATGAACCCCGCGTCTTCCAACTGCTCGACTTGTCGCTGTCCGAGGAGTTCATCGCCCACGACCCCGGGTGGCAGCAGTCGGTGCAGCATGGATTCACCGAATTCGAGCCATATCCCCTTGCCACCTTCGAGTTGTACGACACCGGCGTCGTCGGCCTTTCGGACGGCCGTGAACTCTTCCACCGCAGGCGATTCGGGATTGTCGTCGATCACCTCGACAATGAGCACGCGTTCGCCCAAGTGGCCGCCGCGGGTCCGAAGCACGATTCGAACCTCACCCGCACTGCTGCGGCGCGCATGCTCGGCCAATTCCGCGACACCGGACCGTACGGTCTCGATCTGTTCGTCGCTGTGCCAGGCCCGAAGGCGCAACCAATCGACTACCGCATCGGCCGCCGCCGCCGCGGTGTGTGCGACCTCGGCGTCGGTGAGCCGAGACCCGGGCACACCGGGTGCGCCCACCGTTACCTCGAACGGCACGCTGCCGATCCGCCGCCCGGGAAGTACCGCCAAGGCGTCCTCGGCTGGACCCGGTTCGAAAAGCTGGTCGGGCCACATCGTGTCGTGCGGGCCCACCCGGATTTGCCAGAGATCACCAGTGCCGGTGCTCGGTGCGATCAACCGCAGCCCGACTCGACTCACCAGCGTCGTCGGGTCGAACTGCAGCAGTTGCACCGCGAACGGGCTCGCCAAGTCTCGGGCCCTGGCCTGCGTCAGTCCTTCCCACAGACGGGTGGCGTACTGCAACTGCAGACGCTGGGCATCATCCAGATCCTCGTCCGGTCGCGAACGCAGGCTCTGCACAAGCAGTTTCACGGCCCGCTCGTTCGCTGCGTTCGTGACGTGCGCCGGAAGGTAATCTCGAGCACCCACCGCACGCGGATGCACCATGATCAATGCCGCCCGCTCGGCATCGCTCAAACGATGCCACCATCGCAGAATTTCGGAGGCTACTCGGCTGCGGTTGGCGTCGTCGCGGCGCGTCATCCACTCGGCCGTCGCATTCGACGCCGCCTTTCGCAGGGCTTGCGTCGCCAACTCGTGGTCGGCCTCCGAAGCCGGTTCCACTGCGAAGGGATCGGTCGATTCGGCATCGATCGACTTGTCCGGTGTGGGGTCCGCCGCGGGCTGGACGGCGGTTGCCGAGCCGTCGGTTCCGCGTGCGACATCCTCTTCGGGGCGGGTATCACCGCGCGGTGTCGGGTCGGCCCCCGCCTCCGGTTGGTCAGGTTCGGGGCTCGTGGGCTCGTTTGCTTCCGATGGTGGGGAGCCGACGCGCTTCTCGGGATAGTCGTGTCCAGGGGCACCCGGAAGGGGAGCGTCCGGAGCCAGCGATGTGACCGGCCTACGGTCGGGCCCGAGGACGATGAGGTACACCCGTTCCCCATCGGGCCCTGGTGTGCCGCGGACGTATTCCTTCCACTCCTCGGTCCGGGCTCGGCGCTCCAGCCATTTCCGGTTCGGGTCGTAATTGACGAGTTCGCCCTCGACGATCTGGCCCGTCTTCGCGTCGCTACGCATAAGGGTCGCGTGCGCACCCAGCTCATCCGGACGCTCGACCACCAACACGGCCTGCGCCCCGGGGCCCAATTCGGCAACGATATCGGCGGCCTTATCGCGGGCGGTGCGCTCCTCGTCGGGTGCGAGTCCGTTTTCGTGCCAAACGGCGCCGATGAGCCGAGCCAGCTGTTGCGGCAGCATGCCGGCCGGGAGCAGCGGTCCGTCGAGCATTCTCACCGGTACGCCGTCGAGCAGGAGTTGGGACAGGATCCACAGCGCGCAATCCCTGCTGCCTTCCAACAGAATTGCCAACTGGGGGTCGTACCACGACAGGGGCTGGTCGTCCGGGAGTTGGAAGCCAGTGGATCCGTCGGGGTTCTGCTGGACCGGCCCGGGTGACGCCGACACCAGGTAGGGCTCGAGTTCGGGGTCCGTTGACGTGAGCAGTGCCACCATCTGGGCGCCCGGATCGTCGGTTGCATCAAGACGGATCCTGGTCAATGCCGGTCGTCCGCCGGGTTGGGTGGCGTAGTAGCCGCGGCTTCGGATCAGCCCGAGGATCTCGGCGAGCAGTCGCATCACGGCCGCGTCAGCGTCGGCGTGCCCGATCGTGAGTACCGCGGCGACCTTGCGGCCGGGCGTGGTCCGCGCGGACTGCGCGATGTCCTCGGCGAGTCGGACCACACCCGATGTCACCGAGTCCACATTCACACCGGCACCACCGACCAGGACGTGCACCTCGTCGGCGGCGTCGATGTCACCGATGGCCAAGACCAGCTGTCCCAATTCGTCCGAGGAGTACCGCAATGCGTGGACGGGAGGTTCCCCTGGCAGCGCGGCCGCGAGTTCCTCGGCCAGCGCGATACCCAGCATGGCGGCGTCGAGACAGGCGTCCGCGAGGTCCAGCTCTGGCGAGATCTCCTGGCCCATGCTGGCGGTCATCGCGCGATTGGCCGCGATGGTCTGTTTTTCCTCCGATATCGCGGTCCGCGTGTCGCGGTCGCGCCAGCGCCCGGGCACGTGTGTGGGGTCGACGAGTCCACGCATGCGGCCGACCAGGTCCCAGCGTTGGTCGCGGTTCAGGAAGTGGAAGGCCTCCGCTCCCGCGATACCAGGGTCGAAGTCGAAAGGATCGTCCAGCTCCAGAAGTTCCAGAATGTGCGACACCTGTTCTGCCGCAACGGTCGCCATCCGTGCGCGCGCAGTGCCGCTGACCGGTAGTTGCTTCGGCAGGATCTGCCGGGGTTGCGGCGACGGGGTGCGCAGTTGGTCGGCGATCGCGTGCAGTCGCCCGCCAAGACGTCCGATCTCCGCACGAATTTCGTGGAGTTCCAAGACTTTCGGCTCATCCGCCGATTGCGGAGCCGGGGGATCGACCAATCCGGTGAAGCCGATATCGGCCGCGACGCCGATATCGGCGTGGAGTTCTTCGCGCCGCGCGCTGTTCGCGCGATACTGCCGGTTGAGCGGTTCGACCTCCGCGAGGCGGTCGTTCAGCAGAGTGAGCTCACTGGCACATGCGATGAGGGTGACGAGATCGCCGTACCGCACAGCCATCTGGTGCAGAGCATCTTCATCCGACACTCCCTGGAACTCCAGGAAGGCCAGCACCCATGGCCCAACGACCGCTCGGGCTACGCCCAAGTGCTGCGCGAATTGGCTTGCCATTCGGTCCAGTTCGCGCTGCACAGCGGCCAGATCATCGGGGTCGACGCCGTGCCGATCGGCCAGCTCTTCGAGCTTGGTCCGGACCGCCGCCTGTCGTGTAGCGCCGTGCTGCACCGCCGTGTCGAGTTCGGCGCGGAGCTGAATTTCGGCGTCGAGTTCGTTGACTCGCTCGGCCGCGGCGAGCAGATCGCGGATGTCCTGGAACGTTTTGCGGTACACCTGCGCGATTGCGGGCGGTGCCGTCAGCATCGTCTCCGCCTCGGACAGCCTGATGCGCATTCGTCGCAGCGTCTCCGATCCGGACGTCAATACGGCCGGCTTGATGTTGTGCTGCTCAGCCAGCTGATCGCGCCGGGCGCGGGCCTGCTCGCGCAAGGACTCCAGGGACGGGCCCGATTCGGCTGCCGCTTCGTGGATTTCGCGATCGAAACGCGCCTGCCATGCTTCGTCGGATTCGCTGTTCGGGGCTGGGTTCCGCGTCCCATCCTCGAGATCGGCCAGCCGGACCTTAAGGCCTTCGAGGTAGGTTTCGGTCAATCCCGGCCAGGTGTCGTCGAGTTCGTCGGCGTTGACCTCTTTCAGTTGCGCGTCCAGGTGGAGACGGTTCAGCCGGTCGAGGGTCTCGAGGTGGTCGTGGACATCCGCATCCGGCTGGTCGGCGAACTGGTGTTTCGCCTCGGCCACAGCGCTGCGCCAATCCTGCGCGCTCCAGGTGCCGAGGGCTGGCGGGAAGCCGAATTCCGCTGTCAGCTGGTGTGCCAGCTCGAGCCGACGCCGCTCCAGCATCGTCACCAGATCGATGGGTTCCGGATCGGTCGGGCCAGTGGTTTCGACCGTACTTTCGGTGAACCCGGAAAAGCCTTCCAGCACATCCACATACCAACTCGTTCGGCCCCGCCGTGCGTATCTCGACAGGGAGTCGATGAGCCGCTGCTCGTTCGCTGCCATTTCCGCGGGCGGTGTGTCGTGCGGGAGCCATTCCCTGGTGCCGTTCTGCTCGGTCATGACACGTTCGACGAATCCGATCAGCTCCGCGTCGTCGGCGTAGCCGTTGAGATAGCTGACGGGCACGAGACGTCCGGCGCGATCCAGCCGCCACTTGTCGCCGGTATGCCAATTCGACGGCCGGATAAGACCATTGGCCAAACCCAGGCGTTTGGCGTCGGGAGTGAGCAGGTAGCTGGCCCAGGCGTCCTCGAGCATTTGTATGGGGAGGAAATCCGCGTCGCGCCCGGGCACGTACTCCACGAGCAGTACGCGTTCGGTGCGGCGCAGCACATCCGGGGCAGGCACCCCGACGTCCCTGGCGGTCCCCAGCCCCAGTTCCTGGCAGTCGGCCTGCCGTTCGGTCCGCATGGTCCATTCGACCGCCTGGTAGCCGTTGGGGTAGGTGATCCGATACAGCTGTTCCGGCGCTGTCGGGCGACTCGAACCGGAGTCGAGACGCCGCCGGGACGGTTTGCCGGAGGCCTCGGCTTCGGCAATCTTTTCCGCGAAGGAACGCTCATCAGTGAGGTCGTTCAGCCATGCGATTTCCTCGGGAATGGTGTAGAAGCCGATACCCGGGTCTGGTCCGTCGTAATCACCGGATATCGGGAACTCGTGTAGACGCCCGTCGTTGTCGATCAGCACTCGCCGATATTCGATGGACAGGCCTTCTTGCGCGGCCCGCTCTCGCAAGCCGGGGACGAGCACGTCCAGGAGAAGCTCTTGGCCCTGCAGCGGCGATGCGACCACGATGCGTTCACCCGGCACCTCGCCGATACCTTCGATCGGATGCCCCTCATCGTCGAGGACCGGGACTGCCCCTTCAGCGGCGAGCAGGTCGCGGGCGGCCAGGATCGCCAGGGCGACGCGTAGCTCCGCCAGATGCTCGAAGGCGGCTTCGACATGCGGTTTCAGCGATCGGAAATGCTTCCCGAGTTCCTGGATCGCATCGTCGTCGGCGAGCACACGGGCCAACACATCGTCGGCGACGAGCCGGCGCAACGCCGCAGCGAGGCGTTGCCGCTGCCGATCCTCCAGGTCCAGGACCTTCTGCTCGATTTCGGCGGCGTCGCCCTGATGCAGGTTGGTGGTGTCGATACCGACCGCTCGGCCCGGCCGCAGCGCCTCGGCCGCCAACTCCGCCGCGTGGGTTTCGGCGGCTGTCAGCCGTCGGCGGATGGCCGCAGGCAATTCCGCGCCGGTGCGAGCGGAGGCGCTGGGGGCTGGGCTCGATCCGTCCGACTCGACACCTGGCCTGTTGCGGGGTCTGTCCGCGGGGTCCGCGGAATTGTTTGCGCTCGAACCGTTTTCTTTGCGGTTCGGACGGAGAGGATCCCAGAACCGTTCGTCGGGATCGTGGTGGAGGGCGTGTTCTTGTCGGAACAGGTGCTGTGGCCGGTTGGCGCCCGCACCGCGGTATCGGGTGACTGCGAAGGGGTTCACGCTGTCGTAGAAGGTCTGGGCGCTAGGCGGCAACGCGCCGTCCCGCGTCGTTCCCCCTGCCGGTCTTCTGGACGCGGGGCGCGGCGATGACGGGGGTGGCACATCGACCGGGGAGGTCGGCTCGGTCGTAGCAATGGAGGCCGCTGTATGGTTCGGCGCACCCGGTCCGCCAGTCAGCTGCCTCGGCCCGGCTGCCTCGCCGGTTTGCGGCAATAGGTAGCCGTACTCGAAGGTCTGATCGCCGTCGACGACGGTGCGGGTAACCACGCGGGTGAATCCGTGTCCGAGGGCGGCTTCGGGTATTCCGGTGACCGATTCGACCCACAACATCCGGGTCCCTTTGGGGACCAAGGTAATTCCTACGTCCACGAAATCGAATCGGTTCGACGGAAGGTGGCCTATCTCGGCGGTGCTGTAGCCGGGGTTCCAGGAAACCTCGGTGGTCCCATCCGACACCAGCGGGATCGTTACGAACATGTCGCGCTCGGAGCGGTGGTGGTGCATCGTTTCGTCGACACAGCGAACATGTCGCGCCGCATCGTCGTTCGCGGAGCGCTGCCCTTCGGGAGTGGTCAGGTAGGCATTGGCGGCCACATACCCCAGCGGACTCTCCGATACCGAGCCCTTGATCCAGGCGAGGGATTCGCGTTCCAGCTCCGAGAAGTTCTCGTTCCAGTACTGCCTGGCATAGGCGATAGCTTCGTCGCGGGTTTGGAATACCAATGCCGTTGCAGACAATTCCGCGAGTGCCACTGCGTGTTGTTGTTCCACCGGCAGTGCTTTGAATTCATCGTCGGACAACGGCAATTGCCGATATATGAATGGCTGGTTGTCGTCCACGGGCTGTGGGGGTGTCGCGGTGACGTCCTCGTCGGTCACAATCCGGCCATGCAGGACCGGACTCTGCCCGTCGAGCCCGCGAATCTCGGCATCCAGCCGGTTGACCTCGTCGGCGTTGTCCACCAGGGTGTTGAGCTCCAACAATTCCCCGGCGAGATCCGCCAATTCGGGATCGGAACCCATTGACAGGACGCCCAATCGGTCCGCGTCGAGATCCTCCGCTCGCTCCCCACGCTGGACCAAGGTGTCGAGCACGCCGTCTCGCTCTTGCCGCAGCTGCTCCAGTCGTGGCGCACCCTGGTCGGGCCGTGCCGGGTCCACTTCCAACGTGGTGGGATCGACATCGTCGCGCATCTCGGCTGCGGCATCGCGTATTTCGCGCGCCTGCTCACGCTGCCGAACCAGCCGTGCCCGCCGCGCGGGCAGATCCTTCACCTCGCTGGGGCGGCGATCCGTCGGTTCCTGGCCT
This sequence comes from Nocardia sp. CA-129566, assembly GCF_050956075.1. Taxonomy (NCBI): domain Bacteria; kingdom Bacillati; phylum Actinomycetota; class Actinomycetes; order Mycobacteriales; family Nocardiaceae; genus Nocardia; species Nocardia sp. CA-129566. The sequence goes on from NZ_CP192085.1 coordinate 2,900,311, forward strand.
GGTCCGGAGCTTTCGGAGACCGTTTTCGGACCAGATGGTGCAATGGCTGCCGCTACCGGCAATGCGGCAGACTGATCGGCCGCAGTGTCCCTCCGGCCCTGGTCGAGGGGACTCAGAGCGTCGGTGCGGCCGCCTGGCTGCGACGGTTCGCCGTCTGCGGTCTCGGTCTGCGCGGCTCGATTCCATTCATCCGGTCCCGCTGCCGTGGACTGGGGGCCCACCGTTTCCGACCGGGGCGTCGTCTTTCGACTCGGTTCCTCTGATGCGGGTCCGCCGAGTCGGTTGACCACCGATGGTGCCGCGCCCCTGTCGACGGCCGAATCGATAGGAGTATCCGCACCGCCGTCCTCGACACGTGCGAGCGGCGGCGCTGTGGCGCCGGGCGTTCGGTGTGGCGTGTCGGTAGTCGGGGCCGGAGCGGGGTCGGCTTCGGTTTCGCCCTCGACCACAACGTTCGATTCGGCCAGCCAGGGGTCGATCAGCGACGTGCGCAATTCCGAGTATGCGGCGGCGGCTGCCGATTCGGGCGCCAGCTCTGGGCCCAAGAAGTGGGCAGTCGTCATGGCGCCGTGGTCGATGAGTTCCAACGTGAAACTCGCGGTGCTGCCATCTATCAGGTTGATTGTGAGCGGAATCGAGATCCGATTCGGACCCGACACCGCGTCGGCGACGCCCACCCAGAAAAGCGCGGTGGCACTGGCGAAGACCGATTCGACGTCCGGGACGGACTGACCCATCAGTTCGGGGACGGAATACATCGGTCCCTGCGCCCGCAAAACCCTGCCGTGCAATATGACACTGCCCATGTCCAGGGTCGACAGGTCCATCTGATGCCGGACGGTGAGCCAATGCAGTAGCTGCATCACGTACTTCATCCGGGTTTCACCCGTATTCGGGAACCTCCCGCTGAACGGACGCAGACCCTCGGCCACACCATTGCGCATCCGCCTCCAGAATCCGGCTGCGATCGGCCCATCGGTCGGATCGGCAAAGGTGCTGTGGAGGAGTTCGTGTGCCGTCATGAAATTGTCTTCCGAATCGGGGTCGTCCGAATCGGAGTCGCGCGAACCGAGGTCGTCGAATTCGTCGCTGAATACCCGGAAGTCCTCCGCGTCGGCGCCGATGAGGAAGAACTCGTAGTTGTCGCAGTTGTGCGGCGTTCCATCCGGATCGCAGAACAGCGTGTTCTGCACCTTCAGTTTCCGGACAGTGAACCCCTCGAGGAGGTCCGGCCGATACTTGTCGGGATAAACGGGCTGTGCCACATCGTATTGGACCTGGCTCTGCATGGATCGAGCCGTGGGCGCCGCGGTACTCGCGGCGGGACCGGGTCCGGCCGCCCTTCGTTCGTCGGACCGGTTCGTATGCGCGGGTCGGTCCGTGCTCGGCACGTCCTCGGCGACTCGACGTGGATCCGAATCCTGTTGGTGATCGTCGGGGGGGAGTGCGCCGGCGTCGACTGGTCGTAGGGCACGTCCTCGTGTCATGTCCGGGTCGGCGTGTGGGTTGTCTTCGCCGAGTCGTTGCTGTCGTGACTCCAGCGTGTTGTCGCTGTCCCGGCGGGTCAGTTGCAGGACATGTGTGGTCTGTATCGGGAATGGTGGTTTTTGCGGGTCGAGCACTGTCTTCGGTTGTGTTGCCTGCTGGTCGTGGATCCAGATCTGTTTGCCGTCGTTGTGGAGCAGGAATAGGTGTCCGATCGCGGCGCCGACGGGCCGGGCGTTCACCAGCATTCCGGCACCGGCGCCTTGTCCGGTGAGGAGTTGTTCTGCTTCGGCGAGGCCGCCGTCGAGGCGTTGGTGGTGTGCTCCGGCCAGCCAGGCCACTGCTGCTGGTGGTACCGGTTCGTGCACGTCGATTGGTTGCTGGACGTCGAATCCGAGACTCCAGGCATCCTGGAACGCGCCTACCGCGCATGTGGGATCTACAGCGCCATTCCAGGGTTGCGCGACGCCTGCGGTGGACTCGGCGGTCAGCAGAGAGGTTCCGGACTGGTGTTCGTTGTCTTGCGTGACATCGGTCGCCCCGGTGGTCGGTGTCGACGATGTATTTTCGGGATGGTTGCGGTCGCGTTGGTCGGCGTGCGCTCCATTCCATTTGAGGTTCAAATGCTTCATCAGCAGCGCAAAGAGCACTCGCTGCCCATCGGTGGGCTTCGGTGCCTCCCCATCGATCGGCTTTCCCGAATTGAGTACGACGGCGCCGACCGACTCCGCAAGAGCGGCTTTCTCGTCCAAGTGCAGTTCTCGATGGGGCGACCAATGATCGTTGCGGTAGCGAGCCTGGCGGCTGAAGTTGGTGAACTGCGCTCGCAGCCACTCCTCGAAATTCGTGTCATAACTATAGAGCCCTTTGGCTCTTCCATGGAGCCATTGTGTGAGCAACGCGGGAAACACATCATCCAAAACCGCGCTACCGGCCTCGGCTACCATGACCAATGCGAAGCGGTACCCGGCCTCGTCGAACGCGTTATGAACGCCGTATCTGAATCCATTGACATAATCCGTCGGGTACTTATCGCGAAGATAGGCTTCGTTGATGAATATCTCATTCACGCCGTCGACGGTGTTCTCATCCGGCGTCGCCTTCATCGAAAGGTCCATCCGTCGAGTACCCACCGCGCGGATTTCGACTTTGGGGAAAATGTCCCACATGGTTTGGAGGCCCTTGCAGAAGGCACGGAATTTGCCCCCGTCGATACCCGACGTATCGGCCACTACCACTGGGATGCCGCGCTCAGCCTCAAACGCCGCCGCAATATCCGGCACATGGTCATGTTCGTTGCCCCACCGGATCCGTGCGCGTCGGTCGAACTCTGGGATGGCAGCATCGAGGAGATCCAGCGACTCCGGGTCCGTGCGCAGCTGCGCGAACAGCAGCCGATACAGCGTCCGCGCCGCGTCCGAGGCATTGTCCCATCCGTTGACCTCCACGTCGGCTACCGCCGCACGAGCGGCCCGCCGCACATCGAAACGTTTCGACAAGCCACGTCGTCCGAGGCGCATCAGGCTTCGGGGCTTGATGACGGACTCGCCGAGCTGGACGCGCACCGACTCCTCGAACGCGGTCTCGTCATCGGCTCCTCGCTGAGGTCGCGACCTGACGTAGTGGTCGAAGAGATACTGGAAGCCACGCTCCTGCACCACGGCGACACCAGTGGTGTACTCGAATTCACGATGCCGCACCACGCCGACACCAGCATCGACGAGGGCGCTACCGATCGCGCCGACAACCGCCGCAAAGAGTTGTCGGCCGGCGGGCTCATCCGGTGTGCCGAGCAGCCGAGGGTCGACGGTTATCGACTCCAGGAAAACCCGGCCATGATCGTCGCGATCCGCCACGATGTCGATACCTCTGTCGCCAGCGACTTTGCCGACCGTGATGACGGCCCCATTTCGCACGACGATTTGTCGATGCTTGGTGAGCATGTGGTTCAAGCCGCCAGCCACATTCCGGGATGCTTCAGGAGCGTCGAAGCCGACGAACTCCACCTGCCACGTCCGCCGCGACCATGCAGCGACTTCAAAAGCCGAACCGCTGTGCAACACCGCCTCGTCCAGCCAGTCACGGGAATCGTCCAGCACGGCTGCCGTGGCGTCGGCCGAGCGGTCGGATTCAGGATCCGCCGCTGCCCGGTTGATGTTGTATTCGAACCACACCGTCTTGCCCCGTCGATGGAGGTTGACACCCCATTGATTTGCGGTGTCGTCCACCGTGACGATGCCCCGGCTCGGAGTCCGCGCCGAGTCGAACACCGGCAGCTGATGGGTATCGTCAGTGACCTCGACCCGCACGACGCCCCGATCGGACATTGTCGCGGTCACCCACGCATCGGAATCGGTATGCCGGAACACGTTGTCGACCAACGCCGCGAGCGCCAATTCCGGGAACAAGGTCTGACTTCGCCCGACGCCAGTGAGCTGGACGATGGCGTGGCGGACCTCGGTGATCAATTGTCGCTGATCCCGGTTGATCCGCACGCCGGTCGTCAGGTCCATCGGCACGTCCGCACGGGAGGCGTTGGTGAGGGGGACAACCCACGGCGTAACGCCGGGGATGTGATCGGTCTGCGAAAGGACGAAGCTGACTTCCCGCCCCGGGGGCGTCCGGCGCAACCCGAAGCTCCATGACGCGGCCGACCGGTTCAACTCTGGGACCCAGGAATCTTGCGGCCCCGGCAGATCCGGCGTAGGCAACGCACGGCCCTCGGCCGTGACGGTGCAGTGCAACGAGGCGAATTTGACCCACATGGTTACTCGCGCACTACTGCTGTGACGAAACGCATCGTCCAACAACGCGGAGATCAACCGAACGGCCAAGGGCGTGCGGGGTGCATTCGGCCAATGCCCCGGCAGGAGACTCTTGATGTCCAGCTGGCCCAGCTCCCAGTCCTCCCGGGCGATAGTTATCACATTCGAGGCTTCGCTGTCCCGCGGGATCGACGGGGCCTGGCCTTCGGCTTCTTCCGTGGAATTGCTGAGTGGCGCAGCGGGATCCTGCGGTTCTCGTGTGTGATCGTCGGGGGGGAGTGCGCCGGCGTCGACTGGTCGTAGGGCACGTCCTCGTGTCATGTCCGGGTCGGTGTGTGGGTTGCCTTCGCCGAGTCGTTGCTGTCGTGACTCCAGCGTGTTGTCGCTGTCCCGGCGGGTCAGTTGCAGGACATGTGTGGTCTGTATCGGGAATGGTGGTTTTTGCGGGTCGAGCACTGTTTTCGGCTGTGTTGCCTGCTGGTCGTGGATCCAGATTTGTTTGCCGTCGTTGTGGAGCAGGAATAGGTGTCCGATCGCGGCGCCGGCGCGGCGGGCGTTCACCAGCATTCCGGCACCGGCGCCTTGTCCGGTGAGGAGCTGTTCTGCTTCGGCGAGGCCGCCGTCGAGGCGTTGGTGGTGTGCTCCGGCCAGCCAGGCTACTGCTGCTGGTGGTACCGGTTTGTGCACGTCGATTGGTTGCTGGACGTCGAATCCGAGGTTCCAGGCATCCTGGAACGCGCCTACCGCGCATGTGGGATCCACAGCGCCATCCAGACTGTTCTCCAGCTCGCGCACCTGAGGGATGACATCCGCGACTGCCAGATCGCGTTCGGTCAGCGCATTGGCCAGCGCGGCGTCGTGCTCCTGCGTGAACAGCAATTCGTCCGACGACGCAATATCGCTTCCAGATGGCGTGGCAGCGATGGTCTCGCCGCCGGTAACTCGTGCTGTCGGCGTCTCGAATTCGTCGGACGGACCGTCGAGTACCGACTCGGAATCGTTTGGGGCCCAGGGAGTGGAACGGGCTTGGGGGCCAGGGATGTGCTCGTCCAGCAGCCCCAAACGCAGTACCTTCATCAAAAGCGGGGTTCGCTTGTATTCTCCGACACGGTCACCGATGCGTCTTCTGCGGCGGATTACCTGCCGGACCGAGATTCCCAACCGTTCCGCGATGACAATGTCGGACAATCCTTCCGCCATCATGACAAGCAATTCGATTTCCGAGTCGTCCGGCCAGATTGTCTTCGAGCGCTCAGTGTCCACACGTGCGAGCCATCCCCGGCGCCGTGCCTCCATCACCGTCTGAATCACTCCGGTGGTGCGGAGCTTCGCGGCCGCGTTCGCCTGGTGATTTTTCACGGTCCGCGGATCCATGTGCAGCCGCACGGCGATCTGTGCGGGAGTCATGCCCGCCTGAAGCAGGTCGAGCACTTCCCCTTCACGGTTGGACAGCACGCCACGATCGGTCGGTACCTGCCCGATCAGTGGTTCGACCAACTGTTCCGCACCGCTGGTACGAAGTTCGGTCGGCGCCGTGGTGGCAGTGGTCGGCCGCGGCGAAACCGGGAGGCGGGTATCTACGCCCTGTTCGGCGGCGACCGCGATGACCAATGCGCGGGCAGCATTCCACAGTGCCCGGGATTCGTTTGCGGGATTGCGGGGGACTGTCGGTACGTCGGTGTTGGAGTGTCGGGGTACGAATCGGCCTAGCAGCTGTTTGTGGGTGGGGTCGAGTGCGCGTAGGTGTCGGCGGACTTGTGATGTGTTCGCTTGGGCGAGTGCGGTCAGGAGGGGCTCGGTTGTGGTGAGGTTGGTGCCGCGGATGATGAAGTCGCTGATGTGGTGCCAGGTTTCGGCGGTTCGGCGGTGGTCGGCGATGAGGTTGCCGGCGATGACGCCGACCCATTGTTCGATGGTTCGTTGGTGAATCTGGCCGAGGCCGTTGATCGCGCTCGCGCATGCTTCGTTGTAGATTTCCTCGGCTGTTCGCGGGTCGGGCATGCGTGCCTGGATCCAAGGGAATACGTTGCGTTGGAAGTGTTTCCGGAGCAGGTTGGCGGCCTGTTCTGGATGGCCTTGTGCGATATATTCGTCGATCAGTTGTCTGAGTTGTGCGTCCGATAGGTTCCTATCTGCCTGGGCCGGAGTCGATTCGGGTGAGCGAGCCTTCCTACCCGACCAAGGATTGGCTGGCCTGCCGCCGTCGAGCTCCTCGGCGCTAGCCGCTTCAGCGGCGGACTGGCGACTGTTCCACGGTGTCTGCGTGGCCTGACCTGCTGGTTCGACTCGGCGGCCTGCATCACCCGGTCCGCCTACCAGTTGCTTCGGCCCAGCCGCGTCGCCGGTCTGCGACAAATAGCCGTCCTCGAAGGAGCGATCGCTGGTGCTCCATGGTGTTTTCCGGACCGGACTCGCCGATTCGGTTCCGCCGGAACGTTCGGCGGAACCGAGCCCCGTATCCGTACGGCGCGGCTCGGTGCTGGGTGTCGAGGCTTTGGAATCGGTCGCGGGTGTGGTCGGCTCGGTTCCGGAATCTGATTGGTCCGCAACGGCTCTCGGCTTCTCGGCGTTGTTCGCGAGTGCCTGCGCGCTCGGCGCATTGTCAGAGTCCAATTGCGCGGGGCCAGAACTGTCAGCTGCGTCCGGCTGATTGCTGAATGGTGACGCGCCCCCGTCCGACGGATTCTGCATTGGCCCCAGGACTTTGCCGTCCTTGCGCGGGGTTTCCTCGTCAGGATCGTGCGGGTGGAGGTTGGTGAGGTTGTCTTCCTCGTCGGTGGTGAGGAAGGCGACGAAGGCCTCTTTGATGTCGGGGTAGGACTCTTTCCATTCGTCGAGGGTGCGGACGCGGGGGATGCGTTCAGGGTCGTTGGGGTCGGTGTGGGGGTCGTCGGGGTTGGTGATGTTGGTGTCGAAGATGACGATGTTGCCGCCGGGTTTGTTGTCGGTGTTGGTAACGGTCAAGGAGTGCATCTTCGTGCCGTGGTCGAGGAGGAGGACGGCGGTGTCGGCTCCGTCTTTGAGGTTTCGGACGTCCTCGATGGTCTTGGTGACGGGGTTTTCAGTGTCGGAGTCGAACTCGATTTTGACGAGTTGGGTTGCGATGGCTCTCCGGAGGTGTTCCGGACTCTTTTGCCATCTCTTTGGTTTGATTCCCGTGTTGAGACCGAGTGCCCATGTGGCTTGGGATGTTTGATTGATGCAGTCCAGCAGCCTCCGGGCTTTGAACAACCGGTGGTAAAGGGACCAGCCCGCAATGGTGCCGAATGTCGCGGCGATGGATGTGCCGGTGGTTTGGTGTCCCAATAGTGCTATTGCGCCGCCGGCGACCGCTGGACCCAGCGCGAACGTGCCTCGGGTCGTCACGACACCGATGGATCTCACTCGTGCGCGCACTTCGGACGGGGTTGTTCTGTTCACGTAGGTGGTGACGGGGATCCCAGCCGAGCCGAGGACTGCCCAGGTGGCGGCGAGTCCTGCCGAGGCCATCCAGGGGCTGGTGGTGGTTGCCGCGAGTACCGCTGGCCCGGCCAGACCGGCCAATCTGGCCGTGAGCAGCGTGTCGATGCTGGTTTTCTCCAGCCACCTCTTGGGTATCAGATTCCCGATCACGCCCCCGAGCGGGGTGATCAACAGCGCTGTTCCCTGCTGCCACTCCGGGAGCCCGGAGTTGGCGATCAGCCACGTGAACTGCAGTCCCTGCATTCCCAGGTAGAAATTGGTAAGGCCTAGGTTGAAGTTGGAACGTCGCCGCACGGGGAGATTCTGGACGGCACGCACCCCCTCGGCGATCGACTTCCAAATACCCTCCGATTCACCCTGTTTCGCGGTCGGGGACGTTGGCATCCGCCACAATGTCGCCAGATTCACAATGCTCGTACTGACATCGATAACGGGAGCCGTCCATGCCCCGGCTTTCAGTGCCATCGGCCCGAGCCCCTGTCCCAGAACGCGGGTGACATTCATTTTGAGGTTGTTGAATCGGGTCAGTCCGTCTTGCGCCTTACCCTTACCGACCGCTCCGACGAGAAACTTGTCCATGGCGCTGCCGTAGAGGACGGAGGAGGCTGCTCCGACGAGTGTTGTTCCGACGAGTATGGGGACGGAGTACGACGTTCCGGATCCAAGGGCGATGATTGCTGTGATTCCAGCTGCTGCGGCCACGCCTTGACTGCCGATCAGCAATTCCTTGGGTTGGATGCGGGCGTTGTCGGCCAAAGATCCCGCGATCAGTGCGCCGGCGATGTGCGGCAACTGGACGGCCCATCCAACGGCACCCGCCACTTCGGGTCCCTGTTTCATGAAATACAGGGATGTCATCGTCGCCATGACCTCGGAACCGGCGGTGTTGAAGAACTCGGCGCCGAGGCGTACGCCGACGTAGCGGTCATTGCGAATTACGTCCAGCAGTGATGCGCTACCCTCGGGCTGCTCTTGCACAGGGAGCTGGTTCTCCGCAGAGGCAGGGTCGGAACTGCCCGTGCCCGTGGAGTTTTCGTTATTGGCGGCAGGTGTCGGGTTGCGCTGGGTGTCGGGTGCCGACGCTTCGTCGGGGTTTTCAGGGGTGTTGTTTTGCTTGCCCAGGATTGGGCGTCGGCGTTGTTCTTGGGTGGGTCCGTCGGGGTCTGATCGGCGGACGGGGCGGAGGCGGCCTTTGGTGTCGCTGGTGTCCTCGGTGTCTCTGGTGAACTCCAGGCAGAAGGCGTCGGTGATTTCGCCGAAGGCGGCTCGCATTTCGGGCAGGGACCGCTCCCATTGGGTGCGGGTGCGGACTCGTGGTGTGCGTTGTTCTTGGCTGGTTTCGGCGGTGGCGGGTTCGGAGAGGAGGGTGTCGAAGATGAAGGTGGTGCCATCGACGTTGGTGACCATGTAGCCGTGGGCGCTGGTGCCGTTGTCGATGACGATGACGATGGTGTCGACGTTGCTGTTCGGGTGTTCGACGCGGTCGATGATGTGGGCGAGTGGGTCGGCGTCGGGGGTAGTGGTTGATATCGGGATTCTGGTGAATTTGGCGTGCAGGCTGTCTTCGAGTTGCTGCCAGGTGTCGGCGTTTTCGTCGGGGAAGGTTGCCTCGTCGTATCCGACGGCCCAGGTGGCGCGCACGGTTTGGATGAGGCATTGACGGACATGCTCAGGGATGTCGGGTGTGGTGTCGGAATTGGTAGCGGTCGGTGCCGATTCGAGGTCGGTGGTGTTGATGTGCGTCTGCCCGCTCCGCACGTCGTCCACCGCGGCGGCGAGGTCGGCTACATCGGAACGCGGTGCCGCGGTGGTCGATTCGGCGAGCTCCTCGCCGACGGTGTTCTCCGGTCTGCCGTCGGTATTGGCGACCCTCAGTTGGATATGGCTTGGCGTCACCACGGTTGTGGTCAGCTCCAGTTCACCGGATGACAGGCCGAGCGCAACCGCCGCCAGCCTGTTCGCGCCGCGTTGCGTCGCCGAATGCAGTTCCCCGGACAGCTCCTCGGATATCGGTTCGGTGGCCAGTCGCCCATCCGGCTCGGGCAGCTGATCATCGCGATCGGCAAGTGCGGTAACCATTTCCGCCGCACCCTCGGTTCTGTCGCCGAGCACTGCCCACACGATGTAGCCGCCTGGAACGTACTCGATCCCGGAGCGGTCGGCATAGACCTCGGCGAGGTGCAACGCCGCGGCGTCTGCGCTGCCGCGAACGTGCAACTCGAGACAGAGCGCCGCACTTTCGTCCGTCGCCAGCGTGGTGAGGACCAAGCTCGCATCGACGTTCGGATTGTCAGGGACGGCCCCTACCAACTCGTCGGCCAAAAGTGTTGCCGTGCCGGACTGCTCGGCCGACCAGGAGTCCTGGCTCGCCAGCAGCTCTGCGACCAGGTCGGTCGCTTCGGCCCGGGCCTGGTCCCGGTTCGCGGCACCGTGCCCGATCCCCAGCGAACGCAGCTCGGCACCGGCCACTGTGCTCGGCCCCGCCTCGACCGGTTGTTCGGTGGTGGTCGGGAGTACCTCCTCGATCGCGTCCCGATCCGTCGTCATCGACGCCTGGCCGTCGAGCACCCGGAACTCCATGAGCCGACTGCCCGGTTCGCCGGAGATCTCGATCTGGAACCAACCCGTCTGATCCGGATCGGCCGCCGGGCGGGCGTCGAGGAGCATGCGCTGGGCCGTATCAGCGGCCAGCAGGCCTTGCTCGGTCGTCCAGTGGGTGGTCAGTTCGCCGACCACCTTCCGCAGCTTCGCCACAGCCCTGTCCACTGGTTGGTCAAGATCGATCGCCATCGCGACCCGTACCGTTGCGCCTGCCGCATCGGAGGGTCCGGCGGCCAGCATCATCCCGGTCTCGCGTCGACCGGGGCCGCGTCCCTGCACAATCGCCATGGTGTTGGCACCGGTTGCGGTGTGGGACATCTGAAGGACGCACCAACTGTCGTCCTCGGCGCCGAGGGTCAATTGATCCGCGACACTGTCCATCGCAAAGGACTGCGTGTCATCGTGCCAGTTCCACACCATGATGTTGACCAGCGACGGCAGTTCCCCATCGATGCGTGCCACGTCCAGGCTTCGCTCCACCCGAGTGTCCGAGGCCGACAGCTGTTCGACCAGGGCCACATAGCCGGCCACCCGGCGCCCGAGGTCGTCCGTCATCGCGACTTCGAGTTCCGCGCCGCCGCCCGGCCGGTCGACGAGCCGCGCCGACAACTGTGCGCTGTCGACGGTGGCGCCGTCGCTGTAGATGGCATCGACCATTCGGCCTGCCATCCGCCGCCCCTCCGCGACCGCCTCGGTCGGCTGGCCCACCAGCACCTGGTCGACCAATGCCTCCAGTTGCCTCTGCACATCGTCGGGATTGTCGCCTGCGCGATATTCGACGCTCGGCGTCGAATAATGCGTTGGGCTACCGGAATCCGGCTGCTCCGCCATGGCGGGCTCGGTCGGGGTCAGGCCGCGTCGTGCGGCCTCGGCGTCGGCCAGCGCCGCGATGTTGCGGTGGACGAGCAACTCGCCCTTGGTCGGCGTCAGGGTGTCGACCTCGGCGGCCACCACCGATTCTGCCTCGGCCTCGTTCGGATCGAGAGCCCCGTCCTCTTGACGGATACCGTATGAGCTGAATTGCTCCGCCATCCATGGCCGCAGCACTCGGTTGTCTTTGGACCCGTAGGTTTCCTCGACGTACTCACCGGACACCTCATACGCACCCGGCGCGGTGTCGGGCAGGAGCCTGCGCAGCTGATGGGCCAATTCGTGGATGGCCAGGCAGAAATACACGCGATCTAGATCGACGCGGAGCCGTCCGGAATCCAATTGCCCTACCGCATTGGCGCGCTTTTGCGCCGGTGCGGTAACCCACAATTCGTTGAATTCGATCTCGTTATGGGACTGGTGGCCGAATGACTCGACGTTGCCGGGGACGATCCTGATCTCCGACAAGTCTTTGAGTATCGGGAACCGCGCGACCATGTGCCGTATGGCCGCGATGAACTGACCAGCGGTTTCCGCGGTGATGCCGGGGTTGTCGATACCGATGACATCTATGCCCAGGTCGGCTCGCAGCGCCGCGACCATCGCCATCTTGGCCTGTTGCTCCGCCGGTGTCACCGGGTGGTATTCGGCCGCGAGTCTCCTTCGCAGGCGGTACTTTTCGGCCTGGTGCTGTGGCGCGATCTTGGTCAATAGGTTGTGCAGGACCTGCTCCCCGACCGATGCGCCGGTCGGGTCGTTCTCCATGGCCGCGAAGGCTCCGGCTACCGTGCGGGCCGGGTCGAGTTGTCCGAGGCCGTCGAATCCATAGCTGCGGAACTCACGGTCCCGCCAGGCATACGCCTGACTCGGATCCCACTTGGTCGGCCCCTCATGGCTGCGGTTGTGGTGGACGATAAGTGTGAGCTTGGCGTTCCGCTGCGCGTACAGCCAACTCGCGTTATTGAGTGCATAGCCGAATTCGATTCGGGTCATGCCGAGTATCGGCTGGTCAACCGCCCCTACGGCGCGGCCGTTCTGCACCATCGCGGCCCAAGTCGGAGCGAAGAACTCCGGGGAGGTAGCAAAGACGCTGGATAGAGTGATCGACCGCGTGAACGGGTAACGCGTATCGGTTCCAGCGATATGGTCGCTCATCGAGAATGGTCGCCCACCCGAGACGGGCCCGATCCCGATCTGGAGCAGTTGGACCTGCGGGTATTCCGTCAACAGCTGGTGTATCGCTCGAGCGAACTCACGAACGACTTCCACTGTCACACCTGGCAAGTCGAATCCGAACATGTGGACCGCGTGCCTGCGCCACATCTCCGCGGCGACCTCGGCGCCCGTCTCGCAGGATTCGAACGGATCGGCTACGGACCGATCGATAGCACTGGCCGCCACGACGGAATCACGTGCCGCACGTGCGAGGCGCCGATGCTGTTCGCGCAGCTCCTCGGGGTATCCCGGATCGTCGAACGGCAGCCGCTGCTCCGGGGTGGCAGTGCGCCAATGGTGTTGCAGTCGCCCGTTATGGATCCGGCCGCTGACGTACTCGAGGAAGTCGTCACTCGAGATATCGGTCCCCGAATCCAATGCGTCCTGGATGACCGGCAGCGCGATCTCGGCCAAGCGCAGATGTTCGGACAGCACATCATTCGGAAGATCGTGGAATTGCGTGGTGGCCAGCGGAACTCGGTTGCTGCCGCCATGGGCTTTGATCCAGGCCCGGTCGGTCGTGGTATCGAGCGCGGTGTCGTATCCAGCGGTTTCGCCCGACTGTTCGGCGGCTAGAACCCCATACAGTTGGGCTGCCGATCCGACGACCAGCGAACGCGGCGGGGTCGCGAAAGCGTCACTCGTTGTCTCCGCGCCCGAGGCTTCGGAATCGCTTGCGCCCGAATCGCTCTCGTTTTCCTCGACCGTGCCCTCCGATACCACGCTCGTTGGGGTGGTGTCACTCGTCGCGTCCACCGGTATCCCGGTGGAATCGGCGGACGTAGGATCGGGTCGGCTGCTGCTCCCGCGCCCGACGTCCGGTCTATCATGCGCGTCCGCCTCCTGGTTGGGACGGGCATCCGTCGGTTCCGGAGCCGGCTCGGGGTTGCTCGGCGAAGGTGGTTCGCCTCCGGTGTGGGCTGCGCTCTCATGCGCGCTGGAACTGCTTGCCGCCGAGCCGGTTTCGCCGACATCAATGGAAGGCTCGGAACTGTTTGGGCCCGTGGCATTTCCGTGTTCGGTCATTCGGTCGGTCGGCACGGGGTCGGTTTGGGGCTCTTCGGCGCGGCGTTGGCGCTGGCTGTCAGGCCGTTGTCGATCCGTATCTTGCACAGCCGCTCGCAGCCTGGGCAGCTCGCGATGCAATAGCTCTTGCGGTGTGTTCTTCTTGCCTCCGTTGATCTCGATATCGGCGAACGACTCCGCTACGGCCTCGCGCGAGTCTGTAAGGCCGTATTTGGAGAGCTGGCTCAACCAGGTGTCCTTGTCCGATTGGATTCGGCCTGCGTTACGTCCCTCTTCGTAGCCGGCATCGAGAATGCCGTCGACCGCGGCTTGGTGCTGCGCTTTGTCTACCCATCGGTTGTAGATGCGATCCAGCGCATGAGCCAATTCATGGATCATCGTGTCGTAAACCGCGTGTCCGGTGCCACGTGGATTCCAGCCGGACTTGACGTTCTTCCGGAACTCCTCGCCAAAACCATGCGGATTCCGGAGATGCTCCGCGCGCCACGTGATGCGACAGACAGGACCTTCCTCTTGTTGCAGGAGTTGCATGACAGCGTCGGGGACCCCCTTCCCCTCCGGCACTAAGCGAGAAATTAGTGCAGCGCTTTGAACCCTTAGTTGCAGCGGTATATCCGGATGTCTTGTCAGTACCGTGTCGATGGCTCGGACGATATCGCGGACAGTTCCGACTCGGATCTCATTTCCCGCGCCAAGGGAATCCGCCCAGTCCGATTCGATCAGGTCGACTTGCGGATGACGCTGTTTCACCATCTTCAGCAGCTCGCGCTTTGCCAGCTCGGCCTCCGCACTCCGATGTGGCGGATCCGGCTCGGATCCTCGCCAGAGTGCATCGCGCCAATCCCCTCCCCAAGCGAGGTCGTCCCCGGTGAAGCGCTGTACCAAGGCATCGAGCACGGCCTGCTCACGGCGAACTTGCGCCTCCCGCCAGGCATCCTCGCGTTCTTCAATCGCACGTTGCCGTTCCCGGCGGAAGGCCTCCTGTTCCTCGCGGACAATCTGTGGCTCCGCGGCCGGGATGCTCTGCCACTTCTGGTTCAGCGCCTCGTACAGCACTGCTTGTGGGGTGTCTGCTTTCTGCCCGTTGATCTCGATGTCGGCGAACGCCATGGAGACGGCATCGGTGAGGTAGGGAAACTGGTCCCACCATGTGTCCAGGTCGGTGTCGATCCGACCGGCGGCGCGCAACTCCTCGTAGCCAGCTTCGATAATGGTGTCGGCCTGCCTGCTGATTTCGCCGCCGGTTGCGATGTCGATGGCTTGACCGAATTGGCCTATCAGGACGTCGTAGACCGGGTGACCGGTTCCCCGCGGGTAGTAACCCTCCAGCACATCGCCCCGGAACTCCGCAGGGTCGACGACGAAGGCGTGGCTCACCGCGATCTCGTGCACTCGCCCGGTTTCGGGATTGCCGACCGTTTCGGCAGGACCAACGACTGTATCTCCGATGCGGATGATCGGGACATCGACATGCGGGCGTTTCGCCAGTACCGCATCGGCCGCCCGGACGATGTCACGAACCGCCCCGACACCGACATCCTCATGATCGATCCCGATCACGTCGAAACCGATCTCTGACAGCCGGGGATGACGGTGTTTCAGCAGATCTACGAGCTCGCGCTTGGCGATGTCGGCCTCCGCGGTCCGCGGGGGCGGATCCGGCTGCGTACCTCGCCAGAGCACGTCGTTGCGGTCGTGCAGCGTGAACCCGCCTTCACTGGAGACAACGGGAGGATTCGCGTGCGCGTCGGCGGCGTTGTTGTCGGGATTGGTTGTTGCCGCGGTGACAACCCGGGGCGGGGTCGGTTGTGTGGTTGTCTGCCGCGCAGCGGTGTTGTCCTGAGCTGCGGCGCCGGGCTCGGCGGTGCGGGTATCGGTCGGCGTCAGCGTGAGATCGACCTCTCCGCCGTCCCAGGGGGCGTCGACATTGCCCATGCCGATCAGAGGGGTGGCAGGCGGCGTGGTGGCGCCCGGCTGAGCGGGCGTGGTTTGCTTGGGCACGGAGGTCGGCTCGCCGGTGGCGACCGCGGTTTCCTGCCGAGGCGTGGCCGCACCCAACGGTGTATTCGACCGCGGGTCGGGATTCGTTGGGGTGAGTGCGGGTTCGTGGTCACGTTCGGTTGCCGTCTGTGCGGGTTTCGCGGGACCGCCCTCGCGGGACGGGCTGCCGATCAGTACGGCGGTGACATTGTCGTGTTCACCCGCATCGATCGCGTGTTGGACGAACGCTCTCGATGCGGCGATCAGGTTGCCTGAGGATTCCGCCAGCTTTTGGCGGAAGGTGTCGGCGATTCGTTGTTCGGGAGACTCCGTACTCGACTGATCTTTGTAATAGATATTTACGGCACCGTCTGTAACCAGCACCACTGTTCCGCTCCCGGCTGGGAGGTCGTAGATGTGGGGCTCTGGCTCGCCCGATTCGGTGTCCTGACCGAGGTAATGGTTGAGGCTCGCACCGAACGCTGCGTGTTGCAGCGCGTGGACGGTCATGCCAAGGCTCTGCGCCATTTCGACGA
Organism: Nocardia sp. CA-129566; assembly: GCF_050956075.1. Classification (NCBI taxonomy): domain Bacteria; kingdom Bacillati; phylum Actinomycetota; class Actinomycetes; order Mycobacteriales; family Nocardiaceae; genus Nocardia; species Nocardia sp. CA-129566. The sequence continues at coordinate 2,916,251 of NZ_CP192085.1, forward strand.
GGTACGGGTCATCGGGGATCAGCGGGATCGCGGGGCCGTCGCCGTCGGGAATCCAGTAAGCAGGAGAGTCGCCGCGCGCCACGGTGATGAGTCGTGTCGGAGTCGCGATAGTCAACACAAACGTGGTGGCGGGCGGAATTTCGGAATCGGCGTACTTCTCCGATATCAGACGCTGAACGGCGCGCTCAGCGGCCTGGAATGCGCGCTTCGCGGTGCCTTTGGGGTCCGGCCTGGCGCCTTGTGCGACACGGGCGGCCTCCTCGTGCAGTATCGGCGCGGCTGCTTCGGTCGCCGCCTGCGATGCCTCGTCGCTGTGCCCCTGGCCGGACAACCCGTCGGCTACCGCAGCCAAGGTCCACTGCTCGCCGCCGACCTCCGCCGTCGTGAGCGTGAAGAAATCCTCGTTCACGCTGTGCCTGGCGCCGGGTTGCCCACCTCGGTCGGTCACGCCGGCGGCCGATATCAGATTGACTTCGTAATGATCCCGCCATTTGGGTGAGCCGACCGGCAGCCACGGATGGTCTGGATCCACGCCGGCGTCGGGCAGTCTGTCCAGGACGTCGTCGCGGAATGCTGCGAAATCGCCAGCTTCCTGAGTTGCTTCCAATGACTCGAATATCGGCACCGAACGGACCAGGCCGAAACTCGACACTCCGTTCGGATCGGTGCCGATGGCTACACCCTCCATAACCTGTCGCGTCATCGGCGGTACGGACCACAGGAAGGTGTCGCTGTGCTGATCCCGGTATCCCCGTAGCCACTCGACGACGCGGTGGGCATCACCGAGTTGGTCGACATAGATCACGATTCCGTCGTCGCGCGTCGTCGCGGGACCGGCGATCTTCGCCGCGTGAACGCCCGGAAATTGATCCGGGTTGTCGAGGATTTGGTGCACGATGCCACGCATCAGTGCGGGCGCGGCGTCAGCCCGTGCGTTCACATAAACCCGGTACAGGCCGTCGCGTGGCGCACCGTCTCGCTCGAATTCGATGAAGTTGACGAGACTGGGAATCACATTCTGGGCGCTGTCGGTGTCGACGTCGATGGTCCCGTGTGGAGAATGCACCAACGCGGTTCGATGCCCTGGTCGCCGTTGTCCGACTATCGCGGTGAGTTCACCGACAAAGACAGCTGGATCAGTAATGGTGCTCTCGGCTGCCCCGGTATACAGCCGGTACACATCTTCGATCCCGTTGATGGCCCCCCGGTTCTCCCACACGAGACGGAGGAATTCTTCGAAGCTCTCGCGGGACAGATCCGGCGTGGCGACACCATTGCGTCGATGGGAGAGCTCGCGCACCACCATCATGTCCTCGAAGGTGGTGCCCTGGCGCAGCTTCCGTGCCAGTTCCCGCAGCTTGCGCGGCTGATCGAATACGGCCGGATAGTCCGCGAGCGCCCGCGCAGCGGCGTTCGGAAGTGGGTTTGATTGCGGCGCTGGGGGATTGTCCGACCCTGACTCTTCCGATTTCGATCGTTTCTGTTGGGGAGGTCCAGCCGTAGGCTCGGCATGCGGTCGAGCCGGTTCCTCTGTGTGCTCCCCTTGGACCGGTGGTGATTGCTCGGACCGGCCGGAGACAACGGACGAACCGGCCGCACGGCTCGGCTGGGCTGTCGGGTGTATATCGCGGTACGGCGAATCGACCGGCAGCCAAGGATGTTCCGGGTCGACGCCGCCGGCAAGTAGCCCGTCCAGGACGCTGTTGCGGAATGCGTCGAAATCGCCACCCATCGCCCGGGTCGACTGAAGTGCGTCGAATATGACGCGCCGTATAAGCGAGCCGCGACTATCGCGGCCGGGCGGATTGGCACCGATGCTTACACCCCTCGAGACCCGATAGGTCAGGCCCGGCACGGAATCCAGGAACAAATCCGGGTGTTGCTGTTGATAGTTCGTCAGCCAGCCGAGGATCGATTCGGCCTGCTCGAACTCGGCAACCCGGATCGTAATCCAGTCGTTTCTCGGGGTATTCGGTCCGGCGATCTTAGCCCACACGACACCCGGGAACTCGTTCGGCCGGTCGACTATCTCGTGCACGATGTCGTGCATGACCTCGGGTGAGGTGTCGGGGCGGGGATGGCAATAGACGACGAATCTGCTCTGTGATTCGGCATCGGCTCGCCGGAATTGGATGAAGCTGACACTGCCCGGAACCCCCGCGATCGCCTCGGCTTCATCGGGATAGGTTTCCGAGAGTCCGAGCATCCTCGACTGGACAAAAGCGGTCTGTTGACCAGGCGCCCGGCTGTCGAGAATTGCCATCAGTCGTCTGAGGTAGGACTGGGGATCGGTCACCGAGCTCGGTTCGGTCGGTGCGATCAGGTGGCGGTAGTAGACATCGGACTCGGACTCGATGGAATTCTGATCGTCCCAGACCTGCCGGAGTATGCGCTCGAGACTCTCGCGCGACACGTCCGGCCGCAAGGCGTTGTGGAGGGCTCGGACCCGGCCAGCAGCCGTGTGGTAGCGCTCGACCGCTGCCAATGCCCGCGCCGCCGCTTGCCGCTCCGCTTCGGCGTGGAAGTGGTGCACCAGCAGGCGAAGTTGTTGCGGGGGAAGGGCTTCCGGATGCGCGAGGGCGTTGCGCAATTTATTGAGCAGCTCGACCTTTCGGCGCAGTATGCCCAAGCGTTCGAGGTCGTCGGGCGGCGCGGTGCGCGGATCCACGACCGCTGCACGATGTTCGGCCTCGGCGTTCATGCAGACCGACTCCAACTCACCGGAGTCCACCGCCGCCAACAAGTTCCGGACGTCGATACTCGCCGGGGCAACAGCTTGCGGCATCGGCAACGCCGCCACGACCTGGTCGACTCGCTCGGCGGCGGCAGCCAATCGATCGACTGCCGCCTGCCTGCTTCGCGCATCACGGATATCGTGTCCGCCTTGCTGGTTCGCATAGTCGGCCAACGCCGCTTGCCGCTCGGCTTCCGCATGGAACAAATGCACCAGCAAGCGAAGCCGTTCCGGGGCAACCGCCTCTGGATGCTCTATCGCATCAATCAAATCCCCGAGCCAGTCGACCGTCCGGCCCAGCTCCTGCAAGCGCTTCTGATCGCCATCTGCCGCGCGTGAATCCACCATCACGGCATAACGTTCCGCAACAGCGTTCTCGCGTAACGCCGCCAGCTGTGCGCCATCCACGGTCGCCAGCAGATCCGCGAAAGCGGAATGATCGCCACCGGTGCCCGCCTGCGGCGCGGTGGCCTCCGTCTCGGGACCGTTTGCGGCCGAATTGGTTCCACCGACCGGCGGGAAGTCGGAGGTGCCCGACAGGCGACCGCTATCGGGATCCTTGATGAAGAACATGGCAGGTCGCAGCACATCTCGCGACACATGTCCTTTGGGCGTGTGCCCATCCGTTGCCGCGATCGGATCGAAACTGTCGAAGTGTTCGACTGGCCCGGGTGGCAGTCCGGCCGACCGCCGTCCGCCGCCGGATGGCCGCTCGCCATCGGCGTCCGCCGCATCCTCGATCGGAGCAGAAGTCGTTGCGGCCGAGTCGCTTTCGTTTGCCGCGGATTGCGGCGGATTTAGCGGTCGTGCCGGACGCTCGGCTGCGGCGGAAGTCGCTGTGGCCGAGGTGCTTTCGGCTGCGGCGGAGTCTGGAGTGCTATCGGTGACTCCGGAGTCGGCTTCGGTGCTGATTTCGAGGTCGATGCCTTCGTTGCGTGCCGCGAGTATGGCGTCGGCGAAGGTGGCGGCATCGAGTTTGCCGCGGATACGGCGCATGTGGGCGCGGACCGTCGGCTCCGCGATATGCAGTGCCTGCGCTACTTCCCGGTAGATCAGACCAGCTGCGACGAGGCGTAGTACATCGGCCTCACGATCGGTCAGCGCACGGAGTCCTGCTGGGCGCTCGGCTGGTGTCGTCGAACCCGCATCGGGGCGGGACGGGATTGCGGGATCGATCGGAAACCGTCTGTTCAACCAGTCCAGGACGGTACGGAGTAGCTCGTGTGCCGTATCTTCCGTCGGGTCGGCCGAATAGGGCAGCGTTGCCTGCGCACTCATGCGCTGACCGCGCTGGAAGGCTTTCTCATGCGGCGTCGGCTCGGAAATACCCAGCCGTGCCGACAACGGTTGCGCGAGCTTTGCCCGCGCTTCCACCCGCACCTGCGCGACCCTTCGCTCGGTCATACCGGTCGCGGCGGCGGCTTCGCGCACACTCGCCCCCGCCGCGAACAGCAACCGGGCGACCGGAAGTTCCTCATGATCGAGAATGCCCTCGCGATGGGCCCACTCGATGCACCATTGCAGAACTTCGGGTTCGTCATCGCGGGCGGTTTCGATGAGCATGTCCGTCTGCGCTGCGGTGAGCGCCGGTTCGTCGGCTAGCTGCATAGCCATCGGGGCGATCGTGGCCGCCAGGACTGGCGGGCGATACTGGCCGCGCCGGAAGCCGATGCGTTTCGCCATCCGGCGAACCGCCCCCCGCGCCAAATGCGTGACGGTGGACTCGTCGTCGTAGCCCAATGCCGACGCCACGGCGGCAGGCGACAGTCCACGCTGGTAGAGACCGACGACGAGCCGTTCCTGCAGAGGTGTGAGCCGACCGAGTGCCTCCCGCAACTCCTCGGGGCTCGCCTTTGCCAATGCTCCGTTCAAAATCGCCTCGCGCTGCTCGTGTGCGACGAAAATCGTCGCGACCAGCTGGGAGGCGGCTTGGATTGCCGTGTTCTGGATTGTCGGCGTGGTTGGTGTTTCCCGCTGAAGCAGGCGCAGCGCATTGCGCTGGTGGGAGCTGAGTTCGAAGATCGCGTCGTCGAACTGTTCCGTGGATGCTTCGGCGAGGATCTGTTCCGGATCGGGCTGTCGCGCACCCGCCCGCAGCGCCGCACACAGTACGGTTCGGAGATTGTCGAGTTCGGTTTCGGCGACCACTGGTAGTTCCGGCTGGGCGAGAAGGCCTGCGTCCATGGCCACCGCCACCATCACCGCTCGGCGCCGGGTGCCGAGCCTGCGGCCGATATTGGCCACGTGCTGGTCCACTGTCGACAAGGACAATCCGAGGAGTCGCGCGATCCCTCTGTTCGTCTCGCCGATTGCGATCAGCTTCAGGATCTCGATCTGGCGAGGAGTCAATGTCCTCCGGCGCACAACGGGCGGCATGGTGTCCGCTGTATCCGACCGCATCTGATCCGATGCCATGCTCGGATCCGGCGCATCGTTCGGAGGAGCTGTGTCTTGTGCCGGGGAGGCTTCCGACGCATCGGGCTGAACAGATGCTGTCGTGGGCGGCGCGTCGCCTGGATGTGGCGCGGTGCCATCGTTTTCGGTGGCGGAACCGTCGATCACCTCGATGCGGTGAACACGGCCGGATTCGTCCTCGATCCGAATGGCCTCGAGGGCGGCCCTGATCGCCGGATGCACGCCGCTCAGAAAATGCCACTTGATCTGCGGTGGATGCCCGTCCACCCAATACTCGCGATTCAGACACGCGATGCGGAGTTGCTTGTCGGCCTGCGCCTCCAGCCTGGTCTGTCGCCGAAGCTGTGAATCGAGGTCGTAGTTCTTCACCTCATGCCACGTTCGGCCTTCGTCGGTCGAGACATCGACCTCACTGCCCAGCCGACCGAGTTTCGGAGCTTCGACGTGGACGAGAGTGCCCAGCGCATGGATCACCTCGAATTGTTCGGCTAGCTGGATCTCGCCCTTGATTCCGCCGAACATGGCGGGGTCGGTTTTCCGGATCTCCCTCGTCATGCTGGGTGTGATCGGTACTCCGGCGGCGATCCACGCCTCGACGGCGAGGAAAAGCTGTTCGACCTCAGCGAGTCCTGTGAAGAAACCTACCGGCCAGCGGGCCGCATCCGCTTCCGGCATGTTCGGTACCCGCGCCAGGACCGCCTGCCGTCGCGCCGCCAGTTCCTCGAATTCGGCTCGCAAACCACGCAACTGATCCAAGAGTTCACCGCGCTGCGCCTCGGACAGGGGCAGGTGATTTCGCCGGTAGATATCTGCCAGCAGCTCCGCGAGATCGGTGTCGGTACGCTCGGCCCTTCTTCGAGTCTTATCGAACCACTGGTACGTCAGGGTTACGGCGGTCTCCGTAATGAGTACGCGAGCCGTCTCCGTTTGCATGAACGTATCGGCCGATGTCCGGGCCAGTCCGGCCGCGACATGTTCTGGGAAGCCGAGGGCTTCCGAGCGAGTGCGCTTTTTCTCCTGGTGATCGCGGTACGTGGACGCGGTGGCTGTCCGCAGGTACCCGTTGTAGATATTGAGGACGGCGAGCTTCGCCTGATCGGTGACTGCAGTATCCCGGCCGACGCTCTCGATGTGGGAAACCATCGCGGCCAAGGCAGCCGGCAACTGACTGATGTCATGAGCGGGTTCCTGCGCCGTGATGTGGTGCGGGATAGGAGGTGCAGCCTCGGCAGTCTCCTGACCGGGCGACGATGCGAGATCCCGCAGTGCTCGCAAGAGCATGATGTCGTCGACCCACTGGGCGGTACGTGCCGCGGCAATACTGTCCTGTTGCTGGCCGCTCCCGTGGATCATCCGGCACTGCCGCTCATAGCGGCCGACGATGACGTGCTTGACCTGCTCCGCTGTCGCCCGATCGACTCCGGTTTCATCGACGCGGGTCAAGATCTGTTCGAGTCCACTTGTTTCCGAGTCGGCAGGCCGCTCTGCTGCTGACGGGGCCGCCGACGGCTGATCAGCGTTGCCAGTCGATTGCGATGCAACGATATTCGGTACGGGATCGGCGGTATCTTGGTGTTCCGCCGTCGCGGCGAGAACAGCACCAGGGAGGATGCCGATGCGCAGGGCGACAGCCACGGTTTCCGGGCGGTTGCGAGTCCCGAGTTTTTCGCGGATTCGGGCGAGGGACCTGTCCACGGCGCTTGCCGAAACATCCAGGTCTTCCGCGATCTCGAAGTTCGTATCGCCGTTCGCAACCCGAGTGAGCATGTCGATTTCGGCAGCGGTAAATGCGGGCGGTTCGTCAAGGATTGGATTCGTATCGGGGAGCAGGCCGGTGCGCAGCGCCACGGCCACCATCGCCGCCCGGTTGTGCACCCGGAGCTTGCGTCCGATACGCATCAGATAGTCGTCCACGGTCAGCGAGGACAGATCCAGCTCCTGCGCGATGTCCTTGCTTGTTTCGCCGTTCGCGATCCGAGTGAGCACGCCGACTTCGTAATCGGCCAGTCGCGGCTCGCTGGTGCCGGGTACAGCGTCTGTGGGGTCGAGGAGTTCGAGGATGCCGGTGCGCACGGCGACTGTCACCATCTGTGGACGGACCTTCGCGCCCAGCTTCCGACCGATAGCAGCTATCTGCGTGTCCACGGTCGTCGACGACACCTCGAGGTCTTGTGCGATGTCGTTGCTGGTGTCGCCGTTCGCGATCCGATTGAGTAGGTAGATTTCACGGCTGGTCAGCTGAGGCTGGACGGTGCCGGCTTTTTCCCTCGCATCGGCAGGATTCGTGCTGGGCAGGATGCCCATGCTCAAGGCGATGTGCACCATCTCCGGCCAGGTGCGCGCGCCGAGTATGCTACGGATTTGGGTTGCATAGATTCTCACCGTCAGCGGGGACAAGTGCAGTTCTTCCGCGATCTTGGGACCGGTCAAGCCAGCGGCGATCAGTTCGAGCACGGTGAACTGCCGGTTGGTCAGACCACTGTCGCTCGGCGCTGTCGACTCGGTGCGAGTCGCCGTCGGCGCTGATAGCCGCGCCGCCTCGGACAACCTATTGAGCGCACCGCGCTGCACTACACTGACGGCTTCGCCGCGCTGCATGGCGGCCAATGCCTCGGTAATGTGCGTGCGCTGGGTGGCATTCAGTCGGAACCACTCGTCCACGACATTCTCGGCTGCGCCGTGCAGCCATTCGGCGATATCCGCGCCATCGGCAGTCAGCTGTCGCGTTGGAGCGAACTGGAGAACCATACCGGTGACGGCTCGCGCGACCCGCACCAGCGGTTCGAGATCCCGGCTGACCCGCGAAGCCGGAAGCCCCAGTAGGGCAAGTACTTTCCGGAAGGTTTCCGGCCCATATCGTGCGCGCATGGCCTTGGCAGAGGAGCCGACACCCGGCACATCACCAGGTGGTGCTTCGAAGACCTGGGGGCCTTCGACCAATCCGTTCTTTGTCCACGGCGAGAGCACCACGGGAGCGCCCTCGGCGCGGCCCGCGCGGCCCGGGGAGAGGTCGAATACGTCATCCGGGGAGCCCACATACGCTGGTGGAGGCAGTTCGTATTCGATCCAGACCTGTTTGCCCCGCTGTCCGGCCGGTGCCAAATCGACGCCGTATGCGGCGGCCTCGTTCATGATGAGTTTGAAGCCATACCCGTGCTGGCCCTTGGGGCGGTTCTGCATGAACGCCGATTCTGACTGGCCGAGGTCCTCGGCGTCCCAGTCGATTCCGAACAGGAACTCGTCCACGATGTCCATATCGACCACCGACGACGCTTCCACCTGGTCCGCGGTTTCGACCTCGCTCTCCTGCAGCAATTTCGGCAGTCCCCGAGAGGTGTCGGCCACCCCGATCCGCACTCTGCCGTTTCGCAGCTGGACCATCAGCTCGGCACCGCCCATGTCTGCGTACAGCGCCGCGTTGCTGAGGAATTCCGATACGGCTACCTCAGCGGCCTCGATCTTCGAGGTGGACAGCATAGTATTCAGCCGTAGGAATTTCGCGACCTCGCGGCGCGCCGCCCTGCGCGCATCCGGTTCGACCTGACCGCGTTCCAACGCCAACGTGAAAACCGGATTCGCCGAATAATCGGCCTGTCCTTCGGACAGCGCGAGTTCGAACCATCGCGTGCGCATCCCATTGGTGTTCAGCTGGTAGCCCCAGCGATGCGATGTGTCGAGCAGTTCGCTGACCTGACCGGATTCGGTCGGCTCAACCAGCCCCGGTTCGCGGTCCGGCATATCGCGCATCGGCGGCTCCTGGCTGCGGTCGACAACTTCGACCCGCAGCCCCGTCCCGATGGCGCGCACCGATACGGTCACCCGCCCCGCCGCAGTACCCACCAGTGCTTCGACCATTGCTTCGGCCTTCGCGCGATCCGAGGCATCCGTGAGCAGTTCGCGAATGTCCGCGCGCGCTCGTGCCACGGCTGGCGGGTCTGTCGTCGGCGTGGCCCGAGCAACCAACGGCGCCATTCCGAGGAATCGCGCGGCGGCGTCAACGAGATCTACGATCTCCTGCGGCGCATCCGCGCGCATGGCCAGTTGTCGCAGCTCATGTAGCCGGTCGTCGCTGGACGGCGCACGCCACCCAGGGGTCAGCTGTTCCAGTCCGAGTAAACCGGGCAGCTCCATTTCCAACTGGCGTCCGTCGCTGTGCAACTGTTCCCGCTCTTCCGCGGTGGCCCCCTCGGCCATCGCGAGTTGGGCGGCGTACTCGCGGTTCAGCGCACGGCCGAGCCAGCTGGGAAATTCGGCGGCTCGCACGCGCCGCAAGCCGTCATCATCAAGGAACCGCAACTCCACTTGCAACTGATCGATGACCTGCAGCACCGCCCCCTGCAGCGCCAGTTTCTCCGGTTCCACTCCGAGTGCTCTGGCGAGATCCGCACGTGCACGGTCGGTTTCGCTCTGGCTGTCAGAGAACGGACTCGGCTCGCTACCGGAGTCCGAGGCGCCCGAAACGGGGCCGCGCGGACGCATCTGCGCCATGCCCCCGCGCAGTTGCTCTCGGGTGGGGAGTGCGGCGGGAGCGGTGCCCGGAATCGGCTCCCCGGCGCGCGCGGAGTTGCGGGCCCGGTGCCGGTCCGCGTCGCGCAGCGCTTCGGCCAACTCTGGGTCTGCGGTGAATGACGCGAGCGCCTGATGAATTCCCCGCAGTAGCGCCGATGTCTGCGACCTACCGACGCGGCGCTGTGTTATCAGGTCGGACCGTGACATCTGCGATGTGAGTGTCTCGTGGTTGTCGGTCTGGGGGCCCGAATCGGCGATTTTGAACGCAACCATGGTGAGTCGCGAGACTTCCGCGTCCAGGCGGCGGAACAGGCGGTCGAGGCGCAGCGCATTCGCTTGGGCGGACGCCTGCGCGGCGCGCGCCGCTGACGCGGGCGCTCCGAGGCGGGGACCGAATATCACATCCCGCCGGTCGCTTTCCTCGCGCCAGAGGTCTCGAGCCCGCCGGGCGCGCTCCCGTTCGGCCACCAGGCTTTCGCGGTAGGCGAGCACGCCCCCGAGCGAGACTCCGGTGATGGAATCATCGGTGACGCCGCGGCGCAACAGAATTCGATCGAGCTCGGCGAGTACGCCGTCGAGCTGTTCGCGAACCGTGGGATCGGCCGTCGGGGCAGCGGTGGTGGGCGTCGTGTCCGAGTCGCTGAGCACGGTGGACCAGACCATGCCGGTGCCGTCGATCTGAACGTGCCGATAGTCGACCCGAATACCGCTGGCCGCCAAGGCATTCAGAGTATCCCGAGGCAGGAAATGTTCCGCATCGGCGAACGGCGACATCAGGGTGAGCACGGTGCCGTCGAGCTTGGCCCAGCGGCCGATCGGCTGCCCCGGCAACTCGCCGAGCCACTGCTGGGCTGCTTCGGCTGCGGCCTGGGTGCGAATGGTCTGGAGCTGTTCGGTGAGCATTTGTATGCGCGCCAGCAGCTTTTTCTGTATGGCCTCGTCGGCTACCGAGAGCCGGTCCGGATCCATCTTCTCAGGGAATATCCGGCGCAGTACGGTTTGGGCGCGGGTGAGCTTCCGCTTGGCGTCGGTGATTCGCGCACCCCACTGCGGCATCGCAGTCCACAGTTCGGTCGCGAGCACGGTGCGCTGCCACGGCTGCTCGTACGAACTTGTCGTCGGCTCGCCCGTCACCTCGGCGGCGAGCAGCGGCTGAGTGCGCTCGTCGGCTGGAGTGCTCAACTGCCACAGTCGATCCTGCCGTTGTGCGGTCGCTTCGCGGACCGGCGCAGGCAGCGCCTCGACCAGCACCCGGCCGGTTCGATCTACCCGCACTTGCCGAGTAACGACGGGAATCCCATACTGCTCGAACGTCTCTCGCAGCATGCCGCTCAGGGCGGAGCGCGACCCTGGGCTTTCGAATACTTCCGCACGCACGCCATCGACGATCAGGCCCTGGGGCCCGAGCGCCAATCCGCCGCGGGCAGCCGAAACATCGCGGACGGCGATGTCCTCTGCCTGAGCCCGCGCATGGGCTGACTCGGCGTCGATGGCGGCGCATTCGGGCCTAACCGTCGCGATGAGCCCGCGTAGGGCGTGCAGCTGGCTGCGCTGCTGGGCGTCGACGGTGGGCCGAGACAGCGCGTCCCGCGTTCGATTGCGCAGTTCGGTGATGTCGAGATCTACCGGGAGCGCGCCCGCGTCGAGCCAGCCGCCGAAACCGATCAGCTCGGCCAGGCCCGGGGTTGCGAGCAGTGCATGACGCAGGTTCTTGAGCAGCGCGGTCCGCTGCCAGGCCAGGTCGGATATCCGCTGAATCCATTGCGCCAGTGCACCGCTCGGCGGATGCTCCCACTCGGCGAGTTCATGCGTCGAAGTGCCGACGTCGACCGCGGGACGTTCGGGGTCGGCGCCCTGGATTTCCGCCAGCTGCCGGTCCACCAGTCGTGCCATCTCATCGAGCGCGAAGTCTTGCCATCCAGCTCGATCGGTATGCGTCAGTGCGAGTTGGGTGCGTTTCTCGGCTGCCTGTGCGTCGGCGTTCAGTTCGCGCCACGCCGTTGACAGCGCGACCAGCCGTCCGCTCGGTTTAATACTCGGCTGGAAGCCGGCGGCCGCGGGCACCGGACCGCGGTCGCGCGCCCGTTGTGCGGCCAGCGCATTCCGCTTCTCCGCGTCCCGCCACACCTGCGCGACCGGGACGCCCCTGAGCAAGGCCTGTAGCGCGTAGGCCGGATGGGTGAAATCTTCAGGTGCACTCTTCCCGAAGGCATTGTTGGCTTCGGCCAAGGCCTCCGTGGGGTTGAAAACCGCATGATCGCCCAGGTGTGGCTCGTCCCCGGGCTGACGGGATTCTTCGTATTCTGCACCCGACCGTATACGCTGCCGGGTGTCTTCATCGAGCTGGTTCTGCCACGCCTCGAACACCGCTTCGGCCTGGACTTTGCCGTCGATCCTCGGGACGTCGAATCGCGCCAGCCATTCGTCGAATTCCTCCTCCCGGTCGTTGAATTGTTTCAGCCACGCATTGTAGGCTGCATAAAAGTAGTCATCCGAAATCACTTCCTTGAAGTGTCGGCTGTAACCATCGAGTTGATCGAGCCAGTCATTGAAGCGCGTCAACGGATGGAGTGCACGCGCCTTTTTCAGCCCATCGAAATGTGTGTACAGAAAACCGAAAGCCTTCGACTCCAATGAATAACGGCCGACCCTGTGCTTGGCGGTCCAGCTTTCTCGCCTGGTGGACCGGCTGAAGGCTCGCCTGGCGCTCGGATCCCGAAGGTGCGCGAGTTCATGACGAAGGGTGTCGTATGCCGGATCGCCGGTTGGCGCCATCGACCGGCCATTTCGGACATCCTCCTCGAAACATTCTCGAAAGAACTCGACGTTGCCGAAATATGTCTCGTTCAGAAAGACGACATGGTCGAGACCAACGAGCACGGTGCCCGTGCAGGCGTATATGGTGTGTTCCATCGGGGCGACTACGATCGCGTCGATCAGCAGAGCCGGGTCCTCGGCGAACTCATCCGCAATCGCATTTCGGATCGAAAGCGCCGTTTCGATGGAAATCGTCGATTTATCGAGCCCGACCACCTCGATCCCATAGGTCTTCAGCAGCTCGGCCGCGATAGCCTGTTTGATCTGCCGGGCGGCGGTGGCATCGGGGTTCACGACCACGCCTGGTGGCGGCGCAGCGGTGGTTCCGGATCGGGACGCAGCCTGCTGTTGGGGGCTGTCATCTGACGCCGGTCGAGCGGGGAACGGTATGACGGAGTGCGTAGCCGCGTTCGACTCGCCGGTGGCGGCCATCGGCGCAGGCGTCGGGATATCGGCCAGGTCGAGATATCCGAGGCGCAGGGCCCGTGCGACGGAACCGGACCGACTGCGAACGCCGAACATTTCGAAGATTTGCAGGAATATCTGCCCGACCGAATCAGGCGACAGATCGAGGTGCCTGGAATTTCCTATCTGCTCGTTTGTCTGTCCGGCAGCCGCCAGTCGAACAATTTCGAGTTCCTCATCGGACAGCTGCCGGTGCGGGGATATTGCCGGTCCTGGAATGTTGTCCAGGTCGATATAGCCGAGGCGCAAGGCTTGAACTATCGCTTCGACGCGGGTCCCGACGCCGAGCTTCCGGAGCATGCGATTGATCTTTGTCTGCACGACGTCTCTGGCCAGGCCGGTCTGTTGTGCGATCTCGACCGTTGTCTTGTCCGCGAAGATCATTCCGAGTATCTCGGCCTCGCGCGGAGTCAGCGGTCGCGGCGGCAGGTGTTCCGGTTCCGGGATATCGCTCAGGCCGGAGATGCCCAGGCCCAGCCCCAGCTGCACGGCATGCGTGATATCGGTGGCGCCGAGCTTCGCGAGGATATTGTTGGCGTCGTTCTGCACGTCGCGGTAGCGTCGGCCGGTGTCGCTCGCTATTTCGGCGGGAGTCTTGCCTGCCGCGAATTCAGCGAGGACCGCCAGCTCGATGTCGGTTAATCCGGCATTACTTCTGTGTTGTCGGTCGGCCAGCTGCTGCGCGATACGAGTGATCGCGTCGAATTGTTCCCCCGTGAGATCTTGGCGGCTGCGCATCGCTGCGACCGCGGAGGCGAGGAAGATGCGGTCACGGGCGTCCAACTGCGTGAGGCCGTCATCGGACCCGGGCGCACGGGCGTCAGGATCCCATCCGAGTGCGGTCAGTGTCTGCCGGAGAGTGTCGTGACCGTATCGTCTGCGCAACTCCGCGAGGAGGGCCTGATTGGGTACCGTGCTCGGCAATGGTGAACTCGGACGACCGCCTGGATGGACGGCGGTGACGGTCCCGCCGATATTCGTGGTGCCCGAATAGGTTTCGCGTGAGACGCCGGACAACTCGATGCCTCGTTCGAATGCCGCCGCGACCGGATCATCCTGTGCTGAAATGCCGAGCTTCCGGCGGATCCGTCCGATATAGGTCTTGACGGTGTTATCGGCCAAGCCCAGCAGCGCCGCGATCCCCGCGACCGTCTGCCCCGTGGCAACCAGGGCCAGAACCTCACGCTCCCGCCGGGACAGGGTGGGCTCGTCGGTGCGCACCTCGGCCGAGTTCGTCCACGTCGGACCGTCGAGGTCGAGCAGGCCCTCACGGAGCCCGACGGCGACCATGCCCGCGCGGTCGTGGATCCCGAATCGAGTGCCGATCGCGTCGAGGGATTGCTTCACCTGCGACTCCGACAGCGGCACGACCTCCGAGATGGCTTCGTCCGTAAGGCCTTTCGCGACCAACGTCAGAATCTCGACCTCGGTGCCGGTCAGTGCAACGGCTCCCGGCCGTTCCGCCACCGGGAAGTCGGTGATATCGAGGTCGCCCCGACGGACCGCCAAGGCCACCGCTGCGGGCCCGTTGGCAGCGCGGAGTTTGTTTGCGGCACGGTTTTTGGCCGCGACCGCTTTCCGCCGAGACCAACCGAGCGGGTCGAGTGCCGCGATCTCGAACGGCAGCAGGCCCTGAGCTGTCCCGCACAGAACAGTGACCTCGTCACCGGTCAGGTCCGGGCCGATTCCGGGCACCCGTTGTTCTGCGGCAACGGATCTGGCCAGGCGGCGCAAGGCGCCTGCGGTGATGGTCCGCACGGCGGCAGCCCGGAGGGGACGGGGCCTGGCCACGCTCCTGTTCATGGCCGTTGCGGCCTGGGCGTCTGACCGTTCGTACTCGAACCGGAGGGAAAGTGCCGCCTGCTGGGCCGGTGACAGCGCGCTGAAATGCCGCTCGAACACGGAAACTGTCATATTGGCGAGGGCGGCGGCCACCGGGTCGGATGCCGGAACACCTTCGAGATCCGTATAGGCGGCTACGAGCCTTTGTCGGAACAGGGCGAGTGCCTGTGGTTCCGCGGCGGCCGGTTCCGCTGGGAACGGTGCTGTGAACTCCGGTATCGAGTCCGAATACACAGCCGTGCCGGTTTCGCCGACCGCGCCGCTTGCTGCCGCTTCGAAGGTCGGCGGCATCGATTGGGGGGCGCTCACGGGCTGTTCATCGGCCTGCTGGTGCAGGGGAACTGGATCCCCATCGCGATGCTGTGCGTGTACCGCTTGCGCGGGGTTAGTGGGTGCACCGACCGCGACCGTCGGGAACTGCGTCTGCACCGCCTTGGTCATCGCATGGATCGTGCCGACTTGGACGGGGCTGAGCTCGCGGCCGTTCCGCAGCGCATCGTGTACGTCGGCAATGGATGCGATCTGCGCGTCCGTCATGTGGATCGTGCTGTCCAGCAAAGCGTTTCGCAGTTGCTCACCCAGGTAGTCGCCGAGCTGACGGCCTGCGGGGATCTGCCACCCATCCAGTTGTGCGGTGTGGTACCCGGCCGCGTTGATCGCGTGCGCCAGTTGCTGCACCGGCTCGGGCGCCGCGCCGTGCGCCGGATCCCAGCCCAGCACAGTGAGCACATGCTCGAAGGTCGCGTCCCCGAAGCGCTGCTGCAATACCTGTGTCGCGGCTGGATGGCCGTCGCGCGCCTGCTGCAGCACAGTGGCTGTGTCGTCGACCAGCGCCTTGCCGGACTTGCCGATCTTGTCGTCGAGGAGCGACTCCTGCCCTGCGGTAGCAGCGTTGAGCGTGCCACCGGACAATGCCTGTGGCATTTGATTGATGACAGACGGGTGTCTTCGGCCAGGGTCGTCCGACTGGGATGTCGGAGGTGCGTGCGCGGACGGGCCGGAGGTGTGGCCGCCCCCTCGAGCCAGCTGGTGTTGCGTGTCCGCCACCTCTTGCAGCGGCGTGACCAAGGCGCGCAGGTTGTTCTCGGCGTTGGTGAGCCGCGCTCGCGTCTCGGCGGTCGGCGCCGCCTGATGTTCGGCGGCGGCTTGGTGGTACTCGTTGACGTACTTGACGACGACCTGTTTGACCAGCGGGTTGTTGGTGGGGGCGTAGAGGCCGTCGGTGGGTGCGGTGTAGTACTGGACACTGCCCGGTTCGCCGTTGCGCGCGGCGCGATTCTCCGCCTGGATATCGATATCGCGAGACAGCTCGGACCGGCCGGTGACTGCGACATGCAGGCCGCCGAGGTCGCGGGCCGCCGCGCTGATCGGGATGTCGACACCGCGGGCGCCCTGCATATTGATGATCAGGACCTTGCCCTCTTGCCCCGCCGCATCGAAGATCAGCTGCAGAGTGTCCTCGGCGCTGGTGCCGTGCTCGAGGAACCACTTCGCGTCCACCGCGACAAATTCCACGTCGGGATGCTCGGCTTTCATGACGTTCGACAGTGCGGCGACGAGGTCATTGCGGTCGCACAGGATCAGCTGCGGGCGGCCGGTCTTCTGCATCTCCTTCGTATCGGCGGCCACCTGCTTCAGCTTCGCGGCCTCGTCCGTCGAGATCGCGTCCTCCCTGACCTCGAGCTTCGATTCGGTGAAGCGGTCGATCTTGACGACATCGCCCATGCCGAACCTGCTCTTGAGCGTGCCCGCGGACCCTTCGGCGGTGCCCGACGCACCAGTTATGTGGTCGTAGTTCTCATTGCTGAAGAGCTTTTGTGCGGTAATGGATTTCGAGCTGTTCGGGTCGTTGCGTATGGCCAGGTCGTGCTTGGCCTCGATCGCCTGGGCCAAGCCGCCATTCCAGCGACTTTCACTGGACGTTTCGGGATCGAACATCACCTTGTGGGTGGTCTGATCAATAATGAATATCCGTTCCTGACCGTCGATTTCGTGCCGGACGTAGTGCACGTTCTCGACGTATTCCCACTTGGCGGAGGCCGCCATGTTCAGTCGGCTCAGCTCTTCGTCGGTCAGTGCGCGGCCCAGCTGGCGTTCCAAGGTCTGGCGTCCGGCCTCGGTGAGATTCGCCGGCCCGCCGCGTTGGTCCGGTGTGCGGCCGAAATCGGACTCGGTCAGGATGCCTCGGTCCATACATTCGGTGAGGAAGTCGCGGGCATCGGTGACCTGCGCGGCAACCTCGGGATCCGCAAGCTGGCCCGCGCCGTCGGACAGGATGTACTGGGTGTCGGCGTGCACGAGCGCCTCGTCGATCTCATCGATCGCGGCGCGCCGACCTGGCACCCAGTTCTCGCGCAGCGCGGCGAAACCCACATCCTGCTGGGTCCCGATATAAATGGTCGGCTTACCCGGCTCGGGTGGTGTTGGTGCGGTGTCCGGGTTCATTCGCACCACGTCGATGCCGAGCGGGCCCAAAACCTCTTTGTATCGGACGAATTCGCGGTTGGCGAGATTGTCGCGAGTGGTGATCACCTGCACCGCACCGTGTTCCATGGCATCGCGGGCGGCGTGTGCAAGAAACACCAGCGACTTGCCCTCGCCGGCATCCATATTCACCGGGCCATCCCGCATCGCCAGCATCGCGGCGACCTGTGTCCAGCGCAGCACCTTGTCCTCGCCACGACGGATGACCTCGATCAATGCGGCCGTCACATCGGCTGGGTCCTCGCTGCGCAACATCTCCACCAAGGTTTCGGCGGGGGCGTTCACCAGGCGCTGTTCTGCCGGAAGATCCGGGGCGCAGCGATCCGAGTAGTCCTGCAGGGCCTCCTCGGCGGTCTGCCGCACCGAAGATGGTTCCGCCGCATCGGCATCGGTCTTGCCTGCCGTAGTCGGCGTCTCACTATCCGCGTCGGCCGTCGTGGGGTGCGGTGGTGTGCCGTCGGTTGGTTCGGGTTCGGGGGGTTGTTTGTTGGTGGCGTGGGCTTCGTCGGGTGTCGGGTTGTGCTGGGTGGCTGGTTGGTCGGTGTGGGTGTTGGCCGGATCGTTGTCGGCGGGGTGCGGCGGTGCGCCGTCGGTCGCTTCGGGTTCGGCAGGGTGATGCCCGACTGACGCAGGCGCATCATCTGGCGCGCGATCGTACTGCTGAGCAGGTTGTTCACCGACTGGTTCGTCGAGATGGACGCTGACCGGATCGTTGTCGGCGGGGTGCGGCTGCGCGCCGTTGGTTGGTTCGAGTGTGGCGGGTGGTCGATCGGCGGCGTGGCTCTCGTCGGGCGTCGGATTATGCTGGGGCGCTGGTTCTTCGGTGTTGGTGTGGGTGTTGGTCGGATCGCTGTCGGCGGGGTGCGGCCGTGCACCGTCGGCTGCTTCGGGTTCGGCCGGGCGCTGTCCAACCGACGCGGGCGCCTCCTGCGGCGCGCGATCGTTGGGCCGCGCCGGTTGTTCGCCGACAGGTTCGTCGAGGTGGACGTTGCTCGGCTTGTCGTCGGCGGGATGTGGGGTCGGCCGCTGCCCACTCGTCGCCGTATCGGTGGGTTCCAGCCGCACCTCGGCGGTTCCGGTGTGGTCCGTGGCGGCGTTGGAGCCGTGGGCACTGCCGGACTGCTCCGAAGTTACCGCGAGGGCGGCTTCGGCCGTGGTTGCGGGATTGGTCGACGGCGAATCGAGGGGGCGCGGTACCACCGAGCCCGCCTCGTCGAGACCGAGCGCATTCACCAGGACGGGGGTCTGCTGGTCCTGTCGCACCGGCGCGGCGAGATCCGGTGGTGGGGTACCGGTCTCGGGGGCGACCACCCGGCGACGACCGCCACGTAGCGGTGATCCCGCGTCCGCAGTGGCTTGGCGCTCCCGGCCTCGTCGCTGCGGTACCGCCGGATTGTCCTGGCGGGACCGGGCCGGACCGCCATCAGCGGGATGCGCGGCCGCGGCATCGGCAGGTCGAGCGGCGACCGGCGCTGCCGGGGAGTCGGCGGGTCGAGCTCCGGTCGGCGCTGCCGCTGCCGGAACCGGCTGCGGCTGTTGACTATCCGCGCCGGAGTCGGCGGGGTGTGGTTGTGGGCTGTCAGCCGCGTCGAAGTCGGCGGGGTGTGGTTGTGGACTGTCAGCGGTGTCGGAGTCGGCCGGGTGCTGTCCGCCTGATGCGGGAGCCTCATCCGGTGCCGGGCCGTCCTGAGCTTGCGGCTGGGCCTCGGGTTCGTCGGTGTGGGTGCGCGCATCGGCCGGTTCGGTTTCGGCGGGATGTGGCCGCGCACCGTCGGTCGCATCGGAGTCGGCAGGGCGCTGACTGGCTGGTGCGGCAGCCTCATCCGGTGTCGGACGGTCCTGCTGAGCGGGCTGTCGGCTCGACGGTTCGGCCGCGGTGGTGCGGACATCGGCTGACCGGCTGTCGGCGGGGTGGGGCACCGGAGCAGGTGCGGGGTCGGGCGCCGAGCTGCGGCCGACGGCAACGGGCCGCTCCGAGGTGCCGTGGTCCTTCGGCGCGGGATCGTGCTGCCGAATCGATGGCGGGGCTGGGTCGTCGGGATGTTGGCGGGCGTTGACCGGTTCGTTGTCGGCGGGGTGCGGTCGCTGGCTGCCCGCGGCTGGCTCGTCGGTGTGTTGGCGGGTGTTGACCGGTTCGTTGTCGGCGGGGTGCGGGGTCGGTCGCTGGCCGCTCGCTGCCGGATCGGCGGCGTGTGGGCGCGGGCCGCTGTCAGCGGCATGGTGCTCCGGGCCGTTGCTCGCCGGGGAATTGGTGGGTTGTGCTGGCGCGCCTTGGGATTGGGTGTTTATGGGGGGTGTGCCAGCGACCTGGGGCGCGTACACGTTCTGCAGACGCGGTGCCTCGTTCGACACCACCACGGCGGCGGGGTGCTGGATTTCGTCGGCACGGGCGTTGTTGACCACATCGGGAAGCGGATTCTGCGGATCCTTGGGCTTCCAGATGCTGATGTTGTAGTCCTCACGCATGAACGGCGCCGGTGCCGTGTTGAGGTCGTTCGCCGGTTGGCGCAGCCGTGTGACGAGCTGGTTGATTTGCTGTTGCTGGGACCCGGCCGGGTCGGCCGGGTCGAAGTCGCGGGTGAGCAGGCCGTTCTCGGCGAGTGCGTCGACGAGTGCCTGAGTGAGCGGGCGTTGGCCGGTGCCGGTGCCGGCGTTTGCGTCGGTGGGCGCGGTGACGTCGGGTGCTGCGGTCTCCGGTGTCCGTGTGTTGGTGCGGATTTCGGCGGCGCCGTGGGCGGCGGCGCCGAGGAAGCCGCCGGTGACGGCGGGGAGGAGGCCTTCGGTGATGGCTTTGGCGGTGAATTGTTGGCCGGAGAGCAGGATGGAAGTGAGGGCGCCGAGGATGCCGCCGGCGAGGCCGCCGGTGGCGCCGACGAGGCTGGTGCCGACGAGTTGGTAGGCGACGCGGGCTTTGGTGGTGGTGGCTTGTTCCGCGCGGGCGACGGTGCGTGGGATGATCCAGCGTCCGCCGATCCACTGGCCGGCGAGTGCGCCGGCGGCGCCGCCGACACCGCCGGCGGCGGAGGCGATGCCGGCGGATTTCCAGTCCATGTGTTCGCGGTTGCCCGCGAGGACCTGACCCGCTTGTACGGCGACATTGATGCCGCCGACCTGCAGAGCTCCCCAGAACATCGCTTTGCCCGCGAGGACGATGGCGCCGCGTTGGGCCGCGTATTTCGAGGACTGTCCGGCCAGGAAGATCAGGAGTCTGCGGGTGGCGATCTGGCACTTGGTCTCGGTTTCCATCCGCTCGATGTAGGTATCGAGGGCGGCGCCGGCGGGGGAGAACATGAGCGCGGCGCGGGCCATCTGCCAGGACAGGAGCAGCCCGAATCCGATGACGGTCCATTTCTGCTCTTCGATGGTGTTGGCGGCCTCGTAGAGCTCCTCGACAATGGTGTCGATGAAATCGGCTTGAGCACTGAACTTTTCGGCGAGGTCGACGTGGTTTTGGGCGATCGCGGCCCCCGCGTCGCCCCGGAGGTCGTTTTCGGTGCGCGTCGCCAGGGTGTGGTGGTGCTCGGCGTAGCCGCGGCACTGTTCGGCCTTGTCCGACCAATAGTCAGCGGTTCGGCGGGCCGCGGTTTCGTCACCGCGCGGGAAATGCCCCGCGATACAGTCGATCACTGGCGCGGGCAAATACGAGGGCAGTGTCAGAGTCATCTACCCTGCGACCCCGTCACACCTCGCCCGGCCAGCAGACTTCCGCCTCTCCCGCAGCACCCGATCCAACGCGGTTAATTTTGGACTACGTCCACGCGAATTCTCATCTGTGGGAATACCGCTGCGGTCGGCAACCCTCCCGACCGCGCATGGCCGCGTTCACTCTGCCCGGTACTCCTCGCTGTGAGAGAAGGCGCGGACTCCGCAGGCTGGGGCCTCTGGCGTGTGGGGAGTTGCGGCATGTCAGTCCATCGACCCGATTCGAATGGTGGCACTGCCCTCTCCAGAACCGCCTTCGACTCGGCTCGACGCCGGATGGTGGCCTGGGAGAGTGACTTCGAGACAGGCCCTGGCTCGGTGCCGACAGGAGTGATCAGCGCTTCGTGCCGTTCGCGGGCAGGGCGGAGCGCCTCTGGGCCGTGTCGAGGATGGTTCGGGCGAGCCCGGTCGGGGATGGTTCGGGCGAGCCCGGTCGGGGATGGTTCGGGCGAGCCGGTCGGGGACTTGTATCGTCCGGCGGCGGTCAGAGTCGGGTCGGGGAGTGCCCGCTGGCATCGATGATGACCGCCACCGACTGTGCTGGTGAGTTTGCTTGTACGCGAACGGATTCCAGTGGAGGCTGCGCTGTTACGGCTGCGGGCGGTTGAACTCGCCGTTTTGGATGCCCGTTGTGAAGGCGTCCCATGCGCCTGGGGTGAAGCTCAGTGCCGGGCCGGTGGGGTTCTTTGAGTCGCGAACGCCGACCCTGCCTCCTCCGAGCCAAGCTACCTCGACGCACTCGGTTGCGCCGGAGCTGTGGCTGCTCTTGAACCAGTGCGGTCTCGACAAGTCAGTGTTCATGGTGTGTAACTCCTTGCTGCCCGCCTGAGCAGATCTCGCGTTGATGTCTCGTCCAGCGCAGTACACCGTAGAGCTGAAGCAATGTCATGGTAACGCTCTACATCGTCGGCTTTTTCCATGTACAGGTCGGGCTTTCCATTCCCTTCGAAGTAGACGAGAGCGGGTTCAACCGGCTGACCTTTGGTGTCGGTACCGAAGTCGAGGATGACGAACGGGCCATGCACCAAACCCCAGGTGCACCCGCTGGCGAAGGGGTGTATCCGTACCGAGATGTTGGGCAATTTACTCATCTCGGCCGCATGCCGCAGTTGGGCCGCCATAATACGTGGTCCGCCCACAACACGATGCAAGGCTGACTCATGCAGCAACACTTCCAGTTTCGCAGGGCTGGACTTCCGTGTGACGATCGCTTGTCGCTTGAGCCGCAGTTCGACTCGTCGGTTGAGATCTTCGGCGTTGCTATCTCGATAGTATGAGCTGATCACTGCGCGTGCGTAATCGGCCGTCTGCAACAGGCCGGGGACGATCTCATTGTACGAAATAAGTTGGTGCGCTGAGGCTTCCAATCCGAGGTACATCGCGAAAGTGTCGTCGCTAAAGAGCCCGCTGAAAGCCGTATGCCAGCTCTTGACTTGCGCTTTCTCAGCGAGCTTGAGCATCTGGCTGGTTTCCCCAGTCGCCACGCCGTACACCTCGCACAGCGCCCGTATCTCGCGGATCTTGACCTTCACCACTTGAGCGTTCTCGATGCGGTGTAGCCCGCTCTTGCTGAGTTCGGCCAGCGCCGCCGCTTGGTCGAGGCGAAGTCCCTGCCCTTCGCGCATCTCGCGCAGGGCGCGCCCGAGCTGTCGCCTGGGCAGGGTCGAGGAGCCATCTGCACTGGTCAAGGCAATCACACCCTCAGCAAATCTGGGACGATGGAGCATCTGAATGTGGCACGGACTAGCACCTGAACTGGGACCTATCGTGCAGGTTTGGGATGAATTCCTTGGGAGTCCCAGGTTGGTTCCCGGCATCGTATCGCCCATGTTGTGCTGTGTCCGGCGGTTGATAGCACCTGATGAACCGGTGTAGCGCAAACCCTCCGGCAGCCCGCCCGGCCGCCGCCCAGACCATCACGACATCGATCGAGGCCTCCAACGATGACCAAAACGCAAGTATCGCAGCCGGATATGGACGTTGCACGCGTCGGCCAACTGGCACAGGCCGACGCGAGAACAGCACATGGCGAGACCGTGATCGTCACCCCGCCCAGGGTGTGCGAGCGCGGCGATGTGCAGCTCGCCCACGAACAGATGCGAATACACCGGGCATGCCGCTCGGGGCAATGCGTGTGGAAGTCGGCGGCGTTCTACACGCTCGTGAGCGTGGGCTGCCTTGTGCCGCAATCGATGAGCCCACGCGAACGCGCGGCCGCGCGGGGTATCGCATATCCGCCGCTCGAAGATGTCGCATATCGTGCTGGCGACGGTCCACCGCTGCGAACATTGCAGGAGGTTGTGGACAGGCTGGTCGAGCTGGCGGCTCCGGTGTCCGGGCGCACTACGACCGCCGGATAACGGCGACGGTGACCGGAATGGGCGAGCATCGCACCGAGGTGGATGGCTGGCTGGCGGTGTGGCGGATCGACCGCCATCGCATTCGAATGATGCTGGTACGCGACGTGGTTTCCGCCGAGACGCTGGCATCGTTCCATCCGGCCCGCTGCCCCGACCTGGCGCAGATGCGTGAGCGCTTCCCGAAACTGTCCCGGCTATGGGATGCGGTCCGGCACGAGTATTGGACGGAATTGATTCCGGCGCAACGATGTTCCCGCGGGATGTCGAGCCTCATGAGCGATCGGAATCTGCATCCGGCGAACTCCTCTCCGCTGCCGGAACGGCTCAACCGTCTCAGCGTGCGAGCGACCCGAGCGGGCTACCGCCTCGTCCGCGGCGTCGTATCGCCGTATGTTTGGGAACTCTTGGACGCCGAAGACGACGAACTCATCTATTCGGCCGCAAGCCTGGAAGAGATCGAGGACTGGCTGAGGTCCTGATGCGGTGTGCTCACTCGGCTCGCTTCTCCTCGCCGCGGAAGAAGGTGCGGACCTCGCGTAGGTTCGGCACCTCGTCGACGATATCGGAAAGATCCGGCAGGTCATCGAGTTCGGCGGCGACCGGAGCGGTCAGCGCCGTGTGCTGTGCACGGGCCCGGCCGACCGCCTCCTGGACCGCGTCGAGGATGGTGCGGGCGAGCTGGTCGGGGGATTTTCGCACGGCGGCGGCGGTCAGCGTGAGATCGGTGAGCACGCCATTGGCATCGACGACCACCTCCACCGACTGGTCCGGTGAGTTCGCCTGTCCGCGAACCGCTTCCAGTTGCCGGAACATCTCGGCCAACCGAGGCTGCTGCTGCTCGTAGCTGTCGAGGAGGTGCTCGATCTGGTTACGCAATCCGCTGTTGGCCGATCGCAGACCTTCTCGCTTCCATCGGTCCACGCCGATCTCCTTTCTGAACACCCACGCTGGGTGGTCCGCCGATCGATCATCACTCGTCGAAGACGGAAGCCTTCGCCATCGTCACCAGCAGCCGATGCAGGGTCTTCGCGGGTCCGCTGGCCGCGTCGCCGTCCAACTCGACGGCGGCGAAGGCCTCGGCAAGGGCTGCGGCAGGCGCGAACACACCGTTGCGGAAACAGTTGTCGCTCAATGCGCTACGCCATCGCTTGTAGCCGCTGACCACGCGCGCGAGTGTGTCGCCCTTGGCGCCGCGCACCCGCAGATACTCCGTGATCAACGTGCGCTGCGCTTCGGTGCGCGCCCGGAATCCACCGGCGAGATCCAGCGCACCGCCGAGCGCGCGCAGGATTGTCGTGTACATCGGGCGGTCCGGTCGGGTGGGGCGCGTCGAGTGCGGCACCGCAACGGTCGACCCGGTCAGCATGCGCGGATTCGCGACGGCGGCTCGGTCCAGCATGATCCACGGTGCCGGATCATCGGATTCCGCTTCCGTGTTCCGGTTCTCGACACGTGAGGGCGCACCGGCCAAATCGGCGATCTCGATCCCGTGCAGTGGGACGGTGTACCGGCCGACCATGGCGTCGAGGGCGGCGGCCATCTCGCGCACCGTGTCCGCATGGATGCCCGACGACTCGAAACCGCGAATCTCGAGGTTGTGCCGGGCAGCCATCTCACGGGCGATCCGCATGGCCTCGGTATCGGTCTCGGCCTGCTGGGGCACCGGGCGCTGCGGCGCGGCGCGCTTCTCCTTCTTCTTATTCTTTTCCGCCGCATCCTTGTCGGCGCCCGGGCGACCACCGGGGCGCGGTGGGGAAACCCGTGGTGGCGCGCCATTCGACGGGGAACTGGTCGGGGACGACGCCGCCGGGGACTTCGACCACGGAGTGCCTGCCGAATTTCCGGACCAGGGTGTGCCCGCAGTGGACCCCGCGGTGCGTGCGGCCGACCCGGACTGCTTGGCGGACACCGGATTCGAACGGGCGCCAGCGGTGGCGCTGGGATTCGCGGCGGCAGGGCTCGCGGCGGGAGCCGCAGTGGTGCTTGCGGGTGTTGCGTTATCGGCGGAGTCGGAACCGTCGGCGGGTGCCTGGGAGTCATCGGTCCCACCGTTTCCGCCCGTGCCCTGGTTGCGACCATCGCTACCGGCCGGTGCATTCGACTGCGGGTCCGCCGATTGTGCCGATGGCGACTGCGCGGATGGAGACTGTCCGGCGTTGTTCTGCGCGGCCGAGCCGTCGGTCTTCGGACGATCGGTGGTGGTCGGGTGGATATTCGATACGGGTGTGGATCCCTGTGGTGTGGACTGGCCGCTGGTTGTGGGAGTGGGTATCGAGGTCGGACGCTGATAACCACCCGTGTCGTCGGCATCTGTGGTGACATCGGTCGGGTCCGCCTTGTTGATGTGCTGCGCGCCGGCGAGGTCCTGCTGACCGAAAGTCTTCGCCGCGGAAGCGAGTTGGCTCTGCATCGACCGCACCGCCTGGACCAGGTTCTCCATACCTTCCATGGCCTTGTCGGCACCGGGCACATATGACTCGGCGATCATCTTTCCGGGGTCGTCGTCACCCCAGAATTCGCCTTCACGCGCGAGATCGGCCTTCAGGTCGGCCACCATCCGCGCGACCTCGTCGGCGACCCCATCGAGCTGTGCGGCGGAGGTGCGCATGGCGTCGAGATCGGCCCACAGCGATTCGGCCACCTCGATCTCCTAGCTGTGCTCGTGCTGATCCGCCTCGCGCGCGGATATCCGACTCCATTCGGAAGTCCATTGTCGAGTCTTCGCAGTGTGAGGGCGTTCTCGAGCATCCCCAGCAGTGGGAAGGATCGACAATGGTGGGCGTCGGGTGGCGGGAAAGGATCTGATTGCATATGCCGGGTGGCAGCATGGAAATCGACCCTCAGGTGTTGTATGACTTGGCAAACCAGCACGATCGGGTCGCGGAAGACACGCTCGAATGGGCCAAGAAGCCTGACGCGTGGTTGAAGGCGTTCCCGGACAGCTACGGCGCGATCGCCCACCCGGTGCACCAAGCCCTGGAAGGCTACTACGACGCTCGATATAACGCGGGTCGCGCGCTGGCGGACGAGCACAAGAAGACCGCGGAAGATTTGCGCAGGGCCGCCCGGGACTTCGAAGAATCCGACCTGCACGGCGCTGCGGATATCCGCCGCATCATGGATGATTCCGGTGCGCACGGCCAGCCGCACACCTCGCCGTCGTTGCCCAACGGCACATCGCCGAACGGGCATGTGCCGGTCAATGCCAGCCCATCCGACAACGCGCCGGTAGGTAACCAGCCGGTGCACTCCACCCCCGATTCACCGGCCGGTGCCGGACCTGTCACTGCTCCGACGACAAATGGCGCGGCGCCCGCCGGGCCCGACGGGACAGGCATGTCGACGCCGATGGCGGGTACCGTTCCGCCCGGTGGCCCAGGTGGCGGTCCCGGTGGTGGCCCAGGTGGGGGTCCCGGTGGTGGCCCGGGTGGTGGCCCTTCCGGGCCGACGGTTACAACACCGTCGGGTGCGGTCGTGCCGCCGGTATCGGCGGGACCGGGCGGTGGCCCATCCGGCCCCGGTCCGGACGATCGAACGTCGGACCGGTCGGGCGTGAGCGCGGCGGGCGACCTGCCACCCGCGCCCATGGCGACGCCGTTTGCGTCGGCCGTTGCCGCCAATAAGGACAAGGAGGCCGCACCGGCGTACGTGGTCGGCGATGCCGTCAACAATGACCTGGTGGTCGCGCGCACCCTGCTCGGCGCTGTGCTGGCGGCCGTCGATTCGTCGGTACTCGGCCTGCACTGGGCCGTGGCGGTGATGCGCGGTCCGGGTGGTGCGGGTGTATTCATCACCTCCAACGAGGGCCGTGGCTGGTTCCCAGCGGGGCTGTATCTGCCGCGCGAGGTGTCCACGCCATGGCTGTGGGACGAAATGCTCGGCGCGGGTTCCACGGATGCGGCGTCGCCATGGGAGGGCGTATCCGATCCGGCGCGCGTCCTAGTGGAGTTCGGGCTGGCCTGGGGCGCTAAGGCCGGAGCGTCGCTATCGGCGGTGGTGTCGTCCGGACCGATCGATTCCGGCCTGCGATCGCGGTTCAACGATGTGTCGATGGAGGGCATGGTCGGACCCTCCTACGATGTCGATCTGCGCGTGTCCACCCCCGATACCGCCGATCGGCTCGGGCTCGCCGGTTCCGTCGAGGCGCTGGAACAGATTGCGGCCGTACCGGATTCGGGTCTGCGCGCGCGCTGCCTCGAATTGGCGGCGGACGCGCACGCCAAGGTGAGCCGGATCCGCGACCTTCCGTCGGACGGTGCGGGCGCACGCGGAGTGCGGGAGCGCATCCTGGGCGCGATTCAGTCTGGTCGCGACATTCCGAGGTCCTGGTGGGACGAACTGCGTGACGCCGACGATCTGCTCGCGGCCTCGATCATGCCGCGCCGCGTCGATGTCGGCCGGGTCGAGCCCGGAGATCTGCGAGTCGACGACGCTGACGGCGGATTGCGCGCGCTGGTATTCGAGCGGCGGTGCAACGAGCTGGTTCTGCTGTTGGCCGAGGAAACCACTCGCCAGCAATTGCGCGACGCGGTGTACGCACACGAGCAGATCGTGAAACATCCACGATTCGTGGAGGTTCCGGCGGCCGTTTCGACAGCAGTGGACGAGCGTGCTGCCGTACCTGCGGTTTCCGGTCGGGTGACCGCACCCGGGGTGTCGGCCCCGGCTGTCTCCGGCCCACCCCCGGGTGCGATTGCCGCGCCGTCTACGCCGCTACCCACTACCAACGAACCGCAGTGACGGGGGTGCAGTAGGAAATGGGTGCAGCCGATCCCAAGGGCCAGGGTGGTAGCGAGAATAAGGACGAACCGAAGAAGGACGAACCGGCACCTCCTCCGTCGGGCAATGGGCACGAGCTCTTACTCGCGGGCGATACTCTCGGTGACGGTCAAGAGCTCACGTCCAGTAACGGTAAATACCATCTCAAAGTTCAGGGAAACAATGTAATCTTCACCGGCCCGGACGGTCGTCAGGAAGCTTTCCAGACAACTGGCGATCTGACCGGTGTGACGGCCAATGAGAACGGTCTCGATCTCAGGATAAACGGCCCTTACGGTGCTTACTCCGGTAATTCGACGAATGTTGATCTCAAGGATGTCTATGGAGTAAAGGTCACTGATGATGGTCGTGTAGTTGTCCTGGGTAAAGATGGCAAAGACGGCGACAAGACCAAAACCAAAGAGCTGAGTACGATTGCCAAGGATAGTGGCGTACAGCACTATTTCTTGGTTTCGTTGCAGCCTCCGCGGGGGGCGCCGGACGTTCTCAAGAACGTCATCGCGTCCGCCGAGCAATGGATGCAGGGCTCGGTCGATGCGATGGGGTCCGGCAAGTACAACGCGTTGCCGGATTTCTCCACGTTGCTGACGAATGCCGGTCTAATGGATCCCCGGTCGAAGAACAAAGGCGCGATGATCGATGAGTACTCTAAAGATGCGGACTATTTCGAATCGGTAAAAAGTTCTCTGCGTGACGCCGACAAGAGCGTCGATCTTGTGTCCTTGGAGAAGATACCAGATTCGGTCAAGGATGCCAGGAAAAATATTGAGAAGACCGTACATGACCTCCAGGACAAGCTGTTGAGTGCGGATACCGACATCACGTGGTCGGGCTCGGGTCCTGGTGCGAAAATCGAAAGCGCCAAACTCAAGCCGGCTGCGGTGGATCAACTGTTGGGTGCGGTATCCGATGCCACCGACGATGTACGAAAGGAAATCGACAAGGTAAAGGATGCGGTCGAGGAGGCAAAGAAGCATGTCGACCGCCAGAAACCGAAGCCCGGTCCGAGCCCGAGCCCGAGTCCCAGCCCGAGTCCCAGCCCGAGCCCCAGCCCCAGCCCCGGCCCGAGCCCGAGCCCGAGCCCGAGCCCCAATCCGAGTCCGAACGCCGACCCCATCGGTTTCAACGACGAGGATTTCAACAACAAGTTGGGGCTCGATGGCTTGGGCGACGGCGCCTTCGACGGCAATGCCGACGGTGTGAACAGCGCGGACGAGCGCACCGGCGCGGATGGCACCGGCGCGGATGGTACCGGCAGCATCACCAGCGGTACCGGCTCCGATTTGGGCGCAAGATTCGACCAGGCAATCGCCGATATCACACGAGCAGCTGGTGGGTCGACCGGCGGCACCGGCTCCTACGGAAACTCGGGTGCCGCGAGTAGTCCGTGGGGTGGGGGCATGGGTTCGTCGAATCCCTTGGCATCGATGTTGGGGAATGGATACAACCTGCCGCAACAGATGGGCCAGAACGGGTCGCAGTGGGGCGGTCAGAATGGTTCGTCGAACCCTTACTCGAAAATAACCGGCAATAATGCATCGGCAGTGCAGGCCGCGAGTGCTACCCCGCAATCCCTGGCCAACGCGGCAAACAGCACCGTGCCCGCGGTTACGGCCACACCGGTATCCGCGAATCCGAACGCGATGGTCGACGCGACGATCAAGGGCATCGGGGATGTGAAGCTGCCATCGACGCTCGCCCAAGCCTTCAACTATGCGACCAACGATCCGAACGGTGCCGACGCGCACGCGGCATATACGGGCACGGCGGGTCAGGAAACGGACACCCGCCCGTGGTCGAATATCAGCGAGGGCCAAGTAAAAACCGGGGACGTGGTGCAATTCGAACACCGGAGCGCGCTGGTCTATGTCAACGATGAGAACAAGCTCTTCGCCATTGTGGGCGGAATGGCGATACCGCTCAACACCGCGAATCCACCGGATGCCAGCTTCGGCGGCTTCTTGACATTCAAGCACCCCACCGGACTCGATGGCATCGGCAATGCCACGCAACAGGCCGCGCTACCACCGGTGACCACCGGGGGAACGGCACCGTCGCCGCCGCCGGTCTCCGCCGCCACGGTCACGATCTGAGAACCGTATCTCGCGGCGGGTCGACTCCACTCCGCCGCGAGACCCACGGTTCGCCCACCTGCATCGTGATGGCGAACGTCTTCTGCGGGAATATGTTTCGGGCAGCACCCGACCGGCATGAAATAGCGCCTTCGGGCATGGGCCCAGCTGCCCAGGCCCGGGCTACGGTCCTCAGGCCTGGGCTGTGGGTGTGACAGCCGGTGGCGCGCTCGGATCGCTCGGTGTCGCGGCCGGAACGGGCGCAGCGGGCGCCTGGGCCGCAGGCGCGGCGACTCCTGGCGCAGCCGCAGTCGGCGCTACGGCCGCCGCATTGGGGTCGGCTGGTGCCGTCGCCGCGGGCGCGGTGGTGGCCGGTGCCCCAGGTGCGGTGGCAGCCGGTGCCCCGGGTGCGGTTGTGGCCTGTGCCGCGTGCTCGGACTTTTCCTTCTCTTGCTCTTCGTGTTCCCTGCGCTCTTTATCGTTCTGCATCAGCGCCGTCACCACGGGTGTCGCCGCCATGACCCCCATCGGGACCAACATCGCGAGGGTCTGGAAAATCTGGCCCAGTCCGCCGTCTCCGCCGCCCGACCCGCTACCGCCCGATGAGCCGCCCGACGAACCACCGCCGCCGGACTTGTCACCGGATGACTTGCCGTCGCCGGAGCCCTTGTCGCCGGAGTTCCCGGCCATGTCCTGGTTGGCCTTGTAGACCGCCTCGACCTTGCGGTACACGCGCTCGATTACTGCGGCGATCTCCTCCATCAGCTTCATTTCCTGCTGCGCCTTGTGCTTTCCGGTGATCGGCACCTTCAGCCTGGTCTGCAGCTCGTGCACCATGTGCCTGATGTCCGCGAGCGTCTCGTCTTTCTTGGCGGCCACTTCGATAGCGGTTTGGGCGACCTTGGTGTCGTACTGCAGCAGAGATGTCTGCTTCGCGCGCACGGCGGCCATGGCCTCCTGATAGGCAACGGTGGCCTCGCCCTTGCCAAGAGCCTGGTATACCACCGTGCGCAGCAGTTCACCGACCTCTGGCGGCGGTTCCGGAACGCCCCGGCCGAGCAGATCCACCGCGGTCTGAATTGCCGTCTCGGCCAAGGCGACAAAGGATTTCAGTGCTGGCGAAGCGCCTGGTGGGGGATCAAGTTCGACCGGCCAATAATGCTTCGCAGTGGTGGGCGGTTTGTCGCGGCAATCAGGCTGCTTGTCCTTGTCCGGCGGTGGGTTCTTACCGTCGGGCGGGTTCTTACCGTCGGGCGGGTGCTGATCTCTGGGTGGCGGGCCTTGCGGATCGGGTGGCAGCTTCTTGTCGGCACCGGTGGTGTGATCGGTGGTGTCGCTGGGCGCACTGGCCCAGACGAGTGTATCGGCCGCGACCTGGTGGTGCTGGTTCGCCAGATCCCGCAATACGCCAGGGTCGATTTCCGTGCTGCCGTCCGGCATATGCAATCAGATCCTTTCCCGCCACCCGACGCCCACCATTGTCCAGCCTTCCCGCAACTGGGAAGTGCGATCGTTTCCGTTTCCCACCGGGATTGCCGCATAGTCGTGTGCGACTTCGTCGTTCGGGAAGGCTCGAAATTTCGTCGGCGACATCACAGCTGTCGATTTGGAAGGCGGTCGATGATGAGCGATAGCGAGTCGGTCGGATGACGCCGCAACTCACTCTCGACCTGAACGGGGTCCTGGACTCCCTACTGGGGCTTTACGGTTCGGGCCAGCCGAGCTCGAGCGCGGTGGCGATGGCCGTATCATCGGTTGCCGCCCGCACCGACGACGGCCATCGCGGTTCCTTGATGGTCGGCTATGGCGACATGCGAGGTATGCATCAATCTGTCGCCGAATCTCACGCGGGCAAGGACAGCATCGTGAACCGGGCGGTCGCATCGGCCGGTGACGGAACCGTGGTCGGCCGAAACATGGTGAACAATCAGATCGCGGATCTGCAGACTCGCTTGCAGGCGATCGCGACGATCGGCGATACCCGCTTCAGCGGTCCGGCGCTGCTCGACGCCGCCCAGAACACCATCACGAAGGTCGCCAAGCAGGTCGACGCCGATGTTGCCGCGGCGAGGCACCAGGCGGCTCAGATCATGCCGTCGGCCACACCACAGATCACGCGCGGTCGCGTGACGGGCGGTGGGGGCCGTCGTCGGCGCCGGAGTCGAGCGCGCACCACGGCTCGGACGGCGGGCCGCGCGACCTCTCGATTGCAAGCCATCGCCGGGCGTCCCGTGCCATCGGACGGAACCTCCGGCAGCAAAGCCGTCAGCGCGGCCAGCGCCTGGCTGGGCACACCGTACATCTGGGGCGGTGGTGGTGCGGGCGGTCCGACCGGCGGCGGCTTCGACTGTTCGGGGCTGACCCAGTATGCCGTCGCGCAGGCCACCGACGGTCGAGTCGTATTGCCCCGCACCACTTATGAGCAGATCTACTCCGGTGTTCGAATTTCCCCGCAGGACGTACGGCCCGGTGACCTGGTTTTCCCGGCGAGTTCGTTCAGCGCGCGGGGGCCGGAGCATGTGCAACTCGCCGCGGGCAACGGGCTGGTGATCGAGGCACCGTACTCGGGTTCGACGGTCAAATGGTCGCGTATGTCCAGCGACGCAGTCGTTGTGCGGGTGATCTGAAGTCTGCAAACACCACAGCGGCCGGTGACTGCTGAATGTCACCGGCCGCCAGGGGGAGCCGTCGGGGTTTGGGGTTCGGCGACTCGCCACGGATGTGGGGAATCCGTTCTGCACGGCGGCCCGTTGCCGGGTCGCGGCTCCAGGCCGCCGCTCGAGGTTGTGGGCTGTCAGGATGAGGACCGCCAGCCCGTTGTGAACTATACCGCTAAATAGCGGTTCGATCAATAGTGGTCCGTTGAATGGGTGAGACCACCTGGTCGGCAATTGGTCGACGCCGACGGCAGCGGCCGGCGCCTGGGAAACGAGCTGGGCCGGGCCGCTGTCATGTCTGTCTGAAGGTGTGGGTATCGGGCGGCACTCGAGTGGATATGACCGTTGAATGACGGCACCATAAATGACGGCCACTTATCTGGAGGTCCAGGTTTCCGCTGCCTGTCGGGCTTCCCAGTGTTGGGAATTGGTTGGCAACGGCGGCTGCCTCGGAATGTCTATCGTTCCGGCAGGCGAGTGAGGCGGAAGGGAAGTCCAGGTGTCAGCGGCCGAGGACGCGTTCTATACAGGTGTTCAATCACTGGGATT
Organism: Nocardia sp. CA-129566; assembly: GCF_050956075.1. Lineage (NCBI taxonomy): Bacteria > Bacillati > Actinomycetota > Actinomycetes > Mycobacteriales > Nocardiaceae > Nocardia > Nocardia sp. CA-129566. The sequence continues at coordinate 2,949,636 of NZ_CP192085.1, forward strand.
GGTCGCCGGGGGAGTGCGAAACGAACAGCATGCGGTGGCAGCGTTCCGAGCCGCCACCGATCTTGATCCGGATATGTGCGATGCGTGGCTCGGCTGCGCCATGGCCGGTGAGGTCACCTCGGAGGTGATCTACGGTGCCTACCGCTCCGTGCACAACCTCTATCGGGACCAACAGCGCGCGGGTCTGGTCGATCGCTCGCTGTGGTGTCAGGTCGAGATCGGCATGTACGGACTGCGCGTCGCGATGGCAGACCGCGACCAGATCGCGATCGCCCAGGCGTGTTCGTACGCCGAGGGTGGCGAATGGCAAGAGGCCACGGTGATTCTCGATCAGGTGCCCAGCGACGATGTGGCCGATTTCGTCCGCATGTCGCTGTTCTTCCGGACCAAGCAATGGCTAGACGTGCTCAGCGCACGCAGCGCGAAGCCCGTGCTCGAGGACGGACTGCTGGATATCGCGGCCGAGTTGATGACCGCCCAAGCCCTGGCGCATCTGGGTCGAATGGGCGAGGCGATGCCGCGCGCGCAGCGCATCGCCGAGGACGCTGCCTCGGGCAATCTGTCCTACATCTGGGCGGATGCGCACTTCCTGTTGGGCATGCTGTACCGGCACAACGGAGATCACGAGAACGCCGACCGAATCCTCAAGGGGCTGCAGGGATCCGGCCTGTGGACCGAGCGGGAAGAGTGGCAGCGCGCGGTCAAGGACAAGTCGTATCGGCTCGAGATCACCAACCCCGACCTGCTCGCCTCGCGCACCGACAAATGGGATCCGAAGACCGGCGCCGATCCGGCCGAGGCCGCGGCCTCGGCGGCGCGCGCGGAGCGCGAGACGCTGCTCACGGAGGCCTCGGAGCTGCTGCAAGCGCAGATCGGTATGGATTCGGTCAAGGAGCAGGTCGACCGGCTGAAGTCAGGTGTGCTGATGGATCAGGTGCGGGCCAAGCGCGGTCTGGCCGTGGAATCCAAGTCGCAGCATCTGATCTTCTCCGGCCCTCCCGGGACGGGTAAGACCACCATCGCCAGGGTGATCGCGAAGATCTTCGCGGGCTTGGGGGTGGTGGAGAATCCCGAGGTCATCGAGGTATCTCGCAACGATATGGTCGGCACCCATCTCGGCCACACCGCGCCGAAGACCAATGCGCTGATCGATTCGGCGCTCGGTGGTGTGCTTTTCATCGACGAGGCCTACACCCTGATCCAGGAGGGCCTGTCCGGCGGCGACGCGTTCGGCAAGGAAGCCGTCGACACGCTGCTGGCGCGGATGGAGAACGATCGCGACAAGCTGGTCGTGGTCATCGCCGGATACGAGGACCAGATCGACCGGTTCCTCGCCTCCAACGACGGCCTGGCCTCGCGCTTCACCAAGCGGATCCGGTTCTCCAGCTATGGCGCCGATGAACTGACGCAGATCGCCGATCACATTGCGCGCAAAAAGGATTCGCTGCTGTCCGAATCGGCGCGCGAGATCCTGCGGGATCGCTGCGAGCAGCTGGCCGGGCAGACCAAGAACGGTCGCAGGCTGATCGATCTGGCCGGCAACGGTCGCTTCATCCGCAATGTGGTCGAGGCCGCGGAGGCCGAGCGCGACTATCGCTTCACCAAGGAGAATGTGGATGTCGCGGCGATGAGCAACGAGGAATTGATGACCATCGACGCGTTCGATATCACGGCCGCGCTGGCAGGTTTGGCGCCGACGGGCTGAGCCGGTGGCGCGTTTCCGGGTGGTGACCAAACACCAGATATCCGGCTGGCGATTTCTCCTGCGTCGTATCGAACACGCCCTGGTGCGGCGCGATGCCTCGATGGTGGATGACCCGCAGCGTGGGCGATCCACCGCACTGTCGATCGGCATCGCACTGGCCTGTCTGATGATCGCGGGCGCGGCCGTGCTGGCATTCTTCAAGCCCGCCAAACAGGTAGGCAACTCGAATATCGTCTCGGAGAAGGACAGTGGCGCACTGTTCGTGCGCCTCAACAACCGGTTGTATCCGGCGCTGAATCTGACTTCGGCGCGGTTGATCCTCGGTACCGCCGAGAACCCGGTGCCGGTCTCCCGCGACGTGCTGGCGAAGTATCCGCGCGGACCGTGGGTCGGCATACCCGGGGCGCCGGGCACCATCGTCGACAGCGGCACTCGGGATTCGTCGTGGGCGATCTGCGATACCACTTTCATCGGTTCGGCCGCACCGGTGAATCAGTCGACCGGGCTGCCCACCACGGCATCTTCCGCGGTTCGAACCACCGCGATCGGCGGGTTGCTCACCGTCGACGGCGACACCATCCGTCCGCTCGGCGCCGACGAGGCCCGATTGGTGCGCAACGGTAGGGATACCTGGTTGCTGTACAACGACGGCGAGAAGGGCGTGGTCCGCGCGGCGATCAGCCTCGCCGATTCCGCGGTGACGTTGGCGCTGGGCATCGACCCGACCGCGCCGGTGCCCAATGCGTCCAGCGGACTCATCGATGCGACACCGGAAGTGCCGCCCGTGCGGGTGCCGGATGTGCCGGGCGCGGGCGGTTCGACCACCTTGAGCTCCGGACTGACGGTCACCGTCGGTTCGGTGTTGAGCATGTCGACGCCGGATCGCGGCGCCTCGTACTATCTGGTGTCCCAATCGGGCTTGGTCCAGGTCAGCGCGGTATTGGCGGCGATCGTCCGCAATGCTGACTCCTACGGTATGCCCGCGACCACGGCGGTCGGGCCGGATCTCATCACGGCCAATATGCGGCCTGGGGCCTGGCCCGGGACGGCCGACTACCCGGCTCGCCCGGTCAAGATCGTCGACCCCACTCGTTTCGGGGTGAGTTGCTACCACTGGTCACGCGACAACGGTGATCCGAATGCCCGCACCGAACTGCTGGTCGGTCGGCAGCTGCCGTTGACGACCGGAGATCAGGTTCGCGTCGTCGACCTGGTGACCGCGCCGAGTTCGGGTGGCGCCACCGCGGATTCGGCCTATCTGCCCGGCAGCAGCGGCCGTTTCGTGCAGGTCACCGGAGCCGATCCCACCTCACCCCTGCGCGAATCGCTGTACTGGATCTCCGACAGCGGGGTGCGCTACGGCATCGATGCGGGTATCGGCGACACCGGTAGCCAGACCTTGGCCGCACTGGGACTGCGTAGCCCGGTGCCCGCGCCGTGGAGCATTGTCTCGTTGTTCGCAGTCGGTCCGGTGCTGTCGCAGAAGGATGCCCGCGTCCAGCACGACGGGATTCCCACCGATAAATCGGCCACCGGCCTGAAAACTGGCGGTACGTCATGACGACCACGCGTCGATTCGTGCGCCCGGCGCGCGCCGTCCGCGGTCCCAAGGCGCCCGCAGTAACCGAATTGCGGTTACAGCCGCCGACCGAACTGCCCAAACCGGTGCCGCCGTCCAGAATCAAAATGATCATGCCCGTGGTGATGGTCGCGGGTATGGGCGGAATGATGGTGATGATGTTCCGCAACGGCGGGCAGATGTCACCGATGATGATGATGTTCCCGGTCATGATGCTGGTGTCGATGTTCGGCATGATGGGCGGATCGATGGCGGGCGGTGGCGGCAGCAATGCGGCTTCGCTCAATGAGGAGCGCAAGGACTATCTGCGCTCGATCGCCGATAACCGCAAGACCGTCCATGCGGCGGAATCGGAGCTCTTCGCCTTCCTGCGCTACACCCATCCCGGCCCGGCGGAGATCTCCCGGCTGGTCGGTGGCACCCGGATGTGGGAGGTGCAGGTCGCGAGTCCGCAGTTCCTGCGGGTGCGGGTGGGCCGGGGCCGGATCGCCAACCAGGTGCGCGTGATCGTGCCGGAGGCGGCGCCCACCGCGGATCTGGATCCGGTCGGCGTTGTCGAGGTCACCCGGTTCGCCAAGGCCTATTCGACCGTCGGCGGTATGCCGGTCGCGATCAATCTGCTGTCCGCGCCACAGGTCGGATTGGACGGTGACGCGGACGCGGTGGCGGCACTCGTGCGCGCGATGATCGCCGAGATCGCGGTTCTGCACGGACCCGACCAGGTGGCCATCGCCGCGGTGCTGTCGGATCCGGATGGACCGGAGTGGTCCTGGCTGAAGTGGTTGCCGCACACGCAGCATCCCAGTGAGACCGATGCGATCGGATCGAGCCGGATGGTGTACCGATCCGTAGCGGAATTGCGCACGAAGGTGCTCGCCGGTCTGAATCGCGGCCCGTTCTCCGCCAACTCGCAGCCCACCCTCGACCGGACCCACTACATCCTGATCGTGGATGTGGGCGGGGCCGCCAACGAGCGCGATATCTCCGGTGTCGACGGCTGCACCTGGCTGCGGCTCGGCGCGGCCGAGCAGACGCTGCCGCGGGCGCTGAAATTCACCGTGAGCGAGGACCGGGACCTGCACGAGGTCACCGCGCGTGGGCCGCGCCGGGTCGGCACGTCCGATGCCATGTCGGTGCCCGCGGCAACCGCGTTGGCGCGCAACCTCTCTCCGCACCGTCTGTCGACCGTGGTGGAGGCGGTGGCCGCCGAACAGGCCAGCAGCGGTACCTCCTGGGAGGAAATGGTCGGCGTTTCCGATCCGGGCAATATCTCGGTCGATCTGCACTGGCCGAATCGCCGCGACAGCGACCGCGCCAGGCTCAACATTCCGTTCGGCCACGACCCGACCAGCCAACTCGTCTTCCTCGACATCAAGGAATCGGCAGAGGAGGGCATGGGCCCGCACGGCATGTGCATCGGGGCCACCGGTTCCGGAAAATCGGAATTCCTTCGCACACTGGTGCTTTCGGCGGTCGCGACGCATTCGCCGGATGTGCTGAACCTGCTGCTCGTCGACTTCAAGGGTGGCGCGACCTTCCTCGGCTTCGACCGACTGCACCACGTCACCGCCGTGGTCACCAATATGGAAGAGGAAGCCGATCTCGTCACCCGCATGGAGGACGTGATCAATGGCGAAATGGCCAGGCGGCAGCGGATTCTGCGCGATGCGGGCAACTTCGCCAGCGTCGCCGATTACGAGCGGGCCCGCGAACAGGGCGCACAACTACCGCCGCTGCCGACGCTGCTCATCATCCTGGACGAATTCGCCGAACTCCTCGAACAGCATCCGAATTTCTCCAAGCTGTTCGTGGCCATCGGTCGACTCGGCCGTTCGCTGCGCATCCACTTGCTGCTCGCCTCGCAGAAGGTGCCCGCCAACCGGATGGGTGAGCTCGAGGCGCATCTGTCCTACCGAATCGCGTTGCGTACCAACCAGACCGCAGATTCCCGCGATGCCATCGGCACGGCCGATGCTTACCACCTGCCGAAGAAACCGGGCGCGGGATATCTGCGGGTCGGTTCGGGTGATCTGCAGCGGTTCCAGGCTGCGTACGTGGGTTCCAGCTACGCCGCGCCCGCTCAGGCGAGTGCGGCCAGCGCCCAGCGCGCGCGCCGGATCGGCGGCGGATACCGGTCGCCGCAGCAGTTCACCGCTACCCAGATCATCAATGTCCGGTCGGAGCCAGTTGTCGCACCCGAGCCGGTCGCGCCCGAGGTGGACCCTGAGGGCGAGCCCGTCACGCTGATGGAGACGGTGCTGCAGCAATTGGCCGGCCACGGCCGTGCGGCGCACAAGATGTGGCTGCCGCCGCTCGGCGTGCCGCCCACCCTGGAGCGGTTGGTCCGCTCGGTCACTCCCGGTGCACTGCAGATGGCGCTGGCGATCGTGGACAAGCCGCGTCAACAGCGTCAGGACATGTGGTCGGTCGATCTATCCGGCGCTGGCGGTCACATGGCCGTCGTCGGTGGCCCGCAGTCGGGCAAGTCGACCGCACTGCAGACCTTGGTGATCTCGGCCGCGTTGACCCACACTCCGGAACAAGTGCAGTTCTACTGCCTCGACTTCTCCGGTGGCCTTACCCCACTGCGTAATGTGCCGCATGTGGGATCTGTCGCCTCGGCGCGCGACGGCGACCGGATCCGGCGCACCTTCGCACTGATCACCAATCTTGTCGCGAGCCGGCAGGCTCTGTTCTCCGAACTCGGTATCGACTCCATGCGCGAATTCCGGCGTCGGCGTGGGGTGCCGCGCGAATCGGCGGAGCTCACCGCCCATGGCGATGCGCACGGCGACGTGTTCTTCGTCATCGACGGATGGGATATCGGCTTTTCCGTCAATGGGCCCTACTACGACGAATATGTGCCGGTTATGGAATCGATCGCGCTACAGGGTCTGAACTACGGCGTGCACCTGGTGATCAGCAGTTCGCGCTGGGCCGCCATCCGGCCGAACATCAAGGATCTGCTGCAGACGCGAGTCGAGATGCGTCTCGGTGACCTCACCGACACCGTCTTCTCCCAACATCGCGGGGTGGTCTCGGCGATTCCGGCGGATCGTCCCGGTCGCTGCCTTTCCAACGATGGGCTGCATATGCTCACCGCGCTGCCGCGCATCGACGGTGTCGGCGATGCCGAGTCGGCGGCCGCCGGTGTGGCGGGCGCGATCGACGAACTCACCCGCCTGTACCAGGGCCGCCGGGCACCGGAGGTGAAACTGCTGCCGGATCGGATCACCCTGGCCGAGATCCGCGCGAATCGGCCGGAGCCGACCACCCTGGCACAGCGGCTGGTTGTGCCGTTCGGTGTGCGGGAATCCGATCTGCGACCGGCCGCCATCGATTTCGGCGTCTCGACGCATATGGTCGTGCTGGGCTCGTCGGGCTGTGGTAAATCGACGGTGATTGCAGCGCTGCTGGAGTCGATCCGGACGCAATTCACCAAGGACCAGGCACGGGTACTGCTGGTGGACTACCGCCGCCAGCACATGGAGTCGATTCCGGATGATCAGCTGGTCGGGTATCTGACCAGCGAGCGCGATTTGAAGGACGGGCTGCCTCCCTTCGCCGCCAAGATGCGCGAACGCCGCCCACCTGATGCGGTGACACCGCAGCAGTTGCGGGAACGGTCGTGGTGGAGCGGACCGGAGATCTTCGTGGTCGTCGACGACTACCACATGGTTGCGCCACGCGGTTCGATCAATCCGTTGGACGCGCTGCGTGACCTCATCGTGGACGGCCGTGATACCGGTTTCCATCTCATCGCGGCGCGCAATATCGCCCAGGCCGATATGGCGCTGTACGACAACGTGCTCGGACAGGTCAAGAATCTGAACAGCTCCGGACTGATCATGGATGGTTCAAAGTTGGACGGCATGCTCATCGGCGATGTCAAGCCTTCTAAGCAGCCCGTCGGCCGCGGGATCTTCGTCGAGCCGCTGCACTCCCGTAAGGATCTCGTGCAGGCCGCGTGGACACCGCAGCCGGAATGATCCCTGGTCAAGCCCGTTTCTAACGGCATTCCCAAGATTGGGAATGCCTTAGCGTTCTTGATGTATCGACTCGCGAAGAGTCGACACCTCTCGTTAGGAGACTTCCATGAACCTCGATATTGTTCCGGAGCATCTCCCGGTTATCGCCTCACGGCTCGGTATCAGTGCAGCCGACCTCATGCAGATGCTCGGCTCGGTCGCGTCGGTCTCGATCCCGCTGCCGCCCGGGTTCGATGATGTGAGCGCATGCATTCCCGAAGCATTCGGCAACCAGGCCGCGCGGGTATTGCCGTGCACCGCACACGGAGTCGCGCACGGAGTCAATGGCGCGGAAGCGCTACCCGAAGTGAGCGGCTCCTTCGCGGTCACGGATTCGTTTGGCGGTGCCCAGGTCCTCAGTCATGCTGTGATAGTCGGCGGGTAATCGAGGGCAGCCCGAGCGAAAGCATGATGATATGCTCCTGCCTTTTTTCATCGCGCAGACGCCCGAGGAGATAATCGGGCGGCTGCTCGGCGGCCCTGGGGTCACGTGGACGCAGGTTACAGCGTCTGCGTATTGGGCGATGGCGGCGGAATTGAATGCTGCCGCCGCGGCCACCGAGGGCTCGATGACCGAGCTGAGCGGAACGTGGCATGGACTCTCGGCCGAGCAAGCGCAGGCGGCGTTCCGCAACCACGCGGGGTGGTTGCGTGCGCAGGCCGTGGTGGCCGAGCAAACCGGCCAAGTGGCGGACCTGGTGGCCACCATCTATTCCGGGGCTCAGAGCGCTATGGAGGTGGTCGCCGCACACCTCGTCGAATTCCGCGTGACGGAAGCCGCGCTGGTCGCTACGACGGCCATGGGCGCGCCGACTGGTCCGCTACTCGCGGCGCATGAGACGGAGTATTTGGAGATCAAGGCGGAAGCTACCGCTGTGATGGTCGGTTACGCCGCGGCATTGATACCGGTGCTGGCGGCGCTGCCGCCACCGATCGAAGCGCCCCCCATCGTGACCGGCGGAGATCCGGGCATGCAGATGGATTACACAACCTACGACGATCCGACATACACCGGGTCGACCGACCATACCGGCACCAACCCGACTCAAACGTCGACGCCGTCCACATCGTCGGACACCGGCGGCGGTAACCAGTCGAACGGCGGTGGTAACCAGTCGAACGGCGGTGGCGACAATGGTTCGAACGGCGGTGGCGACAATGGGCCGACCGATCCCACACAGCCCACGGACCCGACGAATCCGGCCGGGACTTCTGATCCCGAACAATTGACGCCCCAGATGGATCCCAGTGCGGTAGGCGGTGATTCGGGAGCGAACGGATACGACTTCGGATCATCGGACCAGCAGGGGCTCACCGGGACTTCGCAATATTCGACGACGCTCGCGGGATTGAACGGCGGGGTCGGCAGCCTCGTCGCGCTCAACATGGCTCGCGGCGGCCTGGGATCGATGCCGGGCGCTTCGACCGGATTCCGGATGCCGGCCAACTGGAATCTGGGTGCCGCCAGGGCATTCGGTGCCGTGCCGCAGCAGCCGGGCCTCGGTTCTATGGGGCCCCGGCAGGGCCCCCCGCGTGGTGCGGTCGCGCCCAAGTCTCGGATGCGGCGTCGCCGCGACGACGAGAAAAAGCCGTCGAAGGTATTCGTACCGGGCGAACCACAGGAAGTGCCGGTACTCGAGAAAGCTCCGGTCGTCGGCGTTATCGAGTACGCGGACGGTAATGGCCGCGACGAGCCTGTGCTCGAACCGGTCCTGGCAGTCGGCGTCATCGAGCGAGTCGAAGACGAAGCCGTACTCGCCTCGGCAGAACGTCCCCGGTGAAGCACACCGCGGTCGAATATCCAGTTGATGGAGAGGAACAACAATGGCCATTACGGACGTCGATCCCACCGTGGTCCGGACAACCGCGGACAACACATTCAACGGCATGGTCGAACTCGAAACGCATCTCTCGAGGATGTCGTCCGCCCAGGACGAGTTGTACGTCGCGGTCAAGGGAAATACCGGTGACGCGGTCTACCACACGATGGGCGAGGCATACCAGAAGGGAAAGAAGCTTGCCAAGGACCTCCAGGACATCATCACTGTGATGAAAACGAACGGTGTCAATTTCGATCAGGCCGACCTGGAAGAAGCCCAAAAGCTTGCTAACTCCGTCGACGGAAGCTCGTGGGTCGGTGACGGTGCTGCGCATAGTGCGGCCAACAAGCTCAACCTGAATGGAATCTGACGGTTCGAACCGCAGAATCTGAATTAGAAAGGATTAATCCCATGACCAAGCCGATTCACCTCAATCACGGTGCCGCCCAGGCCGCTACCGACAACGTCTCAGCACTTGTCGGCGCGATGATGGACAACACCGACCGACTGCGTGCGCTCCATAACGGATTGAAAGCTGTACTGATTGGCGCCATGGGCGACAATTACCACGCAACGATGAACAGCTTCGAGACCGACCTGGGTGCCTACGACGACCAGGTCAAGAAGTTGAACACCGCCGTGCACGCCGCCACCACGCAGATCCAGCACACCGATATCCAAGCGGGAAACAGGTTCGCGGCCCTCGGCAGGTCGTAACGATCGCACGATCCCCGTCTGCACTGTCGAGCCATTCGCGGTGCGGCCGGGCTGTTTCCGACAACTCGACATTCGGTGAAGGTGTGGAAGACGATCCAATTGCAATCGACCTGAATGTCGATGCCGCCCTGCTGCTTCAGCGGTTGGTCGGCATCGACTCTTATCCGCCGGTATTGGCGCTGCTGCCGAATATCTATCGGCCCGAGGACCGGGATCGGGTAGACGCCGTCGTCGGAGCACAGCTCACCGAGGCGGGCATGCTCGAGGATGGCGTGGTGAATCCGGTCGTCGAGCAGTGGCTGCGGTGTCTGTACCGGCCGGATGTGGAATTGGTTGCCCGGATCCTGGATGCTGGCTCGGATGACGAACCGCAGGCAATGCTGCGGTTGTCGCTGGTGCGCGCGGGCGAGACGCATGTGCTCGCCGTGCGTTCCGACGACCATGTCGTCATCCAGTCGGTATTCCAACCGGATCGCCAGCTCGGCCCGCTGACCGCGGCGATCGCCGCCGCGCTCGGCCCGCTGCCCGCTGTGCGGTTCGAGGCGATGACTGCGCCCGCCGAACAATTCGGTGAAGTGCCCGACGACCAGGACGAACGGCGGCGCGCCCTGGTGGAACTCGGTGCCGAGCCACACACCGCCGGAGTGCTGAGCCGGGTGATGGACGAGGTGGTACGGCGGGCCGAAGTGGTGGTGATCGAGCACCACGACGGCCGCGAGGCGCAGCCCGAGTTCTGTGTGAGCGTGTTGGACACCCCTTCGGGGCGGATCATCGTGACTCCGAGCGTTGCGATGGACGGGCAGCTGTGGTCGACGTACGCACCCGGCGACGACGCGGCATTGCATGCGGGCATAGCGGCACTGGTCGATCTATTACCCAGCCGCGGCTGGTTCGAAACCAGCCGCGCCGACTGAATTCTGCCGCCAGTGTTTTCGAGAGGATGAGCGAAGTGAACCGAGCGCCGAGTATGAACGGTCATTCGCCCGAGTCCGTCCGGGCTCGCGGCGGATACGATGCCTTCTTCTCACCCGTTCCCGAACAGAGCGGTCCCCCGGCCACGGACGGATCGGCTCCCGCGGGCTCGGGCGCGGCCGGTGCATCGGCCACAACCGGACATTCCGTTGGGGCGGATCGTGTTCCGGGCGGTACGGTTCCGGCCGTGCCGCATTTCGATGGTGGTGAGCCCGTGATCGGAGCCCCACCGCAGCCGCCGAGCCAAACCGCCGCGCCGGAAGGTGCTGGTGCTTCCGTATCCGGTGCGCAACCGCCGCAGGCGAGTACTGTCGACGCGCCCGTCGTCGTCCCACCGCCGATGCAGAGTGCACCGCCCAGCGGCGCGCCGCAGGCCAGTGTCGAACCGCCGCGCGCCGCGACCCCGCCGCCATCGGCCCAACCGTATCCGACCCAGGCTGCGACGGCCGAAACAGCCGGTGCGGCATGGCAATCCACTCAGACCTCGGCCCAAACCGCCAGCGCATCATGGCAATCCGCCGCGAGCGCCGAACCTCCTAGAGCCGCGGAGCAACCCGCGTCGTGGTTACCCGACCGAATCCAACAGGCGTCCCACGATCCGTCCGAGCGGGTGGAGGTGCTGCCCGCACTGACATCGGCGGATCTGCTCTCCGATATCGCGGCCGCCCGGCGTGCCCAACTCAAGTCCACCTCCGGAGTGCGTGGCGCACTGAACAAGGTCGGTTTCAATCTGGGGCTGTCACCGGCCGAACAACGTAAACAAGACCGGCGCGGCCGGATTCGCCGACCGCTCACCGCCCCGTATCAGATCGCGGTGATCAGTGTGAAGGGCGGTGTCGGCCGGACGACTCTCGCGGCGACACTCGGTTCGACCTTCGCGCATCTGCGCCCCGACCGGGTGGTGGCCGTCGACGCGAATCCGGACTTCGGCGATCTGCCCACCCGCACGAGCCCGCATCCGTACGGCTTGACCCTGCGTGATCTGGTGCGCTCGTCGAATCTCGAGGCATTTTCCGCAGTGCATTCGTTCACCTCGATCAATGACGCCGATCTCGCGGTCATCGCGTCGCCGTGGAATACCGAAGCCACCGAGGCGCTTTCGGGCCGGGAGTACTCGGTGGCGGTCGATATCTTGCGCAGGCACTACAACTTGGTGCTGGTGGATTGCGGAACGGGTGTGCTGGATTCGGCGACGAGCACCGTACTGCAGACCAGCGATGCGGTCGTGGTGACCACCCCGGCCACGGTCGGCGGTGTCAAGGGTGCCGTCGCCACCCTCAACTGGCTGAACTCGCACGGCATGCAGCATTTGATCGCCAAATCGATCGTCGCGATCATGCACCACCATCCAACCAAGCCGACCGTCGAGGTCGACCAGATCGAGAAGCTGTTCGCGACGGCGCAGCGACCGACGGCCGTGGTTCCCTACGACGCGCACCTGGCCGAGGGTGGGCCGATCGATCTGCGATTGCTCGATCCCGAAACCCTGCTCGCCTTCGAGGAACTGGCCGCGGACCTGGCCGACGGCTTCGACGGCTACCAAGCCCAGCGTCCTTCCCAGGACCGCGGAGAGTGGCGATGAGCACTGCCATTGCGCCGCCGCCAGCGGCGCCCTCGCCGTCGGCACCGCAGCCTTCCGCAGAGGTCGCGCGCGCCCGGATCGCGGTCATGGTCGCCTCCTACCAGGTGGACGTGGTGGTGCCGACCAAGTTCACCATCGAGACCTTCATCGATGACCTGCTCGGTGTGCTGGCTCGCGCCATCGGTGACGACGCCGTCGACTTCACGCCGCCGAGCGGGCAATGGAGCCTGGGCCGTCCCGGCGAAGCGCCGATGCCGCGCTGGCGCAGCCTCGCCGATCACGATGTCGTCGACGGCACCGTGCTCATGCTGTCGCCGGTCGAATCGGCGGAGGTGTTCACACCGGTCGTCGAGGACATCACCGATGCGCTCGCCATGATCAATGAGCGCGAATTCGGCGAATTCAACGCCGAGACCGCGGCGATCGTCGGCCTGAGTGCGCTCGGCGTCGGCTCGGCCACCATGGCGGGCCTGCTGTCGTGGTCGTGGACCGAGAGCGGTTCGATCCTGTGGTGCGGGCTGCCCGCCCTGCTGCTCGGCGCGATCTGCTGGGGGGCCGCGCTGGTCTCCGGTCGGCGTCGGACCGCACCGCGGATCTGCCTCGGGCTCTCCCTGGCCGCGCTTCCACTGCTGTTCGCAGGTGGCGCGATGCTGGTGCCACCGGCCTATGGCGAGCCGGGTGCCTTCGCCGCGGCGAATGTGGCCGCGGGTGCGGTGGTGGCCGCCATTGCCGCGGCGACCATGCTGCGCTTGACCCGACTCGGCATCGCCACCTTGATGGCCGTGACAGTGCTCGGCGTCGTTGTTACTGCCACGGTGCTGCCGGTGACCTATCTCGATATTTCGGTGCGTCAGGTTACCGGTGGCGCCGTATTCATCGGACTGGTGTTGCTCACCTCGGCCCCGCGATTGGCCGTGGTGGCGGCCCGGATCCGCCCGCCCGATCTGCCGGACCCCGGCACCGATGTGGCCCCGACGAGCCTGACCGACATCTTCGACGCCGAGGCCGCCAGGGACGCGGAGCCGGAGCAGGATGATGCCGAACTGCGCCGCGAACAGCTCGGCCACGGTATCGAGGGCCGCGCGCGGCTGGCGGTGACGAGTCTGCGCGGATTGATCGCGGCGGTCTCGGTGCTGCTGTCGGTGTCGGCCGTGCTGTCGGCCGCGGTCAGCCCGGGCGGTATCCGGGAGATCGTCATGGCCGCGGCCATCGCAGGTCTGCTGGCCATGCGGGCGCGCTGGTATCCGGATCTGGTGCAGGCCATCGCTCTGCTCACGGCTGCCGCTGTCACGGTCGTCGGCGTCGGATTCGTGCTGGTCGGGGCCTATGACACGGCATTCGCGCGGCTGGTGGTCGCGCTGGTGGTCGCGCTGGCCGGTGTCGCAGGCTGCGTCGCGTCGATCCGGTTGCCGGGACGGCGGCTCTCGCCGGTCACCCGCCGGGTCATCGACCTCGTCGAATACGCGCTGATCCTGATCGTTCCCGTGATCGCGTTCTGGATCATGGGCATCTACACGGCGATGCGAGCGATCTGATGCGGATCGGCAGGGCCGCGGCCGTGGGGCTGGCCGCGGTTGCGCTGGCCTGTGGCGCCGGGCCGGCTGGTGCGATCGAACCGCCGCAGGTGGTGGTCGGGATGCCGCCAGCGGATGGTCCGCCCGGACCGGAAGCTCCGACCAAACAGGACAAGGGCTGCCTGGCCGCGGGTGTGCTGCCGGACAGTGATCTGTCCCAGGCACCGCCACCGGAGCGGGCGCTCGAGCTGCCGCGCGCGCGGGCGTTGAGCCGGGGCGGGGGTGTCACCGTCGCGGTGATCGATACCGGAGTGTCTCCCGGTGCGCGGCTGCCCAACCTGGTCGGCGGCGGCGACTATGTCGCGACCGGTGGTGACGGCCTATCGGACTGTGACGCCCATGGCACGCTGATCGCTGGAATCATCGCGGCGTCGCCGAGTACGAGCGACGGTTTCATCGGCGTAGCCCCCGACGCCCAGCTCATCTCCATTCGGGTCCGCTCGGGTGCGTTCAGTCTGGAGCACCCGAACAATAACGATGCGACGCAGCAGCTTTCGCTCGAGATCCGCACGCTGGCCCGCGCCATCACCCACGCGGCCAATCTCGGGGCCGGGGTCATCACCGTGGCATTGCCGGTGTGCGTGCCCGCGGACTCGCGCGTCGATCAGTCGATCCTCTCGGCAGCCATCGGATACGCGGTGCATATTCGTGGTGCGCTCATCGTCGCGGGCGCCGGGAACACCGGCAGCTCGGGCTGTGGTGAACAGAATCCCGCGATCGATCCGGGTCGACCGCTCGATTCCCGCAACTGGAAACAGGTCAAGACGATCTCCGCCCCCGGCTGGTTCGCTCCCGACGTGCTGACCGTCGGCTTCACCACCGCCACGGGTGCGCCGATGGCGGATTCACTGTCCGGGCCGTGGGTTTCGGTGGCCGCGCCGGGTACCGGTATCGAATCGCTCGGGCCCGGCGGCGGCGGGCTGATCAATGGCGTCGGCTCGCCCGACAAGTTGGTGCCGGTCGGCGGCGCGTCGTTCGCTGCGGCCTATGTCAGCGGTGCCGCGGCGCTGCTGCGTTCGCGCTTTCCGAACGAGACCCCGGGCGAGATCAGCGCGCGGCTGCAGGCCAGTGCCCATGCTCCGGCCCGCGGTATCGACAACGCCGTCGGCGCGGGTGTCATCGACCCGCTGGCCGCGCTCGGCTTCCGCACCCCGCCGCGGCCGCCGGCCGGGCTGTTCCGATCATCGACTCTGGTCATGCCGGATCCGCCGCGCGCGCGGGACCGTCGCCCCGCGGTCGTGGCTACGATCATCATCGCGGTGGCCGTCGTATTCGGTCTCGGCGCGAGTTATGCGAACAAGGTGATCGGGAGACGTCGGTGAGCTTTCCGAGCATTCGAGTCGGTGGACTCGAACGCGGACCGGTCGCCACGGTGGTGATCGCCAGCAGCTTCGTGCTGGTCGGTCTGTGGGCGCGGGTCCCGCTGTGGGTCGGCCCCGCGGTGGTGACCGCATTGCTGGTGACGGTGGTTGTGCGGGTCAACGGCCGCACCACGGCGCGCTGGCTGCTGGATTGGGGCGCGTATCGGTTCGGCCGCGAGGCCAGGGCGCGCGAGCGCGCCGAGCGGCTGCCGCTGCGCGATATCGAGGTGGCCGCCGGGGTGTGCGGTGTGCACGAGGCGGGCTCGATGCTGGTCGCGATGATCCAGCTGGCGCCGAATCTGGATCTGCCGACAGTCATTTCCGAGAAGAGCCTCTATACCGAAGATGTGGTGCCGGTCGGCGCTCTGCTTCCGCTGCGCGACCAATTCGGTATCACCGTCGATATCGATATCGTGACCACCGGCCAGCGCGTCCGTCCGGCGAGCAGCTACAGCATGCTCTACGACCAGCTCATCGGTTCCCATCCGGTGGTCGGCAGCCGGGTGACCTGGCTGGTCGTGCGTCTGGACCAGGAACGCAATCTGTCCGCGCTGGCCCGGCGCGGGCCAGTCGAGGTGGCGGCGCCCAAGGCGCTGGCTTCCGCGGCACACCGCATCGCCGGCCGACTGCGCGAACGCGGTATCGCCGCCCACGCGCTGCCGGCGGATGCACTGCGCGACGCTACCCGGCTGCTCCATGCCGGTGTCGAACTGTCCGACCTGAGGGAGAAGTGGGGCCATCTGGAATCCTCGGCGCCGGGCCGACTGGTGGCCAGCTTCCTGATCGACTGGACCCAGCTCGACGACACCGGACTCGATGACTGCTGGTCGTGGAACCGGGGCCGGACCACCGTGGTGGTGAGTCTGGCCGGCGGCGCGCTCGGGTCGCGCGGCCTTGTCCGCTGTGTGGGGCCCGCGCCGACCAGCGAACGGCCCGGATTCCTGCGTCCGCTCGGCGGCCGACAATCGACGGCACTGCTGGCGACCCTGCCGACCGGCACATCGGTGTACGACCTAGCGGTCGATGAACCCGGCATCGACATCACGCCCGACGATCTGCTCGATCTCCCTGTCACCATCGGCCCCAACGGTCAGATCCTCGGCGCGATCAGCGGACAGCCGCGACATACCCTGGCGCTGCCGCTGTTCGATCCGGCGCGCTACAACCCGCGCAGGCGCACCATCGACGTGCACGCGAATCTGCCGGTGGCACAACAGATCGTGCTGCGGGCGATGGTCGTCGGCGCCGATGTCGAGGTCCATTCGGCTCGCCCGGACCGGTGGTCGCAACTGGTATCAGCGGTCGGTGATCCCAATTCGTTGCGACTGGCCACCGACAGCCGGGAGGACGCGGATTCGGCCGCGTCGCCCGCGACCATCGCGGTCTTCGACCAAGTGCCACCGAAGGTTTCCGCGGCGCAGACGACGGTCACCATCAGCGAGCCGGGCACCCCGCGGCGCCGGTCGGTGGATCTGGCGATCAATCAGGTCAGTGCCACCGCGGTCGATGTCAGCATTCCGATGCGGACGGTCCGAGTCGATCTGATCGAGCCGCGCGGCGAGACCAGGTACTACGACGACTCGATCGGCCCACCGGCACGCAACGGCAACGGAAATCGGCCCGAGCAGCCGGCAACGGTTCCGCAACCGGGTGAGGCGATGACGGACGAATCGAGACGGTAATGTTTGTCGGTGTGGTAGCGGACCCCCAGTCGGATAGTGGCCAGATTCCCACCCAGGATGGCGAGGATGCGCTGACCCCGAGGCAAGCCGCGGCCTCGATCTTCTCCAGTCGACTATCGGAATTGATCGCGGAGTCGGTGGTTTCGACCGAGGACGGGTCGACCCGCGGATTGACGCTGTACTCGTTGGCGCAGCATTTGGAACTGGCATATCCGGATGTCCCGGTTTCCCAATCCGGCCTCTATCGGCTGATCCACGGTGACGCGATTCCGCGGCTCGATCTGATCATCGCACTGGCGCGGGTATTCGATGTTCCCCCAGAGTATTTCGTCACCGAGGAGAAGCAGCGCTGACGACCGGCTGTTCCCTCCAGCGGGAATAGCCTTCCTCGAGCGCGACGTCCGGCCTGGATACGATCCGGATTATGCCCGCCGAGGACTCTGGGGATGTGATTCTCCGCAATCGAACCGCGGTCTTGGACGCACTGCTGTCCGATCCGTCGTTCGGCGAAGCCGGTGCGGGGACCGACGCATCGACACTCAGTGGTCCGTTGACCGGTGCATCGACCGAGGCCCTGGATGATCTGTCGACTGCGTTCGACGGCCTGCCGGCGGAGGTGGTCGCCGCCCGCCGTTCTGCCGACGGGCCGAAGGCCAGTGAGCGGATCATCGCACTGCTGAACGGCCAGACATCGGATTCCGCACCGGCGCTGGACTTTTCATCGGATTTCTCCGAGGCCGCCAGTCGGACGGCGCCGGCCGAGTCCGCGTCCGGAGGTGCCGGGACGCGTGCATCGTCCACACGCCAGCCGGAGTTCTCTGAGCGGGTGACCAAGGTCGTCACGCACCTGAAGAACCCGAAGGTGGCCTTGGCGGTCTGCGCTGTTCTGGCGGTACTGCTGGTGCTCGCACTGATGACCACCGGCGGCAAGGACGAGACGAAACGACCGCAGCCGCTCGCCGTCGTCACCGCGACCGCGAGCGCATCGGCGAAGCCCGAGACGACCGCGGTCCCGGCCAGCGGCGGACCCCTGACGGTGAAAGGCGCACAGTCGCACTGCCCGTCGGGCAGTACGCCGGGGATGGACGCCTTTGCCGGACAGCAGGGCAAGGCATGGTCGTGTGTGCGCGCCTTCAAGGTTGACGGACAAGTCCTGACCATCGATCTCGGCAAGACCTATCAGGTCGATTCGATCGGCATCGTCCCCGGCTGGGACAGCGTCGGTACCGACGGTGCGGACCAGTGGGCGAAATACCGTACGGTCAGCCGGGTTTCGTATCAGTTCGACGATTCGAACAAGACCACCTACACCCAGCAGACGCTGGATCAGCGCACCCTGGTGGTCACGAAGATGGAGCCGCCGGTGAGTGCCTCGAAAATAACTCTCACGGTCCTGCAATCGAAGGGCGATCAGACGATCAATACCGTCGCCATCTCATCGATTGTGATTACGGGACATTGACCTTCGTCGAACGGGTCTGCCAGTACTGCTCGCACCCGAACGCGGGCACGGAATCCCGGTGCGGCCATTGCGGCGCGCCGCTGCACCGCCTCGCGGCCGCGGCCGGGGCGGCCGCGAGGGCGGGGGAGGGTGTCGTCGGCGACACCGAAAAGGCCGTCGCCGGGGCCGAGAGCGTCATCGCGGGCGCCGAATCCGTCGCGGCCGGTGTCGAAAAGCCCATCGCGACCGGTGTGGAAAAGTTCGTCCAGCGGTATCCGCAGCACTGGCAATGGCGCGCCGCCATCGGCGGGATCGTGGCGACCGTGCTCGGCTTCGTCTTCGCGATCGTGCACTCGTGTTCAGAGCCGCTGGTTCCTTCGCTGCCCGATCTCGGTGCCTCGGTCGGTGCCGCCGCGGCCCTGCCGGAAACGGTGCGCGCGGCCGCGGCCTGTCAGCAAATCTCCACCGCGGCCGAGCAATGTGTCATTCTGGCTGGTAATCCGCTACTCGCGGGCGGTATCACCGGCGGTCGAGAACTGTCCATATCGGTGACGGTGGATTCGCCGGATCGCTTGCCCGCCAACATCGCCCGCTGGCGCGCGGCGGGCGGCACGGTGCTCGCTGATGGACCGGTCTTCGTGGCGATCGGACCGTCGGCAACGGTGTGGTATGCGAATACCGCGTCCGGCGTGCGCATCGAAACGGGGTCGTTCACCGGCCGTACCGGTGCGCAGACCTTCCTATCGCGATCGGGTCTCGCGCGGTGAACCGTCGGGCCCGATTCGATCTATGACGCTTGACCTGGACCGATTGGCCGGGCCACAGTTATCACACACTTAACGTACCGCTATACAACGGCACATTAAACAGGTAACGTATGGGAACCGTACACAACGGTCTCAAAATCTCGGGAAGGCACGGGTCGATGGCGGCACCCACCCAGCAGACGATTTCTTTCAAGCGGTTCCGCGATGATCCGACCGATCTCGAGGCGGCCTACTTCCGGTGGATCCAGCCGGGCGCCACCGCGCCGACGATCACCGATCGGGCCGAACAGATCTTCCGCCACCACCTGGAGTTGGCGGCCACCCGCATGCCGGGGGCGGCGATAACCCGGGTGTATCGCCCCGACGACGCCAGTGGGCTCGGCCCGGCGATCCAGATCGTCAATGACGACATGCCGCTGCTGGTCGATACGGTGACCACCGCACTGCGTCGGCTCGGCGCCACCGTGACCGAGGTCGTCCATCCGGTGTTCGATATCGTCCGCGACCGCCGCGGTCGGCTGCGCGCGATGGCCCCGCGGGAGCGCGAGGGCGGGCAGGTGCCCGACAGCCACACTCTGCCCGAGTCCTGGATCCACGTGCAGTTGAGCCCCTCGGTCAGCGCCGCGCAGTTGGACCGGATCAACCGCGAACTGCCGGCGCTGCTGCGGGTGCTGCGCAAGGTCGTCGACGATACGTCGAGCATGGCGAACGCGATGGTCGCCTTGGCCGGTCGGCTCGACCACATCGCGCCCCGGTCCGATGATCCGGAAATTCTCGAGTGCGCGAAGTTGTTGCGCTGGTTGGCCGATGGCCATTTCACAGTGCTCGGCTACGGGTACTACCGGTACGGTTCGTCGGCCACCGGGGCCGAGCCGCAGCAGGCGCCGGGCACCGGTCTCGGCGTGCTGTGGAACGGATCGAATATCGATATCGACGTCCCAGTGCTCGGCGGTGCGCGACCGGTGCTGCGTCTGGCCAATGGTTCGGTCGATTCGCTGATGCCCGGGTCGGGTGAGCTCTACTTCGTCAGCGTGGCCGACTACGGCAGCGGCGGTGCGGGCAACAAAGGATTGGGCCCGGTGCAAGGTGAGCACGTGTTCGTCGGTTCCTTCACGGTGACCGGCCTGCACGAGAACATCCTCGACATTCCGGTCATCTCCCGCCGCGTGCACCAGGTCATCGAATGGGCCGGGTTCGAACTGAATTCGTTCTCCGGTCAGGCGATGCTGGAGATCTTGCAGTCCTTCCCCCGGGTCGAGCTGTTCTCCACCGATGCCCGCCGACTGTTCGAAACCGTCTCCGCGGTAACGAATTTGGGACTGCGCCGGCAGGTTCGACTGTTCATCCGGCGCGACGGCCGCAGCGGCGCCGTGTACTGCCTGGTCTACCTGCCGCGCGACCGCTATTCGGCCGAGGTTCGGCTGCGCATGGAGGCCATTCTGCGGGCGCAGTTCGACGCGGAACAGGTGGCGTATTCGGCACGCGCGAGCGAATCCGAGTTGGCCGTCGTCTATTTCACCGTACATCGCGCTCCCGACGCAGATCCGGCCGATGTCTCCGAATCCAACCGCGAGCGCATCCAGGAGTTGCTGTTCGCGACCACCCGGACCTGGGCCGACCGCGTGGTCGCCGAGGCCACCGGGGTGACCGCAGTGTCGTCGAAGGCTGCGAAGGCCTATGCGACCGCCTTCCCGGCGAGTTATCAGCAGGAGTTCGAACCGGAGCGCGCACTGGCGGATCTGCAGCGCTTGGAGCAACTCGCCGACGGCGCCATCGATACGAATCTGTATCGGAACGCCGAATCACCCTCGGGGGAATGGCGATTCACGCTCTATGTCGCGGGGGAGGGGGTCTCGCTGAGCCGGGTGCTGCCGGTGCTACACAGTCTCGGCGTCGAAGTAGTCGATGAACGGCCTTATCGCGTCGCGCTCGAGGATGGGCAGCAGAAGTGGATATACGACTTCGGTCTGCGCGTCCCCGTCGTGCTGCTGCGCACCGCGATCGACACCGACCTCGAATCCGATCTGGCCCAAGCCGCCGACCAGCCGCTCGCAGAGGGCAGTGTGCGCCGACGCTTCCCAGAGGCCGTCGCGGCCATGTGGTTCGGCCGGGCGGAGGTCGACAGCCTGAACGAACTCGTGCTGCGCGCCGGCCTGCACTGGCGGCAGATCTCGATGTTGCGTGCCTACGCGAAGTATCTGCAACAGGCCGGATTCGCCTACACGCTCGGCAATATCTCCCGGGTACTGTTGGCCCAGCCCGCAATGGCGCGGCTGTTCACTGAACTGTTCGACGCCTACTTCGATCCCGATGGCGTCGGAGCCGTTGCCTCGGCTCGGGCTGCCGGTATCGCCGAGCGGCTGCAGTCGGAGATCGATGCGGTCGTCAGCCTCGATACCGACCGCATTCTGCGCGCTGTACTCGGATTGATCACCGCGACCCTGCGCACAAATTACTACCGCCGCGATGCCGACGGGAACGCACCGGAATACCTGTCCTTCAAGTTCGATCCGCACGCAGTCGCCGAATTGCCCAGGCCACGGCCGCAATTCGAGATCTTCGTGTACTCGCCTCGGATCGAGGGCGTACATCTGCGGTTCGGCCCGGTGGCGCGTGGCGGGCTGCGCTGGTCGGACCGGCTGGAGGACTTCCGGACCGAAATCCTCGGCCTGGTGAAGGCGCAGGCGGTGAAGAACGCGGTGATCGTCCCGGTCGGCGCGAAGGGCGGGTTCGTGGTGAAGCGACAGCCGGCGGCGACCGGTGATCCGACCGCGGATCGGCAGGCGCAACTGAACGAGGGCATCGCCTGCTACCGCACCTTCATCTCCGGTCTGCTCGATGTGACCGATAACGTCGACCACTCCTCGGGCGCGGTGCTGCCACCAGAGCGTGTGGTGCGTCGCGACAGCGACGACACCTACCTGGTCGTCGCCGCCGACAAAGGCACCGCCACCTTCTCTGATATCGCCAATGATGTTGCCGGACAGTACGGTTTCTGGCTGGGCGACGCCTTCGCCTCGGGTGGTTCGGTGGGTTACGACCACAAGGCGATGGGCATCACCGCCAAGGGCGCGTGGGAGAGTGTCAAACGGCATTTCGCCGAAATGGATATCGACACGCAGACAACGGATTTCACCGTCGCCGGGGTCGGCGATATGAGTGGCGATGTCTTCGGCAACGGCATGCTGCTCTCGGAGCACATTCGGCTGGTGGCCGCCTTCGATCACCGGCACATCTTCCTCGACCCGAATCCCGATGCGGCGATTTCGTTCCGGGAGCGGCAGCGGATGTTCGCGCTGCCGCGCTCCTCCTGGGCCGACTACGACAAGGCACTGATCAGCAAGGGCGGTGGCGTCTACGATCGGTCCGCCAAGGCGGTGCCGGTCAGTCCACAGGTGCGCGCGGCGCTGGATCTGGATCCGAGTGTGACCACCCTGTCACCGCCGGAGATGATCCGCGCGATCCTGCTCGCCCCGGTGGATCTGTTCTGGAACGGCGGCATCGGCACCTATATCAAGGCCTCCACCGAGACGAATGCCGATGCCGGTGACAAGTCCAACGATGCCGTACGTGTCGATGCGAACCAGTTGCGTGCCAAGGTGATCGGCGAGGGCGGCAACCTCGGCGCCACCGCACTCGGCCGCATCGAATACTGCGCGAACGGTGGCCGGATGAATACCGACGCGCTCGACAATTCGGCGGGCGTCGACTGCTCCGACCACGAGGTCAATATCAAGGTGCTGCTCGATGCGGTCATCTCCAGCGGCGAGCTTGCCGCGGCCGATCGCACCGAACTGCTGGCCGCGATGACCGACGAGGTCGCCGAACTCGTACTGCGCGACAATATTTCGCAGAACTTCCGGATGGGCCTCTCGCGCGCCCAATCGGTGCCCCTGTCCGGCGTGCATCGCAGGCTGATCGCCGACCTCGAATTCCGCCGCGGCGTGGACCGGCGGCTCGAGGCACTGCCCTCGGATGCCGAGCTGAAAAAGCGGACGGCGGAAGGGCGCGGGCTCACCTCGCCGGAACTGGCGAATCTGCTCGCGCACGTGAAGCTTTCGCTCAAGGACGATTTGCTGGCCGGGGAACTGCCGGATAACGCGGCCTTCGAGTCGGTGCTTCGGTCGTACTTCCCGAAGCCGCTGCGGGATCGGTTCGCCGACGCGATCGGCAGGCATCCGCTGCGCCGCCAGATTGTGGCCACCATGGTGGTCAACGATGTGGTGGACCACGGCGGCATCACCTACGCGTTCCGGCTGGCCGAGGAGGCGGGCGCGAGCACCGAAGACGCGGTGCGCGCCTTTACCGTCGCCACCGAGGTGTTCGATCTGCACACGCTCTGGCAGCGCATCCGGACAACTCCGATGCCGACGGCCGCGCGCGACGCACTCGAGCGTGAGACCAGGCGCACCCTCGATCGGGTATCCCGCTGGCTGCTGACCAGCCGTCCGCAGCCGATTGCCATCGGCGCCGATATCGCCCGCTACCGCGATGGTGTACGCAAGCTGGCGGGGCAGATGCTGCCCGCTCGGCTGCCCGCGGCTCATGCCGAGGATCTGGCGACACATGCGCGTGCCGCCGTCGCGCAGGGTGCGCCAGCGGAATTGGCCGAGCACGTGTTCCGCCTCATCCACCTGTTCCCGCTGTTGGACATCATCGACGTGGCCGATATCGCCGACCGGGATGCGGAGGAGGTCGCGGTGCTCTACTACGCGCTCGACGAACACTTCCACATCGAGCGGCTGCTGACCGCGGTGAGCAATCTCGCGCGCGACGACAGGTGGCGCACGCTGGCCCGGCTCGCGCTGCGCGACGATCTCTACGATTCGCTGCGCTCGCTGACCTTGGACGTGCTGACCGGATCCGAACCGCACGAGGATGCTGCGGCGAAGATCGCCGACTGGGAGTCGGTCAACCGTTCGCGCCTGGCGCGCGCCGATGCGTCGCTCGGCGAGATCTTCGCCGCGGGCACGCACGACCTGGCCACCCTGTCGGTGGCCGCGCGACAGGTGCGCAGCATGGTCAGCAGCGGGGAATCCGCTGCAACGGCCGCCGTTTCGAGCTGAACCTCGGCTCGGATGCCGGGATCCGTCCCAGTGCTGGATCCCGGCATCGCTCCCCGTCGTCCCCGCGAATACCGGGATCCGGACTCCGCAGCGGATCCCGGTATTCGCGGGGACGATGGTGCGCCCGGGAAGTCTTTGCCCCAGGCACCCATGATCTGGCCGCCCTGTCGGTGGCCGCCCTACAGGTGCGCAGCATGGTGAGCAGCGGGAATCCGCTGCGGCGGAGAGCGTTTCGGGCTGAACTCGCCGCAGCCCTGCCGCAGCACAAAAGATCCGCCGCTTCGGCTTATCGCCGGGCGGCGGATCGGCACGCGCCTGGTGAAAACGCACGTATGGGCCAATCGAATCCGCTTCGTGCGTCACGATCGTCCGCGCTCCTCGAGCGGTTCATTCACCAGGGTTTGCCCCAGAGTCGGTGTCGCCGTGCTGAATCGGAGGTGTGTGCCCGGCAGCGACCGGCGCATCGAATTCGGCCTGCATGCGGGCGCAGTCGTGCTCGCGGTGCAACTGCATCGCCACATGGACATCGGCGAAAGTGAACCGTTGATCGGGTGGACCGCACTCCCACGCGTTCCCCCATTCAACCCGACGCAATCGCCAGCGACGTCCGGTGGGTCGGTCGCGGGCGGTCTCGCGCAGAGTTTCTGGATTTCGGACCGGCGTGTCGTGCGGAGAGTCGATGTGCGACGGGTGTCAAAGATGTGCGAGCTCGGAAGCCTATAGTCCTGGGCAGGGGAAGATTTTGGTTTGCTGCGGCAGATTCGTTCCAGATCTCGGTGTTTCGCCGCATGCGTTGAGATTCGAACTACCGACGGTGTGCACTCAGCAGGTGGCCACACGTCACTCGACGGTAGGGAGCAGAGCCAGGACCGCGGCAAC
This sequence comes from Nocardia sp. CA-129566, assembly GCF_050956075.1. NCBI lineage: Bacteria > Bacillati > Actinomycetota > Actinomycetes > Mycobacteriales > Nocardiaceae > Nocardia > Nocardia sp. CA-129566. Next base: position 2,974,809 of record NZ_CP192085.1, read on the forward strand.
GGTGACCAGGGATTGCACGGCCGGACACGGCTCGGTGCCGGCGGAATCGTGATCGATAGCAGCAGCGAGCCGCCTGTCGGCAACTGTGCGTACGCCCTACAGGCGCACCGAGGCACTGGCAACTTCCTCCGGCGACCTGACGTCCATGTCGCCGAGCGGAGTCACGGCCATACCCTCGATCGTGACGGTGGTGCCTTCGTCCAGCCCGGATTGGTCGACTGCCCGCACTACCCAATGGACGTGAGTGCTGGTCTTGCGATCCCCGTCGAGCTTCGCGGACTGATCTTGGATCCGGCGGGGCTACCGAAGCCATCCGTTTTGGTGGTGCTGTTGGAAGTACAGGTCGTCATCATCAGGTTCGTCGGGTATGAACACCTGGTCGCGATTGGGTCTGCGGGTTCCCGGGATGACATGTCCGGGTGTGGAACCCGACGGTCCCGGCTGTGGCAGCTTGGGCGGAGCAGCCGGTGTGGGCGGTTCGGCTGCGACCGGCGGCTGGGTTTGCACCGCTGCGGGGATCGGATAGAGCGCTTTCAGATCCGGTGCTTCCGGAGCGTCCATGCTCTCCTCGAGATAGGGTTCGATTGCGGCAGAACGCGATTCGAACAGTTGGCGGGCGGCCCGTTGGGCGGCCTCCGTGATTGCGGCGGCCAAGCGGGCTGGGGTGCTGGCGCGGAATGCGTTCGGCGAGATATCAACGGCGGTCACGAATCCCAGTGGATTTACGCTGATTCGGACGAGTCGGTCCGTCGATGCCGCATCGACAGTCGAATCCATGGGTTGGGCGGCAGCAGGCGGTCGGGATGCGCGCGCCGGAGCCAATCCTTCGGTCAGTTCCCGGTGCGCGGCCGCGATCGGCGCCATAGCCTGCTGCCTCACCCGATTTGCCTGCTCAGCAGCCCGCCGGGTGGCCTCGACAATGGATCCGCCGAGGTACTGCGGACTGCTGCGGCGGAATGTTTCCGGAGCCAGGTGAACCGCTTTCACGGTTCCGGTGCCGCCGACGGTGACCTCGACCAAGCCGTCGCCGGATCGCGCTGTCGCCGAAATCGACGATATCTGTCGGCTCGCCGCCGCGAGCTCCGCCTCTTTCCGGTCAATGGTGGCAAGTACGGCGTCGATATTGAACTGTTCCACGAAAACTCCCAGCGCGTCGCCCGTCCGACCGATCGTAGTGCAGGCCCACGCGCGGACCACACCATCGTCGGATAACCTGTGCCGGATCGTATTTCGACTCCAAGGGGGGATCCGTGGCCGATGTGCTGGTGGTGCCGCCCAGTACCGACTTCGAGGCATTCAACAAGCTGGTATCCGCCCAAACCGACCATTTCGCCGCAATGGTCACCTGGACCGGCAAGGAGTGCTCGGAGACCGACGGGCTGACTGCGCTGCTGTCGAAGTTACAACCCTACGTCCCGGAGGTCGCCCAGCACTTCAGCGGCAAGCTCTCACAGTGCCAGCGCGGCATGGGTGTGATCACCGACAAGGTCTCGACGGTGAACACCCAGTTGCGGACGCAAGATGAGCAGAACGCAGCAGATCTGCAGAAGATCTATCCCGACGCGCTGCCCGGGTTTCCGGATATCTCGTCGCTACCTGGTGGAAGTCTCGTTGGCGATTTCAGCGTAGAGAACGAGGATTTCAAGCTGGTGCAACCGCCCGATCCGCCGGACAGCGGCATCATCAGCAACCTGGCAACCATCACCGGAAAATTCAACTACGCCGCCGCGGCTGAATCCGTCTACAAAGCGATCACGGGAAACGATCTCCGGGATCAGCTACTGAAGCCGCTGCTGGGGGACTGGGATCGGCTGTTCTACCTGCACGGCGCCTATGACACATTGGGCGATGGCTGCTATGTGGTAGCGGGTACGTTGCGCAAAGGGTCGTGGAAGCTGGGCAGTGAGTGGCAGGGAGTGACGGCCACCGCATTCGATTCGTACATGTTCAAGTGGACGATGGGTATCGGTGGGATAGGTGACGCTGCCAAGGTTGTTTCCAAGGCATACGAAGACGGCTATCACGCAATCATCGAACTGGCGAAGGCAGCGATTGCCGGTATCAATGCATTGTTCAATTTGGCAATAAACAAGCTGATCAAGAAGGTCGGCGAAATGCTGGCAGGCGATGCCGCCATCGAAATCGTAGGGCTGGGGCCGGAGGATCCGCTCGCCGATGCTGCCGCTGCCGCCTGGACCGCTTACAAGGGCTACGAAATATACAAGGTTGTCAGAGAGATAGTGCAGGGGGTCAACGACATCATCGATATTTTCGAGAACATCGATGACGAGGTCGAAAAGATTCAGCAGACCCTGCAGCAAGTTGTCGCCTCCGCGGCATCGCCGCTGGACGTCGGGAGCCTCATCGACCAGGTAGAACAGCACGGTTTCGAATTCGAGAAGGACAAGAGTTGGAACGCCGAGGCGGGTTCGGCGCGAATCGCGCTGTTGCCCTCGGTGTAAGGATTCGCTGAGGAATTGTGCAGGAGAGGCGCATGCTCGACCAGCTGTCAAGTTTCACGCTGTGGGCTCATCTGGAGCGAGGCAAAGCGACGGTATTCGGCGTGTACGAACCCTTCGGTTTCGGTAGCCTGGTCCGGCGGAAGCGGCCCACGCAGATCGCCTTGCTACGCGCAATCGGGGATGCCGATGGCCACATTGTTTTCGAAGTGACGGTCGGTAAGAACCCGCGTATCCCCGTGGGGGTCGTCTCGCGCGGCTTTGCGCAGGGCCGTGACGGGATTTGCATCGGGGAAATCAGAGATGATCGCGCAGGTATGCGAAAAAATCGCATTTTCGACCAGTACGGCTTGGGTGGATTGCCCGGAAAACGTGCCGGTGCCGCCGGCTTGCACAACAGGAGGCTCCTTCGTGGAGTCGCGCAAGAGGGCAGCCAAGAGACCCTGTGGTGGCCATTCCAACTGGTCGGCGACCGACTGCAATACCGCAGCGCGGAGTCCGCCGGATTCGAAATTCGGCACCGCGGATCGTTCCACTACTGCCATGTCGACATCCACGACAAACGTGTGAACCGGCTGCTGGTCCTGTCCTGCGCGGTCGACTACCTGTCGCGCGATGTGCTGCCGAGTAAGGCACTGAGGTACCGGCTCGCAAAGTAAGTGGCCACGATGCACGGCGATCCGGTGGTGTCGAAAGCGCGAGCCCCGCGAGGATGATCGATGTCGACGGGCACGGAATTGCTGCCATCGGCGAGGATGACAAAGACGCGATGTACTCGGCATCGCAGGTACTCACCTGCACGAGTCCGGCGACGGTTCATCCTGGCGTTGATCGTGGCTTTCGTGTCTTGGTCGAGGTGCAGCGCCGCCTCGATGGTATCGCGCCACGTGCGCTGCTCGGGGCTGAGTTCGTCGTCAGGAACGGCTCGACCACACTGATCGAAGTGGGAGCCGCAGCAACTGAATCTTGGCTCGCGCATAGCTTTTGGTTTTCGGACCGGCGTGTTGCGCGGACAGTCGATATGCGACTGCGTCGCAGGTATGCGCGAGCTCCGAAGATTTGCGTCAGCAGCCGATGTGGGGGGCGGGCCGTCTCGGCGAGATCCAGCGGAGTCGGGTCAGGTGGTGGCTGGGGTGCCGCAGTTGCCGCAGAACTTGGCTGTGGGGGTTAGGTCGGCTCCGCATTCGGTGCAGTGACGTGGGCGGGGGGCCAGGGAGTCGCCGCAGTTCATGCAGAAGCGCGCCTCAGCGGGATTGTTGGCTCCGCATCCGGCGCATACCGGCTGTGTGGCAGCGGGAATCGCCTGCCGTTGCCAGGGGTTGGCCGGGGCTTGCTGTTGGATGGCGTTCAAACCCAGTGCGGCGCCGAGGAATCCGTCTCCGCCCCCATGGCCATGAGCGAAGCCATGGCCGGCGCCGAGCGCCAATTCCCCTGCGGCATAACGCTGGAAGTCACCGGCTAGGCGAATGTAGGTGACGTCCTTGGCAAGTCGCTTGATGCGCTCGGCATCCTCCGGTGCCAGGGTGATATCGAAGTTGCCCAGGCGCGGGATGCGCAGGCCGTATTCGTAGAGTGTCAGATTGGTCTGGCGCACTACGGCGGCCTCGATCGGCTCCAACTGTCCGGACAGGCCGAGCACCGGCCAGTCGCCCCGGGAAATGCCCTGTGTGACAGCGACTTTCATGGACTTCAGCAGCAGGTCCGAGCTCCAGGACTCCACCGTCGCCGGGACGCTCAGGTCGGTGGTGCCCGCCAGTGAGGTGACCAGTTCGGCCGGATCACGTACCGACAGTGCGAATTCGCCGAAGACCCGCAGCGTCACGACCTGCTCGCTCACCGGATCGGCGATATCGGCCAGGCGGCCGCCGAACTTGATGCCGGGAAACTCACGGGTGGAGACGAAGTACAGCTCGGCGCGGTAGAAGTTGTTGCCGGTCAGCGTATCCACGAGCGCGCCGAGGACCGGCAGCTCATCGGCATCGATCCGATGGCGTCCGGGCCCCATCGCGGCCACGACTTGCCCTGACTTGACGAACAGGGCGATCTCGTCGGCATTGACGATGGCCCGGCTGTAGCGCCGGATGTTGACATCGGGCCACTTGTACACCAGTTGGTTCTTCCGGTCTTCGGGGACCGCGATGAACTCCCGTTCGAACCATGCCATGTGCGCGCTCCATCAGCCGAAAACGTATCTAGCGTACCGATATTCAGCGGCACGATCAAGCAAAACCCGAGTTCAGAGCGGGTGGGCACGCAACGCTTCGTTTCCGCGTCGTTACGACTTCGCTCTCCCTATTGAACGTGCCGTTGAATAGCGTTACATTAAGCAGCGATATGATCGCCGTCACGTGAAAGGCTTCACCATGACAACCGTTCAACCCTCCGCGGAAGTGTCGGCGCCCGCGGACGCTCTGCATGCTGAGGATGCGGGCTATCACAAGGCGTTGCGCCCGCGCCAGCTGCAGATGATCGCGATCGGCGGCGCGATCGGAACCGGACTGTTCCTGGGTGCGGGTGGTCGGTTGCACACTGCCGGTCCCGGACTGTTCCTGGTGTACGCGGTCTGCGGCATTTTCGTGTTCTTCATCCTGCGGGCGCTGGGCGAGCTGGTGTTGCATCGTCCGTCCTCCGGATCGTTCGTTTCCTACGCGCGTGAGTTCTATGGCGAGAAGCTGGCTTTCGCAGTCGGGTGGATGTACTTCTTCCACTGGTGCATGACCGGCATCGTAGACATCACCGCCATCGCCACCTATGTCCACTTCTGGGGAGCCACCGAGGCGATACCGCAGTGGTTGATCGCGCTGGTGGCGCTGGCCATCGTGGTCAGCATCAACCTGATCTCGGTGAAATGGTTCGGTGAGCTGGAGTTCTGGGCCGCGCTGATCAAGGTCGTCGCGCTGGTCGCGTTCCTGGTCATCGGCACCATCTTCCTGGCGGGCCGATTCAAGGTGGACGGTGAGACCACCGGTTTCAGCGTGATCTCCGACAATGGCGGTCTGTTCCCGACCGGTCTGCTGCCGCTGGTCACCGTCACCACCGGTGTCGTATTCGCCTACGCCGCAGTGGAATTGATCGGTACCGCAGCCGGTGAGGCGGAGAATCCGGAAAAGATCATGCCGCGGGCCATCAACTCGGTCATCGCCCGCATCGCGCTGTTCTACGTCGGATCGCTGGTGCTGCTCGGCCTGCTGCTGCCCTACGTCGCCTTCAAGTCCGGTGAGAGCCCCTTCGTCACCTTCTTCTCCAAGCTCGGTGTCGGCGGTGCGGGTTCGATCATGAACCTGGTGGTGCTGACCGCGGCCTTCTCCAGCCTCAACGCGGGTCTGTACTCGACCGGCCGCATCCTGCGCTCGATGTCGATGAACGGCAGTGCGCCGAAGATCGCCTCGCGGATGTCCAGCGGCGGTGTGCCTTACGTCGGCATCCTCGCCACCGGTGCGATCGCGCTGGTCGGTGTCGGGCTCAATGCGATGGTGCCGGACAAGGCCTTCGAGATCGTGCTCAACATGTCCGCGCTCGGCACCATTGCGGCCTGGGGTGCGATCGTGGTCTGCCAGCTGCAGCTGTTCCGCTGGTCCAAGAAGGGGCTGGCCGAGCGTCCGTCGTTCCGGCTGGTCGGTGCCCCCTACACCAGCTACGCCACGCTGGCATTCCTGGTCACGGTGATCGTGCTGATGGCATGCAGCCACGAAATCGAGCAGCGCGGTGCGGTGATCGCCATGGCGGTGGTCGTGGTTCCGGCGTTCGTCGGCGGCTGGTTCCTGGCCCGCAAGCGGGTGCTGCAGGTCGCTCAGGAACGCGAGGGCATCACCGGTCAGTTCCCGGTGCTGGCCGAGCGGCCGCCACGTGCGCGCGATGGTGAAGCGGTCGTCATCCTCGACGAGCCCGACGACAAGTAAACCGATCTCCGCCCCGGACAACATGTCCGGGGCGGAGCTATTCCCATTGCGGGGAACAGGTTAGGCGCACGGCGGCGGACGGCGGAAGAGAATGGGACCCCGATTCAACAGGCTCGAAAGGTTCCCATGCCGGAGCAAGCCAGGCCCTCCGAGAATCCGCTGCCGCACCCATGGGCGAATCGGCGGATGCGTGGCACCGAGGTGCCGCGGCGAACTCCGCTTCCCTGGGCGACCAGGGGCATGTCGAAAGTCGATTCGTCCCAACGTCTTCCACATCCGTGGTCGCGCCCGCGCAGTACCGAAGGCACTCCGTCGCAACGGCTCCCACTGCCCGGGCCGGGGCCGCGGGGTTCGCCGGTCGAGGCGAGTATGACCCAGCCGATCACGGATACCTCCGAGTCGGTCTCCGGTCCGATCGTCGGACTCGACGAACTCGACGAACTCGACGAGCCCGGTTCCGGACGCAGTGGCCGATCGCGGCCGAGCGTGCGTCGGCTCGGCGCCGGTCTGGTGCCGATGCCGCGGGTGGCGCCAGTCGATCCGCGCAGTGCCATTCTCGCGAATCCCGAAGTGCCCGAACTGAAACGGTTCTGTTGGAAGTGTCAGGAGCCGGTGGGCCGCCGCAGCGCGTCCGGGCCCGGTGAGGTGGTCGGCGAATGCGGCCGCTGCGGATCGCCGTTCAACTTCCGGCCGGCCCTGCAGCCGGGGGAACTGGTGGCCGACCAGTACGAGGTCCAGGGATCGCTGGCGCACGGCGGCCTCGGCTGGATCTATCTGGCCATCGACCGCAATGTGAGCGATCGCTGGGTGGTGCTGAAGGGATTACAGAATCCGCTCGACTTCGAGGCGCATGTGGTCGCCCTCGCCGAACGGCAATTTCTTTCCGAAGTTGCCCACCCCGGCGTTGTGAAGATTTACAACTTCGTCAAGCATCGGTCCTCGCGCGATGTTCCGGATGGCTATATCGTCATGGAATATGTCGGCGGGCAATCGCTGAAGAAGCTGCTCGACACCCGGGGCGACGAGCGTATTCCGGTTGTCGAGGCCATAGCGTACATAATGGAAATTCTGCCCGCGCTGGACTATCTGCATTCCTTCGGATTGGCCTATAACGATCTGAAGCCCGACAACATCATGGTGAGCGAGCACGAGGTCAAACTCATCGATCTGGGTGCGGTCGCCGCCATGGACTCCTACGGCAGCATCTATGGCACGCCCGGCTTTCAGGCGCCCGAGATCACCGAGACCGGGCCCACCGTGGTGTCGGATGTCTACACCGTCGGCCGGACTCTGGCCGCCCTTGCGCTGAATCTGCCGAGGGACCGCGACGGCCACTTTCTCGGCGGCATACCCGAGCCCGATGAGGATCCGCTGCTGGCGCGCTACCCGTGCCTGTACCGAATTCTGTTGCGCGCCACCGATCCGGAGCCCGAGCGCCGGTTCCCCTCTGCGTACTCGATGTACTGCCAACTCGCTGGTGCGCTGCGGATGGTGCTCGCCATCGACACCGGTCTCGAACATCCCCAGCCATCGGTCGAATTCAGTGCCATGCGAGACGATTTCGGCACCGATACGCTCATCGGCCAGACCGACGGGATCACCGACGGGGTGACCCGGATGCCCATGCTCGCGGTCGGCGATGTCGTGGCAGCGCTACCGACACCAATGATCGACAGCGCGGATCCGAGCGCCGAACTGCTGTCCAGTCTGCTGCACGGTGAGCCGAGGCATGCGCTGGACGCGTTGCGCCGCGCCCATGAACGCATCCGATCCGGCACGATCGTCGCACCGGAATCGTTCGAATTGGAGGGGCCGCTCACGGCAGTGCGCGCGTATCTCGACCTGGGGGAAACGGCCATAGCCCGCCAACAGCTGGCCGGTCTGCGCCCTGACTACGGCGCGGACTGGCGCATCGAATGGTACGAGGGCGTCGCCGAGTTGCTCGACGGCCTCTACGACCGGGCTTGGCAGCAGTTCGAAACTGTGCACGCGATGCTGCCCGGTGAGATCGGCCCGGAGCTGGCACTGGCCGCCACCGCGGAACTCGTATTGCAGCATCTCGATATTCCGGCCGATACCGAGCGCTGGCACCGGGCCGCGATGGAGCACTACCGGGCGGTGTGGCGGACCAACCACGGTGTGGTGAGCGCGGCCTTCGGGCTGGCCCGACGCCTCGCGGCCGACGGGCAACTGCTCGAGGCCGTCGCGGTGCTCGATCAGGTGCCCGCCGCGTCACGTCATCACGGCGTCGCGCACACCACCGGCTGCCTGCTGTTGGTCTCACGACCGATCGCCGATATCACCGAGGCGGATATCTGCGCCGCCGCGTCGCGGCTCGAGGCGTTGTCGGATGACGCTCGCACGTTGCAACTACAGGTCATCGTGGTAGGCGCTGCGATGGAGTGGCTGCGCGTCGGCGGCCGACCGCGGAAATCGAGCCAGGCCATTCTGGGTTTCCCGCTCACCCAGGCGGGGCTGCGGCTCGGACTCGAGACGAGTCTGCGGGCGCTGGCGCGAACCGCGCCGGATCGCTGGCACCGCTACCGGTTGGTCGATCTGGCCAACTACGTCCGTCCGCGTACGAGGTGGTAGGGCGGCCGACGCTCAGCGCAGCCGCTCGACCACGAATACGACGACGACACCGGTGCCCGCCAGCAACCACAGCCAGCTCCCGGTCGCGACGGCGAGTACGACCGCGATGATCGCGATCACCGCGGCGATTGTCGAGAGCTGCCGCAGTCGATTGTCGGTATGCACCTGCGGTGCGGCCGGGGTGACACCCGGCAGATCCACAAACAATTCCGCCAATTGCCCCTTGGTGGTCGCCGCCGCGGCAACGGCGCTGCGCTCGTCGAACTCGGTCAAGCTCAGTCGCCCCGTGCCGAGATGGTGCGACAGTTGTTCCAGCGCCCGTTCCCGCTCCGCCACGGTAATTCGAGAAGCCTGCGCTTCGGTCATATCCGAAGGATAAGCCTCGCAGGCGCCGGATCCGGCACAGCGAATTGCCAACGGCGGGAATAGTTTGCGATGTCATCGGGACTTGACAGCGGCCTCGCAGATCATAGGTGACCGGCATCACTGCCGTATGCTTACCTGTGGGTAATGTTTCTTTGTGGTTTCCTAGACATATGGCAGGGGACGTGGAGTACACGATCGATGAGCTGGCGCGCGAGGCTGGTACGACCGTGCGCAGCCTGCGGGTTTACGCCGAGCGCGGCATCCTGCCCCCACCGCAGGTCAAGGGCCGCACTGGCTTTTACGGACCTGATCACCTCAATCGGGTGCAGACGATCAGCCGCCTGCTGGACCGGGGGATCAAGCTCAACGGGATCAGGGAGCTGCTCGAGGCCTGGGACCGCGGCGATGACCTCGGCGACATCCTCGGCGTCGCGGAGCCCGGTGCGGCGCCGTCCAGCGCGCCGCCCTCCATTGACACGATCGCGGCGACCGAGCTCGAACTGCGCTATCGGGAGGTGCCCAACGGCTTGGCCCGCGTGGTCTCGGCCGGTCTGTACGAGCCGGTCGACGCCGCGACCTACCGCATCGCCGATCCGCAGCTGATCCGCACCTTCGACCAACTGGAGGGCGCGGGCATTCCGGTAGATGACCTGCTCGGCGAGTTGGAGCGGCTGCGGGCGGACTGTGACCGGATCGCCCGCCGCTTCGTCGACCTGTTCCACCGGACGGCCTGGGAGCCGTACCAGCGCTCCGAACGCACCGCTGCGGATAGGGCCGCACTCGCCGCGCGGGCGGCCGAGACTCGAGTCCGCCCAGGACAGGCGAGCGCCGAACTGGTGAACCGCTTTATCGCGCGGTATCTCGAGCAGGACAGCGAACTCGCCGAGGCGCTGCCGGACATCTGAGGCAAACGGCTCGCGCCGAGGCGCGCATATCTCTTACCTGGCTGCTCTGTCATTGCCGCATGCTCTGACCAGGCTTTCCTCCTTCATCGTTCCCATGTGTGGTGATACTTGATTCAACGTGCCGTTGAATAGCGTTACATTAGACAGCGGGATCAGCACCTCCCGTCGGCCCGGATCGACGTCGGCCGACGGGCGAGACAATGATGAAGGAGACGTCGATGATCAACGTCAGCGAACAGTACCGCGCGGCCAGACTTTCCGAATGTCCCGCTCCGGCACGTAAAGCCAAGGGGCGCAACCAGATCCGAGCACTGTCGATGCTCGCGGCGATCGCGGCGGGGGTCGGCGTCTTCGGTATCGGCACCGAGGCGCCTGCGGCCAATGCTGATATCGGCGTGCGCTGCCTGTGGGCCGGTGTCGGTCATCCGCAGGGTGTGCTCATCTCCGCGGGCGGCTGGAACTACCGGTGTCAGTCCGATTTCTTCGGCTTCGCACGCTGGTCCCGTGAGGGTCTGGCCGCGGGGCGCAGCACCGTGTATAACCCTGGTACCAACGGCAATCCGGCCGGTCAGTTCAGTCCGGGTGCGCAGCAGCCGGGCACCGACTACATGGACTACTGCGTCGGCAGTCAGTTGATCGAAGGCCGCGAAGATATGTACGAGGCGATCGCGGATGGCCGCGGCGGGCTGTATTGGCGTGCGGCAGGGCCGATTTCGAACTGGACCTTCGATATGAGTCTGAATCGGCCGGGACCGTCGTGGCGCTCGTCGAGCCTGTGCGTCGACGGCAACCTGACCTGAGTCGGTCGGCCGCGAAACTTATTACCGCCGATGCCCTTTCGGATGGTCGTGCAACTCCGCGCACGCCACCCGGAAGGGCATCGAGCTGTGTCGAGCGGGCAAATGGATACTCGCGGGGTGCAATTGGCTGCTCGGCGCAGTGGGGTGTGGTGAGATGCCGAGACGATTCATCTGCTGCGGTGCACATACGAATGCGACCGCCGCCCCTTCCCGGGGCGGCGGTCGCGTTCGTAATATGAAGAGCCGCAAAGGGAATGGGTCAGCGGCTGTTACCTTCGCTGGGCACCCAGACCCAGCGCCCGCTGTCGTTGCTGTTCTCGTAGGAGCCCCGGCTCGAGTTGTTGTTGCCGGAGGCGGAGTGATCCTGATCGGCGACGCGGCGGTTGCCTCCGCTGGTGCTGTTACCGTAGCTGCCGCCGCGGGCGCCGCCGCCATTGCTGTTGCTGTGGTTCCCAGGGGCCGCGACGGTCGACTGAATCGCCATGGCGGCGGGGGTGATCACCAGTGCACCGGCGACGGCACCGGCTATGACAACCTTCTTCGACTTGAGGTTCATGGTTACCGATATCTCCTTCGTCCCGCCGAGCCCGGACTTGGTCGGTAGTGGGTGTGCCGGGGATGCAGGTTGTATGAGGTCTATTGTGCCGCTATTTGACGGCACAATCAATAGTGAACCGTTGCTGAGAAATCTGCATCATCTCGCAGCATCCCCATTCCTGGGAGCAAGGTTGCGGTTCCGCTCACCGTGATTCGAGTGGCCTACGGTGGTGCGCCCGGCCACCACCCACATATTCGGCCACGGTCGGACAGCGTAGTACTCAGCTCATCGTGGCGATTTCCAGCAGCGGGGAGGGCTGTGGATCACATCGGCAGGTGGACCACTCGCTGTTCCCATTCCCCGTCGAGTACATCGGCCTGCCAGCGCTTGTTCCAGCCGAACGGCATGAGATGGACCTGGACACCGCCGGCTTCCAGGGATTCGGCGAGACTCGTCAGCACGGTGAGCGCGGTCGGAACATCCGACCGTTCGCCGGGGGTGGCCAGATGGGAGAAGCCGTTGATGACGATATGCGACGCATCGGTTTTGGACGCGATGCGCCGCACGATCTTGGTGGCGGCCTTCGATGCCGATGCATCGCCGCGCTCCACCCCGACCATCAGCAGCAGGCAGTCGGAAAACGAGTTCGTCACCCCGATCGCCGCCGGTTCGAGCGCGATGGCGACCGGGCTGGCGGTGGTGACGGTGTATTCGAAGGTGCGGCAGCGGCTAGTGAGGATTTTCATGTTCCGGTTCCGGCATCAGCGTCGGCCGCGATCAGGTATGCATACGGTCCTGGCACGAGCGGCCCGTGCCGGGTGCGCCAAGGTGTGACAGCGTGATCCGGGCCAACGCATTCGCGGCTCGCACTGTCGGGCGTCGTTGGCCGACATGTGGATGATGTGCTGTGTGCCGATCCCGTCGAGCGGGTCGAGGCGCCACATCTTGTACCAGCCGAACGGCATCAGATGAACCTGCTCACCGCGTTCCTCTAGCCGTTCGGTGACTTCGGTCAGCACGTCTAGGGCCTCGGCCAGTTCCGAGAGCACATCGAATCCCGCTGGAGTTCGGTGTCTTTCACCGGGTCCCGGCAGGCATGCGAAGCCATCGATGACGATCGGCCCCGCATCGGATTCACTGACGATACGCCTGACGAGTTGCACCGCGGTGCCCGCCAGCGCCCGGTCGCCGCAGTCCACCCCGATCGTCAGCAGCAGGCAGTCGTGGAAGCATCTGCGCGTTCCGATTGCCGATGGCTCGAGATCGATGGCGCAGGGGCTCGCTGTCGTCACGGTGCATTCGACGGTGCGGCATCGATTGCTGACAATGCGCATCAACTACCTCCAGGGCCGCTCATCCGGCCGCCTCGACGGCGCCAGCGGCATCGAGGTCGAGCACGGCCATCGCGGTGCGCTCGATAATGCCGAGGCAGACCTCGTCGGGCTGGTACTCGGGCTGGATAGCGCTGTGACCGATGGTCGACAGCCAGATGAAGTACGGATACAGCGCCTGCTGCCGGTAGGCCAGCCAGGCCGTATCGAAATCGGGCGCCGCAGCGCCACCGGCCGCCAGCCGCTCGAGGTAGACGCTGAGCAGTTCGCCTTCCCAGGCCCGCCGATCGGCCACCGTCAGACCTGAGGTGACCACATAGGCGAAGTCGTAGGCCCAACTGCCGCGCAGCACGACCTGCCAGTCGGTGAACCCCATCCGGCCGTCGGCGGTGACGTAGGTATTGCCGATATGGCTGTCGCCGTGCAGGAAGGTCTGCGGTCCGGTGCTGGCGATCTCGAGCGAGCGTTCCAGTGCGCGGTACAGCCGATCATGTTGGGCGGGTAGGGCTTGCGGAATCACCGAAGCCGCACGTCGGGCCCCGACCCGCGCCCGCTTGGACATGCCGGTCAACCGGTCGAGATTGGCGAAATGCGAGCGCGGTGCCTTGAGCCACCCGTGCAGCCGCAGCCCTTTGTCGTCCCAGTACCGGGCGTGCCAGGTCGCCATGGTGCGCAGCAGATCTTCGATCCGTTTGCGTCCGATCGGGGTGCCCGGCGTGCAGAAGCTGGCGCCCTTGGTGCTGACGACGTCCTCGAGGAGGGAGATCGAGCGCCCCGACCGGCTGTTGACGGCGCTGTGATAGCCGTGCGGTGCCTCGATTTCCAGATTGGGGCGTAGATGTTTGAAGAAGCCCGGTTCGCCGTGCAGTATGTCGGCCAGGTCGAGGGTGAGCCGCTGTTTGAAGTCCGCGGTGGTCTTCGCGAAAAGGTTTTCCGGCAGGCCCGCGACCTGGCCGATCTCGTTGTAGCCAACGGTGAGCTTCCACCGTGTCGAGGTCCCGCTGCTCCTATCCGTGGTTTCGAAGGCCTTGACCACCGCACCCGGGTGGTCGTAGCACAGCACAGCGGTCAGCCAATCGGTGGTCAATTCTCGACCGGTCACCGGCACATCGGCCGCACGGAGCGCCTGTGGACGGGTGACCGCTTCCCGCGCGATATGACCACCGATGCGAGTGATTCCACGCACCACCGCGAGTGCGGGGTGCCGACTGGCTGCCTCGGACTGCAACGGTTCTCCTCTGTTCGGCTGCCGATCTAATGCGCTGTACCCGGCCGGTTTGCCGGTGGCTAGCCGCCGCAATTGCCGACCCTATGGCAGCCGCGTAGCGGGAACATCCGTCATAGCCCGTGGGAATATCCGCATCGGGCAACGAGATATCGGCGTTGAGCGGGGGATATGCGATCTGCGTTACGTCAAGCGGGCGCATAGGATCTCCCGAGTGCAGGGTCCCCTTACCTCCGTATTCGTCGGTCGAGATGCCGAGGTCGAGCGTGTCGTCTCGCTAGGCCTGCGAGTAGCTGCGGGGAAGGGGGTGGTGGTGCTCGTCGAGGGCGAGCCCGGTATCGGCAAGACCGCACTCCTCGATGCGGCCGTTGCTCGTTACACGGCCGGCGGTCTGAGCGTGCGCCGGGGAGCCGCGAAGGAGTTGCAGCGGCAGGTGCCGTTCGCGGCCGTGTGCTCCTGGCTGGACAGCGATCGTGGCTCCGATCCGGTGAAGGCGCTACTGCGCAGTGGGGATCGAGCGGGCGACGGTGCGGCGACGCACGAATTCGCGATCAGCGAGGCGATCCTCGATTTGGTCGATACCTGGTGTGCCGCCGGTCCGGTCGCGTTGATCATCGATGATGTGCACTGGGCGGATCGGCAGAGTCTCGCGGTGCTGAACCGGCTCTGTGGTGTGCTCGGTGATTTGCCACTGCTGCTGGTGCTGGCGGCGCGTCCGCTGCCTCGCGACACCGGATTCGTTGCGTTGACGGCCGAACTCGTGGAGCGGCGTGCCTCGATGATCCGGCTCGGCGCGCTTGCGGAACCGGCTGCGGCGGAACTGGTTCGGCATATGGTCGGTGCGATTCCGGGGCCCGGCTTGCTGCGGCAGGTGCTCGGAGCGGGCGGAAATCCGCTCTACATAACGGAATTGGTGGCCTCGCTATTGCGCGATGCGGCGATCACGGTGGTCGCCGATACCGCCGATCCGACCGAACTGGCCGAGGGCCCCTCCGCGTCGCTGGCGGGCGCGATTGCGCAGCGGCTGGAATTCCTGTCCCGGTCGGCGCGGCAAGTACTTCCGATGGCCGCGGCGCTCGGACCGACTGTGTACGTCGCGGAATTGGCCGCGGTGCTGGACAGTCCGATCCTGGAAATCTGGAATGTGGTCACCGAGGCGACCGACGGTGGACTGCTCACCCGTGCCGACTCCGAGCTGGTCTTCCGGCACGATCTGATCCGTCAGGTCCTCGCCGATCAGCTGCCCGATTCGCTGCGAGCCGGATTGCTGCGCCGGGCCGGACAGATCCTGCTGGCAACCGACGCACCGATCGAGCGGATCGCCTACTACCTGTTGGCGGGGGAAAACGAACTCGATTCGCGGACGCTCGACTGGCTGGTCGCGGTGGCCGAGAAGTTGATTGTGCGCGCGCCCGAGATCGCGGTGCAGCTATTGCAACGCACGGCAGCCACGGCGGAGCTCGGCAAGCGTCCGATGCTGCTGCGGCTGCACGCTCAAGCGCTGTTGTGGAACGGTCGCGCGGGCGAGGCCGAAGCCCTGGTGCGTACGGCGCTGCTGAACCGTCCCGATGACGATATCGAATTGCGGTGGTTGCTGATGCAGGCCTGCCATGCGCGCGGCGACCTGCGTGAAGTCGTTGCCGTTGCCGAAAAGACCCTGGCCACACCGAACCTCACGGACGAGGACGCGGGCCGGTTTCACGGGATGAGCGGTTTGAACAATTTCTACCTCGGCCGGTTCGACGCGGCGGAGGCGGCCGGTGCACAGGCGTTGGCGATCGGGGATGCCACCGACAACCCCCTCGTGACCGGATATGGGCTGTTGACCGTGGGGGCCGTGCGTTATGTCCAGGGATATCTCGACGAGGCATTGGAACTGAGCGGCCGCATTCTGGCCGTCTTCGAGAACGGATTCGGTTCCGACCAGTTCGATCCCTATGCGCTCTACGCGCACTGCTTGATCGAACTCGATCGGATCGCCGACGCGGAAGCGGTGCTGCACAAGGCGATCGGACACAGTCGCCGGATCCACGGCGTCTATCTCAGTGCGAATATGGTCGCCAAGGCGCGGCTCTATGTCCTGGACGGACGCTGGGACGATGCAATCATCGAATGCACTTCGGGCCAGTCGGTGCCCGATGCCTTCGGCTACACGCCGATCCTGCAGAGCCTGTCCGCGCTGATCGGCATTCACCGCGGCACCTTTCTGCCGGATCCGGGCGATATCCCCACACCGAACGACCAACTCGGCAGCAGTAGTTACGGCCAGTTCTATCCGTGGATCAATGCGCTGATGCTCGAGACACGCGGGGATCCGCGTGGAGCGCTCGACCTGCTCATTGATGCGCACAAGGCACTGTCCGACGGCTTGACCGCGGCGACGCTCTATTACATCTTCCCGGATATCGCCCGGCTGGCCGCCGATGTCGGTGACGAGGAAGCGGCTCGTTCGGTGGTCGCGGCCGCGGCGGAGCTGGCACAGCGCCAGCCGACGGCGGCCAGGACCGGCACCGCCCTGCTGTGCCGAGGTCTGGCCGATCGCGAGCCTGCGGTCCTCCTGTCTGCCGCGGCGGCATTTCGGCAGGCCACCCGGCCACTCAATGAGGCACAGGCCTACGAGAACGCCGCCGCGCTCTTCGCCGCGGACGGACACGACGCCGATGCCCGCAGCGCGCTCGACGCCGCCATCGGGCTCTACACCACCCTCGGCGCATCCTGGGATATCGCGCGTGCGGTGGCCCGCCTGCGGCCCTACGGAATTCGCCGCGGCGTGCGCGGCCCACGCAACCGCCCCAAAACCGGCCGCGCGGCACTGACCGACACCGAACGCAAGGTCGCCGCCCTGGTGGCGGAAGGCTGCTCCAACTCCGATATCGCCGCGCAAATGTTCTTGTCCCGCAGGACAATTCAGTCCCATGTGTCCAACATTCTGGCCAAACTCGGGGTCGGTTCGCGCAGGGAGATCGCGGCCGCGATCTCCGGTTACTGACGCCATCGGTTCAGTGCCCGCCGCAGTCTGTGACGAGCTGAATCTGCCCGCGAATTGACGAACGCGCTCGAAGCACGCGGCGTTGCAGGACTCCGGCAGAATCGTGAAATGCGCCTGTGACCTGGGTTTCGGCGAGCCGTTAGGGGCGGGCGCGTGCCGTTCGCGGAACGCCCGATAGTGCCATGCGCATGGACACGCCCGCCGCTGACAGCGTCAACGGCGGACGGCCGGGTCCGGGCGTTGCCTGGACGCTCTGCATGAGAGGAAGATCGATGGAGTAGATGCGGGGCGTTAACTCCGCTTTAGCAGAGCTCTGATGATCGCTGACACCGATGGGGTGATATCTATGCGAGCGGACGGAGACAGCTGGGACATCGTGACGAGCGTGGGTCTGACCGCCTTGGGCGTCGCCACATTTCGCGCACTCGAGACGATCGATCCCGAACCGATGATCCGCGACGACTATGCGGCGTGGTTCGTCGAGGCGGCCGGTGATCCGCACTTTCTGCGGATGCTCGACGACCCGGCGTCGGCGGGCGCTGTCGGTTTGTTCGGGCGGTTCATGGGGGTTCGGACACGGTTTTTCGACGAGTTCTTCGCCGCGGCGTGGCAGCGGGGTGCGCGGCAGGCAGTGATCCTGGCATCCGGTCTGGACGCGCGGGCATATCGGTTGGACTGGCCCGCGGGCACGGTCGTCTTCGAGATCGATCAGCCCCGTGTGCTGGAGTTCAAGAACCAGGTGCTCGCCGATCACGGTGCCGTGGCCACGGCCGATCGGCGCGCGCTGGCGGTCGATCTGCGCGAGGACTGGCCCGCCGCGCTCACTACCGCGGGTTTCGATCCGGGGCTCCCGGCGGCGTGGTCGGCCGAGGGGTTGTTGCCGTTCCTGCCGGGTTCGGCACACGACGCATTGTTCGAACGCATCGACGCCCTGTCCGCGCTCGGTAGCAGCGTGGCCACCGACGACTTCGGCCGCGGCCTGGACCAGCGCCACTTCGATATGGAGGAAAGGTTCTTCGGCGACAACCCGTTCGGCAGCCTGAACGTGCGCGACCTGTGGTACGACGACGACCGTGCCGATCCCGGGGACTGGCTGTCGCAGCACGGCTGGTCGGTCCACCGCGCCACCCCCTTCGACCTGGCCGCCGACTACGGCCGCCCGATCACCGACCTGCCCGCCGACTTGCCCGCCGAACTGCTCGACCGTCTGCAGGAGGCGCGCTACATATCCGCTGAGAAGCGCGGTTGACCCCACAAGGTCGCAGGGCGGCTGCGCGGCCCTCGGCGGGGAGCCGGTCAGCAGGTCGAATAGCGTGGACACGCACAGTGAATCTCCGAGCGATGGCGAGCTGCGGGATTCGCCGGATCTCGGTGTTGCCGAACGGATTTCGTTACCGCTCGGGGATGATGTCGCCGATCCGGCCATCGACCTGCTTGCCGCTCGGCCCGTAGACGAACTCGGCTGTGGTGGCGATGATGAATTCGAGAGGGAAGCCGAGGTCGATCGCGCTGGCCTCGTCCAATCGACTGATCGCCGCCGGCGGCAGGGTCAGCTCGATCGCGGCGAGATTGTCGGATAGCTGGGCCACGTTGCGGGCGCCCAGAATTGGATGGATCCATGGCCGGTGGGCCCGGGTCCAGGCGATGGCCACCTGCGCGGAAGTAGCACCCAACTCGTCGGCCACCTCATCGACCGTGCGGGCAATGGTCAGGTCGCGCTCGGATGCGGTGGTGCGATCGATACGAGCGGGACCGTCGTGCTCGGCGCGGCTGAACTTCCCCGACAGCAGTCCCGCGCCCAGCGGTGACCACGCGGCCACCGAGAGTTGCAGGGCGGCGGCCATCGGCAGCAGTTCCCGCTCGACATCGCGTTTGACCAGGCTGTAGGGCACCTGCAAGCCGACGAACGAGGTCCAGCCGCGGAATTCGGCGATGGTATTCGCCTGGGCCACAAGCCAAGCGGGTGCGTCGGAGATGCCTAGGTACAGCACCTTGCCCGCCCGTACGAGATCGTCGAGGGCGCGCATGGTTTCCTCGATCGGGGTATTCGGGTCCCAAATGTGCACCCACAGCAGATCGATATAGTCGGTGCCGAGTCGCCGCAGGCTGGCCTCCACCGACCTGACCAGATTTTTGCGGTGATTGCCGCTGGCATTGGGGTCGGCGCCATCGGTGGTCAGGGTGTATTTGGTGGACAGCACGAACCGATCCCGATCCGCGGCCAGCAGTTCGCCGACGATGCGTTCACTCGCGCCCTCGGTGTAGCGGTTGGCCGTATCGATGACATTGCCGCCCGCTTCGGCATAGGCGGAGAAGATCTTTCGGCATTCCTCCGGCGGTGCGCCCCAGCCCCAGTTCTCGCCGAAGGTCATCGCGCCGAGGAATAGTTCGGATACTCGCAGTCCGGTCCGGCCGAGCAGTCGATATCGCATTACAGGCTCCGGTCGAAGTGGGCGACGGCGCGGTCGATGGCGGGCAGGACGTAGGTGTCGTCGTCGTAGAGGTCGATGTGATCGGTGGTGTCGAGCAGCAGAAGTTCCTTGGGTTCGGGGGTGGCGGCGAAGGCGGCCTCGGCATCGGCGACGGGGATGGCCTGGTCGCCGCGTCCGTGCACGATCAGCGTGGGGGCGGTCAGCAGCGGTAGGTAGGCGTCCACGTCCAGGGTCAGTTCTTGCAGGACCGACAGTGCGGTGCAACGGTTTTCCCAGCCCGGTCGCGCGCCGCGGTCGGTTCCGTAGTAGTCGAACGGTTCCGGACCGGGATTTCCGGCGGGCATTCCGGCCGGGTTGACCGCGGGCCAGTATTCGATCTCGCCGGTTTCGAACTGTCGCTGGGCGATCTGCGCGAACTGCTCGAGCAAGGCGGCGAAGTTGTCCGCTCCGAAGCGGTTTCGGATCAGCGTCGGGTTGTTGTAGGCGGCGGCGATGAGCGCGATTGCCTTGATCCGCGGATCGAATGCGGCCAGTTGCGTCGCGTAGATCCCGCCCAGGCACACCCCGCATGCGGCGATCTTGTTCGGGTCGACCTCCGGCCGCGCGGCCAGGAAGCTCACCGCGTTGCGCAGGTCGGCGACCTTGGCGGTGGCATCCTCGTGCTGGCGCGGCAGGCCCTCGCTATCGCCCCAGTTGCGGTGATCGAAAGACAATGCGACGTAGCCGCGCTGGGCGAAGCGCTCCGCGTAGAAGCCCGTAACCTGCTCTCGCACACCGGAAAACGGGCCGGTCAAAACCACCGCACCGCGTTCGGTGCCGGGTTCGGGCAGGTGCAGATCGCCCGTCAGCCGATACCCGTCACTGGTGAACTCGACCTTCTCGAGCAACGTCATCTGTATCCCTTTCGCGTGACTGGACCACGACGCTAGGCGTATTCGGCTGGATCGGTCTTGTACGTTCTTGCGCGGCACTCAGGGTCCAGCTGCGCCGCGCGGCGCCGTGGAAGCTCGCCCGATAGGTCGCCGGTGTCATGCCGTACGCGGCGGTGAACGCGCGCGTCAGATGCGGCTGATCGTGAAAGCCCGTCGCATAGGCGATTTCGGCGATCCGCAGACCGCCGCGCAGCATCCACCGGACGTAGTCGAGGCGCAGGCGCACATGCAGTTTGTGCGGCGGCAGACCGAAGTGCGCGGAGCAGGCGCGCACGAGCTGGTACTTGCTGGTGCCGGTGACGCCGCTGAGTTCGTCCAGTGTCACATTGCGGGAGACGTTCTCGCGCAAGTAATCCCGGACAACCTCCGCGATCCGGCCGACCGCATTCGATCCGATATCGGAAACCTCGACCCGGTCCGCGCGCAACGCCAACGCGGCGAGGAATTCCAGCAGGCCACCCTCCCGGTGCAGCGCCGAACCGGGACGGCCACCGGGCCGATGCAGGAGGGTGTGCAAGGTCCGGAAGTGGTTCGACAGCGCACGGTCGCCGACGACGACATCGCCGAACCGCATGGTCTCCGACGGCATGACCTCGGCGATCAGCGATGGCGACAGGCACATCATGCGCCAGCTCGCCGAGCCCAGCTCATCGGGCGCCCCGGAGTGCGCATCATCGGCATGCAGCGCGACCAACTCACCGGGCGCGGCCCGATACACGCTGCCCCGCCTGCGCACGGTGAATCCCGAGTCCGTCACCTGCACCAGTTTGATTTCCTCGTGCACACTGTTGCGATACGACCGCGCCGCCCCGGCCACCACCATCACATCGGACAGGTCATCCGGCACGAACGGCGCCCCCGATCCGTCGAATCCGTCTCGTCGCATGAGTATTTCGTGCTCCAACGGACCTCCCCTGATCGGCGACATACGCTGCACCCGACCGGTATCGTCTCGGGTTCGCGCCCATTGGGACCCTAGGCCAGCCGAGGACCGTGATTATCCGCCATCGCGCCCGCGAACATCCGCATCCCGTCCCGGCATTGAGAAGAAGCTTCCAGAAGACGTTAGGGTGCGCTCGGATCGATGGTCGACAGAAGTCAGGGCGAACGGATGTTATACGGCCGCACGGTGGAGCAGACGAGGATCGACACGCTGCTCGCCGACGCCGTTGCGGGGCGTCCCGGTGCGCTGGTCGTGCGCGGTGAGGCGGGGATCGGGAAATCAGCGCTGCTGGAATACGCCAGGTCGGCGGATGCTCGACTGCTCCGGGTCACCGGCATCGAGTCCGAGACGGAATTGCCTTTCGCCGCACTGCATGTGCTGCTGAGTCCGGTGCTGGATGCGGTCTCGCAATTGCCGCGACAGCAATCCGATGCGCTGCTGGCGGCGTTGGGATTCGGTTCGGCGACACCGGCCGACCGCTTCCTCATCGGCCTGGCCACCCTGAGCCTGCTCACCGAACTTTCGATGGACGGACCGCTGCTGTGCCTGATCGATGACGCACACTGGCTGGATCAGGAGTCGGCCGACGCACTGTTGTTCGCGGTGCGGCGCCTGCACAGCGAGCCGGTGACGCTGATCTTCGCCGCCCGCGACGGCGAACGTCCATTTCTCGCACCCGGTGTGCCCGATGTGCAGCTGACCGGGCTCGATTCTGCTGCCGCACAACAGCTCGTCGATGCCGCAGTCGCCCTCGCACCATCCGCGCGCGATCACGTCATCGCCGAGTCCGGTGGCAATCCGCTTGCCCTGCTGGAGATTCCGCGCACACTCACGCCCGCGCAGCGCGCCGGAGCCGACACACCGCTCGGGTACTCACTCGGCGGATCCGAACCGCCGTCGAGTCGGGTGCTGACCGGATTTCGGGAACGGATCCGGGCGCTGCCAGCGGCGTCGCGGCTGTGTTTGCTGATTGCGGCCTTGGACGACAGCGGACATATCGGGCCGGTGACCAGAGCCCTACCCGCGCTCGGTGCCGCACTGACCGATTTCGCGCCCGCCGAACAGGCCGAACTGGCCCGGGTCACGTCCTCCGGCATCGAATTCCGGCATCCGCTCATCCGCACCGCCGCCCGATTGGCCTGCGATGTCGCGGAGCGGGTCGCGGCGCATCGGGCACTGGCCGGGGCCGTGGACGACGACCGCAGGGCCTGGCATCTGGCCGCGGTGACCACACTGCCCGACGAGGCGGTCGCCGCGCAATTGGAGGACGCCGCGGTGCGGGCTCGCCGCCGCGGTGGGCAGATCGCGGTCAGCGCCGGTTATGCCAGGGCCGCGGAACTCTCACCCGCCGCGACAGCCAGGTCTCGTCGCTGGACGATCGCGGCAACTGCCGCCTACGAGGCCGGATTATCCGAGCGCGCAACCGATTTGGCGGAGCGTGCGAACTCCGGACCGCCGCCCACCGAGCCGTCGATCGTGGCGGAACTCGCCCGGGTGCGCGCCGGGCTGGCCTTCGAGGCGGGACATCCGCTCGAGGCCACCCGGCTGCTGCACGACGGGGTTCGCGCACTCACTGCGACGGCAGCGCATGATCGATCGACCTGCCTGGCGATGCTCGGCTGGGCCGCCATCTATGCCTGGTCCAGCCGCCCGCATCCCGACCAACTCGTACTGGCCCGTCGCACCGAAGACCTCGCCGCTCGGATGTGTGGGCCCGAGCACGCGATTCACGCGCTGGCGCGCGATGTTCGCCTGCTGCTGGCGGGGGATCGGCTGGCCGTCAATATCGCACCGCACAACCTGGGCGATGTCGCCGACCTACCGGTGGACCTGCATATTGTCGCCGCCTATTTGGGCTTCGCCCGTGGCGATGTGGACGGTATGTACCGGGATGCGACGCGTCTGGTCGAGGCGTGCCGCGCCGCGGGCCGGATCGGGCGCATGCCCCAGGCCATGATGATGCTCGCGATCGCCGAACTCGCGACCGGACGGCATCGCGCGGCGCGGGCCACCGCGGCCGAGGGACGGCGCCTCGCCGAGGACATCGGCCAGCACTACTGGAAGTACTACCTGGCCGGGGTCGCCGCATGGTCGGCCGGAGTGGCGGGCGCTGAGCAGGAATGCCGGGCCTTGGCCGCGGAAGCGATCGAGGAGGGTGGGATGTGGATGACCGGGATCACCTGGGCCACCTACGCTCTCGCCGCACTCGACTCCGGCTACGGCCGGTACGCACAGGTGCTGGACCGACTCGACAAATCGGCGGCCGGTCCGGGCAGGCACGCCTTCGTCTGGCGCTACGCCTATCCCGACTATGTCGAGGCCGCCGTCCGCATCGGTGATCCGCAGCGCGCGCACCAGGCGCTGACGCGGTTCACCAACTGGGCCGAGGCAATCGATCAACCATGGGCGCTCGCGGTCCTGCACCGCTGCCATGCGCTGCTGACCGACGGTGACGCGGCGGACCTGTATGAGCGTGCGCTGCGTTTGCACGCGCGCGGCGATCAGCCCTTCGAACAGGCCAGAACCGAACTGATGTACGGCGAATGGCTGCGCCGCCACAACCGTCGCGCCGAGGCGCGCACCCAGTTGCAGGCGGCCATGGCGACCTTCGATCTGCTGGGCGCGGTTCCGTGGTCCGAGCGCGCGGCGGCGGAATTGCGGGCGACCGGAATCTCGATATCGGAGCAGGGCCGTGAGTCCGATCCGCTGGCGTCGCTCACCCCGCAGGAACTTCAGGTGGTGCGTCTGGCCGCGACCGGTGCTACCAATCGGGAAATCGGCACCCAGCTGTTCCTGAGCGCCCGGACTGTCGGCTATCACCTGTACAAGGCGTTCCCGAAGCTGGGGGTGGCCTCGCGGGCCGAACTCGCCAGGTATGCGATGACTTAACCGACGGCGTGAATCACGCTGGCTATTACCGTCATTCGACAGACGCGGTCCCGGTCGGACGGTTCGTACCGTCATCACCATGAATATTCCCACCCAGACCGAAGTACTCGTCGTCGGTGCGGGCCCGGTCGGCATGGCGCTGACCGCATCGCTCGCCGACAAGGGTGTCCCCGTCGTGCTCATCGACAAACAGGCCGCGGGGGAGAACACCTCGCGTGCCGCCGTCGTCCACGCCCGCACCCTCGAGGTGCTGACCGAACTGGATGTCACCGACAAGCTGGTGTCGCGGGGAATCATCGTCGGGCAGGCCACGGTTCGCGAACGCGACCGCGTACTGCTGCACGTCGGTTTCGAGGACCTGCCCACCGACTATCCCTTCACCCTGCTGATCCCACAGGACCGCACCGAACAGGTACTGCTGGAGCGGTTGGCGGAGACCGGCGCCCAAGTGTCGCGGCCGTGTGAGCTGACCGCGCTGGCACAGGACCACGACGGCGTCACCGCGACCCTGGCCACGGGCGAGACGATCCGCGCGCGCTATGTGGTCGGTACCGACGGCATGCACAGCCTCGTCCGCGAACAGTCCGGAATCGCCTTCGAGGGCGATACTTACGCACAGTCGTTCGTACTCGCCGATGCCATCCTGGGCGGTGATGTGCCCGATGCGGAGATCCGGCTGTACTTCTCGCCGGAGGGTGTCACCGTCCTCGCGCCACTGCCCGGCGGTCGCCACCGCATCGTGGCCACCGTGGACGACGCACCGCCGCAGCCCGACCACTTCCACGTCCAGCACCTGCTGAGTACCCGTGGCCCGCAACAGCATCCGGCCACGGTGGAGCACATTGTGTGGAGTTCGCGCTTCCGCGTGCACCACCGCCTGGCCGCGCACTATCGGGCGGGCCGGATCTTCCTCGCCGGAGATGCCGCACATGTACACAGTCCGGCTGGTGGGCAGGGCATGAACACCGGTCTCCAGGACGGGCTCGATCTGGCCGCCAAGCTCGTCGCGGTGCTCCGCGACGGCGCGGATGACAGCCTCCTGGACACCTATGAGGCCGAGCGGCGACCGGTCGCGCAGAGCGTTGTGGCGTTCACCGACAAGATGACTCGGGTCGCGACCGTGAACAGCGCACCGCTGCGCGGCCTGCGCAATACCGTGCTGCGCGCGTTGGACTGGGTTCCTGCTGTGCACCACAAGATGGCCATGAACCTGTCCGAACTCGGTATCGATCCCCAGCGCGTCGGCTGAACGTCTCCAGGCTGATGCCGCGCCGACGCGGCCGGTGATGCGATCGAACGTCGTGAGTGGGTCGGTCGTGCTGTTGCGGGCTGGGATAGTTTCGCCCTGTAGGCGCTGAGCCGGTGCGCTGCACGACCTCACTCACGCGTGGACGATGGTGTTGGGCGTTGAGATGGCTGTGCTTCCTTGATAAAGATCGTCTCGGGCGCGCGAGCGGGAATGATCGATCTGCGGAACGAACACCGACCGGGAGTAGAACCACGATGCCCAAGACTCACCGTTACGAATTGGATGTGACCTGGACCGGGAACACTGGTACCGGAACCACCGGTTGGCGCGATTACGAGCGGTCGCACGACATCACCGCACCGGGTAAACCGACCATCCTCGGCACTGCCGATCCGGCGTTCCGGGGAACGCCGGATCGCTGGAATCCAGAGGAACTGCTGGTCGTCAGTCTGTCGCAGTGCCACATGCTGTGGTTTCTCGTACTCTGCGCCAGGGAGAACATCATCGTCACCGCCTATACCGACCATCCTTCCGGGGTGATGGTCGAAACACCGGACGGTGGCGGTCATTTCACCGAGGTGGTGCTCCGTCCACGCGTGGAGATCGCCGATCTCGGTCGCGCCGACACTGTTGCGGCTCTGCACAAGCGCGCTCACGAATTGTGTTTCATCGCCAATTCCGTCAACTTCGAGGTGCGCTGCGAACCGGCCGTGGCGGGTTCCGAATCCGAACCCGGCCCACACGAGACGAACTCCCACTCCAGATAGCTTGCCGCGCTAGCCGCTCCGGCTGTCGCCGAACGCAGTGACATGGCGGTCGAATGCGGCGTAGGCGACCACCATTCGACTGCGTTCAACGGAGTTCTCCGGCCCTGAGGCTCGATACAGCGGAAGCTATCTGGACGCGGCAGTAGCGCTTATGGTTCGAGGTACAGGCGTTCGTTCGGTAGGCGAGGGTATGCGCGCGAGTCGCCTAAGTCGACGGTTACCGCGTCGGCGTAGTGCTGTGCCTGGTGTTCCTGGATGAACAGCAGTGCGGCGGTGAGGCAGGCTGCGAAGTCGAATCGGATGCCGTGTAGGAACACACTGAGGTGCACGTCCTGTTCGTCAGGTCGCGGCGACCGGCGCGCAGCGCTGTCGCGCCCATGCGGCTGAATGTCCATGGCTTCTAGGCCTGCGCGCGGGACGCCGAGCGCGATCCGCCGCGACGCACACATGCCAGAATCGAGTCCACCACCACGAGACCGGATGGACGAAACGCACTCTGCGGGAGCGTGATCCAACTGCGGAAGAGCCCGCCCCGATCTGCGGGTGAGGGCAATGCGATATCGCCTCCGGCGCGGACCACCGACACATTCAATCGGCGCATCTGCGCATGGAGTCGCTCATCGTCGGGTAGATCCGGGCGGATCATGAACGACCACCGAGCCGAACGCGGATGCGATATCACCGGTCCGCCACCGAGTCGTCGGCGGTCCAGATCGGCCATCACCGCCTGACCGAGGTCGGCGGGCATCGTAATCGCCCACGCCCGACCGGCTTTGACAATAATGCGCCCCAGCTCGGGCGGGTCGATCACCGCGGGCAGATCGCACACCCGCCGGTAGTACTGACACCGGGACAGTGCCGTGTCCCCAAAAGCCATGTGGTCCATCGTGTTAGACCTCTGCTCGCATCTGTGGGATTGGAGCGCCCGGCCCCTGACATCTCCTGGTGAGGAGCGCTATCGCTCCGGGCGCACAACCAGCACATCACCGTTCGAGCGCCAGCAGCACTGTTTCTACACAAGCGTTTGCGAAAAACCCGCGCTGTTTGTCCTGTTGCGTCATCCTTGTTTGAGAACAAACAACACTCCGGGAGGATGGGATGCCGTCTGGCTCGACCATCGCGCGGCGGCTCTTGAGCATCCAGCTCGAGAACCTGCGAGAGCGTGCGGATATCACCCGCGAAGCCGCCGCTGCCGCGATTTCTGTCGCTCGGTCAACGGTTTGGAAGATGGAGACGGGGCAGCCGGTGCGGCTGAATCCTGTTCTGCTGGAGCGACTGTGCAGTCTTTACGGCGCATCCAAGAAGGAAGCCAGGGTAGTTCTCGCGTTGGCGGAGGAGGCCAAAGGCGCGACGAAGGGTTGGTGGCAGGCGTTCACGGATGACGAGATACCGAAGGACTTCGAACTGTTCGTCAGCTTCGAGGATGCAGCCGACCGGATCACGTCGTACCAAACCACCTTCTTGCCGGGTTTGTTGCACACCGAGGAGTACCGGCGTTCATTGATCTGGATCGAGTTTCCTAACAAGCCGAGTCAGGATGTCGAGCGGATGCTCGCGGTTGGCCTGCAGCGGCAGGCGCGCCTTACCGATAGCGAGAACCCGGTCGCTATAGACGTTTTCATGGACGAGTCGGTGTTGCGCCGAACGGCCGGAAGCACGCAGATCATGACCGATCAGCTGCGACACCTCGAGGACGTGGGGCGGCTGCCGAACATCTCTGTCCGTGTCGTCCCGCAAAGGGTGGGTGCGTATCGCGGTCTCATGGTCGGCACGTTCGTCATGCTGGAGTTTCCGCCGCACCCGACCGCTGAACTGACCATGCCGCCGATTGTCTACGCGCAGGGCTACCTCGGGGACCTGTACCTCGAGAAGCCGGAAGAGGTTCGGCAGTATCGTGAAGCTTGCGTCGACATCAACAGGTTGGCGCTGGGTGAGGCGGACAGTCGTGCTCTCATCCGCCAGGTTGCAGAGGAGTATGCCCAGTGAACATCGACCTGTCCGGCGCTGTCTGGTTCAAGAGCACTCGCAGCACCGGGTCGAAGGATTGCGTGGAAGTGGCACACCTCGATCGGGGCATGGTCGGCGTGCGGGACTCCAAGAACCCGACCGGCCCGGTCCTGGTCTTCACCCCGAGCGAGTGGGACGCTTTCACCGCTGGCGTCGCGGATGGCGAGTTCGAGCGGCCGTAACCCCGACAGCCCGGTATTCCGATCGCAGCGGTAGAGTTACGGGGCCTCGCTCCGCAAGTGCCGGATGAGGTTGCCGCACTCCAGGTTTCAGAAGGCCCCAGGTTCGCAGCGGTGGGGACTGAGCTCAGGGTACCCGAAGGCCGGGATACGACTACCTGGTCAGGTAGCCGACGATCACGCAGAACAACCCGAACGACCCGCTGAGCAAGAACAATCGCAACAGCAACGACTCGGTGCCGTCCGGGGCACTTGCCCGGACGAGTGCGCCCAGGCAAGACACGACCGTGCAGGCGAGCAATAGATACCAGGCGAGCTGTGACCGGAGTCGTCGCTGCTCTCGTGGAATGGGAGGGTTGTCGGACTGCGCCGTGCTCACGCCGGAAGCTCAGCCTCGATCTTGCGCCGGGCCTGCGTGGACAGCCTGCACGGCGGATCGCCGGAGTACCCGACCCGAACTGGTCGGTCGACTGCCAAACTTAAGCCGATGTAAATGTGGGGGTCGCCGGTTGGCGGGAGTGCGGCGGGCGAGTCGAGAATTCCCATCGTGAGCGATCTTGTTGCGCCGAACCGGGCCGCGCCCGCACCGCCGCGACTGAATTCGGTCACCGGACGGTGGGTCGTGACGGCCGCGGTGCTCGGGTCGGCGGTAGTCCTGCTGGATGCGCCGGTCGTCAATGTCGCTGTGCCGCGTATCGGTTCGAGTCTGGGTGCCGATGTGGCCGACTTGCAGTGGGTCGTCGGCGGTTACACGCTGGCGTTGGCATCGCTGATCCTGGTGGGCGGGGGATTGGGCGACTGGGTGGGGCGGCGTGCGGTATTCGTATGGGGCAGTACCGGTTTCGCGGCGGCGTCGGTGCTGTGCAGCATCGCGCCCACCATGGAAACGCTGATCGTGGCGCGGGTTGTGCAGGGGATCGCGGGTGCGTTGCTCACCCCGGGCAGCTTGGCGTTGATCACGGCCTCGATCGATCGTCGTGATCACGGTGCGGCAATCGGGTTGTGGGCCGGACTTGTCGGGGTCGTCGAGGCGGTCGGACCTGTGGTCGGCGGTTGGCTGACCGAGTTGGCCGGGTGGCGCTCGGTATTTCTCATTGCCGTGCCGTTCGCGGTGGCCGTGACCGTCGTTTCGGTGCGCTACCTTCCGGAGTCGCGGGATGCGCACGCGCGACCACTCGATCTGTCGGGTGCCGCCACCGCCGTGGCCGGGTTGGGTGCGCTCACCTTTGGGTTCATCGGCGCACGCGGGTGGATGTCGTTGCTCGGCGCGGCGCTGCTCGGGATGTTCGCACTCATCCAGTTGCGCGGTGACCATCCATTGCTGCCGCCATCACTGTTCTACTCGCGGGTATTCACCGCGGCCAATATGGTGACCGCGGCGGTGTACGCGGGCCTGGGTGGTGTCTACTTTCTGCTGCCACTCCAATTGCAGGTGGTCGCGGGGTATTCGCCATTGGCGGCGGGCCTGGCGACGGTGCCGATCACCGGGATCATGCTGGTGTCGTCCCCGGCCGCGGGCCGGTGGGCGCAGCGACACGGTGCGCGGATTCCGATGACACTCGGCTCGGCACTTGCCGCGTTCGGTGCCGTCCTGCTGACGGAGATCGGCCCGCGCGCAACCTATCTGAGCGATGTGCTGCCGGGGACCGTCGTGCTCGGCGCGGGTCTGGCCGTCTTCGTTGCCCCGCTGACCGGTGCGGTGTTCGCCGCGGTGTCGGCGTCGGATGCCGGAATCGCATCCGGGGTGAACAATGCGGTCGCCCGGACCGCACAACTGCTCGCCGTCGCCGCGCTGCCGGGGCTCGTCGGCATCTCGGGCGCGCCGCTCACCGATGCCATCGGCTTCGGCGGCGGTTTCCGTGACGCGCTGTGGATCTGCGGCGCCCTACTTTTCGCCGGTGCCGTGCTCACCGCGACCCTCATGCCGCGAACGCCGGAATCTTCGCTGATATGACCGGCCCTGGAACTGTGGTATTCCGATAGCCGTAGCCGTGGATGGTCGTGTATCCGACCTCGCGGAAATCGCACAGCGATCGCTTTATTGCTCGGCTCGCACATTTGATGCGTCCCGTGTACCGACATATTCCGCATCTCTGATCTGCGCTTCTGCAAGAATTCTCACAAACGGCGTGAACGAAATGCTGTGCGGCGCCTGTGAGATATGGCTCACAAAAGCGAAGTTCATCGATAGACAATAGGTTCTCCGGGCCGCTGCCGCATGTTGGCGGATACTTTACTTCAGCTTAATTTTCGGCACTAAATTTCAATAGTGTCGGCCTGGCTTCGAGCGGAGGAATCTGTGCAATCACACGTGACTGTCATACATAGAGTGCGCGGCGTCGACGTCCCGTATCTCGACCGTATCGATCACGTTTCCAATTCCGTCACCTATGTCTGCTCGCGCAGTGTGCTGGACGGTATACCGGCGCATGCCGCGGCGGCGGTGACGATTCTCGAGGATATGGCTCTCGTACCAGCTGCGGTGCGTGATCTCGCGGCCCGGTTCGGTACGCCGGAACGCATTGTCGCGCTCCATGAATTCGACCTGCTCACGGCCGCCGAACTGCGTGCGGAATTCGACTTGCCGGGCGATCGGCCGGAATATGTGGTGCGGTTCCGCGATAAGCTTTCGATGGGCGAAACCGTGCTCGAGCAGGGTGTTTCGGTGCCTGCGTTCCGCGCCGCTCCCGATACGATCGCCATCCGAGAATTCGCCTCGGGCCGCGGGTTTCCGCTGATCGTCAAGCCACGGCTCGGCGCGGGGAGCCGAGACGTGGTCAAGCTGGATTCCGCAGAAGAAATTGCCGGTTTGCCCGACCTGAGTGCCGAACCCTTTCTGGTACAGGAATTCTGCCCGGACGAAGTGGGTGCGATAGACGGCGTATGGACCGGCAGCGGGCTCGGTCCATGGCGTGCGTCGAAATATCTGGGCACGTGTCTCGAGTTCGCCGACAACGGAACCAGCCTGGGCTATATCGAGATCGACGACCCTGCCCTTATCGGCCCGCTCGCCACCTTTGCCGAATCCGTGCTCTCCGCGCTCAGTGCGGGTGTCCCCACCGTCTTTCATCTCGAATTCTTCCTCGGCTATGCCTTCGATATACCGCACATCCGGTTCCTCGAAGTGGCGGCGCGCGCCGCCGGTGGGGAGACCACCCACATGTGGCGGGAAGTGCACGGCTACGACCTCCTCGGCGCCGCAGTCGATATTCAGCTCGGTCGCACGCCCGCCAGCGCTTCACTCGCCGATTCGGAGGTGGTCGCCGAATTGCTGATCCACCCGCCGGTCACCCCACCCTGCACGGTGCTGGACGTGCGATTGGATATTCCGCGCGCATATGCCCCGTACCACTATTCGGTGCCGCCGGTGGGGACGATGATCACCGAGACATTCGGCTACGCCGAGATCGGTGCGGCCTTCCGCTTCCGAGGACGTTCCAATAGGGAAGTGGTCGAGGCGGTGCGGCGCACCATCGCCGGATTCCGGATGGATTGCGTCGCACTCGATTCGCCGACCGACGTGGCCGTCGCCTGAATCGCCCGGACTGTTCTCATGTCCTGGTTTCGTGCCTTGCTGCCGCCGGCCGGACCGCGGCGCATGCTGACGCTGATCACGGTTGCGGCGGCCGTCTCCAGCGGTATCTATTTGTCCACCGTCGTCCTCTACTTCACCAGAATCGTCCGGATCTCGCCGATGCAGGTCGGCGTGGGACTCAGCGTCGCCGGGGCCGCCTGCGTGGTCAGCAATATTCTGGTCGGCCGAATCTCGGATCGGCGTGGCCCGCTCGGTGTGCTGCGCGCCAGCCTGCTCGTCGGTGCCGTCGCGACCGTCGGCTTTCTCGCGGTCGACGGATTCGCGATGTACCTGGTCGTCATTCCGGCGGCGGCCGCGGCGCAGGCGTGCGTCCAGCTGCTGATCTCGGCGATGATCCCGCGGGTAGTCACCAGGCGCGCCAACGAGTTTCGCGCCTACATCCGCTCGGTGCTCAATGTCGGTATCGCCATCGGCATCGGCCTGGCCGCGGTAGCCGTGCAATGGGATTGCGCGCTGGTCTATCGGGTCGCCATCATTATCGCCGCCGGTTTCCTGACCGCGGCGGTACCGCTGGTCGCCAGACTGCCCGAGATGGGGCCAGCGGCGGCGACCGCCGAACATCACGGGGACCGCTGGATCGCGCTGCGGGACCGGCCATATCTGGCACTGACCGCCTTGGACGGCGTGTTGTCGTTGCAGTACCGAATCCAATCGGTCGCCATACCGCTGTGGATCATCGGTGCCACGACCGCGCCGCGCTGGTCGATCGCCGCGATAGACATGGTGAATATCGCCATCGTGGTCCTGTTCCAGGTCCGAGCCAGCCGACGGGTCGTCGACGCCACCGCCGCGGGGGTCGCGCTGCGCCGCAGCGGTTGGGCGTTTCTCATCGCCTGTGTGCTGTTGGCTGCCGCGCACGGATGTGGCGGCTGGGTTGCCGTGCTGATCCTCGGGGTCGGTGCCGCCGTATTGAGCGTCGGCGAATTGTGGCAGACGGCAGGCGGTTTCGAGGCATCCAACGCACTGGCGCCGCCGCAGGACCTCGGTCTGTATCTGGGTGTTTTCGGCATCGGATTGCGCATGGCCGATGCGGTCGGCCCGGCATTGCTGACGTGGCTGTGCCTCAGCTTGGGCGTAATCGGCTGGTACATAACGGGATTCATCCTGCTGGCGGCCGGGCTGCTCGCGCCGGTGGTCATCAGGTGGGCCGCATCGACACGCGACCGGTACGTGCTCGTTCCGGCGCTATGAAACGAATATCTGGGCCGCGGAGGGGCACCGGTGGATATGATTTCTTTTGCACTCGCGGCGACTCTCGGGGCCATATTGCCGGGGCCCGATTTCGCGTTGGTCACGCGTTATTCGTCGATCAGGGGTCTGCGGACAGGTATAGCCGCGGCGTTGGGGATCACCGTCGGTATGGCGGTGAACACCACCGCCGCTGTCCTGGGCATAGGTGCGGCGATCGCCGCGATGCCCGGAGCCTTCACCGCAATCCGCGTGGTCGGTGCCGGCTATCTGCTGTTCCTGGGCGCCAAATTGCTGTGGTCGATGTCCAAGACCGTTCAGCCCGCCGTCGGTGATGTGCCGGGCGGTCTCGACACGGAGCCGTTCCGGCGTGGGTTCGTGGTCAATGTGACGAATCCGAAGGCGATCCTGTTCCTGGTGGCACTGATGACGCACTTCCTACCGCCGGGTTCGTCGTTCGCACACAAGCTGACGCTCGGCACCATCATGGTGCTTCCGGTGCTGATCTGGCTGCTGGTAGTGGCTTTCGGCTTCTCCCGCCTGCAGCGCTTCTTCGCGGCGCACCGCAATCGCCGCGCGATGGACGTGGCCACCGCCGTGGTACTGATGGCGCTCGGTCTGCACGTCGCGGTAGGCGGTGTGCCCGGACCGCCAACCGACGCGGTGAAGGCCGGATTACCGGTGCGTGCGGATGTATCGGTGCCGGTGACCGGTTCCTGGGCGATCGCGGGTCGATAGTGCCGTGTCCAGATAGCTTTTGAGGTAACTGAGATCCGTCGAGCGCAGTCATACGGCGGAGCGTGTCGTGCCGCGTTTCGACTGCGCCCGGCGAGTGAGCCGGACCTGATAGCGCGGCAACCGATCTGGACGGGGCACCAGCTAGAGAATCTCTGCCTGAGAAGATGATCGAACCGACATCAGCAGGCATTGCGGATCATTGGTCGAAGCACTTCACCGCGACCCCGATGCCGCGAGCGCCGGAAGCACAGTCGGTATGACCGCCCCTGGCGCCGCGGCCTCCGGGTTCCACCGGTAGCCGTAACTATGGATGGTCGTGATCAGACCGGGGCGGTTCAATTTTGTTCGCAGCCTGGTGATGTGCACGTACAGCGCGTGCGACACCCCGACGAACGCATCGCCCCAGATGCGGTCCAGCAACTGCTGACGGCTGACCGCCGCACCAGGGCGCTCGACCAGCTCACGCAGCAGTTCGAACTCGACCGGGGTCAGCTGCACCGGCCGACCGGCGACCTCGACCATCCCAGCCAGCAGATCCACCCGAACGTCTCCCGCGACGATCGTCGTTGTCGGCGCGAGGTTTCCGCGGACCGCCGGAGCACGTCGGGCGATCGCGTCCAGCCGAGCCGTCAACTCGCCGACGCGGGCCGGTTTCACCAGGTAATCATCGGCTCCGCTGCGCAGCGCGCGCACCACCGAGCGCTCGTCGGAGTCCGCGGCCAGCACGAGCACCGACATCGAACTGACTTCGCGCAGCTTGCGCAGCGCCTCCAGCCCCGGCATATCCGGCAGCTCGAGGTCCAGGATGGCGGCCTGATAGCGATGGTGTACGACCAGCAGGTCCGCACCTCTGCGTTTGTGATCCGCCTGATGGCCACGCCGGCGCAGCCGGTGCACCAGCGCGTCGGCCTCATCGCTATTGTCATCGACCACGATCACCCGCATACTCGACACCCCTGCCTTCGAATGCTCTGTGCCCGGCCGATTTCGGTTCGGACGGTCGCGATTCGGACACTAGGGCAGCCGCACGGCGAGATCATCCGCCATTCCGGATGGGAATATCCGCATCGATGCGCGGCGAACCGCCAGGTCGGCGGCGATGAGTTCGCGTTCCCAGATGCGGGGACAGCTCGTTCTCTATCACAGTTCAACGCGCCACTTAATATAGTGTCGTCAACTGACGGCACGTTCGATTGGGTGAATCCGCGGCATCAGTGCCGATCCCGCTCACTCATCGGGAATCTGCGGGTGAGCGATGCGCGTTGAGCTGAGAACGTCCGAGATCCGCCCCACGGAATGGGCCATGCTCGCGGCCGCGACCGCGGACTTCTCCGTGTCGGATCGTTGGTTGGAAACAATGGGGCCGCTATTGCCGGGCGAGCCGCGCTGGCTGGTGGCCTATCTCGACGGACGGCCGGAAGTCGGGCTGTACACCCGGTTGCTGAAATCCGCACCGGCAGAACCGCGTTACGACATCGCCGCCATCTTGCGCGGGGAGATCCCATCGCCCGAGCCGCGATCGCCGCTACTGTCCGCACCGGATGCCACATCGCTGTATCCGGCGGTGCTGGCGCTGCAGCCCGGCTACACCTGCATTCCCGCCGGCCCCGGAGCGACCGACCCGGTTGTCCTCGGCCACACCATCCGGGCCGTACATGCCTGGGCCGAGCAGCAGGGCGCCCGGTCGATGTCGTATCTGTACGTCCCGGAACGGCAACATATCTTGCACAGCACGCTGGAAGAGGTTGGCGCACAGCCGGTCCAGCTGTATCCGACGTGCGTCATGCCGCTCGATTTCGGGGATATCGCCGGGTATCTGGCTCAGTTGTCGCGTGAACGGCGGCGGGATCTGCGACGGCTGCTCCGCCGGATGGATGAGAGCGGAGCGGAATTGCGCGAGGACGATCTCGGCGAGGTTCGCGACGAGGTGCTGGAACTGCGGATGGGGTTGCTGCGCAAGTACAGCTCCGCAGGCGACCGCGCCGCCCAAGCGGCGACATTGGACCGGATGATCCGGCATTACCCGCCCGAGGATCGCGTGGTGACCACGGTACGGCAGGGGGATCGGGTTATCGGTTTCTCGCTGTCGCTGCGGCACGGGAATACGCTGCGAGCGCTGTGGTGTGGGCAACGGCCGGAGGCATACGGAACGTATTTCGTGATGCTGTTCTACGGACTGGTGGCGGCCGCATTGCGTCGGGGGTGCACCAGCATCGACTACGGAACCCTCAAGTGGCAGGAGAAGGTTTCCTACGGCTGCCGACTGGAGCAGCTGGCGGGCCACACATGGCTATTGTGAACGGCCACAGCGGAACTCGGCTGTTCATTCCGGGCCAAATCGTCTCCCTGCTCGGTGACGGGCTGGCCGTGCTGGCCATTCCGCTGCTGGTGTTGCAGTTGACCCATAGCCCCGTCGCGGCGGCATTGGCCGCCACACCGCGCACGGTCGGCTACCTGGTCGCCGGGCTACCGGCCGGGCCGGTGGTGGATCGCGCCGATCCCTGGCAGGTGCTCATCATCGCCGATCTGGTGCGGGCGGCGATCTTCGTCGTGCTCTTCGTGCTGACCGTCATGCGAGTCGGTTCGGTGGGTGTCATCCTGGCACTTGCCTTCGGTGCCGGGGTTGCCGGAGTCTTCTTCGAGACGGCATTGGCGGTCGTGGTGCGAGATATCTATCGTGATCGAGCATTGGTGCGCACCAATGCAGTTCTCGAAACGGCGAGCCAGACTTCGATACTGCTCGGGCCGCCGATAGTCGGATTGCTGGCCGCCGCAGTGGGATCGGGTGCCGCGCTGCTGGTGGAGGCGGCGACATTCGTGGTGTCACTTGCGACGCTATGGGGAACCTACCGTCGCCGACCGGGCCCCATCGATCGCCGAGATCCGGTGTCGTGGCGACGGTTCGGAGCCGAATTCCACGCTGGATTACGCCATCTCGCGTCCTCGGCCATCGGCGCATTGGCCGTGCTGCAGGTGGTGACCAATCTGTGTCTGGCGGTCCAGACGCTGATCGTGTTCTTCGCGCATGACTATCTCGGCATGTCGGCGGGTCTGGTCGGCGTAGTGGTGGCCGCCGGTGGCATCGGCGGAATCCTTGGTGCGGCAACCGCTCCCGTGTTCATGACGCGGTTCCGCCCGGTACCGCTGTGCGTGGCCGCCATCCTGGTGATCGGCATCGCCTTGGGCGCGGCGGGTTTCGCGTCGAACCTCTGGTGGCTCGCTCTCGGCAATGGCGTATTGATCTGGGCCGATGTACTGGCCAGCATCGTGGTCCGCACGCTGCGGCAGCAGCTCGTGCCGCGCGAGCTGCTCGGCCGGGTCACCAGTGCCATGCGGACGGTCGTGCTGGCGGCGGCACCGGTCGGTGCTGTGCTCGCGGGCCTGCTCACGCACCTCGACGGCAATAACCCGCGTCCGATCTTCCTTGCGGCCGCGGTACTCATCGGGGTGTGTTCGCCGATCGTCTGGATTTTCGGACTGCGACGCCATCGCGACATTCCCCTGCTCCGCCGCGACGAAGAGTTGGTGACAGTATGAAGCTCTACACTGGCGAGCGCTTGGCCGAATTGGCCCTGGCGCGTGGCCTTTCCGAGGAATACCTGCGTGATCTGCGGATCGTCTCCGCGGTGTTGCCGTTCCGTGTCAACGACTATGTCGATCGCGAGTTGATCGATTGGACGGCAGCGCCCGACGACCCGATCTTCCGGCTCACCTTTCCACACCGAGATATGCTGCCGCCCAGGGTATTCAGCAGTATTGCCGAGTTGTACGATGCCGAGGCCTCGCGGGAAGTGTTGGCCAAGGCGGGCGCACAGGCGCGTCGGCTGCTCAACCCGCATCCCGGTGGCCAACTCGACGCGAATATCCCTGTTCTGCAAGGGAAGCCGCTACTCGGACTACAGCACAAGTATCGGGAGACCGTGCTGGTGTTCCCGTCACAGGGACAGACCTGTCATGCCTACTGCGGCTACTGCTTCCGCTGGGCCCAGTTCGTCGGAACCGAGACCCGCCAGGCGACTTCGGATCCCACCATAGTGACCGCCTACCTGCGCGAGCATCCGGAGGTCACCGATGCGCTGTTCACCGGCGGCGACCCGATGATCATGCGGACCGCGGTGCTGCGCCGCTGGGTCGATCCGCTGCTGGAGCCGGGCCTGGAACATATCCGCACACTGCGTTTCGGCACCAAGGCACTGTCCTACTGGCCGACCCGATTCACCGACGACGCAGACGCGGATGACCTGCTGCGCCTGTTCGAACGGTGTGTGGCCGCGGGTCGGCACGTCGCCGTCATGGCGCACTTCTCACATCCGCGCGAGCTGTCCACCGCCGCGGTGCGTAGGGCCATTGCCCGCATCCGGGACACGGGTGCGGTGATCCGGGCGCAGGCGCCGCTGATCGCGCACGTCAACGACGATGCCGATGTCTGGGCACGGATGTGGCAATCGCTGGTCGAGTTGGGCGTCATCCCGTACTACATGTTCATCGAACGAGACACCGGCGCTCGCAACTATTTCGAGGTTCCGCTGGCACGGGCGCTAGAGATCTACACCGATGCCATTCGACAGGTATCCGGCCTGGCCCGCAGCGCCCGCGGACCGGTCATGTCCACCCACATCGGCAAGGTTGTACTCGATGGTGCCCCAACCATCATGGGGACGAAGGTTTTTGCGCTGCGCATGCTGCAGTCTCGCGACCCGAACGACACCGGCGAGCAGTTCTTCGCACGCTACGACCTTGGCGCACATTGGCTCGACGACCTGGCACCGGCCCTCGGCACGACGATTCCAGGGCAGCCTGGCAGTGAGGTTGTTTAGTTGCGCAACGCTTGGGGGTGCCGTCCTGTGGTTGTGTACGCATCCCCATCTGAATTCGACCGCTGACCGGTTGGCCTAGCGGTACGTCGGGCACGCCGTGACTACGGTGACAAAGCTCGCCTCGTTCAACGGTCTGGCGCGCAGCCAGAGCGTGCCGTCCCGATCGAGACTGACCGCACCGCACAGCATCTTGCCGTCGACCATGGCCATTATCAGTGGCGGTTGCGCGGTGGGTGTCGAGTCGGCGAGGGCGACCG
Source organism: Nocardia sp. CA-129566 (assembly GCF_050956075.1). Classification (NCBI taxonomy): domain Bacteria; kingdom Bacillati; phylum Actinomycetota; class Actinomycetes; order Mycobacteriales; family Nocardiaceae; genus Nocardia; species Nocardia sp. CA-129566. The sequence goes on from NZ_CP192085.1 coordinate 3,013,906, forward strand.
TGATCGCACCGCCCGCCAAGGCGAGGGCGGCGACGGTCACCAACAGCACCGAGCGACGCAGCCGCCGAAAGGTGTTGTCCGCGTAAGCCCGGTACTCGGACCGAAAGGTTTCCGACGCGGGATCGCTGGTGGGTCGCGGTGTGGAAAGGGCCGCGGATCCGGCCGAGAGCGCCGCCGCGAGCGTGGCAATGATGGCCACGACCACGACGCCCCTGACAAAGTCTCGTGTCGAATCCGCGAGCCTGTCCAACCCGGTGAATCCCGTGGCGAAGGCCGCCGCGCTGAAGATCGCGAACACCGCGATCAGTACGATCGACCAACCCGTTGCGAACTTCCGTGCAGCCACGAGACGATCATGTCTGGCATCGAGCAGCGTCCGAAGCCAGAAATCCTGCTCATCCTGCGACACGAATACCACGGTAAGGTGTTGCCACGATTGGGAATTGCGCGCGTATGAACGAGTCGACCCGTGTGCCAGCGCGCATGCCGGGCATGCGCGCTGGCGCCAGCGAACTCAGTCCGCAGAGACCTCGCTGCGGTCGCCGCTCCACAGCGTGTGGTACTTGCCCGGCGCGTCGATCCGCTCGTAGGTGTGGGCGCCGAAGAAGTCGCGCTGGCCCTGGGTGAGTGCGGCCGGGAGCCGTTCGGCGCGCAGGGCGTCGTAGTACGACAGTGAGGACGCGAACGCGGGCACCGGGATGCCGAGCATGGTGGCGGTGGCGACCACGCGGCGCCAGCTGTCGATGGCCGTCTCGATCGCCTCGCGGAAGTACGGTGCGAGGATCAGGCTCGGCAGCGCCGGGTTCTGGTCGTAGGCCTCTTTGATCCGGTTCAGGAAGCGGGCTCGAATGATGCAGCCGCCGCGCCAGATGGTGGCGAGATCGCCGGGGTGCAGATCCCAGTTGTATTCCGCGCTGCCCGCGGCGATCTGGTCGAAGCCCTGGGCGTAGGCGACGATCTTCGACGCGTAGAGCGCCTGGCGGATGTCCTCGGTGAATTGTGCTGCGTCGGTGGGCTTTTCGCCGAGCTTGCCGGCGGCGAGGCCGACCGCGGCCTTGCGCTGGGCACGCGAGCCCGACAGTGCCCGCGCGAAGACCGCCTCGGCGATGCCGGTGACCGGGATGCCCAGATCGAGCGCGGACTTCACGGTCCAGCGACCGGTGCCCTTCTGCTCGGCCGCGTCCACGATCACATCGACCAGCGGCTTGCCGGTCTTGGCGTCCACCTGCTCGAGCACCTCGGCGGTGATCTCGACCAGGTAGCTCTCCAGTTCGCCGGAGTTCCACTGGGTGAAGACGTCGGCGATCTGCTTGGCGTCGAAGCCGAGCGCGTCGCGGAACAGGTGGTAGGCCTCGCCGATCAGCTGCATATCGGCGTATTCGATGCCGTTGTGCACCATCTTGACGAAGTGGCCGGAACCGTCGGGGCCGATATGCGTGCAGCACGGTGTGCCGTCCACCTGCGCCGCAATGGATTCCAGCAGTGGTCCGAGGGATTCGTAGGACTCCTTGGGACCACCGGGCATGATCGCCGGGCCGTTGAGGGCGCCCTCCTCGCCACCGGAGATGCCCGCGCCGACGAAGTTCAGCCCGCGCGCCTTCATCGCGGCCTCGCGGCGAATGGTGTCGGTGTAGAGCGCGTTGCCGCCGTCGATGATGATGTCGCCGGGCTCCATCACGGCGGCCAGTTCCTCGATGACGGCGTCGGTCGGATCGCCCGCCTTGACCATGATCAGCACCCGGCGCGGCTTCTCCAGCGCCGCGACGAACTCCTCGACCGTCTCGGTACGCACGAAGTTGCCGTCATCGCCGTGTTCGGCCAACAGCGCGTCGGTCTTGGCGATGCTGCGATTGTGCAGGGCCACCGTGTAGCCGTGCCTGGCGAAGTTGCGCGCGATATTGCTACCCATGACCGCGAGGCCGGTAACCCCGATCTGTGCGGATGCTGTTGCGGACGCCATGAATCAGCTCTCTCCGTTCGACGGGCGTTGTACCTATCGTCCGAAGCTTAGTCACCCCCGGCGGCGATGATTCACCCGTGTCGCTCGGCTTTCGTTGGTGTTCGCGTCAGCGGGCGATGAGGCCGTGCATATCCTGCTGAACGAAGTCGAAGAAGTCGGCGGCCTCGGTGAGTCGTCGCCCGGTCAGGGTGTCCGCGCCGAAGGTGTCGACGCCGTACTGCAGGTCGGCCTTCCATGCGTCGAGTGAGTCGTTGTGCAGGGTGAGCACCGTTACCCACCCGTTGTCCCGATTGCGGTACTGGTCCGTGCGGGTGCGCGGCACCCGCTCGCGGGAGACTAATCGATCTGCGCGAGGAAGCGGAGCGCAGCCGAGATCGACGGCTGACCGACCTGTCGCGCTTCGGCGAGTTCGGCCGCGGTCATGACGCCTCTTTCGCTGATCAGCAGCTGCGCGAGGACCCGGGCGGCCAGCTGCGGCACGCCGCTGGCCGCCATCGCTGCGCCGAGTCGTTCGACGAAGGCACGTGCCCGCTCCGATTCCGCTTCGGGTCTGTTGCCGTCATGGGGCAGAGCCTCCCGGTCTAGTTTCTGAACGACCCGGCCCTGCTCGGTGCCGTCGCACCGGGCGAACTCTCCGGCACCCGCCGCTTCGGATATTTGGCCGCGCTCTGCCTCGCGGTACTGGTCGTCGGTCTGGACACCACCGTGTTGAATGTCGCGCTCCCGACGCTCTCGGTCGACCTCGGCGCGGTGATCGCTTGTCCAAGGGAGTTCGGAGCTCGGAGTTGCCGGGCGGGGGAGGGCAGCTTTGGCTGCGCTGCCATTTGCAGGTCCTCGTACGGCGGGGCGTTCAGGGTTTTTCGACCAGTGTCCGCACCATCTGGCGGCTTGGTTCCAGGTAGCGTTGGCGGGCCTCGGCGAACAGGTGGACGCTGGCGGGGCCCGGCCAGTCGGCGGGCAGCATCTCGTCAGGGAGGCCCGGGTCGATGTAGGGGAGGATTCGCCATTCGTCGAGCATCAGGGTGAAGCGTGCGAAGGGGTTTCGGTCGGGGGTGTCGTCGAGAATGTTGCGGTGTCGCTGGTAGAAGGTTCGGTGCCGGGCTGCGAGATCGTCAAGGTTCCACCATTGCGCGGCGGCCTGTCGCAGGGTGCCGGGTACGAGGGGGTCGGTGGCGCGGAACGAGGTTACGTAGCCGTCGAGTGCCAAGGCGGTGATGATGGCGGCGGCCTCCGTCGCGAGGTACTCGGGGTAGATCCACAGACCCGCCGAGACTGTGCCGCAGCCGATCGCGGTCAGTCGGCGCCGAAGCTGGTGTCTGGCGGCGCGTTCGGACTCCGGGATGCCGAAGGACAGGAGCCGCCAGGCATCACCTGCGGCCATCTGGCGGAATCCGAAGATGCGCGGGTCGCCGCGGGCGAACATCGCCAGTGCGGGCTCGGTCAACGCATAACCCGCACGTCCGCAACGGCTTTCGGCGCGCAGCACGCCCTTGGTCTTGAGGCGGGTGATCGCCGTGCGGGTGCTCGGCGCCGGAATGTCGAGTAGGGCGAGCAGTTCGGCGAAGTCCGCGATCGCGATCCACCCGCCGAGGTCGCGGACGTATGCGCCGAGCACGGTGCGGGCCAGTGAGGTCGCGCTACCGGGCCGCGCGTCGATGTCATCGAGTACCGCGCCCGCGAACTGCGGATCGGGCGTTGTCTCGAGGTGAGTCGAACGGTGGTCGGGGTGCTGAGCCGTCATGTGATTCGATCCGCCGTTGCGGGTCAGTGTCCGGTCCAGGTGCGGACGGCGAAAAGTTCGGGGAAGTAGGTGTGGTCGAGTGCGCGTTGCAGGAATCCGGCGCCGCTGGATCCGCCCGTCCCGCCTTTCCTTCCGATGACGCGCAGCACGGTGCGCAGATGCCGGAACCGCCACAGCTGGAAGTTCTCCTCGAGGTCGACCAGTTCCTCGAATGCCTCGTACACGGACCAATGTTGTTCCGGCGCTTGGTAAATGGACTGCACCAAGGCGAGGAGTTCGGGGTCCAGGGTGTGGGCCTCGGTGACATCGCGTGCCAACATCGAGCGGGGCACATCGAGCCCGGTGCGGGCGAGGTGATGCCAGAAGGCATCGTAGAGGGTCGGTTCGCGCAAGAGCGTGGCCAGCTGATCATGTGCCGCCGCATCGGATTCGAAGACCCGGAGCACCGCCGCGTTCTTATTGCCGAGGATGAACTCGATGGCGCGGTACTGATGGGACTGGAAGCCCGATGAGTTCCCCAGGAAGCCGCGGAACTGCGCGTATTCGGTGGGTGTCAGCGTCGCCAGCACGGACCACTGCTCGGTCAGCGTTTTCTGGATGTGTTCGACCCGCGCAACACATTTCAGCGCGACCCCGATCTCGTCGGCATCGAAAGCTGCTCGCGCGGCCCGTATTTCATGCAGCACCAGCTTCAGCCACAGCTCAGTGGTCTGATGCTGAACAATGAACAGCAATTCATCATGGTGCTCCGGTCGGCTGACCGGATGCTGCGCACCGAGCAACGTTTCGAGGTCCAGGTAGGCGCTGTAGCTCATGCGCGAACTGAAATCAGTGACGATGTCGTGTTCGAGTCCGTCACGGTGAATGGTCATCAGCGGCCCCGTTCTCCTGCGGTCCCCGATCACCGTATTACATCATCATGACGGCCACTAGGATTGTGTTATATCGCGATCCGATGACCGATCGAGAGTCCGGGCATCCGTAGCGCCGAGGCTGGCCAGCAGCCGCAAGTTGTCGTGGGATTCGGTACCGGGTTCGGCGGACAGGACAACGAGTTCGGTGCCGGTTTCCTCGGGGAGGGCGAAGTTTTCCTGGTGTAGGTCCAGGGTGCCGACCAGGGGATGGGCGAAGGCCTTGCGACCGTGGGTCCGGGAGCGGACATCGGCACGGGCCCACAGTTTGCGGAAGCGGTCGCTGTGCACGGCCAGTTCACCGATCAGGGCCGACAGTTTCGGGTCGTCCGGATACTTGCCCGCGGCCAAGCGCAGATGGCCGACCGTATCGCGGGTGCAGACATCCCATTCGGCATAGAGCGAGCGGCCCTCGTCGTCGGGGTCGTCCAGGAAGATGTGCCGGGCGATATTCAGACCCTTCATCGGACAGTGCCCGTACAGCAGTTCCGCGAGCTGGTTGCCCGCCACCACGTCGAGGCGGTGATCGACGATGAACGCGGGCGCGTCGGGGATGAGGTCCAGCACCCGCAGCAACTCGGGACGGACGCGGACATTCGGTGCCGACTTCGCCGGGCGCTGCGGGCGGCGTGCCAGCCGGTGCAGGTGCTCGCGCTCCACCTCGTCGAGGCCGAGAACCCGGGCCAGCGCATCGAGCACCTGCGCCGACGGCTGCCGGGCCCGCCCCTGCTCCAAGCGCACGTAATAGTCGACGCTCACCCCGGACAGGTGCGCGACCTCCTCACGGCGCAATCCCGCTACTCGACGGCGCGAATCGGTGGCAATGCCAACCGACCCCGGATCCACCCGCGATCGCCGCGTGCGCAGGAAGTCGGAGAGATCGTCCATCCCTCCAGTATTGCCACGGGTTCGCGGCCCGAGGGTGGTCCTGCCGATACCAGGAAGTCCCGTCCGATGGATGAAGCGTCTCTGAACGGCGGGCCCGCCGGCTCCCAGGATCGAACACATCCGATCCGAAGGAGCAGCAATGCGGACACTCATCGTCCACGCCCACCCCGAATCGCGGTCGCTCAATGGCGCACTGAAGGACATCGCGGTCACCACCCTGCGCGAAGCCGGGCACGAGGTACAGGTCAGTGACCTGTACGCGATGCGATGGAAGCCGTCGGTCGACGCCGACGACTTCGGCGCGACCAGCAGCCCGCTGCGGGTCGCGCAAGACTCCGGTCACGCCTACGACACCGGGACGCTCACCGCCGATATCGCGGCCGAGCAGGAAAAACTGCGCTGGGCGGATACAGTGATCCTGCAATTCCCGCTGTGGTGGTACTCGATGCCCGCGATCCTCAAGGGCTGGGTCGACCGGGTCTTCACCTACCACTTCGCCTATGGCGTCGGCGAACACAGCGACACCCGCTACGGCGACCGCTACGGCGAGGGCACCCTCGCGGGCAAGCGGGCCATGCTGTCGGTGACGATCGGCGGCCGCGAACCGTATTACACCGACCGCGGAATCAACGGCCCCATCGACGATCTGCTCTTCCCGATCCAGCACGGCATCCTCTACTACCCCGGTATGGACGTGCTGCCGCCGTTCGTGACATACGGCGCGGATCGGCTATCACCAGCGGACTTCACCGATGTCGCCAAGACATGGGAGCAGCGGTTGCTATCGATCGAGCAGACCGATCCGATCGCCTTCCGCACCCAGAACGGCGGCGATTACGAACTGCCCGACCTGCGCCTGCGCGAGGGGCTGGAAGCCAAGGGCCGCACGGGTTTCGGGCTACACGTGCGTGCTTGATCCGCGTACGCATGGTACTGCGCTTGCGTCATTTCGCATGCCGACCGGTCGGGGCTCGTGGGCGAGTCAGCGGGCGAACAGCCCGACGAGGGTGCCGCTGGCGATGACGTGTTCGGTGATATCCGATCGGATCACGTCGGCGCTGGTTTCCTCGGTGAACCCGAGCGATTGGTCGAGCGCGTAGAGGCGGAAGAAGTACCGGTGTGGGTCGTCGCCCTTGGGCGGGCGCGGACCGCTCCAGCCGATTTCGCCGAAGTCATTGCGACCCGCGACGGCAGGCAGTGGTGACGCTTCCGCACGGACACCGATGGTCGTCGGTGCGATGCCGGTCAGGACCCAGTGTGTGAACGGGCCACCCGGTGCGTCCTGGTCCTCGCACAGCAGGACCAACTCCACGGCGTCGTCGGGGATGCCGTGCCACTCCAGCGGCGGGGAGACATTTCCGCCATCGTATGAGTAGCGCTCGGGAATCGTCGTGTGGTCGCTGAACGCGGTACTGCGCAGCTCGGCCCGCACCGGGGTCCGTTGCACGTGGCTACCAGGATTCGCCATCGTCTTCCTCCCGTCGATTGTGCTTGCGTTGCCCGCGCAAGATCGCAGCGCGGCGGCCGCGCGCGCCGAGCAGGGGCATTGTGCGAGTTACCACTGAGCGACCCGCTAAACCGCCGCGCTGTGCGATCCATCGTCGAACAGGTCAGATCAGTGCCAGCTCCTCGGCGAGGGTCTTGACCGTGTCGCGAATCTGATCCTCGGTGTGGCATGCGGTGACGAAGAACCGCAGGCGCGCGAGGTTGTCCGGGACGGCGGGATACAGGATCGGATTGACGTTGATACCGCGCTTCAACAGCGCAGTGGACAGTTTCAGCGTCTTCAGCGAGTCGCCGACGATGCACGGGATGATGGGGGTGTCCTGGCTGTCACCGGTATTGATTCCGGCGTCGCGAGCCAGGCGCAGGAACAGCCGCGCATTGCGCTCCAGTCGATCGAGCGGTTCGCGGTCGGCCCGCAGTTGACGGATGGCCGCCAAGGACGCGGCCGCATTCATGGGCGTCATGCCGACGCTGTAGACGAATCCCGGCGTGGTGTATTTCAGGAAGCGGATCAGTTCGGCGCTGCCCGCCACATAGCCACCGCAGCCGGCCAGCGCCTTCGACATCGTGCCCGACCACAACTCGACATCGCCGCGATCGACGCCGAAGTGCTCGCCGATCCCGCCGCCGTGCGCGCCGAGTACGCCGATGCTGTGTGCCTCGTCGATCATCAGCAGCGCCTGGTGCCTGCGCTTGATCTCGATGATGGCGGGCAGGTCCGGAATATCGCCGTCCTGGCTGTAGATGCCTTCGATGAGGATCAGCACCCGGCGGTACTGGTGCCGGATTTCGGTGAGCAGCCGATCGAGTGTCCGGTGGTCGTTGTGTGGGAACGGACGGCGGGTCGCGCCGGACAGTTTGCAGCCCTGCAGGATGCTGTCGTGGGCCAGACTGTCGTGGATCACCAGATCCTGCGGCCCGACGAGGTGGCCGATGATGGTGACATTCGTGGAGTGCCCGCCGACGAGTGCGACCGCGTCCTCGGTGCCGAGCAGTGCGGCGAGTTCGGCTTCCAGTTCGCGGTGCACCGGCTTTTCACCGGAGAGCACGCGGCTGGCCGAGACCGAACTGCCGTACCGGGCGACGGCGTCCTGGACGGCCGCGACGACCGCCGGATGACCGGACATGCCCAGGTAGTTGTAGCTGGAGAAGTTGAGCACCCGCGCACCGTCGATGACCGAGGTGTCCCTGGTGACGCCATCGTTGATCAGGAAGTACGGGTTGGACAGACCGAGCTCTTCGGCGCCCGCGAGCCGGTCCGCGATCGCCCGCACCTCGGCGAAGTCGCCGATGCGGTATTCCGGCGCGACCGCCGCCCGTCCGGGTTCGGGAGCGCGCGGGTCGGTGATGACCTGACCCGCGACATAGGCGATGAGGTCACCCAACGTCGTCGTCGCGGTGAACCAGGCCGGATCGACGGTCAGTCCCGGCAGTTTGCGGACCAGCCCGCCGAACAGATCGGTGAGCATGAGGGAATCGAGTCCGAGGCCGTCGGTGATGGTTCGGTCGTCGCGCAGCAGGGCCGCCGGGAGCCCGCTCACCCGGGCCACTTCCGCGTGTACGAGATCGGCGACCCTATCCGCGCTCACAGCCGGTTGGGCACTCACGACCGGTTGGGCGGCCACCGTCCGGAACTCGGCAGGCGTCGTTGCGACACTTGCCAATACGGCGGCCTGCTCGCGGAAGAGTGCGATCAACTGGTCCATGGTGGTTGCCTCGGGGGTGCTGGAAGTGGTTGTGCGGGTGCACGGTTCGACCCAGAAGCGGTGTTCGGTCGAGAACTCGTACGACGGCAGGCGGCGACGGACTCGCTGGGCCGGTGTGTAGAACTGATCCCAATCGAGGGCGAAACCGTCGCGGTACAGCGCGGCGAGGGTTCGGGTGAGTTCGGTGCCGGTCGCATCCGGCCCTGGGCTCGGCACCAGGCACCTCGCCGCGATATCGGGACGCATCCGCCCGACCAGGGCCGCCAGCACCCGGCGCGGGCCGATCTCGATGAGATGGCTGGGTTCGGTGCCGAGTGCGGCCGTGATGGCGTCGGCGAATCGGACAGTGGCACAGACGTGTTCGGTCCAGTACGCGGCGTCCATCGGTTCGGACGCATCGAGCAAGCGGCCGCGCACGGTCGAGTAGATGGGAATATTCGGCGCCCGGTAGACACAGGCGCGGGCGACGGCCTCGAATTCGGCCAGCATCGGTTCCATCAGTGTGCTGTGGAATGCGTGGGAAACGTTGAGCGCCTTGGTGATCACCGCGCGCTCAGCAAGAGCCGCCCGAATCCATTCGATCGCCGCGGCCGGACCGGAGACCACGATGTCCGCCGGACCGTTGACGGCGGCGACCGTGAGCAAAGGTTCCTCGGCGAGCAAATCAGCGACCTGGGCCGCACCCGTTCGGACCGCGAGCATCGCGCCGCCCGTCGGCAACTGCCGCATCAGCCGACCGCGCGCGACCACCAGACGACACGCGTCGTCGAGGTCGAAAACGCCCGCGACCGCGGCGGCCGCGAATTCGCCGATGCTGTGGCCGATCAGCCATGCGGGCCGGACGCCTGCCTCGGCGAGTGCGCGGGCCAGTGCGTATTCCATGGCGAAGATGGCGGGTTGCGCGACTTCGGTGGAGTCGATGTCGATGCTCTCATCGAGCAGTAGATCGCGCACCGATCGACCCAGGTGTTCGATCATGTAATCGTCGACTGCCCACAGAGCTCGCGCGAACGATGGGTTGGCCGCGTCCAATGCCCGTGCCATGCCGGCGAATTGCGAGCCCTGGCCGGTGAACATCCAACCGGTGCTCATCGCCTGTGCCACACCGACTTCCGGCTCGCCCAGCAGCTCCGCGATGGCCTCGGCACGATCGGCTGCGACGATCGCGAGTCGGGTGCGCCCGCTGGATTTGATCTGGTTGCTGGTCCAGCACAGCTGTGCGAACCGATCCTCCGGTGCCGTCGCCAGTGCGTCGGCGAGTCGAAGTGCGTTGCGGCGCAATCCTTGCTGGTCATTCGACGAAAGCGTGAGTACGCCCGCGCCGGCGGCGGCCGCAGTGCCGGTCGCGGGTGCGCTCGCCAGCACGATATGCGCATTCGTGCCGCCGATCCCGAAACTGCTGACCCCGCCGAGCGCCGGACCGCGCAGCGGCATCGGCTCCGCGATCAGGCGTAGGCCGTGTCGCTGCATGCGTAGCTTCGGGTTTTCCTGTTCAGCGAATTTCGTCGGTGTGACGACACCGTGGTGCAGTCCGAGTGCGACCTTGATGAGCCCGGCCACGCCGGCAGCGCCCTCGGTATGGCCGAGATTGCCCTTGATGGAACCGATGCCACAGGGTTCGGTGCGATTGGTCCCATGCAGTGCACCGAGCGCCTTGACCTCGATCATGTCGCCGAGAATCGTTCCGGTGCCGTGTGCCTCGATGAAATCCACGTCCTCGGGCCGGACCCCGGCCCGCTGATACGCCTCGGTGATCACCTGCTGCTGTGCCCACCGGTTCGGTGCGGTGATGCCATTGCTGCGGCCATCGGAGTTGACCGCACTGCCCTTGATCACCGCGTAGATCGGCAGCCCCGCGGCCACCGCATCGGCCAGCCGGCGCAGAATGAGTACGGCGACACCCTCACCGCGCACGATCCCATCGGCATTGCCGCTGAACGGTTTACACCGGGCATCCGGCGAGGACAGGCCCGCCTGGGTATAGAACACACCGACGGCCGGGGTGAGTACGAGGTTCACCCCACCGGCAACGGCTTGATCGCATTCGCCGGAAGCCAGTGCGGCACAGGCGAGATGGACCGCGACCAGCGATGACGAACAGGCGGTATCGACCGCCATACTCGGGCCGCGCAGATCGAGCTGGTAGGACAGCCGGTTCGCGGTCATGAAGTACCCATTGCCCGAACCGAACTGCGGCGTGATGGCGGCGTAGTCGCTCATCTGCAGATTCGCCCATTCGTTTGCCATCACGCCCACGAAAACGCCGGTGCGCGAACCGGCCTGGGCCCGTGGATCGAGTGTGGCGTCTTCGAAGGCGCGCCAGGTGGTCTGCAGCAGGAGGCGCTGTTGCGGATCCATTGCCTCGGCCTCGCGCGGTGCGATACCGAAGAATTCGTGGTCGAACGCGTCCGCGTCATCGAGGAATCCGCCGCTGCGGGTATTGATGGTGCCGGGCGCACCGGCGGGGTCGTGGAAGTCGTCGGCCTGCCAGCGGTTGGCGGGCACCTCCGAAATCGCGTCACGTCCGTCGAGCAGCAACTGCCACAGCGCGGTCGGATCGGGTGCCTGCGGGAATCGGCAATCCAGGCCGACGATGGCGATGTCGGTCATGCGGCTTCGGTGAGTTCGGCGGCCAGATACTCGGCGATATCGGCGATGGTGGGGTAGTCGAAAACCACCGTCGGATCGATATCGACCTGCCAGCGGTCCTCGATCTCGCCACACAGGCTCACCGCCGATACCGAGTCGAGGCCGAGCTCGGCGACCGGGACCGTCGGATCCACATGGTGTGGTGCACGGTCGGTGTAGTCGGCGACGCGCGTCACGAGCCAGCCCTCGATGACGGTCGGTCGGGCGATGGTGTCGGTGGTGAACAAGTTCGACTCCTGGTTCAGACGGTCGGTGCTCGGCTCAGCGTGGGTTCGAGGTCCTCGTGTAGGACACCCCGGAGATCGTTGTGGAGAAATGCGTCGCGCATCGAGGAGCGCTGCACCTTGCCGCTGGTGGTGTGATGCACCGTGCGGCGTTCCACCAGAACGACATTCGGTGCGGGCACATCGAAGCCGCGGGCGACGGCAACCTTGATCGACGAGGTCAGCTCGGCCAATATCGCGGGACCCCGCAGTGCGGGCGGTACACCCTGCACCACGAGAAGTCGTTCCCGTCCGCCCGCGTCGACGGCGACCGCGACGCCGGGGCTACCGGTGAGCGCCGGATGCAGCTCACTCACCAGTTCCTCGATATCCTGGGGATAGATATTGCGGCCGTTGATGATCAACAGATCCTTGCGGCGACCGGTGACGAACAACTCGTTACCGTGCAACAGACCGAGATCGCCGGTGCGCAGGAATGGTCCTTCGATGCCGATATGGGCGTCGAAGGTATCCCGGGTCTCGGCCGGGCGGTTCCAGTAACCGGCCGCGACGCTCTCGCCGCGGATCCAGATTTCACCGATCATGCTGTCCGGCAACTGCTCTCGGGTATCGGGGTCAACGATGCGGATGTCGAGACCGGGTGCGGGCGAGCCACAGCTGACCAGCCGTGCGCTGCCTCCGCAATCCAGATAGACCGGCGCCGCCTCGACCGATCCGACGCTGGCCAGCAGCGTCGCCTCGGCAAGACCATAGGCGGGCCGGAATATCGTGGGCCGCAGACCGGCTGGCGCGAACCGCTCGACGGTCGCCGTCATGGTCCGCTCACGAACCGGCTCCGCCCCGCACAGCGCGATCCTCCAGGCGCTGAGATCGAGTTCGGCCAACTGCTCATCGCTGACCCGCCGCACGAGCAGGTCATATGCGAAATTCGGTGCGGCGGTGACGGTTGCGCGGTATTTGTCGATGGCCTGCAGCCAGCGGATCGGACGTTTCAGGAAGGTCGTCGGCGACATGAATACGAGATTCCCGCCGTTGTAGATCGCAGCGAGCAATGTGCCGATCAGCCCCATATCGTGGAACTGGGGGATCCAGCTGACGGCGGTCATCGAATCGTCCAGCCCGATCGCGGCAATGGCGGCCTCATTGTGCATGAGGTTGCCGTGCGTTACGACGACGCCCTTCGGTGCGCCGGTCGAACCCGATGTGTACTGCAGGAACGCGATCGTCCCCGCATCGATATCGGGCATCTGCCAGGCGTCGGGATCACCGAGCGGATCGTCGTCGGTGGCGACGACGGTCGCGGTGGTGGCCGCCGCGACCAACGCGCGCACATTGGCGGTCGTGAGCACCAGGTCGGCACCGGAATCGGCGATCATGCCGACCACCCGTCGCGTGCTGCGCTCATCGTGCGGCACCGGCGCGGGCACGGCCACCACACCGGCGTACAGGCAACCGAGGAATGAGCGCAGGAAGGCCATGCCGTCGTGATAGAGCAGCAGGACCGGCCGTGCCGATTCCGGTCGGGTCGCCAACCAAGCGGCCACGGCCCTGGCGTCGCGATCGAGGTCGCGATAGCTGACGATCTCCTCCACCAGCTCGCGCCTGTCCTCGCGCAGGTAGGTGTAGGACCTCGTGTCCCCGTATTCACAAACTTGCCGCCGGACGTGGTGAACGTAACTCGGCTGCATAGCGTGTATTCCTCCGGGGGATGGACGTCATCGGGTGTACCAATGACTGTCGCCGCTACACCCCGCCGAAAATAGGGACCTCAGGTATCCGCCCAGCAAACCCGAGGGTGTGCTGTCCGCACCCTGGGTGTACCCGCACGCCCAGCCACGCAGTCGTCATAGGGCGGGGGCGTGCAGTGCAGTCCTCCCCGGAGCAGCTGGTGCCGAACTCCTCGATCGGGTCTTCCGACCCGGCCACCGCAGGGCGAGGCAATTGTCCTGTGGCCGGTCACCTGCCCGTCAGCAGCGTGAGCAGGGTGCGCGCTGGTCGGCCCGGTGATCAAGCGCCTGGCCGTTCCGGATTGCAAGGGTGTTCGGAAGACCCGCTACGCGACTTCGGCCAGCGCGCATCCGGCCTATCGCGACAATTCATGTGCCGCACCATGTTCGGTCACCGGACGCGCAAGTCCGGCGAGGCGGTGCGGTGCCAGCAGTGCCTTCACGGTATCGGCCGACAGCAGGCCGAGTTCGGTGGCGATCTCCTCGACGGGGCGGCCGGTGTGCAAAGCCTGCTTGGCGATGCGGGCGCTCTCGGCGTATCCGATATGTGGGGTGAGGGCGGTGACAATGCCGATCGAGCGCCGGACACCCTGTTCCAGATGTTCGCGGTGCGGGGTTATGCCCGCGATACATCTGGTCGCGAGGGCATCGACAGCGGCGGTCAGATGTGCGGTGGTGCGCAGCATGCTGTAGGCGATGATCGGCTCGAAGGCGTTGAGCTGGAGCTGTCCCGCCTCGGCGGCCATGGTGACGGTCATATCGTTGCCGATGGCCGCGAACGCGACCTGGTTGACGACCTCCGGGATGACCGGGTTGACCTTGCCGGGCATGATCGAGGAACCGGCCTGAACCGGGGGCAGGCTTATCTCACCGAGGCCGGTCGTCGGCCCCGAGGACATGAGCCGCAGGTCATTGCAGATCTTGGACAGCTTGACGGCGACGCGTTTGACGATCCCGGAGACCTGCACGAAGGCGCCGCAATCCTGGGTGGCCTCGATGAGGTCGGCGGCCGATATCACCGCAATGCCGGTGAGCTCACTGAGATGGGTGCAGGCCAGCGCCGGATAGTCGGGGTGACCGTTGATCCCGGTGCCGATCGCGGTGCCGCCGAGGTTGCACTCGCGTAACAGCGCGGTGCCCTCGCCGAGGCGGGCGCAGTCCTCGCGCACCATGATGGCGAAGGTGCCGAACTCCTGCCCGAGCGTCATGGGTACCGCGTCCTGCAGTTGGGTGCGTCCCATCTTGATCACCTCGGCGAATTCGATTGCCTTGCGGTCGAATTCGGTTGCCAACCGGCCCAATGCCGCCACCAGGTCGTGGATGTGGTGCACGACGGCGAGTTTCACCGCGGTCGGATAGACGTCATTGGTGGATTGGCCGAGGTTCACGTGGTCGAGCGGGTCGAGTTCGGTGTAGGCGCCGCGGTCGTGGCCGAGCAGTTCCAGCGCGCGGTTGGCGATGACCTCGTTGGCATTCATATTCGTCGAAGTCCCGGCCCCGCCCTGGACGGGATCGATGGGGAATTGGTCGTGCAGCGCGCCGCCGCGGATCTCGTCGCAGGCGGCGTCGATCGCGTCGGCGCGGCGCGTATCGAGCAGGCCGAGGTCCCGATTGGCGCGGCAGGCGGCCTGTTTGACCGCGGCGAGCGCGGTGATCAGGGCCGGATAGTTGCCGATGCGATCGCCCGTGATGGCGAAATTGTCCAGCGCGCGGGCGGTGTGGACGCCCCAGTAGGCATCGCGCGGTACCGCGCGGGTGCCGAGGGAATCGCGTTCGGTGCGGGTGCCTTCGATCATCAACAGCTCCTGTTCAGTTGTGGGTTGGATTCGGGATCGGCTGTGTCGCATGATGGTTCGAGAGTTCGCCGAGCAGATTGGTGGTCATCCACCGGCGCAGTTCACCACCGGACATGCCGGCGTCGACCAGGTACGCCAGCTTCGCGAGCGCGGCCTCCCTGGTCATATCGCCACCACCAATGGCACCGGCGGCGCGCAGGGCACGGCCGGGCTGATAGCGGTCGAGATCCACTGCGCCGCTGTCACAGTGGGTGATGACGACCACGGGAGTCCCGCGTGTGGTCGCCGCCCGAATTGCCGCCACCGTGGCGTCACCGTGCAGCGGCAGCGTGCCGGATCCGTAGCATTCCAGGACGAGTCCGCCGCGATAGTGGTGCAGTGCCGCGTCGAGCAGGTCCGGATCCATGCCGGGGAAGACGGCGAATAGTCCGACCGGTGGGCTGTCCGTGCGCGGCTGCGTCTCGGGCAGCCGGGGCGGTGTCGGCGGCGGTGTGAACTCCCGGACCGTGGTGAATCCGTCGTAGTGGTCGCAGGCACGTTTGCTGGCCCGCACTGCGGGATGCAGCGATGTGCCAAAGGCGATGAAAGCTCCCGGAACATGGTGGGCGGCAATATGGTTCAACGCCAGCGCCAGGTTGCTCCCGGCATCGCTGCCGCGCTGACCAAGCGGGATCTGGGCGCCGGTGAGTACGACCGGCGCGTCCAGATCGCGCAGTTCGAATGCCATCCGCGCACCCACATAGGCCATCGTGTCCGTGCCGTGTACGACGATGACCCCGTCGGCGCGCCGTTGCGCGATACCGGAGCGCACCCGTTCGGCGATCCGGCGCGCCGTGCCGGTGCCCGCGTCGGCACTGTCGATGACCTGCTCGAGCTCGCTGTACTCGAATCGAACCGCGATACCGCTCGTGCGCTCGAATTGTCCGACGACATCGGCGATCTCGCTGCCGAGGCCCCGGCGGGGTCGCAGGCCGGCACCGTGATCGACCATCCCGAACGTTCCGCCGGTGTAGAGGATGTCGACAGTGACCGGCGAAAGAAGTTGCGGCACAGTCGCAACCGGCAGCTCGCGAGCGGTCACGCGGACACCGATCCGTCCGCCGCGGTGCCGGGCCGCTCGATGGGAGCCAGGACATCCGGATCGAGCCGCCCGCGCACCCGGAACCAGCCAGCGACCATGGCGGCGACGACGAGCAGGAACGCCGCCAGGGTGATGCGGCCGATCTCGTCGTCGAAGAACATCAGCACGATCACCGCGGCCAGGAAGCCGAGCGTGAGAATGTTGAGCACCGGCGCGAACGGCAGCCGGAAGGCCGGTCGGTCGTAGTGCCCCTGCTGGGCTCTGCGCACGAAGATCCAGTGGCAGATCATGATCGAGGCCCAGGTGCCGACAATGCCGAGTCCGGCCAGGTTCAGCACGATCTCGAAGGCCTTGTGCGGCATGGCCAGATTGAGCACCACCCCGGCAATGCCGACCACACTGGTGATCAGGATCCCGCCGTACGGGGCGCCGCTGCGATTCATCCGCTGTGCGAAGCGCGGCGCCGCGCCCGCCACCGCCATCGAGCGCAGGGTGCGGCCGGTCGCGTAGAGCCCCGCGTTCAGACTCGACATCGCCGCGGTGAGCACCACCAGATTCATGACATCGCCCGCGTGTGGGATGCCGACCGAGCTCATCACCGTGACGAACGGACTTTCACTGGGGGAGTAGGCCGTCCACGGCAGCAGCAGGGTGAACAGGATGACCGATCCGGCGTAGAACAGGATGATCCGCCACATGATGGAGTTCACCGCGCGCGGCACCACGGCCCGCGGATTATCGGATTCGCCTGCCGCGACACCGATCATCTCGGTACCGCCGAATGCGAACACCACTCCCAGGGCGATGGTGAGCATGGGCGCCAGGCCGCGCGGGAACAGCCCGCCGTGGTCGGTGATCGTCGAGATGCCGGCGACGTTGTCGCCCACCGATGTTCCGGTGACGATGAACCCGACGGCCAGCGCCATGAACACGATGATGGTCCCGACCTTGACCAGCGCGAACCAGAATTCCAGCTCGCCGAACAGCCGCACCGACACCACATTGAGCCCGACGACGACCGTGAGCGCGATCAGCGCGAGCACCCACTGTGGCACGGGTACGAAGAACGACCAGAAGTGCGCGTAGAGCGCGACCGCCGTGATGTCGGCGACGAGCGTCGTCGACCAGTTCAGGAAGTACAGCCACCCCACCGAATACGCCCCGCGTTCACCGAGGAATTCGCGGGCATAGGACACGAACGCTCCCGATGACGGCCGGTACATGACCAGTTCGCCGAGCGCGCGCACCACCATGAACGTGAAGATCCCGCACACGATGTAGACGAGGGCGAGGGAGGGGCCGGCCAGCGCCATTCGGCCGCTGGCGCCGAGGAACAACCCGGTGCCGATCGAACCGCCGATCGCGATCATCTGCATATGGCGCTTGCGCAGCCGCTTTTGGTAGCCGAGGTCGCCGATATCAATGCGCGACTGGGGCGCGGTGGCGGTCGACTGTTGGTCGTGGTCTTGCATCGAAACCTTCCATGGGCCGGATCCAGCCTCCGCGGATGGGCGGGCTCAGCGCTGTTCGGAACGCTCAGAAGTAAGGCTGTCAGGCTGTCAGACAGGTTGACTGTAACGGGGGTCACAGCGGCTGTCAACGCCGGGTCCGCCGGTGGCCGATACCCGCTGGAACGAGCATTTTGACGCCGTATCGCGGAAGTCTCCATACTGGTCGCGTGACGGTCGAAGAGGGATACGTGCAGCGCATCGGCGCCACCGAGGCGGTCTTTCGTCGGCTGAAGAGTCTGATCCAGAGCGAGGACTACGCGGTAGGCGACCGCCTGCCCGCGGAGCTGGCGCTGGCCAAGCAGTTCGGCGTGAGCCGACCGGTGGTCCGCGAGGCACTGCATGCCTGCGCGATCCTCGGACTCACCGAAACCCATACCGGCCGAGGCACTTTCATCGTCTCCAAGAATGCCGATACGCAGCCGACCTTCGCGGGTGTCGGCGCCGATGACCTGATCGAGGCGCGACGGCTCGTCGAGATACCGGCCGCCGGTTTCGCCGCCGAGCGGCGCAGGCCGGACCAGGTGCGCCTGCTGTTCGAGATCCTCGACAAGCTGGCGACGGCCACCGATGCCCAGGACTGGGTGCGCTACGACGGCGAACTGCACACCGCCATCGCCGCCGCCAGCGGTAACACCATGCTCGCCGCCATGGTCGCCGACACCCGCCGCGCGCTGGACCTGCAATCGGAATTCCTCAATCTGACCCAGGACCGCCGCACCGATTCCGACCGCGAGCACGAGGCGATCGTGCGCGCCATCGAGGCCGGTTCGCCGGAGTCCGCACGCGCCGCGATGACCGATCACCTGGAGCGGGTGGCCGCGACGGTGGCCCGCATCGGCGCCTGACGCCAACGGTCGGAGCGACAGCGCTGCGTGTGACCGGAGCGGCCTGGTGCGATTGCCGCTCACCGAGCCCGCGCCCGGCAATGTTCACTGTCGATGCCGACACTGCCGGAATCTCGTTGACCGCCTATGGTTTTCGCGAAACCACAACCGTGCGCCTCGACCGAGGAAATCTGCCGACGTGCCAATGGGTGGATTAGTTGCCGACCGGAACACCGCCGGACGTAGCCGACGTACTCGCGGCCCCCGAACTCTCCACGGCGGACGCACAGCAACTGCTCGGCCTCTTCGAGCGAGTCCGAGTCGTCCGCCGCACGCGGTAGGGCCGCGCACCCGACCGAGCCCGGCTGCTCGGATCTACTCGACCACGATGTCGTCGCCCGAAAACGTCACCCTGCCGCGTCCGAGCGGCCACAGCTTGGTCAGCGTCGTGAACACGGTGCCGAGCCCGGGGATCTTGGCGAAGATCTGCTGCGGCCCGCGCACCATGTGCCCACTCTGCACGTCATAGGCAGCCTGATGCCATGGACAGACAAGTCGGCCGTTCTCGATCGACCCGCCCGCGAGATCGGCCCGCAGATGTCGACACCGGCGCGTGACCGCGAAATATTCACCGTCGATATTTCCGACGGCATACGGGCCCGCGCCGGTCACGGTTCCCGGAGGTAGGTCCTCGACCGAGCACACCTTGATCTGCTTCGTCATGCTTTTCTCCCGTTCGAGCCACAAGAAGATGGATCCGGCTGGAGGACGGCATCGAGCCGATGACCGGTCGCAACGTCAGCGGCTACGCACGCGCCACCGCGTTCAACGCGGTGGCACCGGTCGGCCGAGGCCGACGAGCGGGTGCAGCACCATCTGGTTCAACAGTAGATTCCGGCTGCGGCATCGGTGTCGAAATAGTCCGGCCGTGTCATCGCGACACCGGTGTCAGGATCGAGTCAGCTCGCTGCAGATCGCCGCCACCGTGGCATTGAGCCGACGCTGGTGCGAGCCCTGCCAGTAGACCCGCCCGCAGCCGTGGCACTGTCGAAACGTGTCGTAATGGCGGCGGGTGAGCGGTTCCAGCAGATCTTCGATCTCGGCTTTGGCGACCGCGACGACGGCGCCACCGCAGCGCAGGCAGCGGGTGAACGGTGCGAGTTGCTCGCCGAGGTCGAGCCGCCGGATCACCTCGACGATCTGATCGACCGGCTGGTCCGAGCGGATGTACACGCCGTGAGTTACGTTGCGCCGCTTCAGCAGTCCGCGGTCGCGGGTGAGCAGGATCCGATGCTCGGCCGCCGACAGTTCCGCGAGTGCGGCATCCTCGGCGTCCCATGGACAGCGCACGTCCAGGCCCATCAGCCGCATCAGCTTGGCGAGGCCGCCGAGATTGACATCGACGACGAAGCGTGGCTCGCGCAGCGGACGTGGGCGCACCTTGGTGACCGGGCCGATATCCAGGCTCTCGAACACCGGATAGGCGGCGATCCGATCGCCGTCGTGCGGACGCTTGTCGAAGGCCACCGGGCGCCCGTTGACCAGAACCAGGTCGACCTCGGTGTGCGGGATGCCGGCCGCCTCGATGACATCCTTCACGGTCTGGTGCGAACGAAACTGTCGGCGCAGCACCGTGTATCGCTCGCCGGGTCGCAGGAAGTCGTTCAGCTCGGCGTAGACCCGCATATCGACGCTCATTCGGTGAAGACCGCCATCGACGCCGTGAATCCGTGCAACGCATTGCGGCCGGCGATGGGACCGATCTCGCCCGCGGCGAAGAAGCCGGCGAGCGGTATGCCGTCGAGCAGGTCCTCGATGGTCGCGGCGTCGTGGTCGGCGACTCCGAACATTCGCCGACCGCGTCCGTTGCAGGTGAACAGCAATGCACCGGCCGGGCGTCCCGGCAGATCCGAACCCATGTGAACCAGGGCCGCCCGCAGATCCTCGTCCGCTCCGACCGCATCGCGGACCTGGAACTGCACGGTCGTACCGACCTCGACGAGCTCACCGATTTCGATCGCGCCGCTGGACGGGTCGGCACCGAGTAGGCCGCGGATCAGGAAATCGCCCTGTCCGGGCGTTGCCAGATGTTCGTCGACCACGATTCCGATCTGCAGCCCACGCGTCACCAGCTCCTGCTGGTCGGGTGGCAGCACCTCGACCATCTCGCGCAACCGATCGAACGGTGGGCGCCCGCCCAGTTCGGTGATCAGCGCACCACGCGCGCCGGTGACGATATACGGGTACCCGATCGGTCGGCAGCCCTGCGACACGATGGGGACACTGTGCAGGCCGGGCAGTCGCACGCCGACGGCGCCGGAGGTGACCAGCTCATGGTCGCAGAACAGTCTGCTGCCGCCGGGCCACTGCGCGCCACTCACCAGCCCGCCCATCACGGTGGTGCCGGGCAGATCGGTGTTCAAGTGCTGGAGCAGGATGTCGGCGGGGAAGGAGAACGGGTCCGGCAGCAGCAGATGGAAGTCGCGCGCGGCCTTGTCGAAGCGGTAGCCCGCGAGTAGCCCTCCGGCGGTCGTGCGGACGAAGTCGAGCTGGAAGGTCTCTGCGGCGGACGGCAATCCGGATGCCAGCCATACCGCCACCGCGGGCTCGTCCTCGATCTCGCGGCGGCCCGCAACGATGGCCTGTGCCACACATCCGATGAGTGCGGGCACCCGGACCGCCTCGTGGACTCCGGCGAGTACCGCGGCGGCCTCGTCGGTGTGTGCTCGTGACGCCAGCAGCACAGCAAGCGATGGCGACTCGCCCGCGATCTGCTCGCGCGCGATCGCTGCGGCCTCCACGCCCGCCTGCCGCGCTCGCGGCGCGGTGGAGAGTCCGACTCCGATCCGCACCCTTCCATCGTAGCGACCCCTGACAAAGGGTAGGAGTTGTTGTCGCAGAACGCATTTCATCGGAAGTGGATCGCCGGGCTACCGCGTCGGAGTGGTGTTGGGCGCCGCGGGCGTGGTGGTACTGCCACCGCGGGGATACTACGAATCCTTAGGAGGGCTACTCCCTGTTGAACCGCGTCCGAATCGCCTCCATCCGCATACGCAGTTCCTCCGGGGTGATCAATCCACGATCCATCAGCGTGTGGGCCGTGACGACCGCCGATCGGGTCCGCACCGGAAAGTCGTGGTAGATCGTCTCGCCGAGCGCATCCTCGGCATGGCGGCGTTCCAGGTTGTCAAATGTGCCGCGCCAGGACAGGCATTCGCAGGTTGCCTGCATGCTCGACTCCCACGGGTCGGGCTTGCGGTCCAGCTCCGGCAGGGTGCGCTCCCGCCGGGACGCGGGGTCCAGCGTGTCCAGCAGGACTTCGTAGGGACCGTTGTTCATCGCTGCCCATCCTTGCTCGTGTCGGCATGGACCTGGTTCGGTGGCACCTGTGCAGTCCAGTCCACCTGGGGCAGTGCCACGCCGATCATCGTGTCCCTGGTGACGATGGCCGCGAGTTGTTCCTCGGTCCAGCCCTCGGTGCCCGCGGGGCGCATCGGCAGCACCATGAAACGGGACTTCTGGTTCGAGTCGTGCACGCGGACCTCGACGTCGGGCGGGAAGTGCAGGCCGAATTCGGCGAGCACCTCACGGGGCCAACGCACCAGGCGACGACGGTAGTTCGGGGTGCGATACCAGTCCGGAGACATCCCGAGAACCGGCCGCGGATAGCACGAACACAGCGTGCACACGATCACGTTGTGCACCTCGGGCGTGTTCTCCAGCACGTAGAAGTAGGTGTAGTCGCTCGGCGTTCCGGAGCCGGTCGGGTCGCGCCAGTCGATGCCGACTTCCTTGCAGGTCTCGGTCCCGTCGGCGAGCAGGCGCGCCTTGAAATCCGGGTCCGTCCACGCCTTGGCGACCAGTGTCGAACCGCCGTGCGGACCGACCGATTCGGCCCATTCCGAGAACCGTCGATGGTCTTCCTGTGAGAACAGGCCTTTTTCGATGGCGAGTTCGCGAATCGCGGTCTCCAGGACCTCGAACTCGCTGATCTCGCCGCTCGTCTCGATCGGTGCGTGCGCCCCGTGGTCGTGGGTCCGACTCACTGTGAATCCTCCTCCGCTGGTTCGAGCCAGTGCTCGGACACCTCCGTCTCCAGGGTGTCGACGTCGAAGCCGGTGTATTTGGGCCACAGGTCTATCTGGCGGAACCGGACCACATAGAACGGTTCGAAGCGGCCGTTGTCGCGTCCCCACGCCTCGTCCTCCGGAATCACCCACTCGGGCCGGTTCTCGACGACGACACCCGTCCGCCCGCGGGTGTAGGCCTGGGTGCGGGTGTGGAACATCGATGTCGCGTCCCGCACCCGGACGCGATCGCCGATCCGGTACTTCCTGGTCATGTCCGCGTCTCCAACCGCGCGCGTACCTCGTCCAATTTCGCCGACAGCTCGTCCGGGGTGATCAAACCCTTGTTGACCAGTACCTTCGCGGCGACGGTCGCCCAACGCGCGTAGTAGGGCAGCCCAAAGTAGAGCGTCGCGCCGAGATCGTTCTCGGCGCGGCGGCGTTCCTCGGAATTCCACACGCCACGCCAGCCGAGGCATTCGCAGGTGACGTAGGTGTTCATCTCCCAGGGTTCTTCGACTTTTTCCTTGTACTCGATCGGCACATCCGGCTGTCCGCCGACGTCGTGCAGGACGTGCCGCAGCGCGGCGAACAGCTCATTCGAAATCTCGTACGGCGAGTCCAGCGGCTTGCGGAAGACGGGAGCGATATCTGCGACGCGACTTTGCATTTCGTCGAATCGATTCGGTGAACTCATGAGGTCTCCGTAGTGACGGATCCGGTTTCCCCGACAGGTGATTGCATACGGCGCACACCCGGCTATCGAGCAACGATGCCCGCGGCGACGAGTGCCGAGCCAACCCCTTCACTCGTCGGGACGGGCGTGTGAACGAGCGCCATCGGAACTCCAACAGGGCGCGTGGTCCGACAATCTGGCACAACGAAACTAGCGGCAGGAGCTGTGACCCCTGTCACATTTACATGATCTTCTTTGAGAGCGTACACGCCAGGATCGGGTTGCTGAAGACGCCGCTCCGGGGTGCGACCACCCAGGTCACCACCGTCGTAGGGGTGGCGACCCGGGGTCGCGAAGGCGGCCGCGTTCACGCGGTGAGCGTGGGGTAATCGGTGTAGCCGTGTTCGTCGCCGCCGTAGAAGGTGGCTTGATCGGGGGTGTTGAACGGGCCCCCGGCCGCCAGCCGGGCGGGCAGGTCCGGGTTGGCCAGGAACAGCGCGCCGAACGAGAGCATGTCGGCTGTCCCGTCCTCGATCAATGAGAGTTCGTCGGGACCGGTCGCGGCGCCGGGTGTGCCGGGGTTGAGGACGAACGTGCCGGTGAAACGCTTGCGCAAATCCAGGGTGAGGTCCCGATCGGCCTTGGGGCCCATTTCCATGACGTGCAGGTAGGCCAGGTCGAGGGGCTCGATCGCCTCGACCAGTGCTCGGTAGGTGTCGCGGTAGTCGTCCTCGGCGATGTCGTTGAGCGGGTTGGCCGGGGAGATGCGCAAGCCGACCCGGTCGGCGCCGATCGCGTCGGCCACCGCGCGCACCACCGCGATGGGGAATCGGATCCGTCCCTGCGTCGAGCCGCCCCAGCCGTCGGTGCGCCGATTGGCGTTGGTGGACAGGAACTGATGCAGCAGATAGCCATTGGCGCCGTGCAATTCGACGCCATCGAAACCCGCGTCGATCGCGTTGCGGGCGGCTTGTGCGAAATCGGCGATCGTCGCGGCGATATCGGCTTCGGCGAGCTCCACCGGAGTCACGAAGTCCTGCATCCCTTCCGGGGTGAACGTCTTTCCGGCGGCGGCCACCGCCGACGGGCCGACGAGCCACAATCCCTCGGGCAGCATGCTCGGATGTCCGATGCGGCCGGTGTGCATCAGCTGGGCGAAGATCGTCCCGCCCGCGGCGTGTACCGCGTCGGTCACCGGCCGCCACGCCGCCACCTGTTGCGGTGAGTGGAGTCCGGGCGTGAAGGGGTAGCCCTGGCCGACCGCCGAGGGCTGCGTGCCCTCGGTGACGATCAGCCCGGCGCTGGCGCGCTGTGCGTAATAGGTCGCCATGGCCGCTGTCGGGCTGGACCCCGGTCCGTACGCGCGGCTGCGGGTCATCGGTGCCATGACGATGCGGTTGGACAGGCGCTTGCCCGCGACGTCGATCGGATCGAATGCTGTGGTCATCGGCTCGAGCTCCTTCTGGCGGAAATATTTACCTGTTTGAACAGGTATCGACAGACCGTAATTCCTGGCAGTTGTGTGCCGTGGATCACAAGCAGAAAAGGTCCTAGATATCATCGAGATAGAGATCAGAAGGTTCGACTGCCGCGTTCGTAGTATGTGCTCAGCGCTGCTCAGGTGCCGAATTTTACTGTTCGAACAGAGATCTGCGAGCTACTTGTGTTCGCGATCAGGATCGGTCGGCGCGAACAACTCGCGCAGGACGGGACGGTCGACCGCACGATGTCGGCTGCCTGCGGACCGGGCATGCGCAGCAGATAGCGCCGGCTGGCAATGCCCGTCAGCATCGCCTGGACCGGGGCGGGACGCAGCCGCGCGTCGGGTACGCACGTCCATGGTGGCGGCGAGCTTGACCACCGCTTGCGCCATGACGCGGGTGCGCGGGATTTCGGCAGCGTCCGCGCTGGTCATTCCGGCGTGCAACAGGACGCCCAGCCTGATCAGTTTCGGCGTCAACAGCCCTGCCGACGTGCAACGCCCGGTGATCAGCGCCCGCAATGGCGGGTGAAGGCAAGCCATCCCGACTGCGGCGGCGGACTCGCTCGACGGGGTGGCTGCGTAGAGTAGCCAGCTGTTCGAGCAGTTTTACGAATGGCGAGGAACGGTTGTCGAAGGATATGGAGATCGGCGATCCCGTCCATGAGGAGGCCACGGCAGCGGCCGATGTCCCGCTGCCGCCGTCGGTCCAGGCTGGCGCGATGTCGCATGCCATTCTGCGGGTGGCGCGACTGCACCGCATGCTCGCCGGGCAACTGCTGCGCCGCGTCGGACTGCACCCCGGTCAGGAACTGGTCATGATGCAGCTGTGGGACCTCGGCCCCCAGCGTCAGACCGACCTCGTCCGAATGCTCGGCTCGGACGCCGCGACAATGACCCGCACGATCAGGCGTCTCGAACACGCTGGGTTCGTCCGCCGCCGTCCCAGCGCCGACGATAAGCGTGCCAGCATCATCGAACCCACGACCGCCAGTCTCGCCCTGCGTCGAGAAGTCGAGCGCCTGTGGTCCGAACTCGAAACCAGCGTCACCGACTCCCTGACCGACGATGAGCAATCCGAGGCCATCGAGATCCTGGGCCGCATCGAAAACAGCCTGGTACAGGCCAGTCGCAAAATTTGAGACCCATCGCAGACCGCGGCACATCAGCTCAGCTGTCTTCGGGGGGCCTGAATACTCGGCCGACCACTTCAAACCCTTGCGCATGACCGACTGGTCGGGGTAGTCCGGATATCAGGAGGTGTGCGATGCAGTCCTTTGCATCCGATCCCTTGACGCGCACAGACGAGGTCACGGTGCCGTCGGATTCCATTCGACTGGCCGGGATATTGGCCGTCCCACAAGACGTCACCGCTCTGGTCGTCTTCGCGCACGGCAGCGGCAGCGGTCGGCACAGTCCGAGAAATCGGTTGGTCGCCGATGTCCTGAATCGTGCGGGACTCGCGACGATGCTGGTCGACCTGCTGACCGCGGACGAGGAGGGTGATCGTGCCCGAGTCTTCGATATCGAGCTGCTGGCTCATCGGCTCGTCGAGGTGACCCGTTGGTTGCGCACGCGGCCGGAGCTGAGCGAGCTTGCCACCGGATATTTCGGCGCGAGCACCGGAGCGGGTGCCGCGCTGTGGGCGGCCACCGAGCCCGGCATCGAGATCGCGGCAGTGGTGTCTCGTGGCGGCCGCCCCGACCTGGCCGGTCCGCGGTTGGCGCTGGTCCGCGCGCCGACGCTGCTCATCGTCGGTGGTAACGACCAGCTGGTGCTGGAGCTCAATCAGCAGGCCCGGCTGCGGATGCCGTGTCCGAGCGAGATCGACATCGTCCCCCATGCGACGCACCTGTTCGAGGAGCCCGGCACACTCGAGCAGGTGGCGGATCTGGCCCTCGACTGGTTCCGCCGTCACCTCAGCGGTGTGCGTCCTTGAACACTTGGTCCACCGTGGCCGTCGTCTTCGACGGCGGCTCTGTGCCCGGCGGGTTCATCGGTGTCACGAGGGGTATCCCGCGGCGTGCTCGATTCGGGAAGATGCACGAGGATCAAGCCGACGGCGGCGATCAGGAAGTTCTGCAGCGCCGCCGATGATGCGTTCACCTGCTTATTGGCCCACATCCGGAACCATTCACCCGCGATCGTGAGGAACCCGCCCGCGAACAGCAGCATTGCCATGGTCCAGCCCAGGCTCGACAGTTTCACGGCCGCGTCGATACCGGCTCGAAGTCGGCGCGGCCGTCCGGTCAGCACCCGGCCCCAGACCACCGCGGCCGCCAGCAGCGCGAAGGCGGTCAGAAATTCCCAGATCACGATCAGGATGTAGGCGACCAGGGCGACGCTGCTGTTCGTGATCGCTCGCCAATCGGTTCCGGCGTTGTGGATCGTCGATTTCATCGACAGCACAGCGGCGACGGCGTTTCGGTTGGTATCGGTATCCACGCAGTTGGTGAATGCGACGAACAGATAGTAGAACCCGGTGATCGCCGCCAACGTCGCCACCGCCATCCGACGGCTACCCACAATGTCGAGAATCCTTGTGCCGCTGGGTTTCATGTGACCCTCCTCGAATCGACCGAACTCCATGTTCGACCATTCGGACCATTCCGGCGGGCGCGGAGACTTCATGGTTGGGAAGGGCGCGGGCACCCGACGGCATCGAATCCGATCTCGCTGGGCGTGTCGGTGCGGTCGATCTGCGCACGTGGGTGAACGCTGGTGGTCGGGAACGCGGGAAGCGGACAGTGACGGCGATGTGCCGAAGGAAGTCGGGCAGACGTGCAGTCGGTCGATGTGTCCGTTGCGAATGACAGAGGAGAGTCCATACCGAGTAGAGGTGTACTGCATGGCCACAGTGGGGATATCGGCGGAGCGGACGATGGTGCGCGGGGTCGTGCTGGGGGACGGGGCGCCGGAGATCGTCTTGTGTGCGGCACAGCCACGTCTGCGAGAGGACGAGGTCGGTGCGGCGATCATTGGCGTACTGGACGGTTTCGCGGAAGAGCTGGGTGACAGTGCCCGGGTCGAGGACGTTGCCATCGTGTACCGGTCGGTGGCCGAGCGACGGTTGATCGTCTCGCAGCTCGCGGCCGGACAGTGGGCGTCGTCGTCACTGGTTTCGGAGCGGTCGGCGCTGGCCGTGATGACCCGAGAAGAGCCGGGACTCGACGAGTTCGACACCGTGCTGGCGTTGGAGATCGCGGACGGTCACACGTCATTCGTGTTGCTCGGACCGGAGCGCGACGCCGTATCGGCCTCCGGCTCGTGGGCGTATGGCACTGTCGACGCCGATACCGCCGATCAGACGGTCGGCCGGATATTGCCGATATTGGATTCGGTCGCTGTGCGACCGGACGCGGTCGCTGTCTGCGGTTCGGGTGCCGACGATCCCGATATCGCGACCGTGCTGGTGCTCGGACTCGAGGCGCCGGTGATCCCGGTCGCGGATCCCGCCGATGCCGTGGCACGCGGTGCGGCACTGATCGCGGCCCAGCGGCTTCGGGAGCTACCGGTGGCGGTGCCCACCGATGACGGCCGGACCCGGCGGCTGCTGCTCGGTGCCGCCGCCGTCGCGACCGTGCTGGGTGCGTCCGGAATCGCGGTGGCGCAGATCCGCGACGACCATCCGGTGGAGGTCGCCAGCCGGACCGCCGAATCGCTGCCGCCGAGCATGTCCGCAGCACCCGCGCCGATCACGATCGAAGCCGCACCGTCGGCAGAGTCATCCGAACCCGTCACCATCGAGCCGACGTCGGGCCCGATCTGGTCGACGACAACCACCCCGACACCTATCCGCCGCACCCCGCCCAGAACAGCCTCCGCCCCCACAACCGAAACCACCGACCCGCCCGAACCAACCGCCTCCACGACCGCCGAGTCGCCGACCTCGACCACCGTCGGTGCGCCGGATGGCAGCTGGCTCTTTCCCGGTGAGTCGCCGCCACCACCGTTCGACGCCGATCCCGCTGTCATCCGCGCCTGGTGGGACAACCACTGGATGTTGCAGCAACGCTGGCTCGGCGGCCGCTGACGGCGGTTGAGAACGTCCCAGCCGTCAATAGCTGCCGCGCCTGCGCCCCATCTGACGGCGTCGAAAGAAGACTTCCTCCACCGACATCGACGGAATCTGCTCGGTGATCAACGCCAGCCGACCGTCCACGTCGAAGTGGTGGATATGCCATTCCAGTCCGGCGCGGCGTTCCGGAGGCAACGTGGACCATAGGGCGCCTACTCGGGTCTGGACATCGGCATCGCCCGCCGCGATCACCTGGAGCAGCATCGGCCAGAGGTCGGTTTCGGTGGCGATCGAGGGGAGGGTGACGACGGTCGCGTCGGACAGTTCGGCGAGCAGCCGGGCACTGCGTCGTTGACTGTCGACGTAACCGCGGGCCAGCAGCTGGATCAGACCCCGCCACACACCTGCTTCGGCGTGGCTGTCGAGGGTGCCGATGATAGCCGCCAACGCGGCTTCATTGCCCATGATCGGATTCGCTGCCATCCGGTCGAGCGCCTGCGGGCTGAGCTGGCCGGTGAAGGTCAGCAGCTCCGCGACCGCACCCAGATGGATCGCGGTGACGATGAGGTTGCTGATGGATTCGGTGGATTCGATGGTGAACATGATGTCGCCGATGGCGTCGATCACGTCGGCATCGCAGCGCGCGAAGGCCGACAGGGCCGCGAGCCGCAGATCGGACGGCCCATTGAGGGCGATGTGCACAATGCGCGGAATTCGCTCCTGTTGACCGGCGAGTAGTTGGCGCAGGATGGCGCTGATACTGGCCCCCGAGAATGCGTAGGCGGCGGAGTAGATGAGTCCGGCATCGTCGAGTACGCCATGCTCCGCAGCAGCGATCAGGGCCGGTGTCGCATAGGCCAAGAACGGGCCTGCCGTGACGTAATCCCTGCGGCGCAGCAGTTCATTGAGGATGTGCACGATCGGTTCGGGTGGCGCCACATCGGCGAGCTGACCGACCATCGTGGGATCCAGGTACGGCGCGCAATCGGCCGCATACGAGGTGTCGAGCAGGGCTACCGTCTCGGCAGCCTTCTTCGGATGTTCGACACCGACAGCACCCGCTGCCCGGCCCGCCATCATCGGCGGCACGATCCGCTGGACCAGCGGCATCGAGATACTCAGCGGAATGATCGGCACCAATTTGCTGATGCGCGCAAAGGTCTCGGCGTGCTGATCGAAGATGATGGCGGCCATCCGCTGCTGCAGTTCGTGCAGGTGTTCGGCGCCGAGCCGCTCCAGATGAGCCAGTCGTTGCACGGGAACGTGCAGTGTGCGCGCCAGCAGGATGAGCTGAGCGCGGGTTACCAGATCACTCATCCGCGGCGCAGCGCGGCGGCCGTGGCACGTGGACCGCAGAGTTCTTGTCGGAGTTCGAATCTGGCGGTCATAGTGCTCCTCTGTCCGGCCCGCAGGGCCCCTCGAAAGTCATCGTTGAATTCTGGATTCGAGAGTATGGGGTGTCGTCGGCACAGTGTGATCGAATCGGGAACGGCGGGGGTCGGATCGCTGATCGCCTGTGCCGCAACACAATCCTTCGTAGCTGCTCTCGGTCGATATCACTTCGGTTCGTGCTTCGAAATTGGCGGTGCCACTGCGTTTCCCGACGTCGGTCTGATGGAAATCGTTACCCGTCACCAAAATTAGCTGAGTCCATCGCTGTTGCCGAACGGGCTGGCAGATCACGGATCGGAGGTCGGCGGAAAAGCGCGACGGGGGACGAGCCGCTGACTGCCGGACCGCCGACGGTTTCTGCAGTTTTGCAGATGGTACCTGCGCATTTCCCTATTGCCCGCATACAAATCGACACCAATACTTTGCAACCGAGCTTGTGCGCTGCGTCACATGCGTACGGGCAGCGTGTGGAAAGTAGAGGGATAACTGGATGACGTCCACCATCGAAGAAGCCAGCTCCGAAAAGGGCCTCGCACGAGTCGCGCAGTCGCTCGCCGGATGGACGGAGAAGTGGTTCCCGGACGCCTACGTCGTCGCACTCGCAGGCGTATTCATCGTGGCCGCCGCCGCACTGGCCAACGGCTCGTCACCGCAAACGGTCGCCAACGCGTTCGGCGACGGCTTCTGGGATCTGACAGCTTTCACTCTGCAGATGGCCATGGTGGTCCTCACCGGATACGTCGTCGCCACATCCCCGCCTGTCGCCCGGCTGATCGAACGGCTGGCCACCGTGCCGCAAACCGCCAGCAGCGCAGTCGGTCTCGTTGCCTTCCTCTCCATGTCGGTCTCGTTTCTGAACTGGGGACTCAGTCTGGTCTTCGGTGGTCTGCTGGCCCGGGCGATCGCCCGTCGGACCGATCTGCGCGTGGACTATCGCGCGCTCGGCGCGGCGGCTTTCATGGGGTTGGGCGCGGTGTGGGCGTTGGGAATCTCCTCCTCGGCCGCGCAGCTACAGGCCACCGCCACCTCGTTGCCGCCGGCACTGCTGAAGATCACCGGCGTCCTCGATTTTGGCCACACGATCTTCACCTGGCAGTCCCTGCTCATGTGCGCCATCATCATGGCGCTGACCGTGGTGGTCGCGCACTTCTCGGCGCCGAAGGGCGCAGCCATCAAGAGCGCCGAGGACCTGGATGTAGATCTGGACGACCAGCCCGCGGAAGTGCCACCGCGCTCGCGGCCAGGGGAATGGCTCGAATACAGCCGCATCTTGCCGGTCCTGGCCGGCCTGCTGACGGCAGGCTGGCTGATCTCCCAGCTCGTCACCAAACCAGTACTCACCGTGGTCAGCAGCCTGAACGGCTATCTGCTCATCTTCCTCATGCTCGGCTTGGTACTCCATGGAACACCGCGCAGGTTCTTGCAGGCCATCTCGCTCGCCGTACCCGCCACGGCCGGCATTCTCGTCCAGTTCCCCCTGTACGCCGCCATGGCCGCGATACTCACCAAAGCTAAGGGCCGGGGCGGTCTTACCGTCTCCGAACATCTCGCGGAGTTCTTCACGAACATCGGTGGCGGTGGCGGCTTCGCCATCGTCATCGCCATCTACACGGTGGTGCTGGGCATATTCGTCCCGTCCGGCGGCGGAAAGTGGCTGGTCGAAGCCCCCTATGTCATGCAGGCATCGACCGATGTCCACATGAACCTGGGCTGGACGGTCCAGATCTACAACGTGGCCGAGGCACTGCCCAACCTCGTCAATCCGTTCTTCATGCTGCCCCTGCTGGCAGTACTCAAACTGCGGGCGCGCGACCTCGTCGGTTTCACGTTCCTGCAGTTCATGTTCCATCTGCCGGTGGTACTGCTGCTCGTGTGGTTGCTCGGAATGACGTTCGAATACGTCCCGCCGGTCTTGCCGACCCGGTGACCTCATCCAGGTCGGTGCCCCGGCTGTGGTCGGCGCCGAAACAAACGTCGGATGCGCACGCGGATACCGGAGGCGTCCTGCGCTGCCGGAGTGGGGTTTTCAGTGCCTGTCCGGGCCGAGGTCGCTTGGGCGAATCGCATGTGTAGTTGTTCGCGGACCTGGTCCGGGGTGTAGGCGCGGCGGCGGCGCTCGGCACGCACGATCACCACACCGGTGGCGACCACACCGGCCGCCCCCGCCAATCCCACTGCCTTCCACCACCTCATACCGCATAGGCTACGGCCATGACGGGTACGGGCATCAGCCTCGACCGAGCACTCGAGCTCACCAGAACCGGCGACATCTGGCTGTTCCGTGGTCATTCGGCCGCCGACCGGGCGATCCGGATGACGACGAACAGCCCGGTGAACCATGTCGGCATGTCCGTCGTGATCGACGATCTGCCCGCACTGATCTGGCATGCGGAACTCGGCCGATCGCTGCCCGATATGTGGTCGGGAGTCGTGCACCGCGGCGTCCAGTTGCACAATCTGCGCGATGCCGTGCTGGTGTGGGCGCACCGCTACGGTCAGCGGACCTGGTTGCGCCAGTTGAACCGTCCGGCCACCCGAGAGATGGAGGACAGCCTGCTGCGCACCATCGCCCGACTCGATGGCACCCCGTTCCCATCCACGGCCGCTCTCGCCGGACGCTGGCTACGCGGCCGGGCGCGCCTGCCGCGCAACAAGTCACGCCAGGCCGCCGCACAAAAATTCGAGAACGCGTACTGCGCGGAAGTCGTCGCCGCGACATACCAGGAGATGGGACTGCTGCCCGGGCACCACAGCCCCAACTGGTACGACCCTGGACGATTTTGGAGCGGAGACGAACTGGAGCTGCTCGGCGGCTACGAGTTGGGTGGCGAAATAGCCGTGCAGACACCGGTCGAGACCAACTCCTGACCACCGAGTCCTGCCAACCGCCGACCAATTCCCGCTCCACCACGGCGACGGTCGGCCTCGCGGCGCGGGCGCGCTGGGCGGCGGTCTGCCCCGCAAGCCCCGCACCGCCTCGTTGGCGGCGCGGCCTTCGGGGACAGCTTGCTGGCCAGGGCCGCTCTATCTCAACGATTCCACCACTTGGCAACCCCCCGACGAACTAGCAGGCGCAATCAACCAGTTCAGTGAGTGCGTCTTGAAAGTAGGTGGCGAAGTTCCAGACGTCCGGGATGGTGTCGGTGCAGGCGAGGATGCCGAAGTCGAGGTGGCCGTTGTAGGACATGACGGTGATGTTGAGCGGGCCGGACAGGTCGGTGAGGACGGAGATGGGATAGCTCCCGGCCACCCGAATTCCCCCGGCGTACAACGGTATCTGCGGCCCGGGGACGTTGGACACGACCATGTTGGCCAGGGGGAGTGCGGGGGCGGCGACGCGCAGGAGTAGGCGGGTGGCCAGGCCGTGCAGGATCTGCGGTAGGGCCGCGGTGGCGTAGTGCAGCAGGGCCGGTGGGGTGGTGTGGAAGCGGTCCTTGGCGGCGAGCATTGCGGCGTGGGTGAGTTTCATGCGGTGCTGTGGGTCGTGTTCGCCGATGGGGAGTTCGCACAGCATGATGGAGAACTGGTTACCCGCGGTGCCGAGTTGTTCCTGGGTGCGCACCGATACCGGGATCGCGGCCACGGCCGGGTCGTCGGCCGGAGCGTCGTGGTCGAGTAGCCAGCGGCGAAATGCGCTGGTGCACAATGTCATCACCACGTCGTTGACGGTGCCGCCGAAGCTGTTCTTGATCTGTTTGACAGTGTCGAGCGGTAGCGAAACGAAGGCGAAGGACCGGTCGGTGCCGTTGGGGCCGTTGCCCGGCAGTGTGGGATTGGCTTTGGGCATATCGTTGAGTGCGTTCGGCAGCATCGGGCCCAGGCGTAGCGGCAGGCGGACCCGATCGGCCTGGCGGGTCATCGTGTGTGCGATGCCGCGGCCGAGAACTTCGGCGGGATTGGGTGTTCGTGCCAATCGGAGCCCGTCGGACGGTGGGGGCACGGGCTGGGACTCGGGCACGATGTCGAAGACTGCGGCCATGACCTCCGCTCCGGATACGCCATCGATCAGGGCATGGTGCACCTTGGTGTAGATGGCTTGGCGGCCTTCGGTCAACCCCGAGATCAGGTGGCATTCCCACAGTGGTCGAGTTCGGTCGAGCGGCTGCGCGTGCAGGCGGGCGGCGAGATCGGCCAGCGCCTCGTCGTTCGAACCTTCGGGTAGGCGTGTATCTCGCACGTGATATCCGAGGTCGATGGTGTCGCTGTCTTCCCAGTAGGGGAGGTCGAGACCCAACGGGACGGTGCGCAATCGCCACCGCAGCGGTGCGATCAGATGCAGTCGGCTCGCGATCAACCGGCGCAGCGCCGTGACATCCAGCGCATCGCCTGTGGTGGATGGTTCCAGCAGCGTGACCGACCCGACGTGGAGCAGCATGGTGGGTGACTCGGCATTGAGCAGCAGGACATCGAGCGAGCTGAGTTGTCGGGATGGTCCGTTATCGGGCGACAGCGGAATATTTTGCGACGGTGTCGCTCGGTGGGCGGATGGGCAGCTGGCGAGTTGGCCCGGTGTCATGATGCGGGCTTCCAGGTGGCGGGCAGTTTTCAGGTCGGCGTGCAACATGGGGTCTCCGCTTCGCTGGGTTCAGGACAGGCTGCCGATGCAGTTCAACTGTGATGGTGCCGTGACGCATTTGTGGTGTGTCGGCATCCGCGGGCGCTGGGAACCGTTCGAGCCGCTCCGCTCTTGCGGTGATGCCGATGTGCGTGTCGAGGACGCGTCATCGAGCTTAGTGGTCGCCAGTGCGCTGTCGGCTGCAGTCGTGTGCCCTCCACGTTAATTCTGTGCAAACGTGCGACCCTTGCTCATTGCGCGCAGGTGTAGCGGTACAGCGTTGGCTTTCGCGAACGCCCGCGATGACCGCCGATGTCCGACAAGATCTAACCGATGGTCTCGGATTTCCGCGAAAGATATGCGACTGCTGCGGAATTCGGAAAATCGGACACTGATGCCCATCTGTCGCTGCTCGAGAGTCACGTCGATCGTGAAGTCATCGGATCGCCTTGCTGAAGGACTGTTGACACGCTCAACAGGGCCGGACATTCCATCAAGCCATGAACTGTGCTGGTCGGTGGATGTTCGATGTACCTCGGACATGTGGGTGTCGACCACGCGGAACTCCGCATTTACTCCACTTTTTCAGCCGGAATCACTCGAAGCTCTTGCGACGCAGCATTATTCGATGAAGTAACTGCAGGCTGTCGATGCTGGCAGAAAAGGTGAGGCAAGTTGATCGCAGAGAGCTGAATCCTGTTGGGGCTGAACAGGAAGTTCCGGATATTCACCGCCGCCGAAGTGGGTGCGAATGATCGGGAAGAGAGACCGGGGCGACATTCCAAATCTACGGCAGACGCTGCGCTCGGCCGGATAGTGACGGTCTTCGCGATGCGCCAGCGAATCTGGAAGACCTCGGTGTCGAAGGGGTGGAGGCGTCCGGCGGATGGCGGTGCATCCACTTCCAGGCGCGGGATGCGTTCGGCCTGTGGAGCATTCACGACGGTCAGCTCCACCAGACGGGTGCGCACGCGACCGCCGCGTCGACCAGGTCTTGTTTGGTGACCGCGCAGAGCACACCGATGAGCAACTCCACGGGGCTACCGACGCGGTTGTGGAACGTCGCCCGGGTGATTCTCGTGCGGGCCGCGAGCTCGGCCACCGTATCCGCGAAATCGGTTGTGCCGAACCCAGTTCCACGATGGCGCGTTCGAGCGTACGGGTCGTCCGGACAACCGGGGGATCGGGCTGAACGCGCACCGTTGGCGGCGAGCGCGGGCACCGCCACGACCTGTCCGATCTTGGAGGGAATGTTGACGAAGCGGGGCCGTGCGCTGGCCAGGGCGCTGCCGTTGGCGACAGTGTCCCGCCGCTTGGGCATCGACTTCGTCGCGCGGGCGCAGCCCGTGGAATCGGTTGTGCCGCACGGTGCGAGGCGGTGGCGCGCCCGCCTTGGGTGACTCCCTAGTCGTCTGCCAGAGTGTTGGTTCCATGGCTCGCCGCGTCGGTATAGCGGTGGGCCAGGCGCGCGAAGGCGGCGTGAAGTTCGGCCGGGCCCACGACCTCGATGTCGGCATCGAACCTGCCGATGGCCGCGGCCAGGCCGACCCATGACCATGAGCCCATGCTGAGCCGACAGCGGTTCGGGCCGAGTTCCTCGACCACTGCGTCGCGGGTGTACCGGGATACGACGGTGGCGGGCAGGTTGAGCAGCACCTCGCCGCGGCAGGGCCAGTCGCCCGAGTCCCCGGAGCCACGGAACCTGCCGGTGACGAATGCGGCTACGTTCCCTCCGGGCAGTTCCTGCGGGGTGAAGCGGGGTCCCCCGGGGATGCGCGGAGTGATTCGATCGGCGCGGAAGATGCGCCAGTCGTTGCGGTCGAGGTCCCAGGCGACGAGATACCAACGCCGGTCCCAAGATACGAGGTGGTGGGGTTGCACCTGGCGCGGTGGAGATCCCGCGGCACCGTCGCCGGTTTCCGATGGGGATACGTAGTCGAAGCGCAGCACTTCGCGGGCTTGGACGGCAGCGCTGAGTGTCGTGAGCACGCTGGGGTCGACGTGTGGGTCCGGCCGGGCCGCGGGCCGGTCGACGGCAGTGACCTGGAAGGCGTCGATGCGGTGGCGCAGGCGTGCGGGCATGACCTGCCGGACGGTGTTCAGGGCACGCGCCGCGGCTTCCTCGATCCCCGCGCCGGTTGTGGTGGCGAGCTGAAGTGCGACGGCCAGGGCGACGGCCTGTTCGTCGTCGAACAGCAGCGGCGGGAGTTGCGCACCGGCGCCGAGCCGGTACCCACCGTCGGGACCTTTGATCGCCACTATCGGATAGCCCAGCTCGCGCAAGCGGTCGACATCGCGGCGCACGGTGCGTGGACTGACCTCCAGCCGCTCGGCCAGCAGTGTCCCCGGCCAGTCCCGGCGCGTCTGCAGCAGCGAGAGCAACGACAACAGCCGCGCGGAGGTCTTCGGCACATTTCGCATTCTGCCCGAAGAAGAGGACACATCCTGACCGCTTCCGAAGCGACTGTTGCCCACGCAGGTATCAATTCGAAGGTAAGGAGCCGACCATGGCCGTCACGACCACCACCCACCTGAACTTCCGCGGCGACGCGCGACCCGCACTGGAGTTCTATCGATCCGTATTCGGCGGCGATCTCGCCGCTGTCACATATAAGGACGCCGGGAACATCGAGGAGGAGGCCGACCAGGTGATGTGGGGCCAGGTGCGCGCCGACAACGGATTTCACGTCATGGCCTACGACGTACCCTCGCGAATGTCCTTCGACAGAGGTGAGAATCCCTTCTTCGTCTCCGTGCGCGGCGAGACCGTCGACGAGGTCAGCGGCTACTGGGACAAGCTCTGCGACGGCGCGACGATCGTGATCCCGATCGGCCCGGCGGGCTGGTCGCCCGCCTACGGAATGCTGCGCGACCGCTTCGGCATTGTCTGGGTTGTCGACGTCGTGAGCGAATACTCCTGAACGAGCTGCCCCGGTCCGGTCTCGGACCGGGGCAGTCGCGGACTCCGATCGAGCTGGGGCCGTTGGATTTCCGGTCGATCGACGGGGCACGGCGACGGTGAGCGATTCGTTCACTCGGGCCACGCCGGGTTCTGGATGATCTCGACGAAATCGATTCGTACGAATCCGAGAAGTACCGCGCACCCGTGATCTCGCTGTGGCGGGATCAGCCGAGGTGGGCGCTCAATAGCCAGGCCGGAACCGACTTGCGGCCGGTGGGCTCGTCGCGTATGCCCTCGAACCGGAACATCGGGCCGCCCGCAGGCGATCCGATGTCGCCTTCGGGCAGGTCGCCATGGATACGCGCCGGTCTGATCTCATCGACCACCCAGTAGTTCTCCACCGCCGCACGAAGCTCGTCGGCGGTGACCGGCGCGGGACCCGGTACGGGTGCATCGGGCAGGGCGGCCCGGTCGAAAACCAGCGCGTAATAGGACGCGCCCGGCGCGGCGGCGCGCACGATCGACTGCTGATAGCCCGCCCGCGCCTCGACCGGGATCGAATGGAACAGCGTGCTGTCGACAATGGTGCCGAAGCGGCCGTCGTAGCCGGTAAAGGAGGTGATATCGGCGACCTCGAAGGAGGCGTTGCCCAGGCCGCGCCGGGCGGCCTCGGCGCGGGCCAGCTCGATCGCGGTCGGTGACAGATCCAGTCCCACGGTGGTGTAGCCCTGTTCGGCCAGATACAGCGAGATCGCCGCCTCCCCGCATCCGACATCGAGGACATCGCCATGGAATTTGCCCTGCTGGATCAGCGCGGCGAGCTCGGGCTGGGGTTCCCCGATACTCCACGGCGGTTTGACGCCCGGCCCGAACGGGCCGGCTGTGCCTTGGTAGACGGCTTCGAAATCGAAATCATCCGGATAAGTCATAGCCTACGACTATCAGCGCTGCTGGTGGCTGTCAACGTCCGTGATGTAGGTGGTAACAGGTCCGAGCGGTCAGCATTTGCTGTCAGCATGCGCCACCAGCGGAGCTGCGGGTCGGTCGTGGCCCGAGACGGTGCCTTTGGGGGTCTGCCGGGATGCCACAGCGGTATCGGCGACCGGCCGGTAGTCGGTCGCCGATACCGCGCAAGCGTTAGTTGTGTGCCACGTCGATCAGCTGTTGGTGCAGCCAGGTCAGCGGGGTAGCGCCGCCGGGGCCGATCGTGTAATGCGGGTAGCTCTGGTGGATCCCGGACTTCACGAAATCGTCGATCTGCTGTTTGCGTTGTTCGTAGGCGGAGTTATTGAGCTGGTCGTGGAGCAGGCCGAGACCACCCGCGGCGAGAGCATCGGCAATGAGGTTGCCCGCCTGCTGCTGATAGATACCGAACTGGCTGGGGTCGGCGTTGGAGATCTGGGCGAAGAATCCGGCTATGCGAGCGGCGAAGTCGCCGTCGGGGGTTGCGCAGTACAGATCTCCTACGGCGCAGAAGGTGTAGGTCTTCGGGGTGAGCCAGCCGAAACCGCCCAGGCGTGGACCACCGGCGCCAGCGCCCACGACGGGCGGGCCGATCAGGTTGTCGGTGGGGGAGCGGCGGGGGTCGGAGATCAGCCCGACCAATTCCACGCGGTTCGGCGCTACGACGCCGAACCCGGTGCCTATCTCGGCGGCGAGATCACCGGCGGCGTCGGCGCCCTGGCTGTAGCCCACCAGCGCGAATCGTGTTGCGCCGCAGCGCTGGGCCATCGCGCTGACCAGGCCACGGGCATTGTCGAGGGCTTCTCGTTTGGAGCGGCCGTACACATCGCCTTCCCAAGGGAACGCGGTCGCCGCGTAGGCGACGTAGTCGGTCTGGACGTTGCCCGGCAAGCCGTTGGCGACGGCGGCGAGCATCCCTTGGCCCGGTTCGGACTTCGACGTTTCCCAGGTGCCGGGGACCGCTACGACATACATGTCGGGGCACTGCTGTGGGGCTGCTTGTGCGGTCGATGCCGCGCCGACCGGAAGGGCAGCGCTCACCAGTGCAGCCGCGCATGCGGCGGTGTTCTTCCATCGAGAAAACATCGTCTACTCCCAGGGTTTCACGGCTGAGGGCATGGTTCGTTCGGCGAAGGTTACTTCGCGAGTGTAAAGGGCGTGTCGGGATAGCGCTGGGGTAGCAGGACAGTCGTGCGTACGCCCGGCCGACGATAGACCGCCGGAGGCGTCCCGTCAGACCGCCGGAGGCGTCCCGTCCGAGTTCGCCACGGCAACGAACTGCCGCGGCGAGTAGGACCGCGTCCGAGGTGCCAGCGGCATCCGGCCAGGTGACGGGCTCGCGCGCACGGCTGGTGGGGTTCCGCGGGGAAATTCTTACTCGGGCCCCGAATTTCGTTGTGTAGACCTGGAAGTCGCTGATCGTCGGTCAGCGCGCCCGCCGTCGCCGTCACCGGCGCGACGTCCTCGCGCACCATGCCGAGCAGGTAGGCCAGCAGATACGCGGGCACATGGTATTTGCGCAGGCCCATCATGTGCACCCGATAGCCCGTTAGCCCAAGGCATTCGCGCAGCCGACAACGGTGGCCGCGTTGACACCGACCGCCGCGGCCAGCTCCGATACCGTCATGGAGGCCACGGCCTCCGGATCGGCTATCACCCGTTCCGACAGATTGCGATGCGACCGCGACAGCGAGTCGGCCGCAGCAAGGCACTGGACATCACCGCATCGGTGGCCTGGTGGCCGCGCATCCCGAGATCGCGGAACTGGACCTGAATCCCGTCCTGGCCTCGGGTAGCGGCATAGTTCCGTTGGATGTTCGGATCGTCATCGCACCCGAGGAGTAGATCGTGAGTGAGCCCGTCCTGATCGAGCGCACCGGCGACGTCGTCGTCTGGACCCTCAATAACCCGCAGGCCCGCAACGCGATATCCGATGCCGAGACGGTGGACGCGCTCGAGCGGGCGGTGTCGGACGCCAACGCCGATCCCTCGGTGCGAGTGGCGATCCTGACCGGTGCCGGCACCGCCTTCTCGTCGGGCGGCAACATCAAGCACATGCGCGACCGGGCCGGCATGTTCGGCGGATCACCCGCCGAGTTGCGGCAAGGCTATCGGCACGGGATCCAGCGCATCCCGAAGGCCCTGTATCACTGCGAAATTCCGACCATCGCGGCGGTC
Source organism: Nocardia sp. CA-129566 (assembly GCF_050956075.1). Taxonomy (NCBI): domain Bacteria; kingdom Bacillati; phylum Actinomycetota; class Actinomycetes; order Mycobacteriales; family Nocardiaceae; genus Nocardia; species Nocardia sp. CA-129566. The sequence continues at coordinate 3,054,661 of NZ_CP192085.1, forward strand.
AACGGCCCGGCCATCGGCGCGGGCTGCGATCTGGCCCTCATGTGCGATATGCGTATCGCCGCCGACACCGCGACATTCGCCGAGAGCTTCGCCAAGGTCGGCATCATCCCCGGTGACGGCGGCGCCTGGCTACTGCCGCGTGCCGTGGGCATGGCTCGCGCCAGCGAGATGGCGTTCACCGGCGAGCCGATCGATGCGGCCACGGCACTGGACTGGGGGCTGGTCTCGGCGGTCGTCGAACCCGACGGACTGCTCGACGCGGCTCACGCACTGGCCGCCCGGGTCGCCGCCAATCCACCGCACGTGCTGCGCATGACCAAGAAGCTGCTCCGCGAGGGCCAATGGCAGAGCCTGGAAAGCCTGCTCGAACTATCCGCCGCACTGCAGGCCATCGCCCACCAGACCGACGACCACCACGAAGCCGTCTCCGCCATGCTCGAACGCCGTGCACCCAAGTTCACGGGCCGGTAGGCCAAAGGCTGCGGATTCCGGATTGATGGGCCCGGTGCCGGTCGGCATGATGCGTGACCGGGAGATCGAGAAAACACGTCGTCCGCCGATCCGACAGCACCTACGCCGCGAGATGTGCGCGAGGCGAGCGGCCGCAGCTTGTGTCAGGGCGTGCCCAGCGCAGTTGTGGGGACGCCGTAGGGCAGGAACCGCACGCGACGGTGTTCATCGGTATTGTCGCGATGCGCACGCAAGGCCTCGAGCTCGCTCGGAAAAACCTGCTCGACCCTGGCCTCGCCGACGTCGTCGATGCTGTAGATGACCCACACCCCACTGCCGGTCTCGCCGGTGGTCTCGCCCTCCGGCTTCGGCGGCCGCGCACGCTCCGGCTGAACGAACTGACCGAGCAAAGACGCCAGCGTACTCGCGCTTGTGCGATCGATGTAGTCGCCGGCCTTTCCGAGGAGGTCGCGGAATTCGATCCCCACCTCCCGTAACGCGCGTTCGAATTCTTCCGGATCGATCCCGAAAGGCCTGTCGGGTGCCATCACATTGCTCCTGGAGACGAATTCGGCACTACGCCTTCAGTGTCCTCGCGCAACCCCGTCTTCGCCACGCCCGGTAATGATCATGGCTCGACGTGGCGAACTCGGCGCACCGGATCGGCTGTGCCAGGCCGCGCGTCTGGCAGCAAAGGAGTGCGTGTCGTCGCGCAAGGACGCGATGGGAAGGTTCTCAGCAGGTCGATGATGGCGCTGAGAGGGTTGCGCGTCCCGCGGCACCGCTACCTCGACGGGTTGCGTTTCGAGTTCCCGGAAATTTCGTGCCGTCCGGCGAGTTCATCGAACGGCACGAAACCCGGTGTTCAAGGAAGCTCCGGATGCACAGCGCGGAGAGCTATCTCGTTGGCACGCAAACGGAATCGTCATGTTCACCCGCCGTGGCTACTCGACACGGCGAATGATCAATTTGATCATGGCAAATCTGCTGCAATAGCCCGTAGTCGCCGATGTGTAGATTAGCGGCACAAAAGAAATCCGGCCCCTGGGGGGCGACACAGACGAAGTGGTGATCTACCGAGACCGAATCAGGAGGCGGGCTTGGGCTGGGTCAGGTCCCTGATACCGGTGATCGAATTGATGACGTTGAGGATGGCGGAGGTGCCGCCGTCGAGGGCCGAGCTGCCGGAGTCGAGCATGGCGGAGCCGGAGGACGATCCGGCCGAACCCGTGGACGAGCCGCCGTCGGCCGAACCCGAGCCCGAGCCCGTGCCCGCGGAGCCGGTGGCGGCGGACTTGGCGACGGGGGTGGCATCGGGGGTGGCAGCGGAGGCCATCGCGACCGGGCCGAAGAACAGGGCGGCGGCGGAGACGGTGGCGGCGGCGGCAAAGACCTTACGAGAGACCATGTACGGAGTTTCCTTTCACAGATGGATAACGACGCCATCACGGCGCACCACAAATGTTATGAAGAAGTGATCTGCAAATCTACCGTTGTTCTTGTGCGAATAATCACCGTTAACAATGGGCAAACAATGAATTATGCTGAGGTGACACAATTTGATCTTCATTTCACATGTGAATTCGAAGATCAAATTCGGTTGATTTCTTCGGCGGTGCCGCGTATCGGCGTGCGGCGGACCCGATTTCGTAGCGGACCTTCGATCCCGGCACTGCGCGATCTCGAGCCGGGAACGCGCTCGGGAGCCCGCTGGCATGACGGCGATCCGGCATCGACGGGCGAGTTGTAGCGCCACGCGACACATTCAGGACCTGATGCCGCCCCTAGCCGTCTCTCCCAAGCCGTGCTATGGGACCGCCGCGGATCGGCTGCGAACCCAGCTCATAGTGGAGATCGTCTGCCCAGACCGCGTCGTTGCCTCAGGGCGCCGCTCCCGAGCGCCGGACTCGAGATAGATCGCCGACCGCTGGCATATCTGGCACATGCGCGGTGCGGCGCTGGCGCGCGATTTGAGGCAAACGCCTCATGCGACCACGGAGGCGCCGGACCGATGATCAGGGCATGACAAAGCGAGTTCAGGAATCACGGAGATCATCGGCCATGAGCGAATTGACATTCGAACCACCGACCGTCGAGCGGTTCGGTACGCGCACTTCGGATCACGCAGGCGGCGGGCGGGTCGATGCGGTCAACGTAAGCCGGCAGGTCGGGGCGCGGCAGATTCTCCAGGAACTGTCGTTGTCGGTCGAACCAGGCGAGTTGGTCGCCATTGCCGGCGGCAGTGGGGCAGGAAAGAGCACATTGTTGGAGATCCTCGCGGGACTGCGACCACCGTCTGCCGGGGAGGTTCGGCATGACGGCGTGGTTCGCGGGGCCCGAGTCAGCGCCGATTCCCGTATCGGCTACGTGCCGCAGGAGGACATCATCCACCTCGAGATGCCCCTGCGCCGCACACTGCGCTATGCGGCGCGGCTACGGCTGCCCGCAGGCACATCGGCGGCCGAGGCGAACCGGGTAGTCGAAGAGACGATGCATGACCTCGACCTGGCTGATCGGGCCGAGGTGCCGGTCCGCGCGCTCTCCGGCGGCCAGCGCAAGCGGGCCAGTATCGCCGTGGAGCTACTGACCCGGCCACACCTTTTCTTCCTCGACGAACCCACCTCCGGGCTCGATCCATCGACCGCAGCCGACGTCATGCGCCTGCTGCGCCGACTCAGCCAGCGCGGAGTCACAGTCGTCCTCACGACGCATGAGCCAGCTGGCATCGACCGCTGTGACCGGGTGGTATTTCTGGCGCGCGACGGCCACTTGGCCTTCTCCGGCAGCCCGACCGAGGCTCGGCGCTACTTCGGCGTGGCGGATCTCGCCGAGGTGTACGACCGGCTCGCTCGTGAGCACACCCCGCAGATCTGGGCGGAGCGATTCGCGGCCAGCGGTGGGAAGTCGAAAGACCGGCACGGCTTGGCGCTACTGCCCACCCCTGCCACCCGTTCGGACCTCGAGCGCACGGGCACGGTCCGGCAATGGTGGCTACTTACCCGACGCAATGTTGATGTTCTCCTTCGCAACCGGCTGACCCTGGCGGTCCTGCTCGGCTCACCGGTGCTGGTCACTGCGATGATGGCGACGCTGTTCAAGCGCGGCGCGTTCGATCCGCGTGGCGAAGCCGACCTCGGCCCGGCCCAGATCGTGTTCTGGATCGCATTCGCAGGCTTCTTCTTCGGCCTCACCTACGGCCTGCTCCAGATCGTCGGGGAGATGGCCGTCTTCCGGCGGGAGCGCCTGGCCGGGCTCAGCGTGGGCGCCTACGTGGCATCCAAAGTGACAGCGCTGCTTCCGGTGCTGGCTGGAGTGAGCGCGGTGCTCCTCGGTGTGCTGCGGGCGCTCGGTCGACTCCCCGCCGTTGGATGGGACGTGTCCGCCTTCCTGTTTGTGACGATTGTGATCGAGGCGACCTCGGCACTGGCCCTCGGATTGCTCGCCTCGGCCGCGGTCTCCAACGCCGCGCAGGCCGCCCTTGCCCTGCCGATGCTCTGCTTCCCTCAGGTTCTGTTCGGTGGCGCCATAGTCCCCGTTGACGAGATGGCCCTCCCAGGACGCCTGATGAGTCTCGGCCTATCCAACCGCCATGCATTCGAAGCACTGGGTCGCGACCTGGATCTCGACCGGTACACCGCCACGCTGCCGGCCATGTCCGCCTACGGCGACACCTTCCACGGAGGCACCGGCGCCAGTCTCATCGCGCTCGCCTCGTTCGCCGTTGGCCTCATGCTGGCCACGGTATGGGTGTTGGACCGGCGGTCCCGGCCCAGCGCATCCCGGCGATGAAGGCCCCGCGCAGTCGGTCCCGCCAGATGGCTGAACAGATGTCGGCGGGGCCCCGGGCGTGCGGTGCCGACGCTGCTTCAATTTCCCACGGCCGCATTGACCGGGAAGCTCGCCAGACCCCGATCGATCGCGGCAAGACTGGCCTGCGTGCGGTTGTTGACGCCGAGCTTGGCGTAGACACGTTCGACGTGGTTGCGCGCCGTTTTCTCGGCGATGAACAGTTCGGCGGCGATTTCTCGGTTCGACCGGCCCTGCGCGACGAGTCGCAGGATCTCGACCTCGCGGTCGGTCAGCCCGGCCGGCCAGGGCGTCCGCCGCGACATCCGCGGACCGGCCACCGCCAGCACGGCCGCGGCCGACTCGGCGTCGAAGCGTCCGGCGCGCGCCTCCTTTCTCAACCGATCGGCAGCGCCGCGAGGATCGAGCGCCGGCCGGTGGGGACGCGGCTCGAGCAGTCGCTGATAAGCCTCCGCCGTGGCGAGCAGCCGGTCCTGCGCGGTCAATTCCGCGCCGGCGATCCCCCGGGGAAAGCCGGACCCGTCGATCCGTTCCCGGTGCTTCATTGCGACGGCCACCACCGACTCCAAGCCGTTGACTCGGCTCAGTATCCGGCCGGTCAGATCCGGATACATCCGTACCCGCTCCCATTCAGCCGTAGTGAGCGGCCCCTTCTTCTCCCAGATCTGGTTGGACACTCCCATTTTGCCGAGGCCGTGCACTAGGCCGGCACGGTAGAGATGCGTGATGTCCGACGGCGACATGCCCAGGTGTCGGGCTGCCCCGGCCACCAGATTCGCGACCCCACGTGAATGCCCCAGAGTGAAAGGACATTTGAGATCGACGAAATCAGCCATGGCCTCGAGTAACTCGTCGCTCTCTCGGGCCGTCAGGGTTCGGTCACGATCCGGTGCTTGGGCCAACGCTGTGGTCCAGACGTCGATTTCGAGCAACCCGTCCACGATCGCCGCCGCGTCACGATCGAACACCGCCGCCACGGCTGGGCTGAACTGACTGCCGCGCCGAGAACGGAGAACATCCTTCGCGTGCTCGAGCCCACCCGTCCGCAGGTGCACCTCGACGACGTCTGCGACGTGAGCGATGTGGATCTCGACCGGGATATCCTCTCCGCGAGAACCGTTGGGCAACCCCCGGCCGTCCCAGCGCTCGAAGGCGTAGGCCAGCGCCTTTCCGACCTGCCCGTCCAAGCCCATCCGATCGGAGAGAACCCCGGCGGAACTGCAATGCGACTGGATCAGTGTGGCGACCTGGCTGCGCGCCGTGACCAGAAAGGCAGCGGCACGGATGCCGCGCTCCCAGCCTGGCAATCCGCGTCCAACATGACTCATCATCAGCCGCAGATACGGTAGGCCGGTCATGTCCACCCCGTAGGTGTCGGCCCGGAAGGCGATGTCGTCGCCGAAGAGCGCCGAGAGTTCGTGAGAGTCGGCATGACAACCGATCCACGCGACCAGATCGGCGTAGTACACGGTCGCTCGCTGTTGCGGGTCGAGCCCCATCCGCTCGGCGATCCGTGTCGCGATCAAGGACGACCGAAGCATGTGTTCCATCGGCTGACCCAGACCGAGGTCGATCGCAAGCGATATCGCGGCCAGCAGTTCGGCTCTGCTCAGCCCCTTTCCCGAGCCGGGCAGCGTCCCGTGCGGGTACATCTTCCCATTGTCCACCCGAACAACGGCCATCTCGGCGCGAAGGACGAGGCACCGGCCTCGGTCATCGCGACGACACCGATCCTGTCAGCCCGCCCCGGGCCGGCCAAACCCAACACCTACCCGCGACTCATTATCGGGCTTGGTGGGTGCCGGTCATGGGTGCTGTTGCCAGTCGAGGCGATCAACGCGAACGCTCACTCGATCCTCGTGACCGGCGGCGGAGTCCAGTCGCCCGACAGTACTTGGGGCTTGGGCCAGTACATGCGCAGGTTCATCGAGAAGGGACCGGTCGCCGGTGCCGGCAGCCAGTTCGATTCCTTGTCCGCGCCTGGCGAGTCGCGCTGGATGTACAGGTCGAGCGAGCCGTCAGGGTTGAAGTGGAGCTTGTCGCGATCGCCGATGGCGTACCGGTTGATCGGGTTGGCGGCGAAGAACTGACCCTCGTTGTACATCGTCAGCGACCAGAACCCGCGGACCGGAGGAATCTGGTTGTTGGCGAAGTGCAGCATGTAGCGGCCGTCGCTGGTGAACGGTTTCCCATTCCCGTCGGTGAACGCGGTCGGATAGATCGCGTCCTCGATCGTGTTGGCGCCCAAGCCCGCAAACGCAATGCGTGCCCGTGCCCGGTAGTCGGTTCCGTAGGTGCCGATGCCGGTCATCCAGGTGCGCCACCCGTTCTGCGGAACAGCGCTTTTGGTCACGCTCGACTTGATAGCCCCGAGCGTTGTCGCGGGAGCTGCCTCGAGCGCCTGTCGCGCCTCGGGTGGCGCGGCCGCGAGCGAGAACGATCGGCCTGCCTCGATGCCGATGCGCGCCATGCGCTGCAACATCGGAGAGTCGTTGTCGTGTGGTGGGTTCACCTTCATCAGTTCGGCGAACAGACCGAAATATTGCTGTGGGCTCATCTTTTCGATCTGCTCCACCGGGGCCGTCTGTACATCCCACGCGGGATCGATGGCGGTCTTCGGTGCGGTGTACTGCTTTCCGAATTGGCTGAGCGGCGTCGCGATGAGTCCGTCCTGGAACTTGTGTACCTCGGGGTAGTCGGGTGTGCCGTTGGTTTGGGTACGGCCGACGATCCAGCCGGTCAGGGTCGGGCTGTGGATCAGCAGGGCGCCCGCCGGGAGTTCACCATTCCAGCCCTTTGCGGCGAGTACGATCGTCTGCTCCTGATTGCCGGTGGTGCGGCTGCCCGGTGAAGCGAAGACGTCGGTCCACATGTCCATCATCTCGAACAGGTGATAGCGCTCGCCGGAGGAAGGAATACGAATGGCGAGTGGCTCTTTCGATACGTCGAACCAGAGGCTCGAATACAGCGTGTCGGCGTTGGGCCGGACCACTCTGGTGAAATTCGCGTCGGGGAAGGCTCGCAAATTCTCGAACTGATTCATCGGCGCCTTCTGCATGGACGCGCGCCGCGTGAGTTCGGTGAGAACGAGCGGATAGGCGTAGGTGTAGGTATCGGCCGCTATTTCCCGGGCGTCGTCTGCGGAGACCGGCGCCGGTGCCGCGGCGGCCGCGCCCGAACCGGAGTTCGTCGTCTTCGCGGGTGACGGCGTGCACGCTGCCGCGCAGACCAGCAGGGCAATCGCGCAGACTCCCGCGATGCTGCTCCGATAACCCTTGCCGCCGATGGACGTGGTGGTGCCTGTCCGCTTCGGATGAGGTGCCGGGTCTTCCCGGTGCCCGACCGCGCGGATCGGTGCGGAATCGGTCATTATCGTGTCCTTGTGTGTGGTGGATTCGGACTGCATCAGTCCCCGCTGGGAGGCTCATAGCGCGGCGTTCAGGGCGTGTAGGACGAGGGCGCGATGGGAGTAGACGACACCTTTTGGGGGCGGCCTGTTGTGCCGGAGGTGTAACACATTGCCGCAGTGCGGCATTCGTCGAGCATCGGCCAATCCATCCGGTCGGCTCCCGCGATCAGCTCTCCGAAGTCCAGCATCCCGGCTGGCGCTGTCCCGCCGTGATCGACAACGATGACGTGTTCGAACGAGTGCGCTGCCGGGAACACATTCTCACGGCCCCGCAACAGTCGCGGCGGGCAATTGTGCTTGTGTCACAGTCGCCGGAACTCACGCAACATGTTGCCGTGCCGCAGGAAGCATCGAATCGTCAAATGGCTGAAGGGGCTTGATCAGTGGTGCGAGCAGCTCACCGGCACGTTGAGCGGTGAGGACGTCTTCGGGGGCGAGTTTGATGAATTCTCGCGTGGATGTTTCGTACTCCCACACATCCTCGCCGATCAGCCTGCAGCGGTCGTCGTAGGGCCACAGCATCATGGTGGCGGTGCGAACCAAATACATTGCATCGGGGTCGATTTCGGGAAATCCCTGAGCAAGTTCGGCCCCGATGGTCTGCTGGTAAACGATGCCACGCGAGACGATCATGTGGTCACTGACAGCGACTTCTTCATCTTCCGCGTAGAAGACGCATTGGTCGGTTTCGGTCCATGCCCGGTACACGGCCTGCACCTGATCGACTCCTTCGAGCCGCAACTTCTGCTCCAAAGTTTCGAATCGATAGACGGGGTTGGCGACGGTCATATCCGGCTCGAAGATCTCCTCGAAGCGTCCGGCCATCTCGAGGTAGCGATGCCGGTTGTACGCCTCCAGCAGGTGACGATGTCTCGGGTTCTCGGTCACCGCGAGTGCGCGATCGACGGCGATGTTCGTCTTGGTGATGTCCATATCGAGCACTGATGTGGTCCTTCTGTTGGCGAGTTTTGATGTGAAGCGATGCCGATGAGCCTGCAGTTGACGGGTGTCCGGCCACGCTGTCGGTGACGTGTCGGGTGGGTACCGCCGTGCCGGTCGATCGCTGATGTCGAAAGTAAGAGACGGGGCTCACATTCTCTCGGCCTACCGTGACAACGTTGCGGGCGCCATTTGTGCCGCCAGTACAGTTCTGCGGTCACGGCGAGCCGACGAGCCAGCGGAGCGGTGGCCCGTGAGAGCGCGTACATGATGAGGTGCGCCTGGGCCGCGATGGGTGCTACGGCGCGGTTGTGGTCGATTGGACGGAGGATGTTGCCTTCGCAGCGCTCGGTACCGCCGATCCCGAACTCGCGCTGGTATTCGTCACGGGTGGTGTCGTCGTTGGGCCACAACGACGACACCACCTGGGAGAGAACCGCAGCCGTAACCGTGCCGCCGAGCGCCTCTCGGCTCATCCGAAGACCGTCAGCTACCGAGTTCACCACGCCGAGGCGCTCCTCGGTCGCAGTGTCGAGAGGCTCGACCTCGGGCCCTGGCAATGCTGCCCACACTGCCTGGTCTGACCCGACCCCGGGCGAACGAACTGTGACGCCAGCACAATTCGCGCCACGAATACTGTCGCGGAGCGCCGAGAGAATGTGAACTGGGTCACCTATGGTTTCGGCCCAGCGAGCAATCAGCACGCAGCAAATCCAACTGGAGCACGTTCACCGCGCACTGCATCGAAAAATGGGACGTGGGAACAAGCGCCGCCGTATCCGAAGGTGTACTGACTGTCGCCTCGACGACGGCGGATCGAATGATGAGGATCGAATGAATCTTCGACAAGGGATATACGCGGCCATGACCGCCGCAGCCGTCGCCGTGCCGCCGGTAATGGCAGGTCAAGCGGCTCCGGCCGCCGCGGCGCCACTGGGCTCGCCCGCGGTGGCTACTCCCGCACCGGCCGACGCCGCGGCTGGATTGCACTATCGGGCAGCTATCGAAGGCATGAGCGTCGTAGCCACCATCGATGACGGCAGCTTCACAGCGGACCCCGCGGCCGGGCAGGTCGCGCTACGCGACGCTGATGGTGTTGTAGTGGATACCGCGCTGCTGCGATTCGCGGTCGATGAAGCGCAGTACCCCATCGATGCGCAGATTTCCGCCGACGGGCGCACGTTGCGCTTGACTCCGCAGCTGCCCACCGTGTCCCCGGGCCGGTCCGGGATCCAGCTGGTGGCCTCGCCGCTGGAAAACCAGCTCGCCATGAACGATCTCATCAATTCGGTGAGTTTCGGCTTGTCGGCGGGCAGCCTGATCGGCACCATCGTCGGCGCGGTCGTCGGCATCGGTGCGGGCCTGGCGGTATCCGGCGCATCCTGCGTGGTGCTCAGCGTCGGGTGCGTGCTGGCGGTCGTTCCGATCGTCACCGTGATGGGAGCGGTCGGCGCAGTGGCGGGCCTGATCCTCGGCGGAGGGCCCGGCCTGGCCGCGGGAATGTGGAACTACTACACCACCCTCAACGCCGCGCCCGGGCAGAGCCCGTATGCCAGCCAGCTTCCGGCGTTCCGGAATCCGGCGCCGCGCGAGGAGGCGGGTAAGTGAACCTTCGGCGGGGAACTTTGACCCTGGTGACCGCGGCCGCGACAGCTGTGGGCACGCTCGCCTACGCACAGCCCGCCACCGCCGAGCCTGCACCAACCGAACTGCACCTTCGGACCGATGTGACAGACGGCTGGGTTGTGACGACCATCGACGTCGGCATGTTCGCTGTGGCAGCGGATGGACGGTCGATCTCGGTGGTCGACGACGCTGGGCGATCGGTGGCCGAGCTGCCGCTGGCCTTCGCGCTCGGAGACCGGAAATACAACATCCAGCAGGCTGTTTCGAGCGATGGCCGATCCCTGCGACTTGCCCCCGATCTGGCCAGCGCCCAACCGCTCACGCAGCCGGTTGCTTCGCCGCTGGAGAACCAGCTCGCGACGACCGAAGGCGTGACCAAGCTCGGTATGGCGCTGGCGGTCGGTCCGCTGGCCGGCGCCATCGCTGGTGCGATCGTCGGTGTCGTGGTCGCGCTGGCATCATGTGCTGTCCTGGCTGTCGGCTGCCTGCTGACCGGTCTGCCCATCATCGCGGTGTTCGCCGGTATCGGCGGGCTGGCTGGCACCGTCGTCGGCGGTGGGGCGGGCGCGGCCTACGCGGCATGGACCTATCTGAACACGCTCAATGCCGCACCAGGCCAAAGTCCTTACGCCAAAGACGATGTCGGCACCAACGGCGCTGGTGTCCCGGACTCGGTCCTGCGAGTGCCGAAGCTGCCCACCGGCTCGGCCGGCGGTAGCAGCAGCGGCAGCGGTAAAGGCTGACGCCGGTGGCTCGGCCGCTCGATCGGCCGAGCCACCGGATTTGCCGTGTCCGTCGTGACGGTGATGCCTTCGAACAGCTGGGCCTCGACGGCGGCGACCGCGTATAGGCCGGCCGCTGTGCGGCCTTGAAATCCGCCAGGTCGGCCTGGGTGGACGCGACGTCTGACATGGGTTGTCCTTTACGGTCGTTGCCGATTCCGGAAGGCTAGGCGCGCGCACGCGCGACCTACTCGTGCCTGCGTGACGACGTTCATGCCCGCGACTGTCGCGTGGCGACAACGGCGATCCGTCCTTGGCATGCCACGACAATCCGGAACCGGCGCATTGTCGCCGCGCGCCGAGGCCCGCACCTGTCCGGCTGCATACAGCCGCAGGACATTCATGGCCGTAGCGGTCATCGATCACGAAGGGGGATCCGTTGTGTTCGCCGGGCGGCGCCTGCGCGGACAGCTTCACAGACGACGGCTGGTTCCGCACCGGGCGACATCGCTCGCGGAGCCGGCCGCGGCGGCATCCGCATCTGCGAGCGTGCGAAGGACCTCGTGAAGTCCGGCGAAACTTTGTCGCGAGACGACAATTCGCTGCTAGCCTGCGGACGTGGAACCGGAATGGCCGCCGGCAAGGGAGCCGGCCGCGTTGCAGGCGTGGCGCAACGTGCTGCGTCCTATCGCCGCGGAGCTGCGCGCTGCCGCGGCTGAGCTGACCCAGCAGATGAGTTCGGTGTTCGCGGTCGAGCTGCCGCATGTCTTTCCCGACGACGCCACGCTGGCGGAAAACCAGGTCAGCGCCGAAGCCAGCGTGCTGGCGCTGGCGCAGATGATCGAGCGCGGAGGAGACCCCCAGTCGGTGGAACTGCCCGTCGCGACCGTCGCGATCGCCCGGTCGGGGGTGTGGCGGCAGCAACCGCTGGCCGATCTCCTGCGCACGTACCGGTTCGGCCACGAGCTGGGGTGGCAATGGATCTTCGGGCGCATCGTCACCCTGGCGAAGGATTCCGCCGAACTGATCGCGGCGGCCGAGCTGGCCTCGCGATGGCTCTTCGCATACATCGATGCGACGGTAACCCGCGCCGCCACCGTGTACGACGACGAACGCGAGCATTGGCTGCGCAGCGCGATGGCCGCCCGCGGTGAGGCGATCGAGGACATCGTGGCCCGCCGGGAGACGGACATCGCCCGGGCCTCGACCCGACTACGGTACGAGCTACGGTGCCACCACATCGGACTGCTCGCATGGTTGGACACCCCTCCGGCGGACGGCGACGCCCAGACCATGCTGGCCCGCGCGGTCACCGACCTGGCCGACGCCGTTCGCGCGGACCCGCCGCTGATCTACCCGTCGGGAGTGCTGTCGTGCACCGGCTGGCTCAGCCGCGGCGCAGCGTTCACCGAGGCGGAACTGGCTGCGCTGGCGCGTATTAGGTTGAGCGGGGTGCGAGTCGCGGTGGGCGAGCCCGGCGCGGGCTTGACGGGCTTCCGCCGCAGCCACCTCGAAGCGACCCAGGCGCGGCGCGTGGCCATCCTGTCGCCTAACGTGACCACGCCCACCCGGTACGCCGATGTCGCGCTCGCTGCGCTGACCAGCGTCGACGCCGAACTCGCCGGTGAGTTCGTCACCCGGGTGCTCGGGCCGCTGGCCGCGCCGGATGAGGGAACCCGTCGGCTGGCCGAGACTCTCGCCGTGTTCCTGGACGAGAACCGCAGCCGCAACCGGGCCGCGGCGCGGCTGAACGTACACCCGAACACCGTCAACTATCGGGTACGGCAGGCCGAGCAGCTGCTCGGCCGCAGCATCGACACCGCATCGCTGGATCTTCGTGCGGCACTGGCGATGCTGCCGACGGTGCGCGGGCAGACACCGCACTGACACAAACCGAGTTCCGCCACGGCGGATCTCTGCGACACCGTCGTCCTACGCCGCCGGTGCGATGCCGGGTGCGGCTCACACCGCGAGCTTCGCCAGCTGCCGGGACAGCCACCGCGCCAGCGGTGGGACGGCCCGCGACAGGCCGTACATCAGGTGCGCTTCGGGGGCGATCGGAGCGACTGCCTTGTTCGCATCCACCGCGCGCAGAATGTTCAACGCGACCCGATCGGGCGTGTAACCGCGTTTCGCGTACAGGGCGGCCATCTTCTCCTGGCGTGCGTCGGCGTTGCCGCCGCGGATCGGGCTGCTGGTGGTGATCGCGGTGTTGATCACGCCGGGGCACACGGCAGTGACACCGATGCGATGCTCTCGGAGTTCCATCCGCAGCGCCTCGGAAAGTCCGAAGACCGCGAATTTGGTTGCGCTGTAAGCACTCAACGCCGGGTTGGCCAGGATGCCGGCAGCGGAGGAAACGTTGACCACATGCCCGCTGCCGCGCTCGATCATCGAGGGCAGGAACGCGGTGTTGCCGTGGACCACACCCATCACATTGATTCCGATCAACCGCTGCCAATCCGTCGGCGTCGTCTCCAGAAACCCGGCGACCACGCCGATGCCGGCGTTGTTGACGAGCAGGTCCACTCCGCCGAACCGCTCCAGCACCTCCTTGGCGAACGCGGTCATCCGGTCCGCGTCGGTGACGTCGACCGTCTGGGTGTAGACCTGCACGCCGTTGGCGCGGGCGCTGATCGCGGTCCGCTCCATGCCGGCGGTGTTCACGTCGCACAATGCCAGGCGGGCGCCGCGGCGGGCGCACGCCAGTGCCAGCTCCTGGCCGATGCCGCTGCCTGCGCCGGTGATGACGACGACGCGGTGGGTGAGGTCCTTGGTGGACAGGGACATGTCGAGCTCCTTGATTTCGATGAGGTGGGCGTGCGGAGGCGGCGCAGCGACAGCCATCCCACGGGATTCGGACCTCAGCCGTGAACTGCGCGGCGGCGGCCGCGGGCCGGTCGCGGCGGCTCGGTCGGCCGCAGGTCGGGATCGCCCGGCTGGGTATCAGGCCTCCGGCTGCCACGGGTCGGTGGCCACCAGCGCCGATGTGGTCAGCGCGGCGGAGCGGTGCACCGCGATGGCCTGATAGCCGGGATCGAATACCATCTCCAGGAACTTCGCCCGGGACGGGTACTCCACCACAACCACGGTGTCCCACCACGCGAGATCCTCACCGCCGATGACGATCTCCCGGGCATCGCCGGCGTACAGGATCCGGGCGCCGACGCGATCCAGGTGCGGTTGTACCGCCCGTGCGTAGCGAGCGTAGCTGTCTCGGCCACCGTCCGGTGCGTCGTTGAAGGTCAGCAGATTGATCATCACCACCGGCCCGTCGGCCGACTGCGCGGCTGCGACGAACCCCGCGATCTGCTCCTCGCTGGGGTCGATATGGGTGGTGGTCGTCTCAGCCACGGTGTCTCCTCGGGGTCGTGAGCCGGTGCTTCACGAAATTAAGCAGAAATGCGGCCACGGCTCTCGATCCACGGTGACAACACTCGATCGCGGGCTTGTACTGCCGCGACAGCCACCTCGCGCGGTTGTACCGCGTTGACAGCCGTGTGCTCTCACGTTGGTGTCCGGCGCCGAGGGCGTTGGCGCTTGGGGCTTATCGTGGCCGCGCCGAATCGACGCAGACCACTCAGGAACCCTTGTGTCCTCGACATTCCCCCTCCGACCCGCCGTCAACCAGATCGCGATGTCCGTGCTGGACCTGCGCGAGACCGAGCGCTGGTTCCGCGACGGGCGGCAGCGGATGTGGATCGCTCAATAGGCTGTTTGTTCGAGCGCGCGCTCATAGCCGCGTTGCGGTCGTTCGGATGAGCCCGCCCGTTCGCATCACGAATTCCAGGCCGCTGCCTCAGGCGTTGTCGGCCGAGAACGCGGTAGGGCTCGACTGCCACGCCTGCGTCAACGAGTTCTTCAAGAGACGCTTCAGTACGCGCACCTCGGCGCTATCGGCCCGGCGTGGGTACAGCGTCTCCTCCACTATCTGCAGGAACCGCTGACGGGTGAGGCCAAAGGCCACCAGCAGTTCGCCGGCGGTGGCGCCGCCGAACGGCGCCCAGCGGATCGCGAAACCGATCAGGGACTTCGCTGCCGCGTCGAGAGACTTCGCGCTCTCGAGAAGCTCACACTGGCGAAGCCATGTCCGGACCCACGATGCGTTGTAGCGATGCTGGTCGGCGGGACGACGCGGCGACCGCATATCGTCCGGAGTACTCCCGCGCAGTGATAGGGGACGAACGCCATCGTCCGAACCGGCTGCCGCGGGGCAGATGGCGAACACCGGGAAACGATCCACCCGAAGACGAGGCTCGAATCGCACCCGGATCGGCTGATCGGAGAACGGCGGGACGTCCCCTTTGATCGTCGTGTACAGCCACGGACCCTCGTCGAGTTCCACAATGGCGATCGTCAACGGCGTCACCGGAGCGTGCGCCCGGCTCACACTGCGGTGCACCAGCCGCCACGACACAATCGAACCGAGACCAGACGCAGGCGCCCACTCGAGATCCCAGGACCGACACGACGAACACTCGGCGGTCAGCGGCGCGAACAACTTGTTACAGCGCCCACAACGCCGAATCATCAATTCGGTTTCGGCCCCGTTGTCGCTGGCCTCGAATGTGTGCTCGGACATGGAAAACTCGGTGTCATAGATATGAATGCTGTCCCACCGAGCATCTCGTTTTCGGCGCCCGGCCACGACGGTCGATCTACCCGGGTGCGTACCTATTTCTGCCCGGCGGTCCTGCGGGCGATGGGCCGTCCGGCAGGGTCCAGGGGCCCGAGCCGGACTCCCGTGTCTGGGCCGCAGGTGCCGATTCCTCCGACCGATCAAGATTGGTCAGAACGACCGAACCGCGCGGCCCTCGCGGTGTCTGCTCGTACCGCTGGGCGCGCGTCCTGAACGTTCGATTATGCCGATTCCAGTGCGTCTCGAGCCGCCCTGGTTCTGTGGGCTGACCTGGGTCAGCGCGCGGCTGATCGCGACTGGCACTGGTCGGCCAACGAGATAGCACTGTTTCGGAGTGTCGTGCGCGTGGGTGCTGTCGGCGCTGGACCGGTTGTGCTGGCAGTGATGCCGAATCGTGCTCTCGTGGACCGAGTCGTATCACGGCCGAGGTGGGAGATCGAGATATGCGGCCGTTGCTATTTGCACGAACGATCGGATCAACGGGTTGGTGTCGCCCTCGTTCCAAACCACCACCACCCTGCTCGGCGCCATATCGATCAGCGGGACCGCGGCCAATCCCGCGGGCACAGTGTGCCCGAGAGGAGTTATGCCGACGGTGCCGTTCCAGAGCACGGCCTGCACACATTCCTGGACGACCCGCACAATCGGGCCTTCACGCGGCTCGCCTCCGTTCCAATAGGTCTGCCAGACGGGGTCGGTGCCGTCGGGGAACTGGAACCAGCGACGGCCGGCCAGATCGGCCAGCTTCAGCTGGTCGCGGCGGGCCAGCGGATCGTCGGCACGTAGTACCGCCCCGACCGGGTCGGCACGCAGCTCACGCGCGGTCAGGGCGGTGTCGTTGAACGGCGCACGGGTGACAGCGACGTCGACAAGTCCGGCTTTCAGCCCGCACGTGGGGTCGGTGAGGTCGGTATCGCGGATACGGATGTCGACCTCTGGGTGCTTGCGGCGGTAGGCGGCGGCCAGCTTGGTGATGCCGGGGTCGGTGCCATCTCCCAGGATGCCGATGGTGAGGTTCGTGTTTGCGGCCGCGGCGGCCACCCTCATGCTGACGCGGTCGGCCTTATCGAGCAGCAGGCGTGCCTCATCGAGCAGCACCGCCCCGACCCGGGTGAGACCGACGCCGGTGGGCGACCGGTCGAAAAGAGCTGCGCCGACTTCGGCCTCCAGCTGCTGGATGGCGCGGCTCAGCGGCGGTTGGCTCATGTGCAGCCGGGCGGCGGCGCGACCGAAATGGCGTTCCTCGGCGACAGCTACGAAGTAACGCAGCGTACGTAGCTCCACGCTGGCACGATACCCGTCCGGTATCGGCATCACAGAACAGGTCTTGGACACCCCGGACATCCGGGCGGTGCAATCGATACATGACCAACGAAGCAAACAGCGACGAAAAGAACTCCGGTGCAACAGTTTCGGTAGTGCGGCCCGGCGAGGGTGAGTCGATCATGTTGGGTGCCACGCGAATGCGCGTTCTCGAGGACGGCAGCAACACCGGGCACCGTCTCGGGATCGCCGAATCCGTCTTGGCCCCATACACTCCGGGACCGCCGCAGCACCGGCATGCCCAGCACGACGAAGGGTTCTACATCATCTCCGGCACGGTGCGTTTCACCGTCGGCGACACCGATTACGACGCGACAGCGGGCACGTTGGTGATGGTCCCACCCGGGGCTCCGCACACCTTCGCCAACATCACCGGCCAACCGGCCGTCATGCTCAGCACCTTCACACCCGACTTGTATGTGCAGTACTTCCGCGACCTACAGGACATGATCGTCGGCGGCCGGGAACTGACACCGCAGGTGAACGTCGAAGTCATGAGCCACTACGCGACCGAGCCCGCCACCGACTTCGCTTGAACCCAGGGGGTCGAAATGCCTTTGCCTCGGCCCGCGCATATCACCGCTGGATGGAATTGTGAACATCGCTTTCTGGATCGTTGCCGGCCTGCTCGCCCTCTTCTACCTCTATGCAGGCGCACTGAAGATCACCCGAAGCCGGGATCGACTCCGGCCCATGATGGCCTGGGTGGACCGCATACCACTACCCGCCGTCCGGGTCGTCGGCGTGCTCGAAGTTCTCGGCGCGCTCGGGCTGATCCTTCCACCGCTGACCGGCCTCGCGCCTTGGCTCGCCGTGGCCGCGGCCACCGGTTTCGTACTCCTACAACTCGGTGCGATCCCGGTCCACCTGACTAGCAAAGACCGACAAATCGGCCTCAACATCACACTTCTTCTCCTGGCAGCCGTGACCGTGTGGCTGGCGATCGCCGGGGTGTGATCTACAAACCGTTCCGCTGACGACGGTCCAGGTCAACAAGCTGATTGCTTCGCTGGGCGATATGGCGGCGGTCCTCAACGCTGGCGTGCCGGAGGACAAGATCGCGCTCTATACGTCGCTCAACGTCGAGATTCACTACGACCACCGACAGTAAATCGTCACAGTGTTGTGTGTTTAGCACTGGTGTCGCAGATCATCGCGGCGTACGGGGGCGGAGCGTCCGCCAACCAGCTTGCCAGCGAATACAAGCTTGCCAAGGGCAGCATCCTCGAAATCGTGAACTCCGGAGGTGCTGCCGTTCGTCGGCGATGTCGTCTGTCGAATGAGGAGATCGATCAGGCCCTACAACACCCGCGACCACTGCTACGCCGAGGCCGGATGGTGGCCTGGTGATCACCGGACCAGGAGCCGCGGGTCGCTATGTGGCGCGGTCAGTGGTCAGCTGCGAGACGGTCCAGCCACTCTCGAAGCAGGTGTTGCTCGGCGGTGGTGAGGGTCGTTTCGTCGGGGAGGGTGGCGCGGAGGGCGCGGGCCGCGCCGGCCGGGCCGGTGTCCTGGACGGCCGGGTGTTCGTTCGTGACGGCGGTGACCATGGCCTCTCGGAGGGCGGTGAGCAGGGCCGGGTCGCGGTCGGCTGCCGGCAGGGACAGCCAGGTCAGGACCGCGCCCCGGCCTGTGGCGTGAATGATCCCGGCCGCGAGTTGCTCGTCGACACGTAACCAGCCGCCTGCGGCGAGGCGACGGACCCGTCCGCGCAGGATCTTCAGTCCGGCCTGGAATGCGGCTGACTTGGTGCCGGCGGGTTCGCTGTACATGAGGGTGTAGAGCGCGGGGTTGGACAGGCCGAACTCGACCGCGAGGTCCCACCCGGACCGGAGGTCTTCGATGAGGTCGGCCGGGTCTGGGTCGACGTGTTTGCCGGCGACGAATTTCGCGAAACCGTACTCCGCCACCGCTTCCAGCAGCCCGTCCTTGTCGCCGAACAGCCGATAGATCGCCGGTGGTTGCAACCCTGCCGCGTCGGCGACTGCGCGAGTGGTCACCGCGTCCCGACCCGCACGCTCGAGCAGGTCGGCGGCGGCTTCGATGACGCGCTGCCGGTGCTGTTCGCGAGCCGACGTCGTGCCGTCGGGTTCGACGGTGGTCGTGCCGTTCCTGCGTGGCGTGGGCGATGTCATGAATCAACGATAACGCTTGACTGTTTCCAATGAAAGTATCACTGTTATCGCGTAGACGTTTCCAATGGAATCTAGAGGGAGAACAGCATGATCATCGTGACCGGAGCCACCGGGCTGCTGGGCCGTCGGATTGTCGAGAGCCTGCTGATGCGAGTGCCCGCCGACCAAGTGGGTGTGAGCGTTCGCGACCCGCGAAAGGCGCGAGACCTGGCCGAGCGCGGAGTACGGGTGCGACAGGGCAGCTTCACCGACCCGGACAGCCTGTCCCACGCTTTCGAAGGTGCAAGTCAGGTGCTCATCGTGTCGGTCGACAAGCTCGGTGTGGAGGCCATGCGACAGCACCGGGCGGCCATCGACGGCGCTGTCGCGGCGGGCGCACGCCGCATCCTTTACACCAGCCATATGGGCGCCGGCCCGACCTCGCAGTTCGAGCCCTGCCGCGACCACGCCGCCGACGAGGAGAGGCTGCAGGCCTGCGGCGTGCCGTTCACATCGCTGCGCAACGGGTTCTACGCCACCAGTGCACTGCGGTTGTTCGGACAGGCCGCCGAGACCGGACAGCTCGTGTTGCCCGCCGATGGGGCGGTGAGCTGGACCACGCACGCCGACCTCGCCGACGCGGCCGCGGCGATCCTTGCCGAGGAAGGCCGATTCGACGGTCCCACACCGCCATTGACCGCTGCGCAGGCCTTCGACTTCGACGAGGTTACCGCCCTCGCGGCCGAGCTCACGGGCCGAACCATCGAGCGCGTCACCGTATCCGACGAGGCATTCCGGCAACAGATGGCGGGCTACGGCGTCCCGGCCGAGCAGGCGGACCTGATGGTGGATATCTTCGCCGCCAGCCGAGCCGGTGAATTCGCCACGGTCGACCCGACATTGGCGAAGTTGATCGGCCGCGAGCCGATCAACTTCGATACGGTTCTGCGCGAGGCGTTGTCGGCGAGCTGATAGCTCTGCGCTACTGAGGGCCTGTGTCCTTCGAGCGGAGCCGCGGCCCGCCCCACCGTCAGCACTGAACTCCGGGACGAATATCCGCTGATACCGTTGCGACACGAGGTCACACGATGCGAGTGAACTCGCGGATAGGAGGGCCGAATTTGGTTTCGGCTGCGTAAGTTTCGGGCTCGTGCTCGTGGCCCGGCCCCGCTCTGATGTGCGTTGCTGGTAACGGCAGCGTGCGAAGCTCAGGGAAACGCCGAAGGGCTCTCGTGCCATCCAGGGCCACGGGCCAAGGGCAGGGCCGGACGGGTGAATCACTTGGCCGAAAGGCAGCGGGAAACCGCGACCGGATGGCTGGCTCCTCCGCCAGCCGGTCGCGCCGCCGAACCGCGGCCGAGTCCAGTCGACAGATCCAGGCCCACCCTCGTCGTGGCAGGCCGCGCCTTTCGCTCCGAAGACCGGCAGGGGTGGGATGCACAGCCGATGCTTTCGTCGAGCACTCGCGCCCGAGGACTTCCGCGCGGACTCGGTCGTCTCGAGGGCATGGTGAAACCGGTATGCGCTCTCGGTCGGGATACATTTGCGCGGTCCGCATTCCTCTGCGAAAGGTTTACCGCCATGTCGATCGCCGCTGACAAGGTCGTCTCCATCGAATACACCTTGACCGCCGATGACGGCGAGGTGCTGGATACGTCCGTCGGCGACGCGCCGCTGGTCTACCTGCACGGGGCGGACAATATTGTGCCGGGGCTGGAAAGGGCGCTTGTGGGCAAGGACACCGGCGACGAGGTGGTTGTCGTGGTCGAGCCCGAGGACGGGTATGGCGAGTACCTGGCCGAGCTGGTGAACACGGTGGATCGGGACATGTTCGAAGGAGCCGACGAACTCGAGGCCGGGATGGAGTTCCACACCGAGTCGCCGGACGGCGAATCGCAGATTGTCACCGTCCGCCAGGTGGACGGTGACGAGGTGACCATCGACGCCAACCATCCGCTGGCCGGGCAGCGGTTGCACTTCACCGTCAAGATCGTCGACGTCCGTCATGCGAGCGACGAAGAGCTCGCGCACGGTCACCCGCACGGTCCGGACGACCACGAGCACTGACGTCCGTCGTGCCGCCGATCACATGACGCCGCATCGGTGAAAATTGGTATGCCCGAGAGGAATCGGGCCTCCAGCGGGTCTGAGATGGTAGCGGCACGAATTCGGTTGGAAAGCCGAATTGTTCGGTATGCGATCACCCGGTGATGTCGTGGCCGATGAGGTGGCGGGCGATGACCCATTGCAGGACTTCATTGGCGCCTTCGAAGATGAGCAGACGCTGAGGCGGCGCGGCCGCCCGACCGCGTCTCGGAGCAGTGATCCGATGCCGAAGCGCAGCGTGCAAGCGCGGCGAGGTGTTCGTCGACAAGGCGGTCTCCGATGCCGGGCATGTGGGGAACGACTCTCGGCGCGACTTTGCCATCGACGGCCAGATCGAGTTCGTGGACACCGACCGGGGTCACCGGTGTCGCAGTCCTAGCCCAGGTGAAGGCCACCGAGGTCGGATTCTCCGGCGACTCGGCGACAGGTTTCACCTTGCGCTGCGAGGCCGACCACATCGCCTACTGGACGCGGCTGGGCCGACCGGTCGTGCTGATCTGCGTCGACCTGCGCATCGAGCTGGCGTGGTGGAAGCGCGTAGATGCCTGGTTCGCGGACGCAGAGCGTCGGGCACGGCGAGTGGTGCGGTTCGACAAAACCACCGACTGCTTCGACCCCGACTCGTTCAGCACGCTCTCGGCTCTCGGCGTGCCGATCGGGGAGCCGCTGCCGCGGCTGGAGGGCAGCGAGCGCCTCGTGTCCAACTTGCTCATGGTCGACGACTTCGCGTCGACGATCTACGAGGCGTCCACGCCGTGTCGTGACCGCGGAGATGCCTGGGAGCGGATGCGCGCCAACGATAACAAGTTCGAGGCGGGCTTCCTGCTGTCCGGCGGGAAGATCTATTCGATGCGCCCACTCGACCAGGGGCCCCTGGCCGTCTTGTGTGACGGTCCGGCGAGCCCCATCCCGACTGAGACCTGGTCCAGCACTGAAGACCTCGCGCTGCAGCGCCGCTTCGTCTCTCTGCTCAACTTCACCCTGCGCTCGGCCCACCACCCTGACCTGGTCTGGCACCCCAGGAAGAAGGTCGTCTACATGCAGGCACCGCCGGACCGCTCCAGCCGAAAGATCAAGGGGCCGCTACCGGGGTGCGAAGGGGCTAGCTTCTTCACCCCGTACGAGGGCAAGGACGACGAGACGAAGACCAGATTCTGCCGACATTATGCCGCTGGCCTGTACTTTCGACGCTGGGGCGGCCAGTGGTACTTAGAGATCAACCCCACCTACCACTTCACTATCGATGGGCACCGCGAGTCGCGCTTCGACGCCGAGTACGTCAAGCAGATCAAACGCCTAGAGCGCAACAACGCGGTCTACCAGCGGTTCGTGCCTGGCCGACTACCTGCAAGTGACGACACCCTGTTCAGCGCCCGGGACGAACGTATCCGCTTCGGCCAGCTGCTGGAGCTCAACTGTGACGCGGCGATCGACGAGACCGCCTTGATCCCGCAGCAACCGGCCGCCCGGATGGACGCGGCGGGACTCGCTGAGGGATTGTGGGAGCTGCCGTCATGAAGGCCCATGTGCTGGACGAACCGCAGCTGGAGTTCCGAGCCGGAAACCGCCACATCGATCCCCGCTACGGCATCAGCGTGTATGGCCCCGCCGACGCCGACTCCCCGACAGCGCCGGACCGAATTCCGATCGCCGTCATCGGACCCGCCCAGGCGGTCAACGGTATCCGCAGTTGGCTACAGCGCTGCCGAGATCGGATCGAGGCCAAGGACAGCAAACCCGGGCAGGAGAACCTGCACCAGCCGATACTGCGCGGCCGCACAACAAATCCTCCAGGCTCCAGCCGAGGAACACGATCCACCGAGTTGAGCACGAACCCAAGGATCGATCCGCCCCAAAGCCATTGAGCATCCTTGGGTTCCCGCCGAGAAACCCTCAGTTCGCATGAACTCCGGGCAAAGTCCGGACCGCCTCCCGAACCCGGCGTGCCCGTTACCCACAACCCGCCCTCATCTGCCTGGCCCGACGCCGCTGCGACGTCCTCTGCGCCATGCTCCACAGCAAACAGCCCTATCGGACTGCCGCTTGACGAAACACCCCCCTGAGCCGGACCAGGGCCGTCGCGGTGTGCTGAAAGCCGCCCGTCGGCCGCGACCTGAACAGGGTCAGCTGGCCGTGCTCGTCGGACGGACGCCACCGCGATAAGGCTCGCCGCCGAGTTCTCGCACCCGTGCCCGGAACCTATCTGCAGCGGCCAGCTTGATGTCCTCGTAGCCACGGATCATGTCTGGGAGAGACGCCAGCTCAACCGCGCGCGGGTACGAGTCATCGGTCAGGTCAGCCAGCACCCCCTCGATCACGGCGCGGTACTCACCGATCAGCGCCCGTTCCACGCGACGCACCCGCGTGTACCCGAAGGGGTCGAACGGCGTCCCGCGCAACACTTTCAGCGCCCGCAGCACGGCGAATACGGAGCGGAACCACGGACCGAGGCTCAGCTTGTTCTTCACGCCCAGTGCGCGTAGCACAGGTGGATGCAGGCGGTAGGACACCTTCGCGCCGGGGCCGAACTGCGCGTGCACTGCGGCGTCGACCGCCGGTTCCAAGGACAGGCGAGCAACCTCGTACTCGTCCTTGTAGGCCATGAGCTTGTACAGGTGCCGCGCCACCGCCTCGGACAGCTCCGTCCCGGCGACGGCCTGCTGCTCGACTGCCCGGACCCGGGCGACAAACTCGGTGTAGTCCCGGGCGTAACCGATGCTCTGGTACGCGATCAGGTCAGGGATCCTGGTCGTGACCAGCCGTTCCAGCTCGGTCCCCGATGCCGCCCCCACCACGGCGGTCATGTCGCGCTCCACCGCAGTCAACTGCCGAGCCGGTGCCTGGCCGGTGAGCGCGGCCAGCACAGTAGCGAACGCATCCGGATCGGCCACATACTGCCGGCCCCGCCGGAAGGCTTGCAGGTTCTGCCGTACCTGCACACCGTTGAGTTCGATCGCCCGCTCCACCGCGGTCGCCGGCAGCGGCAGGGCGCCGGCCTGCAATGCCACCCCGGTCAAGAACATGTTGGCGAACTGGTTCGTGCCGAACAGCGACTCCGACAACCGACGAGCGTCAACGAATACCGCCCGCGTCGCGCGGGTAGCAGCGCGGATCCGCTCCGTTGTGGCATCCGCGTCGGGGAACCGCGCGGACGGGTCGACCACCATCGAACCGGTCGGGACCTTGGTCGATGACACCACCGCGATGGTGCGTTCTGGGTCGGTCGCCGACAGGTTCTTGGCATCGGCGGCAACCAGGAGGTCGCAGCCCAGGTAGAGATCGCACTCGCCTAAGGCCGCCTTATTGCCCTGCTCGATCGGGCCGGCGCTGATCTTCACGTCCGAGACGACGGCGCCGCCCTTTTGGGCTAGACCGGTCTGGTCCAGGGTGCAGACCTCACGACCGGCCTCCAGAGCCGCTGCGGTCAGCACCTGGGAGAGAGTGACCACCCCAGTGCCGCCGACGCCGGTGATGCGTGTGGTGTGCGTGCCGTTGTCGAGGTCGAAGGCCGTGTCCGGCAGGCTGATCTCGTCGGCGTCGAGGTCCGGTGGCATTGCTCGGCCGACCTGCTGCGGTTTCGTGTTCGGCACGACAGTCAGGAAGGACGGGCAATCACCAGCCAGGCAGGAGTAGTCCTTGTTACAGGATGACTGATCGATGGCGGTCTTACGGCCGAACTCGGTGTCCACGGGCTGCACCGAAAGGCAGTTTGACCGCTGCCCGCAGTCGCCGCACCCTTCGCAGAGGCGTTCATTGATGAGCACACGGCGCGCCGGGTCCGGCGCCAGGCCGCGTTTGCGCTTGCGTCGCAGTTCGGTGGCGCACTCCTGGTCGTGAATCAACACCGTGACACCCGAGACCCGACTCAGCTCCCGCTGGGCCTCGACCAGCCTGTCCCGGTGCCAGACCTGCGCCGTCGGCGCCAGCCGGACTCGGCGGTATCGCCGGACGTCCTCGGTGGTGATGATGATGCGCCGCACGCCTTCGGCGGTGAGCATCCTGGTGAGTTCCGGAATGGCCATCGCGCCGACTGCCTGCTGACCACCGGTCATGGCGACCGCCGAGTTGTACAACAGCTTGTAGGTCACATCGACACCGGCGGCCACCGCCGCCCGAACCGCAAGACTGCCCGAGTGGTGGAAAGTGCCGTCGCCGATGTTCTGCAGCAGGTGCTTGCGGGTGTTCAGGAACGGGGCCATGCCGATCCACTGCGCACCCTCGCCACCCATTTGGGTCAACCCGACGACGTCCCCGACCTGGTCGTGCCTCATCATCAGGACAAGGGCGTGACAGCCGATACCGCCGCCGACCACCGAGTCTTCAGGGACCTTGGTCGAGGTGTTGTGCGGACACCCCGAGCAGAAGTACGGGGTTCGGGTGACCAGCGGCAGCAAGATCGTGGGGCGTGAGGTGCCCCTGCCCACCTGCTTGTCAGGGTCGAGCCGACGGGCCAGACCTGCGGCGATCCGATCCGCGTCCAGTTCGCCGTCCGTCGGGAACAGCGCGCTGCCGTCCGGCATGGTCTTGCCGAGGACGCGGGGGGCATTGCCGATGCCGTAAAGGATCTCCTTCACTGCAGACTCGATGAAACTGCGCTTCTCCTCGACCACGATGATCTCATCTAGTCCGGTAGCGAACGCTGCGATCTCAGCCGGGATCAACGGGTGGATCATGGCCAAGCGGAGCAGGCGAACACCCCGGGCGCGCAGCGCGGCGTCGTCCAAGCCGAGAACGCGCAGCGCTTGGCGCATATCCAGATAGGTCTTGCCGGCGGCCACGATGCCGATCGCGGGTGCCGCGCCGAAATTGGCGACGCGGTTCAACGCGTTGGCTTGTGCGTAGGCCCGCGCCACGTCCAGCCGTAAGCCTTCGCGGCTCTGCTCCATTTCGGACAGGGCGGGTTGCACCATCCGTGCTTCGGGCCGGTGTTCGAATGGCTCACCGGCTGGCGCAATGGCGGGCCGTACCGGCGTGATGCGGTCGGCGTCGACGCGGATGTTGCCGGTCCCGTCGGCCACGTTGGTGACGATTTTCAGCGCGACCCACAGCCCGCTGTACCGCGACATCGCCACTGCATGCATGCCCAGATCGAGCACGTCCTGAGGGTCGGCTGGATAGAGGATCGGCATCCCGAGATCAGCGAGCAACAGTTCGGAGGCACCCGGCACGGTAGACGACTTGGCGGACGGATCGTCGCCGACGAACGCGACCGCACCGCCCCGGGAGTGCGTACCCATCAGGTTCGCATGCCGTAGCGCATCCGTGGCACGGTCGAGGCCGGGCGACTTGCCGTACCAGAATCCGGTGACGCCCTCTACTCGCGCGTCCGCGGAGTCGACGACCAGTTGGGTGCCCTGCACCGCGGTCGCGGCGAGTTCCTCGTTCACGCCGGGCCGAAACACGACGTCGTACTCCTCCAGCAGCCGGTGATGCCGCTGTAATTCGAGGTCGTAGCCAGCGAGCGGAGAGCCCTCGTAGCCGGATATGAACACCGCGGTGCGCCGACCGTGTGCTCGGTCCGCGCGACGCACGTTCAGGGGTAGCCGGGCCAGTGCCTGGACGCCGGTCATTTGGGCCGCGCCGCCCTCGGCGCTGTAGCGGTGGCTCGGTTCGATCATCATCGTGCGACCCCAGTGCTCGGAATTCGTGGACATCACCAGGGTGGCAGTCGCTAAGCGGCTACTCTACCGACGTAGTCGAGAATTTGAGCGGAGTTAATCGTGAAAACCACGAAGCAGAGCGATGCGGGACAGGTGTCGGTCATACCCACGCTTTTCGAACGCCTGGCTGCCCGGCTCGACCGCGTTGCGCCGGAGATCACGGCACGTATTCGCGCAGAGGTCCCCGGCTATCACCTCCTCGGAACGCAGGAACATGCCGAGGACGTCGATCATCAGATTCGCAACGTCGTTGCCGGGCTGCTGACCGGCGCCGTACCGTCCGAGGCGGCGATCGAGCACGCCAGGGGCGTCGGGCGTCGGCGGGCCGCAGTCGGCATGGCTATCCCTGACGTCATCGAGGCCTACCACATCGCCTACCGCGACATCTGGGCAGAACTGCTCTCCGACGCACAGCGCTCCGATCCGCCGCTGGCCGGCGACCTGACATCCGTGGTCGGGCTACTTTGGCTGTGGTTTCACCGGCTCAGCGCTGCAGTCGCCGATGCACACTCGGCGGAAATCCAGTTGCGACGCACCAATCGGCTCACACTGGAACGCGAATGGCTCGATCAACTCACCGGCCGAGCGCCCCGCGACGAGATGATCGCCGCCGAACTCGGCTACCAGGTCGACGGTAACTTCAGTGTGGTGTGCATCGCCGGGCTCGGCCAACGCGACGACGCCGACCGGCTGGTGGACCTATTGCGGGACACCAGCCCGCGAGTCGCGTGCATCCCTTACGACGGATGCAGCGTCCTGGTCACCCAGAACCTCACAACACACCAGATCTGCACCGCCGTCGACGCGGTCAATGCCACCGCACGGATCGGGGTCGGCATCGCACGCGTGGGGCCGGCAGGCGCTGCCGTCTCGCTGCAGGACGCCCAAGAGGCCTTGGCCCGCGCCACCGAACAGCGCAGGATCGTCGAGTTCGAACACGACTGGCTTATGTGCTGCCTCACCGCGATCAAACCACGGTTCGCAGCCCTCCTCGAACCTGCGATGGCGGTGGCACGGGAGCATCCACGACTCGCTGAGACCGTGCGGGCCTACGCCGACTGCGGATACTCCGTAAGCGCGTGCGCCCGCCGGCTGCACATCCATCCGAACAGCGCCCGCTACCGCCTCGACCGATGGCGGGCGCTGACCGGTCACGACGTAGAGACAGTCAGCGGGCTGAACGCCTCGGTCATCGCACTCGAAATGGCCGGATAGATCCATCGGTAACGGAAAATTGTGGCAACTGGCGACCATCGGCGTAATTGGGCTCGCCATCCCTACGGAAACGGGCGGGTCCGGGTGACGAACCGCGCAGAGCCGAGCGCTGGCTGGTCGGGTCGTCGCCCAACATTCCGAACCACTCAGATCGTCTCCCGGTGGCGGGTTACGACTGTCGAAATGGATGTGCCAGGCCGATGTCGACGAGGGAGCCAAACCGGGCACCAGCACGAGCGAGTCGGCTGAACTTCGGGCGGCGAAACGCCGAATCCGGTTGCTGGAGTATGAAAATGAGGTCCTCAAACGGGCCGTCACCTACTTCGCGCAGGCGAACCTGCCGGAAATGATCTACCCGCTCGTCCGCGAGCTGGCCGAAGACGGTATCCCCGTCACGGTGACGTGCCGGGTGCTGAAACTGGCCCGCCAGCCGTACTACCGCTGGCTCGCCGACCCGGTCACCGACGCCGAACTCGACCAGGCCTACCGGGCCGGCCAACGCACTGTTCGACGCCCACCGCGACGACCCTGAATTCGGCTACCGATTCCCCGCCGACGAGCCGATGGCCGACCGCACCGCGTGGCGGATTACCAAGACACAAGATGCATGTGGCGACAGGCCTACGTCATCCGACGTAGGCCTCCTGCCGCGTTGTCCTCGGCAGCGACTGGTGCGACCGTTGGGTGCAGCCGCGGGAGGGCGCAGTTTCCGGGAAGAAAGACGAAGACGACGAGTGCCCCTGCGTCGACCCGCGCGATTGAAATAAAAACGGTATTGACTTGTACTCAAGTCAAGTTGTTAGACTCTGTGAACCAACGCCACGGTCGCCACGGAAGGAAGTCGCGATGAGAAAAGAGAGAATCGGCTTGCCAGCCGGCGAGGATCCTTTCGCGTACATCATGCTGAAGATCGGGTCGCCCAGGCTGAACAAGAGCCTGCTCGAATCGTGGGACGCGCAGTACTTCAACGACTCGACGGTGACGCCGCGAGAGCGTGAGTGCCTGCGCACGCGGCTGGCGCAGCAGCAGCAAGCCTGTAACTATTGCGACGCGTTTCGCCTGCACCGCGATGCGCAGGGGTTCGCGGCAATAATCGGCGTGAACCGTGGGGAGTTCTCATTCGACGAGACTCCCGAGGAACTGTATGAACGCGTTTTCGAGTACGCGACCTGGCCAGGCTATACGGAGCGTGAGCGCCTCGCGATTGAGTTCGGCGAGCGCTTCTGTCACGACTACCAAGACTTGGCTGCCGACGACGCATTCTGGGAGCGGATGAAGGCCAGCTTCTCGGACACTGAGATCGCCGACCTTTGTCTCATGGTGGGAGTGTGGGATTCGAGCGCGAAGATGTTCCATCTACTCGTGGGCTTCGAAGAAGGTTGCCCGATTCCGGACAGGGACGCCGCGGCGGGGTCCACGCGTGAGACCGCGCCGAGCTAATAATGGACTGCCCCCGGTTCGGTTGACTCCTGACCTGTGAGGATGCGTCCTCGCGGTGGAAGGATCATCACCATGCCCAAGCCCTACCCCGAGGAGTTCGGCCGCGACGTCGCCCGCAGGGGCGAGATCCCGTTGACCCAAATCGCGAAGGATTTCGGGATCTCGCAGAGTCGCGTGAAGAACTGGGTAAACAGGCCGATATCGAGGACGGACACCTGCCGGGCATCAGTTCCGACGAATCGGCCGAGCTACGCGAAGCCGCAAACGGATCCGGCAGTTGGAGCAGGAAGCCGAGGTCATGCGCCGCGCGGTCGCCTATTTCTCGCGCGATGTTAACCCAAAATGGCCTACCCGCTGGTCCTCGACCTGGCCGCCGACAAGATCCCTGTCGCGGTGACCTGCCGGATACTCGGCTTGTCCCCGCAAGCTTTCTATAAATGGAAGAACAATCCTGTCTCGCAACATGATCAGGATGATGCGCATCTGATCAACGCCGCCTATGACATCCATGCCGACGACCCAGCGTTCGGGTATCGGTTCATCGCCGACGAACTGCCCGCCCGTGGGATCCGCGCAGGCGAGAATCGCGTCGCCAGTTTGTGTTCACAGCAGCGGATCTGGAGAGTATTCGCCAAGAAACGCGGATTGAACCGTAAAGGCCGGACCACCGGTCCACGACGACCTCGTCAAGCGGCGCTTCACCGCAGACGCACCGAATCTCGTGTGGCTGACCGAATATCAGCGAGCATCGCACCGGCGAGGGCAAGTTGTATTTATAAGTTACGTGGAATCTGACCGCGTGTCGGTCGGCGAGGTCGGTGCCTGGGCTCAGTAACGTCGCGGCGAACTCTCACTCGACGGACAACGGAGTTTGGGGCATGCCGGAGGCGGTGGAGGCGAAGTGGCCGGTGTTGGGCCGGCATGAGCGGGCGGGGAGTGGTTGCGGATCTGGTCGGATCTGGGGCGCGCGCTGCGGGCGATCGATGCGTATGCGCGTGGGCTGGTGAAGTTTTTGCAGGTCTGTGAGCGGGACGGCATTGATCCGCTGACCGCGACCCGTGGTCAGGTGGCGGCGTTCGTGCGGGAGTTGACGTCGCGGCCGAGTCGGCGCGGAGCGAACGTGGTGGCGCTGGATTCGGGGTCGGGGTTGGCGAATGCGACGCGGCGGATTCACCCTTCCACCGCCTGGGCACGTTCAACCGGTTCCATCTGGTGGGCTTGCTTGCGGTGGGCTCAGGTGGAACTTGCGACGGTCCGTGACACCAAGTCGTATCTGGCACAGCTGGTGACCCGGCAGGCGCTCAACATGCTGCGGACTCGTACCCGCCGCCGCGAGGACTACGTCGGCCCATGGCTGCCCGAACCGCTGCTGCTCGCCGACTGCGATGCCGCTGCCGATGTCGTGCTCGCCCAATCGGTGTCGATGGGCATGCTGGTACTGCTGGAAACGCTCAGCCCCGAGGAACGAGCCGTGTTCGTCCTGCGCGAGGTATTCGGCTTCGACTACCTCGAAATCGCCTCGGCGGTAAGCAAATCTGTGGCTCGCCATCGCGCGCACCGTCAGCCGCCGAAATCGCCGATCCCGTGCAGCCCCAGTGGCGTCGATAGGACGGTAGAGGTCTACGAACCAACGTCCGGCATGCCAATGGGGCAGATGGCATATTCACGCCTAGTAGCTGTTCGACAGCAGCCTCGGCAAGCTCGTGTTGCATGTCGATCGGCTCGTCGCGTTCCAGTTCGATTCCAACGACATTTTTCACGCGGGAGCCCCATACCTGCTGTGCGTGATGGAGTTTCGTGCGCAGGTGGCTACTACACGAGTATGGGCCACCGGGTTCGTGCTCGGCCTTGCCCGTCGGCGCGCCTTCCTTGCGGTCTGCAGCGGACCTCGAGTCGGCCGGGTTGGGCTGGAAGGTCCACGAAGCTCACGCGCAATCTTGCGGTGCCTTTTCCCGACGGAGGAAGTGACGCCGTCGAAAGGCATATCAACCAGAACCTCGAAAGTCCAGCGCTGAAGCGTGCTGCTCCGAGCAATACTGTTGCAGTGCAGTGCTTTTACCTCACACTTGGCCCTGTTGTGAGTTGAGATCCATGGATTCCTGGCTCGAGGCGCTGGCGCGGCGACACAGCTCACCGGGACAGTTGCTGACCGCGTTGGGATTTCACGGCAACCGTCGCATTCGGCCGCTGCTCGATCCTTCCAGTCCCCGGCTGCTGCGGCGGCTGGAAAACGCTGCCGGACTATCGATCCACGCCTCGGACGCTACCATCGGAGTCGCTGTCGGCGGCATGGAGCAGGTGGTGCTGACCGGGTCACGGTTCTGCCCGCAATGCCTGTCGGCCTCCGGCGGACGCTGGCACCTGTCCTGGTGCCGGAAATGGAGGATCGCCCGCGGCGAGCACCGAATCCAGTTGACCGCGCGGAAACCCGCTGGCCTGCAACCATTCCCGGACATCGCAGTCACCCGCTTGCGAATGACTCGGGTCGCACTGACGGTCCTCGCGGACCTTCGCAGGCGAACCTCTTAACTAAGCGGACGTCCGTCTCGTGGGTCGGGGTCTGTCCTGGTTGGGCTTCTGGCGTCGGAGCACACCGATTGTTGCCAGCGACAGCCCGAGTATCAGTGCTGTTATCGGGATTACCAGTGATACGACGGTGAGAATTCGCGCAGTCCTCGTCGCGTTGTGGGCGGCGTTTTTGATGGTCTTGTCGGTTGAGGTGATCGTGACGTCGAGTACGGGCATCAGCGCGAGGGGCTTTCCTTGGATTTCGATGTCGGAGACGAATTGGTAGTGCTGGGTGAGGCGTAGTGGAACGCCGAGGGTTCTGTCTGCGGCTACCTCGTAGGACGTGGTCGAGGTGTATGACAAGCCGATTGCGTCCGGGAGAGTGTCGAGTCCTGCGGTCACGGTAGATCGGACGGTGTCGGGCAAGGTGGGCAGCATGGCGGCAAGGACCGGTTTGGGTAGCTCGGAGGGAAGGGCGGCCAGCGTGCTGGTTTCCTTCAATGGGCCTTGGGCGGAGGCGATGTAGTTGTATACCGCGCGGCCGGCGAGGGTGCTTGCTCCCGTGTAGTGCACGGACATCACCCGCTGGGTGGTCGAGTCCCAGAACTTGGCGGTATCGTCGGGTTTGGGGTGCAACGGAAATGACACCGTGAGACCGGTGTGTGGGTCGGCGTTTACGCCCGGTGGTGGCGGTGCGTCTTGGAGTGTGGTGCGGTCGAGTGCGAATGTCCGGCGGGTTGGTATCTGGGTTCCGTCGGGTGTTTTGAGCACGCTGTCGTCGTGGATGACTGCAGTGCTTGCGTCGGCGCTCGAGACGTAGGTGTGGCGGACAACGGTGATGGGCAGGTCCCTGAGGTACATGTGGGTCAGGTCGTTTGTTGTCAATGCCTTTGCGTTCAGCATCGAGGCGGTCCCGGTGAAATCCGAGGTCACATCAAGGTTTTTCGGCAATTTTGTGACTGCGGGCACGACAACGAAGCGTGTGATCGCCGCTGCGGTCAGCAGCAGGGCGCCGAGCACGACGAGCACGATCGCCGAGGTACGGTATTTTCTTCGCATGTGAATTTCTAAGGGAATAGCAAACATGTGAATCTCCAAGGAAATAGCAAACTTCCAACTCGATCGGGATGATCGGCCGCTACCGGCTATAACGATCGAGTGTCTTTGGTGCTGCGCGGTGCCAGGCCGGTGCGGCCCGGAAACGTCGGTTCGAAGTCTGGTGTCCGAGCGCCCATTGCCAGTGCTGTCGCGAGTCGATGCAACTCTTCAGAGTTCGCGGCGGCAGGTTGTGGGGCGACGGTCATATGACAGCGGTGCATGTGACGCTCGCACCGCGGACCACATCGAGCATCCTCCCGCGATTAGTGGGGAGCGGCGGCGCACCAGGCCATGTGCGGGGCCGTCGCGAATCAGTGCAAGGTCGGCACCGTAAAAATCGTGTCGCTCGTCGCGATGTGGTGCCACGACCTCGAGCGGGGTACCGCGTCGTATCGCGGCGGTGTCGAATGTCGGTGTGTCGATGCGGGATTCGCGCCGGGTAATCAACGATGTGTATCCGTTGTCGATGTGGTCATAGGAAGAGATGTCGTCTGCGAGTGCTCGGCGGCCAGTCGTGGGCTCGGCGCTCATCCTGACGACCGACGCTGAGCCCTTGACCCCACAAGCAGCCCTCAGGCCGGCGCGGTGGGAATTCTGCGGACTCATGGTCTTCCTACTTCACTTCGCGACGGCCAATGTCGACGTTCGGCGGACGCGTTGCCGTCTTCGGCGCGCCGGCGTGATAAGCATAATTTTGACTTGACTCCAAGTCAAGATTGATAGGGTTGAACTTCGGTGCACTGTGGGCCGCCAGCCGAGGACAATTTGTCCGCTGCATACACGTGGGCGGGCCGCCTCCTATGGCGACGGGGTCGGTGCCGATGACGGTGCAACCCCTGCTGTTGGAGTCGTAGAGCGAGGTCGAATCCCGGTTGACCTCCGACCCCGATCACGAGTAAGCGGCGCGATGTGGCCATTCGATCAGTGGACATGGTTGGTCGCCTAAGGGGTATCGAGTTGGATCCCCGCTACGGGTGCGTCGGGGTTGCGGAGCTGTGGTGCCCCACCAATCGGGATGGTCGCGGTACCACCGCACGGTTTGAGCGAGTGCGTCTTCGAATCCCTGTGTAGGCCGGTAACCGAGGCTCGCGATCTTGCCCCAGCTCATGGAGTAGCGGCGGTCGTTGGAGGGGCGATCGGCGACGTAATGCACCTGGTCCCAGTCCGCGTCCAACTGGTTAAGGATCAGGTTGATGAGTCGTTTGTTCGTCAGATCCCCGCTGCCACCGATCATGTGCACGAACTGCTCGACATTGTCGAGCGTCTGCGGTGGTGACCAGGCGTGTATCACCTCGACGACCTGGCGATCGAATACCAGCTCACCCGGCCAGGTACCGGCTGCGACCTGCTCGCCGGCCCGCTGGAGGACCACCCCGAGTTGTTCCACACTCTGCGCGAACGTATCCGCAACGGTTTGAACAGGCGACTGACCGCCTGAGCTCTGCACATTCATCAGAACACCATCGACCACCGCCTCGAGCGGATCGGTCATCTCATCGGAGTCGACGGCGCGAAACCCGAATTCCTGTGGCGCCTGCGCACGGCATTGATCGCCTGCAACTATGTCCGCCCTGATTCGCCCGAGGTTGATTCGACGAGATCGAACCCGGGGGTCGATACCCGTGGCAGCCACGCGAAGGGCGTTGGGCGGCAGGCAGATCGAGAAGCTGGCCGAACGGGCAGACTGCCGTAGTCCAGAATTTTCGATGCGAAATGGATGCCACCAGCCCGGCTTCCGCGCTTCACCCCACCGGAACCGTCTCCAGGTCCACACCGTTGTGAACCACCCGACGTCGTCGTCGGGACGGTGAGAGTGTCGCACACGCTCACCTGGAGGCGAATCCATCCGGGATCGGTCCGGCTACCACAGGCTCGACATCCTCTGCCGCCAGAGTTGCCCACTCACGTCCTCACTCTTGCCGCAGTCCTGAGGGGCGAGAAACTTGCCACAGCGATGTCAGCGGCATGAGACGCGACCTAGGATCCCCCAATTTCTGCTCTCGGGTGGGAATCGAGATACGGGCGAGGATTGAGCCACGGGGACAGAGCTTCCAAGTCTTCGGAATTCAGTTTGGCAATGTCATTCTCACACTCGCGATGATGGCCATTTCTGTAGTCGAACTCCGTATACATGCGGGTGTTACACACTGAACAATTCCACGTAGTCATCACGGGGTCCGTCCTTCTTGCTCTCCAGCCTCATGACGTAGGACGGCTTCACGAGCTACGCCTGGCTGTGGAAGCTCCTGGTAGAGCATGGAACCAGGAGTCTGAGCAAGATAGGTCCGCTTTGCCCATTCATACGCGTAGAGCGCTCTCCGCAGCCATCGTGAGGGACAATCCCGAAAGTAATCACTGGGGCCTTGAAAGTAATCACTGGGGTGGGGATCGTCCATCATCAGGGCTTCCATAGCCGCATGAAACCCGGCTCTGTTGATATCTATTTCGTGAGAATTCATGATCAATCCTTGGTTCGAGTTAGTGTGAGACACCTCCGGCAGTAGCAGTAATAGCAAGAGGCAGCAACATATGGATCGCATTTACCTGTCTGCTGGGAACGACGCCAGTAACCCGCGGCCCGCCGCAAGCCAGAGGACTGGATCGATGTCGCCGTTCCGAGGCCGGTGGTGCGCGAACCGGCGAATGGTAGCGAAGGTCTCGTCGCGACAGTCCTGTGCGCAGCGGGCTCGATCGCCAGTCGTACGCACCGGGAGACACGGCGGAAGTGGGTTCCGCAGCGGGCTGGGCCGGCTGCTGCGCGCATCTCATGGGCTCCGTCAGTCCCGAACCTGGAAAGTGTGGCGACAGCCCCCAGATGCGACTGGAACAAGATTTCCTCGTCCCGCCGAGGTGTGAACAGGTCAGTGCAAGGTCGGCACCGTAAAAATCGTGTCGCTCGTCGCGATGTGGTGCCACGACCTCGAGCGGGGTACCGCGTCGTATCGCGGCGGTGTCGAATGTCGGTGTGTCGATGCGGGATTCGCGCCGGGTAATCAACGATGTGTATCCGTTGTCGATGTGGTCATAGGAAGAGATGTCGTCTGCGAGTGCTCGGCGGCCAGTCGTGGGCTCGGCGCTCATCCTGACGACCGACGCTGAGCCCTTGACCCCACAAGCAGCCCTCAGGCCGGCGCGGTGGGAATTCTGCGGACTCATGGTCTTCCTACTTCACTTCGCGACGGCCAATGTCGACGTTCGGCGGACGCGTTGCCGTCTTCGGCGCGCCGGCGTGATAAGCATAATTTTGACTTGACTCCAAGTCAAGATTGATAGGGTTGAACTTCGGTGCACTGTGGGCCGCCAGCCGAGGACAATTTGTCCGCTGCATACACGTCCCCTTCGCTCCACCCGCACTACCGGGTTTGATCGCTACAAGATCTGGAATCGGTTAGTGAGCTGAGGGTGGCACCGCTGTGCGGTGCCACCCTCAGCTGGTTTGTGTTGCATCTGGCGTGTGAGCAGGGCTGCCGGGTGCTGGTAATGCTGATCACCGCTGGTCAGGCCGGTGACAGCCCGCAGTTCACTGCCGTGCTCGACGCAATCGAGGTCGCTAAGCCTGCTGGCGGGCGGGCTCGGGTGCGGCCGGATCGGGTGCTGGCCGACAAGGCGTATTCCAGGCCACCGTCCACATCGCCGCGATCAACCAATGGCTCAGAAACGAGTGAGGGCGGGCCACCAGGCCCGCCCTCACTCACCTCGACACAGACCCTAGTGTTCCGCGCCTGAAATCCGTTGCCTAATTATAGGATTCGGTCGTGGTGAGGACTGGGAGGCCGAGGTCGGGTCCGGATTTGGTGGTGACTGAGGCTCAGCGTCGGGAGTTAGTGCGGGGCGCGCGGGCGGCGACCTCGACGCAGGCGTATGCGTTGCGGTGCCGGATCGTGCTGGCCTGCGCCGAGCCGGGCGCGTTCAATACCCATGTGGCGGCCGAGGTGGGTGTGTCGGCGATGACGGTGCCGTAAGTGGCGGGGCCGTTTCATCGAGTACGGGCTGGCCAGTCTGGCCGATGAGCCACGGCCGGTTCGTCCGCCGTCGATCCTGCTGGATCAGGTTCAGCAGGTGGTCGAATTGACTCTCGGGCAGTTGCCATCCGATGCCACGCACTGGTCGCGGTCGTCGATGGCCGAGCGGACCGGACTGTCGAAATCGACGGTTGAACGGATCTGGCGGCGGTTCGAGCTGAAACCGCATCTGAGTGACGGTTTTCAAGATCTCGACCGATCCGTTGTTTGTGGAGAAGGTTGTGGATGTTGTTGGCCTGTACCACAATCCGCCCGAACGGGCGGTGGTGCTGTGTGTGGACGAGAAGTCGCAGATCCAGGCCCCGGACCGGTCGCAGCCGGTGCTTGCCGATGATGCCGGGCATGCCCGAGCGACGCACCCACGACTACGCCCGGCACGGCACGACCAGCCTGTTCGCCGCGTTCAACATCGCCGATGGCACCGTAATCGGCGAACTGCACCGTCGGCACCGGGCGGCTGAGTTCCGCAAGTTCCTGATCAGCATCGACAAGTCCGTGCCCGCCGAGTTGGACGTGCACGTGGTCTGTGACAACTACGCCACCCACAAGACCCCGCTGGTCCAGCAATGGCTCGCCGGGCATCCGCGGTTCCACGTGCACTTCACCCCGACCGGATCGTCGTGGCTCAACCAGGTCGAGTGCTGGTTCGGCTTCCTCACCCAGCAACTCCTGCGCCGCAGCGTCCACAAAAGCGTTGCGGCACTGGAGAAAGACGTCCGCAACTGGGTCGACCAGTGGAATACCAACCCACGCCCATTCGTCTGGCGCAAGACAGCCGAGGAGATCCTCGACTCCCTCGCCCGATATCTGCAACGGATTTCAGGCGCGGAACACTAGCTCGCGGTCGTCAGGCCTTCAGAGAACGGCGCCATCGCATCGATGTCAGACACCACATCGATAACTGTTGGGCCAGGTGTCGCAATGCCCTGTTCCACTGCGGCTGCAAAATCACCTGGCTTCTTCACACGGATCCCGGTCGCGCCGAGCGACTCCGCGACGGCGACGAAGTCGATGTCGCGGTGGTGCCAGAGTTCGGTGTGGCGCCCGTGCAGCGTCCCGCCGTACGCGGGCGCGAAGATGTATCGCTCCTGGTTGAGCGACCGGTTGTTGTTCACGATCAACGTCGCGCCGATACCCCACCGTGCGGCGGTCTCCAGTTCGGCTAGGTGGTAGTAGAACCCGCCGTCTCCGCTGAACATGACAACGGGCCGGTCAGGTACGGCGAGCTGGGCACCCAGCGCGGCAGGTAGTCCCCAGCCCAGCGAGCCTGCGCAACGGACGAAGGACTGGCCCCGCTTCAGGTCCAAATATATTCCAGTCCACATGCCGGAGTGCCCGGTGTCGGACACGACGATCGCGTCGCTGGGTAAGTGTTGGGATAGCTCCGAGCACAACCGCTCCGGTCGGATCGGGACCGCGTCGGATCCGAGCGCGGCCGCGTAGCCCTCGCGCCAGTCCGCGACGAATCTTTGCACCCGCTCGACCCACGAGCGCCGTCGCTCCGCCGTCGCGTCGGTGACTTCCATGAGCGCGCCGAGCGCCACTTTCGCGTCGCCCAGCAGGCATAGCGCGCCTGAATAGTGGCGACCCAGTTCTTCGGGATCGATGTCGAGGTGGATCACCCTGGCGCCGGGCGCGGGCACCCGCCAATCCGAGGTCAGTTGGCTACCCGTCTTGCTGCCGACGAAGAACACGACGTCAGCTTCCATGACGGCGAGGTTGGCGCTCTTGCGCCCGTACAGGCCTGGCACGCCGACCGAAAGGGGATGCAGGCCGTCGATAACGTCCTTTGCATTCATCGACGTCGCCACCGGAATGCCCATCTTCTCGGCGAGTGCCACTAGCTCAGCGGCGGCGTCCGACTGGCGAACGCCGCCGCCTGCGACGATGATCGGCCGCTCGGCGTTCGCCAACACCTCGGCCGCGGCGTGCACCGCTGCGGGCTCGGGGTGGACGCGAAACGCCGGGACGTGCGAGAACCGCTCTTCGACGACGACTTCGAACACGCACTCCGTCGCCTCGATCTCGGCGGCGTGCCCGGCGAACTCGAGATGCACCGGACCCGGGCGGCCGGTCGTCGCGACGCGGAACGCCTGGCGAATCATTTCGGGGATGCGTTCAGGCAGGTCGACCCGCGCGTTGTACTTCGTCAGCGGCTCGAAAATCGGGAAGTCGTCTATCTGCTGGTACTGGTTCTTGTGTCGGGAGTGCAGGTATGGCCCGCCGGTGATGGCAATGACCGGTGAACACGCCATGTATGCATCGCGGAGCCCGGCCGCCAGATTGGCCGCGCCCACACTCTGGGCCATACATATTCCCGGTTTGCCCGATGCACGCGCGTAGCCGTCGGCCATGTAGGCTGCGGCTTTCTCGCCGTGGGCGACGATGCGGCCGATCGAGGTTCGTGCCTCCATCTCGTACAACGTCCGGGAGAGCACGGCCGGGACGAGGAACACATGGGAGACGCCGTAGCCCTGCAGCGTGTCGGCGAGAAATTCGGCCCCGGTCATTCGCGTGGTCACGATGACGCCTTAACGCATCGATTCCGCAGGACACCGATTCCGCCACCCTCGGAAACCAATTCGTCGCCTGCAGCCAGGAAACGCGGCGGTGTGCGGGTGGCACCGACTCCCGATGGCGTGCCTGTGAAGATCAGGTCGCCGGGGAAGAGCGTCACGATGGTCGACAGGTAGGCGATCAGTTCCGGTATCGAGAAGATAAGGCCGGAGCTGCTGGACCGCTGCACCTCCTCGCCGTTGAGGTGGCAGGTCACAACGATGTCGTTCGGATCATCGAACTCGTCGGGACTGACCAGCAGCGGCCCGATGGGCCCGTAGGTCGGAAATGACTTGCCGAGATTGACCTGCGGCGTCTCCGGTGGCCGCTTCATGACGACGCGGTCGGAAATGTCTTGGCCGACAGTCAATGCTGCTACGAATGCCCACGCCTGCGATGGCTTGACCCGGCGGCACCGTCGGCCGATCACGGCCACGAGTTCCACTTCCCAGTCGACATTGTCGCCAGACATCTCGATATCGTCGTTCGGGCCGGTTATGCAGCTCGGGAACTTGGTGAAGGTGGCAGGGAACTCCGGTCGAGCGATTCCGAGTTCTTCCAGGTGGGAGTGATAATTCAAGCCGATGGCAAACACCTGGCGCGGTGCGGGAACCGGGCAGCGTAGCTGTCCCTGGTCGAAGTCCTGCCAGGGGCCATCGTAGGTCGCCGCCCATGCCTGCAGGTCGCCCCAGCGGTCGAGCAGCGCGGTCATATCGGCGGGAAGTGCGCCGCCCGACTGTTTCTCGATGTCGGCTGCGCCTCCATCGCGGATGATTGTGGCACGGCCTGCGTAGTTGGCGATTCGCATCGAAGCCTCCGGTCGGCTGCAGTCTCGGTTGGGGGAATGTTGCGGCGGATGGTAGGGCAGCGAGCCGACCTGTCGCTCCCCGAACTGACTTGAAGTCAAGTACGCCGGTGTCTAGGACTGTAGGTCGTGCCCGTCGCCGGGTCAAGCAGGGTGCGAGAATCATGCCGATCGCTGCGGAACACGGTCGACGGCGTGGTGTCGCCCGGCCGTCTGCGAAGACGCGCGACGTCGCGCGGGGGACAGGTCCGGCAAGTGGTCGAACGGCGGGACTCTACTGGTGTTGCGCGCCCGAGACCGCGCCTCGCCGTGGCGCGGACCGGCGCGCGCCGGCGCGTCGGGCCCGCGAGGGGGGGAACTCATAGCTTTCCAAGGCGCGCAACACCGCAGCGACACCGGGGTCTTTGAGGTGAACGGCCGACAGCGCCGCGACAATCGCCCTGAAGGCAAGTTCCTCGATGTCGTCGGGGGGCAGGTCGTTGCCGTGGGCGATCCAATCCGCGGTCAGTTCGTCGAGAAAGCCCATGCAACCGCGGACCGCGCCGCGCAGCGCCGGAGTGGGAGGTCCCTCCGTGCCGAGCAGGTCGTAGACGAAATTCAAGCCTGGTTGCCGCGCCTGTTCCAGTAACGCATGGACGTCTGCGTCATGGTCACCGGCGCGGATCATTGCCAAGGCTGTCTGTGGATGCTTCTGTCGGTAGGCGATCTGTCGGCGCAGCACGCCCCGCAGTTGCTCTGCCGGGCTTGTTTCATCGTCGGCGGGCGGGTACCACAGCTCGATGATCTCCGACGTAATCTTCGTCAGTACGGCCAGGTAGATGCCGTGCTTGTCCTTGAAGTG
The DNA here is from genome assembly GCF_050956075.1 of Nocardia sp. CA-129566. NCBI lineage: Bacteria > Bacillati > Actinomycetota > Actinomycetes > Mycobacteriales > Nocardiaceae > Nocardia > Nocardia sp. CA-129566. The sequence continues at coordinate 3,095,941 of NZ_CP192085.1, forward strand.
ATAGAACAGCAGGCCGTGCGCGACACCAGCTTCGTCGGCTATGTCGCTGATCGCAACGTCGCTGTAGGGCATCCGGGAAAAGAGCCGCTCCGCGGCATCGATAAGCGCGTCGCGTCGCTGGCCCCGAGCCAGCCCACTCTGTCCGGCGGCCCCTGACCCGTTGGCCGACTCTGCCTTCCTGGTAATGAGCGCTCTCCGATCGAAGGAAACCCGTCGCATCACACCTGCATTGACGCCGTCTATGCGATCGCCAACAGGGTGCAGTGGATCAATTATCGCACAGGGAACTGGCCCACTATGCGTGCAACACATATGGCAGTTATTGACTTGGAGTCAAGTCAGTATGATACTGGCGATGGATGCCGTCCGGCGGAAATGAACGACCCGGACCGGCTATCACACGAAAGGTGGATCACATGTCGGAGAGCACTGCCTCAGTCACTCACCCGGTTGTCATTGCAGGTGGTGGGCCGGTGGGAATCGCGGTCGCCCTCGAGCTCGCGAGCCAGGGGGTTCGCCCGGTCGTGCTCGAGCGGCGCGACCGCGGCGACTATTACCCTGCGCGTACCAACCTCACCAATCTGCGGTCGATGGAACATTTTCGCCGCTGGGGTATCGCCGATCGCCTGCGCGACAATGACCCCGTCGGTGATGACTTTGTTCGCAGCGCCACCTATGTCACGAGCCTGAATGGGTACGTTGTCGCCGACTTTCCGAGGGTCTGCGCCTTCGAGGACCGGATCCCGTTCGCCTCTGACCGGCCGGAGTTCGCGCCCAACCCTGCGATCGAGAAGACGATGCACGACGCCGCGACGGAGCATCCGCTCATCGACATCCGATTCGGGCACACAGTCACTGCCTTCGAAGAACTCGACGACTCGATCCGGGTGAGCTACACCGATGCCGGCGGCCACCACACGATCGATGCCGCCTACCTCGTCGCCGCCGACGGCAGCGGCAGCCAGATCCGGCACGAACTCGGCATCCAGCTACAGGGGGAGCCGGACCTCGTCCAGGCCAGCTTCTGGCATATCTTCGCGCCCGGACTGAAGAATCGAATGCAACTGGGCCGCTCGTCATTCTTCTGGTTCATCAACGAGTTCCGCGACAACGCAGGGCTGATCGCGCAGGACAGCGACGGCCATTATCAATTCGCGATGATCCCGGTGCCTTCGGACATGGACCCCGACGACTGGCAGGCGGCGCGGCAGGTGCTCTACCGCAACGTCGGGTTCGAGTTCGACGTCGAGGCCCTCTCCGGGGGCCGAGTTCGAATCCATTCTCTGCTCACCCCCGAATTCCGCAGCGGCAGAATCTTCTTGGCCGGCGACGCCGCACACCAGATCTCACCGCTGGGCGGATTCGGCATGAACCTCGGTATCGGGGATGCTGTCGACCTGGGCTGGAAACTTGCCGCCGTACTCAACGGCTGGGGCGGGCCCGCGCTGCTCGACTCCTACGGACTGGAGCGGTCCGCCGTCATCTCCCCGATCCAGGAAGAATGTATTGCCAACACCAACCGCAACCCCGCCTCGTTTACAATCGACGGCATCTCCGACGACACACCGGAAGGTGCGGCGCTTCGCAGTCAGGTCGGCCAGTTCATCAATGGGGTCAAGCAGCAGGAATTCGTCAGTTTCGGGGCGCAGCTGGGCACGCACTACCACGGATCGCCGATTGTCGTTTCCGACGGCACCGAGCCGCCTGCGCTGAGCCAGGGCGACTACTCGCCATCGGCATCGCCCGGCTGCCGTGCGCCCCATGTGTGGCTCGCGGACGACACCTCGCTCTACGACCATTTCGGCAACGGATACTGCCTGCTGATCACCCGGCCCGAATCACGCATCGACACAGCGGCATTCGAAACGGCGGCGACCGAGCGCGGTATCCCGTTGGAGGTCCTGGCGCCCCGACACGACGGGCTGCGTGATCTATACGGCGCTGACCTCGCGTTGATTCGCCCTGATCAGCACGTGGCCTGGCGCGCAGACGCCGTCCCCGCCGACCCGGGAGAGATACTCGACATTGTCCGTGGGGCGGGCCTACATGCGCACAGTCGCCCGATGGACATGGCGCAGCAGACCCTCCAAGGTGATTCCGGCGCGGCAATCGTAAGTCCCGTGAAGTTCGCCCATGCGGTGTTGCGCACCCCACCCGCTCAGTTCGGGGTGATGGTGGGCTGGTACAAGACAGTTCTGGGTGCGCACGCATCATTCGAGGTTCCCGGTGCACTCGCTTTTCTCACCTATGACGACGAGCACCACCGAATTGCGATCGGAGCCGTACCCGAATTGGCTGAACGCCCGGTGCTGGCCGTGGGCCTTGATCATTTGGCCTTCACGTATGCCTCGCTCGGAGACTTGATCTCCACCTACGAGCGGTTGCGGCGACTCGATATCCATCCCTACCGGACCATCAATCACGGTCCCACGTTGTCCTTCTATTACCGCGACCCCGATAGCAACCAGATCGAGTTGCAAGTGGACGTCTTCGCGACCACGGAGGAGGTCAACGCCTTCTTGGTGGCCGAGTTCCCCAAGAACCCCATCGGTGTCGACGTGGACGCCGAGGAGCTCACACAGCGATTCCACAGTGGCGTGCCGGCGGCGGAGCTTCTGAAGCGGGCCGATGTCGGGACTCGAAAACTCGGCAAACTGAACTCGATATAGCGAATGCGTCGACGGCGGGCAGCGTTCGAATCCAGCGTTGGGCCGGATCGCGGTCGCGCTGTCCGCGAGCCTTCTGCGGCTCGGTCATTTCCCTTCGGTTGAGCAGTGGCTGAGCGCTGGACAGGCCGTGAGGACTCGAATCGAACTCTCGATATTGACCTGGCAACCGTATTTCGATCAGACCGGGTTGGCGCAGAAGGGCGGTGCGGTGGTCTCCGACGTGAAGATCTCGCGAAACCGCCTGCCTGAGGCAAAGCGGCGCAGGGCGAAGTCGACCTCTTGGTCGGCTGCGACTTACTGGTGGCCAGCGATCCTCGCTACCTGGCCGCAACGGATCGGAAGCGCACCGCTGCGGTGGTCTCGACGAGCGAAGTCGCCGCGGGAGTGATGGTGTCGAATCCCGCGGCGACCGCAGCTGCTCGACTGAATGATGCCTCGCAGGCCGATGTCGTCGGTCGCGAGAGCTGATCGACCCAGGCTTCAGTCGGGTAGGTCGAAACCGAGGGCGGTCAGCGCCGCTGCGGCGACCTCCCGGTCTTGCTCTGCGGTGCCGCCGGAGATGCCGAGACCGCCGATGCAGTTACCGTTCTCGGTAATCGGGTAGCCACCGCCGACTGCCATCAAGTGCGGATGGTGAGCCAACGGCGCGAATTGTGGGATCGCGACGTAGTCGTTCCAGACGTGGGTCGGGATGCGGAACGAGGCGGCGGTCCACGCCTTGTCGATGGCTACATCGACCGACAAGAACGGTGCCGCATCGGTGCGTTCGAAGGCCTTCAGGTGACCGCCCACGTCGGTCACGGCCACGGCCACTTCGAGTCCATGCTCGGCGGCTGCTGCACGGACTGCGGTGATCAGCGAACCGGCCGCGGCCCGAGTAATAGAGGGCGCGGGCGTCGATTTCGCCAGAGTCGCATCGGTACTCACGAAATTCTCCTTGGGCGAGTTGATTTGGGCATTGAGGCAAGGGGAGGACGGCGAGATGTCGAAGGGCTGAGCCTTGCCTGCTTCAACCGTACGATCTGACTTGACTCCAAGTCAATAAGGTTAGGACTTGACTTGGAGTCAAGTCAGAATGATAGAATACGCTGGGTTGGGGGATTCTTCCGACGCATGACAGGACAGAGCAATGACGGTCTATGGACGCGGTTGGTGGACGTCCGAATCGTGGTTTACGCCGTTCTCCGGGCAGATGGGCCTTGCATATGTGCTGCCGATGCAGGTGTGCCGTCGCGTGGGGACCTACCGGACACGCACGATAGAAGGCCACGCATGACCACCACGTCTGCCCGCCGGGCGCTACGCGATCAGCTTGATAGGCGGGAGTTCGTTGTAGCGGTCGGTGTGTTCGACGGCATCTCGGCACATGTCGCTCGGCGCACCGGTCAGGCTGCGGCTTATCTGACCGGCGCAGGTGTGGCGGCGTCCGGGTTCGGGCTACCCGACGTCGGGCTGGTCACCCAGACCGAGATGGTCGAGCGAGCCCGCATGGTGGTCGGCGTGCTCGGAGACGTGCCGCTGATCGCCGACGCGGACACCGGCTATGGCGCGCCGATCAACGTCGTGCGCACTGTTCGGCAGTACGAGGCAGCGGGTGTCGCCGCCATCCAACTCGAGGACCAGGCGTTCCCGAAGCGTTGCGGGCATCTGTCGGGTAAAGAGGTCGTCGACGCTGCGGTCTTCGAGCGGACACTCGCCGCAGCTCTAGACTCGCGCTCGGATGACAAGCTGTCGGTGATCGCTCGCACCGACGCACGCGCGCCACTTGGGCTCGACGCGGCAATCGAGCGGGCGAACAGATATGCGCGAGCCGGCGCCGACGTCGTCTTCGTCGAAGCCCCGCAGGGCCTCGACGAGGTCGAACGCATCGCTCACGAGGTCGATGCTCCGCTCCTGATCAACCTCGTTCTCGGCGGCGTGACGCCGCTCGAGTCCCACTCTCGGCTCCAGGCACTTGGCTATGCCATCGCGATCCACCCTGCCGACGCGCTGATGCGGGCGACCGTGGGCATCGTCGAGGCTATGTGTGAGCTGACCGACGGCAATTCTGCCGACCACTCGCCGAATGCGCCTGCCGACTTCTTCAATCTGGTCGGTATGGCCGAATGGGCCGAAATAGATCAGCGCTACGCCAACCGGGAGGCAGTTCCGTGGGCTCGACGATGATCGAAAAGATCCTGGCGAGGAAGGCCGGCCTACCTACGGTCGCTGTTGGTGACACGATTGTGGTCGACGTCGACATGACTGTGCTCATCGATCTGCAATTCACCATGATGTGGTTGCAGCCCAACCGCATCCACGATCCGGACAAGCTCGCGATCGTGATGGATCACGCTGTGCCTGCGCCGTCGACAAAGGATGCCATGGGAGGGTCCAAGGCACGCAAGTTCGCCGCAGAGTTCGGAATCACACGCTTCTATGACGTCGGCAGGCATGGGATCTGCCACCAGGTGATCGCCGAGGCCGGGTTGGCTCGGCCCGGAGAGATACTGGCGTGCACGGACTCCCACACCTGCGCCGCGGGTGCCTTCAATACCGCGGCTCGCGGCCTCGGCCCGGCCGAGGTGGTCGCGATCATGTGCACGGGCTGCACCTGGTTCCAGGTTGCACCGACGATCCGCTACGAATTCGTGGGGATCAAGCCCAAGGAGGTCAGTGGCAAGGACATCTTCCTCCATATCGCCAACGCATACGGTGACGCCGCCAACCTGAACCTCGAGTACGGCGGGCCTGGGCTCGGTACCATCCCGATGCACGACCGTCGCACCATCGCTACTCAGGGTGCGGAGGTGTCGGCCGACTTCAGCACGTTCGAGTTCGACGACACGCTGCGCGATTATCTCGACACGCGCCAAGTCGCGGGCTATGTTGCCGCCCAGCCGGATTCGGACGCCAACTACCTGAAGATACGCAAGGTCGACCTCGGCGCATTGGAACCGTATGTCGCACGGCCCGGTACGGTAAGCCGCAATGGGCTGCCGGTTAGGCTGCTGGAACGACAGAAGATCGATCAAGCCTTCATCGGTTCGTGCGCCAACGGGCAGCTGGAGGATCTGGAGATCGCCGCGGAAGTATTGCGCGGTCGAACGGTTGCCCCAGGGGTGCGGCTACTGGTGACACCGGCTTCCCAGGCCGTATATCGCGAGGCGATGCGGCGCGGCTATCTTCAGGACATCGCCGACGCGGGCGCTGTCGTCACGAACTCAACCTGTGGTGCATGCTTCGGTTATCACATGGGCGTGGTCGGCCCTGGTGAAGTGTGCATTACGTCGAGTACTCGCAACTTCACCGGGCGGATGGGAAGCACCGAAGCGGATATCTTCATGGCATCGCCCGCTACCGTAGCGGCTTCGGCCATCGCCGGATACATCACCGACCCCAGGAGTGTGACCGCATGATCTTGCGGATCAGCGGCCGCGTATGGGTGTTCGGCGACAACCTCAACACCGACGCGATGTATCCGGCGTTTGCGATGAAGATGGACCCATCCGAGGCTGCCAAACACATCTTTTACGAGGTGCGGCCCGGATGGACGGATCAGGTATCGGCCGGTGATATCGTCGTGGCGGGCAAGAACTTCGGGATCGGTTCGTCGCGGCCGGTCGCGGCGCTGTTCCGCGAGCTCGGTGTCGCCGGGCTGGTGGCCGAGGAGTTCAACTCGCTGTTCTTCCGCAATGCGGTCAACGCGGGGTTGCCTGCGATGACGGTGCCCGATGCGACATCGTTGTTCGGTGACGGTGACACCGGCACCTTCGACCTCACCGAGGGTATCTGGTGCAATGAGACCAGCAGCGAGTCGGGAACCGTTCCGAGGCTGCCAGATCTGATCCTCGAAATCGTCTCTGGCGGCGGCGTGCTGCCCCGGCTGGTCGAGCAGGGGTACTTGCCCTCGGAAACCGGGGATCTGCTGCGCTCGGATGCCGTGCGGACCAACCGCTTCGGAAGTCCTCCCTGATCGTGGTCGAGCCCTCTTCCATTCGTGCATACCGGGGTGGCCGGTTGCGCCAGCGGGCCGGCCACAACCTCGAACAGCGCCTTCAATGGTGCTGCTCCCAAGCGTCTGCGAAGATCCCGCAGCCCCTTCTCTCGAGGGCCTATGCGGGAGTAACGATCCCAGCCCGGCGATCAGCTTGTCCCAGACCCGCTCATAACCCAGACTCGGGAAACAGCCAGGGCCAGAACGAAATACATGCCCACACGCGAGGGCAGCAGGCGGGTACGACGCTGCACCGCCCGGGTCCGGGCAAGCACGTCATCGATCAACCCGAATGGCAGATACTGCGTCAACTCCCCGAGGTGACCAGGCGCGAAGATTCCTCCGGCCACAGTGATCGTGCGGGTGAGCGTCGTAGTGACAGACGGGGAGGGCAACAGGACCTCTCGGATGCGGGAAGACCTTGGACGGCTTCTCTGTAATAGCAGAGGTCCCGTTGCCACACCTCCCCGACACGCACCTCGGAAATGCCCGAGTTGTCCTGCCTCCCAAAGGCTTAACTACGTGGCATTGCTTGTTCAAGACAGAAGTCGTCAACCGGCACGGCCCGTTCGAACTGTCGACGGTCAGATAATTCCCCAGGTCCGGGAGTGCCGTGCTCAGCGTCGTGCCGCGCACCTGTCGAGGGAATAGGAGATGGCAAATGACCACAGAACACGCGGGGCGGGACAAGTCTGGAGAACCAGCCCAGCGACACAGCGAGTTCCGCGATGAGCGGAGGGCGGCGTAGTGGTGAGGTTCGCGTTCTATGGGCGAGTGTCGACCGAGGATCAGCAGGATCCGGAGGCGTCCCGGAATTGGCAGCGGGCGCGGGCGCGGGCGTTGACCGATCGGTATGGCGAGATTGTGGCCGAATTCTTCGATGTCGGTCAGTCTCGGTCGATTCCGTGGAAACGTCGACCGCAAGCGACGCGGCTGCTGGAGGCGATGCGGGACCCGGATCGTGGTTTCGACGCGGTGGTGATCGGCGAGCCGCAGCGAGCGTTCTACGGCAACCAGTACGGCCTGACCTTCCCGGTCCTCACCCACTATGGACTGCAGTTATGGGTAGCCTGAGGTCGGCGGTGCCGTCGATCCGGACTCCGAGGCCCACGACTTGGTGGTGTCGGTGTTCGGGGGTATGAGCAAGGGCGAGCGCAACCGGATCAAGATACGGGTTCGTGCGGCGATGGCCGCCCAAGCCAGTGTCGAGGGCCGCTTCCTGGGCGGGCGGCCTCCGTATGGGTACCGGGTTGGCCGACGCGGGGCCGCATCCGAATCTGGCCAATGCCGCCGACGGGAAGCGGTTGCATCGGTTGGAAACCGATCCGGTGACCGCACCGGTCGTGCAACGGATCTTTGCCGAATATCTCGGTGGTCGAGGGATTTTAGCGATCGCGGAGGTGCTGACCCGCGACGATGTCCCCTCGCCGTCGGCCTACGACCCCGCACGAAACCGACACCGCCCCGGGGTGGCCTGGTCCAAGGGCGCGATTCGGGTGATCCTGTCCAACCCCCGCTACACCGGGCGGCAGGTGTGGAACAAACAACGCAAAGACGAAATCCTCATCGATGTCGATGACATCGCTTTGAGGCATGAGACCCGGATGCGATGGAACGACCGTGACCAGTAGGTCTTCTCCGATCACCCGGTGCACGAGCCGATCATCGACACCGACACATTCGAACGCGCGATGACCTACCACCCCGCAAAACGACTCATGCGGGTCGAGACGGCTCTCGACCCGCACAGTTGGGGTTATGGTACGTGTCCGGAGGGGGTATCGACCAGTACGCCAACCTGCTGCAACACCGAAAACTGCTGGTCATCGGCAAATAGCTGTGGCGTGACGGTATCGCGATGCCCGGCGCTGAACGGTGGTTTTCCTGGGGAACGTTGACGAGTGAAGCGGGATTCGGCTACTTGAAGTCGGAATAGCGTCTCCTTGCCAGCAATATGTGCGTTCTTTACGCGCTGTCGACAGCTGTGTCGATTCCTACTGCGCGCCTGACCTGGGCGCTGATGTCTTGCCGCAGTCTTTCTCGGAGTGTGTTGAGCGTTTCATCGAGCGGCGGGATGGAGATCGCGTCGGCAAGGGTGATTCGGATGCTGCGGTTCGTGTCCTTCGAGAGGAAGTCGCCGAGTGCAGGGTCGGTTCCGGTCAAAGCGCTGATTCCGGTAGCCGGACGGTAACCAATGCGGCGGTGGTGGATTCGTCGAGCATCATGAGGGCGGCCTTGATGTGCAGGCGGGTCCAGCCGCCGTCGAGGGTGCGGACACGGACTTCCCCGCTGGTACGTCCGTGGCGCAGTCCCGTTGCCATGGCCGTCGCTGTGGGGAGGTCGTCGGGATGGATGGCGGGTGCGGGCTGACCGGTCAAGCCCTGCCAGGCGATTCCCGGTGCGGGAGTGCCCATCCAGCGGAGCAGTCGCAGCGTGCGCAGGTTCACGATGCCGCGGTATTCGCCCTCCTCGGCCGCGGCCTCCAGGACTCGATGCTCGAGGATGGTTGGAGGCGGGGCCGCGGGGATGTCGTCCGCGGGCCCGATGTCGTGGGTGATGCCGCGCAGGACCACCTGCCGCTCGCCGGCGGTGCTGAGCTCCTCCAGCAGACGGCAGGAGAAATGCGCCGCCCGGAGTTCGCCGTCGTCACGCCGAACGGTCCAGATCTGCTGAGTCTCGGTTCCGATCTCTTCGCGCACGATACGCGCCAACGCCTCGCTTTGATCGGTGAGGTTGGCGTGCACCTGGGTGAACACGTCGGCAATGGAATGCCGGTATATGTCCGAGCGCCCCTCACGGGTGATGCCGTACAGATCCAGCAGGTCGTCGCTACGCGTGCTGGTTCCTTCGGTGTAGTTGAAATACCAGGCTCCCGCCGGATCACGCGGCGGCACCTGATCGCGAGGGTCGCCGCACCACAGCATCACCCCGTGCAACCGGTCCGGCGAGATCGCCAGCGGCACAGCGATTGTGCGGCGGCTTCCGTCCGCCGAGACGCGGTCGATCCGCCCGTGGCCGGTGATCGCGTCCGCGATGGCGTCCCGTGCCTGCGCCAGTGTCGTGCGGTGGCGCAGTATTTGATCGAGCGGGACGAAATTCTTCGGAGTGCGCCCCCACCCGATCACCGACATCGGTTTTCCCCCTTTGCCCCCGAACAGTTCGATCAGCAACCATTTGACCGCAGCCACGATCCGTACCCCCCTCGTATTTCCTTGTCTACCTGGTGATCTAATCCTCAACCCGCTCGGGTTGTCACAGCTTGGCGAACATCTCGAGCACTCGCGCATAGTGCGGGCCGGCCACCCTTGCGGCCGCTTCGGCGAGCCACGCGTCCGCACCGATGAGAACCCGCGGCTTGCCGCGTTCGGCGCCGGCGAGAATCGTCCGGGCGGCCGCGTCGACGTCGGTTCTGGCCAGGCGCTGCTCGAACCGCGTGACCGTCCGCGCCGGATCCACACCCGGGGCCAGCAACGCGCTGCGTGCGATCGGTGTGCGGATCGCTCCTGGATAGACGCAGGTGACCTTCACGTCCGTTTCGGCCAGATCGGCGCGCAGGGACTCGGTGAATCCGCGCACCGCGAACTTCGCCGAGACGTAGGGCCCATGTCCCGCGACCCCCACCAGGCCCAGCGCCGAGGACACGTTCACAATCCGTGCGTGCGGCCCGGCCTGCACCAGATGGGGCAGAAACGCCTTGGTGCCGTGGACAACTCCCCAGAAGTTCGTCCGCATTACCGCGTCGAAATGCTCATCCGGCGACGACGCGACCGAGCCCACGTGCAGGATGCCGGCGCAGTTGACAACCATGTCCACTCGGCCGAACCGGTCGGCGGTGGACGCGGCAAAGTCGCTGACCGCGACACGATCGCCCACGTCCAGCCGCGTCGCCATGATCTGCGTCGTCGCGTCACAGAGTTCCCGCGTTCCCGCAACACCGATTTCGTCACGATCCGCCAGCGACAACACCGCGCCGCAACGGCTCAGCTCGACCGTCAGCGCCCGCCCGATCCCGGAACCCGCTCCGGTCACGGCGACCACCGCTCCGCGATAGAAGCAAGATCGCCTGGACTTCGAAGCAATCAGTCGCCGGATGACCGAACCGCCCGAGACAGCGCAAGTACACATGACTGGAGCCTACGATGCGAAACCCATTGCCGCAGCGCCGGTCCTGACCGATCGTGGCCAACGTCCGAAAGTACTACCGATCCGGCACCGTCAACCCTCTGTCCACGAACTTTCCTGCAAAGCAATGGATTACATGACGACACGAGTCGTTGCCGATTGATCCTCATCGCGTCTTTCGGCTACCATCGGCGGCACGCGCGCCCGTCACCAACGGGCTTCCGGCGAGCGTCCTTTCGATATGGCCTCGCATGGCAGCGAAGTCACACAACACGTGTGAAATCGACGATCACCGCTGCCCAGAATCGAGCCGAATCCGTTGCAGAGCAGACACACGCCCAAACGGTGGACCTTGACCTGTGCCCCCACAACGACTGCTACTCAATCTCTCGCTCCGACAAGACCTTTCCAGCGGTGGGCCGACCCGAAATCAGGAGGGGACGGGTCGGCCCTCCCCTTGGAAGGTATTTCGCATCAGCTCGAAAGAACGCACTCGCCCCTGGGAGCCAACAGCCCCAGCGCAACCGAAGAGACCACCCCATGACCACGATGAACCCCACTCGCGTCCAGCCCAGCCGCGCCCTGAGGCCTCGAATCAGCATCACCGACATCGTCGCCACCTACGGAATGCACGCCATCGAAACTCGCATCGCAGTCCTGCGGGCCTCCGGGCGGCACCACGCCGCCACCGTCATCGAGCGCGAACTCCGACAAACCCGACGAGACCGGACAGAGCAATCTGAAGGACACACGCAGTGATCGGATCCGATCTCGTAGCCTCCCTTTACCGCGCAAGATCAGCCACCTGCGGACGCAAATGTAGCCAGCCCACCGAACCGCGAGCATTCGGCCGCCCAACGAACTGAGTAATCTCGCGGTCCACATGACGCCGTCCGATCAGCATCATTCGGTACATGAGCGTCTGCGTAGCTGTCAATGGCCACTTTCAGGTCGCGCCCAGGCGGGTGTTCCCGATCGCGGCCGCACCGACCAAGAACGCCTCGGCATCGTCGCCGAGCGCGCAGAACTGTTGCTCGACAGTAGTTTTCGGACGCGGACCACCGCCGGACGCGGTCCGTCGTAGTGGTCATCGAGGATCGACGCCTCACAGGGAGCAACGAGTTCGCGCTCGGCCACGATCACCCCGGTGGCCGGTTCGAGCACCAGCAGCGCACCGACATCGATGATGACCGCGACTTTTTCGCCGATCAGCCGGGTCGGCACCGAGTAGCGGGCCGACTCGTAGCGAACACACGAGAGCCGGTCGACGGTGCGGGTCACCGCCGGTGCGCCGATCTCGAGCCGCAGCGACGGCAACGGCGCCAACAACTCCCGCTCGAGGGCCAGGCGTTCGTCCGGGATCGCGCAGATCTCTGAATGCACCAGTGAATTCACCTCCGCGCACCACGCTTTCGCCGCCGTGTTGGCCTCCCGCAAGCTAACCGCCCGCCCGGTCATCGCAGCCTCGGTCAGCAATGGCACCGCCAGATCCCGCTGCGCATAGCCGCACAGGTTCTCCACGATGCACTTGGACTGCGGATCGTTGGCATGACACCAATCCGGTATTGCGTTGCGAACCTGACATATTCGGCAGTCGGGACAACTACGTTCGCGACCACCCCACCTTTCAGGCAGCCCATCCGATCGGCCAGCGCCCTCGCGGGAACCCCGCCGATCATGGCGAACGCCTCGGCGATCAACGCCAGCGTCGTCGACTGGCGCTGATCGGCAGCGAACGCGACAAACCGCCACCGCGAGAACGCCAGCACCGCACAAAACAGCTGCAACCCGGGCGCGGCCTCGGCCCAATCGATCACCAGATACTCACCCGGCGGCCACACTGCCGGACGACGGCCTCGGTGATTATCGGTGCGCCACAACGCTTTCTGCTCGGCAACCAGCCGACGGAAATTCCGTGGTGACCCTCCGTAACCGGCAGCCCGCGCCGCCGGCAACAGTCGCTTGGCCGAGATCCGGCCCTTCGACTTGGCAACACGTTCGGCGACCAGATCCCACGAGGGTGATCAAGCGCGCGCCTGGGAGGAACTCGTCTACCAGTTGCGGCCGCTCGCGGGTCACGGCCATGTCGAGACCCGCAAGACGCGGGCGCTCGATGGCGGGGTGGAGTGGTATGAGTTGTACGACGACGGCCACCAAGAGGGTTTCCAAGCCAAGTTCAACGCGAACCTCGCGGATGCTCTTGGCGGGATGCGGGAATCGGTAAAAGCGGTCGCGACGAAGCGCTCACAGATGACTCGTCTCACCTTCGTCGTTCCCTACGATTTCACCGACGGTGCGTCGGCTAAGTCCAAGTCCGACCAGGATCGCTGGGACGACGCCGTCGCGGGCTGGAAGACGGACATCGTCGGAGCCGATCGCCTCACCTTGCTCGAATCTCGCGGAGCCGCACCTCAGTTCCCGAACTCACCGCTGCTCCACTCCCTCCAGTACCGTCACCACTGCAAACGCGGCCCAACCACCCCTACTGCCGTTCGCACCACGGACGGCAAGAAATACTAGCCCCCGCCGCGAACCCGTGCCGACGCCGAATCCCGCGCGCCGCAGCACCGACTCTTCTCAAGTGTTGATCACCTGCGTGCGCAGGCCGTCCAGCAGCCCAGCTCGCTGGTGACCTGTACTGCGTACTGGTCTCGCAGCTGTTGTAGTTCGGTGATGTCGATCCTCCGCTACTCGCCAATTATGCTCGTAGCCTCTGGTTTCGGCGAGCCCCTCGGCCAGCTCATGCGACTGCTTCTTCGCGTGCGCACGGGCGCCGATCAAGTCCTCACTCGGGTGAGGTCGGTTCGTGTGGTGGGTCCGGTTGCCACAGAGATTCCACCTGTGGCTGTTCAGGATGTCGGATGAGTTCCAGTAGCGCGCAGACCTGCTGGAAGGTGAATGTGGAGCCCTCGATAACGAACTCGCGGTCATCGCCGATATACCGGGCACCCGCCATCCGGAGCAGGTCGAAGACAGTGTCGAAATCCTGTACATGACCAACTCGGATGCGGAGACGCTGCCTATTTTGAGCTGCTTCCATCTCGTTCTTGGCTTCGCGCGGCGCTCTATCGACCCATCGGACGTCGTAGGCATGACCATGTACTTCCTGGATTGCCGAACGGACGGCCACAAGGTATTTCGGCTGCTCCAAGCGTTGAGCCAGCCGATGGGTCAGTGGCGGTACCACGGCGCGCAAGCGGCCTGCTGCGGCGAGTGTGGCGCTGCCCGGAATGACCAGCGAGAGTGTGGTATCGGTCACAGCCCACGCCCCTGAAGGGCGCAAAAGCGCTGGTCATGCACGGAGGAAAAGGATCGGGTGTCAGGGTGCTGACTTGACACCTCGAAGGGGATACAGATGCCCCAGATTTGTGTCCGGAGGGGGAACTGACCCATATCCCCAACCTTGTTTATGCGGCTGACCTGCAGCTTCCTTGAAGATCGTGGGCGTGGGGTCCGGGACAGCGGAACTGATTCGCATCACAACCCGGACGAGATCGTTCAGTTGAGGATAGTGGTCCCCGAATGTGGATTTGATCATTGCCTTGGTTCGTCTGGTCACGGGTGAACCAAGGCAGGGTTCGGCGCCAGACCTCGGCGGGGTGATCCTACCGTTGCATCCTGCAATCCTGGTTCCGGATGACCACTTCCGCTGACAAACTAGGCGCGCCGGTCATAGTTCGGGCGCTTGGGGGAGCGGCGTCCGGGTCGTTCGCAGATCTGCTGGATTCTCGACGATGATGATCGAACTCGTCGCGCCCAGAGGCTGATACTAACGATCGGCCTCGTCGCCGCTGCGGCGCTGGCCTTGATTCTGGTCCTTGTTGACCTCGCCCTGTCCTGTGTGCCCATTGTCGGTATCGGCCTTGATGCCCTGGGTGTCGGCGCCCGCATGCCCGCGCGGCGCGCCGTCGTTGTGGCCTTATCGCAGCCTTTGGGAATTCGTTTCGGCAGGTCACTGACCCGATGACGAGGGCGGCCTACGTCGCCCCATCTCGCGGATCTTGGTGTACGGGCAACAGGTCGTCCATCCGGTCGTGCAGTGCGGCTGATCCGGGCAAAACTGTCGTACAGAACTGACGGAGAGACTTGACACTCGGATCCCTTGAGCTCTAAGTAGATTCGGGTGAATGAGCCTGTAATGGCCGTGAGGTGCGCCGGCGCCTGGCGGTCCTTCGTCATGTCGAGGAATTCACCAGACTCAGGTACTCGCTAATCGTTCTGCTGGATTCTGTGACCCGATCTCAATGATCGTGTCAAGTCGCGGTAGCTGATGTCGGACATCTGTATAGCCCGCGCTCAGCCGGCGAGCAGAGCAGCCAATCTCGCAGATGCGCGCAGCTTCGTCGACGACGAGTACTTCACCCGCGTCGACCCGAACGCAACACCGACTCCTCCGCCGCCGGTTCTGTCCGATAATGGGGGCTTATCGATCAGAAGCGGAACAGTGAACAGGCCGGGACCGAGCGGCACGGCGGGTAGCCACGATCAGGTGTGCGGTCTCTGCCAGGCCATTCTTCACGCCAACACCCGCAGGCGCCACTGATGGGTTTCCGGAGGTGCAGATATGAGCGACAGTTCCGACTCACGGGATGGAGTCAGGCGACCGACGGCCGGAATGGGATTCGGCGCCGTAGCCGCTTTCGCTGCTGCGTGGGAAGCCGACGCCCTACCGCCGGTCATCGCCGACTACCTGCCGGGCGCACGTCTGGGTGCGCTGATCGAACTGATCCGGATCGACCTTCGGCATCGGTGGCTGCGCCCACCGGCAGGGACTCGCCCCGACGAACCTGTCGCAGCCGCACCCGGGCACAAGCGGCTGCGCGAATACTGTTCCGAATTTCCCGAGCTCACGCCAGAGCAAATACCGGCCAGTCTGGTGTACGAAGAGTTCGTGATGCGCCGCCAGAGTGGCGAACAAGTGGATCCGCGCGACTACCTGCAAGAATATCCCGAGCAGGCGGCGCAGCTGCGCGAGCTGCTCAACGCCGACGACGAGGATCAGAGCACCCGGCGTGGCAGCCTGGACCTTGCCGCCGCGACCTCCGCCGACTCGATCACCTCGTCGGGGAATGCGACCCGCACCGCCAACGACCTCCCCACCGTCCAGGACACCACCGGGACGCGGGCCACCGGCTTGGACCGCATCGCGATCGGCGATCGGATCGATGATTTCGACCTGCTCACGGCACTGGGCAACGGTGCATTCGCGCGGGTATTCCTGGCAAGGCAGCGGTCGCTGCAGCGGCTGGTGGCGGTAAAGATCTCCGCCGACCGCGGCACCGAACCGCAGACGCTGGCACAGCTCGACCACGACTACATCGTGCGGGTCTTCGATCAGCGGCTGCTCGACGATCCGGGCCTGGAAATCGAGCCCGGTGGGCATCGGCTGCGGATGCTCTACATGCAGTACCTGCCCGGCGGCACCCTGCTGGGCGTGCTGCGCTGGATGCGGGTCACCCCGCCGCCGCAGCGCCGCGGGCAGCTACTGCTGGACGTGGTGGACGCGGCGATGGGGGGCAAGGGCGAGATCCGTCCGACCGATTCCAGTGTGCGCGCGGAGATCGCGGCGCTGTCGTGGCCGGAGACCGTCGCCTGGCTGGGGCGCCGGCTCGCCGAGGCGCTGGCCTACGCGGACACGCGCGGCGTGCTGCACCGCGACGTCAAACCGGCCAATGTGCTGCTCACCGCCGAGGCCGTGCCGAAGCTCGCCGATTTCAACATCAGTTTCAGCCGGGGAGTGGTCGGCGCCGATCCGGTCGCCTATTTCGGCGGATCGCTGTCGTACATGTCGCCGGAACAGCTGGAGGCATGCCACCCCGGCTACGACCGAACCGCTGATGATCTGGACACCCGTGCCGACATCTACTCCCTCGGTGTGGTGCTGTGGGAGCTGCTCACCAGCGCCAAGCCGTTCGACGACACCCCTGCGGGTGAGTGCAGCGATGCCGCCACGTTGGCGGCCATGCTGAAGCGCCGTCGCGCAGGGGTGGATCCGGGCGCGCTCGAACGGATTCCGCGCGACTGCCCAGCCGCACTGCGCCGGGTGCTGCTGATGTGCCTGTCGTCCGAGCGGGACCAGCGATGGGCCGGTGGTGCGGAACTGGCCCAGCAACTGGAAGTGTGCCTGGACGAGCGCGCCCGCGGCCTGGTCGACCCGCCCTCGTCCAGCTGGCGGCTACGACTACGGCCCTGGCTGGTACCAGTGGTGGCACTGGCCATGGGCACCCCGAACGCGCTCGCAGCGGCGTACAACATCGAGTACAGCGCGACGCTGATCGTCGACCGGCTGAGCCTTCCGGCGCAGCACGCGTGGTGGATCGCCGCAGTCCTGGTGAACGCGGTGTTCTTCCCGTTGGGCATCGGGTTGGTGCTGTACATGTCGCGGTATCTGCTCATCGTCTCGCGCGGCCTGCGCCGGGGCCGGGAATACGACCCGCAGATGCTGGCCCGGGCCCGATCGGATGCCCTGCGGTTCGGCGATCGTGCTGTGTTGGTGTCGTTTTCGCTGTGGAGCCTGGCGACGATCATTTTCCCGCTCGTAATCTACTTCACGACCAAAGAGCTCACCGGGCAGGCGCTGCAGCACTACCTGGGCGGAGTGCTGGTCTGCGGTGCGATCGCGGTGGCCTACCCATTCTTCCCGGTGACGTTCTACATGGTGCGCTGTATCTATCCGATGTTCCTCCCACACGGCGACATCACGGCAGTCGATGCGCTGCACCTGCGCAGACTCGACCGACGCTGCACCGTGTATCTCACCGTGGCGGCGTCGGTGCCACTATTGGCGATCGCTGGAGTGACCTTGCAACCGCCGGACGACATTCCATTGGTACTCCCGGCCGTGCGGGTGTTGTGCTTCGGCGGGATCATTGCATTCATCGTCGTCTATGTGCTGTTCCGGGCGATCGAGGCCGATCTGGGGGCGTTGAGTCGTGTGGTGGATCCCATCGGCGGACAGCGGGAACAGGCTGGTGCCAGTCGGTTATGAGTGCCCAGGACCTTGGTGCAAGCGAACGGAATCCGGGGCTGAGCCGCTCCCAGCTGGTCTGATCTACCTCGTCGCCGGTGTCGATGCTGCGCGGTGTTGCAGGTGTGTTCGGGACTTCGGGCTGATCGCAGTGAGCCGATTCCGGCCTACGCCGCGATCCAGTCGATGTGATCGCCGGAAAGAAGTTGAGGACAGGATTTCCATGATCGCGAAATCCTCACCCGCCCAACGCTCAACGTACCTTCCACGGCATGCTGAGCTCGTCGCGCCACGACATGGCGCTAAGGTCACCCTCGCCGACAGGGTCAGCATCGGCGCCGACTGCACATCATTCACGAAGGAGCCCACGCGGCAGCCCGCAATGGTTAGGTCCCTACGTGTCACGACACCCTACGTGCTGTGCAGTTTGATCGACACGCTGCCGGAGATCGTGACGTCGAGCGCCCGCTGCCGTCCTGGGCCTGCAGAAACCGCCTGCACCCATGATGTGTGCTCGCCCAACGCAAATCGTAAAAGTTTGGTCGGTCGGGCGCGTACCGTTCGATGTGTGGCAAGGGCCCGGACCGGCCCAAGTGACCGGTCCTCGGCAGCGGGCGTGCGGCCCGGCCGCGGGGCTGTCCCCGCTGAGACTCCACAGGTGCAATCGATGAGATGAACAACCGCTGGAGGTCTTATGACGTCAGTCGAGACTGATGGTCTGGTCGCGACGAGGTCGTATCCGCGCAGGGTCGGCCTCAAGAGCTCCTACATCGCCAAGTTCGTCACGACGACCGATCCCAAGCAGTTGGGGATCGTGTATCTGTTCACGCCGTTTTCGTTTTTCTTCGGCAGCGGATTGATGGCGTTGTTGCTGCGTGCGGAACTCGGGAGTCCCGGGTTGCGGTACGGCGACCAGCCCCCCGCTCGGCCCCCTTGCGGACTCCACATTTCTTCCGGGCAGGAGCAGCAGCGATGAACAGATTGGCTCGGCTCTACACCGAACACGGTCAAAGCCCGTGGCTGGACAACCTCACCCGCCCCTACCTGCGCGACGGTGTTCTCGCGGCAATGGTGGCCGACGGGATCCGCGGCGTGACGGCCAACCCGACGATCTTCGCTCGCGCCATCGAAGCCTCCGACGCCTACGACGACCAGTTCGCCGCCCTCATCGCCGCGGACTCCACCGTCAAAGACGCCTATTGGGAATTGGTCGTCGATGACGTCCTCGATGCAGCGACGGTCCTGCGACCGACCTACGACGACTCCAGCGGAACCGACGGATATGTCTCTGTCGAGGTCGCACCGGAACTGGCTGATGACACCCACGCAACGATCGCTGCGGCGCGCATGCTGCACCAGCGGGTCGCCCGCCCGAACGTGTTCGTGAAAATCCCGGCCACGGCCGCAGGAATACCGGCGATCACGGCGATGATCGCCGAAGGCGTCGGCATCAACATCACCCTGATCTTCTCACTGGCCCGCTACCAGCAGGTGATCGAGGCCTACCTGCAAGGTCTAGAGACGTTCACCGCACGCGGCGGCGAACCCGCCACCGTCCACAGCGTCGCGTCGTTCTTCGTCAGCCGCGTCGACACCGAAGTCGACCACCGACTCGAACACGTCGGCACCACCGACGCGCTCTCGCTGCGGGGGCGAGCCGCGATCGCGCAAGCCCAACTCGCCTACCAGATCTTCCGCGACAGCTTCACCGGCCCACGATGGGACTACCTTGCCGCCCACGGCGCGCACCCGCAGAAGCCGTTGTGGGCCTCGACATCCACCAAGAATCCCGCCTACCCCGACACGAAATACGTCGACCGCCTCATCGGCCCCGACACCATCAACACACTGACCGAAACCACCATCGCGGCCTTCCAGGACCACGGCACGCTCACCCGCAGCATTGACACCGAAGGCGCACCTCACACAGCCGCCGGGGTCATGCGCGAGCTTGCCGCCGTCGGAGTCGACATGGACGACGTCGGCCGCGCCCTCGAAGCCGAAGGAGTCGCCAGCTTCCACGCCTCCTTCGCCGATGTGCTGACCGCACTGCACACCAAAACCCGTCAACTCGAGCAGCGATAAAGCCGGGGATCGATGATGACGACTCGACGCACTGTGCAAATCCGCAGAATCTATGACGACCCGACCCCGCATGACGGTACCCGTGTCCTGGTGGACCGGCTCTGGCCCCGCGGCGTCAGCAAAACCAGAGCCCACCTCGATGAATGGTGCAAACAGATCGCTCCATCCACCGAACTGCGCAGATGGTACGGCCACGACCCGGAACTCTTCGATGAATTCGCCCGCCGCTACCGCGACGAACTGACCGAACCCGAGCGCGTCGAAGCGCTCGCCCACCTGCGCGCACTGGCAGACCAGAACAAACTCACACTGCTCACCGGCACCAAGAACACCGACATCAGCGAAGCCGCCGTACTTGCCGATGTCGTCGCACGATCGGGCAGATCCCCCAGAAAGTGACAGGCAACGACGCGACACAGGTTGGCTGCGGAGACGCCGCCGCGCCAAACGCATCGCCAACCTCTACGGGCAGAGGCTATGTCGCACGGGACGCGGCACTGGAAATCTCATCTCGTCGACGCGACGCGGGTCGCTGGCTCGCGCTGGTGTTCATCCCGATGGACCGCTCGACGAAATGGTCCGACTTCCTTGTCCGCGAACTTCTGTCGGCCGCCTGATTGCACTGCACCTTCGGATCGGCACAGGAGCGGCTGATGGTGACGTTGGATCGGTTGGCGAACGTACTGGCTGGCTATGGGGTCCGTGTGCGGTTGGGGTCGGTACCCCGGTCCGCGGAATTGCGCAGTGTGGTGATCCACGCGGCAGATCAGGACCCCACGGAAATCGGTGACGTGCTACTGGGCATCGGGGCACGCTCGGTGTCGGAGCTGGTGGACTGGGCGGCGTCGGCGCGGGCTGTTGTCGCGCTCATCCGTGGGGGCGAGGAGACCGCGGACGAGCCGGAGATCGAGGGTGTGGCGGTGATGGTGGTCGACCCTGTGGTGGCCTGGAGCGAGGTGGCCGCAGTGGTCTACGGCTTGGTGCTGGAAGGACGCGAGACCGAGGCCGGTCGCGGCCCGACCGACTTGTTCGCCTTGGCCGATAGTCTGGCCGACGCGGTCGGGGGTGCGGTGACGATCGAGGACCGCCGGTCGCGGGTGCTGGCGTATTCGAGGCCCCAGCAGCACCTCGACCCCGCACGGGTCGAGACGATCCTGGGCCGGGAGATGCCGCAGTGGTTGCGGGATGTGTTCGATGCGCGCGGTGTCTTCGCACATTTGGCCGCCTCGGATGAGCCGTTGTTCGTTCCCGCGGGGGGAGAACCTGGTGTGACGGGACGGATGGTGGTGGCCATACGGGTGGGCCGGCAACTGCTGGGCTCGGTGTGGGTATCGTGCCCGGCACCGCTGCAGGGGGCTCAACGCGTGGCCTTGGCCGACGGCGCGCGCACTGTGGCCCTGCATCTGTTGCGGTCGAGGGCCAGCGCGGATCTGGAACGTCAGGTGGAATCCGAACTGGTGATCGGTTTGTTGGAGGGCGCCGTGGACGCGGCGACGGTGGCCAGCAGGCTCGGTTTGGCGCTGCAGAGTTTGCGGGCGATCGCGCTGCGCGCACGGATCGCCGACGAGCCGCACGCCGCGCTGCTGCAGGTCTTCGAGCGAGCGACAACCGGATTCGGCTGGTCCCGTTCGAGCCGCAGCGCCCTGGTCGGCGACACCATTTACACCGTGCTCCCGGCCGATCAGGCAACGACGGCACGTCGCTGGATAACCGAGCTACAGGCAGCTTTGCCGGCCCAGATGACGGTGTTGGCCGGGATCAGCGGTGTTGCCCAGGCCACGGAATTGGCGTTGGCGCGCCGAGAAGCCGACGAATGCCTAGCCCTGCACGAGACCCGCTCAGCGAATGCGGCGCCCCCCGCCTATGACGAGTCGTGGGACGAGATCCTGCTGCAACGGTTGCGTACCGCAGGGCTTTCCGGACGCATCCCCGCACGGGGCCCGGTGTCGGCGTTGCGACGCCACGACCGCGCGAACTCTACTCATTACGTGGCGACGCTGCGTGCCTGGTTGCAGGCCCAAGGCGACCCCGCCGAGGCAGGCGCACAGCTCGGCGTGCACGAGAACACCATCCGCAACCGGCTGCGCAAGATGGCAGAGGTGACCAACCTCGGCTTGGACGACTCCCGTAAACGGCTGGCCATGATGATCGAACTCGCCGTCACCGACAACGACTGATTGTGTTGTGCCATCGCCACAAATCTCGACGCCTCGATTGTCGGATCAGCGCAACTAATCGCCTCGACAGCCAGCCATTATGGAGTTGACAAGAACGCCGCAGGTGGCAGGAGCGAAATGGTGAGTATCGATCGGCCCGACCACCGACCATAGCCCGCCAGTGCTGCTGAAGACCGCGCCAGCCACGGACCTGACGCGCCGCGCGAATCCAATCCGATTCGGCAGGAGCACCCGCGATACCCGTGGGTCCCAGCGACTCAGACCTGGCCCGACATCAGGGGCTTGCGCGTTGTCAGGGGCGGCACCGCCGCCTTGGCCCGCCCCGGACGGCAATCTCCACCCCAGCCTCACAGGAAGGACACAAAAGCATGACCAGCACCGCAGGCATCTGGATGACATCACAAGCCCATGATCGGCTTCAGACCGAATTGCAGGAACTGCTCGCGCAACGCCACATCGAAATGCCCGATGAGGACAGTGACGACTACGCAGGTAACCAGGCTCTGCATTCCGCGCGCCAGGAACGTCTCCGCAGGATCCACCATCTGCTCAGCAACGCCCTCATCGGCCAGAACCCGCCCGACGACGGAATCGCTGAGCCCGGCATGGTCTTGACCGTCCGCTACGACGACACCAAACAGGTCGAGACGTTCCTGCTCGCAGCACCCGAAGCCGAAGACAATCAGATGGAGGTCTACTCCATGCAATCGCCACTGGGCAGCGCCATCACCGGCGCGCGACCCGGCGAACGCCGTATCTACCACACACCCAGCGGCGCGATCATGGCAGTGACGCTGCTACAAGCGGTCCCCTACGCGCTGACGGACCCGGGAAAACACCAGGACAGTTCAGCGAAGGCTCTGCCCTGTCGTGCCCAGCCGGTAACTAGCTGAACGGAGTTGAAGGGAATGAAGAACATGCGGGTATGCGAGGTCATGCAACGACCGATCATCGCGGTGCGGCACAACAACACGGCACGGGAGGCGGCGCTGATGCTCGCCGAGCTGGGCTACGCGGCATTGCCGGTTCTCGACCAAGACGATCGCCTCATCGGAGTCCTCACCAGCGGTGACCTCTTGCGGGCAGGCGAACTCAACGACCCGGTCAGTGCGGTGATGACCACTCCGGCGGTCTCGGTCCCCGACAATGCGGCATTGGCCGAGGTCATGAGCAGGCTGGTAACGCACGGACTGCGCAGTCTGCCGGTCGTCAACGCCGACGGCCGCGTGATCGGCATGTTCAGCCGCAACGACGTGTTGCGAATCATGCTCACCCCCGACGACGCACTCGCCGCCGATGCACAGAACCTCCTCGATCAATACACCGGAGCACGGCGCTGGCATGTCACCGCCGATGAAGGCGAGGCCACCATCTCCGGCCGGTTCGCCGACGAATCCGAACGGCGCATCGCCATCGCCCTCACCCGCACAGTGCCCGGTATCCGCACCGTGACCATCGCGACCA
Source organism: Nocardia sp. CA-129566 (assembly GCF_050956075.1). NCBI lineage: Bacteria > Bacillati > Actinomycetota > Actinomycetes > Mycobacteriales > Nocardiaceae > Nocardia > Nocardia sp. CA-129566. Next base: position 3,119,401 of record NZ_CP192085.1, read on the forward strand.
CACCGGCCGCAGCCGTGCACTGACGCCGGTGAGGCGGCAGAGCGGTCCGGTGTGGTGGTCCTGATCTACTTGATCTTGGAGATTCGCCCTGGACGACGCCCGCGAGATCAGCGCAGGTCACTGGCGGTTCGAAGCTCGGAGGTGGTGTGCTCACAACTGTGAGGACCAGACCATGGCTGAGTTGACCGACGGCACATACGAGATCATCAACAAATCCATGAATGTGGTGATAGGGCTTGATGTGGCCCCCTGGTCGTAGACCGCCTTTATGAGAGTTGAGGGTGGGGCCGCCGCTCCATCAACGAGTCCGCACTGTCGAACCGGCATCGCGACTGGATGATGATCCTTCCCGACATCACCGTCGCCCTGGTGGTCACCGTCGACGGCGCGCCCGGGACAACGCTGGTGCCGTTCGACACCTCGAAGATCTTTCTCTACGCCTACCGCCACACCTACGTACAACGGCACGCCGACGCTGGTGTCCCCGTCGATGTACTGCGCGAGTTGATGGACCACCGCCAGCTCATCACGACGCAGGGCTATTACCGCGTCGGCGAGGTGCGGCGCCGTGACGCGGTCGAGCGGGTCACCACGATGCAGTTCGATCGGCACGGCAACGGGTCTGGCATCACGCCAAGGTCCTGCTCGACGCCGAGCATCTGCGCCGCTCAGTCGGCTCGGTCGCGGTTCCCTACGGCACATGCAGCGAACCGAGCAATGTCGCTGCGGGCGGCGGGGACTGCCCGGTCCGGTTCCGCTGTGTCGGCTGCGCGCATTTCTCCACCGACGTGTCGTATCTGCCCGACCTGGAAGCATATTTGGCCGACCTGCTGCGTAGCCGCGAACGCCTGCGCGGAGCGTTCACCGCCGCCGAGGATTCGGCGGTCGCCACTGCGCACAAACCGAGCCAGCCAGCACCTGCGCACCACCGCAGCCGCGGTGACCACCGCATCGCTGAAGGCCGACCTCGCCAACGCCAACGCCCGGATCGGTCGCCTCGCCGGTCACAACAAGCAGCTGGAGAGGAAGCTCTCCGAGATGTTGGGCGAGCAGGCATGGCGCGAGTCCGGCCTCGGCGCTCCGGCCGACGTCGACCAGCTCCAACGCCATATCGCATCGTTGAACCAGCAGTTGATCGACCTGCGAACCCAGCTCGAAGAACGCGATCAAGACCTCGCGGCGGCGCGCGCAGCCAACGGGAACTGTTCGCGAGTATGAACAAACGGTAGCGCGATGATCGATTGGTTCCAGTCGCGAATCTCGGCACCACCTTGGTCGGCGATGCGATAGCGGCCGTGAGTGACCCCCGTCGATCGCCCCGTAATGCCGAGTTGAGCGCGGTGTGCCGCTCCCTCATGGCGCGGCCGCTACATCGACAATTGATCCAGCCACTGCTGATACAACGGTTTTTGAAAACGAGATCGACTGCCCCGGTCAGGGGGGCTGATGCAGATGACCACTTCCGGCAGTTCCCAGGCCGTCTCGATTACGGGCTCGGTTGTCTGCCGCGTCGGCGAGCCGAGTTCAGCAGTGAGCCCTGTCGCACAATGTTGAAACGGCATGGTTCATCGGGTCCGGGGCCGATGTCGCTCGACGGTCGGGGCGGCGGGTTTGCCCGTACTCCCACAGTCTCGGCTCAGTGGTGTGTTCCGTGGTCGGCACGGATGTGACGGAGGCGGCCCGTGTCTAGCGTTGTGAGCATGGAAATCAACGCGAACATCAGCACCGACATCAACGTTCACCTCGAGGTGGCCGATCCCCAGGCCGCCGCCGCGATCTACGACGCGGCGTTCGGACTGGGTGACCGGCTCGGGTTCCGGGCTTCGCCGGCGCCGACGACCGGTTTCCGTGGATTCATCTTGTCTCTGGTGGTGTCGCAGCCCTCCACCGTCGACAGCCTCGTCGACACCGCGGTCGACGCCGGGTTCGTCGTCCTCAAGCCCGCGAAGAAGAGCCTGTGGGGTTACAGCGCGGTGGTTCAGGCGCCGGAGGGGACGATTTGGAAGGTCGCCACCTCGAAGAAGAAGGATGTGGGCCCATTCACCCGCGAGATCGACGAGCTGGTGTTGCTGATGGGCGTGACGGATGTGAAGGCCAGCAAGCAGTTCTATGTCGATCGCGGCTTGACGGTGTCGAAGAGCTTCGGTGGCAAGTACGCCGAGTTCGCGAACTCGGGCTCGTCGGTCACCCTGGCGTTGTACCCACGCAAGGCTGCCGCCAAGGAGGCGGGGGTCGCCCAGGAAGGCACAGGATCGCACCGCATCGTCATGGACAGCGGCATCGGTTCGTTCATCGACCCGGACGGGTTCGCGTGGGAGGCAACGGCCTGAGCTGGGCGATCAGGCTCCGTCATTGGCGGCGAGGGTCAGACTTTTGGTGCCCTGATAGGGGCGGTGGGCGGGCCGGATCCGCGGTGAGCTAGCAGAACGACAGGAGAAGGATGATGAAGTTTTGGACCCACGTCGAGCCACCCGAGCCCATGCGGGGCCTGGAAGTTCCGCCCGAGGTGGTGGCGGCGCTCGGCGAGGGCGCGCGGCCGCCAGTGACGATCACGGTCAACGGGCATTCCTGGAACAGCCGGGTCGCCCTCATGCGCGGCCGCTATCTGCTCGGCCTCAGCAACGCCAACCGGCAGGCCGCGGGTGTCGCGATCGGCGACGAGGTCGAGGTCGAGGTCGAGGTCGACACCCAGCCGCGCATCGTCGTCGAGCCCCCGGACTTCGCCCGAGCCCTGGACGACGACCCCGTCGCCCGCACCGCCTACGACAACCTCGCCTTCAGCCGCAAGCGCGAGCACGTGCACGCCATCGAGAGCGCGAAGAAGCCTGACACACGCCAACGGCGCATCGACAAGGCCATCGCCACCCTGCGGGGCTGAAACCCGAGAAACGAGACTCCGCCGGCTATGAAATCGCCGCGCAGAGTCCTGACCCGGCGACACGATATTCAGCGCGGCGCAGTGCTGTCTCGGAGCCGCTGGACAAGTGTGCCGCGCGCGAGCTCGCTGATGCCCTCGAAGCACGCGACACAAACGGTTGGGTAGGCCGTGTAGCGAGGTGCCCGCGTTGGGCGGGTCCTTTTCTTCACGGCCTCCCGCCGAACCGGACGTGCCAGCTTTCCCGGCATCCGGCTCTCCAGTGACCTATGTTGTGAGGGGTGTGACCTGCGCCGGGTCGGTGTGGATCAGCTCGTGGCAGGGCGGGCAGACGACGAGGGTCTTGCGGCGCCGGGATGCCATGAGTCTGGCCCATTCCGGTTGGTGCTGGCCGGGTGGAGCGAGCTCGGACAGTTTCGCGACGTGGTGCGCGTGCACTTCGCCGTGGATTCCGCAGAGTTCGCAAGTGCTCCGCTGGAGCTGGGTGATGATTTCCTTGCGGGGCAATGGATTTCGGCTGGGAACGCGATCGGTGAGGATCGCGGTCTTTCGCCGGGAGAGGGGAATGCCTCCGAACCGTGCGACCTGGGGTTTGCGGTTGCCGCGGTGCCGTGCAGCTTCGAAGCAGGTGCGCGTCCCGTCGGGGGTTTCGATGGTGGCCCGGTAGCGGACCGCCATCTTGGCCACTGACGATTTATGCTTGCCTGCAAGCGTTTTCAGCATCGAGGTTTGCATCGTCCACCTCACCCGTTCCAGACGGTAGACGTCTGCGGCGAGCAGGTAATAGTTGACGATGCCCCTGTATCGCGTCCCGAACGCGGCGACGATGTCGTGATCGTGCCTGTTCTGCAGGGCGCGCTGCGCGGCGGGTTTGCCGCCGCGCAGGTAGGTCGCGCACGAGGATTTGACCACCGGGATCGGCACCCGCAGTCGGATGGAGCCTTCGGCGGTTTTGCGGCCGCCGGTGCCGGTTTGGGTGGTGATCTCGTATCCGAGGAAACGTGCCGCGTGGGTGCGCGCGTGCGTGATCAGCGTTTTCTGCTGTGACAGGTCCAAGCGCAGTTCGTCGCGCATGAATCCGGTCAGTCGCTGTTTGATGTCCTCGGCCTCGTGTTTCGGTCCGGCGAATCCGAGCAGAACGTCGTCGGCTTATGGGGACCGGTGGGTTATGCCGACCGTGGCGTGAGGGTGCTGGATAGGCGAGGTGGTGGGGCTGGTTGGTCGGCATAATCTGGGCCTTGTGATCGTGATGGTGGCGGGTTTCGAGTGGTTGGAGGAGGACAACCACTCGAGACGGGAGAGATCACATGGGTGCCGAGATGTCGGTGGATGTGCTGGTAGCGGAGTTCCGTTCGTGGCTGGCGGTGGACCGGGGGCTGTCGCGGGAGTCGGTCCGTTGTTATGGGACTCAGGCGGGTAAGTTCCTGGCCGGTTTGCCTGGGCCAGTGGATGCTGCTGTGCGGCAGCTGGATTCGGGTCGGATCACCACATTTATGGTCGATTATTGCCGCGACTGCAACACCTGGTCGGCGAAGGCGATGGTGACCTCGCTGCGCGCTCTGCTGCGGTTCCTGCACGTGTCCGGACGGATCCCGGCGCCGCTGGTGGGCGCGGTTCCGGGGGTGGCGGGCTGGCGGTTGGCGTCGCTGCCGCGCGGTCTGGACGCGCCGGTGGTGGCGCGGTTGCTGGACGGATGTGACCGGGCGACGGTGGTGGGCCGACGCGATCGCGCAATCTTGACGATGCTGGCCCGGTTGGGGTTGCGTGGGGTCGAGGCCGCCGGTTTGGAGTTGGACGATATCGACTGGCGCAGTGGAGAAGTCACCATCCGTGGCAAGGGCAACCGGATCGACCGGCTGCCTTTGCCGGTCGATGTCGGTGAGGCGATCGTGGCGTATCTGACCGACGGCCGACCGGCCTGCGCGGTGGCGACGGTGTTTTGCACGATCCGCAGACCCTATCGGCCGTTGAACGCGGCGGCGGTGCGGGCGATCATGGGTCGTGCCTGCGCGCACGCGGGCATGGCGCGGGTGGGTGCGCACCGTCTGCGTCATTCGCTGGCCAGCGACATGCTCCGGGCGGGAGCGTCGCTGCCGGAAGTCGGGCAGGTTCTGCGGCACCGAAGTGACCTGTCCACGGCGATTTACGCGAAGGTCGACGAGAATGCGCTGCGCCCGCTGGCGCAGCCCTGGCCGATCCAGGTGCGGTCATGAGCGTGTTGCGCCGAGCCGCCGAGGACTATCTAGCCATGCGACGGGCGCTGGGGTTCAAGCTGACAACTCAAGCGGTGCAATTGATGTCGTTCATCGGCTACTGCGAGTCGGCCGGAAGTGATCGCATCACCAGCGAGCTGGCGCTGGAATGGGCGACCACGACCGGCAGCGGCAGCTGCCACGACGCCTACCTGGCACGCCGGTTGATGACGGTGCGGATCTTCGCCCGCCACTACCAGACCCTCGACCCAGACAGCGAGGTCCCACCCGAAGATGCTCTGCCGCACCACAAATGCCGGATTGCACCGTATCTGTATTCACCCGCTGAGATCGCAGCCCTCATCGACGCCGCCGGGCAGTTGCGGCCACCGCTGCGCGCGGCGACCTGGCAGACACTGATCGGCCTGCTCGCGGTGACCGGCATGCGCAAACGCGAAGCCTGCCGCCTCGACGACGAACACGTCGACCTCGATCGAGCGGCATTGGTGATCCTGGATTCCAAGTTCGGCAAGTCCCGGCGCCTGTTCCTGCACGACTCCACCGTCATTGCTTTGCGGGACTACCGACAGCAGCGCGAGCGGTGGTGCCCGAACCGGTCCGGCCCCTGCTTTTTCGTGTCCACCCGTGGCACTCGCCTGGATGCCGACAATATCCCCAGCACCTTCACCGGCCTGATCGACGCAGCCGGCATCACGGCGCCACCCGGAGGGCGACGGCCCCGGCTGCACGACCTGAGACACACGTTCACCGTCGCCACGATGATCGGTTTCTACCGCGCCGGCGGCGACGTTCAAGCACGGTTGCCGATCCTGTCGACCTGGCTCGGCCACGTCGACCCGAAATCGACCTATTGGTATCAGCAGCAGATACCCGAACTACTCACCCTGGCCGCGCAACGCCTGGAAACCGTTGGGGATGAACGGTGATGACCGCGCTGGCTCCGATCCTGCAAGCATTTTTCACCGACAAACTCCTGCGGCAGCGCCGCGCCGGACCAAACACCATCGCCGCCTACCGCGACGCATGGCGGCTGTTGCTGCAATTCGCTTCCCGCGCAACAGCAACCGCACCCAGCGGCCTGGACCTGGGCCAGCTCGATGCCACGCTGGTCACCGCTTTCCTGACCCATCTCGAAACGGAGCGGTCCAACAGCACCGCGACCCGCAACACACGGCTGGCCGCGATCCGGTCGCTATTCCGTTACGCCGCCTTGCACGCGCCCGAACACGCCGCCGACATCGCCCGAGTGCTGGCCATCCCACCCAAACGTCGTGACCGGCCCATCCTCTGCTACCTCACCACCGACGAGATCGACGCCCTGATCGCCGCACCCGACCGCAACACCTCGCTCGGGCGCCGCGATCACGCCTTGCTGGTGCTGGCCTGCCAGACCGGGCTACGCGTTTCCGAACTGATCGGGTTGACACGCAACGACATTCACCTCAACCACGGTGCTCATGTCCGCTGCCATGGCAAAGGCCGCAAGGACCGCGCCACCCCGCTGACCCGCCACACCATCGCCGCCCTGCACGATTGGCTCGCCGACCACCACGGCGCACCCACCGATCCGCTGTTCACCACCCGCGAGGGCCGACCGCTTTCGCGAGATGCAGTAGCCAAGCTGGTCACCAAACACACCCGCCGCGCCACAGCCCGCTGCCCAAGCCTGACCAGCAAGACCGTCACCCCGCACACCCTGCGACATTCCGCGGCCATGGCGCTGCTGCACGCCGGGGTCGACACCTCAGTCATCGCGCTTTGGCTCGGCCACGAAGACCCCGGATCCACCCACACCTACCTGCACGCCGACATGACCATCAAGGAGAAAGCCCTCGCCCGCCTCACACCACCCAACACCAGCCCCGGCCGCTACCACGCCACCGACACCCTGCTCGAATTCCTCGACAACCTCTGACCCGATCACAAGGGCCGGGTTATGCCGACCAACCAGCCCCACCACCTCGCCTATCCAGCACCCTCACGCCACGGTCGGCATAACCCACCGGTCCCCATAAGTCGACTTATGCCGACGTCGGCATAAGTCGGCGTAGCGGACGTATCGCAATCGGCGGTAGCTGGGATCTCGGCAGTCGACGCTGGGCAGGCGGGCCTGCTGTGCGCGTAGCTGCCGCACTGTATCTCGGTCACCACGTTTGCGGGCCCGCGCCAGCCGATGGCGGATCCGCTCGTATTCGGAGTTGCGCATTCGCCTTGTCCCCCTTGTGTATTCAGGGATGAGCGTGTGCTCGACGAATTCGTCGAGTTTGTGCAGGTAGATGTTGCACAGGATCGGCGAAACCACGCCCCCTTGCGGTGCACCCGACAAGGTGGCGTTCCATGTCCATTCCTCGAGGTATCCGGCCTTCAGCATGTTCTGCATCAGCCGCAGGAACCGGTTGTCGTGGATCTTTTCCGCCAGAATCGCAAGGAGCACTTGATGATCCAGCGATCCGAAGCAGTCGGCGACATCGCCTTCGACGAACCAGGTTGTCCCGGTCCAGGTGTCGGCCACCTCGCTCAAAGCGGTGTGGCAGCCCCGGCCGGGCCGGAACCCGTGGGAACGGCCGGAAAACTGCGGCTCGTAATAGGTTTCCAGCAGCAGCCGGATCACCTCACCGAGCAGCTTGTCCGACCAGGTCGGCAGTCCCAGCGGGCGCAGTTTCCCATTGCGTTTGGGAATCCAGACCCGCCGCGCGGGGCTGAACCGGTAGCGCTCGTGGCGCACCGCATCGATGATGCGGTCGATCCGGTTCAGCGACATGCCGTCCACGGTTTCCGCGGTGGCCCCGGGCGTCATCGCTCCCTTGTTGGCATAGATGCGTCCGTAGGCCAGCAGATACAACTGCGGATTGAACAACTGTCGATACAACTCATCCAGCGGCAGCCCCTTGCTGCCGCGCTCACTCAGGACACCCAAAACCGTTTCGGCACTCTGCATTTCGCATACCTCTCAGCCGTGGAATCTCCCGGTCACCTGTTCCCCTTCGCCCTGTAGACGGCTTTCCCGCCCTCCTTGGCCGGGCGTGACTCCGGCGACTACTACGAGAACTCCGTCGCCATGGGACTCGCGTCCTTTAGGCGATCCCGCGTTCGTCTTCGTCATACGTATCGAGCGCGACGTAGGCGGCCCACTCATCTCCTTGAATGTCCTCACTGGACATCGCTCCGCATCCGGAAGGCGAGCCGGCCAGAGTGCGGGACCGGCTCGGGACACGGCGTCGGTGATCAGGCATCATTTCCGACGGGCGGGCATTTGCACCGTCTGGAGATCGGGCTTCAGGCAATCCAGCTTTCGCCCTATCGCGCGGGTCTCCCGACGCACCGTCCCCGATACCTGGGTTCGGTCGCCGGTTTCCTGACATGCTCTTGTCCCCGTTAACCTTTCGGCGCCGGGTAAGTCATCAGACCCAAGGATCTCCTTCCAATCCTTCCCGGCTGCGCCGGGGATATGACGAAGCGCCTCGCGGCGCACCACTGACATGCCGCGGAGCGCGCGGTCAGCGGATGAGATCCACTGCGGCTCATGACATCCTATGCCGACGAGCGGGAGCTGGCCGATATCCCTAGCCCAGGACCTTGACTGCGGGCTGGGGTGTGCTTGGGTCGGGTTTCGGGCGGTCCGACCTGCGGTCAGCCGGGCGGCCTACTCCGAAAACCCCTCTAGGACACCGGATTAACCTGAGTCGGCCGTGCCACGCACACGAAGGACAACAACAAGTCCCCGCAATGCGTGCGACGATCGTTCGATGGGCGTGAGGGAGTGACAAACGATGACCGATACCGAACGACATACGCAGGGCATCTCGGAGTGGGTTACAACACGGGACGGGCGGCGGCTACATGCGAAGGTGTTGCCTGGGCCAACCTACGTCGCCGGAACATCAGGCCCGACTGTCGTATTCGAGGCAGACGCAACAGGTAACCGAGTGTCCTGGGCCCGGGTGCAACCTATCGTCGCGGCGCTCATGCGAGCGATTGTCTATGACCGCTCCGGTCTCGGCCGCAGCGCACCCGACCCAGCCGACCGCTCCCTCGATCGCATGGCCGAGGACCTGAACGAGGTACTCGACCATTTCGGGCCAGGACCGTTCATTCTCGTCGGCCACGGCACGGGCGGTCCCATCGTGAGACTCGCGGCCGCGCGCAAGCCGCAACGGATCACGGGCATCGTGCTGGTCGACGCTACCGACGAAGCCGCCGAGGTGATTTTCGACCCGCGCTTGCGCCGAACCGAGCGCATCTTTGCCGGTGCAGCCGGGGTCCTCGCCCGGCTTCGCTTGCTTGCGTTGGTGTTTCGCTGGCAATGGCGCGACCTGCCGACCGACGTGCGCCGCGAGCTGAAGCGAGAAGGATTCACCCCCAGCGTGATCCGCACGCGGCGGCAACAGTCCCGCACCTACTTCGACGAGCTCGCCACTTGGCGGACCGCTCCGCCCGACCTAGGGTCCATCCCGATCACCGCGATCTCCGGCGGACTCGGCGGCAATGGCATCTACGCCACGGTGCGCGCCGAAACCAACGCCGCGCACGCGCACCGCGCTGCGCGATCACCACGCGGACGTCACGTCATCGCCGAACGGTCCGGCCACGAAATCCCGCTCACCGAGGGGTTCCTGATCGCCCGCGAGATCCACAATGTGTTCGAGGATGAAATACGCCGCCGCGGTATGACATAAGACCTCCGATGGCCCTAAGGGGCAAGCCAACTCGGGTTCCGGACGTCCGCTCATGGCTCCCCTCTCGTGTCAAGACATGGTCCGCAGGCCGGGGTTGGTCTGTTTGGTGATAGGTCCGGGTTGTGGCTTGTCCGAAGGACCGGCCGTCGTAATAGGTGCGCCCCGCGCTGGGATTACAGCTGGACTTGTCGCCATGGTGTGCAGGACTCGGTTGATCCTGCGGTTCCCTGCGCGGGAGAGCCGATGGCGATGGGACGACGTTCTTAGTCAGCTTGTGCGAGCACAACCACTTTCGCTGCGACGACGTCGAAGGTTGCCGCGCCGACACCGTGTAGCCACAACAGAGGTGGTGCGGGATCGGGGGTGATGAACTGGGTTGGGAGTTCTGGTGGCCATGGTGCGGACGGAAGCAGCGTCTGAGCTGTGAAGTCGAGCAATGAGATGTCGGAGCGTGGCATTCGATGAATGGCGAGGTAGTGGACATCGCGGACCGACAAGCTGATGCCGAGTGCCGGATTCAGCGGAGACAGGCTGATCTCGAGTGCGTCCACAGCGTCGGGGATCGACAAATTCAAGTGAAAGTCTCGACGTGCCGCACCGCCCGTGCAAGTTCGAGATGCCGTCACTCCTGTGTCGACGAGGGCGGGCGGCGCGGTCCTGCTTCGGACAGGGCAGCAGCCTCGTCGGGTCGGCCCGCCGACCGGTACACGCGAACGAGGTCGTCGCGGGCGCGCTGTGCGAAGGGATCATTGTGCCCGACAAGCTGTTCCCGGTAAGTCAGGAGCTCTTCATACAACGGGATCGCCTGATCCCAGCGACCCGCAGCCTCATAGGCGGCAGCGAGATTGCAGCGATCTTCGTAGGTGTCGGCGCCGCTTCCCTCGACGCACGTCAGGTTCCGTTCGAACAACGCGACGGCCTCGGCATATCGGCACGCCCGGTAGCACGCCACGCCAAGCACGCGGCGAGCGCCAACGACGGAATACACCTGGGGTCCGAACATTTTCTCGCGATACGCGAGAAGTTGTTCGAAGTGCGGAATGGCGTCGTCCCATCGACTCAGCGACATATAGGTACCGCCGAGTCGATTGTGTACGGCGTTGGTGTCGTGGTGATCGTGACCGAGGACCTGCTCCCGGTACGCCAGAAGCTGCTTCAAAAGCGGAACTTCGTCATCCCCCCGCCCTGCCCGATGATAAGCGTCGGCGAGACGATCACGCGTCTCGTTGGTGTCCGGGTGGTCGTGGCCGAGGCATTGCTCCTGCAGTGGCAGAAGCTCTTCCATCAGCGAGACGGGATCGGCCTCACCAGAAGTGGCCGCGGTCCCTCTCGCCGTGCCCCTCAAGCGCCGACTCAGAGCGGCCGCTGCCCGTTTGATCGGTTCCAACACGCTGTCCCCTCCTGGTCCAACTGGCAAGCGGGAACCCCACCGCTCCAGTCAGAAAATCTATCTCACTCGAAGTCACGGGACCCACGAAGACAACGGGTCGATGCTTCTCCGACGCTCGGTGCGGCAGGCCCACGGAACTGAGGCGGCGGCAGCCTCACTCATTGGAGGAGAGCGGTACCAGGTCACGAAGCGACACCGATGCTGCCATCCGGAACATGCGGAAATGCCGATTACAGGATGGTCTGCGCTGTAGTTCAGTGCAGCGCCGCTGGTCACCGCGGACTAACGTCACCCGGAGGTCAGCGGGCCCGGAGACCATCGAGGATGAGCGAGACGACTGCCGTGGAGTCCGCTTCGGTCTCGGGGGAGTGCCATTGCGCGGCGTGGGTGGGGTCGTGAAAGCGGCTCGTCGCGTTCAGGATGGCTCGTGCGATCAGTTCCGGCTTGCCGTCGGCGAAGTCGCCGGTGGCGATACCGGCGGTGATGATGTCCCGGACCTGGGCGAGCAGGAAGCCGACATGGTCGGAGGACACGCGGCTGTGCTCGGCCGCGAGCACTCGGAAAGTCGCGAACAGCTCCGGGTCCTGCCTGGCTTTCGCCCATTTGATGGCGAACATGGTGGTGAGCAGTGCCCGCAGCCGCTCGGCCGGGGGCAGTTCGGAGTTGTGCGCCGCGGTGGTGAGTTCGTTGCGCACCTGGTCGAGCCAGCGCCGGATCACGGCCTCGCGGAGCGCGGCCTTGGACGCGAAGTGTCGGTACACGCTGCCGTGGCTCACGCCCAGCTGCCGTGCGACGTCGAGCACCGTCGTCTTGTCTGGACCGTGACGGCGCAGGATCTCCTCGGTGGCCGACACGATCGTCTCCGCGTCGAGCGGCTCTCCGCGCATCGGGCCTCCTTGCTTGCTGGTCACGTCATCAGCCTCGTGAACCTATGTCGCCACCGAGTCAGCGGTCAAACCTCGCCAACCGACTGACAACTATTGAAATCTGTCAGTCAATCTATATAAAGTGGCTTCATCGCTCGACCATCGACCGAGGAGACTCGTCATCAATATCTCCACCGCTTCCCTTGCCGGCCGCTCGGTGTCCCGGATCGGCTACGGCGCGGCCCAATTGCCGCGGTTGCACGACCGCCACGACGAGGCCGTCGCCCTGCTCCGGCGTGCCGTTGAGCTGGGCGTCGACCACATCGACACCGCCGAGTTCTATGGCTTCGGCTTCGCCAACACCGTGATCCGCCAGACCCTGCGCCCCGAAGACGGCGTCTTGGTCGTCACCAAGGTCGGCGCCGACCCCAACCCGGGCGGGCGAGTGCCGCTGCGGATCGCGCAACGGCCCGAACAGCTGCGGGCCAGCGTCGAGCACAACCTGCGCAGCCTCGGCGTCGAACAGCTCCCCGTGGTCAACCTCCGACGCCTGGACACCGGCCCCGGATTGCGTCCCGAGGGCGACCAGGTGATCGACCTCGATGACCAACTGGCGACCATGACCGCCCTGCGTGACGAGGGCAAGATCGGCGCCATCGGCCTGAGTAGCGTCACCCTCGATGTCCTGCGCCGCGCATTGCCTGCCGGCATCGTCTGCGTGCAGAACGCCTACAGCCTCGTCTCCCGCGACGACGAGGACACGCTGCGGCTGTGCACGGCCGAGGGCATCGCGTGGGTGCCGTTCTTCCCGCTCGGCGGAGGATTCCCGAGCCTGCCCAAGGTCATCGACGAACCGTCCGTGCACGCCGTGGCCGAGTCCCTGAATGTGACCCCGTCCCAGGTCGCCCTGGCCTGGCTGCTGCACCACGCGCCGAATATCCTGCTCATCCCCGGCACCGGCGACCCCACCCACCTGGAGGTCAATATGGCGGTTGGCGAGATCGCCTTCGACACGGACGCGCTGGCCACTCTCGACGCCGTCGAGTCCCGCTCCAACAACGTCGCGATCGGCGCGGCGTCGTGAAGGCCGTCGTCTACCGCGACAATGGCGGACCCGACATTCTCCGGCTGGTCGACCGCGAACCGCCCGTGCCTGCGCCCGGCGAGGTCCGCGTCCGGGTGGCCGTGTCCGGGGTCAACCCCACCGACTGGCAGGCCCGCGCCGCCCAAGCCATGGCGTTTCCGGAGATCACACCGCATCTGGACGGTGCCGGTGTGATCGACGCCGTCGGCGCGGGGGTCGATCGGAGCCGGGTCGGCCAGCGGGTGTGGCTGTTCATGGCCGCCGCGGGCCGGGCCACCGGCACCGCCGCCGAGTTCACCGTCGTGCCGGCCGGGCAGGCCGTGCCGCTGCCGGACGAGGCCGGTTTCGATGTCGGCGCCGCCCTCGGTGTCCCCGCGCTCACCGCACACCGTGCACTCACCGTCGCCGAGGACGGTCCACGCCGGCTGCGGCCAGGCGCGCTCACGGACAAAGTGGTACTCGCCGCGGGCGGGGCCGGGGCGGTCGGGCACGCGGTGATCCAGCTCGCCCGCTGGGCCGGTGCCACCGTGATCAGCACGGTCAGCAGCCCAGAGAAGGCCCGGCTGGCCACCGCCGCCGGCGCTCACCACGTGGTCAACTACCGCGAGGGCGACCCAGCCGCCGAGATCCGCGCGATCGCGGCTGACGGCGTGGACATCGTCACCGAGGTAGCGCTCGGCGTGAACCTGGCCCTGGACCTGGCCGTGCTGCGGCCGCGCGGCACCATCTCGACCTACGCCAACGACGGTGGTCATCAGGTCGAATTGAACGTGTTGCAGCACATGGTGCGCAACACCCGCCTGCAGTTCATAGTGCTCTACACCGCCGGTCCCGACGTTCGTGCTGCGGCCGTCGCAGACGTCGCCGCCGCCCTCGGCGACGACGCCCTCCCGGTCGGCGAGGAACACGGCCTGCCGCTGGTCCGCTTCCCGCTACACCGCACCGCGGATGCGCACCGGGCAGTCGAGAGCGGCACGGTCGGCAAGGTCCTGGTCGACGTCATGTCGTGACGGCCCGCCAGCCCGCGACCAATGATCGTGACGAAGTGATCTACCTTGTTCGCGACGCCCGGTATGCCGCCTACCGCGCTGAGCGAAGCGGCCACGTCGTGGTAGCCGGCGGGCCAGACCGGTTGCGGCTCAGAACATCCGGTGGTGCCGATCAGCGGATCTCGACCACCACTTTGCCCAGGGCGCGTCCCGCGCCGACGTGGGCCAGCGCGTTCGCGGTCTCGTCGAGGGGGAAACTGCGGTCGATGTGGATACCGATCCGTCCCGCGACACACGACTCCGCGAGAGGTGTGAAGTGCGCGGGCCCTTCCTTCACCGCGAGGACCCCGAGCCCGCGGCCGGTCACCATTCCGGCGACCACTCCGACCGTCGTCAACCGCAGCAACGCGCGCGTGGTGCCGCCGACGCAGCGGTATCGGCCGCCACGCGCGACCGACCTGCGATAGGCGAAGACCGACCGGTGGGCGACGAGGTCGAGTACCCGGTCGTACGGTCCGGTTCGGGTGAAGTCCTCAGCGAGATAGTCGATGACCTCGTCGGCGCCGAGCATGCGCATGAACGCCAGTTTGGCGGCGTTGTCCACCCCGGTCACATGAGCCCCGGCACTCTTGGCCAACTGGATCGCAAACGCTCCGGACCCGCCGCCCGCTCCGTTGATCAACACCGACATACCGGCTGCGATGCCGGCCGTGCCCTGCAGTGCTATCGCCCCCGCCTGTGGCAGGGTCGACGCCTCGGCGAAGCTCAGCGACGCCGGTTTGTGGGCCAGCGCCGATTCAGGAACCACGGCATATTCCGCGAACCCGCCCTTGAGCATGAGATTGTCGCCGTAGACCTCGTCACCCGGTGCGAACAGTGTGACCTCGGAGCCGACGGCTTCGACCCGTCCGGCGATATCGGATCCGAGAACCGGGCGTCTGGGTGCCCGGAGCCCGCCGATGCGCGAATACAGCGGCGTCCCCCGCAGCGTCTCCCAGTCGGAGAGGTTGATCGACGTCGCGTGCACCTGGACGAGCACCTGTTTCGGCCCTGGGGAGGGCGCTGGGACCTCCGCGATCGACAGCACCTCGGGGCCGCCGTAGCGGTCATACACGACGGCCCTCATGCAATTCCAGCATGGAGGATCGAGCGACAGCCTGACACACGACAAACTCTAGTCGGCGGGCCGCCCCGCGACCGGCGAACTGTGCGTCGGCATTCGGCGCGACTCGCCGAACCCTCTCCCGCACACCAGCAACGTCCTGTATTACCGCGTGACGCGCGGGTCCGACAGGCCACGCGGAACACCCCAAAGATTGACGGGCCGAGACTATCTCGACATCCACCAACGCACTGAAATGGCTCCCCATTATGTCAAGAGGCGGTGGTCAGTTCGGCGTTAGGCTGTGTGGAGGTAGGTCCGGGTTGTGGCTTGTCCGAAGGACCGGTATGCGGGTTGGAGCCGGTCGCGCTGGAGTCAGTAGTTGTTCCCGATTGCCCTCCCGGGCCTGCCAATTCGCGTTTTCGTTGGTCGTGGAGTATCCGCGTGTAGACGGTGTTGGAGAGTCGGCGTTTGAGCGCGCATCGCTTCCATCGAGGTTTTCCCGCCCACTCTGCGGGCGTCGTAGTAGACGCGGCCGGCGGTGGGGTGGCGCAGTTGAACGACGGCCATGATGTGCAGGACACGGTTGATTCGGCGGTTGCCGGCGCGGGATAGCCGATGACGTTGCTGATCGCCGGAGGACGCGTCCAGGGGCGCGGTGCCGTTCCAGGACGCGAACCGGTCGCGGGCGGCGAATCGGTGGATATCGCCGGTGTCGGCCAAAAGCCTTGCTGCGCTGGAGGGTCCGATGCCGTGCAGATCCATGAGTGTGGAGCCGCGGTCGGCGACGAGCTGCCGCAGCTCTTTGTCGGGGGCCTTGGTTTTGCGGTCGATGGTTTCGAGTTCCTCGATCAGTTCGATGACCAGCCGCAGCTGGACCCGGCCGACCGGATCGCGGGGGCGCAGGTCCGCGATCAGGTCGCGGGCCTGAGGTGCAGTAAGGAATTTCTTGGCGCCGCCGGGGATCAGGTCGAGCAGGATCCGGTGGATACGGTTGAGGGTTTCGGTGCGGGCGCGGCCGAGTTCGTCGCGGCGATCGGCGAGCAGGCCCATCACGACCAGTTCCGGATCGAGCTGGACGCGCCGCAGGTTCGGAGCATGCAGGGCGGCGAGAGCGACCGAATGGGCGTCGACCGGGTCGGTTTTGCGGCCGTTGCCGGTGGCGAAGACCCGCACCTGCGCCGACAGTTTCGCCGGCATAAATGCCACAGTTAAGTGTCCGGAGGGGGACTTGACCACTACGCTTTCTTTAGGCCCTGTCGGTCAATTCGGGGGAGACGACGCGCATAGTTGTTGGTGCGGGGCGTCGTTCGGGGACCATGTGCAGGCGCTGGATTTTCTCTTCGCCGGGCTTCACCGATGTGTGATGGACGCACTGACAGGACTGGTCGGTGAACCCGGCGAAGCGGTAGGCGATGTCCATCATCCGGTTGCGCTCGGTGGGTCGGAAGTCCGCTACCAGATGGACTCCCGCCTGCGCCGCCTGGTCGATCAGCCAGTTGAGGATCACCGCTCCGGCTCCGAACGACACGACGCGGCACGAGGTTGCGACCAGTTTGAGATGCCACGCGGCCGGATGACGCTCCAGCAGCATCACCCCCACCGCGCCGTGCGGTCCGAAGCGGTCGGTGAGGCTCATGGTCAGTACTTCGTGCTTGTCGTCGGTCAGCAGGTCGCGTAGCACGTCGTCGGGGTAGTGGACGCCGGTGGCGTTCATCTGGCTGGTCCGCAGGGTGAGTTCCTCGACGCGGGACAAGTCCTCCTCGGTCGCCCGGGTGATGCTGAGCACTAGATCGAGGGATTTCAGGAAGTCCTCGTCAGGACCTTTGAAGGATTGCTTTTCGGTCTCCCGGCGAAAGCTCGCCTGGTACATCTGCCTGCGCCGCCGGGCGTCGACCGTCACCGTCTTCGGGCTGAATTCCGCGAACTCCGCCAGCGACGGTGCCTGCTCGGCCGGGTAACAGCGCACGTCGGGCGCGTGGAAGGTGACTTCTGCTCGCTCGCTCGGCAAATCGTCGATGAAGGCGATCGCGGCGTGGGCGAAGTTCAACTCCTCGGCGATCTTGATGATCGAGTCCGATTTGGGGCCCCACCCGATCTGGGGGACTACGAAGTACTCGGCGACGCCGAACTCCTGCAGTCGCCGCCACGCGTGATCGTGGTCGTTCTTGCTCGCAACCGACTGCAGGATCCCACGCGAGTCGAGTTCGGTGATCACCTTCCGCATCTCGTCGGATAGGCGGACGTCCTCGTCTTCCAGCAGCGTGCCGTGCCACAACGTGTTGTCGAGGTCCCAGACGACGCACTTCACCAGGGTGGGGTTGCCGGACATCATGCTCCTCCGTGGGAAACCGCCAGCGCTTGCTGGGCCAGGATCAACTGGCAGATCTCGTTGCTGCCCTCGATGATTTCCATCAATTTCGCGTCCCGATAAGCCCGGGCGACCACATGGCCATCCACGGCGCCCGCCGAGGCCAGCACCTGGACCGCCGAGGTCGCGGCTCGCGCCGCGTTGCCCGCGCTGACGTGTTTGGCGAGCACTGCGGCGGCGAAAAGATCCGGGGAGCCGTCGTCCCAACAGCGGCTGCCGTGCTCGCAGATCCTGGTCGAGGTCTGTTCGGCGGCGAAGAGGTCGGCGAGGTGTCGTGCGATGAGCTGATGCTGCGCCAACGGCTTTCCGGACTGCTCGCGGCCGCGGGCATGGTCGGTTGCGGCGGCCAGGCAGGCGCGCAGAATGCCGACGCAACCCCAAGCCACGGACATCCGCCCGTAGGTGAGTGCCGTGGTGAAGAGCAGCGACAGGGACTGGCCGCCCCCGCCGAGCACCGCCGTGGCGGGAAGTCGTACCGCGTCGAGGTGGATGTTCGCGTGGCCTGCCGCGCGACAGCCGAGGGGAGCCTCGACCGGCTGGATGAGCACGCCCGGTGTGTCAGCTGGGACCACCACGGCGGCGGCCTCCTCGCGGTGACGTCCGAAGATCACCAGCAGGTCGGCATACCGTGCCCCGGTGACCCACTTCTTCTGGCCTTCGAGGACCACTGAGTCGCCGTCGGGCCGGATCTCGGTACCGATGGCGGACAGATCGCTACCGGCTTCCGGTTCGCTGAACCCGACCGCCGCGAGCTGGCCGGTGGTGAGGGCCTCGAGGTATGCGCGGCGCTGGTCGCGATCGCCGAGCCGCTGGACCGTCCAGGTGGCCATCCCTTGCGAGGTCATGATGCTGCGCAGGGAACTGCACAGGCTTCCCGCATAGGCGGTGAACTCACCGTTCTGCGAACTGCTGGCTCCTAGACCGCCATGGTCGGCGGGGACCTGCGCGCAGAGAACCCCCGCGGACCCGAGGGTGCGGAGCAGTTCGATGGGCAGCTCTCCCGTGAGATCCCACCGTTCGGCGTTGTCGCCGACGAGTGTTCCCAGCTTCGCCCGGTGCTCCGCGAGTGGGCCGAGCGATTCAGACATCGCCGGACTGGTCCGCACGGAGCCGCAGGACGAGGCCGGTCATCGATCGGGCGGTTCGGAAGTTGTCCAGCTTGAGGTCGGGGCCGACGATGGAGATGCCATATGACTGTTCCAGGTGGACGACCAGTTCCATGGCGAACATCGACGAGGCCAATCCGGACGCGAAGATATCGTGATCCGGGGCCACCGTGGTCTTGACTCGCTCCTCGAGGTGACGTATCAGGGCGCTCTCGATCTCGCTAGCGGTGACCGGCGTCGTGGTGGATGTTTGGTCAGCAGTCATGATGGGTTCTTCCTATAGCTGTAGAAGCCCCGCCCGCTTTTGCGGCCGAGGTCGCCCGCTTCGACCTTGTCCTGCATCAGCGCGCAGGGTCGGCAGCTTTCATCGCCTGTTCGCTCGTAAAGCGCGTTGAGTGAGTCGACGAGGTTGTCCAGTCCGATGAGGTCGGCGGTGCGCAATGGTCCGGTCGGATGCCCGAGGCAGCCCTCCATGAGAGCATCGACCGCCTCGACACTCGCCGTTCCCTCCCCCACGATCGCGGCGGCGCGATTGATCATCGGGTGCAGCAGCCTGCTGGTAACGAAGCCCGGCGCGTCTTGGACGACGACGTGCTGCTTGCCGAGCACGGTGAGCAGGTCGACGACAGCCGCCACTGTGCCCGCGCCGGTGCGGGGCCCGCGGATCACCTCGACCATCTTTATCAGGTAGGCGGGGTTCATGAAGTGCGTCCCGATGAGCTCGGCACTGCGTGGCACCCAGTCGGCCATCTCATCGATCGGGATGCCGGAGGTGTTGGATATCAGCGGAGTTCCGGGGGCGACAACTGCCGCCACCTCGGCCAGCGCGGCAGCCTTCGACCCGGGCAACTCGGTCACCGCCTCGATGACGACCGTGGCCTGCGCCGCGTCCGCGATCGAGGTGGTGGTGACCAGTTCTCCCGGCGCCGTATCCGGCGCTGCGCCCATCAATCGGGCGTGTCGCATATCGAGGGCGATGCTGCGCCGCGCCTGCTCGAGCACGGACTCGTCGATGTCCACCAGGGTCACCGGCAGACCGTGACCCAGGGCGAGCGTCGCGATGCCCGTCCCCATGACCCCGGCACCCAAGACGGCCAAGCGGTGCGTTACTGGCATTTCGGTCAGACTCCTTGCCATCGGGGCGGGCGCTTCTCGGCGAATGCCGCCGGACCTTCTTTGGCATCTCGGCTGTACCGGCGTCGTTCCTCCCACACGTATTCATGGGCGAACGCCTCCTCCAGCGAAAGGTGTGCAGAGGCGAGCGCGGCCTCCTTGATCGCGCGGACCGCCAGCGGGGCGCAGCTCGAGATGTCCCGCACCCAGCCCTCGACACAGGCGTCCAGTTGATCGGCGGGCACGACTTCGTTGATCAGGCCCATATCCCTTGCTTGCGCTGCCGTCATCTGTCGCCCGGTGAGTAGGTGGCCGAGTGCCTGGCGCGCCGGTATCTGCCGTACCAACCGGAATACGCCACCAGCCCCGGGCACCAGTCCGAGGCGCGCTTCGGGCAGTCCGAACACGGCGTTGTCGGCGGCGATGACTATGTCGCAGGCGAGGACGAGTTCGAAGCCCCCGCCGAGCGCGTAGCCGTTGACCCGGGCCAGCAGCGGTTTGGTCAGCGTGAACCGCTCGGTCAGCCGCGGCCACCCCGGCTTGCCCCGGCTACCGAATGTGCTCGGCACCTCCTCGGTTCTGTTGCGGCGGTCGAGTTCCTTGAGGTCCTGACCAACCGAGAAGGCGCGCTCGCCTGCTCCGGTCAGCACACCGAGCCACAGGTTGTCGTCGGCCTCGAAGTCGTCCCAGATCTCGGCCAGTTCTTCATGCATCCCGAGATCCATCGCGTTGAGCACATCCGGCCGGTTGAGCGTCACGTACGCGACGTGATCGCGTTTTTCGTACCGGACGCGAGGTTCGGTTCTCACGCGGCGGAACCCCCGACTTTGTCGAGGACATCAGAGCTGTAGATGCGCAGTGCCTGGGCCAAAGCGAACTCGCCCAGATAACCGAGGAAGTGCTCCGCCGGTTCGTCGGCGAGGTTGAGCATCCTACGGTTAGCGAGCACCGCGGGCTCGGTCAGGCGCTCGGCGGCCGCGAGCACGGCGGCGTCCATCGCCTCGGGCTCCACGACGTCGTCACAGAGCAGCTTCGCCTCGGGGTCACGCGCATGGATCCGCCGTCCGGACAGAATGACCTGGCGCGACAGCCGAGCACCCAGCAGCCTGCCGAGGCGTAAATTGCCCAGGCCGGGGATGATCCCCTCCTTCGCAGCAGGCAGGCTGAAGTAGGCGTCCGAGGCGACGATGATGCAGTCCGCGGCGAGCGCCAGCTGCATGCCGCCGCCGATGGCGAATGTGTCCACGGCCGCCAGCCAGGGCTTTTGCACGGTGCGATCCGGCCAATTCGCTGTGCTGTCGAACAGGGTGCCGCGGAAGATCTTGTTGATGTAGCCGATTTCACGGCCGAGCAGGAAATCGACGAACGAGATGCGCCCCGCGTTCAAATCGCGAAGGTTGATGCCTGCGCTGAACACGCGTCTGCCTTGGTATTTCGGGTGCGTCATCACGTCGCCGCGCAGCACACCGACCCGGACCTGGTCGTCGAGGAGAGCGAGGTCGACCGCGGTCTCCATATCCGCGACGGACGGGGTGTCCTCGGCGTTGAGACAGTGGAGATTGCGGATTGTCAGGTAGGCGACGGCACCGATGCGTTCCAGCCGGACCGCGCCTAGGTCCACCTTTCCGACGCGCCGGAACTCTGATGCCAACCCGAGCGCGCGGTCGGTCGGGCGCAGCATGGCATCCATGAGGTGCGGCCCGGCCTCGGGAGAAGTGAGGACCGAGCGGAAGAATATCGCCTGATCGATCTCCCGGCCCTCCTTGTCGCGTTGAGTCTTGGCCTGCTCGGCGCGCATCTGCTCCTCGTCGGGGACGAGGCCGGGGAACTCCTCGGCTGCCCTGGCCACCAGCTCGGACAGCCGGAGCCAGACGCTATTTCCCTCGGTCAGGTGCCGATAGACCTTTGCGGCGTGCAGCGCGAGGAAGTCCGACCGGGCCAGTCGGGCCGACCGGTGCACGGCCTCGGCCGTGTGTTGTTCCTCGGGCGTGCGTAGAGGTTTGCCGGGCAGCTGACCGAGCCGCGCATCGGCATCCCTGGCGATCGTGCCGATGGCCGCGGTGTCGGTCTCGAAATCCCCGGTGAAGGTGGCCACCGTGTGCCGCTCGACGTCGGAGCGACCGATCTTCCCAGTTGTCATTGGTGAGTTCCTTGCTTCCGATACCGGACGTCTAACCTGCGACGGCCGGTTCACCGGCTGATGGGGAAAACAGCGCACTCGAGGTGCCGGACCAACGTGTCAATGCTCGGGAGCAGGCGGCCAGATGGGATCCGAGGGCGTCCTCGAAGCTGACCGTCGTCGCGTCGAGCAATAGCCGTCGCCGGATGGCCAGCTCGGAGCCGACCCGTGCGCGCAGGGTAGGTACCCGCGCCTCGAGAATGTCGACCGGATCGCCGGTCTCGTCGATCAGGCCGAAGCGCTCCGCGTCCGCCGCGGTCATTTCCTCGGCGAACAGCAGCAGCCTGCGGGCCGCCGCCACGCCGAACTGATTGGCCAGCCGGTAGAGCGCCATGCCCGGCCAGACTTCGCCGGTGTGCAGCGGGGGGCGCAATCGGGCATCGGCGGCGGCGATCCGATAATCGGCGGCGAGCAGGACATCGAACGCCGGACCCGCGCAGTTCCCCTCGATCGAGGCGACGGTCACCGCGTCGAGCCGCTCCAGGCGGCGCAACGCGACCTCCCACTTGTTCACCAAGTGGATCTCGACGTGCGCAGGCCACGGATCGACCGTCGCTTCGTCCGCCCCCTCGAGGCGGATCAGGCACACCAGCGGTGCGCCCGATCCTTCCGCCGACGCGCAGAACTGGTTCAGCTGAGTCACGAGCGAGAAAGACAGTGGGGCTGTGCAGTCGATCGTGAGGCAATGGTTGACGAGGTCGTCTAACGGGGAGGTGGTTTCGTCTGCGGGCATGTTGCTGCCAAACTCCATCTTCGATAACTGCTGCTACCAACGCGCGAGTGCGGCTTCGATCGTCGAGCCGGGACCCATCGTCATGAGTGCGCCGTAATCGCCCGGTTGGGCTGTGCCCTCCTCGAGCAGCCGTATGTACGAGAACAGGAACGAGCCGCTCGACAGGTTTCCGTAGTCCCGAAGGACACCTGTGGTGTGTCGCACGTCATGACGGGTGAGCGCCAAGTTGATGCTGACGGAGTCGATGACCTTCTTGCCCCCGGAATGCACGAGCCAGTGTGTGATGTCGCGTAGGCCGAGGCCGGTGGCCTCGAGGAGCCGGCCCAAGGCTGTCTCGGCGTTGGCTCCGACTACGTACGGCACATCGCGGTCGAGGAAGAAACTGAACTTGCCCTGGTCGTCGTCCCAGTCGTACCGCATGGCGTCGATCGCCTCGGGGATGACCAGGCTGGAGAACTTGAGCAACGCGGGACCCGCGTCCGGGTCCTCGTATCCGGACACCACCGCCGCGGCCGCGGCGCCGTCCCCGAACAGGCTGTTCACCACCGACGTGCGCATTGTGCCGTCGAACACGTAGGCGGCCGAGCATGCCTCAACACACATCAGGATGGCGAGTTCACCGGGATGCGCCTTGGCCCAGTTCGCGGTGGCCGCTAGACCGTTGAGACCCGCGTTGCAGCCCATCCCGACCACATCCAGCCGGGCGCAATCGGGACTCAGGTTCATCTCGCGGATCAGCAGCGCGCTGATCCCGGGGGTCAGGAAGCCGGTCGAGGTCACACAGCACAGGTATCGGACATCGGACAGGCTGGCGCTGAGTTGTTTGAGACACTCCTCGAGCGCCCGAGATCCCATGTCCAGACACTGGGCACGATGCTTCTCCAACAGCTCGCCCTGCGTCTCCATGCGCCGGGTACCGTCCGGGCCGACGGGAGGCAGGGTTAGGAAGCGCCGCTCGATCGCACTGTTGTGAAACACAGATCGAACCCGCGGATCTTCGATTTCGAACAGCTCCAGTATTTCTTCTTGCGAATAGGAGTTTTCGGGCACAGCAGAACTCACGTTGACAATTCGGGGTGATTCCGGTGTGGGTTCGATTAAGCCGCGGTGGCGAATTGTCATACCACCGCCCCGGGTTCCATGAAAATCATGTTATTCCCCCAGATAATTTAATGGGCAACTTCAGCAGATGCGGAAAATATCGCCACTGATACCATACTTCTCGGGGGATGCCTGTCAACCCCATACATTTCTGGGATCTGTCGAACTTGCGCCTTCGAACCCCCGTCGATCCCACGCATTCGGGGGAGTTATCTCGTGTGACCACCGTCACTGAATTATTGGTTGTCTGCGATCCTTGAAAGGGGTATCGCGGCGATCGAGCGTGGAATTTGGCTGACGTTGCCTCCCTCCCGATGACTCTAGTGAACAAGTGGCGCAACAGATCTGGACTGTACGCCTACGTTTCAGATTGTGCCGTTTGGAATCTTCTGTGTCAACGGACCGGTCGGGATGCCTCGCGTCACCCCGCCTTGGTGGGCCGTCCGATGAACCGGTTTTGGCGTCTTGCCCAATCCTGGCAAATTGCTGTATATGTCGCGGGCGCGCGGAAGCGTCCTCGATGCGTAATTGATTGCCCGGGTATGGGTCGTCGTGTACGGTCGAATTAGGTGCATTGTTGCTGTTTGGAATCGAAGCTGTTCTTCGGCTCCGACGTATCTGTTGCGGGGAGAATGGCTTGTCTATTCAAGCTGATGTTGTCTTAGCGCTGCCAGAAATGCTCCGCCGACAAGCGGCGCGAAATTCATCCAAGATTGCCTTCGTCGATGACCGGCGAGCGGTCGACTACACCCAACTCGAGCGGCGGACTCGGCGGTTGGGGGGACACTTGGCGGGACTCGGGCTGGCTCGCGGCGATCGGGCGGCTCTTCTCCTGCACAACTGCGTCGAGATGGTGGAGAGCTACTTCGCGATCAATCGCGCCGAAGGTGTGGCCGTACCCCTCGATCCGCGGTCGTCCGACGCCGAGCTGGCCTACCTGCTCGCGGACAGCGGCGCGAAGGTGTTGATCACCGATGACCGGCACCTGAGCCAGCTCGGTCGGGTCTTGGCAGGGCGCTCGGATGTAACCGCTGTCGTCGTAGCGACTCCGGAGGAGCTCGAGGGCACGCCGTTCACCGCCGTATCGTTCACTGAACTGGTCGATTCCGACCCGGCGCAGCCTGCTCCGGACGGACTCGGCTTGGACGATGTCGCGTGGATGCTCTATACATCGGGGACAACTGGGCGGCCGAAGGGTGTCCTGTCGACGCTGCGGAGCTGCCTGTGGTCGGTGGCCGAGTGCTACATCCCGATACTCGGACTGTCTTCCAGCGACCGGGTGCTCTGGCCGCTGCCACTGTTCCACAGCCTTGCGCACATCCTCTGCGTGCAGGGGGTGGTCGCCGTGGGTGCGATGGCACGACTGACCGAAAGTCCTTCTCCCGAAGAGACTCTCGAACTCGCCCGCTCGGACGACTACACGCTTATGGTCGGTGTCCCGACCACATACCACTACCTGCTGCGCGCAGCTCGCGAGCACGGCAGCCCGATGCGGTCGCTGCGAGCCTGCCTGGTGACCGGCGCGGTGGCGACCGCGTCCCTCTGTGCGGAGTTCGACGAGGTTCTGGGTGTGCCGCTGGTCGACAGCTACGGCAGCACCGAGACCTGTGGCGCGATCACCATGAACCGGCCTGGTGGGGAGCGAGTGGAGGGCTCGTGCGGACTGGCGATTCCGGGTCTGGGCATGCGGGTCGTCGACCCGGAAACACACCGAGATGTGCCGATCGGCCACGAGGGTGAGGTCTGGGTCAACGGGCCGAGTCTCATGCTGGGCTACCACAATGCCCCAGAGGCGACCGCGGCGGCGCTGGTCGATGGGTGGTATCGCACGGGTGATCTCGCGCGGCGTGACGAACGCGGATATCTCACGATCAGCGGCAGGCTGAAGGAGCTGATCATTCGCGGTGGGGAGAACGTGCACCCCGCCGAAGTGGAGGATGTGCTGCGGTCTGTCGAGGGCATTGCCGAGGTCGCGGTGGTCGGGAAGCCGCATGAGGTCCTCGGCGAGGTCCCGGTTGCCTATCTCGTACTCACCGAGACCGGTGGACTCGATGGCGAGGCGGTGTTCTCCGCCTGCCGCCAGCGCCTGGTGTATTTCAAGGTTCCCGAGGAGCTGTACGAGGTATCGCGGATCCCGCGCACGGGCTCCGGGAAGATCAGGCGGCGCACGTTGCTGGAACGCCCTGCTCGCCTGCTCGGTGCGCGGGGTGACGTGCTGTTCCAGATGAATTGGGCGCCTGGCGAGGTCACCGTGGTCGATGGTCCGGTTCGCTGGGTGTTGTCGGGCGATGGCGCGCGCAATGTGGCCGGTCTGTTGGGCGGTGGCGATGTCGTCGTGCGGTCAGCGGAGCCGACGCCGGTCGACGGCGATGCGGTGGTGGCGTATTGCCCCGAGCCCGTGGCCGTGGACGAGGCCGACACTGCGCAGGTGGTCCGCCAGGCGGTGGAGCGTGCCGCGAATGTGCTCCGGGAATGGTCGGCAGTGGACCGGGGCAGGCTGGTTGTGCTCACCTCCGGCGCGATGGCGACCGTCCCGGGTGAGGCGGTCACCGATTTGGCGGGCGCGGCGCTGTGGGGTCTGGTGCGCGCGGCGCAGGCCGAGCACCCCGGGCGGTTCGTCCTCGTCGATGTCGACGGCTCCTCGGTCCCCGCGCAGGCACTGGGCGCGGCGGTGCGGGGGGACGAGCCTCAGTTGGCGGTTCGGTCCGGGCAGGTTTTCCATGCGCGGCTGGCCAGGGCGCAGGAACCGGCGGCAGCGGGCGCGGTATGGGACTCGACCGGCACCGTGCTGGTCACCGGTGGAACCGACGGCCTCGGCGCTTCTGCCGCCCGACACCTGGCCAGCCAGGGGGTCCGGCACCTGCTCCTTCTTTCGCCCTCGGGACCCGATGCGCCCGGTGCCGACGAGCTCGCGGCCGAGCTTGTCGAGCTCGGCGCACAGGTGGAGATCTTGGCCTGTGCTGTGGCCGATCGGGATGCCTTGGCGGCGGCCCTCGTTCGGATACCAGCCGACCGTCCACTGACCGGTGTGATCCATGCTGCCGCGGATGACGAACTCGACACGGCATGGGCTCCGCAGGCAGACGCGGCTTGGTATCTGCATGAGCTGACCGCTGGCCTCCCGGTCACCGCGTTCATATTGTTCTCGAGTGCTGCCGGGATCCTCGGCGCTGTAGGTCGGCCGGGCGGAGCTGCTGGACACTCCTTTGTCGATGGTCTCGCACACTGGCGGCGCAGCAGGGGTCTACCGGCGACGTCACTGGCTTGGGGGCACTTGGAAGGAAAGTTCGGTCCATGTGGACGGCTGGGGGAGACTGATCGGCGTCGTCTTGCCCGCGTGAGCTTGCCGCTGTCGCACGCGCAGGCGCTGTCGGTACTGGACCGGGCGACATATTCGGAGGCACCGGCGTTGGTGCCGGTGCGGTTGGATATAACGGGCAATCACGTCGAGGTTCCGGCGCTGCTGCGCGGGCTCGCCGGACCCGATAACGACGGCGGCTCCGCGCTGGCGCAACGGCTACGCGGGTTGGTCGAACCCGAACAGCGGCGACTGCTGACGGACCTGATCCGGACCGAGATCGTCGAGGTGATCGGCACGGCGCCGGTGGTCCGTGCCGGGTCTGGCACCGCCTTCCGCGACCTCGGTTTGGATTCGGTGACGGCGGTGCAACTGCGCAACCGGCTGAGCGCGGCGACCGGCCTACGGCTGTCGACTGCGGTGTCTTTTGACTACCCGAGCCCCGATGCGCTGGCGGGCCATCTTCGCGAGCGTTTGCTCGGGATCCAGCAGCCGCTCGACGGTCCGACCGGGGCGGTTGCCTCGGATGAGCCGATTGCCATCGTGGGCATGGGCTGCCGGTTCCCGGGCGGGGTGGACAACCCGGAGGCCCTGTGGGCTCTGCTGGAAGGCGGCGTGGACGCCGTTTCCGGATTCCCGGAGAACCGCGGCTGGGATGCCGAGAAGATATTCGGCCCGGGGCTGGATGGGTTCCAGCCGGTGGGCGGTTTCGTATACGACGCGGACCAATTCGACGCGGGGTTCTTCGGTATCAGCCCGCGTGAGGCGCTGACCATGGACCCGCAGCAACGGTTGTTGCTGGAGGTGTCCTGGTCGGCGCTGGAGCAGGCCGGTATCGACCCGTCGTCGCTGCGCGGCACCCAGACGGGTGTATTCGCCGGGCTGATGTACCACGATTACGCGCTGCGGTTGGCGGATGTGCCGGGCACGGTGCAGGGATTCGTTGATCCGGGGACCGCCGCGAGCGTGGTATCGGGTCGGGTGTCGTATGTGTTCGGGTTCGAGGGTCCGGCGGTGACGGTGGATACCGCGTGTTCTTCGTCGTTGGTGGCGTTGCATCTCGCGGCGCAGGCGCTGCGTTCCGGGGAGTGCTCGATGGCGCTCGCCGGTGGTGTGACGGTGATGTCGACACCGGGTGCGTTCAGCGGGTTCGCCCAGCAGGGTGGTCTTGCCGCTGATGGTCGGTGTAAGGCGTTCGCTGCTTCGGCCGATGGCACCGGGTGGGGTGAAGGTGTCGGAATTCTTGTGTTGGAGCGGCTTTCCGATGCGCGGCGCAACGGTCATGAAGTCCTGGCGGTGATTCGCGGTAGCGCGGTGAACCAGGATGGTGCGAGTAATGGGTTGACCGCGCCGAATGGTCCGTCGCAGCAGCGGGTTATCCGGACCGCCTTGGCCAATGCTGGGGTATCGGCGGCCGAGGTGGATGCCGTGGAGGCGCATGGTACCGGGACAGCGCTGGGTGATCCGATCGAAGCCGAGGCGTTGATCGCGACCTATGGCCGAGGTCGTGATGAGGATCGTCCGTTGTGGTTGGGGTCGATCAAGTCGAATATCGGGCATACGCAGGCCGCTGCTGGTGTGGCCGGGGTGATGAAGATGATCCTGGCGATGCGGCATGGGACGCTTCCGGCGACCTTGCATGTGGATGAGCCCTCGCCGCATGTGGATTGGTCCACCGGTGCGGTGAAGCTGCTGACCGACCCGATCGCGTGGGAGGCGAACGGACGTCCGCGTCGGGCGGGGGTGTCCTCGTTCGGGATCAGTGGGACGAATGCGCATGTGATCGTCGAGGAAGCGCCCGCGGTCGACGGTGCGACGTTTGAGGCAGAGCCGGACGGCGTGAATTCGCCTGTGGTGTCGTGGGTGGTGTCGGGGAAGTCTGCGGGCGGGTTGCGGGCGCAGGCAGCCCGTTTGCATGAATTCACCACTGCCACAGCGGATCTCGATATGGTCGATATCGGATGGTCGTTGGTGTCGTCGCGTTCGCTGTTCGACCATCGTGCGGTCGTGGTGGGATCCGACCGCGAGGCGTTGCTCGCTGGTCTGGCCGCGGTCGTGGCTGGTGAGCCGAGTTCGGTTGTGGTGCAGGGTGTTGCGGATTCCGGCTCGGGTGTGGTGTTCGTGTTCCCGGGTCAGGGTTCGCAGTGGATCGGTATGGGCCGGGAACTGCTCGAGACCTCGCCGGTGTTCGCGGAGTCGATGGCCGCGTGTGAGCTAGCGTTGGCGCCGTTTGTGGAGTGGTCGTTGTCTTCGGTGGTGCGTGGTGAGTCCGATGCCCCGGGCCTTGACCAGGTCGACGTTGTCCAGCCGGTCTTGTGGGCTGTGATGGTGTCGCTGGCCGCGTTGTGGGAGTCGGTGGGTGTGAGTCCTGCTGCGGTGGTGGGTCATTCGCAGGGTGAGATCGCTGCGGCGGTGGTGGCGGGGGCGTTGTCGCTCGAGGATGGTGCTCGGGTTGTTGCTTTGCGTAGTCGGGCGATTGCCACTGTGGCGGGTCGTGGTGGCATGACGTCGGTGGCTGCTGCGGCGGAGCAGGTTCGTGGACTCGTGGGGCGGTTCGGGGATCGGGTGTCGGTGGCGGCGGTGAATGGTCCGTCGGCGACGGTGGTATCGGGTGATGTCGATGCGTTGACCGAACTGGAACAGGCGTGCGAGGCGAAAGGTATTCGGGCGCGGCGGATTCCAGTTGATTACGCCTCGCATTCGGTGGCGGTCGAAGAGATCGAAGACCGCATTCTTGGGGCGTTGGCGCCGGTTTCGGCTCGTGTTGGTCGTGTTCCGGTGTTTTCCACTGTCGAGTCCGGCTTCGTTGATGGTTCCGGGATGGATGCCGCCTACTGGTATGCGAATTTGCGGCAGGAGGTGCGGTTCCGGGAAGCCGTGGAGGGTTTGGTCGATGCCGGTTATCGGGTGTTCGTGGAGGTGTCGGCGCATCCGGTGTTGACTGCCGCGGTCCAGGAAACCGCCGAAAACGGTGGCGTGGGCGCGATTGTGGCGGGCACGCTGCGCCGGGATGAGGGTGGTCTGGACCGGTGGCTGCTCTCAGCGGCTGAGGTGTTCGCGCAAGGTGTTTCGGTGGACTGGGCGGGGATGCTCGCCGGTGGCCGCCGAATCGAATTGCCGACGTATGCCTTCCAGCACCAACGATTCTGGCCGGAGTCGGCCACACGATGGCAGGGCGTCATCCCCCGAGCCGAGTCCGGGGCAGCGGAAATCACCGATGCCGCCGGACAATCCGGGGTAGACGAATCGCCATTGGCTCAGCGACTGACCGGACGATCCGAGGCCGAACAAGTTCGGGGGCTGGCGGATCTGGTCCGCGGCCA
The DNA here is from genome assembly GCF_050956075.1 of Nocardia sp. CA-129566. Lineage (NCBI taxonomy): Bacteria > Bacillati > Actinomycetota > Actinomycetes > Mycobacteriales > Nocardiaceae > Nocardia > Nocardia sp. CA-129566. The sequence continues at coordinate 3,149,820 of NZ_CP192085.1, forward strand.
TGTGGCGGTGGTCCTCGGATACGCGTCGGCCGGAGACATCGATCCGAAGCGGGCACTGCGCGAACTCGGCCTCACTTCGGTGACCGCCGTGGAGCTGCGTAACCGGTTGGCGGTGGCGACCGGGCTGGAGTTGCCCACCACACTGGCTTTCGATTTCCCGACGTCGACGCGAGTCGCCGAGCACCTGCGGGACCGGTTCTTCGGAATCGGCGCACAGGAACCGAGTCCCGCGACCGTGCGGGCCGTGGACGAGCCCATCGCGGTGGTCGGTATCGGCTGCCGATTCCCCGGCGGGGTGACCAGCCCCGAGGAGCTGTGGACCTTGCTGGCCGAGGGTGGGGACGCGATCACCGGATTCCCGGACGGACGTGGTTGGGATATCGAAGAGTTCTTCGATGAGAACCCCGACCGACCTGGCAAATCGTATGTGCGCCAAGGCGGTTTCCTACACGACGCGGATATGTTCGACGCCGGGTTCTTCGGCATAAGTCCGCGTGAAGCGCTGGCAATGGATCCGCAGCAGCGGCTGCTGCTGGAGGTGTCCTGGGAGGCGCTGGAGCGGGCCGGGATCGACGCGACGATGTTGCGCGGCAGCCGGGCGGGCGTATTCGTGGGCGCCTCCCATCAGGACTACGGCGAGAGCCTGTCCGAGGATGCGGAAGGCTATACGCTGACAGGCAATTCGGCCAGCGTCCTCTCCGGCCGGGTGGCGTACGCCCTCGGGCTGGAGGGGCCGGCGGTAACCGTGGACACCGCGTGCTCGTCTTCGTTGGTCGCCTTGCATCTGGCGTGTCAGGCGCTGCGAGCCGGTGATTGCACGATGGCGCTGGCCGGCGGTGTCACCGTTTTGTCGTCCCCTTCATCGTTCGTGGAGTTCTCGCGACTGCGCGGGTTGTCCCGCGATGGGCGGTGCAAGGCGTTCGGAGCGACGGCGGATGGCTTCGGAATCGCCGAGGGCGCCGGAATCCTTGTGCTGGAACGGCTTTCCGACGCGCGGCGACAGGGACACCGGGTGCTGGCAGTGGTCCGTGGCAGCGCCGTGAATCAGGACGGTGCGAGCAACGGGTTGACCGCGCCGAACGGTCCGTCGCAGCAGCGGGTGATCCGGGCGGCTCTGGCCAATGCGGGAATGTCCGCCGCCGATGTGGATGTCGTGGAGGCACACGGCACCGGCACCACCCTCGGTGACCCGATCGAGGCCCAAGCCGTGATCGCGACTTATGGGCAGGACCGGCGCGAGGACCAGCCAGTGTGGCTGGGATCGGTGAAATCGAATATCGGACATACCCTGGCGGCCGCCGGCGTCGCGGGTGTGATCAAGATGGTCTTGGCGATGCGGCACGGGATGTTGCCCGCCACATTGCACGTGGACGAACCCTCGCCACATGTGGATTGGTCGGCGGGTGCAGTCCGGCTGGCGACCGAGCCGGTGCCTTGGCCGGACGGTGATCGGCTCCGCCGGGCCGGTGTGTCCTCGTTCGGCGTCAGCGGCACCAACGCGCACGTGATCATCGAGGAAGCCGTCGCTGCCGACACGGTTGTCGATGGCGCCACGCCACTGGTCGATGGTGCTGTGTCCCTGATGGTTTCGGCCAAGTCGGATAAGGCTTTGCGGGCGCAGGCTCTTCGATTGGGTGCGGCGATCGCCGCCGAGCCGGGACTGTCCTTGTCGGACGTCGCGCTTTCCCTGGTGTCCACGCGGGTGACGTTCGAGCACCGGGCTGTGGTCACGGGATCCGATCGTGAGGAGCTGTTGGCCGGTCTGGCGGCGGTGGCGTCGGGGGAGCCTGCTGCTGGTGTGGTCGAGGGTGTGGCCGGTGTCGGCGTGGAGTCCTCCGGTGTGGTGTTCGTGTTTCCGGGTCAGGGTTCGCAGTGGCTGGGGATGGGTGCCGAGTTGTGGGATTCCTCGCCGGTGTTCGCGGAGTCGATGGCCGCGTGTGAGCTAGCGTTGGCGCCGTTTGTGGAGTGGTCGTTGTCTTCGGTGGTGCGTGGTGAGTCCGATGCGCCGGGTCTGGATCGGGTTGATGTTGTTCAGCCGGTGTTGTGGGCTGTGATGGTGTCGCTGGCCGCGTTGTGGGAGTCGGTGGGTGTGAGTCCTGCTGCGGTGGTGGGTCATTCGCAGGGTGAGATCGCCGCCGCTGTGGTGGCGGGTGCCTTGTCATTGGAGGACGGTGCCCGCGTTGTCGCCCTGCGAAGCCGGGCGCTGGCGGGGCTGGCCGGGCAGGGCGGGATGACATCGGTTGCTGCGCCGGGTGATGTGGTGGCCCGGTTGTTGAAACGTTGTCGGGGCCCGGTGTCGGTCGCCGCCGTCAACGGCCCGAATACCGTCGTCGTGTCCGGCGATGTCGACGCGTTGGACGAGTTGGAGAATCTGTGCGCCGCGGACGGAGTGCGGGTTCGCCGGATTGCCGTGGACTACGCCTCGCATTCGGCGACGATCGAGGCCATCAGGGAACAGATCCTCGACACCTTGGCCGCGGTCGAGCCCCGGGCGGGGCGGTTGCCGATCTATTCCACCGTTGAGCCCGGCTTCATCGACGGGTCCGGTATGGACGGGGAGTACTGGTACACCAACCTGCGGCAGACCGTGCGATTCCAGGAGGCCGTCGAGGGTTCGGCCGTGGCCGGGAACCAGGTGTTCGTGGAGATTTCCGCGCACCCGGTGCTCACCACGGCGATCCAGGACATCCTCGACGGTGTCGGCGTGCCCGGGATCGTGGGCGCAACGTTGCGTCGCGACGAGGGTGGAGCGCACCGGTGGCAGCAATCCCTGGCTCAGCTGTATGTCTGCGGCGTCGACGTCGACTGGTCGTGCGTGCTCGGCGGCGGAGAGCCGGTTGGGCTGCCGACGTATGCGTTTCAGCGGCAACGGTTTTGGTCGAAGGCGGTGCCGACGGCAGCCGATGCCGGCTCGGCAGGTGCCGGGCATCCGATGCTGGGTGCCGCGGTCGAACTGGCCGACGGCGAGGGTTTCCTGTTCACCAGCAGGCTGTCGCTGCGTTCGCATCCCTGGCTGGCCGATCACGCCGTTCGAGGGACGGTGCTTGTCCCCGGCACCGCCTTCGTGGAGCTGGCGGTACGGGTAGGAGACCAGGCCGCGTGCGGCCGGGTCGTGGACCTGGCGCTGGAACAACCGCTGGTGCTGCCCGCCGACGGCGCAGTGCAGATGCAAATCTTGATGGGCGCGGCCGACGAATCGGGCCGACGCCCTGTCGACATGTACTCACGTCCGGCGGACGCGTCCACTGATCAGCGTTGGACCCGTCATGCCAGCGGCACCCTCGCCCCGGCCGACAGCGGACCTGTCAGCGAGATCCCTTGGGAGACATGGCCACTCGAGGATGCCGCGCCGATTCCCGTCGACGGTCTCTATGAAGGGCTGGCCGACCACGGCTACGAATACGGCCCGTTGTTCCAGGGTCTGCGGTCGGTGTGGCGGCGTGGTGGCGAGGTATTCGCCGAGGTCCGGCTGCCGGAGGAGGCTGCCGAGCAGGCCGGTGAATTCGGATTGCACCCCGCCTTGCTCGACGCGGCCCTGCACGCCGCCTCGTTCACCGGTGCCGAAAGCGATACGACACCGGGCGGTGACATCGCCCGCCGCGGCCTTCTTCCGTTCGCGTGGAGTGGTGTGTCGCTGCACGCTTCTGGTGCGCGTGGGTTGCGGGTGTGGTTGCGGCAGTCCGGTGACGGTGTGCTGACGTTGGCGGCGGTTGATGAGACCGGTGCGCCTGTGATCGGTGTCGAGTCGCTGGTGCTGCGTCCGATGCAACAAGGTTCGTTGGAGGCTTCGCGGGTCGGGCGGGATTCGCTGTTCGCGGTGGAGTGGGTTCCGGTGTCGGTGCCGGAGAGCACCGAATTGTCCTGTGCACTGGTGGGTTCAGATTCGCTTGGTCTGAATTCCGCTGTTGGAGTATCGGTCTGCTCTGATCTGACTGAATTGGCAACTGGGACGTCGATTCCGGATATCGCTGTGTTGGCATGCGCTCCCGTGCAGTCCGTCGATCCCGCTGTGGCTGCCCATGTGGTGGCTGGGCGTGTGTTGGGTGTGGTGCAGGAGTGGTTGGCCGAGGATCGGTTTGCTGATTCGCGGTTGTTGGTGGTGACTCGGGGCGCTGTTGCGGTGGTTCCGGGTGAGAGTGTTCGGGATTTGGCTTCTGCTGCGGTGTGGGGTTTGGTGCGGTCGGCGCAGTCGGAGGATCCGGGTCGGATCGTTTTGGTAGATATCGACGAATCGGGCTCGGACAGTGTGGATCTCATTGCCGTTGGTGCGGTTGATGAGCCGGAGTTGGTAGTGCGGTCGGGGCGGGTGTTGGCGCGGCGGTTGGCGCGGCCGGTGTCCGATGGTGTGCTTGCTGTCCCTGCCGGGGGCGGTGCCTGGCGGCTGGAGACCGCCGAGGCCGGCACACTCGAGAACCTCGCGTTCGTGGACAGCCCGGAAGGCGCGGTTCCGTTGGGGCCGGGGCAGGTTCGGGTTGCCGTGCGCGCGGCGGGATTGAATTTCCGGGATGTGCTCATCGCCTTGGGTATGTACCCCGATGTCGCGCTGCTGGGTGCCGAGGGTGCCGGTGTAGTGCTGGAGGTCGGTCCGGGCGTCGAGGGCTTCGCTGTCGGTGACCGGGTAGTTGGCATGCTCGACGGCGGGTTCGGGCCGGTGGCGGTGACGGATCACCGGTTGCTGGTGGCCATACCCGAGAGTTGGTCGTTTACCAGGGCGGCGGCGGTGCCGGTGGCGTTCGCGACCGCGTGGTATGCGCTGGTCGATCTGGCCGATGCGCAGCCGGGTGAGCGGGTGTTGATTCATTCGGCGGCTGGTGGTGTGGGTATGGCGGCTGTTGCTATTGCCCGGTATTTGGGTTTGGAGGTGTTCGGAACCGCCTCGCCTGGTAAGCATTCGGTGCTTGTGGGTTTGGGTTTGGATGCCGGACATATTGCGTCGTCGCGGTCGGCGGAATTCGAGCAGCATGTGCTCGATACCACGAACGGTGCGGGTGTGGACATCGTGTTGGACAGTCTGGCCGGTGATCTGGTGGATGCGTCCCTGCGGCTGTTGCCGCGTGGTGGCCGGTTTGTGGAGATGGGTAAGACCGACATCCGCGATGCTGGTCGGGTTTTCGAAGACTATCCGGGGGTTGTTTACCGGGCATTCGAGTTGGGGGAGGCAAGCCCGGAACGGATCGGCCGGATCATCGCCGAGGTGATCGGCCTGCTCGAGCGCGAAGCGTTGGCTCCGCTTCCGGTGGTGGTGCGGGATGTGCGTCGTGCTCCGGAGGTGTTCCGGTTCATGAGTCAGGCTCGGCATGTCGGCAAGATCGTGTTGCGGATCCCGCGTGCTATTGATGTGGGCGGCACGGTGTTGATCACTGGTGGGACAGGCACTTTAGGTGGCTTGTTGGCGCGGCACTTGGTCGCTGAGCACGGGATTCGGCATTTGGTGTTGACCAGCCGCCGGGGCTTGGATGCGCCGGGTGCGGGCGAGTTGGTCGCGGAGCTGGAGACCGCCGGTGCGTCGGTGGCGGTGGTCGCATGTGACATTGCCGAGCAGGACGCCGTCGCCGAGCTGCTGGCGGGGATTTCGCCGGAGCATCCGTTGACGGCGGTGGTGCATGTCGCTGGCGTGACCGATGACGGTGTGATCGGATCGCTGTCGCCGGAACGGGTCGATGCTGTCATGCGTCCGAAGGCCGACGCGGCATGGCATCTGCACGAGCTGACCCGGGCTTCGGATCTGTCGGCGTTCGTGTTGTTCTCCAGTGCCGCAGCGGTTCTCGGTGGTCCGGGTCAGGGCAACTATGCGGCGGCAAACGCCTTCGTCGATGCGTTGGCGCAGCACCGCCAGTCCGAGGGCTTACCGGCGACATCGCTGTCGTGGGGTCTGTGGGCCGAGGCCAGTGGTCTCACCGGTCACCTCGACCAGGCCGACCTCGGCCGTTTCGGTCGGGCCGGAGTGGGCGCGCTGTCGACCGCCGAGGGCTTGGCGCTGTTCGATGCGGCGCTGCGGCGGCCGGAGCCACACCTGATGCCGGCTCGGCTGGAGCTGACGGGTCTGGGTGCGCGGGGTGAGGTGCCGCCGCTGATGCGTGCTCTGGTGCGCGGCCCGGTTCGGCCGGTTGCCCGCACGGCCGCAAGGGATTCCGCGTCGGGGCTGGCGGCGCAGCTTACGGGCCTGTCGGTTCTCGAACAGCAGTCACGACTCCTCGATATCGTTCGCAGACATATTGCGGCAGTGCTCGGGCACGCCTCACCGCAGAACGTCGACTCCGACCGCGCCCTGCGCGATATGGGTTTCGACTCGTTGACCGCCGTGGAGCTGCGCAACCGGCTGACGAAGGCCACCGGACTGCATCTGCCCGCTACCCTGGCCTTCGATTACCCGACGCCGGAGCGGCTGGTCGCCCACCTGCGATCCGAGTTGGTGGACGCCGAACCCGAAGTATCGGCTCCTGTTCCGGCGGTGGCCGCGCCGAGGGACGAGCCGATCGCTGTCGTGGGTATGGGCTGCCGATTCCCGGGCGGTGTGGACAGTCCAGAAGCGTTGTGGGAGTTGCTGACCGGAGGTGTCGACGCGGTATCCGGTTTCCCGGAGAATCGCGGCTGGGATGCTCGCTCACCGTACGATGCCGAGTCCGGTCGCACCGGCGCGTCCTACGCGCGGGCAGGTGCTTTCCTGCACGACGCGGATATGTTCGATGCCGCATTCTTCGGGATCAGTCCGCGTGAGGCATTGGCGATGGACCCGCAGCAGCGATTGCTGCTGGAGACCTCGTGGGAAGCGTTGGAGCGGGCCGGACTGGATCCGTCGGCGCTGAAGGGCAGTCCGATCGGGGTCTTCGCCGGTACCTTCCATCAGGGCTATGAGACCGGCCACGAAGAAGGCGCCGAGGGTTACGGTGTCACCGGTACCTCGACGAGTGTGGCCTCCGGGCGAGTGTCGTATGTGTTCGGGTTCGAGGGTCCGGCGGTGACGGTGGATACCGCGTGCTCATCGTCGTTGGTGGCGTTGCACCTTGCGGCGCAGGCGTTGCGCTCCGGGGAATGCACCATGGCCCTGGCCGGTGGTGTCACCGTTATGTCGAGCGAATTCGCGTTCGTGGAGTTCGCTCGGCACGGTGGTCTTGCGGCTGATGGTCGGTGTAAGGCGTTCGCTGCTTCGGCTGATGGCACCGGGTGGGGTGAGGGTGCCGGAATCTTGGTGCTGGAGCGGCTTTCCGATGCGCGGCGTAATGGTCATGAAGTGTTGGCGGTGATTCGCGGTAGCGCGATCAACCAGGATGGTGCGAGTAATGGGTTGACCGCGCCGAATGGTCCGTCGCAGCAGCGGGTTATCCGCGCGGCGCTGGCGAATGCCGGGATAATTGCCGATCAGGTGGATGCTGTTGAGGCGCACGGTACGGGTACCACGTTGGGTGATCCGATCGAGGCACAAGCACTGATTGCGACCTACGGCCAGAGCCGTGATGAAGAGCGTCCGTTGTGGTTGGGGTCGATCAAGTCGAATATCGGGCATACGCAGGCTGCTGCTGGTGTGGCCGGGGTGATGAAGATGATCCTGGCGATGCGGCATGGGACGCTTCCGGCGACCTTGCATGTGGATGAGCCCTCGCCGCATGTGGATTGGTCCACCGGTGCGGTGAAGCTGCTGACCGACCCGATCGCGTGGGAGGCGAACGGACGTCCGCGTCGGGCGGGGGTGTCCTCGTTCGGGATCAGTGGGACGAATGCGCATGTGATCGTCGAGGAAGCGCCCACGGTCGACGCCGAGGAGTCGGAGGGAGAGCCCGACAACGAGTCCTTGACGCCAGTGCGGGGGCAGGCTGCGCGGTTGCGTGAGTTCGCCACCGCGAACGTCGATCTCGATCCAGTGACAGCGGTGGTGCCGTGGGTGGTGTCGGGGAAGTCCGAGGCCGGGCTGCGGGCGCAGGCGTCTCGGTTGCACGAATTCGCGACTGCGAAGGTCGATTTCGATCTGGTGGATGTCGGGCATTCCCTGGTGTCGTCGCGTTCGCTGTTCGAGCACCGTGCGGTCGTTGTAGGCGGCGACCGTGAAGAGTTGCTGGCTGGTTTGGCGGCGCTTGCGGCTGGTGAGCCGAGTTCTGTTGTGGTGCAGGGTGTTGCGGATTCGGGGTCTTCGGGGACTGTGTTCGTGTTTCCGGGTCAGGGTTCGCAGTATGCCGGTATGGGGCTGCAGTTGTGTGCGGGGTTCCCGGTGTTCGCTGAGGCGTTCGCCGAGGTGTGTGATCTGTTGGAGGCTGAGCTGGGTTTGCCGGTGCGGGAGGGTTTGGCTGATCCGGGTTTGGTGGATCAGACCCTGTATGCGCAGGTGGGTTTGTTCGCGGTGGAGATCGCGTTGGTGCGGTTGTTGGAGTCGTGGGGTGTGATCCCTGATGCGGTGGCTGGTCATTCGGTGGGTGAGATCGCTGCGGCGGTGACCGCGGGGGTGTTGTCTCTGGGGGATGGTGTGCGTCTGGTGGCGGCTCGGGGGCGGGTGATGCAGGCGCTGCCGGTGGGTGGGGGTATGGCCGCGATCGAGGCATCGGAATCGGAGATGTTGGCGTGGCTGGTGGATTCGGCTTCGGGTGTGGTGGTTGCTGGGGTGAATGGTCCTGCGGCGGTGGTGGTTTCGGGTCGGTCGGTAGAGATCGATGAGGTTGTTGAGGTGTGGCGGGGTCGTGGTCGTCGGGTGCGGCGGTTGCGGGTTTCGCATGCGTTCCATTCGCCGTTGATGGATCCGGTGTTGGACGAGTTGGGTGAGGTGGCCGAACGGCTTTCGTTCGCTGAGCCGGTGATCCCGTGGATCTCGACGGCGACCGGTAATCCTGTTACCGGCTGTGATGCCCGGTATTGGGTGGATCAGGCGCGGGGTGCGGTGCGCTTCCATGACGCGGTAACGACCCTGGCCGTTGATGGTGGGGTGTTTGTGGAGGTCGGTCCGGGCGCGGCGTTGTCGGCGATGGGACCGGGCTGCGTAACGGACGACAGTCGCGCGGTGTTCGTGCCGTTGATGGCCGGTGAGGGTGACGAACCGCGAGCGGTCGTCACGGGGTTGGGGCAGGTGTTCGCCGGTGGTGTTCCGGTGTCGTGGGAGCGATTGTTGCCTGAAGGTCGGCGGATTGCTCTGCCTACCTACGCTTTCCAACGCCAGCGCCACTGGCCGCAACCCACCGCCACTGCACGGGCTGCAATGGGATCGGTTGCGGAGTCGGGTCTTTGGGCCGCGATCGACACAGGCGATGTTTCCGCGATGGCGACGGCACTCGAGGCCGACCTGCGGCTCGATACCCCGCTGGGCGCCGTGCTGCCTGCATTGTCCTCGTGGCGACGGCGCGAGCAGGAGAAGAGCGCAGTAGACAATCTGCGGTACCGGGTTGTGTGGCGTCCGGTCGCTCCCACGACCGGGCTGGTTTCGGGTACCTGGTTGGTATTGGCTCCGACCGAGTCCGCCGAGGACGGTGCGCTCATCGCGTGTGTCACGGCGCTGACCGGTCAGGGAGCCTCGTCGGTGGTCGTAGCGGTGGATGCCGATCGCGAGGCGTTGGCCGATCGGCTGCGTAACGCAACCGCCGACCCGGTCACCGGAGTGCTGGTGATCGCTTGGGATTCCGGCGTGGTGTCGACGGCGGTGGCGGCCCAGGCGTTGGGCGATGCCGGTGTGAGCGCGCCCATGTGGGTGCTGACCCGGGGCGCGGTGGCAACGGGCATCGGCGACGACTTCTTCGACCCGGGACAGGCATCGGTGTGGGGCCTCGGCCAGGTGGCCGCGCTGGAGCTGGGTACTCGGTGGGGTGGCCTGATCGATCTGCCGGAAATCGTCGATGAGCGTGTCTGGTCACGGCTGGGCGGTGTGCTCGCCGCCGGTGCCGAGGATCAGGTGGCCATTCGCGGAGCCGGAGTGTTCGCGCGTCGACTGGACCGAGCAAGGTCGTCGGCGAGCGGCTCCGGCTGGTCGCCGAGGGGCACCGTGCTGGTAACCGGCGGCACCGGAGCCCTGGGTGGTCATGTGGCTCGATGGTTGGCCGCCAATGGCGCCGAGCGTGTGGTGTTGGCCAGTCGGCGCGGCATGGACGCGCCGGGCGCCACGGAATTGGTTGCCGAGCTGGAAAAGCTTGAGGCCGAAGTGATTACGGCGGCTTGCGACGTGGCCGATCGCGACGCCCTGGCGAGCTTGCTGGAGACCATTTCCGGAATAACGGCCGTCGTCCATACGGCAGGTGTGCTCGACGACGGCATGCTGGAGACCTCGACCCCCGAGCGTTTCGCCGCCGTGCTGGCGGCCAAGGCGGTGGCCGCGGTGAATCTCGACGAGCTCACCCGTCCACTGGACTTGGACGCGTTCGTGCTCTTCTCCTCGCTGGCCGGGGTCATCGGTAACCTCGGACAAGCGAATTACGCTGCGGCCAACGCTTTCCTGGATGCACTGGCACAGCAGCGCCGCGCTCGCGGGCTCGTCGGTACCTCGATCGCATGGGGTCCGTGGGCGGGCGACGGCATGGCTCGGCACGCGACGGCGGCAGATCAGGCGCGACGGCACGGATTCCGTCCGCTTGCTCCCGAGCTGGCGGTGTCGGCCATGCGAGAACTCGCGGTCGCGGACGACGCCGTGACAATCGTCGCCGATGTCGACTGGGCACGGTTCGTTCCGGTCTTCACCGCGACGCGAACCGCCCCCTTACTCGGCGACCTGCCGGAAGTCAGCGGAATCCTCGCAGCGCCAAGGGAATCCACGCGCCACGAATCTCCGCTGGGGCAACGGCTGGCCAACCGGTCCGAGGCGGAGCAGTACCGCGTGGTGCTGGACCTGGTCTGCGACCATGTCGCCGCCGTACTGGGCCACGGCTCGTCAACCGACATCGAAGTCGGACAGGCGTTGCAGGACATGGGATTCGATTCGATGACCGCGGTGGAACTGCGCAACCGGCTCGGTTCGGCGACCGGCTTGCAGCTGCCGGCGACGCTGGTGTTCGACTATCCGACCCCGGTCGCAGTGGCCAAGTACCTGCAGGCTCGGGTGCTGGGCGCGGACAGCGACGTTGCGGCGGCGGTGGCTCCCGCGGCGGCCGCATCGGATGAACCGATTGCGGTGGTAGGCATGGGTTGCCGGTTCCCTAATGCGATAGACAGCCCAGAAGCGTTGTGGGACTTGCTCTCTGGAGGTATCGACGCGGTCGCCGACTTCCCGGACGACCGAGGCTGGGACGGCGATGCGGTGTTCGGCGCCGATCTTGCGGAGATCTACCGGGCACAGGGTGCGTTCATCGAGGGTGCGGCGGAGTTCGACGCCGGGTTCTTCGGGATCAGCCCGCGTGAGGCGGTGGCGATGGACCCGCAGCAGCGGCTGCTGCTGGAAATCTCGTGGGAGGCGTTGGAGCGGGCCGGGATTGATGCGTCGGCCATGCGGGGGAGCCCCACCGGTGTGTTCGTGGGCACCAACGGGCAGGACTATGGGACGTTGCTGGCCGAAACTGCCGACAACGACGGCGGATTCGGCCCTACGGGTGCTGCGGCCAGCGTCGTGTCGGGTCGGGTGTCGTACGTGTTCGGGTTCGAGGGTCCGGCGGTCAGCGTGGATACCGCGTGCTCATCGTCGTTGGTGGCGTTGCACCTTGCGGCGCAGGCGTTGCGCTCCGGGGAATGCACCATGGCCCTGGCCGGTGGTGTCACCGTGATGTCCACTCCCGTTGCTTTCGGTGGGTTTGCCCGACAGGGTGGGCTGGCACGAGATGGTCGATGTAAGGCGTTCGCTGCTTCGGCTGATGGCACCGGGTGGGGTGAGGGTGCCGGAATCTTGGTGCTGGAGCGGCTTTCCGATGCGCGGCGCAATGGTCATGAAGTGTTGGCGGTGATTCGTGGTAGTGCTGTTAATCAGGATGGTGCGAGTAATGGGTTGACCGCGCCGAATGGTCCGTCGCAGCAGCGGGTTATCCGTGCGGCGCTGGCCAATGCCGGGGTGGCTGCCACTGGTGTTGATGTGGTGGAGGCGCACGGTACGGGTACCACGTTGGGTGATCCGATCGAGGCGCAGGCTCTGCTGGCTACTTATGGGCAGGGTCGTGATGAGGATCGTCCGTTGTGGTTGGGTTCGATCAAGTCGAATATCGGGCATACGCAGGCTGCTGCTGGTGTGGCCGGGGTGATGAAGATGATCCTGGCGATGCGGCATGGGACGCTTCCGGCGACGTTGCATGTGGATGAGCCGTCGCCGCATGTGGATTGGTCTGCGGGTGCGGTAAAGCTGCTGACCCAACCAATGGCGTGGGAGGCGAATGGGCATCCGAGGCGTGCGGGTGTGTCGTCGTTCGGTGTCAGTGGGACGAATGCGCACATCATCGTCGAGGAGGCACCCACCAGCGAACCGTCGGCCGACGGTCCTGCGGCGGTCCCGGCGCCGGAGACGGTGTCGTGGCCGGTGTCGGCGAAGTCCGAGGCGGGGTTGCGGGCGCAGGCCGCTCGCCTGCACGAATTCGTCACCGCCAGTGTGGATCTCGACTCGGTGGATATCGGATTGTCATTGGTGTCGTCGCGGTCGGTGTTCGAGCACCGCGGGGTGGTGACCGGCGCTGACCGGGATGAACTGCTGGCCGGTCTCATGGCACTGGCCGCGGGCGAGCCCGCCGCGGGTGTGGCCGAAGGCGTCTCGGGTATCAGGTCTTCGGGTGTGGTGTTCGTGTTCCCGGGTCAGGGTTCGCAGTGGCTGGGCATGGGTGCCGAGTTGTGGGATTCCTCGACGGTATTCGCGGAGTCGATGGCCGCGTGTGAGCGGGCGCTGGCTCCTTTCGTGGATTGGTCGTTGTCGTCGGTCGTGCGCGGTGCGGAGGGTGCGCCGAGCCCGGATCGGGTCGATGTCGTCCAGCCGGTCCTGTGGGCGGTGATGGTCTCGCTAGCCGCACTGTGGGAGTCAGTAGGTGTGAGTCCTGTTGCGGCGGTTGGGCATTCGCAAGGTGAGATTGCCGCGGCAGTGGTGTCGGGTGGGTTGTCGCTCGAGGACGGCGCCCGGGTTGTCGCTTTGCGCAGTCAGGCCTTGGCGGAATTGGCCGGGCTCGGGGGCATGGTGTCGGTCGCTGCCCCGGTCGAGTTGGTCCGCGAAATGGTCGACCGCTGCCGGGGCCGTGCGTCGGTCGCGGCGATCAACGGCCCAGCCGCGACCGTGGTGTCGGGGAATGTCGACGCGCTGGACGAACTCGAAGGACTGTGTGAAGTGCAGGGTGTCCGGGTGCGCCGGATCCCGGTGGACTACGCCTCGCACTCGGCGGCCGTCGACGAGATACAGCAGGAGATCCTGCGCGCGCTGGCGCCTGTCGCTCCTCGGGCCGGGCGGATTCCCCTGTATTCCACCGTGCAGCCCGGCTTCATCGATGGGGCCGGGATGGACGCCGCGTACTGGTTCGCCAACCTGCGACAGACCGTCCGATTCCAGGAGGCCGTCACAGGTTTGGCCGAATCCGGTCATCACGCGTTCATCGAGATCTCCGCGCACCCGGTGCTGGTCTCCGCCATTCAGGAATCCCTGGAGAACCGGGCGGGAGCCGAGGCCGATACCGGATTGCCCGCCGATACGGCGGTGGTCGCCGGGACACTGCGCCGCGACGAGGGCGGCCTGCGCCGCTGGCAACAGTCGTTGGCCGAGGTGTTCGTGCGGGGTGTATCCGTGGATTGGGCCGCTGCCCTCGGTGGTGGCCGACGGGTCGATCTTCCGACGTATGCCTTTCAGCGACAGCGATTTTGGCCGACCCGGATTCCGGGAGCCTCGCTGCGTGGTGATGTGACTTCGGTGGGATTGAGCGCGGTGGAGCATCCGATGCTCAGCGCCGCAGTGGATTTGGCCGGTGATGCGGGGCTCGTGTTCACCAGTCGCCTCTCGCTGCAGTCCTACCCGTGGCTCGGTGATCACGCGGTACAGGGCTCGGTTCTGTTGCCGGGCACCGCATTCCTAGAACTCGCGGTGCAGGCGGGCGACCGCTGCGGGTGTGGATCGGTCGAGGATCTGGCATTGGAGCAACCTCTGGTACTGCCCGAGCGCGGCGCGGTGCAACTTCAGGTCATGGTCGGCGGCGCGGACGAGGCGGGGCGCCGGACGGTGAGCACGCACTCGCGGCCATCGGACGCCGCCGCGGATGCGGCATGGGTTCGCCACGCCAGCGGAACCCTGGCCCCTGGCGGGAATGTCGACGCGGAAACCGCCGACCTGCGGGTGTGGCCGCCGGCCGAGGCCACACCGATCAGCATCGACGGTCACTACGACGAACTCGCCGATCGCGGTTACGACTACGGTCCGACATTCCGTGGCCTGCGGGCAGTTTGGCGGCGCGGCGACGAGGTGTTCGCCGAGGTCCGCCTGCCGGGGGAGACCGATGAACAGGTCGGCGGCTTCGGACTGCACCCGGCATTGCTGGACGCCGCCCTGCACGCCGCTGGATTCACCTCTTCCGACAGCGGGCAGGCACTGCTGCCGTTCGCGTGGGGCGGGGTGTCGCTGCACGCCGCCGATGCGCGGGCTTTGCGAGTCCGGTTGTCGCAAACCTCTGGCGGCGCACTGTCCATACTCGCGGCCGATGACACGGGCGCTCCGGTGGCGACCGTCGGATCTTTGACGCTGCGACCGTTCTCATCCGCCCATGTGGACATCGCTCCGAACGCACAACAGCAGTCGTTGTTCGCGGTGGACTGGGTTCCTGTGTCGGTGCCGGAGAGTGCCGAATTGTCTTGGGCGCTGGTTGGGTCGGATGAACTGGGCCTGAACTCCGTTGCTGGAGTGCCGGTTTACGAGGGGCTGGCCGAGTTGGCGACTGGGACTTCGATTCCGGATGTTGCCGTCGTGACATGTGTTTCCGCGGAGTCCGGTGATCCGGCTATGGCTGCCCGTGCGATGGCTGGCCATGTACTGGGTGTGGTGCAGGAGTGGTTGACCGAGAGGCGGTTCGCTGATTCGCGGTTGTTGGTGGTGACTCGGGGCGCTGTCCCGGTGGTTCCGGGGGAGAGTGTTCGGGATCTTGCTGCTGCTGCGGTGTGGGGCTTGGTGCGGTCGGCGCAGTCGGAGAATCCGGGCCGGATCGTTCTGGTCGATATCGATGAGTCGACTGTGGATGTGGCGGCGTTGGCTGGAGTGTCCGGTGAGCCGGAGCTGGTGGTGCGTGGTGATCGGGTGTTGGTGCGGCGGTTGGCGCGGTCGGTATCCGACGGTGTGCTGTCGGTTCCGGCAGGTTCCTGGCGGTTGGCTCCCGGTGCAGGGGGGACGTTGGAAAACCTGGCTTTGACCCAATGCCAGGAGATGTCGGATCCACTGGGGCTGGGTGAGGTGCGCGTGGCCGTGCGTGCGACCGGAGTGAACTTCCGGGACGTTCTGATCGCGCTGAATGTTGTCCAAGCCGGAGCCCTGGCTATGGGAAGCGAGATTGCCGGTGTGGTGGTGGAGGTCGGCCCGGGGGTCGGGTCTCTCGCTGTGGGTGATCGCGTACTGGGTATGGCCGAGGGTGGTTTCGGGCCGGAGGCGGTGATCGATCACCGGCTGTTGGTGCCGATGCCGGAAGACTGGTCGTTTACCAAGGCCGCGGCGGTGCCGGTGGCATTCGCTACCGCGTGGTATGCGCTGGTCGATCTGGCCGATGCGCGGCCGGGTGAGCGGGTGTTGATTCATTCGGCTGCTGGTGGTGTGGGTATGGCTGCTGTTGCTATTGCTCGGTATTTGGGTTTGGAGGTGTTCGGAACCGCTTCGCCCGGAAAACATTCGGTGTTGTTGGGGATGGGGCTCGATGCCGGACACGTTGCCTCGTCGCGGTCGGCGGAGTTCGAGCAGCACGTTTTGAACACGACCGGCGGTGCGGGTGTGGACATCGTGTTGGACAGTCTGGCCGGTGATCTGGTGGATGCGTCCCTGCGGCTACTGCCACGAGGCGGGCGATTCCTGGAGATGGGCAAGACCGACATCCGCGACGCCGAACAGATCGCCGAAACCTATGCGGGCGTGGCCTACCGAGCGTTCGACTTGCCCGAGGCCGGTCCGGAGCGGATCGGCGAGATGCTGGCCGAGGTGGTCGGTCTGCTGGATCAGGGTGTGTTGGTCGAGTCTCCGGTGTTGGTGCGGGATGTGCGTCGTGCTCCGGAGGTGTTCCGGTTCATGAGTCAGGCCCGGCATGTCGGCAAGATCGTGTTGCGGATCCCGCGCCCGATTGACGCCGACGGCACTGTCGTGATCACTGGTGGGACAGGCACTTTGGGTGGCTTGTTGGCGCGGCATTTGGTTGCTGAGCACGGGGTTCGGCATTTGGTGTTGACCAGTCGTCGTGGTGTGGAGGCTCCGGGCGCGGGCGCGTTGGTCGCGGAGTTGGAGGCCGCTGGCGCTGAGGTGGCGGTCGAGGCGTGCGATATCGCTGACCGGGATGCCGTGGCCCGGTTGCTGACTCGGGTTGGTGATCGTGGTCCGGGTTTGACGGCGGTGGTGCATGCCGCTGGTGTGCTCGATGACGGTGTGATCGGGTCGTTGTCGCCGGAGCGGGTCGATGCTGTGATGCGTCCGAAGGCCGATGCGGCATGGCATTTGCACGAGTTGACCGAGGCGTTGGATCTGTCGGCGTTCGTGTTGTTCTCCAGTGCCTCGGCAACTTTCGGTAGTCCCGGGCAGGGCAACTATGCGGCGGGTAATGCGTTTTTGGATGCGTTGGCGCAGCAACGTCAGTCCGAGGGTCTTCCGGCGGTGTCTTTGGCGTGGGGTCTGTGGGCCGATGCCAGTGGTCTCACCGGCCATCTCGACCAGACCGACCTTGGCCGACTGAATCGCAGCGGATTGGCGTCGATGACGACGGCGGAGGCGCTGAGCCTGTTCGATGCGGCGCTGCGGCGGACCGACGCACTGCTGGTCCCCACCTGCCTCGACCTGAACGAACTTCGCACCGGGTCGGTCGAGGTGCCCGCACTGTTGCGCGGCCTGGTCCGCAGGCCCGTCCGTCGCACGGCCCATACCGCGGCAGAGACCGATCGTGGAATGGTTCAGCAACTCGTCGGAATCCCTGTCGCGGAACAGAATCGCATGCTTCTGAACCTGGTCCGCGGCAATATCGCCGCCGTTCTCGGTCACACGTCACCGCAGGACATCGATCCCGGCCGAGCACTGCGTGATCTGGGATTCGACTCCCTGACCGCGGTCGAGTTGCGTAACCGACTCGGATCGGCGAGCGGGCTGCGACTGCCCGCCACTCTCGCCTTCGACTATCCGACACCCGCGGATCTGGTCGCGTATCTGCGGACCGAAATCCTCCGGGACGAGGTTCCGACTTCCGACTCGCTCTCCGCTGAGCTCGACAAGATCGAATCTCTGCTCTCGGCGGTGCCCGCGGCGGACGAGACACACAGGCAAGCCACCATCCGGCTGCGGGAAATCCTGGCCAAATGGGGTGATCCGAGCATTCAGCCGGAACACCAGCAGGTCACGCAGAAGATCAATTCCGCGAACGACGACGAGCTATTGAAATTCATTGATGAGGAACTCAGAAAGTCTTGAGTCGCCGGACCTTTCGATTTTTCAGGCCTTTCCAGGGGATATGAGATATGGCTAACGAAGAGAAGCTGCGCGATTACCTGAAGTGGACGACCGCCAGCCTGCACGAGACCCGAGCGCGCCTTCGCGACCTGGAAGAGCGTGCACAGGAGCCGATCGCGGTGGTGGGCATGGGTTGCCGGTTCCCCGGGGATGCCGATAGCCCGGAAGAGCTCTGGGACGTGGTGGCCAACGGTGTGGACACCACATCGGAGTTTCCCGAGGATCGCGGCTGGGATCTGGAAAAGCTGTACAGTGCCGATCCCGCGAGTTCGGGGACGTCGTATGTGCGGACCGGTGGATTCGTGCGGGATGTGGCCGGATTCGACGCGGGATTCTTCGGAATCAGCCCGCGTGAGGCATTGGCCATGGACCCTCAGCAGCGGCTGTTGCTGGAGATCTCCTGGGAGGCGCTGGAGCGGGCCGGGATCGCTCCGTCGTCGGTGCGGGGAAACAAGGCCGGAGTCTTCGTCGGGGTGACACCGCACGGGTACGGCACGGGCATGGAGGGGAGCCTGGAAGGCTTCGCGCTGACCGGGGGCGCGCCAAGTGTGGTCTCCGGCCGGTTGTCGTATGTGCTCGGGTTGGAGGGGCCGTCGGTCAGCGTGGATACCGCGTGCTCCTCATCGCTGGTGGCGTTGCACTTGGCGGTCCAGGCGCTGCGGTCCGGTGACTGCACCATGGCTTTGGCCGGTGGTGTGACGGTGATGTCGAGTCCGCTTGCGTTCGTGGAGTTTTCACGGCAGCGCGGTCTGGCCGCCGATGGCCGGTGCAAGCCGTTCGCGGCGGCCGCCGACGGTACCGGTTGGGGTGAGGGTGCGGGAATCCTCGTGCTGGAGCGGCTTTCCGACGCACAGCGCCAGGGCCATGAGGTGCTCGCGGTCATTCGCGGCAGCGCGATCAACCAGGACGGTGCGAGCAACGGGTTGACCGCGCCGAATGGTCCGTCACAGCAGCGGGTGATCCGGGCGGCATTGGCAAATGCCGGGGTGCCGGCCGCGGAGGTCGACGTGGTGGAGGCGCACGGCACGGGAACGACCTTGGGTGACCCGATCGAAGCTCAGGCATTGATCGCGACCTATGGGCAGGAGCGTGCCGAAGAGCGTCCGCTGTGGTTGGGTTCGATCAAGTCGAATATCGGGCACGCCCAGTGCGCGGGCGGCGTGGCCAGCGTGATCAAAATGGTGATGGCGCTGCGCAATCGGGTACTGCCGGCCAGCTTGCACGCGGACGAGCCGACGCCACACGTGGATTGGTCCGCCGGGACCGTGCGGCTGTTGACGGAGGCGATGCCCTGGGAGGGCGGCGAGCATCCGCGGCGCGCGGGCGTGTCCTCGTTCGGCGTCAGCGGCACCAACGTCCACGTGATCATGGAGGAAGCCCCGAGCGCGGCACCCGATGCGGAATCGGATGGCGAGCCGGATGTTGCTGTGCCATCGGTGATTCCGTGGGTGTTGTCGGCGAAGTCCGAGGCCGGATTGCGGGCGCAGGCGGCACGATTGCGCGAGTTCGCCGCTGCGAACGTTGATTTCGAGCAGCTGGATGTCGGGTACTCCTTGGTGTCGTCGCGGTCGGTGTTCGACCATCGTGCGGTCGTGGTGGGATCCGACCGCGAGGAGTTGCTGGCCGGTCTTTCGTCATTGGCCGCCGGTGGCGTTGCCGCCGGTGCGGTCGAGGGTGTGGCCGGTGCAGGTGCGGAGTCCTCCGGTGTGGTGTTCGTGTTTCCGGGGCAGGGTTCGCAGTGGATCGGTATGGGCCGGGAACTGCTCGAGACCTCGCCGGTGTTCGCGGAGCGGATAGCGGCGTGTGAGCGTGCGCTGGCGCCGTTCGTGGATTGGTCTCTGTCGTCGGTGGTGCGTGGTGAGTCGGATGCCCCGAGCCTGGACCGAGTCGACGTTGTCCAGCCGGTCTTGTGGGCCGTGATGGTTTCGCTGGCGGCATTGTGGGAGTCGGTGGGTGTGAATCCTGCTGCGGTGGTTGGTCATTCGCAGGGTGAGATTGCTGCTGCGGTCGTGGCGGGGGCGTTGTCGCTCGAGGACGGTGCCCGGGTTGTTGCCTTGCGTAGTAGGGCGATTGCTGGTGTGGCGGGTCGTGGTGGCATGACGTCGGTGGCTGCCCCCGCGGAGCAGGTCCGTGAGCTAGTGGCGCGTTGTGGTGGTGACATTGCGGTGGCGGCGGTGAACGGACCGTCCGCCGTGGTGGTATCCGGAGAGGTCGGCGCGCTGGCCGAACTGGAACGGACATGCGAGGTGGAAGGTATCCGGGCTCGGCGAATCCCGGTGGACTACGCGTCGCATTCGCCTGCGGTGGAACAGATTCGGCGCGAGATCCTGGATGCGCTGGCCCCGGTGGCTCCGCGGGCGGGCCGGGTCCGGCTGTACTCCACGATGCTGCCCGGTTTCATCGACGGATCCGGTATGGACGCGGAGTACTGGTACGCCAATCTGCGCCGGGAGGTGCGGTTCCAAGAGGCTGTCGAGGGTTTGGCCGCCGCCGACTATCGGGCGTTCGTGGAGGTGTCGGCGCATCCGGTGCTGATCGCGGCGGTGCAGGAGACCCTCGAAAACGATGGCGAGAGTGCGATCGTGGCGGGGACGCTACGCCGGGATGAGGGTGGCCTGGACCGGTGGTTGCAGTCGCTGGCCGAGGTATTCGTGCAGGGCGTTCCGGTGGAATGGGCGCGCGTGCTGGGTGGCGGTCGCCGGGTCGAATTGCCCACCTACGCATTCCAGCATCAGCGGTTCTGGGTACGGCCGGAGTCGAGTGCCGGTGATGTGGGCTCGGTGGGATTGGTCACCGCTGGGCATCCGTTGCTGGGTGCCGAAGTGCAGCTGGCCGACGGCGAGGGTTTCCTGTTCACCAGCAGGCTGTCGCTGCGTTCGCATCCCTGGCTCGCCGACCACAGCGTCCAGGGGACCGCGCTGGTTCCCGGAACGGCGTTCGCCGAGTTGGCGGTGCGCGCTGGAGACCAGGTGGGATGCGGCCGAATCGAGGATTTGGCCCTGGAGCAGCCGCTCGTGCTGCCCGACCGCGGTGCGGTCCGGTTGCAGGTACTGGTCGGCAGCCCGGACCCCGCCGGACGTCGCGAGGTGACGGTGTATTCGCGGCCGGAGGACGCGCCCGCCGATCAACCGTGGAGCCGCAATGTCAGCGGCACCATCGCCCCTGACAACACAGCGTCCATCGATGTCGCGGAACTTGTGGCATGGCCGCCTGTCGGTGCGGAGCCGGTATCCGTCGATGGGCTGTACGACGACCTGCTCGAGCGCGGTTATGGCTACGGCCCGGTGTTCCGGGGTCTGCGGTCGGTATGGCGGCGTGGTGGCGAGGTATTCGCCGAGGTTCGGCTGCCGGAGGAGGCTGCCGAGCAGGCCGGTGAATTCGGATTGCACCCCGCGCTGCTCGACGCTGCTTTGCACGCCGTTCGGTTCGTCATCCCTGAAAACGAAACGGGGACACAGGTTCTGCTTCCATTCGCCTGGAGTGGTGTGTCGCTGTATGCCTCGGGGGCGCGTGGCCTGCGGGTGTGGTTGCGGCAGTCGGGTGAAGGTGTGCTGACGTTGGCGGCGGTTGATGAGACCGGTGCGCCTGTGGTCGGTGTCGAGTCGCTGGTGCTACGTCCGATGCAGCAGGGGTTGTTGGAGGCCCCGAACGCACTGCAGCAGTTGTTGTTCGCGGTGGAGTGGATTCCGATGTCGGTGCCTACAACTGACGAATTGCCTTGGGCGCTGGTTGGTTCGGATGAGATCGGTCTGAATTCCATTGCTGGAGTATCGATCTACGACGACCTCTCCGAGTTGGCGACTGGGACTTCAATTCCGGACGTCGCTGTGGTGACGTGTGCCTCGTCTGTGGCCGGTGATCCGGCCGTGGCTGCCCGTGCGATGGCTGGGCGTGTGTTGGGTGTTGTGCAGCAGTGGTTGGCCGAGGAACGGTTCGCTGACTCGCGGTTGATGGTGGTGACTCGGGGCGCTGTTGCGGCGGTTCCGGATGAGGGAATCCGGGATTTGGCTGCCGCTGCGGTGTGCGGTCTGGTGCGGTCCGCGCAGTCGGAGAATCCCGGTCGGATCGTGCTTGTCGATATCGACGAATCTGCTTCGTACAGTGTGGATCTCGTCGCCATTGGTGCGGTTGATGAGCCGGAGTTGGTGGTGCGTGGTGATCGGGTGTTGGTGCGCCGGTTGGCGCGGCCGGTATCCGATGGCGTGCTGTCGGTTCCGGCAGGTTCTTGGCGGTTGGCTCCCGGTGCCGGGGGCACGCTGGAGAATCTCGCGTTCGTAGACAGTTCGGAAAACGCGGTTCCGCTGGGGCCGGGGCAGATTCGGGTTGCCGTGCGCGGGGTGGGGTTGAATTTCCGGGATGTCCTGATCGCCTTGGGTATGTACCCCGATGTCGCGCTGCTGGGTGCGGAGGTCGCCGGTGTGGTGGTGGAGGTCGGCCCTGGGGTCGGGTCTCTCGCTGTGGGTGATCGCGTAATGGGTTTGGCCGAGGGTGGTTTCGGTCCCGTGGCGGTGATCGATCACCGGCTGCTGGTGCCGATGCCGGAAGGCTGGTCGTTTACTCGGGCGGCGGCGGTGCCGGTGGCGTTCGCGACAGCGTGGTATGCGCTGGTCGACTTGGCCGACGCGCAGCCGGGCGAGCGGGTGTTGATTCATTCGGCCGCTGGTGGTGTGGGTATGGCTGCTGTTGCTATTGCCCGGTATTTGGGTTTGGAGGTGTTCGGAACCGCTTCGCCTGGTAAGCATTCGGTGCTTTCGGGGATGGGGCTCGATGCCGGACATATTGCCTCCTCTCGGTCGGCGCAGTTCGAGCAACATATTTTGAACACCACCGACGGTGCGGGTGTGGACATCGTGTTGGACAGCCTGGCCGGAGATCTGGTCGACGCCTCTCTGCGGCTGTTGCCACGGGGTGGTCGGTTTATCGAGATGGGCAAGACCGACATCCGCGATGCTGGTCGGGTTTTCGACGACTATCCCGGAGTTGTTTACCAGGCATTCGAATTGGGAGACGCAGGCCCGGAGCGGATCGGCGAGATGCTGGCCGAGGTGGTCGGTCTGCTGGATCAGGGTGTGTTGGCGGAGTCTCCGGTGTTGGTGCGGGATGTGCGTCGGGCTCCGGAGGTGTTCCGGTTCATGAGTCAGGCTCGGCATGTCGGCAAGATCGTGTTGCGGATCCCGCGCGCCATTGACCCGAATGGCACTGTCCTTATCACTGGTGGGACAGGCACTTTGGGTGGCTTGTTGGCGCGGCATCTCGTTGCTGAGCACGGTGTTCGGCATTTGGTGTTGACCAGCCGTCGTGGTGTGGAGGCGCCGGGCGCGGGCGAGTTGGTCGCGGAGCTGGAGACCGCTGGTGCTGAGGTGGTAGTCGAAGCGTGCGATACCGCCGACCGTGATGCGATGACCCGGCTGTTGGCGGGAGTGTCGGTGGAGCATCCGTTGACGGCGGTGGTGCATGCGGCTGGTGTGCTCGATGACGGTGTGATCGGGTCGTTGTCGCCGGAGCGGGTAGACGCCGTGATGCGTCCGAAGGCCGATGCGGCGTGGCATCTGCACGAGTTGACCGAGGGGTTGGATCTGTCGGCGTTCGTGCTGTTCTCCAGTGCCTCAGCAACTTTCGGTGGCCTGGGACAAGGCAACTATGCCGCGGCCAACGCGTTCATGGATGCGTTGGCGCAGCACCGCCAATCCGAAGGTCTTCCAGCGATTTCGCTGGCATGGGGTCTGTGGGCCGATGCCAGTGGTCTCACCGGGCATCTCGACCAGACCGACTTGGCCCGGGCGGGCCGAGGCGGGTTGACCGCCATGTCCACCGCCGAAGGGTTGGCGCTGTTCGATGCGGCGTTGCGGCGGCCGGAGGCGTATCTGGTGCCTGCCCGGTTGGAGCTGACGGGTCTGGGTGCGCGGGGTGAGGTGCCGCCGCTGATGCGTGGTCTGGTGCGCGGCCCGGTTCGGCCGGTCGCCCGCACGGCCGCAAGGGATTCCGTATCAGGGCTGGCCGCCGAACTCGCGGGCCTATCGATTCCGGATCGGCGCAAGCTGCTGCTGGACCTGGTCCGCCGCCACATCGCCACCGTCCTCGGCCACTCGTCGCCGGAAGAGGTCGAGCCGGCTCGGGCGTTGCGGGACATGGGTTTCGATTCACTGACCGCGGTCGAGCTGCGCAACCGGCTCAATGCGGCGACCGGGCTGCGGCTACCGGCGACCCTGGCCTTCGACTACCCCAGCGCGGAACGGCTCGCCACCTACCTCGAGGAGGAAGTCCTCGGTTCCGAGGCCGCCGTGACGCCACCGCAGGCTCCGACCCGAGCGGTGGACGAGCCGATTGCCATCGTGGGCATGGGGTGTCGGTTCCCTGGCGGGGTGGACAGCCCGGAGTCGCTGTGGGAACTGCTCGCCAACGGTGTCGACGCGGTATCCGGAATCCCCGAGGACCGGGGCTGGGATCTCACGCGGTTGTTCGGCCCTGGCCTCGACGCGTTCCGGCCCGAGGGCGGCTTCGTCCGGGATGTGGCCGGATTCGATGCCGGATTCTTCGGGATCAATCCGCGTGAGGCGCTGGCGATGGATCCGCAGCAGCGATTGCTGCTGGAGACCTCGTGGGAAGCATTGGAGCGGGCCGGAATCGCCCCGTCCGCACTGCGGGGCAGTCGAACCGGGGTCTTCATCGGGACGTTCGGTCAGGGCTACGAGCCCGGCCTCGAGGAAGGTTCCGAGGGGTACGGCGTGACCGGCACGTCGACCAGCGTTGCATCGGGCCGGCTCTCGTATGTGTTCGGATTCGAGGGTCCGGCGGTGACGGTGGACACCGCGTGTTCGTCGTCGTTGGTGGCATTGCATCTCGCGGCGCAGGCGATTCGCTCGGGTGAGTGCACGGCGGCCCTCGTCGGCGGCGTCACCGTGCTCTCGTCCTCGACCGCGTTCACCGGACTTGCTCGCCAGGGCGGGCTGGCCGCCGACGGCCGGTGCAAATCCTTCGCCGCCTCCGCCGCGGGTTTCGGCATGGGTGAGGGCGCCGCGGTGCTCTTCGTCGAGCGACTCTCGGACGCTGAGCGTCTGGGGCACCGGGTATTGGCGGTGGTTCGCGGCAGTGCGGTGAACCAGGATGGTGCCAGCAATGGATTGACCGCGCCGAATGGTCCGTCGCAACAGCGCGTCATCCGCGCGGCGCTGGCCGATGCCGGGGTGCCGGCCACCGAGGTCGACGTGGTGGAGGCGCACGGTACGGGCACCGAACTGGGCGATCCGATCGAGGCACAGGCCCTCATCGCCACCTACGGACACGACAGGCCCGACGACAGTCCGCTGTGGTTGGGGTCGATCAAGTCGAATATCGGGCATACCCAAGCGGCTTCGGGTCTGGCGGGTGTGCTGAAGATGGTCATGGCACTGCGGCACGGAATGCTTCCGGTGACACTGCATGTGGACGAACCGTCGCCGCATATCGATTGGTCCGCCGGGACCATCCAGCTGCTGACCGAGCCGAGGGCATGGCAGGCGGACGGTCGCCCGCGGCGGGCCGGTGTGTCCTCGTTCGGGATCAGCGGCACCAACGCGCACGTGATCATCGAGGAAGCGCCGCCGACCGGGGCGAGTGCGAGCAGTGCGGCGCCCCCGGCCGCGGCGGTGCCGTGGGTGATTTCGGCGAGGTCGGCGGCCGCGCTGCGGGCGCAGGCCGCTCGGCTGCACGAATTCGCCACCACCACCGTCGATTTCGAGCCGATGGACATCGGATGGTCGTTGTTGTCCGGGCGGACGGTGTTCGAGCGCCGCGCCGTTGTCGTCGGCACGAGCCGCGAAGCGTTGCTGGCCGGCACGGCCGCACTGGCGGCGGGGGAGCCCGCGTCCGGTGTGGTCGACGGTGCGGCGGGATCCGAGGCGTCCGGTGTGGTGTTCGTTTTCCCCGGCCAGGGCTCGCAGTGGATCGGCATGGGCCGGGAACTGCTCGAGGGCTTCCCCGCGTTCGCGCAGCGATTCGCCGAATGCGAGCGGGCACTGGCCCAATTCGTGGACTGGTCGCCGTCAGCGGTGATCCGGGGCGAGACGGGCGCTCCGGAGATGGATCGAGTGGACGTGGTCCAACCGGTGTTGTGGGCGATGATGGTTTCGCTGGCCGCGCTGTGGGAGTCCGCGGGTGTGTCTCCGGCGGCGGTGGTCGGCCATTCGCAGGGCGAGATCGCCGCGGCATGTGTGGCGGGCGCGCTGTCCCTCGACGATGGCGCCCGCATCGTCGCCCTGCGCAGCCGGGCATTGGTCCGGCTATCCGGCCGAGGGGGAATGCTCTCCGTCGTGCGCCCTTTGGAGCAGGTCGCACAGCTCATCGAGCCGTGGGCGGACCGGGTGGCGATCGCCGCGGTGAACGGCCCTGCGGCGGTGGTGCTCTCGGGCGACCGGGAAGCACTGACAGAGGTCGAAACGAAACTGTCGTCGATGGCCGCGCTGCGCTGGTGGATCCCGGGAGTGGACTTCACCGCGCACGCGCCGGCAGTCGAGGCGCTTCGCGAGGAGATTCGGGCGGCGCTGGCGCCGGTCGCACCTCGGGCGGGCCGAATTCCGGTGTACTCCACGGTGGAGCCGGGCCCGCTGGACGGGTCCACGATGGACGTCGACTACTGGTACGCGAACCTGCGGCGGACGGTCCGATTCCGCGAGGCCGTCGAAGGTCTCGCGGACGCTGGTCATCGCATGTTCGTCGAGGTGTCCCCGCATCCGGTGCTGACCGGCGCGATCCAGGAAATCCTGGAAACGTCCGCTGTCAGCGGTGCCGCGGTCGGGACACTGCGGCGCGATGACGGCGGTGCGTATCGGTGGTGCCAGTCCCTCGGCGAGGCGTTCGTCCGGGGAGCCCCGGTGGACTGGGCGAGTGTCGTGGTCGGTGGCCGACAGGTGGATCTGCCGACGTATGCCTTTCAGCGGCAACGCTTCTGGCCGAAGACCATGCGGGCCGCGGACGATGTGCGGTCGGCGGGATTGGCCGCCGCCGGGCATCCGCTCCTCAGCGCCGCGGCGGAACTGGCCGACGGCGCGGGTTTCCTGTTCACCAGCAGGTTGTCGCTGCGGTCGCATCCGTGGTTGGCCGACAACGTGGTTCGCGGCGCCGCCATACTTCCCGGCCCCGCCTTCGTCGAGCTGGCGGTGCGCGGCGGTGATCAGGTCGGGTGCGGCCGGGTCGAGGATCTGGCCCTGGAGCAGCCGTTGGTGCTGTCCGAGCGCGGAGCCGTGCAACTGCAGGTCCTGATCGGTGCGCCGGATCGCCACGGGCGTCGCGAGGTGAGTGTGTACTCGCAGCCGGAGGACGCGTCCGAGGAGTACGGGTGGCTGCGGCATGCCAGCGGCACCCTCGCCCCTGACGGGGCGGCGCCCGTCGAGGTTGCGGGACAGGAGGTTTGGCCACCGGTAGACGCCGAGCCACTCGAGGCGGGCGGCCTCTACTCCGCGCTCGCCGAGCGAGACCACGAGTACGGTCCGGTATTTCAGGGCTTGCGGGCGGTGTGGCGGCGCGGTGACGAGGTGTTCGCCGAAGTCCAGCTGCCGCAGGACGCGGTCGAGCAGGCGAGCGAATTCGGTTTGCACCCGGCCCTGCTGGACGCGGCCCTGCATGCCAGATTCTTCTTCGTCTCGCCGGACGGTGGCAGCCGGGACTCGGTGCCGTTCGCATGGGGTGGAGTGTCGCTGCATGCGGCGGGCGCGGGTGTCCTGCGGGTCCACCTGCGCAGGACCGGCGATGAGTTGCTTTCGCTGGTCGCGACGGACGTGACCGGTGCGCCGGTCATTACGGTGGATTCCCTTGTGCTGCGGTCGATATCGACGGATTCCGGGGAAACGGAACAGGGTGAGCCTGCGCCGGTGCGCCGTCCGGTGCGGCGCGTTCGGCCGATGGCCCGCGCGGCGGCACAGGATTCGGCGGGATTGGCCGAACAGGTCGCGGGTCTGTCGCCTGCGGAGCAGACGGCGGTATTGCTCGACTTCGTGCGCGGCCACATCGCCGCGACTCTCGGCCATACCTCGCTCGCCGAGGTGGAGCCGACGCGGGCGTTGCGGGATATGGGTTTCGACTCGGTGACCGCGGTGGAGCTGCGCAACCGGCTCACCGCCGCGACCGAGCTGCGGCTGCCGACGACCCTGGCCTTCGACTACCCGACGCCGGAGCGGCTCGCCGCCTATCTCGGCGCGGTGTTGGCAGGGACCGAATCCGATGCGTCGGCGGTTGCGCCGAGGGCATCCGCGCCTGTCGATGAGCCGATTGCCATCGTGGGCATGGGTTGCCGGTTCCCCGGTGGGGTGGACAGCCCGGAAGCGTTGTGGGAGCTGCTGTCCGGCGGTGTCGACGCGGTGTCCGGTTTTCCGGAGGGCCGTGGCTGGGTCGTTGGTTCCGGCCTCGATGGTTTCCGGCACGAGGGCGGCTTCATCCGCGATGCGGAGCTGTTCGACGCGGGCTTCTTCGGAATCAGCCCGCGTGAGGCACTGTCGATGGACCCTCAGCAACGGCTGCTGCTGGAAACCTCGTGGGAGGCGTTGGAACGGAGCGGGATCGCCGCATCCGCCCTGCGGGGCAGCCTCACCGGGGTCTTCATTGGTGCCACGCATCAGGGTTACGAGACCGAGCTGGCTAACGGAGGGGAATCCGCCGATGGCTATGTCCTGACCGGCACGACATCGAGCGTGCTGTCGGGTCGGGTGTCGTATGTGTTCGGGTTCGAGGGTCCGGCGGTGACGGTGGATACCGCGTGTTCTTCGTCGTTGGTGGCGATGCATCTCGCGGCGCAGGCGCTGCGTTCCGGGGAGTGCTCGATGGCACTGGCCGGTGGCGTCACGGTGATGTCGAGTCCGCTGCCGATCGTCGAATTCGCCCGGCAGGGTGGGCTCGGGCGGAATGGTCGGTGCAAGGCGTTCTCCGCCGAAGCGGACGGGATCGGTATGTCCGAGGGCGTCGGGATGTTGGTGTTGGAGCGGCTTTCCGATGCGCGACGGCAGGGCCATCACGTGCTGGCGGTGATTCGCGGTAGTGCGACCAACCAGGATGGTGCGAGTAATGGGTTGACCGCGCCGAATGGTCCGTCGCAGCAGCGGGTTATCCGTGCGGCGTTGGCCGATGCCCGGGTTGCGTTCGATCAGGTAGATGTTGTGGAGGCGCACGGTACCGGGACGGCGCTGGGTGATCCGATCGAGGCGCAGGCGCTGATCGCCACTTACGGCCAAAGCCGTGATGAGGATCGTCCGTTGTGGTTGGGGTCGATCAAGTCGAATATCGGGCATACGCAGGCCGCTGCTGGTGTGGCCGGGGTGATGAAGATGATCCTGGCGATGCGGCACGGGGTTCTTCCCGCGACGTTGCATGTGGATGAGCCCTCGCCGCATGTGGATTGGTCTGCTGGTGCGGTAAGGCTGTTGACCGAGCCGATGTCGTGGGAAGCGAACGGGCATCCGCGTCGGGCGGGTGTGTCTTCGTTCGGTCTCAGCGGCACCAACGCCCACTTGGTCTTGGAAGAATCTTCTGTCGTTGTCGAGCCGTCCGTAGTTGACGGTGGGGCTGCCGAAGATTCGGTGGTGCCTTGGGTGGTGTCGGGGAAGTCTGTGGCCGGGTTGCGGGCGCAGGCGTCTCGGTTGCACGAATTCGCGACTGCGAAGGTCGATTTCGATCTAGTGGATGTCGGGCATTCCCTGGTGTCGTCGCGGACACTGTTCGACCACCGTGCGGTCGTTGTAGGCGGCGACCGTGAGCAGTTGCTGGCTGGTTTGGCGGCGCTAGCTGCTGGTGAGCCGAGTTCTGTTGTGGTGCAGGGTGTTGCGGATTCGGGGTCTTCGGGGACTGTGTTCGTGTTTCCGGGTCAGGGTTCGCAGTATGCCGGTATGGGGCTGCAGTTGTGTGCGGGGTTCCCGGTGTTCGCTGAGGCGTTCGCCGAGGTGTGTGATCTGTTGGAGGCTGAGCTGGGTTTGCCGGTGCGGGAGGGTTTGGCTGATCCGGGTTTGGTGGATCAGACCCTGTATGCGCAGGTGGGTTTGTTCGCGGTGGAGATCGCGTTGGTGCGGTTGTTGGAGTCGTGGGGTGTGATCCCTGATGCGGTGGCTGGTCATTCGGTGGGTGAGATCGCTGCGGCGGTGACCGCGGGGGTGTTGTCTCTGGGGGATGGTGTGCGTCTGGTGGCGGCTCGGGGGCGGGTGATGCAGGCGCTGCCGGTGGGTGGGGGTATGGCCGCGATCGAGGCATCGGAATCGGAGATGTTGGCGTGGCTGGTGGATTCGGCTTCGGGTGTGGTGGTTGCTGGGGTGAATGGTCCTGCGGCGGTGGTGGTTTCGGGTCGGTCGGTAGAGATCGATGAGGTTGTTGAGGTGTGGCGGGGTCGTGGTCGTCGGGTGCGGCGGTTGCGGGTTTCGCATGCGTTCCATTCGCCGTTGATGGATCCGGTGTTGGACGAGTTGGGTGAGGTGGCCGAACGGCTTTCGTTCGCCGAGCCGGTGATCCCGTGGATCTCGACGGCGACCGGTAATCCTGTTACCGGCTGTGATGCCCGGTATTGGGTGGATCAGGCGCGGGGTGCGGTGCGCTTCCATGACGCGGTAACGACCCTGGCCGTTGATGGTGGTGGGGTGTTTGTGGAGGTCGGTCCGGGCGCGGCGTTGTCGGCGATGGGACCGGGCTGCGTAACGGACGACAGTCGCGCGGTGTTCGTGCCGTTGATGGCCGGTGAGGGTGACGAACCGCGAGCGGTCGTCACCGGGCTGGGGCAGGTGTTCGCCGGTGGTGTTCCGGTGTCGTGGGAGCGATTGTTGCCTGAAGGTCGGCGGATTGCTCTGCCTACCTACGCTTTCCAACGCCAGCGCTACTGGCCGCAACCTGCTGCTTCGGCAGCGGTGGATGCGAATTCTGGTGTGGAGTCGCGTCTTTGGGCTGCGATCGACGAAGGCGATGTGGCCGAGCTGGCCACGGAGTTGGCGCTCGAGCCGGGCTCGTTGGAGGCGGTGTTACCGGCATTGTCGTCGTGGCGTCGGCGCGAGCAAGAGAAGGACACGGTTCGGGATTGGCGGTACCAGGTCGTCTGGAAGCCGATCGCGGTCGGGGCGAGCCCCGAACTGGCGGGCACCTGGTTGCTGGTCGCTTCGGCCGGGCGCGGCGAGAACGACCCGGTCGCGGATTGTGCTGGAGCACTGGCCGCGCACGGTGCCGAAGTCGTTGTGGTGCAGGCCGATTCGAGCGATCTCGACCGGCAGGCCATGGCCGCCGCCGTGCACGCCGCGTTGGGCGAGCAGGGGCTGGACGGTGTGCAGGGCGTGCTGTCGCTGCTGGCCCTGGACGAGACTCCCGTGCCTGCGGATTCTGCCGTTTCGTATGGTCTGGCGCAGACGCTGATGCTGGTGCAAGCCCTGGGCGAGCTGGGTTGTGCCGCGCCGTTGTGGGTGGTCACTCGGAGTGCCGTATCCACAGGCCCGCAGGATGTGTTGACGAGCGCGGTGCAGGCACAGGTGTGGGGTCTGGGACAGACCGCGAGCCTGGAACTGCCCGCCCGGTGGGGTGGGTTGATCGACCTGCCCACCGCCTTCGACGAAGCTGCCCTGACGCGGTTGTGCGGCGTGCTGGCCACCGAGATCGACGCGGGCGGAAACGACCAGGTCGCGATCCGGCGGTCCGGTCTCTTCGCCCGTCGGGTAACGCGAGCCGTCACCCCTGTCGGCGCCGAGTGGACACCGCGGGGCACTGTGCTGATCACCGGTGGCACAGGTGGTCTCGGGATGCAGGTGGCCCGCTGGCTGGCCGGTAATGGCGCCGAGCGTCTGGTGCTGGTCAGCCGCCGCGGACCGGCGGCTCCCGGAATCGCGGACCTGGCAGCGGAGTTGACGGCGACCGGCATCGCCGTCACCGTCGCGGCCTGCGATGTCGCCGACCGGGAGGCGATGGCCGGCTTGCTCGAACAGATCGCGGCCGATGGCCCGGCACTGACCGCTGTGGTCCATGCGGCGGGTGTCGGCGATGCGGCGGAGTTGGCCGATCTCGATACCACCGGGCTGGCCTCGATGCTGACCGGCAAGGTCATCGGCGCGTCTGTCTTGGACGAGCTGACCCGGGATCTGGATCTGGATGCCTTCGTGCTGTTCTCGTCGGTCGCGGCGATCTGGGGCGGCGGCACACTGGGCGCTTACGCGGCAGCGAATGCGTTCTTGGACGCGTTGGCGCTGCGGCGGCACGCCCATGGCCTCGCGGGCACCTCGATCGCGTGGGGTATGTGGGCCGATGGCGGCATGGGGGAGGGTGCGGCCGGCGAGCAGTTGCGCCGTCGCGGAATGCGCGCGATGGCACCGAGATCGGCGGTGGCCGCACTGCGGGAGTTGGTGGGGCAGGGCGTGGCATCGGCCGTGGTCGCCGATGTGGATTGGGCGCGGTTCGCGCCCGCCTTCACCATGACGCGCCGCAGCCCGCTGCTGGGCGACCTGCCGGAAGTCCAGCAGGCCCTCGCCGCGGCGGATGTCCCGCCGGAAGCGGGCTCGTCGGAATTCGCTCGGCAGTTGGCCGGGCTGACGGCCGCCGAACAGGACAAGACCCTGCTGAATCTGGTTCGTGGCCATATCGCGGCGGTACTCGGTCACTCCGCTCCGCAGGAGATCGAATCGGCCCGAGCCCTGAAGGACCTGGGTTTCGACTCCTTGACCGCGGTGGAACTGCGCAACCGGCTCACCGCGTCGACCGGGCTCGGTCTTCCGGCGACGCTGGTTTTCGACTACCCGACACCGGAGCGTTTGGCAGCCCATCTGCGGGCGGAATTGTTGGGGACCGGCGCCGAGATATCGACGGCTGCGCTGGCGACGGCCGCGCCCGCCGACGAGCCGATCGCCGTGGTGGGCATGGGTTGTCGGTTCCCGGGCGGGGTGGACAGTCCGGAATCGTTGTGGGAATTGCTGATCGACGGCATCGACGCGGTCACCGAATTCCCGGGCGACCGCGGCTGGGATCTCGACGATCTCTATCACCCCGACCCCAACCACAACGGGACGTCCTACGTCCGGGCGGGCGGATTCGTCCGGGATGTGGCCGGATTCGATGCCGGATTCTTCGGGATCAGCCCGCGTGAGGCCTTGGCGATGGACCCGCAGCAGCGGCTGCTGCTCGAGGTGTGCTGGGAGGCCTTGGAGCGGGCCGGGATTGACGCGTCGGCCTTGCGGGGGAGCCCCACGGGTGTATTCGTGGGCACCAATGGGCAGGACTACGGGGCGATCATGTCGGCAAGCGCGGACAGCACCGAGGGCTATGCCGTGACGGGTGGTGCGGCCAGTGTGGTTTCGGGCCGGGTGTCATATGTGTTCGGGCTGGAAGGTCCGGCGGTCAGCGTGGACACCGCGTGCTCTTCATCCTCGGTGGCGTTGCATCTCGCGGCGCAAGCGCTGCGCTCCGGCGAGTGCTCGATGGCGCTCGCCGGTGGTGTGACGGTGATGTCGAGTCCTCTTGCGTTCGTGGAGTTTTCGCGTCAGCGCGGGTTGTCGACCGATGGTCGGTGTAAGGCGTTCGCTGCTTCGGCTGATGGCACCGGGTGGGGTGAGGGTGCCGGAATTCTTGTGTTGGAGCGGCTTTCTGAGGCGCGGCGCAATGGTCATGAAGTGTTGGCGGTGATTCGCGGTAGTGCGATCAACCAGGATGGTGCGAGTAATGGGTTGACCGCGCCGAATGGTCCATCGCAGCAGCGGGTGATCCGTGCGGCGTTGGCGAACGCCGGGGTTGGGTTCGATCAGGTGGATGCTGTTGAGGCGCACGGCACGGGTACCACGTTGGGTGATCCGATCGAGGCGCAAGCACTGATCGCGACCTACGGCCAGGGTCGTGATGAGGATCGTCCGTTGTGGTTGGGTTCGATCAAGTCGAATATCGGGCATACGCAGGCCGCTGCCGGTGTGGCGGGCGTGATGAAGATGATCCTGGCGATGCGGCATGGGACGCTTCCGGCGACGTTGCATGTGGATGAGCCGTCGCCGCATGTGGATTGGTCCGCGGGTGCGGTGCGGTTGTTGACCGACGCGGTGGCGTGGGAGGCGAACGGGCATCCGAGGCGCGCGGGTGTGTCCTCGTTCGGTGTCAGTGGCACCAACGCGCACATCGTCGTCGAGGAGGCACCGGCGGTGAATGAGGTGCCTGTAGGCGGCGGCGACATAGGCGGCGGCGAGGTCGACGGTGGCAGGGCTGACAGTGTTGCGGCACCGTCGACGGTGGTGCCATGGGTGGTGTCGGCGAAATCCGAGGCCGGGCTGCGGGCGCAGGCGTCTCGGTTGCGCGAATTCGCCACTGCGAAGGTCGATTTCGATCTGGTGGATGTCGGGCATTCCCTGGTGTCGTCGCGTTCGCTGTTCGACCACCGTGCGGTTGTTGTTGGCGGCGATCGTGAAGAGTTGCTGGCTGGTTTGGCTGCGCTAGCCGCTGGTGAGCCGAGTTCTGTTGTGGTGCAGGGTGTTGCGGATTCGGGGTCTTCGGGGACCGTGTTCGTGTTCCCGGGACAAGGTTCGCAGCGGTTGGGCATGGGCGCTGAGTTGTGTGCGGCGTTCCCGGTGTTCGCTGAGGCGTTCGCGCAGGTGTGTGATCTGTTGGAGGCCGAGCTGAGTCTGCCGGTGCGGGACGTGATCGCCGGTGATCCGGACTTGGTAGATCAAACCCTGTACGCGCAGGTGGGTTTGTTCGCGGTGGAGATCGCGTTGGTGCGGTTGCTGGAGTCGTGGGGTGTGATCCCTGATGCGGTGGCTGGTCATTCGGTCGGTGAGATCGCTGCCGCGGTGACGGCGGGGGTGTTGTCCCTCGAGGATGGTGTGCGTCTGGTGGCGGCGCGTGGCCGGGTGATGCAGGCGCTACCTGCCGGTGGGGGTATGGCCGCGATCGAGGCATCCGAGGCGGAAATGGTTGCGTGGCTGGCGGATTCGGCTTCGGGTGTGGTGGTTGCTGGGGTGAATGGTCCTGCGGCGGTGGTGGTTTCGGGTCGGTCGGTAGAGATCGATGAGGTTGTTGAGGTGTGGCGGGGTCGTGGTCGTCGGGTGCGGCGGTTGCGGGTTTCGCATGCGTTCCATTCGCCGTTGATGGATCCGGTGTTGGACGAGTTGGGTGAGGTGGCCGAACGGCTTTCGTTCGCTGAGCCGGTGATCCCGTGGATCTCGACGGCGACCGGTAATCCTGTCACCGACTGTGATGCCCGGTATTGGGTGGATCAGGCGCGGGGTGCGGTGCGCTTCCATGACGCGGTCACCAACCTGGCTGCTGATGGTGGGTCGGTGTTTGTGGAGGTCGGTCCGGGCGCGGCGTTGTCGGCGATGGGACCGGGCTGCGTAACGGACGACAGTCGCGCGGTGTTCGTGCCGTTGATGGCCGGTGCGGGTGATGAACCGCGAGCCGTCGTCACCGGGCTGGGGCAGATGTTCACTCGTGGAGTTCACGTGTCCTGGCAGCGGCTACTGCCCACGAGTCGGCGGATTGCTTTGCCTACCTATGCCTTCCAACGCCAGCGCCACTGGCCGCGGCCATCCGCCAAGGTCGGGGATGTGGCCTCGGTCGGACTGACCGCGGCCGAGCATCCCTTGCTGGGTGCGGCAGTGGATCTCGCCGGTGCCGAGGGCTTGTTGTTCACGAGCAGATTGTCGGCGCAGACCCACCCCTGGCTGGCCGATCACACGATCCAAGGCACAATCCTGGTTCCCGGCACGGCATTCGCGGAGTTGGCGGTACAGGCCGGCGACCACGTCGGATGTGGTCGGCTCGCGGACCTCGCGCTGGAACGACCGTTGGTGCTACCCGAGCGCGGGGCAGTGCAGCTTCAGGTACTGGTCGGCGCGGCCGAGGCGGACGGCCACTGCGCCATCACCATCTACTCCCGGCAGACCGAAGCGTCGGCGGACCGCGAGTGGGTCCGGTACGCCAGCGGCACGATCGCTCCCACCGATACGGCCCGCGCCGATTCGGAACTCGTGGCATGGCCACCGTCCGGTGGCGAACCGGTATCCGTTGATGGGTTGTACGACGACCTGTTCGAGCGTGGCTATGGCTATGGTCCGGTGTTTCGGGGTCTGCGGTCGGTGTGGCGGCGCGGTGCGGAGACGTTCGCCGAAGTTCGCTTGCCGGAGGAAGCCGCCGAGCAGGCCGGGGAGTTCGGGCTGCACCCCGCTCTGCTGGACGCCGCGCTACACGCGGCCAGCTTCACGACGGACGAAAGCCGCGGCGAGGCACAGGGTTTGCCGTTCGCATGGACCGGAGTGTCGCTGCATGCCTCGGGCGCGAGGGCGTTGCGAGTGCGGTTGCGGCGGACCGCTGAGGAAACACTGACCCTGACTGCGGCCGACGAGAACGGCACCCCCGTAATCACTGTCGAATCACTTGCCCTTCGACCGATCTCGCCCGATCAGTTCGGGGCCGCCTCCACCGGACACCGGGACTCCCTGTTCGCAGTGGACTGGACCGTGGCCGTGGACGATATACCGGCCCAGCGGTGGGCAATCGTGGGCCGCGACGCTGCCCGCACGGCGGTGGGCTCCGATGCGACCGCGCACTCGGATCTGGCGGAGTTGACCGAGGCCATCGCCGCAGGGGCCCCGGCTCCGGATCTGATCGCGGTCGCTGTGCCACAGGCGGATACAGCCGACTCGGCCGCGGCCTCGCGCGCTGCGGTGAGCCAGATGTTGCGCGTGGTCCAGGAATGGCTGTCCGAGGAGCGCCTCGCCGATTCCCGGCTGGTAGTGGTGACCCGCGGCGCGATATCGGTCGCGCCGGACGAAGATGTCCGGGACCTCACCGGCGCGGCCGTATGGGGTCTGGTGCGTTCGGCGCAAATCGAGAACCCGGGGCGTCTGGTGTTGCTCGATCTCGAAGCGGCGCAGGGTGATTCGATGCTGCCCGCAGGCCTCGGGGACGAGCCGGAATTGGCGATGCGCGGTGATCAGGTGCTGGTGCGGCGGTTGATGCGGCCCGCCACCGAGGGCGTGCTGCCGATCCCCGCCGCGAATGGCATATGGCACTTGGGGACAACTGCCGCTGGCACACTGGAAAACCTTGCGTTGTTGGACAACCCGGATATCTCGGCTCCGTTGGAGCCGGGGCAGGTTCGGGTTGCCGTGCGCGCGGCTGGACTGAATTTCCGGGATGTCCTGATCGGCTTGGGTATGTACCCCGGTGCGGCGAATTTGGGTGGCGAAGGCGCCGGTGTGGTTGTCGAGATCGGTCCGGGGGTCGAGGGCTTCGCCGTCGGTGACCGGGTGATGGGCATGCTCGACGGCGGATTCGGGCCCGTGGCCGTGACCGATCACCGGCTGCTGGTGATCATGCCTGAAGGCTGGTCGTTCACCAGGGCCGCGGCGGTGCCGGTGGCGTTCGCGACCGCGTGGTATGCGCTGGTCGATCTGGCCGATGCGCAGCCCGGAGAGCGGGTGCTGATCCACTCTTCCGCTGGTGGTGTCGGAATGGCGGCCGTTGCCATTGCCCGGTATTTGGGTTTGGAGGTGTTCGGAACCGCTTCGCCCGGAAAACATTCGGTGTTGTTGGGGATGGGGCTCGATGCCGGACACGTTGCCTCGTC
The DNA here is from genome assembly GCF_050956075.1 of Nocardia sp. CA-129566. NCBI lineage: Bacteria > Bacillati > Actinomycetota > Actinomycetes > Mycobacteriales > Nocardiaceae > Nocardia > Nocardia sp. CA-129566. The sequence continues at coordinate 3,186,869 of NZ_CP192085.1, forward strand.
GCGGTCGGCGGAGTTCGAGCAGCACGTTTTGAACACGACCGGCGGTGCGGGTGTGGACATCGTGTTGGACAGTCTGGCCGGTGATCTGGTGGATGCGTCCCTGCGGCTACTGCCACGAGGCGGGCGATTCCTGGAGATGGGCAAGACCGACATCCGCGACGCCGAACAGATCGCCGAAACCTATGCGGGCGTGGCGTATCGGGCATTCGATCTCGTAGACGCGGGTCCGCAGCGGATCGGTGAGTTGCTGGCCGAGGTGGTCGGCTTGCTGGATCAGGGTGTGTTGGCGGAGTCTCCGGTGTTGGTGCGGGATGTGCGTCGTGCTCCGGAGGTGTTCCGGTTCATGAGTCAGGCCCGGCATGTCGGCAAGATCGTGTTGCGAATCCCGCGCTCGATTGACCCGGATGGCACTGTGTTGATTACTGGTGGGACAGGCACTTTGGGTGGCTTGTTGGCGCGGCATTTGGTTGCTGAGCATGGTGTTCGGAGCTTGGTGTTGACCAGTCGCCGGGGCATGGAGGCTCCAGGTGCGGCGGAGTTGGTCGCGGATTTGCGAGCCGTTGGCGCTGAGGTGGCGGTCGAGTCTTGTGACATTGCCGATCGTGACGGCGTTGCTGAGCTGTTGGCGGGGATCTCATCGGAGCGTCCGTTGACGGCGGTGGTGCATGCGGCGGGTGTGCTCGATGACGGTGTGATCGGGTCGCTGTCGCCGGAGCGGGTTGATGCGGTGATGCGTCCTAAGGCCGATGCGGCGTGGCTTTTGCACGAGTTGACCGAGGCGTTGGATTTGTCGGCGTTCGTGTTGTTCTCGAGTGCTTCGGCGACTTTCGGTAGTCCCGGGCAGGGTAATTATGCGGCGGGTAATGCGTTTTTGGATGCGTTGGCGCAGCATCGTCAGTGCGAGGGTCTTGCGGCGGTGTCGTTGGCGTGGGGTTTGTGGGCCGATGCCAGCGGCCTGACCGAACACCTGGACCAGACCGACCTGGCCCGGGCGGGCCGAGGCGGAATGTCCGCTCTGCCAACCCATGAGGCGTTGGCATTGTTCGATGCGGCGCTGCTGCGGCCGGAGTCCCTCCTGGTGCCGACCCGACTCGACCTGTCCGGGCGGGCGCAGGGTGAGGTGCCGCCATTGCTACAGGGTCTGGTCCGCGGTTCAGCCCGGCCGAGGGTCGGCGCTTCCGCGCCGGATTCCATGGCCGCGATCAGCGAGCGGCTCGCCATGCTGTCGATACCGGACCAGGAGACCTTCCTGCTGGACCTGGTGCGTCGCCACATCGCCACCGTCCTCGGCCACTCCTCGATGCAGGAGATCGGGGCGGCTCGGGCGTTGCGGGACATGGGTCTCGACTCGCTGACCGCCGTCGAACTGCGCAACCGGCTCGGTGCGGTAACGGGGCTGCGGCTACCGGCCACGCTGGCCTTCGACTATCCGACGCCGGAACGGCTCGTCGCCTATCTGCGCAAGGCGCTCGCTCCCGCGGCCGACACCGGGGCCGACCCGAACGAGTTCGAACTCAGGAAGGTCCTGACCTCCATTCCACTGTCCAGAATCCGGGACGCCGGGTTGATGGATGCCTTGCTGCAGCTGGCGGACTTCGATCGCGGCACGGTCGCGTTCGACACGCGTGATCAGGACGACGCCATCGACGAGATGGACGCCGAAAGCCTCATGCGCATGGCATTCGACACCACCGAAGAACTTTGATCACGGTTGTACTGAGGGGTTCTCATGACTACGTCTGCTGACAAGATGCTCGAAGCGCTTCGCGCATCACTCAAGGAAACCGAACGGCTGCGGCAACGGAACCGGCAGCTGATCGCTGAAGCGTCTGAGCCGATCGCTGTCGTCGGCATGGGCTGCCGTTACCCCGGCGGTGTGACCAGCCCCGAGGAGCTGTGGGCAATGCTCGCCGGGGGGGTGGACGCCATTTCGGGATTCCCCGATGACCGCGGCTGGAGCACGCACGACGCGGGCGCGGATTCCTATTCACGCACAGGCGGTTTCGTTCGCGATGTGGCGGAGTTCGACGCGGGGTTCTTCGGGATCAGTCCGCGTGAGGCATTGGCGATGGATCCGCAGCAGCGATTGCTACTGGAGGTCTCGTGGGAGGCGCTGGAGCGGGCGGGGTTGGATCCATCGGCTCTGCACGGGAGCTCCACCGGCGTCTTCGTCGGCACCGCCGGGCAGCACTACGCCCTGGGGCTGGCAGACAGCACCGACGGTTACGGCTTGACGGGCGACGCCGCGAGCGTGGTATCGGGTCGGGTGTCGTATGTGTTCGGGTTCGAGGGTCCGGCGGTGACGGTGGATACCGCGTGTTCTTCGTCGTTGGTGGCGTTGCATCTCGCGGCGCAGGCGCTGCGTTCCGGGGAGTGCTCGATGGCGCTCGCCGGTGGTGTGACGGTGATGTCGACACCGGCCGTATTCGGGGAATTCGCCCAGCAGGGTGGTCTTGCCGCTGATGGTCGGTGTAAGGCGTTCGCTGCTTCGGCCGATGGCACCGGGTGGGGTGAAGGCGTCGGAATCCTGGTGCTCGAGCGGCTATCCGACGCGCAACGGCAGGGCCATCACGTGTTGGCGGTGATTCGCGGTAGTGCGACCAACCAGGATGGTGCGAGTAATGGGTTGACCGCGCCGAATGGTCCGTCGCAGCAGCGGGTTATCCGTGCGGCGTTGGCCAATGCCCGGGTTGCGTTCGATCAGGTAGATGTTGTGGAGGCGCACGGCACCGGGACGGCGCTCGGTGATCCGATCGAGGCGCAGGCGCTGATTGCGACTTATGGGCAGGATCGGCCCGAGGATCGTCCGTTGTGGTTGGGGTCGATCAAGTCGAATATCGGGCATACGCAGGCTGCTGCTGGTGTGGCGGGCGTGATGAAGATGATCCTGGCGATGCGGCATGGGACGCTTCCGGCGACGTTGCATGTGGATGAGCCCTCGCCGCATGTGGATTGGTCCACGGGTGCGGTGAAGCTGTTGACCGAGCCGGTGGCGTGGGAGGCGAACGGGCGCCCGCGTCGGGCGGGTGTGTCCTCGTTCGGGATCAGTGGGACGAATGCGCATGTGATCGTCGAGGAAGCTCCCACGGTCAACGACGAGGTACTGGAGGGAGAGCCCGACAACGAGTCCTTGACTCCTGTGCGGGGGCAGGCTGCGCGGTTGCGTGAGTTCGCCACCGCGAATGTCGATCTCGATCCAGTGACAGCGGTGGTGCCGTGGGTGGTGTCGGGGAAGTCTGTGGCCGGGTTGCGGGCGCAGGCGGCTCGGTTGCATGAATTCGCCACTGCCAGTGTGTGTCTCGACTCGGTGGATGTCGGGTTGTCGTTGGTGTCGTCGCGGACACTGTTCGAGCATCGCGCGGTTGTCGTGGGATCCGACCGCGAGCAGTTGCTGGCTGGTTTGGCGGCGCTTGCGGCTGGTGAGCCGAGTTCGGTTGTGGTGCAGGGTGTTGCGGATTCCGGGTCGTCGGGTGTGGTGTTCGTGTTTCCGGGTCAGGGTTCGCAGTGGATCGGTATGGGCCGGGAACTGCTCGAGACCTCGCCGGTGTTCGCGGAGTCGATGGCCGCGTGTGAGCTAGCGTTGGCGCCGTTTGTGGAGTGGTCGTTGTCTTCGGTGGTGCGTGGTGAGTCCGATGCCCCGGGCCTTGACCAGGTCGACGTTGTCCAGCCGGTCTTGTGGGCTGTGATGGTGTCGCTGGCCGCGTTGTGGGAGTCGGTGGGTGTGAGTCCTGCTGCGGTGGTGGGTCATTCGCAGGGTGAGATCGCTGCGGCGGTGGTGGCGGGGGCGTTGTCGCTCGAGGATGGTGCTCGGGTTGTTGCTTTGCGTAGTCGGGCGATTGCCACTGTGGCGGGTCGTGGTGGCATGACGTCGGTGGCTGCTGCGGCGGAGCAGGTTCGTGGACTCGTGGGGCGGTTCGGGGATCGGGTGTCGGTGGCGGCGGTGAATGGTCCGTCGGCGACGGTGGTATCGGGTGATGTCGATGCGTTGACCGAACTGGAACAGGCGTGCGAGGCGAAAGGTATTCGGGCGCGGCGGATTCCAGTTGATTACGCCTCGCATTCGGTGGCGGTCGAAGAGATCGAAGACCGCATTCTTGGGGCGTTGGCGCCGGTTTCGGCTCGTGTTGGTCGTGTTCCGGTGTTTTCCACTGTCGAGTCCGGCTTCGTTGATGGTTCCGGGATGGATGCCGCCTACTGGTATGCGAATTTGCGGCAGGAGGTGCGGTTCCGGGAAGCCGTGGAGGGTTTGGTCGATGCCGGTTATCGGGTGTTCGTGGAGGTGTCGGCGCATCCGGTGTTGACTGCCGCGGTCCAGGAAACCGCCGAACTCCAGTCGCGAACCCGAGCCGAAATCGATGGGCTCGCCGAAACATTGGTGGTAACCGGCACCCTGCGCCGTGACGACGGGGGTCCGAGCCGGTGGCTGCTGTCGCTGGCCGAGGTGTTCGTGCAAGGCGTTCCGGTGGACTGGGCGGGAATGCTCGCCGGTGGCCGACCGGTCGATGTGCCGACGTATGCCTTTCAGCGCCAACGATTCTGGCCGGAGTCGATCGTGCCGCGGCAGGGCGTCGTCTCCGGAGCCGAGGCGAAGCTGTGGGCCGCTGTCGACAGCGGCGATCCGGCTTTGCTGGCCGCCGAATTGGCGGTTGAGCGGGAATCGCTGGACGCATTGCTGCCCGCGCTGTCGACCTGGCGGCGACGGGAACGAGAGCGGGCGGCTGTCCAGGATTGGCAGTACGGCATCAAATGGAAGCTCGCCCCTCCGAAGACCGACGCAACCCTCACCGGCCATTGGCTCCTGATCGTTCCTACGGGCTGGCAAGACAGCGAAGCGGTGACGGGCTGGCTGAGCGCACTTCCCAAGGAAAGTGCGCGGATGGTCGTAATCGACTCTGCGGCAGGATATCTCGGTCGGGAGACGATCGCCGAGCGCCTCGGCTCCGTCCTTGCCGATCAGCCGGACGAGCCCCTCAGCGGCGTGCTGTCGCTGCTCGCATTCGACGAGACACCCCTCGCGCAACACCCGCAGGTGCCGACCGGGCTGGCGGCGACCCTCATGCTGGCGCAGGCGCTGGGCGATGCGGGCATTGCCGCGCCGTTGTGGGTGGTGACCAAGGGAGCGGTATCCACCGAACCCACCGATGAAGTGCGCAGTCTCGCGCAAGCCCAAGTTTGGGGATTCGGTCAGGTGGCCGGTCTGGAACTGCCGGGACGGTGGGGTGGTCTGATCGATCTCCCCGAGGTTATGGACGAGCAGACTCACGCGCATGTCCGTGCGGTGTTGGCCGCGGTTGGCGGCGACGACCAAGTGGCGATCCGGTCCGGCGGGTTGTTCACCCGGCGGCTGATCCGGAAAGCCGTCGAACCCGGGGAGGTTTGGGAACCCCGGGGCACCGTGCTGGTCACCGGCGGTACCGGCAGCATCGGCGGACATGTGGCCCGGTGGCTGGCGGCGCGGGGAGCCGAACGGGTGGTCGTGGCGAGCCGCCGTGGCGCGGATGCGCCTGGGGCAGCGGAGCTTTCGGCCGAATTGGAAGCCGCCGGGGCCGCTGTCCTGGTCGTCGCGTGCGATATCGCCGACCGGGATTCGGTCGTGCGGCTGCTGGCGCGGATCGCCGAGGACGGGCCCGCGCTCACTGCTGTGGTGCACGCGGCCGGGGTGCTGGATGAGGGCGTACTGGATGCCTTGACCGTCGATCGGGTGGCAAGCGTGCTCGCCGCGAAGTCCACGGCCGCCACCAATCTGGATGAGCTGACGCGCGATCTGGACCTCGACGCGTTCGTACTGTGCTCCTCGCCGGCGAGCGTATGGGGCGCCGGTGCGGGACAGGCGAACAACGCGATGGCGGACGCCTTCCTCGACGCCTTGGCTCAGCAGCGGCGGGCACAAGGTCTGGTCGCGACCTCGATCGCATGGGGCCCCTGGGCGGGGCAGCGGCGAGAAGCCTTCGTAGAGCAGCGGATTCGGCGCGGTGGCGTGCGCATGATCGCACCGGACCTCGCCGTGGCCGCGATGCGCCGGATCGTCGGCGCCGGCGATCCCCACGCGGTGATCGCCGATATCGACTGGTCCGTGTTCGCCGACACGTTCACCGTTGCGCGGCCCAGCCCGCTGCTCGGCGATCTGCCGGAGGTCGCGGCGGCCCTTGCCGCACGTGAGCGCACGCCCGCCTTGGCCGAGCAACTCGCCGGGCGTTCCGCCGCCGACGGGCAGAAGATGCTGCTGGACCTGGTCCGGGCGCACGTCGCTGCGGTGCTCGGGCATGCCTCCGCTCAGGACATCGAGCCGACCCGGGCCTTCGCCAAACTGGGTCTGGACTCCATGACGGCGGTCGAGCTGCGAAACCGGCTCGGTTCGGCCACCGGCCTGCAGCTGCCCTCGACAATGGTTTTCGACTACCCGACACCGGTGGCGCTGGCCAGATACCTGCGCGCCGAGGTGCTCGGTGCGGACGCCGACGAGCGGGACAACGCGGCCGTCGCGACAATGCGGGCTACCGACGAACCGATCGCGGTGGTCGGAATGGGCTGCCGCTTCCCCGGCGGGGTGGACGACCCGGAAGCGTTGTGGGAGCTGCTCGCAAACGGTGCGGATGCGGTATCGGAGTTCCCCGAGGACCGAGGCTGGGACTTGGACAGGCTGTTCGATCCGGATCCGGCCCACGCGGGTACCTCTTACACCGATGCGGGTGGGTTCATGCGGGATGTGGCCGGCTTCGACGCGGGATTCTTCGGGATCAGTCCGCGTGAGGCGTTGGCAATGGATCCGCAGCAGCGTTTGTTGTTGGAAACCTCGTGGGAGGCGTTGGAGCGAGCCGGAATAGACCCGGCCGGGCTGGCCAACAGCAGTACTGGTGTGTTCGTCGGAGCTACTCCCCAGGGTTACGGCGCGGATCTCGGCGAGAACTCGGAGGGGTTCGCCCTCACGGGCGCCTCGCCGAGCGTACTGTCGGGTCGGTTGTCGTACGTGTTCGGGTTGGAAGGCCCCGCGGTGACGGTGGACACCGCGTGCTCGTCGTCGTTGGTCGCCCTGCATCTCGCGGTGCAGGCGCTGCGCGGCGGCGAATGTTCTATGGCGCTGGCCGGCGGGGTCACGGTGATGTCGACTCCCGCGGCGTTCATCGCGTACTCCCGGGCACGCGGGCTCTCCGTCGACGGTCGGTGTAAACCTTTTGCCGCTGCCGCTGATGGCTTCGGTATGGCCGAGGGCGCCGGAATGTTGGTGCTGGAGCGGCTTTCCGATGCGCAGCGGCACGGTCATCGTGTGCTCGCGGTGATTCGCGGTAGTGCGGTGAACCAGGATGGTGCGAGTAATGGGTTGACCGCGCCGAATGGTCCGTCGCAGCAGCGGGTTATCCGGACCGCCTTGGCCAATGCCGGGGTATCGGTGGGCGAGGTCGATGTGGTCGAGGCGCACGGTACGGGTACCACGTTGGGTGATCCGATCGAGGCGCAGGCGCTGATTGCGACTTATGGGCAGGATCGGCCCGAGGATCGTCCGTTGTGGTTGGGGTCGATCAAGTCGAATATCGGGCATACGCAGGCTGCTGCTGGTGTGGCCGGGGTGATGAAGATGATCCTGGCGATGCGGCATGGGACGCTTCCGGCGACGTTGCATGTGGATGAGCCCTCGCCGCATGTGGATTGGTCCACGGGTGCGGTGAAGCTGTTGACCGAGCCGATGGCGTGGGAAGCGAACGGGCATCCGAGGCGTGCGGGTGTGTCCTCCTTCGGTGTCAGTGGGACGAATGCGCATGTGATCGTCGAGGAAGCTTCTGCGGTCGACAGCGAAGTGTCAGACGGGGAGCCGGAGGGCGCGAGTTCGCCTGTGGTGCCGTGGGTTGTGTCTGCGAAGTCGGAGGCCGGGTTGCGGGCGCAGGCGGACAGGATGTACGAGTTCGCTACTGCCAGTGTGGATCTCGACTCGGTGGATGTCGGGTTGTCGTTGGTGTCGTCGCGGACGCTGTTCGAGCATCGCGCGGTTGTCGTGGGATCCGATCGTGAGCAGTTGCTGGCTGGTTTGGCGGCGTTGGCTGCGGGTGAGCCGAGTTCTGTTGTGGCACAGGGTGTTGTGGATCCCGGGTCTTCGGATGTGGTGTTCGTGTTTCCGGGTCAGGGTTCGCAGTGGCTGGGCATGGGTGCCGAGTTGTGGGATTCCTCGCCGGTGTTCGCGGAGTCGATGGCCGCGTGTGAGCTAGCGTTGGCGCCGTTTGTGGAGTGGTCGTTGTCTTCGGTGGTGCGTGGTGAGTCCGATGCGCCGGGTCTGGATCGGGTTGATGTTGTTCAGCCGGTGTTGTGGGCTGTGATGGTGTCGCTGGCCGCGTTGTGGGAGTCGGTGGGTGTGAGTCCTGCTGCGGTGGTGGGTCATTCGCAGGGTGAGATCGCTGCGGCGGTGGTGTCGGGGGCGTTGTCGCTCGAGGATGGTGCTCGGGTTGTTGCTTTGCGTAGTCGGGCGATTGCCACTGTGGCGGGTCGTGGTGGCATGACGTCGGTGGCTGCTGCGGCGGAGCGGGTCCGTGAGTTGGTGGCGCGTTGTGGTGGTGAGATTGCGGTGGCGGCGGTGAACGGACCGTCCGCCGTGGTGGTGTCGGGTGATGTTGATGCGTTGGCAGAGCTGGAACGGGCGTGTGAGGTCGAAGGTGTTCGGGCTCGGCGGATTCCGGTGGACTACGCGTCGCATTCGCCGGCGGTGGAACAGATCCGGCCCCAGATCCTGGATGCGCTGGCACCGATCACGACTCAGGCTGGGCGTGTTCCGGTGTTTTCCACTGTCGAGTCCGGCTTCATCGATGGTTCCGGGATGGATGCCGCCTATTGGTATGCGAATTTGCGGCGGGAGGTGCGGTTCCGGGAAGCCGTGGAGGGTTTGGTCGATGCCGGTTATCGGGTGTTCGTGGAGGTGTCGGCGCATCCGGTGTTGACTGCCGCGGTCCAGGAAACCGTCGAAAACGGTGGCGTGGGCGCGATTGCGGCGGGCACGCTGCGCCGCGATGAGGGTGGTCTGCACCGGTGGCTGCTCTCAGCGGCTGAGGTATTCGCGCAAGGTGTTTCGGTGGACTGGGCGGGGATGCTCGCCGGTGGCCGCCGAATCGAATTGCCGACGTATGCCTTCCAACACCAACGATTCTGGCCGCAGGCCTCGCTGGTGCGCGGCGATGTGGGGGCGGCGGGCTTGATCGCGGCCGGCCATCCGCTGCTGGGGGCGGCGGTGGAGCTGGCCGACGGTGCGGGATTCCTGTTCACCAGTCGTTTGTCCGTGCGGTCGCATCCTTGGCTGGCCGATCACGCGGTGCGGGGCACGGTGCTGGTTCCCGGGACGGCATTCGCGGAGCTTGCGGTGCGGGCCGGGGACCAGGTGGGGTGTGGCCGAGTCGAGGACCTGGCACTGGAACAGCCCTTGCTGCTGCCCGAACGCGGTGCGCTGCTGCTGCAGGTGTCCGTCGGCGGTTCGGACGAGTCCGGGCGCCGAGCGATCACCGTGTACTCACGGCCGGAAGCCGCGGACACCGAGCAGGTCTGGACTCGCAACGCGAGCGGTACCGTCGCTCTGGACGACCCGTCGTCCGTGGATGTCTCAGGGTTTGTCGCGTGGCCACCAGTCGATGCGGAACCCATCGAAATCGACGGCCTCTACAGCGGATTCGCCGAACACGGCTACGAATACGGCCCGGTGTTCCAAGGTCTACAGGCGGTCTGGCGGCGCGGTGACGAGGTATTCGCCGAGGTCCGGCTGCCGGAGCAGGCGGCCGAGCAGGCCGGCGAATTCGTATTGCATCCCGCGTTGCTCGACGCGGCGGTGCAGGCCAGCGGGTTCGCCGCACCGGACGGCGATGGCCGGGGGCTGCTTCCGTTCGCCTGGAACGGTGTGGCGATGCACGCCGCCGGTGCTCGCGCGCTGCGAGTTCGGTTGCGGCGGACCGGTGATGGCGCGTTGACCCTGACGGCCGCCGATGAGACCGGTGCGCCGGTGGTCACCGTCGATTCTCTTGTGCTGCGGCCTATGTCGGCCGGCCAGCTCGACGGTTCTCGGAGCGGACAGCAGTCACTGTTCACGGTGGACTGGACCGTATTGCCCGATCCCGCCGAAGCGGCCGGAAATATGTCGTGGGTACTGGTCGGCGCCGACGCTTCGAATTCGATCGAGTGCCCGGCGGAGTCCAGGTATGCCGATATGGCAGCGCTGGTGGCAGCCGTGGCGAACGGCGCACCGACTCCGGATGCGGTCGCTGTGTGCTGTGCGACGCCAGAGACCGATGATCAGGGCGCCCATGCCCGAGGCGTGACCAATGCCGTACTGCGTTCGGTACAGCAGTGGCTGGCCGAAGAGCATCTCGCGGAATCCCGGTTGGTGGTGGTGACCCGGGGTGCGGTCGCGACCGGGCCGGACGAGGATGTGCGGGATCTCGCCGCCGCCGCGGTGTGGGGTTTGATGCGGTCGGCGCAGTCGGAGAATCCGGGCCGGATCGTTCTGGTCGACGTCGATGAGTCGACCGTGGCCGACGCGCATCTCATCGCCATGGCCGGCGCGGCCGGCGAGGTGGAGTTGGCGATGCGGTCGGGCCGGATGCTGGGGCGGCGGTTGACGCGTCCGGCTACCGGCGCGCTGGTTGTTCCTGCCGAGAATGACGCGTGGCGGCTGGGCACTGCCGGCACCGGCACGCTCGAGAATCTCGCACTGGTGGACAACCCGGAGGGAACGGCTCCATTGGAGCCGCACCAGGTGCGGGTGGCCGTGCACGCGACCGGGTTGAACTTCCGGGACGTCCTGATCGCGCTGAATGTTGTTCCCAGCAGCACCCTGGCGATGGGCATCGAGGGTGCGGGGACCGTGCTGGAGATCGGTTCCGGGGTCGAGGGTTTGGCCGTCGGAGACCGGGTGATGGGCATGCTCGAAGGCGGATTCGGACCGGTCGCGGTCTCGGATCACCGCTATCTCGTTCGAATGCCGGTGGGTTGGTCATTTACTCGGGCGGCGGCGGTGCCGGTGGCGTTCGCGACGGCGTGGTTCGCGCTGGTCGACTTGGCCGATGCGCAGCCGGGTGAGCGGGTGTTGATTCATTCCGCGGCTGGTGGTGTGGGTATGGCGGCTGTGGCTATTGCCCGGTATTTGGGTTTGGAGGTGTTCGGAACCGCCTCGCCTGGTAAGCATTCGGCGCTTTCGGGGATGGGGCTCGATGCCGATCACATCGCCTCCTCTCGGTCGGCGGAGTTCGAGCAGCACGTTTTGAACACGACCGGCGGTGCGGGTGTGGACATCGTGTTGGACAGTCTGGCCGGTGATCTGGTGGATGCGTCCCTGCGGTTGTTGCCGCGTGGTGGCCGGTTTATCGAGATGGGCAAGACCGACATCCGCGACGCCGAACAGATCGCCCGGACGTACCCAGGCGTGGCCTACCGAGCGTTCGACTTGCCCGAGGCCGGGCCGGAACGGATCGGTGAGATGCTGGCCGAGGTGGTCGGCTTGCTGGATCAGGGTGTGTTGGCGGAGTCTCCGGTGTTGGTGCGGGATGTGCGTCGTGCTCCGGAGGTGTTCCGGTTCATGAGTCAGGCCCGGCATGTCGGCAAGATCGTGTTGCGAATCCCGCGCTCGATTGACCCGGATGGCACTGTGTTGATTACTGGTGGGACAGGCACTTTGGGTGGTCTGTTGGCGCGGCATCTGGTTGCTGAGCATGGTGTTCGGCATTTGGTGTTGACCAGTCGCCGGGGCATGGAGGCTCCGGGTGCGGTGGAGTTGGTCGCGGAGTTGGCGGCCGTCGGTGTGTCGGTGGCGGTCGAACGTTGTGATATCGCTGACCGAGATGCCGTGGCCCGGTTGCTGACTCGGGTTGGTGACCGTGGTACGGGTTTGACGGCGGTGGTGCATGCGGCGGGTGTGCTCGATGATGGTGTGATCGGGTCGCTGTCGCCCGAGCGGGTAGACGCCGTCATGCGTCCGAAGGCCGATGCGGCATGGCATCTGCATGAGCTGACCCGAGCGTTGGATTTGTCGGCGTTCGTGCTGTTCTCCAGCGCCTCAGCGACTTTCGGTGGTCCAGGTCAAGCGAACTATGCGGCGGCCAACGCGTTCATGGATGCGTTGGCGCAGCATCGTCAGTCCGAGGGTCTTGCGGCGGTGTCGTTGGCGTGGGGTCTGTGGGCCGATGCCAGCGGTCTCACCGGCCATCTCGACCAGACCGACCTCGGCCGTTTCGGCCGAGCCGGGTTGACCGCCATGTCCACTGCCGAGGGCTTGGCGCTGTTCGATGCGGTGCTGCGGCGGCCGGAGGCGTATCTGGTGCCTGCCCAGCTGGAGCTGACGGGTCTGGGGGCGCAGGGTGAGGTGCCGCCGCTGATGCGTGGTCTGGTGCGCGGCCCGGCCCGGCCGAGTGCGCGGGCGGGCGCGCAGGGCGATGCCGGTCTGACGCGACGGTTGGCCGGGCTGTCGGCGCAGGACCGGACGCGGGCAATGCTGGACCTGGTGCGCGGCCACATCGCGGCCGTGCTGGGGCATGCCACAGCCCAGGAGGTGGAGCCGACTCGAGCGTTGCGAGACATGGGATTCGACTCGCTGACCGCAGTCGAGTTGCGCAACCGGCTCAATGCGGCGACCGGGCTGCGACTGCCGACAACACTGGCGTTCGACTACCCCAACGCGGAGCAGCTGGCCGCATTCGTGACCGGTGAGCTGCTGGGCTCGGGATCCGCCGACGATGTGGCGATGGCGCCGGTCGCGGTGTCGGTCGACGACCCGATCGCGATCGTCGCGATGGGCTGCCGATTCCCGGGCGGAGTGGACAGCCCCGAAGCACTGTGGGCGATGCTGTCGGGCGGCGAGGATGCGGTGACCGGCTGGCCGGCCGGTCGAGGCTGGGATATCGAGGCGCTGTACGACCCCAACCCCGACCAACCAGGCAAGTCCTACGTCCGTACCGGTGGTTTCGTACACGATGCGGACCTGTTCGACGCGACCTTCTTCGGAATCAGCCCGCGCGAGGCATTGGCGATGGACCCGCAGCAGCGGTTGCTGCTGGAGACCTCGTGGGAGGCATTGGAGCGGGCCGGGATCGACCCGACCACGCTGCGCGGCAGCCAAACCGGCATCTTCGTCGGAGCCTCACATCAGGGCTTCGACGCGCTCCTCGGCGACGTTGCCGGTAGCGCGGACGGATACGCCGTGACGGGCTCGTCCACCAGTGTGCTGTCGGGCCGGCTGTCGTACGTGTTCGGGCTGGAGGGTCCGGCGGTGACGGTGGATACGGCCTGCTCGTCCTCGTTGGTCGCCTTGCATTTGGCGTCGCAGGCGCTGCGCTCCGGTGAGTGCACCATGGCGCTCGCCGGCGGCGTCGCGATCCTGGCCTCGCCCGCTTCGTTCGTGGAGTTCTCGCGACTGCGCGGCTTGGCACGCGATGGGCGGTGCAAGGCCTTCGCGGCGACAGCGGATGGCTTCGGAATCGCCGAGGGTGCGGGAATGCTTGTGTTGGAACGGCTTTCCGATGCGCAGCGGTTGGGGCATCCGGTGTTGGCGGTGGTGCGTGGTAGTGCTGTTAATCAGGATGGTGCGAGTAATGGGTTGACCGCGCCGAATGGTCCGTCGCAGCAGCGGGTTATCCGCGCGGCGCTGGCCAATGCCGGGGTCGCGGCCGATCAGGTGGATGTGGTGGAAGCGCACGGCACGGGCACCACCCTGGGTGATCCGATCGAGGCGCAGGCGGTGCTCGCGACATACGGCCGAGACCGAGATCCCGAGCGTCCACTGTGGTTGGGGTCGGTGAAGTCGAACATCGGACACTCCTTGGCCGCGGCCGGGGTGGCCGGTGTGATGAAAATGGTTCTCTCCCTTGGGCATCGGATGATGCCCGCGACGCTGCACGTGGACGAGCCGACGCCGCACGTGGACTGGTCCGCTGGAGCGGTTCGGCTGCTGACCGAGCAGCTGCCATGGGAGAACGGACGGCATCCGCGGCGCGCGGGCGTGTCCTCCTTCGGCATCAGCGGCACCAACGCCCATGCGATCCTCGAGGAGGCCCCGGCCGTAACGACGCAGGCCTCGGACGATCGCGAAGGGCCCGCGAGCGTGGTCTCCTGGGTGCTGTCCGCGAAATCCGAAGGTGCGCTACGGGAACAGGCCGCGCGGCTACATGAATTCGCCGTCGGCGATCCGACGCGGACCCCGGTCGATATCGGGTCGTCGCTGGTGGCGTCGCGGACGCTGTTCGACCATCGTGCGGTCGTGACCGGATCCGATCGCGAGGAGTTGCTGGCCGGTCTGGCGGCGGTCGCGTCGGGGGAGCCTGCTGCCGGTGCGGTGGAGGGTGTGGCCACGGGTGATGTATCCGGTGTGGTGTTCGTGTTTCCGGGTCAGGGTTCGCAGTGGCTGGGCATGGGTGCCGAGTTGTGGGATTCCTCGCCGGTGTTCGCGGAGTCGATGGCCGCGTGTGAGCTAGCGTTGGCGCCGTTTGTGGAGTGGTCGTTGTCTTCGGTGGTGCGTGGTGAGTCCGATGCCCCGGGTCTGGATCGGGTTGATGTTGTTCAGCCGGTGTTGTGGGCTGTGATGGTGTCGCTGGCCGCGTTGTGGGAGTCGGTGGGTGTGAGTCCTGCTGCGGTGGTGGGTCATTCGCAGGGTGAGATCGCTGCGGCGGTGGTGGCGGGGGCGTTGTCGCTCGAGGATGGTGCTCGGGTTGTTGCTTTGCGTAGTCGGGCGATTGCCACTGTGGCGGGTCGTGGTGGCATGACGTCGGTGGCTGCTGCGGCGGAGCAGGTTCGTGGACTCGTGGGGCGGTTCGGGGATCGGGTGTCGGTGGCGGCGGTGAATGGTCCGTCGGCGACGGTGGTATCGGGTGATGTCGATGCACTGACCGAACTGGAACAGGTATGTGAGGCGCAGGGTATTCGGGTCCAGCGGATAGCCGTGGACTATGCCTCGCACTCCGCGGAGGTCGAGTTGTTGCGCGATGAACTCCGCACTGTCCTGGCCCCTGTCGCACCCCGAGTCGGCCGAATCCCGTTGTGCTCCACGGTGGAGCCCGGTCTCGTCGACGGGTCCGCTGTGGGAGCCGAATACTGGTACACCAACTTGCGGCAGACCGTCCGGTTCCGAGAAGCCCTCGAACACCTCGTCCAGGCGGGACACCGCACCTTCCTCGAGGTCTCCGCACATCCCGTGCTGACGACCGCGATCAGGGAAACCATCGACAACCTGTCGGTGGACACCCCGGTCGTGGTCGCCGGAACGCTGCGGCGCGAGGAGGGAGATCGCCGCCGCTGGCAGGAGTCGCTGGCGCAGGTGCACGTCCACGGAGTGCCGGTGGACTGGGCCGGACTGCTGGCCGTCGGCAGACGGGTCGAGCTACCGACGTATGCCTTCCAGCGCCAGCGGTTCTGGCCCGAGCCCACGGCCGGGACCCAGGCGACGGTGGCCGTGTCCGGAGCGGAGGCGCGGTTCTGGAGCGCGGTCGACGAGCAGGACCTCACCGGCCTGGCAGCCGTCCTCGACCTCGGCGAGCAAGCACGTTCTCCCCTCGCGGAGGTGCTGCCGATGCTGTCCTCCTGGCGGACCCGGGAACGCGACCGCACCGCCGTCCAGGACTGGCACTACGAGATCACCTGGGCTCCCGTGACCGGCCGTGGCGCCACGCTGAACGGACCTTGGCTTGTCCTGATCCCGGCGGGAAGAGCCGAAGAAGGCTTGGTCCTCGGCTGTGTGCGGGCACTCGCCGCGCACGGTGCCGAGGTCGTGATCGCGGAAGTCGGTGCGCCGCAGGCCGATCGGTCGGCCCTCGGGGCGCGGATCAGCGAGGCCCTCGACGCGTCCACCGTGAATTCCGTTGCCGGTGTGCTGTCCTTGCTGGCGCTGGAGGAGACCCCGCTGCCGGACCATGCGGAGGTCGCCACGGGACTGGCATTGACCGCCGTGGCGACCCAGGCGCTCGGCGACCTCGGGGTGGGCGCGCCGCTGTGGGTGGCCACTCGGGGCGCGGTGTCGACCAGGCCCGAGGAGAAGCTGCTCAGCACCGTGCAGGCCCAGGCGTGGGGCCTGGGCCAAGTCGCGAGTTTGGAGTTGTCGCCGCGCTGGGGCGGCCTGATCGACCTTCCCGATGTGCTGGACGAGCGCGCCCAGGAGAGGCTGAGCGGGGTGCTGGCCGGCAGGGTCGACAGGGGCGGCAACGATCAGGTCGCGATCCGGGCCGACGGTGTATTCGCCCGTCGGCTGGGCCGTGCCGGTGGCACGGCCGGCGGCCCTGGCTGGACTCCGAGGGGCACCATATTGATCACCGGTGGCACCGGCGCCTTGGGAGCGCACGTGGCCCGCTGGGTTGCCCGCAACGGCGCCGAGCACGTCGTGCTGACCAGCCGCCGCGGCCCGCTGGCCCCGGGAGCGGCCGACCTCGTCGCCGAATTGGACGCCGATGGAGCCAAGGTCACGGTCGTGGCCTGCGACACTGCCGACAGAGCTGCCCTGAGTGAGTTGCTGGACCGGATCGCGGCCGACGGGCCGCCGCTGACCGCGGTGGTGCACGCCGCCGGATTCCTCGACGACGGTGTGCTTGACACAATGACGCCGCAGCGTTTGGCCGGAGTTCTGGCGGCCAAGGCGGCCGGGGCCGCCTACCTCGATGAGTTGACCCGCGACCTGGAGCTCGACGCCTTCGTGCTGTTCTCCTCGCTGGCGGGTGTGCTCGGCAACCTGGGGCAGGGCAACTATGCGGCCGCGAACGCCTTCCTGGACGCGCTCGCGCGGCAGCGACGAGATCGTGGTCTGGCGGGTCTGTCGGTCTCGTGGGGTCCGTGGGCCGGCGGCGGTATGGCTCGGGACGCGGTCGTGGAGGAGCGGGCCCGTCGCCACGGATTGCGGCTGATGATTCCCGAATCGGCGGTCGCGGCCTTGCGCGAGCTGAGCGGCCTGCCGACCGCGCATGCGGTGATCGCCGACTTCGACTGGGAACTGTTCACGCCCACCCTCACCATGACGCGGCCGAGCCCGCTGATCGGCGACCTACCCGAGGTGCGCGCCATCGTGACCGCTGAGGCCGATCAGTCTTCGGCGCTGGCCCAGCAGCTCGTCGGCAAGTCCACCGCGGAGCAGGACGAACTCCTGCTGGACCTGGTCTGCGGCCATATCGCAGCCGTCCTGCGGCACGACTCGGCGCAGGAGGTCGACGCCGGACGCGCCCTGCGCGACCTGGGATTCGACTCCCTCACCTCGATCGAGCTACGGGATCGTCTCGGGCAGGCCAGCGGTCTGCGCTTGCCCGCGACCCTCGCCTTCGACTACCCGACGCCCCGGCGGCTGGCCGGGTACCTCCGGGAGCAGATCCTCGGCGCCGATGACGAACGGGAACTCACCCCGATCGCCGTCCAGGCGACGGGCGAGCCGATCGCCGTGGTCGGTATCGGTTGCCGGTTCCCCGGTGGTGCCGACAGCCCGGAGGCGCTGTGGTCGCTGCTGGCCGATGGCGTCGACGCGCTTTCCGCCTTTCCCACGGGTCGCGGCTGGGATGTCGATCGGCTCTTCAGATCCGGGAATGTTCCGACCGAGGCCGCGTTCCTGCACGATGCCGATATGTTCGACGCGGGGTTCTTCGGGATCAGTCCGCGTGAGGCGCTGGCGATGGACCCGCAGCAGCGGTTGCTGTTGGAGGTGTCCTGGGAAGCGTTGGAGCGGGCGGGGCTGAATCCGTCGGAGTTGCGAGGCAGCCAGACCGGTGTCTTCGTGGGCACCACTCCGCAGGGGTATGCCGATGGTCTGATGGAGGGCGCCGAAGGGTATTCCCTGACCGGTGCGGCGCTGAGCGTGATGTCGGGCCGCCTGTCTTATGTGTTCGGGTTCGAGGGTCCGGCGGTGACGGTGGATACGGCCTGCTCGTCCTCGTTGGTCGCCATGCATTTGGCATCGCAGGCGCTGCGCTCCGGTGAGTGCACCATGGCGCTCGCGGGTGGTGTCACCGTGATGTCGACTCCGGCGGCGTTCGCCGGGTTCTCCCAACTCGGCGGCCTCGCCGCCGACGGGCGATGCAAAGCTTTCGCGGCAGCGGCCGACGGCACTGGTATGGCCGAGGGTGCGGGAATGCTTGTGTTGGAACGGCTTTCCGATGCGCGGCGCAATGGTCATGAAGTGTTGGCGGTGATTCGTGGTAGTGCTGTTAATCAGGATGGTGCGAGTAATGGGTTGACCGCGCCGAATGGTCCGTCGCAGCAGCGGGTTATCCGTGCGGCGCTGGCCAATGCCGGGGTGGCTGCCACTGGTGTTGATGTGGTGGAGGCGCACGGTACGGGTACCACGTTGGGTGATCCGATCGAGGCGCAGGCTCTGCTGGCTACTTATGGGCAGGGTCGTGATGAGGATCGTCCGTTGTGGTTGGGTTCGATCAAGTCGAATATCGGGCATACGCAGGCCGCTGCTGGTGTGGCCGGTGTCATGAAGATGATCCTGGCGATGCGGCACCGGGTGCTGCCCGCGACATTGCATGTCGATCAGCCGACACCGCATGTGGACTGGTCGGTGGGCGCGGTGCGGTTGGCGACCGAGCCGATGTCGTGGGAGACCGGTGATCATCCGCGTCGGGCGGGTGTGTCCTCCTTCGGTGTCAGCGGTACCAATGCGCACGTCATCATCGAGGAAGCGCCCGTGTCGAGTAGCGGGGCTTCGGAAGAGGAGCCGGGGGTCGACCCGGCCGTGCCTGCCGCCGCGTCACCGGTGGTGTCGTGGGTGGTGTCGGGGAAGTCGGTGGCCGGGTTGCGGGCGCAGGCGTCTCGGTTGCGCGAATTCGCGACTGCGAAGGTCGATTTCGATCTGGTGGATGTCGGGCATTCCCTGGTGTCGTCGCGGACACTGTTCGAGCACCGTGCGGTCGTTGTAGGCGGCGACCGTGAGCAGTTGCTGGCTGGTTTGGCGGCGCTTGCGGCTGGTGAGCCGAGTTCTGTTGTGGTGCAGGGTGTTGCGGATTCGGGGTCTTCGGGGACTGTGTTCGTGTTTCCGGGTCAGGGTTCGCAGTATGCCGGTATGGGGCTGCAGTTGTGTGCGGGGTTCCCGGTGTTCGCTGAGGCGTTCGCCGAGGTGTGTGATCTGTTGGAGGCTGAGCTGGGTTTGCCGGTGCGGGAGGGTTTGGCTGATCCGGGTTTGGTGGATCAGACCCTGTATGCGCAGGTGGGTTTGTTCGCGGTGGAGATCGCGTTGGTGCGGTTGTTGGAGTCGTGGGGTGTGATCCCTGATGCGGTGGCTGGTCATTCGGTGGGTGAGATCGCTGCGGCGGTGACCGCGGGGGTGTTGTCTCTGGGGGATGGTGTGCGTCTGGTGGCGGCTCGGGGGCGGGTGATGCAGGCGCTGCCGGTGGGTGGGGGTATGGCCGCGATCGAGGCATCGGAATCGGAGATGTTGGCGTGGCTGGTGGATTCGGCTTCGGGTGTGGTGGTTGCTGGGGTGAATGGTCCTGCGGCGGTGGTGGTTTCGGGTCGGTCGGTAGAGATCGATGAGGTTGTTGAGGTGTGGCGGGGTCGTGGTCGTCGGGTGCGGCGGTTGCGGGTTTCGCATGCGTTCCATTCGCCGTTGATGGATCCGGTGTTGGACGAGTTGGGTGAGGTGGCCGAACGGCTTTCGTTCGCCGAGCCGGTGATCCCGTGGATCTCGACGGCGACCGGTAATCCTGTTACCGGCTGTGATGCCCGGTATTGGGTGGATCAGGCGCGGGGTGCGGTGCGCTTCCATGACGCGGTAACGACCCTGGCCGTTGATGGTGGTGGGGTGTTTGTGGAGGTTGGCCCGGGCGCGGCACTCTCGGCGATGGGACCAGGCTGCGTGCCCGAACACCGTCCAGCAGTGTTCATCCCACTACTACCGAACGACCATGACGAGCCACAGTCGCTGGCCATCGGTCTGGGTGGGGCATTCGTCCGCGGTACACCCGTGTCCTGGGAACGGCAACTCGGGGGTGGTCGGCAGGTCGACCTCCCAACGTATGCCTTCCAACGCCAGAAATTCTGGCCACAACCCACAACCACACACGTCGCAGCGGGCTCCGTCGCAGAGACACGTTTCTGGTCCGCGGTCGATGAGGGCGATGTCACCGCTGTGGCGGCGGCACTCGAGATCGAGCCGCACACCCCACTGGAATCCGTTCTGCCGGTGCTGTCCTCGTGGCGTCGGCGAGAGCAGGAGAAGGCCGCCGTCCAGGGCTGCCGGTATCAGGTTGTCTGGAAGCCGGCCACAGTCGAGGACACCCCACGTCTGGCCGAGACGTGGTTGCTCATCGCCCCGGTCGAGCACGGTCCGGTGGCCGAGTGCCGGCAGGCTCTGGCCGAGCACGGTGCGCGGGTCGTGGTGGTCGAGGTAGCCGTCGCGGACCTCGATCGGCAGGTCCTCGCGGACCGGCTGCGCACCGCTCTGCACGAGTCGGCCGCGGACTCCGTCGCGGGTGTGCTGTCGTTGCTGGCACTGAACGATGCGCCGATCACGTCCGAGCCAGCGGCGTCAGCGGGGCTGGTCGGCACGCTGGTGCTGGCACAGGTTCTGGGCGACCTGGACCTGGCCGCACGGCTATGGGTGGCCACTCGGGGCGCGGTGTCCACCGGACCTGAGGACCAACTGGCCAGCGCCGCACAGGCAACGGTATGGGGCCTCGGTCAGGCGGCGGGTCTGGAACTGCCCGCCCGCTGGGGCGGTCTGATCGACCTGCCCGCAGTCCTCGACGAGACTGCCCGGTCCCAGATGTGCGGGGTCCTCGCCCTCGGAGGTGAGGACCAGGTGGCGATCCGGACCGGCGGCGTGTACGCCCGTCGGCTGGCCCGTGCGACCGATTCGGAAGGCCCGGGGTGGACTCCGCGGGGCACCGTGCTGGTCACCGGCGGTACCGGTGCGCTGGGGGCCCACGTGGCCCGCTGGCTTGCCGGCAACGGAGCAGAGCATGTGGTGCTGACCAGCCGTCGCGGCCCGCAGGCCCCGGGGGCGCGCGAGCTCGCGGCCGAATTGGGGCAGCTCGGGGCCCGGGTGACCATCGCCGCCTGCGATGTCGTCGATCGGGGAGCGGTGGCCGCCCTGCTGGCGCGAATCGCCGCGGACGGGCCGGCGCTGACCGCCATCGTCCATGCCGCCGGCGTGCTGGACAACGGGATGATCGACAGCCTGACCGCCGAGCGGATCGGCCCGATGCTGGCCGCCAAAGCGGTTGCGGCCGCACATCTGGACGAGCTCACCCGTGGCCTGGACCTGGACGCCTTCGTGCTGTTCTCGTCGAGTGCGGCGGTCTGGGGCGGTGGCAGCCTGGGCGGTTACGCGGCGGCGAACGCCTTCATGGACGCATTGGCGAGGCAGCGGCGGGCCCGTGGTCTCGCCGCGACCTCGATCGCCTGGGGACTATGGGCCGGCGGGGGCATGGGTGAAGGTGACAACGGAGCCCAGCTGCGTCGTCGCGGTGTCCGTCCGATGGCGCCGGAGTCGGCGGTGGCCGCGTTGCGCGAGTTGGCGGCCGGTGGTGCGGCGTCGGCCGTGGTGGCCGATGTGGACTGGGCGCGGTTCGTGCCGGCGTTCACCGCGGCGCGGCCCAGCCCGCTGCTGAGCGACCTACCCGAGGTGCGGGAAGTCCTGGCCGTTGGGCAGGTCCACGAAGCAGATTCGGGTTCTTCGGAGTTGGTGCGGCGACTCGCCGGGCTTTCGGCGGCGGAACAGGACGAGATCCTGACGGATCTGGTCCGGCGTCACGTGGCCGTCGTTCTCGGGCACACATCGGCCGACACTGTCGAGGCAGGGGCTAGTTTCCTCGAGCTCGGATTCGACTCGGTGACAGCTGTCGAACTGCGGAACCGGCTCACCGCCGCTACCTCGGTGCGGCTGGAGGTTTCGTCGGTCTTCGACCACGACACGGCCGAAGCGATGGCGCGGTACCTGCGCTCGGAGCTGTCCGGATCGGTTGCGTCGCCTCGCGACGACCGCCGGGAACGGTGGACGCTGGCCGCTCCGGCGGCCGCGGCCCGAGACCAGTCTTCCCTTGTGGAGATGCTGGAGCACGCTCTCGATAGCGATCGAGTCGACGAGATCATGGCCCTGGTCGAGAACCTGGTTCCGTTCCGGCCGGTCTTCGACGGGGCGGCCGAGCTCGCGGACATCCCGGATCCGGTCTCCATTTCCCGCGGAGCCCGGGAGCCGAAGGTGATCTGCTTCGCCTCCCTTGCGGGGCGGCCCGGACCGCACCAGTACACCCGGTTTGCCGGTGGCTTCCGCGGTATGCGCGATCTGTCCGTGATCACCGCCCCAGGATTCGACGAGCGGGAGCCGTTGGCCGCGACGATCGACGCGCTGGTCGGCGCGCACGCGGAGGCCGTGCGCAACGTCGCCGACGGCGCGCCGTATGTGCTTCTCGGGTATTCCTCGGGTGGCCTGGTGGCGCACGCGGTGGCTGCCCAACTGGAGAAGGCCGGACCAGCTCCGGCCGGGGTCGTTTTGATCGACACCTATACCCACGCCGATGCCGACATTGTCGGCGAGGCGCGGACCAGCATGCTCCGAGGAGTGTTGGCCCGGAACCGGGCTTTCGGATTCACCGGCGATGCCTGGCTCACCGCGATGGCGCACTACGTGGCGTTGGACTGGTGGCGGATGGCGAAGACCTCCGTTCCCACCTTGGTAGTCCGGTCCCGCGAGTCCATGGCCGGCGTGCCTTTCGCGGAGGAAGCGAAGATTTCCTGGCCTTTCTCCAGCGAGATTTCGGCGGTGGATGTGCCGGGCGACCACTTCACCATGATGGAAGACCACGCGGACACGACCGCGCGGGCCGTCGGCGAGTGGCTCGAGAATCTGCGCTGAATTCATTGACACGACTGAGAAATGAGGTTTTCGTTGACCCGAAACGACGTCGACACCGGACTGTGGATTCGACGATTCCAACCCTGGGACGCGGCTCCCAGTCGAGTTGTCTGTTTCCCGCACGCGGGTGGCGCGGCCAGCTACTTCGTCCCGTTGTCCCGGGCGCTCGCCGGGAAGTCCGAGGTCCTCGCGATCCAGTACCCGGGGCGCCAGGACCGCAGGACCGAAAAGGGAATCGACAACATTCCCGAGCTCGCCGACGCGGTGACCAGCGTGCTGCGGTCATCGCTGGACCGGCCGACCGTGGTGTTCGGTCACAGCATGGGAGCGACGCTCGGTTTCGAGGTTGTTCGTCGACTGGAACGCGGCGGCGTCTTCCCGACGGCGTTGGTGGTCTCCGGTCGCGTGGGGCCGACCCGCACGCGGGACGAGACCGCACACCTCGAAGACGACGATGGGCTGCTCGCCGCCGTGAAAGCGCTCAGCGGCACGGATGAGAAGTTCTTCGGAGACGAGGAACTGCTGCGAATGATCTTGCCCGCGTTACGGATCGACTACACGGCCGCCGAGACCTATCGATACACTCCGGGACCGCTCTTGCGAACTCCGATCCACGCCCACGTCGGTGACAGTGACCCCAAAGCGACGATCGACGAAGTCCGAGACTGGGCGAATCACACGACCGGACCGTTCAGCTTGCGTACCCACCCGGGCGGGCATTTCTATCTCAACACGCGTGCCGCCGAGCTCACCCAGGCCATTGTGGACATACTCGACCGTGCCGTCGAAACGACCGATTCCGGCTGCTGAAATCGGCAACGAAAACGCACTGGTACGGATGGTTGGATCTCCTGCGTTCGATTGAATTATGCCCAAATTTCGGAAATGCCGTGGAAACGGGAAGGAATAACTCCTAGATGTTGTCTCTGAGCATGAGAAGATCGCTTGGAAAAAAGATTGGAAAAGTCGGCTGCGCCGTAATCGGTACCGTCGCCCTGTTGATGACCACCGCCGGGTGTGGTGCCGATGCCAGTGCTGAGACGGAGCCCACCGAGGGGACGGCGGTATTCGATAAGAATTTCACGCATGGAAAAGTCGACGTGGACGGCGCCGTCCTCCACTATGTCAAAGGCGGCTCGGGTGCGCCGCTTGTGCTGCTGCACGGCTGGCCGCAGACCTGGTGGACCTGGCACAAAGTAATGCCCGACCTGGCGAAAACGCATACCGTAATCGCCATCGACCTTCCCGGATTCGGTGACTCGACCGTGCCGAAGGACGGCTACGACAAAGCCACCACGGCACGGCGAGTGCACCAGGCCGTTAGCAAACTGGGCTATCAGCAGGTGCAGATCATGGGGCATGATCTCGGTGCCGCGGTGGCTTACGACTATGCCCGCGACTTTCCGAGCGAAGTGACCAGGATGACCGTCATCGAAATGCCTTTGCCGGGCTTCGGTATGGAACAGACCTTGGGAATGATGTGGCCTACCCAGCTGAACAGCATGCCGGCGCCATTGACCGAGAAAATTATAAACGATGACAGCGCCGAATATTACAACGGATGGGTTCTCGAAGGCGGCGCCTGGCACCCCGAAGCCGTGGACAAGAAATACTTCATAAATGCCTACCAGGATCCGGAGCGACGCCATGCGGGCTACGAATACACCCGCGCGTTCCCGGCCGACGCGGCCGACAATAAAGCCAATGCCGCCGCGAAGCAGTTGAAGATTCCGGTGCTGGTCATGGCGGGCGATCACGGAATCGAGAACATCGACTTGCCGGGCCTGTGGCGCGGTGTCGCGGCCGATGTCCGCGGAGCCGCCGCGCCCGACGCGGGGCACTTCGTCCCGGAAGAGGCTCCGCGTTTCCTGGCCGACTGCGCGGGCCAGTTCTTCGGAGGCCCTGCCGTCGCGGGCCTACCCGTGGGGTGCAATCCATGACGACCAGGTCCGGCGGAGGTTCTTTCTCGGCTGAGAAAGAACCTCCGCCGGATGCGAACCGCACGACGGTCCGGGACGCGACTTTCGCGGTATTGCGGCGGCTGGGCATCACGACGATCTTCGGCAACCCGGGGTCGACCGAGGTGCCGCTATTGACCGACTTTCCGGACAATTTTCGCTATGTACTGGCCCTGCACGAGGGATCGGTGGTGGGGATCGCGACCGGCTATGCCATGGGCCGGGGCGAGCCCGCGCTGGTGAATCTGCATACCGCGGCCGGTCTGGGCAATGCGGTCAATGCGATCGCCAATGCCAGGGACTGTCGAGTGCCGCTGGTGATAGTGGTCGGTCAGCAGGATCGCCGTCAGCTCGCGTTCGAGCCCTTCCTCGCCGGGCGCGGGCTGGAGCGAATGGCCGAGGACTATCTGGTCTGGGCGAATTTCCCGGCGCGAGCCCAAGATCTGCCGGGTGCCATCGCGCGTGCCTATCACGAGGCCCGCGGCGGGCGTGGCCCCGCGTTGGTCGTGGCTCCGATGGGAGATTGGGACGAGCCTGCCGATGGCCTGGCCGCTGGTGCACCCGAGGTCGTGGTTCGCCCAAGGGCGATCGCCGCCGAGGAGTTGGCCCCGCTGGCGGAATTGCTCGTCTTGTCGTCGGCTCCCGCGATCGTGGTAGGGGCGGGTACGGCGAATCCCGAGGCATGGGAGGCGCTGATCGAGTTGGTCGAGCGGGTGCAATGCCCGGTCTGGCAGGAGCCCTTCTTCAGCCGCCCCGGCTTCCCGCACGACCACAGGCTGTTCGCGGGGCATCTGCCGTGGAAGCGGCGTGCGATGCGGGAGGCTTTGGCCGGACATGATCTGGTGCTGGCGGTAGGTACCAGCGCACTGCGCACCTACCTGTTCGATGAGGAGATAGCCCTGCTGGAGCCGGGCACTGTGGTCGCCGTGCTCACCGAGGATCCGGCCGAGGCGCATCGCAGCCCCTGTCGGTTGGCCGTTGTGGCTCCGGTCGCGCAAGCCTGCGGGGCACTGGCACGGAGCCTGCCCGCCCGAGCCAAGGGGTCGGTTCCATCCCGCGCTCCGATCGCTGTGCCCGAGGTGAGCGGCCCTGCCGACGCATTGCGGGTAGGGCAGGTGTTCGCCGAGCTGGCCTCGCGGCTGCCCGATGACGTGGTGCTGGTGGAGGAGGCCCCATCCAGTCGACCGGAGCTACTCGCCCACCTGCCCGCCCGTACGCCACTGGGGTTTGTCGCCAACGGCGGCGGCGGACTTGGATTCGGCTTGACCGGTGCGATCGGGCTGCGGTTCGCGCTGCCCGATCGGCCGGTCGTGGCCGTACTGGGAGACGGCTCGGCTATGTACACGATCCAGGCATTGTGGACCGCGGCCCATTACGACCTCGGTGTGCTGCTGATCGTGATGGCCAACGGCCGTTACGCGGTGATGGACGAGCTGGCGCGCGCCCGTGGCGGCGCCGGCTGCTGGCCGGCATTCGAGGCGGTCGATGTCGCCGGTGTCGCCAAAGGTCTCGGTTGCACGTCGCTGACCATTCGAACCCATGACGAGCTGGCGCGCGTGCTGAACGAGATTGTGCCGACCCTGCGCGGATGCCGACAGCCGGTGCTTCTGCAGGTCGAGGTCGATTAGGTCCGCGCAGGGTCGGTCGATTCAGAAGGGGTACTGCGGCAGCTCGCCTCGAACGGTGACCCACTGCGACTCGGTGAAGGCTTCGAGGTTGGCCGAATGACCGCCGTGGCGGGAGCCGTTGCCGGAATCGCCGACACCACCGAACGGGATCGTGGGCTCGTCGTTCACGGTTTGGTCGTTGATGTGGACCAGTCCGCTGGGAATGCGGTCGGCCAGGGTCATGGCCCTGGCCACATCGCGGGACATGATGCCGAGCGACAGTCCGTACGCAGTGTCGCAAGCCAAGGACGCGGCCTGGTCGAGGTCGTCGAAAGACACCACCGGGGCGACCGGGCCGAAGATCTCCTCGCAATAGACGGGCGCGGTGAGCGGCACATCCGCGAGCACCGTGGGACGGTAGAACAGTCCGTCGTAGGTGCCGCCAGCGGCCAGGCGGGCACCCGCGTCGAGGCTGTCGGTGACCATCTGGTGGATGCGATCCCGCTGCGGCGCGTCGATAACCGGGCCGATGGCCACGTCGTCGCGAGCGGGGTCTCCGACGGGCAGCGTTCGGGCGCGTTCCGCCAGCAGAGCCACATAGTCGTCGACGATCGAACTGTGCACGAGGTGTCGGCTACTGGCCATGCAGATCTGGCCCGCGTGATGGAAGGACCCGAAGGCACCGACGGATACGGCCTTCTCCAGATCGACGTCGTCCAGCACGATCAACGCGGAGTTGCCGCCCAGCTCCAGATGAACTCTCTTGAGGCTCCGCGCCGCGGACGTCGCGATCGCGCGTCCGGTCGCCGTCGAGCCGGTGAACGCGATAACCGGTACCTGCGGGTGATCGACGATGGCGGAGCCGACCTCCAGGCCGCCCGGCAGCATGTGCAGCAGCCCCGGCGGAAGCCCGGCTTCCTGGAAGATGCGGGCCAACAGAACGCCGCCGCAAATTGCCGTCCGGAGGTCGGGTTTGAGCACTACCGCGTTGCCCACTGCCAGTGCGGGGGCGACAGCGCGGATGGCGAGCGTGACCGGCGCGTTGAACGGGGCGATGACCCCGACGACTCCCACTGGGAGTCGTCGCGAGAAGGACAGTCGTTGCTGATGGGAGCGGAGCAGCTGCCCATAGGGCGCGGTAGCGAGCGCCGCCGCTTCATAGCATTCCCCGGCGCCATCGTTGCGGGTTTGGTGCGCGGCGAAGGCCCGGATCGCCCCCGACTCGCGAATGATCCAGTCCTCGATCTCCTCGTGGTGCTTCTCGAACAGCTGCCCGGCCCGTCGCAGCACGCCGGCGCGCTCGTCATACGGCAGGGCCGCCCATTCCCGTTGCGCCCGCGCCGCGCGTTCGACGGCCCCCTGCACGTCATCGGCCGTGGCCGAGCCGACGAGGCCGAGCGATTTCCCCGTGGCCGGCTCGGTTGCCTGGTAGTGCTCGCCCGAGCCGAAGAACCACTCACCCGAGAATATCCGGCCTTCCCAGGCATAAGTGTCGATAAGAGTCATGATATCCACTTTCCTAGTCGGTACGGTCTGCCCCTGGCCCCAGTTCGGTTGGCACTGGATGCGATAACAAGGAGTTTGATTCGCCCGCCGAAATACTGAGTATCAATGGGCGGGCCAGCGCTGTAGTCTGGGTTAGTGGCAGATAACCTTGTTTTAGGGCCGGAACTAATTTCCTACATTCGAGAAGTCTCATTGCGCGATGACGAGATCCTGCGTGAGCTGCGCGAAGAGACGGCGGAACTTCCCGCCGGGAAGGCTATGCAGGTCGCGGCTGAAGAAGGGCAGTTCTTGGCCTTGCTCGTCGGGCTCACCGGGGCGCGTTCGGTGCTGGAAATCGGCACTTTCACCGGGTACAGCACGTTGTGCATGGCGCGCGCAGTCGCATCGGGTGGAACGGTGGTGACCTGCGATATCTCCAATAAATGGCCGATGATCGCGGCTGACTATTGGAAGCGAGCAGGCGTGGCCGAACGTATTGATGTTCGCATTGGCGACGCCACCGAGACGCTGGCGAAAATATTGACGGACCAGGGGGCGGGCAGTGTCGATTTCGTTTTCATAGATGCGGATAAGGTCAACTATTCGTCGTACTATTCTGCGGCATTTCAGCTGGTGCGACCGGGTGGGCTGATTGTTGTCGACAACACTTTGTTCTTCGGCCGCGTCATCGATCAGGACGCGCAGGATCGGGACACGGTCGCCATTCGGGAATTCAACGCCATGCTGCGTGATGATGAGCGGGTGGATATTTCTGTTCTCCCATTCGCCGATGGTGTCACGCTGATCCGTAAGAAGAGCTAGCCCCGGAAACGTGCTTTGACCAAGTGCCCAGCTCCGCGGCGATCCATTGTTCGATCCGCGGGCCCGCCCTCCTCGGCTCGGGCGAGGAGGGCGGGCTGCCATGGCAACACGGCAAGATTGCGACGCCTTCGCCCGCTGGGGGCAGCGGCGTCGTACGCTCACCCGCGGCGCCCACCGAGGACGCCTTCGGGCGATCGAATCCAGCTGACTACATCATCGACAATTTCCGGCGCACGACACTAGGACGTCTTGCGAGCGCGGATCAGGATGGTGTCCGCGCCGAGTGGCACCCGCTCCGTGGGCTCGAATCCCGCCTCGGCGAGCCACGTCTCGTACTCCTTCCCTGTGTACACCATGCCCTCTCCGGAGGCGAAGGCCAGGAAGTACGCGGAGAGATACGCCGCTCGCACGGGCCCGGTCTCGTCGTCGTTCTGATATGGAGTGATGACGAAGATCTCGCCTCCCTGCGGCAGCGCGCGGAACGCCTTGGACAGGAGCGTCCGGATGTGGTCGGGCGACCATATCTCGAGAAAGTGGGCGAAGAGCAGCGCGTCGCAGCCGGTGGGGAATTCGTCGTTGAGGGCGTCGATACCGACCGCCTGAATCCGGTCCGCCAGGCCGAGCTTCTGTATCCGTTCGTTCGCGGTGGCCGCGACCGAGGGAAGATCGGCGATCGTGATGCGCAGGTCGGGCCATCGGCTCGCGAGGTTCTCCGCGTTGACGGCGGTGCCGCCGCCGACGTCGAGCAAGTGCTTGTGCTCGGAGAGGTCGATCTTCTGCCTGATCTCGTCTCGGACGAGAAAGCTCGTGAAGGACATCTGGGCATGGAACTCGGCCTCGAGCTCCGAATTCTCGGTGATGCGTCCGTACAACGTCGGGGAAGCCCCTTCGACCTCCCGCTGCAACCCGACGTTGGTGTTCTCCTTCACCGCTTCGGGGAACCACATCAATGCACGGTAGATGCGACGGTTCTCGCGTGTGATGAACGCGGCCGGTGTCCCATCGAAGTTCCCGCTCACCGCCTTCGTCAGCGGAGTGTTGAAGTAGCTCTCGCCGTCCTTACGCAAGAGGCCGATCGCCGTACACCCGAGCATCAGAATGCGCGTCGGTTGCTCCTGCAGACCCACCCGCGCCGCGACGTCCCGCACAGGGAGGCCGGGCTCCTTCTCGAGGGCGGCGAAGAGGCCGACCTGGCATGCCGTTACGAGGAATTGAAACCGGTAGTGATTCTCCAGCAGGATTTCGAGTTGCACTTCGACAGGCTGTTCGGACAGGTCCATTCCATTTTCCTCCTTGCCGACGGCTACCGACCGGGAGTCTACCCCTCTAGACGAACGCTCAACAGAGCGAATTCAACTGTTCCGCAACAACTCTCATGCGCTACACCAATCTTCTAGGGTCTTGCGCCGCCCTGTGAGTATCAACTCCGCCTGGTCCGGTTGTGCTTGTCCTGGTCGGCTGAGCTTTGCGAGGCCTACGGATGTGACGCAGTGAACGACGTCGAGGTTTCGGCAGATCTCACGCAGTGCGCGTTGAGATCTCGCTGCCAGCATCGACGTCCGGGCTCGGAAAGCGTTGTGATTAAGGAGAAATCGCTGAGCACCTCTGTCCTTGGGACCGAAGGTTCAAGTACGGAACCAGTAGTCGCGGTCGACCGGGGGCGAGTACTGCGCGTGCGCAGTACCAGCAGCCGATCCAGGGAAATTACGGTCAGGGTTTCGGCGCGCTCCGCGTGTAGCATGCATGGAATGGACGGTTTCCTGCTGTTCTTGATCTCAGTCACTCCACTGATCTTGGTTCCGGTCGGCATCGCATGGGCAGCCAACCGTGCGCGTCGTCGCGGACTCGGTGGTTCGGTCGTCGGACCGTTCCAGGAGATGTGGGATCCGGGCGCTCTTCGAACCGAGATCGAGATCCAGGTACAGGCCGAGCGGAAGGCGCCGACTCCGTCACCGGACGATCCCCTGCTGCCAGGACAGCGGAACGGTCGCGGGACTGAGCGGGTGATCTGACCCTCTGGCCAAGAACACCACCCACTGAAACCCCAGCCGAGATCACGAAATGCGGCTGGAGTACCACCGTCTGTCTAGCTGGGTTGGTCCGGTAGATCCGCGTGACCGTTGGTCGCCGGGCCGGTGAATCGTGCCGCGCTTGCTGGCTGGGAGTCGGTTGGGTGCAGATTCGCGATGGCCCGGGCGAGCACATCACCAACCTGCTGAATGTCGGGTTCGGCTATGCCGGTGAACATCTGGTCGGCGGCTTTCCCGAAAGTCGGGACAAGTTGGGGAGCCAGACGCCGACCGGCCTCGGTGAGTTCGACGATTACCGCCCGGCGGTCGGTGTCGCTGCGGCGGCGGCGAACGAGCTGCTTGGTTTCGAGCCGGTCCAGCAGCCTGGTCAGCCCGGCGGTGTCGGTTCCCAGCACGGTCGCCAGGCGGGTGGGGGCCGTCTCTCCAGCTGCAAGGTTGACCAGCAGTGCGGCTTGCTGCGTTGTGACCTCGTACGGGGCCAGATGGCGATCCAGCAACGTTGTCAGCTCGCGAGCGGAGTCGTGCAGCAGGGAAGCCGTCCGCAGAATGGTGAAGAGTTCCATCCCCGCAATATAGCTGCTTAGACAGTGATTGTCGCGACAGCTATTGCTTCGATGTCTCGTCGCGCCTCGCAGGGTGGGTACCGCGGCAACTATCCGGGCGAGGCACTAGGTCAATCGCCCGAGACGCCTACGGCGCCAGTTGTCTGAATCTTCAACGGCGGTCGGGGATGTCGGGTTCGTTGCAGCGAGCGCGAGCAGCAGCCAAAGGAGCCCACGTGTGTTCGTCTCGTGGATGCAAGCCGACGAGGACGGCAGAGTGCCGCCAGGCGCCGCAATTGTGTGTACCGGTTTCCTGGTCGGTACTCAGTGTCCAATTCTCTTGGTAGCCAGGGCGATTCGAGCAACATCGAGTCGGTTATGGGTAAGCCCCGAATCCCGCGGCCACGTGTTGGCGTACTGGTTGTGTCCGGAGGGGGACTTGAACCCCCACGCCCGATAAAGGGCACTAGCACCTCAAGCTAGCGCGTCTGCCATTCCGCCACCCGGACCGGTGTTGCTGAGCAAGGGTAACGGATGGGTGGGGGAGTATTGAAATCGGTTGTGCTGGCAGGTGGGTTCAGTGTGTGGTGGCTACTCGTTCGATGACCGGGCGCCACGATTCCAGCGGGGCGACTTCGCGGCCGACTACCTTGCCCGCATCGTCGGCGCGGCGCAGGGCGATGGCGGCGGTGAAGTCGGGATCGGCTCGGAATTCGGCGATTTCGGCTTGGGTCATAGGGCCGCCCTGGGTGATCAGGGTGCGCTGGCTGGCGGGGGAGAGCGTATGGGCGGTGTCGGTGGCGGCTAGATAGCGTTTGGCGACGACGTGCAGCTCTATCAGTCGGGCGACGCGGTCGCCGAGTAGGGAGCGGATCGCGGCCGCGCCGTGTTCGCCGTGGTGTGCGTCGTCGCCGGGGACGAGTTTGTGGCCGATGTCGTGCAGTAGTCCGGCCAGTTGTAGTTCCTCGTCATCGGGATGGGATATGCGCAGCAGTTGGGCGCATTGCAGATCGTGATCGAGGATGTCGACGGGGTCGCCACTGCGGTCGGGCATATCCCAGACGTCGGCGCAGTCGGTCAACAGGTTGATCAATTCGTCCACGGTGGATACCGACACCTCAGCCCCGATCTCGCGATGCGACCGCTCACTGCCGATGCGTCCGGCGCGGTGAGCGAAATGGTCTGGACCAGTTTGCCGTTGATCGCCGTCCGGCGGGGTTGCACGTGCATGGCATTTCGGTAAATGCTGGCCCCACGCGCGACAGGGGTCGATGCGCGCTGCACCCCGATCTCCACCCATCGGATTCCGAAACAGATATGGCAGGCTGACCGCATGCGTGTTGCCGTTGTTGCCGGGCCGGATCCAGGCCATGCGTTTCCGGCGCTGGCGCTGTGCGAGCGGTTCCTGGCCGCCGGTGACGAACCGGTGTTGTTCACCGGACCGCGCTGGTTCGACGCCGCCAAGGAAGCGGGCATCGCGGTGCGCAGACTCAAGGGGCTGGCCCCGCGCGCCGCCGACGACGACCGCGATGCCGGTCAGCGCATCCATGAACGTGCGGCACATATTTCGACCGAGATCCTGCCCGATCTGAGCGCGATGCTGCCGGAACTCGTGGTGTCGGATGTGCTGACCGCGGGCGGCGGGTTGGCCGCCGAACGACTGGGAGTGCCGTGGGTCGAGCTGTCGCCGCATCCGCTGTATCTTCCCTCGAAGGCGTTGCCGCCCATCGGCAGTGGTCTCGCGCCTGGGGAGGGTCTGCGTGGGCGACTCCGCGACGGCATGCTGCGCACCATGACCGCTCGCGCCATCCGCAACGGTCTGCGTCAGCGGGAGCAGGCGCGCGAAAGTGTCGGCCTGCCCGCCACCGATCCGGGTCCGGCGGCCCGCCTGATCGCCACCCTGCCCGCCCTCGAGGTACCGCGCCCCGACTGGCCCGGAAACACTCATGTCATCGGCCCACTGCTGTGGGAACCGACCCGGAAGACGCTCGACCTACCGCCCGGCGACGAGCCGCTGGTGATGGTCGCGCCATCGACGGCGCATACCGGCGTCGCGGGCATGGTCGACACCGTGCTCGCCGCCCTGGACGGGGCGGGGGTACGGGTCGCCATTTCCATGCTCGACACCCCGCCGACCGACCTGCCGCCCTGGGCGACCGCCGGACTCGGCCGTCAGGACGAACTGCTCACCCACGCCTCGGTT
This sequence comes from Nocardia sp. CA-129566, assembly GCF_050956075.1. Classification (NCBI taxonomy): domain Bacteria; kingdom Bacillati; phylum Actinomycetota; class Actinomycetes; order Mycobacteriales; family Nocardiaceae; genus Nocardia; species Nocardia sp. CA-129566. The sequence continues at coordinate 3,220,290 of NZ_CP192085.1, forward strand.
GTCGTGGGCGGCGGTGGGCACGGCCTGCTGGCGAAATCCCTGCTCGCGGGTGTCCCGATCGTCACCGTCCCCGGCGGCGGCGACCAATGGGAACTGGCCAATCGCGCCGCCCGCCGAGGCAGCTCGATCCTGGTCCGGCCGCTGACCGTGGACGCCGTTCGCACTGCGGTCCGAGAGCTCCTCGACACCCCCTCCTACACAACCGCGGCACAGCAGGCGGCCTCCGGCGTGGCGGATGTCGCCGATGTCATCGGTATCTGCCACGACGTCCTCAGCGTTCGAGCTTGATTCCAGCGCCCGTTTCAGTGCTGTTCGCGAATGGGCAACGCCATCGCGTACCGGCGCGTCTGGAAGAGAGCGCGGCGACCCGAGTATCTTGAACACGGTGCGGTTGACCGAGTTCCAGGAGCTGTTGCACACCGAGTTCGGTGTGGCCCGTGGCGATACCCTGCTCAAAGATCACACCATCCCAGCGTTGGGCGGGCGGACGGGTGCCGCCGCCATCGAGGCGGGTATCGATCCACGGGATGTGTGGCGCGCGCTCTGCGCGGACTTCGATGTGCCGAGATCACGCTGGTGACCGATGGTGGATACCGCTTCGACGGGCGGCTGCGCATGATCGCTACCGATCATGAACAGCTGGCTGCCCGGGTAGCGCTCGCCCGGCCGGTCGATTTCGCCGAATTCCGCAAGACCGGCATCGACCTGCTGCTACTCGGCCGCTACGACGAGGCCCTGGATCACCTCGATCGCGCCCTCGAACTCGCGGACAGCGATCGCCGTCGGATTTCGGTCTGGATCAACCTCGGCGATGCCCACCGGTATCGTGGCGATGTTGTCACCGCCGAAACGCTATATCGCCGGACCGTCGACCAGGCTCGTGACTGCGCGCCGGAGGTGGTGTCCTTCGCGCTGCAGCACCTGGGCAAGGCGCTTGCCGAACAAGGTCGGCTGCCGGAGGCCAAGGCACTGCTGAGTGAGGCGCTGAAGTTGCGAGTCGCCGAGGGCGACGCCGAATTGATCGAATCCACGCGCACCACCTTGGACGCCCTCGACGAACTGCCCGCGACCTTGCCGCCGAAGGTGGTCGCGCTGCTCGGCGAGGAACCCACGTGGTCGGATGATCACGAAGGGATGAGCGGCGGTGTCGCGCACGTCAACGGCACGTACTGGGTGAAGCGGGGGCCGAAGGCGGCTGCCGAGTACGAGCGGTTGCACTGGTTGCGGGGCAGGGGGATTCGGCTACCTGATATCGCCGTGTTCGAAGATGACGTCCTGGTGCTGACGGATGCGGGCGTGCCGAGTCTGGCCGTACTCGACGACCCGGCGATATCGGTGGGCGCGGTCATGGGCGTGGTGCTACGTCGCCTGCACGACATCCCGGTCGCGCAGTGCCCGTTCGACGGCGGGCTGGATGTCGTGCTCGCCCAGGCGCGGCGCAATGTGCTCGAGGGTCTGGTCGATACCGAGGACTTCGATGACGACAATCGAGGGCTGACACCCGAACAGGTACTTCAGCGGCTGCTCGCCGAACGCCCGACGGACGAGGATCTCGTTGTCGCGCACGGTGATTTCACTCCGTCCAATGTCCTGGAGGGCGGCCTGCTGATCGATGTCGGTGGTCTGGGCGTGGCGGACCGGTACCGCGATCTGGCCCTGGTCGCACGCGATCTGCCCGCCGACTTCGAGGACGACGAACTGCGCGCGTTCTATACCGCCTACGGTCTCACCGAACCGGACCGGCGGCTGCTGGACTACTACCGGCTGCTGGACGAACTCTTCTGAGCTCAAGGCTTTTTCGCATAGTGGCGCGCGGCCTTGGTGCGGTTGCCGCAGGTCGCCATCGAATGCCATCGGCGGGTGCCGTTTTTCGAGGTGTCGTAGAAGAACAGCACGCAGTCGGGATGCGCGCACTGGCGGATCCGGTCCGGTGCTTCGGCGAGTAGCCGCAACAGGTTGTCGGCGGCCAGCCAGCCGGGGAGCCAGGTCGCTTCGGCCACGTCGACGGTATCGGCCGGGCCGGTATCGGTCAGGGTGCGCCGGATCCGGCCGTGGTCGAGCACTTCATTGAGCGCGACGTGTGAGGTGTGCTTCAACACGTCGTAGATGGCGGTGCGCGCGGTGAGCAACGCCTGCAGGGTCGGTTCGTCGGCCTTGGCGCGCTCGGCCAGCCCAGCCGAGGTCAGCCAGATGCCGAGACCCGCCACATCGGTGAGCAGATCCTGCGGCCCGTTCTCGATCCACCGGGTGTTCAGCAGGTCGAGTGCCATCGGTTCACCGAGGTGGGGGCGTGGATCGGGCATACCTGAGGGTAGCGATCCGCCTTTCGTCGTCAGGTCGACCACCGCCGTTCTAACTAGTCAAATCGATTTTAGAGGTTGACGCCTATGCTGCCGCTCGCTATGTTCTAACTAGTCAAACAGTCTATGACGGTTACTCATTTCAAGGAGAATTCACGATGACGACAGCCATCGCGCCACAGTTGGTCACCGGACATATCGGCCTGAACGTCTCCGATCTGGACCGCTCGGTGGACTTCTATCGGCGCGCATTAGGTTTCGAACAGCTCGCGGCCAGCACCGATGACGGCAAACGCTGGGCCTTCCTCGGCGTCAACGGCAAGCTCATGGTGACCCTCTGGCAGCAGTCCGACGGCATGTTCTCCACCGGGACTCCCGGTCTGCACCACCTTTCGTTCCAGGTCGATACCATCGAACAGGTGCGCGCGACCGAGGCGCTGCTGCGCGAACTCGCGGTGGATTTCGTGCACGACGGTGTCGTCGCGCACGGTGAGGGCGTGGCTTCCGGTGGCATCTTCTTCACCGACCCCGACGGCATCCGGCTCGAGGTCTACGCGCCCACTGGCGCCGAATCCGCTCCCGCGCCGAGCGGTGCCGCTCCGACCTGCGGATTCTTCTGAGCCGATGAGCTACTTCCACTCCGGTGAGGTCGCCGTACAGCAGCGAATGGGCCAGCAGCACATCGCGGACCGGGTCGGCCGGATGATTCGCGGCGATATCCCGGATGTCGCCGCATCTTTCCTGGCCGAACAGCCGATGGTCGTGATCGCGGCCGCGGATGACGCGCAACGCGTGTGGGCCGGTGAGCTGGTTGGGCCGCTGGGGTTCGTGCACGCCCTCGATGCCGAGACGATCGCGGTCGAGGCATTTCCGGCCGCCGGGGATCCGCTGCATCGGGCGCTGACCCGCCCCGCCCGGATCGGCATGATCGCGCTGCAGCCGCAGCGGCGCAGGCGGATGCGAGTCAATGGGTTCGCGGTGCCGACGCAGTGGTGTGACGGGCTGCGGATCGCCGTCGACCAGGTGTATTCGAACTGCCCGAAGTACATCTCACGCAGGTCGATCGAGTCCTACCGACCCGGTGGCGATATTCCGGCGCCGCAGTACGGCACGGAACTCGACGCACACCAGCGGGAGCTGATCGCCGTGGCCGATACATTCTTCGTCGCCACCGCGGATGCCGACGGTAATGCCGATGCCTCCCATCGCGGCGGCAATCCCGGATTCCTGCAGGTGCTTTCGTCCACGCGACTGCGATGGCCGGACTACCAGGGCAATTCGATGTTCATGACGCTCGGGAATATCGCGGTGAATCCGCGCTGCGGCCTGCTGATCCCGGACTGGAGCACCGGCGGAACACTGCAGCTCACCGGAGCCGCCGAATTGGTCTGGAATGCTGAGACATGCACCGCCGGAGCCCAATGCTCGATCGAGTTCACCATTACCGATGTGGTGGAAGTCCGTGGTTCGGGCCCCCTGCGCTGGGGTCCCGCCGAACTCTCCCCGGTCAACCCCTGACCGGATCCACGCCCTTGCGGACATCCACCTGGGGTGCGGCCGAATCTGATACCGAAGAAGGAGCTTGTGATGCGACCCCCATTGCCGCCGTTCGACCTGGAATCCGCCAAGGCGAAGGTGCTTGCCGCCGAAAATGCCTGGAATACCAGGGATCCCGAGCGTGTCGCCGCCGCGTACACCGAGGATTCGGTGTGGCGCAATCGCGATGAGTTCTTCACCGGCCGCGACGCCATAGTCGAATTCCTCACCCGAAAGTGGTCCATCGAGAACGGCTACGCGCTGCGCAAGGACCTCTGGGCCTTCGAAGGCAATCGCATCGCGGTTCGCTTCCAATACGAATGGCACGACGAATCCGGCCAGTGGTGGCGTAGCTACGGCAATGAGCAGTGGGAGTTCACCCCGGAAGGTTTGATGTCGCGTCGCGAGGCCAGCATCAACGATGTCCGCATCGAGGAATCCGACCGCCGCATTTTCGGCCCGCGCCCGGAAGGGGACGAATCCGTGCTGCCGCAGCAGTAGTGCGGGGCGCTGCTGGTTCGACGATCCCGTGCCGGAACCCCTGCGATGCGAGGGTTCCGGCACGCGTCCGCTCTGCGGATTTGCCTACGCGGCAACAACTTCCCGCTCGGCAGGACCATCCGCGACCACCTCGTGCTGGCGATGGAACAACCCGAATGCGATCACCCCGAACACGATCCCGACCCCGGCCGCCACCGCGAACGCCGCGTCCAGTCCATCCACGAACCGCGACAGTGTCATCGGCTGATCGGCATCGGCGACCTCGCGGAATACCGTGCCCAGTACCGCGACTCCGAGCGCGAGTCCGAGCTGGCGTGCGGTATTCACCGCGCCAGCGGCGATTCCGCCCTGTCGCGGCGGCACCGCCGCCATTCCCACCGCCACCAGCGCGGGTGAATTGATGCCGATGCCAGCACCGATAACGACGAACCCGGGAACCAATGCGGTCCAGGATGCTCCGGCGTCGATGATGGTGAGCAATCCGGTTCCGATGCCGACCAACACCAGACCCGCCCCGATCGTCCACTTCGGCGAAACATCGTGCAGCAGTTTGCCGAACGCACCGGCCACTACGAATGCGGTCGCCGCCATCGGCAGCATGGCCAGGCCCGCGTGCAGCGGCGTCATATGCAGCTGCTGCTGCAGCCACAGCGATACCAGGGGTGTGGCGGCGAAGGCCGCGAAGGTCTGTCCGGAAGCCGACACCAGCGTGGCGCCGAAATTGCGGTTGCCGAGCAGTGACAGCGGGAACATCGGTGCCGCACTGCGGTATTCGATGAATGCGAAGGCCAGCAATGCGACCGCTCCGAGCGTCAGCGCGAGCAACGTCGCGCCATCGGACCAGCCGTGTTCGCCGCCCCGGATGACACCATAGGTGACCGCCGTCGCGGCGGTCGCGAACGCGAGCATTCCGGGGATGTCCACGGCCCGATCCGCTTGCCGCGGCGACGGCTGGAACACGATGGCGGTCAACACGATCGCCACGACCGCGATCGGCAGATTGACGAAGAAGATCCACCGCCACGACAGCGCCTCGGTGAGCACACCGCCCAGCACCACGCCGATTCCGGCCGCCGCACCCGCGACCGCACCCCAGACGCCGAAGGCGACACCACGGTCCCGACCGGTGTAGGTGGAGTTCAACAGCGACAGTGTGGTCGCGAACATCGCGGCACCGCCGACGCCCTGCAGTGCCCGCGCCGCGATGAGACTCGGCGACGTATCGGCGATTCCGCAGATCAGCGATGCGATCGCGAAGACGATGAGCCCGGCGAGATAGGCGCGCTTGGCGCCGACCCGGTCGGCCAGCGAACCGAGTACGAGCAGCAGCGCGGCCAGTGCCAGTGCGTATCCGTCCACCACCCACTGCAATCCGGAGAGTCCGGTGCCGAGGTCGGCGGCGATATCAGGGAGCGCGACATTGACGATGGTGACGTCGATGAGCAGCATGAGCGTGCCGAGGCACGCGGCGAATAGGGGGAGCCATTTCTTCACTGGAGCCTCCGGAGCCATATGAACGATTTCGACACCCAGCCTGCGCTGTGCGGCGATATCCACATAGCCATCGGTCTGTTGGCGATATATTCCTCCTATGCAGTCTGTGGATGAGTCGGAATCCTCCGTTCTGGATGTGCTCGACAAGCAGATCGTGCACGCGCTCGTCAGCGATGCCCGCATCGCATTCGCCAAGCTGGGCGCCATCCTCGGGGTTTCGGAGCAGACGGTGGCACGCCGCTACCGGTCGCTGCGGCAGCGCGGCATCCTGCATGTGGCGGGCCAGGTGAACGCGGTGCCGCTCGGGCATGCGCGCTGGGCGATCCGGCTCCGGACGACGCCGGACAAGGCGGTGCGGCTGGCCGAATCGCTGGCCCGGTTTCCGGATCTGAGCTGGGTCACCCTGCTCTCCACCGGATCCGAGGTGACCTGTGTGAGCCGCCCGCGCTCGGTGGAACGCCGTGACAAACTGCTGCTGCAGACATTGCCGCAGGCCAGCCAGGTGATCGGCTTGACGGCGCACGAGGTGATCCACCGGTTTCCGCTCGACGAGGAGTGGCCGCATTTCAGCCACCTGTTCACCGCGGCGCAGTTGCGCGAACTCGGGTCGCGGTCGACGCGGGCCGATTTGGGACCGGAAGCGCCGGTGCGGCTTTCGGCCGAAGACGAAACGATGCTGACCATCCTCGGCCGCGACGGCCGCGCGCCCTATGCGCAGATCGCCGCCGAAATCGGTTGGACCCCAACGAGAGTGGCGCGCCGCATGGCCGAACTGGTCGAATCCCGGGTGCTCTACTTCGATCTCGATTTCGCGATCGAGCGAATGGGGTATGCCGTGCGCGCGGCGCTGTGGCTGCGCACCCGCCCGGCCGATCTCGCGGCGGTGGGCACCGCGATCGCGACGCATCCGGAGACCGTATTCGTCGCCGCGACCACGGGGCCGGTCAATCTGATGGCGTCGATCATGTGCCGCGATACCGCCCACCTCTACCGCTATGTCACCCAGCGGCTCGGTGCCCTCGATGGGATCACCGATGTCGAGGTGACACCGGCCCTGCGGGTCTTCAAGCAGGCGCAGACGCTGCTGGACAGCGATCGGATATCGCTGGTGCGGTGAACGGGCGGTGGTGTGGAATCGGCCGTAGCGCGGTGGTTGCCCGGTGCGCCGAATCGGCTCGCGTGTTGTCGGGCGCGTCGCTTGACTCGAACATTTGTTCGTCTAGGCTGGTCGCCAGAACTTGTCGGTGCCGCCCTCTAATGTGGGCGCCAACCAAGAACGAGACTTACCTGTCGAAAAGGGGATCAGGATATGGCACCACAGGCGTACGACCGCGATAAGGCGCTCGAGCTGGCGCTGGCGCAGGTCGAGAAGAGCTTCGGCAAGGGCGCGGTCATGCGTCTCGGCGAGGAGGCCCGCCAGCCCATCTCGGTGATCCCGACCGGATCCATCGCGCTGGACGTGGCGCTCGGCATCGGCGGTTTGCCGCGCGGCCGCATTGTCGAGATCTACGGTCCGGAGTCCTCGGGTAAGACGACCGTCGCCCTGCACGCGGTGGCCAATGCCCAGGCCGCGGGCGGTGTCGCCGCCTTCATCGACGCCGAGCACGCGCTCGATCCGGATTACGCCCGCAAGCTCGGCGTCGATACCGACGCGCTGCTCGTCTCCCAGCCCGATACCGGTGAGCAGGCCCTCGAGATCGCCGACATGCTGGTGCGTTCCGGTGCGATCGACATCATCGTCATCGACTCGGTGGCCGCGCTGGTGCCGCGTGCCGAGATCGAAGGTGAGATGGGTGATAGCCACGTCGGTCTGCAGGCTCGCCTGATGAGCCAGGCACTGCGCAAGATGACCGGTGCGCTGAACAGCTCCGGCACCACCGCCATCTTCATCAACCAGCTCCGCGAGAAGATCGGCGTGATGTTCGGCTCGCCCGAAACCACGACCGGTGGTAAGGCGCTGAAGTTCTACGCCTCGGTGCGCCTGGATGTGCGTCGCATCGAGACCCTCAAGGACGGCAGTGACGCGGTCGGCAACCGCACCCGCGTGAAGGTTGTGAAGAACAAGGTTTCGCCGCCGTTCAAGCAGGCCGAATTCGACATCCTCTACGGCCAGGGCATTTCCAAGGAGGGTTCGCTCATCGATATGGGTGTCGAGCAGGGCTTCATTCGCAAGTCCGGCTCCTGGTACACCTACGAGGGCGACCAGCTCGGCCAGGGCAAGGAGAACGCCCGCAAGTTCCTGCTGGAGAACACCGACGTCCGCGACGAGATCGAGAAGAAGATCAAGGAAAAGCTCGGCATCGGCGCCGACGTAACCGCGGAAGCGGCCGCAGAGGTTCCCGCCGATTTCTGATCCGATGAACCCTCGGCGCCCAACATCACGCCCCGGTCGGCCTGCGCCGGATGCGGCGCGGCCCGATCCGGTGGATGAGGTCCGGCGTCAGCTGAACGAGCTGCTCTCCGCTTCGGGGCGGCCTGCTCTTGCGGCGGATACCGGATCTCGCTCGGGTGGGCCTGGATCGGCACGGGCTCGGAAGTCCGAGATGGACTTGGAGGCCTCAGGTTTCGAGGCGGGTGCGGCCGGGGTGGGGCGGGGTCGGCGGTCAGACGGTGATTCGGAGGCTTTGAGTTTCGGCTCGGGTGCGTCCGAGCCGGGTCGGAGGCGGTGGTCCCGGGGCGATTCGGAGGCCGCCGGGTTCTGGTCGGACGAGTCGGGTCGGGATCGGTGGTCTGGCGTTGACTCGGAGGTCGATGGTTTCGGCTCGGGTGCGGCCGGGGTGGGGCGGGGTCGGCGGTCTGACGTTGATTCGGAGGCTTTGGGTTTCGGGTCGGGTGAGTCCGAGTCGGGTCGGGGTCGATGGTCTGGCGTTGACTCGGAGGTCGATGGTTTTGGCTCGGGTGCGTCCAGGTGGGGGCGGGGGGCGGAAATTGATTCGGAGGCCATCGGGTTCGGATCCGGTGCGTCGGGGTTGGGGCGGGGGCCGTGGTCCGCAGGCGATTCGGAGGCCTCGGGTTTTCGGTGGGAAGAGGGGGATGGACGGGTCCGGTTGGCCGAAGGTGGTTCGGCCGATTCGGACATCATGGGAACTCGGTCGAGCGCGCCCGATCCGCAGCGGGCGCGTTCGACTGGGTCCCGGCGCGGTCGCGGGCGCCGGAACGAGTTCCGGCGCAACGACTCCCAGTCGGCTGACTTTCAAAGTTCCGAAGGCCGATGGGTGGATCCGGTGGCGGCCGGATCCGAGGAGGGTGAACCGGCGGGCATCGACGCTCCCCACGCAGGTGGGGCTGATCCGCGGTCCCGGTCCGAGCGCACCCCCCAAGGCGGGACGGTCGAGCAGGCGAAGGAGGCGTGTCTTCGCCTGCTCGCCGTCCGCGCCCGCAGCCGTGCCGAACTGGCCCAGCGCCTAGCGGCCAAGGGTTTCCCTCCCGATATCACCGAACGAGCCCTCGACCGATTCACCGAGGTCGGCCTGATCGACGACGCCGCCTTTGCCGAACAATGGGTCCACTCCCGCCACACCTTCTCCGGCAAAGGCAAACAGGCTCTGGCCCGAGAACTCCGCCGCAAGGGCATATCCCAATCCGACGCCGCCCCCGCCCTCGCCGCCATCACCGCCGACGACGAGGAAGAACGCGCCGCCCAACTGGTCCGCCGCAAACTACGCACCATGCCCCCGAACCTGGACCGCGACAAAGCAATCCGCCGCCTCGTAGGCATGCTCGCCCGCCGCGGCTACCCCCAATCCACCGCCTTCACCGTAGTAAAAGCCGAACTCGCCCAAGCGCAATCCGATGTCCTCGACACCTGAGCGTCCGCCGCGCCTGGCTGGTCGGCAGGCGAGCCGACTGCCACTGCGGTGTTCATGGCCACCGTTGAACCGACGCAGCCCGTACGCCCGATCTTGACCAAGCGTCGGCACTGCCCTCGGAAGACGTAACGGTACTGCAAAGTTCATGACGAACGCTGCAGGGGCGTGGTCCAGGGCTGGTCACGCGCGATTGCCTCCGAACCTATACTGCGACAAGAAAACCCGCCATCATCGGCGTACGCCAGCTGTGACCGCGACCAATCCGCCACCAGCACTGTGGTGCACGCCGAAGCTACCCAGGAACAGCTCAATAATCCCGACCCCGAGGAACCCCGTGCCCCCGCAGTCGGCACGCGACCCCGAAGCCCGCTCTACCGACCCGCAGTGCCCATGACGAGGCGCCGCATAGCCAACGAGAATGCGCTGGTGCAGGTGAGCTCTCGACGTTTACCTGCATCAGCGCATGGTGATCATCGGTCCAGGACTGCGCCACGGGTGTTCGTGGCGGAGTCCTGGACTGTGGGGTCGGCAGCAGGTCGTGCATCCGGTTCGGCGCCGATCGCAGATGGGGTTCGTAGGCCTTGGACTGCGTTGGGTGGGCTGGTGTCTGGGCGCGATGGCTGGCTGCGGCTACGGGGTGGGCGGTTGCACAGCGGTGGGGAAAGATGGACTGGCGCAGTGCTGAGCGGTGGATCTGGGTGTAGATGGCTTGGCGCGACGGGGGACGGTGGAACCTCGGTGTGGGTCAGTCTTGGAAGGCGGGGGTGAGGAATTCTTCGCACCATTGGCGGAAGGTGGTGGGGGTGGTGGATCGGGGGGTGCGGGGTTCGGTGTTGTCGAGGCCGTTGTTTTTGGCTTCGAGCGTGTCGAGCATGCCCTGGGCCATTGCTTCGGACATGCCGGATTTGAGGAGTCTGGCTTTGAAGGTGGTGCCGGGGATCTGTTGGAAGCGGATCGGGCGGCCGAGTACTTCGGACATGATCTGTGCCATGTCGTTTCCGGAGAGGTCCTCGGGGCCGAGGATGGGGACGCTGTCCTGTCCGGTCCAGGAGTCATCGAGCAGTAGTTCGGCGGCGACGGTTGCGATATCGCGGGTTGCGCAGGTCGGGCGTTTGTGATCAGGGGAGAGTGGCCAGAAGAATGCGCCGTGGCTTTTGATGGTCTCGACCTGGCCGAGCATATTGTCCATGAACGAGGGCATGGTCAGCGCTCGGTAGCTCACGCCGGTGCTCGCGATCAGATCGTCCATGGCCAGCGAGGCCGTGACCAGTCCGGCGTGTCCGGCCACCGCCGATCCGCGCCCGACGGCCGAGACGCCGACCACTCGATTCACGTTCTGGCTCGTGAATGCCTCGCAAGCGGGCCGGGTGAAGTCGAGAAACGCCGTATCGAGGCTCGTGGCGCGAAGGTTCGGGGGGAGTAGCCAGAACACGGCGTCGGCTTCGGCGAATGCCTTGGCGACCACATCGATATCCCCGTGTGAGCCCTGCACGATGTCTACGCGCTCGCGGATGTCTGCGGGCAGGCGTGCGGGATCACGTGCGATGACGCGGACCGGTGCGTCGCTGTCGAGCAGATGCTGGAGGACCTGGTGGCCGATGGTGCCGGTCGGGGTGGTGACAACGATCATGATGACCTCTGTTCGAGTGATTTGGCATCGGCCAGTCAACTAGGCACGGCATCGAACCTGAAGGACCGATTGGATACCCGTTGATACCGTGGGGATATGAGTGATCTGGAGGTTCGCCAACTCCGATACTTCGTGGCCGTCGCGGAGGAACTGCATTTCGGGCGCGCTGCCGAGCGATTGGGGATGGCGCAGCCGCCGCTGTCCCGGGCGATTCGGGAACTGGAACGCCAGTTGGGTGTTCAGTTGTTCGAGCGCACCACCCGGCAGGTCGTGCTCACCCCGGCCGGTGAGGTTTTGCTCCGCGATGCCCCGACCGCGCTCGACGCGGTCGCCGCCGCCGCGCATCGAGCCCGGCACATCGGGCAGCCCACGCCCGGGTTGCGGCTCGCGCTCAAAACCGATTACGACGGTGGGCTCCTGCTGCAGATCCTCGAGACGTACCACCGTGCGGAAGCGGCGATTCCGGTCGAGGTGATGTTGGGCGGTCGGGGCGAGCAGGTCCCGGCCCTGCGCCAGGGCCGAGCGGATATCGCACTGCTGCCCACCCCGTTCGACGCCCGCGACCTGGATGTCGAACCGCTGCTGACCGAGCCCCGCTTGGTCGCCCTGGCGGCGTCCGATCCCTTGGCCGCCCGCGCAACCCTGTGCTTGGCCGACCTCACCGGCAGAATGCTGCCCGACGGCTCACCCGCCGACCAGGACGGCCTGATCCCCAACACCCACAGCGGATCCCATGACCCGAAGCCGGTCGCCCGCCGGACAAACCTGGATCTGGCACAGATCTTCAACCTGATCGAACTGGGCAGCATCATCTGGTTCCCACCCGCCTCGGTGGCCCGCCGCCACCCCCGCCCCGATATCGCCTACCGCCCCGTCACCGACCTCCAGCCGACCACCCTCGCCCTGGCCTGGCCACAAACCTGCCGCTCCCCCGCCGTAGCCGCCTTCGTCCGCGCCGCCACAGCCGTCGCGGCAGCCACCTACCCACCCGAATCGACCACGTCAGAACAACCTTCCACGCCCGGCCTTCTCGACGCGGAAGGGCTCCAGGGCATCGTGACCTCGTCCTGACTAGACGAGTGATTCCAAGGGGTTGATGCGCGGCGCTCGTGCCGCGCTGGGCGTGGTTTCCGGGTTGTCGTCGACGTGGCGGTGCTGGTGAATCCGGATGTCGTTGATCGGTGGAATCTATTTGGCGTTGGATGCGGTGGGCGAGTGTGCTTGAGATCGGCGAAATGTACTCTGCCAGTGAAGTTCTGAGGGCCAGCGAAGGCTGCTATCGCGTGGTGTCGGCCACTACAGTTGCGATCCGTATTGCAGCGACCAGAGCGTCGGGACGGGGGTTACAGAGAAGGAGATCGAACCCTGGTGCTCGCACGATCAATTCGCCGTGCTCGACATCGGTGCCTCGGGTGGCGAGATCCGCGACGACGTCCGGATAGGGGCGATGGTAGAGCTCGACCCCCTCATAGGTGACCGACTCGGCCAGCGAAGAAATCGCGATCGAGATCATGTGATCGCTCTCGTCGAAACCGAGTTCCAGGCCATGGTCGATGTAGCTGTCCACGGCTGCGGGACCGTAAGGGGGCACACTTTCAAGACATCCCCCGAGACGTTCCCGTAGCTCGTCTCGACTGTCGCCCAACTGGGCCAGCTCGATGCCCACATGAGGTATCAAGGTGTGGCGCTTGATTGGTGTTGGTGACGCGCCTACGAAACCACCGATCGCGTCGCGGTACCCGCGCGGGTACATCCCCACCACTTCTGCCGTCTCGTGGTCGTTGCCTCCCCGCCACAGATGGAATCCGAGATCGGGAAAATCCCAGCCGCCGTATTCCATCTCCACATACCGCGCGCCGTGTGCGGCGAGTTCGTCTCGGACCTGCTGGTAGGGCAATTCGAGCAGCGGGACGTCTTCGTAAACGGTATCGGGGTCGGTCAACTCCAGGTAGTACAGGCGCTCGAGATGGTCGTGATGCAGGATCAGCCCGAGCTCCACGTAGTGGTCGGTCAGGCCGATTTGTGTGCCGCCCTTCCTGAACGTTTCATGCTGGCCGAGCCGGGCGTGCAGAGTCGCTCTCTGCTCCCCGAACCGCGCTTCGGCCACACCTTCGAAAGGTCGCACTTGATACATCACCTACACCCGGTCTTCGTTCGGTAGTCGACTACGGCGCGATCAGTGTGAACCATGGCTGGGGATCGAGACATCGGTAACTTCCCAGGCCAGGTAAGACGCAACGTGGTGGCGGCTCCGTCTGAATACTGGCCCGGCGTCAGCGGTCGGCTTGCCCGTGTTGCGAAGGAAGACCTCCAGCCGTTGAGAAGTCCACGCAGGGCTTGGCCGCGACGCCATCTTGGAGGTGTCGTTGGCAGAGAATTTGGGAAATGAGGCGAGAGTGTCGTAGGTCAAGGTTGTGAGCAATGACATCGACACTCTCGCCACCGCACTGTACGTCAGCACCGACGACCTACTGAAGCGTCGCCCGGATCTCGGCCCTCGGCGTCCTATGGTCGGGTTCGCGCCGCGGTTGACCGATGCCGAGCTGATCACCTTGGCGGTGATGCAGGCCCTGCGCGGGTTCACCTCCGAGGCCCGCTGGCCGCGCTACGCTGATGGGCATCCTCCACGCCGACCCCACCCTGGCGGCGCAGCGACCAGGACAAACGCTCATCTGCGACAAGAACTACTTCGGGGCCGGATTCGAAACCGACCTGACAACGGTGGGGCTGCGCCTGTTGCGGCCCGGCTCGAAAAGGCGAGCCCGAACGCCCAAGCAGCGCGTTGTTCAAACCGCTGCGCCAAACCATCGAGTCGATCAACCAGACACTCAAAGCCCAGCTCGACCTGGAACGCCACGGCGGACGCACCCCGGCCGGAGTCATCGCCCGTGTCCTACAACGCATTCTCGCGCTCACCACCGCGATCTGGCATAACGACCACGCTGGCGCACCAGTTCACCGATCACTGACCGCCTACGACCACTAACCGCGTTAGGCGGCTCGCCATCCGAGCCGCTCATACCTTGGAATCACTCGTCTAGACACCAGGTCGGGGATCACCCATCCGTTCGCCGCGACCGCGGCGTGTGTGTGCGCCGGTGTCCGCGCCGCTGCCGTTGTGGTAGTCGACAAGCCACCCGGAATCGGCCATGCCAGAAGAGCCTTCCGCCCCCGGCCTTCTCGACGCGGAAGGGCTCCAGGGCATCGTGACCTCGTCCTGACTGCCGCGTGGGGGCAGGGACAGCCTGATCGTCGGCCCTACCGCCGCCATCGCGGCGTCAGTTCAGTCAGCATGCGCTGGCTTCGCGTCGGCGCCCATCAGTTGCGGCCGCCAGCTACGTGGCCGAATCCGCTGCGGCAGGTGTGTTTTCTACGGTCTGCCGAGCCCGTCCTCGACAGCAGGTCGTGTGCAGGCCCATCGGAGGCCGTTCCTTGCCCGTTGCCGATCACGCGCTGGTGACCCGCACCGGTCGCCGAGGCGAGAGATCCGCGATCGGCGACCCGGGCGAGGTGTCCCAGGGCGAGGTGTCTTCGAGTCGAACAGTCAGCCGGGGCTCAGGGCTTCTGAGTGATATCCATTCCGGGGGTGGCGTCGGCCAGCACCGAGTCGGCGGGGACGACCGTGGCTCCCCTCTTGCGTTTGCGGGAGCGCAGGCGCTGCTCGAGCTTATTGGCCACCACGGTCAGCGTGCTGTTCAGCAGAATCATTACCACTGCGACGACCATCAGTGCGGGGACGGTATTGCGTTCGGCGGCGCCGAGTTGGGAGCCCTGACGGACGATCTCGAGGTAGGTGATCTGATAGCCGAGGGCCGAATCCTTCAGCGCGACCACCATTTGCGAGATCAGTGCGGGCAGCATCGCGGTGATCGCCTGTGGCAGCAGGATCAGCCGCATCAGCTGGCCCTTGCGCAGACCGAGGGCCACCGCGGCCTCGGTCTGGCCCTTGGGCAGCGATTTGATACCGGCGCGCACGATTTCGGCGATGACCGAGCCGTTGTAGACCGTCAGCGCGATCACCACGGCCCACAGTGCGAGCTGATCGACCTTGAACACCTTGTAATCGGAGAAGACATAGAACAGGAAGATCATCAGGATCAGCACCGGGATAGCCCGGGCCACCTCGACGATCGCGCCCGCTAACCAGCGCACCAGCCGATGGTCCGACAGCCGCAGGATGCCGAAGATCATGCCGATCGCGAGTGCGAACACAATCGACAGCAGCGCGGCCACGAGGGTGCCGCGCAGACCGGGCAGCAGATAGGTCTTCCAGACGTCCGCCTCGAGGAACGGCTTCCACTTCTCCGCGGTGAACTGCCCCTTATCGGCGAAGCCGCGGTAGAAGACCCAGCCCAGTGCCAGCACCGCGACAATCGCGATGACAGAATAGATCTGGTTTCGCAGGCGCGCGCGTGGTCCCGGCGCGTCGAAAAGGACCGAAGCTCCGGAACTCATCGGGCCACCTCGAATCGCTTGGCCAGCCAGCCGAACAGCAGGCCGGTCGGCAGGGTCAGGATCACGAAGCCGAGGGCGAAGATGAACCCGATGGTGATCAGCGCGGCCTCGTTCTCGTTCATCTTGGCCATCAGGGTCGCGGCCTCGGCGACGCCGATGGCCGAGGCGATCGTCGAATTCTTGGTCAGTGCGATCAACACACTGCCCAGCGGGGCGATGACCGAGCGGAATGCCTGGGGCAGCACCACGATTCGCAGATTCTGGACGAAGGTGAAGCCCAGTGAACGGCCCGCCTCGGACTGGCCCATCGGCACGGTGTTGATGCCCGCGCGCAGCGATTCGCAGACGAATGCCGCGGTGTAGATGCTGAGTCCGAGTACCGCGTAGCGGAAGTTGTTCTGCGCCAGCGAGTTCGGGCCCTCGGGGGCGAGCTTCCAGCCCATCGTGGAGTAGAGGCCGAGCGAGCAGAACACGATGATGAGCGTCAGCGGGGTATTGCGGAAGATGGTGACGTAGGCGGTGCCGAGAAAACGGGCGACAGGCACCGGAGAGACGCGCATGGCGGCGACGAATGTGCCCAGGATCAGGGCGAGGACCGCCGACGCCGCGGTCAGTTTGATGGTAACCCAGAAGGCGCCGAGGACGTCATACCTCGAGATCAGGTCGAACACGGTGGGCGCGTCCCTCCGATCGGATCGATGTGCGGCGGCCGGAGGTCGTCCTTCCGCGCGCGATGTACAGGGGTGCTCGTAGCGAAGAGATCGGGTGGCCCGGTCCGGGGGCCACCCGATCAGGAATCTCAGTACCGGTTCACCGTCGGCGGCGTCGGCGCCTGGTAGCCGGAGGCACCGACCGTGGAGTCGAACGCCTTCTTCCAGGAACCGTCCGCGATCATCGCCTCGATCGCGTCGTTGACCTTGTCGCGCAGTTCCTTATCGCCCTTCTTCAGGCCGATGCCGTAGTTCTCCGTGGTGAACGGCTTGCCGACGACCTTGAACGTGCCCGCGCTCTGCGCGGCGTAACCGGCCAGGATGATGTCGTCGGTGGTGACCGCGTCATACGAACCCGCCTGCAGGCCCTCGAGGCACAGCGAGTAGGTGTCGTTGGTCTGCAGTTGGGTGTCCGGGTAGTTCTTCTCGATGTTCTGGGCCGGGGTGGAACCCTTCACCGAGCAGACCTTCTTACCCTTCAGATCATTGGGTCCGTTGATGCTGTTGTTGTCGGCCTTCACCAGCAGCGACTGGCCCGCGACGTAGTACGGCCCGGCGAAGTCGACCTTCTCCTTGCGCTTGTCGTTGATCGAGTAGGTGGCGACGATGTAGTCGACCTGACCGTTCTCGATCAGCGTCTCGCGCTGACCGGAGGGCGACTCCTTGAACGTGATGTTCTCCGGCTTCACGCCGAGCTTGCCCGCGACGTACTTGGCGACCTCGACGTCGAAGCCGCTGTAGGAGCCGTCCTTGTTGCGCAGGCCGAGGCCCGGCTGATCGAATTTGATACCGACGGTGAGCTTGCCGTCCTTGGCGTGGTCCAGTGCGGTTTTGTCGCTGCCGCCCCCACAGGCGGCGGTGCTGGCGGCCAGTGTCAGGGCTACCGCCCCTATGCCGAGTCGAAGTGCACGGTTGATCCTCATCGAGTTCCTTCTCCCTCTGGTGTTTCCATGGCCGAAGTCTTTTACGGTTGCGGTGATTACTCGGTTCAGTGGCTCAGGATCTTGCCGAGGAAATCCTTGGCGCGGTCGGACTTCGGCGCGGTGAAGAACACCTCGGGTGTGTCGTCCTCGACGATCAACCCGTCCGCCATGAACAGCACGCGGTTGCCCGCCTTGCGCGCGAATCCCATCTCGTGGGTGACGACGAGCATCGTCATCCCCTCCTTGGCCAGCGACACCATGACGTCGAGCACCTCGTTGACCATCTCCGGGTCCAATGCCGAGGTGGGCTCGTCGAACAGCATCACCTTCGGGCTCATCGCCAGCGCGCGGGCGATCGCCACCCGCTGTTGCTGGCCGCCGGACAGCTGCGCCGGATACTTTTCGGCCTGGTTGGCGATGCCGACGCGCTCGAGCAGTTCCATCGCGCGCTTGCGGGCGTCGTCCTTCTTGACCTTGCGCACCTTCAGCGGCGCGAGCATCACGTTCTCGACGATCGTTTTGTGCGCGAAGAGGTTGAACGATTGGAACACCATCCCGACGTCGGCGCGCAGTGCGGCGAGTGCTCGGCCCTCGGCGGGCAGCGGCACGCCGTCGATGGCGATATCGCCGGAGTCGATGGGCTCGAGGCGGTTGATGGTCCGGCACAGCGTCGACTTCCCGGATCCCGAGGGACCCAGAACAATGACTACCTGCCCTTTGGGGACTTCGAGGTTGATATCGCGCAGAACATGCAGTTCACCGAAATGCTTGTCCACATTGCGCATAAAAATCATCGGCGCGCTCGTGGCGGTACTGCCCTCATCAGAACTAGCTGCCCCGGTTTTGGCCAACCCGATTGTGTCGGGCGCGGCGGCTTCGTCGGTCATGGTCCAAGACCTTAAGCGGAAAACGGCGATTTGCCCTGGTTTCCGCGACACACCGTTATGCCACGCCGGGTCGACACAGCGCCGTAACCCATCCGATGCGACCCGGTCGGGGCCCGGAGCCTGCGCCGATGCGCTGAAAACTCGCATTGCCCACCCCCGTACCCTGGATGGGTGGATTCGATCGGACAGGCAGTGTTGTCTCCCGCACCTTCGGCCCAGGACGGCACCCGCAGTTACGAGGTCCGCACCTTCGGTTGCCAGATGAACGTGCACGATTCCGAACGCTTGTCGGGCCTGCTCGAGGATGCGGGTTATGTGAAGGCCGCGCCCGGCGCGACGGCCGACCTCGTCGTCTTCAATACCTGCGCGGTGCGCGAGAACGCCGACAACAAGCTCTACGGCACCCTCGGCCACCTCGCGCCCATCAAGGCCGATCGGCCCGGCATGCAGATCGCCGTCGGCGGCTGCCTGGCACAGAAGGACCGCGACACGGTCGTGCGCAAGGCGCCGTGGGTGGATGTGGTGTTCGGTACGCACAACATCGGTTCGCTGCCGGTACTGCTGGAGCGGGCCCGGCACAATGCCGAGGCGCAGGTGGAGATCCTGGAATCGCTGGAGGCGTTCCCGTCGAGCCTGCCCGCCAAGCGCGAATCGGCCTATGCTGGCTGGGTTTCGATCTCGGTGGGCTGCAACAACACCTGTACGTTCTGCATCGTGCCGTCGCTGCGCGGCAAGGAGGTCGACCGCCGTCCCGGTGATGTGCTCGCCGAGGTGCAGGCGCTGGTCGACCAGGGCGTGCTGGAGGTCACGCTGCTCGGTCAGAACGTGAATTCCTACGGCGCCTCCTTCGCCGATCCCGATGAGGCCCGCGATCGCGGCGCATTCGCCAAACTGCTGCGCGCCGCCGGACGGATCGACGGACTGGAGCGGGTGCGCTTCACCTCGCCACATCCGGCCGAATTCACCGATGACGTGATCGAGGCGATGGCCGAGACCTCCAATGTCTGCCCGCAGCTGCACATGCCGCTGCAGTCCGGTTCGGATCGGGTGCTCAAGGCGATGCGCCGCTCCTACCGCAAGGCGCGCTACCTGGGCATTATCGAGAAGGTGCGGGCGGCGATGCCGCACGCAGCGATCACCACCGACATCATTGTCGGCTTCCCCGGCGAAACCGAGGAGGACTTCCAGGAGACCCTGGATGTGGTCCGGCAGGCGCGGTTCACCAGCGCCTACACCTTCCAGTACTCCAAGCGTCCCGGCACACCGGCCGCGGATATGCCCGACCAGCTGCCCAAGGCCGTGGTCCAGGAACGCTACGACCGGCTGAT
Organism: Nocardia sp. CA-129566; assembly: GCF_050956075.1. Classification (NCBI taxonomy): domain Bacteria; kingdom Bacillati; phylum Actinomycetota; class Actinomycetes; order Mycobacteriales; family Nocardiaceae; genus Nocardia; species Nocardia sp. CA-129566. Next base: position 3,239,863 of record NZ_CP192085.1, read on the forward strand.
CGCGCTGCAGGAGGAGATCTCCCTCGATGCGAACCGTGCGCTGATCGGCACCGAGGTGGAACTGCTCGTGGCCGAGGGCGCCGGCAAGAAGAACGCCGCGACCGCCAGGATGAGCGGCCGGGCCCGCGACGGCAGGCTCGTGCACTTCCGCCCCGACGGTACCGCGGAGCGGATCCGTCCGGGCGACATCATCACCGTCGATATCACCGGCGCGGCCCCGCACCACCTGATCGCCGACTCGGCCATCAAGTCGCACCGCCGCACCCGCGCGGGCGACGCCCACGAACGCGGCATCACCCCGAAGACCGAACCCATCGGCGTCGGCCTCGGCCTACCCCGTATCGGCGCCCCCGCACCGGAACCGGCCGCCGCTGGCTGCTCAACCGGCTGCGGCGCATGATCGTGCGAGCCATTGGTTCGGTCATCACCGCGGCCACGGCCAGTGCGGCGGTGTCGATCGCGCCGAGGAAACCGGCGCTGAACGCCTGCGCGGATTCGAGCGAGGTGGATTCGTGAGTACAGGTGACGACGACACGACGCGCGGTGCCGGGGGAGCGGACGCCGCACCCGACCGCGAACACGGTGCACCGGGGGCGGGTTCGCCCGCATCGAATTCGGCTGGAGCCCGAGCGGATCACGCGGTCGAGGACGCGGATTCGGCGTCCGGGCGCGGGCTCGACGGGGGCTCCTCGACCCCGGATGAGGGCGGCGCCGCGGGCAATCCGGTATCGGGCTCGGGCGACGATGAGGAAAGTACTACCGGACGTAGTGGGTCGGCTGAGGCCGGTGAGAGCGCTGGTGGCACAGTGGGTGCGGATAAGGCAGCGGACCACGTATCAGCCGAAGGAAACGAGGGCTCAGTGAACTCGGTCGACAGCAGCAACGACTTCGAGCAGTTCAAGGACGAACTCGACGCCGTCGAGCGGCGCATTGCCGGCGAGATCGATCCGGGTGTACGCGCGCTGGTGGTCGCGGGGGCGGTATTCCTGCTGCTGCTGTCGCTGGTGCTGCCGCATGCCGGCGGTGCCCGCGGTTTCGATGTGCTGCTCAGCACCGATGCCGCCCGCGCGGAGCACATCGGCCTGCCGTCGCGGATCTTCGTCTGGTTCGCCGTCCTGTTCGGCATCGGCTTCTCGCTGCTCGCGTTGATGACCCGCCGCTGGGTGCTCGCATGGGTCGCCGTCGCCGGATCGGCCATCGGCAGCGTCTTCGGTGTCTTCTCCATCTGGCACCGCCAGACCCCCGGCCTCGGCAACTATCACGGCGCTGGCCCCGGCATCGGCCTGATCCTCGGCGCCATCGCGATCATCGTTCTGACATTCCACTGGATCCGCGTCGTCTGGAGCCGCACGGCACTGCAACTCGCCGCGGAAGAACAGCGCCGCATCGCGGCGGCCGCCGCCGAGGAACGCGATCGCCGCCGCCTGACCGGCGATTCCTGAACCTCCGCCTGCTTGCTGATGGCGAACAGCGCTTGCACGACGCCGAAGGCGTCCGCGCGGTAGGCCGGATTCGGCCTTCGGTACCGAAACGCGACGGCCATCATGGCGAACAGACCGAGGAACGGAATCTCCTGCCGCGAAACCGCACCGAGCGTGCACTTGCTCCAGAATCCGGCACGACTCGCCGGATTCGGCGGAAAGTGCACGCTCAGCGCATTGCACCGCCGCTGACCATCAGCGATTGCTGACGGCACCCTCCGCGGCCTCGGCCCATTCGCGCCACTGCTTGGCCTGCTCCAGCGCCTTCTCGGCATCGCGCTTGTTCCCGGCGGCGGTTGCCTTGGCGGCCTGCTCCTCGAACTGTGCCACCCGCTCGCGGAACTGCGCCGCCCGCGCCATTGCTTCCGGATCGGTGCGGCGCCACTGGGCGTCCACCGCGTCGCGGACCCGCTTTTCGATGACGCGCAGCTTGCCTTCCAACTCCTGGATGCGCTCGCGCGGCACCTTGCCGATCGCGTCCCACTTGTCCTGCAGCTCGCGCAGTGCGGCGCGGGCCGAGTCCAGACCAGTGGCCGGATCAATGTGTTCATAGGCGCGCAGCAGCTCTTCCTTGGCGGCCGCATTGTGCTCGAATTCGGCGTCGCGTTCGGAGACGGCGGCATTGCGCGCCGCGAAGAACACATCCTGGGCGCTCTTGAACCGCCGCCACAGCGCCTCGTCGGCCTCGCGCGGCGCCCGCCCCGCGGCCTTCCACTCGGCGAGCAGATCGCGGAACACACTCGCCGTGCCGCCCCAGTCGGTGGAGCCGGACAGCTCCTCGGCGCGTACGCAGAGTTCTTCCTTGCGCGTCTTCGCGGCCGCACGTTCGCGATCGAGTTCGGCGAAGTGCGCGCCACGGCGCCGGTTGAAGGCCTCGCGGGCCTTGGAGTAGCGCTTCCATAGCGCGTCGTCGACCTTGCGGTCCACCCCGCGGATCGACTTCCACTCGTCCAAGATTTCGCGCAGCCGATCGCCCGCTGCCTTCCACTGGGTGGATTCGGTGGCGATCTTCTCGGCCTCGGCGCACAGCGCTTCCTTGCGCTCGGTGTGCTCGTGTCTGGCCTTTTCCTTCTCCTCCTTGGCGTGCGCCGCCGCCTCTTCGGAGTGTTCGGCAATGGCCTGCAGTCGTCGCGCCAGCCCGTCGATATCGCCGATAACGGCGGCGGTGGGCAGCGATTCGGCGATGGTGACCGCGGCGGCCTTGGTCTTGCGGGCATCCGCGCCAGCGGCCAGCCGCGCCTCCAGCAGCGCTACTTCGGTGGCCAGATCGTCGAACCGGCGGCCGAAGTGCGCGAGCCCCTCGGCGGCGTCACCGGCCTGCCAGGAACCGACGACGCGTTCGCCATCGGCGGTCTTCACCCAGGCGGTGCCGTCATCGTCGACGCGGCCCCAGGCACTGGGATCGCTGACGGTCGGGACAACGACCGGATGCGGATGTTGCGCCGCCGGACCTGGCGCTGGTTTGATCGCGTGCGGCTTCGGATGTGCCGTCGACCCGCCTGGTTTGGGGGCCGCGGACGGTTTCGGGGTGGCGGAAGGTTTAGGGGCGGCGGCCTTCGGGGCATCCGAGGGGCGCGGCGTGCTGCCTGGGGTCGCTTTCGCCGTTCCGTTGCTGTCGCGCTCACCCGTCTCCCCGCCGCCACCCCTCACTGAATCGCTGCGCGATGCTTGATTCATTGCTCCTCGTCCCTGCCGCGCGTCACGGCTGCCTGGTTACGCCCTAGCTCACTCCATTGAACCCGGTCCGAGCCCTGTAAACCATCGATCAATACCCTCCGACTGATGATTCCCAGGGAAATCAACCCGTGATGACCTGGGTTGTAGCACCTCGAACACTATCAATCTCGGCCAAGTTTGCGGCAGAGACACTCGAAGCCGGACCTTACGGAGGGCGGCAGCGGCAGTGTGGATCGCTCATTCGGCCAACGACTACGGTTACGGCGTGTTCTCCATTGCGGCCCTGGTCCCGTCGCCGCCGATCCTGGTGCCCGAGCTCTGCGGCGGTCTCGCGCACGCGGCCGGGGCCGATCCCGATGACGCGCCAGCGGTGCTGCGCGCGGCCGCGCTCACCGCGGTCGGCGCACTGGCGGCCGTGACGCAGCACTGGACGGTCATCGGTGTGGGCGATGCCGCGCAGGTCGTCGGCCAGGACGCGGTGGGCACCTTCCGCGGTTTCGGTGCGGAGGTCCAGGTCGCGCTCTCCGACGATGCACTCGAGCGGGCGCGGCAAACTCCCGACACGGCGGATCCGCAGCTGCCGCTACCCGCCCTGATCGCCGGATGGTTGCGTGGCCAGGTCGCACCCGAGGCGGTCGCCTCGACGACGCTGGTCGCCGCGGATACCCCCGTCGATCGATGTGCCCGGATCGGCGCGGACCTGCGTAGCGCCCTGGACGGCTCGCCCGAACCGGCTGGTGTCCTGGTGCTCGCCGACGGCGCCGCGACCCTGACGCTCAAGGCGCCCGGCTATCTCGACGAACGCGCCGCCGACGTGCAGCGCGAGCTGGACCGAGCCCTGGCAGAAGGTGATACCGCGGGACTGCTCGCCTTGGATCCGACACTGTGCGCCGAACTGGCACTATCCGGGCGCGCGGCGTATCAGGTGCTCGCCGGTTTGTTCGCCGCGGATCCGAAGGCCCCCTGCGTCGAAACCCTGTACCGCGATGCGCCGTTCGGCGTCGGGTATCAGGTGAGCGTCTGGCGGCCGAGCGTGTCGGGAGGTGATTCGTGAGCGATTCGGACTCGCATCCGACGGGCTCGGCGCCGCTGGACCCGTTGTCCGGCAATGGGATAACTCCCATCGCCGTCGTCGGCCCCACCGCCACCGGCAAATCCGATCTCGGTCTCGAGCTGGCCGAGCGGCTCGGCGGCGAAATCGTGAATATCGATGCGATGCAGCTCTACCGCGGCATGGATGTCGGCACCGCGAAACTCCTGCCGGCCGAACGCCGCGATATCCCACACCACCAACTCGATGTCCTCGACGTGACCGAAACCGCGACCGTCGCCGCCTACCAGGCCGCGGCCAGCGTGGACGTGCGCGAGATCATGGCCCGCGGGCGCATCCCGATCATCGTGGGCGGGTCGATGATGTATGTCCAAGCGCTGCTCGATGATTGGGAGTTTCCGGCCACCGACCCCACCGTCCGCGCGCGCTGGGAGCAGCTGCTGGCCGAGCGCGGCCTCGACGCGGTGCACGAGGCACTGCGGCAGGCCGATCCGGCCGCCGCGGCGACCATTCTGCCCACCGATGGCCGTCGCATGGTGCGCGCGCTCGAGGTCGTCGAACTCACCGGCCGCCCGTTCGCGGCCTCGGCGCCCGCCATCGGACGACCGCGCTGGAACACCGTGATCATCGGCGTCGACCGGGAGACGGAAGAACTCGACGCGCGCATCGAATTGCGCACCGCGCGGATGTTCGAGGCCGGTCTCGTCGAGGAGGTCCGCGGCCTGATCGGTCAGGGTCTGCGCGAGGGCGTCACGGCGCGCCGGGCGATCGGCTACGCACAAGTCCTGTCATATCTGGACAACGAATACGACCTGAACCACGCACAGGAACGCACGCTGATCGGCACCCGGCGCTATGTCCGGCGGCAGCGCTCGTGGTTCCGCCGCGATCCCCGGGTGCGCTGGGTGGACGGCGCCGATCCCGATCTGGTCGCGACCACACTGTCCATGCTCGACAAGGAACGGACGCCGCAGTGACCCGTCGTGTGAGTACCCGCAATGCCTCGGTGCAGGTGTGGCAGGCGTACCTGAACAACCGCACCAAACGCCACCGCGACGGCCGCTTCCTGGTGCAGGGCGTGCGTCCGATCACCCAGGCGCTCGCCAACGACTGGCCGCTGGAAACGATGCTCTACCGGCTCGGCGCGCCCGATCTGTCGAGCTGGGCGCGTGAACTCCTGGAGACCAGCGGTGTGCCGCAGGTCGGCCTGGTTCCCGAGCTGATGGCCGAACTCGGCGAAAAGTCCACCGGCATACCGGAATTGGTGGCCGTCGCGATATCGAAGGAACCCGAGCTCGATACCTTCGAACCCGGTGAACCCGGTGACGCCGCGCCACCGGTGGTGGTCGTCTTCGATCGCCCCAACTCGCCGGGCAATCTCGGTACGCTCATCCGCTCGGCGGATGCGTTCGGCGCCAGCGGGATCATCGTCACCGGCCACGGCGCCGACCAATACGATCCGCAGGCGGTCCGCGCGTCCACCGGTTCGCTGTTCGCCATGCCGGTATTTCGTGCGGCCGGGACCGCGCAGGTACTCGAATTCCGCGACCGGCAGGTGCAGCGCGGGATCCCGACCCGCATTGTCGGCACCGATGAGCACGGCGCGGCCGCGGTCTTCGACTACGACTTCACCGAGGCGACCATCCTGGTCATCGGCAATGAGACCAGCGGCATGAGTGCGGCCTGGCAGCAGGCCTGTGACGATATGGTCTACATCCCGATGGGTGGCACCGCCAGCTCGCTCGGCGCGCCATCGGCCGCCGCGGTCGCGCTGTACGAAATTTCGCGGCAGCGTCGTACGTTGGTTCGAGGACGATAAGCAGGGAGAATGCGCGACGTGTCGGATATCGAGTTCACCAAGGGCCACGGCACCCAGAACGATTTCGTGGTGCTGCCCGATCCGCAGGTCCGCTTGGACCTGACCGCGGAGCGGGTGGCCGCGCTGTGCGACCGCCAGCGCGGCCTGGGCGCGGACGGTGTGCTGCGGGTGGCGCGCGCGGGTGCGCTGCGCGATGCCGGTGTGCTCGCCGAGATCCCGGAGGGTGTCGCCGACTCCGACTGGTTCATGGATTACCGCAATGCCGACGGCTCGATCGCCGAGATGTGCGGTAACGGAGTGCGGGTGTTCGCGCACTACCTGGCGGCACAGGGACTCGAAACGCGCGGGGAGTACGTGGTCGGCAGCCGGGCTGGAGCCCGTCCGGTCACCGTGCACAGTGGCGGGCCGGTCAACGGCGAGGTCACCGTCGGTATGGGGATGGTGCGCGAATTGGGTCCGTCGACCGCCACCATCGGCGGCTGGGCATTTCCCGGTATCGGCATCGATGTCGGCAATCCGCACCTGGCCTGTGTCGATGCGAGCCTGTCCGCCGACGCGCTCGCCAAACTCGATCTCGGCGTCGCCCCGGGATTCGACCCGGATCTGTTCCCACACGGCGTGAATGTCGAGATCGTGACCGGACTGGTCGACGGCGCGGTCGATATGCGCGTCTATGAACGCGGCGTCGGCGAAACCCGGTCCTGCGGAACGGGAACCGTCGCTGCCGCGGCGGCCGCCTTGGCCGCCAACGGTTTCCGCATCGCCACCGATAGCGGCGAGGTCCGGGTTCGGGTACCGGGCGGTGAGGTCACGGTCCGCCTCGCCGACGGTGCGGCATGGTTGCGTGGCCCGTCTGTGCTGGTGGCGACCGGTCGGATTGCCGAAAGCTGGTGGGAGACTGCGTAGCTCGCTGCGCACGTGGCTTCGGTTCGCGCCGGCTTATCTGCTCCGCGGTGCTCGGATATCACAACCAGCACTGAGAACGGAGACGATCAATGCCATTGGCGTCGACCCCCATCGACGCACGTCATATCTTCCGAACCGTCATGGGCAACCTGAGCGGGGCGTGATCAGGGTGGTCGCGCTGGGCTGAGCGACGACATACCGCACCTGGACGGCGCGGCGATCGAACACTGGGCGAGGGGCGCAAGAATCGAACTATGCCGTCCCGCGTACTCGGGTGTGATCCGGTGGTGCCGCGCGGGGCCGAATTGATGTGCCCGTTGAGGTCGGCTGCGATTACGACCTACGGATTCGGGTCGGGGCTCTGGTGGCCGAACTGCGGACAACGTGTGGACGTCGACGACTCGCCCGGACCGGTGCGAACCACCCGCGTCGGCCGTGTCCAGGGATAACCGAATGCGCGTACCCGAGCTCGCGTGGCAGCATGGATGCTGTATGACGAAATCAAAGACTTATGAATTCACTCCGGCCGACGACGACAACGACCTCGTCGAGGCCGTCGAGGACACGACGGAAGACACCGGCGACGTAGTAGCCGAGCACGCCGCGCGGATGAAGCGGTCCGGGTGGACCGCCGATCCCACGGTCGGCGAGATGCAGCTCGACGAGCGCTCCTCGCTGCGCCGGGTCGCGGGTCTGTCCACCGAGCTCACCGATATCACCGAGGTCGAGTATCGGCAGCTGCGCCTGGAGCGGGTCGTGCTGGTCGGGGTCTGGACCACCGGCAGCGCCACCCAGGCCGAGGCGAGCATGGCCGAACTGGCCGCGCTGGCCGAGACCGCGGGTTCGGAGGTCCTCGAGGGCCTGATCCAGCGTCGCGACAAGCCGGACCCGGCGACCTACATCGGCTCCGGCAAGGCCGACGAACTGCGCGCCGTGGTGCTCGAAAGCGGCGCCGATACGGTGATCTGCGACGGTGAACTGACACCGGCACAGCTGACCGCACTGGAGAAGGTCGTCAAGGTCAAGGTGATCGACCGGACCGCGCTGATCCTGGACATCTTCGCCCAGCACGCCACCTCCAGCGAGGGCAAGGCGCAGGTCTCGCTCGCCCAGATGGAATACATGCTGCCGCGACTGCGCGGTTGGGGTGAGTCCATGTCCCGGCAGGCCGGTGGTCGTGCGGGTGGCAACGGTGGCGGTGTGGGTCTGCGTGGTCCCGGTGAGACCAAGATCGAGACCGACCGCCGTCGCATCCGCGAGCGGATGGCCAAGCTGCGCCGCGAGATTCGCGAGATGAAGACCGCACGCGACACCAAGCGGGCCCGCCGCACTTCCAGCGGCATCCCGTCGGTGGCGATCGTCGGCTACACCAATGCGGGCAAATCCAGTCTGATGAACGCGCTGACCGGCGCGGGCCTACTGGTCCAGGACGCCCTGTTCGCGACCCTGGATCCGACCACGCGCCGCGCCGAGTTGGACGATGGCCGCGAGGTCGTCTTCACCGATACCGTCGGTTTCGTACGGCATCTGCCGACCCAGCTGGTCGAGGCGTTCCGGTCCACCCTGGAGGAGGTCACCGGCGCGGATCTGCTGCTGCACGTGGTCGACGGCTCCGATCCGCTGCCCGCCGAACAGATCAAGGCGGTCCGCGAGGTGATCACCGACGTGATCAAGCAGTCGGGCACGCCAGCGCCGCCGGAACTGTTGGTGGTCAACAAGATCGATGCGATCGATCCGGTCGAGCTCACCCGGTTGCGCGCCATGCTGCCCGACGCGTCGTATGTCTCGGCGCACAAGGGCGCCGGTATCGCCGAACTGCGTGAGCGCTTGGCCGAGGTGCTCGGTGGCCTCGATGTGGAGATCAGCGTGCTGCTGCCGTACACCCGCGGTGATCTGCTGGCCCGCATCCACGCGGACGGGCGCATCACCACCTCCGAGCACGAGGAGGGCGGCACCCGGGTCCGCGCGCGCGTGCCGCACGCACTGGCCGCGGCCCTGTCGCAGTACGCGCACGCCGGTGGTTCGGCGCAAACCGATGGAGCGGGTTCGGCCGCGACCAATGGGTATTCGCGCTGAGCCGTGGCGGCATCCAGCGACCGGCGAGCAGTCGGCCACCGCGCTGCGGACGGCGGCTGGGCGGCGGCCGACACACCGGTGTTTGCCCAGTTCGCTCACGGACCGGCCGGTCGGTAGCGCATCCCCGGCACATCCAGTGCGACACAGGCGAATTCGTTGCGCTATCGTCATCGAATCGACATCAGGAGGGTTCCATGTCGCATGACCACTCCGGTGCGGCCGATTCCGGTGATCGGCGCTCCGGTGATTCGTCGCTCGCCACACCAGTGCTGAGTGACGGTGCGCCACTATCGGTTTCGCTCACCGACACCGATAAGCGGGTGCTCGACACCCTGCTCGCGCCGCTGCGCGCGTGGACGAGTCCGCGGTTCTACGGCCTGGAGAACATTCCGGCCGAGGGTCCGGTCCTGCTGGTCGGCAACCACAATCTGATGGGCGGTATCGATGCGCCGCTGTTGCTGCCGGAGGTGCTGCGCCGTCGCGGGCGGCTGATCCGTGGGCTTGCCGAGAATGTGCTCATCAATGTGCCCGGCATCCGGCAGTTGCTGCACCACTTCGGGGCGGTGCGCGGCAATCGCAGCAACTGCCTCGCACTGCTGGCCCGCGGCGAGGCCGTCATCGTCTTTCCCGGCGGTGGCCGAGAAGCGGTGCGCCGCAAGAACGAAAAGTACGTCCTCAAATGGGAGGGCCGCTCCGGCTTCGCGCATATGGCGATCGAAGCGGGTGCGCCGATCGTGCCGGTGGCGATGATCGGCGTGGACGACGCCTACGACATCGTCGTCGACGGCGACCATCCGGTCATGCGCCCACTGCGCTGGGCCGTCGAAGCACTCGGTCTCAATCGCGAACTGACCCCGCCGCTCATCCGTGGTGTCGGCCCGACCGGTATTCCACGGCCCGAGCGCTTCTACTTCTCCGCCGGTGCGCCGATCGACCCGACGCCGTGGCGGGATGCGGTCGATAAGCATGCCGCCGCGGTGGAATTGCGTGATGTGGTGCGCAAGGAGCTGGAGGAGGAACTGCGGTTCCTGTTCAGCGAGCGCGAGCGTGATCCGGGTCGCACCCTCTTCGGCCGACTGCGCAGTCTGTTCTGAGGCTGCTCTCAGTTATTTTTCAGTAACTCTCCCTACCTTGGCCGAATGGTTGGTACGAGAGCGCGAATAGCGGCAGTGGCGGGTGTAGCAGCGGTTCTGGTGGGTTTTCCGGCCGCCTCTGGCGGATTTCTCGCATCCGCTGCCGGTTCGGCCGATCCGATCGTCTCCTCGGGCAAACTGCTCGCCTCGTCGCGCTCGTCCGATGGTTCCTATATCGCCGAGGTCGCGGTCGAGGACGGCCGCAATCTGACGCTGCAGGTGTATTCGGCCGCCATGGACAAGAACATCGAGCTCCAGGTGCAGCGTCCCGCCGACACCTCGGTTCCACGACCGACCCTGTATCTGCTCAATGGCGCCGGCGGCGGGGAGGATTCGGCGACCTGGCAGGCGCGCACCGATGCCGCACAGTTCTTCGACGATAAGAATGTGAATGTGGTCACACCGGTCGGCGGCCACTGGAGCTACTACACCGACTGGCGTGCGCCGGATCCGGAGCTCGGCGTCAACAAGTGGAAGACCTTCCTCACCCAGGAGTTGCCGCCGCTCATCGACAGCGGCCTCGGCACGAACGGCACCAATGCGATCGCGGGCCTGTCGATGTCGGGCACTTCGGTGCTGCAACTGCCGATCGCCGCGCCCGGTCTGTACAAATCGGTTGCCGCCTACAGCGGTTGCGCGCAGATCTCCGACCCCGTCGGCTACGGCATGGTCAACTCCGTGGTCGCGGTGGGTGGCGGTGATTCGGTGAATATGTATGGGCCGCAAGGTGATCCGATGTGGGCCGCGAACGACCCATACGTGCACGCCGACCAGCTGCGCGGCCTGAACCTGTTCATCTCCGACGGCAACGGTATGCCCGGCCAGTGGGATACGCTCAACGGCCCGCACACCCTCCCCGGCGTCGGTGGCCTCACCAACCAGGTCGCCCTCGGCGGTGCGATCGAAGCCGCGACCAACTACTGCTCCCACAACCTCCAGACCCGCCTCACCCAACTCGGCATCCCCGCCACCTACGACTTCCAACCCTCAGGAACCCACTCCTGGGGCTACTGGCAAGACGCCCTCAAAACCTCCTGGCCAGTCCTCGCCCAGGGCCTGAATCTCCCATCCTGAGCCCTGGACAAACGATCACCATGCGCTGATGCAGGCACACCCCGAGATACACCCTGCATCAGCGCATTCTCGATGGGTGGGCGAATTGGTGGGGGGTTTGTGGGGAATCTCGGTTGGTTCGGGGGATTGTGGGGGGTTGGGCAGGTGAGGCCATGATTTTTGGGTCGGAAGTGAACGAGGGTTCTTGGTGCGGGTACCGTATGGGGGAGGATGGGTCGGTGTGGGCCGGCTGGGTGGTTATTAGGAGGTTGGTGTGGAGCGGACACTGTTCGAACCCGAGCATGAGCTGTTCCGGGAGTCGTTCCGGAAGTTCCTCGATCAGCACGTCGCGCCGAATCACGCGAAGTGGGAAGAGCAGGGGATTGTCGACCGCGAGGTCTGGCTCGAGGCCGGTAAACAAGGATTCCTCGGTATGGCCATGCCGGAGGAGTACGGCGGCGGTGGGGTGAAGGACTTCCGCTACAACGCGATCGTGGCCGAGGAGTCCGTCCGCGGCCAGTACTCCGGTCTCGGCTTCGCCCTGCACAACGATGTGATCGCGCCTTATCTGCTCGAGCTCGCCAATGACGAGCAGAAGCAGCGCTGGCTGCCGGGCTTCTGCTCCGGCGAGATCATTACCGCCATCGCCATGACCGAACCCGGCACCGGCTCCGACCTCCAGGGCATCAAGACCCGCGCGGTGAAGGACGGCGACGACTGGATCCTCAACGGCGCCAAGACCTTCATCACCAACGGCATCAACTCCGATATCGTCATCGTCGTCGCGCAGACCGATCCATCCAAGGGCGCGATGGGCTTCAGCCTGCTCGTCGTGGAGCGCGGTATGCCCGGCTTCGAACGCGGTCGCAACCTCGACAAGCTCGGCCTCAAGGCGCAGGACACCGCCGAATTGAGCTTCACCGACGTCCGCGTCCCCGGTAAGAACCTGCTCGGCACCGAGGGCATGGGCTTCATCCACCTGATGCACAACCTGCCGCAGGAGCGCCTGTCCATTGCCGTCATGGCGGCCGCGGCCATGGAGTCGTGCCTGGAGATGACCATCCAGTACGTCCGCGACCGCAAGGCGTTCGGCAAGCCCATCGGCGCACTGCAGAACACTCGGTTCGTGCTCGCCGAACTGGCAACGAAGACCACCGCGGTCCGCGTCCTGGTCGACCGCTTCATCGAAGACCTCAATGCGGGCAAGCTCTCGGTCGAGGATGCCGCGATGGCCAAGTGGTGGAGCACCGAGGAACAGCTCGACCTCATCGACCGCTGCCTGCAGTTGCACGGCGGCTACGGCTATATGAAGGAATACCCGATCGCGAAGGCCTACATGGATGCTCGCGTCCAGACCATCTACGGCGGCACCACCGAGATCATGAAGGAAATCATCGGTCGTTCGCTGAAACTGACCTGACCGCAGCCGGTTTCGACTCCAGTCGGCGGCGTTCGCCCCGTCACCGGCTGGAGGTCCCCGTCGAGACCCGCCCGATGGTGAATCGGTTTGCATGCCCGGCCGAAGTTGTCTAGTCCTGTAAGCGGGCCATCGCGGCTCGAGCGGCAGGCACAGTGAGCTTCGCGGACATCGACGGAAGACGGGTGGGCACAGTGATCGAGCGGGTCGCCGGGCAGGGGCGCCAAGCGGGACACACCTTTGGGACGAGCGCATTCGTGACGACGACCGATGGCCGTAGGCTGCACTATATGGTGCGCGGATCGGGTGGGCCGACCGTCGTATTCGAATCCGGCATGGGATTCTCGCGATCGATCTGGGGCCTTGTACAGCCGGTGGTCGCCGAGCGCGTGCGCGCCGTGGTCTACGACCGGGCCGGGACCGGGCGCAGCGATGATGATCCACAACCGCGCACGCTCGATCGAATGGCCGACGATCTCGCCGCCGTGCTGCGGGAACTGGGGGATGGTCCCTTCATTCTCGTCGGGCACAGTTGGGGTGGGCCCATCGTCCGCGTCGCCGCGCAGGCGAATCCCGCCGACCTTCGGGGAATCGTTCTCGTCGATCAGAGCGACGAGAACTGTGAGCTGTATTTTCTGCCTTCGGCCCAGAAGCGGTACGCGATGACCCGGGTCCTGCTGCCAATGCTGGCCAGGTCCGGGCTCTACCGGCTGCTCGGCAGCCGGATGGGCGGTAAGCAACCCGCCGATATCGTCGCCGACCATCGCGCCGAGGACTTCACGATGCGGGCCGCGCGCATCATGATCGCCGAACAGGACCAATTCATTGAGGGTTTGGGAAAGCTGCGCGAGCAGCCACATGGACTCGGTGCCCTCGACGTCAGCGTCATCACCGGCACGAAACTGTCAGGGCCGGACAAGAAGACCCGGATGGCATTGACCGCCGCCCATCGCCGCACCGCCGCCGCCTTCCCCAACGGTCGGCTGGTCGAGGCGCGGCGCTCCGGTCATCTCATCATGTTCACCGAGCCCGAGCTGATCGTCGACGAGATCCTGCGCATCGCGGGCGGCGACGCCGACTAGCGCTCTTCGGCTCGGGGCCGGCCGGGTTACCGGCCTGATCAGCCGTGCATGGCTCTTCGGCCGTCCAGCGCCAGCATCGCCTGTTCGACGATGAGGCCGAGTCGGCCCGCGCAGCGGATCGCGCACGCCATGGCGACGGCGTCGTAACGGATATCGGGATCGGCCAGCAGTTCGGCGAGTTCCATTGCGGCCCAGGCCTGATCGTCGGTCAGGCGGCGATCGGGCAGCCAACTGACGCGCCATTGCGTCGGATACTCGGGGTACTGCCGATGCGCGAACTCCATGGTGCGGTCGCTGGTCATCGAATGTTCGGTGCGGTCGATGGTCAACGGACTCTCCTGTCGACTCGGGATGGATCGGGCCCGATGTACATGGTGTGATCAGCGAAAGCAGGGCCGGTAGTAGTCAATACAAGGTCCGTACGACTCTTTCGGCCGCGCGCGCGGAATCTCTATGGTCAGTGCGTGGTAGGAGGGTGGGCCGGGGGGCTCGATCCCACGGCAATTCGAACTCGCGAAGAATTCGCCAGCGCACTGTCGGCATTGCGGATCGCGGCGGAGCTGACTGTCCGTCAGACCGTGGAACTTTCCGGATGCCCGCAGGGCACACTCAGCGGATGGTTTGCGGGGCAACATGTTCCGACCGACGCCAATGAGAAAATGTTCCGCGCGGTCCTCACCGTTTGTGGCCTCGATACGCGGGCGGAGCAGGAGCCATGGCTGACCGCGGTGCGCCGGGTTCGCGGCACAACGGGGCGGCGCCGCCGCGATGACGAGAGCCCGTATCGAGGGCTGGAACCGTTCCGATTCGATGATGCCGGTTGGTTTTTCGGGCGCTCCGAGCTGGCCACGGTGTTGGTGGGCAAGGTCGAAACGCTGCTGCGCTCACGGGGGCGACCGCGCATCCTGTTCGTCATCGGTGCGTCCGGATCCGGCAAATCCTCCCTGCTATCGGCGGGTCTGCTGCCCGCACTGCGGGAGGAGGGGCTTACCACTGGTGTCGCGCTGCCCGGCGCGGATCCGATGGCCGCACTGCGCGACTGCGCCGACGTCGAGGTCCTGGTGCTCGATCAGTTCGAGGAGACCTGGACCCAGTGCCAGGATCAGCTGGGGCGGGCAGAGTTCCTGGAGGCGATTGCCGACCACGAAAGTGTCCGAACGGTTTTCGTGCTCGGCCTGCGCGCCGACTTCTATCGGCACGCCGCCGAGGAATCGGTACTGCACGATGCGCTGGGCGGCAATGCGGTGCTGGTCCGGCCGCTGAGCAGCGAGGGCGTGCGCGAGGTCATCGTCGAACCCGCGCGCAAGGCGGGGTGGACCGTCGACGAGGACCTGGTCCAACTGCTGATGCTCGAACTCGCACCGCACGGGTCCCGCGCAGCGCACGACGTGGGTGCCCTACCGCTGTTGTCGCACGCGCTGCTGCAGACCTGGCAGCGCGGCACCCGGCGGCGGATGACCGTACTCGACTACACCGCCGCGGGTCGGATCGCGGGCGCGATCCAGCACAGTGCCGATGCCGTCTATGCCGGGCTCACCGGCCCGCAGCGGCAGATCGCGCGGCGCACCTTCCTGCGCTTGGTGACCATCGACGAGGAGAGCGTGACCCGGCGGCGGGTGCATCGTTCGGAATTGTTCTTCGCGGCTGACACCGCCGCCGACGTCAATACGGTGATCGACCGATTCTGTGCCCAGCGCCTGCTCACCTGTGAGGAGGAGACGGTCGAGATCACGCACGAGGCGATCATCGGCGCGTGGGATCGGTTGTCGGACTGGGTGGACAGCGATCGCGGCGGACTGATCGTGCATCGCAGGCTCACCCATGCCGCCCAGGTCTGGTACGACAGCGGTTGCGACCCCGGTGAACTGCTCGGCCCGGCGCGGCTGCCCCTGGTGCAGGAGTGGGCGAGCACCGGCGGCCACCACCGCGACCTGAATCAGCGCGAACGCGACTACCTCGCCGCCAGCTCCGCCGAGCAGCAGGCGGCGATCCGCGCCCAACGTCGCCGCACCCGCATACTGCAGCGGCTGGTGGCGGCGCTGGCGATGGCTTCGGTGGTGGCGCTGGTACTGGCCCTCGCGGCCTACACCCAGCAGCAGAGCGCCGCGCAGGCGCGCGATAACGCGATGTCCCGGCAGATCGCACTGCAGGCGGTTCGATTGCGGGACAAGGATCCCGCATTGTCCGCGCAACTGGCCTTGGCGGCGTATCGGGTCGAGCCGACGCTGGAAGCGCGCTCGGCGCTGCTGGATTCGACCGCCGTGCACACTCCGGTTCGGTTCGTCGGAGCGCATGCAGGCCGCACGGTCGTCGCCACCGATTCCGGCGGCACGCTGCTGGCCATCGGCGCGGTCGACGCGACGGTCACCCTGTACCGGGTGCGCGGCGGCGTCACCCCGGCGACCGAGGTCGGCCGGATTCCGCCGCCAGCGGGCTCGCCGGGTCCGCAGCCCATGATGCTGGAAATCGGTCCGGGCGACGATGTACTTGTCAGGATCACCGCGGGGCGGATCGAGCTGTGGAACATCGCCGATCCCCGCACACCGCACCAGCTTTCGGTGGTGCGAACTTCGGATGTCACCTATACAGGGGTGGTATTCAGCCCGGACCGGCACCAACTCGCCGCGGGCACGACCGATACCGCAGTAGCCAGATGGGATATCGCCGATCCGAATCACCCGGTCGCATTGCCCGCGCTCGCATTACCCGCCGGGTTCCCGGTGGCGGCGTACAGCCCCGACGGCACACTGCTCGCGGCGGCGGGACCGGAAGCGTCGCTGCGGATCTGGCGGCTCGCCGGCGCGGCGACCGAGCAGGTCTACGACCGTCCGGCCGATGGTTCGACGGCGCAGGCGCTCGCGGTGCGGTTCGGTCCCGACAGCAAAACCCTTGTCGCGGGCGGCCGATCCCGGGAAGTGCTGCGCTGGCGACTCGACGATCCGACCGCGCCGAGGGAGTTGCCCAGATTGCGCGGATTCGACAGCTACATCAACGATCTGACCTTCAGTCCCGACGGATCGCGACTCGCGGTGAGCAGTTCCGATCACAGCACCCGCATCTGGAAACTCGACACCACCGAATCGACCGACCCGGAGATGATCCTGCCGAATCCGGCGATCGTGGTCTCGGTCCGCTACGCGCTCGGCGGACACCTGGTCATCACCGGTGACGAGACCGGAGTGACGCACCTGTGGCCACTGCCCGGTCCGGTGCTGCGCGGCGCGCAGAGCACGATCTATCAGACACCGTTCGACCGCACCGGTACCCGCTTGCTCACCGGAACCGGTGCCGGGGACAGCCGTCCGCGCATCTGGGACGTCACCGATCCGGTCGCACCGGTCGGCTACCCGGCGCTGGGGGTGGGCGACGGCGAAAAGACCTGCGGCGCCGTCGCGTTCTCCGCCGACGGCACCCGCGCCGCTATCGGCACCCGTACCGGACACCTCTATCTCTGGGACGTCCGCGACCCGCAGCAGCCGAGGATGCTGGCGCAACCGATCCGAGCGGTCGAGGGCATTGTGGCCGCGATCGCCTTCAGCCCGGACGGATCCGTACTCGCGGTCGTCGGGCAGGACAATTCCATCGCGACACTGTGGGATGTCGCCGACCCGAACGCCCCACGGCTCATCGCACCCATCGATGTGAAGCCCGCGCTGCCGAATCTGGTCGCGATCGACCCGAGCGGCACCCTGCTCGCCATCCCTACCACCGATGACGTCGTGCGGATGTGGGATATCGGCCAGCGCGGCGCACCACCACGGGAATTGCCCTCCCTCACCGGCTTCGACAACGATGTCTCCTCGGTGGCCTTCAGCCCGCAGGACAAGCGGATCGTCGCGGGCAGCACCGACCATACGGCCCGGCTGTTCGATGTGTCCGATCCGGAAAAGCCCAGACACCTGGGCACTCTCGAGGGACCGCCCGATCCGGTGATCACGGTGAACTTCAGCCCCGACGGCCGCTACGTCGTCGGCGGCGGTGAGGGCAGCGATATCTGGGTCTGGGATGTCATCGACCCTGATGAACCACGCCGGGTCGCGGTGCTGACCGCATATATCGGCCGGGTCAATGACGCAGGCTACGGACTGGACGGTCAGCTGCTCATCGGTGCGGGCCCCGATAAGGTCGTGCGCCTGTGGATGACAGATCCCGACCGCGTCGCCGCGCAGCTGTGCGATAGCGGCAGCACCGGTCTCAGCGCCGCGGAGTGGCAGCGCTACCTGCCCGGCGTCGCATCCCGACCGCTCTGTTCGACACGCTGAACCCGCCGCGCAGCGGCTGTATGGACCTTGTATGGACTGTTCCGTCCCGCGTTATCGCAGGTCGGACGATTGCGGAGCACCATCTCCGATCAAGGACAACCATCATGTCGATACCTCTGCCCACGGTGAAGCCGGACCCGACGCCCGGATTCCACCGTGCCCTCGGCGTCTTCCATCGCGCCGCTCGCCAGGTGCCCGCCTACGCGGATTTCCTTGCCGCGCACGGCGTGCGCCCCGCCGATGTCCACACCCTCGCCGACTTCGCCAATGTGCCCGCGATGACCAAGGACAACTATCTGCACCGATACCCATTGGACGCGCTCGTCTGGCGCGGCGATATCACCAGGGCCGCAGCGTGGTCGACGAGTTCGGGCTCCACCGGCCGCCCGACCTACTGGCCGCGCGATATCGCCGCCCTCGACGAGAGCGCGGAACTGTACGCGCGAATCTTCCAGCAGTGCTTTCGATCCGACCGCCGCTCGACGCTGTTGGTGATCGGCTTCGCCATGGGCAACTGGATCGGTGGCACCTACACCTACACCGGCGCGCTGATGCTGCGCCGCCGCGGCCATCGGCTCTCGGTCATCGCACCCGGCATCGACGCCGAGGCGATCCTCGCCAATATCGCCGCTCTCGGCCCGCGCTACGACCAAGTGGTGCTCGCTGGATATCCGCCGTTCGTCAAGGATGTGCTGGACCGTGCCCCTGACGAGGTACTGCGTCAGGATCTGCGAATCCTGTTGGCGGGGGAGGCGATCAGTGAGCACTGGCGCGACTGGGTGCTGCGGCGGATCGGCAAATCCGGCGACCCCACCGCGACCTGCCTGATCTACGGCACCGCGGATGCCGGCATCATGGGGCACGAGACCGCAACCACCATCGCGGTGCGCCAGTTGGCCCAGCGACAGCGGGCGGTGGGCGCGGCATTGTTCGGCCCGGACGAAATCCAGCCGACCCTGGTCGAATACGATACGGACTACCGCTTCGCCGAGGTCGATGCCGAGCAGCGTTTTCTGTTCACCGTCGATACCGCGGTTCCGTTGGTGCGCTATCGCATCAACGATCAGGGCAGGCTGTATTCGGCCACCGAACTCGCGGATCTGGTCGGCGACAACGACATACCGATCGCTACGTCGACCGATTCCTGCCGGTTCCTCGCGCTGCACCGGCGCACCGACATCTCCGCCTCCTTCTATGCGCTGAAGATCTACCCCGACAGCATCCGAATGGCATTGGAACATCCCGATATCGCCCCGACCGTGACCGGAAAGTTCGTGCTCGCCACCAGGGTCGGTCGGCAGTTCGAGCAGACCCTCACCCTGCGGGTCGAATTGCGGGCGGGCGCGCACCCGATCGAGGGTTTCCAGGTGCGGGTGCGGCGCGCGGTGGTCGATGCGCTCGAACGCACCAATGCCGAATACCGCCGCCTGCATCGGAGTCTCGGCGTGGCCGCCGAACCCGAGGTCAGCCTGCATCCCTTCGCATCGGCCGGATTCGAGGCCGATATCAAACACCGCTGGACGGAGCGCGCGGCATGATCGAGATACTGCACCCGACAACGGATTCGGCACGGATCACGGAATTGCTCGGCGCGGGCTTCCGCTATATCGACGCGTGGGACGGCTGTCTGCCCGACCTGGTCGCCATCGACCATCCCCACCTCACCGCCCCCACTCCCGAGGCCCGCGCCGAACTGGCGAATCACATTGCCGCCCTGCGCTGTGACGAACCGGCCGTCCGCTATGTTGCCTTTCCCTGGCGTCGAACGCTGGTGAAACTGCCCGACGCCGAACTCTTCTGGCGGCTGCGCACGGCTCGCAACCGATTCCTGGTCGATACCGAGGAGCAGCGGACCTGGTCGGCGGCCTTGATCGGCATCGCCGGACTCAGCGTCGGCGCCGCGGCCCTGTCGGTCTGCTCGCTGACCGGCGCGCGGCGCTTCCGCCTCGCCGACCGCGACACCCTCGGCGTCACGAATCTGAATCGGCTGGCCGCCTCGGTCTGCGATCTGGGCGAGCCGAAACTGACGCTGGCGCAACGCCGCACCCTCGAGATCGACCCGTACACCCGGATCGATGCTTTCCCGCACGGCTATACACCGGAGCTCGCCGACGATTTCCTCGGCGGACACGGCATCGACCGCTTGACCGTGCTGCTGGAGGAAATGGACGACCTGCCCATGAAATTCGATATCCGGCGCCGGGCGAAGGCCGCCCGGATCCCGGTCGTCATGGTCACCGATAACGGCGACAATGTGCTGCTCGATATCGAACGCTATGACCTCGACCCGGCGTATCCGATCCTGCACGGCCGCGCCGAATTCGCGGCACACTGGTCACTCGCCGAACTCGGCGATCCGGCCGAGCGACTACGTCTGGTCGACGCCATCGTCGGCAGTCGGCTCACGCCGCGGCTGCGCTATTCGCTCACCCAGGTGGGTCGCACGCTGCCGACCTGGCCGCAGCTCGGGACCGCGGCCGCCATGGCCGGTGCGGTCGGCGCACTGGCCGCGCGACTGATCGCCGGTGGCGCCGGCCTGCGCTCCGGACGCTATCGGGTGGACCTCGACGAATTGCTGCTGGGTGCGGCGGCAACCGAGACACAACGGTGGAACACCCTCGATGAGACCGAATTCCGGGCCGCGATGCGCACCGGATGAGGTCAGCTCCGCGGCGACGGTGCTGGCGGATCGGAGGTCAGCACGTCGCCGTGGCCATTGCGGCGGCACCAGCTGAGCAGATAGTGGGCGTGCACGCCGCACCAGCGATAGATCGCGTTCGCGGTGAGCGGCAGCTCGGCATCGTGTTCGCCGCGTTCGAGCACGATCGGCCCGATATACACGCTGGCCACCTTATTGGCGGTATTGAGACCGACCCGGGCCGCTCTGGCCAATGATCCGGCGTCGGTGGCGCGGCCCGAGGCGATGGCACCGGCCAGGCGCGCTGCGGTCTCGCCGCGCTGTCCCTGGAACAGCTGGTACAGCGGGGGCGGGGTGGCGGGCGGCGGCTCCAGCCGCGGCCGTCGTCCGGTGGCCGCCGGGGGAATCGCCTCCAGCAATGCCGCGACGCCAGTCGATTTCGAGTAGAAACCCGCCAGCTCCGATGCTCGGAGCAACGCCTCGTCCAAGTGGTCGCGCTCCATACTGTGCCCCTGTGCCGCCATCAGTACCGCGGCATGCCGTTGTGCGGAGCCGAGCATATCCAGCACGTCCAGGCCGTCGAAGCTGTACTCCAGCGCGGGATCGTTCCAGATCAGATCGGTGATCGCCACGTCGAAGCGGACCTGGTGAACGACCTCGCGCCGCACGGCGTGCCGGTCGAGGGCCACCGCGACGGTCGAACCGGCGAATGCCTGTTTCAGGACCGGTTCGATCACCCGGCCCAGTGGCGAGGCCACCAGTATTCGCAGGCGCGTCAGTTCCTGCTCGGGCAAGATCTTGCCCGCACCCAGGCTCATCGGGTGATTCTTACACTCGCCGTCGTGGCGTGCAGGCCAATTGCGGTACAGCACAGTGAATTTCCAGGAACCGGCCCCTGTCAAATGTTTGGCTATCGGTGTGCAATGTCCAGAGTGTGACCATACAAACCCCGATGACTACGCGTTCTGTGGGAACTGTGGGGCGCTCTCGCGCCGAGTGGATCCTGTGGAGGGGAGGACACAGCCGATCGGTCCCGGTCCGCT
Organism: Nocardia sp. CA-129566; assembly: GCF_050956075.1. Classification (NCBI taxonomy): domain Bacteria; kingdom Bacillati; phylum Actinomycetota; class Actinomycetes; order Mycobacteriales; family Nocardiaceae; genus Nocardia; species Nocardia sp. CA-129566. The sequence continues at coordinate 3,261,501 of NZ_CP192085.1, forward strand.
GCGTCGTGACGAGGCTACCCGGTACCTTTGCGCCGCTGTCCAGCTGGACAGTGCTCTCGCCACCGAGGTGGTCGAGAAGGTGTTGGAAGAACCGCTGCGATCGGTCGCGCGCTCACCCGGTGTCGATCTGGTCGCGGTGGCCAAACACGCGGTGGCCGCGCGGACCCGGCATCTGGTCCGCGATCTCGGGCTGGTCGCGGTGCTGCTCTTGGTGATCGGCAACCAATTCGTCGGCGTCGAGCCCGGTGCCGCGCTGACCTATCTGAATATCGTCAATCCAGTCGGGCTGTTGTCGAAGTTGGCGCTGTTCGCCATGGTGCTCGCCTGGGCGGCGGTATTCATCGAGGCGTACGCCGCCCGCTGGGGCAAGACCGCACATGCGTTGCGGCGCGGCGTTTTTCGGGCGGCACGCGCACCGGAGCCGCAGCTGGCGGCGGTCCGCGACGAGATCGAGCATGTGGCGGCGTACGCGGACGGCAATGTCACGGTGTACCACGGATATCAGCCGTTTCTCGGGCACGGGTTTCCGCTCGGCGCGTGGTCGATGGCATTGGATATCACCAAGCCGAAGGATGGCGACGCGCCGATCCAGGACTTCACCGTCACCGAACTCAATGAACGGCTGCGCAAGCAGATCGCCCAGCTCGATGTGCCGAATCTCGACGTCTACAACAGATTGTTCGTCAATGGCAACGATATTCATCACGACCGGCGCTTCCTGCCGGACCCGCTCGGTCGACCCCTCGACCGGGTCGCCGAGTCCACGATCGAAGCGCTGATGCTCGCGCCGGAGGATCGCGCCCGCCCCTATCTGACCACCGAAATCATCGGCTGGGACGGCGAATTGGCGTGGTCGGGCTTTCTGCGGCTGGCCGCGAGCTCCACCTCGCTGTTCGTGGAGTCCACCTATTGCATGGTGCCGCCGCTGCGCGTGGCCTACCACGAAATCGATGAACTGCTCTTGCGCCCGCGCCCGCGTCAACTGTTGAAACTGCTGTGGCGCAGCCTGCTCCGACTGCCGCGGATGTGGCTGCGCGCGGTGCCGAATGTGCTGTACCAAACCCTCTCCGACGTGCGGCGCCGCCGGAAGCTGGCGCGCCAGCACAACGAGATCAGCCAGGTCTTCACCTTCGATCACGGTGCGCTGCTGAGCATCCGGGAGGCGGCCAGCGATCTGCGCACCGATAAGCGCGGCAGGTCGATCGGCTACCACCGCTACTTCCAACTGCTCGACCAGGAGATGTACACCAAGATCCTGGAGAAGCGGATCTTCGAGACGTTGGCCGCCTTCCTGGTGGAGAAGAACATCGATCCCGATGAGTTGCTGCGGCGCGGCGAACAGATCACCAATAACAGCGTGACCATCAGCGGCGATGCGACGCTACTGAATTCCTCCATCGGCGCCGCGACGGCGACGACGGTGAACGCGGCGGCCGGCGGCACGGCCGAGCAGTGAGACCAACCCCGTATCGGTACAGGAAGGCACCCATGGACAAGAACACCGGAGTCACCATCGGCGGTAATGCGCGGCTGACGGGATCGGCGATCGGCGGACGCGATGCGACGGTCACCAATACCAACGGCCCCCGCCGTGCGGCGACGCCGACGACGCTGCCCGAACTCCGTGATGCCCTGACCGATCTGCTGAGCGTCATCTGCGCCGCCACCGAGGGATCGCAGGACCGCGACGATATCGTCGCCGCCGTCGAACAGGCTCGCGCCGAGGCCGGAAAGGACCGCCCGAACCGGCATCTGCTCGTCGGACTGCTGCACGCCGTGGGCCGGGCGGTCGTCGGCATCGGCTCACTGGCCGGGGTAGTGACGGCACTGGAGGCCGCCGCCAGCTCGATCCTCGGCGGCTGAGCGGCGCGGGTGCACTCGGCGGCTCTGATGGCGACATGCTGGAAATGCCGAGGCCGGCTCCCCGGGACCTGGCAGCGACACTGCACCTCCTGCGGGGCGCAACTGTGCTGGAACTGTGGACGTCAACCGGTCGATACCGCGCGCCGGTTCTGCACCGGCTGCGGTGCGAACCGCGCCGCCCCGGCATCGGTGCCCGAGAATCACACTCCCAGAACGCCTTTCGCGAGTGCGCCGGTACGGCTCCTGGCGGCGGTCGCCACCGCGGTCTCGGTCGTCCTCGTGCTCACCCTGTCCGGCGGCCGGTCGGGGCCGTCCACGATGCCGAGCGCTGCCACGGTCACCGTGGTGGAAGCGCTCGGCGCGCGCACCTCGGCAGTGCCGACGACCAGCCCGCCGACCATCAGCACGCCGCGGAGCACCGTTGCGGCGGTATCCGCCTCCGCCGCAGTCGTTTACGCCTATTTCGATGCGATCAACCGCCGCGACTATGCGCAGGCCTGGGCACTCGGCGGCCGCAATCTCGACTCCAACTACGACGATTTCGTCGATGGCCTGGCCACCACCGATCATGAGGCGGTCACCGTCACCGCCGAAGACGGCGACACCGTCCACATTCACCTGTCCGCCCGGCAATCCGACGGCACCTACCGGACCTTCGCGGGCTACTACGTCGTGCGCGAGGGCGCGATCGTCTCGGCATCCATTCGAGTCGGCTGACTGCTGAGCAGGGTGGCGATGCTCCCGGGTGTCCAGGCGAGCTTCGCGCCGGGACGGGTGGCGAGGTAGGTGGCGACCTTCTCGGCAGCCCAGCCGTGGGATTCGGTGAGGCCCGCCGCGAGATGGCGGATATAGGCGGCCGAGGGTGGGTTGCCGGGGAGGTCGGTGTAGCGCCAGGGCGCGGTGATGGTGAGTATGGGGTGGCCTTCGAAAGTGCCTGTGCAGATGAGAGTTTCGTAGCGGCCGGGGCCAAAGGTGAGACGGCCGTTGGTGATCGCATCGGTGAGGTCCAGGTCGACGCCGGGTGCTCGGTACATCTCCTGCGCGGCGATATCGGAGAACTGGCCGATGGTGACGAGGTGGGCGCGGGCGGCGGTTTCGCCGGGGGCAGCCGGATCGTAGAAGGCTCGGCCGCCGGTCCACGTCAGGGATTCGGTGGCGAAGTATTGCAGGCCGGGCAGCGTGACCGGCACCGACCGCAGCGGCTCGGTCCGGTCCCGGCAGCCGGGCAGTGTCACCGCGCCGCCATCGGGTGTGCCTCCGGCGAGGTAGCAGCGGAAGCGGCGCATATGCATATTCGAGCCGTAGGACGCGTACCACACGGTGGCGGTCATGGCGCTGGTCCGGGCATCGCACCCACCTTCGATTCGAGATCGCCTATGGATCGAGCATGCCACGGATGGGTTACCCGCGTCCGACTCCAGGCGTTCTCGCTGTCTCAGCGCCGAGCCACTGTGAGCACATCCGGCACCATCGAATTCGGCAATGGCCGACGCACCGGACGCTGCTCGGTGACGGTGAATCCGGCTGCTTCGACCAGTGCGCGCATCTCTTCCGGGCGCGGAAAGTACGCCAGTCCCTGTACCGCGGGTGGCTGCAATGCCATGGCCCACCGACTGCGCGGATTATTGAGCACGATCGCGAGCAGCCCGCCGGGAATCAGGATCCGATGGAACTCCGCGAGCGCCGCCGCATGGTCGAAGAAGTGGAACGCATGGGTGGAGACGACCGCCTGCACCGCACCGTCGGGCAACCCGAGATCCTCGGCCCGCCGGTTGCGCCACTGCACCTGGTCCGAACGCGACCGCGCCTGCCGCAACATCCCCACCGAGGCATCGCAGCCGTACACCACCCGCGGCCGCAGTTCCCGTGCGATGCGCGCGGCGAGAATGCCGGTGCCGCAACCGACATCGGCGATCCGCCGGGCCCCGCTCATCCGCAGCTGCGCAATGATCTCGTCCTGCGGCGGACGATAGGCCAGGCGTTGCAGCACCGGGAAGTTGTAGAGCTGCGCGGCCCGGTTCCAACCGTGGGTGACCAATCCGTTCAGTGCGCGCGCCGAGCCTTCGGTCATTGCAGACATCGTTGTCCCTTCGAAGATGTAGCCTTAGCCTATATTGTCTGAGACAGATTTGACATCCTTGATGCGGATCCCGAGGCACCGACCACGCGCGGCCTTCGCCCCGCAGCCCTGATCGGGCTATTTCATCGGCAGGCCGCCGCCGACATCGGTGATCTTCCAATCGGAGTTGCGGTCGACGGTGACGGTATAGGTGACGGTGGTCTGCGCGCCGTCGGGATTCTGGGCGTTGGTGGAGCTGACATTGATGAAAGTGTCGACCTGGTAGACGCCATTGCTATCGGAGACGACCCTGGCGGTGATCGGGTTGGCGGTAGAGGTCCACTTCAGCGGGGTGAGCAGTTCCTCGAGTTTCGGCGCGGTGGCGTCGAATTTGTTTGCCAGGGCCGGTGCGGTGTTCTGCTTGAGTCTGCCCACCCACGAGGCGAATTCGGCGTAGTTGACGGTCGAGGCGCCGACGGCGTAATCCGTGGCGACCCGCTCGGCGTGCGCATGGTCGGCGGCGATGGCGTCCCGCTCGGCGAGGTCGCCGCGGGCGGCGATGAGGAATCCGGCGAGTGTGACGGCGAGGATGGTCATCACCGCCAATGCCGCGCACCAGGCGGCGGTGGCGATCGGTATCGAGATCGAACGGTGTTGTGCCGCGACCACATCGCTGGGCGCGTCGGTCTGGGTCGTATCGGCTGTCATTGTTGCTCCGGGAGATCGCTATTTGACGGTGATCTGGAAATTCAGCGTGCCGTCGGGGCTGGTCGCGCTGAGCGCCTGGGTAATGAGACCGCCGATATCCAAGGGGCGCACGGCATTTGTGGTGAGCGCCGCCAAAGGCTGCAGCAGCGGGATCATGGCCGCCAGATCCGGTCCGATCTGGTCGATCTTGGCCGCCAGTTGGCGCAGGAACGGGACGAGGCCGACGGTTTCGGCGGTGTCGGTGAGATAGTCGGCGGGCACATCGCCCTTGCGGATCACCCTGGCGATCGAGGCGGCCACCTCGCTGACCCGGGGCCCGAACGCGGCCCACGGATCGGCCGCATCGTGCAGGGCTGGCCCCGACCACGACATATCGGAGGCCTTGGCCTGGAATGCGATCAGCATGTCGCGGATGACATCCGAGCGGGCCAGCAGCGTGGCCGCGAGCAGATCCGTGGACCGGGACAACTGCGGAATGACCGCCTCGGTACCGGCCAGCCCTTGACCGAAGGTCTCGATAATGGCGCCCATCGCCTGCGGATCGAGCTGGTTCAACAGGCGCGTCGCGGTCTGGGCCACCTCGGGAATGGAGATCGGCATGACGATCTTGTCGGTGTCGACCGTCTGCCCGTTGTGCAGATACGGGCCTGCCGCACCACCGCGTGGGCGGAAGTCCAGATATGCCTCGCCGAGTCCGGACAGACTCTCGATCCGCGCGATGCTCGCGGTCGGAATGCGGTATTTGTCATCGATACGGAACCGCACGGCGACCTTGGTACCGGTGTGCGATACCGAGGTCACCTGCCCGACCTCGATGCCGGACAGCAGCACCTTGGACCGGGGCAGCAGGCCGCCGGAGTCGGTGAGCACCATGGTCGCGTCGGTGTAGTTCTTCAGCCAGCCGACCTTGACCACGCCGAAACTGAGATAGCTGCTGCCGATGAGCAGGATCGCGGCGATGGCGGTCAGGGAGACGACCGAACCGGGTTTGATACGAGCGGGTTTCATCGCACCGCACCGATCATCCGCAGGCTCGCCACAATGCGATCGACTTGGTCGTCGGTGGACACGGGTGCGCCCTCGATGCCGATGCGGGTCAGATTCACTTTCGGTCCTCGCTCCACGAACGGGATGACCTTGTCGCGCAACAGCGCCACCAGACGATTCAGATTGGACGGCGCGGACAGGTCGAGTGGGTTGCCCGCCAACAGCATGGGCACGAAGGCCTTGGCGGCGGCGTCACCGGCCTGCAGCAGGGGACCGAGCCAGGCGGTTGCGTGCCCGATGACGCCGAGCGCGCCGACGATGCCGAGGGTGTACACCAGCGAATTCGCGAATGCCGGAATATCGCGCGCACCACGTTCGGAGAGCAGGGCATCGAGCTCTTCCCTATTGTCCAGTACCGCGCCGAGGTCCTGTTGGACCGCGTCGAGCAGGCGGCCGACCGAGTCCAGATTGTCGGCGACATCCTGGGCGTCATGGCCGAGCGTCTGGAAGATCCGCGCCGTTTCGGTCGACTGCGCGGGCAGCACCGCATTGGTCCGGTTGATGATCTCCTGCACGCTGTGCAACGCGCCGCCGCCGATGAAGGTGGACATGCCCGCCATCAGATCCTCGATCTGCAAAGCGGGACGGGTCTGCTGCAAGGGAATTTTCCCACCCGGTGCGATGGTGCTGGCGAAATCGGCCGGGGGAGTGGTGAGTCCGATGTAGATATCGCCGAGGACGGTGTTCTGGCGCAGTTGTGCGGTGGTGGTCGTCGGTAATTTCACCGAGGTGGAGATGTCGACGACGGCGTCGATGCGGCCCGGCTGCTGTGCCGACGGGTCGACCACCGTGACGCTGCGCAGTCTGCCGATCTGTGCGCCGTTCGCTACCACCTTGGCCTGTTCGGGCAGGTTCAGCGCATTCGCGAATTCGATCCGCACCTGATAGGTCGGACCGGCCACCGATGCCCCTGGCACCGGCACCGAGGAAGGATCGAAAGCGCAACCGCCGAGCAGTATTACGGCGGCGAGCGCGGCCGCGAGCCCGGTTCCGGTCCGTCGCACGAGGGTGGATTTTCTCATCGGGCACCTACCGCGCCGAAGACGAGTGCGGCCAGGTCGACAGCGGCGAGTCCATCCGCCGCATTGCGGCATCGACCGGGCGTCACCGCATTTACCATGGCACAGATCTGATCGGCGTTCTGTTGGGGCAGTGCGACCTTCGGCGGTGCATAGGTGAGTTTCAGCTGTCCGCTCTGCGGGTCGATAGCCTGCTGAAAGGCGCCGACGAGTGCCGGAATCATATCGACGATCTGTTGCAACGTGCCGATATTGGCGCTCAGCAGGTGCAGGTACGGTGCGAGATCGTCGAGTCCGCGCAGTATTTCGCGGCCGTACTTGCGCGAAATGTCATTGAGCATCGGCAGATCGACGAGCAGCGCATCGACCAATTGCACTACCTTCTGCCAGATCTCGTTGACGAAGGCGATACCGGCCCCGGCATTGACCAGCGCGGTTTTGATGTCGTCCCAGTTGGTCGAGATGCTGGTCGAGATCTGACCGATCGCGTCGATCAGCGCACCGATATGCCCGATGGCGGCATCCGGGGCGCGCAGCGCGGTGCCGAAATCCTTGATCAGGGCATTGATCGCGGGTCCGGTTCCTGCGGTGGCCTTTTGGAAGGCAGCGACGCTATCGCGGATGCGCGTCTGTTCGCCCGGTGCGCCGTGGGCGTTGAGTTCACCGGCCAGGCGCGAGAAGGCCGACAGCGATTCGGTGATGCTCTTAGGGGTGAAGGTCTGGGTAATGCAGGCGTCGCGGTTCCACTTGGGGCCGCCGGGCTCGCCGAGCACCGCGAGGTCGCGGTCGGCGACGAGGGTATCGGAGACGGTGGTCGCGCTGACCTGCCCCTGCAGCGGATGGTCGGCGTCCACCTCGAAATCGACGCGCACGCCGTCACCCTGGGGCTCGACCGAGGTGACACCGCCGACCGGCATGCCGAGCATGGTGACGTGGTTGCCGACATACAGACCGACGGCATCGGGCATGATCGCGCAGTAGCCGAGCGTCTTCTCCAGGGGCCGGAAGGCCACCAGATAGCCCGCCACCGCGACGACCGCGATGACGATCCCGCCGACAATGGTGACGAAGCCCTGTGAACCGAGTAGTCGTTTCACAGCCTCAGCACCCCTTTCCCGGGACCGGGATGCAGGTGGTGATCGTATCGGCCGACTGATCGATGACTATGCCGTCCTGCGGATTCACCGCCGCCCGCAACCTCTCCTTCACACCACGCAGCGTGTCGAGCGATTCGCCGAGCTTTCCGGCCAATTCGCGCAGTGCGGGCAGCGCCTCCATCAGTTTGTCGACCATCGGCTGCAGTTGCTCGCGCCAGGACGGTTCGAGCGCCGCGATCCTGGACAGGAGTTCGGCGGCTATCGTCAGCGCCTCGGTGATCTCGGCCTTCTTGTTCAGGCCCTGCACCTCGAGCAGACCGATCTTGCGGACGAATTGGCCCACCAGCGCACGGTTTCCGTTGATGGCGGTGAGGAATTCGTCGGTGACGGTCAGCGATCGCGACACCTCGGCGTTCTGGCGATCGAGGATGGTCACCAAGGTCTGCATGGCATTTCCCATGCGGCGCAGGCCATCCGGGCTCTGATCGAGCGAGGTCTGCAGGGCGGCCAGATTTTCGCGCAGTGTCGCGGCATCGACCTCGGCGACCGGTTTGGCGGCATCCTGCAGGGTGCGCACCAGACTGTAGGGCAGTTTCACCCGATCGGGCGCAATCGCGTTTTTACCCAAAGGTTTCTGCCCGGCCGGGGTCATGGCCACATAGTGGCCGCCGACAATGGTGAGCATTCGGATTTCCAGGGTGGTGGCATCGCCGACGAAGACATCGCGGTCCACGGTGAACCTCATCTTCACCCGATCCGGCTGCAGCTCGAGCGAAGTCACCGCGCCGACCGTGATCCCGGCGACCCGCACCTGATTGCCGACGCGAATCGACTGCGCCTCGGGCAGATAGGCAGTGTAGGTGGCCTTGCCGATCGGCAGTACGTAGATCACCGCGGTCGCGCCGAGCGCGAGGGCGAGCAGCAGCGCTCCGAGCAGGCCGAGGCGCAGCTCACGGCGCTGTTTGCTGGCCTCGTGCCGGTCGTGGCCGTGCTTCAGCTGTTGCATATCGAAATCCTTTGCCCGGCGATCAGTACCGCCACCGCGGACGGGACCTGGGCCTTGCCCTTCGAGCAGGTGAGGTCGATCTGGACTCCCGTGCGGCCCGATGGCACCAGGGTGGACAGCGATTGCAGCAGGCCGGGGAGTTTGCCGAGCAGGTCCAAGGCCGTGGCCGGATCCGGAAACAGCAGGTGCAGATCGTTTTCCAGATTCGGGTTCGCGGCTTCGGTGAAACCGAGGGTGGTCAGCAGACTGTTGAGCGGGCCCAGCGCGGACGGGGCGACATTGGCGAAGTCGATCAAGCCGTCGAGTTTCTGCTGGAATGCGGTGAACACATCCGACAGACCGCGCAGCAGCGTCACCAAATGCGGTGAGCGACCGCCGATCTGGCTGGAAATCGACTCCAGATTGCCGACGATCGTGGCGAGTACGGCCTGCCGATCCGACACATACGCGCTGAGGCGTCCGATCGCATCCAGTGCGGGTCCGACCCCGGAACCGTTGCCCTCGATGACCGCGAGCACACTCTCGGTGAACTGATTGAGCGCGCCGGGGGAGAACTCCTGCAGGACCGGCTGCAGGCCGTTGAAGAGCTGGGTGATATCGAACGACGGGATGGTGCGGTCCGGGCCGATGGTGACGCCCTGCGCCTGTTTCGATGTCGGATGCTCGGGTTGGCGGACATCGATATAGCGCTGACCGGTCAGCGACTGGTAGCGGATGGCGAGCACGCTGGAGTCGTAGATCGGCCGGTCCCGCTGCACCGTCAATTCGACCGCGGCGCGGCCGTTTTCGAGGGAGATATCGGCGACCTTGCCGACCGCGACACCGAACATGCGCACGTCGTCACCGGTCTTCAAACCATTGGCATCGGTGAATTCGGCACGGTAGGTGGCGGTGTCGCCGCCTACCGGCCGGACGATGGCCGTCGCGATCACCGCGAGCAGTGCGATCATCGCCGCCGCGAACAGTCCGAGCTTCCATGCCACCGCGAGGGTCGAGGTCGGCTTCATCACGCGCCTCCCAGCATGGCGAATCCCTGCTGCCCGAGCAGCGGCACGGCGATGCCAGGAACGCCGCGCAGGGTGATGGCGGCGTTGATCGTCGGCCCGCTCGGGGTGTCGGCGAAGATCCGATCGAGCCGCTGGATCAGTTCGGTCAGCTCGGCATGGGACTGTCCCGGGTTCGGGACGGTCGCGGCGACGGCGGCGACCAGGGGTGCGAACATCTCGATGTAGCCGGAGAAGTGTTGGCGGGCAATGTCGCCGATGCTGCCGATGGCCGGAAAGGCCTGGTCGGTGACCATGGTGACGGACGCGTCGTATTTGGCTCGGTCGTGCTGCAGGACCTCGATATCGAGTACCGACTTGAGCAGCTTGAAGGTCGCGGAGGTGAACGTGCCCAATCCGTCGGAGAACGAGGCGTATTGGTCGATCAGGAACGACGACGGGTAGCGCTGGGTTTCGGCGACCGTCCGGCTCAGCATGATGACGGCCTCCAGTATCGGGGTGAAGGCCTGCAGATCGCCGCTGAAAGTTCGGAGCACGTCGGCGAATTGGGGTGTGAACACCTCGGTCGATGTCTCGGTGAGGGCACGCAGCAGCCGTCCCATCGTGGCATCGTTGACCCGGTTGGCGTTCGCGCCCGCGAGATCGACCACCGACCCGGCGCGCAGCGGTGCCCCGCCATCGGCGCGTTTGAGGGTGACGGCGCTGATGCCGAAGAGGTTCTCCGGTGCGTAGTCGACGGCGAGATTCTCGGTGAGCCCGGAGGTCTGGGCCTTGTCGAGGTCGAGGGTGATGAGCTGGCGGCCGCCGCCGATGCTGGCGATATCGGTGATCGTGCCGATATCGACGCCGTCCAGACGCACCGAGGTGCCCTCGATAATGCCCTCGCCGATCTGTTCGGTGCGCAATTGCACCCGCATGCGCTCGCCATCGGGGCGGTGCTGATATCCGGTCCACGCCAAGGTGACCGCGACGGCGAGGACCAATGCTGCCGCACCGCGGGCGCGCGAACCGCGCCTGCCCATGCTGACGCCGGGCAATCCGTAATTGGGCATCTCGCCTACCCCGGGAATTCGATCGAGGAGTTGACGCCCCACAGCAGCAGGGTCAACACCATATCCAGCGCGATGATCGCGACGAAGCTGGCGCGCACCGCACGACCCGATGCGATGCCGACGCCCTCGGGTCCGCCGGAGGCGAAAAACCCGTAATAGCAATGGATCAGGATGACCGCGACGCCGAACACCAGGATCTTGATCACCGCGGCGAGCACGTCATAGCCACTGGTGAACTGGAAGAAGTAGTGCTCGTATACCCCGCCCGCCTGTCCGTGCAGCAGCACCACCACCGTGTCGCAGGCGAGATAGCTCAGGATCAGCGCGATGAGGAAGGTCGGCACGATCGCGATCGCACCGGCGATGACCCGGGTGCTCACCACGAACGGAACCGACCGCAGGCCAAGGGATTCGATGGCGTCGATCTCCTCGGAGATGCGCATGGAGCCGATTTCGGCGGTCATCCGACAGCCCGCCTGTGCGGCGAATCCGACCGCGGCGGCGATGGGTGCGAGTTCGCGGGTATTGGCGAAGGCGGAGACCACGCCGGTGACCGGGCCGAGCCCGATCAGGTCGAGGGTGGTGAAGCCCTGGATGCCGACGCCAGCGCCCATGGCGATGCCGAGCACGATCAACATCGGCACCGTGCCGCCGCCGACAATGACCGAGCCACGGCCCCAGGTCATATCGGTAATGGTGCGCATGGTCTCGCCGCGATAGCGCCTGAGGGTCAAGGGGATAGCGGCCAGTGCCTGGAATACGAATCCGATTGCGAAACCGGCGTTCTCCAGCGGTGCCAGCACCCGTGCACGGTCGATGAGTCGGTTGGCCCAGCGCAATCCCCTCGGTACATAGGGAGTTGCCGGCCCACCCGCCGCCCGACCGCCACCCCTCATGGAATCGCTACGCGATGCTCGGATCATTAAGCCACCCGCAACGGTAGGAACATCGCGACGACCTGGGTGATCACCAGATTCACCACGATGATCGATGCCACCGACAACACCACCGCGGCATTCACACCGTCGGCAACACCGCGCGGCCCGCCCCTGGCCTCCAGCCCCCGCTGGCAGGCCACGATCACCACAATGAATCCGAACAGCACCGCCTTGATCATCGAAATCCATACGTCGGTGAGCACGGTGAAGGAACCGAAGGTGGCCCAGTAGCTACCGGGCGTGACATTCTGCGCGCCGATCGCCACCGCGTAACCCGCGACGATGCCGACGAAGATGATCAGCACATTGAGCAGCGGCGCGATCAGCATCATCGCGGTCACCCGCGGAATCACCAGCCGGTGAACCGGGCTGATGCCCATGGTGCGCAGCGCGTCGATCTCCTCGCGGACCGTGCGCGCGCCCAGATCGGCGGCGATCGCCGACGCGCCAGCGCCGCCGAGCAGCAGGCCGGTCGCGATCGGTGCGCCCTGCTGAATGACGCCGAGCCCGCCCGCCGCGCCGATCAGCGAATCCGCGCCGAGCTGATGGATCAGATTGCCCACCTGCACCGAGACGACCACCCCGAACGGCACCGCCATCAGCACCGCGGGAATCGCGGTGACGGTCACCAGATACCAAGCCTGGCGCAGCATTTCGTGCCATTGGAACTTACCCGCGACGATATCGGAGACAGTGCCGCGCGCCGATTCGAGACCGAGATCGACCACCCGGCCGAAGGTGCGCAGGCTCGATTGCGTGGTATCGGTGAGATTCTTCCGCGCGATCTGCGTTGCCGTCGGTGCCGCATTCGGCGCGTCGGAGTCCATCGATCGTTCCTCCACTATTCCCCCACGAGGCCACGCTCGAGTGCCAGGCCACACTGCCCGTTGACGTGACGCGTCAGAGTCTTGACAGGTTCGACAGCCGTCGCCGTGGTGCTCGCGAGTGGCTGTGAACGCGGTCACCAACTGCCCCCGGTGTGATCGACACCATCGGCTGCCGGGCAACGCTAACATTGCCCAGCAGGGAAAACAACAGGGTCAATTTCGATTGACATCCGATGTGGCCGTGTAGGATTCGGCCGATTCCCATCTAAGGGCGCAGCCGGAGAATCCACAATGGTGCACGGCGGGGTAATGATGTCTACGGCGGGCGCGATGGCAATGCGTACACTGACCCAGCCGGAAGCAATCTGAAACACGTATCCGTCAGCCGACGTGGGGAGGAGAATATGTCAACCCGACGTGACGACATTCTCGACGCGGCACGCGATCTCATCGTTCGCGAGGGCTATGCCAGCGTGAGCATGCACGCCATCGCGCGGGCAGCGGGCATTACCCGGCCCGCGCTGTATGCCGAATTCGGTGATCGGGACGAACTGTTCGAGGCACTGCTCGATCGTGAGGACCAACGGGTACAACAGATGGCAGCCGCCGCGACCCCGGTGCTGCCGGAAGGTGTCGACCTGGCCGCGATGGCGGCGAGTATCGCGGTCGACGCCGTTGATATCTATCTCGGCCTCGTGGTCGCCGCGCCGGAAACCTGGCGGTTCGTGCTGATGCCCGGCGATGGTCTGCCCCAAGAGGTGCGCGAGCGGGTCGATCGCACCCGCAATGCGATTCGGGAGCGCAGTCAGGCCATGATCGCGGTGATGGGCGCGCTGAGTGAAAAAGATATCGACAGTGAGTTATTGAGCCACGCGGTGATCAGCGCGAGCGAAACGGGAGCCAGGATCGTGCTCGCCGATGGCGGTTCCGAACGTCACGAGACCGTGGCGAAAACACTGCGCTGGGTCGCGCACCGGGCCGTCACCGCCGTTGAAGCCCGGGAGACGTAGCGATGGCGAATGCGAAACAAGCAGCGTCCCATAAGAAGACGGCAGCCGATAAGCCCGGTGGACCGCAGCCCGTCAAGCGCAGATACGCCAAACGACTCCAGCCCGCCGACCGGCGCGAGCAACTGCTCGACGCGGCATTGGGCATTGTGGCCGAGGCGGGATTCACCAGCGTCAGTATCGCCGCCGTCGCCGAGCGCGGCGGCGTGACCAGACCGGTCGTCTACGACTCCTTCGGCAGCCGCGACGAACTGCTCGAGGAACTCATCGAACGCGAGACCGCCCGCATGGCCGCCGCCGTCGAACGTTCCGTCGCCCGCGATGCCACGACACCTGATTCGGGTTCTGCCACAACCGAAGAGCTGCCCGCGATGCTCGGACGCTTTCTGGCCGAGGTGCGTTCGATACCCGATACCTGGCGGCTGGTGTACTTCCCCATCGATGGGGTCCCGCCGGTGCTCCGGGAGAAGGTGGCCAAATCGCGCGACGAATTGCGCACACCGCTCGGGCATGCGGTCGGCCGGTGGCTGGCACAACAGCCCGATGCCGATCACGTGGATGCCGAGGTACTGACCCAGGTTGTGCAGGGCACCATCCAGACCGCGGCACGGCTGGTACTCGACGATCCCGAACAGTTCGACATCGACCGAATTCTGGCGCTGTTCGACTATCTGTTCCTGCGCGGGGTATAACCGGTGCCCTTGGCGTCGCCTACGGTGCGGCGCAGACCCGTTGCGGCCGTGGGTAACTCGCGCCGCACGATGGACGGCGGCCGCCGGGAACCGTCACCGCTCGGGTGAGGTCGGGCGCGACCGATATCTCGTGCTGTGCGAAATCCGTGGATGCCGCTCGACGGTGCCGCGCTCTGTCAGCGACGTTCGTAGAAGGCGTCGATGCGGGCTCGTGCGATGGACTGTCCGGCCTCGAGGATGGCGTGCGGTTTCGCCGACTCCACCGATTTTCCGCCCGCTGCGGTGATCGGCTCGGCCAGGGCGAACAGCTGGAAGACGTAGCGATGCGGGCCGTGTCCCTTGATCGGTGCCGGGCCGAGGTAGCCGCGGCCCCACCCCGAACGCAGTACCCGCACACCCGGCGCGGGATCGACGCCGGCGAGTGCGTCCTGCGGTATGCCCTTGACCGTGGGGTCCAGCAGGGCGACAGCGTGCACGAACGGCGCCTTCGTCGGTGCGTCGGGATCCTCGATGACCAGCAGCAGCTGAGCTGTCTGCGCGGGCGGCGGTGACCACGTCAACGCCGGAGAGCGATCCTGGCCGCCGACCCGTTTTCCGGCATGAATCGTGTTCAGGGGCGACTCGTGGTCGAAGTCCGGACTGGTCATCTGAAAGGTGTCGACCCCGGCCAGATTCGGCCGATGCCAGGCCAGGCCCTGGTCACCGGCGCGCCGGTTCGCGAGCAGCTTGCCGACAATGGACATTGCGATCTCCTTGGTGGACAGTCGATTCCAGGGCTTGCGATCGTGCACCGAACCGCACGGCGGCGGTGCGAACCGGCCCGCTCGCTACCAGGTCATCGGTCATTCGATGTCATCCTGGGTGTTCGATATGCGAACGAAACGATATACAGCCAGCCTGCGCAGTTTTGCTGTACTTTAGTGAACTGTGAGCGGCAAGACAAGCGACTACGAGACGATCGCTGAAGAACTTCAGTCGATAGTCGGCGCCCTGGTACGGAGCATGCGCTCGGCCTCTCCGGGGCGCGAGCTGTCGCTGTCGCAGGTGTCGGTCCTCAAACGCCTCGATCGGGACGGGCCCGCGACAGTCAGCGACTTGGCCCGCGCCGATAAGCTCCGCCACCAATCGGTCGCCGCTACGGTCGCCGCACTCGTCGACCGCGGACTGGTGCACCGCACCGTCGACAGCGAAGATCTGCGCCGCAAACTCTTGATCCTCACCGAGGACGGCCGCGCACTTCTCACCGAACGCCGCCTGGCTGGCCACGAGCACCTCGCCGAACTCATCGATGATCGACTCACCGCCGCCGAGCGCAAGCAGTTGGCGACGTCGCTGCCCCTGCTGCGGCGGCTACTGGACTGACTCCGCGAAGGCTGTCTCGCCCACGTCCCGTGCACCGAGCCTCGCGGCGTCGATCCGGGCGGGCAAGAAGCGGGAACCGATCTCCGACCCGCTTGTCTCCATGCTGGCCGAACACCGGCCGATTCGGTGGCGGATGGGCCCGCCAGCGGGATTGCGGACTACGATCGCAGGCAACTCATCAGCTACGGACAATGCCCCGGGCGGGAGTGCCATGTGTCGCTTGTTCGGTTTGTCGGCCGCACCGCGGCGGGTGCGGGCTACGTTCTGGTTGCTCGATGCCCCGGACAGTCTGTCGATACAGAGCAGACGTGAGCCCGATGGCGTGGGTCTGGGCACCTTCGCCACCGATGGGGCCGCGGTGGTGGAGAAGCAGCCGATCGCCGCATACGAGGATGTCCAATTCGGCCGGGAGGCGCGGGAACGGGAATCGACGACGTTCGTCGCGCACATTCGCTATGCCACCACCGGTGGTATGCAACCGCGCAACACGCACCCGTTCGAACAGCACGGCCGACTGTTCGCGCACAACGGTGTGCTGCACGGCCTCGATGAACTGGACTCCGAACTCGGTGCGTACCGCGCTCTGGTGCACGGCGATACGGACTCCGAACGGTTCTTCGCCCTCATCACCGAGCGCACCGATCGACATGGCGGCAACGTCACGGCGGGTATTACCGACGCGGTCCAGTGGATCGCGGACCGGCTGCCGGTCTACGCGCTCAATGTGGTGCTGACCACGGCGACGAGCCTGTGGGCACTGCGGTATCCCGACACACATGACCTTTTCGTCCTCGAACGCGCGGCAGGTGGACCACATGGCGGTCGGCATCTGGACCATGCCGGACGCACGGGAATCCGTGCGCGCAGTGGACACCTGAGCGAATTCCCGGCGGTCGTGGTGGCCAGCGAGCGCACGGACGAGGATCCCGGCTGGCGGGCGCTGGAACCCGGCGAGCTACTGCACGTCGACAACGGCCTGCGCATCCACTCGAGCACGGTCCTCGACACCCCGCCGCGCCATCTGCTGTCGTTGGCACAGCTCGACACCCGCGCGGCGGCGGCCCAATCGGGGCGATGATCGCACCACAGGTGTGGGGACAGTGCGCCCATTGTGGCGGCGACCGATCCGCGGTCGGGGCTTCGGCTATCAAATAGTTACTGGCAATGTGCCCCTCATCGTGTTCGCTGTCGTCCAGACTTGGTTGATGACGAAGGTGCGATCGGAGGCAGCGTGACCGGGGAAGGCGGCACACCGGCCCGGCCGAACTGGATACCGGAAAGTCTGTACCCGTATCCGAGTCATTTCGCCGAGATCGACGGTTCGCGCGTGCACTACCTCGACGAGGGCAGCGGACCGCCGCTGCTCCTGCTGCACGGCAACCCCACATGGTCGTTCCTCTACCGCGACATCATCGCCGGTCTGCGGGACCGGTTCCGCTGCGTCGCGGTGGACTATCCCGGCTTCGGGCTGTCCCGGGCGGCGCCCGGCTACCGCTTCACACCTGCCGAGCATGCACAGGTCGTCGCGGAACTGGTCACCCGGCTCGATCTACGCGATGCGATGCTCATGGTGCAGGACTGGGGCGGCCCGATCGGATTCGCCGTGGCCGGTCGGCACCCGGATCGCTTCACGTCCTTCGTCATCGGAAACACCTGGGCCTGGCCGAAATCCGATGTGACGACGCAGGCCTTCTCGCGGATTCTGGGCGGCCCGGTCGGCGGTTGGCTGATCCGGCAGCGCAACTTCTTCGTCGAGCGGATCATCCCCGTCGGCGTGCGCCGCAAGAAGCTGGACAAGGCGGTGCTCGACGCCTATCGCGGTCCCTTCCCGACGCCGGAATCGCGCGAACCCATCCATGTGTTCCCACGCGAAATTCTGGCCAGCCGAACGTTTCTCGCCGGTGTCGAGCGCGGCCTCGATGTGGTGCGAGACCGGCCCGCACTGATCGTGTGGGGCACCAAGGATGTCGCCTTCCGAGACCCCGAACGCCGTCATTGGGAGGAGTTGTTCGCCGACCATCGGACGGTTCTCCTCGACGGCGCGGGCCACTTCATCCAGGAGGACGCCGCTGACGAGATCGTCGCCGCGATCCGGGAGTGGCGTAGGAAAGGTCACTGACTCTCGGCATGATCTGCTCTCGCTCGGAGTTGAACGGCATGACCAGCAGACCGTCGGCGAGCCGAGCGGCCATGGTGGTCATGCGCGGGCCGAGCGCGCCGAATGGACGACGACCTCGATCGACGCCAGCGGTTTGCGGAGTGACTAGGATCGCCTACCTGTGCATTCGGAAATCGAGATGGTCGCGCTCCCGGCGGGGCGGGTGACACTGTCGGATCGGCGGACGCAGCGGAGTTGGCCGGTCGAGGTCGCCGGGTACGAGATCGCGGCGTTTTCGGTGACGCAGTCGCAGTACGCGCAGGTCACCGGTGCGCGGCCGAGCAGCGTTCGGGGTGATCGGCGGCCGGTCGAGGGCGTCTCGTGGTTCGATGCGATCGGGTTCTGCAATGGTCTGTCCACGCGTGCGGGTTTGCTGCCCGCGTACCGCGTGCACGATGACGAGGTCGAATGGGATGCCGCCGCGAACGGGTATCGGCTGCCGACCGAGGCCGAATGGGAGTATGCCTGCCGTGCCGGTACATCCGGACCTCGATATGGCGAGATCGACGAGATCG
Source organism: Nocardia sp. CA-129566 (assembly GCF_050956075.1). Classification (NCBI taxonomy): domain Bacteria; kingdom Bacillati; phylum Actinomycetota; class Actinomycetes; order Mycobacteriales; family Nocardiaceae; genus Nocardia; species Nocardia sp. CA-129566. Next base: position 3,279,855 of record NZ_CP192085.1, read on the forward strand.
CTTGGTACCGGGGCAATTCCCAGGAACGCAGTCATGAGGTGGGTGGCAAACTGCCCAATGCGTGGGGGCTGTACGACATGCTCGGCAATGTCTGGGACTGGTGCTGGGATATCTACGATGCCGAGGTGTACGGCTCGTATCGAGTGTTGCGTGGGGGCGGGTGGTCCGACGAGAAGTGGAGCTGCCGGGCCTCGGTGCGGCGACGCAGCCATCCGACCTATCGGATCGATGATGTCGGATTCCGCGTCGCCCGTTCGATACCTTGACCGGACGCTCGGTCCGGCCGGTCGGACTGTGTTGTGCCGGTGCTCGTCGAGGAGGAATTTCGCGGCATTGCGCGCCCGGTATCCGATGGACTCGACTGCGCCGGGCCGGTCGATTTCCGTGGCGTAGTGCGTATACCGGATTCACGATTTTCCTGCGATACGGAAGGAATGATTGATATGTTCCGCCATGCAAGACCGGTTTCGACGAGGGTGCAGTTCGGTGTTCGATTGGGATCTGCTGCGCAGTACGTCCAGCGTGCATGTGCTGATGCAATTGGCGCAGGAGCGCGGAATGCCGTCGGAGGTCTGCCTGAAGGGCACGGCTCTGGTGCCCGAGGCGGTGACCGATCCCAATGCCGAGGTGACCGCGCGCCAAGAGGTGCGCGTCGTGCGGAATCTGCTGGCGGGATTCGGCGATGAGTCCGGTTTGGGAGTCGAGGCGGGAGGTCGCTATCACCTCTCGCTGTACGGGCCATGGGGTCTGGCACTGCTGAGCAGCCGAACGGTGCGCGAGGTGATCGAGGTGTCGCTGCGCTACCTCGACCTCGCCCTTGTCTTCGGCCACCTGACCTTCGAGGAGGGGGCGACCGAATCGCGGCTGATCTTCGACGACTCCGAGATTCCGGAGGATGTGCGCCCGTTCCTGACCGAACGCGTCATCACCGGCATCCACACCATCGGCCGGGAACTGTTGTCCGCGGGGGTGCCCGCCTCCCGGGTCAGCTTCCGGCACCCCGCTCCGGCGGATACGACGCGTTACCGCAATATATTCGGCGTCGAGCCGGTCTTCGGCGCCTCGGCCAATGAATTGGCCTTCGACAGTGCCCGTCTCGATGTCGCGCTGCCACAGGCCAACGAATGGGCGCGCGGCATAGGCGAACAGCTCTGCCGCGATCTGCTCACCGCGCGCCGCGCCCGCACCGGCGTCGCGGGTTCAGTACGTGATCGGCTGGTCCGCAATCCGGGCGAGATTCCGGATCAGATCGCTGTTGCCGCCGAGCTTTTCATGAGTCCGCGGACACTGTCGCGACGGCTGCGGGACGAGGGCACATCGTTTCGCCATCTGCTCGACGAGGTTCGGGAGATGATGTCGGAGGAGCTGTTGCACCACACCGATATGACCACCGAACAGGTGGCGGCGCGGCTCGGCTACGCGGAGGCGGCATCGTTCATTCGCGCGTTCCGGCGCTGGAAAGGCTGTCCGCCGCAAGTGTTTCGGGCACGTGGTGCGCGCACGGCCGCACCGATCAAGGTGGTGCCCAAGTTCGCGCTGGACCGGACCCATCTGGTCGGCGCTGGTTGACGGCTCGGTTGGCTTGTCCCGGAATCTATCTCAGTGAGTTTCGTCCGAGTGCTCGGTTGTCTGTACGAGTTTGTCGGACATGGTGCTGGTGATGAACTTGGGGATCGCGGGGGCGAAGAGCTTGAGGTAGGAGTCCATCCATTCGTGGCGGGTGGTGAGGAATGGGAAGTCGGTGGGGGCCATGTAGCGGACGGCGAGCATGGGCAGTGGCGCGTCGAGTGCGGGGAAGTCCGGGTTGTGCAGGCCCGCGACGGTGCATCCGGGATAGAACTGACCGAGCATCAGACCCTTTTCGACGAACCGAGACTTGTGTTCGATTTGCACCGCGTCGATGTCTTCGTATTCGGTGAGGTCCGGAAAGACCACCAGGACAGCCTTCAACTTGGACTCGGGTTCGTCCCGGGGCGGCAGGGCGGGGAACAGGTCGTACAGATCGTCGACAACTGCGGTCAGGACCTCGGCGTCGATGGAACTACCCTCGATGAATGCGGCCCACAGGAAGTGGTTTGTGATGGCGCGGCTGGTATAAGGACAGACCGGGCCGGTTCGGCCGAGGTCGGGGTGCGGCTGACACAGGTAATCGCGAGTCCACCTACGCAATTCGGCAGCACGGGGGTGCGTGGCGCTAGGAGTCGCTGGATCGGGAGCGAACAGGTTGACTGGCTCGACGCCGGAGCGAGACCCGACGATGCGGCAGGTGTTCATGATCGGCTTGTCCTTGAAGGGGGTGGGGACTCCGTTGGGATTGTGTGGGCTGAGCGGAAGTGCTCGGTGAGGACGAATCCGATCGCGCGCAGCGACTCGGGTTCGATCATCCGCTCGTGCCGGACCGCAATGGGGTGTTCGATGATCCGGCCGGTGATGAGGTCGTTCCAGGCGAGTGCCGGGGAGGAGCCTTCGTCTGTGTGGGCGGCGGCGCGGAAGTAGATCAGGTCACCGTCGAAGCGCGTCGGCCGATGATGCCGGGTGAGCTCGACGAGCCGGGTGTAGTCGTCGCGCAGGGTCACCAGATGCTCGGGGGTGACGGCGCTGAAGAGTCCGCCTTGCTGGTGCAGCAATTCGGCCGCGGCCTCGGCGGTGAGATCGGCGGTGTCCGTCGGCATCGCGATTCCGCCGAACTCGGCAAGCATCTGCGTGATCGTCGGGGTGGAAACGCGGACGGTGCTGGCGGTGACGACGCGGGTGTCCATCATGGCCAGGGTGGCGACGGACTCGCCGTCGCGTCGGAGTCGGGCCGCGATCGCGTGGGCGATGGTGCCGCCGAGTGAGTAGCCGAGCAGGTGGTACGGGCCGTGCGGCTGGATGGTGCGGATCTCGTGGACGTAGCGGGCGGCGAGTTCGTCGAGCGTCTCGAATTCGGCGGTGGCGTCGCTGAATGCCGGGGATTGCAGCCCGTACACGGGGCGGTCGGGATCGAGGTGCTGCACGAGTCCGCTGAAACCCCAAGCCAATCCGACGGCCGGGTGGACGCAGAACAGCGGCGGTTCGGTTCCGGCGGCACGCAGCGGGAGCACGACGGACACCGCGTCGCCGAGGTCCTGCTCATCGAGCCCATAGCGGCCGGCGTCGATGCGGTGGGCCAGCGACTCGGGTGTCGGATCGGTGAAGATCCACTGAACCGGCACGTTGACACCGGTCGACTCCGCCAGCCGCGCGACCAGCGTGGCCGCGGCGAGCGAGTTGCCGCCGAGGGTGAAGAAGCCGTCGTCGAGGCCGACTTGCTCGATGTCGAGGGTCTCGGCAAAGGCGTCGCAGACGGTGGCCTCGAGTGCGGTGGACGGCGGCCGGAACAGGGCAGGTCGCCACTCGGGTGTGGGCAGGGCTTTGTAATCGACTTTGCCGGTGGGGGTGAGCGGTATCCGGTCGACGGTGAGGATGGCGGTGGGGATCATATGGGTGGGTAGTCGCGCTGCCAGGTGGGCGGTCAGCCTCGCGGTGTCGGGCGTGGTGCCGGGAGCCGGCACGACGTAGCCGACGAGTTGATCGCTGCCATTGGGCCGCGCGTGGATCGTGACGGCGGCCTGGTCGATGTCGGGGTGGTCGCGCAGCGCGGCTTCGATGTCGCCGGGTTCGATGCGGTGGCCGTTGATCTTGAGCTGCAGGTCACTGCGACCGGAGAATCGCAGTGTTCGTTCGGTGGTCCAGGCGACGAGGTCGCCGGTCCGATACATGCGGGTTCCGGGCGGTCCGTAGGGGTCGGGGACGAATCGGGCCGCGGTGGTCGCGGGCTGCCGGTGGTAGCCGCGGGCGAGGCCCGGTCCGGCGACGTACAGTTCGCCGACTACTCCGACCGGGACGGGGCGCAATCTGCGGTCGAGTACGACGGCGGTGAATCCGAGCGTCGGCCCGCCGATGGTCATCGGGCCGCCCGTGGTTGTGGTCAAAGGAGCATGGCCGCAGCTGACGACTGTGGTTTCGGTAGCCCCGTAGCTGTTGAGCACCGTGCGGCCCGGCGTCCATTGCGCTGCCAGATCGGGTGGACACGTCTCGCCGCCGAGGATCAGGGTTTCGAGGGTGTCGACGGTGTCGGGGTGCAGTGCGGCGAGCATGGTGGGAGTGATGGCGGCATGGGTCACGTGTTCGGCAGTGATCAATTCGGTCAGCTCGGTGCCGACGGATACCGATGCGGGTGCGAGGACCAGGGTGGCGCCAGCGGCGGTCGCGCTGAGCCATTCGAGGATGGAGACGTCGAAGGTCGGCGAGGCGACGGCCAGCATCCGAGAAGCTGGGGTGAGGCCGTACCGCTCCCGTGTTTCGGCGGCCAGGTTCGCTATTCCGGTATGAGTGACCACGACACCCTTGGGGGTCCCGGTGGAACCGGAGGTGTAGATCAGGTAGGCCGGATGCTCCGGCCGCAGCGGGGTCGTGCGCTCGTGATCGTCGATCGCTGTGGGGGCGGCCGCCGCCGTCGTCGCGACGAAGGTGGGATCGTCGAGGGCGAGCCATTCGAGCCCGTCCGGCAGCCGGTCCCGGTAGGTATCGAGGGTCAGCCCGACGGCGGCACCGGAATCGGTGAGAATGCGGGTGACCCGGTCGCGCGGATGGGTGGGGTCGACTTGCACGAACGCGCCGCCGGTCTTGGCGACCGCCCACACGGCGATCATCGCGTCGATGCAGCGCGGCAACGCCACAGCAACGATCACTTCCGGTCCTATCCCCCTAGCGATGAATATCTGTGCCCACCGGTTGGAGGCTTCGTCGAGTTCGCGATACGACATCCTTACGCCGTCGCAGACCAGTGCTTCCGTGCCGGGCGTTGTCGTGGCCGCGTCCGCCAACACCTGCGGCAACGGCGACGTGACCGTGCCGGGTCGACCGCGGACGGGTACGAGTGTGGCCTGTTCGACGGGCGAGAGCAGTTCCAGTCGGGTGAGGGGGAGGTTGATGTGTGCGGCGATGGTGTGGAGCACGCGTAGCACTCGGTCGGCGAGGGCGTCGATGTGGTGGTGGTCGAAGAGTTCGGGCAGGTATTTGAAGGTCAACTTCAATTGTGTGTCGTGGTGGGCGATCAGGCCGAGTGGGTAGTGCGCGGCGTCTCGTCCCTGGACGTCGAGGACGTGCATTCCGGCGATGTCGGTGTCTTGGGACAGTCCGGCCGAGTCGACGGGGTAGGACTCGAAGACGGTCACGGTGTCGAACATCGCGCCGGGACCGGTCAGCTGTTGGATTTGGGCGAGTCCGAGGTGGTGATGGTCGAGCAGGGCAACCTGTTCGGTTTGGATCCGCCGCAATAGTTGGGCGAGGCTTTCGTGGTGGTCGAGTCGGACCCGGACGGGCACGGTGTTGACGAACAGCCCGACCATCGATTCGATGCCGGAGATGTGTGGGGGACGTCCGGAGACGGTGGTGCCGAAGACCACGTCTTCGCGGGCGGTCGCGTTGGCGAGCACGAGCGCCCACGCCGCCTGGATGACGGTGTTGAGCGTGGTTTCTTGTTGCTGGGCCGCGGTGACCAGCGCCGCGGTGTGAGTTTCGCTCAGCTGCACTTGGACCTCGCGCGGAGCGGTGGTGTTGCGGCGGGCGCGGTCGGCAGCAGCGAGCAGTGTCGGCGCGGTGATGCCGTCGAGTGCCCGCGTCCATGCGGCCTCGGCCGCGGCCTGATCCTGGGCCTTCAGCCACATCAGGTAGTCGCGGTAGGGACGCACCGAGGGCAGTGCCGCGGTGTCGCTGTCGGTGGCGTAGAGCACCAGCAGTTCCCGGACCAGCAGTGGTGTGGACCAGCCGTCGATGAGGATGTGATGCATGCTCAACAGCAGCCGGTACTGCTGGGGGGCGATGCCGATCAGGGTCAGGCGCAGCAGTGGTGCTGTGGTCATGTCGAATCGGCGGTCGGCGGTGGTGATCTGTTCGAGCGCGGCGGCGGTGTCGTCGTGCTCGGTCAGGTCGATCTCGGTGAACGGAACATCGACGGTGTGGGGTATCACCTGGACCGGTTCGCGGGCGCCGTCGCGCACGAACGCGGTGCGCAGGTTCGGGTGCCGTGCGAGCAGGGTTTGGGCGGCGCGGTGCAGTCGGTCCGCGTCGACGCGCCCGCCGAGTTCGATAGTGAGTTGCACGATGTAGGCGTCGATGGCGTCGGTGGCGAGTTGGGCGTGGAACAGCAGCCCGGCCTGTAGCGGTGTCAGCGGCCAGATGTCGTCGAGCGCCGGGTACCGGGCCTCGAGTCGGTCGATGGCGGGCTGGTCGAGGTCGACGAGGCCGACATCCGACGGTGTCAGCCCGCCGACACCGGGTCGGGCGGCGTGGGTGGCCAGCGCGGTGACCGCCTCGCGCCACAGTTCGGCGATCTCGGTGACCTCGATGGCGGTGAGTAGGCCGGTGGGGTAGTCCCAGGAGGCGCTCAGGGTGGGTCCGTCGGGGGTGTCGGTGGTGGCCGCGTTGATGGCGAGCACGGCCGCGGCGGCGGCGTCGGGGTTCTGGATGCCGCCGCCGTCGCTGTCGCCGCCGGCGGGCAGCCATCCGATCTCGCGCATCTGCGCGGGGATGGTGTCGAAACGACCGAGGTAGTTGAAGCTGACCTGCGGCTCGGGGAGCCCGCCCAGGACCGCGGCGGTGTCGGGGTTGAGGTAGCGCAGCAGCCCGTAGCCGATCCCCCGGTTGGGGACCTCGCGCAGTTGTTCCTTGACCGACTTGATCAGCGCTCCCGCGGCGGGACCGGTGGTGAACGCGTCGTCGATGTCGATACCGGACAGGTCCAGGCGCACCGGGTAGGTGGTGGTGAACCAGCCGACCGTGCGGGTGAGGTCCGCGCCCGGCAGCACCGCGTCGTGACGGCCGTGGCTTTCGAGAGTGAGCAGTGTTTCGGTGCTGTCGTGGCCGTGGCGGTGACGCCATCGGGTCAGTGCCAGCGCCAGCCCGGCGATCAGGGCATCATCGACACTGCCCCGGAAGGCTTGGGGCAGTGTGGTCAGCACCGCACGGGTCACCACGGTCGGCAGTGTCACCTCGACGGTGGCGACACTGGCCTGCACGTCCACGTCCGGGTCGAGCGGGCGGGCACCGATCATCGGGTCGACGGTATCGAGGGTGGATTGCCACCAGTCGAGCTCATCGAGGTGTTCGGCGGCGGTGCTCAGGCCGTGGGCCCAGCGTCGCATCGAGGTACCCACCGGCGCGAGCTGCGGTGGTTGCCCGGCACCGATCTGGGCCCACGCCGAAGCGAAGTCGGGAACCAGGATCCGCCACGACACCCCATCCACAACCAGGTGATGTACCAAAACGAGCAGCCGACCCGGCCGATCAGCCCAATCGAACCACACCAACTGCATCATCACCCCGGCTGCGGGATCCAAGCGCTCGGCCGCCGCATTCGCCTCCGCATCAACAATCACCGCGAAATCGGCACTGTCCGGCTCCACTGCCACCGACACCCGCCGGACCAGCCCCGCCGCACTCACACCGGCCGCGTTCACTCCGGCCGCGTTCACTCCGGCCGCGTTCACTCCGGCCGCGTTCACTCCGGCCGCGTTCACTTCGGTGGCGCCTACTCTGGTGGCTCCCACTCCGGTGGCGTTCACTTCGGTGGCGCCTACTCTGGTGGCTCCCACTCCGGTGGCGTTCACTTCGGTGGCGCCTACTCCGGTGGCTCCCACTCCGGTGGCGCTCACTTCGGTGGCGCCTACTCCGGTGGCTCCCACTTCGGTGGCGTTCACTTCGGTGGCGCCTACTCCGGTGGCTCCCACTTCGGTGGCGTTCACTTCGGTGGCGCCTACTCCGGTGGCTCCCACTTCGGTGGCGTTCACTTCGGTGGCGCCTACTCCGGTGGCTCCCACTCCGACGGCGCTCACTTCGATGGCGGTGACTTTGGTGGCGCTTACTTCGGTGGCGTTCACTTTGGTGGCGGTGACTTTGGTGGCGGTGACTTTGGTGGCGCCTACTCCGGTGGCTCCCACTCCGACGGCGCTCACTTCGATGGCGGTGACTTTGGTGGCGCTTACTTCGGTGGCGTTCACTTTGGTGGCGGTGACTTTGGTGGCGGTGACTTTGGTGGCGCCTACTCCGGCGGCGCTCACTTCGGTGGCGTTCACTTCGGTGGCTCCCACTTCGGTGGCGTTCACCTCGGTGGCTCCCACTTCGGTAGCGCTCACTGTGGTCGGCCGCACCTGTAGCGCCCATCCGGTCGCGTGTGTGGGGTCGGGATGGAGTTGGGCGCGCAGCATGTCGTGATGATCGATCACCGCTTGCACGGTGGCCTCGATTCCGGACCGGTCGATGCCGGTGGGCAGGGTGAGGGTGACCCACTGACAGAACCGGTCGAACCCGCCGCGTTCGAACATCCAACACATGATCGGCGTCAGCGCCACCGGCCCCACGCCGCCGCCGGGAAGCTCCGCCGGAACGGCGACCGCCGCCGCACTGTCCCCGACCGCGACCTGAGCCAAGCCAGCGACGGTCTTGCGTTCGAACACCTCCCGCGTGGAGAACACCACACCGGCTGCCCTGGCCCGGGTGACCAACTGGATCGACATGATGCTGTCGCCACCCAAGGCGAAGAACGAATCATCGAGACCGACCGTGTCGATGCCCAATATCTCGGCGAACAGTCCGGCCAGTGTCTTCTCCACATCGGTCACCGGCGCGCGGAATTCGGCTCGGCTCGCGGTGAAGTCCGGCTCGGGCAGTGCGGCGCGGTCGAGCTTGCCGCTTTGTGTCACCGGCAGCGTGTCGAGCACCATCACGGTCGCGGGCACCATGTGCGGGGCCAGTCGCTGTCCGGCGACTGCGAGGACCGTGGCGGGGTCGAGGTCGACGCCCGGCTCGGGCACCACGTATCCGATCAACCGATCACCGGTGGCGGTGCCATTGTGTACGGTCGCGACCGCGCGGGCGACTCCGGCGCAGGCCAGCAGGCCCGATTCGACCTCGCCGAGTTCGATGCGGAAACCGCGCAGCTTGACCTGGAAGTCGGCTCGACCCACATAGTCCAGTTCCAGATTCCCCTCCGGTTGCCGCAGCCACCGTGCCAGGTCACCGGTTCGATACATGCGCTGTCCGGGCTCGGCGAACGGATCGGCGACGAACCGCGCCGCCGTCAGGCTCAGTCGGTTGCGGTAACCACGAGCCAGACCCGGGCCCGTGAGATACAACTCGCCCACGACTCCGACGGGCACCGGCCGCAACCGGGCATCGAGCACAACCTGCCCCACCCCGCAGAGCGGTTCGCCGACCGTCACCGGCTGACCTGCCACCAGTGGCGCACTGGCGTCGGTCTGGATCGTCGCCTCCGCCGGACCGTAGGTGTTGAACAATCTCCGGCCCGGTGCCCACCGCGACACCAGGTCGGGTGGCGGCGCTTCGCCGCCGACCACGACGGTCTCCAGGCTCTCCAGCCCGGCTGGGTCGACCGTCGCCAACGCCGTCGGCGTCATCGCGACGTGGGTCACGCGCTCGTTCGATAGGAGCTGTGCCAGCTCGTTGCCGCCATAGACGGTCGGCGGCGCGATCACCAGCCGCCCACCGGAGGCGAACGCCCACAGCAGTTCCAGGACCGCCGCATCGAAACTCGGCGACGCGACATGCAGCACCCGCGCGCCGGGCTCGATGTCGAACCGCGAACGCTGCTCGGCCACCAGATCCGCCAACCCTCGGTGCGGCACCACCACGCCTTTGGGCACACCCGTCGAACCGGAGGTGTAGATCACGTACGCTGCCTGGTCGAGCCGGACCGGCCGCGTTCGCTCCGCATCGGTCACTGGTGCCGCCGATGCCTGCGCCACTTCGGCTTGGGCCGTGGCCTCGTCGAGGACCAGCCAGCGCACGAATCCGGGGAATCGATCGCGCCACTGCGACAGCGTGATCCCCACCCTCACACCGGAATCGGTGAGCATGTGCTCGATACGGCCGGTCGGATACTGCGGGTCCACCGGAACGAATGCCGCCCCCGACTTCGCCACCGCCCACACCGCGAGCACCGACTCGACCGACCGCGCCAACCCCACCGCAACACTTGCCTCCGGCCCCACCCCTTGATCGATCAGCAACCGCGCCAACCGATTCGACTCCGCATCGAGCTCACCGTAGCTCCACTGCCGATCCTCGTACACCACCGCGACCGCTCCCGGATCCCGCTCCACAGTCGCCGCCAACAGCTCCGGCAGTAGCCGCCCCGGCACTTCCGGGGAGCCCGAAACCGGTGTCAACTCACGGTATTCCGCGGGAGAGAGGAGGTTGAGCCGGGCCAGCGGCCGATCCGGGTCGGCGGCGATGATGCCGAGCACGCGCAGGACCCGCTGCAGGGTCGCCGTGACCGTGTCGTGGTCGAAGAGTTCCGGCAGGTACTTGATCGTCAGGTGCAGTCGGGTGTCGACCCGGGCGACCACGCCCAGCGGATAGTGTGCGCCGTCCACACCTGTGACGTCGACGACTCGCATGCCCGCGATATCGGTGTCGGCGGTCAGCCCGAAACGATCGATCGGGAAGGACTCGAACACTGTCATTGTGTCGAACACCGCTGCCGGCCCGGCTACCCGCTCGATTTCGGTGAGGCCGACGAACTGGTGATCGAGCAGAGCGGTCTGTTCGGCCTGGATCCGGTCGAGCAACTGCCCCAGGCTTTCGGCGGCATCGAGACGCACCCGCACCGGCAGCGTGTTGATGAACAGTCCGATCATCGATTCGATACCCGCGAGCTGCGGGGACCGCCCCGACACCGCGGCACCGAAGCTCACATCATCTTGGGAAGTCAACGAGCCCAACACAATCGCCCACGCCAACTGGATCACCGTGTTGAGCGTGACCCCACGGGCCCGGGCAAAGCTCGTCAGCGCCGCGGTCTGCTCCTCGGTCAAATCGGCGACCACATCGCGGGATTCGGTGTAGCGGCGGCCCGGATCGGCCTGCGCCACCAGAGTCGGCTCGGCGGCACCATCGAACGCAGCAGCCCACGCATCGAGCGCCGCAGGCAGATCCTGCCCCGCGATCCAGGCCAGGAAATCCCGATACGGGCGGACCTCGGGCAGGATCGTGGCATCGCCGTCGGTGGCGTAGAGCACCAGCAACTCCTTCAACAGCAGCGGCGTCGACCAGCCATCGAGCAACAGGTGATGATTGGTCAACACCAGCCGGAACTGCTGCGGCCCAGTGCTCACCAACATCCAACGCAGCAACGGCGCACGAGCCGGATCGAACCTGGTCACCCGATCCGCAGCCAGCAGCGCCTCCCACTCACGCTCACGCGCGTCCTCGTCGAGCCCGGACAGATCCACCTGCGACCAGCACGCCTCGACCTGCCCCTGAACCACCTGCACCGGCCCGGCACCGGTGGCATCGAAAGCGGTGCGCAGATTCGGATGACGGTCCAACACCACCTGTGCGGCTCGGCGTAGCCGCTCCGCATCGACCTGGCCACGCAGCTCGAGCACCAGCTGGGTCAGGTAGGCGTCCACCGACTCCTCCGACAGCAACGCGTGGAACAGCAACCCCTCCTGCAGCGGAGTCAACGGCCACACATCACTCAACGTCGGATACCTGTCCTCGAGCCGCTCGATCTCGGCCTGCCCCAGCCGGACCAGATCCAGATCCGAAGGCGTCCGCCCCCCACTCCCGCCACGGCGGGCATGAGCCGCCAACGCGGTCAACACCCCGCACCACGACTGCGCCACCGCAGACACCTCATCGGCGGTGAGCACGCCGTCGGGATAGGACCAGACGGCCCGCAACTGCGGTCCTTCGCCGTCATCGCGGGTATAGGCATTGATGTCGAGCACCGCCGCGACCGGCTTATCCGAATTCTGCGCACCGACGAGGTCGCCGCCGTCCACCGGCAGCCAGCCGACCGCCGATATCCCTTCGGGAATCCTCGTCGAGACGCGGCCGATGTAGTTGAATGCGATCTGCGGCGTCGGCAGCGCGCCGAGTGTCGGGCCGGTGTCCTCGTTGAGGTACCGCAGCAAGCCATAGCCGATCCCGTGATCCGGGACGGCGAGAAGCTGTTCCTTGACCGACTTGACCGCTGCACCCATAGCGGGCCCACCCGCGTATGCGTCGTCGAGATCGATGCCCGACAGATCCAAACGCACAGGAAAACTCGTGGCGAACCAGCCGACCGTCCGGGTCAGATCCGCGCCCGGAACGACGCCTTCCTCCCTACCGTGTCCTTCGAGATCGATCAGCACATCGGTGAGCTCGGCGGTCTCCGGCTGTCGGTCGCGCCGCCACTTCGTCACCGCCACCGCCAGCGCGGCCAGCAGGCCATCGCTCACCCCGCCGTGGAATGTCGCTGGCACCTTGGTCAATACCGCGTCGGTCACCTCAGGGGAGAGTTCGATCTCGACGGTCCGAGCAGTGGCGGCCACGTCGATCGCGGAATCCAGTGGCCGCGACCCGATCATCGGATCGGGCCCGTCGGCCATCGCTCGCCACAGCCCGAGTTCGGCTACCCGCTCCGGGTGTTGGGCCGCCTCGACCAGGCCATGCGCCCATCTGCGCATCGACGTCCCGACCGAACCCAGATCGGGAGGCGCGCCGGATTCGATCCGCGCCCACGCGACCGCGAGGTCGGGCACCAGCACTCGCCAGGAATCCCGATCGATCGCGGAATGATGCACCAGCACAAGGACCTTGCCCGGTTCCGCCGTGTGCACCGGATCGAACCAGACCACCTGCAGCACGATCCCGGCGTTCGGATCGAGCCGGTCGGCAGCCGAAGTCAACTCTTCCGCCGCCAACGTCCGGAATTCGGTGTCCGCTGGCATGGCTTGCATCGGCACCCGATGGATGACCTCGTCGGCGCGAACCGTGCCGACCGGCAGCACATCCCACATCCAGCGTCCGTCGTCGTCCGGGCACAGCCGTGCGCGCAGCATGTCGTGCCGATCGAGGACCGCCTGCACGGTGTCGGCCAGCCGCTGCCGGTCGATTCCCATCGGCAGATTCAGCATCATCGCCTGTGAGAAGCGGCCGATCTCCGACTCGGACCGTGCGAGCAGCCGTCGCATGATCGGCGTCAGCGGTACCGGTCCTACGCCCGCGCCGGGCAGTTCCGACAGCACAGAGCCTGCGCTGCCATCGACCGCGACCTCGGCAAGCCCGGCGACCGTCTTCCGTTCGAACACATCGCGTGCGGAGAACGCCACACCGGCTGCCCTGGCCCGAGTCACCAACTGGATCGACATGATGCTGTCGCCGCCCAAGGCGAAGAACGAATCATCGAGACCGACAGTGTCGGCGCCGAGTACGTCGGCGAAGACTCCAGCGATGATGTGTTCGATCGGTGTCTGCGGTGCTCGGAAGGGTTTGGTGTCGGTGAATACCGGTTTGGGTAGTGCTTTTCGGTCGAGTTTGCCGACTGGTGTGAGTGGGATGTGGTCCAGGGCCGTGATCGAGGCGGGGATCATGTAGGACGGTAGGTGGTCGGTGAGGTATTCGGTGAGGGTTGTGGTGTTGATGGTGTGGTTTGGGGTGGGGACGACGTAGGAGATCAGTGTTTGGGTTCCGGTGTCGTTGTGGTGGCCGATGGTGGTGGCGTAGGCGACGGTTTCGTGGTTGGTGAGTGTGGTGTCGATTTCGCCGAGTTCGATGCGGAGGCCGCGGATTTTGACCTGGAAGTCGGATCGGCCGAGGTGTTGGATGGTGGTGTTGTTGGTCCAGCGGACGATGTCGCCGGTGCGGTACATGCGTTGGCCGGGTAGCCAGGGGCAGGCTATGAAACGTTCGGCGGTGGTGGCTGTTCGGTGGTGGTATCCGCGGGCGAGGAGGTCACCTGCGATGTACAGCTCACCGGCCACACCATCGGGAACCGGTTGCAGTCGCTGGTCGAGGATCCATGCCGAGACCCCGCGGATCGGGCGGCCGATCGTGACCAGGTCTCCGGCCGTCAAGAGGGTCCGTGTCGCGGTGACGGTGGTTTCGGTTGGACCGTAGTCGTTCAACAGCTTTCGCTCGCTGCCCCAGCGTTCGACCAAGTCGCTGCCGTAGTTCTCACCACCGACGACCAGGTTGTCCAAATCCGGTAGTGGCCAGCGGGTGTCGTCGATCGTGGACAGAGCCGAGGGAGTGATGAGCAGGTGGCTGATGTGTTCGCGGTCGAGTAGTTCGGCGAGTTCATCCCCGCCGTAGATGTCGTTGGGTGCGATGACCATGGTCGCGCCAGCGGGCAGGGGTAACAGCATTTCCAGTACTGATACGTCGAAGCTCGGTGAAGCCAGATGCAGTGTGCGGGAGTTGGGTTCGACGCCTATGACATCTTGGTTCGCGGTGGCGCAGTTGCCGAGTCCGCGGTGGGTGACCGCGACACCTTTGGGTAGTCCGGTCGATCCGGAGGTGTAGATGACGTAGGCGATGTCGTCGATCCGCAGCGGACGAACCCGGTCGCAGTCGGTGATCGGACTGCTGTCGGCCTCGTCGAGGTCGTCGAATGTCAACCAATCGGTGTCATCGGGTAGTCGCTCGTGTACCGACGCGGTCGTAATGCCGATGGCCGCTTCGGAATCGGTCATCATGTGGGTGATGCGTTCGGTCGGATAGGTCGGGTCGATCGGGAGGAAGGCGGCTCCTGATTTCGCGACGGCCCATAGCGCGAGTACCGAGTCGGCTGATCGTGGGATGCTGATGGCGACAATGTCTTCGGGTCCGATGCCGTGTTGGATGAGCTGTCGCGCCAGTTGGTTGGAGCGTTTGTCGAGTTGTTGGTAGCTCAGTTGTTGTCCGTTGCACACGATCGCGGTGGCGTCGGGGTCGTATGTGGCTGCTGCGGTGAGCAGTTGGGGCAGTGTGGTGGGCGGTGTCGAAGGTGCGCCGGTGCGGGTCAGTAGGTCGGTTCGTTCGGCGGGTTCGAGGATGTCGATCGCTGCGACCGCAGTGGTTGGATCGGTGGTTATTGATTCCAGGATCCGAATCCATCGGTGCGCAAGGGAATCGATTGTCGCGGCGTCGAACAGGTCGGTGGCATAGGTGACCGCGACGGTCATATCACCGCTGTCATGGTTTTCCGACAGGATGAACTGCAGATCGAACCGGGATACCTCGTTGGGCAGGTCGACCACCGATAGCTCGAGATCGGGGAGTCGCAGCGTTACCGGTTCCAGGTTCTGGAATGCCAGCATCACCTGGAACAGCGGGTGTCGTGCCTGGGAGCGCTGTACAACGAGCTTGTCCACCACCTGTTCGAACGGAACGTCGGCGTGTTCGAAGGCGTCCAGATCGGCTTGTTTGATCCGGCCGAGCAGATCGGTGAACGATTCAGCGGGATCGATCTCGGTCCGCAACACCAGGGTATTGACGAACATGCCGATCATGTCGTCGAGTGCGGCCACACCGCGCCCGGCGATCGGTGTGCCGATCGGAATGTCGGTGGTACCGCTCAACCGGGCGAGCAGGACCGCCAACGCGCCATGGATCGCCATGAACAGCGACGAATTATGCTGGCGCGCAAACTGTTCCAATGCCCGTACCAATTCGGCAGGCACCGAGTAGTTGACAGTGGCGCCGCGGTTCGACATCACCACCGGCCGCGGCCTGTCGAACGGCAGACGAAGCTCCTCGGCAACGCCGTCTAGAGCCTCGGTCCAGTATCGGATCTGCTGGGCGGACAGCGATTCCGGATCATCGGGCGCGCCGAGGGTGGCCTGTTGCCACAGTGCGTAGTCCGCGTACTGGACCGGCAGCGGTGTCCACGCCGGGGGCGCCCCGTGGATCCGTGCGGCATAGGCAGTCGCCACATCACGGGCCAACGGCGTCAGGGAGAAGCCATCGGCGGCGATGTGGTGCACCACGACGGCCAGGACGTATTCCGGCTGCTCGCCGCCGACAATGCGGAACAGCTGGGCACGTGCGGGTGGCTGGGTGGTCACATCGAAGCCTTCGGCGACGAATTCGGTTACCGTCGAAACCAACTGGCTCGGCGCGACCGGCGCCACGATCAGTTCGCGGTCCACATTCTCGACCGGCTCGATCAGCTGGATCAGCATTCCGTCGTGATCCGGATACCGCGTTCGCAATGACTCGTGCCTACCCAGCACGTCGAGGACCGCTGCGTGCAGGGCGTCGACGTTCAATGCGCCGCGCAGCCGGATAGCGATCGGCATGTTGTACGCACCCGATGCGGTGTCGTACTGGTTGAAGAACCACATCCGTTGTTGGGCTGGCGCCAACGGCACAAGATCGGGCCGCGGCCCGGCGACCAGCGGTGGGCGACGTCGTCCCGTACCGGCATGCCGATCGATGCGGGTGGCGAGTTCCGCGACCGTGGACGCCTCGAACAGCAGCCGCACCGGGATCTCGGCATCGAATGCGGCCCCCAGTCGCGCCGCGACCCTGGTCGCGACCAAGCTGTCGCCGCCCAGGGCGAAGAACGAATCATCAAGACCGATCGTGTCGATACCCAACACGTCGATGAACGCTCGGGCGATCGTGTGTTCGGTTGGTGTGTGGGGTGCTCGGAAGGGTTTGGTGTCGGTGAATACCGGTTTGGGTAGTGCTTTTCGGTCGAGTTTGCCGACTGGTGTGAGTGGGATGTGGTCCAGGGCCGTGATCGAGGCGGGGATCATGTAGGACGGTAGGTGGTCGGTGAGGTATTCGGTGAGGGTTGTGGTGTTGATGGTGTGGTTTGGGGTGGGGACGACGTAGGAGATCAGTGTTTGGGTTCCGGTGTCGTTGTGGTGGCCGATGGTGGTGGCGTAGGCGACGGTTTCGTGGTTGGTGAGTGTGGTGTCGATTTCGCCGAGTTCGATGCGGAGGCCGCGGATTTTGACCTGGAAGTCGGATCGGCCGAGGTGTTGGATGGTGGTGTTGTTGGTCCAGCGGACGATGTCGCCGGTGCGGTACATGCGTTGGCCGGGTAGCCAGGGGCAGGCTATGAAACGTTCGGCGGTGGTGGCTGTTCGGTGGTGGTATCCGCGGGCGAGGAGGTCACCTGCGATGTACAACTCACCGGCCACCCCAACCGGAACCGGTTGCAGCCGTTGATCCAACACCCATGTCGAGGCACCGGGCATCGGCCTACCGATCGTGACCAACTCACCCACTGCCAGCGAGGCGTTCAGGGTCGCGGAGATGGTGGTTTCGGTTGGTCCGTATTCGTTGAGCACGACGCGGTCGCCGCCCCAGCGTTCGACCAACTCGCTGCCGTAGTCCTCGCCGCCGACCATCAGATACTTCAGATCCGGTAGCGGCCAGCGGGTGTGATCGATGGTGGACAGTACCGACGGTGAGATGAGGAGGTGGCTGATGTGTTCGCGGTCGAGTAGTTCGGCGAGTTCATCCCCGCCGTAGATGTCGTTGGGTGCGATGACCATGGTCGCGCCAGCCGCGAGCGGAATCAGCAACTCGAGTACCGATACATCGAAGCTGGGTGATGCCAGATGTAGCGCGCGAGAGCTGGGCTCGACGCCCATGGCAACCCGGTGTTCTGCGGCGCAGTTGCCGAGTCCGCGGTGGGTGACCGCGACACCTTTGGGTAGTCCGGTCGATCCGGAGGTGTAGATGACGTAGGCGATGTCGTCGATCCGCAGCGGACGAACCCGGTCGCTGTCGGTGATCGGACGACTGTCGTCGGTGTTGGGCTGGTCGCCGGACGTGTCGAGTCCGTCCGGTATCAGCCAGTCCATGTTGTCGGGTAATTGTGGGCGTACCGTTGTCACGGTCAGGCCGATGGCCGCTTCGGAATCGGTCATCATGTGGGTGATGCGTTCGGTCGGATAGGTCGGGTCGATCGGGAGGAAGGCGGCTCCCGACTTTGCGACGGCCCATAGCGCGAGTACCGAGTCGGCTGATCGTGGGATGCTGATGGCGACAATGTCTTCGGGTCCGATGCCGTGTTGGATGAGCTGTCGCGCCAGTTGGTTGGAGCGTTTGTCGAGTTGTTGGTAGCTCAGTTGTTGTCCGTTGCACACGATCGCGGTGGCGTCGGGGTCGTATGTGGCTGCTGCGGTGAGCAGTTGGGGCAGTGTGGTGGGCGGTGTCGAAGGTGCGCCGGTGCGGGTCAGTAGGTCGGTTCGTTCGGCGGGTTCGAGGATGTCGATCGCTGCGACCGCAGTGGTTGGATCGGTGGTTATTGATTCCAGGATCCGAATCCATCGGTGCGCAAGGGAATCGATTGTCGCGGCGTCGAACAGGTCGGTGGCATAGGTGACCGCGACGGTCATATCACCGCTGTCATGGTCGGCCGACACCAGGAACCGCAGATCGAAGCGCGACGCCGCTTCGGACAGATCGACCACCGACGACTCGAGATCGGACGGATTCGGCAGCGCCAACATCACCTGAAACAGCGGATACCGGGACTGACGCCGCTTCGCAACGAGTTCGTCCAGCATCTGTTCGAACGGAATGTCGGCATGCTGGAAGGCGTCCAGATCGGCCTGTTCGACGCGATGGAGCAGGTCCGTGAGGGATTCATCGAGATCGATCTCGGTCCGCAGCACCACGGTGTCGGCGAACTCGTCGGCGACACCGTCGATCGCGGCCACAGCGCGGCCGGTGGTCGGTGTGCCGATCGGAATGTCGGTGGTGCCGCTCAATCGGGCGAGCAGGACCGCCAACGCGCCATGGATCGCCGTGAACAGCGACGAATTATGTTGCTGCGCAAACCGTTCCAATGCCGCAACCAGATCGGCACGCAACGCATAACTCGCGGTGGCGCCTCCATTCGACGGTACCGCAGACCGCGGCCGGTCGAAAGGCAGACGCAACTCCTCGGGCAGGTTCGCGAGCGTGGCCCGCCAGAACGCCAGGTTCGCACGGCGGCGCTTGATCCGGGCGCCGTCGCGGGCGCTTGCGGGGTGCACCTGCTCGAGCGCAGTGTCCGGCGCGGCCGCGAACGCGTCGAGGAACTCCATGAATCTGGTGCAGTGCGCCGAGAGTTCGGAGTCGGTATAGAGGTTGGGATTGGCCAGGAAGTGCAGGATCGTCCGCGGCGGCTCCCCGGTTTGATACAGGTCGATCAGCAGATCGTCGACCGGCCCCGAACTGAGGATATGGAACTCCCCGGCCACCGATCCGAGTCGGAATTCCTGGTGGAAGAACATGACATTCACCACCGGGCCCGCGAAGCGCCGCTGTCCGCCGTTGTATCCGGCGGCGGTGCGAATGTCGGTCAGGCCGTACCGCTGGTGCCGCAACGCCCCCACCAGATCGGACTGCACCCGCCGCGTCAGTGCCGCGACGGTGTCGCCCGAATCGAGGGTGAGCGCAAGCGGAGCGACATTGACGAACACCCCGCCGGACCGTCGCAGTACCGCATTCGTGCGACCCGATACGGGAATGTTGACCATGACGTCGTCTCGGCCGGTCATGCGGGCCAGATAGCAGCCGAATGCGGCGATCACCACCGCGGCCGGGCTCGCGTTCAACGCTTCCGCGGCATGCTCGATCCGCCGCACCATCGTCGGCGACAGTTCGGCGGTTGCGTTCCTGCTGTCCGCGCGCGCAGGTGCGTGCCCGTCGACCAGACTGGACTCGTCCCCGGCGTCGGCGAGCTTCTGCAGCCAATATTCCTGATCGTCGGTGAACCGCTTCGACTCCCGGTAGTTTCGGTCGGCGTCGTAGAGGGCGCGCACATCCGCCGCCCGGTACGGCTCTGCCGTGCGGCCCTGCACCGCCGCCGTGTAGAGCGCCGCGATGCGGTTCATGGTCATCATTCCGCCGTAGCCGTCCATGGCGACGTGGTGGATTCGGCTGTACAGCAGGTAATGCTGGTCCCCGACCTGCACAACCGCCGATCCGAACAACCGGTCCCGCGTCATGTCGAGCGGCCTGGTGTAGTCCCGACGCATCCACTCCAAGCCCGCCGCGAGGGGATCGGGTTCGCCGCGCACGTCGATCACCGGACTCGACGACTCGAGCGACGGGTCGAACACCTGGTACGGCTCGCCGTCGATCTCTACCAGCCGCAGGTATCCGGACTGGAGCTCGCGGCCTGCTCGAATCGAGGCCTCGCGCAGCAACTCGACGTCGAGATCTCCACGCAAGTCGATGTACTGTGCCTCGGAAATCGGCACATCCGGACTCAATTTCTGTGCCAGCCACAACCCCCGCTGCCCGGCCGACAGCGGCACACGCGATATCGCTGACACGTCCGGCTCGGTATCTTCGCTCGGTCCCCACCCGGGATGGAGCTGTGTCGGCGGAACGGTCATTGAACTTTCCTCTATCCCGACCACGGCCAGTCTAAGCCGGATAGTTCGTGGATGTATACCCCGGTTTCGATGTCCGCACCGTGAAATTATCGTCAAATTCGGAAGGGGGCGCGCGGTGATCTTGATCAATCCCTCGAGAGCGTTGCGATGCAACAGACCGCCGATTGTAACGCGGTGCAGCGCAGGGTCCTTCGGCCTCGAATCCAATGACCAAAAGCTCTGACGCCGAGGATTGACATCGCATATATAAGTCGATGGAATCGCAATGCGGAGAGGCGCAAATCGATATAAATTCCGCCAAGTTGTTAACAAACAAGAGTTGCAATGCGATATGTCTTTGTCTGAAATTGGCGAATCGGTCCGCTGTGTATTCGCCGCACTGATGTGCCACCGGGACGGCGGCGATAGGTCAGCTGCCGGTTCCCGCCGGATTTCCATGGCGATGTGCGCCGCTGGACCACTACGCCTGGCGCAGTATGACCGTGCGAGCGGCGGCGATCGCGTCCAGCAACGCTTGGCGCGTCGATGAGCGTCGGCCTAGCCTGGACTCCCAGCGCGCGATGAGGAGACGACTGTGCCCGATGTCCGTGAAGTGTGGCAGAGCCGAACATGGGGGAGCCTCGGTGCGCCGGTGTACGACTTCGTCCTGGATCATCCGGGGCTGGCCCGGCCCGCCGGACAGGTGCTCTGGGGCTGCGACACCCGCCGGATGTACGCGGCGATGGACATTGTCAACGAGCTGCCGGGGGACTCCGCGCTACTGGATCTGCCGGTCGGCGGCGGGGTGACACTGCGCCGTCTGCGACCTGGGCACAAGATCCGGTACGTGGCGGCCGACATTTCCGATGACCAGCTGGCGGCGGCGCGCCGCGCGGCCGAGCGCGCCGCAGTGTCCGGTATCGACTACGTGCGTGCGGATGTGGTCGACCTGCCCTTCGCCACCGATGAATTCGACCTGGTGGTGACCTTCGCCGGCCTGCACTGCATGCCGGATCCGGCCGCCGCGGTCGCCTCGCTCGCGCGGGTGCTCGCGCCGGGTGGACGGCTGGTCGGCAGTTGTGTGGTGCGCGGTGTCCGGCGGCGCTTCGACCTGCATATGCGGGTGATGCGGGCGATCGGGGTATTCGGTCCGTCCGGCACTGCCGCCGATCTGTCGAGCTGGATCGCCGCGGCGGGGCTGCGGGAAGTGGAACTGGTGTGCAATGGTGCGCTGGCCCAGTTCACCGCGGTGAAGGGCTAGCGCGGCGGCTCGTAGCGGGGGCCGACGAGGGCGATGGCGGTATCGACGGCGACGTCGATGATCTCGCTGATATCCCGTCCCTGCTCGACGGTGGATGCGATGAGTTCGCGGTAGCCGCCATAGAGGATGGTGGCCATCTGACGGGTCGGCCGGTGCAGTCCGGGGGCCTCGAATCCCGGTGTGGCGGTGAGGCTTTGGATGAGATTGATAAAAGCCTCGCCCGCGTCGTGTTGAACCTGCCGGGCGGCCTCGCCGAGGGCGGGGATGTCGCGGATCCAGGCCAGGGTGATCGTCGGATCCTGTTGCGACGCGCCGATCCAGGCCTCGATGGCCTGCCGGACCTGGGTGCGCCAGGGCGCGCTGGCGTCGACCGCATCGTAGATCTGCTGGACCGTCTCGCTATTGCGCTCGGCGAGCAGCGCGATGAAACAGTCCTGCTTGCTGTCGAAATGCTCGTAGAAGGTGCGGCGGGAGGTACGCGCGTTGCGGACCACATCGGCGACGGTCGTCTCGCGATAACTGCGCTCGCGCACCGCCTCGGCCATCGCGTCGAGCAGCCGACGCCGGAAATCGGATCCCGGCGCGGCCTCGGCGGCGCTGCTGGCGGCGGGCTCGGCACGGGTCACGAGAATCAGGTTAGTGCGCCCCGCCGCCACGGCGATCATGACCTCACCCGCACCGGAACCGGCTCGCCGAGTGCGGTTCGGCTCGCGAACCTGATGGTGCCGTCCTCGATTCGCCCGTGGCGCAGCGCGAGCACATCGTGGGCGTAGTTCATGCCCAACCGCCAGGGCCGCCGCGAACCCGCACGTGGGAACCGGTCGATGGAGCGCTGGACATATCCGGATTGGAAGTCCAACAGCGGCGCCGTCTCGATATCCGGATCGGGCCACGGCACGCACTGGTCGTAGCCGTTGGCATCCATATGCCGCAGCAGTCGGCAGACGAATTCGCCCACCAGATCCGCCTTCAATGTCCAGGACGCATTGGTATAGCCGATGGTGAACGCGAAGTTGGGGACACCGCTGAGCATCATGCCCTTGTAGGCCATGGTCTCGTGCAGCGCGATCGCCGCACCGTCGACGGTGAACTCGATTCCGCCGAAGGCCAGCAATTGCAGACCGGTCGCCGTCACCACGACATCGGCCGGCAGGTCCGCGCCAGAGCTCAGGCGCAGGCCCTCGGCGGTGAACCGGTCGATGCGATCGGTCACCACCGCGGCGCGACCGGCCCGGATCGCGCCGAACAGGTCCCCGTCCGGTACCAGGCACAGCCGTTGATCCCAGGGGTTGTAGGTCGGCTTGAAGTGGACGTCCACCTCGTAGCCGGTGGGCAGTTGCGCGGCATTCTGCTTGCGGATGAGATTGCGGATCATTCGGGGACGTCGCTGGCTCAGCTGGTAGATGAGGGTGCCGATGAGCACGTTCTTCCAGCGGGTGATGGTGTAGGCCCGGCGTGGTCCGAGCCGTTCGCGCAGCCGGATGGCCACCGCGTCCTCGGTGGGCACGGACATGATGTAGGTGGGCGAGCGTTGCAACATGGTCACCTGCGCCGCTTTCTCGGCCATGGCGGGCACGAGCGTCACCGCCGTGGCCCCGCTGCCTATCACGACGACGCGCTTGCCCTCGTAGTCCAGGTCGGTGGGCCACTGCTGCGGATGTACCAGCTGCCCTCGGAATTCCTCGATTCCGGGGAATTCAGGGGTGTAGCCCTCGTCGTAGCGGTAGTACCCGCTGCAGACGTAGAGGAAGCCGCAGGTGAGCGTCGAGCTGGTGCCGTCGCATTCGACCGTCACCGTCCAGCGTGCCTCGGCCGTCGACCAGGACGCACCGATGACCTTGTGCCCGAATCGGATTCGCCGATCGATTCCGGCATCGGCCGCGGTATCGCGAATGTAGTCCAGGATCGACGGTCCGTCGGCGATGGCCGCGGCCTGCGTCCACGGACGGAAGCGATAGCCGAGGGTGTGCATATCGGAATCCGAACGCACGCCGGGGTAGCGGAACAGATCCCAGGTGCCGCCGATTGCCGTGCGCGCCTCCAGAATTGCGTAGCTGCGCCCCGGAAACGCGGTCTGCAGATGGTGTGCCGCACCGATGCCCGACAGGCCGGCGCCGACGATCAACACATCGAAATGCTCGGGCCGACCCGCCTCCGGGCCGGGACTCCTCATCGAATCCCTCATACCGTCGCTCCCGCCTCGACGCGGGCGCGCAGCCGCCGCTCCAATACTGTGTATATGTCGTAGTAGCGGGTCGGCGTCACGCGTGCGAGTGCGTCGAATATGTAGGCATCCGGTCCGACCAGGATCCGGGACTTCCCGCGCTCCACTCCGCGACAGATGATTTCGGCCGCCTTATCCGGCGAGGTCATGGTCAGCGCCTCGAATTCGGCCGCCATCTGTTCGTGCGAGCGGCCGCGTCCCTCGGGATCCTTTCGAAACCTGGCATTGCGCGCGATATTGGTGGTGATTCCGCCCGGATGCACATTTACCGCGGACACTCCGGTACCCCGAAGCTCTTGGCGCAGTGCGTCGGTGAAGCCGCGCACCGCGAATTTCGCCGCACAATAGGCACTTTGGTATGGCATGCCGACCAATCCGAATACGCTGGAGGTATTCACGACGACGCCCTGATCCTGTTCGACAAGAATGGGCAGAAATGCGCGTGTGCCATTGACGACGCCGTCGAAGTTGATCTGGCGCAGCCATTCATCGTCTTCGGGTACCGCGTTGAGCACCGACGACGACACCGCGACACCGGCATTATTGAATACCGCCGCCAACGGCTCGGTCAGCCATTCGCGCACCTCGGCGGCGAAGGCCAGCTGATCGGCGGCATCGCGCACATCGAGGACCCGAGTGAGCACCGAACCGCTCAGCGACGAGGCCGTCTGCTTCAATCCGGTCTCATCGATATCGGCGATCGCCACCGGTGACCCACGGCGGGAAAGCAATTGGGCGAGACTGCGGCCGATGCCGGAGGCGGCGCCGGTGATCATGGCGGGACGGCCGGACAGTGGCCTAGCGGTGCGGGGCATCGGTGCTCCTGGCGGTGCGGATATGGGTGTCGATGAGGTCGGTGAGCGTCGGCCGGACACCGACGGGCAGATCGTGGCCCATGCCGGGCAGGGTGTGCAGGCGCGCGCCGGCAATGGCGCCAGCGGTGACCGTGCCGCCGGTCGGGTTGACCATCAGGTCGCGGTCACCGTGCAGGATCAGGGTCGGGGCGACGACAGCGCCGAGTTGCGTTGTCCGGTCACCGGATTTGAGGATGCCCGCCAGCTGACGGCCCACCCCGGGCGCGGGATGCGGATCGCGATCCCAGGTCGTCGCCGCCGCGGTGCGCACCGCGGATTCGTCGAACGGATAGCCCAGCGAGCGGATGTGCCGATACATGCGCACCGAGCGATCGATGTGCTCGCTGCGGTTGCGCGCCGGTCGGCCGAACATCAACCGCCAGGTGGACAGGGCCGGTCGCCCCACCCGCGCCGCGCCCGTGGTCGACATGATCGAGGTCAGCGACGCGACGCGGTCCGGATAGCGGGCGGCGACGGTCTGCGCGATCATCCCGCCGAGTGACATGCCGACCAGATGGACCGAGCCCAGCTCGAGCGCATCGATCAGACCCACCGTGTCGGCGGCCATGTCGTTGAGATCGTATTGCGCTGTGTGCCAGCGCTTTCGCAGGAAATCGAGCGGACCCGGCGGCGGGAAACCGAAGTGCGTCGACTTCCCGACATCGCGATTGTCGAAGCGGATGACGTCATAGCCGCGGGCGACGAGGAGATCGCACAGACCGTCGGGCCAGTCGTGCAGTTGCTGACCGAGCCCCGCGACGAGCAGCAGTGGCGTGCCGCCGTCGCCCAAGCGCTCGTAGGCGAGGGTGACCCCGCGGCCCACCTCGGCGAATTGTTCGCGCCCACCCACTGCCTGCCCATCACCGCTCATCGAATCGCCGCGCGATGCTTCGGTCATGCCGTCACCTGCTCGGTCCGCGCGGCCACCGTGGTGGGCGCGGATGCGCGGCGATACACCACGGCGCGCCCCTTCTTGGCGGGCACCAGCGCGACACCGCGGAAGTGTGTGCGTTCGTCCGGCGCATCGGTCGGTGCGAGCGTGAAATCCCTGAGCAGCGTGCGCAATACGACATTCATCTCCATGGTGGCGAATGCCGCACCGATGCAGCGTCGTGCGCCGCCGCCGAACGGGATCCAGCTGAAGGTGCCGGGTCGAACCCCGACGAAGCGGTCCGGGGTGAAGGCGCGGGCGTTGGGGAACAGCTCCTCGTTATCGTGTACGAGCCGGATGGAGACCAGCACATTCTGCCCCTTGGGCAGCGTCCACCGACCCAGCTGCACGGACTCCGCACGGATCTTGCGGGCCGTCGCATCGATCACCGGGCGGACTCGCTGCACCTCGAGCAGGGTGGCCTCGCGCAGCGCCGAACCACCCTCGTCCACCTCGGCGACCAAGCGGGCCAGCACTTCCGGATGGCGGCGCAACCGCTCGATGGTCCAGGACAGTGTGGTCGCCGTGGTCTCGTGCCCCGCGGTGAGCAGAGTCAGCAGTTCGTCGGCGATCTCACTGTGGGTCATCGCGGTGCCGTCGTCGTAGCGGGCCTGCAGCATCATCGCGAGCACATCGTCGCGGTCGGCGAGTCGGTCGTCGGCGGCGGCGCGGTCGATGAGTCGGCCGACGATTTCGTCGTAGTGGCGGCGGTGTGCGGTGAATCGGGCCCAGGGGCCGAAGCGCCCCAGGAACTTTCGCGGCACCGGCAGCGCGGCCAGCGCCGAGCCGACCAGCACCAGTTTGGGCAGCAATTCGCGCAACTCGTCGAATTCCCTACCCTCGGCGCCGAATACGGCGCGCAGGATCACATTCAGGGTGATCCGCATCATCGAATCCATGGTCGCGAACTCCTGGCCCTGCGGCCAAGTCGCCAGTTCGCGGACGGTCTCCTCCTCGATCAGCGCCTCGTATACGGCGAGACGGCGGCCGTGGAACGGCGGGGTGAGCAGTTTGCGCTGCTTGCGATGTTCGGCGCCCTGCAGTGAGAACAGCGAGCCGGGACCGAGGAACTGGCCGAGATTGACATCGACATTGTCGGCGATATCGGAACTCGCGGTGAACAGCGCCTTCACCTCGGCCGGATCGGATAGCACCACCATCCGGCCGAACCTGGGTAGGTAGACGGTGAATGCCGAGCCATAGCGATCGTGCAGCCTGCGCCAAGCGCGGGTCCGACCCGTCATTACCTCCACGGCCTGAAACAGAGCCGGAGTAGTAGGCCCATCGGGCAATTTCACCGTGGTCATGCGGCACCTCCCAGCGCGGTACATCTGCGTACCATCAGCACGGTACGCGCACGTACCGACTGTGGCAAGGGTCACTTTCGCGCACGCGGCCGAAGTCTTGTTTTCGGTGATTGCCGCCCGCCCGGAGGGTGCGGGTGACTAGCGTTGGTCCGTGCGCAGGCGTCGGCGGGTGACAGCGGACGGGTGGTCAGAGCGGTTTGCCCTGCCCGATCAACCGGTGGCTCGGGGCTGGCTCGCGGTCCTGGCGTCGGTGATCGTGCTCGGCGGTGTGGCACCGGCTCCCGCCGAGCCGATCGCCGCCGACCTCGTCACCATCGAAACCGGTCAGCTGCGCGGCGTGCTGGCCGCGGACCATCGTTTGTTCGCGGGCATCCCGTATGCCGCCCCGCCGGTCGGGGACTTGCGGTGGCGGGCACCGGCTCCGGCCGCGGCGTGGCCGGGTGTGCGCGATGCCGCGGCGGCCGGGCCGAGTTGTCCGCAGGAGAGCAGTGTCTTCGGTCTGCTGGGGGCGAATCCGACGAAGTCGGAAGACTGTCTGTACCTCAATGTTTCGACACCGCGCAGCCTGCCGGCCGACGGCCGTCCGCTGCCGGTGCTGGTCTGGATCCACGGCGGCAGTTTCACCAGCGGCTCCGGCGATATCTACGGTGCCGATCCGCTGATCGCGCACGGTGACGGTGACCTCATCGTGGTCACGATCAACTACCGCCTCGGCGCGCTCGGCTTCCTCGCCGCCTCAGCACTCGACGACGGCTCCGGGGCCGGGAACTACGGCTATCTGGATCAGCAGGCCGCGTTGCGGTGGGTGCGGCGCAATATCGCGGCCTTCGGCGGTGATCCGGAGCAGGTGACCCTGGCGGGCGAGTCCGCGGGCGCCGCGTCGGTGTGCACGCAGCTGGCCGCGCCGAGTTCGCGGGGATTGTTCCGCGCCGCGATCCGGGAGAGCGGCCCGTGCTCGGTCGGTGTGCCGGTCGCGACGGCGGCGGCCGACGGCGACGCCTATGCCGCACGTCTCGGCTGCACCGGACCCGAGACCGCCGCCTGCCTGCGCGCCTTGCCGGTCGCCACATTGGCGAACAATCCCATTTCCGCGACCGTCTACGGTGGATCGTTCCTGCCGACCGGCCCGCAGGCGGCATCGCGCAACGGATCCTTGGCCGCGGTGCCCACGCTCGTCGGTGCGAACAATGACGAGATGGCGCTCTGGGTATACATGAAATATGGTGTGCCCCTTGGTAAGCCGCTGACTGCGGCCGGATATCGCGACGCACTGGCCGCCGCAATGCCCGACCTGACATCGGAGCAACTCGACCGCGTCGAGCAGGTCTACCCGGCTGCCGCCTACCCTCAGCCCGCGCTCGCACTCTCGCGTGCCTGGACCGACCGCACCCTGACCGCGCTGACCGTCGAGTACGCCGCGCTGAGCCCGCACAACCCCACCTACATCTACTCTTTCGATGATCCGGCGCCGCTCGCCCCGCCGAATATCTTTCCGCTCGGCGCCTTCCATGCCAGCGAACTGATATCGCTGTGGAGCCTGCGCAACCTCGGCTGGGTCTACGGTGCCGTGCTCACCCCCGACCAACAGCGCCTCGCCAGCGAAATGCGAAGGTACTGGACTCGATTCGCCATCGACACCCGTCCGGATCCGGACGGCCTCGAACCGATTCCGGCCTACGACCCGGCCGCACCGCTCGTCATGTCCTTCCGCCCCAGGGGAAGCCGCCTCATCGACACCTATGCCGCCGATCATCGAGCCGACTTCTGGGTGACGCTGCTGCCGCGCTGATCGCCTGTCGGTCCGCGAGGCCGACCGATCTCGGGACTGAATCTCATTGGCGCGCTGTCGTTGTGCTTCGCTGTCGCGAACGCGAGCGTCGAAATATTCGTATCCCGTTGGCCTCAGCGGATATAGGAGGTCATGGGGAAGCGGTGTGCCGCTGCCGTCGTGATACAACACTGTAAACTTCGGATCTTCGATCGAGAAGTGGGGTGTGGCGTGCAGTCGTGGTCGTCGATTGTGGCGGATGTGCGGCAGTGGTGGTGGATCTATCTGTCGATGCCGTTCATCGCGGGCGGGATCGGGTGGTTCACCAAGCTGATCGCCATCGAGATGATGTTTCGTCCGCTGGAGTTCGTCGGGGTGCGGCTGGGCCGGATTCCATTGGGCTGGCAGGGGATGCTGCCGCGCCAGGCCGAGAAGATGGCGGGCATCGCCTACGACATGATCAGCACGAATCTGCTGCAGCCGCAGGAACTTTTCGACCGACTGGACGCGGATCAGCTCATCAAGGAGGTCGAGGCGCCGATGCGTCGGGCCGTCGACGATGTCGTGCGCTCCATGGCGATCGACTACTACCCGGGACTGTGGGAGGCGATGCCGGAGGTGACCCGGCGCGCGGTGATCGGGCTGATCCAGTCCGAGACACCGAAATACGCGGTCGCGGCGATCGAGGATGCCAAGCGCGATATCGTGCGGCTGTTCGACCTGCGCGCCATGGTCGTATCGAATCTGACCGCCGATAAAGCGCTGCTGAATCGGATGATGCGCGATATCGCCGGGGCGCAGATGACCACGATCCCGAAGATCGGCTTCTGGTTCGGGCTGCTCATCGGCGTCGGACAGGCGATCATGTGGGCGCTGTTCCGCGAGCCGTGGCTGATGCCGGTATTCGGCTTCGTGAACGGATGGGTCACCGACTTCATCGGGCTGCAGATGCTGTTCCGCCCGCACGAGCCCGAGCGGTACTTCGGAATCTTCACCTGGCACGGGCTTTTCGCGAAGAATCGGCACGAATTGATCCCGCAGTACGCGCATCTGATCGCCGCGGAGCTGCTCACGCCGGACAAGATCGTCGACGCCATCCTGAAAGGGCCCGCGGCGGACCGGGTATTCGAACTGGCCGCCAAATATGTCGATCGGGCCGCGGACGCCGCGCCGAGCCTGGCTAAACCGCTGGTCACGCTGACCGTCGGCACCGACCGGTGGCGGGAGCTGAAGGCGACGGCGGCCGAACGGGTTTTCGCCCACGCCGAGGTCACCACCCAGCAGGCGCACGCCTACACGATGCAGGCCATGGATATCGAGAACACCGTCATCGAACGGATGGGGGAGCTCTCACCCGCGCAGTTCGAGAATCTGCTGCGACCCGCCGTGAAGGAGGACGAGCCGACGGCGATCGCGGTTGGCGCGGTACTCGGCGGGATCGTCGGAGAGCTGCAGATTCTGCTCATCGAGCGGATCACACTCGGGCACTGGGCATGGCCGCTCGGTCTAATGCTGCACTGAGGACGGATCTCGGATGCGCGGACCGATGGCCCGCGCATCCCAACGACTTTCAGATCTTGCGGATGACCGTGACGACCTTGCCGAGGATCTGCGCGTCATTACCCGGGATCGGCTCGAACAGCGGATTGTGCGGCATCAGCCAGACATCCTTGCCGGTGCGCTTGAACGTCTTCACCGTCGCCTCACCCTCGATCATCGCGGCCACGATATCGCCGTTGTCGGCGACATTCTGCTGGCGCACGACCACCCAGTCGCCATCGCAGATCGCGGCGTCCACCATCGATTCACCGACGACCTTGAGCAGGAACAGCGATCCGTCGCCGACCAGTTCGCGCGGCAGCGGAAAGACGTCCTCCACCGCCTGCTCGGCCAGGATCGGGCCACCGGCGGCGATCCGACCCAGGACGGGCACGAAGGTCGGGACCGGCCTACCGGGTTCGACATCCTCGGCGGTCGGCAGGCTGGTCACCGCGCGGACCGCCTCGTCCAAGCCGCGAACATCCACGGCCCGTGGCCGATTCGGGTCGCGCCGTAAATAGCCCTTGCGCTCGAGGGAGCGCAACTGATGGGCGACCGAGGAGGTGGAGGTGAGTCCGACCGCGTCGCCGATCTCGCGGATGCTCGGCGGATAGCCGCGCTCGCTCACCGAGGTGCGGATGACCTCGAGGACCTTGCGCTGACGCACGGTGAGATCCGCCCCGGTTCCGGACGGGTCGGTGCCAACTCCGCTCTCGTCGCCCGTGTCGTCTGTGTGGCTCACCGCAACCGCCCTTTCGTGTGATGGATTTCGTCTACCGAATCTAGTCCGGTTACGCCGATGTATCAAACATCTGTTCGAGGCATGTCGGCGTTTTCTGCTGACATTGTCGGTGGTGCGTGGTAGAAATCGAACACGAGTTCTTCGAACATTTGATCGAACAGCTACCCCCATCGTCTCGTGACATACCTGAGCACCCACTAACTCCCCTTCATGGAGGTTTGTCCGATGAGCACTGCGATCAGCGCCCCGAGCACCGACCTGGAAACCGAGTCCGACCTCGGTTTCGATTCCGTTCCCCGCGTCCAGCGCCCACATCGCGGCGGCATCCGCGCCCTCGATGCCACGCGGGCCGGGGTGGATCGGGGGCCGCGCGGCAGCAGGCCCGGCGGTGCGGTGGCGCTCTACGATCGCGGTCCGGTTCGAACGTCCGCGCTGCGGCAGGCGCGGGGTCCGCATCCGATGGAACGGGTGGAACAGGCGCAGGTCGGCTACGCGGTGCTGGCGGTGGCCGCACTATTGAGCGCGCTGGTGGTGACGGCGCTGATCGGGTTGGCGCATTGGCGTGCCGGGACTTTCGGTGGTGAGACCCCGGCGGCGGTGCCCGCCGTGGTCGAACAGCAATCGGTTCCGGACGGTGCCGGAATCGGTCTGCCGCGATAGCGCTCGGCGAAAGTCGGTGTGGCGGATGGTGACCGGCAGATCTGGCCACCAAGGGTGGCCGAAATTGTCGATTGCAAACTAGAACATGTTGCTACTGTCCCTGAAAACGTGATCCAGGCAACTATGCCGACGAACGATTTCGGGACACCACGCAATGACGCATCGCCGCACCGCTGAACACGCTGTCCGCATTCTCGCCCGAATCGCCGGATTGCTCACCTGTCTTATCTTCGGCCTCACCATGATTCCGGCCGCGCACGCGGCGCCCGCATACCAGGCATATCTGGATCTCCCTGCCGTCAATGGCGACGGCGCGGGCGGCGGTGGCCTGAATCCGGCGCTGCCACTGGACGAATCGACACTGCGCGAAGCACTCGACGAGGCCAGGGCCGACGGGGTGGCGCCGAGCCGCTACGGCACACTGCTGCACCAGTATTGGCTGGTGGTCTCGACCCGCAATGCCGATATCGACCTCGCGGCCTGGGATCCGGGGCTGGGCGTGCGCGCCAACCAGCGCACCTTCAGCGAGGTCTACGTCAACTACTTCCGGCTGGCGAATCAGCATCAGGATTACTGGTGGGCCGGGCTTGCCGGGATAGCGGGCGGCTCGTTCGCCTCGGGCTTCTTCGACCTCAGCGATATCGGCATGGTGCTCGACGTGCCCGGCATCCACCAGCTCGGCAATGCGGTCGCCGACCTGTTGCGCGCCACGCCACCGGAATTGGTGGCCAAGGTGCCCGCCGATATCCGCCTGCTGGCCACCGACGGTGCGCGGCTCAGCGTCGACGATGTCACCTGGTACCAGACCCGGCTGATGATCATGCAGAAGCACATCTTCACCGATCTGGTCCCGATGCACGAGGCCTATGCCGCGCTGGGAATGGCCGGAATCGACGAAATGTTCGCCGCCGGGGTGATCGATGCCAGTATCCGCACCGCATGGCAGTCGATCGATTCCCACACCCAGAGCGGCAATATCGATGCGCTGATCCGCATGACCGATCGTGAGCAGAACCGCGTCATTGCCGACCAGTGGGACGTGACCTCGGCGGGCCGGGGCACGATGGGCCGGGTGCTGACCTATGTGAGCACCGTCGCGGGTAAGCCCGCCGTACCCGGCGTCCGCGCACCCGGTGTCTTCGCGCCCGCGACCGTCAGCGCCGATATCGCCGGTCGCACGGTATCGCTGCGCACCCCGCTGCCGGACTTCAACTGGGCCGACCGCGATACCCGCTGGGCCTACATCATGGGCGACCTGGCGCCGCGCCATGTCGATATGGAGAGCAACCGGTCATTCGCCGAGGTCGTACTCGGCGAATCCTTCTGGAACAAGCTCGCGCACGGCCGGATGACCGCGCGCATCCCGGAACTGATCGCCGATCTCACCCCGCAGTGGCAGCTCGGATAATCGCCCGCGCGCGGGATAGGTGGGACGGGTGAGACGCCTGGTGACCCCTCCCAGGTATCCTGGAACCGATATGGATGTATAGGTCTAGACCCCTGTACACGTGCTCGCCGGATCGGAACGCCGAACCGGAGCCGATTCGGACGCGGGCGCGCGCATCGACGAAGGATCTCTCGGATGCATTGCCCCTACTGCCGACACCCCGACTCGCGGGTCGTCGACTCGCGTGAGGCCGAGGAAGGCGCGGCCATCCGCCGTCGGCGTTCCTGCCCGCAGTGTGGGAGACGATTCACCACGGTCGAGACCGCGATCCTATCGGTGGTCAAGCGCAGCGGTGTCACCGAACCGTTCAGCCGGGAAAAGGTCATCCGCGGTGTGCGCCGCGCCTGCCAGGGCCGCGAGGTCGCCGAGGACGCCCTCAACCTGCTCGCCCAGCAGGTGGAGGACGCGGTGCGCGCCAAGGGTTCCCCCGAGGTCCCCAGCCATGAGGTCGGCCTGGCGATCCTCGGCCCGCTGCGCGATCTGGACGAAGTGGCCTACCTGCGCTTCGCTTCGGTCTACCGCTCCTTCACCTCGGCCGTCGACTTCGAACGCGAAATCGCCGACCTGCGCAAACATCGCGAGGAAGCGACGGTCGCGGCCAGCGCGGACTGACCGCCGCGCCCCTGGAACTACCGGTACCCGACCAGTCCCGGTGGGCCGTCAGCGGCGGATGGCGGCGATGGTCTTTTCGATGCGTTTGGTGGAGACCGGGTAGGGGGTGCCCAATTTCTGGGCGAAGAGGCTGACCCGGAATTCCTCGATCATCCACCAGACCTCGGTGACGTCGGGGGCGTTCTTGCGAGTGTCGGGCAGGGCGTTGACGAGGCGGTCGTAGGCGGTGAGGGCGCGGTCGATCTCGATCATGCCCTGGCGGTCGCGGACGGCCGATCCGGGCAGTGATTCGAGGCGGACGCGCGCGGCCCGGAGGTAGCGGGGGAGTTCGCGCAGACGGGTGCTGCCCCATTCCGAAATGAATCCGGGGAAGACCAGGTCGTCGAGTTGCTGGCGGACATCGTCGGCGATGTCGCGTTCGGAAGTGTCGGCGAGGAGGGAAGAAACCTGGTGTGCCCCAGCCAGAATCGGGACCACCAGGCGCACGATGCGGGCAACGGCGGAGACGAATTCGGGGCGGATCCGCGCGACCAGGGCTTCGAACTGGTCCGGACTGCGCACCGGGCCGCCGGCGGCGGCGATCAGTTCGTCAGCGGCGGCGGCGCGGCAGTCCTCGACGAGTAGGTCGAGTGAGCCGTACGGATTCTGGCTCAGCGCCAGCCGATCCTGCGGCCGCAGACTCGCGGTGACGGTGCGGACCGAGGTCGGCATGGCGGCCAGCACCAGGGTGCGCGTGCCCGCTCGCATGGCGGCGGCCTGTTCGCCGGGCGAGCTGAGCACCCGGACCGCGACACCCTCGCCCTCGGGGACCAGCGCCGGATAACCGGTGACCGTCTGTCCGGCGACCTCGTTGCGCACCGTCGGTGCGACCGTCCCGAGTGATTCCGAGGTCCACACTGTGGCGGGAGCACGCTCGGCACCCGCGGTCGCGCGGGCGACCGAGGCGGAAACCTGTTCGGACAGTCGGGTTTTCAACTGGGTCAGGTTCTTGCCGCGCGCCAAGGTCGTGCCGGAGGCATCGATCGCGGCGAAGGTCATGCGCAGGTGGTCGGGCAGGGCGGCGGGGTCGAGATCACTCGTCGCGATGGTGACCGAACCGAGGCGCGACAGTTCCCGCGCCAGACCGGTGCGCAAGGGTTCGGCACGCGGGGTGAGCGCGGCGAGTGCGGCCGCGGCGAAGTCCGGTGCGGGAACCACGGTGCGGCGCAATGCCTTCGGCAGTGTCTTGATCAGTGCGGTGGCCAGCTCTTCGCGCATGCCGGGGACCAGCCAGTCGAAGCCGACGGCGCGCACATGTGCCAGCTGTTCGACCGGGATCCGCACCGTGACACCGTCATCGTCATTGCCGGGCTCGAACTGGTAGGTGAGCGGGAAGCTGAGCTCACCCTGGCGCCAGGCGTCGGGGAAGTCGGTCGGGTCCAGGACCGCGGCCGCCTCATTGACCACGGTCTCGGTCGAGAAGTCCAGCAGCGCTGGATCTCTGCGCTTGGCGGTGCGCCACCAGCTGTCGAAATGGCGCACCGAGACGATATCGGCGGGGATGCGCTTGTCGTAGAATTCGAAGAGCACCTCGTCATCGACCAGGATGTCGCGGCGGCGGGCGCGGTGCTCCAAATCGGCTACGTCGTCGAGGAGTTCGCGATTGCGGTGGAAGAACTCGTGCCGGGTCTGCCATTCACCCTGTACCAGCGCATGCCGGATGAACAGTTCGCGCGACAGCTCCGGATCGATACGGCCGTAGTCGACGGCGCGGCTGACGACCAGCGGTACGCCGTACAGCGTGACCCGCTCATAGGCCCGCGCCGCACCGCGCTTGGACGACCAATGCGGTTCGGAGTAGGTGCGCTTCACCAGATCCCCGGCGAGGCGCTCGGCCCATTCGGGCTCCACCCGCGCCGCCATCCGGCCCCAGAGCCGCGAGGTTTCGACGAGTTCGGCGGCCATCACCCAGCGGGGCGGCTTCTTCGCCAGGGAGGAGCCGGGGAAGATCATGAACTTGGCATTGCGCGCGCCGAGGAATTCGCGCGATTCGGCCTCGCGGACGCCGATATGGGAGAGCATGCCTGCCAGCAGTGCCTGGTGAATCGCGGTCGAATCCCATGGGGTGCCATCGTTTTCGAGTGCCGCAGCCTGCGGCGGCGCCTCGTCGGCACCACGTCCGCCGCGCGCCGCTTGCGGTCTCGACGTGACGTTCTCGGGTGCGCGGCCGCCCCTGCGACGGTTCGCACCAGCGCCGGAGGTGTCGGTGTCGCGTTTTCCGCGCTGTCCGCCGTCGTTCCCCCGAGCCGGGGCGGAAGTGTCTCGTCCGCCGGATCGTCCACGGCGCGACCTGGTTTCGTCGCCATCCGAGCCATCGTGCGTCGACCATCCGAGCCCCCGCGTGATGGTCCGCAACTGCCCGTGTAGATCCTGCCACTCCCGGATCCGCAGGTAGTGCAGGAACTCCTCGCGGCACATCCGCCGGAACTGATTGGACGACAGCGACTTTCGCTGCTCGTTCAGGTATTCCCACAACCGCAGGTAGGCCAGGAAATCCGAGCCTTCGACCACGAACCGCGCGTGTTCGGTATCGGCGGCCTGCTGCTGGTCCGCGGGTCGCTCGCGCACATCCTGAATGGACAGCGCGGCCACAATGATCAGCACATCGGCCAGACAGCCATTGCGGTGCGCCTCGACGAGCATCCTGGCCATGCGGGGATCGACCGGCAGCTGCGCCATTTCGCGCCCGGTGGGGGTGAGCGTCAGCGTCGCATCGCGTGCGTCGGTGGATTCGTCAGCTCGGATCTGTTTGCCCGCAACGCTATCGGCGCTGCGCCCTCCCTGAGTAGTGCTGGTATGCGTCTCCTCGATGGCGTCCGGTCCGGCGGCGCGCCGCGCGGGTGTCGCGGTGGCGCGCGGCGCGAGTGCGCCCAATTCCTCCAGCAGCGCGATACCGTCTCGGATCGCCCTGCGATCGGGCGCCTCCACGAACGGGAACCTCTCGATATCGCCCAGGCCGAGTGCGGTCATCTGCAGGATGACGGCGGCCAGATTGGTCCGCAGGATCTCCGGTTCGGTAAAGGCGGGCCGGGATTCGAAATCGTCCTCGGAATACAGCCGGATGCAGATGCCGTCGGCGACACGGCCGCAGCGTCCGGCACGCTGGCGGGCCGAGGCCTGGGAAACCTCTTCGATGGGTAGGCGCTGCACCTTGGTGCGCATCGAATAGCGGGAGATGCGCGCGGTACCGGGGTCGACGACGTACCGGATACCGGGGACGGTCAGCGAGGTCTCGGCGACGTTGGTGGCCAAGACCACGCGTCGACCGGTATGCGGGGCAAATACCCGATGCTGCTCGGCGGTCGACAGGCGCGCGTAGAGCGGCAGGATCTCGGTGCGCGGAATCTTCAA
The DNA here is from genome assembly GCF_050956075.1 of Nocardia sp. CA-129566. Taxonomy (NCBI): domain Bacteria; kingdom Bacillati; phylum Actinomycetota; class Actinomycetes; order Mycobacteriales; family Nocardiaceae; genus Nocardia; species Nocardia sp. CA-129566. Next base: position 3,316,710 of record NZ_CP192085.1, read on the forward strand.
GTCGCGCAACGCATCCGCGGCGTCACGGATCTCGCGCTCACCGGATAGGAACACCAGCACATCGCCGTCGCCCTCGGCGAACAGTTCGCGCACCGCGTCGCCGATGGCATCGACCGGGTCGCGATCCACGATCCGGGTGTCCTCGTCGTCCTCATCGGCGCTGCCGGGTAGTTCCAGCGCTAGCGGCCGGTACCGGATCTGCACGGGATAGGACCGGCCGGAAACCTCGACAATCGGTGCGGGAGTGCCCGATTCGTCATCCGACTGCTGCGCGCCGGTGTCGTCTGTTTGCTCCGCGCCGGTGTCGTCTGTTTGCTTCGCGCTGGTGTCGTCTGTTTGCTTCGCAAAGTGCCGCGCGAACAACTCCGGATCGATGGTCGCCGAGGTGATGATCACCTTCAGGTCCGGTCGGCGCGGCAGCAATTGCTTCAGATAGCCGAGCAGGAAGTCGATATTGAGGCTGCGCTCGTGCGCCTCGTCGATGATGATCGTGTCGTAGCGGCGCAGCAGCCGGTCGCGCTGGATCTCGGCGAGCAGGATGCCGTCGGTCATCAGCTTGATGAGCGTGCGATCGGAGGCTTGATCGGTGAAGCGCACCGTATAGCCGACAACGTCGCCGAGTTCGGTGCCCAACTCTTCGGCGATCCGCTCGGCGACGGTGCGCGCGGCCAGCCGCCGCGGCTGGGTATGTCCGATGGTGCCGCGAATGCCCCGGCCGAGTTCCAGGCAGATCTTCGGAATCTGGGTGGTCTTACCCGATCCGGTCTCGCCCGCGACGATCACGACCTGGTTCTCCATGATCGCCTTGGCGATATCTTCGCGGCGCGCGGAGACGGGTAGCTGCTCGGGGTAGCGAATTTCGGGTACCGCGGCGCGGCGAGCCTCGACGCGCTGCTCGGCCGCCGCGATCTCGGCCGCGATATCGGTGAGATCGCCGCCGCGGGCCCGGTCCAGGCTTCGGCGCAACCGGTGTTCATCGCGGAGCGTTACGGCGGCCAGGCGGGTCCGGAGCTCGCGGAGATTCGCGTCGGCTGTCCTGGTCATTGCGATCACCAGGGTAGCGAAACCGGCGCGTCGAATCCGAGGCGGGCGTGAGCATCCGGTGAGCACACCCGTGACCAGGGTGGCGACGGCGTTCGTCGACCGGCTCGGTGCACTGATTGACCGCCAATGCAACCGTGATCAGCCGGGCAGGTCCGCTCCCGAGCGGGCATGACGGAATCCGGATCCGGTGAACACGAGCGCCGAGATCAGCAGCCCGACGACCGCGATCCACAGCGTCCACCGAATGCCGAGCCAGGCGGCCAGCACGCCACCCACCGGTGCGCCGATCACGATCGCGGCCCGGTTCAACGAGCGCATGGTCGCATTCATCCGGCCGAGCAGACGGTCGGGTGTGACGGCCTGGCGGTAGCCCATTTCCAGCGGACTGTCGATGCCGATGGAGACACCGAAAAGGAACTGGGCAGAGCACAGCAGCGCCAGACCACCAACTCCATTGTGCGCCAAGGGGATCAGCGCATATCCCATGGGCGTCAGCCATCGGCAGCCGATGATCATCGGCCCGATGCCGAATCGCCGACCGGCGCGTTCGGCGACCGATGCCCCGGCCACGGCGCCGACGCCGCCGAAGGCGAAGCTCAGTCCGAGTGCGGAAGCGTCGAAGCCGAGTTCGTCGATCACGAAGAGCACGTACACCGTCGACACCACCGCGCTGAAAAAGAACCAGCCGTGCGAGGCGATGGCGAGCGGGGCGAGCATCCGATGCCCGTACACCCAGGTCAGCCCTTCGCGCAGTTCCCTGCGCAGATTCCGGTCGCACGGCGGCTCGGATCGCTCGGCCACGCGCAGCCGCGCCACGATCAGTCCGGAGATCAGATACGACACCGCGTCCACCATGATCGCCAGCGGCGCGCCGACGATCCGGACCAGCCAGCCGCCGATGACCGGCCCGCAGGTCTGCGCCACCGCCGAGGACTGTTCCAGCCGGGCATTGGCGGGGGTGAGCAGTTCCGGTGGCACCAGCGTCGGCAGAAACGACTGATGTGCGGCGTCGTAGGCCAGTGACACCGTGCCGAATGCCAGCACGACCGCGATCAAGACCGGCATGTTCAGGGCGCCGGTCGCCGCCGACAGCGGGATGAGTGCGAGCAGGCCCGCCCGCACCAGATCGGCGGCCACCAGGACCGGCCGCCGCCGATACCGATCGACGAGCACTCCGGCGATCAGACCGAACAGCAGATACGGCAGCCAGCGCGCGGCCCCCAGCACACCGAGCTCGATGGGCGATGCTCGCAGCGTGTCGACCGCGAGCACTTGCAGCGCCAGCGCGGTGATGTAGGTACCGACCAGCGACAAGCTGTCGGCGGACCAGAACCACAGGAATCCGGTGGATGACAGCAGCGGATACCGGGCTCGAACAGGTTCGCTGGTTGTCACGTTCCTCCCCCGACGGTCGGTCTCGGGCTACTGCGCGGTCGGCCAGATCCGTTGGAGGCGTGTGGCTTCCGCGTCCGCATGGACGAATCCGGCTCGGAAGGATGGTATCCAGTGTGCGCGGTCGTGCAGGTCGCTGCCGAAGGCATCGATGGATCGTTGGTCCGGGGTGATCACCAATGACTCTCCGGGCCGCGCGGATTGCAGTTCCGCGTCGAGGGCGGCGGTCGAAAACAGGTGTGCCAGTGGATGAATGGTGACGAGAAGTTCGGCCCCGGCGGCCAGATCCGCATTGGTGGCGGAGTACATGCCGCCGTCCATGAAGCGACGGTCACCGATGGTCATGGGCGGGTAGACGCCGGGCATCGCGCGACTGGCGACCACCGCGTCCGGCAGCGCGGCCCCATCGCATTGATCGAAGACTCGGCGCTGGCCCGAGCTGGCGTCGACGGCGACGACCAGCAATCGGTCCGGCCACTGTGCCGTGCCGATCAGGGTTCGCATGCGCTCGACGTGGACGGCATCGTGTTCGGCGCTCATCTCGAGCGCGATCTCGCCGACTCGTCGCCGCCTGAGCTCCGGTGCCGTTTCGCTATCGCCGAGGACCGCGAACACGCGGCCCAGCGCGCGGGGGTCGGGCGCAGGTAGTTGCGGGTCCGACGGCGCAGGTTGCCGGGGTTCGGCGAGTTCGCCCGGATCTCGGCCGGAAGCGAGGACCGCGCCGACGATCGCGCCCGCGGAGGTGCCGACGATCAGGTCGGCGGCGGCGAGGTCGATGCCGTGCTGGCGCAATCCGGCGGCCAGACCGGCCATCCAGGCGGTGCCGACGACACCACCGGCGCCCAATGTCAGCGCCCGACTCGGAAACTGTTCCACCGCACCGACCTTACGGTCCGATCGAGTAGCGGCTGACAGTGCACCGGCCGCGGCGCGCGTTCGCGGAGCTGCTCGCCCATATCGCCTGCTGGGACGAACACGGGTGGGTGGCTGATGTGGCGCACTGGTTCATGCCTATCGTGATGGTCGTGGACCGGGGGCTGGCGCCGGTCGTACTGGGTTTCCAGGCGGCTGATCGCGGGCTGGTCGGTCCGCCCGCTCGGCTGCGGTGCGTGCACCCTGATCCGTGGGCCGATCGTCGACTGGTATCCGTACCGGTTCAACGATCCGTGCCCCGACAGGGATGGGTGGCGGTTCGGTGGTCCCGGTCATCGGGTTCGCGCTACTCGCACTCGCGGTGGTCGCGCTCGGTGAATCGGGCTGCGGCCGGTGCAGTGCGGACGAAGTGATGTGGTTGTCGAGGTAGAGGTGGTCGATATGGGTGCGCTATGGCACGGGTTCGCCGATATGGGCGCCGTCGAACGCGACGGTGCGTTCGTCGTGGCGCGCGGTGCGGGTGCCTACGTCTACGACCAGGCGGGGACCAGGTATCTGGACGCGACAGCCGGGCTGTGGTTCACCAATGTCGGGCACGGTCGCGCGGAGATCGCCGACGCGGTCGCCGAGCAACTGCGCACGGTCGCGCACTACTCGAACTTCGGTGATTTCACCGAACCCGCCACCCAGGAATTGGCGGAGAAGCTGGCGAGCATCGCACCGGTGCCCGGCAGCAAGATCTTCTTCACCTCCGGCGGCTCGGATTCGGTGGACACCGCCGCGAAACTCGCCCGCCGCTACTGGCACGAGCTGGGTCGCCCGGATAAGACGATCGTGGTCGGACGTCAGCGCGCGTATCACGGAATGCACGTCGCGGGAACGGCTTTGGCAGGTATCCCGGTCAATCGGGAGGGCTACGGCGAGCTGATGCCCGATGCCCGCACCGTCGCATGGGACGATGCGAAGGCGCTGCTCGCGCTCATCGAGGAGATCGGCGCGGAGCGCATCGCCGCCTTCTTCTGCGAACCCATTATCGGCGCGGGCGGGGTGTACCTGCCGCCGGAGGGTTACCTCGCCGAGGTCCGCCGCATCTGCCGCGACCACGACATCCTCTTCGTGATCGACGAGGTCGTGACCGGCTACGGCCGCATCGGCGGATCCTGGTTCGCCGCAACCCGTTTCGACCTCGAACCCGACCTCATGACCACCGCCAAGGGCCTCACCTCCGGCTACGTCCCGATGGGCGCGGTCTTCATCGCCCCCCATATCGCCGCCCCCTTCTTCAGTGGCGGCGTCTGGTGGCGCCACGGCTACACCTACGGCGGCCACGCCGGGGCCGCCGCCGCGGCACTGGCCAACCTGGCCATCGTCGAACGTGAGGGCTTGCTCGACGAGGCGAAGCGCCTGGAATCCACCCTGCACGAGAAGCTCGCTCCGCTCGCGGATCATCCGCGCGTCGCCGAGGTCCGCAGCGGTCTCGGCGCGGTCGCCGCGATCCAGCTCGCCGATCCCTCCGAGGGCCTGCCGCTGGTGAAAACCCTACGGGAACACGGCATCTCGGGACGCGCCGCCGGTCAGGGCGCCATGCAGATCTCGCCGTCGTTCGTGATGACCGACGACCAGGTCGACGAACTCGTCGAGGGCTTCACCCGCGCTCTGGGCTAGTTGGCCGATCGCAGCGACGTTGGCCCGGGTTGCACGTTGGAGCTGTCGACAGTGCGACCCTCAACCCTGGACGGCGTTCCCAGGTGTTGGTGCTGGCCGTGGCCGGGCTGGTGTGTCTCAGGAATGCCGGATTTCGCACGCAGTGGCACCGGAGGCGCGCGCGGCGCTGCGATCCTGATCAGCTCGGGCCGGAGGTACCCGATTTCGTTCGCGCCCACCAGGTTCAGTTGCGGGCGAGCGCGCGGTCGGCCAGTGCGGCGACGATCGGCGTGAGCGACTTGGCGTAGGCGACCGTCAGGTGGTTGTCGTCCCGGTAGATCAGGTTGTTGCGGTTGATGAGCGGGCAGCGGTCGGTGGTGCAGAACAGCGCGGTGAGGTCGGCATACTGCCCGTCGCCCGTCGTCGTCGCGGCCCGTTCGGCTGCGATGCCCGCGTCGTTCACGGCGACCGGCCGCGGCGGGGCGCAGGCCAGCGCGTCGTCCAGATGGTCGGATAGGCAGGTCGGCGCGGTGCTGTGCGGATCCGGAATCGGTCCGAGGACAAGGACATTCGCGCCGGTCGCCCGCAGTTGTGTGGTCAGGCGGGTCAGGCTATCGGTCCAGGCTTGGTCGTAGGCGGTGAACCCGAAGTCGCCGCCGTACCGCCGGGACATGCTCAGCACGATCAGCCGCGGATGCTCGGCCTGCAGCCGGGCCAGGATCTGGTGCCGCCACTGCACACATTCGGTGTACTCCCGGCCTAAGTAGGGGCTGGTGATGGGCAGTTCCATCAGCGGGCAGGTGACCTTGCTCAGCGTTTCCAGGCGCCAATGCCGCTGCTCGGCGATCTGCTCGAACGCCGGGCTCCACATCGCGGCGTGCGAATCGCCCACCAGTGCCACCGTGCTCGCCGAGCCGAGATCGCCCGACGCGCATTCGGGCTGTCCGACATCGAGCCAGGAGCGCACGCAACCGTTTCCGAACACCGTCGCCTTGTCGGCCGGCGCGTCGATGAGCGCCGGGGAGAGATTCGACGGCACCGACTGCGATTCGGCCGATGCCGCGACGGCGGCCTGCACCTGCGCGGTCAGCTGTTGAAGCGCCGCGTCGTGCGGATCAACGGCCTGTGGCGGCGCGTCCGGCGCCGCCACCACGGTCAGGGCCTCGGCCGGTGCGCCGCGGCCCACCGGGACGGGCACGAGCATGAGCAGCACCACACCAACGATGACGCCGACCGCAGTGACGGCACCGCCGCCGGCGAGGCTCAGCACGGCCGAATGCCGCAGAGGCGCCGCAAAACGGGCCCGATCCTCGACGAACCACAGCGTGAGCATGGCGAGGCCACCGGCCGTGACGACCGCGCCCACCGAGCCGGCCGCATCGAGTGGGTGACCGACCAGCCGTGGCGCGAGCAGCAGCACCGGCCAGTGCCAGAGATACCAGGAGTACGAAAGACGACCGAGCGCCCGCAGCGGAGCTGCCGACAGTACGCGACCGACTCCCAGCCGGGGTGCGGCACAGCCTGCGGCGACGATCAACGCGGCACCCAGCACGGGCAGCAGCGCCGCGGTACCGGGATACGGTGTCCGCCCGTCCAAGTGGGTGCAACTCGCGACGATCAATGCCAGCCCCAGCCACCCGGCGACGGTGGCCACCGGTGCCGGAAATCGGTGCCATCCGGGGACCGAGAGCGCCACAATGCCGCCGACAGCCAGCTCCCACGCCCGCGCGGGGAGCGCGAAGAACGCCCACGAAGGCAGTGTGCTGGTCCAGGAAAGTGAAACCGCGAACGACACCGCGGCAACGACCGCGAGGACGAACAGGTACGGAACCGGCGAGGCGTCCGCCGCTGGCCTTCGGCGGTACCGCACAAACCAGGCGACGCCGATGATCAGCGCAGGCCACAGCAAATAGAACTGCTCCTCCACCCCGAGCGACCAGTAGTGCTGAAACGGCGAAGGCGGCGCATCGGCGGCGAGATAGTCAGTGCCTTGCACGGCAAGCCGATAATTTCCCGCGTACAACGCACTGGCGATCCCGTCGCCGAGCACCTCGCGGGCCTGCAGCGGAGGCAACAGCGTCGCCGCACCGACCGCGGTCGCCACCAACACGACGCCCGCGGCCGGCAGCAGCCTGCGCGCCCGGGCGCCGTAGAACCGCGCGAGCCCGATCGTGCCGGTGACCGCCACCTCACGCCACAGCATCCCGGTGATAAGGAATCCAGAGATGACGAAGAAGACATCGACACCGACAAACCCACCACTGACACCGGGCACACCCGCATGAAAGACAACGACGGCCAGCACCGCGACCGCACGCAGCCCCTCGACGTCGGCCCGAAATTCCGCCCGCGCAGGCCGCGCGTTGTCCGTCCGGTCGTCCGAGTCGGCCTGCCGAACTATCAATTCGGTGGCGGCGGTCCCTGTCATAGGACGCATTCTTAGCAGCTATTTTTCGGCTATCGGCGCAACGACATTTGATATTTGTCGACAGGCTCGTCCCGACGCCGCGTGAAAATCTGAAAACCGACCCCCGAGTCGGTACCGCTGGCTCTAACCGTGCCAGGCAGGAAGGAGGGGTGCCAGCCGCGGAACCAGGAACAACCACGCCTGTGCTGGACATCCGGCGTAGCTTCCAAGCGCGGGAGGGCAGCGGGTCGCATCCGTCATCGCATTGTCTTCAAGGAGGGTCGTATCAGGGCACGATCACCACCTGTGACGGCACAGAGATCTTCTACACTGAAGACCTGAAGATGATCACCGTTCCGGTGTTGGTGATGCACAGCGAGGACGATCAGATCGTTTCGCACAGGACCTCTGGGCCGTTGTCCGCGCGGCTACTCGAGAACGGCGTGCTGAAGACCTACCAGGCTTCCCGCACGGCACGCTGAGCACCCCGGCGGAGACCGTCAACGCGGACCTGCTCGCCTTCCTGAATGCCTGACACCGGGCCGACACCAGCGGCGCCACGGCATGGCCGCAGAATCCGCGCCGCGAACGGTACCGAAACCGACGGACGGACCGAGGAAGCTGATGGCCGAGACCACTCGCACAGAGATCACGTCGTCGCTACGCTGGCCGCGGTTGCGGGTCGAGGAGTGGATCGCTACCCGCGACACGGTGCACATGTGGACCCAGATCATCGGCAAGATTCGACTCGCTCATGCGCCGATGATCAACCACTGGTGGCAGGTCACCCTCTACGTCAGCCCGCGGGGGTTGACCACCTCCGCGATGCCCTACGAGGCCGGTGTGTTCGACATCGAGTTCGACTTCACCGAGCATCGGTTGCACATACGAGCCGGTGATGGCAACGCCCGTCAGGTCGCGCTCGAACCCAAGCCGGTTGCGGACTTCTATGCCGAAACGATGAGTGCGCTCGACGAGCTCGGCATTGCGGTACAAATTCAGGCGAAGCCCAACGAGGTCGATCCTGCGATCCCGTTCGCCGCTGACTACGAACATGCTTCCTATGATCGCGACGCCGTGCATCTGTTCTGGCGTCAACTCGTCGCGGCCCATCGAGTAATGAGCGAGTTTCGCTCATATTTCATCGGAAAGGTGAGCCCGGTGCACTTCTTCTGGGGCGCCATGGATCTGGCCTGCACCAGGTTCTCCGGCCGCACCGCGCCGAAGCATCCGGGCGGCGCACCCAACTGCGGTAATTGGGTGATGGAGGAGGGCTACTCCCACGAATTGAGCAGCTGCGGTTTCTGGCCGGGTGGCGGCGAGGAAGGCGCCTTCTACGCCTACGCCTATCCCGAACCCGACGGCTTCGCCGACTATCCGGTCGGTCCTCGGCACGCCTTCTACAGCGCCGACAACGGCCAGTTTCTGCTGCCCTACGAGGCGGTACGCACCGCAGCGGATCCGGAAGGAAGCCTGCTGGAATTCCTGCACACCACCTATCGAGCGGCCGCCGAACGCGGCAAGTGGGACCGAGCCGCACTCGAATGCGATCCGCACCGGTGGGACCAGCAACAGCGAACACTGAACGAACGGAGGCAATCGTGACCGATCGGAATGACCTACCTGCTCCCGAACAGGGACTGCTCCTGACGCATTTTCTGACCGTGCGCGACGTGGCTCGGTCCCGAGACTTCTACGCCGAAATTTTCGGTGGCCAGGTCGTGCTGGCGGAGAACCCGGCCATCGTCAAGGTCGCCAACAGCTGGATCATCATGAACCCGGGCGGCGGGCCGACCCCGGATAAGCCCGATATTGTTCTGGCTGCCCGTGAACCAGGTGATCCGATCTCGACATTCTTGAACGTGCGCGTCGCCGATATCGCCGCGTTCTACTCCGACGCCAAATCCAAAGGGGCACAATTCCTCACCGAACCACTCGACCGCAAGGCCGAGATCCGGTGCTATCTCCGCGACCCGGACGGCTACCTCATCGAGATCGGCCAGGCCACCGGCATGCTTCACGGCGAATACGCCGACCGGCAGGCGGGGAGCGGTGAAAAGGGAGAAAGTTAACCGAGCGGGCACGATGTGGTGAGCGGCTCGAGTCCCCGTTCGCCCACAGAGGTGGTGCGGCGGAACAGGTTTCGTAGCGCGTTATCGGGGTCAGGTGGCGTGCAGCAGGACCATGAACCCGAAGTCCATGTGCAGTTGGCTGTGGCAGTGCAGCAGTGACAGGCCGGGTTGGTCGGCGAGAAAGTCGATGTCCATGCTCTGGTAGCCGCCGAGCATTGCGACGTCCTTGCGTACCCCTGCGGTGGGTGTGCCCGCGACGTTGGTTATTTCGAAGGTGTGTCGGTGCAGGTGCATGGGGTGCACGTCGTCGGTGGCATTGCGCAGGTGCAGCCGGTACCGCTTGCCGAGGGTGACGTCGTGGACCGGTCGCTTGTCGGCCATCGAGAACGGGATGTCATTGATGGTCCACACGTTGAACCCGTTCTCGGCGGCGTTGCGTTTATCGATCAGCATGTCGATGACCTGATCCGGTGCCGGTGCGGTCCGATCCGCGGTGGTGAACAGCCGGTAGTCCCATCGGAACGGTGGTGGGGCGCCCCACTGCGGGTCACCGGTTCGACCGGCGTACTCGACCACGATGCCCATACCGTGTTCGCGGTCGTCGTCGGAGGTGTCGCCGAGCACCCACACGCCGGGGTTGGTCATCTCGACGATCGCGCAGACGCGTTCGGCGGTGCCGAGCCACAGGACCGGCACCGCGACCGGATTCGGGACGGGGTTGCCGTCGAGGGCGACAACGGTGAAGGTGTGACCGGGCAGCGCGAGGCTGCGGGTTTCGGTGGCGCTGCCGTTGAGTACATGCAGCAGGACCCGCTCACCGAATCTCACGCGGATCGGGTCGCCGTGGCCGAGGGCCCGGCCATTGATCGTGAAGGTGCGGTAGCCGACCTCGTAGCCGTGTGGTTCGCCGCGCGTCAGTGACGCGGTCATCGCGGCCTCGCCACGGTCTTCGAGTTCCGGTACTTCCTCGCCGACCAGGAAGTCCGTGGGCATCTCCTCGTTCTGGTTGAGGATGGGCTCGAATTCCTTCAGCGTCAGGAAGATCTCCTGATCGAAGGCGCCGGGATGCTGCTTCGGTTCGATGTACACCGGTCCGATCTGGCCGGTGTACTGGCCGCCGGTGAGGTCCGAGCCGGGGGTGAGGTGGGTGTGGTAGGACCGGAACCCGGCCGGGCCGGGGGTGAAGGTGATGCGGCGCGTGCCGTGTGCGGGGATGAACGGGGTGCCTTCTTCGGCGGCGCCGTCGATGTCGACGGGCAGGCGCTGCCCGTGCCAGTGCAGCTGTTCGGGGGTATCGGTGTTGTTGTGGACCTCCACCGTGACCTGCTTGCCTTCGGTGAATCTCAGCAGCGGGCCGGGGAATTGGTTGTTGTAGATGGTGGTCGACACCGTCCGGTCCGACGCCACCTCGATCTGGCCGCGGTCGATACGCAGCGTGTAGTCGGCCTCGCCAGGATCGGGCCGCGTGCGGGAACACCCGGCCGTCGCGCCGCTGCCCACTCCCGCACCCGTCAGTACGGCCAGACCACTCCAAGTGAGGAAACCACGTCGATCCACAGGCATGGTCGATGCACATCCTTCAGGTATCCCGACAAATCGAAGATGCGGATGCGAACCCCTCCGGAATCCCCGGAGAAGAACCACGATATCGGGTGCCGGTACATCCCGGCCCGCGCAGATCGATGGGCATTACCTCGTGGCGCGCTGGAACAGTCCGACAAGGTTGCCGACCGGATCCTGGGGCAGGAGCGGTCGCTGGGACCGCATGATGTCAACGGTTCCAGCCGCCCGGGTGGGAGTGGTGCCATTGGCATAGGGGAGTCGGTGCTCGCGGTCGGTCATGGCGTTTGTTCGTCGTGAACGCCGGTCGGCGCACTGATTCCGTCGCCGCTATCCAGGTCGGCATCCAAGTCAGAGATCCAACCGTCGTCGTCCACTCGACCGAGTCTGCCGTCTGCCGCATGGAAGATCGGAGAACTATCGATCGGGGCCAGGGCGAGCTTGCGGTGGGTGTCCTCGTGGAAGGCCGCGAGCAATGCGCGCACCGAGGGAGCGATCTCGATCGGACGCGCCCGAACTACCTCTGCCATCGGGCTCACGCCCCCATAGGGTTCGGAAGGTCCGTCCGGTTGAGCAGCGCGGCCCAGTAGTCGTCTCGAAGCGCATCCCACAAGTCGCCGTGCTCGGGAAGCAACTCCCGTGCGTCTGCTAGATCGGGGTACGGGTCGAACATGACCGTTCCAGTTTGTACTCCCCTCAGCGGTGTGCGTGCGGGCAGGCGATACGCGGTGAACGACTCGGTGGTGAATTGGACGCGCAGGATGCGTGTGGAACACCCCGCCAATCGCCATACCGCGATCTTGCGGCTGTCCTGGGTTTGCGTGGTCCGCAACCTATCTCGGCGCATCACACGTCCTCCGAGGCCGGATACCCGACACCGGGAGATGCGGCACCCCGGCACCGGGACAACTCGGTGGGCACAGGCTGATCCGCCCATTCGCGCACGGCCTCCGCGAACCGCTCCACCACATCGGCGGTGGCGCCGACGCGGTTGGCTGGCGGACCAATGAACGGATCGCGTTGCGGCAGTTTCGAATTCGTCACATTTCCTCCCCATGGCTGCGGTTGAGGCACCAGCCACCGAGGGCTGCGCGGCAGCCGATCGCAGAAACCAGCGGCTCGCATAGGCGGGACCACGAGTTCTGCCCGGGGCACAAGGTGCATTTCAAGGGGACCGCGGGCACCACGTTGTTCGTAAGGCGTGCGTTGTGGGTAGGTGTGTGCAAAGGGGGTGTGTGCGACGGCTGGACAATGGCGTGGGTGTGGCAAGCCGTGCCACACTCCTGGACATGGGACGCCAGCCGAAGCAACCCAATCGCCAGCTGGAAGAACTGTTGGATGAAGCCGGACTCCGTCGGAAGGGTCTCGCACGCCGGGTTGTTGAACGTGGCCGCGCCGTAGGTGTCGAACTCCGCTACGACCACACTGCAGTTGCCCGCTGGTTGGCCGGTGAACAGCCGAATCCGCCCGGACCGGAGTTGATCGCAGAGGCTCTGACCGAAGTTATCGGACGTCGAGTGGTTCCGTCCGACTGCGGCATGACCGATAGCCAGGAGACAGCAGACCTGGGACTCGAGTTTTCGTTGAGCCTCGCGGAGGCAACCGCCGCCGCGACTGCGCTGTGGAGGAGCGATGTGGAGCGCAGGCGGTTCCTTGTAGGAGCTTCTTACGCGGTGGCGGTTTATCCGGCAGCTTCGATGCGATGGCTGACACTGCCAGGCCCTGAACATCCCGTATCTGCTGGATCGCGGCGGATTGGGCAGAGTGATGTCGACGCGGTCCGCATGATGACTGCGGCGTTTCGCGATTTGGACAATAAGGTTGGCGGGGGCAAGGTCCGGTCAACGATCGTGCAGTACCTGCACAGCTCGGTCGCGCCGCTACTTCGTGGCAGCTACAACGAGCCGATCGGGAGGCAGTTGTTCGCCACCACCGCTGAGCTGACGAAGCTCGCCGGATGGGCGGCGTACGACTTGGAGGAACATGGCTTGGCTCAGCGGTATCTCATTCAGGCATTGCCGATGTCTCGGGCAGCTGGGGATGTTGGCCTGGGTGCGGAAATCCTTGCGGCGATGAGCCACCAAGCTACCTATGTCGGCCGCCCCGGTGACGCGGTCGATCTTGCGCGCGCCGCCCAAATTGCTGCCCGCAACGTGGGATTGGCCGCGTTGGAGTCCGAATGCCACATGGTCGAGGCCCACGGGCACGCTGCGCGCGCCGACGGCTCGGCCTGCGCCAGCTCGCTCAACGCTGCAGAGCGCGCATTTACTCGCGCGGACACGTCGCGCCCGGGATGGCTCGACTACTTCGATGATGCGTACATGTCGGCCAAGGCCGCGCACTGCTTCCGGGAACTCGGCGACTACGCACGTGCCGCGCAGTTCGCGGAGCAGTCGTTGGACATGTCGGACGGATACCTTCGTGGACGCACGTTCAACCTCTGCCTGCTGGCATCCGCCCGCGCGGCCGAAGACCCGCACGAAGCTGTCCGGATCGGCACCGAAGCTCTCGACCTCGCAGCCGGGCTGGAGTCACTGCGCACGCTGGCCTACCTCCGCGACCTCCGCTACCGGCTCGCGCCGTACAACGACCTCCCTGACGTGAACCACTTTCGTCAGCAGGTGTTGGCGATCATTCCGACGGTAGGCTGAGCGCCCGATAGACCGCTATCACCGTTGCCGCGCCAATGATCTCGCCGCGATCGATCATGGCGACGGCGTCAACCAGTGGGATCCACCGGACGTCTTCGGCTTCGTTGATATCCGGCACGGTGTCGGTCAGATCAGCACCGTGAGACAGGTAGATCTCTTGTGGTTGGTCAAGGGTACCGATGGACGGCTGGTAGGTCACAAGATGGTCCATGGCCCTTGGGCGCCAGCCGGTTTCCTCTTCGACTTCCCGTGCCGCCGCGGCGGCAACATCTTCCGCGTGATCTACGTATCCGCCCGGCAGCTCCCACACCCACCGGTCGATGATGAAGCGGTGCCGGTACATGAGCAATACCTCACGGTTGTCGTTGATCACCAACGTCATCGCGCAGCGCGGCATCCTCGCCACGTACTGGGTGAATTTCACCCCGTCGGGAAGCTCGATATCGACGGTCGAAAGCTTGATATGTCGGTTCTCGTCCACGACACGCTCGCCGTGGATCGTCCACTGGGTGCGGCTCACCAGTCGACGTTATCGCCTGACTGCGGTGCGATCGATATTCAGGGGCGGACAGCGGCGTGGGTGGTGCCAACGACCGCACGAACAAGACTTACTGCTCGGCGGCCAGGATCGCGGTGACCGGTGCGTCATCATGCCCCAAGATCAATGAGAGTGATGTGCGCGCCGAGGCGGGTTGTCCGGTCGAGTCGAGTGAGCGCCGACGGGATGATTGCATATCGGTCCGGGCATACCGACACAGTGCAGATCAACATGCGCCCGGCGGTGAGGAGCAATGCCAGATGATCAGAGTGCTGGTCGCCGAGGATATGCGGCTGCTGCGTGAAACCGTTGTCGCCGCACTGGAATTCGAGGACGACATCACCGTGGTGGCGGTGCTCGAAAGTGGCGAGTCCATTGTCTCGGCTGCGGCGGATGCGCGGGCGGAGGTGGCTGTTGTCGATATCGACCTGCCCGGCCGGACCGGGCTGGAGGCCGCCGCGGAGATGCGCACCCGGTATCCGCAGTGCCGGGTCCTGATCCTCACCGCGCTGGCCACTCCCGGACATCTCAAGCGCGCCATGGAGATCGGCGTGTGCGGGTTCATCCTCAAGGATGGTTCCCGGCAGGACCTGCTGCACGCGGTCCGCACCGTCGCGGCCGGTGGCAGTGTGCTCGACCCGGGGCTGGCGTACACCGCGTTGCGCACTCCGGGCAATCCGCTCACCGAACGCGAAGTGGAGGTGCTGCGCTGTTTTGCCGAGGGCGCGGCGCCGAAGCAGATCGCGGCGCGGCTGCACCTGTCCTATGGCACGGTGCGCAACTATCTGGCCTCGGCGGTAACCAAACTGCAGGCGCGCACCCGGGTCGACGCGGTACGTCTGGCCACCGACGCCGGATGGTTGTGAGCGTTTGACCTAACCATCCGGCCGGTATGAAATGGCCGGGTGCGGCCAGTGCTACCGAGATCGACCGGCTATCTTCTCCTCGTTGTACTGCTGCTTTCGGTGCTGGCCGAAGGTGGTGCGGTGGCTGGGGCCAGCTGCGGTGTGGTGCAGGCCGGGTTGCTCGTCATCGCGCAGCGCCGGCCAACGGCCCGCGGCCGGGTGCTCGCGGCGCAGGTCGCGGCGACCTATCTGCCGATCCTCGTTTTCGGCGGTGCCGTCAACACGGACTATCTACTCGCCGCAACCGTACTGTTCGCCACGGTAACGCGTTGGCGTTGGACGGCTTTCGGGCTGGTCGCGGTGAGTTCCGGTGTGTTGCATGGTGAATGGCAGCGGGTGTGGCCGGGGTCCCTGTACGCCGCGCTCGGCACGGCCGCGATCGGTCTGGTGTTGTACAGCCTGCTGCGGCTGCCCGAACTCCTCGATCGCCTGTCCGCCACCCACGCAGAACTTGCTCAGGTGACCCTGGCTCAGGAGCGCCTACAGGTCGCCGACCAGTTGCGCGCCGCACTGGGCGAGCAGGTGGGCACGGTACGGGAACTGTTGGCCGACGCCCGCCGAGATCTGACCATGCGCCCCGAACGTGCACGGGACGCGGTCGATCGCGCGGTGTCGGCCACCCGGCGGATCATTCGGGCGGTACGCGAAATCGCTTCCACCCAGCGCGATCTCGAAGTGCGGCCGGTGGATGGCGAACCGATCGCGCGATTGGTCCCGCGGCTGACCTTCCTCGCGATCGCGGTCGGCTTGTTCGCCTGGACGGCCAACCAAACCATGGAGATGAGTGAGCACCGCCTGTCCACAGCCACCGGCGGCACACTGATGTCCTGCCTGTTCCTGGCCCGGCTGTACTCGGCCCGCTATGCCGTACCGATGCTGGCCACACAGGCCGCGATCACACTGATTCCCTTGCCGTGGTTCGGCGCGTACTGGTCCGCGTGGCTGATCCTGCTGGCGGCGGCCGTACTACTGACGCTGCGCGGGCCGTGGGCGGTGGTGGCGGTGATTGCTCTGTTCGCGCTGCGGGCCCGCTACACCGAACCGGGAGCCGCACCCATCGATCCCGGGCTCTGGCTGCTGCTGGCGGTGCAGGCGACGTTGACATTGTTCGGATTGGCCCGGTTCTGGCAGCTGTCGCAACAGCTGAACCGCTCGCGCGCCGAACTGGTGCGCACGACACTGCATGTCGAGCGACTCCGGCTGGCCCGCGATGTCCATGATCTGCTCGGCCTGACGCTGTCGGTGCTGGCACTGAAGGCCGATCTGGTCACCGGTCTGATCACCCGCGACCCGGTGCGGGCCGAGCGGGAGATCGACGAGGCACTGCGGATCGCCGCCGACGCCCAGTCGGAGGCGCATGCGCTGGTGGACCACGAGGCGGCGAGATCATTGGGCCGCGAACTGGATTCGGCCAGAAAGGCGCTCGCCGACGCCGTCGCGATCGTTGAGCTCGGCTATGACGACGAGCTCCCGGATGGGGCGGGGGCGGTGCTGGCTCCGGTGGTGCGCGAGGCGGTCACCAATGTGCTGCGCCACAGCGCGGCCACCCGGGTCCGGATCGAATGTCGACGCCGAAAGGACCACCTGTACCTCGATATTCGCAATGACGGCGCGCAGCGTGCGAGCAGCACCGGCGGACAGGGGCTCGACAATATGCGAGCCCGGGTACTCGGCGCGGGCGGCTCTTTCACCACCACGGCATACGGCGGCGAATTCCTGCTGGCGGCCCGCGTTCCCTGCTGACGGATGTGCATTGTGCATATGTGCGCTTGTCAGATCAACGGCCGCAGCATGTGCCCGAAAGGAATTTGCCCTTTCGGGCACTACCTGCCCCGGGTGGGTCGCCCCGACAGGAATAAGGAGTAGTCGCGTACCCGTGTCCGCGGCTCTGCGCCGCCTGAGAATGAATGCGCAGGTAGAAGCTGGTCCGGGGGTAAGGCGCAAGCCATTCATCTGTTCCGCTCAACCACTGCGGCAGTGACACCGAATCGATGGCGCCACAAGCGTTTTCGACGGCTGTAGACGCTCGGATCACGGCGAGCGGCCGAACGGTCCCCGCAAACCGTGGCTCCGCGCGAGCCATTGCCGCGCCCCAACCGGCTGCCCGCATCCAGAATCAGCCGCCGCACAGCATCCGAACGGAGCAGACAATGCGATACCCAAGAGCGTGCATCCTCCCACCCGACTTGCTGCAGTCGGTCGCACGTGAACTTCCGCCGGAACAGCGAGCAGCACTGCTCGCATCCATGGATCTCGACAACAGCATCCGAATGCTGCGCGCCGAGGCCGCCGGTCGACAGGGACCACAACCACAACAGACCGTCGGCGCGGTATCGAACGGTGTACCGCAGCGGTCGATCTTCGACCAGCAGCATTCCAGCGCGATGGTGCCGGGCACGCTTGCCCGAGCCGAAGGTCAGCCGCCGGTTGCCGACCCGTCGATCAACGCCGCCTATGACAACTTCGGCGCCACCTGTGACTTCTACTGGAACGTCTTCCAACGCGACTCCATCGACGATCAGGGCATGCCGATCGCCGCGATGGTCCATTTCAGCACCAAATACGACAATGCGTTCTGGGATGGACAGGGACATATGTTCTTCGGTGACGGCAGCGGCCCGCTGTTCACCGACACCACCCGCAGCCTCGACGTGGTCGCACACGAGTTGACCCACGGGGTCACCCAGTTCGAGGCGAATCTCACCTATTCCAATCAGTCCGGCGCACTCAACGAATCCATTTCCGACGTGTTCGGATCGTTGGTGAAGCAGTACCACCTGGGGCAGACCGCCGATCAAGCCGACTGGTTGATCGGTGCGGACATCGTGGGACCGCTGTTGTCACCCGCACTGCGATCGCTGAAGGCCCCCGGCACGGCCAACGCCCACGACAACCAACCCGCCGATATGTCCAAATACGTGCAGACCGCCCGGGACAACGGCGGCGTCCACATCAACTCGGGCATTCCGAACCATGCCTTCTACGTGCTCGCCACCACACTGGGCGGGGAAGCGTGGAAGACGCCCGGAACCCTCTGGTACGACGCGCTCGTCGACCCAGGGCTCAAACCCAACGCCACGTTCAGCAACTTCGCCGCATTGACGTTGAAACAGGCGCGCTACCGTTTCGGAAGGGCAAGCAACGAAGCGCACGCGGTGCAATCCGCATGGGATGCCGTGAAGGTTCCGCTGCGCTGAACCTGACGGCCACGAATACCATCGTGTCTATGGCCACACCGAACGTACATCTCGAATTCCGGCGAAGCGGCGGCCTCGCCGGAATAGAGATGACAACCTCGGTCGACGCGCGCGACCTGCCCGCCGAGCAGGCGCCGGTCATCACCGACCTGCTCAACGACACACTGCTCGAGCAGGACACGCCGACACACCGTCCGGCGATGCCGGATCAGTTCGACTACGAGCTCACCGTCACCGACGGCCATCGGACACGCACCTATCACTGGACCGACCCGCAGATCCCCGAGGCGGCACAACCGCTGGTCGCCGAACTCGCCGAACGCTCCCGACCAGATCCGACTACCTGAACAGGTTTCCCGTCGATCTTCCGCGGGGCTGTCGGTCGTCGCCGACGAGTGGCGAATGCGATGCGACGCAGGTCGTGCCACTCGTCGGCATCGCGGTTATGCCGTGGTGACGACCTCGTCGTAGGTCAGGCGGGGGGAGCGGGGGAACCAGGCGTCTACGCCGGGGGCACCGATATTGACCACGACCAGGGAGTTGTGCGTGCCGTCGGGGAAGAAGTCCTGGTCCAGGGCGGCGGCGTCGAAACCGTTCATGGGGCCCGCGGCCAGGCCCGCGGCTCGGATGCCGAGGATGAAGTAGCCGATCTGGATCAGGGCATTGAAGCGGGCGGATTCGGTGCGGTAGCCAGGGTCTTCGAAGTAGTCCTTGGCCGCTGGCGCGTGCGGGAAGACCTTCGGCAGGTTTTCGTGGAAGTTCAAGTCGGCGGCCAGGATTGCGGTGAGGGGTGCGGCGGCGGTCTTCGGCTTGTTGCCCTCGATCATGTGGGTGACCAGGCGGGCCCGCGCGTCGGGGCTGCGGACCAGAACGATGCGCAGCGGCTGCTGGTTCATCGATGTCGGGCCGTATTTGACCAGTTCGTAAATATCGCGGATCTGGTCGTCGGTGACCGGTGCGTCGGTGAAGGTATTCGCGGTGCGCGCCTCCCGGAACAGCAGGTCCTGGGCTTCGGCGGCCAGGGTGAGCAAGGTCTGTGGCTGCACGGTGTTCACGTGGTTCTCCTCGAAAAATAGTCGGGGACAGCGGATTTCAGTCGTGGGCGACGCGCCGGGACAGCGTCAGCAGATTGCCGTCGACGCGGACGAGCACGTCGTGCACGACACAGCTCGGCGCGATTTCGGGCTTGCTGTTCGGCCGGACCTTGACCACCAGGCAATAGGCGGTGGAGACGATGGTTCCGTCGTCCTGCGGCTGCAGGTTGATCATGTTGAACCAGTGCCTGCGCTGCATCGGGTCGGCCTCGAAACGCTTGTGGAATTCGACCAGGTCCGAGATGATGCCCGCTCTGGTCCGAGCCGGTGGCCGACCCGGCGTGTGCTCGAATTCGGCGTTCTCGGTGAAGGTTTCGGCGTAGCCCGGGATATCGCGGTTGTCCAGCCGCTGCATCTGATCGGCGTAGAACTGCTGGACCTCGGCGTACAACTCGGTGCGGCTGGCGACGGTGGTCATGGTGGCTCCTTGCTTGCGGCGGGGCGCGGCTGCACGCAATGGTCGCCGATGCCGCTAGAGGCTGGCTCGAGCCGCGCGCGGGTTGACCCGGGCTATAGGTCCCGCGACGAGTCTTGAGGTCGAAAAGCCCGGAAAGACCGATGGAGGAGTCATGGCGGAAAGCAAGCGCGTCGCGCTGGTCACCGGAGCGACCAGCGGTATGGGCCTGGAGATCACCAAAAGCCTTGCGGCTCAGGGCATCGCGGTGTTCATCTGTGCTCGTGATCAGCAAAAGGTGACCGATACGGTCAAAAGCCTGCAGGATGACGGGCACGAGGTCGACGGCACGGTCTGCGATGTCGTCGATGCCGCCCAGATCCGCGAGTACGTCGAGGCGGGGGTGCGGCGGTACGGCCCGATCGACATCCTGGTCAACAATGCGGGCCGCAGCGGCGGCGGCGTCACCGCGCAGATCACCGACGAGCTGTGGTTCGATGTGATCAATACCAACCTCAACAGCGTCTTTCTGATGACCAAGGCGGTGCTGACCGCGGGCGGCATGCTCGAGCGTGGCCACGGCCGCATCGTGAATATCGCCTCCACCGGCGGCAAACAGGGTGTCGTGCACGGTGCGCCGTATTCGGCCTCCAAACACGGCGTTGTCGGGTTCACCAAGGCGCTCGGACTGGAACTGGCCAAGTCCGGGATCACGGTGAACGCGGTATGCCCGGGTTTCGTGGAGACCCCGATGGCCGAACGGGTTCGGGAGGTCTACTCCGGTCTGTGGGGTGTCGACACCGATGAGGTGCACGCCAGGGTGAGCGCGCGGGTGCCGATCGGGCGCTATGTGCAGCCGTTCGAGGTGGCGGCAATGGTCGACTATCTGATCGGTCCTGGCGCGGGCGCGGTCACCGCACAGGCGCTGAACGTCTGTGGCGGACTCGGCAATTACTGAGAGGTGGGGACAATGACCGCAGTCGAAGAGAACGCCACAGTCGAAGAGAACGCCGCAGTCGAAGAGAACACAGCCACCGGCCACGACGAGTATCTGCGCATCCTCGATGCCATCCAGACCGGCGCGCTGCACTTCCTCGCGGGTTTCCCGCACCAGCCGAGCGCGTTGCGAGTCCAGGTGGGGGAGGTGACGATCGAGGCCGAATGGCAGGTCTCGGCCGCGCCGGTCATCGCGGCCCCGGTGGCCGTTGGAACGGTCGAAGTGGCCGGTGGAGCAGTCGAAACCGCTGCCGCACCGGATAATCCGACACCCGGTGCGGTCTTCCGCGCACCGAGTGTCGGGGTGTTCTATCGCAGCCAGGAACCCGGCGCGGACCCCTTCGTCGAGGTGGGCGACCGGGTCACGGCCGGACAGCAGATCGCCATTGTGGAGGCGATGAAGTTGATGATTCCGGTGACCGCGCAGGCCAGCGGCGTGATCACCGAAATACTCAAGGAAAACAACGAACCGGTCCAATTCGATGAGCCCTTATTCTCGTATTCTCCGGAATGACACGGGATTTCAGGACGGCGGACAGGTGCGACGCCAGGTCAGTACCCGGCGCTGCATCCGCCCGCCGACCTGTGCGGCCCCGATCAACGTCAGGATGTCGCCGTGCAGCGACATCTGGCGCACCTGTTCGGTATCGGCCCAGGCCGGATTGGAGCACACGGTGATCGCGTGCACCATTTCCGTGCCGCGGCGGCGCCAGGTTCCCGCATAGCCCATGAACGGCGGTGTGCCCGTTGCCCCGTCGGTGCGCATCATGCTCACCGACATATAGCCGTGCGCACCGTAGATCAGCAGGCCGCGCGGTGCGTCTCCCAATGGCCCGGTGCTGGTCGCATCGTTTTCATCGATATCGAAGTAGGACATCAGTTCCCAGGTTCCGATGAGATCGGTGGCGTTCATGACGCCCACGATGGCGGCCGCCGCTCTAATCACGCTGTAGCCGACCCGCGCGCGAACTGGTGGCTGATCCGCACCAGCCGCCAGGCGACCTCGAGCTCGTCGAGATCGCGTGGCCCGTAGACCATCACCAGCGTCTGCGGCAGGAACCGCTGGCGGGCCATCGGATGCAGCTCCGCCCAGCCCTGCCCGATCGCCTCGGCCGCGATATCTTTCGGCAGGCACATGTGCAGGCTGCCGTCGCCGTGCCCGTGCAGATGCGCGAATTCGGTGCCCACCAGATACGATTCGCCCGGTCCCTTGGCCATGGTCGGCCGCAGATGCAGCGCGCGGGTGTCGGGCAGCGATACGCCGCTGCGACCGAGCAGTACTCCGTTCAGCGTGGTCATTCGCGACCACAGGGTCTCCTGCAGGTCCGGTGGCGCCAGCTGACTGAGCTGCTGGTGCGGATTGTGCGTCCGGGTGCGTGGCCGTTCACCGTCGCGGCGTGGCAGGTCGATGCGCCCGTCCACGGAAATCGTCGTCATGACTGTGCTCCCTTCGGTTTTCGCGTGCGGTGGTGCTGGCTCGCGACCCCTGGTTTCACAGTACTTTCCAAAGTATAGTAGTTACCAAGAGGAAAGTGACTCCCCGGGAGAAGAAATATGCGGGCAGCATCGCGTAGCGATTCGATGACGGGCGGTAACCGGGCGCCGAGTGCGCCCGCGAGCGTCGATCCCTGCCCGATCACCCCCGTGATCGACCTCGTCTTCGGCCGCTGGTCCACCCAGGTGCTCTGGGTGCTCACCCACGACGGCCGTCTGCGCTTCACCGAACTCCAGCAGCGCATTCCGGGCCTCACGCCCAAGGTTCTGACTCAGCGTTTGCGTCAGCTGGAACGGGATGGCCTGGTGGCCCGCACCTACCATGCGGAGGTGCCGCCGCGCGTCGAGTACGAGGCCACCCCGCTCGCGGTGACGCTGCGGCCCGTTTTCTCGAGCATCGTGGATTGGTCGAGCGAACATCTCAGCGAGGTGCTCGCGGCTCGGGCCGCCTACGACTGCGCCGAAGCCTGAAGCCGACCCGAGCGGCGACCTACGGTGTCCTGCGCTAGGCCGGACCGGTCGGCGCCGGTCGCGGCGCCAGAGCCAGCAGATGTCCGGCCAATTCCCGCGGCATGGTGATCATGCAGTCGTGCCCCGTCGCCAGCACATGCAGCCGCTCCGGTGGCAGGTCGGCGGGCGGCAGGGTGCGGGGCATGGCGGCGCGCATGGCCTCGAAATCCGCGCCGCCCTCGCTGCAGTGCACATGCGTCACCGGAATCGCCGCCAGCGCTTCGGGATTCGTCAGCAGCATGCGCTGCTGAAAGGTCGCCAGCGATTGCGCGGTCTGCATCGAGGCCACCCAGCTGAGATCCGGCTCCTCGGTGATGCCGTAGAGCCCGCCGTCACCCATCGGCTCGGTCTGCGGTGGCACCCGCCAGCCGTCGCCGTGCGCGTCGGCCGCGGCGGTGAAGGCATCGACCATACCGGGCATGATGTCGGCGACCGCCTCACCGTCGCGTGGGACGAAGGTGTCGATGTAGACGAGTTCGGCGATGCGGTCGGGCACGGCGTCGGCGACGGCGGTCACCACGATGCCCGCATAGCTGTGGCCGACCAGGATGACATCGGTGAGATCCTCGAAGGTGAGCAGGCCGACCAGATCCTCGACGTGGGTGTCGAGGCCGACCTCGGGGGCCAGCTGGTCGGCGCGGTCGCCGAGGCCGACCAGGGATGGCGCGAAGACGCGGTGCCCGCCGTCCTCGAGCAGCGGTGCCACCCGCTGCCAGACCCAGCCGCCGTGGAACGCCCCGTGGACGAGCAGATATGTCGACACGATCAGTTCTCCCTGAATTTCGATAGGGCAGTGACGGTTCCGGCGATCGCGGCCGCCGGTGGCACCGGCTCGGGCCGGATGCCGAGTCCGATCACGCGGGCCACCAGCCGCGGTAAGCGGGGAAAACGGCGCAGCAGGCGCACGAGCAGGGGTTTATCGGTGCCCGGCCGCCCGGCATTCGGATACAGATCCGATAGCAGCCGCAGCTGCGCGAATTGGACTACGCGCATGGGGAATTCGCGTCTGCGCTGCACGGCGCGCAACTGGACGAGGCTCGGCCGGGCACCGGTGCTCAGCGTGGGTGCGAGCAGGCGGGCGGCCGCGATGGCATCCTGCACGGCCAGATTGATGCCGACCCCGCCCGCGGGCGACATGGCATGGGCCGCGTCGCCGATCGCGAGCAGACCCGGCCGATACCAGCGGCGCAGCCGATCCACCCGCACGTCAAGGGGTTTCACATCGTCCCAGGTGCGAATTTCCGTCGCCAGATGGGTGGTGAGACCGGGATAGATCGCGGCGAGTCCGGCCCGGAATTCGGTGAGTCCGGCCGCCTTGATGGTCGCGAACCCGCCCTTCGGGATCATGTACGCGACCTGCAGGTAGTCGCCGCGATCGATGCAGACGATGAAGAACCCCTTGCCGCTGCGCACGGTGGGCAGCCGTTCGCCGTCGGGTTTGCCGACGCGGAACCACAGCACGTCCATGGGAGCGGCGCTGGCCGCGACGTCGAGTAGGCCGCGCACGATCGAATTGCGCCCGTCCGCCGCGATCACCAGCTGGGCCCGCACCTCGAGGGGGCCATCCGGTGTGCTGGCCCGTGCGCCGACCACCGTATCGTCCTCGTGGATCAGCTCGGTGACCTCGGCCTGCTGGATGAGCCGGAAGCCCGGATACCGCCTGCCCGCGTCGGCGAGGAAGTTCAGCACATCCCACTGCGGCATGAACGCCACGAACGGGAAACCGCCCGGCAGCGTGCGGAAGTCGGCGAAGATCACCGGACCGCTCGCGGTGGCCATCGGCAGCTGCGGCAGTTCGACGTGCGGCAGTGCGAGGAATTCGGTGGCGAGCCCCAGCTCGTCCATTGCCCGCAGAGTGGACGGATGCACGGTATCGCCGCGGAAGTCCCGCAGGAAGTCCGGATGCTTTTCCAGCACAAGCACTTCCACGCCCGCCCGGGCCAGCAGCAGACCGGTCATCAGCCCGGCGGGTCCGCCACCGACCACGCAGACCCGCACCGATTCGGTTGTCACGCCAGACATGTCGGCACCTGCCCGTGGTTGTAGACGATCATCTCGTCGAAGATCGACAGCACATCGAGTGGTTCGCCGATCGGACCGCCCGCCAGTTCCGCGTCGGCGCGGTACAGATTGCCGACGATCCGTTCCTCATCGACGAGGTCGGCGAATTCGCCGTGATCGGCCTCGAGCGCGATCGCCAACGGGGTGAGGCCGAGTGTGCGTCCCTCGGCGGCCAGCTCCTGCACCCATCGCAGGTAGCGCAGTGTCCGGTCGAAGATCTCGGGTCCGGTGACCGGTCCGTGTCCGGACACCACAGTCCGCGCACCCAGTGCGGCGAGTCTGCTGATCGCGGTGATCGATCCGCTGACCGACCCCATGAGGCAGAACGGCGCGGCACCCGACATCACCAGATCACCGGCGAAGAGCACCTTCTCCTCGGGCAGCCACGCCACCACATCATTGGTAGTGTGTGCCGCCGGTCCGAGGTGGATGAGCTCGACGCGGCGTTCGCCGATATGCAGGGTGATCCGGCTGCTGAAGGTAATGCTCGGCAGCGTGACGCGCACGTCACCCCACTGCACCTGCGGCCACAGTTTGGTTAGGGCGAGTCCGGTTTCGATCATCTCGGGCCGGATCCGGTCGTGGCCGATGACGACCGCGGTCGGGCCGAAGAGATGATTGCCGAAATTGTGATCGCCGTGGTGGTGGGTGTTGACAATCGTTCTGGCGGGGCCGATATCGAGTCCGTCGACGAATTCGACCAGTGCGCGGGTGCGCCCCTCGGTTGCCAGCGTATCGATCACCACCGCCCCGTCCGGACCGGCCAGTACGCCAGCATTGCTGACGCACCAGCCGCCTCGGTGGTGGGTGTACGCGTAGACCCGGTCGGCGATTTCGCGCACCACCGGGTCACCGGCCACCTGCGGTAGTTCGGTGGCCGTCATGTCGGTGACTTCACGGTCTCGGCATACCGCACGGCGCACAGCAGGGTATTGCGGCTATTGGTCGAAAGCGCGTCGGTGAGGTAGGCGCGCGCGTCGGCGAGATTGGTGGTGGCCCCGAGGATGTCGCGGGCGGCGGCCGGATTGATCGCCACGGTGTGCCGAGCGGTCACCACCGCGCCATCGGGTCGGTCGGTGAATTCCCATGCGCCGCTGTGTCCGAAGAGCATGGTCGGTGGCAGCAGCTGTTTGTAGTCGATGCGCTCATCGGAGGAGCAGACGCGCACCGATTTGGTGGTATGCGCGATACCGCCCTCGGTCACGGTATCCATCTCCATCAGCTGCACGCCCTCGGCGTCCTCGGTGAGCTCGATCCGGCCGACATGCGGGACATGTTCGGGCCAGCGCTCGCTGTGGTAGACGAAGTCGTAAGCCTCGGCCGCCGAAATATCCAGCGTGACAGTGTCTTCGAAGGTGTGCACGACCTCCTCGACCGGATGGCCGAGCTCCGCTATGCGTGCCAAC
Organism: Nocardia sp. CA-129566; assembly: GCF_050956075.1. Lineage (NCBI taxonomy): Bacteria > Bacillati > Actinomycetota > Actinomycetes > Mycobacteriales > Nocardiaceae > Nocardia > Nocardia sp. CA-129566. Next base: position 3,342,948 of record NZ_CP192085.1, read on the forward strand.
GCGGCCAGTTCGGTTTCGCTATTGCGATCCACCGCGCCCGCGACCACACTCCGGTCGGCCCCGTCCACCACCGTGAAGCGATGGTCGAGGGTCACCTTCGTGGTACCGGAGTCGATTTCGCGGATCGACCAGCTGCCGCCCATGGATGCGATCGGCGCCTGGCTGCGTTCCTGCTCGAAGACGATGCGCCGCTGCTGCGCATCGAGCACCCGGCGGGAGGTCCAGTTCTTCACCTCGCCATTGACAGTCGCCCACAACCGGAACCGCTCCTCATCGGGTCCGCGGTGCAGGTGGCGCACCAGTACGCTCGGCGCGAAGATCACCGGCCACTTGGTTACATCGGCCACCAGGGCGTAGACGACCTCGGGCGGCGCCTGCACCACCCTGCTGTGGCTCATCACCTCGATGTTCATGCCGCACCCGGCAATTGACTGTTGACGATATCGACCAGCTCCTGCGGCGTCTTGACATCGATGAGCTGCTCCTCCGGAATCGTCACGCCGAAATCGCGCTGGATTCGGGAGGCCGTCTCGATGAGCGCCAGGGAGTCGTAGCCGAGCTTTTCGAAGTCGACGGTGGCGATATCGCCGTCGAGTTCGGCGATATCCTCGCCCCCCGCGCATTCCACGAGGATCCGGCGTAATTCGGTGATGGTCATGGTCATGATCGGCTCCCTAGATGTATTCGGATCAGTCGTTGACAGCGCGTACGACGACCGCGGAGTTGAAACCCCAACGGCCACGGGCCAGGACGAGGGCCGCGCCGACGGTGGCGGGCCGTGGTGCGCCGAGAATCAGGTCGATCCGGTAGTCCTCGGCGAGGGTTTTGGTGTGGGCGGTGGGCGGGATCACCGAATCGCGGATGGCCAGCAGCGCGGTCACGATGTCGAGCGGGCCCGCACCCGAGAACAGTCGTCCTGTCAGCGGTTTCGTCGCCGTGACCGGGACTGCGCCGGACCCGAAGATGGCTGCGATGGCCGCCGCCTCGTCTCGATCACGATCGGGCACGCCCGCCGCGTCGGCGAAGACGACATCGATATCCCCCGGCCCCACACCGGCATCGGCGAGTGCGAGTTCGGCCGCGCGGCGCAGGCCCGATGACCTGCCGGAGTCCGGCGGCGGATCGAATGTCGAGGCGTATCCGGCGATTTCGCCGTGCACCTTCGGCACCCCACGGGTTCGGGCCGCCGCCGCATCCTCGACCACCAGCATCGCGCCGCCCTCGCCGGGCACATATCCCGACGCCTCGACATCGAAGGGCAGGTAGGCACGCTCCGGTGCGTCCGCGGTGCTGACCGCACCGCTGGCCAGATGTGCCGCCCAGCCCCAGGGATCCAGCGCCGAATCGACCCCGCCGGTGACCACCAGCGGGGTACCGCGACGCACCGTGCGCCTGGCGTGTCCGACCGCGTCCAATCCACCCGCCTGTTCGGCGACCAGCGCACTGCTCGGCCCGCGCATACCGTGCCGGATCGAGATCTGCCCGGTGTTCACCGCGTAGAACCAGGCGAACGATTCGTAGACGCTCACATGTTCGGAACCGCGCGACCACAGCTTGTTGAACTCGCGGTGGGTGAATTCGAAACCGCCGGAGGCATTTCCGGTGACCACGCCCATGTCGTAGTCGGTCAGCGCCGCGGTATCGACCTTGGCGTCGTCCAGCGCCCACTGCGCGGCGACCAGCGCCATGCGAGTGGAAATATCGGTCTGCGGCAGCAATCGGCTCGGCAGATGTTCGGCCGCGTCGAAGTCGGCGACCTGACCGGCCAAGCGCGCAGTGCTGCGACTCGCGTCGAACCGGGTGAGCGGCGCGATACCGCCGCGGCCGTCCAGTACCGCATCCCAGAAGCGTTCGACGCCGAGGCCGTTCGGCGCGAGCACACCCATTCCGGTCACCAGGATCATGCCGCCACCTCCTGCGGTTTGCGCAATACCATCGCGCTCTGGAACCCGCCGAATCCGCTGCCGACGGTGAGTACGGTGTCCATCCGGTGATCGCGCGCGGTGAGCGGCACATAGTCCAGATCGCACTCGGGATCGGCCTCGTGCAGATTGGCCGTCGGCGGCACCACCTGGTATTCCAGGGCCAGGAGCGAGGCGGCGATCTCGACCGAACCGATCGCACCGAGCGAATGCCCGACCATCGACTTGATCGAGCTCATCGGTGTCGCGTAGGCGTGCGCGCCGAGACTGCGCTTGACCGCCGCGGTTTCGTGCCGATCGTTCTGGCGGGTGCCCGAGCCGTGCGCGTTGATGTAGTCCACGCCGGTGGGGTCGATGCGTGATTCGTCGAGCGCGACGCGGATCGCCTCGGCCATTTCCCGCCCGTCGGCTTTGAGGCCGGTCATGTGGTAGGCGTTGCAGCGCGTGGCATAGCCGGTGATCTCGGCGTAGATGTGCGCGCCGCGTTTGCGCGCGCTCTCGTACTCCTCGAGCACGAACATCGCGGCGCCCTCGGCGAGTACGAAGCCATTGCGCGAATTGTCGAACGGGCGCGATGCGTGTTCGGCGTCGTCATTGCGCGAGGTGGTCGCCTTGATCGCGTCGAAGCAGGCCACCACGATCGGCGTGATCGGGGTATCCGCGGCCCCGGCCAGCATGACATCGGCCGAACCCTCGCGAATCAACTGCACCGCGTGGCCGACCGAATCGAGTCCGGATGTGCAGCCATTGGAGACCATGGCGACCGGGCCCTCGGCGCCGACACTCCAGGCCACCTCGGCTGGCATCACGCTGGGCACCATGTAGTCGAACATGTGCGGGGACAAGTAGGTCTGGTCGACCAGCCAGTTCTTGCCGGAGTCCGACAGCACCAGGTACTCCTGTTCGAGGCTGGTGGCGGCGGCTACCGCGCTGCCGAGGCTGACGCCGAGCCGGTGCGGGTCGAGCGACCCGATATCGATGCCGCTATCGGCCACTGCTTCCCGTCCGCACACCACGGCGAATTGCACAGCCCGGTCCATGCGGCGAATTTCCCTGGGCGAAAGCCCTTCCTGAATCGGGTCGAAGTCGGCTTCGCCAGCCACCTGGGATCGGTATGGTGTCGGGTCGAAGAATGAAATCCGGCGGGTGGCGGTGCGGCCTTCGGACAGCAGTTTCCAGAACTCGTCCTTACCGGAACCGCCGGGCGCGCGGACACCGAGTCCGGTGACGACAACGCGGCGGCTCATTCCGCACCACCGGATGCGTTGGGGTTCATGGCGTTATCTCCCTTCGATCGTGTACTCGAGCATCGAAGGCCGTCCTCGAACCTGACTCGAGCGCCGGAGTCGAGTTGTTCTCGAGCGGGCGCGCGCAGGCTGTGGGTCACACCTTCCCCAAGCACAGGAGATATGCGTGATGAAGTCAGCACTCGGCTTGGACGGCGCCGCGGACTGGGTGCTCTGCCCGGCCTGTCTGATTCCGCTGTACGGCAAGCGGTTCGCCCGCGACCTCGGTGTCTGCGGTGAATGCGGCAGACACACGCCGATCACCGCCGAGCAGCGCATCGTTCAGCTCGCCGACGAGGGCCGCTACCAACCGCTCGCCGTCATCCCCACCGACGACGACCCGCTGACCTTCACCGATACCAAGCCCTATCCGGACCGGCTCGCCGCCGCGCGGGCACGCACCGGCATGCACGATGCGGTGTTGTGTGCGCGCGCGGCGATCGAGGGCAATCCGGTGATCATCGCGGCGATGGACTTCCGCTTTCTCGGCGGCAGTTTGGGCACCGCGGTCGGGGAGATGATCACCGCTGCGGCGGAAACCGCACTCGCCGAACGGATTCCGTTGCTCATCGTGACCGCTTCCGGTGGTGCGCGGATGCAGGAGGGACCGCTATCGCTGATGCAGATGGCGAAAACCAGCGCGGCGCTCGAACAGTTGGACCGCGCCGGAATTCTCACCATCACCGTGATCACCGACCCGACCTACGGCGGTGTCGCGGCCTCGTTCGCAACACTGTCGGATGTGCTGATCGCCGAACCGGGCGCGCGGCTGGGCTTCGCGGGCCGCCGAGTGATCGAGCAGACCATTCGCCAGGAGCTGCCGCTGAAGTTCCAGACCGCCGAATTCCTCTTGGAGCGTGGTCTCATCGATATGATCGTGCCGCGCGCGGGTCTGCGGCAGGCGCTGGGTTCCCTGCTGCGAGTCGCCGCTCCGGTCGACCCGACCGGCGATGCGGTCACCGAACTCGACGCGGGGACCATCACCGATCCGGCTCGGATGCCCGATAGCGATCCCTGGGCGCAGGTCCGGCGCGCGCGGACGCCGAGCAGGCCGACCGCGCTCGATTACTTCGCCCTCGCCTTCGACGGCTTCCACGAGTTGCGCGGGGATCGGATTTCGGGGGACTGCCCCGCCATAGTCGGTGGCACCGCGTGGCTGGGTGAGCAACCGGTCGTGGTGATCGGGCATCAGAAGGGCCATGAGCCGAAGGAGATGATGGCCCGCAACTTCGGCATGCCGACACCGGCGGGCTACCGAAAGTCCGTGCGGCTCATGCGTTTTGCCGAAAAGCTCGGTCTGCCGGTGATCACGCTTATCGACACTCCCGGTGCCTATCCCGGTGCGACTGCCGAAGAGCAGGGGCAGGCCGTGGTGATCGCGGAGAATATCCGGTTGATGTCGGCGCTGCGGGTGCCTGTGATCAGTGTGGTGATCGGCGAGGGCGGTAGCGGTGGTGCGCTGGCACTAGGCGTCGCCAACCGGGTCCTGATGTTCGCGAACGGCACGTACTCGGTGATCAGCCCGGAAGGCTGTGCGGCGATCGTATGGAATGATCCCGCTGCCGCATCGAAAGCCGCTGCCGCGCTGTCGCTTACGGCCAGTGATCTGCTGCGGCTCGGCGTGGTCGACGCGGTGCTGCCCGAACCGGGCGATGATGTCGGCTCCGCACCGCTGGCGGCGGCGAATCAGCTGTACCGGGCCCTGACGGCGAGTCTGCGGGAGCTCACCGGGCGTAGCGGTGCGGACCTCGCAGCCGAGCGGCGCGCGCGATTCCGCCGATTCGGTGCGCGACAGCAGGTTCCGGTCCGGTCGGTGGCGTAAGAGAGAGCGGGACATCATGTTCGACAAGATTCTGATCGCCAATCGCGGTGAGATCGCGCTGCGGGTCGCGCGCACCTGCCGGGAACTCGGTGTGCGCACCGTCGCGGTGCATTCGGTCGCCGATGCCGAGTCGGCGGTGGTTCGCTTCGCCGATGAATCGGTGCAGATCGGGCCGGCGGCGGCCAAGCGGAGCTACCTCAATGCCGCGGCCGTATTGGCCGCCGCCGAGCTGACCGGAGCCGATGCCATCCATCCGGGATACGGATTCCTCTCGGAATCACCGGATTTCGCGGATGCCTGTCGTGCGGCGGGCGTCACCCTGATCGGTCCGCCCGCCGATGTGATGGCACAGCTCGGCGATAAGCAGTCGGCGCGCACGCTGATGGCCAAGGCAGGTCTGCCGCTGCTGCCGGGCAGTCTCGATCCGCTCGAACCCGATGCGGCGCACGCACTCGCCGATTCGATCGGCTATCCGGTGATCATCAAGGCGGCCGCCGGCGGCGGCGGGCGCGGTATGCAGGTGGTGCGCGACAGTGCCGCGTTCCCGCAAGCTTACCAGCAGACGCGGGCGACCGCGCGAATGCTGTTCGGCGACAGTCGAGTCTATCTGGAGAAGTACCTCGAGGGCGCCCGGCATGTCGAGATCCAGGTGCTGTGTGACGGCTATGGCAACGGCGTGCACCTGGGGGAGCGCGACTGCTCGGTGCAGCGCAGACATCAGAAGCTCATCGAGGAATCGCCCGCGCCCCGGCTGCCGGACGGGCTCGCGGCGCGGATGGGCAAATCCGCGGTGGACGGGGTGCTGGAAGCGGGCTACGTCGGTGCCGGAACCGTGGAATTTCTGGTGGATCCCCAAGGGAATTACTATTTTATGGAGGTGAACTGCCGAATTCAGGTCGAACATCCGGTCACCGAAATGGTTACCGGTATCGATTTGATCGCCGAACAGATCCGTATCGCGGCCGGGCAACCACTCGGCATCGCCCAGGAGGATATTTCCCTGCGCGGCGCGGCAATTGAATGCCGGATCAATGCCGAGGACCCGTCGGCCGAATTCGCACCGGCTCCCGGAATTGTGGCGGAATTCACACCGCCAGGCGGTCCGTTCGTGCGCGTGGATACGCATGTGCACGCTGGCTATTCGATTCCGCCGCATTATGACTCGCTGCTGGCGAAACTCATCGTCTGGGCGCCGGATCGGGACCTGGCGCTCGCGCGCATGCGGCGGGCGCTGGCCGAGTTCCGGATTTCGGGCGCGCGGGTGCAGACGACCCGGGATTTTCTGGGAGCGGTGCTCGACCATCCGGCCATGCGGTCGGCGACGCATTCGACCGCGCTGGTGGACGAGTTGTTACGCGAGGGTTAGGCGGGTTTTGCTCGCGCCGAGCGGAATTCGGGGGAGTACCAGCCGATGAGATATCCGGCGTGGCGGCTGTTGAGCATGGCGCTCACCGACACGTCGGAGGCAGCGAGGATGTCCTGATGCAATTTCTGCAGCTTCTGGCACGGGTCGAGGCCGAGTTCGCGCTGCATCGACCTACTGAACTGCTGGTAGGAGGCCAGCGCACGGGCACGCTGGCCCGAACGGCACAGTGCGAACATGTAATACGCCTGCAGCCGCTCGTGCAGTGGGTGCTGCATGGTGAGTCGGGCCAGGTCAGGGCAGGTCTCGCGATATCTGCCGAGCCGCAGCTCGGCCTCGACGCGCAGCTCGACATTGGTCAGCCGCAGATGATCCAGATGCGAGATCTCCGCCGCGAGCGGTATTCCGCCCTCGACATCGACCAGCGCCGGACCGCTCCACAGCGCCTCTGCGGCGGTGAACAGGTCGACCGCGCGGTAGTCGTCGCCGGTCTTGGCCGCACAGCGGGCGGCCTCGGACATGGTCTGGTAGTCGCGCAAATCGAACTGGCAGTCCTTGACGTCGAACGAATAGCCCTTGCTGCGGGTACGCAGAAAACGTTCGGCCACTTCGGCCTGTCCGATGCCGAGTTGTTCGGCCATCTTCTTACGAATTCCGAGCACGTAGGTCTGTACGACGGTGACGGCGCTGCGCGGTGGATCGTCGTTCCACAGCTCTTCGACCAAAGTGGTGACCGGAACGACGGAATCGTGCCGGACGAGAAGTAGTGCGAGTAGTTGGCGTTGCTTTTGCGCGGTTGGCGTCGCATTGTGATTATTGAGAGCAAGCGTCAATGGACCTAACACACGAGCGCACACTGGATACTTCACTTGGAGTTCTCCTACGGGCGTAATCCCCCCGACCGATGTGAGGTTCTCGAAATCCCACCTCGCTGTAGGCAAGGTCAACAGTAGCGAAAATCGCATCTCGAGTCGATGAAACTTGAGTTATATCCGAGTTAATTCGACCTGAGATGTGCGTCAATTCTCCTACGTCGCAAGGAGATTCGACCGTCCGCTAATTCATGGGATGACGTCTGTGTGGCCGGTCGTTCTTTCGGTTGTTTCCGGATGGCACGAGTGTGCGCGATCGTCCCGGTGTGGCGATCGTCCGAGCTCAGGCGCCATCGCGGACCGTCTCCGCCGCGCGCCGCCCTGAACTTGCAGTTTCTGAAAAATTGCAGTTTGTGCTACTTTGGCGAACATGTCCAAGGCGAATCGCGACGAGCGACCGATCGGGTTGCGGGAGCAGAAGAAGCGCCAGACCCTGCTCGACCTCTGTCTGGCCGCGCGTCGGCTGGCGGTCGAACGGGGACTCGACGCCACGACCGTCGAGGACATCGCCAGAGCGGTCGGGGTTTCCCCGCGCACGTTCTTCAACTACTACGAGACGAAAATGGACGCGGTCGTCGGACCGGTCGACGAGATCGGCACGCCGGAGCTGCGTGCGGAGTTCATCGCCGGCGGACCGAGCGGTGTGCTGATGGACGATCTCACCTGGTTGTTCGCCCACGGATTCGAGTCCGAAACCGTTGTGCGCGAGGGTATCTCGCTGGTAACCGCGCTCATCAAGACCGAGCCGCGGGTGCTCGCGGCCTTCGTCGCGTCGGGTGCTCGACTGGAGAGCGTCATCGGTGAACTCCTCTCGGCTCGGCTCGGCACCGACGTATCACCCGAATTCGCCGGTCTGGCAGCGGGATTCATGACGACCATCACCACGAGGGCGGCCATGTCCTCGGCAAACGATCCGACCGTATCGCTGGCAGCGGCGGTATGCGAACACGGTGCGATGGCCGCGCGGCTGTTCGAACAGCCGCGCGGCGGGAACAGGAGAGGTAAGCAATGAACGGTGCGGCATCGCGAAGCGATTCCGTGAGGGGTGGTGGCCGGGCGACGGGTGGGTCGGCTGAATCGCCGCCCACGCCAATTGTGTTGACCCAGAAGAGGATCTGGCTCATCTTCGGAGCGTTGATCGCGGGGATGTTCCTGGCCAGCCTGGACCAGACGATCGTCGGCACCGCCATGCCGACCATTGTCGGTGACCTCGGCGGCATCTCCCATATGGCGTGGACCGCGACGTCCTATCTGCTCGCGACGACCATCATGATGCCGATCTACGGCAAATTCGGTGACCTGTTCGGCCGTCGCTGGCCGTTCCTGTTCGCCATCACCATCTTCACAGTCGCCTCCATCGGCGCCGCAGCGTCGACGAGCTTCTGGGAGTTCATCACCTTCCGTGGCTTGCAGGGTGTCGGCGGCGGTGGTCTGATGATCCTGGCGCAGGCCATCATCGCCGATGTGGTACCCGCCAAGGACCGCGGCAAATATATGGCCCCGATGGGCGCGGTCTTCGGCATCACATCGGTCGCCGGTCCGCTGCTGGGCGGCTTCTTCGCCGATCATCTCGGCTGGCGCTGGTGCTTCTGGATCAATGTGCCCATCGGTATCGCCGCGCTGTTCATCGCGTTCCGCTACCTGAGCATTCCCAGCCACCGGCCCAAGACCCGGCCCGACTATCTCGGTGTCGTATTGATGTCGGCGGCGACCACGCTGCTGATCCTGATCACCGACTGGGGCGGCAAGCAATATGCGTGGGGCTCAACGGTTATGGTCACGATGATCGCCGCGTTCATCGCCGTGGTCGCGGCCTTCGTACTCGTGGAGGCGCGCGCCGATGAGCCGATGCTGCCGCTGTGGTTGTTCCGCAACCGCACCTTCGTGCTGACCTCCGCGATCGGCTTCCTGGTCGGCCTGGTGATGTTCGCCGCCCTGGCCTTCATTCCGACCTATCTGCAGATGGCAACGGGCGCTTCGGCTTCGGTATCGGGTCTGCTGCTGATCCCCATGATGGTCGGTCTGATGATCGCGCTCATGGCCTCGATGACCATGGTCACCAAAACCGGCCGCTACAAGGCGTATCCGCCCCTCGGTGCGGCGCTGATCATCGTGGACATGCTGTGGCTGACCCGCCTGGACGCCGACACCCCGATGTGGGTCGTCTCCGCGATGCTGTTCGTCATGGGCGCTGGTCTCGGCCTGATCATGCAGATCATCGTGCTGGTCGTGCAGAATGCGGTGACCCCCAACCAGATCGGCACCGCGACCAGCGCCAATAACTACTTCCGCGAAATGGGCGGTGCACTCGGCGTAGCCATCTTCGGCTCGATCTTCACCAACCGATTGACCGAAGGTCTCACCGACGTCTTCATCTCCCACGGCCCCGAAGCCGCCGCGGCAAAGCTGGATCCGGGCGGCCTGGTCCCGTCGGTCGTCAAACACCTGCCCGACGTGCTGCACGACGCCATCGTCGGCGCGTACGTGGACGCCTTGGTCCCGGGCTTCTGGTACCTGATCCCGGGCGCGGCGATCGCCTTCGTGCTCGCACTGTTCATCCCGCAGATGAAACTTTCCGACGAAGCCGGCATGGTTGCGCGCGGTGAGGCGGTGATGGCGCAGAACGCGGCTCGCGAGCCGGAGCCGGAGCTGGTTTCCGAACGCTGAGGCGGTGTCGGCCGAAAGATGAAGCGTTGACCGGGCGATCGATGCCCGGTCAACGCTTCGATCGGGCGACCTCGGGGAAGCGGGCCCTGAGCTGGTCCAGGCATCGGCGCACTTCGCGCAGTTCCCGGATGTGTAGTCGGGATTCGGTTGTCGCCCTCGGGCTGCCGCGTCTGGTCAGTGTGGCCTCGATTGTGGCGGTCAGTGATTCGGCCTCGGCGGTGAGGAGGTCGTAGAACACACGCGCCTGTTCTACATCGGATTCGTCGCGCACCAGTTGCTCGTATCAGGCGATCGGCATCCCAGGCCGCCGGATGTGTCGCCTGTTGTGCAGGTTTTCGTTGCCCATAGTTCATATTCGCGGTGCCCGGCACACGTCGTCAATGCGGAACCGGTCTCCAGCCGTGGGCGCTCGAGTCGGACGTGGGCGCGCGGGGTCGGGTCGGAGAAATTCGCTGATCACCGGACCGAATGTGGCCGCGTCGGTGACGACGTCCACATGTCCGCCCGGATGTAGGTGCAGTGTCGAATGCGGCAGCATTCGGTGCATGATGCGGGCGTTGACGACCGGGATGATCGGGTCGTCGGTGCCCGCGATGATGAGCGTGGGCTGCCGGATCGCCCACAGCGCGGGCAAACTGGTCCACACCGAACCCGCGAGGAGTTGGAACAGGTAGCCGCGCCAGGATCCCGCGTGGACCAGACGGTGGAACAGTTCGGCGACGCGCTCGGGATCGGTGCGCGCAGTGCCGCCATAGATGGCCGCGGCGATATCGGCGGCGTACTCCGGATCCCGGAACCGGCGCGGCGTGGCCATCTTGACCAGCACCCGCGGGTGGGCGGGCACCATCAGAACGCCGGTGGCCGTCGACACCAGCACCAGCCTGCGGCATCGGCGCGGATTCTGAAAGGCGAATTGCTGTGCCACCGCACCGCCCCACGACAGGCCGAGCAGATCGACGCGGTCGATGCCCAGCTTGTCCAGGACGCGGCCGAGCAGCCAGGCCAGATACGGAAACCCGTAGGGGACCGGGGAATGCGGTGACCCGCCGGTGCCGGGCACATCGAAACGCAGGACCGGGATGTCGAGGTCGAGCCCGTCGACGACCGGCGCGAGCACCTCGAGCCCGGCACCGATGCCGTTGCACAGCACCAGCGGTACGCCCCGTCCCGGCCGGATATGCACCCGAATCCGTTGGCCGAATGCGGTGACGATGTGGTCCCCGGCGGCGATCATCGGCACACCCCCGTGGCATCAGTGTTCGTGGACATAGGTGCCCGGAGCCGGCCCCACGGGTGGCAGGCCCTCGGCGCCGAGCTGTTGCGGCGCGGGCCTTTCGGGTCCGCCCCGCTCGGCGAGCCAGGCGACGTAGTCGGGCCACCAGGAATCGGCGGCCTGCTCCGCCGTTTCCAGCCATTCGTCGGGGCTCTCGGTGTCGGCGGGCCCGAATCGATAGGACGCCTTGGGATTTCCGGGCGGATTGACCAGCGCCGCAATATGCCCGCTGGTCGAGAGCACGTACCGCTGCTGTGCGCTGCCCAGCAGACGTGCGCTGCGATAGGTGGCCTGCCACGGGCTGATGTGGTCGGCGATGCCGCCGATCACATACGAATCGACGGTCACCTTCGATAGATCCACCGGCGAGTCCAGCATGCTCACCGCACCCGGTTCGGTCAGCGAGTTGTGCAGCCCGAGCAGCACCATATCGCGATGCAGGGCCGCGGTCATGCGCGTGGTATCCGCATTCCAGAACAACACGTCGAACGCCGCGGGCGCGCGCCCCTGGACGTAGTTGTTGACCCAATACCGCCAGATCAGATCGGTCGGCCGCAGCCAAGCGAACACCTCGGCCAGCGCGCGTCCGTCGAGATAGCCCTTGCGCTCGGACATCCTGATCGCCGTATGCGCCTCCTTCTCCCCGAGCGCCGCCGAGGCGAAACCGGCCTTGGACTGATCGAGTACGGTCACCGCGAGCGTCAGGCTCGCCAGCCGATCGTCCTCGCCGATATCGCTGAGATGCGCGGCGACCATGGCCGCGAGTATGCCGCCGGAACAGCTCGCCATCAGATGCGCGCGCTCGGTGCCCGCGATCCGCCGCACCGCGTCGAGTGCCTCGACAATGGCGGCGCCGTAGCTGTCGAATCCCCAATCCCGGTGCCGGGCATGCGGATTGCGCCACGAGATCGCGAAGACCTGCTGGCCCTGCCGCAGGAAGTACTCGATCATGCTGCGGCCGGGTGCGATATCCATGACATAGAACTTGTTGATCACCGGTGGCACCATCAGCAGCGGAACCGTGCGCACCGTCGGTGTCTGCGGGGTGTACTGGATCAACTCGAACATCCGTGTTTTCAGCACGACCGCGCCCGGTGTCGTCGCGATCGTCTCGCCGACCGCGAAGGCATCCGGCTCGACCATCGCGGGAACTCGCGGCGCAGTGGCGATATCGCGCAGGAATCGGCGCAGGCCGCGGACCGCGCTCAGTCCGCCGGTATCGATGAGCGCCTTCCAGCCCAGCGGGCTGAGCAGCGGGTTGTTGCTCGGCGAAGCGCCCTCGATCACATTGTCGAAGACGAATTTCATCCGCTCGGCGTCGCGCCAGTCCAGATCGGCGTCTCGGTAGAGCGTCTCGGCGGTCTCGGATGCGGCCAGGTAGGCCTGCACGATGCGGTGCAGCAGCGGATTCTGTTGCCATGCCGGGTCGGTGAAGCGCTTGTCGTACTTGGCCGGCTCCCGGGTGGCCTTGCCGCGGGCGATCAGGCCGAGTTCCTTGACCAGTGATCGGCCGCGTTCGGCGACGGTGCCCGGCTTGCGGGTCAGCTCGGCGGCCATATGCGCCCAGGAGGTGTTCGGCGTCATGCGGCGGCGCAGGCCGAAGGCCGGGCCGAGCAGCAGCAGATCGAGCGGAGCGGCGAGCTCATCCGCGCCGCGGGCGGTGGTGGGCGGGTAATTGCGTTCGGTACCAACGGTATTCGTCACGATGACTCCTCTCGGGTGGATAGTTCGACGGTGCCCGGATCACATATCCATGCCGCCGTTGACGCTCCACACCTGTCCGGTGAGGTAGGCGGAGGCGTCGGCGGCCAGGAAGTGCACAACCCTGGCGACTTCCTCGGGGCGACCGGCCCGTCCCACCGGGATCTGGGAGGTGAGCTTGCTCATCACCCGCTCCGGAATGCGGTCGGTCATCTCGGTGGCGATCAGGCCGGGCGTCACGGCGTTGACCGTGATGCCGATGCCGTAGTCGGTGCGCAGGCCGGATTTGTCGAGCTGGCTGGCGGCCTCCTTGGCCAGGGTCTTGGTCAGCCCGAACAGACCCGACTTGGCGGCGGCGTAGTTGGCCTGGCCGATATTGCCGGTCTCACCGACCACGGAGGACACGTTGACAATGCGTCCGGTCCCCCGTTCGACCATGTGCGCGAGTGCGGCCTGGGAGAGGAAGAACGCGCCGGACAGGTTGACCGCGAGCACGGTGTACCAGTCCTCCTCGGTCATCGCGGCCACCGTCTTGTCCATGGTGATCCCCGCGTTATTGACCAGAATGTCGAGTCGTCCATGGGTTTCGATCACCTCGGCGATGGTGCGGCGACAGTCGGCGGCGGAGCTGATATCGCCCTGATGGGCCGAAGCGGTGGCGCGGTGCGCCTGGGCCTGTTCGGTGAGGTTCGCCACGAAATCCTCGGCGCTGTCGTTGCAATAGCCCACGGCCACTGTGGCGCCCTGGCCAGCGAGGCTGCGGGCGATCGCGGCGCCGATACCGCGGGTGCCGCCGGTCACGAAGGCGACGCGGCCGGTGAGTTTTCCGGTAGCGCGGCCGAGTCCGGGGATTTCTTGTACGTAGGAAGTGGTCATTCTCGATGCTTTCTGGGTATTTCGAATCTCTGTATGCCGCGCCGTTGCTAGCTGTAACTACTGTCGTAGGTAATTCGATCGGGATCATCGTCTCGAGGAGACGAGAACCGAAGAATTTGTTGGCAGATGGACACAGGACGTGCGGATATGCTGGGTCGCTATCGTTATGTGGCCGGTCACTCGAGGTGATATTGCTCTCGGGCGGCAGGATTGCTAGCCGAGCTCGTGCAGACGGCGCAGCGCCGATTGCGCAGCATTGGCGCCACACATGCCGTGCGCGCCGGGACCGGGCGGCGTGGCCGCGGAGCAGATATACATTCCCGGCACGCCGACGTCGTACGGGGACAGCGTGGTGCGCGGACCGAAGACCAACTGACGTATATCTTTGGCGCCGGTCATGATGTCGCCACCGACATAATTCGGGTTGTAGATCGCCATCTCCGTTGTCGTACGCACGGTCTGCCCGACGATGCGCTCCCGGAAACCGGGCGCGAACCGCTCGATCTGGGCGATGATCGCCGCGGTGGCATCGCCGGTATATCCGTTCGGCACATGGGCGTAGGTCCACAGCGGATGGACATTGCCGACCGAGCGCTGCGGGTCCGCCAGGTACTGCTGCCCGACCAGGACGAACGGTCGCTGCGGCATCCGGCCCGCGTTGATATCTCGTTCACCGGCGGCGATCTCGGCAAAGTCGCCGCCGAGGTGCACCGTTCCGGCGCGGCGGGCGTCGGGATCGGTCCAGGGCACGCCGCCCTCGACCGCGAAATCGACCTTGAAGGCCCCGGGCCCCTGCCGAAAGCGGCGGTACGCCTTGGCGATTCGGCGCGGCAGCCGATCGCCGAGGATAACGGCTACGGCGCCGGGTGCGAGGTCGAACATCGTGATGTCCGCGTGCGGCAACTGCGATATCGCGTCGATGCGGGTCCCGGTCTCGATCTTGCCGCCGAGATCGGCCAGCAGCGCGGCGAGCGCGCGGCTGATCGATCGCGATCCACCCGCCGCGACGGCCCACCCGTGCCGGTGTCCGGCGGTGATGATGCCGAGCCCGATCGCGGAGGTCAGCGGCTGATGCAGCGGCCGAAAGGTATGTGCCGCAATGCCACCGAACAACGCCCTGGCCGCCGTGGTCCGGAATGTCCGTGCCAGCATCGAGGCGGGCAGCACGGTCGGAATGCCGAACCGCGCCAGCGTCAGGGGGTGGTGTGGCATCCGCAGCAGCGGGCCCATGATGTCCTGCGCCAGCGCGTCGTACCGGGCCACCGGGCGATCGAATGCCAGTCGCCAGCGTGCGCCGTCTCGGCCCAGCCCGGCCGCGGTCTCCTCGACCGAGCGATGCAGCACCCCCGCCGAACCGCCGTCGAGTGGATGTACACAATCGATCTCGGGCAAGCGCCACTGCAGCCCGTACCGGTCGAGGCCGAGACTGCTGAGGAATTGCGAGCCTACGGCCATCGGGTGGGTGGCCGAGCAGTGGTCGTGCAGCAGGCCGGGCACGATCGCCTCGCTGGAGCGGGTGCCGCCACCGATCTCCTCGGCCGCCTCCAATACGGTGACCTGCACTCCGGCCGCGGCGAGGGCGACGGCGGCGGCGAGCCCGTTGGGCCCGCCGCCGACCACGGTCGCGGTGCTCATGCCAGCGCTCCATGCCCGTGCTCATCCAGGACGACCGGTGCGGCAGCGGGTTTCGGTTCGGTCAGCGACCAGCTCACCTCGGTCCGGATCGGACCGTTGGGCAACCAGGGCTGCTCAGCGACCGCGTCGGCGACCTTCCAGGTGCCGCGCTCGATCACCCCGAGCGCCGCGTCGATCACCTTGTAGTGCTGCACCTTGCTGCCCACCGCCTGCGACTCGACCCAGACGACGATCAACTCACCCGGCTCGAAGTGCGCCTCGGTCTGCACTGCCCGGATCAGATCCTCGTTGTGCAGGTGGCCGTCACCGAAGTTGAACCCGATCAGCGAGTTGCAGATGAACTCCGCCTCGCGCACCGTCCGGGTATCGATATCGGGCAGTGACTTCAGCAGCACCGAGAACAGGCCGCGGCCCTGACTGTGCATGGTGCGCCAGGCGATCGTCTTCTGCAGGGTGATCTCGGCCCATTGCGGCTCGTAGCCGAACTCGATGAACTGGTCGAGTTGATTACGCGCACTCCTGGTCACCCGATCCAGTTTGGCCTCGGCACCGGGCGCGAACGCCCACACCGCCGACGCCCAGTTGCCCGCGTACTGCCGCATCGAGGGCAGGAAGGACACCTTGTCGGGGCGGAAATTGCCCAGGATCGGGAAGAACACCAGCCCGGCCACGATCACCATTGTGAGCCACGGTGACGACATATCGGTGATGCCGTAACCGTCCCAGTTGGGGAAGCCGAGGAACAGGAAGATCGTGGTGTAGGCGAACAGCACATTCCACTCCAGCGGCACCGCCAGCGGGAAGGTCGAGACGATGAACAGGTGGAACACCACCATCGCTGTCGCCGCCGCCACGGTGAGCCAGATATTGGTCGAGAAGAACAACGTCAGCGGTGCGACGATCTCTACGAAGGTGCCGCCGACGTGCGCCATCACATCCGCTACCCGGGACGGCCGCAGGTCACGCGGGAAGTCGCGATAATGCGCCCGCTTGACCCAGGCGAACGGCACCGAGGGGCTGTTGCTGACCATCGGCGGGACCACGTTGGCGAAATGCTTGCCGAACTTCGACAGGCCCGCACCGACCCAGACGACCAGGATCAGCAGCTTCAGCGCGATGATCATGTTCACGAACGGCAGCACGGTGAAGAACACGAGCGCGGGCAGGTACTGCTCGCCGCGGGCGGCGAGGAAGACCGTCTTGTCGCGCAGGCCGTTGAGCACCAGCAGTACGATCGCGGGCACGATGAGCGCGGGGGCGACCAGGCCCGAGGTGTTGTCCGGGGCCGCGGCCGACAGCGAGTCACTGTGCACGCCGGGCAGCGCCAACGCAACCACCACGGCTCCCAGCATCGCCACATAGAGCACGACGTCGAACCAAGTACGGCGGTCGCCCCCGGTGAACGGCACCCAGCGCCATGGCCGCAACCGGATGGTGCCCGGCCTGGCCCAGAACAGGATGCCGCCGGTCATCGGCTTCACCTTGCCCGCGAGTGGTCCCCACGAGCCCGCGGCACCGATCGCCTCGAGCAGGACGGTCCACAGCACCGCCTTCTGATAGACGATCGGCTGGTCCCACCACTGCGAAACATGCCAGAACGCAGGCAGATCCGAGGTCACGGTCGCCACGACGATGCCGCCCAGCGCGTAGCACAGCAGCAGCTTCACGATATAGATCGTGTGCACCAATCGCGGTGAACCGAATCCGTACTCGCCCCAGCTGACGGCAAGAATGCGCATCCGCTCCATGAGCGGCTTCCGTAGGAAGGTTTCCGGATCGACGGCCGGGAGATCCGGTTTCGTGAAACTCATTGTGAACTCCTGATTTTCGAATGTTTTCTCAGGCACCCTGGAGGTGCAGCGATTTACGCAACGAGGATTTGTCGATCTTGCCGACGGCGTTCTTCGGCAGCTCGTCGAGAATCGTGATCGCCACGGGCAGTTTGAATTTCGACAGCGCGCCGCGCGCGTGCTCATGGATTCTCTCGGCGTCGATCTGCGCGCCGGAATTCAGCGAGACGAACAGCACCGGCTGTTCGCCGTACACCGCATCGGCCCGACCGACGACCGCGGCCTCGGCGATTTCGGGCAGTTGATAGATGACGGTCTCGATCTCTTTCGGATAGATGTTCTCGCCGCCGCGAATGATCATGTCCTTGGCGCGGTCGACCAGCACGAGATAGCCGTCCTCGTCGATGCGTCCGATATCGCCGGTGCGCAACCAGCCGCCCGCGAGCGCCCTGGCGGTTTCGTCAGGGCGATTCAGGTAGCCGCGCATGACATTCGGTCCGTGCACCTGTACCTCGCCCGGTTCACCGTCGGCCACCGGGAGGTCGTTGGCGTCGACGATCCGGATGGTCTGGCCGGGCAGCGGCAGCCCGACGGTGCCCGGCTTGCGTTGGCCGCCGATCGGATTGACGGTGCTCGCGCACGAGCCCTCGGACAGCCCGTATCCCTCGACAATCGGTATGCCGTAACGGCTTTCGAACTTGTCCAGCAGCTCGACGCTGGCTGGTGCCGCGCCGCACACCGCGAATCGCACAGTCGATGTATCCGGTCGCACATCCGCGGGCAGATCCGCCAGCATCGTGTACATGGTCGGTACGGCGGAGAAGTAGGTCGCGCCGCTGCGTTCGATCCGCTCGAAGAAGGTCTTCGGGCTGAACCGGCCCGCGATGGTGGTCCGGCCACCGGCCAGCAGTGGCGACAGCGTGCCGACGACAATGCCGTTGACGTGGAACAGCGGCAGGATGAGCAGGCTGTGGTCGGCGCCGGTCAGCTCGAATGCGTCGATCACCATGCGGCACATCGCCTTCAGGTTGGCGTGGTCGAGCATGACGCCCTTCGGGCGGCCGGTGGTACCGCTGGTGTAGATGAGCAAAGCCAGCGCGTCGTCGGACTGCTGGACCGGATCGGCGATGGCCGGGGGTTCGGCGGTCAGCTCACGCACCGGCAACAGCGCGGGTGTGGCCAGTTCGATCTGCCGATCGGTGACCAGCACCTTCGCCCCCGCATCCGCCACCTGGTATGCGACCTCGGATGGGACGAGCGTCGGGCTGAGCGGGGTGACGGCCGCGCCGATACGCCACGCGGCGAACAGGGCCACCACCAGGCTCACGGTATTGGGCAGCATCACGGCGACCACGTCCCCGGCGCCGATGCCCTGGCTGTGTAAGGTCGCCGCGGCCCGCTGGACGCGCCGGAGAAACTGAATGTTGTTCAACTCGACGTCATCGTCGGCGATGCTCGGTCCGTACGGGTCGCCGGTGGCGCGTAGATCGGGGAGTTCCGAAAGGTTCATGGACAATTCCTGGGGTTTCGAAGGGATACACCAAACGGTAGGAACCGAACACCTGGTAGACACCGTCGTGAAAATACGAAGTCCGCGGCCGGTGTTGTCGCGGGAAGACAACCTCATCGGGAAATCGATCACCCTGGTCGGCGCAGCGATCTACTGTTGGTTATGGCTGACCGGCGCCGGTTCGACGAGGCAGTCGTCCTAGAGAACGCCGCGCGAATCGAAGGGCTGCTCCGTGCCAGGCTGGGCGAGGTATCCCGGTCGATTCAGGAGACCCTGGCTGCCGAGGTTTCCGAACTGCGAGGTAATTCGCAGCTCATCGAATTGCTGGGCGCCAGCGTCGAGGGCAATATCGATACGGTCTTCCACGCGTTGCGCTACGACATCCCGATCGAGCGCGTCGAACCGCCGACCGCCGCGCTCGAGTATGCGCGGCGCCTGGCCCAACACAATGTCTCCTCCAATGCGCTCGTGCGTGCATATCGGCTCGGCCAGCAGGCGCTGCTCGATATGATCCTGGACGAGATCCGCGCCGCCGACCTCGAACCGACACTGAGCCTCGATGTCTACGAACGGATGACGACGGTCAGCTTCCGCTATATCGATTGGATTTCCCAGCAGGTCCTCGAGGTGTACGACGTCGAGCGCGATCGGTGGTCGGAGAACCGCAACAGCCTGCGCGCCGTCCGCGTGCGCGAGCTGCTCGATAACGGCGACGTGGATCCGGACGCGGTCACCGCGGCAATCCGCTACCCGCTCAGGCGAATTCACCTCGCACTGATCCTGTGGTACTCCGACGACGTGAAGGGCAACGAGTTGGTGCGGCTGGAGCGCTTCTTGCGCGAACTCACCGAATCGCTACCGACACAGGGGAGTGCGTTGTTCGTCGCCGCCGATCGAGTCAGCGGCTGGGGCTGGATTCCGTTGAGCGTCAACACCGCGCCGACCGTCGAGGGCTTGGTGCGTCGCTTCATCGCCGGGCACCACGATGCTCCGTGTGTCGCTCTCGGCAGGCCACTGCCCGGTATCGAGGGCTTCCGCCGCTCCCATCAGCAGGCCGAGAACGTCCGCAATGTCGCCATCGCCGCGGGTCCACGCACCGAGCGCCTCACGGCGTCCGGCGACCCCGGGCTGGCCGCGGCCGCGCTACTGGGCGGCGATCTGCCCGAGGCTCGGGCCTGGGTGCGCGATGTGCTCGGGCCGCTGGCCACCAACTCCGACAACGATGCGCGACTGCGCGACACCCTGCGCGTCTTCCTACATCACGGCGCCAGCTACAAGGCCGCCGCCGACGAGCTGAACCTGCACTCCAACTCGGTGAAGTATCGTGTCCAGCGCGCCGTCGACCGCCGCGGCCGCCCGATCGGCGAGGACCGCCTCGATGTCGAGCTCGCCCTGCTGCTGTGCCACTGGTTCGGTCCAGCGGTGCTCGGGCCCGTCGATGACGGCCATGCCACGACCGGTGGCATGCGCCGCGCGAACCGGTCAGCGGCCGGCCCGGAACGGGGGCCGAGTTCGGCGATATGAGGTGTCATCAGTGCGATGCGGCGGTTGGCGTTGGTGCGCAACGACTTTGCCGCTGATCCGAGCGGTGCGAGTTGAGCCCGGGTGGTGGAATGCGCTCGGGCCTTGCTCGGTGACGATGTCAGGGTACGACTTCGACGATGTCACCGGGTTCGAGGTGGTGGTAGGTCGCCTCGGCGCCCTCGGGGGTCATCCGGATGCAGCCGTGCGACTGTTCCTCGATGGGGCCGATATGGGTGGCGATATCACCGTTGAAGAAGACGGCCCACTTCATCGGAGCGTTGTGCATGGTGCTCCAGAAGTCCTCCCGCTTGAACGAGACCTTGAAGACCCCTGGCGGTGTCTCGTATCCGGGCCGACCGTGGGAGATCGGGGTCGGACCGTAGGTCACCTTGCCGTTTTCCATCAGCCAGGCTTCGTTCGTCGACAGCCGCATACACATCCGTGCGTTCTCGGCACACGGTGCGTAAACGGGAGCTGGCGGAATAGGCGGAATGATCGCCGGTGTGCCGATATCCGGGCCACCCGGCCACAATGGTTCTGCTTGCGCGGTGCCCGCCATCAGGAGTGCGGCCGATACGACACCTACGAGCACTGCGGATCTGACCGACCAGTTGCGAAAACGCTTGCTGTTCTTCACGCTACTGACCCCTCTCACCTTGGGCACCCTGGGCGTGGATCGCCAGGGTGATGATGGGACCAACCTCGTAGCGTCAAGCATATGACCGCCGCGAGGTGCAGGTGATCGTTTCCGGATTGCTACCTCGGCCTCTGTCATAACGGACTGGTGTCGCATCAGCGCCAGCCGAAGCCACATAGACTCGATCCGAGCACAGGATCGGGCGCGCATTGTCCGGGTCCCAAGTACGCTCGGAGTGTCGAAATGTGACGCGACAGATTGGTTTCCGTATTAAGGGGGAACAGTGGACGCGCTGAAGCTCGACCCGGCGGCGATGGCCGCCTACACCGCGATCGCGAATACGGTGTCGCAACAGCTGGCCTCGGCCTCGGCTGTCGCGGGTGGCGCGGTGAATCCGGAGCGGCTCGTCGCCGATCTCGGACCGGTCGGCGCCACATTCGTGGCCCGATTCACCGAGAAGGTGAACGAACACGTCCAAGCGCTCTCTACCGCAGGACAATTGGTGGCCGCCTATGGGCAGGTGCTGAACGACTACAGCGTGGATATGCAGGGCATCGACGTGGATTCCGCGGGCGCCCTTGCCCGGCAAGGAGATGCGCTGTCATGAGGCGACTGCTCCGACGGCGGCCCGCCAACAACGCCGCCGATACCCCGGTCACCACCATCGACCCGAATGTGGATCCGCCGATCGTGGCCGCGCTGGTGGAGCCGATGTTGCAGCTGCGTGCCTCGCTGGGCAGCGGCGTCGCGACACCGGACCACGCCGTGGTCAACGCGCTGTCCGCGGCCTCCACACAGGTCGCCGATACCGAGGGCCCGCACCGAGACGGTCTGCACGCACTGGAGTCGACCTGGACCTCGCGCGCCGCCGACGATGCCGTTCCGGCGTTGCGCACCACCCAAACCCAGATCGGTGATATCTCCGACCGCGGACCGGAATACCTGTCGGTGCTCGGTGACGCCCATGCCACCAGCGCCCGTGCCGCGCAGAAGGTGGACCAGATCATCGCGGACTTCCGCCGCGACGCCCGGCAGATCATGAGCACCGCGAGCGCGTCCTCGGATACCGACGCCGTGATCGCGCGGGCGACCCAGGCGCTGCGCGACGCCGTCACCGCGGTCAGCACCGCACGATCGGAAATGGACGGCCACACCGCCCGCCTCGATGCGATGGGACCGCTCACCGTCACCACCCCGCAGGGCATCGGCACCACCCAGCAGACGGTCGTGCCCGGTACGACCGACGCCACGACGACCGCGGGCGTGACGACGACAACGCCACTGGACCCGGTGCAGGCGGCCCAGCTCCAGCTGCAGCAGTACCTGATCAACGCGGGTGTCTCGGTCGGCACCGCCGCCATCGAGGCCGGGGTCAATATCGGCACCCACCTCATCGATAAGATCGCCGAAGTCGGTACGCACGCCATGGACACCGTGGCCACCTCCGCGGATAAGGCGATCGACAAGGCGATTCCGGAACTCATCCATCCCGGCAGCACCACGAACTCGACCACCGGTGATTCCGCCAGCAAGCCCACGAATGTGATCGACTTCGGTGGCGGATCGGGTCAGTCGGCCAAGCCCGCGCCGAATGCCGGAACCAGCTCGGTGATCCCGCCCAATGGGTCCACCGCCACGAAACCGGCTCCCGCGCCGACGCCGGCACCGGCGCCGCAGGCACCGGCCGTCGCGGATACGCCGCCATCGCGACCCTCCGGGCCGGAACCGGCGAACCAGCCGGGCACCACCGGTGGTCTGGCGATGCCGCCGTCACCGCAATCGGATGAGGACCGCCGCCCGCGCGACGGCCAACTCGGCGTCACCGTGCCGACCGTCATGGCGACCGTCCCGCCTGCGGTGATCGGCGAATTCGACGATGACGAGCTCTGATTCCGGCTCCCCGAGCCAGAACCAGGGCAATCCGTTCGATACCGGACTGCCCATGATCCGGCCCGCCGCCCCCGCCTCGAAGCGGCGGCGGCGCCCGGGCGCACGCCGCGGTTCGGGCCAACGACGAGGCCCTCGGGTCGATCCGCTCGACCCACCCGAGCGGCCGCTGCGGGCCCGGCCGTCCGGGGATTGGCAGGAATGGCTGGAACCGCGTCGTCCCGCCGCAGCGTCACCGGAGGCGGAGCAGAGCCGGACGCAGACCCGCACGGTCCAGACCGAATCGCTGCTACCGGCGCAGACCAAAGCAGTCGTGCCCACGATCATCGATCGGTCCGGCGGCAACCCCGGTCCAGCGCTGCGGCATCCGCCGCGGCGTCGCGATGCGCAACCGGCGGGTGGCGGCAATCGGGTGGTCGCGGTGCTGATCGTGCTCGGTGTGGTGCTCGCGGTGGTTTCGGTGTTGATGTTCGTCTTCGGCGGCTCGGGTGAGCAGAAGCGCCCCGCCGCGGCCACCTCGGCGGCCGTCGTGCCCGGGACCGCCGGGCGTGTGCCGGGGACCACCGCACCCGGCGATCAACCGTCGGCGGTGGCGACCCCGGGCTGTGAACAGCGGCGCACCGGCGAGGTCATCTCCGGCACCGATCCGGGTGGCACCAGCGATGGCCCTTCGGCCATCCTCGCCTTCGAACGGGCCTATTACGTGCAACGTTCCGGGTTCGCGGCGCGCGGCGTCGTCGCCAATGACGCGAATGTGCCCGCCGCCGACCAGATCCAGCGCGGCATCAACCAGGTCCCCATCGGCACCCTGTACTGCGTGCAGATCACCCGCGCGGGCAGCGATGCGGGGGAGGCGCACTGGGAGGTCCGGCTCACCCAACAGCGTCCGGGCGAGCAATCGCAGACCTTCACCCAGATCATCACGACCCGAACGGCTGGCAATCGAACGCTGATCACCGCCATCAACGCCGCCTGACGCGGACCGGCGATCGCTGGTGCGGGCAGCGCCGAATCGGGCTGTGCGGGACCGAATCGAGTCGTGCGGGTCGCTGAGTGTGCGGTGGCATTCGAGTTGTCCGGGGCCGGATCGATTCTGTGGGGTCACAGTGAGTGTGCGGTGGCATTCGTGTCGCGCAGGGCCGGATCGAGCTGTGTGGGGTCGCTGAGTGTGCGGTGGCATTCGAGTTGTCCGGGGCCGGATCGATTCTGTGGGGTCACAGTGAGTGTGCGGTGGCATTCGTGTCGCGCAGGGCCGGATCGAGCTGTGTGGGGTCGCTGAGTGTGCGGTGGCATTCGAGTTGTCCGGGGCCGGATCGATTCTGTGGGGTCACAGTGAGTGTGCGGTGGCATTCGTGTCGCGCAGGGCCGGATCGAGCTGTGTGGGGTCGCAGAGTGTGCGGTGGCATTCGAGTTGTGCGGGGCTGGATCGAGTTGTGCGGGGCTGGATCGAGTCGTGTGGGTCGTATTGAGCGTGCGGTGGCTCGAAGTCGTGCGGGGCCGGATCAAGCCGTGTGGGGTCGATTTGAGCGTGTAGCGCGCCCGTTCGAGTTGTGTGCGGCCGAATCGAGTGGTGCTGTTGCGAGCAGCCGACGCGGCGAGCGCGGTCGCGGTGCTCAGAGGGCGCGCGTCATGAAGACGCTGTGCGGGTCCTCGATGTAGTCGGCGAATGGTGGGCAGATCTCGAAGCCGTGCCTGGTGTAGAGCCGTTGCGCCGGGGCGAAGTAGTCGGAGGCTCCGGTCTCCAGGCTGAGCCTGCGGAAGCCGCGCGCACGGGCCTCGGCAATGAGGTGGTTCAGCAGGGTGGCGGCGATGCCGCGGCCGGTGCGATCGGTGGCGGTACGCATCGACTTGATCTCGCCATGAGTGGCGTCGAGCTGTTTGAGTGCGCCACAGCCCGCGAGTTCGCTATCTTCCCAGGCACTCCAGAAGGTGATGTCCGGGCCGCGCAGGGCATCGAGGTCGAGGGCGTGCACGCTATCGGCGGGCGAGTGGTCGTACATCTCGGCCAGATGCTGCGTGAGCAGGGCCGCCACCTGCGGGCCGGAGAGATCGTCGACCACGATCCGCAGGTCGGCGGTTCGGCTCGATAGCTGCTCGTCGATATCGCTGGACATTCGTCCATCATGGACCGTGCGCCTGGACCCCGCTGTCTGGGTCGGTACTCGACGAAGGCCTTCGGCAAGCTTTACTGTGAGGGCACTCGCCCTCACCTTAGGTGGCCAACGATGTCGATGTTCGAGAAGTTCGCGCAGCAGGCGAACAATGTGCTGATCAAACCGCGTCGCCTGCCCGCACCCTGGGTGCCGTCGCTGGCCGATCGGGTCGCGGGACGCACTGTGCTCATTACCGGCGCGTCCAGCGGGATCGGCCGGGCGCTGGCCGAGGCGGTCGCGGCGGCGGGTGCGACGACCCTGGTGGTGGCAAGGCGCGCCGATGAACTCGAAGTGCTGGTGCGCGAGATCGGTGCGCGCGGCGGGGTGGCGTACGCGATCGCGGGGGACCTGTCCACCGAGGAGAGCATTGATGCCGTTGCCGACCGGGTACTCGCCGAATTCGGCGCACCGGAGATCCTGGTCAATAACGCGGGCCGCTCGATCCGCCGGTCGGTGGCGAATTCCGAACGCCGCCTGCACGATTACGAACGCACCATGCGGGTGAACTACCTCGGTGCGGTCGGGCTCACCCTGCGCCTGCTGCCGGGCATGCGGGCTCGCGGCTCCGGCTATGTGCTGGCGAGTTCGTCGATCGGGGTGCAGGCCAACCTGCCGCGGTTCTCGGCGTATGTGGCGTCCAAGGCGGCGTTGGATGCGTTCATGCGGGTCGCCGCCGTCGAATGTCTCAGTGACGGAGTCCGATTCGGTACCGTGCATCTGCCGCTGGTCGATACCGACATGATCGGACCGACCGGCTGGGGTGGCTTCACCCCGCTCGCTGTGGACGAGGCGGTGGCATTGCTGATCGACGCGCTGCGGCGGCAACCGGACCACGTGGGCGTGCCCTTGGGTGCCCTCGCCGCGACCGGCGGTCAGCTGATGCCACGGACTGCGCGACTGTTGCTGCACTACTTTCACCGCATGCTCCCCGAATCGGCTGCGGCTAAGGGGATTCGACCCGATGATCCATCGATTGCGTCCGACCATGGCGGAAATCTCAACAGCACAAGCGTAGTTCGGCCCGACCCGCGCGGCGCATCGATGCCAGCCGACGTGCGGGCGGCCGCGGACCACGCGAGGATCGAATCATGAAGTTTGCCAACAAGTTCGGGACGCTGGCTACGATCGCGGCGCGCCGGGCCGCCGATGAGGCCTACTACGCCGCACTCACCGTGCGTGCCGGACTCGCGACGCCCGAACGTCCGGATCGGCTCGCCAGAATGGGCGCGGCGCTACTGCGCTCGGGACTGCTCGGCGGCCTGACAACCGTTGCCGCCCTGCGTTATCGCGATCGCAGCGCCATTATCGACGAACTCGGCCGCGTCAGCTTCCGCGAACTCGATGAGCGCAGCACCGCACTCGCAAATGCCTGGCGCGCGCGAGGTCTGCGCGACGGCGACGGTGTGGCAATCCTGGCGCGCAACCATCGCGGCTTCCACTATTCGGTTTTCGCCGCGGCCAAGTGCGGTGCCCGAATCATCCTACTCAACACCGACTTCGCGGGCCCGCAGCTGCGCGAGGTGGTGACCCGCGAGGGCGCCGACCTGCTGGTCTTCGACGACGAATACGCCAGCATGCTGGGTGATTTCACGCCGCGGCGCGGCCGCTACCGCGCCTGGGCCGATAAGCCGGGCGTGGACACCCTGGACAATCTGATCGCGGGCGCCGCGCGCACACCACCGCGCAAACCGCGCACCGCCACCCGCGTCGTCCTGCTGACCAGCGGGACGACCGGAACCCCGAAGGGGGCGCCGCGCAGCAGTGAGCCGACCTCGCTGTCGCCGCTGGGAGCCATCCTCGTCAAGGTGCCGTTCCGGGCGCGCGAAGTCACCGAATGCCCGGCGCCGCTGTTCCACACGCTCGGTTTCGCGCACGCCATCCTCGCGGTCGGCTTCGGATCGACGCTGGTCATCCGGCGCCACTTCGACGCGCAGGCGGTGCTGGACAGTCTGGACCGGCATGGTGCGACAGCCATGATCGCGGTGCCGGTGATGCTACAGCGGCTCGTCGACGCCGGACCGAAAGCCTTTGTCGGCCGCGATCTCTCGCGGTTGCGGATCATCTTCGTCGCCGGATCCCAGTTGGGTGCACAGCTGTGCGGCCGAGTGACCGAAGCCTTCGGACCCGTGGTCTACAACATGTACGGATCCACCGAGGTGGCCTACGCGACCATTGCCACGCCCGCCGATCTTGCGGTGGAGCCCGGCTGCGTCGGCTCGCCGGTGCCGAGCGCCACCGTGAAGATCTTCGACGACGATGACCGCGAGGTGGGCCCCGGCATTACCGGGCGGATCTTCGTCGGCAATAACTACCAGTTCGAGGGCTATACCGGCGGCGGTGACAAGCCCCGCATCGGGCGGTTGATGTCCACCGGCGATGTCGGCCATTTCGACAGTGCCGGAAGACTTTTCATCGACGGTCGCGATGACGATATGATCGTCTCCGGTGGCGAGAACGTCTTCCCCGGCGAGGTCGAGGAACTCCTCGCGGCCCATCCGGCGGTGGCGGAGGTCAGTGCGTTCGGCGTGCCCGATGACCGGTACGGTCAGCGGCTGCGCGCAGTAGTCGTTGTGCGAGAGGGATATTCGCTCACCGAGGATGAGGTGCGCGAACACGTCAAGACGCAGCTGGCTCGGTTCAAGGTGCCGCGTGATGTGTTGTTCATCGATGAACTCCCGCGCAACCCCACTGGCAAGGTGCTCAAACGCGTACTGCGGCAGCTGTCGGCCTGAGCCAGCGCTCTCACAGGATGCCCAGCATCCGCCGCATCGTATGCCGCAACTGCGCCGGATCGGGCATCGCCGTGCGGAACCACCCGGTCGGCGGCATCACCACCAGTCCGCGGAGCCGATGCTCGACACAGTCGACGATGGCACCCGCGACCACCTCCGGATCGGGCGCGTAACCGTGTCGGGATCCGCACTCGGTGTGGCACGCAACGTGGTCGGTGACGTGCTCGCTGCGGGAGCGCAGATCCCGCCGAATGGTGCGGCTGAAGGGGTTGCTGCGGAAAGGGCGGCCGAGGGGCGTATCGGATGCGAGCATGGATTGTAGCGCGGTGTCGGGAGGTGATGGGCGTGGTGGAGTTCGCGCAGGAGTATGCCGCCCTGCGGTGGTCGGTGGTTGTGGCGTTTCTCTTCGCGGCGGCGGTGGTGCTCGGCCGGTTGGCGGCACCGGCTCGTGAGATGCGGCGGACGCCGGGGCAGTGTGGTGCCCCAGGGACGGCCGTCGTCCCGCTCGTTGGCGTCGGGACAGCGGCTGCTGATTCTCTTCGGCCGCAAGCACATTCGATTGGTCAGGGCGTGGCGGCATGTCACGAATCCGATGCCGCGCATCTGATCATGTGTCTGGTCATGCTCGCGATGCTGGTCTTCCCCGCGGGCGCGAATCCGGTCGCGTTGCGTGGGGTGCTCATCGCGATGATCGTCGTCTTCGCGGCACTGCTGGTTGATCGAATCGTGGAGTGGCGCAGTGCAACTCGATTGGTGCCCGGCGATCGAATGGTCGCGCTGGGGTACCACATCCTCGTCGCGGTCGCGATGCTGTATGCGATATCCGGACACGGTGCGGGCGGCCACACCGGTGGACCGATGCCAATTCCCGCCCTGGCACTCGCCACGCTATTCGCCGCGGACGCGATCGCCCTGATCATCGCGGCAAGCACCGGACGACGGCAACGCTGGCTCGGCCATCCGATCGCCCCGCCCCCCAACTCGCCTCAACCCAATTCCTTCATCCCCCGCACCCTGTCATCAGCGATGGTCCCCCACCTCGTAATGGACCTGGGCACCACCTACATGCTGATCGCCGCCATCTCCACCTGACCCCAGCGTTGGACAAGCGATCACCATGCGCTCATGCAGGTAAACGTCGAGAGCGCTTCTGCACCAACGCATTCTCGAGTTATAGGGTGATCGGGGAGTCGGGGGAGACTCGGCCGCCTAGGCGGACCCAGCCGTCGGAGTCCCATTCGGTGAAGAGTTGGGAGCCTTTGCCTTGGGTGATGATGAGGCTGCGGCGGAGTAGGGCGGTGATGGCTACGGCGGCGGCGCCGGTGGCTTCGTCCTCGGCGATGCCCATGGACGGGGCGAACATTCGGGAGCGCAGGGCGCCGCGATGCTCGTCGGTCCAGGCCCACAGGTAGTGCTTGCCCTCGTCGAAGTCGTCGGGCCGCAGGTGCGTCAGTGTGTCGACGTCGTCGAGCTGGTGGAAGGTGAATTCCGGCGCCCATTCGCCGCGCGCCCTGATCCAGGTGAGGCTGTCGGTGAGTTCGATGGCGACCGGACCCGCGGGCACCTGCAGGATCCGCACCGGGCGGCCCTGCTCGGCGAACCACCACGCGGTACCGACGGACGGGTGTCCGGCAAAGGGCAGCTCCACCGCGGGGGTGTAGATCCGCACCTTGGCGATCTCATCGACCGGCTCCTCGACGACGACGGTCTCGCTGAAGCCCGCCTTCGCCGCCAGGGCTTGGTGGTCCGCCTCGGCGACATCGCTTGCCCGGGCGATGCCGAGTTCGTTACCACCCCGCCCGGCCGGGTCCGTGAAAACGCGCACGACCTCGACCCGTATACCCATGGCCTCAGGTTCACCTTGTGTGCCCATGATCGCGAGCCTACCGGCTCCGCGCCGGTGATCCCATGACCTCATCGGCCGCTCTGCGTCTGGGACAAATACACTTTCGACGTGCCGATTTGCCGGTTATGTCCTAATTTCCCCAGCCGCTGTTCGGCTTCCTGCTGAACCATGTTTCCGGACTCGGCGTGCTGTCCTGCCTGTTGGGGCCCAACAAAATCGCCGCCCTGCCGGGTTGGTCGATCGAGGTGGGTGCCCTGTCCCGTGAGGCAGGGGCGTCGGTGTTCAAAGGGGTGCACACAGCCGGGCGATATCGCGCAGAATCTGCGACCGGGTGACCTGGCTCAGGTCGCCGAAGGTAGCGCCCGCCGGGGTGGCGCAGATGAGTTCGTGTACCGGGCGACCGGTTCGAACGGCTCCATACCGGATCCACGCCGATGTAGAAGAGCCGGTCGTCTGGGAGCCGCGTCTCGAATGTGTCGATGCGCCCGCCGTTGTCGCGCTCCGGCGGATGCCAGCCGCGGTTGGTGCGTCCGTGGATGCGTCGCAGTGGGACGGTGGCCGGCTCGGGGACGAGGACCGACGAAACTGGTCAGCAGGGCGGGTTCGCCGGAGTGGACTTCCCGGTCGATCCGTGGAAATGGTTGCCGCAGTTGGTGATCGGCCAGCACGGCCGACCAGGCGGCGGTCGCGTCGGTACCGAGGTGGTGTAGGCCGTGGATGCCGACTACGACGGCGAGGTCGATGGAGTTTTCGGCCGACCGAGATCGGGAACCATCCGGTCCGCGAGCTGATCGTCGGTCAACCCCATTTCCTCGGCCAGCTCGGTGGCTCGAAGCTGTGCCGCCGACCGGAGCGCGGCGTTTCGCCCCTGCTCGCTTATCTTGATCAGTGCCGACAGGGCATAATCCGAGCCGATGGCGGCGAGGACGTCCAGCGCGTTGTCCCTACCGGTGTCCCAGGTGATCTTCGGCAGCAGCTCGGCGACGGTGTCGTCATTTCCGAAGGCCGCCAATGCCTCCCAGACCCAGGTGTCCTTCCAGCGCGCGCTCGCATTGATCCACTGCTCGAAGATCGCACCGGTTGCGGCTGCGAGAGTCGAAGTGTCGCAATGCTCGCGAATGCGCGCCAGCGCACCATGCGGTTCGCCTGGCTCGGACAGCATCAGGTAAGTAACGAGAGTGGCGACTTCGCGTGGGGGCAGTGCATGGCCACGCGTCAACATGATCGGCGGCAGTTCCAGAATCGACAACCATTGCGGGAGGACGGGAGTCCGGGCGGGAACGATCTCGGCGGGATCCACGTCCAGCAGCTCGCGCACGGCAGCGGTGACACCAAAAGCATCCGCGGCGGCCATGATCGTATCGGTATGCCCGAGGCCGGCAAGTGTGCGCAAGGCAGCGGTATGTGTACGTCTTGCCTTGCGTGCCTTGCCGAGCGCGCCCGGTATGACTGCGGTGGCGGCATAGGTGGGATGGCGACGCAGCCAATCCAGCGCGATCCTTCGGCGCGAGCGCAACCCCAGCCAGTCGACCACAAGTGCCGCGGCGGTTCGGCTTTCGAAGGGCGCGATTGCGGCGGCGAGCTCGCGCGGGTCCTCCACGACCGCACCGAGAACGAGGTCGTTGGCCGCCGCACCATGGGCGGCCGCAACCGCCATCAATCCATCGATGGACCAGAGCGACCACCCGGTGTACTCGGTGCGCAGGTGCGCCTCGGCGACCGCGAGATCGACCTGGGCCAACGCCTGCAGCAGCCAGTCGCCGACGTGGCTGGGATCGGATGCGGCATTGTTCAGACGCCGATGGACCTCGCCTTCGGTGAGTGTGGTGCGCCGGTTGAGCCAGTGCTCCCGCTCGCCATTGCGCCACGAAACCCGCACGGCTGTCGGCGCTTCGAGGGTGATGGTGGGAGTCTGCTTGCGGCGCAGTCGATCCCATGGCGGGTCACGCAGGATCGCCGGTATCACCTCAGCGGGGGTGGTATTGATCGTCACGCCGGGCAGGTTTTCGACGACCAGCTGTCGCGCGGATTCGGGCAGTTCCGCACGCATGGCGGCGGCGAGTTCCGGATGGCGTCGGATGTGCTGGCGGAAGTCGTCGACGCTCTGGTGGCGCGTGGTCCGTGCAGCGAGCACGCGCATGGCACGAGCCGGAAACCGTTTGGTGGACGCGAGCAGCGTCGCCGCTGTGGAGATTCGCCACGAGTGCTCGGCCAGGAAGTCCAGCGCGGTGTCACTGGGAAGATGGGCGAGCAGGCGAGATACGGTGTCCAGGCCCGGCGCGGAGCTATTGCCTCGACCTTGCTCATAGAGCCGGATGAGCACGGGAGCCGCGTCGGGGCCCAGATGGGCCGCGAGACTGTAGAGCAGCGACTTGTTGTCGCGCAGCTGGTGCCATTGCCAGCCGAGCAGATCGATGATGCGGTGCGCGTGCGCCGGATCGGTCACCGAGGCGAGCAGGAAGGTCGAGCCGAAACTATCGGTGAGTTGCGGATCGGCGAGATCGGTTGTTACCCAGTGCTGTTCGGTAGGGAACAGGTAGGAGGTCAGCAGCCGGATCGATAGCGTCCCGCGCCGCAACTGTCGCGCCTGGTCGAGGGCGTCGGCATAGTCCATCTCACCGGCCGCGGCCAGCAGCGTGCGCAACCGCCGGACCAGGGTGGCGGGCGGATCGCAGGGTCGACCCGCCACCCGGTAGGCGGTTGGACCGGACTGTCCGCTCCACATGTTCGACGACTGCGACTCCGCGTAGACGCCGGTGAGCGCGGCCACGGTCGAGACGGCGAACCCGAGGCCGTGGGTGGCGACGAGATAGTCGGCCAGATCCGTGTGGTCGTCGTAGTAGCGGCCGAGGTCGGCGGCATCCAACAGCTTCGCGTCCATGCCGATCGCGGCACAGACGGCCGCACCGAGCGGATCGGTGCCCGGCCGGGACAAGTACTGTGCGCCCCGCTGGGCGAGCACCCGGTGTGAGCCGGAGTGGCTCAGGACGGCGCGGATACTCTCCGCGGAATGCGCCAGTCTGTCGGAGATCGACTGTGCCGCAGTCATATTCACGGTAACACCAGCCATGGGGCAGCGTCCCCGAAATGGATCGGTTTTCGGCCACCAGGCGGTGGGTACCACCCAGATGTCCGCATCGGTCGGCGGCGTGCGGACAGCCATCGGCCCGTCTCCCTTGTTCACGAGGTGCGTATCGCGGACAGGTTAACGAGCCGCTCCGACATCTACCGGTCGACGCGGAAACGGCAGCGGCTCCGCCCTTTCGGGCGGAGCCGCTGCTCGCGTGACGAAATATCAGACCGCGGCGGCGGCCAGCGCCTCCGTGGACTGTACGGCCTGGCCGACACCGGCCACGATCGCGGCCGCGCGCAGCGATTCGAAGATCACCTCGCGTGATACGCCCGCCTCGCGCAGCGTCTTCTCATGTGCTTCCAGGCAGTGGGCGCAGCCGTTGATCGAGGAGACCGCGAACGACCACAGCTCGAAATCGGCCTTGTCCACGCCCGGATTGCCGATGATGTTCATCCGCAGACCGGCACGCAGGTCGTCGTAGCGGCCCTCGAGAAACGCCTTGCCCCGGTAGAACACATTGTTCATGCCCATGATCGAGGCGGCGCCGAGTGCGCCGTTGTAGGCCTGCGCCGACAGGTTGTCCGCGGCCTCCTCGGCGATCTCACGCAGCGTCGTCGCCGACCGGGTAGCGGCCGCCGACGCCAGCAGGGTGCCCCACAGCTGCTGGTCGTTCAGCACGGTGGTGCGTGCGATGGACGACAGATTGAGCTTGAGGTCCTTTGCGTACTCGGGAAGGGAGTTCTTCAGGGTCTCAATGCTCATTCGGCGAATCCTCTTCTCGTTCGGGGTTTTCAGGTGTTTCGGATAGTGCTCAGACGCTCGCGGCGAGCAGTTCGCCCGCGTTGATGGTCGGATCGCCCTTCTTCCAGTTGCAGGCGCACAGCTCGTCGGACTGCAGTGCGTCGAGCACGCGCAGCACCTCGTCGACATTGCGGCCGACCGAACCCGCGGTCACCGAGACGAACTGGATCTCGTTGTTCGGGTCGATGATGAAGGTGGCGCGGTCGGCGACACCGTCGGCATTGAGAACGCCTGTGGCGGAGGCCAATTCACGCTTGAGGTCGCTCAGCATCGGGAACGGGAGGGTCTTGAGATCCTCGTGCTGGGCGCGCCACTGGAAGTGCACGAACTCGTTATCGACCGAGGCTCCGAGCACCTGCGCGTCGCGGTCCTCGAACTCCTCGTTGAGCTTGCCGAAGGCGGCGATCTCGGTCGGGCACACGAAGGTGAAGTCCTTGGGCCAGAAGAAGACGATGCGCCACTTGCCGGCGTGGTCGTCGGAGGTGATCCGGGTGAAGTAGTCGTCAGGCTGCTGAGCGTCGACCTTCGACAGGTCACCGCCGATCACCGCGGTGAGGTTGTATGCCGGGAATTGGTCGCCGATGGTCAGCAAAGCCATGCTTGTCTCCTCGTCAGTCGGGTTGCTAGAGCGAGTGGATCGAAAAGCTCACGGGTGATCTTGCCCAAAGGCCGGTGAAAGGTAAACGTGATCAGTCGCACTACACTGATAGGCGTGACTGATCAGACTTATCAGCCGACCCTGTCGCAGCTGCGTGCGTTCGTAGCGATTGCGGAGTATCGCCATTTCGGCACCGCGGCAGCCAGGCTCAGTGTGAGCCAGCCCACGTTATCGCAGGCACTGGCCGCATTGGAACACGGGCTCGGCCTGCAGCTGATCGAGCGCAGCACCCGTCGAGTGCTCGTCACGGCCGCGGGTATGCGCCTGCTGCCGCAGGCGACGGCCACCCTCGAGGCGGCCGATCGATTCGTCGCCTCGGCGACCGGTGACAGTCTGGGCGGCACTCTGCGGATGGGCATCATCCCTACGGTTGCTCCCTATGTGCTGCCGAGTCTGCTGCCCGAGTTGCGCAAGGTATTGCCCGCCTTGCTTCCTCAGGTGATCGAGGACCAAACCGCCCGCCTGCTGGAGGGCCTGCGCACCGGGGTGCTGGATGTGGCACTGCTCGCGTTGCCGACCGAGGCGCCCGGCCTGGTCGAGATCCCGTTGTACACAGAGGAATTCGTGCTGGTCACGCCGCGCGGCCACGAGCTGGCCGGTCGCACCGATGTCGCCGCGGCGACCCTCGACGCGCTGCCGCTGCTGCTCCTCGACGAGGGGCACTGCCTGCGCGATCAAACCCTGGAATTCTGCCGCTCCGCCGACGCGCATCCGGCCGCGGTCGGCGATACCCGCGCCGCCTCGCTGGCGACCGTCGTCCAGTGCGTCGCGGGTGGACTCGGTGTAACGCTGATCCCGGAGATGGCGGTTGAGGCCGAAACCGCGCGCGGCACATTGGAAACCGCGCACTTCGCCGCTCCCGCACCGGGGCGCACATTGGGTCTGGCGTTTCGTGCGTCGACGGCGCGCGCCGATGATTACGCACGACTCGCGGAGATCATCCGATCGCAGCGGCCCGGGACGAACTGAATCGGCGCCTATCCCCGAGGGAAGTCGCACGCCGTGAGCATCGGCCGTTCGAAGGTCGGGTTACGCCCGATGGCGGCCGTGGCTTGAAAGGGCGGGTCGTCGGGCGCGACTGGACCCGCGGTGCACACTGGGATCAGGGTGTGGAGTCGCCGAGCAGTTCGGTCGCCGTGCGGTGGATTTTGCGTAGGGCGTTCATCAAGTGGCGGCGTTCGGTGGGGGTGAGATCGGCGGTTACCTTGTCCTCCAAGGATTGTCGCTGCGCTTCGACCGGCTGCTGCAGGGCGCGGCCCTTATCGGTGAGCCAGAGGCGGACGAGGCGGTTGTCGTGGTCGTCGCGGCGGCGCTCGAGCAGGTCTGCCGCGCTCATCCGGGTGGCCATCTTTACGACGGTGGGGGTGGTGACGTTCAGCGCCGCGGCAACCTCGCCCGGGGTGCGGCCGTCGCGCTCCCACAGCAGGGCCAATACGTGATTCTGACCCAGATGTAGTCCGTACGTGCGCATCTCGCGATCGGCCAGGGCGCGCAGCACCTTCGAACTGCGGCCGTGTAGGTCGAGGAATTCGGGCACGGTCGGCCTCCTTGTCATGTCGCCGGGCATTGACGCCTGATCGTTAGCCGTCTAACGTTTTGTTCGTTAGACGGCTAACGATATGGAGAACTGATGATAGTTGTTACCGGTGGCACCGGAAATATCGGCCGTGAACTCGTCGGCGAACTCGATGCCAGGGGCGCGGAATTTCGTGTGCTCGTTCGTGATCCGGCTCGTGTCGCATATATCGGTCGAGGCGAGCTGATCGTCGGTGATCTGGACGATCCAGCCACCCTGGCGTCGGCTTTCGACGGCGCCGACACACTGTTCCTACTGGTGCCGGGCATCGGCTCGGAGCACACCGTGAGTGCGGTGAGCGCGGCGCGCGCTGCCGGGATCCGGCATATCGTGCAACTGTCGTCCTTCAACGCGATGGGCGATCCCGTGCCTGCCATGGGGCGTTGGCATCGCGACCGCGAGCGCATCGTCGCCGAATCCGGCATTCCGGTGACCGTGCTGCGCCCCGGTGGCTTCATGACGAACGCACTGGCATGGGCACCGACGATTCGCTCCGGCGGTGCGGTGCTCGATCCCACCGGACCGGGCCGCTATGCCCCGATCGATCCTGCCGATATCGCCGCCGTAGCGGCCGAACTACTCACCAACGATGGCCACCGAGGCATGACCTACACCATCACCGGCGCGCAAACCTACACTGTCGCAGAGCAAGTCGCGGCCATCGCCCGAACGATCGGCCGCACCATCGAGGTCCACGAGACGGCCACACCACAGGAAGCCTTACTCTCCCGCTACCCCGACGGCGCACCCCCCACACTGGCCGCCGCAATCATCGAGGGATTCGAATTGATGCGCGCCGACACAGTCGGTTTCCGCACCGACACCGTCCGTCACCTACTCGGAAGGACCCCACGCACGTTCGAAGAGTGGTGCACCCGCAACATCAACGCCTTCCGCGCCCCCTAAATCTGGCGACCACCACCAGCAAAGCCCCTTGGACAAGCGATCACCATGCGCTCATGCAGGCAAACGTCGACTTGCTCGGTCGGGAAGTGCCCTCGTGCCTTGATCGCGCGCCGGTAACGCGCGTTCAAAGGACTCGATGGCGTTGGTGGAGTAGATCACTCGGCGTATCTCGATGTCGTAGTCGAGGGACGAATGAATTCCTCCGACGCGTTCTCCCAAAGCTGGACGGTCGCACCGTATTTCGTGCCCCACTTCTCGGTAAGCTCGTCGGCGCTGCCCGTGCCACGGCGGGGTTGGGTGCGGTGTCGATCGGTTTCACTTCACGACGCAACGCGTCGCAATGTTGACGGCCGACTCTGGCGAATCGCGGGTGTTCGGATGCTGGATTTCGGTGGCCGCGTGTCGGGGCCGCGGAGGATTCTCCGGTGCGGGTGCGGGTGCGGTGTTCCATCCTGCACACCATCGAGCAGGAGCGGGTCACCAAGCTGTTCTGTCCACCGACCGTTGTCCTCGCTGCGAAAGCTACGGGGCCAGCATCCTGTGGGTTTCGCTGCTGCGCAGTCCCGAATTCGATACCTACGACCTGTCCTCGCTGCGAAAGGGTTACTACGGGGCCAGCATCATGCCGGTGGAGGTGCTCACCGAACTCGCGCAACGGCTGCCTGGGGTCGGCTTGACCAACTTCTACGGCCAGACCGAAATGGCTCCGCTGGCAACCGTTCTCGGTCCGCAAGACCAGCTGAGCAAGCCTGGGTCGGCCGGTCGCGCGGCGCTCAATGTCGAGACCAGAATCGTCGACGACGCCCGGTTGGCCGGCTACCAGGTGCCCAAGTACATCGCCTTGGCCGAAGAGCTGCCCAAGAATCCGAGCGGCAAGATCCTCGAGCGCGAATTGCGCTCCGATTACGCGCATCTCGTGGAGTAGGGTGCTAGTTGCAGGTCTCGAATTCGCTGC
Source organism: Nocardia sp. CA-129566 (assembly GCF_050956075.1). NCBI lineage: Bacteria > Bacillati > Actinomycetota > Actinomycetes > Mycobacteriales > Nocardiaceae > Nocardia > Nocardia sp. CA-129566. The sequence continues at coordinate 3,380,413 of NZ_CP192085.1, forward strand.
GGAGTCGGCGCTGGAGGGCGATGGCATCGGGGGTGAGGTAGTTCTCCGGGTGGGTGTCGGCGGCGCTGTCGCGCTCAGTGCATCCCGCGATCTTGACGCTGCCGGTGAACAGCTTGTCCGGCGTGTAGCTGCCCCAGTTCCAACGCAGGTCCATCGGGTGTTCGGAGGTCCGGGTGCTGGCGATGACGGCGGTCAGGTCCTGGTAGGCAGTGTCCGGACTGTGCACTCCGACGGAGAGATTCGCGATATATCCGTCGGTGACGTGAACGAAGGCAACCGGGGCCGGGAGATCGGTGAGCAGGGCTTGGATATCGTGTTCCTGCTGGGGGCTGAACGGAAAGTCGACGGTCCACACCGGGGCCCGGTTCGCGGGTCTGATGGTGACCTGGGTACCGTCGTCGCCCAGGACAGTGCGCACCGCTGCTAGGGAATCCGTTGTGGGCGGTGACTTTTCGATCTCGATCGCCGAGCTCGACCAGGTGACGGCGGCGCGGGGCAGACTCGCGCCCAGTTCACGCAACATGCGGGTGCGAGTACCGATCCGCGCCGGATCCAACGCGGCGTCGAGTTTCAGCTCCAGTTGATCGCCGACGGTAAAGTCGGCCGATTGCTGGAAGTTGTCGAAATCGTGCCGCTTGATCGCATTGATGCAGTCGACTACATCCGCGATCTGCGCCTCGGAAGCCTTGCGCATCGATATGGTCAGGTTCAGGTGGGTGCCCTGGCTGAGGTCGTCGGCATAGTCGACCGTGACGCTCTCGACGCCCGGCATGGTGCCGATCTCGGCGCGTAGCCGATCTGCCTGTGGGCGGCGGTCGGCCGCGTTCGTGCACCCTGCCAGGACGATCATGGTTGCGACGGCGATCCCCGCCGCGAGCGTGCGCCGGATCATGCGGGCCTTTCCTCTCGCAGTGCGTCCTGGTGGCACGGTACGCGTGCGGGCGGCGATTTCGCGGTAGCCGCCGTCCGCGTGCCCTGCGGCGTAACCTCCGCTGGTGGGCAGTTCCAGGGATCCGGTGGACGAATCGGGCGCGTTCGTGTTGGGCGAGCGGTCGGCGCCCGCACGACGGATCGCGATGACGGACGCCGATCGGTTGTTCGTGTACGGAACGCTGCAGTTTCCCGAGGTATTGGTCGAGTTGATCGGGCGGCGCCCGGAGTTGGTCGCCGGGGAACTGGCCGGATGGCGGGTGGCGGCGTTGCCGGGGCGGGTGTATCCGGGGCTGGTGCCCGCTGCGGGTGGGTTGGCGCGGGGTGTGGTGCTGTCCGGACTCGATGCGGGGGAATGGGCGGTGCTCGACGCCTTCGAGGACGATGAATACTCCTTGCGACGAGTCGTGCTCGGCGCGGATGTCGTGTGGACGTATGTGTGGACCTCGGTTGTCGCGCAGGATGATTGGTATGCCGATCGCTTCGCGGCCGAGCATCTGGGCTCGTTCGTGCTGCACTGCGCCGAATGGCGGCGGACGCTCTGAGACCCCGATTTGCCATTCCAAGACGACCGGTCATATATTAATCCCATGGCACGACCGCGACGCAGTGACGACACCCGGCAGCTTCTGGTGGAGGAAGGGGCTGCCGGATTCCTGACGCACGGCTATCACGGCACCGGCATCAAACAGGTGCTGGATGCGGTCGGGGTGCCGAAGGGGTCGTTCTACAACTACTTCGACAGCAAGGAGAGTTTCGGTCGCGCGATCATCGACCATCATTCGCTGTGCGTGCAGCGGAATCTGGCCGAGGCGCTCGGGTCGTCGACGGATCCGATCGTCGGGTTGCGAGCATTCTTCGCGCGGCTCATGGACGACTTCGTGCGGGCGGAGTTCACCGGTGGGTGCCTGATCGCGAATCTCGGCGGCGAGTTGGAGGGCAGTGAGGTGCTGCGCGAATCTCTGGCCGGTGCCTGGCATTCCTGGCGCGACGGGGTGGCGGTGGCGCTGCGTCGGGCACAGGAACTCGGCACCATTCGCGAGGATATCGGCGCGACCGATCTGGCCGACCTGCTGCTGGAGTCGTGGGAGGGCGCGGTGATCAGAATGAAGATCGAGCGTTCACTCGAGCCGCTGCACAAGTGTCTGCGTCGACTGCTGGACGACTACTTTCTGGCCTGAGCGGGTCGGCCCTTTTCCGGAGTCTGCTTACCCATTCCAAGACGACCGGTCGTATTGAGAAGTATCACTAGGAAGAGAGAGAAGAATATGGTGAGCGCAAAGACGGTCATCGTGACCGGATCCTCCAGCGGGATCGGACGCGATATCGCCAGGGCCTTCGTGGAGCGCGGCGACAACGTCGTGCTCAATGGGCGAGATGCGGACAAACTCGCCGCGGTGGCGGACACACTGGGCGCGCCGGAACGGACTGCCGTCTTCGTCGGCGATATCGGTTCTCCCACAACGGGAACCGAGCTGGTCCGCCTCGCGGTCGAGCGCTTCGGTCGGGTGGACGTGCTGGTGAACAATGCGGGGATCTTCGGTGCCAAACCCTTCGTCGACGTCACCGAGGCGGACCTCGACAGCTATCTCAATGGCAACCTGAAGGGCACCTACTTCACCACGCAGGCCGTCGTACGCCAGCTCCGAGCGCAGAAATCCGGTGGGAGCATTGTGAATATCGGGACGGTGCTGATCAATCACGCGCTGGCGGGTCTGCCCGCGTCTGCTGCGCTGGTCAGCAAGGGCGGCGTACACGCGCTGACAACGAGTCTGGCGGCGGAACTGGCCGCGGACGGGATCCGTGTGAATGCCGTTGCGCCTGGCATCATTCGCACACCGCTGTTCGGCGATGGCGACGAAACCTCCTCGGGCAGACTGGCTTTGCTCAACCGCATCGGTGAGGTGAGCGAAACCACCGCGGCGGTGCTGTATCTCGCCGACGCCGCGTTCACCACCGGTCACATTTTCCCCGTCGACGGCGGATTCATCTCGGGAAGGGCCGCATAATGCCTTACGTCAACATCAAAGTCACCGACGAAGGTGTCACGCGGGAGCAGAAGTCCCAGCTGATCAAGGGAGTCACCGATCTGCTGCGTGATGTGCTCGGAAAGGATCCGGCGACTACGTTCGTGGTGATCGATGAAGTCGCGCTGACGGATTGGGGCGTCGGCGGAATGAATGTCGAGGAGTGGCGCAAGCAGTCATAGGTTCGAGAGTTCGGCCAGTGCGCCCATTCTTGCCCGGGATTCCGGATCGGGACGAGAATGGGCGCTTCGGCTTCGCGCAAGTCCCTAATCGAAGGGGTATCGGTCACCCAGTATCGACCGGTCGCCGATGAAATAATTCAGGACGAGGTCATCGGCGACTTGGATCAGCACATCGCAACCCTCGACCTCGGACATCCAATCCCTCGGCATCGCGGAGAAACCGTGGGTGGCGCCGATCAGGTTGCCGGTGACGGCACCGGTGGAATCGGAGTCACCGGAATGGTTCACCGACAGCAGCAATGCCGTGCGCACATCGCCGGTTCGAGCCGCGTACAGCGCGCAGTACACGGCGATGGCCAGGCATTCCTCGGCGACCCACCCCGCGCCGACCTGCTCGACCTGTTCGGCGCTGGCTGGTTGCTCGGCCAGCTCGACCGCCAGGTTCAATGCCGCCGCCGTTTCCGCACTCGCAGGGTACGTCGTGAGCTGAGTAATGGTCTGCCGCACCGCAATCGGCAGCTCGACACCGCTCACCACGCGATCGACCAGTGCCGCGAACGCGCCCGCGGCCAGATATCCCGTGGGATGTCCGTGTGTCAGCTGCGCACCCCGCGCGGCCGCGGTGAACGCGCGGTCGGGTCCCATACCGGCGAGGCCGAACGGTGCCGACCGCATGACCGTCCCGCATCCCTTCGACCCCGGATTCACCGGACCGGCTTCGCCGAGCGGGTGTGGCGCGAGATATCCCCGCGTCTGCTGGCTCAGCCCGGACATGCAGGCATTGCCCGGCGCACGCGCGGCATACAGAAACGGCAGACTCGCCAGCCAACCGTCGACCTCGACTGCGGGCACGTCCTGCCGCTGGGTCTGCAACCAGCGCAGATACGCCTTTCGCAACACTGGCACCGGGTCGGCGCCCGGCGCGCACCGCAAGAGCCCCTCCGCGGTGAACAGCGTCATCTGGGTGTCATCGGTAACCTGCTGCGGCGCAGCCGCGTCATGCTGTGGCAGATAGCCCTGCACCCCCTCGGCGCCATACCGTTGGCGAATCTGATTCAGCCGCAGGAATTCGATGGGCCACCCGAGCGCGTCACCGACCGCCCCACCCAATAGCGAGCCCCGGACACGGTCGAAAACCATCGTGTAATCCACCACGGGACAACATCATTACGCATCGGGCCGGGTGTGCGGGCAGCGGCTCCACTCGGCACTGGCCAGGGTCGCGGTGTCCACGCCTGCAAGGCGGCGAATCTGGGTGGCGGCCCATCGCTTCGCTGCTCGGATCGAGGCCCAACGCAGCTTTCGACGAACCGTGCTGCGGCGACGTGCTCGTGCGAATCGGCCCATTCGAGCAAGCGTCCGGTTCTGGCTCGTCATGCCATCGGAGCGCCGATGAACCGCGGTTTTCGGGCCGGACAGACAAGGCGCTGCTAACCTGAGATCCGGTGTATCCGGTCCAGGAGCAGCATGGCTATGCCCGGAAACGTTCGACCCGAGATCGGTTGGAGACGGGCGATTGTCGACCGTGACATTCCCTCCGCGCTGATCGCGTGGGCACGGCGCAATGGCGGGATCATGCGGGTCAGGGTGCCGTTGCCGGGCCGGTCCTGGCTGATCACCGACAGCGACCTCATCGACCGTGTGCTGCGTACCGGCGCGGGCCAATTCGACAAGGGCGGCCCGATCTACCGGATCATCCGCAACGCGACCGGCGACGAAGGGCTGTTCGCGGTCAACGATCCGCAAACCTGGCGGACCCTGCGTGAACACACGAACCCCGCGTTCGCGGCGGCGAATCTGGCGCCACTCGCGCACGAGAGTGTCCGCCGACTGCACGACCGCATCGACAATTGGCCCTTGGACCGAGCCGTCGAGGTGTTCACCGAATTCAAACTGCTCAATGTGGAACTGCTGGCACAGCATCTTTTCGGCCAGGCCGTCGACTGCGCGACCCTGGTGCGACTGGCCCAGCCGATCTTCGACAGCCAGCGCAAGCAGTGGTTCCGGATCGGCGGCGCCGACTACCGGCGCGCCATCGCGGCCATGGACACCGAGGTCTACGCGATTATCGACCGGCGGCGCGCGTTGGCCGACTGCGACGGTGACCTGCTCGGCCACCTACTGCAGGTGCGTCCGGAACTGCCGGTGCAGCGGATACGCGATCAGGTGATGAGCCATCTGATGGCGGGTTTCGACAGCACGGCATGCGTTCAGGCGTGGGCGTGTGTGCGGCTCGCCGATAACCCCGTCGAACTGGCCGAATTGCGGACCGAAGTCGAACAGACGCTGGGCAGCCGCGCACCGGCCGCAGCCGACCTGCCTCGGTTGCCGCTGCTCACAACGTTTTTCGAGGACGTCGTGGCACAGCGGCCGGCATTCCCGCTCATCTTCCGGAATGTCGCGGCCGATACCGAACTGGCCGGTCGCCCGCTGCGTCGGGGCGACCAACTGTTCATCGCTCTCGGCCCCGCCCATCTTCCCTTCGGCACCGGCAAACGAAAATGCATCGGCGAACCGATGGCGCTACTCACCAGTGCTCTGTCCATCGCCGTACTCCTACAGCGCTTCAGCCGATGGCAGCGCACACGACCGGGCAACCAGCAGGTCCGCTACGCGACGACAGCTCCACCTCGACACAGCGAGATCCGCTTCACGCCATAACCGCGGCAACCCACATCGCTCGCCTCGCGCCACGCCAGCCCGACCCGTTCGGGCGGCTGGTACCAGCTCTGCACTTACTGACCCGCGCGACGGCTTCGTCTTCGGGCCCGACGGCGAGACACCCGAGCCGATCGAGCGGGCAAGGACCTGACCAATGCCGAATCGCACCGGCCCCAAGGTGAAATCCCTTGGGGACCGGTGTGATTCGAGAGTATTGCTACACGCGCAGCGCGTGCGGTTCGATTGCGCCGCGCACCAACGCCCGCGCGTCGACGGTTTCGGCGCGGTAGGGCAGCGTGGCCAGTCGATCGGTCATGGCGGGTACCGGGTCATCGATCCGCTCGTTCAACCCGAACAGGAACGTCCACTCGTGCTCATCGCTGCCGTACTGCACCACGGTGGCGAACTGCTCGTGGAAGCGGTTCCAGGACCGCTTCAGCGTCTCGTTGCGCCACATCGTCGCGCAACCGGCCTGCGCGCTCAGCACACCACCGGGTGCGAGCAGTGCCCGACATCGCGACAGGAACTCCGACTCGTAGAGGCGGTTGTGCTGCGCGTCCTCGACCCGCTCATCGGGCAGATCGATCACGATGACGTCGTAGCGGGTACCCGCCTCGGCCGCATCGGCCAGGAAGTCCCACCCGTCGGCGTAGTGCACCTTGATCGGGCCGTCGCCGCGCACCGCGGCGGCCAGCTCGTCGCCGGTGTAGCCGTAGGGCAGGTGCTCGGCGCACAGCTCGACCTCGCGCTGGTCGATATCGACGTGATCCACCAGCGTCGCGCCCGCGGCGACCGACATCTGACTGGCCACACCCTCACCGGAACCGATGATGAGGACCTTGTCCAGCTTCGCGGCCAGCGCGAAGGCGGGGACCATCATCGCCTCGTGGTAGGTCAGCTGGGAGAACTCCGTGGACTGGCGATCGTCGTCGGAGAACAGGCTGATGCCCTGTTCGGTGCGCGCGATCACCATGTGTTGGAACGGAGTATGGGTGTCGACGAGCACCTCGTGCAGATCCCAGATGCGGGTCAGGCCGTTGCCGACCGGCTCCTCGATCCGCGTGGAGCCGTGCCCACGCTGGATGACCTGCATCCGAACATCCTTGGGAGACAACTTATCTCGCAGTAGCTCGACGGCCTTCGACGCGCCGGCGCCGATACTTCCGCAGGTGAAGACGTCGACAAAGATGTCGCCGGACTCCGGATAAGTGTGAATCGAGGCGTGGGACTCCGACAACAGCGCGAGGACGGTCACCCCCTGCGGATCGAACTTCTTGTGTACGACATCGCAGATGGTGACGCCCGCCGCGATCAGAGACTCGCGCAACGCCGATTCGAGTCGTTCGAGATCGTCGCAGAGATCTGCGTCGACACCACCGAACTCGGCCAGCACATGCCAGCCGGTGAATTCCGCCGTCATGGGCAAACTCACTCTCGCTCAGCGCCCGAGACATGAACGGTCAAGGGCGGAAAACCATTGAAGGACACCGACGAATAGCTCGCGGTATAGGCGCCGGTATCGAGGATCTGGATGCGATCACCGGCTCGCAACGAGGTCGGAAGAAGGACCTTCGTGCGTTGATACAGTACATCGTCGCCATCGCAGGTCGGTCCGGCCACCACCGCCTCGTCCACGGGGTCTCCGTCACGTTCGGTGACGAAGCGGTATGCGATGTACTCGTTCTCGGTTTCGGCCATACCGTTGTAGCGGCCGATGTCGAGATACACCCAGCGCCGTCCCTCCGGCGCGATGCGCACGCCGATGACCTCGGCATGAATGGTGCCCGCCGATCCCACGAGCGCGCGGCCGGGCTCGACGACGAGCCCGGCGGTCTCGGGCAGGAATTCGGCGGTGGCTGCGGCGATCACGGCCCCTATCTCGTCGAGTGCGGGTGCCGCCTCGACGTACGAAATGGGCAGGCCGCCACCGATATTCACCGAGCGCACCGGAATGTCTTTGGCCGTCAATGCGGCAGCGATGTGTCCGGCCTGCTCGATACCGATGCGCCAAGCCCGGGGGTCGGTCTGTTGGGAGCCGACGTGGAAGTACGGCCCCCCGACGATGAGGCCGAGATCGCGGGCGCGCACCAGCAGCCGCAGCGCCTCGGCGGGCGAGCAGCCGAACTTGGTGCCGAAGGGCGTCGTCGACTGCGGCGCCGCGGACAGGAACCGGCATTCGACCTCCGAGCCGGGCGCGTGCTCGACGATGCGCAACAGATCGTCCTCGGTGTCGAAGGCATAGCGGCGCACGCCCGCGGCGTAGGCGGTGGCGATATGGGCGGCCTTCTTGATCGGGTTCCCGTAGCACATGCGGGCCGGGTCGACGCCCGCGCGCAGGCACAGTTCGATCTCGCCGACGCTGGCGACGTCGAACTCCGCGCCCGCCGCGTCGAGCAGGCGGATCAGCTCCGGGACCGGGCTCGCCTTGACCGCGAAGCGAATTCGCGCTTCGGGTACCGCTGCCGCGAGTGCGCGATAGTTTTCGCGCACTCGCTCCGGGTCGATGACCAGATAGGGCGATTCGGGCAGGTTTGAGCCGGTCAATCTAAGGGAACTCTCCGTCGTTTGGGGGGCGGCCGTCGTTCAGGCACCGCGCGAGAGAGTATCAGCGCGAAGCCCCGGTTAACTAACTCGTTGACGACACCTTGACCATGATCACCCCGCGACTACCGTGACCTCGTCGAATACGACCTCGCCCGCGGCGTCGGACTCGGCGAGATCGACCACCGCCGCCAGTGCCCAGCCGTGGTCGCCCGCGGGATCGTCGAGCACCTGGCGCACATGCCAGAAACCGGGGCGTTGTTCCACCTGGAACAATTGCGGACCGCGCGCGTCCGGTCCGGTGCCGATGCCGTCGTACTCGTCGAAATAGGGCCTCAGCTCCGCTTCCCAGTCCGGGCCCTGGCCCAGCTCGCCTAGGGGTTCCCAGCGGCGCAGGGCGGCCAGTTCGACGCGGCGGAACATGGCGTTGCGGACCATCACCTTGAAGGCGCGTTCATTGGCCGAGATGGGGCGCACAGTCTCCGCGCCGAAGGCGAGCTGATCCGCATCGGTCTCCGCGCCCGGATTGGTGAGCTGCTCCCATTCGTCGAGCAGACTCGAATCCACCTGGCGGACAAGTTCGCCGAGCCATTCGGTCATATCGTCGAGGTCCTCGGTGCGCGCGGCTTCCGGGACGGTGCGGCGCAGCGCGCGGTAGGCGTCGGCGAGATAGCGCAGCACCACGCCCTCGGAGCGGGCCAGTTCGTAGTGCGAGATCAGTTCGGCGAAGGTCATCGAGCGTTCGATCATGTCCCGAACGACCGATTTGGGGGACGGGGCGAACTCCGACATCCAGGGATGCCCGGCCCGGTAGGTCTCGAAGGCGGGCTCGATCAGCTCGGCGAGGGGTTTGGGCCAGGTGACCTCCTCCAGGAGCTCCATGCGTTCGTCGTACTCGATGCCGTCGGCCTTCATCTCGTTGATCGCCTGGCCGCGGGCCTTGTGCTGCTGGGCCATGAGCAGCTGGCGCGGATCCTCGAGCGTCGATTCGATGAGGGAGATGACGTCGAGGGTGTAGCCCGGGGTGTCCTTGTCGAGCAGCTCCAGTGCGGCCAAGGCGAACGGGGACAGAGGTTGGTCGAGGGCGAAATCGCGCTGCAGGTCCACGGTGAGCCTGGCGCGGCGGCCCTGTGCGTCGGGTTCCGGAAGCTGCTGCACCACACCGGCGTCGCGCAGGGCGCGATACAGGCGGATGGCGCGCAGGATATGGCGGCGCTGGGCGGGACGCGGCTCGTGGTTGTCCTCGAGCAGGTGGCGCATGGCGTCGAAGCAATTGCCGGGGCGGGCGATCACATTGAGGAGCATGGAGTTGGTCACGGCGAAGCGCGACACCATCGGTTCGGGGGCGGCGGCGACCAGACGGTCGAAGGTGTCCTCGCTCCAGGACACGAAGCCCTCCGGCGGTTTCCTGCGCACCACCTTGCGCTGCTTCTTCGGGTCGTCGCCCGCCTTGGCCAGCAGCCGGGTGTTCTCGACCTCGTGGTCGGGAGCCTGCACGACCACGGTGCCCATGGTGTCGTAGCCCGCCCGGCCCGCCCGGCCCGCGATCTGATGGAATTCGCGCGCCTTGAGCCTGCGGGTGCGCACACCGTCGTATTTGGTCAGGCCGGTCAGCAGCACCGTGCGGATGGGCACGTTGATACCGACGCCGAGGGTGTCGGTGCCGCACACCACCTTGAGCAGACCGTCCTGGGCCAGGCGCTCGACCAGGCGGCGGTACTTGGGCAGCATGCCCGCGTGGTGTACGCCGATACCGTGGCGGATCAGCCGCGACAGCGTTTTGCCGAAGCCGGAGGAGAACCGGAAATCGCCGAGTGCCGTTGCGATGGCGTCCTTTTCGGCGCGGGTCGCGAAGTTGACGCTGGTCAGCGCCTGCGCGCGTTCCAGTGCCGCCGCCTGGGTGAAATGCACGACGTACACCGGTGACTGGTTGGTGGTGACGAGATCTTCCAACGTTTCGGTGATGGGGGTGCGTGCGTAGGAAAAGCTCAGTGGGACAGGACGTTCGGTGCCCGCGACAATGGCGGTCGGATTGCCGGTGCGCCGGCGCAGATCGGCCGCGAAGAAGTCGACCTCGCCGAGAGTGGCCGACATGAGCAGAAATTGGGCGCGCGGGAGTTCCAGCAGCGGCACCTGCCAGGCCCAGCCGCGGTCGGGATCGGCGTAGAAGTGGAATTCGTCCATCACGACCTGGCCGACATCGGCGGCCGCGCCCTCGCGCAGCGCCATATTCGCCAGGATCTCGGCGGTGGCGCAGATGATCGGCGCCTCCGGATTCACCGCCGCATCACCGGTCACCATGCCGACCCGGTCCGCGCCGAAGACATCGCACAGGGCGAAGAACTTCTCGCTGACCAGGGCCTTGATCGGTGCGGTGTAGTAGGTGCGCAGGCCACGGGTGAGTGCGAACAGGTGCGCGCCGACCGCGACCAGGGATTTGCCGGACCCGGTGGGGGTGGCCAAGATGACATTGGATCCGGACGCCAACTCCAGCAGCGCCTCGTCCTGCGCCGGATACAGCGGGGTGCCCTGCTCGGTCGCCCATGCCCCGAAGGATTCGTAGAGCGCGTCGGCGTCGGTTCCCGGTATCTCTAGCAGTTCGGTCAGATCCACTCCGACCACCCTACGGGCAGCCGTCCAGGGCCCGGTCGGGGTGATCGGGTCAGTTGGACTGTTCGCCCTCGTCGCCGTCGTAGCCGCCCTGCTCGGCAAGGAAGCGCTCGAACTCCGCGCCCAATTCGTCGCCGCTGGGGAGTTCACCATCGCCGACGAGCAGGCTGGACTGGCGTTCCTGTGCGGTGAGGAAGCTGTCGTATTGGCGCTCCAGCGCGTGCACGACCGTCTCTACCTCGGAGTTTCCCGCGATGTGCTCGTTGACCTGCTCACGGACCCGTGCCGCGGCCTCACCGAGCGCCGCCAGCGGGATTTCCAGGCCAGCGTTGTCGGCGACGTGCTCCAGCAGGGTCTGCGCGGCCTCCGGATAGGCGGTCTGCGCGAGGTAATGCGGCACATGCACCGAAAAACCGACGGATTCGTGGCCGTGCTGGGCCATCCGGTACTCCAGCAGCGAGGACGCGCTGCCCGGCACCTGTAGCTCGCCCGGCCAGCGCTGGTGGTCGGCGATCAGATCGCGGTCCGAGGAATGCGCGGTAATGCCGAGCGGGCGGGTGTGCGGGATCGCCATCGGGATCGCGCTCAGGCCGATGCTGCGGCGCACACCGAGCTGTTCGGCGAGCAGACGCACGGCGGTGGTGAACTTCTCCCACCGCAGATCCGGTTCGAGCCCGGAGAGCAGCAGGAAAGGGGTGCCCGATGTGTCGCGCAGCGCCCAGAGGTTCAGTTCGGGCTCGGCATAGTCGGAGAAGTGATCGGTCTTGAACGTCATCAGCGGGCGACGCGACCGGTAGTCCAGCAGCTCGTCGACATCGAACGAGGCGACCAGCTCGCTCTCCAGACTCTCGCGCAGGTGCGTGGTGGCCAGCCGGACCGCATGTCCTGCATCGGTGAAGCCCTCCAGTCCGTGTACCAGAACCGGACCCAAGCCATCGTCGGACGACAGCTGTGGAGCTGGGAACTCCAACTCGTACATTCGCGACTCGTGGTCCATCGCGTACTCCTTCCTGCGCGGTTCACCGATGCGAGCCGCCTGGTGCCGAGAACTTACAGGTCCTAGGCCTGTTGGGCATTTCGCGGCGGTCAACCACTGTCCATTGTCCCCCATGACACCGACACCGGTTACCACGGGCAACACCGACCCATAAGAGAGGGCAACATCGGTGGTGCCCCGCGCATTCCCGTTCCCGCCGCGGCTGCTGGGGGCTGCTCGCGGGCTGCTCGCAAGGATCGGCGTGGCATCGCGGGCGGACACGGCGAGTTTGGCACAGTGGAACGGTGATTGTGCCGAATTCGACGCGCAGGGGGCCACGCGGATTCGCGGTATCGGGGTGGATCTCCCTCACCGCGAGCGTTGCACTGCTCGCCGGATGCTCGTCGACGGTGACCGGGCACCCGGTCGCCTCGGGGCCGAGTTCGGTGATCCAGCATGTGGCGGCGCAGCTTTCGACACTATTGCCCGATCCCACGCAGTTCCCGGCCCGGTACGAGGCGGTAGTGCTGCCACCGGAGGCGGCCGCGCAGGCGTCGGGGGATCTGACCGGGGTCGGGCGCGGTTCGACGGTGCAGCCCGATGGATGTGCCCCGCCCGCGCAGCAATTCGGCCCGAATCAGACCGCCGTCGCGGTGGGCACCGACAACGAGACGCGGGCCACGGTAACCGTCGAGTTGACCAGGACCGGGCAGCCGCTGTCGGCATTGCGCGAGCAGTTGCAGCGGTGTCAGCAGATGCGGGTCAGCAGGGCGGGCGCGTTGACGACGGTGACCACCGAACTGCAGGCGCCGCCGCCGATCGACGCCGACGACGCCCTCGCGCTGAGCCGGACGGTGGTGCCGCAGGTCAGCACGCCGGGGCTGACGCAGTCCATGCAGACGCTGACCGGTCAGATCGGCGATGTGCGAATCGCGGTGACCTACATGTCGTTCAGCGATGCGAAACCGGATACGGCGGCGTTGGACGGGCTGTTCACGACGGCGGTGGGGAAGGTGAAGAAAGGGTGAGCACAGGTTTCGTCGATCGGCGGCGGGAGCTCGCGGCGCGACGTTAGCAGGTAGCACCGACACGGTTATCGCTGTTTTCGCCTCCGCAGGCCGAATCGTCCACAGCCCAACCGATTTCCACAGGGCAAAATAATATCCGGATAAGCCCAGGTCACTGCCTCGGGCCCGGATTCGTGGCAGTGCACTCTCGGTGCATGGCAACTTTCACGAATCCCGTTCCCGCCCTTGGCGACCCTGGCGATGGTCCAGCCACCCGCGATGGATTGTGCTCGAGCCCATCCGTGCACTTGCGCAAATCCGCGCACGCTCGGGCCGTCGCACGGTCCATCGACTCGGTGCCGGATTTCGACTCCGGTGTCGACGATGAGGAATCCTCGGAGTGCACAAGGGGTTTCGGGCGAGCGACGGGTACCTGTGCGGAACCGCCACCGATGTTCGGCGATCGTGGTCCGGCCGGGGCGCTGCATGTCGATGATCCCGGCGAATTGATCGTCGCGGTCCCCGCGATGGTCGGGTTCGTACCGGAGCGGTCGCTGGTGGTGGCCGTGTTGGGGGGTGCGCCCGATCCAGGCCACAGCCCGATCATTGATGCGGTGGTGCGATTCGATCTGGATCACGAGGGCGGTCGACGGGGTCTCGCGGCGGCCTGTGCGGAATGTGTCTCGCAGATCTGTGCCGCGGAGGGGGCGACGGAGGTGCTCGCGGTGATCGTCGACGACCGGGCACGCGAACCGCAGCGCACACACCGACACGGCGCGGCGAGTACCGGCCCGTTGGGCGCGCTGATCGCCGCGTTCGCCCGCCGGTTGGCGGCGCAGGAGGTGTATCTGGAGGGCGCGTGGGCGGTACGCGCCATCGAGGCGGACCAGCGGTGGTGGAGTCTGCCCGACGCGAATCATCATGGGACGCTGCCGGATCCGGCAACCTCGATGGTCACGGTGGCACATGTGCTGGAGGGGCGACCGATCCGCGCGGCTCGTTCGGAGCTGACCGATCTGGTCGCCACCGACGATGAGCTGGTGCGGCTGGTGGCGGCGCATCTCGACAGCGCCCGCGCCATCGCGCACGAGGGATATGCGGCGGCCGTCCGGCGCGGCGATCCCGACGGCTATCACCGGCGGGCACTGGAAAAAATGCTGTGGCAGATCGCCAATACCGACTCCGGGGCGTCGCTCAACGCCCGGGAGTACGCGGAAGTGGCTGCCGCACTGCGCGATCGGATCGTCCGTGACGCCCTGTTCGGTCTGGCGATCGGCGACCACGCCGCCGCCGCGGAAGATCTGTGGGTGGCGCTGGTACGGGCGCTTTCGGGCAGCGATCGCGCCGACGCCGCGACCCTGCTCGGCTACAGCGCCTACCTTCGCGGCGACGGTCCCCTCGCGGGTGTCGCCCTGCAAGCCGCCCTGGATGCCGACCCGGTCCACTCCCTGGCGAACCTGCTCGAGATTTCCCTGCGTACCGGAATGCGCCCGGATACCCTGCGCCGCTTGGCCTACTGCGGCCTCGGTATCGCCGCCGACCTCGGCATCGACCTGGGCCCGGCTATCCGATGACGCTCGCGGCGAGCCACCCGGTGGTTGCGCGGGTGCGTGACCACCGGGTGAATGGGGCCCAGCGGCCTACTTCGCGCTGTGCGCGAGTGGACCCAGGTCCCGAAGGAACTCCCAGGCGTCGGCGACGATTTCGTCGAGGTCGTTGTGCTCGGGGTGCCAGCCGAGATCGGTGATGGCGCGGTCGCTGGAGGCGATGAGGACGGCCGGATCGCCGGGGCGGCGGGGGGCGTCCTGGGCGGTGATCGGCAGTCCAGTGACGCGTTCGCAGGCCGAGATCACTTCGCGCACCGAGAATCCGGTGCCGCTGCCGAGATTGAAGATGCGATGTGTGCCGGCTTCCGCGGTGGCCAGGGCCAGCAGGTGAGCCTCGGCGAGGTCGCGGATGTGGATGTAATCGCGGACTGCGGTGCCATCCGGTGTCGGCCAATCGGTGCCGAAGACCGAAATCGCCTTGCGATGACCGAGGGCGACCTGCAGAACAAGGGGAATGAGATGGGTTTCCACCACACGGTTTTCGCCGAGGCCGCCGTAGGCGCCCGCGACATTGAAGTAGCGCAGGCTGGTCGCGGCCAGACCGTGCGCGATCGAGTAGGAGGTGATGGCGTGGTCGATGGCGAGTTTCGAGGCGCCGTAGGGGTTGGTCGGCCGGGTCGGCGCGTCCTCGGTGATCGGCACCTGTTCCGGTTCGCCATAGACCGCTGCGGTCGAGGAGAACACCAGCTTCGGAGTGTCGGTGCGGCGCATCGCCTCCAACAGCTCGAGGGTCTTCACCACATTGCCGTGCCAGTACTTCTCCGGCTGCTGCACCGACTCGCCGACCAGCGACTGCGCGGCGAAATGCAGGACACCGTCGAAGGATTCGGCCTCGAGCAGTGCGGGCGCGGCGACCGCGACATCACCCTCGACGAAGCGCGCCTCGGTGGGCACGCCCTCGGCATTGCCGGTCGACAGATCGTCGACCACCACGACCTCGTGCCCCGATTCGAGCAGAACCTGTGCGCAGACGCCACCGACGTAGCCCGCGCCACCCGTAACCAGAAGTTTCACGCCTCAGACCAGCTTCACCTGGACGGCATGGGCCATTTCATCCGAGAGTTCGAAACCCTCGTGGCCGGGCACGGTGATGACCACCGAGCCGGGCTTGGTCTCGACCGTCACCCGGGCATCGGGCACCACGCCCGCCTCCCGGAGCTGGCCGATGACCTCGGGATCGGTCTGGATGTGCTCGGCGAGACGGCGCACCACGACCGCGTGTACCTGACCGTGCGGCAGATCCGAGAGCCGCACGAGGGTCTCCTCGGCGGCGCTCGGCGGGGCGATGCCCAGCTCGTCCAGGCCGGGAATCGGGTTGCCGTAGGGGGAGGTGGTCGGATGGTTGAGCACCTCGACCAGCCGTCGTTCGACGTCCTCGCTCATCACGTGCTCCCAGCGGCAGGCCTCGGCGTGCACGTTCTGCCAGTCGAGCCCGATGATGTCCACGAGCAGCCGCTCGGCGAGGCGATGCTTGCGCATCACCGCGACCGCCATGCTGCGGCCCTTCTCGGTCAGCTCGAGATGGCGGTCACCGGCGACCAGCAGCAGACCGTCGCGTTCCATCCGCGCGACGGTCTGGCTCACCGTCGGACCACTCTGCTCGAGGCGCTCGGCGATCCGCGCGCGCAGGGGCACTACACCCTCTTCCTCGAGGTCGTAGATGGTACGGAGGTACATCTCCGTGGTGTCGACCAGATCCTTCACCTGTTACCCCTTCGTCGGCACGAATTCTACCCACGCACGTCGACACGCCCGCGTGCCGCGTCGTCTCGCGTTACACCGGTGACTGCGTTGTGGGAATCCTGTCGGCGCACGGCTCGTCGCCGTGTTCGCACATGCTTGTATTTCTACTGCATACGAACGTCCAACGGGGCGGTTAGCTTCCCGCGTAGCGTTGCGAGCATGGCCACTGCACCGCGCGGCGAATGCTCCGCGCCGCTCGACGACGGTGATCTCGAGTCGCGACCGGGGACCGTTGTCTGGACCGACCGATTCCTCGACTACGCATGGACGCCGGAACACCCCATGAAACCGGCGCGTCTGAAGTTCACCATGGCGCTGGCGGAAAGTCTCGGATTACTCCACGGTGTCGAGCCGTTGGAGCCCGCGCAGGCACAGCTGCCGGATCTGCTGCGCATTCACACCGCCGACTACATCGAGGCCGTCGAACATGCCACGCAGCCAGCGGGTGCGCCGCTGGCGCCACCGTATGGCCTCGGCTCACCGGACAATCCGGTATTCCCGCGGATGCATCAGGCGGCCTCGGTGATCGTCGGCGGCACGCTGGCCGCCGCGCGCGAAATCGCGGAGGGCCGCACCCGGCGCGCGGTGAGTATCGGCGGCGGTATGCACCACGCAATGCCGGATTCGGCCGCCGGATTCTGCATCTACAACGATGCGGCCGTGGCCATTTCCTGGCTCCTCGACCATGGCTACGACCGCATCGCCTACATCGATGTCGATGTGCACCACGGCGATGGCGTGCAGCGCGCCTTCTACGCCGACCCACGGGTGCTGACGATCTCGATCCACCAGCATCCGGCGACCCTGTGGCCGAATACAGGGTGGCCCGAGGAGACCGGACACGGCGCCGCCGAGGGCACCGCGATCAATCTGGCGGTGCTGCCCGGCACCCGGGATGCCCAGTGGTTGCGCGGTTTCCACGCGGTCGTGCCCGGCGCGCTCGCGGCGTTCCGGCCGCAGATCGTGGTCAGCCAATGCGGTGTGGACACCCATCGCGAGGACCCCCTCGCCGATATGGAGCTGACCGTGGACGGACAGCGCGCCGCCTTCATCGCCATGCGCGATCTGGCCGACGAGTATGCCGAAGGTCGCTGGCTCGCGGTCGGCGGCGGCGGTTACGGCCTGGTGCGCGTCGTGCCGCGGGCCTGGACGCATCTGCTGGCGACCGCGCTGGACCGCACCATCGCACCGGACACCGCGGTGCCGCAGGACTGGATCGAACTGATCCGGGCAGCGGCCCCGACCGTCGACCCGCCGCGCACCATGGGGGACGGTGGTGACATCTCGTTCCGCCGGTGGGATGGACCCGGCGGCACCGGGGAAACTGGGGACCCGCGTATCGACCGCGCGCAGCGCGCTATCGATACGGCCGTATTGGCTACGCGTCGAGCCACCTTCGGGTTGCTCGGACTGGATCCGGAGGACCCCCGTGACTGAGAACCCACCCATCTCGGATTCGCCCATCCCGGATTCGCCCATCTCGGATTCGCCCAGCACTCCGGTGGTGCCGCCACCGCCGCCGCAGCACTGGTTCGCCGATGTGCTCGCCTCCGACGGTGGCGTGGTGCGATTGCGCCCGATCACGCCCGCCGACGCCGATCGGCTGCAGGAGTTCCACG
Source organism: Nocardia sp. CA-129566 (assembly GCF_050956075.1). NCBI lineage: Bacteria > Bacillati > Actinomycetota > Actinomycetes > Mycobacteriales > Nocardiaceae > Nocardia > Nocardia sp. CA-129566. The sequence goes on from NZ_CP192085.1 coordinate 3,398,316, forward strand.
CGGCACTGTCGGATCGCACCCGATATCTGCGCTACTTCGGTCCGTATCCGCGCATTTCGCCCAAGGATCTGTACCGCTCCACCCATGTCGATCATCACGACCGGGTCGGACTGCTGCTGGTGCTCGGGGAGGCGATCATCGCGGTAGGTCGCTATGAACTGCTGACCGACCGCTCCGGACCACGCGCCGCCGAGGTCGCGTTCGTGGTGGCCGACGAACACCAAGGGCGCGGACTCGGGTCGATCCTGCTCGAACACCTGGCCGGGGCGGCCGCCGAGAACAAGATCGAAACCTTCGTCGCCGAGGTACTCGCCGAGAACACCGTGATGGTCACCGTCTTCCGTGACGCGGGCTATCAGGTGGAGCGCAGCAGGGACGGTTCGGTACTGCATCTGGAATTCGCCATCGATCCCACCGAAGCCCTACTCTCGGTGCGGGATTCGCGCGAACGCGCCTCCGAGGCGCGCAGTGTGGGCAATCTGCTCGCGCCGCGTTCGGTCGCGGTGATCGGCGCCACCATGGGTCCGGCCCGGGTCGGCGGGGTGATCCTGGCCAATATGCTGTCCGGGGTGTTCCAGGGGCCGGTGTTCCCGGTCAATCCGAACCGCAGATCGGTGCGCGGGGTACGGGCCTATCCCACCGTGCGCGACATCCCCGACGAGGTGGATCTGGCCGTGGTCGCCGTGCCTCCCGAGGCGATCGGCTCGGTCCTCGACGACTGTATGGCCAAGGGCGTCAAGGGTTTGGTCGTACTGACCGCGGGCTTCGGGGAGACCGGCGCCGGTGGTGTGGTCGCCGAGCACGAACTGGTCGCGGCGGCGCGCGGACACGGGATGCGGGTGGTCGGGCCGAGCGCGCTCGGCATCGCGAACACCGACGCGGCGGTCTCGTTGAACGCCACCCTCGCCTCGGTGCTGCCCGGGCGCGGGCGGATCGGATTCTTCTGTCAGTCCGGGCCATTGGGTGCGGCGATCCTCGGTGAGGCCGCCGCACGCAACCTGGGGTTGTCCACCTTCGTCTCGGCGGGCAATCGCGCCGACGTTTCCGGCAACGATCTGCTGCAGTACTGGGACACCGATTCCGCCACCGATGTGATCCTGCTATATCTGGAGAGCTTCGGTAATCCGCGCAAGTTCTCCCGGATCGCGCGTCGGGTCGCGCGCAGTAAACCGATCGTCGCGGTGAGCAGCGGCCGGCTGGCCGCGCGGTCCCAGCCGACCGGCGATATGGACCGCTCCATCGTGCGTGACCTGTTCGCGCAGTCGGGAATCGTTCAGGTCGACTCGATTTCGGAGCTGTTCGACTGCGCCGCGCTGCTCGGCTATCAGCCGCTGCCCGCCGGTCCACGGGTTGCCGTGATCGGCAATAGCGCGGCATTGAACTGGCTGGCCGTCGATGCGGCGCACGGTGAGGGGCTGGAGGTGCGGCGGCCCGACGCGGTGGCGTCGGAGGACGTCCGTCGTCCCCGTCCCACCGAACGGGTGGTGGACGAGGAGTCGGTCGGCGATCCGGTGAATCTCGGTCCGAACGCGACGCCGGGCGCGTATCTGGACGCGGTGGTCGCCGCACTGCGCTCGGATGAGATCGATGCGGTGATCGTGGTTTTCGCGCCACCGGTGCCGCTGCCGATGGCCGGATTCGCCGATGCCATCCGCGAGGCCGCGGTGGCTGTGCCCAATTCGGGCAAGCCCATTCTCACCACTTTTGTAGCCGAGCAAGGGATTCCGAACCTCCTCGCGGTGCGCGGTCGGAGCGGTACAGCGGTGCACGGGTCGATTCCGTCGTATCCGGATCCGGAGCGGGCCGCGCGGGCACTTGCCAAGGCGCGTCGGTATGCGCAGTGGCGCACGAAACCGGTTTCGACGGTGGTGCGTCCGGCGGGTATCGACGCGGAGCGGGCCAAGCGATTGGTGGCCGGATGGATGCTGGAGTCCGATGGTCGGTGGCTGACCGACCTGGAAGCGGTGGACCTGTTGGACTGTTACGGCATTCGCGTCGTCGAGTTCCGTGAGGTGCGCAGTCCCGACGAGGCGGTGGCGGCGGCCGAGGAACTCGGCTATCCGGTGGCCGCCAAGGCGACCGGCGAAATGTGGCGGCGGCGACCGGATCTCAGCGGTGTCCGCTTGGACCTGTGGCGCCCGGAGGCCGTGCGCCAGGCGTATTCGCACCTGGTGGAGCTGTGCGGTGATCCGGCGGTGCACATCCAGAAGATGGCCAACCCGGGTGTCGGCTGTGTGCTGCGGGTGCAGGACGACCCGTCCTTCGGCTCGGTCATCGAATTCGGCCTCTCGGGCATGATCATCGAACTCCTCGGCGATCGCGCCTACCGTGCCCTCCCGCTCACCGCCGACGAGGCCACCGCGCTGATCGAGGCCCCCCGGGCGGCCCCGTTGCTATCCGGCACCCCCGCGAGCCCGCGCGTCGACAAACCCGCCCTTGCCGAACTCGCCCAACGCGTCTCGGCCCTCTTCGACGACCTCCCAGAAATCCGCGAACTATCCTTCGACCCCGTCCTGGCCTCCCCGAACGCCGCCGCCATCCTCTACGCCCGAGCCCGCATCGGCCCCGAACCCAGCCGCTTCGACACCGGCCCCCGCCGCCTGGGCTGACCACTCCCGCCCCTCGCGGCGATGTCCCGGGGATGCCCAAGCCGTGGGACCGAGCAACGAACTCCCAGCGATCCGCCGTGCCCGTCTCGCCCGGGGGTCGATCGCTTCGACATCGGCTCGGTCGTGCGTCGGATGGATGACCGGCCGGGTTGCGACCGCTGGACCGGCATCCGCGCCCGGAATGTCGGCAGCGTGGCGGGCGCGACTCGGGGACCGGGCGGTCGGATCGGTCAGCGTGTTTCGATGATGGCTCGTGGCGCGTCGGATGGATGACCGGCCGGGTTGTGACCGCTGGACCGGCATCCGCGCCCGGAATGTCGGTGGTCTGGCAGGTGTGACTCGGGGACCGGGGGATTGGATCGGTCAGTGTTTCGATGGTGGCTTGTAGTGCGTCGGATAGGTGGACCGGCAGGGTTGCGATCGCCGGACCGGCATCCGCGCCCGGAATGTCGGTGGTCTGGCAGGTGACTCGGGGACTGGGCGATTGGATCGGTCAGTGTTTCGATGGTGGCTTGTAGTGCGTCGGATAGGTGGACCGGCAGGCGTCGCTAACGCAGGACTGGCCGCTGCGCCGAGAGTGTTGGTGGCGTGCCGGTTTCGTATCGGAGGTCGACTGAATCGGCCAGAGCGTTTCGCTATTGATGGGTAGCGCTTGGACGACGCCGGAGTCGAAGCGGCTGGAGGCCGTGCTGGGTGGCGGCGTCCCGGACGGCGGGGGAACGGGCGATCGGATCGGTTAGTGGTGGGGTGGGGCGGTGGAGCCGCGCATGACCAGGGATGGGGGCAGGAGGACCGAGCGAGGGCTGCGGTCGGGTTCGGCGATGGATTCCAGGAGCATGCGGGCGGCTTCTCGGCCGATGTCGTGGTGGGGGATGGCGATGGTGGTCAGAGGGGGATTGAGCTTGTCCAGGAAGGGCAGGCCGTTGAAGCCGATCACGCTGATATCGGTGGGGCAGGTGATATCGCGTTCGGTGAGAGCGTCATAGCAGCCGAGGGCGATGAGATCGTTTCCGGCGACCACGGCGGTGACCTGCGCGCCGGAGTCCAATGCGGCATGCAGGGAGCGAGCACCGGCATCTTCGGTCCAGCTGTCACACACCATGATTCGACTGCAGTCGTCGAGACCGTGTTCGCGAACGGCGGTTCGGAAGCCACGCAGGCGCTCGACACCGGTGGAGGCGGTCTGCGGGCCCGCGAGGTGCAGTATTCGGCGGTGGCCCAGATCGACCAGATGACGCACCGCGAGCGCGATGCCCGCCGCGTCATTGGCGACGACCGATCCGATGTCGAGCCCCTCGGTGCGGCGGTTGACGAGCACCATCGGCAGGCGCTGCTCCTGCAACTGCCGCAGCAGGGGATGCTCCAGCAGTGCGGTGGCGATGATCAGACCTTCGGCCTGGCGCGAGCGCAGTGATGTGATCTGGGCCTGCTCGCGGTCGGGCCGATCGTCGGTATTGACGATGAGTGTGCTGTACCCGGCGGCGGCCAGGACTTCCTCGATGCCGCGCACTATCGGAGGAAACAGCGGGTTGGTGAGGTTGGGGATGACCAGCCCGACAGTGCCGGACTTGATGGTCTTCAGGTTCCTGACAATCGGATTCGGGCGGTAGCCCAGCGATTCCGCCGCACGCAGCACCCGGCGTGCGGTGTCCGGATGCACCAGGGCACGAGCGTTCGGGTTGAGTGCGCGCGACGCCGTGGCGGTATGCACACCGGCCGCCGAGGCCACATCGCGCAGTGTCGGTCCCTGCATGCGGAAATACTAGGCACCGCGCCCCATGAGCCATCGCCGACCATGGGAAGCGCTGGCCGCGAGGGCCTTTCGACAAGAGGATCGCCGACCGGCTCGCGCGAAACCCGGAGGGGGCGGGACGCGCGGACACCGGTCGGCGTTTCGAGGTGACCCGTCCGAGGTCACCAAGCCGGACGCCGGACCGGCCTCGGATGTGGTCCGGCGCCTGGGGCAGGTGCCGGGATCACCGGCACGAGCTACTGCGGAATTGTGCTCAGCTGGCGTAGGCGCGCAGGCGATCGGCCCGCTCACCCTTGCGCAGCTTCGACATGACCTCACGCTCGATCTGGCGCACCCGCTCACGGGAGAGCCCGAAGAGCTTGCCGATCTGATCGAGGGTGCGCGGTTGGCCGTCGTCCAAGCCGAAGCGCAGGCGGATGACCTGCTGCTCCCGCTCGTCCAGGGTGGCGAGCACGCTGCGCACGTCGTGGTGCAGCAGTCCGGCGATCACGGCGGATTCGGCCGAGGTGGCCTCGGAGTCCTCGATGAAATCGCCGAGCGGCGCCTCTTCGTCGTTGCCGACGGGCATATCCAGGCTTACCGGGTCGCGGCTGTGGTCGAGCAGATCGGAGATCTTGTCGACCGGGATGCCCGATTCGTTGGCCAGCTCCGCGTCGGTGGCCTCACGGCCGAGCTGCTGATGCAGTTCGCGCTTGATCCTGGCGAGCTTGTTGACCTGCTCGACCAGGTGCACGGGAAGGCGGATGGTGCGGCTCTGATCGGCCATGCCGCGGGTGATCGCCTGACGGATCCACCAGGTGGCATAGGTGGAGAACTTGAAGCCCTTGCTGTAGTCGAACTTCTCCATCGCCCTGATCAGGCCGAGATTGCCCTCCTGGATCAGGTCGAGCAACGGCATGCCGCGGCCGGTGTAGCGCTTGGCGAGCGAGACGACGAGCCGGAGGTTGGCTTCGAGCAGATGCGAGCGCGCGGACTGACCCTCGCGGACGATAATGGCCAGATCGCGCTTGCGGGTGGCCGACAGCCGCTTGCCGGTCTCCAGCAGATGCTGCGCATAGAGGCCCGCCTCGATGCGCTTGGCCAGCTCGACCTCGTCGGCTGCCGTGAGCAGTGCGGTACGGCCGATCCCGTTCAGGTACACACGTACCAGGTCGGCGGCAGGGCTCTGGGCGTCGAGGTCCGAATCGCTGGTGCGCACACGAGTGGTGGCGGGGCTTGTCATGACTTGCCTCCTGTCGGTGGTGTCTCACTCCGATCAACGGACCCGACAGGAAGAAAGTTCCCCGCTACTGCTCCGATAAACCGCTCTGAACTGCGGTTTCCGTTACTCGCGTCTGAGAAGTTCCTGAGAACCCCACCCTGTCGGAACAGCCCGTGCGCGATGTCTCGGATGCGAGGCGTGCGGTTGCCGCTTCGTTACACAGGCCGTACCAAACCGTGGCGAATCAACCCGGCCACCACGGATAATGCGTCGGCCGCGAACTCCTCTGTGACCTCGCCGATGCCATCGGCGAGTGCGAGCAGTTCGACCAGCTCTTGTAACGGCAAACCGTCGGGGCGCATTCCCGCCACGAGTGCGATGGTGGACTCATCCACCTCGTGCTGCCAGCGCGGACCGTCGCCGCGATGCAGCCGCGCTACCTGCTGGTCCCAGCCGAATTCGCCGTGCAGATAGACCCGTTCCAGCGCGGTGGCCGAATCGACGACGAAACGTGAAGTCCAGGCCAGGTTTTCGGAGGCGGCAGCGCGGCGCAGCCAGGCCGAGCGCGCGAAGTACGCGGTGGCCTCGGCGCCGAGCGGATCGTCGAAGCCGTGGGTCAGGTCCTCGGCGAGCAATTCGGTCGGGCCGTCGATGGCGTGCAGGTAGACGAAGCCGAAGCCGATGCCATCGACGTCGGCTTCGGTGAAGGCATCGAGCCACTGTTCGGCGCGGGCCTGTGCGGCCGGGTCGCGCGGATCCAAACCCGCGTCGCGCAACCAGGTTCCGACATAGAGGGCCGGATCGGCGATATCGCGCTGGACCACCCAGGCGTCGACACCGTGCGCGGGCAACCAGGACGAAACCCGTTGGCGCCAATCCTCGCCGTCCACATGCACCCAGGCCGCCAGCATCGCGGCGGTGCCGCCGGGGGCGAGCAGATCGGAGGCCTGCGAGATCACCAATTCGCTTGCGCCGTCCAGGGCGAGGCCGGAGTCGCGGTAGGTGTGTTCGATGCGGGCGGGGCCGACGACGAACGGCGGATTGGCGACCACCTGGTCGAAGCGGCGACCGGCGACCGGTTCGAACCAGGATCCTTCGAGGAGTTCGATATCGAGTTCATTGAGCGCGGCCGTGGCCTCGGCCAGCCACAGGGCGCGGGCATTCACGTCGGTGGCGGTCACGCGATCGGCGTAAGCGGCGGCGTGTACGGCCTGGACGCCACAGCCGGTGCCGAGATCGAGCACCGAACCGACGCGGCGGGTCGGGGTGGCGCGCAGCAGCGAGAGCGAGGCATGGCCGACGCCGAGCACATGGTCCTCGCTCAGCGTGCGCTTGCGCATCGAATCGTCGAGGTCGGACAGGATCCAGCGGGTGCCACCGCCGGTGTCGAGCGGGCGCAGATCCAGGGCCGCGCGCACGTCGTCGCCATCGCGGGTCAGTAGGCCCGCCACCACCGCGCGATCGATATCCAGCGGTGCCAGTGCGGCGGCGACCTCGCGTTCAGGCAGCACGTCACCGAGCAGCAACAGACGGATCAGGGTGCCGAGAGCTCCGGCCGCGCGCGCGGCTCGGCGCACCGGTACCGGTTCGGAGCGGCCGAGCGCCGCGTGCGCATCCGGCCCGAGCACTTCCAGCAGCGTGTCGGCGTCGTAGCCGACGCGGGTCAGTGCGGCCCGCAGATCGGGGCACAGCGCGGTGAGCAGCGATCCGGTGGTCGTCTGGTTGGTAGCCACATAGGTACTCTGCCACCGCGACACGCCAGCAACCGAAACGCGTCCGTCGTGTCACCTGGTCCGGGCTCGCCGACCCGTGCCACGCGGGATGGCCGATGCAGGAGAGACGGCTGATGCCAGGAGACGGCCGACGCCGGACGAGATGGCCAGGGCCGGACGTGATGGCCGACGCCCGACGAGACGGCCAGCGCCGTGATGGCCGAGGCCGGACGAGAGAGACAGCGCCAGGCGAGAGGGGGCAGTGCCGCACGTGATGCCCGACGCCGGGCGAGAGGGTCAGTGCCGGACGTGATGGCTGACGCCGGACGAGACGGCCAGCGCCGTGATGGCCGACGCCGGACGTGATGGCCGACGCCGGGCGAGAGGGTCAGTGCCGGATGTGATGGCTGACGCCGGGCGAGACGGCCAGTGCCGGACGAGAGAGCTGACGCCCGACGAGACGGCCAGCGCCGGGCGAGAGGGTCAGTGCCGGACGTGATGGCTGACGCCCGACGTGACGGCCAGCGCCGTGATGGCCGACGCCGGATGTGATGGCCGACGCCGGGCGAGAGGGTCAGTGCCGGATGTGATGGCCGACGCCGGGCGAGAGGGTCAGTGCCGGATGTGATGGCTGACGCCGGGCGAGACGGCCAGTGCCGGACGAGAGAGCTGACGCCCGACGAGACGGCCAGCGCTGGACGAGACGGCCAGTGCCGGACGAGAGAGCCGACACCCGACGAGACGGCCAGCGCCGGACGAGAGGGTCAGCGCCGGACGTGATGGCCGACGCCCGACGTGACGGCCAGCGCCGTGATGGCCGACGCCGCCGACGCCGGGCGAGAGGGTCAGTGCTGGAGGTGATGGCCGACGCCGGACGTGACGGTCAGTGCCGGAGGTGATGGTCGGTGCCGTGATGGCCGACACCGGACGAGAGGGCCAGCGCCCGACGAGAGGTCGACGCCCGACGTGACGGCGAGCGCAGTGAGAGGGCAGCGCCGGACGAGACGGCCAGTGCCGGGACGAGAGGGTCGACGCCAGAGCAGACGGCATCTTGCCAGGTTCGGGCTGTCGGTATGGACCCCCTGCTCGGCGTGCGGGTCGGCGGTGCGGGCGCAGTCTCCTCAGCGCCCGCACGGATCAGACGCCGTTCGGGTCGCGCCCGGTGATGCAGTACAGGGCATCGGCGGGGTCCGACATGACGATCCAGTGCTCGTGGCGCTCGATGAGGGTCGCGCCGAGGGACTGGTGCCAGGCCGCGGTGGCATCGATATCGGCGGAGGCCAGGTCGATATGCGCGCTGGTCGGGCGGTCCTCGCCGAGGCGTTGCAGCAGAAGTTGTACGGGCATCGGCTCTTTCGCGCGCAGGCGGGCGAATTCGGGCAGACGGCCTTGGGTCAGGTCCCAGTTGGTGAGGGTGGTCCAGAACCGGGTTTCGGCGGCGTGGCCGGTGGGTCCGATATCGAGGCAGACCTGATCGAGGCGGGTCAGGGTGCCGTCCGGGGCGCGGAAGGCCGGTGCGGGTGTGGCTTTGGCGCGGCCGCTCGGGGTGAAGCAGAAGATCTGACCGCCGGGTGAGCGCAGAACGGCATAGCTCTTGTGGTTGGCGACCAGTTCGGCGTCGAGATCGAGCGCGATGCGGACCGCCGCCGTGACATCCTCGACATCGATATCGAGGTGCACACCGCCGAGTCCGGTCACCGCCTGCATCTTGACGCCTGCGGCCGCGAACAGTGCGGGATCCGGTAGGAGCGTGAGGAATTCGTCGTTGTCACCGCGCGGGGGCGAGAGCTGGGTGCCGGTGATCGTCGACCAGAACGTCGTGCATTCGTCGAAACGTTGTGTCGGGCGATCGAGGAAGGCCCAGACCCACCGAATCATGCTGTGTCTCCTGTTTCCTGCGGAAGCTCTCGTGTCGAGAGCGCCGTGCGATGGTGTCGCACCTTCCGCGCTTCGACGGCGTCCTGCACGCTATTCGGCGCAGGTGTGTCGCACATCACTGGCGCCGGGGGAGTTCCCGGCGCGTATCCCCGCCACACAGTAAGGGCAGCGCTTGATGCTGTCGAGGTAGTTTCCGATCGGCGTGTCTGGCACGATCTTGGCGGTTAATGGCATTCCGGCCACTCGTTCGGCGCGCGAAATTCCGGCAGTCTCAGCGGGTGACCGAACTGCGAACACCGCCGACGCCGGGACCTGTCGATACCGTGACGCGGCGGCTGCACCCCGCCTGGATCGTCGCCGGTGTGGGATTCATCGCACTGCTCGGCGCGGCCGCGTTCCGTTCGGTGCCGAGTGTGCTGCTGGATCCGCTGCACGAGGAGTTCGGCTGGTCGCACGGCACCATCGGGGCCGCGGTCTCGCTGAATCTGCTGCTGTACGGTCTGATTTCGCCGTTCGCCGCGGCGCTGATGGATCGGTTCGGCATTCGACGGGTGGTCGCGTGCGCACTGGTGCTCGTCGCGGCGGGCAGCGGGCTCACCGTATTCATGACCCAGCCTTGGCATTTGGTCGCGACCTGGGGCCTGCTGGTGGGTATCGGCGTCGGCTCGATGTCCATGCCCTTCGTGGCCACGATCACCGGCCGCTGGTTCGTGCGCCAGCGTGGTTTGGTGACCGGCGTGCTCACCGCCGCGGGCGCGACCGGGCAGCTGATCTTCCTGCCGCTGGTATCGGCGGTAGCGCATGCGCACGGTTGGCGGGTGCCCTCGGTGATCGTCTCAGGTGTCGCGCTGGCGGTGGTGCCGCTGGTCCTGTTGTTCATCCGCGACTTTCCCAGTGACGTCGGCGTTTCCGCCTACGGCGCCGAACCGGGCAGCACGGTCGGGCTCCGCGTCCCCGCCTCCGGTGGCGCGACCCGGGCACTGACCGTGCTGGCCACGATCGCGCGCAAACCCGGATTCTGGCTGCTCGCAGGCGGATTCGCGATCTGCGGCGCCTCCACCAACGGCCTGGTCGGAACCCATTTCGTCAGTGCCGCACACGATCACGGCATGCCGCCGACCACCGCCGCGAGTCTGCTGGCCCTGGTCGGCATCTTCGATGTGGCGGGCACCATCTTCTCCGGCTGGCTCACCGACCGGGCCGACCCCCGCTACCTGCTGGTCGGCTACTACACCCTGCGCGGCCTGTCGCTGCTGATCCTGCCGTCGCTATTCGCCCCGGACACCCAGCCGACCATGTGGGTCTTCATCATCTTCTACGGCCTGGACTGGATCGCAACGGTCCCGCCAACGGTCCTGCTCTGCCGCGAACTCTTCGGCGCCGACGGCCCCGTCGCCTTCGGCTGGGTCTTCGCCTCCCACCAGATCGGCTCCGCCATCGCCGCAACCGGCGCAGGCATCATCCGTGACCTCCAGGGCTCCTACACCCTGGCCTGGTACATCGCCGGCGCCCTATGCGCCGCAGCATCCCTCATGTCCGCCACCATCCCCCGCCACCCCTGACCTGACGAGAATGCGCCCATGCAGGTCTCTCTCGGAGTTTGCCTGCATGAGCGCATGGTGATCGCCCGTCCAGCTGGGGGCTGGGGTGGGTTAGGTGTCGATGGCGCGGTGGGGGCGGGATTCGATGGCGGTGTGGGGGCGGTCCCAGCGGCTGGGTTCGTCCTTGCGGCGGGGCGGGCGGTCATTGGCGATGAGGACCGCGATCCAGGGGAGGGGGATGGAGGCGGTGATGATCAGGATGGACAGCAGGGCGCTGCTGAACATGCTGTAGGCGACCGCGGCGAGGATCAGGCAGGGGATGCGGAAGGCCATGATGATGGTGTAGCGGCGGACCCGTGCGCGGTGCTGGTCATCCAGTGACGGCGCCGCCTCGGTGATCAGCAACGGATGCTTCTCGTCATTGCCCGGGAAGTAGCCGGTGGATTTGCGAGGAGGCTTCGGCATTGCCACGTCGTGGCGATCACCGCTGCCGATGTCGTCGGCGTGAGGGGAGTCGCCGTACTGCTGCATACCCTGAGTCTTCCACTGTCGAGTCCGGACCGCACATGGCCAGGTCAGCTGCACGAACGCGCGCGCGACCGACCGTGATCGGCCGAGTTCGCGCCGATGCGGCATCATGGAATCCGTGAGTAGCGACACTCTGGTTCGCCCGGATACGACCACCGACGAGACGACGGGCGACGACACCCCGAAGTTCTTCCACTATGTGAAGAAGGAAAAGATCGCCGAGAGCGCCGTCATGGGCACCCACGTGGTTGCTTTATGTGGTGAGGTCTTCCCGGTGACCCGCTCCCCGAAGCCCGGCTCGCCGGTCTGCCCGGAGTGCAAGAAGGTCTACGACGGCCTGCGCAAGGGCTGAGCCGACTCCGTCCGCGGTGCCGCAGCGCCCGGCGCGTGCCGATGCGCCCGGGCGGCATCGGCGTCGCTATCGGCTGCCCGTGTGATCGGCCCCTGAGCTTCTGGAGGGTTCGGGGGCTTCGCTGTGCCGAGATCATCGGGGTCGGCGCTGGACGCGTCGTCGGTCTCGCAGTCATCGTCGGTCTCGGAGTCATCTGATCCGTCACCACCCAACTGGTTGGACAACCATTCCTTCACTTGGTCGATGCGGGTGCTGCGGGCCGGCCAGAATTCCTGGACCGCGGCGTTGAATTCGGCGCCGAGGATCACCGCGAAGCCGAGGAAGAACGTGAACAGCAGGAAGGCGATCGGCGTGGCGAGCGCGCCGTAGCTGACGCCGGTCCTGGCGACCCAGCCCAGGTAGCGGCGCAGGCCTTCGCTGGCGGCCATGAAGAACACGCCCGCGACCAGCGCCCCGCCGAACAGCCGATGCCACGGCAGCGATTTGTGCAGCGCCAGCTTGTAGAGCGTGGTGAGCCCGATGATCAGCACGAAGCCGACACCCGGGTAGTAGAACGAGTCGATCAGCCGCAGCCCCGGCTCGCGCCAAGATTCCGGCAGCACCCGTCCGATCAATGTCGGGCCCAGGGCGATCAGCGGCAGCAGGAACACCGCCACCACCAGGAACAGCACATACAGCAGCAGTGCGAAGATGCGTTGCCACACCGGGTGCCGGGCGTCCTTCTGCCCGTGCGCCTCGACAATGGAATCCACGAAGGTCGACATCGCCGAGGACCCAGCCCACAGCGACAGTACGAACCCCACCGACACGTAGGCGGCGCGCCCGCGGCCGAGCACATCGGTGACCGTCGGTTCGATCAGATCGCTGACCACACTGGCACTGAACAGGTCCCGGCTGAACGCGATGATCTTCTGCTGGACGATCTGGACGGTATCGGGGCCGAACCATTCCCCCACGTAGCCGAGGCTGCCGAGCACACCGAACAGCAGTGGCGCCAGCGACATAGTCTGCCAGAACGCCGCAGCCGCGGATTTGGTGAAAATCGAATCGTTCCATGCCTTCACCGCCACCCGCACGACGAGTTTGCCGCCCTGTCGCGAGCCGTGCGCCATCCGCGCGGCAGCGCGCCGGGCATACATCGCCGCAGTGGGTTGCACGTCGCCACCGCCGCTGTGGATCGGCTGGTCGCCGGTCCCGGGGGACTCACGAGCTGGGGCACCATCGTCGGTCATGATGCCTACAGCATCGCGCATCCGAGCATATTGTTCTGGTTTGCCATCGCATCGCGTCGATGGGCAGCAGATGAACAGGGCGTTGCGCGCCGTTCGGATGTGATGCCCGTCGCCCACGCCGCGTCGGTTTGGCGACACGCCATGGGGGACAGCTAGGGTCGTCTGCGTGACTGTGTCGGGTGGCGCCGCTGTGGCGGGAGAAGCGGAAACACCGGGCGATTCGCAGACATCGCGGGCCGCGGGTTCCACGAGTGGTTCGCTACGTGCCTGGCAGCGCCGGGCGCTGATGAAATATCTGGCCACCAAGCCGAGGGACTTCCTCGCGGTGGCGACGCCGGGCGCCGGTAAGACCACCTTCGCGCTGCGGGTCGCGGCCGAACTGCTGGCCGACCGCACCGTCGACCAGATCACCGTGGTCGCCCCGACCGAACATCTCAAACACCAGTGGGCCCAGTCCGCGGCTCGCGCGGGCATTCAGCTGGATTCGCGCTTCTCCAACGCGACCGGCGCGACCTCCGGCGACTATCACGGCGTCGTGGTCACCTACGCGCAGATCGCCTCGCATCCCGCACGGCACCGGGTGCGCACCGAAAGACGTAGAACGCTGGTGATTCTCGACGAGATCCACCATGCGGGCGATGCCAAGTCCTGGGGCGATGCGACCGCCGAGGCATTCGGTGACGCCACCCGGCGGCTGGCCCTGACCGGAACCCCGTTCCGCAGCGATGACAGTCAGATCCCATTCGTCACCTACGAACCCGATGAAGCGGGTTTCCCGCGCTCGCGCGCCGACCATGCCTACGGCTACGCCGAGGCGTTGGCCGACGGCGTGGTCCGGCCGGTGGTCTTCCTCGCGTACTCCGGTGAGGCCCACTGGCGCGACAGCGCGGGCGAGGAGTATTCCGCCCGCCTCGGTGAGCCGCTGAGCGCCGAACACACCGCCCGCGCGTGGCGCACCGCACTGGACCCGGCGGGGGACTGGATGTCCAAGGTGCTGGTCGCCGCGGACACCCGGCTGCGCCAGCTGCGCGCGACCGGTATGCCCGATGCCGGTGGTCTGGTGATCGCCACCGATCAGGAGCGGGCCCGCGATTACGCCGAACTGCTGGAACACATCTCGGGGGACAAGCCCGCCCTGGTGCTGTCGGATGATCCCTCCTCTTCGGATCGGATCGCCGAGTTCAGCAATAACACCCAGCCGTGGATGGTCGCGGTGCGCATGGTGTCCGAGGGCGTCGACGTGCCGCGTCTCGCGGTCGGCGTCTACGCGACCAGCGCCTCGACACCGCTGTACTTCGCGCAGGCCATCGGCCGGTTCGTGCGTGCGCGCAAGCCCGGCGAGACCGCGAGCGTCTTCCTGCCGTCGGTGCCGGTGTTGCTCGATCTGGCCGCGCAGCTGGAACTGCAGCGCGATCACGTCATCGGCAAACCGCATCGGGAGAAGAACGGCCTAGAAGACGAACTGCTCATCGAGGCCAATAAGCAGCAGGACGAGCCGGGAGAGGACGAGCGGCCATTCGTCGCGCTGGCCGCCGACGCCGAGCTCGACCAGGTCATCTACGACGGATCCTCTTTCGGCACCGCGACTTTCGCCGGTAGCGCCGAGGAGGCCGATTACCTCGGCATTCCCGGACTGCTCGACGCGGACCAGATGCGAGCCCTGCTGCGGGAACGGCAGTCGCGGCAGTTGGCCGAACGCGGTGCGGCCGCCGCGCCCGATCCGGGCCCGCAGGTCGCCTCGGCCGCCGAGCGCGTCGCGACCGCCGACAAGCTCGGTGAGCTGCGACGTGAGCTCAATAGCCTGGTCGCCATGCACCACCATCGCACCGGGAAGCCGCACGGCGTCATCCATGGTGAGCTGCGGCGTGAATGTGGCGGTCCGCCAACGGCATTGGCAACCGCCGATCAGCTCGGCGAGCGCATCGCGGCATTGCGCCGCAAGTAGCTTCGGTCAGCGGGCCGCCGCGGAGACCGGCCAGGCCGCCATGGCGCAGTCGATGGACTGGGTGAGTTCGGCGTGGGTAGCGCCGTCGCGCGCGCGGATCGACAGGCCGTACAGGACCGTGGTGTAGAAACTGGCCAGGGCGGCGGTATCGGTGTCCGCGGGCAGATCACCTTCGGCGATACCGCGATCCAGACGTTCGCGGATGTCTTCGGTTGTCTCGCGCCGCTTTTCGATCAGGAAGTCGCGGATGCTCTGGCTGCGGGTGGTGTACGTGGAGCCCGCGAGCACGACCATACAGCCGTGCGGTTTATCCGCGACGGTGTAGGCGATCGCGTTGTCGCGCAACATCGCTTCGATGCTCGCGCGTGCCGTGGGTTCCTCCCGCAGAGCACGGGCGGTGTAGCCGCCTTCGGTCCGGCCGTAGAGGCCGATGGCCGCACGGAACAGCTCTTCCTTACCTCCGAAGGCCGCGTAAAGACTCGGTGAGTTGATGCCCATCGCCGCGGTGAGATCGCTCATCGACGAGCCCTCATAGCCGTGCTCCCAGAACACCTCCATGGCCTGGCGCAGGGCGACCTCGCGGTCGAAAGCGCGGGGGCGTCCTCGTTCGGCCATGTCCGATCCTTTCTGTGTCGATCGTTAAATATACCCCTTGACGCAGTCCGAGCCCGTGCGCTTAGCTATTTATGTACTGATCGACACAAAAATTGGAGGAGTCGCGATGTCGGATCTGACGGGCACGGTGGCGCTGGTGACCGGTGGCAGTCGGGGGATCGGCGCGGCCATCGCCCGGCACCTGGCCGATGCGGGCGCGGATGTGGCGCTGACCTACCAGAACAATGAGCTACAGGCGAAATCGGTGGTCGCCGAATTGGAGTCATCGGGGCGGCGGGCGGTCGCGATTCAGGCCGACAGCGCCGACGCGGGTGCCGTCGTCGCGGCCGTGCATCGGGTCGCGGCCGAATTGGGCAGGCTCGATGTGCTGGTCAACAACGCGGGCATCTTCCCTGCCAAACCGTTCGAGGAATTCACCGTCGAGGAGATCGATCGCGCACTCAATATCCATGCGCGTGCGGCGTTCGTCGGGGCGCAGGCGGCGGTCAGCTATATGACCGAGGGCGGGCGGATCATCAGCATCGGCAGCAACCTGTCCGAGCGCGCCGCGTTCGGCGGACTCGCGCTGTACAACCTGAGCAAGTCCGCGCTCAATGGCTTCACGAAAGCGCTTGCGCGCGAGCTGGGTCCGCGAAACATCACGGTGAATCTGGTGCAACCCGGTTCAACCGACACCGATATGAATCCGGCCGACGGCGACCACGCCCCGCAGCAAATCGGCCTGACCGCCCTCGGCCGCTTCGGCACCGCCGATGACATCGCCGCCACCGTTGCCTTCCTCGCCGGAACCTCCGGGCGCAGCATTACGGGCTCGATCTTCACCGTCGACGGTGGCACCAACGCCTGATCGTCGGATCCGCCGAATCTCCACCGGACAACGTGGACCTGGCTACCTCGAGAAATAGCGGCCGGGGGATACGCCGACGGCGCGACGGAAGGCGGCGACGTAGGCGCTCGGGGTGGCATAGCCCACGCGTCCGGCGATTCGGGCGATCGGCAAGCCCTCGGCGAGCAGGGGCAGCGATGCCGCGAGGCGGATCTGAGTCCGCCACTGACCGAAGCTGATTCCGGTCTCGGCGACGAACAGTCGGGCCAAGGTGCGCGGACTGGTGGCGACGGCGTTGGCGAACTCGCCGAGCGTGCGATCATCGGCGGGATGGCGAGTCAGCGCGTCGGCGACCTGTGCGGCTCGGGTGTCCACGGGTCGGCGCGCGCCGATCGAAACCACATCGACCGGCTCGAGCAGATCGAAGACCACCGCCTCCGCGCGTTCGCGTCGCGCGGCGGCGGTTTCGGGTTTGGTGAGGTAATCGAACAATTCGTGCAGCAGCGGGGATACACGGAGCATGGTCGGGGCGGCCCAGGAGACCGGGCACCGATCCGGTGCCACGAAGATGCCGCGCATGGTCGCACCCTCGGTGGTTCCGGTTCGGTGCCTGGTGCCGCCGGGGATCCACAATGCCCGCGTCGGAGGCAGCACCCAGTAGCCGTCGCCGATTTCAACGGCGATGACACCCCGTGCCGCCCAGGCGATTTGATGCTGCGGATGTTCATGGGTGTCGAACCAGTAGCCCGCTGGCACGACGCCGACACCCAACACCATGGCGGTATCGCCGATCGCGGCCGGGAGCACCAGGGATCCGCCGTGCGTCCGACGGGGCAGCCGGGGTTGACCCGGAATCAGGGCTTGGCCGTTCGGCGACACAGCTTGTCACCGTAGCCTGTCGTGGTCACCGCCGTTCGCTCCTAGCGTGAATCGCATGGCGATGAACTACTTCCACAGGCTCCTGTGCCGATCGGCGCTCTGGGAGCGCACGAGTGCGACGAAGATCGTCCCGTGGGCGCTATCGGGCCTCGACCTCGGTGCCTGCGCACTCGAGATCGGCCCCGGCTACGGTGCGAACGTGCGTGCTTTGCGTGAGCGTACGACCACGCTGACCGGAGTCGAAATCGACCCGGTGCTCGCCAGCCGACTGCGCACCCGGCACGGCAGCACGATGACCGTCATCGAGGGCGACGGCGCGGATATGCCCTTGCCGCCGAGGCAATTCGATTCGGTCGTGTGCTTCACGATGCTGCACCACCTCCCCACCGTCGACGAACAGGACGCTCTGTTCGCCGAGGCCCTGCGCGTCCTGCGCCCCGGCGGAGTATTCGCTGGCAGCGACGGCCTCGACGGCCCGATATTCCGCTTGATGCATCTCGGTGACACCTGCCTGCCGATACCGCCGGACCGCGCCGCCGACCGCCTCGCGGGCAGCGGATTCACCGACGTCGAGATCGAAACCGGGACAACGAGTTTCCGCTTCCGAGCTCGTCGCCCCGAATGACGCCCGCCGCGAATTGTCGGCAGCGCTTGTCGTCGACAAGATCAACAGGGTATGGCTGGCCTACCGCACCGGGGCTGTGCGCAAGGCGGCCTCGAAGTAATCCGCGGGGTCGAGGGCATTGAGCGGGGTCCACCGGGGTGATTCGACCGGCGCTGCCGGATCTTGTGGCGCCGCTCGGAAATAGCCTTGGAGGTCCAGGGCCAGGCGTGGGTCCTCGTCGACGCGGCGGGCCAGGTCGTAGTACAGCGCGAGGACGTGCACGCAGCGGGCGGAGCGCGCCGAGCAGGAGCAGTCCGTCCCGGCCAGCACGGGGGCGGGGCTGGTACCGGCGGTGACCAGGGCGCGGTGCATATCGTCGGTGAGTACCGTTGTGTCCGGGATGATTTCGGTGATCGCGATCATGGCCGGGCGGGACAGCGGCGCGACTTCGAGATGGGTTACCGAGGCTTGGCCGCCGCGGTGGATGGCGGCACGGATGACGTGCCCTTCGATGGTGGTCTGCACGCCATTGTTGCGGGCGATGCTGCGGGCCCGGGGCAGCAGCGGATCGGGACGGGTCTGGCGCAGGGGTTCGGCGAGGCGGACCCAGTCCATCCCCCAGGCGGTGTAGCCGAATTCATTGTCGGCCATCAGTTCTCCCTCTTGCGTCGCAGGATCTCGATGAGCTGATCGTCGTCGAGGCGGGCCAGCGCGGCGATACCGGCCGAATCGCCGAGGTCGGCGAGGGCGGATTTGCGCTCGTGCATACCCGCGATGTGTTCCTCGACGGTGGTACCCGAGGTGAGGGTGGTAATGGTGACGGTGCGGGTCTGGCCGATGCGGTGCACCCGGTCGGAGGCCTGGGCCTCGACGGCCGGATTCCACCACCGGTCGTAATGGATGACATCGGCGGCCCGGGTCAGGGTGAGTCCGGTGCCCGCCGCGCGCAGACTCAGAATCAGGACCGGCGGACCATCCTCGGCCTGGAAGCCGGTGACGATTTCGGCGCGCTCGGCCTGATCGAGGCCACCGTGGAAGAACGGCGCACGCACGCCGAACTGCTCGTAGAGGTGGCGGACCAGCAGGTCGCCGGTGGCACGGTACTGAGTGAATATCAGTGTCGGGTCACCGGTTTCGAGGTTATTGGCCACGATATCGGCGCACAGGTCCAGCTTTCCGGACCGGCCCGCCAATTCGCCGAGCTCGCCGGTGATCAGGCCCGGATGGTTACAGACCTGTTTGAGGGCGGTCAGTGCCGCGAGCACCCGGCTCTGCCGCTGGGGGCCGTGCCCGAAGCCGTCGTCGATGGCCTTGTCGAGCAGTTGGTCGTAGAGCCCTTCCTGTTCGGCGGTGAGGTCGCACAGCAGATCGCTGTGGATCTTCGCGGGCAGTGACGCGGCGACCTGTGCCTTCTTGCGCGCCAACAACACCGGCTCGACAGTGTCGCGCAACCGGGCCGCCGCGGCCGCCGAACCCTCGTGGATCGGCCGGACGAACCGCCGCCGGAACTGGGTGCGGTGCCCGAACAGTCGCGGCGTCACCAGATTCAGCAGGGCCCACAGCTCCTCGAGATGGTTCTCCACCGGCGTACCGGTCAGCGCGACGGTGGCCTGGGCCGACAGCGCCCGCGCGGCCTTGGATATCTGTGTGCGCGGATTCTTGAGCGCCTGCGCCTCGTCGAAAACGACCGTCGCCCACCGCTGATCGGCCAGTGCGCCGCCGTGCAGCCGCAACATCGGATATCCGGTCACCACAACCGTGCCGGGCTCGTCCGAGACCTCGCCCCCGCGCCACACCACCGGTCGCAGCCCCGGCGCGAACCGCGTGATCTCATGCGCCCAGTTCCCGACCAGCGATGTCGGACAAACCACGAGCTGCGGACCGGACCCACCCCGCCCGAGCAGAAACCCAATGGTCTGCACCGTCTTCCCGAGCCCCATCTCGTCGGCCAGCACCGCTGCGCCATAAGCCGCCACCGTCTCGTGTAGCCATCCCACGCCACGCGCCTGGTACGGCCGCAATCGCGCCTTCAGCCCCTCCCGCAATTCCGGCCGAACACACTGCGTTTCGCGCAATACCCGCACCGCACGCTCGGCGGATACGATCGACGTCCCCACCGCATCGGGTACAGCATGCGCGGCAGTGGGAAGCACAGGTCGCTTAGAGCGGTTCGCTATCAATGACGCTGAGTTGACCGAAGGCGCATCGTCCTGATCGCTCCCATCCTGAAGCACTGCGCGCCAAGCCAGTACGGACGGACCCGCATCGGTGAGGTTCAGATGCACCAGATCGTCCGGATCGACGAGTGCGCAGTCCACCTCGGTTACTTCGATCGCGCCATGTGGCGCCGTCGGCACCGCGAGCGCGAGGGTTTCGCGATCGCCCTCGGGCGCGCGGCCCGGGCCGGATCCGGTCCACGTCCACAGTGCGAACATGTGGCGGTCAGGGAGATATGTGGCCTGTGTGCTTGGCAGAGCGGACCCCTAGATCGTCGTATGGTGTACGGAGTATTGTAACAACGTACACGGTACCGGGTTAATTCCGAGAGGGTCACGTGACCGATCCCGACCAGGCGAAACAGCTGATGAGTCTGCTGTGGCGGCATGCAGTGCCACCGCGTTCCCGCGGCCGCGGGCCGAAGCAGACGGTGAGCGTCGATGCGGTGATCGCCGCCGCCATCGCCCTCGCCGATCGAGACGGGTACGACAAGGTGTCGATCCGCGCCGTCGCCGCCGAACTGGATCTGCGGCCGATGAGTCTCTACACCTATGTGCCGAGCAAGGATGCGCTGATCGTCTTGATGGTCGACGCGGTCGCCCACGAGGACGCGCCGATCCCGGCCGACCTGCCGGTCCGCGATCGCATGGCCGCGATCGCCGAACAGGTGCGTGCGGAGCTGATCGCTCATCCCTGGCTGCTCGAGGTGCCGCCGTGGCGGCTGGTGCTCGGCCCGGGACGGATGCGGCGCTATGAACGGCAGTTGGCCGCGATCGAGGGGATCGGGTTATCGGATCTGGCTATGGACCGCGTGATCGCGGTGCTCTCGGAATTCGCGACGGGTAATGCGCGGATGGTGATCGCCGGAATCCGCAGTACCGCGGAATCGACCGACGCGCAGTGGTGGGAGCAGCATGGTCCGCTGCTCACCGAGGTGATGTCGGTGGCGGAGTTCCCGATCGCATCGCGGGTCGGCGCGGCGGTAGGCGAACGCTATCAAGCGCCGTCGGACCCGGAGGGCGCCTTCGCCTTCGGACTCGCGAAGCTGCTCGATGGCATTCTCGCCGATCCCGCAGCGGCGTGAGCGCTTTCGATGAACAAACGCCGACAGCGGGCGACTTGTAGGTCGCCCGCTGTCGGTTCTATCAGCGATGTTCTGTTGTGCGATGTTGTTGTGTCGGGACGCGAGGACTGGTCAGAGGGCGGGAGCCGATTCCGTGTCGATCACGGCTTCGAGCTCACGCAAGCGATCCATGTGTTCATTCGCGTGGTGCTGGCAGAAGAGCAACTCGCCACCTGCGGGCAGTACGGCACGAACTCGTGCGGCGGCACCGCAGCGGTCGCAACGATCGACCGCGGTCAGTGGGGTGCTTGTCAGGGTTCCTGGCATGACTCCTCCGTCCTGGCTCCCGGCACTACAGTCCGTTCACCTGGTGTGGGGCCCGTGGTCACTCCGCGGGCTCGCTACCGCTACTTCCCAGCAGTGGTATGACTACTCTGTCAGACGTTCGGGACGGGGGCTTTGTTCCCGGAAGTGATTCTGTGTGTTTTCGATAACACAACCTGGGATTTCGCTACTGGCGAACATCACTGGCCACGCATCGAAGGTCCACTCGACCACGATCACGAACACCTATCCAGTTGTCTACCGGGAGATTACCCGTGATCTACGACACTCACACGCTCGTTCACATTTGCACTCTCGCCGACTGGCTCACCGCGCGGCAAACCGGCGAGTACCGTCCGGAGTCGTTCGCGGAGATCGGTTTCATTCATCTGTCCACGCCACAGCAGGTGCATCTGCCGGCCAACCGCCTGTTCGGGGGCCGCCGCGACATGGTGCTGTTGCGCATCGACCCGGCCCGGGTCGGCGCGCCGGTGAAGTGGGAACCAGGCGTGCCGACCGACCCCGAATCGATGTTGTTCCCGCATCTGTACGGTCCGCTGCCGGTCGGCGCGGTCACCGCCGTCATCGAGTATCAGCCCGGTCCGGATGGCACCTTCGCCGCACTGGACCCGAGCTTCCCCGAGTCGTGAACTACCGGTCCCTGGCCTCGCGCGCCACGATGGCGGCCTGAACCCGCGACCGCACACCGAGTTTGGTGAGCACCCGCGACACGTGCGTCTTGACCGTCGTCTCGCCGATGAACAGCCGCGCGGCGATCTGTGCATTGGACAGGCCTTCGCCGAGACAGTCGAGGACCTCGCGTTCGCGCTCGGTGAGTTCGTCCAGGCCGTCCGGCGCTGGCTCGCTCGGGTGGGCGTCGGTCGAGGCGAACGCGTTGATCACCGCGGCGGTCACCTCCGGCGCGAGTACGCCATCGCCTGCTGCCACCGCGCGCACCGCATCGACAAGCGCTTGTCCGGACGCGGATTTCAGCACGAATCCCGACGCACCCGCGCGCAGTGTGCGAAAGACGTACTCGTCCAGATCGAAGGTGGTCAGGATGAGCACCCTGGCCAGGCCGTCGGCGGTGATGCGGCCGGTGGCCGTGATGCCGTCGACGCCGGGCATGCGGACATCCATCAGCACCACATCCGGGCGCAGCGCTTTGGCCTGTGCCACCGCGATATCGCCGTCGGCGGCCTCACCGACCACCTCGATGCCCTCGGCGGTTTCCAGGATGATGCGCAGGCCGGCCCGGATTGCGCCGTGATCGTCGGCGAGCAGCACGCGGATGGGCCCACCGTTCATCCGGCCATCATCGCTCATCGAATCGCTGTGCGATGCCGCCGTCATGACGGATTCGTCGCCGAGATCGGCAGCCGCGCAAGCACTTCCCAGCCGCCCGCGGTCGGTCCCGCGGTGAAGGTGCCGCCGAGGGCGACGGCCCGCTCGCGCATATTCATCAGTCCGCGATGGTCCATATCGTGCTCATCCGACCGACTGCGCGTCGGTACGGTGGGATTGCGTACCGCGACCGCCAAAGCCGTTGCCTGCACGCGCACGTCGATGTCGACCTCCTGTCCCGGGGCATGTTTCATGGCATTGGTGAGTGCTTCCTGGACGATGCGGTAGGCGGCCTGGTCGACCGCGCTCGGCAGCGGTGTCCCGTTCAGCGAATCCCGCACGCGCACGGTGATTCCGGCCGCGCGGGCGGCATCGACCAGGATGGGCAGCTGGGCCAGTTTGCGCGGTGCCGCAACGTCGTCGTCGGCGCCGTCGTCGCGGCGCAATAGACCGATCATGGTGCGCATCTCCTGCAGTGCGCTGACACTATTGGACCGGATCGAGGAAATGATCCCGGCGATAGCGGGATCGTCGATTCGGCCGTCCGGCACCGGCTGCCGGGCCAGCACACCCAGCGCCGCCTCGGACTGGATCGCGATGGCGGACAGATGCCCCGCGATCACATCGTGCAGATCCCGCGCCATCGTCTTGCGTTCATCGGCGATGGCAGCGCGCCGATCCAGTTCGGCGACCAATGTCATCGCCTGTGCGCGTTTACGTTCGGCCTCCGCGATCTCCTTGTGTCCGCGCACCGACAACGCCCACCACAGCGGCGTCGCGACGAAGGCGAACAGGGCCGCGATGGTGACCACCGCGATCCGCCAGTCGCCGAGTATCAGGGCCGATAACGTCAGCGCGACCGAGAGCACCCCGCAGACCATGACCACGAAGCGCGAGCGCGCGGGTGCGGCATACAGCACACCCGCATAGATCAGATCCGAATAGATGAGCCAGATCGGCACCGTCGGGCCGAGTGCGAAATCGATCGCGAACGGGATCAGCCCGATACCGAGCGCCAGCACCGGTGTGCGCCGCCGCAGGAAGCTCGCCACGCAGATCAGCGCGAGCACCCCGAATCGCACCGGCAGCGACGGGTGGCGGCTGAGGTCACTGGCCATCTCGAACAGGCCGGTGAGATAGAGCCCGGCACCGAGCGCGAACGCGAAGGCGGCGACCAGCGCGTCCTGCGCGGTCGCCGACAAGGCCTCCCACTGCCGCCGCATCGACCCATCACAGCACACACCGCGGTATCTGCGGGTCAGCCGAAGGAAGGAGGCGTGGTCGATCCGTTGATCGACGTGATCGATACCTGCGCCGATGTTCGCCATCGGTTCCGGTGTGGTCCGGCTCGCGGTGCGATCGCGGGACTTGTGGGCGGTTGGTCGTTTTTGCCGGTTAGACATCCCAGGTGCGTAAGTTGTCAAGCGGCTTGGGTGTTTTGTTGGTGTGCCCAGGCGGTGTGTTCGTTGTAGGGGGTGTGGTGGTGCAGGCAGCCGTGGAGGATGCCGACGAGGCGGTTGCCGAGGGCGCGTAGGGCTTGGTGGTGTAGGTCGCCGGCGGTGCGGTGGTGGTCGTAGTAGGCGCGGGCGCCGGGGCTTTGGGTGAGGGTGCAGAAGGCCCATTGGTCGATGGCGTCGTAGAGGCGTCGGTTGCGGACGTGGCGGGCCAGTACGGCGCGTTTGCGCCCGGACGCGATGGTCAGGGGTGAGGTTCCGGCGTAGTTTTTGCGAGACTTGGTGGTGGTGTATCGGTTCGGGTCGTCGCCGAACTCGCCGAGCACCCGGGCGCCGAGGATGACACCGAGTCCTGGCAGGGAGAGGTAGATGTCGGCGTCCGGGTGTTTCTCAAAATGGTTCGCGAGTTCGGCTTCGAGGTCGTGGATCTGGGTGTTGATCGCGGTGATGATGGCGACCGCGGCGCGGGTGGTCGTGGCGAACGCGGTGGTGACCGCGTCGGTGGCGTGCAGGTGTTCGGCACGCAGCGCGGTCTGGATCTGTGTGGCTCGGGTGTCGAGATTGCGTTGGCGCCCAGCGCGTTTGATCGTGGCAGTGATCGCGGACAGGCTCAACCGGGCGCCCTCGGCGGGGGTGGCGGCGCGGGCGAGCACGGCCAGGGCGTCGCGGTCGGCGAGGTCGTCGAAGGCGGCCAGGGCTGCGGGGTAGTACTCGCGCAGCGCCGAGCGCAAGGCGTTGGTGTGGCGGTTGCGGGTCCAGATCAGGTTCTGGTGTCCGCGGGCGAGGACTTTGATCGCTTCGGCTTGGGGGCTGTCACCGGCGATCGGGCGGTGGTTGTGCCGGTCGGTGCGCACCAGATCGGCGAGTAGCTTCGCGTCACCAGCGTCGGACTTCGCGCCCGAGACGTGGTGTCGGTCGCGGTAGCGGGTGACCGCGAGCGGGTTGATCGCATACACCTGATATCCGGCCGCGACCAGCGCGTCGACCCACAGGCCACGATCGGTTTCGATGCCGATCACCACTTGGTCCGGCTCGGCGGCGTGCGTGGCGAGTAGGTCGTGGAACCCGCTGATCCCGGCCAGCCCTTCGGGTAGGCGCCGCGCAGTAAGCTTCTTGCCGTTTTCGTCCATCACATGGACATCGTGATGATCCTCGGCCCAGTCATCGCCGACGAAGATCATCGATCACCTCCTCAGGCGCGAATAGACCGAAAATGTTGGAGCCCAAGGCGACCCGGCGGCGACCTAATGGATCAGTGCTCAACTCGGCACGACACCCCATCAGCGCTACAGGCAGCCTCACCGACCGGCCGGGGCACGATCTAACCCTAGGAATCGACACTCGTTCCTGGTGGGGGGAGTGCTCACCGACCGGCGGCTCGGGCGACCAGCTTGCCTACCACCGACCACTACCGGCGGTAGGCTCGCCGATCAACTCCCATTAGGGTGGAGGATGTGAACGTCGATGTCACCGCTCTACCCGGGATCGGGGTACGCAAAGACTTTCAGCTGCGGTCGGGCCGCCGGATCGGCGTTGTCGATCACCGCGACGGCGGTATTGATCTGATCGTCTCCAAACCCGATGACCCGGACGCCTGCGCCGCCCAGGTACCGCTGACCCCCGACGAGGCGTCGGTGCTCGCGAACCTGCTCGGCGCGCCGCAGTTGGTCGCGAAGCTACGCGAGGACCACCGCGATCTACCCGGGATCACCACCCGCCAACTACCCATCGGCGAGGATTCCCCGTACGAGGGCCGCACGCTCGGCGAGACCGGAATGCGCACGCGCACAAAGGCTTCCATTGTCGCCGTGATGCGCGCCGGGCAGCTGCACCCCTCGCCGGGACCGGATTTCACCTTTACCGCCGATGACATACTCGTGGTCGTCGGGACACCCGACGGTCTGGACGCGGCCGCGAAGATCTTGACGCACGGGTGAGAGCGTGAACGAAACCGCGCTCGCCCTCATCGAGCTCGGGGCGGTGTTATTCGCCCTCGGCATGCTCGGGAGAGTGGCGGCTCGCTTCGGCATGTCCCCGATTCCGCTATACCTGCTCGGTGGGCTGGCCTTCGGCCAGGGCGGATTCATCGAACTCGGCGCCGCGAACGAATTCGGCCATATCGCAGGCGAAATCGGCGTTGTGCTGCTGTTGTTGCTGCTCGGACTGGAATACACCGCGGCCGAACTGGTCACCGGACTGCGCCGCTCATGGGCCGCGGGTCTGGTCGATATCGTCGCCAACGCGACGCCCGGCGCGGTGGTCGCACTGATACTCGGCTGGGGAATGACGGGAGCGATCACGCTGGCCGGAGTCACCTACATCTCGTCCTCGGGCATCGTCGCCAAGGTGCTCAATGATCTCGGGCGCCTCGGTAACCGGGAAACACCGGTGATCCTGTCGATTCTGGTCTTCGAGGATCTGGCGATGGCGATGTATCTGCCGATCCTCACCGCGATCCTGGCGGGCACGAGTTTCCTGAGCGGGCTCACCGTACTCGGGCTCGCCTTGGCCACCGTCACCGTCGTGCTCGTGGTGGCATTGCGGTACGGCCGGTACGTGTCGGCGGTCGTGGACAGCGCCGACCGCGAGGTCTTCCTGTTGAAGCTGCTCGGTGCCGCGCTGCTGGTCGCCGGACTGGCCTCGGCGCTGAACGTCTCGGCGGCGGTCGGCGCGTTCCTGCTCGGCATCGCAATCTCCGGCTCGACCGCGCACGAGGCGACGAAACTGCTCGAACCGATCCGGGATCTGTTCGCGGCCATCTTCTTCGTGGCCTTCGGACTCAGCACCGACCCGAGTGCGATCCCGCCGGTGCTCGGCTGGGCCATCCTGCTCGCGGTGGTCACCATGGTCACCAAGGTGGCGACCGGCTGGTGGGCGGCAAGTCGACAGGGCATCCGCCGGATGGGCCGGGCGCGGGCTGGTGCCGCACTGGTGGCGCGCGGTGAATTCTCCATCGTCATCGCGGGTTTGGCGGTGGGTATGGGCGCGGTCGCCGGTGAGCTCGCCGGCCTCGCCTCGGCCTATGTGCTACTGATGGCGGTGCTCGGCCCGATCGCGGCCCGCGTCGTCGAACCGGTCATCGGGCTGGTGCAGCGCCGCCTCAGCCCGGCCGCCAGCACTGGATAGGGGCTGGGCCGCAACGGAAGTCGCATCGGCGGCACTTACGTCGTCGGTCGTCGTCGGCAGCGGAGTCGTCGCGATCGCCGGAACCTGTGTTGCGGCGGAACTCGTGTCGCGTGCGGCGCGCCGGCGTTCGACGCGACGCCAGAAGGTCGAGGCCACGAGCCCGACGGCCAAACCGATCAGGGCCGCGCACATATGCCCATAGTCGGTGAAGGTCGGACCGATCAATAGCGCCGAGCCGAGGACGATGATGATGACCGCCGCCCACACCACGCGGACCGCACCGCGGAAGTGGAAGGCCATGGCGGCCAGTACTGCCGTGAACCCGTAGCTGGTGCCGACATCGGCGGCGTACTGCACGCGCACCGGGATGATGTGGCGGTCGATGGCGTGATCGATCGCGGTGACGGTGAGCAGCGTCGCGCCGATATGCCCGGTGGCGAACAGCAGAATCCAGCGACTGGTGCCGAGCCACCGTTCGGCGAAGCCCATGACCACCAGAATCTCCGCGATGGTGATCCAGGGAAACTGACCCTGGGTCCAGAACGCCGAGGCCACCAGCACCTGGATGGGGTTGTGCTGCATGTTGTAGAGATTGGTCGAGGCCGAGAAGATCAGCCTGCGCTCCACCGAATCGCCGACTCCGCGCAGTGTCCACCAGGTGACGAACAAGGTGAACGCATACGCGGTGCTGGCCGGTGCGCCCGATAGGTGCTGGCGCAGTTCCGGCAGGAGTCGGCGCGCCAGCCCGGGGCGACGCACCCACGACCAGACCGCGCGGAGTTCATCGCGCAGGTCGACCGTTCGCGTCCATGGCGAATGGATCCGGTGCAAAGTGGGGGCAACCACAATGCTCAAGTCTGCCGGGCGTGGGGCCGTCATGTCCGCCGACCCGCCAAGTCTGTGTTCTGACTCACCTGACCTGGTCGGTCGCACCCGCTGTCGGTGCATATCCGGGCGTCAGGGGCTGCAAAGAATTGGTCGGCCGACCAAATGGTTGGCGGGCGGCAGCGCGCAGCAAATGCGACGACTCGCGGGTCCGAAACTCGGCGTGGGTCGAGTCCGGTTGGTGAGTGCCTCTGATCGCGCTCGGTGGCTCTGGGCCGCAACAGGACTCGGGATGCGTGCCGAAATCACGCGATCGCCCTCGCAGATGTGCGAACGCCTGTCGCCGATTGTCGAATCCGCGAGATCCATTGTGCCCCAGTGATATCGGTGCTGACCGGTTGCCAGGCGGTGCAGTTGGCCGTCTCCGGCGGCCCATGACCGGTTGGTATGCATGGTTGACGAGCGATTGTCATCGGATCGGCCGCGCGATCCCACTAGTCGGATCATCCCATGACAAATTTAGCGGACGATAGTACTGTAAATCGCCTACCTGCTAGTTCTGGACAAGTGGGCGGGTTCGCGCTGTCGCGGTGACGGTCGAAGTCCGTCCAGCGAGGGAGGTCGCGTGCTGCGGATCGACCACTTCAGCCACGGGTGGCTGACGCCTGTGATCGCCTATCTGATGTCATTCACCGGATCATTGCTGGGACTGCGCTGTGTGGCGCGGGCGCGGGCCGGTAACGGCCACGCCGGATGGCTCATCGCCGCGGCCGTCGCGATCGGCGGCACCGGCATCTGGGTCATGCATTTCATTGCCATGCTGGGCTTTTCGATCCACGGCGCGTCGATCCGCTACGACGTGCCGATCACCCTGCTCAGCGCGGTCATCGCCATGGTGGTGGTGTGGATCGGGCTCTGGGTCGCACAGCAGCGGGCATTGGAGCCGCTGGCCCTCTACATCGGTGGTGCGATCACCGGTGTCGGTGTCGGCGCCATGCACTACTCCGGCATGTACGCGATGAAATCGGATGCGCTGATCGGATACGACGGCCTGATCGTGAGCCTGTCGATCGTGATCGCGGTGATCGCCGCGACCGCGGCGCTATGGTTCGCGCTGCATGTGCGCGGCACCATCGCCACCATCGGCGCGGCACTGGTCATGGGTGTCGCCGTCTGCGGCATGCACTACACGGGCATGTTCGCGATGCATGTGCAGAATGGCCAGCACCTGCACGCACCCGCCGGTGCTGGCGCGGCCCAGCTGCTGACTCCGCTGACGGTCGGCGTCGGCATGGTGACCATGATGCTGCTGTTGCACATCGGCATCACCGATGTGGACGATCCGGCCTACGACGGGGCCCGCGGAGCGCGTCCGGCGCGATACTGGCCGACCCGGGACTGAGCGTTTATCGCCCGCCGTGCGCGGCTCAGCGGTGCGGCACCTCGGTCCGCGTCGGCCAGTACGCGGTCGTGGGCGGCAGGATCTCCGCCTCGACCGGCAGCGGATCCGCCTCGACCGGTGGCAGCGGCGGCAGCTGATCCGCCTTGGCACGCGGCGCGAGCCGCAATGGCGGCAGTTCGATATTGCGCTCGATCTCGGTCAGGCTGACGCTGATGAGCAGCAGCATGGTCACCACACTGATCGTGACGATCAGCGGCCCGATCAACTGCATGGCTTCCGTGCCCTCAGGGGTGCTGTCGTGCCCGCCGTGCCCGGCGTGCGCGTGCATCGCCGACATCCCCGTGTAGTGCATACCGCAGACGGCGATGCCCATGATCAATGCGGCACCGACGGTGGACAGAAATCCCTTGACGCGCAACGTGAACCAGAACGCCACGATCGACGCGACCACGGCGATCACCATCGACAGTGTCACCCGCTGCGCGTCGTAGCTGATCACCGCATTCGACTTCATCGCGTACATGCCCGCGTAATGCATGGCTCCGACGCCGATCCCGGTGACCGTGCCTCCGGTCAGCAGCCCGAGCAGCGTCGGCTCGGGCTGGATCACGATGAACAGGCCGATGCCGACCACCGCGATCGCGGTGATCGCACTGAGCAGAGTGAGCGGTAGGTCGTATCGGATCTCGGTGCCCCGGATCGAAAACCCGAGCATCGCAATGAAATGCATGACCCAGATGCCGGTACCGCCGATCGAGATGGCCGCGCCGAGCAGCCAGCCGACGCGGTCGTTGCCGGTGCGGGCACGGGCCGCGCACTGCAATCCGAGCAGGCATCCGGTCACCGACATGGTGTAGGCCAGTAGCGGGGTTAGTAGACCATAGCTGAAATGGTAGATGTCGAGCACGCAACGCCTCCACTGCCGAAGGTGGAATATTCGGCGATTGAAATAACGGCGGGTCAGACAATACGACAGCTGACCGTCGTTTGGGCGTCGAAATCCGTTTCCCTGGAAGTGGTTTCTGTCACTTTTAGGTTTGATTGAAACCTGAATTGGTTAGCGAGCCGGACGCTATCGCGATTGCCGCCAAGTGGCTGGTCGGTTGCGCTGAAGTACGCCGAAAAGCGCTGTCGCAGAAACAGTTCAGATCAGCACCATCGCAATCATGAACGAGCGCAGTTGGATTCGACGATAGCGGGACCGCAAGCGAAGAGAGTGCGGGCAGAGTTGCCGTGCCCACACTGGTATCCGTGGCCGGTATCCGTGGCCGCTGATCCTTCAAGAAGGAGTGGTTCGCTACGCCTCGGTAGACGTTGGCGATGCGGTGGCGGCTGATCTCTGCCGCGATACCGGGGGCGCTTCGCTGGGCCGTCACGAGGAGCCGCGTCGCCGAACGAGAACGATGCCGCGCGTGCCCGCGTCGATGTCCTGCGCGATCCAGCGCATCGAGCCGCCCGGTCTCGACCAATATTTCCGCGAGGGCGTCGTCGAGTGCCGCCCGGTTTGTTACGTCGACGGACACGACCTACGCGCGCACCCGGTGTCCGGGCCAAAATCTTGCCGTGCGCAGCCCAAGGTTTGGCGGGGTCGCGCGCGAGAAGCGTCGGCACGAGCCCACGCGGGGCCAACCGGTGCGCGATCTCGAGGCCGAGACCTGACGTTCCGCCGATGATCACCATGCCGTTCGGCGCGCCGCTGGGCCTATTCGAACGCCACGTGCTGAAAGTTGTTGCGACTACTTTGGACTAGTAGCGCTGTGCTGTGGTCCGGATCCGAAATCGGGCCGCTGAGCAGCAGCTCAGCGGCCCGATCCTGGCGATTGCCTAGTCGAGATAGTCGCGCAGCACCTGGGAGCGGCTCGGGTGGCGCAGCTTGCTCATGGTCTTCGACTCGATCTGGCGGATGCGCTCACGGGTGACCCCGTAGACCTGGCCGATCTCGTCGAGGGTGCGCGGCTGGCCATCGGTCAGGCCGAAGCGCAGCCGCACCACGCCCGCCTCGCGCTCGGACAGCGTCTCCAGCACCGACTGCAGCTGATCCTGCAGCAGGGTGAAGCTCACCGCGTCCACCGCGACGACGGCCTCGGAGTCCTCGATGAAGTCGCCGAGCTGGCTGTCGCCCTCATCGCCGATGGTCTGGTCCAGCGAAATCGGCTCACGCGCGTACTGCTGGATCTCGAGGACCTTCTCCGGCGTGATGTCCATTTCCTTGGCCAACTCCTCCGGGGTCGGCTCGCGGCCGAGATCCTGGAGCAGCTCGCGCTGGATGCGGCCGAGCTTGTTGATGACCTCGACCATATGCACCGGGATACGGATGGTGCGGGCCTGGTCGGCCATGGCGCGGGTGATCGCCTGGCGGATCCACCAGGTGGCGTACGTGGAGAACTTGTAGCCCTTGGTGTAGTCGAACTTCTCGACCGCGCGGATCAGACCGAGGTTGCCCTCCTGGATCAGATCCAGGAACGCCATGCCGCGGCCGGTGTAGCGCTTGGCCAGCGAGACCACCAAGCGCAGGTTGGCCTCCAGCAGATGGTTCTTGGCGCGGTTGCCGTCGCGCACGATCCAGGTGTAGTCGCGCCGCATCGCGACCGGCAGCTTCTCGCCCTGTTCGGCGAATTCGCGCACCTTCTCCGCCGCGTAGAGCCCGGCCTCGATCCGCTTGGCGAGTTCGACCTCCTCCTCGGCGTTGAGCAGCGCGACCTTGCCGATCTGCTTGAGGTAGGCACGCACCGAGTCGGCCGATGCGGTGAGCTCGGCGTCCTTGCGGGCCTGGCGCAGCGCCTCGGATTCCTCCTCATCCCAGACGAAGTCGCCGGAGGCCTTGTCCGCGGCGGTCGGCTCGTCGGTCTCGCCCTCTTCGACTTCCTCGGCGACTTCCTCGACCAGATCCTCGGCGTCGTCGGTGAGGTCGTCCTCGGACACCTCGAGGTCGCCGAGATCCTCCAGGTCCAGATCCTCGGCCTCGAGGTTCTCCTCGCCGCCCGGCTCACCGTCGGGTCCGGCCTTCTTCGGTGCGGCCTTCTTGGCGGGGCCCTTCGTCGCCTTCGCGGCGGCCTTCTTGGCCGGAGCCTTCTTGGCGGCGGCCTTCTTGGCCGGAGCCTTCTTAGCGGCAGCCTTGCGGACCGGCCGTGCTTCGGTTACATCTGCGGAGTCGGCATCGGCCGATTCGGCGGTCTGACGGGTCGTGGCTACCACGTACGCCCTTTCGTGACGGTCTCGTGCGGCGTCACGCCAGAGTGGTGTTCCGGCGGAGCGGTCTGTCGGGTTTCACCGGCTGAGCGCCGGGTCTGGGGTTTCCGGCTCGCGGCCGGAGTACGTTCCATTGTAACGATCGAACCAGGGTACCTACGGCATGATCCCAGCAACGGCTAATGCCGTACTGTCCGCGCGCCTTCCGGATCCGCCGATCTTGGTTACGGTTCGCTCACGGCGCGATACCGGCGTCGATGGCCATCGCCGCGCCCACGATGCCCGCGGTGTTCTCCAAGTGGGCGGGGATCACTTGGGTTCGGTTGGTGAGCAACGGGATCCACTGCTCGGCGTCCCTGCTGATGCCGCCACCGGCGACGAAGACCTTCGGCCAGAAAAGGTTCTCCAGTCCGCTCAGCACGATGCTGACCTGGGCGGCCCACTGGGCGTAGCTCAGGCCATCGCGATCCTTGACCGAGGCCGCGGCGCGATGTTCGGTCTCCATGCCGCCGATCTCGAGATGCCCGAGTTCGGTATTGGGCACCAGCGTGCCGTGGAACAGCAGCGCCGAGCCGATGCCGGTGCCGAAGGTCAGCAGCACCACCAGGCCGTCGAACTCCTTTGCCGCGCCATAGCGGTCCTCGGCGAGTCCGGCCGCGTCCGCATCGTTGAGCACGGTGACCGCGCGGCCGTCGAGCGCCTCGGAGAACAGGGCGCGCGCGTCGGTGCCGATCCACGACTTATCGATATTGGCGGCCGTTTGGGCGACGCCTTCGAGTACGACCGAGGGCAGCGTGATGCCGACCGGACCGTCCCACTCGGCCTGGGCGACCAGTTTGACGACCGCGTCGGTGACCGCCTGCGGTGTCGAGGGATGCGGTGTCGCGATCTTGATCCGCTCGTGGACCAACTCACCGGTGGACAGATCCACCGCGGCGCCCTTGACCCCGCTGCCACCGATATCGATACCGAATGCGTGCCCCCGAGCGGACATGACGTTCCCTCGCTCCCTGTGCTGGCCGATGTGTTGAACGCGCCGCCGCACAGGCGCCCATCCGCTGGTCCGAGCGCATGCGGTGGGTGTGCCCGACGACGGCGTTGTGTCGTGCACGACAAGAGTAATGGGCGTTACATGATTCCCGTTCAGTGAGGATCTGTGATGGCATGGGGTCATGTCGGAGACCAGAGTGTCAGTTACCGCCCAGCCCACCGCCGCGGGTGCCGCGGACGTGTCCGAGTTGCGCCGGATCGCGGTCCGACTCGCCGAAACCGCGGCGGCGCACGTGCGCTCGCGCCGCCCCGAGGTGTTCGGCCCGGACGGTGCGCGCGACGGAGCCGTGCGGACCAAGGGACACCCCACCGATCCGGTGACGATCGTGGACACCGAGACCGAGGACCTGATCCGGCGACTGCTGGATGAGGCGCGCCCCGGCGACCCGATCCTCGGCGAGGAAGGCGGCGGGAGTCTGGCCGATACCGACGCGGACACCGTGCACTGGGTGGTCGACCCGATCGATGGCACCGTGAACTTCCTGTACGGCATTCCCGGCTACGCGATTTCGGTGGCCGCGGTGCGCGCCGGAGCACCCGTCGCGGGTGCGGTGGTGGATGTCGCGCGTGCGGCGACCTACAGCGCCGCATCGGGTCTCGGCGCGACCAAGGTGGCCGCCGACGGCTCGGTCGACCATCTTCGGTGCGCGCCGGTGCGCTCGGCGGCGTTGGCATTGGTGGCCACCGGATTCGCCTACGGCACACAGCGCAGGGCCCGCCAGGCCGCGCTGGTCGCCGAGATCCTGCCGAATATCCGCGATATCCGCCGCTTCGGCGCGGCCGCCCTCGACCTGTGCTTCGTCGCCGAGGGCCGGGTCGACGCCTACTACGAACACGGACTCAACGCATGGGATTGGGCCGCGGGCGCGCTGATCGCCGCGGAAGCGGGGGCGGTGCTGCGGCTGCCCGCGGCCACCAGCCCCGGCTCGGCGGGTGAGTTGGTCGTCGCCGCCGCGCCCGGCGTCGCGGACGAATTGACCGAGCTGTTCGACCGGGTCGGCGCGACCGTGGCCATTCCCGACGCCTGATTCGCGACCGGAGATACAGATCGCCCCGGTGCCGAGCGACACCGGGGCGACGGGAGGGGGTTGGTCCGGCCCGACTCAGCAGCGTGCCGTGCGCGCCGCGGAGAGCAGTTTGGGATCAATGGACGTGGATGCGCCGGGCGCCGGATTCTTCAGCGATTTCAGGACTTCCTCGGCATCCGGACTCGGTCGCAGCGACTCGCCGAATACCGAACCCAGTACCAGGTCGACGGTGTCGTCGGTGCGCTGATCCTCGATCAACTCCGCGCACGGCGCGACCAGCTGGACCGATGCGGCGGCCGGTCGGCCGTTCACGCCGAAGCGGATCTGGCCGGTGCAATTGAGGTCACCGTTGACATATACCGAATCGTTACCGAACTGCTGTCCCGGTGCGCTCGCGAAGCCGAGATCACCGAGCGCGGAGGCGATGTGGGAGGCCTGACCGCTCTTGTTGTTCGCGTTCAGCACCCTGACCTTGGACGAGGCGAGCGCCGCCGGTTCGACATCGGTCAGTCGCGACTGGCCCACCCGCTGCCCCAGCGGAGCAGGTTGCGGCGACTTGGCGTCGGTGGCCGGGCTCGGTGAGTTGCACGCCATCGCGGCTCCGCTGCGGTCCTCGGTCGTCAAGGCCTTGACCCACACCACCGTGCAGATCAGGAGTAGGACGCCGATCAGGATCAACCATGGCTGGTTGCGTCGCCGGAGGAAGGGTTGACCCTGTCGATCCGTTGCGCTGCCTTCGGTGATGAGTGAAACCACCGCCATACTCTACGAAAATGTCTGGGCCCCTGGGACACGGCAGGCCGGGTGGAGCCTGGCCGGGGTGGGTGAAACAGTGCGTAAGGTCTCGGTAAGTTCCAGGGTTGGTGTCGATTACCCCTCAGTTTCGAATCGTCTGTGTTTTGATTGCGACTTTTGCCGTGTCGTCCGCTATTGTCTGGCGGCCCAGATCGAATCATCCAGCCAGAAATCGGTGGTCGGTCGCGGGAACAAGCAGGGCATGTCCTGCGTTTACCGAGCGCTATCAAAGGTGGGTTCGCGCGATCCGCCCTGATAGGGGACCGGTGTACGTGTGACGTGCACCACCGGCGGGGCGGTGCTGGTCATTCCGATTCCGAGTGGATCGGATGAGCGGCCCGGTCCGGGATATACGGAGTAAGGACGAGGGGAAGACGACATGGCAACCGACTATGACGCACCGAGGCGCACAGAATCCGACGAAGTGTCGGAAGATTCGCTGGAGGAGCTGAAGGCTCGTCGCAACGAGGCACAGTCCGCCGTCGTGGATGTCGACGAATCCGATACCGCGGAGTCGTTCGAGCTTCCCGGCGCGGACCTGTCCGAGGAAGTGCTGACGGTTCGGGTCATCCCGAAGCAGGCGGACGAGTTCACCTGTTCCAGCTGTTTCCTGGTCCATCACCGGAGCAGGCTGGCCAGCGAGAGTGGCGGCCAGATGATCTGCATGGACTGCGCAGCCTGATCCCGGCGCGAGATCTGATCTCCAGCCCGAGATCAATACACAGAGCCCGCGCTCGGCACGCCCGGCTTTCAGCCAGGTATGCCAAGCGCGGCCAGGACCCGGTCGGGCCGTCGTGTACTGACCAGCCAGTACGGTGTCGGATCGTCCGGGTCATCGAGTACCAGCAGCACCATCGGCCCCACCCATGGCCGATGTTGAACATAGGCGGCGGGGTCGAGCTGGCGGCCCAGCGCCGCACTCTTGGCGGTGGGGGCCACGGTGGCCGCCTTGGCCACGAAGTTCACCGGTAGATGTGCCCGATCGGCGCGAAGTTCGCGGACGCCGGAGGCATCCTGGGCCACCTCGACCCGATGGCGGCTCAGCCACACCAGTACCCACACCGGCACCGGAAACAACAGCGCGTAGGGCAGCCATGCGCGCAGACCCGGTGCGCCCATATGGATTTCGGCCGCCAGCAAGCCGGTGATCGCGAACGCGACCGGCCACCACCACAGTGGCACCCACAGGCGCTCCCGGTAGGGCTCGAAGCCGGTCTGTTGTTCGTCCATAGTCACTGGGTTGGGCTGGTCCGACACGACTCAACACTAATTCACTGAGGTCGAGGGCGTACGCGTAGGCTCGTTGAACGTGAGCGCACTTTCACCTATACCCTTGCTGCGGCTTGATCCCGGCATTCCCATGCCCACGCGTGCCCACCACGGAGACGCGGGCGTGGACCTGTGCACCACAGAGGACGTCATCATCGAGCCGGGGGAGCGGGTACTGGTCGGCACCGGTGTCGCCGTCGCGCTACCGGTCGGCACGGTCGGCCTGATCCATCCGCGTTCCGGTCTGGCCGCGAAAACCGGTCTGTCCGTGGTGAATACCCCGGGCACGGTGGACGCGGGGTATCGGGGCGAAATCAAGGTGTGCCTGATCAACCATGATCCGCGCACCCCGATCGAGCTGCGCCGGGGTGATCGGATCGCGCAGTTGCTGGTTCAGCGGGTCGAGCTGGTCGATTTCGTGGAGGTCGACGGGCTCGACGACACCACGCGGGGTGCGGGCGGTTACGGGTCGAGCGGTGGCCACGCGAGTCTGGCCGCGGCGGCCGACGGCGCGGGCGCCCTCGGCAAGGAGGCATGACGGGAATGTTCGGAAAGAGACGCAAGCCCGGCGGACGTGAACAGTTCGCCGACGATCAGTACGACGACGAATACCCGGGTGCCTACCCGGGGGATTACGACGCCGAATACAACACCGGCTACGGACACGCGGGCTACGACGATGAGCCGATCACCGACGAGAACCCGATCATCGACCCGATCACCGATGAGAATCCGGTCGTCCCAGCCGAATACGCCGTCGCGAACTACGACGACGAGCCCGGCTATGACGAGCCCGGCTATGACGAGTCCGACTACGACGACGAGTACGACGAATCCGAGCACGGCACCGCCGACGCGCAGATGCCCAAATCCGGCCCGTACGACTACGGCGAAGTCGCCGAGCTGCTGGAGAATGTGGCCGATCAGCGCCTGGATCTCGGTTCGGTCATCCTGCCGGTCCCGCCGGGCGGTCAGCTACAGGTCGAGATGACCCCGGACGGCACCCCGCAGGCGGTGCACCTGGCGACCGAACACGGCCGGATCACCGTGGCGGCCTACGCCGCACCCAAGTCGGCGGGCCAATGGCGTTCGGTGGCAGCCGATCTCGCCGAATCCCTACGCAAGGACGGCGCCAGGGTCGCGGTGGAGACCGGACCATGGGGCCGGGAACTGCTCGCCATCACCGAGGGCGCGGATCTGCGCTTCATCGGGGTGGACGGGCCGCGGTGGATGGTGCGTCTGGTGGCAGCGGGTCCGCAGGGCGCCGCCGATGACGACGCACCGCTGGTGCGGGCCGCGCGAGCCATCATGAGCGAGACCGTGATCCGACGCGGCGACGAGCCGATGCCGGTGCGCGAGCCGCTGGCCGTTGTACTGCCGCCGGAGCTGGCCGAGCAGTTGGCCGCCGCGCACCAGGCGCAGGTGGAGGCGCAACAGCAGGCGATCGCCGCCCAGCAGGCCGCCGCCCAGGCCGGGCCGCAGGCGGTGATCCCGCCGCGCATGCCGAATGAACCCCGGCGCGGTGCGGACGGTTCCGCCATGCAGCAGCTCGGGCTGAATTAGCCGACGCCCGAACGCAATTCGTCGCCCCAGCCGAACGCTGGGGCTTCGTGTTCTCGCGACGAGCACCCGGGCCGGGGGCGTCAGGCGAATGCGGT
Source organism: Nocardia sp. CA-129566 (assembly GCF_050956075.1). Classification (NCBI taxonomy): domain Bacteria; kingdom Bacillati; phylum Actinomycetota; class Actinomycetes; order Mycobacteriales; family Nocardiaceae; genus Nocardia; species Nocardia sp. CA-129566. Next base: position 3,436,735 of record NZ_CP192085.1, read on the forward strand.
GATCCCGCTATATCCGAGAATCGCGGGGTCCGCGCCGAGCTCGTCGAGGGTGATCCGGATCAATTCGGAGCGCGGGATCAGCTCGGCCCATTCCTCGGCGACCGCCAGCGGGTGCACCGGATCATCGATCGCTGTGATGATCGCGACCGGCACCTCGATGGTGCCGAGTCGTTCGGTGCCGGGCCACTTGTAGTCGGCGGCCTCCTGCAAGGCGTCGGGCAGCCGCGGCCATTGCGAGCGCCAGGATTGGGTGAGCGCGTCGGCGAGCCAGCGCGGGCTGCTCGCGCGCATCCGTTCGACGACCGCGTCGAGACCGTCCGCGCGCAGTTGGGCGGCGGTGGCCGCGGCGCTGAGCGCGGCCGGGCAGGCCGCGGTATCCGGTCCGGTCCAGCCCGGTAGCGCTGCCACTACGCCGATTGCTGCGCCGGGGTGCTCACCGGCCCACTCCAGCGCAATCGCTGCGCCCAGGGAGATTCCAGCGGCCAGTACGGGGCCGCGCAGGGCGGCCGCGTCGAGCGCGGCTCGGTAACTGGCAACCACAGCGCGCGGATCGGGTTCGACGGCGACGCATTCGATTCCGCGTGCCGCACAGGCGGGTCCGAAGGCGCGGCGCGCGAAGTCGGCATCCGATCCGGTGCCCGGCAACGCCACCGCGATCGGGGCGCGGCCGCGGTGATCGGGCGCGAAATGTGGGGAGTCGAACACCGCTCCGAGCGTAGCGGGGGGAGGGTTGCCCATCTACAGTGGCGGGTATACGGCCTACAGCCGGTCGTTACCGGAACAACCACGATGGCGTGTCACCACGTCGTCTTGCTCCACCCAGGAGAGCACCACATGTCATCCGCCGCCTCAGGTTATTTTCGCCGTCTGGGCCGCAGGCTGACCGAGGACATCGATCAGCTGGACGCCGAGGAACTCGCCGAATCGGCCGACGCGTCGGGTGCGTGCCGGGCCTCGGAGTGCCGTCGCGGTGACGAGGCCACGATGCTCGGGCGACTACGCAGCGTCGAAGCGTGTCCGAAGTCCGTCGGCGCCAGTGTTCAGGCAGAATTCTTCGACGGCACCGATGCCATCAGTCTGGTGTGGATCGGGCGTCGGCGGATCCCGGGTATCGAACCGGGCCGTAAGATCCTCGTTCGCGGTCGGGTCGGTGACCGCGATGGCCGTAAGGTGATCTACAACCCCTACTACGAATTGCGTGAGAACAGCTGACGTATGCCATCGAGCAACGAGAACGCCGCCGAGATCCGTGCTACGAGCCAGACCGGAGGGCGTAGGCCGATCGACCCGTCCGAGGCGGTCGATCGCCCCGTCGACGCCGAAACCGACGCCGAGATCGAAGAGGCCGAACAGACCCTGCTGGAGCAGCTGGGTGGGTTCAGCGGGCTGATCTATTCGACCCTGCCGGTCCTCGTCTTCGTACCCGTCAATACCTTTGCCGGGCTCACCGCGGCGATCTGGTCGGCGCTCGGCGTTGCCGCGGCGATTCTGGTGTGGCGCCTGGTTCGGCGCAGTCCGATCCAGCCCGCGATCTCCGGCTTCCTCGGGGTCGGCATCTGCGCGTTCATCGCCTACCGGATGGGTGAGGCGAAAGGCTTCTTCCTTTTCGGCATCTACACCAGCCTGGTGTACGCGGGGGTGTTCCTGGTGTCGATATTGGTGCGCTGGCCGCTGGTCGGCGTCATCTGGGGTGTGCTCAACGGCCACGGTTCCGAATGGCGGTCCGATCGGCGCATCGTCCGCCTCTACGATCTCGCGACCACCACCTGGGTGGTCGTATTCGGCGCGCGCTACCTGGTGCAATCACAGCTCTACGACACCGATCGCACCGGCTGGCTCGCCTTCGCGCGCATCGCGATGGGCTGGCCGCTGACCGCGGTCGCGCTGGCCGTCACGGTGTGGGCGGTACGACGTGCCGGACACCTGCCGGTGCACCGCGGGACCTCGGCCGAAGCGGCCCGGTAAACACTCGCCCCGATGTCGTCGGGGTGTTAACAAATCGCCGCCGGAGGTGGGGGAGTACCCACCCTGGGGTGCCTGGTTGGGCGATCGAGTTCATCAGACGATCAGTGCAAGCAAAAAGAGCACGATCGGCTAGAAAGGACTCGGAAGTTGGCTACCGAGCACAACATTGCGGCACTGTCGAAGAAGCAAGCCCACCACAACCCGGCCCTGTCGGAGAGCCGTCGGATATCGGCCGAGCTCGATAAGTTGATCGGCCCGGCGGCCGCGGGAGACCGCGCGGCCGTCGCCGAGATCATCCGGCTGGTGCATCCGCTGGTCCGCCGGTATTGCGGTGCGCGCCTGGGCAATACCGCGCATCTGCACGTCACGGCCGACGATGTGGTTCAGGAGATCCTGCTGGCCACCGTCAATGCCATTCCGCGCTACCGGGATCAGGGCAAGTCGTTCCTGGCCTTCGTCTACGGCATCGCGGCCAATAAGGTGGCAGACGCGTTCCGGCGCTCACAGCTGCACCCGATGTATCCGGTCGATGAGGTGCCCGATATGGCATCGACCGCGGCCGGTCCGGAGGAGTGGGCGATCGCGTCCGAACGTAGCGCCGCCACCAGGGAATTGATGAAGATCCTTGCGCCAGCGCATCGCGAGGTGCTGGTGATGCGGATCGTGCTCGGCTGGACCGCGGCACAGACCGCGGAGGCCATCGGCACCAGTCCGGGTGTGGTTCGCGTGATGCAGCATCGCGCGCTGAACAAGCTGCGGGCCGAGCTGCAGGCCGCGGCCTGAGGCAGCCGGGCGTTGACCCGGATCAGCCTTGTCGGGGAGTCAGGGTTTGATGCCGTGCGTGGCCAGCGCCACCCGCAGGTCTTCCTCGGCCTCCACGGAGGTTACGAACAACAGTTCGTCGTCACCCTCGAAGGGGTCGTCGGGCTGCGGCACGATCACCCGGCCGCCGCGCAGAATCGTCACCAGGGCGGCGTCGCGCGGCAGGGTGAGCGTGCGGACCGGCTTACCCGCCAAGGCGGTATCGCTGGGCAGGGTGATCTCGACCAGATTCGCCTGACCCTGTCGCAGGGTCATCAGTCGCACCAGATCACCGACCGAAACGGCTTCCTCGACCAGCGAGGCGAGCAGCCGCGGTGTCGACACCGCGACATCGACGCCCCAGGCCGCATCGAAGAGCCACTCATTGCGCGGATCGTTGACCCTGGCCACCACCCGGCGCACACCGAATTCGGTCTTGGCCAACAGGCTGTGCACCAGATTCACCTTGTCGTCACCGGTGGCGGCGATGACGACCTCGTAGGTCTCCAACCCGGCGTCCTCGAGCAGTGCGAGTTCGCACGCGTCGGCATGCACCCAGATGGCATCCGGGATGGCGGCGGGGTCGATATGGTCGAGCTGACGCTCGAGCAGCATCACCCGATGGCCGCCGCGCAATAGCTCTCTGGCTATCGAGCGGCCGACGGCACCGGCTCCGGCGATGGCCACTTTCATGTTCAGTCCTCGCTTGCTGGGGGCTTACCGGCCAAGGCAACGGCCTCGCCGACGGAGCCGGAGGTCGCGGCGACATAGACGATGTCGTCGGCTTGGACCACGGTCTTGCTCTCGGGCAGCAGGCCCTGGCCGAACCGGATGATGAACGCGACCCTGGCGCCGGTGCTGCGCTCCAGATCGCGCACGGTACGGCCATACCAGTCCTCGTGCAGGATCAGCTGGGCCACCGCGACGGTGCCCGTCGGATCGCGCCAGGTGGTGGTGCCGCCGTCGCCGATCAGGGTGGTCAGGAAGCGGTCGGTGGTCCAGGGCACGGTGGCAATGGTCGGGATGCCGAGACGCTCGTAGACGGCGGCGCGCTTGGCATCGTAGATGCGCGCGACCACGCGCTGCACCCCGAACATCTCGCGGGCCACCCGCGCGGAGATGATGTTGGAGTTGTCGCCGGAGGAGACCGCGGCGAAGGCATCGGCCCGCTCGATTCCGGCGCGGGTCAGCACATCCCGGTCGAAGCCGACGCCGATCACCCGCTCACCGGGGAAGTCCTCGCCGAGGCGCAAGAAGGCACTTTGGTCCCGGTCGATCACGGTGACCTCATGGCCGACCCGGACCAGGGCGCGTGCCAGCGATGAGCCGACTCGTCCGCAACCCATGATCACTACGTACACCGTGCAACCTCGTTCCTGGAACCATGTTCAATTGGCGGCACTCGGAGGCCCTCCATGCCTATGCAAGCTTCCTCCACCGGGGCATGAGCTCGCACTGCGGGGCGTTCGGTTTGCTATCTCCGGCATGGAACCGTACCCGTCATATGTTCCCAAGCCCCAATTTCCCTCACGCGCGCCGACCAAACATACGACGCTTGCCGGCCGGGGCAGCGCTCCACCCTGCGGGGATCTATGCTCGCTCCAGTGTCCAAGTTGACGACGGCAGCCAAACGTGTGCTGCTGGGCAGGCCTTTCCGTAGCGATGCGCTGGGCCATACCCTGCTGCCGAAGCGGATCGCGCTCCCCGTGTTCGCCTCCGACGCGATGTCCTCTGTGGCGTACGCGCCGGAAGAAATCTTCCTCGTCCTTTCGGTGGCCGGTATCTCGGCCTACGTCTACGCCCCCTGGGTCGGTCTTGCGGTCGCATTTGTGATGGCGGTGGTGGTCGCCAGCTACCGGCAGAACGTGCACGCCTATCCCTCTGGTGGCGGTGACTACGAGGTGGCCACCACCAATCTCGGGCCCAATGCCGGGCTCACCGTCGGTAGTGCGCTGTTGGTGGACTATGTGCTCACGGTGGCGGTGTCGATCTCCTCGGCGGCGTCGAATATCGGGTCCGCGATTCCGTTCGTCGCCACGCACAAGGTGTTGTTCGCGGTGGTCGCCATTGTCGTGCTGACATCGATCAATCTGCGCGGCATCCGGGAATCCGGTGTCGCCTTCGCGATTCCGACCTACGCCTTCATCTTCGGCATGTTCGCGATGCTCGGATGGGGGCTGTTGCGCATCTTCGTCTTCGGTGACGATCTGCGCGCCGAATCGGCGGGCTTCCAACTCAACGCGGAGGAGGAGCACCTCTACGGGCTGGCCTTCACCTTCCTGATCGCGCGGGCGTTCTCCTCCGGCTGTGCCGCGCTGACCGGTGTCGAGGCGATCAGCAATGGTGTGCCCGCATTCCGCAAGCCCAAGTCGCGCAATGCGGCGACCACGCTGCTGATGCTCGGCAGCATCGCGATCGCGCTGTTGATGGGCATCATCATCCTGGCCCAGAAGATCGGGATCGTTTACGCGCACAACGAATCCGACCTTGTCGGCGCGCCCGCGGACTACCATCAGAAGACGCTGATCGCGCAGTTGGCCGAGACCGTGTTCCACGGATTCCCGATCGGGTTCTACTTCATCACCACCGTGACCGCGCTGATCCTGGTGCTCGCGGCGAATACCGCGTTCAACGGGTTCCCGGTGCTGGGTTCGATTCTGGCGCAGGACCGGTACCTGCCCCGGCAGCTGCACACCCGTGGCGACCGGCTGGCGTTCAGCAACGGCATCCTGTTCCTGTCCGGTGCGGCCGTCGCGTTCGTGGTGGTGTTCGGCGCCGAGGTGACCAAGCTCATCCAGCTCTACATCGTCGGCGTCTTCGTCTCGTTCGTGCTCAGCCAGACCGGCATGCTGCGGCACTGGACCCGGTTGCTGCGCACCGAAACCGATCCCGCGCAGCGGGCCAGAATGATGCGTTCGCGGGTGATCAACGCGATCGGGCTCAGCGCTACCGGGACGGTGCTGGTCATCGTGCTCATTACGAAGTTCTTCGCCGGTGCCTGGATCGCGATCTGCACCATGGTGGCCATCTTCGTGGTGATGAAACTCATTCGTCGGCACTACGATTCGGTGTCCCGTGAGCTCGACGAGCACGAGTGGGACGGGGTGCTGCCGAGCCGCTCGCATTCGATCGTGCTGGTGTCCAAACTGCATCTGCCGACGCGTCGGGCGCTGGCCTACGCCCGCGCCACCCGTCCGGACACCTTGGAGGCGGTGACGGTGAACGTCGACGAGCCCGACACCAGGGCGCTGGTGCGGGAGTGGGAGCGCAGCGATATCACCGTGCCGCTCAAGGTGATCGAATCGCCCTATCGCGAAATCACCAAGCCGGTACTGGATTACGTCAAGCGGGTGCGCCGGGATTCGCCGCGCGATGTGGTGACCGTATTCATTCCGGAGTACGTGGTCGGGCACTGGTGGGAGCAGATTCTGCACAACCAGAGCGCCCTGCGGCTCAAGGGCAGACTGCTCTTCGAGCCCGGTGTGATGGTGACGAGCGTGCCGTGGCAGCTGACCTCCTCCGCGAAGGCCAGGCAGGCGGGTGTGGTGAACGCGCCGGGTGCGGTGCGGCGTGGGTACGAGGACCGAGGGTGACCGACTGGCGTGGAACGACTTTCGAGGTACGGCTCGGGCCGCCCGGGCACGGCGGATTCTGCGTCGCCCGGCACGAGGGCCGGGTCGTGTTCGTGCGACACGGTCTGCCCGATGAACTGGTTCGGGTGCGGGTCACCGAGGACCGCGGTGGTTCGTTCTGCCGGGCCGATGCGATCGAGATCCTGGATGCATCCCCGGACCGCGTTCCGGCCACCTGCCCGGTTTCCGGTCCCGGCGGCGCGGGCTGTTGCGATTTCTCCTTCGCCACCCCGGAGGCCCAGCGCGCGCTGAAGGCGGCGGTGGTCGCCGAACAATTGCGCCGCATCGCCGGAATCGACCGCGATATCACCGTGCAGCCGATCGCCGGATATCCCGCCGACACCACCGGCGGCTGGCGCACCCGCGTCCGGTTGGCGGTCGACGCCGACGGCCGAGCCGGGGTGCACGGCTATCGCAGCACCGAGGTGATCACCGATCTGCGCTGCCCGCAACCTGTTTCGGGCGCGATGGACGGTATCGGCGATCGGTTGTGGACGCCCGGTGCGGATCTGGTGATCGCGGTGGACGGCGATGGGATGCGCCATATCGTCGAGCTGGCTCCGTCGGCGGTGGCCGGTCGTGCCGAGCGCGGGGGTGAACGGCCCGCGGTGCGCGGTGGGCGTGGCGGGAAGCGGCGTGGTGCCTCCGATCGGGACCACCGTGGCGGGCGCGGTCGTGCGGGCCGTGGCCGGGACGGGCGTCATGGTCGCGGCGAGCACAGCGGTGACCCGCAATGGCGCCGCATCGATGATCGAGACGTAGGTCGTGATCGGGGTGATGATCGCGGCGGGGCAGGTCGGGATCATCGTGGGGAAGGGCGATCGCACGGCGGCGAGTGGGATCGCGGTGACGATTGGAGCGGTGGTCACGGTCGGGTGCCCGGGATCGGCGATCATGGGGCTGATCAGCTCGGATCGGCAGGGCACGAGGGGGATCGGCGGCGGGCTTCGGCGCGGCGCGCGGCGGCGCACGCGGCGCGGGACGAGTGGGTGCTCGGGGGTAGTGGGCGGACGGTCGAGTACGTGGCCGGGCGACGGTGGGAGCTATCGGCGACCGGGTTCTGGCAGGCGCATCGCGGTGCGGCGCAATGCTATTCGGATCTGGTCGCGGGGTGGGCCGGGCTCGGTCACGGGGAGCGGGCGTGGGATCTGTACAGCGGCGTAGGGGTGTTCGCGGCCCGGCTCGCCGACCAGGTCGGTCCGACCGGCTCGGTACTCGCGGTGGAATCGGCGCGGTCCGCGGTGGCCGACGGCGCCGCGGTCCTGCGGGATCTGCCGTGGCTGGACCTGCGTGCCCAGCGCGTCGAGCACTGGTTGGCCGAACACGTCAGCAGTGCCGCTCCGGATGTGGTCGTCCTGGATCCGCCGCGCGCGGGCGCAGGCAAGGAAGTCGTCACCGCGGTGACCACCAGTGGCCCGGTCCGCATCATCCATGTCGGATGCGACCCGGCGTCTTTCGCCCGCGATCTCGGTCTCTACCAGGCAGCCGGCTACCAGCTCGCCGACCTGCGCGCCTTCGACGCCTTCCCCGCCACCCACCACGTCGAATGCCTCGCCCTGCTGGAACGCTGAGCGTCGCCTCGGGCTGATGCCCGAGCATTCGGCAAGGCCTCCACTCGACCTCGATCCGTGCGCCATTGCTCATCCCAAGAGTGGCTGCGGTTGATCCGATGTGGTGGTCCAGGTGCGCGATCGGCTCGCCGAGTGCGGTGGGTAGCGGGTGAACAGCGCGGTCGCGATGAGCGCGAGAACTGCCCAGCCGACCAAGCCGAAGCCGGTCAGTACCGGATTGGAACGGTGTTCGGGGGATTCGAAGAGGCTGAAGGGGATCGCGGCGGCATTGAGGGTGGCGTGGGCGATGACGCAGGGCCAGATGCTGCCGGTGCGCATGCGCAGCCAGCCGAGGATCGCGCCGCAGGGGACACAGAATCCGATGAAAGCCAGTGCGGCCCACGGGCCGAGATTCGGATAGTTGTAACCGAGCAGGGTCAGGGGTGCGTGCCAGAGCGCCCAGACCACCCCGGTGATCAGCAGGCCGCTCGCGAGGCCGAACCGATGGGCCAGTTGCGGCAGCAGCCAGCCGCGCCAGCCGATCTCCTCGCCGAGGGCGAAGACCACGGTGCCGAGGATATTGACCGTCAGACCGTCCAGCAGCACCGCGGCGACAACTTCGAGGCGGCCGAATTCGACGGTGTACCAACCGAATACGGCGCTGATGCCGAATGCCACCAGCAGGAACAGCGGTGTGCCCGTCCATGCGGCCGCGATCAGCGCCACCGTCCGGCGCGGCCGCGAACCCAGGGTCAAACCGTTTTCGCTGACGAACTCCTGCCAGCTTCGCGCACGATAACGCCAGACCGCGAGCACCCCGACCGTGGGCGTCAGCATCATCAGCAGCGCACCCGAATGCAGCCATAGGGCCGATTTCAAGCCATGGCCGTCGACCCACGGTCCGCAACCGGCCACCCAGGCCAATGCGAATGCGATGACGGTGAAAAGCACGAAATCCATGCGCCGAGCTATCATTCGACTTCCTCCGGTCGAGCCAGCGGCACCAACCCCGGTCGCAGATACGGTATGGCGCCTTATCTACTCAGACGCGCACACCCAGTGGCCGGTTCCCTCGATCGCCGAAGCCGCGACGCCGCCTAGAGTCTCAGCATGACCGTGTATGTCATCGCGCAGCTGAAGTTCACCGATCGCACCGCTTACGATCGCTATAAGGCCCGCTTCCTCGAGGTATTCGCCCGCTACTCCGGCACCCTGCTGGCTTCCGACGAATCCCCGCAGGTGATCGAGGGCGATTCCGATCGCGAGAAGGTGGTCCTGATGTCGTTCCCGGACGAACCGTCCTTCCGCGCGTGGGCGCAATCGCCTGAGTACCTGGAGATCTCGAAGGACCGCCACGCGGGCGCCGATACGGTGACACTGCTGGTCAAAGGCATCGGCCCGCGCTCGGCTCAGTCCTCGTAGACGGGTGGGCGGCGGTCACGGCGGGCACGAACGGCCTCGTCGAAATTCTCGGTGGTCAGGCGAACATAGAGCTGGGACATGCCCTCGTGCTGCATATGGGATTCGAAGCCGCCGGCCTCCATACCGCTCCACAGCATGCGTTTGGTGAGCTCGGTGCCGACCCGGCTGAAGCTGATAATTCGTTCGGCCAGGTCATAGCAGGTGTCGAGGAGTTCGGCGGCGGGGACGGTGCGTGAGACCAGGCCGATGCGTTCGGCCTCGACCGCATCGATATCCCGGCCGGACAACATGATTTCGAAGGCGCGCGAGGCGCCGATGGCGCGCGGCAGCAGATAGCTGATGCCCAGCTCCGCCGAGGTGAGGCCGTTATTGATCCCGGCGGCGCGAAAGTAGGCGTCCTCGCCCGCGATTCGGATATCGGTGGCGACGCTGAGGCAGAATCCGCCGCCGATGGCCGCGCCGTTGATCGCGCCGATGACCGGTTGGTTCATCCGCCGCAACGTGATCATCACATCGTTGAGCAGGTCCATCGAGCGCCGGGCGACGCTGGTCTTGGTCAGCCCCTCGGTATTGGGCACCTTGCCCGCGCTCTGTAGGTCGGCGCCGGAACAGAAGCCGTCGCCCGCGCCGGTGAGCACCACGACCCGCACCTCGTTATCGGCACTGACCTCTTCGAGGGCCTGCCGCAGCGGGATCATCACATCAAAGGCCATCGCATTCATTCGTTCCGGCCGATTCAGCGTGACCAGCGCGACCTGCGGCCGCGGTTTGTCGATGAGCACGAATGGCATGCGGACCCCTAATCGGACACGGTGAGGCCCTCACTATACCCAAGCAAGCGTTAGGTTAGATGGAATCAACTGAGCTGCCAGGTCGCGCGGATGGTCGCCGAGATTTCGGATTCGCCGAGTTCGACCGGAACCGGAGCCCCGCCGTAGCCCTCGTTCATGGGGGCCGCCACCGCCATCAGCCGGGGTGCGGCGGGCGTCGCGGAGGCGGTGTTCTCGGTGATCTCGACGACCGGTCCGAGGGTGCGCTGCGCACGGCCCGCGTACTGCTCGGCCTTGGCGAGGGCGTTGTCCCATGCGGCATCGCGGGCCCAGGCGAGCAGGCTCTCCTGATCGGCGAAGCCGAGGTTGAGCCCCCCGAGGCGAACATCGTCACCACCCGCGTCGACGCAGTTGGCGATGATCGTGGCGGGGCCGGGATCGGCCGTTTCGCCGATATCGCGCAGGACGACGGTGAGGTCGGTGGTCGCGACGTATCCGGTGATCTTGGAGCCCCCGCCTTCCACCCAGACCGTTTCGGTGCGCACCGACAGCCCGCTGGTGGCGATATCGGTGCCGGGAACGCCGTCTGAGCGCAGTGAATCGGTGACGGCGGCGACACGCGCACCGGCTTGGCCGTAGGCGAGCGCGACCTTGCTGGCCCGGGCCTCGACGGAGATGGTGACCCGCATCAGATCCGGGGTGGCGCGGGCGCTGCCGTACCCGAAGGTGGTGACCGTGCCCGCGGCGGTGCCGGTGTCGTCGGACTGGTTCTTGCTCACGGCGCTCTCCTGAGTTCGTCGGATCTCGTCTCACCTGCTGAACGGTCGGTAGCGGGCGAATGTCCCCGCGCGGAGCGGTCCGGCCGATCGCCGGCGCAGCGTGCCGCGCTCGCGTGGTTCACTTCGCCGGAGGTTCGCGCTGCTCAATATTCGCCGCCACGCACGGCGATCGCGCGCACCGCGGCGTCCACTTGCGCGTATGCACCCCCGGCCAGTCGTTCGATCAGAGCCAGCTTCAGTCCGGGCGCTTGCTGAGTGAGCGCGTCGAAGCGTCCCGGGCGCAGGACCGCCACGCGGACGGCGCTTTCGGCCCTGGCCTCGTTCACGAAGGGGATTCCGAGGAGCATCGGGACCTCGCCGAACGACATACCAGCCGACACCGACACCAGGCGATGGGTGCGGCCCTCGGTGCCTTCGACAGTGATGCGGACTCGGCCCTCCAGGATCAGATACAGCCCCGAGCGTTTACTGCCGCGCTCGGCGATCACCTCGCCGCGGGCGATGGTGCGCACCTCGAATTCCTTGGCCAGCCGGGCGCGATCGTCGGGGGCCAGTGCGGCGAGCACGGGATGATCCTCGATCGGCAAGGAGGTACACGCCGGTTCGTCCTCGGGCCGGTGGTGCTCGAGCACGATGTTCTCGCACCATTCGGTGGCGGTGTCGCGATCGACGAACACCAACCCGCGTGGGTCGGCCGGATCCAGACTGGAGACCAGGTGGCCCAGTTTGCTGGCCGGGTCGACGATGGCGACGCGGCAGCCAGCGGCGGCGAGTTCGGTCTGCAGCGCGTCGAGCATCTGTACCGCGATCGCGCTCACATCGCCGACCTGGCGCAGGTCGACGACCAGTGCCTCCAGATCCCGCGCCTGTCCCTCGATCTCGCGCACTGCCCGCTCCGCACCGGCGAACAGCAGGTCGCCGTGCAGTTCGTAGATCCGTGCCCGGTGCCCGTGTGTGGCGAGCAGCTCCGTTTCCTCGGTGGTGCGGCGCAATCTCGACGGCACCTCGGCCACCGAGTAGGCGGCGCGGATCGCGGTGCGCGCCGCCCGCGTGACGTGCAGGAAGTGCAGTTCGAGGCGCTGCGACAGGGCGCGGCAGGCGGCAACGCCGCGCACGCTGTTGCCCTGCCGATCCAGCCGGGGGGAGTAGACGGCGATGCCGATCTGGCCCGGCAGTACCGCCAGGATGCCGCCGCCGACGCCGCTTTTGGCGGGCAGGCCGACGGTGGTCACCCAGTCGCCTGCGGCGTTGTACATGCCGCAGGTGGTCATCACGCTGAGCACGCGTTCGGTCAGCGCGGAGGTCAGGGCGCGCTCCCTGGTCAGCGGGTTGAGTCCGTTATTGGCCAGCGTGGCCGCCATCAGCGCGAGGTCGCGGCAGGTGACATCGATCGAGCACTGCCGGAAGTACCGGTCGACCGCCTCGTCCGGATCGGATTCGATGATGCCGAACGAGCGCAGCATGTAGCCGATGGCGCGATTGCGGAAACCGGTGCGCGCCTCCGAGGCATACACCGCCTCGTTCATGGTGAGCTCACGCCCGGCGAAGCGGGAGTAGCAGTGTCGGATGCGCTCGAATCGGTCGGCCGGATCGCGGCCGGTGATCAGCGCGGCCGCGGTGATGGCGCCCGCATTGATCATCGGATTGCGCGGGCGCTCGGTCACCGGGTCCAGGCTGATCTCGTTGAACGCATCGCCGGAGGGTTCGACATCGATATGCTCGGCCACGGTCTCGATGCCCCGATCGGCCAGCGCGAGCGCGTAGGTGAAGGGTTTGGAGATCGACTGAATGGTGAACTCGGTGTTGACGTCACCGGCGCCGTAGACTCGCCCGTCCGCGGTGGCCAGGCACAGTCCGAACGAATCCGGTTGCACCGCAGCCAATTCGGGAATGTAGTCGGCGAGATCCCCGGAGTCGTCGGCGCGACAGAGCTGGTGGACATCGGCGACGATCCGCGCCACGACACCGGGGTCGACCGTTTGCGGAACCATCTGCTCGGGCAGGGCCACAGGTCCACTCTAAGCTGGGTAACGTTAACTGCGGTCGCCGGACTTGTCCGCCCGAGCGTGTCGTGGAACGGCCGGCGATTCGTGTGGAGGCTCACACTTCCGCGCGAAGTCGGCTGGTGGCGGGCCGATGTCGTGCGGTGGCACTGCAGCGGCTCCGTAGACTGATCGGATCAGATGCGCTATCCGGAGGGAGCGAGTTCACGTGGGAGTGCTTTCCCGGGTCGATACACCCGAAGACCTGCGACGGCTCACCGTTGCCGAATTGGGTGAACTGGCGGAGGAAATTCGCGAGTTCTTGGTGCAGAAGGTCGCCGTTACCGGCGGGCACCTCGGCCCCAATCTCGGTGTGGTCGAGCTGACCATCGCACTGCACCGGATCTTCGACTCGCCAGCCGACCCGTTGATCTTCGACACCGGGCACCAGGCCTACGTGCACAAGATCCTCACCGGCCGCAAGGAGCAGTTCGACACGCTGCGCAAGCAGGGTGGGCTGTCCGGCTACCCGAGCCGATCCGAGAGCGCCCACGACTGGGTCGAATCCTCACACGCCTCGGCGTCGCTGTCCTATGCCGACGGTCTGGCGAAGGCGTTCGCGCTGACCGGTCAGGACCGGCATGTGGTCGCCGTGGTCGGCGACGGCGCGCTCACCGGCGGCATGTGCTGGGAGGCGCTCAACAATATCGCCGCCGCACCGGACCGTCCGGTTGTCGTGGTGGTCAATGACAACGGCCGCTCCTATGCGCCGACCATCGGCGGTCTCGCCGACCGATTGACCGCGCTGCGCACCCAGCCCGCCTACGAGCACGCGCTGGACGCGGGCAAGCGGATTCTCAAGAGCATCCCGCGCGTCGGCGAATCCGCGTACTCGATGGTGCATGCGGTGAAGGCCGGGATAAAGGACGCGGTGAGCCCGCAGGAGCTGTTCAGCGACCTCGGACTGAAGTATGTCGGCCCCGTGGACGGACACGACACCGTCGCGCTGGAGGCGGCGCTGCGTCGCGCGAAGGACTTCGGCGGGCCGGTCGTTGTGCATGTCGTGACGCAGAAGGGGCGCGGATACTCACATGCGGAGAACCACGTCGCCGATCAGATGCACGCCTGCGATCCGATCGACCCGCTCACCGGCCGCCCGCTCGGCGGCCCGAAGGCACTCGGCTGGACTTCGGTGTTCTCCGAGGAACTGATCGCGCATGCGGACAAGCGCGATGACATTGTCGCGATCACCGCGGCCATGCCCGGACCGACCGGTCTCGCGGCCTTCGGGGAACGGTTCCCGGAGCGGATGTTCGATGTCGGCATTGCCGAACAGCATGCGATGGCCTCGGCAGCCGGACTCGCCCTCGGCGGGATGCATCCGGTGGTGGCCATCTATTCGACGTTCCTGAACCGCGCGTTCGACCAGTTGCTGATGGATGTCGCGCTGTTGAAGCAACCGGTGACGGTGGTGCTGGACCGCGCCGGAATCACCGGCCCGGACGGCGCCTCGCACAACGGGATGTGGGATCTGTCCGTGCTCGGGATCATTCCGGGTATGCGCGTCGCGGCCCCGCGCGATGCGGCGACGCTGCGTGAGGAATTGGCCGAGGCGCTGGCGGTGAGCGATGGACCCACCGCCATTCGGTTCCCGAAGGGCAGTGTGGCCGAGGATATTTCGGCCGTCGAGCGGCTCGATGGCGTCGATGTGCTGCGGCTGCCCGAGCGCGAGGGTGGCTCTGCCCAAGCGCAGCGCGGTGATGTGCTGCTCGTCGCGGTCGGGCCCTTCGCCTCGACCGCGGTCGAGGTTGCGGATCTGCTGGAGCCAGAAGGTATTTCGGTCACCGTCATCGACCCCCGGTGGGTGCTGCCGGTGTCGGACACCGTGGTCAAACTCGCCGAGAACTACCGTCTCGTAGTGACTCTGGAAGACGGCGGTCTGCACGGTGGCATCGGCTCCACCGTTTCGGCTCGGCTGCGCGCCGCGGGTCTGGATGTGCCCACCCGCGATCTCGGTGTGCCCCAGCACTTCCTGGATCACGCCTCGCGCAATCAGGTGCACGAGGAACTCGGTCTGACCGCTGCCGATATCGCACGCCGCATCTCGGGCTGGCTCGACGCGCGCTGAGCGTCGCCGCGGTTCCGATAACTAGCGTGCGGCGCTGCGGCGATGCGACGCACGGACTTTCACACGGTTCCCGCAGACATCCATAGAGCACCAGGTGCGGCCGCGGTTGCGGGAGTGGTCGTAGAAGGCCCAGCGACAGCTGGGCTCTCGGCAGGTCTTCACGCGTGACCAGGTGCCCGCCGCGACGGCGGTGGCGACATCGGCGAGCAGGATGGCCAGCGCGTGGTCGACCGGTTCGGCGGTGTGCGGGACCAGCCGGGGCGGGGTGCTCGTCACATCCAAGGTCAGCGGCAGCGCCGTGGTGAGGTCGGCGAGTTCGGTGCGGGCCGCCGGGTTCGCGGCGGCGAGAAGCGCGGGCTACCCCACCCGTCGGCGACCAGCGAATCAGCCATCGACGGTAGTGCGCCAGTGGCTGCGAGGGCCGCCCGGAAACCACCAACTGACTCATCTCGAAGATGCGCCCGCTGGCTGAAGCGGGGTCGTGGGGCTTATACGTCGGGTGTAGGCGTCAGCGCGGCCGTAAGCCCGGCAACCGCGAGTTCACGCTGCCAGGGCCGGGCGCCACCCGATTTCAGGAACCCATCGATCGCGGCCGAGAGATCCGCCGGATCGCCGACGCGGTCGTAATCCGGCAGCCCGTCCCAGCACAATCGGCGCACCAGATCGGGGGACAGCAGATTCTCCACCGGGATCGCGTATTCGGTGGACAGCTCACCCATTGCCGCGCGCGCCCTGGCCAGCCGGGCCGCGGCCGCGGGGTCGCGACGCTCCCACCGGTTCACCGGCGGCGGTCCGTCGAAGGGTTGAGTCAGCGG
Organism: Nocardia sp. CA-129566; assembly: GCF_050956075.1. Lineage (NCBI taxonomy): Bacteria > Bacillati > Actinomycetota > Actinomycetes > Mycobacteriales > Nocardiaceae > Nocardia > Nocardia sp. CA-129566. Next base: position 3,452,579 of record NZ_CP192085.1, read on the forward strand.
CGGCAGTTCGGTGTCGGGCAGGGTGCGGCTGCGGTCGACGGCCGCGAGCCAGTCGCGGGAGTAGCGGCGCTGGCGGGGTCCGCCGAAGACCGGGAGTGTGCGCAACTGGGCGATGGTGCGCGGTTCGGCATTCGCGGCGGCGATGATCGCGGCGTCCGGGAGGATGCGGGCGGGTGCGACGTCGCGGGTGCGGGCCAGGGTGTCCCTGGTGTTCCACAGTTCGCGCACGATCGCCAGTTGACGGGTGCGGCGCAGGGTGTGGATGCCGGAGGTGCGCCGCCACCGGTCGGCCTTCGGCGTACCGGGTTCGGTGATCCGGACGTGCTCGAATTCCTGTGCCGCCCAGTCGGTCTTGTGCTGGGCCTGCAGCGAAGCGGCCACCTCGTCGCGCAGCTCGAGCAGTAGTTCCACATCGAGGGCCGCGTAGTTGAGCCAATCCTCGGGCAACGGCCGGGTGGACCAGTCGGCCGCGCCGTGACCCTTGCGCAGTGCGCGGCCCAGCAGTCGCTCCACCATCGCCGCCAGTCCGACGCGTTCGAAACCGGCCAGCCTGCCGCCCAATTCGGTGTCGAACAGGCGCGCGGGCCGCAGTCCGAGTTCGGCGAGTCCGGGCAGATCCTGGTCCGCCGAATGGAGCACCCACTCCAATTCGTTGATCGCGGCGGCCAGCGGTGCGAGTGCGTCGGTGACCGGGATCGGATCGATCAGGAAGGTGCCCGCGCCCGCGCGCCGCAACTGGATCAGATAGGCGCGGGCCGAATACCGGAATCCGGAGGCGCGTTCGGCGTCCACGGCCAGCGGCCCGGTGCCCGCGGCGAGGCGAGCGGCGGCATCGGCGACCTCGGCTGCGGTGACGAGCACAGGGGGCACACCTTCGGCAGGCACGAGCAAAGGTTCGGCTGTGCTGTCTTCGGCTGTGTTGCCCGGTTCGGACTCGTCTGCTACCGACATAAACCTGAACTTTACGTGGCGATCAGGTGTGGTCGTTGCTGGTATAGGACTCCGGACGCAGATGGGTGATTCCGGCGGGCGGCAAACCGGCCGCATAGGCGAGTACTTCGCAGAAGCCTTCCACATGCGGGCGCATCTCGGTGGTCATCGCGGTCCAGGAGGCGCGCAGCTCCAACTGGTGTGCGCGCGGGGGGCCGGCGATATCGCCGTAGCGCACCGAACTGGTCGAGGTGACCGTGCCGCCGAGCGCGGTGAACGGTTCGCCACGGGACTCGAGCGCGTCGACCAGCCAGCTCCAGGCGACCTCGGGCAGCAGCGGGTCGGTGGCCAGCGCGGCATCGATATCGGCCTGGATATAGGCGACCAGACGGAATACACCGTGCCAGGCATCGTCACCGTCGGGATCGTGCAGCAGGATCAGCCTGCCGAAGGCGTCGCCCTCGGAATCGACCGGTACCACATTGGTTTCGGGATGTGTGACTTCCGCGCCTAGTGCATATGAATACGGTGCCAGGCGTTGTGGGGGTCGGATCGGTGCCAGCTCGATTCGAGGGTGCACAGTTGCGGTACCCATCGCATCGACCGCGGCGCGAAATTGAGCTGGCTCGCCGTTGGGTCCTTCGGTCGGTGCGGCTCCGTCGCGATTGTCGAGCGGTGTCACGCAAGCGACGGTAGACCTTGTGCGCCCGGGGCGGGCGGAGGCGCGCCGGATTCCCGCTCCGAGCGGGCGAACATCGCCCTTGCGTGACCCGGCACCCGGCCGCGCGGGGGCGGGTCGCGAGCCCGCATACGATAGCGGTGATGAGCACTCACACCCGCCGCCGGTTGACCGATGCCCCGTTCCTGGCCGCCGCCACCGGCGCCGAACCCACCCGTCGGCCGGTATGGTTCATGCGTCAGGCCGGACGGTCGCTGCCCGAGTACCGTGAACTGCGCAAGGGCGTCGGGATGCTCGAGTCGTGCTTCGATCCGGAGCTGGTGTGCGAGATCACCATGCAGCCGATCCGGCGCCACGGCGTCGATGCGGCGATCTTGTTCTCCGATATCGTCGTGCCCTTGAAGGCCGCGGGCATCGACCTCGATATCGTGGCCGGTATCGGGCCGGTCATCGCATCGCCGGTGCGGACCATCGCGGATGTGCGCGCGCTGCCCCGGCTGCGGCCCGAAGAGGTGGGCGCGGTGTCCGATGGCGTACGGCTGCTGACCGACGCGCTCGGCGAGACGCCGCTGATCGGGTTCGCCGGTGCGCCGTTCACGCTCGCGTCGTATCTGGTCGAGGGTGGTCCGAGTAAGAACCACGAGCGCACCAAGGCGATGATGCACGCCGATCCGACGACCTGGCACGAACTGCTCGGCGTCCTGACCGATATCACCGTCGCGTTCCTGCAGGCGCAACTGGGCGCCGGTGTCGACGCGGTGCAGTTGTTCGATTCCTGGGCCGGGGCGCTGTCGCTTGCCGACTATCGCGAATTCGTGCTGCCGCATTCGGAGCGGGTGTTCGCCGAGGTCGCCGCGGCCGGTGTGCCGCGGATCCACTTCGGGGTCGGGACCGGGGAACTGCTCGGTGCGATGGGGGAGGCGGGCGCCGATGTCGTCGGCGTCGACTGGCGGGTGCCGCTGACCGAGGCGGTGCGGCGAGTCGGACCTGGAAAAGCCTTGCAGGGCAACTTGGATCCCGCCGTGCTGTTCGCCGGATCCGCCGCGATCGAGGCCGAGGCGCGGCGCATCGCGCACGAGGCCGATGAGGCGATCACCATGGGCGCGGCCGGTCATATCTTCAACCTCGGGCACGGTGTGCTGCCCGAAACCGATCCGGGTGTGCTCACCGCGCTGGTGCAACTCGTTCACGAACTGTGACCCACTAGTCGTGGGCGATCCTCGACCGAGCGGCCGCCTTCTGTCTGCGCCCGGCGGGCCGAGTCCGGTGATCGAGCAGATCGCGGGTCGGGTCGCCGCCGGTGCAGCGCGACTCGGATCGACGAGGCTGGTGGCGGTCGACGGGCCTGGTGGGGCCGGAAAGTCAACGTTCGCAGCGTCTTTGGCGGCGCGGTGTGATGCCCAGGTTGTGCACACCGACGACTTCGCCGATGGGAACAACGAGCTCCCGTGGTGGCCCCGGCTCGAGCAACAGGTGCTCGTGCCGGTCGCCGATGGCCGCATCGGTCGATACCAGCGCTACGACTGGAACAAGCGAGCCCTGGCCGAATGGCACGAGGTCGCGCCCGGGGGCGTGCTCGTCCTCGAAGGGGTCTCCGCGGGCCGCGCCGCCGTCCGCGATCGACTGACTCTGGCGGTCTGGATCGACACCCCACGGGAAGTGTGTCTGGCGCGCGGACTCGATCGCGATGGTGCACACACGTTGCCGCTGTGGCAGGAGTGGATAGCCGCGGAGGACGCCCACTTCGCCGCCGATCGCACCCGCGAGCACGTGGACCTGATCATTTCCGGACAGGCTTGACGATTCCGCGGCTGAGGGCTGATGCGCCGCAGCGGGACGGCTAGGGCCTGCCCTGTCCGATCACCACGTCCAGTAGCCGCGCGGCCTCGGTGCGGAGATTGTCGGCGGCATCGGCGCGCCCGGCGAGTTTGTGCAGCAGTGCCTGTTGGAACAGGCCGTCGAATATGGCGTAGGCCGTGGTCGAGGGGATCAGGAGTGGTCGGCCGGACAGGTCGGCATAGCAGTCGACGACGTTGCCGATCATCTGCTCGCGGTGACCGTCGATCTCGAGTACGTCATCGCGGAAGGACTCCTCGTACAGACTCTGGTTGCGCAGGTCGTACCAGAGCCGGTGCAGTGGTGCGTCGGCGTCCAGTGTGGTTGCCATCGCCATGCCGAAGTCGTCGCGTAACTGTTCGGCCGCCGTCGCCGTGGCGACGATGTCGTCGTAACGGGTGACACACACCTGTTCGTACTGCCGCACCGCTTGGGTGATCAGCTCGACCTTGTCGTTGAAGTAATAGTGCAGTACCCCGTGGGTGAACTCGGATTTCTGCGCGATCTCCCGCAGGCTGGTGCGGGCGTAGCCGAGTTCGGCGAGGGTGTGCAGCGCGGCGGCGGCCAGCTGTGCGCGCCGCTCGCCGAACTTGTCGACCTGTCGGCGCGCTATGCGATCGCGCCTGGTCTCGACGATTTCGGTCATCGTGGCTTCTCTCCGTCACCGCATCCGCATTCTGTGAATTCGCCCAGTGTATCGCGGTGTCGGCGTCGGGTGACCGGCCGACTTGACGATTGTGCGAGAAAATCTTGACGACTGTCAGAAAAAATCTTGACGGCTGTCAAGAACGCGGGCACACTGTGATCCACGTCGCATCGGACTGGAGTGCCGGATGAGACCGAAAGCCGAATGGACCATCTCGAGGAGGAGATGCCCGATGAGTGGGTACAACCTGACCGGGCGCACGGCCCTGGTAACTGGCGGCGCGCGAGGACTCGGTGCCGGAATGGCCGAGGCACTGGCCCGTGCCGGGGCGGCGGTCGCGATCGGCGACGTGCGCGAGGATCTCGGCAAGGACACCGTGGAAGCGTTGCGGGCCTCCGGTGCGACGGCCGAGTTCGTGCCGCTCGACGTCACCGATGACGCGCGTTGGGCGCAGGCGGTCACCGACACTGTCGCCGCACTGGGTGGCCTGGACATCGTGGTGAACAACGCCGGAGTCGAAATCACCAGCCTCGTTGTCGATCTCGATCCGGAACAGGTGCGCCGGATGCTCGAGGTGAATGTGCTCGGCACGGCACTGGGTATCAAACACGCGTTGCGCGCGATGCGACCAGGCGGTGCGGCGGGTCGGGGTGGTGCGATCGTGAACATTGCTTCGGTCGCCGCGACGATCGCCTTTCCAGGTATTTCGGTCTACTCGGCGACCAAGTCCGCGGTGGATCGGCTGACCCGGGTCGCGGCGATGGAGTCCGGCAAGCTCGGCTACGGCGTGCGCGTGAACTGTGTCTACCCCGGACTCGTCCCGACCGAGATGGGTGCCCAACTCGCCGACGATGTCGCTCGGATCGGATTGTTCCCCAGCGCGGAAGCCGCGGTCGGCGCGGTGGTCGAGCAGACCCCGCAGGGGCGGCTCGGTGAGGTCGCCGATATGGCCGACGCGGTGGTCTTCCTCGCCTCCGACGCCGCTCGGTTCATTACCGGCGCGGGTCTGCCGGTCGACGGCGGCATGGGCATGTGAGTTTCCGATACAGCGAAAGGTTCGAGATCTGATGAGTACCGATAAGCCCGTCGTCGTCTACGGCGCATCCGGATACACCGGCCGACTGGTGTGTGAATACCTGCGCGAGTTCAATATTCCGTTCGTCGCCGCGGGCCGGGACAAGTCTCGGCTGCAAGAGGCAATCGAGAAGATTCCCGGCATCGACACCGTGGAGCACGAGGTCGTCGAAGTCGCACACGAGGTCGGGCCACTGACCGAGCTGTTCGGCGGCGCCGCCGTTGTCTGCAATACCGTCGGCCCGTTCTCGCAGTACGGACATGAGGTGGTGCGGGCCTGTGTGGCCGCGGGGACCCACTATCTCGACACCACCGGTGAACAGGATTGGCTGATCGACTGCGATGAGCAATACGGCGCCGAGATGGCCGCGCGGGGCCTGCTGCTCGCGCCCGGAGTCGCGCAGATGTACACCACGGGGGAGATCGCCGCGAATATCTGCCTGGAAACCCCGGGCCTGGACACACTCGATATCCAGGTCTTCTGGAAGGGCTTCCCGACCGTCGCGTCCACGAAGACGATTTTGGTCAATGCCGCGCTGTCCAAGGCCTATTACCTCGAGCAGAACCAGTATGTGGAGTGGCCCGCTGACGGTGGACTCTACGACGTGGTAGTGCCCGGACAGCATGAGATCGGGCTCGCACTGCCCTGGGGCGGCACCTCGCATCCGGTGTGGTTCAAGCGCGATCCGCGGGTGGCCAATGTGAAGGTGCTCGGTGGTGTGTTCAACCGGCCGTTGATGCAGGGTGTGCCGCAGATCGTGCAGGCGGTCGTCGAACAGGTGAAAGACCTTCCGGCGCAGGAGAAATACCGCGTCCTCGCCGAACAGGCGGCCCTGGTCCGGGACGAGATGCCGCCGCGGGAGAATCCGCGCATCAATACCTCCCTCGATTCCGTGCACGCGTCCGGACCGCTGGCTCGTGCCCACTGCGTGATCTACGGGAATTGCAACTACAAGCAGACCGGTCTGCTGCAGGCGTTTGCCGCGAACGCGCTGCTGCAGGCACCGCCGAAACGAACCGGGTTCGCTTCGGCGTGCCAGGCATTCGGCCATCGAGAACTGCTCGGCGTGCTACGCGGTTTCGGACTGGTCGGTGAACCGGTACTGACCGTGCATCGTTGATCGCGCCTCGGACCATGGGTGGCCGGAGCCGCCCGTGGTCCGAATCGGCCGTTCCCGCAACAGCTTCCGTAGAGGATTACCGTGCGTTTGACCGACTATCTCGACAAGGGTGCCTCGCTCGGCGCCACCGCACCCTGCCTGACCATGAACGGGCAGACGCTGACCTATGCGCAGGTACAGCAGTTGTCCTGGCAGATCGCTCGTGCGCTGGAGCGATCCGGGGTCCGGCCCGGCGAGCGGGTCGCGATCCTGTCAGCGAACGACACGCTGGCCTTTGCCTGTGTTTTCGGCATCGCCCGCGCCGGTGCGGTGTGGTGCCCGATCAATCCCCGCAACGAGGCCGCGGAGAATCAAGAGCTACTCGAGCTTTTCGACTGCACCTGCCTGATATTCCAAGCTGCCTTCGCGCCATTGGTTTCCGTCATCGCACCGCGGCTACCCATGCTGCAGACGCTGGTCTGCACGGACGGAAATGCCGCAGGGGCAGCATATTTCGACGACTGGGTGCGAGACTGTCCGGCCGATCCGTGGGAGGCCGAGCCGATCGACGAACTCGCCATGCTGGTCGGCACCGGCGGCACAACCGGACGGCCGAAGGGCGTGCGGCTCACCGGCCACAATATCGAGACGATGACCGCACTGACTCTGATGAGTTATCCGTTCGAACATCGGCCCCGCTATCTGGCGCTGGCACCGCTCACCCACGCCGCGGGCGTGCTGTGTTTTCCGATCCTGACCCTGGGCGGTGAGATCGTCGTGATGCCCGCCCCGGATCTCGGTGAATTCCTCACCCTGATCCAGCGGCACCGGATCACCCACACCTTCCTGCCGCCGACACTCATCTACATGCTGCTGGATCATCCGGCGCTACCAGCAGCGGATCTCGGCTCCCTGCAGTGTCTTTGGTATGGCGCCGCCCCGATGTCGACGACTCGGCTGGCCGCGGCACTGGAGCGGATCGGGCCGGTCATGGGCCAGCTGTTCGGACAGTCGGAGGCACCCATGATGGTCGCCACGCTGGCGCCGAAGGATCACTTCCGCCCCGACGGCTCGATTGCCACCGAACGACTGTCATCGGCTGGACGACCCACCCCGCTCACCCGCGTGGCCATCATGGACGCCGAGGGCCGCCTGCTCCCCGCCGGTGCGCGCGGCGAAATCGTCGTCCGGGGCCCGCTGGTCATGGCGGGGTATCACAAGAACCCGGACGCGACCGCCGAGGTGTCGCGCTACGGCTGGCATCACACCGGAGACATCGGGTACCTGGATGCCGACGATTACCTCTACATCGTCGACCGGGCCAAGGACATGATCATCAGCGGCGGATTCAATGTGTACTCCGCCGAGGTCGAACAGGCACTACTGACCCATCCGGCGGTCCAGGACTGCGCGGTCATCGGACTTCCCGACGAGAAATGGGGCGAGCGGGTCACCGCCGTGGTCCAACTGCACATCGGGCGCACCGCTACCCCCGACGAACTGCGCGAGCACACGAAGGCACGCCTCGGCGGGGTGAAAACTCCCAAGCAGGTGGAGATCTGGCCGGACCTGCCGCGCTCGAAGATCGGCAAGGTGCTCAAACCCGAGATTCGGGCACAGTTGCGTGGCGAGCGCTGAGCGCACTCACGGTATCGGCCCGGGGTCGATCGTGTACTCGGTCACGAAGACGAGGGGCGTGATCGGCGCGGATCCACGGGAGGGCTACGGTCGCGACATGAGAATCGCGGTAGTCGGGGGCGGGATCAGCGGGCTTGTCGCGGCGTACCGGTTGCGGGTGCTGCTCGGCGCAGACGCCGACATCGTTGTGATCGATCGGGCCGCGCGGCTCGGCGGGATTCTCTATACCGGCGAATTGGCCGGGGAGCCTTTGGATCTCGGGGCGGAGGCGTTCGTCGGGCGGCGCCCGGAGGTGCCGGAACTGCTGCGGGAACTCGGGCTCGAAACACAGTTGGTGGTTCCGGCGGGATTGCGGCCGCTGGTCTGGTCGCAGGGCCGTGCCCATCCGCTGCCGCAACGCACCCTGATGGGGATTCCGTCGGGTGCCGAATCGATGCGCGGACTGGTCGATGCCGAAACGCTCGAGCGGATCGAGGCGGAATCCCGGCGGCCGCTGGCCTGGTATCCGGATGCCGATGTCGACGTCTACCGCCTGGTCGCCGATCGGTTCGGCGCGCAAGTCGCCGAACGCAGCGTCGATCCGCTGCTCGGTGGTGTCTACGCGGGCAGTTCGCGTTCCATCGGCGTGCGCGCCGCGCTGCCGACCCTGGCTGCCGCGCTCGACGACGGCGCGCCGAGCCTTACCCACGCGGTCGCCGCTGCCATGCCGCCGCCCTCGAACGCGCCCGTCTTCGGCGGTCTGCGCGACGGCTATCGAGTGCTGTTGGACACGTTGGCCGCGAAGTCCGGGGCGGAATTCGTCACCGCGACCTCGGCCACCCATCTGGCCCGCGTGTCCCATGGCTGGGTGCTCGAACCGGTCGGCTCGGTGGACGCGGTGATACTCGCCACCCCCGCTCCGGTAACCGCCAACCTGCTGCGCCCGTTCGCCCCTGCCGCCGCATCGGCGGCGGCTGGCATCGAGCTGTCCTCATCGGTCGTGGTGGCCCTTGGGCTTCCGCGCGACACCGCGCTGCCCCAGAACTCCGGCATCCTGGTCGCCACCGGAGAACCCCTGCGCGCCAAGGCATTCACCCTGTCGAGCCGCAAATGGACGCATCTGGCGGAGCGTGAAACCGCCGCGGTCCGGGCCTCATTCGGCAAATTCGGCGATGACTCCACCCAAACCTGGTCCGATGCGGACCTGATCGCCGCCGCCACCGAAGACCTCGCCACGGTCACCGGTGCCACCGTCGAACCGACCGCCGCTCTGGTCCAGCGCTGGCCCGGCGGTCTCGCCCAATACGCCCCCGGCCACCTCGATCGGGTAGCCGAAATCGAATCGGCCGCCGCCGATTTCGACGGCCTGGCAATCGCGGGCGCCTACCTCCGCGGCGTCGGCGTCCCCGCCTGCGTCGCCTCCGGCACCGCCGCCGCCCACCGCATCGCCGCTACCCTGACCCGATCCTCCGCACCCTGATTCGCGCGGTAGCGCGCGCAGTCGTCCCGCGTTCGGCCGCCCCTGGGCCGAGTGGTGCGACGCCGCCGACAAGTATGTGCCACCTCGCAGGCCAGCGGCGGCGTACGTGGTCGGTTGGAGTCGGCCGAGTGGCCGGTGAAGTCGCGAGTCCAGGGGAGTTTGGCGAGCCGGGCCGAGGGCGGTTCGGTCGCGGCGGATGCCAGACGTGTGATGTCTATCGCTCAGGGAGTTGAAACGCGGGGTGATCGGGCATTGTCGCTGCACCAAAAACCGCACGGTATCGCGTAATTAAGGACACCGTGGCCGGGGGATGTGGTAGGGGTTGCTCGTCGGTAGCGTCGGGGTCATGCAGCTCTCACGGTTCACCGATATCGGCTTGCGGGCCATCATGCGGTTGGCGGTGAGTGACGAGGCGGACGACCGCGTGACGACTCGGCTGATCGCTAGGCAGGTCGATGCCTCCGAACATCATGTGGCGAAGGCGGTTTCGCGGCTGATCGAACTCGGTCTGGTGCAGGCGCAACGCGGTCGCACGGGTGGCTTGTTCATCACCGAGGCGGGTCGAGCGGTATCGGTCGGGTGGTTGATTCGGGAACTCGAAGACGATCGCGAAGTGGTCATCTGCGAGGGCGAACATCCGTGTCCGCTGGTGGGCGGGTGCCGGTTGCGCCGGGCGTTGGCCGATGCCAAGGAGGCGTTCTACCGGGAATTGGATCGGTACACCCTCGACGAACTCGTCAGCGGGCCGACGTCCGGATTGCTGCGTCTGCTCGCCACATCAGCGGCGGGCGAATATGCGAACAAGGAGATGCCATGAACACCGCGGTCCGTAGCGAACCGGAGCTCGAGGCGCACCACGCCGAAATCATCCGCGCCACACTGCCTTTGGTGAGCGCGCAGGTGGACGAAATCACGAAGGTGTTCTATCGCACTCTCTTCGGCGATCATCCCGAACTGATCCGCGACCTGTTCAACCGCGGCAACCAGGCGCAGGGCTCCCAGCCGCGGGCGCTGGCCGCCTCGATCGCGACCTTCGCCACCTATCTCATCGACCCGGACCTCCCGCACCCGGCCGCTATGCTCGCGCGGATCGGCCATAAGCACGCCTCGCTCGGTGTCACCGCCGAGCAGTACCAGGTTGTGCACGACAATCTGTTCGCCGCGATCGTGGAAGTGCTCGGCGCGGATGTCGTCACCGAAGCGGTGGCCGCGGCCTGGGACCGGGTCTACTGGCTGATGGCCGACGCGCTGATCGACCTGGAGAAGCAGCTCTACGTGGCCGCCGGGGTCGAACCCGGCGATGTGTTCCGGGACGTGACCGTCGTTGCCCGCGCCGACGACCCATCCGGCGTCGCGGTGTTCACCGTCGAATCCGCCGACCCGTCCGCGCCACTGCCGAGTTTCGTACCGGGCCAATATATTTCGGTCGGCGTGCAGGTACCCGACGGCGCCCGCCAGCTGCGTCAGTACAGTCTGGTCAACGCCCCAGGAGACGGCACGCTGTCGTTCGCGGTGAAGCGGATCGACGCCACTGGCGGCTGCCCGGCGGGCGAGGTGTCATCGTGGTTGCACCACACCGTGCGCCCCGGCGACGCGCTCCAGGTCACCCTCCCGTTCGGCGATCTCGTCATCGATACCGACGCGACCACACCACTGGTACTGATCTCCGCGGGCGTCGGCGCGACCCCGATGATCGGAATTCTCGAACACCTCGCCGCGAACACGCCGGACCGGCGTACCGTCGTGCTGCACGCGGACCGTTCTCCGCAAACCCACCCGTTGCGAGAGCGCCTGCTCGAACTCGGCACTCGGCTCGGCTCCGCCGCGCTCGAATTCTGGTATCAGGAGACAACCGAGGGCGCGCACCTGGGCCTGATCGACCTGTCACAGGTAGATCTGCCCGCCGACGCCGATATCCACGTCTGTGGCGGGACCGAATTCCTGCACGCGGTACGCACCCAACTGCACGCCGCGGGCGTGCCCGAGGAGCGCGTCCATATCGAGCAGTTCACCCCGACCGACTGGCGACTGGACGCCTGCCCGGTGCAGTAGCGGCGGCGATCATGGTGGCGCGCACGGGCCCGATGTGCCCGCGCGCCAACCATGCTCATGCGCCGCGGACGGCGCGTAATCGGCAAGCACCCGCGGCGGCGATAGCCCACGCGCACCCGGACCGCCCGCAGTGGCACGATAGGAATCATGGCGCGACTCGACTATCAAGCACTCAACTCCACCATTCGCTACCTGATGTTCTCGGTGTTCCAGGTGCAGCCGGGGGTACTGGGGGACGACCGTGAAGGTGCCATCAAGGAGGCGCGGGCATTCTTCGATGAGCTCGCCGAGCGTGAGGTCGTGGTGCGCGGCATCTACGATGTCGCGGGGATGCGCGCCGACGCCGACTTCATGATCTGGTCGCACGCCGAGCGGGTCGAGGATCTGCAGGCGGCGTACGCGGACTTCCGGCGCAGCACCGAACTCGGCCGGGCCAGCGCTCCGGTGTGGAGCAATGTGGCGTTGCACCGGCCCGCCGAATTCAATAAGAGCCACATTCCGGCATTCCTGGCCGGTGAGGATCCGGGCAACTACATCTGCGTCTACCCGTTCGTGCGCTCCTACGAGTGGTACCTGCTGCCCGACGACGAGCGCCGCAAGATGCTCGCCGACCACGGCAAGGCCGCACGTGGCTACCCGGATGTGCGCGCCAACACCGTGAGTGCGTTCGCGCTCGGCGACTACGAGTGGATCCTCGCCTTCGAGGCTCCGGAACTGCACCGCATCGTCGACCTGATGCGCGATCTGCGCGCCACCGAGGCCCGCCTGCACGTCCGCGAAGAGGTCCCCTTCTTCACCGGTCCCCGCGTCGAAATCGACAAGCTCATCGCCGCCCTGCCCTGATCTATCCCCCTCGGCGAGCCGGAGCGAGCGCGGCGGTCGCGCATGCCCCAGTATTTCGGGGCATGCGTAACAAGCCGGTCGGTCTGTATCTTTCCCTGAGCGCGGCAGCCGTTCTACTCCGCTGCACTGCCCGAGGGGTGCAGCTGCAGGGCGATGGAGTTGATGCAATAGCGCTTATCGGTGGGCGTGTTGTATCCCTCGCCCTCGAAGACGTGGCCGAGGTGGCTGTGGCAGTTCGCGCACAGCACTTCGACCCGATGCATGCCGAGCGTGTCATCCGAGCGCAGGATGACCGCCTCGGATTTCGCCGGATCGAAGAATGACGGCCACCCGCAGTGCGAATCGAATTTCTCGGTGCTGCGGAACAATTCGGCACCGCACGCCCGACACACATAGACTCCTTCGGTCTTGGTGTCGGTGTACTCGCCGGTGAACGGGCGTTCGGTCGCGGCCTGTCGCAGCACCGCGTACTCCTCCGGATTCAGCTTGGCCTTCCACTCCTGTGGGGTCAGCTGGATGCGCGGCGCGGGTAGGGACGTGTCGGCGTCAGAACTCATTGCTCCACGCTAATAGGTTTCCGACGGCAATGCCGCCCCTCGACCCCGCTGTTCGCTACTTCACCGCGCTCGCCTGCGGTTCGCCTCGCAATTCGGACTCCTCGGCCTCCCGGCCGTTCACGAGCGAGTCGTCCGCGGCATCCACGTGCGCAGCGGACTCCGTCGCGACCCGGTGTGGTGCCTCCGCGACCGCATCCGGTGACTCCGGCGATCGCATCCACTCCGGATCGATCCCGAACTGCAGCCGACCGTCGCGCCGCGCCGCCAGGTACCGGTCGCCGAGCACGCAGGCGATGACGATCAGCAGCAGCCCCCAGCCGAAGGTGATCCGCAGGTATTCCAGGTTGCGCCCCAGCCCCTGCCAGCGGTCCGAGAGCCACTTGTCGTAGGACATGAATCCGAATACCGCCAGCCACGCGGGCCAGTTCCGCATGACCGAATTGCGCAGCACCACCGACATCAGCAGCGGGAACAGCATCATCGAGTAGTACATCTGCCCGAGCGAGTTGAGCAGGAACTCCGCGGTCATCAGCACGCCGGAGGCGGTGGCCACGAAGAACAGCTCATCGTCGCGGTAGTAGCGGTACAGCAGCCACAGCGAGATGAGCACCATTACGCCCATCAGAATGCGGATGCCCCAGGTCAGCCACAGCGGCAACCCGTAGTACGCGGCATTGCCGACGATCGCGCTGTTGAAGTAGTCGCGTGGATCGGCCAGGTAGCGCGCGGTCCTGGTGAAGAATTTGTCCGGATCGGCCGACAGCGGCCAAGCGATCGCGGTCAGCGCCAGCGGCACACCGATGGCGGTGTAGAAGACCTTCCACTGCCCACGGGCCGCCGCGATCAATACCAGCGGCGCCAGCGTCGGTTTCACCGCGATGCTCAAGCCCAATATCGCACCGGCCCACAGATCCCGCCGCGCGAGCAACAGCATGATGAAGACCACCTCGGCCAGCAGCACGCACCCGTTCACATTGGTGAAAACCAGTGTGTTGATGACGGTTTCGGAGCTGAACATGGCCAGCAGCAGGATCGGCGCCGCCATCGAGGAGAGGGTGAACTTGAACAGCTTGAGCAGCAGATACCAGGCCAGGATGATGGCGGCGGCGTTCAACAGGATGAAGCACCAGCGCGATTTCTCCGGGTCGATCAGCGCCAGCGGCGCGATCAGCAGGGTGCCGCTCGGTGGATACAGATAGTGCGGATCCACCAGATCGTAGTTCGCGGTGTAAACCGGCCGGTGATTGAGGAACGCCAGCGAGGCGTTGTAGACCGGTTTGAAGTCATCGGTGATGAACCCGTTGACGGCCTTGATGAAGACCCGGTTGAGCACAGTCATGACCGCGAGCGGCCAGAGTGCGAACTTGATCACCTCGGCGGTGGTGCGAGCGGTGCGAGGCTCGAGCTGTCGAAGTAACACTGGGGCACGGTACACCGGATTTGTTTGTGACGGTTGCCTGGACCTACCTGGCGCGCCGACGTTAGGGGATCATGACCGTGCCCCTATCCCTCGGCCTCGTCATTTTCCCTAGTGGGCCGTGCCGGTGCCCGGCTCACTCATGCCGGGCACGCGGTGCCGTCGGCGGGGAGCTTGGCCTCCTTCAGGTAATCGACGAGTGCCCGTTGCGCACAACCGGAATGGGCGAAAACCGGATGTCCCCATCCCTGCCAGGTGATCGCGGCCTTACGCGCGCCAGCGGCGCCGAGCGCACCGGTGACCGAGGCCTGGCCGCCATCACCGACCAGCGGATCCGCGACCCCGCCGAGGATGAGGACGGGCAGGTCCAGCTTCTCCGGCAGCGGCGGCGCGGCACTGACCGGCCAGGCGACACAGGCCATCATGCCGATCGCGGCCGACCTGCCGAACACCGGATATTTCGCGCCCCAGGTGTCCGTGAGTTCCTTGGCCTTGGTCGGGCTCGGCGGCAGCTGGTTATCGGTGCAGCGATTGACGAACTGGCCGTCGGCCGCGGTGGCGGCGGATTCGCGCTGGATCAGCGTCCCGAGCGGTCCGCGATCGCCGCGCCCGGCCGCCGAGAGCGCGTCGGCCAGTTCGGCGATCCGCGCGGCTTGGTCGCGCGGACCGGCGAGGAATCCGGACAGCCCGGTCAGCAGCGCGTTCGCCGAGATATCACCGAGTCCGCCACTGCCCGCCTTGCGCACGAGATCGATGATCGCGGCGCGCGGATCGGGGCCGAGTGAGCAGCTGATTCCGGTGCAGCGCTGGGCGAATGCCGTTACCGCCGCCTCCGCGCCCTGGACGTGCTGTTCGGTACGGGTAACCGCGTCGGTCCCGACGGCCTCCGGCGAATCCAGGACCAGGCGCGCCAGATGGTCGCCGAACTTGCGCGCATAACTGAGCGCGACCTTCGCGCCGTTGCCGGAGCCGAGCAGGTCGATCCGGTCGACCTGCCACTGTCTGCGCAGCTGTTCGATGTCGTCGGCGGCGTGCGGTGCGTCGAAGGTGCCCTCATAGGGCTGCAGGAAATCGCGACAGGCGATGGTGGCGTCCTGGCTGAATCCGGTCACCGCGTCGACAAGATCGCCTGCGCCGGGTCCGAATTGTCCATTATCGGCCAGGCCGCGGCGCGCATCGATCGGCATGCAGTCGATCGGCTGCGATGTGCCGAGACCACGTCGGTCCACCGCGACGATCGGGCGACTGGTCAGCAGCCCGTTACCCGCGCCGACCACGAGCCCGGCCAGCGTTGCGGTGGAGGACCGGTCCGCACCGGAGGTGATGACCAGCGGCGCGACATCGGTCGGTGTCTGCGGCAGCCGGGCCCGCATGGCGCCGGTGCGGAAGTTGCCGAGCACACCGCCGGTCGAGTCGATCGGTGTGGTGTATTCGGCGCAGTCAAGTACCAGACCGGACGGCGCGGGACCGAGACCGAGTAGATCGAGCGTCGGCGTGGTGCAATCGCGCCAGGTCAGATCGGTTTTGGGGACACCGGCCTCCGGTGGCGGCGCGATAGCCGTGGTCGGGTGCGGGCCAGCACCGCCCTGGGGCGCGCGCTCGACGGCAACGCCGGGGCGATCGGAAGGGCCCGCACCGCATCCGGCGATCATGATCGAGAGTGTCGAGGCCAGCACGACGGCCCGAGTCCAGTGCATGCGCTACAGCCTGCCAGGTTCGTGCGGTTGTTTCACAAAGCACGCGTAGATGGGTGCAGCGCAGCCCGGCGCGACCGCCCGTGAGCAGGTGTCGCGTGGTCGGTGCGTTCGGTTGCCACCGAAATCATCGGCGGGTCCAACGAGTCAGCATCGTGCCGTCGTCGTCGAGGAGGATGTGCCTGCGCACCATGGGCATGCGGAACTCGTGCGCGGACAGCGATATTCGTCGGGCCGTACCGCCCACGAGCAGCGGCGCGGTGGTGAGGCACAGTTCGTCGACCGCATCCGCCTCCAGCAGTTCACCGAACAGATGCGGTCCGCCCTCGCACAGCACGCGTCGCAGTCCGAGGTCGGCCAGTGCGCCGAGCAGCCCCTGCGGAGTGACCGCGACGCCGCCCGCTTCGATGACCCGCGCGCCCGCATCGGCGAGTTGTTGTTTGCGATCCGCTGGTGCGGTGCTGGTCGTGATGATCAATGGCGGCACGGCGGTATCGGTGAACAGCCGCGCGCCTGGTTGCAGCGCGGCGCTCGCGGTGACCACTGCGATCGGTGGCGGTGCGCCGTCCCGATGGCCGCCGATACCGCGGTCGTAGCGGGCGCGCCGCAGTTGCGGATCGGTCCGCGCGCCACCGTAGTTCTCCGCACGCGCGGTACCGGCGCCGACCACGATCACATCGGCGAGTTCGCGCAAGATCGTGAAGACGGTCTTGTCGGCGGGGGTACCGAGTCCCTCGGAGATATCGCCGCTGGTGGCGGACCCGTCGATGCTGGCAACGAAATTGGCCCGGACCCAAGGAACCTGGGGATCGGTGGGGTAGGCATACAGGTCCGCCAGGTCGTCGCGGCTCAGGCCTGTGAGCTGGATCGCATTGTGGATACGCTGCATGAAAGAAGATCACACCACGTCATTAGGCTTCGTCCATGCAAGAACGCCTTGTCGATCGCCATCCGGAGGTTCCGGCGGACCAGTTGGTCGCCCAGATGGTGCCACCGCCCATGTTCGACGAGGTCAGTTTCGCCTCCTACATTCCGGACCCGAAGGAGCCGAGCCAGGCGGCCGCGGTCCGCAAGGCCGAGGATTTCGCCGGGCAGGTCGCCAAGATCCACCAGGCGGCCAATAAGAAGAGTCTGTTCGGGAAGAAGAAACAGATCAGCGGCGCCGGGCTCTACCTCGATGGCGGCTTCGGCGTCGGCAAGACCCACCTGCTCGCCTCCATCTTCCACAGCGCCCCCGCGCCGAAGTCCTTCGGCACCTTCGGTGAACTCACCAATCTCGTTGGCGCACTTGGCTTCAACAATGCCCTCGACCGGCTCGCGGCGAACAGCGTGCTGTGCATCGACGAATTCGAACTCGACGATCCGGGCGACACCATGCTGGTCTCGCGGCTGCTGACCGAGCTGTCCGCGCGCGGCGTCTCGATCGCCGCCACCTCCAACACCCTGCCCGGCCAGCTGGGCGAGGGCCGCTTCGCCGCCCAGGACTTCCTGCGCGAGATCAAGAAGCTCGGCTCGATCTTCGAGGCGGTGCGCGTCGACGGACCGGACTACCGCCACCGCGATCTGCCGCCCGCGCCCGAACCCACCTCACCCGAGCTGCTCACCGAACGGGCCTCTGCCACAGCGGGTTCCACGCTCGACGAGTTCGACGCGCTGCTGAAGCACCTGAGCACGCTGCACCCGTCCAAGTACGGTGCGCTGATCTCCGGGGTGTCGTCGGTGTACATCTCGAACGTGCATCCGGTGACCGATCAGGCGGTCGCGCTGCGGATCGTCGTGCTGGCCGACCGGCTATACGACGCGAGCGTTCCGGTGACCGTTTCCGGTGCGAAGCTGGACGAGATCTTCTCCAAGGAGATGCTCGACGGCGGGTATCGCAAGAAGTACCTGCGCGCGATTTCCCGTCTGCTGGCGCTGTCGCGCTTCGAGGTCGCGGCGTAGTCGCTGACCTCGGGGGAGTTCGGGGAGTAGTCCTATAGCCGATGATCGGAGCACCGTCATGGTCAGTCGTACCCTTCGAGTCCCGGTGGCACTGGCCGCCGGTCTCACCGTTGCCTTCGGGCCGGCGGCAGGCGTCGCACCGGCCGACCCGGTCGGTGTCGCCGACACGGTCACCTTCGACCGTTCGCTGAACCTGCAGGGCGTACAGAACGGCCGCGACGCGGGCGGCTACCGCACCACCGACGGCCACTGGGTGCGGACGGGGCTGGTCTACCGCACCGGCCAGCTCAATAACGCGACTCCGGCCGATCTGGCCGTATTGAGCGAGCGCCAGGTACGGGTTGTCGACGACCTGCGCACCGTCTACGAACGCACCATCGCGGCGGACCGCCTCCCCGCGGGTGCCGTGGCCAACTGGGCCGATGTTATCGGCCAGGCCCCGCCGCAGACCCTGGTCACCACGCTCACCGGCGGCGACGACCTGTATCGGGCATTCATCACCGCGCCCGGGGCGAATCAGGCCTTTGCCGTGGTGCTGCGCGACATCGTCGACACCGACGGTGCCGTCCTGTTCCACTGCACCGCGGGCAAGGACCGCACCGGCTGGACCGCCGCGGTCCTGCTGACCATCCTCGGCGTCGACCGCGACACTGTGACGCAGGATTACCTGTTGTCCAACCAGTACCGCAATGCCAGCCCGAACGATCCGCTCAACGGTGTCTCGGCCGCATGGCTGGATGCCGCCTTCGACCAGGCGAACCGGATCTACGGGAGCTTCGACAACTACGTCCGCGACGGACTGAAACTCTCGACCGCTGAGGTCGCCGCGTTGCAGGCGAAGCTGCTCGCCTGATTCGGGCTGTCGCACAGCCGATTTCGGGCACGGCCGGTCGTGCCCGACGGCTCAGGACGGATGGTCCGCGTACCACCGATCGATCAATGCGGGCAGCTCCTTGCCCATCCACACGAAGAACTCGTGCATATCCCGAACCCGTGCGGCGTCAGCACCATTCGGGTCGTCGAAGAGTGCGAGCCCGCGTGCGGTCATATTGGTGAGATCGGTGTACATCCCGCTCTGCTGGCGGGTCAGCTCCGGCAGAATCCCCGGCCGGATCGAGTAGTAGTCCTTGCGGTCACCCGGTTTGGAGATCTTGTCCACCCACCGCATGGTGACCAGCGTCTTCAATGCGGAGGAGATGGAACCCTTGGACGCCTGCAGTGCCTCGGCGATCTGGCCGAAGGTCTGCTCCGGCGGATCGCTGACCAGCAACCACCCCGCGGCCCGACCCGTCATTCGGACCAGGCCCATCCGCTCGAGTACGAGCGCGAAATCTTCCACGAATGCCAACTGTTGCGCGGTCGGCGCGGTGATCTGCTCGTTGTCGGTGGTGCCCATCGGAGAAGTATCCCTTCCACAACGCGGATAGCGGTATACGGGGCGGACTGTGTCGGTCCGCCCCGTTCGGGTCGGTCAGACCGCCAGATCCCGGCGATCGAGGGCGAACAGCGCCAGTGCCAGGGCGACGGCGGTCGCAATGACCAGCACCGCCAAGTGAAGGCCGTTCCAGCCGGTCACCAGCGGCATGCCGCCATTGGCCCAGTAGAAGGGCGACAGCTTGCGAACGAAGTCACCGCCGAGGTTATTGGCCAGGTAGCCCGCCACCGCGACCAGGGACGCCGAACCCAGTGTCACCGAACGCTTTCCGGTCGCCGCGCCGACCACCAGCGTGATCGTGCCGACGACCAGTGCCAGCAAGCCGAGCCCCGCGCTGGCGGCCAGGATATTGCCGGTGGGTACGTCCAGCCCGCCCTTATCGGCTCCCGCGATAACACTCAGGGTGAGTACGGTGGTGGCGATCGCGGTCTGCACGGCCAGCGCGGCGAACCGCTGCAGTAGCAGGTTCACGCGGTTGATCGGCTGTGCGAGAAGTAGATCCAGCATCCCGTTCTCCTCCTGCGCCACCGACCTGCTGGCGAAGGTGACCGCGAAGATGAGCATCAGCAGCAGCCCCATCAGCGAGTACACCGTCGCGTTCAGATACCCACTGGCGCTGGCGAAATCGCTGATGCCCATGGCTTCGTACATCCTGTTCTGCTCGATATCGAGCGAGCCCTGCTCCTTCAGCGACCGGTAGGAGGGCAAATACATCATCGGGACGATGGCGAAGCCGATCGACCAGCCGATCAGGCCGCGCCGCTGCTCCCGCAATGTTTGGGTGAAGACCGAACGAGTCATGTCGAATTCTCCTGTGCGATAACCGATTCAGGTGTGGATCAGCGGCCGTAGAGGCTGAAGAAGATCTGCTCGAGATCCGGTTCGGCGGACAGCACGCTGACCAGCGGGTACTTGGCGGCCGTTGTGAACAGACCGTCGACCTCGCCTTCGGTGGTGCAGCGCAAGGTAGTTCCCTCGATGGTCAGGTCGCGCACGCCGGGCAGCTCGGCGAAGTCGTCGGCGAAAACGGTCTCGCCGAACACCAATTCGACCGAGCGCGGCGAGCGCCGACGCAGATCCTCGACATTCTCGGTGCCGAGCAGTTGGCCCGCGCGCATGATGACGGCGCGGTCGGCGCTCTGCTGCACCTCGCTGAGGATGTGCGAGGACATGAACACCGTCTGTCCGTTCCGCTTGGCCTCGGTGACCAGATCCAGAAAGCGTTGCTGCAGTAGCGGATCCAGGCCGGAGGTGGGTTCGTCGAGGATCAGCAGGTCCGGATTGTGCATGAAGGCCGCGATGATGCCGACCTTCTGCTTATTGCCCTTGGACATCGCACCGACCTTCTTGGACAGGTCGAGATCGAGCAGTTCGGCGAGTTCGGTGATCCGCTTCGGGGTGACGGTGCCGCGCAGATCGGCCAGGAATCCGAGCAATTCGCGCGCGGTATTGCGGCCCTCGATCTCGAGTTCGCCCGGCAGATAGCCGATGCGCTTGCGCAGTTGCGCACCGCCGACCCGTGGCTCGATACCGAACACCTCCACGCGGCCCGCGGTGGGCCGGATCAGATCCAGCAGGATGCGGATGGTGGTGGACTTGCCCGCACCGTTGGGGCCGAGGAACCCGAACACCTCGCCCCGGCCGACCTCCAGGTTCAGGTCGGTGAGTGCGACATGCTTGCCGTAGTGCTTGGTCAGGCCCTCGGTGCGGATCGCGGCGGTGGTCATGATGCTCCTTCGAGAGGGTTCGCAAGTCCTGTATGTTCCGTAAAGACTGATGAGTTCAGTAAAGACTGAACTTAAAGAACTTGTCAACCTCTGGATCGGCGCCACTACGATCCGGACATGACGAAGTTCACGACCTGGGACGGGCTGGAGCTCAACTACCGCGTGTGGGAGGGCGAAGGCACTCCGGTGGTTTTGCAGCACGGGGTGGTCGCTGATACGAATGCCAACTGGATGGGCACCGGGGTGGTCGGCGCGCTACAGGCCGCCGGGCGCACCGTGGTCTCGCTGGACGCACGTGGGCACGGCCGTTCCGACAAGCCACACGATGCGGCCCGATACACGTGGGCTGGGATGGCGCGCGATGTCAGCGCACTCTACGACGAACTCGGCTTCGATCGCGTTGTGCAGGTGGGCTATTCGATGGGCGCGATCATCTCGCTGCTGGTGGCGGGCACGGATCCGAGGGTGGCGAAACTCGCGGTCGGCGGCATCGGCTCCGGGGTGCTGGACTGCGGCGGCGTCGACCGGCGCGTCATAGATATCGACGACCTGCGCACCGCCATGCGTGGTGATGGCGCGGGCGCGCCGCCGATCGCGATCATGTTCCGGATTCTCGCCGACGGGGTGCGCGCCGATCGCGAAGCCATCGAGGCGGTCGCGACCGGCCTGGACGAGGAGCCGATCGAATCACTGGCCGACATCACGATGCCGAGCTTGGTGCTGGCGGGGGATAAGGATCCGTTCGCGGCCGAGCCGGAGCGGCTCGCGGCGGCGCTACCCGACGCCACGTTGCGGGTGGTCCCCGGTGATCATCTGATGGCCGTGGTCGATCCGGCTTTCCATGCCGCCCTGGTCGAATTCGTGCACTGATTCGGCTCAGAAAACCAGCCGCATGACGAAGTCGTGATGCAACTGGCTGCCGACCGGGAAGGTCTTGGTGCCGACCCGCTCGAACCCGTGCTTGAGGTAGAACCGCTGGGCGCGCACGTTTTCCTGGTTCACGCCGAGCCACACCCCGGCCACTCCGTCTTCGCGCGCCCGCTCGAGCGCGGCGTTCATCAGTGCCTTCGACACCCCGGCCCCGTGATGGCCCGGCAGCACATACATTTTGCTGATCTCCACGACCGGCCGCAGATCGACTGCCTTGGCGACCTCGGGATCGGCCGGATCACCGTAGTGCAACATCGCGTAGCCGACGATATCGCCGTTCGTGACCGCCTTGAGCACGACGCGGGTGGGGTCGGTCAGATACTCGCCGAAGCGCTCTCCGGAGAGCACCTCGGTGATGAAGATCTCGATATCGTCCGGGGTGGCGTGCGGCGGGCATGCGAGCGGAAAGGTCGCGGCCGCAACGTCGCTGAGCGCTTCGGCGTCCCATAATCCGGCCCGGTCGACGGTGACTGGGATGTTGCTCATGCCTACGCCTTGCTGGCGCTCGGCTCCGGCATGCGTACCGCCCGCTGGCATATGATTCGCTCGCTCATGAGTCCAGTACAGCATGGCCTTCGCTCGACGCGGAACGTTCATCCGGTTCGGAACGGGAATGGAATACCCGTGCGAGTCCGATAACGATTGCCATGAACAGGACAGGGATCACGAATCCGATCCGGTGTCCGAACCCGGCGGCAATGGCGCCGACCAGCCCGCCGCCGACGAGTGTGCCCGCATAGTTGAACAGGTTCAGGCGCGCGATGAGCGCGTCGAGCTGGCGTCCGCTGGTCAGCTGTCCGGCCTCGCTGAAACACAGTGGCGCGACAACGCCGGTACCGAAACCACCGACCAGGAACCCCGCGATCGCGACCGCAGGTCCTGGCGCGGCCACCGCGACGGCCAGCCCGAGCACGCCGATCGTGCCAGCGACGCGCACCACCCGGCGTCCGCCGAGCCGCCGCACCCATAGATCCCCGGACAGTCGCGCGGTCAGTGACGCGCACTGATAGACGGCCAGCGCCAGCGCCGCGGTGGACGAACTGGCCAGCAGATCTTCCTTCAGATACAACGCCGACCAGTTGCTGACGGCGAGGTCGATCGCGAACACGAGTGAGGCCGCGATGCCGAAGGCGAGGTACTTGCGCAGCGGAACCATTCCGGATGCTCCGGATTCGCTCTCGGCTACCTCGGCGGGACCGGCTTCGGCCTCCTGCGCGCCGAGCAGGCGCGGACCGATCACCGATCCGATCACGAGAACCAGCCCCGCCGCCGTCAGCAGCGATTCGCGGAGCGTGACATCCAGGGCCTCACAGGCGGAGACGAACAGCGCGCCGACGATCGATCCGGCGCTCCACACCGCGTAGAACGAGGACAGAATGAACGTCCCGTACCCGTGCTGGATGAATACGCCCTGCATATTCGTGCTCGCGTCGACAATGCCGACCGCGATCCCGTAGAGCCCGAGCGTGATCAGCAGGACGGGCGTATTCGGCGCCATCGCGATCGCGCATCCGGTGACCGTGATCCCGAGCAACCCGATCCGCACCGTGACCCGGCTGGACCAGCGCGTGGCCACCTGCTCGGCCGCCACGCTGCCCACGCCGGCCAGGATCGACACCAGGACCACCGAACCGGCGATGAGACCGTCGGAGAGCCCGAAGCGATCCTTCTGCTGGGGCAGCTCGGTGAGTACGACGGCGAAGAAAAAGCCCTGCAACCCGAATGCGAACGAATTCGCGATCCGGGCACCGCGCAGAACAGGAGAAATCGGTCCCATTCGCGCAGCGTATCGGCCCGGCCGCCGTCGTACCGAGCGAAGTGGCCACGGTCATCCTTTCGTCGGACACGGCGCGCGCGACGGACCGACGACGGTCATCCCTTTGGCCGGATACGGCCGCTGCCGATGGCGCGCGGGTGGTTGAGGTCGCAATCGCGTGCCACTATCGAAGAGGCGCAAGACAACTCGCGAACCGGAAAAGGCCGATCGAATGAGACAGCTGCCGCAGGACTTCTTTCGTACACCGTATGCCTTCTATGCGGAACTTCGCGCCGAGGGCCCCGTACACGCCATCCAGCTGAACACCGGCGTTCGCGCCTGGCTGGTGGTGGACCTGGATGCCGCGCGCGAGGTATTGCGCCATCCGGCCATCCGCAAGGACCCGCACACCGAGGCCAGCCGCAGGGCCAGGGGCCTACCCTCCGGTGACGCCGGTGTCGGCGCGCTGAATACCCGCCTCAGCTACCACTTGCTGAGTACCGATCCGCCCGAACACGCGCGGCTGCGCCGACTGGTCACGCCCGCATTCGCACCGGCTCGGATCGAAGCGCTCGCACCGCGCGTACTCGCGATCGCCGACGAACTGCTCGACCGGATGGCGGCGGACGGCGGGCGCGTGGATCTGTTGTCGGAGTATGCGTTTCCACTGCCCATCACCGTCATCTGTGAACTGCTCGGCGTTCCGGTGGCCGATCGCGCGGAGTTCCGGGAATGGTCGCGGATCATCGTCGAACCATCGACCGCCACGCACGAGGAGATGCGGCACGCGACCGCGGCCATCGCCGATTACTTCGAGCGGTTGATCGCACGACGCCGCGCCGAAGGTTTGGGCGAGGACCTCGTCTCGGACCTGATCGCCGCCAAAGCCGACGGTGATCGCCTCACCGACGACGAACTGACCTCGATGGTGTTCCTCATCCTGGTCGCAGGTCATGAGACCACGGTGAATCTGATCGGCAATACCGTGCTCACCCTCCTATCGGATCCGGCACGCTACCGAGCGCTGCACGGCAATCCGGAGGACGTGCCCGCGTTGATCGAGGAGATGCTGCGCTACGACGGCCCGGTGAACGTCGCGACCCTGCGCTACACCACCGCCCCGATCACCCTGGGCGATACCGAAATTCCCGCCGACGAACTGGTACTCGTCGCACTCGGGTCGGCCAACCACGACGAACGGCACTTCAACGCCGCCGCCGACTTCGATCCGCGGCGGCCCGCCTCCGGCCATCTGGCCTTCGGTCACGGCATCCACTACTGCCTCGGCGCTGGCCTGGCCCGGCTGGAGGCACGCATCGCCATCACGCGGTTGGTCGAGCGGTGTCCGGACCTGCGACTGGCCGCCGACGGCGGGGAATTGCGCTGGCGGGAGAGCATGCTCATCCGCGGGCTGCACGATCTTCCCGTCGAATTGGCGGGTGCGCCCGCCCTGCGTTGAACAGGGCTTGTGCCCCAGGGTCTTCCGTCGCGCCCGGGAACTATGGAACATTGCATAGAACCGGGCGTAACGATGCGTCCGGCGCCGGATGCGGAGGAGACGAAGACTGTGGCCTATCCACCCGGCCCACCGATCCCGGCGCTGCTGCAGGGTTTGCTCTACATCCGCAACCGCGCGCAGATGCTGCCGCCGCTGCGCCGGCGCTACGGTGACGTGTTCTCGGTGCACGTGCCGCCGTTCGCGGACAATCTCGTCGTATTCACCCGTCCCGAGCACATCAAGGAGATCTTCGCGGGCGACCCACGCGATCTGCACGCGGGTGAAGGCAACCAGATCCTCGGCCCGATCATGGGCCAACATTCGGTGCTGATGACCGATGAGCGCGAACACGCCAGGGCCCGACGGTTGCTCATGCCCGCATTCAATGGCGCGGCACTGCGCGGTTACCGCGATGTGGTCGCGGAAATCGCGGCCGCGCAGGTCGACCGCTGGCGGCCCGGTTCGACGGTGAGCACCCTGGACCGGATGAACGCGCTCACCCTCGAGGTGATCATGCGCGTGGTCTTCGGAGTCACCGACGAGCACAGGCGCGCCTCGCTCGCACCGCGCCTGGGCCGCATCGTCACCATCGGCCCGCTGCAATACATCGGGCTGATGAAGCCCGCGCTACAGAAGTACCCGCCGTGGAAGTCCTTCCACGACAATATGGCCGCCATCGATGACCTGCTCTACGCCGAGATCGCGGCCCGGCGCACCGCTTCCGACCTCGCCGAACGCACCGATGTCCTCTCGAGGCTGCTGCAGGCGGGCGGAGATTCCGACGACGAACCACCGCTGACCGACGCCGAACTGCGCGACCAACTCATCACCCTGCTGCTCGCCGGTCACGAGACCACCGCCGCCGCGCTGTCCTGGGCACTGTACGAACTGTCCGTCAACCCGGAGGTACAGCGCGAGGCCCACCAGGCGGTCCGCGCCGAGGACGACAAGGCGCTCGAGGCGGTCATCAAGGAGGCGATGCGGATGCGCACGGTCATACCGGGCGCGGTCCGCAAACTCACCAGGGATATGACCATCGGCGGCTGGGACCTGCCCGCAGGCACGGTGGTCAGCTGCTCGATCCTGCTGGCGCACCGCAGCCCGCAGAACTATCCCGACACCTGGACGTTCCGTCCGTCCCGTTTCCTCGACGGCGAGGTCGAACCGAATACCTGGCTGCCCTTCGGCGGCGGGGTGCGCCGCTGCATCGGCGCGGGATTCTCGCTGATGGAGGGCACCACGGTGCTGCGCGAGATCCTGTCCCGGTACCGCCTGGACGCGCCAGCGGGGGCGAAGCCCGAACGCGGGCGGGTGCGCAATATCACCACTGTCCCGCGAGGCAAGGCCAGGATTCTAGTCACCCCCCGTTAAGGTTCGTGAAATCGCACCGAGGCTTTGCCGCATTCGCGCGAGCGACGTAATCTCCGTCCCATGACGAGCGGGAACCGCATCGCGATCGTAGGTGCGGGCATCGCAGGCCTCGCCTGCGCGAAGGTGTTGCGCCGGGAGGGTTTTCCGGTCGAGGTATTCGACCGGACGCCGGACGTCGGTGGAGTGTGGAGTGCGACGCGCCGGTATCCCGGCCTGCGCGCACAGAACAGCAAACACACCTATCACTTCTCCGACTTCCCGATGCCCGAGGACTATCCGCGCGTGCCCGACGGGCAGCAGATGCAGGAATACCTCGACGGGTATGTGCGTCATCACGGCTTCGGTGAGAGCCTGCGCCTGGGCACCGAAGTGGTCGCCGCCGATCCGGTGGACAGCGGCTGGCTGCTCGAGATCCGCGACCACGTCGGCGTCCACCGCACCTCCTGCGATCATCTGGTCATCGCCAACGGTGTGTTCAGTGAGCCCGCGGTGCCCGACTTTGCCGGAGTCGACCGGTTCCGGCAGGCGGGTGGACAGATCGGCCATGCCTCGGAGTTCCTCGATGTCGAGTGGGCGCGTGGCAAATCGGTCGTGGTGGTCGGCTATGGCAAGTCGGCCTGCGATATCGCCGAGGCCATCAGCCATGTCGCGGCCTCGACGAATGTGGTCGCCCGCAGGCTGATGTGGAAGATGCCGCGCAAGCTGGCCCGTGGGCTGAACTTCGAGCGCATGATGCTGACCCGGTTCGGGGAGGCACACTTCCGCTATCAGCAGCTCAAACGGATCGAGCGGTTCCTGCACGGCCCCGGGCACACCTTCCGCGACAGCAACTTCGATGTGGTCCAGGAACTCGCCACCAAGAAGTCGCATCTGCGCGAACTCGGCCTGGTGCCCGATGGGCGCTTCGAGGAAATCGCCCAGAGCACCATCAGCCTGGTCACCGAGGATTTCTTCGAGAGGGTTGGAATGGGGCTGATCACGGTGCACCGTGACAGCACCATCACCGAGATGCTCGCCGACCAGCAGGGCCCGGCCGTGCAACTGTCCAATGGCACGACTCTGCAGGCCGACATCGTCATCTGCGCCACCGGATTCCACCAGCGAGTGCCGTTCCTGACCCCGTATGTGCAGCGTCAGCTCACCGACGACGACGGCAGTTTCCGGCTGTTCCGGCAGATCCTGCCCATCGGTGTCCCCAATCTGAGCTTCGTCGGCTACAACTCCTCGGTTGTCAGCGCGCTGAGCGCCGAGGTCGGCGCGCACTGGACCGCCGCTCTGCTGCAGGGGCGTCTGGCGCTGCCGACGCAGGAGGAAATGGCCGGGCAGGTCGACGAGCGGCTGCGCTGGATGGCCGAACGCACCGGCGGCCACCATGCGCACGGCACCGCCATCACCCCGTTCTCCATTCACAATCTCGACGAGATGCTCGCCGACCTGAAGTTCCGCCTGCCGCGCAGAACCCGCGCGGCGCAATGGTTCCGTACGATCCGGCCGTCCTCGTATCGCGGGCTCGCGGATCGACCAAAGGGTCCGGTGGTGATTTCGGCGCCGGATCCGGCACCGCAGGTTTCCGCGGAGCAGCACACACCGTGAGCGTGTGAAGGCGTAGGACCGGTCGCGCTGCCCGCATTTCGGCATCGATCATGCTGACGGCGGGGTTGCTCACGCATCGGAGAGTTCCGTGCATGGACGACCCCTTTCCGTCGTGAGTGGCGGCCGCCCGGTCTGCAGTGCCGTGGCGGCCGAGATTCTTCCGCACGGCTGTCATGGTCGATTGCCAGTAGTGCGCCGCAACCGCCTGGATCTTCCCCGACGGTGATGTGCGGCAGTCCGGTCGCGGTGTCGGATCGCGCTGGGGGCGGTGCGAATTCAGGTGCGATATCGCGGACGCCGATGACCGCATGGGCGACGATGGCGGTCTCGTGGCTCGTGGTCTCGTACGCGAACCGGTGACGGTATGGCTGGCGGACAGCAGTTGGGCGTGGGGCCGAACCTCAGTTCGTGACCGTCCGTCGATTTGCTCAGTGCGAGTGTGCGTTTCGAGGTTGAGCCGGTTCACAGTGTGACCGCTCTCATTGAGTACCGCGAGTGTGGACCCGAACGTGTCGTCCGGCCGAGGGCGAGTTCGAGGACCGGGCCGTCTTCGTCGATGGCGGGAGCCGCGACGGATTATCGCCAACGCAATGTTGGTTATCGGTCATTTCATTCTGGATAATCCAGGAGTGGACGCGGTCGATATGAATCTGCTGGTTGCTCTGGATGCGCTGCTGGAGACCAATAGCGTCACCCAGGCCGCCGAGCGGCTGCACACCTCGGCGCCCGCGATGAGCCGGACACTGGCCCGGCTGCGTCGCGTGCTCGGCGATCCGCTGCTGGTGCGCGCGGGCCGCACCCTGGTGCCCACGCCGCGCGCGCTCGAATTGCGTTATGAGGTGAGTGTGCTGGTCGAGCAGAGCCGAACGCTGCTCACTCCGCGCGGCGCGCTCGACCCGACCACGCTGAAGCGCGGTTTCGCGGTGCAGGCCGACGATATGGTGCTCGATGAGTTGACAGCGCCGCTGCTCGCCGCCGTCCGCGCGCAGGCGCCCGGTGTGACGCTGCACTTGCTCTCGGACAGTTCGGAAGGCGCCGCCGCACTCCGCGACGGCCGCGTCGATATCGAGGTCGGCGTCATCGAGCACACCGATCCGGAGACCACCGTGCAACGCGTACTGCGCGACCGTGTGATCGGCGTAGCCGCGCCGGACCATCCCTTGATCACCGACCGCGTCACGGTGGCGCGTTTCGCCGCGGCCGCCCACCTCGGCATCTCGCGCCGCGGCCGTGCTCGCGGTCCCATCGATGACCGCCTGGCCCTGCACGGCCGCACGCGCCGCGTGGTGGCCACCGTCCCCAACCTGACCGCCGCACTACTGGCGGTCCGCTCCGGCGACCTCATCTGCCCGGTCCCCGCGGCCCTCACCGCGACGACCCGGACCGCATTGGGCTTATCCGCCTTCGAAATTCCCCTCCCACTGCCCGAAGTCGCGATCGCAATGGCATGGCATCCGCGCAATACCGCCGACAACGGCCACCGTTGGCTGCGCGAGTTGATCCGGGCCACCCTCACCGCGCTACAGCCGTCTATCTAGGCCGGGGCATATCCATTGCGCGTTCCTGCCGCACGGCCCCCGTCATACCGGCGTAGAGCACGTTACCGATGCCATGAGGTGTGGCAGTGACGGCGAGGAAGTGGGCCGGAACCGCACTGACCTGTATGCGCTCTCGAGGGCGTGCTGTCGCGGCGAGCGGTGCGGTCGGCTGCGCCGATGCGCGGGAGCGACCCGGCGGCGCTCAGCCCTCGGTGCGGACGGCGAAATTCGGGTCCACGCCGGGAAGTTCGTTGCCGGATGTGGTCGGCTCGGGGCGGCCGAAGGGGCCGTTCGGGTTGCGCTTGAGTTCGTCGAGCATGGCTTGCAGTTTGTCGACGTGGGAGGTGTCCTCGCCGGTGCTGGCGTGGTGGGCGCCCGGGGTGAATGCGCCGCTGTCCTCGGCGCGGGGCGCGGTCATGCCGGAATCGAGGCGGGGAGTGGGGGATTCGTAGCCGTTGCGGGGTGGGGAGGTGAGCGGTTCGAGGCGGCCGTTGCTCGAGCCGATCGAGCCGTAGTCCAGCCGGTCGCCGGCGGTCGAAGGCTCGAGGCGGTTGGTGTAGCTGGGCGCGGCGGGCTCGGTGAGATCGGCCGGTGCAGCCGAATCGAGCCATTCAGTGCGGTTGGTGGGTGCGGAGAGGGATTCGCTGCGGTAGGTCGCAGGGACGGCGGGCGGCACGGGCTGTGGCGTGCGCGCGGGGAGGGACGGCGGCTCGTTCGGTGTTGCGGGACCGAAGGGTTCGAGGCGTTCGTTGCGGGCTATCGGCGCGGTGAATTCGGTCCGTGCGGGGCGGGGCGTGGTTTCGTCCGGCGCGGCGAGGCGTTCGTTGCGGCCGGTCACCGCGTCCAGGCGTTCGTTGCTTCCGGTCGCGGCGTCATTGTTCGTGGTCGCGGCGCCCAGGCGCGGACTGGCTCCGGTTGTGGTGTCGAGGCGTTCGATATGTGTGGTTGCCGCGTCCAGGCGTTCGTTGCGCCCGGTCACCGCGTCGGATCCGGTTGTGGTCTGGTTCCGAGCGGTGACGGTTTCGTGGTGGTCGGCGCGCCCATTGACATGTCCGAGGCGGTCGCGGCGTGACGGAATCGGCTCGCGCCGTTCACGGTTCGCGGGTACCGGCTCGGGGCGGCTGCCCGGTGCGGGTTCGCCCGATTCGTCGGCACCGGTCTCGACCTGCTCCAATCGCGACCCGATCTTGGAAACATCCTCCCCCGTACGGAATGCCCACGCCTCCAACTTGGCCAGGCGACCGGCCAGGTTGCGGTCGTCGTCCACGTGGGCGGCGACCGCGTCGAGCTTATTGCTCACCTCACGTAGGGTCATCGCGAGACTCGACAACATAGCGCCGATCGATTCGCCGCTCTGCTCGTCGTGGTCCATCCCATACCTTCTTCCCCATCTATTGCGGCGCTCCCGGGTCCTCCGTGGTCAACGCAAGCTACCGCCTCCCGGCCCCGTCGCTCACGCCGCAGGTATCGCCCCGAACTCAGCTCGTGGCGGGCCGATTCTATCCGTCGATCGGTAGGTACGTGGTTCGAGTACCGGCGGTGCCCGCGCGGTGCGGCATTCGTCCGATTGCGCAGCGGCTTTCGTCTCTCCGTTCGGCGGGCGCCGGTCCGTTTTCGCGGAGTGTCCCGCCGTGTCCGAGGAATGGCCGCAATTATCAATCAATTGAAATAATTGTGGCAATACTCTCGTGTGTCGCACCGAAATTGCTTGTGAGACAGCGCACATCGGCTGGTCGAGGGCCGATGCGGGGTTGTGGCGCACCCGAGCGCGGGGTATAGGGGGCTAGCGGGCGCGCCAAAGCTGACGCACTCTTGATCTATGGCGTAGGTCGCCTGATCTGCGGTGGTTTTGGGCAGGGGTGTGGTCGCGTGAGAACGAAGCAGCGCGTCGAGCGGGCGTGCGGGCGTCGGGCGATGCTCGCCGAATTGGGATTGGCGGACAGTCGCGTCACGGACACCCGGACCGACGATGGCGCACCCGCGGTCGGCAGATCGGCGGGGAGCGCGGGATATGGCTGCACATGTCCGGAATGTGCCGCCGCGCAATGGGATATCCAGCGGCTGAAATATTGGCTCTGCGGCAGACTCTCCGCCTACGGCGCGGATGCCGCCGAGGTGGACCGCCGGGTTGGCGATATCCCGGTGGACGTGCTGTGGCGCAGCGGTGAGCGGCAGTACGCCATCGAGGTCCGCACCGGACCGCTGGATCGGGAATCGGCCCAGCACCACACGGCCCGGCTGCGCTCCTCCGGCTGCGAGGGCGTGCTGTGGCTGTGCCCCTCCGGTCATTGGGTCACGCATCTGCCCGCGCTCGGCATCGCGGATTTCGCGCCACCCGCCTGCGACTACCGGACCGAATCGGGGATGTTGGATGCCTCGAACAGCGCGGTCGTCGTGCCGCGTCGCGAACCCTATGAGCTGCGCGATTTCCTGTACGGCTGGGTGCGCGGCGAGATCGCGTGGGGCTACCGCGATGTGATGACAGGAGGATGGGCCACCGTGACCGACTGGGAACGTCATACCAGGACGCAGGCCAGCGTCATCGCCCGGCAGCGCCAGGAGCTGGTCAACCAACGCACCACCCTGGCCCTGTCCCGAAAATCCGTGCGGGACAAGCAGAAGCAGATCATGAAGCTCGCCACTCGCCTGGAACGCGCCGAGGAGTCCGCACAGGAACACGCGGATTCGCTGGCCGAGGTCAAGCGCAAGCTCGACGACCACCACCGCATCGACACCTCGCTGCGCGCCAATATCGTCAGCTTGGAGAAGACGATCGGCCACTGGCAGCTGATCACCTACTGCGCGATGATGCTGATCGTCACGTTCGTGGCCGGGGCGATATTCGTGCGCTGAGGCGGGCGGGCCGACGCGCCGTTCGCGGTGGAGTGTCAGTGACCACCGGTCAGACGGAACGGCGCACGGTCCCAACGCCATTCGTTGCGCAGCACCAGCGCGATGAGATCGAGCAGTTCGAATTCGACCTCTCCGCGCAGCTGCTGCAATGCGGGCCAATGGACCGCTCCGCGCTCGACGAGCTCCCACAGTCGGCCCTCGGACTGCGCATCCACCTTGCGCCGCAAGAGATCTGGGATTCCGGTCCGGCTGCCGGTCCAGCCGAGCCAGCCCCACCCGTTGGCATGCGCGTGCGTGCGGCCCGCCGCCGACTTGATCCGATTGACATGGAAGCCAATGTGTCCCAGCGGCTCGACATCGATCAGGATCACCCGGCCATCGGCCAGCCGAGCCGCGATGCTGGGGTGAAAGGTCCGTTCCGCGCCGTCGATTTCATAGCTGACCGCACTCGGCTGTTCCTGGAAGGTCTCGACCAGATCGCTGGCGTTCACTGTCCGCAGCAGTCGAGCCTCCAGCGCGGAGTCGAACCCGATATCGCGCCCGACCTTGCTCAGGTAGAACCGCCCGCGTCCCTCGTCGTCCCCGTCGACGGTGCGCGCCGATTCGATCGGCAGGGGAGCGGGGCCTTTTCCGGAGCCCGGCCAATCGACCTGTGTCAGCCAGGAATTCAGCTCGCCGGTCGCCAATGGCTCCGCATTGTGCAGCTTCGCCAATCGCCGATTCGTCTTCTTCTGCCACGCCATGATCCGTTGCATGACGAATCCGGCGATCCGCTTCGCATCCGCACCCGCATGCCCAGCCAACCGCAGCTTCAGATACGACAACTCATTAGCCGCCAGATCGGTATCCGTCGCATACGTCTCCACCAGCAACGCCCGCACCAACTGCTGATCGCGCGTTCCCACCGGATACCGGTCCGCGAACACCCCTGCCGCCCGATGCCCACTCAACTGCGCCTCCCGCAGGATCTGCGCCACCGCCCGGGTGTGCAACTGCCGAATACGATCCCGTGACAGGTCGTAGCGCGCCCCGATCCGTGCCAATGTCTCCGGCGGCTCCCCGCTCACCCCCAGCCGGAACCCCACGATCTCCGCATCCCGCCGCTTCCGATCTCCCCGCATCTCGATCAATTCCCCGAGCAGCTCATTGATCTCCTCGAGCCCGAACGAGACATCCCCCGCGATATCGTCGAGCAGTTCGAGATCCGCCTGGTCAACGGCCCGATCCGGCCCGGTGCTCTCGCTAGCCGTCACCCTGCACCCCTGACCCCGACTCGACATGTGCGCCAAAGCCTAGTGCCGCCCACCGACAACCCGGCTCATCCGCTGGTCGAGCGCCGAGGTGGCGTCGAGATGTCGACACCCGCGAATCGAGATCGTCACGATGGAATCCGCAGCGCCGTCCAGGTGCGCTGCCCGCAGTCCGCAAGTCCTGACCGTTCGCGACAGAGAGGTCCGGGGTTGCCCGGGCCTTCCCGCGTCCGCCTGGTTCGACGTCGCCATAATGGGCCGTGGCCGATATTCGCTGATCGCCCGCGGGAAATCGGTTCTAAGCTGACGCGGTGGGCCGTTTCCGCAGTAACGCTGTCGGGGCGCTGTGGATCATTGTCGCGGCGGTCGCCTACTTCGTGGCTGCCGAAATAGGTTTGCGGATGGCACTGGTCGGTGACCAGGTCACGCCGCTGTGGCCGCCGACCGGGGTCGCGCTGGCGTGTCTGTTCCTGCTGGGGCTGCGTGTCTGGCTGGGAATCACGATCGGTGCATTGGCGGTCAATGCCCTGATCGGGCCGAATCTGCCCGCCGTCCTGATGATCGCCGCCGGGAACACCGTTGCCCCGGTGGTCGCCTACCTATTGCTCAAACGGGTGCGGTTTCGCAGCGATTTCGATACCGTGCGCGACGCACTGGAACTGGTGTTCCTCGGCGCCCTCGCCGCAATGCTGATCAGCGCTACGGTCGGCAGCGTAACGCTGGTCGTGGCCGGTGCGGCGCCCAATTTCTGGGGGACCTGGTCGGTATGGTGGACCGGTGATGCGATGGGCGTTCTGCTGATCGCACCGCTCATCCTTGTCGCGGCTCGCACTCCCATACCGAAGACGCTCGCGCCGTTGCGGGTGCTCGAGGCGGCGGTCCTTGCGGTCGGGACCTTCCTCGTCGCGGTAGCGGCGACGGCGGTGTCGGCGAATCTGCTCTTCTTGGTCTTTCCGTTCCTGATCTGGGCCGCCATGCGCTTCCACCTGGCCGGAGCCCTACCGTGCGCGCTCATCGCGTCGATCGTCGCCATTTTCGCCGTCGCGCGCGACCGGCCCGCATTCGCCGGACTCGACCTCACCGCGCAAATGATCACCTTGCAGGCATTCAACGGCTCGGTCGCCCTCACCGCCCTGCTGTTCGCGACCATCACCGCCCAACGCGACCGCGCCCGCAAAGCCGTCGACGACACCTGCGCCGAACTCGCCGAAACAGTGTTCACCATCAGCCAGGGCGGCCCCTGGTCCGGCGTCGTCGATATGGTCCGCCGCGTCGAGTCCGAACCTCCGCCATCGGACACCGCGCCGGGATAACAATGGAAGCGATCCCGGTACCCGTCGCCTCGGCGAACGCCTGGTCCCAGACCCGATCACGTGGTTGATGTGGGATCGTCTCGATCAGCCTGAGCCGTAATAGCTTCCAGCGCGCCGGTTCGTCTTCTTGGCGGGCGCGAGCCGTGTCGAATTTCTCGCGAAGTTAGTCGCGACGCGTTTCGGCGCTGAGCACTCGCTCTCTGGCATCAGCGACCGCTTCCTTTATCTCCAAGATCCGACGGTTCGCGTCGAGCAACTGTTGTTCTGTCCGTGACTCTTTCGGGTCGACAGGTTCGAAGATCGTCGGGTCTGGCGCGATCGTAGACCCTGGTGTCGGCATGGAAGTGCAGCGGTTCGAGCACCCGGGCATCGCAATCGGCTCGCTGTCGGACGGGCCTTTCATGCATGATGGCCCGGCCTCCGGGTGGTGCTGGACGGCCGGCTTCACGAAGTTGGTCGTATGGCTCAGAGGTACGCCGAACTTGCGACAGGTTTGTTGGCGGACTTCTGGGCACGATCCGCGCACTCGCACCGGTGGCGGGGCAGTGCGGCGTACTTGCTGGCACGAGCATGGCTGGGACCTTCGCGCGCCGACGATAGCGCCGGCTCTCAACTGTCCGGCCTGGCTGAATCGACTAGTGTGGGGCTATCTGCTCGCGGGCGCGGTTTGGAATGTAAGCGAGTACAGCCGTTAGCCAGACAAGTGGTCACGGACGGCACAAATGGATGACATACCAGTGCGCGGCGGGGACACCGCCCCGGGGTCGGGGCCAGCCGAGGCGTTCGGACGCTATCGGTTGTTGTCGCTGCTGGGTCAGGGCGGCATGGGCCAGGTGTGGCGGGCGCATGATTCGCTGACCAACCGGGTGGTGGCGCTCAAGGTGTTGCCCGAGCGCTTCGCCGATGACGAGCAGCTGCGCGAGCGGTTCCGCCGGGAGTGCCGGGCGGTGGCGCAGTTGACCGAGCCGCATGTGATCCCCATCCACGACTTCGGCGACATCGACGGTCGGCTCTACCTGAATATGCGCTTGATCGAAGGCACCGACCTGCGCAAGGTGATCACGCGAGAAGGGGCCTTGTCGCCGCGGCGGGCAGTGGCGATCATCGCGCAGGTGGCCGGCGCGCTGCAGGCGGCCCACGACGTCGGGCTGGTCCACCGTGATGTCAAACCCACCAACATCCTGCTAATAGGGGCCGATGAGTTCGCCTACCTGATCGACTTCGGGATCGCCCACGCCGCCGACGACCGTACGCTGACCACGACCGGCGAGACCATCGGCACCGTCGCCTACATGGCGCCGGAGGAGATCGGCTCGGAGGTCAAGGCCGATGCCCGAGTGGACGTGTACGCGTTGACGTGCGTGCTGTTCGAGTGCCTGACCGGCCGGCCGCCGTTTGCGAGCACCTTGGGGATCCAGGGTGTGATGGCCCATCACCTGCACACCCCGCCGCCGCGTCCCAGCTCGACTACACCCGATGTACCGACCGCGTTCGATGCGGTCATTGCCAAGGGAATGGCCAAAGATCCCGACGATCGTTACCAGACCGTGCGCGAGCTGGCCGCGGCGGCCTGCGCCGCGGTGGGCGATTCCGCGGTCAGCGCCATCGGGGGCGTGGCTGCGCGTCTTCGGCGGCGAATCAGATTGTCGCCCAAGACCGCCGGGCTGCTCGCCGCCGCGGTCGTGGTGACGGTGGTGGCCGCCGTAGCTGTCGTCATCGGTGTCCAACGCGAATCAGGCGGCGGTGGCAACTCGCCCACACCTATCACCGGGGCTCACTCGTCACAGACTCCGCTGCCGTTCACCGGCGTCAGCCTGCCCACCGGTGTGGCGGTCGACACCGCAGGCAACGTATACGTCACCGACATGGGTAGCGATCGGGTGCTGAAATTGGCGGCCGGCGCGTCGGCGCCGACCCCGCTGCCGTTCACCGGCCTGAAGAATCCCCAGGATGTGGCGGTCGACACTGCGGGCAACGTATACGTCAGCGACACGAGTAATGATCGGGTGCTGAAATTGGCGGCGGGTGAGTCGGCGCCGACTCCGCTGCCGTTCACCGGCCTGAAGGATCCCCATGGTGTGGCGGTCGACAGGGCGGGAGACATATACGTCGCCGACCGGGGCAATGATCGGGTGCTGAAATTGGCGGCGGGTCAGTCGGCGCCGACCCCGCTGCCGTTGACAGGGCTCCAAGGTCCCGATGGTGTGGCGGTCGACATGGCGGGCAACGTATACGTCACCGAATTGGGTACCGAGCATGTGACGAGGTTGGCGTCGGGCGCATCGGCACCGACCCCGCTGCCGTTCACCGGGCTCAAAGATCCCCAGGGTCTGGCGGTCGACAAGGCGGGAGACGTATACGTCGTCGACTGGGGTAACAAATGGGTGGTGATGTTGGCGGCGGGCGCGTCGACGCCCACCCCGCTGCCGTTCACCGGCCTGAAGAATCCCCAGGGTGTGGCGGTCGATATGGCGAACAACGTATACGTCACCGACCTCGGCCCCAATCCGGTGGTGAAACTCCCGGTCGGCTGAACCCCCGTTCCGCGCAATTCGGGGTTCAGCGACGAGTCAGGTTTCTCGTTGCGGCAGATGCGCGTAGGGAACTATGTAGCGCATGGACTCGAGGAACGCCGCCGCGCGGTTGCTCGTAGACATCTTTACCGCGGGATCCCTTGGCAAACACGTCACGAGGGGAGATCACGATGACTACGAGAGGAACATCGCCCTCACGCTCGCGCGGCCCGGTCGCGGGCCGGAGCAGGTCACTGCGACCGCCAGCACCCCCGACACGTCCCCCGCCGCCCTCCACCTCGAGATGGCGGTTCCTGCACTGGTCGGGATGGACGAAACTGGGAGCGATGGCGACCACGATCGGCACGCTCGTCGTGGCAGGCGCGGCGGTCGGCGCGCTCTATTTCACCAATCGATCGCTGCGGGCGACGAACGACCAATACGGCTTGGCCCAGCAGACTGCGGTCACTGATCGGTTCCGGCTCGCTGCCGAACAACTTGCTTCGGAGAAGATCAGTGTCCGGATCTCGGGCATCTACCTTTTGGAACGACTCGCCAAGGACTCACCCACGGACCATTCGACGGTATTCGCGCTGCTCGGCGCATTCGTACGCACCCAGACCATCTTCGCGCCGCAGTGCGCCACGGAGACTCCTCTGCCCTCGGAAACGACGGCTGCCGACATTCAGACCGCTCTAACGGTCATCGGTCGCCGCGATACCGCCAACGATTACACCGCCGGACTGGACCTCCGCCGGGCCTGCCTCGCTGGCGCGAACTTCAGCGGGGTGGAACTCTACAAGGTCGACCTCACCCTTTCCGACCTCAAGTACGCGAATCTTGCGAACGGCGCACTTGCGGGCATCACTCTCACCCGCGCCAACCTCGTGGGCGCGGACCTGCACGGCGCGGACCTCTCTTACACGCTTCTCGACGGCGCGAACTTGACCCGCGCAGATCTCACAGCCGTGGAACTCTGGAACACGAACCTCACCCACGCGACACTCACAGACGCGAGACTCATCGGCGCTACCTTCGACGGCACTGAGCTTATGGAAGCGGATCTCACCGGCGCCGATCTGCGCGGGGCGAAACTCTACGGCGCGGATCTCACCAACGCGAAGCTCGACTCCGCCGACCTTTCCGGCATTCTCTACAACAAGTACACGCGGTGGCCTAATGGGTTCACGCCTCCACCGTCGCGGTGAACAGCCCGGCCCAGATCATTCGGGAAATACGACAAACTGTTCGGGTCGACCTGGGCGCCTCTCACTGGGAAGCCGAGCTCGGGCAGGAGGTGGACTGAGTCATGGCGCGGTTGATGTCGGTGTCGCTCACCGAGGACCAGGTCCGTGCACGGACGAAGACGGTGACCCGTCGTGTCGGCTGGCTGATGCTGCGGACTGGGGATCGGTTGACGTTGTGCCGGAAGGTGATGGGCCGCAAACCCGGCGAACCGTTGGTGCGGATCGTCGACGTCGAGGTGGTCTCGGTGCGCCGGGAACCGCTCGAAGATATCGCGCCTGAAGACGTTGTCGCCGAGGGCTTCCCGGAGATGACGCTGCTGGAGTTCGTCGAGTTCTTCTGTGCCACGCACAAGGGGTGTTCGCCGGAGACAGAGGTGACTCGGATCCATTGGCGGTACCTCGGGTGAACGCGGTACCGACCTCGGTGACTGGCCTCTTGGTCGCCGCCCTTGAATCGGTGTGGGCGGCGATCTGGGCCCGGCACCCGGATGTGCCGGAGGTTGTGTTGACGATCGGATCCGGGTCGACGCCTGCCGGGCTGAATCTCGGGCACTTCGCGCCGAACCGGTGGATACGCGGCGAGTACGCCACGAGCTGTTCGTCGGCGGCGAAGGACTCGACCGAGGCGCCGTCGACGTGCTCGGCACCCTGCTGCACGAAGCCGCCCATGGTGTCGCTGTCACCGGCGATATCAAAGACACCAGCCGACAAGGCCGCTGGCACAACACCCAGTTCCGTGAACTCAGCGAAGAACTCGGATTACAACTGGACCACGACGACGATCACGGATGGTCGGTCACCACCGTGCCGATCTCCACTCGGCTCGTGTACCGCGGGCAGCTCGACGAGCTCGACCTGGCGCTGATCGCGTACCGCCGCCGTGATCCCGAACGCCCCGCACGAACCAGCAGCAACGGAATCGCCGCAATCTGTAACTGCCAGCGTAAGATTCGGGTCTCCCTGACTACATACCACCTCGGTTCGATCAGTTGCGGCGTGTGCGGAAGCAAATTTGACGAACCTAGACCTGAGTAGTGTCGGATGTTCTCGGGGAAAAATACTGTCGTCGAGAGTCCTGGATGATCAAACTGATGTGATGGACCTGAACGCACTCTTCGTAGAAACAGTAGAAGATTCTTCGACGGCGGTGTGACCTCCGGGCGACGGAGTACGACATGGTGCAGGCTTCAGGTCTGATTCGCCGCTTACTGATCGACGGGACAGCCTTGTGGTACGGGGTCAACAGGCTTTAGGACAAAGCCGACCGTGACTTGGATTCCGCTTCGCATGGTCGTACGGTCCAAAATTGATGCGCAGGTGATGGCACCGTGTATGGCCCTCGACCCGGTCATCGCGGACGCGGTCGCGACCCTGACAGGCCACGATGCCCGCGAGACTTTCGAGCTGGCCATGATGGAAGGTACGTTCGAGCAGTTCCTTAACTACGGAGTGATCGATCAGTTTCAGTCGAACAGCCCGATTCGGACTGTAAGTGTCCGAGAGTTGATCAAGCACTACGCAAATCGCGAAGGCGGCGTGCACTACGGAACCGGTGAGAAGATCGTCAGCGAGTTCATCGAACAGATCCGTGACTTTGCCGACGAAGATATGCGCAGGACCATCCTGGCGTGTGGACGGATCATCGTCCGAGCGCTCGAACCTATGGCCGCTGCGCTGATGCTGAAGGACACTCCGTGGCCCGCGGGACTGTAATGGGTTGCCGACCCGACATAGCCAAATGACCCGCACACGGGACGCCAGTACCAACGAGCCATCCGAACAGTGGGTGGCCTCCAGGGAACTTGGTGGTCCGCAATACTGGGGTTTTAAGAGTTGCGGCGTAGCTATCCAGATCAAGATCGGCAAGAAGCCTGTTGAACAGCAATGTATTTTGCCGATACGCTCGCTCATGAGCAGTGTTTCCGCTGGTCAGGGCAGTGTTGAGCTCATTTGAACTCATAATTCAGTGACTTTGGCGGGCGAAACCAGCAGCAGATCGGTTGCTTGCCCTCAGCAAGCATCCCGCGCAACCAGCGAAAACACTGCAATTCTCGGGATCCTACTCGGTGCTGGGCAGACTGGAGGCCGTCTCCTGCATAACGTCGAGCATCACATTAGGCATACGACCACCATCGGCTTCGTCAGGCTCTTAGTAAGCGTTTCCGCAGAATCGACACCGATTCGACTTACTGATTGTGCGGCGTTGAGGTACACGGGGTCCCGATAGTTACCGTGCGAATACAACGACAATGGCTTGACCAGCAAGGATGGCGGGCGGCCCGGTCCGCGACCTCTTTATCGGGTATTGCAGCGAGAGCGCGCAGTTGGTTGCGACCATTGTTCTTATGAGCACTGAGCTCAGCGCTCCTCAACCCTCGGGCGAGGAGCCCGAGGCTGACGAGGCGCAGCCTCAACCATCACCGGCCTCCGCCGACCCGCCGCAGCCGCCGACTGCCGATGGGCCACCCGGCGCAACCTCTTCCGCTCCGATTGAACCCCAAGTCCGCGGTGTGGACCGTGGCGGACGGTATGCACTCGTCACCGCGCTGAGTGCGGCACTGCTGTCAGGAGTCGTATCGGCCGGTGTCGCGGTCTACGTCAGCGCGAACCAGTTGGACCGCACCGCACAGCTGACCGCGGAGACGACACTACGAGCGGACCGGCAGAAGGCATACGCCGACTACCTCAACTGTCTCGGCGACGTGGCAACAACGATGGGCGGGCTGCAAGGCACGCTGACGGCGCATCCACACGATCGCGGTCTCGCGTCCCAAGCAGCAAACATAGTCTCCGACGCTTTCACCGCCAGTACCAAAGCCGGCAACGTCGTGACTGTCGCCGGGACGGACGGCATGCAGACCATCATCACCGATTACAAGAACACCATCGGCGTGCCTTTCATCATCGAAAGGCTCGTCCCCTTCGCGATGCACTACGTCGAACCCGGAGGGGCAGGTGAGAGCGACGACGCAGGGATGGACCGAGAGTCCGCCGCACTCGTCACCGCGATCGACGGCTACGTGGACAAGCTTGGCAAGCTTATCCACCAATTCGTTGACCAGGCCCGCGAGGACCTTCATACGCATTAGAGGGCCCAGAACGTCGTCGAACGGACCAATCGTTGCGGAACGAGTGTCGGCACGATCGGTCAGGGCCGCGTCCCGTGTCGTCAGCGTCCGGGCCTGCCGGAAAACCAAGTACCTGCCAGCTCGATCACTCACGGGGTCGATGCGCCTGCCCGCCCCCATCCTTCGGACACCGCAATCCGGACATGCGTGCAGGCACATCGCAACATTGTCATCTACTACACCGCGTTGCTGCCGTTGGTCATGTTGGTTCAGCTGGGTGAGGTAAACGCCGTTGTGTACTCGCTGCGTATCGGCCGTCGAACTCCTCTTGGAACATGGGCGCCGCGACTTCGAACAACGTTGTGCGGGGGATGTTTAGGTAGACGCGCCATGGCTCATCGACTTTGTTGTAGGCCGCATGGTGGAGCGCCTGGACAAAGGGTAGGGCAGCATCGCGAATATCTCTCGGGCAGAACACTGCAACTTCCTGCCATCTGAGCCACATCTCCGAAGTCGCCGTCGGAACGTCTACGCCTTCCAGCGTTTCGTCAGCTCTACGACGTTCGGCGATCAGCTCGACCACTTTTGCGGCCGCATCGCGCAGCGCCGCACGGCCAGCTGATGGCGATACCCCGATTCGGCGAGGCCTGGAACGCCCCGTCGGGTTCAGTGCTGCCTGGCGGGATGCTGTGCCTGATCGTG
This sequence comes from Nocardia sp. CA-129566, assembly GCF_050956075.1. NCBI lineage: Bacteria > Bacillati > Actinomycetota > Actinomycetes > Mycobacteriales > Nocardiaceae > Nocardia > Nocardia sp. CA-129566. The sequence goes on from NZ_CP192085.1 coordinate 3,495,239, forward strand.
TCGAGCGATGACTACAACCGGATCCGGCGTCAGTTCATCATCCTGGAAGTGGTCTCCGACCCACTGGCGGGGGATGCGATCATCTGCGATCTCGGGCCGGGGCGGGGTCGCGCTCACCGGCGCACCATTCACGGTCGAGCCCGGCTAGTTCGCCGGTGCCGAGGAACCGATCGCGTCCGTCGACGAGTAGGCAGCACGCCGCGCCGCCGATCAGATCCGAGCCGTCCTCGGGCCGTTGGGCGAATGGCGTTACCTGAGACCGGCTCACGGTCCCAGAAATGAAATGCCTGCATTGCCATCGTGCCGCCCGCTCCGTGAGGAAGATGGGTGATCGCCCAGTTGAGACGATGATGCATGACTTTGCATACCTCGTTGGTGAGAGAACGACAACTCGATCTGGTGCGTATCTGATGCAAAACAAGAAAGGCCCCCTCGAAAGGGGGCCTGACCTGCGGAGACGGTGGTGCGCGATACTGGGATTGAACCAGTGACCTCTTCCGTGTCAGGGAAGCGCTCTCCCGCTGAGCTAATCGCGCGAGGTGGAGACGGGAATCGAACCCGTGTGCACGGCTTTGCAGGCCGTTGCCTCACCACTCGGCCACTCCACCGTGCGAAGGGGGAAGGCTTGAATACTGCCTGGCCCTACTCCTCGAGCGGATGACGGGATTCGAACCCGCGACCCTCACCTTGGCAAGGTGATGCGCTACCAGCTGCGCTACATCCGCATTTACACTCTCGGGAGGCTCGCTGCCCTCCGTGGTGCGAGACAGAACATTAGCCGACGTTCGCCGCAACCTACAAATCCGCTGGTAGAACGGCTCGAACTGGAATCACACACGTGTTGTTCGGAGGCCTGGATCGGGGCTTACTCCGGCGTATCGGGGTTCCATGTCGGTTTCGACCGGGTGGGTGGGCTCGGCAGTGTGTTGTCATTCGGCATCGAGAAGTCGGGACGGCATAAATCTATCGGGGATGACGTTGTCGGCGTTCCAGTGATCTGCGGGATGTGTCAGCCAGAGGTCCATGGCGGTCTGATCGGACCGCAGGAACTTTCGACTCGCCGGAGTGAACGAGTCGGCCGCCGCTCGATCGAAGCGTCGGTTCCGCTGGGAACCTTGGGAATTCGTCCGTCGCGTCTCGGGATTCCGTAGGCGAATTCGCTGGATCCCCGCCCACCGGGTGGCGATTTGGTGGGACGCCGGTGATGCGTGCTAAGGTTCCATCTCGTTCGAACAGCCGCTCCGGCCCCGCTCGAACGCCACTCCGGTCCCATAGCTCAGCGGGAGAGCGTCCGCCTCACACGCGGAAGGTCGCTGGTTCGAAACCAGCTGGGACCACCACAAAAAGTGGCCCTGACCAGCATAACATTGGTTCAGGGCCTTTCTTGTCTCCGCTTGGTGTGGCCAAAGCTATGGCCTATGGCCCAAATTTCGAGACCCCTCCCGCCTGCGTGCGTTCGGCGGCAGCTGGTGTCTCGCATCCGGCTAGCCCATCTATGTGTGATGTCGGTCACAGGCGAACTGTTGTGGTATTCGGATGAGCGCCAACGCATCATGTCGTGCTCGGCAGCTGGAGAATCAACTCACCGAACGCACTCGCACCAGTGTCCGCCTCGAATACCACGACAGCATCGCCGCCCGTGGTCGCGCTTGGCACATCCACTGGACTGACGGACCGACAGGGCAACAGATGCTGACCCTTGCGGCGTCACTCGCCGAGAACATTCCGAGCATCGACATAGCGCGGGTCCGGCTAGCCCGGTCGCACACAGCACTCGGCGAAGCCGTCGCGGTTCTGGTGTGGCTGAACGAGGACATCGACCGCGCCGAGTTCTTTCCCGCGGTGTGGCCCGAGTTCGCCCGTGACCATGTCAGCTACCCGAACCGCGGCGAACTCTGGAGCCGTCGCGGTGAAGCCCTGCTGTCGATGACACGTGGCGGTGTGGACCTTTCGGTGTGCCGGGCGATCGACGCACGGATCCGCACGGAGGGCTGGGCCAGTGTCCTCGAATGGTTGGACGGGATCGCGTTGGGGGAGAAGCCGTTGCGGGTGGTGCGAGAAAGTGCTGGTCAAGGTGTACTCGGAAATGAGTACCGCCTCTGATGACCACGTTCACGCTTCGGTTCGAGGTGCCTGACGATCAGCGCCACATCTTCGACCATGAGATCGGGCTTGCATTGGATGCGATGGAGCCGCTGCGGGAGTGGTTGGACCGCAACGGTGGTCACCTTCAGCAACTCGTCGACGGCGTGCCTGTCGCCATTCAGTGAAATGCGGGGCGTGTCCGGTCGGACACGCTGTGATCCGCGTAACAAGACGTGGCTGCGCGTGGATGTGCAGCCAACAGCCCGCAACCGGGCTGCCATCGCGGGGGATCACTCACCCTCGCTTACCCAACCCTCAAGGGGGACAATATGACCGGACCGAACCAGCCTTACAATCCTCAGCAGCCGCAGCCGCCTTACGGGCAGCCACCGCAACCGCCATACGGGCAGTATCCACGACCGCCCAAGAAGCGGAAGGTGTGGCCGTGGGTGCTGCTCGGTGTCTTCCTGCTGATGTTCGGTGGTTGCGTCGCGATCATCGGCACCGCGGGGCATGAGGCGAGCAAAGCTATCGACGCTGCCGCCTCATCCATTCAGTCGGCCGCTGACACCCCTGGTGCCTCTGCCACATCCATTCCGCCGTTGAGCGCGAAGCCGCCGACCGGCAAGGGCAAGACGGTGGTGTACGAGATCGTCTCCGACTCGGATGGACTCAACAACGTCACCTATTTCGACGACAACTCCGCGATACAGCAGGAGTCAAGTCCGACCGCGCCGTGGTCGAAGACCGTCATCAACAACTCGACGTACGCAGTCATCGGGTTGGGCGCGCAAACGAAGGGGGCCAGTGTGACGTGCCGGATCATCGTGGACGGCAAGGTGAAAGACGAGAAAACCGCTACCGGCAAGTACGCAGTCGTCAACTGCAGCGGCACGATCTAAGCGCGTAACCTCCAGCTGAGAGCCCGATCCGGTCCCCTTCCGGATCGGGCTCTCGCGTGCTCGTCGGGTGGTCACAACTCGTCGAGGGCTTTGATGATCAAGCCTCGCGCGTCGCGCCCGTACACCGCGGCACCTTTGAGCACTTCGAACATCCGCGCATACATGTGGCATTCCGCTGGCTGTGTGACCTGGATGCTTGCTGTCGGGGTTTCCAACGCGACCAGGTCATCATCGAATATCCAGAAACCGGCGGATGCTACGGCTTGACGCTCAACCATGAGCGGGATGATGCCGAGCGAAATATTCGGCAACGCCATCAGTTCCAGCAGACGGCCCAGTTGCCCCGCTTGCGTTTCCGCGGTGCCGAACCAGGTCCTCAGCGCCTGCTCTTCGAGCACGGTCACGAACCGCTTGCCGCCGCGCTGAAGAATTCGCTGCCGCTCCATTCGCACCGCGACCGCGTCATCGACATCGTTCGGCGTGCCAAGGAAATCGATCCAGAACGACAACATGGCAGCCGTGTACTCGGCTGTCTGGAACAAGCCGGGAATCACGTTGTGCTCATAGATCCGGAACACCTGGGTCTGCTCGTACCGCTTCTGAGTATGCGCACCGAGGACTCGTTTCATACCGGCGCGGGACTGGCGTCGGAACTCCAGATACGCCGAGTCGACCGCGCGGAGGCTGGCGATCAGATCGGGGATGTCCTCGACAGCGTTGCAGACGCGGCACCACTCGCGGATGTCGTGATCGGCTGGAGGTTGAACTCCGTTCTCGATCTTCGACACTCGGGTGTAGTGCTGCCCAGTTGCCTCGCCGAGTTGCCGGATGGTCAGCCCCGCGTCCTTACGGAGGTCGCGGAGCCGACCACCCAGCGCGCGCCGCGCTTCCTGGGCCGAGCTAGACGGGCTTGTATTCACGATGCGGTATCGCCACCCGCCACACCGCTTCGAATGCCGTGCGGCACAGCTGGACATCACCGGGGTCGGTCGAGATCACCTTGTCGACCGCGAGCCCGTTGCCCGTGTAGTGGAGGAACACGACGAGGCGGTCATCGAACAGGTAGAAATCGTTCCCCGGAATCGGGATCGACGATATCCGGCGACGAGGCACCCACCGGATGTCTTCGCCAGCATCGACCATCGGGGCAGCGATGCTGAACGACCAACGCTGGTAGTCGCTCAAGGGCTCGGAGACAATCCGAGCCCGACGCACCGAGCGGCCAGCCGCCGCATGGTCGCGCAGCGTCGCGCACCAGCCTTGCAGCCATTCGAGATCATCGGGCTCGCCCGCCGCCCACTTCGCCATATGCGGCAGCTCTACGGCAGTGCCGTACGCATCGCGCGTTTCGAGATGAATCGCCTCATGCTCGAAATCGGTCAGCAGCCGCTCGAACTCGTCATCGTCGATCGAGGTCACTATCTCCCTGCCTGAAGAACGGAACTAGCCTGTCCGGGATCTCGACGCACGATTCGCCTTCCGGGATGTCCATCTGGGCGAGCGTGTCGAGATCGTTGATCAACCATCCTTGCACCACCCACGAGTCCCTGTCGGTGCGATACAAGGTCGGTGAGCCGCTCGGATTCGAGCCCGGGTCCTTGGCGATGAACGTTAGACGCATGCTTGGTTTCCTGCCTATCGTGTTGCGAACAGTTGCGACCTGCAATACCCATGGTGTCCAGCTCGCGCCGCTAGGTCAATGGTTGCGAGCGATCCATCCTGCGCCGCAGTCCAGCATGTTTCGTGTTGCTACCGCAGAACTGCGCTTGTTGCGCAACATTTCGCAACAAGCTTTCGATTGAACTATCCGGCGCTTTACCGTCAAAACCCAGGCACTCGGCGCCGGGGTGATGCCTAAGAGCCCTCGGTGCCGGGCTGCCTGCCAACCCGAACGATCACCGAGGCGGTGCAGCCAATGCCGTTCATGCCTAATTCAAAACCGCCGCAACGCGATCCCCTCGTCGGCCCGCCCCGTCCCTACAGCGGCGCACCCGCCCATGTGGTCGAACTGTTCGCGGACGCAGTACGCCAGTGGGATCCCAGCGCGCAGGCGTCAGGAACCGAAATCCCGCTTCCGCCAACGAGTCACCATCGAGTACCGGTAATGACGGTTGCCTTAGCGCATGCGGTCATGCAAGAGCACATCGAGTGTCTGCTCGTCATCTGTCCAATCAAACGGCAAGCCAAAGGCCGTCTGGTCGAAGCTCGCCGGCTGGTGCCTGCTGACGCGCCGCACGTGGGGAGCTGATTGCGATGGAACAGACCGCACTCGTCTTCGTCAACGGCCGCGCCTACAACGAGGAACAACGCCGAGAACTGGTCAACCGATGTTGCACCTTCGCTAATCGCCAGGGCTACAGGGTCGTAGAGACGATCGTCAACAGCAGGGGAACCGGCGACTGGCTGGAATCCGCACTGGAGTTGGCGGTGCGAAAGGACTGCACGGCGTTCTGCGTGCCGAGCGAGTGGCACATCGACAACGACCCGCGCCGCGTCCTGCTCTCTTGCCAGGTTGTCCTGCTGGCTACCTATGAGCAGGTCATCACGCCCAACAACGTCCACGAGTCGCCACGCGTCATCCACATCGGCGGGAAGGCGTGATCGACTGGAATGATCCCAAGCTCCAAATGGACGTCCTCCCAGGGTGCGAGGACGTCAACCCCGAGAGCTTGACCGTGGAGAAGGCGAACACGCTCCTGGCCGATCACGACAACCACCAGGCCAGCAGGTGCCAGGTCAGGATCCAAATGCGGATGTGGCTGGTTCACGAGCAGATGCGCCGACGTGAGCGGTCCTAGTTGTCACAGAGGCAACGAGGTCAGAGGAGGTGTCAACAAGCAGCTCTGAACAGCAAAAGCGGCCCGACCCTCGTGCGTGAGGGCCGGGCCGTCTTCTTGGAATCCCTGATGGAGGAAACAAATGAAGATCATCAGAGCCGCCTTCGTGGCGTGCGCGATCACCGCATCGATGTTCGGTGTGATCTCCCCGCCAGCCGACGCGGCACCGACACCGGTCAACGGGCCGTGTCTGCTCGGGCACGTCGACCCCAACAACGACAACAGCGCGTGCAAAGGCAGCGACTCCGCGAACTGGCCGGAGTCAGAGGCGAATCCGGATGGGAGCCCGACACTGTCGTGTTCCCGGCTCAACAAGGGAGCTGGCTGATAGCGGTCAGCGCCATGACGGTCCAGAAGTACCACGCGGGCGCCCTTCGGATGGCGATACCGGAGATGTCACAGCTTCTGCGATATTCACATCAGCTGGTCTACGCGGGCGGGAGCGGATTCCGCACAGCTCCGTCAGCTGATCTTCGGGTGCCGCGACGATCGGGCCATAAGAATTCCGGAAATTCATGCGCCGTGGATGTCGAGAACGCTCGGGCGGCTGCGTCCCAGGGGTACGAGCAGCCGAACGGGCCTCGACGACACCGACGAAGGAGCGACCACCATGCAACCGAACGAGATCACCGCGATCCTGAACCTCCCGATCAGCCAGGAGCTGCTGGCTCGCGACCTGCTCCGCATGGCCTACGTCGCCAAGGACGGCACGCCCCGCAACGTCCCGATCGCATTCACCTGGAACGGCTCGGAGATCGTCGTCTGCACCACGAAGAATGCCCCGAAGCTGCCCTCCCTGAGGCGCAACCCCGAGGTCGCGCTGACGATCGATACCGAGGTGCACCCGCCGAAGATCCTGCTCATCCGCGGTCGAGCGGAGCTGGACGTGGTGGACGGGATCCCGGAGGAGTATCTGCAGATGAACGGCAGCTACGAAATGACCTCTGAGCAGCGCGTCGTATGGGAGGCCGAGGTCCGCTCGCTCTACGACGGGATGGTCCGGATAGTCATCACCCCGACGTGGGTCAAACTGATCGACTTCGAAACCACCCTCCCCACCGCGGTCGAGGAACTGGTCCAGCAGCGAGCCGAGCGTCAGCGCGCCTGAACCGATCACCGCGGCCAGAATGAGCCGTAACGAACCGAGGACAGCATCCACCCCAGGGTCTTCTCACGTAGGTGTATGGCGCGGCGGGCGATCAGTCGGTCGATCGCGGTGCGCGCGTGCACCGCGGTATCGAAGTCCGGTGGGGTGGATCGTTCGGCCGACGCGGGTACGGTCGGCGCGTCCCAGCCTTGTTCGTGGCACCGACTCAGACATGGACGGCGGGCGTTCCTGGTGTTGACCGCCGCTGTGCCCCGTTTCCAGCGCAGCGCCGATCTCGGTGTCGGACACCGACGTCAGTGGGCGGCTCGGTGCGAACAGTCCGTCCTCGGCCGTCGACCTGGTCAACGGTCTCGACGACGGCGGTGATGTAGGCGCGGTGGGTGTTCGCCGAGCGGATCGTGTCCACGAACTCCTCGGCCGATGCCCTCGGGGGGTCGGCGGTCCGGATCCGGGGCCTGGGCAGAGCTGCCGAACGTGCGACATCGGCAATAGCAGGTGTGGCCGGGTGCAGGGGAAATCAGCTTGTCAGGCCGAGCGGCGCGAGACGAGCCGCTGCCTGGACCTGCCGCGCGACCGATTTCTGGAGCTTTATCCAGCGCTGAGATCTGCTCATGGACTGCCTCCGCCGAGCGGTCGTGCGCTGAAGGGCGGCGAATGTGCATCATCTGCCGCCGTGCCCCCTCTGTTGCAGCATCGAAGTGTTGACTATAGTTATATATAGTCAGCTAGGACGTGAACGAATAAGAGAGGCAGACATGACAAGAATCGAAGGCGCTATCGCGCTGGTAACCGGCGGGCAGCGGGGCCTCGGCCGCGCGTTCACCGAGGAATTGCTGGCGCGCGGCGCGGCCAAGGTCTACGTCACCGCCCGCAAGCCCGGCGCGGCCGATGACTCCCGCATCGTCCCGCTCGAATTGGAGGTTACCGATCCGGATTCGGTTGCGGCCGTCGCGGATCGGGCCACGGATGTGACCATCGTCATCAACAACGCGGGTGTACTGCGCCCGGCGCCGCTACTGCAGGCCGAAATGGCCGATATCGTCGAAACATTCGAGACCAACGTCTTCGGACCGCTGCGCATCGCCCAGGCTTTCGCTCCCATCCTCGCCGCCAATGGTGGTGGCGCACTGGTGGATATGCACTCTGTGCTGTCCTGGAGTTCCGGGGCCGCGGCCTACGGTGCGTCGAAGGCCGCCCTGTGGTCTCTGACCAACTCCCTGCGCATCGAACTGGCTGCGCAGGGCACCCAGGTCGTCGGTGTCCACCTCGGCTTCGCCGACACCGACATGGTCAAGGCCATCGATACCGTGAAACTCAGCCCCGCCACGGTCGCCGCCGCGCTCGTCGATGGGTTGGAGCAGGGTGCGAACGAAGTCCTCGTCGATGAGTTCACCCGACAGGTGAAGGCCACCCTGTCCGGTCCCGTCGAAAATCTCGTCCTTCCCTTCCGCCGCTGAGACACCGATTCGCCCAAAGGAATCCACCATGCCGCTCTGGCGCATCTACCACCCCGCGAACACCTACACCCCCGAGGACAAGCAGAACTTCGCCCAGGACATCACCGCCTACTACACCCGCGTCGGCCTCCCGGAGTTCTACACCGTAGCCCTGTTCCACGAACTGCCCGCCGACTCCTTCTATGTCGGCGGCAAACCCACCGCCGCCTCGGTGCGCATCATCATCGACCACCTCGCCCGTCAACTCGACGACCCTGAAATGCGAAAGCGCATGACCCGCGGCCTCGACGCCCTCATGGCCCCCTACACACACGACCGGGGCCTGCACCTCGAATTCAATATCAACGAGGTCCCGCGCGACACCTGGATGATCGCCGGGCTCTTCCCGCCACCGATCGGTAGTGATATCGAGCAAGTCTGGGCCAAGGAGAACAAGCCCATCCCGTACTGAATCCGGCTTACGGCGCCTGCCTCCCGCCTGCTCGCAGCCTCGGGCTGATGCACGACAACGAACCGTCGAAGCGGCGTCCTGCTGGTCGCCGTCGGCATAGCGCTCGCCGCACTCAGCTCGGACACACTCGCTGACGCGATCCCTGCTCGCGCCCCTCGCCGGGCTACTGCTCACCACCGCGTGCTCGCCGCCCGATGTTGGTGCGCCCGGCCTGGCGACCTTGTCCGAGATATCGGATTCATCGGGCGCACTGGGCTTTTCCGGCCGCAGCGGTGGCCGACTGTCAGCTCAACAACCCGTGATCGACGAGAACTGGCCCGACGAGCTGATAGTCGAACTCACCGCCGCCGACAACCTGGAACTCGCGACGGCCCTGGCAGACATGCCGCCGGCCTGCTCGTCGGCCAGAAGAATTCCGCCGAACTCAGCATGTGCGCCAGACTTGTCGGCCCCGATCCACCGTCGTTCGCGATCGTCAACTGGTGACGCCAGGTACCGCGGAGTACTTCCACCGCACTTGCTGGACGAGTCGCCCGTTCCTCACCGGTTTACGACGCTCTTCGCGCCCACCATGCGCACCATGCTGAGAATCGGGAGCCCGATCACCAAATGTTCGACAGCGGTGGAGATACCCACCCAGAGGTGGCTGGACAGTGCCAGTGGAATGATCACTGCCGCGGCGGTGAGGATTCCCACGATCCAGCTGAAGAACAATTCCGGTGACGGAGTGCCCAGGCGCAGCAGATACCAGAGCACCCCGGCCAGCAGCGCGCAGATGAAGGCCACGACCGCGAACCAGTACGCGTCCTGGGCCATCGGGTTCCACACCCCGAACTTGCCGCTCTCTGTCACCCGGTTGGCGATGATCTCGATGATCCAGGCGCACAACCAGGCCGCGAGCGCGGTCACCACCGCCGCCGCGAACACACCACCAGCGAACGTTCCGATGTTGACGTCCGGCCCCTGCTGGGGTCGAGACCGCCGGTCCGGATAGTCGGACTGCTGATACGTGCTGTATCCCTGGTCTTGGTGGTATTCCTGGTCTTGACGGTATCCCCGGTCTTGACCGTATCCCTGGTCTTGGCCGTATCGGTGATCCTGGCCGTATCGGTGATCCTGGCTATACGCGGAGTCGCGGTAGTTCCCCGGCTGATAACCGGTTTCGTAACGTGCAGTGTGCTGGTCGCGCGGATCCCTGGGGTTCAACCGCTGATCACCTCCGTCGAGAGCATGCATGTGCGTCGAGTGTAGGGCGACCGCGAACAGGCTGCTGCCCACTTGTCTGTTCCAGCCCTACGTTCACTCGGGGTCGGCACAGCTTGCCATACGTCATCTGCGGTAGGAGTTTCTGTCCTAACACGTCGCGACCAAAACGTATGGCAACGCCGGGTGCATCGTGGATCTGGCACGACTTACCTGATCGCCCCAATCGGAACACAAGCGGGCGCTTGATGATCAAGTCGCAGCATCGCGCGCACAGAAGCCACTTGCGCTTTGTCAGCTCGACGTCGACGCAACCCCGAGGTGGTCATCGCCGACCACGCCTACTCGCGGCGGCGAACCGAACCCTGTTGCGGCGCAAACGTATCCAAGCCGTGATCCCTGAACACCGCGATCAACTCGCCAACCGCAAACGCAAGGGACGAACCGGCGGTTCTCGCCGCTGATCCGCGCGAGCCCTCAGTCGAGAACCATGGTCAAGAAGGCCTGCGAGATCTGCGGCCATTCGTCGCGCCAATTGCCTTGGCGCAGATCATGTTCGAGTCCGCGGAGCAGCGATCGCAGCCACGGGCCTTCGTCGCGCAGTGGCCGGATCAGGATGGTGTCGGCGCAGGTGGCCAGCACTGGCATGAGGGTATCTCGGGCTTGGTCGGTCTGTTCGGCTGCCGCGAGGCAGGACGCGAGCAGGAGTTCGGCGTCGAGAGCGGCGCGCGGTCGGCGGGCGGGGTCGATGGAATCGCGCAGCGCGCGAGCCCGGACGCAGGCGGTGGCGATCAGTGCGGGGTCCCCGGTCCGCAGCAGTGTCCGGATCGCGGAGTTCTCGCCCAGTTCGGCGGTGATGATCGCGATGGCGCTGTCGCTGGTCGGCTGCACCATGGCGGCCGTCGACGCGGTCGTGAGGCCGAGCCGGACCTGTTCATTGGTGATGCGCGCGGCTAGTCGCGGCAGGGACAGGGCCTTGGCGGTCCTCGCGCCGTCCGCCAACCGCTGCGCGGCGCCCTCGAGATCGCCGCGCACCGCCTTGATGCGGGCGCCGGTCGCGTAGCTCGCGACCATGAAGTCCACTGGGCCGCCCCCGATTCCGAGTTCGACGGCCTGATCGAGCAGCTGCTCGGCGGCGTCGAGCTCATCGCGTTCGTAGAGCAGCTCACCGAGCAGCGAACTCGCCAGTCGCGCCGCGTAGGACCGGGTGCCGGAGGCGTCGACGGCAATCTGGAGGGCGGTGCGGAAGCTGTGCTCCGCGGCGGCGATATCGAGTAGTTCGCGCTCGGCGAGACCGATCAGGCAGTGGCTGTAGACCAGGCTGAATGTTCCGCCGGCCTGCTGGTGGTAGGGCGCGGCCCAATGGTGCCACGCTCGCGCTCGGTCGAAATCGAAGCGATCGGTCGCCAGAAACGCCGCGAATGCCGCCGCCGCGGACAGCGCCCACGGTGACAATGTGTCGGTACGCTTCAGACAGTCGGTCACCACGGCATCGATACCCTCGACCTGATCGGCCAGTGCGCGTTCGGAACAGCCGATCAGGGCCGCTTCGGCGGTGAGCGTCGGATCCGGTGCCGCGTCCAGGGCCATCCGGGCCAGGTGCAGCGCGGTATGCAGTTCGGTGGGACGACGAAGTATCGCGAAGGTCCAGGCGAGGGCGACCTGAAGTCGAGCCCGGGTCGAGGTGAGCCGTGGCGGGAGTTTGGCGACCAGTCCATGCAATGTCGCCAGCTGGGCATGTTCGACGAGGTCCACGGCTCTGGCTTCGAGGAGGTCCACAGCGTATTCGTCGTCGCCGCAGGCCAGCGCGTGATCGACCGCCTCACTGAGCATGTTGTGTTCTGCGAACCAGGCGGCAGCGGTGCGGTGCAGGTCGGCTACCCGTTCGGGTCGGTCACGTGCGAGTCGCTGGCGCAGGAATTCGACGAACAATTGGTCGTAGTGGAACCATTCGCCGTCCTCGTCGATACGGTGCAGGAACAGATTTCGCCGTTCGATATTTTCCAGCAGTGCCTGCCCGTGCTGCTGTCCGGTCAGCGCCGCGGCGAGGTCACCGGAGATCCGTTCGGGCAGTGCCGTTTCCAGCAGGGCATCGAACAATTCGGGATCGACCGTGTCGAGTACGTTCTCCGCCAGATATTCGGCGATGGCTTGGTGTCGCCCCGATAGGTGGTCGATGAGCGTGGTCGGATCGTGGTGTTCGCGCAGCGACAGTGATGCGAGTTGCAGTGCCGCGACCCATCCTTCGGTGCCGGTGCGCAGTGCGGCGATCTCGTCGTCGTCCAGGGCGAAGCCGCCGAGCCCGACCAGGAGCGAGCTCACCTCGGACTCATCGAAACGCATTGCGGTGGAATCTATTTCGATGAGTTCATGGCGAACGCGCATGGTGGCGACCGGTATTCCCTCCAATGACCTGCTGGTGACGATGATCTGCAGGTGATGGCAGCCGTTCTCCAGAAGGAAGCGCAGGGCCGCCACGGCCTCGGGATCGGTGACCCGATCCCAGTCGTCGATCACCACGGCCACTCGTTGGCGCTGTTCGTGGATGTCGTTGATCAGTGTGGTGAGCACATAGCGGATGGACGGCTCGCCCTCTTCCTCGAGTATTCGGCCCAGTGTGGGTGCCAGTTCCGGCCGCACCCGGTGGATCGCCTCGATCAGGTGGGCGAGGAACCACACGACATTGTTGTCGTCGTCGGCGGCGTTCAACCAGGCGACCGCCACCTGCTGTTCCTCACGGAGGTATTTGGCCCATTGCGCGGCCAGGGTGCTCTTGCCGAATCCCGCGGGCGCGTGGATGACGATCAAACGCCGCCGATGGTCGGCTCGCATCGCGTCGATCAGCCTGTCTCGCTGGACCGTTCGGCGCCCGGACATGGTCGGGCGGAATTTGGTTTCCGGCGTGGCCGGTGTCAGCCGCGAGGACGATGTCCGGTCGGGCGCGATCGACGCCGCGGCGGTGGCATCCGACGGGATGCCGGTGGCCACGGTGGCGACGGGACTGATACTCGGCAGCGTCATGTCCTGAACGGGCACCCCGTTGGCGCGCTGGATCGCGCGCAGTGACTCACCGAATTCCGCGGCCGACTGCGGGCGGTCCGCCGGATTGTGCGACATGCTGGCCTCGATGGCGGTGCATACGTCCTCGGGGATGCCCTCCGGGCGCAGATTCGGCAGCGGTTCGGCGGCGATGCGCAGGAATTGCGCGACCACCTGTTCGCCCGTGCGTCGTTCGTAGGCGGCGTGGCCGGTGATCATGCAGAACAGGGTCGCGCCGAGTCCGTAGACGTCAGAAGCCACCGACGAGTCGCCCGATTGCAGGACCTCCGGCGCGGTGAATGCGGGGGAGCCGGTGACCACGCCGGTGGTGGTTTCGAAGCCGCCCGTGACGCGGGCGATGCCGAAATCGGTGAGCTGGGGCTCGTCGTAGTCGGTCAGCAGGACATTGCCCGGCTTGATATCGCGGTGCAGGATCCCGGCCCGATGTGCCGTCTCGAGGGCGCCCGCCAGTTTGATCGCGATTCGCAATGCCTCCGCCAGCGGCAGGTGCCCCGTGGTCCGGATGCGGGCCTCCAGCGAACCACGGGCGTGGTACGGCATCACCAGGTAGGGACGTCCGCTGCGGGTGGTGCCGACCTCGAGAATGTGGACGATATTGGGATGCCCGGACAGCGCGCCCATCGCCTGCTGCTCACGCACGAATCGCTCGGAACTCTCCGTCTCGAACTCGCCGGAGGTGAGGATTTTGACCGCGACATCGCGGTGTAATGCCTGTTGCCGACAGCGATAGACCACACCGAATCCGCCACGGCCGACCAGTTGCGGATCGTCGAGACCCGTGCCGGCCAGTTCCCTGTCGATATCCGGCGGCCGGTTGGTCTGTGTTGCCATGGGATCGCCCTCGGCCATGTGCTGCTCGGTGTCGTTGGTCCGCGGTGCTACCGCGCTGGCTTCTCAGTTTATGCCTGGCGAACTCCGGAATCGGGATATCGACCGCCCAGTGGGCGGGTCGCTTGTGGTGGGTGCGCGATCATGGTCGGCTCATCACAGCGACGATGTCGAAAAGGAGCCGCCCCCATGCCTATTCAGCGACTGAACCATGCCGTCCTGTACGTCTCCGATGTGGAGCGCTCGGCCGCCTTCTACGGTGAGGTCCTCGGGTTCCGGCGGATCGGCGGGTTCCCCGGCGGTGTGTTCCTGCAGGCGGCGGGCTCGGCCAATGACCATGACCTGGGGCTGTTTCAGGCCTCGGATCCGGTCGTCGCGCACCGCACCGGCCGAGTCGGGCTCTATCACCTGGCCTGGGAGGTGGATACGCTGCGCGAACTGGGGCGAGTCAGGGATGTGCTGCGCGACGTCGCGGCGCTGACCGGAGCCTCCGATCACGGGTGCACGAAGGCTGTGTACGGGTCGGATCCCGACGGCATCGAATTCGAGGTGTGCTGGCTGGTGCCGGATGCGGCGGTCGGGCAGGCGCTGGAGGAGATGACGGCACCGACGCGGCCACTCGACCTGCCGGCCGAAATCGCCCGGTACGGGGCGGACACAGCCGGCGGGCCCCGGACAGATCATGCGATCTGGCAGCGCTTCCTCGCCGGAAATGCGGATTAGCCCAAAATCGTGGATCAGTTCTGTGCGTGGACCAGTATGTCGTCGAATCTTATTCTGCGTGCGTAAATCCGCTGGCGAGGCCGCGCAATGCGCGATCGAGGGTGGCGGAGAGATCGGTGTCGGGGATGGCCAGCCATGTGTCGTAGGCGGCGATGGCGACGCCGAGCGCCGAATAGCCGAGGGCCTGCGGCATGAGGTCCTGTGGCGATACCCCGAGCCGGGTGGCGGCGAATTCGGCGACGACGTCGCGCCATTCGCGGTACCGCAGTGTGGAATGTGCCTGCAGGGCCGGGACCGTGAGGATCAGGCGCATGCGCTGTCGGTGCCGGGGCAGTTCCGCGGCGTCGAAGCGGTTGAAATCCACCACCACGGTGCGGACCGCGTCCATGATCGGCTGGTCGGCGGGACAGCGGGCGAACCGCTCGCGCATCACCCGCAACTGTTCGCTGAAGTCACCCCAGACGACATCGTTCTTGGATTCGAAGTAGCGGAAGAACGTGCGCTTGGTAATGCCGACCGCGGCGGCGATGTCCTCGACCGTGGTCGCCTCGAATCCATTGCGCTCGAAGAGTTCGAAAGCGGCATGCTCCAACTCGATCGCGCTGGTGGAGGGGCGTCTTCCGCGCCGGTTGTGCTGCTCGGCCGCCCGCTGAGCGATCATTGCCCTTCCATTTCGACACTCGGTGACATTATGCTCCTGGTCACAGATCCGCCTTTCGATATCGAGGAGCATGTCATGGGCCGAGTGGAAACCGAGCCGACCGCTACCCGCACCGACGACGACACCGCCGTCGAAACGGACCTCCTGGTGGAGGATGTCTCGATCGACGGCATGTGCGGTGTCTACTGAGACCACGCCCTTCGACCCGGCCCGCCCGTATGCGCTGGCGGCATCGGTGTCGTTGCGGCCCGAACGGTTCGGTGCCCTGCTGTACGACTTCGGGACGCGCCGACTCTCCTTCCTCAAGTCCCCCTTGCTGGTATCGGTCGTGCGGGAGCTGGCGCATCAGCCCGACGTGACCGCCGCGCTCACCACGGCCGGGGTCCCGGCCGCCGAACACGACCGCTATCTGCGTGCGCTTGCCGGATTGTCCGAGGCGGGCACCATCCGGCCCCGTGCGGTCGACTGCGGACAGGAACGATCATGAAACTGGTAGAGCACTTCGAACACGGCCTGGACGCGCCGATCTGTCTGACCTGGGAGCTGACCTACGCCTGCAATCTGGCATGTGAGCACTGTCTGTCCTCGTCGGGGCGGCGTGATCCACGCGAGCTCAGCACCGCCGAATGCCGGGCGGTCATCGATGAGCTGCAGCGTATGCAGGTGTTCTACGTCAATATCGGTGGCGGTGAGCCGACCATCCGGCCGGACTTCTGGGAACTGCTCGACTACGCGATCGACCATCAGGTCGGAGTCAAGTTCTCCACCAATGGGGTTCGGATCACTCCCGAGCGCGCGCGACGGCTCGC
Source organism: Nocardia sp. CA-129566 (assembly GCF_050956075.1). Classification (NCBI taxonomy): domain Bacteria; kingdom Bacillati; phylum Actinomycetota; class Actinomycetes; order Mycobacteriales; family Nocardiaceae; genus Nocardia; species Nocardia sp. CA-129566. The sequence continues at coordinate 3,511,363 of NZ_CP192085.1, forward strand.
GGCCACCGATTACGTGGATGTACAGATCTCCATCGACGGCGCGACGGCCGAGGTCAATGACGCGGTCCGGGGTCCTGGCTCGTTCGCGATGGCCCACCGGGCCATGCGAAACCTCGCCGACGCGGGCTTCGAGAACTTCAAGATCTCGGTGGTCATGACCCGCCACAATGTGGCCCAGCTCGACGAATTCAAGGCCATCGCAGATGAATTCGGCGCTCAGCTGCGCATTACCCGGCTGCGGCCGTCCGGCCGGGGCGCCGATGTCTGGAACGACCTGCACCCCACCACGGACCAGCAACTGCGGATCTACGACTGGCTCGTCGCCAATGGTGAAAAGGTGCTGACCGGCGACTCCTTCTTCCATCTCAACGCCCTCGGCTCGACACCGCTGCCCGGGTTGAATCTGTGCGGCGCGGGCCGGGTGGTCTGCCTGATCGACCCCGTCGGTGATGTCTACGCCTGCCCGTTCGCCATCCACGACGAATTCCTCGCGGGCAATGTCCGCGATCCGGGTGGTTTCGAAACCGTGTGGCGCACTTCGGAATTGTTCACCGAGCTGCGCAAGCCGCAGACCGGCGGCGCGTGCGTATCGTGCGCTGCGTACGACGCGTGCAAGGGCGGTTGCATGGCCGCGAAGTTCTTCACCGGACTGCCGCTGGACGGCCCGGACCCCGAATGTGTGCGCGGCAATGCGGAATTGGCGCTCGCCGCGGCGGGCGCGCCGCCGCAGCCGGACAAGGATCATTCCCGCACCGGCAGGCGAGCGGTGACGCTCGGGTTGCCGTCCGTCGGCCGCATCCCGGACCGGGCCTGCGATACCAGTCCCGTGGCGGGCCTGCACTGATCGAGTTCGATGTCATGACGGTCCGGCTGCGCTTGGATACGCGGGTGCGTCGGTTTCAGGGCGGGCGGATCCTCTTGGGCGGTGCACCGCTGCGGCTGCTTCGCCTCGGTCCGGCAGGGGTCGAATGTGTCGATGCGTGGTCGGCGGGGGAGTCGGTCGGTGCGCGACCGCACGAGCAGGCGCTGGCCCGCCGGTTGCTGGACGCCGGGATCATGCACCCCGTACCGGACGGGAGAGCTCTTACCCGCGATGATGTGACCGTGGTCGTGCCGGTGAAGAACAATGCGGTCGGCCTCGAGCGGTTGTTCGCCGCGACTGCGGATCTGGCGCATCGCGTCGTCGTCGATGACGGATCGTCGGTACCGCTGCCGGAGGCGACTGTCCGCCATCGTGACTCGCGTGGACCGGCGGCAGCGCGGAATGCCGGTTGGCGGCTTGCCGGTACCGCATTGATCGCCTTTCTCGACTCGGACACCATCCCCGATCGAGGCTGGTTGGACAATGTGCTCCCGCTGTTCGACGACCCGTCGGTGGCCGCCGTCGCGCCCCGGATCCGGTCACTGCCCGATGGGCCGCTCGGGCGATACGAGATGGACCGTTCGAGCCTGGATATGGGACCGGATCCGGCCACCGTGCGCCACCACGGCCGGGTCCGCTACGTCCCCACCGCCGCGCTGGTGGTCCGCCGCTCGGACCTGGAGGCCATCGGCGGATTCGACGAAGACTTGCGCTTCGGCGAGGATGTCGATCTGGTGTGGCGACTGCTTGCCACCGAAAAAACCGTGCGCTATCAGCCCTTTTCGATTGTCCGCCACGCGCCGCGCGCCACCGTGCGCGCATGGCTGCGCCAGCAATACGACTATGGCACCTCGGCGGCGCCGCTCGCGGCCCGGCATCCGGGGCGGCTCGGTTGCGCCCATCTGCCGAAAGTATCTGCCGCACAATGCGCGCTGGTGCTCACCGGACACCCCGCGGTGGCCGCGGCGTCGGGAATCCTGGAGGCCGGACGGTCGGCGCAGCGCCTGCACGGGCACGGCATACCGGTGCGGGCGGCATTCACCGTCGCGGCTGCCGGACAATTCGCGCTCATTCGTCAGGTCGCCGATGCGTTGCGCCGGGTGTGGTGGCCATTGGCATTGCTGAGCCGTCGTGGCCGCTCGGTGCTGGCGGCCGCCGTGCTCTCGACGGCGGCCGCTGACCTCGCGCGCGGTCGGAACCCGTGTCCGCGCATCGCCGCGGATCTCGCCTACGGCCTCGGCGTATGGGTGGGCTGCTTCCGGCATCGCAGGGCTGAACCGCTACTGCCGCAACGCAATCGATCCCGGGACGTGCCGGACTGAGACGTCGGCCGATGCCGACCACGCGACCCCGTAGGCCGATGTCGCTGTCCGGGTTTCGCTGACAGTCGCTCGGTCAGGGCCGCCCCGTCGTCGCCATAACCGGATCCGCGACCGAGTTCTAATCGACGAACCACGCACGCTACCGGTCATCAGAGCGATACAACGTCCGTGGATCGCAACGCAACCGACATACCGGCTGGAAGCATGGTTGCGGGAGAGGCGTTTTCGCTCCGCCCGAAGCGGTGTCAACGCTGCGGTACCCGGTGCGCTCGGCGGCGGACTTGCCTGCACGAGACGAAAGGTGCTCGGGGAGAGTGGGTTCGGGCAGGGGCGCTGCGGGATTGCTGATGTGTGCCGTGCGACACTCGTGACGATGCTCACTTACTTTCAAGCGACGGTCATCGGTGCGGTGCAGGGGATCACCGAACTGTTTCCCATCTCGAGCCTCGGGCACACGGTGCTCCTTGTCGCGTGGCTCGGCGGTGATTGGATGAAATTGGCCAGCCAGGGCGGCGAGTCCGCAACGCACACACCGTATCTGGCATTCGTCGTCGCATTGCATGTGGCGACGGCGCTTGCGCTGCTCGGCTATTACTGGCGCGATTGGTGTGCCATTGTCGCCGGCTTCATCACGACCTTGCGGACCAGGCGGCTCGACACCATTCCGCAGCGACTGGCGTGGCTGATCGTGATCGCCACCGTCCCGGTCGGTGTTCTCGGACCGTTGCTGGACCATCCGCTGCACGCGTTGTTCGCGGCGCCGATCTACGCCAGCATCTTTCTGACGCTGAACGGCGTCGTGCTGTTCGTCGGTGAGGGATTGCGCCGCCGCAATGAACCGACACTGGCCGAATACGGGCGTCGGTTCGCGCTACGGAGCCAGCACGGCGGCGTGCTGACCGCCGAAGCGGAAACGCGCCGCCAATCCGATCGACCACTGGCCGCACTCAGCTACGGTGATGCCGTTGGCATCGGCTTCGCCCAGGTCGGAGCGCTGCTGACCGGATTCAGTCGAGCGGGTCTGACGATGGTCGGCGGTTTGTGGCGTGGTCTCGAACATGAGCATGCGGCGAAATTCGCCTTCTTGCTGGCCACTCCGGCGATCCTGGGTGCGGGGTTGCTGGAAATACCGGAACTGTTCGGGCCGCAGACCATCGGTATCCGGGGACCGGTGCTCGTCGGCGCCATTGCGTCCGGAGTGTCGTCGTGGCTGGCGGTGCGGTTCCTGGAACGGTACTTCCGAACGCACAAACTGCTGCCGTTCGCGTTGTACTGCGTTGTCGTCGGGACACTTTCGATCATCCGATTCAGCTGAATCTCTGCTGGTGCGACCCTGCCATGACGGCACAGGCGGTTACGGTTCGTCGGTGTCGGGCGCCAGCGCCAGTTGAGATCCGGGGCCGGCGACCGTCGCGGTGGCGGCCAGCGGCAGGCCGGACCGTCAGATGAGCGTGCCGATATCCTGCGTGACGATCTTGTCGAGGGCGCGTTCGGCGACCGCGGCGATGGTCATCGACGGGTTGCAGGCCGCGGTATTGCCGGGCATCAACGCGCCGTCGAGCACGTACAGTCCGCGCTGGCCGTGCACCCGGCCCTCGAGATCGCAGACGGCGCCCATGCTCGCACCGCCCAGCGGATGCCAGGTGGACGGGAACAGCGCGTTGGTATCGATGAGAGTGCAGGCGGGTCCGGCGATCTGGTGCGCGGCGGGACCGATGTGGTTGTCCTGGATATAGGAGTCACCGTCGGACGGCCAGTGCAGGATCGCATCGTCGTTGGTCGAGTCGTAGATGAACCCGCCGCGTCCCTCGCTCACCCCGTACCCGACCATCATGGTGCTCGCGGCATCCATCGCCAGCGGCGGCATGGCCGCCTGGATCACCGTGAACGCGGCCCGCGGATCGTCCCAGTTCTTACTGCCATAGACCACGGGACCGCCCTGTTCCTCGCCGAAATGCTCGGTCGGATTCATCCACACGTAGATCCGGTCGGCGTTGGTGCCCCAGCCCTGGCCGAGGCCATCGGGCATATCCGGGATCTGCCCCTTGGCCGCGGCGCGCATCAGCAGCCGGGTGGTGTTGAGGCTGCCCGCCGCCATTACCAGGGCATTGGTGGTGATGATCTTGTTCTCCAGTACGGCTCCGGTCGTATCGAGGCGCTCGACGTGTACGACCCAGCGTCCGTCGGGGGCGCGTTCGACATCGGTGACCTGGTGCAGCGTCTGGACCGTGACCAGACCGGTCGCTTCCGCCGCGGCGATATAGGTGACGTCGACCGAATGCTTGCCGCCGTTGTTCACGCCCATGGCCCCGTCACCATTGGTGTACGACGGCTTCATCTCACCGCGCAGTTCGGCCAGCGCGTAGTTCCAGTCGATCGGCATCGGGATCTTCGACAGCGGGAGCCCGGCCTTGCGCACATGTTCGGCGAAAATCCGCGAGGCCGTGTAGTTCGAACTGGAGACCAACTCGTCGGGCGCGACCGCAAGGCCGAGCATGCCCGCGACGCGCGGGTAGTGCACGCGATCCATGGTTGCCCAGTCGAGTTCCTGCGGAAGATTCGCGTTGAATACCGCTTCGGTGGGCTGCAGCGACATGCCCTGGTAGATCAGGGATCCGCCACCCAGGCCCGCGGCGCACAGCGCGGTCATATTCTCCCCGGGAACCGCCTCGACCAATCCGGTATACGGCTCGAAAACCAGTGGCCGACCGAACAACTGGGGACTCGACCGATACCAGAGCACGCGCTTGTCCAGCGCCGATGCCCGCGGAAAGGTTTCCGAGTTCGGACCCGTCGGCCAGCGCATACCGCGTTCGAGCAGCACAACCGGAACTCCGGCCTTGGCCAAGCGCAGGGCGGTCACACCGCCGCCGAATCCAGATCCGATGACGACTACCCGGTGTTCCTCACGGGTGAGCGGGACGCTGTTGACCCGTGCCGCGATTCCGGTTGTGGGAGCGGTGGTTCGCGAGCACGCCAGCAGCACTCCGGCCGCGGCAGCCCCGGTCAACACTGATCGGCGCGTGATTGATGCCATTCCAAACCTTCGTGGGTAGTCGTTACCCGCGGGAATTGCGGGTGGCCGCGGACGTCGGATGTCCCGGCAGCGGATGCGGATTCGTCTACCGGACAGTAATGTCCGGTAGGGTTCGTAGTCTGCGGTAAACCGCGGTGGGCGTCAAGAGGGGCAGTCGCCGCTGTGCTATATCTGCACCACGGGTCCGGTCGCGGGCTGCTGCGCGTCGGCGGGAAGGGTTGGGATGGATAAGCCAATCGATGAAATCGAGCTGGAGACCATGTTGCTCGGACGGCGGATGAACCCGGGCACCTCCCGCAGGCGTGAGGGCGCCCATATCGACCGCTACAGCTCCTATGTGCTGCTGAGCCGTATCGCGGTCGAGGGCCCGATGTCGGTCGGTCAACTCAGCGACGCCTTCGGCCTCGACTCGTCCACCGTGCACCGCCAGACGAACGCCATGCTCAGCGACGGACTCGTCGAACGTATCCCCGACCCCGAGGGTGGCATGGCCCGAAAGTTCCGCATTACCGACGGGGGCCAGCACCGACTCGAACTGGAACGCACCGCCAATATCGAAGGCCTCGGTGTGGTGCTCGCCGACTGGACGCCCGAGGAAGTCGCCGGATTCGCGGCCTACCTCCGCCGCTTCAACGCCGATATCGAGCGACTGGAGGGTCGCGCATGGCCCCGATCCGCACCCTCCGAGCGTTGATCGACGGGAGGCTCGCCCTACCCGGCCATAGCTACGTGCATCGGTGCTCGTTCTTCCGCCAGACCTGAAGTCCACCTTCGTGGCGTTCCCTCGCTGGCACCAATGGTCATGTCCAGCAATGACTTTCGCTCAGTCGGAAAAGATCCGGGGTGGTATGGTTGCCATCGCCGTAGTGGGACAGGTCCTCGATCCCGAGTAGTTGGTCAGCATGTTCGCGTCGATCGAACAGTTGCCGGGGAGCGATCTGCGGTGCGGGAAACGATTTCGACGGCGGCGTCGGCCGTGACCTCCGGCCGCGCGCTCGCCGACGCCGAGGTATTGGTCGATGGGACTGCGGCGTTCTGTGCGGCTGCGGCCGAGAAGAAGGGCGTACCGCGCGAAAAGCTCACCGGCACAATCCAGAACGACATCCTCGAGGAGTATGTCGAGCGGCACCCGGATCGGTTTATGCGAGTTCCGGGGCAATCGTGATCACGGCGGCGGCTCGGTCGAGTGCTGCGGGGATGGTTCCGCCGAGGTGGGTGACATCGGGTGTGATGACCGCATCGGCGGCCGTTGTGCGGATCGTTTTGATGAGCCGGGCTATCGGGTCGTCCATTCTGCCGTTGCAGGTCACGGTCTTGGCGAGGGAGTAACCGAGGCGTCGCGCCAGGCTGCGGATGTAGGGTCGGCCCTGGGCGCGGTGCCCGGGTTGCCTCGGGTCCGTTTCCCAGGACCGCCCTCCGAACCGGACGTGCGAGTTTCCCCGCATCCGGCTCTCCATGGACATCATGCTGGTGTGGCTGCTTGTTCGAGTTGCTCGGCGCGGGCACTCCACGGTGTCGGAATCGTGTTGCCCCGGTATCGGTATCGCTCGATGGCGATATCGCTGGGGTTATAGAGCACGGTCCCATTCTCTTCTGGGCGTTGATCCGGTTTCTCGGTGAGGAACCGGCGTTTGATCTTTCGCCAACCCAGGCGCGGGTGTCGTTTCTTGAGCCATCGGGCCACGGCCCACCACGTGTAGTAGGCCAGGTAGCTGAAGGTGGCTTTGGAGACCCCGTGTCGGAAATAGAGACACCAGCCCCGAACGACAGTGTTCAGGTGTTGGAGGAGCGCCTCGAGCGTCTTGTAGGGTGACCCTTGCCTGCGGGTGATGAATCTGACCTTCCCGACGATCGAGTGCAGCGACTTCTTCGAGGGGTATGTGTAGATCATCGTGCGGTTCGTGCCCGCCTTCTTCCGGCGCTGGATGCGCCAGCCAAGGAAGTCGAACCCCGAATCCATGTGCACGACACGGGTTTTCTCCGGTGACAGCGATAATCCCATCGGCCGTAGTAGCTCGGCGACCTCGGTCCTGATCTCGTGGGCGTGGTGCTCTGTCCCGTTTATCAGGACCACGAAGTCGTCGGCTTATGGGGACCGGTGGGTTATGCCGACCGTGGCGTGAGGGTGCTGGATAGGCGAGGTGGTGGGGCTGGTTGGTCGGCATAACCCGGCCCTTGTGATCGGGTCAGAGGTTGTCGAGGAATTCGAGCAGGGTGTCGGTGGCGTGGTAGCGGCCGGGGCTGGTGTTGGGTGGTGTGAGGCGGGCGAGGGCTTTCTCCTTGATGGTCATGTCGGCGTGCAGGTAGGTGTGGGTGGATCCGGGGTCTTCGTGGCCGAGCCAAAGCGCGATGACTGAGGTGTCGACCCCGGCGTGCAGCAGCGCCATGGCCGCGGAATGTCGCAGGGTGTGCGGGGTGACGGTCTTGCTGGTCAGGCTTGGGCAGCGGGCTGTGGCGCGGCGGGTGTGTTTGGTGACCAGCTTGGCTACTGCATCTCGCGAAAGCGGTCGGCCCTCGCGGGTGGTGAACAGCGGATCGGTGGGTGCGCCGTGGTGGTCGGCGAGCCAATCGTGCAGGGCGGCGATGGTGTGGCGGGTCAGCGGGGTGGCGCGGTCCTTGCGGCCTTTGCCATGGCAGCGGACATGAGCACCGTGGTTGAGGTGAATGTCGTTGCGTGTCAACCCGATCAGTTCGGAAACGCGTAGCCCGGTCTGGCAGGCCAGCACCAGCAAGGCGTGATCGCGGCGCCCGAGCGAGGTGTTGCGGTCGGGTGCGGCGATCAGGGCGTCGATCTCGTCGGTGGTGAGGTAGCAGAGGATGGGCCGGTCACGACGTTTGGGTGGGATGGCCAGCACTCGGGCGATGTCGGCGGCGTGTTCGGGCGCGTGCAAGGCGGCGTAACGGAATAGCGACCGGATCGCGGCCAGCCGTGTGTTGCGGGTCGCGGTGCTGTTGGACCGCTCCGTTTCGAGATGGGTCAGGAAAGCGGTGACCAGCGTGGCATCGAGCTGGCCCAGGTCCAGGCCGCTGGGTGCGGTTGCTGTTGCGCGGGAAGCGAATTGCAGCAACAGCCGCCATGCGTCGCGGTAGGCGGCGATGGTGTTTGGTCCGGCGCGGCGCTGCCGCAGGAGTTTGTCGGTGAAAAATGCTTGCAGGATCGGAGCCAGCGCGGTCATCACCGTTCATCCCCAACGGTTTCCAGGCGTTGCGCGGCCAGGGTGAGTAGTTCGGGTATCTGCTGCTGATACCAATAGGTCGATTTCGGGTCGACGTGGCCGAGCCAGGTCGACAGGATCGGCAACCGTGCTTGAACGTCGCCGCCGGCGCGGTAGAAACCGATCATCGTGGCGACGGTGAACGTGTGTCTCAGGTCGTGCAGCCGGGGCCGTCGCCCTCCGGGTGGCGCCGTGATGCCGGCTGCGTCGATCAGGCCGGTGAAGGTGCTGGGGATATTGTCGGCATCCAGGCGAGTGCCACGGGTGGACACGAAAAAGCAGGGGCCGGACCGGTTCGGGCACCACCGCTCGCGCTGCTGTCGGTAGTCCCGCAAAGCAATGACGGTGGAGTCGTGCAGGAACAGGCGCCGGGACTTGCCGAACTTGGAATCCAGGATCACCAATGCCGCTCGATCGAGGTCGACGTGTTCGTCGTCGAGGCGGCAGGCTTCGCGTTTGCGCATGCCGGTCACCGCGAGCAGGCCGATCAGTGTCTGCCAGGTCGCCGCGCGCAGCGGTGGCCGCAACTGCCCGGCGGCGTCGATGAGGGCTGCGATCTCAGCGGGTGAATACAGATACGGTGCAATCCGGCATTTGTGGTGCGGCAGAGCATCTTCGGGTGGGACCTCGCTGTCTGGGTCGAGGGTCTGGTAGTGGCGGGCGAAGATCCGCACCGTCATCAACCGGCGTGCCAGGTAGGCGTCGTGGCAGCTGCCGCTGCCGGTCGTGGTCGCCCATTCCAGCGCCAGCTCGCTGGTGATGCGATCACTTCCGGCCGACTCGCAGTAGCCGATGAACGACATCAATTGCACCGCTTGAGTTGTCAGCTTGAACCCCAGCGCCCGTCGCATGGCTAGATAGTCCTCGGCGGCTCGGCGCAACACGCTCATGACCGCACCTGGATCGGCCAGGGCTGCGCCAGCGGGCGCAGCGCATTCTCGTCGACCTTCGCGTAAATCGCCGTGGACAGGTCACTTCGGTGCCGCAGAACCTGCCCGACTTCCGGCAGCGACGCTCCCGCCCGGAGCATGTCGCTGGCCAGCGAATGACGCAGACGGTGCGCACCCACCCGCGCCATGCCCGCGTGCGCGCAGGCACGACCCATGATCGCCCGCACCGCCGCCGCGTTCAACGGCCGATAGGGTCTGCGGATCGTGCAAAACACCGTCGCCACCGCGCAGGCCGGTCGGCCGTCGGTCAGATACGCCACGATCGCCTCACCGACATCGACCGGCAAAGGCAGCCGGTCGATCCGGTTGCCCTTGCCACGGATGGTGACTTCTCCACTGCGCCAGTCGATATCGTCCAACTCCAAACCGGCGGCCTCGACCCCACGCAACCCCAACCGGGCCAGCATCGTCAAGATTGCGCGATCGCGTCGGCCCACCACCGTCGCCCGGTCACATCCGTCCAGCAACCGCGCCACCACCGGCGCGTCCAGACCGCGCGGCAGCGACGCCAACCGCCAGCCCGCCACCCCCGGAACCGCGCCCACCAGCGGCGCCGGGATCCGTCCGGACACGTGCAGGAACCGCAGCAGAGCGCGCAGCGAGGTCACCATCGCCTTCGCCGACCAGGTGTTGCAGTCGCGGCAATAATCGACCATAAATGTGGTGATCCGACCCGAATCCAGCTGCCGCACAGCAGCATCCACTGGCCCAGGCAAACCGGCCAGGAACTTACCCGCCTGAGTCCCATAACAACGGACCGACTCCCGCGACAGCCCCCGGTCCACCGCCAGCCACGAACGGAACTCCGCTACCAGCACATCCACCGACATCTCGGCACCCATGTGATCTCTCCCGTCTCGAGTGGTTGTCCTCCTCCAACCACTCGAAACCCGCCACCATCACGATCACAAGGCCCAGATTATGCCGACCAACCAGCCCCACCACCTCGCCTATCCAGCACCCTCACGCCACGGTCGGCATAACCCACCGGTCCCCATAAGCCGACTTATGCCGACGTCGGCATAAGTCGACGTAACGGACGAGACGGTATGTCGCGAATCCTTTCCTGCGCAGGGCCGCCCGCCGCGATTCTGGATATCGCACTCCACCGCCAGCGGCGTCCCACTTATGTTGAAAGTGGTCGTCGAGGACCGAGAGTGCGATATTGGCCAGCAGCGGCGAGAGGATCCCGCCCTGCGGTGTTCCCATCTGGGGGTCCCGGTCGATTCCGTCCTCGGACAGGATTCCCGCTTTGAGGAAAGACTTGACCAGGGCCACAACGCGTTTGTCCGCGATCCGGTGACGCATTCGATCCACTAGAGCGGTGTGGTCGATCCGGTCGAAGCATGCCTCGATATCGGCCTCGAACACCCACTGATAGCCATGGGTGCCGAGCATGTGAATCTCGGCGATCGCGTCCTGAGCACGTCTTCTCGGCCGGAACCCGTAGGAGCTGGGCTGGAAATCGGCTTCGAAGATCGGCTCGAGCACCAACTTCAGCGACGCCTGTACTATCCGGTCCGCTGTTGTCGGTATCCCCAGCCTGCGCTTCTTGGTGGGACTGCCCGGTTTCGGGATCAGCTTCTCCCGCACCAGGTTCGGATGAAATGTCCGTTCCTTCAGCGAGGTCCGCAGCTGCGACAGCAATACGATCGACTCCTTCGGGATCGAGCGGGGAACTACCCCGTCGACACCCGCTGTTCGTCCACCCTTGTTGCCGTGAACCCTTTCCCAGGCATGCACCAGAAACGCAGGGTCATACACAAGGTTGTGCAGGTCATCGAACAGCCGACCCGCCTCACGGGTCGACCACCAGTGCAGCTTGGACTGCATCCGACGTACCCGAGACCAGGCTTCGTCGAAGTCCGGCCACGACTCACCCGTATTCACAAGTGCCTCCGTCCATTACGGCTCCTCACCGCGACATCCACTGGGGTCCTTCGCCATGTGACCGGCTTTCCCGGCCTCGGACTACTACGACCCCTCCGCCCCACCCACGCTCCCTCTGCCGACGACGAGCCTGCCCGTAACCGATCACTGGCCGTGACCGTTCACGGGCGTAACGGGGTGGTTCCCGTGTTCACTGCTATCCATTCGGGACAGGAGGTGGCCAGCTATGCCCCTGCGGCATCGTCACGGCTACGCCGCAGACCTTCACCGTGACCTCCCTGCCGACACCCAAACGCCGGCCACAGGAGTTCCCGCCGCAAACGATTCGCCAGCGACGGTGCGCACCGCAATTCAGCCCAGATCCACCGAGTTTCGAGCTGACGGGACGCTTGAGGGGCTTAACACACTGGTTCCTTGCGTCCACCTTTGTCCCACGCTTGCCGGACCGGCACCATTCGGCAGTGCTGACACCTCCCGGCGTTGTCAGGGCTGCTCCCATCCTCCCCGGCGTCTCCCGGATCAGACTGCCCTCAGCTACAGCGATCATGCTGCGACACAATCACTTCGGAGTCATCGCACCTCCAATATGGATAACAGCGCCTCACGGCGCACCTGGATCTCATCCCAGGCCTGGCGGGTGCCGGATACGTCGCTGTGCAGATATCCGATCGCGGTGCGGAACAGTTTCATCGTCGGCTGGCCTTGATCAGCGGGTTGTGGTGTGGTCGGTCATTGCTGTGGTACCAGGAATTCACGGTCACTTCAGTGGTTGTGTCCACTCAGTGGGACAACTGCGCGAATCTGGGCGCCGAGCCCTGTAAGCGGATCCGAGTTCCGGCCCTCAGGTCAGCTCCCGGTCATCGATGAGGAAGCTGGCCGCTGGCGATCGGTCGCGGCCATGGGCGGCCATCGAGCTGCTCGATACTGCTGTTGAACCGCCGGAGGTAATCGGCGAAGGCGGTCACATCCTGGGTTGTCCAGTCGTGCATGACGCGTTCGAGGCCGCTGACGGTGGCCGCGCGTTCGCCCTCCAGTCGTTGCTCGCCCTCCGCGCTGGTGCGGAACTTGCGCGCCATACCGCCTTCGGGGTCGGGAATGCGTTCGACCAGTCCGTCGCGCAGCAGTGTGCCGATCTGGCGGCTCAGGGTGGACGCGTCGAGATGCAGCGCGTCGCTGAGCTGCCGGATGGACAGCGGGCCGTCGATCGCCAGCCGACTCAGGAGCAGGTAGGAGCTGCGTTCGAGCATTCCGTGCGCGCGGCGGCGTGAGCTGAGCTGATACCTGCTCAGCAGCATGGTTTCGAATTCGACCAGGTGTACGGGCTTAGCCATGCCGTCCTTCCAATCATCCGCCGCGCTGCGGGAGGTGCGGGCCGGAATTGCGCTGGAGATGTGCATCACACATATTCCTTGTACTCTGCAATCAGCATGCATCATACATATTGATTGTATAGTGCAAATCGGTTCGAGATCGAGGGAGATTCGCGTGGACAAGCCCGACTCCGCCCGCCCGGGCGGCATCCTGGCGGTGTTGGCGATCGCCGGCATCGTCGCGTCACTGACGCAGACGCTGGTGGTACCACTGCTCGGACAGCTGCCGCAGTTGCTGGGTACCACGGCGTCCAATGCCACCTGGGTGGTCACCGTGACCCTGCTCGTCGGCGCGGTGACCACACCAGTGGCCGGGCGGCTCGGCGATATGTACGGCAAGCGGCGCATTCTGCTGGCGTCGACGGTGCCGCTGGTCATCGGTTCGGCGGTGTGCGCGACCGCGACCTCGCTCGCGCCGATGATCATCGGCCGCGGCCTGCAGGGCATGGGCGTCGGCATCGTGCCGCTCGGTATCAGCGCGCTGCGGGACTTACTACCGCCGGAGCGGCTCGGTTCGGCCATCGCCCTGATCAGTTCGTCGCTGGGGATCGGCGCGGCGCTCGGTCTGCCGGTATCGGCCGCCGTTATCCAGTACAGCAATTGGCATGTGCTGTTCTGGGGTACGGCCGTGCTGGCCGCGCTCGTCGGCGCCTTGATCTTCGTGCTGATTCCGGATACCCCGTCCGCCGCCGCCGGACGCTTCGACGTATTGGGCGCGATCGGACTCGGCACCGGATTGGTCTGCCTGCTGCTCGCGGTATCGAAGGGCGCGGCGTGGGGCTGGACCAGCGGCAGCATCCTCGGACTCTTCGCCGCCGCGGTCGTGGTGCTCGCGATCTGGGGCTGGTGGGAGCTGCGTAACTCGGATCCGCTGGTCGATCTGCGCGTGACCGCGCGCCCACAGGTGCTGCTGACCAATGCCGCATCGATCGTCATCGCGATGGCGATGTACGCGCAGGCATTGCTCGTGCCCCAGTTGCTGCAACTGCCCGAGGCCACCGGCTACGGTCTGGGTCAGTCGATGATGGCGATGGGACTGTGGATGGCCCCGTCCGGTCTGACGATGATGGTGGTCTCACCCCTCGGCGCGAAGTTGTCGGCGGCGCGCGGCCCCAAGGTCACCTTGGTCACGGGCGGCCTCATCATCGCCCTCGGCTACGGAATCTCGCTGGCGCTCATGGGTTCCCCTTGGGGTCTGCTGGTGGTGACCCTGGTGATCAGCACCGGCGTCGGATTCGCCTACGGCGCAATGCCGGCCCTGATCATGGGCGCGGTGCCGGTCTCGGAGACCGCGGCGGCCAATAGCTTCAATACGCTCATGCGCTCGGTCGGTACCTCGGTGGCGGCGGCCGTGATCGGTGCGGTCTTGGCGCAAATGACCGTCACCATGGGCACCCACGCCATCCCGACCGAGAACGGTTTCCGTGTCGGCCTGCTGATCGGTTGCGGCGTAGCACTGCTCGGCGCTGCGGTCGCACTGACCATTCCGGTCCGGCGCGCGGCGGTCGCGGACCGGATCGTCGATGAACCGAGGGTCGCGTCCCGGGTCTGAGACCCGACCGCCGACCGCCAACTCCGGAGGACTGTCGTCGCCGACGTCATCGCATCCCGGTGGGAGACGGCATTGGCGGTCGGCGCGGACGCGGTCATCGATTCCTCGAAAGAGGATGTGCCAAGGCGGCTTACCGCACTGCAGGCTGACGGGCATAATGCGCTCGGCGCGCGCCGCCCGAATGCCGATAGCTATATCGATGCCGCCGGACTTCCCGTCGAGGGAATACCGCACTGTGGTGGGGCAAGTGGGGTGCGAAGCTGATGCTGGTGGGAGTACCCCCTGTTCAACGGCGGCATGGCGCTATCGATCGGCGGACGCCGGGTGCGGCGGCTCAGCCCGCCGACCAGCCGCTGTCGACCGGAACGATGGCGCCGTTGACGAAGGATGCGGCGTCGGAGGCCAGAAAGACGGCGGCTTTGGCTATCTGTTCGGGTTGGGCGAGTGTGCCGGGCAGCGACAGAATCGGCCCGGGCGGACCAGGACCAGCGCCGCGTCGGTGCCGTCGACGAACAGCATCACCTGTTCCGCGGCAATATCGTGCGGCCCGCCGCTGACCGGAGCGTCGTCGATGCGATGCGATGCGATGCGATGCGGCGCGCGCGGCGACGGCCTCGATGGTGCGCGGACTCGCGATGGTGTGCACCATCAGGATCGAACCGGCCGCCATACCCGAAACAACGGTCCGTCGAGGCACACCTCGCACACCTGTTCGTCGGTGAAGACGCACACCACGACAACCTCGGCCCGCGCGACGGCCGCCGGGGATTCGACCGCCGTCGTACCCGACTCCGCTATGGCGCTACGGGTTTCGGCGGATCGGCCCACTGCCACGACTTCGTGACCGCCTCGGACGAGCCGCGCCACCATGGGGGCGGCCCATCCGCCCGCCCCCCACGAATCCGATGCGCATCCGAATATCTCTTTCGTACTCAGCGCGTGTGGTTCACCAGGCCGAGGGTGGCGGCGGCGGTGAGCACGATGCCGGGCTCGATATCGCCGGTCGCGGCCACGCCGACGTCCTTGCGGAGCAGATCACCGGCATGTGCCGCGAGGCGGTCCAGGGTGTCACCGGCCGAGACGATCCGGCCGAGCACGAAGCTGTCGGCCATGCCGTGGGAGATGACCTCGTCGAGTCGACCGGGATCGACAACAGCGCGGACGCCCAGGTAGGACCGTGCGCCTTCGCCGAGAAGCGTTCCCCCGTATGGTAGGGACGCTGATCGTCTGGCAGCACGTCGAGCGCTCAGGATCGTGACAGCAGCAGACCCAACACCCCGATTTCCCGGCTCTGTGTGTCGAGCATGTCGCGTGCGGCCTGTTTGACAATGCCGCTGGACAATTGGCGCTCGGCGGCCTGAGCCATCTGAATGCCGCCGTAGTGATGGCGCCGCATCAATTGCAGGAAAAGCGATTCCGCGTCGGCGCCCCGGGCGGCGGCCAGGGCGTCGAGTTCGGCCTGGGTCGCCATGCCCGGCATCGCGGCACTCGTCGTGGCCGTCGCGCTCGTTGCCGGACCGGTGTGGTGATGGTCGGTGGTCTCGGATCGGTCGGCGTGCATCCATGCCATCGGCTGCGGATTGATCGCGAGCGCTTCGGCCATGCGCAGCCAACCGAGCAGCATCCCGATCTCGGTGCGCTGGGTATCCGAAATCTGTTGTGCCAGAGCACGTATCGTCGGGTCGACGCCCGAATCGAGCCGCTGCGCCATGAGCAGGGCTTGATTGTGATGGGCGAGCATGTCCTGGGCGAAGCCGACTTCGGTATCGGTGAGCACGAGTGGTGCGGGTCGGTCGTCGGCCGCCACCAATGGCCGCAGCGCCGCGCCGACCGCCAGCAGCAGTACTGCCAGGCAGACGAGCGCGGCGGTCTCGACCCAACCTCGTCTGGTCATGAACCGATGGTCGATCGTTGGTCGGCCGGTGGGCGGTAGACGCCGGAATCCAGTTGCAGCGCAAGGAATCCGTTATCGGCACAGGTGGTCCACAACTGGTTGCCCCGCCATTCCGGAGCCGAGAAGCACCAGTCCGTGGACAGGTCGCCGAAGGCGAGCATGCCCGACCGCGGACCGGTGGCCTGGGACAAATCGAACTGTCCCCGCAGCATGGTCTGGACCACCGTCGGCCCGGCCAGCAGAGGCGGGCCGATGATGGATGCGAGGGCGTGCGGTGAGTTCGTCAACTCGGTGTTGTGGCCGGTGCGGGCGGGCGGGTTGTAGTAGGCGATCTCGCGAATGGCGAACGGGTCGCGGACATCGAATACGCGAATGCCCGATGAGGTCCAGCTGCAGGCCAATGCGGTCGGATTCGTCGGCCGATCGGCGGCGCAGTAGTGCGCGTCGTAGCCGAAGAGCGAACCGCCCGCAGCGGAAGCCATTGCGACGTCCTCGTTTTCGGGCAGATCGATTTCGAGTTTGATGGTGTTGACGATCCGCGGGTCCGCGCCATCAGAGACATCGATGAGCTTCACGCCGCCGGATCCGGCTTCATTGGTGGCGAAGATGTAGGGCTTGCCGTCATAGCTGACCGGGATGTTGTGCTGGGTGGCCCAGCCATCGGTCCATGTGATGTTGGCGAGCTGGCGCACCTGCGGATTCGGATCGCGGCGCTGGACGGCGCTGATATCCATGACCATGAGTCCGCCGAAGTTGTTCGCCAGGTACATGGTGTTGCCGTCGGGGCTGAATCCGAAGCCGTGCATGGAGAATCCGGGCAGGTTCTGCCAGATGACGCGCGGGTGGGCGGGATCGGTGAGGTCCACGGCGCTGACGAGTCCGGGTGCGACGCCGGAACTCCAGTAGGTATTGCCGTCGGGGGAGAACCCGCCCTCGTGCGCGGTGATCGGCAGCGGCATATTCAGGCTGGTCCCAGGGCCCGGATTGAGCAGGCGCGGATGGGCGCAATCGGAGATGTCGTAGACCGAAAGCAGACCGGCACCGGTCAGCACCGGCGCACCCGCGCCGACGAGCAGCTTTCGTTCGGCGTTGACCTTCAGGCTTTCCCAGGTACCCGCCAGCATCGCCGGTTCGTTCAGTGTCGCGGTGAGTACCGGCGCGGTGGGGTCGGAGATATCGAGAACCTGCACGCCCTGTTCGGGCCCGAGCAGATTGCCCGGGAAGAAGGTGCCGACATAGACGCAGTTCTCGAAGCTGACCGAGGAGATCGCGCCACCGCGTCCGGAGTAGCCGCCGATCTGGCGCACATTGCAGCGGTAGCCCTGGCTGCTGCGACCGCTGTTGCGGTCATCGGCCGGGACATCACCCTGCAGGCCGGATTCGGGGGACGCGTCGGGTCCGCATTCGGCGCGCGCCGCGGCGATATCGGTGAGGCCAGCGATTTCTTCGACGTGCCCGGACGCGCCGGACGGTGGTTGGGCGGCGAGCGTTCCGGTCGGCAGCAGCAGCGCCGCGGCCGCCGCGGTCACCAGGGCACGTCGGGCCCAGGGATGCAACGGAGATTTCATGGGAGCCCTCGGCGACGAGGGTTGCCTTTCGTGTGGTCGATACCGGATCGGCCGCGGTGCTCGTGATCGGCCGGTGCGCGGCCGCGGACGTCTGTTCGGATGCGCCTGCCGTGGTGTGGCGGTGCGAGTGGACATAGCCGGACTGTGTTGTCCGGTTACCCGGCAGTAGTGTGCGCCACGACATATTTGGGAGTCAAGGGGCGGCGGTTCACACCTGTTCGTCGTGTCTGCGAGCTATGTGCCAGCATCGCCGCCGTCGCGGGAGCGGCGCCGTTCGGTGCGGTAACGTTGCGACAATGACAGCCTCGAGTCGCGCGAACAGGGGGCCGAAGGCCGCGGCGGGCAATCGGGCAGCTCTCATCCGGGCGGCGCGGGAAGTGTTCGCGGAGAATGGTTTCGATGCCACGCTGAGTTCCATCGCGCGCACCGCCGGGGTCGGTCAGGGTGTGCTGTACCGACACTTTCCGACCCGGGAGAGCCTGGCGCTCGCGGTATTCGAGGAGAACATCGCCGAGGTCGAAGAACTCGCGGCGAATCCGTCGACCACTGTCGACGATGTCCTCGCGGTCATTGTCGAGCAGATCACCAACTCGGCCGCTTTCGTGGCGATCATCAATCCCTCCGGAACCGACGATCCGCGCGTCGGCGAAGTGGCCGCGCGCCTGATGAGTCTCGTCGCGGACAAACTCGAGGACCCGACCCAGCGCGGTTCGCTGCGCGTGGACGTCACGGCGGCGGACGTATTCATGGCCGTTGCGATGCTGGCCGCGATTCTATTGAAGACCGACGGGCGGTCGAAACGGCAAATGGCGCAACAGGCTTGGGCGCTGTTGGAGCGCGGGCTGACTCGGTGATGCGGGTCTGTCGCCCGGCGTTCGCGGTTGCTGTTCACCGCGTCGCCGTGATCGGCTAGCTCTGCGACTTGTTGCGTGGCCTCGGAACACTTGGTCAAATTGTGACTTGGGTCACAGTTTGGTAGCGGTTCGTCCCATTGGCACAATATAGCTTTCCGTGCGCTTTGCGAAGTCTTTACTATTGCGCCTACCCTTCGCAACACCGGGTCATTGCTCGACGAAGTCGCTCCATGCAGGCGCATGAAGCGTTCAGCGTTCTCGCTCCACCAGCTTCGCCCGCCGCTCGTTTTCGATGCCAGTACATGTTCGACCGAAGAACCGATCGGCTCCAGGCCGTGTCGGCGAAGGAGAATAATGTCCACCGACACCGATTCCGCACCACGGACGTCGCCGCTTCGCGCAAGTCTTCCAGTAAGTCTCGCCGCCGTCGGCCGCCATGATGTCCCCGCCTCGGTCGTGGTTTTCCTTGTCGCACTACCACTTTCGCTGGGTATCGCGGTCGCCTCCGGCGCCCCCGTGGCCGCTGGCCTCATTGCCGCCGTCATCGGCGGCGTCGTCGCCGGACTACTAGGTGGTTCCGTGGTCCAGGTCAGCGGACCGACGGCGAGTCTGACCGTCGTCGTCGCCGAGAGCGTGCACCAATTCGGCTGGGCCGCTACCTGTTTCATTACCGTTGGCGCAGGCGTACTGCAGATTCTGTTCGGGCTCAGCCGCGTTGCCCGCGGCGCGCTCGCCATCGCGCCGGTGGTGGTCCATGCGATGCTCGCCGGTATCGGCGTCATCATCGCGCTCCAGCAGGTCCATATCCTGCTCGGTGGCAATTCGCTCAGTTCGTCGTTCGCCAGCCTCACCCAACTGCCACACCAGTTGATGTCGGTGCACGGCGGCGATCTGTTCGTCGGTGTGGTGGTGATCGTCATCCTGATCGCCTGGAAGTTCGTCCCGCGCGCGATCCGCGTGGTGCCGGGGCCGCTCGTCGCGGTAGTGGTCGCCACGATCCTGTCGCTGGTGCTGCCGACCCATGTCGAGCGCATCGTGCTGAGCGGATCAGTGCTCGACTCCATCGGCCTGCCCGAGATCCCGTCCGGCAGTTGGTTCGCCGTCGCGATGGCCATGGTGACGATCGCGCTCATCGCCAGTGTGGAGACCCTGCTCTCGGCGGTGGCGGTGGACAAAACGCGACCCGGCAATCGAACCAATTTCGATCGCGAACTGATCGGGCAGGGATCGGCGAATGTGGTGTCGGGCCTGCTCGGCGGCCTGCCGATCGCGGCCGTCATCGTCCGCAGCATCACCAATGCCCACGCGGGCGCGCAGAGCAGGGCCGCGACGGTGCTGCACGGCGTGTGGATCCTGCTGTTCGCGGTCGCGCTGGCCGGGCTGGTGCAGCAGATCCCCAAGGCGGCGCTGGCCGGGCTGCTCATTCTGATCGGCGTGCAGTTGGTGAAGCTGGCCCATATCCGATTGGCCCGGCGCACCGGCGACCTGTTCGTTTACGTGGTGACGGTGCTCGGCGTCGTATTCCTGAACCTGCTGGAGGGCATGGTGATCGGGCTGGTACTGGCATTCGCCCTGCTGCTGTGGCGGGTGGTGCGGGTGACGATCATTGCCGAACCGGTGGCCAGCGCACGGCGCTGGGTGGTCACCATCGACGGCACCTGCACCTTCCTGGCGCTGCCCAAGCTGACCGCGGAACTCACCAAGGTCCCCTCCGGCGTAGAGGTGACCATCGAGATGACCGTCGACTTCCTCGACCACGCCTCCTATGAGCTGATCACTGACTGGGCCGGCCAACGCGAAGCCGCGGGCGGCACTGTCGATTTCGTCGAGATCGGCAGTGCGCGAATGGCGACCGCCGTGGCGGGGCCGCCGGAGCGCGGACGTTCGCGTCAGGTCCTCGACGAGGTCATCGGGCCGTGGCGGCGCACGGGCAATTCGGAGGATCGGATCGCTGCGGGTATCGCCGCCTATCACCGCGGCCACGCCCATCTGATGCGTCCGCATCTGCACGGTTTGCGCAATCGACCCGACGCCGACACCTTCTTCCTGACCTGCGCCGATGCCCGCATCGTGCCGAATGTCATCACCAATAGCGGGCCGGGGGATCTGTTCACCGTCCGCAATGTGGGCAATCTGGTCCCGGTCGGGGGCAGCGATGTCTCGGTGGAGGCCGCGCTGATCTACGCGCTGGAGAAGCTGGACGTGCGGGCGGTGGTGGTGTGCGGACATTCCGGTTGCGGGGCGATGGACGCACTGCATCGGGAGGTCCGTACCGGGCCTGGACTCGGCGATTGGCTCGCCCACGCCCGACCGAGCCTGGACCGGTTCCGGCTCGGCCATCCGGTCGCCGATGCCGCGGCATTCGCCGGATTCGGGCCGGTCGACCAGCTCGGCATGGTGAATGTGGCACTGCAACTCGAGCGACTACACGCCCATCCCGCGGTGCGGCGTGGGATCGAGGATCGCGGTGTCGCGGTGTCCGGACTGTTCTTCGATCTGGCGACCGCCCGGGTCATCGAGGTGACCATGGACGGCATCGCCGAATTCGACGATGAGCTGAGCGTCGCTGCCCTGGACGAGTTGGCCGATGTGCCCGGTATTGCCGCGGAGCCGGTCCAGTGCCGGGCGCGCCACCGAGCCGGGCCGAATGATTCTGCCCGGCAAGCGAACTCGGCATGACTATGGCTGTTATCACACTGATCCGGCGGCATGGATTGGGGCACTTTCCGACAATTTCTCAGGCTTTGCTAAGTCTTTACTAATAATCTTGATTCGGTTTACATCTCGACCCATTGCCGTGTCGGGAACTGCTTCACCGCGAGATGCCGGTTCGCGGTCTGTGCCCTGCTGGACATGTTGATCGTCAACCGACCTCGGCTTTCGCGCCGAGTCGGCGAAGGAGAAGTCAATGGCTATTGATAGTGCCGTAGCCGCACCACCGATACCGCCCACCGAGCTGGGCAAAGGCGATCGCAGTTCCGAACCGCTATCGGATCGTCTGACATCGATCCTGCGCCACGATCTGCCCGCCTCGATCGTGGTCTTCCTGGTCGCGTTGCCGCTGTCCCTCGGCATCGCGGTCGCCTCCGGTGCACCTGTCGCCGCCGGACTCATTGCCGCCGTCATCGGTGGCGTGGTCGCTGGCCTACTAGGTGGCTCGGTGCTACAGGTCAGCGGACCCGCGGCCGGTCTGACCGTCGTTGTCGCCGAATCCATCAGCCAATTCGGTTGGCGGATAACCACTTTCATTGTCGTCGCGGCCGGTGTGCTGCAAATTCTGTTCGGGCTCAGCCGGATTGCGCGGGCCGCATTGGCCGTCACCCCGGTCGTGGTGCATGCGATGCTTGCCGGTATCGGCGTAACCATTGCGCTGCAACAGATTCACGTGCTGCTCGGTGGGTCATCGCACAGTTCCGCCTGGACCAATATCACCCAGTTGCCGTCGCAGCTGTTATCGCTACACGGCGACGACGCGATCATCGGCGCGGTGGTCATCGCGATCATGCTCGGCTGGCGCCGCGTGCCCGCCAAGCTACGGGTCGTGCCGGGGCCACTGGTCGCGGTCTTGGTCGGCACGGTGCTGTCATTGGTGCTGCCGTTCGACGCCGAGCGAATCGTATTGAACGGCTCGCTGTTCGACGCCATCGGACTGCCACAGATCCCCAGTGGCAACTGGTCCGCCGTGGCGATCACCATCCTCACCATCGCGCTCATCGCCAGCGTCGAGAGCCTGCTTTCGGCGGTGGCCGTGGACAAAATGCATACCGGTAAGCGCACCAATTTCGACCGGGAGCTGATCGGTCAGGGCTCGGCGAATGTGCTCTCTGGTCTCCTCGGTGGTCTGCCGGTCACCGGCGTGATCGTGCGCAGCGCCACCAATGTGCAGGCCGGTGCGCGCAGCCGCGCTTCGGCGGTGCTGCACGGCTGCTGGATTCTGGTCTTCTCGGTCGCGCTGGCCGGACTGGTGCAGCAGATTCCGAAGTCCGCGCTCGCCGGTCTGCTGATCGTCATCGGTATCCAACTGGTCAAGCTGGCCCACATCAAGTTGGCCAGGCGCACCGGCGATCTGGTCATCTACGCGGCCACCGTGGTCGGCGTGGTCTTCCTGAATCTGCTGGAAGGTGTGATCATCGGTCTGGCACTGGCTTTCGGGTTGCTGCTGTGGCGCGTGGTGCGGGTCGCCGTGACGGCCGGGCAGATTCCCGGCTCGCAACGCTGGCTACTGACCATCGACGGTTCCTGCACCTTCCTCGCACTGCCGAAGCTGTCCACCGAATTCGCGAAAGTGCCTGCGGGCGTTGATGTCACCGTCGAGATGACCGTCGACTTCCTCGACCACGCCGCCTTCGAGGCCATCGAGGAGTGGGTGCGGCAGCAGGAAAGCGGTGGCGGCACCGTCGATTTCGTGGAAATCGGCAGCGCGCGGATGGCGCACGCGACCGCGGGGCCGCCCGCCCGCGGCTTCGGGCGAGCGGTGCTCGACGAGATCTTCGGCCCGTGGCGGGACGACGATAAGAACGCCGACCCGGTGACCTCCGGTGTCGCCGCTTACCACCGCAGTCACGCCCATGTCGTGCGTCCGCATCTGGACGAACTGCGGGACCGCCAGGATCCCGACACCTTCTTCCTGACGTGCGCGGACTCCCGAGTGGTGCCCAATGTCATCACCAACAGCGGTCCCGGTGACATGTTCACCGTCCGCAATGTGGGCAATCTGGTGCCGGTCAGCGGCGACGCGTCGGTGCAGGCCGCGCTCGTCTTCGCGCTCAACGAGTTGAATGTGCGGTCCATCGTGGTGTGCGGGCATTCGTCCTGCGGTGCGATGAAGGCGCTGTACACCGAGACCGATACCGGTCCGGAAATCGGCCCCTGGCTCGCCCATGCCCACCCGAGCCTGCAGCGGTTCCGGCTCGGACATCCGGTGGCGCGCTCGGCCGCGGCCGCCGGATTCGGCGAGGTCGACCAGCTGAGCATGGTCAATGTGGCCGTGCAGTTGGAAACCCTGCACCGCCATCCCGCGGTGCGGGCGGCCATCGCCGAGCGCGGTGTGACGGTATCGGGGCTCTTCTTCGACATCGCCAGCGCGCGCGTCATCGAGGTCACCGTGGACGGGCTCGCCCATATCGACGACACCGGCGCGCGCAGCACGCCGGAACTCGTCTGAGTGGCTGACATCGGACCCGCCCGATCTGTTCGGGTGGGTCCGGCCGGGTCGCCGATCGAGTCCGGCGCGGGGCCGGTAGAACGCGGCGGGTCTGCCCGCGTTACGCGGCGCACCGGCCGGAGGTTCCGTCGGCCCGCTCCTACGCTGGTGGCGATGAGTGTTGAGTTGGAATCCGGATCGACCGAGCGCACCGGATGGCGCGCCTTGCGCACCCGACTGGCCGCGTTACCTAGGCTGAACCTCGCCTACCGGATCGGGGTGGCGGTGGTCGGCATCGCGGTGCTGGTCCTCGGAATCCTCGCGATTCCCTACCCCGGACCCGGCTGGGCGATCGTATTCGCCGGACTTGGCATCCTCGCCACCGAATTCGCCTGGGCCCGCCGGGCACTCGGCTGGCTGCGCGACAAGTATCGGCAGGGTATGGCGTGGTACTCCGCACGAGGCCCGGCCATGCGGGTGTCCGCGGCCGCCGCCACCTGCGCGCTGGTCATCGCGACACTGTGGGTTTTGGGAACATTCGGGTTGCTCGGCGGCTGGATCGGAGTCGAATCGCAGTGGTTGCACAGTCCCCTCACGTGGTGAATTCGGTTCCCGGGCGGAATCTGACCGAGCCGGAGTGGCTGTCCGCGCGGATCGCGGAAATGGGCCGCTCGTGGGGCACCACCGAACCGCGCGTCTCGGGCACGCTGTGGTGGTGCATGGTGGCTTCGGCCCTGGTCGAACAGCTCGCCCGCGCATACGCGACCGGGGTGCCCGCACCGGTGCCGGCTCTGGACCGGTTGGACTGTGCAGTCCGCCCCGATGGCGGTATCGAGCGAGTGCACATCCTGCCCGCCACCGAGATCGAGGCAATCGCCGAGCCGCCTGCTGCGACCGCGCTGCGGGAGACCCTGGCCGCAGTGATCGGGCCCGTCGCGGCGGTATCCGGTGCAGGGGTGCCGTCGCTGTGGGCGATTGCGGCCGACGCCATCGGTAATCGGGCACTCGATGCGGGGAATCCGGAGGCGGGGGCCCGGCTTGCGACCGAGGTCGGCGGGAAGCTGCCGGTGCCACGGTTCGTCGAGATCGGCGGGCGCAGCTTTGTGCGCCGCATCTCGTGCTGTCTGGTCTTCGAGGTGCCCGGATGCGAGATGTGCACCAGCTGCCCGAAAAGGCCGGCCGCCGAGCGGACGGCGCTGCTCACCGAGCTCGCCGCCGAGAGCTGATAGCGATGGCCTTCCGGCCCACGTCCGGATGGCGGGAGTGTCGCATCGAACCGGTCGGCGAATGTCACGTTCGGGTCTCGCGGATCCGGACCGGCCCACCCGCGACGCGGCGAGCCCGGTCCATCGACGCGGGGCCGCTGGGGTGCCGATAGCATGGTCGCGCCGGAGCAAATTCGCCTCCGACGATGACCCGTGGGCAACCGCCCGCACCAGCGCGGGAACCCGCCCGCCAGGAACGCCAAGGAGTCTCTCGCCGTGACCACCTCAGCACCTATCAGCCCTGTCGCCCTCGTCCGGGTGCCCGCAGGGACGACGGCGGGTGCCGCGGTGCGCGAGGCGGGGCTGCCGACCAAGGGACCCGACACCATCGTCGTCGTGCGCGATGCCGAGGGACTGAAGGATCTGTCCTGGACCCCGGACACCGATGTCGAGGTCGAGGCGGTCGCCGCGAACACCGAGGACGGCCGCAGCGTGATCCGGCATTCGGCCGCGCATGTGCTGGCCCAGGCCGTACAGCAGGAGTTTCCGGAAGCCAAGCTCGGCATCGGCCCGCCCATCAAGGACGGCTTCTACTACGACTTCCAGATGGACCGGCCGTTCACACCCGAGGATCTGGCCAAACTGGAATCCAGGATGAAGAAGATCGTCAAAGGCGCGCAGCGCTTTTCGCGTCGCGTGGTCGAGGTCGAGGACGCGCGCGTCGAACTGGCCAAGGAGCCGTTCAAGCTCGAGCTGATCAGCGATAAGTCGGGCATCGACGATCCGGAGGTCATGGAGGTCGGCGGTAAAGAGCTGACCATCTACGACAACCTGGATCCGCGCACCGGTGTGAAGGTCTGGGGCGATCTGTGCCGCGGCCCGCACATCCCGACCACCAAATTCATCCCCGCGTTCAAGCTGACCCGCAGCTCCGCCGCCTACTGGCGCGGCGACCAGAACCGCGAGGACCTGCAGCGCATCTACGGCACCGCCTGGGAGTCGCAGGAGGCCCTCGAAGAGCATCTGCACCTACTCGAAGAGGCAGAACGCCGCGACCACCGCAAGCTCGGCCTGGAACTGGACCTGTTCAGCTTTCCCGACGAGCTCGGCTCCGGTCTGCCGGTGTTCCACCCCAAGGGCGGCATCATCCGCAAGGAGCTCGAGGAGTACTCGCGCCGCCGCCATGTGGACGCGGGCTACGAGTTCGTCAATACCCCGCACATCACCAAGGGCCACCTGTTCGAGGTCTCCGGTCACCTCGATTGGTACCGGGACGGCATGTTCCCGGCCATGCACCTGGACGCCGAACTCAATGAGGACGGCACCGTCCGCAAGCCCGGCCAGGACTACTACGTCAAGCCGATGAACTGCCCGATGCACAACCTGATCTTCCGGTCCCGCGGCCGGTCGTATCGGGAGCTGCCGCTGCGGATGTTCGAATTCGGCTCGGTCTACCGCTACGAGAAGTCCGGCGTCGTGCACGGCCTGACTCGGGTGCGTGGCATGACCCAGGACGACGCGCACATCTACTGCACCAAGGAGCAGATGCACGCCGAGCTGACCAGCACACTGCAGTTCGTGCTCGGCCTGCTCGCCGACTACGGCCTCGACGACTTCTACCTCGAGCTGTCCACCAAGGACCCGAAGAAGTTCGTCGGCTCCGAGCAGACCTGGGACGAGGCCACCGAGACCCTCGCCAAGGTGGCCGAGACCTCCGGACTCGAGCTGGTGCCGGATCCGGGCGGCGCCGCGTTCTACGGCCCGAAGATCTCCGTGCAGGCCAAGGACGCACTGGGCCGCACCTGGCAGATGTCGACCATCCAGCTCGACTTCAACCTGCCCGAGCGCTTCAACCTGGAATACACCGCCTCCGATGGCACCAAGCAGCGGCCGGTCATGATCCACCGCGCGCTGTTCGGTTCGATCGAACGCTTCTTCGGCGTGCTCACCGAGCACTACGCCGGTGCCTTCCCCGCCTGGCTCTCGCCGGTTCAGGTTGTCGGAATCCCGGTCGCGGAAGCCTTTGCACCGCACCTGGATTCGGTGATCGAACAGCTGCGGGACGCGGGCATCCGGGCGCAAGTGGACCGCAGCGACGACCGGATGCAGAAGAAGATCTTCAACAACACCGCACAGAAGATCCCGTTCATGCTGCTCGCCGGTGAGCGCGATGTGAACGCGGGTGCGGTCAGCTTCCGTTTCCGCGACGGCACCCAGGTCAACGGGGTGCCGGTCGCGGCTGCGGTGGCCACCATCGTGGAATGGATCGCGAACC
Source organism: Nocardia sp. CA-129566 (assembly GCF_050956075.1). Lineage (NCBI taxonomy): Bacteria > Bacillati > Actinomycetota > Actinomycetes > Mycobacteriales > Nocardiaceae > Nocardia > Nocardia sp. CA-129566. Next base: position 3,538,500 of record NZ_CP192085.1, read on the forward strand.
GGGACAACGCCTCGCCGACCGCCGAGGGTTTTGTGGTGAAGGGCGGCGCATGAGTGAGTGGACCGCGCCCGGGTTCGCGGATGTGAACGCGGACTCGGACGAGCAGGGGAGCATCGTGGATACCGGGGCCGGTGAGCCGGATCGGTTGCAGCGGTTGTGGACTCCGTACCGGATGTCCTATATCGCCGAGGCCGCCAGTCCGAAGGATGCGACGGGCCATCCGTTCACCGATATCCCGAAGATGTCGGACGAGGACGGTCTGGTCATCGCGCGCGGCGAGCACGTCTACGCGGTGCTCAATCTGTACCCGTACAACCCCGGGCACATGATGGTGGTGCCCTACCGCAAGGTGGCCAATCTCGAAGACCTCACGCTGGAGGAAAGCGCCGAGCTGATGGCCTTCACGCAGCAGGCGATCCGGGTGATGAAGCGGGTATCGCGGCCGCACGGATTCAATGTCGGCCTGAATCTGGGTGGGGTGGCCGGTGGTTCGCTCGCCGACCATCTGCATCAGCACATCGTGCCGCGCTGGGGTGGGGACGCCAATTTCATTACCGTCGTCGGCGGGGTGAAGGTTATGCCGCAGTTGCTGCGGGAAACTCGGGCGCTGCTGTCGGCGGCGTGGAAGGAAGTCGAGTAGGGTGCTCAGCTTCTTCGGCCGCGAGACGTTCTCCAAAGCGACTGCGCCGCTGGGCAGAGCGCTTGTCAGTACCGGGCTCACCCCGGATGCGGTGACGGTGATCGGCACCGTCGCCTCGATCACGGCCGCGGTTACCTTGTTCCCGACCGGACATCTGTTCTGGGGAACCATGGTGATCTGGCTGTTCGTCATGTTCGACATGCTCGACGGCGCGATGGCCAGGGCGCGCGGCGGCGGCACGAAATACGGTGCGGTCCTGGATGCCACCTGCGATCGGGTCGCCGATGGCGCGATCTTCGCCGGGCTGGCCTGGTGGGCGGTGTATCACGAGAACAGTAAGCCGCTCTTCGTCGCGACCCTGGTGGTTCTGGTTACCTCCCAGGTGATTTCGTATGCGAAGGCGCGTGCCGAGGCGAGTGGACTTTCCGCCGACGGTGGGCTGATCGAGCGGCCGGATCGGCTGATCATCGTCTTGGTCGGCGCCGGACTGACCGGTATCGGCGGCTATTGGGGGATCGAATGGCTGACCTGGGCCGTGCATGTGGCGATGTGGATGCTGGCGGTGCTGAGCATCGTCACGGTATTCCAGCGGGTGCTGGCGGTCCGGAACTCACCGGGCGCGCGGGATGTGATCCCGCCCGCGCAACCGCAGAATCCCGCGGACACGACGGAGTTGCCCTCGTGAGTTCCCAGCTCGATTCGCCGGGGGAGGCCACGCGGCCTGTCGGCGAGCCCGGTCATCGACTCGGCGGCAGCCGGGATACGCAAGGCGGCCTCGGATCTCGGATCACTGCCCGACTGACGGACTGGGCCTATGCGGCGGGGTGGCGGGTCGTGCGTACCCTGCCCGAATCGACGGCGCGGCGGGCATTCGATTGGGGTGGCAACCGAGCCGCGGACAAGGCGAATCGCGCATTCCGCGCCGGTGGCGCACCGAATCAGTTGCGGCGCAATCTTGCGCGCGTGCTGCGCGTGACTCCGGCCGAAGTGCCCGACGACCTCATTCGCGCGAGTATGCGCTCGTATGCCCGCTATTGGCGTGAGGCGTTCCGGCTCCCGACGATGGATCACGCGGCACTGACCGGTTCACTCGTCGAGGGCGTGGAGAATCTGGATGCCGCACTGGCGCAGGGGCGCGGTGTGGTCCTGGCATTGCCGCACTCCGGGAACTGGGATGCGGCCGGGGTCTGGTTGGTCAACCACAATGGCACCTTCGCCACCGTCGCGGAACGACTGAAGCCGGAGTCGCTGTTCGAACGGTTCGTCGCCTACCGGGAGAGCCTGGGTTTCGAGGTGTTCCCGCTGACCGGCGGTGAGCAGCCGCCGTTCGCCGCGCTGGCCGCGCGGCTGCGCGAGAACAAGGTCGTTTGCCTGATGGGGGAGCGGGACCTGACCGGGAAGGGCGTTCCGGTGACCATGTACGGCGAGCGCACCTGGCTGCCCGCTGGCGCGGCGAAGCTGGCCATCGCGACCGGTGCCGCGCTGATCCCGGTGCACGTCTGGTTCACCGTCGACGCCGACGGCCGCGAGGGTTGGGGAATGAAGACCGAAGCGCCGCTGGATGTTTCGGGCGGTGTCGCGGTGGCCACCCAGGCATTGGCCGACCGGTTCGCGGCCAATATCGCCGAGCATCCCGCCGATTGGCATATGTTGCAGCCACAATGGGAGCAGGACCTGTCGGCGCAGCGGCGCGCCAGGATCGCCGCGGCACAGGCCGGGAACGATAGCGCCACCGGGGAGAAGGCACCATGAAAATCGGCATGGTCTGCCCCTATTCGTTCGATGTCCCTGGCGGGGTGCAGGCCCATGTCGTGGAATTGGCGCGGGTGTTCATCGAACGCGGCCACAAGGTGAGCGTGCTCGCGCCCGCGTCGGAGGACACGCCGCTGCCGGATTTCGTGGTGTCGGCCGGTCGCGCGGTGGCGATTCCCTACAACGGTTCGGTTGCCCGGCTGTCCTTCGGCCCCATGGCCTACACCAGGATTCGCCGCTGGATCGATGGCAACGACTTCGACGTGCTGCATATCCACGAACCGAATGCGCCGAGCCTGTCCATGCTCGCGCTGAAGATCGCCGAGGGGCCGATCGTGGCCACCTTCCACACCTCGACCACCAAATCGTTGGTGCTCAGCACCTTTCAGGGTGTGCTGCGGCCCTATCACGAGAAGATCAGCGGCCGCATCGCCGTCTCCGAACTGGCGCGGCGCTGGCAGGTGGAGGCCTTGGGCTCGGATGCGGTGGAAATTCCCAATGGCGTCGATGTGCCCGCTTTCGCCCGCGCCCCGATGCTGCCGGGTTATCCGCGCGCGGGCGCAACCGTACTGTTCCTAGGCCGCTACGACGAACCGCGCAAGGGCATGGACGTGCTGCTCGGCGCGCTGCCCGCCGTGGTGCGCAAGCATCCGGATATCGAGATCCTGATCGTCGGCCGCGGGGACGAGGACCGGCTGCGCCGCGAGGCCGGACCGCTCGCCCGGCATCTGCGCTTCCTCGGCCAGGTCTCCGATGAGGACAAGGCCTCGGCCATGCGCAGCGCGGATGTCTACGTCGCGCCCAATCTCGGCGGTGAGAGCTTCGGCATCATCCTCATCGAGGCAATGGCCGCCGGAACCGCCGTGGTGGCGAGCGAATTGGACGCCTTCCGTCGGGTGCTGCGCGACGGCACCGCGGGAATGCTCGTCCCGGTGGGCAATTCGGATCGTCTCGCCGATGCGCTGGACACCCTGCTCACCGATGAAGTCCGCCGCGAGGCCCTGGTTCGCACCGCTGATCAGGTGGTCGGCGAATACGACTGGCCGGTGGTCGCCGAACAGATCCTGCGCGTGTACGAGACGGTGACCATCGGCGATACGCGGGTCCGGGCCGCCGGATGAATACCGCGGCTCGCGGCAAATGACGGCATGGTGAGGGCTCCCAGATGATTACTTTCTCCGCGACAACGGTTCTCGTTCTCGCGCTGATCGCGGCGGTGCTCATCGCGATCGGTCTATGGGCGGCCTCGACCGCCAACCGGCTCGACCGGCTGCACGTGCGCTCGGACCAGTCGTGGCAGGCATTGGACTCGGCGCTGGCCCGGCGCGCGGTGGTGGCCAGGTCGATCGCCGTCGCGATCGCGGGCCCGAGTGCCGAGTCGGCGCTGTCCGAGCAGGCCAAACGCCTTGCCGCGCTGGCAGATCGCGCGGAGCGGGCCGGGCGCGCCGATCGCGAGACCGTGGAGAACCAACTCTCCGCGGCGCTTTCGGCGGTCGATATCGCCCGGTTGCGCCCGCAGCAGGTGGCCGAACTGGCCGACGCCGAGGCCCGTGTCCTGATCGCGCGTCGCTTTCACAATGACGCCGTTCGCGACACCCTCGCCCTGCGCACCCGTCGTCCGGTGCGCATCCTGCACCTCGGCGGTACCGCGCCGCTGCCGACCTACTTCGAGATCAGCGAGCGCGCCACCCCGGCCGCCGCGACGGGTTTGGCCGTCGACACCGTCCGCACCTCCGCGCGGGTCGTGCTGCTCGACGAAAAGGATCGGGTATTGCTGATGCGCGGCAACGACCCCAAGACCCCCGACGTCTCCTTCTGGTTCACCATCGGCGGCGGCGTCGAACCGGGGGAGACCCTGCGCAGCGCCGCAGTGCGGGAATTGTGGGAGGAGACCGGCTACACCGCTGACCCGGCGAACCTGCGCGGGCCGATCTGGCGACGGGTGGCGGTATTCCCCTTCGACGGCGAACTCATCCGCGCCGAGGAGCTGTTCTTCGCGCTGCGGGTACCGGCCTACGACCCGAAGCCGGGCAATCTGACCGCGGTCGAGCGCCGCAGCATTACCGCCAATAAGTGGTGCACCGGTGCCGACATCGTCGCGCTGGACCACACCGGCGAAACCGTTTACCCCTATCACCTGGACCAACTGCTCCCCGAGGCCGCCGCGGCCGCATCCGGTGACTCCGATCCCGAGGTCCGCTCCATCCGCTGAGCGCGGCGGCGATCCACCTGCGCGGCCGCATCTTTCACCTGTGATGTGTTTCACGATCGTGATAGCGTCGCGACTGGATTGATGCCGCCCGGGTAGTGCTTACGGGAAAGTGCTGCTCGGAATCCGGTGGTGATTCCACTGCAGTGAGATATCCGTTGGTGCGTGGAGGTATGCAGTACATGTCCTACCTGTTGTTCGATTTCCTGTTGCCGTTGCTCGGTCCCAGTGCGGCGGAGTACTGGGCACAGCTGCTGGTGGTCGGCCCGCTCTAGCACGAGAACCGGGTTCGCCGGGGCGGCGGAACTGTGCGTCGACCCGGCGGATACGGTGTGCGGCCGCTCCGTGTTCGTGCCGCGGATGCTCCTTCCGAGCACCGCCCGATCGGTCCAGTGATTGCGGGCGGTATGCAGACCCGCTGGTCGGGGCAAGGCCAGTGCTGGGCAACTGGCTATCAAGTGGCCTGATCGGCTTGCCTAGAATCGGTGTCGTTAGTTCCAAGCGACCCGATTGGCGCACATGACTCAGGAGTTTGCCGTGACCACGCCCGAGACCACCAACACCATCGGCACCGCCCGCGTGAAGCGCGGGATGGCCGAGATGCTCAAGGGCGGGGTGATCATGGATGTCGTCACCCCCGAGCAGGCCAAGATCGCCGAGGACGCCGGTGCGGTCGCGGTGATGGCGCTGGAGCGTGTTCCGGCCGATATCCGCGCACAGGGCGGCGTTTCCCGGATGAGCGATCCGGACATGATCGACGGCATCATCTCCGCCGTCTCCATCCCGGTCATGGCCAAGGCCCGCATCGGCCACTTCGTGGAGGCCCAGATTCTGCAGAGCCTCGGCGTCGACTACATCGACGAGTCCGAGGTGCTGACCCCCGCCGACTACGCCAACCACATCGACAAGTGGAACTTCACCGTGCCGTTCGTCTGCGGCGCCACCAACCTGGGCGAGGCGCTGCGCCGGATCACCGAGGGTGCGGCCATGATTCGCTCGAAGGGCGAGGCGGGCACCGGCGACGTCTCCAACGCCACCACCCACATGCGCAAGATCCGCGCCGAGATCCGCAAGCTGTCGTCGCTGCCCGAGGATGAGCTGTTCGTCGCCGCCAAGGAGCTGCAGGCGCCGTACGAGCTGGTGAAAGAGGTCGCGCAGACCGGCAAGCTGCCGGTCGTGCTGTTCACCGCGGGTGGCATCGCCACCCCCGCCGACGCCGCGATGATGATGCAGCTCGGCGCCGAGGGCGTCTTCGTCGGCTCGGGCATTTTCAAGTCCGGCAACCCGGCCGAGCGCGCCGCCGCCATCGTCAAGGCCACCACCTTCTACGACGACCCGGATGTGCTGGCGAAGGTTTCGCGCGGACTGGGCGAGGCGATGGTCGGCATCAATGTCGAGGAGCTGCCGGTCGATCACCGACTGGCGGAGCGCGGTTGGTGATCCGGCGCTACCGGTGATCTGAATCGACGCCCGCGGCAAGGGATTGCATGATCCGCTGCCGCGGGCGTCGATGCTCTTCGAGACACCGAGCGAAGCAAGCCCCACGACGGGGACTCGAATGCGTGATCTCGTTCGTGGGTCGACAGGCTGCGGCTGGCAGGACCTCCGATGGTCCTGGTGCGAGGCGACGTGCGCGAGCAGCGCCTTGCCGGTGACATCGCCGATGGCGTGCAGTGCCGCTGGTGAATTCGGTGACGCGCGCTCAGATCAGTCCACGGTCGTGGGCGTAGATCGCGGCTTGGGTGCGGTCGCGTACCCCGAGACGGCTGAGGATGTTCGATACGTGGTTTTTCACGGTGCCCTCACTGAGATACATCGTGCGCGCGATCTCCCGATTGGCTGCGCCGCCCGCGACCAGTCGCAGCACCTCGAGTTCGCGCGGCGTCAGCTCGATGGTCGGGGCGGCAAGGGTCGGGCGCACCAGTGCCGCGAGTCGGCCGGAGACCGTCGCCGAATACTGGTCGACACCCGCGTGGACCAGGCGCACCGCCTGCGCGAGGTCCGCGGCGGGTAGGTCCTTGAGCAGATATCCGGATGCACCGGCGCGCAGTGCGCGCACGATGTAATCGTCATCGTCGAAGGTCGTGAGCATCAACACCTTTGTCCGCGCCCGCAGGATTCCCGCCGCCTCGACCCCGTCGATACCCGGCATCCGCACATCCATCAGCACCACGTCGGGGTGCGGATCCCATGCCAGTTCTATTGCGTCGGAACCATTCTCGGCGACACCGACCACCTCGATACCGGGCTGCAGGGCGAGCAGCGCCGCAATGCCCTCCCGCACCAAGCGCTCATCGTCGACGATCAGTACCCGGACCGTGAGCTTGCCGTTCACCACATCGGACTCGCTCGGTGCCGGGTCGTCGGTGCGCTGTTGCCTCGGCGACGGTTTCGAGATCGCGTTCACCGTACCGACTCCAGTTGCATTGCTTCGGGCACCGTGGCGACCACGCGCGTACCCGTTGGCCCGGAGGTGATTTCGACAGTGCCGCCGACCAGGTCCAATCGCTCGCGCATCCCGGCCAAGCCGTGACCGGCGATGGATCCAGGGGCGAAACCCCCTCCGTTGTCGGTGATTTCGAGCGTCACGGGCGAATCGGCGAGATCGGCGCGCACCGTGACGGCGCTGGCGCCGGAGTGGCGGCGGGCATTGGTCAGTGCTTCCTGCGCGGCGAAATACAGTGCGAGACGGGCGGGTTCGCGGATGCGCTGCTCGGCACCCATCAGGTCGAGGCGCACCGTGAATTCGGGATCGTCGAGCCGGTCGACCAGGGCGGTGAGAGCCGTGCGGAGGGTGAATTCCGGGTCATTGCGGACGGTCTCCAGCGCGCGGCGCACCTCCTGGAGTGCGAGTCGGGCCGAATCTCTGCCGTCGGTGAGCGCCTGGTCGGCGATGGCCGGGTCGAGCGGGCGGTAGGCGGCGGACTTCTCCAACTGGATGGCGGTCACCACCAGGTGATGGCCGACGGTGTCGTGGATATCGCGGGCCATGCGTCTGCGCTCGGCGACGGCCGCCAGAGACGCCGCCTGGTCGGCGTATTCGCGCAGTCGCGCATGGGCGTCCGATAGTTCGGTGAGCAGCACTTCCGCGCGGCGGCGACCCGCCTGCTCACGTTCCGCGATCACCGCTATGGCCAGTGCGAACACCACGCCGATCGCGAACATCAACAGGTCCGAGACGCTTTCCGGATCGTGCCGCAGCGGTGGCCGGGCGAGCACCAGCGCGCCAAGGGCGATCAGCCCCAGTGCGGCAAAGCCGAACGCGGTCCGGCGACCCAGCGTGAAGTACACCATTAGGGGCAGCAGTGCGAAGAGGACCTTGGCATTGCCCTGACAGTCCAGCGCGGTGGCGAGCGCGAACAGCACGGCACGTGCGACGAGCCCGGCGATTGCCGTGACTCTGGTCGCGGTCCTTCGGCTCTCGGCGAGTTCGAGGGCGCACAGTGCCGCGAGCACACCGACGAACCCGAGCAGCCGGCCGTCGCTCGGGCAGACGCCCATCCCGGCCATGGCCACCCCGGCGAGCAGGACCGATGCGTAGAGGAAGCACGCCACCCAGGTCAGTGCCCGCGGACGGATCATGCCCCGAGCGTAGGGCCGGGCGGTCCACCCCGACCAGTCGCCCGGCGACAGTGTGGCCGAAAGTCATGGGTCGTGTGGCACTTACCCACATGACCACCGGATTCCTAGCGTCGGCCGCACCTCGAGAAAGGAATTCGATATGGACACGCGAGCATTGCTCCGCCTCGGCGCTGCCGCGGGCCTGATCTGCGGCTGCGCCATCGCCCTTGCCGGTGGTACCGAACTCGCCCTCGGCCACAAAATCGCGCTCACCCAATTGCTCAATGGGGGTGCCGTCCCCTTCGGCATCGGCCTGCTGGTGGCGGTGTACGCACTGCTGCACCGGGAACTGGGCCGTTTCGGCGCGACCGCCTTCGCCATCCAGTTCCTCGGCTTCGGCTACTTCGCCGGCGTCGCCTATACGAAGAACTTCGTGCTGGTCTTTCTGGAGCGCCCGGTCGTCGATGACTTACTCATGGGTCCAGCACGGTTCGCCTTCCTCGCGACCGCGATCATCGCCCTCACCGGCACCGTCGCGTTCGGCACGGCCCTGCTGCGCACCGACACCGTGCCGCGGATCGCCAGCGTGCTGTACACGGTGGGGCTCTCGGCCCTCTGCCTGACCTTCCTGCTCCCGGCTCCCGTCGTGCGGACCGGCCATATCGTCGCCGGTGTCGGCATGATCTGGTTGGCGTCGATCGTGTGGTCGAACGCGGGGCGGACCGAATCCGTTGCCCATCCCACACAGTTGTCTTATTCGCCCCACAGAGTTGATGGCTAATTTCGGGATTCGGTGCACGTCGGCGACCACGCGGGCAGTTCGCGCGGCACCGTCGAGGTCACGGACCTGTCCGAACGGCAAAGGAGATTCAGTTGAAGCTTCATAAGTCCGGGCGTATCGCTATCGCGGGTCTGGCCGCCGTGGCCGCACTCAGCCTGTCGGCATGTGGCAGCGACGACTCGAAGACGACCCCGACCAAGGCGTCCAAGACCACCACGTCGGCGGTGGCCAACCAGAACCTGCCCCCGAAGCCGACGGTGCCGGAGTTGAATGCCGCACTCGGCCGAGCCTTCGATCCGTCGGTGCCCAGTGCCGAGAAATTGGAATTGGTGCAGGGCGTGGAGGCCGATCCGGATCTGCCGAACCGCTTGGCGGAGGCGGCGAAGAACGCCAATGCGCAGATAACGGTCACCGATGTCACCGCCTTCGGTGACAGCGTGACCGCTAAGGCGAAGTTCGTCGTCAATGGCCAGGAGAACATGGTGGACGTGCCCTTCGTCGCCGAGAACGGCAAGTGGAAGATCGAGAAGTCCTGGGTCTGCACCATGCTGACCAACCTGGGCCAGCAGTCGCCGGCCTGCGGCTAGTTCGCTGTTGCCCGACCGCGGTGGGTTCGGTCGGGCACGCTTCATCTCGGGTGGCGGGCGCATATGGCGCTTGCCACCCGAGGTGTTTGCGGAGCGCGGCCGGTCTCGGGTCGGCGGTGGGGGAGTGGTGCCGCTCGAATTGCGCTCGGCAAGAACAGGATCGGATTCCATCCTGCCTGCGGGAACCTCATCGCGAGTCCGGCATATCCGACAATTGGTAGCGGTTGGTACGAGCCGGAAGGTTCGGGGTGAATCCGTTGATCGAGACCACCATTAATCATCTACATACTTAGATATGCGCATCTGAACATGAATAGTCTGCAAGTGTTGGTCACCGCAGAGCCGGACGTCGAAAACACCGCAAGGAGGGAGAGCCCTTCGGGCCGGACGCCTGCTATTTCCGGGCGTCGTCATCGATCCGCAGCGCGGGCCGATCGGGATGTTCCCAGCGAATGAAAAAGCTTGGGGCATAGGGGTTGTCCCGGTCGTGGCGCAGAATGGCGGGAATGGTCCACTGCGCCTCGGGCGCGGTGCGGCGGCGCAGGGCGGCCTCGGACATATCGAGTCGCACCGTCAGATCGAAGCTCAGCCCCCGGCCGAAAAGCATGGGACCCGTAACCAGCAGGACGGTGTCGGGCGCCGCGCTGCGGATGGGGGAGCGGGCGGAGCGGTCACGCTGTTCGTCCCACAGCGCCGGAAGCCAGCGCGCATCCTCGCGGAGCGCGCGAATGACCTCGCGATCGAGCGCCGCATAGTCGAACCAGGCGGCGCGATAAGACATTTCGTCGGTGCGACCGAACTCCATCCGGAGCGAGGCCGGCCGGATGTAATCGTGCAGCGAGACCACCTCGGCGGCGCGTCCGGTGTCACGCAGGGCGGTGGCGATGCGGTCCGCGATCGCGAGGGGTTCGGCGGCGTCGGCACCGTCGATCGCGATCACCGCGCGGCCGCTGATCTCGAGGATGCGGTCGGTCAGGAGTTCGACAAGTCCGGCACGGCTGATCGGATCGAATTGTGGCACCGGCCCATCCCATCAAAACGAGCCAGCGCACCCCATTCTGGGCGGCGGTTGCGGTCGTTGCCGGTGGATCACGGGCCAGCCGGGCGGAGCCCGCGTCGGCGGGCCGGATAATGTCAGCCGCATGGCGACAATCGAAGAGGCGCTGGAGATAGAGCGGCTCGAGCGGGATATCTTCCGTGGCGCGTCCACCAAGACCCAGCTCCCGCGCACATTCGGCGGCCAGGTTGCCGGTCAGGCGCTGGTAGCGGCGGTACGGACGGTGGAGCCGCGGTTCCAGGTGCATTCACTGCACGGATACTTTCTGCGTCCGGGCAATCCGGAAGAGCGGACCGTGTACCTGGTGGAGCGGATCCGTGACGGCCGGTCCTTCTGTACCCGCCGGGTGACCGGCGTACAGGACGGTGCCGCGATCTTCACCATGTCGGCCTCGTTCCACCTCGGCGACGCGGGTCCCGCACATCAGGACGTGATGCCGCAGGTCCAAGCGCCGGACGACCTGCCGGACGCCAGCACCACGATGAGCCCGGAACGGCTCTGGGCGATGCGCGAGTGGGAACACTGGGATATCCGCACCGTGCCCCAGGATGTGGTGGCCCGCCGCGACGGCGTGGTCTCCCAGCAGCAGGTGTGGTTCCGCTACCGGCATCCGCTGCCCGACGACCCGGTCGTACACGTCTGCACCCTCGCCTACATGAGCGATATGACCCTGCTCGGCTCCTCCAAGGTCATCCACCCCGACGAGCCGACCCAGAACGCCTCCCTCGACCACGCCATGTGGTTCCTGCGCCCGTTCCGCGCCGATGACTGGCTGCTCTACGACCAATCCTCGCCATCGGCGGGCTTCGGCCGCGCACTGACCGGCGGCAAGATCTTCAATCGTCAGGGCGAATTGGTCGCGGCGGTTGTCCAAGAGGGCCTGATCCGCACATTGCGCGAGGACTGAGCGTCAACAAGTACCACTCATGCCACCTGGACGCGTAGGTGGCAGACCACAGTGTCGGTCATTCGGCGGAGTTCGCGTTCGAGTTCATCGCTGCGGTGGCTGGGCAGCACCCGGTCCCAGCCGGTCGGCGGATCGATCTCGGCGATGACGACGACCTTGCGCCGCCCGGGGAAATTCTCGCGAACGTAGCGCGCGACGGGACCGCCGACGGTGGCGTCGCTGTCCTCGAGCAGCACCAGCCTGACCTCGGGATGCCAGGCCTCCCACGCCTTGGCGAAGGCCCGCGCCGATTCACCGGGCAGGCAGACATGTACGGCGACAATGTCTTTGCCGATGGACATGGCGGCCGAGAGTGCCTCCCGGCTCAATTCCGAGACCTCGGAGATCGGCACCACGATCGCCGTACCGGTGGCCCGGGGCTGGTCCGGAATCGTGCCGTTGCCGCGGCAGCCGCCGATCTTGGTGTAGGCCCCACGCACGCGTTCCATGCCGAGCACCAGCGCGGGCAGGACCAACACGATCAACCACGCGCCTTCGGTGAATTTCATGGCGGTGGTGACGATCGCGGCGACGAAGGTGAGCACCGCACCGAAACCGTTGAGTGCGATCCGCCAGCGCCAGCCCTCGCCGCGGTTCTGCCGCCAGTGCCGGACCATGCCGGTCTGGGCGATGGTGAACCCGACGAAGACACCGATCGCGAACAGCGGGACGAGTGCATTCATGTTTCCGCGCGCTGCGATCAAGAGCACGGCCGAGGTCACGCCGAGGGCCAGGACACCGTAGCGGTACACCTGACGCGGTGAGCGGACCGCGAATCGGTGCGGTAGGCAGTTGTCGTCGGCCAGGATCCGGGTGAGTGTCGGCAGTCCGCCGTAGGAGGTGTTGGCGGCCAGCGCGAGCAATACGACGGTCGCGAATTGCACAACGTAGTAACCGATCCCGTGGCCGAGGGCCGCCTCGGTGAGCTGGGAGAGCACCGTCGTGCCGTCGATCGGCTGCAACGAGAACTTCTTGATGAGCACCGCCAGCCCGATCAGCATGACGCCGAGCAGCGCGCCGAGCGCCATCTCCGCCCGCTGTGCGCGTTTGATCTTCGGTTCGGCGAAGCTGGGCACCGCGTTCGCGATCGCTTCGACGCCGGTCAGCGCCGCGCAGCCGCTGGAGAATGCCTTGAGCAGCAAGAGCACACCGACGGTGTGGATATCGCTGACGGCCGCGGCTCCGGTGGTGACGCTGGCCGGTTCCGAGCGCAGCAGACCGCCGATGATCACCGCGAAGATGCCCGCGACAAAGATGATGGTCGGAATCATGAAGGCGCGCGCGCTTTCTCGGATGCCGAGCATATTCAGCGCGGTGATCCCGACCAGGATGGCCGGGCAGATCCACACCGTGTACGCGTGTAGCGCGGGGAAGGCCGAGGTCAGCGCCGCCACCCCCGCGGCGATCGAGACCGCGACATTGAGGATGTAGTCGACGATCAGCGAGGCCGCGGCGACGAGGCTGGTGCGCCGGCCCAGATGCTGCTTGGCCACCGCGTACGCGCCGCCGCCGTCGGGGAAGGCCGCGATCACCTGCCGATAGGAGGCGACAAGTACGGCCAGCAGTGCGGCGATCGCGACGGTGACCGGCAACGTCATGCCGAGTCCGGCGCCACCGGCCGTGGCCAGCACCAGCACGATGGCTTCCGGCCCGTAGGAGACCGATGCCATGGCATCGAGGGACAGTCCGGCCAAGCCGGTCGACACCGTCAGCCCCCGGTGCGTCGAGACTCTATTCGCTTCTCCACGAGGCGCAGACGCCTTGCGTGGCAACACGGCAATCACATCTGTGAGTGTCGACCGATTTCCGCCCGATGAACCCGCTCTTGATGCAACGTTGACGGTCACCGTGAGCAGGACCACAGCACCCCCGCCTCGTAAGCTCGTGGCGTGAACGCATCGGTCGCCTCGCCCGTTCCTGGCGCGCAGCAAATTCCCACCCGGCCCACCATCGGCGTGCTCGCGCTGCAGGGTGATGTGCGCGAACACGTCGCGGCGCTGGCGCAATGCGGTGCCGAACCGGTGTTGGTGCGGCGCGCGTCGGAGCTGGCAGCGGTGGACGCGTTGGTGCTGCCGGGCGGCGAATCGACCACCATCAGCAAGCTGCTCGAAGTCTTCGAACTCCTCGAACCGCTGCGTGCACGGCTGCGGGAGGGTATGCCCGCCTTCGGCTCCTGCGCCGGGATGATCCTGCTCGCCTCCGAGGTGCTCGACACCCGTCCCGATGCCGAACATCTGTCCGGTATCGATATGACGGTGCGCCGCAATGCTTTCGGCCGCCAGGTCGATTCGTTCGAGACCGATCTGGAATTCGCGGGTCTGAACGGCGGTCCGATGCGCGCGGTCTTCATCAGGGCGCCGTGGGTGGAGCGCGCTGGCGCGGGAGTCGAGGTGTTGGCCACCGTCCCGACCGGCCCGTTCGCCGGGCGCATCGTCGCGGTGCGGCAGGGCAGGGTGGTCGCGACGTCGTTCCATCCGGAAGTCACCGGTGATCTGCGGGTGCACAAGATGTTCGTCGATCTGGTCCGCGACGCCCAGTAGTCGCCCTCGGAAAGTCGTCGCGACCGGACGAGTAGGCTGAGAGAGTTGTCTACCCGGCCGGTGCGGGTACCGTGCGCACGATCAGACGTGCTGTCGACTGGAGGAAGTAGGGAATGAGCGGCCACTCCAAATGGGCCACCACCAAGCACAAGAAGGCGGGGATCGACGCTAAGCGCGGCAAGCTCTTCGCCAAGTTGATCAAGAACATCGAGGTGGCGGCACGCACCGGTGGCAGTGACCCGGCGGGCAATCCGACGCTGTACGACGCCATCCAGAAGGCGAAGAAGTCGTCGGTTCCCAACGACAACATCGAGCGTGCCCGCAAGCGCGGTGGCGGCGAAGAGGCGGGCGGCGCCGACTGGCAGACCATCATGTACGAGGGCTACGGCCCCAATGGTGTCGCGGTGCTGATCGAGTGCCTTACCGATAACCGCAACCGTGCCGCGGGCGAGGTGCGTGTCGCGATGACCCGCAATGGCGGCAATATGGCCGACCCGGGCTCGGTCTCCTACCTGTTCCACCGCAAGGGCGTCGTGACCCTGGACAAGAACGGCCTCTCCGAGGACGACGTGCTGATGGCGGTGCTCGACGCGGGTGCCGAGGAGGTCAATGACCTCGGGGAATCCTTCGAGATCATCAGCGAACCGTCCGATCTGATCCCGGTGCGCAAGGCGCTGCAGGACGCCGGAATCGATTACGACTCCGCCGAATCCGGTTTCCAGCCGTCGGTATCGGTCGCGGTCGATCTCGACGGCGCGCGCAAGGTGTTCAAGCTGGTCGACGCGCTCGAGGACAGCGACGACGTGCAGAACGTCTACACCAATGTCGATATCCCCGACGAGGTCGGCGCTCAGCTCGAAGAGGACTGAGTCGAGCCCATCGGGCCATTCGGGGCGGTTCGCACAGCTGCGGACCGCCCCGACTGCGTCCACGGGTCGGCCCGTCCCGGCGGACGGCGCGAACCGGGCGGTTAGCTGGGCGCGCGGGCCGGAGGCGAGCGCGTAGTACTCCGCTTGCGCGCCTGGTCGAACTTCGTCTATTCCGCGATTCTGGTGCGGTCGGACCACTCGTATACCGGAAGCCGCCCCTCGGGGGTATCTGCTTCCCGGTTGGTGACCTTGAAGTGCTCGTATCCGCCGCGGAATTCGACTTTGAGCTCGACGCCGGGTGGCGTGATCGGAACGATGCGCGCTGGCAAGTCTTTCGGCCCACCTTCGAGGACAGCCTTCACAACATTGCTCATCCTTCGGATGGTAGATCTCCGATGTGATGCACGCCACAAACGCGGCCGCACAACCGGCATGGCCGCGGCCGACCATGTCGGCACCGTAACGATTTCGGCTCAATTGCTGATATCGGATTCGAGTGCCGCCACAACCGTCGCGGCGACCCGATCAGGCTCCAGAACACCGAGAACTTGTCCCGCCCGGAAAGAGACCAACCTTGATGAGTCGATCCCTTGCCGACGAGCGTCCCGGCCATTCGACCGACCTGAATATCACCCTCGCCCCGCTCGCGGTCGCGGCGGGACTGATCCTGCTCATCGCCGCCTTCGCGACGGTGAACCTGATGCCCGGCTGGGCCGACGACTACGGCGCGAGCCTGGTGTACTTCGCGATCTTCCTGTACATGGCGATTGCCGGGCGCTTGACCTGGTGGGGTGCCGACATTCTGATCGGCGCCGCGAAGAAGCGCTGACCGGGCCGGATCACGGCACCGTGAGGACCAATTTGCCGACGGTGCGGCCGGTTTCGCCCAGTGCGTGCGCCTTCGCGGCCTCCGCGAGCGGAAAGACTCCGGCGACGGTCGGACGCAGCGCCCCGGATTCGGCGAGTCGGGCGAGTGCGCTCATCCCGGCGTGGTCGTGCTCCACCAGCATGCGCACCGCCCTGACGCCCGATCGCTGTGCCTCAGTGGTCAATTCGGTGGTACCGAATGCGCGCAGGGAGACGAGCAGACCGCCGGGCCGGAGTGTGCGTAGCGACCGCACGCTGTTGTGGTCATCGATGGAATCGAGTACGACATCGACATCGCGGACGACATCGGCGAAATCGGTTGTGCGGTAATCGATCGTCTCGTCCACGCCGAGCTCACGCAGGAATGCGTGGTTGGCCGCGCTCGCGGTACCGATCACGTGAGCGCCCCGGGCCTTGGCGATCTGGACTGCGAAGTGTCCGACACCACCGGCGGCAGCGTGGATCAGGATGCGCTGTCCGGCTTGGAGTTTCGCGGTGTCGACGAGGGCCTGCCAGGCGGTGAGGGCGGCCAGTGGGACCGCGGCGGCCTGAATGTGGTCCAGGTTCGATGGTTTCGGCGCGAAGGCGCGGGCGGGACCGACGACGTATTCGGCGCACGCGCCGTGGCCGTTGGGGTAGGGGAGCATGCCGAAGACCTCGTCGCCCGGTTCGAACAGGGTGACCCCGATGCCGGTCCGCACCACTTCACCCGACACATCCCAGCCCAGGACGAAGGGCGGCTCGTCGAGGAACAGTCCCGCGACGCCGCGATGGCGCCAATCGGTCGGATTGAGCCCGGCGGCCCGCACCCGAATCAGGATCTCGCCGGGACCGGGTGTCGGAATCGGCAGTTCGACCTCGGTCAGGACCTCGGGGCCGCCGATCGCGTCCTGACTGATCGCGTGCATGGTGGTGTCGTTCATGTCCTTCAGCCTGCCGAGGGCGGCGACTCCGGGAAATGGCACGATTGCCAATATTCGATACGATCGTGCCATGGTCGGACGTTCGGATGCGCGGCGGCATCGTGTGGTCGTGTTCGCGCTGGACGGGGTGTATCCGTTCGAACTCGGCATTCCGAGTCGGGTATTCGGCACCGCCGAGCAGCACTACGAGGTGAGCACCTGTTCGGTCGACGGCGCACCGGTGCCGAGCCGATCCGATTTCGCCATTGCCGTCCAGCACGACAGCCGGGCGCTGGCGACCGCTGACACCGTGGTGATTCCGGCCTGCGATATCGAGATGACCCTTGGTGGCACGCTACCGCTGCCGCTGATGGAGGCGTTCGCGCGGATCCAGCCGGGCACACGCATCGTCTCGATCTGCACCGGGGCGTTCGTGACGGCCGCGGCCGGACTGCTCGACGGTCGCCCCGCGACGACGCATTGGAATGTGGCCGAGCAGTTCCGGCGGACCTTCCCTCGGGTTCGCCTCGATACCGATGTCCTGTACGTCGATGACGACGACGTGCTCACCTCGGCGGGCGCGGCGGCCGGTATCGATCTGTGCCTGCATCTGGTGCGCCGCGATCACGGCAGTGCGGTCGCCAATTCGGTGGCGCGGCGCTGTGTCGTGCCGCCGTGGCGCGACGGCGGCCAGGCTCAGTACATCGAACAGCCGGTGCCGCCGTCGACCTCGCCGGGTACCGCCGCCGCTCGGCACTGGGCCCTCGAGAACCTTCAATTGCCCTTGACCATGGACGATCTCGCGGTGCGGGCCCGAATGAGCAAGCGCACCTTCGCCCGTCGCTTCCGTGACGAGGTTGGCATGAGCCCGGGCCGCTGGCTCATCCAGCAGCGCGTCTTCCGTGCCCGCCAACTCCTCGAGTCGACCGACCTGACCGTTGACCGCATCGCGGGTGAGGTCGGCTTCGCGACCGGCAGTTCACTGCGTCAGCACCTACACGATTCGATCGGCGTCGCACCGCTGGCGTATCGCCGGACCTTTCGTGCCGAGTCGATACCGCCAGCGGAGTCGCTGGGCTGAGCCGCGGCCCAACTCATCGACCGCGCAATCGGTTTCAGGTCGCGTCCGGCACGGGAAGTCCGACCCGGGCCACGATCCAGGGAAACGACGAGGTGAAGGCGGCCGCAGCGAACTGCCAGGTGTGGCCGCCCTGGGTGGTGTGGATGGTGCAGTCGATGCCGACCTCATGTCCTGCGGCACACAGCTTTTCGGCCGCACCGACCTCGCCGGTGTCGACAACGCCGTCGTGGCCGCCGAAGCCGACGGTGTCGTCGTCGACCGCCGCGGACTGGCGTGCACCATGGGATCCCGGACCGGATTTGGGTGGGGTGAGGTCGTCGAACAGACCGGCCATATCGGTATACGGGCCGTGCTTGGCCATGACGGTGATCGGGTCGAAGGCGGCCCAGCGGTCGGCGTCACCACCGAAAAGGCGTTTGATCGTCTGCTCTTTGGTGCCCGAGGTCGGGCCGAGATCGCCCGCGATATCGACGAAGGTGCGCACCAACTCGGGGTGCATGACGGCCAGGTCGACCGCACAGGTGCCGCCCATCGACCAGCCGACCACGGCCCAGTTCGCCGGATCCGCCGATGCGCCGAAGCGAGATTCGAGGTAGCCGGGCACATCTCGGGTCAGGTGGTCGGCGGCATCGCCGCGCGGACCGTTCACGCATTCGGTGTCGTTATTGAAGCTGCCGCTGGAATCGACGAAGACCAGGATGGGCGCACGACCGCCGTTGGCGGCGGTGAACTTGTCCACCTCGGGCATGATCTGGCCGCTGCGAATCCAGTCCGCGGGGGTATTGAACTCACCGCCGATCATCATGACCACCGGCAGGGTCGGCGGCGTCGGACCGGCGAACCAGGCCGGTGGCAGGTACACGTATTCGGTGCGATGCGGAAATCCGCTGCCCGCGTCGGGAATTCGCACCGGCACGATCTTGCCGGTGGTGACGTTCGTATTGCGCAGTGCGGGCAGGGCGTCGATATCGGTCTGGTTCGGCAGCGGACCCGCGGTGAGCGCATTCCACGCCGACTGCACGGTGGGGTAGTAGCCGACCCACTGATTGAGCACGATGCCGGTGCTCAGCAGTGCCAGGGTTACGGCGAGGATCGAGACGCCGCGCCGCCACCAGCGCGCACTGCGCCAGCCGAGCGCGGCGACGGCGATCGCCGCGACCGCGGCGCCGGCACAGGCCCACAACTCGATCGGCGCCGGATCCGATGCCAACCCCTCGTCGTTCACATACGCCCACGCGGCCACCGCACCCGCCACACCGAGCGCCGCGCACACCGGCAGCAGTACCAGCCGCCAGCGTCGGGTCCGCCAGCCGATCGCCAGGATCAGCAGGGCCACCGCGACCAACTCGACGGTCAGCGGTAACCAGCCGTGCAGTAGCGAAATCCCGTGATGGGAGCCGTACTGATAGTTGGGATTCAGATTCGCCGACGGCAGCCGTGGCGGCGGTGGCGGTGTCACGGGGGTCGCGGGCGCGGCAAGCGGGGCACGGACTACGGGCACCTACGGCATTGTCGAGACCATTCCTCGAGAAACCCTGTGAATCCGCTCCAGCAAAACTGTGGCTCGGTGCCGACCCGGTGCGCTCGGCTGAAACGTCACTGGCTCCAGGGACGATTCAGGGGCACAGAGGAAGCGGAGTCCGAACGGCGTTGTCCGGTAAGGTCCTGTAGCCGGGTTGTGCAGGATTCAGGAGGGGTGCACGTGACCTATCAACCACCACCGCAGTACCCGGGTTATCCCGGGCAGGGGTATCCGGGCTACCCGGGCTATCCGCCGCAGCCGCCCAGGGGGAAGCCGGTGTGGCCGTGGGTATTGGGCGGTGTCTTCCTGGCGATCGTGCTCACCGTCGGCGGGTGCGTCGCGGTATTCGGATCCATCGCCTATCGCATCGACAAGGAGTCGAAGAAGGAAGTCGCGGTGACCTATGAGGTCTCCGGCACCGGCACCGCCGATATCACCTTCACCAGCGGCGATTTCGACAGCTCCAGTGCCGACGATGCGCCGCTGCCCTGGACCAAGGCCGTGACCCTGACCGGATTCGTCCGCTCGGGCCGGGTGTCGGCCACCGTCAGCGGGTCCAGCGGCGGCACGGTGAGTTGCCGGATCCTGCGCGACGGCAAGGTGGTCGTCGAAGATTCCGATTCGGGGTCGTACGCGTACGTGAGCTGTTACCACACCTTCGACTGAATCGGTCCCGACGCCGAATCCCCGACGGGCGTCGTGTCGTTGGTGAACGGCGCTCGCGCGGTCCACTAGACTCTCGAACAGTTGTTCGTGTCTTCGAGAGGGGATCGTGTGCGGGTGATGGGCGTCGACCCGGGGCTCACCCGGTGCGGCCTCAGCATGGTCGAGGGCGGGCTGGGACGGAGGGTGACGGCGCTCGACGTCGATGTGGTGCGCACCCCTGCGGATATGGATCTCGCACACCGGCTCATGGGCGTCGCCGATGTCGCCGAATACTGGATGGACACGCACAAACCCGATGCGGTCGCGATCGAGCGGGTGTTCGCACAGCACAATGTGCGCACCGCGATGGGCACCGCGCAAGCGGGCGGGGTGATCGCGCTGGCGGCGGCGCGGCGGGGCATACCTGTCGCCTTCCACACCCCGAGCGAGGTGAAGGCCGCCGTCACCGGCAATGGCACCGCGGACAAGGCTCAGGTGACCGTGATGGTGACGCGTATCCTCGGCCTGCAGGTCGCGCCGAAACCGGCGGATGCGGCCGATGCGCTGGCCCTGGCGATCTGTCATTGTTGGCGGGCGCCGCTGATGGCGCGGATGGCCGAGGCCGAGGCGCGCGCCGCCGAGGCACAGCGGCGGTACACCCAGCGGCTTGCCGAACAACGGAAGGTGGTGCGCCCGTGATCGCGTCGGTACGCGGTGAGGTGCTCGAGATCGCGCTCGATCATGTGGTGCTCGAGGCGGCGGGCGTCGGCTACCGGCTCAATGTCACCCCGGCGACGCTGTCGACGCTGACCCGGGGCGAGCAATCCCGGCTGTTCACCGCGATGATCGTGCGCGAGGACTCGATGACGCTGTACGGATTCGCCGATACCGAATCCCGTGACCTGTTCGGTCTTCTGCAGACCGTCTCCGGCGTCGGTCCGCGGCTGGCCATGGCGGTGCTCGCGGTGCTCGAGCCCGAGGCGCTGCGCAAGGCGCTCGCGGAGAGCAATGTCGCGGCGCTGACCCGGGTGCCCGGCATCGGTAAGCGCGGCGCGGAGCGCATGGTGGTGGAGTTGCGGGACAAGGTGAATCTCGTTCCGGTGCAGGCGGGTCCGCCGGGTACTGCGCCGACACCGGTGCTCACGCCGGTGCGCGAGCAGGTGGTGGAGGCGTTGATCGGGCTCGGCTTTCCCGCCAAACAGGCGGAACCGGCGGTCGATGCCGTACTCGCCGAACAGCCCGCTGCCGACACCTCGGCCGCATTGCGCGCCGCGCTCGGCTCGCTCGCCAAGAACCGGTAAGCCGTTATGGACTACGACGACACCGAACCCGAATCCCAGGTCACCGCAGGCTATCTCAAATCCGATGGGGAGATCGAGGCCAGCCTGCGCCCGAAATCCCTCGACGATTTCATCGGCCAGCCCCGTGTGCGCGAACAGCTGGCGCTGGTGCTGCGCGGTGCCAAACAGCGTGGCGGCACTCCGGACCACGTGCTGCTGTCCGGCCCGCCCGGCCTCGGCAAGACCAGTATGGCGATGATCATCGCCGCGGAACTCGGTACGGCCCTGCGCATCACCTCGGGTCCGGCGTTGGAGCGCGCGGGCGATCTCGCTGCCATGCTGAGCAACCTGGTCGAGGGCGATGTGCTGTTCATCGATGAAATCCACCGGATCGCCCGGCCCGCCGAGGAAATGCTCTATCTCGCGATGGAGGACTTCCGCGTCGACGTGGTCGTCGGCAAAGGCCCAGGGGCAACCTCGATTCCGCTCGATATCGCGCCTTTCACCCTGGTCGGTGCGACCACCCGCTCGGGTGCGCTCACCGGTCCGCTGCGTGACCGCTTCGGCTTCACCGGTCATATGGACTTCTACGATCCCGAAGAACTCCTGCGCATCCTGCTGCGCTCGGCCCATATCCTCGGCGTCACCGTCGATCGCGACGCCGCCGCCGAAATCGCCGGACGCTCCCGCGGCACCCCGCGCATCGCCAACCGCCTGCTGCGCCGCGTCCGCGACTATGCCGAGGTTCGCGCCGACGGCCTGATCACCCGTCCCATCGCCCAAGCGGCGTTGGAGGTCTACGACGTCGACGTGCTGGGTTTGGACCGCTTGGACCGCGCGGTCCTTGGCGCCCTGGTCCGCAGTTTCGGCGGTGGGCCCGTTGGGGTTTCGACGCTGGCCGTCGCCGTCGGCGAGGAGGCCGCCACGGTCGAAGAGGTCTGCGAACCGTTCCTCGTGCGCGCGGGCATGGTGGCGCGCACGCCCCGCGGTCGTGTCGCAACGGCCGCCGCCTGGGAGCACCTCGGCCTCGTCCCGCCCCCGGACCTGGTCTTCGGCTCCATCGAGGTCCGCGGCCGCGAACCCCATCCCACCCTCGACCTCTTCGAATGACCACCGGCGCTAGCGGTGGTTGGCTCCACTTTCGAGGGCGGTGACGACGAGGTCGAGGAAGGCGTCGACCTCGTCGCGGGTGTAGCCGCGGGTACCGAGACGGGCCTCGGTGAAGCGGACCGCGCGGACATCGATGATGGTGAGGTGGCCCGGGCCGCCGTGTGCCAGGGTGGCGGCGACCAGGTCCAGGAACGCGTCCACCTCATCGGTGTCGTAGCCGCGGCGGCCGACCGCGGCCTGGGTGAACTGCATGCGGTGCACATCGTCGGGAGTGAGCAGGGCGGGGCCGGAGCCATTGTCGCCCGCGGGGACCGGGCGGCTGCCGCGCTGGCGGAATTCCAATTCGATGCGGACCCGATCGAGGAATTCGTCGACCTGGTCGGCCTGGTAGCCGCGGCCACCGAAGTGGGGGGCGTCAAAGGCAACGTGCCGGACATCGTCGGCGGTCAGCGCACCCTGTCCATCGAGCGTCGCGGAGACGAGTTCGAGGAAGGCGTCGACCTCATCGGCGTGATAGCCGCGGTGCCCCATCGGCGGCATGGCGAAATGGATTCGGCTCACGTCTTCGGGGGTCACCCGCGACATTGTGTCAGGGGCGGTGCCCTGCTCTTGTCGAATACGCATTTTTCGAACTCGGCGGTCTCTACCGAACACGTGCTGCCCCCGTTGGCCACAGTCGATCTGGCTACACCCTAGCGCTGATCGCCGCGGCGAACCGGTGGAGATTTATCGGTTTCGCCGGAGCCGATTCAGTCTTTGCGCACGCCGTCGATGAGCAGTCGCCGGATCGCCTCGTTCAGTTCGCTGACCGCGGTTTCGTCCGGATTGCGCAGCCCCTGCACGATGCCCGCGATGAGCATGCCGGTGACAGCCTTGGCGGTGTTCTTGGTATCGAGGTCGGCCCGCAGGTAGCCGAGCTCGACACCGTGCGAGAGGTAACCAGCGGTGAGCGCGTCGGCCATATCGAGCAGGCCGTAGAGCCGGGTGGTGAGTTCGTCATCGATACCGGTGGCGTGGAACAGCAGCAGTTGGGCCACCCGGCGGTCGGCCACCAGGATCCGGGTGAGCGCGGCGCCGATGCGATCGATCTGGGCGCGGTATTCGTCGAGTGAGGTGGCGGCGTCGGGCGCGTTATCGGTGCCGAGCGCCTCGATGATCCGCGCGGCCAGATCGTCGATGACCACATCGATGATCTCGCGCTTATTGCTGAAGTACCGGTAGAACGTGCCGTGCCCGATGCCCAGCTCATTGGCGATATCGGCGATGCCGGTGGCGTGATAGCCCTTTTCGGCGAAGCAGATGAACGCGGTGTCGATGATCTCCTGGCGCAGCTCGGCCTTGCGTCGCTGGATCGCATTACCGGCCGCCGGTCGGGGCGCACGCGTGGATGGCTTCGTCACCCACCCGATGATACTGTGTTCACAAACGGAATGAGATGTCATTCCGTGAGAGACGGTTCCTACATTCCCGTTGGAATGTATTTAGCAGGAGGTTCGACGTGGCGCCTCAATACGACGCGGTCGTGGTCGGTGCGGGATTCGGCGGTATGGGTGCGGGTATCGAGCTCGACCGGCTCGGTCTGAGCAATTTCGTGATCCTCGAGCGCGAGGACGACCTCGGCGGCACCTGGCACGTCAACCACTACCCGGGGCTCGCCGTCGATATCGCCTCGGTGACCTACTCGTATTCCTTTGAGCCCAACCCGTATTGGACGCGGCTGTTCGCGCCGGGCAAGGAGCTCAAGAAGTACGCCGAGCACATCGCGGACAAGTACGGCCTGCGTCGTCGGATGCGTTTCGGCACGGTGGTGGACGGCGCCCGCTGGGATGAGGAGCACCAGCACTGGGCCGTATCCATCGCCGGTGGTGAAACCGTTACCGGCCGTTACCTTTTGACCGCGACCGGGTTCCTGTCCCAGCCCTACACCCCGCCGTTTCCGGGGATCGAGTCCTTCGCGGGCAAGATCATCCACACCACCGCGTGGGAGGACGATTTCGACCTCACCGGCCGCAAGGCCGCCATTATCGGCACCGGCGCCACGGCCGTGCAGCTGGTGCCGGAGGCGGCGAAGAAGACCGAGGAACTCACCGTCTTCCAGCGCACGCCGATCTGGGTGGTGCCCAAGATCGATACCGCGATTCCCGCGCCGGTGCAGCAGCTGTTCGCCCGCGTGCCCGCCACCCAGAAGGCTGCGCGGCTGGTCAACACCAGTCTGCTCGAGGCGCTGATGGTGCTCGGCGTGTTGCACTTCAAGCAGGCCAAGCCGCTGAACAAGGCCGCGGGCGTGCTGGCCAAGGCGCATCTGCGCGCGCAGGTGCGCGATAAGGAGACGCGCAAGCAGCTCACCCCGCACTACGACTTCGGCTGCAAGCGCCCCACGTTCTCCAACGCCTACTTCAAGGCCTTCAACCAGCCCAATGTGCGGCTGGAGACCAACGCCATCGATCACATCGAGCCCGACGGCATCGTCACCGCCGACGGCCACAAGACCGAGATCGACACCCTGATCCTGGCCACCGGCTTCAACCTGTGGGATGTGAACTTCCCGGCCATCGAGATCATCGGCCGCGAGGGCGTCGACCTCGGAAAGTTCTGGCGCGACAACCGTTTCCAGGCCTACGAGGGCATCACGGTGCCGAAGTTCCCGAACTTCCTCAGCCTCAACAGCCCGTACTCCTACAGCGGCCTGTCGTACTTCACCACCATCGAGGCCCAGATGAAGCACATGGGCCGCCTGTTGAAGGAAACCTTCCGTCGCGGCGAGACCACCTTCGAGGTGACCGAGCAGGCGAACCGGCACTTCCTGGATCGGGTCACCGACAAGCTGGGTTCCTCGGTCTTCTATGGCGGCGACTGCTCGAGCGCGCGCAGCTACTACTTCAACCAGCACGGCGAGGCCGCTCTGCTGCGTCCGACCAGCACCATCAACGCACACCGCGAAGCGGTCGCCTTCCCGCTCGATGACTACAGCTACGGCAAGATCGCTTAGAACGCCCTGTTGCGCAGCCCCGCGACCACACCACGGTCGCGGGGTTCGCTCGTTACCTGCGGCGATGCGGGTCGGCCTCGACCAGTGCGGTTGCGTGGAATACCTGCGCCGACCGGTCCGTGGACCGTGCCCTGATGCCCCTTGGAGCAGCGTTCTGGGACGTCAGGGGGTGTGCCGGTGTGGTGGCGGCGACGCGAACTGGCAGACTGTTGGGTGTACTTGTCCATCCCACCCACAGACTAGGGACTGACTTCGACGATGGAACTTCTGTTTCCGCTCCTGCTGGTAGCCCTGCTCGTGCCCATGTTCCTCGGAGTGCGCCGCCAGAAGCGCGAGGCCGAGAAGGTCACCACCATGCAGGAAAGCCTGAAGGTCGGCGATCAGGTGACCACCACGTCGGGGCTCTACGGCACCGTGGTCGATATCGATGACGACACCGTCGATCTCGAAATCGCCGAGGATGTCATCACCACCTGGCTGCGTCAGGCCATCCGCGATGTGCGCACCACGGACGAGACCGGTGAGACCGTGGCCGATGAGATCGCGGCCGACGAGATCGCGGCCGGTCCCGTCGAGGAGTCCGCGCAGCAGACCGAGACCCGGCTGACCAAGGACTGACCCGGTTCCAGCGGTGTACCCGCGTGCTGACGACCGCCGCGGGCGGTCCGTCCGGGTGCCCGGCTGTGCGTGCCCGCCTGTTCCACCCTCGACTTCCGCCTAGGAGATGACGAACTGTGCCACCTTCCCAGGGATCGGCGCATCCGCTCCGGTTGCTCGGCGTCTACGCCGTGCTGCTGGCCGTGATCTATGCGCTGGTGTTCTTCGCCGGTGACCATTCCCCGACCGCCAAGCTGGGCATCGACCTCCAGGGTGGTACCCGGGTCACGTTGACCGCCCGCACCCCCGACGGCAGCAAGCCGAGCCAGGACAGCCTGCGCCGGGCGCAGTCGATCATCGAGAACCGTGTCAACGGTCTCGGTGTCTCGGGTTCCGAGGTCGTCATCGATGGCGACAACCTGGTGATCACGGTTCCGGGTGACGACGGTGGCCAGGCCAAGGCGCTGGCGACGACCGCCAAGCTCTACATCCGTCCGGTGCTACAGGCCGTACCCGCGGTCGGCGGTAAGGGCACGCCGCAGGCCTCGGGAGCCGCTGGTACGACTCCGGGCACCACTCCGGGCACCACGCAGCTCAACCCGGACGGGACGCTGGCGACCCAGCCCGCGCCGACCAACCAGTCCGCGCCCACCACCGCAGCGGTGCCGACCACCGAGTCCGCACCCGCGGCGGAGTCGACTCCGCAGCCGCGCGTCTTCCCCGCACAGGCGCCGACCTCGCCCCCGGCCCCGCCCGGCGGGCTGACGCCGCAGGAGCAGGCGAAGAAGGAGATCGCGGACGCCAAGGCGACCCGACAGAGCACCGATCCCACGGTGCAGCAGGCCGCGATGGCCGCGATGGACTGCAGCAAGGCCGACCCGCTGGCCGGTAACGACGATCCGAATCTGCCGCTGGTCGCCTGTGCCACCGACGGCAAGGAGATCCTCCTGCTCGACAAGAGCCGCATCGACGGCCAGGAGATCAAGAACGCCACTTCGGGACTGAACCAGCAGCAGGCCCGCCACGAGGTGAACCTCGAGTTCAAATCCGGCGGTAGTGATGCCTGGGCGACGCTGACCGGCGAATACATCAACAAGCGGGTCGCGTTCGTACTCGACTCGAAGGTGGTCAGCGCGCCGGTCGTGCAGTCGGGTCCGCAGCAGGGCGGTCGCACCACCATCTCCGGTAGCTTCACCGCGGCCAGCGCCAAGGAACTCGCGAACACCCTGAAGTACGGTTCGCTGCCGCTGTCGTTCCAGACCTCGGAGGCCGAGACGGTATCGGCGACGCTGGGTCTGTCCTCGCTGCGCGCCGGTCTGCTCGCCGGTGCGATCGGTCTCGCGGTGGTGCTGCTGTACTGCCTGGCCTACTACCGGATGCTCGGCTTCCTCGCCGGATTCTCGCTGGTCGCCTCCGGTGTCGCGGTGTACGGCATCATCGTGCTGCTCGGCCGGTGGATCGGATTCACCCTCGATCTGGCCGGTATCGCCGGTCTGATCATCGGTATCGGTCTGACCGCCGACTCCTTCGTGGTGTTCTTCGAACGCATCAAGGACGAGATGCGCGAGGGTCGCAGCTTCCGTTCGGCGGTGCCGCGCGGTTGGCAGCGGGCCCAGCGCACCAACCTCTCCGGCAAGACCGTCAGCCTGATCGCCTCGGTCGTGCTCTACATTCTGGCCGCCGGTCAGGTGAAGGGCTTCGCGTTCACCCTCGGTATCACCACCGTCCTCGACGTGATCGTGCTCTATCTGGTGACCGCGCCGCTGATGATGCTGGCCTCGCGCTCGCCGTTCTGGGCGAAACCGTCGGTCAACGGGCTCGGCGCGATTCAGGAAGTGGCCAGGGAACGCAGAGCTGGCGAGGCTCTGGTGAAGGAGACGTCACGATGAGGACAGCATCGCGCAGCGATTCCGTTGGGGGCGGTCGGGAGACGGATGATCGTTACTCGACTGTGGAGCCACTCGCCGACGAGGTGAGCGAATACGATGCCGCGCCGAAGCACAGCGTCTTCGAGCGCCTCTACACCGGCACCGGCGGTTTCAAGATCGTCAGTCGGCGGCGCTTCTACTACGCGCTGACCGCGGCCTTCGTGCTGATCTCGTTGCTGAGCATCGGAATCCGCGGATTCACCCTGGGCATCGACTTCGCGGGCGGCTCGCGCATCCAGTTGCCCGCGGCGGGGACCGCGACCACGCAGAAGGTCGAGGACGTCTACTCCCAGACCATCGGCCACGCCCCGGTGACGGTGCAGAAGGTGGGATCCGGTTCGGCGGAGACCATCCAGGTTCGCTCCGATACGCTGAGCGCCGCCCAGACCGACGCGCTGCAGACCGCGCTGTTCAATGCCTTCCAGCCGAAGGACAAGGACGGCAACGTTTCGCGCAACGCGATCAGTGTCGCGGAGATCAGCGAGACCTGGGGCAGCCAGATCACCAAGAAGGCCGTGATCGCGCTGGTGGTGTTCATCGCGCTGACCATGGTCTATATCGCCATCCGGTTCGAACGGGACATGTCGATCGCGGCGATCGCCTCGCTGTTCTTCAACATGATCGTCACCGCGGGTATCTACTCGCTGGTCGGCTTCGAGGTGACCCCCGCCGCGGTGATCGGTCTGCTGACCATCCTCGGCTATGTGCTCTACGACAATGTCGTCGTCTTCGACAAGGTCGAGGAGAACACCCGCGGTGTGGTGAATACGTCCCGGCGCACCTATGCCGAACAGGCGAACCTCGCGGCGAACCAGACGCTGATGCGTTCGATCAACACCACCGTCATCGGCATTCTGCCGATCGTCGGCATGCTGGTGATCGCGGTATGGCTGCTCGGCGTCGGCACGCTGAAGGATCTGGCGCTGGTGCAGCTGGTCGGCATGATCGTCGGCGCGTACTCGTCGATCTTCTTCGCGGTGCCGCTGCTGGTATCGATCAAGGAGCGGTGGGGTCCGGTCGCGGCGCACACCAAGAAGGTGCTCAACAAGCGCGCCGGGCTGGCGTCGGCGCGTGCGGGAGCCGAGGCGGAGCGGCGCGCGGTTGCGGCGACCGGCCGGGAACTGGGCGCTCGCCCCGCGCGTGAACCCGGGCAGGCCCCGCGTCCCGGCGCTCGACCGAGCGGAAAGCGGAACAAGCGCAGGCACTGACAGCCGACGGCAGGGGTTTTCCTTGATGAAGCAGTCGCTAGCGGCACGTCTGATCGGAGCGGTGGCTGCGGGCACCGTGGCCGCCACGGTGGTGGCCGGGTGCTCGAGCCAGAACCAGGTGCCCTCCATCGGCTATGCCGTCGACGCGGTGATCGCCAGTTACAACGGGGGGACCAGGCTCGGCGCGAGCAGCGGTTCGGACGCGGTGTTCGCGCGCGTGCTGACCGGGTTCTTCTACACCGGCCCCGACGGCCAGCAGGTCGCCGATACCGATGTGGGCACCGCGAAAGAGGTGCCGGGCGAGGCACAGACGGTGCAGTATCGGCTCAACGCGGACGGTGTGTACTCCGACGGCGTGCCGACCTCGTGTGATGATCTGGTGCTGGCCTGGGCCGCGCGCAGCGGCCGGTACACCAAACCCGGTGACCGCGGACAGGTTCCGCTGTTCGATGCCGCGAGCACCGCCGGATACGCCGATATCGAGCGGGTGGATTGCCAGCCCGGCTCCAAAGACGCCACCGTGGTGTTCCGCGGGGACCGGCACTTCCTGGCCTGGCGCAATCTGTTCGCCGCGGGGGAGTTGATGCCGGCGCATGTGGCGGCGCGGGTGGCGAATGTGCCGAATGTCGTGACGGCCGTGCAGTCCGGTGATCAGGCCGGATTGCAGCGGATCGCCGACTTCTGGAACAACGGGTGGACCATCGGCGCGGACAAGCTGGATCAGAGCCGGTTCCCGTCGTCGGGGCCGTATCGGATCGATTCCTACTCCGCCGAGGACGGGCTGGTCCTGGTCGCCAACGAGCGCTGGTGGGGCAATAAGCCCGAGACCGGGCGGATCGTGGTGTACCCGAAGACCGCCGATCTGAAGTCGAAGGTCGGCGACAATGCAGTCGGGGTCGTCGATATCGGTGCCGGGTCGGTGAAGGACATCAATCTGGGCGGGTTCTCGGTGCGGACCGTACCGGGGCGCGGTGCCGAGCAGTTGCTGCTCGGGACCGGCGGCGTCTTCGGTTCGGCCGACGCGCGGCGGGCCTTCGCGCTGTGTGTGCCGCGGCAGGCGCTGTTCGACAAGCTCGGTAAGGCCAAGGACGCGCCGAAGAGCGGGCTCGGCACCGGGGTGCTGAATTCTCGCATCACACAGCAGGATTCGCTGTACTACCCGGCGGTCATCGGTGCGGCCGACAAGTACCAGGGCGCGAATGTATCCGGCGCTACCGCGGCAGTCGCCGCCGCGGGCGCGCCGAATCCGACCATCCGGATCGGGTATGTGAAGCCGGACGAGCGGCGCACCCAAACCGTGCAGATGATCGCGGATGCATGTAAGCCGGCGGGTATCAGTGTGGTGGACGCCGGATCCACGGACTTCGCACCGTCCCAGCTCACCGAGGGCAAAGTCGACGCCGTCCTCGGTAGCACCGCATCGGTGCCGGGTCCGGCCGGATCCGAGACCGGTGTGGCCGCGACCAGCGCGTTGCGCACCGGTAGCGGGCTCAATTTCGGTCGCTTCGGTAATGGCCGCTACGATTCGATCACCGATCAGCTTGCGGGCGACGACAACTCGACCACGACGCTGAATCTGCGCACCGAGGCCGAGAACCTGCTGTGGGCGGAGATGCCGAGCATTCCGTTGTTCGCCACACCCCGCACCATCGCATTCGGTGACGGTCTGCGCAACGGCATAGCCGGGCCCACCCAGGCGGGAACCGGCTGGAATATGGACCGTTGGGTGTTGCGGCGGTGACAGGTGTTGGTGGGTGAGTAACCATGGAGAGGTGTCGATGAGCAAGCATGCGGCGGTGGAAACGGATGACGTCCTAGCCGAGCGGACGGGCAAGGCGGCCGAATTGGTCGATCGGCTCACCCGCTGGCGCGACGATTTCCCCTCTCCCGGCATCCGCTTTGCCGATCTGACGCCGGTTTTCGCCGATCCGGAGGGTTTCCGGGCGGTTGTCGACTGCCTCGCCGCCTGTGCGCCCGATGCCGATCTGGTGGCGGGGGTAGATGCGCGCGGATTCATTATCGCCGCGGGTGTGGCCACAACATTGGGTACCGGTGTCATGGCGGTGCGCAAGGCGGGCAAGCTGCCGCCGCCGGTGATCTCGCGCGAGTACAGCCTCGAGTACGGCACGGCCGCCCTGGAGATCCCGGCCGATGGGGTCGAGCTGAAGGGCCGTCGCGTCCTGCTCCTCGACGACGTCTTGGCGACCGGTGGAACGTTGGCAGCCGCGGCGGACCTGTTCCGGGCCGCCGGTGCCGAAATCATCGCGGCCGCAGTGGTTTTGGAGCTCGGATTCCTCAACGGGCGCGATCGCCAAGGGGACTACCCGTTGACGTCGGTGGTGCGGATCTAGTTCGCGGAACCGGTTTGCCGGTCGAGGTTCGGGCTGCGAGGATCGCCGGGTGGTTGCCTGCGCGCCGCCGAACCCGCCCTCGCCGCAGGGACTTTCGTGAGTCCGTTCAAGCGTGAGCGGATGACCTGCAGGTCGGACTGGGCGGCGCGGCGGTTGACGCGTACGTCGACACCTGGATCACCGAGATACGGGATGTGACCGATCAGGCGCGGCGGATCCGCGAGCTGGTCGCCGTCGGCCAGTTGGACGCGGCTGCCGGGGCGCTGCCCGTTGAGCGGCCGTATCCATTGTCTGCGGAGATGTCGGCTGTTATCGGGTAGCGGATCGGGGCTTTCGGACCCGGGTAGTGAGGCGGGCTATCCGGTCGTCGCAGCCGCGGCGGATCGTGTGATCCAAATATCAGTGGCGCAAGATCCGCGGTTGCGCTTAACCTGTACGAGTCTTATCCCCGTTGATCGGAGTCATGTCGTTGCTCTCATGAGGTAGCCACTCGGGCGGCCCGCATCCGCGCGTCGCGTTTCCGTAGCAACCTCTGGGGTCCACATGGCCAATCTTTCCCTTTCCGATCTCACTTTTTCCTGGCCCGACGGCACGCCCGTATTCGACGGGCTCGATGCCGTGCTCGGCCCCGGCCATCTCGGCTTGGTCGGCGGCAATGGCGCGGGCAAGTCCACGCTGTTGCGGCTGATCGCGGGTGCGCTGACGCCAGCGCGCGGGTCGGTCACGGTGACCGGGCGGCTCGGTTATCTGCGTCAGGATCTCGGCCTGGTCACCGGTCGGCGCGTCGATGAGGTGCTGGGTATTGCCGCGATACGCAAGGCGTTGCACCGCATCGAATCCGGCCGCGGCGAGGAGTCGGACTTCGACACCGTCGGTGGGCAGTGGGATGTCGAGGAGGGGGCGATCGCGCTGCTCGGTCGACTGGGTCTGCACTACCTCGCCGACTCGGTCGAACAGCTCGACCGCCATCTGGAGACGCTCTCCGGTGGGGAGACGGTGCTGCTCGGCCTGGTCGCGGAGCTGTTGTGCGAACCGGACGTGCTGCTGCTCGACGAGCCGACCAACAACCTGGATCAGCATGCCCGACAACGCCTCTACGAGGTCGTCGGGCAATTCTCCGGCACCGTCCTCACGGTCAGTCACGACCGTGAGTTGCTGGAGCGGATGAGCGCGATCGCCGAACTCCGGCAGGGCGAATTGCGTTTGTTCGGCGGCAATTTCAGCGAGTACGAACGGATCGTCGAGGCCGAACAGGAGGTAGCGCGGGCGACGGTCCGAGACGCGCGCAGTGATGTCCGCAAACAGGCGCGCGAACTGGTCGAGACCCGGATCAAACTGGATCGCCGAGCGCGTTACGGGCAGAAGATGTTCGAGAACAAGCGCGAACCGAAGATCGTCATGGGCGCGCGCAAGCGGGCCGCGCAGGTGTCGGCGGGCAAGCTGCGCAATAACCACATCGAAAAGCTGGACACCGCAAAGGAACAGCTACAGCAGGCCGAGGACCTGTTGCGCGACGACCGGCACATCCGAATCGAGCTGCCCGGCACCAGGCTCTATCCGGGCCAGGATGTCGTCGAGCTCGACCAGGTCGAATTGGCCTGCGGGCCGACCGTGACGCTGCGGGTGTCCGGTCCGGAGCGGATCGCACTGACCGGCCGCAATGGCGCGGGCAAAACCACGCTGCTGCACCGGATTGCCGCGGCGCCACCGAAGGTTCCGTGGCGCATGCTGCCGCAACGCCTCGATATCTTCGACGAGCATCGCACGGTCTTCGAGAATGTCGCCTCGACCGCGCCGCACGCCTGCGCCGAACAGATCCGAGCCCAACTCGCCCGCTTCCTGTTCCGGGGCACCGACGCCGACGTCGCGGCGTCGGCTCTCTCGGGTGGCGAACGCCTGCGCGCCGCACTCGCCATGCTCCTACTCGCCGACCCGGCCCCCAAACTCCTGCTACTCGACGAGCCGACCAATAACCTCGATCTCCCCAGCCTCGACCACCTCACCCAGGCCCTCGCGCACTACGAGGGCGCGCTGATCGTCGTCAGCCACGACCCCCGCTTCCTCGACGACATCGGGATAACCAGGCGCGCGGAGTTGAGCGCCGACGGACTGACCGAAACCCTGATCCGGTAGCGCTATCCGCGCGCGGCCCGCCGCATGACCCCCGGATGCCGCAACAGCCGCGGACCCAGCTTCACCGCGAGGAGGCTGAGCGGTAGCCAGGGTCGCAGGTGCGGGTTGAGGCGGCGAATCCGGCCGTCGGCGGCCAGTTCGAGGATCATGGCTTCGGTCATTCGGAACGGACCGACGCTGGCCTCGGCCAGCAGAACGCGACGGTCGCCGTCGCCGATGTCCTCGGTCCAGCGCAGCTGCGAGAGGCTGCCGTAGGCCGCGGTCAGCAGAATGCGCAGGTCGTCGTGACCGCGGAAGGTCAAGCGACCGGACAGCGGTGAGGTCAGCTCGGCATCGGGGGCGAGGGCGCTCATCATGGCGTCGATATCGGCGGCCTCGGTCGCCTCGCGGAATTGTGCCACTGCATCGGACATCGATCACCTCTCGGCGTTCGGTTCATCGGTCGTATCGCAACGTAACCGTGTCGCTTGCAAAAAGCAATGGACTAGGATGGGGCGGTGCCCAAAGCTGCCATGTCCGACATTGTGTGCTCGATCGCGCGAACGCTCGACGTGGTCGGGGAGCGGTGGACGCCGCTGATCCTGCGCGATCTGTTCGTCGGGGTGAACCGGTTCGAGGACATCCGCCGTGATCTCGGCATTGCCTCGAATGTCCTCACCGCGCGCCTGGATACGCTGCGGGAGTACGGGATTGTCCAGGCGCGGGCGTATCAATCGAATCCGGTTCGCCACGAATACGTGCTCACCGAACCGGGCCGCGATCTGTATCCGGTGCTCACCATGCTGATTTCCTGGGGTGACAAGTGGCTCGCCGGGCCCGCGGGCCCACCCGCGCTGGTCGTGCACCGCGACTGCGGGCACGAGACCTCCGGGGTGGTGGTCTGTCGCGCCTGCGGTGCGCCGCTCACCGCGGACAACGTCTACTGGCGGCACGGCCCCGGCGCGCACCGAGGGCCGGGGACCATGCTCATCGGCGACCATCTGGAACCGGCGCAGTAGGGCCACCGCGCACCCGCTCGAGTTGAGCGACTTGCTCGGCTGCAGCATGATCAATGCGATGGACCTGGTGCTGCAAGCAATAGCCGACGTCGATTGGGACGAGCTGGAACATGCTTATGGCCCCGCGGCGGATGCTCCGGCACATCTTCGGGCACTGCTCGACGGTGATGCCGAGGCCTGTGTCGACGCGGTCGGCTATCTCGATGCCGCGCTATTGCACCAGGGGAGTGTGTACTCCGCGACCGCGCCGTTCGTTGCGATCGTCGCCCAATTGCTGCCGCGCCCGCATACCGCGATGACGATCGAGGACATCCTGCCGTGGGATCCGGAGCCGCGGTCCTTGCGGGTGGCGCTGCTGGACTACCTCGAGATCTTCGCGCACAGTTGTTGTTCCGGAATTTCGGACGCACAGCTGTATGCCGAGGCCTATCCACCCGGTCGCAGCGAGGAGGATCTGCAGCGGGTCAAGGCGAATCGGCGCGCGGGACTGCTGGAACTGGGTCCCGATCCCGCGAAAGCCCTACTGGTGGAGCATGTTCCGACACCGCCGGGCCTACTGGCGGCAATCGATGACAACGAATTCCGCACGGCGATGCGGGCGCGCGACGAGATCGCCTGTCGCGCGGTGGTTCCCGGCATCATCGAGGCGATCGAACCGCTGGTCGACGATGCCGACGCGGTGGTGCGCATCGCCGCGCTGCGCACGCTGGTCGAGCTCACCGCGCATCCCAGCCTGACCGCGCAGCGGTCCGCATTGCTCGACCGGCTCGACACCATCGCGCCGACCATTCCGGACCCGGTCGAACGCGCTACTGCCGCAAGGGTTTCGGGAATCCACGGCGGCCGTCCGGAACGGCTGCTCGCCGACCCCCATCCCGGTGTCCGCGCCTGCGCCGCCCTGGCGCCCGCCTTCGCCACCGAACAACGCGCCACCGACGAACTTCTGGCCGCGCTCGAGCGCCCCGAGGTCATCGACGAGTGGTTCAACCGCTACCTACCGGGGCAGGACGGTTGGCTTCGCCACGATGTCAT
This sequence comes from Nocardia sp. CA-129566, assembly GCF_050956075.1. NCBI lineage: Bacteria > Bacillati > Actinomycetota > Actinomycetes > Mycobacteriales > Nocardiaceae > Nocardia > Nocardia sp. CA-129566. The sequence goes on from NZ_CP192085.1 coordinate 3,574,085, forward strand.
CCGCGAACTCGTCGGTCGCGTCCACGATTTCGAGACACTGCTGCCCGCCGCCATCGAAGCGGCATGGGCCGCCAATGAGCACACTGTGCGCAACGACTGTATTTCGTTCCTGCACAGAGCCTTTCCCGATCCGATCACCGACGAATCGGAGCTGTCCGCCGCGCAGCTGTCCTATCTCGCGGTGCTGGCGGAGATCGAGCCGCTGTGGCAGACCGGTCAACTCGATCGCTGGTTCAGTGCGGCGGGTCTGCCCGGCGGCCGGGCGAGCTGCCGTCGGTTCGTCGAGCAGTAGGCGTTTCGATCCATCGCCGCGGGCCGCGTCAACGGGTCCGCGTCCGCAGTGTGGGTGTAGGGTCCTGACTTTCGCCGCCGGACCGCGGACACAAGGATGTGTATCCATGGGAATCGAGTTGAACGTGGCGGGGGTGTGCCGCGCGCCCACCGAGGACTTCCTCGATCAGGTCGGGGCGTGGCTGCAGACCGGTCCGGCCGGTGCGCGGGTCGGCTGGACCGCCACGTCGGCTCCTTTTCGGAAATCGGTGGAGATCTCCGGGGATCGCCTGCTGGCCGTGCTGCATCCGGCGGCGGAGCCGGTCGATCTGCGTGCGGCGCACGGCCAGGTGGTGGTGAGCGCGGGCTGCGCTTCGGCCGGGCCGGGCTATCACCGACACGTCGCCGCGGTACTGCACGAAATGGGCAGGCGCTTCGACATCGTGTGGGATGAGGGCACCGAGGATCCGCTCGGACTCGCCGATAACCGCGCCGAGGTCGAACACGACTACCTGGTGTGGATCCGCGCGCTCGCCCGGACGGTATTGACCGAGGTGCCCGCCGAGGGCGCCTGGGTGTCGATCGGATTGTCCCTGGGCAGTGACCGTTTCGATCATGACGGGCTGGCCGCGAGTTGGTTGGGACCGCGCGACCGCGACTGGTTCCAGGCCGTCTCCGACGGTAATGAGGCGGCGGCGCGCGCGTTCTTCCCCTGGTGGGATGACGGCTGGACCGCGCTGACGATTCGCAATACCGCGATGGGCATCATCTGGAACGACGTGCGGTGGCGCGCACCGTCGGACGCCGATGACACCCCCGCGCTGCACCAGGCCGATGCCTTGCTCGCCGAGGCGCACCGGCTCGACGCCGCACTGGACCTGCCGTGGTCGGCCTGGCACGAATTGCGGTCGCTGCTGGCGGATTCGGCGCCCATCGCGGCCGGTGCGCCCATCGATCTGCCCGCGCGGGCCGCCGCGGATCGGCCCGCGCGGCTCGGCTACCGCCGCCGCTCGGTCCGCACAACGCCGGTATCCGGTTGGAGTCTGCGGATACCGGGCGATTTCACCTACGGCTGGGACGGCGATCGCTGGTGGGCCTGGGACGGCACCCGCCAGATCGAGATCACCATTTTGCGGGTCGGCGACGCGCAGACCGGCCCGCCTCCGGCCGCGATGCTGCAATACGGCGCCAATGCCACCGCGGGTCATCGCGGCGAACCGGTCACCGGTGGACCAGGTGACGGGTGGTGGTTGCCCGCGGAGGACGGCGACGAGGTCGGGGTGCAGGGGATCGCCAGCCGCCGCAACGGCGAACTTCTCCTGGTCACGATCAGTGTTCCGGGGTCACAACTGGGTTGGGCGATCGAGGTCTGGCGCTCGCTGCAATACGGCGGGGATTGATCGCACGTTTGTGGAAGCGAGTGCGCGCTCGCGTCGATCATGCTGGCCTTCCGACTCGATCAGGAGGTTCCCTTGGCAACTGTCATCGATATCGTCATCGGCCTGTTCTTCCTCGCGATGGGTGGATATGCCCTCGCCGCACCGGCCGCGCTGATACGTCCCTTCGGCATGCGTCCCGAGCAGGCCACGGCCCGCTATGAGATCCGCGCGGTCTACGGCGGGTTCGGTCTGGCGATGGCGGCGATGCTGGCAGTCGCGGCGACCCACGATGGATCCCTGCGGTCCGGAATCATGTTCACGATCGGTGCCGCGCTGGGCGGAATGGCTTTGGGGCGCATCATTTCCGCCGTTGTCGATGACCGAACATCCTTCTATCCCAACTGGTTCTACTGCCTGATCGAAACCGTTGCGGCGGCGGCCCTGGTGCTGACAGCCTGAGCCGAATCGGGTTGTTGCAGCGCTGGCCGGTGCCTGGCGCGCTGATGTTGTCCAGGCAGCAGGTCGGTCGGATCGTCGAACCGATCGCTGGTCGTGGTCGGATTCGTGACCGGTGGTCAGCTGAGCCGTCTCGCGCGGCTGATCGTCAACCCATCGAGGTCGTACTTTTTTCAACTACGACGGTGCGCGCCCGATCGGGCCTCCGCGCGATACGCATGGGCCTGTCTGCGCGATCAACTAATGGTGCGCGGTTCGAATTCGGCGGTGAATTCGCCGTGAGGGATTTCGGCAGCACGCCAATCGGGGCACTCTGGACGGAGAGCCGCTGATCCGATGACAGGAACCCGATCGTGACACATACCTTGACTCAGCTCGAGTTGCTGACCGAACTCGAACCCGTTGCCGAACAGAACCTCAACCGCCACCTATCGATCGCCAAGGACTGGCACCCGCACGATTACGTGCCATGGGACGAGGGCCGCAATTTCGCCGAGATGGGCGGAATCGATTGGGAGCCAGGGCAATCCAGTCTGAGCGAACTGGCAAAGGCCGCGATGGTCACCAACCTGCTGACCGAGGACAACTTGCCGTCCTATCACCGACTGATCGCCGAATCGTTCTCACAGGACGGTGCCTGGGGCACGTGGGTGGGGCGCTGGACCGCCGAGGAGCACCGGCACGGAATCGTCCTGCGCGACTATCTCGTCGTCACCCGAGGGGTGGATCCGGTGGCGCTGGAACATGCGCGGATGGTCTGTATGACGACCGGGGTGCAGCATCCGACCGGAGTGGACGACAACGGATTCCTGCCCGGCATCGCCTACGTGACATTTCAAGAACTGGCGACCCGGGTCAGCCACCGCAACACCGGCAAGGTCTGCAACGACGCGGTCGCCGACCGCATGCTGCAGCGCATCGCCACAGATGAGAACCTGCACATGGTCTTCTATCGCAATCTGTGCGGCGCGGCCATCGATCTGGCGCCCGACCAGGCGCTGGCGGCGATTTCGGCGATCATCCGCAACTTCCAGATGCCGGGCGCAGGTATGCCGAACTGGCGGCGCAACAGCGTATTGATGGCCAAACACGGTATCTACGATCTGCGCCAGCACCTCGAGGAGGTCATCAACCCGGTGCTGCGCAAGTGGAATGTCTTCGAGCGCACCGACTTCACCGCCCGCGGCGAACAGGCCCGCGAGGAGCTCGGGTTGTTTCTGGAGGGACTCGGCAAGGACGTGATCAAGTTCGAGGAGCAGCGCGACCGGGCCTTGGCGCGTGAGGCGGCGAAGCGCGAGCGGCAGGACGCCTGAGCGGGTTCGACCCGTCCGCGAAGATCAACTCGCGGTACCGATTCCGACCAGCGAACTCTTGACGGGCATAGTTTTAGTCTCTTACACTAAAACTAGTTCACGAGAGGAAGTGACGACATGGGATACGGACATTGGGACGACACCGCCTACCGCGCGGCCAAGACCTTCCGAGCCAGCCGAGGTCTGGACGACTTCGGATATACCGCCGAGATGCACGGGCAGCCGTATACGAGTTGGCAGGCGCATCCGGCGCTCGACCCGCTCGGTGTCGCCGTGCGCGAATGTCGGGATTCCGATGAGCACGGGAATTCGCTGCCGATCGCGGTGCTGTTCGACGTCACCGGATCGATGGGACGGGTGCCGCGGATCATGCAGGACAAACTCGCCAAGCTGCACGGCCTGTTGCGGAGCAAGGGGTACGCGCAGGATCCGCAGATCATGTTCGGTGCCATCGGCGATGCCGATACCGATCGGGTGCCGTTGCAGGTGGGGCAGTTCGAATCCGACAACCGGATGGACGAACAGTTGCGCAATATCCTGCTGGAAGGCGGCGGTGGCGGACAGAAGTCCGAAAGCTATGAACTGGCCGCGTATTTCATGGCCACCCATGTCGCGACCGACGCATGGGAGCGACGCGGCAAGCGCGGCTATCTGTTCATCATCGGTGACGAGCTGAACAAGGCCGAGTTGGCGGGGCGGCACATCCGCGCCGTCATCGGCGACCATGTGCGCACCGATATCGACGTCGCCTCGATCTATCGAGAACTGGCCGAACGGTGGCACGTGTACTACATCCTGCCCAACCAGTCGAGCTACTTCGACGATCCGGAGATCGCCGAGCACTGGCGGGGATTGCTCGGCCAGAACTTCGTGAAGCTCGACGATCCGGCCGCGGTGTGTGAGCTCATCGCACTCACCATCGGGCTCGCGGAGGACCGCGTCGATGTGCACACCGGACTGGCCGACCTGCGCGATGTGGGGTCGGTCGCCGAGGCGGATTCGGTCGGAAAGGCGTTGGGCGCCAAGGTGGGACCGAGTATGCGTGCACTGTCGCGGGGGCGGAGCTGATATCGGCCCGTGCGCAGTACATCAGTCGGAAAGGCCAGGGGTGCAAGGTGATTCGGTCACACATCGTAGTGCTCGACCTCGGGTTCGGGGATGCCGGGAAGGGGGCGACCGTCGATTGGCTGTGCTCGCCGGAGGCGGGGTTCGGCGTATCGGCGGTCGTGCGATTCAACGGCGGTGCACAGGCGGCGCACAATGTGATCGCCGACGGACGGCATCACACCTTCGCGCAGTTCGGATCCGGCACCTTCGCCGGCATTCCGACGCTGCTCTCGCGGCATATGCTGGTCGAGCCGATCGCGCTGGCGAGTGAATCGCTGCGGCTGGCCGCGCTGGGGGTGCCGGATCCGCTGTCACTGCTGCGCATCGATGGGCGCGCGTTGCTCACCACGCCGATTCATATCGCCGCCAACCGTGCTCGCGAGGACGCGAGGGGTTCCGCGCGGCACGGCTCCTGTGGCCGCGGCATCGGCGAAACAGCCAGCTATGCACTCGAATACGACGCGCCGACGGTATCGGACTGCCTGCGCCCGAACGTCTTGTACGCCAAGCTCCACGCGCTGGCGGCACATTACGGCCCGCTGATCGCGCCGAGCGCGCACCGCTACGAACCGATTCGCGATCTGGTCGCGATGTACCGGGAATTCGCCGCCGCCGTCCGCATCGTCGACGGTGGCGAACTCGCCCGCCTGGCCCGGCGCGGCCGCCTGATCTTCGAAGGCGCACAGGGCGTTCTGCTCGACGAATGGCGCGGCTTCCACCCGCACACCACCTGGTCCACGGTGGAACCGCGCAACGCCCGCGCCCTGCTCGCCGAAATCGATGCTCCCGCCTACACACTCGGCGTCACCCGCACCTACCTGACCCGCCACGGCGCCGGCCCGTTCCCCACCGAAGACCACACCATCACGATCCCCGAACCACACAACACCACCGGCCGCTATCAGGGCCCCTTTCGTCGCGGCCACCTCGACCCGATCCTGCTGCGCTATGCCATCGAGGTCTCCGGCGGTATCGACGGCCTCGCTGTCACCCACCTGGATGCCCCCGGAACCGGCTACGCCGCAACGGGATACACGACACCGACCGGTGTGATCGATCGCCTGGAACCGGGCCCATGGCAGGACCTGGACCACCAACGCCAGCTCACCGAACTCCTGACCACGTCCACCCCGATCCTCACACCGATCCCCGCCGACCCGATCCCGTGGCTGGAACGTCAACTCGATACCCCGATAGTCCTGACGGCCGATGGTCCCGACCGCCGCGACCGCACCCTGATCCGTACGGCGGCCGCTGTCGCATAGGGCTCGATGCGATGGTCCGTCGTGGTCGCACTACCCGACAGTGGCGCGGCACATGGCCGTGTTCTCGCACGTGAGCTGGCAGGGGCGTATTGCGTGGCATTCCGGTTGCGGCGAAGGTCGAGATGTTCTTGTTCGCGTGCCACTCGGCGCAGGATGTCGTGGGTCCGGCAGGATGGGGCGGCGTGGAGCAATCCGTTGTTTCGGTCGATGTGGTGGCGTTGCGGTTCTGGGGCGATGACGCCGAGGTGAGCGTTGGTATCGCTGCGCGGGAGATGGAGCCGTTCACGGGGCGGCTGGCATTGCCGGGCGTGCTGCTCGGGCGGGGGGAGCGACTGGTCGCGGCCGCTCGGCGGGCCGTGCACACCAAGCTCGGGGTGCCGGAGGCGGCGATCGGGGCCGTCGGACAGTTGGTGACCTTCGATGAACCGAACCGCGACCCGCGCGGGCCGACATTGTCCATCGCGATGTGGGCGGTGGTCGGACCGCACGAGGGGCCCGCGCAATGGGTTCCCTTCGATGCGATGCCCGAACTGGCCTTCGACCACAATCGCATCGTCGATGCCGCCCGCGGCCTCCTCGCCCGATTGCTCTGGAAGGACATCACCTTCACCCGGGCACTGACCGGCGACGAATTTCCCGCCACCCGCGCGGTCGAACTCAGCGCCTCCGTGCACGGCACCCGCCCCGACCCGGCGAACCTGAACCGCACCCTGGCCGCCATCCCCGGCCTCGCCCGCACCACCGAACGCCGCCGCGTCAAGGCCACCGGCCGCCCCGCCACCATCTGGGCATTCACCCCGGACGAATAGCGCAGCCGCATGCCGTATCGGTGCGGGTAAGGAGGGTTCAGGAGCGTGGGGCATACATGATGACCGCGACGCCGATGAGGCAGAGGGTGGCGCCCAGGTAGTCCCAGCGGTCGGGGTGGAATTTATCGACGATCATGCCCCAGGCGAGTGAGCCCGCAACGAAGACGCCGCCGTAGGCGGCCAAGATGCGGCCGAAGTTCGGGTCCGGTTGGAAGGTGGCGACAAAGCCGTAGGCGCCGAGCGCGAGCACGCCCGCCGCGATCCACAGCAGCCCGCGCTGCTCGCGCCAGCCCTGCCAGACGAGCCAGGCACCGCCGATCTCGGCGAGTGCGGCGAGGGCGAACAGCAGCAGCGACCGGGCGATCGTCATGCGGTAGAACGTACCGGCAGCGCCCCGCCGCACCGTACCTCGTAAACCGCGGTGAGGTGTCAACCGGCTTCTGCTGTTCACCTCGCCGATACGCGCCCGTGAGCAGTAGGAATAGCTTTTGGCTATCGCGAGTTCAGTGGTTGTTCAGCGAAGCGACCAGTGATGGCGAGACCGATGAAACATCCATGAACACTCACTCGGTGAACTATCCGAAGGGCACTGGCGTACCGGATCGTTCCGGATATGAGCGCGCGAACCAGCACGTCCCTCGCACGCAGGCAACTGTTCTCCAGTGCCGTTGCCGTAGCGGCCGTTTCGACCGTCCTCGCCACCGGCCGCGCGCAGGCCGCCACCCAGGTCGACAAGGTCGTCCTCATCGGACTCGACGGCCTGATGTACCGCAAGATCGAGGAAGTCCGCGCCCCGAACCTATTGCGGCTCAGCGCCGAAGGCACCCTCGGGCGCACCTCGATCGCCCCCCATGTCACCATCTCCGGTCCGTCCTGGGCCACCGTGCTCACCGGTGTCTGGGGCAGTAAGCACGGCATCACCGACAACAACTTCGACGCCACCCCGTTCGCGAAGTATCCGACGGTCTTCACCCGGCTCGAACGCTCGGATCCGACCCTGAAGACCCAGTCCATCGCCACCTGGGATCAGATCGCCACCATGGCCGGCAGCGGGAACCCCCGCGCCGACGTCGTCATCTCCACCCCGCCCGTCCCCGGTGACGACGACGAAATCGCCACCGATGCCGCCACCACCGACAGCGTCGTCACCGCCATCACCAAATATGCCCCCGACTTCCTCTTCACCCACCTCGACCAGGTCGACCGCGCCGGACACAAGCACGGCGGCGCAACCAGCGAATACCGCGACGCCATCACCCGCATCGACACCCTGGTCGGCCGCATCGTCGCCGCCGTGGACGCCCGCGCCCGCGCCAACCCCGCCGAACGCTGGACCATCCTGGTCACCACCGACCACGGTCACCGGCCCAAGGGCGGGCACGGCGGCCAAACCCCCGACGAGACAACCAGTTTCGTCATCGCCCGCGGCCCGAATTTCATCGCGGGCGCGACCAGCTCCAGCTTCTCCCTGGTCGATATCACCCCGACGGTGCTGGATATCTTCCACGCCCCGCTCGACCCGGATTTCGACGGCGAGTCCCGCATCCGCCAGCCCGTCGAACCCTTCACCAGCCGATAGGGCACCTCTTTCGCGCACCTCACACGGGTGATGTTTTCCGAGGTTGCCGCCGACTCGGCAACCTCGGATCGAACGCATGACCTGCGCTCGGACTAAAGTTGTGGTCTGGGCGGTTGCAGCGGTCGGATAGGGTGTTGCGGTCGCGGCGTGGAGAGGTGGTGGCATGACTCAGCATCTTGGCGAGGCGAATGTCGAGCAATCGGCGGGCGCCCCGCAGTCGAACGGTGCGGCCACCCCGGATGCATCGAAGCCCAAGCCGCAGGTGAGCGGCACTTCCGCGGCGGCGCGTCAGCCCGGGACCGCGGCCGCCGTGCCGACCTCCGCATCCCGGCGGGTGCGCGCCCGCCTGGCCCGGCGCATGACCGGTCAGCGCGGTATTGCGGCGGTCAAACCGGTGCTCGAACCGCTGGCCAGCGTGCATCGCGAGCTGTATCCGAAGGCGAACCTCACCCTGCTGCAGCGCGCCTTCGACGTCGCCGACGAGCGCCACGCCCACCAGTTCCGCAAATCCGGTGACCCGTACATCACGCATCCGCTCGCGGTCGCCAATATCCTGGCCGAACTCGGCATGGACACCACCACGCTGGTCGCGGCGCTGCTGCACGACACCGTGGAGGACACCGGCTACTCGCTCGAGCAGCTGACCCAGGATTTCGGCGCCGAGGTCGCACATCTGGTCGATGGCGTCACCAAGTTGGACAAGGTCAACCTGGGCGCCGCCGCCGAGGCCGAGACCATTCGCAAGATGATCATCGCGATGGCACGCGACCCACGCGTACTGGTGATCAAGGTGGCCGACCGCCTGCACAACATGCGCACCATGCGTTTCCTGCCGCCGGAGAAGCAGGCGAAAAAGGCCAAGGAAACCCTCGAGGTGATCGCGCCGCTGGCGCACCGCCTCGGTATGGCGACGGTCAAATGGGAACTCGAGGACCTCGCGTTCGCGATCCTGCACCCGAAGAAGTACGACGAGATCGTGCGACTGGTCGCCGACCGTGCGCCCTCGCGCGATACCTACCTGGCGCGGGTGCGCGCGGAGATCGTCAATACCCTTGCGGCGTCGCGGATCAACGCGATCGTCGAGGGCCGCCCCAAGCACTACTGGTCGATCTACCAGAAGATGATCGTCAAGGGTAAGGACTTCGACGATATCCATGACCTGGTCGGCATCCGCATCCTGTGCGACGAGGTCCGCGATTGCTACGCGGCGGTCGGCGTCGTGCATTCGCTGTGGCAGCCGATGGCGGGCCGGTTCAAGGACTACATCGCCCAGCCGCGCTACGGCGTCTACCAGTCGCTGCACACCACGGTCGTCGGCCCGGACGGCAAACCCCTCGAGGTGCAGATCCGCACCCAGGACATGCACCGCACCGCCGAATTCGGCATTGCCGCGCACTGGCGCTACAAGGAGACCCGCGGTAAGCACTCCAATGACTCCACCGAAGTCGACGATATGGCGTGGATGCGTCAACTCCTCGACTGGCAGCGTGAGGCCGCCGACCCGGCGGAGTTCCTGGAATCGCTGCGCTTCGATCTGAAGTCGCCGGAGATCTTCGTCTTCACTCCGAAGGGTGATGTGATCACGTTGCCGCAGAAGTCGACTCCGGTCGACTTCGCCTATGCGGTGCATACCGAGGTCGGGCACCGCTGCATCGGTGCGCGGGTCAACGGTCGTCTGGTCGCATTGGAACGTCAGCTCGAAAACGGTGAGGTCGTCGAGGTATTCACCTCGAAGGCGCAGAATGCCGGACCCAGCCGGGACTGGCAGAACTTCGTGGTCTCTCCGCGCGCGAAGGCCAAGATCCGGCAGTGGTTCGCCAAGGAGCGTCGCGAGGAGGCGCTGGAAAGCGGTAAAGAGCAGATCTCCAAGGAGGTCCGCCGCGTCGGGCTGCCGCTGCAGCGGTTGATGAGCGTGGACGCGATGACCGCGGTCGCGCACGAGCTGCACTACACCGATATCTCCACGCTCTACACCGCCGTCGGCGAACACCAGGTGTCGGCGCACCACGTCGTGCAGCGGTTGATGGCGCAGCTCGGCGGCATCGGCGATGTCGAGAACGAACTCGCCGAGCGCTCCACCCCGTCGACCACCCCGGCCCGCCAGCGCGTCACCGGTGATGCGGGTGTGCTGATTCCCGGTGCGCCCGGTACGGTCGCCAAGCTGGCCAAGTGCTGCACCCCGGTGCCCGGTGACGAGATCATGGGCTTCGTGACCCGCGGCGGCGCGGTCAGCGTGCACCGCACCGACTGCACCAACGCCGGTTCGCTGCGTGAACAGGCCGAGCGCATCATCGAGGTGGAGTGGGCGCCGTCGCCGTCCTCGGTATTCCTGGTGGCCATCCAGATCGAGGCCCTCGACCGCACCCGGCTGCTCTCGGATGTGACCAAGGTGCTCGCCGATGAGAAGGTCAATATCCTGTCCGCCTCGGTGGCCACGCACGGCGACCGGGTCGCGATCAGCAAGTTCACCTTTGAGATGGGCGATCCGAAACACCTGGGCCACTTGCTGAATGTGGTGCGCAACGTGGAAGGCGTCTACGACGTCTACCGGGTCACCTCGGCCACCTGATCACCCCGGTCGACCCCGCTGAACATCGCCGCAGGGCACGGCGTAACCGTAAGGGTTGTCGCGGTGCGGGCTGTGCGCGGTCGGCCGGTCACTGGAATGCGAAGTCCACGTTGATGATTCGAATCGCCGCAGGGGCCCGCACCGATTGCCCGGTGATTTCGGGGGCCGGAAACTTGTCGGAATACCCATGACGGCACGCCGCGAACTGCCATCTGTTCCATGGCGGTTCGCGCGAACTTTTCGTCGAACCCGCAGTAGGAGCCGGAATCTGTTACGGTCTATTGCGTTTCATGGCGTTTTGGTTGGGTGCGGCAACACGAATTGATTGCGGATCGCTATGACGAAGTACGCGGCACGGATGTCGGGAATGCTGGTCGCATTCACCGTTGCTGTGGCGACCGCGGGAACCGCCGCGGCACAACCGTCCGATCCCGCTGGCCCCACGACGAATATCACCATCGGCACCTGTCCGGCACTGTACGCGTTGGGAATTCAGGGCACCGGCGAATCGTCGCCCGATGCCGCTCCGACCACCGATACCGGCATGCTCTCCACGGTCTTCATGCCCATGCTCGCCGAGGCGCCGCAGCCCGGTTTGGTCGATCGGGCCTACGTCCCTTATGAATCCGGCTTCGGCGGCGCGACCGCGGGTGGTGCCGCGTCGTACGCGGAGTCGGTGACCGGCGGATTGGCGCGGCTGCGTGCGATGGCCAAGGATGTCGCGGACCGCTGTGCCGAGACCCGTTTCGCGATCGTCGGCTATTCGCAAGGCGCGCATGTGGCCTCGATGTTCGCGCAGGAGGTCGGCCAGGGCCATGGTGTGGTCGCGCCCGACAGGGTCGCGGCGGTGGCCCTGTTCGCCGATCCGACCCGCAATCCCGGTGCGCCGCTTTTTCCCGGCTCGCCGGGCAAGGCGACGCCCGATCCCGCACCGGGCACCTCGGGCGATCAGATCGCCTCCATCGCGGCATTGCCGCAGGAACCCGCCAGCGGCGGCGGCATCGGGCCCGAACGCGATAAGGCCGCCAACTTCGCCGCGCTGACCGGCCGCGTCGCCAGCTTCTGTGCCGCAGGCGATCTCGCGTGCGACGCGCCGGAGGGTGCGCCGATCCTCAAAGCGGTGGCCAGTATCGCGGGCCAGACCAAGTTGAGCGGCGGCGATCCGATCGCCTCACTGGTTTCGATCGCACAGGCGCTGGCCTACACCTCGATCAAGACCGCGACGAAGGTGATCAACGAGGACGTCCAAGGCAACTCGCTCGCGAATTTGTCGATCTCGCCGCAGAAGTCGATTTCCCAGCGCCTCGCCGACGCCGCCGACCCGCGCACCCCGCTCGATGCCCCCGCGGCACTGCGGGCACTGCTCGAGGTCGGCATGATCGGTCTGAACGCCGTCGTGACAGTGGTCAAGGCGGTCATCAACCCGGCGAACATCACCCAACTCGCCACCGCTGGCCTGTCCGACCCGGTCTCCGGAATCCTACTGCTCGGTACGAATTTGCTGGGCGCGGTGACCCAGCTGGTGCCGCCGACGACCGGTGTCCGGCTGGTCACCCAGGCCTTCGACGCGGTTGTACAGAACATCACCGACAACAGTGACCTGCTCAATGTGACCACCTGGGTGCGGTATTGGGACACCGTCCAGCGCCACGGCGCCTACGGCAGCGCGGCCGTGACCGCCACCGGTGCGGCGCCCACCCGATTCGTGGCCGACTGGTTCGCCGCGGTGGCACACGATCTGGCCGACGAATTCGGCAGCGGCACGATACCGCAGGGCGGAAGCACCAAGCCGAGTACCGGATTCTTCGGACAAACTTCCGGCGCGTCGACTACGCCGAATACCTCCGGTACGGGACAATTTCCGTTTGGGACAGGAGCCGATGGCGCCTCATCCGGCGGCGCGACGTCGGCTCGCCCTACCGTGGTACCCGGCACCGCAAACGACACCTACCCGTTCTCCACGAACTGATCGCCGAGAGGGTCCGATGATGCATCACGTGCCTCGCGCTGCGGGAAGTGGGGAATGTTGAAGTCGTACAAACAGCTGTCGCGCTGGTACGGCGCGCTGGAGCCGGAAGCGGATGTGTCCGACCCGCCGCAACACGACGAGGCCGGATTGCAGATGCCGGGCGATGAGGACGGCCCGGCCCGGTATCCGCACTACATTCGCGAAGAGGATCCCGACGAAATGCGCGCGCGCAATGAGGTTCCGGCCGATCTGGGCTCCAATCGCAGCGAATTCACCGGTGGCTGGTCGGACTGGGTCGCCGGGCACGCGCCCGGCCCCGACGACGACTACACCGGGCCGCGCGATGGCGAACTCGTCCAGTTCCCATGGCCGGAGGACGAACACGACAACGGTGGCGTCGCGCGGTCCGCGCGCGCGACACGGGCGTTGCGCCAGGAGGCGCGCGATCACCCATCCGCACGGCGCGCCCGGGTGGTCGCGGTGCTCGTCATTGTCGTACTGCTGCTGGCAGCTGCCGCCGCGGGCGCGATCTATCTCGTGCGTTCCTCCGGTGAGCACGGCGCCGCACCGGTCGTGCCCTCGATGCAGTTCACCGCGGGCAGCGTTCAATCCCGGGGCATTTCGGATTGCCCCACCGAACGCGCCGACCGCATCGTGCGCAGTGCCGAACCCGGTGGCACCGCGTCCGGACCGGACGCGATCCTGGCATTTCAGTACGCCTACTACGTGGAACGCTCCGGCTCGCGAGTCCGGGCGGTGGTCGCGCCGGATTCGAATATCTCCGCCGCCGAGGTGATCCAGCACGGCATCGACACCGTTCCGGTCGGCACCACGCACTGTGTGCGGATTCAGACCATCACCGAGAACCGGTATTCGGTCGAGGTCACCGAGTACCGGCCCGGCGGCGCGCCCGCCACGTACAACACGCAGACCGTCACCACGGCGATGGTCGACGGCCGCACGCTCATCACGGGCATCGCGGCCGGATGAGTAGGGAGAGCTGATAGCGATGGGAGACGACTGGAGCCGCTGGCTCGATGACGCACCCGATGCGGGTGATTCGTCGGACCGGCATGCGCCATCCAAGGCTCCGGTGGTGCGACTGCGGCGTAGCAAGCGCGGTGAGAGCGAGTCCGCGGAACCGACGCAGCGTTCGATTCTGGTGGTCGGAGGCTGTGGTGGTGCGGGGACGACAACCACGGCATTGGGCCTGGCGGGGGAGTTGGGCATGGCGGGTACGCCGACGGTTGCGGTGGACGCGACCGCGGCGGGCAGTGATCTGGCGCTACGCGGAGCCGATGAGCACCTGCACCCGATCAGCCTGCAGTCGTGGTTGTACGGACGTGGCAACGATGAACCGGCGCCATTGAAGGAGTGTCTGTCGCAGGCGAGTTCGGGCATCGGATTGCTGTGGCGCGACGCCGCGCCGTTGCGTCGGCGTGCCACATATCTCACAGTCGCGCGCGCGATCTATGACGCCGGGTACACCGCGGTCTACGACGGTGGCAACCCGATTGCCGGACGGCAGCTGCGGCCGCTGCTCGATGACGCGGATGTCGCTCTGGTACTTGCCATTCCGGCGCGCGCCGATGCGGCGAACCGGCTGCGGGTCACTCTGGAATGGCTCGACGACCAGTTCGGGGACTCGGCCGAGGGGCAGGGAGCCGGCATCGTTGGCGACACCACGATTGTTGTCTCACACCAGATGTCGGGTGCGGACTCGCATGTTGCCGACCATTTGCGTGAGCATCTGTCCGGCTGGGTTCGTGACATCAGGGAGATTCCCTACGATCCGCATTTGGCACGCGGTGAACTCGTGCGCCACGCGTCGCTGGCCGCCGAGACGCGCCGTGCTTATGGGCGGCTGCTCGCCGGAGTGGCATCATGACGGCCGCCATGAAACTTCGCCGTCGATCCGAAGCCGCTCGAGCCGGTGTGGTCGCCCCACCGGAATCCCGTCGCGCACCCATCTGGGACCGTCCCGTGCCCGGCGTCGGCCGGGCGCCGCTGTGGTGGCTGCTAGGCGTGCACGGCGGTGCGGGAGCCAGTACGCTCGCGCATGTGCTTGCGCCCGCGGCGGATTCGGGCCGCCGCTGGCCCGGCGTCTTCGACCGCGAATCACCCTTTGTGGTATTGGTGGCCAGGGAGACCATTACCGGGCTCACCCGCGCGCATGACCTTCTGCGCCAACATCATTCGGGCTTCGCCGGATCGTGTGAGGTGCTCGGTCTGATCACCGTCGCCGCCCGCCCGGGTCGCCTGCCCGCCGAGATCCGCCGCTACCGCGACGTGGTCGGCTCGCTCGCGGGCCAGGTCTGGCAGATCCCATGGTACGAGGAATGGACTCTGGTCGAACCGGAGAAGCTGCCCATCTGGACCCCCGGCGACGAGCTTGCGCCGAAGAAGAAAAGGATCGACCCGCTTGAGGAAGTTCCGCTGGAGGTCCGCGAACTGGGTACCGATATTGTGGCGTCTGTGCGCGAAAACCTTGATGCCGGTGCAGATTTCGAAGACGGTGCGCCATGAGCCTGCTACTCGCGGTACACGACTCGTACGACGTCCTGGCTCAGGTCGGCGATCCCACGCCAGAGGCGCCGCCCAGCTCGGCGAAGCCGCCGGAGCAACCCGGCTGGCGACCGCCGAGTCAGTGAAGTCGAGCACCGAGTCGGCGAAATGCAAAGAACCTCTTCACTTCTCGAGAAAGGCAGCCGATGAGCATGATTCTCCTCGCCGTGCAGGACACGTACGGCACTGTCCTGGCTCAGGTCGGTAACCCGACCCCGGAGGCGCCTCCCGGCTCGGAGAAGATCTTGCAGCTGGTCCGGTACCTCACCTGGTTCGTATTGCTCTCCGGAATCTGCGGAATCACCTACGCCGGCGGCAAGTTCGCATGGGAGAAGTGGACCGGTGGTGGACTCGAATCGCCGAAGATGGTGGCCGGAGCCATGATCGGCGGGGTGGTCGCGACCAGCGCGGGCACCATCATGAACGCCGTCATCGGAACGTGATGTCCACGATGTCGACCGTGCGAATGTCCGCGGCGGAACTGCTCGCCTACAAGCAGATGCCCGCCGAAGTGCTGCAACCGCTGATGCAGCTGCTGAACTGGTTGCTCTGGTTCGTGCTGCTGGTGTGCCTGGCGTGGATGATCGTCTCCGCGGGCCGCCTGTGGATCGCTTTCCGCAGCGATCTGGCGATGAACGACGCCTCGCACGGCGTATTGATGAGTCTGCTCGGGGCGGCGGTGGCGAGCACGGCCTCGGGGATCGCGTTGGCGTTCCTGCCGACGTGAACCGGGATGGGGACGGCCCTGGCATGAATTCCACACCGCTGGCGACCGCTCGCCGGTCGCGCGCAACAGCAGAGCCGTGTGAGCACCCGCGAAACCACCTCATCGCGCGGCGACGGCGCATCCGCACGCCCGCGGCGGGCGTGTTCGGTGCTGCCCTGCTGCTGGCGACGGTCGGCTGCGGCGGCGGTGACGGCGATTCCGGTCCGAACCTGTCGGCGGCGCCGACCCAGGTGCGGTGGCAGCCGTTCCAGGGTGTCGCACTTCCGAACGCCGCGCAGGGGCCCAAGAAGGCGGCCGACGGCGCCGCAACGGGTTTCGAGCACTCGCCGACCGGTGCGGCCTTGGCGGCGATCGTCCACACGGTGCGATTGTCGATCGCCGCCGACAGTCAGTGGCCCGATATCGTGCGCCTCGAGGTGGTGCCGGACAAGGCGCGAGACGAGTGGTCGGTGAACCGCCTGCAGCTCTCGATCACCGGCCCGGCAGCGCCCGAGTACGCGCCGAGACTGTTGGGTTACAAGATCACCAGCTACACCGACGCGGCATCGGCCATCGATGTCTATACCGACTATTCGGACAACTCCAAGGCGGTGAATCACACCAGCGTCGAGTGGTTCGGCAACGACTGGAGGTTACGGCTGCCCGACCCGGAATCAACCGCCCGGCCCATTGAGTCGGTCGATGAATTACCCACGGACATAGTGAAATTGGAGGCACCGGCATGAGCGAGAAGGAGTCGTACGCGCGCGATCGCGTCTCCTTCGGTGTCATCGCGTCCGCGGCCGTGGTGGTGCTCATCATTGTGGTGGGCATATTCGTCTTCATCGGGCGGGACGATTCGGGTTCCCGTGGCGACAAGGCCGCCGCAGCGGGTTCCGGTGCGGAGGGTTTCGCGACCCCCGACGTGGATATCCTCGGCAGGCGCGTCGATATCCCGAACAACCCTGCCGGACAACCACTTCCACAGGATCCGACCCGTCAGCGCAAGCCATCCGACGCGGACTGGCTGACCGCGGCCCCGGAGGGCACCACGGCACCGCACGGCTGGCAGCGGGTCTACGGCGCCTCGGTTCCGTTCTCCACCTCCGATGGCCCCACCCGCATCGAAGACGGTCTGGCCGTTGGCTATTCGCACACCCCACAGGGCGCGGTGCTCGCGGCAGCCCAGATCACCTACCGCCTCAACGCCCGCCCCGCCGACCGCGACCTCTACGTCCGCCAGGTGCGTGTCTCGGCCCAGCAGATCGCCGCCTACGACAAGGCACTGTCCCAGGACAAGCTGCCGGAACAGCAGCCGGACAAGATAACTAAGTACTTCGTCGCCTCGGATGCGTTCAGGGTCGAGAACTATGCGGATGATCTGGCGATCATCCAGTTCGCCACCCGCGGTCCCGCGGTCGACGGCAAGCCGCTGTGGGCAGCCCTGCGATTGGTGATGATCTGGGATGCGGGGGACTGGCGGCTCAAGCCGGCCGTGTCCACTAACGCGCAGACCGAGTACGTCGAATCCTTGAACGGGTGGACGAAATGGTGAGCCCAGGGCCCGGATCGGGTCCGGCACGTAACCGTTCGCCGCTCGCGGTTCTCGGCGTCGGCGCGCTGCTCGCGGTGGTCGTCGCGGTCGCGGTGACCCTGGTCGCGATGCGGGACAACGCCGTTGGCGGCGACCAGGTGTCCAAGACGGGGACAAGTTCGGAGAATGTTCCCGAGACCGGTGCGGTGGGCTTCGGCAACCCGGACGTCGACATGTTCGGCCGCCGGGTGGATGTACCCGCCAACGGCACAGGCGTTGCGCTGGAACAGAATCCTGCACTGCGACAGCAGCCCGGCGGTCCGACCTGGCAGACCGCCGCACCGCAGCCCGCCAGTGGACAAGGCCTGTGGCAGCGCGTGTTCGGCGGACCCGTTGTGCGGTTCTCCACCTCCGATGGTCCGGCACGCATCGACGGCAAGGCAGCCGTCGGATTCGCCCACACGCCGCAGGGCGCGGCCCTGGCGGCCGAACAGATCTACTGGCGCACCAATGCCAACCCGCGCGACCGTGACCTGCTGCTGCGGCTGGTCGAGGTCACGCCGCAATATCTGGCCGATTACGACCGTCTCGTGGCCGAGGGCAAGGTCTCGGATCGACTGCCGGACAAATTGAGACCCTTGCTGTTCGCTTCGGATGCGTTCCGAATCGAGAGCTATACCGAAGATTCCGCGATCGTCCAGTTTGCGAGAAAGGCCCGAGAAACAGCTGATGGCCAACCAACATGGGTCGGCATGCGCCTGGCAGTCGTATGGCGCGAAGGCGATTGGAAGCTCACGGCGGTGAGCGGACAGCAGCAAGTCCAGATCGATTCCCTGCGAAGCATCGAGGGGTGGACACAATGGTGAGGCGTCTAGTCACGATTTTCGCGGTCATCTTCACGGTGATGATCGCGACACCGACGGTGGCATACGGACAGACCTACGGTTTCGACGATACGTGCAACGAACTGCACGACACCCTCGACAACGTCGGTCTGCCGGGGGTATCCCTCGGTGACGCCGCGTCGGCCGCGTGCAAGGCGGGTAACGCCGCCTCGCATCCCGGCAGCGCCGCGAACGCGGTCAAGGACAAGGCCTGGGATTCGACCTTCGGCAAGGTCGTCGATTCGCTGATGAACGGCCTCGGCGAGGCCATCATCCTCGCATTGACCTTCTGGATGAAGGTCCCCAACGAGGCGGCCAGCGATAACGGTTCGTTGTTCGTGAAGATCAACGACTACACCTATCAAGCACAGATATTGCTGCTGATAGCCTCGGTGATCCTGTCCGGCGCCAGACTGGCCGAGGCCAGACGCGGCGCCGCGATGAACGAGGCGGCCGAATCGTTCCGCATGTTCGCCCGTGTGGTTTTCAGCTCCTGGATGCTCGGCGCCGTCATCGTCGCCGGTAGCCAGGCCTCGGATCGCTTCTCCGAGTGGATCATCAATGATTCGACCAATGGCAATGCCAAGGACCTGGCCGAGCTGATGGTGAAAACCAGTAAGCTGCAGGCGTTTTCGCCGGGTCTGGTGCTGATCATCGCGATCGTCGGATTGCTCGGCGCGCTGGCGCAGATCGTGCTCGCCATCGTCCGGCAGGGTCTGCTGCTCATCGCGGCGGGCGTGCTGCCATTGGCGGCGGCCGCGTCCGGTATGAATGTCGGCAAGCAGTCCTATCAGAAGCTGATCGGCTGGATCATCGCGTTCATGCTCTGGAAACCGGTGGCCGCCATCGTCTATATGATCGCGTTCACCACTGCGGGCCATGTGGATTCGCTGACCGATACCGGCGGGCTGCCCGAAGGTGAACAGGCACAGCGGATGCTGGTCGCGATCGTGCTGCTGTGCAGTGTCGCCTTCGTGCTGCCCGCGCTGATGCGGCTGGTGACGCCCGCGGTCGCGATCGTGGGTAGCGGCGGTTCCGGTCTCACCGCGGCGGGTGGAACCTTGCTGGCGGTAGGCGCTTTGGGCGCGATGGGTACCAAGGCGGTCTCGGTCAAGGGGGCCGCACCGGGTTCGGCGGGTTATGTCAGCGGTTCGTCCACCGGTCCGCGGCCGCCGGGCGGCGCGGGTGGTCCGCGTGGTGGCGGTGGCGCTCCGCGTCCGGTCCCGCCGCGTGGCGGCGGCGGCGGTGGTGGTGCCGCGACGGGCGCACCTCCGCGCGCCTCCGTCCCGCAGGGCGGGGCGGGAGTACCGTCCGGAGCGTCCAGGGCGGCGGGCGCGATCGGCGCGGCCCGTGCCGCGACCGCGCCGCTGACCAGGGCCGATGAGGCCATGGGTGATGTGGCCGGTGACCGCTGGGCGAATCGTTCGCCCGACCTCGGGAGGAGCACCATTCCGCGATGACGATGACGACGAGCGATCCCTACGAGCGCCGCTCGTACGGGCTGTGGCAGAAGCCGCGCAGCGCAGGCCTTTTCGGTCTGCGCTGGGAAGAGACCGTCATCGGCTTCGTCGTCGTGATCACGGCCCTGATCTGCGCCATGGTCGGCGGGTTCCAATGGGGTCTGATCGTGGGCGGTACCGGCGTTGTCGTGATGGTTCCACTGGTGTGGCGGACCGGGGGCCGCTCCGGATACGAGAACGGATTGATGATGTTCAACTGGATGCGCTCACGCAGCCGCGGTGAGCATGTGTACCGAGGTGGCCGGTTCTCGCGGATACCGGGCGGTGTCACCCGGCTACCCGGGCTGCTCGCCCCCTCGAAGCTCTATGAGGGCATCGATGCGGGCGGTTACAGCTTCGGCATGATCCACCTACCGCAATTCGCCCAGTACACAGTGGTTTTGCGGGCATGGCCACAGGGCCACGAGGCCGTCGATCAGCCGGTCATCGATCGCTGGGTCTCGGCATGGGGCACCTTCCTCGCCTCGGTCGGCCAGACCAGTGACATCGTCGCCGTGGTTCCGGTGATCGATACCGTGCCCGAAACCGGCAACCGGCTGCTCACCGAGGTCTCTACCATCACCCGGCCGGAGGCGCCGGAACTGGCGCAGCAGGTGATGTACGAACTCGCGACCGAACTACCGCAGGAACGGGTGCAATTGCTGCCACGGGTCGCGATCACCTTCAAGGCGACCACCGCCGAGCGGCGTAAGAATCCCGCCGAGGAGGCCGTCGAGATCGGGCGCCGGCTGCCGGGCATCTGCGCCGCACTCGCCGAGGCGGGCGTGCGCGCCCAGCCGATGTCGGCCGATGAGGTCATCTCGTTCATCCGGCGCAGCTACGATCCGGCCTCCCAGGCCGATCTCGAGGTCGCCGCTGGCGAACCCGAAGGGCACGGGCTGGATTGGGCCGATGCCGGACCGGTCTCGCACGACGAGAAGTGGGACCACCTGGTGCACGACGGCGGCCGCTCGGTCACCTGGGAGATGGACGCCGCACCCGAGGGCGCGGTGGACGAACGGGTGCTGCAGCGGCTGCTTGCGCCGAATCCCGAAGTGCCGCGCAAGCGCATCGCCATCGTGTACCGTCCGCATTCGGCCGCCGACGCCGCCGAAATCGTCGATGACGACTTCAAGAATGCGCTGGTGGCACAGCAGAGCGAACGCGGTGTCGTCTCGGCGGCCGCGACCCTGCGGGTGGGCGCCACCCAGCAGGCCCGTGAGGAACAAGCCCGGGGTCACGGTGTGACCCGCTTCGGGGCGTTGGTGACCATTACCGAGCCCCTGCGCGGCGATCTGCCGCGTATCGAAGCCATTACCCGCGACCTGTCCACACAGGCGCGGTTGAAGATCCGGCGGTGCTATCGCTATCAGGCGGCGGCCTTCGCGGCCTCGCTCGGTTGCGGGGTGATCCTGCCGGAACACGCGACAATTCCGAAAGCCTTGGCGGGGTGAGCGATCCATGGCACGTGAGTACGAGCCACCCGTGCGCGAGCGGGACGAGGTGCGCCGCAGGCGGCGTCCCGAGGACGACGCGTTGGCGCCGCCGACCGATGACGGTGGGCCCCGCCCCGCGCAGGGACGGGGACAGCGGCCCAGCGGCGACCGGGTCGAGCGGTCGGGCATCGAGGAAATGCCCGACCGGGATCGGCGGTCCGCGCGGGTGAGCGGCGGCGAGCGGACCGGGATGGGCCAGACATCCGATCGGGAGCGGCGACCGTCGCGCGATGCGGCAGAGCGTCGGGCGCGTTCCGGCGCCGGGGCCGCCGACGGTGGCCGTGCCGATCGGCCGCGGTCCGGATCCGAGCGCGAACGCAGCAGGTCCGAAAACGGCCGCGGTGAGCGAACTTCGGCCGATCGTGGCCGTCTCGACGGCGCCAGGACCGCCCGCCCCGCACGCGAGGGCGCACCACAACGATCGGTACGGGGGGTACGGGTGGCGCGACCGGATCGCAACGGAGCCAGGACGAGTCGCGATGCACAGCGCGCGGCCAAGCTCGACTACACCGCCGACCGTGCGATGGGCACCCCGCAGACCGATAAGGCCGCCCGCCGGGCAAAGGCCAGGGCCGATAAGCGCAAACAGTCCGGTCCGCCCCTGCTCGACGATGTGACCCGGGCCAAACTCGAACAGATCAGCCGCGAGGGCACCGGCCTGCGGGCGGCCTTCGCGACCTTCCGCGTCCGCACCGACGACATCCGTCGGCGCAACTACGCGGCCCGCGCCGAACAGGTTTTCGAGGACGGATTCGACCGCAGCACGGCCCAACTCACCGATCGCGGCTATCTTGGCCCGGGTGGCGGCCGGATGAATGTCGTCGGCCGCCCGGTCGAATACCGGGCCACCACCGCCCAGGTGGCCGGTCTGTGGCCGTGGTCGGTCGGCGCGGGTGCGCCGTTGATCGGCACCCCGCTCGGTTCGCATCTGCACACCGGCGCACCGGTCTGCTTCGACCCGATGAACTGGTTCCTGCGCGGCAGCTTCATTACCGCGCCCAGCCTTTTCGTCTTGGGGCTCAACGGTTTCGGTAAGTCCTCGCTGGTGCGCCGGATCGTGCTCGGCGGTATTGCGCAGGGCATCACCCCGCTGATCCTGGCCGACGTG
This sequence comes from Nocardia sp. CA-129566, assembly GCF_050956075.1. Classification (NCBI taxonomy): domain Bacteria; kingdom Bacillati; phylum Actinomycetota; class Actinomycetes; order Mycobacteriales; family Nocardiaceae; genus Nocardia; species Nocardia sp. CA-129566. Next base: position 3,596,593 of record NZ_CP192085.1, read on the forward strand.
AAACCGGACTACCGCAAGCTGGTCGAGTTGGTCGGCGGTCAGGTGATCGACCTCGGCTACGGCCACGGCAAGCTCAACCCGCTCGCTGCGGGTGTGCTCGGTTCGGTCGTGCCGATGCTGGACGAGCTTCCCGCACTGCAACTTCAGGTGCTGCAGGACCTGCGCGCCCGCCAGGTCACGCTCATCGCCGGTCTGGTGGAACTCGTGCGCGGCGCACGCGTGCGCGACTACGAGGAGACCCTGATCGCCACCGCGCTGCGCATCCTCTACCGGCCGGGCAGTGGTTATACCCCGGACCGGCCGCCCATCATGGAGAACCTGCTCGAGGTGATCGTCAGCGGCGGTGAGGAATTGCAGCTCGACGCGGGCGCCGACGACCCCAACGAATATCAGGTCGCCATCAAGGGGCTGCGGCGTTCGCTGCGCGCGCTCACCCAGGGCCCCTTCGGCGCGATCTTCAACGGGCAGACCAGCGTTCCGATCGATACCAGCGCGGTCGCGGTCTGCATCGATGTCTCACACATCCCCACCGGCGACAAGAAACTCAAGGCCGCCGTGATGCTGGCCTGCTGGGCCGACGGATTCGCCTCGGTGGAGGCCGCGCATGTGCTCGCCGACGCGAATCTCGGCCCGCAACGCTATTTCCAAGTGGTGATGGACGAGCTGTGGCAGGTGCTCGGCCTCGGTGACTTCATGGTCGACCGGGTCGATGAGCTGACCCGTCTGCAGCGCACCATCGCCACCGCGCTGATCATGATCAGCCACACCATCAAGGACCTGCAAGCATTGGGATCGGAGGCCGCCATCGCCAAGGCGCTCGGCTTCCTCGAACGCGCGCGCGCCAAGATATTCGGCGCGCTGCCCGGCGAGGAGATCAAGCGCCTGGACAGCGTGGTTCCGTTCACATCCGCCGAGGAGGAGATGGTGACCGGATGGTCCGCACCGCAGGCGCTGACCGGTGAGGCGCTCAAACCCGGCCAGCAACGTCCGTCACCGCCGGGTACCGGCAAATTCCTATTGAAGATCGGTGAGGATCGCCGCCCCGGCATCCCGTTCCATATGGAATTCACCCTGTCCGAGAAGGAGAGTGGTATCCACGAAACCAACCAGCGTTTCTCCGAGTTCACCGAATCCACTTCGCGCGGTGGCGATTCCCCCAGTGGGAGTGCCGCATGAGAAAGCTCGCACTCTTATGGAGACCGGTTGTCTGTGTGAGGTGGGGCGCATGATGCCGCACCGGTCCTATCGCAGAGTGTCACCGGAGGTGCGTAAGGCCGCGGTCGAACAGGTCATCGCGCTGACCGGCAAATTGCGCAGCGAATCGGAGGCGTGTCGGGTGGTGGCCGAGCAGATCGGCGTGCATACCAATTCGGTTCGCAACTGGGTGCGCGCGGCCGAGGGACCGAGTCTGGAGCGCCTCGACGCGACCGCGTTGCGCCGCAAAGTCGCACTGCTACAACAACAATTGGCCGCCGCGGCGGAGATGAACCGCACGCTGGCCGACACCCTCAACGAATCTCGGCGGCAACGGTGAATCACCTGAATTCGTCCTGCGTTCGATCGGCGCCGCCGGGGATACGGTGACCGGGCGGACCGTCCTGTACCTGGCGCTGGCGAGCGTGCTCGGGTTGATGACCCTGGTGCTGGTCGTCGTGATGCCCGCCGTGGACGACGGGTGCGACGGCTCCTCGGTGCTCGGATCGTCGAGTGTGCTGCCGCCGCTGGGTGGCTACGCACCGGGTGGTTCCCGAGTCGCCGCTACCACTTCCGCCGCACGTACCGGCAGTCCGTCTGCCACACAGACCAATCCCACTGTCACACAGGCCAATCCGACCGCGACCGGGGCACCGTCGCTGGCCGCCGGTATCGGCCCGATCCGCCGGACCCTGCCATTGGCCGTTGGCACCTTCACCGTGTCGGATGTCTTCGGCGCGCGCGGCGGCACGCACCTGGGCGTCGACCTCGCGGCCACCGACGGCACCACCATCTACTCGGTATCCGATGGACGCGTCGTCGCGGCAGGTCCCGCATCCGGTTTCGGCAACTGGATCGTGGTCGACTCCGTCGATACCAACGGCCGCGCCTATTCGGCGGTCTACGGGCATATGTGGGACAGCGGTGTGCACGTACACGTCGGCGATACCGTTGTCGCCGGTCAGCCCATTGCCCAGGTCGGGTCGGCGGGCCAATCCAGTGGTCCGCACCTGCATTTCGAGATCGTCCCGGGCGGGCGCTTCACCGGTGGCCGCCAGATCGACCCGCTGCCTTGGCTCGACGGCGCCCCGACACCGGATGTCGGTGGCGCGCAGGCCTTCTCGTCCGATCCGCGCTGCAATCGTGGCTTCGGCACGGCGGGCGGCGCGCTGGCGGCGGGCAAGGTACCGCAGGAACTCGAAATCTGGTATCGCCGTGCGGGTTCCATCTGCCCGCAGATCACCCCCTCGCTGCTGGCCGCACAGGGCAGGCAGGAGTCCGGATTCCGGCGCGGCGCGTCCTCACCCGCTGGCGCGCAGGGGCTGGCCCAGTTCCTGCCCGGGACCGCGGCCAGTATCGATCCCGACGACGGTCAGCCCTATGTCATCGATGCCGATGGCAATGGTGTGGCCAGCGTGTGGGACGACGGTGACGCGATCATGGGTCAGGGCCGCTATATGTGCGCCATCGCGCGCAAGATCGTCGGATGGGAGTCCGCGGGCCGGGTGCAGGGCGATGTCGTCGCGCTGACCCTGGCCGCCTACAACGCCGGTGAGGGTGCGGTACTGGCCTCCGGCGGCATGCCGAACCTGGTGGCCGCACACTATGCGGAGACCCAGCCCTATGTCGCGAATATCCTTGCGATGGAACCGCTGTACCGCGCGCAGGGCTCCAATGGGCGCTTCACTCCGCAGGAGGGTGTGGGCCGCGGGCAGATCGTCCAGGCGGCCCAGCAATGGCTCGGCACTGCGTACGTCTGGGGTGGTGGTGGTCCGCAGGGACCGAGCGGTGGCGGACTGGACGGACCCGGGCTCACCTCGGCCGCGGTGTTCGCGGCCTCCTCGGGCACGGTTACGCTGCCGCGGACCGCGGAACAGCAGTGGGAGGCGGGCATCGAGGTTCCCATGCGCAAGCTGGAGCCCGGCGATCTGGTATTCAGTTCGTTCGGCCCGCGTGGCCCCGCCGAGGTCGGAATCTATTCCGGCAATGGACGAATGATCAAATCCGTGCCCGCCGCATACGGGCATTCCAGTGGCGTAACCGAGGTTGCGGTGCCGGGTGATGGCCGCGGGAGGAGGGTACTGTGACGACAACCGCGACCGCGGCGGGGACGACAACCGTGACCGCGGCGGAGACGACAACCACGACCGCGGCGGAGACGACAACCGCGACCGCGGCGGGGACGACAACCGCGCGTGCGGCGAGCGAACACGCCGAAGCGTGTGCCGCGAGTGGACCGCCCAAGTATCGGCCATGGCGGTTAGCCTTGAATGACATATGCGCGAAACTGGTGGTGATGCTGGTGGTGAGCGTTGCGATGCTCGGTGCAGGGTGCGGCAGCAAGGACAAGGACGCGGGTTCCGCTGCGCCGCATCCACCCACGTCCACGACCCGGTTGCTGGAGGAGGTGCCCGCACCCGATCCGGTGACGCCCGATGGCGTCGCGGTGGCCGCGCTGAAGGAGATCTACTCCTGGCAGCCCGCCACCGAGGCCCAGGGCGCCTCGCTGTCGCGTGCGCGGAAATGGTTGGGGCCCAGCCTGATCCGCATACTGGACAGCACGCCCACCGCGGTGGAGACGCCGAAGGCGACGCTGCAGTGGGCCGACTGGGCCAAGGCACAGGCGCATATCGATGCCTTCACCTTCGCATCGGGTGAGCGCCCGCCCGCGAGCACGGATCCCAATGTCGAGCAGTTCAAGATCGGGATCGAGCAGACGGTCGTCTATCCGAACGGGCGCAAGGAATCCCTGCCGCCCACGACGGTGATCGCGACCGTCGTACGCACACCGGCGGGCTGGCGACTCGACGCGTACCGCTGAACCCGTACCAGCGACAACCGCATAGCTAGGTCCTAACAGGAGGCAGACATGGCGAAAAAGAAGGTGCAGGATCCGGCCGCGGTCGGACCCGATATCACCCTCTACCTGATCTACGCCAGTTTCGCGCTGCTCGGAACCCTCTGGCTCGCACTGCATCTCGGCAACGCGATGGCGGTCACGCCGCAGCACATTCCGATCAACCCGATCGAGATCGTCGCCGATCTCGCCAAGGGCAAGCTGCACTGGCCGCGCGCCTCCACCGTAATCGTGCTGCTCGTCGTCGCGGCGCTCATCGCCTATCTGGTGGTGCGCAAGAGGCTTGCCTCGCGTCGGGCGGTGGGCAGGCTCGCCGTCGACGAAAAGGCCGATGTCATGGGAAGCGGCAGCGCCATCAAGTCGCTCACCGAGGCCGGGGTCCGGGCCAAGGCCGATCTGCTCGGCGTGCGACTCGGCTACAACGACAGCCCCGGCGTACCGATCGGCATCGGCGTCGCCGACGGGGTGATGCTCTACGGCTCCTATGAGGATCTGCACCTGGACATTTGGGGCCCGCGGCAGGGCAAGTCGACCTCGCGGGTGATCCCGGCAATCCTGACCGCGATCGGCCCGGTACTGTCCACCTCGAATAAGCGCGATGTGGTCGACGCGACCCGAGATGTGCGCGAGGCCAAGGGAAGTCGCACCTTCGTCTTCGATCCGCAGGGCGTCGCAGGGGAGGAGCCCTCCTGGTTCTGGGATCCGCTGGACTGGGTGGACGCCCACCACGACGGCGCCGAGATGCGGGCCGCGCGGCTGGCCGGCCATTTCGCCGACGCCGACAACGGCTCCGACGCCAAGGGCGACGTATTCTTCGATCCGGAGGCCGAGGATCTGCTGGCCGGGCTGTTCCTGGCCGCCGCGCTCGGCAATCGCCCGATCGTCCAGGTCTGGGATTGGGTGACCAACCCCAACGACGCCGAACCCATCGAGCTGCTGCGCAATGCGAGCAAGCACTACACGGCCTCGGGCCTCGCGATGCAGTACAACGCCGATCCACGCACCAAGAGCGGCATCTTCGGCACCGCGAAGAAGATGATCCGCTGCCTGCAGCTGTCGAATGTGCATCCGTGGATCCTGCCCGGCGACAACCGCATGCAGTTCGACGAACTCGAATTCATCGAGAACAACGGCACTCTCTACAGTCTGTCGCTGGAGGGCCGCGGTTCGGCGGCGCCGCTGGTGAGCGCGCTCACCGAGGCTGTGGTCGATGTGGCCATGCGCAAGGCCTCGCGGTCGCCCGGCGGACGGCTGCCTATTCCGATGCTCGCCGTGCTCGACGAGGCGGCGAATGTGGTTCGCTGGAAGGATCTGCCCAAGCAGTACAGTCACTTCGGCTCGCGCGGCATCGTGGTGATGACGGTGCTGCAGTCCTGGGCCCAGGGTGCGCGCTGCTGGGGTGATGACGGCATGCTCGCGCTGTGGTCGGCGGCCAATGTCAAGGTGCTCGGCCCCGGCGTCGACGATATGAACTTCCTGCGGGACCGGTCCGAGGCGATCGGCGAGTACGACGCGATCTCCTCCTCGGTCTCGGAATCCAAAGGCGGCAAGAGCTATTCGCGGTCACTGGGTTCGTCGAAGACCTTCACCGTGAACGCATTGGCGACCCTGCCGCAGGGGCGCGCGATCGTTTTCACCTCCGGCCAGCCGGCGGTGCTCGTGCGCACCGTGCCGTGGTGGGAGGGCGACTACGCTGATGACGTGAAGAAGTCGATCTCGCACCATCTTCCGGGGCGCAAGACCGAGATCGCCGACCTGTTCGGCTCGCCCAACCTGACCAAGGCTGCTCCGCCACCCGAGCACGGCCAAGTCGAGGAGGTCCGGCCCCTGTGAAGGAGCGAACCATGGACACAGCACCATCGGGCGTCAGCGAGGTGGAGCAGTGACCGAACAGCAGCAACAGCCCATGATCTACACCAATGTGGTGGAGTTCGTCGAGAACTACCTCAGCCTGGTGTATCGGCGTCAGGTCACCGACATCAGTGAAACGGTGTGGTGCCCGGAGTGGTGGAAACATGCCGAGGCGGTGGCGCGGTTGGACGCGCTATGGCGCGCCTGGGAACACTACCGGCTGGAGCCGAGCACCGGATTGAGCATCTGGTTCCTCGACCACGCCGATCCGCATATGACCAAGCTGTTCGATCCGCGTGGCCCGTTCAAGTACTGCAGTGTGCGCAACGGCCACAAGGACATGCTCAGCCCGCTACCGCTGAAGTCCCCGGCCCAGGGGCTCTTCGGTGATCCGACCATCGGCGATTTCCGCATGTGAGAACTCCGAGAACGACGAAACGCCCGCTGATTTCAGCGGGCGTTTTGGTTTGCGGTGTGCGCCTTACTGTCTGACGCGTTCCAGGCCGCGGGCGTCCTGCTCCCGGCCCCGTGCCGCAGCGGCTCGGGCCGCTTCATCACGAATGCGAACCGCTTCTTCGGGCGGTTGGCCCTGGCCTACCTCGATGAGCATCCGCACCGCCGCCAATTCCGGTGCTATGCCGATGCGAGCGAGATGTGCCGCGATTGCCATCCGACGTTCCTGGGAGTCGTAACGAACGAGCGGTTTGGACTGAGCCGACGCGGTCGCGGCCATCCGACTGGCCTCGGCCTGTGCGGAGAATCGATCCTTCTCCAGTGAAATACCCTGCGCCGGTACCGATTTCTCGACCATGCGGGCCAATTCGAGATTGCGTGGGTCCTTCGCCTTGGCGTCTCGGGCCTCACGGATCTGCAGTTCCCGAGCCTCCTTGATACGGGCCTCGGTGACCTTGACGCGGGCTTCGGCTTCTTTCTGACCACGCTCCCGGGTCCGCAGCGCGACCAGGGTCGCAAGCTGCAACATAGTCTTCATCATCGCCGCGGTTTCCCGGCCGATGTCGTCCAGTTCCTCGGACATGGCTGCTCCCCGATGCTGCAGTGATCACTATGGATGTTGTGGTGCTTGACACGGACGCCGGCACGCCGAACTGTAATCCGTCGTGTCGGTGCCCCGCCTGCAAACGCGGACACCCAGAGGACTCGTTGCGTGGCACTCCCGAGGGGGTCGCCCGATCAGGGGATGACTACGCTACGCGTTCTCCTTCATTCGAGATTACCCGAGAAAGCTCGGCACCAACCGCGTGGGCGTGCCGCTTAACAGCATATATCGCACAATTCCGGCGGGTAGGCGAAAGCTTCGGAGTATCTTCGGTTTTAGCGCATCCTAACCGAACGATTAGGGTCGCCTACCCTAGGCTCATCCAGTGGATGACAGTTCGGGCCCGCTGCTCATTCTGCGCAGCGGGCCCGAACGAAGCGAGCACCCGGACCGGGCGTGTCACTAGTCGATGCGAACCGACTGGATGGTCACGGGGAGATTCGGCTTACCGTCGCCCTGGCCGTTGGAGTTGTCCTGACCGCCCGCGGCGATCTTGTCCAGTGTGGCCATGCTGTCCGGGTCGACCGTGCCGAAGATGGTGTAGTTCGGCGGCAGCTTCGAATCGCCGTAGACGATGAAGAACTGACTGCCGTTGGTGCCACCGCCGTCGACCGGATCCGGTCCCGCGTTGGCCATCGCGAGTGTGCCGCGCTTGTAGTCCATCGGCTTCTGTAGCGCCGGGTCGGCGGGGTTGTACTGATTGGTCGGGTACTCATTGTCGAACTGGTAGCCGGGACCGCCCGTGCCGGTGCCGGTCGGATCACCGCACTGCAGCACCTTCAGGCCCTCGTCCGCGGTCATGCGGTGGCAGATGGTGTTGTCGAAGTAGCCCTGTCCGGCCAGGCTGGCGAAGCTGTTCACGGTGCAGGGCGCCTTGGCGTTGTCCAGCGTCAGGCCGACGGGGCCCTGGGAGGTCTCCATGCTGACGCTGAGCTTGGCGTTATCGCCGGTGTTCTCGATGCCGCTGGTGCGCGGCTTGTTGACCGGCTTATCGGCGGGCTTCTGGCTGTTGCGGTAGTCGCAGCTGATGGCCGCGGGTTTGTTATCACTCTTGGTCAGGAAGTACACGCCGACGGCCGCCGCTGCCACCACGACCACGCCGAGCACGGACCCGGCGATCATGAGTCGCTTGCGCTTGCGCGCCCGATCGGCCCGGTTGGCCAGCTGGCGCTCCAGCTTGCGTTTCGCCGCTGCCCGTCGCTGTTCGTTGCTCGGCACTACCACGTTCCTCCCGTATCCGTTACGTACGGCACAGGATTGTGCCATCTATTCCTGAGACTGCTCAGCAGGCCATTTACCGCGCGGGCTAACCGGTTGGACTTGACAGGCGGTGGTGGTGGAAACTTGACCATCGTGACCAAGACCAGCAGCTTCTCCGCCCCGAAGGGGGTCCCGGATTACGTGCCACCCGGTTCGGCCGAGTTCGTCGCGGTGCGCGACGGCTTGATCCGCGCCGCCCGACTGGCCGGATACGGGCATGTGGAGCTGCCGATCTTCGAGGACACCGCGCTGTTCGCCCGCGGTGTCGGTGAGTCCACCGATGTGGTGACCAAGGAGATGTACACCTTCGCCGACCGCGGCGACCGCAGCGTCACGCTGCGGCCGGAGGGTACCGCCGGTGTTATGCGAGCGGTTATCGAACACGGACTCGACCGGGGCCAACTACCGGTGAAGCTGGTGTACTCGGGTCCGTTCTTCCGCTACGAGCGGCCGCAGGCCGGTCGGTACCGGCAGTTGCAGCAGGTCGGCGTCGAGGCCATCGGCGTCGATGATCCGGCACTGGACGCCGAGGTGATCGCGATCGCCGACGCCGGATATCGCGGGCTCGGACTCGACGGTTTCCGGCTGGAGATCACCTCGCTCGGTGATGAGACCTGCCGTCCGCAGTATCGAGAGCTGTTGCAGGAGTTCCTGTTCGGCCTGCCGCTGGACGAGGAGACCAAGCGAAGGGCGCAACTGAATCCGCTGCGCGTGCTCGACGATAAGCGGCCCGAGGTGCGGGAGATGACCGCGAACGCGCCGTTGATGATCGATCACCTGTCCGAGTCGGCGAAGACGCACTTCGAACAGGTGCTGGGATATCTGGACGCGCTCGGCATACCGTATGTGGTCAATCCGCGCATGGTGCGCGGCCTGGACTATTACACGAAGACGACCTTCGAATTCGTGCACGATGGACTCGGGGCGCAGTCGGGAATCGGCGGCGGCGGGCGCTACGACGGGCTGATGGCCGAGCTGGGTGGACAGCCGCTATCCGGTATCGGTTTCGGCCTCGGCGTCGACCGCACCGTTCTGGCCTTGCAGGCCGAGGGCAAATCGGCGGGGGATCCGGCGCGGTGCGAGGTGTACGGTGTGGCGCTGGGCGACGCGGCCAAACAGCGCCTTGTCGTGCTGGCGGCGCAGTTGCGAGCGGCGGGGATTCGGGTCGACCTGGCCTACGGCGGACGTAGCGTCAAGGGTTCCTTGAAGGCCGCCGATAAGTCCGGTGCGAAATTCACCCTGGTCCTCGGCGATCGTGACCTGGCCGAGAACACCATCGGCCTGAAGGATATGGCCACCGGTGAGCAGCGCCAGATCCCACTGGACGAGACGGTCGCCGCTGTCGCGGCGGCGTTGCGCCCGGCCGGGTAGTACGGTGCCCGAAGACGACATCCGCACCCATATGAATGCGCAGCCGTGCCCGTAGAGCCCATCGATCCCGGCGCAGCCGAACCGGTTCCGACGGTCGGACTCGACCTCGTCGCACCCGAAACCTACGCACCCATGCTGCGGCGACTCGCCCTCGCCGCGGTAGGGGTGGGTGTCGGTGCCGCACTGCTGGCGGCGCTGCTGGTGCCGTGGTCGATCGCGATCGCGATCGGTGTGGTCGTCGGCGTGCCGACGGTTGCCTATGCCATCGCGCTGCGACGGCGGCGGATGTGGTTGGCCGGGACCACGATTCACGCCAGGCACACCTTCGGTGAACGCCGGGTCGACCTGGCCGCCGCGAACGGCGTGGAGATCCTTGTCTACCCGGCCCGTTTGAGCCGAATTGTCCTGCGAGTCACCGCCGGCGCCGAATCCCAGGTTGTTCCGCTCGCGATGTACACCGATGCGGGCAGCGGTCGCGAATTACATCTGCTCGGCCTGCGCAAACTCGCCGACGCCCTGTCCGCCAGTGAACTCGCCGCGGCCGTCGCGGTGTCGACAATGCTCGTCCACCAGCTGCGCGCCGAAGCTCGCGACGCGGGCCTGGAGCAGCGTCCGCTGTACCGCGCTGTGCGGCTTGCCAGGGCGAAGGACTATGTGTCGCCGATCGTGCTGACCGATCAGGAAGTCGCGGGGTTGTGCTGAACTCGCGCACAGCGGATTTCGCGCGTGGCCGAGGTTGGCAGGATGCGTTGATGGGATGCTGAGTTGTGCGCGGGTTGAGTTGGCGGGTGGGTTGAGTGTCGCTGGCGGACAGCCTCTCTCCGTCGCGGATGTTCGCGTTTCCGCGGGATCCGCAGGCGCGAGTTGAGCTGCGCGACATGCGAATCTGCTGTCGGTGCGACACTGCGCACGATGCACGATTGCACGATGTGTCGAACGGCGGCATCGGTTCCGAGGGTCCGTATCTCGCACCGGCAGGTACCCAAACTCACCCACCGGAGCGGGGCGCGCACAGCATCATCAGCACTTCTGATCAGACGTGCTGCAATACCCCCTGAACCCGCACGGGCGCAGATCCTTGGGTGGGGCGGTTGGCCGCGGCGCAACGGTCGCGTCGGGGGCTGGCCGACTCGCGCCTGTTGATTGCGGGGGCTGGTAGATGTGTTTGCCGGGGTGATTGTCGTGTAGCTCACCACTGCGGTTCGGGGGTGGTGAGAGTCGTTAGGGTGGGGATCGAGTGTCCGCCTATCGCAAGGAGTTCGTCGTGAGCACCGCCGCTCGGACCGCGCCCGTGACCGTCGCCGTGACCGGGGGTGCGGGGCAGATCGCCTACGGTCTGCTGTTCCGGATCGCGTCCGGGGCCATGCTCGGGTCCGATACACCGGTGCGGCTGCGCCTGCTCGAGATCCCGGCCGCGGTCGCATCGCTGGAGGGTGTGGCGATGGAGCTCGAGGACGGTGCCTTCCCACTGCTGGAGTCGATCGATATCAGTGACGACCCGTGGGTCGGGTTCGCCGGGGCGAATGTCGCGCTGCTGGTGGGCGCGCGGCCGCGCACCGCGGGGATGGAGCGTTCGGATCTGTTGGCCGCCAATGGCCCGATCTTCACCGAGCAGGGGCAGGCCATCAATGCCAGCGCCGCCGCCGACGTCAAGGTGCTCGTGGTCGGAAATCCGGCCAATACCAACGCTTTCATCGCGATGAGCAATGCCCCCGACGTGCCCGCCGAACGCTTCACCGCCATGACCCGGCTCGACCACAACCGCGCCATCGCCCAACTCGCCAAGAAGACCGGCACACCTGCCGCAGATATCGCCCGCGTCACCATCTGGGGTAACCACTCCGCGACTCAGTACCCGGATATCACTCAGGCCACCATCGCAGGCAGCCCCGCCCTCGACCTCGTCGACCAGACCTGGCTGCGTGAGGACTTCATCCCCACCGTCCAACAGCGTGGTACCGCCATTATCCGGGCCCGTGGCGCATCTTCGGCCGCCAGCGCGGCCAGCGCCGCCATCGACCACATCCACGACTGGTCCCTCGGCACCCGCGCCGATGACTGGACCTCCATGGCCGTCCCCTCCGACGGCTCCTACGGCATCCCCGAAGGCCTCATCGCCTCGTTCCCCGTCACCTGCGCTGACGGCGCATACTCGATCGTCCAGGGCCTCGATATCGACGACTTCTCCCGCACCCGTATCGACGCCAGCGTCGCCGAGCTCGAACAGGAACGCGACGCGGTCATCGACCTGGGGTTCGCCAAGCGCGCCTGACCGTCGGCAGCCGGTCCGGACGATCGCTCACAGCAGTCCGACCCGGCTTCTACGTAAGCGAGCGTCCCGGCTCGGCCCGAATCGTCCTGACGGCTTGCGAAGTGTCGTGGCGGGTACGGATTCCCGGTTCGTAAGGAAGGCTCTGCCGCCACATCGGTGTTCCAGAAGCTGCATGGTTGAGCACCCTCTTTCTTGCTGAGGAGCCGAATGCGTATCTCGCCGCTGTGCGCGTCGGTCGCGCCGTCTCATGCTCAGGCGGTGGCTGCGACGTCGCGATTCCTGCCGAGGGCCAACTGGCCGGCAGTGGCCAGATGAATGAGCGCGAGCACGGTGCCGCCGACCATCATGCCCGGAACACCCTGAGTGGCGCCTATGGCGACGTCACCGAGCTGGACCGCTCCGGAAACGGTCAGCAGCGGTAGCAGGCCGCGCTTGTGGCGGCTGGTCAGGCTGAACAGTAGAGCGGCGCCGAGTGGGATGGCGCGGGCGGCATAGGCCTGGGCGTACATATCGACGCCGGCGGAGTCCGCGCCGCCGGTTACGGCGAGGGTGGGGTCGATCAGAGCCACGGCGCTGAATGCCATGGCGACACTCGCACCGATTGCGTTGACGATGATCGCGGACTTGGTGAGCTTCTCGGTCTGCATCTTTCACTCCAAGAATCGTTCAAAGTCTGAATGGTTCTGGGATCAGTATTATGCGACTCATGAAGAACGTCAAGGCGGATAATCTGCCGGAGACCGTCACCTTCCGGCTCGGACTGCTCGGCGCGTTCCTGACGGACCGCTTCAGTGCCCGCGTGGCGGATCTCGGCCTCAAGCCGAAACATGCCGGAATGCTGAATGTGCTCGCGGCCAACGGTCCCGCTTCGCAGATGGAGATGGCGCAGATCTTGCGCGTCGCGCCGAGCCTGGTCGTCACCCTGGCCGACCACTTGGAATCCCTGGGCGCCATCGATCGACTGCGCGATCCGGAGGATCGTCGCCGTCAGATCCTGAGTCTGACCTCCCACGGACACGCGCTACTGCGCAAATGCCTCGAAGTGGCACGTGAGATCGACGCCGAGACCACCGCGGATCTCACCGCCGCCGAGCGCGCCGCATTGCATCGAACCCTCGGCGCGCTCGCAGATCGGCTGGGACTGCCGAACTGATCCCCGCTAGTCGACGGTCCAGGTTTCTGGGCCATTGAGCAGGGTTTGCAGCGAATCCGCCTGTACCGGTGTGCGTTCCCGCGCCGCTGTGGTCTGGGTGCGGACCGCATCGTCGTAGGTGGGCCTGGTGACATTGCGGAAGATGCCGGTCACCACATGGCCGAGGTCCTGGTCGGACAGGCGCGAGAGGGCGTAGGCGTACTCCGGATTGTCGGCGTTGGCGTCGTGCACGATGATGTCGGACTCCTCGACCTCGTCGGCGCGGGCCACCGCGAGTCCGAAACCATCACGGACCACGGCGAATTCACCGTCGGCGCCGAAGCGGATCGGTTGGCCGTCGTGCAGCGGAATGAGGCGGGATTCGGCGTCGCCCTTGCGCAGCACGTCGAAGGAGCCGTCGTTGAAGATCGGGCAGTCCTGCAGGATCTCCACGAATGCGGTGCCGCGGTGTTCGGCGGCGGCGCGCAGCACCTCGGTGAGGCCGGCGCGATCGGAATCCAGTGCGCGGGCGGCGAAGCTGGCCTCGGCGCCGAGCGCGACCGAGAGGGTGTTGAACGGGTGGTCGACCGAGCCCATCGGCGTCGACTTGGTGATCTTGCCCTGTTCCGAGGTGGGGGAGTACTGCCCCTTGGTGAGTCCGTAGATCCGATTGTTGAACAGCAGGATCGTCATATTCACATTGCGGCGCAGTGCGTGGATCAGATGGTTGCCACCGATCGAGAGCGCGTCACCGTCACCGGTCACCACCCACACCGACAGATCCGGCCGGGTCACCGCGAGCCCGGTCGCGATGGCGGGCGCCCGGCCGTGGATCGAGTGGATACCGTAGGCCTCGAGGTAGTACGGGAACCGGCTCGAGCAGCCGATCCCGGAGACGAACATCAGGTTCTCCCTGCGCAATCCGAGTTCGGCGAGGAAGCCGCGCACGGTCGCCAGGATCACGTAGTCGCCGCAGCCGGGGCACCAGCGCACCTCCTGATCGGAGGTGAAGTCCTTGACCTTTTGCGGCCCGTCGGCCGCGGGGACACCGGAGATCCCGGTGAGACCGAGATCGGTTCCGATGAGCGAGGTTTCGACGATGGTCATCAGTTACCCCCAGTCGAGTACGTGGCCCGAGCCCGCGCCGCGAAGGCCTTATCGTTTTCCATCTCCTCGATCGACCCGTCCAGAGCGGCATCGATCACCCCGACGAGTTCCTGCGCGGAGAACGCCGTACCCGCGATCTTCGTCCACGGCTGCACATCCACCAGGTACTTCGCCCGCAGCAGCATGGCCAGCTGACCGCCGTTCATCTCCGGCGCCACCACCGTGCGATAGCGGCGCAGTACGGCACCGAGGTTGGCGGGCAATGGATTCAGATATCGCAGGTGCGCCTGGGCGACCGGGACACCGCGGCGGCGGGCGCGGCGACAGGCCTCGCCGATCGGTCCGTAGGAGCTGCCCCAGCCGATCAGCAGCAGTTCGGCACGCCCATCCGGATCGTCGACCTCGAGCTCGGGAACGGCGATGCCATCGATCTTGGCCTGCCGTAGGCGCACCATCAGCTCGTGGTTGGCGGGCTCATAGGAGATATTGCCGCTGCCGTCGGCCTTCTCCAGTCCGCCGATCCGATGCGCTCGGCCCGCGGTGCCCGGCACCGCGAGCGGCCTGGCGAGGGTCTCCGGATCGCGGGCATAGGGCTGGAACGGCGTACCTTCCTCGGCGTGCGGCTCGAAGCGCGGATCGATCGGTGCCAAGTCGCTGACACGCGGAATCGACCATGGCTCAGAACCATTGGCGATCGAGCCGTCCGAGAGCAACAGCACCGGTGTGCGATAGGTGAGGGCGATGCGGGCCGCCTCCACCGCGACGGCGAAGCAGTCGGCGGGGGAACGCGGCGCGAGCACCGCGACCGGCGACTCCCCATTGCGCCCATACAGCGCTTGCAGCAGATCGGCCTGTTCGGTCTTGGTCGGCAGTCCGGTGGACGGACCGCCGCGCTGCACATCGACGATCAGCAGCGGCAGCTCCGTCATCACCGCGAGTCCGATGGTCTCGCTCTTGAGTGCGAGTCCGGGTCCGGAGGTGCTGGTGACCCCCAGCGCACCGCCGAGCGAAGCACCCAGCGCCGCGCCGATGCCCGCGATCTCGTCCTCGGCCTGGAAGGTGGTGACGTCGAAGTTCTTGTGCTTGCTCAGCTCGTGCAGGATGTCCGAGGCGGGCGTGATCGGATAGGTGCCCAGAAAGACCGGCAATCCGGACAGCTGACCTGCGGTGACGAGGCCGTAGGCGAGCGCGGTATTGCCGGTGATCTGGCGATAGGTGCCCGGCGGCAGCTTGGCGGGGGATACCTCGAAGGTGGTGGCGAAGCTCTCGGTGGTCTCGCCGTAGTTCCAGCCCGCGCGGAAGGCCAGCAGATTCGCCTCGGCGATATCGGGCTTCGCGGCGAACTTCTCGCGCAGGAAGCGCTCGGTGCCACCGATCGGGCGGCCGTACATCCAGGACAGCAGGCCGAGCGCGAACATATTCTTGGCGCGCTGGCCGTCCTTTTTGCCGACACCGGTCGGTTCGGTCGCGGCGAGGGTCAGTGAGGTCATCGGGACGCGGTGCACCACGAAATCGCTCAGGGTGTCATCGCTGAGCGGATCCGTCGCATAGCCGACCTTGCCGAGATTGCGCTTGGTGAATTCGTCGGTGTTCACGATGACAGTGGCGCCGCGCGGCAGGTCCTCCAGATTCGACTTCAGCGCGGCCGGGTTCATCACCACCAGCACATCGGGCTGGTCACCGGCGGTGAGAATGTCGTAGTCGGCGATCTGGATCTGGAAGGACGAGACGCCGGGTAGCGTGCCCTGCGGCGCCCGGATTTCGGCCGGAAAGTTGGGCTGGGTGGCGAGGTCGTTGCCGAATGCGGCCGCCTCGTGTGTGAAGCGGTCACCGGTGAGCTGCATTCCGTCGCCGGAGTCCCCGGCGAACCGAATTACAACCTTTTCCAATTTCGCTGTGCCGACATCATTTTGGTCCGCGCTGATCCGATGATGTGGGGACATGTGCCTGCTTCACTTCCTCGTCCGATGGGAGGTGCCATTGGCCAACCTACTCCGCCGTGTGCGGGATTTGCTTGTGAAATGCTTTACGAGAAGAGCGCCAGCTGCGTGTCGTTCGGAACCGGTGTCGTGGGCTGGGTCTCGGGTTCCGGGGTGTGTTCGCGGATGAGGCCGTGTTGTTGTAGCAGCGGCTGCACCCGCTCGTGTAGCCAGGAGCCGTACTCCGGTGTCACATAGGCGCCCCGCCCATAGAGCTGGCGATAGCGGCGCAGCAGCGCGGGATGGTGCTCGGCCAGCCAACTCAGAAACCAGCCGCGGGTGGCGCCGCGCAGATGCATCGGGAACGCGACCACCGAAACCGCCCCGGCCTCGGCGATCGCGCCGAACAGCGCGTCCAGATGGGCGCGGCTGTCGGTGAGATAGGGAATCACCGGTGCGACCATGACATTTACCTCGAACCCGGCATCGGCGAGCGCCCGCACCATTTCCAGCCGTGCCTTCGGGGCCGGGGTGCCCGACTCGAGGCTGCGGTGCAGATCGATGTCCAGGATCGCGATGGAGACCGCGATGCTCACCCGGACCTGCCCGGCCGCCGCGGTGAGCAGTGGCAGATCTCGGCGCAGCAGAGTGCCCTTGGTGAGGATGGAGAACGGCGTCCCGGAATCGGTCAGCGTGCGAATGATGCCGGGCATCAAACGATATCGACCCTCGGCACGTTGATACGGATCGGTATTGGTGCCGAGTGCGACTGGTTCCCGATGCCAGGAGCGGCGGCCGAGTTCCTTGCGCAGTACCGCGGCGATATTGGTCTTCACCACGATCTGCGAATCGAAATCCCGGCCCGCGTCCAGATCCAGATACTCATGGGTGGGACGCGCGAAACAGTAGCGGCAGGCATGCGAACAACCGCGCATCGGATTGATCGTCCAATGGAACGGCAGGTTCGACGCCTCCGGCATTTTGTTCAGCGCGCTCTTGCACAGCACCTCGTGGAACGTGATGCCCTCGAATTCGGGGGTCTGCACGGTGCGCACGAAACCTGCCCGGCCCAGGCCGGGCAGGGCGCCGTCGTCGGCATCCAGGGTTTGGCTTTGCCACCGCACCCTCTCAGTCGAACATGTGTTCTAAACGGTGTCAAGCGATCTGTCGGGTGGTGGACTGGGTGAGCTGCTGCGGGTCGGTGAAGAAGGTGACCAGATCGCGCACGGTCTCATCGATGGGCCGTGGCTGATAGCCGATTTCGCGTTCGGCCTTGCCGTGGTCGACGATCGGGGCCGAGACCAGCGCGCCGAGCGCGGCCTTCGAGACGATATCGGTCTTGAAGAGTTTGCCGATCGGCTCGAGTGCCGGGATCAGGCCGTTGACGACCTTGGGGGAGATCGAGAACTTCGGCCCCTTCTTGCCGCCGCAGGCCGCCGCCGTGCGGCACAGGTCGAGCATGGAGATCATCGAGCCGCCGAGCAGGTAGTTCTCGCCGGTCTTGCCGCGCTCCCCGGCCAGGATCAGGCCCTTGGCGACATCGCGCACGTCGACCAGATCGAAGCCGCCACCGATCATCGCGGGCACCCGGCCGCGAGCCGCGTCCTTGAGCGTGCGGTTGATCCTGGACAGCGGGGTGCTGTAGTCGAGCGGGCCGAAGACGCCGGTGGGATTGCAGATGACGGCGTCGAGGCCCTTGTCGATGACCTTGCGCAACTCGATCTCGCCCGCCCACTTGGACCGGTCGTAGACGGGCAGGCTCGGATCGGTCGAGCGCACCGAGGACTCGTCGATGCGGCCGCCGCAGGTGTACTGGTTGAAGGCGTGGATGGAGCTGGCATGCACCATCCGGCGCACGCCGAGGTCGAGTGCGGCCTCGGCGACGACGCGCACGCCTTCTGTATTGACCTTCCAGGCCAAGTCGTGCTGCTCGGCCAGGGTGATCACGGCGACCAGGTGGTAGACAATCTCCGCGCCCGCGAGGACGGTGCGCATGGATTCGGGATCGAGCACATTGCCGCTGACCCAGGTGATGTTCGGGTCCGTCCGCTGCTCCGTAACGATGCGATCGATGGCGGTGACCTCATGTCCTCGTTCGACCAGCAGGCTGAGCAGATTCGTGCCAAGGTACCCGGCTGCGCCGGTCACTGCGACCTTCATGTGATCGAGAATATAGAACTTGTTCTAATTTGCAACACGTTCCAGTTCCTTTCCGGTGGCCGCGTTGGGCTCGAAAGATGCCGTTGGGGTCCGCTATATTGGGCGCAACCGCAGCGGTGCCGGTATCAACTCGCGGCTGCGCAGGGGCCCGATCACAGCTGCGCTGCCGGTCCGGGCAGGGAGTGACGTTGATCGACGCTATGAGTACTGAACTGCAGTTCAAAAGGATATGGGGGGTGCAACTCGATGGCTGATCTCTCGGTGGAGACCGATGCGGTCCGAGCCTTCGCTACCACGAACGCCGGGGTGGCCGGCGAGATCGCGGGGGCGGGCAATTTCGACGCCGTGCAGAACGTTGCCGCGCTCACGCCGGTATTCGGTTTGATCGGCGGCGACTATCTGTTGGCCTTCGCCGCGGCACAGGTATTGCAGGCCAAGGACATCAACGATCTCTCGGCCAAGTACGACAAGCTGTCGAAGTCGGCGTTCACCGCGGCCGGTGCGTTCGATACCACCGATTCCAGCAACGCCGGCGTGTTGAGCGCGATCACGAACCAGGTCGGAGGCGGGGCATGAAGCCGATGGATACCGGCGTGATCGCACCCGACGGCCAGAGCGTGGCGATCGAAGAGGCCGTGATCGCGACACAGAACACCGCGGTCGATGCGCTGCAGAATGTCGGGCAGGGATTGAGCGATCTGTCGCTGCCGCAGTTGCCCGCGGATCTGCCGCCGATCGAGGCGCCCGAATTCGTACTCGCGCGCAAGATCACCGAGGACTCGCCGCAGCTGGGCACCATGCCAGCGGGATTGTCGGGACTGAACGGCAATTCGACGCCGGATGCCAGCGCGATCCTGTCCGGCGCGGTGCCGCCGGACGTATCGCAGGCACTCACCGATGCGCATACCGCGATCAGCCATGCGGCGGCGCCGGTGGTCCAGGCGGCGCAGAGTGTGGCGCAGCAGGCGCAGAGCGCGGTGAGCAGCGCGCTCGGCGGAGCGAGCACCCAGGGGGCGGCGGCGAGCGCGGCGGCGACCGGCATTCCTACCGACCCGGTCGCGACGCTGATGCAGGGGCTGTCGATTCCCGGGATTCCCGGCATCGACACCTTGTTCCAGCCGATTCTCCAGCTGCTCAGCAGTTTCGGCACCGGCGTTATCGGCGCCTTCGACCCGACCGCGATTCTCAGTCAGTCCTCGAAGATCATCGAGGCCGCCGTGAGCGTGGGCAAGGGTGGTCTGCAGACCGTCGAGCAGCTGTGGGAGGGCCAGTCCTCACGCGAGGCGCAGGCCGCGAGCAAGACGGCGCAGACCCAGGGGCAGGACACCAGCCAGCGCGGTATCGATATCTCCGAACTCACCCAGCAGGCTGCCGCGGTGGTGCAGCAGGGCAATGCGCAGTTGCTCGGGATCGCGAGCGAATTCGCCACACAGGCCACCGCACTCGTGCCGGTTGCGCTGACCCCGCCAGGTCAGGCCGCGCTGATCGCGACGGCGACCGAACATCTGGGGTCGGCCGTCGCGGTCGCCAATGCCACCCGTGGTGACCTGGCCGGGAAGACCGCCGAACTGACCGGTCTGGTGAACCAGCTGCTCGGGACCAGCGGTCTGCCCGCCCCGCAGGAGGTCGCGCAGGCGGTCATGCAGAACATCGGTGAGCCGATTCTGGAGCAGGCGCAGTCGATCGCTTCGGACGCCTCGACCAATGCCGCCAGCCTGTTGGACGGATCGAGCACCTCCGGTTCACCGAGTACGGCCACCACGACGGCATCGACCAGCACCGGACACAGCACCACGGGCACGCCGAGCATCACCGGCATCGGGAGCAGGTCCGGATCGTCGAGTGGATCGGGTTCGCCGTCGACACCGAAGGTGACCGGTACCCCGGGCAGCACCGTTTCGCCCATCAGCCGGGTCTCGGGTTTGTCGGGCACGTCGTTCGGCACCGGCACATCGACCGGCTCCGCCGGCACGGGCAGCTCATTCATGGGTGGCAGCCCCGGTGCCACCGGGCAGCGCGGTGCCAACGACGACGAGCACTCACGCACTGTCGAGCCCTACCAGAGCCGTACCGGCAATGACGACCTCACCGGTCCGCTCGGGGAATCCACCCCCGATGTCATCGGTGCGACCCATCCCGACGAACTGGTCAGCTCGGATTACGAACAGGACCAGTTCTAACCCCAACCGCCACAACGGTTCTGACAGTGCCCCCGCCCGATTTCCGGCCGGGGGTGCTGTCGTTGCTGTCCCTCCGGGTCCCCGTTGTCGGGATCCCACCCGGTATGGGGATCTCTGCTGCACTCGAAGTGCCGGGTGTGGAAACCCGCCGACGAGTCTGCTGTATCCGACCCACCCCCGAACCCAATGGGGGTGCGGCCGCGTCGATCTCGAGGCCGAACGACAACGACCCTCGCCCCGGTGTGGGGGAGGGTCGCGGCGCTCGGAGCTGATGGATTCAGTGGTCCTGGCTGAAGGCGTCGAGGAGCTTGCGGTAGAGATCGGTGAAGCGTTTGCGGTTGTCCTGCTGGTCGGTGGTCAGGCCCTGGGTCGCCTCCGGGGCGTACATCAGCGCGTGGACGTCCTGGTCGGGCGGGGCGGGCATCAGGTCGATGATCTGCAAGCCCTGGTCGTCATTGCTCGGCATGCCGAGATCGAGGGCCGCGAGTGCTCGGGTTTCGGCCAGTGCGGCATTGAGGACGTCGGTGGGAACGGTGCCGGTGAGCCGCTGTGGTGAGACGTCGGCGGCCCGGGGGGTCGCAGCGGCGTCGGGCTGGTGGACGGCGCGGCCATCGGCGTAGATCTGCAGCATCGGGCGCAGGTCGACCCGCTCGGACCAGCCGGTCGGAATGGTCGTCAGCGTCAACAATGCGGTGGCGGGCAAGGGGGCCTGGACCGGGCCGGGCGGCGGCGCGTCGGTGGCCGGTTGGGCCGAGGCGATGCCCCAGCTACCGGCGAGTGCCACGACCAGAACCAGCAGTGCCGACTTCGTTCGCATGAAATCCCCATCTACGGTGTGCAACAGGCCAATTTCTCTCGATGATCGAACCGAATGCCCTCGATCATCGCAGCGCGCAGGCCCGAATCAGCGCCCGCGCGCGGTGGTGTCGCCCAATTCCTATCGTCAGCGCAGGCCCGGCGGATTGCTCAGATCCGGCGCCGAGTACGTATCGCATGCCTGAACCTGGCCGGTCTTATATCCAGTGAGGAACCACTTCTGCCGCTGGTCCGAGGAGCCGTGGGTCCAGGCCTCCGGATTGACCCGCCCCTGGGCGGCGCGCTGGATCCGGTCGTCGCCGACCGCGGAGGCGGCGGAGAGGGCATCGCGGATGTCGTTGTCGGACAGGGGCTTCAGGAACGGCTGGTCGCTGCCGGGCGCGTTCTGCTTATCCGCGAAGTGGGCCCAGATGCCCGCGTAGCAGTCGGCCTGGAGTTCGGTGCGCACCGCGCCCGACTCGGGTCCGCGCGGATCCCGCTGGGACCGGCCGATATCGCCGAGCAGGTTCTGGATGTGGTGGCCGATCTCGTGCGCCACCACATACTCCTGGGCGAGCGGGCCGCCGCTGGACCCGAAGCGGTCGACCAGCTCCTGGAAGAAGGTGGTGTCGAAGTAGGCGGTCCGGTCAGCGGGGCAGTAGAACGGGCCGACCGCGCTGGTCGCATTGCCGCAGCCGGTCGCGACGGCGCCGGAGAACAGCACCAGCTTCGGCTTCGAATACTTCTTGCCGGTCTGCTGCGGCAGTTGTGCCGCCCACACCGCGTCGAGGCTCTGTGCGGTGGCCACCACCCGGCAGTCGACGTATTTATTGGCGTCCGCGCCGGTCTTGCAGTGCGCGGGCGTGCCAGCGGTCCCGGGCTGCACAGTGCTGCTCTCGGTGCCGTTCAGCTGTCCGAGCAGCGACCCGGGATCGCCGCCGAACAGCAGGCCCAGCACCAGCAGGATCAGACCACCCGCGCCACCGCCGAGCGCCAGCTTGCCGCCCATCCCCGGTCCACCACCGGAGGAAGCGCGATCCGGGTCGATCTGGAGGCCTTCGTTGAAGGTCATCTGCTTCGCTTTCTGTGTTGGATTTGCAGCGCCTGCGGCGGTGGGCACGGGTGCCGTGATGCTCGGATTCGGCCCGGGAGAGGCGGCCGCGACCTTGTCGCTATACAGCTTCGCACGGGTGGCGGCGATATCGGTTTCCAGTTGGGGAATGTGTCTCACTACGATGGACGCGCACCGGGTTCGCCCTTCCGGTGTCACATTCGTCGAAAGGAATCCCGTGCTGCGCACCCACTTGGCTGGTTCGCTGCGAAGCGAGCACGCCGGTCAGACCGTCACCCTCACCGGCTGGGTGGCCCGGCGTCGTGACCACGGTGGCGTGATCTTCATCGATCTGCGCGATGCGTCGGGTGTGGCGCAGGCGGTGTTCCGCGAGGGTGAGCCCGCCGCACAGGCGCACAAGCTGCGCGCCGAGTATTGCGTGCTGGTCACCGGTGTCGTCGAGCGGCGGCCCGAGGGCAATGAGAACCCGGAGTTGCCGACCGGTTCGATCGAGGTCAACGTCACCGAGCTCGAGGTGCTCAACGAGGCCGCGCCGCTGCCGTTCCAACTCGACGAGCAGCCCGGTGAAGAGGCGCGACTGAAGTACCGCTACCTCGATCTGCGCCGCGAGGCGCCCGGTAAGGCCATTCGGCTGCGGTCCAAGGTCAACGCCGCCGCCCGCGCGGTGCTGGCCCAGCACGAATTCGTCGAGGTCGAGACCCCGACGATGACCCGCTCGACTCCCGAGGGTGCCCGCGACTTCCTGGTGCCCGCACGCCTGCAGCCGGGCAGCTTCTACGCACTGCCGCAGAGCCCGCAGCTGTTCAAGCAGCTGCTGATGGTCGCGGGAGTCGAGCGGTACTACCAGATCGCGCGCTGCTACCGCGACGAGGACTTCCGCGCCGACCGTCAGCCGGAATTCACCCAGCTCGACCTCGAGATGAGCTTCGTGCGCCAGGAGGATGTGATCCTCGTCGCCGAGGAGATCCTGGAGGCGCTGTGGCGGCTGGTCGGCCACGAGATCCCCTTCCCGATTCCGCATATGACCTATGCCGAGGCGATGCGTCGCTTCGGCAGCGATAAGCCGGACCTGCGTTTCGGCGTCGAGATCACCGAATGCGCCGAATACTTCAAGGACACCCCGTTCCGGGTGTTTCAGGCGGAGTACGTCGGCGCGGTCGTCATGCCGGGCGGTGCGAGCCAGCCGCGGCGTCAGCTCGACGCCTGGCAGGAGTGGGCCAAGCAGCGCGGCGCCAAGGGTTTGGCGTATGTGCTGGTGCAGGAGGACGGCACGCTCGGCGGTCCGGTCGCCAAGAACCTCAGCGAATCCGAGCGCGAGGGCCTGGCCAAACATGTCGGCGCGGTGCCCGGTGACTGTGTGTTCTTCGCTGCGGGTCCGGCCAAGGCGCAGCGTGCGCTGCTCGGCGCGGCGCGCGGCGAGATCGCGCGCAAATGCGGTCTGATCGATGAGAACGCCTGGGCGTTCGTGTGGATCGTGGATGCGCCGATGTTCGAGCCAACCGCCGATGCGACCGCGAGTGGTGATGTGGCACTTGGCTATTCGGCGTGGACGGCGGTGCACCACGCGTTCACCTCACCCAAGCCGGAATCGATCGACACCTTCGATACCGACCCGGGTTCGGCCCTGGCCTATGCCTACGACATCGTCTGCAACGGCAATGAGATCGGCGGCGGCAGCATCCGTATCCATCGCCGCGATGTCCAGGAGCGCGTCTTCAAGGTGATGGGCATCGGGCACGACGAGGCCCAGGAGAAGTTCGGCTTCCTGCTGGACGCGTTCTCCTACGGCGCCCCGCCGCACGGCGGTATCGCATTCGGCTGGGACCGGATCACCGCGCTGCTGGCCGGTATGGATTCGATCCGCGAGGTCATCGCCTTCCCGAAGACCGGCGGCGGTGTCGATCCGCTGACCGACGCACCCGCGCCGATCACCGCGCAGCAGCGCAAGGAAGCGGGTCTGGACGTCAAGCCGGAGCAGAAGAAGGACGGTGCGGCGAAGGGCCCGGCCGCCGCGGAGTAGGTCTTACGTTCTCCGGCTCACAGCGGTGAGCGCCCGAGGCAGCGTCACATCGGTCGCTCACAGTGAACCTGGTTGGCATCCTCACGCCGGGGTGCTCGCGCATCGCCCGCGCGCTGGCAGCGAGGGGCCGATCGCGCAGGTCCAGATGTGGCTGTGGACGCCGTCGTTGTCCCCGAAAGTGATCGCCAATTCTGTTGCGGGGCGGGGGTTCCGGAGCGCTGGGCGCGAGTGCGCCCAGCGCCGCAGGACTAGGAGGCGGACAGGGTGCCGCCGGTGAGTGCCCGGTAGGCGTAGGTGACCGCGATCGTGCACACCGGTCCGGCGACCAGCAGGCCGAAGCCGCACAGCAGCGTGGCGACAAAGGTGATCACCAGGACCGCCAGGGCGAGTAGCAGCACCTGCCCGATATTGGCGATGACCAGGGTGGCGCTGGACTTGATCGCGGCGAACGGGCCCTGTTCCTGATCGACGACGAAATGCAGTGCGAACATGCACAGGAACCCGGCGATCAGGCCGGGCACGAAGCACAGTGCCGCGCCGATCCAAGTGAGTGCGAAGGCGAGCAGGGCTGTCAAGAGGACATTGCCCGCGTTCACGAAATGAAAGTAGGACGCGAAAGTCGGTTTGTTGCCGTCGGTTTCGTAGAGGGCACCCCGGATCATGGCGGCCTGCAGCAGCCAGATCGCGACCATCACCGCCAAGAAGACCAGCAGCAGGCTGAACAGCGAATTCGGTTGGACCGCCTGGACGATGAGCACGAAGGCGAGGTAGATGATCACGCCGAGCGCCGTGACCGCCAGCCAGGGACCGAAATTCGCGCGGAATTTCTCCCAGCCGTAGCTCAGCGCATTGCCGACGTCGAGGCTGATCGGGACACCCGGGGCGGATTGGTAGCCGTAGGTCGGTGCGTCGGGGTGGAAGTCGGGTGGCATTGCGCCGGGCGGCATCGTGCCGGGTGGCATTGTGCCGGGTTGCGTTGCGCCGGGAGGCATCGTGCCGGGTTGCATCGTGCCGGGTTGCGTTGCGCCGGGTTGCGTTGCGCCGGGAGGCATTGCGCCCGGAGGCGTTGCGCCCGGAGGCGTTGCGCCGGGTTGTATCGTGCCGGGTTGCGTTGCGCCGGGAGGCATTGCGCCGGGAGGCATTGCGCCCGGAGGCATTGCGCCCGGAGGCGTTGCGCCGGGAGGCGTTGCGCCGGGAGGCATTGTGCCGGGTTGCATCGCGCCAGGCGGCATTGTGCCGGGCTGCATTGTGCCGGGCTGCATCGCGCCGGGAGGTACGGTGCCGGGCTTGTCCAAGCTGGGAGCCGCGCCGGTCGGTGTGGCGCTGCTCGGCATTGCACCAGGCGGCATCGTTCCTGGCGCTGGTGCAGGACCGGTTCCCGGCGGACCGTAGCTGGGCTGTCCCGATTGCGTGGGAGCGCCAACCGGCGGTGGCGGCTGCACCGGTTCGCTGCCGTATTGCGCCGCCCCGGGTCCCTCGAACTGTGGGGACCCGGCGGGTCCCGCCATCTCGTGTCTGCTATGGTCGGTGGCCGGTTCCGTCGGTTGCGGGTTCGCACTTTCGTGCTGCCCCGGTCGCGCGGTGAACTGTTCGCCAATACCGCGCTCGGGCGCGCCGCCACTTTCCTCGGGCGCGCCGCCACTTTCCTCGGGCGAGCCAGTTGGTTCGTTCGGGTGGGACGACGGGGTGTCGGCCATTATCTGCAGACCTTTCGACGCAACTGGTTTGCGGTGTGGCGCACGGCAGTTGACGATGAGAAAACCGGACAGCCGCAATGGTGTCAAGCAAGCAGCGCCCCGTCCGCAACCTTGACGCAGACACGCCGAACGACGCGGAAAGGTTGTGTAACCGCTCGCTAGAAGTGACCCGGTGCGAGTAGCTTGAGTAGCGATGACCGCACTATTGGCCGAACGCGCCGCCGAAGTCGTGTCCGCAGCACAACAGTTGCTCACAAAGCGAATGGGTGCTCCGGTAAAGCTGAGCGATCCGATGGAACTCAGCGGTAGTGGTAGGACGACGGTCCTACGCGTGCGTGTTTCGGAGAACGCCTTCTCCCTACCCCGGACGCTCATCGTCAAGCAGGTGCGCGGATCCGCGGCGGACCGCACGACCGGTGGTCTGGCGCCCGGTGTCGCCAGCATCGATTCCGCATTCCTGCGCGAGGCCGTGTCCTATCAGTTCACCACCGCGCTCAGCCGCGAACAGCGACCCGGCGCATACCTGATCGCGCACAGTCTCCCGGATCGGCTGCTCGTGCTGAGCGATCTCGGTGACAACTCCCGGATGACGCAGGTGCTGCAATCCGGTGCGGAACCGGTGACGCGCAATGGGTTGATGGCATTCGCGCAGGCGCTGGGTCGGATGCATGCGGCGACCGTCGGGCGCGAAGCTGATTTCGTCGCGCTGCTGCGCCGGGTGGATGTGGTGCATCGGGTCGATGGCATCGCACAGCAGGCCGAGGCCGCGATCTCCGAGGTGCCCGGTATGTTGCAGCGTGAACTCGGCATCGAGGTGCCCGGCGAGATCGCCGAGCGGATCGTCCGAGGCAATCGGCTGTTCTCCGCCGGACGCTTCCGTGCGTTCAGCCCGTCCGATCTGTGTCCCGACAACGTGATCCTCAATGAGGAGGGCGCGCGCTTCCTGGACTACGAATGGGGCGGCTACCGCGATGCCACCCTGGATATCGCGTATGCCCTGGTGTCCTGCCCCGGTTGCCTCTGCGACTTCGAGCTGTCCCGCGAACGCGCCAAGCAGATGGTGGAGGCGTGGCGCGCGGAGGTCGTCGGCGTCTGGCCCGCACTGGCCGATGACGCCGTCCTCGCCGAACGAATCCTGGAGGCCCGCCTCATCTGGGTGTGGCTGACCACCTACTGGTTCCTGCCCGCGGACCACACCCGCATCGCCTCCGCCCGTGAGCACGGCCTGTCCGTCCCGCGCTCGGAAGCCCTGATCAACCGCTGGGCCGCGCTGGCCGAGGATGCGCGCTGCACCGGCGACGACGCGGTCGGTGATTTCGCCGAGGATGTGTCGGCGATGCTCGAAGAGCGTTGGGCGGAATAGGGTTTCGCGCTCGTCGGCTCAGGGGTTGAGTTCGGCGAGGCGGGATTCCAGATAGGCCCGTTCTACCGTGTTCTCGGTCAGGAACAGGGCTGATTCGTAGGCTCGGGCGGCTTCGGTGGTGCGGCCCAGTTGGGTGAGGAAGGCGGCACGGGAGGCCTCCAGGTAGCCGTAGGTGGCCAGGGCAGGTTCGCTGGCGAGGGCGTCGAGTAGGGCGAGTCCACGCGCGGGGCTACCGGAAAGGCCAACGGCCACAGCGTAATTGAGGCGGGCGACCGGTGCGGGCCAGATGCGCAGCAGTAGCGCGTAGAGGCCGGTGATCTCGCGCCAGTCGGTCTGTTCCCAGGAGGGGGACTCATCGTGGACGGCCGCGATGGCGGCCTGCAGGGTGTATCGATCGGTATGTGGCAGAGCGCTTTTCACCAAGGCGATGCCTTCGGCGATGGCCGCTCGGTCCCAGCGTGAGCGGTCCTGATGTTCGAGGGTGCAGAGTCGGCCGTCGGCGTCCAGCCGAGCGGCACGCCGCGCGTCGGTCAGCAGGATAAGGGCCAGTAGGCCGGTCACGGACGGGTCGTCGGGGACCAGCGTGTGCATCATGCGCGCGACCTGGAGTGCTCGTTCGACGAGATCGGGACGGACCAGCGTATCGCCCGACGGGGCGGTGTGACCGGTGGTGAACAGCAGGTGAATGACCGCGCAGATGGCATCGAGCCGGTCGGGAAGTTCGCGAACCGAGGGCACCCGGTAGGGAATGCGCGCCACCGCGATCTTCTTCTTGGCACGGGTGATTCGGGCCGCCATGGTCGATTCGCTGGTGAGGAAGGCACGGGCGACCTCGGCGGTGGTGACGCCGCAGACGAGGCGCAGGGTCAGCGCCACCTGGGCTTCGCGGGCAAGGGCGGGGTGGCAGCAGGTGCTGATCAAGCGCAACCGGTCGTCGGGGATAGCGGCGGCCGAGTCGAGTTCGGCCAGCGCCAGATCGGCGGTGTCGTCTTCGGTCTGGTCGGTGACCAGTTCGGGCAGGGTGCGTCGCATGGTCGAATCGCGGCGCAGCAGATCCAGGCCGCGCCGTCGGGCGACGGTGGTGAGCCAGGCGCCGGGCTTGGCGGGGACGCCGTGCTGGGCCCACTCGGTGAGCGCGCGCGTATAGGCGTCCTGAACGCATTCCTCGGCGAGATCGAAGTCGCGGACGAGCCGCACCGTCGCGGCGAGCACGAAGGCCCATTCGCGACGGTGCGCTTGCTCGACGGCCGCGGCGGCACGGTCGGCCGCATCGGTGTCGATCGGCATCGGAGCAGTCGAAGGTGATCAGTCGAAGGTCATGATCGGCCGCACCTCGACGCCGCCGAACCGGGCGGGTACCTGCTTGGCCACTGCGATCGCGGCGTCCAGATCGGCGGCCTCGATCAGGTAGTAGCCGCCGAGGGCCTCCTTCGCCTCGGCGAACGGCGCGTCGGTCACGGTGAAATCGCCGTTGTCGTTCTGACGAATCGAGGTGGCGGTGGGGGTGGGCTGCAGTGCGTTGCCGCCCTTGACCGCATTGCCCGCGATCTCCTGGAAGGCCACGTGCGCCTGGTAGACCTCGCCGAGAACCTGCTCCGATGCGCCCGCGTATGCGCTCTCGTCCTCGTAAATCAGTACCAAGTACTGGCTCATGATCTCGCTCCTTCGGGTTCCGGCGACCCGCCGATCGGGCCGTCGTATTCGTTCCGACGAGCGAGCTCGACGGAAATCGACAACCTGTCGCGAGAAATTCTGCTCCCGAAATGTGTCGGGCGTATCGAAAGCGCTGACGCGGGTCCGTGGGCGGCTCAGTTGGGGCTCGGTACGTCGAGCCCGTGAGCGCCCCGATCTGGTCGACGCAGCGAAAGCGGTGGTCCGTGCATCTGGCAACCTTTCGCGCGGAACTGCGCGCTCGGGCCGATCGAGGCCAGGCGCTACCGGGCCACCGGTCCCGGGCGCGGCTCGACCCGGCCACCGGACCGCACGGCGAACGAAGCGCCATGGCGGACACCGGAATTCGGATCGGCGATATCGGTGACATAGAACCAGTCCATTTGGGCCTGGGCCGGGGTGACCTCCAAGACCCCGTACCCGTGCGATTCCATCTCGACGTACCGCAGATGCCGGTTGACGCCCTTGACGGATTCCTCGACCGGCACCGCGACCGTGCGCGGCGGAGCTTTGAGCAGTTCGCCCAGGCTCGACGAGGTGACCGACGGGACGACGAATTCCGCGCCGACGGTCGGTCCGGCCGGATAGTTCGCCGGGTCGACGGGCAGGTCGGCGGCCCAGGAGGAGTGGATATCGCCGGTCAGGAAGACGACGTCGCCGACTTGCTGGTCGATGATCGACTGGAACAGCGTGCGGCGGTCCGCGGTGTAGCCGTCCCACTGGTCGCCATTGGCCGGAATGCCGGATTGCGGCACACCCATCATGGTCGTGATGGCCTGAGTGGTGGCCGGTTCCAGCGGCGGGAATACCAGCGGCGCGATCATCACCGAATTGCCGACGAGCTTCCACTGCACCGGTGCGGACGCCAAACCGCTGGTGAGCCAATCCATTTGGGCCTTGCCGGTAATCGTGCGGGCCGGGTTGTCGACCTCGCGCCAGCCCGCGACCGGTTTGACTTCCTGATCGCGATAGCTGCGTAGGTCGAGCATGGACAGCTCGGCCAAATCGCCGAAACGCAGTCTCCGGTAGATCTGGACGTCGGCGCCCGGGCTGGTCGCGCGGACGGGCATCCATTCGAGATATGCGCGGGCAGAGGCGGCGCGGCGGGACTGCCAGTCGCCCTCGGTGGCCGGATCGTGGTTATTGGCACCGCCGGACCAGGCGTTATCGGCGAACTCATGGTCGTCCCAGGTGCAGATGAACGGCACTCGCGCATGCAATGCGCGCAGGTCAGGATCGGTTTTGTACTGCGCGTGCCGAATCCGATAGTCGGCCAGCGTGACGATCTCGTTGGCGGGTTCGTGCGGGCGAACCGCGCCGTTGCGCCCGCCGTATTTGCCCTGTCCATATTCGTAGATGTAGTCGCCGAGGTGCACGATCGCGTCCAGGTCGGTGCGGTTCGCGAGATGCCGGTAGGCGCCGAAGTATCCGGCCTCCCAGTTCGAGCACGACACCACGCCGAAGCGCAGGCGGTCGACCTGTGTCGAGGTGGCCGGGGCGGTACGGGTCCGGCCGATAGGGGAGTGCACGCCGAATGCGGTGAAGCGGTAGAAATAGCCGCTGCCGGGCTGCAGGTCGGTCACATCGATCTTGACCGTGTGATCGGATTCGGTTGTGGCCGTGGCGATTCCGGATGCCGTGACCGAGGTGAAGCGTTCGTCGGCAGCGATCTCCCAGCGCACCGCCGCCGCTGCGCCGACGCTGGAACCGGGCGTCGCGTCATCGGAGACTGTGACGCGGGTCCAGATGATCACCCCGTTCGGCAGCGGATCGCCGGAAGCGACGCCGTGGCGGAATACCGGCCCCTCCGCTCGCCCGGGTGCGGTGGTCAACAGTGTGGTGGCGGTCGCCGCGGCCCCGCCCTTCAGCAGGGTGCGTCGAGCGAACGGCCCGAGGGGCAAAGAATCTGGAACGACGACGTTTTCGGCCACGAATGTCGATCACAGCCGATCCATTTGCCACAGGCAAATCGGGACTGATCCCGTACCGCTCGGTCTCTGCCGGTGGACTGCGACGACGGTGGCGCAGCGGCGTCCGCGCCCGCAGCGCGGGGAGGTGTCGGTCCCGCTCGGTAACGTGCTCGGTGTGAGCGACGGCTTATTCGACGTGCCCGGTGACGATGCGCCGACGGGGTACTCCATCGACAGTGTCGTGCGCCGCGATGCCGGTGCGCCGCTCGCGGTGCGGATGCGGCCAGCGACATTGGACGAGGTGGTCGGGCAACAGCATCTGCTCGGGCCGGGATCGCCGCTACGGCGATTGATCGAGGGTTCGGGCGCGGCGTCGGTGTTGCTGTACGGACCGCCAGGAACCGGCAAGACGACGCTGGCCTCGCTGATCTCGCAGGCCACCGGCCGCCGCTTCGAGGCGCTGTCGGCATTGTCGGCGGGGGTCAAGGAGGTGCGCGCGGTCATCGATGTGGCCCGCCGTCGCCTCAGTGTCGGCGAACAGACCGTGCTGTTCATCGATGAGGTGCACCGCTTCTCCAAGACCCAGCAGGACGCGCTGCTCGCCGCGGTGGAGAACCGGATCGTGCTGCTGGTCGGCGCGACGACCGAGAATCCATCGTTCTCGGTGGTATCACCGTTGCTGTCGCGCTCGCTGGTATTGCAGCTGCAATCGCTCACCGCGGCCGATATCCGGGCAGTGCTCGATCGCGCGCTGGCGGACCCACGTGGCTATGACGGGGCTTACACGGTGACCGAGGCCGCGCTGGAGCACATCGTGCGGATCGCGGGCGGTGACGCGCGCCGGGCATTGACCGCCTTGGAGGCGTCGGCGGAATCCTCACTGGACGGCACCGTCGACGTGGATCTCGTCGAGGCCAGCGTGGACAAGGCCGCGGTCCGCTACGACCGCGCGGGCGATCAGCACTACGACGTGGTGAGCGCGTTCATCAAATCCATTCGCGGTTCGGATGTCGATGCGGCCCTGCACTATCTGGCCCGGATGCTCAGTGCGGGGGAGGATCCCCGCTTCATCGCCCGCCGCCTGGTGATCTCGGCCAGCGAGGATATCGGCATGGCCGATCCGATGGCGCTGCAGACGGCGGTCGCGGCCGCGCATGTCGTTCAGCTCATCGGTATGCCAGAGGCCCAATTGACCTTGACCCACGCGACGATTCATCTGGCCACCGCCCCGAAATCCGGTGCGGTCCCGGCCGCCCTCGGTGCCGCCCTCGCCGATATCTCGGCGGGCAAGGCGGGCGTGGTACCCCCGCACCTGCGCGACGGCCACTACGCCGGAGCCGCCGCCCTCGGCAATGCCAAGGGCTACAAGTACCCGCACGACGACCCGGACGGCGTACTGGCCCAGCAGTATCCCCCCGACGAAATCGTCGGCCGCGACTACTACACCCCGACCGGCCACGGCGTAGAACGCGATATCCAACGCCGAGTCGAGAAGCTGCGCCGAATCGTTCGCGGACGTTGACCGCGAATTCCCGGCCATCAGCGCGGCGGCGATCCCGGGACCGGGTCGATGGTGGCGGCACCGACCCCGGTCGCTGAAAAAACGGATGCGGGACACCGGTAGGCTGGATATTTGTGCAGACCCACGAGATCCGACGGCGATTCCTGGACCATTTTGTCCGTGCCGGACACACCGAGGTGCCCAGTGCCTCGCTGATCCTGGCCGACCCGACCCTGCTGTTCGTCAACGCAGGCATGGTTCAGTTCAAGCCGTACTTCTTGGGCCAAGAGGCGCCGCCCTTCCCGCGCGCGACCAGTGTGCAGAAATGCGTCCGCACCGGCGATATCGAAGAGGTCGGTGTCACCACGCGGCACAACACCTTCTTCCAGATGGCGGGCAACTTCTCCTTCGGTGACTACTTCAAGGAGGGGGCCATCACCCTCGCCTGGGAGTTGATCACCAACTCCCAAGAGGACGGCGGCTACGGCTTCGATCCCGAGCGGATCTGGGTGACCGCCTACGAATCCGATCCCGAGGCCGCCGAGATCTGGCACCGCGTCGCGGGTATCCCGAAGGAGCGGATCCAGTTCCGCGACGGTAAGGACAACTACTGGGATATGGGCGTGCCCGGTCCCGGCGGACCGTGTTCGGAGATCTACTATGACCGCGGCCCCGAATACGGCAAGGACGGCGGTCCGGTCGCCGACGAGGATCGCTACCTGGAGATCTGGAACCTGGTCTTCATGCAGGACATCCGCGGCGAGCAGAGCCCCAAACTGGGCCACCCGCCGATCGGATCGCTGCCCAAGAAGAACATCGATACCGGCATGGGCGTCGAGCGCATCGCGCTGCTGCTGCAGGGTGTCGACAACGTCTACGAGACCGATCTGCTGCGCCCGATCATCGATAAGGCCGAAGAGCTGACCGGCCGGTCCTACGGTGTCGAACATGAGGACGACCGGCGCTTCCGCGTCATCGCCGACCACGCGCGCACCTCGGCCATGCTGATCGCCGATGGCGTCAACCCGGGTAATGAGGGCCGCGGCTATGTG
Organism: Nocardia sp. CA-129566; assembly: GCF_050956075.1. NCBI lineage: Bacteria > Bacillati > Actinomycetota > Actinomycetes > Mycobacteriales > Nocardiaceae > Nocardia > Nocardia sp. CA-129566. Next base: position 3,630,034 of record NZ_CP192085.1, read on the forward strand.
CTGCGCCGCCTGTTGCGCCGGATCGTGCGCTCGGCCCGGCTGCTGGGCGCGGAGAAGCCGGTGATCGGCGAGTTCATGAAGGTCGTCAGCGAGTTGATGTCGCCGTCGTATCCGGAGCTGGCCACCGACTTCGCGCGGATCGAGAACGTCGCGGTGGGTGAGGAGGCGGCGTTCCTCAAGACCCTCAACACCGGCTCCCGGTTGTTCGCCGAGGCCGTCGACGAGGTCGCGGCCACGGGCGGTAAGACGATTCCGGGTTCGGACGCCTTCAAACTGCACGACACCTACGGCTTCCCGATCGAGCTGACGCTGGAGATGGCGGCCGAGGCGGGACTGTCGGTCGACGAGGAGGGCTTCCGCTCGCTCATGGCCGAGCAGCGGAAGATGGCCAAGGAGGATGCGCAGGCGCGCAAACACGGACACGCCGACCTGACCATCTACAAGGAACTGGTCGACCGCGGCGCGACGGAATTCACCGGCTTCGACGAGCTGACCTCCGAGGCGCATGTGCTCGCGCTCATCGCCGACGGCGTCCGGGTGCCGACCGCGACCATCGGTCAGGACGTCGAGGTCATCCTGGACCGCAGCCCGCTCTACGCGGAGTCCGGCGGCCAGATCGCCGATCGCGGCACCATTACCGCCCAGGGGCTCAAGCTGCGCGTCAACGATGTGCAGAAGATCGCCAAGAAGCTGTGGGTGCACAAGACCACCGTCGAGCAGGGGCAGATCACCGAGGGCGATGTCGTCCTCGCGCAAGCGGATCCGGCGTGGCGGCGCGGTGCCACCCAGGGCCACTCCGGCACGCATATGGTGCACGCCGCGCTGCGGCAGGTGCTCGGCCCGAACGCCGTGCAGGCCGGTTCGATGAACAAGCCGGGCTATCTGCGTTTCGACTTCAACTGGCAGGGGCAGCTCTCCGAACAGCAGAAGGCCGATATCGAGGCCGTCTCCAATGACGCGGTGGGCGCCGACTTCCCGGTGAACACCTTCGTCACCGATCTGCCCAAGGCCAAGCAGATGGGCGCGCTGGCGCTGTTCGGCGAGAACTACGGCGACGAGGTGCGTGTCGTCGAGATCGGTGGACCGTTCTCGATGGAGCTGTGCGGTGGTACGCATGTACAGCATTCCTCGCAGATCGGCCCGATCACCGTGCTCGGCGAATCCGCCATCGGTTCGGGCAAGCGACGGGTGGAGGCCTTCGTCGGCCTGGACTCCTACCAGTACCTGGCCAAGGAGCGCGCACTGCTGGCCGGTGTCGCGTCCTCGCTGAAGGTGCCCTCGGAGGAGGTGCCCGCGCGCGTCGAGCAGCTCGTGGAGCGGCTGAAGGTGGCCGAGAAGGAACTGGAGCGCACCAAGATCGCCGCGGTGCTCGCCTCGGCCGGCAAGTTCGTGGACGAGGCCGAGCGCGTCGGCAGTGTGCTCCTGGTGGCCGCCGCCGCGCCCGAGGGCGTCGCCGCTGGTGACCTGCGCACCTTGGCCACCGATATCCGTGGCCGGTTCGGCAGCGACCCGGCGGTGGTGGTGCTGCTCGGCAATGCCGACGGCAAGGTGCCGTTCGTGGTGACGGTCAATAAGAGCGCGCAGGACCTCGGCTACAAGGCCGGTGATCTGGTCGCCAGCTTCGGCCCGAGTATCGCGGGTCGCGGCGGCGGCAAGCCGGAGATGGCGCAGGGCGCCGGTTCGGATCCCGCGGGTATCGAAGTCGGCCTGGCCGCGGTCCGTGCCCGGGTGGCCGAACTGGCCGGGTGATGGGGGACTCGGAGAGTCATCATTCGTCGGAGGCGCGCTCCGCTGATCCGGAGGGCGCTTCGCGTGGGGCTGGTCCGAAGGGCGCTTCGGGTCGGGGCGCCGACCGCCCGTCACCCGCGACCGATCCCGGTCGCGGCAGGCGGATCGGCATCGATGTCGGCAGCGTCCGGATCGGGGTCGCCTCCAGCGACCCGGACGGTGTGCTCGCCACCCCCGTGGAGACGGTGCCGCGAGCGAAGCCGGATAGGCGCGCATCCGGTCCGGCAAGCGATATTTCCAGAATTGCCGAAATTGTGCGGGAGTACGAGGCCGTCGAGGTAATCGTCGGCCTGCCTCGGACATTGCGTGGGGAAAAAGGCACTGCTGCCGGTTTGGCGATCGCATTCGCGGAGCGTTTGCGCGCAGTCATAGCACCTGTGCCTATCCGACTTTCCGACGAACGTTTGACTACGGTGTCAGCTGCACGTGCATTGCGGGACAGTGGTGTTCGCGCGCGTGGCCAGCGGCAGGTGATCGATCAGGCGGCGGCCGTGGCGATCCTGCAGGGATGGTTGGACGAACGGAGTGCGGTGTTGAGGTCGGCCGAAGCGGCGTCTGAGTCCGGAGACGATGCATGACGGATCGATGGACGCGAGCCGAGGAACGGTTCCGACAGCGCGAGGCTGATCGGCGTTACCGGCGAAACGACCAAGCCTGGGAAGACTACGACGACGACACCAACGTCATCCCGCGCTACACCGACGAGGATCCGGACGAACCGCTCCCGGCCGAGCATTCGCGGCACGCGGCGCCGCAGCGCGCCGAGCACGGGGAACCGCGGCGGGGCCGCGCTGCGAGTGCCAAGGGTGCTGAGGACGCGCAGCCCCGGCGCTCGCGCGGCGACGGGTTGGGCGGCGGTCGGGCCGGTGGTGGTCCCGCTCGGTCCGGGCGGCCCCGGACCGAGCGCGGCGGGAGCCGTGCTGAGCAACGCCGTTCGGAGTCCCGCTCGGAGCGTCAGCGCAGCGCGCCGTCGCGTGGCCGGCGCTCGCGGGCGGCCTCACGCAAGGCCGCCGAGCGCAAGAAGCGCCGCCGGTATCTGTGGTTCATCGGCGCGATGTTCGTGGTGCTATTCGTCGGCGCCGCGGTGTTCGCGGGGCTGAAGCTGGCCAAAATGTTCGGCGCGCCAGAGGATTTCGCGGGTCCGGTGGGACCGCTGGTAGTGGTGCAGGTGCATCCGGGTGACACCTCGAACCAGATCGCGGACGCAATGCTGAAGAAGGGCGTCGTCGCGAGCAGCGAGGCATTCTTTCAAGCGGCCGTGCGCAATACGAATATGAACGCGGTGCAGCCCGGGTACTACGCGATCCCGAGTCACAGCCCGGCCGCGCAGGCGGTGACGGCGCTGCTCGGCAAGGATTCACGGGTCGGCAATCTGGTCGTCTCCGAGGGCAGGCAGCTGCACGATCAGCAGGATGTGAATACCGGCTCTCGCAAGGAGGGCATCTACCGCAAGATCGCGGATGCCAGCTGCGTGGGCACCAGCACGAATAAAAAGTGCATTACCTATGAACAGCTCGACGCCGCCGGATCGGGCGCGGATCTGGCCGCCCTCGGCGTGCCGAGCTGGGCCGAACAGCGGGTGCGTGATGTGCCCGACCGCAGCAGGCAGCTCGAGGGGCTGATCGCCGCTGGTACTTGGGATTTCGATCCGAGCGGCACACCGCAGCAGATCCTGCAGCAACTGGTGAGTGCGAGCGCGCGCAGTTACGAGTCGACCGGATTGCTGCAGTCGGGCGGCGAAACGAAGCTGAATCCGTATCAGACCCTGATCGCGGCTTCGCTGGTGGAACGCGAGGCGCTGCCGCAGGATATGGGCAAGGTGGCGCGGGTGATCGTGAACCGGCTCGAGGTCAACCAGCCACTGCAGTTCGACTCGACGGTGAACTACGCGCTGGACCGCACCGAGGTGGCGACCACCGATGCCGACCGCGGCAAGCGGACCCCGTGGAATACCTACGCCATGCCAGGGCTGCCCGCTACGCCGATCTCGGCGCCGTCACTGAACGCCTTGCGCGCCGTGGAGAATCCGGAGCCGGGGACCTGGCTGTACTTCGTGACCATCGACAAGCAGGGGACCACATTGTTTACCGAGAGCTACAGCGAACATCTGCGCAATATCGAAAAGGCCAGGCAGAGCGGGATTCTCGACAGTGGACGGTAAAGGGAGCGGCCAGCGCAAGGCGGCGGTGCTCGGGCAGCCGATCGCACATTCGCGCTCGCCGCAGCTGCATCTGGCCGCATACCGCGCGCTCGGTCTCGACTGGACCTATGAGCGGATCGAGTGTTCGGCCGAGGAGCTGCCGGGCTTGGTCGACGGACTCGGTCCCGAATGGGTCGGACTTTCGGTGACCATGCCGGGCAAGGAGGCCGCACTGGCGTACGCGAGCGAGCGAACCGAGCGGGCCGTGCTGGTCGGGTCGGCGAATACGCTGGTTCGCATCGACGCCGGTGCGAGCGCGGCGGTTTCGGCAGAGGCACCGGCCAGCGGCGGCTGGCGTGCCGATTGCACCGATGTGGACGGAGTGCTCGGCGCGTTGCGCAGTGGTGGTGTCGGCGAACTCACCGAGGCTGTAGTGCTCGGTGCGGGCGGCACCGCGCGCCCGGCGCTACTGGCGTTGTCCGAACTCGGCACGAAGGCGGTGACCGTCGTCGCGCGGGATGCGGGAAGGGCACGCGGGGCTATCGATCTCGCGGAACGTCTCGGCATGACCGCCACCATGATCGCCTTCGACCCCGGCCCGTTGCGCGCGGTGTGCACCGAGGCGGGCGCCGTGGTGAGCACGATTCCGGCGGAGGCCGCGGCCGTGGTCGCCGAGGCGGTGGCCACCGCACCGGTGGTGCTCGACGCGATCTACAACCCGTGGCCGACCCCGCTGGCCGTCGCGGTCGCGCGGGCGGGAAACACCGTGGTGAGTGGGCTGGAGATGCTGCTGCACCAGGCCTACGGGCAGGTCGAGCAGTTCACCGGCCGCCCCGCGCCGCGCGCGGAAATGGCCGCGGCGATACATCTGTAACCGGTTCTCATTTGGATCCGGCCGAGTCGAGGCTATGGTGTTGACCATGAATGGTTGGGTGTTGCGGGCCATAGTGCTCGGTGCGCTGGTCGTCTTCCTGCGTGCCGTGCTGGGATTCGCGATGGTGTACTGGCCGACCCAGGGCAGTTGGATGCGGCCGCTGTGCCTGGTCGTGCTGCTGCTGGCAGTCGTGTTCTGGGGCGTGCTGGACGGACGCAAGGACCGTGAGGTCCATCCGGACCCCGAGCACGGCTCGGATCTGACCATCCTGTGGCTGAAGACGGCGGTCGCCGCTGGCCTCGGCAGTGGCCTGGTCTCCTGGCTGCTGGACTGGCTGCCCAAGTTCGATCTCGGTGATAACGGCCTGCTCTTCGAGCTGACCGCGGGCGCCTCCTTCATCGTCCTGCTGGTCTTCATCCCGGGCCTCATCGGCGTCGGCATCGGCCGCATAATTGCCGACCGTCGGCTGAACAAGTCGGTGAACCCGCACACACCGCAGGTGCCGGGGTCGGCAGCGAACCCCGTATAGCCCGCTCGCGAATTCGACCGAAGGCGACCTCCTGGCCGATACGGCCAGGAGGTCGCCTTCGCTCTGTGACTAGAGGAGGATGACGCCGCTGCTGGGGCTGTCCTCGCGGGCGATCGCCGAGTAGGCAGCCGCGAGCAGGGTGGGGTCGGGCCCCTCGAGACGGCCGGGTTTGGCGAGGCCGTCGAGGACGACGAAGCGCAGAACGCCGGAGCGGGTCTTCTTATCGGTCTGCATGGCGTCCAGGAGCTGGGGCAGGGCGTCGGCATCGTAGCTGGTGGGCAGGCCGACGCTGGCCAGGATGGTGCGGTGGCGGTCGGCGGTCGCATCATCGAGCCGACCGGCGAGGCGGCCGAGTTCGGCGGCGAAGACCAGACCGACCGAGACGGCCGCGCCGTGGCGCCACCGGTAGCGCTCGCGGCGCTCGATGGCGTGGCCGAGGGTGTGGCCGTAATTGAGGATCTCGCGCAGACTGGCTTCCTTGAGATCGGCGGCGACCACATCGGCCTTCACCTGGATCGCGCGGCGGATCAGCTCGGGCAGTACGTCACCGGTCGGATCGAGGGCCGCCTCCGGATCGCGCTCCACCAACTCCAGGATCACCGGGTCCGCGATGAAACCGGCCTTGATGATCTCGGCCATACCCGCGACGATCTCATTGCGCGGCACCGTCTCCAGGGTCGCCAGATCCACCAGCACCGCCGCCGGTTCGTGGAAGCTGCCGACGAGATTCTTGCCCGCCTCGGTATTGATGCCGGTCTTACCGCCGACGGCCGCGTCGACCATGGCCAGCAGCGTGGTCGGCACATGCACGATCCGCACCCCGCGCATCCAGGTGGCGGCCACGAATCCGGCCAGATCGGTGGCCGCACCGCCGCCGAGGCTCACCACGACATCGTTGCGGGTCAGGCCGATGCGGCCGAGCACCTCCCAGCAGAAGCCCGCAACGGCCAGATCCTTACCCGCTTCGGCGTCCGGGATCTCGACGCGGTGCGCGTCGATCCCCTTGTCGGCCAACGCCTTCCGGACCACCTCGGCGGTCTCGGCCAGCGGTGGCTGATGGAAGATGGCGACGGTGCGCACGCCGGTGGTCGCGCCAGCGACCGAGTCGACGAGCTCGGCGAGCAGGCCACGGCCGATGATCACCGGATACGGGTCGGCGGTGCGGACTTCGATGCGAGTCGGCTCGGCTGGGCTTTCACTCACGGGTACTCGGCTCCGATTCTGTGCGTGCTGTTTGGTTGAGCGCTCGCGCGCGGGCGCGGCGGGCCCGGGTGCGCCGGGACCGGCTGCCGGGGGTCGGCGCATCACCGGGTCCTTCGGAGCCGGAGGGGCCATTGGAGATTTTGCCGGTGGGCTTGGTCCGGTCGCTCGTCGCGGTGGTGATCTTGGCCCGTTCCGCGGCCGTTGGTTCGTTGGCATCGGCCTGTACGGCTGCCCGGCGCCGGGCGGCGGCACGACGGCGGGCCGCGCGGCGGGCCCGTGACCTGCTGCTGCCCTGGGGCTTTGCGGCTTGGGTCGATGCGCCCGCGGCATTTTGCGCGGTATCCGACGTGGTGCCGATCGAATCGGGCTCCGCATCTTGCGGCAGCACCGATTCCATGCCCAGCTTGGCCATGATCATCCGCACCACCCGGCCCGGACTGCGGCCGTCGGTGCGCACCCGCACCGTGGCGACCTCCCGGTACAGCGGCCTGCGCTTGCGCATCAGCTCGCGGTACTTCGCACCCGGATCCGCACCGTTGAGCAGCGGCCGCTGAGTACTCGCGCCGGTGCGCCGAAGTCCTTCGGCCACACTGATTTCCAGATACACCACGGTGCGATTGCGCAGCAGCGCCCTGGTGTCATTGGACAGCACGGCCCCGCCACCGAGCGAAACCACGCCGCGTTCGGCGAGGATGGCGCGCCGCACCACCCGCTCCTCGATCCTGCGGAATTCGGGCTCGCCGTCCTCGGCGAAGATCTCCGGGATGGTGCGCCCGGTCTCGCGCTCGATCCCGGCATCGGTGTCGTACAGTTCGACACCGAGTTCCCTGGCGAGCTTGCGGCCGATCGTCGATTTCCCCGCCCCCGGCGGTCCGACCAGCACCACGCGCGGTGCGCGCGGATCGGACTGCACGATCATTGCGGCACGTGTGGTCGGGTGCTGACGCGCTTGACGTAGCTGGTGATGTTGTCGGTGGTCTCGACCAGCGAATCGCCGCCGAACTTCTCCAACGCGGCCTGCGCCACGACCAGCGCGACCATGGACTCGGCGACCACGCCCGCGGCGGGCACGGCACAGACGTCGGAACGCTGGTGGATGGCGACGGCCTCCTCGCCGGTGGTCATATCGACCGTGGACAACGCGCGCGGCACCGTCGAGATGGGCTTCATCGCGGCGCGCACGCGTAGCGGTTCGCCATTGGTCATGCCGCCTTCCAGACCGCCCGCGCGGTTGGTCGAGCGCAGCACACCATCGGGTCCCGGCCGCATCTCATCGTGGGCCTGGCTGCCGCGGCGGCGCGCGGTTTCGAAGCCGTCGCCGACCTCGACGCCCTTGATCGCCTGAATGCCCATGAGCGCGCCCGCGAGTCGCGAATCGAGCCGGTCCGGACCGCTGATGAAGGAACCGAGTCCGACGGGCAGCCCGTCCACGACCACCTCGACGACGCCGCCGAGGGTGTCACCGTCCTTCTTGGCGGCCTCGATCTCGGCGATCATCGCGGCCTCGGCGTCCTTGTCGAACGCACGCACCGGACTGTCATCGATCGCGGCCAGGTCGGCGGGGGTCGGCACCAGGCCGGTGGTGTTGGCGGCGGTACCGATCGAGACCACGTGCGAGACGACCTCCACACCGAAGGCCTGCCGCAGGAAGTTCCTGGCGACGGTGCCCGCCGCGACACGCGCGGCGGTCTCGCGAGCGCTGGCCCGCTCCAACACATTGCGGGCGTCGTCGAAGTTGTACTTGAGCATGCCGGAGTAGTCGGCATGGCCAGGCCGGGGCCGGGTCAGCGGCGCGTTGCGGGCCAGATCGGCGAGTTCGCTCTCGTCGACCGGGTCCGCGGACATCACCGTCGTCCACTTCGACCATTCGGAGTTCGCGATCTCGATGGCCACCGGGCCGCCCATGGTGCGCCCGTGGCGCACCCCGCCGACCACGGTGACCTTGTCGGCCTCGAACTTCATCCGGGCGCCGCGCCCGTACCCGAGTCGACGACGCGCCAACTGTGCGGAGATCTCCTCCGATGTCACCTCGACACCGGCCACCATCCCCTCGAGGATGGTGACGAGAGCGGGACCATGGGATTCTCCGGCAGTTATCCAGCGCAGCACGTCGTCCATCTTCCCATGTCGGCGCGGGTGCTCCGGCACGCGGCCCGGCGTGATGACCGGCACGCTCGCGCGGCCTGCGCCATGGGATCGGCTAGCCATGTGCCGCCGCCAGGCTCAGCACCGTCGCCAGGCACATGGCAGGGCCATGGGGCAGCGCCTGTGGTCCGGCTCGATCGTCGCCGGACCGAATCCGCCGCAGGCCCAGCACGGCCAGTCCGAATGCCGCGGTGAGGACCGGGGCCGCCATGGCCGCTCGGACCCATACCTGTGCACCGCCGAGCGCGGCGATCGCGCCCAGTCCTACGGCGAGTTTCACATCCCCTGCCCCGAGCGCACCGGGTGTGATCAAGTGCACCAAGAGATATGGCATCGCGAGCAGGACAGCACCGACTGCCGCTGCTGTGAATTGTGTTGTGAACAGCGCATATCCGAAGATGATCACGGCGCCGGACGCGGTGAGCGCATTGGGCAGGCGGCGCTGCCGGAGATCGACTGCGGTCAGGGCCGCACACCAGGCCACCAGCAGGGCGAATGCGATGGGAGACATAGCTTCCAGCCTCGTCTCCAGCGCCCGTCGATTCAGCCCCGATCTTCGGATTGGGGATAACCGATCGATATGTGAACATCGATCGACTCGCTCGGCAGTGGCTATCGATAGGCCGGAGGAAGCGGAAGACCCTTCTCCTGAAGCACTTCTCGCATGACATCCGGATAGTCGGTGATGACGCCGTCGACGCCGGTATCGATCTGGGCCGCGATGGTGGCCTTATCGTTCACCGTCCAGGGAATCACCCGCAGACCGAGGCGGTGGGCGTTGTCGACATAGCTCCGGTCGGCAATGAGGGCGAATCCGGGCTCGTCTGCCTTCTTGCCGTAGGGAACCGAATATCCGGGCGAGACGATATCCGCGCCGAGAGCCCGCACCGCAGCGAGCGGATCCCCAGGGTGATCCTCGTAGCGAACCGGTCCGAGCCAGCGCGAGCCGGCGACGAAGGTGGTGTCGTCATAGAGCGCGACGAGCGGCACCGACGGCGCCGCCTTGCGCACCAGCGGCAGGGTGCGCCAGTCGAAGCTCTGGATCTCCACCGCATCGGTCTTTCCCGCCTGCGCGACCGCGCCGAGGATGGTGTCGACGAACTCCTGCGGCGTAGCAGACTGTTCGGTCTTATCGGCCTCGACCTTGGTTTCGATATTGAAACGCACCCCGTCCGCGCCGTGGGCGCTAACCAGGTCGAACAGCTGGGGCAGTGTGGCGATCCGGTTGCCGGGAACCGCTTGCTGGCGCGGAAAATTCGGCAATGTTCGGCTGCCGCAGTCCAGGGTCTGGGTCTGGGCGTAGGTGAGATCGTGAATCACCTTGCCCACGTAAGGGAATTGCGGGTCGTCGGGGAAGGCGGGGGCGGTGTCGGTGCATTTGTCCGCGAGCACCACCGGGTCGTGCCAGATGAGTGGCGTCTTGTCGGCGGTGAGCACGATATCGAGTTCGAGGGTGGTCACGCCGAGCCGCAGCGCCTTGGCGAAGCCGTCGAGCGATTCCTCGATGGTGAGGCCACGTCCGCCGCGGTGCGCCTGCAGGTCGATCGCGGTGGGTGTGCCGTGCTCGGTGGTCTGTGTGGTCCGCGCGGACGAGTCGCAGGACGCGAGTGCGCCGATCGCGAGCATGGCCGCGATGGCGGAAATCAGCTCGCGTCGCATCCGCGTGGTCGTCGACATAGCCCGAACGTAGCAATCGGAGCTGTCGGAGCGGCTTCGGGACGGGACACTATGCCGAATACGTCGGGTATGGCACGGTTCATGCCGGTGTTTTATGCGGAGTCCACGGCGTGTCGGCGGTAGTTTTGACACATGTCTGCTGATCCTGCGGGCCGTGGGCCCGACTACGCGGCGCGCCGTGGTGCACTGCGGAGTCTGCTGGTGGAAAACGAGGTCGATGCACTGCTGGTCACCGATCTGGTGAACATCAGGTACCTGACCGGTTTCACCGGGTCCAATGCCACCCTGGTGGTGACCTCGTGGGATATGCGTAATGCCGAGGACCGCACGGTGATCGGGACCGACGGGCGCTACCTGAGCCAGGTTGCCGAGCAGGTGCCGGACCTGCGCGCCGAAATCGCCAGGGCCACCGCCCGGCGCATCGTGGAGCTCGCGGGGGAGTGGCAGCTCGGCCGGGTCGGCTTCGAGAGTCACGTTGTCACGGTCGACCAGCACCGAGGATTCATCGAGCAGAAGACCGGTTTGGAGTTCGTCGCCACGCCGGGGCTCGTCGAACAGTTGCGCATGGTCAAGGATGCCTACGAGATCGAGCAATTGCGCGCCGCCTGCGCCGCGGGTGACGCCGGGTTGGCGAACCTGCTGGAACGCGGTGGCCTGCGTCCCGGCCGCACCGAACGTCAGGTCGCCAGGGACCTGGAGTGGGCGATGTTCGAACACGGCGCCGACGCGGTCGCCTTCGAGACCATCGTGGCGACCGGTGCGAATTCCGCGATTCCGCATCATCGGCCCACCGACGCGGTGCTCGCCATCGGTGACTTCGTCAAGATCGACTTCGGCGCGGTGGTCGGTGGCTACCACTCCGATATGACCCGCACCTTTGTGCTCGGCGCCGCCTCCGACTGGCATCGCGAGGTGTACGCGCTGGTCGAGGCGGCCCAACGGGCCGGACGCGAGGCACTCGAGCCAGGCGCGCAGGTCACCGACGTGGATGCGGCGGCACGCGCGGTGATCGAGGAAGCCGGGCACGGGAAGCTGTTCGTGCACGGTCTCGGGCACGGTGTCGGACTGCAGATCCACGAAGCGCCGGGAATCGCCAAAACCGGAACCGGTACACTTCTGTCTGGCGTGGCGGTGACCGTCGAACCAGGTGTGTACTTCCCCGGCCGCGGCGGCGTCCGGATCGAGGACACGCTCGTGGTGCGCGAGGGGGGCCCGGATCTGCTCACCAACACCAGCAAAGACCTGACCGTCGTCGACTGACGCCGGTTGCCTGAACATTCATGAACTAGGAGATCCGAGAACAGTGGCGGACACCAGCGACTTCAAGAACGGCCTCGTGCTGAAGATCGACGGTCAGCTTCAGCAGATCATCGAATTCCAGCATGTCAAGCCGGGTAAAGGCCCTGCATTCGTGCGGACCAAGCTGAAGAACGTGCTGTCCGGCAAGGTCGTCGACAAGACCTTCAACGCGGGCGTCAAGGTGGAGACCGCCACCGTCGACCGTCGCGATATGACCTACCTGTACCACGACGGCACGGATTACGTCTTCATGGACGGCGAGACCTTCGACCAGATCTCCATCGGCGAGGACACCATCGGTCCCGGCGCCCGCTTCCTGCTGGAGAACATGGTCGTGCAGGTCGCCACCCATGAGGGTGCGCCGCTCTACGTCGAACTTCCGGTCACCGTCGAGCTCGAGGTGCAGCACACCGATATCGGCCTGCAGGGCGACCGCTCGACCGGCGGCACCAAGCCCGCCACCCTGGAGACCGGCGCCGAGGTGCAGGTCCCGCTGTTCATCAACACCGGTGACAAGCTGCGCATCGACTCGCGCGACGGCAGCTACCTCGGCCGAGTCAACGCCTGATCGCCCCTCCAGGCAAACAGGGATAATGACTGCTGTGGCAGAACAGCCCGTAGACAAGAAATCCACGTTCAAGAAGCTCGGCGCGCGCCACAAGGCCCGCCGCCGGGCGGTCGATCTGCTCTTCGAGGCGGAAGCGCGCGACGTGGACGCCGCCGACCTGCTCAGCGAGCGGGCCGAGCTGGCCACCCAGGATCAGGCGGTCGCCCCGGTGCACGCCTACACCCGAACCCTGGTCGAGGGCGTCGCCGACGATCTGGATCGGGTGGACGGCACCATCGAGTCCTACCTCAAGGATTGGGAGCTGTCCCGGCTGCCCGCCGTCGACCGGGCCATTCTGCGCATCGCGGTGTGGGAGTTGTTCCACGCCAACGATGTTCCGCCGGTCGTCGCCGTCGACGAGGCGGTCGAGCTGGCCAAGGAGCTGTCCACCGACGATTCGCCGGGATTCGTCAACGGTGTGCTCGGCCAGGTCGTGCTGGTGGCCCCGCAGGTGCGCGCCGCCGCCGCGGCGACCAGGGCGCCGCGTTCGGAGCCACAGGCGTGACCAACAAGTACCTGGTGATGGCGATGCGCAAGCCAACCTTCGACCCGGCCGCCATCGAACCGCACCGGCAGTTCCTCAACGAACTGTTGGAGCGTGGGCAGTTGGTGGAGAGCGGACGTTTCACCGATGGCACCGGCGGTGCCTACGTGATCCTCGCCGAAAGTTTGGCAGCCGCCCGCGAGATCGCGTTCACCGACCCGGTGCACACCACCGGGTCGTCGGAGCTCACCGTGTACGAGTGGGAGATCGCCGTCTCCGCTTGATCGTCACTCGCACAGCCGCGCACCGAGATGGTGTGCGGCTGTTGACGTTTCCGGACACACACGGGCTGGGTGCCCACCCCCGCTCCCACTGGTGGGTGTACCGGCCCAAGTGGGAGCGAACCGCGAGCCATCGACGCTGACCGGTTCGCGGATTCGGGTGTGCCGGGCTCGGCGGCGCACTTCGACGAATGGTGCGCCGCATTCGGCGAACCTGGGCACTGGTTGATCCTGGTTCCTCAACCGCACTCGAGGTCAAGGGGGCATGGTATGGCCTGGGTCACTCGGCGACGGTGAGCACGATCTTCCCTGTGGTTCGGCCCTGTTCGATCAGTCGGTGTGCCTCGGCGGCCTGCTCCAGCGGCAGCACCGTTTCGACGTGCGGGCGCAGTTGATTCTTTTCGACCAGATCGGTCAGTGATTCGAGGTCCGCGCGGTCGGGTTCGACCAGGAAGGTGCTGGCGCGCACGCCGAGTTCGGCCGCGCGCTCGTCCATTCCGGGGGTCCATGCCGCCTGTCCGTTGACGAGAATGCCACCGGGACGCAAGGTTTCGAGCATGCGCAGCGCCGGATCGCCACCGTACATCTGGATCACGATATCGACATCGCGGACCGTGGCGGCAATATCGGTTGTCGTGTAGTCGATGGTCTCGTCGGCGCCGAGTTCGGCGAGGAAGTCGTGCTTGGCCGAGCGTGCGGTGCCGATCACGTACGCCCCGAACGATTTCGCAATTTGCACGGCGAGATGCCCGACCCCGCCTGCCGCGGCGGATACCAGAACACGCTGTCCGGGAGCGACTCTCGCGATGTCGACGAGCATCTGCCACGCCGTGAGCGCGGCCAGGGGCAGCGCCGCCGCCTCGGTGAAGCTCGAACCCGTTGGCATGCGGGCGAATTGGTGTGACGGCGCGGTCACATACTCCGCGTAGGCGCCCGCCGTGCGCGGAAACCACGGCATGCCGTACACCCGGTCGCCGGGCCGGAACCGGGTCACGCCGTAGCCGACCTCCTCGACGATTCCGGCGACATCCCAGCCATTGACGAAGGGCAGCGTCCGTGCATCGGTGTACGCCCGCCCTGCCCGGCTGAAGCAGTCGACCGGATTCACTCCCGCCGCAATGACTTTCACCAGCACTTCGGTGTACAGCGGTTTCGGCCGCTCGATCTCCACGAGTCGCATGGTCTCGGGCCCACCCCAGTGCTCCTGCTGAATGGCGCGCATGATCTGTCCTCTCGCCTTGACAATGTGGACGCTCGTCCTAAGTTTTCGAAGGGTCGGTGTGTCCGCAGGTCGGCCGATTCTGTGCCGACTCGGCACTGCAATTCGCCTCTCCGATAGTGGTGGGGTCTGCCGATTGCGGTGTTAGTTGGTGCCGATGATCGGCAAACTTAGTGGACAGTCGTACTATTACTTGGGAGCAGTTTCCTGTCAATACCGTCGAACAACTAGACGATCCACCTAATTCTGTGCAAAACAATCAGGACAATCGTCCGTCGACTATGCTCGACCTCGGACGAAAGGCAGGTACCGATGACCGTCGAGACCAAGGTCGACAAGCGTTTGGAGCGCGGTGAGCGATCCCGGCGCATCATCCTCGACCGCGCCATGGACATCGCCTCGGTCGAGGGCCTGGAAAGCCTGTCCGTGCGGCGTCTGGCGACCGAACTCGACCTCAGCAAGAGCGGTGTCTTCGCGCACTTCGGCTCGAAAGAGGAACTCCAGCTCGCCACCGTCCGCGCGGCCGTCGAGGTCTTTGTCGCACATGTGGTGAAGCCCGCGCGACGCGCGCCCGCTGGTATCCGTCGCGTCCGCGCGCTCGCCGAGTCCTGGCTGGACTATGCCGCGAAGCCGTACTTCAGCGGTGGCTGCTTCTTCCTCTCCGCTGTCGCGGAATTCGATGCCCGCCCCGGCCGGGTGCGCGACGCCGTGGCCGCATCGCGGCGAGACTGGTTGCGGCTCTATGAAACCACCGTCGCCGATGCCATCGACCTAGGTGAGATCGTCGCCGATAACGCGCCCGCCGACCTCGCCTTCGAACTCGACGCCATCGCACGCACCGCGGCCCAGGATGCGCTGCTGTTCGGCGAATCGGCCCCCTACGACCGAGCCCGCCGACTCCTCGCCGCGCGACTGGACACCGTGTCGACGCACCGGCCCGCCAGCGGGACTTGACGGTTCGCTCGCTGCGTCGACACCGGTGCACCTATCCTGGGGAGAAACCCCAGGGGAGGCCGAAAACCTATGGCACGGGTGCTGATCTGGCTGCGGAACAATATCGACGGTCTCGTCGCCTTGGTTCTCGCGGTCATCTTCGGTGTGATCTCGCTGATCGATATCGGCTTCTTCGATGCGGATCTGATCAACGCCGTCATCCTGCTGGTGCTCGGTCTGCTGGCCACCACGCTGCTGCGTGATCGGCACCTGTCGGCCAAGGCGATTCGGGATTCGAATTCGGTGCAGCTGCTGTACGGTCCGGAGATCGGGCACGCGCATACCCTCGCGCGACGCGGCACCGAGCAGTGGCTGTTCAAAGGCGGCACCGGAACCTATCTGCGGGCCGTCACACTGCGCGAATGCGTCGAAAACGCCCGCCGCGAACAGCGTCCGCTGCGGATCCAGGTCGAGGTCCTCGACCCGACCAACGAGCAGCTGTGCAAGACCTACGCGCAATTCCGCTCGTCGCTGGTACCGGAGGCCGACCGCACCGGCGAACTGTGGACCACCGAACGCACCCGCAAGGAGTCCTTCGCGACGGTGCTCGCCGCCTGCTGGTACCGGCAGCGCTTCACCTTCCTGACCATCGACGTCGGTCTGTCGACGGTGATGACGACCTTCCGCTGGGACCTGTCGTCGAGTTGCGTCATTGTCACCCAGGACAATCCGAACACCCCGGCCCTGATGTTCGAACGGGACAAGCCCTACTACCGGGACTTCAACCGGGAACTGGTGGCGAGTTTCAAGCAGGCCAGGCAGGTGCCGCTCAGCCGCAGCGAGGAGCTGCCGCTGGCCGATGAGCCGTCCGTCGATCAGACCCGCGGGCTGTTCGATGCGCTCGGACTCGCACTACCGGCGTCCTACACCGATCGCGATGTCGCCGATATCGTGCGCCGCGCGCTACAGCCGAGGAATCCGTACTGAATGAACGACTACGATCGTCTCCTAGCGCTGATCGGCTCCGACGCGGCGGGGCGCGTCACGTCGAGCGAGCGGCGCGCGGTCGCCGGCGATACCGTGCGCCGCTGGACCTACGACCTGATGACCGGTGTACTGGGCGGTCGTGTCGAGGTCACCCCGGTCCGGCATCCGTTGGGATTCCTGTGTTTTCCGGTCTGGCGCGGCGGCGGTCGCGGCGTTTGCGTGCATGTCTGGACCGCTGGTCTGCGCGCCCAGCCGACGACCTCGCCGATGCACGCGCACAGTTGGGATCTGCTGAGCGCGGTGCTGTACGGCCGGGTCGGCAATCAGATCCTCGATGTGACAGGCGCTACGGATCGGCCGACGCACCGGATATTCGAAATCCACAGTGCCGCCGACGGTGATGTGGTGCGCGCGACCGCACAACTGGTCACCAGCCGCACCCGATCGACCGAGCATTTCCACTCGGGCGAGGTGTACACGTTGCCGCACGGGGTATTTCATGTCTCCGACGTACCGGGCGAGGCGGCCACCGTCGTGCTGGGTGAGGCTCGACCCGGCCGACCGGACCGATCGCTCGGTGGCCTCGCCACCGCCGACCACTGGGTACACCGAACCGCGTGCACCACAACCGAAACCCGGCAGGCCGCCGAGACCGTGCTGGATCATCTGAGTACCCTGCCGGAACAGCTGGAGGACCGATGCGAGCGAGCGACGTGATGAATCTAGCTGTCCCCCAGGTGAATCGGACCGATTCGATCCGGATCGGGTCATTGCGCGAAAAGCCGCCGGACGCGATCCTCGCGCTCGCGCTGTCGGTCGCGATCGAGGCGGCGGTCGAGGCGGGTCGGGCGATTCGTGCGGGTCTGGCCGGATCGCTGACCGTGCGGATCAAGGATGCGGCCGGTGATCTGGTCACCGATCTGGATGTACGCGCCGAACATCTCATCATCGGCCATATTCGTCGGGCCTTTCCCGAGCACCGCATCCTGGCCGAGGAGTCGGGTCTGGACGGGATGGACGATTCCTGGTGCTGGGTCGTCGATCCGCTGGACGGCACCAATAACATTGCCATCGGACTGCCGGTCTGCACCGTTGGCATCGCGCTGTGCCACAACGGAATCCCGGTGCTCGGCGTCATTCACGAGCCGGTATCGGACCGCACCTGGTCGGCCGTGCGCGGCGGCGGCGCGAACGGACCCGGCGGCCCGATACACCGCCCGGCGCATCGGGCCAGCGAATCCGCGCCGACCCTGGCCTGGCTGCAGGGGTATCCGGTGGGCCGCACGGACGCGGCCGCGCGTGCCCTGCGGCTGTCCCTGGAATCCGGCTCGCGCCGCCTGATCCAACTCTGGTCGCCGCTGCTGTGCTGGGTCATGCTCGCGCGCGGCGACATCGACGGCTTCGTCGGCTATCGAGCTGGTTTCGTCGATCTCCCGGCCGGAACCTTGCTCGCTCGCGAATCCGGTCTGCATCTCACCGATTTCGACGGCGCGCCGCTCGATGATCGCCTCGATCTGCCGACCGGGGAGGTGAACTTCATTGCTGCGAGCGCCGAAATGCTCCCGGACCTGACACTACTGGTGAAGTCGGCCGCGGATGTCACCGTCACCGGTCTGCCGGGCTGAGCCCGAACTGCGGCTATCCGGTCACGAGTAGTGCCGCGACCGCTCCTGCCGTCGCGACGGTTGCCAACCCGAGGCCGGTGAGCACGAACCGCAGCATCGGCACCCGCACCCCGTGCTTCCGGCAGAACTCCAGGCACAGCAGCGTGGCCAGCGACGCCCACGGCGTCACAATCGGCCCGATATTCGTGCCGATCAACAAGGCGAGCAACTGATTGCCATGACTTTCGGGAATGACCGCCTCACCTGCCGTATAGGCGGGAAGATTATTGGCGACATTGGATAGTCCGGCCCCGGCCCCGGCCGCGCGGAAGGCCCCGACAGTGCCGGAGTCGTCACCGATCAGCGCGCGCATCGCATCGGCGAGACCGAATCGGCTCAGCGTCGGCACCAGCAGGAACAGTCCGACCACGAAAACCAGGAGCTGCCAGGGGATCAGCGACCAGCGCAGCGAGGATCGGTCCAGGATCGCGAAGGCCGCCACCGCGATAGCGGCGGCGAGGGTGGCGGCGATGCCGATCCGGTCACCCACGAACGGTATGGCCAGGATGAACAGCAGACATGCGCCCGCCGTCGTATAGAGCAGCGTGCGCTCACCGGCGTTCGCCGGGCGGATCGGTTCCGGCGGCACGTATCGGTCGGTCTCGCGTTGACCGCGCCGCCAGTACCAGATCCATAGGCACACCATTGTCGCGGTGATCGATACCAACTGTGGCGCCCACATCCGCGCCGCGAAATCGGTGGCGCGCAAGGCGACTCGATCGGCGGCGAGGAGGTTGGTGAGGTTGGAGACCGGCAGTAGCAGACTCGCCGTATTGGCCAGCCAGAGTGTGGTCATCGCCAACGGCAGCGGTGGAATGCGGGCCGGTGTGGCCAGCGCGAGCATGACCGGGGTGAGCAGGACGGCGGTGGTATCGAGATTGAGCAGTGTGGTGGTCGCCGATGCGAAGAGCACACAGAGCAGGAACAGCGCCGGATAGTAGCCCCGGCCCAGAATGGCCAGCCGGTGGGCGATCACATCGAAGACCTTCGCCTGTCGGGTGAGCTCTGCGAGAATGATCACACTGCACAGGAACAGCAGCAGTGGCCCGATGCGGCGCATATTGTCGGCGGCCTCGGCGCGCGGCAGCAATCCGGTTGCCACACACAGCAGCCCGGCCGCGAACAGTCCGAGCCGGACCCAATCCAGCGTGCTCAGCCCCCATCTGGGCGGCGACGCGGACATCAGGGCACTCGACGGCGGGTTCTCCGCAGCGGAATCGACCTGTTCGGACACATGTCCCATCATGCAGCATATCGGCTGGGGCACTTCTCTATTCGCCTCGCGTCGTATTGATCTTCTTCCGTTTGGTGTGGCGACCCCTCGGGGCATACTGATGCTGTGACTTCGGGCGGGCGGCGGGACTTCTTTATCAGCTATTCACCGGCCGACGAGCGTTGGGCCACCTGGTTGGCCTGGCAGTTGGAGAGCGCTGGCTACACCACCCTCATCCAGGCCTGGGACTTTGTACCGGGCACGAACTTCATCGATTTCATGGATCGCGGCGTGCGCGATTCGGCGGTGGTGCTGGTCGTGCTGTCGGAGAACTATCTCGGTTCGTACTACGGAACCATGGAATGGCAGGCGGCCTACCGAACCGATCCGGGCAAGCTGATGCCGGTGCGCATCGCCGAATGCGCGCTCGAGGGCCTGCTCGCCACCATCACCTACCTCGATCTGGTGCGGGTGCCCAGCGCCGATGAGGCGCGGCGAATCCTGCTGGAGCGGGTCGGACATCTGCTCACGGGGCGGGCGAAGCCGCCGTCGGAACCGGGCTTTCCGCACGACGGCTCTGGCCGCGCGCCGGACCGCTTCGCCGCCGAAACCCTGTCGGACACTGTGGAATCCATGCTTCGCCGCCGCACACCGGTGACGGCTCCGGCGTTTCCCGGCGCCGCACAGCGCGATGAGCAGCGCACCGGCGTTTCGGTGCTGCATGTGGCGGGACCGCGATTCGGTCGCGGCCTGCTGGGCCCGGATGAGCCCAGCACCGCGGCCGAACTGCAGGCGCGCATCCATGCCAATGTCACCCATCTGGTGAATCAGGGTGTGGCCAAACCGGATCTGATCGTGGTTTCCGGCGATATGACCGAATCCGGCCGTCCGCGCGAGGTCGACGAGGCGCTGACCTTTCTGAGCGGTCTGCGCACGCTCCTCGGTCTCGGTCCGGATCGGCTGATCGTGGTGCCCGGCAATCACGATGTGTCCAAACCCGCCTGCCATGCGTACTTCCTGGGCTGCGAGGCCCGCGATCGCAAACCGCAGCCGCCGTACTTCCCGAAGTTGGAGCAGTACGCGCGGATGTTCGCCGCGCTGTATCAAGGGCTGGATCACCTCGTCTTCGATGTCGGGCAGCCGTGGACGCTGTTCCCGATTCCCGAATTGCGCGTCGTGGTGGCCGGATTGAATTCGACCATGGCCGCGACCCATCTGCCCGAGGACGACTACGGTCGGATAGGGGAACCCCAGGCGGCGTGGTTCGCCGAGCGGCTGCGCCCGTTCGAGGAGAACGGGTGGCTGCGCCTCGGCGTCATCCGGCACGATCCGCTGCCCGGTGCCGGCACGCCCGCACATGATCCGGATCTGCTGCGCGACGCCGACACCCTGTCGCGGCTGCTCGGCAGCCGGTTGAATCTGCTGATGCACGGCCCGGGCCCCGGTGGGCCGCATCTGGATCGGCTCGACGGCACACTGCCCGTGCTGCCCGCCGCCGCGCCGGGCCGCGATGAGATCATCCAGCTCACCGCCGCTGGACTGGCCCGGTTTTCCGGGCGGGGTGATACGACCGGACAACTCGAGCTCGACTGGCTGAAGACCGCGGCCGCGCTGCCCACGGCCAAACAACCCGAACTCCCCGGTCCGGATGAGCCCGAACTCCCCGAACCGCCCGCCGAGGCCCCGGCGGTCGACCCCCACGGGCGGCTGCTCGAGCGCGTCGCCGAGGTATGCGAAACCCGCTATCCCGGTGCGAAGATCCGCCGCGTCGAGGTGGAGCCGCCGCATCTGCTCATCACCAGGGAGTTCGACGAGGTCATCGCCCAGTGGCGCATCGGTGTGCACGTCGGCGATATGACGCGCCAGGTGGTGGAGGACTTCCTCGGCCACGATCCGGAATACGGTTCCGAACTCGTCTATCGCGGTGCGGCGCCGCCGCGTTCACTGCGCGAGGAGGCGGCCAGCCACGGTCTGCGGGTGCGCAGCTTCACCGAATTCCAGGGCCTGCTCGATCTGGACGACTATCTCACCCATCAGGCCGCGCGGTTGCGTACCGATCGCACCTATCCGCCGGATCTGTATGTGCCGCAACGCTTCCGGATCCTGGAACACGGTGACCAACTGATCCGGGACGATCTGGTCGGTGAACTGATGAAGGTGGTCGCCGCCGACCACGGCAGATTCATCCTGATACTCGGCGATTTCGGCCGCGGCAAAACCTTCGCCCTGCGCGAATTGGCCCGGCGCATCACCGAAACCATGCCCGCGCTGATCCCGATCCTCATCGACCTGCGCGCACTGGATAAGACTCATTCGGTGGACGGTCTGGTCGCCGCACATCTGGCCAACCACGGCGAGGATCGGATCGATCTCAAGGCGCTGCACTACATGCTGCGCGAGGGTCGCGTGGTGCTCCTGTTCGATGGTTTCGACGAACTCGTCACCCGGATCAGCTACGACTTCGCCGCCGACCATCTGGAGACCCTGCTGCAAGCCGCGGTCGGCAAGGCGAAGATCATTGTGGCGAGCCGGACCCAGCACTTCGAATCCCGCGCCCAGGTGCTCACCGCGCTCGGCGAAAGGGTCGGTCTGCTCCAGGATCGACGGATCGTCAGCATCGAGGACTTCGCCCCCGCGCAGATCCACGCCTTCCTGACCAACCGCTACGGCGGCGATGTGCGTCGCGCGGATGCCAGGATGGGGTTGATCACCGGTATCGAAGATCTGCTCGGACTCGCACAGAATCCGAGAATGCTCGGCTTCATCGCCGATCTGGACGAACGGCGGCTGCGCGCGGCCGCGGGCGCCAAGCAGGCGGTGGGTCCGGCCGGGCTGTACCGGGAGATCCTCGAATCCTGGCTGACCTATGAGGCCGACCGGACCGCGGGCGTCGCTGGCGCGCTGCCCGGGCTGCGCCTGCACGAATTGTGGCTGGGGGTGACCGCATTCGCACTGCGCATCTGGGAGACCGGCGAACCGTATCTGCGGCTATCCGAATTGACCGAGGTGGCAGCGGGTCTGGCCGAACTGACCGGGTCGACCCGAATGTCGGTGCAGCAGTCGGCGCATGCCATCGGCTCCGGCAGTCTGCTGGTGCGCACCGAGGACAACCTGTTCGGGTTCATCCATTCCTCGGTAATGGAATGGCTGGTGGCCAACCACATTGCCGAACAGTTCGAGGTCGGAACCGCAGCGCCCGCACAGCTCGCCCAAGCGCCCCTATCACAACTTTCGATCGACTTCCTCTGCGATCTCGCCGATAACCGGGCGCTGCGCGCATGGGCCGAAGCTGCGCTCGCGGACCAGGCGGCCGACGATGTCTCGCGCACCAATGCCATTCGGGTGACGACCCGACTGCGGACCGCGCCCACCGCGGACCTGCGCGGTGCGAGCCTGGCGGGGGAGGATCTGTCGTACCGGGATCTGCGCGATGTCGATCTCACCGGAGCCGATCTCACCGGCGCCCGGCTGGTCGGCACCAACCTGGACCGCGCCGTATTGCACGGTGCGCGGCTGGTCGGCGCGCGGCTCGATGAGGCCAGCCTGGTCGGCGCGGATCTCGGCGAGGCCGATCTGACCCGCGCGCGACTGGTGCACACCGATCTGACCGGATCGCGGGCCAGCGGCAGCCGCTGGACCCGCGCCGCACTGATCGACGTCACCGGCACCCCCAGCGGCACCGATCTGCGCGGCGCGGCCTGGGTGCCCGGGGTCGCGGCGCAGACCGAATTCGCCCCGGCCGCAATCGGAGTTCGGCACGGCTTCCACGCCAGACACGGCAGACTGCCGCAGCCGGTCGCCTACAATCCGGACGGCGGCACCCTCGCCATCGGCAGCGATGACGGCGGCGTGCTCATCTGCGATAGCGAGACCGGAAGACCGCTGCGCACGCTGCAGACACATCGGTCCAGAGCCTTCGCGGTGGCCTTCACCGAGACGGTGCTGATCACCGGATCCGGCGACGGCACCGTCGCCATCTGGGATGCCGCCACTGGTGAACTGCGCCGAATTCTGCAGGGGCACAAGAACTGGCCATGGCCCGTCGTACTGAGCCCTACCGGTGACCTGCTGGCCACCGGCGACGCCGAAGGGGTGCTGCGCCTCTGGGCGCTGCCGAGCGGCGAACTCCGCCACGAATGCCGCTCCGCCGCGAGCGGCCGAGAACTGATCTACAGCCTGGCGATTCACGGACCACTGGTCGCGGCCTCCTACCGAGACGGGACCGTACGACTGTGGGATATCGAAACCGGCAGGGAGACCGGCCAATTCCGCGGTTCGTCCGGCTCGGTGTTCCGGGTCGCGTTCAACCCGACCGGTGAGCTGCTCGCGGTCGGCGGCGTGGACGGCACCTTGGCGCTGTGGGATCCTTTGAGCTGCAGCAAGATTCGCGATCTGCCCGGTCACACCGGGCGGGTGTACACCGTGAGCTTCCATCCGAATCTGCCGATCCTGGCGAGCGGGGATACCGATGGGGGACTGCGGCTGTGGGATGCCGACACCGGTGCCGAACGACAGGCGCTCACCGATCACAGCGCCGCCATCTACTGGCTGGCCTTCGATCCGTCCGGTGAACTGCTCGCCTCGGGCGACAGCGCAGGACTGGTGTGCCTGCGCGTCAGCACGACCGGGGAACTGCGGCATCGGCTCACCGCGCACACCGGCTCGATCTGGCCGTTTGCCTTCCGCCCGGATGGCGCCCAACTGGCCATTACCGACGACCAATTCACCACCCGGCTCTGGGATCCGGTCACCGGCGCCTGCAAACACACGCTGACCGGTCACGGCCGCCAGGTCCGCACTGTCACCTTCAACGCCGACGGCACACTGCTCGCGGGAGTCGGCAACGACGGTGTGGTGCGGCTCTGGGATCCGGTGACCGGTCGGCTGGTCCGCAGGCTGATCGGCAGCGAGGATCGCCTGCTCACCTTCGAATCGGCGGTATTCAGCGCGGTGCGGCCGCAGCAACTCGGCATGGTCGGCAACGACGGGCGGCTCAGCCTGTTCAATCTCGATACCGACCTGTACGAGCGGCACATCAATGTCGAATCCGCGCCGATCTGGGCGATTGCCTTCGACCCCACCGGCGACTTCGTGGCCACTGCTAACGACGACGACACGGTGATCATCTGGGTGCGCACCACCGGTGCGCTGCACGCCGTTTGCGCTGAACATCGCGGGCGGGTGCGGTCCATCGCCTTCAATGCCGAGGGCACCCTGATGGCCACCGGCTGCGACGATTCCTTCGTCCGATTGTGGGATGTGCAGTCGGGCCGGTTCCTGCGCGCGCTGCGTGGGCATCGCGATCGGGTGTATGCGGTCGCCTTCCATGATGATCGTCTGGCCAGCGTCTCCTGGGACACGACCGTCCGGATCTGGGACCTCGAGTCCGGAACCGACTTGCATCAGCTGACCAGGCACACCGGCCGACTGTGGACCGCCGCGGTCGACCCGCACACCGGCACCTTGGCCACCGGCGGCGACGATCTGGTCGTCCGACTGTGGGATATCGCATCCGGACGTCATCTGCATACGCTCGAAGGACATAAGCGCCGGGTCTGGTCGCTGAGCTTCGACCCGTCCGGCCGGGTACTGGCCAGTGGTGGCGATGACGGGAACATCATCGTGTGGTCGCGTCCGCAGGATGACGTCGCGGTCGCACCGTCGATCCGGGCAATTCTGCTCGGTCTGTCCGAAGGTTGGGCGGCGCTCGCGCCGGATGGTCGCTACAAGTTCGACGGCAATACCGCCGGACAGTTCTGGCATGTCATCGGCATGTCGCGCTTCGAATCCGGGGAGCTCGACCCCTATCTGCCGGAGGTCGGGCAGCTCGCGGCCGACGCACCCTTCTGAGATCTGCCGCTTTCCCGGGTGGGGATTCGGTCCTGGGTGGCGGCCGCGCCGAGATTTTGAGAGACAGATAGTCTTTCTCTTGCAATGTTGCCGTCGGTGAGAGGGTTGGAGATGGCCGAGGTAGGACGCGCGGGGACAGCCGCTGTCGAGCTGGCGGAACTGCTCGGTGGTCGGTGCACCCCGGAGCAAGCGTGGGAGCTGTTCGACCGGTTGCCCGCGGCCAGGGTCGCGGAGGTCACGGTCGGGCGCTGGCGGGGCGAGGAGCTCGATACGGGACATCCGTTCGCCGGCGTGCTCGTCGCCTCGGGCTGGTACGGCAAACAGTTCGACGGTCCGGAATCGGTGCATCCGCTGTTGTTCGCCGACGCGTCGGGAAAGATCTTCGCCGTCGATCCGCGCCGGGTACCCCTCGGCCTCGCCGGTAAGGTACCGGTCGCGGGGGTCGAGGCAGTACGGAAGCTATTGCCGGTAATCGGTCCCGCGATCCGAACCCGCGGGCCCGCAGCCCGTTTGCGCGATATCGAGTACCGCGGCGTGGTCAGTGCCGCGATGGCCTACGACCACCTGCCGATCATCGACCACTTCCGGCGTGTCGATGCGGATACGCTGCTCGGGATCATGGATATGCGGGGAATGAGCGAGCCGTACTTCTTCGTCCTGCGCCGCTGACCAGCTGTTATCAGCGGGTTTCGGTTGGCGCGGTGACGATTTCCGGACCTATGCACGACCACGCGGCCTACCATGGAGTTGAGCCAAGGGAACCGATACATCCGCGCCCGCGGAATGTCCGTCCGGCGCGCAAGCACGGAGGGAGGCCCGCGTGGCCGAGCGCACGACGTGTCTGGTGGTCGGCGGCGGTCCGGCCGGGATGGTGCTCGGACTCCTACTCGCCCGCGCCGGTGTCGATGTGACCGTCCTGGAGAAACACAAGGACTTCCTGCGTGACTTCCGCGGCGACACCGTACATCCCACAACCCTGGACCTGTTGGATGAGCTGGGGCTGGCCGAGGAATTCGCGAAACTCCCCGCGCGCAAACTGAATACGATCCAACTACCGATCCGCGGTTCGGTGCAGATGGTGTTCAGCCTCGACCACCTGCCCGGCAAACACAAATACATCGCGATGGTGCCGCAGTGGGATCTGCTCGACCTGTTGGCGCGGGCGGCCGATCGCGAGCCGACCTTCCTGCTGCGCATGAATACCGAAGCGACAGGGGTGATTCGAGAGGGGCACCGGATCGCCGGGGTTGCCTACCGGACCCGCGACGGCGACACCGGTGAGATCCGTGCCGATCTCACGGTGGCCTGCGATGGCCGCGACTCGGTGCTGCGGGCCGCGGCCGGGCTCCGCTCGCACCGCTGGCCGACGCCGATGGATGTGTGGTGGTTCCGCCTACCACGCACCGATATCGACCCGGCCGGATTGCTCGCGCTGCTCAGCGCCGAACGCGCCGTGGTCATGTTGGACCGCGGCGACTACTGGCAGGTGGCCACCCTCATTGCCAAGGGCAGTGATGCGGTGGCCCGCCGCGGTCCCGTCGCCGACATCGTGCGCAGCATGGCCGACGCGGCGCCGTGGCTGCGCGATCGCGTGGCTGCGCTGCGCGACTGGGACGATGTGAAACTGCTCGACGTGAAGTTGGATCGCCTGGACAAGTGGTACACCGACGGCTTGCTCTGTATCGGCGACGCCGCCCACGCGATGTCGCCGGCCGGGGGAGTGGGTATCAACCTTGCCGTCCAGGATGCCGTCGCCACCGCGAGAATCCTTGCCACACCATTGGCTTCGGGCACGGTGACAACCCACGACCTCGCCAAGGTCCAGCGCCGCCGCAGCATTCCGACCTCCGTCACCCAGGGCATGCAACGATTCCTGCACGCCTTCGCGATTCGCCCCGCGCTATCCGGCCGAATCGATATCGCCAATGCCGACAGGACCCCCTTGGTGGTGCGGGTGCTGCGTCGAATCCCCGTGCTGCGGACCGTCCCCCCGTTTCTGGTCGCCCGGGGCGTACTGCCCGAACACGCACCCGCCTTCGCTCGGCGGCCCTGACGACCCGCGTCAGCGGCATCGGTTGGATGCATGCAGTGCAACGATGCACACGGTGAATTCCACCGATTCACGGGAAACATCAATG
This sequence comes from Nocardia sp. CA-129566, assembly GCF_050956075.1. Lineage (NCBI taxonomy): Bacteria > Bacillati > Actinomycetota > Actinomycetes > Mycobacteriales > Nocardiaceae > Nocardia > Nocardia sp. CA-129566. Next base: position 3,657,065 of record NZ_CP192085.1, read on the forward strand.
GGCCACAGGTGATTTCATTCATCTGTGCCTGCGGTAGTTGCCCGCGAACCCGCTGAGTCAGGGCTGCAGGATGATCTTGCCCATGGGGGAGCGCTCCTCGATGAGTTGGTGCGCCTTTGCCGCCTGGTCGAGTGGTAGCACCGAATCGACAAGGGGAGCAAGCGTTCCGGTGGCGGCTCGGTTCAGGACCGCGGGGCGGGCTCGCGCGACTTCGGCGAGCCAGTTCGGTCCGGCGCAACCGGTCAGGGTGAGGCCGCGGGTGATCAGGTCCATGGCCGAGACCTGGGCGGGAGCGCCGGAAAGCCAGCCGTAGCTGAGCATTCGGCCACGCAGCGGGGTCATGATATCGAGCAGCGCGAGCGCGCTGGTGCCGCCGATCGAATCGAAGACGACGTCGAGCGTTGTGCCGCCCAGGATTTCGGACAGCAGGGCGGGCCAGTCCGCCGCATTGTGGTCGATGACCTCGTCCGCACCCAATTCCCTTGCTCGCGCACACTTTTCGGGACCGCCCGCGGTTGCGATGACACGCGCCGCGCCGAATTCCTTGGCGAGCTGGGTGAGTGCGCTGCCGACTCCGGTTGCGGCGGCCTCGATCAGCACGGTTTCGGTGCCGGTGAGCGCCGCCGTCTCGAGTAGCGGCAGTGCCACCGAACCGTTCATCAGGACCGCGACCGCGTCGGCCGATGGCAGGCCGTCGGGGATCGGGGTCGCGGAAGACGCTGGCGCGGAAACGAATTCGGCGTAGGAGCCGAAGCCGACGGTATCCACCGCGACGCGTCGGCCGATCAACGCAGCGTCGACCCCGGCTCCGGCCTCGATGACCACACCGGCCGCCTGGAAGCCGAAGACCACCGGTGGCTCGACCGGCATCGGGAACTCGCCCGAGCGCAGTTTGGTCTCCGGGAACAGCACCGGTATCGCCTCGGCGCGGATCACCAGCTCGCCCGGGCCGGGGTGCGGTGCCGGAACGTCCTGGGCGACCAGGACCTCGGGTCCGCCTACGCCCGTCATTACGATTGCCTGCATCAACAACTCCATAACTTGACTGTCGGTCCAGATGTCTCTGAAACAATGTGGACCGGCGGTCAACTTGTCAATGAAGGTGGTGGAATGACCGACGAACGTCCGAGGGAACGCGCGGATGCCGCACGCAACCGGCAGGCGATATTGGCCGCGACCGCCGCGCTGCTCGCCGAACACGGTGCCGACGCGCTCACCATGGATCGGGTCGCGGCCGCGGCCGGGGTCGGCAAAGGCACGATCTTCCATCGCTTCGGCAATCGCGCCGGATTGCTGCACGAGCTGATCGCAGAGGGCACATTCGCGCTGATGGACGCCGTCCGGACCGGGCCGCCACCGCTCGGGCCAGGGGCGCCAGCCGGGGAGCGGCTGGTGGCCTTCTTCGAGGCATTCGTGCGATTGATGACCGACAACATCGAGTTGACGGTCGCCTACCTACAGGGCCCACCGCATCCACGGGCCGCCGAGATCCACGAATTCTGGGACGCGCATATCGTCGCGCTGCTGCGGGAGGCCCGCCCGGATCTGGATGCCGAGGTGGTCGGCAGGCTGCTGCTCGGCGCGTTGGGCGGTGAACAGGTGCCGCGGCTGGCGCGTGCGGGGGAGACCGCTCGCCTGCTCGCGGCGGTACGTCAGCTGGTCGAATCGATGCTGCGCGCGCCCTGATCCCGCGCCAGGATCGCGTCGAAACGTTGATCGGCGCTATCGAGTTGGTGCAGGATGCGGCGTTTGACGTGCTCGGCAAGCGGCGTGTCCTGGCGGGTTACGAGTTCGCGATAGATATCGGTGAGCGGACGATATTTGGTGGCGAGATTGCGCATTGCCGGACTGTCGGCATAGAGGATGCCGACACCGTTATCGGTGAAATCGGAGAGCTTGACGATGCGCGCCCACGGCGCGCGATCGAGATTGGCCGCGACATGCTCCCGGTATTGCTCATGCCGATCGACAGCCGGATCCGGTTCGGGATTGGTGACCGCGGCGACGAGTTCGGCGACGCGGGCTCCGAATCGCGCGGAAAGTTCGGCGAGTGCGCCATCGGTCGGCGAGCCGGGCCGGGCTCCGGCGAGTTCCACGGGATGATCCTCGACCGAATCGTGCAGCAGTCCGGCCGCGATGACATCCGGGTCACGCACCTCGTAATGGCTGACGATCCGAATCGCGACGCGCAATACATGGCTCAAATATGGTTCGCGGCCGTAGCGATCGTCGCGATGCAGTTCGGTGGCCAGATCCAGCGCCGCGGTGAGACGCTCGGCGTCGGATAGTTCGGCGATTTCGAAAAGGAGTCGTTCACGCAGTCCGGATTCGCCGTAGACCTCGCTGATCGTATGTAGCGGCATCACGGCCAGAACCCCCGCCCCAGGATTGCTCATAACGCCAATCTATCGGGGCGGGCCGGTCGGCGCTGTGCTCTGGAGCACTGTTCATCTCGATTGCCCGCAAAATAATCCGTTGCCGCTCGCAGACGGCCGTGGTCTCCTGGAACGCACGCGAGGCGGACTGGAGGTGAATGTGGCCACGCAATACGCACGGCCGCGCCCCGGTTCGGCCACCGACAATATGTTGAAACTGCATCGGCGCACCATGGTGCTCGATGGGCGGATGTACACGGTGCTGAGCCTGCGCCCCGGCAGCGATTTCCGATTCGCCACCAATCGTTTTCACGACACCTGGCATGTGCTCTCCGATTGGCGCGGCGCGCGGGTGCTCGCCCGACTGCTGTGGGGACTGGCCTATCAGCGGCGGCCGGGCACGCTCGTGGTGATCGATCCGGCGCATCTGGATCCGAATCCGTTCGACGCCGCGCCCTCGGATCCGATTGTGCTGGTGCCCTCGGATCTGACCGTATTCACCCGCGCCGCCGCCATGGGCCTGCGCAGACGGCTGCCGTTCCGCGATGGTTCGCAGGGGACCGTCCGCTGGCAGACCTTCGGCCTGGATGCCGCGGTGGCGGAACTGCGGGAGTGGCGGGCGAAGGGGCCGGGCGAGCGGGACTGGAATTTCGTCGATATCCCCACCGGATGGGAGCGTGTCGATCGTATCGGCGGCCTGGTGACGATCTTCGGAGCGGCCGATCAGCTACGTTCGTGGGGGACCATGCTCGCGACGCTCGGCACTTATGCCTACTACGGCATGGACTATGAGTACCTGGATGAAGACCGCAACGGTGAGGTGCAGATCTTCCGGCACTACCGCCGGGATGTGAATGTCGCACGTCAGGCCCGCGCCGAGGTGCTGGCCCGACTGGGCGGGTGCGTGCCGACGGAAGAGGTCCAGCAGGCGATCTGGTCGCATGCCGCGACCGTTCGCCGACGTCGTTTTCCGACTCCGGAACAACGCGCTACCCCGGAGCCGCTCGCGCCGAACTGATCATGCGAAGAGGCAGCGCCGCAGCTGTCGCGGCGCTGCCTCTTCGGTGCGGCTATTTCGCCTGCGGAACCAGCGTGTTCTGCCTGGCCGCAGTCCACCACCGACCGTTCCTGCACCAGGACGTACAACGCGATCATGGCGTGATCGATATCGATCAGTGCACCCTCGGCAGTCGTCGCACGCGCGAGCTTGTGCGCGATCGCGATATCGGGCCGCAGGAAGACAATGTCGGCGACGTCGTAGCGCGTCACTCAGCGGACGCCGCGCGGCCGGAACTGAATGCTGATCCGCGGGCCGGTCGGCCTGCGCGTCTTCGGGACCGCATGCTCCCAGGTGCGCTGGCACGAGCCGCCCATCACCAGCAGATCGCCGTGGCCGACCTGATATCGAATGCTCGCGCCGCCCCCGCGCGGTCGCAGCAGTAGCGCTCGCGGCGCACCGATCGAAACGATGGCCACCATGGTGTCGTCGGTCGCCCCGCGTCCGAAGGTATCGCCATGCCAAGCCACGCTGTCGCGCCCGTCGCGGTAGTAACACAGCCCGGCGGTGCGGAACGGCTCGCCGAGTTCGTCGTGGTAGTGCGCATTCAAAGCCGCCCGCGCCTCATCCAGCGACGGGTCCGGCAGCGTCGCATCCTCCTCGTAGAAGTGCAGCAGCCGCGGCACATCCACTACCCGGTCGTACATCGGCCGCCGCTCCGCCTGCCACGGCACCCCGGCTACCAGCCGCTCGAACAGCACATCCGCCCCCGACAACCACCCGGGCAGCACATCGATCCATGCGCCATGGCTCAATGTCGTCCGTCGTATGCCCGTCAGGCCTCCGACCTCGATCTCGCCGAATCCGTCGAGCAGCGATCCTTGCAGCGGTGTCGACATGCCGCCGAATCTACGCCAGCTCGAACGTATGTGCTAGCGAGAAACGGTCATCAATTCAGTTCTTGGTGACGATGTCCTTGGCGATATCGATGGCGGCGGCGTAGCACTCGTCATCGGTGAGCGGGAGATCACCCATCATGGCGGTGCTCCAGCTGATGGCGAGGAGGGCTTCGCGGGCGCGGAAGACAGCGAGGGGCGGATGGTCGGGACCGGCCATGAGGTCGGCGAGGACACGGAATTGGTAGCGCATGCTGGAACCGAAATCGAGCTGACGGAAGGCGGGCTGGTTTTCGTGCCAGAAGCGCACCATCGGCCGGCCGATGCCGTGGAGTAGGGCGCCGTAGCGGGTGAGGATTTCGTCGGCCCGGTCCGGGCCGGATGGTGTGCTCTCGGCCCAGGTCACGATGTCGTCGATGCCCCGGCGCAGGTCGTCGGAGAGGCTGACGACGATGTCCTCCTTGGTGCGGAAGTGGTAGTAGAGCGCGGCCTTGGTGACGCCGAGGCGGTCGGCGATCTCGCGCAGGGAGGTCTTCTCGTAGCCGCGCTCGGAGAACAATTCCATTGCGACCGAACGAATGCGCTCACGCGTATCGCTGCGACGTCCGTCCATGGCGTCCTTTCCATTTTTGCTTGACGACCGGCTAGCAGAAGCCTGGCATCCTCGCTGTAACCGGATTACTAGCCGGTCGGCAAGTTAACTAATGGGAGGCAGCAATGACCGAAACGCATCCGGCGGTGCCGAGGGCGGGTGTGGCGTTGACCGCGATCGGAGTCGCGGTGATCCGAGCCGCGGAATCCGCGCGGCCGGACCGGCTGTACGACGATCCCTTCGCGCGGTTGTTCGTCGATGCCGCGCGCCGCGCCTACGACCACGTCGACCGGGGCGCCGAGCGCTGGGCGCGGCTGGAACAGGTCGCGGAGATGTTCTTCGAGGGCCGCACGGTCGGTGTCCGGCTCGTCGATGACCGGGTCGCCGAGGCGATCGAACAGGGGATACGCCAGATCGTGCTGATCGGCGCGGGCCTGGACACCAGAGCATTTCGGATGCCGCTGCCCGCCGACGTGCGAGTGTTCGAGATCGATCTGCCGGAGCTTTTCGCATTCAAGGAGCCCGTCCTCGCCGCGGCGCAGGCGGTACCGCGCTGTGAACGCGTCGTGCTGGCTACCGATTTGCGCGAGGACTGGGCAAAGTTGCTCGGTGAGTACGGGTTTCGGCCGGAACTGCCGACGCACTGGGTGGATGAGGGCGTCCTGGGCTATCTGACCCACGAATACGCGCTGCACGTGGTCACCACACTGACCGAATTATCCGCTCCGGGAAGCCGTTTCGGCGTCAGCCGCTTCGCCGTCGACGAAAATGCCCGACCCTATGCCGAACTCAAACGGCTGGTCCGTGGCGATGAGGGGGTGGACCGGCGCACCGGCCTCGGGGCCGATGCCAGAACCTGGCTGGACGAACACGGCTGGCGCACCGAATTCCACAGCTGGGACGATATGGTCGCAGCCTTCGGCCGGCCGGTGGCGTTGCACGATCCGGAGATCGGAGTCGTTGTCGCGGTACGTGAGCCCTGAGGGCGTCGATTGCGCCGCGCTGCCCGGAATGCCCGAAGCATCCGAAACGTGCCGGCGACCCGGCGCGCCGGGCTCGGGTGGCCCCGCTCACAGCGGGATATGCCTGGTTAAAGCCGTGCAATCGGCGCTGCTAGGCTGCATGCCGTAAGACATCCTTTAACGGACCGTCCGGTGAGGCGGGGAAGGAGGTCGGCATGGCCGTGCCCGAGGAACGGGCCGTCAAGTCCGGCGCTGCCGAAACGTCGCAGCGACACACCCCGGAGTGGGTGAGCGCGGGACGTGAGCTGTTGTCTCCTTCCGACGTCGGCCGGACCATCGCGCGCATCGCGCATCAGATCATCGAGAAGACCGCCCTGGATTCGGGCGAGCCGAACGCACCGCGCGTGGTGCTGATCGGCATTCCCACCCGCGGCACCACGCTCGCCGCGCGGCTCACCGACAAGATCGAGGAATTCTCCGGTGTGCGCCCGGCACTCGGCTCGCTCGACATCACCCTCTATCGAGATGATCTGCGCAGCCGCCCGCACCGCCCGCTGGAGCGGACCTCGGTGCCCGATGGCGGTATCGAAGACGCACTGGTCGTGCTGGTCGATGACGTGCTCTTCTCCGGCCGCACCGTCCGCTCCGCCCTCGACGGCCTGCGCGATCTCGGCCGCCCCCGCGCCGTCCAACTCGCGGTGCTCATCGACCGCGGCCATCGCGAACTGCCCATCCGCGCGGATTTCGTCGGCAAGAACGTGCCGACCTCGCGCAGCGAGGACATCTCCGTACTGCTCACCGAACACGACGGCCGCGACGGCGTCTACTTGCATCAGGAGGAAGCGCAGTGAACCGGCTCGCCGGATCCGACCCCGGCCTCGACCAGCGCATTCGCGGTGGTCGCGTGGTGCGGGAGGTGGCGGCGTGAAGCATCTGCTGACGGTGACCGACCTGAGCCGCGCCACCGCCACGGAACTGCTCGACGAGGCCGAACGCTTCGAGCAGGCACTGCTCGGTCGCGAGGTGAAGAAGCTGCCGACCCTGCGCGGACGCACGGTGATGACGGTCTTCTACGAGAACTCGACGCGTACCCGGGTGTCCTTCGAGGTCGCGGGCAAGTGGATGAGCGCCGACGTGATCAATGTCAGCGCCAGCAGCTCATCGGTGTCCAAGGGCGAATCGCTGCGCGATACCGCGCTCACCCTGCACGCCGCCGGTGCCGATGCGCTGATCGTTCGGCATCCGGCTTCCGGTGCCGCACACCAGATCGCGCGGTGGATGGATGCCTGGGCGTCGGCCGAGGGCCGCTCCGGTCCGGCGATCATCAATGCGGGTGACGGCACCCATCAGCACCCGACCCAGGCACTGCTCGACGCGTTGACTCTGCGGCAGCGTCTCGGCGATATCGAGGGCAAGCGCGTCGTCATCGTCGGCGATATTCTGCACAGCCGGGTCGCGCGCTCGAATGTCTTCCTGCTGAACACCCTCGGCGCCGAGGTGGTACTGGTCGCGCCGCGCACGCTGCTGCCGGTCGGCGCGGAAACGTGGCCGGCGCGTATCTCGCACAGCCTGGACGCCGAATTGCCCGGTGCGGACGCGGTGCTCATGCTGCGGGTGCAGCAGGAGCGGATGAACGGCGGATTCTTCCCGTCGGCCCGCGAATACTCGGTCAACTACGGGCTGTCCGAGCGCAGGCTCGCGATGCTGGACGCGGACGCGGTGGTGCTGCACCCCGGCCCGATGCTGCGTGGCATGGAAATCGCCTCGCCCGTGGCGGATTCATCGCAGGCGGCGATCCTGCAACAGGTGACGAACGGAGTGCATATGCGGATGGCCGTACTGTTCCGACTGCTGGTCGGTACCCAGGAGGCTGCCGCATGAGTCTGCTGCTCGAGGGGGTTCGGCCCTACGGCGAGGGCGAGCCGGTCGACGTACTCGTGCGCGACGGCGTGATCGCCGCCATCGGCACCGATCTCGATGCCAGCGAGGACACCGAGGTCATCGACGCGCGGGGCCAGATCCTGCTGCCCGGGTTCGTCGATCTGCACACCCATTTGCGCGAGCCGGGCCGCGAGGACACCGAGACCATCGAAACCGGTTCCGCCGCAGCGGCACTCGGCGGGTACACCGCGGTCTTCGCCATGGCCAATACCAATCCGATCGCCGATTCGGTGGTCGTCACCGATCACGTGTGGCGGCGCGGCCAGGAGATCGGCCTGGTCGATGTCTATCCGGTGGGTGCGGTCACCGTCGGCCTCGAGGGTAAGCAACTCGCCGAAATGGGCACCATGGCCGCCGGAGTCGGCGCGGTGCGCATGTTCTCCGATGACGGCCACTGCGTCTACGACCCGCTCATCATGCGCCGCGCCCTGGAGTACTCGAACTCCCTCGGCGTATTGATCGCCCAGCATGCCGAGGAGCCGCGCCTGACCAAGGGCGCTGTCGCACACGAGGGTCCGACCGCGGCCCGTCTCGGCCTGGCCGGTTGGCCGCGCGCCGCGGAGGAGTCGATCGTCGCGCGCGACGCCTTGCTGGCCCGCGACGCCGGTGCCCGCGTGCACATCTGTCACGCCTCCACCGCCGGCACCGTCGAACTGGTGAAATGGGCCAAGGCGCAGGGTATTTCGATTACCGCCGAGGTCACCCCGCACCATCTGCTGCTCGACGATTCGCGCCTGGAGACCTACGACGCGGTCAATAAGGTGAACCCGCCGCTGCGCGAGGTCTCCGATACCGTCGCGCTGCGGCAGGCGCTGGCCGAGGGCATCGTCGACTGCGTCGCCACCGACCATGCCCCGCATGCCGAACAGGACAAGTGCTGCGAATTCGCCGTCGCCCGCCCCGGCATGCTCGGCCTGGAGACCGCGCTGTCGATCATCGTGCAGACCATGGTCGAACCCGGTCTGCTGGACTGGCGCGGCGTCGCCAGGGTGATGAGCGAGCGTCCGGCCGAGATCGTCGGACTCGACGGGCACGGCCGCCCGATCGAGGTCGGCGAACCGGCCAACCTCACGCTGGTCGATCCGGATGCGACCTGGACCGTGCGGGCCGCCGAGCTCGCCAGCATTTCGAACAACACGCCGTTCGAAGATATGACGTTCCCGGCTCGGGTGACAACGACGTTGCTGCGAGGCCGGGTAACCGCCCGTGAGGGCAAGGCGGTGGGAGGTTCGTAGTGGAAAGAACGCTCTGGGTGGTCGGGCTGCTCGTACTGTTCGCCCTGTGCATCTGGCTGATGTATCGAGGCTGGCAGAACCGGGCCGCACGCCAAGTGGCACGCATCGGCGAACTACCGCATGTGCCGGGTGATCTCGGCGCCCAGGTGCTGGAGCCGACCACCGGGCTGTATCTCGGCAGCACCATCGCGCCCAGCTGGCAGGACCGGATCACGGTGGGCGACTTGGGTTTCCGGGCCACGGCGGAACTCACGCGGTTCGAACGGGGGATTCTGCTCGAGCGCGACGGTGCGACGGTGCTCTGGATTCCGCAGGAATCCATTACGGCCGTGCGGACCGAACGCGGACATGCGGGCAAGGTGATGACGGAAGATGGAGTGCTGGTAATTCGCTGGAAGCTGCCGACCGGAACCGAGATAGATACCGGTTTCCGAGGTGACGACAAGACGGTGTACCCGGCGTGGGCCAGGGCGATGACGGGAGACGACGAATGAATGCAGGATCGCGCAGCGATTCGATGGGGGGCGGTGGCCGGGCGGCGGGAGGGCGGCAAGGAGCAGCGGCTCTGGTGCTCGAGGACGGCCGGGTTTTCCGCGGCACGGCCTTCGGCGCGGTTGGCGAAACACTCGGTGAGGCGGTGTTCTGCACCGCGATGACCGGGTACCAGGAGACCCTCACCGACCCCAGCTACCACCGCCAGATCGTGGTGGCCGCGGCCCCGCAGATCGGCAATACCGGCTGGAACGACGAGGACGACGAATCCGGCAAGATCTGGGTCGCCGGCTACGCGGTCCGCGACGCCTCGCGGGTCGCGTCGAACTGGCGCTCCACCGGCACCCTGCAGGACCAGCTGGACCGCCAGCACGTCGTCGGCATCGCGGGCATCGACACCCGCGCGTTGGTGCGCCACCTGCGCACCCGCGGTTCGATGAAGGCGGGCATCTTCTCCGGCGCGGCGTTGGCCGACGCCGATGAATTGCTGGCCCGCGTCAACGGCCAGCCCTCGATGCTCGGCGCCGACCTGGCCGAAGAGGTCAGCACCGACGCCCTGTACACGATCGAACCGAGCGGCGACCGGCGCTTCACCGTGGTCGCGGTCGATCTCGGCATCAAGACCAACACACCGCGCATGTTCGCCCAGCGCGGTATGCGGGTGCACGTGGTGCCCTCGACCGTCACCGTGGACCAGATCCGGGAACTGAAGCCGGACGGCGTCTTCCTGTCCAACGGTCCCGGTGACCCGGCCACCCAGGACGGTGCGGTCGCGATCACCCAGGGGGTGCTGGAGCAGGGCCTGCCGCTGTTCGGCATCTGCTTCGGCAACCAGATCCTCGGCCTCGCCCTCGGCCGCAAGACCTACAAGATGAAGTTCGGCCACCGCGGCATCAATATCCCGGTCGTCGAGCACGAGACCGGGCGGATCTCGATCACCGCGCAGAACCACGGCTTCGCGCTGGAAGGTGAGCAGGGCGAGCAGTTCGACACTCCGTTCGGCAAGGCCGAGGTCAGCCACATCTGCGCCAATGACGGCACCGTCGAGGGCGTCCGCCTGGTGAACGGCCGCGCGTTCTCGGTGCAGTACCACCCGGAGGCTGCCGCCGGACCCCATGACGCCGCCTATCTCTTCGACCGTTTCGCCGGTCTCATGGAAGGAGCCTGATGCCTCGCCGCGAGGATCTGAAGCACATCCTGGTGATCGGCTCTGGCCCGATCGTCATCGGCCAGGCCTGCGAATTCGACTACTCCGGCACCCAGGCGTGTCGGGTGCTGCGGGCCGAGGGCCTGCGGGTATCGCTGGTGAACTCCAACCCGGCGACCATCATGACCGACCCGGAATTCGCCGATTCCACCTATGTGGAGCCGATTACCCCGGAGTTCGTCGAGAAGGTCATCGAAAAGGAGCGCCCCGACGCCATTCTCGCCACCCTGGGCGGGCAGACGGCGCTGAACACAGCCGTCGCCCTGCACGAACGCGGTGTGCTGCAGAAGTACAACGTCGAGCTGATCGGCGCCGACTTCGAGGCCATCCAGCGCGGTGAGGACCGGCAGAAGTTCAAGGACATCGTCGCCAAGGTGGGCGGCGAGAGCGCGCGCTCCCGGGTCTGCCACACCATGGAAGAGGTCCGCGACACCGTTGCGGAACTGGGCTTTCCGGTGGTCGTGCGGCCGTCGTTCACGATGGGCGGCCTCGGCTCGGGCATGGCCTATAACCATGAGGACCTCGATCGCATCGCGGGCGGCGGTCTTGCTGCCTCGCCCACCGCGAATGTGCTCATCGAGGAATCCATCCTGGGCTGGAAGGAATACGAACTCGAGCTGATGCGCGACGGCCGCGACAATGTCGTGGTGGTCTGCTCGATCGAGAACGTGGACCCGATGGGCGTGCACACCGGCGACTCGGTCACCGTCGCCCCGGCCATGACCCTCACCGACCGCGAATACCAGCGGCTGCGCGACCTCGGCATCGACATTCTGCGCGAGGTCGGCGTCGACACGGGCGGCTGCAATATCCAGTTCGCGGTGAACCCGGCCGACGGGCGCCTGATCGTCATCGAGATGAACCCGCGCGTCTCGCGCTCGTCCGCATTGGCTTCCAAGGCAACGGGTTTCCCGATCGCCAAGATCGCGGCCAAGCTGGCCATCGGCTACACCCTGGACGAGATCGTCAACGACATCACCAAGGAAACCCCGGCCTGTTTCGAGCCGACCCTGGACTATGTGGTCGTCAAGGCGCCGCGGTTCGCGTTCGAGAAGTTTCCTGGTGCCGACGCCACGCTGACCACCACCATGAAGTCGGTCGGCGAGGCCATGTCGCTGGGCCGCAACTTCGCCGAGGCCCTCGGTAAGGTGCTGCGCTCGCTGGAGACCAAGGCCGGGGGCTTCTGGACCCAGGCCGACGGCAAGTGGACCGATACCGAAGCCGTCCTGGAAGATCTGCGCACCCCGACCGAGGGCCGCATCTACCAGGTCGAGCGGGCGCTGCGGCTGGGTGCCAGCATCGAGGACGTCGCCAAGGCCTCCGGCATCGACCCCTGGTTCGTCGCCGAAGTGGCCGGGCTCGTCGAACTGCGCCGGGAGGTCATCGACGCACCCGTGCTCGACGAAGCGCTGCTGCGCCGCGCCAAGCACTACGGCCTCTCCGATCGCCAGATCGCCGCGCTGCGACCGGAATTGGCGGGTGAGACCGGCGTGCGCGCACTGCGGCACCGGCTCGATATCCGTCCGGTCTTCAAGACCGTCGACACCTGTGCCGCCGAATTCGAGGCCAAGACGCCCTACCACTACTCGACCTATGAACTCGACCCCGCCGCCGAGTCCGAGGTCGCGCCGCAGCGCGAGCGCGAGAAGGTGATCATCCTCGGTTCGGGCCCGAACCGGATCGGTCAGGGCATCGAGTTCGACTACTCGTGTGTCCACGCGGCGCAGACGTTGTCGCAGGCCGGGTACGAGACGGTGATGGTCAACTGCAATCCGGAGACCGTCTCCACCGACTACGACACCGCGGATCGGCTCTACTTCGAGCCGCTGACCTTCGAGGATGTGCTCGAGGTCTACCACGCCGAAACCGAGTCGGGCACCGTCGCCGGCGTGATCGTGCAGCTCGGCGGGCAGACCCCGCTCGGGCTGGCGCAGCGCCTCACCGACGCCGGTGTGCCGGTGGTCGGCACCAGTGCCGCCGCCATCGACCTGGCCGAGGACCGAGGCGAATTCGGTGATGTGCTGGTCGCGGCGGGTCTGCCCGCGCCGAAATACGGCACCGCGACCACCTTCGCGCAGGCCAAGAAGATCGCCGCGGGCATCGGCTACCCGGTGCTGGTGCGCCCGTCCTACGTGCTCGGCGGGCGTGGCATGGAGATCGTCTACGACGAGGCCTCGCTGGAGGGCTACATCTCCAGGGCCACCGAACTCAGCCCCGAACATCCGGTGCTGGTCGACCGCTTCCTCGAAGATGCCATCGAGATCGATGTCGACGCGCTCTGCGACGGTGACGAGGTCTACCTCGGCGGTGTGATGGAGCACATCGAAGAGGCAGGCATCCACTCCGGCGACTCCGCCTGCGCGCTGCCGCCGATCACCTTGGGCCGCAGCGATATCGAGGCGGTGCGCCGTTCCACCATCGCACTCGCCAAGGGCATCGGGGTCAAGGGCCTGCTCAATGTGCAGTACGCGCTCAAGGACGACGTGCTCTACGTGCTCGAGGCGAATCCGCGGGCGAGCCGGACGGTTCCTTTCGTATCCAAGGCCACTGCGGTGCCGCTGGCCAAGGCGGCCGCGCGGATCACCATGGGCGCCACCATCGCCGAACTCCGCAAGGAGGGCATGCTGCCCGCCGAGGGCGACGGCGGCCACGTGCCGCTCGACGCCCCGGTCGCGGTGAAGGAAGCGGTCCTGCCGTTCCATCGGTTCCGCAAGGCAGATGGCAGCGGCGTGGATTCGCTGCTCTCGCCTGAAATGAAGTCCACCGGTGAGGTCATGGGCATCGACGCCGATTTCGGCACCGCCTTCGCCAAGAGCCAGGCCGCGGCCTACGGTTCGCTGCCGACCGAGGGCACCGTCTTCGTCTCGATCGCCAACCGGGACAAACGCGCGATGGTGTTCCCGGTCAAGCGCCTCAACGACCTCGGCTTCCGGATCCTGGCCACCGAGGGCACCGCGGAAATGCTGCGCCGCAACGGAATTCCCTGCGAACAGGTGCGCAAGCATTCCGAGGACGGTCCGGCCGACCAGCCGACCATTGTCGAGCAGATCCGCGACGGTGAGGTCGACATGGTGTTCAACACCCCCTACGGCAACTCCGGGCCGCGCGTGGACGGCTACGAGATCCGTACCGCGGCGGTGGGCGTGAACATCCCGTGCATCACCACGGTGCAGGGTGCGGCGGCCGCGGTGCAGGGCATCGAGGCGAGCATCAACGGCGGCATCGGGGTGCGTTCGCTGCAGGAACTGCATTCGGTGCTGCGTGGCTGAGGCGGTGATGGACGACGGAGGTGCGGCGATGAAGACATTCGGTGCCCGATTGCAGCACGCCATGCGGCATTTCGGGCCACTGTGTGTCGGCATCGACCCGCATCCCGGCCTGCTCGAATCCTGGGGCCTTACCGACGATGTCGACGGTGTCGAGAAATTCGCCGAGATCTGCGTCGAGGCCTTCGACGGTGAGGTCGCGCTGATCAAACCGCAGGTCGCCTTTTTCGAGGCCTACGGTTCCGGTGGCATCGCGGTGCTGGAGCGCACCATCGAGGTGCTGCGCGCCTCGGGCACCCTGGTGCTGGCCGACGCCAAACGCGGCGATATCGGCTCCACCATGGCCGCTTACGCACGCACCTGGCTCGCCGACGGCCCGCTCGGATCGGATGCGGTGACGGTCTCGCCGTATCTCGGATTCGATTCCCTCGCACCGGCTTTGACGCAGGCGCAGGCGAACGGCCGCGGTGTCTTCGTACTCGCCGCCACCTCGAACCCCGAGGGCGCGCAGGTGCAACGGGCGCTGGCGGCCGACGGTCGCACGGTGGCGCAGACGATGGTCGACGCGGTGGCGCAGTGCAATGCGGGTCAGGAGTTCGGTTCGGTCGGCATTGTGCTCGGGGCCACACTCACCGAGGCGCCGGATCTCGCGGCGCTCAACGGTCCGATCCTGATGCCGGGCATCGGCGCGCAGGGCGGCGGCCCGGAAACCGTGCGTGAGCTGGTCTCGGATCAGCAGTTGCACGCGGTTGTGCCGAATGTCTCGCGCGAGGTGCTGCGCCACGGCCCATCCGTATCGGCACTGCGTGCCAGGGTGAGCACATTGCAAGAGGAGTTCGCCTTCCTGCGGCGATAACGCGGCGATGATGACGGTGGACCGGCGCTTCGGCGTCGGTCCATTCTGCGTTTCCGGGGCGGGAGGGTCGGTTGAGCGGCGATGACGTGTCATATCGAACAGCTGTGCGCCCCGCTGCGCCGTTTTTCCCGCCATCCGGCACACCGGTGGCCGACCCGGCGTCCTGATCGATCACGGGCCGCGCTGGCACGGCACAGAGTGCCGCGCACGCTCACCGTGCCACCATTCGGGCGATCGGCGGTAGGGCCGGAAGACTCGAAATCTGTCGATTCGCGCGTCCGACACGCGCAAGAACAACGCGACACGCGGAAAAATCCGAGAAACTTCCAGGTCGGACGAGCGACCGGTTGCTGGCGTGATGCAGGTTGTCAGCGCAACCGCTCAGCTAACCCGCCGAGTGCATGAAAAACCCCTGGTCGAGGGGTATTTCGAGATTTCGGCGGTAGGATCACCGCAGCGATCGACGCGCAGCGCGCATCCCGCCGGGCCCACCCCTACGATATCGGCGAATCATGCGCTGACCTGGGGGGTGGGTTCGCAATCGGGGAACGTCGTGGGTACGGTCGCTGGGACTGCTGGGTTACCGGCAGGAGTTGATGCAATGAACGATGAGACGGAGGAACCGTGGCCCTTCCCCAGCTGACTGACGAGCAGCGCGCCGCTGCTTTGGAGAAGGCGGCTGCCGCTCGCCGTGCTCGGGCGGAGCTCAAGGAGCGCCTGAAGCGTGGCGGCACCGACCTGAAGCAGGTCCTCACCGACGCCGAAACCGACGAGATCCTCGGCAAGATGAAGGTGTCGGCTCTGCTGGAGGCCCTGCCCAAGGTGGGCAAGGTCAAGGCGGCGGAGATCATGAGCGAGCTGGAGATCGCCCCCACCCGGCGGCTGCGCGGACTGGGTGATCGGCAGCGCAAGGCGCTGCTCGCCCGATTCGACTTCGCCTGACCACCAAGGTGGTCGAAAACACGCGGAAGGGTCGACTGGTTGTACTGGTCGGCCCCTCGGCCGTGGGTAAGTCGACCGTGGTCCGTTGCGTCCGCGAGCGACTTCCCCAACTGGTCTTCAGCGTGTCGGCGACAACCCGGGCCCCGCGGCCCGGGGAGGTCGACGGCCGCGACTACCGGTTCGTGTCCCGGCAGGAGTTCGACGCCATGATCACGGCGGGTGAGCTGCTCGAGTGGGCCGATATTCATGGGGGACTTCAGCGCTCCGGCACCCCGGCCGAACCGGTGCGTACCGCAATGGCCGCCGGTCTGCCGGTGCTCGTCGAGGTGGACCTCGAGGGCGCGCGATCGGTGCGCAAGGCCATCCCGGAGGCGCTGCTGGTCTTCCTCGCCCCGCCCAGTTGGGACGAATTGGTATCCCGGCTGACCTCGCGCGGTACCGAATCGCCCGAGGTGATCGCACGCAGGTTGGAAACCGCCAGGACCGAATTGGCGGCCTGTGACGAGTTCGACATCGTCATAGTGAACGACGAGGTGACCAGCGCCTGTGAGCAGTTGGTATCGTTGTTCGTTAGCACAAATTCGAGTTCGTGACAGGCACACGCTCGAAATAACCCAGCCCGAAGAACCGATCCCCGCAGGAGCCCACACAAGTGAGCAGTACGGACATCAAGCCCGCGCCCGCATACGACACTCCGGTCGGCCTCACCAACCCCCCGATCGACGAGCTGCTGGAGCGCACCTCGTCCAAGTACGCGCTGGTGATCTACGCGGCCAAGCGGGCCCGCCAGATCAATGACTACTACAACCAGCTCGGCGACGGCATTCTCGAATACGTCGGTCCGCTGGTCGAGCCGGGTCTGCAGGAAAAGCCGCTCTCGGTCGCGATGCGGGAAATCCACTCCGACCTGCTCGAGCACTCCGAAGGCGAATAGCAGGCTCGTCGAACTCCCCGCTCAGGCGGGGATCAGCCCACCGGAGGGGTAGTGACCACACGGATCGTCGTCGGTGTCGGCGGCGGAATCGCCGCTTACAAGGCTTGCTCGATCGTGCGCCGGTTCACCGAAACCGGGCACCAGGTGCGGGTGATCCCCACCGAGTCGGCGCTGCAGTTCGTCGGCAAGGCAACTTTCGAAGCACTGTCCGGGAACCCGGTGCACACCGATGTATTCACCGATGTACCCGAGGTGCCGCATGTGCGGTTGGGCCAGGAGGCGGACCTGGTGGTCATCGCCCCGGCGACCGCTGATCTGATGGCGCGCGCCGCGCACGGCCGCGCCGACGATCTACTCACCGCCACGCTTTTGACGGCCCGATGTCCGGTGTTGTTCGCGCCCGCGATGCATACCGAGATGTGGGAGCATCCGGCCACCGTCGCCAATGTCGCGGCGCTGCGTTCGCACGGTGCGATCGTCATGGAACCCGCATCGGGCCGGTTGACCGGCACCGATACGGGTCCCGGCCGGTTGCCCGAGCCCGAGGAGATCTTCGGGCTCGCGACGCTGCTGCTGGAACGCGCCGACGCCATCCCGCGTGATCTGGTGGGCCGCCGCGTGGTCATCACCGCGGGCGGAACCAGAGAACCGCTGGATCCGGTGCGTTTCCTGGGCAATCGCAGCTCCGGCAAGCAGGGCTACGCGTTGGCGCGGGTCGCCGCGCAGCGCGGTGCCCACGTGACGTTGATCGCGGGCAATACGATCGAGATGGCCGCACCCGCCGCCGTCGACCTGGTGCACATCACCACCGCCGAACAGCTCAAAACCGCCGTCGAGAAGCATGCGCTCGGTGCCGACGCGGTGATCATGGCTGCTGCCGTCGCCGACTTCCGGCCGACAACGGTGGCCGCGGCCAAGATCAAAAAGGGCGCACACGAGCCCGACGTGATCCCGCTGACCAAGACCGACGATATTCTCGCCGGGCTGGTCCAGTCGCGACGCGACGGTCAACTGCCCGGTACTGCGATTGTCGGCTTCGCCGCCGAGACCGGTGACGAGCACGGCGATGTGCTCACGCACGCGCGGGCCAAACTGGTGCGCAAGGGCTGTGACCTGCTGGTCGTCAACGCGGTCGGCGAGGGCAAGGCGTTCGAGGTCGATACCAACGACGGCTGGCTACTCGGTGCCGACGGCACCGAACAGGCGCTCGATCACGGGTCGAAGGCGTTGCTCGCGAGTCGGGTGCTGGACGCGCTCGGTCCGCTGCTGCGCTGAGATCCGTTGCGGCGCTTGGAGCGACGCGGACGGAGTACCTTCGGTGGAAGCGCCGCCGATGCATGGTTAGGCTGGTGGTCGACCGCAACCCGGACTGGTCGAGGTGTTGGAGGCTGGAGCCCCGGCCCGACACGTTGACGGAATCAATAGTCTGAGACAGTTGCCTGTCGTCTGCTCCATCGTGTCGGTGGTTTGGAATAGTCTGAGATGAAGGGTTGTGAGGTTAACGCATCGCGTTGCCGTCGCAATTCGATATGAACAACCCGTTGAGGGAGAGGGAAGAACTGTGCCCACGTCCGGCAGCCGCCTTTTCACCAGTGAGTCCGTGACCGAAGGTCATCCGGACAAGATCTGTGACGCCATCAGCGATTCCATCCTCGACGCACTGCTCGCGGAAGACCCGCGCAGCCGGGTCGCCGTGGAAACACTCGTCACCACCGGTCAGGTTCACGTCGCGGGTGAGGTCACCACTTCGGCCTATGCGGATATTCCCAAAATTGTCCGCGAAAAGGTCCTGGAAATCGGATATGACTCATCCGCAAAAGGATTCGACGGTAATTCCTGCGGTGTGAATATCGCGATCGGCGCGCAGTCGCCGGATATCGCGCAGGGCGTCGACACTTCGCACGAGGCGCGTACCGCAGGAACCCATGACGAGATCGAGCGGCAGGGCGCTGGTGACCAGGGCCTGATGTTCGGCTACGCCAACACCGACACCCCCGAGCTGATGCCGCTGCCGATCGCGCTCGCGCACCGGCTCTCGCGTCGGCTGACCGAGGTTCGCAAGTCCGGTGTGCTGCCGTACCTGCGTCCCGACGGCAAGACCCAGGTCACCATCGAATACGACGGCGACCGCCCGGTCCGCCTCGATACGGTCGTGATCTCCACTCAGCATGCCGCTGATATCGACCTGGACAACCTGCTGGCACCCGATATCCGCGAGAAGGTCGTCGACGCGGTGCTCGCCGATCTCGACCTGCCCGCGCCGCTGGATGTCTCCAATATTCGCCTGCTGGTGAACCCCACCGGCAAGTTCGTACTCGGTGGTCCGATGGGTGATGCCGGTCTGACCGGCCGCAAGATCATCGTCGACACCTACGGTGGCATGGCCCGCCACGGTGGCGGCGCGTTCTCCGGTAAGGATCCGTCGAAGGTGGACCGCTCGGCCGCCTACGCCATGCGCTGGGTTGCCAAGAATGTCGTCGCAGCCGGACTCTCCGACCGGGTCGAGGTGCAGGTTGCCTATGCCATCGGTAAGGCCGCACCGGTCGGTCTGTTCGTCGAGACCTTCGGCACCGAGAAGGTCGACCCGGCGCGCATTACCACGGCCATCACCGAGGTCTTCGACCTGCGGCCCGGTGCGATCATCCGCGATCTGGACCTGCTGCGGCCGATCTATGCGCCGACCGCCGCGTACGGCCACTTCGGCCGCACCGACATCGACCTGCCCTGGGAGCACACCGACCGCGCAGACAAGCTGCGCGCGGCCGTAGGACTGTAGGAGTGGCCGACATGGATGCGCCGACCTGCCCTGGGAGGCTCCGTCTGATGCGCGCAGACAAGCTGCGCGCGGCCGTCGGCCTTTAGGCACATCGGGGTCCGCGTGCGCGAACCCACAGCGGACCCTTCCGCCATGGCTTCCGCCGACGCCGGTGCCGCAGTCATGGCGACGCACGATTCGACAGCAGCGGGACATCCGATCGCACGGGTGCTCCCGCTGTTGTCGCCTGCGCACCTGGACCGCGACTTCGACTACCTGGTGCCCCCGGAGCTGGATGAACTGGCCCAGCCTGGCGTTCGAGTCCGCGTCCGCTTCGCTGGCCGCCTCGTCGACGGCTACATCCTGGCCCGTCTGTCGCACAGCGACCACACCGGCAAAATGGTCAAACTCGAACGTGTGGTGTCCGCCGAACGCGTCCTGACCCCGGAAATCCTTCGGCTGGCCACCTCCGTAGCCGCCCGCTACGCGGGCACCCGCGCGGACGTCCTGCGCCTCGCCATCCCACCCCGCCATGCACGCACCGAGAACGGCGGCCCGAAGAAGTCGGAATCCAAAGAGCCGCAGCAAGATTCGACCAAGCCTCCGCGCCGAGCCCCCAAATCCGCCACCTTGCGCGCGCCGTTCGACAGCGAACTCGCCGACGATCCCGCAGAACCGACGGCATCCGTCCCCGATGCGCCACCCGCCGCTGCCCGACGCGCCGCTTCGTTGGATGCCGCTCCACAACGGGCGTCCTCCAGTTCAGGGTCACCAGAGGCAGCAGGGGCACCCGCCGCCGTTGGAATAGACGCACCAGCCGCGGTCACTGATTCACTCGATGCGACGCTGGCGGCTGACGGCGAAGGTGCATCAGCGGATGCGATGGAATCCGCTACGGCGGCGAATGCGGTAGCGGCGCTGGAAGGTTCGCCGGATACCCCAGCGAGCGGCTCAGCATCGGGGACGCCAGGGACCGACTCAAGCGCGAGGGGAGATGCCGCAGCGGCGGTCGCTGATTCAATCGATGCGCCGCCAACGGGTGACACACTGGGCTCGTCGGCGGATGTCAGCAAGCCTGTTACGCAGGTGAATGTGGCTGCAGCGCTAGCTGATTCGCTGGATGCGCCGACGCTCGGCGCGGCGGGGACCGACTCTGCCGCCAAAGTTGCGGGGGTAGATGCTGCAGCGGCGGTTGCTGATTCATTCGATGCGCCGCCAACGGGTGACACACTGGGCTCGTCGGCGGATGTCGGCAAGCCTGTTACGCGGGTGAATGTGGCTGCAGCGCTAGCTGATTCGCTGGATGCGCCGACGCTCGGGGCGGCGGGGACCGACTCTGCCGCCAAAGTTGCGGGGGTAGATGCTGTAGCGGCGGTTGCTGATTCATTCGATGCACTTGGGGCCCCTGTGGCGGGAGGCGCATCAGCGAATGTGAGCGAGTCCGCCGCATCGGTGAATGCGGGAGCGGCGCTGGCTGGTTCGCCGAATGCACAGGCGAGCGGCCCGGCACTGGGGGCGCAGGGGACCGACTCCGGCGTGGGGGTAGATGCTGCAGCGGTGGTTGCTGATTCATTCGATGCGCGGCCGGCGGCTGATGCAGGAGGCGCATCAGCGAATGTGAGCGAGTCCGCTGCATCGGTGAATGCGGGAGCGGCGTCGGCTGGTTCGCTGGATGCACCGGCGAGCGGTCCAGCATCCGGGGCGGTGGAGGCCGACTCTGCCGCCACAGTTGTGGGGGTAGATGCGGCAGCGGCGGTCGCTGATTCAGTCGAAGGGCGGCCGGTGGTTGACGGAGAAGGTGCTCCGGCGGATGTGAGTGAGTCCCCTGCGTCGGTGAAAGCGGCGCTTGCTGATTCGCCGGATGTCTTGGTGGCGGGCGGCCCAGCGTCCAGGGCAGCGGGGACGGAAGCGGCTCACTGCACCGCAGGGGTAGATGTCGCAGCTATGGTCGCGGAATCGTTCGATGCGCCGCTGGCGGCTGAGGCTGTGGGCGCGTCGGCGGAGGTGAGCGAGTCCGCCACGCCGGTGAATGCGGTAGTGGCGGTGACCGATTCGGCGTATGCGCCGGGGGCGGGTGGCGGGAAAGCGCCCAGTGGGCATCATTCGTCCAACGCAGCTGCCGGCACCAGTGTGGGGGGCCGTGTGGAACCGGGTGCTGGTGATCGCGGCGAATTGGGGGGACTGTCCGGAGCTGTTGCGGTGAATCTGGATGCGTGGGAGCGGTATGTCCACGGGAGGGCGTTTGTCGGTGCGCTCGGGCAGGGGAAGGGGGTGCGGGCGGGGTGGCAGGCGGTGCCGGGGGAGGATTGGGCGCGCCGGTTGGCCGAGTTGGCGGCGGTGGTCGCGGGGCGGGGGCGCAGTGCGATTCTGATGGTGCCGGACCAGCGGGATCTGGATCGGGTGTTGGCGGAATGTGTTCGGCTGGTGGGGGATTCGGCGGTGGGATTGGCGGCCGGGTTGGGTCCGGCGGCGCGGTATCGGCGGTGGCTGGCGGCATTGCGGGGGACCGCGCGGGTGATCGTCGGGACGCGGAGTGCGGTATTCGCGCCCGCTCATGATCTGGGGTTGATCGCGATCTGGGATGACGGCGACGACACCTATGCCGAGCCGCGCGCGCCGTATCCGCATGCGCGGGAGGTCGCGATGTTGCGGGCGCATGAGACCGGGGCGGCATTCGTCGCGGGGGGATTTGCGCGAACGGCGGAGATCCAGGCCGTGGTCGATTCGGGGTGGGCACACGATCTGACCGCCGATCGTGCCGTGGTGCGCAAGTTTTCGCCGCGGATCAGTGGACCGGGTGACTCCGATATCGCGATGGAGCGCGATCCCGTCGCGCGGGCCGTTCGCATTCCCGCGGTGGGGTATGCCGCCGCACGATCGGCTCTGAAGGAGGGGGCGGCGGTGCTGGTGCAGGTGCCGCGGCGCGGGTACATTCCGGCGCTCGCCTGCGCGAAATGCCGTACGCCCGCACGATGTCGGCACTGTAACGGCCCACTTTCCCTGCCGGATGGGCGAGCCGGGCATCGCGGCGAGACCGCGCACAGTCCGGCATGCCGGTGGTGCGGAATCACCGAGGCTGCGTTCCGTTGTCCCGCCTGCGCTTCCAGGGCGCTGCGCGCGGTGGTGATCGGCGCGGCACGTACCGCTGAGGAACTCGGTCGCGCCTTTCCCGGCGTGCCGATTCGCGCATCCAGCGGCGGCGCGATCCTCGATACGGTGGAACCGGGCCCGCAGGTGATCGTCGCGACCGTCGGCGCCGAACCGGTACTGCCCGGCGGCTACGGTGTCGCGCTGCTCCTCGACGGCTGGGCCCTGCTCAGCCGCGCGGACCTGCGCGCCGCCGAGGACACGCTGCGCCGGTGGATGTCCGCGGCGACGCTGGTCCGCAACCACGGCCAGGTCATTGTGATGGCCGAACCCTCGCTGCCGACCGTGCAGGCGTTGCTGCGCTGGGATCCGGTCGGCCATGCCCGCGCCGAGGTGGCGAGCCGCGCCGAGGTCGGCTTCCCGCCCGCCGTCCGCATGGCCGCCATCGACGGCACTTCTGACTCCATCGCCGAATTGCTCTCCGCCGCAAAGCTTCCGGACAATGTCGACCGCCTCGGCCCGGTGCCACTCCCACCCGGCGCCCGCAAACCCTTCGACAGCGGCGATTCTCCTGCCGAAGTCGAGCGCATGCTCCTGCGCGTCGACCGCACCTCCGGGGCCGCCCTGGCCCGCGCCCTCACCGCGGCCCAAGCCATCCGCAGCACCCACCGCTCCGACGCCCCCCTCCGCGTCCAAATCGACCCGGTCGACATCGGCTGACACTCGGCCCACTTCGCCGCGCGAATCATCGCCGACGTGCCGACTTGTGCCGACCGACCGTGGTGCCGTGTGGGCTGTGGTTGAGTGGGCCGATGATGACCAACTCGCTTCGTACCATCGCCATCCTCTGCCTCGCGGTCGCCGCCACCGTATTGTCGGCGGCACCGGCAGGCGCGGATCCCGAGCAGTCCGAGCTATCGCTGAGCGTCAGCAATGGTGATGCGCAGAGTTCTGGAGCGGAGCAGGTCACGCTGACGTGCGATCCGGCGGGCGGCAACCACCCCGCGGCCAGCGAGGCGTGCGCAGCACTGACCCTCGCCGGTGGCGTCATCGACAAGATCGCGGGCTCTCCCGGCGTCCTCTGCCCGAAGATCTACGCCCCGGTCACCGCGACGGCCGCCGGTACCTGGCACGGCCGAAACTTCCAGTGGCAGAAGACCTTCGGCAACACCTGCGAACTACATGCCGCCACCACCCCCCTCTTCGACTTCTTCACCAGCTGAACCAGCATCCCGCGACACGCCACATTCCCACACACCATTCCCCAGCTACCCGCCGTACTCGCGCATATCCAATGATTGCCGCGCATAGGGTGCAGAGGCTGTTGCCGAATTGGGGCGGTCTCGAGGAGGATGGGTCGGTGGCGAGGTCGTATCGGCCGGTGGTGCGGGATCAGCAGTTTTTGTTGCCGCCGGATATGCGGGAGTGGCTGGATGGCGATCATTTGGTGTGGCAGTTGCTCGATATCGTCGCCGAGTTGGATACCTCGGTGTTGCATCGTCGCCGGTCGCGGCGGGTGACGGTGAAATCTGTTGCTGGGCAGCGTGGTTACGACCCGGACATGCTGTTGGGGTTGTTGTTGTATGCCTACTGTGTGGGGGTGCGTTCGTCGCGGGCGATCGAACGCGCTTGTCGGACCGATGTCGCGTTCCGGATCGTGTGCGCGGGTGATATCCCTGATCACACGGTGATCGCGCGGTTCCGCGCTGAGCACGAGGCCGCGTTCACCGGCCTGTTCTCGCAGGTGTTGTTGTTGTGCGCGCGAGCGGGGATGGTGCAGGTGGGGGTCGTCGCGGTCGATGGCACCAAGATCGCGGCGAACGCGAGTATGTTCGCCAACCGGACCGAGGACACCCTGCGTGAGATGGCCGCGCGGACCGCCACGGGGATCGTCGCCGAGGCCAGGGCTCTCGATGAGGCCGAAGGCCGCACCGACGGTGGCGGTGACCAGCCACCGGAGGGGATGCGTGGGGCGCGGCGGCGGGACACGATCCGGGCGGCGTTGGCCTCGATCGAGGCCGAACGCGTCGAGAAGCCCTCGCAGGCGACGCGGTTCTCGCAGCGGCGCCTGGACACCGTGCGCGCAACCTATGAGCGGACACTTGCCACCGGGCAGCAGGCGTGGCTGGCTCAGCAGCAGATCCTGTCGGCCGGCGGCAAGGTCAATGGCCGGTTACGCAAGCCGCCGCAGCAGACCACCCGCATCAAGGCGCTGGCTGCTCGGGTGGACGCGGCCGAGGCTGCGATGGCGGCCAAACTAGCCAAACAACCGGTCAAGAAACGCAATCTCACCGATGTCGAATCCCGGATCATGAAGACCCGCACCGGATTCATCCAGGGATACAACGCCCAACTCGTGGTGTCGCAAGATCATGTGATCATCGCCTGCGCCCTCACCGACGAACCCGCCGACGCCCACCAGTTCGCCCCGATGCTCGCACACACCCGTACCGAGCTGGCCGCTCTTGCCGCGGCGGGGCAACCCCGCACGATCGGAGTTATTACCGCCGACTCCGGCTACTGCTCGATCGACAACATCGACCCACACCGCACACCCGGACCAGACCGTCTCATCGCCGTGGCCGGCGACCGTCACCAACGCGGCAACCATCCCGACCAGGGACGCATCTACACCGGCCCCATCCTCACCGCCATGGCCGAACGACTGAAAACCTCTGCTGGACAAGGGATATACAGCCGCCGCGGCGCAATCGTCGAACCGGTCAACGCACACCTCAAAGACCGGCGAGGACTCCGGCGATTCACCCGCCGCGGCTTGGCCGCGTGCGCTGCTGAACTCAAACTCGCCGCCATCGCCACCAACATCCTGCGCTACCAAACCCACCAAGCCACCGCACCCGCCACCTGATCGTGGTCCCGGGCCGATGGCCCGCAACCACGATCACGATCACCAACCAACTCGACCGGCACCCACAATTCGGCAACAGCCTCTGCAGCCTGTGCGTCGCAGTTGAACCGTGTGCGGGAGCCCAGTGGTGCCGCCGCTGATCGGTCTCGAGATGACAGGCGTGTCCGTTCGCCGCGCACCAGTGTTGTGCTCGCGCATATCCAGCGCATGTCGCGCATGGGGTGGGGCTTGTGCGCCGTAGTTGAACTGTGTGCGGGAGCCGGTGTGGTGTCGCCGCTGACGGTCTAGAGACGGCAGGCGTGTCGGTCTGGCGCGCCAGTGTTGGTGCTCGCGCATGTCGCGCATAGGGTGGGGCTTGTGCGCCGCAGCTGAACAGTTTGCGGGAGCCGTCGCATGGCCTCTGCCGACCGGCTGTGCATTTCGGCAGCACGGCTTTCCGTGGGGCGACGAAAACGATCCCTACGGCTCGGAATTTCTGCGTTGGACCGACGGGTGACCCGAAACCGGCGAGGCTATCGATGCGCTGATGCGGGCCAGACGGCGCGCGGTGGCCGATAGGAAGCCGCTCGTGGTGGAGGAGTTGGACGAAAAGCTGCTGGCGCTCGGTGTCGACGTCCGAGATCGTAAGGGTGAGCAGCAGATTCGGATCGTCAACCTTTCGAACTGACCCGACCGGCGATCGGGGGACAGCGCCACGTGGTGTGGTCCCCCGATCGCCCCGTCGGGCCGTGTCGAGCGCCGCCGACGCCGATCAGGCGAAGAGCGCGCGGTTGCGCTGGACCCATTCGGCATACGAGGTCGCCGGTCGCCCGATGACCCGCTCCACATCCGAACCGACTTCCTGCTCGCCCGGTGTCGGCGCGCCGATGATGTCCAGCGTGCCATCGGCAACGTCGGCGGGCATGAACCGCAGCATTCCCACCCTCGCCTGCTCTCGAGTCAACTCGACGAACCGCAGCGAAGTATCCAGGGCCGCCGCGACGATGTCCGCTTGCTCACGTGGACTGATCGCGGCGGGCCCGGTCAGCTCGTAGGTGGTGCCCGAATGTCCCTCTGTGCGAAGCACATGCGCCGCGACCTCGGCGATATCGGCGGGGTCGATCGCGGGCAACGCCACATCCGCGAACGGTGCGGCGATCACCCCTTCGGTCCGGATCGACTCGATCCACGCATAGGTATTGGAGAAGAATCCGGTGGGCCGCAGAATCGTCCAGTTCAGGTCGGATTGCCGCAGGGCCGACTCGAACGCATGCAGTCGCGCGTGTGAGGCGAGTCCGGGCCGGGTACCGGTCGCCTGGGACGAGAGCAATACCAGCTTCTTGACTCCGCCTGCCGCGGCGACCTCGACGAATCGCGCCGGATCGGGTCCGGTCACCAGCTG
The DNA here is from genome assembly GCF_050956075.1 of Nocardia sp. CA-129566. Classification (NCBI taxonomy): domain Bacteria; kingdom Bacillati; phylum Actinomycetota; class Actinomycetes; order Mycobacteriales; family Nocardiaceae; genus Nocardia; species Nocardia sp. CA-129566. The sequence continues at coordinate 3,683,852 of NZ_CP192085.1, forward strand.
TGGTCCGGTCAGGAGCAGGAAGAGGGCGTCGGCGTTTTCGACCGCGGGGGAGAGGCTTTCGGGATCGGCGAGGTCGGCTTGCCGATGCTGGACGCCGTCCGGCAGAGCGATGTCCTGATTGCCGCGGGATACGGCCGTCACCTGCTCGCCCGCGGCGACGAGCTGCTGCACGAGGGTGCGTCCGATATTGCCGGTCGCTCCGGTCACTACGATCACGTTCACTCCTGAGTTAGTTGGCTGACTTAAATGAACGTAGCCGATGCGTCGTCGGTTTGTCTATAGTTAGTTGTATGACTAACTCGGTCGAAGGTCGGCGTATGACGGCCAAGGCGGGCAAGCGGGAACGGCTCGCCGCCGCGGCCGCTCAGGTGTTCCATGAGCAGGGCGTCGAGAAGACGACGATCGCCGATATCGCGCGGGTCGCCGAGGTGCCGGTCGGCAATGTGTACTACTACTTCAAGACGAAGGATCAGCTGGTCGAGGCCGCACTCGGCGCGCACGAGCAGACCTTGCAGGAGTTGATCGCCGCCCTCGAACGTTTCGACGCACCGCGGGAGCGGTTGCGGGCGCTGGTGCGCGGTTGGGTCGATCAGCGCGACATGGCCGTGCAATTCGGCTGCCCCACCGGCACCTTGGCCTCGGAGCTGGGCAAACGTGGCGACGGGCTGGATCGGGCGTCGGCGGCGAATATTCGCACCTTGCTCGACTGGATCGAGCAGCAGTTCACGGCTATGGGGCGCACGGATTCGGGAGAACTCGCCATTGCGCTGTTCGCGGCGTATCAGGGGATCTCATTGCTCGCCAATACCTTCCGTGATCCCGGGCTCATGGTGACCGAAGGCCGCCGGTTGGAGCGCTGGATCGATTCGCTTGCGCCATAACGGTTTCCATCACGTCGCCGAACTGGCCGAGATCGCTGCACGGGCCGCACATCGACCGATGTGCGGCCCGTGCGCATTGTGGCGACTGGTCGGTTCGTGTCGTCCATCACTCTTGCATGTGAGGCATTGCCGATATATCGTCGATAACGTGAGATATATACAAGAGCCCAAGGAGGCTGACATGGAAAACATCGAATACGGAGAATTCAGAGGTCGTGGCCGCTGGCGGAAGCCGGGCCGCGACGAGGGTGACGCAGGTCGTCGGCAGCATCGCCGCGGCGGGCGGCACGGTTTCGGACCCGAGTTCGGGCCGGGCTTCGGCCCTGGTTTCGGCCCCGGCTTCGGTCCGGGTTTCGGACGTGGACGCGGTCGCGGCGGCCGGGGCAGGCGCGGTGACGTGCGTGCGGCGGTGCTGTTGCTGCTCACCGAACGCCCGATGCACGGCTACGAACTGATCCAGCAGATCAGGGAGCGCAGCGACGATGTCTGGCGCCCGAGTCCGGGATCCATCTACCCCGCGCTCGCACAGCTCGAGGATGAGGGTTTGGTGCTCATCGAGAAGGTCGCCGGTCGCAAGACCGCGAAGCTCACCGACGCGGGCGAGACCTATGTCGCCGAGAATCGCGACGACCTCGGCGATCCCTGGGCGGATGTCAAGGAAGACGTCGGCACTCAGGCGATGGATCTGCGGGCGCTCATCGGACAGTTGATGGGTGCGGCCGCTCAGGTCGCGGCGGCGGGTACGCCGCAGCAGGCGACCCGGGCTGCGGAGGTGCTGACCGAGGCGCGCAAATCGCTATACCGCATTCTCGCCGAGGATGACGCCCCCGAAAAGTGAGGGCAGTGTGAAACATCGCCCGGGCGTGCACTTTTCGAGTCGATCGGGTACATCATTGTGATATGGAACAGCCGATTGGTTCGTGGGGTTGGGGTAGTTCACAGTTCCGGCGTGTGGTCTGCGCCGGTATCGTCGCCGGAGCTGTGGTTTTCGGCTCCGGCACGGCGCCGATCGCCGGCGCCGAACCGGTCGATGCCGCGCCGGTGACTGCGCAGATCGTGGGTTACCGTCCGCCGGATATCCCCACCCGACCCGGTCCAGCCCAGCCGGACCATCTGGCTGCCGCGACCTATCAGAAGACGCACAAGAACGCGGTCCCGTTCGGTGTCAACAACTTCGACTGTAAGCCGACCGCGGAACATCCTCGCCCGGTCATCCTGGCGCACGGCACCGATTCCACGGCCTACTCCGACTGGTCGGCCATCGGGCCGCAGATTTCGGCGCTCGGTTTCTGCGTCTTCGCCCTCAACTACGGTGGTGCGCCCGGTAAGGACAGCTACGGCACCGAGGACATCGTGGTGAGCGCCTACCAGGTCGGTGCGTTCGTCGACCAGGTACTGGCCGCCACCGGTGCCAAGCAGGTCGATATCGTCGGGTTTTCCCAGGGCGCCAATGTGACTCGCTACTACGTGAACAAGCTCGGTGGAGCGCCGAAGACCGGTCAGTGGATCGGTCTGGCGTCCCCGAGCTACGGCGGCGTGATGTACGGGCTGGTGCCGGTGGTGGAGGCGATTCCGGGTGCGCTGCAGGCCTTCTCGATGGTCACCTCGCTCGCGGCGGTACAGCAGGCGCAGGGGTCGCCGGTAATGGTCGACCTCAATGCGGACGGTGACACCGTGCCCGGCCCGCATTACGTGACCATCGGCAGTCGGGTCGACGAGATGATCCAGCCGTTCAGCAATATCGCGCTGCACGGTCCGAGCGTCGAGAACATCGCACTGCAGGATATGTGCGCGGTCGACCAGACCGGTCACTTCCACATGGTCTACGACCCGTTCGTCCAGGAACTGCTGCTGCAGACGCTGGATCCCGTGCACGCGCCCGCGCCGACATGCCGCGCGGTGCCGCTCGGCACCGGCATTCCCGAGGTCATCATCGCCGGACATTCCTGATCGCCGAGGGTCGCGACCGGGCGCAGGCATGGACACTCCGCCCGGTTCCGCTGCCCGTGGCAGGCTGGACTTACGCTGTATGCGCAGGAGTCCGGAGGAAGGGGTTTGCGCAAGTGGCCGCCGAAGTCGAGCCTCGAATCCCCTTGAGTCGGATACGAGTACTTTCCACGGCGATCGGTCTGGCCGACGAGGGTGGTATCGAATCGCTGACGATGCGCCGGTTGGCGGAATTGCTCGGCGTCGAGGCGATGTCGCTCTATCACCACGTCGCCAATAAGGAAGATGTGCTGGATGGCGTCGTCGATGTCATCGTGGGGGAGATCAACGAGGTTGTGGGCCGCATCGATGTGTCCGCTGCGGGGGCCGCGTGGCAGCAGGCCGTGCGGCGACGGATTCTGGCGGCCCGCGAGGTGCTGCTCCGCCACAAGTGGGCGCCCGGTGTAATCCAGACGCGGACCAATACGAGCCAGGCGGTCCTGCGCTACTACGACGGCCTGCTGGGGCTGATGCGCGAAGGCGGCTTCTCCTACGATCAGACCCATCACGCATTGCATGTGTTGGGCAGTCGGGCACTGGGTTTCACCCAGGAATTGTTCGATCCCGGCGACGGACCGGTCGATGCCGAAGCCATGGCCGCGCTCGACGCAATGTCCGAGGCGCTCCCGAATCTGGTCGGGATGCTGCGGGAGGTCGCACACGACGATCCGGACTCGACCTTGGGTTGGTGTGATGACCAGTTCGAATTCGAGTTCGCGCTCGATCTGATCCTCGACGGTCTCGACCGTCTGCGTGAGACTGCCTGATCCGTAGCGACTTCGGTCGCAGCGGAGGTAACTCGCCGCGGCCATTGACTGCCTTACGTCGTAAGGGTACCTTACGACGTAAGGCTCATGAGCGCGGGAGGCGGCTCGGTGCCGAGATCTGAGGAGAACACGATGAAGGCCTATGTCCTTCGCTCATTCGGTCCGCCGGAGCAGCTGACTCTCATGGACATCGACCAGCCGGTGCCGGCCGCCGATGAGGTGCTGATCCGGGTGCGCGCCACCTCGGTTCAGCCGTATGACTGGCATTTCATGCGCGGTGAGCCGTATATCGCGCGGCTGATGGGTGGCGGTGTCGGGTTGCGCAAGCCGTCCATCGCCATCCTGGGCGCCGATGTGGCGGGGGTGGTCGAGGCTGTCGGCAAGGCGGTGACGGGATTCCGGCCCGGCGATGAGGTATTCGCGATGATCACCGGGGGTGGCTTCGCCGAGTACGTGTGTGTCCGGGAAAGCGAGCTGGCCCCGAAACCGAGGAACCTGTCGTTCGAGCAGGCGGCCGCGGTGCCGCTGGCGGCCAATACCGCGCTGGTGGCGCTGCGTGATGAGGGACGGATCCAACCCGGGCAGCGGGTGCTGGTCAATGGCGCGTCGGGTGGTGTCGGCACGTTCGCGGTACAGCTCGCGCACGCGTTCGGCGCGGTGGTCACCGGTGTCTGTGGCACGAGGAATGTGGACCTGGTTCGCGGACTCGGCGCGGATGCGGTAATCGACTACACCGCAGCGGATTTCACCCGGAACGGCCAGCGCTATGAGCTGTTGGTGGATATCGCGGGAAGTCGCCCGGTGTCGGCATGCCGCCGCGTGTTGACGTCCAAGGGCACCTACGTGGCCGTCGGCGGGCCAGCGGGTCGGTGGCTACAACCCGCTGGCCGGATGTTCGCGGCGTTGGCGGCGGCGCCGTTCGTCTCGCAGCGCATCGCGATGGCGGAGGTGACCCGATGTACTCGGAACAAGGACAACCTCATCGCGCTTACCGAGTTCATCGAGGACGGGAAGGTCACCCCGGTCATCGACCGGACCTATCCCTTCGCCGACATCCCGACGGCCGTGCGGTACCAGGAGCAAGGCCATGCCACGGGAAAGGTGGTCGTGGTGACCGACTAACGCGTCGAATTCAGCCGCGTCTGCCGCGCAGATAGTCGCTGACCACGGCGGCGCCGAGACCGTCCAGATCCGGCGCCACCACGCGACCGCCGCTGCGGCGGGCCACCAGGTCGACGAAGGCGGCCAGGCTGGGGTCGTCGCCGAGCATGAATACCGTGACCGACGCGCCCAGCTTGGCCAGAGCGTCGACCTGGGCCATCGTCGCCGCGAGGGTGCGCCGCTGCGGCGGCCAGTTGAAGTAGGCCGTGCCGTCCGGTTCCAGGTGCGCCGTTGGCTCGCCATCGGTCACCACGAGCACCACGGGTACGGCATCCGGATGCCTGCGCAGGTGCCGTCCGGCGAGCAATAGCGCATGGTGCAGATTGGTGCCCTGCTCCCAAACGCCTTCCAGCGCAGTCAGTTCGCCGATATCGACGGTCGTGGCGTGTCGGCCGAAGGTGATCAGGCTCAGCGCGTCGGAGCGGAAACGGGTGCTGATCAACTGATGCACCGCGAGGGCGGTGCGCTTCATCGGCAACCACCTGCCTTCCTGCACCATCGACCACGATGTGTCGACGCAGAGCGCCACGGCCGCCCGCGACCGCTGCTCGGTTTCCATGATCTCGACATCGGATACGTCCAGCGCGACGCTGCGACGGCCCACCGACATCGACCGCAGCACCGCATTGCGCACGGTCTTCGCCACGTCCCACGGTTCGGTATCGCCGAACTGCCATGCCCGGGTGGCGCCCGTCGGCTCGCCCGCCGCACCCGCCAACCGGGTATCCCGCTCGCCGCGCCGCGACCGCAACTGCCCGATGACAGCTCGCAGCGCGGTCTCGCCGAGCCGCCGTAAAGCCTTGGGTGTCAATCGAAGCGAGCCGTCCTGCGCCCGTTCGAATACACCCTGCCTGCGCAGCTCGCGTTCCAATTCGGCCAGCCGAGCGGCGTCCACGCCCGCGTCGTCGCCGAGTTGGCGGGCCAGGGCGTCCAGATCGATATCCTCGAGGCTGGCTCCCGGATAGGACTGGCTGAGCTGCTCGGCGAGCGCGTCCAGTTCGGCGAGATCCTGCAGGGCTTGCGCGCCCGCACCGAGGCCCAACGGGTCGTTGCCGCGGAACCGCTGGGCCGAGTCCCAGTCCTCACCCGGCCGCAGCGCCCGCAGGGCGGCGTCGAGGGCGGCGACCTGCTGGGCAATGCGCGGATCGCCGAATGCCTGTCCGATCAGCTCGGCCAGTTCGGCCTGCTGCTCGGCGGACATCGAGTTCACCATGCGTTGTGCGGCGGCGGACCTGGCGGCGAGCGCGTCGATCAGTTCGTCGGTATCGCGCGGATTCTCCGGGAAGAATTCGCCGTGTTCGGCCATGAATTCGGCGAACTGCTGTTCGGTGTTCTCACCCCGCGCATGCGCCGCGAGCAGGTCGTTCAGGTCGGACAGCATTCGTCCGACCCGTTCGACATCCTCGGGGGTGGTGTTCTCCAAGGCCTGTTTCATGCCCTGGAACCGGGATTCGAGCAGTTCCTGACCGAGCAGGTCGCGGATCTTCTGATAGTTCTCCCTGCCGGTTTCGGATCGCCACCGGTACTCGGCCAGCTCGTTGACGGCGGCCGCGGTGCTCGGCGGCAAGGCGTCCAGCTGTGCTTCGGCGAATCTGGCGTCGTCGGAGGGATCCGGAAACAGCTCGCGGCGCTCGGCTTCCAGGGCCTGCTCCAGCAGTTCACGGACTTGTTGCAGGGTGCCGTCGAGCCGATGTCGTCGAGCGATCTCCGCGCGGCGCTGCCACACCCGCCGGGTGAGCTCATCGAGCCCGCGCATTTCGCGCATACCGCGTCGCAGCAGCTCCTCCAGTGCGGTGCGGGGCGAGCTGCCCTCCATCACATCGCGCCCGATCTGGTCCAGCGCCTCCCGCAGATCGAGCGGAGGCGCCAGTGGATCGGGCCCGTCGTGATAGGGGCCGTAGGCATAGCGGTCGGGGATCGTCATGACGGCGTACCCGGACGAGCTACTTCGGCGGTCATGAGCCGTACACCGCGATGCCGTCGTCGGAGTCCTTGGCGACCTGCCGGGCCAAATAGAGCGCTTCCAAGGCGAATTCGACCGCCGATGCGATGCGGGTCGGTGGTTCGGTGGCGCCGACGCCGAGCCGATGCGCCACCTCGTGCAGGACGGGCAGTTCCGGCAGCGCCGAAAGGACATCCTGGCCCGGCACGCGCTCGCCGGTGGTGACCAGGTGGCCGTCGCCGACCGCCTCTGCCAACGGCCGCAGGTTCAGTCCACCGAGCAGCGCACTCGCCGTCTCGGCGAATGAGCGTCGCAACAGGTGGGTCAGATGCTCTTGCTCACGGCCTTCCTCACCGGACTCGAACTCCAGCTTGCCCCGCAAGACCGCGGGCACGGATTCGAGGTCGACGGGCCGCGCGACGGCGGGGCGCTCGCCGGTGAGCGCCGAGCGGCGCAGTGCCGCGGCGGCCACCGTTTCGGCGGCGGCGACCGCGAATCGAGCGGACACACCGGAGCGCTGATCGATCGCGGACGATTCACGCAGGTGCCGGACGAATCGGGCGAGTACCTCGATCAGCGGATCGCCCACCTCGGCCACCAGTTCGGCCTCCTGCCGTACCAGCGCCACCTCGGCCGTGACGCTGAGCGGGTAATGGGTGCGGATCTCCGCGCCGAACCGGTCCTTCAGCGGTGTGATGATCCGGCCGCGATTGGTGTAGTCCTCGGGGTTGGCCGTGGCGACGAGTAGTACGTCGAGCGGCAGGCGCAGGGTGTAGCCGCGGACCTGGATATCGCGTTCCTCCATTACATTCAGCAGTGCGACCTGGATGCGTTCGGCGAGATCGGGCAGTTCGTTGATCGCGACGATGCCGCGGTGGGCGCGCGGCACCAGCCCGAAGTGGATGGTCTCGGGATCACCGAGGCTGCGGCCCTCGGCGACCTTGACCGGGTCGACGTCACCGATCAAGTCACCGACCGAGGTATCCGGCGTGGCCAGCTTCTCCGCATAACGCTGTGAGCGGTGCCGCCAGGTGACCGGCAGGTCGTCGCCCAACTCCTCGGCCAGTCGGCGGCCCGCCGGGCTGATCGGTTCGAGCGGGTGCTCGCCCAATTCGGTGCCGGCCATGACGGGCGTCCACTCGTCGAGGAGGCCGACCATGGTGCGCAACAGCCGGGTCTTGCCCTGGCCGCGTTCACCGAGCAGTACGACGTCATGGCCGGCCAGCAGCGCCCGTTCCAACTGTGGCAGAACGGTCCGATCGAAGCCGACGATGCCCGGCCAGGGATCGTCGCCGGAACCCAAGCAGGACAGCAGGTTCTCGCGCATCTCGGTCTTCACGCTGCGCGGCACATGGCCGCCAGCGCGCAGTTCCCCCACGGTCGTTGGCAGGTGCTCTGGAACAATCACCCCTTCGACGCTACGTCGGTTCGGCGATGCGGTCGACGGGGAGCAGGGCATGGAAACACCCCAGAAATAACCTTGACAAGCGATGTCAGCGCGGGATCGGACGCGAGTCGCACTTAGATCGAAGCGTTCGGCAGCCCGGCCGATACCTTGCACGTGTCGTTCCGGTCAACGCGGCGCTGCTACCGGTGAGCTCGCTACTGGGTATGCCATGACGGGATTTGCCCGCATTGATTACTTGATGCGCAGCGGCCTCATGGCCTTGTACATGGCGGTGAGCAGGCGGGCGTTGGTCTCGACACTGATGCCGGGCTGTTGGTCGAAGCCGATGAGGCGCTGGCTGGCCACGGTCTGGAGTTCGGTGTACTCGAGCAGTCCGTGTTCGGCGTATCGTCGGCCTTGGCCGGATGCCTTCATACCGCCCATCGGGGCGTCGTTGGAGGCGTAGGCTGAGCCGTGTCACTCATTGATATCGACTGTGTCGCAACGGATCTGACGCGCGATGCGGTGTGCGCGGCCGGTGCCGCGGGTCCAGCTGCTCACAGTGAGTCCGTATTCGGTGTCGTTGTGCGGGACAGCGGGTAGATCCACCGCGAGATGATCGCGACAACGCCCTTGGGCTGGCGCAATTCCCAGGTGTGGGTGGCGAGCGGGATCGCACCTGTACGTCGACGCGGAGCCGGGAATCGCGGTGCGTTCCGTCCGAAATACATTGCGGTTCCGGCGATATCGAGGGTTTCCTCAAGTGGGCTATTGCGTGATTTGCCGGTCTCCGCCTGCACGGTATCGAAAGGCCGACAGTACGATGAGCTACGGTACGGTGATGACATGTCACGTGTGGTGAACAAGGAGCAGTACTTCGAGTACGGGCTCGGGGTCCTGGCCCAGTCCGGTTTCAAGGGGCTCAACATCCGCGTTCTCGTCAACGGATTGGGCGTCACCAGCGGCTCGTTCTATCACCATTTCCGCAGCTGGCAGGGCTATGTCGACGCGCTGCTCGAATTTTGGGAGAACCGGCAGGTGGTGATCCTGAAGGAGATGGAATTCGGTTCCGGCACACCGGATTCCGATATCGAGAAGCTGCGCGAACTGACCCTGGGGCTGCAGCACGGGGCCGAGGCGGCCATCCGGGCCTGGGGCGCGAACGACGAATCGGTCCGCACCGCGCAGCGTCGCGTCGACGATGCCCGGCGCAAGACCGTGCAGAAGGCCGTCTACGGCGTCACCGGCGATACGGAGAACGCCCGGGTCATCACTTCGCTCGGCATGGCGATGCTGGTCGGGTTCCAGCAACTCGCGGCGGCCGGGCATCGTGACGACTTCGCCGCCGTGCTGGAGGAGTTCGTCCGGCTGGTCTACTCGCGCGCCACGGTCTGACGGTTTGTCCCTGCCGAGCGGCGCCGCCCTCGCCCTTGGCGCAGGAACCGTAGTCCTCCAATATGATCAGGACGGTGAAGGTGTAGCAGTCGTAGAGTTCGAGCTGATCGGCGTCGTCGACGCAGACGCTGGTTATCCTCAGTGCGGTCGGTACGGAAATCGCTGCGCCCGTGCGCAATCCGAATTCCGACCCCGTTCGGGCAGCTGACCGGGGTGGGCCCTGTCCCAGCCGAGGATGTCCACCTGCGGCTGTGCCAGATGACGTTCCCGTTCGGCGGTTGTCACGACCACCGCCGCGCCGCCATTGGAGACGAGGCAGCAGTCCAGCAGATGCAGCGGCTCGGCGATCCATCGTGAGTTCTGGTGGTCGGCCAGTGTGATCGGATCACGCACTGCGCAAGCGGATTCAGCGCTGTCCAGGCGCGTTGTGCGACAGCGATATGTCCGAGTTGGGCACTGGTCGTGCCGTAGGTCTCCATATTCGCGGTCCTGCTCTACGCGGATACCCTCGGCGTCGCCGTGATCGTTGATCCGGTGATCGTCCCCGAAACGAACGCCCTCGCAGGGGTTTTCGGCCGTCTCATGCGGTGATTTCGCCGCGGTCGGGGGAGTCGAGCGGTGGTCCGGCTACGGTCCAGGTCCAGATGTGTTGGTTCGGTGTGGGTGATGTGGTGGTCAATGCTACGGAGTGGCTGGGTAGTTTCGCGGCGAGTGCGGTGAATTCGTCGGGGGGTTGCGGGGAAGCTGTTGGTGTGATTGCTGTTTCGCATACGGTGATGTGTAGGTCGTTGTTCGTGGTGACCGTGACCTCGATTTCGTGGGCTACTGCGCGGGTGGTGATGGTGGTCAGGATCGCGCTCAGCGCTGCCAGGCTGACATCGACGACTGCTGGCTCGACTCGGTCGGTGGGGCCGTCGAAGGTGACCTGAGATGACACTGCCAATTCGTCGGCGGTATCGCCGATGATGTCTTGTACCTGTACCCGGAAGTCGTCGGGTGTGTCGGGTTGGGCTTCGAGTCCGGCGACGGTCGCGCGGATCTGTGCCATCACGGCATCGAGTGCGGTGATGGTCGCGTCGATGCGGGAGGCGACGGGGTCCACGCGGGCGAGGGGGCGAACCGCTCCCAGTTTCAGACTGATGTCGAACAGCCGGTGCAGTACCGTTTTGTGTAGTTTTCGAGCGATGCGTTCGCGTTCGTCGATCAACCGCACGGTCCGTGCTCGGTCTTCGGCTCGTCGTAACCGCACCAGGTTGTCGACGCGGGCACGTAGTTCGGTGACTTGGAACGGTTTTTGGAGATAGTCGTTGGCGCCGGCGCGTACCAGTTGCAGTCGTGACTGGTCATCGGCGCGGGCGGTGATGATCAGTATCGGGGTGTTGGCAAGATCGGGGTCGCACCGTACTCGATCCACCACCTGGTCTCCGCTCATCCGCGGCATCATGATGTCGCACACGATCAGTTGCGGTCTGCTGGATTTCGCTAGTTCCAGCCCGGATTCTCCGTCGAAGGCGGAGGCCACTGCGTAGCTGTCGGACAGCGATTCGCGGACAAGTGTGTTCAGGTCGGGATTGTCCTCGATCACCAGGATCGAGGGCCGCTGCTCGGTGGCCAGGGCCGGTCGGCTCACCGCGGTGACGGGTGTGTCGGTATCCGGGGTCGCCGCCGCGGCGAGCACCTTCGCCGCGGCGACGACTGTGTCCGTCGGGGCTGCGGTCTCGAGCACGCGCGTACCCGCCGGGGCGGTGCGCGGTAGTTCGACGACCACAAGTGCGCCGCGCTCGGGGGCATCGGCGATGGCGACCGAACCTGCGTGCAGTTGGGCCAGGTCTCGGACGATGCTCAGTCCCAGCCCGGTGCCACCGATCGAGCGATTCGCGCCCCCGTCGATCTGACGGAATCGTTCGAAGACGGCGTCGCGCTGCGCGAGTGGTATGCCGGGTCCGCTATCGGCGATCTCGATAACGATACGGTCATCACCACCGCCGATCGTGCAGCGGACCCGGCCGCCGGGCGGGGTGAACTTGAAGGCGTTCGACAGCAGATTGACCACGATCCGCTGTACATGCTCGGGATCCAAATCGGCCCATACCGGCTGCACTGCTGTCTCGACCCGGAACTCGATTCCCCGGTCCAAGGCGATCGTTTCGAAGAATCCCGCGCATAGCCGCACCAGATCGGTCACGTCGACATGGGCGTATTGCGGTCGCATCGCCCCCGCCTCGAGCTGTGCGGCATCGAGTAGATCGTTGACCTGGCCCAGCAGCAGCTGCGCGTTGCGCACGATCACCTCGAGATCCTTATGCGAGGAGGCATCGAGTGCGGCTTGCTCGAGCAGCTTCCGCGCCGGTGCCAGGACGAGCATCAGCGGTGTGCGCAACTCGTGGCTGACATTGGCGAAGAACTGGCTCTTGAGATTGTCGAGTTCCTTTGCTCGCGCGTACATTCGTGCGAGTTCGGCATTGGCCTCCTTGAGTTGGCGACTGGTCTCGGCCACCTCGCGGGCTCTGGCGAATACCTCCTGCTCCATTTCTCGCGCCGATGCGCGCAACGCGGAGGTCTCGGCCTGTTGCGCTAGGTCCGCGGCCTGTAACCGCATGAATTCGGTGACGTCTTCGACCCGATGGATGATGTATCGCAGCCGACCGGTTTCATCGAGCACCGCGGAGTTGATGGGACTCCAGAACCGCTGCTCGAAGGAACCATCGTGGCGGCGAATATCGTAGCGTTGTACCGGCATGGCATCGGCGACGCGGTCGTGTAGGACCCGTTCCAGGGAGACCCGCAGATTGCGCGCACCCTCGGCGTCCGGGTCGTTCGGATTGTCGGGGAAGACCTCGAAAATATCTCGACCCAGGATATCCGGCCGCTCGGTCATCGTGGCCTGCATGTATGCCTCGGATACCGCGACAATACGCAACGAAGGATCGAGCACCAGATAAAGACCCGGTGCCGCCTCGAACAGAGCACGATAGTCGACAACCTCGACCACAGCGGCATTACCCCGATTCACGATGGAAAACGACGTAGCTGGTACCGACGCGCCGTTGTAACCCGCCCACTCAAAATAGCCCGCGCGTAAGACCGACACCACATATCCGGCTATCACGGATACCGCTTTGCCGTGGTCAGACGCGACGCACTAGCGGCGAGGGGACTCAGCGACGCCGTCTGGGCGCGTGTATGCCGTGCGGCCCGGCTACTGTTGCACCGCCCATCTGAGTCGAATGGTTTCGGCGCCCGCAGGCCGGGCAGTACCTCATCGAGGTCGGCGTGCGTCCTCATGTTGTCGACGATGAAGCGCTTCTCTGGCGGATAGTGCAGCGGGTTGCCAGCGCTCACCACGCTCGATCGAGCGCACGACCATGGCATCAACGCGCGCCGCGCGCTGACCTCGACGTCACAGCAACGGACGCATCTGGAAGTACGCCGCGCAATAGCGGTCGAATCATCGCCGCAGGGCACCGATTTCGGCACACGAACGCGACGTCGCTCCGAATGCCCCCATCCGCGATGCAGTTGATGTTCTTCCGAGTGGCTTTGCAGAAGAACGGGATTCATAGTGGCTATCTGATCAGGAGAACAGTTGGCCCGTGTCAGCCCCGACGAGTCCGGAGACTTACCGGTGTGACAGCTCAGCGGGTTGCTGACCTGGGCTTTTGCTGTGGTAGGCACCTCGATCTGCGCTGCGGTATGCAGCAGAACGCCTGCGAGCACGGTGTTGCACCCAGGGGCCGAGCTACGGGTAGTGACGTCGTCAACCGTGCTGGCGCGGGGGAGGCTTCGACCTGCGGTGTTGACGGTGTCACCAGCACGAACGGGTCGTGGAATGCGATGACGTCTTGTGAATCGGCGAGTGAGCGGCAGCGACTGGGCGGCTACAGGTCGTAGACCAGGTCTTTTCCGGGCGGCCGGGCGGGGGGATCGACACCCCGCCCGGACCGCACTGGAGTTTTTACCAGCTTTTGCGCCTTCGGTCGGGGAGATCCGTGTGAACGGCGTCGCTCTCTAGAATGAATCGACCGTGTTCCTCGTTGTCGGGAGTCGCCACCGTGACCATTCAGCCCGTTCGCCTGTTCGGCGATCCCATTCTGCGTTCGCGTGCGGCGGAAGTCACCGAATTCGATCGGGAGCTGCGGCAGTTGGTCAACGATCTGATCGACACCATGCACGATGACGGCGGAGTGGGGATGGCGGCGCCGCAGATCGGCGTCGGATTGCGGGTTTTCGTCTACGACACCGAGGACGCCATGGGGCATCTGATCAATCCGACCTACGCGGTGATCGGCGTGGAGGAGCAGGTCGGGCCCGAGGGCTGCCTGTCGATTCCCGGGGTGCGTTACGACACCCGGCGCGCGCTGCGGGTGCGGGCCGCGGGTGTCGATGTGGACGGTAAACCGGTCGAATTCGCGGCCGAGGGGCTGCTGGCCCGCTGCGTTCAGCACGAAACCGATCATTTGGACGGTGTGCTGTTCATCGATCGGCTCGATCCCGCGCAGCGCAAGGAGGCGATGCGCACCATTCGCGAATCCGATTGGTTCAGTGCGGGTATCACCGTGCGCAGTTCGCGTGCGCTGGGGTCGAGCCAGGCCGGACCGTTCGGACGGGGTCGCTGATGCGCATCGTCTTCGCGGGCACGCCGGAACCTGCGGTGCCATCGCTGCAACGTTTCATCGATTCGGCGCGGCACGAGGTGGTCGCCGTGCTGACCCGGCCCGACGCGATCGCCGGACGTGGGCGCAGGGTGCAGCGGTCGCCGGTCGGGCGGCTCGCCGATGACCATGGCATTCCGGTTCTGACGCCCCGGCGTCCCGCCGAACCCGAATTCATCGAGCAGCTCACCGCATTGGCGCCCGACTGCTGTCCGGTGGTCGCCTACGGTGCGCTGCTGCCGGAGCCGGTGCTCGACATTCCCCGCTTCGGCTGGATCAACCTGCACTTCTCACTGCTGCCCGCCTGGCGCGGCGCCGCGCCGGTACAGGCGGCCATCGACGCGGGTGACGAGATCACCGGCGCGTCCACCTTCCAGATCGAGGCGGGCCTGGACACCGGGCCGGTGTACGGGGTGGTCACCGAGAAGATCGCGGTGACCGATACCGCGGGCGCACTGCTCGACCGGCTCGCCGATACCGGGGCAATGCTGCTGGAGAAGACGCTCGACGGCGTGGAAGACGGGACACTGCACGCGGTCGAGCAGTCCCACGACGGCGTTTCCTACGCGCCCAAGGTGCCGGTCGAGGCCGGGCACATCCGCTGGGACCAGCCCGCACTGGCGATCAACCGCCGCATCCGCGCGGTCACCCCGGCACCCGGTGCCTGGACCGAGGTCAACGGCACCCGCCTCAAACTCGGCCCCGTCGCGATGGTCGAGGAGGTATTGCCAGAGCGGACCATCGAGGTCCGCAAGTCCGGGGTCTTCGTCGGCACCGCCACCACCGCGGTTCGCCTCGATCAGGTACAGCCGCAAGGTAAGCGCATGATGGCCGCCCTCGACTGGGCCCGCGGCGCCCGCCTGCAGCCCGGCGCGGTGGTCGAGTGACGACGCCCGAGCGCCGCCCCCACGGTCGCAGCGCGGCCGCCGATTCGCGCAGCCGCAAATCCAGTGGGAAATCCGTCGACTCGGGCTGGCTCGCCCGCGCGACATCAGCGAAAAGTGGTGCACAGCAGAAGAATTCGCACTCCGAATCCGACCAGTTCCGCGGCAATGCGCCACGGACCCGAGCAGAGCGGCCGAACATGACCGAACAGCGTAAGTCCCCAGGGGGCGGTTCTTCACAGCGCAAGGGGTCGGCGCAGGGCACGGGGTCGGCCCGCGGCGGGCGGCAGGGTGATGCCGTGCGCGCCGATCGTGGCGGTAGTCGCGCGAATGCCGGGCAAGGGAATCCGGCCGGGCGTGGCGGCGATGCGACGAGGCGGTTCTCGGACCGGGACGACACTTCATCGACGCGGCATTCCGAGAGCGATCGACGCGAAAACCGCTCGGGGACAGAAAGTTTCGAGGAGGCATCGGGCTGGCGGGAGCGCGGCGCGAAGGACTCAGGGGCCGCGAGCGGGGCGCGGAGTGGGAGCCGTTCAGCAGCATCGGGCTGGCACAAAGGTCGGGACGACAAGGGGGCGGCCGGGGAACGCGGCCGAAGTTCGGCAAGCCGGAGCGTCCGTTCGCAGGGGAAGGGCGGTGCGACGTCCGGCGAACAGCGGCGGGGAAGCCGCCCGGATGCGGCGAATTCCGATGCGTCGGGATGGCATGAGAGCACTTCGGGCAAGCGGGCCGCCGGCGATGACCGCCGGTCGAATCGTGCGGGGAGTCCCACTTCGGGTGGGCGCGGCGGAGCCGCTGCGGGTGGCTCGGCTCGGCGTGACTCGGTGAAAGGCCATGGACGGCACAAGGATTCCGCTGTGGCCGCGGATCCGGTGCGGCTGGTTGCCCGGGATGTGCTGCGGGCGGTGCGGGAGCGGGAGGCGTACGCGAATCTGGTACTGCCGGGGCTGCTTCGGGAGCGGCGGATCTCGGGGCGGGATGCGGCCTTGGCGACCGAATTGACCTACGGCGCCTGCCGCTCGCTCGGATTGCTCGATGCCGTGATCGCGGCGGGGGCGGGGCGGTCGGTAGAGGAGATCGATGGGCCGCTGCTGGATGTGCTGCGGCTGGGCGTGTACCAGTTGCTGCGCACGCGGATCGGGGCGCATGCGGCGGTGGACACCTCGGTGGCATTGGCGCGCACGGAATTCGGGGCAGGTAAGGCGGGTTTCGTGAATGCCGTGCTGCGGCGGGCGGGGGAGAAGTCCGTCGATGAGTGGGTGGACGAGCTCGCGCCGCGAGATCCGGTGGGGCGGTTGGCTTTCGAGTTCGCCCATCCGGTATGGATCGCGCAGGCGTTCGCGGACGCGCTCGGCGCCAGGGCCGGGGAACTGCGGGATGTGCTCGCAGCCGATGACGCGCGTCCCATTGTGCATCTGGTCGCCCGTCCCGGCGATATCACCGCCGAGGAATTGGCCCTGGTGACCGGTGGCGAAGAGGGCAAATGGTCGCCGTACGCGGTCTACCTCGATGGCGGCGGTGATCCCGGCAAGCTGGAGCCCGTCCGCGAAGGCATGGCGGCCGTGCAGGACGAGGGCAGTCAGCTCGTCGCACTCGCCCTGACCCGCGCGGAACTGGACGGTCCGGACAATGGTCGCTGGCTCGACCTCTGCGCCGGACCCGGTGGTAAAGCGGCCCTGCTCGGTGCCATCGCCGCGATCGATGGACACCGGGTCGACGCGGTGGAGCCGGCCGAGCATCGCGCCGAACTCGTCCGCAAGGCGGTCCACGACCTACCCGTCGACGTGCACGTCGCCGACGGCCGCGCCAGCGGACTCACACCCGGCTACGATCGCATCCTGGTCGACGCCCCCTGCACCGGTCTCGGCGCGCTGCGTCGCCGTCCGGAGGCCCGCTGGCGCCGCACCCCCGCGGATGTCGCCGAACTGGTCGTGCTGCAGCGCGAACTCCTCGCCGCCGCATGGGAGCTGCTGCGCCCCGGCGGCGTAGTCCTCTACTCGACCTGCTCGCCCCACCTCCCGGAGACCGTCGCGGTCGTCGCCGATGCCGCCCGTCGCACCGGCGCCATCCAACTCGACATCCGCGACCTGCTCCCCGGCGTCACCGATATCGGCGACGGACCGAGCGCGCAACTGTGGCCGCACCGCCACGGCACCGACGCCATGTTCCTCGCGGCATTGCGCAAACCGGTCGAATAACACCGTTCCCGGCACCGCTGAAGGCGGGGCGGTGCCGGGCGATTCCGCGGGCCGGTGCCGTCCGCATCACCTGGCCCGCACCGCCGCCTGCTGAAGTGTTGAGCAACCGGTCCCGAGGAATTGCGCGGAACTCGACGCGGGTGCATCCACCCGCCGAGTTCCACGGCGGTGCTGTCCCGCAGCATGTGCCCCGCGGCGGCCGGAGTGTTGAGCAGCCGCCCAAAGGAATGCGCGAAATGTAGGCGGTGTACCCGGCGCGGCCGCATCCGAAGCGACATTCGTCCAAGACTTCGGCGGGTCGACGCCGCAAACTGACCCCATGGCGATGACGTGGCAGCAGGTGGTGGCCCTGGCGACCGAACTTCCCGAGGTGGCGGAATCGACATGGTGGCGCAGTCCCGCATTGAAGGTGGGTGGTAAGGGGTTCGCGCGGCTGCGCTCGGAGGCCGAGGGCGGGCTCGCGCTGGTGTGCGAGATGGTGGAGAAGGAGGCACTGCTCGCCTCGGGCGATCCCACCTTCTACACCACACCGCACTACGACGGATATCCCTACATCCTCATTGATCTCGACCGGATCGAGCCCGATCAACTGCGCGAGATGCTCGACGCCGCATGGTGGCTGTCGGCACCGGCGAAACTGCGAAAACAGCGGGCACGCTAGTTCGCTGGTCACCCGTTCCGACGGTGCCGAAGCTGCGACGCCAGCGTTTCAGTCGCGCGCCGACTGCTCGCGCAGGCGGGCAAGGGTTTTCGCGAGAATGCGCGAGACGTGCATCTGCGAGATGCCCATGCGCTGGGCGATCTGGGTCTGGGTCATCGATTCGAAGAAGCGCATGGTGAGGATGCGGCGTTCGCGTTCCGGAAGTCCGTCGAGCAGCGGACGGATCGCGACATATTCCTCCACCCGGTCGAATTGGGACTCCTCCTCGCCGAGGGTGTCGAGCAGCGATGCCTCGGTATCGCGGCCGAGTGAGGCGGCGTCGATCGAACTCGGCTGGTAGGCATTGCCCGCGATGACGGCCTGGGTCACCTCGTCGGGATCCACATCGAGCTCGGCGGCGATCTCCTTCGCGGTCGGGGAGCGGCCCAGGGTTTGCGAAAGCGAGTCGATGGCGGCGCCGATACGCAGATGCGTCTCCTTCACCCGTCTCGGCACCCGCATGGCCCAGGTGTTGTCGCGGAAGTAGCGACGCACCTCGCCCATGATGGTCGGCACCGCGAAGGACAGGAAGTTCGAGCCGCGGGAAATATCGAAACGGTCGACCGCGTGCACCAACCCGACCCGCGCCACCTGGGTGAGGTCGTCGAACGGCTCACCACGACCGCTGAATTTGCGGGCGATGTGATCGGCGAGCGGAATGCAGCGGCTGATCAGCTCGGCGCGCAGCGCGCTGTGCCGTGCGGTGCCCGGTTTGGCGGCGGCGAG
Source organism: Nocardia sp. CA-129566 (assembly GCF_050956075.1). Taxonomy (NCBI): domain Bacteria; kingdom Bacillati; phylum Actinomycetota; class Actinomycetes; order Mycobacteriales; family Nocardiaceae; genus Nocardia; species Nocardia sp. CA-129566. Next base: position 3,702,534 of record NZ_CP192085.1, read on the forward strand.
CTGCTCGAACAGCGCACCGACATCGTCGTAGCCCGCGCCCGATGCCTGCAGGGTTTCGACTTCCTCTGCGGCTTCCTCGGTCAGCACGGGTTCGACATCATCGTCCTGCTCGGCATCGGACACGGTGTTCTCGTCCGCCACTACGCTTTCCCCCGGACCCGACGGAACTCCACCGTCGTCGGATATCCGGAAACGGCCACGTCGTACGGATCCTGTGTTGCCTGTACGTCATCGGTGAGGGTACGCAGCACATGCCAGCCGAAGCTGCGCTGATCCGGCAGTCCCTCGGTGGCGGCGACCCCGTTGACCCGAACGAGTAGTTCGGTGTCACCGACGGTGAACCGGCAGTGCAGGCTCGTCTCCGGCGCCGCGACCGCGATCAGCGTCGAGCACACCTCGTCGACGGCCAGCCGGATATCGGCCACCTCGTCCAGGGTGAAATCGCTGAGCAGCACCAGTGTTTCGGCGAGCCCACGCACGATCGGCAGCTGCGTCACCGACGCCGCCACCCGAATCTCCACCGGGGTGCTGTAGAGCCCCTGTTCCGCCGAAATGTTGATCACCCTATGCAGGCTACCCACTCTCGGCCGGAGCAACCCTAGGTACCGGTAAGCTCCCGCAATGTGTCCACTTCGACGTTTAAGCGCCCGACCACGCCGATGATCGCCCCATCCATCCTGTCCGCCGACTTCGCGCACCTCGCCGACGAGGCGAAAGCCGTGCACGGCGCCGATTGGTTGCACGTCGATGTGATGGACGCACACTTCGTGCCGAATCTCACCCTCGGACTTCCGGTGGTCGAAAGTCTGTTGAAGGCCACCGACATTCCGCTCGACTGCCACCTGATGATCGAAGATCCGGGCCGCTGGGCGCCGCCGTATGCGGAGGCGGGTGCGCATAATGTCACTTTCCACGCCGAGGCGACCGACGATCCGATCGCGGTGGCGCGCGATATTCGCGCGGCCGGTGCCAAGGCGGGACTTTCGGTGAAGCCGAATACGCCGATCGAGCCATATCTGGAAATCCTGCGCGATTTCGACACACTGCTGGTGATGAGCGTGGAACCCGGCTTCGGCGGACAATCGTTCATTCCGCACGTGCTGGAGAAGGCGCGGATCGTGCGTCGGCTGGTGGACGCCGGTGAACTGCGTTTGATCGTGGAGATCGACGGCGGTATCAATGCCGATACGATCGAGGCGGCCGCGGAGGCGGGTATCGATTGTTTCGTTGCGGGATCGGCGGTCTACAACACCGACGACCCGGCGGCGACCGTCGAGAAACTGCGGCAGCGGGCCGCGGCACTGCGCGCGGTCTGAAGCCCTGGCGGGCCGAATCTCCTAGCGGGCGGGCGCTTTCCGGCTGCCGAGCGCTCGCGTGGCCTCGATCACCGCGCTGAGCGGTGGCAGGGTCGTCGCGTCCTCTGGCGGCTGGATCCAGGTGCGATAGCCGGTGCGCTCATCATCCGGTGAGGGGAGCACAACCTGGCTGCCGGTGCAGGCGACGGTCGCATAGAGCCGGAACAACTCCGCTGAGACGGCCGCGCTGAGGGTGTCGGGCCGGGCCGGGCCGGTAATGAAGGTCCAGCGTCGCGCCCTCGGGTGGTGCACCACCGGCGCGGCGATCTGCGCCTGTGCCAGCTGCCGCTGTACCTGTTCACCGAGATCGGCGGGCATCGTGATGGCGCCGTAATGGGTACCGATATGAAGTAGAATGCGCCGCGACGTCGGGTCGATCGATGCGGGCATATGAAATTCTCGCCGGTACTGCACACAGCGAACTTCCAGCGTCGAATCGACAAGCGTGGTCACGCAGCACCCCCATTGGTGTCGAACTTGTTTTGACCCACGGTGCTGTTTCCTGGCTTCCTCGAGTGGTGGATTTCCTGGTCGAACTCGCCGGACCGCATCGCGGGCCCGGGGTGAACCGTTCCGCACTGAACTGCTCGGGTCGAAGTTGAACGATAGGAATCAGCTGCGTAACAATATTGCGACCGTTTTCTCGCCCGCGCAAGGTTTCGGTGTAACTGTGTCGCCAGTGGGTACAACGTCTGGTTCGACACTATGCGCGACGGATGAAATCGCGCCGCGCAGTTCCAGAAATAGGAATGAACAATTATCGTCGGCGGGTAAACGGAAATATTTTCCGCACGGCCGTACATTATTTCGGTTCGAAAGATAATTGATGCTGGTTCGATGCGTCCCGGGGTGCCCTGAGGTCCGCTTCCGGCCCGAGTTGCGAAGCCGCGGTTTCGACTGGCCGCTGGACGGAACCGCGCTGTCTTCTACGACCCGGCGTCGTTACGCTGGGCATGGACCGGTACGACGGGAATAGTCGCCGGACCCCGGCTGTTCGGCAACCGTAGAAACGACGCGACAGGGAGTCAAGGCATGTTCACAGGCATCGTCGAGGAACTCGGCGAGATCGTCGCCACCGAGGAGCTGGCCGATGCCGCTCGTTTGACGATCCGGGGCAAGCTGGTGACCTCCGATGCCGGCCACGGTGATTCGATCGCCGTCAACGGCGTCTGCCTGACCGTGGTCGACGTGGTCGACGGCGATTCGTTCACCGTCGACGTCATGCAGGAGACGTTGAACCGCTCCAGCATCGGCGGACTCGGTGCGGGTTCGCGGGTCAATCTCGAACGCGCGGCCGCATTGAATAGCAGGCTCGGCGGCCACCTGGTGCAGGGCCATGTCGACGGCACCGGCACCGTGCTGGCGCGCACGCCCTCGGAGAACTGGGAGGTCGTGCGGATCTCGCTGCCGGACGCGATCGCTCGATATGTAGTGGAGAAGGGCTCGATCACCGTCGACGGCATCTCGCTGACCGTCTCGGGTCTCGGCATCGCCGACGCCCCCGCCGCCGACGGCAATCGCGACTGGTTCGAGGTCTCGCTGATCCCGACCACCCTGTCCATGACGAACCTCGGCACCGCCGCCGTCGGTACCAAGGTGAACCTGGAGGTCGACGTCATCGCCAAGTACGTGGAGCGCCTGCAACAGCGCGGGTGAGCTGCGGGTAAACGCTGTGCTGGATCTGGCGTTCTCGCTCCGGCGACGACCACGGAGCGCGTCTTGCGAGCGGCCGCGAACACGCAGCGCCGCGCTGCAAATTCAACACAGTAGTGTAGTGAGGCACCTATTTCGAGATGGAGCACAGCAGACGTGACCAGGTTCGACAGCATCGAGCGCGCAGTCGCCGATATCGCCGCCGGTAAGGCGGTCGTCGTCGTCGACGACGAGGACCGCGAGAACGAGGGCGACCTCATCTTTGCGGCAGAAAAGGCGACCCCCGAACTGGTCGCCTTCATGATTCGCTACACCTCTGGTTATATCTGCGTGCCGCTCACGGGTGATGACTGCGATCGTCTCGGCCTGCCGCCGATGTACGCGCAGAACCAGGACAAGCACGGCACCGCCTACACCGTCTCGGTCGATGCCAGGGAGGGCGTCACCACCGGTATTTCCGGTGCCGACCGCGCCACCACCATGCGACTGCTCGCCGACCCGAATGCCAAGGCCGACGATCTGACCCGGCCCGGTCACGTTGTGCCATTGCGCGCCAAGGACGGTGGCGTGCTGCGCCGTCCCGGCCATACCGAGGCCGCGGTCGATCTGGCTCGGATGGCCGGACTGCAGCCCGCGGGTGTCATCTGCGAGATCGTCAGCCAGAAGGATGAGGGCCATATGGCCCGCACCGAGGAGCTGCGCGTCTTCGCCGACGAGCACAACCTGGCCCTGATCTCCATCGCCGAGATGATCGCCTGGCGGCGCAAGCACGAGAAGCAGGTCATCCGGGTCGCCGAGGCCAGGATCCCCACGGCGCACGGCGAATTCAAGGCCGTCGGCTATCAGAGCATCTACGACGATGTCGAACATGTCGCCCTGGTGCGCGGTGATATCGAAGACGGCGACGATGTGCTGGTCCGGGTGCACTCGGAATGCCTCACCGGCGATGTCTTCGGCTCGCTGCGCTGCGACTGCGGTCCGCAGCTGGACGCCGCGCTGGAGATGGTGGCCCAGGAGGATCGCGGCGTGGTGCTCTATATGCGTGGGCACGAGGGTCGCGGCATCGGGCTGATGCACAAGTTGCAGGCCTACCAGCTGCAGGATTCCGGCCACGACACCGTCGACGCGAATCTGGAGCTCGGCCTGCCCGCCGACGCTCGCGACTACGGCACCGGCGCGCAGATTCTGGTGGATCTGGGCATCCGGTCCATGCGCCTGCTCACCAATAATCCGGCCAAGCGGGTCGGACTCGACGGCTACGGGCTCAAGATCACCGAGCGGGTGCCGATGCCGTTGCGCGCCAATGCCGAGAACCTGCGGTACCTGCGCACCAAGCGGGACCGGATGGGCCACGACCTGATCGGGCTGGATGAGCTCGACCTGGGCGAGACGGCGCAGTGATCACCTATCTCGAGTATTCGCACCCTGACACAGCCTGGAAAGGCGGTATTCGATGAGCGGCACCGGCGTACCCAGCTTCGAGCTGTCGGATGCCAAGGACCTCAAGCTCGGCATCGTCGCCTCGCGCTGGCACACCCAGATCTGCGACACCCTGGTCGCGAACGCGGAGAAGGTGGCCAAGGACGCGGGCGTCGAGCACATCACCGTGGTGCGGTGCGCGGGCGCGATGGAATTGCCGGTGGTGGCCCAGGAATTGGCCCGCTCACATGACGCGGTGGTCGCGCTCGGCGTGGTGATCCGCGGTGGCACACCGCATTTCGAATACGTCTGTGACGCGGTGACCGCCGGTCTGACCCGGGTGTCGCTGGATGCGGGCACGCCGGTCGCGAATGGTGTGCTCACCACCAATAACGAGCAGGAGGCGCTGGACCGAGCCGGATTGCCCGGTTCCGCCGAGAACAAGGGCGAACAGGCCGCCGCGGCAGCGCTCGACGCCGCGTTGACGCTGCGCGCGCTGCGGCCCTAGGCCATGCCGGTCGTGCGCATTTGGCGTAGGCGCCCCGGCGACGGGGCGGGTTCGGCTGCCGCATCGGGACAAGGCGATTGGGAGCTCGAGGTGCGGCCCCATCGCGCGGTACGGACTGCATGGATCGTGGCGGTGCTGCTCGTGGCCGGTTTCACGGCGGGCGGCATCTGGTTGCGCCACGGTTCGACGGGCGTGAACTTCCGGTTCGCGGACCAGCTCGCCATGATCGGCATCGGCGTCCTCGGCGCCGCGGCGGTCCTGCTGTTGACCCGGCCGCGGGTGCGTGTCGGCAAACGCGGAGTCTCGGTGCGCAATATCCTGGGCGACACCGAATTCCCCTGGCAGTACATCCGCGGGGTCTCTTTCCCGGACCGAAAGTCCTGGGCCCGTCTCGAACTCGTCGACGACGATTACGTCCCACTGATGGCGATCCGCTCCAACGATAAGGAACGCGCGGCCGAAGCCCTCGACAAACTGCGGGAGCTGGGCGCGAAATACACTGCCGCACAGGAGTGAGCGCTGCTCCATCCGATGGTGTGGTATCGGATGGAGCAGCCGCACGTCAGCGGGTGTCGCCGAGGACCGCGCCTTCGCGCCTCGGGTCGGCGCCGCCGATCCAGCCGTCGGACCCGTCGCGCTGCAGTGCGCTGAGGCCGCTGGATTGGGGTGCGACCGAGACCTGATGGCCCAGTTCGCGCAGGCGTAGCACCAGCGGGTCGTGATCGCCGTTATCGGCGGCGTCGATGGCGGGATGTTCGCCGCCGACGCCGGTCGCCGGACTGTTTCCGGCGCCGAAGGCGACGCCGGAGACGGCCTGCTGCGGGTCCAGGCCCCAATCCAGCACGCCGATCAGGGCTTTCACGACGAACTGGATGATCACCGAGCCGCCGGGGGATCCGACGACCTGGGTCAGATCGCCACGGGAGCCGTCGGCATTGTGGTCGAACACCAGGGTCGGGCTCATCGAGCTGCGCGGCCGCTTACCCGGCTGCACGCGGTTGGCGACGGGGGCGCCATCGGTGCCGAGCGGGTCGGCGGAGAAGTCGGTGAGCTGGTTGTTCAGCACGAATCCGTCGACGAGATGGAATGATCCGAAGGCCGATTCGACCGTGGTGGTCATCGAGGCGGCATTGCCGTACTTGTCGACGATCGAAATATGGCTGGTGCCGTGCTCGGGCGGCTGTGGGCCGACACCGAGCGGAACCGGGCCGAAATCGCCGGGTTGGGCGGTGCCCATGCTGTGGTTGGGGTCGATGCGTCCCGCACGCTGCCTGAGATAGTCCTTATTGATCAGGGTCTGCGGCGAATTGCCCGGCAGCGGAATGAAATCCGTATCGGCGACGTACTTGTTGCGGTCGGCGTAGGCCAGCCGCTCGGCCTCGGAGATGAGGTGCACCGAATCGGCCTTCGGCTTGCCGCCGTTGCGATCGATATTGTCCGGGCGCAGTGCCGCGAGGTCGTAGTTCTCCAGGATGCCGAGAGTGGCGGCGACGGTAATGCCGCCCGAGGACGGACTCGGCATACCGCAGATCTCGTGCGTGCGATAGCTGGTGCACAGGGCGGTCCGCTTCTTGGCCTGATATCCGGCGAGGTCGTCGACGGTCATCAGGCTGGGCGTGCGCCCGCCCGCGGCGGAGTCGGCCGCGTCGACGATGTCATGGGCGATTGCGCCGGTGTAGAAGGCGTTCGCACCGTCGCTGGCGATGGCATTGAGGGTCTTGGACATCGCCGGATTGGCCAGGACCGTATCGGCCCGCTTGGGTGTGCCGTCCGGATTGAGGAAGTACGCCTTCGCGGCCTCGTCAACGGCCAGATCCTTGGCCGATTCGGCGATCTGGCCCGCCAGGCGCGGACTGATCGGGAAGCCCTGATCGGCGAGGCCGATGGCCGGGGTGAACAGGTCTCGCCATGTGGTCTTGCCGTGGTCGTGATGCGCCATTTCCAGCATGCGCACGACGCCGGGCACGCCGATCGAGCGCCCGCTCGCCCGCGCATTCGGCTTGGGCTCGGTGCGATCGGTATCGCTGACCCAGCGCAGGTAGTTCTCGGTCGCGGCGGCGGGTGCGACCTCCCGGCCGTCGTAGGCCTCCACGCTCTTGCTCGCCGCATCGTAATAGAGCAGGAACGCGCCGCCGCCGAGGCCGGAGGCCTGCGGTTCCACCAACCCGAGCACCGTCTGCGCCGAGATGAGCGCATCCGCGGCGGTACCGCCATTGCCCAGCACCTCGCAGGCGGCCTTGGTGGCGAGCGGATTGGCCGTCGAGACCGCATAGGTCTTGGTGCGCACCGCCGTCATCCCGGATCGGTAGCCGGTCGCGATCTCGGGATTGGTGCTCAGATCCTTGGTTGCGCCGGGCGCCGCACCCGCCGAGGTCGCGACCACCGGGGTGCCGTTAGGCGTTGCCGTACACGCCGCATTCGCCGGTTTGTCCTCGGCCGAACATCCGCTGACAACACCGACGATGAGCGTGAGCGCCGCCGCGGCGCTGACCCAGGTTCCTCGCGTGCGACTCATGGACGGCACTGTATCGCCGATCGCCGACCCTCGCGGGAATTCCGGCGCTGTCGGCTCCCAGCCGTGGTAAGTCCGCTGCACAGGTGTCGAAAATGCTTCGCGGACAAGCATTCTCCGCAGGTGCTCGCTCGAGCGAAGTCCCGCCGATGAGCACGCTCGGTACGCTGGATCGAGTGGCGATCGAGGCAGTGCTGTTCGACTTCTCCGGCACACTGTTCCGGCTGGAGCCCGACGAGACCTGGGACGGCATGGTCGGACTCGATGGCGAGCCCCTGGACCAAGTCACGATCCTGGAACGGATGACCAGGCCGGTCGGTGCTGGCGCACGGTTCGACGCCGCGGGCCGGATCGCGTGGGAGCGGCGGGATCTGGATCCGGCGATGCATCGCACGGCCTACTTCGAGGTGCTGCGGCAAGCCGGGGTGCCGACGCCGACGCTGATCGAGCGCTTCTACGACCGGGTGCTCGACCCGATGTCCTGGACGCCGTATCCCGATACTGGTGCCGTTCTCAAAACCCTGGCGGCACAAGATATCCCGGTCGCGGTGGTGAGCAATATCGCCTTCGATATCCGTCCGGCGTTCGCCGCCAACGGCTGGGATCGGCTCATCGCGGCGCATACGCTGTCGTTCGAGGTCGGCGCGGTGAAGCCGGATCCGCGAATCTTCCTGGCCGCGTTGGATCAGCTCGGCGTGCGCCCCGAGTCGGCGCTGATGGTCGGCGACAGCGCGGAGGCCGATGGTGGTGCCGTGGCCGCGGGCTGCGCTTTCGCGCTGGTCGATCCCGTGCCGACGGCGGATCGTGCCGAAGGGCTGCTCGACGTCTTGCGGCAGTACGAACTGACCTAGCATTTGCTCTGTGACCTATGACACACTCTACTGGTCTGGAATGTCGATGCGCCCACGCTGAATTAGCTTGCTGTGAGGCCGAACACATCGCGGGTGTGCAGGCTCGACGGGAGTGGCCATGGATGCTGAGGCGTATTTCGAATCATCGGCCGTGCGAACCACGCGACCGATGGGCCCGCCCGAAGCGGTTCGGGAGGCCAGAGAGGCGGTGTCGGGACTCGCGGGCTTCGGCCTCGCCTATCCGATCGTCATGGGCCTGATCGCCACGGATGAGGCGGCCGGATCCGCGGCCCTGCAATTCGGTTGCAGTTGGCTGCTCGCCATCACCGTCTACTGTTTCGGTCGTGGGCCGCTGGTGCGTCGGGTCGCGATCGGGCTGGCGGTTCTGCAGGCCGTCGCGGTGCTGCGGGTGCATGTCGAGGCCGTCCCGGAGTTGGCGGAGCTGGTCGTCATTCTCTTCACGCTGGGCGCGTCGGCGACGATCGTCCATCAGCTGTGGCAGCCGGAAGCCAAGGCCTGGTTCGATATTCGGGTCACCGACGCCGAGGGCTGACCACATCGAATCAGACCGGTTGTGCGGAAACCTCGGCTGTCGCATCGGCCGATGCGTTCTCGGCCGCGGATCGCGCATAGCGCTGCGCGAGAACCGTGCAGGTCAATAGCTGGATCTGGTGAAAGATCATGAGCGGCAATACGATCAGGCCGACCGGATGTCCCGCGAACAGGACCGAGGCCATGGGCAGGCCGGTGGCCAGGCTCTTCTTCGAGCCGCAGAACACGACAACGATCTGGTCCGGACGGGAGAAGCCGAGGAAGCGGCTGCCGAACGTGGTCATCGTCAGGACCACGGTGAGGATGGCGGCACACACCGCGATAGTCGCCAGCAGCGCCCGCGGCGAAATACCGCTCCAGCTGTGTTCGACCATCCCCGCGCTGAAGGCGGCATAGACGACGAGATACACCGAACCGCGATCGATCGCCCTGGTCAGTGCGGCATGCCGCAGCAGCCGGGCCATCCTGGACCGCAGCAGCTGACCCACCAGAAACGGCAGCAGCAGCTGAACCACGATCGCGAGAATCGCGGCGGGGGTGACAGTGGCATTGCCGGTGGTGTCCATCAGCAGCATCACCAGCAGCGGCGTCGCGAAGACGCCGATCAGATTCGACAGCGACGCACTGACCACCGCACCGGCGACATTGCCGCGGGCAATAGAGGTGAAGGCGATCGATGACTGCACGGTCGAGGGCACCAGGCAGAGGAACAGCACGCCGGTGTAGAGGTCATCGGTCAGCACCGACGGCGCAAGGAAGCGCAGTGCCAGACCGATCAGCGGGAAGATCAGATAGGTCACGGCCAAAACCGACGAGTGCAGCCGCCAATGCCGCAACCCGGCCAGCGCGTCGCGGGGCGCGAGCCGAGCGCCGTAGAGGAAGAAGAGCAGGCCGATCGCGATCTTGGTGATCCAGTCCAGCGCATCGGCCGAGGCATCGCGCGCAGGCAGGAATATCGCCACCACCAGGCTGACCAGAATGCCGAGCATGAACGCGTCGATCCGTAGTTTGGCGAAGAACCTCACCTGTCGACGGTATGACGCTCGCGACTGATCGCGACAGGCGTTGGGTTCGATATCTGTAAACGCGATCGGTGATAATTAGCGGTGTGTTCGAACCCGAACTGCTGCGGACCTTCCTCGCCGTCGAACGTGCGGGTGGTTTCACCGCGGCCGGTCGCATCCTGGGCCTGCGTCAGTCCACCGTCAGCGGCCATATCGCCCGCTTGGAGAAGGCGGCCGGACGCGAACTACTCCGCCGCGACACCCGCAACCTCGCCCTGACCGCCGACGGCGCGGCCATGGTCGGCTTCGCCCGCACCATCCTCGATGCCCAGAGCCAGGCCGAGCGTTACTTCTCCGACTCGACCCTCACCGGCCTGATCCGCCTCGGCGCCTCCGATGACGTGATGGCCCGCGAGCTGCCCGACGTATTGTTCGAATTCCAGCGCACCCATCCCGGCATCGATCTGGAGCTGACCGTCGGCCTGAGCGAAAACCTCAAAACCCGGATGGAGACCGGCGAACTCGACCTCGTCGTCGGCAAGCGGCTGCCGGGTGAACGCCACGGCGAACTGCTCTGGCGCGACCGCCTGGTGTGGGCGGGCCGTTCGGCCGCAATGGAATTCGACGATCCGGTGCCGCTGGTCACCTATCCGCCGCCCAGCCTCACCCGCCGCGTCGCGCTGCGGGCCCTCGAACGTGACGCCCGCACCTGGCGGGTGACCTGCACCAGCGACAGCCAACTCGGCCTGCGCGCCGCCGTCCTCGCCGGTCTCGGCGTCATCGTGCACGCCGGAACGCTGCTACCGGACGGCCTCGTCGTCCTGCCCGCGCACCGTCTGCCGGATCTCGGCGAACTCGAATTCGTCCTGATGCGCCGTCACGCCCGTCCGTCACCGCCGCAGCAGGCGCTGTGCGACGCCATTACCGCCAGTGCGCGTCGCTTCGCCTGAGCCGAGCCACGGCGACCGGCGCACCCGTGTGGATGTGTCGGGGGCGGTCGATAGGCTTGGATTCGTGGCAGATCCCGCGACCTACCGGCCGAAGCCGGGCACGATTCCCGTTGAACCCGGTGTCTACAAATTCCGGGACGCACACGGGCGTGTGATCTATGTCGGCAAGGCGAAGAGCCTGCGGAGCAGGCTGAATTCGTACTTCGCCGATGTGGCTTCGCTGCATCCGCGTACCAGGCAGATGGTCACGACGGCGGCGAGTGTCGAGTGGACCGTGGTCTCCACCGAGGTGGAAGCCCTTCAGCTGGAATACAACTGGATCAAGGAGTTCGATCCGCGATTCAATGTGCGCTATCGCGACGACAAGTCGTACCCGGTGCTCGCGGTCACCCTGAACGAGGAGTACCCGCGGCTGTTCGTCTATCGCGGTGCACGCAAGAAGGGGGTGCGCTACTTCGGGCCCTACGCGCACGCCTGGGCCATTCGGGAGACCCTGGATCTGCTGCTGCGGGTATTCCCCGCGCGCACCTGTTCCAATGGAGTCTTCAAGCGGCACAACCAGATCGGACGTCCGTGCCTGCTCGGCTATATCGACAAATGCTCGGCCCCGTGTATCGGGCGGGTCGATGCCGATGAGCATCGGCGGATCGTCGAGGACTTCTGCGACTTCCTGGCCGGGCGCACCGATCGCATGGTGCGCGACCTGGAGCGCCGGATGCACGACGCTGCCGAGGAGTTGGATTTCGAGACCGCCGCCCGGTTGCGCGACGATGTCCAGGCGCTGCGGCGGGCACTGGAGAAGCAGGCCGTTGTGCTCGGGACCGGCACCGACGCCGATGTGATCGCCTTCGCCACCGACGAGTTGGAGGTGGCGGTACAGGTCTTCCACGTCCGCGACGGCCGGGTGCGCGGCCAGCGCGGCTGGGTGGTGGACAAATCCGGCGACGCCATCGACGGCCAGGCGGCCGGTGGCGAGGTCGCCGCGCTGGTCGAGCAGTTCCTGACCCAGTTCTACGGCGAGCAGGTGGCGCAGGCCGAACAAGGGGGCGACGAACAACCGGCCACGGTGGTGCCGCGCGAGGTGCTGGTGCCGGAACTGCCCGCCGACGCCGAACAGGTTCAGGAGTGGCTGAGCACACTGCGCGGGTCGGCGGTGCGGCTGCGGGTACCGCAGCGCGGTGACAAGAAGGCACTCGCCGAAACCGTGCAGCGCAATGCGATGGAGGCGCTGGCCCAGCACAAGCTCAAGCGCGCGGGCGATCTGACATCGAGATCCGCTGCACTGCAAGACATTCAAGATGCCCTCGATCTGGACAGCGCACCGCTACGAATCGAATGTGTGGATATCAGCCACGTGCAGGGCACCGATGTGGTGGCCTCGCTGGTGGTGTTCGAGGACGGCCTGCCGCGCAAGTCCGAGTATCGCCACTACGCGATCAAGGAGGCCGCGGGCGAAGGCCGCTCCGACGATGTCGGCAGCATCGCGGAGGTGACCAGGCGGCGGTTCTACCGATTGCGCCGCGAACGCGACGAGGTCGTGGCCGAGGACGTCGCGGCCGAAGAGATCGGCTCCGGCGACGAGGACCTCGAAGTCACCTCCCGCCCCGGCATCGACCCGCGCACCGGCCGCCCACGGAAGTTCGCCTACCCGCCGAACCTCTATGTTGTGGACGGCGGCGCACCCCAGGTCGCGGCTGCCGCGGAGGTCCTCGACGAACTCGGCATCACCGATGTCGCGGTGATCGGCCTGGCCAAACGACTCGAGGAGGTGTGGGTGCCGGGGGAGAGCGATCCGGTGATCATGCCGCGTAATAGCGAGTCGCTATATCTATTGCAACGGGTGCGCGATGAGGCGCACCGCTTCGCCATCACCTTCCATCGCAGCAAACGCTCCCGAAGGATGACCGCGTCCGCACTGGACTCGGTGCGCGGACTCGGCGAGTCCCGCCGGACCGCGCTTGTCACCCACTTCGGGTCGGTGGCCAAACTGAAGGAGGCCACGGTCGAGCAGATCACCGAGGTGCCCGGCATCGGTGTGGCCACCGCGAAGGCCGTTTTGGCCGCGTTGCGGGAGGAATAAGACACCTACGTTGTGTGTCTGCGCCCGATACCGGAACCGGTGCGGGATGATCGACAGGCACCCTGACACAGATCCGGTAGGACATGACACGCGTCGAATCGAACAACAGTGCGGGCAGCCCGCGGTCGACCGCTGGGCGGACCGGCCCCGCGGGCTCCCTCGGCGCACCTGTCGAACGTGGCGACGGCAATCCGCCCCAGCCGCAGGTCGAAGTGGTGATCGTGACCGGCCTATCCGGCGCGGGCCGCGGCACCGCGGCCCGCGTGCTCGAGGATCTCGGCTGGTATGTCACCGATAACCTGCCGCCGGAGCTGATCGGGCGGATGGTCGAGCTGGGCGCCTCCGCCGAACCGCCGATCCGCAGGCTCGCCCTGGTCATGGACGTGCGAAGTCGATTCTTCACCGGCGATCTCTCGGCCGTCACCGAGCAGCTGCGATCCTCGGGGGTGCGCACCAGGATCCTGTTCCTGGAAGCCTCCGATGACGTGCTGATCCGGCGTTTCGGCTTCGCTCGCCGCCGTCATCCGCTGCAGAGCGAGAGCGCCGACGGTACGCTCTCGGCGGGCATCGCTGCCGAACGGATTCGCCTCTCCGCCGTAAAAACGGCGGCCGACCTGGTCATCGACACCACGGAGCTGTCGATCCATCAGTTGCACCGCAAGTTGGAGGAGGCCTATGGCGGCGGCGCGCCCACCGCGCTGCAGTTGACGGTGCAGTCGTTCGGATTCAAGTACGGGGTTCCACTCGATGCGGACATGGTGTTGGATGTGCGTTTTCTACCCAATCCGCATTGGATACCGGAACTCCGCGAACATTCGGGACAGGAGACCGTGGTCAGCGAGTATGTATTGTCGCGTCCCGGCGCGGCCGATTACTTGAGCACTTGCCACCACCTGGTCGACCTGACGACGAATGGTTACCGCCAAGAGGGGAAGCGATACATGACGGTGGCAGTGGGCTGCACCGGAGGCAAACACCGCAGCGTGGCGATAGCCGAAGCGCTCGGCGAACTCATCGGATCACAGACCGCCGAATCCGGTCCCGCCGACGTCGTGCGGGTCGTGCATCGGGATCTGGGGCGCGAATGACGGGGTGGGAATCGGATCCCGCCATTGTTGCGCTCGGTGGCGGGCACGGCCTGTACGCGACGCTCACCGCGGTGCGACGGCTTACGAGGAAGATCTGCGCCGTGGTCACCGTCGCCGACGATGGCGGTTCCTCGGGCAGGCTACGGTCCGAACTCGGTGTGCCACCGCCCGGTGATCTGCGCATGGCCCTGGCGGCGCTGGCCGCGGACGGCGAGGACGTCTGGACCCGCACCGTGCAGCATCGCTTCGGCGGTACCGGTGCGCTGGCCGGGCATTCGGTCGGCAATCTGATCCTCGCGGGTCTGACCGAGGTGCTCGGCGATCCCGTCGCCGCGCTCGACGAGGTCGCCAAGCTGTTGCGAATCACCGGTCGCGTGCTGCCCATGTCGCCCATCGCACTGGATATCGAGGCGGATGTGTCTGGGCTGGAAGCGGATCCGCGCGTGAGCCGATGCATTCGCGGCCAGGTTGCCATCGCGACCACACCGGGTAAGGTGCGGCGCGTGCGGCTGATTCCGTCCGATCCGCCCGCCAGCCCGGAGGCGACCTGGGCCATCGAACACGCCGACGTCGTTGTGCTCGGCCCGGGTTCCTGGTTTACCAGTGTGATTCCGCATGTGCTCGTGCCCGAATTGCGTGACGCACTGGTCTATACCAGGGCGCGCAAGGTGCTGGTGTTGAATCTCGCCGCTGAGCCCGGAGAAACGGCGGGTTTCTCCGCGGAGCGCCATCTGCATGTATTGTCCCAGCACGCACCGGAATTCGTGGTCGACGAGGTACTGGTCGATTCCGGGTCGGTGCCGGAAGGTCGCGAAAGAGAACATGTGGCCAGGGCTGCCGAACAATTGCGGGCACGAGTAACCTTTTCCGATGTCGCCGAAGCGGGCACCGACCGGCATCACCCCGGAAAGCTTGCCGCCGCACTGGATCAGCTGATCCGGCAACCTCGGCCACATATGGCAGGGCTTCGAGTCGAGGGACGGCACATGGGTCAGGATGTGCGTTCCGGGTTGGGTGGAAAGGAGCGCGTCTCGTGGCGATGACAGCCGAAGTGAAGGACGAGCTGAGCAGGCTCACGGTCTCGCAGGTGAGTTCTCGCAAGGCGGAACTGTCTGCGCTGCTGCGGTTTGCGGGCGGCCTGCACATCGTCGGCGGGCGGGTGATCGTCGAGGCCGAGGTGGATATGGGCTCCATCGCGCGCCGACTGCGCCGGGAGATCTTCGAGTTATACGGCTACGGCTCCGATGTGCACGTGCTCGGCGCGGGCGGCCTGCGCAAGACCTCGCGGTATGTGGTGCGGGTGTCCAAGGAGGGTGAGGCGCTGGCCAGACAGACCGGTCTGCTCGATGTGCGCGGCCGTCCGGTGCGCGGACTGCCGGCGCAGGTCGTCGGCGGCAGTATCGGCGATGCCGAAGCGGCTTGGCGCGGAGCGTTTCTCGCACACGGCTCGCTCACCGAACCGGGTCGCTCATCGGCACTCGAGGTCAGCTGCCCCGGTCCGGAGGCGGCGCTCGCGCTCGTCGGCGCGGCTCGTCGGCTCGGCATCACCGCCAAGGCGCGTGAGGTGCGCGGCACCGATCGGGTCGTAGTGCGCGACGGCGAGGCGATCGGCGCACTGCTGACCCGCATGGGTGCGCAGGACACCCGGATCGTCTGGGAGGAGCGCCGGCTGCGCCGCGAGGTGCGGGCCACCGCGAACCGCCTCGCCAATTTCGACGATGCGAATCTGCGCCGCTCGGCCCGCGCCGCGGTCGCCGCGGCGGCGAGAGTCGAACGCGCACTGGAGATCCTGGGCGATGAGGTGCCCGACCATTTGGCCGCGGCGGGCAAACTGCGAGTGCAGCACCGCCAGGCGTCGCTGGAGGAGTTGGGCCAGCTCGCCGATCCACCGATGACGAAAGACGCTGTGGCAGGCCGGATTCGGCGATTGTTGTCGATGGCCGACCGCCGCGCCAAGGAACTGGGGGTGCCGGATACCGAATCGGCCGTCACCGCCGAACTGCTCGACGAAGCGTGAGCCGAATCGCCGCCCAGCGGGGCGGCGATTCGTTCTTCCCCCCGGCCGGGCTGTCCACCCGGCTGAACGTTTCCGAAGTTCGGCGCGATGGCGGGTATCGGGACCCGCTAGGGCGTATGTGGCCGGGGTGAGCACCGGATTCCATGGTGAGCCGAAACAAGAGCACCGACCGCGGATTTGTGCCCCGAAACCATGCGC
This sequence comes from Nocardia sp. CA-129566, assembly GCF_050956075.1. Lineage (NCBI taxonomy): Bacteria > Bacillati > Actinomycetota > Actinomycetes > Mycobacteriales > Nocardiaceae > Nocardia > Nocardia sp. CA-129566. Next base: position 3,718,721 of record NZ_CP192085.1, read on the forward strand.
GCCGACGTCTGCGCAGGTCCCGCGTACTCAGGAATGCCAGGTGCGTGTCGGAGAGATTACGGTCGGGCACTACTGTGGTTGTGGCATCGGAATGAATCCGCTTGAAAGCTGAGGAGCGATAACGTGACTGTCCGGGTAGGCATCAACGGCTTCGGTCGTATCGGACGTAACTTCTTCCGGGCGGTGGAGGCGCAGAAGGCGCTCGGCACCACCGACATCGAGATCGTCGCGGTCAACGACCTCACCGACAACGCGACGCTGGCCACTCTGCTCAAGTACGACTCGATCCTGGGCCGCTTGCCGCAGGACGTATCACTGGACGGCGACGACACCATCGTGGTCGGCGACCAGCGGATCAAGGCGCTGGCCATCAAGGAGGGCCCGTCCGCCCTGCCGTGGGGCGACCTCGGCGTCGACGTAGTCGTCGAATCCACCGGCATCTTCACCGACGCGACCAAGGCGAAGGGCCACATCGCCGCGGGCGCCAAGAAGGTCGTCATCTCCGCGCCCGCCAAGGGTGAGGACCTGACCGTCGTCATGGGCGTCAACGACGACAAGTACGACGGCAGCCAGAACATCATCTCCAACGCGTCCTGCACCACCAACTGCCTCGGCCCGCTGGCGAAGGTGCTCAACGACAGCTTCGGCATCGAGCGTGGTCTGATGACCACCATCCACGCTTACACCCAGGACCAGAACCTGCAGGACGGCCCGCACAGCGACCTGCGCCGCGCCCGCGCCGCCGCGCTGAACATCGTGCCCACCGGCACCGGCGCCGCGAAGGCCATCGGCCTGGTGCTCCCGGAGCTCAACGGCAAGCTCGACGGCTACGCGCTGCGCGTCCCGGTCCCGACGGGCTCGGTCACCGACCTCACCGTGACCCTGAGCAAGTCGGCCTCGATCGCCGACATCAACGCCGCCTACAAGGCCGCCGCCGAAGGTGCGCTGAAGGGCATTCTGAAGTACAACGTGGACCCGATCGTCTCCAGCGACATCGTCACCGACCCGCACTCGTGCATCTACGACGCGCCGCTGATCAAGACCATCGATGACCAGGTGAAGGTCGTCGGCTGGTACGACAACGAGTGGGGCTACTCCAACCGCCTCGCCGACCTCATCGGCCTCGTCGGCAAGTCGCTCTGACGCGCATGGCAGTCAAGACACTCCAGGATCTGCTGAACGAGGGTGTCGAGGGTCGGGGCGTGCTGGTGCGCTCCGACCTGAACGTCCCCCTCGACGACAGCGGCCAGATCACCGACCCCGGTCGGATCATCGCCTCGGTGCCCACGCTGCGGGCGCTGGTCGAGGCCGGTGCCAAGGTGGTCGTCACGGCGCATCTGGGCCGCCCGAAGGGTGAGCCGGATCCGAAGTTCTCCCTCGCGCCGGTCGCGGCGAAGCTGGCCGAGCTGCTGGACCGCAATGTCCAGCTGGCCGGTGACGTCGTCGGCTACGACGCGCTCTCGCGCTCGGAGGGCCTCACCGACGGCGACGTGCTGCTGCTCGAGAATGTGCGTTTCGATGCGCGCGAGACCAGCAAGGACGATGCGGAGCGGGCCAAGCTGGCCGCGGCGCTGGTCGAGCTGGTCGGCGAGGACGGTGCGTTCGTCTCCGACGGCTTCGGTGTCGTGCACCGCAAGCAGGCCTCGGTCTATGACGTGGCCGAGCTGCTGCCGCATTACGCGGGCACGCTGGTCGCGGCCGAGGTCGACGTGCTGGCGAAGCTGACCGAGAATCCGGAACGCCCGTACGCGGTCGTGCTCGGTGGTTCCAAGGTCTCCGACAAGCTGGCCGTCATCGAGGCACTGGCCCCCAAGGTCGACACCCTGGTGATCGGCGGCGGCATGTGCTTCACCTTCCTCGCCGCACAGGGCCTCCCGGTGGGCAGCTCGCTGCTCCAGGAGGAGATGATCGAGACCTGCAAGGGGCTGCTGGAGCGCTACGCGGACGTCATCCACCTGCCGCGCGATATCGTCGTCGCGAACAAGTTCGCGGCCGACGCGGACTCGAAGGTGGTGCCCGCCAACGAGATTCCGGACGGCTGGCTGGGGCTGGACATCGGTCCCGAGTCGGTGAACCGGTTCGCGGCACTGCTCACCGAGGCCAAGACGGTGTTCTGGAACGGCCCGATGGGTGTGTTCGAGTTCGAGAACTTCGCCGCGGGCACCCGTGGTGTCGCCGAGGCGATCGTGACCGCGACCGGTAAGGGTGCGTTCACCGTTGTCGGCGGTGGCGATTCGGCCGCGGCCGTGCGTGCGCTCGGCCTGCCCGAGGACGGCTTCTCGCACATCTCGACCGGTGGCGGTGCGTCGCTGGAATACCTCGAGGGCAAGGAACTGCCCGGTATCGCGGTATTGGAGGACTGAACCATGGCACGCAAACCGCTCATCGCGGGCAACTGGAAGATGAACCTCAATCACCTCGAGGCCATCGCCCTGGTGCAGAAGATCGCATTCGCGCTGCCGGAGAAGTACTTCGCGAAGGTCGATGTCGCGGTCATCCCGCCGTTCACCGACATCCGCAGCGTGCAGACCCTCGTCGAGGGCGACAAGCTGCTGATCACCTATGGTGCGCAGGATGTGTCGACTCACGACGAGGGCGCCTACACCGGTGAGATCAGCGGTGCCATGCTGGCCAAACTGGGTTGCACCTTCGCGGTGGTCGGCCATTCGGAGCGGCGGCAGTACCACTCCGAGGACGACGCCACCGTGCTGGCCAAGGCCAAGCAGGCGCTGAAGTACGGGATCACCCCGATCGTGTGCATCGGCGAGGGGCTCAATGTCCGCGAAGCGAAGACCCACGTGGAATACAACCTCGAGCAGTTGCGCGGTTCGCTCAAAGGTCTGACGGCCGAAGAGATTTCGAAGATCGTCATCGCCTACGAGCCGGTCTGGGCCATCGGCACCGGTAAGGTCGCCACGCCTGCCGATGCGCAGGAGGTCTGCGGTGCGATTCGCGCGGAGCTGGCGGCATTGGCGTCGCCCGAGGTTGCCGCGGGTGTGCGGGTGCTCTACGGCGGTTCGGTGAATGCCAAGAACGTCGCCGAGTTGGTCGCGCAGACCGATATCGACGGCGCGCTGGTCGGCGGTGCGTCGCTCAAGGGCGACGAATTCGCGACGCTGTCCGCTATTGCCGCGGGTGGTCCGCTGCCCTGACGGGTGCATGCTTGATCAGCCCGGTATCACGTGTGATCGCGTGGTGCCGGGCTGATTCGCGTTGGTGGTCGGTTCGGACTTCCCGCTCGGGGCGAGCCGTCCCAGCGCCGGGATGCGATGCTGTTCGGGTCTCTGATCAGCAAGGCCGACAAGGATTTTCCCGTGAGATCAACTAAGGCGCGCGCACTGGTCACGGTTGCGCTGATGGCGTTCACCGCATTCGGGGCCGGATGCTCCAGCGATTCCTCCTCCTCGCAGGTCTCCACGAGTGCCGAGGCGAGTCCGGCTCAGCAGGATGGCGGGCATCGGAAGCTGGATCAGCTGGTCGGTGAGTGGAATGGTGCGAAGTCGACATTCATCGCCGGTGGTACCGCGGACAATCCGATCAAGAGCGATATCACCTCGCGGTGGCACTGGATCGGCAAGACGGGCAATAACTTCATGCAGGAGGAGGCAGAGGGCAGCTTCGGCGGCAAGCCGTACTACCGACTGGGCACACTCGGCTATTCGCCGACCGACGACCGCTACGAATGGTCGACGGTGGACAGCGTGACGCCGATGATGATGACCTACAAGGGCACAAAGGCCAGCGGCGGTGCTGCCGATATCGTGATGGTGGGGGAGTTCACCGATCCGGGTGTGCTGGGCCCGCAGTTCGTCGGCAAGACGATTCCGATGCGAACGGAGATCAAGCTGGAGTCGGCCGATCGGGCGACCATGGAGATCTACTTCGCGCCGCCAGGGGAGGCCGAGCGAATCGCGGACCGGGTGATCCTGACGCGCAAGTAGTCGATGTCATCGCGTGCCGGACATCGGCATTCGGGATCAGGCGGTGTGGTTGTGCACCGTGAAGCCGGTGGCGGTGAGTGCCAGCTCGAACGGCTCGTCGCGCGGGTCCATCGTGACTTCGGCGGTCCGCACGTCCGGGTAGTGCGCATGCAGTCGGTACAGGGTGCCGCGGAGCAGGTGGGCCAGTTCGGCGGGCTGCTCGGTGGCGTGCACGACGTACAGCTTGGCCACGGTATCGGAGATGCCGACCGAGCATTCGGCCAGGAGTGCGCCATCGGCGTCGATATAGCCCAAAGAGAAGGTGGTGTGCAGGAATTCGTCTCGCTCGGCGAGTAGCGCCGCGATGGTGTCCGCATCCCAGTGGCCGGATTCGTCGCGGCGGATGAGTCCGGCGGCGGTATAGAGCTCGACGTAGCGGATGAGCGTCACCGATGACGGCGGCGCGGGCAGCTTCTCGATATGGGCCGACGGGAGATCCGGCCACGGGCCGACTTCGACCTGCCAGGTGCGGCCGACCGGACGGCGGAAACCTGGTGTGCGGGAATTGTTTCGGTACTCGACCACGGTTAGGCCGCGCGTAGTGTCAGGCCGAAGCCGTTGGTATTGCGCAGGGTCAGGATGTCCGCGTCGATGGTGGCCGTTGTCTTGCCGTCGAGTGCCTTCAGTACGGCCTGCTCCACCTCCATGATCTCCGGAGCGCACATCGTCTTGGTGGCGTCGATCTGGAAGGTGACATCGGACCCATTGCCGGCGGGCGACGGTGTGGCGTGTCCGGTCATGCGGTTGCATCCGGCGCTGCCGGACACCGCGCCGTCAGGTGCGACGGTGAGTGTCGGTTTCACCTCGTCCAAGGTCTGTGACCGGATCTGCGCGTTGGGCGTCAGCAGGGCGCTGACGATCCAGGTGGTGCCGATGAGCGGCTGATCGGGCTGCGCGACCTTCTTGTCCAGCAAGGTGACGGTTGTGTCCTTCCCGGTCAGCGTCAGTGTCGCATCGTCGAGTCGCCATTTCGGCAGCGAGGTGAGCACGTTTTCCTGCCAGCTGTCGGCCTGGCTGCGCTCATCCGGACAGGCCATCAGGGTGCTGGAGAGGGTGTCGACGTGCAGAATGCCCTCGGCCAGGTCGACCGTCCCGGTGGCGGTATTGCAGCCCGAACTGGCCGTGATCTTGCCTTCGGCGAAGGTGAGCGTCATCGGTCCACCACCCGGTATCTGCTGACCCTCGACTCCGATCGAGACGAAGGTGTGGCCCATCGGCGTGGCCGCCGAATTGTGTCCCGTCTTGTCCTCGCTCGAGCAACCGGCCAGCAGCCCCGCCGCGATGGCCAGGATGATTCCGACGCGCACCGTTGTAGCTGACATGTAGCCGATGGTACGGCGGCTGTCTGTGGAAACGGTGTAACCCGGGATCCGCCGGGCCTGGTCGAACGGGATCTGGTTGTCCGCACCTCCGAGGAGGTTTCGCCCGCCGACCAGCGGCCTACCGTACGCTCATGGAACACCTTGGCGCCCAGGATGATTCACTCGATACCGCACTGCGCTTCCTGCGCGAGCCCAATCCTCCAGCCAGGCCCTGCGCGAGATCACCGTGTCTACGCGCGACAGGGCTCGGCACTGCCGATGCGAAATACTCGGTGCCTGCGCCTCAGACAGTGGTGGGCAGTGCTCGCGAGCGTATGCTGCCGCCAGTTGGTTCCCCGGAAGTGGGGGCGCGTGGGGTCGGAAGGTCACGCCGCAGCGAGATCGCCGGTTGGCTGGGCATCATCGGTGGCGCGCATTGGGCACCATCGCGGGGGTCCTGGGACTCGTGCTGTTCTTCGTCAAGAACACGGCGGGGTGCTTTTCGATCTTGATGATCGAATCGGTCGCGGGCCTGCTCAGCTGTGCGTGGCCGGGATGGATGCGTTCAGCGATGGTGAAGTGCGGTGAGTCGCCGCTACTATGCTCGGCCGCGTGACCACTGTTGATGCCCATGCTCCGCTATCGACCTGGGCGCCGTTGCGGTCGCGGATCTATCGGGCGCTGTGGACCGCGCAGTTGGTGTCGAATCTCGGAACCTGGATGCAGACGGTTGGGGCGCAGTGGATTCTGGTCGATGCGCCGAATGCCGCGACGCTGGTGGCATTTGTGCAGACGGCGACCACCTTGCCGGTGATGCTGTTGTCGATTCCATCGGGTGTGCTCGCGGATCTGTTGGATCGACGCAGGTTGTTGCTCGGGGCGCAGTCGGCCATGGCGGTACTGGCGGCGGTGCTCGCGGTGTCGACGGCGACCGGGCATACCACCCCCGGTGTGTTGTTGACTTTGCTGTTCCTGCTCGGCTGCGGGCAGGCGCTGACCGCGCCGGCGTGGCAGGCGATTCAACCGGAACTCGTTGCGCGCGAGCAGATTCCGTCCGCAGCGGCGCTGGGCAGCATGAATATCAATATCGGGCGGGCCGTCGGACCCGCGATCGCGGGTGTGCTGGTCTCGCTGTCGGGGCCGACCCTGGTGTTCGCGCTGAACGCGGTGTCGTTCGTCGGCATCGTCACGGTCCTGCTCAGCTGGCGCAGGCCGGCCAAGGAACGGAAGCTGCCCAGTGAGCGGCCGCTGGCGGCATTGCAGGCGGGTACCCGATTCATTCGGGCCGCCCCGGCGATCCGCCGGGTGCTGCTGCGTTCGATCCTGTTCATCGCTCCGGCGAGCGCGGTGTGGGCGCTGCTGCCGGTCATCGCCCGCGACGAACTCGGGCTGTCCTCATCGGGCTACGGTCTGCTGCTCGGTGCGCTCGGACTCGGCGCGGTGACAGGTGCGGTCGGTTTGTCGCGGGTCCGCGCCCTGCTGACACCCACCCAGCGGTTGACCGCGGCCGCGCTCCTGTTCGGCACGGCCTCGGTGGGTGCCGCGGTGCTGCGCAGTGTGCCGGTCGTCATGGTGCTGCTGGTCGGAGCCGGATTCGCGTGGCTGCTGGCGATGTCGACGATGAACTCGACCATGCAGCTACTGCTGCCCGCATGGGTACGGGCACGCGGGTTGTCGGTGTACATGCTGGTGTTCATGGGCGGCCAAGCGCTCGGGTCGCTGGTGTGGGGTCTGGTCGCAGGCGCGGTGGGGCCGGTGACGGCGCTGCTCGCCGCCGCGGTGCTGTTGGCCGGATCCGCGCTGAGTTCGGTCTGGCTGCCGATCCGCCATAACGCGGAGGAACTGGACCTGAGCCCGAGCGCGTTTTGGCCCGAACCGCAACTGGTCGTCGAACCGGATCCCGAGGACGGTCCGGTGCTGGTGCTGCGCACCTACGACGTTCCGCCGGAGAAGGTCGAGGAATATCTGGCCGCCATGGTGTTCGTCGGACGGTCCATGCAGCGCACCGGTGCGATGGAATGGCGGTTGTATCGGGATGTCGGCGTGGTCGACCGCTACGTGGAGGCCTTCGTGGTGCGCTCCTGGTCGGAGCATATGCACCAGCATCAGGTGCGGCTCACCGCCCAAGATCAACTGCGGGAACGCGCCGTCGCGGAGTTCATGATCGGCCGAGACACCACCACCCACCTCGTCGCGGTGCAGACTCCGTAGGTCGTCTCCAGCCGGGGTGATTATGCAGGTACGGATGCACACCCATAGACTGTCCGGCATGCGGATGTTCCTGGATATCCTCCTGATCATCACCAGCGTGCTGCTGGTGCTGCTGGTGCTGCTGCACCGCGCCAAGGGTGGAGGTCTGTCCAGCTTGTTTGGTGGCGGCGTGCAGTCCAGCCTGTCCGGTTCCACCGTCGTCGAGAAGAACCTCGACCGCATCACCATCTTCACCGGCCTGATCTGGCTCATCGCCATCCTCGGCATCGGCCTGGAGATCAAGTTCGCTTGAGTTGCCGCGCGATATCTTTTCGCGCGAATCGCGAGCACACCATGACGGCCGCCACCGTCGCTGCCGCCAGCACGGCGGTCGCGACCCCGAACGCCAGCGCATAACCGTCGCCGATTACCGGTGCGACTACCAGGGGACCCAGCGTCTGCCCCGCGCCGTAGCCCGCGGTGAGGGTGGCCGCGGCCCGCTGGCCGGTCAGTTCGGTGCCGAGCCGGATCGCCACCATGGTGATGCCCATGAACGTGCCACCGAACAGCGCCGCCGCGACAATCGCGGGCCAGGTGGTCCTCGACCCGGCGAGCAGCGCCGCCGCCGCGCACTGCGCGAGTAGTCCGAGAACGAGGGCGGTCGCCGGCGACCAGCGGCGCGCGATCAAGCCCCAGAGCACCGCCGGTGCGGCGGCCACCCCGACGATCACCCATATCGCCGAGCCGAGCGCCGCACTGTGCGCGCCTACGGCGGCGACCAGGAATGTGCCGATCACGATATAGCCGACACCCTCGAGCGAATATGCGATGAGCAGCGCCCGCCAGGCTGTGCTCGGTCGATCGGTGCCGACCACCTCGGCAGTCCGAATACCGTGGATATCGAGTCGGAATGCCGGGAGCAGCAATACCGCGGTCAGTCCGGCGGCGCCGAGCCACAGCCCCTGCCAGGACAGCACCGGCCGCGCGAGCAACGCCAGCAACCCGGTGAGAGCGATACCGAAGCCGACCCCACCGAAGGCGATACCCGCCCGGTGCCCGCCGAGCTGCGCGATCGCACTTGCACAGCCGACGAATATCACCGCGCTGGCCACGCCCGCGATCAGTCGCAGCAGTGTCGGAATCAGGGTGGGACTCGGCAGCACGACCAGCGCCTCACTGACCACCAGTGCTCCGGCCGCAACGCGAAAAGACATGCGGCTGTTGAGATTCGGTCGCCGCGCGAGCAGTACCGCGCCGGCGAGATAGCCCGCGTAGTTGGCGGCGGCGATGAGCGCGCCGTCATGGGCGTCGATGCGGTGCGCATCCACCATCGCGGGCAGCAGGGGTGTGTAGGCGAAGCGGCCGACACCGACGGCTGCGGCGAGGCCAGTGCCGGCGGCGAGCGCTGGTCCGAGGGTGCGGCGCGGGGTGTCGAGCAGGGCTGATCCGGTCACAAGCACCGACGGTATGGTTCGTCGGCAAGGCTGTGAAATGCTTTCTGTGCACGATGTATACGCTCGACGCATGGATATCGAGCTGCGGCACCTACGGGCGTACCTCGCACTTTGTGAGGAAACGAACTACACCCGCGCCGCCGCCCGGCTGCACCTCAGCCAGCCCGCGCTGACTCGAACGATTCAGCAATTGGAGCGCCTCGTCGAATGTCGGTTGATCGAACGGACCTCTCGGCGCTTCCAGCTGACCGAAGAGGGGGAGGAATTGCTGGAGCACAGCAGGCGGATCATCGGCGATATCGACACCGTCCAGGCGGATCTGCGCAGGCGCGCCACGATCGAGGTCGGGTTCTCCTGGCTGCTGCCCGATGCTTGGTTCACCGCGACCCGCACCCGATACGAGGCCCTCGGGGGTCGGATTTCGCTGCGCCGGGTCGAGGATCCGATGGCGGCACTGGACGACCGGTCGATCGATATCGCCATCCACCGCAACGATATCTGGCTGCCGCACCACCTCGAATCCCGCGAAATCGGTTCCGAGCAGCGGGTATTGGCGGTTTCGGTGCACTCGCCGCTGGCGCATGCGGGTGCGGTGCGCTGGGCCCAGCTCGCGCACTGTCCGTTGGTGGCCAATACCGTCTCCGGCACCACCAACGCCGAATCGTGGAATCCGCCCGATCCGAACCGGACCGTCATTACCTGCACGAATTTCGACGAGTGGATCGAACTCGTCGCGGCCGAACGCGGTATCGGAATCGTGCCCGCGCTGGCGCGCACCCGTGCGCCGCATCCGGGCGTGGTCTATGTCGACATTGTGGATGCCCCACGGTCGCATATCTATCTGACCTGGCGGGTGAAGCCGACGCCCTTGCGTTCGGTACAGCGCTTCCTCGGCGTCGCGTGAACGGTGTCAGTCGCTGCGTGGGATACGCCCATCGACGTCGGTGAAACCGTATTCGTCGGCGAGATCCGCTATGCGCCAAGCTGATCCGGAACGATCACAGCGATTCGGATCGGCGGCCAGTGCGACGACGGCGCGGCCGGGAAAGCGCGGGGATTCGGCGGCGTCGAGGTCGAAGGTGCCCTCGCCAGGAAGGGTGACGATGCGACGGCCGTCCGCATTGAGTGGAACCAGTTGCAGCAGTTCGGTATCGACGATGCCCGGCCATAGCGATACCACGGTGACGCCGGTGTCGGCGAGATCGTCGGCCATATCAGAGGTGAGGCGGTCCAACGCGGCTTTGGCGACGCCGTACACCGCGTTGTGCATGTACCGCTCCGCGCCCGGGGATGAGATATTGGCGATCAGTCCCGCCGATTCGATCAGCAGGGGGGCCGCGAAAAAGCTTGCCGTGTAATGCGAGCGGACGCCGACGTCGAAGGTTTCGTCCCAGGCCGTCGGCGGCACCTCCCAGAACGGTTTGCCGAGCCAGCGTGCGGCGGCGGGGGAGTTGTAGACATTGTTCACCAGCACGTCCAGCCGGCCGTGCTCGGTGCGGATCCGCTCGAAGAGGCGCTCGACCGCATCGTCGTCTCGGTGATCGCAGACGACCGGAATGCCCGTGCCGCCGAGCGCGTCGATCTCCGCAGCGCTCGCGTGCACGGTCCCCGGCAGACGTCCGGGGGTGGCCGAGCGTCCGGTGACGTACACCGTCGCGCCCGCCGCGCCCAATTCCAGCGCGATGCCCTTGCCGATCCCGCGGCTCGCGCCGGTCACCACCGCGACCTTGTCGCGGAGAACCTGAGGTATTCCGTCCACGATCCTGGGACACTACCGTGAAACAAGAACGCGTTCTAGGTTTTGGAGGTCGTTGTGGACTTGATTCATCGGTTCGTGACGGGTGGCGGCATCCGCATGCACGTCGCCGAGCAGGGCGAGGGGCATCCGGTGATCTTCTGTCACGGCTTCCCGCATACCTGGTTCATGTGGCATCGCCAGCTCGAGGCCATCGCCGCGGCGGGTTACCGGGCCATCGCGCCCGATTTGCGCGGCTATGGGCGCACAGAGGTGCCTGCCGATATCGACGACTACACCAACCGGGCCGTAATCGGCGATCTGCTCGGCCTGCTCGATGACATCGGAGCCGAACAAGCGGTTTTCGTTGGCTTGGACTTCGGGGCGGCCCTGGTGTGGGAGCTGGCGCTGCGCGCACCGGAACGGGTCAGCGCCGTCATCGTGCTCAATAATCCGTATGCCCCGCGCCCGCCGCGTGCGCCATCGCGGCTGTGGGCCAAGGCCGCCGAACGCCACTTCCTGCACCTCGACTATTTTCAGCGGCCCGGTATTGCCGATGCCGAACTCGGCGGCCGCACAAGGGAATTCCTGGCGCGCGTCTACTTTTCCCTGAGCGCCGACTATCACTATCTCGACACCTGGCGTTTCCCCGCCGATGGGACCGGCTACCTCGACGTACTCCCCGAAGCGCCACTGCTGCCGTGGCGTTGGCTCTCGATCGCCGAATTCGACACTCTGGCACAGGATTTCGAGCACACGGGCTTTACCGGCGGCCTCAACTGGTACCGCGCCCTCGACCGGAACTGGGAACTGACCGCCGAATTCGCCGACGCCCAGATCGCCGTCCCCACCTATTTCCTCTACGGCGACCGGGATCCGGATATGGAGGGCTTCAGCGGCCGGGACCCACTGGCCACCCTGCGCGCCAACGTCACCGATCTGCGCGCCGTCACCAAGGTGGCGGACGCGGGACATCTGGTCCAGCTGGAACGCACCGACGAGGTCAATACGCTGATCCTCGACCACTTGCGCGATCTGGTCCCGAACTCCGCGGACGTCGGCGCGTAACCGCCACTGGCATCGGCGGCGGACCCCTCCCGTCCGAACTCGCGCGCGGCCGTCGGGTCAGCGGTATTCGTTGGTGAGTTCGGGGTAGTCGGCCCAGGACGGCAGGGGGCGGCGCTCGAGGTAGGCAGTGACGCGGTCGAGCAGGTATTGCCAGCGGGGTCCGACGGAACACGCGTCGGTCGGGCAGACGTGGCGGCGGATCAGTTCGACATTGGTAATGACGCCGACCTGGGTCATATGCAGTTCGAGAATGCCGCCATCGATGTGGATGACCAGATCGTGCGGTGCGCGGCAGTCGTCGACGCGAATCGCGATCGGGCCGGGGACCGGGCCGTCGGTCGGTTCGATGGTCAGATTGCCATTGCCGCCGGATACCGCACCGAACCAGCGGTCGAGCTGGCGGCGTTCGGTGCAGGCGGACCATACGTCGAGTACGGGCATCCGGAAGGATCGGAGAAAGTGCAGGAGCACGAGCTCCCCGTCGATCGCCCGATCATGTTCGGGTCGTACCTCGCCGAGCATGGACATCATCGTCATAGCCGTGCCCTTCCGCTGCTGGTCACCGTAGGTTCCACTGTATTTCCCCATGGGCGCCGCCGAATCCGATTCACCGGAAGTGGGGCTTGCGCGTGTCGGATCCGCCGGTGTCCGATTCGTCGGGTCCGCGGAAATTGACGGCCCATGCCGTCCCGCAAACACGGGCAAGGGCGGTTCAGCGGGCGGTCAGCAGTTTGGTGGCGGCCGACTCGATTTGGGGTTCGTCCAAGAGGACGGTGGTGGCGGCGGGGCCAAGGGGGATGAAGCTGTCTTGACTGGTCACGCGGGTGATGGGGCCGTCGAAGCCCGCGTCTATCAGGGCGGCGCAGATGGATTCGGAGATGCCGCCGGTGCGGCGGGTTTCATCGGCGATGAGCACGCGGCCGGTGGCGCGGGCGTGATGAATGAGGTCGTCGACGGGCAGGGGGTTGAGCCAGCGCAGGTCGAGAACTCGGGCATCGATGCCTTGCGTTGAGAGGCGTTGCGCCACGCGCAGACTCATGGGAACGCCGTTGGCGAAGGTGACGATGGTGAGGTCGCGGCCGTCGCCGTAGATGCGGGCGCTGCCGATGGCGATGTGATCGGTCTCGGAAGTTGGTGCGAGCCAGGCGTTGTCACCTGAGCGGTACAGGTCGCGGGAGTGGTATAGGGCGATGGGTTCGAGGTAGACGCAGACCCGGCCGTCGACACGGGCGGCGGAGACACAGGTGCGGAGCATGGCGGCGGCATCATCGGCGCGGGCGGGGGAGGCGATGATCAGACCCGGGATATCGCGCAGTGCCGCAATGGAATTGTCATTGTGGAAGTGACCGCCGAACCCCTTCTGATAACCATATCCGGCAATCCGGACGACCATCGGATTCCGGTATCGCCCCTGCGAAAAGTACGACAGGGTTGCTGCTTCCCCGCGCAACTGGTCGGCGGCATTGTGCACGTAGGCGAGGTATTGAATCTCCGGAATCGGTACGAATCCGGCGAGTCCTGCCCCCAAAGCCGTTCCGAGCACACTCTGTTCATCGAGCAGCGTATCGAATACCCGTCGCGCTCCGAACTGCTTCCGCAGCCCTTTGGTGACGCCGTACACGCCACCCTTGTGCCCGACATCCTCGCCGAACACGAGCACATCGCAGGCTCGCGCCAACAGGTCCGCGAGCGTTTGATTGACAGCCTGCGCAAAGGTCACCGGATCACCAATGGCCGTCGGTTGTTCCATCGTGTCATGGGCGGACGTGTTGTCGCTTCCGGTGTCGTCTGCGGCTGTGGTGTCGCGAGTGCCTGCGGTGGTGCCTGCCGTGTCGCGAGTATTCGTGCGGTCCCGCGTCGTTTCCCTGGCGGTGACGTCGGCGACCGGCGTGGCGGTGCCCGGTTGTCCATTGCCGCGCGGCCTTTCGTCGCGCTGGCCGGGCCGCGCACCGTTGGGAATATCGGACCGGAGCGAACCTCGACGGAAGACGTCGGCGCGCACCAGGTCCGGGTGTAGCTGCGCCAACGGTGCCATGATGTCGGCCGCGGATGTCAGTTTCGGTTCGCGCCAGACCGATTCGGCCGTGGCGGTGACCCGCGCGCCGATATCGTCGTAGCGTTCGAGGATTTCGGCCGGGGTGGCGACTCCCGAGGAGACCAGGATGCGCGCGGTCGCGGTGACCGGATCGCGCACGAGGTCGGCGGTGATATCGGCGGGGCGGCGGTAGGCGGATTCGACATCGGATCCGGCATGACCCAGCAGGCGCACGGTACGCAGGTGGAGGAAGGCGGGTTTACGGGTTTCGCGAACCCAATCGGCCGCCTCGACGGCGGTCAGCGCGGCGTCGAGGAGGTCGCAGCCGTCCGCATCGAAGTACCGCAGGCCGACGCGGATGCCGTAGGCCTGTTCGATCCAATCCGGTGGCGTCGGGACGCTGATGCCGATGCCATTGTCCTCGCAGACGAACAGCAGCGGCAGCGCAACCCCTTGGTGCGCAGTATGAATCGCAGCATTGATGGCACCGGTGGCCGTGGAGTGATTGGCCGAGGCATCACCGAAACTGCAGATCACCACCGAATCCGACGGCCATTCGCAGGCGACGCCGAGTCGGGACGCGCGTTCGATCGCGAAGGCGAGTCCGACGGCGCGCGGCAGATGCGAGGCGATGGTGGAGGTCTGCGGTATCACCGACGCCGGTTTGCTGCCGAAAACCTTATGCCTGCCGCCGGATATCGGTTCGGCGGCCGCGGCGACGACACCGAGCAGCACATCTCGGATGGGGTCGAGGCCGGGCACCTGCCTGGCCCGGTGCACGAAGAACGCGCCGGAGCGATAGTGCAGCAATGCCGGATCGGTGGGGCGCAGGGCCGCCGCCACCGCCGCATTGCCCTCGTGCCCGGAGGATCCGATGCTGTAGTAGCCGCGTTTCGCATTGCCCAAACGGCGCGCCGCCAGGTCGAGATGCCTGCTCGTCGCCTGCGATTCGAACAGCTCCAGGCACTGGGTTCCGGTCAGCCCGGCACCCGGCTCGAGCGGCTGCTCGACGGCACGGCGCGGCTGCGGTGTCAGCGCCGATACCTCGGCACGAAACCGCTCATCAAGGTCGACTCGCTGTTCGCTCACCCTGTGATCATCTCCGACGAACGCGGCCTCGGGTATCGCATTTGGACCGTATTTCTGAAAATATTTTGATAACCACGGCAGTCGCAAGGAATTTCTCCGTGAAATCCTGGTCTTGGATCCGGGATTTATCGGCGATAGCAGTGCGGCCGGTCAACCGAGACCAGAGCGCGGAGGGCGACGCGCGCCGTCAACGCGACTGTTCCGTCTCCGAGATCGTGCGTCGCAGTAAGTCGCGAGCCGCGTCCAGTTCGGTCGCACGCCGATCCAGCTCCGCCAGTCGCTCCTGTAGCGCGGGCAGCACCCCGGGACAGGCGCGCAACGCACCGCCGTCATCGGTGCACGGCAGCACCTGCCCGATCACCCGGGTCGAGAGTCCCGCGGCGAGCAAGGCGCGAATCCGCGCGACACGCTCCTCGGCCCCGTCGTCGTACTCGCGATATCCGTTATGGCGGCGCTCGGCCGAGAGCAGTCCGACGCGCTCGTAATACCGCAACAGCCGTTCGCTGGTACCCGTGCGGCTGGCCAGCTCACCGATCAGCATGACTTGACCTTCTCATGGTGTCAGGGATCAACACTGAGCGCCGCAGCTCGATTCCTGAGGAGAACCATTGATCATCGACGCACACAGCCATGTACACGATCCGCTCACCGACCACATCGCGCTACTCGATGAGGCGGGCGTGGACAAAACCGTGCTCTTCATGACCAGACCGCATCCCGAACGCGCCCGAGACCTCACCGAACTGCGCCAGGAGATGGATCGCCTGCACCAAGCGCTGGCTGGTGGCGGCAGCCTCGGTCGCGAAACGGCTCGGCGCGAACTCGACGCGGCACTCACCGCATACCCGGACCGCTTCATCGGCTTCGCCTCGGTACCGCTGGACGCACCCGATATCGATGTTATTGTCGACCGCGATGTGGTCGGCCACGGATTGCGCGGCATCGGTGAGTTGACCCCGCCGCCCGACCAGGCCGTCCTGATCGAGCCGGTACTCCGTGCCGCCAACGATCACCATGGGCTCCCCGTCGTCGTCCACGGCGCCGCGCCCACCACCGCTGCCGATCTGCGCACCCTGACCGAGCTGGCACGACGCTACCCGCGCGTGCCCCTCGTGGTATCCCAACTCGGCGGCGCGCACTGGATGGACGCGATCGAACTGGTCCGCGACACCCCGAATATGTACCTCGAACTGTCCACTGCCAGTATCGTTTTCGCGGTCCGCCTGGCCATCGCCGAAATTCCCGAGCGCACCCTCTTCGGCTCGGACGCCCCTTACGGCGACCCGCTCCTCGCGCGCACCACCGTCGAACGAGCCACGCGCTCCCCGCAGGTGCGTGAACTCGTCCTCGGCGCAACAGTGCAGCAGTTGCTGAACTAGCCGGGCGCTACGGCAGCGCGGCGGCAGCCTCTCGATCCAGCAGCCACGTCGTGGATTCCGATCCGATAGCGCCCGCCGCGGGGATATCGACCGGGTCGGCACCCGCGAGCGCCGCGGCCACGGCGTCGGCCTTGGCCGCACCGCCGACAACCAGTACGACATGCCGTGAATGCCGCACCGCGGGCAGCGTCAGCGTGACCCGCACCGGCGGCGGCTTCGGCGAATTCGGTACCGCGACAACGAGTTCGTGCTGTTCCCGAACCGCATCTGTGTGCGGGAACAGCGAATTCACGTGTCCCTCACCACCCATACCGAGCAGATGCAGATCGAATGCCCCGTGCTCGGCGAGATGCGCGTGCACCGCCGTCGAGTACTCCGCGGCGGCCTCGACCGGATCCGGATACTCGCCGTCGGATGTGGCAACCGGATGCACCCGGGACGGATCGACCGGCACGTGATCGAGCAACGCCTGGCGCGCCTGCAGATCATTGCGCTCCGAATCGCCCGCGGGCACGAATCGCTCGTCACCCCAGAACACATCGAGCCGCGACCAGTCGATATCCCCTGGCGACTTGCGAACCAGCTCCAACAGTCCGATCCCGGTACCGCCGCCGGTCAGTACGACCGACGCGGAGCCACGGGCGGTCTGCGCGGCCACCACGACCTCGACGAATCGGACCGCCGCCGCGGCCACCAGCGCATCGGTATCGTCGTGCAGCGCGACCGTGGGTGTTGCCGAGTCCTCACTCATAGGTCACCCTCTCGATTCCGGCGAGCGCCTCGGCGTAGATTTCGTCGGCGTCGAGGCGTCGCAGTTCTTCGGCGAGGCAATCGCGAGTTTCTCGACGCGCCAAGGCGATTCGCTGATCCGGATCACCCGTGCGGGTGAGTGTTGCGGTCCGGCCGGTCTGCGGCCGCTCGATCGCGATGGACACCGTCGGGCGATGCACCTCCACCCGCAACGCGCCGGAACGCCGCCGCACCGGGCATTCGAGCCGGGCGGCCAGCCATCCGGCGAGCATATCCAGCGCCGGTTCGTCATGCAGTCCGGAGATGGTCACCGAATCCACCGGCTCGAACGGCGGTTCGTCCATGGCGGCCGCGAGCAGCGCCCGCCAATAGGTGATGCGGCTCCACGCCAGATCGGTGTCCCCGGAGGCGTAGCTACCGAGTCGCTTCTTGATCGTCGCCTGCGGGTCGGCGGCGAAGGTGGCATCGGTGATGCGGCGAGTCGCCAAGCGCCCCACCGAATCCTTGGATGGGAACTCCGGGGCTCCGCGCGGCCACCACGCGACCACGGGGGTGTCCGGCAGCAGGAACGGGATGACGACGCTGCTCTCGTGATTGATCAGATCGCCCTGTAGCCGCAGCACTATCACCTCGGCCGCACCGGCATCGCCGCCGACGCGAATCTGGGCGTCCAGCCTGGTCTCGGCCTCCCGATCGCCACGGGCCAGCACGACCACCCGACAGGGATGTTCGCGACTGGCGTCATTGGCCGCATCGATGGCGTCCTCTGCCTCGGAACTGTCCAGGGTGCATACGACCAGGGTCAGCACCCGGCCCATGGTGATCACGCCATTGCTCTCGCGCAGCCGCACCAGCCGCTTGGTGACCTCGCCGGTCGTGGTCTGCGGCATATCCACGATCATGGCCGCCGCCATTCGCGCCCGGTGCGGGCGAGCATTTCGTCGGCCGAGGCCGGACCCCAGGTACCCGCCTCGTACTGTTCGGGTTTGCCTTCGGTGGACCAGTGCTCGAGCACCGGATCCAGGATGCGCCAGGACAATTCGACCTCCGCGTTCACCGGGAACAGCGACGGCACCCCGAGCAGTACGTCGAGGATCAGGCGTTCATAGGCCTCGGGAGAGGATTCGGTGAACGACTCGCCGTAGCTGAAATCCATATTGACGTCGCGCACTTCCATGCTCGACCCGGGCACCTTCGAACCGAAGCGCGTGGTGATGCCCTCATCGGGCTGTACCCGGATCACCAGGGCGTTCTGCCCGAGATCTTCGGTCATCGTATTGTCGAACGGCAGATGGGGCGCCCGCTTGAACACCACCGCGATCTCGGTCACCCTGCGGCCCAGGCGTTTTCCGGTGCGCAGGTAGAACGGGACGCCCGCCCAGCGCCGGGTGTCGACCTCGAGGGTGATCGCCGCGTAAGTCTCGGTGCGCGACTGCGGGTCGAAGCCCTCCTCGTCGAGCAGTCCGACCACATGCTCGCCACCCTGCCAGCCCTCCGCGTACTGGCCGCGTGCGGTGGTTTCATCAAGGGGTTCAACGAGTTTGGTCGCCGAGAGCACCTTGATCTTTTCGGTCTGCAGCTGTTTGGGCTCGAAGCTGATCGGCTCCTCCATCGCGGTCAGCGCGAGCAGCTGCAGCAGATGATTCTGGATGACGTCGCGGGCGGCACCGATGCCGTCGTAATAACCTGCGCGCCCGCCCAATCCGATGTCCTCGGCCATGGTGATCTGGACGTGGTCGACGTAGTTGGCGTTCCAGATCGGATCGTAGAGCTGGTTGGCGAAGCGCAGCGCCAGGATGTTCTGCACCGTCTCCTTGCCGAGATAGTGATCGATGCGGAACACCGTCTCCTCCGGGAAAACCCGGTTGACCAGCGCATTGAGTTCGACCGCGCTGTCCAGATCGTGTCCGAACGGCTTCTCGATCACCACCCGGCGCCACAGCCTGCGGCCCTCGGCATCGGTCGTCGACGGTTGCGCCAGTTTGTGTTCGGAGAGCTGATCGAGCACCACCGGGAACATATTCGGCGGAATCGACAGGTAGAAGGCGTGATTGCCGCCGGTGCCGCGGTCCTTGTCCAGCTTCGCCAGGGTGTCGGCGAGTTTGGCGAAGGCGGCATCGTCGTCGAAGGAGCCCTGCACGAACCGGATGCCCTCGGCCAGGTGGTCCCAGACTTCCTGACGGAAGGGCGTGCGCGCATGGGCCCTTACCGCCTCGAGCACGACCTTCGCGAAATCCTCATCCGCGTAGTCCCGGCGGGCGAAGCCGACCAGTGCGAAGCCCGGGGGCAGCAGCCCCCGGTTCGCCAGATCGTAGATGGCCGGCATCAGCTTCTTCCGGGACAGATCGCCGGTGACGCCGAAGATCACCATGCTGCACGGCCCCGCGATGCGGGGCACTCGCTTATCCCGCTCGTCGCGGAGCGGGTTCTTCCAGGTATTCGTCTGTGTGCCAGCCATCGGGTCAGTTTTCCCCGGACCCGGCAGGATCGGCAGGCCCGGAGGCGGTAGCTTGCGTGGCCACGGAGGGACCCGATCCTGCCGAATTGGCACCAGCGAGTTCGCCTGCCGTGGCGGTGAGCAGCTCCTCCCACGACTTCTCGAACTTCTCCACGCCCTCGCGCTCGAGCACGTCGAACACGTCGTCCAGGTCGATTCCGACCGCGGTGAGCTGGTCGAAGACCGCCTGCGCCGCCGCGGCGGTACCGCTGACGGTGTCACCGCGGACCTCGCCGTGATCGGCGATGGCCTCCAGGGTCTTCTCCGGCAGGGTGTTCACGGTATTCGCCGCCACCAGCTCGGTGACATACAGCGTGTCGGAGTAGTCCGGATTCTTCACACCCGTCGAAGCCCACAGCGGCCGTTGCCGATTCGCGCCCGCCGAGGCCAGGTGCGCGTAGGTCGAGGTGTGTGCGCCACCATCGAAGACGTCCTGATATTCGGCGTAGGCCAGGCGCGCGTTCGCGACGCCCGCCTGCCCGCGCAGTGCCAGCGCCTCCGGCGTGCCGATGGCCTCGAGCCGCTTATCGATTTCGGTATCCACCCGGGAGACGAAGAACGAAGCGACCGAATGGATCTTGGCCAGATCGTGGCTGGCGCCCTTGGCATTGCGCAGACCGTCGATGTAGGCGCCCATCACCTGGCGGTAGCGCTTGACCGAGAAGATCAGGGTCACATTGACGCTGATGCCCTCCGCGATCACCCGGGTGATCGCGGGCAGGCCCGCCTCGGTGGCCGGAATCTTGATGAACAGGTTGGGCCGGTCCACCGTCTTCCACAGATCGATGGCCTGGGCGACGGTCCCGTCGGCGTCGAAGGCCAGCCGAGGGTCGACCTCGATGGAGACCCGGCCGTCGACGCCGTTGGAAGCCTCGTAGACCCCGGCCAGCACATCGCAGGCCGCACGCACGTCGTCGGTGGTGATGGTGCGGATCGCGGAATCCACGTCCGCGCCTTGGGCGGCAAGCTCTTTCACCTGTCCGTCGTAGGCGTGGCCCTTGCTCAGGGCGCCCTGGAAGATGGTCGGATTGGTGGTGACGCCGACGACGCTGCGGGTCTCGATGAGCTCGGCGAGGTTGCCGGACTGGATCCGGTCCCGCGACAGATCATCGAGCCACACCGATACCCCCGCGGCCGAGAGAGCGGCGAGATTTTCGTTCTGTGCCATGAGCTCTTATCCCTTCACGTTTTCCAGGGTGCGCTGCGCGGCAGCGACTACGGCTTCCGCGGTGATCCCGAACTCGCGGAACAGGGTCTTGAAATCGGCCGAGGCGCCGAAATGCTCGATCGACACGATCTCGCCCGCATCGCCGGTGAACCGGTACCACGGCATTGCGATACCGGCCTCGACGGCCACCCGAGCGGCGACCGCGGGCGGCAGCACCTCGTCCCGGTAAGCCTTGTCCTGCGCGTCGAACCACTCCACACACGGCATCGAGACCACCCGGGTGCCGATGCCCTGCGCCTCCAGCGTAGTGCGGGCGGCCACGGCGAGCTGGAGCTCGGAACCGGTGGCGATCAGGATCGCCTGCGGGATGCCGGTGGACGCCTCGGCCAGCACGTAACCGCCCTTCTTGACGCCCTCGTAGCTGGTGCCCTCCTGGATCGGCAGATCCTGGCGGGTGAGCGCCAGTGCGGAAGGTCCGTCCTGGTGGGCGGGCTCGGAGACCGAGAAGTGCGAAGTGTGCTCGCTGCTGTCGCGCTCGAGGATGGTGCGCCAGGCGTAGGTGGTCTCGTTGGCGTCGCCGGGGCGGACCACGTTGAGGCCGGGGATGGCGCGCAGCGCGGCCAGATGCTCGATCGGCTGATGGGTCGGGCCGTCCTCGCCGAGGCCGATGGAGTCGTGCGTCCAGACGTAGATCGCGGGCACCCGCATCAGCGCGGCCAGGCGCACGGCCGGACGCATGTAGTCGGAGAACACCAGGAAGGTGCCGCCGTACGGACGGGTCGGTCCATGCAGTGCGATGCCGTTGAGGATCGCGCCCATGGCGTGCTCGCGCACACCGAAGTGCAGGGTGCGGCCGTACGGGTTGGCCTTCCACATGCCGGTCGAGATCGACTCCGGACCGAAGCTCGGTGCGTCGGGCATGGTGGTGTTGTTGGATTCGGCGAGGTCGGCCGAACCGCCCCACAGTTCGGGCAGTACCGGCGCGAGCGCGGCGAGCACCTTGCCGGACGCCTTGCGGGTGGCCATACCCTTCGGATCCGCCTCGTACGTCGGCAGATTCGCGGCCCAGCCCGCGGGCAGCTCACGCTTGACGAGCCGATCGAACAGTGCCTTGCGCTCCGGGTTGGCGCCGGCCCACGCGTCGAACTGCTGCTGCCAGGCCGCATGCGCCTGCTGTCCGCGCTCGATCACCTTGCGGGTGTGCGCGATGACCTCGTCATCGACCTGGAAGTTCTGCTCCGGATCGAAGCCGAGGATCTTCTTGGTGGCGGCCACCTCGTCGGCACCGAGCGCGGCGCCGTGTGCGGCACCGGTGTTCATCTTGTTCGGGGCCGGGTAGCCGATGATGGTGCGCAGCACGATGATCGACGGCTTGCCGGTCTCCGCCTTGGCCGCGGCCAGCGCCGCCTCGATGGCGACCACGTCCTCGCCGCCCTCGACCACCTGCACGTGCCAGCCGTACGCCGCGTAGCGCTCGGCGACGTCCTCGGTGAAGGCGATGGTGGTGTCGTCCTCGATGGAGATCTTGTTGTCGTCGTAGATCACGACCAGATTGCCCAGCTGCTGGGTGCCCGCGAGTGAGGACGCCTCGGAGGTGACGCCCTCCTCCATATCACCGTCGGAGGCGATCACATAGATGAAGTGGTCGAACGGGCTGGTACCGGGCGCGGCGTCCGGATCGAAGAGTCCGCGCTCGCGTCGCGCCGCCATCGCCATGCCGACCGCGGAGGCCAGACCCTGACCCAGCGGGCCGGTGGTGATCTCGACGCCGTCGGTGTGGCGGAATTCGGGGTGGCCCGGGGTCAGCGAGCCCCACTTGCGCAGGTGCTCGAGATCGTCGAGCTCCAAGCCGTAACCGGCCAGGTAGAGCTGGATGTACTGGGTCACGCTGGAGTGACCGCAGGACAGGACGAAGCGATCCCGACCGACCCAGCTCGGATCGCTCGGGTCCAGGCGCATGGTGCGTTGGTAGAGCGTGTAGGCCAACGGTGCGAGGCTCATCGCGGTGCCGGGGTGCCCGTTCCCGGCGTTCTGCACCGCGTCGGCGGCTAGAACCCGAACGGTGTCGACGGCCTTGGTGTCCAGATCCGTCCAGTCGTCCGGGTGGTTCGGCTGAGTGAGGGCGCGGATGTCGTCTGTGACTGACACGACCGAGGTTCTCCTGACATTGGTTTCGTCGACGGTGGCGGGAGGATGCACGCGCGGGGGCGTGGAATGCGAACCGGGTGTACCCCAACTACCCTAGATGTGCCCGGTGACCGGCATGTGAGGAACCCGGCTTACTCCGGTTATGTGTCGTATTTCATTCCCCGTCGCAGACCACGGGGTTACCCATTCGTGGCCGGGTACCGACCGGTCGCGGGGTGGTGTGGAATCGCTCCGGCGCCGGGCATGAGCGAGGGGCTATGGAAAGAACGCTGTGCGGCTGGGTCTACCATCGTGTGTAGTAGTAGCCGCGCCGCACCAGCACGAGCAGGGAACAGCGCGCTGCTGTTCCATGCCGGATGCGATGCACAGCGTGCGAGGAGAGACAGTGCGGATTGGGCAACAGCCGGGTGGCAATGGCGCACACGGCTCCTCCGCGACGGCGCTGGCCGACCGGTTGACCGGCGATGGCCTGCTGTCCCGACTACTGCGGCGACCGCTCGCCTATATCGCGTTGACGAAACCGCGTGTCATCGAACTGTTGCTCGTCGCGACCATTCCGACGATGCTGCTGGCCGACCGCGGCCACGTCGATATCCGCCTGATCCTGGCGACCCTGTTCGGCGGCTGGATGGGCGCCGCCAGCGCGAACACGCTCAACTGCGTCGCCGACGCCGATATCGACAAGGTGATGAAGCGGACCGCCAAGCGCCCGCTGGCCCGGGAGGCCGTGCCCACCTCGCATGCCTTCGTCTTCGGCGTGGTGCTCGGCATCGGCTCGTTCGCCTGGCTGTGGTGGCAGGCGAATCTGCTCAGCGGTGCGCTGGTCGTGGCGACCATCCTCTTCTACGTCTTCGTCTACACGCTCGGGCTCAAGCGCCGCACCTCGCAGAATGTGGTGTGGGGCGGCGCGGCCGGTTGTATGCCCGCCCTGGTCGGCTGGTCGGCGGTGACCGGCTCCGTCGGCTGGCCCGCGATCGCGCTGTTCGGCGTCATCTTCTTCTGGACGCCGCCGCACACTTGGGCGCTGGCCATGCGCTACAAGGAGGACTACCGCGCGGCCGGAGTGCCGATGCTGCCGGTGGTGGCCACCGAGCAGGTCGTCACCAAGCAGATCGTCATCTACACCTGGCTCACCGTGCTCACCACGCTCGCGCTGGTTCCCGCGACCGGCGTGGTCTACGCCGCCGTGGCGCTGGTGGCCGGAGCGTGGTTCCTGCTCATGGCGCACCAGCTGTACTCCGGTGTGCGGCGCGGTGAATCGGTGAAGCCGCTGCGCCTGTTCCTGCAGTCCAACAACTATCTCGCGGTGGTGTTCTGCGGACTCGCCGTGGACTCGGTGCTCGGGTGGGATACGGTCGGCAGCTTCTTCGGCTAGTCCGGTCGGTGGGCCGGGGCGGTGGCGATATAGCCGTCCGGTCGGATGTGGACGGTAGTGCCGGGGACCGCGTGGTAGGCGGCATGGGCGTGGCCGTCGACGTCTACGACATAGCGCCCGCTCGAGTGATCGCCGGGGCGGATCACCTCGTAACGCTCTGTGCCGGGTTGGTCGGCATGTTCGTTGCTCGCACCGAAGGACAGCACGGTGGCATGCGGTCCGCGGAACAGGTCGAACAGTCGGATCGATTGCCCCGCCTCATCTTTCAATGGGGCATCGGGGGCGCGATCACCCGCGACCAGTACACCTTGATCTGCGGGATCCCGGTAGCTGATATCCAATTGGCGGGTTTGCTCGCCACGGTCCATGGCGTCCGCATGGCCGTCGACCAGCTTGTCCAGCAACTCGGTGCTGATACCGAGCACCCGGGCGGCCACCGTTTGCCGCTCGGACTCGTAACTGTCCAGTAGTGATTCGTCCCCCGCCAGGGCAGCGGCGAGCTTCCAGCCGAGATTGTAGGCGTCCTGGATGCCGGTGTTCATACCCTGCCCGCCGGTGGGCGGATGGACGTGCGCGGCGTCACCGGCCAGGAATACGCGCTGCTCCCGGAATCGCTGTGCCAGACGGATATTCGGCCGCCAGACCGTGGCCCAGGTGAGATCGGTGAGGACGATATCCGGATTGCCGGAGTACTGGTCGACGAGCTGCTGCAGCACCTCGAGCGAGGGTTCGACGTCCTCGCTCAGCGGTGCGCCGAACTGGAACTGGCTGCCACCGGGCAACGGAGACAACGCGATTCCCTCCATCGGGTGGCCGACCGCGGCGAACCAGTAGCCGTAGTCGTGATCGAGCGCGTTCGCGCTGACATCGCCGAGCAGCATTCGGATCGAATCGTCGGTATTGCCCTCGAACGGGATGCCGAGCGTTTTGCGGACCGTGCTGCGGCCGCCGTCCGCACCGATCAAGTAGGCGACACGCACAGTTTCGATGCTACCGTCGTGCGCCAGTTCGGCGGTGACGCCCGTCTCGTCCTGTTCGAAAGACACCAGCGCCGTTGCCAGTTCGACGCGCACACCGAACTGTGCGAGCCGGTCGCGCAGAATCGCCTCGGTTCGCGACTGACCGAGCACCCAAAGATTGGGGTAGGGGACCGCGGGCGTCGGCTCGACCGGTTCGGCCATGCGATGTTCGCCCGCGAATTCACCGCCGGAGTACGCGCGCATCACCGGTGCCGGTGCTCCGGCCGCGCGCACCGCGTCCAGTACGCCGAGATCGTCGAAGACCTCGAGCGTGCGCGGCTGGATGCCGTCGCCGCGCGAGCCCGCGAAGAATGCCGTGGCCTGGTCGATGATGCGCACCGGGATATTGCGGCGGGCCAGGTCGATGGCAAGGGTCAGGCCGGTGGGTCCGGCACCGGTGATGAGTACCTGAGGATGGTCGACGATGTGGTTGTTCACGATAACTCCGAACTGAATTGACTTGGTGGGCCGCGCAATTGCGGCCCACCCGAACTTTCGGTATGCGTCGCGGACTAGTCCGGGACCACCACGACCCGAGCGGCGCCGAACTGTGCGGCCGCCCACGCGTCCTCGATCTTCGACAGCGGGAACTCCTGCACGGCGATGTCGACCCGGCCGTCGGCAATGAACTGCATGTACTCCGGAATCGCGGCCAGGATCGACTGCACCGAAGCGGATCCCGCGCCACTGCCGGAGATGGTGATGCGCCGGCTGCGCAGCAGCGCTGCCGGGACCGCCGCTTCCGCGCCCGCCATGGAACCGATCTGGACATAGGAGATATCCGCGTCGTCCTCGGTCAGGCCCTGACGCCCGAGCGCCGCGAAAGCGGCTTCGGCCGGTGCGCCCCACACATAGTCGAGTACGAGACTCGGCGCCTCGAGGCCGATCGCCTCGGCCAGCGCCGCCGCGGTGGCGTCCTTGTCGTCCAGGAGGGTGACGGTGGTCGCGCCGTATCCGGCCGCGCGCGCGAGTGCCTCCGGATTGCGTCCCGCCGCGATCACCCGATCCGCGCCGACCAGAAATGCGTTCTGCACGGCCAGCAGACCCGCGGCCCCGGTGGCGCCCAGGATCAGCACGGTGCCGAGTGATTTCTCGCCGTCCGAGGCGCGCAGTGCGTCGCGTCGCTCGCGCAAGATCAGCCAGGAGGACAACCCGGGGTTGAGACCACCGGCGATCCGTGCGGGATCGGCGCTGGCCGGGAGCGGGATCCGCATCCGCGATGGCACCGACATGCGCTCGGCCAGCGTGCCGTAGGGCGCCTGCGGGAAGCCGGTGTAGACGAGCGCGCCGTCGGCGGTGCGGGCGACTCCGTCGATGCCCGGGATCAGCGGGTAGGCGTTGGTGCTGCCGTAGTGCGTACCGGCCGCCAGCGAGCGCACGATCGGATGAATTCCGGCCGCGACCAGGTCGACGAGTTCCCGACCCTCGGTCACCTGCGGTTCGTCGAAGTCGGCGTACGCGGGAACTTCGCCAGCGCTGCGCAGGACGGCTGCCTTCATGATCTCCACCATTCTGAATTGAAATTCACTGAATCTAAATTCAGTATGGAGGTTGATAGGTTTTCTTGTCAAGGAGGTGGGTGCGAGTGACGTCGAGTCGCCGGGAGAGGTCCGCAGAGACCGAACAGGCACTGAAGGAGGCGGCGCGGCGGGTATTCGCCGAACGCGGCTACTTGAACACCAAGATCACCGACATCACCGCCGCCGCAGGGCGGGCGGCGGGGTCGTTCTACAACCACTTCGCGAGCAAGGAGGAGCTACTCCAGGCGCTGCTGAACGATCTGGCCTCGGCGGGGGATGAGCGCGCGGAGCAGCCCGAGCACAATCCCGATTTCAGTGATCCGGCGGCGGTGCGGTACCACGTCGCCGGGTACTGGACCTTCTCGCGGGAGCACGCCGCCGTGCTGCGCGCGATCAGTCAGGCGGCGATCGTGAGCGCGGACTTCGCCCGCGTCATCGGGCGGTTCGGTGTCGAGCAGCGCGCGGATATCGCCGACCATCTGGATGGCCTGGCCGACAAGGGATTACGGCTGCCGAGCTCTGTCGATGCCAGCCTGGCGATGATGTTCCAGGTGGCTCAGGGCATGCTGACGGCGGTCGAGGACGGGACCGTCCAGCTGACCGATGAGCAGGCGATCGAGGGACTGACACGGTTCATCTACCGCGGCCTGACCGGACAGGACTACTGATCGGCTCGGATCACGCTGACGGGCAATGGATTCCAGACCAACACCCCGCGCCCGGTGCGCGGCCGTTGGACACCGGTCAGGGCAGCAGCACGATGGACCCGGTGGTCTTGCGGCCCTCGAGATCGCGGTGCGCCTGTGCGGCCTCGGCCAGCGGATAGGTCGCGCCGATCCGGACATGTAGCGTGCCATTGGCGATGGCGGTGAGGATATCGGTTGCGCGCCAGACCAATTCGGCACGGTCGCGGGTGTAGTGCACCAGCGTCGGGCGGGTGACGAACAGTGAGCCCGCGGGGTTCAGGCGCTGCAGGTCGAACGGCGGTACCGGGCCGCTGGCCGCGCCGAAGAGGGCGAGCGTGCCACGGATGCGCAGCGATGCGAGGCTGGCTTCGAAGGTGGCCGCGCCGACGCCGTCGTATACCGCGGCGACGCCGACGCCATCGGTCAGCGCGCGGACCCGCTCGGCCAGGTCGTCGGTATAGCGCAGCACCTCGGTGGCGCCCGCTTCGCGCGACAGCTTTTCCTTCGCGTCGGAGGAGACGGTGGTGATCACCCGGACCCCACGCGCGGCGGCGAGCTGGGTGAGCAGCAGGCCGACACCGCCCGCACCCGCGTGCACGAGCACGGTTTCGCCGGGTTCGGGCTTGTAGATCGATTCGATGAGGTAATGCGCGGTCATGCCCTGCAGCAGCGCCGAGGCGGCAACCGGGGCGTCGACACCATCGGGCACCTTGATCGCGACCGCGGCCGCAACCGCGACCCGCTGGGCGTAACTGCCGGGTGCCGCGGCCCAGGCCACCCGATCGCCGACCGCGAAGTCGGTCACATTCGCGCCGATCTCGGCCACCACACCGGTGCCCTCGGCACCGGGAACATAGGGGACCGCCTGGGGGTATCGGCCGGTGCGGATGTAGGTGTCGATGAAGTTGATGCCGATCGCTTCGGTGTCGACGAGCAGTTGATCCGGACCGATCTGCGGATCCGGCACCTCGACGTAGTTCAGGACCTCGGGACCACCGTGCTCGGAAACCTGAATAGCGCGCATGAGATCCGTTCTACACCCACGCGGGGTGGCCCCGAATGTACCGGCCAGTAAACTAGCCGCCATGACTTCTGATGTCGCCTTGGCCCCAGAGAAACTATCGGGTTCCGTCGTGGACTCGGTCAAGGGATTCGTCGCCGAGCACGGCGGTTCCGCCACTGCCGTCCTGCAGCCCATCGGCCGCCTCGGCGTGCGCGTCACGCTGGTCGGCTCCGACGGCGTTCTCGGTGACCGCGTGGTCGCCGACCTGGCGACGGCCAAGGAATTGGTGGCCACCGTCAACGGACTCACCGAGGCCGACGAATGGGATCGCGAGCTGACCTCGATCGTCACCCCGCGCACCGGGCACTGGGCCAAGATGGCCGGTTGGGTCGCCCGCCAGACCCGTTTCCCGAAGGCGCGCAACGAGCGCTGAGCCGTTCACGCTCCCGCGCTCGCGCCCTCGAATGGGCGGGCTCGGCGCGGGAGCACACGCAGGGCCAGCCGCACGACCGGGCTCGCGAAGATGCCCGCGAGTCGGGTGTAGGGCCAGATCCCGATGATCAGCAGCAGGATCAGACCGCGCCCCTGGTGGATGAGCGGGGCGTGGTGCATGGCCTCGGGATACGGATTGATCGTGAACAGCGAGCGGAACCAGGCGAAAAGTGTTTCACCGGTTCGGTATTCGCGTCTGGAGGCCGGATCGAAATCGATGAGCACCCCGGACAGCACCGCGGCCGCCAAGGCCGGGAAGGTAATGCGATCGAGCGGGGTGATCAGGGGCTGGGCCGGGCCCGCGATCAGGTCGGGCAGGAACAGCAGCACCGCGCCGATCGCCGCCGCCGCGCCACCGACGAGCAGCACGATCGTGATCACGACATGGATCGCACCGGCCGGATGGGCATGCGGTTGTGCGGCGAGCATATTGCTGACGCGTGCGATGACGATCAGGCACACCCCGGACCGGAACGCGGTCGTCCCGAAGCGCTGTTCGCGGTCCATCTCCAGGGAATTGGTGTAGCTGCGGAAGCCATCGCGCCGGTAGCGCCACACGTGCCCCAGGATGAACGAGACAAACGCGCCGTAGGGCAGGGCGATCCATAACAGCGATGTCACGGCGAGTTCGCTTTCGGCTTGCCGACGATCGGACATATCAGATTCGCAGAGCCACCGATGCCGAACAAGGGACCAACGGCCCTTACCGGGAGGTACTGCGGCGGGCCGTCGCGGGCTCGCCGCTGACGCACCGCCTACTTCGGCAGATCGACCTCGCCGTTCTGCTGTCCGTTTGCGCTGAGATTCATTGCAGGAAGCAGGGATTCGCGTGCGATCGAGGTGAGCGCACCGGCCTGCTGGATGATCTCGGCGAGCGCCGATGTCACCCCCTGCGCACCGTTCAGCACCGTGAATTGGTCGACGTGTTCGAACGGAGCCGCCGCCGCGGCGACGATCTGGGGGAGCTTGTCGGCGATCTGCTGTGCGATGACGGCCTCCTGGTTCTGGCTCATCGCCTCGGCGCGCTGCTGGATACCCGCCGCTTCGGCGGCCATATGCGCACGGACCGCATCGGCCTCGGCCAGCCCCCTGGCCTTGATGGCGTCGGCTTCGGCCTGACCGGTGAGCCGGGTGGCCTCCGCCTGCGCGGCGGCGCGCAGTTTGATCGCATCGGCCTCGGCCAAGGCCTGCATCTTCGTCTGTGCCGCAGCAGCTTCCGCGCGCAGGCGGGTCTCCTGGGCGTCGGCCTCGGCCTGGCTGATCCGGGCGTCGCGGCCCGCGGTGGCCAGGGTGGTCTGGCGATAGGCCTCGGCGTCGGCGGGCTTGCGGATCTCGACCTGCAGCCGCTGTTCCTTCTGCTGCGCCTCGAGTTGTGCTACCCGCGTTTCCATTTCGACGACGGCCTGCCGGGCGGTGGCATCGGCGAGCGGGCCCTGCTGGGCGGCCTCCTGACTCGCACTGTCGACCTCGGCCTGATATCCGGCCTTCTTGATCTGGGTGTCGCGCACCGCGAGTGC
Source organism: Nocardia sp. CA-129566 (assembly GCF_050956075.1). Lineage (NCBI taxonomy): Bacteria > Bacillati > Actinomycetota > Actinomycetes > Mycobacteriales > Nocardiaceae > Nocardia > Nocardia sp. CA-129566. Next base: position 3,749,127 of record NZ_CP192085.1, read on the forward strand.
GATCTGTGCCTGCGCGGCCTGTTCCTGTTCGATGGCCTCGCGCTCGGCATTGGCGCGGGCGATGCGCGCCTTCTGTTCCACCGCCGCCTGATGCGGAATCGCAAGGTTGGCAATGTAATTCGAACCGCTGGAAATGGACTGGATCTGGAAGCTGTCGATCACCAGACCGAACGATTCCATCTCCTGGGAGCAGCGGTCGCGGACCTGCTCGGAGAATTTGTCCTGATCGCTGATCATCTCCTCGACCGTCATCGAGCCCGCGATCGCGCGCAGATGTCCGACGAAGACGTTCTGCACCTTGGTTTCCAGCTCGTCGGCCGGTCGATCCAGGAAGCGGCGGGCCGCGTTCGCGATGGACCGATAGTCGTCGCCGACCTTGTAGACCACCACACCCGCCAGTTGCAGACTGATCTTCTGCTGACTCACACAGGGCACGGTGATCTGACTTTCGTGCGCCTCCAATGAGATTCGACGCACCTTGGTCAATCCGGGCGCGACCAGACTGCCGCGTCCGGTGACGATCCGGAACCCCATGCTCTCGCCGAAGGCCTGCCCTTCGCCCGCGCGGAAACCGGAAATGATCAGCGCCTCATCGGGTTCGGCGACTCGCCAGGAGAGCCGGAACATGATGGCGGCCAGGAACAGCACCGCAACGGCGATGCCGACGACGACCACTAGCAGGACGTCCATGATGAACCTTCATTTCAAGGGAGTGACTTCAACCGTTCGCCCACCCAGGCTCCCGACCACGAGCACCTGGGTATGCCTCGGAATGGTTGTCTCCCCGTCAGCAGGACGCGCGAGGAATCGCTCTGTCCCCGCCCGCACCTCGATCAAAACCTCACCGAGATGGTCCGGCTTGATCGTCGCGGTCACCCGGGCGATCTTGCCGATCACGTCTGTCGCCACCGACACCTCCCTGCCGCGGTTCGACCACTCCACGGTAGACCTCGCGAAATTCGCCAGCCGTTCGCGCAAGCGATCTTTACGAATCCCTTATGCCTTCCAGTCTCGCGCCCTTGACGCCGATTCGCACCAACTGGATTTCCCCGGTTCGTCCGGCCGTGCGAGGTGGGAGACCAAGATCAGCTGGCGGGGGCTGTCGGCGATATCGCCATGGATTTCGACAGGTCGACGAGGGCTCGTGGGGCAGCGGAATGCGCTGCGAACGGTGGGCCGTTGTTCATCGAAGTATCAATAGGAACTCGAGTCAGTGACATCGGAATGGTGATGGGTGCCCGGTCTCGTGTTCGACTCGTAGAGTAGGTGACGATGAACGCGGATAAGGCGAGTGAGCTGGCGGCTCGACGGGTCGGTGCCGCGCGCGCCGACGCACACCAACGTGTCGCGCTGGCCGAGAGCTGCTATCCACCGGCGCTGCGCGGCTACAGCCGCGCCGAAATCGCTTTCCTGCGTTGGGAACTCGCGCGCGGCGTCCTCGATCCGGACGCCGGCAGCCCATGGTGGCGAGCCATCAACGACCGTCTGCTACACGACAAACTAGAGGCCGCGCTGCTCCATCGGGACGGTATCCGCGACGCATCGACGCCAGGCGCCCGGCTCTGGCTCGAATTCCTCGTCTCGCCTTCTCCCGCGGCGTGGTACCGGGCGCACAACCGCAGCATCGTCTCCGGCTATTTGGCGCATCAGGAGTTGGCCGAGGCCGAGCTGCCCGCCGAGCGACTGATGATCAACGTGACGCTCATGCGGGTGCTGTTCACCCATGTGCTGGTTGCGCGGCCGACACTGGCGCTGGGAAGGTTCGGCCGTCTCGGCGGCTGGTCGGCCGATCCGCGGCGCAGCTCGGTTCGCCTGTTCCTCGACCTGCGCAATGTATTTCCCGAGGTGTATCCGCTGACGGAGTTGTCGGTCGACGCGGTGCTCGCGCTCGAGGGCCGTGTCGCGCGGGCGCTCGACTACGGACTGATCGTCCCCAAGCTCGAGCACGTCTACGCCTTCGCCGCGGAACATTTGGACGAGCCGATGATCGTCGGCCTCGTCGAGGACGGCGATCCGTGCTACGCGGGATTGCGCATCCAGCGTGCGCGGCTGGCATCGGATGCATTGATCAGGACGCTCGCGCGGGTGACGCGGCCATGGCCGTGATGCGCCCGAGGTCTATCCATCGCGTCCGGGCGGTCCGGCAGCGTTGCGCCTGCACTATCGAGCCGTTTCGCCCACCGCGATGAGCTGCTGGTCGAGGCTTCGGCGCTGGAGAAATTCGGGCTGTCAGTAGTCCCCGCGCACGAGGTTCTTCGGTACTTCCCCCGCCGCGTATCGCGTGATTTCCGCAGTGACGACGGCGTAGGCGCGTTCGAGACTGCCGCGGCTGCTGCCCGCGACGTGCGGCGTCAGCAGTAGGCCGGGCGCGGTCCAGAGCGGGTGATCCGATGGCAGCGGCTCCGGGGCGGTGACGTCCAAGGCGGCCCGCAGCCGTCCTGACTCGAGTTCGGCGAGTAGCGCATCGGTGTGCACGATGGGGCCCCGGGCGACGTTCACCAATACCGCGCCGTCGGCCATCGCGGCAAGGAATTGCGCGTCGACCATGCCGATGGTCTGGTCGGTCACCGGAACCATCAGTACGACGGCGTCGAAATCGCCGAGCAGTCCCGGTAATTCGTCGACGCCGTGCACCCCGTCTCTGGCCGTTGTGCCGACCAGCGTCAAGGTCGCATCGAAAGCCTCGAGCCTGCGGCGCAATTCGATACCGAGATCACCCGCGCCGATGCCCAGAATTCGCTTGCCAGCCAGCGTATCGGTCGGGTGATACTGCCAGCGGCGCTGCCGCCGCGCATCGGCGAACTCGATCAGCTCGCGGTAGATCGTCAGCAGCGCCGCGACAACCCATTCCGCCGAACTGCCGCCATGCGCGCCACGGGCATTCGACAGCATGACCCCATCCGGCAGCCGACCGACCCACCGTTCGGTCCCGGCCGTGAGCATCTGCACCAGCCGCAGCTTCGGCAATGCGGCCAGATCGATCGATTCGGGCCCCGTCAGAAACGCCGGAACCAGCACCTCCGCCAATTCCGCTCCGGCGGGCAACGGTTCACCCACCGTGTATCGCACCGGGCGAACCCCATCGAGCCAGGCCAGCACCTCGACTCCATAATCATCTGGCACAAGGACGGTGACCGGCATGTCTGCCAGACTAACCGCGCCCGCCGTTCCGGTCGCGATTGCATCCGATCATCGGATCTATCCCGTGATATCAACCTCCGGCACTGCCGAAGCGGGCCCGTGCCTCCGGGATCGCGCGGTCCATGGCGGGACTGCCGGTATGGCCGGAGTCATCGATTACGCGCAGCTCGACGCTCGGCCGAACTCGCGCCAATTGCCACCCTGAATAAAGGGGGCCGGACAGGTCGAGGCGCTGTGAATCAGCGCCGCCGGGATTCCCGCGAGCTCGTGCGCCTCGCGCAGCAGGACGCCCGTCATCGAGCATAGGCGGTTTCGCCACTTCGGATGCCCTCGGCAGCTGGTGGCTCAATGCCAGCTTGCCGGTCGAATGGGATCCACTGCCCGCCTTTGGCACGCCGTGATGCGTATGCATCCGGTGCGCCAGGGCGCGCGGGGTATTGCATCCCCGTGTCGATGGGAGTTCGGGAGCGATACAGCACTCCGGAGTCGAGCTGACTACGCGGACTGCTCGGCCGGGTCCGGGACCGGTGCCGAGATGTGTTCGCGGGTGCGCAAGGAAGCCCACAGTGCCGCGGTGGCGGCGGTGCAGGCGGCGGCGCCACCCACGTGGGTGGCGACCAAGGCGGCCGGGACGTCGGTGAAGTACTGCACGACACCGACCAGGGATTGCGCGCAAACCAGACCGAGCAGTACGAAAAGGCGGGTGCGCACGGCGGGGGTGATGCCTACCGCGAAGAGGCCGAAGGCAAGGCCGATGAGCAGCGCGAGATAGCCGACCAGCAGTTGTGAGTGCAGGTGCACCAGGGTGACGATCTCGACCTGGAGGCGTTCCACGGGGCGCTCGATGCTCTTATCGCCCGCATGCGGTCCCGCACCGGTGACCAGCGTGCCCGCGATGAGTACGGCGGCGAGTGCGATACCGCTCAGCCCGGTCAACCAGCGCAGCGGTGTGGGCGCCTGGGCCACCTCGATGCCGTCATCGGGTTCGCCGATCTTCGCGAACATGACGACCGAGACCCACACCATCAGCATCGACGCCAGCAGATGCACCGAGACCGTCCACCACAGCAGGCCGGTGCGCACGGTGATACCGCCGATGATCGCCTGCAGCACGGTGCCGCCGGGCATGAGCCATGCGTACACCAGCACCTCGCGACGGCGGCGGGCCCTGGTGACCGCGAGCACGATGAGCGCCGCGCACAGGGTCACCGCGAAGGTCAACATGCGATTGCTGAACTCGACGGTCTGGTGCAGTACTGGAACCTCGGCGACTCCGGTCGGGGTGAAGCTGCCGGGGAAGCACTGCGGCCAGGTCGGGCAGCCGAGTCCGGACGCGGTGACGCGCACGATCGCGCCGGTGACGGCGATCCCGGCCTGGGAGACGATGACCGCGACGGCGATCAATCGCTGCACCCGCAACGAGGGCAGCGGGAGCAGATCAACGAGTCGCAGAAATGCGCGATACAGCACGCAACGATGGTAGCCGGGCCGGTTGGACCGCCTGCAGGCGGTCTACTACATCTCGTCGTTGCGAGTCCGGACTACCTTGGCCTGCGCTTTCGCGGGAAGGTGAGCGCCGGATTCGACTCGAACGCGCGGCCGGGGCGAAGCTCAGTCGAAACGGAAGAAACGGGTAGCAAGGAAGCCGCTGACCGCGCCCCACGCGGCGAGCACCGCGATACCGAACCAGTCCACGCTGCTGCGCATGGCGTCTTCGAGAGTGACCGCCAGCGCCCCCGAGGGCACCAGCCGCACAAGCACATTCACTGCCGACGGCAGATCGTCGGATGCGAACACCACGCTCGCGATGCCGAGCATGGCGAACCACAGGATATTCGCCAACGCCAGCACGATCTCCGCCTTGAGCGTGCCGCCCAGCAGCAGCCCCATCGCCGCGAAGGTAGCGGTGCCGAGCGCGATCACCAGCGCGCCGAGCCCGAGCCCGGCGACGTCGGGTCGCCAACCGAGCGCGAATCCGATGGCGCCCAACAGGATTGCCTGCAGCACCACCACGATCAGGACCGCGGCGCTCTTGCCCGCGACAATGCCCCAGCGGGGAAGCGGGGTGGCTCCGAGGCGCTTGAGCGCGCCGTAGCGCCGGTCGAATCCGACCGCGATGGCCTGTCCGGTGAAGGCGGTCGACATGACCGCCACCATCATCACCGCGGGCACGATCTTGTCGACCCGGTCGGTACCGAGGTCGCCGAAGGGCAACAGGCTGAGCCCGACCAGCAGGGTGATCGGAATGAACATGGTCAGCAGCAGTTGTTCGCCGTTGCGCAGCAACAGGATCAGCTCGAGCCGGGTCTGCGCGGTCATCATCGCGATGCGGCTGCTCGGGCGCGGATCGGGGGTGAAGGTTCCCGGTGCGAAGCGGTTCTCGACGCGATCTGGCTGGTTCATCCGCGTAGGTCCCGTCCGGTCAGTTCCAGGAAGACGTCTTCGAGGCGGCGCTGATCGATCCGGATATCGGTGGCCAGCACATTCTGCTGTGCGCACCACGCGGTCACCGTCGCCAGCACCTGCGGGTTGATCTCGCCCTCCACCAGATACGATCCCGGTGTCGTCTCGCGCGGCGAGAAGCCTTCCGGCAGTGCGGTTTTCAACAGACGCAGATCGAGTTTCGGTGGGGCGGTGAAGCGCAGCTGCCCGGCCGCGCCGTGTGCGGTCACCTCGGCGGGTGTTCCGGACGCGACGATCTGCCCGTGATCGATGATCACCAGCTGGTCGGCGAGTTGCTCGGCCTCGTCCATCATGTGCGTGGTGAGCAGTACGCTCACCCCGTCGCGGCGCAGCGCGTCGATGAGCTCCCATACGATGAGTCGGGCCTGTGCGTCCAGGCCCGCGGTCGGCTCGTCGAGGAAGACGATCTCCGGCTTCCCGACCAGCGCGCAGGCCAGGGCGAGCCGCTGCTGCTGACCGCCGGAGAGGCGACGGTAGGGGGTGCGCCGGTTGTCCTGTAGGCCAAGGGTTTTCAGCAACCAGTCCGGATCGAGCGGATCCGCCGAATAGGCGGCGACCAGATCGAGCATTTCGCCCGCCCGCGCGCCCGGATACGCGCCGCCGCCCTGCAGCATGACGCCGATGCGCGGGCGCAGCCGGTCGGAATCGGCGATCGGATCGAGTCCGAGCACCCGGACCGAACCCGTGTCCGGAGCGTGGAAGCCTTCGCACATTTCCACGGTCGTGGTCTTGCCCGCCCCGTTCGGTCCGAGCAGGGCCAGCACCTGGGCCCGTTCGACAGCGAAGCTGATCCCGTCGACCGCGGTGGTCGCGCCATATCGCTTGACGACGCCGTCGATACAGACGGCGGGTCCCGAGGCTGCGGTCACCATCGCGCCTCGGTGCTCGGCTCCGTCGCGTCCAAGGGGGCTGTGCCCATTGCTCGCTCGCTTCGCTCCCTCACGGTGTCACACCGTAAGCGGTCGACGGATGTGACCGGGACGACACCCCTGCCAAGTCAGCTCGATGGTCCGGCCGGACCGGCCGCGGTGGCCGCGGAGTCGGCGCCGGACTGGTGCAGCCGCCATGGCAGTGACTTGCGGGTGGCCAGGATCATCAACGCACACGTGAGGACCGTGATGCAGGCCGCATAGATAAGGACGAACGGGGGGATTTCGCTACCCGACGGCATAAGCATGACGCTGATCGCCGCCGAGGCGATCGTCGCAGGAACGCGGAAGGCGGGTCGGCTGGCCCAAGCCGCCAGCGGGACGATGCCCCACAGCAGATACCAGGGCTGCACCACCGGAAACAGCAGGACAACCGCGCCGAAGGCGACACCGAGCGCACCCACCGGATGCAGCCGACCGCGCCAGGTGGCCACCATCAGCCGCACCACGACCAGTGTTGCCGCGGCCGCCGCGATCGGGCGGGTAATGCTCAGCAGGGCGGTGGTGTGGTCGCCCAATCCCAGCAGGACGCCGCCGAATCCGGTGGCGACCCCGAGTGCGGTGGGCAGCGACATCCAGCTGCGTACGGAGTTGGCCATGGTCAGGGTGTCTATCCACCCGAATCCGAGACCGCTGCCGAGACAGACCGCGAGCATGACGGCCCCGGTGACGCAGCCGAGCAACAGCGCCGAGCTGAGTACGGCGCGCATATCGCCGCCCCATTTTCGGCTCAATGCCATCCACACGAACGCCAGCGCCAGCATCGACGGGATCTTGACGGTGGTGGACAGCGCTATCAGGGTGGTGCCCGCTAAGAGCAACACGAGTGTGTGTCCGCGCATCGGGCCGGTATTGCTCAGGGCCGCCAGGCAAAATTCCAACCCGACCAGCATCAGGCCGAGCATCATCGCCTCGTTGTGCACGCCGGAGACCAGATGGAATATCACCAGCGGGTTGACCGCACCGAGCCACAGCGCGGCTACGGGCGATACCCGGCACCGCTGTGCCAGTCGGGGCAAGGCCCAGACGATGCAGGCGACACCGATGAGTGCCAGCATGCGGTGTAGCAGTACTCCGGCGAGCATATTGTCGCCGACGATTTCGGCGATGCCCTTGCCCAGCCAGATCGATAGCGGCCCGTACGGCGCGGGCGAATTCTGCCAGATATTCGGAACGCTGCGAGTCAGAATATGGTCCTGGCCGAGGCCCTGTACCGGACCCACGTCATAGGGGTCGAGCCCGTTCGCCGCGATCTCCCCCTGCGCCAGATAGGAATAGACGTCCTGGCTGAACATCGGCGGCGCGACCGACAGCGGGATGATCCAGAGCAGCAGGGTGCGGTCCAACTGCGAACGGCTGATGCGGCGAATGCGATTGGACTGCAGGCCGAGTGCGAAGCGGCCGAGCAGCAACCAGGCCAACATCACGATGACCGTGCCGACCATGGTCGTCGCCAGTCCGGAATTGTGTACCCGCGCGGGCAGCCCGAGAATGGCCCGGCCGTAGGTCGGATTCTGCAGCGTGGGCTGGGCGCCGAGCCCGAGGGCCCCGATGGCCATCATGACCGAGCCGGTCGCGCCGAGCAGCCGGACCCGGCGCAGTTGCGCGGTCTCCTGCGGGTTGAGCTCGGCCGCTTCGGGTTCGTTGACGTGCAAGGTGTCGCCGACGGTGTGGTCCGGCGGCACATCGAGTCCGATGATGCGACGACCCAGCGAAACGGCGGTGTTGATCGGTGTGGTCCGGCGCAGTCGAATCAGGGTGCTCGAGGTGTTCGACCGGCGTTCGACACCTTCTTCGCCGTGCTCGCCTGACATCACGCGGCCAGCGTAGCCGATGCCAGCGGCACCGCCGATGCCCTGCGGGACGGACTGCGGGGCACGTTCTCGCCACGATCGGATCCGGGCAGAATCGGAGGATGGGTTCGGAGTCCAGGCGGCGGATCGAGGTCGCGGCGGCGGGGTTGCTCGCGCGGCACGGGTATCACGGGTTCGGGTTGAAGTCGTTGAGTGCAGCGGCCGGGTTGCCATACGGATCGATCTATCACCACTTTCCGGGTGGAAAGGAGGAGATCGCGGTTGCGGCTATCACCGGGACCGGGGTGGTGTCCGGTCGGTTGATCGCGCAGGCGCCGACCGATGTGTTCGCGACGACGGCGACGATGTTCGAATTCATGGTGACCAAGCTGGCCGGTTCGGAATGGGCCGAAGGTTGTCCGGTCGGTACACCTGCCCTCGACGGTGGCAGTGATGTCGAGGCAGTGCGCAATGCCTGTGTGTCCGCGTTCGAATTGATGGAGCGAGCATTCACGAAGCTACTCACGGAAGTGGGGCTGGCGGCGGGGGAGGCGCGGGATCTGTCGACCACGGTGGTCGCCGCCTATGAAGGCGCGACGATCCTGTCCCGAGTCCGCCGCTCCGACGAACCATTGCGCACGGTGGCGGTGGCGATGGAGCGGCTGATCGAGCTGACGCTGGCCGAGGCGGGCATCTCGGATGTGCCCGCTGCCGGAAATGTTCCTGAAGTGGCTGGCGCGCAGGGCGATCAGCTCTGACGGTCTTGACTAGAAAGAACGTTCTAGCGACACTCGGACAATGCAGCGATTGATACTGTCCGGCCCCGGTGACCTGCGCTGGGAAGAAGCGCCAGAACCCCAGCTGACCGGCCCTGGTCAGGCTCTTGTTCGCCCGGTCGCACTGGCCACCTGCGATATCGACCCGGCGGTGCTGCGCGGGGCATTCCCGATGGCGGGCCCGTATCCATTCGGGCACGAAGGCGTCGCCGAGGTAGTGGCGGTCGGCAACGAGGTGCGCACGGTCGCGGTCGGCGATCGTGTGGTCGTTCCGTTCCAGATCTCGTGTGGAACTTGCGGCCCCTGCCTGCGCGGCCGGACCGGCAACTGCTCGAGCCATCCACCGCTGTCCACTTTCGGACTCGGCACGATCGGCGGTCTCGACTGGGGTGGTCTGTGGGCGGATCTGGCATTGATCCCGCACGCCGATGCCATGCTCGTCCCGGTCCCCGCTGGTGTCGATCCGGTCGCCGTGGCCAGCGCCAGCGATAACATCCCGGACGCATACCGTTGCGTCGCACCGCAATTGGCGGAAAATCCGGGTGCGGAAGTGCTGGTCATCGGCGGCCCGGCGGCCCCGTCGATCGGTCTCTACGCGGCCGGTCTCGCCGTCGCGCTCGGCTCGTCGCGCGCGGTCTACCTCGATACCGATCCGGCCCGTCTGGAGATCGCGCGCAAGCTCGGTGCGGAAGCGATCGAGGCTGAACGCGACGCCCGGATTGGGCGTTTCCCGATCACCGTCGAGACCGCGGGCGGCGCCACGGCGCTGCGCGCCGCGATCGACGCCACTGCCTACGACGGCTGGTGCACCAGCGCAAGCGTCCAATTGAACGACGTCGCGCTCCCGATCTTCGCGATGTATTCGCGCTGCTGCACCTTCCATACCGGCCGCGCCCACGTCCGCCCCGCGATTCCGGCCGTCCTCGACCTGGTCGCCGCCGGTCGGTTCGACCCGGCCCTCGTCACAACCGTTACCGCAGATTGGGAGGACGCCATCGACGCGCTGCTCGCGACCCCGATGAAGCTGGTCGCGGTCCGCTGAACAGTGCCAGGGGATTTTCAGTACCTAGGTGTGTCCTAAATCGCACTCGCAATTCTGTCCGGCGCGCGGCCCCGCGGTGGCGCGGTAGGCGCAGGTGGTGAACTCGTTGCGGTCTCCTGTCCGCCGCCGGAGTGCTTCCGCGCAGGTCATCGGCATGGCAACTCAGGGCACCCTTATTAGATTCCGGGAAATAATTCCGTCACACTGGTGTTGTGAAAACCGTGGGTTTGCCGCACGACGAGGATGGAGGCACCGGTCGCCGTACCGGTGCCGCCGCTTCTGCTGCGCCCGCGGCCCTGGTCACGGGCGGTGAGGGACATACAAGAGCCGCCGTTGTCCAACTGCTGCTCGAAGAGGGGCCGATCACCGCGACCGCGATCGGCACCAAGCTCGGCCTGACGCCAGCGGGTGTTCGTCGGCACCTGGACGCGCTGATCGAATCCGGTCAGGCGCGGGCGAGCCGCTCGGCGCCGTGGCAGCAGAAGGGTCGCGGCCGCCCGGCCAAGCAATACCAGCTCACGGCCGTCGGCCGGGGACGGCTGGGCCACGCTTATGACGATCTGGCCGGGGCAGCGATTCGGCAGCTCGGTGAGATCGGCGGCGAGCAGGCCATCACCGAATTCGCGCGCCGGCAGGCCAGGACCGTCGTCAAGGGCATCGAACCGGTCGCCGAGCACACCGCGGAAAACACCACCGCCAAGGCGGAGGAGATCGCGGAGGCGTTCACCGATGCCGGATTCGCCGCGTCTACCCGCAAGGTCGGCGCTGGCGTCCAGATCTGCCAGCACCACTGCCCGGTGGCACACGTCGCCGAGGAATTCCCACAGCTGTGCGAGGCCGAACTCGAGGCTTTCCGGGACCTGCTCGGCACCCATGTACAGCGGCTTGCGACGATCGCCAACGGCGATTGCGCGTGCACGACCCATGTGCCGCTGTTCGTTCTGCCCATTACCGATACCGACAACGCTTCCCATAAGGCCGCTGCACAGCCCGCAGCGGGACGTACGAACGACTCCGGAAGGAGTGCCGAATGACGACGACCACCGACCAGGTGCAACCGCTCACTCAGGAAGAAACCATCGCTTCCCTGGGTAAATACGGTTACGGCTGGGCCGATTCGGATGTGGCCGGTGCCAGCGCGCAACGAGGCCTGTCCGAGGCTGTCGTCCGCGACATCTCGGCCAAGAAGAACGAGACCGAGTGGATGCTCGAGCACCGGCTCAAGGCATTGCGCATCTTCGACCGCAAGCCGATGCCGAGCTGGGGCTCCAACCTCGATGGCATCGACTTCGACAACATCAAGTACTTCGTGCGCTCGACCGAGAAGCAGGCCGAGAGCTGGGAAGATCTGCCCGAGGACATCAAGAACACCTACGACAAGCTCGGCATCCCGGAGGCGGAGAAGCAGCGCTTGGTCGCCGGTGTCGCCGCCCAGTACGAGTCCGAGGTCGTCTACCACCAGATCCGTGAGGATCTGGAGGCCCAGGGCGTGATCTTCCTGGACACCGACACCGGTCTGCGCGAGCACCCGGAGATCTTCGAGAAGTACTTCGGCACGGTTATCCCGGCCGGTGACAACAAGTTCTCCGCACTGAACACCGCCGTGTGGTCGGGTGGTTCGTTCATCTACGTGCCGCCGGGCGTGCACGTCGACATCCCGCTGCAGGCGTACTTCCGGATCAATACCGAGAACATGGGCCAGTTCGAGCGGACCCTGATCATCGTCGACGAGGGCGCCTACGTGCACTACGTCGAGGGCTGCACCGCACCGATCTACAAGTCGGATTCGCTGCACTCCGCGGTGGTCGAGATCATCGTGAAGAAGGGCGGCCGCTGCCGCTACACCACCATCCAGAACTGGTCGAACAACGTCTACAACCTGGTCACCAAGCGGGCCAAGGCGGAGGCGGGCGCGACCATGGAGTGGATCGACGGCAATATCGGCTCCAAGGTCACCATGAAGTACCCGTCCGTGTGGATGATGGGTGAGTACGCCAAGGGCGAGGTGCTCTCGGTCGCGTTCGCTGGCGAGGGCCAGCACCAGGACACCGGCGCGAAGATGCTGCACCTGGCGCCGCACACCTCGTCGACCATCGTGTCGAAGTCGGTGGCGCGCGGCGGCGGCCGGGCCTCCTACCGCGGCCTGGTCCAGGTCAACAAGGGTGCACACGGTTCCAAGTCGACCGTGAAATGTGATGCGCTGCTTGTCGATACGATCAGCCGCTCCGACACCTACCCCTACGTCGATATCCGCGAGGACGACGTGACGATGGGCCATGAGGCCACCGTTTCGAAGGTGTCGGAGGACCAGCTGTTCTACCTGATGAGCCGCGGCCTCACCGAGGACGAGGCGATGGCGATGGTCGTGCGCGGCTTCGTCGAGCCGATCGCCAAGGAACTCCCGATGGAGTACGCGCTCGAGCTGAACCGCCTGATCGAACTGCAGATGGAAGGAGCCGTCGGCTGATGGCAGCCCTGGACAACGTTGCCGCGGCCGCTGAGGCTCGCACCCCGGCAGTCAACAAGGGGGAGGTATTCACTTCCTTCGACGTGGACGCCTTCGAAGTGCCCTCGGCCAAGGATGAGGCGTGGCGGTTCACCCCGCTGCGCCGCCTGCGCGGCCTACAGGACGGCACCGCCGTTCGGGACGGATCGGTCACCGTCGAGGTCGCACCGGTCGCCGGCGTGACGGTGGAAACGGTGGCGCGCACCGACTCTCGCCTCGGCGCTGCCGGTGTGCCGTCGGATCGGGTTGCGGCCCAGGCCTATTCGGGTTTCGAAGAGGCGACCGTGATCTCGGTCGGTTCGGAAACCGAAGTCGCCGAACCGGTCACCGTTACCGTCACCGGTCCGGGTGAGGGTAAGACCGCATACGGCCACCTGCAGGTCCGGCTCGGCAACTTCGCCGTCGCCACCGTGGTCATCGACCAGCGGGGCAGCGGAACCTACGCCGAGAACATCGAATTCGTGCTCGGCGACAGCGCCAAGCTGATCGTGGTCGCGATCCAGGACTGGGCCGACGACGCCGTGCACGCCACCGCGCACCACGCCCAGCTCGGCCGCGATGCCACCCTGCGGCACACCTCGGTCACCCTCGGCGGTGATCTGGTGCGCCTCACCGGCAATGTCCGCTACGCGGGTCCCGGCGGCGATGCCGAACTGCTCGGCCTCTACTTCGCCGACGCCGGTCAGCATTTCGAGCAGCGCCTGCTCGTCGACCACGCGGTCCCGCACTGCAAGTCCAATGTGCTGTACAAGGGTGCGCTGCAAGGTGATCCGCATTCACCGAAGGGCGATGCCCGCACGGTGTGGGTCGGCGACGTGCTCATCCGCGCGGCCGCCGAGGGCACCGACACCTTCGAGGTGAACCGCAACCTGGTGCTCACCGATGGCGCGCGTGCCGATTCGGTGCCGAATCTGGAAATCGAGACCGGCGAGATCGTCGGCGCCGGCCATGCGAGCGCCACCGGTCGTTTCGATGACGAGCAGCTGTTCTACCTGCGCGCCCGCGGTATCCCGGAGGACGCCGCCCGCCGTCTGGTGGTGCGCGGTTTCTTCCACGAGATCATCCAGAAGATCGCGGTCCCCGAGGTCCGGGAGCGGCTGGAGTCGGCCATCGAGGCCGAACTCGCCGCGATCGGCGCATGACCAACCAAACCCTTTGTCAGTAAGGAATCCGAATTCGATGACCACCCTGGAAATCAAGGACCTGCACGCCGAGGTCGCCAACCCGGACGAGACCGCCGAGCCCATCAAGATCCTCAAGGGCGTGAACCTCACCATCAAATCCGGTGAGACGCACGCGATCATGGGCCCCAACGGCTCCGGCAAGTCGACGCTGTCCTACGCGATCGCCGGACACCCGAAGTACACGGTGACCTCCGGCTCGATCACCCTCGACGGCGAGGACGTCCTCGCGATGTCCGTCGATGAGCGGGCGCGTGCGGGTCTGTTCCTGGCCATGCAGTATCCGGTCGAGGTTCCCGGCGTCTCGATGTCGAACTTCCTGCGCACCGCCGCCACCGCGGTCCGCGGCGAGGCCCCCAAGCTGCGCACCTGGGTCAAGGAGGTGAAGGAGTCGATGAACGAGCTGGACATCGACGCCGCCTTCGCCGAGCGCAGCGTGAACGAGGGCTTCTCCGGTGGTGAGAAGAAGCGCCACGAGATCCTGCAGCTGGGTCTGCTCAAGCCCAAGATCGCCATCCTGGACGAGACCGACTCCGGCCTGGACGTCGACGCGCTGCGCATCGTTTCCGAGGGCGTGAACCGGTACAAGGAGCGCGAGCACGGCGGCATCCTGCTGATCACGCACTACACCCGCATCCTGCGCTACATCCAGCCCGAATTCGTGCACGTATTCGTCGGCGGCCGCATCGTCGCCGAGGGCGGCGCCGAGCTGGCCGAAGAACTCGATGCCAACGGCTACGTCCGCTTCACCCAGGGCTCACCCACCCCGTCGGCTGCGCCGACTGCCGTCCCCCAGTCCGCTACCGCTGGAGCCTGATATGACCGCCACGGTCCGTACCCTCGACGTCGCCCGGATCCGGGCCGACTTCCCGATCCTGAGCCGCACGGTTCGGGACGGGAAACCGTTGGTGTACCTGGACTCCGGCGCGACCTCGCAGCGTCCTCTCGCCGTGCTCGACGCCGAACGTGAATTCCTCATCGAGCGCAATTCGGCCGTGCACCGCGGTGCGCACCAACTGGCCGAGGAGGCCACCGACGCCTATGAGGGCGCGCGGGCCGATATCGCCCGGTTCGTCGGCGTGTACGCCGATGAGATCGTGTTCACCAAGAATGCGACCGAATCGCTGAATCTGGTGACGTACGCGTTCTCCGACAATCGCTTCCCGTACCACGTGGGGCCGGGCGACGAGATCGTCATCACCGAGCTCGAACACCACGCGAATCTCGTGCCGTGGCAGGAACTCGCGCGCCGTACCGGTGCGACCCTGAAGTGGTACGGCATCACCGATGACGGCCGCATCGATCTCGATTCGCTCGAATTGTCGCCCGCCACCAAGGTTGTCGCGTTCACGCACCAGTCGAATGTGACCGGTGCGGTCAGCGATGTCGCCGAAATGGTCCGCCGGGCAAAGGAAGTCGGCGCGCTGACGGTGCTCGACGCCTGCCAGTCGGTGCCGCATATGCCGGTGAACTTCGGTGAACTCGGTGTCGACTTCGCCGCGTTCTCCGGGCACAAGATGCTCGGACCGTCCGGTGTCGGCGTGCTCTACGGGCGGCGGGCGCTGCTCGCGGAGACCCCGCCGTTCATCACCGGCGGTTCGATGATCGAGACCGTCACCATGGAGGGCAGCACCTACGCGCCGCCGCCGCAGCGTTTCGAGGCCGGTGTGCCGATGACCTCGCAGGTGGTCGGATTGGGCGCGGCCGTGCGGTATCTCGAAGCGATCGGCATGGAAGCCGTTGCGGCACATGAACATGCGCTCACCGGTGCGGCACTGGACGGACTCGCCGCGATCGCGGGCGTGCGGATCATCGGCCCGGCCGAGAATATCGACCGCGGCGGTGCGGTGTCGTTCGTGGTCGAGGGCATCCACGCCCATGACGTCGGGCAGATTCTGGACGACGAGGGCGTCGCCGTGCGTGTGGGCCACCACTGCGCGTGGCCGCTGATGCGCCGCCTCGGCGTGCCAGCGACGGCCCGCGCGTCGTTCGCGGTTTACAACACCCTGGACGAGATAGACCAGCTGGTAGCCGCCGTGCGGAAGGCACAGAGCTTCTTCGGAGTTGCATAAGACATGCGCATGGAGCAGATGTACCAGGAAGTGATCCTGGACCACTACAAGCACCCGCATCACCGCGGGCTGCGGGAGCCGTTCGGTGCCGAGGTGCACCACGTCAACCCGACCTGCGGTGACGAGGTGACCTTGCGCGTCCAGCTCGACGACAACGGTGATGTCGCCGATGTGTCCTATGACGGCCAGGGCTGCTCGATCAGTCAGGCCGCCACCTCGATCCTCACCGACCAGGTCATCGGACTACCAGTCCAGCAGGCGCTGAAGGTCGTCGACTCCTACAGCGAGATGATCTCGAGCCGCGGCACCGTCGAGGGCGATGAGGACATGATCGGCGACGGCATCGCGCTCGGCGGAGTGTCGAAGTATCCGGCACGGGTCAAATGCGCGCTGCTGGGTTGGCTGGCGTTCAAGGATGCGGTGATTCGGATAACCTCCGCCGAAGAGGCCAAGCGGACTATGAGCAGCGATATCTCCACGAATGGAAAGCCGTCATGAGCGAGACACCAGCGACCGAAATGACCGAGCAGGTCGAACTTTCGGCCGAGGACATCAAGCAGCTCGAGGATATCGAGGAGGCGATGCGCGACGTCGTCGACCCCGAACTCGGCATCAATGTTGTCGACCTCGGGCTGGTCTACGGCATGAGCGTCGACCAGGACAATATCGTCACCCTCGATATGACCCTCACCTCGGCGGCCTGCCCGCTGACCGATGTCATCGAGGATCAGTCCCGCAACGCCCTGGTCCGCTCCGGCTTGGCCGAAGACCTCAAGATCAACTGGGTCTGGATGCCTCCGTGGGGCCCGGACAAGATCACCGAAGACGGCCGCGAACAGCTGCGCGCCTTGGGCTTTACGGTCTAGAACCGCGACTACACCGCCGCGACGAGTCCGTCGCCGCGGATGTGACGGGATTGCCCTGAGAACAGCGCGCCGATCAGCACTGCTGTTGGAATGGGAAGCACGGCGCCGAAGGCGGTTCGGACGGTGGTGGTTGCGGCGGACCAGTCGGCTCGATGCTCGATCCCGGGCGTGGCTCGACGACAGTAGGGGTCGGGTCCATACCTTCGGAAATAAGTAGCCAGGTCGTGCCGACTATCACCCCGACCACCACCACCGTCGCGAGTAGTTGCGGCAGGCCCGAGATCAGCTTCACCGCTTTGGCGCACACGGTGAGAACGCAGATGCGCACCACGGACGCCAGCCGCGGAGCCGAAGCCCGATGCGTGGGCTCGGCGGCGGGTGCGCTGTCCGGCCGCACCAATGGCATGGGTTGCGGCTCGGCCCGCGGCGGCGGTTCCGGCGCAACCGTCGACGAAGGCAGGGGCTCTTCCTCCGAAACAGGCTGCGCCGCAACCGTTGCCGAAGGCTGGGCCAGTGCTGTCGACAATGTCTGCGGCTGCATCTCCGACACGGACTCCGCCTCGGCCTCGGTCGAACGCTGCCGCGCTTGCACCGATCGACTTCGACGGTCGAGGTCACCGCGGGACAGCGGCTCGTCCGACGACCTACCGGACTCGATCCACGACGACCACTGGCCCGTGAATGCCGACGACAACTGCGGAGCCTGCCGAGGCGACGGCGGCCGTAGCGCATCCGGACGTTCCACCGGCTCCGGCGGCGGCGCGGATACCTTGGCATGCGCATCCGTATCGGTACCGATGTCGGGTAGCGAATGTGCCACGTCCGTCGAAGGCTCCTCGTCGATATCGGTCGGGAGCCATGGTGGATATGGAGTACTGGAATGCGACAGCTCCGACGACGTCCGACCGTCGTCGGCAAGGTCGACGGCGCCGAGCGCGGACGACGCATGGGCTTGCACCAGCACCTTCGACGCGGGACGCTGGGGTCGTCTGGTTTGCGACGGAAACCCTTCGGCCACAAGATCTTCCATCGTGACCACAGGGGAAAGGCCGAGCTCGCCGAGCAGTTCGTAGGCCTGCTCCGCGGTCCAGATCAGCTTACGGTTCGCCGTTCGAAGGAACCAGGCTCGCAACCCCGCCGACGAGTCGAGGACCACGGTGCCGCCGGGCTTTCGCGATTCGATGTCCAGTGTGATGGTCGCTTCTCGGGGCGGCACGACCACGATCAGCTTGTCGGCGTGGGCATCCGGGTGCCGCCTGCGCACTATCTGGCTCAGCAGGTTCGCATTGCTCGTCACCTTGTCGAATGGATCACCGTCGCGGCGGGGAACCGGCTCCCCATCGAATCCGGAAAGCTGCCAGCGCCCGTCGGCCCCCATCGACAGGGCCCCGCCGGTCACCTCCGAAGCGATCTCCTGGACTTCGATCACAGCCACAGCGCGCGGAGTAATGACCACCACGTCCATCTGCCGTGTGGCGCCACTCGGGTTGCCGTCGGGTATGGGATACCCCGAAACAGCAAGCCCCACAATGACGTATTGGCCGTTCCAAGTCCGTAGCCAATCGAGCACACACTGTTCGGGTCGTCGCGTCGACCCTTCGTTGACAACCAGCATCGAGGTAACTCTTCCGTCTCGCTCGCACAGTCGACCCCACCACGGTATTCATCCCAGACGGCTCGCGAGAATGCGAAAGGCATACAAAGAGCAGGGTTTTGGCGACAAAAGGTGTGACTGTTTCAGTGCGTCGGCAGATGGGAGTGCCGCGGCGACCAGCATACCGACGCCGCCATGGGATGAGCACGGCGGCGGTATGGAGGAGTCCCGGCCGCCGTCACATTCTGCGGGTGGCGCTGGTCATAGCGGTGACGGGGAGGCGCCCGTCACCGCCGCGGCGGATGATCTGTTGGAGAGAGAAATATGTCGCAACGCTCGCGCTCGGGACGGTTACGGACCGGCCTCTACTGGTTTCTCGGATTCGAGTTCTTCGTCGGCTTCGCCACCAAGTTCTGGCCCGGGTCTACATTTTTCGGGCCCGCGTATGCGGAGAAGTTCGCGGACTGGGGGTTTCATCCGAATATGCGGTTCGTGGTCGGCGCGCTGGAGTTGATCGCCGCTGTGCTGCTGGTGATTCCGCGCCGGGAGAGCAGATTCTTGGGTGCGGCCATGCTGGTGCTGGTGTTGACCGGGGCGGTGACCACGCATCTCATCGATGACGCGCCGTTCTGGCAGGGCACCTCCGCGCCGATTCATCTGGTGATCATGATGATTGTCGCGCTGGCGAATTGGCCCGCGGACTGGCGAGATGTGGTGCCGCCGTGGGGCCGGGTCGCAGCCGCGGCGAGCGGTGCGGTGGTGCTGCGGGATCGCTGATTCCCGGTTTGTCGGATCCCGGTGCTAGAAAGGTCTGGACAATTCGGATCGGGCCGAGCACGACCTCGATCCGAGGCGATTTTCTGAACTGGGGAGATATCACATGTCACTGTCGTCCAAGGCCGCCATGGGTCTGGTGGCCGCATCCGCTGGTGCCTGCATCGCCGCTGGTGCCGGTGCCGCACAGGCGGATGGGGGCCTCTACGGCTCGCTGGCGATCTCGACCTCGCCGCGGGGCGATGCGACCCTCGGATGGGCGTACAACTACTCGAACTGGGCTGATTCGGATCGTGCCGCCGTGCAGCAGTGCGGCCTGTCCAGCTGCCACGTCATCGTCCAGTTCGCCAATGGCTGCGCGGCCGTGGCTCGCAACGGTGATGAGCACTTGGGCTGGGCCTGGGCGCCGACGCGGGCCGAGGCCGAACAGCAGGCGATCGCCAATGCCGGGCCGACCGCACCGCCGCCGCTGCTGAACTTCGGCAGCTCGGTGCCGCGCGGACCGCGCATCGTCGATTCGCAGTGCACCGCGAACGCGGGCTGACGTCCTGACCGACCGAGCGCGCTCTCGACGCGATCCGCGTCGAGAGCGCACTGATTCCGCAAGGCCCACGCCGAAGACTCAGCGGCGCAGCACCTTTCGGGCGACGAAGTTGCCGAGAAACTGAATGCCCTGCACGCCAACGATAATGATGAGCGTGGCGACCAGGGTCACCTGCCAGTCGAAGCGCTGATACCCGTAGACCAGCGCGAAATCGCCGAGCCCGCCACCGCCGACCGTGCCCGCCATGGCCGACATATCGACAATGGCGATCACCACGAAGGTATAGCCGAGGACCAAGGGCCCCAACGCTTCCGGGATCAGCAGTGTCAGAATGATCCGCAGCGGCCCGGCCCCGACGGCCCTGGCCGCCTCGATAACGCCCGGATCCACCGTGACCAGATTCTGTTCCACGATCCGGGCTATGCCGAACGACGCCGCCACGATCATGACGAAGGCCGCGGCCTCCGTTCCGATCGTCGTCCCGACCACCTCGAGGGTGACCGGGCCGAGTGCCGCGAGCAGGATGATGAACGGGATCGGCCGGACCACATTCACCAGCACATTGAGCAGCAGGTTGATCGGCGCATTCGCCAGCAGTCCGCCCTTGCGGGTGGTGTAGAGGGCGGTGCCGAGGAACAGCCCGATCAATCCGCCCACCACAAAGGTGAGCAGCACCAAGTAGATGGTGGTGCCGATGGCCTCGGTCAGTACCGGTCGGAGTTTGTCCCAATCCGTATGCACGGCTAGTCCTTTCAGCCGACGCAGATCGTTTCTATCGACCTGCGAGCAGGCGCTAGCGGCGATCGAGTGCGTCGATCACCTTGTCCACGTCGTCATCCGAACCGTGCAGGGCCAGCGTCACACTGCCGAAGGTCCGGTCCTGCAACGTGCTCACCCCGCCGTACACCACCTCGAACTCGACACCCGCGTGCGCGGCGGTGGCCAACGCCGCGCCGATCCCGCGCTGGTCATCGATATCCACCGTGACCAACCGGCCACCGTGCAGCTCGCCGAGTCGCCGCAGTTCCGCGGCGTCGGGCCGATTGTGCAGCACGGTCTCCACGAACGACTGCGTCGGCGGTGCCTGCGGACTCGCGAAAACCTCGAAGGTGCTGGCGAGTTCGACGATCTTCCCCTCGGCGAGCACCGCGACCCGATCGGCCACCGCGCGGATGACATCCATTTCGTGGGTGATCACCACAATGGTGACGCCGAGTTCGCGATTGATCTTCTTCAGCAGCCGCAGCACCTCACCGGTGGTCTCCGGATCCAGTGCCGAGGTCGATTCGTCCGCGAGCAGCAGCGACGGTGAGGTCGCCAGCGCCCGCGCGATGCCGACCCGCTGCTTCTGACCGCCCGAGAGCTGATCGGGATAGCTGCGGGCCTTATCGGCGAGCCCGACGAACTCCAGCAGCTCCTTGACCCGTGCCTTGCGTTCGGCGCGCTGCCAACCCGCCACCTTCAGCGGATATTCGATATTGCCCGCGGCCGTGCGCGATCGGAACAGGTTGAACTGCTGGAAAACCATGCCGATATCCCGGCGGATGCGTCGGACCTCGGCCTCCCGCACGCCCGTAATGGGTGTGCCGCAGACCTCGACGGTGCCGGTGGTCGGCCTCTCCAATGCGTTGATCAGTCGGACCAGGGTGCTCTTACCGGCGCCGGAATAGCCGATCACACCGAAGATCTCGCCCTGTTCGATGCGCAGGTCGATGGCGTCCAGCGCGATATGCTTATCCGCGCCCTTGCCGAAAACCTTGGTGACCGACCGGAATTCGACCGCGGGAACCGATGTGTGGCTCACTTGCCGTCTTTGATGGTCTGCTGCACCCTGGCCAGAATCTGCTCCAGCTCGGGACCGGTGCGCTTGACCTCGACCGCGGTGTTCTTGGTGACCTGGGCATGCGCCTGCTGCACATCGGGGTCGTGCCAGAGTTGGGCCACCTTCTGGTAGAGCTCATTGTTCTTGTCCGCAGCCCTGGACACCACGACATTGATATACGGTTCGGCGGCCGGATTCTTCGGATCATCCTTGTAGAGCGCCGAATTGGGGTCGATGCCGGAGCGGTCGAGGAAGGTGTTGTTGATGATCGACCCGTCGACCGAGGCGAGCGAGAGCGCGGTCTGCGCCGCGTCGACCGGGGTCACCTTGACCTTGGACGCGCCCTTATCGATATCGGCGGGTGTCGGCGCCTTGCTGTCACCGGAAAGCTTCAGCAAACCGGCGGCCTGCAGGACGAACAGCGCCCGCGCCTGGTTGGTCGGATCATTCGGGATCGCGATCTCGGCGCCCTGCGGCAGGTCCGCGAGCGACTTGTGCTTCTTGGAGTAGAGCCCGAGCGGCACGATATAGGTCGAGGCGATGGGGGTCAGGGTGTCGTTATTGGCGACGTTGTAGGCGCCGAGGAACTGCAGATGCTGGAACAGATTCAGATCGATCTGCTTTTGCGACAGTGCGAGATTCGGCTGCTTGTAGTCGGAGAAGTTGGTGATCCGCAGGGTGATGCCCTGCGATTTCGCCTTCTCCTCGAAGACGTCCCAGGCGTGATCCTTGTCGGTGGTGCCGATGCGCACTACGTTGTCCGAGGAAGCCTTGTCGTCGCTGCCGCACGCCGTCAGGGTGAGGGCCGAGGTGGCTACCAGGACCGGGATCGCCAGTACCCGATGGAATTTCACTCGTGCTCCCGAAATGCTTGTCGCAGTATGAACCCGGTAATCCAAGCGATGTCTCCGGCTGTCGGGCAACGGTTTGGATTGAGCTGAGCGAAACTCTGGCAACTAGTTGGACGTACGTCTAGGTTGCCTGCAATGCGATTGCTGCGCCATGTTCTGGTGATTCCCCTGCTTCTTGCCCTGACCGCTGGCGGAGTCGCGTGTGGCCGGGAGCACCACGACGACGTGGTGCGCATCGGCGTGAACGATATCTCGCTGCCACATTGGGACGTCTATCGGAAGAAGGCCGCCGAACAGGGCATTGCCGTCGAGTTCGTCAATTTCACCGACTACAACCAGCCGAATCCGGCACTGGCACAGCGCCGGATCGACCTCAACAAGTTCCAGCACGTGCGATACCTGGCCAATTACAACGTCCGCAATAACGACACCCTGGTGCCGATAGGTGCGACCGAGATCTTCCCGCTGACCCTGTACTCGCGTAAGCACAAATCGGTGGCCGAGATCCCCAAGGGCGGCCAGATCACGCTGAGCAACAATCCGGCCAATCAGGTCCGACCGCTACTCGGCCTGGCCGCCGCCGGGTTGATCGTGCTGAAGGGCGGCGCGAGCTGGGATTCGAAGATCGAGGATGTGGACACCGACGCCTCGAAGGTGAGCCTGAAGACCATCGATCCCACGCTGACCGCGCAATCGCTGGAGAGCGTCGATGCCGCATTCGTCGACGACACCTTCGCGCGTCCGGCCGGTCTCACCAAGAACGAGACCATCTTCACCGACGATCCCGAGCGCCCGGAGTTGAAGCAGTACATCAATGTCTTCGCCGCCCGAGCCGAAGACAAGGACAATCCGAAACTGCTCGCGCTGGCCAAGCTCTACCACGATCCGGAGGTCGAGGCGGCGGTGCGGGCCGAATCCGGATATCAGGGCATCTTCAAGACCAACGATCCGGCGGATCTACAGGCCACGCTGGCCGAGCTGCAAACCAAGTTTCGCAAGTAGCGGTCACTCCGGAATGCGTTCGGCGTATTCGGTGGCCAGCCGTGCGAATTTGGGCCAGAACGGTTCCGGCGTGCGGTTCGCCAGCCGTGCGGCGAGCAGGTCGAGGTGGCTGTGCCAGCCGCCGGAGACATTCAGCACCCGGGAGCGGTCGGGGAGTTTGCGATGGGTGAGCTCGAGGCGGACCTCGTCCTCGACGCTGGTCAACTCGAAGGTCACTTCGGAACCGTCGGACCAGGTGAAGGTGAGCAGCTTCGGCGGATCGCAGGCGAGGATCACACCGGGCTCGCGGTGCTCTCCGGCGTACTCCGCGGGTGCCGGATCGTCGGCATCGGTGAGTTCGGAATTGCGGAATACCAATTCGACAGCACCGCCCGCGTGCAACTCCATATCGCCTGCGGCCAGCCAGGTTCGGCGCAGCTCGGCATCGGTGATGTAGCGCCATACCCGTTCGATCGGTCCGGGCAGCAGCCGCTCCAGCCGCACCGTTCCCGGTTCGACCAGCGTCCCGTAATCGCCGTCGCGCATCGTCATGATTCGTCCTCCCGTCGCAGGATTTCTTCGAGTCGATCGAGTCGTTCGGTCCAGAAGCGCTCGTAGAAGCGCATCCACTCGACGCCACCGCGAATCGGCCGCGCATCGAGGCGGCATATATGAACCCGCCCGCGCACCATGCGCTCGACCAGCCCGGCCCGCTCCAGCACCTGGATATGCTTGGACGCCCCCGCCAGCGACATCGCATACGGCTCGGCCAATTCGCCGACACTGTGCTCACCATCGGCCAGTTGCCGCAGCATCGCGCGCCGCGTGGGGTGGGACAGCGCATGGAACAACGTATCCAGCCCGGCTTCATCCTCAACCACATGGTGAGTCTGCCCGCACAGTACCCAACAGTCAACCGATTGGTTGAATAAGTCGGTGATTCGACCTATCGCTCGACCGGGGCGGTATCGCCGGAGGTTGCCGCCAGGACGCGGGCGGCCTCTCGGGTGGCGTTCGTATTCGGTTGCAGCGCACGGGAACCCCCGAGTTTTGCGCGCAGATGTTCGGCGACGGTGATCGGCTCGTACTTACTGCCCGCACCGATGCAGGAAGGCAGGGTTTCGATGCGGGCGTCGGGGTTGCCATCGTGGAAGAAGGCCGCACTGCGGCGTCGCTGAATGGTGCCATCGGTGATGGGCGGCATGACGCGGTGCAGGGTGGACAGCCAGCGTTCATTGGTCCAGCGCGCCATCAGGTCGCCGAGGTTGACCAGGAGGGCGTCGTCGGCGGGTTGCACATCGTGCCAGCGGGTGTCCGCGCCGAGAACCTGCAGACCGGGGGCCTGATCGGCCCACAGGACGGTGACAATGCCGTAATCGGTGTGCTCGCCCATGCCGGTGAGTTCGCCGTCGAGATGGATGGCGCCCGGTGGCAGTGCGTAGTTGTTCATCCGCAGGACGTCGAGGGAGTGGTCGGTGAACCGGGTGAAATAGCCGGGCGGCAGTTCGAGGGCGTCCGCGAAGGCGGTGGTGAGGGTTCTGGCGATGCGGGCGGCGTGCGCGAAGTAGGCCTCCACCGGTGCACGAAAGCCGGGAACCTGTGTCGGCCAGAGGTTTTCGGCGTAGTCGTACGTCGAAAACGCGACGTGCGGGTAGGCGGCCGCGGAAATGCCGACATTGAAGGCCTCGAAGAAGTCGTTCATGCGAGCCGCGGATTCGACGCCGAGGCTGAGGCTGAGGTTTTCG
This sequence comes from Nocardia sp. CA-129566, assembly GCF_050956075.1. Classification (NCBI taxonomy): domain Bacteria; kingdom Bacillati; phylum Actinomycetota; class Actinomycetes; order Mycobacteriales; family Nocardiaceae; genus Nocardia; species Nocardia sp. CA-129566. The sequence continues at coordinate 3,774,207 of NZ_CP192085.1, forward strand.
CTGTTGGGCGGGGAGTAGCCGCGGTTGATCTCGGGTGGGGTGCGATAGTCCCGTTTCGTCGCCGGATCGAGGTCGAAGAACGAGTCGACGGCGGCCGCGAAGTCGTCGAGCACCTGCCGCGGGATCGCGTGACCGGTGATCTGCAGGAAGCCGACGGTGCTCGCGGCCGCATCGATCGCACGGGCCACCGGTCGGCGCTCGGTGTCGGAACCGCCGTCGACGTAGGGCGAAATATCGATGACGGGCACATGGAATTCCATCGCTGGTGTCCTCCCTCTTCGACATCTCGATAGTAAGCGCTGCTTGCCCGGGTGCTGCTGGTCAGCGCACGAGAAATGACCTCGGGGCATATCCGGCGGGGTATGGCGCGCGCGGCCCGTGACGGCCATGATGCTGGAGTGGACGACACAACGTATCGGGACACCCGGCTCGCCCTGCACGCGGCGGGGGAGTTGTTGATCGCCGGACCGCAGTTTCGGCGGTTCGGGACCATCCGCATGCGCGTCGTCCACGGCGGCTTCGGCGGTGCGCAATGGCCGGTATCGGTGATCGGCGCCGATCTGGTGTGGCCGGAGGGGCGCACGCCGCTGGCGGGGACCTACGACAAGGTGGCGGCCAGCGCGGGATTCGAGGCGCAGGCCCCGGAGGGGGTCTACGTCGACACCACCGGAACCGATCCCGGCGATGCGATCCAGGTCGATCCGGAGGCGGCGACGCAGATCGCGGACTGGTTCGCGCTCGGCGATGCCGCATTGCGCTGCGCGGCCCCCGATGTCATTCCGGTGCTCTGGCCGGAGCATTTCGACCTGTCCAGCACGGTGCACGAAGTCAATTACGGTGTGTCGCCAGGTGATTCCGCACATCCTGGGCCATACGCCTATGTCGGCCCGTGGACACCGCGCAGCGGCGATTTCTGGAATACCTCCTTCGGTGCACTGCGCCCCCGCGAGGAGGTCGACACGGTCGCGAGCCTGCTCGACTTCTTCGCCGAGGGGAGGGCCCGGGCCTCGGAGGGGTGACCCCGCAGCCGTTACCCGGCGAGCGAGTGCAGGTAGGCGGCGGTGGTGGGGTCGGCCGGAAAGTAGGATTCGATCGCGATCTCGTCGAGCGTCACATCGAAGGCCGCGCCGAACCGCATGATCGTATTGAACAACGATAGCTGCGTACCGCGATGGCGGATGTGGATGGGCAGTGCGATATCCGCGGGATCGATCCGCGGGGGACCGGCATCGGGTGCGAACGCACTCAATTCCCCATACAGCGCGGCCAATTCGGGATCCCCCGTCTGTGCGGCCTGCCTGGCGAGACGCGGCAGCAGAAATCCGCGCACCTGATCGATATTGCGCACGCGCGGCGCGAAACCCTTGGGGTGCAGCCCGACTCGCATCATATTGATGGGTGGTTCGAGCAGCGCCGGATCGACCTCATCGAAGAACACCTCGGTCGCCGCGTTGGCGAACAACAGATTCCAGCGGCTGTCGATGGCCAACGCCGGGAACGGCTCATGTGCCCGCAGCACCCGCTGCACCGCGGCCCGTGCCTCGGCCAGATCCGGATCGTCCAGCGTCCGGTGTCGATAGGTCGGTGCGTGACCGGCCGCCACCAGTAGGCGGTTGCGTTCCCGTAGCGGAATACTCAGGTGCTCGGCGAATCGCTCGATCATCGCTGGACTCGGCACGGTCCGCCCCGTTTCGACAAAACTGATATGCCGCGTGGAAATTCCGGATTGCGCCGACAACTCGAGCTGACTGATCCTGCGCCGCGTCCGCCACTCGCGCAACAGCACACCCACGTGCCGATCTCGGTCCACGCACACCAGTATCACCGCGTTGCCGCGCCGCGCCATTACATGCCTGGTAATCGACAGGCTTACCACCCTGCTGGGACGGTTACCCGCATGACGAACAATCTGGCAACCCGCAATAAAGAACTCCTGCTGCGCAGCCTCGCCGAGTTCACCAACGGCAATATCGAGGTGCTGCGAACCCTGTTGCACGAGAACTTCATCGAACACAGTCCCGGGAACCCGTCCGGCCGTGACGCCTTCATCGAATTCACCGCGAATTCGCCGGTGGCCAAGGCTCGACTGGAGATCAAACGGGTCATCGCCGACGACGACTACGCCGTCGTGCACTACCACATGATTGCGCCCGACGACGCGCGCGGCATCGCGGTGGTGGACATCTGGCGACTGGTCGACGGCGTGATCACCGAACACTGGGATGTCGTACAACCGGTACCCGACGACGATCAGATCCCGCACGGAATGTTCTGATCCGGCTAGGCAGTGTTTCGAGTGGTGACACCGGAGTGCCCGGCCAGGCCGCACGTGGTTGCTGAATCATTACTGAAACACGGCCAAGGGGTTTAGGCTCTAGAACCATGACCGCCTTCACCGGCAAGGTCGCATTCATTACCGGCGGCGCAAGTGGCATCGGCGCAGAGGTCGCCCGGCGATTGCGCGCGCGCGGCGCGCACCTGGTGCTCATCGATATCGACCAGCCTCCGCTGCGGGAGCTCGCGGCGGAGCTGGGCGGCGACGAGCACGTCGTCGCGGTCTCCGCCGATGTGCGCGATCTTCCCGCAATGGAGGCCGCGGTCGCCCGAGGGATCGCGCGATTCGGCGGTATCGACATCGTCATGGCCAACGCGGGCATCGCCAGTTACGGGTCGGTTCTGGGGGTGGACCCAGCCGCCTTCCGACGGGTGATCGAGGTCAACCTCCTCGGGTGTTTCCACACCGTCCGCGCCGCCCTGCCGTCGGTCATCGAGCGGCGCGGGTACGTGCTCATCGTCTCCTCCATTGCGGCCTATATGGCGATGCCGGGGATGGTGGCCTACGATGCTTCCAAGGCCGGGATCGAGCACTTCGCCAACGCGCTTCGGCTCGAGGTCGCACACCGCGGCGTCGATGTCGGGTCCGCGCACATGTCGTGGATCGACACCCCGCTCGTGCGGGAAGGTTTCGCGGACCTGCCCGCGGTCACCCGGGCGCTCGCCGAGTTGCCGAACCCGATCCGCAAGACGACCTCGGTGCACGAGTGCGCCGCCAGGTTCGAGCGGGGAATCGAGCGGCGCGCCAGGCGGATCAACGTGCCCGCCTGGGTCGGCGTGCTGCGCTGGCTGAGACCGCTGCTGCAGACGCCGTTCGCCGAGCGTCAGAGCGGTAGAACCACCCCGACGCTGCTGTCGGAAATCGATGCCGAGGTGACCAGGCTCGGTCGTTCGCTCAGCGCCCGGACGCAGGCGCTCGGCGAAGACTAGGGTTCAGCGGGCGACGCGTCCCTCACCGGCCAGTCGGCCGTGGCGGATCAGCGCTCGCTTGGCCCCCGGCGGCATCGTGGGCAAGGCCTCGTCAGCGGAATCCGGTTCGGGCTCATCCGGATTCGGCCGGACGAATAGCGTCACGGTTGCCGCTGGCCGGAATCCGTTGCGCGTCATGAGCGTCGCGGAGGCGGTATTGCGCTGCTCGACATCGGTGACGATGCGTCGTGCGCCGCGTGCGAACAGCGCATCGGAGCAGATGTCGACGAGGCGGCGGGCGATACCGAGACCCTGCATATCGGGTGCGACGGCGATCCATTCGAGATAGGCCCAGTCGTCACGATGTTCGAATTCCATCGAGCCGAGGACGAATCCGACCACCCGATCGGAGTCGAGAGCGACCCAGCACGCGTTATCCGGGCTGTCCAGATGTTCGGCCACCGACGTCAGCGACCATGAGGTGTACGGCTTGACGGTGGTGTCGAATACCTCGTGTCCCAGATCCAGCACTTGGCGCAGATGGCCGAGGCCCATCGGGACGATCGCTATGGCGGGGTCCATGCCGCCCAGTTTGCCAGGGGTGTGCGGGTGACGGTTACGCGCCCTTGCGGGCGGCGGTCTTCTTCGCGGTCTTCTTGGCTGGCTTGGCGGCGGTCTTCTTCGCGGCTGCCTTGGTGGCCTTCTTCGCCGGTGCCGCCTTGGCCTTCGGCTTCGTGGCCGCGCTCGCGGAGCTTTCCGCGGCCCGCCGCCCGCTGGCCTCCAGGCTGCGCTGCAATGCCGCCACCAGATCGACGACCTCGGCATCCATCTCGGCGGGCACGGCCTCGGGCTGGCTGACGATCTTTCCGGTACCGCTGGCGATCGCGTCGTCGAGCACCTTCTTGAGCTCGATCTGGTATTCGTCGGTGTACTGGTCGGGATCGAAATCGTCGGACATGGTTTCGACGAGCGTCTCGGCCATCTTGATCTCCTGCGGCTTCGGCTCGGCGACGCCGTCGAGGGATTCGAAGTCGACCGCGCGGACCTCATCGGGCCACAGCAGCGTCTGCAGCACCAGCACGCCGTCGCGCACGCGCAGCGCGGAGAGCCGGGTCTTCTGCCGAAGGGTGAAGTGCACGAGGGCGGTCCGATCGATGCGTTCCAGCGTGGTCGCCAGCAGCACGTAGGCCTTGGGGGTATTCGAATCGGGCTCCAGGTAGTAGCTCTTCTCGAACAGGATCGGGTCGATCTGGTCGGAGGGCACGAACTGCAGCACGGGAATCTCGTGCTTCTCCGCCGCGGGCAGTTTGCCGAAGTCCTCGTCGGTCAGGATGACCTTGTCACCCTCGGGTGATTCGTAGGCCTTGTCGATATCGGCATACTGCACGGACTTGCCGCATACCGTGCAGACCCGGTCGTACTTGATCCGCCCGCCGTCCTTGGCATGCACTTGGTGGAACCGGATATCGTGGTCCTCGGTGGCGGTGTACACCTTGACAGGGACGTTTACCAGCCCGAATGCGATCGAGCCCTTCCAGATAGCTCGTGCCATCACTCCATCATGGACGAACCCATTCGAATGCGCGCGCGAATCGGTATCCCGAGTGTCGCGGTCGCGACGCGCCGACGCAGGGGAGTCGGCAGGGCGGCGAAGAGGGTGCGCATAGCGGCGACAGTGCCGCCGAAGTCGGTGCGCCCCGATAGATACGCGCGTTGTAATTCCGGCGGCATCGTGAAGAAGGCATCGAAGAAGACCGCTATATCGGCGGGCGGCAGTGCGAGCAGCGCCCGCAGACCGGCCGCCCGCAGCGCATGGACGGCGCGCGCCCGCATCGACCATGCCGTGGCTCCGAGCGCGACCGTATCGGCGGCGGCGAGTGCGGCGGTGACGCTATAACCCGTTGCGGGATGGGTGAAGCCGCCCGCCGCGCCGAAGCCGCGTCGCCCCGGCCGCCCGCCCTGCACCGGGAATCGCACGCGCTCGATCGGTTCGGTCCCGGTGAGTTCGATCCCGCGCGCCCGCAACCGGTGGTGCAGCCGGTCGCGCAGGACCGCGGTGCCGAGGGCGGGACGCCCGGCGAGGCAGGTCTCCTCCAGCAGCACGGTCCGCGCACCCAACGGCACCGCGTACAGAAACGATGGGGGCGCACCGGGTTCCGCGCCGTTGTCGGGGCGCCAGTCCATGAACAGCGGCTCGATCTCGGTATCCCGTTGGACGACAACGCCGTACGCGGTTTGCTCGGCCAGCGCGGGCGAGCGGGCTATTCCTCGTGCGTCGATAACACGATTCGCGGTATATATTGTGCCCGAAGCCAAAGTCACTGTGTTGTGCCGAATTTCGACAACGCGATCCGCCGATATGCGGGCGCCGTCGAGATTCAGCGAATCTCGCAGCCGTTCGGAATCGAAGACGACATAGGTCCGGTCGAGTCGATGCATTCGGGTGCCCCAGGCTGCGGGGCGATCGACGGTGGCGGCGACGACCTGCGGATCCAGCCACCGCGGCAACTCGTCGTACCACCCCGCATACGTTGCTGACCAGCGGCGATCCGGTAGCGGATCGACGGCGGTGACCGACATTCCGTGTGCGAGGCAGCGGTGCGCGAGCGCGCGACCGGCGGGGCCGAGGCCGCAGACGATGATGTCGGCGGTCATCGCGCGGCCGAGTCGGAATGCGGATGCCGGTGTGGCACAGCGAGTTCGGCGGTATGCAGGGCGGATCCCTCCGTTCGCGGATCGATTCGTCGGTCGTGCGGAGCCTACTGCGCGGCGGATCGGGCGCCGTTGCGTGGTGATAGTTCACAGATACCGACGGTGACATTCTTCATAATGCGATCATGTTGAATCTGGATTTTCCAGCACTGATGTGACCCGCGAGTAGCTCGGCGTCGCAATCGGACTGGTCACTTTGTGCCGTGCGTCGTATGCTCGGCGTTGTCGGATGGATTGCCCAGGGTCGGGCAATCCGGACGTGATTGCCGAAATCAGTGTGGATTTCGTAGCTCGCTGTTCCCCAATTCTGTGGAACGGAATTCCCGCACCCCTGCCCGAGGCCATTGTCGTGCCAATGGGCAGTTCGTGCTGCCTGTCTCTGTCGAAAGGACCGCTACGGTGAATTCTTCCCGATTACGCGCCCTTGGAGCCGCCCTTCCGGCCGGCGAATACACCACCTCCGAAGTACTCGATCGGATGACGAGCGGCGGCGAGTTCGACGTCGAGCGAATTACCGGCATCACGCACCGCTATATGGTGGATCGCACCGTCGAGGACACGCTGACCCTGGGTGCGAGGGCCGCGCAGGACGCACTGGCCAAATCCGGCCTGGACGCCGCCGACCTGGACATCATCATCTGCGGCGGCACCACGGTGCACGAGGGCTTCCATATGGTCTTCGAACCGTCGGCATCGCAGGAGATCGCCCGGCGCATCGGTGCGGTCAATGCCTCCGGTTATGACGTGGCGAATGCCTGCGGCGGCACCATGACCGGAATCTATCTGCTCGACAACATGATTCGTGCCGGTGTTGTCCGCAATGGCATGGTTGTCACGCCCGAAGTGATCTCGCCGGTGACCGAGGGCGCGCTCGCCGAGGCGATCGATGTGCGCGATCGGCAGTTCGCCGCACTCACCCTCGCGGACGCGGCGGTGGCGGTCATTCTCGACCCGGCGGTCGACGAAGACGATGTGCTGCACTATGTCGATCTGACCACCTGCGCCGAGTACTCGCCGCTATGTATCGCCAAACCGAGCGATGCCAGCGAGAACATGATCATGTTGACCGACAATCTCACCATGCAGGCCGCGCCACGCCGTGAAACCTGGGCGAAATTCCACAGCGATATTCTCGCAAAACGCGGCACCACATTCGCCGACGAGAAGTTCGACTTCATCGTGTTCCATCAGCTCGGTGTCGGATTCACCGAGAAGCTCGCCGAGTCCGGCAGCAAGATTCATGGCACCGAGATGCCGCCGCGCCTGGCGACCGTCGAGAAATACGGCAACACCGGGGCAAGTACGCATTTCTTGGTACTGCACGACTACATTTCCCGTGGCGAGCTCCCGAAGGGCGCGAAGATCTGTTTCGTACCGACCGCGTCGGGAATGGTCTTCGGCGTCTTGTCGGCAACGATCAGTGCATTGGTGGGATGAAATGACGTTCATTATTCGCCGGTCCGCCGTCAGCGCCGACCCGACCCTCGGTTCCATCGATCACGCGGTGCGGGCGGGCGAGGAGTGCCTCTCGGGGGCGGGCGTGGCGCCGAACGATATCGATGTGCTGATCAATGTGGGCGTCTACCGCGACAGCAATATCGTCGAACCGTCGAATGCGGCGCTGATCCAGAAGGAACTGGGGATGCACCTGGACTACCAGGTGGGCTCCTCGCGGGCGGGGTTCTCGCTCGATCTGCGCAACGGGTCCTGCGGTGTGCTCAACGCGCTGCAGGCCGCGGGCGCGCTGCTGGAGAACGGCACGGTGGAGCGAGTGCTGATCGTCGCCAGTGACGCCCATCCGGGCGGCGTCGGGCACGCACCGGCCGACTTCCGCTATGCCGCGGTCGGTGCGGCGCTGCTGGTGACCAAGGGTATCGATGAGGGCACCGGTTTCGATCGGGTGCACATCCCGGCGCCGCTGCCGCGCGCGGTCGGCACCCATCCCGGTGTCGCCGGATACCTCGATCTGAAGGCGATGGGCAACGACGGACAGCGTTCGATCACCGTCGATGTCGCCGACGACTACGCCGAACTGGTCACCGGCGCGGCCTTTGCCGCGGTCCGCTCCTACCTCGCCGAGCGGCCGGACGCGCGGCGCGTGCTGGTCACCAATAACCCGGTGCCCGACTTCGCGGCCACCCTGGCGGGCGAATTCGGTTTCGCCCGAACACATCAGGCCGCGACCGGCGATCTGGACGCGGGCAGTTCGGGTCTGATCATCGGCTATCACCAACTGCTGGAAACCGGTGCGCTGTCGGCCGGTGACGAATTGCTGCTGGTGGCGGCGGGATCCGGTCCGATCGCCGGATGTGTGAGCTACACCGTCCCCGCCGGTGGTGCGGGGTGAGCCAGGAGCTTGCCGATCTGAGCGCGCTGCTGGATCACCAGATCCGACAGCGCGCCGATCTGCCCGCCATCAGCTATCCGACGGTCGCGCACCCCGAGCGTGCGCAGCGCGCGGCGGATCTCGGGTTCGCGGTGCTGACCTTTGCCGAGCTGGGCGCGCGGGTGCAGGCGTATGCGGCGGCGTTCGAACGGATCGGGATCACCAAGGGCGTCAAGACCATTGTCATGGTCAAGCCCGATCCCGATCTGTTCGCGGTGATCTTCGCGCTGTTCCGGGTCGGCGCCGTGCCCGTGGTGGTGGATCCCGGGATGGGTGTGCGCCGCATGCTGCACTGCTTCCGCAGCGTCGGTGCGGAGGCGTTCATCGGGATCCCGCTGGCGCATCTGGTGCGGCTCGCGGCGCGACGTACCTTCCGTTCGGTGCGGGTGCACGTGACCGCGGGACGTTCGTACTGGGGCGGGCACACGTTGCTCGCCATGCGGCAGACGCCCGGCGCGGTCGCATCCGAGATCGCCCACGCACCCGACGATCTGCTGATGATCGCCTTCACCACCGGCAGTACCGGACCGGCGAAGGGCGTGGAGTTCAGCAGAGCCGGATTCGCCGCCTCGCTGCGGGTGATCGAGCGGTTGCACGGCCGCCCAACGGGTTTCGTCTCGCTGACCTCGGTACCGCTGTTCGGCATCTTCGATCTGTTGCAGGGCGCGCATGTGGTGCTCGGACCAGTGGATCCGGTGCGGGTGTCGAAGGCGGATCCGGCATTGCTCGCCGATGTGGTGCGGTCCTTCGAAGCCACGGATGTCACCGCATCGCCCGCATTGCTCGGGCCACTCGGGGAATATCTGACGCGGACCGGTACGGCACTGCCGAGCCTGGTCCGGGTCATCTCCATGGGCGCGCCCGCGAATCTGGACGCACTGGCCCATGCTCGGGCGGCGCTCGGCGAGACGGCACAGGTCTTCACCACCTATGGCGCGACCGAGGCGCTGCCGCTCACCACCCTCGAATGGTCCGAACTCGACGAAACGCGCAAGCAGACCGCCGAGGGCGCCGGCACCTGTGTCGGACGCCCGATCGCGGAATCGGAGAGTGACACTCGAGTTCGCATCATCGCCATCTCCGACGACGAAATCCCGACCTGGCACGACGATCTAGTGCTGCCGCAGGGCCGGATCGGCGAAATCGTCGCCACCGGTGCGCAGGTCAGCACCGCATACCACCGCAACCCGACCGCCGATGCCCGCAACAAGATCGATGAGAAGCGCCCGGACGGCACCGTGCGCCGCTGGCACCGCGTCGGAGACCTGGCCTGGCAGGACGAATCCGGACGACTGTGGTTCTGCGGCCGCGCGGCCCAGCGGGTCCGCACGGCGGCCGGTGACCTGTTCACCGTCCAGTGCGAGCAGATCTTCAACACCCATCCGGATGTGCACCGCACCGCACTCGTCGGAGTCGGCGAGCCGGGCGCACAGATCCCGGTGCTGTGCTTCGAATTGCGCTCCGGCGTCGCCACCTCGGAGATCCCGCGGGTGCAGCGGGAACTGTGGTCCATCGCGCGTGAACGCGAAGTCACCAGGCCCATCAAGGTATTCCGCGTCCATCCGGGATTCCCGGTCGACATCCGGCACAACGCCAAGATCGGGCGCGAGGAACTGGCCGAATGGGCCGGAAAGGGTATGAGGCCATGAAGGCATTGGTCACCGGGGCAACCGGATTCCTCGGCAGCCATATCGTCGACGCCGCGGTCGCCGCGGGCGACGAGGTGCGTGCCGTCGTCCGGCCGTCGAGCGATCTCGGGTACCTGTCGACGGTGCCCGAACTCGAAACGGTGGCAGGCGATCTCGGCGACTACGAATCGCTGGTCACCGCCTGTAAGGACATCGATGTGGTCTACCACAGCGCCGGACTGGTCGCCGAGGTCGGCAGCCGGGCCCAGTTCTGGGAGGCCAATGTCGAAGGCACCCGGCGACTGATGCGGGCCGCGCGGGAGGCCGGTGTCGGGCGGTTCGTCTTCGTCAGCAGTCCCTCGGTCGCGACCTCCTACGACACCGACCGCTTCGGCATCGACGAGTCCGAGCCGTATGTGACCGATCCGAAGAGCCTGTACGTGGCGACCAAGGCCGCCGCGGAACAACTCGTCCTGGCCAGCAATACCCCCGATTTCGTCACCTGCGCGCTGCGGCCGCGGATGATCTGGGGGCCGCGCTCATCGGGCTGGATGACGCTGCTGCTGCGCAAGCTGAAGTCCGGCAGGCTGCCCGACCTCTCCGGCGGCAAGAGCGTCATGGTGTCGATCACCTATTGCGAACACGCCGCCCAGGCCTGCCTACAGGCGGCGCGCTCGGATCAGGTCGCGGGCAATGCCTACTTCCTCGCCGATCCCGAGGACGTCGACCTGTGGAAGTTCGTCAAGGACCTCGCCGTCGCGCTGGACCTGACGCCACCGACCCGCACCATTCCGAAACCGGTTTTCGACGCCGCCATCACGGTTTTCGACACCATCTGGCGGGTGCCGGCGATCAAGGAGCGCTACGCGCCGCCGCTGTCGAGCTGGACCACGGCGGCACTGACCGTTTCCAACACCTACGACACCAGCGCCGCCGCACGGGATTTCGGCTACGCGCCGACGGTATCGCTGGCCGACGGACTTGCCGCCTACCTCGACTGGGTCGAACAGGTCGGTGGCGTCGATGCCGTGATCGCCCGCGGATGACTTACGGCCGCCGCCCGCCCCGGAGCGAAAGCCGATCCATGCCTAGGAGGCTCGCATGATGACCACCCGGCTGACCAGCCGCCCGACCGGCACCGCCGCGGTGCCGACCGCACCGGGCGCCCTACCCCTCATCGGGCATTCGCACCGCCTCGCCCGCAGGCCCTACCGCTTCCTGCAGACGCTCTCGGAGCTCGGCCCTGTGGTGCGGGTGAAGATTCCCGGTTACGACACCTACGTCGTCACCGAACCGGATCTGATCCGAGAGGCCTTCGTCGGTCTCTCCGATCAGGGTTCGATGATCGATCGGGCCGAGGCGCTGCTCGGCGCTGGCGTCACCGTGCTCTCCGGTCCACAGCACAAGCGGGAACGCCGAATGATCGCTCCGGCCTTCGCTCGCGGCCGCATCGCGCAGTACGCCACCGTGATGACCCGTCTCGGTGCCGAACAGGCCGATGCCTGGCGCGATGGCCACATGGTCGTCGTCAATACCGAGATGCACGACCTCGCACTGCGCACCGTCGCCGGAGCGCTGTTCTCCGGGGACCTCGGTGCGGAGACCGGCGCGGAAATCCACGAGATGCTCACGCCGGTGATGACGCTGCTCGCCCGCCGGGTCACCCGCCCGGCCTGGATCGACAAGCTGCCGCTGCCGAGCAACCGCCGCTTCGAAGGTCTTGTCGCCGGGATGAAGTCGGCCACCAGCAAGATCATCGCGGCATATCGGGCCGACCTTGCCGCCGATCCGACTCTCGACCACGGCGACCTGCTCGACACCCTGATCAAGGCCCGCGACGAGGACGGTGTCGCGCTCACCGACGCCCAGGTGCACGATGAGCTGATCAACTTCCTGGTCGGCGGCACCGAAGCCACCGGTATGACGCTGTCGTGGGTCTTCCACGAACTGGGCCGAAATCCCGAGCTGGAGGCCGCTTTCCACGCGGAGATCGACGCCGTGCTCGGCGGTCGTCCCGCCGAATTCGCTGATCTGGCCCAGCTCGATCTGACCAAGCGGATCGTCATGGAGACGCTGCGCGTGTACTCGCCGTGGCTCACCGTGCGCGATGTGCCCGCGAACTATGAACTCGGCGGCCGGGCGCTGCCCAAGGGGTCCATGCTGCTGGTGTGTCCGGTTGCGGTGCACCGGGATCCGGCGGTGTTCCCGGATCCGGACCGGTTCGACCCGGACCGCTGGCTGCCCGCGGCCATGGAGTCCCGGCCCAAGGGCGCCTACCTGCCCTTCGGCATGGGCACCCGCCAGTGTCCGGGAAATGTGTTCTCGCTCACCGAGGTTGCGCTGCAGGTTGCTACGATTTGCGGGCGCTGGCGCCTGCGCCCGATGCCCGGTATCGCGGTGCAAGAGACGGTGATCGGCGCCCTGGTGCACCCGAAGCATCTGCCGATGCGGGTGGTGGCCAGGCAGGTGCAATCCGGGCACGTCGCGGATTCGTCAGGGAGCGAGCGCGGCGCGGCTTAACGAGTGATGAGGGTGTAGCGGTGTTCGAACTGACCAAGCGGCGCAGCAAGTGGATACTCGGCGTATTCGTCGTGCTCGCGCTGGCGATGGGGATGCTCAGCTCGACGTTGTTCGACAAAGTACAGGGGGGTGGCTACAGCGATCCCGGTGGCGAAGCCAGCCGGGCCACCGTGATTCTGCGCGAAACCTTCGGCCAGGCGCCGCCGAACTTGGTGCTGCTGGTGCACAGCGACACCTCGGTAGACGATCCGGACGCCGCCACCGCCGCGGTCAAATTGGCGCTGAAGCTCAAAGATGAACCGGGCGTCGCGGGTGTCATGTCCTATTGGATGGACAAGTCACCCGCGCTGCGCAGCGACGACGGCAAATCCGGCCTGATCGTCGCCAGCATCCTCGGCGAGGAGGGCGAGGTCGACCAGAAGGTCGGCGGGCTCGCGGATCGCTACGGCGGCACCCACGGCCCGGTCCAGGTGCGGGTCGGCGGCTACGCGATGTTGTTGCACGAGACCGTGAAACAGAGCGAGAAGGACGCCGCCCTCGGCGAATCCATCGCCTTCCCGATCACGCTGGTGGCGCTGCTGTTCGTCTTCGGCGGTTTGGTGGCGGCCAGCCTGCCGCTGGTCGTTGCCGCGGTGACCGTGATGATCACCATGGGTGCGCTCTGGCTCATCACACTGGTCACCGATCTCGCCGCGACCGCGACCAATGTCGCCACGCTGCTCGGCCTGGGCCTAGCGATCGATTACAGCTTGCTGATCATCAGCCGCTACCGCGATGAACTGGCCGCCGGCGCACCGACCGGACCGGCCGTGGCCGCGACCATGCGTTCGGCCGGACGCACCGTGGCCTTCTCGGCCGTCACCGTCGCGGTGGCGCTGTCGGGTCTGCTGTTCTTCCCGCTGCTGGCGGTGCGTTCCATGGGTTACGCGGGTCTGGCGGTCGCGGCCATCGCCGCGACGGTCTCGCTGACGGTGCTGCCCGCGATCCTGCTGCTGCTCGGCAGCCGTATCGATCGCGGTCAGCTCGGCTGGTTCTTCCGTCCGCAGCGGCCCGCCCCGGGCGAGGGCTTCTGGCACCGGCTCGCGGTCTTCGTCATGCGTAAGCCGATGCCCATCGGCCTTGCGGTCGCGGCCTTCCTACTGCTGCTCGGTACCCCGTTCCTCGGGGTCGAACTGGGCTTCCCGGATCAGCGGGCACTGCCGGAGTCGATGAACAACCGGCAGATCACCGAGATCATCCAGCGCGATTTCACGGCGACAGAGACCAATGGGCTGTTCGTGGTCCTGCCCGACGGCAAGTCCGGACTCGATGCCTACGCGCGCAAACTCTCCGAGGTCGACAATGTCCGCCGCGTCGATACCGCCACCGGTAGTTACGCGCACGGCGGTCAACTCGTCCCGGGCACGGCGCAGCACGCGCGCTTCGAGACCAAGGATGCCGCATACCTCTCGGTGACACCGGATACCAGCGATCCGGGTCAGCTGGACCGGGTCGCGAAGGATCTGCGCGCCGTGCCCGCACCGTCGCAGCGTTTGGTCGGCGGTATCGCGGCGGCCAGCGCCGATTCACTCGATGCGGTGACCTCGGCGCTGCCGGTGGCCCTGGCCTACGTCGTGATCATCATGGTGATCGTGCTGTTCCTGCTGACCGGCAGTGTGGTGCTGCCGCTGGTGGCGATCGTGCTCAGCGCGCTCAGTCTCACCGCGACCTTCGGCGCACTGGTCTGGATCTTCCAGGACGGTCACCTGTCGGGTCTGCTCGATTTCACCGTGACCGGCGATCTGCCGCCGACGGTGCCGGTCATGCTCTTCGGCGTCGCATTCGGTCTGGCCATGGACTATCAGGTGTTCCTGCTGTCGCGGATCCTCGAAGAGTACGAACGCACCGGCAAGAACGATTCCGCCGTCGCGCACGGACTGGAGAAGATCGGCCGGATCGTCACCGCCGCCGCGGTCCTGATCTCCCTGGTGTTCCTGGGATTCCTGGCCTCCGACATCACCTTCATGAAGTCCTTCGGCATCGGCCTGCCGCTGGCGGTGCTGGTGGACGCGACCCTGGTGCGCGGCTTCCTGCTGCCCGCCGTCATGAAACTGCTCGGCGACTGGAACTGGTGGGCGCCGGGTCCGCTCGAAAAGCTGCACGAGCGTTTCGGATTCGACGAGGGACCGTCCGCGCCGTCGCTGCCCGATCCAGATGATCTGCGCCAGCCAGCCCGAGTATAGAAACGCCGATGGCCGTGCGGTATTCGCCGCACGGCCATCGGTTCTGTTGGGACGGTTCAGATTCCGCCGGTCGACAGCAATCCGCCGTCGACGCGGATCGTCTCACCGGTGATCCACTTTGCTTCGTCCGAGACCAGGAACCCGATCAGCTGCGCCACATCCTCCGGCGCACCGAGTCGCTTCATCGGGTACACGCTCGCGGCCCGCTCCTCATCCGCCGAGTACAGCGCATCGGCGAACTTGGTCTTGACGATGCCCGGCGCCACCGCGTTCACGCGGATATTCGGGCCCAGCTGCCAGGCCAGTTCGTCGGTGAGCCGGATCAGCGCAGCCTTGGACGCGCCGTACGCCGCGATCACGCCGGTCGAACGCAGGCCCGCGACACTGGCCACATTCACCACCGCACCGCCGTGCTCGCGCATCCACGCCCTGTATGCCTCCTGCACGTAGCCGAGCGCGGCGACGACATTGACGTCGAAGATCTTGCGCACCGCCTCCAGGTCGGCGTCCATGAGCGAGCCGTAGACCGGATTGATACCGGTGTTGTTGATCAGGATGTCCAGCGAGCCGAATTCCGAGACCACCCGACCCACCGCGGCGGCCCGGCTCTCCGGATCACCCGAATTGCCCGCCAGCGCGCTGACCTCGCCCCGATGACCGAGCGCCCGCAGCTCGGCGGCCGCCTCCTCGAGCGGTTCCGGCTTGCGGGCGGTGATCAGCACATTGGCGCCCCGGCGTAGCAGCTCCGCCGCGACGGCCTTGCCGATGCCCCGGCTGGCTCCGGAAACGAGTGCGCTCTTGCCCAACAAATCGGTCGTCATGTGATGGCACGCTACCTCTGTTGAAATCCGCCGAGTAGACCCGGTCGGTTTTGCGCGATTTCGACCCGGAACGGCTCTGTTCCCGCCAGCGGGGATCCTATGGTCAGAGCATGGCGCCTAGCTGCGATTGAGCTGTCGGAGAGGTATTGACGGAAGGTGCGATAACGGCTGTCGCCTTCCGTCGTCGACGGAATCGGGGTGACGTCCCGGTGAGCTGCGGCTGAAATGCGCGCTCACAAACCCCGGCTTCATACAGCGGCGTTCGAATGAGACTGGTTGTACTCGTCCAGAAGGCCAGCCGCATACTTGCGCCGATCGTCGGTCGTGGATCTGGAACTCTTTTCGTAGTACCAGTCGAAGAACTTCGCCACCTCCCGGGCGTCGTTCGGGTTCGCGTTGACGGCGGAATTGGCCTCCTGATAGCCGCCACCTCGCAATTCCTGAACCATGTAATCGAGATGGGTGTGCCAGTCGCCGATATTTTCGCCCGGTTTCTTCGCGAAATCCCGGAGTCCGGACTGTCGATCGAAACGCCACTGGAACAGACCTTGGGCCGATCCGTTGTCTCCCGTGGCCGAGACGTTGAAATCCGACTCGAACTTCGCGTTGGCTACGATTCCCGCGGCCTGTGCCGGGGTGAAGTGGTAGGTGTCGATGAGGTATTTCATCATCGCCATCGCGTCGGGCTTGTCCGCGGTGGGGATGATCGCGGTGCCCATCGAACCCGAGTTGCCGCTCCACGGGGTGGTTCCGCCCGATCCAGTCGACCCCGAGGTGGGGGACGATATCGGTGTCGCACCGCCGGTAGGGGTATAGGCCGGCGGGTCGCCGTTGATTTTGAGCGCCGCGGCGGCCGCCTTGTCCGAGACGCCGTGGACCTGATCGTACGTCGTGTTCAACGTATCCCAGACACCCTTGAACAGGCCGTCAATTATATCTTTCGGCAGTTCCTTGTGGGTTTTGCCGTCCTTATCGGTCACGGTCCGCACGGTCTTGAAGGAGGCGTCGATCTTCGTGTTGAGGTCCCCCACCGAGGTGTCGATGGCACCGTAGGCATTCGTCACGACTTCGCCGATTCCGGCGGTTTTCACGACGATGCCGTCGTCCTTCCGCTGGATACCCGATACAGCATTCTGCACCTTGTTTTTGTGATCCTTGTAGTTGTCGATCATCATCGACTCGTCCTTGGGATCGGCGATTCCCTGGCTGCGCAGCATCTCGCGCAGATCGGGAGCCTTGGACGGTGTGCCTGACCCGAGCAGCTGGATCTGGTTTTGAATAACACCCTCGGCTGCGTTGAATAGGGCTTTCAAGCCCGCCGGCGCGCAGTCCGGAAGCTCGTGTAAATCACCCATCTGCTTGGTGCCGTCGGGGCTCATCGGCGCCTCGCTCTCATCCAGGCAGACAATGTCGACACAAGTCGATTGTCGGATGTTCCCGGACCTGGGAATGGTCGTGGGGCCTGCGATGGCCCGTCATGGTGCTCCAGCACGGCTACGCCCTTGTCTTACCTGGTTGTGCTTCGTTTGGGGCGTATCGGAATGAGTTGTGCCGCATAATGTTCGACTTGTGGTCGATGAGTTGTCGTCTTGTGCAGGACGAGTTGTCGGTTCTCGCCGAGCGATGCTGCCGAAGCTCATCGTGCGCCCGCAGAATGGCGTTACGGCCCCAGTCGACCAGCCCGCGGTGTTCACCGTGGTGGTGTTCGTGCTGGCCAGCAGTTGCGCGTGGCGGATGTTGCCGCCGTCGTTCGGTGTGACGGTGCCGACCGCGCATCGCTGGTTCAGTGTGAACCGAGGCCGGGGTCTGGCGCCGATTGCACCGCGTGGTGCTCGACGAGCTGGGCAGCCAAGGCTTGATCGACTGGTCGCCGGGTGGTGATCGACGCGGCGTCGGTGCGAGCGAAAGAACGGGATCTCTGACCGGGGCCGATTCCGGTCGCCGCAGCGCGCCGCCCTGGAGAGTTAGCGCGGTCACACCTGGTTCGCGGGGTGTCGGTAGCACTTCTGGAGCCGGGTAAAATCTGTGGTTCTTGTGTGTCTTCGCGTCGCACAATCGAACAGCAACCGACCAGCACCACGTACCCGTAGGAGAAGCCTGTGATCACCGCGACGGACCTGGAGGTCCGGGCCGGAGTCCGCACCCTGCTGTCGGCCCCCGGGCCGGCGCTGCGGGTGCAGGCCGGAGACCGGATCGGACTGGTCGGGCGCAACGGCGCGGGTAAGACCACCACGCTGCGCATTCTGGCGGGCGAGGGCGAGCCCTACGCCGGAAAGATTTTGCGCTCCAGCGATATCGGCTATCTCCCGCAGGATCCGCGCGAGGGCGACCTCGACGTACTCGCCCGCGATCGCGTGCTCTCCGCCCGTGGTCTGGACACCTTGCTGCGCGATATGGAGAAGCAGCAGGCGCTGATGGCCGAGGTCGTCGATGACGCCGAACGCGAGAAGGCGGTACGCAAGTACGGCCGCCTCGAGGAGCGCTTCTCGGCGCTGGGTGGCTATGTCGCCGAGAGCGAAGCCGCCCGCATCTGCAACAGTCTCGGCCTGGCCGATCGGGTGCTGGGCCAAGCGCTGCGCACCCTGTCCGGTGGTCAGCGTCGCCGAATCGAGTTGGCGCGCATCCTGTTCGCCGCCTCTGACGGCAGTGGCGGGCGCTCGGACACCATCCTGTTGCTCGACGAGCCGACCAACCACCTCGACGCCGACTCGATCACCTGGTTGCGCGGCTTCCTGCAGAACCACGACGGCGGTCTGATCGTGATCAGCCACGATGTCGAACTGCTGGGCGATGTGGTGAACAAGGTCTGGTTCCTGGACGCGGTGCGCGGGGAGGCCGACGTCTACAACATGGGCTGGCAGAAGTATCTGGACGCGCGTGCCACCGATGAACAGCGCCGCCGCCGGGAACGCGCCAATGCCGAGAAGAAGGCCGGCGCCCTGCGCGCGCAGGCGGCCAAGCTCGGCGCCAAGGCCACGAAGGCCACGGCGGCCCAGAACATGGCCAAGCGCGCGGACCGCTTGATGGCCGAACTCGATGACGTGCGCGTGGCCGACAAGGTTGCGCGGATCAAATTCCCCGAACCCGCCGCCTGCGGCAAGACGCCGCTGATGGCGGAGAACCTGACCAAGGTCTACGGCTCGCTGGAGATCTTCACCGGCGTCGATCTGGCCATCGACCGCGGCAGCCGTGTCGTGGTGCTCGGCCTCAACGGTGCGGGTAAGACCACGCTGCTGCGCCTGCTCGCCGGGGTGGAGACGCCGACGGCGGGCGGTCTCGTCCCGGGCCACGGGCTCAAGATCGGCTACTTCGCGCAGGAGCACGACACCCTCGACGACCAGGCCACGGTATGGGAGAACATCCGTCACGCCGCACCGGACGCCGGTGAACAGGAGCTGCGCGGTCTGCTCGGCGCGTTCATGTTCTCCGGACCGCAGCTGGAACAGCCCGCTGGCACCCTCTCCGGCGGCGAGAAGACCCGTCTCGCGCTGGCCGGGCTGGTCTCCTCGGCCGCCAATGTGCTGCTGCTCGACGAGCCGACCAATAACCTCGACCCGATCTCGCGCGAACAGGTGCTCGATGCACTGCGCACCTACGCGGGCGCCGTCGTCCTGGTCACCCACGATCCGGGCGCGGCCGAGGCGCTGTCCCCGGAACGGGTGATCTTGCTGCCGGACGGCCAGGAAGATCACTGGTCGGCGGAGTATTTGGAGCTGATTCAGCTGGCCTGATCGCGGCTCGTCTCGACGGAGTTTCGTTGTGGGCGGTAGGTTTTCACTCCCTCGAATCCGGTGATCGGTGATATTCATCACAAAGACCCGTTGATCACAGCTTGCTGAGTGTTTAGCCTGGAAGGACGCGGCTCGGCGACTCGGAGGAAGCCATGAGCGACAGGCCCACACAAGTCAAGGCCACACTGGGTAAGGGCACACGCGTCACGGGGAAATCACGAGACCGTTTGCAAACCCAGCTGAAGAAGCAGTACGAGGCGGGTGCCAGCATTCGATCGCTGGCCCGGTCCACCGGCCGCTCCTACGGTTTCATCCACAACGTGCTGGTGGAGTCGCATGTGCAGCTCCGCAGCCGCGGCGGTGCCAACCGCCGCAAGAGCCAGTAGCGTTACGGATCTGGATCCCGGTGTCGGCGAATGGATTTCGCTGACACCGAGCACAGTCGAGCGCGCTAGTAGCCAGGTACCGCGCCGTCGCCGTTGACCAGCAGGTTGGCGAGGCTGCGGAACATCGGCAGGCCCGTCTTGATCTCCAGATACGCGAACTGGCCCTGTGGGTTGACCTCGAGAAAGTAGTACTCGCCGTCGAGGCCGAGGCGCAGATCGAGCACGCCGAAGCTCAGGCCGAGTGCTCCCATGAGCGTCGCCAGCGATTTGCTGACCGACGCGGGCAGATGCTCGGGCGCGAAGTCGACGGTGGTATCCAGCCGCGAGTCGACCCGGCCGACGCCGGACTGCGAGTCGATGCGGACTGCCCATTCGACGCCGTCCATCCACACCACCCGCAGATCGCAGCTGGCCTCGATGTAGTCCTGGAAGGTGGTCGGCGCGGAGCGGATGCCCGCGAGTCGACCGAAATCGGCCTTGGTGATGATTCTGGTCTCCGCGAATTCGGCGCGGCCGGTGCCGGTGCGCTTGTAAACGACCGCGCCGGAACGTGATTCGACGAAGCTGCGCGCCTCGTCCGGATCATTGGTGATCAGCGTTTCCGGAATCGCGAACCCGGCCCGCCGTGCGGTCTCCAACTGCACGATCTTGCGGCTCGCGGTCCGATCGGCGCCGGGGTCGTTGACCCAGTACGCCGGTATCGACCACAGCATTCCCTGGATGAAGCCGTCGCATTCGGCTTGGCGGTAGGCGTCATCCGAGGCGCGCACACCGGCGGGCACCTGTGCCGGATGCGGCCTTCGCCACCAGACCGACTGCACATCGTCGAGCCCGATCACATGTGAGAGCGAACGGGCGGTGCCGTGCCGATCGAGCCGGAAACTTCCGGATTCGCGCGGGAAGTCGCGCAGGTCGAGCTGAATCGGGCTGAGCCCGTGGTGTTCTCGCAACGTCGCCGCCATCGCGGTGCCGTGCAGATCATCGGATTCGGAGACGATGAGGACCGAACCCGTCCGGCGCGCCGCCATGCGCAGTCCTGTTCAGTCGAGGCTGTCGCAGTTGATGCCGTCGTCGCTGGTTGCGAGCGATTTGGTTTGGCAGTAGGTGAAGGTCGCTCCGCTGGTCCCTGGGTAATCGGCGAGCTGAAGGCCGTCGGCCCAGGATGCGGTGAGTTGTTGCAGCGCTTCATCTCCCAGCGCCGCGGAGGGTCCCGCGGCCAATGTCATCGGCCGGTCGACGAGGTCGATGCGCAGGCGCCGGGTGAAATCGGCGGTGGCGCCGGGGCGGATATCCATGAGCACCGGGCGGCCATCGCGCTCGGTGGCCGCGCCATCGGTCCAGTCCACTACACGAAGTACATCGTCCCGGCGGAAGGTCCACGTTCCTTCGGTCACTCTGACGGTGAAATCTCGTTCCGACTCGGCCACCAGCAGTCCCTGCAACGCGGGGACGCGGTCACCCGTCGGTGCGGTACCGGGGAGGTGGATTGCGTCGGTCATAGTGAGCTCTCCGATCTGCTCGCGATTTGCCAGGACTCCCGAGCGGGAACTGGATCATAACGCGCGAGGGGTCCCGCACGGTCCGGATCGGGAGATTTCGCCGCCGCTGGCAAACCGGATTCAGCGTCGGGATGCGCTAGCGCCGAAAGATTTTCGGTAAGAACGCAAACCGGTTCCCGCAATCATCTAGCAACTCTTGGGCGGTTGTCGTTCGATTGGTATTGCCCGGGATTGGCGGCTGTGCATCCGCGGGTGCGGATGCGGCCGTCATATCGTCCCACTCGAATTCGCGCTCGATCGCGACCGCGGTGCCGCCGCGCGTGATCAGCTGCGGCGATTCGCATTGCGCTCGGCCCACCACTGCGGCGAGTCCGCGAACCAGTTGTCGAACTCCTCCTGGGATGCCTGCAGTTCCTCGAAGGTGGCCTCGCCCTTGACGAGACGGTCGAGCAGGCGGAAGTAGCCGAAGCGTTCGACGGCGGGCATGAGGGCGATCAGGATCCGGGCCGAGCTGTCCGGGGTGGCGCCGAAGGCGTGCGGCATGAGTTTGGGCACCACGATAGATCCGCCCGCCGCGACGGTGACGATCTCGTCTCCGGCCAGGACCTGCAGTTCGCCGTCGGCGACGTAGAACAGTTCGTCCGACTTGGTGTGGTAGTGCGGCGCCGCGCCGTCGGCGCCCTGATCCATGTTGACCTCCAGGTGGCTGACCGCGCCGCCCGCCTCGTTCGAGTCGATGAGCAGGCGCATGGTGACCGAAGGGGTCACCAGCGTCTCGGCATCCTGCGGCTGGCGGATGGCGAACTTGCGGTCGGTGGTGGCGTTCATGATGTTCTCCAGTTGATTCGCTTGTTGATAATTCGCTACCGAACTATATCTCATCGAATAGAATCTTGTCCATGGGTGAGATGGAGCCGGATCCGGTGGACGCGATCGTCGGGCAGTGGCGCCGGGAAAGGCCGGACCTCGAACTGGAGGCGATGGCCGTGATCGGACGGCTCGGCCGACTGTTCGTCCTCGCACAGCGGGATATCGAGGCGGTCTTCGGCGCGCACGGACTGCAGCGCGGGGAGTTCGATGTGCTTGCCGCACTGCGTCGTTCGGGGGAGCCGTTCGAGTTGAATCCGTCGGTGCTCGCCGACACACTGATGATGTCGCGTGCCGGAATGACCGGCCGGCTCGATCGCCTGGAGTCCGCGGGGTTGGTCCGGCGCATCGCCGACGCGGCGGATCGGCGCGCCGTGCGGGTCGCGCTGACCGATGCCGGTCGGGCGCTGATCGACAAGGTCGTCACCGCGCATACCGAGAATGAAACCCGCATCTTGTCGGTGCTTTCGGCGCAGGACCGCAACGATCTGGACCGCATCGTCCGGGTACTGCTCGGCAACCTCGAACACGGCGGGAAATGAAGTAGCCCGATACTCGGGTGCCAGCGAGGTTATCGGTTCAACCTGGAGCTATCGCACCGAAGCGCGATGCACAGGGAGGTTACCGATGATCGATATCATCACCCTCCGCGGCACGGGCGAGCCGCGGAACAGCAATGGGACACCGGCCGGGATGCTCCGCGATGTCACCAAACTGCTCGATACCGGCCGCTTCACCGCCTTCGAGCCGGACTGGCCCGCCTCGGTCGGACCGAGCCCGGATGTGTGGGGTCCATCGCTGGACACCTCCATCCGCCTCGGTGTCGCCGCCGGCGTCACAGCGATTCAGGACTCGCCGAATGTCTGTGGGCTGTTGAGCTATTCGCTCGGCGGCATCTGCGCGAGCAAGATCCTGGAAGGAGTGCGGTCGGGGAAATACAAGAACACCGACGGCTCACCGCTCGAGATCGCGTTCGCGGTCAATATCGCCAACCCGCTGCGCAAGCGCGGTCAGTCGGTCGGCAATCTCTGCCCGGCATCGACCTATGGGCTGCATGGCGAACGCGGCGCCTGGCCCGCGCTCGACGTCAAGGAGTACGCGAATCCGGGTGACATCATCACCTCGTCGCCCGGCGACTCTCCACTGCGCGTGATCGACGTCGGCATTTCGCCGTTCTCCTTTGTGGAAGGCGCCCGCATCGGCAATGTGACTCCGCTGATCTTCGCCGAACTGCTCCGCTTCCTGATGAACGATCCGATCGCCAACCTCAACCGGTATGCCGCCGCGGTCGATGGCGTCATCGGCTATCTCACGCCGTGGCCGGACGGTCAGCATGTGCTCTACTCCGGGCACAACATGCCCGGCACCACTGTGCTGTGGACGACCCATGCCGCCGACTACCTCAATGCCACCTACTGAACGCCGTGTGCCAGGGTGTTTTTCGTACCGGAAGTCGGCGAATATCCGAATGCGGCGCGAATTCCGGTGATCACCAGCGCTCTTGCTTGGAGTTGCGTGCGTCACAGTCCCTAATTTGCTGCAAGGATGCTATGTCGGGAGTGGTCGCATCGTAGAGTCTGAATTCGCTGACGCGCCATCGGGTTTCGATGGAGGGGTCACGGAGGCGTCCGGGACTTCCAGGTGGCGTGGCGGCGGCGGGCCGCACCCTTTCGGCCTGTACCCGCGCCATCTGCCAGCGACGGCGCGGTCTCGGATAGTGGCGCCGCCGGGGAGGGATCCACCACAATATCCCGACTCTCCCCGGCGGCATCGCACTCGTACTGATTCCGCTCAATCACCCTGCGCGGCAACGGAGACCGGCTGCCACTTGCGCCACAGTTCCAGGCGGGATTCGTAATCCGCGGTCGCGATCGCCAGGGGGACTTCGCCGAGGAAGATCCGCAGCGGCGGCTCCGGTGCGTCGACGACGGCCAGGATGGCGCCGCGGGTGGCGGCCGGGTCGCCCCGGCGCACCGTGGAACGCTGTGCGGCCCTGGCTGCCCTGGCCGGATCGTAGGCCGGAATCGGGGTGGCGTGACGCGCGGACGGACCGGACCAGTCAGTATCGAAACCACCCGGCTCGATCAGGGTGAGATGGATGCCGAACGGCGCGACTTCCTGTGCCAGGGCCTGTGAGAACCCTTCCAACGCCCACTTCGACGCGTGGTATGCCCCGAGATTCTGGAAGGCCGAGATGCCGCCGATGCTGGAGACCTGGATGATGTGGCCGCTGCCCTGGGCTCGCAGAATCGGCAGCGCCGCCTGGGTGACCCACAGTGCGCCGAAGACATTGGTCTCCAACTGCGCTCGGAGTTCGTCCTCGCTGAGTTCCTCGATCATGCCGAACTGGCCGTAGCCCGCGTTGTTGATCACGATATCGAGCCGTCCGAACCGTTCGGCGGCCTGCTGGACCGCGGCGAAGTCGTCGGCGCGATCGGTGACATCCAACCGCAGCGGCAGGAAGGTATCCGGATATTTGGCGACCAGATCCTCCAGTGTGCTCAGATCGCGGGCTGTACCGGCCACCCGGTCGCCGCGCTCCAGTGCGGCGAGTGCCCATTCCCTGCCGAATCCTCGTGAGACTCCGGTGATGAACCAAACTTTGCTCATGTGATCACGGTAGTCACCTGGAGTGCACTCCAAGCAAGTGGTTAATGTGGACGCAGGGTGACCGGCAGCGCCGACGGTGACAGGACGAAGTCCCGATTCGATGCGCGTACCACATAGTTAGGGTCGGGAATCGGCCGCCAGCGGGCCAGCAGGGCCGCGGCGGCGAGGCCGATTTCGATCATGGCGAAATGGTCGCCGAGGCAGCGGCGGCGGCCGACGCCGAAGGACAGGTTGGCCTTCTTATCGATATCGGCGGCGCGCTCGGGCGACCAGCGGTCCGGGTCGAAGGATTCCGGATCGGTGAAGTACCGCTTGTCGTGCTGAACCAGGTAGGGGCTGAACATGATCGCCGTACCGTCGGGAACGGTCAGTCCGCCGATGGTGACATCGCCGTCGGCGGTGCCCGCGCTGATCCAGGGGCCCCAGAAGCGAAGTGTCTCCGCCACAACCTGTTTCAGATAGGGGAGGGCGCCGAGATGTTCGGGCCGGACCGGGCCCGATCCGACGACGGCGTCGAGTTCGGCGTACAACCGCTCGGCGATGTGTGGGCGGCGCATGACCTCGTGCCAGAGCCACCCGGTCAGCGAGGCCATCGAGCCGACGCCACCGGCCAGCATGAGGATCGCCTCGTCGATAATGTGCTCGTCGGACAGTTTCGCACCGGTCTCGCTGTCGGTATGTCGGATCAGCGCGGACACCACATCGTTGAAATCCTCGTCGCGGCGGCGGTATTCGGCGATGACATCGCCGATGGCGGCGCGCAGGTGATGTGCCTTCCTGCGCCAGCGCCAGTTCGCGATGAGCCGCAGGCGGCGCACCTGCGGCGGTAACGCGGTGCGCAGAATGACCTGACCGAGCAGCCACGGCACGTTGTCCCGGATCTCGCGGCGTGCGTCATCGCTGAAGTCGGCGGTGAACAGGGTCGAGGAGACGGTGTCGAGGATCAGGCCGTGGGCCTCGTCCATCAGGTTCACGCGTCCACCCGAAGGCAGTCCCGCCGACCAGGTTTCGGCGATATCGGCGGCCGAGCTCGTGTATTCGGCGAGGCGGCTCTGCCGCAGCGCGGGGGCGATCATCCGGCGGCGCAGTTTGTGTTCCTCGCCGCGCAGGACGTTCACCGATCCGCCCGCCACGTCCTTGATCGCCTCACGCAGGTCATCGCGATTGAGTTCGGCCTCGCCGAGTCCGACTTCGCGGACGAGATCCGGTGTGGTGAGCAGATATCCGGTCTTCTGGCCGAAGTGGATACGCACGATCGGCCCGAGGTCGGCCAGTGCGGTGACGAATCCGGGCGCGTCGCGCAGGGCCCGCAGGCTGTGTCCCACCAGTGGTAGCGCGCCGGGCGCGGTCGGGACCTCCGAAAGAGATTGTGGCATGACCAATTCTGGACTCCGCGCGGACTCTTCGCGGGCCTGGCGATAGATTTCGAGCACCGCTCCGGTCTGCTGTGATTGCCGCACGGAGTCGCTGTGTGCGGCAAGGGCCTCGCGCATATCGTCGAAGGCGGTGCGATCGGCGTCGAGTTTCGCGATGGTGTCGGCCATCGCGACGGCCGACGGATCAGCGGTACGCACGCCACCACCGGTCGGCACCGATTCGTCCAGATCGGGATCGCAGTAGATGATCGGCAGGCCCACCGCTACCGCCTCCAAGACGACCATGCCCTGGGTGTCGAAACCGTGCGAGGGAAATAGCAGAGCGTCGCCGTCGGACATGGCCGCGAGGCATTCGGACTGAGTGACCCTGCCGTGTAGGCGGATTCGGTCCTCTAGACGGTGTTCGGCGATAGCGGCCTCGGCCGCGCCGCGTAGGTCGCCGTCACCGTAGATATCGAGGGTGCAGTCATCGACCAGCCGCACCGCGTCGATCGATTCGAGCAGCCGCTTCTCGGCGGACAACCGCCCGCACCAGATGAGGCGCGGCGGTGCATCCGGCGCGCGATCGGAACCCTTTGTGCCGCTACTGCTTTCGATCAGGTCATCGTCGACACCGTTGGATACCACCCGAATCGGGCGGGTCAGGCCGTGCGCGAGCAGCAGATCGGCGAAGTGCCGCGTCGGCGCGATCACCCGATCGGCCGCCTGCGCCTGTCCGACGATGGTCCACCAGGCATGGCGGGCCGCGCGGCTTTCGGCTCGGTGCGGCATGTGCTGGCGATGCGGTACGAACCGGCCGTGCAGTGCGCGCAGCGCGAGGGCCGCCGGATACGGTGCGGGCGAGGTGTTCTCGATGAACGCGTCGTCGCGGCTCTGGGCGGTGTGGATCAGCGGAATCCGGTGTCGCCGTGCCGCCTTCATGCCAGCGATGGCGACACCGTAGGTGGTGTGGGTGTGCACCAGGTCGATCGGGCCGCGTGCGGCGAAGACTGCGTCGATCAGTTCGGCATTGCGCTCGGTCGGCAGCACGACCGGGAAGCCGTTCACCTCGAGGCCGCCCACGGCGCGCAGCTCGACCACATTCGGGTCCGCATGCGCCCCCGATAGCGGCGCGACGAAGAGGGTGACGCGGTGACCTGCGCGTTCGAGTCCGCGGCACAGCGAGCCGACCGCGGTCTGGATCCCGCCCAGCGTGGTCGGGTGGTAGTCCATGAACATCGCGATGTGCACAATGGCACTGTACTGATACATGCCCTACGTCGAGAGCCCATAGTTCTGTGGACTATCCGCTCGGAGTCGGGGCAGGTGACCGATACCCGAAAGAGCCGCCTTGAAAATAGCGATTCCGCTCACCGGAACTCGTGGAGACGTCCAGCCGGTCGTAGCGCTGGGACTGGAGTTGCGTCGCCGTGGCCACGACGTGCTGTTGGGGGCGCCGCCGAATCTGGTCGAATTCGCCACGGCCACCGGCCTCGCCGCCGTCGCCTGCGGACCCGATGTCCAGCAGCTCTACAGTTCCGATGCCGGACAGCAGGCACTCGCGGCCGGAAATACGCTGCGGCTGATGCAATTGGTGGCCCGTCAGATGGCCGATTACGCCCAGCAGATGAATCGCGAGGTCATCGATGTCTGCGCGGGGGCCGACCTGATCGTGGCGAGCACGGTCACCGAGGACCGGGCCAGTTCGGTCGCCGAGGCGATGGGCGTGCCGCTGGTCAGCCTGCATTACTTCCCGTGCCGCAGCAATGGCGCGTATCCGTTTCCCGGTGCGCTGCCGCCGCAGTGGAATCCGCCCGCGGCCGTGAATCGGGCGACCTGGACGATCGCGGAGAACCTGCGCCGCGTGGTGTTCATGCGCTACCTCAATGATCTGCGGGTAACGCTCGGGCTGCCGAAATCGCGGGCGAGCACGGCCGCCGTGCTGGCCCGCGCGCACGTCCCCGAGGTACAGATCTACGATCCGGCGCTGGTTCCGGGACTGCCGGAGCAATGGGATGAGCGCAGGCCGTTCACCGGATTTCTGACCCTCGATCACGGCGCCCGAGAGGCCGTCGGCGATCTCGCCGGCGACCATGCGGGGATCCTGTCCTGGATCGAGGCGGGCGAAGCGCCCGTATTCTTCGGTTTCGGCAGTATGCCGATCCGGGATACCGCCGCGGTGCTGGCGATGGTGTCGAAGGTGTCGGCTCGGCTGGGGGTGCGCGCGCTGGTGAGCGCGGGGTGGAGTGATCTGGATATCGCCGATGCGCAGGCCGGACCGAACGTCAAGGTCGTCGGTCCGTTCGCACACGACCTGGTCTTTCCGCACTGTGCCGCCGCGGTGCATCACGGTGGTATCGGGACGCTGTTCGAGAGTCTGCGCGCCGGATTGCCGACACTCGTCTGCTCGGTATCGTTCGAGCAGCCGATGTGGGGTGGGCAGGTCGAGCGCCTCGGTGTCGGTGCGCATCTGCCGTTCACCCGGCTCACCGAGGCGCGGCTCGAACAGGGGGTTGCGTCATTGTTGACCCCCGAACGTCGCACCCGCGCAGCGGAATTCGCCAAAACGCTGAGTACCGAGGACGCCGCCGCGCGCACCGCGGATATCGTAGAGGCCGCCGCCCGGTGACGGTCGCTGTCTTGGCCGACACCACCGTCATGTTCCGTCGCTGTGTCCGGCATACGCTGCGCAGCCGGGACACGCTGATCATTTCGCTGCTCATGCCGATTCTGGTGATGTTGCTGTTCACCTATGTCTTCGGTGGGGCCATCGATGTCGGCGGCCCCTACCTGGACTATGTGGTGCCCGGAATCATGTTGCTGTGCACGGGTTTCGGTTCATCGATCACCGCCACCGCCGTGTCCACCGATATGACAAGGGGCAGTATCGACCGGTTCCGCACCTTGCCGATGTTCCGGCAGGCGGTCCTGGCCGGGCATGTCGCAGAGGGAGTAATGCGCAATCTCGCGGCGATCACGATAGCGGTTTCGGTGGCGATCGTGCTCGGCTACCGCCCCCAGGCCGGTCTACTCGGCTGGCTGGCGGCCCTCGCGGTGATCACCCTGTTCGTCACGGCCATCTCGTGGATCGCGGTCGCCCTCGGCCTCGTCGCCAAGAACCCGGAAGCCGCGGGCGGCCTCACCTACGCGATCATGTTCATCCCCTACATCAGCAGCGCCTTCGTCCAAACCACCACCATGCCGCACTGGCTGCGCGGCTTCGCCGACTACCAACCCGCCACCCCCATCATCGAAACGGTGCGCGGCCTCCTCAACTCCACCGGCGCCGGACACCACGCCGCGCTGGCCATCCTCTGGTGCCTCATCCTCGGTCTCCTCGGATTCGCCAGCGCCAGCATCGTCTTCAGCCGCCTGTCCCACCACTGACCAAAGGCGACCGGGTTGCGTACGGGTTGTTCGTCATTGGATGTCGCGGGCGAGATATTCGGCGTCGAAGCCGCGTCGCATCCTGGTGTAGGACTCAGCGCATGTCGCGTTGACCGGCGGCTAGTTCGGTGATGACCTTGTCGGCGCCGAAGATGCCTTGGACGCGGTTCGAGAGATTGGGCGCGATCAAGGCGAAGCTTGCGCCCAGGCGGACCGGCAGCGGGGCTACGTCTGTTTCGGCGATATTGCGTTCGATCGCTCGGACCACGGCGTTGGCGACGTCTTCCGGGCTGCGGGTGCCGACGCCCCGTGGTAGGGCCGCGCCGGATTTGACGAACATGCCCGCGTCCCTGACGAATCCTGGGTAGATCGACGAGACGCCGACGCCACGCTCTTCCATATCGGCGCGCAAGGCCAAGGCGAAGCCGCGGAGTCCGAATTTTGTCGCGTTGTACATCGCCGCCTTGCCGGATGCGGCCTTGCCGGACAGGGAGTTGATGAAGACCAGGTGGCCCTTGCCGCGTTCGGCCATTCGGCCACCGGCGAGGCGGGCCAGCACGATCGGGGCCCGCAGGTTGACCTCCAGCGCCCGATCGATCTCCGGCAGCGAATAGTCGAGCAGATCGCCGGAACCGGGCAGTGCGGCGTTGGCGATGACGACGTCGAGGTCACCGGCCTGCTCGAGCAGCTTCTCGGCACCGCCGGGCACGGCGAGGTCCGCGACCACCGCCCGTGCGCCGAACCGGGTCGCGACCTTATCGAGTTCCTCGGCTCGACGTCCGGACAGCACCACATTCGCGCCCCGTGCGGCGACCGCGGCCGCGATCGCGACCCCGATTCCGCCGGTCGCGCCGGTGATCAGTACGCGTGCTCCGTTCAGGTCCA
Organism: Nocardia sp. CA-129566; assembly: GCF_050956075.1. Lineage (NCBI taxonomy): Bacteria > Bacillati > Actinomycetota > Actinomycetes > Mycobacteriales > Nocardiaceae > Nocardia > Nocardia sp. CA-129566. The sequence continues at coordinate 3,804,459 of NZ_CP192085.1, forward strand.
TGCCGACGATTATTGTCGAGATTCCGCATTTCGCGAGACATTCGCCGCCCCCGGTGTCGTCCTGCGTGGCGGCTGTCTTCCGTCCCGGAATTGGACGCGCTTGCCCGCGCCCAGGTAATGGGCGATCTGGTTCGCATCGACGCGGGTGATGGCGAAGGTTCGGTTCGACGAACCTCGATACCCGCCGGATCGTCAACTGTCGGATAGTCCGGCCAGGCCGCCTATTCCGCTGGTCGATGCTCGAAAGGCATTGCATGCCAACAAATCAGGCGCAGCACCGGTCGCTCCTGTCGTAGCACCGGGGTTCGGAGGTGGTGTCCACCGATACCGAGGCCAGGGCCGCGTTGCGGCGCGCCTCGCAGGGTGGTGCGGACTTCATCAAAGTCTATTCGCTGCTGTCGCGCGAAACCTTCACGGCCAGTCGAGACGGCCGCGGAACAGGTCGATTCCGCGCCGCCGCCAGACGGTCCGCGCGGGGGATGCTGCGGCACTCAGTCCTTGCGACGCACCGAGGCTTCGACCAGATCCAGTACCGCGGAAAGGTTTTCGTTGGTGTGGCCGGATGCGATGCGGGCGATGAGCCCGTCGAGCACCAGGTCCAGATAGCCGAGCAGGACGTCGGTGGGCACGTCGTCGCGTAGAGCGCCGGCGGCCTTGCGGCGTTCGAGTCGGGCGAGGGTCGCGGCGGTCAGCTCGGCCGAGCGCTGCGACCAGCCCGCGCGGAATTCCGGATCGGTGCGCAACCGCCGCGCGATCTCCAAACGTGTTCCGAGCCAATTGAATTGCTCGGGATGGGCCAGCATATCGCGCATGACCTGCACGAGGCCCTGATTGGCCGCGACGTCGGCCATGCGATTGGCATCTTCCTGTGCCAGTGCGAGGAACAGGGCGTCCTTATCCCGGAAGTGATGGAAGATCGCGCCACGGGACAGGCCGATGGCTTCCTCCAGGCGGCGCACGGTGGCGCCGTCGTACCCGTATTCGGCGAAACAGGCCCGCGCCCCGTCGAGTATCTGACTACGCCGGGCGGCGAGGTGATCGTCACTGACCTTGGGCATCTGGCGGGCTCCTCCGAGCGAAGCGGGCAAGCAATGTGAAGAGGTCCGCGCACCGCACAAATGCGGTGCGCGGACCCACTACAGCACGGTCGATCAGCCGCGAATCATATTGCGCAGCACGTACTGCAGGATGCCACCGTTGCGGTAGTAGTCGGCCTCACCGGGGGTGTCGATCCGGACCACCGCGTCGAAGGTGACCACATCACCGTTCTCCTTGGTGGCGGTGACCTTCAGGGTCTTCGGAGTCGCACCCTCGTTCAGCTTGGTGATGCCTTCGATATCGAAGGTCTCGGTGCCGTCCAGCTTCAGCGACGCGGCCGACTCACCGGCCGGGAACTGCAGCGGGATGACGCCCATACCGATGAGGTTCGAGCGGTGGATGCGCTCGAAGGACTCGGTGATGACGGCCTTCACGCCGAGCAGCGAGGTGCCCTTGGCGGCCCAGTCACGCGAGGAACCCGAGCCGTACTCCTTACCGCCCAGCACGACCAGCGGGATGCCCGCGGCCTGGTAGTTCTGCGAGGCGTCGTAGATGAACGCCTGCGGGCCACCGTCCTGGGTGAAGTCACGGGTGTAACCGCCGGAAACATCGTCGAGCAGCTGGTTGCGCAGCCGGATGTTGGCGAAGGTGCCGCGGATCATCACCTCGTGGTTACCGCGACGCGAGCCGTAGGAGTTGTAGTCCTTGCGCTCGACGCCGTTGGCCTCCAGGTACTGCGCGGCAGGGGTGCCCGGCTTGATGTTGCCCGCGGGGGAGATGTGGTCGGTGGTGACCGAATCGCCCAGCAGCGCGAGCACCCGCGCGCCCTTGATATCGGCGACCGGCTCCGGCGTCTGCGGCATGCCCTCGAAGTACGGAGGCTTGCGGACGTAGGTCGACTCCTCGGCCCACTCGAAGGTCTTGCCCTCCGGGGTCGGCAGCGAACGCCAGCGCTCGTCACCCTTGAAGACGTCCTTGTAGTCCTCGAGGAACATATCGCGGGAGATGACCCGGTCGATGGTGTCCTGGATTTCCTGCGGCGCGGGCCAGATGTCCTTCAGGAACACCTCGTTGCCGTCGGTGTCCTTGCCGAGCGCGTCGTTCTCGAAGTCGAAGTCCATGGTGCCCGCGAGCGCGTAGGCGATGACCAGCGGCGGCGAGGCCAGGTAGTTCATCTTCACGTCGGGGGAAATGCGGCCTTCGAAGTTGCGGTTACCGGAAAGCACCGCGGTGACGGTCAGGTCGTTGTCGTTGACCGCCTTGGAGATCTCCTCCGGCAGCGGGCCGGTGTTGCCGATGCAGGTGGCGCAGCCGAACGCGACCAGGTTGAAGCCCAGCTTGTCCAGGTACGGCCACAGGCCGGCCTTCTCGTAGTAGCCGTTGACGACCTGCGAGCCCGGGGCCATCGAGGTCTTGACCCACGGCTTGCGGGCCAGGCCCTTCTCCACCGCGTTGCGGGCCAGCAGGGCCGCGCCCAGCATGACCGACGGGTTGGAGGTATTGGTGCAGGAGGTGATCGAGGCGACCACGACCGCGCCGTGGTCCAGCACGAAGTCGCCGTACTCCTCGGTGGAGACCTTGACCGGCTTGGACGGGCGGCCCACCGCGCCGTTCGCGGCCGACGGCAGCACGGCGTCGTCCTCGGCGAAGGAAAGCACCGCAGGATCGCTGGCCGGGAAGGACTCCTCGATGGCCTCGTCCAGGTGGGTGTGCGGGGTAGTGGCGGCCGGACCGGTCTCGGCATCGCTGGTGTAGTTGTGGATGTCCTTGCGGAAGGCGGTCTTGCTCTCCGACAACAGGATTCGGTCCTGCGGACGCTTCGGACCTGCGATGGACGGCACCACGGTGCTCAGGTCCAGCTCCAGGTACTCCGAGTAGGCGGGCTCGTTGTCGGCATCGTGCCAGAGGCCCTGCTCCTTGGCGTAGGCCTCGACCAGCGCGACCTGCTCATCGGAGCGGCCGGTCAGCTTCAGGTAGTCGACGGTCACCGCGTCGATCGGGAAGATCGCCGCGGTGGAACCGAATTCGGGGCTCATATTGCCCAGGGTGGCGCGGTTGGCCAGCGGCACCTCGGAGACGCCCTTGCCGTAGAACTCGACGAACTTGCCGACCACACCGTGCTTGCGCAGCATGTCGGTGACGGTGAGCACCACGTCGGTGGCGGTGACGCCCGGCTTGATCTCACCGGTCAACTTGAAGCCGACGACACGCGGGATGAGCATGGAGACCGGCTGGCCCAGCATGGCCGCCTCGGCCTCGATACCGCCGACGCCCCAACCCAGTACGCCGAGGCCGTTGACCATGGTGGTGTGCGAGTCGGTGCCGACGCAGGTGTCCGGGTAGGCCTGGCCGTTGCGGACCATCACGACGCGGGCCAGGTGCTCGATGTTGACCTGGTGCACGATGCCGGTGCTCGGCGGGACGACCTTGAAATCGTCGAAAGCCGTTTGGCCCCAACGCAGGAACTGGTAGCGCTCACCGTTGCGCTGGTATTCGATGTCGACATTGCGCTCGAAGGCGTCCTCACGGCCGAATACGTCGATGATGACGGAGTGGTCGATGACCATCTCGGCGGGGGCGAGCGGGTTGACCTTGTTCGGGTCGCCGCCGAGGGTGGCGACGGCCTCACGCATGGTTGCCAGGTCGACGATGCAGGGCACACCGGTGAAGTCCTGCATGATCACGCGGGCCGGGGTGAACTGGATCTCGGTGTTCGGCTGAGCCGACGGATCCCAGCTCGCGATGGCGCGGATGTGATCGGCGGTGATGTTGGCGCCGTCCTCGGTGCGGAGCAGATTCTCCGCGAGGACCTTCAGTGCGTAGGGGAGTTTCTCGGTGCCAGGCACGGCCGAGAGACGGAAGATCTCGTAGGAGTTGCTTCCGACCTCGAGGGTGCCCTTGGCGCCGAAAGTATCGATACTTGTCGTCACGTCAGCTCCACTCGTCTGTGAGGGTGGTCATCGGCGGGGCTGTGCCGATGACCGGTCTTTCCGAGCGACCCGAAAGCGGTCGCTGCGGTTACGTCTTTGGAGGGCTCCAGCGCTGGAAGGTGCTGGCTCCTCGCGCCTTCGAGCCTAACAGTACGCTTGTCCTGTGAAACGCGCGGGTGCCGTTCGGCACGCCGTCCGAAGGTGCCGCGACACTCCGTCGCGTACTGTGCTTGCTGGTCGGGACGACCGGTGGGCAGGTACCGGTTGATCCCGCAGTGTTGTATGCCCGTCGCCTCGCGTCCCGATGCGGCTCGACAGACCGGATGGAAGATGACCGTCTCGTACACCTCGGTTCTTACCCCCATGCGCGCCGAACTGCCGCCTGGTATCGACGACAGGACCTTGGTTCAGATCAAAGAGGATGTGGTCGACAACCACATCGCCACCCCGAAGGGTAAGGATCAGGACGCACTCGAAGCGGTTGTCGCCGACGCTCGGGCCCATGGCATCGAGCTCAGCGTCGTGGTGATTCCCGGCAATCCCGGTCACGACTCCAATCTACGTGACCTGGCCACCGAGATCGGCAAGACCGAGCACGGAACCATAGCGGTGTTCAGCGACGACTGGGTCGGCACCTACAGCGATTCGATCAGCCGGGTGAAGCTGGAACGGGCCGAGGACTTTTCCAAGAGCACGCAGGGGAATTCGGCGCAGGCGGCGCAGCTTTTCGTCGATCAGTTGGAGCGGCCGGAGACGTTCTCCTGGACTGCGATCACCAGTGTGTTGCTGGTCGGTACGGCCGTCGTGGTCGGCGGACTCTATTGGATCAAGTCTCGTCGGGCTGCCGGGGAGCCGGTTCCGGTGGGGGTTTCGGGGCGCGGCGACGACCTGGACTCCACTTCGTAACGGGTATCCGTTCCGCAACTTTTCCTGACGGTCGGTTTGTTCTTTCCGGCCGAATCCTCGTACCCGTCTGGCTATCGCACGGCAACGGGTAAATTACGCGGCTGTATTTCTGTTGCCAGAGTTTCCTTGGTGAAGGATGTGTCGTACGGTTCGAATGATGCCTGATGGGGAAGAAGTGTTGAGAGAGCTATCTGTCAACCACTGAGCGCGATGGTTCGCAGGGGGCTCGTGAGGTTAAGCCGAATCGAGTCCCTTGGGAGGTGCGATGCGCAACATCGGCGTAGCCGGTTCTCGGCGTCCGCTGTGGGTCGCTCTGGGGTTGCTGGTCACCGCGGCGGTATTCGTCACGGCCGGACCCGTAGCAGCGGTGCCGCCCGCCCCACCCAACCCGAGCGACAACCAGATCGCCGCTGCCGGAGCACAGGTCGACGCCGGAGTGGGCGAGGTCGGCGCGCTGATCAACCAGGTCGCCGCCGCGGATCAGAAGCTGCAGGAACTCGACGGCGTGGTCGCCAAGAAGCGCGAAGAGGTCAATAAGGCCCTCGTCGATCTGCAGGACGCGCGCGATGCGGCCGATGTGGCCGCCGCGGCGGTCGTGGACACCCAGCGCGAACTCGCCGCTGCCGGCGCCCAGGTCGAACAGGCCCGCCGCAACTTCGACCAGTTCGCGGTGCAGGCCTACACCCGGCCGGCGGCGACCTCGGTGGTGACCTATCTGTCCTCGGCGACTTCGGACCTGGCACTCGGCCGCGCTCAGATATTCACCCTGGTGTCGAAGAACCAGCAGTCGGTCCTGGACTCGTTGCGCCGCGCTCAGATCGATCAGGGCAATAGAAATTCCATTGCGCGCCAGGCGAAGTCGGCTGCCGACGCGGCCGCGGCGGCGGCCGAGCAGAAGAAGGCCGAGGCCGAGCACGCCGTCGCCGCGGTGCAGGCCGAACAGGATCAGCAGGCCGCACAGCGGGAGGGCCTGCTGCGCGAGCGCTCGGCGGCACAGGGACGTTTGGATGTCGCGCGTGCGAATGTGTCCGGGCTACAAGGACAACGCGAGGCATATCTGGCCTGGGACGAGCAGCGCAAGGCCGAGGAGGCCGCCGTGCGCGCGGCCGCCGCGGCCGCCGCCGCGCGGGCCGCGCAGGATCAGGCCGCGAAGGATCGCGCGGCGCATGCGGGTGAGGGCAGGCGACCGCATGTCCAGCTCGATGATTCGCCGCCACCGCGCAAGACCCGGCCGCGGACCACCGCGCCGAGCATGCCATCCATCCGCGGGTCCGAGGCCGTGGAAACCGTTGTCGATCGCGCCATGTCGCAGCTCGGTGTCGACTATGCCTGGGGCGGCGGCGATGAGGACGGGCCGACCCTCGGCATCCACGACGGCGGCGTCGCCGACAGCTACGGCGATTACAGCAAGGTCGGCTTCGACTGCTCGGGTCTGATGATCTACGCCTTCGCCGGAATCGGCGTGTCATTGCCGCACTACAGCGGCTACCAGTACAACGCGGGCACCCGGGTGCCCATCGGCGAGCGCACCCGCGGCGACATGCTGTTCTGGGGGCCGAACGGCAGTGAACACGTCGCGCTCTACCTCGGCAACGGCAAGATGGTCGAGGCGCCACAATCCGGCGAGGTCGTGCGGGTATCTCCGGTGCGCGAGGGCGGCATCATGCCGTACGCGGTGCGGATCGTCACCTGACCCTAGGCTGGGGCCATACGCCGCGAACCCGACGCGCGAATCTGTTGATTTGCCGTGATCTCGGGTCCGGTTGCGGCGTATACGGCCATCACCTGGAATAGTTGTGGCAGCACGCACAGGACCAAAGCGAAAGCGGGGATGTTGGTGACTTCGACGGACGGTGTGAGCGGGGCAAATTTGGCGAAAGCGGCCGCTGCTCCCGCATCCAGCACCCTGGAGCGTGACGTCCAGACCCTGGAAAAGGCGATATACGAGGTCAAGCGCGTTATCGTGGGTCAGGATCGGCTCGTCGAACGGCTGCTCGTCGGGGTGCTGGCGCGCGGCCACGTACTGCTCGAGGGTGTGCCGGGTATCGCCAAAACCCTTGCGGTCGAGACCTTCGCCAGGGTGGTCGGCGGTTCGTTCTCCCGCGTCCAGTTCACCCCCGACCTGGTGCCGACCGACCTCATCGGTACCCGGATCTACCGCCAGGGCCGCGAGGAATTCGATACCGAACTCGGCCCGGTCGTCGCGAACTTCGTCCTCGCCGACGAGATCAACCGCGCGCCCGCGAAGGTGCAGTCCGCGCTGCTGGAAGTGATGGCCGAGCGGCATGTGTCGATCGGCGGCAAGACCTACCCGATGCCCGATCCGTTCCTCGTCATGGCGACGCAGAACCCGATCGAGAGCGAGGGCGTGTACCCGCTGCCCGAGGCACAGCGCGACCGCTTCCTGTTCAAGGTCGTCGTCGACTACCCGTCGGTGGAGGAAGAGCGCGAGATCATCTACCGGATGGGTGTCACCCCGCCGGAGGCCAAGCCGATCCTGGAACCGGTCGAGCTGATCCGGCTGCAGCAGGTGGCCGCGAATACCTTCGTGCACCACGCGCTGGTCGACTACGTGGTCCGGGTGATCGCGGCGACCCGCAAGCCCGCCGACTTCGGCATGCAGGATGTGGCGAACTGGATCGCCTACGGCGCCTCGCCGCGCGCCAGCCTCGGCATCATCGCCGCCGCCCGCGCCGTCGCGCTGATCCGCGGTCGCGACTATGTGGTGCCGCAGGATGTCGTCGAGGTGATTCCGGACGTGCTGCGCCACCGTCTGGTGTTGTCCTACGACGCACTCGCCGACGAGATCAGCCCGGACGATGTGATCAAGCGGGTGCTGCAGACGGTCGGCCTGCCGCAGGTCGCGCCGCAGGCGGTCGCACCGGGCGCCGCGTCCGCGCCGGCGCCGGCCGCCCCGCCCGCGATGGGGCCGCACGGCTCGCCGATTCCCCAGCCGCCCGCACCTCAGGATGCGGTGCCGCAGCCGCCGGTGGCGCAGATGTCCCCGGCCGCCAGCAATAACCAGCCGAAGTGACCTCAGCATCGGATCCGGTTCCACCAGTGCCGATGTCATCCCACGCACCGCCGTCCTTCCGATCGGGTGAACTGTCCGATCCGAAACTGACGGCGGCGCTGAGAACGCTGGAATTGACCGTGCGCCGCAGGCTCGACGGTGTGCTGCACGGCGATCATCTCGGATTGATTCCGGGCCCCGGCTCGGAACCGGGCGAGGCCAGGACCTACCAGCCGGGCGACGATGTGCGGCAGATGGATTGGTCGGTCACCGCCCGCACCACCCATCCGCATGTGCGGCAGATGATCGCGGACCGGGAACTGGAGACCTGGATGGTGGTCGACCTGTCGGCCAGCCTCGACTTCGGCACCGCGCTGTGCCAGAAGCGCGATCTGGCGATCGCCGCCGCCGCGGCGATCACCCATCTGACCAGTGGCGGTGGCAATCGGATCGGCGCGGTCGTCGCGACCGGTGAGCAGTTGACGCGCATTCCCGCGCGCAGCGGTCGGGTGCACGCGCAGTCGATGCTGCGCGAGATCGCGACAACGCCGCATGCCCGCGACGGTGTGCGCGGCGATCTGCGCGAGGCGATCGAATCGCTGCGCCGCCCGCAGCGCAAGCGCGGACTCGCGGTGATCATCAGCGACTTCCTCGGTGACATCAACTGGCAGCGCTCACTGCGCGCCATCTCCGCGCGCCACGATCTGCTCGCGGTGGAGGTGCTCGATCCGCGCGATCTGTCGCTGCCCGATGTGGGTGATGTGGTGCTGCACGATCCGGAGACCGGGCGCACCCGCGAATTCAGCGTGACTCCTTCGCTGCGCGCCGATTTCGCGGCCGCCGCCCAGCGCCATCGCGTTCAGGTCGAACAGGCGCTGCGCAGTTGCGGCGCACCGGTGCTCACCCTGCAGACCGATCGGGACTGGATCTCGGATGTGGTCCGGTTCGTGTCCACCCGGCGCCACGCGTTCGGCGCCCCGAGCGGACGGGCGCCGCGCCAGTGAGCATTTCGCATTTCACCGCGCTGATCTGGCTGGGCTTTCTCGCCGTCGTCGTGCTGATCGCGCTGGGTTATATCCTCGTACAACGCAGCCGCCACCGGCACATGCTGCAGTTCAGCAATATGGAACTGCTGGAGAAGGTCGCCCCGTCCCGGCCGAGTCCGATCCGGCATGTGCCGATCGCGCTGATGCTGATCGGTCTGGTCTTCCTCACCATCGCGGCCGCGGGGCCGACCGCGGTCAAGAAGGTGCCGCGCAATCGCGCGACAGTCGTTCTGGTGATGGACGTTTCGCTGTCCATGGAGGCCACCGATGTGCCGCCGTCGCGGCTGAAGGTGGCGCAGAAGGCGGGTAAGGAATTCGTCGACGGACTGCCGCCCGGTATCAATCTCGGCTTCGTCACCTTCGCGGGCACCGCCTCGGTCATGGTGCCGCCGACGACGAACCGCGAGGCCGTCAAGGCGGCTATCGACAACATCAAACTCGCCGAGCGCACCGCCACCGGTGAGGGCATTCTGACCGCGCTGCAGTCGATCGATACCATCGCCACGGTGCTCGGCGGCGCGGAAACGCCGCCGCCCGCGCGCATCGTGCTGATGTCGGACGGTAAGCAGACCGTGCCCGACGATAAGGATGTCGACAATCCACGGCACGGCTTCACCGCGGCCCGCTTGGCGAAGAACAAAGGCGTTCCGGTGTCGACGATTTCGTTCGGCACCTCATGGGGCACGGTGGAGATCCCGGACCAGGACGGTAGGGGCGCACAGCGCGTCAAGGTGCCTGTCGACGACGATGCGCTGCGCGAGATCGCCAAGCTCTCCGGCGGCGACTTCTATACCGCGTCCAGCCTGACCGAATTGACCGCGGTCTACGACACCCTCGAAGAGCAGATCGGCTTCGAGATGACCAGGGGCGATGCCAGTCGACCATGGCTTTTGCTCGGCATGTTGGTCGTCGCTGCCGGTGTAGTTACCGGCTTGCTCTATCGTCAACGCCTGCCGTAGTCGTCAATGTCCGCCGTCGCGACGCGCCCGGCGCCGCATAGCGCACTGTATGTGGCCCGGGCGTGGCGCACGAACCCGAACAGATAGGTTGGTCTTCATGTCGAACATCACATCCCGGTCGGTCCTGGTGACCGGCGGTAATCGCGGCATCGGCCTCGCGGTCGCACAGCGCCTGCTGGCCGACGGTCACAAGGTGGCCGTCACGCATCGCGGGTCGGGGGTTCCGGACGGTCTGTTCGGTGTGAAATGCGATGTGACAGATGCGGAATCGGTGGACGCCGCCTTCACCGAGGTGGAACAGCATCAGGGGCCGGTCGAGGTGTTGGTCGCCAATGCGGGCATCACCGACGACACCCTGCTGATGCGGATGACCGAGGAGCAGTTCACCCGGGTCATCGATGCGAACCTGACCGGTGCGTTCCGCTGTGCGAAGCGGGCCAACCGCGCGATGCTGCGGGCGCGCTGGGGCCGGATGATCTTCCTGGGCTCGGTCGTCGGTCTCGGCGGTGGCCCCGGCCAGATCAACTATGCCTCGTCAAAGGCCGGTGTGATCGGTCTGGCGCGTTCGATCACCCGTGAGCTCGGCTCGCGCTCGATCACCGCGAATGTCGTCGCGCCCGGCTTCATCGAGACCGATATGACCGCCGAGCTGCCCGACGATCTGCGTGACACGGCGAAGAAGTTCATTCCGCTGCAGCGCCTCGGTCAGCCGGAAGACGTTGCCGCGGTGATCAGCTTCCTGGCCTCCGATGATTCGGCCTATGTTTCCGGCGCGGTGATCCCGGTCGACGGCGGCATGGGCATGGGCCACTGAGCCGACCCGAAAACGGTGCGCCGCCTCGGCGGTCGCGCAACCTCACGAACTTCGACTACAGGAGAACCGAAAACCCATGGGCGGATTGCTCGAAGGCAAGACCGTACTGATCACCGGCATCATCACCGATTCCTCGATCGCGTTCCACGCGGCCGCGGTGGCGCAGGAGCAGGGCGCGAAGGTGATCATCACCGGCATTCCGGAGCGGCTGCGGCTGATCGATCGGATCGCCAAGCGGCTGCCGCAGGAGGTCGGCCCGGCCATCCCGCTCGATGTCACCAGCGAGGACGATCTCGGCGCGCTCGCCGATAAGGTGCGTGAGCTCGCGCCCGAGGGCGTCGACGGCGTGCTGCACTCGATCGCCTTCGCGCCGCGCACGCTGATGGGTCCGGAGGCGCGTCCGTTCCTGGACGGTCCCGGTCCGGACGCGGCCAAGGCCTTCGAGATCTCGGCCTGGAGCTATGCCTCGTTGGCGCGCGCGGTGCTGCCGGTCATGAACGAGGGCGGCTCGATCGTCGGCATGGACTTCGATCCGCGCACCGCGATGCCGTTCTACAACTGGATGGGTGTGGCCAAGGCCGCGCTGGAGTCGGTGAACCGGTATGTGGCGCGCGAGGTCGGTACTGCCAAGCGGATTCGCTCGAATCTGATCGCCGCCGGGCCGATCAAGACTCTCGCGGCCAAGGCCATCGCGGGCACCGCGACCGATGATGCGGCCAAGCTGAACCAGCTCAACACCTACTGGGACGGTGCCTCGCCGATCGGTTGGGATGTCGATGATCCGACCGTAGTCGCGAAGTCGATCGTCACGCTGCTCTCGGACTGGCTGCCGGCTACCACCGGTTCGATCATCTATGTCGACGGCGGAGCCAGCCACAACACCTGGTTCCCGGAGAACATGTCGATCAATTGACGTATTTTGAAGGGAGACACCGTGGTTCGGGCCGCCGACGCCCTGCTGCTGCTGTCGTTCGGCGGCCCTGAGCGTCCCGAGGACGTCATGCCGTTCCTGGAGAACGTCACCCGGGGCCGGGGCGTGCCGCGCGAACGCCTGGCAGAGGTAGCCCAGCACTACCTGCACTTCGGGGGTGTCTCGCCGATCAATGCGCTCAACCGCGACATCATTGCCGCTGTGCAGCGCGAATTGGCCGGTGCCGGAATCGAATTACCGGTCTATTTCGGCAACCGCAACTGGAACCCGATGGTCGAGGACACCGTCGCGCGGATGGCCGCCGACGGTGTGCGGTCGGCATTGGTGTTCCCGACCTCGGCGTGGGGCGGGTACTCCGGCTGTCTGCAGTACGACGAGGACATCAGCAGGGCGCGTGCGGCTTTCGGGCCGGACGCGCCGGAACTGGTGAAGTTGCGGCAGTACTTCGACCACCCGCTGTTGATCGAGGCATTCGCCGCGGCTATTCGTGCCGCGGTGGATTCCCTGCCCGCGCAGCGCCGGGACGGCGCTCGACTGGTGTTCACCGCGCACTCGATTCCGGTATCGGCCGATATTTCCGCGGGGCCGCCTGCCGATGGTGGCCGCCTCTACAGTCGCCAGGTCGCCGAGGCCGCCCGATTGTGCGCCGCCGCAACGGGATTCACCGACTATGACCTGGTGTGGCAGTCCCGCTCCGGTCCACCGCGGATCCCGTGGCTCGATCCGGATATCGTCGATCATCTCGAGGATCTGTCCGGCAAGGGGGTGGATGCGGTCGTGGTCTGTCCGGTCGGGTTCGTATCCGATCACCTCGAGGTCATCTGGGATCTGGACAACGAAGCCAGGGAAAAGGCCGAGGAACTGGGCATGGCGTTCGCCAGGGCCGCCACCCCCGGCACTGATCCCCGCTTCGCACGGTTGGTCGTCGAATTGATCAACGAGCACCTGGCCGGCAGTTCGCCGCGCCGCCTCGGCGACATCCCGGGCTATGGCTGCACCGTAAACGGTGCACCCTGTGCGGTCGGCTGCTGCACCCCGCCCGGTCGTCCCGCCACGGCAGACTAGCCCAGCTTCTGAAGCGGACGTCTTGGGCGTCAGATCGCGCGGCGGGCACCGCGCCGCCGCGGACGCAGCTGGTACAGGCGGTACCAGGCCAGCGCGAGGAAGATGGCCCCCAGCCCGGCGACGACTCCCATGTCGAGCAGCCAGGTACCGATCGTGTGTTTCCATAGCGGGTCGGCCGCGCCCTCGTGCGGTGAGAGGGTGTCGAGGTCGACGGTGGCGGCTCCGGCGCCGAACCCCCAACGGGCCGGCGATATGTACGCCAGTTGCTCCAGGACAGGTGTGCCGGGGAGTCGCACCAGCCCGCCGGTGAGTACCAGTTGTGCCATCGACAGCACGATCAGCAGCGGCAGTGTCTTCTCCGAGGTGTTCACCGACACCGACACCAGCAAGCCCAATGCTAGCGATGCGATGCCGAGCAGTGCCATCGCCAGGATCAACTCCAGCTCGACCGACGTGAAGAGCCCCTTGGGGGGCATAGCCACACCGATGGTGCCGATCAGGACCAATACCGCCGCCTGCAGGGCGGTGATCACGCCCAGGACCAGCAGTTTCGACATCAGGTAGACCCCTGCTGACAGGCCTGCCGCGCGTTCTCTGCGATAGATCGTCTGTTCCTTGACGATCTCGCGAATCGAGTTGCCGGTGCCGACGAAGCAGGCACCGAATGCCAGAATCATGAGCTTGGTCGCGGCATCGATATTGGATCCCGGCGCCCCGGCGAATCCCTGGCCCGACGGCACTGCGGCGATCAAGGCACCGAGCAGCAGGGGCATCACGCCGAGGAGAGCCAAATAGCTCCGGTCCGAGGCGATCACCGCCAGATATCGGCGGCACAGGGTACTGAGCTGGGCGAGTTTGGATTGCTGCGCGGGCGGCGGCGCCGGTGGGTGCACTTCCGCTGGGCCGACATCGTCGGTCAGCCCGACCGCCACGTAGTTCTGGAAGCGTGGCGACGTCTGGAACTCACCGGCCCAGTCGCGCTCGTGCTCGCGATCGAAGGCCTGGAACACCTCAGCCCAGCTGCGCTGTGCGAACTCCAGCAGCCCTTCCGTGGGCGGTCCGTAATAGGCCAGTCGACCGCCGGGCACCAAGACCAGCAGACGGTCGCAGGAATCGAGATTCGCCACGCTGTGCGTGACGACGATGACGGTCCGCCCGTCGTGCGCCAGTTCGGACAGCATTTCCATGACCGTCTTGTCCAGGCCCGGATCGAGGCCGGAGGTCGGTTCGTCGAGGAACAGCAGGGACGGTTTGGTCAGCAACTCCAGTGCGACGCTCACCCGTTTGCGCTGCCCGCCCGAGAGCCGGTCGATGCGGGTGTCGGCGTGCCGCGCCAAGCCGAGCTCGTCGAGGACCTCGTCGACCCGCTGCTCGCGCTCCTCGCTGCGGGTGTCACCGGGGAAGCGCAGTTCGGCCGCGTAGAGCAGCGCACGCCGCATCGGAAGCTGGTTGTGCAGGATGTCCTCCTGCGGGACCAGCCCGATCCGGTGCCGGAGTTCGTCGTAATCGGTGTACAGGTCGCGTCCGTCGTAGCGGACCGTCCCCTCCGTCGCGGGCCGCAATCCGGTGATCGCGCCGAGCAGCGTCGACTTGCCCGCTCCGCTGGGGCCGATGACGCCCACAAGCGAGCGCTGCGGGATGGGGAAGCTCACCCCGTCGAGGATCACCTTGCCCTCAGGCGTCCGCACGATGAGGTTCTGCACCGAGACCGATACGTCACCGGTGTCGACGAACTCACGCAGCTCGTCGCCGACGAGCCGGAACGTGGTGTGCCCCATGCCGATCAAATCGGATTCGGACAGGTCCGCGGCGTCGACCCGGGCGCCGTTGACGTAGGTGCCGTTATGGCTGTCGAGGTCGACGATCCGGTAGCCGCCATCGCCGAGCCTGCGCAGCTCGGCGTGATGGCGGGAGAGCAGCAGGTCGGGCACAACGACGTCGTTGTCGGCGGCGCGTCCGATGCGAAGCTTGTCCGATGTGATCCGGACGACCTCGCTGGGGTGGCTGGTCGGCCGTGGCGCTCGCGAAGCTCGCCGGGGCAGGGCCGATTGGAACGCTGTGACCGTTGCTTCCTCGTCGAGCCTGTAATCGGGGACGATCACCGTTTCGCCACCGCTATCGTCGGGCGGCGCCTCCGGCGAGCAGGCCAGCTGTTCGCCGTCCACGGAGTGCCCGAGCCGGAATGTCTCGTCGTGGTCGATCACCATGCGCTCGACACGGCGCCCGGCGAAAAAGGTGCCGTTGCGGCTGCCGACATCCTCGATTTCCCAGCCGTCGGCACCCAGCTCCAGAACTGCGTGGATCGAAGACACGCGCGGATCGTTCACCACAACGTCGGCGGCCGGATCGCGACCGACGTTGTAAGCGTCACCAGCGTGTAGCCGATAGACGCGGTCTCTCGTCTGCACCACAAGAACTGGCGCCACGAGGGATTCCGTGGAAGACGGTTCACCCGCCATGACGTGAGTATACGACTGGGTTGCTGTGTCGCCGCAATGATTCGGACACCTGGTGACCTCGGTTGCCAGGCGCTTGCCGGCGCAACCAGCGGATTGGTGTGTGTCGACGATGTACACGCGCCGGTCCGGCCGACGGCGAGATGGTCTTTCAGTGGCGCCGGCGCCACTGAACCGGTGATCTGCGGTCGGCGCGATGCAAAACGTCCCGTTCACTCGGAGCGGGTGATCATATGTGCGTGCGGCAAATTCTTGTCACGAGCTCGACCCATACGGGTGGATCGGTTGCCCATAGGTTGTGCGCGACTCCGGGCAGTTCTTCGAATCTGCCGTTCGGGATCAAGGCGGCGAGTTGCCGTAGGGGCCATGACGGGCGGATGTCGTGCTGCGGGGCGATGAATGTCATGGCCACCGTGGAGTCGGCCAGTCGGCGGAGCAGGTCGGATTCGTGAATCCACTGCACGAACGACGCGCTCAGCGCGGCGTGAACGTCTGGTTCCCAGTCGATCTCGATATCGGCTTCCAGATGCCGCGCGGCCTCGTAGGCCTGGGACCAGGTGCGGTCCTTGTGTAGTCCGTGCCCGGCCACACCGACCACGGATTCGACGCGGTCGGGATGATCCAGCGCATAATGCACCGCCAGGTCCGAGCCCCAGGAGTGGCCGAGCGCCACCCAGCTGTCGATACCCGCGGCTCGTCGCACCGCTTCGATATCAGCGACTGCCCGATCGAGGTCGTGCGGCCCACCCTGGGAGCGTCCGACGCCCCTCGGCTCCGGGTACCACGCCCGCATTCCGCGAGGTGCCAGCTCGTCATCCTCGAGGTAGTGGACACAGCCTGGTCCGCCGGAAAGGACCACGACATCGGGACCCTGTCCCGTGACACCGACGTGCAGCAAGGTCCCGTCATCGGCTGACACCATCGTTGATCGCATTTCATCCCCCTGGTCGCGCGAGGTTCCGTGGTGGGTCAGAAGCTCACGGTGGTGACGTAGGCGTAGACGCCGGGGAACCCTGGGCGGGCGCTGCCCTTGCCCCAGGAGGTGAGGCCGAGCAGGCGGCCCGAGGCGAGAAGTGGGTCGCCGCTGTCGAATTCGGCGGTATCGGCAGCGGTGGATCCGGCGCAGAACATATCGGCCGGATCGAAGGCGGAGCCATAGACTTCGGCGCACGTGGAGTTGGGGAGGATGGGGACGGTGGCTGATCGCAGGTGCGTATTCGAGGTGTCGGTCTCGCTGGTCGCGCCCCAGCCGACAATGGTGCCGGTGTCGCCGTATGCGCGCGGATCACCCTGTGGCGCAGCTATTTCCAGGAAAGGCCCCGGTCTCGGCTCATCGAGGATGAGGATCGCGAGATCATTGTGGTGCACGGTCTCGCCCTCGAAATCACTCTCCCGGAAATCGGGGTGAATGCGAATCTCCTTGACCCCCACGATGACTCCGTCGTGCGAGCGCAGATCGGTGCGCCCGAAGGTGACCGTGATCGCCTGCGGCAGCAGCCGGGCCAACACGACGCAATGCGCCGATGTCAGCACCCGATCGGGCGCGATGAGCGCACCGCCGCAGAACTGTCCGGAGGGTCGGGGGAAGAACAAAGGGGAGCCGACGGCGGCGAGCCACGGGTGGGCACTCGCCTCGGTGGTATCGCCGCCCACGATTGCCGTGGCGGGAACGGCTGGCATGCCGAGACCGAATAGGACTGCGGTGGTCAGAGCCGCGGCAATGCGATGTATGCGGAACATGCCGCCTCCCGGATGATTCAGTCGAACTGTCGTCTATTCAACCAGAGGACGCCGGTGGCCTTCGGGGACCGGTGGCCGGTGCGCCGAATGCCGGTGCTTATGAATTGCCTCGGGCCGCGGCGTGTACCGCCACCAACCGTGCCGCGCGGATCGCGTCCCACAGTGGGCGGAGCAGGTCTTCCTGGGCGCCGATGGCGGTGGCGGAGGTGGGGGAGGAGGCCGGTTCACGTTGGGCGACAGTGAGGATGGCGGCGACATGATCGGCGCTATCGAGGATTCGCCTGGCGCGCAACGGGATCGAATCCGGATAGTCGTGGCGGGAGTAGTCCGCGAGTTCGGCCTCGATGAGTTCACGGGGGTCGGTATCGGCCGCGCCGACGGCGGTGGTGTGCAGGCGCATCAGGGCGTCGGCGGCATCGCGCACCGCCTCGCGCATGGTGTACTCCGTCTCGCCGAGCGACATATCCGATCCGAGCGTGGCGGGGATCGGCGTGCTGTAGACGGACCACTGCAGGGTGTCGTCATCGACCCACTGCGGGATCAGTCCGGTGCCGTCGCTGCCGGGCACGCCGAACAGCATGCCCTCGCCCGCCTCGATGGCATCGGCGGCGAAGGCAGTTCCGGTCGGCAGGCCGCGCACATCGCCGGGCACCGGCAGCACCAGTCGCAGTTGCGCACCGGGCTGGGCCATTGCCTCGCGAATCACCTTGAGCAGTGCCATGACTCCGGTGCCGGACAGATTGCCGCGGGAGGACCAGGGCAGGTCGTCGCGACCGCCGGTGATCGGGTCGCCCGCGGCGATCGTGTGCCGCGGCGCCCAGGCGTACAACGCCTCCAGGATGTCGTCGGGCGCGCTGCGACCGGCCAGCCATGAGCCGGCCCACACCGTCAGCGTGGCACTAGGAGAGCACATAATTATCGAGCATAAAGGAGGGTTGCGACTCGGGGGCATCATGCCGGACACCCCGGTGAGCTGCGCGCATCGATCGGTCGAGCGGTACCGCGAGTACCTGCAATGCCGGACCGGCCGCCGCCGCTTCGCGGTTACGCCGACCGGGGGCGAATTCCGCCTAGTGGGACATGATTTCAGCGTTTGGACCCGGAATTGATCTTGCAGGCCCGGTCATTCCGGTTCGGTGACGAAGTCGATGAGCCGCTCCACGGCGCCGATCAGGGGGGATTCCAGATCGCGGAAGGATTCGACGGCGTTGTAGACCCGCCGCCACCCCTCCTGCGGCGTGCCCCAGCCGAGGCGCCGGCAGATGCCGGTCTTCCAGTCCTCACCGCGCGGCACCTGCGGCCATGCCGCGATGCCGACCGCCGCCGGGCGCACGGCCTGCCACACATCGATATAAGGATGCCCGGTGACCAGCACATATTTACCGAGGCCCGTGGTCAGCCGGGTTTCCTTCGAACCGGTCACCAGATGGTCGACCAGCACACCGACCCGCCGACCCGGCCCCGGCGCGAATTCGGTCAGCCGCTCGGCCAGATTGTCCAAACCCTCGAGATGTTCGACCACCACGCCCTCGACCCGCAGATCGTGCCCCCAGACCCGCTCCACCAATGCGGCATCGTGGACACCCTCCACCCAGATCCGGCTGGTCTTGGCGACCTGCGCGCGCAATCCCGCCACGCGCGTCGAGCCCGACGCCGACCGGGTTTGCTTCTTGGGCGCCGCGGTTTTGGGTCGGACCAGCGTCACCGGCTCACCGTCGATCAGGAATGCGGCCTCACGCAATGCGAACAACCGCACCGCACCCTGCGCGTCCTCGAGTTTGACGAACTCACCGTCGTAGCTGCGATCGAATCCGACAACGGCGCCGCAGAATCCGCTCGCCGCATCCTCCACCACGAGGTCTCGTTCCGCCGTCACTGTCGGCACCGCGGGCTTCTTCGCTCGCGAATGCCCGGAGAAGATATCGCCGCCATACATGTCACGCCCGCTCACCCGCCGAAACTAGCACTGCCACTTCGGTTGATCTCGGTTTGTCGCGCCACAGAAGTGTCACGGACAACTACAGTGGGCATGTGGCCGCAATCGTTTGGCTGGTCGCGGGTTTGCTGCTCGCGGCGGCGGAGATGCTCACCGGGGACCTCACACTGCTCATGTTGGGCGTCGCCGCGCTCGGCACGGCGGGCGTGAGTGCGGTGGCGGATACGGGTCTGGTCGTGGACGCGGTGATCTTCGCGGTGCTGGCACTGGTTCTGCTGCTCGGCGTGCGTCCAGTTCTGCGGCGCCGCTTCGGAACTCCGCCGCCGATTCCGACGAATGTGGACGCGCTGATGGGTAAGCAGGCGCTGGTGCTCGAACAGGTGGCCGAGCACAGCGGCCTGGTCAAAATCGGCGGTGAGGAATGGACCGCGCGGCCGTTCGATACAACGGTCGAGTATCCGAAGGGAACCACGGTGTATGTCATGAAGATCGACGGCGCGACCGCGGTCGTCTGGAAGGGGCCCTAATGGGTGTACTGATCGTTGCCGCCGTCCTGGTGCTGCTGGTCGTGGTGGTGGTCTTCAAGTCGATCGCCCTCGTCCCGCAGGCGGAGGCGGCAGTCATCGAGCGACTGGGCCGATATTCGCGCACAGTGTCCGGTCAGCTGACCTTTCTGGTGCCGTTCGCCGACCGGATCCGGGCCAAGGTGGACCTGCGCGAGCGGGTGGTGTCCTTCCCGCCGCAGCCGGTGATCACCGAGGACAATCTGACCCTGCATATCGATACCGTCGTGTACTTCCAGGTGACCAGCCCGCAGGCGGCGGTGTACGAGATCAGCAACTACATCGCGGCCGTCGAGCAGCTCACCGTGACCACGCTGCGCAATGTGGTCGGCGGTATGACCCTGGAGCAGACGCTGACCTCGCGCGATCAGATCAATGGCCAGCTGCGCGGTGTGCTCGACGAGGCGACCGGGCGCTGGGGTCTGCGCGTCGCACGGGTCGAGCTCAAGAGCATCGATCCGCCGCCATCGATCCAGGAGTCGATGGAGAAGCAGATGAAGGCCGATCGCGAGAAGCGCGCCATGATCCTCACCGCGGAGGGCACCCGGGAGTCGCAGATCAAGACCGCCGAGGGCGCCAAGCAGGCGCAGATCCTGTCCGCCGAGGGTGCCAAGCAGTCCTCGATCCTGGCGGCCGAAGGTGAACGGCAGAGCCGCATTCTGCGCGCCCAAGGTGAGCGTGCCGCGTCCTATCTACAGGCCCAAGGTCAGGCGAAGGCCATCGAAAAGGTGTTCGCCGCAATCAAATCCGGTAAGCCGACGCCGGAACTGCTCGCCTACCAATACATGCAGACCCTGCCGCTGGTCGCGCGCGGCGACGCCAACAAGGTCTGGCTGGTGCCGAGCGATTTCGGCAAGGCCCTCGAAGGTTTCGCCCAGAACTTCGCGACCAAGGGCGAGGACGGGGTATTCCGCTACGAGCCCGCACCGGCCGACGATGTGCAGAGCAAACCGGAGGACGATTCCGATGTGGCGGGCTGGTTCGATACAGCCCGTGACCCGGCCATCGAACAGGCGGTCCGCGCCGCGGAGGCCGATGCCCGTGCGTCGGTGGAGGGCATGGCCACCCCGGTGACCCGCCAGCCGCAGCCCGCGCCGTATCAACAGGTCGCGCCACCACAGCAGGCGATTCCGCCCCAGCAGGTACCGCCGCAGCAGCCGTATCACCCGGACGGGCCCGGGCAGCAGGGCCGCCCCTGGCAGCCGCCGTCACAGTAGGAAATCGACACGGGAGCGGCCCCGGACCCAGAGGTCCGGGGCCGCTTCGTTCGGCGCGGTCCGCGCGGATCCGGCCGGATGCTAAGGCGCGAGATCGATGGTCAGCGTTGCCAGTTGCAGCGCTATGGCGCAGGGGTCCGGTGACGTGGTGTGCGAGTGGTTTTGCACCCGCCAGACGATGGTGCCGTTATCGGCGGCGGCGACCGCGCAATCGCCGGGGTCGTGCGGATTGCGGATATAGAAGCCGGTCGCGGTGACCGTGGTCCCGAAAATCTGTCTGGTGATGGTCAGATGTTGGTTCTGGAAACCGTCGTTCTCGGCCCGCTGCCACGTCTGTTGCAGCGATTCGCGGTCGGTGTAGGTGAAGGTGAGGTCGGATTCGTCATCGCCGCGTTGCGCCTGCCAGACGCAGACCGGCGGACGATGGTGTGCGGTGAGGGTATCGGCCTGTGCGGTGCGGCCGATCTGCTCATCGGTCAGCGGCGTGCAATTGGTCAGGGAATTGGCGGTGGGGGCGGCGGTCGGACCCGCATCCGGCGTGCCATGGCCGGAACAGCCGGTCAGCAGTCCGGCGACCGCGAGAACGGCCAGTCCGATGCCGCGTGTGCGGAATGCGGCCACGTCCGCTCCCTTCCCATGAATCCAGCCCGGCGAGTACCCGCCAAGGCTACCGGCGCTCGCTCGGCCGGGCAGTCCGCGCGGGGCCGCACGCGTGCGGACCGATCATGGTCCGCTGTCGAGGACGGTCGACGCGGAAAATCATTCGGCGCGATACAGCCGCACTGGAATACTCACGGATCCGAACCGACAGGAGGGAAGCGTGTGGCTGAATCCGGAGTGCTGCCATTGCTGGGCCAGGCTGCTGGCGTGGTTTCGGCGGCGATCGGGCGGGTCCGCCCCCAGGTGGCTGGCGCGGATCCGGTGGTGCGACGCTCCGAACGCGCGGACTTCCAGTCGAATGTGGCGCTCGCGGTGGCCGAGCGGGTCGGGATGCGGCCTGCCGAGTTCGCCGCGGAGTTGGCCTCGGCATTGGCAGAGCCGGGCGACGGGCGGTTCACGGCAACGGTTTCCGGGCCCGGATTCCTCAACATCGCCGTAGCGGATCGTACGGTCTGGCAACAGATTTCGGCGCGATCGGGCGATAATCGGCTCGGCGTACCGGCAGCCGAGGCCGGACGCCGTACCGTGGTCGACTACTCGGCGCCCAATATCGCCAAGGAGATGCACGTCGGCCATCTGCGGACGACGATCATCGGCGACAGCATCGCCCGAGTGCTCGACTTCCTCGGCGCCGCGGTAATTCGGCAGAATCACCTGGGGGACTGGGGAACTCAGTTCGGCATGCTCATCCAGTATCTGGACGAGCACCCAGACCTGCGGTGGCGCCACGATGAGCTGAGCGGTGGTGTCTCGGCGGTGTCGGCGCTGGACGGTCTCTACAAGGCGGCCCGCGGGGAATTCGACGGCGATTCGGCATTCGCGGACCGCGCCAGGGCCCGGGTGGTGGCGCTGCAGTCCGGCGATCCCGCCACCTCGCAGCGGTGGCGGGAGATCGTCGCCGAATCGGAGCGGGCGTTCGGTGAAATCTACGATCGGCTCGGCGTACTCCTCACCCCGGACGACTATGTCGGGGAGTCGTTCTACAACCCACTGCTGGCCGACACCATCGCCGAGTTGGTCGACAAGGGCATCGCGGTCGACAGCGACGGCGCCCTCGTTGTGTTCTCCGAGGAGGTGACCGGCCCCGATGACCAGCCGGTCCCGCTGATGGTGCGCAAGCGAGACGGCGGATATGGCTATGACACAACGGATTTGGCGACCATTCGCTACCGCGTACATACTCTGCGCGCCGAGCGGCTGCTCTATGTCACCGATTCCCGTCAGGCCCTGCACTTCCGGCTCGTCTTCGAGGCCGCGCGGCGGGCGGGATGGTTGACCGATGATATCGATGCCGAGCATATCGCCTACGGCACGGTGCTCGGCCCGGACGGACGGCCGTTCAAGACCCGCGCGGGTGGCACCGTCCGGTTGACGGATCTGCTGGACGAGGCCGTCGCCAAGGCCAGAGCCGTTGTCGCCGAACGGAACCCGGACCTGCCCGCCGTCGAGCTCGACGCGATCGCCGAACCCACCGGCATCGGCGCGGTCAAATACGCCGACCTGTCCACCTCGCGGATCAAGGATTACACCTTCGACCTGGACCGCATGGTTGCGTTGCACGGCAATACCAGCGTCTACCTCCAATACGCGCATGCGAGAATTCGGTCCATTCTGCGCAAGGCCGAAGACCGCACGTCATGCATCGACGCCAGCATCGCGCTCGAACCCGCCGAACGGGCACTTGCGCTGGAACTCGACGCCTACGGCACGGTCGTCGCCGAAGTGGCCGCGACCCTGGAACCCCATCGGCTGTGCGGCTATCTCTACGACCTCGCCCGCGACTTCACCGGCTTCTACGAGAGCTGCCCGGTGCTCACCGCACCCGACCCCGTCCGCGGAAACCGCCTCGCACTCTGCGAATTGACCGCGAAAACGCTCGCACACGGACTCGGTCTTTTGGGCATCGCGGCACCTGAGCGCATGTGAACCACACACCTGCACGGTGGAAGGCGCGAGTGTGGCCGATCGGCCCGGCGCAGCCATGATGGACGGGTCGCTCGCTGCACCCGGGCGCGCCGCCGCGGACGGGGGCGCTCGATCAGGCGCAGAGTTCGCGCACGCGCGGCACTACCTCAGCGACCCATCGGCGCAACTGGGTCTCATCCGGTGATTGCGGCCAGTAGACGAATGTGTCGAATCCGGTGTCGGTAGCGAGATCGGCCAGGATCCGGGCCCAGCCGGCCGCATCGGTGCGAATCGGCTCCTCGCCACGCAATGTCACCGAGCCGGGCGCCTCGGTGATATCGCCGACCAGCTGCGCCATCCGCATGATGTCGCCGGGATCGCGTCCGGCATCGAGGGCGCTGGCCGAGATGATCTGTTGTGCGTCTTGCCATTTCTCGTAGGGCAGGTAGTGCGGGATCGGCGCCGCCCAGCCGTCGGCGATCCGCCCGGTCAGTGCATTGGCCTTCGGTCCGACACTGCCGAACCAGATTCCGACCGGATGCACCGGCGCCGGACCGGACTGCACACCGTGCACGGCGTAATGCGCACCGGCCACTTTGGCCTTGGCGCCCGGCACCCACATGGCCCGAATGATCTCGGTGGCCTCCGTGAGCGCCTGCAGCGCTTCGGGATTCGTCCGCGACGGACCACCCATCGCGCTGATGGCGGGCCAGAAAGCCCCGGCGCCCATGGCCAGCTCGAACCGTCCGCCGCTGAGCAGATCGAGTGTCGCCGCTTGTTTGCCGAGTAGCGCCGGACCGCGCAGCGGCAGGCTGGCCACATCGGGGAAGACTCGCAGCCGCTCGGTCTCGGCGAGGACGGTCGCGATGACCGCGAAGGTATCGGCGAGCCCACCCGCGTACGGGTGGTCCTGAATTCCGAGCAGATCCAGCCCTTCCCGATCGGCGACTCGGGCGAGCGCGCGAAGACGGGGGAGTTCGTCGGCGGTCGGCGCCAGCTGGATTCCGAAACGAAGGTTCACAGAGCGCATGATGCCAGCCCGTCAGCGCGCGTCCGAACCCGGCGGTCCGCCGCGCAGTTGGTGGTGGCGGAATGCGAGCCGCATGAGCGGCGATATCGGCATCGGTGATGGTGTAGATGCTGCGCCGCCCGAGTTTTCGGACGTGAACCAGACCGGCGAGTTCGAGTTTGCTCAGATGCTCGCTGACCGCGGGCACGGTGTGGCCGATTTCGGCGGCGAGGGTGCCGACATCGCGTTCACCCTGGCTGAGCAGCCACAGGATCTGGAGGCGGGCTGGTCCGGCTACGACCAGCGTGCGGAAGTCGCCGGACGGGCGACCGATGGGCGGTGTATCAGCGTGTTTCGAGGTCGGTGGTGGCCATGATGGCTTTCCAGGGGGCTGCGTCGAAAATGAGGTTGATCGCGGTGATGCGTCCGTCGTGGAGGCGGAAGTGCTCGGCTGTGTGTTGGACGCCGACCGGGGACTTTGTGTGGAGGTCGTAGATCAGCACGGCGTCGGTGTCGCTGTACAGCTCGCTGATCATGTCGATACGGTCGATGATCTGGGCGAGTTGCTCGATGCCTGCGAGGTGACCTGTCGGGCTGTCGGATTCGATGAATGGGCTGCGGAAGCGGAATTCGTCGGCGAGTTGTTGTGCGGCGGTGTGGATGTCGCCTTGGAAGCGGGCGCGGTGGTATGTCTGGACGGCCTGCTGGGCGGGTGATCCGGCGGTGGTCATCGTGTCCTTCGGGTGTGGGCGGTGCGGTCGGTTTGCGCAGTGGCGTCGGATGCGAGGTGTTGCTCGATCCGGTGTTGGTTGTCGACGACCCGCAGACACAGGTGGCGCAGTTGCGCGAGCTCGTCTGTGGTGAATCCGGCGAAGATGGCCGACATTGCCCGGTTGGTCGGCTGACGGAAGGACACGAGCCAGTCGCGTCCGGCTTCGGTGATCGTGACCCGCACAATGCGGCGATCCTGTTGGTCCGCAACGCGTTCGGCCAGGCCATTGCGTTCGAGAGTATCGACCAACCCGGTGACATTGCGTGAACTCACGCCGCAGGCGTGCGCCAAGTCCCCGATGCTCATTTCGTGGTCGGCGACACCGAGTCTGCCCAGCACGTCCAACGCTCCGGTGCTCAGCCCCCGACCGCCCGCACCCTGTGAGCGCAGCCGATCGACGGCTTGCCACGCCGATCGCAGTGCCGCGGCGGTTTCCAGTGCATCGACTCCTTTGCCTGATGCCAGCACTCGCATCGATCGCCGTACGCCGGGGTCGTACAGCAGACCGTCCGCGCCGCGTGCTGTCCGTTCGGGAGAATTGTGTACGTCATTCATTATGAATCACTACCATATTGTATGCGGCGGCCGGCGACAACCGCGAGCGACCGCCGCGATCGGCGTGAGCGCGTGGCTCTGCCGATGGCGGCGTCGCCATGACCGGCGTTGCGCCCTGTGGCATGCCCCTGGTGGCGGCGGTGATTCCGCTGGTCTATATCAAACGCAAGGGATGGTTGCGCCGAGGCTGTGACGGCGGGCGGGTCTGCGTCGAATTCCCTTGGATCCAGGGCGGTTTCGGGTCGGCGTCACACAGCTGAATGGCCTGTCCTTCGAGCTGTGTGCCCGGAATCGCTCCGGCCCTGTGGGGTTGATGGAATAATTCTCGGCGACTGTCATGAGGCACTGTCGGGAGAGCATGGGGACCAGACGAGCACTGCTGCAAGCGGGTTTGGTGCTGCCGCTGGCCGCGTGTGCTCCCCAATTGCTGTGGGGTGATTCGCGACTGGTCCGGATCGGGGTGTCGTGGAGCGGGACGGAATTGTCGGCGTTCCGATCGGTCCTGGCGCGTTTGCCGTTTGCGGGGTCGGTGGAGGTGATCCCGCTCGGCGACGAAATCGGCACCGCGTTCACGGCGGGCGGGAAGTCGGCGCCGGATATCGTCATGCTGCCGCAGGCGGGACAGGTCCGCACCCTCGTCGAAGACGACAAACTGCGGCCGGTCGCCGAGGGGTTCTGGGCCGATGAGAACGGGGCACGCTATTCGCAACCGTGGCAGCAGCTGCTGTACCAGGGCGGAAAACCGTATGGTGTGCCGTTCAAGGCCGCCGATAAATCGCTGGTCTGGTACGACCGGCAGGCAATCGAGCGCTATCGTCTCGGCGATCCGGCCAATTGGACGATCCCGGACTGGATCGACCGAATGGAGGTGCTGGCGAACACGCCGATCCGACTGCTCGCCCTCGCCGCCGGCGACGGATGGGTACTGACCGACGTCTTCGAGAATGTGCTGCGCGCCGAATCATCGCGCACCTACGACGAATTGGCGGGCCCGCGCAAGGACCGGACCTGGGACCGTCCCGCCGTGCACGCCGCATTCGGACACCTCGCTCGACTGTGGGGGCAGCGCCACACCTTCGCTGGCGGTGTCGCGGTGGCCCTGACCAGACAATTCCCGGATGCCATCCGGGATGTGTTCGAACACCGTCGTGCCGCCATGGTGATCGCCCCCGATTTCGCCGAACCCATTGTGCGCGAGAGCCTTCGGGCCGCCGGACGGCGCTCCGAAGACGTTGTCGGCATCGCGCAGTTCCCATCGGTCGGTCTCGGCGGCGAGCGCCCGCGGATCGTCGGTGGCGATGTCCTGGTGGTGACCAAATACGCCGACCAGCGGGCCGACGAGGTGGTGGCGGCGCTGGCCGCACCCGAGGCGCCACTGCCGTGGATCGAGGGTGTGGGCGGCTTCATCGCCCCGAATCTGCGGACCTCCGCACGATATTCGGCGTTGCTCGATCCGATCGCGCGATCGCAGACCTCGTGGAGCGCATTCGACCTGTCCGACCAGCTCGGGGCCGTTGGCGGCCGAAATGGGTTGTGGCGCATCCTGACCAGCTTTCTCACCACGATCGGCGACGGTGCGAACGAGCATCCGGATGCCGCGATCGATGCCGCGATCACCGCACTCGACGCCGCCGAGCGGAGCCGTCGATGACGGGTGTCTCCGACTTCCGGGCCAATGGTCTGCGCCTGGAACTGGCCACCCGCCGGATGCGCGGCCCGCTCGTACCAGGTGGCCGTCCACACCGCTGGTTCGGCTGGGCGGGTCTGCTCGCGGTCGGGCTGATCGTGGTGCTGCTGGTGGCTCCCGCGCTGTGGACGGTCGCGATCGCGGTGCAGGCCCGTCCGCGAATCGTGGTCTCCTGCACCGTCGTCGCCGTCGCTGCCGTGACGTTCACGCTGATATCCCGGCATCGCCGCCGCGGTGGCCTCCGACTGGCGCTGCGGTCGGCCTTCGCCGCAACCGCCGCGCTCGGGCTGTGGTCGCTGGGCGCGGCGCTGAGCACGGACGGAGTCTGGGCATATGTGCGCACTCTGCTGTGGGTTGTCTTCGGCCTGATGCTGCTGTTCGCCGCGCTGGTGATCGCATGGTGGTCGCGGAATTCGCGCGCGCTGTGGGTGCCGCTGATCGTCCCCTTCGGCATCTCGGCGTTCGTCTCGGGCGTCGCGTTCCGGCTGATCTTCGAATATCTCGCCGACCGGTTCGGCATGCGCAGCGTCGGCGGGTACCGGATGTGGTACGCGATAATGCTCGGCTCCGCCTTCCTGTGGACCTGGCTCGGCTTCCTCACCGGACTGCTCCGCGCCGATATCCGGGCCATCGAGGCCGACCCGGTGCGCTCGGGCCATCTGCACGGACAGGGACGGCGATTCCCGTTGCTGCGCCTACTGGAGTTGGTGCGTCCGGTATTGCTGATCCTCGGTCTGGTGGTGGGTGTGGCGGCGGCCCGCGTCTTCGATGTGGTGCTGATCGGGGTGCCGGGGTCGATGCAGTATCAGCTCGATAGCGCGACCGTGCAGTGGTGGCGGCTGGTCACCGACTCCGATCTCGGCGCGGGTGTGGCGGCCGCCTACGCCCTGCCGCTGGCGGTGCTGGTGGGGTTCGTGGCCTGGCTGCTGCAGACCGGCGTGCGCGGGCATCGGACCGGATGGACGGCCTCCTCGACGGCGTCCGGGTCGGCGGGCAGGTTCCGGATCGGCCCGGTGCGCGCGACGGGTATCGCGCTGGTGTCGGTATTCGCATCGATTCCGATCCTGGTGCTGATCGTCGTATGTTTCGACGGCCCTTCCGGATTCGATCTCGCCGCCCTCACGGGTATGTGGCAGGACCAGACCTTTCGTCATGCCTGGCAGACGACATTCCTGGTGGCCGGGCTGGCCACCGTAGTCGTGGTGGCCGCGGCGCTGCCGGTGGCACATCGACTGGCCGCGGTCGGCCCGGATCGAGCGATGACGCGGATCGCGGTGGTATCGCTGGTCGTCCTGTCGGTGCTGCCCGCGCAGGGCTATCTCGGCTCGCTCGACGCGTTCATCGACGCATTCGGCTTGTCCGGCACCAGAATTCCGTTGATCTTCGTGCACGCCGCCGCCGGATTGCCGGTCGCGATCTTGATCCTGCGCGGTGCCATGCTGGCCCCGCTGGACGGTCCTGCCGATGATGTGCTGCACGGGCTGGCCAGTCCGGGCACCATCATGCGGCGGTTGCTGACCGCCGCGGGTCCGGCCGTGGTCGCGGTCGCGGTGCTGGAATTCATCCAGGTGTGGAACGACTTCTTCATCGGGCTGATGATGAACGGCGCGGGCGCGAGCCCGTGGTCGCTGCTGCTGTGGGGTGAGGCACGGCAATTCAACGAGAATGCCGCACAACTCGCGGCGGGCTCCCTGCTGTCGGCCGTGCTGCCGGTGCTGCTGTTGCTCTCGACATGGCGGCGCTGGCTGGTGCCCGGACTGACGGGGGGAACGCTGCGATGACACAGCCACGTGGGCACGAATCGCCACAGCAGAGCACACCGCGGTCGACGATCTGGGAGGGCGTGCTCGGCACCGCCGAGGTGGTGGCCTGGGCCGTGGTGCTGGAGCTCGCCCGGAATATCGTGGTGAATTCGCTCGGTGACAACGATGCCGTCAAGGTGATCAGTGGACTGCTGCGTGGACTGACTGTTGTCGGGGTGCTGGCGGTAGGGGCGTACGTCGCCTACCGGCGCATCGAGAAGTTTCGCGAAGGAGTGCGCACCGAACGAGAACTCGCCCTGATCGCGGAACTGATCGAACCGGGTGAGCCGGTCCGGTTCGTCGGTGCCACCAGCTGTCCCGATGAGCCGCAAGAGCTCACCGAATTGGACCACGATCCGATCCTGGCGGCACTGCGGGACCTGCCGGTCCACGAATTCGAGACGGCCGCACTGCTGGCCGTGCTGTCGGCGATTCTCGACGCGCCCACCCGGTTGCCGTCGGATTCGGTCGTGGAGCGGCGCACCGCGGCATTGCTGCTCGAGGATCTCGAGGTGCGCGGGATCGTGACATATCTCGGGGCTGATCGGTATTGCCTGCGCAAGAAGCCCCGACGGCCCGCGACGGCGGAAGTCGTCGCCGGGCCACGGTGGCAGGCCGCGTTGCCCGCGCTGCTGCACCACTACGCCGACCGCGCGACCCGGTGGGCGATCGCTCTGGAAACGGTTCGTTTCGCCAAGGGTGCCCGCCGCTGGTTCGAGGCGCAGGAACCGTATCTGCGCACATTGTTTCCAGCACCCACGGTGCCGGTGCCGAGGGTCGCGGTGCACGAGCTCGCGCGCATCGCCGACGCCCTGGACGTGTGGTATGCCCGAAAGGGCCTGCCGGAGCACGCATCCGGTGTGGCCGAGGCCCTCTGCCGCCTGACCGAATCGGACGAGTTCCCACTGTCTCGCGATCTGGCTCTGCTGCGGGCCGGACGCCTGCGTGTGCGGCCACCGAAGTATCGTCCACGTGGCCTGTCGACCAGTCTGTCCGCGCGCTGGGCGCATTACACCGCACTGCATTCGCTCGACACCGCGCCACCGAGCCCGATCGTGCTGAGCGAGGCGGAAGATCGGCTGGAGGCCGCCTGGTGGCTGCTGCCCCGCACGGATGTGCCCGCGGAGGTCTGCGCCCTGATCAATCTGGCGGTCGTCCATCTGCATCAGGGCCGCCTCGACACCGCCCAGGGACACCTGGAGCTGGCCGAATCCCTTACGCGGGATGGCCGGGATCCCGCGGGTCGCGCGCACACCCGCGAAACGCTCGGCATCGTCTGGTGGGCACGCGGTGAACCCCGGCGCGCGCTGCGGCACTGGCAGCGCGCCCTCACCGCCTATCGCGAACTCGACGACGATCTCGGCACCGGGCGCTGCCTGCAGCATCTCGGCTCCGCCGCGATCGTCGCCCCGGAGCACGGCGCCCTCCTGCTCGGCACCGACCCGCCGCTGACCCGAGCAGAGGTACTGCGCCAAGCCGGTGGCTGGTTGGCCGCCTCGCGCAGATTCCACCCGGGTGCCCTGCACGCCGAACACTATGCCCAGCAAGCCGGTTCAACCCTGCACACCGTGGATCGCTGGCCCCTGCCCGCCCCTGATCCATCCTGAGCCGGCCCGATACGCCCAGCTGTGATGGCTGTCTCGCTGATGGGTACCGGACCCGCGATGTGACCAGCAGCCGACCCACGCCCGATCGCTACCGAAACACCCGTCCGACGGATTACCGTGCGCCCATGACGACTGCCGACACAGCCGCCCGCCATCTGCGGCCCCGGGCCTGGATCGCCCCGATCGCCGTGGTCACTCTGCTCATGTCCCTACTGGCCACCATGTACCTTGCGTACGTGGTCAATCCGACCAAGAACCTGCACGATTTCCGCGTGGCACTGGTCAATCAGGACGACGGCGATACCCTCGGTGGCAAACCGACCAACGTCGGAAATCAGATCACCGAGGCGCTGCTCGCCGGCATCCCCGCCGACAAGATCGACCTGCAGGTCGTCGGATTCGCCGAGGCGCAGCGGCAACTGCACCAGGGCCGGGCCTATGGCGCGATCGTGATCCCCAGTGACTTCACCAAGCGGCTGGCCATTCTCGGCGCGGCGGGGGTGGTGCCCGGCAAGGTCGAGCAGCCGATCATCACGGTGCATACGAATCCGCGTGCGGGCAGTTTCGCCACGGGGGTGATGCAGCGCACCGCCGAACAGGCGCTGAGTCGCGTGGACGAGACCGTCGGCAAACAACTCACCGACACCGTGCAGGCCCAACTGCGACCCGCCGGGGGCGGTGCGGCGCCCGAACTGGCCGGGGCCAGCCAATTGATGCTGGCCCACCCGATCCAAGTGGTGGTCGCACCGTATCGGCCACTGCCCGACGGCACCGGCCAGGGCCTGTCCGCGTTCTTCTACACGATCATGGTGCTGCTCGCCGGATTCACCGGCGCGATGATCATCCATTCGATGACCGACTCCGCACTCGGATTCGCACCGACCGAATACGGCCCGTGGTACCTGCACTACCCGCCCGCGCCGATTTCCCGGTTTCGCACCCTGCTGCTGAAGTGGGCGATCCTGATCGTCACCGCGCCCATCGTCTCCGGGGTATTTCTCGGCATCGCGGCGGTATTGGATGTGCCGCTGGATCATCCGCTCGCGCTGTTCCTCTACTGCGCGCTCGCGATCATCGCGGTCGGGCTGACCGCGCTGTCGGTGCTCGCCGCACTCGGCACCGCGGGTCTGCTGGTCAATCTGATCCTGTTCATCGTGCTCGGCCTGCCCTCCTCGGGCGGCAGCGTGCCGATCGAAGCGACGCCGGGCTACTTCGCGTGGCTGGCCAGCTTCGAACCGATGCACCAGGTCTATCTCGGCGTGCGCGCCATCCTGTACTTCAATGCCAACGGTGACGCCGGGCTCGCGCGCGGCAGCTGGATGGCGGTGCTCGGTGTGGGCATCGGTCTGGCACTCGGCGCCGCGGTGACGCTGTACTACGACCGAAAGGGACTGCAACGCAAGCCCGCCGAGCAGGCAGCTGCGGCGGAGTGAGCGTTCGGGACATCGGAGTGAGCGCCCAAGCCATTGGAACGCTCACCTCCGGTACCTAACGTTGTGCTCATGACCTTGGAAATCGGCGTTATCCTCCCGACCTCGACACCCGATCCCGCGCAGCCGATCCTTGGCGATGTGCGCGCCAGCGCCCGGCTCGCCGAACAGCTCGGACTCGAATCGGTCTGGTCCACAGACCATCTCGTGGCGAGTGCGCCGATGCTGGACAGTACCGTGACGCTCGCGACGGCGGCGGCCGTCACCGACCGGATCCGGATCGGCTACAACGTCATGCTGCTCGCACTGCGCCCGGTCGCCTGGGCGGCCAAGCAGATCAGCACGCTGCAATACGTATCGGGTAACCGGTTGCTGCTCGGCATCGGTACCGGGAATCCGGCGCACGGCGATATCGGTTGGCGCGCGGCCGGTATGGCCTTCGAGGATCGCGGCCGCCGCACCGATGAGGCGTTGCGGGTGCTGCCCGATCTCGTCACGGGGTCGAGTGCCACGGTCAACGGTGTGGACGTAGCCTTGTCGCCGGGATCGGCCATGCCGCCGATTCTGGTGGCGGGCAACGGGCCTCGGGCGCGGCGTCGGGCCGCGGAGTACGCCGAGGGTTGGATCACCCTGCAGCCCGGCCTCGCCCAGTTGGCGACCGAAATCGACGAATTGCGCGCGCTCGCAGCGCAATTCGATCGACCGGTGCCCGCGGTCACCGTCGTCGCACCAGCCTTGCCAGAAGATCACGCCGCGGCCGCTGAACTGCTCGCCGCGCACCGGGATGCGGGAGTCGAACGTGTCATCCTCGCTCCGACCAGCCCGCAATGGCAGCGCGACTATGAGAACGCCGCGAAACTCCGTGCGGCACTGTAGCAGCGCTACTGGTGCAGCCGCCGCTTCAGCGCATCGGTGATCATGGCCCGGGCGGCTTCACCATAACGCGCCTGCCGGTGCAGCGCCGACCACGTCTTCTCGTAGTACGCGAGTTCCCGCGGCTGGGTGATGGTCAGGCCCGCCGAAATCGTCTCCACCTCGGCGACGCGCTTGTCGAGCAGCACGAAACACGTTGTGGTGTAGAGGAAATCCGCGGTCCGGGGAATGATGCCGAGTCCGAGCCGCGGCAGCGGCATCACATCGATCAGCCGCTCGAGCTGACCGGTCATCACATCGTCGTCGCCGACGGTGGTGTAGAGCGCCTGCTCGGCCAGCAGGATGCAGATGCGATGGGTGCCATGGTGCAGAATCCGCTGGCGCGCAATACGTGCCGCCACCGCGCGGTCGATATCGTCGATGCCGCCGACGAAGTCGATGCAGCGCTGCAGGACCGCCCTGGCATACTGTTCGGTCTGCAACAGCCCGGGGACGACCGCGTTCTCATAGTTGCGGATCGTGCTGGCGCGCGCTTCCAATTCGATGCGGCGGCGCTGCTGCTGGGCATGTCCGGTCGCGGCGATGCGCCGCCACTCCTGCCAGAGCGCCTCGATATTCGCCAGTGTCGCACGCAGATCCGGCAGCAGCAGTTCGGCGCCGCACAATCGGCACCACTCGACCAGGTCATTATCGCTCGGCGTCTGCTTGCCGTGCTCGATGCGCGACACCTTCGCCGAATGCCAGCCCGCATCGGCGGCCAGCTGCACACCGGTCAGATGTGCGGCCTTGCGCAGTTCACGTAATCGCGCCCCGAAGGCTTGCCGGGACTGCTCGACACCGGTCATCCACTCCGCCCGCCGGGCATGTAGTCGTGGTGGGGAATTGCCTTGTTCCACAGCGTATCTCGTACTGTCGTGCATCGTGCGACCAATACGGGGTCGGTGGTTACCGCGGCACCCGCGAGATCGCCGGACTTGGTGAAAATGGTAAAGGCGACCGTCTCGTCGAGCAGCCACCACTCGTCGTCGGTGTACTCCGATGGATCGGCGAGATGTCTTGGCAGCCAGCGAATATCCTCGCCGTAGCGCTGATTTCGGTCGGTGAGTGCGTGTAGGAATCGAACATAGTCGGTGAGCGGCTCCGAGACCACCCGAACGCGTCGGATCGGCACCCCGCGCCCGGAGACCTCGCTGGTCAGTTCCTCCCAGGCCCGCCACGAAGGCGGATAGGATTGCTCCTCGAAGGGTGGGAGCCCGGCGAGCACTCGGCGCATCGGCTCGGTCTCGTCGGCGACCTGGGAGTGATCATCGGACACCTCGAGATGGAAAGCGTCGCTTCGGGTCTCACGAATGAGATCGTTGGTTTCCTCGATGGTGAAGTAGAGCATTTCATTACCATTCCCACGGGCTCTGTCCGACCGGTACCGCGATCGCGGTTTCGTGATCGGGAATCCGCATGTGCGCCAAGGCATCCGGATCGGTGACCGGTTGCCCGGCGAGGGTGAAGGATCCGTGCCCGGAATCGTGCAGTGGAGCGCCGATGTAC
The DNA here is from genome assembly GCF_050956075.1 of Nocardia sp. CA-129566. NCBI lineage: Bacteria > Bacillati > Actinomycetota > Actinomycetes > Mycobacteriales > Nocardiaceae > Nocardia > Nocardia sp. CA-129566. Next base: position 3,838,918 of record NZ_CP192085.1, read on the forward strand.
GTGCCGGGTTGTAGCCAACCCAGCAACATATGGGGTATTTCGACGTGGTTGGCGTGGTGGGCCACCCGGTAGCCCTGGACCAGATACAGATGTCGATCCTCATCGATCCAGAGCCGGGGTGAGCCGGTGTTGTTGGTGGGTCCGCCGAGCAGTTGTATACGCATGAGAGTGGCCTCGTCTCGCGTGGAGAATTGCGCTGGCTATGACCAATCGTCGCCGGTCAGCGCGATGAGGGTCAACAGATTCCGCAAATCCCCGCAAAACCATGGTGTCTCGGGAGTCCGGTTTCCTACCGTTTCAGCTAGGTGTCGGCAGACAGGGTGTGCGAGATGAGCGGGGTCCGAGCCATGGGAGGATGTCGAGGGTTGGGAGGCGAAACGGGGGCATTTGGCAATGGGGTGGCGACGAAACCCTGGGCGATCGGGTTCGTGCGGTGGGACATTTCCGGATCCATGGTGGATCACGACGTGCGGGGTATCCGCAACTGTGCGGCTCGACTCGGCTACGACCTGGTCCCGATGACGGTGGGTCCGCAGGGTGATCCGGTCGCGCGGCTGCTGACGGCGATCGCGCGCAGCGGCGCACTTGCGGTGCTCGTGCCGAGCCGAGAGCACATCTGGGCGTCGCGGCGGGCGGTCACCGAGGTCTGCGCTCTCATCGTGGTCTCCGGGGACACGGTGTGGGAGCGCGGCCATCAGTGGCCGCGCTGGTTCGCCAGATAATCCTTACCTCGCGCGTAATCGACTCCGCGATCGGCAGCGGGCAAGGTTGAGGTATCCGCTTCGGAACTTCGACGGATGACCGAAACACCTTTCAGCAGAGGATGATTCACTATGTCGCACTATGAGGACGCGGTCGGCCGGTACTTCACGGCGTGGAATGCCACCGACGATGACGTGCGGGCGCGGGCGGTGGCCGCGGCCTGGCACGAAGACGGTTTCTACACCGATCCGCTGGCCGATGTCGCCGGGCACGAGCAGTTGAGCGCCGCCATCGGGGGAGTGCACCAGCAATTCCCCGGCTTCGAGTTCCGTCAGCTCGGCGTGGTGGATGGACACCACGACACCGCCCGCTTCTCGTGGGAGCTGGTATCGGTGGCCGACGGGAGCGCGCCGGTCGCCGGGACCGATGTGATCACTTTGGCGGAGGACGGCCGCATCCTCGGTGTGCACGGCTTTCTGGATCGGGTGCCAGGGGCGTGAAACCCACGACACCGTGACCGCCGCTGTAGCAGCGCGCTTCGCGTGGCACGACTCCGGCCGCGTCGCGCCCCGATGCTCGCACCGAACGTTGGCGCGAGCATCGGGAGCGGGTGCCCGGGGTTTCTTCGATGCCGCCTTGTACCCGCGCATCTCGCCTTCGAGGCGAACTGAATCCCTATTGGTCGAAGGCGATGTGCACGCGGGGGGATGCCGGGAGGGTTTGGCAGGCGAGAGTGAGGCCCTGCGCCAGTTCATCGTCGATGAGGGCCTCGTTCTGGAGCATTCGCGTTCGACCCTGCCTAACCGAGCAGACGCAGGTGCCGCAGGCGGATTCGCGACAGACGTAGGGTGCGTCGATGCCCTTGTCCAGCAACAGGTCCAGCAGTTTGGTTCGCTTGGGCCAGTCGAATATGTGTGTCTGCCCGTCGATGTCGACTTCCAATACGGCGCAGTCGCCGATGTCGCCGGCATTTGCTGGACTCCGCGGCGCGAATGCGGTTGTCTCCGAAACGCTCTCGAATGGGTTTCGGGCCAGCGAGCGGTAGTCCTCACGATGCACACGCTGTGGCGGCACGCGCAGCACGGTGGCGGCGCGGTGGATCACGTCGGTGAATCCGACCGGGCCGCATACGTACCATTCGCGTCGCGCGTCCCGTCGTAGCAGGTCGGCGATGGCGGCACCGGTCGGCAGACCTCGATCGGTCTCGAACCAGTGCACGATGCGGAGTCGACCGGGATGCCGATCGGACAGCTCCCGAAGCCGTCGCCCGAAGATGACCGACTCCGGGTCCCGATTGGCATACAGAAGCAAGATTTTCGCGCGTCCGGCGATCAGCATGGTTCGCGCTATGGACATGATCGGGGTGATTCCGCTGCCACCAGCGCAGAACAGGACATCGGTATCGAAATCGCGCGGTCCGAAGGTACCTGCGGGTTCCGAAACGATGATCAGGTCACCGACGGCGATGGTGTCGCACAACAGATTCGATACGTAGCCGCCCGGCGTGCGTTTGACGGTCACCGCGAGCCGGTCGTCACAGCGCGGACTACTGCACAGCGAATAGCACCGCGCCACCGACCCGGCGCGGTTACTCGGCACCTTCAGCATGAGATATTGGCCCGGCCGGTAGGCGAATCGATCCGTGAGATCGCCGGGGATATCGAAAACCAGGGTGATGGCATCCGCGGTTTCGGCAATGACCTCGGCGACCTTCACGGTATGGGCGCGGGGGTTCATCCCTAGCTCTTCGTGCTGAGCACCGGCGAATCACTCTGTGGTACCGGGTGATTCGTCGATTGCGGATCGATAAGGGCGAGCGCCCGCCGACCGAGCCGTTCCAGCAGCTGCACCGAGAACGGTTGGGCGATCCGGCGATTCACACCCGGCGCGATCCGCAGTAGAAAATAGCCGAGCCACGCCTCGGCGCGCACCGGGACCACCGCGAGGTCGTAGCGCACGGCCCGCTGCGCCGCCCGCGCCACCAGCTCCGGACTCAGCGGCGAGAACGGCAGCTTCGCCACCACGTCCTGGATTTGGCGCGCGATCTGCTTGCCACGATCGACGAGTTCCTGATCGACACCAACGGTAATCGCATGTTCGCCGATATCGGTATTGATCACCCCGGGACAGATCGCACTGACACCGATCCCCTTGGGACCGAACTCGAGTCGCAGACATTCGGTGAGCATCTTCACCCCGGCCTTGGACACCGAATACGCCGACATCACCGGCGTCGGCGTGAAGGCGGCCGCCGAGGCGATATTGACGATATGACCGCGCCGCCCGCTCTCGATCATCTGCCGACCGAATACCCGGCACCCGTGCACCACACCGAGCAGGTTGACGGCCAGTTGGCGGTCCCAGTCGGCCGGTGTCAGATCCACGAACGCGCCGCTGACCAGCATGCCCGCATTGTTGACCAGCACATCGGGGACACCGTGGTCGGCGAGCACGTCGCGGGCGAACGCCGCCCACGCGTCCGGATCGGTGACATCCAGCCGCGCCGAGGACGCCCGCAGTCCGCGCGCGTGGATCATCGCCTCGGTCGCGCGTGCGGTATCCAGGTTCCGGTCCGAGACCACGACATGCGCACCGGCACAGGCGAATCGGATCGCGGTGGCGCGGCCGATGCCGCTGCCGGCACCGGTCACCACCACCAGCTCGGGCCTGCGGGTATCGAGCTTCATGCGGACTCCTCGAGCACGGAATCGGTGTTGCGGGTGGTGACGCCATTGCCGTAGTGGTAGTCGTCGAGATCGAAATGTCGGTTCTGCCAGTACATCTCGCCGTGTGTCGAGGGACGGAACGGTGAATCGCCGTGGCTGTTGATGTAGTAGGTGTTCGAGCCGGCGCAGGTCGGGGTGAAGAGGAAATTCTTCTGCTGGCGTCGTAGACATTTCGCGAAGTACGCGTCGTGCGCGGCCCGGCTGATCTCGCAGACGGTCGCGCCGCGCCGCTTGGTCTCGGCGATGGCGCGGCTCAGATGTGCTGCCGTGGCCTCGATCATCCAGATATAGGAGCCGAGCACGAAACCGTACGGACCGGTGATGGTGAACATATTCGGAAAATCGGGCACCGAAACCCCGTGGTAGGCCTGGAATCGATGCCGGTCCCAGAATTGCGCGAGGTCGATGCCGTCGCGGCCCACTACCGGGAACGGCGGTACCGAATCCTTCTCCCACAGTTTGAATCCGGTCGCGCAGATCAGCACATCCACATCGTGGTGGCTGCCGTCGTCGGTGACGACACTGTATTCGTCGATGCACTCGATCGGCTCGGTGACCAGACCGACATCGGGGCGATTGAATGTCGACAGATAGTCGTTGGACATCGATGGCCGCTTGCAACCGAGTCCGTAGCGGGGTATCAACTTCTCACGAATGACCGGATCGTGCACCTGCGCCCGCATCCACCGCCGTACCGGTATTTCGGCCAACCGCCTGCCCGCATCGCTGAGCCAGGTCGGGCCGACGACCAACCCGCCCATGCCGACCTCGGTCGCGAGGGTGCCCGCCAGCCGAATGCCCGAGCGCAGCCACGGCCGCTGTAGGATCGCCCGTCCGATCCGTCCCACGGCCGCATCGGATTTGGGGAATACCCAGATCGGCGTGCGCTGGAAGACGGTCAGATGCGCCACCTGATCGACGATCGCCGGCACCAATTGCAGCGCCGTCGCCCCGGTGCCGATCACCGCGACCCGCTTGCCCGCGAGCGCGACATCGTCGTCCCATAGCGCGGTGTGCATCAGGGTGCCGCCGAAATCGTGCAGTCCTGGAATGTCGGGCATCTTAGGGCGTTCGAGACCGCCGACGGCCATCACCACGAAGCGGCAGGTAATGGTTCGCCCGCTGTCGGCGCCGAGCAGCCAGATGCCGTCCTCGGCGTCGAAGACCGCGGACACGATCGTGGTGTTGAGCCGCAACTTATCGCGCAGCCTGTATTTGTCGACCATATCGTCGGCGTAGTCGCGTAACTCATGGCCCGGGGCGAAGATCCGCGACCAGTCGCCACGCTGCTCATAGGAGAAGCTGTAGATGAACGACGGGATATCCACGGCGACACCGGGATAGGTATTGGCATGCCAGGTGCCACCGACCCGATCCCACTTGTCCACCATGATGAAATCGTGAATACCCCTGTGCTGCAGTGCGATGGCCGCACCGATACCGCCGAATCCGGCGCCGACCACGACCACCTCGTGGTCCGGGCAGTTCTGTCCGGTCATGATTTCGCTCCGCCTATCTGACCCGGTCCAGCAATTCGCCGTCGGTGCCGAACAGTTCGCGCTGCCATTCGCGCACCAGCGGTTCGGTATCGAGGTCATCGGGGTGAAAACCCGTCCGCAGATATTCGCGTACCTCGGCGGTAAGTCCCTTCACCAGCGGACCGCGCAGCACCGCAAGGCTCTGCCGGGTCACCGTGATCGGCCGCCAGGCCGAGGGATCGGTGAGGATCGACAACAGCACGACCGCAGAAACCAGCGGAATGGCACCGACATACGGGAAGATCATCAGCCCGATTCGCATCCGTTCCGTGCCGCCGACGGCCCGGTAGACATCGAAGGCGACGGACTTGTGCTCGAGCTCCTCCAACGCGTGCCAGTTGAGCAGGTCGCGCACTTGCCGATCGGCTGGAATCGCCTGTAGTTCGGGGCTGCTCAGAACCCGTCGTGCGAGCATGGCCGTGTAGTGTTCGGCCGCAGCCGTCCCAGCCAGATGTAGCCGGGCGGGGATCAGCCGCTCCGCACTGATGACGACCCGCTCGCGCCAGCTGTCGGCGGGAAAATTCGGAAACCGCACCAGCACATAGCCCATCTGGACCAGCTTGTCGTTGAGCACGCGGTGCTGCTGTCCGTGCATGGCCTCCTGGCCGATAAACGGCCACCCGCTTCTTCAGCACCGGGTCGGTGACCTGGCCCGAAACCCGTCGCACCGATCGGATGAAGGACTCCTCGCCGGGTGGAAAGACCGAGGACAGCAGGGCCGTCAGATGACTCATGACTATGTCGTCTTCGACATAGTGTTTGCGCATCGGTTCGGGATCGCCGAATCGGAACCGCATGCGGCGCACCCTCGGATACGCGCCATTGGAATTCGCGCTGGTGGTCATGTGAATCTCCGTTGATTCAAGGGTTGTTCGGCTATTACTTCAGGTGATCGACGAGCGCGCCGTCCGCGCCGAACAGTTCCTGCTGCCAGCGCCGCAACAGTTCCCGGGTATCGATATCGTCCGGGTGGAAGCCGGGACGCAGGTATACCGTGAGCTCGCGGCCGATGCCTTTGAAGATCGGGCCGCGGAACAGGGTGTATGCCTCGCGGGCGAGCGCCATCGGGTGCTGCCTGGCGTGCGCGTCGCGACCGAGGGACAGGCTCATGGTGACCGCGGTGAGCGGAACGGTCAGCGCCAGCAGGGTTGCCATGGTGAGAATGCGCATGGCCTCGGTGCCGCCAACGCTGCGGTACACGTCGAAGGCCACCGATTTGTGCTCGACCTCTTCGAGGGCATGCCAGTTCAACAGGTTTCGGACTTCGTCGTCACCGGCCAGCGCCTGGATCTCCGGTTTGGTCAGCACTCGGCCCGCGAGCACCGTGGTGTAATGCTCGGCCGCCGCCGTGGCCGCCAGATGCAGCTTGTCGGGCAGCCGCGCTTCGATGCGCTTCTGTCGTTCGATCACGGCCGGGGCGTCCACCCACTCGATGCGGTATCCCATATCGACCAGCTTCTCGTTGAGGCGCCGGTGCTCTTGGCCGTGCGTCGCCTCCTGGCCGATGAATCCGGCGACCCGCTTCTTCAGCACCGGATCGGTGATCTGATCGGCGAATTTACGGACCGATCTGATGAACGACTCCTCACCCGGCGGGAAGCCCGCCGACAGTCCGGCGATGAAATGGCTGAAGACCATATCGCCGTCCGCGAAGTACTTGGACATCGGCTCCGGCTCGCCGAAGCGGAAGGTGACTCGTCTGGCCTTGGGATATCCGGGGGTCGTACGGCCCTTTGCCCGCACGGTCTGCTCCGTCATTGCGCACCTCATTGGGCTCGGTACCGTGGGTATGCGGTACTACAAGTACGATACCGTCTCAGACGGTTGGGGCAACCCTCTCGCGCGGATTGATATGAAGGCGCTGTTTTCGAACGCATCGGTACCCGTTCGTCGGCGTCGGATGAATCCGGTTGCGCCTGTGGCGAACACGGTGCACTGGCGGTGGCGGCGGGGCATGCTGGAAAGGGCGCCCCCGGATCGAGCGCGCGCCCGATGAGCAGGATGGTGGTCAGCGTGGACGACGAGTCGGTCCCGTTGTCGGGCCAGGGCGACGCCGCCCGACAACACAATCTGGACGAGTCCGCGATGGACGCGTATTCGCGCACCGTCATCGCGGTGGCGGCGTCGGTCACCCCGCATGTGGCGAGCGTGCGGACCCGGCGGGGGAGTGGATCCGCGGTGGTGTTCACCGATAACGGATTCCTACTGACCAACGCGCATGTGGTCGGCTCGGCGGGCAGCGGCGATGTCGTCTTCGCCGACGGTGTGGAGTCACGCATCGATATCGTCGGCGTCGACCCGCTATCGGATCTCGCGGTGCTGCGGGCGCGCGCTGGCGCTCCGGGCGCGGTTGTCCTCGGCGACGCGGACAAGTTGGTGGTCGGGCAGTTGGTGGTCGCGGTCGGGAGCCCGCTGGGGTTGGCGGGCTCGGTGACCGCGGGCGTGGTGAGCGCCCTGGGCCGCGCGGTTCCGGTCGCCTCCCGACGTGCCGGACGGGTGATCGAGGACGTGATCCAAACCGACGCCGCGCTGAACCCCGGCAATTCCGGTGGTGCGCTCGCGGATTCGGCGGGCCGTGTGGTCGGCGTCAATACCGCGGTCGCCGGAGTCGGTCTGGGCCTTGCGATTCCGATCAATGCCACCACCCGGCGCATCATCAGCACGTTGCTCGAGGACGGCCGAGTCCGCCGCGCCTATCTCGGCCTCGTCGGTGTCCCCGCCCCGCTTCCCGCGTCGGTGGCGGACCGCACCGGCCAGCACGCCGGTGTCCGGATCGTCGAGGTGGTTCGTGGCGGCCCCGCCGACCACGCGGGCCTGCGCCGCGGCGATCTCGTTCTCAGCGTGGCCCGCTCCGAAGTGGCCGACGCCCAGGGCATCCAACGCCAACTCTTCGGCGATGCCATCGGCGTCTCCATGCCGGTGACCGTCCTGCGCAACGGTGCGATGGTGGACGTGTTCGCCATTCCCATCGAACTGACCGTCGACTAGCGGACCGCCGAATATTCACACCCTCATGGGCGTATTGCGCGTGGGTATTCGATCAGTCGGTGATCGAGGCCGGTGCGGCGGTGATGGGTTCCTGAGTTGGCTGATGGGTTTGCGACCAGCGCGCATCGACTACCAGGCCGATGATGCCGATGGCGATCAGCGCTGCGGAGACCACGAGCATTCCCGGATGGGTACCGCCGGTGAGGGCGTCGCCGAGGATGACGGTGCCGATGGTGCCGGGGAGGATGCCGATGACGGTGGCGATCATGTAGGGCCAGAACCGGATCGAGGAAAGCCCGCAGGAGTAGTTGATGACCGAGAAGGGGGCGAAGGCGATCAGTCGCAGCGAGCCGACGGCGAGCCAGCCGCGACGTTCGAGGCGCTCATCGATGGAGCGCACCGCCGGGTGGGTGAGGTGGGCGGCGACACGGTCGCGGTCGAGGGCGCGAACGAGCAGAATGGCCAGTGCGGCACTCACGGTTGTCGCGGAGGCGGCCAGGACGATGCCGAGTGCCGGGCCGAACAGGACACCCGCACTCACCGTCAGTACCGTTCGCGGTATCGGCGCCACCGTGACCAGCGCGTGGACCACGAAGAACAGCAGCGGGAAGATGGGGCCGACCGAGGTGGCCCAGTCCTGCATCTGCTGAGGCGTCGGCAGCGGGACCAGCATCGCCGCGATGAACAGCGCCGCGCCGCCGACGAGCAGGGCGACGACGCGGGGGTCACGGATCAGCCTTCTCACCCGCGCCAGGTTACCGGTTGGTAGTGGCGGCCACGGTCAACCGGCTGCCGCGCTGCCGCTAGCATCAAAAGAAACGGGACGAATGCTCGTTAACTGATGTGCTCGCTGAGCTGGGCGAATGCAACGGTTTCGGGCGCACACGCGGTGTGCGTCGAGGAGAAGAGGAACAGCAGCTATGCCGATTGCTTCAGAGCCGGTGGCCGGCGCGGAGCCCGCGGAACGGCCGGACATTCCCGACTACGCCGCGTGGCGCAAGGGTGTGGCCGGAGTGCTGGCGAAGGCCAGCCGGGTCGGGGTCGCCGAGCTTCCCGAGGAGCCCGAGAAGCTGCTCGAGGAAAAGACCTATGACGGGCTGACCATCGCCCCGCTGTACACCCGCCGGGATGAGCGGGCCGAACTGCCGCTGCCGGGCGAATATCCATTCGTGCGTGGTCGCGACGCCACCAGGGACGTGCATCGTGGCTGGTATGTGAGCGCTTTCGTCGATGCCGAAGACGGCGCCACCGCGAATCGGGAGATCCTCGCGGGTCTGGAGAACGGGATCAGCGCAGTGTGGCTCGCCGTCGGCGAGCGGGGTGTGCCGGTCGCCGACCTGCCCGCGGCGCTGTCGGGACTGCTGTTCGAACTGGCGCCGCTGACTCTCGATGCCGGTGCCGCGGTTTCCGATGCGGCCCAACAGGTTTTCGCGGTGCTCGACGGCTACCAGGTGGCCGACCGGTCCGGTATCCAGGTGGCACTCGGCGCGGCCCCGCTCACCAGCCGCTTCGCCGGAACCGCCGATATCGGGCTGGCCGAGGCGATCGCCTTGGCGGGTGCGGCGGTGGCGCGGTCGGAAACCGTGCGCGCTATCACGGTGGACGGCACCGTCTTTCACAATGCGGGTGCCTCGGACGCACAGGAACTGGGTGCCGCGGTGGCCGCGGGCCTCGACTATCTGCGCGCGCTCACGGCTGAGCACGACATCGCGGATGCCTTCGACCAGCTGGCGTTCCGTTTCGCCGCGACCGACGACCAGTTCGCCACCGTCGCGAAATTCCGTGCCGCCCGCCAACTCTGGGCCCGCGTCGCGCATGTGTGCGGTGCGCCCACATTCGGTGACGCGCCCCAGCATGCGGTGACCTCCGCGGCGATGATGACCCAGCGCGACCCCTGGGTGAATATGCTGCGCACCACCCTCGCCGCCTTCGGCGCCGGCGTCGGTGGCGCGGATACGGTGACCGTGCTGCCCTTCGATTCGGCATTGCCGCCGGGCGAACTCGGTGTCTCGAAGTCGTTCGCGGACCGCATGGCACGCAATACCCAGCTGCTGTTGCTCGAGGAGTCACATCTCGGACATGTGCAGGATCCGGGTGCTGGCTCCTGGTACGTGGAGGATCTCACCGCCGCGCTCGCCGCCAAGGCGTGGGAGTTCATGCAGGAGATCGAGGCGGCGGGCGGATATGCGACCGCACTGGATTGCGGAATGCTCGCCGAGCGCATCGCCGCAACCCGGTCGGCCCGCGATGCCGATGTGGCATACCGCAAGACGGCGGTCACCGGCGTGAACGAATTCCCCAATCTGGCCGAGGCGCCGCTGTCGGAGGCCGCGCGGGCGGTCGGGCAGGTGGCCCGCTACGGCGCGGCCTTCGAGGCGTTGCGCAATCGCTCGGATGCCTACCTCGCCGCCAAGGGTGCGCGCCCGCGTGCGCTGCTGGTGCCGCTCGGCACGGTGGCCGAGCACAACGTGCGGATGACATTCATCGCGAACCTGCTGGCCTCCGGCGGTATCGAAGCGGTGCATCCGGGCCCGCTGGAGGTGTCCGGAATCGGAGCGGCCGCAACGGAATCCGGCGCCACGATCGCCGTACTGTGTGGTTCGGACAAGCGCTACGGCGAACAGGCGGGTGCGGCCGTCGAACAGTTGCGCGCCGCCGGAATCGAGACGGTGCTGCTGGCCGGTGCGCAGCAGGCCGTTGCCGAGCTGAGCGGTGCACAGCGCCCGGACGGCTATCTCGCGGCCCGCATCGATGCGGTCGCCGCACTGTCCGACCTGCTGGAGAAGGTGGGAGCCTGATGACACTGAGTCATATCGACAAGCCGGGTCCGATCGATGAGCCGGGCGATTTCGAACATCGGATCGGCAGTTTCGCCGAGGTGCCGCTGTCCGAGCGTCCGGCCGAACCCGCCGAGGTGGACGCCGCACAGGTCGACGCCTATGTGCGCGCGGCCGCCGAGGCGAACAACTACACCCCCGAACAGCTGGTGTGGTCGACGCCCGAGGGCATCGACGTGCCACCGGTTTTCACCAAGGCCGATCGCGATGCCGTTGCCGCCGATGGGTATCCGCTCGACAGCGTGCCCGGTATCGCCCCGTTCGTGCGCGGTCCGTACCCGACCATGTACGTCAACCAGCCGTGGACCATTCGCCAGTACGCGGGCTTCTCCACCGCCGCGGACTCGAACGCGTTCTACCGCCGCAATTTGCAGGCGGGCCAGAAGGGCCTATCCGTCGCCTTCGACCTGGCGACGCACCGCGGCTACGACTCCGATCACCCGCGCGTACAGGGTGATGTCGGCATGGCCGGTGTCGCCATCGATTCCATCCTCGACATGCGTCAGCTCTTCGACCACATCCCGCTGGATCAGGTGAGTGTGTCGATGACCATGAACGGTGCGGTGCTGCCGATTCTCGCGCTGTACGTCGTCGCGGCCGAGGAACAGGGCGTCGCACCGGAACAGCTGGCCGGAACCATTCAGAACGACATTCTGAAGGAGTTCATGGTCCGCAATACCTACATCTATCCGCCGAAGCCCTCGATGCGGATCATCTCCGATATCTTCGCCTACACCAGCGCGAAGATGCCGAAGTTCAACTCGATCTCCATCTCCGGCTACCACATTCAGGAGGCCGGAGCCACGGCCGATCTGGAGCTGGCCTACACCCTCGCCGACGGTGTCGAGTACATCCGCGCGGGTATCGATGCTGGCATGGAGGTCGACAAGTTCGCGCCGCGGCTGTCGTTCTTCTGGGCCATCGGCATGAACTTCTTCATGGAGGTCGCCAAACTCCGTGCGGGACGGCTGCTCTGGAGCGAACTGGTCGCGAAGTTCGAACCGAAGAGTGCGAAATCGCTGTCGCTGCGCACCCATTCGCAGACCTCCGGGTGGTCGCTGACCGCGCAGGACGCCTACAACAATGTGGCGCGCACCTGCATCGAGGCCATGGCCGCGACCCAGGGCCACACCCAGTCGCTGCACACCAACGCCCTCGACGAGGCGCTGGCCCTGCCGACGGACTTCTCCGCGCGCATCGCACGCAATACCCAGCTGCTGATCCAGCAGGAGTCCAACACCACGCGGCCGATCGACCCCTGGGGCGGTTCGTATTACGTCGAATGGCTCACCCACCAGCTGGCCAACCGGGCTCGCGCGCATATCGCCGAGGTGGAGGCGCACGGCGGCATGGCGCAGGCGATCGGCGAAGGCATCCCGAAGCTGCGCATCGAGGAAGCCGCCGCGCGCACCCAGGCGCGCATCGATACCGGCCAGCAGCCGGTGATCGGCGTGAACAAGTACCAGGTCGAAGAGGATCAGCAGGTCGAGGTCCTCAAGGTCGAGAATTCGCGGGTGCGGGCCGAGCAGATCGAGAAGCTGAATCGGCTTCGGGCCGAACGCGATGCGGGTGAGGTCGAGCGGGCGCTGGCCGAATTGACCCGCGCGGCAGCCTGGGAGCGGAGCTTGCGGAGCGACCCGACGGCCCCAGCGGAGGGCGGCATGGAGAACAACCTGCTGGCGCTGGCCATCAATGCCGCGCGGGCCAAGGCCACCGTCGGCGAGATCTCCGATGCGCTGGAGCAGGTGTACGGCCGTCATCAGGCCGAGATCCGTACCCTGTCCGGTGTGTACCGCGACGAGGCGGGGAAGGTGACCAATATCAGCAAGGCGATCGAACTCGTCGAGGAGTTCGCCGATGCGGAAGGCCGTCGACCGCGCATCCTGGTCGCGAAGATGGGCCAGGACGGGCACGACCGAGGTCAGAAGGTGATCGCAACGGCCTTCGCCGACCTCGGCTTCGACGTCGACGTGGGCCCGCTGTTCCAGACCCCGGAAGAGGTGGCGCAGCAGGCGGCCGATAACGACGTGCACGTCGTCGGCGTGTCCTCGCTGGCGGCCGGCCACCTCACGCTGGTGCCCGCCTTGCGGCAGGCACTGGCCGATGTCGGGCGTCCCGACATCATGGTCATCGTCGGCGGTGTCATCCCGCCCGGTGATTTCGAAGAGCTGTACGCGGCGGGTGCGGCGGCGATCTTCCCGCCCGGCACGGTGATCGCGGACGCTGCGATCGATTTGCTGAAGAAGCTGGCGGGCGAACTCGGTCACGAGATCGGTGGCGGCAGCGGCGAATGATTCCAGCATCGCGTAGCGATTCGATGGGGGGCGGTGGTCGGGTGACGGGTGGGCTTCCAGCATCGCGTAGCGATTCGATGGGGGGCGATGGTCGGGCGACGGGTGGGCTTCCAGCATCGCGCAGCGGTTCGATGGGGGCAGCCGGGTGACGGGCGGGTCGAAGCGCGTCATTGATGTCGATGCACTCGCGCAGGCGGTCCGCTCTCAGGAGCGGGCCGCCATTGCCCGGGCCATCACCCTGGTCGAATCGACCAGGGCCGATCATCGGGAGCTCGCACAGCAATTGCTGCTGCAACTGACCCCGCCCACCGATACCGTCACCTCGAATCGTGTTGGTATCACCGGTGTTCCCGGCGTCGGCAAGTCGACCTTCATCGATGCCCTCGGCATGGATCTGATCGGCAAGGGGCATCGGGTCGCGGTACTGGCCGTCGACCCGTCCTCCACCCGCACCGGGGGTTCCATCCTCGGTGACAAGACCCGCATGGCGCGACTGTCGTTGGAGCGCAACGCCTATATCCGTCCGTCGCCGACCGCGGGCACGCTCGGCGGCGTCGCCAAGGCGACCCGCGAAACGATCGTGCTGCTCGAGGCCGCGGGCTACGACGTGATCCTGGTGGAAACCGTCGGTGTCGGCCAGTCCGAGGTGACCGTCGCGAATATGGTCGACGTCTTCTGCTTCCTCACCCTGGCCCGCACCGGAGATCAGTTGCAGGGCATCAAGAAGGGCGTCCTCGAACTCGCCGATCTGGTCGCGGTCAATAAGGCCGATGGCAAACACGAGATCGAGGCCAAGGCCGCCGCCCGCGAACTGGCCGGGGCGCTGCGCCTGATCCATCCGCACGACGCGCTGTGGCGCCCACCGGTGCTCACCATGAGCGGGCTGGAAGGCCATGGGCTGGACAAGTTCTGGGATACGGTGCTCGAACACCGCCGCGTCCTGACCGAGGCGGGCGAATTCGCCGAAAAGCGTCGCCGCCAGTTGGTCGATTGGACCTGGACCATGGTGCACGATCAACTCCTGCGCCGCCTCGCCGAGAACCCGAACGTCAAAGCCATTCGCGCGCAAGTGGAGAAGCAGGTGCGCGAGGGCACGCTGACCGCGGCGTTGGCCGCTGAACAGCTTCTCGACGCCTTCGATAGCTGAAGCCGAGGCCCCGGCAAGATCCCGCACGTCTTCGGCTAGACGGCAGCGAGTTGGGCGGTCAGCGCCCCGGCGAGTGCGGCGGCACCTTCGGCGTGTAGAGCATTGGGCTGGAACAGGATTCGGTACCACAGCACGCCGAAGGCCTGTTCGACGGCCAATTCGATCGGTGCGGCGGCGGGGATCTCGCCGCGCGATCTGCTCTGTTCGATGACCTCGGTCAGTGCGGCTCGGCGGCGGGCCAGGAAATCGCGCAGGGCCTGTTCGAGGTTCGCGTCGTCCTGGGCGGCGATGACCGCGGCGATCAGGGCTTGGCGGTTGCGTTCGGTGCGCGCGGCGGCGAAGGTCTCCCGGAGAAAGATTTCGACGTCCTCGCGCAGGGTGCCGGTATCGGGAATCGCGACGGTCTGTTCGGCCGAGTGGACCAGCGCATCGAGTAGGACCGCGTCCTTGGACGGCCACCAGCGGTAGATGGTCTGACGACCGACGCCCGCGTGCGCGGCGATGCGGTCCACCGTGACACCCGAACTCCCGTATTCGGCAAGGAGTTCGGCGGCGGCGGCCACAATCGCCGCCCGCGCCGCGTCATTGCGGCGGGATCCGGTGTGCGCTCGAGTGCTCGCGTTTTCGGCCATGCCCGATCCTACCTTGACGAGACTGACAGTCTCGACAACACTCGAAGCATGACTTCACCGGCTAACAATTCCTGGCGGCTGCGTCTCGATCGCGCCTTCCACCGCCGCCTCGCCAACCCGATCACCACACGCATGCGCGACCAGATCCTGCTGGAGACCACCGGGCGCAAATCCGGTGAACCGCGGCGCACCCCGGTCGGCGGAAAGGTGGTGGGGGAGCAGTTCTGGATGGTCTCCAACCATGGCGAGCACTCCGACTACGTGCGAAATATCAAGGCGGACCCCGCCGTTCGCGTACGCATCGATGGCCGCTGGCACAACGGCGTGGCCCATCCGCTCCCCGACGACGACGCGATCGCCCGCCTGGCCACCCTCCCGCGGATGAACAGCGCCATGGTCCGCGCCTTCGGCACCAATCTCCTGACCATCCGCATCGACCTGACCGACTGACGAGTTGCCGAACCGGCGGCCGCAGTGGCATCCCCGCGAGGGGCAGAACGGAACTCACCACCGAGATGTGCGAATTCGACGCGAACTGGATCGACGTCATCGATCCGCGGGCGCACGGCTTCCGTTTCCAGCGGACTACCACGATCGGCCTCGGCGGCTCCCACTGTCCGTTCCATTTCGACCGCACCTGACGTCGTAGGCATCGTTGCCTACCGCGCGTCGGTGTATGTGTTGTCGCAGGCCGTGCGACCGTGCTTCAGGCCGAGCTGGTAGGCCTCGATGCGAGCGAAACCGCTGGGCACCGAGAGGCCGTCGACGTTGCTGGCGACCAGCCCGTCTCGCAGCAGTCCGGCCAGAGCTTCGTCCACGTCGCCTTGGGACAGTACGCTGCCCGGCTGGTCGCCCCTGGCCAGGGCATCGGTGTAGACGCCGGTATAGCACGCGACGTGCAGTGCGGTCGTCTGCTCGGACAGTGATCGGCCCGAAGCCTTTTCGACCGCCAGCAGTGTGCGAGAGGCAACCAGTGCGTAGGCATCGAAGTCGCCACGGGGCATCAGACTATCGACCTTGCGCCCGCGTTTCACCAGCCCGGGCATGTCGATGCCGATGGTGTTGGTGGACGGGCAGTACGAGACCGGTGTGGTTTCGTGCGCGTCCGGGCAGCCCCGGATCGCACCGGTGTATTCCACCTTGGGCCTGTCCTTCAGTTTGAACAGCTGGGCGACGAAGTCGATCTCGGCCTGCACCGAATCCCGGGTGATCTCCTGCTCGCCGGTTTCTGTGGAGCTGAAGATGGCTGGCAGATTGCCGCGGCGTGCCGCGATTTCGGCATCGTCGATCCTGCTGCAGGCGTTCGCGCCATCGGAGAAGCCGAGTTGCAGGGCACTGGCCCGCTCGAATCCATTGCCGTGCTCGAACGGCATCGTTCCGATGTAGTAGCCGTCACTCAACGACATTGCCGCGACGATCACATTGTTCAGACCGTTGGCGGTGTTGAGGGTGAAGCGGGTGGACTTGCCCTCGGCAACGGATCTCAGATAAGAACCCGCGAAGCAGTCGGCCTGCTGTTCACGCACGATGGTCGTCGTGGAGTCGTTGACCAGCCTGGCCTGATCCTGGATCGCGTGTCCGTACTCGTGGGCCAGAATGTATGGGACGGTCTCCGCCCCGAACTGGGCGTACATCGAAACCAGGCTTCGGTCCCACGCGATGAGTCGGCCCTGCTTGCAGTCACTGGTGTAGAAGGCGTTCGCTTTACCGGCAACGGATTCGCCGCAGACGGTCGCGGCCGCATCATCGGAGTCGTAGGAGACGTGGTGGTCGACCGGAATGAACTGGCGGCCGAACATCTTGGGGTACTGGACGCGCCAGAAGTCCTCGACATCGGCGACCGCGTTCGCCGCCAGCTGGTCGCCCGGTGTGCCGGTGAACCCGTCCACCGTGATCGCGGGTGGCGGCACGTGCTCGCGCAGGCCGCTGGGCCCGTCCGCGACCGGCAGGCCCGCGACCTTGGTCGCGTCGTAGCCGGCGCGCACGGATGCGGCGGGATCGTTGCCGCAACCAGCGACCAATGCGAGCGCGGTTATCGGGACGAACGTCGCCAGTAAACGTCGGCGGAAGGTCCGGGCGTTCATCGGTGCGCACCCCCGGTCAGGACCGTGTTGAGCACAGCGGAATCGACAATCAGCCACCGCTCGCCGATGCGCTCGAGCACGAAGGTCACGCGCCGCGTCACATCGCGCTGCTGAATGGTCACTGTGATACTCGCCGAATCGCCGTTGACGACCGTCCGGTCGACCGAGCGGACCACGGTACCTTTCAGCGCCCCCAGGGTCTCGGCATCGATGTTCGTAATCTTTTGTGCGGCAGCGAGATCACCGGTATTCGCCGCATCGAAAAGGTTCTCGATCGTCTGCCGCACATCGGCCTCATCCGACAGCTGGATCCGCTTGCGTTCTGCGGCGGGATCGCTGGGCAGCTTGCTGATCCGCCATGCTCCGTTGATCAGGGTCAGTTCGACCCGCGGGTGCTCGTCGCCGATATCGGCCACGTCGCCACCGATCGAGTGGCCGGTCATGGCGACCCGCGCGCGATCGCCGTCGATGTCGACATCGTCGAACCAATTGACCACGAAGCGGCCGTTCTGGGCCGTCACCTGCTTGGCGTAGTTGGCGAACGCGGTCGGCTGTACGTCGAATTCGGCCTTGGCCACGTCGTCGGTGACGTCGGCGCGGACCTTCGCCAGATCACCGCGCTGCCAGTCGGCGTAGTAGTTGTCGATAGCGGCGCGCACCCGCATTTCGGCGGTCGGCCCGGACTCACTCGGGTGGGTGAGCAGGTAGGTACCGCCTGCCGCGGCGCTCGCGGCCGCGACGACAGCAATGCTGCCCAGCGCGATGAGTGTCCGCCGCTTCCGTTTGCGTGCAACGGGATTCACGGGCACGGGCGTCGGCGTCAGCGTTGATGTCGGTGCCGGTGCCGGTGCCGGTGTCGGTGCCGGCGGCAGCGGCTCCGCGAAAGCGGGTGGAGTGGACATGATGGATCCTTTCGGCATTGCGAGGTCGGTGCGGGGCAGCGGGGCGTTCGCGCCAGAGTGCGGGCTCATCGGCTGATCACTGTGGAGTCGGACAGCTTCCATTCGCCGAAGATCCGTTCCAGGGTCAGCTCGGCGACGTACTTGCCGTCACGGTCCTTGCCGGTGACCGTGACCGTGGCAGAGTCACTGCGGACCACGACTTCGTCGACGGATTCGAGCGTGCCCCAGCTGCGCAGGATCCGCGCGAACTGATCCGGTGACGTACCGACGATCGTCTGTGCGACGGGGCCGTCGCTCAACGCGGCAAGTCGCTCACGATCGCGGTCCGCGAGGGCGTTGTAGAACTTCGTGACGACGTCACGTACGGCTTGTTCGGTGGCCGCCTGCTCCTGCTTGGCTCTGGTCGCGGGATCGTCTTCCGGCCCCTTGCACAGCTTCCAGTCGCCATCGACTCGGGTCAGCGCAAAGCTGGTGTGTTCTACGCTCCTATCGTCGCGATCCATATGCCCGGACACCGTGGCGCGTGCACGATCACCCGAAACCTCGACGGTGTCGAACCCGTCGATCGTGTATCGCCCGTTCTTGTCGTTGTCCAATCGAATCAATGCGGCAAACTGTCCGGGCGAGTATTGCGCCAGCGCCTCCGAATACTCGGCGCAGAACGCGGAGCGCACTCGACCGATATCGCCGTCCTGCAATGCGGCCGACGCGGTTCGGACCGCTGCTTGTACGCGATCCTCCTCGGTGGGCCGGTCCAGGTGCGCCCGAACCGGGAAGTACGCGCCCGCCCCGATACCGCCCAATACCAGCAGCGATACCGCACCGATCAGAACAGCCCTTCGACCGCGGCGACTCGGCGTCGACCGGCCAGCCGGCGTGCCCTGCTGCATTGGACCATCCGGCGGGATGGTGGGGGCTTGCAAATTGTTCTCGGACTCGGACATACCTTTCCTCCCGGTTGTGACCACTGCCACTAATTTCTGCAGATGGAAGCCCGCCGTTAACGGTCAGCAATCTGTTATGTCCGTGCGGTTTGCCGACCGATCGGCGAGCGATCGCACCTGTTAACGAGTCCTACTGGGATTGCGAAATTCGAGAATGGCCGCTCAGGAATCGCGGCGAGCGAGCAACTCCGATGCATGTCGAGCGCAATGTCGGCTACTGCTCGGATGAGTTCGATCCGTAGCGGAAGAAGTCCTGGTCTACGCGGGCGGTGCCGAAGTCGTTCCTCGGAGTCGCCGACGGAGCTGAAGCCCGGCCGAGCCTCGGTCCGGATGGCAGAAAACTGTCTGCCGAACGCCGCTCGGCTGACGTGCGGCCAGGCTGACGGGGTCAGACCGAATCGCCGTGTGCCTCGAGCAGGGTGCACAAGGCAGACGCCAGCTGCTTGCGTTGGGCAGGTGTCAAAGGTTCGAGCAGGCGTGCCTCGGTGGCAACGTGGTCCGGCAGTGCCGCATCGATGAGTTCGCGGCCCGCGTCGGTGAGCGTGACGTGCACGCCCCGCCCGTCGTATTCGCTGCGCGCACGGCTGACGAGGCCGCGTTCCTCCAGGCGGTCGAGGCGCTGGGTGACCCCGCCCGAGGTGATCATGGCCGAGCGCATGAGTTCGGTGGGCGTGAGGCGGTGGGGTGGGTCGCTGCGGCGCAGGGTGGCGAGGACATCGAAGGAGGCGGCGTCGAGTCCGTGCGCGGCGAAGGTTTTGCGCAGCTCCGCGCCGACGACCTGGGACAGTCTGGTCAGCCTGCCGAGCACGGCCATCGGCGAGACGTCCAGGTCGGGACGCTGTGTACGCCATTGGTCGAGCACCCGTTCGACATGATCGGTCACGTCCGCAGCCTAGCGAATACCTCACCGGTGAGGTATCTCATAATCCGGAATTGCTTAACGCTAAGCTATGTTTCTTAGAGCTAAGCAATTACCGTCCCCCGATGAAAGGCGAATCATCATGCGTATCACCGTGTTCGGAGCGACGGGCGATGTCGGCAGTCGGATAGTGGCCGAGGCGCTGGACCGCGGGCACGAGGTCACCGCGGTGGTCCGGGATCTCGCGCGGGCCCGTGCGGTGCCCGCCGCGGCGACGCTGCGCACCGGAGATGCCGCGAACCTCGACGATGTCGTATCGCTCAGCGCGGGCCAGGATCTGGTGATCACCGCGACCCGCCCCGCACCCGGTCACGAGCAGGAACTGCCCGCGATCACCTCCGTGCTCCTGTCCGGTCTGGCGCGCACCGGCGTCCGCCTGCTGGTGGTCGGGGGCGCGGCCACCCTGGTCGTGCCCGGCGCGGATCCGCTGACCCTGCACGAAAGCCCGGAGTTCCCGGATGAATTGCGTGCCATCGCACAGGCCTGCGCCGACCAATTGGCAATCTGCCGCGCCGAAACCACTGCCGACTGGACGTATCTGAGCCCGCCCGCCGAACTGGTACCGGGACAGCGCACCGGCAACTACCGCGTCGGCGCCGACGAACTGCTCACCCGCGCCGACGGCGTCTCGACCATCTCCATGGAGGATTTCGCGGTAGCGCTGCTCGATGAGGCCGAGCGGCCCGTGCACCGCCGGACCAGATTCACGGTCGCAGGGGCCTGAGCGCTACTGGATCCCGAAGAGGCGGGCGGCGTTTCGGTAGCAGACCTGTTGCAGCCAGGCGTCGCCCAGATCCAGCCGTTCCAGCGAGTGGATCGAATGGCCGTAGGAATAAGGGATATTCGGGAAGTCGCTGCCGAACAGAATCCGGTCACCGAAGTGCCGCAACCTGCCGTGTTCCGAGGTGGGGAAGGGGGCGTCGGCCTCGGTGAAATCGGTCCACACCATTGTCGTGTCAAGATACACACCCGGGTATTCCTCTGCCAGGTCCAGGAATTCGGAGTATTCGGGTGTGCCCATATGTGCGATGATCAGGCGCAGGCGCGGAAACCGTTGCAGCAGACCGGCAATGGGCTCGGGTCCGGTGAATTCGCCGGGTGTCGGGCCGGAGCCGCAGTGGATCAGCGCCGGTATCTGTGCATCCTCCAGCATGCCCCACACCGGATTCAGCAGCGGATCACCGGGATGGAAGTCGCCGACCTGCACATGGACCTTGAATATTCGGGCACCGCGTTCAATGGCCGCCTCCACGTAACTGTCGGCGTAATGTTCGGGATAGAACGTCGCGGTGTGCAGGCAATCCGAGGTGCGCTCGGCGAATTCGGCGGTCCATTCGTTGAGCCAGGCCGCCATATCGGGTTTATGCGGATACACCAGCGAGGTGAATGCGCGAACACCGAAGCCGCGCAATGTCTTCAATCGGACCTGCTCATCGTCGCGGTAGGCGATGTGCCACTCCCTGCCGATCAGCGGACCGGCCGAATCGAAGTACGCCCATACCTTGGCCATGACCTGCTCCGGCATGAAATGCGTATGGACATCGATGATTCCGGGCAGGTCGAGTCGGGTGCGGAACTCGGCGAGATAGGTATTGTCGTCGCCCGTCATTGCGCGCCTTCCGGATAGATCGCGCGAGCGAAGTCGCCGACCCTGGCGATCAGTCGCTCGAAGAACACTTCGGGTTCGGTGCCGATGACAATGTCGGCGTTGGGTTCCCGGCCCCACATGCCAGCCCAGTCCGCCACCGTCGTCGCGCGCGTAAGGGTGCCGACGAGTTCCACATCGACCGTGGCCGGTCGGGTGCTGGCGAGTGCGGGATCCAGCGCGACGGCCGCCGCGAACGGGTCGTGCATATGCGCGAGATAGCCCTGGTCGTAGAGTTTGTGGAAGTCGAAATAGAACCGGACCGCATCGGTGAAATGGCGGACGATGGGATTGCTCGTCGCCGATCTTGCCTCCGGCGGATCGGTCTCGGAAACCATCTCGACGGGCAGGCTGCCCGCGCGCTCGGCGAGCTGGGCCACATGCTTGGGTCGCATCTCGATGGTCTCGGTGATATCGAGTGCGCATACGATGGGCCGTCGATCGGCGGGGGCGGCGGAGAAGGCGTCGAAGACCTCCTTGGCCGCCTCCGGGTCCACGTGCACATTCCATTCATTGGTCGGGGTGGTATTGCCGGGATGGTTGAAGGCCCCGCCCATGATCACCAGCCGCCGCAGCAGCAGTGGCAGTCGCGGTTCGAGCCGAAGGGCGAGTGCGAGATTGGTCAGCGGTCCGGTGCAGAGCCCGATGATCTCGCCAGGTGCCGCACGCACCAGATCGACCCACATCTGCGCCGCGGACCGGGCCGAGAGCGAACGACCGGACGCCGGCAGTTCCGCATAACCGACGCCCTGCGGTCCGTGCGTGTCCTCGGTGGTGCGCAACGGAATCGCGAGCGGCGCCGCGGCACCGAGCGCGACCTCGATCTCGGGGGCCCGGCACACATCGAGCCAGGCGAGATTGTTCGCCGCCACCTGTGGCGCGGGCACATTGCCCGCGGTGGCGGCGATCCCCACGATCTCGGCCTCCGGGGAGGCGAGCAGATACAGCAGCGCGAGTGAATCATCGATGCCGGTATCGACGTCCATAATGATCTTTTGCCGCACCTGTCGAGCCTAGCGAGCCGCTACCGCCGCCTCGCCGCGAGGCTCAGTAGGAGGGCAGCATGTAGTCGTCGGTGTCGGTCATCATCTTCATCATTACCGGCCGGAGCACTCGCGAGGTCATGAGCCGCATGGTCACGTGCGCCATGCGCGTGCCGATGCGCGAGGTCGGCAGCATCATCTTGATGCCACCGCCGGGCAGTTCCTTGGCCTTGTCCAGGAACGGCGTGACGATCTCGGCGTAGCGGGTCTGCGCCTTCGCGAGATCGTCAGGGGCGGAGGCGATTTCACCGGCCAGGACGTACGCGCCGACAATGGCCATCGCGGTGCCCATGCCGGTCATCGGGGATCCGCAGAAGCCGGAGTCGCCGAGCAGGGTGACCCGGCCATTGGACAGCGACGGCATATCGACGCGGGCCAGCATGTCGAAGTAGAAGTCCGGGCTGGTGCTCATCGCGTCCAGTACGGCGGGCGTCTGCCAGCCCGCATCGGCCAGCGCGTCGTGGATGAGCCGGTGCTGCGCGGCTACATCGCGGCGCAGCGCCGGATCGGCTTCGGTGCGCACGGTGATGATCGCCTTCGAGGTCGCCGGATCGGCATCCGGTCGAATCGCGACCGCGGCGCTGGGCACCGTATGCATCTTGAACCAGCCGGGCTCGGTTGCGGCGGGCGTCGGGATGGTGAAGAAGGACATGTACCCGCCGAGATAGGTGAGGAACTGCTCCTCCGGACCGAAGGCGAGCTGCCGGGTCGCCGAATGCACCCCGTCGGCGCCGACGACCAGATCGAAGCGCTCGGTGCGACCCGACGCGAAGATGACGTCGACCCCGGTGTCGTCCTGCCGCAATCCCTCGATCCATTCGCCGTAGCGGTAGTCGAGTTCGCCTGCCGTGCTGGCGAGTTCGGTGAGCAGCACCTGATTCAGATCGCCCCGGGTGATCTCGATATCGGCCACCGGCCCCTTGCCGTCGAACATGTCCGCGGGCATCCTGGCGAACTCCCGGCCGTGCTCATCGACGTAGGCCATACCGCGCTCGTCGAGCTGGTATTCGCGGATGCCCGGCATGATTCCCATCCGCTCGGCGATCTCGCGGCTCGGCCCGCGCAGGTCGACGGCCTGACCGCCGGGGCGCGGCTTGGGGGCGCGCTCGACGACGGTGGTTCGGATGCCCGCGCGCAGCAGTTGCAGCGCGAGCGCGTTGCCAGCGATACCGCCGCCGCTGATCAGGATGTGGAGGGTGTTGGTGGTGCTCATGGCCGTGCCCATTCTGTCGGACGAATGTGTTAGACAAATGTGTAACACAAAGATGGCACGAACGTCTAGTACAAATGTCTGAGTCAAGTGTAGGCTGAGATCATGGGAAATCGGGAAGACCTGTTGGCGGGAGCGCGTAAGGCCATCATCGAACGTGGCGTGGCGAAGACGACCGCCCGTGATATCGCCGCGGCGGCGGGTGTGAGCCTGGCCGCGATCGGCTACCACTTCGGCTCCAAGGATCGGCTGATCACCGAGGCGCTGGCGCAGGCGCTCGGCACCGATATCGGTGACCGGATGGAGGCGCTGATCCGCGACGGCGCCGGTCAGTCGCCGCTGGCGGCGCTCACCCGGTTGTGGGACGGAATGCCGCAGGTCTTCGAGGACAACCGCGAGGGCATGCTGGCCAGCCTGGAGAATCTGGTACGGGTTGCGCGGACACCGGAGTCGAAGACCTATATGGACGACAGCCTCACCGGTGCCTACGCAGACATCGCTCGGGCCCTGCGGGAATCTCGCCCGGATCTGGATCAGGACACCGCCGAGGCGATCGCCGAACTGTATTTCGTACTGACCCAGGGGCTCGGCATCCTGTGGACCATCACCAGTGGCAACAACCTGCCCGACGGTGCGCGACTGGCCAAGGCCATCGCGGCCCTGGCCCGCGAGTCCTGACCGGTCAGGACTGATCCGACGGCGCTCCGGCCGGAATGTGGCGCAGCCGCAGCACCGAGATCACCGAAAGTGCCAGTGCGGCAATGGAGCCCGGAGCGGGTCCGCGCGGGTGCTACCGCGTTGGCAAGGGCCAAGCGGGCCGGTCCGCGCCGTACCGCGGTGCGGGCCAGGCGTAGTCCGGATATTCGGCGAGTACCGGCGCAGCGGTGGTGATGTTGCCGTGGTTGACCGCCGACATCGGATTCGGCGACGCGGCCTGCGGATGCCGTGGGGTGCGGCCCGACGCGTCGAGCAGCCAGGACGCGGTGCGCGCCAACGCCACTCGGACATCGCGTCCGATGCCGTCATGGGCGCGGGCGACGAGTGCGTCGATCACACCGGCGGCGAGCAGATAGCCCGAGGCGTGGTCGAGTGCCTGCGCGGGCAGCGCCCCCGGCACTGCGGGTGCGCCTTCGATGATCGATATACCGGCTGCGGCCTGCACAATGCTGTCGAATCCGCGGCGTCGGCCCCAGGGGCCGGATTCGCCCCACGCCGATATCCGACCGTGCACCAGGCCGGGACGACGGGCAGCTGTCAGTCCGGCATGTTCCAGCGCGCCGGGCCGATATCCGGTGATCAGCACATCGGCCGCGGCGAGCAGATCATTGACCACCGGTAGCTGCGCGCGCAGATCGAGCAGCGTCGAGCGTTTGCCCTGGCAGGTGTCGTGGTACTGCCAGGGGATTTCGGGTAGTCGCGGCGGGTCGATCCGCAGCACATCGGCACCGAGCAGTGCCAGCGTTCTGGTGGCCACCGGTCCGGCGATCACGCGGGTCAGATCGAGCACCCGGACACCACGCAATGGCTGTAGCGGCGATGCGCCGATCGGCAAGCCGATCTCGCCCCGATCGATCCGGGTATCGATCGCCACCAGCGGACCCGATGCGGCGGCTTGCCCTTGCGCAGTGGCCGCCCACTCCGCTTCGGTGCGCACCTGTACCGCGATCGCGCCGTGCGCGGCGGCGAGTTCCTCGACATCGCTGGCGCGGCTCATCGCCATCTGGGCGACCGCCAGATCGACGGGCGCGTCATCGGGAAGTCCGAGCGCGGCGAGCAGTCGCGCGCGATGGTGTGGGTAGTTGGCGTGGGTGCGGACCCAGCCGTCGAAGGTCGGGAAGAATCCGGATAGGTCGGCGAATACCGACGCGGGCGCGCCGCCGATGCGCAGCAGACGCTCACTGGAGAAGGCGGCGGTGATCCGGTCCGGATCCAGCCGGTGCGCCACCGGATTCAGGTGGTGTACGTCGCGTATGCGGTTGGCCGCCGCCGTCACCGCGGCCACCGATCCAGCGGCCAGCGCCCAAACCGGCAGCGTCGCAGCCAAACAGCCGCCCGGATCAGCGGAGGGGGTGGTGTCGGAGGCCGGGACACCGATTCCGGCTTCGTAGTCACGGACCAGCTGTTCGTGCGCAATCACGAGACCGAGAGTAGTTGTTGCACGGCAGTAGTATGGTCGGGGCCATGACGCCGCTGCAGCGTTACATAGCCGAAGAGATTGCCACCGATCACGCCGACGGATTGATCGGCCGCCGCGAAGCACTGCGCCGACTGGGGCTGCTCGGGGTCGGCGCCACCGCGGCGGTCGCCCTGCTCGCCGCCTGCTCGAACAGTGGCGATCAGGCGAACTCCACGTCGACGGGCTCGACACCCGCGCAATCCTCGGCCCCGCCGGGTGTGAACGGCGCGGTCGCAGCCACCGCGATCACCTTTCCCGGCCCTGGCGGGCGTCAGCTACAGGCCGCATGGGCGGCCGCCGCGCAGCCGCGCGGAAGTGTGCTGGTCATCCACGAGAACAAGGGCCTGACCGACCATATCCGCTCGGTGACAGGACGTTTCGCGGGTGCCGGATACTCCGCACTCGCCGTGGATCTGCTCTCCGAACTGGGCGGCACCGCCGCCTTCAAGGATCCGGCGGCCGCCACCGCCGAACTCGGCAAGATCGCGCCGGAGCAGTTCACCGCTGATCTGCAGGCCGGAATCGCCGAACTGGAGCGCCGGGTACCGGGAAAGAAGGTCGGCGCCACCGGGTTCTGTTTCGGCGGCGGTCTGGTCTGGCTGCTGCTGGCCGCGGGCACCCCGCAACTCGCCGCGGCGACACCGTTCTACGGCCCCTTCCCAGAGAATGGGGACCTGTCCGGCTCGAAGGCCGCGGTGCTCGGCATCTACGCCGCCAAGGACGAACGGGTGATCGCCTCGCGACCCACCGCGGAAGCGGCGCTCGACCGCGCTGGCCTCACCCACGAGATCTACGTCGCCCCGAACGCGGACCACGCCTTCTTCAACGACACCGGCCCTCGCTACAACCCGACCGCCGCGGCCGAGGCCTGGCGACGGGTCCTGGATTGGTACGGAACATATCTCGGCTGAAACGCCGCGGGCCGCATACCGATATCGGGGTCGGGGCACAGTGACGAATCTTTCGACGGAGAAGGAGATCGACGTGGGCAAGGCCATTGTCGCGACGGACTGGCTGCGAGTGCTGCGCGCGCATCCCGCGCCGCGCCGCCAGCTGCTGTGCTTCCCGCCGGGCGGTGGTTCGGTTACCGCGTATCGCGCACTGGCCGAACAGCTCGACGATGGCATTGCCGTCGTGGCCGTGCAGTACCCGGGGCGGCAGGACCGGCTCGGCGAGCCCGCCATCGACGATATGGATACCCTCGTCGATCGGATCGTGGAGGAGGTGCTGGATCAGGGCCCGGTGCAGCAGCTTTCGCTGTTCGGTCACAGCATGGGCGCGACCGTGGCCTTCGAAACCGCGCGCCGCCTCGAGCGCAAGGGACAACCCGTGACGACGCTGTTCGTATCCGGCCGTCCCGCACCGACTTTCGTCGAGCCGGGTCGGCTGCACCTGGGCTCCGATGACGATCTGATCGGCGATCTGGAGCGCCTGGCAACCGATCCCGCATCGGTCCGGATCCTGCGCGAGGAACCGAGCCTCGCCGAACTGGTGCTGCCGGCCGTGCGCAGCGACTACCAGGCCATCGAGACCTACCGCTACCGCGAGGGCGCCGCACTGGCCTGCGATGTCTCGGCCCTGGTCAGTACCGACGATCCGACCATGACACCGGAGCAGGCCCGAGACTGGCGCGAGCACACCCGCGGCGCCTTCGCGCACACCGTCTTCCCCGGCGGCCACTTCTACTTGGACGACAAGGTCTCCGAGGTCGCCGATCTCATCGCCCGCACCCTCCAGACGTAGCCGACCCAGGACACCACCACGCACACCGCGACCAGCGCGCGCACCAGCCCCAAGGCATTTTCCGGATAGATCACCCCGGTCAGGTAGTGGTCGATGAACCCGCTCGGCGGGAGTCCGGCCACACCCGCCCGATGCCGCGCCCAATTCTCCAAATTCGTGAGCGGACAGACGAATCCGAACAGAATCGTGCTGAACCCCCACCCGAACGCGAGCAGATGCAGCCAGATGGTGCGCGGCCAGCGCCACGCCATGAACCCACCGACCACCACATACGCCACGAACGCGAAATGCACCGCGGCGGTGGCATCGGCCAGCAGCCGATACAGCATATGCCCAGCGTAGTCCCGCAATCCGTGCGATATGGCGGCTCGGGCGTCCGCTGGGTCGATCCTATGCCGAGGACCTGATCACCAGGGCGAGGGTTGGTAGTCCTTGAGGAAGCAGCCGTAGAGATCGTTGCCGGTTTCGCCCTGGACGATCGGGTCGTAGACGCGGGCCGCGCCGTCGACCAGGTCGAGGGGAGCGTGGAAGCCCTCTTCGGCGAGGCGGATCTTGGTGTAGTGCGGGCGTTCGTCGGTGATCCAGCCGGTGTCCACGGCGGTCATGAGGATGGCATCCTCTTCGAACATCTCCCGGGCGCTGGTGCGGGTGAGCATATTCAGCGCGGCCTTGGCCATATTGGTGTGCGGGTGGCCCGCGCCCTTGTACGCGCGGGAGAACTGGCCCTCCATGGCCGAGACGTTCACGACGTACTTGCGGCGGGCCGCGGCGGCCGCCATGGCCGGGCGCAGCCGGGAGACCAGGATGAAGGGGGCCACCGAATTGCACAGCTGGACCTCGAGCAGTTCGGTCGGATCCACCTCGGCGACGGTCTGCACCCAGCTGTTGGTATGCGCCAGATCCGGCACCAGACCACCGGCGTCGATCGCGATGCCGCGCGAAATGCGTTCCGGCGTGGCCGATCCCGCGACCAGCGCCAGTTCGGCGACATCGGCGGAGGACAGCGTCGGTGTCAGGGAGGCGGTGAGTGCGGTGGGATGCGCCTGCATGGTCTTGCCGAAGGTGACCACATCCGGCAGCGCGCCGGCGGGCAGCGGACCGGATTCGGCATCGACCAGTGCGCTGTAGGCACCGGGGGAGCGGCGCACGGTCTGGGCGGCATTGTTGATCAGAATGTCGAGCGGACCCTGCGCGGCGACATCGTCGGCGAGCGCGACGACCTGAGCCGGATCCCGGAGATCGATGCCGACGATGCGCAGTCGGTGCAGCCAGTCGGCGCTGTCGTCCATGGCGGCGAAGCGGCGGATGGCATCGTTGGGGAAGCGGGTGGTGATGGTGGTGTGCGCACCATCGCGCAGCAGTCGCAACGCGATGTACATGCCGATCTTGGCGCGACCGCCGGTGAGCAGGGCGCGTCGCCCGGTGAGATCGGTACGGGCGTCCCGTTTTGCGTGGCTGCTCGCCGCGCAGTCCGGGCACAGCTGGTGGTAGAACGCGTCGACCCGGGTGTAGCGCTGTTTGCAGATATAGCAGGGCCGCGGCCGGACCAGGGTGCCCGCACTCGCGCCCACCGCGTTCGAGGTCAGCGCAATGCCCGCGGTCTCGTCATCGATCCGGTTCGGTGATCCGGTCGCCGTCGCCGCGACCACCGCGCGGTCCGCCTCGGCGACCGCGTCCCTGGCTTCGGTCCGACGGCGTTGCTTGAGCTTTTTGAACATGTGGCCGACGGCGCGTTGCACCGTGATCGAATCCGGATCGTCCTTGTCCAACTGCCCGGCCTGTTCCAGCACCCGCAGGCAGATCGCCAGCTCATCGGGGGCGATGGCGGTGCCGCTCGGCGCTGGTTCGGTAGACGTCGACGCGGTGTACTCGGCCATCGGAATGCGGATGTGTCCTTCGTGAACATGGGGGTTGACCCACCCATTGTCGCATTCGCGGTTTCGACCGGTCGGCACGGCGGTCCCGCACCGACCGGACGCCAGCTATTTGCGCAGCTTGCTCAGTGTCGAGTTCGCCGTCTTCTTCAGCAGTTCGGTGACCTCGGCAGCACTGAGGATCTTGCCCGAGGACCTCGAGGTGCTCGACGAATACTGCGACCAGCTGATGTGGTAGGTGGTCCAGCCGTCACGCACGGCCAGGGAGACATCGGCGGTCGGATCGTCGGACTTGTGCTTGCCGGTGATCACATACGCCTCGTCGCCGAACCCGGAGATCTTGTCGACCTTCGAGTCCTTGCCGTACTCGCTCTGCGTCCAGGTCTCGTACGACGCGGTGAATTCCGGCCCCGGGTTGGACTGCTTGTGCACCTGCGCGCTGGTGTAGATCGCGGCGTAGTCGTATTTCTCACTCGACCCGGACGGGATGAAGCGAACATCGCAGCCCATCGAATCGACCGCCGCGTGCTTGGAGCCGTCGTGCTTCGGATAGGTATCGCCTGAGGAGTCGGACTTCGACAGGGTGAAGCCAGCGCTGGTGTAGGGCGAGGTGTCGGTGATATCGCAGAGATTGTCGATGTACTTGTAGCCGCGCAGGTCGGCGTCCTTGCTGATATCGGCCTTGCCCGCGTCGAAGGCGCCGATCGCGAACATGGCGACCGCCCAGACCGCGGAGGTGAGCACGATCGCGCCGAGCGCCCAAAGCCAGCCTTTACCACCGGATTTGGGTGACTGTTGCTGCGGGTATCCGGGTGCCTGCTGCGGGTATCCCGGCGTCGGCTGGAATCCCGCGGCGGGCTGGTGGAATCCGGCACCGGCCTGTTGGAATCCGGGTGCGCTCTGCGGGAATGTGGGGGCGGGCTGTTCGAATCCTGGTGCGCCCTGCGGGAATGCGGGCGCGGGTTGCTCGAATCCTGGTGCGCTCTGCGGGAATGTGAGGGCGGACTGCTGGAAACCTGGTGCGGCCTGAGGGAATCCGGGCGTGCTCGCCGCGTGCTGGAATCCCGGCTGCGGATATCCGGGGGAGGACTGGTGATATCCCGGCTGCTGATAGCCCGTACCGGATTGATATCCGGCGGGCGCGGCCCCCGGCTGCTCGAAAGGCTGCCGCAGCAGTGTCGGATCCGCGGGCTGCTGCTCGGCGGCGCCGGGCTGTTGCCCCGCGGCCGGAGCCGCGGGCTGCGGTGGCAGTTGCACACCGGGCTGCCCGACCATTGTCGGATCCGACTGTGAATACTGCGGTGCCTGCGGCGGCTGCTCCTGTGCCCACCAAGCGTCGTTGGGCTGATTCTGCTGTTCCCCCGGTCCGGTCATGCGCGCAAAGTACCATCTCGTTCATTTCCCGGCCATCCAGACCGACCGCGACCGCTGGGTGTGCTGGCTGCGTCGAGTATGAATATTGCTCTCCGCTAATGGACTTCGGTTTCACTGGTGCGGAATGCTGGTATTCGCGGCACGCAGATCCTCGACGAAATTGGCGATGGCCTCGGCCACCAGTAGCGGCTCGGTCACCGGCAGCCAGTGATCGGCCGGAATCGGGCAGCGCCACAGCCGGTCCACCCAGCGCGCGCTGCCGTAGTACAGGAACGGCGGCACGAGTACGTCGGTGGTGTCGACGACCAGTTGTACCGGCACCGCGGTGCTGCGTTCGCGCGGCCACAGCAGACGGTGTGGGAGATTGGCCGCGGCGATCCGCACGCCCGCGGCCAGATCCGCGCGCCAGGTCGAGGCGAGGGGCGCGTACGCACGGGCGACGCCGCCGAGTTGGTCGATCAACCAGGTGCGCACTCGCGGCGGATAAGCGATCCGCTGCGCTGCGGTCTGGGCCGATCCGGCCCCGTGTCGCCAGAACTTCGGATCGGCGATCAGTCGCAGCGCCCGTCGCGGTTGTGCCGCCAACTCGCGCAGTGTCATACCGACGTGATCGAGATTCGGACCGGCGACCGCGGTGAACGAGGCGATACGGGTATTGGCGCGCGGATCGCAGACTGCCTCCCAGACCTGCACCGCACCCCAGCCGTGCCCGCAGACGTGCACCGCCCGCCTCGGGCTGACCGCATCGATCAGCGCGAAGAAGTCCTCGGCCAGCGCATCGAGTCGAAAATCCTGCGGCGCACCGGGTTTTGCCGATCGACCGTGCCCGCGCACGTCATAGGCGATGACCCGGAATCCGTCGGCGAGCAGCGCCGCTACCGCCGACCACACCAGGTGCGTATCGGACAGACCGTGCACCAGTACCAGGGGTTCGGCGTCGACCGCACCCCATTCGAAGACGGCCAGTGCACCGTGTGCGCCGTCCACGGTCGACTGTCGGTGTGGCCGCCGGGCGCCGGTCGGGTCGGGGGAGTCGAGCTGTTCGGTCATCTGCTTGCCTCGATCGATGCGCTGAGTGCTGCCTGCATACCGCCGGTACGTGACCCGATACTGACAGTACGAATGCACCTGAAGCAATGGGTCGAAACCCGCGTCGGTTATGAAGTAGGTCACCCCTACCGCACTGTCGACCAGGGGTTTGCGTGGCTCGAGGGTGCGTACCGCCGGTACGTGTATGCTCCGGAACCATGGCTCGTTCGGATAGATCCGCGCCGCGGAAGATCACCCGCGAGGAGATCGTCGACGCGGCCATTCGGGTGATCGACCGGGACGGCCCGCGCCCGAGCATGGACGACATCGCCCGCGAGGCCAGGATCACCAAGCCGCGCCTGTACCGTCAGTTCGCCGATAAGGCCGACCTGTATATCGAGATCGGCAACCGGATGGCGAAATCGGCCGGGGCCAGCGCGGGCCATGATCTGACACTGATGCTGCAACCGCCGCGGGTCGCACTGCGCCGCGTGCTCACCGGCTATGCCGACAGTATCCTCCAGCACCCCAACGTCTTTCGGTTTCTCGGCCAGGCGCACATCACCCAGCAGGCCGACGGTTCGGTACTGCAATTCGATCTCGGCCGCGCGGCCGCGGGCCGAATCGCCAGGCAGGCGCGCGAAGTCGCCGAGTCCATCCCGATCGATGCCACGGGCATCGACTATCTGGCCCGCGCGGTCGTCGGTGTCGTCGTCGCGGTCACCGACCTGTGGCTCGGCGAAGCCGATTCCGAGCGTCCCGGCGGTACGGCCGAATTCGTCGAGCAGTCCACCGAATTCGTCTGGGGTCTGATCGACGGATTCCTGCGTCGGCAGGGCATCTCGGCCGATCCGGATACCCCGATCTTCACCTCGCTCGCGGCCGTCAACCAAGCGCAGCGGCCGACCGGCTGATCCGCATTCCGTCCTCGTGACCCCGCCTGGCCGGGGTCCCGGACTGGTGAGATCTCGTATTCAACTGCCGCGGGTTCATCGACGGCCTCCAACCAGCGGGTGATGGAATCTGCTCCGTGTTCCGGGTCCGAGGAAAGATGCCTTCGGGTTTGTTTTGACCGGATTCGCGTCAGCGCCGAGGCGGGCCGGAGAGAATACGTGTTGCCGCACAGTCAGTTGGCCTGATGTTGATCGTCCATTTCGAACGCTACCCGGGCAGCTCTACCTGTGGCTGCCATCCACTGTTCGCGGTCGCGCCCCGATAACGGGTTCGCCGCGACGATCGGACAGGACGGAGCGGAATATGACCGACGAAGCGACAGTCACCGAGAGCGACGCCAGCCCTGAGGAGCTCGAAACCTTCAGCGGGAACCTACATTTCTGCGGCCCTGACAACCGCCTGTCTCCCCTCCTGGGTGAAATGCCTTTTCTTCTGTACTGGTGCAAAAGAAACACCGGCGCGACGTACTTCCCGGTGGGTATGTGGAACAACACCGACATGAGCCCTAAGGACGAAGTCGCGAAAGCGGACATCTTGGAGTTCCGGTTCAAAACAGCTGCCGGACAGCCCATCACCGCTGCGGATCTGGCGAACTCCGGCCCGTATCCGGGCCCGCCTCTGGAGTGGCGGCGAGCAGGCGGCGCGTGGCTGCGCCCCTCTCAACGCAAGGGCCAGGAGTACTACATCGCAGTGACCCCGCCGAACCGGCCCAGCGAGAGCGACTATTCCGGTCGCAACCTTATGGAAGGCGTCCAATCCAGCGTCGTCTACGCCGGTGGTGTGCGGTTCTCGTTGCGAATGAGCATCCGGAGCAAGGGTGATGCGTGGATCTCCGACGAGGACGTCACCGGAAGCATCCGAATGCAGGACAACCAGACTCGCTCCGCCTTCATGGTGGCCGTTCGGTACGGCGACAACGACCCCTTCGGGTCCCACACCGCGTTCTACAAGCGGAAGGATCTGAACATTTGACGTTGGCCAACACAGAGAACGTCCCGGGGCACTTCCGGGACGTTCTATCCCATTCATACCGGGGTGTCGGGAACGGCAGATTCTCGACACCGCTGTGAAAACCCACGCCGCGCTCGCGCAGGCCGGTGAGGATCTGGCTGGCCACGGCCATGTCGCGGTCGAACCGGTCGAACCCGGTCGCGGTCAACACGACTGGCGACTGGAGACCGCGGCCGAGGTGACCGCCGCGAGGGCGTTGTCCAGGCGATTACTTTGCCGAGTTGGGGTTTTTGCGCTGATTGGCATTGAAGCGCGCTTTCTTCTGGCGATTCCCGCACGTGTTCATGTCACACCATTTGCGGGTGCGACTTTGGCTGGTGTCGAAGAAGGCGGCTTGGCAGGTCGGCGATGCGCACAAGGCCAATTTTCCGTCTCGTTCGCCTGCGATGATGCTGATCGCGTCGGCGGCGATCACGCCTAGGGCATCTTCTACGCAGGAAGCCGCGTTGAGTCGCCATTGGCGATTGCCCTCGGGCGTCAGGACAGCCGCGGCCCGCCCCTCAATGCTGCAGTCATTGATGACTTGGACAGCAGAGGCAGGGAGAGCGTCTTGGATCGCGGCCGCTGTCGCGGCGGCGTGAATTGATTCCCTCAGTTCCCGGGCGAGTTCGAGTTGGGCGGTGGTGCAGGAGTCCACGGCGAGGCCGTTCACTGCCAGCCAGTCGATGAGTCGCTGCGGCGTGGGAATGCGTTCCACAGCGTTGCCCTGACGCTCCGTCAGAGTCGCAGTGAAGCTGGTCGCCAGCACGTTACCGAGGCGAAAGTCGGGGAACCCAGCACGCATGGAACCACCTTAGCGGGTTGCCCGCAGGCATGAACGCGTGTTAGAACCGTCTTAGACGGTTCGAGTTCGGTCTGAGCCGGTTCCACGATGACCAGGAGGTCTCATGCCCCGTCCAACCGGCGACGTGCAAGCATTTGAAGCCCACGCAACTGACGCTGACCTCGATGATCTGCGCGCGCGATTAGCCGCGGCACGACTCCCGGAAGCTGAGACGGTCCATCGCGCCGCGCCCGACCCTCGCCGATGGGAACAGGGCGTTCCTCTCGCCGACCTCGTCGAGGTCGTGAACTACTGGCGCACCGGATACAACTGGCGCTCGTTCGAAGAGCGCCTCAACCGGATCGGCCAGTTCCGCACGACCATTGATGATCTGGGAATTGCCTTCCTGCACCGCCGATCCGCGCGCGCAGATGCCACTCCGCTGATCTTGACGCACGGCTGGCCGGGCAGCATTGCTGAGTTCATCGATGTAATAGACGAGCTGGCAGATCCGAAAGATGCAGACGCGCCAGCGTTTCACGTCGTGGCCCCGTCGCTACCAGGCTTTGGTTACAGCGACAAGCCGGCCACCACCGGGTGGGGCATCGAAAAGATCGCGGCCGCATGGGTGGAACTGATGGGAAGGCTCGGCTACAGCAAGTTCGCAGCCCACGGCGGCGACTGGGGAGGTGTGATCACCACGGTCCTCGGCGGCAGGTTCCCGGCGCACGTTCTCGGCATCCACACGCTGACCCCGCAGGCACCGCCCGGGTTGACAACGGACGGGCTGACGGCGACCGAGCGCAACTGGACCGAGGAAACCCGCGATTTCTGGGGCGGCCCCCGCGCGGCGTACGCGAAGCAGCAGGCGACCCGACCGCAGACCATCGGCTACTCCCTCGTCGACTCACCGGTCGGGCTTCTCGCCTGGATCCTCGACAAGTTCGCCGAGTGGAGCGATACCGAAGACAGCCCGTTCGAGACGATTTCCAGAGACAGGATTCTCGACGACGTCACCCTGTATTGGCTGACGCGGACCGGCGCATCGGCGGCCCGCATCTACTCCGAAAGCCACGGCGGTGTCAACTCGTTCGACCCCGAACTTCGGGTCGACGTCCCGTCGGCAATCAGTATGTATCCCCGCGACATCGAGAAGTGTCCGCGCCCCTGGGCGCAGGAGCGGTACCGACAGATCGTCCGATGGAGCTCGCCCGAAACCGGGGGACATTTCCCGTCGCTGGAGGTTCCCGAGTATTTCGTCAAGGATCTGCAAGAAGGTCTCGCGGCAGTGCTGGCCGCTAATTAGTGAATGCGACTGGGTGCTTGCCGACCGGCAGAGACGCGGTGGCCTGCTTTGTTGACATCGTGCCAATAGTGCGCGAATCTGATGACGAGACGCGGGCGAGCCGGCCTGCGCGCACGAACAAAGGATTTATGCGATGGCACGCGCCGCATGGAGTGACGACGAGGTCGAGGCGGTCCGGAAACTAGCGAGGACCTTCTTCGAGAAGGAGGTCGTCCCGCATGAGGAGAAGTTCGTCGCGCAGGGGCATCCCGACCGCGCGCTGTACAACCGGGCCGGTGAACTCGGTCTGCTGTGCACCGCCATCCCGGCCGAATACGGCGGCGGTGGTGGCACTTTCGCGCACGAGGCCGCCATCATCGAGGAGCAGGCTTTCGCGGGTGACGGCGCGCTCGGCATGCCCGTGCACAGCTCGATCATCGCGCCCTATATCCACCACTTCGGCACCGAGGACCTCAAGCAGCGGGTGCTGCCCAAGGCCGCGACCGGTGAAATGGTGCTGTCCATCGGCATGACCGAACCGGGCACCGGCTCGGATCTGCAGAACATCAAGACCCGTGCGGTCCGCGAGGGCGACGAATACGTCATCACCGGCTCGAAGATCTTCATTACCAACGGCTGGCTCTGCGACGGCATCATCATTGCCGCCAAGACCGACCCGACCAAGGGCGCGGCGGGCGTCTCCCTCATCTTCGCCGAGGTCGGCGACGACACCCCCGGCTTCAAGCGCGGCCGCATCCTCAACAAGATCGGCGGCAAGGCCCAGGACACCGCCGAGCTGTTCTTCGACGGGTTGCGCGTGCCCGTCTCGAACCTTCTCGGCGAGGCCGAAGGCCAGGGCTTCTACCAGATGATGCAGCTGCTGGCCCAGGAGCGACTGGTGACCGGCATCATCGCGGTCGCCATGATGGAGCAGGCCGTGCGGCTGACCATCGACTACACCAAGGGACGCGAGGCCTTCGGCAAACCGCTGTTCGCGATGCAGAACACCAAGTTCGAGATGGCCGAATGCGCGACCATCGCCAAGGTGAGCCGGATCTTCCTGGACGACTGCATCGTGCAGCATCTGCGCGGCGAACTCGATATTCCCACTGCTGCGATGTCGAAGTACTGGCTCACCGATCAACTCGGTATTGTGGTCGATCGCTGCCTGCAACTGTTCGGCGGCTACGGCTACATGACGGAGTATCCGATTTCCCAGCTGTACACCGGTGCCCGCGTATTGCGCATCCTCGCGGGCAGCAACGAGGTGATGAAGGATCTCATTGCCAGGTCACTCTGAGATCGCCGCTGGCGATCGCTTGCGCAACACCGCGGCGCAGCCGCGCAGACGGAGGCTGGAGCCGGACGAACGTCGCGCGCAGATCCTCGAATGCGCGATCGATATGTTCGGCGAACGGCCGTATGCGGCAGTATCCACCGCGGAACTGGCGCAACGCGCCGGGGTCGCGCGCGGTCTGATCAACCACTACTTCGGCAATAAGCGCGACCTATATCTCGCGGTGGTGCGCCGGATGGTCACCCTGCCGCGTCTCGACGATATGGTCACGCCGACCGGCACCGATCGCGAGCGCGTCGACGTGAGCGTGCACTGGTTGCTGGATGTGATCTCCGAACACGGCAGCACCTGGGTCAAGGTGACCAGCCATGAGGGGGTCGGCGACGATCCGGAGGTACAGCACATCCTGGACCAGGCCGACGACGCGGCCGCCGAGCGGATGCTGCTGATGGTCGGGCGCGCGGAATCGGCGCACAGTGCCGAATTGCGCGCCATGGTCCGCGCGTTCGGTGGTCTGGTGAAGGTCGCTGGCCGGGAATGGATCACCCGCGGCACGCTCACCCGCGAACAGGTACACGTCTTACTCGCGGACATGCTGATGACGCTGATGACCGAAACAATGCCGAAGGTGGACCGCGGGCGCTGACCCGATCCACCTTCGGCATCCGGTTTTGCTCGGGCGACCCGCGAGCGGTCGCTACGGCTTACTCGTCAATTCGGACTTGGTTTCACCCGCCGCGATCCTGCGCTCCTCGATACCGCTGTAGCGCACCGGCCGCCGATGTCCCGGCGCGTGCCCGTGCCGTCCGTACTTCAACTCGATGACTTCCTCCCGGCGATGCTCCACCAGCAACGCGCCGATGCCCGTGATCCACAAAGCCGCCGTTGCTATCGCCCCGATCTGCATCCATCCGGTGAAGCCGTAACCGGCCGCGGTGAGGGTGCACGCCATGGCGACGACACCGAGCGCACACAGAATGATGCCGGGAACGTTGTAGTCGTCGCCGAGTAGATCGCCCGCGTGGGAATGCCACGGCCGGGTTCGGTCTTCGTTCGAATCCGTTTTGCGGCGCATGGATCCTCCTGAACTGAAAGTCACCGCAGGTCGCTCGCTGTGTAACCAGGATCCACCTCATTTTCGCCGTCCGCGAGTGGTGTTTGCCGGTTTGTTACTCCGGCTGACGGGCGGGCCTTATCGAATCGGACCTCCCGAGTGGAAGTACAGTCCGGTTTGACATGGCGGCATTCGCGATTACGGTTTGATGACGATTGATGGGCCGTTTCGGATGATGCCGCGGCCAATGGCCCCTATCCTTTGTCGGTATCGGGGCGGGTCCGGGCAGTTCGTGGTTCCTGCGCGGTTTGGTGGTGTGGAAGAGGGACCTGGATGGCACGGACGGATAACCGTGAGCGCGAGCGCTGGCCGGATGCGCAGGCGGAGGAGTACGAGCAGGATATGGGGCCGGTCGGCCGATGGCCGGACCCGGATCCCACCGAGCGCTGGCCCGAGACCGAGCCGCCGAACCGGAGTCGCCGTGCCGGTCGACTACGGGTCGAGGTTCCGCCCATCGTCAATCCGTACGCGATCGTCGCGCTGGTTGCCGCCCTGCTCGGCCTGTTCCCGGTCGCGATCGTCTTCGGTTTCATCGCCTTCAGCCATCCGCGCGGCAAGACGATGGCGGTGTGCGCGCTGCTGCTGGGTGTCGTGGAGGTGGTCGGCATCGCGGGATATGTCGTGCTGTCCGGCAGCAACTTCTCCGATGCGCTGGCCGGGGTGAACCGCACTCCTACCGTGTCCAGTGTCGCGCTGCCCTCGACCATCGCCCAGACCGCCGTCCCACAGCCCACGGTGGCGCCGACCGTGGTCGCGCCCCCGGTCACGACGACCGCCCCGTCGACGGTGACCCCGAAGAAGGGCACGGTGTGCACCGAGCCGGGCCGCATCGGCACCGGAGCGGATGGCTCCACCCTGCTGTGCCTGGCCAGCGGCGGCGTCTACCAATGGAACGGTCCGTACACCATCGGGGGTACCGTCGCGGAGGCCGGAGCCAAATGCGATGGATCGACGAAGAGTGCCCGCACGGCGGACGGGCGCGCACTGACCTGTGAGAGCAAGGCGTGGGTGCTCTGGACCGAATAGCCTTTCGGTAACTAGCCTTCCTTATCCGCCTTCTTGGCCCGGCTGGGCTGCACCCGTGGCGGCTCATTGGGCATCTTCGGATATTGCGGCGGCCAGGGCGCATCCATGAGCCCCGAGGCCATATCCCGCTCCGACATCTTCAGCAGCGGCTCAATGGACTGCGCCGGGCGGTCCGCCCATGGATCGCCGAATTCGGCCAGCCGCGCGGGCACGGTGGCGATGGTCAACTCCTCGGGGACAACGGTATCCAGATCGGACCAGGCGATCGGGGTGGACACCTGCGCACCGACCTTCGGTCGCACACACCACGCACCGAAAACCGTTTTGTGCGGGGCATTCTGGTTGAAGTCGATGAAAACGCGGGTGCCGCGTTCCTCCTTCCACCACTGCGCCGTGATCCGGTCCGGATGCCGCCGCTCCAACTCCCTGGCCAGCGCGACCGCGGCGGCGCGCACCTGATAGCCGTCCCATTTCGGTTCCAGCGCAACGTAAATATGCAGTCCACGCGAGCCGGAGGTCTTGATCCGGGAATCGATGCCGAGTTCGGTGAACAGCTCACGGGTGAGCACCGCGGCGTATTTGAGGTCGTCGAAGGTGATGCCGGGGGACGGATCGAGATCGATGCGCAGCTCATCGGCGATATTCAGATCGCCGACGTGATTCGGCCAGACATGGAAGCCGAGGCATCCCTGATTGACCGCCCACAGAATGTGCGCGAGATCGTGGGCCACCAGGGCGTCGCTGGTGGTGCCATTGGGTGTGGCGACCTCGACGGTGTGCAGCCAGTCCGGCGCGGATTTCGGCACCCGTTTCTGAAACCACGATTTACCCGAGGCCCCATCGGGATACCGCTCCAGCAGTAATGGCCGATCGCGGACCACTTTCAGAAACGGCTCGGCAACGGCCTGGTAGTACCGGACGAGATCGAGTTTCGTCTCACCGCGTTTGGTGAAATAGACCTTGTCGGGATTGCTGATGGCGACGGATCTGCCGTCCACCTCGATATCGATCGATTCACCCATCACTGCCCCCGGGCTTCGCTGAAAATGGCACTCAATTCGGCCGGAGCGACCTCGTCGAGCTGGGCGTAGGTACACGAATCGGGGGTGCGGTCGGAGCGGAAGCGAACCAGCCTGCCGCCGTGGCGCAATCGGCCGGACTGCACATGTTCGTAGCGAACCTCGGCGACCAGTTCCGGGCGCAGGGCCTCCCAGGACAGATCCTTGCCGCCGGTCCAGCGGCTCACCCCGCCGGGCATTTTGCCGTCGGCCTTGGCCTGCGCCGCCGCATCCGCCCATTCGCGCCACGGATGGTTCGCCAATGCGTTGTCCCGCAGTGGTTTCAGCTCTTCCACCAGTGTCTTGCGCCTGGCCGCCGTGAAACTGCTCGCCACCCCGACGTGGTGCAGATGGCCCTCGTCGTCGAACAGTCCGAGCAGCAGCGATCCGATGCCCTCGCCATCCTTGTGCCAGCGGAAACCGGCCACCACACAGTCCGCGGTGCGCTCGTGCTTGACCTTGAGCATCACCCGCTTGTCCTGCAGATACGTCAGATCGTCGGCCTTGACCATGACGCCGTCGAAACCGGCGCCCTCGAAGCGGGTGAACCAGTCCTCGGCGATATCGGGATCCTGGGTGATCGGGGTCAGATGCACCCGGGCGAGTTCGGTGTCGAGAATGGTCTCGAGCAGCCGCCTGCGTTCGGCGAACGGTTCGCCGGTCAGATCCTTATCGCCGAGGGCGAGCAGATCGAAGGCGACGAAGCTGGCCGGTGTTTCCTTGGCCAGTTTGTTGACGCGCGAGGCCGCCGGGTGCAGCCGGTTCTGCAGGGTATCGAAATCGAGTCCCTCATCGGTGACCACCACGATTTCCCCGTCCACCACGCATTTATCCGGCAGCGCCGCCTTCAGCAGTTCGGCGACCTCCGGAAAATAGCGGGTCAGCGGCCGGTCGTTGCGTGAACCGAGTTCCACCTCATCGCCGTCACGGAACACGACGCAGCGAAAACCATCCCATTTCGGTTCATAACTCAGGCCCGGCTCTCGCGGCACGGACGGCGCCGTTTTCGCCAGCATCGGCCGCACTGGTGGCATGACCGGTAGGTCCACGCGATCCTCCTCGGTTCCTTCCCCACCTCTATCGACGTCGCGGGCGACGCGGATTCATCGGTGCGGACTCGAGCTCGATCGTAAGTCGCTGGTCCGACAAGGTCGTGAACTTCGCGTTGCGCCGGGGAAGCTGGCGCCCGATACGGGCCAGCAACGCAACAACTGATTTGGCGCGCACATGGGTAACTCGTCGGGGACGAGCTAACTTGATTGATGCCCAGCCGCCGGTCGCCAACGTGATTCTCGCGGCACACGAGTCCGGCGCCTGAAGATCCGGGCAGGCGCAGGAGCGCTCAGTCGAGCCAACCGTGTTGATCGGCGAAGGCGGTCAGGCGGTCGCGGATGGTGAGGATCTCACCGGCGGTGAGGGCGGGGCTCGCATCCAGTAGTAGCTCGGTGATCAGGCGTTTGTGTTCGGTGGCGGTGAGCTGGCCGGATCCGGATCTGTCTTTCTTGTGCCGAGCAGCGGGTGGGTTCGGCTGGCCCCCGACCACGGTGAGGTTGACCGCCTTGGGCCCGCGGTCACCCTCGGTCACATCGAATTCGAACACCCGGCCCTGGCGCAGCTCGTCCTCGTCCAGTCCGATGTCGTTCACATGAACGAACACATCCGGACCACCATCATCGGGCCGAATGAACCCGAAGCCCCGCGAACTGTCGAACGACACCAATTTCCCGATGGACACCAACACCCGCTCCTCGCGCCGTCTCTACTCGGCCAACTTTAGCCCGCATTTTCCCCGTCGTTGGATGAAAGCGCTTTTTGTAACGAGTTGAATACAGTGAGACCCTGACCGACCATTCCGTTGACCAATTCGCCGACACCGTCCGGTCCGTTCAGCACCGTCAAGTTGGCGTTTGCCAGCCCGTTGGACGCCTGCTTGACGATTTCGGGCAGCTGCTCGATCAACAACTGGTCCAAGGCGATCCGGTTGTTGGAGGCCGCCGCGTCGGCCTGGATCCGGGTCCGGGCCGCCTCGGCCTCGGCCAGGATGCGCACCCGTTCCGCTTCGGCCAGTGCGGGTTTCACGACTTCGGCCTGCAGTTGCTGCTCGCGCAGGTCGGCTTCCTTGCGGGCCTGCTCGGCCTGTGCGCTGAGCACTTCCTGCAGCGCCATGGCCTCGGCGAGCGGACCGGCCTGCGCCGCTTCGGCATTGGCCTTGTCGATATCCTGCTGATATTGGGCCCGGAGAATGGCGGTCTCGCGCTGATATTCGGCCTGCCGGCGCAGCGATTCCTGTTCGGCCTCGGCGGCGTGCTGGGCGGCCTGCGATTGTGCGATCTGCGCATCGCGCTGCACCGCCGCGTTGTGCGGTGCGGCGAGTGCGGTGATGTACCCGAGATTGCCGTCGTCGATGGACTGGATTTGGAACGAATCGACCCACAGGCCGATATTGCTCATCTCCACCTTGGAGGCGACCAGCACCTCGTCGGCCAGCCGCTGGCGCTCGCGGATGATCTCCTCGACCGTCATCGAGCCGACGATCGAGCGTAGATGTCCGGAGAAGATGCG
The DNA here is from genome assembly GCF_050956075.1 of Nocardia sp. CA-129566. Classification (NCBI taxonomy): domain Bacteria; kingdom Bacillati; phylum Actinomycetota; class Actinomycetes; order Mycobacteriales; family Nocardiaceae; genus Nocardia; species Nocardia sp. CA-129566. The sequence continues at coordinate 3,881,795 of NZ_CP192085.1, forward strand.
TCCGGTCAGCACCGACATCTCCCGCTCCTGTTCGGACAGGAAGCGTTGGGCCGCATTGACAATCGACTGGGTGTCATTGGCCACCTTGAACGCGATCACCGCGCGCACCTCGAGCTGGATGGCCTGTTTGGTGACGCACCGCTCCTTGATCTCGGCCTCGAACATCGCCAGCGACAGATAGCTCACCTTGCGGAAGAACGGCATCACCCATTTGCCGCGCCCGATGACCACGCCGAAGGGCGCGTTGTCCTTGCTCGTGCCGCCGCTGACCAGCATTGCCTCGTCAGGATCCGGAACGTGATAACCCAGCACTGTGCCTCCCAGTTTCGTACTTCGTAGATCGCGGTCGCGATGTCACATTCGCTCGGTCTGCGCGGGCTCCAGCGGAATCCAGGGCACCACGTCGACGATGCGACCCGGATGTACCGCGATGATCAGGACAGATTCCCCTGCCGAGATCGGCTCGGCCGCCCGTGCGATGTATATCTCCGTGCCCCCGCGAATCGCAACCAATACTTCGCCGAGCATTCCGGCGCCCCGGATCGGCGAGGTGAGCGTACCCGTCAAACCTTGCACGGGGTCGGTCATCGCGGTGAACTCCTCGCACTCGGTGCCAGAGTTGTCAGCGTACGCGCGATCGGGGATTCCTCTGGTTACGAGAGGGACTCGGCGATGATGCGCCCGACCGATTTCTTGGTCAGATAGTGCGCCGCATCGTGCGGACTCGAACCATTGTCGAGTTCGGGATGTGTCGTCGGCACCACGTCGTGACCGGGAGCGGGCGGGAAATAGGGTGCGAGGTCCAGATGTGCCGCGACGATATCGTCGCGATCGGCCAAATTCTCCCAGCGGGTGAGCGCGGCGGGGACGGTGGGCGGCTGCGGTCGCAGCAGCGGATAGATGATGGACTGCAGCGCCAGCGGCGAACCGAGGGTGATCAGCGCGACGGGCTGCTGGGTGCGATGCAGCGCCTCGTAGGCGACGACCGAACCGAGCGAATGCCCGATGACCAGCCGGGTCCGCGGACCGATCAGATCGAGCACCTGGCGCTGTGCGTGCTCGCGCACCGCCTCTTCGGACAGATACCGGCCGACCTGGGCGAGCGACCGGTTGACGAATTTGCCCGCCATGCCGAAACCGAAGGGGGCGAACCATTTCAGCTTGGTCAGCGCATTCGCCGCAGGCCTGGCCTTGCGGCCGATGCCCTGCGCACCTTCGGCACCGAGCGCCGAATTGTCCAGGAAGCGCTGCGCTTCGAGCCGATCACGTTGATCGGCCGCCTGTCCGGCCGCCGTGGCCAACCAGGCCTCGGCGATCCGCTCGGTGAGTTCGGCGTCCTCATCGCCGACCGGCCCGCCACCGCCTTGTGCGCCGGGAGCGAGAAAAGCATTGCCGTAGAACGCCATTCGAACCTCGAGTGCGCCCGGCCGCTGTGCCCGCCACAGCTGATCCGCCAGCTCGCCGTATCCGGCCGTGCGGACACCCGCCGCCAGCGCCGGAAGCCACTGCGCCTCCAAGAGATCCGCGCCGTACTGCTCCTGCGCGATCCCGTGCACCAACACTATCGCTGCCATCTTCGCGCCCCCGTTGTCGCTCGCCACGATGTGGTGTTCGGGTACTTTCCTACCACGCGCGGCCGAACCTTTCGAGCGACCTGCAAATAGTCGTCACCACGGGTGTCGGGCCGTCGAGGGTCGTTGGGGAGTCGATGGTGGGAATGGTGGTGCTGGTATGGGAGGAAGGTTCGCCCTTGTTATCGGATCCGAATGCCAGGCGCTCGGGGAACTGGGATTCACCGGTGAGCTGGCGACGGGGCTGTACGGGAGCCTGACCGAATCCGGCGGGTGGCGGGCGGCCACGGCGGAGCCGGGGCCGGTACTGAATCCGACGGTGGCACAGCTGGTTACGGCGGTGGACGAGGCATTCGAGGCGGCGGCGCGGGAGCAGGCGACATTATTGATCGGCTTCGTCGGGCACGGCACCGCGACCAGCGCGGAGGATTTCTTTCTGCTCGGTCATGATTCGCCCGCGGTGCCGAACTCGCATACGGCATTCCATCTGACACAGGAGATTCGCGAGCGGCTGAACCAATCGGCGCTGGATGGGCTGGTGGTACTGGTCGACGCGTGTGAGACCGAACAGGGTGTGCTCGGTGCGGCCCGGCGCTGGACCGATCTGCTGTCGCGGGCGGCGGGCCGGATGGAGTTGCTGGTCGCCGCCGGCGACGGGCCCGCATACGCCGGATGTTTCACCCGGACGTTATTGTCCACCTTCGAAGTCGGACTGCCCGCGCGCGGGGAGAATCTGCTGCCGTCGGATCTGGTCGATCCGATCGCCGCCGCATGCACCCGCCAGCAGCCCGAACATCTGTCGTTCACCTCGGGCACCGTATCCGCCGCCGAGGGCGGTGATCCCGGCCTGTGGCTGGTGCCGAATACCGCCCGTCGCCGCGATGCCGTAACCGGCCGTCCGGCAGCGGGTTTCGTCGATCACCTCACCCGCAGGCTCTTGTTGACCCCGGCCGTGCGCGAAACGCTCGACGATATTGTCGGCTCCGGCAGCAACCGGCTGCGCGGTGTGATCGGACCGCCCGGTGTCGGCAAATCGACGCTGCTGGCAATGCTCATTCGGCCGAGTCTGGTCGACACCCTGCCGCTCGCGCCCGAATACATCACGGCCGCGGTGTTCCTGACGGTCAACAGTTCCATCGAGGCGGTCGCCGCGGAACTGTCCGCGCAGCTGAGCACCCGCCTGCCCGGATTTCGTGCGGCGGTCGCGGCCGCGCGGGGGCTGGCCCGACACAGTGCCGCGGAGTTGGACGTCTTCGATATCGAGGTTCGGCAACCGCTGGCGGACTTGGGCGGATGGGGCGGCCGGGTCACTATCGTCGTCGACGGACTGAACGAACCGGAGGAGGGTACGCGGCGGCTGCTCGTCACCGCCGTCGCGGCTATGACCCGGCGTCCGGAGCTCGCGCACGTCCGGGTGATCGTCGGGATCCGAGAGGGCCTCGGCTTCGAAGACGATCCGGCGCTCGCGCATATGCACCGGATCGTGGTGGCCGAGCCGGTGGCCGAGGATATCGCCGCCATTGTGGAGTCGGCCGGATATGCGCGCACCGCCGTAGACGAGCAGGAGTGGGTCGGCTGGATCGATGCGCGGCTGGCCGAAACACCAACGGCGCGTATGGAGTCCCCGCCAGCCGCGGCCGGCTGGTTATTGGCCGGGCTGCTGGCCGAAGTGGCGACGGAGGTCACTGATCGAGTGGTCGCGGAGGATGTCGGCGTCGACGGTCTGGTCGCACTGCGGGTCGCCGCCGCCGTGCGCTCCGCGGCGGGCGACGGACCGAATATCGCGCCGAATACCACCGATGCCTGGGCGATCGGCGCGCTGCTCGGCGTGCTCGTCGCGGCGGGGGTGGGACCGGTACTGCCGCTGGAACTGCTGGACGCGGCCATGCGCGAGCTCGGGGCAGATGCGAGTATCGCCGGAATCCGTGATCTCACCGCGGGTTTGGGTGTGCTGGTGATCCGGAGTCTGCCGGGCACCGACGATGAATCGCTCGGCATAACCCATGCCGCCTTGATGCCGGGACTCGCCGATGAATGCGACCGGCTCGGCGTACACAGCGACGATGCGCACCGGGCGGTGATCGCGGCCATCGAAGCGGGCGCCACCGATCGGGTAGCCGCGTATGCCCGCGGGTCGGCGGTCCGCCACTACCTCGCCTATGGCGATGCGGCCGCCGCCTTCGGCTACCTCGAATCGTTGGAAACCACACGCGTGGTGGACAATCGGGATCTCTGGGCGGCCTGGCTGCCGAGCTTCACCGCCGCCATGGGATCCGATCATCGCGTCACGCTGCTGGTCCGCAACCATCTCGCGAACTGCCGTGGCCGCAGCGGTGATGTCGCCGCCGCTGTCGCCGAACTGGAGGAGCTGGCCCGCGACCAGACCCGGGCACTCGGCGCCGATGATCTCGATACCGTCACCACCCGCTACGACATCGCGGACTGGCGCGGACATATCGGCCAATTGGAGCGGGCTGTAGCCGAATTCGAACGACTGGTCATCGATCACGCTCGTATTCTCGGCACCGACCACCCCTGGACGCTGCGCGCCCGCAACAGCCTGGCCTACTGGCGCAGTGAACGCGGCAGTCTGCGCCGGGCGGTCATCGAATTCGAACAGCTGATCATCGATCAGGAACGCATTCTCGGTCCGGTGGATCCGCAAACCCTGCGCACCCGACTGCATCTCGCGCGTTCCCGGGCCATGGCGGGTGAACTGGTCCGCGCCTTCACCGAATTCGAGCTGCTGCTCATCGATCAGATCCGCATCCTCGGCCCGGATGACACCCAGACCCTGCGCACCCGCATCAGCATGGCGCGCTGGCGTCGGGAAAGCGGCGAAACGGCCAGGGCCATTACCGAATACGCGACCCTGCTGACCGATCAGTTGCGCATTCTCGGACCGGATCATCCGGACACCCTGCACACGCGCAACTGTCTGGCGGGCTGCCACGGTGAGGCGGGCGATATCGGCGCGGCCATCGCCGAATACGAACCGCTGCTCGCCGATCAGATCCGTGTCCTGGGCCGCGACCATCCGCACACCCTGCTGACCCGCAGCAACCTGGAGTATTGGCGGGCTCGATCCGGCGGGTAGCGCGGGCGCTGTGGCGTTACTGTTCTCGGGTGGCCATCGGCTGGCCTGTATCACAATCGCCGGAGGTGAGCCGCTACACCACGTTCCGGTACTGCCTCGACCCCACCGTCGAGCAGCGGGCTGTGCTTGCACGCCATGCCGGTGCGGTGGATCGGCACCCACGACAACCAGTTGGCAGGTACCGACTGCAATACCGTCGCGCTCATATCATGTTGTGAGCGTGGCGATTTCGAAGTCCGGCTGGTGGATACGACGAAAGACCCTGACTCTATGGTGGACAAATGGCGTCGGTCAGAAAGATCCAAGTCACCTTCGACTGTGCAGACCCTGCGCGCGTCGCTGGTTTCTGGTGTGAGGTGCTGGGCTACGAGCAGCAGGGTTCAGCATGCATCGATCCCTCAGGCGTAGGCCCGCGCTTGTACTTCCAGCGTGTGCCCGAAGGCAAGGTCGTCAAGAATCGAGTGCATATCGACGTGCGCGTCGGTACCGGGCTCGTGGGCGACGAGCGCGTGGCTGCACTCGAGGCCGAATGCGCACGACTGGTCACGCTCGGCGCGGTGCGCGTGCGACTACTGCGTGCTGATGGCGTCAATGAGTCGTGCCTGGTGATGCAGGACATCGAGGGCAACGAGTTCTGTCTCGACTGAGTGGCTGCGAGCGTGGCACCTTCGCGTGAATCCAACTGTGATCGGCTCGAACAGCCGCTCGTGCGTACCGCGCTGACCGAACCTGTCAGCGCGGATCCGTGGAAGATCAACGGACAGGTATCATCTCGGGCGGATGACCGACCGCTGCCGGCAGCGCGTGCTCATGCCGAGTTGAATGTGTTCGGTTCGGCCGGCCATCGGGTGGCCTTTCCGGGGATCGTGATCGGTCTTGGTGGGTCGCCGCCCACACGGCGAGGTAACACTGAACCCGGTCCACGACACAGGTGTGAACGTCGGTTCCCGCATCTTCCGGACTAGGCCCAATGCCGCTCACATAGGGCCCGCCGATCAATAACACGTAATCAATCGGATTCGGTTGTGCCGGAGTGGTATTGGCTGATGGCGTCGGTGAGGGTGATGCCGGTCGGATGGATGGTATGCCCGGCCAGGGTGAGCAGGGGTTTGGTCTGTGCGATCACGTTGTGGATGGTTTGCTGGTTGACGGTGAACAGTTTGGCCGGGGCGCGTTGGTTTGTGGAGAACCGCTGGTAGAGCAGGGTGATCGCGAGACGGTCGTCGAGGGTGAGGACGGCTCTGCGGCCGGTTCCGGGCGCTGTCTGGCGGGTGCCGCCGCGTCGTTGTTGTAGTCGGGCCTCGCGTTGGGCGTGCCGGGTCACGGTCAGCGTCTGGATGAGTTCGTCCCACTCGGGTGGAGTCAGTCCTGTCAGTGCCGGGGCGCGTAGCCAGGTCGTGTCGGGTCGGACGGGTGGAGTCGTGTCGTCGGTAGCGATGGTGGGCTGCACTGGTTCCGGGGCGATGGTGTAGTTCCAGTCGCCGTGCCAGTCGTGTCGGGTGATCGGCACGGCGGAGAACTCGTTGTCGTCGATCTTCACCCCGGTTGGGTAGTTGCCGGTGTCGAGTTCGGCGTGGACTCGCAGTCCGGTGCCGGTGGTGGTCGCCGCGATCGTGTTGAGGACCACTTCGTGGCTGGTCAACGGCCGTCCCCGCCAGTTCATAGTGATGTGGGAGAACAAGCGGTGCTCGACCTTGTTCCACTTGGATGTGCCCGGCGGAAAATGGCAGACCGTGACGTGAAGCCCGGTTTCGGTGGCGAAGCCGGCCAGCTCGGTCTTCCACGCCCGGGTCCGGTAACTGTTGGAACCACCGGCGTCAGCGGTGATCAGCAGCCGTTGGCTGTCGGGGTATTCGGCGCGGCCCCGGCCGCGCCACCAGCGCCGCAACGACTCGACGGCGAACGCGGCAGTGTCGTGGTCGATCCCGACGTTGACCCATCCGCTGTTGGCTGCCAGGTCGTAGATCCCGTACGGGATCGCCTTTCCCAGCTCGGCGTCGGGAAAGTCGTGGGTGTTGACCCGCAGCGGCTCACCGGACGGTCGCCATTCGCGCCCGCCGCCTGCGTAGCGGCCGATCAGCTCCTTCTTCTTGGTGTCCACACTGACCACCGGATCACCCGTGTCCTGATGGTCTTTGACCTGGTCGTTGAGGTAGCGGAACTGGTCGTCACGGTCGGCGTGGCGAGCACCCTCGATCGTCTTCGCGTTGGCTTGCAAGCTGAACCCCTCCTCCCGCAGCAGATCGGCCACCACATCCGCCGACACCCGATGCCCCCTGGCGGCCAGTTCGCCGGCCAGCGCGCGAGTCGATTTCGTCGTCCACCGCAGCGGCGACATCGGATCGCCCCGCTCGTCGGGCTCCACCAGCGACAACAACGCCGACCGCAGCCCCGGATCCACCTCGACCAGCCGCTTGCGGCCCCCACCACGACGCCGCACCCGACCCAACGGCGCCTCACCAGCCTCCAACTCGGCCACTCCCTTCGACACCGTCGCCTCTCGCACCCCAGCAGCCACAGCCACCGCCCGGCCCCCGCCCCGACCGAGCATCCGAGCCTCCGCCGCCAATACCAGCCGCCGCTGTCGTTCGTCCAGATGCGCAAGCAACGCACCGAACTTCACCGCCAGATCCTCCACGGTCACCACGAAATCGCGCATACCACAACATCATTCGAAAACACGGAATGTTACGGGTTAATTCGCGGCGGGCCCATAGGCCGGTGACCTGGCTGTCAAGTCGTGGTGGTGAGTGAGCAGGGGTTGCGAATTCGGTTGCGGTGCTGGGTGTCGTGAGATGAAAACAGCGGAACTCTAGTAGAGAAGGTTCGTCGGCCAAGACAATCCTTCAAGCTGGAGTTCCGCTGTCTGCTCAGTGTGTCATCAAACGTGAATCAGTGGTAGCCACAGGGGCTTTCGCACCCGGTCACCTGGGAGAACTGACCCGGATCATCCCGTTCGAGATGGTCGACGCGGTGCTGGAGTCGACCCGGGCGGTGCAGGCCAGGGTCCGGGCACTGCCGTCGCGGGTGGTGGTGTATCTGCTGCTGGCCGCAGTGTTGTTCGCCGAGCTCGGCTACGAGCAGGTGTGGGCGCGGATGACCGCGGGCCTGGCCGGTGTGCCGGTCGCCGATCCAGTGTCCTCGGCGTTGTCCCAAGCCCGCCGCCGGATCGGCATCGCACCGCTGCGTGCGTTGTTCGACCTGATCAAGGGCCCCGCAGCGGGTGCGGCCCGGTGGCGGGGCCTGCTGGTGTGCGCGATCGACGGCACCTCGATGTTCACCCCCGACAGCCCCGCCAACGTGGCCGCCTACGGTCACGCCGGCGGCGGCAACGGCCCGTCCGGGTATCCGATGCTGCGGCTGCTGGCCGTGGTCGCCTGCGGCACCCGCACCGTGATCGACGCCGTGTTCGGGACGCCCAGCGTCGGCGAGATCACCTACGCACCACCCCTGCTGGGCTGCCTGGGCAACGACATGCTGCTACTGGCCGACCGCAACTTCGCCGCCGCGGACCTCATCGGCGCCGTCGCGGGCACCGGAGCCGATCTGCTGTTCCGCTGCCGCAACAACCGGAAACTCCCCATGACCGGCCGCTGCGGCGACAACTCGTGGCTCACGCGGATCGGCACCACCACCGTCCGCGTGATCGCGGCGACCATCCTCGTCCACCAATCCGGCGGCCCTGCCCGCACAGAACGCTACCTGCTGATCACCACGTTGACCGACCACAAGCGTTACCCCGCACCCGAATTGGTGTCTTTGTATCACCAGCGATGGGAGATCGAAACCTCCTACCTGGAACTGAAATCCACCATCCTCGGTGGACGAGTACTGCGAGCCCGCACTCCCGACGGCATCGCCCAAGAGATCTACGCCCTGCTCGTCACCTACCAAGCCCTGCGCATCGCCATCACCGATGCCACCGTCACCACCGGCACCACCGCCGACCGAGCCAGCTTCAGCATCGCTCTCAACACCGCCCGCGACCAGCTCATACTCGCAGCCGGAATCATCGCAGGCACCACCATCGACCTCATCGGCACGATCGGCCACGCTGTGCTCGACCACCTCCTGCCCGCCCGCCGCCAGCGAACATGCCCCCGCATCGTCAAACGCGCAATCTCCAAACACCGCGCCAAAGGCAACATCGACCGAAACAGCTACAAGATCACGATCAACATCACGATCAACAGCGGTTGACGACAGCCCAACCGGCCTATGTGAGCGGCATTGGGACTAGGCCGTGTCTCCCGAATCGCGTGTTTGGTCGTGCCGGCCGCCGACGAGGTGTCGGGTTCCTCAGGAGGTTGGCACCCGTGTCGCGGTGTCTGCCGATCGACGGATGGCGTCGAGCAGACGGTGCATGTGGACCCCGTCATCGAAGGTCGGGACCGTCGTGGTGCCGGTTCGGATGTTCTGTGCCAGTGCCGCATATAGTCTCGCGACGTTGCCGACTTCGGTGCCGAGCGTCATGTCCGCCAGCGGATCCTCGCCCTGCAGCGGCTGCCAGGAACCCTCGCCGCGGGAACCCAGCAGGCGCAGTTCACTCAACGAAATGCCGCCCGCCCCATTGGCGCCGGAAACGATCGCCAGATCCCCTGCGGTGCCTGAGATCTCTATCCGGCTGTGACCGTTGGTCACCTTGGAGTCATGGATGTGAGCCGACACCACAACTCCGTCCGCCGTGACGGCGTCGAGCAGCAGATGGTTCGGAGTGGTGACACTAATTGCCGTGTCGGTTTCCTCGATCACGGCATGCGGGTAGCGGATGGCGAGCCGGGCCGACAGGTCGGTGAAACCGCCGATCAGGTACTCGACCGCGTCGAACGTGTGCCCGCCGACAATCTCCACGATGCCCGCACCATTGCGCTGGTCGAGGGTGTAGGCCGCCCAAGCCGGTACCCGCGTGCCCGCACCCAGGTGACGTGCGGAGTACACGGTCGCCGAAACAACGTCCCCCACATAACCTTCCGCGAGCAACTGGCGGGCGCGGGCGATCGCCGGCGAGTATCGGGTCTGCAGGCCGACCACGTGGCGGACGCCCGCGTCTGAGGCGAGCTCGGCCAACGATTCGGCCTCGGCGGTGTTCAGTGCGAGTGGCCACTCGCAGTAGACATGTTTGCCCGCCGCCAGCGCCAGGCGGATTAGCTCCGCATGTGCGGGCACCTTCACCGTGATCGCCACCAGGTCGACCTCGGGATCCTGCGCAAGCTGGCGCGGATCGGTAAACGCGTGCGTCGCGCCGAATATCCGCAACGCCCTCTGCGCGCTCTCCGCGCGGCTCGTGCCCACGGCGGTGATCCGGAAGTCCTCGAGCGCCTGCAGCGCGGGAACATGTGCGCGCACGGCCCAACCGCGGTCGGGACTGGCGCCGACGATACCTACCCGAATGGGGTCCATGATCACTCCTTACATAAGCGGACCTGTAAAGTCCGTTTATAGCTAACCGGACTCCCCAAGTCCAGTTGTTAGGCTGGTGGATGTGATCAGTGCCGTGGACCGACTACTCGCCGATGAGGCTGGCCAGGCACCCCGTGCCGATGCCCGGCGCAACCTCGAGCGCCTGGTCGCGGCGGCGCGGTCGGCACTGGCCGAGGTCGGGGTCGAGGTCACCGCTCAGGAGATCGCTCAGCGCGCCGGAGTTGGCAAGGGCACCTTCTATCGGCGGATTCCCTCGCGGGAGACGCTGCTGCAGGTCGTCCTGGAGGAGGTGCTGGGCGACATGATCTCCAACGCCGATCGCGCGATCGCCGACCCCGATCCATGGCACGGGTTCACCGACTTCGCGTCGGTGTATGTGCGACTGCGCACCGAGAGCTGCGGCGCCAACGAGGCGCTGGGCGGTGCCGGTTTGCCGGGCTTGGATCAGTTACTGGCTGAAATACGCGCACGGATCAGGTGTTTGGTCGAAGCGGCGCAGAGCGCGGGCGAGATGCGACGCGATATCGCCTGGCAGGATGTTGCTTTCCTGCTCGCGGGAGTCTCGACCGACTCGCATACCATCGGACTTCAGGCCGACAGCGGTCAGTGGAGCCGCAACCTGCGGATCGTCCTCGACGGACTCAGGGACCGCAACCGCTCCTAGCGTTTCTCCCGAATATTCGGTCTTGACTGGCGAAGATTGGCCGGTGACGCGGATGGGTGTGATTTCTGATGAGTTCTGGACGGCTGTCGAACCGGTGATGCCCTCGGATAAGGGCAAGCGGGGCAACAGGTTCAGTGATCATCGGTTGATGCTGGAGGGTATCGCCTGGAGGTTCCGCACGGGCAGTCCGTGGCGGGATCTGCCCGCCGATTTCGGGCCGTGGCAGACGGTGTGGAAGCGGCATCTTCGGTGGTCTCTGGATGGCACCTACGACGAGATGTTCACCCGGGCGGCGGCGGTGTTCGGGTTCCACACCGAGATGGCTGCGATATCGAGAAGCTGCTGTCGGTCGACTCGACGAGTGCGCGGGCGCATCAGCATGCCGCAGGTGCTCGCTCGGACACGCTCGCCACAGGGGGCTCTGTCGAATTACAAGAAAGCCGCCGATGAGCCCGCCGACCACGCGCTGGGCCGCTCGCGTGGCGGGCTGACCACGAAGATCCATGCCCTGACCGATCAGCGCCAAGCCCCGGTCGCGGTCCGGTTGACCGCGGGCCAGGTCGGGGACAATCCCCAGCTGGTGCCATTGCTGGAGGACTACGCCCAGACCCGCCGTGCCGCGGGCAAGCCCGGCCGCGACTTCCGGCTGCTCGGCGACAAGGCGTACTCGCATCCCAGCACACGAACCGAATTGCGTTCCAGAAGAATCAAACACACCATCCCCGAACGCAAAGACCAGATCGCCCGGCGCAAGGCGAAGTGGCCGGCGGGAGGCCGGCCACCTGCGTTCGACCCCGAACTTTACGGTCTGCGCAACACCGTGGAACGGGGCTTCAATCGGCTCAAACAGTGGCGCGGCATCGCGACCCGCTACGACAAGTACGCGCTGACCTACCTCGGTGGCGCCCTATTGGCTTGCGCCGTCATCCACGCCCAGGTCGGGACTGGGAGACACAGCCTAGTTTCACCAGTACCCATAGGACGCCGGTCAGCGCCTTCCCGTCCGCAGGCATTGGTGCCCCGGCCTCTTGCTCCGGGGGCTTGTGGCGGAAACCGACGACGCCCGAGAAGGGCGGTGTCCGAGAATACCCACAAGGGTTTTCAGACACGCTGTAAGGAGTGCCGGGATGGCCGAAACGCGGGCGCAATTCGGCGTGCTCGGGCCGGTGCAGCTGTCGATTGATGGCGTCCAGCGGTCGGTCGGCGGGCCGAAACAGCGTGCGGTGCTGGCATATCTGGTGATCAATGCCAATCATCCGGTCTCGGTGGACGCGCTCGCCGAGGCGGTGTGGGAACAAAGGCCGCCCTCGGATGTGCGGGCGAGTCTGCACGCCATCACCTCGAATCTGCGCAAACCGCTGCGCGATGCGGGACTCGATGCCCGGGCCGTACTCGCCCAGGTCGGCGCCGGCTACCGGATCGCGGTGGCCGACGGAGCCTGTGACGTGCAACGGTTCCGCGCGCGCAAGGAGTCGGGGCTGCGCGATCTGGCGGCCGGGCGATTCACCGCGGCGAGCGAAGCGCTGTCCGGTGCGCTGGAGCAGTGGCGGGGGCCGGTGCTGGCGGATCTGCGTGGGCTCGGATTCGCCGACGCCTACGCCGCCGCGCTCGATGATGAGCGGATCGGGGTTATCGAAGCGCGCGCCTCGGCCGATATCGCACGCGGCCGTGCCAATGGTGTCGCCGCCGAACTCGCCCTGATCGTCGGGGCGCACCCGCTGCGAGAACCATTGTGGGAGAAACTGATCACCGCGCTGTATATCGGCGGGCGGCAATCCGACGCGCTCGCGGCGCTGCGCCAGCTGCGCACCACACTCGACGACGAACTCGGCATCGATCCGGGTCCGGCGATCCAGGAGTTGGAGGCGCGGATTCTGCGTCAGGAGCCGCTGAGCGCCCGTGCGGTGGCCGATGCGACGGTGACCCGGGCGAGCACCATTGTCGAGCAGTCGGTGGCGGGTGCGCGCGCGGAGTTGCGCGATACGGACGGCACGGTCTACCCGCTCGCCGGATCGGTGACTCGGATCGGGCGGTTGCCCGATAACGATATCGTGCTCGAACACGGCAAGGTCAGCCGTCAGCACGCGGTGCTGGTGGACAACGGATCGAGCTTCGTGATCAAGGATCTGTGGTCGTCCAACGGTGTGTACGTCGATGGCGAGCGCATCATCGACAGCGTGGCACTCACCGACGGCGCGGTGCTGCGCATCGGCGGATTCGAATTGATCTTCACTCTGGTGCCGCAGTGAAAGATCCAGTGCCGCAGCCATTCGACGTATCATGCCGATCGCGGAGTGAAGATCTGTGCGGCCGTGTCGGCGGTGATCCGATCGGAATATAGGAACCGAGTCCGGCCGCGACGAGTGTGGTCGATCCGTACTGCACCATTTCGGCGACGATGGACGCGTTCCATGCCCCGCCTGCCGCGGTGATCGCGCCGCTCACATAGCTCGGGAAGATGGCGGGCAGGATGAGCTTGCGCCACCAGAGTGCCCGTGGCAGTTGCAGATTCGCGGCCCCGCGATACTCGTCGAGATCCGCACGATTGCCCGGATGAGTACCGCCGCACCGACAAAAACCAGCACATCGGCCGCGCGATTGTGTGGCCGATCGAGAGCGTCCCGCGACGGGTAGCCGCGCAATATGGTCATGCCCGCGCCTCGTCCGCCGAATCGTCGACCGAGATATGCCAGCCGACGCTGGTGACCGACGGTTCCAGGCTGAGCCGGCTCACCGCCGATTCCATCTGCCGGTCATCGCGCTGATCACCGGTCAGTTCGGCGCGGACCTCGACCCGGCCGCAGGTATCGGTATTCGCGCTGGCCACCGAGATGAGCCGGAAGTCGGTGCGGGTCAAGGCCTGTACGAGCAGCGCCCGCACATGGGCCTCCTGCTCGTCAGTGGTCACCGCGACGAAGACATAGGAGGCGCGTTGTTCGGCGGCGGCATCGGGATGCCGGTCCACCGCACGTCCGGCGGCGCGCAGCGCGATGTTCACCACCACGACCGCAAGGGTGCCCGCGGCCGCGGTGGTGAACATGCCCGCACCGGCCAGCGCGCCGACGGCGGCCGAACACCACAGTGTCGCAGCGGTATTGAGTCCGCGCACATTCAAACCGTCGCGGATGATCACACCGGCGCCGAGGAAACCGATGCCGGAGACGATCTGCGCGGCCACCCGGGTCGGGTCGGCGTCGCCGCCATGAAAGCCGTGCGCGGACAGCAGCACGAACAGCGTCGCGCCCGCGGCGACGAGGGCATTGGTGCGCAGCCCGGCCATCCTGGCCCGGTACTGCCGCTCGAATCCGATCACCGCGCCGAGGCCGACACCGGCCAGCAACCGCAGGATCATCTCTACCGTTGACATGAGGCACTCCCTGACTAGGTCGAGCGCACCATCGAACAGCAGGCTACGGGCTCATCCCGTGGTGGATTCCGCCGTGGAGGTGTCGCCGCGTGAATATTTGGCTAACAGGGGTTCGGGACTATCACTGCCGGTCATCCGGCCCACCTCCTTCCACCGATCCGGCACACGGCAGCGCCGAGCGCGATATGTCATCGTCACCGAGCCTGTGGGAACCCGGCGAATATGCCGGTGAGTACCCCTCCTCGTAAGACCTTTGGCACTTCACGGCGTGAACCCGACCACGTCGGGAGCCAATCGGGGTCACCCCTTAAGCCGGGGAGACCTGTCCTGACCCGGGGCGTCTCTCGACGTTCGGGGTCGCTGGCCTATATCCGTGAAGGAGCCTCAGCGAACGATCGGCACCTTGCGTCCGCTAGTAAACACCCGCCCGGCTCATCTGGCAAATGCGGCGGCAAAGCCCACCGCGCTGCTAGCGGTGATGGTGGAAACTATCGGGATGAGTGGCGACGATCGGTGCTGGGCGGGGACGGCGTTACTACCGCCCGGGACGTTGGCGGGCACCGGTGAACTCGGCCCGGTGCGGATTCGCCGACAGCTCGCATCTGAATCGGGTGTGCCGACGCGTATTCGGCCGTGCTCCTTCGGAATTCGCTCGCCTGCACTGGATCACCGAATTTCCCGCCCGAGCATATTCGCCGGAGTCAATAGATGCTGCGGTAGGCGGCGATGGTCGCCACGCAGTGGTCGATCACCTGTTCACGTGTGGCGCGCAGCGAGCCGTTCAACCAGGCGGAGAACATGCCCGCATTACCGCTGGCCATGGTGAGGGCGGCCAATCTGCGCCGCACCGGGTCCTCGATATGGGCGAAGAGGTGATCCTGCATGAGGCGGGTGAACACCGGCATCACCGCGATGGTGGTCTGACCGAGGCCGGTGCTGGAATACGGTTCGACCAGGAACAGCCGCGATTTGCGTGGGTCGGCGAGTACCTTGTCGACCACGATTTCGGACAGTTCGCGGTCGCGGGAGGGATCGGCGGCCGCGAACGCGGTCATCGGCTCCAGGAATTCGTCGGCGACCTGGCGGTAGAGCACGTCCAGGAGTTCGTCGCGGCTGGCGAAGCTCTCGTAGAAGTACCGGTCGGTGAGATTGGCGCGCCGACATACCGCGCGCATGGTGACCCCGCTCGCGCCCGATTCGCCGATCAGGTCGAGCGCGGCCTCGAGCAGTGCGACGCGTCGGGCCTCCCTGCGCTCGGTGAGCGTGGTTCCGCCCCAGATCCGGGGACCGGCATCGTCGTCTGATTCCTGGCCTGTCTGCACCCGCCCACATTAATGCCTGGCTGTCATGACCGGGTTCAGCCGCCGCGTTCCAGGGCAAATCCGGCATCACGCCATGCGACGATCCCGCCGCCGAGGCTGCTGGCGTCGAATCCGGCCTGCCGGGCGATGGCTGCGAAGCGCAGCGATAATTCGCCGACCGGACAGACGAAGATCAGCGGCCGCGAGCGTGGGAACGGTATGCCGTGGGTGAACATATCGTCGAGTTGATCGTCGCGGATATTGATCGCGCCCGGCACGTGGCCGATGCGGTAGGCCATCGCGCCGCGGGTGTCCACGATGGTGGGTCGGTCGGTGCGATCGAGTTCGGCCAGCTCATGTGGGGTCAGGGCGGGGGTGGCGGCGAGGTCGGCGGCGCTGGGTGCGGGGCGGCGGTCGGCGCGGTCGAACAGTTCCGGTCTGCGCTTCTTGAGGTAGGACAGGTACGGTTCCAGCCGATCGCAGACGATGAATACCGCGACCGCCGGCTCCTGCACCGAAATGGCGTGCTCACCAAGGGCTTCCAGTGCGGCCGCATAGCTGGCGCCACTGGTCGGACCGGCCAGGATGCCGTAACCGGTGGCGAGTGCGAGGGTGGCGTCCACCGCGCGGGCGGAGTCGATGGTGACGATGCGGTCGTAGAAATCGGGTTGGAACAGCCCGACATCCCACATTTCGCTTTCGGAGCGGATGCCGGGTATGAAGTCCGAGCGATCGGAAACGACCGCGATGGTGCGCAATTCGGGATTGTGCTTGCGCAGGTAGGTGGCCGTGCCGCGGGTGGAGCCGGTGGTGCCGAGTCCGCCGACGAGGTAGTCGACCCGGGTGATGCCGTCGGCGGCGAGGTCTTCGTGGATCTCGCGGCCGGTGCCGTGGTGATGTGCCTCGATATTCTTCTCGTTGGTGTACTGCGAGGGGTGATAGTAGGCGTCCGGATCCCTGGTCATGGTCGCCTCGATCGCCGAGTACACGTCATTGGGCGTGGTCGGATCCGGACATTCGGACAGGCCGGGCAATTCCACGATCTCGGTACCGAACAGCTGCAAAAGATCGCGCACCTCGGCGACCTTGATCCGGTTGGTCACCGCGCGCAGGCCGATGCCGTGCACCGCGCCCAATATCCGCAGTGCCTTTGCGGTATTGCCGCTGGACGCCTCGATGAGTGTCTGTCCGCTGGCGATGATGTCGTCGAGATCATCGCGGATCATGCCCCAGGCCACCCGGTCCTTGACCGAGCCGAACGGATTGTGCGACTCCAGTTTCGCGTACAGCTCGACATTGTCGAGTCCGTGCGCCGCCGGATCCAGCCGCAGCAGCGGTGTATTGCCGATCAATTCGGTGATGTGGTCATAGCGCATTACGGCGCTCCGGAAGGTCGGCGCGGCAGCGGCGGACGGCGCGGACCGCGCGGGGGTGTGCGGCGCGGCGGCGGAAGGCCGACCGGGATGAGCGGTTCGTAATCGGCATCGCGGTACACCTGGAAACTGCCGGTGCGGTGTACCACAGCGAGTTTCGCGGGCAGTGGATGCATCGAGGCCGATGCCGCGGACAGATCCATGTGGTAGGCGGCGGTATTCGGGAACACCACCAGATCGCCTTGGCGCGGGCGCTCTGGCAACCACACCTTGTGGTTGGTGATCAGATCGCGCTCCAGGCACAGGCGTCCGGCGAAATACACACCGACAGGGCCGGATTCGGGCTCGGGACGCAGCGTGGGCATGGTGTCGGCGGCACCGCGCAATGGTGTCACACCATCGCCTGCCGCGGTGCCGTCGCGACCGGCCGCGACGGCACCGGGTGCGCCGCTCGGCATATGCGCGATGCTGGGCAGGACCAGCGGATCGATCATGACCTCCTGATCGGCCGGGGTCACCTGATCGCGGCTGAGATCGAGATTGACCAGCACCGTGCCGTCGGCGAGCTCCTTGACGAATTCCACCCGCGCCACCGTCACCCCGGCATGATCCACCAGCGCCTTTCCCGGCTCGAGCCAGATATCGAGCATATTGTCCCCGGTCACCTGGGCGACGGTGCGGCCGCCGTGCCGCTCCAAGGGCGCGCCGAGCAGATCATCGAGCATCCGCGTGGCCGGCACCGTATTCGCGTACTTGTGGAAGACCGGAATCCCGTGCACCGCACCATTATCGACGTGATAGCCGAAGGTATTGTTCGACCAGCTCATCGGTTCCCCGCGGCCGAGCAGGGATTCGCGCAGCGCGCGCACATACTCGTCGAACCGATCCGCGTCGGCGGTGAACACCTGCCGGAAGCCGCCACCGATATTCAGTACCGAGGGGCCGAGCCCGTGTTCGTATGCGCGTTCGACCAGGGCCAGACAGGCGTCGATGGCACGGACGCGTTCCGCGGGATCGCCGGAATCGATATGAAATGCGAAGCCCAGGAACATGATTCCCCGTCGGTTGGCCGACAGCAGATCGAATGCGCGATCCATATGCGCCAGCGGCACCCCGAATCGGCTCACCGATGTTTCGTCGAAGCCGGAAACCCGCAGCAGCACGGGAACTCGCGCGCGATCACCGGCCAACTCGGTGATCCGGCGCAGCTCCCATAGATTGTCGACATTGATGGTCACCCCGCAATCGATCAGATCACGTAGGAACGCTTCACCTTTCGGACCGGTCACCTCGATGCGCATCGGCCCGAATCCGGCGCCGATGGCACTGGTGAGCTCGTGCGCGGAGGCGACGTCGATCGCGATGCCAGCGTGTTCGGCAGTGCGTACGAAGGCGCGGGACTGATTCACCTTGTGCGCGTAGCAGATTCGATAGCGCGCACCACTGCGGTCGAGTACGGCGCGCAACCGTTTCAGGTTCTCCGCATAGACCTGCGGAAATACCAGGTGGATCGGGGATCCGAAGCGAATGAGTGTCTCTTCGACGGCCTCGCGGGTATCGAGAAAGGCGCGCACCAGCGGATGGATCTTCGCGGGTAGCGCCGGTAGCGGCGCCGTCATACCGCGGTTTCCGTGGGCTGCGACCGCGACGAATCCAATGCGGCATGCGCCGGTTTCTCGGCCACCGGGTTGTAGCCGCCGTCGCGGATCGATTCGAACGCGCGGGCCCGATTGCGCGGACTTCGGAATTCGGCGACCACCCGTTTACTGGGCAGATCGATCTCGAGCACCGTGACGCCCATCGTCTCCAACACCCCGGTGATGGTGCGGACACAGTGCTGGCAGCTCATATCCGGCACATAGAAGATCTGATCCTCGGCGGTGGCGGGTGCGTCGGCGGTGCGTTCGTCGAGATCGGCGCTCACCTCGGTGATCCGGATCCGCTCGACGAGCTGTGTGAAGATCGCGACGAATTGGTCGACCACCACCGGCAGTAGGCTGTAGTGCCCGCCACCGAGATTATGGGGCATAGCGGCCAGACATGCGGGCCGGGTATTCGGCGGCAGCAGCGCGTACTGCCGGGAAATCAGATCGAGGTCGTCGTGGTACTTGGCGATGGCCGCGGCCACGCTCAGTCCCTCCACCCGGGTGGCGCGCCGCATGACGGTGTGCGCATCCTCGATGGTGGCGTCCTTCATCGCGCGCAGCGTGGCCACGGTATCGGCGGTGTAGCGAACCGTGCCGTCGGGCTGGGCCGACAGCGTCACCGGAATCATCCCGCGCCGGTAGGTAGAGGCCTGTAACTCCCAGTACCAGCGCGTGGCGACCGCCGCGAAAATGCCGGAATCATGCATGCCCCTGGCGAATTCGGCCGCACTGCGATAATGCGTCTGACGGGCGAGCAGTGCGTGCTGGGCCAGTGCGCGCCCGGCGGCCTCGATGCCGACCCGCATGATCTCGATCGGATCGTGATCGGTGGTGGTGCCGTCGAGCACCGCGTGCTCGCGCGGGCCCAGGCCTTCGACACGTTGTGCCAGTGCAGAATTCGCGGCCAGGGCATGCCACAGCAGCAGAACCGTTTCGCGCATGGCGATCGGTATGAGCGGGCCGAGGCCGTCGGCCCGGAAGTGCCCGGTATTGGGGATGCCGTCGCTATCGGTCCAGGCGATGCGGTGTGTCGCACTGGTGACCTGATGCGGCTGACACGGGCGCATGAAATTCTGCAGGTACAGCCGCTGCGAGTAGGTGAGGTGGCTATTGGGCTCGGGACGCAGTGCGGCGCAGGTGTATTCGATACCTCGAACGGAGGGAATCGCGATGGGGGTGGTGAACAACCCGGGTTCGGTGAGTCCCGCCAGCACCCGGGACGCGGCCCGCCTGTCATAGCGCGGGGTGTCGTCCATTTTCACGTGACCTCCTCGGCAATCGTCGTGACGCATGTCGTGAAGCGGTCGATCTCGTCGAGGGTGTTGTAGATGTGCGTGCTGACCCGCACCGAGTCCGCGCTGTCGTGGTCACCCCCGGGCGTGCAGTGCAGGCCGGTGCGAACCAGAAAACCCAACTCGCTCAACACGAATCCGAGATCCGTCGCGGAGATGCCCGCGAGTGTGAAGGACACGATGCCGTAGCCGATCGCGCACGGTGCATGCGCTGGCCCTGGCAGAAATTCCAGGCCCGGCACCGGACGTAGGTTGTCGATGAGCCGCAGTGTCAGTGCGCGATTGTGCGCGGCGATGACGTTGACATCCAGCGACTCCAGCACCTCCAGTGCGCTGCCGAGGGCCAGGATGCCCGGAATGTTGTGTGTACCGCCCTCGAGCAGTTCCGGCATTCCGGCCGAGGCCAATCCCGCGTCGGTGATGTCGACCCCGGTATTGCCGCCGGGCAGGAACGGCAGTAGCCGATCGTGAACTCTGCGGTTGCAGTACAGGATTCCGGTACCCGGCGCACCGAACATCTTGTGCGCCGCGAAGACCGCGAAGTCGGCACCGAGTTCGGTGACGTTCACCGGCAGATGCCCGCCGCTCTGGCTGCAGTCGAAGCACAGCAGGATTTCGGGGTCGATCAGGCCGCGCAATTCCTCCAGCGTGGTGAGGCCGCCGAAGACATGGTGCAGATGGCTGGTGGTGATCAGCCGAGTGCGCGGGGTGATCTTGGCCAGGATGTCGTCGGTATCGGCCTCGCCCAGTGCGGTCACCCGATAGGGGACCAGTTCGATGCGGCGGCCGAAGCGGGCGAGCACCTGCCGCAGATGGTGCCACGGATGCACATTCGAGGCGTGATCGCGTGGGTTGTAGAGGATTTCGTCGCCGTGCTCGAGTTCGGCCAGACCCCAGGACAGTGCGACCGCATTGAGCGCGGCGGTCGCGCCGCCGGTGAAAACCACCTCATCGGGCGTCGCGGCGCCGAGGAAGCTCGCCGTGCGGTCCCGAACCCGGGCCAGGCGGGTGGTCAGGTTGGTGGCCCACGGGTAGGTACCGCGACCGGCATTGGCCGTGCGTGAGGTGTGGTAGCGGTGGATGGTCTCGATGACCGGCAGCGGCTTCTGCGTGGTGGCCGCGCTGTCGAGATAGACCTCGCTGGATTCGGCGAGAGCCGGAAAGAGTCCGCGCACGGGGGCGGTAGTGGGGGGTGGCGGTATCGGTGGGGTGCAGACCGGCCGGGTGGTGGATGGTCGGGCTTGGTGCGTCCCGGACGCAGGTGAGCGCAACGTGCCATTCCCTTCCGAGAACCGCGCTGGACGCCACCAACGATACGCACTTTCGATGATGACTTCGAACGTTTCTCGTAGCCAACGCCTTTCGGAAGTCGCAGGTACGCAAGGCCCTTCAGTACTGTCCCTGCACGTACTCCACCAGATGCTGGCGTTCGGTGGCCAGTTCGGAGATCGCGCTCTTGACGACATCGCCGATGCTGACGATGCCGACCAGGCGGCCGTCGTGGACCACGGGCAGATGCCGGATGCGGTGCTCGGTCATCGTGGAGCGCAACCCGTCCACCAGATCGTCGGGCGCGCAGGTGCGCACATCGACGGTCATGATTTCCGACACCGGGGTGTCGAGCAGATCGGCGCCACGCGCGTGCAGGCTGCGCACCACATCGCGCTCGGACACAATGCCGGTGATCCGGCTGCCGTCCGGCGATACCACCACCGCCCCGATATTGTGTTCGGCGAGCGTGCTGAGCAGGGTTCGCACCGTGGTCTCGGGCGCGACGGTGGCTACGTCGCTACCCTTCCTGCGCAAGATCTCCGCTATTTGCATATTCCACCATCCAGATGTCGTGGCACCTATCAGGATGACTCGTTCGTGACCTCGTGACCAGCACGAATCCGCATCAGGCGGGGATTCACAGCCGCCGGGCCACGCTCCGGTCGAGATCACGGGCCAGCAGGGCGATGGCCGCCTGGGAGATTCCGGCGGAGGTGGCCAGGTCGACGGAGGTCAGCTGGGCGATGCGGCGCAGCCGGTAATCGACGGTATTCGGGTGGACATACAGCTGGCGCGCGGTGAGCTGGCGGTTCATATCGTTACCGAGGTATGCGCGCATGGTGTCGAAGAGCTCGGGATGAGCGTCGAGCGGGTTCAGAATCGTGGCGATACGCCGGGTGGCGGGGCCACCACGGGTGAGTTGGTACTCCACGGCCAGGTCGGTCATTCGATATAGGCCCGGATCGCGTCCGCCGACCCGCACCAGATTGAGCAGCTCATGGGCCTGGTCCGCGGCCTCGGGAATCTCATCGGTCTGACCGGTGACCACAGTGGCGGTGAGCGGAACCTCGGCGGATTTGGCCAGTCGATCCAGTGTTTCGGCGGTCAGGCTCGTCGCGTCGTCATCGACCGGAACGAGTAGTGTGCCGCCCTTGGTGCTCAGCAGGGCGAGTACGCGGGAATCGAAGGCGACGGCCAGTTCCGATTGCAGCCTGCGCAGCTTCCTGCGGGCGGCGACCTGGCTGTCGACCCGCGGATCGCGTTCGTCGGGATGTTCGGGAATCGACAGCGCGACCACTTGATACGCGTCGGCGATCGGGATGCCCGCCTGGCGGGCCAGCGCGGAACTGCCGCGACCACTCAGTAGTGCCGAGGCCAGGGTCTGGGTCGCGGTCTGGTGCTCCCGGGCGACCAGATGCTGTTCCTCGACATAGGCGTCCGAGACCGCCACGGTGATCGCCTCGAGCAGTTCGAGCATGAGGTCGGTGGCGACCAGCAGTTCAGCGATATCGTCGGCCTTGGCGCGCGCGGTCACCAACCCGAACGCGATCCGCAGTCCCTCGTGATAGGCGCGCAGGATGGTGCCGAGCGGCACCGCCTCGCGGGCCCACTGCGCCGCCGCCTCGCGCACCTCGCCGAGCTGCTCATCGCCGGGAACCATACGCTTGTCGAACATTTCGGCGGCCAGCGCCAGACAGCTGCGGGTCAGCTTGGTGACATCGCCGCGCAGCTGCTCGCCGGGCAGCGTGCGACACGGCGCCATGCAGGTCGCGAAGTAGCCGACCATGCGCGAGGCGACACGGTCGGTGTTCATCAGGGGAATCGACGCGGGCTGCCCGCCGATCTCTAGGACAGGGTCCGTCGGTTCAACGGACAGATCCAGCGCGGAGAAGGTCATACGCGTCGCTCCAGTGCCAATCGGACGTGATAGATCTGCGCCCGAATCGTTGCATCACTATACGAAAAGGTTATGAACTGGGAAAGGGTATGCGAGATCTGTTGTGGGCCCGCATCGTTGTGCATTGCTCATACGCGCGGCATGTGCCGTGGTGGGAAGCTCCAGCACCGCTCCGAGTCGCCGAAATCCCGTGACCAGCCGTCTTAACGTTGCCAATGGCTCGGTGTTTGCGAACGGTTCGCCTGCGCCGCTGTGCCCACTGCCGGGTAGCCCATGGAAGGTGCGAACAATGACACGACGTAACCATCGGAGATTGCGACGTAACGCGCTGTCGTGCGCGGTGATCGGGAGTGCCGCGCTCCTCGCGGTCGGGTTCGGCCCCGGCCCCGCTGGAGCCGATCCGGATATCGCGCCGACCGAACAGGCTCTCGCCGATTTCATCGGCGCGGCGCCCGGCGCGCCGGCGGGTGGGCGTACCCTCGTGGCCTTCGCTGGCACCGGTAGCAGCTCGGGTTCTGCGGGGAGCCGGGCGTCGGTTCCGGTGAGCGCGGGGCCGGAGGTCGCGGCCTATTTTGCCGCGTTCGGCTACGGGGTCCTGCATCCGGACGCTTCGCCGCCGGGTGCGAACGACTGGAACTGCCGTCTCACACAAGAACATCCGCGTCCGGTGGTGCTGGCACATGGCACCTGGCTCAACGCCTATGACAGCTTCGCCTACCTGGCGCCGCAGTTGGTGCGTGCGGGTTTCTGTGTCTTCGCACTGAACTATGGACAGGCGAATCTGCTCGAGGGCGGCGGGTTCGGTGCGATCCTGCCGGGCCGCAATGGCGTTGGCTACATGGAGGATTCGGCCGAGCAGCTCGGCGGTTTCATCGATCGGGTGCGGGCCGCGACAGGGGTCGACCAGGTCGATATCGTCGCGCACTCCCAGGGGGGCGCGGTGGCCGATCAGTACCTGAAATTCGAAGGGGGAGTTGGCAAGGTGGCGCGGGTGGTCACCTTCGGCGCCACCCATCACGGCACCACCCTGTTCGGGATGGCTACCCTGGGACGGGCGATCAATAATCTGGGTGTCGATATCCTGGGGTTCAACGAGCTGTTCGTCGGCCACGCGAATATCGAGCAGGCGATCGGGTCACCGTTCTACGCCAAGCTGAATCAGGCGGGGGATACCGTGCCCGGTGTCGAGTACACGGTCGTCGGCTCCCAGCACGACGAGGTCACCAATCCCTATGAGCTGACTTTCCTGACCGCTGGGCCCGACGCCACGGTGCACAACATCACGCTGCAGGACGGCTGTGCGCAGGACATGTCGGATCATTTGACGATGATGTACTCGCCGCGCGCGGTATCCATTGCCCTGCGAGCGCTCGATCCGGACGCGCATCCGAATCTGGTGTGCGCGTTCAACCCCTGGTTCATCGGTGGGGGTGGCGGGCTCTAGCGTTGGCCCGCGAAATCTAGGCCGCACCTTGGTGGTTGTGCAGAGCCAGCTCGTCTATCGCTGCGCCGCTTCGGATTTCGTGTTCGATCGCCCTGGCGGCGTAGTGCTGGCCGCTGGCGCGTAGCTCGGCGATGCGCCGTTGCAGCGCCTCGGTGCCGTAGGCGGCGGCGACATCGGCGATCCCGAGTCGACCGGCAGCGTGTGGTGGATTCATGCGAACACCCCTGTGCCTCTGACGCCGGGAGGTCCCGGTGGCGACTGCGGCACGGGCTCCCGGGTACGAAACTCCCTTGTCGCGCACGAGTTTAGAGCGATGTGCTGTGCAGATGCAAGTACATCTGCACGAACATCGCTGCGGGCGAAGTGATTTGGGGACCGGCCCTGTGCGGGGCTATTGGTGCCGAAGGCTATTCGTCGTCGAGCCCGGCCGATAGGTAGGCGGCAGCGGCCAGCCACTGGCGGCATTGCGGGCCGTGGACCTCGTGCAAATGTAGGATCTCGCGGGCCTGTCGATAGGTGAGGCCGCGCGGTTCGACTGCGCAATCGAGTGGCGCGTACTCCGGCGCCGAGCCCTGCCGCAAGGTGTCGATCCCGCCGCCGGAGATCATAGCCCCGCGGGGAGTTCGGAATGGCGTACTCATCTCGACCGCCCCTCGCGTCTGCCGGTGGGGAGGTTGAATGTGGTGACGCCGGTGCGAAATCCCTGCGTACCTCCCCGGTGCTGGCTCCGAGTTTAGGCCGCCAGCATTTACAGATGCAAGTACATTTGCACGAACGACCGACAGAAATATGAACGGCGGGCGACGACCGGATGGCCGACGACCGCTGTTGTCCCGCTTGCGCTTCAGGGTGTGCGGGCGACCGCGCCATAGGCGGAGATCGGCCGGGTCTCGCCGACCTCGGTGGCGTCGGCGCGCCACTGGGTGATGGAGACGAATCCGGGCTCCACCAGCTCCAAACCGTCGAATACGGCACGGATTTCGGCCTGGGGGCGGGGGATATAAGGAACGCCGCCGGTGCCGGTGTAGTTCTCACACAGCGTGACGTAGTCCTTGCTGTCGTCGGTACCGTCCCACATGACCAGGAAACTGCCCGACGGCGTCGCGGCGAGCACGGTGTGCACGATGCGAAGCAGGTCCTCGTAGGTCTTGGCGTGACCGAGCACGCCCATGAACATCACCCCGATCGGCTCATTGAAATTGAGCACGTTCCTGGCATCGGAGATGATCAGCTCCGGATCGTGGAAGTCGGCGTCGACGTAGGTGGTCACGCCCTCTGGGGTGGTGCTGGTGAGCAGCGCCCGCGCGGTGGCCAGCACCAGCGGATCGTTATCGACGTAAACGACTTTCGATTCCGGTGCGACGCTCTGCGCAACCTCGTGGGTGTTCTGCATGGTCGGCAGCCCGGTACCGATATCGAGGAACTGGCGGATGCCCTGCTCGCGTGCCAGATAGCGGACGGCGCGAATGAGGAATTGACGCGACTGCACCGCCATGGTGGTGATATCGGGATCCACCTCGATGCCCGCGTCACCGGCGATCCGATCGATTTCGTAATACTCCTTGCCGCCCATCCAGTAGTTCCAGATGCGCGCGGAGTGTGGGATGTCGGTACGGATGAGCGGGTTGTGGTCTTCGGACATGGGGCTGGACTCCTCGGCGAGCGAATAAGCGTTGACCGGAGTGCTCCGGCGGGCGGGTGTCGCGCATGGCTGGCACATCCGATGTGCACTGTGACAGTACAAGATTCGCGCCTGCTCGACCGGTCGGTTCGAGTGGTTCGCCCGCGCGTTCCGCGTACGGTAGCGCGCGGAATCCGCTACGCACCAAGGAAGCTCTGTCGCCCGCGTGGTGTGGCACGGGGGGTAGACGGATGGGCCCTGCGCCGAATGGCGCATACGGGCACTCGCGTAACCCGTCGAACAATGATCACGTAGCAGACCGGCAGGTCTGAATTCTGCCATCCCACTGGGGAATGCTCCGTGCTATCTTGCAGACGTAGGTGCAAATGCAAGAACGTTTGAGCGCACATCTGTAAGGCCGCTCGAGCGCACATCTCACACTGGAAGCAGCCCGAGGAGTGGGGAAGATGTTGGACACCGGTTCACGCAAGATCACGAGCACTTGGCGCAAGAGCTCCTTCAGCGGTCCGTCCGGCGGTAACTGCGTCGAGGTCGCGGAGGCATCGGATGGTTCGATCGCCGTTCGCAATTCACGCGACCCCGAAGGTGGCATGCTGTTCTACACTCGGCCTGAGATCGACGCGTTCGTACGCGGCGCGAAGGCCGGGGAGTTCGACGACCTGACTAGCTGAGCGGTAACATTGGCGATCGGTACGGTGTGTTTCTAAACGTGGTGTTTGTGACACACTGTGGTCAAACCCGAGTATCGGAGATGACTTCATGATCGCAGAACCCGATGACGACGGTCGTGTGCAATCGGTTGTAGTGGAACGTGGTCCGACCGTATTGCGGATCGCGCTGGGCGGGCAGTTGCGTGACCTCCGGGTGAAGAAGGGCATCACCCGAGAGGCCGCAGGTGACGCCATCCGCGGATCACACGCCAAGATCAGTCGTCTCGAGTTGGGCCGCACCGGTTTCAAGGAACGCGATATCCGCGACCTGCTGACTCTGTACGGCGTGTCCGACGCCGAGGAACGCGAACGCTTTCTCGATCTGGCCAGGCAGGCGAACGAGCCAGGCTGGTGGCATCGCTACAGCGATCTGCTGCCGTCCTGGTTCGGCACCTACCTGGGCCTCGAGCAGGCGGCCACCAAGATTCGTACCTATGAGGCGCATCTGGTGCCCGGGCTCTTGCAGACGCCCGAATATGCCAGGGCGGTAATGTCACTCGGGTACGAAGACGCCGATATGGATCGGCGGGTGCAGGTCCGCATCAAGCGGCAAGAGGTGCTGCGACGCGCCGATCCGCCGACGGTCTGGGCGATCATCGATGAGGCCGCGCTGCATCGGCCGGTCGGTGGCTCCCGGGTGCACCGCGAGCAGATGGAACATCTCATCGAGCTCGCGCAACTGCCGAATGTCACCGTTCAGGTGCTGCCATATTCGGCGGGGGAGCATGCCGCCGCGGGCAGTTCGTTCAGCATCTTGCGTTTCGCCGAATCCGAGCTGCCCGACATCGTTTACCTCGAACACCTGACCAGCGCGCTATACCTGGATCGGCGGCAGGATCTCGCCCTGTATCTCTCGGTCATGGACCGCCTGAGTGTCCAGGCCGAGTCGCCCGGCGAGTCGCTGAAAATCCTCGCCGAATACGCCAAGAAGGCTTGACTGCCTTTGCGGCAGTGGTGATCCGGAACGAACCCCGCGCTACCCACCCGACTCGCTCGGGTCGGTAGCGCGGGTAGGGTTCGCTGCTGCGAACGCGTCCGCGGTCGCGAGATCGAAATCGCCGTGATCGCTGCCGAGTCCCTGAGCCACGAGTGCGGCTACCGCATTGCCGAGGATCGCGGCATCCCGCAGTGAGCGGCCCAATGCGACGGCGCGGATGAATCCGGCGGAGAAGGCGTCGCCGCAACCGGTGGTGTCGACGACATCAATGGCGAAGGCGGGAATGTCCTGATATCCGTCGGGACCGACGAGCAAGGTTCCCGCAGCACCGCGGGTGATCGCGAGAACCGTTGCGCCAGCCTCCTGTAGCACGGCCGCGCCCGCGCGCAGATCGGTGCTGCCGGTGAAGCCGAGTACCTGTTCGTCATTCGGTAGCAGGTAGTCGGTGTAGGGGAGTGCGGCGGCAATGGCATCGAGGCTGCCGAGTGCGCCGGGCGCGATGAGATCGACCGAGGTGGCGACGCCGTTCTCCTTGGCATACCGCAGGATTCGCGCGGCATTGGTCGCGCCGATCAGCTCCGGACCGCCAAGATGCAGATGGTCGGCGTCGGCGAGGGCGTCCCAGTCGACGTCGTCGAGGGTGTAGAACGGATTGGCACCGAGCAGATGCAGACTGGGGCGGGCGCCGTCGGGCCGGATCGGCAGTACCGACGACGACGTGGGCCGATTATCCTTGCGCACAACCAGTTTCGTATCGATGCCTGCCTTGGCGAGCAGTGCGAGCAGGATATCGCCGGAGGTGTCGGTGCCGATCGCACCCGCGGTCCGTACGTGCGCGCCGAGTTTGGCCAACGTCAGTGCGGTACCCGCGGCCGTGCCCGCCGCGGTGATGCGAATATCCTCCACCAGTGCGGTCTGCTGCTCCTGCGGTATGGCCGCGACGGGGCGCACGAGAATATCCAAAACCTGTGCGCCCAAGGCGATTACCCTCATTTGATATCCTTCTTCAGTGGTTTGCGGGTGCCGTATCCGGTGCGTAGTGCCACCTCGACGACCGCGGCCTGCTGCTGCTCGGAGAGCACACGCGGCGTGCCGATCGCCATGGCGTCCAGATACAGCGCACAGGCCCACTCCAGCAGCAGCGCGGATTCGACCGCCTGGTCCAGCGAACCGCCGAGCGTGACGGCGCCATGATTGGCCATCAACGCGGATTGTTTGCCCCGCAACGCCTCTCGCACCGCATCGGCGAGTTCCACGGTGCCGAAGGGATGAAATTGCGCGACGCGCGTCGAACCGCCGAGCAGCAGCTGCTGGTAGTGAATGACCGGCAGTTCGTCCAGCACGCAGGCGATGGCAGTGGCCTTCGGTGCATGTGTGTGCACGATCGCCTGCGTGTTGTAGGTGCGATAAATGTCGAGGTGCAAACCCAATTCGGAGGTCGGCGCATAGCGACCCGCGACCACGGTGCCCGTCAGGTCGACCACGGTGACATCGTCGACGGTGGCCTCGGCGAGTACGACGCCGGTGGCGGTGATGGCGACCAGATCACCGAAGCGCAGGCTCGCATTGCCCGCGGTGCCGACCAGCAGTCCGTGCTCGGCCAGGCGCAGACAGGCCGCGACGACCTGTGCACGTTCGGTTGGCGCAATGGTGGTCATCCGGATACCCTACCGAAACCTGAATTTAATTCACATTATCTCGGAGGTGGTCGTGCCGGTCCGGGCTCTACCTGAAGCGGGCTTGCGTCGCGTGCCGATTCAGGCGCGCAGCCGGGAGCGGCTGGCACGCGTACTGGAGGTGGCCGATCGACTGATCGCCACCGAGGGCGTCGGGGCGTTGACCATGATCAGAGTGGCTGCGGAGGCACGGATTTCGGTCGGATCGCTGTATCAGTACCTGCCGGATCGCGAGGCCGTGATCGAAACCCTCGCCGCGCTGTATCTCGAGCAGTTGGAGGCCAAGGCGGCGCTGCTGCTCGAGATCGCGCGCCGCGAACGGTGGGACGATCCGATCGGCGTCCTGGTGGACGCGTTCGCACAGGTGTACCGGGACGAGCCCGGCTTCCGTGCGCTGTGGTTCGGCAAGGACTTCAACGAGGCGGCACGGGCCGCTGATCGTGAGCACAAACGCCGAATGGCGGTGACGCTGCGCGAGGTTATGCTCGCCCAGGGCGTCGTCGCCGATACCGAGGGACTCGATATCGCGTGCCGCGCCGCACATCTGATGGGCGATGCGGTCATGCAAGAGGCATTCCGATGCGATCCCGATGGTGACCCGAATCTGTTGCAGGAGGCGAAGATCGCGCTGCGGGCGTATGCGTCGCAGTGGGCGTCGCCGCCCGAACCGTGAGGTAATTCGATTGGGCCGCTAGGACTTCGGATGCCGTGGGGTCACTGCTTGATGAAGCTGGAGGCGATGCGCCAGAAGGTGGCGGGTTGCAGGGCCTCTAGATCCCAGTCGTCGGCCATCGCGTGCGCGGTGGTGACGATCCGATCGATATCGAAATCATGTCGAGTGGCCGCACCGGTGGACTCGACAGCATCGATGACGAAAGCGACTGCGGTTTCTCGCGAGTACGCGGTACTGCGCTGTCCGCTTCGGGTCGACGGTGTGCTCATAGTTGTTATACCGTTCGCTGGCTGGTCGGCCAGTGCGGCTTCGGCGATCCCGAGCCGGCCGCCGGGAAGTGGTTGGTCCATTAGAACGCCCCTGACGTCTGGCGACAGCAAACCTCTGGCGACATCGGCCCTCGGTTCACCCACGCGGCCTCCCCTGGTTGTCCCCTGTAATGCCTTGCGGGACTGAGTTTAGGTCG
Organism: Nocardia sp. CA-129566; assembly: GCF_050956075.1. Classification (NCBI taxonomy): domain Bacteria; kingdom Bacillati; phylum Actinomycetota; class Actinomycetes; order Mycobacteriales; family Nocardiaceae; genus Nocardia; species Nocardia sp. CA-129566. The sequence continues at coordinate 3,912,244 of NZ_CP192085.1, forward strand.
GTGTGCCTTTCAGATGCAAGCACATCTGCACGATCGATTGTGCATTCGCAGTTGGGTTTTCGCATCTGCTATCCACCCGCGAACCGGCTCGAACGGTGGCGAATTTCGCGCGATCATTTCGCGTTGATCACCACATCGGTGCTGTAGTGCACCTGAGTGCCCGGCTCCACATATCGCTCCACCGCGCAGCGCCAGGCCAGGAAATGTTCGGTGAAACGGTGCGCTTCGGCCGCCTCCTCGTCGATATAGACCTGGTAGAGGAAAAACCGGTGCGGATCGACGCGGTCAGCGCATACATCGAATCGCAGGCAACCGGGTTCCTCGCGCACCGATGCGGTCGCACTGCGGTTCACCGCGGCGAGGAATTCACCACGAGATCCGGGTCGAAGCTTCAGGGAAGTGATGCGGCTGAACACGGTAATGTTCTCCATTCCAGCGGCGAAAAATGTCAATCGATAACTGCGGCACCGCCTTCGGCGACCGACTGGCTACCGGTCGCGGAGATCGCTGACGACACCGGTGTGTCGCCCGCGATGAGCTCCAGCGTGGTGTGCACGGTCCGCGGCGCGTGCAGAATCTCGGCAAGCGCGGCGGCGACATCGGCGCGCGCGACGCTGCCGTAGGGCAGCGGCGGCGCGCCCAGTGTGACCCGATCGGTCGCCGCCGTATCGAGCAGGCGGCCGGGCCGCAGAATCGTCCAATCCAGATCGCGGGCGCGGAGATCGTCCTCCGCCTGCGTCTTGGCATCGATGTAGGCGGCCCAGACCTCGTCGGTGCCGGGTGCGGGCGGTTGTCCGGCGCCCATCGTGGAGATCTGCACGAACCGGCGGATACCGGCCGCTTCGGCGGCATCGGCCAAGAGGACAGAACCGCCCTTGTCCACCGTGTATTTGCGGGCGGCACCGCTGCCGGCGCCCGCGCCGGCCGCGAAAACCACGGCGTCGGAATCCTTTACGACGGCGGCGAGCTCGGAGACGGTACTGTGCTCGAGATCGAAGACCACCGGTCGGGCGCCGGTGGCGGCGACCTCGGCCGCGTGCTCGGGATTGCGGATCAGGCTGTCGACCTCATCGCCGCGCTCGGTGAGCAGTTCGCCGAGCAGCAGTGCGATCTTGCCGTGTCCGCCCGCGATGACGACGCGCATGGCTGGTTCCTTTCTCATCGTTCGGGTCCGCCGGGATTGCACGAGGCCTGGACGGTGGCCTGATAGCCCACCGCCGGACGCCAGGGTTCCAGATTCCAGCTCTCCTTGTTCGGCTGCACCACGCGGGCCCAGACCCAATGGCAGACGAACTGATCGCGCATGCCGGGAGTGTCGGCGTCGGGGGCGAGCGTGAGCACCTCCTGCCACGCCCGTTCTTCGGTGTTGGGGAAGGTCTCGCGCCGCCCGGCCTGGGTCGGGAAGACCAGCAGGCGTGGTCCGTCCACGCCCTCGGTCCAGGTGGTGTGGTCGATGAGCGGCATATCGGCGTAGGGATCCACGCTCGGCACCGCGGCCAGGGGAGTGCTCGTCGCCGCCGCGGTCGTGACCGTTGTCGGCGTGGTCGATGCGCTGACCACCGAGGATTCATCGGAACCACATGCGCCCACGGTGCTGGCGAGCGTGCCGCAGCACAGCAGCGCGACGCCCAATCGCACCGCTCGCGTCCGATCGGCCTTGCGCTGGGTCACTGTCGATCCTTCCGCATGGTTGTATGCCAACCGAGCGTAGTCATAGCGCGGCGACGCAACAGCCGTACCGGGATCGAGGCCACCGATTGTGGTGTCTTGTCGGCGGTGGCTGGGCTGGCGATAGTCGGTCGATGGTGCGGGTTCGCAGGGTGGTCGGTGCGGCATTGGTCGCGATGACGGTGGCTTCGGCCGGGGCCGCGATGGCGCAGGGGCGCGACGCTCCCGGTGTGGTCACCGAGACCGCGCAGCTGTCGGGCGCGCTGTGGGTGCGCGGTGCGGCGCTGGCACAGCGGATCACGTATTGGTCACGCGGGCCGCGCGGACCGATGCAGAGCACCGCCGCGATCTACCTGCCGCCCGGTCCACCGCCCCCGGGCGGCTGGCCGATCGTGGCCTATGCGCACGGCAGCGTCGGCATTGCCGACCAGTGCGCGTTCACGCTGCGACCACGCGAGTTCTATTTGGCGACGGTCTATCCGGCGCTGCTGGCCGCCGGATTCGCCGTGGTGATCTCCGACTATGTCGGACTCGGTACGCCCGGCACGCATCCGTACCTGGACGGTCCCTCGCAGGCGCGCAGCGTGATCGACGGCGTGCGGGCGGCCCGCGCGGTGGCACCGGCCCTCGGCGCCCGCTGGGCGGTCTTCGGCCAGTCGCAGGGCGGCCAGACCGCGCTGTTCACCGCGGCGCTCGCACCCACCGACGCACCGGAGCTGGCATTGCGCGGCGCCGTGGCCACCGGCGCACCGTCGAATCTGGAGTACGGGTTGACCGTGGCCGGGCCGTGGGTCCCGCGGTTGCCATTGCGCAAGACCACTACCTATTTCGGCCTGTTCCTGGCCGGATTGCGCGCTACCGCACCGGAACTCGATATCGACAGCTATCTGACGCCGATCGGTGAGCAGGTGCTGCGGATCGTGGAGTCCGAATGTGTCGACGATGCCGATGCGCTGGTGCGCGATATCGCGATCGGGCAGATGCTGAGCAGGCAGTTGGCGGGGCCGGCACTGGAATCGGCGGTGCGCTCGATGCTGCGGATTCCGACCGAGGGGCAGACCGTGCCGCTGTTCCTCGGACAGGGGTTGACCGATCTGGAGGTCCCGGCTCCCTTGAGCGTCGAGCTGATCGCCGATCTGCGATCCTCCGGCGCCGATCTCCAGGTCGGCGTCTATCCGGGTGATCATCTGAGCGCGGCCGCCGAGGCGCTACCGGACGCACTCGCCTTCCTGCACCGTGTGCTGGCGTAATTGCTTCAGTGCCACAGTGATCGGCACGGCAGGCGACGCAGTCCCGGTCGTACCTTGCTGTCCACCGTGACGGTCAGGCCGTCGTGCAGTGCCGCCGAGGTGAATTCCCACGCCTCGGCCCGGGTGGCCGCGTACTCCAGGATGAGGGCGTCCTCGGGTGTCGGGCCATCGAAGTAGACGGTGATCCGCCGCGTCGGCGACTCCTTGACAGCGATCGGATACACCGGATTTCGCGCGCCGGAGTCCTGCTCGGTCGCGCGTTGTCCCGTCGAGTTCTGCGCAGTGCCGTCCATGCCACCGTCTCCTTCGGACCGACCCGTCGTGTCGATAGCATTGACGGTAAGTCGCCGACCATGGCGCGGACTATGTTCCCGACGATCACCTGGACATGTCACAGACACGACACGTAGTTATGGGAGACAGTCACGAATGCGACTGCACACCGATCACAACGCACACTCCCGGGACTTGTGACTTACCAATAGGATTGGCGCGGCCCCTGCCCTTCCCGGCGGTGGCCGTCAAAGATATTCGCAACGTTGGACCCACTCTGGAGGCACCCGTCGATGAGACAGGCCCTGCGAAGACCGTTGCGCGCATTCACCGCGCTGGCGACCGGTCTGGTGATGGTGATCGCGGTGGCGGGGGCCGCCCACACCACACCTCTGTATCCCGCCCCGGATCCCGATCCCTTCTACGCGACGCCGCCGGATCTGGCGGATAAGAAACCCGGTGACGTGCTCGCGACGCGGGTGATGCCGCCGCTGGCGATCTTCCCGGATACCACCGTCACCGTTGTGCGGTTCCGGTCCACCAGCTCCGAGGGACAGCCGATCGCGGCGACCACCACGGTGCTCACCCCGAAGGCGCATGCCGCCGACGGTCCCTTGCTCTCCTACCAGCACATCATCAACGGCCTGGGTTCGGAGTGTTCGGTTTCGCGGGTGCTCTACACCGGTGATCCGAATCTCATCGTCCGAGAGGCGCCGGGGTGGAATGTGCTGCTCTCGCGCGGCTGGAGCGTCGCGCTGCCGGACCATCTAGGCCCGAATTTCGCCTATGGCGCAGCCAAATTGGGCGGCATGATCACCCTCGACGGTATCCGGGCGGTGAAACAGGTCGCCGAATTGCAGGTGGCCAAGAGTCCGGTTGCCATGGTCGGTTACTCCGGCGGCGGCATGGCCACCGCGTGGGCGGCCGCGCTGGCGCCGAAGTACGCGCCGGAACTGGATATCGCCGGAGCCGCGATGGGCGGTGTGCCCATGAATCTGGTGACGATGCTGGAGACGCTCGGTCTGAACTCGCATCCGGTCTTCGGGCTCGCCTTGGCGGCTGGACTCGGCCTGGAACGGGAGTATCCGGACCGTTTCCCGATCAGCGATCAACTCAACGACCGCGGCCTGGCCGCACGTTCCCAGATCGCCAATAGCTGCACCAATGACATTCTGGCCGCGGGCGCGGGCCGCGGCGCCCTGGACTTCGCGAAGTCCACCTCGATGATCAACGATGCCACCGCACGCGCGGTGGTGGAGGAGAACAGCCTCGAGCTCTACGACGGTGTCCCGAAAACGCCCGTCTTCGAATGGCATTCGCCGATCGATGGACTCATTCCGATTGATGCGGTGGTGCATACCGATAAGCGCTGGTGTGCGGCCGGTGCCCGGGTGCAGTCCGAACAGATTCCGGTCCCCGATCACCTGACCGCCGCGGTGCTCGGTATCCCCGCGGCGCTGGCATGGCTGGATGCGCGATACCGAGGGGAGGCCGCACCGAGCAACTGTTGAACGAGCACAGATGAATTGGTGAGACCCGGCGGACCGCCGGGTCGCCACCGCGCCGGATCTGCCTTGCTGACAAGCGGATTCGGCTCGGATTGTTGCAATTCGGAGACGTGTCACACACAACTCGGGCACAGTGGGGTCTCCAGGTGAGCATGGTCGGTTAGCCTGACGCTCTGGCCTCGGTTCCAGGGGCCTTTGGGCGTCGGAGGCACCACCTCAACCGGGCGCCAGGGAAACCCGACGTTGCACCCTGGGGCGTGTGCCATGAGTTGCTTGCGTGTCATCCTTTTCGCGCTATTGCTGGTGTGTTCGGCCGCGACCGGTGATGCGGCCGCCGAACCACAGTCCGTACCCGGACTACCCACCCTTCCGGATCTGCCCACGTTGCCGATCCCCGCGGATGCCGGTCAGATCCTGCCCGATCTGCAGCAGTGGATCGATGGCCTCATCCCACCACCGCCGATCGCCGCGGCACCGCTGCCTTCCGGCCCCATGCTGGAGGCCACGACGGTCTCCCCGGCGCTGGCCGCATTGCGTCGGGCCGCGCTGCCGAGCCCCATCGGCGATCCGATCTTCGACGCGTGGCCAGCGGATCTGGACAGCTTCGCCGAGGGGCAGGTGGTGGAGGTCCGCGATATCAGCGCGACGGCCGCACCGCTGGTGCTGGTGCCGATCCGGCAGGCGCTGCTGCTGAAGTACCGCACGTCCGATTCGCGTGGTGCGGCCTCCTATGCGACAGCGACTTTGATCATTCCGGCCACCACCTGGTCCGGTCCCGGTACCAGACCGGTCGTGGTGAACAATCTGCCGATCGACGGCCTCGGCCGGGACTGCACGCCCGGCTACACCTTGGCCCACGGCTGGTCGCGCAATACCAACATGACCGACTTCATCCCGCCGACGACGCAATTGGCGGCACTGCGCGGATACGCCGTGCTGATCCCGGATCATGAGGGGCCCTGGATGGCCTACGCCGAGCCCTATGTCGCCGGACACGCCGTGCTGGACGCCATCCGGGCGGTGCGCGAACTGCGCCCGGACGAATTCGGCGACAGCCGCTTCGGCATGACCGGATACTCCGGCGGCGCCATCGCCACGCACGGGGCGGTGAAACTGATCGACAGCTACGCGCCGGAATTGGCCGCATCGATCGTCGGCGCGGCGCTGGGTGGTGTACCCGCCGACTACGAGATTCTCGCCCGCAGCATGAACGGCAACCTCGCCTCCGGGGTGTTCCTGGCCGCGACCTTCGGCGTGGGCCGGGAACGCCCGGAGATCCTGGCCAGGATGAACAATCTGGCGCAGTGGGCGGCCACCTCACCGCTCAAAGACACGTGCGGGAACGTCTTCGGTGCGGTCGGTGTGCTCATGTTGCCCATGGATATCGCCGCGAACATTCCCGATCCATTGCACTCCGAGGTTGCCAAGGATATCTACGCGGTGACGCGGATGGCGGGCATCAAGTCGGCCACACCGCTCTATATCTACAACGGTGAACAGGAATTCTGGATCCCCGCCGAAGGCGCCCACAACCTGTACCTCGAGCAATGCGGCCTGGGGGTGGCTGCGGTGTACCGCAGTGTGCTCGGTGAACACATCATCGCTGGTGGTGTGGGGTATCCGGAGGCGATGATCTGGCTCGACGGGCGCTTGCGGGGTGTGCCCGCGCCCGATGAATGTGGAGCCGACGGTCAAAATTGAGGATCCGCTGACGAAGGGTTGCCTGCGTTACGTTGGCCGGCGCGCCGGCGATTTATCACACATGATGGTTTTGACCGGATCCGAACAGGCAAGTGCGTTGGTGGGGCGCCACTACCGAATGGCCGATCACTATGAGGTCGGCCGCGAGAAAATTCGGGAATTCGCCCGTGCGGTGCGGGATTTTCACCCCGCGCATTGGAACGAGGCTGCGGCGGGGGACCTCGGCTACGACGCGCTGATCGCGCCGCCGACCTTCTCCGCGATCGTCTGGCTGCTGGTCCAACGCAAGATGTTCGATTCGGTGCTGACCGGTTACGACATCAGCCAGATGCTGCATACCGAGCAGAGCATCAAGGTGCACCGGCCGCTGGTCGCCGGTGACCGCCTGCGCTGCGACTCGTGTATGGATTCGTTCCGGCAGTTCGGCGATATGGACTTCATGGTCATCAAGACCGTCCTCACCAATCAGCACCGGGAACTGCTGCAGACCGCGCATGCCACGGTGGTCGCGCAGACCGGCGCGCAGATGGCGAGCGAGCTGGTCACGGCGGTCGACGGTGTCATCATGACCGGTCAGGCGCTGACCGAGCGGAATGCGCCCCAGCACGCGCAGTCGCAGGCCGTGGAGAGCGGCATGATCGAATGCTTCGACAAGGAGTTGCCCGGGTTCGCGGTGGACGAGACGCAGGTTCGGGTGCCGTGCACAAAGCCGGAATTCGACGAACTCACCATCGGTGCCGAACTGCCGACCCGAGTCATCCCGCTCTCGCGCGGTGATCTGGTGAACTACGCTGGGGTATCCGGTGATTCGAATCCGATTCACTATAGCGACCATGTTGCGGACGTGGCGGGGCTGCCCAATGTGGTATCCCACGGTTTGCTCACCATGGGCCTGGGCGCGAGCTATCTGACGGACTGGCTCGGCGATCCGGCCGCGATCGTCGACTACGGGGTGCGATTCTCCGGCTTCGCACCGGTATCGGCCACGCACAACAGCGAGATCGAGTTCCGCGGCCGGATCAAGGCGCTGGATCCGGTGCGTCGCGCGGCGACCATCATGCTGACCGCGACCTGCAATGGGCGCAAGCTGTTCGGGCGGGCCATGGCCGAGGTGCTGCTGCGCTGAGCGTCCCAAATGTACTTACCGATGTGCGAATGTTTTTGGAAGTGGGGCATTTTGGTTCTAGAGAGTCGTGGCGAATCCATGGCAGACTCGCATCATGCGTGCTTCGGAAGTGCGGCATTCATTCTCCGGTAACAACCCGGCCACCGACGGTGGGCCCACCGTCCTGCGGATGATGCTCGGCAGTCGGATGCGACGGCTGCGCGAGAGCTGCGATATCTCCCGCGAAGACGCGGGGGAGGCGATCCGCGGTTCACATTCCAAGATCAGCCGACTCGAGTTGGGCCGCACCGGTTTCCGGGAACGCGACCTGGTCGATCTGCTCACGCTCTACGGAGTCACCGATCCCGTGGAGCGCGAGGAGTTCAAGGAACTCGCACGCCAGGCGAATGCCTCCGGCTGGTGGCATCGCGACAGCGATTGGCTACCCAAGTGGTTCGACACCTATCTCGGACTCGAACAGGCGGCCAAGCTGATTCGCTGCTACGAGCCGAGAGCGGTGCCGGAGTTGTTCCAGACCGCCGAATATGCGCGGGCTTTGCTCGCACTCGCCCATCCGGCCGAATCGGCGGAGGGCATCGAGCGGCGGGTCGTGCTGCGGTTGCGCCGTCAGGAGATCCTGCGCCGCCCGAACCCGCCGCAGTTGTGGCTGATCGTCGAGGAGGCGGCATTGCGGCGACCCATCGGCGGGTCGACGGTGTGGCGGGCCCAACTGGAACAGGTGCTGCGTATCGCGGAGGAACCGCATATCACCGTGCAGGTGCTGCCCGACCACGTCGGCGGACCGGCGCTGGCCGACGGTGCGTTCACCATGCTGCGCTTCACCGAGGCCGACCTGCCCGACATCGTCTACCTGCAGCAATTGACCAGCGCACTGTATCTGGACAAGGCCGCCGACCTCGACGCCTATCGCGCGGTGGTGAATCAGCTATCGGTCCATGCCGCGCCGCCGGAATACACCCCGGGACTCCTGCACGCGCTGTGCGAACGACATCCGGCTACGCTCGACCACCCGACCGATCCGCGCTGAGGCGCGAAACCGGCAAGCGCGCCAACTGAACTCGGTATTGTGTCGAGAATGGCCGACGATGTTGTGCCACCGAATCGACTCGACCGGGAGATCGACCAGAGTAAGCCGAGCATCGCGCGCGTCTACGACTATCTGCTCGGCGGGAAGGACAACTACCTCGTAGACCAGGAGGTCGGTGACCACTTCAAGCTGAACCTGCCCGGTTCGGTGGCGATTGCCTTCACCAGCAGGCAGGCGCTGATTCGTGGCGTCCGGGATATGGCCGTGGCCGGTATGCGGCAGTTCATCGACTTCGGCAGCGGCCTGCCGACCGCGGACAATGTGCATCAGGTCGCCCGGCGGCATGCACCCGGCGCGCGCGTGGTCTATGTCGACAGTGATCCGATCGTGCTCGCGCACGGCCGTGCGCTGCTGGCCACCGATGCGAACACCACGGTGATCCAGGCCGACGCTCGCGACCCGAAGTCGATCCGTGATCACCCCGAGGTCGCGCGGCTGATTGATTTCGAGGAGCCCGTCGCCGTCATCTTCAGCTCGATCCTGCATCACTTCAACGATGATGAGGAACCGGCGGCTGTCGTGCGGTTCTGGAACGACCAGATTCCTTCCGGCAGTTACGTTTTCATCACGCACTTCCGATCCGGCCACAACCCGGAGACCACCGCTGCCGAGCAGAAGTTGCAGAGCACCTTCGGTCGCGGCCGCTGGCGCGATACCGATGAGATCCGCGGACTCTTCGGCGGGCTCGAGATCCTCGAGCCCGGTATCGTCCCCTCGGCCCATTGGCGCCCGGACGCGCCCGCCGGTCCTGGCGCATCGGTCGGCGCCGTCGACCGCAAACTGACGGTCTGGGAGCAGCTCATCGTCACCGGGTTGGCCTGCAAACCCTGATTCGGATCACACCGAACTAATGTCCCGTTGGGACAATAGCGCGTAGACTGCCGATATGAGTATCGACGACGGGGTCGACCTCGACGGCCGTAGGCTGCGTACGCTGCGCAGTCGCGCGGCGATGTCACGCGCCGCATTCGACCTGCTCAACGAGCGGGGACTGGATTCGGTGGCGGTCGAGGACATCGCGGAGCGGGCCGGGGTCACCCGGCGGACCTTCAGCCGTCATTTCTCCTCCATCGAGGAGGCGGTACTCGGTGAAATCGATCAGGACGTGCACCTGTTCAACGAGGCCCTGTGCCGCCGCCCGCTCGGCGAGCCGCCGCTGGTCGCCTACCGCAACGCGCTGCACGACTGGTTGGCCGCCGAATACGCCGGGCCGAAAGCGGCCGGGTTGGCCCGACGCTGGGCGCTGTTCCAGCGCTTCGAGGACGAGCCGACGCTGGCCGCCGGCTATCAGCGCATCCGACTCGACGGACAGCGCGAATCGGTGCGGATCATCGCGGCCCGGCTCGGCGTGGACCCCATGGTGGACCGGCGCCCCGAGGTGGCCGTCGCGGCCGGGTCCGGACTGCTCGTCGCCGCCCTGCAGGTCTGGGGCGCGGGCTCGGATACCAACGGACTGCCCGACCTCATCGACATATTCTTCGACACCCTTAACGGGCTGACAGCCGACTTCCAGAGCGAGGTGTCATCGTCATGACCGCAGCAGCCGGATCACCGAGTGTTGTCCGCCGCACCTGCCGCCGCGTCGGGTTGGATCGAAATCCGATGCGCCGCCGCGAGGACCGCGTGCAGTTGGCGGTCGCGGCGGTTCTGACGGTGTTGTTCCTGATCATCGCTCCGCTGCTGTCGATGGCGGTCGGCGGCCGGATCTACCAGAACGAAGACCGTCTCGCGAAAGCGCAGGCGGCGCAGTTGCACCCGGTCGAGGCAACCGTGGTCGAGGTCGGCAAGGCCCCGCTGTACGCGCCGATCACTCCGGCCCGGGTGCAGTGGAAGGACGCACTCGGGGTCGCGCACACCAGCGACTACCAGGCCACCGGACTGGTGAAAGCCGGTGCCACGGTGAAGATCTGGCTCGATAGCTCGGGTAAGGTCACCGAGCCGCCGTCGAGTACCCGGGCATTGAGCAAGGCGCTGCTGATCACCACGGGGCTGGTCTTCGCGATCGGAACCTGCTTCGGCGGCGGCTACGCTCTGCTGCGCCGTGGCCTCGATCGTCGCCGGGCCCGGCTCTGGGAGGCCGAATGGGCCACGGTGGAACGGACCTGGGGCAATCACGGCACGCGTCCAGATCAGGCGTAGGGCGGGTCTGACAAAGGGGGCGTGCTGGCTGAGACGCTCCTTCTCGTGTCGCGGTTCCAGGTGCTTTCGGATGCTCAGTGGTCGTTGATCGAGCCCCCGCTCGTCACCAGGGCTGCTCGGCCCGGCTCGGTAACATGCAACGCATGTCCATCAAACTCGAGAACGTCGGCATCGCCGTTCGCGACCTCGAAGCAACGATCGCCTTTTTCACCGACCTCGGTCTCACGGTCGTCGGCCGTGACACCGTCAGTGGTGAGTGGACCGACACTGCCGTCGGCCTCGATGGCAACCACGCCAAGATTGCAATGCTCCAGACGCCAGACGGTCACGGTCGCCTCGAGCTCTTCGAGTACATCAATCCCGAAGCGATCGAGTCGAAGCCCACTCGTCCCAACGAGATCGGCATGCACCGCGTCGCCTTCTCAGTCGACAACATCGACAAAGCCCTCGAGATAGCCGCGAGGCACGGCTGCCATCCGCTTCGCGGCGTGGCGACCTATGCGGACGTCTACAAGCTCACCTACGTCCGCGGTCCCAGCGGCATCATCGTGATGCTCGCCGAGGAGCTGAAGAAGGGCTGAGGGCCGATCGGCCCAATGAGGGTGGGGTAGGAGACCTCGTTTCGGCAGACACGCTCTAGTCGCCTCGCGCGAGTGCGGCGTGCCCACCCAGAGTGGGTAGGGACACACTCGGTGGGCACGCCGCGTGCCGGGCCGCCGTGCGGCGAACACGGGCCGGGCATGGATGACGTTAGGGCACAACGACATCGGGCCGCTCGGCGAGCGGACCAACATCGGAGATCGCACGAACGGTGCCCGTTTGTGTTGTGACGCAACACAAACGGGCGACAACCTAGACCGGGAAGAGGCTGTGCTTGCGCGGGTTGTGCTTCTTGACCGAACCCTTCTCGCGCAGCAGGCGCAGCGCCTTGCGGATCTCCAAGCGGGTCTGGGACGGCTCGATGACGGCGTCGATATAGCCGCGCTCGGCCGCGGTCCACGGGGTGGCCACGGTGGCGTTGTAGAAGTCGATCATCTGCTGACGCACGGTGGCGCGCTGGTCGGCCGGGGTCGCCTCCAGTTGTCGGCGGCCGATGATGCCCACCATGCTCTCCGCACCCATTACCGCGATCTGTGCGGTCGGCCAGGCCAGGGCGAGGTCGGCGCCGAGCGGCTTGCAGCCCATCACCGCGTAGCCGCCGCCGTAGGCCTTGCGCGTCACGATCGACACGATCGGCACGGTGGCCTCGATCACCGAGCGGAAGAACCGGCCGCCGCGCTTGATCACGCCGTTGCGTTCCTCCTCGAGGCCGGGCAGCACGCCGGGGGTGTCGACGACGAAGATGATCGGCAGGCCGAAGGCATCGCACAGGCGGATGAAATACGCCGCCTTGTCCGAGCACAGCCCGTCCAGCGCGCCCCCGAGCACCTGCGGCTGATTGGCGACCACACCGACGCTGCGGCCGTCGACCCTGGCGAACCCGGTGATCAGATTCGGTGCGGTACCCGCGCTGATCTCGTGGAAATCCCCGTCGTCGAAGATGCGCAGCAGCACCTCGTGCATGTCGTAGCCGGAGCGGGCCGAATCCGGAATGATCGAGTTCAGTTCCAGATCGTGGCTGGTCAGCTCCGGCTCCAGGCCCGGATTCACCACCGGAGCCTGCTCGAGGCAGCTCGACGGCAGGTAGCTCAGATAGGTGCGGACCCAGTCGAAGGCGGCCTGCTCATCGGCGGCGACGTGATGCACCGTGCCATTGGCCTGCAGGGCGGCGGCGCCGCCGAGATCATCGGCGCTGACCACCTCGCCGGTGACACCCTTGATCACCTCCGGACCGGTGACGAACATATAGGACTTCTCGGTCGCGACCAGCACATCCATATTGACCGGGCCGTACACCGAACCGGCCGCGCATTTGCCGAGCATGACCGCGACCATCGGCACGAAACCGGACAGGTCCTCCTGGCGGCGGCACATCAGCGCGTACCAGGCCAGCGAGGTCACCGCCTCTTGGATGCGGGCGCCGCCGGAGTCGTTGATCGAGACCACCGGGCAGGCGTTCTCCTGCGCGAACTCCATTGCGGCGGCGACCTTTCGGCCGAACATCTCGCCGACCGAACCGCCGTGCACGGTCTGATCGTGGGCGATGACGACGACCGGCCTGCCGTCGATATAGCCGCGGCCGGTGACCACGCCGTCGCCGTACATGCCGTCGGCGCTGCCGGGCTGGCGCATCAGCGCGCCCATCTCCACGAAGGAGCCTTTGTCGAGCAGCATCCGCACGCGCTCACGCGCGCTGGGTATGCCCTTCTTCTTGCGCTTCGCGATGCCGGTCTCGCCTGCGGGCTCCTCGGCGAGCTCGAGGACGTCGCGGAGTTCCTCCAGCTTTTCTCGCGTACCGGTCATATGGGGTCAGCCATCCTTCGAACTCGTCGCCAGTTGCACCGCCCGGGTTCACCGAACTGAGGCAAGGCGGTCGATGCTATCGGGCACATGACCCGGAGCACAGGGATCCACTTTAGTCATGGGACAGCTCACAGGTTCGGTCGGCGTGCTCTGGTTTGAAGCACCAGTGTCTGGGTACAGCGGGCTGCCATGCCGATGCCGTCGCTGCAGGGCCGCCGGGCGTTACAGCGGCGCTCGCGCGGGCGCCACCCGTGCGCCAGCGGACCGGCGGTGGACCGATCCCGCTGTCGTAATCTGATCATCCGAATGACCGGAATATTTGCAACCGAGAATCCGTCCGCTGCTTGTGATTTCGCCCAAGGCTGTCGGTGCGAAGTGATGACTTTCCTAATTATCGGGCCGGATATTCGATTTCGGCTCGAACCTGGCTAGCCTTTCATAGTCATGGTGGGCAAACGGGCCGGTTCGGGTACCAAGACCTTGGAAGCAAAACTGGTCGAGCATTTGACTTTTCAGGCTCGGCGCGCACGACGCGAAGATCTCGGTACTATCACGCGCACCTGTTTGGTGGAGGCCGCGCGGATGCTGGAGGCGCGGTTGGTTCCGGTGACGACACAGCCTGCGGCGATTACCGGTTCGGCCGCGCGCTGGGCACGCGAGGGGATAGCGCTGGAAACCGTGCTCGACGCGTATCACGATGGTGTCCGCATCGGTTTGGAATTCCTCACCGAGCAGGCCGCGGGCGAAGACGCCGATGCGGTGGCGGCCGCGGCCGGGCTGATCGTCCGGGTGTTGGAAACGGTGACGACGGCGACGCTGACGGCCTATCTCGATGAACATCGCCAGGTGGCGCGGGAGCAGCAGACCGCGGCGCAGACGCTGGTATCGGCGCTGCTCAGCGGGCACGGCGTCGCGCACTTGGCGCGCCGGGCCGGAATCAGTGTGGCCGCGTCGTACCAGGTCGTGGCCCTCGCGATTCCCGCGCATCCGGATGAGCGAAGACCCGGCATGGGCGCGCCGTCCGCGGCGCGCCGGAAGCTGCGCCGCGTCCAGGCGGCGCTGGCGACTCCGCTCGGTTCCCGGGCGCTGTCGCTGCTGTCCGATGAGGGCGGTACGGTCCTGGTTCCGATCGATGAGATCTCGGCCGTGACCTCGCTCGCACTCACCCCCGAGGTGCTCGAGCTGATCGGCGAGGCCGCCGAGGTTCCGCTGACCGCGGTGGTGACGTTCGGCGATACCGGCCGGATTCCCGAACTGGCCGGGCTGGCCCAGGAGTTGCTGGCCCGCCTGCAGGCCGATGGCCGACCGCCGGGGCTCTACCGGCTGGCCGATCTGCCCGATTGTGACGGGCTCCAGCAGGCTCGCCGCCCGGTCGTCACCTCGCCCAATGATCACCGAATCACCCGTTCGGCCTGACCGGACGCCCTTAATCTGCGGTTCCGGGGTGTGAACGAAGGAGTACGTGTGCCGACCACGCTGACCGATCTCGACATTCTGCGCGAACTCGAGCCTGTCGCCGAACGCCATCTCGAAGAGCACCTGCGCAAGGCCAAGCCATGGCACCCGCACGATTATGTGCCTTGGGACGATGGCCGGAATTTCGCGGCCATGGGCGGTATCGACTGGGAGCCAGGACAATCCGAGCTGTCCGAGGTCGCCCGCACCGCGATGGTCACCAACTTGCTCACCGAGGACAATCTGCCCTCCTATCACCGGGAGATCTCGGAGTCGTTCTCACTGGACGGGGTCTGGGGCACCTGGGTGGGGCGCTGGACCGCGGAGGAGAATCGTCATGCGATTGTCATGCGCGATTATCTGGTGGTCACTCGCGCGGTCGACCCGGTGACCCTGGAGCAGGCCAGAATGGCGCATATGACGACGGGTGTCGCGAAACCTGGTCGGGGACCGCAGTTCCTGCGATCTGTCGCATATGTGACGCTCCAGGAACTGGCGACGAGGATCAGTCACAGAAATACCGGTGCGGCCTGTAATGAGCCCATCGCCGAGCGTATGCTGCAACGGATTGCCGCCGACGAGAACCTGCACATGATCTTCTACCGAAACCTCAGTGCCGCCGCCCTCGACCTCACACCGGACCAGACCTTGCGCGCGATCACCGATATCGTCACCCGGTTCCAGATGCCCGGACTCACCCAGCCGAACTTCCGGCGTAATGCCGTGGTACTGGCCAAACATGGCATCTACGATCTGCGCCAGCATCTCGACGGCGTGCTGCGCCCGGTGCTGCGGGCCTGGAATGTCTTCGAGCGCAACGACCTATCCGGCGACGGCGAACGCGCCCGCGACGAGATCGCCGCCTACCTCGACGAGTTGGCACTCAGGGCAACGCGTTTCGAGGAGCAGCGTGATCGCGCCGCGGCCAGACGGGCTGAGCGGGCCGCCGTCGCGCCATGAGTCTTCGAGCACCGATCACCGCGGCGGCGATGGCCCTCATCGCCGTGGTGGGGGCTGTGCCCGCGCTCGCGGATCCACCCGCCGGACCGCCGCCCGTGGATCCGGCCATGACACGGACCGGCACCATCAATATCGAAACCGTCGGACCGCGCCACGAACGCTTTTCGATCGCCTCGGCCGCCATGCGCCGGGTCATTACCGTGGATGTATTGCGCGGCAGCGGTTCCGGGCCGCATCCGCTGTTGTATCTGCTGGACGGTGTCGACGGCGAGCAGATCTCGGGGTGGCTGAGCAAGGGGCGGGCAGCGGAGTACTTCGCCGATAAGCCCGTCGATGTGGTCTTGACCAGCGGCGGTACCGGGAGCATGTACAGCGACTGGATGCGTCGCGACGCCACCCTCGGACTCAATCGGTGGGAGACGTTTCTGACCTCGGAGCTGCCGCCGATCGTCGAGTCGTATCTGAGAACCGATGGGCGGCGGGCGATCGCGGGCGTATCGATGGGCGCGCAGGCGGCCATGATGCTGGCCCAGCGGTATCCGGGCCGATACCGTGCGGTCGCGGGGATGAGTGGATGTTATTCCACCGCGGACGAACTCGGCCGCGCCGTCACCACCATCACGGTCGCCTCGCGCGGCGGCAATGTCGAAAACCTCTGGGGCCCACCCGGTTCGCCGGAGTGGGGTGCGCACGACAGTGTGCTCGGGGCGGCCGACCTGCGGGGTACGTCGATCTACCTGTCCGCGGCGACGGGCCTGCCGACCGACGCCGATCTCGTCGCCGTATCGCATGCGCCGAACCTCGTCGAAGCCCTGCAGATGGCGGGCGGGGGACTGGCGCTCGAGGCCGGTGCGCGCCTGTGCACCGAACGCTTCGCCGCCCGACTCGCCGAGCTGAGGATTCCGGCCACCGTCGACTACGCCCCGGCGGGCATGCACACCTGGCCCGATTTCGAGGCGCAACTGCCGCGTGCCTGGCGTGTGCTCGCCCCGGCCCTCGGGCTGCCCGAACCGCACTGATCCGCGTGTACCTCGCCCGGCTGCGCGGGCTTTCGACCGCGGCCGCCAAACGGCATGCGGCCGAACTGTTACGTGCCTGTGGTCTCCATAGTCGCCGTGCCCGGCCGACTGCCGAGGGCACGGCCTCGTGGTGGGAGCCGCTGATCGCCTTGGCGCGGATGGCGGCCGCCACCTACGGCATCGTCGTTATCGCGGAGAAGATCTACCGCCGTTCGCTGATGCAAACCCAAGGGCGCCTGACGATTCGGCAGGCGCTGCGGGTGCAGGACTGAGGATTCACAGCACGATGGGGTCGCCGTAGCTCGCACCGCTGGCGTCCACCGCCGCCGACTCGGCAGTGACCCTGGCGTACGCGCGAATGGTCAGCGCGCCACCGCAGCCGGATACCTGGATGTGGAAGTCTCGGCTGACCATGGTGCCGAGGGTGTCCGGTTGGAGCTTCTTGGTGCCGACCGCGATATCGGCGATTTTGCCCGGGGACATGGTCAGGTCGGCGCCGAGCCCGCCGCTGAGGTCGGGGATGACATTGATATCGATGCTCGGCGTCAGCGAACCGGGGGAGATGTCGAGTCCGAGGTCCAGATCGGCATCTGCCTGGAGCTTGGTTTGGAGTTCGGCCTTGGGGTCGAGGTCCACCGCGCACGCGACGTAGTATCCGGAGGTCAGCGTGCCGGAATCGGAACCCGAGATCCGGCCGTAGAAGTCGGTGTCCAGCAACACTTCCCGGTTGGTCGGCATGCCGTTCAGCGCGGCGAGTGGGTGGGCGTCGATATCGCGCTGGCCGACGGTGAATTGCATTGTGCCGGAAACGGAGTAGGTCTTCTCATGGGCTGCCGCGGCGTGCGCGAACGGGGCGGTGGTGACCGCGCAGCCCACCATCGTCAGGGCGGCGATCAGAACACACTTCCGGTACATCGTTCTCCATGCTTTCGGTGGCCGTATCCGGGCGCGCGGACGGCGATGGCTGCGTTCCCGGGCAGGACTCGGCGCGGCCCAGGACTGAGCCGTAGCGAGCGTCTCCGCTGAACCTCAGAGCTAGCTGGGACGCGGCTGGGAACTACCCGAATGCGCTGCGGCGGTAGCGGGTTCGCTACAGCGGCCTCGTGCCGGTGCCGCCGACACCGCCGCGCGCCCGGCCTCCGCTATCGGCGCAACCGCACTCGGTTATCAAATGTCGTCATCACGGCATCTTCCCGCTGAACTTCTTTCAGCGAATCGGGCCGGAACATCGTCTTATCTACGGTCCGCAATTCTATTCATTTGACCAGTTCGTTTAATGCGCTCGACCAGTTCTGATAAGGCGCTTGACCAGTTTTGTTTGTTTTCCCAGAAGAATGGGTTTTCCGCTTTGTTTGTTCACTTCACGCACATCCAGCGTCCCCGGAACATTTGGAATTGCGGCTACCGGCGGTCCTTAGTATTGCCCGACCCTGGCGGTGCTGCCAGGGTCGGTTCAAATCCTTCAGGAGGATTCGTGTTTCGGAAGCGCATTGCGGCTGCATTCGTTGCAGCGGCAGCTTTGATCGGTATGGCGACGTCCGCCGTCGTCAGCTCGTCCCCGGCGCAGGCGGCGACGACCGTACCGGTGTTCGACCACATCGTGCTCGTGATGTTCGAGAACCATTCCTACTCGCAGATCAACGGCAGTTCCAGCGCCCCCTACTTCAACAGCCTGGCGGGCCAGGGCGCGAAGTTCACCCAGTCCTTCGCGGTCACTCACCCGAGTGAGCCCAACTACCTGGCGATGTTCTCCGGGTCGACCCAGGGCATCACCGACGACAGCTGCCCGCACACCTTCAGCGGAAACAACATCGCCAACCAGCTTCTCACCGCGGGCAAGTCGTACAAGAGCTACTCCGAGGCCATGCCCTCCGACGGCTACACCGGCTGCTCGAGCGGCACGTACCGACGCAAGCACAACGCCGCACCGTTCTTCAGCAACGTTCCGGCGACCAGCAACGTGCGGTTCAGCACGTTCCCTACGGACTACTCGACCCTGCCGACGGTCTCGTACGTGGCGCCCGACATGTGCAACGACATGCACGACTGTTCGATCAGCACGGGTGACACCTGGCTGAAGAACAAGATGGACGGCTACGCGCAGTGGGCCAAGACCCACAACAGCCTGCTCATCGTCACCTTCGACGAGGACAACGGCGGTTCGTCCAACCACATTTTCACCACGTTCGTCGGCGCGCACACCCAGGTCGGCAGCTTCTCCAACCAGATCAACCACTACAACGTTCTGAGCACCATCGAGAGCGCCTACGGGTTGTCCCACCTGAACTCGGCCGCCGAGATCACCAACGTGTGGAACTGACCATTCGCAGATATCCGCGAGTGATCGGTAGCTGGTAATCACCCCGCTCGCGGACAGGCCGATGGTCTGTCCGCGAGCGGCTCGCGCAACTCACGAAGGTGGCACACCTGTGTATCTGTCCACAATCGACCATCCGCACACCGGGGACGACGCCGCGAAACCGTCCCGCCGAAACGCGTTGTTCCTGCTCAGCGGCAATGTCTTCGCGCTCGGCGCGGTCAGCCTGGTCACCGACATCTCGTCGGAAATGATGACCGCGGTTCTTCCGGTGTACCTGGTTGTCGGGCTGCACCTGAGCCCCGCCGTCTACGGCGTCGTCGACGGCACGTACACCGGGGCGACAGCGCTGCTGCGGCTGGTGGGCGGATACATCGCCGACTTGACGCGCCGCCGCAAGTTCATCGCCGGGCTCGGCTACGGGTTGTCGGCGGTGGCGAAACTCGGGATGCTCGCCGTGGGCAGCGCCGTCGGCGCGATCGGCGCGGTGATCGCGATCGACCGCACCGGCAAGGGCCTGCGCACGGCGCCACGTGACGCTTTGATCACCCTGTCCACCCCACCGCAGCTGTATGGTCGCGCGTTCGGCGTGCACCGGACGATGGACACCATCGGAGCGTTCGCCGGGCCGCTGGTCGCGCTCGGCATCCTCGCCGCCACCGCGCAGGCCTACGACGCGGTCTTTGTGGTCAGCTTCTGCATCGCCGCGTTCGGCGTACTGGTGCTGGTGTTGTTCGTTCGGGACCACCGCGACGCGCAGTCACCGAAGGGCACGGTGTCACCATCGGCGCTGGGCGGCCTGATCCGGACGGCGCCGGTTCGGCGGCTGGTGCTGGCCGCGTGTCTGGCCGGGATGGTGACAATCGGCGACGGCTTCGTCTATCTCCTGTTGCAACACCGGGAGCATCTCAGCGTCAGCTGGTTCCCGCTGCTGGCCGTCGGCACGAACCTGTCCTATCTGCTGCTGGCCACGCCGCTGGGCCTGCTCGCCGACAAGATCGGTCGGCTGAAGGTCGTGCTCGGCGGCTACACCGCGCTGGTGCTGGTGTATCTACTGCTGTTCGGGCCGTTCGGTGGCACTGCGTTGGTGCTGGCGGTGCTCGCTCTCTACGGCCTGTTCTACGCGGCCACCGACGGCGTGCTGATGGCCCTGGCCGGGCCGGTCCTGCCGGAATCCCTGCGTACCACGGGAATCGCGCTGATCCAGACCGGACAGGCATTGTCCTACCTGGTGTCCTCGGTGTTGTTCGGGCTGGCCTGGACGGTGTGGGGACCGGCGAGCGCGAGCCGGATCGCCGCGATTCTGGTCGCGGTGGCGGTGCTCGTGCTCGGCCTGCTGCTGCGCGGCATCCCGGCCGCCGACACCGGCGGCTCCGATCCGAGCGATCACGCCGAGACCATCGAGGAGCAGGCATGACTCGGCGGGTGGTGCTCGCACTGCTCGGGGCGGTGCTGCTGACCGCGGTCGCGGTCGGCTACGGCGTGTTCACGACGACCCGCGTGCAACCCGCGGTGTCCGTGACCGACCGGCTGAGTCTCACGGCCGGGCCAGGGATCCTGTTCCGCAGCACCGCACCGGAGAGCAAGGGCCACCTGGCGATGGTGGCCACCGAAGATCCGGGCGGGCCACGCTCGGTATCCGCACTCAACTGCCTACGGGTCGACGCGGCGGGCGGCACCGGCATCTGCCTACGGCAGGACGGCGCGCTCCCCACCTTCCAGGCCACCATCCTGGACAGCAAACTCGATGTGAAGAAGGAGATCCCGCTGGTCGGCGTGCCGAACCGCACCCGGGTATCCGGGGACGGGCGGCTGGTGGCCTGGACGGTGTTCGTGGCGGGCGACTCGTACAACAACGGGCGGTTCTCCACCCGCGCCGGGCTGATCGACCTCGAGACCGAGGACATGATCGACTCACTGGAATTCCTCCCGGTGACCCTGGACGGTCATCCCTACACCGCGGCCGACCTCAACTTCTGGGGTATCACCTTCGCCGCCGACGACAACACCTTCTACGCCACGATGTCCACCGACGGACGCCGGTACCTCGTGGCAGGTGATATCGCGGCGAAAAGCATCCGCACCATCGCGCAGAACGTGGAATGCCCATCGCTGTCCCCGGACGGCAGACGTATCGCCTTCAAGTCGGCGATCGACGCGGACCCCGCGAAGGGCTGGCGGCTGTCGGTACTGGATCTGGCGTCGGGCGCGCGGACCTCGCTGGCCGAAACCCGCAGCGTGGACGACCAGTCGGCCTGGCTGGACCCGAACACCATCGGTTACGCCATTGCGCGGGGCGCCGACGATTCGGACATCTGGGCGGTCCCGGCGGACGGCTCGGGCAGTCCGCGGCTGCTCATCCCGCACGCCGAATCCCCGGCGGCACTGCGTTGACCGGAGTAGTGGGTGGACGGGAGTAATGGCGTGCCACTCGACTCCAAATTATCTTGCGGAAATTCTTTTTCGGAAACCCTGACAGGTTCGACTCGCTGCAGAGAAGAAAAAAATTCGTGATGCAATCATTCGACAGTAACGAACCCGACCGCGGCAATCCCGATGCGACCGAACTCATCGGTACGCCTGATACCGATATCGCCGACCCCGATGCGACCCAGTTGGTCCGCATTCCCGGCGGCGCGATAATTGATGACGACAAAACAATACTCATCCGGACGCCTGATCATGCCGTCGCCGCTCCTGGCGACTCATGCAGAGCGGACAATTTCGGCGACGGTGAACGGCTCGCATCGGCGGACTCGGGGCGATGGCATCGGTACGCCGGGCATCTCCGCTCGCGCCTGTCGAATCTCGTGCCCCGCGACGATCGCCAGCACATGCTCGCCGCCGCGGCTATTGCCGCGCTGATCACACTCGCTATCGGGGGCGTGATCACAGCGGATGCGCGGCGAGCCGACCGGGTGGGCAATGTCTTTGCGGCGTCGGAGGTTCCAGAGACGTCGAGCGCGGAAGATGTGACCGGCGGAGCGATTCAGGCCAGCGACGTTGTCAGCACCTTGGAGACCCCCGATGATGTGCCTGTTCCGAGTGACGCCACAGCAGCGGACACCGTCGGCAGCGGGGCGGATACAACGACGGACGCGACGACCAGCGAGTCGACAGCCGCAACCGACACGACCACCAGCGAGCCGACCACGGTGACCACCGATACCCCGACCACAGCGCCCAGTCTGTCCGTCAGCGCGAGTGCGAGTTTCTCGATCGAGGCCGCCCCGCAACCGCTCGTGAGTGCGACTGCTCAGCCCGGCGTGAGCCCGAGCCAGGATCCGGTCACCACCACGACCGTCGTTGCCCCGTCCAGCACTACAACCCTCCCGACGAGCCTCTCGCCGACCGAGACAACGACGCCGGTCGGTACGACAACAACGGCTGGCACGACGACGACATCGTCGACCGGCACGACGACCACGACGACCATCAGTACGACGACAGCGCCGCCCAGCGCCACGCCAACGACGTCGGCCAGCAAGACGACAACCACCTCGGCCCGACGCACTCCGGTGCCGACCGCAACCACCACGACGACCGAGCGGAAGCCTGCGCCGTCACCGTCCAAGCCGACCATCGCGCACCCACCGACCACGACTTCGCAGCACTCAACGGCGCCGACCCCGCCCAAGCCGCCCAGCGCGCCGAAACCGACGAACCCGCCCAAACCGTCCGCCACTACGCCTCTACCCGTCCCGGGCAAGTAGTGACGATATGACAAGTTGGTACTCGCACGGTCGGAGTGTGATGACAGCGCGCTCGGCGCTGCTGGTGCCGGTGGTAGCGGTAGTCCTCGCGGGCTGCGGCGGCGCATCGGATCGAACTCCCGATCCTGTGCCGGCCAGTACCGGTGGGTCGGTGCCCGCGATTCGGCTCGACGCGGTCGATCACCCGCTGGACCAGCTGCGCGACTGGGCTCGACCCCGGGCCGAAAAATACGGAATCCCGGTGCGCGCGCTACAGGCCTACGGATACGCGACGGTGGCCATGGCGAAGGCACAACCGGGGTGCCATCTCGGGTGGGTCACCCTGGCCGGGATCGCCCGTGTGGAAAGCGATCACGCCCGATTCGGCGGAGCCACCATCGCGGCCGACGGTCTGGTGCGGCCACCGATCCGCGGAATCGCTCTGAACGGCACCGGCGGCAACGCCCTGATCGTCGACCCCGTCGCCACGGCTCGAGCCGGGCACACGGTGTACGCCCGCGCGATGGGGCCGTTCCAGTTCATCCCCGACACCTGGAAACGCTGGGGTGTGCGCGCAAGCACCGACTACAACACCCTCGCCAAGACCCTGGAGAGCGGCAAACCAGCTGCCACCAGCAATCTTTCGGGCAGCGCCGACAATATCGACGATGCGGCGCTGGCCGCGGGCCGCTACCTGTGCGCGGCGGGCGGTGATCTGGCCACCGCCCGCGGGTGGCGGCAAGCCATCCTGGCTTACAACCACTCCACTGCCTACGTCAACCAAGTGCGCAGCGCCGCAATGGGATACGGGAGCGCTGCCTGATAAAGCGCTAGGCTGATGGCCCGCGGATCTTCTCGCGACTCTGGGCAGGAGTCCTATGCCGCCGAAATCCTCCGGTCAGGCGTCGTTCGAGGCAGGAACGCGCGAAGGTGACCAGGGAACAGGGCTTGGATGCCGGGGCGCGCTGTTCGGGGAACGCGGGATCGTGGACACCTCGATGAACCGGATCGCGGTTGATCGCGGCGGCCTGTGAGTCGGAAGTCGCGGCTTCGAGCATCGGATGATGCTGGGCCGAGGCATCATCATGATCGCGGCGAATGCACACCGGCTGCTTGCTGTCGGGAATCGGAATGGCATCCATGTCATCATGGGTGCCACGAACTGACTTGGGGGTGGGGATGTCCGAGATGGCCGGGCGTGCGGTTTCGCCCGAGGAATGCGACCGGTTGTGGGCTGCGTGGATGCCCGGTGAGGTCGCGGAGCGAATGTCGGGTGTCACGGTTCCGTGGTACGTGGCGGGTGGGTGGGCGCTCGAGCTGTTCACCGAGAATGCCGCCCGTGCCCACCATGATCTCGAAATCGGGGTCCCAGAGGGCAGATTCGGTGAAATCGTCGCCGCATTCCCGGGCTTCGAGTGGGATGTGATCGCGGACGGCCGAATCCTGCCGTTTCCGGCGGAGGCGGAGAACCAGCATCAGACCTGGCTACGCGACCCTGCGACCGGGCGATATCACCTCGACGTGTTTCGGGAACCGCAGGACGGTGACCGATGGGTGTGCCGCCGTGACCGGTCGATCACGCTGCCCTGTGCAGAACTGATTCGCCACACCCGCGAGGGGATTCCCTATGCGATTCCGGAAGTCGTGCTCCTGTTCAAGGCGAAAGCGCCACGCGACAAGGACGAAGCCGACTTCCGGCATGTACTACCGGCTTTGGATCAATCGCAGAGGTCGCGACTGTGCGAGTGGTTGTCGCGGGTCCACCCGGGTCATCCCTGGCTCGACAGAATCTTATCCGACTGTTGGGGTTCGCGAGCTGTCAGCGATGGAAGTCGCCGCGAGTTGCCGCGCGGGTGAAGGTCGACCACTCGGCGGTGGTGAAAATCAGCGCGGGGCCCGTTGGGTTCTTGGAATCGCGGACGCCGACAAGGTTGTTCGGGAGGAATGCGACCTCGACGCACTCCTTGTCGGCGCCACTGCGAGTGCTCTTGAACCACTGTGCGTTCGAAAGATCGACCATCAGGACGCGTACTCCTTCGCCATCTGTCTGAACAGTGCCCGGCTGGCGAAGACATCCATCGCACTTCGCCGCAGACTCTCGTATGCCTGATGGTATCGCTGAACAGTGCTTGATTTTGCAAGATACAAGTCCCCGGTGAAAGATTCGGTGTAGACCACCGGCGGTTCGATCTCTTGCCCCTGTCTGTTCTCGCTGAACTCGAGGATGACGAACGGACCAACTGCGACGCCCAGCGGATGTCCCGCGCTGAACGGGAGGATCTGTACGTTCACGTTGGGCCGCGCCTCGATATCTGCTAGGTGTTTCATCTGGGTGGCCATCACTTTCGGCCCGCCGACCACGCACCGCAGGACCGACTCTCTCAGGATGACATTGAGGGTCGCTGGCTGGTGCTTGCGCGTGATTCTGGTTTGCCTGCGCATTCGCAGCTGAACTCTCCGCGCGTGCTCTTCCGAGCCGTCGTCAGAGAAGCCGGACCGCATCAGCACACTTGTATACGCTGGTGTCTGCAACAACCCTGGCACGAGTTCCGGCTGATAGGTCGTAAGACACTGCGCCGATGCTTCCAGCCCCACGAAGAAGTCGAAGTTCGGCGGAATCAGATCACTGTATTCGAACCACCAACTTTGTTCGCTGCCTTGTGCCGCAAGACCTTTCATCGCTGCGGTATGGTCGGCACTGAACCCGTATATCTTGCACAGTGCCTCGAGATCCACCTCCCGCAGGTGCACCACCGTACCTGTCTCGATGCGTTGCAGGGTGCTCGCGCTGCGCTGAATCAGGTCGGCCGCACGTTGGAGCGTCAGTCCGCACTCCTCGCGACCGTTGCGCAGGTACTTTCCCAGCTGTCGTCGCGCCAGCGTCGACCTGTTCTCCGACATGCCTGCCTCCCTTCAGGTTTGATTGCGCACAGCACATCATGGTGCGAATCCGATATGGACCAACGCGGCGGATTTCCCATGCAATCGGCGCATAACTCCAGGAAGATTTGCATCCAACGGTGATTTCGCAGCCCAGCGTGCAACTTCGTCGATTCGGGACGGCCGAGGGACTGCCGCTAACTCGGGAGCGGAGTCGTTATCGTGCACACGGTGTCGCGCAGGAGCTTCGGCGCGGTATCGAGCGGAATGTCGTACCAGAGATCGAGTTCCAGGCGGTTTCCCGCGCCGATGGTGACATCGGTCGGTTGGCGTTTGATCGCCATGGCGTCATTGCTGACCGGGTGAGCGGCGTCGGCCGCGTCGGATAGCTGGTAGTCGGTTGTTCGGGTGGTGTGAAATGTGTTGTCGGTGTTGGTGATCGCCACTCGGATGCGGACGAATTGCCCCTTCGGCAGCCATTCGGCGTGAGTGCCGAAGAGGTAGCCGTGACCGGGGTCGACGATAAGCGCTTCGACGGTCAGCTTGGCGCAATCCGTTGGCGTGCGGACGTATTCGGTGGGGGTGACCGGCGGCGGGGTCGAGGCCGGTGCCGGGTCCGAGGCGCAGGCCGCGAGAAGAAGCAAAAGCGGGAGGAACCAGCGCACCGTCTCAGACTAATGCTCGCCCGGTCCCGGTGATTGTGACAGCGAAAAGTGGCGTCACCCAACGGCGTGTCGCCGCATGGTCCGATGGCCTGCGGGACTTGCTGGTCTCGAGTGTGGATGGTGCCGCCATCGTGCAGCTCCGACGGCCCGAACGCGCGACCAGCCAAAGCCAACCGCACCACCCAAGCCTCCGCCCCGCCCCCGTGCCCCAGTGGTGGACCGGTGATCACCATGTGCTGGTGCGGGTAAACGTCGAGAGCGGACCTGCACCAGCGCATTTCGGAATTCCGGCCCTGGTACTCGATTTCAGTGTCTACGTGAGATGGAAGCAACGTGCTGGGCAGTAGTTCGGATTATGTTCGGGGGCCCGAGATTTCGAGTTCGCGGATACCGGGGTGAGTGGCCGGGTTAGTGGCAGTGAGTTCGAGACGCACATAACGGGCCGAGATCGGGTTGGGCAGGGTTCCCGTTGCCGGATCCACGGTGACCGGAGTCCAAGCGTGCTCGTCCGGGGAGACCGTGAAAGTGGTTGTGGTGGTGGTTGGTTCGGTCCAGTGTGGAACGATTCGATCGATGCGGGTATCTTTCCCGAGGTCGACGATGAGCGCACCCTGTGGTCCGTCGGGCGCCCAGCCGGTGGCGGTGCTGCCGTCGACTGCGGCGGCCGGGTATTTGCCCGGCTCGTCGGAGGTGGTCATGACCGGCTTGCAGCGGGCGAGATTGTCGGTCGGGGTCAGATCGGGGCGTCGGGTTGTGAAGGTGGCGTCATCGGTGAGCAGGCGGGTTTCGGACTCCGTCCGGACCTGCATCGGTTGACCGTGGGTCAGCGTCAATGTGGTCTCGTCGGGTCCGATCGTGGCATCGAAAGTCCGCCCCTGCCAGTGGATTCCACGAATCGTGAGGCCCTCGCTCAACTCGGGCGGGAGCGTGGGGGCGATACGGATGTCATCGGAATCCAAGCGCAGCCCGAGCAGTCCATTGGTGAAGGTCTGCAGGAAACCGCCCGCGGCGGTGACGAAGGTGAAGGCCGGTGCGCCCGCGAGCGGGTCCCTGGCCCCGACCTTCTCGCCGCGCGCCTCGGCGAACTGTCCGAAGGGTGTGCGCACGAAGGGGCGTGCGGCGCGTTCGAGGTAGGTGTCGGCCGCGCAACCGGGTAGGCCGATCTTCGCGGCGTCGATCGCGTGCACGGAATCGGTCATGGCCGGGCCGTCGGGATCTGTTCGCTGCGAATAGTAGTTGAGCACATGGGCCGCGACATCCGGCGGCATCGGCCAGTCCAGGGGATAGATCAACAGGGCGGTGTCGGCCTGTTTGATGGGAGTACCGGTGTACCCGTCGAATTGGACGAAGATCCGTTGCGTGCTGTCGAACGGCATGCGTAGGCGGTCGGCGATCGTGGTCCATTCGGGCGGACGCCGCTCGCCCAGCATCTCGGCGGCCCGTGCGGCATTGCGCAGGGCGAGTGCGGCGACCGCATTGGTGTAGACCGCGTCGTTGACGCCGTTGCTGTATTCATCGGGGCCCGCGACATTGCGGATGGAGTAGCTGCCGTCGTCATTGCGGGTGACCCGCGAAGCCCAGAATTCGGCGACCTCGCGCATGATCGGCCAGCCGCGGGTGCGCAGATAGTTGGTATCGCCGGTGGCGGTGTAGTACTGCCACGCCGCGAGGGATATATCGCCCTGCAAATGGATCTGGGTCAGGCAGTGTGGCGGATCCCAGCTGTGGCATTCATCGAGATCCCCGCGACTCGCGCTGGTCCACGGGTAGAACGCGCCGCGATAGCCGAGCCGCTGAGCGTTCGTCCGCGCGGCGGGCAGGGTCCGATAGCGGTACTCCACAATGGATTTCGCCAAGTCCGGCGAAAATTGCAGTAGTGCGGGGAACATCCAGATGTCGGCGTCCCAGAACACCGCGCCCGCATAGTTGTCGCTGCTGAGCCCGACGGGTGAAATGCTGTTGTCCTGGCGGGAATTCGTGCTCGAGTACAGCGAGTAGAGCGCGCCGCGCGCCCAGGTCTGCACCTCCGGCTGACCGGGCACCTCGACATCACCGCGCCACCGCTCCCGCCACGCCGCGGACGTATTCGAGAGCAGTTCCGCCCACCCGGACCGAACGGCTCGCTGTGCCGCCTCGTAGGCCGAAGCGGCCGGGTCGTCCGCGGTGCGGCTGGTGTCGACGCCGATGAACTTCGTCACCTGGTACATGTCGCCGTCGCGCACCGGAAATCGAACGTCTTGGCGCGCACTCAGGTCGCGCGGTGAGGGTGTCTGCTCGATCGCCGAGGACTGGATGCCCTGTCCGGGCCGCAGCACCGAGAAAATATCGCCGTTGATATCGGTCCCGTCGGTCCGGAAGCCGACCCGGATGGCGTCGTCATCGCGGGCACCGACATCGGTCCGACCGATCCGCCGAGCTCCCGCGCCGTCGATCAGATCGGAGACCACCAACTCACCCGACCAGCGCGGAACCATCGTGAGATGGACCGCTCCGACGTGCTGATCGGTCCGATCGGTGAGCACGTCGTAGACCAGATCGGTGGCCTTACCGTCCGGCGCGGTCCAGGTCAGGCGGGTGCGGACCAGTCCACAGCGCAGCAGCAGTGTCTGTTCGAAGTTGGTGATCTCGGTCGCGGGAGTGGCTGGTGAATAGGTCTGATCGCCGACACCGACCAGCAGTCCGGACCAGTTCGGGATGGCCGCGGCGACCTCGCGGTTGTCGGCAACACCGGGTGTGTGTGCGTAGAGGCCGGCGACGAAAGCGCCGTCGTATGCGGGCGTGTACAGCGGCCAGCCGGTCGTTTCATCGGTCGCGGCATAGCCCATACCGCGCGGCGGAACGCGCAAGCCGAGATAGCCGTTTCCGACGAAGGGGTGTGCGTCGATCGGTGCGTCCACCTGCGTATTCGACAGCGCCCATGGCGGGGACGATGCGACGGGATCACCTGGGCACACATCGCTGGACGCCTGTTCGGAATGGCATACCGCGACGATCACCGCCGTTGCCGCCACGGCGAGAATGGCGACGAGCGCAATGCCCGCCGACGCCGTGGTGCGACGGCCTGCTCGTTGGACAAACTGGACGATCCCCGACATTCGCGCCTCCACGGCGTGCGCCGCCATTCGTGTCGAGCCGCGATACGCGCCGACTACCGCGGGACCGACCACCGGATTACGCAGTTGCGGGACCCATTCTCGCATCCAGGGTGTGTTGTCCGGCTCACCGCACGGCGGAATGCGCCGGGGCGGGGCGTGTTGACACAGATATGACTTCGGGATTCGGTGCGGTGCGGTTTTCGATTCTGGATCGCTCGCGCGTTCGACGCGGACAAAGCCATCCGGAGGCGCTGCGGGAGACCGTCGAATTCGCGCGGCTGGCCGAGGAGTGGGGCTATCACCGATTCTGGGTGTCCGAACATCACAGTGTGCCCGGGGTCGCGGGTTCGGCCCCGACGGTACTCGCGGCGGCGGCCGCGGCGGCGACATCCCGGATCAGGATCGGGACCGGCGGGGTGATGCTGCCGAACCATCAGCCGCTGGTGGTCGCCGAACAATTCGGGGTCTTGGAATCGCTGTATCCGGGGCGGATCGATATGGGACTCGGACGCTCGGTCGGCTTCACCGATGGGGTACGGCGTGCGCTCGGGCACGACAAGACCGATGCCGATGATTTCGACCGGCTGCTCACCGATGTGCTCGAATACTTCGCGCGCGGTCGGTCGGGTGTGCATGCGTGGCCCGCGGAGGGGCTGCGTGTGCCCGCATTTCTGCTGGCCACCGGATCGGGTGCGGAGCGTGCGGCACGGTTCGGGCTGCCGCTGGTGATCGCCTCGATCGCCGGGGTGGACCGCATGGTGGCGGCGATCGAGCGGTATCGAGCGGAATTCCGCCCGACGCTTTGGGGCGCGCAACCGTATGTCGTCGTCTCCGGGGCGGTGGTGATCGCCGATACGACCGAGCAAGCCCATCGGCTATTGCTGCCCGAGGCGTGGTCGGCCGCGTATGCGCGCACGCGTGGCGAATTCCCGGTTCTCATCCCGCCCGCGGAGATCGAGTCCACGGCGATGACCGAGCGGGAGCGCCGGATCTTCGACGATGTGCTGCGCGATCACATCCACGGCACCGAGGACGAGGTCGCCGACGCGTTGGAGGCGTTGGTATCACGCACGGGCGCGGACGAGATCCTGGTGCACACCAGCACCTACGACCGGGCCGCGCGGCTGGACTCCCATCGCCGACTCGCGCGGCTCACCGGCCTGCTCGACACCGCTCAATACGCCACGGGGAAGCGGACTTCCGCGGCGGCATAGCCGAAAAGCTTACGGCCGTGCGATCTTGCGTCCAATGCGATGGTCGCCTTGCGCCGGAACGGGTCGAGTGAGCTCACCCGGCCACGGAATTCGATGGCGCTGGCCTGCAGCGGCGGGATGTGCAAGTAGTGCGTGTAATGAGCGAACTGGACCCGGAACCGGGTGACGGCGGCGGGATCGCCGAGCCAGCCGCTGAGGAAGCCAGCGGCCAAGCCGAGTTCGAGCATGCCGGGCGCGACTACTGTCGGCAGTCCGGTCGCGGCGGCGACTTGCTCGCTGAACAGTACCGGATTACTGTCGCCGGTCACCCCGGCGTAGTTGACCAGATCGCCTCGGGACAGGTGGACCACGCGAGCCGGCAGCTCGGTACCGACCGACAAGGATTCGAAATCTACTGTGGTGCGCGGTATTCGGGGCAGTATCGGTGCCGATATGCCGTCGCCCTCGCCCGCGACGACGACGCCCGGTGAGCGCGGCGGCCCGCTGAGGGAGTGCATGGCGATCTTGCCGACCCGTTCCGCGAATCCGGAGCCAGCGGGGCCGGTGCGCGCGAGCAGGGCCGTCGACCCGGTCTGCACCACCTCGCCGTGCTGATCGAGCAATACGCTCTTGACCGCGAGCACGTCGTAATCGGCGAATTGCCGGAATGATTCGAAATAGACATCGCAGGTCAATCGATCGCCCGCGACCAGCGGCCTGCCGATGTCGAGCACTTGGTCGGCGTGCAGAATCCGGGTCGCGTCATAGCCGGTGATGAGTGTGTCCAGTATTTCGCGATGGACCCGCAGCAGGATTATCGAGGCGAATGTCGCCGGTGCGATGAGTCCACCGAATCCGAGCTGTGCGGCCGCATCCTCATTCCAATGGGCGGGGTGAAAATCCTGTATCGCACGGGCGAATTCGCGAATCTTTTCCCGCCCGACCTCATAACAGATGGCGGACCGATATCGGTGGTCCAGTAGTGCGCGAGCCTGGGCCGCCGGGTCGGCAACGGCATCGACGACGTTGTCGTTCATCTTCGCTCCTGTTTTGCGCTGGTGCGGGCTACGGTGTCGGGCCGAAGTTCCAGGCAAGCGGCGGCACTTGTTCGGGAGTAACCCTGGCGACCACGGCGCTGCCCGCATCGCCGAAAAGCGCGGCGGCCCGGTCGATGTGGTCGGCCGAGGTCACCACGACGGCGTCGCGCATGCCGATATCGTGCATGATCCGGGCCGAGCATTCGGCGTTCTGCGCGGCCGCGCCGACCAGCGCACCTGCCGTGATCCGTGCGATGCCGCGCCCGAGGCGGACGGTCGATTCGATCCGGTCGAACATGGCAGCTCCAATTGTCGGTCATCGGGTGGCCGCCGACGGCGGGAACGTGAAGCCATGGTCGTCCTGTTCGCCCCGAATCCCTCGTGAGCAGTTGGTGATCTGGAAAATTCACTGAATTTGATCGTTCGAATTGTGCCGTTGGCGCGCGGTCGAAAATCTGCGGCTGTGTCGTATCCCTAACGGGGACAAAGCCGTTTGGTGAGGTGTCCAGTTACCTCGCAGACCCATCGGTTTCGCCGCTGCACCGTTTTAGCGTTCGGCCCAGTTTCAGCCCCTGTCGGCCCGCCACTTCTGGGCGCACCGTCCTCGGTGCTGTCACTCGAACGCTGACGTTCTGCAGGAAGGCAGATCATGAAACGAAGTAGATGCGGCCGGTCGGTCAGCGCCGCGGTATTGATGGGCGTCTCGGTGCTCGTCATGAGCATGACCGGCATCGCGGCCAATGCGAATCCGGATCCGGCGCCGACCGAGCAGGCGCTGGCCGACTACATCGCCGCGGGCCGCAAGGCCGCGCCGGTCGCCGGTTCGGGCAGCGCGGGCAGTTCCGGATCGGCGTGCACCTCCGGATCCGGCGCCGGATCGGGTAACGGCTCCGGCAACTGTTACGGCGGCTCCGGTAGCAGTTCCGGATCCTCGGGCGGATACGCCAGTGACACAAAGGGTTACGGTCCGTCGATGACATCGTGGCTGGCCGCGTTCGGCTACGGTCTGCTGAATCCGGATGTCGCGCCGCCGGGCACCAACGACTGGAACTGCAAGCCGACCGCCGAACATCCGCGGCCGGTGGTCGCGCTGCACGGCACCTGGATGAACGCCTACAACGGGTTCGCCTATATGGGCCAGCCGTTGAAGGATGCGGGCTTCTGCGTCTTCACCTTCAACTACGGTCGCTCGAATCTGTTGGAGGGCGGCGGCCTCGGGTCGGTGCTGCCCGGTGTGATGGGCACCGGCTATATCCAGGATTCGGCCAAGGAGCTGGCCGCCTTCGTCGATCGGGTGCTCGCCGCGACCGGCGTGTCCGAGGTGGATATCGTCGCGCACTCGCAGGGCGGCTCGATGGCCAACTGGTACACCAAGTTCGAGGGCGGCGCGGCCAAGGTGAAGAACCTGGTCACCTTCGGCGCCACGCACCACGGCACCAGCCTCGACGGCATCGGCGCACTGGGCCGGGCCATCAATAACTTCGGCATCGACATCCTCGGCTTCATCGAGATCTTCGTCGGTCACGCCGGCATCCAGCAGACCATCGGCTCGGATTTCGTGAACCGGCTCGATGCGAACGGCGATACCGTCCCCGGGGTCGACTACACGGTCGTCGGCACCCGCTATGACGAGGTCACCAATCCGTACGATCTGACCTTCCTGAAGGCCGGACCCGGTGTGACCGTCCACAACATCACCCTGCAGGACGGTTGCGAACAGGATCTCTCCGACCACCTGACCATCATGTACTCACCACGCGCGCTGTCGATCGCCCTGCACGCGCTGGACCCGGTCGGGCATCCGAATCTGGAGTGCGCCTTCAATCCGTGGCTGCTCGGCGGTGGTGGCTCACTGTGATAACCCGCTGACCGTGCACCGCGCCGAACAGGACGAAGCCCGACTCCCCGAGCCTGTTCGGCGGGTGCGCCGACCGCCATGCGACCCGTACCGGTGCAGCGGACTCCTACCCCGTCTCCGCCCGGTCCGTGACGGCGCGCGGCGGTATGCCCACCGAGTCGACCCCGCACTATCGGCTTGGTGGGCATTCTCATGTCCGGACCGCTCAGCGGTAGACGAGGTCCTTATAGGTTTGCAGAATTCCGCGGATCGACGGCGTCACGAGCAATTCTCCATCCAATGGCGTCCACTCGTACCCACCGTGTGCGCTGAGCAGAATAGGTTCGGTGAATGCCACGTCCACGGCGAAATGCAGGCGCCGGACCGGTTTTCCGGCCGGAGACAGGTAGTCGAAGTCGCCGACGTGGTGGGTGATGTCGGTAACGGTCAAACCGGTCTCCTCGCGGACCCCGCGAATCAAGGCCGCGGTGACCGACTCTCCCGGTTCCACGGTGGCGCCCGGCAGCTTGCGGGTGAGCGGGATCGGCCCCGTGCTGAGGGCTTCCAATAGCAGTACTTCCCCACCCCGGTCGATGATCGCACCGACTCGTAGCCCGAAGCCGTCACGTTCGCCGCGCGGAAGCGCCTCATCGAATATCGAAACCGACATCGGTGGACTCACCAACCTTTGTTCGGGCGGATGCGCCGCATCAACGTAGAGCAACCCTATCAATGTTATCGTGACATGACTGCCACATGACAGCCGGGACCAGAAGTGCTCTCGTGCAGTAGATATCGCTCGATATCGACAGCCGTCCAGTCCCAGCTCTGCCGAACTTCGATCTCGGCTGGCCGAGGATGGTTCGACCGCGGCAATGGGGGCCATCGCCGAGCGCGGCAGCGGCAATTCATCGATGCCGGCCCCGGAGCGCCGATCAGCGCGAGGACGGAGTAGCCCGGTGTCGGCCTAGGGGTGGTCTTTGACGTGAAACGGTGCGCGCAAACATGATACGACCAGCGCGAAGGTTCCGGTATCGTCGCGCATCCGAGATCGAACCCGGATCACGCTGGCCCTGGACCTGCACTCGCGTGCCGCCATGAGCGAGCGGCGCGCCGCTGTCCGATTTGCCGCTGTTGTCCGAGTATGGACCTACCGGCGAATTCCGGTCCTGGGATGACAAGGTCGGGCGCTGGTAAAGAATTTGTCGGCGGCATGTCGATCTAGGAGTTCCCCGTTCGACTCAGGGGTGAGAGGGTCCGAGAGGGACCCGGAAACTCGAGGAGACAGAACCATGAAGTACATGCTGATCTGGCGCGCCACCGACGAGGCCTACGCGGGGATGGCGAGTATCGACTTCGACAAGATGCTCGAGACCGTCGGTCGGTACAACGAGGAGATGATCCGGGCGGGCGTGCTGGTCGCCGCCGAAGGCCTCGACGATGCTGCCGACGGGGTGGTCGTCGACTATTCCGCCGAGACGCCCGTGGTCACCGACGGCCCCTACGGCGAGACCAAGGAGCTGTTCGGCGGGTTCTACATTCTCAATGTGGCATCGAAGGAAGAAGCCGTGGAGTGGGCCAAACGGTCGCCGATCACCGGTGCCGGCTTCAAGACCGAGATCCGCCGGGTCACCACGATCGATGAGTTCCCGCAGGACAACGAGTGGGTCCAAAAGGAGCGGGCGTGGCGGGAAGCGACCGGTCAGCTCTGAGCGGATCGAACGGCGATGGCTGATCACACCGGCCGTGCGGCCGTCGCCGCCATCTGGCGGATCGAGTCGGCGCGGATCGTCGGTGCACTCGCGCGGTACACCGGCGATTTCGCGCTGGCCGAGGACCTCGCCCAGGAGGCGCTGGCCGAGGCCCTGGTGACCTGGCCGCGTGACGGCGCGCCCCGCAACCCGGCGGGGTGGCTGCTCACCGTCGGTCGGCGTCGCGCCGTCGACGCATTCCGTCGGCGCTGCGCCCTCGACGAGAGATACGCCGCCCTGGCCCGTGATTTGAACGAGGGCGGTGTGATCTCCGGAAGCCAACCCACCCGCGCGGCCGAGGACATGCTCTGGGATCCGGACCGGATCGATGACGACGTGCTCGCGTTGATGTTCATCTCCTGCCACCCGGTGCTCTCCCGGGAGGCGAGGCTGGCGCTGACCCTGCGGGTGGTCGGCGGTCTGACCAGCGATGAGATCGCCAAGGCGTTCCTGGTGCCGACCGCCACCGTGCAGGCCAGGATCACCCGCGCGAAGAAGACCCTGGCGGCGGCCCGGGTGCCCTTCGAGGTG
Organism: Nocardia sp. CA-129566; assembly: GCF_050956075.1. NCBI lineage: Bacteria > Bacillati > Actinomycetota > Actinomycetes > Mycobacteriales > Nocardiaceae > Nocardia > Nocardia sp. CA-129566. The sequence goes on from NZ_CP192085.1 coordinate 3,947,831, forward strand.
CCGTCGGCGCAAGAGCGGACCGAGCGCCTCGGCTCGGTGCTCAATGTGATCTATCTGATCTTCACCGAAGGTTCTTCGGCCAGCTCCGGTGACGAGCTGATCCGATTCGAGCTCGCTGGCGAGGCACAGCGCCTGGCGCGGGTGCTGACCCGGCTGGTGCCGAACGAGCCCGAGGTCTACGGTCTGCTCGCGCTGCTCGAACTGACCGCGGCCCGCTTCCCGGCCCGTACCGGACCGGATGGCGAGCCGGTGCTGTTGGAGCAGCAGGACCGCCGCCGCTGGGACCGGGCCGCGATCCGACGGGGCCGGGCCGCCCTGGCCCGCGCGGAGCAGGTCGGCCGTGGCCTCGCGGCCTACGGTTTGCAGGCGGCGATCGCCGAATGTCACGCCGTCGCAGCCAGCGTCCAGGCGACGGACTGGGAGCGCATCGTGCTCATCTACGAGGCGCTCGGCAGACTGGCCCCGTCGCCGGTGGTAGACCTCAACCGGGCAGTGGCGGTTGCCATGGCCCGGGGACCGTCGGCGGCGCTGCCGATCGTGGACAGCTTGGTGGCGGCCGAGGCGCTGTCGAATTCGCATCTGCTGCCGAGCGTTCGCGGTGAGCTGCTCACCCGCCTGGGACGCACCGATGAGGCGCGCGCCGAACTGGAGCGCGCGGCACAGCTGTGCGGCAATGCGCGCGAGCGGGCGGTGCTGCGGCGCAAGCTCGCTGAGCTCGGCTGACGGTGGGCAGCCGCGTCGATGCTTCGAGTTCACACAGGATCTGAAACCATCTCAGTTCACAGTGTTGCTCAGCTTCGGCGCTCGCTGGGGACGAGCAGCGACAGCAGGGCGATGACCAGTCCGCCGCCGACGAGATACAGGCCCCAACTGCCGCTGAGCAGATCGCGGTAGTCACTGCGTAACTGGTGGTCGAACTGCTGGTCCAACCGCCAGGTCAGCACCCCGAGTGCGACCAGACCGACGACCACGCCCAGCCAGCCGATTATGCGGGAGCCGAACAGCGCGGCAATCAAGATCGCGACCGCGACGCCGACAATGACGACGGCCAGTGAGGTTTGAAACGAAACCGACTGAGCACCGATCTGGTCGAGGGTAAGCCCGGAGCCGAAACCTGCACGCAGATCTTCGAACCGAACGTCACCGGCCCCGATCGTGCCGATGAGCGGACCGAACGCGCCGACGGCCACGGCGACAGCGCAGACGAGCAGCAAAAGATGGACAAAAGTTCGCATACTTCCACGGTATTGCGGTCCGGCGGTTCGCATGAACCCCGCGAGCGCACCCCAGCTCATCGCCGCAATCTTTCCCGAGATCGTGCAGCAGGCCGCACAGTGGCGGACTTGACCGCGAAGGTGCCCAGGAATGCCGGGTCGTGCTCGCGCAGCAGCGACCGCAGCTCGTTTCCGGCCTTCGTGCGTAGCCAGACCGGGCCCTACTGAGCGCACCCGCACGGCACCGGTCTATGCCAGAGTTCGAAGGCTCTCGATCGACAATGGCGTCCGGTCGTGCAACGATCTCGAATCACGGGCAATCTCAACGGTTTACGGCGGCCGGACCCGGAAGGCGCATCGAGCCGACCGCAGCAGAACCCAGCAGAAACCCCAACGGAGACAGCGGTTTCCAGTGAACGGGCATCGGCACGCCGTTGATCCTGGATCGGTCCGTTGCCAGGTGCCAGCCACACTCCTCGTCGACCGTCGATTCCATCCAGGCCCGCGCTGCGCCGATCTCACATCCGGTTACCGGCGGAGGTTTTTCATCTACCCCGTGTGGCCGACTTTCGGTCGCGCTGCGGCGGTCGGTTCGTGTTGCGCCTGCTTGGCCCGTACCCCGTGTTCGACTCGGTCACCGAGATCCTTGTCGATGTTGTGCAGGTATGCGAACGCCCTGGTGAGCACGGGTGGGCTCACTCCGTCGAGCAGGTGCGCGATGATGTTGTCGACCAGTCGTGTCCTGGCGGCGTCGTCGAGAACCGTGCGGACCATGGTGCGAGCCTGTCCCCAGTCGTCGTCGTCCGCGCGCAGCGTGTAGGCGGTTCGCACCATTTCGCCGTCGGCATACCAACCGGCGGGCGTTCCCGTCACCGCGGGATCGGCGTGCGGTCCGCCCTTCGAGTTGGGCACATACACCGGATCGCCTGGGTTGTGGTGGCGCATGGCGCCGTCTTTCGCCCACGATCGGACCTCCGTGCCGTGTGCCGAATTGACCGGTAGTTCTTTGTAGTTGATTCCTATCCGGTGTCGGTGCGCATCGGCATAGGAGAACCAGCGCCCGAGCAGCATCTTGTCGGGGCTGGGGCCCGTGCCGGGTACCGCGTTGCTGGGCTCGAACGCCGCTTCTTCGATGTCGGTGAAGTAGTTGGCCGGGTTACGGTTCAAGGTCATCTTGCCGACCTCGATCAGCGGATAGTCGCCGTGCGGCCATACCTTGGTGAGATCGAAGGGGTTGTAGCGGTAGGTCTTCGCGTCGTCGAACGGCATGATCTGCATCTTCAGGGTCCAGCTCGGATACTCACCGCCTTCGATCGTCTTCCACAGATCACGCTGGTGGTAGTCCATGTCGATCGAGGTCATATGAGCGGCTTCGTCCTGGGTGAGGAACTTGATGCCCTGATCGGTCTTGAAGTGGTACTTGACCCAGAACCGTTCGCCGGCAGCGTTGATCCACAGGTAAGTGTGGCTGGAGTACCCGTTCATGTGCCGGAAGGTGGCCGGGATGCCGCGATCTCCCATCAGCCACATCACCTGGTGCGCCGATTCCGGCGATAGAGTCCAGAAATCCCATTGCATGTCGTTATCGCGCAGATTGTTGTCGGCCCGGCGCTTCTGGGACCGGATGAAGTCCTGGAACTTCATCGGATCCCGCACGAAAAAGACGGGTGTGTTATTGCCGACCAGGTCGAAATTGCCCTGCTCGGTGTAGAACCTCACAGCGAACCCACGCAGATCCCGCACGGTATCGGGATATCCCTGTTCGCCGGCGACAGCGGAAAACCGTGCCAGCACTTCCGTCTGCTTGCCGGGCTGGAATACCGCGGCCTTGGTGTAGGCACTGACGTCGTGGGTCACTTCGAACGTGCCGAACGCGCCGCCGCCTTTGGCATGCGGTTGCCGTTCCGGCAGGCGCTCACGATTGAACGCCGCCATCTTTTCGATCAGATACGCGTCGTTCAGCAGAATCGGGCCATCCGGGCCAACTGTCAGGGAATGGTCATCGCTCGGTGCCGGAATTCCGGCGGCATCGGTTGTGTAGTTCGGCTCGGACATTTTTCTCCTCTTCCACAGACATAGAGCCGCGGCCCCATCGGAGCGTGTGCGTCGTCGGCGGTCGTGGGCCGCATGATCGGTGGCCGAACCCGGCTTCACCTCGCCGAAGGCGGTTGGTCAGCCAAGTCGTCGGTCGGTGTCATACACGACACCGCGGACAACCTGGTCGTGTGCAGGCGGCGAGCACTAGTGGAGTGCTCGTGTCGAGACCGAAACGCATACGAACAGGACGGGTGTTTCTCGAGAGCCGTGAGCGCCGTATACCCCATGGCAGCCTGCAGATCGACACCGCGAAGCAGTCCAGCGTCTGCCACGACCAACCATCCCGTCGTGCTCCAATTCGATCACGGCCGAGGGAACCTTTCAACCCATCCGGCGACGGTTGAATGAGTCCATACAGGGCCATCGAGGGAGTGCAACCGCGCCTCGATCAGAGACGGGAGTCGCGTAGCGCTGCGAAGCAGACGACGATTCCTGTTGCGGCACTGAGTATTTGATGACCGGCAAGCGCTACGACGCGGTCTGGGATAGTGGGCGACACCTACGACGGCGCGTATATTCAGCCCGATCCGCGCGGCTTCTTCGATCAGCTGGTGCCCGGCGGTGTGATCGAGGCTGCGGTGAGCTGGTGCACCCACAACATGTGTGATCGGCTGGAGCAGCCTTGGTAACTGCGCATTCTCGCGGTCGATGAGTTCGCGGCGGCCGTGGTGCAACGCAGCCTCCGTGAGTGCAGGTTTCTCGTCCGAACGCCCGAGTGATCGGCCGGGGACTCGTAGGATCAAATGATGAAGTTCCTCCGAGAATCTGAGGAACCTCCCGACCTCAGCAAGATCGAGAGACGGGCATCGTCGGTCGCCCAGATGCTGGTCGACCGGGTAGCCGCGACTCCAGACGCGGAGGCGTTCCGATTTCCTGACGGCGAGGGCTGGACCAGCGTGTCCTGGCAGCAGGTCGGCGACCGGGTCAACATCCTCGCCGCCGGGTTGATTGCGCTGGGAGTCGAGGCTCAGGACCGGATCGCGCTCGTGTCGTCCACACGGTATGAATGGGTGCTCGTCGACTTCGCCGTGATGTGCGCTGGCGCGGCCACCACCACGGTGTACCCCACCACCAACGCCACCGGCGTCACGTTCATCGTTGCCAACTCGGGCAGCCGTGTCGTTGTTGCCGAGAATCAGACCCAGGTCGACAAACTGATCGAGCACCGCGGCGAACTACCCGACGTACAACAGGTAGTGATCGTCGACGGCGAGGGCGACGGAAACTGGGTGATCACTCTCGATGACCTCGAAGAGCGCGGACGGAAATTGCTTGCCGGATCGCCCGAGGCGGTCGTCGACCGCATCCGCGGGATCCGTCCCGAGCACTTGGGCAGCATCATGTACACCTCCGGCACGACCGGCACCCCGAAAGGGGTTCTACTACCGCATTCCGCATGGACCTACAGCGCCGCCGCGATCGATGCCCTGAACGTTCTCGGCCCGGACGACCTCAACTTCTTGTGGTTGCCGCTGTCCCACGCGTTCGGCAAGGTGATGTTGGCGCTGTCACCGCTGATCGGCTTTCCCACGGCAATCGACGGCCGGGTGGACAGGATCGTGGAGAACCTTGCGATACTCCACCCCACCATCGTGGGGGCCGCCCCCCGCATTTTCGAGAAGGCGCACGCGCGCATCGAAGGCATAATGGCCGAAGAAGGCGGGATCAAGAAGAAGATCTTCGACTGGGCGATCGGGGTGGGCAGCAAAGTCTCGCGTGCCACACAGGCCGGCGAGAAGCCGTCGCTGCTGGTTTCATTGGAGCACAAAATTGCGGACAGGCTGGTGCTGTCCACCATCCGTGAACGCTTCGGTGGGCGGCTGCGGTACTTCGTTTCGGCAGCGGCACCCTTGGACCGCGATGTCGCGCTGTGGTTCGACGCGATAGGCATCATCGTGCTCGAGGGCTACGGCCTGACCGAGACCGCCGCCGCCTCGTTCATCAACCGCCCAGGTGCATACCGGTTCGGCACTGTCGGTAAACCGTTCCCCGGCACCGAGGTCAAGATCGCCGAGGACGGTGAGATCCTGCTGAAAAGCCCGGGTGTGATGACCGGCTATCACAACCGCCCAGACGCCACCGCCGAGGCTTTCGACGCGGAAGGCTGGTTCCGCACCGGCGACATCGGCGAGATCGACGCCGACGGCTTTCTGCACATCACCGATCGCAAGAAAGACTTGTTCAAGACTTCGCAAGGCAAGTACGTCGCACCCTCCGCGATCGCCGCGACGTTCAAGGGACTCTGTCCATATGCCGGAGAACTCATCGTCTGCGGCGAGACACGACCCTATTGCGTCGCCTTGGTCGGTCTCGACGCCCAAGCCATCACCGAGTGGGCCGACAAGCACGGCCTAGCCGACTTGCCGCTCGCCGAAATCGCGCGCGCCGAGCAGACCCACGACGTGATCGCCAGCTACATCAATGACCTGAACGCCCAACTCAATCGCTGGGAACAGATCAAGAGATTCGGCATCATCGACCGTGAACTGTCCGTCGAGGCAGGTGATCTCACACCGAGTATGAAGCTGCGCCGCAGAATAGTCGTCGACAATCTCGCGGACCGCATCGACGCCCTCTATGACTGAGGTCGAACACACACGGGTGCCCCCCGGGTGTCAAGGCGCCCCCTCCGGGGTGACTGTCCGTGCCGTCGCGGCAGCAGTCAGGGCAGCGGCGCCGACCAGCGCAACACCGTGCCCCCGTCCACGCCTTTGGTCACGCTGAAGCTGCCATCCGCCTGTTCGGCGCGCGTGGCCAGATTCGCCAATCCGCTCATGCGGGTGATGTCGTCGGGGATGCCGATGCCGTCGTCGGTCACTTCGATGGTGACGTCATCGCCTACGCGCAGATGGACCGTCACCGTTGTCGCGTGCGCATGCCGCACCGCGTTGCTGACTGCTTCGCGCAGTACCGCCTCGACGTCTTCGGATAGTGGCGGCGCCAGCACGGAGACCGGGCCGGCGAGTCGAATTGTGGTGCGCAGACCGCTTTCTCCGATCATGTCGGTGATGACGGTGTGCAGGCGTTTGCGCAGCGTCGGGGCGTCCGCGGTGGTGCCGCTGTGCAGGTCGAAGATCGAGTGCCGGATGTCTTGGACGATCGACTGGATGTCGGCGATGGTGTCGGTGAGTCGGGATTTGACCTCGGGTGCCCGGGCTCGCTGCGCCGTGCTCTGCAGTGAGAGGCCGACTGCGAACAGCCGTTGGATGACGTGGTCGTGCAGGTCGCGGGCGATGCGGTCGCGGTCGGCGAGCACGTCGAGTTCGCGCATCCGTCGCTGGGTGGTCGCCTGCTGCAGGGCCAGTGCGGCCTGATCGGAGAAGGCGGCCATCATCGACTGCCCGGCCTCGTCCAATGGCTGTGCACCGGGCGGTTGTACGGTGGCGAGCACGCCGATGACCGAATCTTTGGCCCGCAGCGGAAGGATCAGCGCTGGCCCGAATTTCGACGGCTCGTAGAAGACCGGCCGGAAGCGCAGTTCGTCGACGGCGACGAACTCGCCGGATCGGAACGCTTCGCCGGAATTCGATTCGTCCATCGGTATGCGCTCGCCGAGCAGTTCGTCGGCGCCGACGCCTGCGGCCGCGGCGACCACCAGTTCGGTGATGTCCTCGGTGGGGATGTCGGGGTCCTCGGGCAGGGCGAGGAAGGTGCACGCCGACTGGCTGAGCGTCAGGGCCCGGTTGGCGACCAGTTCGAGTGCGGTGTCGGGTTCGCCGCCCGCGAGCAGTTCGGTGGCCACATCGCGATTGGCCTCCAGCCATTGCTGACGGATCCGGGACTGCTCGTAGAGGCGCGCGTTGGCGATGGCGATACCCGCGGCGGCGGCCAGCGCCTGCACCACGACCTCATCGTCCTCGGTGAATTCCTGACCACCGGCCTTCTCGGTCAAATACAGGTTGCCGAACACCTCGTTGCGAACCTTCACCGGAACGCCGAGGAAGGTGCGCATCGGCGGGTGGTGGGCCGGGAAGCCGACCGAGGACGGATGCTTCGAAAGGTTGGTCAACCGAAGGGGTTTGGGCTCCTCGATCAGCAGGCCGAGGACACCGTGACCGCGCGGCAGATCGCCGATCATGACCCGGGTCCGGTCGTCGATGCCCTCGTAGACGAATTCGGCGAGCTGATGGCTGTTCTTATCGGTTTCGCGCACGCCCAGCGCCCCGTATTCGGCGTCGACCAGCTCGATGGCGGTGTGCACGATCGAGCGCAGGGTGTTGTCCAGGTCCAGTCCGGTGGTGACGACCAGTAAGGCCTCGATCAGGCGGTCCATTTGGTCGCGGACGCCGACGATCTGGGCGATCCGGTCCTGGGCTTCCCCGAGCAATTCACGCAGTCGCAGCTGGGCCAGGGTTTCGGTCACCGGGGGTTGGCCGGGTCCGGTGGACTTGCCATCCATACCCCCATTTTGGCATGATCATCTACCCCCATGTCGTGCCGTGTAAACCTCATTCCCACTTCTTCTTGGTGGGCGCGTTGAGTTCGGCGGCCAGCACCGCGGCCTGGGTTCGACGCTCGACCCCGGTTTCGGCCTCGGCCTCCTCGCGCAGCTTCGCCATCGGTGCCGCGGCCGCACGCAACAGTGATTTGCCCGCGCCGACCTCGCGAATGGCCTCGATCAGTTCGATCGTGTCGATGTCCTTGACCACGTAGCCGCTGGCTCCGGCCAGGATGGCGTCGAGCATGGCCTGCTCGTCGGTGAACGGTGTAAGTATCGGACACCGCGGCTCAGGATGCTGATTCAGCAGTTCACGGCACAGGTCGATGCCATTGCCGACGGGAGTCGAACATCCAGCACCACGACCTGCGAACCCCAGGGACGCCACTCGTCCGAGGGCGCGCTCGCTGTGGCCGAAAAAGTCACGCCTGCACGATCCTTTGCCGATCGTATGACGAAGGTCGATCTGGTAGGCGCCGGAAGACCCTGTCAGACCGAGCCGATTCTGCGGACCGTGATGCTATGACCACTGATGACTCCGACCGCACTGTCGAGACGGTGCTCATCGTCTACGCGACCGTCCATGGCTGTACCGCCGAGATCGCCGAGTTCATCGCGACCCGCGTGCGGGACAAGGGCTTGTCCGCGTGCGTCGTGTCGGTGGACGAGGATCCCGACCCGACGCATTTCGACGCGGCGGTGCTCGGCAGCGCGATTCACTATCGCGCATTTCTGCCCGGATTCTCCGACTACATCGATCGGCACTGTCTGGCACTGCGAGTGCGCCCGGCGTGGCTGTTCAGTGTGGGCGCGGGCCCGGCGATGCCCGGTCCCCTTGGTTTCGTGCTGCGGCACTACACTCCGGGTGCGATTGTTAGAGTTCGAAACCAGCTGTGCCCGTGGGGATTTGGGCGGTTCGCGGGAGAAATCCCGCACCCCGATAACCTCGCAACACGGGTGATCATGTGGCTGCTCGGCTGCGGGTCCGGGGATGTGCGCGACTGGCCTGCGATCGCCGCATGGACCGATGCCATCACCGCAACGATCGTTGCCGAGCGCCAACGCACCGAATTCCAGACCGTGCGCGTGACCGACCGCTCGTGACAGGCTGCGGAAACTACACGCCGGGCTGGACGAGCAGGACACCTACCCCCGCTTCATCGGGGCCGCACCCGAAGACCTCGGCAAGATCGCTGCAGCCATAGCCGAGAACGTTTCGACGCACTGCGCCGTCGGTGCCTTCATCGGCGGCCGACCGGTGGGGTCGCGAGTTTCGTCGCACTCGCACACTTACCGCCGGTCGCTGCCGGTCTGCCATCCGGTCTGCCGCCATTCCCGTTCCCAGCCGGCCCGACGTCGAGCGCCCAATGCCCACATGATGAGCGCGACCAGGGCCAGGACGGCGCCCCAGATTTCGACCAGAACGGCCAGGCCGACCTCGATCCCGTTGCCGACGGCGACACTGGACCGCTGCGGCGGACGGGTCGGAGTGCCGTCCGGGGCGAGCCACACCGTGACCTTGTCGCCGCGGGTCGCCGTATCCGGGGCCTCGATCGTCGCCGTGCCGGATCGGCCGTCCTGATTCCAGCGCACCGGCGCTTCGGCGTGGCTCTCGGTCATCTCCGACCGCGCCGACACGATCGCGGTGTGCTTCACTTCGCCCGAAATCGTGCCCGTCACAGCGACTTTCGCCGAGTTGTCAGCGATGATCCGCGCCGCCGCCGCGGTATAGCCCGCGGTCCCCACGGCACCCGCGATCGGAATGGCGACCAGCATCGCCGCAACGGCCAGCATCCGGACCAGCGCCTCGAATCGATCCGACGCCCGCATCAGCGGATTGGTATTCCATGGTCGCGTCCGCCAGATTCGGACCGACAGCGACGGGTACTGCGCCACCCGGATCACCTCTTCTCGACGGCACTGCCACTGTGGTGAATTTCGTGGCCGGCTGCCTGGTTCGAGCATCTCGCTCAGCGCCGTCGCGGAGCAGAGACAAAGGTCACCGCGTTGTCGAGTCCTGTGACCCTGCATCCGAGGTCACTGGCCCATCGCACGCGCGCCGTCGTCGGCTGTCCGGCATAGCCGTGCGCCGATCCGGGTCGTATCTGCGGATCGGTGGCGGCCGTCAGAGTTGGATGCCGACTCGCGCGATACCGTTCCGGCGGCAGGCCGACACCGGAAGGTTTGCGGCGGCGACCAACCGCATCAGCCGGGTATTCGCCGGAATCAGTTCGGCGACAGATCGTTCTATGCCGCGTTCACGCGCGAGTTGCGCCAGGCGGTGCAGGAGTTCACGCCGGGCGTTCGATGGGGTCCGCGCTCGAACGACGGCGGCGCTTTCGAACCCGGTTGTCGGCGGTCCGGCCGAGATCGGCCTCAGAATCGATGCGCGATCCGGTCGGCCCCGGTATGTGCGAGGCGTTCGCCCCAAGCGCGCGCGCATTCCAGCGCATCTGCGGCCAATGGTCCGGTCACGCCGTCGACGAAGAAGTCCACCGGCTCGTCGACGAGTTCATAACCCAAGTGCCGCAATCGCTTACCGGCACTGCGGGCGGCCGATCCCGGCATCCACGACGGTTTCACGGGCTTGGTGCCGAAGGCCGCGGCCTGGGTGCCCGCTACTACCGGCAGCGCCCGGGCGAGCCATTCTCGGATCCCGATCTCGACCGGGACCAACGCGTCGGTCCGTTGCGCAGCCTCACGGCGGGTCCGGCGTCGGCTGAGCCCGAGCATGTGTGTCGGCCCGCCCACCACCAACAGATCCGCAGTCGGCTGGGGCAGCTCCGCGGCGGCCGCCACGTTGAGCAGCTCCACGGTGGCGTACTCACTGAGCCCCTGAGCGATGGCGGCGGCGATGGCGGCAGTGTTGCCGAACATCGATTCGTAGATGACCCGCGCCAGCATGTCGGTCTCCTCGCAGTGCGGAAGCCGGGTGAAGGTGGGATCAACGCTACGGGCGGACGGCGCCGCCGAACAGGGCCGAACCGACGCTTACCTGGGGACCTTCGGACATCCGAGGGAGTTCCCGATGACCTTCGGCCGTCGCGTCGGGGTCCATGGCGCACAATGCGAGTCGATAACCGCATTGCTGACGGTCGCGCGGGGCCCGCTCGCGCTCGGCGATCCGGACCGCTACGCGATGCTCGCCGCGCTGTGCCTGATCGGTGCGGTGGCCCGGCTCGGCGCACTGGCCGAGCCGGGCCAAACCAGTTCTGGTGGGATATCTGGCCGGAATCGCGGGGATGATGATCGCCGGATAACTCGGGCGCGGTAGAGGTCCCGATGATCGTGGTCCGCGCGCACTGAGCGGAGATCAGCCGCGGCGAGCGAGTCGGCGCAGGCGTTCGTGCTCGAGGACGATGTGACGCTGGTGACGAAGCACAGCGCGGTGACAATGGCCCCGAGGGCGGTCCAGCCCGCGAATCCATAGCCGGCCGCGGTGAGGGTGGATGCCAGGCCCACAACTCCGGCGATGAAAACCACGATGCCGGGGATGTTGTACGGGTCGGCGAGGCTTTCGCCGGGCTTGCTGTGGTATGGCTCGCCGGATGTCCTGTCGCTCAAGATAATTCCTCCAGTGTCGGTTGAGATCGGGCCGCGGCGGGGCGGTTTCGCCGCGGCCCATCGATCACCCTGCCCGCGCGGGGGTCGTGCGGGCAGGGGCGTTGGTCCTGTGGGAATCGGACCAAGGTCATATTTCCGCCGATCTGGTCCACATCAGCGAGTCGCAATGCGTCCGAACCCGCCACATCGTCGACCGTGTCGACTCGGACCTCACGAAATATCTTGGGCGTGAGCGTCTCTCGAACTCGTGTGCTTGCTGATCGTTGGGGGCGGGCGTCTACGGGGCCGATAACGCGCTGGTCCGGGGCACCGGGAGTCGTCGGTAGGTGTCATTTGGGGCGTGTCTCATTGGTACCCGCAGGACACGGCGATCGGGCCCGGCCGATGCCGTGCGTGCGGGCGCACAGTGGTGCTACCTGCCGAACCGGGTCCGCAGTCTGCGGAGATGCCCGAGATGAGGTGTTTGGTACGACCACGATCTCAACGGGTGGAGCTACGCCTGGATGAGCGTCGGGATGGTGTTGTTCTGGGGTCTGCTGGACGCCGAGCGATGGCCCACCGGGCGATCCCCTCCGCGCGCCCGGTGGGCCCGCGTCAGGTGCGGTACGTGCGCGCGACCAGGGCCGAGCGCAGGTACCAGAGCCCGGACGGCTGGGACGGATCGAATCCGGTGAGCTGTCCGATGCGCTTGAGTCGGTAGTCGACGGTATTGGTGTGCACGTGCAGGACCCGGGCGGTGCGCTGCCGGTTGAGGTTATTGCCGATGTGGCGTTGCAGGGTCTCCAGCAGTTCGGGATGTTCGTCGAGGGGATCCAGCAACGAGCCGAGGTATTCCCGCCCCGGACCTGGTCGTGTCAGCTGGTATTCGAGGGCGAGTTCGTCGAAGTGATACAGCCCGGCCACCGCCTGCAGCCGCTGCACCATATCGAGCAGTTCGTGCGCTTGGTCGGCCGCGTTCGGAATCTGTTCCGGCGGGGCCTGGACCATTGTCACGGTGATCCCGACCTGTGCGGTCTGCGACAGGCGCGTCACCACGGCTTCGAGGTGATCGTTGTCGAATTGCGTCGCGGGGATCAGCACGGTGCCGCCGTCCACACTGAGCAGCGACAGCGCGCTGGCACCGCACTGCGTCGCGAGTTCGGCCTGCAGTCGCCGCAGCTTGCGCCGGGCCACCACCTGGGCATCGAGCATCGGATTGCTTTCATCGCGATGAGGCGGAATGGCAACGGCGAGAACGTTATAGGAGTCGGCGATGGCGATGCCGCATTCACGTGCCATGGTCGAGGTGCTGTGCCCGCCGAGCAGCGCCGAGGTGAGGGTGTGCACGGCGGTGTGGTGTTCGCTGACGACCGCGCGCAGCTCGCGGATATAGGCGACCGAGATCGCCGAAGTGAGCTTGTCCAGCAGTGCGATGACCATCTTGGCGCCGTCGACGAGATTGTCGTAGTCCTTCATCGTCGCCTTGGACACCACCAGTTCGAGGCCCATCTGGAAGCCCTCGTGGATGGAATGCAGGATGGTGTCGATCGGCACGCCCTCGCGGGCCCACCCGGCGGCATGGTCCTCGAGCCGCCGCACCTTCTCCGGAATGTCCTTGCCGTCCAGCATGCTGACCGCGATCTCGAGGCAGACCCGGGTGCTGGCGGTGAAATCGCCGGTGATCGCTTCGCCCGGCATCGTCGCGCACGGGATGACGTTGTCGACGAAGTGGCCGACCATCTGCCGCGACAGCGCGCGGACGTCCTTGAGTGGCGACGACATCGGCTTACCCGAGAGGGTCAGGGTCGGCCGGGCCGAGTGGTCGACGGACATGGGCGACTCCTTTTGCCCCCGATGTTGCTGTGTGGCGCATTCACGCTAACCGTCCGAGGTCGGCTGTGGACCGGTTCGCACGGTTCTGTGAGAGTGCGCTAGCCGGGCCGGGATGCCCTTGTGACCGGTCACAGTGTTTCAGAGGGGCTACCGGCGAGTAATGAGAGCCGTCACATCCGTGGATCGGACCAGAAGTTAGCCGGGAGTTCGGGCCGGGCACGTGCCGTGCGGTGCGACGTAAAAATGTCGTTACGCGACTTTGCCTTCTGCCGCGGAATGTGTTAGCGCTCAATCCAAAACAAAAATACCGATGAGTTGGTTTGGAAACTCTGCTGTCCGCTCAGTGAACCGGGCGTGAACAGCGCATTTATTGGAAATTGTTCCCGGCCACCGATGGCGCGGTCTGTTTGATGAATTATCTGTGACCGCAAATCGCGGAATGTGTTGTCTCAGACGGGGACTCGTCAGGCCCCCTTTTCGGTGGGTGTGCGCGGGTCTCGTGCGCTTTGCCGAGTCAAATTAGCGAGACAGTTGCTATCGGCTCGAACCGACTGTGGGGCAAGCCTATTGAGATTGCCAGCCGCAAATCAGCGGTGTACAGATGTGTGCATGCACCGCTGTGATTGCTAACAGTTGTGCACATGGACGAGATATTGGACGTAACAGTCCCGATTGCCGTATCGGAGGGCAAGTGAGCGCAGTCTCGACTGGTGCTGAATTCCGCACTGACCAGCAAAGATTCATGATTGGTTCGGCGGGGTCCACGGTCTCGGTCCGCGTTGCGTGCATGGCGGACGCGGCAGGTTCGAGTGCGACGGAGGGTGAGTGATGACCGGGTTGAACGATGTTCACGAGCGGGTGCGCGAACTCTTTTCGCGGGGACTGCGAGTGCTCGAGATCGATGTGAATGCGCCGTTGCTGGATTATGGCTTGGACTCGGTGCGATCGGCCGAACTCGTCATCGAACTCGAGCGCACCTTCGACATCGAGATCTCCGATGAGGAGGCTGCGACGTTGCACACCGCCCGCGACGTAATCGACTGTGTGGTCGCCAAGTCCGCTGCGAATCGGCACTCGGGTATCGGAGCATAGTCTTGTCCGCGAGCGTTCTGTTTCCGGAACAAATTAATTCCGCCGCCATTGTTTCCGAACACGAATTATTCGATGATTTCGCCCGGCACAACCGCCCGGGGCTGGCCCGGCTGCTGCGTGCGTGCCATCTGGATCTGGTGTATGTGGGTGCCGAAAGTGACTACCTGATCCGCCCGGATGGCGCGCGGGTATTGGATCTTGTCGGCGGTTTCGGGGCGGCACTGTTCGGGCACAACCATCCGGCGCTGGTGCGGGTGGCGACCGCGCGGCTCAATCAGCAGACCCCGTTCGTCGCCCAGGGCAGTGTCCGGCCCGGGGCCGCGCGGCTGGCGCGACGGCTCTCGGCAGCAGTGGCGGCCAGCACCGGCCGCGACTACGTGGTGAGCTTCGGATCCACCGGCGCGGACGCGGTCGAGGCGGCGATCCGGCACGCGGCCGTCGCGCATGCGCGTGCACTCGATGAGTTGGAGACCGAACTGCGCCGCACGCTGCGCCGGGTTCGGCGCGATGGTCTGCCCGATGTGCGTCCGATCGCCGTGGCCGACAATGGATCCGGTGCCACCGACGACGACGGCCGTTCGGTCGCACAGCTTCTCACCGAATCGCTGCGCGAGATCGATGAACTACGTCGTCGCGGACCGGTTTTCGTCTCCCTGTCCGGAGCCTTCCACGGCAAGACGGCCGGTGCGTTCGCGCTGACCGAGCAGGCCGATACCCCGGCGGACCTGGTGGTGCCCGGTCCGGAGCGGCGTAGGCTCGAGACCTGGGAGCCGGAGGAGGTCACCGCGGCGTTCGCCGAGGAACTGCGACCGGTGTGCCGGATCACCTTCGACGGCACCGGTCGGCCGGTGCAGTCGTGGACCAGCATCTCGCCGATCGCGGCGGTATTCGCCGAGCCGATCCAGGGCGAGGGCGGTGTCCGCGAGGTTCCGGCGGCGACTCTGCGCGCATTGCGCGAGTTGGCCGACCAGCACACGGCGGCGCTGGTTTTCGACGAGATCCAGTGCGGCATGGGCCGCACCGGAACGTTCCTGGCATCGACGCCGTCGGGCATCGCGGCGGACTACTACCTACTCTCGAAGTCGCTGGGCGGCGGCCTGGTGAAGATCTCGGCGCTGCTGGTCGACCGGCAGCACTCCATCGCCGATTTCGGCCGCTACCACACCTCGACCTTCGCCGATGACGACCTGTCCTGCGCCGTCGCCGATGCCGCGCTGGACCTGCTGCGCGACAACCAGATCCGCATTTCCGATACCGGCGCGCGACTTCGGTCCCGGCTGGAGGAGGTGGCGCGACGCTGGCCGAAGGAGATCGTGGCCGTCCGCGGTCGCGGACTGCTACAGGGCATCGAACTATCGCCGCTGGAACCGGCATCGGCACTGCTGCGCGAGATCTGCGATCCGGAGATGTTCGGATACATGGTGGCAGGCTATCTGCTGCACGCCCACCAGATCCGAATGCTGCCAACACTTTCCGCGCCGACCACACTGCGCATCCAGCCCTCGGCCTTCCTCGCCGATGCGGAGCTGGACCGGCTGGCGGCGGCGCTCGACGACCTCGCCGCACTGCTGCATCGCGGCGACTATCCACGGCTGCTCGCGCATCTGGCCGCTCCGGTCACCACGAATTGGCCGGTGCCGGAGCACAGGTCGCCGTCGCGTCGGCACACCCATGAGATCGCGCACGACTGGAACGCCCCGACCAGGGTGGTCTTCCTCGCCAATCTGCCCGATGCCGCGGATCTGCGCAGATTCGCACCGGAACTGGCCGAATGGTCCGACGACCAGTTCGCCGCATTGTTCGAACGGCTGCGCGGGGTGGCCGAACCCTTCGAATTGACCAGGCAGATCGTCACCTCGCCGACCGGCGCCGCGGTCGAGGTCTGCCTGATCGCGGTGCCGATCTCGGCGGAGCAGATCATCGAATGCCAGCGCGCCGGACATCGCGCCTGGCTGCGCGATCTGGTGCTGGAGGCGGTGGAGCAGGCGATCAGCTTGGGCGCCACCGTAATAGGGCTCGGCGGCTACACCTCGATCGTCACCAATGCCTCGCGCGATGTCATCGAGGACACCGTCAAGGTGACCTCGGGCAATTCGCTCACCGCGGCCTGCGCCTACGACGTGGTCCGTGCCGAGCTCGCCCGCCTCGAACCGGGGCAGCGGCGGGTCGGGATCCTCGGCGCGCTGGGCAATATCGGCGCGGTGATGGCGGAACTGCTCGCGCCACTGGCGGATTCGGTGACCCTGGTCGGGCGCGCCGGATCGGCGTCGCGGCTGAAACGGGTCGCATCGTCGCTGCCCGGCGCGGTAACGGTCAGTGAGGACCTGACCGCGCTGCGGACCTGCCGCATCGTCCTCACCGCCACCAATTCGGCCGTGCCCGTGGTCACCGCCGAGCGACTGGCCGACGACCATCCGGTGCTCGTGGTCGATCTCGCGGTCCCCGGCGATGTGGATCCCGCGGTATCCCACCAACCGAATATCACCCTGGTTTCCGGCGGCCGCATGGCGCTGCCGCTCGGCCAGACACCACCGTTTCCCGAAACCGGGCTGCCCGCCGGGGTCGTCTACGCCTGCATGGCCGAAACCATTCTGCTCGGTTTCGAACCGCGCACGGCGAGTCCGTCCTACGGCGGCCTGACCGCGGCAGGTGTGCGCGCCGCCCGCGATCTGGCCGCCCGTCACGATGTGCGCCCGGTTCTGCTTCCGACAGGAGCTCCCACCGTGTCCGAAACTCCCACCGCAGCCACACCCGCCCCGATGTTCCTCGGCGCGGCCGATTTCGCACCGGACCGCGCCGGTGGCAAGGCGGGCACGCTGCACGAATTGATCGTCGCCGGATTCGAGGTCCCGCCCGGCTTCGTCGTCACCGCCGATCTCGATCTGGCCCGGGTCTCCGACGAGGACCTGAGCGGCTGGGTGCGCGCACTGGGTGGATTCCCGGTGGCCGCGCGCTCGAGCGGTGTGCTCGAAGACCTCGACGACGCCAGTTTCGCCGGTCAGTACGAGTCCTACCTCGATATCACCGATGTGGCGGCCCTGCGCGGATATATCGAGCAATGCCGAGAGTCGGTGCACAACGAGCGAGTTCGCACCTACCTGGCCCGGCACGGGTACCGCGAGGCGGGCGCCTCGGTGGCCGTGCTGGTGCAGCGCATGGTCGAGGCCCGCTGTGCCGGAGTGGGTTTCAGCATCGACGCGCTCACCGGCATCGAGGACAACGCGGTCGTCGAGGCGTGCAACGGCCTCGGTGAACGACTCGTCTCCGGACATGTCGCGCCGACCAGGTACACGCTGCGGCTGTTCGACGGTTCGGTGGTCGAGCGGGTGGCGGGCGATGAGGATGTGCAGCTCGATGCCAGCGCCACCGCGGAACTCGCCGCGCTCATGCTCGCGGTGCAGGCGCACCGGCACCGTCCGCAGGATATTGAGTGGGCCATCGACGGCGACGGGAAGCTGTGGCTGCTCCAGGCGCGGGCCATTACCGCGATCACCTGGCGCACCGATATCGACCAGTTCTCCGATGCCGATCTGCGTGACGGTGGCGTCTCGGCGCGGGTCTGCACGCCGATGATGTTCTCGTTGTACGACAACGCCTTCCAGCATTCGATGCAGCAGTTCATGGAGCGGTTGAAGCTGGCCGAACCCGGTGTGGAGCCGGACTGGATGGCCATGTACTACGGCCGCGCCTACTGGAACGTCAGCGCTGTCAAGAAGTGCTTCTTCCGCATTCCCGGCTTCGACGAACAACATTTCGACGACGACCTCGGGGTGCTCAACGACTACGGTCCCGCCGGACCGCACCGCACCCCGACCAATGCCAAGACCATCGCCAAGGCGCTGCCGGCGGCGTTGGCCGTGCCGAAGAGCTACCAGGACCAGTTGGCCGCGGTCGAGGTCTTCGCGGCCGAATGGCCCGCGAAGCACGCGGTATGGCGCGAGCGGGTTCGTGAGCTGCCGCGGACCGACGAGGCGACCTTCGTCGCCGATCTGGCGGACTGCCTGCTGACCTTCCACGCCAACACCGAGCGCACCTACTTCACCACCATCTACAACAACTCCAGCGTGCAGACCGACTTCAAGCAGCTGCTCGACAAGGTCGACGCCGCGACCGGCGCGACCACCTCGGCGATCGACCTGATGGGCGGGCTCGCCGATATCAGCCATATGCAGTTGCAGCGCGGGATCGTCGAATTGCACCGGGTGGCAAGCGATCACGGACTCGACAGTCCCGAGTGGACCAAGGCCATCTACGCCTTCCTGGACGAGCAGGGTTTCCACGCCGATGCGGAGCTGGATCTGACCAGTCCGCGCTGGTCGGAGGAACCCGAGCGAGTGCGATCGATGATCGCGGTGATGCTCGAACACGGCACCGCACCGGCGGATCCCGATGTGACGCTGGTGGATCAGCGCAAACGCTATGAGGACGAACTGGCCGCGGTGCGTGCGCGGGTGCGGGCCAAGCCGCTGGCGCGGGTCAAGCACGCGAAGGCGCTGGACAAGCAGGTCGATCGGATGCGTCGGTATCTGGTCGCGCGCGAGCGGATGCGGGAGTTCTCCTCGCAGTGCTATGCCATCGTGCGCGCCTATGTCGTCGAGGCCGGCGTGCGGCTCGCCGCGGCGGACACGCTCGAGCAGGCCGACGATGTGTTCCAGCTGTCCATCCACGAGCTGAGCGATCTCGCGGCCGGACGGGTGGACATTGCCACGCTCGCACCCCAGATCGCCTACCGCCGTGCGGTTTACGCGGGCTATCGGGATCTGGAGCCGCCGCATGAACTCGGCGGTGGCGTCACGGTGGGCGCGGTCCGTGAGATCGGTGACGGTGATCTGACCGGACTCGGATGCAGTCCGGGTGTCGCGGAGGGCACCGCCCGGGTGATCACCTCGCTGGCCGATATCGATCAGCTGCGTGCGGGCGACATTCTCGTCACGCGGTTCACCGATCCGGGATGGACGCCCGCGCTGGGGCTGGTCGCCGCCGTGGTGACCGAGGTCGGCGGGATGCTCTCACATGCCGCGGTCATCGGGCGCGAGTACGGAATTCCGGCGGTGCTCAATGTCGCGGGTGCGACGACGGCGGTGCGCTCCGGACAGCGGATCCGGGTCGACGGTGGTGCCGGCGTCATCAGTGTGCTGGAGGCGGCGGTCTCAGCCGAGGCAGCGCCGCCGGCGCTGGTGTCCGGAAACGGCGACCACGAGCAAGTCCTCGATAGCGTGTCGGTCGTCGCGGAACCGGAGCCGTCGCGGAAGCGGCCGGCACCCGCCGAAGCACCGGTCACGGAGCCGGATGAGCCCGCGCGTGCGGTGCCATTGCGGCCCGCCGAGCCCGAACAACAACCCCAGCCCCCGGAGCATCCGCGTCCGGCGGCCAGCAGAACGGATGAACCACTGACCGCACGCAAGCGCCTGATCTGCATCGCCGGTGCCGACGGATCGGGTAAGACGACCCAGGTGGCCCGCATCGCCGCGGAATTCGAGGCGCAGGGCCACAGCGTTGCCGCCGTGACCATTTGGGACGCGTTCCTCGACCCGAAGGTCTCCTCGAAACTGCCCTGGCGCAGTCCGGCCGAGATCTACGGCTACCTGAAGCTGCTGTCCCCGCTGAGCCGGGCACACTTCCTGTTCCACGCCATGCAGCTGTCCTTCGATCTGGCCGCCGAGCGCGGCGCGGACATCCTGCTGGCAAATGCCTACTGGTACAAGTACTTCGCCACCGAGGTCGCCCATGGCGGCGATCCGAGGGTGCTGCGCAAGCTGGCGGCCGGTTTCCCGGAACCCGACCGCACCTTCTACCTGTCGGTGCGTCCGGAGGATGCGCTGGGGCGCAAGCAGTTGCGCAGCGACTATGAAAGCGGCTACGGCGACGAGGAGACCTTCCTGGAATTCCAGCGTCGCAGCCACGACGCATTGGAGGCATTGTCCTCGGAGTTCGGCTGGATCCGGCTGGACGGCACCGCGGCGCCCGCCGATATCACCAAGGCCGTACTCGCCCAACTGCGGGAGGACGACCGGTGAGCACCGAGACAGTACTGCGCGGCGATTCGCTGGGAACCGAGGTTCGCGCGACGGGCCGGGCCCGCCGGGTCGCCATCGTCGGCATCGACGGCGCCGGCAAATCCTCGGTGCTGGCGCGATTGCGCGAATTGGCGCCGGCCACCGGCTCTTTCGCCTCGATGACCTGCCCGGACTTCCACAACACCAGGAATGTGCCGCTGACCGAGCTGTCCGAGCAGCTCAAGGCCTTCAGCGTCGGATGCGACGAAATCGCCAGCCTGGAAATGAAGGCCACGGCGATGTATCTGCAGATGACGCTGTTCGGCCCGGTGGAGCGGCATTTCCTGAGCACCTGGTCGCCGGATGTGCTGGTCTTCGAACGGCATCCGCTGATCGAACTGCTGGTCTACGGACCGCTGTATGTCGCACTGGCGCGCCCGGAATGGAACGGTCACGACCTCGCCGCGGAAATCGCGGCCGTCCTGGAACGCCACCGGCCGGGCACCTTCGATGACATCCTGGCCTGGCAGCGGTCAGAATCCGCGCGTCTGGGCAGCTCCCCGGATATCTGGGACCTGCTCTCGGAAATCGCGGACCTGGTGCGCCGGGACGTGACCGAATCGGTCCCCGGCTTCGCCGACCGCTTCCGCACCAGCCTGCCCGACGCGGTGCTCTGGCTGGACGCGCCGCCGGAACAGGCCGCGGCGCGGTGTGCGCAACGTTCAGGGGACGGGCCCAAGGAGGCCCATGAAACCGCAGAGCGGCTCGGAGCCCTGCGTGACGGATATCTACAGGTGCGCGACACCCTCGCGGCGGCCTTCCCGGAAGTGGAATTTCACCGCATCGACACCGCTGACGGCGTCGACCTGGAGGAGTCGGTGCGCGCCTGCGTGACGGAAGGGAAGTTGCTCGGATGAGTACACAGGCAGGCACCTCGGCCACCGATATCGAGGCGCGGGTGCGCGCCATTGTCGGTGAGGTGCTGTGGGTTTCGGCAGAGGATATCGACGCCTCGGCCCAACTGATCGACTACGGACTGGATTCGCCGACCGCCATCGAGCTGACCATTCAGCTGGAGCAGGCCTTCGGCATCGCAATCCCGGAAGACGCTGCGGCACAGTTGAATACGGTCGGCCAGATCGTGCGGTACGTGCGGGGTGAGCAGTGACCTCGCCGACTCCCCAGCATCCGACGATCGTGCACGCGCTGCTGGCCAATGCCGAGCGTGCCGCGACCGGCCCGTCGACCATCTTCGTTCCGGAGCGTAGCGGCGACGGGTCCGACGGCGAAACCGCCTGGCGCCACGACGATCTCGCGGCCGCGGCGGGACGCAGCGCGGCCGCATTGGCCGCCGAGGGAGTCGAGCCGGGGGATCGGGTGATGCTGTGCCTACCCACCTCACCGGAGTTCGTCACCGCATTCTTCGGGGCGTTGCTGCTCGGTGCGGTGCCGACCGCGGTGGCGACGCCGGGTGGTTTCGGTTCGGCGGATATCTTCCGGGACAAGTTCACTCGGCTGCTCGCCTATCTGGAACCAGCGGCGGTGGTCGCGACATCGTCGGTGCTCGCTGGGGGAGCACTGCCGGATGCCGTGGCGGCCATCGATGGCAATGTGCTGCACGCCGTGGCCTGTGCACCGGATGCGCCCACACTGGCCCCCAGGCTTCCCGAACCGGGGGATCTGGCCTTCATTCAGGCGACCTCCGGGTCGACCGGAACGCCGAAGGGCGTGCAGGTCACCCACGCCAATCTCGCGGCCAACTGCGAACAGATCGCCGGTGTCGCCTCAATGGGGCGAGGCGACACCTGGGTCGGCTGGTTGCCGCTGCACCACGATATGGGGCTGATCGGCGGATTCCTGACACCGGTGTTCCGTGGCTTCGATGCGGTGCTGATGCCGCCGAGCCGGTTCCTGCGCAGTCCGGGGGATTGGTTGCGCGCGGTCAGCCGGTATCGCGGAACATTCACGGCGGCGCCGAATTTCGCCTATGGATATGCGGCGGCCCGGGTCACCGATGCCGAACTCGACGGCGTCGACCTGTCGAGCTGGCGATTCCTGTTCTGTGGCGCGGAGCCCATCCATCCGCCGACCGTGCAACACTTCGTCGACCGATTCGCCGCGTGGGGGCTGCCCAAGGACGCGCTGGTGCCGTGCTACGGAATGGCCGAGGCCTCCCTCGCGGTCACGGTCAACCGTCCGCACGCGCCGATCGCCTACGACTCGATTTCGCGCCGTGCGCTCACCGGAAACGGTGTGGCCCTGGATATTGCGCAGGACGACCCCGACGCGATGCACATCGTCGACTGTGGTGCACCGCTGCCCGGCACCGAGGTTCGCATTATCGCCGAGGACGGCGCGATCTGCGGTGCGGATATCGTCGGCCGCATCCAGTTCCGCGGCCCCTCCATGACCATCGGCTACTTCCGGCTGCCCGCGGAGACCGCGGCCGCCACCAGCGACGGCTGGTGGGACACCGGCGATATCGGCTACCTGCGCGACGGCCGGTTGCGCATTACCGGCCGGCATAAGGACCTGATCATCATCCGCGGCGCGAACTACCTGCCGACCGATTTCGAGCTCGCCGCACAGGAGGTCGCGGGTGTGCGATTGGGCGGTGTCGCCGCGGTCGGCCATGCCGATACCCAAGGGCTTTCGGAGGAACTGCACCTCATCGTCGAATCCGGCGCCGACGTCGACGAACACGATGCGCTGCGGCGGGCCGTGCGCGTCGCGGTGAGCAAGCGCACCGGTGTGCTGCCCGCCGATGTTCGGGTGGTGCCGCCGCGCAGCATCCCGAAAACCACCAGTGGCAAGGTGCAACGCGCGGAGGCCCGGCGGCTGTTCCTGGTCGAGGACGATCTGGTCGGCGCCGGAGGAGCGGCATGAGTGTGCAGCCGAAGTTCCGCGGCCGTCGGCTCGGCGGCCCGACGCTGCGGCATCCGCTCGGGGTGTATCCGGACTACCGCGCCGACCCGCTCGCGCTGTTCTACGAGCAGGCCGTCGCGCACGGTGGCAGCGTCCGGCTACGCCTGGTGCATCAGCAACTGCACCTGCTGGTGGAGCCGGACCATATCAACCAGGTGCTGGTCACCAATGCGGCCAAATACGAGAAGGGGATCAGCTACCAGAGCCTGAACCATATGCTCGGACCCGGCCTGCTCACCAGCGGCGGCGAACTGTGGAAACGCCAGCGCGCCTTGATCAAACCGGCCTTCTCGCGTCGCCACGTCGATACCGAGATTCCACTGATGCAACAGTGCGGGCAGCGGATGCTGAACCGGCTCGACGGCTACGCGGCGAGCGGCACGGCCTTCGACCTGGTTCCCGAGGTGATGGGCTTCGCGGCCGATGTGGTGTGCCGTGCGGTCATGGGCGCCGATATCGACGGCGTGCTGCCGCAGATCGAAGACGATGTGCGCGAGGGTGTTTCGTGGGTGATGCGGCATATGTCCGCACCCATCCAGGTGCCGCCGAGCGTGCCGACTCCGGCCAACCGGCGCTTCCAAGGCGTGCTCGAACGACTGCATCGCGTGGTGGACAGCGTGATTCAGCGGCACCGGGCCGCCGAGGCCGACACGACATCCCTGCTGGCGCGGCTGCTCGCAGCGCGCGATGACGCCGGACACGCCATGGACGACGAACAGTTGCGTCACGAGGTGCTCACCTTCCTGCTCGCCGGCCACGAGACGACCGGCGGCGCGATGGCGTGGACGATCTACGAACTGTGCCGCAACCCGGCCGTTCTCGCCCGCGTGCGCGATGAGATCGATGTCGCGCTGGCGCTGTCCGACGATGTCGGCCGCGTGCTGCCCGCGCTGGAGTTGACCGGTCGTGCGATCGACGAGGCGATGCGCCTGCACCCACCCGCGTGGGCGTTCAGCCGCACCGCGCTGGAGCCGGACAGCTTCGACCGCTTCGATCTGCGACCGGGCGCGATCGTGGTGATCAGCCCGTTCGTGAATCACCGACTTCCCGAATTCTGGGATTCCCCGCTGACCTTCGATCCCGATCGGTTCACCAAGGAACAGACCAAGGCTCGCCCGCCGTTCCACTACTTCCCGTTCGGCTGGGGCGCACATCTGTGTGTCGGCCAGCATATGGCGCTGACGGAGGTACGCGTCGGTATCGCGATGCTGTTGGCCCGCTACGACATCGAACTCGTCAATGGCATGCGGGTGCGGGAGAACCCGGAGATCTCCAATACCCCCGATCCGGTACTGGTGCGGCTCACCCGGCGTGCGCCCGCGGAGCCGACGGCCAAGACCATGCAGGAGGCCGCGCAATGAGTACAGCATCGCGAAGCGATTCAGTGAGGGGCGGTGGCCGGGTGACGGCTGAGGCAGGAGCAGCCCTCGGCGCGACAGTCAGCGACATCGCATTGACCGCCGATGCCACGCTGGCGACCCAGGTCGGCGCCAAGGCGGCGAACCTCGCCAGGCTGGTGGCGGCCGGATACCGGGTGCCGCCGTTCGTGGTGCTCAGCTCCGCGGCCTGCGCGCGCATACTCGAACCGATCCGCGGATCCATTGCCGCGGAACTGGATTCGCTCGAGCACACCGATCCGGCCGCGCTGCGTGCGGTGTCGGCGCACATTCGCGCGCTCATTCTCGCCACGGCGATACCGGCGGACATTCGAACCGAACTCGACGCGGATGTCAGTGAAATCGTCGATCGCACACCACAATCCGATATCCGACTGGCCGTACGCTCCTCGGTGAGCGGCGAGGATTCGGCGACCGATTCCTTCGCGGGTCAACTCGATACGCTGCTGAATATCGCTCCCGCACAGGTATCCGAGGCGGTGCTGGAAGTTCTCGCTTCCGCCTATTCGGAACGGTCGCTGTTCTACCGGGCGCACCGCGGTCTGGACAATGCCGAGATCGACTGTGCCGTCCTGGTTCAGGTGCTGGTCGACAGCGCGGTCTCCGGTGTCGCCTTCAGCTGCAATCCGCAGACCGGCGATCCGGCCGAGGCCGTGGTCTCGGCCGCGCTCGGACTCGGGGAGGGGGTGGTCGCCGGCACCGTCGAGTGTGACACCTATTTCGTCGATACCGCCGCGCGCACCATCGTGTCCCGTTCGGTCGCCGAGAAGCAGAGCAGAGTGGTGGTGGCCGCCGATGGTTCCGGCACGGTCATCGAAGAGATGGCCGCAGTCACCGATCAGGCGCTCACCGATGCCCAGGTGGTCGAACTCGTCGACACCGCGACGGCATTGGCCGAAACCTTCGGCACCCCACAGGATGTCGAATGGGCCTATGACGCTGGCGGCGTGCTGTACCTGCTCCAGGCCCGTCCGATCACCGCGACGGGCGCGCGCGAAACCATCTTCGACAATGTCAATGTGGCCGAGTCCTATCCCGGCCTGTCCACCCCGCTCACCTTCTCCATCCTGCGCAATGCCTACGAACAGGTATTCCGAGCCTGCCACAAGGACTTCGGCGCGAGCGACGCGATCGTCGACCGCAATGCCGCGAGCCTGTACCCCTATCTGGTCGGCACCGCACACGGTCGCATCTACTACAACATCAGCAATTGGTACCGGCTGTTCCTGCAGATTCCCGGCATGGAGTTCGCCATCGAGGGCTGGGAGGCGGCCCTCAATATCGAAAACCGCTACCAGCGTCCCGCCGCACCGAAACGCGGTCTGGCACGGGCGAAGATGTATCTGCTGCGGCTGCGCATCGCCGCCATTATCACCGTGGGCTGGTTGCGCTTGCCGCGCCGACTGCGCGCATTCTTCACCGAACTGCAGTCCTTCACCGCCGACCTGGACCGCCGCCTCGCCCCGGATACACCGGAGCGGGAGCGGGATCCGGAGGCGCTGCTGGAGTGGATGGAGCGCTGCCTGCACGAACTCGTGCCCGCGTACGCGGTGCAGATCTTCAACGACTTCCTGGCCCAGCAGATGTTCCACGTCGTCGGACTGCTGCTGGAACGTGAAGGTCTCACCGAGACGGCCGCCATCACGCTGCGCAACGAATTGTTCTGCGGCGAAGAGGGGGTCGACAGCGTCGACCCGGTGCGCTCCGCACTCGCACTGACCGCCACCGTCCGGTCCGATACCGCGGTGCGCGAGCTGTTCGAGGGCCCGCTGGAGCCGCAGGAAGTGTGGAAAGCCCTGGCGCAACCCGGATTCGCCGAATTCCGCGCCGCCTGCCTGCGCCATATCGCGTTGTTCGGCGACCGCACCGTCGATGAGCTGAAGCTGGAGACCGACCCGCTGGGCGAACATCCGCAGCGGCTGGTGCCGATGCTGCGCAACTATCTGCGTGGCGGTCAGAACATCGACGAGATGGCGGCGCGGGAGAAGCTGATCCGGCGCGAGGCCGAGGCCACCGCGGCGGCACTGTTCCGTGGAAAGTTCGCGCAGCGGATGGCATTCCGGTTCGCACTCGGTCGCGCGCGTGAGCACGTCAAGCAGCGCGAGAATATGCGTCTGGGCCGCAGCCGCTCGTTCGGCCTGGTGAAGCGGGTGTTCCGGGAGTACGGCAGGCAAATGCACGCGGCGGGACTGCTCGATGATCCGCGCGATATCTTCTGGCTCACCTATGAGGAGATCGCGGCACTGACCCGCGGCACCGCCGTCGATACCGATGCCGCGCGCACGGTGGCCACCCGCAAACACGACCACGAGCGGTGGCGCGTCGAGGAGTTGCCGACGCGGATCGTCACCGCGGGTATCGCGGCCGTCGGCATCAACGATCCGGCCTTCGAACATCCGGTCCCGACCGGCGATTCCGGCAATGTGCTGCACGGAATCGGCTGCGCGCCGGGCCGCGTCGAAGCTCCGGCATTGGTGCTGACCACACCGGAGCCGGATGTGGTCGTCGACGGGCAGATCCTGGTGGCCGCCAGCACCGATCCCGGTTGGGTCTTCCTGATGGTGGCCGCAGGGGGACTGGTCAGCGAGAAGGGCAGTCCGCTCTCACACACCGCCATTATCGGCCGCGAACTCGGCATCCCCACCGTCGTCGGAGTTCCGGGCGTCACTCGCCTGGTCGCCAGCGGGGATGTGCTGATTCTCGACGGCAAGGCCGGAACCGCAACTATCGTTCAGGAACACAGCTCATGACTTCCACCGCGGCCGTCCCCCACCGGACCGGTGCCGGGCACGGCGAGAACTTCAGCCTCGAACACTATCTCGATCCCGCCGCACACACCTTCGAACAGCGCTTCGAGGAGTTCCGGCCCTATGTCGCCAATGCGCGCGGCACCGGGTTCGTGCTGCGCGAGATCACCGGACCGGCCGGTCCTGTCGTGCAGGTGCGCGATCCCGACGGCGGTGCGGTCCGTGACCTGATCATGCTGGGCTCGAACAACTACCTGGGGCTCGGCAACGAACCCGAGATCGTCGAGGCGGCCGTCCGTGCCGTCCGGGAATTCGGTGTCGGCCACGGCGGGCCGCCGCTGTTGAACGGCACCACCTCGGTGCATCGGCGGCTGGAGGAGCGTCTCGCCGAGACCAAGGGCTGCGAATCCGCGCTGGTCTTCTCCTCCGGCTATGCCGCCAATGTGGGCTGGGTGACCGGTCTGCTGCGCAACGGTGACATCCTGCTCTATGACGAGCAGAGCCACGCCAGCCTCTACGACGGCATTCAACTCGGTCGGGTCCGCTCGATGGCCTTCGACCACAATGACCTTCGGCATCTGCGCCACCGGCTGATGCAGATCCGCTGGCGCAATCCGGGTGCCAATATCGTGGTCGCCGTCGAGGGCGTGTACTCGATGGACGGCGACATCGCGCCGCTGCCGCAGATCCGGGCGCTGTGCGATTCGTTCGGGGCCTGGCTGGCCATCGACGACGCGCACGGCACCGGTGTCCTCGGTGCGAAAGGTCATGGCACCGCCGAGCATTTCGGCATGGGGCCCGGATCGGTCGAGCTCTATATGGGCACATTCTCGAAGGTGTTCGCCACTACCGGCGGCTTTGTCGCAGGATCGAAGGATCTGGTCGATACACTGCGCTTCTTCGCGCGGTCCTACATGTTCTCGGCCTCGCTCGCGCCCGCGGTGGTCGCCTCGGTGCTCGCCGCCATCGATTTCATCGACGCCCATCCCGAGCGCATCCGCCAATTGCACGACAATGTCGACTATTTCGTCCGGGAACTGCGCCGAATGGGCTTCGCGGTCGATCCGCAGACCGCGATCATTCCGATTCTGGTGCCGCAACACCTGGCCGTCGCCGAGGTGGTGGCGGCGCTGCACGCCGAGGGCGTTTTCGTCAATGGTGTCGAATTCCCGGCCGTGCCACGCGAACAGCAGCGGCTGCGCGTCAGCATGATGGCCACCCTCAGCCGAGAGCAGCTGGATTTCGCGCTGGAGAAGATCTCGATTGTCGCGCGCCGCTTCGCCTTCCACCGCGAACAAATCGGCACCACCGAATCCGAAGGAATCCGCTGATATGACCGGAACCGAGATCGCCGCTGGCGCAACGGCTTCCGAACGTCTACTGGTGCACGCCGCACTGGCGGACCCGAGCCCGGACGAGCAGTCGCAATTGGCCGAGCTGGCCCATGAGATCACCAATTGGGCAGAGGTTTTCGAGCTGGCGAAAGTCAATGCGACTGTCCCGCTGGTGCAGCGCCGCCTGGAATCCGAGGACCTCTACGAGCTGGTACCCGAATTGGTTCGCAGGCATTTCGCGAGCGTGACCGATCACATTGCCGCCGTCAATGATCGGCGTTTGGCCGGTGCCCTCGAGCTGTTGCGCCGCTTCGACGAACGCGGTGTGCGCTGTGTGGTGCTCAAGGGCATGCTGTTCTCGACCGAGATCTATCACGATCCGCGCTATAAGCGCATGAACGACCTCGATATCCTCGTCGAACTCGACCAGGTCGACACCGTCATCGAGATCTATCGGGAGCTGGGCCTTTTCGCCACCTCGGAACTGCTCGGCAAGGCGCCCAAGGTGCGCGCCGAGCGCTCCCACCACCTGCCGTCGTTCGTCTCCCGTGACGGCGCACTGGTCGTCGGCACGCACTGGGGCCTGATCACCCCGCTGGCGCCGTACACCATCGATTACGCCGCCATCTGGAAGCGGGTGCGGCGCATCGACTTCTACGGTGTGCCCGCCTGGGCCATGTCGCACGAGGACAATCTGCACCACCTCGGCATCCACCTGCCCTACTACAAAACCGGTGTGCGCGAACTCGCCGACATCTGGAATCTGGCCCGCTACGCGACCGATGTCGATTACGACCTACTCGCCGGTGAAATCGCCAAAGCGGGCAGCGAAAACCTGATGTACCACGCCCTTTCGCTGGCCGATCGGATCGTCCCTATTCCCGAATTCGCGGCCCTGATCGGCTGGATAGCTCCTAAGACAAACCGCTTCACCCGCTATGACACCGCGCGCAAGACCGCCGATATCCACGCCCTGCTGCGCAGTCGCTCCACCCACACCTCGCGCATCGAGAAGGCCTATACCGAATTCAATATGACCGCGGTCGCCACCGAGAAGCGCGCCAGCTTCGCGCGGCTGTGGTCGGATCTGCTGCTGGTACCCGGCGCGGAGGCGCGCAAGATGAGTTCGCTGCGCGACCCGTCGGCGCTATCCGACCTCGGCGCGCGAATCTCGGCTCCGTACCGCCTGACCCGGGTATTCCAGCGCGACCTCGGCCGCTGGCTGTTCCCGGCGGCACTGGCCAAGACGGTCTTCGATCTCGGTGCCGCCTATGGTTCGGAACTGGCGAGCCGGGCGGGCCTCGGGACGAGCGTGGCCGAACGTCCCGGCATCGATGAATACGCGGCGCAGCTCGGTTTGACCCGAGACGATCTGCAAGCGGTTCTGGACAGCCAAGAATGAGGGGGCGCACCGCATCGCGACGGGGTGCGCCCGGATACCGGATGGTGCTGTGGGACCTGGACGGCACCTTGGTGCGGCTGCACCGGCACAGGTTCAAGACGCTCATGCCGCTGGCGGCCGCGCAGGTGTTCCGCGAGTTGACCCCGCGGCATCGGTTTCTGCGCGTCCTCTACGGCGTGCTGAAGCAAGTGCGCGCCAACGACACCGAGCACACCAATACCGAACTCATGGTGCGGCTGCTCGCCGACCGGCTCGGCATTACACCCGATGCCGTCGCGACGCAGCTGAAGATCCTGGCCGAGACGGGTTTTCCACGCCTGCGGCAGTGCTTTCCGCCCGAGCCGTGGGCGCTGGATACGGTGACCCGGCTCCGGGAGGCGGGCATCGCGCAGGTGGTCGCGACCAACCCGCTGTGGCCGGACAGCACCGTCGTCACCCGGCTGGGTTGGGGCGGCTACGACCCGTCCGCCTTCAGCTTTCGCACCAGCGGCGAGAACATGCGCCGTTCGAAGCCACGCATCGAGTTCTACCGCGAGCTGCTGGATCGGCTCGGCGTGGAACCGGGGGAGTGCGTGATGATCGGCAATGACGCCGCCAATGATGCGCCAGCGGCGCGAATAGGGATACCCGTGTTTCTTGTGAATGTACCGGAATCGGCTGTCCCACAGGACTGTTCGATTTCCGGTCTAGTAAGTACCGGGGGTTGGCCCCGGCTGCGCGAGTGGCTGGGTATCGAGGAGAATTAATGCTCGTCATCCTGAATCCACAGTCCAATGCCGGGACGGCCCTACAGCGGTGGCGTCCGGTCGAACACGCCTTGCGCGAACGGGATACCGACCTCACCGTCGAAATGCCCAGTGACGCAGAACAGGCCGCGAAGGTGGTGCGCGCGAGTTTCGAGTCGGAAGCACCCGATGTCATTGTGGCGGCGGGCGGCGACGGCATGGTCAACCTGGTCCTGAACGCGATCATGGATCCCGAGACCGATCGACCGCGGCGCGGAGCGGAGCGGTCCGCGCTGGGCGCGGTCGGTCTCGGCAGCTCCAATGACTTCCACAAACCGGGGCGAACCCGGATCGCCGATATCCCGGTCCGGCTCGGTCCGGCCGAACTCGTCGATGTGGGCAAGGCGACCATGCTGCTGCCCGACGGCACCCGTACGGTCCGCTACTTCCTGCTCAATGCGAGTATGGGACTCGTTGCGGCAGGCAATCATTCGTTCAACCACGCCCGCGGCCTGATCGGCTGGCTGAAGTCACGCAATGTGGAGGCGGCCATTATCGCCACCGCGCTGAGCAATATCGCCACCCACAAGCCGCTGGCCGTCCAGGTGCGCGGCTCGGACTGGGTGCACACCGCGCCGATCACCAATGTCGGCGTACTCAAGAGCGTGCACTTCGCCGGAGGCATGTACTACGACACCCCGGTCACTCGCGCCGACGGCCGCTTCGATATCAATATCTGGGAAGCCGCTGGCCGCGCTCGGATTCTGGGTCTGATCGCCGGTCTCTACCGCGGCAAATTCGTGGGCTCCGCACTGGCCACCTGCCACCGCGACACATCGGTGGAACTGCGCCCCGCCGCGCCGGCCCCGCTCGAACTGGACGGCGAGATCACCATCGTCGAATCGGCCCGTCTCGAGGTATTGCCGCAGGTGCTGAAGGTGTGTGCGCTATGACCGTCGTCCTGGTGACCGGTGCCGCCAACGGTATGGGTGCGGCGACCATGGAATACCTGGCACGAGTCGGCTATACGGTCGAAGGCAGTGACAAGGTCGCGCGGGCGGGCGTGTGCGAGGTCGATGTCCGCGATACCGAGGCGGTGCGCGGTTGGGTGAAGTCCGTGCACGCACGGCACGGGCGGATCGACGCCGTGGTCACCTTCGCCGCCTACGGCATTGTCGGCTCGGTGGAGGAGACCGATCCGGACGAGGCCGCCGCGCTGATCGATACCAATGTGATCGGCACGCACCGCGTACTGCGCGAGGTGCTGCCCATCATGCGGGCACAGGGCAGCGGCCGGGTGATCGTGGTGAGTTCCGGTGCGGGTGCGATCGCCGAACCCTACGGCGGCTGGTACTCGGCCACCAAGGCGGCCATCGAACGTCTGGGGGAGGCGGCGCGCATGGAGACCGCCGCGTTCGGCATCCATGTTTCGGTACTGGCACCGGGGTGGACGCTCACCCCGATCATCGATTCCGCTGTGCGCGTTGCCGATCCGATCGAGGCGTACACACCCGATCGGATCTCGGTGCTGGCGCGGGTCACCGGCTATCTCGAGGCCGGACAGCCCGCAGAGGCGGTAGCCAGGAAGGTGCGGACGATCCTGGAAGCGGATGAACCGCGCCAGACCTACCTGTGCGGCAGCGATGTTCGGCTGTCATTTTGGACCCGGCGATTCACGCCCGCGCGGGTCTACGAACGCCTCGTCCGCCGCTACTACGGCTTTTGACAAGAGCATTTGCAGGCGGTGCCGGTAGTATCACGTCGGCCGGACGGGCTCCCAAGAAAGCGGGGGCTTGCCCGGCACCTGCCGTTCGCTGGATGGTGTGCTGGTACCCCATCTGCCGATGACACGGCAGGGCGGCAGCGATGACCAACCGATAGGGGCAGGCGATGGCACCGGCTCTGAGATGTCTTGTCTGGGAACTGGACAACACCCTCTGGGATGGTGTCGTGTGCGACGCGACCAGCGGCGCACCACGGCTCGCCGCCCTACGCACCCTGCACAGACTCAGCGAACGCGGCATCTGGCATGCCGTCGCCAGCCGCAGCGATCGCGACCTGACCCTGAACAAGCTGTACCGGCACGGGCTCTATGACATGTTCTCGGTCATCGAGATCGGCTGGGGCCGCAAGTCGTCATCCGTGGTCCGCATCGCGCAGACGCTCGGATTGGCACTGGACACCATCGGTTTCATCGATGCCGAACCGGTGGAACGCGCGGAGGTCGCCCGGAAGCTCCCGCGCGTGCGCTGCTACGCCGCCCGCAATGCCGACGTGCTGCCCGCCCTACCCGACTTCCGGCCGGTGCTGCGCACGGGGCCATCGGCCACACCACCGATGGGTTTCGCGAGCATCACGGGGTAGGCGCTCACCGCGGCCATCCAACTCGTCGCCCTGCTCGTCTTCGTCACCCGCCACCTTCGCCTGCGAGCGCCGAACGATATCGACCGCAAGGAAATCCGTGAGTAGGGCTAACGCAATGCGGGCAGGAATGCGTCGATGTGGGCGAAGGTGGCCTCTGGTTGCTCCAGGTGAGGCATGTGGCCTGCCGCTGGGATGATTTCGAAGCGGGCATTGCCGAAGGCGGTGGCATAGGCCGCGCCGTAGGCCGGGGTGACGATGCGGTCGCTTTCGCCCCAGAGGAGCAGGGTCGGTGTGGTCACCGCGGCCAGTTGCGGCAGCAATTGCGGGTTGTGCATGTACGGGTCGGCCGCGTAATGCCGGAGCGCGACCATATTCGCCTGGCGCACGGCCGATTGCGCGGCAGGGATATCAGCGGGGTCCTGGTAGAAGCGTGCGGGGTCGTGGTAGGAGTGCTCGGCCACGCCCCGGGCGTCGAGGGCGAAGAAGTCGATGATCGGTGTGTCGTCGAACCACACGCCGGTCGCGTCGATCAGCACCAGCCCGGCGATGCGGTGCTCGTCATCGCGGACCGCCATTTCGGCGGCGATCCAGCCGCCGATGGAGGAGCCGATGACGAGAACGTCATCCAGTTCGCGGTCGTGGAGCAGGTCCAGATAGGCGCGCGCGAGGTCACCGATGCCGCCCGATCGCATCGGCGTGCCATGCCAACCCGGATGGGTCGGCATAAGGACATGAAACGTGCGCGACAGGTGCTCGGCGATACCGGCCACCGAGGCCGGGCCAGCGCCGCCGTGTAGAACGAGAATTGTTGGTCCGCTGCCTGATTCGGCGATCGTGAGCGGTTGCGGTTGGGCGTCTGCGGTCATCGGGAAGCGCCTCGATTCATTGACTAAACATGTTGATATAAACAAGCTTAGTCATACTGCTAGGGTGATGTCCATGCCCGATGATCTGCAAGTCCTGGGACGCGCCGTCAAACAGGCGCAGTACCGCCACCATCGCGCGCTGGACGGTCGGCTCGCGGCCATCGGCAGCACCCTGGCCCAGTGGGATGCCCTGCGCGCCATCGACCGCAATCCCGGTGCCACCGCACGCGCCTTGGCCGAGGAGACATTCCAGAGCGAGCAGGCCTTCGGCACTCTGGCGAACCGGCTGGTCGCGCGTGGTCTGATCGACCGCACGCCCGGCCGCGGCCGGGCCATCGAACATCGGCTGACCGCTTCCGGCGAGCAGGTGCTGCGTGCCGGAAACCAGGTCGCGAACGAGGTACTGGCCGACTCCTTCTCCGCATTGTCGACCGACGAACGTGCGACTCTGCTGAATCTGCTCCAGCGAATCGGCACGCTCCGATAATCGACGCGATGATCGGCGTGGTCGGCGGCGCTCGGCGATCCGGGCAGGAATGATGTGGCCATGGCCAATGATCCGAACGCTCCCGATATCAAACCGCGCAGCCGCGACGTCACCGATGGGCTGGAGAAGACGGCCGCGCGTGGCATGCTGCGGGCCGTCGGCATGGACGATGCGGACTGGGGCAAATCCCAGATCGGGGTGGCGTCGTCCTGGAACGAGATCACGCCCTGCAACCTGTCGCTGGATCGGCTCGCCAAGGCCTGCAAGGATGGCGTGTTCGCGGGCGGCGGGTATCCCATGGAATTCGGCACCATTTCGGTCTCCGATGGCATTTCGATGGGCCATGAGGGCATGCATTTCTCGCTGGTCTCGCGGGAGGTGATCGCCGACAGCGTCGAGACGGTGATGCAGGCCGAGCGGCTCGACGGTTCCGTACTGCTGGCCGGATGCGATAAATCCTTGCCCGGCATGCTGATGGCGGCGGCGCGGCTGAATCTGGCGAGCGTATTCCTGTATGCGGGCTCCATCCTGCCCGGTATCGCGAAACTCTCCGATGGCAGTGAGCGCGAGGTGACGATCATCGACGCGTTCGAGGCCGTCGGCGCGTGCTCGCGCGGGTTGATGAGCCGCGAGGACGTGGACGCCATCGAACGGGCCATCTGTCCTGGCGAGGGCGCGTGCGGCGGGATGTACACCGCCAACACCATGGCCAGCGCGGCCGAGGCCCTGGGCATGTCGCTGCCGGGCAGTGCGGCGCCGCCCGCGACCGATCGGCGCCGCGACGGCTACGCCCGGCGCAGTGGTGCGGCGGTGGTGGAATTGCTGCGTCGCGGGATCACCACCGCCGACATTCTCACCAAGGAGGCCTTCGAGAACGCCATCGCCGTCGTCATGGCATTCGGCGGCTCCACCAATGCGGTACTGCACCTGCTCGCGATCGCGCACGAGGCGAATGTGGATCTGACACTGGACGATTTCGCCCGCGTCGGTCGCCGGGTGCCCCACCTTGCCGATGTGAAACCCTTTGGGCGACATGTGATGACGGATGTCGATCGAATCGGCGGCGTGCCGGTGATGATGAAGGCGCTGCTCGATGCGGGCCTGCTGCACGGCGACTGCCTGACCGTGACCGGTCGGACGGTGGCCGAGAACCTCGCCGATATCGCCCCACCGGACCCCGACGGCAAAGTTGTGCGGGCCATGACCTCCCCGATCCACCCGACCGGTGGTATCACCATCCTCGCCGGATCCCTCGCACCCGGCGGTGCGGTGGTCAAATCCGCGGGCTTCGACTCCGACGTATTCACCGGCACCGCACGGGTTTTCGACGGTGAGCGCGCGGCGATGGACGCATTGGAGGATGGCACCATCACCGCGGGCGATGTAGTGGTCATTCGCTACGAGGGCCCCAAAGGCGGTCCCGGAATGCGCGAAATGCTCGCGATCACCGCGGCCATCAAGGGCGCGGGACTCGGCAAGGACGTGCTGCTGCTCACCGATGGTCGATTCTCCGGCGGCACCACGGGACTGTGCGTCGGACACGTCGCCCCAGAGGCGGTCGACGGCGGTCCGATCGCCTTCGTCCGCAACGGCGACCAGATCCGCCTCGACGTCGCCGCGGGCACCCTCGACCTGCTGATCGACCCCGCGGAACTCGCCCGTCGCGGCGAGGGCTGGAAACCGTTGCCGCCCCGCTACACCCGCGGCGTGCTCGCCAAGTATTCGAAGCTGGTCGGCTCGGCCTCCTTCGGTGCCGTCTGCGACTGACGGCTGGTCGGGCGGGGTCGGGCTCGGTGCGGGCGAAGGATCGGCAGACATTCCTTCGCCGACATCGCTCCTGATCCCCTCGATCGTCGCACCCGCGCTGCATTACGCCTGACGGCTCAGAGGGATTCGGGCAGCACCGCCAAGTCGAGGTCGCGCAGCCGGGCCGGATCGGCGATCACCTCGTAGCCCGCGATCCGGTGGTGCACGACCGTAACGGCAAGGGCGAGAAGCAGTTTGCCGCGCGGGGCGACAATGATGCCGACCGCCCCGTTGACGAGCGCGAGCGTGGCGACCTGCGAGCGGCGGCGCAGGATGACGGTCTCGCGGGCCACCTCCTGCGCGCCCCGGACGACCAGCGCCATACCCGAGGGCAGTGCGGCGGGATCGGCCGTGCGCACCACGTCGGGGGCCAGCACCGCGAGCAGCGCGTCGAGATCACCGCTGCGGGCGGCGGCGAGGAAGGCGTCGACGACGTGCCGCTGCTCGGCGAGCTGCGCGGTGGATGCGGTGGCATCGCTGTGCGCCCGCACGCGGGCCCGGCTGGCGAGCTTCTTGGTGGCGGCCGATGTGCGGCCCACTATGGGCGCGATCTGGTCGAACGGCACGGCGAACATATCGTGCAGCACGAAGGCGACCCGCTCGTCGGGCCCGAGCGTATCCAAGACCACCAGCAGCGCCCGTCCGACCGAATCGATCAGTACTGCTTCGCTTTCCGGATCGTGATCATAGGCGGAGTCGCCGAGATCGGCGATCCGATCGATCGGATCCTCGCGCCGGGCGGCCCGCGAGCGCAGCATATCGAGGCAGATCCGGGAGACCACCGTGGTCAGCCAGCCCGCGAAATTCTCGACCTCGCTGGTATCGGAGCGGGACAGCCGCAGCCACGCCTCCTGCACCGCGTCATCGGCTTCGCTGGCCGACCCCAACATCCGGTACGCGACCCCGCGCAGGTGATCGCGGTGCGCCTCGAATCGTCGCGCCAACAAATCCTGTGCGTGCATCGGTCACCTTTCGCGCTCGGCATCCGTCACGTGGATAAGGCGATCGGGTGCCGCACCACGATCGCAGACTCACACAACCGAGACACCCGGAGGGTATTGCCATGTCAGTCGCGTATGTCGTCGTCACCATCCTCGCCGCAGTCGGCGCCCTGTTCGCCGCCGGTTTCGATATCGTCGAGGCGGATAAGGTGCGCGAGACCATGCGGGGCTATGGCCTCCCGCAGTGGACCCTCAACCCCTTGGCGGCGCTGAAAGCCCTCGGCGCCTTCGGCCTGC
Organism: Nocardia sp. CA-129566; assembly: GCF_050956075.1. NCBI lineage: Bacteria > Bacillati > Actinomycetota > Actinomycetes > Mycobacteriales > Nocardiaceae > Nocardia > Nocardia sp. CA-129566. Next base: position 3,985,335 of record NZ_CP192085.1, read on the forward strand.
TGATCGGCCTGGCCATCCCACCGCTGGCCCTGGCCGCCGCCGTCTGCCTCGTGCTGTTCTTCCTCGGCGCGGAAATCACCATCCTGCGCGCCAAGTGGTACACCCACCTCGGCTACCCCCTCCCATACCTGGTCCTGTCCGCAGCATCTCTGGTCCTGTTCGCCTTCGCCTGATTCCGCCGCATCGCCCGCACAGCGTGCTCGGCATTGCGACATTCGGTGCGAAACAGCGCCTTCTGCGTATGCGCAGAGGTTGCAATAGTGCACTGCATGCCGATTCGAGCGCGCTATTGGCGCGCACGAGCCGAGGGCATCGAATCGCCTTGGTGTGCACTCCCATTCCCGTCCGATCACGATGGATCTCGCGGATCGAGCTCAGAAATGGGCGCTGATGCCAACTCGCTCAGCGATAAGCGGCCAACCGGGGCCGAATGCCGATGGCGACCAACGCGACGATCAAGAGCGCACCGCCGTCGGACAGCAGATTCGGCCATCCGGCGATGGCGTCTGAACCGTCAATAATTCCGGCCGCCACAGACGGTAGCGGCGTTAGGAAGTCATGGCTCGAGCGGGACCGAGGCGCGGGATGCTGGCCGCGGCGATGGCGATGCGGGTGAGGCTGGCGATTGTGGCGAGCGCCACCGGCAAGACGACCACACCCTGTGGCGCGAGGGTGATCACCGTCGCCAAGGTCGTGATCAGAATCGCGTCGATGGTCAAGGCGACAACCGCGGTAACCACCAGCGCTTTTGCGGCCAATCGGGTCTCCATGCGCAGCCAACGGCTCGCGCGACCCGTCGCGGCTGTGGCGACCGCGGTGAACGGTGCGCCGATCATGACGGCGACCGCCATCACGATCAAGCCCGTTACCGTGAGTGGCCACGGCACGGCGGCGAAGGATCCGAGTAATGCCGCTGTGCCCCAAAGGATTCCGATCAACGGTCCGATCATCAGGAACCCGCGACCATAGCGATTGATCCGCTTCGAGGAGTTGACCAGCGCGAAATCGGCGGCGAGCAGCGCGGGCGTGCCGAATTCGTGTATCGCTGCCGCGCGGGCCTGTGGTAGGGAAAGGCCCCGCGCGAGAAAATGTTCCACCGATTCGTGCAGTCCATCACCGATCTCGGTCAGGATCAGGCGCCGATCGCGACGTGCACCGACCAGGCGTCGGTCGAGATCGCTGAGGTAGTCATCGATTACGTTGCCGGACACGGTGTTTCCCCCATTCCTCCGTTTCCGTCCATCAATGCGCCCACGGCGCTGACGAATTCGCGCCAGGAGGCCCGCTCGATGCCGAGCTGCCGATGTCCCGCGGCGCTGAGCACGTAGGTGCGCCGCCGCCGTCCGCCCTCGGTCGACCATGCGCCGTTGATCAGTCCGGCCTGTTCGAGGCGGTGCAGTGCCGGGTAGATCGTGCCCTTGGGCAGATCGAAGTGGCCGTCGGTCTGGTCCCGGAGCGCATCGATGACGCCGTAGCCGTGCCGTGGGCCATCGGCGAGCACGGCCAGGATCATGCCGTCCAGATGCCCTTTCAGCAATTCGGCACTCATGGGTAGTAATCCTACCCTTAGCCGCCTAGCCTATGGGTAGCGACACTACCCATAGGAGGTGTTTCGGTGCGCTATCGAAGAGCAGCCCTCGTGGTCGCGGGCACCGCGCTGATCGCGGGATGCGGCGACGGCGGATTGCCCGATGCCGAGTTGATGCTGCGTGATGCCGCAATCTCCACGGGCGCGGTGCATTCCGCGCATCTGGTATTGCGGGCCGACGGTGCGGTGCCGGGGCTTGCGCTGCGCCGACTCGAGGCGGACCTGTCGACCGAGCACGGCGGTACCGCGACGGGCACCGCGATTCCGGTGATCGGATCGACGACCCGGTTCGTCGCATCCGAGGGCAAGGTGGTCGGTATCGCCCCGGACGGGACCAAGACCTCACTGCCGCCGAATTTCGGCGTAGGCGATCCGACCGGACTGATCGGACGCAACGGTGCCATGGCGCGCCTGATCGGTTCACTGCGCGAGGCCGAAACCGTTGCGCGAGCGGACTTCACCGGCGTCGACGCGTTCGAGGTGCGGGCCGTGGTACCGGCGCAGACGCTGCGCGCCCTATTGCCCGCCGTCGGAACCGACGCCACTTTGACCGTGTGGTTGCGCGTGCGCGGCGCGCACCTACCACTGCAGACCACCATCACCTTCCCCAACAGCCCGGGCGCACAACTGGACCTAACGGTCTCTGATGTGAGCACGACTTCGCCGATCAAGAGCCGACAGGGCGGCAGAGCATGACCGAACTCGAAACAGCACGCAGCGCAATCGAAGTACAAAAACTAACGATCAGGCGCGGGAAGTCGAAGGTACTGCACGAACTCGATTTCACCGTCGCCGCGGGCAGTGTCACCGGATTGCTCGGCCCCAGCGGCTCCGGCAAGACGACGCTGCTGCGCGCCATCGTCGGCGTACAAAAGATCACCGGCGGTCGAGTCACCGTGCTCGGATTGCCCGCAGGCGCGGTCGCGCTGCGCGCGCAGATCGGCTATGTCACCCAACAACCTTCGGTCTACGGCGATCTCACGATTCGCCAGAACGCCCACTACTTCGCCCGCATCCAGGGCAGCGGCATCGCCGCCGCGGATGAGACAGTGCGTGATGTCGGACTCGCCGACCTCGCCGATCGCCTTGTCGACTCGCTGTCCGGCGGCCAGCGTGCCAGGGTCTCGCTGGCGTGCGCACTGCTGGCCCGTCCCGCTGTCCTGGTGCTGGACGAACCGACCGTCGGACTCGACCCGGTGCTGCGCCGGGACCTGTGGCAGCAATTCCACGCCCTCGCCGCGGCGGGCACCACCCTGCTGGTATCGAGCCATGTCATGGATGAGGCCGACCGCTGCGACCGTCTGCTGCTGTTGCGCGAGGGTCGACTGCTCGCCGACGAGACGCCCGCCGATCTGCGCGCGGCCACCGATGCGGAGAATCTCGAAGAGGCATTCCTCAGACTGATCCTGGCGCGGGACATCACCTCCGAGACACGAAAGGTGCTGGCCTGATGTCGATTTCACGCACACTCTGGACCGCGGCCCGAGTACTGACCCAGATCCGCCACGACCGCCGCACCCTGCTGCTGGTCCTGTTCGTGCCCAGTCTCCTGCTGGCTCTGCTGCGGTTCATCTTCGTGGATCGCCTCGATATCTTCGACCAGATCGGCCTGATGCTGCTCGGCATCTTCCCGTTCACGTCGATGTTCCTGGTCACGAGCGTGGCCATGCTGCGGGAGCGGGTGAGCGGCACGCTCGAACGCCTGCTCAGCACACCCTTGCAGAAGCTGGATCTGCTGTTCGGCTATGCCGTCGCCTTCGCGGCGCTCGCCGCGGTACAGGCGTGTATCGCCGCGGCCGTCGCCTACGGGCTGCTCGGGCTGCGCACCCAGGGCAATATCGCGACGGTACTGCTGATCGGGGTGTCAACGGCCATCCTCGGCTGCTGCACCGGCCTGCTGACCAGTGCCTTCGCCCGCACCGAATTCCAGGCGCTGCAATTCCTGCCCGCCGTCGTATTTCCGCAGGTCCTGTTGTGTGGGCTGATCTGGCCACGCGCAGAGATGTCCACCGCGCTGCAACTGGCCAGTGATGTCATGCCGCTGCGCTACGCGGCCGACGCCATGAGTGAGGTCGGCACCTTCCCACTGCCCACCACCACGCTGTGGCTGGATCTGCTGGCCATCGCGGGGTTCGCGGTCGCGACTCTGCTCGGCGGCGCGGCTACCCTGCGCCGCCGATCCGAGTGACGCTGGTCAGCCGAGGATGAAATCGGCTGCCTGCTCACCGATGAACACGCTCGGCGCGTGCGTGTGTCCGCGAATCAGCAGTGGCATGACCGACGCGTCGGCGACGCGAAGTCCTTGCACTCCACGCACTTCCAGTCGCGGCGTGACGACACTGCCCGCGTCGGAACCCATCCGGCAGGTGCCGACCGGGTGATACAGGGTGTGCGAGAAGCCGTTCAGCGTCAGTTCCATCGCGGCTTCCATTTCCGCGGGCGCCTGCGGCGGATAGATCAGCGGCCCCAGTACCGCCTTCATGGCCGGAGCGGCGGCGAGTTCGGCGCAGACCCGCAGACCCGACATGATCGCGGCCCGGTCCGCGCCGCCACTGTCGGAAAGATAGCGCGGGTCGATGATCGGTTTGGCGGTCGGATCGCTGGACGACAGCGAGATGCGACCCCGGCTGTGCGGGCGCAGCAGCACCGTCGCCAGCACCACGCCGTGTTCGGTCGGATCCACCAAGCCCTCGTAGAAGAACGGCGCTGGAGCGAAAATCAGCTCCAGATCCGGCAATTCGAGATCGGAGCGGCTGCGGATGAATCCGTACGCCTCACCGACATTGGAGGTGAGCATGCCGCGGTGCCGGATGAAATAGTCGAGTAGCTCGAGCGGCTTTTCCGCGGTGAACAGCGAATCGGATTCGACACCGTAGCCGAGCGCCGCGACCAGGTGGTCCTGCAGATTGGCGCCCACCTCGGGCGCATGGTGCACCAGCGGGATGTGGTGGCGCGCAAGTTCGTCCTCATCGCCGATACCCGAGAGCATGAGCAGCTGCGGGCTGTTGATCGCACCGCCGCAGAGCACCACCTCGCGCCGGGCCGACACGGTATGGGTGCTGCCGCCCTGGCGGTATTCCACCCCCGTCGCGCGCCGCGCCCCGGTGGGCGAGGTCTCGAAGAGGACCCGGGACGCCAGCGCCTCGGCATGCACAATGAGATTCGGGCGGCGCATGGCGGGCTTCAGGTACCCGTCGGCGGTGCTCCAGCGCCTGCCGCCGTGCTGGGTCACCATGGTCTCGCTGAACCCCTCCGGCTGCGGCCGGTTCGGTGACTCCACGTCGAACCCGGACTCCTTGACCGCGGCCAGGTAGGCCGCGGTCAACGCGCGCGGACTGCGCTGGCGCGAAACATGCAGCGGCCCGGCGGCGCCCTCATCCGGGTATTGGGCGTCCTCGACGCTTTCGATCTTGCGGAACTGCTCGACCGCCGCCGCGAACCCCCACTCGTCCCCGGCCAGCAGCGCCCACTCGTCATAGTCGGCGCGGAATCCGCGCACCCACATCATCGCGTTCATCGACGACGAGCCGCCGAACATTTTGCCGCGCGGCCAGTAGATCTGGCGATTCTTCAGCTCGGGCTGCGGTTCGGTGAGGTAGTCCCAGTCCACCTCCGAGCGGAACAGTTTCGCGAACGCCGCGGGAATATGGGCGAACCTGTTCTTGTCCGGCGGTCCCGCCTCCAGCACCACCACCGTGACATTCGGGTCGGCGCTGAGCCGATTTGCCAGGACCGCCCCCGCGGACCCGGAGCCGACGATCACATAATCCGCGGTAGCCGCTGCTTGCACTGTCCCACTCCGATCTGCGCTGCGTATGGCAAACATACGAGCAAGACGCGGTCCGGCGTTCGGTTTCGGCGACAAACCGGCCGTCTTTCCCGGATCGGATCGGTGGGTGTGGCGGTCAGCGTCTGGTCAGCGGCGGTCGGAGTCCGAGATGTTCGCGCAGGGTGGTCCCGGTGTACGCGGTGCGGTATGCGCCGCGCTGCTGCAGTTCCGGGATCAGCCAGTCGACGATCTCATCGAGTCCGGTCGGGACCAGATACGGCGAAATATTGAACCCGTGCGTCGCGCCGTGGCGCACCCAGCGGGTCAGCTCGTCGGCGACCTGGCCGGGGGTGCCCGCGAAGCCGGATCGCTGCGAGGTCTCGATGGCGACCTGGCGCAGCGACAGATTCTTGGCCTCGGCCAGCGCCCGCCATTCCCGCGCGATCGCCACCGGGTCCTGGCCGTCGCGTTGGGCGCCGCGTTCACCGGAAATCACCCGGGGCCGTGGATCGTCGGCGGGCAGCGGGCCATCCGGATCCAGGTCGGACAGATCACGGCCCCACACCTGGCCGACCAGCGAAAGCGCGGTCTGACCGGTGAATTGCGCCTCCAGCACCCACCGCGCCTTCTCCTCGACCTCGGATTCCTTCTCGGCCAGCACGATCTGGGTGCCGGGCAGGATCTTGATGTCATCGGCTGGGCGGCCCGCACGCACCGAACGCTCGCGAATGTCGTTCGCGAACGCCAGCGCGGCATCGAAATGCGTTCCGTGCCTGGAGAAGATGACATCGGCGTTGGCCGCCGCGAAATCCCGGCCCGCAGGCGAATCGCCGGCCTGGAAGATCACGGGGTGGCCCTGGGCGCTGCGCGGCAGGGTCGGGGTGATGGAGACCTGGAAGTGCTCGTTATCGCGGGTCACGGTGCGCACCGACGCCGGTGCGGCCCAGTGGGTGTCGTGGCGTGTGGTCGCGATCGCAGTGTCGGCCCAGGCATCCCAGATCTCGCGGGCCGTCCGGATGAATTCACCCGCGCGCTCGTAGCGCTGGGCGTGATCGAGGAAGCCGCCGCGGCGGAAATTCTCACCGGTCCAGGCATTGTCGGTGGTGACGGCATTCCAGCCCGCGCGGCCGCCGGACAGCAGGTCCAGTCCGGCGAGTCGGCGTGCGAGGTCGGCGGGCTCGTTATAGGTGGTGTTCTGGGTGGCGACCAGACCGATGTGCCGGGTGATTGCGGCCAGCGCCGCCAGCTGGGCGATGGCATCGGGACGGCCCGCGATATCGGTATCGAGCAGCTGACCGTTCTGCTCGCGCAGGCGCAAACCCTCACCGAGGAAGAACGCGTCGAAGAGTCCGCGCTCGGCGGTGCCGATGATGCGCCGGAACGTCTCGAAGTCGATCTGGGAACCGCTGCTCGGATCCGACCAGATCGTGGAGTGGTTGACGCCCTGGAAGAAGACGCCGAAATGAACCTGTGCGTCGGGGAACGGAACCTCGCGCCCACCCGCCGCGCGACTGTCGCTCGAGACTGTACTCATCAGTGCTGATCCTTCGCGTATCGATTGATCGGCCGCGCCAGGCCGAGATTGGCGCGCAGGGTCGAACCCGGCACCGGGCGGTGGATCACACCGGATCGGAACAGTGCGGGCAGGACCTGGCGCGCCAGCGCCGGGAGGTCTTCGTCGATGACGGCCGGATGCAGGCGCACGCCGTCGACATGGTGTGCGAGTTCGGTAAGGAGGCGGACGAGGTCGGTGGGGGAGCCCGAGAACGTCAGGCGCTCTGTGGGATTCGCGGTGGCGTACCTGTCGAGATCGGCGATGCGTTCAGCGGCGGTCGCATGCGGGATGTCCAGGGCGACATCGAGTTCGGCGAAGACCAGTGCGCCGGTGGCCCGCGCGCGGTCGGCGGCGGCGAGGGTCTGTGCGAGATCGCGCCCCGCGACGAGAACTACGTCGGCCGCGCCGGATTCGGTTGTGTCATCGGCGAAGACGACCAGCTGCCCCTGCGGCGGCCGTGGCACGATCGCCGGACCCTTCACCGAGAAGGTCTCGCCGGTGAAGTCGATGTAGTGCAACTTATCTCGATCGAGAAAACGGCTCGCGGCGTAGTCGCGCACGACGGCGTCGTCCTCCCACGAGTCCCACAGTCGGCGCGCGACCTCGATCGAATCCCGTTGTTCGCGTGCGAGTTCCGATTCGGTGCTGCGTGCGGGCCGACCCCAGGTGGCGGCGGCCGCCGGGTCGGCGATGGTCGTCGCGATCCAGCCGCCGCGCCCGCGCGAGGCATAGTCCAGCGTGGCCAGCTGCGAGGAGGTGTGGAACGGTTCCGCGTAGGTGGTCGCCACGGTCGCCACCAGCCCGATGGTGCTGGTGGTCGCCGCGACGAAAGATGCCCGCGTCACCGCGTCGATGCGCGCGGCCGGATGTCCGAGGGGCGCCAGGATCGAATCGTCGAAGGTCGCGAGCGTAAAGCCCGCATTCTCGGCAGCACTGACGCGTGTGCGCAGCGCATCGCCGGTAAGGAAGGTATCGGGCGCATGCGCGGCGCGCCGCCACGCGGCCGGGTGATATCCCTCGCCATCCAGTTCGATGCCCACCGCGAAGACGTTTCCGCTCCTGCTCATAGGTATGACGATCGTCAAACTTGTTCGGCGCCGCCAGCATTAGCGTCGCGCTGATCCGAATCGGCCCGGCTTCGGTCGCAGTGTGGCGCGTCGTCGGGCCGAGGGGGAGTGACCCCGGACACAACCGGCGGAATTGCCTTAGAGCGGGCCACATTTGGACCCGGCCAGCGCTTGACATACGGGTCCATTCTGGAGAATCCTTGTACGGAAGCGGAATCCGATTCCGATTAATTTCTACAGAAGGATATATCAGCTCATGTCCGACGATCGGTTCCTGTTCCTCGAAGCCGGCGAAGCGCGACCCGGGCGTGTCCCGATGCCTCCCGCCTTCGCGGTGAAGGCCCACACCGACGACACCGAGGGGAGGTTCTCGCTGCTCGAGGTCACTGTCGCCCGCGACATTCCCCGACACACCCACCATGTCGCCGACGAGTGCATCTACGTGCTCGAGGGCGAGCTCGGTGTCGATTTCGACGACCGTTCTCTGACGGCGACGAAGGGTACGTTCGTACTTTTGCCGCATGGAGTTCCGCATGCCCTGCGGTGCGCGTCGACGCCGCCGCCGCGGGTGGTGCAGATCTCCTCGCCGGGCGGCTGGGAGTGCTACCTGGAAGATCTGTTCGAGGCCGGACCATCCGTGCTCACCGACGGAGCGCTCGACCCGGTCAAGATCAATCCGGTAGCTGCCAAATACCAGATCCACTACGAGGAAACTGCAGGGCACGACAGGCGGTAGGCATACCCGAGATCGCGATCGTGACTGCAACGGAATTCGCGGCACGAGACTGTACGGTCCGGCCCGCGTCTCACCTGTCGGTGAGACGCGGGCCGGACCGAGCGGAGCGAGAAATATCGTCGAGCGACGTCGCAGCGGCGATAAACCGAATCCGGCCGGAGGTGCCGATCGGCCCGGTGCTCCCGCGATTACCGGGCCGCGCGAGCGGACAGCGCCGCAGCGACCAGCACCGTGATACCTTCCGCGATCGCCGTGCCCCCCAAGGCATGTGCCGCCGACAGCACCGTGGTTCCCGCGAGGCCCAGGAATACCGACCCGAAGCAGGCGATGCCGACCACAATGCCGAGTTGCACGCTGGTGACCAGAATGCCGCTGGCATCGGCCGCGAGCGCCATGGGAATCTTGGCCAGCGTGCGGGTCATCAGCGGGCTGAAGGCCAGGCCGTTGCCGATGCCCTGGATGCCGAAGACGACCAGCGCCAGCGGGCCGAAATCGGCGCCGTCGCGCAGCATCATGCCGAGCACTACCATCGTGATCGCGGCGAGTACCAGGCCCAGCGGAATCATGGTGGCATGGAAGCGATGTGGGATGCGCTCCCAGTTCAGACTGACCAGTGCGAAGGTCGCACCCATCGGGATGAACAGCAGGCCCGCGTGCAATGCGGTGTAGCCGAGGGTGCCCTGCAAGTGGATGGCCATGACGAACATCCAGCCGCCGAAGGTGGCCATGATCGTGAACAGCGTGCCCGCGGTCAGTGCCAGTCCCGGCGACTTCAGCACGCGCTGGGCGAAGAGCGGTTCACCGTCGCGGGCCGCGACCGCCCGCTCGATCAGCACGAACAATCCGATGCCGATCACACTGGCGCCCAGAGTAATCCATGTCCACAGCGGCCAGCTCTGCTCATGTCCCAAGACCATGGGCACCACGAGTAGCAGCACCGACACGGTGAGCATCGTCAGACCGGCGAGATCCAGCTTTCGATCGAATCGCGCTGTGGCCGAGGGCAGAACCCGCGGGGCGATCAGCAGGAGCGCCGCGCCGATCGGCACATTGACCAGGAATACACCACGCCAGCTGCTCCCGAACAGGTCGGCATTGACGATCAGTCCACCCGCCACCTGGCCGACGACCAGGCCGCCGGAGATGATCGCGGAGTACGCGCTGAGCGCCTTGGCCCGCGCATTGCCGGTGAAGTTCCGCTGGATCATGGTCATGATCTGCGGAATCATCGCGGCCGCACCCGCACCCTGGACGAACCGGAATACGATGAGCGAGAGCTCATTCCACGCCAGCCCGCACGCCAGCGAGGCAACGGTGAACACCGCGAGCCCGGTGATGAAGGTGCGACGCTGGGTGAACCGATCACCCAATCGCGCACCCGTGACGAGCAGTACGGCATAGGCGATCACATATCCGGCGACGATCAGCTGCAATGCGGATCCGCTGGTATGCAACGAGGTACGAATAGAAGGTATGGCAACGTTGACGATCGACGCGTCGAGCACCGCCATGAACTGTCCGGTGAGCAATACCGCGAGCACCGCGATGGTCCGCCGCGCACCGAACGCGGCGGGCTGAACGGCCGGACCCGCGGCGGCCGACGTGGCCGCAGCGGTACTCGGCTGCAAGGTCTGGGTCATGTGCTAGAGCTTGCAGCCGATCCGACACCAGTAACAGGAGTCCAGTAACACTGGTACTGGCAACACCTGGATAGCGGCCGAACGCTCGGTCCCATCGCAGTATGCACATGCGAAACGGTCAGGGAAACTCGAAGCCGAGGGCGGCGGCCGCGGCAGCCGGAGTCGGCTGGGACCAGCGGTCGGTCAGGGCTTCGGCGCTGGTGAGGGAGCGGGTGATGGCGCGATCGATATAGAGGGTGCCGTCGAGGTGGTCGGTCTCGTGTTGCACGATGCGGGCGGGCCATCCGGACACTTCCTCATCCAGTTCGCGACCGCGTTCGTCCTGGCCGCGCAGGCGCACGCTGGCGTGGCGTGCGACCACGGCCTGCCAACCCGGGATGCTGAGGCAGCCTTCGAAGAAGGCCGCCCGGATATCGCCGATCGGTTCGTAGGTCGGATTGATCAGGACCCGCAACGGCAGCGGGACCCGGGCGCGGGCAGCGCGCACCTCGTCGGTCACCTCGGCCGGATCCTCCAGCACGGCCAGTCGCAGTGGTATCCCGACCTGCGGCGCGGCGAGCCCCACACCCGGCGCGGCATGCATCGTCTCCCGCATCGCGAGCACCAATCGGCGCAGCTGCGCGTCGGTGAGCTGCCCGTCGTATCGGGCGGCGGGAGTGCGAAGGACGGGGTCGCCCGCGGTAACAATGGGCAGTGGGCGCGGGCTGTCGAGCAGGCTCTCGACCAGATCGGGGAGGGGGATCATCATGGTCTCAGAATCGCAAATCGGCAGGTGGCGGCATGATCCGGACCGGATTCCCCGCCCAATTCGGTCGAACCCGGAATATTTAGACAAGCTAACGTATTAGTAAATGTAGGCGCCTTTCTATGTGTACGGAACAACCGACGGTTGGCAACCCGCCGAAGGAGGCTGGCCATGATCACTGATACCCAGATGGAGCGGCTGATCGGCCGCATCACCGACCTGTACGCCACCTATCCGCAGATCCGCGACGCGCGACCGGACCCGCAGATCTTCGCCGCGATTCGAGAACCTGGACTCAGCCCAGCCCAGATCGCGGAGATGGTGATGACCGGCTATGCGGATCGCCCGGCGCTCGGGCATCGCGTCAGCGAACCGACCACCGACGATGCGGGCCGGCGCACCCTGCGACTGCTGCCCGAATTCGAGACCATCACCTACGGGGAGCTGTGGGCGCGGGTCGGCGCGATCGCCGCGGACTGGCAGCACCACCCCGAAAACCCGCTGCGCGCCGGTGATTTCGTCGCGACCCTCGGCTTCACCAGCAGCGACTACATCGCCCTCGACCTGGCATGTCTGTACCTCGGCGCGGTCGCCGTGCCGCTGCAGGCGAGCGCATCGCCCGCGCAGCTGTCGGCGATCCTCGCCGAGACCGCACCACGCATCCTCGCCGCGACCCCCGAAAACCTCGATGCCGCGATCGAATGCGTAGTGGCCGGCCCGACGCCGGAACGGTTGATCGTCTTCGACTACCACCCCGAGGATGACGATCAGCGCGACGCATTCGAATCGGCCCGGCATCGGCTCGCGAACACACCGATAGTGGTGGAGTCACTGGATTCGGTACTCGAACGCGGGCGCGCTCTGCCACCCGCGCCGCTGTTCGTTCCCGACGGCGATGCGCTGACACTGCTGATCTACACCTCCGGCAGTACCGGAACACCCAAGGGGGCCATGTACACCGCCGGGCTGGTGACCGCGATGTGGTTGGCCCAGGCCGAGGTGGCCGCGGTCAACCTGAACTACATGCCCATGAGCCATGTCGCCGGGCGCATGGCGCTGTACGGAGTGCTGGCCCGCGGCGGCACCGCCTATTTCACGGCCAAGAGCGATGTCTCGACGCTATTCGAGGATATCGGCCTGGTGCGCCCGACCGAACTGTTCTTCGTACCTCGCGTGTGCGATATGGTCTTTCAGCGCTATCAGAGTGAAATGGCGCGGCGCTCCGAACCGGGTATCGACCGCGCCGAACTCGAGCGTGTGGTGAAAGCCGAACTGCGCGAAGACTTTCTGGGCGGCCGGTTCATTACCGCGATCGTCGGCAGCGCACCGCTGGCCGCTGAGATGAAGACCTTCATCGAATCGGTCATCGATCTGGACCTGCACGACGGCTACGGCTCGACCGAAGCGGGCGGCAGCATCATGATCGATAACCTGATCTGTCGCCCACCGGTCATCGACTACAAGCTGGTCGATGTGCCCGAGCTGGGGTATTTCGGCACCGACCAGCCGCATCCGCGTGGCGAACTGCTGTTGAAGACCACGACCATGATTCCCGGCTACTACAAGCGGCCCGAGGTCACCGCGGAGATCTTCGATGCGGACGGCTTCTACCGGACCGGTGACATCGTGGCCGAGCTCGGGCCCGATCAGCTGGTCTACGTGGATCGCCGCAACAATGTGCTGAAGTTGTCCCAGGGTGAATTCGTCGCGGTCGCGCATCTGGAGGCCGTATATGCCAGCAGTCCGCTGCTCGAGCAGATCTTCGTCTACGGCAGCAGTGAGCGTGCCTATCTGCTCGCGGTGATCGTGCCGACCGAACAGGTGCTGCGCAGCGCCGATCCGAAAGCGGCACTGAGCGATTCGCTGCAACGCATCGCCAAGGACGCCGGATTGCATTCCTATGAGATCCCGCGCGATTTCCTGATCGAGACCGAACCGTTCAGCGCCGACAACGGTCTGCTCTCCGGTATCGGCAAACTATTGCGCCCCAAGCTGATCGAGCGCTACGGCGACCGATTGCAGCAGCTGTACGCCGAACTGGCCGAGGGGCAGGCCGACGAACTGCGCGCGCTGCGCCGCGAAGCCGCCGAACTACCGGTGCTCGATACCGTGAGCCGCGCCGCACGGGCGCTACTCGGTTGTGCCACCACCGATCTGCGACCGGATGCGCATTTCACCGATCTCGGCGGCGATTCCCTTTCCGCACTGTCGTTTTCGAATCTGCTCCGCGATATCTTCGATGTCGACGTGCCGGTCGGCGTCATCGTCAGCCCGGCCAACGGGCTGCGCGAATTGGCCGACTACGTCGAATCGGCACAGGGTTCCGGGGCGATCCGCCCCACCTTTGCCTCGGTACATGCTCGGAAAGATCTCGCGCGTGCCGATGAGCTGACGCTCGACAAATTCATCGATGCACAATCACTCACCGCCGCAGCGACTCTCCCGCACACGACCGGGACCCGGACCGTTCTGCTGACCGGTGCCAATGGCTACCTGGGCCGCTTTCTGTGCCTGGAATGGCTGGAGCGACTGGATAAGACCGGCGGCGCCCTGATCTGCGTCATCCGCGGCAAAGACGCGACCGCCGCCCGCGCCCGGCTCGACGCCGCCTTCGACAGTGGTGACCCGGAACTGATCCGGCACTACCGGGAGCTGGCCGCCCGCCGCTTGGAGGTGCTGCCCGGCGATATCGGCGAGCCGAATCTCGGCTTGGACGATGCGACCTGGCATCGGCTGGCCGATACCGTCGATCTGATCGTGCACCCCGCCGCACTGGTCAATCACGTCCTGCCCTATGACCAGCTCTTCGGCCCCAATGTCGTTGGTACCGCGGAAGTGATCCGCTTGGCCATCACCACGCGGATCAAGCCTGTTACCTATCTGTCCACCGTGGCCGTCGCCGACCAGGTCCAGCCCTCGGCCTTCGAGGAGGACGGCGATATCCGTCGAATCAGCCCCACACGTGCCATCAACGAGAGCTACGCCAATGGCTACGGCAACAGCAAGTGGGCGGGCGAGGTGCTGCTGCGGGAAGCGCACGATCGGTGCGGACTACCCGTCGCGGTCTTCCGATCCGATATGATCCTGGCCCACAGCCGATTCGGCGGCCAGCTCAATGTCCCGGACATGTTCACCCGGCTGCTGCTCAGCGTGGTCGCCACCGGGATCGCCCCGTATTCCTTCTACAAGACCGATGCCGACGGCAAACGTCAACGCGCACACTACGACGGCCTGCCCGCCGACTTCACCGCCGAGGCGATCACCACTCTTGGTGCCGAGGTGCGCAAAGGTTTCCGAACCTTCGACGTGCTCAACCCGCACGACGACGGCATCTCCCTCGACGAATTCGTGGACTGGCTGGTCGAATCCGGCCACCCCATCCGGCGGATCGACGACTACCGGGAGTGGTTCGCCCGGTTCGAAACCGCCCTGCGCGCCCTGCCCGAGAAGCAGCGCCAGGCGTCGGTGCTACCGCTGCTGCACGCCTACCGCCGTCCGGCTCCGCCCATCCGCGGCTCCGCCATCCCGGCGAAGGGTTTCACCGCCGCGGTCCAAGCCGCGAATATCGGGCCCGAGCACGATATTCCGCACCTGACACCCGCGCTCATCGAAAAGTACATCAGCGATCTTCGGCTGCGCGGTCTGCTTTGAATCCGCTCGAGCCGGAACTCAGCCGAGCTCGAGGATGGTGATCGTGAGGCGGGTGGCATAGTCGACCACGGCGTCGCGGTCGGACTCGATATCGCCGTCGAGCCAGTCGAGCAACAGCGCGAGCAGTGCACCGGATATCGCGCTGACCGGCCGGGGAATCCGGCCGGAAGCGGTGGCGAACCGCGCGGCCTGCTCCGGTGCGAGTTGGGTGGCGACGAGTGTGACGAAGGCCGGGAGCGCGTCGGCGCCGTGGGCCCGCAGGGTGTCATCGGCCAGGGTTTCCCGGAACATGATCCGTCCGCGGCGGGGGTCGTCCTGGAAGTACTGTGCCGCGGCGTCGAAAGCCGCTCGGGCGCGGGCGGTTTCGTCGACAGGGGCGTTGCGGAGCTGGGTCGTCACGGCATCGAGCAGTCCGCGGGCCGTCTGGTCGTAGACCTCGACGAGCAGGGCTTCGCGATCGGGGAAGTTCTCGTAGAAGTAGCGCAGGCTCAACCCCGCCTCGCGGCAGACCGCCCGCATGGTGGTCGCCGCCGCGCCCGCGCCGCCGAGCAGCGCGTATCCGGCCCGCACGAGCTGTTCGCGGCGTTCGGCGGACCGGCTCGCCATGGTGCTGCCGCGCCACGTGCTGGCTGACGAACTCACGGATTCGATCATGTCATGTGCGCGCCGACGCATTCGGCGGGCGCGTGTACTCCTCGCCGGACGGGTTGCGCACACGGGGTGCAAGTGCTCTCGCTGACTTATAGGAATCGTCTGATTCCAATGGAATCAGACGATTCCTATAAGCACATCGAGTGTCAAGGGCGCGGAGCGTCTGCGCCGCTCCATGCCGGTCGAACGGGCATTCGGCTCGTCGATCGCGCGACTCGTGGCGCACCTTCGACCGGTGGCTATGGCTTTCTGTGCGGTGGCCGATCGTGTGGGTGCCGATAGCCTGGGAGCATGGGACGGCGGAAAACGAATGCGCCGCGGCGGAAGCTCGCGGGACGGGTGGATGCGTGGCTGGTGGCGCGCAGTGCGCGGGTGCGGCCGACGCCCGCCGATCGGTTTCTGCGGACCTTGAGCACGAGTGCCAACTACAGCCGGCTGTGGTTGGTGGTGGCGGCGGGGCTGGCGCTGCTCGGCGGTCGCGCACCGCGACGGGCGGCCGTGCGTGGGCTCGTATCGGTCGCGCTGGCCAGCTCGGTGGCGAATGGTGTGGCCAAGCCACTGTTTCCTCGGCGCCGGCCGCCCGATGAGTCGGTGCCGTTCGTGCGGCGGCTGGTGACACCGCCGGTGTCCTCCTCGTTCCCCTCCGGGCATGCCGCATCCGCCGCGGCCTTCGCGACGGGTGTCGCCCTCGAATCTCCGGCAACGGCGGTCGCCATCGCGCCGATAGCGGCGGCCGTCGGCTATTCACGCGTACACATCGGCGTGCATTGGCCCTCGGATGTGCTCGCCGGGGCGGCATTGGGCACTGCGATAGCCCTCGGCACCCGGCGGTGGTGGGCGCAGCGCGCGGATATGCCCGCCGAACTCGGGCCCGATCTTCGAATCGCCCCGGTGTCCAACGGCGGCGGCCTCCTGCTGGTGACCAACACACAATCCGGCGGCGGCACCGATGCCGAGCAACTGCGGTCACTTCGCGAAAGTCTGCCCGACGCAACGATTCTGGAGGTGACCGACGATCTCGCCGCGCAACTCGACGATCGAGCCAGCCGTGACGATATCGTCGCACTCGGCGTATTCGGCGGCGACGGGACGGTATCGGCCGTCGCGGCGGCGGCGGTCGAACATCGGCTGCCGCTCGCGGTGTTCGCGGGTGGCACGCTCAACCATTTCGCCCGCGACACGGGCGTGGAGCGGCTGGAACACACCCTGACCGCATTGGCATCGGGTCAAGTGGTCCAGACCGATACGGCCCAGGTGCGATCGGACGGACTCGCGCCCCGCACCTTCGTCAACACGGCAAGTCTGGGCGGCTATCCGGACTTCGTTCGGACCAGGGAACGGTGGGAGTCGCGCCTGGGCAAATGGCCTGCCGCGGGAATCGCCATGGTGCGCGCGCTGTTTCGGGCCCAGCCGCTGCGCGTGACCATCGACGGCGTGGATACCGGCATCTGGATGCTGTTCGTCGGCAACGGCCACTACCGGCCCGCCCACCAGATCCCGATGGCGCGGCCCGCGCTGCACCACGGCGCTCTCGACGTGCGGTATCTGCGCGCGGATGTGCCGTTCTCGCGAACCCGCCTGATCTGGGCCACGCTCACCGGGACACTCGACCGCTCCGCGACCTACGTACACCGTCGATCCGAACGGCTGACCGTGCACGTCGACAGCGGCCCGGTCGCCGTGGCCGCCGATGGCGAGGTCGACGACCGCGGCACGGACTTCACCTTCACCAGCCGACCCGCGACATTGACCTTGTTCCGTCCCGCCGATGCCCGCTGACCGAGCCGCGCTCATGGCAGACCTCTGCGTACCCCGGATATCGGCGCAGGTCCCGTATAGCCGACCTCGACCGTTATCCCGCCGGGCCTATCCGGGCGCGGCGAGCAAGCGGCCTGCTACCGCATCTCGGGGTGGATAAACGGTCGGCTAGTTATTCGACCGGAACGTGGCGCGCTGGTCGGTCCACGGAGGAGTATATGAAATACACCGCCGCCGTCGGCGCAGAAACGAGGTGCACGATGGGAAACCTGGATGAGAACGCGATCGACCTGCTGACCGCCCAGCACGAGCAGATCCGGTACCTGCTCGACAAGCTGAAAGCGGGTCAGGACGATAAGCGGGAACTGTTCACCGAGATGGTGCGGCTGTTGGCGGTGCACGAAACCGCCGAAGAGGAAGTCGTCCATGCGGTGGCGCGGCGCTCGGCATTCGGCGCCGATGAAATCATCAGGCCGAGACTCGTGGAGGAGAACGCGGTCAAGCAGGCGCTTGCCGAACTGTACGATCTCGGCGTCGACCATCCCGAATTCGATACGAAGCTAGTCGATTTCGCCGCTACCTTCACCGCGCATGCCGCGAACGAGGAGACCGAGGAATTCCCGTTCCTGCGCAAGCAGTTCTCGGTGAATCAGCTCGAACGCTGGGCAGGCATGTTGCGCGCCGCCGAAAAGGTCGCGCCCACCCGCCCACATCCGCACGCGGGCGAGACCGGACTGGCGAACCTCGTGACGAGTCCACCATTGGCGGTATTCGACCGGGTCCGCGACGCCGTCCGCGATTGGCGCCACACGAACGGTCACTGACGCGCAGCCCAGCCGAGGCGGCGAGGGCAACGGCCCGCGCCGCCTGAAACTAGTACTGGCAGCACCTGGATACCGCTAGCAGATTCCGGGATCATCACAGGATGACCGATGTGGTGGATGTCCGCGCAGTACGCAAGGCACGCCGCGCCGAGCTCGGCGCCTTCCTGAAGTCCCGCCGCGCGCGAATCACCCCCGAAGACGTCGGCCTACCCCCAGGCCCACGCCGCCGCACCCCCGGCCTACGCCGCGAGGAGGTCGCCCAACTGGCCGGAATCGGAATAACTTGGTACACCTGGCTGGAGCAGGGGCGCCAGATCAATGTCAGTGTGCAGGTGTTGAATTCGGTGGCGCGGACGTTGTCGTTGGATGCTGCGGAGAAGGCGCATTTGTATCGGTTGGCGGATGTGCCGACGGTGCCGACCGCGCATGCGGGAACGGCTCTGCCGGAAGAGCTTCAGGTGATTTTGGATCATCTCGAACCTTTGCCGGCAGTGGTGCTCAGTCCGCGTTATGACGTGCTGGCGCACAACAAGTCCTATGAGGCACTGTGCCCTGGTTTTGTGATGGGAGAACGTAATGTCGCACGCCGGGTGTTTTTGACTCCGGAGTGCTGCAATACCTATCGCCATAATTGGGATGATTTGCGGCGTATGGTCGGTTATCTGCGTGGTTCGTATGCGAAGAATCTCGGTGATCCGGGTTGGCAGGTTTTCATCTCTGAGTTGTGTGCTGAGAGTGAGACTTTCGCGTCGTTGTGGGCGCGTAATGATGTGGCAGTTCCGGCGAGTCGGACCAAGCAGATCCGTAATTTGGCGGTGGGGGAGTTGGAGATGTTCTTGACGAGCATGTCGTTGCCGTCGCTTCCGCATGCGTGGATGCAGGTGTATACCCCGACCGATGAGGCGGCGTGGGCGAAGCTGCGCGAGTTGCTGGCGATGAGTGAGGAAGAGCGGCAACGTCCTTGGATCGAGCATCGCGAGCAGTACCATGCTGCCGTGGGGTAGCGGGAGGTTCGTTGCGTGAGCTGCCGTGGACCGGATCGTGTCGACGTCCTGATCCGTAGGACGCGAAGGATCCTCGTTATGGCGAAGTGGATACGGTCGCCATGGTGGGCTCCGTCTGAGGCGTAACCGCCGTGCCACCAGCGGCGCAGTATGGCGAGCTGTCGTTCGGGAAGATTGGTCAGGACCAGGCGGCCGATCGGCTGGTCGCCAATGGACGCCGAACAGGCCCATGCCTGAACGGGCCCATGCCTCAGTCGCTGGATACGCAGAAAGACCGCGGATCGCAGATGTCGAACCTGCGAGCCGTTACCTATTGCGCAACCGCGCCGCCGTTGAGCTGTGGGTCGGGGTCCGTCCAGGGCTGTTCTGCACGGCCGTGCGGTCAACGCCGGGCGATGCCCGGTGCCGGGGCTGGCGTTCGACATGGGCGCAGGCCGAGTCGGTTTCGGTACTTGATCTTGATATCCGCCCGGCCGGGATACGTCGGGCTCTCCAGTGATGGGCGGGTTCGCGTTGTTGATGTGCTGCGCACCGCCGATATCCTGATGGTCGAAAGCCTCGGCGGCGTACTGCTTCTCCAGTGCCTGCAGGCCGTGACCAGGTTCTCCACACTTGAACGAGCCCGGTCGATTGTCTCAGATTCGCTGTGCCTCGAGGACGAGGACCGGGAGCAGCATCGCGCCTTCGTCGTTGAATTCGGGGTGAAAGTCTCTCTGCGCGAACAGCTTCAACATGTGCTCCGTTGGTGTGATCGTCTCCAGGTGGTCGGCCCGCAGTGTGGTGATCGACCAGTCCGGTGGCACGAACGTGGCGCGCAACTCATCCTCGGCGACCGGGTACGGCGCATACAACTCGGCGTGGTCGACTGCGGTGAAACAGAATTGGATCAGCCGACCACCGGGGCGGATGACCCGAGCCAGTGCGGCCGCGTGCATGGGGCGCTGGTCGGGAGCGAGGCAGTGCAGCAGCGCGCTACTGACTGCGGTGTCGAAGGGGCCGTCGAGTCCGTCCAGGTCGGCGGCGTCTGCGACGGTGAACGTTGCCGACACATCCTGCCCCGCGGCGCGGGTTCGGGCCTGCTCGATTGCGGTGGGTGCGATGTCGAAGCCGGTCGCCGGGTAGCCGAGGCTTGCGAGATAGATGGCGGTGTCGCCGGGCCCGCAACCGACATCGAGGACTGCGCCGCTGATGCGGCCAGCACGCTCGAACGCCACGAGCAGCGGCTGTGGCCTGCCGATGTCCCACGGTGGCCGCTGGATGACGACGCCTGGGAAGACCTCGTCGCCGCGGTACAACCGCTCGTAATCGATTGCCGCCGGGGCGATTCCCGGTGCTGCGCTGCTATCGGTCATCTGATCCGAACCCTTTCGGTCGAGAACGTGCGGGGTGCCTGTAGATGGCATCCCGCGATGCGTCGTGAGCGGGATGGTGGCGATCGTGCCGGCCTCGCGCTCAATGACAGGTTGGGGATGAGCTGCGCGCTGCCGCCGATCATGGCTGTGGGTGCGGGTGCGACGGTCACCATGGCGTTCGGCCCGATCGCCGCGGACAGTCCGACCATGAGACCGTTGGTCACGTCCGCCTGACACCCGAGCTGATAGCCCAGTTGCACGCTCCCGGAATTCCTGCCACCGATAGGGACAGCAACGCTGTGATCTAACCCTTCGTCATTGTCCTTGCTGTCGTTGTTCCACGTCGGTCGGCTACGTCCGCATCCCGCTGCCGTGGACCGGTCTCGTGCGGGTGAGATATGGTCTGCGCCAGTCGGATCAGGCCGGCTCGACGCGGAACACAGCGATTCGATGTGCCGCTGCAGCCACCCCGACAGGACTGGGCGCCTCGGCCAGTCCCGTGGTCACAAAGCGCTTGCCGACACTCGCCGGGCTGGTTGCGACCAATCGGTGGAGCAGTGGCCCGCGTTGTTCGATGGGAATCTCGACCAGGCGTGCCGTCGAGGATTTCCGTCCGCGCGTCAATGTGACGGTGTCGGCCGCGCGTGCGTTCGCCACCCATGCGGCCTTCGGGAATGCCTGGAAGATGTACCGGCCGCCGTCGAGCTCGTTGACCGCGATGGGGAAGGTGCGCAACTGTCCACTGCGTCGCCCCCTGACTGTGAGTATTTGCATCGGCCCGAATGCGATGCCGCTGCGCTGCAACCCCACGATGATCTTGTTGATGGTGTTCGTCATACGACGGTAGCTGTCTGTGTCCATGGTTCCACCCTACTCCATGCTGTACTAAATTCATATGATATCTATTACATAGTATAGGCGCGTGATGGGCTGATGATCCTCGCGCCGACTTGGAGTTGGACCAAGCGGATCATCGGCTCACCATGAATTGTCCTGCCGCCGTTGACGGTCTGGGCCGTCGCGGCCGTGCCGCGACTCGGTCCTTGTGGAGCGCGGTCACCAAACCGTCGCTCGCCGTTGGCCGAACGGCGTGCGGATCGCATGTGCGCTCATGCGTAGATCACTGGGCGCAGGGCGGCCAGTACGTGGCCGGTGTCCGGTCCGAAACTGAGCAGCGCACTGTCGTCCATGTCCAAAAGGTGGTGGCTCCGAAGAAGTCTGCGGGTAGTCACTTACACGGACGTGCGCGTTCGCCACGTGATCGACCACCGCACCAACAGGCCACAAACTTGACCCGAAAATCGGGCTTCGTCCGACCGAGACCTCTAGCGATGGGGTTCCGAGGTTGCGTCCGATGTGTACGTGCGCGGCGCCGGCGGGTTAGACGAAAACGTCACCGGCGGGGTGGATTCCGTCGAGAGCGCAGATGGAGTCGTAGTGGTGGTGGACGCCGGATCGTGGATTCCATTGCCGTCCTGTCGATCTGGGTCGAGTAACTAGTACCCAGTGTGCTGACCGGCCGCTTCGACGGCATTGCAACGCCATTACTGCAGTCGTCCCGCCGATATCGGGCTTGCGTGCTTCGACCGTGAAGTAGACGATCCCGGAGCGCAGCTAGGCCTCACGTTGGCCCGCCTGCACTTCCGTTGAACTGCCTCGGTGTAGGTGGGGCGCTGCTCTAGCGAATCAAACCTAGTTGCCGCGCCCGGGCGACAGCCTCGGTGCGGTTGACGGCGCCGAGCTTGCCGAAGATGTGGGTCAGGTGTTTCTTGACGGTGTCGACACTGACTACCAACTCGTCGGCGATCCGCCGGTTCGATCTGCCCGCGACCAGCAGGCCCAGTACGTCGCGCTCACGGGCGGTCAGTTGCTCGACCAGGCCCGGCACCATTGCCGCGGCACTCGATCCGGAACCTTGGACGACGTGCTGGCTGAGCGCTTGCAACACCCGGGCCACGTATCCGAGGGGCATGCCGCCGGCGGCGTGTTCCGCCTGCTGGGCCGCGATCAGTCGGCGGAGTAGGACGCCCATTGGGGCACCCTCGTCGGCGAAAACCCGAACATAGCCTTGCGGGCCGGCGAGTGTGAGCGCATTGGCCAGTGCGTCGACAGCGTCGTTCTCCGCACCTCGAGCGGCGAGGGCCAGCGCCTGTAGCGCCTGGATTTCGATGATGCTCCCCACACGGCCTTGGGTGGCCGCCGCCGCGAGCATTTTCTCCAAGAGTGCAAGTGCCGGGCCGGGCAAGTCTTGCGCGAGCAGCAACCGGGCCAGCACGAGATACTCAGGCTCCCGGGAATAGTCGGGCTCGTCCTCCGCGCTCAGGTCGCGTTCCTTCGTCCAATGGGCCGCCGCGACGATGTCGCCCTGTGCGAGGTGCAACCGCGCCCGTTGTGCTGGAACAGGGTTGAACAGGTCGGCCATGGCTGTCCCCAACGTGAGCTCCTCGGCCTCGCCGATCGCTTCCATGGCCCCGGCCGGATCACCCTTGGCCTGCCGAATCCACGCCAGCGTCGCCAGCCCCGCGGCCAGCGGCTGAGCATAGGTTAGTTGGCGGCAGTGTGCGATGCCCTCTGTTACGTCCCGGAGGGCGGCATCGAGCTCGCCTCGCTGGTAGGCCACCTCCGCCATGCCCACGTATCCCATGCCAGCAGTCGACAGAGTAGGCACGCCGCGTGGTGCGGTGATCGCGAGTGCCTGCTGGTAGGCGCCGAGTGCTGCGTCCAGGCGGCCTTGGGCGCACTGCACTTGGCCGAGGTGGTAGTAACCTCGAACGGCCAGGGAACGCTCGTCCGCCGCCTGCCACTGGGCGATGCTCGAGGTGAAGGCCAGCTCGGCTTCTTCGAGCCTGCCGCGCAGCCATTCGGCCAAGCCCAATTGCCACCAGGTTACGGACTCCAGCATCCACTCGTCCTCGCCGAGTTCGGCCAGTGCCCGTGCGGCGAACGCGGCCGTTCCCTCGGCGTCGCCGTGCAAATAGGCGAGCCAGGCGCGAGCGAGTGCGATCGCTGCGGGGACGTTCGCCAGCCAACTCGCGGCCCTGCCGACCGACGGCTGGAACGGCTCTTCACCAGCGTCTGCAGGCGTCTGCTCGGCAGCGTCGAGCCGCCGCCCAACCGCGTCCACGTTGCTGCTACCCACGAGCGCCATCCACGCCTGTGCCAGGCACAGGCGTGGCCGTGACCGGATGAGCTCGGCGGGCAGTTCGGAAAGCCAACGATGTACCGTTGCCTGCTCACCCTGACGGAAGATCCCGTCAAAGTACCGTTCGATCATCCGCGCAGCCCAGGCTGTGTCGTCCGCACGTAATGCGTGGTGTACGGCCTCGTCGGCGAGCCCATGCGCTTCGCACCAGGCTGCCGCGTTTCGGTGCAGTGCTGAGGCATGTCCGGGCTGTTCGTGCTGCAATTGGGCGCGGAGCAGCTCGGCAAACAGATGGTGATAGCGCCACCACCCGCGTACCTCATCCAGCGGCACGAGGAACAGGCCAGCCAGCTCGATCCCTTCCAGCATCTCCTGGCCATCCGCCCGGCCGGTGACCGCATCGCAGAGCTCCCCGCGGAGGCGCTCGAGCACTGAGGTCTCCAGCAGAAACCTGCGGACCTGCTCGCTCAGTTGCTCGAGTACCTCCCCGGCCAGGTAGTCCAGGATATAGCGGTGGCTGCCGCTGAACGCTGCTGCGAACTGGGCGGGATTCGCCTGGCTTCGCAGCGAGAGGCCGGCCAACTGCAGGCCGGCTGCCCATCCCTCGGTGCGGGCGGTAAGCATCGTTACTGCCGCGTCGGGCAAGCCGCCGCCAGTCGCTCCACGCAGCAGCGCTGCCGCTTCGTCCGGTGCGAAGCGGAGTTCGTCGGCGCGCAGCTCAGCCAGCTGACCTCGGGCCCGCAACCGCGCTAGCGGCAGCGGCGGGTCGGACCGGCTGGCCAGCACCAGCCGCAGACCTGTCGGCAGGTGCTCCAGCAGAAACGTCAGCGCGGCGTGAACCGCCTGTGCATCAATCAGGTGGTAGTCGTCGAGGACCAGCAGTACCTCGTCCTCATCAGACCAGGCGTCCAGCTCATTGATCAGCGCCGTCACCAGTCCATCGAACGAGGTTGGGGCAGGCGGGCCCAGCAGCGGGCCGACCTGCTCGCCGATTCCCGGGCGCGCCCGATCGAGCGCCGCAACCACATGCCGCCAAAAACGCGCCGGGTCATTGTCTGCCGCATCAAGCGACAGCCAGGCAACCGGCCGTCGGCCACTTCGAGCCCATTCGGTCAGCAAGCCCGTCTTGCCGAACCCTGCCGGGGCGCAGACCAGAACCAGCCCCTGCTTCAGATCTGCGTCGAGCCGACCGACGAGCCGCGGGCGGGGCACGAAGCCCAGGCGTAGTCCGGGCACACGCAATTTGGTGGCTAGCAGCGCATCCTGCTCGGACATGACACCTCGTAACGGGTAAGCCGCGGGCGGCTCAGCCGTCGATAACCCACCGCTCAGCACGTCCAGCGACGGTTAGCTCGGTTGCTGGCTGGGCCGATTGTAATAGCGGGCCAACCAGGCGCTCCCGCTGCGGGACCGCCCCGCATGCGCGGCAACCAGAGATGCTGCGCCGGCCCTGGCACCACTTTCGGGCCGGACGCGTCTTCGGAGATTCCACCTGCATATCCACCTTTGGGTGACGCGCCGGCGCCCGGGGCGTTCGTAGCGTATCGGTGACGGAAATGCCCATCAGCAGGAGGAATCGGCAATGGATGCGCTCAGGCTCGACCGGTACACGACCTGTCCCACAGGCCCCGGGGAAGCGCTCCCTATGCGTAACGCCTTGCCCCACGCCATGGCCGCCGCCCTCGGGCTCCTTGAGCGGCAGGGGCCGGCATTGGTTCTTCGCCGGGACCGTGAGCGGGTGTGAAGGGCTCGCGGTGGCCGGCGCATTACGAGATCCGCGTCGATGGCGTCCTCGACGACCGGTGGGCCGACTGGTTCTGCGGACTGCAGATCAACGGCGAGGCCAGTCAGACCGCCATCTTTGGCCTGATTGCTGATCAACCCGCTTTGCACGGCGTTCTGACCAGAGTCCGCGACCTCGGGCTAACTCTGGTCTCGGTGCGTCGGCTGAGCCCCGAGGAAGCCAGGGACGGAACGTAGCGATGAGACGCAACCGGCACCAGTGCCCGTGCCCTCGACCAGTCCGACACGATCGGCCGTCCCATCGCGAGCTGACAGCCATACCGATCAGCACCCGACTATCAGAAGAGGACAGCTTCAAATGACCGAACAAGACACATACGAGTCCGTCGAACGGGAGAAGGTCCGATTCGTCAGCGGCGACACTGTATGTGCCGCCTGGCATTATCCGGGAACCAACGGCGCTTGCGTGATCATGGCAGGCGGGTTCGGGGTACCCAAGGAGCCGGCCACCGACCAGTTCGCGAAGCGATTCAACGATGCGGGGTTTGCGGTCCTCGCCTTCGACTACCGCCGCGTCGGCGAGAGCGGTGGGCAGCCGCGCCTCGCGTTTTCGGCCAGAAACCAGCTCAACGATTGGCAGGCCGCGATCGACTTCGCCCGGACTCTGCCGGGAGTCGATCCGACCAAACTCGCAATCTGGGGGTTCTCGGCCACTGGCGGTCACATCTTTCGGGTCGCGGCGCGCAACCCGCAACTCGGCGCGGCAATCGCACAGACGCCGAACCCCGACGGTCCGGCCCTCAGCCGCAACGCCATGCGTCACCAGAAGCCACTGGCGATGCTACGTTTCACCGGCCTGGGCGTTCTCGATGCCCTCGGTAGTCTCGTGGGGCGTCCACCGCGATTGGTGCCGCTCGTCGGAGAGCCCGGGACCGTCGCGATGCTCACGACGCCGGACGGAATCGACACCGGACTCGCACTGCGTTCGCACATGTACCCGGACTGGCAGCAGATGATCGCTGCCCGTACCGCGCTTCGCTTCACTCTCTATCAGCCCGGCCGCGCCGCGTCCCAGGTGCAATCGCCGCTACTTGTCATGGTCTGTGACCACGATCAGACGTCGCTCGTCAAGCCATCCATGAAGGCGGCGAGCCGCGCTCCACGTGGGGAGGTCGTCGAAATATCCGGTCCCCACTACGCCCCGTTCTTGGATAAGCACGAGCAGGCCGTCGAAGCGCAGGTATCCTTCCTGCGCCGGCACCTGTTCGATCATCCGGCAGCCGATCACTCCGGCATCCCCCATACCTCGCGGGGGCGAAAGGCATGAAGCAGATCGAGCTGTCCGCGGGGACTATCGACTACCAAGACACCGGCGGTGACGGCCCCACGATTGTGCTGCTGCACGGACTGATGATGGACGCTTCGCTGTGGGACGGACCAATTGCCGAACTGTCCGGCGACCACCGATGCGTGGCGCCGACATTGCCGCTCGGCGCGCATCGGCACGGGATGCACGCCGACTCCGACCTGTCTTTGCCCGCGATAGCGCAGCTGATCGCGGAATTCCTCGACCGCCTCGACCTGTATGACGTGACCCTCGTCGGCAATGACACCGGCGGCGCACTTGTCCAGCTACTCATGGGCGATGGCGCCGCACTCGCGGGACAACGGGTGGGGCGGGTCGTACTCGTCTCGTGCGAGGCGTTCGACAACTTCCCTCCCGGGCTGACCGGCAAGCTGCTCATGCTCACCGGCAAGCTCTCGCCAGCGTTGTTCGGGCTGTTCATGCAGCAAATGCGGTTCCGGATGCTCCGGCAGAGTCCCCTCGCATTCGGGTGGCTGACCAAACGCGGAGACGCAACGGTCGCCAGTTGGATGGAGCCGACCTTGACGCAGCCGGAGATCCGCCGCGACGCAGTGCGAATGCTGCGAGCCGCGGCGGCAGATACGAGCTTCTTGCTCGCCTCGGCCGACTATCTGCCGAGCTTCGACCTCCCCGCCCTCGTGGTTTGGGCGCAGGACGACCGCGTAATGCCACCCGAGCATGGCAGTCGCCTCGCCGAATTGCTCCCGCGCGCACAGTTGATCGAGATAGCAGATAGTTACACTCTCATCCCACTCGACCAACCAGCGAGACTCGCCCAGGTCATCCGAGAGTTCGCTGACCCATCCCGCACAACCGAGCCGCCGCGCGGAACATCCCGGTCAGCGTGACTCGCCGTGCATGTCGTGCTTTTGGGGATTCACTCGTTCGACGTGGGCGGGTATCCCGATCTTATTGGGGCACAACGGTTTGAGCCTAGTGGATGAACGAAACAGCCATGGGCCGAGCTTTGTCGTGATGCGGCGATGGCGGCAGAGGTGATGACGCTGGTTCGCGGTGAACGTGTCGTCGACGCCGGGGCCCGACCGAGTTCCATTTGCCACGTTGACATAATATCGGATGCATATAATATTGAATGCACATTATTTCACCGGCTCTCCCGCATCGGTTGCCCAGCAAGGAGTATCAGCGTGATGGGTCCTGCCGCCAAGGTTGCTCGGTTCGCCGGGCCAGTGTTCACCGGTCTCTATGCAGGCTCTCTGCTCACCCTGCTGGTCCTCGAATTGGAGCTGCGGCGCTTCGACGGCTCGGTGTACACGCAAGTAGCGCAGATCAATCTCATCGGGATCCCGTGGCTTTCCGGGGCAACATTGATTCCCGCGATGCTGTGCGCGGCGCTGTCGGTGGTCGTCACGATCCGGCGGCCGGGGGCGGCCAAGTGGTGGGCGCTGTCCGCGTTGATGCTGTTGTTGACCGTGTTCGTTATCTCCTCGGCGATCAACGTTCAGATCACCGCCGCCGAAGGTCGGTGGACCGTCGGGGCGCCGCCAGCGGACTGGGCTGTTCAACGAGATCGCTGGCAGGTCGCGCACGCGATCCGCACCATCGCCGCCACCGTCGCATTCGTATGTCTGAATGTGCTCGCGGTCTCGGGCCGTCGACGGACCGGTAAGGCCTGACGGCTACGCCCGCATTGGAGGCGCGACATCCGCACATGCGGCCCCCATGTCTGGAATGTGTAGAGGCGAGCGGTTCTTGGATGGTCGCGTTGGACGGAGATCGGCACCCGCTACAACATCGGTCCGGTGCGGGCGTTGCTCACGCAAGTGATCGACGGGACGGATCCCGGCACAGCCAGTGGTGAGCATCACCCGATAAGATACGTAATCCATATAGTATCTATTTCAAAATATTTGATACGATTCTCGTGTCTTACGGTTCCCGGCGGTGATTCGTGTGAGCGATTCGCTGGGCGGAGGAGGTCACGACGATCGTCGCCATCCGGGTGGCCGGACAATCGGTCGCTCAGGTGCGTCCATGCTGCTGGATCCGGGCGTCGCTGTGTCGGCGGTAGCCCGAATTCGAACGGCGATCTGGCCCGCGCGTGTTGGTCCCGTCGGAGCCGAAGAAACGCATTTGCCCTGTCGTACTCGAAAGGTCTGTTATGCCCATTGATTTCACCGTCATGTACGCGACGCACGATGCCTTCCGCCGCGACCTGAGCCGGCTGGGCGCAGCCGCGGAGGCCGGTCTCGCCGACTCGCCTGGTGTCCGGGCCGGATGGGCGAATTTCAACCGTCAACTGCATGTTCATCACAGCGTCGAGGACGCCGTGCTATGGCCGCGTGTGCTCGACGCGCTGGCCGGTCGCCCACACGACCGGGCACTGATGGCCGAGATGCAAGCCGAGCACGCGGCGCTGGACCCAGCCCTGGCCGTCGTCGAGAAGGGGATGCGCCGACAGTCCGCCGATCTGCCGGACAGCATCCACAAGCTGACGGAGATTCTGAGCCAGCACATGGCACACGAGGAAAGCAGCGCGTTGCCACTCATCCAGGAAGTCCTGACTGTGAAGGACTGGGATGCGTTCCGAGGCGCGATGGCCCGAAAACAGGGTCCATCGGGTGCCGCGGTCTATATCCCCTGGGTGCTCGATGACACAACGCTTGAACAGCGGCGTCGTTTCCTGGCCGCGATGCCCGGTCCGGTCGCCCTGATCAACCGGTCGCTGTGGGAACGCCGCTATCGCAACCAGCGATGGTGGCAGTGATCCGGATAGCGATGTACCTGACGGAAGACATTGGTTCCACGCAGGTCGGCGTTGGGCCGCCTACAGAAGTTACGGAAGGACATTGATGAAGGGCTCGATTGCAGCGTTGCTGTCTGTATCGGTCGCCACGATATTCGGCACTTGCGCCACTGCTTCGGCGGATCCGATCGCGGACAAATCTCGCGCTGTCGGCACCGTGGACGGCTGGGAACTGCACATCACGAAAGTCGCGGAAAGTGTTGACAGGCAGTCGAATCTGGCTGATTCGCCGTTTACGCACGAGGGTTTCGTCAGCCTAACGGCGGCCGCCGATATCACCGGATCCGGGCGAACAGCGGTGAACTCCGGGACAGTGCAGTTGGGGTATCAGTTGGGCTGTCAGGCCGATGTTACCAACGGTCTCACTGCCGGACTGGCCGCCATGGCAGGGCCGAATGTGATGGTGACGGTCGCGCCCGCGCCAGGAGTCGCGGTCGGCGCCGGCGCACAGCTCATGCCGAGTTTGGCTGTGAATATCAAGCCCGGCACCATTACCTCCATTCCGCTCGGCACGAAGATGCTTGCTGGAGCGCACGGCTCGATATCTGTCGATCAGGTGGAGATCAAGATCGACGGATGTCTCGGTCAGGTCAGTCTGCGTTCCTTCGCGATCGTCACGATATCCACCGCTACTGCCGATAATTCGACAGCCGTTTACGGGGACCCGATGTGGTTGTGATGCGCACTCCGCGATTCTGGCAGGGCTGGATCCTGGCCTGGTGCGTTTCGGCATCGATGGTCACCGCGGCGGCGTCCGGGCATGCAGCACCGATCGTCCCCGCGCCCCCGAACGTGACATGTGAGACCTCGGACTCGGCGACCGGATGCGACACTCCTGTCCCGGGCGAGCAACAGGTTGATCAGGGCCCACGGTTGGATCCTGCGCCTGTTCCGCCCCCGGCAGTGCCAGTGCCGGGCCCCGGCGCTCCGGCCAGTCCGCCTGCGGCAGCACTGGTTCCGCTGTCACCTGGACCCGGTGGCGACGTGCCGATCGTCCCGGCACACGACAACTGACCACCGTCGCGCCCCCGGACTCAACCGGGGGCGCGGCCAGAGTCCTGCGACGGTCAGCGACCATTTCCAGCCGTGGCGGCACAAGGGCGGGCACGCACCGTTCTCGCTGGCCTGGATGGCCGCGGTCGGTGAGCGCACCAAGCGCATCCAACTCGGCACCTCGGTGCTCACCCCGACCTTCCGCTACAACCCCGCCGTCATCGCGCAGGCCTTCGCCACCATGGGCTGTCTGTACCCGGACCGCATCATGCTCGGTGTCGGCAGCGGTGAGGCGCTCAACGAGATCGCCACCGGCTACACCGGCGAATGGCCCGAGTTCAAGGAGCGTTTCGCTCGGCTGCGCGAATCGGTCGATCTCATGCGCGCACTGTGGACCGGCGAGCGCACCGACTTCGACGGCGAGTACTACAAGACCGTCGGCGCCTCGATCTACTGGAGAACACCCGCTTCTGGGCACCGCTGTCGCTCACCGCCGAACAGAAGCACTCCATTACCGACCCGATCGAAATGGAGGCCGCCGCCGACGCCCTCCCGATCGAGCAGATCGCCAAGCGCTGGATCGTCGCCAGCGATCCGGACCAGGCCGTCGAGCAGATCAAATATGAGATATGAATAATATGAGTCTAGTATTTCTGAGGGTATAGTCGGGCGTATGAGTACGGATTGGGCACGGGGCGACCGGTTTCTTCGGCTGCGTCGGGCGGGGCCACCGCGGCTCGCGGACCCCTCTGTTATCCGAGTACCTCGAATGAGTTCGGTATGGGATCGGGCAGGTGAGCGCCGCCGCCGACAGTTGGCCGTTGCAGTCAAGGAGGAATTGCGTGATCTGAATATCCAATTGTCGCTGCTGAACCGGCGTTTCGGTGGTCGGGTCGAACTGAGGGAGATCGACTGGAGTTGTCTGGACTTGATCAATCGGCACGGGCCGCTGAGTCCGTCGGAACTGGCTCGGTGGATCGGGGTGCATCCTGCGACGTTGACAGGGGTCCTGGGCCGATTGCAGAAGGGAGGGTGGATCGTTCGTGAACGTGATCGGGCATCGTCCGACAAGCGTGCGGTGATTGTGCATGCGGTGCATGAACGTAATTCGATGCTGTTCGAGGCGTTCGCGGGCATGAGCGAGCGCATGGACGAGCTATGCGCTCGATACTCCGAGGCCGAACTCGAGGTAATCGCCGATTTCTTGCGCAGGACTGGCGTTGCGGGGTTCGAATCGGCTGAAGAGCTCGCTGAATAGTGAAACTTGAAGTCGACTCGCCCGGGTAATGCCAAGCCACACGCTCGGCACCGCCGATGACGAACCGCACTTTCATCCGGCCCGCATCCTCGCTCATTCCAACCTCCAACTGGACTGAGTCCGTTCTCGAACATGGACCTGCCGGTCCCGTGTGCCGTCCAGCCGGCCACGGGCGAACACCCGGCGATTGCAAACCTCATCCATGTTCTATGGGAGTCATATAATATTATATAAGTATTAGATGCCATAAGGCATTGGCTGTATGAAAGTGAGGAGCCTGACGATGGTCAACGTAAGAGTTCGCGTGGGTGCTGCACAGACGATGTCGGTGGTGCGTACGCCGGAATCGCGATTCGAAGGCTTGCCGGACTATCCGTTTGCGCCGCACTACACCGAGATCGACGCGGGGGATGGCGTCGGCACGCGGCTGCGGGTGCACTATCTCGATGAACGCCCTGTTGACCCGGCGCGAGAGTCGGGGGAGACCATCCTGCTGCTACACGGAGAGCCGTCGTGGAGCTTCCTGTACCGGCACGTGATACCGCCACTGGTCAAGGCCGGGCATCGCTGTGTCGCGCCTGATCTCGTCGGATTCGGCAGGTCGGACAAGCCCACCGACCGTTTCGAGTACACGTATCAGAGCCACGTCGACTGGCTGGCGCAAACGGTATTCGATCGCCTCGACCTTCACGACATCACGATGGTGTGTCAGGACTGGGGCGGTCTGCTGGGGCTGCGCCTGCTGGCGGAGCATCGGGATCGGTTTCGACGCGTGATTGCGACGAATACGTCGTTCCCTACCGGCGACCGGGACCTCGGAGGCTCCTTCGCCCTATGGCTGCAGCTCAGTCAGCGGTCGAATCCCTTCGACATCGGCCAAGTCATCGACCAGGGGACCGTTAGCGATCTCGATCCGGCGGTCCTGGCGGCGTACAACGCTCCGTTTCCCGATGAGTCGTATCTTGCGGGCGCTCGCCAGTTCCCCCTGCTGGTGCCCATCGCGCCGTTCGATGAGGCAGCTCCGGCGAACCGCCGGGCGTGGGACGCGTTGGGAACACTGCAGATCCCGTTCTTGTGCGCGTTCAGCGACAATGACTACGGGGTCGGCGGTGGTGACCGGGTGTTTCGTGAGCACGTTCCGGGCGCGGCCGGGCAACCCCACGTGACCATCGCCAATGCCGGTCACTTTGTGCAGGAAGATAAGGGGGCCGATCTGGCCGTCATCGTCGACGAATTCATCCGATCGACTCGCTGAACCGGTCGCGGGGGGTGTGCCGTCGCGGCCGTGGCGGAATCCGCCCGTCGATCTAGGCGTTGGGCGGTGACGTGGCGGCGCATACACCGAATTGTGGTCTTGACGTCATGCCGGTCTGACGATGCGAATTCGACCGCCGTTCGGTCGGTTCTGCGCGCCGTTTCTATGTGTGCGCCGGGTCTGCGTATGATATGTAAGCCGTATAAATGTGGGCGAGGTGGCGCAAGATGAGTTCAGTAGCAGGTCGTACTTCGACGCGGAGTAAGCGGAGGTTGACGGCTGACGTGCGGGAAGCGTTGCGTGACTTGAATATTCAGTTGTCGCTGCTCAATCGAAGGTTCGGTGGCCGGGTTGAGGTCAAGGATGTCGATTGGACGTGCCTCGATCTGATCAACCGATATGGCCCACTGTCGCCGACGGCGCTGGGGCGTCGTGCCGGGCTGCATCCTGCGACGATGACGGGAATCTTGGATCGATTGCAGAAGGGCGGGTGGATCGTGCGCGAGCGTGATCCAGAGTCCTCGGATCGTCGCGCGGTCACGTTGCGTGCTGTGCGTGAACGGAATGCCGAATTGTTCGAGTTGTTCTCCGGGATGAACAATCGCATGGATAAGCTGTGTGCTCGTTATACGGTGGCTGAGCTCGAAGTGATCGCAGACTTCCTGCAGCGGACCGGCGCAGTGGGTCACGAGGCAGCGGAGGAGTTGGCTCGAGGCTGAGCGCAGGGGGTAATAGCTCTGCGGACGCCGCTGCGATCTGCGTGGTTCGTATGCGAAGAATCTCGGTGATCCGAGTTGGGAGGATTTGTCTCCGAGTTGTGTGCTGAGAGTGAGGCTTTCGCGTCGTTGTGGGCGCGTAATGATGTTGCGGTTCCGGCGAGTCGGACCAAGCAGATCCGTAATTTGGCGGTGGGGGAGTTGGAGATGTTCTTGACGAGCATGTCGCTGCCTGCGTTGCCTCATGCGTGGATGCAGATTTATACGCCGGTTGATGAGGTGGCGTGGGTGAAGTTGCGTGAGTTGTTGGCGATGAGTGAGGAACAGCGCCAACGCCCGTGGATCGAGCATCGCGCTGCCGCGGGGTAGCGGGAGGCTCGTTGCGTGAGCTGCCGTGGGCCGGATCGTGTCGAAGTGATGGTCGGTGAGGCGCGATGGATGCTCGTTGTGGCGCAGTGGATGTGACGGGATTGGGCGCTTATTGGTCTGAGGCGTAGCCTCCGTGCCGCCAGCGGCGCAGTATTGCGAGCTGTCGTTCCGAAAGGGTGGTTAGCTGACCCGAACGCGCCGATCTACGAAGGCTGGACTATTGCTGTCGGCCCTCGCGGCGCAGACCCGTCGACTGCGCCTCGGCCTGCTCGTGACCAGCAACCGCTTCCGGCCGCCCGCGACGTTGGCCAAGATCGCTGCGACGATCGACATCGTCTCCGGCGGACGTCGACTTCGGAATCGGTATCGGCACGACCCAGCGATCCGCTGGCCCGCCGCGAGTACGAGGCACACGGTCTGCCCTTCCACGAGACCGCCAGTGCCGTAGGAAGTTTCGCTGAGGCTGCATGGTCATCCGGCGGATGTGGACCGAGTCCGAACCGTTCGACGTCGCTCGCCGAACGCCAGTGGAATCCGCCGTCGCTGGCAGGCAAATCGATTGTGGCGCAACCACATTGCCACTATCACGCGGTCATGGAATGGAGTGCGAATGCGCGTCTACTCGCCCAGGCCGGTGCGAATGTGCAGCAACTGCAAGGCTGCTGCGGCCTCGCGGGCAATTTCGGCGTCGAACGCGGCCACTACGAGGTCTCGGTGGCGGTAGCCGGTCAGCATCTGTTGCCCGCGGTCGCCACAGCCGACGACGATACGGCCATCCTTGCCGAGGGCTACTCGTGTCGGACACAGCTGTCGGAATTGACCGATCGTCCCGGTGTGCACCTCGCGGAGCTCTTGGCGGCCGGTCTGGTCCTGTCTCCTGATGGGGTAATCGATCTAACCCTCGTTGGATGGTCCTAGTCATTCGCGGGCGCGACATAGCGCCGCAGCGGTTTCCGAGCGCATCCACTCGTGTGCGCGATCGCCGTCGTAGCGCTGATGCCATGCCATGACCACGGGTGTCGGGGCGAGATCGAAGGGCAAGGGGTGGACGCGAAGAGCAAGGTCGTGGACTGCGGAGCGCGTCATATATTCGGGTACCACGACCAGTAGGTCACTGTGTCGCACAATATGTAGCGCGGTCGTGCTGGTGGGCACGGTGGCGACGGTGTGGCGGTGCCGATGCTGTTGGGCGAGAACGTCGTCGATGCGGTCGTGCAGGCGGCCGCGGCGGGACACCGTGATGTGTTGTGCGGCGGCGTAGTTGTCGAGGGTCATATCGGTGATGGGGTGGTAGTGGCGGGTCACGACCACGAGGCGATCGTGGGCAACAGTGGTGTGCGAGATGTCGGCCTGCTCCGGGGTGGTGGCACCGATTTCGAGGTCGACTCGGCCGTGGCGCAGGTCGTTGGTGTCGGTGCTGGCCTCGGCGAGCAGCCGGAGCCGGATGCCGGGCGCGCGTCGGGACACCGTCGCCAGCAATTGCGCGCCGATCGCGGTGGTGATGGCGTCGTGCCAGCTGAGGGTGAAGGTGCGTTCGACGGTGCCCAGATCGATATCGCGTTCCGGTGCGAGGATCGCCTGCGCCTGCTGGACCAGCGCGTGCACCTGTTCCCGCACGGCGACCGCGCGCGGGGTCGGTGTCATCGTGCGGCCGCTGCGGACCAGGATCTGATCGTCCATCGCGTGCCGGACGCGGGCCAGCGCGCGGCTCATGGCTGGCTGGGTCAAGTGGAGCCGGTCCGCAGCGCGCGCGACGCTGCCCTCCTCGAGTAGGGCATCCAGGGCGGTGAGGAGATTCAGATCAGCATGCATGTCAGTCATGTTATATCTGACTAACATGCATTTGAGGTTATATCCCTTGGCTCCTAGCGTGGATTTCACCAGATCCCAGTTCCTCGCAGGAGAAGATCATGTCCGCACGTACTGTCCTATCCACTGACGAAGCCTTGCTTCCCGAGGCCGTCGCCGCGGTCCGCACGGCGGGTGCCCGACTGCGCGGGCGATTCGACATCGATTCGCGCCCAAGCAATCTCGACGAGATCACCGCTGTGCTCGAGGCCAATGACGCCGCGGTGCTGGAGCTACTGCGTCCGGCGCTAGAGGCGGCACGCCCCGGCGCGGGCTGGGTCGAGGACGAGTTGGCAGGCGGTGCCCTGCCCGACGGCGAATGGTGGGTGACCGACCCGGCCGAAGGCAATATCAACCACGGCCACGGCATGACCGAATGGTCGGTGACCGCCACCCTGGCGCGCGACAACAACCCGGTTGTCACCGTCGTCTACCTGCCCCTGACCGAGGACACCTACACCGCGGTCCGGGGACAGGGGGCCTACCTCAACGGCGTGCGGCTGCACACCTCGAACAAGACCCGGCTGAACGCCGCGCTGGTCGGGACCGGCCAGGCCAAGCCCGGCGAGACCGCCGAGACCTTCCGTCAGATCGGCCGCACGGTGACAGCGATGCTCGAAAATGGCTTGGTGACAAGGGTTTCGGTACCGGCCACCATGCAGTTGATCCAGCTAGCCGCGGGCCGGATGGATGTGTTCTGGCAGCACAGCGATGTGCGGTCCGGACTGGTCGCCGGTGCGCTGCTGGTCGCCGAAGCGGGCGGCACCGTCACCGATCTCGCCGGAAACCCGTGGTCCGCGGCCAGCCCGGACTTCCTCGCGGCCACACCGGCGCTGCACGCCGCGGCCCTCGAGGTGCTGGCGGAGGCGCTGCGATGACCACGATCGCGATTCTCGGCGCGGGACGCGTATCGGCAAACCTCGCCACCAAACTGCTCGAGGCCGGACATCGAGTAACCGTCGGAACCCGTGGCGGCGTGGACAATTGGGCGGGCCCGCCGATCACGCTCGCCGGAATGGAGCAGGCCGCCCGCGACAGCGAGATCGTCGTCAACGCCACTCCTGGCGAAGGTTCGGTCGAACGGCTGGCCGCGCTGCGGGACGCCCTCGACGGCAAGATCCTCATCGATCTCACCAACGCCACCGGCCGTGACGACGAGGGCAGACCGAGCGGATTGCTCTACACAGACCGCAGCCTGGCCGAGCACATTCAGCAGGCCCTGCCTGGAACCCGCGTGGTGAAAACCCTTAACACCATGCTGTTTTCGGTCATGACTGCCCCGGGATCGCTCTCCAGCCCACTCACCGCGTTCCTGTCCGGCAACGACGCCGAGGCGAAGGCGACCGTGTGGGGTCTGCTGGCCGACCTGGGCTGGGCTGACGAGTGGATCGAAGACCTTGGTGACATCACCACGGCGCGCGGCACCGAAGCGCTCATGCTGCTGGTCCCCTCGATCGTACGCAACCACGGATTGAAACCCTTCGCACTGACCATCTCCAGCGTGCGATAACCATTCCTGGCGCGCGGACTGGAACGCCTCGTTCAATCCCACCGGCGAAGTAATGTCCTTCCGGAGCGTAGGGCCTTCTTCGGTGCTTTGGCGGATATCTGAGTGCGCAACGGTCAACGATGCTTGTCGCCGGATGATCTTCGATCGAGGGGGACGATGGGCAGGGTGGAGGCTGCGCGCACTGTGCAGAACATTGTCCATATGTCAGTGCCTGTCCCAGGCCAGCTCGAGACTGCCCTGCACAACGCCGCGATGCGGATGGCACATACCGGGGACTCCCTGCACGGCGAAGTCCTGCAGGCGTCGGCCGCATCGGGTTTCGGCAGCTCCCTGATCTTGCTGCCGGACCTGGCCAACGGGATCTCGTCGACGCAGTTGACGGGCGAACACACACCGCCAGCGAAGGCGCCCGACAAGATCCCGGTTCGCAGTTGTTCACAGGTGTCCCGCAGATCCAGAGGTCCGCCGATCCGGAGAAATCATGTCCGCCAGCCTGGAGCGACATGTCCGCCAAGCCGGATTATTACGTGTTCGCGAGCATGTACCTCGCCCTCTGCGGCATCTACGGCGGATCCACCCGACGCCCTGCCCTGTTCGCCTAGGCCTGCAAACCTTGGCAGTGGCAGCAGCAAACTCTGATCGATAGCATGAAAAGGACTGCACCATGAGCCGCTTGCTCACCAAAACCCTTGCCGCAGTGACACTTACCGCCGCCCTCAGCGGAGTCGCTGCGACTCCCGCGATCGCCGACACGCCGACACCCGGTACCGGATCCTCGCTCATCCAGACCGGCTCCGCCGGACTTCAATCCGGTTCCGCCGCGGTCATCAACCCGCTCTACGCATTGCTCTGCGCCCTCGCCACCGCCAGTGGCCAACCGGGCCCGCATATCCACCAGCACCGTGTGCACGAACCCCGGATAGTCGAAATCCAGACCACCAGCGGCGTCCTTCCAGCGGGCGTCGAACGTGAACCGCTCCACCGCTTCCCGATCCGACAAGCCCTCCAGCCGCTGCAGCACCATCACCACCGCCACGATCATCGGCGGCACCGACCGGCGCCCGACATCGGTGAACAGGTCAGCGAACATCTCATCCGGGAACAACCGACCGCATTCACGATGCAGCACACCATAAATCGAATCTCCAGCCACCCGATCGGCACAGAACTCCACCGTCGACTGCAACAGATCACCCTGACTCGGGACACGCCCCAAACTCACCCCAGCATTCTGCTCGAGACCAGGCAATAACCGCACGAAAAACACCAACCACCTAGCCCCCGTTGCGGCGATTGCGACTGCGACGGCGGCGCAGACTTTGGTGATACGAACACTGAACCTTTTTCGTCCTAACGAAATAGCGGGCTCTCTACCAGAGAAAACACCGATTGGTGCAGGAACTGTCGGTGTCTGTCAAGGACGTAAACGGCGCCAAAATCATTGTGATCAGATCCATGTCGGGCATATACCTGGTTGGGTGTCCCATAAGCTAATGCTGCACTTGGTGACGGTCGAGCTATGTCGCCAGCAGCGGTAAACCGGTGCATAGCGGCTTGGCCAAGTGGTCCGGCGAGCCCAAAATGGTTGAGGCCCGAACACGCTTATTCAGATCGGTCCCGACGGGCCGTCGCCGCGGAGCGCTTCGGCCAAGGCTTGGGCCTGATTCGGGGTGATCCCAAGCGCGATAGGGATCTGGCGCGGGCTGTAGCGCCACGAGCAGACGGGCACCGGATTGCCCCCGGATACCATCCACGACGGTTCGGAATGCCCGTCGCCCGTGTCGGTCCCGAGCAGCTCCCGTGCGAACCGGGGCGCTACATCGTCTGGTGTACCGCAGCGAACGAGTGCGCGCGCGACGACCTCCCATGCGTCCTCTGGCGTGGCGGCGTCCCCGAGCATGGGCAAGAGAAGCAGGAGACGCTGTGCCGGATCGACGAGGCCCTCGGCGTCAGACGCGTGCTCCGGCACGCTCGCGGCGATGGCGGTCAACTCCGTCCAGGACAGCCCCGGCCCGGCCCACTCGGGCCCGCACTGCCCCAGATGCCCGAGACGGTCCCATGCAGGGTGGCGTACGACGAACTCGACTGTATTCGTGTCCTCGAAGTTGGCATAGATGGCGAAGGCTGTGTGTCCGCCGCCGAAGGCGACCCGGAACACAGGCCACGGCTGCTCGGCGTCGCTGAGACGTTCCAGCATCGGCTCGAACGCGGACGCCGCGACGCCGTATTCATCTGTGTCGGCCGACAGATCGCCCATCGTCACCAGCAGGTGAGCAAGCCAGAAGGCCGGTTCACGGGCGAGCTCCTCACCTGCGACCAACTCGGCGTCCGTGTACTCCGGGACGTCAACGCTCTTCGTGATGTCGCTCATATCGCGAGAGTATCGGTCTGCTCCGACATCCTGGCAGTAGCCTGCGGGCTCGCGAGGACTCCTGCGATTTGGATGCGAGAGCGGAGTTCGGGTTTGGCCAGGATCTTCGAAACGTGCTTGTCGACGGCGCGTTTCGAAACGGAGAGGCGATTCGCAATCGCCGCGGTGGTGCATCCCTCGGCGATGAGATCGGCGTCGGCGCGCTGGATGGCCTGCACCGCCTCGAGGCGAGTCGCGTGGTAGTGGTCGAGGTCCGCGATGGCCTTCCTCTGGCGGTTGTACGCGATACCTGCCCAGATCATGGCGACTGGCGGCGTGTTGCGCTGAATCAGCGAACGTGCCTGCGCCGCACAGGATTCCCTTACCGGACAGGCATCATGACAAATCTGCGACGCGCGACGCCATCGTGCCGGTGTTCCGGCATCGAGGTCCCAATCTTCAGGATGTTCGGCGCATGGCGCGGTGAGCTCCTTGCGATTGAGTGGCAAAACTGGCCTGGACATGGGATGAGTCGACCTCACGCGGGCCGATGCGCGCTTGCGCCAGTTCGGAATTCGTCGAGGCCGCAACCGCCTGAGCGGTCACACCAACACCGGGCAGCCAGCGCTGACGCCTGCCGAAAAACGCGTGGCAGAATTGATTGCCTTGGGCCACAGCAACTCGGAAATCGCAACTCGGACATACCTTTCACAACGCACAGTGGAGTCGCACGTCTCGGCCATACTGGCCAAGCGCGGCGCACAATCACGCGTGCAACTGGTGGCCAATGCCGAGCAGGGACTGCGGGCAACGCGCCAGCAGCACTCCAACGGCTCATCGTCGAATAAGAAGGCGAACCAGTAGCAGCTGTCGGCGCTCCGCCAAAGTCGGAATGATCTCAGACCCGCCTGGGCGGGGCAAGAGTGCGGTCGGGCGTTGGGGGGATGGTTTGGTGTGGTGGCGTGGCCGTGAGCCGGCGTGACGAAATGCTGTTGGTCCGGTGGAATGTGGTCACGCCAGGTAGCGTGCCCAACGCCGTCGCAAGCGAACCTGCTCCGAAAGCAGCGACCAGCACGTTCACGGCGTCAACGCCGGCATGCCGTGGGAACCGCCCGGAAGTGCCCAGGCTTTTCAGCGTGCAGGCACTTCCCGGCGTTCCGTGGTCGGCTGGTCAGAGATCCATGAGATCTGTTGTGAGACTGGTCAATTCGTTCTTATAGGTCGAAATGACGCCGACCATCAAGTCGGATTGGGATTCCTGCGTCTTGATGATGGTTTCGAGGACCATCACCTTCCGCCGAAGTTTCGCGATCATCCGCGCCTGATCGCTGATCGTCGTCGTTTGGTCGCGGATGACCGCCGCCGCACTGTCGCCGGCGGCGGACGCGTTCCCGTCGGCCAGTACGACTGGACTCGAATACCTCACCAGGTCCCCGGTTCCGGTCGGCACCAAACCCAGTTCATTTTCGGACTCGACAGCCGACACGTCTTCGGCGACTGCTGTTACTTCGGCTGCTTCACTCTCGGCGGGATCGGCCTCGGCGTGGGCCATGTGCTCGACCTCACCGACGGCTTCGCCCTCGACTACCTTCCCGTTTTCCGCAATCGCTACCTCTGCCACGGCCACCGGCTCTTCCTCCGGCTCCGCCGTGTCCTCAACCGCGGGCACTTCCTCAACTGCCGCTGGCGCTTCGGCCACTTCCGCCTCGAAGGGCTCGGCCTCATCCACTGCTTCAGCTAGTTCAACCGCACTCACCTCGGCCACGGTCTCCTCCGCAGTGAACGTCTCGCTTTCGGCGGCCACTTCGGTCTCGACATCGTCCGCGCCGTCGGCTGTTGCTTCTTCCTCGGCGACGACCGCTTCCACAACCACTACCGCCGACTCCGACTCGGCCTCGGGCAGTTCGACTTCGGTCACCACCTGTTCTTCGTCGGGCGCCGACTCGGCATCGACGACCTGCTCACCCTCGGCAACGGGTGACTCGGCCGCAGCCGCTACGGCCTCGGCCATCTCCTCGCCTTCAGCGGATGCCTCGCTGTCGGTAGCCTCCACCTCGGAGACAGCTTCGGTCACGGCATCATCGCTGGTTTCAGCTGCTGCTTCTTGGTCGGCGACAGCCTCCATGCTCACCACCGTGGACTCAGTGGCGGCTTCGGTCTCGGCCAGTTCGACTTCGGTCACCACCTGTTCCTCGTCAACCACGGAGTCGGCTTCGACGACGTCTTCCCCTTCGGCAATAGGCGGCTCCGTCATCTCTGCCTCAGCCACCGGCCCCTCCTCCGGCTCCGAAGCCTCCTCGACCGCAGGCGCTTCCACGGCGGTCGCCTCTACTTCGGCCACTTCCAACTCGAGGGGCTGGATCTGATCCTCTTTTTCAGCTACCTCAACGGCATCCACCTCGGCCTCGGTCCCGTCCACAGCGGGCGCCTCGCTTTCAGCGGCCGCCTCGGCAATAGGTGACTCCGTCGCCGCGGCTGCCTCGACCGCAGCTGCTTCGGCCTCGGCGGCTACCGGATCGCCCACTTCTGCGACGACATCCACCTCGGCCGATGAATCGGACTCGACGTCCGAACCGCCTTCAGCTACCGCCTCCGCATTCGAGGTGCCGTCCGTGACCGCCGCCTCGTCGGCCACCACCCCGGACTCGCTTTCGCCGACATCGCCGTCTGCGGTGATCGCGACTGCCGCCTCGGCATCGGCTTCACCCTCGGCGGCAGCCTCGCCTCCAGTAGCCGCTACCTCCGATTCCTCGGCAACCTCTTCGGTCTCAACAACCGACCCGGCTTCCGACACTTCACCTTCGGCTGCCGTTTCCGCTTCAGCGTCGACGGCAACACCACCGGCATCCTCCTGCGCAACCTCGGTTTCAGCAGCAGCTTCGCCCTCGACAGCCACCACCTCCGATTCCTCGGCGGCGTCCACAATCTCGACTGTGGTTTCGGCGTCGACAGCCGACTCGGCTTGCGGCACTTCACCTTCGCCCGCTGGCTCGGCATCGGCGGCTGCCGCCTCCCGCTCGGCTGTGTCCCCTTCTGCTTCGGCCTCAGCGACAGTTGCTTCGACAGCCGGTTCCTCGGCGGCGGACTCACCCTCGACTGCCTCGGCTTCGGCCTCGTCTACTGGCTCATTCTCGGCAACCGAGGATGCAGTTGCCTCGGGCGCCACGATTACGGCTTCCTCACCTTCGGCAACGGCCTCGTCCTCGGCCACCGCTACCGAAACCTCCTTCTCTGCTTCCCCTTCAGCAACCGCCATGTCGTCCTCAGCTGCCGGTTCGCCCTCAGCTGACACCGCCTCGCCCGCTGCGACAGACGCTTCGACCTCGGTCGCGGTGGCGGTGTCCTGGTCGGCTACCGCCTCCTCGCCTGCGGTAGCTGTCGTCTCCTCGGCGGCGGCCGCGTCGTCCGTGATCGTCGCCCGGTCGTCGGGAGTTGTCATATCTGCCTGGCCTTTCGAAAAGTTGATCCCCGCCTCGTCATCCCGGCGGCTATACGTTCGCTCGTAGTCGAGGTTGTCGCTGTCCGAATCCTGCGGTGATGGTGTGTAATTCAGTGGAAACGCGTGGACATCGGACGGTGCCTGGGAGCCCTGATCACCAACCGCCGGCTCGTCTCGAGCGGATTTGCCCGGTCGCGGTGCTCCGCGAAGGCGCTGCGCGGCCCATCTCGCGAGACTCCGCAACCCGAACCGGCCGCCGAGCATGTGCCTGTCCAACGAAACCATGACTGCTACACCACATCCCAGGTCTCCAACCAGCGCGAACGTCGGTACAGTAGCGGTTGTGCACGAAGCCGGCGAGACAAACCGCGAATGGTTCAGACAGCCGTGACCTGCTCGAGATCCGACGTGACAGCGTGGCGCGGAACCGTGTGGACTGTGCAGATGTAAACCGTTGCAGGCGTGTGTAATTCGATTCGGAGTTCGGTGAACGGTGTTGTAGTAGGTGCCTGGTCAACGACGACACGTTCGACGGGATCATGGACCGCATCCGTCCTCGCGGCAGGCTCCACCGCTCGATCCGGCATGGGAAGACGTCGTGGAGGTCTCCTTCCACCCGGTCTCGGCTCACAGCCGGCTGATGCAGTGGGCAGGCGAGGCCTCCTGGGAACTGGACTTGAAAGAGATCGACTACCGGGTGCGGTACTGCGCGCAGGGCATGGACCAGGCACGGCAGAAGGACACCAGACTCGACGATGAGCCACTGCTGGACCGTTACCTGCTGCAGTTCTGGCCCGCCCTGCCCGAGCCGGACCGCGTAGTGCGGCAGACTTCGGAGATCGCGGCCTCTTGGCACGACCATGCCCGGCGAAGATCGCTCTACAGCCCGGTTGTTTCAGGACTTCGTGGATTGGTGCGAGCACGAGCACGCCAGCAACCACCGCCTCCCACACCCGAATAACGCGCGGAAGCCGAGCTCCTGGCCCGTCTCGCCCAGCAACAGGTCGATCGGGAGCGGTCGGTTGAGGTGGTTCAGGCTGCGTGAGTCTTGGGGCGTTCGACGAGGTGACCGCGTTCGAAGCGGGTTGTGTGGTTCGGGTCGCGTATCTGCGCCGAACGGGAGCAGCGGTCCGTCGACGCCGCGGGTTGTTCCTTCCCACCCGGGAAGCAGCGGAAAATCTGCCCTTTGCTGGTTCCAGTGATCGCCCGGATGTCGTCGAGGGTCGC
Organism: Nocardia sp. CA-129566; assembly: GCF_050956075.1. Taxonomy (NCBI): domain Bacteria; kingdom Bacillati; phylum Actinomycetota; class Actinomycetes; order Mycobacteriales; family Nocardiaceae; genus Nocardia; species Nocardia sp. CA-129566. Next base: position 4,029,658 of record NZ_CP192085.1, read on the forward strand.
CTTACCGGGTTCGTCGCCGCCCATATGGGTGACCGCGCCCTCGATGATCCTTTGTTTTGTGGCCCGGCCTTTGGGTGAGTTGCACCTGCAGACCGTGGCGATTCAGTCGTCGATTCCCCGGTTCCAGGCGGGCCTCTAGGCCGTGCGGCGAGGATAGCTATGATTCTGCAACCGGTAAGTGCTCTGCTCCGGACGGACGCCGTTGTGACATCACGACGCCGCTGCCTGTGATTTGATAGGGCACAAATGCTCCAAAATCGATTCCTTCTCGCTTTGTTCGACACTGGTCCGCCAACGGTGGTGGCCGGGTTCCAGCCGGGTTCGTGGGTTTCGGCACAACCTGCGGGCTAGAGGCGAGAGGACTGTAGTACTCGAATGGATAGGGTTCGTCGTGCTGTTCGGGGTCGAATTCGCCGCAGATCGAGTAGCCCGCTCTTCATGCAGTTGCTGGTCGTCGCGGTCGAATCCGCGGCCGACGCGATCGCGATCAGCTACAACCCGACAGGCGAACCGGCTGATCAGCGCGAACTCACCTACACAGAGCTGGACGAGCAGTCGTCGCGACTGGCACGGGAACTGATCGATCGGGGCGTGGGCCCGGGCGACGTCATTGCCGTCGGCTTCACCCGCTCGATCGAATCGGTACTGGCCGTCTGGGCTATTGCCAAGACCGGTGCGGCCTACGTGCCGGTCGATCCCACCCTTCCGCCAGAGCGCAGCGCATACATCGTCGCCGACTCTCGGGCGGTGCTGGGGCTGACCAACTCGGCGCATCGCTCGCGGCTCGGCACGGGGATCTACTGGCTCGACATCGATGATCCGCTGCACCGCGAGCGAATCGCGGCACGGCCCGGACATCCGATCTCCTACGTCGATCGAGTGTGCGCGCCGACCGAACAGCATCCGGCCTATGTCATATACACCTCCGGCTCCACCGGTCGCCCGAAGGGCGTCGTGGTGACCCACGCAGGTCTCGCGATGCTGGTCAACGCTCAGCGAGAGCGCTATGCGGTCGATGGCGATTCGCGGGTGCTGCACGTTTGTTCGCCGAGCTTCGACGTCTCGGTGCTCGAGCTGCTGCTGGCCTTCAGTTGCGGCGCGACGCTTGTGGTGTCCCCGCCGACGGTGTTCGGCGGCGCCGAACTCGCCGACCTGTTACGTCGTGAGCGGGTCACGCACATGCTGATCACGCCCGCGGCGTTGGAGTCGGTTGATCCGGTCGGACTCGACGCGTTGCGGGTCGTGGTCGTCGCGGGTGATGCGTTCGGTCCTGGGCTGGTCGAGCGGTGGGCGGTCGCCGGGCGGTCTTTCTACAATGCTTATGGACCCACCGAGGTCACCATTCTCGCCACGGGCAGCGCAGAGTTGCTGCCTCGGCAGCCGATCACCATCGGCACCGCCCTCGCGGGTGTCGGCGCGGTGGTGCTGGATTCGCGGTTGCGGCCGGTACCCGCCGAAGTGACCGGCGAGCTCTACCTTTCCGGCCCGGCGCTGGCGCAGGGCTACCTGGGGCGGGCGGCGCTCACTGCGGAACGATTCGTGGCCAATCCGTTCGGCGCGGACGCCGGTACCCCTGGCGCGCGGATGTATCGCACCGGCGATCTGGTGCGGCGTCGCATCGCCGATGGCGCAATCGAGTATCTTGGCCGCTCGGATTTCCAGGTGAAGATCCGCGGCTTCCGTATCGAACTCGGTGAGATCGACGCCGCACTGACCGATCACCCCGATATCGAATATGCCGCGACTCTCGGCAAGGTCGCGCCGTCGGGCGCGACCGTACTGGTCTCCTATGTGCTGCCGCAGAACGGCACTTGCATCGATAACGGAGAACTCCTGCGCTTCGCGGGAGCCGCATTGCCCGGCCATATGGTGCCGTCCGCGATCGTTGTGCTCGACGAGATTCCCTTGACCTCCAACGGAAAGCTCGATCGGCAGGCATTGCCCGAGCCGGTGTTCGAGGCGGCGGTGTCGCGTGCTCCGGTGGGCGCCGTGGAATCTCGGCTCGCCGAGTTGTATGCCCAAGTGCTCGGCGTGCGGGTCGGGGCAGAGGACTCATTCTTCGCCGCCGGTGGCGACAGCATTCTGTCGATCCAGCTGGTGTCGCGGGCCCGTGCGGCAGGGATAGTGTTCACCCCCCAGGATGTGTTCGAGCAGCGCACCGTGGCCGGGTTGGCGCGGGTCGCGGTGGTCGGTGCCGAGCCCGTGCCGAGGCTCGCGGAGTTTCCCGGCGGCGGTGTCGGGGAGATTCCGCTGACGCCGGTGCTGGCCGCCTATCTTGCCGGCGGGAGGTCGTTCGGCCGGTTCACCCAGCACATGGTGCTCGCCCTACCCGAGCACATCGACCGAGCCGGTGTGGTGGCCACGCTTGCCGCGGTACTGGACCACCACGACATGCTGCGCGCACGGGTGTGGTCTGCCGACGGGCGATGGCAGCTGCGAACTCTTCCGCCGGGTGCGGTGGACGTGGACGCGCTGCTCACTCGTATCGACACGCCCGCGGGACTGAACATCGATGAGTTGTGTGGAACTGCCAGTGCGGCAATGGATTTCGCTCTGGACACGCTCGACCCGGCGTCGGCCCGGATGATCGCATGCACCTGGCTGTCTCGACCGGACGGCCGGGATGCGCTGATCATCGCCGCGCATCACTACGTGATCGATGGCGTGTCGTGGCGCATTCTGATCTCGGACTTGGTGACCGCGTGGGCGCAGCGCGATGGTGGGCACCGGATCGCCCTGCCCGGCGTCGGCACGTCGTTCCGGCGGTGGGCGCACGGTCTGGTCGAGGCGGCGACCGCCGCGGACCGTACCAGCGAGCTGTCGTACTGGCGGCAGGTGCTGGCCGTCGCTGATCCGCTGCTGGGCGCGCGGGCACTCGACCCGGGTGTCGACGCCGCGGCAACGGTGCGGCGTTTCACCGTCGCGGTGCCGGCCGAGGTCACCCATGCGGTGTTGACCGAGTTGCCGCTGCTGTATCGCGGTGGAGCCAACGACGGTCTGCTCGCGGCATTGGCTCTGGCGGTGCGCACGTGGCGGGCGAAAAGAGGTGTCGATGCCGCGGCGACGCGAGTACGGCTCGAGGGGCACGGTCGTGAGGAAACCGCCGTTGCCGGTGCCGATCTGAACCGCACTGTCGGCTGGTTCACCAGCATGTATCCGGTGGTGCTCGATCTGTCCGGAATCGACGCCGATGCTGTGTGGAACAACGGTGACGTGACCGCGGCGATGATCAAGGCGGTGAAGGAGCAGTTGCTCGCGGTGCCGGATAAAGGCATCGGTTTCGGCATGCTGCGTTATCTCAACACTGATACCGCGGATGAGCTCGGCGGTCCGCTGGGCCAGATCGGGTTCAACTATCTCGGTCGGATTTCCGCGAGCGACGTGCCGGAAGGGCTGACCGATCGGAGTTGGCTGCCGACCGCCGACTGGGGCACCCCGGAGGCCGACCCAGATCGGGCGATGCCCGCGGCCGCGGTGGTGGATATCAACGCGGTCGTGACCGATACCGACGCCGGCGCGCAGCTGAATGCGTCGTTCGCGTATGCGTCCGAGATCCTCGACGAGGCCTGCGTGCGGGAGTTGGCCGAGTGCTGGGTGGCCGCACTGACCATGCTTGCCGGACATGTGCACGATCCGGCGGCCGGTGGCCTGACACCGGCGGATGTTCCGCTCGTGCGGATCACCCAGGCTGAACTCGATATCTGGCAGCGCGAGCACCCTGGTCTGGTCGATGTCCTGCCGCTGTCGCCCCTGCAGCTCGGATTACTTTTCCTGACACAGCTTTCGGATGATTCGGCAGATCCCTATCTGCTGCAGTTGGCCGTGGAGTTGTCCGGCGTGATCGATCTGGATCGCCTGCGGCGGGCGGCGCAAACGGTGCTGGATCGGCATATTATCCTGCGGGCCGCGTTCGGAACTTCGGCGGCGGGCACTCCGGTCCAGATCGTCACCGAGGGTCTGGCGGTCCCGTGGCGGATCGTCGACACACCGGAGGCGGATCCGGCGTCGGCACTGGCCGCCGAAGCGCGCCTCGGATTCGATCCGACGGTGGCGCCGCTGCTGCGATTCACGGTGTATCGCACGGACTCCGGACGCGTACATCTGGTGTTGACCGCGCATCACATTCTGTTGGACGGCTGGTCGATGCCGTTGCTGATGAAGGAACTATTGGTTTCCTATGCGGCCGAGGGTGATTCGGCGCTGCCGCCAGTCAGGGCGTATCGGGACTATCTCGCCTGGCTGGCGCGATACGACCGGGACGCCACCATGCGGAGGTGGCGCGAAGCGCTGGCAGGTCTGACGCCGATTCGGCTGGCCGCGACCATGCCGCCGCCCGCGACGACGGCCGATGGCCACGGGGTCTGCGCCGCCGACCTGTCACCCGCGCAGACGGCGGCGCTGCTGAGGTTCGCCGCCGCAACCGAGGTCACCGTCAATACAGTGGTGCAGGCAGCATGGGGTCTGGTGCTCGCGGCCTGTGCCGGCGGCGATGATGTTGTGTTCGGCGCGGTGGTTTCCGGGCGGCCGCCGCAGGTCGACGGGGTCGACGAAATGGTCGGCCTGTTCGCGAACACCGTCCCGGTTCGGGTTCGGGTCGACGCCGATGCGCCGGTGCGGCAACTGCTGATTCGGCTTCAGTCCGAACAGGTTTCGCTGCTCGACTGTCATCACATCGGGTTGGCCGATATTCAACGCGCCGCCGGTGTGGGTGAATTGTTCGATTCTCTGGTGGCCTTCGAGTCGTATCCCGTCGACACCGATGGTTTGCGGCAGGCCCACGGGACGATCGACGGGCTGGAAGTCGTCGATCTCCAAGGCGGGAACTTCACCCACTATCCGGTGGCCGTCCAGGTCGAGTTGGGCACCCAGCTACATCTGCGGGTGCAGCACCGGCGCGATATGATCACCACCGCGACCGCGCAGGCGCTCGCCGAGCGGTTGCGGGTGCTGATCGGTGAATTCGTTGCGGCGCCGGAACGCACACCGGCGGAAATCAATCGGATCTTCGATGATCGCGGCGATTTGATCGCGCAGACGCACTACTGGCGCACCGCGCTCGAGGGGCTTCCGGATGAGCTGAACCTGCCTACGGATCGCCCGAGGCCGGCGGTGTCCTCCCGTATGGAAGCCTGCGTCGAGTTCGACATCGGTGCGGATTTGCAGCACCGGCTACACCAGATCGCACGGACAGGTGACATGACGGTGTTCACCGTCGTACACGCGACATTCGCGGCACTGCTTGCGCGACTGTCGGGTACCGATGACATCGCGATCGGCGCCCCCGTGGAAACGAATGGATCGGTCAACACGCTGGTGCTGCGCACCAGGGTGGCGGGTGAAATCTCGTTCGACGATCTGCTTGCGAAGACGAAAGACGTTGCCCTACAGGCATTCGCACGAGCAGACCTGCCCTTCGACGGGTTGGTGGCATTGCTGGATCCGGTCCGGTCGGCTGCGCGTCACCCGCTGGTACAGGTGATGCTGTCCGCCGGTGATCGGACTCCCATCGGCCGCGGGTTGTTCGATCTGTCCCTGCACATTCGGGAGAACCGAGACCGCGCGGGCATCGTCGCGAACCTCTCCTTCGCGCCCGATCTGTTCGACCGTCGCACCGTGGAGGTCTTCGCCGAGCGATTCCTCCGGCTGCTGGCGGCCGCGGTGCACCGGCCCGGGGACCCGGTCGGTGACCTGCCATTGCTCGGCGACGACGAACTGGACCTGCTGACCCGGGTCCACGACGACGATGTGCGGTCGCCCCGATTGCTGCCCGACCTGCTGACCCGCGGAGTCGCGCTGGGCCGGGACCGGGTTGCGGTGCGATACCAGGGTCGGTCGATCAGTTATGGCGAACTCGACGAACAGTCCTCGCGGTTGGCGAGAGTCTTGATCGATCGGGGTGTCGGTCCCGAACTGCCGGTCGCGGTGTCGCTGCCCCGTTCCTACGAGATGGTGCTGGCAGCGGTCGCGATCGCCAAGGCGGGTGGTGCGCACCTGCCGGTCGACCCGGCTCATCCCGCGGATCGAGTGCGGCACATGTTGACCGACTCTGGTGCGACCCTGGGCATTACCGAGTCCGAGTATGTCGACGGGTTGCCCGATGAGGTGGATTGGCTGGTGCTGGATGCACCGGCGACCGCGGTGTTGTGCGCCGGCAAGTCCGCCGACACGGTGACCGATGGCGAGCGGATCGTGCCATTACGGACGCAGCATCCGGCCTACGTGATCTACACCTCGGGCTCGACGGGCTTGCCCAAGGGAGTCGCGGTAACCCATGGCGGGTTGAGCGGTTTGGTCGAACATTCGGTCGGTCAGTACCGGCTCCAGCCGCACCATCGGTACCTGCATATCTGTTCACCGAGTTTCGATCCGTCGGTGATGGAATGGATGTGCGCGTTCTCGGTCGGGGCGACGTTGGTGATTGTGCCGTCGACTGTCCTGGGCGGACCGGAACTCGGTGAGTTACTGCGGACCGAGGGGGTGACGCACACGATCATCACTCCCGCGGTGCTCGGCACGGTCGACCCGGCCGGTGTGGACCAGTTGGAAGTGCTTTTCGTGGGCGGGGATGTGCTGACCCCGGAGCTGTTGGCCAAGTGGCAGCCGGGCCGCCGGTTGTTCAACGCCTACGGTCCGACCGAGGCGACGGTTATGTCATCGAATGTGGAACTGGTTGCGGGGCAGTACATCACGATCGGTAAGCCGATTCTGGGTAGCTCGGCGTTCGTGCTGGATTCGCGGTTGAATCCGGTACCGCCCGGGGTCGCGGGTGAGCTGTATCTGGCCGGTGCCGCGTTGGCTCGTGGCTACTGGAACCGCGCCGGGTTGTCCGCGGATCGGTTTGTCGCCAATCCCTGGGGTGGGCCGGGTTCGCGGATGTATCGCACCGGCGACCTTGTCCGCTGGTACGCGCCGCCCGAGGATCGGGCGGGGAATGTGGCCCATCCGTTGGCGGATTGGCAGCTCGACTATGTCGGTCGCTCTGATTTCCAGGTGAAGGTCCGCGGTTTCCGTATCGAGCTCGGCGAGATCGATGCGGTGCTCGGCCGGCATGGCGATATCGATTTCGTGGTCACGCTGGGTCGTGAAATGCCCGGTGGTGCAACGGCGTTGGTGTCGTATGCGCTCGCGGCGCCGGGGCGGGTCGTGGATCCGGTCGGGCTGCGGGAGTACGCGGCGGAGATTCTGCCCTCGCATATGGTGCCCGCGGCGATTGTGGTGCTCGACCGGGTTCCGATGACTTCGAATGGCAAGCTGGATCGTCAAGCGTTGCCGGAGCCGGTGTTCACGACGACGGTATCGCGTGCTCCGGTCGGCGCGGTGGAGTCGCGGCTTGCCGAGCTCTTCGCGCAGGTGTTGGGTGTGGAGCGGGTCGGGGTGGACGATTCGTTCTTCTCGGTCGGCGGTGACAGCATCCTGTCGATCCAGTTGGTGTCGCGGGCCAAGGCGGCGGGGATGGTGTTCACCGCGCGGGATGTGTTCGAGCACAAGACAGTCGCGGGGTTGGCCCGTGTTGCCGTGGTTGGTGACGAGTCGGCCGCGATGGTTCTGGCAGAGTTGCCCGGCGGTGGTGTCGGCGCGGTTCCGCTGACCCCGGTGCTGGCTTGGTTCCTCGCCAATGGTTCGTTCAGTCGGTTCGCCCAGAGCATGGTGCTCGGCTTGCCGGAGGGGGTCGATCGAGCAGGTGTGCTGGCCACTGTCGGCGCGGTGCTCGATCATCATGATGTGCTGCGCTCGCGGGTGTGGCAGGTGGACGGGTCGTGGCGGTTCGAGGTGTTGGCGCGTGGTGCCGTCGAGGTCGACGCGCTGGTAGCCGAGGTCCAGGTGCCCGCTGGTGTCGACCAGACCGAGCTGAACCGAATCGCCAACGTGGCCATGGATTCCGCGTTGGCCACGTTGGATCCCGCCGCGGGCCGGATGATCACGTTCACGTGGCTGCGCAGGCCCGATGCGCGCGATGCTGTCGCCGTCGCGGTCCATCACTATGCGATCGACGGTGTGTCGTGGCGCATCCTGATCCCGGATCTGGTGCTGGCGTGGGCACAGCGTACTGCCGGGCAGCCGGTTGCGCTGCCCACCGTCGGCACCTCGTTCCGGCGCTGGGCGCACGCCTTGGTGGAAGCGGCCGCTGCGACAGACCGTGCCGAGGAGGTCGGTTATTGGCAGCGGGTATTGGTCGCGCCGGATCCGCTGCTCGGCGCGCGTGCGCTGGATCCGGTCGCCGATACCTTTCAGACCAGGGGCGTATTCGATATCAGGGTTCCGGTCGAGGTCGCCGACGCGGTGCTCACCAAGATTCCCGCGCTGTATCAGGGCTGTGCCAACGACAGTTTGCTAGCGGCGCTCGCGATGGCGGTGCGTACTTGGCGGGCGCGGCGCGGTATCGATGCTCCGGTCACTCGGCTGCGGCTCGAGGGGCACGGTCGCGAGGAAGACGCGGTGCCCGGCGCTGACCTGACCCGCACGGTTGGTTGGTTCACCAGCATCAGTCCGGTGGCCATCGATCTGTCCGGAATCGACACCGAGGCCGCCCTCGCCGGTGGCGAGGCGACCGCCGCGGTGCTGAAATCGGTGAAGGAGCAACTGCTTTCCGTGCCGGATCGAGGCATCGGTTTCGGCCTACTGCGGCATCTGAATCCCGATACCGCCGACGCGCTGGCCGGCGATCTCGGGCAGATCAGCTTCAACTATCTCGGCCGCGTCTCCGCCGGTGGGGTGGTCGACGGCCTGACGGATGCCGGCTGGTTGCCGACTGGAGAACTGGGAGCCGTTGCCGCGGAGCCGAATCCGGACCTGCCACTGTCCGCGGTGATCGACATCAACACGCTCGTCAGCGATACCGCGGACGGCCCGCGGATGGTGGCGTCGTTCGCCTTTGCCGCCGCGATTCTCGACCAGGCGGCGGTGCGGGAGCTGGCTGAGGACTGGCTGGCCGCGCTCACCGCGATTGCAGACCACTCGAAGGATCCGGCTGCCGGCGGCCTGACTCCGTCGGATGTGCCGCTGGTGCGGGTCTCGCAGGTGGAGTTGGACCAGTGGCGGCGGACCCATCCTGGACTGTCGGATGTGCTGCCGCTGTCACCGCTGCAGGGCTCGCTGCGGGTGCTTATCGAACTACTCGACGGTTCGACCGACGCCTACATCATCCAGCTGGCGGCGCGGCTGACCGGCGAGCTGGATATGGAGCGGTTGCGCCGAGCCGCGCAGACCATTCTGGACCGGCACGCGAACCTGCGGTCGGCCTTCGTACCCACGGTCGACGGGACGCCGGTGCAGCTGGTGGTGGACGGGGTCGAGGTGCCGTGGCAGATTGTCGACGGCGTATCCGATGCCGAACTGCCGGAACTGCTGGTTGCCGAGCGGCGGCGCGGATTCGATCCGGCGGTGGCGCCCCTGCTGCGGTTCACGGTGTACACCACCGACTCCGGGGACTCGGGGGCGGCAGACGGCGGGGTGGGTAAGCACGTAGGGGTGGCAGCCGACGGAGCTTGCGGAGTCGGCGGGGTGGGTAAGCATAGCCACCTCGTGTTGACCGGACACCACATCTTGCTCGACGGCTGGTCGATGCCGTTGTTGATGAAGGAACTCCTGGTCCTGTACGCGACCGGTGGCGACACGTCACTGCTCGCACCGGTCCGGCCCTACCGCGACTACTTGCGGTGGATCGCGCAGCAAGACCGGGAGGCCGCGGAACGCGCCTGGTCGGAGATGTTGACCGGCGCCACCGCGACCATGCTCGCCCCTGAACTGGCGTGGCCCGCGGCAGCGGGCGACGGGTTCGGCCTGTGTGAATTCGAGCTGTCGACCGCACAGACCTCGGCGCTCACCGCGTACGCGGCTACGGCCGAGGTCACCGCCAATACGGTGATACAGGCGGCATGGGGTCTGGTCATCGCCGGTAGCACCGGACGAGACGATGTCGTATTCGGCGCGACCGTCTCCGGCAGACCACCGCAACTCGACGGTATCGGCGACATGATCGGCCTGTTCGTGGATGCCATCCCGGTGCGGATCCGGTTCGATCCGGACACGACGGTGCGGGCCCTGGTGGACGGATTGCAAGCCGAACAGGCGTCGCTGCTGGATCATCACCACCTAGGACTCGCCGCGATCCAGCGCATCGCCGGGTTGTCCGCACCCACACCGCCGTCTACGCAAGCTCCGTCGGCTGCCATCCCCCGTGGCGAGCTGTTCGACACGATGCTGGTCTTCGAGTCCTACCCGGTCGACGCCGAGGGGCTACAGCAGGCCAGCGGCGCCATCGACGGGTTGCGGATCGAGGAAATGCGCGGGGCCGACTTCACGCACTATCCGATCACCGTTGTGGTCTTTCTGGATACCCGCACGCTGGTGCAGGTCAAGTACCGGCGCGATATCGTCGCCGACGCGACGGCGCAGGCGGTAGGTGATCGGCTGCGCCGCGTGCTCGGCGATCTGCTCGCGACACCGGACCGTACCGCGGCCGATATCGTGCTGCTGTTCGCCGCCGAATTGGACGACCCGATCACCAGGTCCCGGTACTGGCGCACCGCGTTGGCGGGGCTGCCCGACCAGTTGGAGCTGCCGACGCAGCGGCCGCGCATCGCGGTGCGGTCCGATGTCCGTGGGCGGGTGGAGTTCTCGGTGCCCAACGAGGTACACCTGGGTCTCCGACGGCTGGCGCGCACGGCGGGCGTGACATGGTCCACGGTGGTGCGCACGGCATTGGCGGTAGTACTCGCGCGACTATCGGGCGCCGACGACATCGTGATCGGGACACCGACGCCGGGCAGCCACCGAGCCGAGTTGGTGCTGCGTACCCGCGTGGATCGGTGCGCGCGCTTCGTCGACCTTCTACCGGACGCACACCGCGATGAACTGCAAGGGTTCGCGCACGCCGGTATTCCGTTCGACGAGTTGGTCGATCTGCTGGGAGCGCGGCGGTCGCCGGGTCGGCATCCCCTGTTCCAGGTGGCTCTGTCGTTCGAGAGTCCGCTGGATGCGGTCGGAGATCTGGCACTGGCCATCTCGGCCGCCGATGGTGACTCGGCCCAGATGCGCGGCGAGATGTCTTTCGTGCGTGATCTTTTCGATGATGGTACGACGGAGATGTTTGCCCAGCGGTTCGTTCGGGTGCTGGCGGCGATCGCGGACAAGCCCGCGACGCGGGTGAGCGATCTGCCGTTGTTGGCCGAGGACGAGTACGAGTGGCTGACCCGGATGGGCGGCGGCGCCCCGGTTACCGTCGGGCTGCTGCCGGATCTGCTGGCCAGAGGGGTCGAACTCGGGCGTGATCGCGTCGCGGTGCGCGACGCGGGGCGGGCGTACACCTACGGTGAGCTGGATGAGCTGTCGTCGCGTCTGGCGCGTGTACTGATCGATCGAGGTGTCGCGCCGGAGACGGTGGTGGCGCTGGCGATGCGACGTTCGTACGAGATGATCGCCGCGGTATGGGCGGTTGCCAAGGCGGGTGGCGCGTATGTGCCGGTCGATCCGACCTATCCGGTCGACCGGGTGCGGCACGTGGTGACCGATTCCGGTGCGGTGATGGGCATTACGGTCGCTCAGCAGGCCGATCTACCCGACGCGGTGGATTGGCTGGTGTTCGATGATCCCGCGGTGCTGGCTCGCTGCGCCGCCCACTCGGCGGCCGCGGTGACCGACGCGGACCGGCGTGCGCCGCTGCGCATATCGCATCCGGCCTATGTGATCTACACGTCGGGGTCGACGGGATTACCCAAGGGGGTCGCCGTCACTCATGCCGGGCTCGGTGGACTCATCGGCCACACCGTCGACATGCTCGGACTCAAGCCGCAACATCGGATGCTGCATGTGTGTTCGCCGAGTTTCGACCAATCGGTCGAGGAGTGGTCCAGCGCCTTCTACAGCGGCGCCACCCTGGTGATCGCCGCACCGGATATCGTCGGCGGCACCGAACTGCACGACCTGCTGCGTGGCGAACGGGTGACGCATACGATCATCACCCCGGCGCTGCTCGGCACAGTAGATCCCTCCGGCCTGGACGACTTGGAGGTGGTGTCCGCAGGTGGCGAGGCCACCACACCCGAACTGCTGGCCAGGTGGCAGCCGGGTCGCCGTTTCATCAACGGATACGGTCCGACCGAGGTGACGATCGGCGCCACCTACACCACTCTGCGTGCGGGACAACGGGTAACGATCGGCCGTCCGATACCCGGCGGGTGGGCGGTGGTGCTCGATGAGCGGTTGCACCCGGTGCCCGCAGGTGTTATCGGTGAGCTGTATCTGGCGGGCCCGGCACTCGCCCGCGGCTATCACGGGCGTTCCGGCTCGACGTCGGAACGTTTCGTCGCGAATCCATGGGGTGCGCCGGGCGACCGGATGTACCGGACCGGCGATCTGGTCCGATGGGTCGAGGTACCTGATGCCGCGGCTACCGGCTGGGAGTTGGAGTACCTGGGCCGTACGGATTTCCAGGTCAAGATCCGTGGCTTCCGCATCGAGCTCGGCGAGATCGACGCGGTGCTCGCCGCGCACCCCGATGTGGACTACGCGGTCACCATGGGGCGCGAAAACCCCAGCGGAGCCACGGTTCTGGTGTCCTATGTGATGGGCCGGTCGCTGGATCCGGATCACCTGGCGCGGTGGGCGGCGCGGAGCCTGCCATCGCATATGGTTCCCGCGTCGGTCGTGGTGCTCGACGAGATTCCGTTAACCGCGGTCGGCAAGCTCGACCGAAATGCCCTCCCCGAACCGCAGTTCGCGGCGCGCACCTACCGGGAACCGTCGACGATGGCGGAACGAACCGTGGCCGGTGTCTTCGCCGAGGTGCTCGGCGTCGAGCGGATCGGCGCCGATGACAATTTCTTCGAGCTCGGCGGCAATTCACTACTCGCCACGCGGGTGACAGCTCGCCTCGGCGTCGCGCTGGATTCCCGGGTTCCGGTGCGTGTGCTGTTCGCCGCGCCCACCGTCGCGGGTTGTGCGCGGGAGGTGGGCCAGCTCACCGGTACCAGGAGTCGCCGCGCCCTGGTCGCGGGCCCACGGCCGGAACGTATTCCGCTCTCGCCCGCACAGCAGCGGATGTGGTTTCTCAACAGGTTCGATACCGACTCGACCGCCTACAACATTCCTGTCGCGATCCGCTTGACGGGCGATCTGGATATCGCTGCGCTGGGGCAGGCCTTCACCGATGTCGTTGTGCGACATGAGATCCTGCGAACCGTATATCCGCAGCCAGCGGTCGGTGACTCGGGCGCAGCGGATCCGGTGCAGGTCATCCTGCCTCCCGGACACTCCGGCGTGCCGCGGCTGGAGGTCAGGACCGTCGGTGCCGCCGAGGTGGAATCGGCTGTGCTGGAACTGGTTTCGATGAATTTCGACGTGACTGCCGAGGTGCCCGTTCGCGCCGTGCTGTTCCGGGTCGCGGCCGGCGAATTCGTGCTGGCCATGGTCGTCGATCACATCGCGGGTGATGGCTACTCAGGTGGTCCTCTTACGCGTGATCTGGCGTCGGCATATGCGGCTCGCGCGCTGGGGCAGGCCCCGGATTGGTCGCCGTTGGCCGTGCAGTACGCGGATTACACTGTGTGGCAACGTGCGTTGCTCGGCAGTGAGGACCAGCCGGGATCGATGGCGGCCGAGCAGATCGCCTACTGGCGGCGGGCCCTCGCCGACCTGCCGGATCAGCTGGAGTTGCCGAGAGATCGGCCGCGGCCCGCGGTGCAGTCGTTCGCAGGCGGCAGAGTGGAGTTGCGCATCGATGCGCGTGCGCATGCCGCGCTGGCCGGGCTGGCACGGGCCGAGGGGGCCACGCTGTTCATGGTTGTCCATACCGCGTTGGCAGTGTTGCTGGCCCGATTGTCGGGCACCGACGATATTGCGATCGGCACACCGATAGCGGGTCGGGGCGAGGCGGTACTGGACGATCTGATCGGTATGTTCGTCAACACCCTGGTGTTCCGTACCCGGGTGGATGCGGATGCCGTTTTCGCGGAATTGCTTGCGCGGCAACGTGATATCGACGTCCAAGCGTTCGCCCATGCCGATGTGCCGTTCGAGCGGTTGGTCGAAGTGCTCAATCCGGTGCGCTCGACGGCGCGACATCCGCTGTTCCAGGTGGGGCTGTCGTTCCAGAATCTGGCCCCGGCAAGGATGGAGTTGCCGGGCTTGACCGTGGCGGGGTTGGAAACGGATCGACAGCTGTCGCAGTTCGATCTGCATGTGATCATGGCCGACAGCTACGACGAGGACGGAGTGCCGACGGGTATCGGCGGCTACTTCACCTACGCCACGGACCTGTTCGACGAGTCGACGGTGCAGAGTTTCGTGGACCGGTTCGTGCGGGTGCTGGATGCCGTGATCGCGGATCCGCGGGTACCGGTCGATGCGATCGATCTGCTCGCGACCGAAGAAAGTGTACGGATCCTCGCGGCGTGGAACGACACCGCGCACCAAGTGAATACGGCCACCACCTTGGTGTCGCTGCTGGACGAGACTGTCGCCGCCACACCGGGCTCGACGGCGCTGGTTGCCGCCGATGGTACTCCGATCACCTACGGTGAGATCGACGGACGCGTGAACAAGGTTGCGCGGTACTTGATTTCATTGGGTGTCGGCCCGGAGTCGCGGGTGGCGTTGGCTATTCGCCGTTCGGTGGATCTGGTCGTCGCGATGTATGCGGTGAGCAAGGCCGGTGGTGTGTACGTGCCGGTCGATCCGGATCAACCCGCGCAGCGCACCGACTACATTCTGGGGACGGCCGCACCGGTTTGTGTACTGACGAATGCCGATGCGGGTTTCGGGACCTCCGCCGCGCCGGTGGTGCTGCTGGATCGACTGGACCTGTCCGCGGTGGACGCGGCCCCGATCACCGACGGTGAGCGGATTGCGCCGCTGCGCGCCGAGCACGGGGCCTATGTGATCTTCACGTCGGGTTCCACGGGCCGCCCGAAGGGTGTCGCGGTCTCACACGGTGCGATTGTCAATCAGTTGGTCTGGAAGACAGCGCAATTCGGATTGACGGTCGATGACGCGGTGTTGTTGAAGACAGCGGCGACGTTCGATTTGTCGGTGTGGGAATTCTGGTCGGCCGCGGTCTGCGGCGGTCGCCTGGTGATCGCCGCGCCGGAAGGCCACCGCGACCCGGTGTACCTCAACGAACTGATGGCACGTGAGGGCGTGACCACGCTGCACGCGGTGCCGTCGATGCTGGACGCATTGCTGACGGGTCGGCTGCCGGATTCGTTACGCCGGGTGCTGGCCATCGGCGAGACCCTGCCTGCCGCGCTGGCGCGCCGTTTCGAGGCGGCGGCGCCGGAGACAGCGCTGTACAACCTGTACGGCCCGACCGAGGCGGCGGTGTCGATCACCAGCCATCAGGTGGGCCCATTCGATGAACCGGCCGTGCCGATCGGTCGGCCGGTGTGGAACAGTCAGGTGTATGTACTGGATTCGCGATTGCGGCCGGTTCCGGTCGGCGTCGCGGGTGAGTTGTACTTGGCCGGAGTGCAGTTGGCGCGGGGCTACTTCGGTAGCGCTGACCTTACGGCGGATCGTTTCGTCGCCAACCCGTTCCAGTCGGGTGCCCGGATGTATCGCACCGGCGATCTAGTGGCATGGAACGCCGACGGCGAGCTCGACTACCGGGGCCGTACCGATTTCCAGGTGAAGATTCGTGGCTTCCGAATCGAACTCGGCGAGATCGACGCGGTCCTGGCCGCCCATGCGGAAGTGGATTTCGCTGTCACGGTTGGCAGGGAGAATTCCACTGGGGCAACGGTTCTGGTGTCGTACGTGGTTGCCGCCCCGGACCGGGTGGTCGATCCGGATCGGCTGATCCGCTGGGCCGCACGGACCTTGCCGTCGCATATGGTGCCCGCGGCGATCGTGGTCCTCGACGACGTCCCCTTGACCCAGGTCGGCAAACTCGACCGCGCGGCGTTGCCCGAACCGGAGCTCGGGACCCGCGCCTACCGCGCACCGACGACACCGCTGCAGACCATGGTCTGCGAGATCTTCGCGGATGTACTGTGTCTCGATCGCATCGGCTTGGATGACAACTTCTTCGAACTCGGCGGAAATTCGCTGATCGCGACCAAGCTGACGGCTCGGTTGAGCGACGCGGTAGCCCAAACGATTCCGGTGATGTGGGCGTTCACCGCCCCCACCCCGGCGGGCATCGTCGCGGAGTTGTGTGCGCGGGGCGCAGAGGGTGCCGCCGCCGACGCGGCATTCGAGGTGCTATTGCCGCTGCGAACCTCTGGCACCGCCGAGCCACTGTTCTGCATCCATCCGATCGGGGGCATTGCGTGGTCGTTCGCCGGGCTGGCGGCCCACCTCGAGGCGGATCGGCCCATCTACGGTCTGCAGTCACCCGCGCTGGGTTCGGCGGCCCCGCTGCCGGATTCGATAGAGGATTGGGCGCGGCTCTACGTCAAACACATTCGTGCGGTGCAACCGGCGGGTCCCTACCACCTGCTCGGCTGGTCACTTGGCGGTGTGCTCGCGCATGCCATGGCCGTCCAACTCCAGGACGAGGGCGCGCAGGTCGCGCTGCTGGGCATGATGGACAGTCGACTACTCGACACCGCCGCCGAATCCACACTCGCGGGGATCGAGGTAACGGCGCCGGAACTGCTCGGTGGACTGCTCGGCGATCAGGCCGCGGAATTCGGCCTGGACGAAACCGTGGAATTGACCCAGCTGGCACAGCGGTTGAGCACGCTCCCCGAGCCGTTCGCATCCTTCGGGGCCGCGCGGATCGAACGGGTCGTGAGCGCGGCTATGGGTTCGGCGGCTCTCGGCGCGGCATATCGTCCGCGGTCTTTCGACGGGGACCTCGTCTACTTCGCCGCGACCCACGACGATCCGACGGGGTCCGTCGGCGCCGCGACCTGGTTGGCCGCAGTGGCGGGTTTCGTGCACAACCACCCGATTGCCACGACACACTGGCGGATGACCACCGATGCGGCACTCCGGCGTATCGCGGAGGTCCTGCACGAGTGGTTGTGACGCGACGATCCAGCGACGGCGAAGGCGTCGCCATCCACTCTGCGATCGGACACGTATCGGCCCCGGCTTCCAGGGTGTGGAGGTGTTCCGGCGCTATCCGATTGGCTACGTCCGGCAGACTCCACTGCCTGCTGCGGCCTCGGCGCAAAGGGCGCACCCGAATACGGTCGGCGCGGGGCGCTCACTGGTCTGAGGCGTAGCCTCCGTGCCACTAGCGGCGCAGTATGGCGAACGGCTCGATGGTCTGTGAAATCGCCTCGGCGACGACGGTGTCGTCACAAATGTCGCCAACGCAGGTCGGCGCGCTCGATCTCCTTGGCCGCGGCGGCGACCCGCTGGCCGGCCTCCGGACAGATGCGTATTTTCCCGGATCAATGAGGTTCGATCGAAAGCCTGTGCCTGAATATATTTTTGGGGTCCCACTCTGCTTTGATGCGTTGGAGCCGTGTGTAGTTGGCTCCGTAGTAGAGGGCGTGCCAGGGTGTGGTCGACGTATTCCATACGGGGTCCGCGAGGTCAGGATCCGGGTAGTTGATGTAGCTGCCGCCGTTTCGGTCGTCGGGTACCGGGGCCGCGCCGGTGTCGGCGTAGATATTTCCGTAGGTGGTTCGTGCCCAGGAGATGAACCGGTCGTCGTCACCGGGATCTCGCCAGGTGGCATGGATGAGCATCTTCATGAATGAATCTCGGGCGGGCATGGCGGTGGCGTCGGGTGCGGTGGCGTTGATCGCGCCGCCGAATGGTGCGAACTCCACGAAGGATTCACCGTTCACGGTCAGGCCGATGAGCGCGCGGTAGAGGATTCGTAGCTGCTCGGGTGAATACGGTTGGCGCAGCATGGCGGCCTTGATCTTGACCCGAGACGGGTTCGTCGGCGGCGCATAGTACTGCTCGATGCTGTCGGCATAGCTGAGCCGGGCGGGTGGCAGCAACACGGGTGCGGGCGTGACCCCGTCGGTGACTGTCGCAAGGAATTCGTCGAGCTGGGACTGGGCGTCGCGCGCCGGTCCGTAGGAGAAGATCAGCAGGTCGGCGAAGCCTTCGATGAGTGGCCGAAAGATGAGCCGCGCGTACAATCCGGCGAATCGGTTCCCGGGTTCGCGATATCGGGCATAGAAGTCGAGGTAGTTGCCGAGAAACCGCACGAAGGATTCCTCGGTGACCATCGGCATTGGCAGCAACAGCCGCCCGACGAGCACACTGTCGGGCCGGCGTGGGAGCGCAAGCGTCGGATCGGTCCCGTCGGAATCCGGTGAGCGCAACAGAAATCGGGACACCACGCCGAAATTGCCGCCGCCGCCACCGGTGTTCGCCCACCACAGATCTCGATGCGGGCCATCTTTCGTCGCGACCATCAGCGAGGACTCTCCCCGGGCGTCGACTGTGACGATCTCCACCCCGTACAAGTGGTCGGCGACCAGACCGAACTGCCTCGACAAAGGTCCGTAGCCCCCGCCGCTGATGTGCCCGCCCACACCGACGGCCCGGCATATGCCGCCGGGAATTGTCACACCCCACCGAGACAGCCCACGGTAGACGGCGTCCAGATCGGCGCCCGCACCGACCGAGAACGCGTTGTGCTGCTCGTCCCAACCGACAGTGTTCAGCCGCTGTAGATCGATCAGACTTCGCGTGTCGGTACTGTCGACGAAATCGTCGAAGCAGTGCCCACCCGAGCGGATCGCGAGGCGCAGATCATCCCGCACCGACCGTGCCACCGCGTCCCGCAACTCGCCAGTGTCGGAAGGGATGTGAATCCGCTTCGGTTGCGCCACGAATCGCCGGTTGTATCCCCGTAGGGTCAGCCGCTGATAGTCCAGTTCACCGGGCGCCACCGCGTGCGGTTCGGCATGCGCCGCGAACCCACCGGTCGCACTCGCGGCAGCGCCCAACGCGGCCGCCGCCATAAACCCTCGACGTGACAACGACATCCGATATTCTCCAAGGAATCTTGTCAAAGCGAAAAACCCCGACGTGATCCGCACTTGCAGCCACTGCCGCACGAGCCGGATCCGCACCGGTGTTGCGACCAGGGCGTTCGCGTAGCACTACAGGTAATCGAAAGTGCGCAGCCGCAAGCATCCTCGGATGCGGCCTGCCAGCACTCCGGTGTGCAGCATCCACAGTCCAGACGGAACCCATCTGCGCATGAATACGAAAGCTGGATTACAAAACAGCACGACCGCGACAGTTATCAATGTCGCGCGCAACGGATACGGCGGGCAGCCGTTCGGTCGATGTTTGGAATACACGTCGACTTGAGTGCGACCATAGCCGACGGACTGATGCCACGTCTCCCGCAGTGTCGGCCGCAGCCGATAAGCTACCATGGCGCCCGGTGCGTGCCCGAGCGTCATTCCGGCCTCCTGAATCGTCCACGATATGTCGAGGTCGTCACCGCAGAGCATGGCCTCGTCGAATCCACCGACCTTCTCGAAGGTGGTCCGCCACATGCTTATGTTGTTGCCGTGCGCCCAGTACAAATAATGTGAGGGGAAGCGTCCCTCCGGTGGCGGCGATGGTCGCCATTTGGCCACCTTCGGACTGTTCAGGGAGACGACCTCGATCGGACCGCCGACCGCGTCGAAGTTCGCGGCAGCCTCGACCAGTGCGCTCAGCCATCCCGGATGGACCCGATCGTCCTGATCGGTGAAAGCCAGGTAATCGCCATCTGCGGCTGCAGCGCCGACATTGCGGGCGTGCGGCGCACCAGCGCGATCGGAACTGTCGACACGGCGCAAACGCAGCCGTTCGGCCAGCGGGTGTCCTTCGAGATGCTCGGGCAAACCATCGGTGGAGCCGTTGTCGCTGAGGATCACCTCGAATGGTTCCGCATAGTCTTGCGCGGCAAGACCTTCCAGCTGTTCATCGAGCAACGGGAGACTATTGAACACAGGAATGATCACCGAAACCAGCTCGGGCTTCTTCGCTGGCACGAGTTCGTACTCCGACACTCGATCCCTCCTGATCTTGATCAAGGGCCGGTCAAGCGCTGTCGAGTCAGCCGCCTCGAAAATTACCACCTCCCCATCGCTGGGAAGATCAATGCGGGGATGCGGTATGAGGCGGAATTGCGTCCGGGAAGGGTTGGCGGAGCTGCGGAAACCTTGGACTGCGTTTGTCTTCATCGGTTGCGTGTCATTTTCCTCATGACAGTAATGATCCTCGTGGTCACAGTGACAGCTGATGAACTCACCACCACGCCCGCCCGGCGGATGGACTGACTTCCAGCGCTTGCCAATTCGGAAACGCCCGCATCGCGGTATTGACGGTGGCCTCCGCCGACACCGCCGTCGAGCAGGTGCGTTTCGTACTGTTCGACGATGCCCGCCCATGCGGTCTTCGCCGGCCGCCTGACCGGGATGTAGTCCCGTATCCGGCTCGTCTGCCATCGTCGCGTCGCCGGGTTGTCCAGGTGGTTGTCAGCGCGGCGGCGGATTCGGCGATCATGACCGCGGCGGTTGCGGACGTTGCCCTGCCGGTATCGCCTCGTCGTTGTTCGCCCTTGCCGTCGGCTAGTATTCGAACATGAGCGATGGGGGGACGCCTGCTTCTGGTCAGAACCTTTCGGTGGTGCCCGAGAAGGTGCGTGAAGTCGGCAAATACGTCTACGAGTTGGCCGAGGCGCTTCGCAATGCACTGGATTCCGCTGGCAGGGATGTCGTATCCCTGACCGATGGAAGCTGGACCGGTGACGCGGCCACGGAATTCTCCGAAGGCTGGACCGATGTCCGCGACGGTGGCGCCAAGATCCTGACCGCTCTGACCGGCATGGCGGAGAAGCTCGGAGTCACCGCGGACACCTATGAAGCGCGCGACGACCGCACCGGTGCCGCATTGAATGGATCGAGTCTGGATCTGCCGTGAGTTCAGAGTTCACTGTCGATCTGGATCATCTCGACGAGATCGTGGCACGCCTGGCGGGCTTGGCCGGGTACGTCGAGGATCACCTCGACGAAATCGACGACCGCGTCGCGACCTTGACCGGCACCGGCTGGGAAGGTGCTGCTGCCCAGGCGTATTACGAGGCACACATCCAATGGGCGATCGGTGCGCGCGAATTCGTCGAGGGAGTGCGTGAGATGAGCGCTGCGGCCAGGGCGGCGCATACGCGATACACCCAGGCCGTCGCCACCAACTACAAAATGTTCAATCAGGGATGAACCATGGGTGAGCTGGTTATCGACTGGCAGGTCTATTACGAAGCTGCCAAGAAATGCCACGCACTTGCCACCGATCTCCGTGCGGCGGACAAACCGGTCCACGACGCAGTCAAGGGCGAATGCTCGGGCATGGCGGGCGACGCGGCAGGGTGCAAGCAATGGGGGGAGGCATACGACACCGCCGCCCAAACTACGATGCAGACGTGCACGAACCTGGCGGATGCACTGACGAATTTGGGCTACATGCTCTATGCGGCCGGTTACAACTGGGCGCATTCGAACAAATCAAAACCGATGCCCAATCGCCCCAAGGTGGTGGCGATGTCGGAGTACAAGGTGTCGATTCCGTCCTCGATCGGCGGGAATGGCAACGGGGTCACCGAGGGCGACAGCAGTGTCCCTGGCTTCTACGACGCCTTGGTCGGGAAGATCCAGGAAGAGTTCGGTCACGGCCTGCCCAACGGCAACAAGGACAGGCTCGAGAAGGCCGCATCCACATGGAAGACCTTCTCCGAGCACGCCACCATCACCGGCGCACCGGCTCGGATCAGCGAGATCATCGACATGTTCGGCTTGATCAAGGACGACAGAGGCGGCTTGGACGGTCTGCTCGGCCACCTCACCACCGCCAAGGGCGCTGCGACACAGCTCGCTGCCGCAACCGTGAACATCGCCGCGCCTGTCGGGGAGTACAGCATCGCGACCTCCGAGGTACGTTCCAAGTTCAAGGACGCGGTGACGAACGCTCTGATCGCCGCGGGCACGACCGTGGTGATCGGCGTCGCGGCCACCTGGATCACCGCCGCTCTCAGCGACGTCGCGGCAGGCCTCGGTGTCGTAGCGATCGCCGGTAACACCGCCAGGGTGCTCAAAGGTGCCTGGGACACGAGCAAACTCGTCAAGATCATCGGTGCCGCCGCCGCGGTAACGGGCGCCACAGCTGCGGCGGTCACCGCCTTCAAGGGCGTCGACCTCGTCCAAGAAGGTACCAAACTGGCCGCAATCATCGCGATGAAGGTCTTCATGGATGAGGCGGCTGACGACGAAATCGATGAAAACGATCCGGCTTACAATTTCGAAGGTACCGGATACTCGATCGAAGAGCTGGCAGAATTTGCCCGCGGCCATGCGGGCGACGATAATCCGGCAATGGGGCGCCCGTCGCTCAACGAAATCGAGGAAGCCTTGAAGAATGGTAGGACTTCACCGGGCAGCGGCAATTCGGTGCGGTATGACTACAATGGCGTTCGAGTCATCATAAACCGCGATGTCCCGTGGAAATCCACGACCTACTACCCCAGCAGGTGATCTATGGCAGGCGAGCTCGAAGCATCGATACGATCCATCTTCACGGAGGGGGAAACGATCGAGCTGGAGTCCTGCCGTCACGAGGTGAATCCCCATCGATCCTTCAGCACCCGCGACCTGGTCATCAGTTGGGCATTGCACGTCGACAAGATCGACCGTGATCGCTTCAAAAGTGCTGATGATCGCAGCATTTGGGGTGGATACGATCTCGTGGCGGCGATGTCGATGCGCGACTTCCTCGCGGGGTGCATCGACCGGCTTCCGGAACCGTTGCGCGGCAAGGTAGTTGCCACCACCGAAAAGTACGATCGGCAGTACCGTTCGATAACTGTCGCTGATGACGACGGCCTGATGGAACGGTTCACGGATGGCGAACTGTCCTCGGCTCCGTGGTGGTGGCATCGAATTCCGGACCGTGGTCCTACGCTCGACGAATTGGTGAACTGACAACGCGGGCGTCTCCGGGGCCTCCGGCCGGGGCATCCAAGGGCATGCAGGTAGGGTTTGCCGCGCTCGTCGTGCAGGCCGACCACGGCGACATCGGCGACCTGCGGCAGCTCGGCGATGACTGCTTCGACGGCGCCGGGATGAACGGTCGCGCCGTCGATCCGGATCGTCTCGGACATGCGGTCGACGAGGAAAAGATAGCCGTCCTCATCGAGCCAGCCGAGGTCGGCGACGCTGACGTAGCCATTCCCGTCCGCGCGGCGCAGGCGTTGCGTGCCGACGTAATCGTGTGCGCGACCGAATTCTTCGGCAGCGTGAATCTCGCCGATCACACCGGGCGGCGCATCCTCGCCGTTCTCGTCGAGGATGCGGATACCCTCACCGCGCCCGACGGTTCCCGGTTTCGCCAGCCATTCGGTGCCATTGACGATAATCGGTCGCCCCGCCCCGCTCAGTTCGGAACTGTAGTAGATCTCGAAAAGCCGTTCCGCGCCAACCAGATCGATCCAGCCGAGCTTGACCCAACGGGGGCAGGGCGCGGCGCCGTGGGTGACCCGGGCCAGCGACCGGAACACATTCCGATCCAGATCCGGCAAGGTCAGTATCGCCATCATGTGGCCGGGTGCCAGGGCCAGCGAGTACACCGAATGATGGTGCAGCAGTTCGACGGTGTGCGCGGCGTCGAAGTCGTGCATGGTGATTACCGCGGAGCCGGTCAGCAACACATGCGTGGCAGGCGCGAGGTTTCCGGTGTGGTAGAGGTTGCCGCAGATCAGCCGGGTGGCCGCACCGACGTTCTGCCTTTTGTCGTCGTCGGGCAGACCGGCGCTGCGATAGGGCATGCGCCGGTTGCCCGCCCAGCGCAGCGGAAAGGGCATGATCTTCGGCCGTCCGGTCGAGCCGCCCGAGGTCATCTAGAGGTAGCCGAGTTCGTGGTCGGGTCGATCGGAATCGGTTGTTGCCGTGGGATTCTCCGCGGGTACGAACGATATGGGCTGGTCGGCGTGCACAACCACGCTGTCATAGGATTCGTGCGGCACCGTGTCGACAACCACCGGTCGGCCCAGCTCGGCCTGCACCACCTGCAGCAGGGCGTCACGATCGGCCGGTGCCAGGACCGGGCTGATCGGCGGCGCCGCGATACCGGCTTGCCAAGCACCGAAGATGAGACTCAGATAGTGGATGTGGTTGCGCAGGGTGATCACCAGAACGTCGCCGGAGCCCAAACCGTATGCGGTCAACCGGGATGCGAGCTCGAGCCAGTCGGCACGTAGTCCGGCAAACGTCAGGGTCTGCTCGCGGTGATCGGATTGGGCGACGACGAAAGCCGGACGGTCCGGATGACGGTCCGCGATCTCGGCGAGTCGATCGAGAAAGTCCGTCGCGGGTCGTTCTGGCACGGTCGTGCTCCTTTGCATCCTGTGCTGGCGCCGACGGCGATCATCCCCAATGCGGGTGGCCCGTTCCCTGTGTGCTTCCCGGCGGTGTCCAGCGGGGCCGGTTTGACCCCCATGAACATTCGACGCAGCACCGACCGGATCGGTTCCATCGGGTTCGGGGTCGAATTCGGCCGTTACCTGCTCGGTTTGATGCGGGGCGACTTCGATGAAGCCGAAGAGTGCTCACACGCCGCGCCGCGCCCGTGCGAGGTCGAGCTGTTGCTCGAGGTCGGCGGGACAGGGCGAATTGGTGGCCAGCAGCCGAACATGGTGCGAGGTGGGCATCGCGCGGCCGGGCATGACACGACCGGATTTCAGCGGCAGGCAGCGTTCGACGGCAATCTTTCAGCTGAGCGCTGACAGATGCGGCTGGTTAACAACACGCACACCTTGGGCAGGAACACTGGCCCGTCAGTCCGTCGCTTCGTGGGCGAGTTCGGTGACGAATAGGTGGTGGGAGTAGATCCCGGGGGCGATCATCTGGCCCGGTGGCAGCGCCCGGTTGCGGCGGTCGAGGCGCTGGCCGAAGCGGGCCAGGTCATGCTGTTCAATAAAGTATTGCAGCCCGTGATTGCCCTGTGCCTGGTCGATGATGGCTTGCAGCGCAACCTGATTCGTGCGGCAGAACGCGGTGATGCTCTGCTTGCCGGAAGGTGCTGGGGTCCGGGTGCTGAATGCGCCCAGCGATGGGAGCGGGATCAGTTGCGATTGGATGTATCCAGGAATCACTACGTCTGGGCGGGTGGTCCGGGCACTTTCGATAATTCGCAAGAATCCGATGGCGCGCAAGTATGGCCCGATGCCGCGCAGGCTGATGGTGTGTGATCCGGGCAGGTCTAGATCTTTCTTGGAGTTGACCGCATACATTGTCACCCGGTCGGGGGGTATGCCGGCGGCGCGGATGGCCGCGGCGGCCCCAGCGGTTTCGTCGTAGAGCACCACCTGTTGCACTAGCGCCCCGGGGATGGCTCCCGCACGAAGCGTCGCCGAAAGGCTCAGTACGCCGCGGCTGTGTGCGGTGAGCATGAGCGCGTCTACCCGGGTGGGCCGCCCGATCTTGTCCAGGCATGCCTGAATTTCGGCCATCGTAATGGTGTTTGCGGTGGTGTTGTCGATGCCGGGGATAGCGATGGTTATCCATCCGGAGCCGTCCGACGCACTGCGCAGACCGTGTTGCAGTACAGCGTTGGTTCCGCCGGAGCCGAGCACCCCGCCGGCTGAGAAATGCAGCCGGACATTGTTCGCGGTGCCCGCGCCGCGTGGCACGAATATTGAGTACTGGCCGAATGCGGCGTTCGTTCGGTCGATTTCGTGCTCCGGCCGGACAAAGCGAAAGGTTTGGCCGCCGAACTTGTCGCCGCCGAGCTCGCCTTCGGCGGTATGTACTGGCAGCCAGCCGAGGACGCCCCGGGCGATCGCTTTCTTGGTGTCGATGAGCGCAGCGCGGGTCCGCGGGATGGTGGACAGGTCCACTCCGTTGCTGGCGACTTGCTCAGCGGTCAGGACTGTGCCGGGAAGTACGTCGCGGGCCCGGAAGAAACGTTGCAGTGCGGTGATATCGGCCGCGGTGTTCGGCTGGCCCGGCCCAATCGCCGCGCTGAGGATGATGTTGAGGAAATGCTGAGCTACCGCGGGGGCGATAGTGGGCTCTTCATTGCGCCGGATCGCGGCGATGGTGCGGCCGATGCGTCCCTGATCCACGCTTTGTCCCGCTGGGACGCCGGCCAGGTCACGGCGCTCGTCGCCATAATCGCCGGAGCCGATGCTCCACAGCGCATGCAGCCGGTCCAGCACCACCAGCACGTTCTCCAGCTGATTCGCGCGAGGCCCGGATACTGCGCCTACCTGCCCATTCGGCAGGTCAAGGTGCTGGCGCTGCACCTGAGTGAGCACCCCGGTGACGGCACGGTTGCCGGCGGACCGTTGCAGCTCAGCGAGAGCTGAGAGGGGCTGCGCCAGGCTGGGCCGCCCGGCCGGAGAGCGCGCGCGGCCGTGCTTGCCGGTACCGGCATATGGTTCTCTTCCTAGCGCCCACACCGTGTAAGGGTGCGGCCTGTACGGGCGCCGGTCAATCTCAGCGATCACTCGCCGTATGCCGAATTGATTGCGCGGTGGAATGTACTTTCGGGCAAGGGATCACACTGGCTTTACCCGCGGTCAGGCTGCGGTCCATGATCAGCTCGTCACCTTCGTTGTGTCCGCTCCGCGCATGTCGCGCCCCTCGCCGCGGTGTATCTCGACGGTGCGACCTGGCGGCAACTGATGTTCGCTGACGCGTCACGGAGCAGCGCCCCGATGCTGTCACCGTCGCCGACGCACTATTCGCCACGGATACAACGCCATTCAGCGGCACTTGGTTATGAACCAGGGTCCCCTCACGCTGGATGTGCTGTGCGCCCGATGAATTCGAGCTGATCACGCGGCTTCACGAGTAGCCGTTCGGTGACCTCGTGCAGGCGCGCCGCTGCGCCGTGGTCGAAGATGCTGGGTTCCAGCGGAACTCGCACGCCTTCCAGGACCGCGGTCAGTCGGCCGGTGCCGGGCGGGTCGAGGTAGGGCAGGATCTGGGCGACGCTGTCGGCCACGGTCTTTCCCACCTGCTTCAGATGCGCCACCTGTGCTGCTGTGACAGCGTCGTATTCACCGGCGAAGCTGGTGACCACCACACCGGGGTGGTTCAGCACGTATCGGATCGGGCTGTCCTCATGAATGGTGGTGAAGCTGACCCCGAGCAGGTCGTTGAGCCGCGCGCTGTGTCCCATCGCGTCGACGCCGTGGTATCGGTGTTCGAGTTGCAGATCATCCCACCGCACCGGCCCGGTCTGTCCCGCACCGCCGAAGTTCAGAATCACTGGATTCTCGGCCCGATTCAGCGGGTCGACCAACCCATGGCTGAGCAGGAATCGACTCAGGTAGAACAGCGCGAAGTTGGTCTCGAAGCCATCGCTGGTCACCGTCCGCGTCGATCGGTGATATCGCGCACCGAGCACGAGCACGTCGACAACCGGGAAGGCAGTGGTCACCGCCTGGATCAAGCGCTGGTTCTCACCGATCCGACTGAGATCAGCAGTGACGTAGTGGGCGCGGTCTCCGGCACCGAGATCGGTCGCGGCAGTTATGAATTCCTGTCCCTTGCGTGTGCTTCGACCGACGACGAGCACATCGTGCCCGCGGCGCAGGTACACCGTTGCCAGCGCTCGGCCGATTCCGTCCGTCCCACCGGTGATCACTACCGCACCCATGATCAGAGCAGGGTCGGTGCGGACGAGGGTGCACCGGCGAATGCGCCGCGGAAGCGGGCACCGGGATGGTCGGCGGGTAGCAGTGGACTCGATGTTTCGAACAGCGACTCGCGCAATGTCCGTCCGGGGACGTGTTCGCGAACTCGGCCCCGTTCGCGCAGCACAGGGATCACATGGTCGGCGAGGTCGCGGTAGCTCTCGTACTGCACGGCCGCGGACAGGTTTAACCTGTCGGCGCCCGATTCATCGGCGATGCGCTCGAGTCGGGTGGCGACGGCTTCTCCGCTGCCGACAATCGAATCGGCGTTGGAGGGCGTGACCCGGCTGTCGGTCTGCGCTGCGTGCATGCCGGAAAGTATCGGTGCCCAACAGGATTGAATGAAAGCTCTAGAATCGACCCGATCGCATCGAACTTCTGAAGTACAGTGCAGAATCGGCGGTCCGAGCCGAGGACGACCGAACGACAATGCGTGCTGGCCGCGTCCGGCCTGGGAGATCGCACTACCCGAGATGCCGATGAGCCGGCCGAGCTGGGCGTGGCTCCAACCCCGTTCCTGCCGAATGGGTTTCAGGCCTCGCACCAACAGTGCGGTCACACTCGGCGGCTCGTCGACCAAACGGCCGTAGCCGAACCGATGCACGATGAAGCCGTCCCGCATGCATGCGTGCGCCAGTTCGGCGACCAGGGATCCGAATTCCCCGATCACCTGTGCGCTGCGTAGCTTCGGATGCCCTGTCGCCCCGGTCGGCGAGGTAAGTCAACGGTTGCGATCAGCTCGAGCCAGGGGAAATACCCTGTGGGCGACGGGAATTGAACGCTGCGTGCAAAACAACCGGCCTTCGAACGCGGGGGACCCACACTGACCGCCGTTCTGCCGAGCCCGCGGTCCACACCCGTGCGCGCGCGGCTCGAAGTTCTCGTCTGCGTCTGCGCCGGATTCGCCACGCTCCTGGACTCGTCGGTGCTCGGTATCACGGTGCCCGCGCTTCGGGCGGCATTGCGCGCCGACGCGGGCCAGTTCCAATGGCTACTGGCGAGCTATTCATTGACGTTCGGCCTCGTGGCACCGTCGGCGCTCGGGCCCGGACGACTCTCTGCGGCGGGGTCCTGATTACGACGTCGACCAGCACCTGCTCGAGGTCATCGCCATCGCGACATCGTGGGGTATCTTGCGCCTACACGCAGCCCGTACTGCGCCAGTGCTCATCGAATTCGACGCGCCGCCAACCATGTTCGATGCCACGCCGCGCGGTGCCGGCGCGGGTTGCGGTGGGGCTCGTACAGTGGCAGGCAGGAGTATCGACACCTGAAAGAAGGGTCCGTGTCCGCAACGCTCGTCAAGGGCCAGAACGGCCCGTTGGCCGCTTCCGAGGTCGTGATCTCCGTGCAGGTTGCCGCGCCAGCGGATTTGTCGGCGCTGTTGGTCACCGAACGCGGCAAGGTCCGCTCCGATGCCGACTTCGTGTTCTTCAACCAGCCCGCCGGTCCTGGTGTGCGGCTGCAACCGGCGACACCGGGACAGGCGGCCGCGGTGGCGGTGTCGCTGAACCAGGTGCCCGCCGATATCGACCAGATCCGCGCGGTGATCACCCTCGACGACCCCAACGGCACCTTCGGGCGGCTGCCCGTCCCCTCCGCGGTTGTTGCCGACGGGGCGGGGAATCGGTTGTACGAGTACCGGATCGAGGGCCTGCGCACCGAATCCATCGTCATCGCCCTCGAACTGTATCGGCGCGGCCGCACCTGGAAGGTCCGCGCGGTCGGCCAAGGCTACGCGGGCGGGTTCGCCGCCCTGGTCACCGACCACGGCGTCACCGTCGACGACGCCCCCCGACCCGCCGCCTATCCGACACCGTCATCGAACTACCCGCCGCCCACCACCGCGGCTTACCCGACCCGATCATCGCCGTATCCGCCACAGCCACAACAGCTTCCGCCGCAGCCAACACAGTATCCGGCTGCGGCGACCTACCCGCCACCGACCGGATATCCCGCCACCCCCGGATATCCGCCCGCCCCGCCCGGTCCGCATGACCGGCCCGCGCCCGCGCAGCGCGGGGTGCAGTCGGCCGGTGAGGTCACGCTGTCGAAGAACCGTCCGGTCAGCCTCGCTAAGGGGCAACGCGTCACACTCCGCAAGGACGGCGGCATCGCGCTCACAAATATTCGGATGGGTTTGGGCTGGGACCCGGTGAAGAAGGGTGGGCTCTTCGGCGGCCGCGCCATCGAGATCGATCTCGATGCCTGGGTGGCGATGTTCGCCGAGGCTCACCTGACCGACGTCGCCTACTACGGGCAACTCAGTTCCAAGGACGGCTCGATCCGCCACCAGGGCGACAACCTCACCGGCGAAGGCGAAGGCGACGACGAAACCATCCTCGTCGACCTCACCCGCGTACCGGTCCATATCACCACTCTGCTGTTCGTCGTCACCTCCTACCAAGGACAAACCTTCGAACAGATCACCAACGCGTTCTGCCGTCTGATCGACGACACCACCAGCGCCGAACTCGCCCGCTACCGTCTCACCGGCGGAATGCCGTTCACCGCCCTGGCGATGGCGAAAGTCTTTCGCGCAGGAACGGATTGGAAAATGCAAGCCATCGGCGAAGGCTTCCACGCCAAACACCCCGGCGAAGCGGTACCCCAACTCGGCCGATTCGTCATCACCGGTTGACCGGGCTGCAACGCTGCGGCGCGAACACCAACCGGATGGCATCGCAAGGTTTTACACTCATTGTCATGCTGGATTCGTTGTTGACCGGTATCGGCATCGCGGCTCTGCTGGGGGTCGTCGGTGCGGCATATATGGCGTTCCTTCTCCTACGCGGCCGCAAGAAGTAGCGACCCCGCCGGGGGCGATGAGATACGAAATCATTGTTGGTGCACAACAGATTTCGGCCATCCGAGACAGGGTATCGCTGAGGGATATCCGTCCGGCCGGTCCAATCTGGCCCGCTGTTCGCCTCAGCCGATCAGGTGCTCGAGTGCGAGCTGTTGCAGTCGGACGAAACCGAAGTCGCGTTCGGCGGCTTTGTCCGGATCGAAACCGTCATCGCCTGAGACGAATGCTTCGATCGACTCCCCGTCGCCGAGAGTCGGCTGCGCCAGATCGAGGACACCGGAGTAGGCCATCGCCTCCTGCACCCGGGAGTCGGCGCGAAAGGCGCGCGCCTTGTCGGCGAGCATCAGATAGGTCGCCATGCATGCCTTCGCCGATTCCCACACGCCGGTCATATGTTCGGTGCGCGAGGGTTTGTAATCGAAATGCCGTGGTCCGGTGTAGCGCGGTCCTTCTGGATAGGCGGGGAAACCGTTTTCGAGTAGGTCGACGGTGAAGAATGCGGAGACGAGGTCGCCGTGTCCGAAGACCAGGTCCTGGTCGTATTTGAGACCACGTTGGCCGTTGAGGTCGATGTGGAACAGTTTGCCGCTCCACAATGCCTGGCCGAGGGCGTGGGTGTAGTTCAGGTTGGCCATCTGCTCGTGGCCGGTTTCGGGATTGAGGCCAACGATATCGCCGTGCTCCAATTCGGCGATGAGGGCAAGTGCGTGCCCGACGGTGGGCAGGAAGATATCGCCGCGCGGCTCATTGGGCTTGGGCTCCAATGCGATTCGCAGGTCGTATCCTTGTGACTTGATGTATCCGGCGACCGTGTCCAAACCCTCTTTGTAGCGTTCGAACGCGGCGAAGACGTCCTTGGATCCGTCGTACTCGCTACCTTCGCGTCCGCCCCACATCACGAAGGTGGTGGCGCCGACCTGCGCGGCCAGATCCACCGCGCGCAGGATTTTGCGCAGTCCGAAGCGGCGGATCGAGCGGTCGTTCGCGGTCAGCCCGCCATCCTTGAAGACCGGGTGGGTGAAGGTGTTGGTCGTGACCATCTCGATGGTGAGACCGCAGCGATCGGTGGCGTCTTTTAGGCGTGCGAGGTTACGCTCCTTGGTGGCCTCGTCGGCATCGAACGGGAATACGTCGTTGTCGTGGAAGGTAATTCCCCACACGCCGAGCTCGGACAGGCGTTCCGCATACTCCCACGGTCCGAGCGTCGGGCGGGTCGGCAGACCGAACGGGTCGGTACCCGTCCAGCCGATCGTCCATAGGCCGAAAGAGAACTTGTCGTCAATAGTGGGTTGGCGGGTCACGCGATCACCTCCAAGCCTGTTCTACAGCACGGCGAACACCGCGGCTGCCATCTTCGACATACCGACGTCGTGGGTGCGCGGCGTGAAGCCCCGCGCTGTTGAGGGGTGCGGTGCACCCGTATCTAACTCATAAAGGTCGCGACGATCCAGTAGCCGACTATCAGCGCGGTCAGAACAGCGGGAATCGCGGCAACGCCGGGGGACAGGATCGCCCGCGCGAAATCGCGAAAGGCCCGTCCGGAATCGGGAATCATGTCGAACGGACGCGGCCCGGTCGGTACCGGAGCGCGCAGCTGCTGTGCCGCAGCGACGAACAGTGCGCGGTAGCGGCGTTCAAGACTCAGGTAGTAGCCGTCGAGTCCCCAGAAGATCCAGGTCGGGGCGATGGCCAGCAGAATCAATGCCGAACTCGGGCGGGACTGGGCGGTGACGATCGCGAGGACCACTGATACGAGAGTGACCGACCACCCCCGCACCGTGAACGACTGTTGACTCAAGCGTGCGATGACCGACTGCAGCATCTCGAGGTGCTTGACGCGATGATCTGTATCCATCTGTCCCCCAATTCCTTTCGGCATACCGGATGATCAGCCTAGTCCGGTATGTCGGGTATCGGTGCGGCCGCACCTCGACGGCACGGACGACTACTGGTGCCGATCCGGCGCCCGGCGTACGGTTTTCGTATGCGGTGAAGCCCCCGGCCGGTACACTTTCAGCAATAGTGGGTGGTGTCATCGGACCTGGCTCGAGGGAAGCGTCTTGCGGACGCGTCGAAGGGCAACGAGTTCTGAGGAAATGGCCATGGGGAGTGCGGATTTCGGTAGAGAACTGCGCAGGCGCCGACTGGAACGCAAGCTGAACCTCCGCGAGTTCGCCATGTTGGTGCACTACAGCAAGAGCTATCTGAGCAAGGTCGAGAACGGGCGCAGGCCGCCGTCGGCGTCGCTGCGGCGCGTGTGCGACGATGCGCTATCCGCCGGTGGGGAGCTGCTCGAATTCGCATCGCCGCAGCCGGACGGAGACCGAGATCTCGACCCGGATACCTCTTTGGCCATCGAATTGCATCCGGATGGTTCCGGGACGATCCGAATCGGGGAATTTCATATGAGGGCGGTGACTGTCCTCCCGTCGATGGCCACCGGATCCGCCGAGGTGCTCACCTGCCTGGGCCCCTTGTTCGATTACACGAGACATCTCGGCCGGATAAGCAGTCCCAGCATCGTCTTGCCCATGGCGGTCATGCAGTACCACGCCGCGTCCGCGACCGCCGAGCAACGGACAGGCCGCCAACGACGGGAACTGCTGCTGCACAGCGCGCACACTGCGGAGTTCGCGGGGTGGATGGCTCAGGAATGTGGTGACGACCAAGGTGCTTTGCAGTGGACCGATCTCGCGGTCCGACGCGCTGGCGAGGCCGGGGACCGGCATATGACCAGCTACGCGCTCGTCCGCAGGGCGATGGTCAGCCTCTACAGCGGCGATTCC
This sequence comes from Nocardia sp. CA-129566, assembly GCF_050956075.1. Lineage (NCBI taxonomy): Bacteria > Bacillati > Actinomycetota > Actinomycetes > Mycobacteriales > Nocardiaceae > Nocardia > Nocardia sp. CA-129566. The sequence goes on from NZ_CP192085.1 coordinate 4,062,857, forward strand.
TCGGCGACGACCACTCTCGCTGAGATGGTGCTCGCCGACGACGCCGTCCATCCCCGCATCCGCTGGCTTGCCGCGCTGGGAGCGGCGCAGGGCTATGCCATGGCTTCGGATCACAAGGGTTCGATGCGTGCGCTGGACAGAGCTGCGGGTTTTCACGACGCCGCACATCGCTCGACGGATAGTCAACAGCTTGGGCCGTCGACGCTGCATGAACGTCCGGCCCTCATCGAGGCATGGTGCCAATACGATTTGGGAAATCTCGACCATGCCGCCGTCCTCTTCGACCGGGCGATGTCGGAGAACCCGGAGCAGTCGGACCGCGCTCGCGCCAGATTCGGCACCCGGCAAGCATTGGTGTATGCCGCGCTCGGTGAGCCGAACCAGGCGTGTGCGCTGATCGAGCCGTTGCTCGACGTCATCCGCTCCGTCGACTCGAAAACCATCCGCATCGATCTGCGTGAGTTCATCGACACGATGGGCCGATACCGCGGGCTGTCCGCGCTGCGCGATATCCAGCCTGCTCTCGACTCGGCGCTGTCCGGACGCTGAGCGACCGAGTTGCCTGTTGCCACTCGCGTTGGCAACGGGCAGCCTCTTTCGCCCGCATGGTGTCTCGACGGATGCTGAAGGCAGCGCCGAGATTCGCAGACTGGAGGTGTCGAGGAAAGTGGTCGCCCACATGCCCATCGAGTTCCCGGGCGGAGCCGCACAGCAAACTGGTCGCCGGTCAGGGGATCGTGGCGCCGGAGAATTGTTGTCACGGAATGGGCGCTGAAGCATGGTAGCCGAGGCAGCTCGCGCATCCGCTCGATAGTCGCGGAATAAACCGACCGGACTCGTCTGTATCGATGTATTGAAAGTATGCGGTATTGTGTCCGGCTATTTGTTACCGATCATCCCGCCCTCGGATATATTGGCCAGCAGGCTATTAGCTGAATCTCATGTCGTATTGGTTTTCGACACGAGTAGCGCCCACGTGGTAATCGAAGTGGAGGGTGGTCGCGAGGAGAGGATAAAGAAACTGTTCGGCATTATTGGTCTGCTCTGCTATCAATGGTGTACCGAATGGCGCGTTACCTGTTCTGAAATAAGTCCCATGAGGAGTCTACGTTGACGGAAATATTTCTGAGCTACCGCATAGTCGACAGCGTATATGCGGTCAGGGAGATATCGAAGCGGATGGCGCAGCGCCTCGGGAGGACGCGTGTCTTCCGTGACCAGGACTCCTTGGGTTTGGGTTCCTTCTACGCCCGCCGAATCCGCAAGGCTGTCGCGGACTGCGACATGATGGTGGCGGTGATAGGACCGCACTGGCTCGACGTACGCGACGAGCTGGGCCGCCGTCGCATAGATGATGAACGCGACTGGGTGCGCATGGAAATCCGCACTGCGTTCGCACGCGGAATACCGGTCATCCCGGTGCTGCTGGACGGTACCCCGGTGCCGCCTGAGGAGAAACTGCCTGCCGATATCCGCCAACTAACGCACGTGCATTTCTGGGAAATCAGCCATCAAACGCTCGAGGCAGACGTGGACGGCCTGATCGAACGCCTGGTTCCGTCCGTCGCTGAACGGTCGGACGACCGCAGTCCCGCAGCCGATCCCGGCGCGGGCTACACCCAAACCAATGTCGCGACGAGTGGCAGCGCGATAACTGCCAATAACAACGGAAACCAGACCGTCGAGGTCAACTGGCCTCACAGGAGATGATGAATGCACCCCTCGCCGGGATCGAATAATAATCCCACCCCACACAACCAACACAACGTAGCATCCAACGGCGGCAACATCATCGCCAACAACGGTGGCAATCAGAAAGTCAGGATCAACCACGGACAACGCCCACGTGTGTGGACGTGGTGGGCGCTGCTGGTATTGGTGCTGGTCGATGTCGGCTTCTTCTTTTACGGCCAGGCAGCCTATACCGGCATGGCCGGTAACTCCGACGATGTATCGCGAGCGGTGATATTTCTCGTGCTGTTCGTGATGACCGTGGCCATGCTACGAGTATGTGTGCGCAGTCTGTTCCGTTGACAGCGGTTTATTCCGTATCGCCATGAGGGTCTTCGAGTATCCCGAAAGAATACGAAGAGTATTGCAGCAAAGGAAAGTTTCATGAGTGTCACATTCGGCCACGAAAACGTCCCGCTGTCCGCCGCGCTCGATCCGTGTGAGCGTCCGGCGCTCAGTAGTCGTGAGATCGAGGTTCTACTGGCCTGGATCTGCTCGGACTCCAAAGTGGAAGTTGGTCGCCGCCTTTATATTTCGCTGGGCACGGTGAACACGCACCTGGCTCGGATCAGGGACAAGTACGCCGCTGTCGGCCGTCCGGCCCCCACTAAAGCCGCCCTGGTTTCCCGGGCATTGCAGGACGAACTGATAGACCTCGACCAGTTGTGATCGCCGCTGGCATGTTGTTCGAGTTTCCGAGATGGCTCAATCGTCGCGTCCTGCTCCGCTTCTCTATTCCGAGATCGTCGTTCGCGATACTTTCATCGACCGTGGATGGTGTCTGTCGGTCGAATGCTGGACACCGCAAGCGATTCGACGGTGATTACAGTTGTGCGTGCGGGTCGCATGCACCGGAGGAAGCGGACGCCCGGGGCAATGCCAAATGACCTGCCAGTGGATCTGCCTGCGGGGGCGCATGATTCACGCGTCGATGTATCGGTGACTCGTGTCACCGATTACGTGCCTTGCTGAGGACTTGCTAAGGAGTTGAATCCCGTTGTCAGAATTGACCATTCCGCTCAATGAAGCCAACCCGGACCCTCGTGTCGCGTGCATTGTTCTCGCCGACGTATCGGGTTCGATGTCGGGACCGCCGATCGCCGCCTTGGAGGCGGGATTCGAGGCTTTCGTACACTACGTCACCACCGATGACCTGGCGCGGAAGCGCGCTGAAGTCGCGGTGATCACCTTCGGCTCGTACGCAGAGGTGACCGTGCCGCTACAGGAGGCGCGAATGCTGCAGCCTGCCCGGTTCGCGATCAACGGGTCCACGAATATGGCCGCTGGCATAGATCTCGCGATCGATATGATCGAGGAGCGCAAACTGGAGTACAAAGCGGTAGGCATCCAGTATTTTCGCCCGTGGCTGCTGCTGCTCACCGATGGCGCGCCGAATCCGGACGGATTCGATGCGGCGGTAGCCCGGCTCAATGCCATGGAGGCTGCCAACGGCGTCACTGTGTTCGCGATCGGCGTCGGTGAGAATGTCGACTATGGGCAACTCAAACGACTTTCGCAGCAGCGCACACCCGCGCCGTTGGCCGGGTTGAAGTTCGAGGAGTTCTTCGAGTGGTTGTCCGCCTCACTCGGCAATATGGCCAGTTCCTCGAGCTTCGGCAAATCCGACGACCAGGTTGCCGCCAACTCCCAGCAGGTGGCACTCGCGCCTATCGGCTGGACGTCCGCATGACGATCTCTGTTTCCGCACGCAGCGGTGACACCGCGAAGGCAGATTCCGCCACGCCGACGGCGCACGGTGTCCTCGGACGCCAGTGGTCGGTCTGCGGCGCATCGGTCACCGGTCGTGGACATCGGAAGAATGGTCTCGGATGCGATGACGCGTTCGCCTACGGAACCATGGGCGATTTCGTCGTAGCCGCCGTCGCCGACGGCGCTGGTAGCGTCACCCAGACATCCGCGTGGGGCTCCCACACTGTGTGCAGCGGCGTAGTCGCGGACGTGCTGACCCCATGGTTCGCCGAGAGGTTCGCCTCCATCGAAGGTGATGGCCAGGCCGCCGACGATCTGATGGAGTCGCTCTTCCGCTATGCACTTGGCAGACTTCGCCATCGAGCCGAGTGCCATGGGCAGCCCCTCGGTGAGCTCGCGACGACGTTGGCCGTCGCGGTCGCCCGCCCGGGTCTGGCCATCTTCGGCCAGATCGGCGACGGCATCATCGCGGTGGAGCGGACGGCCTGCGTCGAGACCATCCTCGTCGAGAAGAAGGCGGAGTACGCGAACCTGACGTGGTTTGTCCAGTCCGACAACGCTTTCGCTGACTCCTTCCGCACGCACACCGCCACCGATATCACGGCGTTCGCCCTCAGTACCGACGGTATGAGCTACAAGATCACCGATATCACCACCGGAGCGGCATTCGTCCCGTTCTTCGAGGGCGCTTGGTCGTCGTTGGCCGCAGGACTGCGCGACGAGAACTTCGCTCAGTGGCTCGACAGCATCGAAGAAGATCAGACCGAGGACGACAAGACTTTGGTTCTAGCCCGGCTGAAGTACAGCGACGAGAGCGAATCGGTATTCAGAGCGTCGTTGACCCGTCAGGTGTCGTCGCGGTGGCCTGCAATCACGCCGCTGAGCCCACCGGCCACGGAGAGTGCAGCCAAAGGCTGAGGCATGCAGCGACTCCATCTCGGCGACGGACGTACTATCCGGCTCGGCGCCCAGCTGGCCAAGGCCGGCGAGGGAACCATAAGCGACATAGCAGGCCACCCGGAATGGGTCGCCAAGATCTTTCATCCGCACCTCACCGCGCTCGCCGCCAAACGGACGAAGGTGCAAGCGATGGCGAAGGCGCGGCCTCCCGACGCCGTGCAGCCGGACGGGTTCGTCGTGCTGACCTGGCCGGATCAAACCATTGTCGAGAGCGGGACCATCTGCGGGTTCGTCATGGGCAAGGTGGATATGTCGACGGCGGTCGAGGTGCACAAGCTGAGCAATCCCGCCGATCGTCAGTATCCGAACCCCACGGGGCCGCAGTGGCCCAAACAGGTGACTTGGACCCACCTGGTCAACATCGCCACCAATCTGTGCCTCGCCGTTGACACAGCGCACCGTGCCGGTGCCGTCATCGGTGACTTCAACGAGCGCAATATTCTCGTCTGCAATACGACGCGGGTGACCCTGGTCGACTGCGACTCCTTCCAATTCCGTAGTGGCAATACGACCTTCCTGTGTGATGTCGCGCGGCCCGAATTCCTGGCGCCGGAACTCGCCGGGGTCGACCTCAAACGGCATGCGCGAGAAAAGAACTCGGATCTATTCGTGCTCGCGATCCATATCTACTTGCTGCTGATGGCCGGGAATCACCCGTTCCTGCGCGGAGATTGGACCGGACCGGGGGATAAGCCGGAGGCGCTGGTTCTCGCGGCCGGCGGACAGTGGGCTGGTGGTCCGAACTCCCAGCTGAAGGCACATCCCGCCGCGCCACCGATGACGATGCTGCCTCGAACAGTGCAAGCATTGTTCGAGCGTGCGCTCGGTACCGGGGCGAAGAATCCGACCACACGCCCTTCCGCCGCGCAATGGCAACGCGCCCTCGCGGCGATTACGACCGTCCACTGCGCGCGTGATAAGACGCATGTGTACCCATACCACAACAAGGTATGCCCTTGGTGCCGCTTGTCCGAGCGGCACAGCCGCCCCGTCGGCGCCACGGGCCGGACGGTCCGAGGAGGCGCCACGACCTCCCGTATTCCGGTGACGACGTCGGTCCGGAAACCTGGTGTCGTCGCGCCAACGATGACGGCCCCCGTCATCCGGCCCGCGCCCCCGATCATTGCGCCGTCGCGGTCCGCGCGGCAGGCGGGCGCGATACAGCGGCACCGTGCGATCGACGGAACAGTTGCGGGCGTAGCGATCTTCTCCGCGTTGACGGTGGTGGTGCCGTGGCTCATCGGCCACTTCCTGCTGCGTGGTCGTTATCTACAGACCTCGAGTCTCGTTTATGACGATCAGATCAGGGCGATCTGGCCTTACTTCTGGACGGAGCTGCGCGGCGGATGGGCGTTGATCGCGTTGATTTCGGGTGCGTTGTTGGCGCTACGACCGTGGCAGGGGCGCAGGCCTGCGGTCGTGGGCGGTGTCGTGCTGCTGTGTGTCGCCGTGTGGCTCGGTACGGGCGCTCGCGCAGGCTTCGGCGACGCCGAAAGCGACTCGGTGCGCAAGCTCGCATCGACCACTTTCCCTTTCGACAGTCGATTTCTCAGCTGTGGTCGCGGGCTCACGCTCGGTTTTCAGAGCACCAAGTCCGGGCCCGTTGAAAGTATGTGGCAGTTGTACCTGGGCTCCGAGTTGGGCTATCGGGGCAATGGCTGCAACCGCATCTCCGTATACCGGGGCTGGCAGCGGGTGGGGTATCTCACGCTGCCTGCCGGAGTGGAATTCGAGTACGGCTCCGACGATCTGTGGACCTATGTCGAGGAGTCGAAACAGTCACTGGAGAGCGGCTACACGATCTGGGGATACGAACCGTCGCAGGTGTGGCTCAACGCCCGTACAAGCGACGGGAGGATCGTCTCCACCAATCTGCGCGACGCCGCCTCCCAGGGTTTGGCCATTCGATAAGGAAAACAAGGAGAAGTAGATGCGTCTGAACATCCAACGCAGTCAGAACGAAGTTCGTGGAATGCTCGGCGGCAGTAAAGGGTTCACCTTCACACTGAGCTACCGGCTGGATCTGACGCCGGCGGAACGCGGCGTCGTCGACAAGTACAAGCTCTTCGACTACCCCGTCACCTTCAGCACCTTCCAAGGTACGAGGGTGCCCGACGACACGATCGGCAAGATGCTGAACGGGGCCAGCCAGACCGTGAATTCGGTAGAGACCTTGCTCAAAAACGAAGAGGTCATCAAGCAGGCCTGCGACAGTCTCCCGATCCTGTTCAACGTTATCCAGAGTTTCGGTGGCACAGAAGTGATCGACTACCCCCGGAAATGAATCGACAATGTTCGCCGCTGCCGAATAAATAGAGTCGCATATCAATATCAGGAGGATGAAATGGCTCAGTCTGAACAGGATGTCCGGAACGCAATCGCTCGGGTGAAAAACTCACCGGCGAATGCAAGCGAGGCGGACTGGAAGGTTGTGAACGATTTTGCGCGCCAGGCCGGACCGCTCGGAAACCTCGCACGCGAAGCGATCAAGGGTCGCTGATTCTCAGCAGCGTCTATGCGGGTGATCTCGCCGTCGGAAGCGACGGCGAGATCTACCTCGTAGCCGTCTAATGGGTGGCTCAACAGTCGAGTGCCGGCTGCGATGATGTGCGTATGCGCGTACTCATGCCGGTTCCGGACCACGACTTCGACGTCACCGAGGTCGCCGTGCCGTGGCGGATCCTGACCGACGCCGGACACGAGGTCGTATTCACCACCGAGCGAGCGGGTACGGTGCCTGCGGCGGATCCGCGGCTGCTGACCGGAGTGATCTTCGGTCAACTCGGTGCCGAAGCCGAGCCCCGGACCTTCTATCAGCAGCTCACCGGCACACCGGAGTTCACCGCCACGGTCTCCTGGTCGGAGGTCGACGTGGACGACTTCGACGGACTGCTCCTACCCGGCGGACATGCACCCGGCATGCGGCAGTACCTGGGCTCGGAGACACTGCAGCGGCAGGTCGCGAGGTTCTGGACCCTGGGCCGACCGGTGGGCGCCATCTGCCACGGTGTCCTCGTCCTCGCCCGGTCCGAAGATCCCGCTACCGGCCGTAGCGTGCTCGCCCAGCGCCGCACCACCTGCCTGCCCAAATACATGGAGCGCGTCGCGTATTTCAGCACCGCATGGCGACTCGGCCGCTACTACCGCACGTATCCGGCCTACGTCGAGGACGAGGTCCGCGCGGCTCTCGACAACCCGGACACCCAATTCCAGCGCGGCCCACTCGAACTCACCAGACGCGGCACCGCCACCGACGACACCCCCGCCTTCATCGTCGAAGATCGCAACTATCTCTCCGCACGCTGGCCAGGAGACGCCTATCTGTTCGGGCGCCGGTATGTTGCACTGCTGGAAGGCACCGAGCGCTGAGTTCATCAATGTAGTGACTGCGCAAGGTCGCCTGGAGGCCGTCATCGACTCCGACGCTCGACATCGACCGCGCCCTCGGGCACACATGGCCCGGACCTGATGAGCACATGCACCCTCAGTGCCGACCCCGAACTGTGCGCCTACCGCGAACGATCGAAAACCGACGCTCGGCTCCGCCGCCGCGACCACGCGCCGCGCCGGCGTCGGCTGCCGGCACTGCCGACGATCGCGTGGGAGGGCTGCCGGGGGGAAGCGGTTGGTCCGGGACTCCGGTCACACGCGTTGCCAGCTCCATACGGATTCGACTCCGAGTTGCGGTCAGGCCGAGGTGCGGCTTCGTTTCCCGAGGTTGGTGGGCGAGACGGCTGGGCCGATGGTGGTGAGCAGCGCAGCGGCGAGGACGACGGTGAGGATTGCGGATCCTGCTGTGCTCGTGAGTGGTTGGCCGTGATGCAAGAGGATGTGGGTGCCGATGGCCGCGAGCAGTGCTCCGGGTGAGGGTGGCCGTGGATGTGGTCCGGGCGGCGGAGCCGGCTGGGCGGCGCCGGTGACGGCTGCGATGACCGGGATGTGCCGGAGGTAGATGGTCATGAGGCGGGCGGTCATGTGTGTGACGATGCGGCGTATTCGCCCACGGCGAGATCGCGCGGCCCGTCCGCCGTTGTCACCATCGACACGAACAAACTCATCGGTCTGTAGGCGGCAATCATCGCGCGTCCCCAAGAAATGAAGCCGCGTTCACGGTATGGGCACTCAGTCCGTGTCTCATATGGCCTTGTTCGCTTTCGCGAGGCCGCGTCGCTCGGCGGACTCGATTCCCTTGCGCGCGGCACGGACTGCCATGGCTCGGCGGCGCACTCGCGGTCGCAACTCGGGCTGGTCGTGGGCTTGGTGCGTGTGTAGTTAGCCCGGCCGGCGCCTGAGCGGACCGTGGCGTGACTGCACTGCCGGGATCGCCTTCACAAGGGTTCGAGCGCGTGTGAAGCATGGACGTCGGTGGCCGGAACCGCCACGGCCAGCGGGATTCCCGCACAATCGGACAGCATGTGCAGTTGCGAGCCGGGTTGGCGCGGTCGGGCTCGGGTCCGGTCAGATCGCCTTTTTCGCCCGGATGCGCGCCCCGGCGGCCACTGCCCTGGACCAATTGATCAACCCCTGGTTGCCCGGCTCATCGGGCACCGCCCGCTGCAGCCGCTGCCACACCCCGGCGTTCGTCCACACGGTGAATCGGCGATGCGCCGTCGGCACGCTCACCCCGAACGACGGCGGCAGCATCCGCCACGCGCAACCGCTGGTCAGCACGTACACCACTGCCGTGAACACGGCCCGCTGGTCCACCGGAGCCGCGCCACCGCCCTGTGCGCGCGGAGTGAACGTCGGCAGCAACGGCTCCACCCACTCCCATAACTCGTCCGGCACCAACCGCTGCGACAACGCATCGACCACGACCAAATATCATGCAACACAGCTGATTACGATGGGCCGAAATTATCTCCATGTGAGACCCGGTCTTGGCGGCGATCTGCCCGACGTGAGCAAATTTTCAGTATCTGTAACTCTCAAACCTAGTGTCGCGCAGTGCAATTGACAGCGACTTCAAACGAAAAGTATGTTTCCGGCACATTCCCTGATCGACGTGGGGTAGCGCGCATGACAGATGATGGTGAGTACGAACTACGTACGTTGTTGACGCGGGCGCTTCGCCGGATCGAGGAGCTGGAAGCAGAACGGCATTCTCCCTGCGAACCAATCGCAATCATCGGGCTAGCGTGCCGTTTTCCGGGTGGCGCGGACAGCCCGCAGCGGTACTGGGACCTGATCGCCTCCGGGCACGATGCCATCACCGACGTCCCCGCCGACCGCTGGCCGAGCCCGGATGCCGAGTCGCCGCGAGCCCCGCGCCGCGCGGGTCTGCTCGCCGGGCCGATCGACGCGATGGACACCGACTTCATGGGGATCGCACCCAGGGAGGCGGCGGCGATGGATCCGCAGCAGCGCCTCTCGCTCGAAATCGCCTGGGAGGCAATGGAAGACGCGGCCATCGCGCCGGACGGCCTGGACGGTTCGCGGACCGGGGTTTTCCTCGGCGTCAGCTGGCAGGAGTATCAGCGCACCATCACCCCCGAGGGGGCGCGGTCGGTCGACACGCACACCCTCACCGGCACCATGTCCAGCATTGTCGCCGGGCGAGTGTCCTACCTGCTGGGGCTGCGCGGGCCTGCCGTGGCGGTGGACACCGCATGCTCGTCCTCACTGGTGGCCGTGCACCAAGCCTGCGCAGCACTGCGCGCGGGCGAATGCGATGCGGCGCTGGCGGGCGGGGTGAATCTGCTGCAGTCCGAACTGACCTCGGCGGCGCTGGCGCGTATGGGCGCGCTCTCTCCGGACGGCCGCTGCCGCCCGTTCGATGCGGCGGCCAATGGCTATGTGCGCGGCGAGGGCGCGGGAATGGTCGTCTTGAAGCCGCTGTCCCGCGCGCTCGCCGACGGCGACGCGGTGCACGCGGTCATCCGCGCAACGAGTGTGAATCACGACGGTCGGTCGATGGGGTTGACCGCGCCGAATCCGGTGGCGCAGCGCGATCTGCTCCGTGCGGCGCTGGCCGATGCCGGGTGCGATGCCGACGGTATCGGATATGTGGAGGCGCACGGCACCGGCACACCGCTCGGCGATCCCATCGAAATCGAGGCGCTGGCAGCGGTTCTCGGTGCGCGGCGTGCCAACGGCCGGTTGTGCCTGGTGGGCTCGGTGAAAGCGCAGATCGGTCACCTGGAGGCGGCCGCCGGTGTGGCGGGACTGATCAAGACGGTGCTGATGCTGCAGCACGGACGAATCCCCCGGCAGCCCGGATTCGACACCATGAACCCGAGGATCACGCTGGACGGCACCGCACTGGCGGTGCCCACCGCGGATATCGCCTGGCCGGCCGGAGAGATGCCGCGCCGGGCGGGGGTCAGTTCCTTCGGTTTCGCGGGCACGAACGCCCATGTGATCGTCGAGGAAGCACCCGCGGCTGCGCCCGCCACGGCCGTGCCCGACGGGCCGCAGGTACTGGCGGTCTCGGCGCGGACAGCGGCCGCACTGGCCGAGCTCACCTCTCGCTACGCCGATTACCTGGAGCGCGCCGATCCCCCCTTTGCCGACGTCGGCGCCACGGCGGCGCTGGGCCGCGCGCATTTCCCGTACCGGGTCGCGGTGGTCGCCGACACGGGTGCGGAGGCGATCCGGAAACTGCGTCTGCGCGAATCGATTCGCGATATCCCCGAGGAGCGCCGTCCACCCCGAGTGGCGATGCTGTTCACCGGGCAGGGCGCGCAGTACGCGGGCATGGGGGAGGCACTGTACCGGCGCTTCCCGGTGTTCCGGCGCGAAATCAACCGCTGCGACGAACTTCTCGGCGAACTCTCCGGTGGTCGGCGATTGCGTGCCGTGCTGTTCGACGATGCGGCCTTGACACGCACCGAGTTCGCCCAGCCCGCACTCTTCGCGGTCGAGTGGGCGCTCGCGCAGCTGTGGACCGACTGGGGAATCCGCCCGGCCGTCGTGCTCGGGCACAGCCTGGGCGAACTGGTAGCGGCCACCGTGGCCGGTGTGTTCGGGATCGAGGAGGGGCTGCGGTTGGCGGCCGAACGCGGCCGGCTGATGCAGTCGCTGCACGCGACCGGTGCCATGGCGGCGGTGTTCGCCGGGGTGGAGGAATTCGCGGATCTGGTCGGCGCATCGCCGGACGAGTTGGCGGTGGCGGCCGTGAACGGCGCCCGGCAGTTCGTGGTGTCCGGCACCGAGGAGGCGGTGGCGCGGGTGCGGGAGTTGGCCGCACAGCGCGATATTCGCGTGGTCGCGCTGCCCGGGACCACGGCTTTCCACTCACCGCTGCTGGATCCGATCCTCGATGAATTCGAAGGCGTCGCCGCGCGCCTGCTACCGCAGGAGCGTTCCGCGGCGCTACCGGTGGTGTCGAATACGACGGGGCGCGTGATCACCGCGGCGGAGATGGGGCCCCGGTACTGGCGCGATCATGCCCGTCGCCCGGTGTTGTTCGCCGATGGTGTGCGGGCGCTGGCCGAATTCGACGTGGACGGCTATCTCGAAGTGGGACCGCATCCGGTGCTGGTGGAACTCGGGCGTCCGATCCTCGGCGGCGCGGGGTTGTGGTTGCCGAGTATGCGCCGGATGGTCGCCGCGGACGAGACCATCGTGTCCAGCTTGGCCGAGTTGTACTGTGCCGGTGCTGATGTGAACTGGTCGGCGGTGCTGCCTGCACAGGCGCGGCGTCGTAATGGTCTGCCGACCTATCCGTTTCAGCGGCAGCGCCTGGAGACGCCCGGTATCGCCTCCGGCCATGACTTCCTCGGTGAGCATCGGTTCCGGGAGCGGGCGGTGACACCGGCCGCTTACCTGGCCTGGTCGGCATTACGTTCCGGTGGGGGAGTGCTGACCCATGAGCTGACCGATTTCGTGGTAGCGCGACCCATTCCAGTGGAGCAGTTGACGCAGCCCGCGGTGCGGGGCGAGGGCGACGGGATGGACCTGGCCTTCCATCTCGCACCCGGTGAGCCGGCTGCCGCATCGGCCTCCACTGTCGCTGTGCGACCGGAGGTCACCGAGGACGGCGATGGCCTCGAGGCGGCCCGGGCGGCCTGCGGCGACGTCTGGACCGTCGCTGACTTCTACGCTCGATGTACCGCCTCGGGTTTGACGTTCGGCCCCAGTTTCCGCTGGCTGACCGAGATGTACGCCGGTGCCGACCGGATGCTCGCTCGCCTGGCCCGGCCCGCGCAATTGGCGGGCACACCGGACGTGGCGCTGGCGTGCCTGCTCGATGCGGCGATCCAGACGGGCCTTGCGCTACTGGTGCGGGGTGACGGTGCGCTGCGTTTGCCGGTCGCGATCGGCCGCTTGCGCGTATATAGCGACGACAGTGCGGCGGCGGCGTGGGCCGATGCCGTCCGGACCGGGCGCGGTGTGCGCATTCGGGTTTTCGATGGCGAAGGCGGTGTACTGGCGGTATTCACGGACGTGCGGTTCGCGCCGGTCGAGGCAGAGCTCATGGACGGTGCAGTGCTCGCGGAGCTGGCCCGAATTCCGGTGTGGCGGACCATGTCCATCGCGATCACAGGTGGCGTTGCCGACGCGATCGATGTGGCCGGTGCGGGCCCCTGGCTCGTCGTGGGTGCCCACGCGATGGCCGGGCGGCTGGCCGGCGCATTGCGGGACGCGGGGGCCACCACCGTGGTGACGGAACCGACGAACGACCGCGCCGGGCTGGACCGCGCGCTCGCGGCGGTCCCGGGCGCCTCGGTGGTCTACCTGGCCGGGGAGGCCGACGATGCGGCGGCGGCGCGGGCGGAGACCGAGACGGTCCTGACCCTGGTGCAGGCCCTGGCCGCACGCGCCGACACCGCGCGACTGGTGCTGGTGACCACCGCTGCGGCGGCGGTTGTGCCGGGCGATTCCGTGCGCGCGGCGTCGGCCGCGCTGTGGGGTCTGGTAGCGGTCGTGCGGACGGAACTACCCGAGTTGCACTGCCGAGTGATCGACCGAGCGGTCGGCACTGCGCTGGATGATCGGCAACTCGTCGACGAACTATTCCGGGAGACAGACGATTTCGCTGTCGCGCTGCGCGCCGGCGCGCGTCACGTGCGGCGATACGAGACACCGCACGACGGGTCGGGTGCGGTAGCCGATGGCACCGTAGTGTCCGGGGACCGCATCGGTGTTGCCGCGGGTGACCGTTCTGGGTTGGTGCCCCGCGTCCTCGATCGCTCCGCCGCCTATCTGATCACCGGAGGGCTGGGTGCCCTCGGGTTGCGGGCGGCGCGGGTATTGGCCGCCGCGGGTGCGCGAACCCTGGTGCTGGCCGGCCGCGGCATGCCGAATGCGGATGCCCAGCACACGATTGCCGAACTCGCCGCCGACGGGACCAGGGTCGAGACCGTCGCCGTTGACGTCTCCGACCGCTTCGCGGTAGCCGCGCTCCTGGCCCGCTTCGGTCGCGATCTGCCCCGCCTGCGCGGTGTGGTCCACTGTGCCGGTGCGCTCGACGATGCGCTCCTGCCCGAGCAGGACGCGAGCCGGCTGCGCCGGGTCTTCGCGGGCAAAGCCGAAGGCGCTTGGCATCTGCACGAACTCAGCGTCGGCCACGAGCTCGAGCTGTTCGTGCTGTTCTCCTCCGCGAGCGCCGCGATCGGAACGGCCGGGCAGGCGAATTACGCCGCGGCGAACGCGTATCTGGACGGCCTGGCACAGCATCGCCGGGCGAACGGGCTGCCCGCCCTGAGCATCCAATGGGGTCCGTGGGCCGATACCGGTATGGCCCAGGGCCTGAGCGCGGGCGCGCGGCGGGCTTGGCGGCGGCACGGTGTCGCCGAACTCGACGCTGCGACGGGTTCGGCGATATTGCGCTCGTTGCTGGCCACTGACGGTGTAGTGGCGGTATATCCAACGGCCACAACGGAATTCGATAACCAGACTGCACAGAACGCGGAGACGATGCACCCGGACGAACCGATGGTCGATCCTGAACGCGATGTCCCCGCCCTGGTCCGGGCGCATGCCACCGCGGCGCTCGGGCGCACGACCCCGGTACCGGACCGCACTCCACTGCGCGATCTCGGCCTGGACTCGATGATGGCGGTGGAGCTGCGCAACAGCCTGTCCGCCGAACTCGGCGTGCGGCTGCCCGCGACACTGTTGTTCGACCATCCGACGGTGACGGCGGTGGCGGACGAAATCGCCCGCCGCGCAGCCGGTTCGATGCCGGCCTCCGCGCAGCCCCGGCCCGAGCCCGCCGCGCCGCGCCGCAACGCATCCGAGTCCGCGACGTCGCGGCCGGCCGCGTTCACACCGGCCGGTGCGGAATCGACCGCCTCGCAGCCGTCCGTCGACGATCTCGACGACGCGATAGCCATTGTCGGAATGGGCTGCCGATTGCCGGGCGGAGTTCACGGCCCCGCCGACCTGTGGCGGCTGGTCACCGATGAAACGGATGCGGTGACCGAAGTGCCGTTCGGACGTTGGGATGTCGAGGCGTACTTCGATCCCGATCCGGACGCCGAGGGCAAGACCTATACCCGCTGGGGCGGATTCATCGACGGCGTAGAGGATTTCGATGCCGGTTTCTTCGATATCTCGGCCGGCGAGGCGCGGATGCTGGATCCGCAGCAGCGGCTGCTGCTCGAAACCTCCTGGGAAGCACTCGAACACGCGGGCATTCCAGCACACCGGCTCGACGGGTCGCGTACCGGGGTGTTCGTCGGCCTCATGTCCCACGATTACGCCGACCGCATGGCCCGCGCCGACATGGCGCCGGACGCCTGGTTCGGCACGGGCACCCTGGGCAGTGTGGCCTCGGGTCGGCTGTCGTACTTCCTTGGCGCCACCGGGCCGAGCCTGACCGTCGACACCGCATGTTCGTCATCGCTGGTGACGGTGCATCTCGCGGTGCAGAGCCTGCGGCGCGGCGAATGCGATCTGGCGCTGGCGTGCGGCGCCACCGTGGTGCTGACGCCGTCGCTGGACATCTATTTCGCCCGCGCTCGGGGCCTGGCCGCAGACGGCCGCTGCAAGAGCTTCGACGACCGCGCCGACGGGGTGGTGTGGAGTGACGGTGCGGGCACGCTGGTGCTGAAGCGGTATGCCGACGCCCGCCGCGACGGCGACCGGGTGCTGGCGCTGATCCGCGGCACGGCCGTGAATTCCGATGGCCGCAGCCAGGGACTGTCCGCCCCGAACGGTCCCGCCCAGGAGCGGCTGCTGCGGGCGGCACTGGCCGACGCCGCGCTGTCCGGTCACGACATCGACTATGTGGAGGCGCACGGCACCGGCACCCGGCTCGGGGATCCCATCGAGGTCAATGCGCTGTCCGCGGTGCTGGCGCGGGGCCGCTCGGTGGAGCGTCCGCTGTGGATCGGCGCGGTGAAGTCGAATCTCGGCCACACCCAGGCCGCCGCCGGTATCGCGAATATCGTCAAGGTGGTCGAGTCCATGCGGCACGGCCGAATTCCGGCGACCCTGCACTTCCGCTCCGGTAACTCGCATATCGACTGGGATACCGCGGGTGTGCGGGTGGTTGCCGCCGCTCGTGAGTGGCCGCGCACCGGGCAACCGCGCCGGGCCGGGGTGAGCGCGTTCGGAATCAGTGGCACCAACGCTCATATCCTGCTGGAGGGGGCCCCGCCGGAGGCAGTGCCGGACCCGGCCGGTGCGGGCGGCCGTCATGTGCTGGCCCTGTCCGCGAAGAGCGCGGCCGCTGTGCGGGGACTCGCCTCGCGTTACCGGGATTTCGTGGCCGCGGCCGCGGATCTCGATGCTCGCGATCTGTGTGCATCGGCGAATACCGGTCGCACCCATTTCGGCGTCCGGACCGCGATCGTGTTCGACACACCGGCGCGGCTGCTGGACGGGCTGGCCGCCGTGGCCGCGGCGACCGGGGAGCCGAACACCGTGACGGTGGTGGCGGACGGACCGGCGGGAGCGGCCGACACATTGGCGCGGAGCTACGTCGGCGGCGAGCAAATCGACTGGAACGCAGTGTATTCAGGACAGTCGTGGCGCCGGATCGACCTGCCGACCTACGCGTACCAGCGGAAACGGCACTGGCTCGAGGTTCCCGCGCGTACTCGGTCCGTCGAACTCGGGGCGGCCGATCCGGGCTCGAGTGCGCCGGCCAGCCGATCGGCCGAGACAGCCGCCCCCGCTGCGCGAATCGCCGCCGAGGCGCAGCCGTATCGACCCGTCGCGGCGGATGCCGCAGCGTCCGCGGCGGCCGCCGTGCGGATCGCGGAACCGGCGGCGGCCGAGCCCGGCCGCACGGTGGTGGATGAACGCGTCTACGGGCTACTGCACCACGTCGAATGGGTTGCGGCGGAGGCGAATACGATCCCCGCGTCGCGGGGCAGCGGCCGCTGGCTGGTGTACGCCGACGCCGCAGAGGGACATGCGCTGGCGGCCGCGCTGAGAGCGCACGGCGTGGAGACGGAACTGGTGCGCCCGGACGATGTATTCGGTGCGGGGCAGCCGGCGGTGACCGCGCCGATGCGGGTGCAGGTGCCGGCGGTCGACGGGATTGTGCTCGCCTGGACCGCGACCGCGATCGACGTGCGGATCGAGCTGGCGCTGCGGGTGATTCGGGAGTTGGCCGGGGCCGGCCGCGCACTGTCGGCGCTGTGGATGGTGAGCGTGGGCGCCCAGCGCGTGGCCGACGGTGACCGACCCGATCCGGATCAGGCGATGCTGTGGGGATTGGCCCGTACGGTCGCCGGTGAGCATCCCGAATTCGGTTGCCGGATTCTGGATCTGGAGCCCGGAGCTGCCGTGGGACCGACCGCGGGAGCCGTGCTCACCGGGGCTGCGGCCGAGGCGCAGCTGGCCGTTCGCGGCGGAACCTGGTTCCGGGCGCGGCTGGCCGACGGGCTGCCGGCTGGGGATGCGGCCGGGAGCTGGCGTCTCGTACCGCACCGCTCCGGTGATCTCGCTCGGCTGCGGCTGGAATCCGCGCCGCGCACGGCACCCGGGCCGGGTGAGATCGAGATCGAGGTGGAGGCAGCCGGGCTCGACCACCGCGAGCTGTGGATTGCCAAGGGTATTCACCCGGACGGGGTGCTGCCGCTGGGAAGTGAATGCTCGGGCCGGGTCAGCGCGGTCGGCGCGGGAGTCGCCGGACTGCAGGTCGGTGACTCGGTAATCGCTGTGGCGCGCGGCAGTCTCGCTCGGTTCGTCACCGTGGATCAGCGGTTGGTGGCACGCACACCGCTGCCGCTGTCCCCTACCGCCGCCGCAACCGTGCCGGTGGCGTTCGCAACAGCCTCGTTCACACTGTTCGATCTTGCGAAGCTGCGTGCCGGAGAGAGCATTCTGATCCATGCCCCGGCCGATGGGTTCGGCATCGCGGCCGTGCAGCTGGCGTGCCGGGCCGGTGCGCGCGTGCTCGCCACGGCGGCGCTGAGCGACTGGGCCGCCGACGCCGGGTGGTCGGTCACCCGGGTCGGGAACTGGCGCGGGGCGGATTTCGCCGATGAGATCCGCGCTCACCTCGGCGCCGGGGTGGACGTGGCGGTGAATACGATCACCAGCGAACTCGTCGGACGTGCACCGCAATTGCTCACCGCCAGTGGCCGATTCGTCGATATCGTCGATATCGCGCAGTGGCGTGGCGGGCCGGTTCCCGCGGGCGTCGACCATCGCGAGTTCCGCGGCGTGGATACCGTGCCGCCGGATCGGCTGGGCGAGATCGTGCGCGAGATCGCCGCGCTGTTCGACCGCGGTGAGCTGGTTGCACCGCCCTGTGAGGTGCACGACCTGCGGGCGAGCGAGGCTGCCTTCCGGATGCTCGAGCAGCGCCGCAATCGTGGACGTATCGTGCTGCGGCACAGCGCATCCCGGCACGGCGATGTATCCGCCAACGGCACCTACCTGATCACCGGAGGCTTCGGCGGACTCGGCACGGCCGCGGCCCGCTGGCTCATCGACCGCGGCGCCAGGACCCTCGTACTGGTGGGTCGGCGCGAACCCGATGCGGCTGCGCGGCGCTGGATGGCGTCGATGAGCGCCGGGGCTGTGCGGATCGAAGCCCGCCGCGCCGATATCGGCGACCGGCAGGCGGTCGCCACCCTGCTGGCGGATCTCACCGCGTCCGCGCTGCCGCCGCTGCGGGGTGTGATCCACTGTGCCGGTGTCCTCGACGATCGTGTGCTCACCGAACAGAGCTGGTCGCGGTTCGAGACCGTACTGAGGCCGAAATATCGTGCGGCACAACATCTCGACGAGCTGACCCGAGGACAGGCGCTGGATTTGTTCGTGCTGTACTCCTCCGTCGCGGGCGTGCTCGGCACCCCCGGACAGGCCAACTACGCCGCGGCCAATGCGGCCCTCGACGCCCTGGCCTGGCGGCGCCGCGCGGACGGGCTGCCCGCCCTGAGTATCGCGTGGGGCCCATTCTCCGATGTGGGGATGGCGGCCGGTCGCCCAGAGGTGACGGCTCGCCTGACCCGGCGTGGCCTGCCGCCATTGCGCGAACCCGATGCGGCCGCGGCACTGGATCACCTGACCGGGCAGGACATCGCCGGCGTGGGCGTGTTCGACTTCGCGGCGGAGCGCTGGTTCGCCGGGCGTGCGACCACCGCGCCGAGCGCCCTGCCACCGGAGACAAAGTCCGGCAGCACTCTTCGAGCAGCGACGGATTCGACCGGCGATCTGCGAGAGGTGGAGAAGCTGGTCCAGCGAGTCGCCATGCGCGTGCTCGACCGCGACACCGAACTGGATCCCGAACAGCCGCTGCACGATACCGGAGTCGATTCGCTCACCGGTATGGAGCTGCGCGCGGCCTTGTCCAAGGAGATCGACGCCCCCCTTCCGGCAAGCCTGGTCTTCGACTATCCGACCGTGCGTGATATCGCGCGCCTGCTGCGGGACAAAGGATTGAGCGCGACGGAAACCGATGCGGCACCCACGACCGGGGCCGTCGAGATCGCGGCCTGGGACGGCGGCGCGGTGGGTGCCGAACTTTCGCCGCCGCATCCGAGCAGTCCGAATCGAAACGAGGTCGCGACCGACGGCGCGGCGGCTTTCGTCGAGGCGGCGCACGGACCCGCGCGGAGCGGGGGAGAGCATGCGCCCGGCCTCGGCGCTCGCACCGAAGCCGACGACCCGATGGTGATCGTCGGCATGGGCTGCCGTTTTCCCGGTGGTGTGCACACCCCCGAGCAGTTGTGGGAGTTGCTGTGCGCCGGGCGGGATGCCATCGGCGAGGTGCCCCCGGATCGCTGGGATGTGGATGCCTTCTACGATCCGGATCCGGCGGCGCTGGGCGCCATGTACACCCGGTGGGGCGGATTCGTCGATGGCGTGGACCAGTTCGATCCGGCGTTCTTCGGGATCACCGCCGCCGAGGCCCGCGCCATGGATCCGCAGCAGCGACTGCTGCTCGAGGTGGCGTGGGAAGCCGTCGAACGGTCGGGCCGCGCGCCGAGCGGCCTGGCGGGCAGCCGCACCGGCGTGTTCGTCGGGTTGTGTTTCAGTGAGTATCCCGGAACCCGCACGGCGGCAATGGATCCGGTGGATATCGGGGCGTACTCGGTGATCGGTTCGGCGCCCAGTGTGGCCGCCGGGCGGCTCGCTTACACGCTGGGTTTACAGGGCCCGGCCGTCACCCTGGACACCGCCTGCTCGTCCTCGCTGGTGGCCCTGCAGGCCGCGGCCGACAGCCTGCGCTCCGGGCGCTGCGATCTGGCGCTGGTGGGCGGGGTGAATCTGCAGTTGGCGCCGGAGACCACCATCGGGTTCTGCCGCCTGCGATCGCTGTCGCCGGACGGTCGGTCACGGGCATTCGACGCCGACGCCAATGGCTATATCCGCGCCGATGGCTGCGGTGTGCTGGTGGTGACGCGACTGTCCGAGGCCCGGCGGCGCGGTGACACCGTGCTGGCCGTGGTCGGCGGGATCGCGGTCAATCACGACGGCCGCTCCAACGGCCTCACCGCACCGAACGGGCCCGCCCAGCAGCGGGTG
This sequence comes from Nocardia sp. CA-129566, assembly GCF_050956075.1. Classification (NCBI taxonomy): domain Bacteria; kingdom Bacillati; phylum Actinomycetota; class Actinomycetes; order Mycobacteriales; family Nocardiaceae; genus Nocardia; species Nocardia sp. CA-129566. The sequence continues at coordinate 4,083,134 of NZ_CP192085.1, forward strand.
ATCGCGGATGCGCTGGCCGCGGCCGGGATCGCGTCCACAGAGGTGGACTATGTCGAAACCCACGGCACCGGAACGCCGTTGGGTGACCCCATAGAGGCGACCGCGCTGGCCGCCGCCTACGGGCCGGACCGCACCGCACCGCTGCTGATCGGTTCGATCAAGACCAATATCGGGCATGCCGAGGGCGCGGCGGGGATCGCCGGTGTGATGAAGGCCCTGCTCATGCTGCAGCACGGCGAGATTCCGCCGAGCCTGCACTTCCACACGCCCAACCCGCACATCGCCTGGGACGAGCTGCCCATCGAGGTCGTCGTGCGCAGGCGTCCGTGGCCGGTGACCGGCCGTCGGCGCACGGTCGGGGTGAGCTCGTTCGGAATGAGCGGCACCAATGCGCACGTGATCCTGCGGCAGGGGCCCGCTGCGGTCCCCTCGCAGTCGGATAGTGTTGCGCCACAGGTGGTTCCGCTATCGGCACGTACTCCCGACGCGCTCATCGACACCGCGCGGCGCTGGGCGGACGCCTTGCGTGCACCGGATGTCGTGCTCGGCGATCTGGCCTACACGGCGGCGACCGCGCGCACGCACTTCGAGGAGCGCTCGGCCATAGTCACCGACACGGCGGATACCGCTGCCGCGCATCTGCTTTCGGCTGATCGTCCAACGCTGCTGCGGGGGCGTGTCGAGCGCGGCGCGACCCCGAAACTCGCGCTGCTGTTCACTGGACAGGGATCGCAGTACCCGGGCATGGCCCGCGGCCTCTACGAGTCCGAGCCGGTGTTCCGCGGCGCCCTGCAGCAGTGCCACGACCTGCTCGGACCCATCGCGGACGGAATCGGACTGCTGGATGCTCTCTACTCGGCAGCGTATCCGGACCTGCTCGACCGCACGGTATTCACCCAGCCCGCGCTGTTCGCGGTCGAGTGGGCGCTGTGGCAGCTGTGGAGCGACTGGGGAATCCAACCGGACGCGGTGCTCGGCCACAGTGTGGGCGAGTACGTCGCCGCCTGCGCGGCGCAGGCCATCTCCGTGGCGGATGCGCTGCGGCTGGTGGCCGCCCGCGGCCGGTTGATGCAGAGCCTGCCCGATGACGGTGCCATGCTGGCCGTCCGCGCCGATGCGGACACCGTCGCCCCGCTGTTGCGAGGCTTCGAAACCGAGGTCGCCATAGCCGGATTCAACGGTCCTGCCCAGATCGTGCTGGCCGGGCGAGGCGATGCGGTGCGGCGGCTGCAGACGGAACTGGAGGCGGCGGGAAGCGGAGCCACGGTGCTGCCGGTATCCCACGCTTTCCACTCCCCGCTGATGGACCCGATTCTCGGCGAGCTCGCGAACGCGGCGCGGTCGGTGCGCAGCACCGACCCGGTCATCCCGGTGATCTCGAACGTGACCGGCGCGCCGCTGGCCACCGGTGAGCTGACGGCGGACTACTGGGCGCGCCACGCTCGCCAACCCGTACGGTTCGCGCAGGGTATGGCGGCACTGGCGGAGCTGGGCATCGACGTGCACCTCGAAATCGGCCCGCAGCCTACGCTTTCGGCGCTGGGTGCGCGGACCACCCCGGACTCGGCGCGGTTCATCGGGTCGCTGCGGCGCGGTCGCGACGACCGGGAGAGCATGGCCACCGCGCTCGCCGAGCTGTATGTGCACGGGGTGGCGGTCGACTGGGAGAGTGTGCACCGGCCGCACCGGCGCACCCGGGTGGTGGCGCCGACCTACCCGTTCCAGCGGCAGCGGTACTGGATCGACAACGCCGTCGCCACCGCGCCCGGCCGAACCGTTTGGGGGCCGGACGTGCGGCGCGGGGGCGCGCCCGTGCGGTATGCCGAGCCGGCTGCGGAGAACACCGACCCGATCCTGCGGCACGCCGAGGCGATTCCGCGGTACGCCGAACCGGACCTGCGGCATGCCGAGCCGATCCTGCGGCACGACGACCCGATCCAGTGGCATGCCGAGCCGATCCTGCGGCACGACGACCCGATCCAGTGGCATGCCGAGCCGATCCTGCGGCACGACGACCCGATCCAGTGGCACGCCGAGCCGGACCTTCGGCAGCCCGCGTCGGCTCTGCGGCGCGTCGGATCCCCGGGAGCAGACTTCGAATTCGCCGTCGCGGTGTCCCTCGACGAGCCCGCCTACCTCGCGGACCATGTCGTGGGCGACACCGTGGTCGTGCCCGGCGCCTGGTATGTGTCCGTACTCGCCACGGCCGCACGCGAGATGATCGGTGCCGCAGCGGTGTCCATCGACGATCTGGTGATTCGCGACGGGCTGGCAGTGACCGGCAGGCATGCGGTGCGCGTGCGGGCCGCCGCTGCCGTGGACGGGTTCACGGCCGATATCTCTACCTCGGAAGGGGCCGACCGGCGCGTGCATGTGCGCGCGCGGATCGCCGCGGCGGGCTCGGCGCCGGATCGCGGCCCGGCCCTGGCCGAGGTGCTGGCCCGCTGCCCGCGAACACGAGCGGGTGCCGACCTCTACACGGTGCTGGCCGCCGCCGGGCTGCGGTACGGTCCGGCATTCCAGCGCGTGGCGGAGTTCCACGCCGGTGCCGGGGAGGCGATCGTCACCCTGGCCGACTCCGGCGCCGACGGCCTGCTCGTGCACCCGGCCACGCTCGACGCGGCCTTCCACGCCACCTACGCGGTGCTGGATGCCGAAGCGGCCCAGCACACCTGGGTGCCCGTGGCCGTCGATCGCATCGTGACGGTGGATCGATTCCCACCGGTTCGCTACGCGCACGTGCGGCTGGTGGAGCGCACGGAGCGAGTGTGCGTCGCCGATATCCGATTGCTGGACGAGGAAGGTGAACCCGTGCTCGTCACGGAGGGATTGCGCATCATGCGGACTGCGACCGCGCCGGGCTCCGGGCACGTCGGCGGTATCGGCGACGTGTATCGCACGGTGTGGCGGGATGCAGGGACACCCGAGGTGAGCGCCGCGGCAGGACGCTGGCTGGTCGTCGCTGGACCCGATGGCATCGGGGCAGCGGTCGCCGAGCAGCTGCGGGCGCGCGGCGCGCAGATCGTATCGGCCCGGCCGGGTGCGGGTTTCGAGATTCTCGGCGATGCCGATTTCCGCGCCGATCTCGACTCGCCCGTCGCGGTGCGGGCGCTGCTGGCCGCCGCGGGCGGCGGTCTGCGCGGCATCGTGTACGCGCCGGACCCCGCGCCCGCCGCAACGGCCGCGCAGCATGCGGAACGCGTCGTGGTGGGCGCACTGCATCTCGCCCAGGTGGGAGTGGCGGTCGGCGTGCCGGCGCTGTGGCTGCTCACCCGCGGCGGCCGGGTCGTCGAACCGGGCGAGCGGATCGACCCGGCCCAGTCGGCGCTGTGGGGATTCGCCCGGAGCGCCCAGCTCGAGCACACTGAAATCGGTTGCGGCATAGTCGATGTCGATGATTCGGTCGACCCCGATGCCATTGTCGGCGAACTTCTCGCCAGTGCTCCGCGCCGCCAGCTGGCGCTGCGATCCGGACGGCGGCTGGCACCGAGAATCGAAGCGGTGCACGGTCTTTCGGCCGCTGCGAGGGTGCAGCCTGCCGGCACCGGGACCGTACTGATCACGGGCGGCCTCGGTGGCATCGGCCTGATCCTCGCGGACTGGCTGGTGGAGCGCGGCGAGCGGACGCTGGTGCTGGCCGGACGCGGCGCACCGGACCCCGCGACAGCGGCCGCGCTGGACCGGCTACGGGAGCGTGGTGCCCGGATCGAGGTGCGGAGTCTGGACGTCTGCGACCGGGACGCAGTCGCGGACACCCTGGACTGGATCGCCCGCACTCTGCCGCCGTTGCACGGGGTGGTGCACCTGGCCGGGGTGCGCGATGACGGGGTGCTCGATGCGCTGTCGGCGCAGCGGGTGCGCCGCGTGCTCGCGCCGAAACTCTCCGGCGCATGGCATCTGCACGAACTCACCGCCGCCCTGCCGCTGCGGTACTTCCTCCTGTTCTCCTCCGCCGCCGCCGTGGTGGGATTGCCGGGGCAGTCGAGTTACGGTGCGGCCAATGCGTTCCTGGACGGCCTGGCCGAACTGCGCCGCGCGACAGGACAATCCGGCCTGGCGGTGGCGTGGGGCCCATGGGCCGACACCGGGATGGTGGCCGATCTGGGGGATTCCGAACTACGCCGGCTCGCCGCACGGGGCTACGGACTGCTGTCCGCGACGACCGCGACCGGCGCACTGGACGCCATGCTGGCGGCCGATCTCCGTGGGGCCGTCACCGTGCTCCCGTTGGACCGTACCGCGCTGACCGTCTACGCGGCGGACAACACCGTGCCGGAGGTACTGGCGGATCTGGTGCCGGCGCCCGCTTCCACCCCGGACCTGCCGGACAGAGTTGCGCAGCCCACCGGGAATGCGGAGCCTGCCGCGGTGGTGCCGCCCGTTGCGGGCACGTCGGCCGAACAGGACCGCGCCGAGTATGCGGCGGAGATGACCGCGCTGGTGCGCCACTGTCTCGGCCTCGGGCCCGGTGATGATCTGGACCGCCCGCTGCACGAACTCGGGCTGGACTCGGTCGCCGCGGTCGAGATTCGCGACCAGCTGTCCCGTGCCAGCGGGCACCGGTTGCCGTCCACGCTGGCGTTCGAGTACCCGACGCCGCGGGCGGTCATCGACTTTCTGATCGAACTCGGACCCGCTGATCGCCAAGGGGTTCGCAGCGGCCGTGCCGCGCAGGAGCCCGGACCCGCACACCGGGTCGTCCTGAGCGCTGACGGTGCCGCCGTATCTACGGGGGAGTCGGGTGCGACTGTCGGTGACTTCGGGGCCACAGCACCGCACGTTTCGAATGGCAATGCCGCGAACAAGCCAGTTGTCCAGCGCGGTGCGAACAGCGCAGGTCCTGTCGAGCATGTTGCTGCCCAGCCGGTTCCGGACGGCGCAGGTCACTTCGAATATGCTGCCGCCCAACATGTTTCGAACGGCCACCAGCCTGGTGACCAGGATCGGCACACGGCTGTGCACCACCGTCTTCCCGTCGAGTACTCGGCGCGAGTCGATGAGGGTGCAGCCATGGCCCGGACGCCGCGGCGGTCGCCAGGGCCGGGCGGAGGACACGGCGGCGGGATCGGCGACATCGCCATTGTCGGTGTGAGCGGCCGCTATCCGGGCGCTTCCGACCTGGACGAATACTGGCGGGTCCTGATCGAAGGCCGCGACTGCATCACAGAGATCCCCGCCGAGCGCTGGGACCACTCGAAGTACTTCCATCCGGACCGGCACCACCCGTACACCGCCTACACCAAATGGGGTGGATTCCTCGACGGCGTAGATCACTTCGATCCGCTGTTCTTCGGCATCTCACCGCGCGAGGCGGAGGTCATGGATCCGCAGGAGCGGCTGTTCCTGCAAACCGCCTGGGCGGCACTGGAAGACGCCGGGTACACGCGGGCCGAACTGGCCCGCTCCGGGCTACGGCCGGAGGAGGCGGGCGTCTTCGTGGGGGTCATGTGGGGCACCTACCACATGTTCGGCGCGGAGGAATCCCGGCTCGGCAAGGGCACATTGCCCGGATCGACCTTCTGGAGCATCCCCAACCGGGTCTCGCACGCCCTCGACTTCCAGGGGCCGAGCATGGCCGTCGACACCGCGTGCTCGTCATCGCTGACCGCACTGCACCTGGCCTGCCAGAGCCTGCGCACGGGCGAGACCAGGCTGGCGGTGGTGGGCGGAGTGAACCTCTCGCTGCACCCGTACAAGTTCGTGGCCCTCAGCCAGGGACAGTTCGCCTCCACCGACGGCCGCTGCCGGTCCTTCGGCGAAGGGGGCGACGGCTATGTGGCCGGGGAAGGGGTCGGGGCACTGGTGCTGCGGCCGCTCGCCGATGCCGAGGCAGCCGGGGACACCATCCACGCCGTGATCAAGGGCAGCGCCGTCAACCACGGCGGCCGCGTGAACGGGTTCACGGTGCCGAATCCGGCCGTGCAGGCGGCGGTGATCAGGTCTGCGCTGCGCGGCAGCGGCGTCGATCCCGGCACCGTCTCCTACGTGGAAGCACACGGCACCGGCACCGCTCTGGGCGACCCCATCGAAATCGCCGGTCTGGCCCAAGTATTCGGTGACGCGGAGCGGGCCGAACTGCCGATCGGGTCGGTGAAGTCGAATATCGGCCATCTGGAGGCGGCGGCCGGAGTCGCGGCGCTGACCAAGGTGCTGCTGCAGCTCAAGCACGGCGTCATCGCCCCCTCGCTGCACAGTCGACCGGCCAACCCGCATATCGACTTCGCGAAAACGCCGTTCCGGGTGGTGGATCAGCCGCGGCCGTGGCCTGCGGGCGGTGCGCCACGGCGCGCTACCATCAGCTCCTTCGGCGCGGGCGGCTCGAATGCCAATATCGTGATCGAGGAGTACGTGGACACCCGTCCCCCTACTCCCACCACCGGACTCGAAATCATCCCGGTGTCGGCGCGCGACGCCGAGCGCCTCGCCGAATACATTGCCGCACTGGACCGTTACCTCGCCGGGCACCGGCCGAACCTGGCGGACCTCGCCTACACCATGCAAACCGGGCGGCAACCGCTGGCCGTGCGGGCCGCCTTCGCCGCCGTCGATATCGAAGACTTGCGGGCGGAACTGCGGGCGTGGCGCAACGACGACCCCGGGGCCCGTACCTCGGCGCGGGCCGCCGCCGATCCGCGCGTGGCCGCCTGGCTGACCGGCAAGACCATCGAGTGGGACATGTTGCGGGACAGCGGGTTCCGGCGGCGTATCCCGTCGCCCACGTATCCGTTCGCGCGCGAACGCTACTGGATCCCCGATGTCGAGGCGGCCGCCGCGCGAACCATCGCATCCGACGGCGCGTCACCGGCGGTGCCGATGACCGCGTACAGCGGAACGGCTTTCGCGCGCGGTGACGCCGCGGTGGTGCCGATAGACGCGCACGGCGGATTCGTGGGTCACGCAGCCGAGTCCGACGCACCTGCGGATGTGCCGCCCGCTCAGCGGGACCGGCGCGTGCTGATTCCGATATGGCATGAGACGCCGGTGACGAGCGGAGACCTGCGGACATGGCGGCCCGTGGTGGTGTACGCCGCGGGGATGCCCACGGCGCTGGTCGACGCGCTCGCGGCGCTGGTGGGCGATCCGGGGCGGATGGTCCGGATCGACGCGGACGTGGAACGAGACGAGTTCGAGGCGGGCGCCCGGCTGGGCCGGGCCGTGCTGGCACAGTACCCGGACACCGATTGCGTGATCGACGTGTGCGATCTGGCGGCGCTGCCCCCGGTACCCCGGCCTACCGGAGAGTTCGGGCGAATCGGGCTGTACCAGGGCATGATCGACGCCCACGTCGGTGAACTCGTGCTGCTGCACCTGAGCGCCGGACGCCCCGGCGCCGACGGCCCCGAGTACGCGCCGCTGGGCGGGCTGGTGGCTGCGCTGGCGGAGGAGATCCGCGGTGTGCGCACCCGCAGCGTGCATGTGCTGGGCGAGCGCGGCGGCATTGCCGCCGACCGACTGCTTCGCATTCTGGGCGCGGAATGTGCCGCCGCCGGCGCGGGCGCGCCGCGCGTGCGCTGGCGCGGTGAGGTGCGCGAGGTGGTGGACCTCGCACCGGTCACACCGCGTGCCGGGCTGGTGGTCGACCCGGCACGCACATATGTGGTGACCGGTGGAACCCGCGGTCTCGGAGCGGAATTCGCGTCCCGGCTCGTCGACCGCGGGGCGCGCAGGCTGGCCGTTCTCGGCCGTGAAGCGCTGCCACCGCAACCCGAATGGGAGCGAGTCGCCGCCGGTGACGACGCCGTGGCGGCGAAGGTGCGGCGGCTGCTGGCCCTGCGTGCCCAGGGCGTGGCCATCCGCACCTACGGCGGCAGTCTCGCCGACGAGGCCGCGCTCACCCGCTTCTTCAGCGACGTGCGCCGTGAACTCGGACCCATCGGCGGTGTACTGCACTGTGCGGGCGCGGTGTCCGCGGAGAGCCCGGCATTCATCCGCAAGACCGGAGCCGGGATCGCGGCGGTGCTGGAACCGAAGATCACCGGCACTCGGGTGCTCGCCGATGTGCTGGCCGCCGACCGGCCCGACTTCTTCGTACTGTTCTCCTCCGTCTCGGCCGTACTGCCCGGGCTGGCGGTCGGGCTTTCCGACTACGCCATGGCCAATGCGCATCTGGACCGCTTCGCCGAGGCGCAGTACGCGGCAGGGCGCACCTGGTTCCGCGCGGTGAACTGGCCGTCGTTCCGCGACACCGGATTCGGCGAGGCGACCACCGCCGCCTACCGCGCCACCGGACTGCCGGCCATGACCGCCGCCGAGGGATTCGATCTGCTCGACGCCGTGCTGGGCGTGCCCGATGCGCCGGTGGTGCTGCCGTATCACGGTGCGCCCCTGCAGCTTTCCCTGATATCAGCGGCACCGCCCCCGGCCGCGGCGCGGCCGGAACCCGCGCCACGGCAGGTCACCGCGACGACCAACGGTCATACCGCCGCACCCGCGGCCGGATCCGGCAAGGCCTATGCGGAACTGCTGCGCATCTTCTCCGATGAGCTGAAGCTGGCCCCCGAGCGGTTCGAGGGTGACCGCCGTTTCGAGGACTACGGCGCGGATTCGGTGCTCATCGCCTCCGCGGTGCGGCGCATCGAGCACGTGATCGGCGCGCCGTTCGACCCGGCGCTGGTACTCGAATTCCCTACCCTCGACGACCTGTCGAGTCTGTTGGCGGAGCACTATCCGGACCGCTTCGCCGCGGCTGCCGGGACCGATGCCACCGCTGTGCCACTGGTCGATCCGCCGGCCGACCGTGCGAACTCCCATGCAGCCGCGGCCGCCGTGCCGTCGAGCCATGCCGCGCCTGGAGAGCGGGTGCGCCCGGCCGGCGTGGCACCGATTGCCGTGGTAGGCATCGGCTGCCGCCTCCCCGGGGGCGATTCCCCGGAGGAGTTCTGGCGGATGCTGGCAGCGGGGCGCAGTGCGATTCGGGAGGTCGATCCCCTGCGCTGGGATCCGGCCGAGTTCTACCGCCCGAGCGGCGGTTCCGGACGCACCAACAGCAAGTGGGGCGGTTTCGTCGACGGCGTGGACCTGTTCGATCCCGACTACTTCGGCGTCAGCGAGGAGCAGGCCTGGCAAATGGACCCGCTGCAGCGGCTGCTGCTCGAGTGCTCGGCGCTGGTCACCGCCGATGCGGGCTATCGGCGAGAGGAGTTGGCGGGCAAGCGGATCGGCGTCTACGCCGGCAGCCGGTCGGCCAACTACTTCGGGCGCATCCCGGTCGCGGACCGTCACACCATCGTCGGAATCGGCCAGAACTTCATCGCCGCCCGGATCTCCGACTTCTTCGACTGGCACGCGGGCAATCTCGTCCTCGACAGCGCCTGCTCCTCGTCACTGGTGTCGGTGCACCTGGCCTGCCAGGCGCTGCGGGCCGGTGAACTGGACGCGGCCCTGGCCGGGGGCGTCGAAGTGCTGCTCGACGAAATGCCGTACGTGACCCTGGGGGCGGCCGGAGTGCTGTCGCCGAACGGCCGCTGCGCCACCTTCTCCGAGCATGCCGACGGCTTCGTCCCGGGCGAAGGCGCGGCACTGCTCATGCTCAAGCGGCTCGACGACGCACTGGCCGACGGTGACCGCGTCTACGCGGTGCTGCGCGGATCGGCCATCGGCAACGACGGCCACACCATGGGCATCACCACCCCGAATATGCGGGCGCAGATCGAGGTCGTCACGGCGGCGCTGCGGACGGCGGGCATGTCGCCGGACGACCTGTCCTATGTGGAGGCGCACGGCACCGGCACCATGATCGGCGACCCGATCGAACTGAAGGGCCTGGCCACCGTGTTGGGCGAGCGACCAGGCGGCCTCGGACCGTGCGCGGTCGGCAGCGTGAAAACCAATATCGGGCACCTGCTTTCGGCCGCCGGGATTGCCGGGGCGGTGAAGACCATCCTCGCCGTCCACCACGCGGCGCTGCCGCCGTCGCTGCACTGCGACACCCTCAATCCGCGGTTCCGGTTCGCCGGATCGCCCGTCTATATCAACCGCGAGCTGCGGGCGTGGCGGACAGCCGACGGCCGTCCGCGCGCCGCGGGTGTGAGTTCGTTCGGGTTCGGCGGCACCAACGCCCACCTGATCGTCGAACAGGCCCCGGCCGGGCATATCCCGGCGCGCGCCGCACTGCCCCCACCGGCTTTCCGCAAGAGGAGCTTCATGCTGCCCAAACCGCTGCCCGCGGTCGTGCCCGACATCCGGCCCGCAGTGGTCGCGCCGACCCCGTCCTTCCTCCAGGTGGAGCCGCTGTGAACACGATCGAATTGGGCAGTTTCGCCACGACGGTGCGCGCCGAGGACCCGGTGCTGCGCGACCATCGGGTGCACGGCGTGCGGATCCTGCCGGGCGTGGTGTACCTCGACGCCATCCTGCGCGCGGCGATGGTGGGCGGATACCCGCCGGTCGAGCTGGAGATCCGGGAGGCGCTGTTTCATCGGCCGGTCGCCCTGGACGCGGGGGCGGCATCGCGTATCGCCTTCCGGGTGGATGCGGCGACGGGCCGGATCCGGATCGAAACACAACGGCTGGATGCCAGTGGAGCGCCACACGGAGCGGCGGTGCTGCTTGCCGAAGCTGTTCTGGCACAGCGGGACTCGACCCTGATCCAGGATTCTGCCGATGTCGCGGAGCTGCGTGCGGCGCTGATGGGCGCACAGGATCTGTCGGAGATGTATCGGCAGAGCGGTGCGCGCGGTATCGAACATCGGGAATTCATGCGCGCCACCGGTGTTTTCGCCCGCGAGGGCGACCTGGTGACGGCGGAGCTGAGCCTCGGCGCCGAGGCGCGGGCCCATAGTGCCGGATTCGTCCTGCATCCGACCTTTCTGGACGCCTCCACCATCGTGCCGTTCGTCGATCCGGCACGGCTCGGTGTGGACGATGAGAGTGCGTTCATTCCCATCTATTTCGGGAATGTACGGGTCTGGCAGGCGACGCCCGAGCGGGTATTCGTCCGGGCGGCGGTGCGCGGTGGCGGCACGGATCTGCTGGAGGCCGAGGTACGGCTGTACGACCCGACGGGCGTACCGGTCGCGGCGTACCGGCTGACGTCCAAGCGGGTGCGTGGCCGGGAGGATATCGAGCGCCTGCTGTTCTCGGAGCACGGTGTGTCCGCGCCCGTGGTCCCCGAGGCGCCCGCGGCGGTGCCCGCCCCATCGGGTGACCCGCGGGCGGCGATCACCGCGGATCTGATGGCGCTGGTAGCCGAGGCGATCGGCGGCGATCCGGCTGCCGTCGCCACTGATCTCGGGTTCTACGAACTCGGGCTGGATTCGGCACAGTTGTTGGGGTTGACGGCGGTGTTGGAATCCCGGGTCGGGGAACCGCTGTATCCCACATTGCTTTTCGAGTACCAAACGATCGAGGCGCTGGCGGGGTACCTGGCCCGCACGGCGGGCGCGAACTATCGCCCGGCCGTGGCATCGCCCGTCGCGCCTCCGATGGCAGCTGGTCATCCGGAGGTCGCCGCTGATCCGGTAGCCGCCCAACATTCCGTGTCGTCGGTTGCGGCCGTGCCCGTTGGCAGTCCGGTGCGGACGATTCCTACCGCTGACGCCGTATCCGGCGGTTACCCGGGCGTCGACGCGAGCCGGACACTGGTCACCTTTGGATTCGACTGGGAGGCCGACGATTCCGTACCGGCCTCGCGCGTACCGGCGTCGCTGCTCGTCTTCGACACCGCGGAACGCCCGTATCCGGCGCAGCCGCAGACCGAAGTGGTGCGGGTGCGGCCGGGCGGCCAGTTCGCCTCGGGCCCGGATGGATACGTTGTCGACCCCGCCGATCAGGAGGAGCTGCGCGCACTCCTGGCCGACCTGTCGGCACACCGCCGCACATTCGATGCGGCGGTGTACCTGTGGGATGCGCGGTCCGACGGCCTCGATCCGGAACCGCTGATCGAACGGGCGCACCTGCCGCTGCGCGATCTGGTGCGGGAGCTGGCGCGGATCCCGGATCCGGTATGTCGGTGTGTGCTCGCCGTCTCCGACGATCCGCTGACTCATGCGCTGGCCGCCGGTTTCGCGCGCACCGCGCGGCTGGAGTTCCCGAGGCCCGTGGTCCGGGCAGTGCTGTGCCCGACCGCGGAGACAGCGACCGCTGTCGCCGCGGAACTGGCTGTGGGGGAACAGGACCCCACCGTCGAGATCCGCTACCGGAACGGGCGGCGCGAGGTGCGGATACCCCAGGAGATCCCGGTACCGTCCGAAGCCGACGCGCTGTCGCAGGGCTTGGTCGCGGTGGTGACGGGCGGTTTCGGCGGTCTCGGGCGGCTGCTGGCCGAACGGTTGGCGCGGCGGTGCCGGGCGCGGCTGGTGCTGGTATCGCGCGGTGCGCTGGACGAGTCCGGGGCGCGGCTGCTGGCCGAGATCGGCGGTCTCGGTGGGGAAGCGGTACATGTGCGGGCCGATATCTCCGTCGCCGCCGATGTCGAGCGGGTGGCCCGGATCGCCCGAGCCACCTACGGGCCGATCGATGCCGTCTTCCACGCGGCCGGGCAGCTGCGGGACGGACTGCTGTCGAACACCACTCGCGATGACGCGCGGGCCGTGCTCGCGCCGAAGGTCGCGGGAACGATACACCTGGCGCGCGCGATACCGGAAGCTCGTCTGCTCATGCTGTTCTCGTCGGTGTCGGCGGTCCTCGGCAATCCCGGCCAAGCCGACTACGCGGCCGCCAACCGCTTCATGGATGTCTTCGCCGAACAGCACGCCCAGGCACCGGGGCACACCCGAGTGATCAGCGTCGGCTGGCCGATCTGGGCGGACGGCGGCATGCGTCCACCCGGCGACCAGATCGAGGCGCTACGGAGCATGGGAATCGGGTTGCTGCCCAGCGATATCGGATTCGATCTGCTGAGCGCCGCCGTGAGCGCGGGCCGCGCCCACCTATCCTGCGCCTGGGGCGAACCGGGCGCGATCCGCACCCGCGTGCGCTCCGCGCGCGCCGCCGCGGACCCCCGCGACACCGCGCACACCGGCCGGGCAGCGCACCCGAGTGCGGCCGACCAGCCGGACGCCCTGACAGCGTCGCATGCGCACCTCGGGCGCGGTGCGGCCGGGCCGGTGGCCGAGTTCGCGCCGGCCGGTACGGCCACGCCGGAGCGTGGCGACACCGCCATCGCCATCGTCGGTTACAGCGGCCGGTTTCCGGGCGCGGACGATATCGACGAATTCTGGCGACTGCTACACGATGGCGTGGACGCGGTGGGGCCGGTTCCGGCACAACGGTGGTGGCTCGGCGATGAGTACGGTACGGCGGGACGGTTGCCCACGACCGGTGGATTCCTGCGCGACGTCGCCGGATTCGATCCCCAGTTCTTCCGCATTCCTCCCGCGCATGCGCCGCTGCTCGATCCGCAGGAGCGGTTGTTCCTGCAGCAGGCATATGCGGCGCTGGAGCACGCGGGCTATCAGCCGGAGGAGCCCGCGGTGCGGGACCGGCGCGTCGGTGTGTTCGTGGGCGCGACCTGGAGCGACTACCGGCTGCTCGGGGTGGACGCCGCGCGCGCGGGGGATGCCGTCTCGGTGGCGTCGCTACCGTCGTCGATCGCCAACCGGGTCTCGTACTCGCTGGGACTGCGCGGTCCCAGTCTCACCGTGGACACCGCCTGTTCGGCGTCGCTGACCGCGCTGCACCTGGCCCGGCGCAGCCTGCTGGCCGGTGAATGCGATGCCGCCGTGGTGGGCGGGGTGAATCTACTGCTGCACCCGGACAAGTTCCTGCTGCTGCGGAGCCTGGGCATGATGTCGAGCGGTGGGCGGTGCCGCCCGTTCGGCGCCGGAGCCGACGGCTATGTGCCGGGCGAGGGCGTCGGCGCGCTCTACCTGAAACCACTGCGCGCGGCGCTGACCGACGGCGACACCATTCACGGCGTCGTACTGGGCAGTGCGGTCAATCACGGCGGCCACACCGCCGGTTACAGCGTGCCGCATCCGAGCGCACAGGCCGAGGTGATCGCCGAGGCACTGCATGAGGCGGGGCTGGAGCCCGATGAGATCGACTATATCGAGGCGCACGGCACGGGCACCGCACTCGGTGATCCCATCGAGATCAATGGCCTGACAACGGTATTCGGTGCCCGTGTGGGCGCGCCGGCCTGCGTGATCGGGTCGACGAAGTCGAATATCGGGCATCTGGAGGCGGCCGCGGGAATCGCCGGGCTCACGCGGGTGCTGCTGCAGTTCCGGCACGGTGGCATCGCGCCGGCACTGTATGCGGAGCCGGCCAATCCGGCGATCGACTTCGACGCGATCCCGTTCCGGCTGCCACAGCGGTTCGAGCAGTGGCCGCGCCGCGCCGCCGGGACGGCGGTGCCGCGCCGAGCCGGGGTGAGCGCCTTCGGTGCGGGCGGCGCGAACGCGCACGTCGTGCTGGCCGAACATATCGAGCAGCGGGTCCGGCCCGCGGTTGCGGGCGGTCCGGAGGTCTTCGTGCTGTCGGCACGCACCGGCGACCGATTACGCCGGTACGCGCAGACGATGGCCCGGCATTTCCGCGCCCTGGACCACGCCGACTTCTCCGACGCCGTGCGCACCCTGCAGGCCGGGCGGCCCGCACTGGCCCATCGGCTCGGGGTCGTGGCGGCCACGCCGCGCGAACTGGCCGACGCGCTGGACGGTTTCCTGACCGGCCGCCCCGGCCCGGTTTACACCGCAACGGCCGACCCGGCGCGCGCTCGATCCGTGATCGACCCGGCCACACCGCTGGAAGAGATTGCCCGACAATGGGTCTCGGGCGCGATCATGGACTGGGCGGCGCGCGGCGGTCCGATGCGTCGCCTGCCGCTACCCGGGTACCCGTTCGAACGCAACGAATACTGGATCAGCACCCCGCCGACCCGGTCCGCCACCGGAGATCCCGGCGGCACACCGGTTGCGACCGCTGAGGAAGTAGGCCGGCAAACTCTGGCCGCCGGGGACGTGGACCGCACGGCGGTCGCGCCCACTGTCGAGTCCGGCATCGTGCCAGCTTCCGCGGCTGATGTATTGCGGCGCTTCGCTATTCGGCAGCGCGACCCGCGCATCGTCGAACCAGGGCAGGCGGAGCTGGCCCGCTATGCGGCGCTGCGGTTGTTGGGGACGCTCACGGCGATGGGACTCGCACCGGGGGTATGGCCGGAAAGCGGTGTGGCGGCGGCCCTGGATATCCCACCGCGGTTTCGACGGCTGCTCAGCGCCGCTCTCGGCGTCCTGGTGCGCCACCGCCTGATTCGGAGCTTCGACGGCCGGATCGAGGTGACCGGTCCGGCACCGGGCACGACATGGATGCGCGCGGATCTGATCGCCCGGTACCCCGAGACCGAGCCGTACGCCGTCCTGCTGGACACCTGCCTCGACGCCTACCCCGCGGTGCTGCGCGGGACACGGGAGGCCACCGAAGTGCTGTTCCCGGGCGGGGATTTCGGATTGGTCGGCGAAATCTACCGGGGTAACCCGGCATACGACTTCGCCAACTCCCTCATCGCCGACCTGATTGCCGCCTTCGGCGCCGGGCGCGCCGAGCCACTGCGGGTGTTGGAGGTGGGCGCGGGTACCGGCGGCACCACGCACGCCGTACTGGCCGCTCTCACCGCGGCCGGGGTGTCGTTCGAATACCGCTACACCGATGTGTCGCACAGCTTCGTCGCACACGGGCGGCGCACCTTCGGTGGTCCGCAGCTGCGGTTCGATGTGCTGGACATCAGCGAAGACCCAGGGACGCAGGGCTTCCCGGCGCAGTCGGCGGATGTCGTGCTGTGCGCGAACGTCCTGCACGCGACGCCGGAGATCATTCCGGCGCTGCGGCACGTGCGGCGGCTGCTCGCACCGGGCGGCCTGCTGGCACTGTTCGAAGTGACCTCCGATGTCGAGGCGCTGGCGCTGACCTTCGGCCTGCTCGACGGCTGGCACGCGTACCGGGATCCGCACCTGCGCCTACCGGATTCACCGCTGCTGTCCGAGCAGGGCTGGCGGGCGGCGCTGGCCGAGGCCGGGTTCACCGACCTGCATGCCTGGGGACCGGACCTCACCGCCGACCCGGAACCCAGCTTCCGGGTGCTCGCCGGGGTCAGCCCGCACACCGCGGATGCCGCTGCGGAGACGGCCCCGGCTCGGGCGGAATCCACGGCCGCATCGGGACTTTCACACGAGGCGCGACCGTTGCCGGGAGGGCCCGAGATCACCGCCGCGGTCGAGGCGGAGGTGACCGCCATCGTGGCCGAAGGACTCGGGGTGACCGCCGCCGAGGTGCGGGCAGAGCTACCGCTGTCGGAGTACGGCGTCGACTCCATCCTCGCGGTCAAGATCGTCGAACGCGTCAACGCCCGCTACGGAATCACGCTGCGCCCCACCGTCGTCTTCGACCACCCGTCGGTGCGGCAACTGAGCCTGCGCATCATCGCCGAACGGCCGTCGCCCGCTCACCCCACGCCGTTCCGGACGGGCGACACGGACGCCGTACCGCCCGCTGCGGAGCGGCACGGAAACGTGGTACCACCGGCCGCTTCGGAGCGCAACGAGGTCACCGCCGCGTGGTCCGGTGCGGCGACGGGGAACGACCACGCCGCGCCGACCACTGTCTCGGCGAGCGCGAGGTTCCAGGCGAAGGTCCATGATGCGGCGGCAATCGATGCCGCAGCGCGATCGGTGCAGGAGGGCGCGGACTCGCGCCACATCGCCCCGCGCCCAACGGATATCGCGATCATCGGGATGTCGGGGCGCTTCCCGGGCGCGGCCGATCTGGACGAGTTCTGGCGCAATCTGGCGACCGGCCACGACAGCGTGACCGAGGTGCCGCCCGCGCGCTGGCCCGTGGCCGACTACTTCCGGGCGGGCCCGCCGGCACCGGGCCGGACGTATTCGAAGTGGGGTGGATTCCTCGATGACATCGAGCAATTCGATCCCGCCTTCTTCGATATCGTGCCCGCCGAGGCCGATTACATGGATCCGCAGCAGCGGCTGTTCCTGGAGCACAGCTGGCTCGCGCTCGAGGACGCCGCCATCGATCCGCGGTCGCTGCGGCGCGGTCGCTGCGGCGTCTTCGCGGGCTCGCCGGGATCGGACTACGCGACCCTGATCCGCGACCGCGCGGGCATCGCCTCGCACCACGTGTTCACCGGCAACAGCCCGGCCATTCTGCCGGCCCGCATCGCCTACCACCTGGACCTCACCGGGCCCTGCGTGGGCCTCGACACGGCGTGCTCGTCGGCGCTGGTGGCGATCCACCAGGCCTGCCGCAGCCTGGCCGCCGGGGACTGCGATATCGCGCTGGCAGGCGCGGTGGCGGTCTTCGTCACTCCCGAATACCACCTGCTGGCCGCGTCGATGGGGATGCTGTCACCGCGCGGTCGCTGTGCCGCCTTCGGTGCGGACGCCGACGGGTTCGTCATCGCGGAGGGCGTGGGCGCGGTGGTGCTCAAACCCCTGGCCGCCGCCGAACGCGACGGCGACCCCATCCACGGCGTGATCCGGGGTGTGGGCGTCAATCACGACGGGCGCACCAACGGCATCACCGCCCCCAGCGGACGCGCGCAGACCGAGTTGCAGCTGGCCGTCTACCGCGATAGCGGTATCGACCCCGCCACCATCGGCTACGTCGAAACCCACGGCACCGGAACGAAACTGGGCGACCCCATCGAATTCGAGGCGCTCACCACGGCGTTCCGCGACTACACAGACGCCGTCGGCGCCATTCCCATCGGCTCGGTCAAGTCGAATATCGGGCACACCTCACACGCTGCCGGTATGGCGAGCCTGTGCAAGGTGCTGCTGGCCATGCGGGTGGGGCAGGTTCCGCCGTCGCTGCACGCGGACACCGTGAATCCGCTGCTGGACGTGGCGAATTCGCCGTTCTTCGTCAATACAGCGCTGCGCGAGTGGCCGGGGCGGTCCCGGCGGGCGGCGATCAGCTCGTTCGGGTTCAGCGGCACCAACGCCCATCTCGTCGTGGACGGCTACCAGGACGCACCTGCGACCCGTCCGGCCCATGGCCGGACCGTGGTCGTGCTGTCGGCGCGCACACCACGCAGCCTGCGCGATGCCGCCCGCGCCCTGGCCCGGCACCTGGCCGCCCGCCCGGACCTGTCACTGCCGGACGTGGCGCACACGCTGGCTGCCGGTCGGACGGCATTCGAGCACCGTGCGGCGGTCGTGGTCGACAGCCTGGCGGACTGTGCCTGGCGGCTCATGGAGTTCGCCGAGAATGACCGGGCCGCAGGTGTTTTCACCGGAAGCGTGCCCGAAGACGCGGTGGCGGCGACCGTGCGCCCACAACCGCTCGTCGATGCCGGCGAAGCGGCACGGCGCTGGGTAACCGGCGACGCGGTGGAGTTCGCCGGATGGTCCGGCGGGCGACGGATCCATCTGCCGGGCTACCAGTTCGCCCGGGAACGCTGCTGGATACCGGAGCCCAGCACCTCGGTGGATCGGATGCCGATCGCCACCGATCTCACGTCGGACCCGGCGGCGGCCCGTGCCGTCGAAGCGGTCCCGGCGTCTGCCGATACTGTGGCAGGGGAGCCGCTGGACGGCGCCGAGCCGGTGCAACAGCCGCTGTGGCGCCATGCCGAGACCTACCTCAAGGGCCTGCTGGCCACCTACGGCCGACTCGACCCGGAACGCATCCGGACCCGTATTCCCTTGCAGGACTACGGCATCGACTCGGTCATGATCACTACCCTGACCAACCGCCTGGAAGCCGATTTCGGGTCGCTGCCCAGCACCCTGTTCTTCGAGTACCGGACGCTGCGGGACCTGGCGGGTTACCTGGCCGAGGCGCACTCCGCGCGGGTGGCGGCACTCGGCGCGACGACCGATGCCGTGCCGCAGCGGGATTCCGCTCCCGCCCGGCCCGCTCTCGCCAGCCCATCGTCTCGCGGCCGCGCCGAACCCCGCGACACCGAGGACGACGGAATCGCCATCATCGGCATGGCCGGTCGCTTTCCCATGGCGCGCGATATCGACGAGTTCTGGGCGAACCTGGTCTCCGGCCGCGACTGCATCATCGAGGTGCCGCCGCAGCGCTGGGACCACAGCCGCTACCTGAGCGACGAC
Source organism: Nocardia sp. CA-129566 (assembly GCF_050956075.1). Taxonomy (NCBI): domain Bacteria; kingdom Bacillati; phylum Actinomycetota; class Actinomycetes; order Mycobacteriales; family Nocardiaceae; genus Nocardia; species Nocardia sp. CA-129566. Next base: position 4,102,147 of record NZ_CP192085.1, read on the forward strand.
CCGGACGAGCCCGGCACCACCTATGCGCGCTGGGGCGGATTCATCGACGACGTCGACGCCTTCGACGCCCGCTTCTTCGGCGTCACCGGCAAGGACGCCGAGGAAATGGACCCGCAGCAGCGACTGTTCCTCGAAACCTCGTGGGCGGCACTGGAAGACGCCGGATACCCGCCGGAACGGCTGCGGGCCAGCGCCCGCTCGCGCGGACTTCCCGACGCCGGAGTCTTCGCGGGCGTCGGCTACGCCGAATACCAGGCGTACGTGGGTGTGCCCATCTCCGGCTACTTCGCCATCCCGAACAAGGTCTCCTACCACTTCGGGTTCACCGGACCCAGCCTGGCCGTGGACACCGCCTGCTCGGCCTCACTCACCGCGATCCATCTGGCCTGTGAGAGCCTGCGCCGCGGTGAGGCGGCGTACGCGCTGGCCGGTGGTGTGAACGTGTCCATCCATCCCGGTAAATATCTGCTGCTCGGCTACGGGCGCTGGGCTTCCGGCGACGGGCGTTGCCGCGCGTTCGGCGCCGGTGGCGACGGTTATGTGCCGGGCGAGGGCGTGGTGACGCTGGTGCTGAAACCGGTTCGGCACGCCCGCGCCGACGGCGACCGGATCTACGGTGTCATCCGCGGTACGGCCGTCAATCACGGCGGTCACACCAATGGCTTCACCGTGCCCAACCCGCAGGCGCAGGCCGAACTCATCGGCCGCGCCCTCGACACGGCCGGAATCGACGCCCGTGACATCGGGTACGTGGAGGCCCACGGCACCGGCACCGCCCTGGGCGATCCCATCGAGATCGCCGCGCTCACCGCCGCCTACCGGCGGCACACGGCCGAGCGCGGCTACTGCGGCATCGGCTCGGCCAAATCGTCCGTCGGACATCTCGAGGCCGCCGCCGGAGCCGCCGGGGTGGTCAAGGCACTGCTGCAACTGCGCCACGACACCATGGCGCCGACCCTGCACAGCGACCCACGCAACCCGGGAATCGACTTCGCGGCCAGCCCCTTCCGGGTTGTCGACGCGGCCACACCGTGGCCGCGGCCCGCCGACGGCGCCCGGCGGGTCACCGCGGTCAGCTCCTTCGGTGCGGGCGGCGCCAATGCACACGTCATCCTCACCGACGCCGACGCGGTGGCGGATCGGGAGCCCGAGCGGCGACCGCGAATCGTGGTGCTGTCGGCGCGCGACGCCGACCGCCTGACCGAGGCCGTCGACCGGCTGGTTCGGCAGCTGCGGGAGCGGCCGTCGTCGCTGGCGGATGTGGCCTGGACGCTCGCCGTGGGCCGCGCCCAGTTCACCCACCGCCTGGCCGTGGTGGCGGAATCCGCCGACGAGCTGCTGGCGCGGCTCGCCGAGGTCGGCGAGAACCGTTCTTCGACAGCGGGTTCCCCGGTCTTCCAGGGCGTGGCCCGCACCCACCGCGACGCCGACGAGCTGCCCGGCGAGTCCGAGACCGACCGCGACTATCTCCGCGGCCTGCTCGGCGCGGGCAAGCTGGCACGGGTCGCGGAACTGTGGGCGTCGGGCTGGGTCGTCGACTGGGCCGATCTGTACGGGGAGCCGTTCGGGCGCATCGTCAGCCTGCCCACCTATCCCTTTGCCCGGCAACGGTATTGGATCGTGCCGGAGGACTACCAGCGCCGGGCGTCCGCATCCGATCGGAGCGCCCCGGACGCACCCCACCACAATGGGCACACTCCCGAGCTGATGCGGTGGTCGGCGTCCAGCACCACTGCCGTGGTGTCCAGCGCCAACGGAGCCTCCGCCGCGCGGCCGGAGACGCCCGCCGCCGCGGACGGGGTGGACCGCCCGGACGCGGGCCATGAAACGCGGGCCGGATCGAACGGCGTCGGCGCCGATGCCGCGGCGGCCCGGCACCCGGACACCGATACCGATACCGACGACCTGCGGGACCGGTTGCGGGGCGAGATCCGCGACATTTTCGCCGATCTCACCAAGACCGATCCGGCGGAGCTGGATTTCGATGCCGACTTCACCGACTTCGGTTTCGACTCGGTGGCCACCGTCCGCATGCTCAACCGGCTCATGAAGCAGTACGACGTGCGCATTCCGGCGCAGTCGACCGAGCAGTATCCGACCATCCGCGCGTTGGCGGACTACCTCGTGGACGAGGGCATCATCACGGCAACGCCGCGGGCGACGACATCGGTCACCACCGCGGATGACCCGGATACTTTGGAGCACAGCGAGATTCCGGTGGTGACACTCGACGCGCCCATTGCGGTGGAGTCGGTGTTCATCACCGGCGTGACGGGGGTGCTCGGCGGCAAACTGCTGCACGATCTGCTCACCACGACCGCTGTGCGGGTGACCTGTCTGGTGCGCGGCGAGTCCGTGGCGGCGGCCCGCCGCCGCGTCAAGCACTTCCTCGACACCTACGACCCGGACGGCAGCCTCGGCGACGCGTTCGAGGCGCGGGTGAACGTCGTGCTCGGTGACGTCTCGCAGGATCGGCTGGGACTGGACGAGCAGACCTGGCAGCGGCTGCCGCACGAGGTGGACCTGACCGTCCACCTGGCGGGCCGCACCACGCTGGTGACGTTCTACGACGCGCTCGCGCCGATCAATGTCGAAGGCACCCGCCGCGCCATCGATTTCGCGCTGCGCTCGCGGGGCCGGTACCTGGTGTACGTGTCGAGCTTCAGCATGATGGGGGACCGGCTCAACTACGACAATCCGCCGTTCACCGAGCGCGACCTGGAACTGGGCCAGGGCTACGACCACCTGCCGTACCAGCAGACCAAGTACGAGTCGGAGAAGCTGGTGCGGGCGGCGAGTGAGCAGGGCCTGCTGTGGGACATCGTGCGGCCCGGGAACATCATGGGCGACGGCACCACCGGCCGCTACCCGTTCTCCGAGGTCAGCGTGAAGGGCGTCTACTACGACATCCTCAAGACGATGATCGAGACCGGTGAGACCATGCTGACGCCGGTGCACTGGGACATCACCCCCGTGGACTATGTCACCGCGGGCATCCTGCACATCGCCCTGCGGCGTTCCACCTACCGGGAGACCTACCACCTCACCAACCCGGACATCCGCCGCTACTACGACGTCGTTCAATATGTGCGCGAGGCGGGATACGGCGTGGACTTCGTTCCGCTGGAACAGTTCCACGCCCGCGTGACCGAGCGCGATATCCGGTGGCGCGGCAGCGACGAGCACTACGACAGCCAAACCCTCGAGATGTTCAAGTTCGGCATCGAGATCTTCGGCTTCGTCCACTATCAGCAGAGCTCCTACGCCGACTGCGCCTACACGCGCCAGATACTCCGGGCGGCCGGGATCGACTGCCCGACCACCGAGGAACTGGTGCGGGTGTACTTGGCGCACTGCGCGGAGGCGGGCTACCTGCCGCCGCCGCGCGTGGACGCCCCGACGGCGGAGGCGTCGCGATGAACGGGCCTGTCGTCGTATTCCCCGGGCAGGGCGCGCAGCGCACCGGGATGGGCGTGGACTTCTGCGCCGAATTCCCGCTCGCCCGTGCGGTATTCACCGAGGCGAGCGAGGCCGTGGGCGAGGACCTGTTCGCCGTGTGCCGGGACCGGGACCCGCGACTGCACCTGACCGAGTACACCCAGCCGAGCGTGCTCACCATGGAGATCGCGGTGTACCGGGTGCTGATCACCGAAACCGGGCTCGCACCAGTTGGATTCGCCGGGCACAGCCTCGGCGAGTACACCGCGCTGGTGGCGGCGGGCGCGCTGGAACTCGCCGACGCCGTCCGGCTGGTGCGGGCCCGCGGCGCGCTCATGCAGCGCGCCGTACCGGAGGGCGAGGGTTCGATGGCCGCGCTCATCCGGCCCGATATCGCTGCCACCGGCATCGGTGATCTGGTGGCGGCGGCGGGGGTCGAGATCGCCAATGACAACTCGCCGGACCAGCTCGTCGTGAGCGGCCGCGCCGACGATGTGGCCGCATTGCGCGAGACGCTCGCCCGGCGACTCCCGGACCTGCGGTTCGTGCCACTGCGGGTCAGCGCGCCGTTCCATTCCCGGCTCATGCGCCCGATCGAAGCGCAGTTCGCGGCGCGGCTGGCCGAGTGCGCACCGCGCATCCGGTCCGCCCACGCGGTCACGGTGGTCTCGAACTACACCGGCGACTTCCACCGGCCCGAGACCGTGGCCGACCACCTGGTTCGCCAGATCAGCGCACCGGTGCGCTGGACCGACACCATGAAAGTCCTGACCCGGACCACCGCCGACATCTACGAAATCGGCCCCTCCGCACCGCTGTCGAAGTTCTTCGCCGCCCTTGGGCACCAGGTCAGCGCGGTGTCCACCGTGCGGCAGCTGCGCGAGGTCGCCGCGCGGCATCCGGCAACTGCGCACACCACCGCGGGCCGGCCACGCACGCTCGCCGCGCACCAGCCGGTCGCGGCCCACGGTCCAGCGGAAACCCGGGTGACGCAGCGGACGGCGGTCGCGGGCGAGCTGGCGCTGTACCGGCGCGCCGCCGGACCGCCCCGAATGCGGCTGTTCTGCTGGCCGTTCGCCGGCGGCCGCGCGACGGTGTACGGGGAATGGCGGTCACTGCTGCCCGACTGGGTGGAGGTCTGTGTCGCCGAACTGCCCGCGCGGCAACCGTTCCGTGCCCAGGAACCCATTCGTGGTTTCGGCGACCTGGTGGAATCGGCGCTGGCCCAGGTGCTTCCGCTCACCGATCTGCCGTTCGCGTTCTTCGGGCACAGCCTCGGCGCGCTCACCGCCTACGAGGTGGCCTGCCGTCTGCCGGACGGTGCCGCGCCGGCGGCGCTGTTCCTCGGCGCCGCCGCGGCCCCGCACCTGCCGCGCCCGCCCCGGCTGTCCGGCCTGTCCGATGACGACTTCCGCACCGCCATCGGCCATTACGGCGGCATACCGCCGGAGGTGTGGGACGCGCCGGAGGTGATGGCGCTGTTCCTGCCCGCGCTGCGCGGCGATTTCGAGATCTTCGACGACTACCGGTTCACACCGCGGCAACCACCGCGGTGCCCGGTCCACCTCTACGGCGGCCGCGCGGACCGCCAGGTCGCGACCAGCCAACTGGAAGCGTGGCGCGACGTCCTGCCGCGGGTGCTGTCCACCGAGCTGTTCCCCGGCGGCCATTTCTTCCTGACCGATCAGCGTGACGCCGTGGTGGCGTCCATAGCCGACAAACTCGATGCGCTCCGCCCGGACGCAGCGTCCATCCGATGAAGGAAACAGTGATGAAGGTCGAAGTCCTCACCCCCACATGCAATCTCGACACCATCCGCGATGGCCGGGGCGGCATCTTCACCTGGGTGCCGCCGGAACCGCTGCTCGAGTTCAACCTCATCTACATGCATCCCGGCAAGGTGCGCGGCCTGCACTACCACCCGCACTTCGTCGAATACCTGCTGTTCGTCGAGGGCGAGGGCGTCCTGATCACCAAGGACGACCACAACGACCCGGACTGCCCGGAGGAGTTCATCCACATCTCCAAGGGCATCTGCACCCGCACCCCCATCGGCGTGATGCACGCCGTCTACTCCATCACTCCGCTGACCTTCGTGGCCATGCTGACCAAACCCTGGGACGAATGCGATCCGCCGATCGTGCAGGTGCAGCCGCTGCCGCACACGCTGGAAGGCACGAGCTGATGGTCCGGGTCGCCGTCGTCGGCGCCGCCGGTTACGTCGGCTCGGAGCTGGTGGCGGCGCTGCGCCGCGGCGGGGACTGTGACGTGGTGCCTGTGGTGCGCGCCGACCACGACCGGCTGCGCGACGCGGGCCACTACGACGTGCTCGTCAACGCCGCCTGCCCCTCGAAACGCTATTGGGCCGAACACAATCCGGCGGACGACCACACCGAGACGGTGCGCAAGACCGAACGACTGCGGCGGGACTGGAAGTGGGACCGGTTCGTCCAGATCAGCAGCATTTCGGCGCGCACCCAGCTCGACACGGTGTACGGGCGGCACCGCGTGCAAGCCGAACAGCTCTGCGGCCCCGCGGATCTCATCGTCCGGCTGGGCCCCATGTACGGCGGCGACTACCGCAAGGGTGTACTGGCGGACCTGGTCGCCGACCGACCCGTCTATGCCAGCGGCAGCTCGCGGCAGAGCTTCGCGCCGGTCGCCTGGTGCGCCGAGTGGATCGCCGCCCGCCTCGACCGCACCGGTCTGGCCGAGATCGGCGCCCGCACGGCGGTCACGCTCGCCGAGGTACGTGACGCCGTCGGCTCGCACTCGGAGTTCGCCAAAGACTATGTGGACGACCAGTTCCCGGTCACGGGCACCGAGCCCGACTGGCCCGACGCCCGCGAGGTGATCGGCTGGCTCAAGCGGATGCGGGGCGGCGATGCGTAGGCGCAGCGATCCGGTGGTGGCTCGGCCGCAGGTACTGCTCGGTGCACAGCAGCAGCAGGAACCGCACGCTGGTGGCCACGTCGCGAGTGCGCATCTTGGACGCGCCCGCAGTGCGGTTCAGTACGTGGATGGGGATCTGCCGAATCAGGAAACCGTTCTTGTTGAGAACGTAGAGACTTTCGAAGAAAAAGGAGTAGCCAGTAGATCGCACGAGATCGAATGCCGCGACAGGGACGGTATCGAGCCGGTAGTATCGAAAAGCGCCGGTGGCATCGTATGGCATGCGCAGCAGGGTCACCGTGAGGAAGTGCCCGACGCGGGTGAGGATTTTACGGAAGGGAGTCCAGTCGGCCAGGCTGTCGGGTTTCAGGTAGCGCGATCCGACCACAATGTCGTAACCGGCCGCAGCGGCGCGCAGAGTGGGCAGGTACGAGGGCGGATGAGCGAAATCGGAATCCATTGTTACGAGGGCGTTGTATCCATGCTCGTACGCCCACCGAATACCCGCCTGATGTGCGGATCCGACCCCCCGTCTTGCCGGGCGGTGCAGTACGTGCAGGCGCGGTGCGTGCGTTCGCGCCAGTTCGTCCAGTAATTCCCCGGTGCCGTCCGGAGAATTGTCGTCGACGAAAAGGATGTCGAAATCGTCGCCCTGCTCGAGTATTTGAGTGACCAATGGTCCGACGTTATTCCGCTCATTATAGGTCGGAATCATTATCAAGGTTTTTTCGGCGGCCGCTTCCATGGTAAGGAGATTAAACCGGAAGAGTCGGAAAAGATAGGTATTGACCGCAAATTCGCGCACAGTTAGCCTTGGCGCTCGGAGGGCTGATGAAGAAGGCTTTGGTTACCGGTATAACCGGGCAGGACGGTTCGTATCTGACCGAATTCCTGCTACAGCAGGGTTACGAAGTGCATGGAATTGTGCGGCGTACCTCGAATTTCAACACCGACCGCATCGATCACTTGTACGCGGACTCGCACTCGCAGCGCCGCCTGCTCCTGCACTACGGGGACCTGATGGACTCCTCCAGCCTCAACCGCATCCTGGAGGAGGTGCGGCCCGTCGAGATCTACAACCTGGGCGCGCAATCCCATGTGCACATCTCGTTCCAGATCCCGGAGTTCACCGCGGATACCAATGCCGTTGGGACACTGCGCATCCTGGACGCCATCCGCAAGACCGGCATCGCCACCAGGTTCTACCAGGCGTCCTCGTCGGAGCTGTACGGCGGGCTGAACGACACCCCGCTCAACGAATCCACCCCGTTCCACCCCCGCTCGCCCTACGCGGTAGCCAAACTGTATGCCTATTGGATCACCGTGAACCATCGTGAGGCCTACGGTATGTACACCGTGAACGGCACCCTGTTCAACCATGAATCACCCAGGCGCGGAGAGGTTTTCGTGACCCGCAAGGTGACCCGCGCGGCAGTGCGGATCGCCCAGGGCAAGCAGGAGAAGCTCTTCATCGGCAACCTGGAGGCGCGGCGGGACTGGGGTTATGCCAAGGAGTACGTCGAGGCGATGTGGCTCATGCTGCAGCAATCCGAACCCGACGACTATGTGATCGCCACCGGCGAGACGCACAGCGTGCGCGAGCTGTGCGAGGTGGCGTTCGACGCCGTCGGCATCCCCCTGGTCTGGGAGGGTGTGGGCCTGGAGGAGAAGGGCATCGACCGGCGCACCTCGCGGGTGCTGGTGGAGGTCGATCCGGTCTACTTCCGCCCCGCCGAAGTCCACCACCTGACCGGTGATCCCACCAAGGCCCGCGAGAAGCTCGGCTGGGCACCGCGCACCAGTTTCGAGGAACTGGTGCGGCTGATGGTGGCCCACGATATGGAGAACGCGTGACACATGCCATCGACCGCTGCCGGGTGTGTGAGAACACCCGGCTGGAAACGGTTCTCGACCTCGGCGATATGGCGTTGACCGGGGTGTTCCCGGCCGCCGACCCCACCGCTGTGCCGCGCTATCCGCTGGAGCTGGTGCGCTGTGTGCGCGAGGGCCATGACCAGTGCGGCCTGGTGCAGCTGCGCCATACCGCCGACTTCGACCAGATGTATTCCGCCGGTTACGGTTACCGGTCCGGACTGAACCGGTCCATGATCGACCACCTGGGGCACCGGGTGGCGCGCATCCGGGATCGGGTGGACCTGGGTCCCGACGATCTGGTGATCGACATCGGCAGCAATGACGCGACGCTGCTGCAGTGGTACCCAGAGGGTTCGGCCACGCTGCTGGGCATCGATCCACTGGGAGAGAAGTTCCGCGAGTTCTATCCCGGGCATGTGGAATTGGTGCCGGAGTACTTCACCCGGGAGCTGGCCGCGGACCTGCTCGGCGCACGCAAGGCGAAGGTGATCACCTCCATCGCCATGTTCTACGACGTGCCGAGGCCGTTGGAATTCATGGCAGCCGTGCACGCCGGCCTGGCCGACGACGGCATCTGGGTGCTGGAACAGAGCTATCTGCCCGCCATGCTCGCGACCACCTCCTACGACACCATCTGTCACGAGCACCTCGAGTACTACGCACTGCACCAGATCGAGTGGATGGCCCGGCGCACCGGCTTCGAGGTGCTCGAGGTGGAGGGCAATGGCGTCAATGGCGGCAGTTTCGCGCTCACGCTGGGCAAGCGCGGCGCGAGCGACCGTCCCGAACCGGCCGAGCTGATCCGGATGCGGCAGGAGGAGGCGCGGCTGGGCCTGGACGGGCCGCAGGTCTACGCCGAGTTCGCCAAGCGGGTCGACCGGCACCGCGAGCAGGTGCGCGCCTTCTTCGATCGCTCCCGGGATGCGGGCCTGCGCACCCTCGGCTACGGGGCCTCCACCAAAGGCAATGTGGTACTGCAACATTGCGGTATCGACACCGCCGACCTGCCCTGTATGGCCGAGGTCAACCCGGATAAGTTCGGCAAGTTCACCCCCGGCACCGGCATTCCGATCGTCCCGGAGGCGCAGGCGCGAGAACTCGCCCCGGACCAGTACTTCGTATTGCCCTGGCACTTCCGGGCCATGCTGCTCGACCGCGAACGCGACTTCCGGGCCGCGGGCGGACGGATGGTGTTCCCGCTGCCGGAACTGGAAGTGGTGTGAGATGACCGTCGTCGTCACCGGGGCGGGCGGTCAGGACGGCACCCTGCTGACCCGGCTGCTCACCGCCCGGGGCCACCGGGTGATCGGACTCGGCCGGGCCGGACCGGTGGACATCACCGACCCGGAGGCCGTCGACCGGCTCATCGCCACCGAACGGCCGAGTCAGGTGTATCTGCTTGCGGCCGTGCAGCATTCGTCACAGGATCCGCCGCCCGACCCGGTGCGGCTGGCCCGCGACTCGCACCTGGTGAACACTCTGCAGGTGCAGTACTTCGCCGAGGCCGTGCTCCGGCACGACACCGGGACGCGACTGTGCTACGCCGCCTCCTCGCATGTCTTCGGTCCGGGCGACGGCCTGCCGCGCGACGAGGGCAGCGGACTGCGGCCGGCCTCGGTGTACGGGCTGACCAAGGCGGCGGGCCTGCTGGCCTGCCGCACTTACCGGGCACGCGGGGTGTTCGCCACCGCCGCAATCCTGTTCAACCACGAATCACCCTTGCGGCCGGAGAAATTCGTCTCCCGCAAGATCGTCACGGCGGTGGCGCGCATCCAGCGCGGCAAGGCCCGCGAACTCGTGGTGGGGCGGCTGGCGGCGGGCGCGGACTGGGGGTATGCCCCCGACTATGTCGAGGCCATGACCAGCGTCCTGGATCTGGACGCGCCCGACGACTTCGTCATGGCGACGGGTGAGCATCACACCGTCGCCGAATTCTGCGCCACCGCTTTCGGTCTGGCGGGCCTGGACTGGACCCGGTACGTGCGGGAGGAGCCGTCGGTGCTGACGCGCAGCGATCCGCCGGCCGTCGGCGACGCCCGGCGACTGCGGGAACGGACCGGCTGGCGGCCGTCGGTGGACTTCACCGGCATGGTGCGCGCCCTGCTCGCCGCCGAGGGGGTGGAGCTGGTGGACGACCCACCGGCTCGAGTGTTTTCGGAGCCGGTCGCGACCGGCGGAGGAGATGGATCACGTGAACTACAGTGACGAGAACGTACTCGCCGGCCGACTGATCTCGATCGCGGACGGCACGTACGAGGACACCGCCGCGCGGCTCGGCGAGATCGGTCCCGACACCGTGGCCGTCGCGGTGCTGCGGGAGATCGCCTGGCGCAGCCGGTTCGGCACGCAGCCCGCGCAGCCGGTGACGACGGTGTTCGAACTGAGTCACGAGGGCAAACGGCTCGACTATGTGATGACCGTCGGCGCGCAGGATCCGTCGATCGCCGCGGGCGCCGTGCACGATCCGTGGCTGGTGGTGCGCCAGGACCTGGTCGAGTTGGTGCGCGCGGTGTACGGCCCGCCCGGCGCGGGCAGCGCCACCCGCGGTATCGCCATCAAGGACGAACCCGGTCCGGGCAGCTTCGATCCGGCGGACCCGTGGCGGGTAGCGCGCTCCGCCGCCGAGCTCGCCGCCCACCGCATCGTGACCGCCTGCGCCCCTACGCATTACGACCTGGGCGAGCTGTCGCTGTCCTACGGCTCCGACAAGTGGGCCGGACACTGGTACACCCAGCACTACGAGCGGCATTTCGCACCGCTGCGGGACAGCCGGGTGCGGGTGCTGGAGGTGGGGATCGGCGGCTTCCAGAACCCGAGCGCGGGCGGTGCGTCACTGCTCATGTGGAAGCAGTACTTCCGCCGCGGCATGGTCCTCGGACTGGACTTTTTCGACAAGTCCGGCCTGGTGCAGCCGCGCATCCAGCCGATCCAGGGTGACCAGGCCGACCGGGAGTTCCTCGACGAACTCGGCCGCGACCTGGGGCCGTTCGACGTCGTCATCGACGACGGCAGCCACATCAGCGGCGATGTGATCGCCGCGTTCGAGGCGCTGTTCCCGCATGTGCGGCCCGGCGGGCTGTATGTGGTGGAGGACACCCAGACCTCCTACTGGTCGGGGTGGGGCGGCAGCAGCACCCGCCCGGACGACCTGTCCACTTCGGTCGGCTACCTCAAGACCCTGGTGGACGCGCTGCACCATCGCGAGTTCGAGAAAGACGCCGCGCGCCCGGCCGGTCCGCACGACGAGTGGATCGGCGGCGTGCACTTCTACCACAACATCGTGTTCATCGAAAAGCGGTGCAACGCCGAGCAATCCGCGGCACCGTGGGTGCCGCGGCACACCAATCCCATGGAGTGGCTGAAGCAGACCCCGGAGCAATCGGCATGAAATTCCTCATCATTCCCACCCCCTCACCGGGCCACCTGCTGGCCATGGTGCCGTTCTGCTGGGCGCTGCGGCTGGCCGGGCACGAGGTGCTCGTCGCCTCCCGGCGCGATGTCGCCGACACCGCGGTACGGGCGGGCCTGCACGCCGCCCCGCTGGCGGCGCTGGACGTCCCGCTCGACGACCTGCGCGCTGTCGTCAACCCGGACATGTTCCCGCAGCCGCTGTTCGCCGACCGGCAGCAGCCGCGCGGCGCGGGCCTGTGGCACATCACGGCGCAGAACTGGCACCGACACGCCATCGACCACCTCGACGCCTTCGCCGAGGTGGCGCGCGACTGGGGTGCCGATGTGATCGTCACCGATCCGCTGGCCACCATCGGGCGGGCACTGGGCGCCGAACTCGAACTGCCCGTGGTGTCGCATCGCTGGGGCATCGACCCCACCGGCGGGCCGTTCACCGAACACACCGCCCAGTTGGCCGCCGAATCGGCCGCGCCGGGCGGGCGCGCCCTTGCTGAACCCGTTGCGGTGCTGGACATCTGCCCACCGCCGGTGCAGGCCCCCGACGCACCCGAGGGCATCCTCATGCGATTCGTCCCGTACAACGGCACCGGCACGCTGCCCGAGCCGATCCCGAAACGCCAGGGCCGCAAGCGGATCGCGGTGTGCTTCGGCGGCAGCGTGCTCGCCCTGACCGGCGCGCGGCCGCTGCGCGCCGCGGTGGACGCGCTGGCGAAACTGCCGGACGCCGACGTGGTGGTGGCGCTGTCGCCGGGGGAGCGAGAGCTGCTCGGCGAGCAGCCCGAGCACATCCGGGTGGTGGAGAACCTACCGCTGCAGCTGTTCCTGGCCGACTGCGATGCCCTCGTTCACCACGGCGGCTCCACGACCGGGCTGACCGGATGCTGGTTCGGGCTGCCGCAACTGGTGCTGCCGCAGATGTTCGACCAGTTCGACTACGCCCAGGGCATCGTGCGCGCAGGCGTCGGCCGGACGGCGGAAACCCGTGACGCGCAAGAGGATATCGGCGGGCTCGCCGACGCGGTCACGGCCCTGCTCGAAGAGCCCGCCTACACGGCGGCGGCGCACGACGTCGGGGCGGCACTGCGCACGGCCGCCGATCCGAGTGCCGTCGCCGAACACGTTCTCGCCGCGGTGGAAGGAAGCGACCGATGATTGCGACGGTCTGGAGCCGGTTCCGCGGCTCCCTCGACTACTACTCGGCCATGTTCGCGGTATTCGCCGTCGGCGTGCTCGCACCGGTTGTCATGATCGTGCTGGCCATCGCCGGGGCCCCCAACATCCTGGTCGCGGTACTCGGCATCGCCTTTGCCGCAGTGCTTTTCGTCATCGGCGTGCCGCTGGTGCCGGCGGAGTGGCGCGAGGTGGTGCGCACCAAAAAGATCTGGGTGCGGGTGCTGTGGAGCGTGCCCATCGTGCTGGTGGTCGCCATCCTCGCCCGGCTCACCCAGTTCATCCTCGACGCCCACAACACCGACGCGTCACTGTCACCGGACGACGACTTCCTGGTGAAGAAGACCCATCTGTCCGGGTACATCAGCGGTGCGCTGATGGCCGAACACGATCCCGGCAACCTCTACAACCGGCACCGCTACGACTCCCCGGACGCGGACTCGGTGCTGCCCGGCGTCGCACCGCAGGACCGTGACGCCTACCTGTACCCGCCGCCGTTCCTGCTGCTGCCGCGGCTGCTGTTGCTCTTCAGCCACGATTTCGCCACGCTGCGGGCGCTGTGGTACTCGCTGTATGTCGCTGTGGTCCTGATCGGCATGCTCGCCATCGCCCGCTGGATCGGCGGCCGCCAGGGCGCGGTGCTTGCGGCATTGACGCCGGTGGTGTGGATCAGCCTGCCGACGCTGGCCACCCTGCAAATCGGCAATATCCACGTGCTCGTGCTGTACATCGGGGTCGTCGGGGCGATGGTGCTGTTCGAACTGCGCCGCAATCTACTCGGCGGGGCCGCACTGGCTTTCGCGATCGTCGCCAAGGTATCACCGGCCATCCTGGTCGTGTACCTGCTGGCGCAGCGGCGCTGGAAACCTGCGCTGTGGACCGGCGCGTGGTGCGGAATATACTCGGCGGCAACCTATCTGGTGTTCGGCTGGGAGCCGTGGCGCCAGTTCCTCGCCGACGGTACCTGGAAGCGGCTGGCCAGCGGTGAATTCCATCAGTGGGTGCTGGAGCAGCGGTCCAACCAACTGGTCAACTATTCGCCGTTCGGGCTGCCGTACAAGGCGAACATCATGGGCTGGGATATCGGCGATCCGACCGGGCCCGCGCGGTTGATCACCAATGTGTACACCCTGCTGCTGGTGGTGCTGGTGGCGGTGACCGCGCTGCGCCTGCGGCGGCGGGTGGACGCGGGAGCCACCGGGGCGCGGTTGCGGGCCGAACAGGTGGTGGTCTGGCTGGCGGTGCTGACCCTGGCGTCGTTCCGGGCACCGTTCGGGCCCTGGGTCTACATCACGGTCGGCGCGCTGTGGATGCTCGCCGCGTACGCCGGTCTGATGCGCGCCACCGCACGCAATATCGCGGCCGTCACCGTGGTCTGGCTGATCCTGGCCCTGTACACCGAGAACGTGTACTTCACGCTCGTCGCCCAGTTCCTGATGTACCTGGCTTGCTTCGCGCTGGCGCTGCGTGCCGCGAATGGCACCGAACCCGCCGAAACACCCAGCGGTGCGGGGCAATCGGAGCCCGAGCCGATCGGAGCGGCATGACCGAGAGAACCTACTGCGTCATCGGCGCGGGGGCGGCCGGGCTGGCCACGGCCCGCGTCTTCACCGCCCGCGGTCTGCCCGTCGAAGTGTTCGAGGCCGCCGGTGATGTCGGCGGCCTATGGGACGCCGGCCGGTCCGACACCCGGATGAGCAGCAATACTCACGTCATCGCCTCCAAGGCGCTGCAGGCCTTCCCGGATTTCCCCATGCCGCAGGAGTATCCGGACTACCCCGGGCACGACCTGGTGATGCGTTACCTGCGCGCCTTCGCCGACACCTACGAGCTGTGGCCGCACATCCGGTTGAACACGGCCGTGGACCGGGTGCGCCCGGTGCCCGACGGGCCGGAGTCGGGCTGGGAGGTCACCCTCGCCGACGGGGAGCGCCGCACCTACGCGGGCGTGGTCGTGGCCACCGGGCACGACCGGTTGCCGCGGCGCATCGACATTCCGGGCACTCCGAGCGTGCCGGTGCTGCACTCCAGCGAGTACCGGCATCCGGACCAGGTGCTGCGCAAGCGGGTGCTGGTGGTGGGCGCGGGCCAGTCCGCCGCCGACATCCTCGCCGACTGCGCTGTCAACGCGGCGCTCACCCTGCACAGCAGCCGCCGCGGCTTCTACTGCATGCCCAAGTACATGTTCGGTCGCACTACCGACAGCATGCTGCAGGGACGGATGTGGCGGCCGCTGCGGCGGCGGTCCCTGGAGCTGTTCTTCGCCCATCTGCGGCGACGATCGGCCACCTTCGGGCTGCCCGTGCCCGCACCCGGTCCGGAGATCGTGATCCCGATGCTCGGCGACCAGATCCACCACCACTACGCGCACGGTGACATCGTGGCCAAACCGGGGGTGCGCAGCATCGACGACGACCGGGTGACTTTCACCGACGGCACCGAGGAGAAGGTCGATCTGGTACTGCTGGCAACGGGTTACGTCCCGGACTATCCGGTCGTGGACCGGGAGCACCTGAACTGGCCCGACGGTACGTCGCGACCCGGCCTGTACCTCAACATCTTTGCGCCGCATAGCCGAAACCTGTTCGTGGTGGGCATGGTTCGCCCGATCGGTTCGCACTGGGACGTCTACACCCACCAAGCCGACCTGATCGCCGACTATCTGCTGGTGCGCGGCGAGAACCCTTCCCGCGCAGCCCGATTCGAACATGCACTGCTCGGCACGCAACCGAATCTGCACGCGGGCCTCGAGCTCTACCATGTCGAGCAGTACCCGCTGGTGGTGGAGAAGCAGGAATACACCAACCAACTACGCCGGCACGCGAAGTTGCTGAAGTGAGAGGACGAGCAGTGCAAGCACCCGGACCAGGAGCCATCGAGACCGCGCGCATGCTGCCCGGACTCGCCCGTGACCCCTTGGGCACCCTGCACGGGCTGATCGGCTCCTACGGGGACGTGGTACGCGTAAAGGCCGGGCCCATGCTGGTGTACCTGGTGGCCGATCCCGCGCTGTCGAAGTATGTGCTCCAGGACAACTACACCAACTACCGCAAGAGCCCCATCTACGACGAGTTCAGCATCCTGCTCGGCGAGGGTCAGCTGACCACCAACAATCTGGACTACTGGCGGGCCCAGCGCAAGCTCATCCACCCGGCGTTCTCGCATTCGCATGTCCGCGGCTTCGCCGAGGACATCACCAGCAGCACCGACACCATGCTGGCGCGGTGGGACGCCGGCGCGGGTCAGTACCGCGATATCTACGACGATTTCGTGCGGCTGCTGCTGAGCGTCACCGGCCGCATCCTGTTCAGCATCGACCTGTCCGACGACACCACTCAGGTCACCGAGGCACTGCGGGCGGCGTTCGACTTCATCATGAAACGCGTCAACGCGCCGGTGAAGCTGCCGCGCAGCTTCCCGACACCGCAGGTCCGCCGGGTCACGCACAAGGTGGGCGAACTCGACGATCTGGTGCGCCGCTTGATTGCCGAGCGTCGCGACGGCTCCGATACGGCCGACCTGCTCACCGCCCTGGTGCGTGCCCGCGACGAGGACGGCCGCGCCATGCGCGAAGAGGACCTGCTCAACGAGATCAAGACGCTACTCGTCGCGGGTCACGAATCCCCGGCCAACGCCCTGTCGTGGGCGTGCCAGCTGCTGGCCACCCACCCGGAGGCCGAGGCGGCGCTCGCCGCCGAGGTGCGGCAGGTGCTGGGTGAGCGCCCCCCGACCTTCGCCGACGTGAAGCAGTTGCGCTACTGCCGCATGGTGATCGAGGAGTCCATGCGGCTGTATCCGCCCGCCTGGATCGTGGAGCGCACCCCTATCGCCGACGACGAGATCGGCGGCTACCGGGTGCCCGCCGGAGCCCGAGTGACGCTGTGCATGTATCACATTCACCGTGACAAGCGGCTGTGGGACGATCCGGAGGCGTTCCGGCCCGAGCGCTTCACCGACGAAGAGGTGGCCGAGCGACACCGGTTCGCCTTTTTCCCGTTCTCCGGCGGCCCCCGCGTCTGTCTCGGCAAGGACCTGGCCATGACCGAGATGGTGCTCATTCTCGCCATGGTGGCGCAGCGCTTCCGCCTCGAACTCGACCCGGACCATGTGGTCACCCCGCTGGCATCGGTGAACCTGCGGCCGCAGAACGGTATTCGCGCACGGCCGATACGCCGGAGCTGACCGGCGCGCGGCCGCAGCCGGCTGACCGCGGCCTCGGCCGATCCGCACGGCCTCAGCCGAGCAGCCGCCGCCCCAGCGCGACCAGTTCGTCGGCCGACAGCGCCTCCGGGACGGGCTCCGCGCGCACCGAGTCCGCGGTATGCGCGGGCGCGGTCCCGGCATCGGCCGCCGGAAACGGTTCGCGGCGGTCCGGGGCAGCGGTCGTCGCGGGTTCCGTCGTGCCCTGTCGTACCGCCAGTTCGGCCGTCAGCAGTTCCACCGTGGGGCAACCCCAGACGATCGCCTGCGGTACCTCGAGGCCGAGTTTGCGGGTCAGCCGGTGCGCCAGCTCCACCACGTGCACCGATCCCACGCCGAGCGCAACCATGTTCTGCCGCCGGTCGATTCGCCCCGCCGCCACGCCGACGACGGCGGCCAGTTCCGCTGCCACCAGATCGGCCAGCGCGGCACCTCCCGGGGTCGCATCGTGAGGTGCTGCCAACGGCCCGACATCACCGGTCGGCCGATGCACGCCAGGAGGAGGCGAGGCGGTATCGCTCACTGCGGTGACCGCGGCGGACTCGAAATCGCGTACCAGCGCGCCGGGCGCCGCGTATGTCGCTGCCCGATCGAGCGCCGAGGCCGCCGTCGAGCGATCGGTTCCGAGACCGGGCGCGCTGATTTCGCTCGCCCCGGGCAGCGCGGATGTCGCGAGCGGCGCATCCGCGGCGCCGGACGCTGACCCCGGTGTATCGGGGTGAGGTGTGGAGACACCGTGCGGTGCTGGCTCGGTCGCGTTTGCCGGCGCCGGCGCGGTGGGCGTGACCCAGTGGCGTTGCCGCTGGAATGAGTAGGTGGGCAGGGGCGTGACCGCGCCGGGCGGATTCACCGCCGCCCAGTCGGGCTCGATGCCGTGGCGGTACAGTTCGGCCAATGCCTCCAGCAGGCCCCGGCGCGGTGTCAGTCCGGGGCGCAGTGCGGAAAGCTGGTGCGGCGCCTCGGCTTCGGTCGCCAGGGCGGCAGTCAGCAGTGGAACGGGACGCACGGTCAGCAGTACCGCGGGCCCGTCCGCCATGGCGGCGTGCAAGGACTCGAGCCGGATGGGGTTGGGGACGATGTCGGACCACAGGCGGCCGTCGGGTGCTGCGTCGAGCTGAGCGCCGGTGACCCCCGAGAAGTAGGGGAGACCCGGGCGCTCGCCGGTGAAACGGCTGGCAGCTGTGAATTCCTTTGCCGCCCTGGCTCGGTCGGTGCGCGAGATCGTCCGCGCGGCCGCGCTGACTCGGCACCGGAAGCCGTGCTCGCGCAGCCGTGCCACCGCCTTCTCCACTGCCTCCGGGGTGCCGCTGAACCAGGTGGTTTTCGTGTCCACGACGGCGTCCACGGACAGCTCGCTGTCGATCTCGTCGAGAACGGCGAGCACCTGCCGCGGGTCGGCCGCCGCAACCGCCACGGAGGCGGGTCGCGCGTATCGGTCGGTGAGACGTCCGTGCGCCATGGCCAGGCGGATGGCCCGTTCCAGCGGAAGGCAGTCCGCAAGCACGGCGGCCGTGAATTCTCCCGCACCCCAGCCGATCACAGCATCCGGACGGATGCCTCGCGCGATGAGCATGCGGGCGACGGCGATATCCACGGCGAGGATGGCGACCTGTCGCAGCGGCCCGGCCTCGGTCCCGTCGAGCAGCTGGTGTGCCGCTGGCGTGCCCAGTTCCGGTACGACCGAGGCACACTCGGCCAGCACGGCCGCGGCCTCGGGTTCAGAGCTCAGGAAGTCGGCGAGGCCGGGGACCGGTCCGGGGGCATCGCCGAAGACGAAGACGCGACGCGGCGAATCCGTCCGCGCGACGCTGACGGCCGCCTCGCCGAGCCCGGTCACGGCCTCGTAGACCGTGGCCGAGACCACCGAAACACGATGCGGGAAATGAACTCTCGCGCGGCCCAGGGTGTCGGCTACGGCATCCAAGGTGAGTTCGGGATGGGTGGCGAGGTGGTGGTGCAGCTGGTCGATGCGGTCGCGCAGCGCTGCGGTGGAGTGGGCGGACAGCGCGACCAGACGGTCCCCGCTCTCCGGCCGCGGCCGCTGCACCGACGGCGGCGCTGCCTCCAAGATGACATGGGCATTGGAGCCACCGAAGCCGAACGCGCTCACCGCCGCTCGCGCGGGCGCGCCGGTATCCGGCCAGGCCGTCGCGGTGTCGGTGACGCGCACGTTGAGCGCGGTGAGATCGAGATCGGCCGGTGCGTGTTCGAAATGCAGGCTGCGCGGAATCCGCCGATGCGCCAGCGCCAGCGCCGCTTTCAGGAGACCGGCAATGCCCGCCGCCGCCTCGGTGTGACCGATATTGGTCTTGACCGAGCCGACCAGCAGGGGATCGCCGGGCGTGCGCGCGGCACCGTAGACCGTCCCGAGCGCGGTGAGCTCGGCGCGGTCGCCGCCCGCGGTGCCGGTGCCGTGCGCCTCCACATAGTCGACCGACGCGGGGTCCACACCGGCGCGTTCACAGGCCCGCCGCAGCAGCCGCCGCTGACCGTCGGCGCTACTGGCGGGCATGCTCGCGGTGCGGCCGTTATTGTTGGTCACGCTGCCGAGGATCGTGCAGTAGATCCGGTCGCCGTCGCGCACCGCGTCCGCCAGGGGTTTGAGGACCACCGCGCCGCCGCCCTCCCCGCGCGCGTACCCGTCGGCGGAGGCGTCGAAGGTGCGTGACCGCCCCTGTGGCGACAGCACGCCCAGCTTCGACAGCCCCACGGCGGTATCGGGGATGAGGTTGAGCTGCACCCCGCCCGCCACCGCCACCGCACAATCCCCGGCGCGCAGTGCCTGGCAGGCGAGGTGCACCGCGACCAGCGCGCCCGCGCACGAGGCATTGACGGTCAGGCTCGGGCCCTCGAACCCGAAGAAATGCGACACCCGGTTCGCTATGACGCCCTCCACGTCACCGGTGCTGGTGAACGGATTCGCCGCTGCCACACCGCGGTTCAGCTTCAGCGCCCGATAGTCGTTGAACTTGTTCGCGATGTACACCCCGGCCCCGTCGCCGGGCACCTCGTCCGGCCGGATTCCGGCGTCCTCGAACGCCTCCCAGACCAGCTCCAGCATGAGCCGTTGCTGCGGGTCCATATCCGCGGCCTCGCGCGGTGTGATGCCGAAGAATTCGGCATCGAATCCGGCCACATCGGGCAGAAACGCCCCGGCCGCCGAGACCGTCTTACCCGGTGCGGCGCGATCCGGGTCGACGTAGTCGGCGCTGTGCCAGCGCCCCGGCGGCGCTTCGGCGACCGCGTCGACCTCCTCGATCAGCAACCGCCACAGCGCTTCCGGTGAACTCGCGCCACCGGCGAAACGGCAGCCGAGGCCGATCACGGCGATCGGCGTTGCCGTCACGGGGGTTTCGATCTGGTCGCGGCGATTGGGCCGCGTCGGCTTCCATCTCACGGTGCTGCCTACTCGTCCGATAGCGGGATGCGATCGCGAAGCGCTTGCCCAGCGCCCGCCGCGAGATCCGGTAGGGATTCGCGAAATCACTGAATTGTATTGCGCTGCTGAGGAATATAGCTCACACTCCAGCTGTGTTTCCTTGGATTCGCTCGGCGTGGTCGCGGGCTCGCGCGGCGGTGGGCTCCGAACCCCGCCGCCGTGAAATGATCCGATTCGCGCTGGTCGGCGCGACGGCGTTCGCGGTGGACACCGCGGTGTTCCTGACGCTGAAGTCGACAGTACTGGAATCGCGCCCGGTGACCGCAAAGATCGCGGCGGTGCTGACGGCGATCACCTGGTCGTACCTGCTGAACAAACAATGGTCGTTCCGGCAGCGGGGCGGGCGTCCGGGACATCACGAGGCGGCGCTGTTCTACCTGGTGAGCCTGCTGGCCATCGCGATCAACACCGCGCCGCTGGTGGTATCGCGCTATGTGCTGCATCTGGAGGTGCCCGAGGTGTCCCGTGCCACCCAGGAGACGGCGGATTTCGTTGCCGCCCAACTGGTGGGCACCGTTCTCGGCATGGGGTTCCGGTTCTGGGCCTTCGTGCGCGTGGTGTTTCCGGAACCGGCCGACGAGCTGCCGGACGAACTGCCCGAGATGTCCCTGCCCGTCGAGGAATAGGTCCGTCTCGAGTTCCCCGTTCCCGGGTGTCACCCGGTTGTAGTGCTGCCCGAGGTGGGGCCCAGGAACGGGTGTGCCTGGGCCCCAGCTGTTTTCGTGGTCAGCTGACGTTGACGACGCCCTCGGGGGCGGGATCGGCGTACACCGCCGCGATGCGCTCGGCGTACTTCTCGGCAATGGGCTTGCGCTTGAGCGACATCTTCGGGGTCAGCTCGTCACCGCCCGGCTCCCACACCGAGCCGATAATGGCGAACCGCTTGATCTGCTCCACCCGCGCCAGCCGCTTGTTGCCCTCCCGCACGGCGGCCAGCACCTCGTCGACGATCTCCTTGCGGGTGACCAGGGCCGCCATATCCTCGCCGGTGGCGTCGAGCTCCTTGGCCCGCAGCGCGGCCACATCCGGATCCAGCGTGATCAGCGCCGAGATGTACGGCTTGTTGTCACCGATAGCGACCACCTGGGCGATGAGCGAGGAGACCGCCTTCGCGGCATTCTCCACATTCGAGGGGGCGATGTTCTTGCCCGCCTCGCTGATGATCAGTTCCTTCTTGCGGTCGATGATGGTGACATAGCCATCGCCGTCGATGGTGGCGACGTCGCCGGTGTGCAGCCAGCCGTCGGCGTCGATGGCCTCGGCGGTCTTGTCCGGCATATTGCGGTAGCCGCGGGTGACGACCGGGCCGCGAATGAGCAGCTCGCCGTCCTCGGCCAGCCGGATCTCGGCGCCGTCGAGCACCCGGCCGACGCTGCCCGGCCTGGGCCGGTCGAGGGCGGTATAGGTGCCGACGCCGGTGGTCTCGGACATGCCCCACACCTCGGTGACGGTGAAGCCCAGGCCCAGCAGGTACAGCAGGGTGTCCGGTGGAATGGGGGCCGCGCCGGAGGCGGCCACCCGCAGCTCGTCCAGGCCCAGCGCGTGCCGGAGCTTCTTCAGCACCAGGGCGTCGGCGAGCTTGTGCTGTGCCGACAGCAGTGCCCCGCGGCCCGTGCCGGACACGTCTGCCTGCGCGGCCGCGATACCGGTCTGGATGGCCCAGTGGGCGAGGGCCTTCTTCACCGGGCTGGGATCGGTGGCCAGGCGAGAGTCGATGCCCGCTTTGATCTTCTGCCATACCCGCGGCACACCGAAGAACACGGTCGGACGGGCGTCGGGCAGGGCGGCTGCGATTTCGCGCGGGTCCGGTACGCAGGTGAGCTGGATACCGGTGAGCAAGCTGGCGCAATGCGCGGAGATGCGGTCGGCGACGTGCGCGGCGGGAAGATAGGACACGGCGCGGTCGTCGATGCCGGTGACCAGCGGACCATCGAGCAGGCCGACGATCTGGGCGAGCACATTGCGGTGGGTCACCTCCACGCCCTTGGACGGACCGGTGGTGCCGGAGGTGTAGATCAGGGTGGCCAGGTCATCGGGGCCGACGGCCTGCCAGGCGGCGTCGAAATCGAAGTCCTCGGCCGGATTCGCCTCCACCTCCTCCAGCGTGATGGCGCCGGTGGCCGGGCCGTCGACCATGACGATGTGCTCGACCGGCACCCCGGCGGCCTCGATGGCGGGCAAGAAGCCCTGCTCGGTCACCACGACCTTGTTCCCGGCATTGGTGAACAGGTGCTGGATCTGCTCCGGCGAGCTGGTGTTGTAGACCGAGAACGGGGTGGCGCCCACATGCAGTGCCGCGGTGTCGACCAGGTTGAACTCGGGCCGGTTGGTCAGCATGATGCCGATCGTGTCGCCGTGGCGCGCACCGAGTTTCGCGAGCCCGGCGGCAATCGACCGCACTCGCTCGCCGTACTCGCGCCAGGTGATCTCCCGGGTGCCGCCGACCGTGCGGAGGGCGATCTGATCGGGTCGCAATGTCACGGTCTCTTGAAACGCCTCCACGACCGTACGGACCGTTTTGCCCGATTTATGCACATAGTCGATTTCTGCCGTCGTCATATTCCTGATCCCGATACCTCTCGTGAACCATGCCGTGGCGCGCCGCCAGGCGCCCTACCGAAGGGGCGCCGCGGCCGGAGAGGACGGGGGAGACCTCTCGTCAACACACAGCACTGGCGCCGCACCTGTGGTGCGGCTCACTCATAGTAGCCAGATCAGGGCCGAGGTGTCCTTGCTTACATCGACCAGTCCCACCAGGCCGGCGTAGGCCACCGCACAGTGGGCGTGGATTGTGCAGGCGGCCAGGGCGTTCGGCCTGTACCAGCGGGGCGTGTGATTGCGCTGTCCGCGCCGGAGATCGTCACGATCGACGGTTCGCTCGCTCCCGCACGCTCGGATCAGCGCCTGGCCCACAAGGATTCGCTGCTCAGCGGCGGAAGTTCTGTACTGTTGCGGGATTGCGAATCCTGTTGTGCCCGTGAGTACTGGGCCGAGAACCCAGAAGACGTGGATGCCAATGGCCGTGAGCAGTGCTCCAGCGAGGGCGGCCGTGGACGTGCTACGCCGGCCCGGGTCGTGGGTGTCCGCGCATGATGTCGACGGCGAATTGCGCGTATTCGACGGCGATTTGTTGTTGAGAGATGGGTCCGCCTGGGCGGAACCACTGCGGCAGCGACGTGCACATGGTGGCGACAGCACGGGCGGCTTCGCGGGGGCAGCGGGTGGCGAACTCGCCTGCCCGGACGGCGGCGGCAACTTCCTCGTCGATCATTCGCTGAACGTCGTTTCGCTGAGCAGCGACTCGGGAGCGGTTGGGTTCGTTGACGCTGCGCATTTCGCTGGCCCCGATGAACGCGAGGTCACCACGGTACGCGTGGAACAACGCGAGGGCCTCGACCATGTTGGCGAATCGTTCGACCACGGTTGTGCCGTCGTCGCGGGCTGCCGGGAGTCGCCAGTACAGATCGGACATCCCGAGGTCGAATAGGGCGACGAGCAAGTCTTGTTTGCTCGGGTAGTAGTGGTAGACGCCGGCGACACTCATACCGGCGTTGGCCGCGATGCTCCGCATCGTCGCGCCGTGGTAACCGGTTTGCAGAAGTGCTGAGATCGCCGCGTCGAGAACAGGATCAAGTGTCAGGGGCTCGAAAGTGCGCCATGTTTGCCCGTCACCGGCCGACCGGGCGGTTGGTGTGCCGGTAGCGTCGGCGGCTGATGGTAGCCGGGGGGCGAGAATGTCGACGGTGGAGATGCCGAGTTCGGCGGCGATCCGGTCGAGCCGGCCGACGGTCAGTGGCGTTTTGTCGTTCTCGATGGCACTGAGGGTCCCGGCGCTGACGCCGATGTTGCGCGCCAGTTCGCGCAGCGAAACTCCAGCCGCCGTCCGAGCCCGCCGCACCAGATGACCCGAACCGGTGCCGCTAGAACCCTCACGTACGATCGAATGTTCAGGCATGCTGAACATGCTACATCGCCTTTGCGATCGGATTGCAGAAGTGCCAGCGGACTACTTGACATCCTTCCGAAGTGCGGTGACCATGGTCACTACTTGAACGGCTGCCTATCGAACGTACGGTGAATGTTCAGCTCCTCTGGCAAGTGGAAGGATGCGCGATGGCTGACACTGCGCCCCTTGGTGGTCTGCTGCTCGCCGATCGCGCGAGGTCATCGGCCCCATGGTCAACGCCGTGAGCGTCGGCACGCCAAGACATACCTCACGCCTCGGCGGGACGAGGCGTTCTTGTTCCGGTCGCATCTGGGGGCTGTCGCCACACTTTCCGGGCTCGAGACTGACGGCGAGCCCATGAGATGCGCGCAGCAGCCGGCCCAGCCCGCTGCGGAATCCGCCTCCGCCGTGTCTCCTTGTGCGTACGACTGGCGATCGAGCCCCGTGCGCACTGGACTCTCGGGACGAGACCTTCGCTACCATTCGCCGGTTCGCGCACCACCGGAACGCTGAACGGCGAACACGTCGATCCGGTCCTTTGGCTTGCGGCGGGCCGCGGGTTGCTGGCGTCGTTCCCAGAGGTAAATGCGATCCGTATGTTGCTGCCTCTTGCTATTACTGCTACCGCCGGAGGTGTCTCACGCTGATTCAAACCAAGGATTGATCATGAATTCTCACGACATAGATAATGCTCCCGACATCGATATCAACAGAGCCGGGTTTCATGCGGCTATGGAAGCCCTGATGATGGACGATCCTCACCCCAGTGATTGCCTTGGTGATTACTTTCAGGATTGTCCCTCACGCTGGCTGCAGAGAGCCCTCTACGCATATGAATGGGCAAAGCGAACCTACCTTGTTCAGGATCTTGGTTCCAACCTCTACCAGGAGCTTCCGCAGCCAGGCGAAGCTCGCGAAGCTGTTCTCCGTCATGAGTCCAGAGTGCAAGAAAAGTCGACACCGTGATGACCGTGTGGAGTTGCTCAGTGTGTGTGTAACACCCGCATGCACTGCAGCATCAATTCGCTGAGGGCGAGTTCCGGGTTCTGCCGGTCAATGACGTGGCGGCGGCGATCAGATCGCCTAGCGGCGCCGACGTCCGACCACCGATAGGCGGGCCAAATCGGCGGGTATACCCAGACGTCTGTTGCATAGATCGCGCTAGTCGCCGGTCCGTTCTGCTTGTGCGCGTTGGGATTTGCGCTGCCCTCGGCTGGGAACGGATCCCACTTGCCGGGCAAGTCCGTCGCCGAACGCACCGGCCACCGACCTCGAACCTCGGCCTGCGGCCGCATGGCCGTTGGGAAACGCGCGATAGGCGCCATGAGCGGATGTTTCTTGCAGTGGCGTTGAGGTCCCACAATCGTGCGTCCCATCGCCTACGGCACACCCGATGTGCTCGCCGTGACCGAGGTGCCGATTCCACGCGCGGCCGTCGACGGCGTGGTCGTCGAGGTCCGGGCCGCGGGAGTCAACCCGATCGACTGGAAGCTCTACAGCGGGGCTTTCCACGCCGTGGACGACGACCACAAGGATGCCGCCGGGGTCGCCGCCGCGATGCCCTCGCCGTCCCCGTCGTCTACGGCCCTGGGCTCGCCGACCGGGTGAACGCCGCTGCGCCGCAGGGCATCACCGCCGCAGTCGACTTCGCCGGTACCGACGAGGCGCTCGACGTCTCGCTGGAGTTGGTGGGCGATCGCACCCGGATCGCCTCGATCGCCGGATCGCCACGACGCGCCGCGGCCGGCATCAAGGTGCTCGGCTACGGGCCGGGGCAGGATGCGGGCACCGAAGTCCGCGGCGCGGCCCGCGGTGAACTTGTCGAGCGGGCCGGGTCCGGCGCGCTGCGCGTCATCGTCGATACCACCTTCCCGCTCGCCGAGGCCGCGAAAGCCCACGAGGTCGGCATCGCCGGACACGCACCCGGCAAGCTCGTGCTGATTCCCTGACCGCCAGGAACCATCGACCCTGGATGTCGTCGGCCAGGCACGCAGTCACCACCTCCACGTTGGCGGGCGTTCTACTGCAGCACTAGGACGGTAGGTGAAGTTGATTTCAGATTCAAGACTTGACGTAGATCACAACTTGATGTTGAGTTCAGTTTCAATTCGCTGGTCGAATGGTCCGCGCAACCTGACGCTCGGACCCGAACCATGACATGACGAGTGAGGGAACTGCATGGCTCCACCTGCGACGATGCCCAGTGTTTCGCCGGAGACCGCCCGGCTCAGCTTCCGTGCTCTCGAACCGATTCACGGGATGATCTACTTCAGCCCGCACGGCCGGGAGCGCTACGCCGAGATCGGCTTGACAGAGCGGGGCATGACATACTTCGCGCCCCGTTCGGCAGCGATGGGACCGGTCCCCGCGGACGTCTCCGTCGCGACATTCTTCAATTTCAATCCGGTGGCCGTTCGCTCGGCGCTGCCAGCGGCCTGGCACATCGCCACGCCTGCGGACGTCCTGGAAGCGAGGTACGAAGCCGTCGACCGCTCGCTGCGCCAAGCATGGGGCGAGGAAGTCGACGGCAGCGCGGTGCGCGAGGCGGCCGATCTTGCCCGCCGGGCCGCGGAACGCGCCTGCGAGCGGCCGCAGGGCCGTCCGCTGTTCGCCGGACACGCACAGCTGCCGTGGCCGACCGCTCCGCACATGGTGCTGTGGCACGCACAGACCCTGCTTCGGGAATTCCGCGGAGACGGCCACGTCGCGCTGCTGCTCACCGAAGGTCTCGACGGTCTGGAGGCGCTGATCACACACAGCGCGACGGGGGTCATCAGCGCGGAAGTCCTACGCGCCAGCCGGTACTGGAGTGAGCAGGAGTGGGCTGCCGGAATCGAGCGGTTGCGTTCGCGCGGTTGGCTTCTCGACGGACCGGGCCTCGCGTTCAGCGAGGAAGGACGGCGGCGCCGGCAGTCGATCGAGGATCGGACCGACCAACTCGCGGTGTATCCGTACGAAGAACTCGGTGAGCAGGGGTGTGCGCGTCTGCGTGAGCTGTGCCTGCCGCTGACGAGGGCGGTTGTGCATGCCGATCTGGGCTTCCCAGCCGAACTGGTTTCCCGGCATACGAACGCCCGGTGACCGCACCGGCGAGGCCCAGGCCGGTCATTTGATTCAGCAGGAGCGACCCGAGGCGGTCGACGAGGCGCTTGTGCAGTTCCTCGACTCCATTTGATGCGCATGGAGTCGGGATGAGGGGCGACCGAATTGCCGCCACCGGCGTGTATCCGATGTTTCTCGAACGTGAGGTTCGAGGCAGAAAGAAGAAGGAAACAGATGAGGAAAACGATTGCAGCAGCGTCGCTGCTCGTCTCGACACTCGGCGTCACGGCCGGAACGGTATCGGCGGCACCGGCCGATACCGCGGCGGTGGGCTACAAGGTTTCGGTCGGAGAGCGATCGTCGGTGATCGATCTCGCTGCCGGCTCGGTTACCGTCGAAGAGGGGGTGCTGAAGATCAAGGCGCCCGGCGGTGCTGTGCTGGCGGGCTCGGAATTGTCCTTCCGGGTGGATGACTACGTCTTCCCGATCGCCGCCGAAATCCGCGACCGCACCGCTACTTTGACACCGCAGTTCGACCTCGAGCACGCTGTGTACAAGCCGGTGGCCCTGCCCTACGAAGACCAGGCTCCCTGGAAGACCCAGTACGACCGGGAACAGGCCGCCTGGGCGCGACTGTCCTCGACGATCCTCATGGGCGCGACGATCGGCACCACCGTCGGCGGCATCGGCGGCGCGGCAGTCGGTTGCGTGCTGGGCGGGATCGCCGGGGCGACCGTCGCCTCCGCGGCGATTGTCGGCTTGTTCGGAGCCTTCATTCCGGCAGCCGCCATCGGATGTATCGGAGGAATCGTCGCCCTCGGTGCGCTGGGAACGTTGGCGGGCCAGCTTCTCGTTACCGCTCCGGTCGCGATCATGGCGGCTGTCCAGTACTTCACGACGATCAACCAGCCGGCGCCTGCGCCTGCGCCTGCGAAGTAACGCCAACTCGCAGATCGATCCGGTGCGACCATCGCCCTGCCCAGTCGGTGCCAACCCCGGCTGGGCAGGGCCCTGGCTTTTCACGGCCGACGCCGTGACCGCACGCCGCGGCGCCGAGTGCAGACCGACAATGGGTGTGCGACGATCACTCGGAGAATGCACGGCAGGACAGGGAGGGCGGTTGATGGCCAGGACGGCCGACGACGAAGCGGCATCCGCGGAGATCCCCGCACTGGCCGATACCTCTGTCCTTCGAGAGCCTCCACTGACGGCCCGCGGTTTGCGAACGCGGGCGGCGCTGGTTGCCGCGGCCAGAGTCGTGTTCGAGCGCGACGGCTACCTCGATGCGCGGCTATCGGATATCACGACCGAGGCGAAATGCTCCACGGGTAGCTTCTATACGTATTTCTCGAGCAGGGAAGAGATTCTGCAGGGGGTGCTCGAAGCGGCGCAGCACGAGATGCTGCATCCGGGCATGCCGCGGCTGAGCGTTGACGAGGCATCTCCGATAGCGGTAATCGAGGCGAGCAACCGTGCCTACTTCGAGGCGTACAAGCGGAACGCGAAATTGATGCTGATCCTCGATCAAGTGGCCGCGATCGATCCGAAGTTTCGCGAAATTCGCCGACGTCGAGCCCGTGCCTTCGCCGACCGTAACGCTCGATCCATCAGGGATTTACAGGAACGAGGCCTCGCCGACCGGGAACTCGATCCCTACACCGCGTCGCGCGCGCTGTCGGGCATGGTCGGCCGGATGGCGTACTACGCGTTCTCCCTCGAAGAGGAGACCTCGCTCGACGATCTCGTTCGAACAGCTACGCGCCTGTGGGCCAATGCGCTGAAAATCGACGAGGCCGCAGACTGAGTGCACTGTCGGTAGACCGCACGGTCTCCGGCAGAACCGCGCTTCGGTCGGTCGAGGCGTGCCTCCGTTCGGGGCTGTTCCGATCGCTTTCACGTGTGTTCCGCTCAAGCGGTTGTCGCGCAGTTTCCCTTGCAGAATTAGTTGAAGTTGACGCCATATTCAATTACGGTGCGAGGTGGATCACATGCCAGCTAGGCCAGAAGGAGGGACTCGGATGGCCAACGTCGCCGGTCCGATGTGGAAGAACGCGCTCGATCGGCCCGAGGCGATCGCGCTGCGGGCACGGGGTGAGGAATGGAGCTATGGCCGGCTGAAGGATTCGGCGGCGGCATTCGCCGGCGCCCTGCGTGCGGCCGGGATCGAAAGTCGCGACCGCGTGCTGCTGGTGGCGCCCAGCGTCCCGGAATTCGTCGTGGCCTATATGGGTGCGCACCTCGTCGGTGCCATCGTCATCACCATGAACACGATGGCGACCGGAGCCGAAATCGGTTATGTGCTCGATGATTCCACGGCACGGCTGGTCATCGCGTGGCACGAGGCGACAACATCGGCCGAGAAGGCTGCGCGCGAGCGCGGACTCCCGCTCTGGGTGCTCGAACATGGCGCACAGCGCTACCAGGCGGAGCCGCTGTGCGAACCGGTCGATCTCGACCCGGGCGATATCGCAGTTCTGCTCTATACCTCCGGCACCACGGGGAAGCCGAAGGGCGTCGAGCTCACGGTTGCCAACCTGCACGCGGCGTCCACGATATTGATCGACTACCTGGGTGTGACAAGCGAAGACCGGTTGGGCACAGCGCTGCCGCTGTTCCACGTTTTCGGGCAGTCGGTTGTCTTGAATACCGCTCTGCACCTGGGTGGGTCGCTGTCGTTGCTGTCGCCGTTCGATCCCGGGCGCATGCTCGAGATGGTGCGTGCGGACGAGATGACCCTGATGTCGGGTGTTCCGACGATGTGGAACGCGATGCTGCATGCCGCAGGCGATTTCGGGCCCGAGCAGTTCCGGAAGCTGCGGATGGCTTCATCGGGCGGCGCGTCGCTGCCGGCGGAGGTCATCCGCGCTTTTCGCGAACGGTTCGGTTGCGAGATCATCGAAGGCTACGGGCTCACCGAGTCGTCGGGGGTAGCGACGTTCAACCCGAGCGGTAAGGATCCGAGAGTTGGATCCGTAGGGCTTCCTTTGCCGGGCATGAGAATTGAGGTTCGGGGCACCTCGGGCTCGGTACTCGCTCCCGGTGAGGTAGGCGAGTTGTACCTGTCCGGGCCGACGGTGATGCGGGGGTACTGGAACCGGCCCGAGGCCACCGCATCCGACCTGCGAGACGGCTGGCTCGCCACCGGTGATCTAGGCAAGGTGGACGAAGACGGCTATGTCTACATCATCGACCGGGCCAAGGACATGATCATCCGAGGCGGCTACAACGTCTACCCGCGTGAGGTCGAAGAAGTGCTGTACGAGCACCCCGACATCGTCGAGGCGGCGGTGATCGGTGTGCCCGACGAGCACTACGGCGAGGAGGTCGCCGCGGTGATAACCCTGGCCGCCGGAGCGGAACTGGCACCGGATGACCTGCGGAGCTGGGCCAAGGAGCAGCTGTCGGCATACAAGGTTCCGCGCCTGTTCGCGTTCGTGGACCATCTGCCGAAGGGTGCCACCGGAAAGATCCTGAAACGCGCGATCGACTGGAACTCGTTGGCAGGCCGAGCCTGAACCACGCCGCGGGGCGCTCGACCTGCCTCGGCATACTCGGAATGCCTGAAAGGACAGCGTCTTCGGGTGCTCGGGCTCGGCAAGTTCCGCGCCGGTGACGCTCTCGAGAAGTCCTGGGGCGGGTCGACAGCGTTTCGACGCGGCAGTCGGTCGGTGCGGGTGCAGGTGTGTGCCGATCGGCTGGCGGAGTTGGTGTGGGGCCGGTGGGCGCACCTGATATGAAGGTGTGGATGGGACGTAGGAAGTTGCTGGAACCGACACTGCCGAGCTTGCCGCACGGGCCGCACGGTCTTGCTCGTGATCTGGTGACGGGATCGCAGCGTCAGCGGCTGTTGTTCGGGGTGACGGTCGTCGTCGCGGACCGCGGCTACCTCAACGCGACAGTCGCGGATATCGCTGCGACAGCGAAGGTTTCGCGACGAACGTTCTATCAGCATTTCCTGGACAAGCAAGCGTGCTTCCTCGCCGCGGCCGAGACGGGTCGTGATCTGATGATCGATCATCTCGAGCACGTGATGGCGCAGGTATTGTCCGAACCGGTGGAGCCTGTCGAGGCTCTGCGGCGCGGCATTCGGGAGTATCTCACCCTGTTGCGTGAGGAACCATCGTTCGCCCGCTCGTTCTATCTCGAGACCGCAGTGGCCGGCCCGCGCGCGATCGAGTCGTTCGAACGCTGCCAACGCTGGTTTGCCGGATTCATCCGATCGTGGCGCGAAGCGGCAGGCCCCGTCGATCCATCGGTCCCCGACTACGCGTATTTAGCGGTGACCGATGCGACCAACGAGGCCGTGCGCCGAACCCTTCGTGCCGGAGGTGATTTGCTCGAGCTCGAGGACAGTGTGATGTACATGCACCATGCACTGCTCGGGCTGGCAATTGCTGCCGATTAGGACAGGACTCTGTCGCCTGCGGCGGTGAGATCGCAGGAAGCGTCGTCGCTGGTGTTGCCGCCTTCGGAGACGATCCGCGCGAACACCTTCGTGCAGCTGGCCGCAGCGGCACCGGAGGTGTTCGCCGTGATAGTGGAGTTCCGCAAAATCACGGTGCCCAAGGGAACGTCGACCCGATCCGTCACTTGGTGCGGGAGGGTGTCGAGGTAGGCCGGTGCCACGTTGATGCCGCTGCCGCCGTCCGGGGCAGTGTTTCCGGTGATCATGGCGTGATCGAAAGTCACCACGCCCCGGCCCCGGACATCCACACCGCCGCCGCGACCAGCGAATCCACCAGGGCGGTACCACTCGCCGGGATTGACCACTCGGTTGTCGGAGATGGTGGAGTCGGTGAAGGTACAGGTGTTGTCGCACCGCACACCGCCCGCCTCGCCGGAGGTATTGCCGGTGATAGTCGTATTCTTCGTCTGCAAGTCCGACCCCGGCACGTTGAAGATGCCGCCGCCGTACCCGGCGCTATTGCCCCGAACTGTGACGTCGTCGAGTGCGAGGTTCGACGAATTGGCTATGCCGCCACCGCCGGTGTCGTAGAACGGGATCTCGTGTTGGGCGGCGACTCCGCCGGTCACTGTCAATTCCGCCACTGTTACGGGCGCGGCAACACTGAGGACTCTGTCGATCCCGTTGGCGTCCAGCACTGTCCGATCGCGGCCGGCGCCGCGCAGCACCGTCGGCGCGGTGAGGTTCAGGTCACCCGTGGTCGCATCGGGGTTGCGGCCCTGCACTTTCCGCGGGTCGGGCGGAATCGTCAGGACATACCGTCCGGCCGGCACCACGATCGTGCTTCCTGGACGGGCATTGGCGGTTTGCACCGCAGCGCGCAGTGTGCAGGTGCCAGAGGCCGTGCGGCACAGCCCACTTCGGGGGTCCGCCGCGATCTCGTCCGCGGTCGTGTTCACCGTGATCACCCCTGGAGAGTCGGCACCGGGTGCGGTATCGGCGTAGGCCGCTGCGGGGAATCCGGCTGCGGTTCCAATGATCAGGGCTGTGATAGCGACGGCGCCGGCCGCCCCAGCAGAGGTGTTTGTCGTCATGAAGTCTCTGATCCAATCATGGACATGGAGTAGGGAACGCATGCGTATGAGTGGGGTACGCGAATGTTTACAACTTCTAGCAGAGTGACGCACCGTCGGTGGTGTTTCCGGGAATCTTTTTGGCGGTTGACAATTCGCTCACCCCGGCATCCCGGAACGACAGGGTGGCGACTCCCTGAGAAGCGCCCAGCGGCAAGCGGCGACCGGCCACACCCTGAGCGTTCAGAGCAACTGACTCTGAACGCCGACAGGAGCGGCGATGTCCCAGGACATCGCCGCTCCGTCGGGATCGGTCAGGGTTGGACGGCGACCGAGGCGCTCTCGCCGGCCATCGCGGACTGTTTGCGTGCAACCGTTTCCGGCAGCGCCCAGGCGCTGCCGAGCGTGCACAGCGCCATGATCATGACGAAGACAGAGACCGCCCTGGTCGATCCGGTCGCTGCGAGCAGCGCGGTCATGAGGAAGGGAGTGCCGCCGCTGACCAGGATGGCGGCCAGTTGGTAGGCCATCGTGATGCCCGAGTAGCGGATTCGGGGCTCGAACAGTTCGGCGAGATACGCCGCGAGCGGGCCGTACACCAGCCCCGACCCGAGACCGCTGCCGACGACGGTCGCGATCAGGATCGCGGCGAGCGAGCCGGTCTCCACCAGCCAGAAGAAGGGAAATGCCCAGAGCGCCATGATCGCTGCGCCGGTGAGGATCAACGGGCGGCGACCGAAGCGGTCCGACAGCGAGCCGGCGAGATAGATCACGGGCACGCTGATGGCGGAGGAGAGCAGCGAGACGGTCAACAGGCCTTGGCGCTCCAGCCCGAGTTTCCGGACGCCGTAGTCGAGTACGCCGGCGACGCTGATGTAGAAGATGGCATTGCTTCCGAACAGCAGCCCGGCGCCGAGTAGGACTCGCTTCGAATGCTTGCGCAGCACTTCGACAATCGGGGCCTGCGCGATCGTGGTCGAGGCTTCGTCGGCACGGTCTCGGAGTCGGCGGAACTCAGGGGAGTCCTCGATGCGCAGCTGAATGAACAGCACCACGAGGAACAGCACGGCGCTGGCCAGGAACGGGATCCGCCAACCCCAGCTCAGGAAGTCGTGACCCTTGACGAATCCGCTGACCAGGAGAAATGCGCCCGTACCCAGCATCAGGCCCAAGGGCACACCCATCTGGCCGAAGGTGCCCGCCTGGCCTTTGCGGTTGGGCCTGGTGGTTTCGGTGAGCAGCAGGGTGACCCCACCCCACTGTCCGCCCACGGCAATGCCCTGGAGGAACCGCAATGCAACGAGCAGAATCGGCGCGGCCACCCCGATCGACTTGGCGGTTGGCAGCAGGCCGATCGCGCAGGTGGATGCCGCGACCAGGATCAGGCACGAGACCAGTGCCGGCTTGCGGCCGAAGGTGTCGCCGATATGCCCGAACACCAGACCGCCGAGCGGTCGAGCGATAAAGCCCGCCCAGAACGTGCTGAAGGACAGCAGCGTACCCATGAGTGGTGACGCATTGGGAAAGAACAGCTTGCCGAACACCAAGGCAGCGGCCGTTCCGTAGATGAAAAAGTCGTACCATTCGATCGAACTGCCGACCAGGGCAGCGGCCATGAGTCGCCGCAATTTCTTCTGATCCGGCCTGCCGGAATCCGAGTTCGGAGTCATACCTATCTCCAAGTTGAGAATGAAACTGATGTGACGCTGGTCACGCAGTGGTCGGGAACGCTACTTGAAGTTGACGTCGGATTCAATAGCTTTGGCCGGATTTCCTCGCTAGTGGACGACCACGTCGCAATTCGCCCATGGACCCGGTCGATGTGCGCAACGCTCAGCAGGCGAGGCCGATCCCGCTGAGGCAGTTGCCCTGCCATGACTTGATGTGTTCTGCTGCGCGCACACTCCCCGCGATCGCTGATGCGCGCCGATGGCCGCCCCCGAGCAGGGCGATAGTTGCCTGGCCCGGTCGGGCTCCTCGCGGGGAGGGCTGAACCGTTGCGGCCGAAGATCGCCGACCTGTACCGTCTGCCTTTGTTCGCAGAGATGGTTCATGGTGTGCCGCTGCTTGCACACCTTGACGAGCGGGTGTTTCGGGCCGTGCACCGTTAGATCGGACGGGGTTCGGGATGGACCAGTCGTCTAACACGAAAGTAGGGATTTACCAGGTGCGTTGAGGTTCACGGAGGCTTGCCGATGAGATCAGATCCTGTGTCAGCGGGCCGGGAGATCGAGTTGCCTGCCCAGAAGATGAGCCCAGTCGTGGCTATGTCCGGGTCTGATCGCAGTCGTCGACGAGGCTATCGCTGTGCACAGCATTTGCGATGGCGAGCGATGCCCGCGGTCCGGAACTCGCCTGTAGGACGACTGTTCGGACAGGGACGGCGTTGCCAGCCCAGTAATCGGGTGTGGCGACACGAAAAGTGTTGCTGCAGAGCCTGCGCCGCAGGTCATCCCGCACGTGACTCTCGGCGAGCCATGATCATCTCGTGGTCATCGGAATGTATTCGGGCATGTCGCCGACGAGGACCGCGCCGAGTATGCGGGCCTGCAGGTCGGTGACCTTCCGGTGGGTGATCCGGTAGCCAAAGGTGGGATGGCGGACTTCGACGTCGAGTTGGCGTTCGTACGCTCCGAGGACTGTGCGGCGGCCATTGGAGGTCAACGTGACCGAGCCGCTGCGGCGGAGGAAGTCCGCGGGGCGGACTTCGGGTGGGTCCCGCTATCGGTGGCCGGAGGTCCAACGGCGCAACCATGTCGCGACCGGCCGGTGCAGGGTTGCCAAGTGTGCTGTGTGTAGATGCGGCCGAGTAGTCAGATCATATTGAATTAGCCTGCGCTGCAGGCAAATCCGTCCGATGACGCCGCCCTCTTCGAGGCGGAACGCTCTCACGGCGAGCCAGAGGATGGATAGCGTGATTCAGCTGAGCAACGATGATCTCGACCATGGTCTGCAGCCTGAGGTAGCGATAGTGAACAAGCGCGATGGCGATCTCGGGCCACTGCGTAAACTGCTTTGCGCGCCGACGGTGAGAGGCCGAACAAGCAGATTCGGGTGATCGGTGCTACCGCTTCCCTCGATCGGGATGGGATGTGGACCACGGGTTCGGTGGGTCTTGGGGTTGGTCGGCGACGCCGTGCGCGGGTGCGCCGAGGCCGAGCTCGCCGATCGCGCGATGCTATACCGCGGGCAGGGCTGCGGCCGCCGAGGAGCCGGCTCGGTCGGCCGTGAGTGCCGCGGCCAGCGCCCAGGTGCGGTGCTGATCGTCGGGACCGGCCAGATCTGTGCTGGTCAGCACGACCTCGGTGGCGCCTGCGTCGTAGTAGCGCTGGATTCCGGCGGCGATGGTCTCCTCGTCGCCGATGAGCGCCAGTTCCGCCGCCCGCGAGGCACCTTCGAGTTCGATGACCCGGCGATAGGACGGCACCTGCTCGTAGAACGCCAGCTGTTGCACAGCCGCCGCGCGGGTGCCCTCGACATCGGAGGTGACGACTGCCGGGACGAAGGCAACGATGCGCGGTGCGGTTTCCGACGTCTGGGTGATCACCGGCACGATGTGCTCGCTCAAGGTCTTCGGGCCTGCCAGATACGGCAGGATACCGTCGGCGAGTTCCCCGGTGACGCGTAGTGCTTGCGGCCCCATCGCGGCCACCAACACCGGTACGCGTGGTTCTGCCCCGGGAACCGCGGTCGGCAGCGGCGGTGTGACCGTCAGCAGTTCGCCGTGGAAGTCGGCGGTGCCCGTGTCGAGCAATTCCCGCAGCCCGGTGAGGAACTCGCGCAAGCGGGTAATGGGCCGATCGAAGGCCGTGCCGAACGCGCCGGCCGCCAGCGTCGATCCGACGGCCAGACCCAGATGATAACGCCCGTGCGTCGCGGCTTGGGCGGTCTGCGCCTGAGAGGAGACCAGCAGCGGATGGCGGCCGACCACGGGGATGGCCGAGGTGCCGACCTGTAGACCGGGCACCTCCCGGCCCACGATCGCGGCAAGGGCGGGGGAGTCGTAGTCCATCCGCTGTCCGAACCACACCGACCCGATACCCAGCTCGGCGACCGAGCGGGCCTGCGCCACGATCTGGTCGACGCAGTTGCCCGAATTCGAGGCAGCGAGCGCAATTCCGAGAGTCATGCCAGGGGCAACCCGCGTGCGTGAGCGCCTGTTCCCGAACGGCGAGATGAAATCAGCTTGATCACAAAGCTTTTCGTCGTCCGGGAGTCTGTGGGTCGATCCTCTGGGAGGGGACGCGCCGACGCGGCAGTGGCGACCGGGCGCTGTCATGGGGAAGACCTGTGCTCCGCCAGTTCAGCAGATGGACCAACCACCGCGGGTGATCGACCGCGGAGTGCTCCTCGACGCGCGTGTACCCGAACGTTTCAGCGATGCCGTCGAGTCGATGGATCCGGTTGCCGGCATATTCCCGGGCCCGCAACGTGCCCGGATCGTTTCTCGACGAACACGAATTCTTCCGTCCCGTCACGGAATTGGAGCATCGCTTCGGTGCCGTCGGAGCCGCCGGCGCTCCGGCGGTCGGGGTGACCGCGGGTCCGGGGTGACGGCGGGACGCTCATTCCTCATCCGAACGCTGTCTCTGACCACCAGCGTGTTCTCGCAGGAAAGGCACTACGTGTTCCAGGAACGCCGCCGGTCGTTCGTTGTACGGTTCGTGACCGGTCGGTAGCGACACCCATTTCGCATGCGGTATCGCGCGCCGTGCTCGTCGCCCGTCGAGGGCGGATGAGACGACGGGATCGCGACGGCCCCAGATCAATAGCGTCGGCACGCTGACTCCCTCAGCGGGGGCGCTCAGGTCGAACGCCGGGTCGGCGAAGCTGCGCCACACCGAGGAGTACACGGCCAGGCGAGCACGATCGTTCTTGATCGCCTTGGTACGGCGATAGGTTTCACGAGCGCTGGGAGTGCTCAAACGGCCGAGATACGCCCGTGCCATCGGGCCGACCAGGTGCCTGGCAATGGCTGGGCGACCGAGCACCGATCGACACGCTGCGCGAGTGAGTGGGTTCTGCCTCGTGAAGCCGCCCGGGTCGACGAGCACCAGACTGGTGATCACGTCCGGTCGCAGTTGCGCGAGCCGGACCGCAACATAGCCTCCCACACTGTTACCGATGATCGAAACCCGCTCGATCCCATGGGCGCTGAGGGTATCGAGCACCTCTGCGGCAACGTTGACCAGCGATGCGGCAGTGATCGTTTCCGGGGCATGGGCCGTCGACTTGCCGTAGCCGGGCCAGTCGACCGTGGCCACGGTGTGCTCCGAGGCCAGGACCGGTAACACTGCATCGAAATCCCGACTGTCGCCCGGATTGGCATGCAACAGCAGCACGGCTGAGGATCCCGCGTCGGGATGCCGAGCCAGCCGAAGCGCAACATCTCCCAGAACGGCCGGCACAACGAGGGAGGTCGCCGCCGTTCCTGCGCCGCGCGGACCTGCAGTGGTCGGATCGGTAGTCATGCTGCGCCCCTCTTCATCCCGAATGCATCGGCTGATCGGTCGGACCAGCGATGACCGACCAGTCGGTCATAAGCTAGCATGGTCTAGGTTCATACGGAAGACCGCCGCAGTGAAAGGACCTCCATGGCACGTCCCGCCGATCCCGGTCGCAACGCCCTACTGGACGCAGGCGCGGTCGTCGCCGAGCGACAGGGTTTGCACGGCTTGACCGTCAATGCGGTCGTCGGTGTCGCCGGCATGGCGAAAGGGAGCTTCTACCAGCATTTTCCGAGTCGCCGCGATTACATCGTCTCGCTGCATCGCCGGTACCACGACGCGATCACAGAGTCGATCCTGGCTGCCATCAAAGAGATCGAGCCCGGTGCCGACCGGCTGCGTCTGGGGATGAACGCCTACCTCGACGCATGCTTGCGTACGCGCGGTACGAAGGCGTTTCTCGCCCAATCACGCACGGAAAGCGACTTGCTCGATGAAGTGCGCGCCCGCAACAGCACGATGGCCGAGCTGGTGGAACCGGACCTCGCGGCGATCGGCAGAAGGGTGCCAGCACCGGCAGCTGAGCTGTTCATTGCGATGGTCGCCGAAATCGCGTTGGCCGAGTTGTACGGCAATGGACCCCGTGATGATCTCCGTATCGCCGCTATCGACCTGGTTACCTGCCGATGCGCGGATGGCGGCTAGACGGCACCGAAGTGGGTATCGGGCAATCGACCGAGCCGACGGGCAACGCCAGCGGATCGATCGAGACTTGGCGCCCTATGAATAGAACGGCTGCTGAGCCGAGTCAGGGCGCCCACACATTCGAATCTGCCATTGAACTCCCACAACCCCTGGCGTTGCGCCTACGGTCGAATCGATGACCGCGCATGGCGATTCAGCCCAGCGGTCGAGTCTCCTCCGCCCGGCCGCGGGATCTCCTGTGTCAGGATCGGTGAAACCGAACGCCCGCCCAGGCCGAAGACCGATCCTTCTGATGCACGATGTGTAGATGCGCTCCACTTTCGCCGGCGTGACGCAGTTGCGTGCTGTGCCTCGGGTAGCTGTCGTCATCGATGTCATGCGTGCGTTCACCACCGCGGCGTACGCCCTTGCGGGTTCCGCCGAAAAGATCGTCTTCGCTGGCACCGATGACGCGGCATTGGAACTGAAGGCACGCCACCCGAATTGGCTCGCTGTGCGCGACGGCGCACCGGCACCGGGGTTTGATCTGACGAACTCGCCCGGACAGATCAAGACACGGGATCTGCAAGGTCGCACCGTGGTGATGAAGACGACCGCAGGTACCGCGGGCGCACTGGGCGTCGCCGGTGCCGAGGTGGTTCTGTGTGCGAGTTTCGTTGTCGCGCAAGCGACAGCGAGACATCTGCGGAAGCTGGCACCCGAGCACGTGGTCTTCGTGATCACCGGAGACAACGGATGTGCCGAGGAGGATTTGGCATGTGCGCAATACATCGCCGCGTTGCTCACAGCCGACGACGTGGATCCGCTTCCGTTCATCGAACGAGCCCTGCACTCGACCGCCGCGAAGGAGCGGACAGAGGGTGTGGACGAGGGATACCGAGGAGTCCATCCTGACGACGTACAGCTATGTCTGGAGGTCGACACTCACGCATTCGCGATGACCACGACCAACGAGGCGTGGGGCATGACCTTGGGTATCGAGGAGCCCTGATCCGAGGCCCTCCCGATACCGCGGATGGGCGCGATAACTGCCGATGGCGGTTGGGAATTCGCTACCGCTGCAGCTGTCGGCTCATGGATCGTGTCTTGCTCGGGACTCGACGACAGCGTCCGTTATGTGACTCA
The DNA here is from genome assembly GCF_050956075.1 of Nocardia sp. CA-129566. Classification (NCBI taxonomy): domain Bacteria; kingdom Bacillati; phylum Actinomycetota; class Actinomycetes; order Mycobacteriales; family Nocardiaceae; genus Nocardia; species Nocardia sp. CA-129566. Next base: position 4,142,315 of record NZ_CP192085.1, read on the forward strand.
GTAATAGACCGGGCCGGGTACGCCGCCGCCCACCGCGATAGCGTCGCCGGTGATGGCGATGCTGCGCGGTGATGCGAGAAAGGTGACCACGTCGGCGACCTCTCGAGCGTCGATGACCCGGCGCACCGAGTTCCTCGTGAGTTCGGCTTCGAGTTCGGCGACGGTACTGCCGGATTCCTCGGCTTGCGCGGTCAAACGGTCGGTGAGGCGTTCGGTTCTGGTCAGGCCCGGGTGCACGACTGTCACATTGATCCCCTTCGGGCCGAGTTCGTCGGCGAGGTTCTTGGTCAGTGCGGATACGCTGACGTTGCGAATGGTCTGGGCGATGGAATTGGCCTGTCGCGCACCTAGTCCGCTGATATTGATGATCCGGCCCCAACCTTGCGCGATGAAGTGCGGTGCGACCGCACGCGCGGTACGTAGATAACCGAGCACTTTGATCTCGATCTCCCGACGAACGATATCGTCGGTGGTCGCGGTCAGATCGGTGGGGGATCCGGCGCTCCACGGCGTCGCGGCGGAATTCACCAGGATGTCGACACCGCCTAATTCGGCGACAGTGCGCTGGACGAGTTGTTGGACTTGGCCGTCGTCGCCGGTGTCGGTAGGTATCGCGATTACTCGCCGGCCGGTCTCATCGTTCAAGGTCCGCGCTGCGGCCTCGAGTCGTTCGGCCGAGCGCGCCGCGATCACCACATCCACGCCTTCGGTCGCCAGTCCACGAGCAATGGCCAGTCCGATGCCTCGGCTGCCGCCGGTCACGATCGCGCGTTTTCCGTCCAGGTTCAGATCCACCCGGTCGACGCTAACAAGCCCGGTCGCACTGGTGACCGATCCCGCTCGGGTTGATCTGAATTCAATTCTGGCGGTGATGTTCGCGCGGTGGGCCGCAAGTCCGAGTTGCGGAGAGCTTCACGGGGTGGGTGCGCTCACGACGGCCGCACGCCGGGTATTCGATCGACAGTTGCCGGGGCGCCCGTGGCCGTAGCCGTGCAAGCACCCCCGGATTAGAGGTCGGACAACGGGTTTCGTCGTGATCGGCCAGGGCATGGGTTGAGATCGCGTCCCACGCGAACATGCCTTCGACCGGGTTCTGGTGGACGGCTACGAAATGCAGTGCTGCCACTTGCGAACAGATCGAGCATCCTTACCGGCCGCCGTGGGCTCAGCGTCCCGCGGCGGTGAGCCGGTAATCCGCTTCGAGCAGCATCCACCCGCTCAGCTGTACCGAGAGATCGCGGCTCAGGTTCGTCGACGACGCGGCGGACGAGTGCGTGAGCGGGGGAAAGGTTCTCGGATGCCCCGGGACCGTGACCGCGCGGGTCCAGTCCGGACCGAACAGGGGTAGCCCGTCCACCTCGGCGCGGTTTTCCCAGGCCGACCGCGCGGAAGCATGCACGATATTCGCGGCGGTGGTGTCGTTCAAGGCCAGTGCGGCTTCGGCGAGATACCTGGCGAGGATGCCCATGAACAGTCCGGAGTCGTTCCCGGAGGCCGCGGCGATCACCCCCGCGTTCGTGAGCCGGTCCTCGGTTGCGGCAACTAGTGCTGCCACGCGGCTGCGATGGCTCGATTCGCCTGTGCGCACGGCCAGCTCGGTTTCGAGCCCGATGGTCACGCCCTGGCTGTAGGTGTGGATAGTCCGGTCCACTGGTCCGCCGGGCTCATGGACACCGTCGAGGATCAGGCCGCTGTCGGCGTCGCGCAATCGGGTGTGCAAGAAATCGGCAAGTTGTCGGGCGCGGGACAATTCGCCCAAACGTGCCATAGCGATACCGGTCGGACCGATCGCAGGGGTGTTGTAGAAATCGTCGCCGGAGCGCCAGGGCACCGCACCGATGACCGGGTTCCAGCCGTCGATCAAGGCGGCCCGCAGGTCCTCGACGGCGTCGCTGAACCGGACACCGAGCAGCCGGTCGGTGCGTTCGAGCGCCAGCACCAGCCACGACATATCGTCGTAGTACCGGTTGGTCCAGCCGGTGAGATTGCGGGTCCGGATGCCGTGTGCGAGGGCGACGACCCGGTCGATGCGTTCGGGGGTGCGGTCGCGGTACGCGGCGTCCACCGCACAGTCGAGAAGGTGGGCTTGCCACCAGTAGCACCATCGCACGAACGACTGGTCCAGCAGGGACGCCGGCCAGACGAGCGTGCCCAGCCGAATCTGCGGCTGGCCCCAGAGCGCGCGCACGTGCCGCTGCACGATCGCCTGTTCGGCCAGTTCCGCCCGCTTCCTGGGTTCCTCGGGGCCGCCGTCTGACACCTTCCGCGTGATCGTCCCCGCCTGCGTCGGCTGTGCCATGGCGGTGAGTGCGATCGAGGCTCCGGCCGCCAACAGCACACTGCGCCGGCTGATCCCCTTGTTCCGGCGATCCATCCGCTCGGACTCCCTTTATCGAACAACGATCACCGGAGCCGGGAACCGTGCAGGTACATCCTATCCCGCAACGACCGGCGCGGCGCGGCGCCGACCGGCTGCCCCAGGTGCGCGAGAAGGGCATCTCCCGAAGGAGAGTCGGTGCGTCGATGCGTTCGGGGGTGCGGTCGCATCGACCGGGTCGTCGTCCTCGCACGCGGCATCCGGACCCGTAATCTCACCGGCTGGACGGTACAGTCGGTGAACCTCTGGATCTGATCGACGTAGGCCGCTGTCTGGTGCGGCGGCGGCTGCCGCCGACACGGGCACGAACTACACATCCGCGACGACGCAGTGGTGCGCGAATGCGTCAGCGCCCGCAAGTGCGCCGTCGACCGCGACGATTCACGAGCTCATCGGACAGCTGCTGCACCGCGCCGTATCCGAGGAGCAGAGGCGTGGTGCGGCCGCCGTGTCGTTGCGATCGGCTCACCGTGACCGCTGCTACTGTCGGCCCGATGCGACTCGTGTCGAGTATCGGTGCGGTGCTGTTGACCTGCGCGTTTGTGCCGCTGCCCGGGCCGTCTGCGGTAGCGGCCGCGCAGGGCGGGCAGGCGGTCGGAGACGACTGGTCGGCGGTCTCCGAGACGTTCGAACCCGAGAACTTCCGCGCTGCCCCGTATCTGGGCAACGGGCGCATCGGCACGATGATCCCGCCGAGCGGCGGCGGATATCAGGACTACGGCGCCTCGGTGCGCACCTCGTTCCCCTTGGTGGAACCGCGCTACACCGGAACGTATCTCGCGGGCTTCTATGCCACGAAGTCCATGTCGTGGAACAACACAGAGGCGATCGCTGCGCTCCCCGCATGGTCGAGCCTGACCGTCGACGTCGCGGGCCGAACCTACCGGGCCGACGTCGACCCGGCCACGCTCACGCACTACCGGCAGCGCCTGAACTTTCGCGATGCCACCGTCACCACCGAAGCCACCTGGGCACCCGACGCGCAACACCGGCTGGATCTGACCTATCGGACCTTCGTGTCACGGGCGCAGCAGAACCTCGCGGTCCAGCAGCTCACTGTCATTGCGCACTTCTCGGGGCCGCTCACGGTCACCGACCTGATCGACGGGGCCGCCGCGCGGCGGGTCACCCCGACGACGGCGGCCTCCGATCCGAACCGGGGGCAGACCACGGTCGGCGTGCGCGCCGACGGCACCGACCACACCGCCTTCCTGGTATCCACGGTCACCGCGCCTGATGAGCTCAGTGGTGCCGCGCTGCCTGCGAACGGGTCGACGGCCGGAACACGATTCGACGGCACCGTCGTGGCGGGCCGCAGTTACACGGTCACCAAGTACGTGGGAATCGCCTCCGGCGCGGACGGCGCGGACCCGCGCGCAATTGCCACCGATGTCTCCGAATCCAGCGCGGCGCGTGGTTTCGCCGCCGCCCACGCCGAACACGCAGCAGAGTGGGATCGCTTGTGGCAGCCCGCCATCGAGATCCCCGGCCGCGACGACTATCGGGGCTGGATCCGGCCCGCACTGTATTCGGTGCTGTCCAGCGTCCGGGCCGGACAGCGGTGGTCCGTGCAGCCCGCGGGGTTGTCCTCCGACGACTACGGCGGCCTGACCTACTGGGACGCCGAGGCCTGGATCTTCCCCACCCTGCTCGCGCTCTATCCCGAATTGGCCCGCACCGTGGTGGATTTCCGCGTCGCAGCGCTACCGCAAGCCGAGGCGAACGCGCGCGCCTACGGGCTGACCGGCGCACTATTCCCCTGGAGCGACGGACCGACACAGCGGTGCGCATCGCCGTGGGCGTGCGGACTGGTCCAGGAACATTTGGGGAACGAGATCGCACTCGCGCAATGGCAGTACTATTCGGCCACCGGCGACGAGCAATGGTTGCGGGACAGCGGCGCGCCGGTGATCACGGCTATCGCGAACTACCAGGCTGCCCGCATCGGCCCGAAGCTGCCCGACGGCCGCTACCACTACGCGCCTGCGGCGGGCGCGGACGAATACGTTTCATTTTCCGTGGACAACGCACTCACCAACGCCGGAGTGATGGCGACGATGCGCACCGCGATGTCGGCCGCCCAGCTGGCCGGACTGCCGCTGAACCCACGGTGGGCCGATATCGCCGCCCATATGGCGATGCCGCCGGACATCGTGCCAGGGGTGCCCGCCGAGTATCTCGGGTATCAAGGGGCGAAGATCAAGCAGGCCGACACGGTGCTGATCAGCTACCCGTACTCCTATGCGGCACCGGGCTATTCGCCCGAGGCGACGCTGGCGTACTACTTCGACCGCACCGATCCCGACGGCCCCAACATGAGCAACAGCGCCGGCGCGATCCTCAGCGCGCAGTACGATCCCTGCCGCACTCAGCAGTTCCTGGATCAATCGGTGCAGCCATATGTCCGACCGCCATTTGGGTTCCAGTCCGAGGCGCGTGGCGAACGGTCGGGTGAGAACACGGTCGGTCAACCGGCGTGGATCTTCGTCACGGGTGCGGGCGGATTCCTGCAAGGTTTGCTGTATGGACCGAGCGGGCTGCGGTGGGCCGAGACGGGTCCCCGGCTGGACCCGATGCTGCCCAGCGGGTTTCCCGAGGGGATGACGGTGCGCGACCTCGCGGTACGCGATAGCAGGTTGACCTTGCGCATCCGACCGGAGGGTACGACAGTCGACGTCACTTCGGGTGGTCCGGTCACCGTCGAGACGCCCAGCGGCCCGGCAACCGTCCGCCCGGAAACACCGCTGACGCTGCCGACCAGGAGCGCCTGTCCCTGACCTCCCTGGCGGCCAAGATCGCGTAGCGGACTACTCGCGCCGCCCGATATGCGCTGTGTACATGATGTGTACGAGGCAGTAATCGGTCGGGCAAGACGGCTGTCTCGTCAGCGATATGAAGATCAACGTGCGATCGAGTAGAGACGGCACTCGTCGACCGAAGTTTCATATGAACAACGTGTCCTCAGCCCACGTTGGTTGGAGCCCTTCGCGCTCGGCAGCGGTCGTCCGACCTCCGTTCCACCTGCATGGCGGAACTGGCGAGAGCCCGTTGTGGAGCCTCGGTTACCGCGCAGGAATGGGCAATGGTGCGCGGTCCTTCCGGCTTCCGGCGCGATGACGGCAGCAATCGGTGCAGCGAAAGGGTTGGTGGTGACGAAAGACGTAACCCGGGATGCGGTCATGCTGTTGCCGGGAATCATGGGCAGTGAACTGGTCGACACGACGACGGGGAAGAGGTTGTGGGGGCTCGCGGATCTGGGCTGGTATGTGAGCGCCTGGACTACCGGGTGCTCAATGGAGGCGTTGGCGCTGACCGATGATGAGCGTGCGGGGCGAACTGGTCGGGTCGCCGCGACCGGTCTGTTGAAGTTCCCCGCGTTCAGCCCGATTTTGCGGGGCGTCGAGCCGTACACGGAGTTGTTGCGCGGCCTACGTCGCGTGGTGCCGCACCCTGACGCTATCGCTGAGTTCCCGTATGACTGGCGGCTGTCCATCGAGCACAACGCGCAGGAACTCGCGAGGCGGGCCGATGTGCACCTGAGGAGGTGGCGCGCGCATTCGGAGGGAAGTGCGGACGCGAAATTGGTGTTGGTCGCGCATTCGATGGGCGGTCTCGTCGCACGATACTTCACGACCGTCCTTGGTGGATCATCCGAGGTTCGCGCCACGATTACGCTGGGCACACCGTTCTACGGTGCGGTGAAGGCGGCAATGATCCTGAACTCGGGCCGTGGTGGGCCGGTCCCGCTGCCGAGTCGGAGGTTGCGCACGCTGGCAGCTACATTGCCCGGGTTGCACGACCTGCTGCCGTCCTATCGCTGTGTCGACGAGGGCACATCGGTACGGCGACTCACACCGACCGATGTGGACTGCCTGGGAGGCGATATCGACTTGGCGCGGCAGTCGTTCGCTCGCAGGGAGTTGCTCCTTTCCTCCGGGGAACAAGGGCTCCGTGCACTGGTCGGGGTGGAACAGCCGACCGCGCAGAGCATGTTGTTACGCAATGGCGTGGTCGAGCCGAAGTACTACGCGGTCGAGACCGATACGGACGGGAAGCTGTCCCGGGTCGACCGGATGGGCGACTCGACGGTTTATAGAGACGCCGCGGCTCCGCGGGGCCTGGATCCGTCTGTCCTTCCCCAGTGCCACGGTTCCATCGCGAAAACTGCCGAAGCGGTCACCTTCGTCCGTGCGAAGCTCACCGACAAGCCGCTCGGTCCGCCGCTGGCCGGGCCGGCCGCTTTCGGTATCGAGGTACCTGACGTGGTCGCCGCAGGCGAGGCCTTCGATGTGCGGGTGCTGAACACTGACGATCCGACCCGAATCAGCTGTGTCGTCGAGGAAGCACGCAGACATACCCAGGTCGCCCGCCTGCAGTTGAAGCGCGGAGACCGAACACTCACGGCGAGCGTGATCCTCCGTGCACCGGGTGTATACCGCGTGAAGGTCAAGCGCGGCGGCAACTCACCGGTCAGCGAGCTCGTGATGGCCGGGCCACCGGATATGTCGGGCGAAAAGGCAACTGATTAGGGACGACAGATGAGCCCCTCCTCCTCATCACAGTCGGACACCACCGCCGATGGGTTCGACGTGGTCTGCGTTGCGATCGGTGAATACCGACACAGCGACGCCCACCCGAATCTGCCCGCCGATGACGAGGCCATGCTTCTGAGCGAACTCCTCCGCGAGCTCGGTGGGGAGCCGGATTCGTGGCAAGTGTCTGGGGAGAGCCGCAATCGGATGGAGGTGGCCGCACGGTTGGAACACTGGTCACTTGTTGACCGGGCCCGGAGTTCGATGTTGTTCTGGGTGGGACACGGATCGTCCGATGGCGACGATGCACGTCTTGCCACCTATGAAAGTCGCTCGGGTAAGGGGATCGCACCGGAAGACCTTGCTCGCGAGATCAGAGACGAGTGGGCATCTCGGAACATTGACGACGGCGCATGGACCATTGTGGTGGTCGAGGCCTGCGGATCCACAACATTTGTGCACCGGCTCAACGCGGCCTTGCATTCCAAGGGGAATCCCCCGCAGCGGCTCGCATTGGTGGCGTCGGGCAGCGAAGGTAGGGGGCATCTCGGTGAGTTCCGGATAGCGCTGGCGAAGGCTCTCGCCTCGTACACCGACAACGACGAGTGGATTCGGCTTCGCGATCTGATGGGCCGTGTCGAAGACCATCTACACGAGGGATATGTCCTCCTGCTCGGACTGCACGACGCGCGGCCGATCAGGCGGCGAAGGCGACCGGGCGTCACTGTGACAGCGCCGATGGACATCTACACCGAACTACAGGACTTCCTCCGCAACCTCGGCCCGGACGAGCGTGACTACTTCCTCCCCAAGGCTCAGAGCGCCGAGCAGGGGGAACTGGCCTGGTATTTCGTCGGCCGCGGCGCCGAACGGAAAAAGATCGCGCACTGGCTGCGCACGAGAACGTCCGGGACGCTTGTTGTCACCGGCCGGGCCGGGTCGGGAAAGTCGGCGTTGCTCGGCAATGTGTTGGTGCATACCAACCCGGCGTTGCGGGAGCTGCTCTCCCGGGCCCGCCAGCTGGAGCCGATCCCGGACGAACAACGCCCACCCGAGCAGGTTTTCGACGCGGTCGTGCATCTGACCGGGATGACGACCGGCGAACTCGTCGGTCGGCTCGCCGACGTGGCGCATCTCCCACCACCCTTGACGACGACCAGGGAGCTCGGCCGGGAAATCGAAGCTGTGCTCACCGCGTTCGCCCAACGCCCATTCTGTCTGATGGTGGACGCGTTGGACGAAGCCCAACAGCCGCTAGCGATCGCTGCGGTGCTCCACCGAGTCGCCACTCTGCCTGCGGGCAGGGTGGTGGTCGGCACGCGACGGTCCACCGGAGAGGGACCGGATCAGCCGGACACCTCAGCCGAAGATCTGCTCGATGCGCTCGGCAGGGCGCCATCGACGGTCGTCGTCGACGTCGAGCGAGACCCGGCGGCGGTCGCCACCTATGTGCGTCGACGGCTCGCCGGCGCACGCGACGCCGACCGCATCGCCATCGACGACCCGACGATCGAGCGGGTGGTCGAACTCATTCGCGCGCAGCAACGACAGTTCCTGTTCGCCCGCTTGGCGATACACGAGATCCTCCTCGCGCCATCGCTTTTGGAATCGAAGTCTTCGGGCGAGCTGAAGCGCATGTTGAGCAACGACCATAAGGCGTTGTTCGCGGCCGCGGTGGACCGTCTCATCCGCCAGGCACCCGTCAACGGCGCCCTGCTGGAGGCGCTCGCCCTGGCCGAGGGGCGTGGCCTGCCACGGGCGGACCGGATCTGGGCGAACGTCGCCTCCAAGCTCGCGAGCGATGTCGACGTCACCGAAACCGACATCGACAACCTGCTTCGCGACGCCGCTTCCTACGTGATGCTCGACGCGGAGGACGGCCAGTCGGTGTACCGGCTCGCTCACCAGACGTTCAAGGAGCACTTTCTCGCGCGATACAAACGCCGACGTACGGAACCGAATTTGTCGGACCGTCACCGCCTGATCACCCGCGCCCTGATCTCGACTGCCGAACAGGATCTGCCCGCCCCACCCAACCCATACCTCGTCCACCACCTGTCGGCGCACGTCGCCACCGCCGACGCATGGTCCGACCTCGTGCCGAGCCCCCTGATCCACAACCTCGACCCCGCCGACGTGGTCGCCGAGCGCGCTCGAACGCTGCTGCACCGGCGACCCGAGGCGGCCGAACACCAACTGCGCGTAGCACTGATGCGCGAACCCCAGCACGTCATCTCACGTGCCGTTCTGGCGCTCGCGCTCTCGCACCAGGCCAAGCACGTTGCCGCGGTGACGGAGGCGAAGAAGGCAATTCAACTTGCACCGAATTGGTGGTACCCCCACTACGTCGCGGGTTGTGTTCTGCATCAGGCAGACCGCGAGGCCGACGCGCTGCGGGCTGCGCAAGCCGCACTACAGATCGACCCTACGGTTCCCAGGATTTGGATCTTGCTGGCATGGGTGCATCTGGCCCGGGAGGAGTGGTGGTTGTCCGTTCAGGCTGCTCGGCAGGGGCTGACCCACGACCCGCATGATAGCGAACTCGTCGGCATTATGACGATGGCGCTCTCCGAAATTGCGGAAGCTCCTGGGGCGATGGCCAATGCCACCGAGGCGGTGCGGCTGGGTCCGAAAGAGCCGCTGGCACACCTCGCATACGGATTCGCTGCCCTGGCGATCGGTGACACCGGGAACGCCGCCAGCGCCTTCCGGGAAGCGCTCCGTCTCGATCCGTCCATGGACTTGGCGCGGCGGCAGCTCATCGAGGCACTCAAGCAACGAAACCCCGTATACCGGAAACTGTTTCGTGTACTGAAAGGGATGGATCAGCCGTGGCTTCCGCTTGCTGTCCTGATCCCCTTCTGCGGAATTCTCTCGGTCGTGTACTGGGTTCTGTGGACAGCCGACGCCCTGCTCACCTGGCGACTGTCGCGCGATCGGTGCCATCGGCGGCTGCTACGCGGCGACGAGCGACGCGCTGCACAGCTGAGCGTTCTTTCCCTTGCGGGCGGTGCGGTCATGTTGGCAGGCGGCATGGTATTCAGCCACCCCGGGACCGGGATCGCCGCCACGGGCTTGGCGATGCTCGCACTCGTGACCCCGATCGAGGAGACGTTTGCGACCACCACGCAGCCCGCTCGACGCATCCTCGGCTATTGGACTGCCTCGCTCGCGGCGGCGCTTGTGGTCTTGCTCGGCATTTCGGTGCTGCCGACCACTCCCGACGCACTCGGCTCGACCCCGGTCTTCGTGATGTTGGCGGCTCTCGTGAGCGTATGGGTAGCGGCCGCGATCCGTTGGGTATTCAAGCGGCGTCATCGAGCGGCCGCGTTATAACCTGCTCCGGGACTGCCGAGTGCGAACGCCCCACCTGTCCACGAAGCTGCACTTGGCCGACGAACAGGGTCGTAGGCCGTTGGCGCTGCTGCTCACGAACGGCACTTTCGAAACACGCATCAGGCGTCTCTCGTCTCGATTCGAGTAGGGATCTACTCGTGCGCCGACCACCGACCGGGCGGTCTGCTGGAATTGCGAGGTATTTCCGATTACCAAGAGGCGATCAACCATGTGGACACCGTCTTCGGGTTCCGTCGATTCACGGCGAACGGACCGCAGTGCCGGATCGTGCGCGCGGAATTCGCAATAACCATGAACACCCCCGAACCCCGGATCGCCGAAGTGGCCGTGCCCGCCGCTCGGCTGGTGCTGTTCGGTGGATTCGTGTTATCGGTGGCGGGAACGAGGGTCTATCTGCCGATGCATGCGCGGCGCGTACTCGCCTATCTTTCACTGCGGAAGATGACGGAAAACGATTGCTGCCGGCAGATTCTCGCGGAGCGGCTCTGGGAGAACGCCTCCCCTGAGCGGTCGCTGGCGAGTCTGCGCACCGCGCTGTGGCTCATCCGCCGCGCCGGTCCCTGCCTGCTGTCCAGCGATGCGGAACGGGTGGCGCTGGCCGACCACGTCGACGTCGACGTGCACCGGTTCCGACGGCAGGCCGAGTCGATGCTGGCCGACGACATCGGCCACGCGGATCTGCGCCTGTTGTGTGCTGCTGGCGAGCTGCTACCGGGATGGGACGACGACTGGCTGGTGCTGTTCCGCGAACAACTGCGCCTGCTGCGGCTGCACACCCTGGAAACCGTGGCGCGCAGGTACTGCGAACAGGGGCATCATCCGGAGGCCATCGATCTGATTCTGCGCGTAGTCGGGGAGGAACCGCTGCGCGAATCGGCCCATACCGTCCTCATCGACGCCCACTTGGGCGCCGGCAATGCCGCGGAGGCCCGGCGGCAGTTCGACGTGTTCGCCGCGAATCTCTGGCGAGAACTCGGGCTGCGGCCGTCGGCGCGACTCGGGCAGCGGGTGGGCATGCCGGGTCCCGGCACACGTCGTTGACGCCGACGAATACATGGGCGCGGCATCGTGGGACAGCCCGCACCCCACGAGCGCGAGGAAGACGATGCCGATCGATTTCGCTCATGCACCGCCTCCGACTGCTGTGGGCGCACTGCACGCGGTGCCGGTCCACATCCGCGACCTGCGCGCGGTGCTGACACTCGATACGGCGGCGGAGGCCGCGTTCGCGCAGGCGACGATGACGTATGTCGTAGGCCCGCATTCCGGATCGCCGATCTTCGATCTGCGCCAGCCGGTTCAGACCTGCACGCTCGACGGTGTGGCGATCGATCCCGGGCTGATCGCAGCACGCGATATCGGCGCCGGGCCACACGGCACGGTGCGCGTCCTCGATGCCGTGCAAGACGCGGGATCGGTGCACCGGATGACCCTGACCTACGAATTGACCACTCCGGCAAACGATCTCAGCGGCACGCATCCCCCTGACCTGCACTGGTCGCAGTGTGTCCGAGTGCGGTGGTCGTTCGGAATGTCGGATTTGCATGCGGGCCGATACCTGGAGACGTGGTTTCCGTCGAATCTGCCCTTCGACCGGTTCCCCTTCCGGCTCGAATTGCGAATCACCGGAACAACTCTCGCGCATTCCCTCATCACCAATGGAGATGCCACGGTCGTCGGCACCAATTCCTGGTCGGTCCGATTTCCGGCGTGGTTCACGCCGATGTCACCGCTCGTCGAAATACGACCGGAAGATGCCGTGCAATGGAAGTCGGCGGCGATCGCACTTCCAGTATCGCCGCACCCGGTTTCGATCGAAGTGTGGAAGCAGTCGTCCGGCAAGGAAAATCTGGCCGCGCTGATCTCCCGCATTGCGGAATTCCTGGCAGACAACGAACGAACCTACGGCGCGTTCTTGGGCAACCGATTCGTCTGCGTCCTCCACGGAGCGTCCGGTGGAATGGAATACGCCCATGCGGCCACCACGTCGGTGAGCGCGATCGGCCACGAGATATTCCATTCGTGGTTCGGGCGCGGAGTCAGCCCCGCTACGCCAGCCGACGGCTGGTGGGACGAGGCATACACCAGCTTCCACGAAAACGGCGATACCCGCACCGAGCCTTTCGATTTCACACAACCACCCATCGAGCTCTGCTCGCGCCTGCCGTTCCAGCGCACCACACCGACAGCGTCCTACGCACAGGGCAGCCGCTTCTTCCGCGGTGTCGCGGCAGGGATCGGGCCCTACCGGCTGCGCGCCCTCATGGCCGATCTGTATCGCAAGTACGGGGGTACGTCCGTATCCACTGCCGACCTCGAGGCTCATCTCGTCGCCGGTTGCGGTGCAACCGAACTCGTGGACGCGTTCCATCGATTCGTTTACGGGTTCGACGAGCCGGCTCCCAACCCGTGCATCATCTTTTCCGCCGCGCCGGAAGATCTGGCCCGAGCATCGGCAGTATGGGTCCGCGGCACCGACGACCGATCCAGCACCCCCGAGCCCCCGAAACCAGGCCGGGACAACTGGTTTCACGCCCGCGTGCGGAATCCAGCCGGCGCGAGCGTGTGCCGCCATTTCATCGTCACCTTCGCGATCCGCCCTGCGGCGGCAAGTTTCACCTACCCGGACGACTTCCTGCCCGCAACCGCGGTCACCGTCGGTTTCGATCTGGTATCCGGCCAGTCGCGGATCGTGTCGGCCCGCTGGCCGGCCGCCCTGGTCCCGCCGCCCGGCACCACGGTATCGCTGCTGGCGTCAGTGCACGCCCGCCGCTCACACCCGGCATCAGGCACCCATCCGTGGGAGCAGGACTCGACCGCCCAGCGCGACCTGACGATCGACCGACCGCGGCGGTGCGGGAACCGCACCGACCCGGCCGCACAGCCGCGGTGAGGGCCGGATACCCAATTCGGTCCACAGCAGCTCGGCGAAGTGCGTGAACTGGCGGCGCGCCTCGACCACATTGCCCTCGCACAGATGCGCCTCGATCAGTGCCGCCTGCGCCGACTCACGCAGCGGCTCCTCGGCGACCACGGCGAGCATCACATCGATCGCCTCCGGATAGCGGCCGCGCTCGGCGAGCCGTCGCGCCTCCACCTCCAGCGCATGAAGTCGCAACTGCCGCAGCTGTTCTCGCGCCAGCAGCAGCCAGGTCTCGTCCCAGCCGGGCAGCAGATCGGTGGTGCGGGCCAGCAGCCGCGCCCGATCCCGGGCACAGTCGCGCTGTTCGGCCAGCACCCGTTCCGCACTGCGGCGAAATTCGTGGACGTCGACCGCGACGCCGTCGGCGAGCCGCACGCGGCCCCCGCCACTGTGCACCAGCACCGGGGATGCCTGCCGGATCCGCCACAGCGCGGTGCGCAGACTCGCCCGGGAACGGTCCACGGTGGCGTCGGGCCACAGCCGCTCTGCCAGCAGCCCGCGGTCGCAGTCCGGCTCGGAGTTCTTGTCCAGGCACAGATATGCCAGCACACGGCGCGAATGCATCGGCAGCGCGAACCGGTCGGTCCCCACACGCAACGCGAAACCGCCGAGCAGGGAAATGGCGAGCTCGCCCCTCGGGGCGCAGGCGGACACGGGCATCGGAATCCCCTCCTTCGTCGACGGGACCTGTCCAGGCCGGATCGGACCAGCGTGCGTGGGCGCCGCCGCAAATGCGTCAACACCACGTCAACACCGCGCACGGACCATTGACGCAGCGTGTTATGGCAGCGGGTGACCGTGAACCGTGTGACCGACGACAGCAAAGTGATCGTGATACGCGCCTGGCGCGACGGTGGGCGGATGCTGATCCGCGTGCTCGCGGGGACCGGCGAGCCGAGCTCTACGCAGGAATGGGTGTTCACCGATATCGACGCCACGGTCGCGCGTATTGCCGAGGTGCTGGACACCGTGCACAGCGAGACGAAGTGTTGACGCTCGCGCATACCGCGGTCGCGCACAGTAACGCGAAACGGCCGTCATGCGCGGAGGTAACCACTATGCGAATCGACCCATACGCCGAGTCTCCCGGCGACGCGGAGGAGTTCGTCTCGCCCTTTGCCGGGCTTTCCACCCTGACCGAGACAGCGCCGCTCACCGACGAACAGCCGGGCGCCGAACCCGAGGGCTCCCCCTTCGAGGGCTACTCGGTCACCGAGTCCCCGTTCGGCGAGCACACCGACTCCGAGGCGGACGCGCAGTCGCAGGAGGCGATCGAATTTCTCGAGGCGCTCTACGACGAGGAGTTCACCGACGCGCTCGAACAGCTTCTCGACGAAGGCGCCGCCCGCATCCTCGCCGATGCCCAGCAATGGACGGTCACTCCGTCCGAGGCCGAGGCCCGGGAATCGCTGCAGGAGTGGATGGCCCCGCTCGTCACCGAATGGGAGCACGCGATCGATGCCTTCGCGAGCGGACTGGAGAACGCCGACCTGCACGGGCTCACCGAACAGGAACTCGACGAACTGCTCGATTCGCTGGAAACACCCCCCGCGCTGGAATCGGAGGCGTTCGAGAGCTTCTTCGGCAAGCTGATACGCAAGGCGAAGTCGTTCATCAAACGGAAGGTGAAGCAGGCGGTCGGGTTCGTGAAGAACCCGATCAAGGGCGTCGTGAACATCGCCAAGAGCGGCCTGAAGGCGGTCAAGAGCGGGCTGCAGACCATCGGCAAATTCGTGCTCGGCCCGATCCTCGCCAAGTTGAAGGCCGCCGGGCGCGCGCTGCTCAAAGGGGTGGTGAAGAAGCTGCTCAGGCCGCTGGCCAAGGTCCTGCCCGCCGCGGCGCGCCCACTGGTGCCGATCCTGGCCAAGCGGCTCGGTATCCGCGAGGCCGACGACGAGAGCACCGACGCGGAGGCGGGCCCGGACGGCGAATCCGGCACCGCCGCCGAACTGGCGGAGGCATTCGACCAGCAACTGCTCGAGCTCTTCCGTGCCGACACCGGCGAAACCGCTGCCGACGAGATGACGGCCGAGGAATTGCTGGAGGCGGATTCGGAAGAGCCGGAACATGATCCGGTGGCCGAGCTCGACGACGCCCGCGCCCGCCTGGCCGCACAGCTGAGTGCCTACACCGACAGTGCGGACCCGATCGCCGAAATCGAACAGTTCATACCGGCCGTGCTGGCGATCCGGCCGCTGCTGAAGCTGGGCCTGAAGGTCACCGGCGCCCGACCCAAGCTGATCAACCTCATCGCACGGCCGCTGGCGAAGCTGATCAAGAAAATGATCGGCCCGCAGGCCGCCCGGACCATCGCCCGCGCCGCCGGACGTGATCCGTCGCGGCTGCTTGCCCGCGCGGTCGTCGATGTCGGGTTCACCGCACTCGGGTTGGAGACCGCGGGATCGGAGGAACAGACGATTCCCGGTGAGGCCCTGGCCTCCGCGGTCGAGGCGAGTGTGATGCGCGTCCTCGATGAGCTGCCGGATGCGGCGATGACCGATCCGCTGCAGGTCAGCGCCGCCGTGCAGCGGGCGTTCGCGGAATCCGCGGCCGCTTACCTGCCGGACCGGCTGCTGCGCGCGGACCTGCCGGAGCGGGAAACCGCCGAGGAGGGCGGGTTCTGGGTGATGATGCCGCGCGCGGCCCGCCCTCGGTATCGGTTCCGCAAGTACACCAGGGTTTTCGTGGTGCCGATCCCGCGGCAGGTGGCGCGGGCGGTGCCCTGGAACGACGGCGGCACCATGGAGACCTATCTGCTCGACCGCGGCGTCGACCGCTGGCCGGTGCAGGCGGAAATCGACCTGTACGAGACGCTGCCGGGCACCCTGCCCGGGCACTTCACCCGCGACGAAACCCTGCCCGCCGCCGAACATCCCACCGGCGACGAATACCAGCCGCTCACCGCGGAGGCCGCGGGACTGCTGCTGCGCGAGCCGGCGCTGGGCCGACGCCGGAAGGTCGGGAACACGCCCGGTGCGTACCGGCCCGTGCCCGGTCAGCGGTACTTCCGGGTGCGCGTCGCCGGCCTGCGGGCCCGGCGCGGTCGCCGGCCCCGCCGCCTCGTCATCGTGCGCTGGGATCCGTCGGACCAGCGGATGCGGATCGTGATCCGGATGTCGGAGCGGCGGGCGCGCAGCCTGCAGGCACGCCTGCAGCGGGCCGCACCCGCGGGGCAGCGCGATCTGCCCGCGGTGCTGTCGGCGCTGCGCGAGATCTTCCTGCCGCGCCTGCACTACCGGATCGCCCGGCGGCTGCTGCGGGCCACCGTCGCCACCGATGCCGTAGCGGCGGCGCGGTTGGCGGGCAACATCGCCGCGGCCACCAGCACCGGTATCGCGACCTATCTTGCGCAGCGCGGCGCCCAGTTCGCCGCTGCCGTGGCCGACCCGGCTGACGGCGTCACGCTCACGGTGACATTCACCGGGATCCAGGCGAACCCGGATCAGGTCCCGGCTCCCGAAGTCGTTGCCGCCCCGGGGTTGTCATGAAGGCCGATCTCTTCGCGACCGAAACCGCCGCCCTCGCGTCCGAGGCGAGACATTGGCGCCGGGCCTGCGCCGGCCTCGGCGACCTCGAGGTCAGCGCGTCCCCGGCCGCCTGGCGGGAACTCGAGTCCTACCTCGGGCTCAGTGTGCGGGCGAATCTGAGCGCGCAGGCGAAACGGCTCACCGCCCAGGCCGATCGCACCATCTTCACGATCCAGGGCGCGACGAGCCCGGCCGATCTGCAGACGGCGCGCACGGAGCTGCTGACCCTGCGACGGCGGTACCAGCGGGCCGAGACGATCGTCGATTTCTATTGCGACGCAGTGAATACCCGGACCAATCCGCGCACGGCGGCAGTGCTGCGCGGTCTCGACGCCCTGGCGGTACAGAGCATGGATCAGGTGTTGCGCCCGTTGGGCATCGACACACCGTCAGTGCTGACCTATCTCGACAAAGGGATGGGCGCATCGATCCTGCGGGCCGGTGTACGGCTGTGGGACGCGTCCCTGTCGCCGGCCGCGGCGATCAAGATCACTCGGCACAATCTGCTGCAGCCCACCTCACTCGTGCACGAGACCGGCCATCAGGTCGCCCATTTGACCGGCTGGACTAAGGAATTGGCCGCCGCGCTGTACGAGGCGATCGCTCCGCACAGCGCGCTCGCCGCCTCCGCCTGGCAGGGCTGGGCCTCCGAGGTGGCGGCCGATGTGTATGCGTTCTGCCTGCTCGGCTTCGCGCCGGTCCCGGCGCTGGCGACCGTGGTGGACGGCACGTCGCGTCAGGTGTTCCGGATGGTGCCCGGCGACCCGCATCCCGTCTCGGCCCTGCGGGTCCAGTTCAATGTCGCGCTGTGCCGCGCCTGGTTCGGCGCCGGCACCTGGGATTCGCTCGGGCAACGCTGGCTGGCGAGACATCCGCTGGCCCGGGCATCGTCGGAGGTCCGCGCGATCATCTCCGCCAGCCTGCCGCTGCTGCCCGCGCTCGCCGATGTCTGCACCCGGATGCCGATGCGGGCCTTCCAGGGCGTGCCGCTGCCGGCCCTCGCCGACCCGCGGCGGTTGTCGCCGCACGAACTGAACCGCCTCGCCGACCGTGCCGGTGCGTCGCTGTACACCTCGACGTATCTGCAGCGGGTCGAACCGATGCGGATTCTGGCGCTGACCGTGCTGCGCGGGCTCGAAGCACCGACCGCGCCAACGGAAATGGAGACGTGGCTGCGGCGTATGGGCGGCGACCGAGCCGCCGCCGCCTGAACGCAGAGAGAGGAAACCGAGATGGAATACGAACCGGGACAAGGGATGACGCGGAACGAGATCAAGTACCTCCTGGAAGAGGTACTGGGGCAGTACGGACCGACCGTTTGTGCCGAGCCCAGCATCTTCAAGAAGGGCAACGAAAGTACGCTGTGGCTCTTCGGGGGGTTGCAATTCTTGTTGCGGTCTCGTGACCTCTCGAAATTCGGGCCGGTGCGGGACCAGGCGCTGCCCGCGGAGATCAGGAGGGTCCACAGGGACACCGAGGGCAACACGGCCGACGACGCCGGGCATGGATACGTGTTGGTGTTCCTTAAAGAGATCCCGGCCTATGCGGTCACAGCCACCATCGTGCACAGCGGCAAGGGGCCGGATCAGACAGCGGCTGTGTGCCCTGGGACTCGGCCGGAAATTCCGCTCGACAATCCTGGCCAAGCGATCGCGGTACGACTCTCGGACCATGAGCAGGTACGTCTCGTCACTTTCGTGACCCACGCACCCGACACTCTGCCTGCTGTCCGGCCGACCGGTTCCATCGCACAAATCGATTCTCGCCGACCGGCAACACCCTGAGGAAGGGGCACCGCCATGTTTCGCACGCTGGCCACATTATTGATCCCGAACGATACCCTCTCTGCCACACAGGCGAATGCGGTCTTCACATTCCACCCCGAACAGTTGAGCCGGTGGCTGGACGAGATGTGGGCATGCGGGGGCATCTCCACGTTGACACCCGTGTTCGAGAACAAGCCTGTACCGCTGGGCGATCCGTTGGCTGTCGGGTCGACCCAGCTCCCGCCCGAATTGATCGCCGCGTCGTTCCAGTCCGGTATTAACGGACCCCCGACCAATCCGCCCACGCAGCCGCCCGGTTACCACCCACCCGCGCTCGGCACCAGCGGGCAGCTACTCATCTGGGACCACATGTTCTACGCCTACCTGGTCGAAAGTACCGGTGCCTTCGAAATTTTCGCGGAGGTAGTGCGGCGCTACGTCGTCGGGGAGACCCTGCCTCCGCCGACGCCGGTGACCATGGCGTGGATCCGCGCGACCGAGGAGCTGTTTTTCCGGGACCCGCCGCTGTTCCGGGTGGGCGGATTGACCAGCCAGCTGCGCCCGGACGCGCGCGTGAACCGGCGTAATGCCTACTGGCGGATGTTCGGCCTCGATCTGCCGCATGCGGCGCCGGGTGTGAGCGGCCAGCCGTGGAAGCGGGATGCGGGTGCCACCAGCAATATTCGATTCATCGAGATCTGGACCGAGCTGCTGCGGCAGGTCTGGCTTGGTATCGAGAACGAACGCAACACTTCCGGGGCGAACCCCACCGACTCGAACTACATCGCGTACCTTTGCAAGACGCTCGGTGAGATGCTGCGACTACGTCGCGTCGGGGGCATGCTGTCGCGGGAGGAGTTCAGCTACGTCTGTATGCTCGCCTGGTTCCACCTCGCTGTGGGGAGCGACAACGACGTGATTCGCGACCTGAACGCCCGGGCAGGCTTCGTCGGCAATCCCGCCGACCGGCTCGCGGCCGTCGGCGCTCGGGTGGGTGTCGCACCCTCACGCCAGGCACGGGAAATGTTCGAACTGGCGGATGTGATCTCGCCGCTGATGTGGGCGATCGAATTGGGGTTGTTCGATACCGCGGACCAAGCGGAGCTCCTCTATCGCTCCACAGGCATCACGACTCCTGGCCCCGCTCCCGCGAGAACGATGAACCAAATCATCGACCTGTGGCAGTCGGCGACCGGCGACCGGGTCAAGGATCTGGCGGTCACCACCCGGCGGCAGTGGAACCAGCCGGCCGGATCTGCGCAACCGGCGAGATTGCTGCCCGCGGCGACGCTGTCGCCCGTAAGCGCGCCCGCGTCGTCGGCGAACGGCCAGCGCACCGCGGTTCCCCGAGGCTGAGCCGCAAGCACAGATGCGCTGTCCACCAGGCGATCTCGATTGGAAGTTGATATGAGCACCGTTGCCGAATCGTCGATCCTCGCCCCGGAATCGATCCCCGATCCCGGCGTGTGGCCCGCTCGCAAGGACGTATTCGCCGAAGATTTCGACGAAACCTACACCTACACCGGCGAATACGACCATGAGACCGATGAGCACGAATCACCCCTGACGGCCGTATCGCCCGGCCGATTGATAGTGCCCCGCCATCCGCTGCTGCAATCGCATGCCGGCACACCGCCGGATGTGCTCATCGAGTGGAACGGCATGGTCCAGCCGTCGGTGGTGGATGTCGTCGTCCATCTGCACGGATATTCGGGACACGGTGCGGTGATGAATATTGTCGAGCACAAGAAGCCGATCAGCGGTTTGGATTTCGCGGATCCCGACCATCCGGCCGCAGTAGGGCGGACGACGCGCACCGTGTTGATCCTGCCCCGGGGTCATCATCAACCCAAGGGGCGCTATGAGAATCCGGCGCGGTACACCTTCCCCGCGCTGCTACCACCCGGTGCGCTCCAGCAGTTGATCGATGATGCGCTTGCCCGGTTCGCCGCGGCAACCGGGGCGGTGGTGCGGCGCAACCGGTTGATCCTTACCGCCCACTCCGGCGGTGGTGCGGCGCTGATGGCCATCCTGGGCCATACCGATCCGGATGAGGTGCACATCTTCGACGCGCTGTACAACGACCCGAAGCCACTGATCGACTGGGTCCGCCGGCGCATGACGGCGGGTACGGGCGCATTGCGGATCGTGTACCGACCGGGTGAGGGCACCGCGCGGCACAGCGAACGCGTAGCAGCGGTGGTGCGCCCGGCCTGTTCTCCGAACTACCGGGTGGAGCGAACCAGCTTGCCGCACAACGACATTCCGCGACGGTTCGGCTGGCAATTGCTGACCGACGCATCGGCCGACCTGCGCGGGCTGACTCGCAGCCGCAAAGCCGAGCAACCGTGCATTCCGCAGGAGGCGAACGAAACCGGCCGGGAATCGGATGATTTCGGCGCTGCACAGGGTGCACGGGAAGGCGGCTGCAGGTGTCGGAAGGGGCCGATCGAGGAGAAGGCAGCGGCCGCGCGCACACCCCAGCCGCGCCGTCCCGCTCGCCCACAGAACGACGCGATGTCGTCTATCAGAACACCCGCCGACGCGAATCCGATGGAGTCTGTCATGAGCACCTACGCCGAATCACCGATCTTCGCCTCGCCCGAATCGACGCCCGACCCGGGAACGTGGCCCACCCGCGAGGACGTGTTCGCCGAGAACACCGGGGATACCGAGTACGTCGATGAAACAAGTTGGCAGAGTTGGCTTTCCGATACCGAATGGATGGAGTCGCACGACTCGGGCGAGTCGGCCGAAGAGGTCTATGCCGACGAGACTTTCTCCGGCGCAACCAAATACGACCAGGAACAGGCCGATCATGAGGATTTCGACGTCGAGGCCGGTGACTACGAGAATGTCGATTACGAAGCCACCGATTACGAGGCTGCCGATTACGAGACACCGGATTACGAGGCCGCCGATTTCGAGGCAGCGGACCAGGGGGCGATCGGCTACGGCGAAATGGATTACGAGGACGTCGACGCCGAGGATATCGAATTCCAGGACGCCGAACTCGAGGAGGCGCCGCCCACCGACCGCGCCAAGGGCATCGTCCGTCGCGGTACATTCACCAAGTGCTCCGGTCACGAACAGCCGGGCGCACGCGCGATGGCGGCGCAGTGGCGGCGGCTGACCGGCCGGAGGGCAGGCACCTACAACTGCCGCAGCACCACCTTCGGTACCCCGTCCCTGCACGGTGAGGGCCGATCGATCGATCTGTTCGCACTGGCATCCGATCCGGTGCAGCGCGCACAGGCCGAGGCATATATCGGGTGGCTGCAGGACAATGCGGTGGCACTGCAAGTGGCCTACATCATCTGGAATCGGCAGCAGTGGAATTGGCAGCTCCGCCACCTGGGCTGGCGGCCCTACGGCGGCAGCAATCCGCACACCAACCACATTCACGTCGACCTCAGCTGGGAAGGGGCGCTGACGCCCAGCCCGCTGTTCGACGGACCGGTTCCCAGTATGGGTTCCGGTGGCGCACCGGCGCCCATACCGTCACCGAAACCGAAACCCGCACTGCCATCACGGAAAGCCGCGCCCGGGCCGTCGCCGAAGCGGGCGCGCGGCGTGCCGGTCCACGTCGTCGAGTTCGTGCGCAAATATCGCCCCCATGCGGTCGCCAACCAGGCCCGCACCCGCATTCCATGGCTGGTCATTCTCGGCCAGGCCGCAATCGAATCCGGTTGGGGGAGGCGGGCCTGCGGTAACAACTTCTTCGGAATCAAGGCGCGGACGAGTGTTCCCGTGTCGCAGCGCAGGCTGTGCACTACCCGAGAAGTGCACAAGACGCCGACCGTACGGTATCCAGAGGTCATCTCGGTCACCCAGCGTGCCGACGGCCGCTACGACTATGTCGTCCGAGACTGGTTCCGCGCCTTCGACTCTCCCGACCGCTCCTTCGATGAACACGCGCGCGTCTTGTTGAAGCCGCGGTACGCGAAGGCCTTCGCCCACACCGATCCGTACGCCTTCGCCCGGGAGGTGGCCGCGGCAGGCTATGCCACCGCCCCCGACTACGCCACGGCACTGAACGGCGTGATGCGTCTGATCGAGCGAGTACCGCAGCAATGCAACAACGTACCCGCGGTCGCGTCGCCTACGGGATGACGATGTCGAAGCCGGCGAGGGCGCCTTGGTGAGTGGGCCGAACTTGCCGTTGCGCAGCTCACAGGCGCCGGACAGGTAGAAATTGCGCCGGGTGCCGTTCTCGGCGCCGTAGCCGAGCCGCTCAAATGTGCTGGCCTGCAACGACTTCGCCGTCTCATGTCCAGGGCGGCGAAGATCGCATAGTTCAGCAATTGCACGACCCAGCGGTAGTCGCCTTCGGTTGGGCACACGATCATGCCACAGCTGGAGGCGAGGCCAAGCCTGGCAGTGGTTCGACCGTCGGCATCGACGCGTGCGGATGCGCTGCTGTTAAACGACCGTAATGTCGGCGAAGAGCTGTAGGCGTTTCGCGCGGAATGATCCGGGTTTGTATTTCGCTTGCCAGGTCGGGTCTTCGGTCAGGAACAGGCTGGCTGTGTCGGTGGGTTCGCCGTGCGCGGTGAGGTTCTCGACGACGCTGCGGAAGTAGTAGTGGTTGAACAGTCGGTTGAATTCGGTGAGGTAGATGTCGGCGACGCGGGTGTCGCCGCGGATGACGAGCATATTCTCGTCGTTCTCTTTGGTGGAGGGTTCGCTGAAGTTGGCTGACCCGGTCACGACGACGGGGTCGGTGCCGAGGGGGTCGATCAGCATGAATTTGGAGTGGATGTAGCTGACGTGCTCGTTGAGCCCGAGTAGTCCGGCGTTGGTTTCTTTCGCCCATTGGTAGACGGGATCCCGCAGGAATGATCCCGAGGCCTTGTAGACGTTGTTGGAGGCGTTGATGGCGATGAACGTTTCCGGTTTCTTCGGGTCCGGTTTGTCCCGCTTTTCGAGGAGCATGAAGATCAGCGCGTTCTGTGGGGTGTTGTCCACTAGGAGGTCCTTGAACGATGCTGCGATGCCGAAGGCGAGGGTGATGCAGCCTTGCCGCCGAGCGGTGTCGAGCATCGTCGAGTACGACTGCAGCACAGTGTCTTTCAGTCGTGGGCTGAACACGGCGGTGGCGCCTGCGGGCACCTGGCGCAGATCGGCCGGTACCGGTGACACCGTTTCGACGGCGGTCTTGAATGCCTTGTTCTTGCGTTTGACCTCGGCGAGTGCGTCCGAGTCGGTGCCGCCGGGATCGTTGGACAGCTCGTTCCAGTATTGGAGGTAGTGTTCGGCGGTGTCGGGGTTGCGCAGCCAGTGTCCGACGTTGGTTTGTCCGGAGATGCCGCCTTGGGAGAGGTTGGTTGATCCGGTCCATACCTCGGCCGGCCCGGCGGCGGTGATGCGGACCATGAACTTGTTGTGTTGGATCGCCGAGGTGCGTGCTTCGCGCCGGATGATGTTCTGGGTGGGGATGCCGACTTCGGTGATCATGTCGAGGTTGTCGACGCGTGGGAAGCTGGGATGGAATGTGCCGTGTTTGTCGGTGAATTCGTTGACTTTCGCGTCGATGATGATCTGGACGTCGACACCGCGGTCGATGGCCGCTTTCAAAGCTGTCACGGCGGGTTTGTAGCGGAATTCGTAAAAGCAGCACAGCAGCTGGTCACCCGCGTCGCAGTGGTCGATGAACCGCAGTAGCGCCACGTCCAGGTCGCGGCTGAGCCAGCGCAGCGCTTCGTCGTGTTTGGCTGGTGGCTTCAAGTCGTTGATCGGGGTTGTTCCGAAGCGTCGGGTGTAGGCCTGGCTGCTGGCGACACCACGGTTGAAGAACACGTCGTGGCTCAGGTTGCTGAACAGTGGTTCGGTGTGGACGGTGATCGACAATGGTGGCGTGGAGCGGTTCAGGTTTTTCGGTGTGCCCTTGAGCGGATGAAAAAGGTACTGGTATTCGCGATCGGGTTTGGCGGTGAAGTCGTCCCAGACGAAACTTTGTATCGGCTGGTCGAAGGTGCTGACCTGCACCCCGGGCTGGGGCTGAGGGATGACCGATTCGAAGACCTTGAAACCCGCCATGAAGAAGCGTTCGTTTGCCGTCGGGTCGATCCGTTCGACGGCGAAGCCGAGCAATCCTTGTTTGAGCTGATCGGTGGCGATCACCGCGAATGAGATGGTGTTCGCGCCACTGACAGCGACGAGACTGCCACCAGGACTATCTGAACGGAATCGCACGTCAACCTCCACTTGTGGGTCGGTGCATGCACTGATTTCCGGCCGGTGAAACCTTGGCTGAGCTGGGCGCTTACGTTCTCAGTATGGGTGACCGGGGCGATTCGTACACGCGTTCTCAGCTACTCAGGTCCGATGTACGCCGAATGTGTCCACAATCGTTGCCCGCCTGTCCGACCGAAATGTGTTGGGTTGCTGATCGGTTGACCACCTGCTGATCGACCATTGTCGGGAGTCGGACGGGTGGGTTGTTCAGGTTGTTCGTATGTCGGCGCAGGCGGCCACTCCTTGGCTCGATGTTTGTCGACAAAGCCGGACCACAGACCTCATCAGGGCGATATAGAGATATCCGATGTGATATCGCGCCCCTTGTCCATAACATCCGACGACTTGTAGCGGAATGTGAGTCCTGCTGTCTTCGCTTCGTTGCCGGCCCTGAGGAACTCGGCCTCCGCCCACAACGGGAAGCGCCGTGCAACCCGCTGAGTAGGTTCCACCGTGAAGTCTGCTGTGCCTGGACAGCCGATCGTGCCGGAGTTGCATCCGAGCAATCTATGCCAGTCGATCTGAGTACTGTAAATCGTCTGCCCGTTTGCTGCCTTAATTCCTATGTCATCGACAGAAATACGTCGGCCGCCGCCATTTGTGAAAATTAACTCTGCCCAATCGAGATCGCTTGTGATCTGGTCGAGCGACAGCAACGAGACATGCTTGGACTCGACAAATTTGTCGTTCATAATCTGACCGACTTTGACCTCGACCTGAATGGCGGGGCTGGCGTTGTCCAGCGCCTTCTTGGAGGTGTTGTTACCTTGGTACGCGAACAACGCGGACGTAATTGCCACAACCAGGGCGATGAACGAGATGATCAACGGTCCCCACTGCTTGATCGAACTCACTTCAGAGCACCTCCTGAAAGGCATCGTGCGCTCCGAGGGCGGGCTCGGCGAGCCGTAGTCGATGTTGCGGCGTGCTGCTGCCGGACAAGTTCGGGTTGACGATCTGCGGATCGGCGGCTGTGAGTGCCGCCGCACCCACTCCGAACCTGGAGGCAATCCCGCTCAGTGTCTGCCTGGAGTGGGCGATGTACATGGCCATAATCGGCTCCTTACGCAAGGAGCGGACTCGATGTCCTCACGCATCAATAACGAGTCCCGCACACCAACGGTAGGGCGCGCTTGAACGCGGCCACGCGCGTAGGGCGCTACGTGATTCGTTGCGAAAGACGTCGTCAGGATCGGCACACGGCGACGAACGACGGACGTAGCCTGCGGCCGCCTGCCCGTTCGAATGTGACACGGTGCGAATCACCGACCCATGATCGCGGGTGTCTCACCGACACCGTTTCGGCCACCGGGCATGAGGTAACCGATGTAGTCGTCGACCCAACGCTCGCCGCCGATGTCGCCACTGGCTTGAAACCTCGCATGGGCGGGATTGCGGTGGGTGAACTGGCCGGCCAGCGTAAGACTCCACCCGGGCCGCCGAAGGTCCCGTGTACCTGACCGAAGGTTGGCTCAGCCAAGTCCAGGGTTCCAGCACCAAAGCACAGGGCATCGAAGCGAACGGCACGGTCCGGGTTGTTGCGAAAAGCTTCGATAGCTTCAGGACCCGGCGAACGGGCTGGTCATCGCGACTTGACTTCCTCGGTGTATGGCAACGCATTCCGCTTCCGCACGCGCCGTGTTGCCGATGAGCCTCGGGCCAGGCGAGGCCGGGGGCGCGGGTACGTCGATGCTGATTTCGGGTAGCCGAATACTCGCGATGGCGTCTGATGATCCGGCGCACACTTGATCGCTCGCACAGTACGCCACGAAACGAGGTGCACCATGCCGCTGGACACGGGCCTCTTCGACCATTTCGTCACGGCCGACGGCTTCCGTGCACCGGTGTACTGCTCTACACGCTCCGTTTCGATGCCGACGGCACGTCGACGAGCGCGCAGACGCAACACGATCTCGTCGACGCATTGCGCACCGGAACCTTCACCGGCACATATATTTTCAGCGACGGCTGGAATAGCAGCTGCCCGAGCGCGGCTACCGCAAAGCCGTCGATTTCGTCGGAGCACACGGCTTGCCGAGGCGCGCGACGACATCGACAAACTCGAGCCCGGCGCACCCGAGCGCGCGAATTGCGTGAAGCTCACCGCCGTCGCCCGCCAAAGCCTCGCCATCCTCGGCGATCCACAGCAATGATCCCGCTACTGCCAAGCCGACGGTAGCCAACGCACCTGGAGGCGACAATGGCTGTGCTGTACTTCGATATCGGCGGCACTCTGGCCGATGTCAGCGTGGCGGTGGACGGTTCGTTCCGATTCCGGCCGCTACCGCGGGTGCGCGATGTCCTGGCCACCGTTTCGGCGCATCGGCTGGGCATCATCTCGAACCCCGGTAACGATCCGACCGCCCGTACACGGGCGGCAGCGGCACTCGCCGCCACTTTCGGCGACATCTTTTCCGACAACCTTGTCCACTGGGGCGACAAGACTTCGCGCACCATCTTCGACGCGGCCGCGGCCGCGGCCGGCGGGCCCGGCAACTGCGTGTTCATCGGCGAGGATCCGTCCGAGCGCGCCATGGCACGCCGATCGGGAATGCGCACCGCGCCGCACCCGGTGTTCGCCCCCGCGGCCGTACGGGGCGACACCGTGCTGTGGGCCAAGATTCACGTCGATGAGAACCGAACCCTGGCGCAACTGCGCGGGATCGCCGACGCGACCGAGATCGTGCCGGTGCGCGTCGCGTCCGACCGACTGGTGCTCGCCATGGTGACCGAGCGCGGCGCCCATGCGGCGCGCGACGCCGGCTTCGATGTCGACCTCGAGTCAGAGGTCGGCGACACCGCCGTGTTTCTCGTTCGTGACGACCGTCCCATCAGCCCGCCCGCCGGGCTCGAAACGGACGCCACCGACGTGCCGAGTCCGCACACACCCTCGTCGCCGGCGACGCGAACGCACTGATATCGACGGTTTCTCCACTGCTGCATTGTTTCTCATGGAGCGGCCCTCGACTTCATCGCGACAGTTGGACGATATCCAACGGCCATCGCCACAGACTTTGGAGCCGCTCTGGTGGGGCGGGGCCTCGGAGACCGGTTCATGAATCCGGCCGAACGGCAAGAGGTCGAACGGGTTGGGACTGTGGACATTTCAGTGTCGTGCACTCATCAGTGTCGTGCCCCGATGTCGCCGACCTACCCGAGCATGCCCAGTATGGGTGATCCGAACGCGCCCAACCACTGTGCGAGCGCTACGAGCGGCCGGTGCACTGCCGACTCGGCACCCGCGACCGCGGTGACCGCCCGAGCGATCCGGATCAGCCGCTCGGAGATCTTCTCGCGGTCCGGCTGTGGCTGCTCCAACTCGTGCTGGACCGCATCCGCGGCGGCGGCGGCTCGATCCATTCCCATGCGACGTAACGTGGCCGCGAGTTCGACAGCGAACTCGACCGTCTGGGCGGATACGAATGTGCCGTGTTGACCGCCATATATCGTCTGGTCGCCCGCGACGTTGTTGATGTTGCCCTGCTGCGAGCCGATATTGAAGACCACGAGATTCCCCTTATCTGATGAACGGCGAGTTCCACGCGTGCCGCGGGTCCGTATCAACCTTGCGCGCACGGGCGGCCGCGACGATCCACATGATCAGCCCGACGAAGAGCATGATGTTGCCGACGAACCCGATCATGAAGCAGATCAACCCGGCAGGGATGCCGAGGCTCGTATCGGGACCGAAGATCGGAAAGTCGGCAGGCTGCGTTCCGGTCCGAAACGAAGAGTTCCCCTCGCCCATCGCCTTCACGAGAAAGTAGGCGAATCCGAGCCCGCCGCCGACTGTCAGGAACAGGCCGATCCAGAACACGAACCGCGCTTTTGTCCGAGATGCCGCGGCCTCGCGCAGGAAGCTCTCGCGTTGTTGGATGTAGCTGTTGAACTGGTCGCGTCCGACATTGTTGATCTGGCGCGCGGACTGGCGGTCGATGTCGTAAGTGACGGGGCTCGGTCGATTCCGGTCGATGGTGTCGCGCGAGAGCATTACGGTGCGCGGTCCTGATGTCTGCTCGAAACGCGCGTCGATATTGCCGAAGGTGACGATGTCGCCGTCGCGGAGCGGTCTGGCGCCCCTGATCGTTTCGCCGCCGATCCGGGTCCCGTTCGAGGAGCCGAGATCCTCCACAGTGACGTGACCACTGACGTTGTCGATTGCGGCGTGCATGGTGCTGAGGTGCTGATCATCGAGACGCAGATGAGCACGCGAGCCGCGGCCGAGCAACTGCCGCCCGGAACCCAGTCGCAGTACCGTACCCGCCAATTCCGGCGGGCGGAGGATAACCAACCGCTCCACATCCATAATTTTCTCGAGGACGAATACATCTGAAATGAGTATTCGACTACCTGACTGCAATTCGATTCGGACCAGTCGCGTGTTTCGAGGAGATGAGCCCCGGAATCGCTGGCAGGGCGGCTATCGTTTGACGTCGCCCCAGATCAGTTTGGCGAGTTGTTCGCGGTCGGTGGCGTCGAGTTTGGTACAGGCCCGGTAGATGTGGCCCTCGACGGTGCGGACCGATACATACAGCCGCTCGGCGATCTCACGGTTGGACAGTCCGCGCGCGATGAGGGCGGTGATCTCACGTTCGCGTTCGGTGATCGGCAAGGGGTGGGCAGCGGAGGCGAGGGCGGGCGTGGTCGCCCCGTCGCATCGCGCCGCGAGGTCCAGGGAGCGGGCCGCGGCTTGTGCGCTGAGTCGGCGTTGTCCCGCGCGATCGTGAATCGGTACCGCTTGCGCGGCGGCGTCTGCGGCCGCCAGTAGTAGTCCGGCGTTTTCGAACTCGACACTGACTGTGCACAGCGCGTGCGTATCGGAGTGTTCGAAGGCGGCGGCATGGCGTGCGTAGATCGCTACTACGGGCCCTTGGACACGTCCGGCGAGTGATGCCAGCCGTGGCGCAAGGGTGCGGTCGCCGAATCGGGTGGCGTGGTGCAGGGCTTCGGCTTCCAGCGCGTACTGGCCCGCGGTGTGAGCGATGTCGGCGGCCGTGCGAGCCAGTTCGACCGCGGAATGCTGACTGCCGGACCCGGCCGCCAGCCATGCGCGGGCGATCATGCGTTGCGGCTCGTGCAAGGCCATGTGTGGTCCGGTATGTTCCTCGGCGTCTCCGATGACCCGCTCGGCTTGTCGGACATCGCCGAGCGCCGCGTAGGCGCGGGCCAAGAGCAGGCGTGCCGGCAGTTTCCACGGTAGTGAGGTTTCTGCGTTGAGTGCCGCCAGTGCCTGTTCGAAGGCGGTGATCGCCTCCCGGAAGCGGCCGCGGTAGGTGGCGACGACACCACCGGCGATTTTGGCGATAGCCCAGCCGAGAAACTGTGCGGAGGAGGAGAACTCGCAATATTCGTTGGCCCGCTGCTCGGCGAGGTCGAGTTCGCCGATGGTGGTCAGTGCCAGCACGTCGCCATAGCGCACCATGACCTGGATCATGCCGTCGGTGGTCTTCTGCTGGGCCCGGCTCCGGGCCGCGATCGGCGCGAAGTCGGCGCCGCGCCCGGCGACCGGCATCGCCAGGCCGAGGGCGAACGCCGCCCAGTCGATGGCTTGTTTCGGCGAGTTCGGGTCATCGAGCACACATTCGGCGGCGTCGATACCGGCAGCGATCTTGTTCTCGTGTACCGCCATGGCCGCGTTCGCGCCATCGACGATCAGGTGCAGCGCGGGATGTTCGACGCGGTCGCCGAGCAGGTCCAGTATTTCGTGGCCGCGTTCGACATCACCCAGGCACCAGAACAGCAGGCTGGCGCGCGGAACACCCCATTGGACGAGTTGAAGTTGGTCGAGTTGATCGGGATCGAAGTCTGCGAGGATCTTGTCGGCTTCGAGCGGTCGGCCCTGCCACAGCAGGGCCCGCGAGAGCAGTTCGGCTGCGGGCAGCCCGCCGCCGCGGTCACAGGCGGCGCGCGCGAGGCGTTCACCGAGCGGCAGGTTGGACAGGGCGACAGCGTCTTTGGCGGCGGTGACCAACAGATCGTTATCGATGGCCTGGCTACTGTCGACGCACAGTTGCGCCAATCGGATCCGGTGAGCGGCGGTGCTGAGATCCTGTTCGCGCAGTATCTCGACGATGCGGCCCCGCCGCTTGCGGGCAGCGGCCGTGCCGATCCGTCGGCGCACTACCTCGCCGAGCAGTGGGTGGCTGAACCGGACACTGAGGCACCAGCCGTCGCGGCTGGTGCGGATCAGGCCGGCGATCTCGGCGGCATCGACGGCGTCCTCGCCGACGAGGTCGGTGAGGACGTCGATGTCGAGTGGTTCGTAGAGGGCCAGCATCTTCAGCGCGTCCAGGACCGGCTCGCTCACCCGGTCGAGCCGCCCGTCGAGCAGCGAGACCATCCCGGACGGCACCGCGGTCGGTCCTCGCAGCTGCCAGACCCCGTTGACTTCCGTCAGGGTGCCTGCCTCGACGGCACCTTCGACCATGTTGCGCAGGAACAGGGGGTTTCCGCCTGAGGATTCCCACATGACATCGGCGCTGAGGCCTTCGAGGGTGCCGCTGAGGACGGTCTCGACGAGGGCGACGCACTGTTGTTTGGTCAGCGGCTCCAGTTCGATACGTTCGAGGTAGCCGTCCTTCCATAAGCAGGTGACCGCATCGGGGACGGGTTCACCGGTACGCACGGTGGCCACGATGTGGGCACTGTGGTCGACGGCGATCTGGTGCAGCAGGGTCGCGGAGAGTTTGTCGAGCAAGTACGCGTCGTCGACCCCGATCACGGTGTCTTGCTGGGCGAGAAGGTTTTCCCGGGCCGAGCCCAGTAGCGCGATGGGGTCGCGAGATGCCGACGGCGCGACCCACGGCGCGAATACCCCCAGGGGAATGGACTGAGACGACTCGGTACAAGCCGCCCACCGCACGGGAGAACCCAGCGCCGAGGTCACGAGCCGAGCGAGCGTGGTCTTACCGACCCCGGCGGCGCCGACGAGTACGACACCGCCGACATCACCGCTCGTCAACGCTGTACGAACCGCCTCGAATTCGATGGGGCGATCGAGCAGCTGCCAGCGGTCCCCCATGAGCAATAAGTGTAGATCTGGTCCGCCGATGCCGCGATGAGTTTTCGCTGGCGAGCGCCCCGGGTCGGCGCGGGCCCGGTCTCGCGCGGATGACCGGTGCGGGTGTACGGGCGGCGAGGTGGTCATTGTGGAAGCTGGTCGGGCGTGGGTTCGAGGCGGGGGGCGTTGTTGACATTGTGGCGGTAGTTGCTGGATGCCTCGTACACGCGTTGTTTGAGCCGGTTGATCGATCCCAGCGGCCGGTGGGCGGCGAGGCCGCGCCAGGAGTTGAACGACAGTACGTCGTCGCCGAACGCGCGTCGTTGCGGGGTGTAGGGGTCTTGGATGTCGAAGTGGATGGTTGCGACGGTCCGGTGTGGTGACTCGGTTTCGGGCCAGGGGACGGTCGCGTCCTCGATCGGCATGGTGTCCGGGTCGGTGCACAGCTGCGCGCGAAGCTCGTATTCGGCGCTGTGGGAGGCGAAGAAGTCGACGATCATGTCCTGGTGGGCGTTGATGCCCGCGTCGCGGCCCACCAGTTGACCGTGCAATGCGCTGGCTTCCGGTGAGACCGGGGTGTAGAGGAGTTTGGCGATGTAGTCGCCGTAGCGCAGGGGCGCCGAGGTGTAGAAGGTTTCGCCCAGGATGTGGGTGTTGGGTCGCACGAACACGTTCAGGTTGGGCGGCAGGGGACGTCCGATACGCCGCAACACGTGCTCGTCGAGCACGGAAAGGATCGTGCTGCCCGTCCTCAGGACAGGGTCGGGCAGGCGGGCCAGCACCCAAGCGGTGGGCATTCCCCGGGTGCGGTAGGCGTGGGCGTCGGCGAAGAGGAATTCACGGTGGGTGACCATGATGAAGTCCTGCGTGGTCGCCTCGTCGCCCGGCAGCGCGCGTGGCCCGTCCACATCGAGCACCTTGATTCCCAGGCCCCGCACGCCGCGGAGCTGGTCGCTGCGGATCACGCCGGAGGTACTGGACAGCCGGGCGACGACGGGATACGTGGCGGGGGTGGCGAACAGGCCCTGGGCCAGTTCGGGTGGCAGGTCGGGGTGGACGGTGAGTTCGCCGCGCAGGATGCCGTGGCTCTTGGCGTGCGCGTCGCGCAGGCCGTGCTTGTATTTGCGATAGGCGCGTTCGTTGTTGCTGCGCAGCACCGTGACGATCTTGTCTATATCTCGTTCTTCGTCGGGGCGCGGTTTTTCGAGGTCGTCTCGGTAGCGAAGGTAGGTGCGGGTGGTCGTGTGCGGTGCCACGTCGGTCATCGCGATCGTTTCCTTTCCTGCTCTCGCGGCACGGCGACGCTGTGCCACGGAGCGAACGGGTTGCTGACACCGTCGAGAGCGGGCGCCAAAGTGGGGAAGTGACGCAGCAGGACGCTGCGCATGGTGTTGTCGCGTACCCACGCCATACCGGCCTCGGTGTAGACCTCGGGCCGGAAATCGGTGGTGAAGAACCGGTCAGCCGACAGCCGTCGCGAGGCCATCAGCACGAATACCCGGAATGCGGTGTCGCTGAAGCCGAATCCAGGTGGTTTGGGCTCGGCGTAGAGCCCGACCATGAGGTCGACACGTTCCACATCGCCATAGACCCGCTCGAGTTCACCCGCCCACACCGGGTTGTCGGTCAATTCCTCGAACGAGGCGGCGGGTGGCAGGCGCAGGTGGCGGCGGAACTCGTTGTAGCGCGGCACTCCCCGTTCACGGGCCCGCAGGATGTCCACGGTCGCGAGGTCCATCAGTGGGTGGCCGGGGCGAGCAAGTTTCTGTAGGTGGACCGGATAGTTGTGCAGGGTCAGCGCACCGGGGTGGGCGCGGCCGAACGAGTAGAACAATGCGTCCATGGATGTCTCGTCGAGGCGCTCGCGGATGTGGGCGACCAATAGATCGGGGAGGGGGTGCTCGGCGAGGACACTGTCATCGGTCAGGCTGCGGACCACGAAGTTGTCGGGGATGAGGGGATGCATCCGGTACACGGCGACGAATTCCTCGGTCAGCGAGTACGGGACCCCGTGGTCGTCGACGGCGGATCCGGGTATGCCGCACAGCACTTCGTTGCTGCTGAGCCGACCGAACCTGCGAGCGATCCGCTCACCGAGGACGCCGAACCAGTTGGCGCGCATGGCAGCAACGGTGGTGGGGTGGGCGATGATGGCCGGTGTCCAGTCGATGGTGTGGATCTTGGCGATCAATGCCGAGTTGACCAGCCGTGCGGTGTCGTAGAGTTGCTGGTCGTTCATGTCCGGGTAGCGGCGGGCAAGGCGCTCGCAGATCGCGTTGTGTTCGCGCATGAACAGCGAATGCAGCAATGCGAGTCCGACCCAGGCATTGGCCGCCACACCGGACAGATCCAGTAGGCCCTCGACATCCAGCGGCGGTAGTCCCAGTTTGTCGACCTGGAGTCGCCCGTTCTCGCCGGTCCGTAGCGCTGCGGCGAATTTGGGTGTGCTGCCATAGATTTGGGAGGCATCCCACCAATGGGTGTCTTCGGTCGTGTAGGTCGGTGGGCCGCCGGGGTCGGGGCTGGGGACTGTGGGGGTGCGCGGAATCGTCATGCACGGCGCCGGCCACGGATCCTGATCGCGCAGCGGAACCGTCCAGGGCTCGGTGTCGGCTTCGCCGTGGCTGACCCAATCGTGGACCTCGAATTGAATCCAGGCCGCGGCCAATAGATTCAAGGTGGTCGCCGGCTGGAATCGGTCGCGGGTCAACAGATCCTGACTGATGAGCCTCGGGTTGGGTTCCAGTAGCCGGTCGGAATCTTCCGGGTGGGTGTATTTCAGCGGGAAGTTGCGCCCGAACCGGCAGCCGACCGAACCCACACGGGGCTCGTCGAGATTGTCGTAGGTCCCGTCGACGGTTCGTGCCCGCAGGTGTTCGCCGACGGCAGAGTCAGCGGGCAGCGGCCCGGCCGGATGGGCACCGGTGTCGAAGAGATTCTCCGACCGCAGCCGACTGCGCAGGCCGACAAGGACGGCCAACCCCACCGGGGTGGGCAACCTGAACCAGCCGACGCCGCGGTCGAGCGCCTCGGCAACCGCCACCAACAAGCGGGCGACAAGCGACCGGCGACGGGCCGACCGAGGCGTCGGCGGAGCGGTCATCGGCGGCGGGATCTTCGACTTTGGCCTGACCATCGAGAACCTCCCAGGTGACTGGCGCGATTTGCGACGCGCCCAAGATCGAATCGAATGCCCAGTCTCCGGGGGCGAGAAGACACCCGTCACGGGTAGTGGACTACTCCAAACACCGATCGCCGCACCAGAAGTGCCGGTCCTCGGGGATCGAGAACCTTATTCCGTAGCGACGATCTCCCCGCACGGACGCGCCGCTCGAGAGCGAGCAATCCGGGCTGTTGCTCCCCGTTTTGCTGTGACGCCGTCGACGTAAGGCGGCGGCGGGTATCGACGCCGAGCAAACGGGTAGCGCGGTACGCGCGCCGGTCCGCCGGGGGTTGGGTGACGCTGTCTTCGGTAGTGCTGCCCGAGAGCGGGGCGGCACCCGCAAGCAAGCAACAGGAAGGGCGTCCAGGTGATCACTCCGATCGAAATCAAGGTCGACCTCGACGGGGACGTCGCGGACGCACTGACCCGGCTGGGGTGTACCGACCGTGCGGCGATCGACCGTCGCATCTGGTTCGCCGAGCCCCGCCCCGCCGGTCCCGACCCGGCGCCGACATTGCTGTCGAGCCGGATCGCGATCCGGCTACGCAGCGGCGAGAACGACGACATCACCGTCAAACTGCGCCCCTGCCTGCAATCGCAACTGGTCGGCAGATGGCGAACCCCCTTCACCAACGATGCCCTGCGGTACCGCATCGAAGAGGACTGGAACTCGGACCGCCGGGCGCTGTCGGCCTCTGCTGTCAGTCAGCGACCGGCCGGATCCCTGCACGACGCCACGATGCTCGGCGCCGACGTCACCACCGTCCTGGACACGTCCCAGCGCCAGTTCCTGGTGAGCTGCACACCACCGGGCGTAGCGGTTGACCGCCTCACGGCCATGGGCCCCATCTCGTCGACGAAGTGGACGCAGGTGCGCGTAGGAGATCTGAAGGTCGATGCCGAACGCTGGCGGATCGCCGGCCTCGATCTGCTCGAGCTGTCACTGCGAGTCACTCCCGAACACAGTGAGTCACACGCCGAGTTACGAAACCGCGCCATCGACCGACAACGCAGATTCGAGACCGCAGTACGTCGACATGGTCTGCACATCGGGTCCGGCGAAACCAAGACCCAACAGGTGCTCGCCGTGTTGAGAGCGCGATCGATCGGCCGGTGATCGCTTCGCCGACGAACCGCGGCGCGAGCAACCTTCGACACGCACGGCCCGCCGCCGCGCATGAGCCGACCACCCCTCGGCGCATTTCGTCGAATTCCCGATCCGAATTCGGGTAGAAATCGCCGGTTCATCCGGCACCGCGACAACGGTTTCGCTGTATTTTGCCGCCATGATCGTGAACGGCGTGAACAACAGGCGAATCGAGTAGCAGAATACGCTAGCTCGGTATCCATCCTCAGCGGACGATGGCTATGCGGGAGAACAGAATTCATACGCTCGTAAGGAGGCGATCATGGTGCAAACACCAGCAATCCATGTCGGTCCAGATACGCGGGCCAAGTCACGAGCAGAGGCTTTCCGGGACGCGTTGGCGGACGTCAGCGGACCTTCCGACAGCACTTGCGCGCGATACCGAAGGAATGGATGCAAGGCGACCCGACGGCAAACGGGCATTTTCTGGGAATTCGATGTGGCATTCCCATACCGCGTCGACTGTTCAGTGAGGAACGGTTGGCGCGCGGTCAGCGCGGCGAGCAGGGCGTGGGGCTGTTCGAATGCGCTCCCGGGCTGGACCCTGCCCGATTCAGCCGGCTCAGCACAGTGTTCGCCTTCGACCATCGCGGTCGATTGGTCGATCGCGGACACGCACGCACACCGCCGTCGGAGATGAACCGGACATCCATGTCGGCCTCCGGACGCGAGCAACCTCTCCTGCGTGATAGCACCAGAGCCGTGCCGACGGGGTGATTCGTCGAACCCGGGCGAGCGTTGAATGCTGAAGGCTGCGGACACAACTCGCGTTCTGCACCGTCGGCGGGCCCGAACGACCTGCTCCGATATTTCGCGGATCCACCCATCGACGGGCTGCTGGCGTGCGGGCGTGAACGGCCGTGCTGGGCGGGCGCTACTTTTGCCGTCCGGTTCGGGCCGCGAGAAAGATCGCGGCGGTGATCAGCACGATGATGGTCAGCAGGATCGCGGTGCCGATGGCGACCGCGGTGGTGCTGTAGGTGGGTAGATCCACCGATTGGATGGCCCAAACTTCGGGTCGGCTGATGGCGTTCATGGCCAGCCCCTCGGTAGTGGTGTTCGGGCATGTGGTCCCGCCATATGCCTTCCTGTGCTTTCAGCGTAGATCGCTGGTTACCCCTGGTTGCAGTCAAGATTTCGTGAAGAAACAGGACGAATATCGACGTCGTTTTGCCGTGCGAGGATGCGTGGGCCTGATCGTGGTTCGTGCGCGCAAGAAGGTCAACAGAGCTTTGGATCTGCCAGTAGAACCACGCGGTCGGCTCCGGGGTCGAAGCCGAGCACCGGGTGACCGTGGTCGCCTTCCGCGGTCATGGACACCGACTTGCCCAGGCGACGACCGATCGCGCACAGCAGGCCACACAGGATGTCCACTCCCACCTGACCTTGCAGCTCACGGAGGTCGACATCGAAATCGATCTCCGCGGCGGACATCGGACGAAAGATCGCCCGCACTTCCGGGACAGGCCGGACACACAGCGAAACCGTCTCCGCATCGGCAGGGCGCGCCAGAACCTCCGCAGCAGCGGGCAGCGGCCGCGTGTTGCCGCCTTCCGAGTACTCCCATGTCCAACCACTCGATCGGACCAGGTCGAACACTGCCTGCCAGTCCTCAACCGAAGTGCCCGACACCCACACATCCGGCAGAGCACCCATTAGGTCGGGGTCGAAGAAGTTCTTGACGTCATTCCACAGCAGATCCGGCACCCCGTCATACTGCCCGCCCGGCTCATCCGAACGCAGCCCGATTTCGTCGCCCCACGCGAGGCACGTGCCGCCGACGCCCGACACGCAGTGACATCAATCTTCGCCGTCACAGTCACATCGCGCCACCAGCCACGGCTGAACAGAGTTTCCGGACGCTCACTCAGGGCCGAGCTGCGCCACCGCGAACTGATTCACCATTGTGGCAGCGGGTGATCGCGACGGTCGGCGCCAGCAGCGGTACTCGATCTCTCTGTGTGACAACGGATTCGGCGAGGTGACTTCCGAATGCCGTGCTGCGGTGCGCAAGTTCGCCGTGGGCGAGGGTGTCGTCCCCGCTGTGCAGCACCAGGGCGTTCGGATGCGTGCTACCGAAACGGTCGGCCTTTGAGGGGTTGTCCATGGCGGTCCGCTGCTCGATCCAGGGCTATCAGCGCAGGTAGACGAGCGAAGTACGGTCTGCGGGACGAACTCCTGCGGCACCGGCGGTGATACGGTGACAAAATCGATAACCTGTCCTGATGAGCGAGTGAGTGATCAGCGTTGGCGTCCGAACCCGTTGTGAGCGAGGCCGAGCCTCGTCGAGTTCCCCCGCGTACGAGGCGCGGCGAGCGCACGCGCACCGCATTGATTACCGCGGCACGTGAGATTTTCGAGCGCGACGGGTACCTCGACGCCAAGATCGCCGATATCTCCAAGGCTGCGGGCACTGCCTCCGGCTCCTTCTACACCTACTTCGACAGCAAGGAAGAGGTCTTCGCCGCGGTAGTCGATCAGGTGCGGGAGGAGATGCTGCACCCGCATGTCCGGGAGCGCACCGGCGTCACCGATGCTCGAGATCTCATCGAGGCGGCCAATCGTGAATACCTGCTCTCCTACAAGCGAAATGCGCGCCTGATGGCCGTGTTCGAGGAGGTCGCCCTCATCAACGAGGACTTCCGCCGCTTGCGCATCGAACGGAGCAAGGCATTCGTGCAGCGAAATGCCAAGATGATCCGTGAGTTGCAGGAATCCGGCCAGGCCAGGGCGGAGCTCGATCCCATGATCGCCGCGCAGGCGCTCTCGGTGATGGTCAGCCGCATGGCCTACATGGTCTTCGTGCAGCATCAGCGCATCGCGTTCGAGAAGCTGGTCCACACCCTGACCCAGCTCTGGGTCGATGGCCTGCAGTTGAAGTCCGACTGAGTCGTCCTCCATCCGTGCTAGCTGTGCTCGGTCGAATGGCGCTGTTGCAGCCCGTGAAGTAGTGGACGAGGCGGTTCCGCGCGCACGCGCCGCAGTGATCGCCGCTGCGCGCGCTGTGTTCGAACGGTGCGGACCCCACCCCTCCGGGCGAGTGCCCCCGGATCGAGTCCCTCGGCGCAAGCGGAATCTGAACTCGAGTTCAAGATTGCTTTCAATTCCACGGCTCGAGCTGCGCTTTTGTGATGAATGTGCCACATATCACACTAAAAACCCCGGCTTGACGGTATTGACCGGACGGGGTGCGTCGAGCATGGTGTGGGAAGAAAATAAGCGCTTAGTAAGTTCAGTTCTGGGAGGTTGGGCCCCCATGCCCGAAGCCGTCATCGTTTCCGTCGCTCGATCGCCTATCGGGCGTGCCGTCAAGGGTTCGCTCAAAGACATGCGACCCGACGATCTGGCCACACAGATCGTGCGAGCCGCGCTGGACAAGGTACCCGCGCTCGATCCGACCGAGATCGACGATCTGATATTGGGCTGCGGTCAGCCCGCCGGGGAATCCGGATTCAATCTCGGCCGCGTCGTCGCCGTACTCGCCGGGCTCGATCAGGTGCCCGGAGTGACCGTCAACCGCTACTGCTCCTCGAGTCTGCAGACGACCCGTATGGCGCTGCACGCGATTCGGGCGGGGGAAGGCGACGTGTTCATCTCGGCCGGGGTGGAGACGGTGAGCCGCTACGGCATGGGCAACGCCGATGGCCTGCCCGGCACCCAGAACCCGCGCTTCGACGACGCGGTCGAACGAACCGCGAAATTCAGTGCGGGAGGCCAGATTTGGGCTGATCCACGGCAGAATGGTCAGCTGCCCGACGTCTATATCGCGATGGGGCAGACCGCTGAGAACGTGGCTCAGCTCGAAGGGGTGACCCGCGTGGAACAGGACGCCTTCGGGGTGCGAAGTCAGAACCTCGCCGAGATCGCCCTGACGAACGGCTTCTGGCAGCGCGACATCACGCCGATCACCCTGCCCGACGGTACCGTCGTATCCGCCGACGACGGCCCGCGTGCCGGTGTCACGCTCGACGCGGTCGCCGCGCTGAAACCGGTATTCCGGCCCGATGGCACGGTCACGGCGGCCAATTGCTGCCCCCTCAACGACGGGGCCGCCGCCGTCGTGATCATGTCCGATACCAAGGCCGCCGAGCTCGGCTTGACTCCACTCGCCCGCATCGTCGCCACCGGTGTCAGTGCGCTCTCGCCCGAGATCATGGGTCTGGGCCCGGTCGAGGCGTCGCGGCGGGCACTGGCCCGCGCGGGCATGACGATCGGTGACGTCGACTTGGTCGAAATCAACGAAGCCTTTGCGGCGCAGGTCATTCCGTCCGCCCGTGCGCTCGGGGTCGACCTCGACAAGCTCAATGTGAATGGCGGCGCTATCGCCGTGGGTCATCCCTTCGGCATGACCGGTGCGCGGATCACCAGCACTCTCATCAATTCACTGCAATTCCATGACAAGCAGATCGGCCTGGAAACGATGTGCGTCGGCGGCGGCCAGGGCATGGCCATGGTGCTCGAACGGCTGTCGTGACCGCAGCAACAACCGAAGGGACTTCTCTGTGAACAGATTCGAAGGCAAGACCGCCATTGTCACCGGTGCCAGTCGCGGTATCGGGCTGGGTATCGCGCAGCGTCTGGT
The DNA here is from genome assembly GCF_050956075.1 of Nocardia sp. CA-129566. NCBI lineage: Bacteria > Bacillati > Actinomycetota > Actinomycetes > Mycobacteriales > Nocardiaceae > Nocardia > Nocardia sp. CA-129566. The sequence goes on from NZ_CP192085.1 coordinate 4,182,926, forward strand.
GGATGAGGGCGCGAAGGTCGTGATCACCGCCCGCAAGCAGGAGGCGCTCGACGAGGCCGTGCGGGTGCTGGGCGGGCCGGAGCGGGCGCTGGCCGTGGCCGGTCGCTCCGATGATCTCGCGCATCAGGCCGAGACGGTCAAGCGGGCGATCGACACCTTCGGCAGCGCCGATCTGCTGGTCAACAACACCGGCATCAACCCGGTCTTCGGTCCGATGGTCGAGCTCGACCTGGACGCGGCCCGCAAGATCGTCGAGGTGAACTGCCTGGCCGCACTGTCGTGGGTGCAGCAGACCTATCAGGCGTGGATGAAGGAGCACGGCGGCGCGGTCGTGAACGTCTCCTCGGTCGCGGGCATCAAACCCGCGCCGGGCATCGGCTTCTACGGATCCAGCAAGGCGATGCTGACCCACATCACCCAGGAACTCGCGGTCGAGCTCGGACCGAACCTGCGGGTGAACGCCGTCGCGCCGGCCGTGGTGAAGACGAAATTCGCCAGTGCCCTCTATGAAGGCCACGAGGAGCAGCTCGCGGCCACCTACCCGCTCAAGCGGCTCGGTGTGCCCGAGGACATCGGCAGCGTGGTCGCCTTCCTGCTCTCCGAGGACGCCGCCTGGCTCACCGGGCAACTGCTGGTCGTGGACGGTGGCATCACCCTGACCGGCGGTGTGTGAGATGACCGAGATGAAGGCATGGCGCGTACACGAACTCGGTGAGCCGGGGCAGGTATTGCGGCTCGACACCGTGGCGCGCCCGGAACCTGGTCCACGGCAGCTGGTCGTCCGCGTGACCGGTGCGGCGGCGAACTTCCCCGATGTCCTGATGTGCCGTGGCCTGTACCAGGTGAAGCCGTCGCTGCCGTTCACGCCGGGTGTGGAGCTGTGCGGTGAGGTCGTGGCTGTCGGCGACGACGTCGATGGAATCGCGATCGGTGATCGTGTGATCGGCGGAACCTCGTTGCCCTACGGTGGATTCGCCGAGTACGCCCTGATGGAGGCGGCGCAAACCTTCCCCGCGCCACCGGCTTTGGACGATGCCGAAGCGGCAGCGCTCTACATCGGTTACCAGACCGGATGGTTCGGCTTGCATCGCCGCGCCGCACTGCAGGCGGGGGAGACCCTGCTGGTGCACGCGGCCGCCGGTGGCGTCGGTAGCGCCGCCATCCAACTCGGCAAGGCCGCCGGGGCACGAGTGATCGGCGTCGTCGGCGGTGCTGAGAAGGCCGAGTACGCAAGGCAACTCGGTGCCGACGTCGTCATCGACCGCAGGACAGCCGATTTCGTCGAGGTCGTCAAGCAGGTCACGGACAATCGTGGGGCCGATGTCATCTACGACCCTGTGGGTGGCGAGGTCTACGCGCGCTCGACCAAGTGCATCGCCTTCGAAGGCCGCATCCTGGTGGTGGGCTTCGCGGGCGGCGAAATCCAAAGCGCCGCACTGAACCATGCGCTGGTGAAGAACTACTCGATCGTCGGCCTGCACTGGGGTCTCTACAACACGCACGACCCGGACGCCGTCGCCGAATGCCACCGCGCCCTGACCCGCCTCGCCGCCGAGGGCGCGATACGCCCGTTGGTCAGCGAGCGACTTGCCCTTGCGGACATCGCCGATGGCGTGCAGCGCCTGGCCGACGGCAAGACCGTCGGGCGCGTGGTCTACACGCCGTCGTCCTAACCACACCACACAGGAGAACATGATGAGCAACGAAACACAGCGGGTAGCGGTCATCACCGGCGCGGCCCGGGGCATCGGAGCCGCGGTCGCGCTGCGGCTCGCGGCGGACGGAATGGCCGTCGCCGTAGTGGATTTGGACGAGTCCGCGTGCAAGCCGGTCGTCGCGGAGATCGAGGCCGCCGGTGGTCGGGCGCTCGCGGTCGGCGCGGACGTGTCCGATGAGAATGCCGTCACCGAAGCCGTGGAGCGGGTGGTGGCCGAACTCGGCGCGCCCACCGTGCTCGTCAACAATGCGGGCATTCTGCGGGACAACCTGCTGTTCAAGATGAGTGTCGACGACTGGGACGCGGTGATGGGAGTGCACCTGCGCGGTGCGTTCCTGTGCTCGAAGGCGGTGCAGCGCCACATGATCGATCAAGGCTTCGGCCGGATCGTCAGCCTGTCGAGCACCTCGGCGCTGGGCAATCGCGGCCAGGCCAACTACGCGGCGGCGAAGGCCGGACTCCAGGGCTTCACCAAGACGCTGGCCTTCGAGCTCGGCAAGTTCGGTGTCACCGCCAATGCCGTCGCGCCCGGATTCATCGAGACCGATATGACCCGGGCCACGGCCGAGCGCATGGGCGTCGACTTCGAGGACTTCAAGAAGGCTGTGATCTCGCAGATCCCGGTGGCGCGGGCCGGAAACCCCGAGGATATCGCGCACACCGTGTCGTTCCTGGTGAGCGAGGGCGCGGGATTCGTTTCGGGACAGGTCATCTACGTGGCCGGCGGGCCGAAGAACTAGCCGCCCAACGATATCGGAACAAGGGGATCGCACACGATGAAGATTTTCCAGGGCCTGCCCGAACTGGAGAAGGCCGTCGGCACCCATCTCGGATACAGCGACTGGCACACGGTGACCCAAGACCAGATCGACCGCTTCGCCGACGCCACCGGTGATCACCAGTGGATCCATGTCGACCCGCAGAAGGCGGCAGCTGGTCCGTTCGGGACCACCGTGGCGCACGGTTTTCTCACCTTGTCGCTGCTGCCGATGCTGACCGCGGGTGTCTACACCGTCGAGGGCCTATCGATGGGAGTCAACTACGGGGCCAACAAGGTTCGGTTCCCCGCTCCGGTCCCTGTGGGCTCGCGGGTCCGGGCCGGTGTGGAGCTGGTCTCGCTCGCACCCGCGAGCATGGGATTCCAAGCAGTCAGCCGCGTGACCGTCGAGATCGAGGGTGCTGCCAAACCGGCGTGCGTGGCCGAGTCCATCGCGCTGCTGGTGCCGTGATGGGCGACTCGGACGTCAGGGAGTTGCCGGGACTGGATCTGGATCGCCTGGCCGCCTGGCTTGCCGCCACCCGGGCGGATTTCGTCACGGGCCCATTGACCGGCCGGCTGATCGCCGGTGGCAGATCCAATCTGACCTACCTGATCGGCGACGGCAGCTCGGAATGGATCCTGCGCCGCCCACCGCTGGGCCACGTGCTGGCGACCGCGCACGACATGGGCCGGGAATACCGGGTGATGAGTGCGCTGGCCGGCACCGACGTCCCGGTGCCGCGGACCTACGTGCACTGCGCGGATGACGACGTCCTCGGCGCACCGTTCTATCTCATGGAAAACGTTGCGGGGACGCCTTATCGGGCGGCTGCCGAACTCGTGGCCGTCGGTCCCGAACGGACTCGCGTCATTTCGGCCGGGATGGTCGACGCGCTGGCCGCGCTGCACTCCGTCGACCCCGTATCGGTGGGGCTCGGCGACTTCGGCCGTGCGACCGGATTTCTGGAGCGGCAGGTACATCGCTGGAAAAAGCAGCTCGACGCCTCCTACTCCCGGGACCTGCCCGGTGCGGATGAGCTCTACGCGCTGCTCGCCGAGCGACAGCCCGAACAATCGCCGGACGGCATCGTGCACGGAGACTACCGGCTCGACAACATCCTGGTCGATGCACAGGATCGCGTTGCCGGCGTCATCGACTGGGAGATGGCCACTTTGGGTGACCCCCTCACCGATGTGGCCTTGTTGCTGCTGTATCAGCGGCTGGGCGAATTGGGCCTGCCCGGCGTCAGTGACGCATCCGGTGCGCCCGGGTTCCTCAGTGAAACCGAGATCCTCGACCGCTACGCCGAACGCAGCGGCCGCGACCTTGCGCATCTCGGGTTCTACCTCGGGCTGGCGGCATTCAAACTCGGCGCCATCCTCGAGGGCATCCACTACCGCTATCTGCACGGCCAGACCGTGGGCTCCGGCTTCGACAAGATAGGGGATGCGGTCGAACCCCTCCTGCGCGCCGGAATCACCTCAGTGAAGGAGGAGAACCGATGACCGACTCGGTTCGCGACGACCTGCGAGGACGGGTGGAAACCCTGGTCGCCGAATATGATCCGACCACCACCGACGCGGTGACCTTCCATCGCGCCCGCTTCGACGCCGGACTGGCCTGGGTGTACTTCCCGATCGGTCTGGGCGGTCGCGGGGTCGACCGGGAACTTCAGCCGTTCGTCGACGAGCTGTTCGAAAAGGCCGGAGCCCCGGGCAACAACGCCGAAGTCAACGGCATCGGCCTCGGCATGGCGGCACCGACGATCCTGGCCTACGGCACGGCCGAGCAGCAGCGGCGATTCCTACGCCCGCTGTGGACCGGCGAAGAGATCTGGTGCCAGCTGTTCAGCGAGCCGGGGGCCGGATCGGATCTGGCGGCGGTCGGCACCCGGGCCGTGCGCGACGGCGAGGACTGGATTGTCAACGGGCAGAAGGTGTGGACCTCGGTCGCGCACAAGGCACAGTTGGCGATCCTGGTGGCCCGCACCGATCCGAGTCGCCCCAAGCATTCCGGACTGACCTACTTCATCTGCGATATGACGGACCCGGGTGTCGAGGTGCGGCCGCTGCGCCAGATCACCGGCGAAGCGGAGTTCAACGAGGTCTTTCTGACCGATGTGCGCATCCCCGACGCCCACCGCCTTGGCAAGGAGGGGGAGGGCTGGCGCGTTGCCACCACGACGCTCAACAATGAGCGGGTCTCGATCGGCGGGCGAGCCGTCCCGCGCGAAAGCGGCGTCCTGGGAGCCGTGGCCAGCACCTGGCGCAGCAACCCGGACAACCACACCCCCGAACTGCACGATCGGCTGCTGCGACTCTGGGTGGAGGCCGAAGCCGGACGCCTGGCCGCCACCAGGTTGCGCCAGCAGGTCTCCGGTGGGCAGCCGGGACCCGAAAGTTCTGCGCTCAAGCTGTCTTTCGCCCGTTCCAATCAGCAGCTGTCCGGTCTCGAACTGGAGATCCTCGGTGAGGGCGGTCTGCGCTACGACGACTGGACCATGAAGCGGACCGAGCGGGTCGACTTCGCCGGGCGCAGCGCCGGCTACCGCTATCTGCGCGCCAAAGGCAATTCGATCGAGGGCGGAACCTCGGAAATCCTGCGGAACATCGTCGCCGAGCGGGTCCTCGGCCTGCCGGTGGAACCGCGCGCGGACAAGGATATCGCCTGGAAGGACTTGGCCCGATGAGTGAGGACATCCTCCTGCTCGACACCGACACCGAGATCGCGCTGCGTCGGACCGTACGCGATCTGCTCGAGGCCAACTGCGGTCCGGGTATGGTGGCGCGCGTCTATGACGGCGACCGCACACTCACCACGCGATTGTGGAAGGCCCTGGCCAGCGATCTCGAACTCGCCGGACTGCTCGTGCCCGAAGAGCGCGGCGGCGCCGGGGGTTGTGCCCGTGACGCCGCGGTCGTGCTCGAAGAACTCGGGCGGTTCGTCGCGCCCGTTCCCTTTCTCACCAGCAGTGTCATCGCTGCGACGGTGCTGCTCGCCGGTGATTCCCAGCTGGTCGGTCAGCTCGCGGCGGGGGAGGTGACCGCAGCGCTGCTCGCACCGTTCACGGCCGCCTCGGCGAACGGAGTTCCTTCCTTCTGGAAGGACGCGGACGGGCGGTTGTCGGGTCGCGTGTCCAGCGTCGCGGGCGTCCTCGACGCCGATGTGCTGCTGGCCGCGGTCGAAACCGATACCGGCACAGAGATTCACGCGATTTCCGCGGCCGCGGCGACGGTCACGCCGGTGATATCGCTGGACATGACCCGCCAGCTCGCCGATATCGTCGTCGAATCCGTACCTGGCCGGATTGTCGTCCCGGCGAGCTCAGGGGTCGCAGCCCTGCAGGCAGGCTTGACGATCGGCGCGGCACTGTTGGCGTCGGAACAAGCGGGCGTCGCCGCGTGGTGTCTGGAGACGGCGGTCGACTATCTGAAGCTGCGGCGCCAGTTCGGCCGTGTCGTAGGCGGCTTCCAGGCGCTCAAGCATCGACTGGCCGACCTCTACGTCGAGGTCGAGACCGCGGCGGCCACCGCACGGTATGCGGCGGGAGCCATCGCGGCCGCCGATCCCGACGTGGGCATCGGTACCGCGGTCGCGGCGGCCTACTGCGCGGATGTCGCGGTGCAGGCCGCCGAGGAGGCCGTCCAACTCCATGGCGGCATCGGCATGACCTGGGAGTATCCGGTGCACCTGTATCTCAAGCGCGCCAAGGCGGATCAACTGGGCCTCGACAGTCCCGGCCGGCACCGGTCGGCGCTCGCCGAACTCATCGATCTTCGGCTGGGCGGCAACTGAATTCATCCGACATCTACCCAATTTCCGAGGAGGACCCCGTGGCCGATCCCTATGTCGTGGTGGCGACCATGATCGCCAAGCCTGGGCAAGAGGAACTGGTCGAGAAGACCTTGCGCGCGGCGGCGCCCGCCGTGCACGCCGAGCCCGGCTGTCTGCGGTACGCGCTGCACCGGCAGCGCAACAAGCCCGAACACTTCGTGATGATCGAGAAGTGGGCGTCGAAGGAAGCGCTGCGCGCACACGGCCAGGGCGCGGCGCTGGCCGAGGTCGGCGCGGCTTTGGCCGAAGCCCTCGCCGCACCGCCGGAGGTGCTGGTCTTCGATCCGCTGCCGGCCGGTGATCCGGAGCAGGGCGCACTCTGAAACGCTCTGAAAGAAGAGGTCTCTCAATGACGAAAACTCAGCAGGTGCGGCTGGCGCGGCGGCCGTCGGGGCTTCCCGATGCCGACACCTGGAACGTGACCACCGAGGAACTGCCCGCGCTGTCCGCGGGGCAGATTCTGGTGCAGGTCGACTTCATCTCCCTCGACCCGGCCATGCGCGGCTGGCTCAACGACGTGCGCTCCTATGTGCCGCCGGTCGGGCTCGGTGAGGTGATGCGCTCACTGGATATCGCCACCGTCGTCGAGTCGCAGCACCCGGACTTCGTCGTCGGCGACACCGTGAGCGGAGCCTTCGGGGTGACCGAATACGCGATCAGTGACGGCAAGGGCGTCCAGAAGGTGGACCTGAGCGTCGCGCCCGGCCCGACCTGGCTTGGCGCGCTCGGAATGCCCGGCATGACAGCGTATTTCGGCCTGCTGGAGGTCGGAAAGCTGCGGGCGGGTGAGACCGTGGTGGTGTCGGCTGCGGCCGGAGCCGTCGGCAGCGTGGTCGGTCAAATCGCGAAAGCCAAGGGCGCGAACGTGATCGGGATCGCCGGTGGGCCGCAGAAGTGCCGTTTGCTCACCGAGGAACTCGGTTTCGACGCGGCCATCGACTATCGCAGCGAAGACGTTCTGCAGCGATTGCGTGCGCTCGCGCCGAAGGGGATCGACGTCTACTTCGACAATGTGGGCGGGGAAATTCTCGATGCCGCGCTCGCCAATCTCCGCCGCGGTGCTCGCGTGGTCCTGTGTGGGGCGATCTCGGCGTACAACGACGAGACACTGCAGCCCGGGCCGTCACGCTACATGTCGCTGTTGGTCTTCCGCGCGAGCATGACCGGATTCGTGGTCTTCGACTACGCCGACCGCTACGGCGAAGCGGTTGCGCAGATCGGGCAGTGGGTGGCAGAGGGGAAGCTGAAGAGCCGCGAACACGTGGTCGAGGGCGGGGTCGCCCGGTTCGGTGAGACCTTGAACATGCTGTTCAGCGGTGGGAACACCGGAAAACTGGTGCTCGCGCTCTGAGCGGAAAACAAGGGGCCCCACGCTGAAAATGCGGCGGGGCCCCTTGTTATTTCATTGTCATTTCAGTCGGTAGCGATCGGCCCCAGCGGGGTGAAGGCGGGTGCGCGGTGTTCGAGATAGCTCATCACACCCTCGGTCGAGTCCGGATGGCCGAACGCCGACAGCATGAGATCGTCGGCGACTGCGACCGCCGTCGCGAAATCCGAGTCCATGGCCCGATTGATCTGGCTTTTGACCAGCCTCATGGCGGTGGGGGAGCAGTGGTTCGCCAGCTCGGTCGCGTAGGCGACCGCCTCGTCCAGCAGCGTCTCCGGCGGGCAGATTCGGTCGACGAGTCCCATAGCATGCGCCTCCTCGCCGCGAATTATGCGGCCGGACAGCAGTAGGTCCATTGCGCGGCCGCGGCCGATGAGGCGGGGAAGCAGCCAGGCGATGCCGTATTCGGCGATCAGCCCCCGGCGTACGAACGCCGTGGTGAACTTGGCGTCCGGGGCGCTGAACCGCAGATCGCAGTACAGCGCCTCCACGAGTCCGAGGCCGGCCGCCGCGCCATTGATCGCAGCGATCAGGGGCTTGCGGACCGACAGTGGGAACTCGCGGGGCCGGTTTCGCTGGGGCACTTCGAGATTCGCGGCGTCAGCGGTGCTGACCTGCTGCAGATCCGCCATATCGGCACCGGCGCAGAATCCGCGTCCCGCACCGGTGACGACAATGGCCCGGACCCCGGGATCGTTGTCCGCCTCGTCCAGTAGTTCGAAGTAGCGCTGTTCGAGTGTGTCGTTCCAGGCATTGAGCCGGTCCGGCCGATTAAGGGTCAGGATCAGCACCGGGCCGCGTTTCTCGGCCAGGACGGTATCGGTGGACTCCTGGAGGATCGGGCTCACGGTATTGCCCTTTCGTTGGTCGGTGCGCCGCACAGTCGCGCGGCGGTGTCGGATGCCTCGCGATGCGGGACGGTGAGCCCCACCCGCTCGGCGGCGTCGATGTTCTGCCCCAGGCCGTCCGCCATCACGGTCGGCTGCGGCGCGGAACGCCCCTCCTGGTCGACCAGCAGGGCTCGTGCCGCGGGGTCCTTGGTGAGCAGGCGTAACGGCAGCCCGGGAGCGCAACCGAGGGAAGCGCCTCGCAGACGCTGAAGGTCAGGACACCGCCGACGTCGAACAGCACCGCGGTCGCGGGTTTGCCGCGCTCGGCCGATGCGGGTGTCGGGCTGATCATGGAAATCCCTTCCGCCGTGTCTGCGGACCGATCGTAGTTGAATCTGAGTTCATATTCAATGCGTGGATCATGGGTGTGACCGGGGAATTCTCGGTCGAGACGATCCATATCGGGTGTACCGCCCGGAGATTTTCACTGATCGGATGCCACACTGTTCGAGTGACCGGATCAGAGGATCGCTCGCGCGCGGACGAGACGCGGGCTCGGCTATTGGAGGCTGCCGTGGCCGCCTTCGCCGAGCGTGGCTTCCATGGCTCCACCACCCGTGACATCACCTCGATCGCGGGCATGAGCACGGCGGCCATCTATGTGCACCACCGCTCAAAGGAGGAACTGCTCTATCAGGTTTCGCGCAGCGGGCACCAGAACACGCTGGACCGCATCCGGGTCGCCATGGCCTCCTCGAACAATCCGGTCGAGCAGTTGATCGCGGTCATGCGGGACTTCGCCATCCATCACGCACGGGCGCACACCGTGGCCCGGGTGATCAATTACGAACTGGCCGCGCTCAACCCGGAGCATCAGCGGGAGATCAAAGCCATTCGGCACCTCATCGATGCGGAGATGCGGCAGTTGATCGAACGCGGTGTCACGGTCGGCGCGTTCGACAATCCGAACCCGCACATGGCCGCGGTCGCACTGTTGTCGCTCGGCATCGACCTCGCCCGCTGGTATCGGGAGGACGGTCCGATGTCGCCCGAGGAGATCGGCGACTACTACGTCGATCTCGCACTGCGGATCGTGGGCGCGCGCAAGTAGGCCGGTCCGCTTCCATATGGCCGCCATAGGGGTGGTGTCGCTCCGCATCCGCACGCTTGAAGTTGACATCGGATTCGGGTAACCATGTATTGACGCTCGTCACGTTCGGTGGCGAATGATCCGAGTGATGCATGGCCACTAGCAGATTCGGCCTCTCCATCGTGATGAGATATCGGAGCGATCTCGTGAGCAAAATTTCCCCGCAGGATGCCCGGCTGACCTTCCGTGCCCTCGAACCGGTGCACGGGATGATCTACTTCACCCCGCACGGTCCCGAGGTGTATCGCGAACTCGGCATCACCGATCCACGAATGATGTATTTCGCGTCGCGCTCTGCCGCCTTCGGCCCGGTCCCCGCCGAGGTCACCATCGGCGCCTTCTTCAACTTCAACCCGGCCGCGGTACGCGCGGTCCTGCCGGCCGCATGGGAGATCGCCGCTCCCGGGGCCATTCTGCGCGCGCGGCTGGAGGCAGCCGACCGATCACTGCGGCAGGCGTGGGGTGACGATGTCGTCGGCGCGCAGGTGCGTGAGGCGGCCGACCTGGTGAGGCGGGCCGCCGAGCGGGCCTGCGAGCGACTGCACGGACGGCCGTTGTTCGCGGCCCATGCGGCACTGCCCTGGCCCGACGAACCGCATCTCGTGCTGTGGCATGCGCAGTCCTTACTGCGGGAGTTCCGCGGCGACGGCCATGTCGCCCTGCTGCTGACCGAGGGGCTCAGCGGCATCGAGGCTTTGATCACACACGCCGCGACAGGAGAGATCGCCCCGGAAGTCCTGCGTATGAGCCGATCCTGGAGTGAACAGGAGTGGGCCGCGGGCGTACACGCGTTGCGTGAGCGCGGCTGGCTGGCGCGCGATGAGATCGCATTGACCTTGCACGGCACCGCGCGGCGCCAGGCGATCGAGAACCGCACCGACGACTTGGCGGTGTATCCGTACGAGGCGATCGGTGCGGCCGGATGCGAGCGACTGCGATCGCTCGCCGCGCCGTTGGCGATTCGGGTGATCGAAGGTGATCTAGGCTTCCCGCCAGCGCTGTCGGAGCGTTATCGGCAAGCGCTCCGGGCAGGTGCACGGTAGATCCGGACAGGTGAAGAGGACGAGCATGAAGGCAGTCGAACCGGAACTCAGCGAGGTACTTGCGGTGCGAACCGCGTTCACCCGGCTGGTCCCGCCGGAATTCGAGGACCGCAACCAGCACATGAACGTGATGCGCTACTTCCAGTTGCACGGTGAGGCCATGTGGCAATTGCACCATCGGCTCGGCTTCGGCGAGATCTCCGGGTTCGGCCTGTTCGCCAGCGAGCAGCACCTCACCTATTACCGGGAAGTTCTGGTGGGACAGGAGGTTTCGGTACACCTCTGCTATCTGGGCCGCACTGACAAGGCCGTGCACGGCATCTCATATCTCGTCAATCGCACCGCCGGTGAGATCGCCAATTCATTCGAGTTCCTCAGTGTGAACGTCGATCTGGCTACCCGCCGACCAGCGGCCCTGCCCGACCCGGTGGCGCGGCGTCTGGACGAGTCCATCGCGCGCACTCGTGCGCTGGGGTTCGGTCCCGAGCACGGTGTGCTCGAGCTGCGCGGGGTGGCGGCACCCGCACGCGACTGAGAAACGCCGGGCCGCGGCAAGATACCGCCGCCGCGGCCCGCGAAACCGCCCGGCCGATACGACTTTCCCGGATTCATGGGGGACGCAATGTCGCTCGTTGAGTGTTCCTTACTCCGCAGTGCTGCTGCAATCCCTATCACCATAATTGGGATGACTTGCGGCGCATGATCGGTTACGTGCGTGGTTCGTATGCGAAGAATCCGGGTTGGGAAGATTTCATCTCCGAGTTGTGTTCGGAGAGTGATAGTTTCGCCTCGTTGTGAGCGCGTAATGATGTGGCGGGTCGGACGAAGCAGGTTCGCAATTCGGCGGTGGGGGAGTTGGAGACGTTTTGACGAGGATTAGTTTGCCGTCGGTTCCGCATGCGTGGATGCAGGTGTATACGCCGACTGGTGAGGTGGCGCGGGGAAGTTATGTGAGTTGTTGGCGATGGGTGAGCAGGAGCGTCAGCGTCCGTGGATCGAGCACCGCGAGACGTATCACGCCCCGGCGGGGCGAGCTGTCGAGTTGTGCGGGTGACCGGTTGTATCCGGCCCGAGCTGGCACGACACCGCCGCCACTCAGGTGGGGCCACGACGCCTCCGGCGATCGGGCACCGGTGGAACCGACAGTGGCGGACCGCGCTGAACAGTCCCCGGGTTCCGGCGAGAATTCGAGAATCGCGATACGAATATCATGCGTTAACGGTCCTGGGTAAATTATGCCGATTTGTGAAATTCGAGAACGTGATTCGGTTGACTATATACAAGACGAAAGTCGTTGAAAGTAACCGTATTCAGTCGACGACATGGGGTGCGAAGGCCCCTGCGGGACAGCGGTTTCCATTCGGCATCTGATACGCCCCGGCGGGATCCCGCGATAGTCAATGTATGCCGCCAATTGCCTTGATGAATTCGGTGAATATTTCGCCGTCGAATTCCGAACGCCGCGCACGCACACGCAATCCATTCGACTTGGACCGGCTGTGGGCGGCGCTGGAGGAGGCCAAATGACCCTTTCGCGACCACAGATTCACCCCGAGCGGGGATCGAGCGTAGATACCGAGCCGGACGCGTCAGCAATACAGCAAGTGCCGCTGTCGGCCGGGCAGCGGGGGTTGTGGCTGGCACAGAAATTGAGTCCGGATGTGCCGATATCCGAGGCGCAGTACGTCGAGTTGCGTGGAGATCTCGACGTCGAGCTGCTGCGCGAGGTGTCGATTCGAGCAGGCCACGAGTTCCAGTCCGGATACTTGCGGCTGGTAGAGGTCGACGGCGAGCCGTACCAGGTGTTCGACCCGTCGCTCGAGTCACCGGCGCCGGTGATCGATATGCGCGGCGAACCGGATCCCGTCGCGGCGGGTTTGGAGTGGATGCATCGGGAGTACACCACTCCGCTCGAGATGACCAGAGACCGCTTGGTGGGAACGGCGATCGTGCAGGTCGGGGATCAGCATTATCTGCTGTACAGCCGAATCCACCACGTCGCGCTGGACGGTTACGCCGGAATGATGATCGTCAACCGGATCGCCGCGCTGTACGCGGCGGCCGTGGAGGGACGGGAGGCGGAGCCGAACCAGGCGGCGGACGTACGTGCGCTCTACGAGGCCGATCGCAGCTATCGGGAGTCGAAGCGGTTCGCCGACGACCAGGAATATTGGGTCAACAGACTCGCCGACGTCGGGGACGAGTCCAGTCTGGTCGACGGGCACGCACCCGCGTGTGCGAACAGTACAGTCGCGAAGGTCGACCTGTCGCCGACGACGGTGCAGCGGATCGAGCAGGCCGCGAAAGCGTTGAACGCGAGCCCGGCCGCGGTGGTGATCGCCGCATTCGGCTGCTATCTGGCCCGCATGACCGGCCGAGACGACGTCATGGTCAACATTCCGGTATCGGGTCGCACGAACGCGGTACTGCGACGGTCCGGCGGGATGTTCGTCAATGTCGCTCCGCTTGCGCTCACCCTCGATTCGGGCGACACCGTCGCGGCACTGACGCGGCGGGTGCAGTCCGATCTGGTGGGGGCGTTGCGGCACCAGCGGTGCGGCCTGACCGACATTCGTGCCGCCGTCGGATACAACGGCGGACTGCGGCGCTTCGCGGGCCCGGTGGTGAATGTGATGTTCTTCCGCCAGGAGATCCGGTTCGGATCGGTGACCGGGGAGTTCCATATCCTCAGTTCGGGGCCGGTCGACGATCTGCTCATCGACCTGTATCAAACCGGGGAGCCGGCGCGGACGATCCTGCACTTCCTGGCCAATCCCAACCTCTATACCGACTCCGAGCTCTCGGCACACTGCACGAGGTTCGAGGAGTTCCTCGACGCGTTCGCCGCCGCGCCGGACACTGCGCTCGAGCAGGTGCACCCCGCAAGCGCCGGCGAAGGCGCGCGGATCCGCCGCCGCCGTGAGAATCTGGCGTTCTGGCGGGAAACACTCGCGAACCTGCCCGAGAACCTTCCGCTGCCGTTCGACCGGCCGCGGCAGGTGGTGTCGTCGAATCGAGCGGCCACGGCGAACTACGCGCTGCATGCCGAGTTGGTTCGGACGGTGGAAGGGTTTGCCCAGCACCATAATTCGTCGCTGTTCACCACCATCCATGGCACGTTGGCGGTCCTGCTCGCCCGGTTGAGCGGCACCACCGACATTCCGATCGGCACACCGATCGCCGGGGACGGTGCCGCGGCGCGCATGGTGTTGCGCACCGAGATCGATCCCGCTGAATCGTTCACCGATCTTCTCGGCCGGATCGAACAGGTCGATCAGGACGCGTTCGAACACGCCGATGTGCCGTTCGAGCAGGTAGTGGACCAGCTGGTGCCGCAGCGGTCTCAATCCAGGCATCCGCTGTTCCAGGTACTGTTGGCGCTGCGGAATCAGGAGCCGGTGGGATCGGCCCTGCCCGATCTCGAGCCGCCGATCGTCGACCCGAGCGGCGAAGCGCCTGGGCTCGATCTGCAGTTCATTCTGTCGGAGGATCATGACACCGGTGCTATGACAGTCGCGGTGACCTATGCCACCGACCTGTTCGATGCTGCGACGGTTGATTCGCTTGCGCATCGGTGGATTCGGATCCTGGAGTCGATAACCGCCGACGCGACTGTTGCGGTCGGGTCGATCGATGTGCTCGAGCCTGCCGAGCGAGCTGATCTGTTGGCCCGTTCCGGTGCTCCTGCGGCGGCACCGGTCACGCTGCCTGGTCTGATGGGTGCGGCGGTGGCGTTGGATCCTGATGCCATTGCGGTCGTGTTCGATGGACAGCGGTTGAGTTATCGAGAGTTGGACGAGCGTTCGAACCGGTTGGCGCGGTTGCTGATTCGGCGTGGTATCGGGCCCGAAGATGTTGTCGCGATCGGTATTCCGCGTTCGGTGGATTCTGTTGTCGCGGTGTGGGCTGTTGCCAAGACGGGGGCGGCGTTCCTGCCGATCGATCCGACCCATCCGGCTGAACGCATCGTTCACATGATGACCGATGCGACAGCGACGACCGGTCTGACTGTGACATCCGTACGTGCACAACTACCCGACAGCACCGACTGGCTTATTTCGGACGACCTCGACTCAGCCGAGGACAACCTGGGCGCAGACGGCCATCGGTCCGTCACCGACAGCGACCGGGTACGCCCGCTGCGGATCGACGATATCGCCTACGTTATCTACACCTCCGGATCGACCGGGCTACCCAAGGGCGTTGCGGTCACCCACCGCGGCCTCGGCAACTTCGCCGCGACACACCGCGTCTCCATGGGCATCGAATCCGGCTCCCGCACGCTGCATTTGGCCTCACCCAGCTTCGATGTCTCGGTACTGGAAACGGTCCTCCCGCTGCTCGGCGGCGCGGCCATGGTCATCGCACCCACTGATGTCTACGGCGGCGACGAGCTCGCCGCACTGCTCGACCGTGAACATGTCAGCCACGTCCTGATCACTCCCTCGGCGCTGTCCACCATCGACCACACCCGTTGGCCGCTACCGGATCTGAAGTATCTGATGGTCGGTGGCGAGGACTACGGCACCGAATTGGTCCAACGTTGGGCCGACAACCGCACAGTGCTCAACGAATACGGGCCAACCGAAACCACCATTGCCGCGACACTGACCACCCCCATGACGGCAGACGAACTGGTGACCATCGGGCGCCCGGTCTGCGGCGCCTCGATCTGGATACTCGATCAGCGGCTGCAGCCTGTTCCGGCGGGTGTTGCGGGTGAGTTGTATGTTGCGGGTGATCTTCTTGCGCGTGGGTATCATCGTCGGTCGGTGACGACGGCGGAGCGTTTCGTTGCGTGTCCGTGGATTCCTGGTGCGCGTATGTATCGCACCGGCGATGTCGTGCGGTGGACCAGTGATCGTAGGATCCAGCATCTGGGTCGGTCCGATTTCCAGGTCAAGATTCGTGGTCTGCGTATCGAACTCGGTGAGATCGATACTGCTCTGGCTGCCCATGACAGCGTGGGCTACGCGGTGACTGTCGGTCACCGTAACGACGCGGGTACTCAGTCGCTGGTTTCTTATGTTGTTGCCGCTTCGGGGCAATCGGTCGATACCGCGTTGTTGGTGGACTATCTGTCGGATCGGTTGCCGTCGTATATGGTGCCGTCCTCGATCATGGTGCTGGACCGCATCCCACTCACACCGGTCGGCAAACTCGACCGAAAAGCACTACCCAAACCGGTATTCACCGACACCAAACCCTTCCGAGCACCCCACACACCAACCGAACACACGATCGCTCGAGCGTTCATCGACGTATTGGGTATCGACACGATCGGTCTCGATGATTCGTTCTTCGCCCTGGGCGGCGACAGCTTGGTCGCGACCAGGGTCGCGGCGCGACTGGGGGCCGCATTCGATGCCGAGATCCCGGTGCGGCTGCTGTTCGAGGCGTCCACGGTCGCGGAACTCGCCACCCGCATAGAGCAGCATGCCGGCACGGGACGACGTCGCCCACCGCTGGTCGCCGGGCCGCGGCCCGATCTCGTGCCGTTGGCGCCAGCCCAACAACGGATGTGGTTCTTCAACCAGTACGACACCGCATCGGGCGCGTACAACATGCCGATCGCTATCCGGCTGCGCGGCGCATTGAACGTCGACGCCCTGCACGCAGCGGTCCTCGACGTGCTGGGTAGGCACGAGTCATTGCGAACGCGATACCTGGACCATGACGGCATGCTGATCCAACAGATCGAATCCGTGGAGAGCGTGGACCGCGAGCTGGTGGTGGTACCGGTCGTATCGGGCGAGTTGGTCTCGGCGGTCACCGAATTCGTTACCGAAGGCTTCGATGTGAGCACTCAGGCGCCCGCGCGTGCCCGGCTGTTCCGTGTCAGCGACGCCGAGGAACCGGAACACGTCCTTGCCGTCGTGGTGCACCACATCGCCGCCGATGGCTTCTCCATGACGCCGTTGGCCCGTGATGTGGCGACTGCCTATGCCGCACGGATCCACGGTGCACCCCCGGCGTGGACACCGCTGCCGGTCCAGTACGCGGACTACGCACTGTGGCAGCAAGCCACCCTCGGCGCGCCCGATGATCCGGAATCGCTGTCCGCCCAGCAGATCCGGTACTGGACCGAAACGTTGCACGGAGTCGTCGAGGAGTTGCGCCTGCCGTTCGATCGGCC
This sequence comes from Nocardia sp. CA-129566, assembly GCF_050956075.1. Taxonomy (NCBI): domain Bacteria; kingdom Bacillati; phylum Actinomycetota; class Actinomycetes; order Mycobacteriales; family Nocardiaceae; genus Nocardia; species Nocardia sp. CA-129566. The sequence goes on from NZ_CP192085.1 coordinate 4,199,784, forward strand.
ACGGCCGGTGGTGATGTCGAACCGAGGTGTCACGGTCGGTTACTCGGTGCCTGCCGGACTGGTTCGCGCACTGGAAAGATTTGCGCGGGAACATAATTCGTCACTATTCATGGCCATACACGGCGCATTGGCGGTCGCGCTCGCCCGGTTGAGCGGTACCACCGACATTCCGATCGGCACACCGATCGCCGGGCGCGGTGTGGCCGCACTCGACGACATGATCGGCATGTTCGTCAATACCCTGGTGCTGCGGACCGAGATCGATCTCGATGAATCGTTCACCGATCTGCTCGGCCGGATCAAACAAGCCGATCTGGACGCCTTCGAACACGCCGACGTTCCGTTCGAACAGGTGGTGGACAAGCTCGGTGTGCAGCGCTCCCAGGCACGACACCCGCTGTTCCAGGTGATGCTGGCGTTCCAGAACCTGGAACCGGTAACGCTGCGACTCCCCGATCTCGAGCTGTCGGTGGTCGACCTGCCGAACGAGGTATCCCGGTTCGATCTGCAGTTCATCCTGTCGGAAAACCGAGACACCGGTGATATGACCGTCGCGGTCACCTATGCCACCGACCTGTTCGATGCTGCGACGGTTGATTCGCTTGCGCATCGGTGGGTTCGGATTCTGGAGTCGATTACCGCCGACGCGACTGTTGCGGTCGGGTCGATCGATGTGCTCGAGCCTGCCGAGCGAGCTGATCTGTTGGCCCGTTCCGGTGCTCCTGCGGCGGCACCGGTCACGCTGCCTGGTCTGATGGGTGCGGCGGTGGCGTTGGATCCTGATGCCATTGCGGTCGTGTTCGATGGACAGCGGTTGAGTTATCGAGAGTTGGACGAGCGTTCGAACCGGTTGGCGCGGTTGCTGATTCGGCGTGGTATCGGGCCCGAAGATGTTGTCGCGATCGGTATTCCGCGTTCGGTGGATTCTGTTGTCGCGGTGTGGGCTGTTGCCAAGACGGGGGCGGCGTTCCTGCCGATCGATCCGACCCATCCGGCTGAACGCATCGTTCACATGATGACCGATGCGACAGCGACGACCGGTCTGACTGTGACATCCGTACGCGCCCAACTACCCGACACCGATTGGCTGCTGCTAGACGAGCTCGTCGAGGCGGACAGCGGTCCGGTAACCGACAGCGACCGGGTTCGTCCGCTGCGGATCGACGATATCGCCTACGTTATCTACACCTCCGGATCGACCGGGCTACCCAAGGGTGTCGCGGTCACCCACCGCGGCCTCGGCAATTGCGCTGCGGCCCACCGGGATGCGATGGACATCGAACCCAGCTCCCGCACACTGCATTTGGCCTCGCCCAGCTTCGATGTGTCGGTACTGGAGTTGCTGTGTGCGCTCAGCGCGGGCGCGACTTTGGTCATTGCGCCCAGCGATGTCTACGGCGGTGACGAGCTTGCCGCACTGCTCGACCGTGAACACGTCAGCCACGCCCTCATCACTCCCTCGGCGCTGTCCACCATCGACCACACCCGTTGGCCGCTAACGGATCTGAAGTATCTGATGGTCGGCGGCGAGGACTACGGCAGTGACTTGGTCGAACGCTGGGGCGGCGAGCGAAAGCTGTTGAACGAATATGGGCCAACCGAAACGACCATCGCCGCGACACTGACCTCCCCGATAGCGGTGGGTGAGTTGGTCACCATCGGTGGGCCATTCCCCGGTGCCTCGGCATGGGTGTTGGATCAGCGGCTGCAGCCTGTTCCGGCGGGTGTTGCGGGTGAGTTGTATGTTGCGGGTGATCTTCTTGCGCGTGGGTATCATCGTCGGTCGGTGACGACGGCGGAGCGTTTCGTTGCGTGTCCGTGGATTCCTGGTGCGCGTATGTATCGCACCGGCGATGTCGTGCGGTGGACCAGTGATCGTAGGATCCAGCATCTGGGTCGGTCCGATTTCCAGGTCAAGATTCGTGGTCTGCGTATCGAACTCGGTGAGATCGATACTGCTCTGGCTGCCCATGACAGCGTGGGCTACGCGGTGACTGTCGGTCACCGTAACGACGCGGGTACTCAGTCGCTGGTTTCTTATGTTGTTGCCGCTTCGGGGCAATCGGTCGATACCGCGTTGTTGGTGGACTATCTGGCCGATCGGTTGCCGTCGTATATGGTGCCGTCCTCGATCATGGTGCTGGACCGCATCCCACTCACACCGGTAGGCAAACTCGACCGAAAAGCACTACCGGATCCGGTCTTCCTTGCCGACAAACCATTCCGAGCACCGCACACACCGACCGAACACATCATCGCGCAAGCGTTCGCCGACATACTCGGCACCGAAGCGATCGGTTTGGACGATTCGTTTTTCGCCCTGGGCGGCGACAGCATCATGTCGATCCAGTTGGTGACTCGGGCCAGGGCAGCCGGTGTGGCGTTCTCGGCACGGGATGTGTTCGAGCGCAAGACCGTCGCCGGACTCGCCCAGGTCGCCGCGCACGACGGCACGGTGGCCGCCTTGCCGGAGGAACTGCCCGGCGGGGGTGTGGGACCGCTGCCGCTGACGCCGATCATGCACTGGATGCTCGAGCGGTCCGCGTCGGGTTTCGGCCGCTTCTCGCAGTCGATGCTGCTCGGTCTGCCGACCGGGATCGACCAGCCGCGGATGGCGAGCACGGTGCAGGCGGTGCTCGATCGGCACGACATGCTGCGCGCACGACTGTCTCGAGACGACGACGGACACTGGACGTGGGAAGCGCTGCCGGTCGGCATGATTCGTGCCGACGACCTGATCCACCGGGTGCCGATGGACGCGACGCCGGAAAGCAGCGAGTTCCGGACGTTGGCGGCGGCGGAGTTGACGGCCGCCGCGGACCGGCTCGATCCGGGTGCCGGGATCGTGCTGCAGGTGGTCTGGTTCGATCCGGTGGACCCGGCGGAACCGGGCAGGGCCCTTGTGCTGGTGCATCATTCCGCGATCGACGGGGTTTCCTGGCGAGTGCTGGTGCCCGACTTCGTGCTCGCGTGGGCGCGGATCGAATCCGGCGAGCCACCCGAGCTCGCCCCGATCGGGACATCCATGCGCAGATGGGCGCATGGGCTGGTCGAGGCGGCCCACAGCGAGGAGCGCACCGCCGAACTCGAACTGTGGCGAGCGATGGCCGACGGGCCCGATCCGATGATCGGGTCGCGGCCACTGGACCCCGCGATCGACGTGGCCGCCAACGCCCGCACGGTCGAGGTCGAGCTGTCTCCCGAGGTGACCGAGGCGCTATTGACCAAGGTGCCTGCCATATTCCACGGCGGGGTGGGCGACGGCCTGCTGGCCGCGCTGGCGGTGGCGGTGACGAAGTGGCGGCGCGACCGACAGCCGGAGACCGCCGAACTCACCGATGTGGTGATCGGTCTCGAAGGACACGGTAGGGAGGAAGGCGTCGTTCCGGGCGCGGATCTGACTCGGACGGTCGGCTGGTTCGCCACGGGCTTCCCGGTGCGTTTGGATCTGTCGGGCATCGATCTCGACGACGCGTACGCGGGTGGACTCGCCATTGGCGCAGCGGTCAAGTCCGTCAAGGAACAGCATCGCGCTATCCCGGATCACGGGATCGGCTATGGCTTGCTGCGGTACCTCAACGAGGACACCGGCCCGACACTCGGCGCGCTGGCGAGGCCGCAGATCGCTTTCAACTACCTGGGCCGCATCTCCTCGGGAGTTCCCGAAGGGCTACCGGCGGTCGGCTGGCTGCCGGTCGCTGGCAGCGGCGACCTGGGTGGCGGCGAGCTTTCCGGTGCGCAGAATTCGGATATGCCGGTCGCGGCGGTGCTCGACATCAATGCCTGCACCCGCGACGACGGGGACGGGCAGCGGTTGCGGGCGACTTGGTCCTATCCCGACGGCGTGCTCACCGCCGACGAGGTCCGTTCGGTGGCGCAGTCGTGGTGCGGGGCGTTGACTGCGTTGGCGGCTCATGCCCGCCGTGCCGGAAGTGGTGGACGGACGCCTTCGGATCTGGATCTGGTGCGGCTGGGGCAGGCCGAGATCGAGCGGCTCGAGGACAGATATCCGACATTGAGCGATGTGTGGCCGTTGACTCCGCTGCAGGAGGGATTGCTGTTCCACGCCTTGGTGTCCGAGGAATCGGTGGACGCCTACCTGACCCAACTGGTCCTCGAACTACGCGGACAGGTCGATCCGCAGCGGCTGCGCCGAGCCGGGCATATTGTGTTGGACCGACATCCGAATCTGCGCACCGCCTTCGACGCCACCGGTGCTGGGCCGGTGCAGGTGGTGCAGGAGAACGTCGTGGCGTCCTGGTCGGAAGTCGACCTGTCGGGGCTCGATGACAGTGCGCGCGAACGCGAGTGGGAGGCGCTGCTGGCCGCGGATCGGGTGACCAGGTTCGATCCGGCTCGTGCGCCGCTGCTGCGTTGGATGCTGGTCACCACCGGGCCCCAGCAGTATCGGCTGGTGTTGACCAATCATCACCTGTTGCTCGATGGCTGGTCGACCCCGCTGCTGCTGAAGGAGCTGCTGGTGCTCTACGCCACCGACGGCGATGCCACGATCCTGCCCGGAGTCCGCCCCTATCGGGACTTCCTGGCCTGGATCGCGGGGCAAGACCTGCCTGCGGCACTGGATGCCTGGGCCGGTGCGTTCGACGGCACCGAGGAGCCGACCCTGGTGGCGCAGGCCGATCCCGGCCGCCGCTACACCGAATCCCGCGATGTGGTCGCCGATTTGACCGAGGAACAGACCGCGACGCTGAACCATCTGGCCAGGGCCCGTGGGGTCACGCTCAACACGGTGATCCAGCTGGCGTGGGCGATTGTGTTGGGCTCGTTGACTTCCCGTGACGATGTGACCTTCGGTGCCGCGGTGTCGGGGCGGTCCCCGCAGCTCGCGGGCATCGAATCGATGATCGGACTGTTCATCAACACGCTGCCGGTGCGGGTACGTCTCGATGCCGCTGAAAGCCTGGGGCAGTTGCTCGACCGGATCCAGGCCGAACAGACCGCCCTGCTCGATCACCAGTTCGTCGGCCTCACCGAAATCGAGCGGGTAGCCGGGCCAGCAGCGGTGTTCGACACGATGACGGTCTTCGAGTCGTACCCGGTCGATCGTTTCGGGCTGACCGCCGACACCGATATCGCGGGCATGCGAGTCGTCGACGTCACAGGTATGGATGGCGCGCACTATCCGCTGGGCGTGGTCGCGCACGTCGACACGCGACTGCATCTGAAGATCAAGTACCTGCCCGAACTGTTCGACCATGACACGGTCGAGGCGACCCTGCAGCGGGTGCTGCGCGTGCTGGGGATCATGGCAACCGACCCTGATTTGCCGCTGGCTCGGCTGAACCTGCTCACCCCCGCGGAATACCGGGAGTTGACCCCGGTGTCGGGCAACCCGCCGGTGCCGGGTCGCGCGCTTGCGGAACTACTGGCGGCGACGGTACAGCGCGATCCCGAGGCGGTTGCGGTGGTGTACGAGGATCGGCAGTGGAGCTACGGTGAGCTCGATGCGGAGTCGAATCGGTTGGCGCGGTTGCTGATCGATCAAGGGGTGGGGCCGGAGGCAAGCGTTGCGGTGGGGTTGGCGCGGTCGGTCGAGTCGGTGCTCGCGGTGTGGGCGGTGGCGAAGTCGGGGGCGGCATTCGTTCCGGTGGACCCGCAGTATCCGACCGGCCGAATCGAGCACATGCTCACCGATTCCGGTGTGAGGGTAGGGATCACGCTGTCACAGTGGCGGGATCGATTCCCCGGATCGGTGCGCTGGCTGGTCCTCGACGAGGCGGCCGACGCGGGGGAGTTGTCGGCGGCGCCGGTGACCGACGCGGAGCGAACCGGACCGGTTCGGCTCGACCAGGCGGCGTACGTGATCTACACCTCCGGTTCCACGGGTGTGCCCAAGGGCGTGGTCGTCACGCACCAGGGCCTGGCGAACCTAGTGACAGAACAATGTTCACGATTCGACATCGGGCCGGACGCGGGTGTCCTGCACGTCGCGTCGCCGAGTTTCGATGCGGCGGTCCTGGAACTGCTGTGGGCGTTCGCATCCGGTGGGCGGCTGGTGATCGCGCCGCCGACCGTCTACGGCGGCAACGAGCTGGCGCAGATCCTATCGAGTCAGCGCGTCACCCATGCGGCGCTCACGCCAACGGCCTTGGCGACGGTCGACCCGGCCGGGCTGGAGCACCTCGAGACCGTCGTGGTCGGCGGTGAAGCGCCCTCGACCGAACTGGTGTCGCGTTGGGCGCCGGATCGCAGACTCTTCAACACCTACGGTCCGGCAGAGGCGACGATCCAGACCGATGCCAGTGCGCCATTGGTGGCGGGAGAGATGGTGACGGTCGGCGAACCGATCCGCGGGGTCGGGCAGGTCGTGCTCGATGCCCGGCTGCGGCCGGTGCCCGTCGGTGTTGTGGGCGAGTTGTATCTCACGGGTCCGGGTCTGGCTCGTGGTTACCGCAACCGACTGAGCCTGACGGCGGCGCGGTTCGTCGCCGATCCGTTCGCAGAGCCCGGACAGCGCATGTATCGAACCGGTGATCTGGTGCGGTGGCTGCGGCAACCGGAGGGGAATCTGGCACTGGACTATGTGGGCAGGGCCGACTTCCAGGTCAAGCTGCGTGGGTTCCGCATCGAGTTGGGTGAGGTCGAATCGGGTCTGCTGGCCTGCACCGGTGTGGCTCGTGCCGTGGCGACCGTACACAATGGCACCGCTGTCGGTGACCGGTTGGTCGGGTACGTGGTGCCCGAGCCAGGGGTCGACCTCGACCCGGCCGGGGTCCTGACGTTCGTGGAACAGCGGTTGGTCCCGCACATGGTGCCCGCGACGGTGATGGTGCTGGACACGCTGCCGGTGACCGAGAGCGGCAAGCTCGACCGCGCCGCGCTACCCGTGCCGGATTTCAGTTCGGCTCGCGCCGAGTTCCGGGCGCCGGTGACCGATGTGGAGCGGATGCTGGCTGGGCTGTTCGGTGAAGTGTTAGGTATCGATACCGTCGGTCTCGATGATTCGTTCTTCGCTTTGGGTGGCGACAGCATCATGTCGATCCAGTTGGTCACCCGGGCCAGGGCAGCTGGTGTGGTGTTCTCCACGCGGGAGGTCTTCGAGCGCAAGACGGTCGCAGGACTGGCCCAGATTGCCGTCCAGGACAGTGCCGCGGCGGTCGCCCTGCCTGCCGAGCTTCCCGGTGGGGGCGTGGGAGCGGTGGCGCTGACGCCGATCATGTGTTGGATGTTCGAACGCGGCGGGTTCGACCGGTTCTGCCAGTGGGTGACCCTCACGCTGCCCGACGGCATCGACCGGTCCGGGATCGAGGCCACCGTGCAAGCGGTGATCGATCACCACGACATGCTGCGCGCCCAACTCCTTCCCGACCCCACACACCCGACCGGATGGGCGCTACAGGTGCAGCCAACCGAGGCGAGCACCGCCGGGGTGAGCGCCGCTGGGCTGATCCGGCGTGTGCCGGTGGCCGTGGCGCCGGACAGTGCCGATTTCGCGGTGATCGTCGACGCGGAGGCGAACGCTGCGGCCGAGCGCTTGGATCCCGCAGCCGGGGTGATGATGCAGTTGGTGTGGTTCGACTGGGCTGATCGGCCGGGTCGGCTGCTCGTTTTGGTACATCACCTGGTTGTGGATGGGGTGTCGTGGCGGATCCTGGTTCCCGACCTCGCTTCGGCGTGGGCCCAGATCAGTGCCGGGCAACCACCACAGCTCGCGCCGGTGGGTACCTCGATGCGACGCTGGGCCCACGGCCTGCACACCGCCGCCGAACACCTCGACGAACTCGACTGGTGGCAATCCACCCTCGATACCGTCGACCCGATGATCGGTGCCCGCCCGCTCGACCCGGACGTCGATGTCCAGGCCAGTGTCGCCACCGTCGAGGTGACACTGCCGACCGCGGTGACCCGCGCGGTGCTGACCACGCTGCCCCGAGCCTTCCGCGGCAGTGTCGATGACGCCCTGATCGCCGGGCTGGCGCTGGCACTGACCCGATGGCGTCACCGCCACGGCCACGACCACGGCCACGACCACGGCCACGGCCACGGCCACGGCCACGACAGCACCGAAACACTGCTCACTCTCGAAAGCCACGGCCGCCACGACGCGGTGCTGCCGGGCGCGGACCTCACCCGCACCGTCGGCTGGTTCACCACCACCTACCCGGTGCGCCTGGACCTGTCCGGCATCGACATCGACGACGCGTTCACCACCGGTCCCGCCGCGGGAGCGCTCATCAAGTCGGTCAAGGAACAACTGCGCCAGGTGCCCGGTCGCGGGATCGGCTACGGGCTGCTGCGCTACCTCAACCCCGACACCGCCGCGGTCTTGGGCGGGCTCCCCGAGCCGCAGGTCAGCTTCAACTACCTCGGTCGTTTCGACACCATCCCCGCGCAGATGCGCGAGATCGGATGGCTGCCCGCCGGCGGCGACAGCGACGGCGGCGGCATCCAGAACCCCGACGCCGCCGCCGCGGCCGTGCTCGCCATCAACGCGGCCACCACCGACACCCCCGACGGACCCACCCTGAGCGCCTCCTGGGACTACCCCACCGGCCTACTCACCGCCATCGAGGTCACCGAGATCGCCGAACTGTGGCGCGAGGCGGTCACCGCGCTGGCCACCCACGCCGCCCGACCCGGTGTCGGCGGGCTGACACCGTCGGATGTCGGCCTCGTCGACCTCGACCAGCCCGCCATCGACCGACTCGAGGCCCGGTACCCGGCGCTCGACGACATCTGGCCGCTGACACCGCTACAGGCCGGGCTGCTGTTCCACGCCCAACTCGCCACCGACGCCATCGACGCCTACATCGTGCAACTCACTATCGAACTCGGCGGGCGCGTCGACGCGGACCGACTGCACCGCGCCGCCCAAACCCTGCTCGCAAGGCACCCGAACCTGCGCACCGCGTTCGTGCGCGACGGCGCCCGCGAACCGGTCCAGGTGATACCCCACACCGTCGATGTTCCGTTCACCGAGATCGACCTGACCGAGCACGACGACACCGCCGCCGCGCTCGAACAGATCAACACCGCCGACCGCCGATTCGACATGACCACAGCACCACTGCTGCGCCTGACCCTGATCGGCATCGCCCCCCAGCAGTACCGGCTGCTGCTGAGCATGCACCACATCCTCATCGACGGCTGGTCCACACCACTGCTGATCCGGGAACTGCTGGTGCTCTACGCCACCGACAGCGACACCGCGGCACTGCCCTCGGTGCGTCCCTACCGCGACTACCTGATGTGGCTGAAGGCCCAGGATCAGGCCGCGGCCGAGGCCGCATGGACGCGGGCACTCGACGGCATCACCGCGCCGACACTGCTCGCTGCTGCCGACCGCGCCCGCCGCAACACCACCGCTCCGCGCGAGGTCCAAGTGCAGCTGAGCGAAACTCACACCGCGGCGCTGGTCACCGCGGCCCAGCAACAAGAAACCACGCTCAACACCGTCATCCAGGCGGCGTGGGCGCTCGTGCTCGCCAACGCGACCGCCCGCGAAGACGTGGTCTTCGGCACCACCGTCTCCGGACGTCCCCCACACATCTCCGGCATCGAATCGATGGTCGGGCTGTTCGTCAACACCGTGCCCGTCCGGGTCCGACTCGACCACCACGAAAGCCTCGCCCAACTGCTGCGGCGGATCCAAACCGAACAGGTTGCCCTGCTCGACCATCACCACCTCGGACTCGCCCAAATCCAACAGCTGACCGGTCCCGGCGCGATGTTCGACACCGTGACCGTCTTCGAGTCCTACCCCGTCGACTCGGCCGGACTGTCCCAAGACACCGACATCGCCGGAATGCACGTCCTCGACGTCCAGGGACGAGACGCCGCGCACTACCCACTCGGCCTGATCGCCCACCACGACACACAATTGAAGTTGACCTTCAAATACCTGCCCGAACTCTTCGACCACCACCACATCGACGCCCTCGCCGACCGAGTGCTACACGTGCTCCACACCATCGCCGCACACATCGACCTCCCCCTCACCCGACTGGAACTGCTCTCGCCCGTCGAACAGGCCACACTCGTACCCGTCCGCGGTCGACCCGGCACGGTCACGTCGCCGTTGCCGCAGGTGTTGTCTGACGCCGCCGCGACTTCGCCGGACGCAGCGGCGCTGGTCTGTGCCGGGGCGACGCTGTCCTACCGCGAGTTCGACGAAACCTCGAACCGGTGGGCACGGGTACTGATCGCCGCGGGAGTAGGACCGGAATCGGCGGTGGCCGTGGCGCTACCGCGCTCCATCGATGCCATGATCGCCGTATGGGCGGTCGCCAAGACCGGCGCCGCGTTCGTGCAGGTCGACCTGATCCATCCGCACGACCGGATCACCAGCATTATTACCGATTCCGGCGCCGCCGTCGGGCTGACCTACGGAACCTACCGAGACCAGTTACCGGGCGAGATCAGCTGGCTCGACCTCGACGATCCCACCTTCGCCGCGATGACGGAGCCGGCGACGCCGAGCCCGATCGACGACCATGAGCGCACCACCACACTGCGGCCCGAGCACCCGGCCTACCTGATCTACACCTCCGGTTCCACCGGTACTCCCAAGGGAGTCGTGGTCACCCACGCCGGAATAGCGAACCTGGCCGCCGAAACACGCGAACGGTTCGGTGTCACACCGATGAGCCGCATACTTGGTGCCGCTTCGCCGAGCTTCGACGTTTCGATCCTCGAATGGCTCACGGCCGTCGCGGCCGGTGCGACTCTGGTCCTCGCCGCGACGCCGGTGGCTGCCGGCGCCGAACTGGCCGAGGTGATCGACGCCGAACACGTCACCCATGCCGCGCTGACCCCGACTGTGCTCGGATCGCTACCCACCGATGGGCTCGACACCCTCCAGACGCTGATCCTCGGCGGCGAGGCCTGCCCGCCCGATCTGGCCGCTCGATGGGCACCGGGCCACCGGGTGATCAACACCTACGGCGCCACCGAGAACACGATCATGAGCTGCGCCGATGCTCCCCTGACCGCGCATGCGGACGGCCCGATGACAATCGGCGGGCCGACGCGCGGATTCACCGCCGTGGTACTCGACCGCAGACTGCGTCCGGTCCCACCCGGCGTCCCCGGCGAGCTGTACCTGTCCGGACCGGGCCTCGCCCGCGGTTACCACCGGCAGCCCGCGACCACCGCGGCCCGATTCGTCCCCGACCCCTACGGACCGCCCGGAACACGCATGTATCGGACCGGCGACCTCGTCGCCTGGACCGCCGACCACACACTGCGGTTCATCGGCCGCAGCGACCTGCAGTTGACGATGCACGGACATCGAATCGAACCCGGCGAAATCGAAACGGCGCTGCGTAGCCAGCGCGATATAGCTAATGCAGCGGTCACCGTCCACACCAGACCCGACGGCACCCGCCAGCTCATCGGCTATGTCGTACCTGCCCACGACGCCACGCCGGATATCACCACATTGACCAGTGCACTCGCGACCCGTCTGCCCACCCATATGATTCCCACCGCCATCATCACCCTCGACCGGATGCCGCGCACCGCAACCGGCAAACTCGACTACAAGGCGCTGCCGAGTCCCGACCTGCGTCACTCCCCGTACCGGCCGCCGTCGACCGAACTCGAGGCCACCGTCTGCGACGCCTTCGCCGAGACCCTCGACATCGAACGAGTCGGCGTCGACGACGGCTTCTTCTCCATCGGAGGCAATTCGCTGGCCGCCGCCCGATTGGTGGCGCGGCTGGTGGAGTCGACCGGTGCGACCGTGCCGGTTCAGTGGATCTTCACCGATCCGACTCCGGCGACGCTCGCTGCGCGCATCGATGCCCGACTGCGCGGCCTCGACGAACAGGACACCGGTGACGTACTCGCAGTCGTGCTCCCGCTGCGTGCCGCCGGTGCCGAACCGCCGCTGTTCTGCGTCCACCCGGCCGTCGGATTGGCTTGGGGTTTCAGCGGACTCGTGCAGCACCTCGATCCCGACCGCCCCGTGTACGGGCTGCAATCCCCGGCATTCAGCGACGCCACCGCCGAATTCGAGACGCTCGACGAACTCGCCGCCCGCTACGTCCACGAGATCCGCACCATCCAGCCGCACGGCCCGTACCACCTGCTCGGCTACTCACTCGGCGGCACCATCGCCCACGCGATCGCGGCCCGACTCCGACGCGACGGCGAGTCCGTCGCCACCCTGGCCATGATGGACACCCGCGTCGTCACCGCCAGCACCGTCCGCGTTTCCACCCCGACGATCACGCAGATGCTTGCCGAGTTCGGCGGAATCGCGATGCCGACGGACACCGCCGATCTCACCGCCGAGGCCGCGGCCGAATTGCTGCACCAGCAAGGCGGACTCTTCAGCGCCGTCACCGCCGAGCATCTGGTGACCCTGCGCGACGACTACACCCGGCTCGTCGAGCTCACCCGGCATCATCGGCCGACGCGCTTCGACGGTGATCTGATCTACTTCCGCGCCGCCGACGACACGGACGGCGGCCCCGATCCGGCCCTCGCCTGGAACGACCTCATCACCGGCCGGATCACTGAACACCCCATTCCGGTCCGGCACGAACGGATGATCGAACCCGATTCGCTCCGCGCGATCGGCCTCGTCCTCACCGAGCACTTCCGCTCTGCCCGCAGCACGCAACGGGGGTCCACCACCTCAGGAAGGACAGGCCGATCATGACCAACTCCCAACTCGTCGGGATCCGCTCCGGCGTCGAGCCAGTCAACCTATTCGCTACCGATGAGGCGGCCCGCAGCGCCCTGCATCCCTGCGCCGCCGAACTGCAGCGGTGGACGGTCGAATACCTGTGCCGACCGCACCCAGACCTCGGCCGAACCGGCCCGGTCTGTCCTTACACCAACCGTGCCGTCCGGAATCAGTTCATCTGGGCCGCGTTCGAAAGTCGTTCCATCGATGCCCACCGCATAGCCGCGATCATCGACGATCTGTACGACTTGTTCCCCGCCCTGCCACCGCAGGGCGAACCCGATGCCAAATCGAAGGCGGTCCTCGCGGTATTCCCCAACCTCACCGAATACTCCGACATCGACGATATTCAACAGGACCAGAAGTCTCGGTTCGTCGAAAAGGGTCTGATGCTCGGCCAGTTCTATCCCGGATGCACCGTCGCGGGGCTGCACAATCCGGACTTCCCCGCACTCGACGCGCCACTGCCCATGCTCGCCGTCCGCTATATGGCCCCCACCGACTTCCCATTCCTCAGCTCCCGCCACGAATGGATGGACTCCTACCTCGAACTCTTCGCCCCCACGATCCCCAAGTTCATCGCGTCCACCATGGCCGACCGACTCGTACAGGAACCCGAGGTGTCGGAAGAAGGAGCTGCATGACGTTCACCGCGGCTGCTACCAGGGCCGACGGGGCGAATGATCAGACGCAGTGCCCGACCCGAGGCGAGATCATCCATTGCTGCGTTGATGTCGGTGAGCGGTAGTTCTCTCGAGACGAGGCGGTCCACGGGGGAGCTGGCCCGCGCGCCACAGCGAGATCATCGTCGGGATGTCGACAGCGGGCTGTGCCGTGCCCATGTAGGAGCCGAGGATGCGCCGATTCTCGGCCACGATGCCGAGCGGTGACAGCTGCACGGTCGCCGAGGGATGTGGCAGTCCGGCCGACACGGTGCCACCACCACGACCGGTGACGGCGTACGCGGTCTCGAACACCTTGGCCGAGCCAACAGCTTCGAATGCCCAGCGCGACGCCGTCGCCGCCGTGGCTGGCAAGCTCGCGGACGGGCCGACCTACGCGCACGGTGGAGTCAAGAGACTGCTGATGATGGCGTCCAACGACAGCCTGGAATCGCACATGGAACGCGAGGCACGACAGCTCGTGCAAACCAGCCGAAGCCACGACGGCCGTGAAGGTGTTCAGGCCTTCGTGCAGCGACGTAGACCTGTCTTCGCCGGACGCTGACCAACTAGGAGAATAATGTCATACAGCACAGAACCTTTCGCTTCGAAGAAGTTCTCGGATGTTCGCGGGCAACGCATGGCCTACATCGACGAGGGGGAGGGCGACGCCATTGTCTTCCAACATGGCAACCCGACCTCGTCGTATCTGTGGCGCAATGTGATGCCGCACTGTGCAGGGCTGGGGCGGTTGATCGCCTGTGATCTCATCGGTATGGGTGATTCCGGCAAGCTCCCGGAATCCGGTCCCGACCGATATACCTACGCCGAGCACCGTGATCACCTTTTCGCGCTGTGGGATGCGCTCGACCTCGGTGACGATGTCGTGCTGGTCCTGCACGACTGGGGGTCGGCCCTGGGATTCGATTGGGCCAACCAGCACCGCGACCGTGTCCGGGCGATCGTCTATATGGAAAGCATCGTCATGCCGGTCACGTGGGAGCAGTGGCCGGAGGGTGCGCGAGGTGTGTTCCAGGGCTTCCGGTCGTCTGCCGGTGAGGGAATGGTGCTGGAGAAGAACATATTCGTCGAGAGGGTCCTCCCAGGGTCGGTGCTGCGGTCACTGAGCGAGGCGGAGATGGCCGAGTATCGGCGGCCCTTCGCCTCGCCGGGCGAGGACCGTCGGCCCACTCTGAGCTGGCCTCGCCAGATACCGATCGACGGAGAGCCGAAAGATGTTGTCGGAGTAGTCGATAACTACGGAAAGTGGCTGAGTACAAGCGACCTCCCGAAGCTGTTCGTCAATGCGGAACCGGGCTCCATCCTCACCGGCGTCCAGCGCGAATTCTGTCGCACCTGGCCCAACCAGCGCGAAATCACCGTTCCCGGATCGCATTTCATCCAAGAAGACAGCCCTGATGCAATCGGCTCCGCCATCGCGGAATTCGTAAAAGAGGTGCGCGGCTGAGACAAGCTCGAGCGCTATGCCGCCCGTCGTCCCTTGACATCGACCGCACTGTACGCCCGGCCGGAGTCAGGTAGGTCGAGCTTCGCTCGGCCTCTGTATTTCATCCAATGTCGCGATAACCTCGCGACACCAGTCGGCCCAGACGCGTTCTGTCCCTAGGCCGGCCTTCAAGACCAGATGCCGCACTTTATCGCTGTCATCGCCGATAGCCGAGAAGTCACGCTCCTCGATCTCCCGATAGGTGGCGTACGTCCTTTCATGCACTTCGAGATGGTTGGCGACCGCATCTCGGATGCCCTCGAAGTCCCCAACAGCGGCTGCGGCGCGCAACCGCACGATCAGCGCATTCCGCTGCGGAGTCGGCTCGTCGGTCTCGCTCATCCACCTGTGGAGAGCGGCGGTTCCCGCAGGTGTGATCGAGAAGCGCTTCGGTTGGCCACGTCCGGGAGGCTCCCGTTGTGGAACCTCGGCGACCAGGCCGCCGGTGCGAAGTCGATCCAGTTCGCGATAGATCTGCTGGTGCGTGGCCGACCAGAAGTATCCGAATGCGCGGTCGAACCGCCGGGCGAGCTCGATGCCGGTCGACTCGCGTTCGGTCAACGCGGTCAGGATCGCAAACTGCAGTGCCACCGCCCCATGGTAGAGAGCACCGATCGACCAGATCGCGCCGCCCGGATCCGCGAGCTCCGGCAGAGAAGGTCGCTGCGAAGTCTGCGACCAGTCGATCATCGGCGGAGAAATCTCACTCAGCCGGGAGTGCCTCGGCGCGGCACATCGCATTTCGGGCGGTCGCAACGGCGAGCGCAAGGCCACCAGTGTGATGGGCGCCACATGTTTATGCAACTTATTGCATAGAGGTTGTCGCGGCGATAGCTTCGTCGTAGCGCACTTCCTTCGCGGCCGACGCGCCGCGAGACAAACGCTTTCGCATCTTCCGAAGGACCCCCGTCATGGCCCTACCTGCAACTCTGTCCGGTCGCCTCACGCTGCCCATCGTGGGATCGCCGTTGTTCATCTCCTCTGGGCCCGAGCTGGTGATCGCTCAGTGTCAGGCCGGAGTGATCGGTTCCTTCCCGGCCCTGAACGCCCGCCCCGCCTCGCAGCTGGCGGACTGGCTCGACCGCATCACGGAGGAAAACGCTTCGTATGCGGCCGCCAACCCGGATGCCACGGTGGCGCCGTTCGCGGTCAATCAGATCGTCCACCGCACCAATGACCGCCTCGATCACGACATGGAAGTGATCGTGAAACATCAAGTGCCGATCGTGATCACGTCCCTCGGGGCGCGTCCGGAGATCAACGAGGCCGTCCACTCCTACGGCGGAATCGTGCTGCACGACGTGATCAGCGATGAGTTCGCGCGCAAAGCAATCGACAAGGGCGCCGACGGCATCATTGCCGTGGCCGCTGGCGCCGGCGGCCACGCTGGCACCCAGTCGCCGTTCGCGCTCGTTCAGGAGATCCGTGAATGGTTCGACGGGCCGGTGCTGCTGTCGGGTGCCATCGCCCACGGGCGATCCATCCTCGCGGCCCAAGCTGCCGGCGCTGATCTCGCATATGTCGGTTCGGCGTTCCTGTCGACAGCCGAGGCTGTCGCGGCTGTCGACTACAAGCAGATGATCGTAGAGTCCACGGCCAGGGACATCGTTTACACGAACTCGTTCACCGGTGTTCATGGCAACTATCTGCGCGGCAGCATCATCGCCGCAGGCCTGGATCCGGACAACCTTCCCCAGTCCGACCCGTCGGCCATGAACTTCGGCTCCGGCGGCAGCTCGAGCGCCAAGGTATGGAAGGACATCTGGGGCGCTGGGCAGGGTATCGGCTCGATCAAGGAAAACCTCACCGTCGCCGATCTGGTGGCCGTCTTCAAGGCCCAGTACGACGAGGCGGCGAGAGCTCTCGCCCACAAGGCGCTGAGCGCCGACATTGTCGCGCAGCTCGCCTGATATGCGCACACGCTGGGACTGGAGAAGCAATGAGACTTTCTCTCTCACAGCAGGATATCGAGTTCCGAGAAGGCCTTCGGAAGTTCTTCACCACGATGGTGCCCGCGGATATTCGGGACGCCGTCGCCCGAGGTCTCCCGCTCAGCAAGGAGCAGCACCGCGAGTCGCATCGAATCCTCAACGCTGCGGGACTGGCGGTGCCGGGGTGGCCGATGATGTGTTGACCGCGGCACGGTTCGCCGAGTTGGAGGATCACCACGACCTCGTCGAAGCCGTCTGAACGGCGAGGAAAGGTATTCGGATGACGACCTGTCGCCACGTCCAATGAGGGTGGCGTATCAACGATTCGACTGTGCAGGCGCGAACGCTTGAACAGCTTGGACCTCGAGACCAAGGTCGAGCGTCCGAACGCGCCGCCGATCGGCGACCGTGTCAGGCGACCGGATAGGTGTCGACCTGCCTGCGATCCAGGCGCAGAATGATTTCCCCGATTCCGATCATCTGGAAGTGCTCGTATTCGCGGTGGGCGGTGAATCCCTCGGCGTCGGTGTAGCGTTCGAGGATCACCAGATGCGCTGGGTCGTCGGCGTTTTGGAAGTAGTCGTAGGACAGGTCGGCGGGTTCTTCGCGGCTGGCGGTGCGCAACCGGGCGAGCAGTTCGAGAACGGTCGCCAACTGCTCCGGTTGTACGTGATAGTGGGCGATCACCTGAAAGTAACTCTGAGTCACCGATTTTCTCCTTGTACCCTGCAGTCGGAACGGATGTGAGCTCATCGAATTCGAGGCAGCTGTTCGTGTGATCTGCGTCCAACGAGATCAATGCACGCCTCGATTAGTTCGCTGTTCGTCATGCCCGCACATCCGGTCCAGTCGGTGAGGTGTACAGGTCTTGGCACGGCATAGACGGATAGCCTTCTTCCACTCGATCATCGACTGTCGCTGCCCAGGCCCACCCCTTCGCAGTCGACTCCCGTGCGAATATCACTGCCGCTTCGTGGGAAGCGCTGAAATGCAGTGGCGATCCAAGGCCGAAATCGACTGTCAGATGGCACAACACGGCGTCTCCCCAACTGCGAACGCAGCCTCGGCGACACTGGCAATGGCATCTGCGACGAGCGCCCCGTAGCTCAGTCCTGCGCGACATATCGACTGCGCGGCAATTTCGATCATGCCTGCACCGCCGTCAACGGCTGCAATACGATCGATGCGTTCATAGGCATCTCCATCCACGTCATCAATGACGACCATTCGCGGGCGCCGCCGACGCTACGCAGCGTCCGGACACCAAATGCGGCAGAATGAGTTCTATTTGCGACATGGTCGGCGAGAATCGTGTCTTCCGATTGGTCATTCCGCTTCGCACGGTTCGGTTGTCCGGTCGGGGCGGACGACGACGTTGCGGGCTTCGCGGGATCCGCGGCGATAGGCATCGGCCAGCTGTGGGAGCCGCTGCCCCACCGCTGAATCGAGGAATGAACCGGCGTAGTACCCGACCACGGTTCCGGCGACTCCGCCCGCGACGACGCCGATCGGTACGGTCAGCGCTGAATCCGACCTGCTGTCCAGCGCGCTGGGCCTGTCTCCCACGGAACAGAAGACGTCAGCAAGCCCGGATTCGACTCAGCACCAGGTCCTGTCGAACCTCGAGCGCCTTGTAGGGGGCAGGATCGGTGGAATGCCGCTGACCGTGACCGATCCGGCCACGCGAGACAGCTGGGAGTCCCAAAGAGCGGCTTGTTCGGGGTCACGGGCGCGCTTCGCGGCTTTGCTGCCGTGGACGGCTCGCCGGGGCAGTTCTGTCCAGGGCTACCGCGGTTGCGTGTCTTTGCCCGACGAAAGAAACTCCTCTAGCCGGTCGGCGAAACTCGGTGCCGCCGGGACGAAATGGCCCGCGCCCGGTGTGAGCCGTTGCGGCCCGAGTGCGTCGGCGCGATGAGTGCGAGGAGCGGCGGCAGCGTCCGTGGGTGGAGCATCGGCAGCAGTTTCGGCGGTGGGTGGTGCGGGTCGTCCAGCAGCACTGAAGCCGGAGCAGACGTGCAACGGCCCATTGAAGGACCAACTGGTCTCGTCTCGGTGTGGCAGAAGGGGAATCACTGATCGACTCCAGCTATGATCGCGGTGATCACAACGCTGAGGATCGAGAGATCGAGCCTTGCCCGGGTTATCGCTGCGCGGATGGTGGCGAAGAGCCAGCGGGTGAACATGGTTGCGGATACCTGCGACAAACCGGAGGCTGCGGAAGTGTTGAGGGCGTCGAGATTCACGTCGAGTGTGAGACATCAAAAGTCGGAATCCAGTAGCATTAGATGTATGTGGCGCAACGGGTTTCCCTATATCACGGGTGCAGAAGGTTGCCACATGCGGTTCCGGCACGTGGATGTGTGAGCCTCTTGTCTTTTGAGGGGCCGGATAATGTCCGAAGCAGTAGCCGCCCGGGCGGGCTCAACTTCGGAATGAGATCCCGAACCCGAGGTTAGGTGCGGGACTCAGCCGCTTCGATAACGCGGATCTCTTTGATACGGACATATCGTACGTAGCTCGATGTCCTGCGGGGTCGCGGTCGACCTCGCGTGAACAGGGGGTTTCTGGACGTCTGCGCGCTTGCGGCGGCAGATCCTCGTGCCGCCCTTGCGACGAATTTTTGCAAAGTTGCTCGGCACGCTCGGTGATAGGGCTTGGTATGCCTATGGAGCGGCTACGATTTCGAGCTGTCATTAGTGAGGTCATTCGGCGGGCGCATGACCGCAGCAGGGATGGACGCTCGCTCGAACGTCGGCGAAGTGCATATGCAATTGCATCGGTAAGGAAGAAAACACCTACGGGAAGTTCCGGGCACGGACGGGTCTTTGTCGCGCGCTGCTCCTGTTTCTCGGAATTCGAGGAGGGGTTAAACGATGAGTCGGAATTCAGCCACGCCTGCCGACCGAGATCCGGATCTGATTCCGCTTTCGAGGGCGCAATACGGAATGTGGCTCGCGGACAACCTGCCCGGCGGCCCGAACGTCAATATCGCACACTACGTCGAGATCGAGGGGCCCATAGCCTACGACGTGTTCACCAAGGCGGTGAACGACGCCGGCCACGAGACCGAGTCTCTTGTCGTCCGGGTGGTCGAATCCGGGGGGCAGCCGTTTCAATTCGTCGACCGCAGCATCGTCTACGACGAGCCGTTACTGGATCTCAGCGCCGAAGACGATCCGTACGCAGCGGCGATGGAATGGATGCGCCGTGACTACAACACCAAGGCTATCGACCTGGCCCGGGACCGGCTCGCCGCGACGCGGCTCATCCGGGTCGGCCAAGACCGGTATCTGTGGTACGCGCGCGCCCATCATCTGGTGATCGATGGCTATGGTGCGCTCAACACCGTGAACCGAACGGCCGAGCACTACAACGCACTGCTCGAAGGCAGGCCGCCGGCCCGGCTGGCGGCGGCCCGGCTGACGGACATCGTCGCGGCGGAGCGCCAATATCGTATGAGCCGCCGGTTCGACACCGATAAGGCGTACTGGCTCGACAAGGTCGCCGATCTGCCGCCGACGACGAGTCTGTCCGGCCGCACCGCCAAGTGGAGCGAAAACGACCGCTTCGCCGGTCGGTCGCTGCCGTCGCGGTTGACCGCCATGCTCGGCCGTTTCGCCGTCGACCTGCACGCATCGCCTGCGCAAGTCGTGGTGGCCGCGTTCGCCGCGTTTCTCGCCCGCATGACAGACACCGACGACGTCGTCTTGTCGCTGCCGGTGACCGGACGTCTGACGATGCCCATGCGCAACGCCGCCGCGATGTTGGCGAACATGGTGCCGATCCGATTCGCCGTGGACCCGACGACCACCGTCGAAGGGCTGATCCGGGCGTCGGTGTCCGAGCTCGTCCTGGCGATGCGGCACCAGCTCTACCGTTTCGAGGATCTGCGCCGCGAGTCCAACGCGTTGGACGCGGCCGCGACCTCGTTCGGTCCGATCGTCAATATCTTGTTCTTCGATTCCGAGATTCGGCTCGGTTCGGCGATCGGCCGCTACCGCGCACTGACGTCCGGGGCCCTGGACGACCTGCAGCTCAATATGTACCGCTCCGGGGCCGACGCGCCGCTGCTCATCGAATTGCACGGCAACGCCAACCTGTACCGGCAGGACGAACTCGACCTGCACATCAGTCGATTCGTCGACTTCTTGTACCGCATGATGGATTCCCCTGCCGACACCCGCTTGGTCGACATACCGCTCGTCGATCCCGCCGAGGAGCGGCGCATGCTGGGCGAACTCGCCGGGCGCGACGGCGTAGCGAGTTCTGCGACGCTCGTTGATCTGCTGACGCGACAGGCCGCGGCCACTCCCTCCGCGGTGGCCGTCACATCGGGTACGACCGCTCTGACCTACCGTGAACTCGACGAGCGCTCGAACCGGTTCGCCCGCAAGCTCATTGCCCTCGGTGCTGGGCCGGAATCGCTGGTGGCCATCGCGATGCCACGCGATGCCGATCTGATCGTCGTCGCTCTAGCGGTGCTGAAGTCGGGCGCCGGGTATCTGCCGCTGGATCTCGCGCACCCGCTCGATCGACTCGACTATGTACTGAACGATGCCGATCCGATCGCTGTGGTGACCAACCGGAGCATGCGCGATCAGGTGCCCGGCAATGTCGGTTCCGTCGTGCTGTTCGATGACGACTCGGGTGTGCAGACCGCTCGTCCGATCACCGATGCGGACCGCACCCGCCCGCTGCGCCTCGACAACGTCGCCTACGTCATCTATACCTCAGGATCGACGGGACGGCCGAAAGGCGTGCCGATCACTCATCGCGCGGTCGCCGCCTACCTGACGAACGCGTGTGCCGAAATCGGAGTCCGCGCCGGCGACGTGTGGACGTTGTTCCATTCGTTCGCGTTCGACTATTCGGTGTGGGAGATCTTCGGTGCGCTGGTTACCGGCGGGCGGGTGGTCGTGGTGGACGGACCTGCCACGCGTTCGCCGGATGACGTCGTGCGCCTGGTGGCGCGCGAGAAGGTGAGCATCTTCAGCCAGACCCCCTCGGCATTCCAGCAATTCGCGACCGCGCGACAGCGATATGCGCAGGCCGGGGAGCCCGACGGTGAGGTTTGCCTGCGACTGGGCGTTCTCTCGGGCGAAGCTCTCGATCCGGCGGGTTTGTCGGACTGGTACGAACACAATCCGAACCCGCCCGTGCTGGCAAACAGCTACGGCATCACCGAAACCACCGTCTTCGTCACCTATCTCCGGTTGACACCCGATAACGCCGCGCCGGGCGCACCGAGCACGATCGGCCCACCGCTGCCGGGGTTGCGCGTGTATATCCTGGACGAACGATTGCGCCCGGCGCCGCTGGGAGCCTGGGGCCAGATCTATGTCGCGGGAACGCAACTCGCCCGCGGCTACCTCGGCCGCCCCGGGTTGACTGCGGGACGCTTCGTCGCCGACCCGTTCGGCGAGCCGGGCCGGCGTCTCTATCGCAGCGGCGACGTCGCTCGACGAAATGCCAAGGGCGAGTTGGAATATCGCGGACGCGCCGATCAGCAGGTGCAGCTGCGCGGGTTCCGGATCGAGCTGGACGAGATCCGCAGTGCGCTGCTGAGCCACAGTGCGGTCTCGACGGCGGTGGTCATCGTGCACCTGCCGGGCACGCAAGCGGCCCGGCTGGTCGCCTACGTCGTGCCCGCCGCCGATGCGGTCTGCGCGCCCGAGGTGCTGCGCGCGCACGTCGGGTCGATGCTGCCGGAATACATGGTCCCGGCCCACATTGTCGTTCTGCAGGCGTTGCCGCTGACCGTCAACGGCAAAATCGACCATCGGGCGCTGCCCGAGCCGGGCGTCGGTTCGGCCGCGCCGTACGTAGCGCCGAGCACTGTCGTCGAGGAGACCATCGTCGACGTCTTCGCTGAGGTCCTGGGCACTGCGAAGGTCGGCGTGCTGGACAACTTCTTCGAGCTGGGCGGTAATTCGCTCACCGCCACCAGCGCTGCCGTGCGGATCGCCGAGCTGACCCGGTGCGAGGTATCGGTGCGCGAGCTGTTCGGCAAGCCGACCGCTGCCCAACTCGCCACCCATATCGAAGCCGGTCGGCACTCCAGCCGCCCCGCCCTGCGGGCGCGGCCACGCGTCGAGCCCATTGCGCTGGCGCCCGCGCAGAACCGGATCTGGTTGATCAATCAGGTCGACCCGGAGTCGGCGGCGTACAGCATTCCGCTGGTGCTGCAGCTGACCGGACACCTCGACACCGCGGCACTGCGCTCGGCGCTGACCGATGTGATCGAACGGCACGAATCCCTGCGAACCATCTATCCCGCCGTGAACGGTCAAGGGACGCAGGTGATCCTGTCGGCCGAGCAAGTCGCCGCCGATCTGGATTCGACCCCGCAGCTCACCAGTCCCGACGATTTCGACAACCGGATCCGCGAGCTGGCCGCGACCGGGACCGACGTCCGCCGACGTCCGCCGATCCGGGTCGCACTGCTCGCATCCACCGACCAGCCCAGACACGTCTTGGTCGTCGTCCTGCACCACATCTGCTGCGACGGATCGTCGCTGGTACCGCTCGCGGCCGATTTCGCGGCGGCCTACCGAGCGAGGTCGCAGGGACACGCCCCGGATTGGCGACCGCTGACCGTGCAGTACGCCGACTACAGCGTCTGGCATCGCGATGTGCTCGGCGACGAAAGCGATCCGGACTCGCTCGCAGCACGCCAATTACGTTACTGGACAGAGCAATTGGCGGGTGTGACGCGACTGCTTGAACTTCCCGCCGGCCGCCGTCGGCCGGCTCGCCGGTCCATGCTCGCAGACGTCGTCGACGCCGTGCTTCCTGCCGAGAC
The DNA here is from genome assembly GCF_050956075.1 of Nocardia sp. CA-129566. Taxonomy (NCBI): domain Bacteria; kingdom Bacillati; phylum Actinomycetota; class Actinomycetes; order Mycobacteriales; family Nocardiaceae; genus Nocardia; species Nocardia sp. CA-129566. The sequence goes on from NZ_CP192085.1 coordinate 4,223,341, forward strand.
GTGCGCCGGGATCGAACGAGTGGCGCGCACGGCGAACGTCACGACCTTCATGGTCGTTCACGCCGCGTTGGCGGTTCTGCTCGCCCGGATGTCGAATTCGGCGGACATCACCATCGGGACGCCGGTCGCGGGCCGCGGCCAGCGGGCGCTGGGACCGCTCATCGGCATGTTCGTCAACACGGTGCCGCTGCGCACCCAGGTGCGCGGCGACGAATCGTTCACGGAGTTTCTGACGCGAGTCAAAGATATCGATATCGAGGCTTTCGCCCACGGCGACCTGCCGTATGAACGCGTCGTGGAAGCGGTCGATCCGATGCCGTCGGCAGCGCACGAACCGCTGTGTCAGGTGTATCTCGCCTTCGACAATATGGACCGCCCGAGCCTGGAGCTGGCCGAGCTCACTGCCGAGATCTTGGATCCGGGACCGCAACCGGCGAAGGTCGACATCATTGTCACCGTCGCCGAGAACGCCAGGGCGGCAGGCGATCTCGCGCTACGGGTCAACTACGCCACCGACCTTTTCGATCGGGGGACGATCGAGGAATTCGCCGCGCGACTGAATCGGATCCTCGAGTCGGTCGTGTCGAATCCGCAGCAGCGAGTGGGTGCTGTCGATGTGCTGTCGACGACCGAGCGAGCCGCGCTGGTGCCCGCGTCGGGCGGTAGTGCCGAGGCGCCACGGGTGCTGGCGGAGTTGCTGACGGTCCAGGAACCGGATGCCGTAGCGATCGTGTCGGGGGAACGCACGGTGTCGTACCGGGAGTTGGATGCCTGGTCGAATCAGCTGGCTCGGTTGCTGATCGAGTGGGAGATAGGCCCGGATGATCAGGTCGCGCTGGTGATGGCGCGGTCGGTGGAACTCGTGGTGGCGATGTGGGCGGTGGCGAAGGCGGGTGCGGCATTCGTCCCGGTGGATCCGCGGCATCCCGCCGAGCGAGTCGCGCTGATGGTCGCGAATGTTCGGGTGGCGTTGACGGTGGAAGCCACCCAGGGCCTGCTCCCGTCCGCGGTCGAGCGGTTGATTCTCGACGATCCGGGCACCGAGGTCTGCATCGCGGCGCGATCGGCTGCCGCCGTGACGGCCGCGGATCGGATCCGCGCGTGCCGTGCCTCGAACGCGGCATACGTGGTGTACACCTCGGGGTCGACGGGTGAGCCGAAGGGCGTCACTGTGACGCACGAGGGCTTGGCGAATTTCACCGCCGAACAACGTGAACGTTATCGGATCGACAGTTCCGCGCGGGTGTTGCAGGTGGCGGCTCCGGGTTTCGATGCGATGGTCCTGGAGTTGCTGATGGCGCACCCGAACGGTGCGGCCCTTGTGGTGTCGCCGCCGGATGTCTTCGCGGCGGAACGGTTGGCGGAATTGATTCGCACGCAACGGGTTTCGCATGCGTTCATCACACCGAGCGTGCTGGCGACGATGTCGCCGGCCGACGTGGATTCACTACAGGTTTTGGTCGCGGGCGGGGAAGCGGTGTCGGCGGAAACGGCCGCGGCGTGGAGTCCTGGTCGTCGGTTGTTCAACGGGTACGGGCCGACCGAGACCACGATCATGGTCGCGATCAGCGATCGGCTGTGCTCCGGTGCCCGCGTCACGATCGGTGGCCCGATCCGCGGTGTCGAGGCGCTGGTATTGGACGCGAATCTCCAGCCGGTACCGGTCGGGGTGACCGGACAGCTGTACATCTCCGGTATCCATCTCGCCCGCGGATACCTCGGCCGGCCCGCGGACACCGCGTCGGCATTCGTGGCCGATCCGTTCGGTGCGGTGGGGGCACGCATGTACCGCACCGGCGACCTGGTCCGCTGGACACCCGAGCGCACCCTCGAATACATCGGGCGCACCGACTTCCAGGTGAAGATCCGCGGCCAGCGCATCGAACTCGGCGAAATCGAGGCCGTCCTCGCCCGGCATCCAGCGGTGGCGGCCGTAGTGACGGTCAGCATTGCGACGCAGAGCGGACTGCGGCTTGCCGCCTACGTGACGCCGGCAATGGATGCCGTCGATGTCACGGAGTTGACGACCTATGCCACCCAACGCCTTCCGTTGCACATGGTTCCGGATGCGGTGACGGTGCTCGACGCGCTACCGCTGACATCGGTGGGCAAAATCGACCGTGCTGGGTTGCCGGCACCGGTGTTCGGCGGTGAGACCGCCGAGTTCGTCGCGCCACGTGACGCGGCCGAGCAGATCGTCGCCGAGGTGTGCGGCGCTGTTCTGGGCATTGATCGCGTCGGCGTCCTCGACAACTTCTTCGATCTCGGCGGCAACTCGCTGTCGGCGACGCGGGTAGCCGCGCGGCTGAGCGCTGTCTTCGGTGTCGAAATTCCGCTGCGCACCGTGTTCGACGCGCCGAGCATCGCGGCATTCGCGGCGGATCTGCGGGCCATCGACGCACCCGGGCGGGAACCGCTGATCCCGCAGGAACGCCCGGCACGGATCCCGCTGTCTCCTGCCCAGGCCCGCATGTGGTTTCTCAATCAGTTCGACACGGGCTCGGCGCTGTACAACATCGCCCTGGTCGTGGACATGTCGGGCCCCTTCGACGTGGCCGCCATGCATGCGACGATCGCCGATGTGCTCGACCGGCACGAAGCTCTCCGGACCGTTTACCCGGACAGCGACAGCGGACTGCACCAGCTGATCGTGCCGGTGCAGGCGGCACTACCCCCGCTGGAGCCGGTCGAGGTGGCGGCGGCAGACATCGAGGCGCGTATCGTCGCGGCGGCCGCGGCCGGATTCGACGTCACCCGCGCGGTTCCTTTCCGAATCACGTTGCTGCGCAGTGCATCCGATCACCACACCCTGGTCCTGATCGTCCATCACATCAGCTTCGACGGATCCTCGCTCGCACCGCTGGCCGCGGACCTGATGACCGCCTACAACGCCCGTACAAAGCACGCGGCGCCGCAGTGGTCGCCATTGCCCGTGCAGTACGCGGATTATGCTCTGTGGCAACGGAAATGGCTCGGCACCGAGGACGACCCGAACTGCCCGGCCGCCACCCAGATCGAGTATTGGCGGGCTGCTCTTGCCGATCTGCCCGAAGTACTCGACCTGCCCACCGACCGTCCGCGCCCGGCGCGGCAATCGTTCCGCGGTGCCACGGTGTCGACGACACTGCCCGCCGACCTCGGTCGTGCCCTGGTCGCCCTATCCCGGCGCCGCGACGTGACGGTCTTCATGGTGCTGCACGCGGCGTATGCCGCACTGCTGGCCAGGCTTTCGGGAACCGGTGACATCGCCGTCGGCACGCCCATCGCCGGTCGCGGCGAACCGGGACTCGAGCGCCTGGTCGGAATGTTCGTCAACACCCTGGTGCTGCGGACGCGCATCGAACCCGGCGCGTCCTTCGTTGACATCCTGGAACAGGTCCGGGCTACCGATCTGGCCGCCTTCGACCACGCCGACATCCCGTTCGAGCGCCTTGTCGAAGTGCTGAATCCGCCACGCACGGCGGCGCACGCGCCATTGACGCAGGTGGGTTTCTCGTTTCACAACATCGAGATTCCCACGGTGCGGTTCGAGGGACTGACGGTGTCGGCCCGGACGGTCGATCCGAGTGTGGCCAAATACGATCTGCATCTGAATCTCGTCGATACCGCGGAGCGCGACGGTGAACCCGGCGCGATGTCAGTCGAATTCAGTTACGCCACAGATCTTTTCGATGAGGCAACGATCATTTCGATGATCGACCGGTTCGTGCTGCTACTGCGCGCGATAGTCGCCGATCCCACCCGCGCGGTCGGCGACATCGAGCTGCTGACCGCGCACGAGGCGCGCGCGCTGGCCGTGCGCGAAACCGGGGGGACGATGCCGCCATCGTCTGCGACGATCGCGGACCTGTTCGCCGCGCAGGCCGCCGCGACGCCGGACAGCACGGCCGTGCTCGACTCCGAAGACGGCACGCGACTCAGCTACCGAGAGTTCGCGGCACGGGTGAATTCGCTGGCGCGTTCGTTGATCGGACGCGGAGTTGGCCCCGAAACCGTTGTGGCCGTGGCGATGCACCGCTCCATCGACCTGCTGGTCACACTGTATGCGATCCACGCGGCCGGCGGGGCCTACCTGCCCCTGGATCCGGATCACCCGCTCGACCGCGTGCGCGCCGTCCTCGCCGCCGCGCGGCCGCGGGCGGTGCTCACCCGCCGGTTCGACGACGCGAATCTGCCCGAGAACGTCCCGGTATGGGCGCTCGCGGAACTCGACGTCGAGTACCGGGATGCGTCGCCGGTGACGGACGCCGATCGGCTCGAGCCGCTGCGTCCCGCGAACCTGGCCTATGTCATCTATACCTCCGGCTCGACCGGGGTACCGAAGGGTGTGGCGATACCGCATGCAGCGGTGGTCAATCAACTCCGCTGGATGCACGAGCACTACCGACTCGGCGACGACGTCATGCTGTTGCGGACTCCGGTCACCTTCGACCTGTCGGTCTGGGAGTTGTTCTGCCCCTTGACATGTGGTGCGAAATTGGTTGTCGCGGGCCGCACCGCGAGCGGCGATCCGGATGCGATGGCCCGGTTGATAGCCGAACATCACATAACGACAGCGGATTTCGTGCCGTCGTTGCTCTCGGTGTTCTGTGAGACGGCCGCCGGCCGCCAGTTCCCGGACCTGCGGCGCGTGCTGTGCATCGGTGAGGCGCTGCCGGCCGAAATCGTGCGCCGCTTCCGGGATCTCAGCGACGCGCGCATCGACAACCTGTACGGGCCTACGGAGACCGCGGTGAGCGTCACCGCGCATCGCATCGACGAGATCGACGGCCCCGCGGTGCCGATCGGGGTTCCCGAGCCGAATGTCGTCGTGCACGTGCTGGATTCGCGACTGCACCCCGTTCCGGTGGGGGTGACCGGTGAGCTGTATCTGGGCGGCATCCAGCTGGCCCGCGGATACCATCAACGTCGCGATCTGACGGCGGCGGCGTTCGTCGCCGACCCGCTCGACGACGCGCACGGATCTCGCCTGTACCGCACCGGCGACCTTGTCCGCTGGGACAAGGACGGCACCCTGCACTATGTCGGCCGTGTTGACGATCAGGTGAAGATTCGCGGGTTGCGGATCGAATTGGGCGACATCGAGGCGGCCCTGCTCGCGCACGAGCAGGTGACCGCGGCCGTCGCGCGGGTGCATTCCGGCCGCGACGAGCAACGCTTGGTCGCCTACGTGGTCACTCCGGAGACATTGGACACCAAGCAGATTCGACGCCTCCTGCTGGAGCGGCTGCCCGCCTATATGGTGCCGTCCGCGATCGTTCGGATCGACGCGGTCCCGCTCACGGCGAACGGCAAGGTCGACTACCGGGCATTGCCTGTTCCGGATCTGAGCGACCACGCGGAATACCGGGCGCCGCGAGGGCTCGTGGAGCAGGTCGTCGCCGAGGTTTTCGCCGAGCTGCTCGGCGTGCCGACGGTCGGCGCGGACGACGACTTCTTCGACCTCGGCGGGAATTCGCTGGTCGCCACGCGCGCGCTGAGCCGGATCGGCGCCACGGTCGACGCGACCGTACCGGTGCGAATGATATTCGAGGCGCCCACTGTCGCCGAGCTGGCCGAGCGCATCGCGCACCTGCGGGGGGTGCCCGGCCTGCCCGCCCCGACGGCGCAGCCGAGACCGGATCGTCTGCCGCTGTCGACTGCGCAGGCCCGGATGTGGTTCCTCAATCAGTTCGATCCGGATTTGCCGGGATACATTGTGCCGCTCGCGATTCGCCTCGACGGAGTGCTCGATGTCGATGCGCTCGCGGCGGCCATCGGAGATATCGTCGAGCGGCACGAGAGCTTGCGCACCGTGTATCCAGCGGTCGACGGCATGCCCACACAGGTGGTGCTGGACGCGGCCGATATCGTCGCGGGCTGGGACCTCAGCCCGCAGCGGATCGATGAGCGCGAGCTGGCACATCGGCTGGCCGCGTTCTCGAACACCGGGTTCGACGTGTCGAAGGGCGTGCCGGTGCGGGTCGCGCTGTACCAACTGCTGGACACGGCCTGGGTGATCGCGGTGGCCGTGCACCACATCAGTTGCGACGGTTATTCGGTGGCGCCGCTGGCCGCCGATATCGTGACGGCCTATCGGGCGCGGACCGCCGGAAACCTGCCGGACTGGGCGCCGCTCACCGTCCAATTCGCCGATTACTCCCTGTGGCAGCGCGAGGTGCTGGGCTCGCCGGACGACCCGGATTCGCCCGTGTCCCGCGATATCGCTTACTGGCGAACCCGACTCGCGGGCATACCCGAACGGCTCGAGCTGCCCACCGATCGACCGCGCCCGGTGCAGCAGAGTCACCGCGGCGCGCTGATCCGCATCGAGATTCCCGCGCATGTGCAGAGCCGAGTGGAGTCCCTGGCCCAGCGAGCCCGGGCGACGACGTTCATGGTGGTACACGCGGCGCTCGCGGTGCTGCTGTCACGGCTGTCGGGCAGCGACGACATCACCATCGGCGTGCCACATGCGGGTCGTGGCCACCGGGCGCTCGATCATCTGGTCGGGATGTTCGTCAACACCTTGGTCCTGCGCACCCGCGTCACCCTCGATCAGACGTTCACCAGCCTGCTGGATGCGGTGCGGCACAGCGACATCGAGGCCTTCGACCATGCCATCGTGCCATTCGAGCAGCTGGTGGAAACGCTGAATCCGGCACGGTCGACAGCGCACACGCCGCTGTTCCAAGTCATGCTCGCCTACCAGAACATGGTGCGGGCGCGCGCGGAACTTCCGGGTCTCACCGTCGAGAACATCGATCCCGGCGACAGTGCCGCGATCTACGACCTGCTGCTCATGATGACCGAGGAGCACGGGCCGGACAACGAGCCGACCGGCATGACGCTGCGCCTGACCTATGCCACCGACCTGTTCGACGCGGACTCTGGACAGCGTTTCGCCGACCGGTTCGTTCGCCTGCTCAACGGCGTCGCGACCGACGCCGATGCTCCGATCGGTGAACTCGATCTGCTCGATGCCACCGAGCGGCAGTTGGTGCTCAAGCGTTGGAACGACACCGGCGACCCGGTATCAGTGGGCCGAACCCTGGTGGACGCCTTCCATGAACAGGTGGAACGCACCCCGGATGCTCCGGCGATTCGGCCTCCGGACGGCGACGCGCTGACCTACCGGGATTTCGCCGCCCGCGTCAATCGGCTGGCCAGGTGGCTCATATTGCGTGATGTGAGGTCGGAAACCGTTGTGGCCATAGCCATTCGGCGCTCGATCGACCTCGTGACCGCCCTGTATGCGGTGCTCGAGGCGGGTGCCGCGTTCCTGCCGATCGACCCGAATCAACCCAGCGAGCGGATCGCCGGCGTGCTGGGTGCGGCGCGACCACTGATGGTGCTCACGACATCAGCGGACGGCGACGCACTGCCCGAGGGATTCCCCTCCGCTCGCCTCGATCGGCTGGATCTCGCCGAGCTGTCCGGCGCCCCGATCACGGACATGGATCGGTGTGTACCGCTGCGGCCGGACAATGTGGCCTACATCCTGTTCACCTCCGGCTCGACCGGAGTTCCCAAGGGGGTGGCTCTGACCCATGCCGCGACCATGAGTCAGCTGGCATGGGCACAGCAGCAGTGGCCGCACACCGCGGCCGACACGGTGCTGTACAAGACTCCGATCACTTTCGACATCGCCGTGTGGGAGTTGTTCTGGCCGTTGCAAATCGGTGCGCACATCGTGGTTGCCGAGCCCGACGGGCACCGCGACCCCGCCTACCTCGCGCAGGTCATCGCGAGCCGAAACATCAGCACCGTGCACTTCGTCCCGTCGATGCTCGATGTTCTCCTCGAAGCGGTCGGTGATACCGAATTGCCCTCGATCCGACGGATATTCGTCGCTGGTGAGGCGCTGGCGCAGCACACCGTCGACGCCGTGGTGCGCGTGTTCACCGAGGCAGAGGTGGTGAACTGGTACGGCCCGGCCGAGGCGGAGGTGGTCACCGCCCGGCGCTGCCTGCCCGGTGCGACGCCCCCCACGGTCCCGATCGGCGCGCCCGTGTCCGGCATGCGGGTCTATGTGCTCGACAAGCGACTGCAAGTGGTGCCGGTCAGTGTGGTCGGCGAGCTGTATGTCTCGGGTGTGCAGTTGGCGCGCGGTTATCACGGCCGCGCCGACCTGACGTGCACAGCCTTCGTCGCGGATCCGTTCGGCGCGCCGGGGGAGCGGCTGTACCGCACCGGTGACCTGGTGCGGTGGACGGGAACTGGCGCGCTGGATTTTCTGGGCCGCAGCGATTTCCAGGTGAAGGTCCGCGGTCAGCGAGTGGAGCCGGGGGACATCGAAGCGGCGGCCTGCGCGATACCGGAGGTTGCTCGTGCCGTTGCTGTCGTGACCTCGCAGCGAATCGTCGCCTACGTGACGCTCGCGCCAGGAGCGGTGACCGATGGTCGCGCGATTCGCGACCAGTTGACTCGCACGCTGCCGTCGTATCTGGTTCCGGTCCGCGTCGAGGTGCTCGCGCAGCTGCCGCTCACTCCGAACGGCAAGCTCGACCGAGCCGCGCTGCCGCAGCCGACGTTCGACGACGGCGAGGAGTTCGTGGCGGCGCGCACCGAACGCGAAGCGGCACTGGCCGATATCGTCGCCACCATCACCGGCGGCGACCGGGTGAGCGTGCGGGCGAACCTGTTCGAGATCGGTGTCGACTCGCTCTCGGCCGCGCGCCTCGCCGCGCGCGCCGAGGCGGCGCTCGGCGTCCAGGTCGGTATCCGCGATATCTTCGAGGAGCCGACGATCGCGGGATTGGCGGCACGCCTGGCGCAGCGCATGCGGTCGTCACTGATACCGCTCGTGCCGCGGCCGCGCCCGGCGACGATCCCGCTGGCGGCCGCGCAGCGACGGTTGTGGTTCATCAACCAGTTCGATACCGCCTCGGCGGCCTACAATATCGGTCTCGCGGCCCGGTTGAGCGGCGCGCTGGACGTCGACGCGTTACGTGCGGCGTTCGAGGACCTGGTGGCCCGGCACGAGCCACTGCGGACGGTATATCCCACGGTCGGCGGTGAACCGTGTCAGGTCGTGCGGGATGCGGCGACAGTAGTCGATGGCCTGGCACTGAATGCGGAGCCGGTCGCCGACGAAATCGTGCTAGGCGAGCGGATCCGGCAGAGCGTCGAGACGGGCTTCGATGTCTCGGCAGCGGTGCCCGTGCGGGCGCGGCTGTATCGCACCGGCCCTGACGAGCACATTCTGGTGCTGGCCGTCCATCACATCGCCGCCGACGGCTCGTCGATGGCGCCGCTGGCTCGCGACATGTTCGCGGCCTACCGCGCGCGGGTGAAAGACCTGGCGCCGCAATGGAAACCGCTGCACGTCCAGTACGGCGACTATGCGTTGTGGCAGCGGGAGATACTCGGCGCCGAGGACGATCCGTCGTCGGTGATCGCGCGGCAGATCGCCTACTGGACCGAGGTTCTCGCTGACGCCCCGGAGCTGCTCGACCTGCCGACCGATCGACCTCGGCCTGCGACCATGTCGATGGTCGGCGGCAGTGTTCGCTTCGGCATACCGCAACGGCTCCACGACGAGGTCGTGCAGCTGGCCCGTCGAGAGGGCGTGACCGTATTCGTCGTGCTGCATTCCGCACTGGCAATCGTCTTGGCGCGCACCGCGCATACCGACGACGTGTCGGTCGCCACGCCCGTAGCGGGTCGCGGCATCGCGGCGCTGGACGATCTCGTCGGCATGTTCGTCAACACCGTGGTGCTGCGCACGTCGGTCCGCGACGACATGTCGTTCCGGCACCTCCTCGCGGAGGTGCGCGGTGTCGACCTCGAGGCGCTCGCGCACGCGGATCTGCCCCATGAGCGACTGGTCGATCTACTCGACCGCCCCCGGTCGACGGCGTATACGCCGCTGTATCAGGTGCTGTTCGGGTTGCAGAACACCTCGGCGGCCCGCTTCCAGCTGCCGGACGTCGATGTCGAACTGCTCGATCCCGGAATCGCCCAGGCCAAGACCGACCTCACCGTGTTGCTGACCGAACGCCTCGACGGGGACCGACCTGCCGGTATCGAGGGCGAAATCATCTATGCCACAGATATTTTCGTCGAATCGACCGCGGCATCGCTGGCCGAGCGGTTCATCCGCGTCCTCGATGCAGTGGTCTGCGATCCGGCGCGCCCGGTGGGCGATATCCCACTGATCGGCACCGAGGCCGAACGGCTGGTCCCGGCGCGCGGCAGCGACGCTCCTGCGCCGCGTCTGCTTCCCGACCTGCTGGCCTCGGCCGTGGCAACCACCCCCTTGGCGATCGCCCTGATCGACGGCACCCGGACCCTCACCTACATCGAACTCGACCACCGTGCGAATCAGCTTGCGGCGCAGTTGCTTTCCTGCGGCGCAGGGCCGGGAATGTGCGCTGCGCTCGCCGTGCCACGATCGGCCGACTATCACGTCGCCATGTGGGCGATCACGAAGACCGGCGCCACCTTCGTACCGGTGGACCTGCGCTATCCGCCGGAGCGGATCGCCTACCTGCTGCACGACTCCGGTGCCGAAGTCGGCATCACGGTCGCGGCCGCGCGCACATCCGTGCCGGACGACGTCCGCTGGCTGGTGCTCGACGAGCCGGGCACGGCCGCCGATATCGCCGCACGTCCCGGCCACGCCGTCGCGGACGCGAACCGCCCACGCGCACTGCGGATTCGGGACGCGGCATACCTGATCTACACGTCGGGTTCGACCGGGACGCCCAAGGGTGTGGTGGTTACCCACGAGGGGTTGGCGGCCTTCGCGGCCGAGCAGCGCGAGCGCTACCGGGTGGACGGCACGTCGCGCGTGCTGCAAGCTGCGGCACCCGCCTTCGACGCGGTCCTGCTCGAAGCGTTGATGGCGTACGCTGCCGGCGCGGCGCTGGTGGTGTCGCCGCCGGAAGTGCTCGGCGGCGCGGACCTGGCCGCGCTGATCCGAGCGCATCAGGTGACGCATGCGTTTCTGACACCGAGTGTGTTGGCGACGATGTCGCCTGCCGAGGTGGATTCGGTGCGGATGCTGGCGGTCGGCGGCGAAAAGGTGGCGGAGGATCTGATCGCCGCCTGGGCGGCCGGGCGGCGATTACACCACATCTACGGTCCGACCGAGACGACGATCGTGATCACGATCAGCGACCCTGTGCACCCGGGCGAGGTGCTCACCATCGGCGGACCGATCCGCGGTGCGGAGGCGGTGGTGCTGGACGCGCGGCTGCGGCCGGTGCCGATCGGAGTAGCGGGGGAGCTGTACTTCTCGGGGACCGCGCTGGCGCGCGGTTACCTGAATCGCCCTGCGACAACGGCCAGTTCGTTCGTTGCGAACCCCTATGGTGCACAGGGTTCGCGGATGTATCGCACCGGCGACATCGTCCGCTGGACCACGCAGGGCGCGCTGCAATACATCGGCCGCCTCGATTTCCAGATCAAGATTCGGGGCCAGCGTGTCGAGCTGGGCGAGATCGACGGCGCGCTGCTCACGCATCCGGCGGTCGCCACCGCGGTCACCGTGAGTCGTCGAGGGCCCGGCGGGCAATCGGTGCTCGCCGCCTACATCACGGCCGAAGCCGGAGCGGTCGCCGATCCGAGCGCGGTACTCGATCACACGGCGGCAGCCCTGCCCGCCCACATGGTGCCGGCCACGATCACCGTACTCGACCGCCTGCCGCTCACCTCGACGGGCAAGGTGGATCGAGAAGCGTTGCCGGAGCCCGTCTTCGAGACCACCCAGGACGGCGCCGCCGCGACATCGACCGAACTGGAACACGCCATCGCCGCCGCCTTCGCGGACGTCCTCGGCGTCCCGACGGTGGGCGCGACGACCTCCTTCTTCGCGCTCGGCGGCGATTCCATCATGTCGATCCAGTTGGCGTCGCGGCTGAAGTCCGCGGGCATCGGCGTGACGGCTCGAGACATCTTCGAGCGCAAGACAGTTCGCGGCCTGGCGCAGGTCGCGCAGGCCGCCGAGCGGGCGTCGCTCGCCGAACTGCCCGGCGGTGGTGTTGGCGAGATTGCGTTCACGCCGATCGTGTCCTGGTTCGTCGAGCAACTCGGGGCACCGGCCCGGTTCGCACAGTCGATGCTGGTGCGCTTGCCGCGCGACGTGCGCATCGATGACATGTGCTCGGCCGTGCGGGCAATCGTCGAACACCACGATGTGCTGCGCTCGCGGCTCGACGCCGGTCGCTGGGAGGTGCTGCCACCGAGCGCTGCCGATACTGCCGGCTCGGTGTCCGTCCGGACCTTCGGTGCCGGCGAGGCACCGGGTAGCGCCGGTTTCACCGCCGCGGTGGAGGCGGCGTCCACCACGGCGTTCGACCGGCTCGACCCGGCGGCGGGCGCGATGGTGCACGTCGTGTGTCTGCTGCCCGAAACGGGCGTCGACGCGCAGGCTCGTGCCCTCATCGTGATCCATCACCTGGCAGTCGATGCGGTGTCGTGGCGGATTCTGCTGCCCGACTTCGCGACTGCGTGGCAACAGATCACCGAGGGGCGGCCGGTCGAGTTGGCCGCGCCGGGCACCTCTATGCGTCGCTGGTCGGCCGCGTCGATCGCCGCCGCGGCAGCGCGCGCCGGCGAATTCGAGCTGTGGCATCGGATCTGTTCGGCACCCGATCCGTTGCTCGGACGTGCGGATCTGGATCCTGCGCTGGACACCCAGTCGACCGTGCGTCACCTCACCGTGTCGCTCCCGGCCGAAGTTACCTCGGCGTTGGTCGACGGGATGCCCGAAGCCGTGCGCGGCAGCGTCGACGATGCGCTGCTGGCCGCTCTCACCGTGGCCCTGACCCGCTGGCGGCGGCGTCGTGGCATTGCGCATACGGGCATGAAGGTCCTGCTGGAGGGGCACGGCCGCGAGGAGCAGATCGCCGAGGGCGCAGACCTTTCCCGGACCGTCGGCTGGTTCACCACTCGATATCCGGTGGCGCTCGACCTGAGTGGTGTCGATCCCACTGATGTGCGCGCGGCGGTGAAATCCGTGAAAGACCAGCTGCGCGACGTCCCGGACAAGGGGATCGGTTACGGCCTGCTGCGCCATCTGAATACCGAGACGGCCGAGCGGCTCGCGACACTGCCGCAGCCGCAGATCAGTGTCAACAATCTCGGGCGAACCGGCGTCGATCTCACGGCACTGTCGGACCTGGCATGGGTTCCGACCGACGAATCTTTCGACGGACGGGCCGCATTCGATCCGGATATGCCAGCGGCGGCGGTCCTCACGATCGACGTCAACATCGTCGACGCGGCGGCCGGACCCGAGCTGTCGGCGTACGTCGGCTACGCCTCGCGGTTACTCGACCACGACGACGTGGCCGAACTCGTCGAAGAATGGGTCGATGTCCTGACCGCCATCGCGGCCGTCGCGAACCAGGACTGGGGACTGACTCGGGCAGACGTTCCGCTCGTCGAGGTCACCCAGCGCGAGCTGGGGGACTTCGCCGACCGGTACGGACGATTGAGCGAGGTGTGGCCGTTGGCGCCGCTGCAGGCGGGGCTGCTGTTCCACGCCGAGGTCGCCGCGGGCCAGGTCGACGTCTATATCGCGCAATCGGTGCTCACGCTGTCGGGCGCGGTCGACGAGCACCGGCTCGAGCGCGCCGCGCAGGCCCTGCTCGCACGCCATGGCAACCTGCGGGCCGCCTTCACCCGAACCGCCGAAGGCGTTCCGGTACAAGTGATTCCGGCCGATACCGCCATTCCCTGGCGCAGCATTACGCTGTCCGACAGCACACCGGGCCTGGACGAGGTGACCGATGCCGAGCGGATGGCCGGGTTCGATCCAGCCGATCCGCCGCTGCTGCGGTTCGTGTTCGTTACGGTGGCGCCGCAAGACTTCCGGCTGATATTGACCGCCCATCACCTTTTACTCGACGGCTGGTCGCTGCCGCTGCTGTGGCGTGAACTGATCGGCCTGTACGCGGTGGACGCACAGTCGCAGCTGTTGCCCGATGCGGTGCCCTACCGTGATTACCTGGACTGGCTGAACCGGCGCGACCACAGCAGAAGCGTCGAGGTGTGGCGGGATGCGCTGCGCGGTGTCGCCGAGCCGACGCTGGTCGCCGATCCGCACGCCGATTCGACCGCGACGATTCCGATCGATTTGCCGGTCGTGCTGGATCGCGACGCGACGGCCGAGCTGGTGGAATTCGGCCGGACACACGCGGTGACGATGGCGACGATCGTCCAGTTCGCTTGGGCTGTGGTGTTGAGCAACCTGCTCGGCGCCGAACGTGTGGTGTTCGGCAGCACGGTGTCCGGCCGTCCGGCCGACGTGTCCGGGGTCGAGTCGATGATCGGTCTGTTCATCAATACGATTCCGGTCGTCGTCGAGGTGCGCCGGGACCGGACCATCGAGGACGCGCTGACTCGATTGCAGGCCGACAACACCCGGTTGCTCGACCACCACTACCTCGAACTACCGCAGATCTTGGCGGCCGTGGACGCCGTGCCTGTGTTCGACACGCTGGTCGTGTTCGAGTCCTACCCGGTCGACAGCAGCGGATTGGGCGACGCCGACATCGATGGCATGCGGGTGGTCGCAGCGGAAGGTCGCGACGCCGCGCATTACCCGATCACCGTGCAGGCGCACCACACCGACCAACTGCACGTCCGCCTGCGCTACCAGCGGGATCACATCGACGACGAGACGGCGTCCGGTCTCGCCGCCCGGTTCGACATCGTGCTGCGCGCGATCACGACGGATCCGCACGCTCGGCTGGATTCGGTCGATCTGCTGGCCACGGCCGATCGGCGTGAATTGGTGCCCGCCACAGGTGGCAGTGCCGCGTCGCCGCAGCTGCTTGCGGAGTTGCTGGCGGCGGGCGTGGACGTGAATCCCAGTGCGACAGCGCTGCTTTCGGGTTGGCGCACGATGTCCTACGCCGAGTTGGATGCGCGGTCGAACCAGCTGGCGCGGCAGTTGATCGAGTGCGGTGTCGGCCCCGGCGACCACGTCGCGCTGGCGCTGGGCCGGTCGACGGAGTTCGTGCTCGGCGTGTGGGCGACGACCAAGACGGGTGCGGCGTTCCTGCCGATCGATCCGCGCAATCCGGCCGAGCGCGTGGCACACATGATCACGGACTCCGGTGTGCGGGTCGCGCTCACCGTCGAGGCATCACGGGATCTGCTTCCCGACGCGGTACGCCCGCTGGTCCTCGACGATCCGGACACCGAGACCGCTCTCGTGGCGCAGTCCGCGGCCGCGGTCACCGCCGCCGATCGCCTGCGTACGCCACAGGTCCGGGATGCGGCGTACGTGACCTATACCTCGGGGTCGACCGGAATCCCGAAGGGCGTCGCGGTCACCCACGAGGGGCTGGCGAATTTCTCCGCGGTCGTGCGTGACCGCTTCGGCGTGGACACCGATGCGCGCGTGCTGCAGGCGGCCGGTCCCGGTTTCGATGTGATGGTCCTCGAAGTATTGCTGGCCCATACGAACGGGGCAGTGCTCGTGGTGGCGGCACCGGACGCATTCGCCGGCGATGAGCTGGCGGAATTGATTCGGGCGCAACGGGTATCGCATGCGTTCCTCACCCCGAGCGTGCTGGCCACCATGTCACCGGACGGTATGGATTCGTTGCGAGTACTGATGGCCGGCGGCGAGGCGGTGACACCGGAACTGGTCTCGGTGTGGGAACCGGGCAGACGGCTGCTGAACGGGTACGGACCGACCGAGGCGACGATTCTGGCCGGGATCAGCGGTTCGCTGTACCCGGGCGATGTGGTGACGATCGGCGGACCGATCCGCGGCGTCGAGGCTGTCGTGCTCGATCCGTGGTTGCGGCCGGTGCCGGTCGGGGTGGTGGGGGAGTTGTACCTCGCGGGCATCCAGCTTGCGCGCGGATATGTGAACCAGCCTGCGGTCACCGCGGGTTCCTTCGTGGCGAATCCCTTCGGCGGGGCAGGGTCGCGCATGTATCGCACCGGCGATCTTGCCCGCTGGACCTCGGACCACGCCGTGGAGTACCTCGGCCGCCGTGATTTCCAGGTCAAGATCCGCGGTCAACGCATCGAACTCGGCGAGATCGAAGCCGTGCTCGCCGAGCATCCAGGGGTCGATCACGCGGTGGTCGTGTTGCGCACCGACGAGCGCGGCACCAACCAGCTCGTCGGCTATCTGCTCGGCGACGGACGCATCGATGCACGCGAGGTCAAGGCTGCTGCCCGACGTCATCTGCCCACGCACATGGTGCCCGACGTACTGATGCCGCTCGCCGAGCTCCCGCTGACCGCGACCGGCAAGCTGGATCGGGCGGCATTGCCCACACCGGAATTCCCGGATGAGCGGGAATGGGTCGCCCCGAGTACCGACACCGAACAGCGCGTCGCGGACGTTTTCGGCGACGTGTTGGGCGTCGGCGGAGTGGGCGCAGCGGACAGCTTCTTCGAGCTCGGTGGAAATTCGCTGTCGGCGACGCGTGCGGCCGCGCGATTGCGCACGGCACTCGGCGTGCGCGTCGGTATTCGGGACCTGTTCGACGCACCGACAGTCGCCGAACTGGCCGCGCATCTCACGACCGCCGACCGGAATGTCGCCGTATCCCCGGCACCGCGTACCCGCCCAGCTCTGGTACCGCTGTCCCCAGCGCAGCAGCGGATGTGGTTTCTCAATCAATTCGACACCTCGGTCGGCGCGTACAACATTCCGCTGGTGATCCGGCTGCGGGGTGCGCTCGATATCGATGCGCTGCGGCACGCGTGCGGGCTGGTCATCGACCGGCACGAGTCGCTGCGAACCACATTCCCGATGATCAACGGGACACCCTGTCAGGTCATGGTCGGCGTCGACGAGGTCGCACCGGCTCTGACTCCGATCCGGGTCGACGAAGAACATCTGCTGGAGCGGGCGGCGGCGGTGGTCTCCGCGGGCTTCGATGTGACCCGAGTACCTCCGGTGCGAGCCGAGTTGTTCGCCCTCGGCGACCGTGATCACGTGCTGGTGCTCTGCGTGCATCACATCTGCGCCGACGGACAGTCGATGATGCCGCTCGCGCGGGACGTGGCGGTGGCCTATGAGGCGAGTAGGCAAGGGACACAACCGAACTGGTCGCCCCTTCCGATCCAGTACGCCGACTACGCGCTGTGGCAGCGTGAGATGCTCGGCGACGAAAACGATCCGGACTCGCTCGTCTCCCGGCAGCTGCGATTCTGGACCGACCACCTCACCGGACTGGCCGAACTGCTCGAGCTACCGACCGACCTGCCCCGGCCGCCGGTGCCGTCCATGCACGGCCGCGTGGTCGATTTCGAGCTGCCCGCCGAGTTGCACGCCCGCATCGATGCACTCGCCCGCAAGGCCAACGCGACGGTGTTCATGGTCCTACACGCCGCCTTGACCGTGCTGCTGTCCAGGCTGGCCGGCGTCGACGATGTGGCTATCGGCACTCCGGTGGCCGGCCGCGGCGACCGCGAACTCGACGATCTGATCGGCATGTTCGTCAACACGCTGGTGTTGCGGTCACGGGTGTCGTCGCGGCAGTCGTTCGCCGACCTGCTCGCTGCCACCCGCGAGACGGATCTCGCCGCGCTCGCCCATTCCGATGTGCCCTTCGAAGAGGTCGTGGAGGCGCTCAATCCGCGGCGGTCGACCGCGCACATGCCGCTCTATCAGGTGACGCTCGACGTCCAGGATCTCGGCGCGGCCGCGTTGGAGCTGGCGGGGCTCACCGTCGAACCGATCGAGAACGGCTTCGACCAGGCCCGCGCGGATCTGAACGTCAAGCTCGTCGAACGGTTCGGCGCAGGGGGCCGACCGGCCGGCATGGTCGGACGACTGACGTTCGCCACCGACCTGTACATCGAGCAGACGATGACCCGGTTCGCGCACGCGTATACCCGGATCCTGGAGCAGGCGACCGCGAATCCGGCTGTCGCCATGGGCGATATCGACATCGTGGATCCCGACCAGCGACGCGAGATGCTTACCGCTGCCGGAGTCGACGGCGTCGCGGTCGCGGATGTGACCCTGGCCGAGCTGTTCACCTCCCACGTCGCGGCGCAGCCGAATGC
Organism: Nocardia sp. CA-129566; assembly: GCF_050956075.1. NCBI lineage: Bacteria > Bacillati > Actinomycetota > Actinomycetes > Mycobacteriales > Nocardiaceae > Nocardia > Nocardia sp. CA-129566. The sequence goes on from NZ_CP192085.1 coordinate 4,241,314, forward strand.
GGTCGCGGTGACCGATGGTGTGTCGCAGCTGACGTATGCGGAGCTGGATCGGCGTGCCACCCAACTCGCTGTTCGGCTCACCGAGCACGGTGTGGGGCCGGAAACCCTGGTGGCAGTGGCATTGCCGCGTTCGGTCGACTTGGTCGTGGGCCTGCTCGCCGTCGTGCGCGCAGGCGCCGGATATCTGCCGCTGGATATGGCGAACCCGCCGCAGCGATTGCGCTTCATCCTCGACGACGCGCGTCCGGCCGCGGTGTTGACCTCTGTCGAAATGGCAACGGACGTACCGGGATACGCGGCACCGACGGTTCTGGTCGAAGAATCCCGGGCCGCGGTCCCGGACTGTCCGGTGCCTTCGGCCGCGCGAGCGGACAACCTCGCCTACGTGATCTACACCTCGGGGTCGACCGGCACCCCGAAGGGAGTGGCCGTCAGCCATCGCGAAGCCGTCACATTGTTGACCCACGCCGCCGAACGATTCGACTTCCACCCCGACGACGTGTGGACGATGTTCCATTCGTACGCTTTCGATTTCGCGGTGTGGGAAATGTGGGGCGCCCTGCTGACCGGAGGCCGGCTGGTCGTTGTCGACCACAACACCTCCCGGTCGCCGGAGGCGTTGGTGGAACTGGTGGCGCGCGAGCGCGTCACGGTGTTGAGCCAAACTCCTTCAGCCTTCTACGGATTCATCGATGCGGAGCGCCGATACCGCGAATCCGGTTGCGGCTGTGGCGATCTCGTGCTCCGGTATGTCGTCTTCGGTGGCGAGGCACTGGATGCGGCGCGGTTGACCGGCTGGTTCGCCGCGCATGAACCCGGATCGCCGCAATTGGTCAACATGTACGGGATCACCGAGACGACCGTGCACGTGACATTCGCCGAGGTCGATGACCCGAGCGCAGCCAGGATCGGCGCACCCCTGCCGGGGCTGCGGGTGTATGTGCTCGACGACCGGCTGCGGCCGGTACCGATCGGGGTCCGTGGCGAGATCCATATCGCCGGAGGGCAACTCGCGCGCGGTTACCTGCGGGCTCCGGCGTTGACGGCGGGCCGATTCGTGGCGAACCCGTTCGATCCGAACGGCGGCCGGTTGTATCGGACGGGCGATGTCGGCCGCTGGCGCAAGACCAGCAGCGGGCTGGAGTTGACCTACGCTGGCCGGAGCGACGCACAAGTTCAGTTGCGCGGGTACCGGATCGAGCTGGGCGAGGTGGAGTCGGCGCTGCTACGGCATCCGTTGGTGTCGCGGGCTGCTGCCGCGGTGCACCGCCACGAGCGCGACATCGATCAGCTGATCGGTTACGTCGTCGGCACCGACGGGCAGCGGATCGATCCAGGCCAGGTCCGGGCGGCCGCCGCTGAGGTGCTGACGAGCTACATGGTGCCGTCGGTGGTCATGGTCCTGCCCGATCTGCCGCTGACCATCAACGGCAAGCTGGATCGAAAAGCCTTGCCCGCTCCCGATTTCGACGCAGCGGTATATCGGTTCGTCGCACCGCGCACGCATACCGAGAAAGTGATCAGCGATGTGTTCGCGCAGGTCTTGGGAACATCGCGAGTCGGGGTGATCGACGGATTCTTCGATCTGGGTGGCAACTCACTGCTGGCCACCATGGCGGTAACACAGTTGCGGACTCGTGGTGTGACGATCGAACTGCCCTGGATGTTCGAGGATGCCACTCCAGAGGCGTTGGCGCGCAGGGCCGACGAGTCGGAAGGCGACTCCGGCCTGAAGGTGCTGCTGGCGCTGCGCGCGAGCGGATCCGAGCCAGCGGTCTTCGCCGTGCACCCGGCCGGCGGACTGGCGTGGTTCTACGGCGGCATCATCGAACATCTGCATCCGGATCGGCCGGTGTACGGGTTGCAGGATCCGCACGTCGTGTCCAGCGAACCAGGTGCGGAGTCCGTCGACGAACTGGCCGCACGCTACGTGGCCGAGATTCGCCGAGTGCAGCCTGCGGGTCCGTATCACCTGCTCGGCTGGTCGTTGGGCGGACAGATCGCGCACGCCATGGCGGTCCAGCTGCAGCGCGACGGTGATCAGGTCGGCGTCGTGGCCCTGCTGGACAGCGCGGCAGGTGCACCATCGCAACCGGCCGCATCCCACGCAGGCCAGCCCGCACCGGGACAGCTGATGGCCGATCTGCTCGGCGGCTGGCGGGAGCTGTTCGACCTCGGCGACGAGCTGCAGGCGACCACCCATGAGCAAGCGTGGCACGTCATCCGGGACCAGGTGATCGCCACCGGACTGTTCACCGCCGAACAGACCGATCGGGTGATGGAAAGCTTCCGAACCGCGAGCGATATCTCCGCCGGTTATCGGCCGCATGTCTTCGACGGCGACCTGGTCTTCTTCACCGCCGGAAAAGACGCCGCGGACCATGACGCTCTCGCGCACACGTGGCGGCCCTATGTCAGCGGCGACATTCACAACGTCGTCGTCGACGCCCGCCATCTCGAGTTGAGCCATCCACATGCGCTGGCCATCGTCGGCCCTGTCCTGGAAAGGTTCATGGAACAATGCTGACCACTTTGCAGCAACTGCGTCTCGACGACGGCAGAACGGTGACCTGCACAAGCCCGGCCGAGGCCCGGATGCTGTGGGGCGAGACGACCACGACGCAGGGGTTCTACCGCCGTGCCGCCGCGCGCCTTCGCCCTGGAGATGTGGCCCTCGACATCGGCGCCAACATCGGACTCAGTGCGATGATGTTCGCCGACACCTGCCCCGGAATTCAGGTCATCGCGGTCGAGCCCGTTCCGCTGACCTTTCGTTGCCTGGACCGCAATATTGCAGCGCATGTACCGGGCGGGATATCCCTCGAGATCGCGGTCGCCGCCACGCCGGGCACGCGCCCGTTCACCTGGTATCCGCGGGCATCGGCGAACTCCGGTTTCTTCGCCGATCGCGAGGCAGATGACGAAGCCACCAAGATCTACCTGCACAACTGCGGCTTGGACGACAAGGCCATCGCGCTCATCACCACCGGCCTGCACGACGGTGTACCACTGGAGGTCGGGGTCACCACGGTTTCGGCGATATTGGACGAATACTGCCGCGACAGCGAGATCGGGTTGCTCAAAGTCGATGTCGAGCGCGCCGAATTGGATGTCCTGCACGGCATCACCGAAGCGGACTGGCGTCGTATCCACGCCGTCGTCGCCGAAGTCCATGATCGCGACGGCCGCCTGCGAGAAGTCTGCGAGCTGCTCGATCAGCAGGGCATGTCCGCGCAGACTCACCAGGACCCGCATTTGATCGGAACCGAAATGCACGAGGTACTTGCCACCAGGCCCCGCGCCGACTGACCAGCGGTAGCCGCCCTGGTGCGATCGCTAGTCGCAGAGGTTGGGACCGCTACGTAACCGGTGGGCTCGGTCGAGTCAGGTGCGGGGCGGGGTGGCCGCGGTCGAGGGATGTCAGGAACGCGACGAGCAGCTCGGTGATCGCTTCAGGTTGTTCGAGTGTGCTGGTGTGGCCGCAGTTGGCCACGATCTCGAGAATGAAGTCGCTGATGTGCGCGGCGTTCGACGGGATCTGTCCGGCGGCGAATCGACCGTCGGCGGTTCCTTCGCCGGCAATGGCACTCGGCGCCGCGTGCGTGTTCCGGCGTGGCACAGCGGTTCGAAGATTTGAGGAAGGAATGGCTATCGAATGGTGCGTGACATCCGATTGATAGCGCCGTTGAGCGCGGAGGTCCGCGAGATGTGCTGGCTGAACGGTGCCACCGAGCCGGCCATCGGGCATCTATTCGTCGAACACGATGTGCACGACTTCACGGGGGTCGTTCAACCGGTATCGATCGCTGGAGCGCGCTAGCATGCTCGGTCTGGCGACGCCCTGCTTCGCAGCTTGCCGGGAGCAAGTACACAACACCAGTGGTGCGAGGCCATGTGGTGTCAAGGGGACATACGTTCGGATCGGGTGTGGCCGTGGCGAATCGGTGCGGTCGTAGCCGCAGCCCTCGTCCTGCTCCGGCATCTACCGGAAGCGGTTCAGCGACGGTGCTGCGCCCGGATTCGCTGTCCGCGACGCTGTCATGGGGAGTCGGCACCCTATCGTCGCTCGCGGCCGGAAAACTGGTGCGGCAACCCGTCATCGAGGTGGTCGAGCTGACCGCGATCGCGGCCGATCACAATATGGTGACCAGCCGATCTCAGACGTGGCCGGTACAAGACCGCTCGGAGTTCGTGGTGGTCCTCGACCGTTCAGGTCGATTCGGCGATATGGCTCAGAGCAGAGCGTATTGGGACTTCAGACTTGCTCGCGCTCTGTCGATTCTTTCGCACCACTGGTCGTGCAGTGTTCTCCAGTCTTCGGCGGCCGTGCGGATCCACTTCATTTCCAGCTCTGCCGCGGCCAAGGCGGGTTTCTCTCTTTCGAATTCGTTATCCGCGTGGGCGGCGCGGTCGACCAGTTCGCTCCAGCGATTGAAATCCTGATGTAGTGCTTCTTGGACCTTCTTGCGCATTGCAGCTCCTTCGTAGCTGTAGTGATGTTGTGAATCGGTTTCTCGGACAAGGGGATCGGGTTCCGGCAACGTGGTCGGGTAGCACGGACCCGGGAAGCAAGAGCCGCTGAGGCTCGCCGATGCAGCAGTTCTGGTGTTGTGGAAACGCTTAGCTGTTCGGCAACGCACGAAATCGCCGCTACCGTCTCGTTATTGCTGCCCGCCGCGGTGTCACAGCGGTCGATCTTCAATATGATGACGAGAGGGTGAGCCTGCAGATCGCGAGCCGGTTGTGGACTGCTGCTCGCCGATCTCATGGGCAACTCGCGGGACGTGTGATCGTTTCGACCTTGCGCCTACAGGGCTGCCGACCTTCCCGGTCGTCTTTTGATATCAGCTTGGTCACAGTTTACGCACAGTCGGTTAACTATGTATAGGGGAATGTGGGAACCGCTGCAGAAAACCGCAGGTGCACTACTGCACTGTCGCGCTTCCAGTGAGTTTGCTAGATCGAAATGGGCGCTGGCGCACGCACGCGAAATGTGGCCGTGGCCGTGGGCGGGATAGGTCCCGGGATGTGTCTGCAGGAGGCGGCCCGGATTGTCGGCGACGACTTGGGTCGCGACGGCCAGGCCGGCCGTAGACGCTCACCGCTGCCGAGCTGATCTGCCTGGTGGTGGCCCAGGTTTCCGTCCCGGTTGCAATTTCACGGTATACTGAAATATGTTTCACCAGGCTGAAACGGCATTAGCGGGCCATCATGCGCTCATGGAACAGGCAAAGGGGGACAGCGGGACATGGCAGCACGAGCAGGAAGAGGGCCGCGCGGGGAACGTGGCGCGCAGGCGGACCGCATCCTGACGGCGGCCCGCAAGTCCTTCGCTGAGCGGGGCTACAACGGGACCTCATTGCGGTCGGTGGCTCAGGCCGCCGATGTGGATCCCACCCTCGTGAACTACTACTTCGCCAATAAAACGGGACTGCTGGAGGCGGCGCTGGAACCGCCGGATGCCTTCGGGAAGGGCATTGCCGAGGCTGCCCAGGTGCCGCTGGAGGAGCGGGGGCGAGCCTTCGTGGAGGCGGCGATGCGCATGTGGGACGACCCGGCCACCTCGGAGGTCCTGCGCTCGATCATCCTCGCGGCAAGTCAGGCGCCCTTCGCCATGGAGCGCCTCCGCTCCGTCTTCTCCGCGCTCGTCTTGCAGGTCGTGTCGGCGAGTCTTCCGCACGACGAGGCCGAACTGCGCGCCGATCTGGTCTCCACGCAGATCGTGGGCCTGGCGATGACGCGCTACGTCTGGGCGATCGACCGCATCGCTGACATCCCTTCAGAGCAGGTCATCGACCTGATCGCGCCGACTGTGCAGCACTACTTAACGGGCGCCTTGGGTGGGGACATCCCTGAGAACGCCTGACTGCAAGCGACTGCCCAGGGCCGATATCGCCGGCCGGCCCGCCTTTTCCAGCGCAGCCAGCCGGTCGCCGGTACCCCAAAAGATCTTCCACCCGGTCACCAGCGGTTCGTGCAGTCTGCCCGTCCTGACCTGCGCCAGCGGCGAGGATGAGGGCGGGCGCGGCCGGTGCTCTTGGTAGACGCCCTAGCCTGCCGCTGGGGTGCCTTGCTGCTCCAGCGTGACCAACGCGTCTGGTTCGAGTTGTAGACCCACCGCGGCGAACGCGGACCGCTGGACGGGGGTCCGTCCAATGCTTCCTGCGCCCGCGCTGAATGTGGGCCCCCTGTGGCGGCGAGTTCCGGCGAACGCCTGCAGGCAGTGACTGCCCGCGGCGGCGCTCCGCCGGACCCGCCCATATTTTCACGGTCTGTGGAAATTTCCCTTGCCCGCAGCGAACCGGCGCGCGTACGGTGATGGCAGTTAATTTCCGTACATGTGTAAATGGAGTGCAATGGCGCAATTCAAGGCTGCGGGTGTGGAGTCCGGTCAGCGGCAGCTCAACGGACCTCAGACCACAGGTCGTCAGTACCAGAACCTGTCCCCGGCTCTGCACGGGACGATCCGCGAGGACAATATGCCCGTCCCGGTCCGCGACGGCACCGAGCTCTTGGCCGACATTCACCGGCCCGATGGGGAGGGCAGATTCCCCGCGCTCATCGCGGCGGCACCCTATCCCCGCCAACTTCAGGACCTTGGTGCCCCTGCGGCCATCATCGAGGCCGGTGCCAGCGACTTCTGGGCGCCGCGCGGTTACGCCCATGTCATCGCCAACCTGCGCGGCACGGTGGGCTCGGGCGGTACCTACACCTTCTTCGACGAGCAGGAGCGCAAGGACCTGTTCGACCTGATCGAGTGGGTCGCCGGGCAGCCGTGGTGCGACGGGAACGTGGGCATGATCGGCATCAGCTACTACGCCATGACCCAGATGGCGGCGGCCACCCAGCGCCCGCCTCACCTCAAGGCCCTGTTTCCCTTCAATGTCACTGTCCAGGCGTGGGGCGCCAGTTACCACAACGGCCTGTTGAACGAGGCTTTCGTCACCCCCTGGTTCCGTGCGCTGGGCGTGCTGTCCGCCCACGGCGACCGTCTCTACCGCAAGGGATTGTCCCGTCTCGTGCGCAAAGTTCTCGCCATTCCCGCCGTCCACCACGGGTTTCGCCACGCCGACGTCGCCAAGGTGCACCACGGCCTGCAGCTGGTCAGCCGATTCGGCCACGATGCCCACCCATGGGACGACCTGCTGAACGCAGTGGCCACCGAGCACCCCGTCCGGGATGCGTGGTGGGACGACCGTGACCTGACCGAATTGCTCACCCGTGTCGACATTCCCGTCTACCTCGGCGGCGAGTGGTCCAACGTTGCTCTCCATCTGCCCGGCCTCTTCAAAGCCTGGCAGGCCCTCGCCCACAACCCGCATGTGCGCATGGCCATGCTCGGGGAGCACGGCTTGCCCTGGCCATGGGAGAGCATGCACATCGAGGCCCTCGCCTGGTTCGACCACTGGCTCAAGGGGCAGGACACCGGCATTCTCGAAGGCCCCGCCATCCGCTACTGGCTGCCCGGGGCCGAACAGTGGCGCACCGCCGACTCCTGGCCCCCGCCGGCCACATACACGGCCCTGTCCCTCAACGCGGACGGCTCCCTCACGGCCGACGAGCGGCCGGGGGAGCGCAGCTACGCCACGGACGGCGCGAACGCCATGCCCGCACAGCTGAGTTGGACCAGCGATCCCCTTCCCGACGACCTCGACATGGTCGGTCATCCCGAGCTACGGCTCACCGCCACCAGCAGTGAGGCCGACACGGGATGGATCCTGCTCCTGCAAGACATCGGACCGGACGGCGAGTCCACCGACGTCACCCCGGGGTGGCTGCGCGCCAGCATGCGCCACGTCGACGAGGACGCGAGTGAGACGGGCAGGCCGGTCCTCCCGATGAGGACGCGGGATCCCATCCCGGTGGGAGAGTCGGTCGACTACCGCATCCCGCTGGTGGCCAATGCCCGCCAGTTCCGCCGCGGGCATCGCATCCGGCTGATCCTCACCAGTGACGACACCCGCAAGGACTTCCGCCCCATGATGCTGTTCAGTCACGCCCTCGTCGGCATCGGGGCCGTCAATACGGTGCACTCCAGCTCACGCCTTCTCCTTCCGATCCTGGACGGCGAATGAGAACGGGATGCCCTCCGACCGCGCCGACTCGGTCCGCTCGTCTCGATCACCCGCCTGGTGAGTCGCGGCCGGAACCGGCGTGGCCCCCTATACACCTGTTCGCCGCGGCGAACAGGCCAGGCAAGACCGTCCCAACCTCTAATTAAGGAGTGCCCTGATGACCACTACATCCACCCGCCGAACCAGCCCGAGCCTTCTCCGCTACGCATCAGCGGGCGGCGGGGCCGTCCTGGTCACCGCCCTGCTGTGGGTCGCAGCCCACAGCCTCGGCGTCGAACTTCACGTCGATACCCGCAACGGACTTCCGGCCCAGGATGTCGGCCTGCCTATCGTCGTCGGCAGTACGCTCATCGTCTCTCTGCTCGCCTCAGCGACGCGGAAGTGGCTGGATCGGTTGACCGACCGGGCCTCGACTGTCTGGATCCGACTGGCCGTCATCGTGTTGCTGGTGTCGCTCGCGCCGATGACGTACGTCGAGGCATCCGGCAGTGCCAAAGCCACGCTCGCCCTGATGCACCTGGCAGTCGCCGCCGTACTCATCCCGCTCCTGGCCCGCGGAAGCGGCGATCGGCCCGCAACGCAGTAGCACGCCAGAAACAACCAATCGGTCCGTTGAAAGTGCGGAGTCCGATCCGGCCGGCGGCCGGGAACGTCGAAGGAGCCCATGCACATGCCCAGTCGTCATGCCAACCTTGCCGCGATCGTGGTGGACTCTGCGGCGCTCCACCCCGACTGCCCCGCCGTCCGGCTACCCGGTGCCACCCTGAGGTACGCCGACGTCGACGAGGCGAGTGCCCGAGCCGCATCCCTGCGACTCCCGAGCCGCCGTCCGCGACCCCGGGCAGTTCCATCGCCAGGTGATCACCGGACAGATTCCATCGGCCAACGGCCGGATATCAGTGTGCGACAGGTGAAATACCGGGTTCTCGATCATGGCGGTCCCGAGATGTCCGCACCTGACTGCACCGAACGACCAAGGTAATGCAATGCGATGCCATGTCACAGTCCAATTCCCGGGTTGGCCGCCGATGCACTTCCACGCCGACCCCGTAGCAGCGCACACTTTTGCGAAGGCAGCGCATGAAATGGGACTGGCAACAATCCAAATCGATCAGGATATGCGTAAAGCATTGCAGCCCATGCCTTATCAGCGGCTCTGGCGATGAACAAACATGACCGATGCCGCCTGCTGCGGCATCTGATGGGCTCGGCCGGAGCCGAATCCCTTGCCGCGCACACCAGTTCGAGCTCCAGCCGAACTCGACTCGCACTCGAACACCCCACGCTGATCGCCAACCATGCCCTGGCTGGACGGGGCGATGGTTCAGCGAGCGATCGTCAGCGCTTCCGAGATCTTCAACACCCGCCTGTGCTCGTCTACGCCGCCCACTGTCGATCGCGCTTCGGTGAGCGGCTCGAATCAGAAGTTCCAGCGTCCGATTCGTGCGATGCGGCGCATTGTTCGGAATGCACCGGATCGCGAAGAGTTCGGCTCACCGGAACTCAACTGTCGCCACGCTGCACATTCTTGGGTCACGGTATGTCGCATGTCCTTTGTGAATAACAGTCCGGGATCCGGGCCCGACGTTGTCGAGGCGGCCGCGGCCCGTCTCATCCGGGCAGCCGCGAACCGGCAGCCCTGTGCGCCGGTCCGTGACCTGATCGGCAGCACCGACGTCGGCGCCGCCTATGCCGTCCAGGAGCGCCTGACCGCCGCCCGGCTCGACGTCGGCGCCACCATCGTCGGTCGGAAGATCGGTCTGACCTCACCGGCAGTCCAGGCCCAGCTCGGCGTCGACCGGCCGGACTTCGGCGTCCTCTTCGCCGACATGCACTGTTCGGAGGAGCAGGTCGTGGCGATGGACCGGCTGCTGCAGCCGAAGGTCGAGGCGGAGGTCGCCTTCGTCCTGGACAGGGACTTGGACGACGGACGGCTCGATATCGAGTCGGTACGTCGTGCGGTCGCTTACGCCGCGCCCGCCCTGGAGATCGTCGACAGCCGCATCGCCGGGTGGGACATCACTTACGGGGACACTGTCGCCGACAACGCGTCGAGCGGCTTGTTCGTGATCGGCAGTGCACGTCGCGACCTGAACGAGTTCCAACCGGTCGACGTCACCATGAGCATGCGGATCAACGGTCGTGAAGTGTCCACCGGCACCGGTTCCGCCTGCCTCGGCGATCCGCTCGAAGCCCTGCGGTGGCTCGCCCGAACCGCCCGAGAATTCGGCGATCCGCTACGGGCCGGCCAGATCATCCTCTCCGGCGCGCTGGGCCCGATGGCACCGGTAGTCGCCGGCGATCACGTCATCGCCGAGATCAGCGGCTTGGGCGTGGTCCAAGCCCGCTTCGCAGGGGACCCAACCCCCAGCAGGACCACCGACATCTACGCAGGAGAGGCAGCATGAACCACGCCGGCAAGACCAAGGTCGCCGTCATCGGGTCCGGGAATATCGGCACCGACCTGATGATCAAGGTGCTGCGGCTCTCGAAACACTTGGAGATGGGCGCCATGGTGGGCATCGACCCGCACTCCGACGGCTTGGCCCGCGCGGCCCGCTTCGGCGTACCCATCACGGCCGACGGTGTCGACGGCCTGATCGACATGGCCGGTTTCGACGATATCGAGATCATCTTCGACGCGACGTCGGCCAAGGCGCACGAGGCCAACGCGGTCGAACTGGCGCCGTACGGCAAGCGACTGATCGACCTCACCCCGGCGGCGATCGGACCATTCGTGGTGCCGGCGGTCAACATCGATGAGCACATCGACGCCGCGAACGTGAACATGGTCACCTGCGGCGGTCAGGCGACGATTCCGATCGTGGCAGCCGTCGCGCGGGTTGTGCCGGTCGCGTACGCGGAGATCGTGGCGTCCATCGCATCGAAGTCGGCAGGCCCGGGCACGCGCGCCAACATCGACGAGTTCACCGAGACCACTTCGCATGCCATCACCAGCGTCGGGGGAGCGGAGCGCGGTAAGGCCGTCATCATCCTCAACCCCGCCGAGCCCCCGTTGATCATGCGCGACACCGTCTTGTGCCTGGTGCAAGCCCCCGACCCGGCGGTCCGTGCGGAGATCACCGCATCGGTGCAGAAGATGGTCGGCGACGTGGCCGCCTATGTGCCCGGGTACCGGCTCAAGCAGGCGGTCCAGATCAGCCCGATCCCGGACGGCCAACCGGTGCACACGTTGCTGCGCGAGGGCACCGACACCGTGCCGACCCATCAGGTGTCGGTGTTCCTCGAGGTCGAGGGCGCTGCCCACTATCTGCCGGCTTACGCCGGAAACCTCGACATCATGACCTCTGCCGCCGTGCAGATGGCCGAGCGCATCGCCCAGCGGAAGGAAGAAACCCGATGACCGCCAACCTGTTCATCCAGGACGTGACGCTGCGGGACGGCATGCATGCCGTCCGGCACCGCATCACGCCGGAGAATGTCGCCGCGATCGTGGCCGCGCTCGATGCCGCCGGTGTCGACGGCATCGAGGTCGCGCACGGTGACGGCCTGGCCGGCGGCTCCCTCAACTACGGCCCCGGGTCCAACACCGACTGGGAGTGGATCGAAGCCGCCGCGGCCACTATCGAGCACGCGCGCCTGACCACGTTGTTATTACCGGGAATCGGCACCATCGCTGACCTGAAGCAGGCGTACTCCCTCGGCGTCCGCTCCGTCCGCGTGGCCACGCACTGCACCGAGGCCGACGTCTCCGCGCAGCACATCGCCACGGCCCGCGAACTCGGCATGGACGTGTCCGGCTTCCTGATGATGAGCCATATGGCCCCGGCCGACGAGCTGGCGAAGCAGGCGGCGCTCATGGAGTCCTACGGCGCACACTGCGTGTATGTGACCGACTCCGGGGGACGGCTGACAATGGACGGGGTCCGCGAGCGCGTTCGCGCGTATCGTGACGCGCTCAGCCCGACCACGGAGATCGGCATTCACGCGCACGAGAACCTGTCGCTGTCGGTTGCCAATTCCGTGGTGGCGGTCGAGGAGGGAGTGACCCGGGTCGATGCCTCGCTGGCCGGCCATGGCGCGGGCGCGGGCAACTGTCCCATCGAGCCTTTCGTCGCCGTCGCCGACCTGTACGGCTGGAAGCACGGATGTGATCTCTTCGCGCTTCAGGACGCTGCTGACGACCTCGTTCGTCCGTTGCAGGACCGGCCGGTCCGCGTGGACCGCGAGACCCTCACTCTGGGCTATGCGGGCGTCTACTCGAGTTTCCTGCGCCATGCGGAAGCCGCCTCCGAGCGATACGGCATCGACGTGCGTGACATCCTCCTCGAGGTCGGCAGGCGCGGGCTCGTCGGCGGACAGGAAGACATGATCATCGACATCGCCTTGGACCTGACGGCCGCCCAGACCGCATAGGGAAGGCTGAATGCCCAACTCGCTCACTGCCATTCGTAGGTACCGCGACCGAGTGACAGCCGCATCGAGACGCTGCCCTCGTTGAGGCGCCACTGATGAACAACGAAAGTTCGCAGACCCGCCGTGACGAAGGGATCCGCTGACGCAATGGTGGTTGCCTCGGCCTCGTCGGAGGCCCGTAAGACCGTGACGCCCGATCCCGGGCCAGCGCCGGGGCCGCTGACCAGGGGGCCCGACAGGAACACGAGGTGGCGTTGCTCGAGGTCCAGTAGCCAGGCGATGTGCGCCGGGGCGAGGGCGGCGATGGCCTCGGCGGTCGTCCCGTCTACCGGGGTCGAGGTCACCATCCAGTAGTCCCGGCCCAGGAGCCGTGAGAGATCCGGAGCGCTGTGATCGGTGGTGGGGGGCAATAAATTCATCCCAGAACTGTATGCACATTTGCCGCCAAGATCCAGAAGAACCTTGACATCAAAAGTGCATACACATTACGGTCAGAAGGAGCGAACAGGGGTGCCGCCACATGCGCGCTCCTCGGCCGAGCGGTTCGAAGCGCAGCTCATCGACCAGCACATGACCCGGCCGCCACCCAAGTAAAGGAAGGTTCACCATGCCGATCGCTGAACTCGGTCATTTCGGAGTTTTCTGCAATGACCTGGAGACCAGTACCGCGTTCTACCGCGATGTCCTCGGACTGACCGTCACCGACGAGGATCTGAATCTGGGCATGCGGTTCTTCAGCGCCCGACCGAACTTCGAGCACCACGAGTTCCAGCTCGTCGAAGGCCGGACCGTGGCGCGCGCCGACGAGGACACCAAACTCATTCAGCAGGTCTCGTTCCGGGTCAATCATCTGACCGAGCTGCTCGAGTTCCACCGCAGATTCATCGAGCACGATGTCCACTTCGACATGATCGTGACGCACGGCAACGCGTTCGGAATCTATTTCTTCGATCCCGAGGGCAACCGGTGCGAGGTGTACTGGCAGACCGGGCTGCCCGCCCGCCAGCCATTCCTGGCGGCGATCGACCTCACCGAACCGATCGAGAAGCTGCTGGCCGACAACGCGGCGCTGGTCGCTCAGTACGGGGAGACCGGCTATTTGCAGCCGGGGCTGGTGAAGAACCTGATCCCGGACGCGATCGACTCCTGACAGCGCGCGTTCGGCAAGGTTCCACAGGAGAGGAAACCCATGATCACGCTGACCGACATTGCCTACGTGCGGTCAGGAGTCGCCGATCTCAGCACCGCCGTCGACTTCGCGACGCGCATCGTCGGTCTCGAGCTCGCCAACGAGACCGAACCGGGCATCGCACACCTTCGCGCCGACTCCCGCCACCACTGTCTCGCTCTGGTCGAGGGGGTGTCGGGGGTCCTGGCCTCCGGGTTCACCGTCGCCGACTCGGATGCGCTGGCGGCGGCTGAGAGTGAGCTCGAGCGGGCTTGTTTCACGGTGCGGCGTGGGGCGAAGCAAGAGGCTCGTTCGCGGCGCGTGGCCGAGTTCATCGGCTTCGACGACCCCTTCGGCAATCGCATCGAGCTGGTCTGCCAGCAGGAGACGATCACTCGCCCGGTCGCCTTCACTCGGCCGGCCGGCATCACGGAGTTCGGGCACCTGTGCCTCGACGCCCCGGATGTGCACGAGGCCTACCGGTTCTGGAACGGGCACTTCAACGCGCGCGTGTCGGATTGGATCGGCGATGCCGCGTGCCTGATGCGGATCGATCCCGTGCACCACAAGCTCGCCGTATTCCAGGGGGAGAGCGCTGGTCTGTGCCACATGAACTTTCAGGTCGAGTCCATCGACGACGTGTTCCGTTCCTGGCACTTCCTGCAAGAGCACAATGTCCAGATCGAAATGGGCCCTGGTCGCCACCCACAGTCGACAGCGGTGTTCCTCTACTTTCTCGGCCCCGAGGGTTTCACCTACGAGTACTCGTTCGGGGTGCGTCGCATCGAGGATGAGGCGGCCTGGCGACCGCGCACATTCGATCCGGACGAACCCGGCTCGATCGACATGTGGTTGGGCCCGGTCAAGCGGGTCTCGACGCAGCGTCCGGCCCCGGTGGCCGAATCTCATTCCACCCCAACGAGGAGCTAGCAAGTGACCGTCACCAGCGATCAGCTGACCGCATCGATCCGCGAGGTCGATGGGGTGCGCACCGCCGTCATCGACACCGGGGAACCCACCGGCTCGAGCACTCAGCCGCCGCTACTGCTCCTGCACGGATCCGGTCCCGGTGTCAGCGCCGCGGCCAACTGGCGTCCCGTGCTGCCGTCGCTGTCGGCGACCCGGCGCGTCATCGCCCCCGACCAGTTGGGTTTCGGTGGCACAGCCACCGGTGAGCCGCGCACCTGGGGCCGGGAGGCGTGGACCCGGCACGCACTCGCGCTGATGGACGAACTCGGCATCGAGACCTTCGACATCATCGGCAACTCGATGGGCGGAGCAATCGCCCTTTCGCTCGCGGCCGAGCGCCCGCACGCCATTCGTCGCCTCGTCCTCATGGGCTCGATGGGCGTCGCGATGGCGCTACCGCAAGGGCTCGATACGGTCTGGAGCTATCGGCCGGGAATGGAGAATATGCGCGAGATCATCGGGCTGTTCGCCTACAACCGGGGGCTGATCACCGACCAACTGGTCGAGATGCGATACGAGGCAAGTGTCGAGCCCACGGTCGCGAAATCCTGGGAAGCGATGTTCCCCGAACCGCGCCAACGCTGGGTCGATGACCTGGCCCTGTCCGGAGCCGAGTTGACCCAGGTGGCGCAGCCGACCCTCATGATCCATGGGCGGGACGACCGGGTCGTGCCGTGGAAGGAATCCTCGGGGGCGTTGCTGGAACTCCTTCCGGACGTCCGGCTGCACCTGCTGGGCAACTGCGGCCACTGGACCATGATCGAGAAGACCGCCGAGTTCCTCGGCGTCGTGGAACCGTTCCTGTCCCAGGCCTGACCTGGCTGAGCCCCCGCGCTCGCGGGGGCCTTCGATCATTCACCCGCTTCTTCGGATCTTCCACCGTGGCGGCCGACGGCGTGCGCATGGTGCGACCGGACACCATCGCCGGGCACTCGTTGCGCAGTCCCGTATCGAGCGTGATCTCACGGCTGGGCAGGAATTTCGGATTCGGGTGGCCGATGCTCCGCGGCCGGGTGGGCAGGCTATTCGGTCCCGAAGACCGCCGAAACGGACTTGGCTTTCTGAGGGGAAGTCACTGAAGAAAAAGGAGTACCGATGTTGAGCACCATGCAGGACGAGCCGTTGTCGTTGGCGACGTTGCTGCGCTATGCATCGACGTTCTTGGGCGATTCGACCGTATCGACCTGGACCGGCACCGGCGTACGCACCATGACCTACCGTGAGCTGGGCGCGGAATCGGCGCGTCTAGCAAATGCGTTGCGCGGCTTGGGAATTGGTGTCGGTGATCGCGTCGGCACCTTCATGTGGAACAACAACGAGCATATGGTCGCCTATATCGCGGTGCCCGCGATGGGGGCGGTGCTGCACGCGCTGAACATCCGGTTGTTCCCCGACCAGGTCGCTTTCGTGGCCAACCACGCCGAGGATCAGGTGGTGATCGTCGACGGCTCGCTGCTGCCGATGTTCGCCCAGTACCTGCCCAATCTGAAGACCGTCCGCCACGTCATCGTGGCCAATGGCGATGCCGCCGCACTGACCGCGCCCGAGGGGGTGCGGGTGCATTCCTACACCGAACTGCTCGCCGCGCAGCCCGACACCTACGACTATCCGGTGATCGACGAGCGCTGCGCCGCGGCGATGTGTTACACCTCCGGCACCACTGGTGATCCGAAGGGTGTGGTGTACTCGCACCGCTCCAACTGGCTGCACGCCATGCAGGTCAGCGCGAACAACGGTATGGGCCTGTTCGAAACCGATACCATCTTGGCCATCGTGCCGCTGTTCCACGCGAATGCGTGGGGTCTGCCGTATGCGGCGTTGATGTCGGGTGCGAATCTGTTGATGCCGGACCGGTTCCTGCAGCCGGGTCCGTTGCTCGAGTGCATGGCCGCGCAGAAGCCGTCCTTCGCTGCCGCGGTGCCGACGATCTGGGGTGGGGTGTTGGCGGGGTTGGCGGCGAATCCGCAGGACATCACGCATTTGCGTGCGGTGGTGGTGGGTGGTTCGGCTGTTCCGCCGTCGATGATGCGCACCTTCGAGGACGCCCACGGTGTGCGGGTGCTGCACGCGTGGGGCATGACCGAGACCTCGCCGTTGGGTAGCGTCGCGCATCCGCCCGCGACCGCGGTCACCGAGGAAGACAAGTGGGCCTACCGGGTGACCCAGGGGCGTTTCCCGGCCGGTGTGCGGGCGCGTCTGGTCGCCGACGACGGCGCTGTGGTGGCCAACGACGGTGTGTCGCTGGGTGAGCTGGAGGTGCGTGGCGCGTGGATCACCGGTTCCTATTACTCCCCGGACGGGGCGGCGGTGGATCCGGAGAAGTTCGATGACGGGTGGCTGCGTACCGGCGATGTCGGCAAGATCAGCTCCGACGGTTATCTCACCCTGGTCGATCGTTCCAAGGATGTGATCAAGTCCGGTGGTGAATGGATCTCCTCGGTGGATCTGGAGAACGCGGTGATAGGTCATCCGGCCGTGGCCGAGGCCGCGGTCATCGGTGTGCCCGATGAGAAGTGGGACGAGCGCCCGCTGGTGGCGATCGTGCTCGCCGACGGTGCCGAGACCAAACCCGAAGAGCTGCGTGAATTCCTGGCCGACAAGTTCGCGAAATGGCAACTGCCGGAACGGTGGACCTTCATCGCGGAGGTCCCCAAGACCAGCGTCGGCAAGTTCGACAAGAAGCGCCTGCGCAGCCGGTACGCCGACGGAGACCTGGACGTCACCACGCTCGACTGAGCCCGTCTTCCTGGTGACCGCCCCACGTCACTACTCCACCATCGGCAGTGGTGGCGTGGGGTGATCCGCTGCCGCCGCGCGGTCAGACGTACCGTTTGCGGGATTGGATGGCGTTTCGCCAGGTCGCGCCAGGCGCTGCGGGACAAGCCGAATGGCCGAGCACGCCACGTGTGCTCGACGCGATCTGCTGGTCGGCGACCAGCAGATCGCACAGCGCCAGTACAGGTAGGCCGGAGCGGTCCGTCTCGTGAGCCGCTGCCACGGCGCCAGCCTGGCTTCGATCCCATCCCGAAGACCGTTGCCGCGCATGGCGGCCACGCACCCTCAGTCCGGAACGCCGACCATCTCCAGTGCCAACGGCACCGCGGTCGGCTGGTAGTCGGGCGAGGTGTCGCTCAATACTTTGAGGGCGGTGTGGGCCAGGTGGCTGGCCAGGCGGGCTTGGGCCACGGCCTTGGTTCCTTCCTCCACCGCCGACAGAATCTGCACGTGCTCGTGATCACCGGCCTGATGCCAGCTATTGGGCTCGCCACCCTGGTAGATGCGGATGTACCGCACGCACTGGTCGGCCAGCTGACGCAACTGCTTCTGCATGGTCTCGCTGGCGCCACAGGTGATCGTGCGATGGAACGCCGAGTGGATGACGAACCAGCGCTCGGTCTCGCCTGCCTCCGCGGCCGCTCGCATGGCCGCCAGCTGGTCAGCCGCCTGCTCTCGGGCGTCGGCGTCGAAGTCGCCCACCGTCATGGCTACGGCCAGCGACTCGAGCACGATTCGGCTCGCATAGATTTCGTCGAGCTCACGAGGGTCGAGCACGGAGACGCGGGTGCGCTGGTTCGGCTCGATCTGGACCAGGCCCTCCTCTTGCAGCATCCGCAGCACCTCGCGCAACGGCGTTCGGCTGACGCCGAGTTGTTCGGCCAGCGATACTTGCGAGAGCTTCGTCCCTGGTCGCAGCGTGCCGTCGAGAATCCGCTCGCGCAGGTAGGCGTGTACGTGCGGGATCGCCTGCCGTGCCTCGGGCAGCTCGACTTTGGTGATGTGCGGGACGAGCACTTTGCGACTCATGACCATTAGCTTAGGCGATGTGTATACATATTCCTTCTCTTTCCTGTGTCGCCCAGGTAAAGTGCATACAGTATCGAGGAGGTGCGGTGTCTGCGAAGCCGTCGCCTCCCCGACGAAAACCCGTGAGGATGTGACGAATGTGAGAACTATCGGGGTGATCGGCCTGGGCAAGATGGGCCTGCCGATCGCCGAGAACTTGCTGGACCGCGGCTTCAATGTCGTCGGGTACCGGCGCAGCATCGAGTGTCCCGAGCTCGAGGCCGCGGGTGGCACCGTCGCGCCGTCGCCGGCGGACCTGGCCGCCTCGTGCGAGGTCATTGTGTCGATCCTGCCGACCGCGGACGATGTCGAGCGCGTCATCAGCGGGCCCGAGGGCACGCTGTCGACGATGCGCCCCGGGGCGGTCCACCTCGAGATGAGCACGATCCCGGTTCCGAGCAAACTCGGGCTGATGCGTCAACTCGAGCACGTCGGGGCCACCATGCTCGACTGCCCGATCAGCGGCAGCCCCGGAATGGTCGGCTCGCGGCTCGCCACGGTCTTCGCCTCGGGAGCGGCGGAAGCGATCGAACGGGTGGCCGATGTGTTGGACGCCATCTCGGGGCCCTGGGTCCGAACCGGCGACTTCGGCACCGGCACCCATCTGAAGTACATCTCTTCCATGCTGGTGGCGACCCATACGGTCGCGGCTGCCGAAGCGATCGTGCTGGCCCGCCGTAACAACCTGGACCTGGACATGGTCCAGTGCACCCTGGAGACGTCCATCGCGGGCTCGGCGCTGCTGGCGCAACGAGGTCCCCGCATGGCGCACCGATCATGGCTGCCGGCCCCCGGGCCCATCGCGACGTTGCACGAGATCCTCGACCAGATCGAGGTACACCTGCACGATCTCGGCGAGCGTCGGCCGGTATTCGAGGCGGCCAAAGCGGTGTTCGACCAAGCTATGGCCGATGGCTGGGGTGAGCTCGATATAGCCAGCGTGCACGACCAAATTTCCACCGAAGACGCTCTCACACAAGGAGTCAGTAAATGATCTACGTCACCCACCGCCTCCCGGTCAACGAACCGGGCGAGCCCACTCTCGATCGGGCCGCTGTGTGGCAGGGACTGGTCATGAAGGCCAACAACGCGCTGCCTTTCGTGCCGGTCATGACGTACTGCGAGGTCACTGCTCGCCTGGACGACGAGACTTTCGAGCGCGAGATCGAGGCGTTCGGTGACCGCTACATCGAGCGGATCACCCTGCAACCCCAGCAGCGGGTGGTCTTCACGCGCCTCGCGGGTCCGGTCCTCGGCACGATCACCAATGACATCGAGGAGGACGCGGAGGGCCTGTTCCTCCGGTTCAGCTTCGCGCTCGTGCTCGAGGGCGCCCAGAGCGGTTCTCCCGAGGAGTCGGCGTACGCCGACGAGACCAAGACCCATTACGTAGCGGCCGTCGGCGCCACGCTCAACGCCATGCGTCGCGTCGCGCGCGGAGAAGCGCCCATCGTGTTGAGCGTGATCTGACGTCCCGTCGACCGACCCGTCGTCAGCAGGTGGCCCGGCTCATCGAGCCGGGCCACCTGCTGCTTTGCGCAGCAGGTGCGCCCCCAGTCGGGGCAGCAATTCCGGCTTGACGGCCTGCCAAGAGCGGATCTCCTCTGCCGACAGGGGCGCGGCGGGTTCGCCCCTGAGCTGGAGCCAGACGGTGCATGCCGCCGCCAGCACCGACATTGTGGCCACTGCCGTGGCCGGGTCGCTGCCCATCGCGATCGCACCATTGCCACGCAGAATCATCGCGTCCGCCGACCCCATCGCCTCGGCGAGCCTGCGGCCTCGATCGGCCTCGCGGACCAGCAGCGCGGACGGATACACCGGAATGGAGTCGCCGAGCCAGCACGCCTGACCATGTGTCGGGGCGACGCGGTCGGTGCGCATGCCGACAGCCAGCGACGCCGCGGGCTGTGCGCGAGCGATCGCTCCGGTCGTTGGGTAGCGCTGGTAGAGGGCCAGGTGGGCCCATGCCTCGGCCGGGCACCCGGATGGCAATGCCGTGGCGGTCAACGGGACGCGCAGGCAGTCCGAAGCCGCGACGGTCGCCAAATCGGCCGCAGGGGTGATGACCATGTCGTCGACGTCCCTAGCGGACACATGCCCGAACGCGTCGACGAGCCCCAATGCGGCCAAAGCTCGCGCCGCGTCAGCAACTTGGATATCGAGAGACCGAGTGATGGGGGAGCGCATAAGAGGTAACTGTATGCACTCAGAGACGCTGGACGCAAAAGTCGGCGCTCGGTCGAGGACTCGTTCCGCTAGGTGAAATTTCCGAGCATTCGACGTGACCGGCGTCACTATCGAAAGCCAATGTGTATGCACATCGCTCGAAAGGATCCACCATGACCAGCGCTTTGACCGCAGCAGCATTACAGGCGGTCGACTCTCTCGACGCCAAGGGCTTCGCCGAGCATTTCGCGCCCGACGGCAAGATCACCTTCGGCAATATCCCCACTCTCGAAGGCCGCAATGCCGTCGAGGCGGGCTGCGCCGGCTTCTTCGGCACGATCGATGGGATGCATCACGACATCGTCAACGAGTGGGTCGTGGGCAAGGACACGATCGTCGAACTCGTGGTCACGTACACGCGTAAGGATGGTCGAAAGGTCCCGATCCCGGTGGTGTCGATCTGGACCATCGCTGACAGCGGCCTGATCGACGAATACCGGGTCTTCTTCGACTTGACTCCGGTGTTCGCATGACCACGCGCAACGCGACAGGACGAGTCGCGGTCGTCACCGGAGGCGCTGCCGGCATCGGGCAGGCGTTCGCCGAGCGCTTGGCCGTGGACGGACATGTGGTTGCCATCGCCGACGTCAACCCCGCAGACGAGACCGTACGCCTGATCGAGAAGGCGGGCGGCCAAGGGTTCGCTGCCCATTGCGACGTGTCCTCGCCCGAGTCCGTGCGGGCATTCGCCGCCGAGGTCGAGGGCGAGCTCGGGCAAGTGGACGTCTTGGTGAACAATGCGGGCATCTACCCGGCCACCGCCTTCATCGGGATGAGCTGGGCGGAATGGCAGCGGGTGCTGGGCCTCAACCTCAACTCGATGTTCCTGCTCGGGCAGGCCTTCGTTCCCGGCATGGTCCAGCGGGGCTGGGGTCGGGTCATCAGCGTCTCGTCGAATACCTTCCATTCCGGGATCGGGCTCAACACGCACTACACCGCGAGTAAGGGCGGGGTGATCGGGTTCTCCCGGTCCCTGGCGGCCGAGGTCGGAGAGCACGGGGTCACGGTGAACACGATCGCCCCGGGTCTGGTGCGAACGGCCACCACCGAGAGCGGCCCCGCAGCGCATTGGTTCGATGCGCTCGCCCAGCTGCAGGCGATCAAACGGACCCAGGAGCCTCATGACCTGGTCGGGGCAATGTCGTTTCTGGCTTCGGACGACGCGGCCTTCATTACCGGCCAGACCTTGATCGTCGACGGCGGATGGATGCGGGCATGAACGAAGCGATCATGAAGCCTCCGGCTGAGACTGCCGGGCAGAACGTCCCGGCCTGACCCGACCGGCCGGACCTTCACAGGTGAGGTCCGGCCGCGGATGAATGCGTTCGTCTACTGGTCGCCAGCCGACCATGCCGAGCGGCTCGCAGAGTTCGCGGAGGCTGTCCTACCAGCCGGTGCCGTCGGCACTGGAGCGTGGCCCGCTGCTAGGTGAGGTTCCCCGCGATCGCGGTCGCGGTCGCCCTGGCGTCGGGCACGAGATCGACAAGATGTCGGCGGCTCCAGCTCACCGACGGGCACGCCAGCACGACTGCGGCGATGACCTTGCCCGACCGGCTGATGACCGGGACGCCGACGGCGTTCACGCACTGCTCGGTTTCCTCGAGGCTGAGGGCATAACGCTTGCGGCGGACGACACCGAGCTCACGACGCAGCGTGGCGAGATCACGCATCGAGCCATCACGCAGACGGACATGGCGGTTGGGGTAGAGCGCGACCAGTTCGGTGTCCGGAAGCTGGGCCAGGAGTACCTTGCCGCCGGATGTGGTGTGCGCGGGGAGTAGGAGTCCGACGCGACTGCCGACTCGGAGCGCGTGGTTGCTCTCCACGCCGTCGATGACGCGGCAGCCGTTGCCCTGCAACGTCACCAGAAAAGTCGTGAGGCCTACCTTGCGCGATAGCGCCGCCAGATAGGGGTGCGCCAGGGCGCCCAGGTCATGCGGCGGCTCGGCGCCCGACGGCAGCTGCGCCAGCCGAGGCCCCGGCAGGTAGACGCGTGTGCGGTCCTGTTCAGCGAACTCGTGTCGCTTGAGGGTGGACAACAGCCGGTGTGCGGTAGGGGGCGTCACCGACAGCAGCTCGGCGGCGTCGGCCACTCGCAACCGGCCGTGCTCGCGAAGAGCAATGAGGAGGGTGAGGACGTTCTCGGCTGAGGAGACCGACTCGTGCGACGGCATTGTCGCCGTGGTCACGACGCCACCATTCTGTTCTCCAGTCGGCCGATGCCGTCGATCTCGGTGACGACCAGGTCGCCGACGTGCAGGAAGGTCTTGTGCGGCATGCCCACCCCGGCCGGCGTTCCGGTCAGGATCACGTCACCTGGCTCGAGCGTCAGAACGCGGCTCGCGGCAGCGATCAGCCGTGGCACCGTGATCACCATGTCGGCGGTCGATGCTTCCTGTTTGATCTCCCCGTTGACGGTCAGCCGAAGTGTGAGGTCATGCGGGTCGCCGATCTGCCAGCTGGGAACGATTCCGGGCCCCAACGGGCACGATCCGTCGAATGCCTTGTGCTGGAACCAGTCCCAGCCGAATGGCGGGAGCACCGCATCCTTCCTCGGGAACCGTCCGCGTGCGGACAGGTCGTTGGCGACGGTGTAGCCCGCGACGTGCTCGAGGGCTGTTCGCTCGTCGATATCGCGCCCGCCCGTGCCGATGACGACGGCCAGCTCGGCCTCCCAGTCCACGTCTGCGTTATCCGGCAGCCGCACGTCGTCGTGCGCACTCACCACTGTCGTGGTCGGTGGCTTGAGGAAGAAAAACGGCTCGGCGTCGGGGTCCGGGCGCTGTGTGCCCATCTCCTGCGCGTGTCCGTAATAGTTCGCCCCGGCGCAGAGGATCTTGCGGGGGTAGGTGAGGGGGGCGACCAGATCGGCGTCCGGCACGACCTCGAGTTCCGAGAGCTCGAGATTCTGGAGCAGTGGCGTGAACTCCTCCCACCGGTCGAAGACTTCCAGCAGGGTGCGACCGGACAGCGACTGCGGCGCTCGACCGACTTTGCCGTCGGCGAGCACGCCGATACTCGGCTCGGCTCGGTTGTTCTCGACGAATTGGACGAGACACCAACGCTGCGACGACATGGAAACCCCTTAAGAATCGGTAAGCTCCCTAAAGTGCACACACTTTCGCGAGGGTTGTCAAGCTCGCTCGCCCGGCGGGCCCGCTATTCCGGAGGACGAAATTTGCTGGGCAGTCACTTCTTCGAAGTGACGGCGTGACTGAGATACTGGTGGCCTGCTGATGGAGGGGCGTGAAGTGCCTGATTCCGCAAGGCGCGCCGAGCCGGATCCGGACACAGTGCTGGGCAAGGTGATGTCAGTGCTGCACGCGTTCGAAGTCGAGGACCATGGAATCGGTTTCGCCGAGTTGCAACGGCGTACCCGGCTGCCCAAGGCAACGCTGCACCGCATATTGGGCGATCTCGAGTCGACACGCCTGCTGGATCGGGTCGGCGGTGCCTATCATCTGGGCGGTCACCTTTTCGAACTCGGCATGCGGGCCTCGGTCGAGCGAGGCCTGATCGAGGTGGCCACACCCTTCCTCGAGGACCTCTACGAACGCACCCATGAGTTGGTGCACCTGGGGCTCTTGGAGAGCCACGAGGTGGTGTACGTCGCGAAGATAGGTGGCCACCGGCAGGTGCGCTCGCCTTCCCGACTGGGTGGCCGGATGCCACTGCACGCCACCGCCATCGGCAAGGCGCTGCTGGCCCATGCTCCCGCGGACGTGCGCCAGGCCGTGCTTGCGGAGCCGCTGCCGCGATTGGCGCCGAGGACGATCACCGCACGAGGGACGCTCTGTAAACAGCTCGATAATGTGGTCGAGAGCGGGATCGCCTTCGAATTCGAGGAGTCCGCAATAGGAATTGTGTGCGTCGCCGCGCCAGTGCTCGATGCCGATGAGCGGGTCCTCGCGGCAGTCAGCGTCACCGGTCCGGTAACCCGTTTCCGTCCGCAGCAGCACGCGGCGTCGGTGCGCGCTGCCGCGGACGGCATCGCGGCGACCCTGGCACGGCGCGATGCACTCCGGAAGCGGGAGTGACATCGTCACCGCTGGACAGACCCCGAGCGCGGCACGGGACTGGCGCCATAGCTCTTGCACCGTGCCGTGCCGACCTCAGTCTCCGAGCGTGGCGACACCGGCGCGGGCATATTTCTCGTCCAGATCACCGCTGGGCGCACCCGCTACACCGATGCCGGCGATCGGTGCACCGCTCGTGGCCACCGGGACACCGCCCCCGAGGAACAGGGTGCCGGGAATGTCGGCCAGATGCGGGGTCTTGTCCAGACGCTCGGCCAGCTGAGAGGTCGCTGCGTTCCAGGAAACCGCGGTGAAGGCCTTCCGCTCCGCGGACTCGTAGGACTGCGGTCCCGCGCCGTCCCCGCGCAGCAGCACGATGGTGTTGCCGTCACGGTCGACGACGGCGACGCTGACTCGCTGATTATCCTGGCTCGCGGCGGCGAGCGCGGCCTGCGCGGCCTCGGTGGCGGCAGCGACCGTGAGGTGATCGGTCTGGCGCAGGTCGGCTGGCTCGACCTTGCCGACAAGCGCCGGCTGCGCCGCCGGGCCCGCGTCCGTGCCGCCTACCGCCAGCGCGCCGATGGTGCCCGCCGCGACGACGGCGAGTGCTCCGCCGACGAGGGCGCCGGTGCGCTTGCCCGACTTCTTGCGAATGTCCACGGTTACGTTCTCCTTTATCGATGGCGGCTGGGTAGCCGGTGCGAGATAGCCGTCTTCTGGCCGATGCCGTCCGTCGCCATCACCACACCGGCTGCTCTCGGCGGGCTGTTCGGACGGCTGGGGTATTGGGGTTCAGTCGGCGGTTGGAGCCCCGGCGACGCGACGCTCGCCGCCGTTCGCCTCCTGCCAGAGGCGGTACACGTCTACCGCTTCGTCGCGGGGCTCGTGTCGCATGGGCAGGCGTCGCTGGTCCCAGGGTTTGGCGAACTCGTCGTAGAAGGTGTTGAGTTCGAAGTACTTTCGGTCGTCCACGTAGTGCGGTTGATAGGCATCGCGGGTGGTGAGGAAGACGACCTCGTCGGGTGAGCAGTAGTACAGCGCGCCCAGGCACATCGGGCAGGGCAGGGCGAGGATGTAGATCGTGGTGCCGATCAGATGCTCGGTGCCGAGCTCGGTGCATGCCTGGCGGATGGCAAGGATCTCCGCGTGTGCGGTGGGGTCGTTGGTCTGCGCGACCCTGTTCGGGCTTTCCGCCAGGATCTGGCCGTCCTTGACGATAACGGTCGCGAACGGCCGCCCGCCCTCGGCGACATTGCGGCGCGCGAGGTCGATGGTGTGGTGTGCGAAATCGGTCATGGGCTGTCCTCGTTTCTCAGAACGGCTTGGTGGGCAGGTACTTGCCGTCGAGGGTGATGACGGCGCGCTCGCCGCCCTCGGGGTCGGCGACCTTGCGCACGTCGAGCTTGAAGTTGATCGCGCTGATGATGCCGTCCCCGAACTGCTCGTGGACCAGGGCCTTGAGGGTGGTGCCGTAGACCTGCAGCATCTCGTAGAAGCGGTAGATCGTCGGATCGGTCGGGACACCGCCGGGGATGGATCCGCGGGTCGGGATCGTCTGGAGCAGCATCGCTGCGTGGTCGTCCATCCCCAGCAGTTCGGCAACCGCTATCGCGGCCTGCTCGGGGAGGGCGTGTTGGCCGAGGACCGCGGCGGTCACGAAGGCCACCGAGTAGCCGGCGGCATCCGCGATCTGTTGCCAGGTGAGGTTTTTCGCCGTCTTGGCCTCCACCGCTGCGGCAGCCAGTGTCAGGCGGGCGGTGGGGTCGAACTGTGCGTGCACCATCTGGGTGATTCCTTTCTGGTCGAACGCCGAACTGAGATGGCAAGGGTGGGGCGGCGTTCTGGCGGGTGGGTCGGTTCCCGCGCGGCGCGCGGAGACCGTGACTACGCGGTCAGGCGGCCGGAGCGACTTCGGATCCGGCGGCGTCGAACACGGTGACCGCGCCGGTACCGATGTCGAACACCCATCCCTCGACATTCACGGTGCCGGCGTTCACGGCGCGGGACACCGACGGATGGGTCGACAGGTTGGCCAGCTGCGCAACGACATTCGATCGCACGAGCATCGAGACACGATCGTCCGGCTCGGCGCCTTTGGCCGCGCTGTCGGTGGCATCGACGTGTTCGAGCCATTCGGCGATCGCCGGTGTGCCGCGAAGGTCGTGCCGTTCCGCCACGGCGGTCATCGCACCGCACTCGGAGTGGCCACACACCACGATGCGGGAAACCCCCCAGCACCGCTACGGCGAACTCGATGCTCGCCGCGATGCCGTCGGCTCCGCACGTGTGGACCGGGACGAGATTGCCTGCCGTGCGGATCACGAACAAGTCGCCCGGCTCGCTGTTGGTGATCAATTCCGGAATGACGCGTGCGTCGGAGCAGCCGATGAACAGAGTGTCGGGACGATGGGTCGTCGCGAGGCGGGCGAACAGATCCGCCTTGGCGGGGAAGATATCGCGTTGAAAGTGCGTGACTCCGGCGACGAGGTCGTGCATGGATCGCTCCCTTCGAGGGTCGCTTGGCCGGTTGGTCCCGACCGATCCCACCATGCACAACCTGTCGCTATAGAGTCCAATACTTGCTATCCATCGCGAAGATTGGTCTTGTCTATAGTTGATGCGACGGCGGTCTGGCGCCCTCTGTCACGGCGCGCTCAGTTCGACAGTGCGGCCGCCTGGGCGATCGCGGCGAAGGCGCGTGCGGCGGCCGAGTGATAGGTGCTACTGCGACGCAAGAGTTCCACGGTTCGGGTGGGTAACGCGGGGGTCACCGCTGTGGGCAGCAGGTCCGGCTGGGCACGCGTAATGGCGTCGGGTAGGACGGTGGCGAGCCGACCTCGGCGAACGAACTCGACCAGTGCACCGATGGAGTTGGCTTCGACCCCGATGCTCGGCGTGATCTCGCAATGATCGAAGTAGGCGTCGATGTGGGCTCTGGTCGCGAAGTCGCGACTGAGCAGCGCCAGCGGATGGTGTGCGAGCTCCTGGACCGGCAGCGGCTCCGATCGCGCGGCGAGGGTGTGGGTTGATCCGACCACCAGGCTGAGGTTCTCGGTGAACAACGCGGAGTTCTCGATCCCGGCGGCGTGGGTGCCGGTGAACGCAATGCCGAGATCGACGCGGTCGGCGAGCAGGTCCGACTCGATCCGATCCTGGGTGGTCTCCACGACGGTGAGGGTCACGCCCGGGTGCGCGACGTGGAACTGATGCACCAGCGGACCGATGAGGTAGGCGGTGATGGTCGGCGTCATCGCCACCCGCAGGTGCCCACGGGACAGGTCCTGTACGTCGTGAATTGCGCGCTTGCCGGCGTCGAGGTCGCGCAGGGCGAGTCGCGCGTGATGCGCGTAGGCCTCGCCGGCTTCGGTGAGGCGTACGGTGCGGCCGGACCGGTCGAGCAGCTGCACTCCCAGTGCGCGCTCGGCCTGCCTGACCTGCTGCGACAAGGTGGGTTGGGAGATGTGCAACGCCTCGGCCGCGCGCGTGAAGTTCCCGTGCTCGGCGACCGCCAACAGATACCGAATATGGCGCAGCTCCATGACCATGACTATAGATGCAATCTACTGGAACGATGGAAAGTAAGTCTTGGACTCTATTGGGCGCGCTGGGCATGGTGGAATCAGCAACCAGTCAGGAGATCTCGGGTGAACAAGCGTCCCCTCCGAACAGCGCTGGCCGCGAGCGCATTCGCCGCGCTGTCTCTCGTGGCCACGGCGTGCACGGCCGGTCCTCTCGCTGCGCCGACAGCCGACAAAACCTCGCCAGCACCGCCCACCGCACACGAAGATGAGCCCCAGCCGATCCGCACGCCTCGCGATCCGGCCCTCGACGCGGACCTGTTGCGGGCAGCGGCGAACAACGACGCCGCGACGGTACGAGAGCTGGTCGCCCGCGGGGCCGACATCGAGAGCCGAGGCGATCACGATCGCACCCCGCTGATCGCGGCCACGAAGAACCGGGCCACCGCCGCAGCGCAGGCGTTGATCGAGGCCGGCGCCGACGTCAATGCCAAAGACGACCTCGAGGACTCGGCCTACCTGTATGCCGGCGCCGAGGGCCTCGACGACATCCTCGAGATGACGCTGCGCAATGGCGCCGACCTCCGAAGTACGAACCGCTACGGGGGAACTGCTCTGATCCCGGCGAGCGAGCACGGCTACCTCGCCACCGTCCCGATGTTGATCGAGGCGGGTGTCGACGTCAACCACATCAACAAGCCGCGCTGGACCGCCCTGCACGAGGCGATCGTCTACGGAGACGGATCCGAGCGATACCAACAGGTCGTGACCGCGCTGCTCGACGCCGGCGCCGACCCGTCGATCCGCGACGGAGCCGGCCGCACCGCGCTCTACAACGCACAGCGCTGTGGGCAGACCGCGATCGTCTCGATTTTGCGTGGCCACGCATGAGAGAGGGAACAGCATGATCAACAGCGAGGAAACCCAACTGCGGCGGGCGATCTCGCTCGCCGAGCACGCCCGCCTCGAGGGCAATCGTCCATTCGGCGCCGTCATCGTCACGGCCGGCGGCGCAGTGATCGCCGAGGGCCGCAACGAAGTGGCCAGCACGGGCATCGTCACCGCTCACGCGGAGCTGGTCGCCATCACGGCCGCAATCGAGGCCGGGCACGCCGGGGAGCTGATCGGCGCCACGATCTACGCGAGTGGTGAGCCCTGTCCCATGTGCAGTGCGGCGATCGTCTGGGCAGGGATCACGCGCGTCGTCTTCGGCGCCGCCGAGCCGGACTTCATCGCGATCATCGGCGGGCACCCACGATTCTGCTTGCGCTGCGCCGAGGTCATCGGGTCCAGCGACACGTCGATCACCGTCTCCGGCCCGAATCTGGGCGATGAGGCGCTCGCGCCGTTCCGGCGTCACGCCGCGAATCCATGATCGATCTCGCTCTCCCGGCGGACGGCGGAGCGCAGTACGTCCTACTTCGGTGCCTGGAAGCCGCCGATCTTCTGCTCGAGCAGTTCGGCCAGCCGCAGCGGGGTGCGGTCTTCGAACATCGGACCGATGAGCTGCACTCCCACCGGCAGGCCCTCGGGCGACCGGCTCGCCGGTATCGCGGTGGCGGGCAGGCCTGGCATGGTGGCCAGACCGGCCCAGACGAGTTGGTCGGAGTACGGGTACTCGACGCCGTCGATGTCGATCCGTCGTTCCACCGGATTGGGGTTGTGGTCGTGCGGAAACGCGGGAATCGACGTGATCGGACACACCACGGCATCGAACTCGGCGAACAGCTGCCGCCAGCGGGAGCGGTGCAGTTCACGGCGGATGTTCGCCTCGATCCAATCGCGGTGGCTGAAGCCGATGCCGCGCAGCCGCGCCGCGTCGAGACCCTGGTCGTCCGCGCTCAGTGCGGCGGCGCGGTTGCGCAGCTGCTCGTACGACTCGGCGGGAATGCGCGCGCCGACGTTCGAAAACATCAACTGCGCGTAGAGCGTCGCGGCTTCGGTCAGATCGGGCAGTAGCGGACTGTGCCGTTCGACGCGGGCGCCCTCGTCGACGAGCGCCTCGGCGACCCGGTTCACCCCGGCCCGCACAGCGGACCCGGTCGCAATGAGCGGATGTTCGTCGAGGATCAGGACACGGAAGTCGCTGAGCCGCTGGTGGCGCGCGGGCGGCAGTGTCAAGTCGTAGGCGACGCCGAGCGTCAGCGGGTCCGGTCCCGCCATCACGTCCAGCAGCAGTGTGAGGTCGCGGGCGGTGCGCGCCATCGGACCGCAGACGGCGAGGTCGCCTTCGATCGGCAACGCCGGCGCGGGCGGCGGCACCATCCCGCGGGTCGCCACCAGTCCGAATGTCGGCTTGTGTGCGTAGACACCGCAGAAATGTGCTGGGTTGCGCAGCGAACCCGCCAGGTCGGAGCCGATAGATAGCGCGCCGAATCCCGATGCCAGCGCCGCCGCTGATCCGCCGGAGGATCCGCCCGACGTGCGGCCGTGATCCCACGGGTTGTTTGTGGTGCCGTAGATCTCGTTGAAGCTCTGCCAATCTTGCAGCATGAACGGCACGTTGGTCTTGCCGAGAATCACCGCGCCCGCGGCCTTCAACCGCGACACCGCCACCGCGTCCTCAACGGGCAGATAGTTCGCGAACTGCGGCATCCCCCAGGTTGTGGGCAGCCCAGCCATGTTGTAGGACTCCTTGACCGTCACCGGAATACCGAGCAGCGGCCGATCCTCGCCGCGAGCGCGTGCCTCGTCGGCACTGCGCGCGGCGGCCCGCGCGCCGTCGAAATCCGGCACACAGATCGCGTTGATCACCTTGTCGTCGCGCTCGATTCGGGCGATCGCCTCCTCGGTCAGTTCCACCGAGGTCACCGCACCGGCCCGCAACGCAGCCGCGAGCTCTTCGGCCGCCACAAAACTCCACTCCATGAAATCCGAACCTACCGGCCTGCCGCGGGCGCTCGACCCGACATCAGTCGCCCACATCTACCAGAAAGGTCGAAACGGACCACCTTCACTGGCAAAGTCACGCACTCGTTCTGCCATCGAAGGCGGCCCGCCGCAGGTCACGACGTCGGCAGCGGGCTAATTCCACCGACAAAGGACATGAAATGCCGCTTCGCACAACGGGATAGATGCCTCAATACTCATCATGTTCCCTCCGGCCACAGACCTTCGCCCGACCACTGGCCATGGCGATAGCCATCAATGGCCAAACCGTGCACCGTCTGGCTACGGCTGTTGGTTCGGCGCTTGTCGTACGCGTTCTTCAGTCCTGCGCCCATCCGTTTCGCAGCACGTTGTGCCTGCTGTCCTCGTTCCGATGTCAGAGCCTGTCGGGCGACCTCAGTCGTGCGTCGGCCGGCGGCGTGACTCAGATTGCGGAGTTGCTGAGCCTGCTGCGATTCACGCAACGTCCGAATGCGCTCATCCTCGGCGAGGCGTGCGGCCGCCTGTTGGGCTACATCTTTCGCGGATTGTGCCTTGTCGAATCCGGTCTGCGCCCCACGGATTCCGCGTTCGAGGACCGCGCTGTCTTTTACAGCTTCCCACGACTTTTGATACAGCCCCGCCGTTACCACAACGGTCCCGGCGAAACGATCGATTGCGGATCGTCGACTCGGGCCGGTGAGTGGCAGGCCGTTGAAGAGCAGAACCACAACGGCTGCCAGCCAGAGCGCGAACGACAAGAAGAATTTGCCTGCCAGCAACGCGATGCAGGCAAGTGAGTACATGCCGACGTCGGTCATCGTGCTTCCGAATGCGCGGCGGGCGGAGACCCATTTGCTGAGTCCGCCTGTGGATTTCGTCACCGGACATACGTGGATGTCCATAACGACTTTGCCGACAGTGCGACCCTTCCAGGTCAGGCAGGCGAACTGGTAAGCGAACGTGATCACGATCAGCGCGACGAATGCCTCGATGATGTACACCAGGACCTCGTGGACCACATCCCACCCGAATGCCTTGCCAGCACCGCCCCAATCACCATTCGAGCCGATGACATCCCACACGCCCGTTTGACCGAGATCCGACCAGCTGGACAGATAGTCGGCGATCCGATAATGGGTCACCGAACCGAGTAGAACCGCAACCCCCACGATGAGAGCAAAGTCGATCGCCCATGCGGCTGCCCGTCTGCCGATCGGGGCCACATCGAACGACTGCAGGTCATCAGCCATTGCGTGCACCTTTGTGTCAGAAACGAACGCGGCCCCGACAGCTGGAGCTTTCCTCCAATCCGCGTCCAGCTATTGTTCCGCTCCCAACTGGGGCGACACACACGATCCACGATGGAAACCCATCGGTCCGGAGATATACGGCATACTAATCCGGGCCGATCATGCTGGAGCCTGCATCAACCGGAAAAAGAACGGATACATGGCGGTTGGTCAGCCATCCACACGAACTGTCCAGTCTGGCATCGAATTCCGCCACGGTCGCGGCGGCGTGGCAGTATCGGTGCGCCGTCACGCGCGGCGGACCGCACGCGTTGCGCAGTGAGCTGGCGCCGAAGTGATCAGGGGTCTTCTTGCCCTATTCGTCTGTCGATCTCGTATGCGATCGGCGCGAGCTTCGGCCACCATCCTGTATGTGCCGTCACCACTGCGAGCAGGGGTGGACTCGAGGTGAAAATGAACCGGCAGTAGCTCAGCCAGTTATCGGTGGATTGTGTGCCTGGATGGTTCTAAATCCGTGATGACGGTGCGCCAGGTGGCGCACCGGACGCCATCTGGACCGCCGACAGCGGCGGCAAGGTCATCGGGTGCTGTCGGATCGAGGTCAGGTGTCATCACGGCGGGCTCAGGACGCGGTCTGCATGAGCTGGTCCCGCTCGACATCGTCGCCGCATAGCTCCTCTCAGCGGTTCGGGTTGAACGGTTCGGTGCCGAGGACCAGCGAGAGTCCCGAGATGTTGGAATGGGCTCGGGCGTAGGCGAGTTCGTGGCTCACGTCACCGATGTTGTTGACGATCGGCAAACTGATGCCCAGCGTCGACAGCGTGCCGAGGGCATAGCCGTTGCGGTCGAGGAAGGCGCTGCCGCTGTCGCCGGGTATCCCCGGCATGGGTGCGGTCAGTGCGTGTGTCCAACCGGCGGTAGCCTGCCCGTCGGCCTTGCTCTGGCCGGTCCGAGGGGACAGTTCGGTGATTCCGAACCGCAGGCCGGAGTTGCCGTAACCGTAAACGCAGTCATCGATGTCGGTTCCGGTGGTGTTGATACCGACGGGACCACCCCAGTACGGCACGCTCGGGTTGACCTTGCCGACGTCGTCGGAGGCGACCTTCACCAACGCGAAATCGTTGTAGATGCAGGTGTTGTGGTCCCGCTCGCCGTCATGCTGCATGGCCAACCAGCTGCTATAGACCAGTTGACCGGTGCCGACGACCTCACCCGGGAAGATCAGTAGGCTGCCGCGGTTGAAGGTTACGTCGGTGCCGAGGGGGAGACTGTCAGCGGTGCAGCCGTCGGGGTCTGCCAGGTCGCCGATACCCCTACCCGCGCAGTGCGCGGCCTGACCGAGGTACACGTTGCCGGCATTGTCGACGAAGGTGTAGTTCGCCGTGCACTGCCTCCCACCCTGGGTGTTGGTCTGCACACCTGGCGTTATGGTGGCGGATGCGACGGACGCCCATCGGTGCCCCGACCTGTCTGCGGCAAGGGTGAACTGGTCGGCGCTACCGGGCCACGGCAGTGACGACGCAGTGCCGGATCCGGCAATGAGATGGGCGCCGGTGGCTGCGACGACGGCGGTCACCGTGACCGCGAACGCACGGTAGAGAGTGGATCGCTGCATGGGATATTTCCCTTTCAGGGTCATGTTCGGCTGCTCTACTTGCGGCGTGGCAACCATGCCGATATTAGTAGCTGCTGTTTTGCTGAAGGTCGGATCGCGGAACGTAGACCGTGTGTCGGCTGGCCGTGGGTTTCGGTGCGGGTTCGCGGGGGGTGGTGCGCCGCATCACCACGTACCACCATCAGGCCTCGGGTCGCCGACGGTGGGGTGAAGATAGCGAATTGATTGCCCGAGGGGTCCACGGGGCGCGCGAAGATCACGCCGGACCTGTTCCGCCGGACTATCTCGGACGAGGACCTAGCGGAGCACGAGTCCGATGTCCTCGGTGTCGAAGATCCGCGATCCGGCCAGCAGCGCGGTCCCGGGAGTATTTCGACGTTGCTCGATAACGTAGGCGGTCAACAGGTGGTGGAAAGGCCGCCATGTACGTGCGTGGTTGTGACAGTGCGGCCCTTGCGATCTCGCGAGTCTCGGTATCGATGTTACGGCTGGAGTTCGACCGGTTCGCCTGCTGCGAGCCAATCGTGGAAGCGGCGCGCGATCTCGTCCAGAGACAGATCCTCGGTTCGGCTGGACAGCAGCCACCGATGTCCGAAGGGACATTGCACCAGGCCGTGACGGCCGCCGCTGAAATCGGCTTGGACAGGGGCGAGTGCGCGCGCACCCGCCGCTACCGCGCGCGCGTGTGCGGCGTCGGCGTCGACGCATGCGAGGAGTATCGAAAATGGGGCACCGCCATAGTGTTTCGGCGATCGGAGACCGACCTCGGGCATCTCGTCGACCACGACGATTGCCGAGTCGTCGATGAGTAACGCGGCATGCATGACCCGCCCGTCGGGTGCGTCGAGCCTGGTACCGAGCCGGGCATCGAAGGCGCGCTGATAGAACTCGAGCGCCGCGGCAGCATCGTGGACCGCGATCAGCGCAGTGCCGCTGCGGTAGTGGGAGGGGGAGTCGGATCTCATGTGCTGCAAGCTATTCGACGGTACCGTGTGCGGTCTTGAACGAATGCGACATCTCAGCGCTGCGGTCGGCACTGTTGGGCGAGTTGGCCCGGCGTGGCGCCGGTACGGGAGCGAACGTCACGGGCGAAGTGGGCGTGGTCGCTGTAACCGGCGCGCGCCGCCACCTCGGCAAAGGTTCCACCGCTGTCCGCCAGCGCGGCGAGCGCGCGCTCGAATCGCAGAACGCGTGCGACGGTGTGCGGTGGCAAACCGATCTGGTGCCGAAAGCGACGCTCGAAATGTCGCCTGCTCCAGCCGACCCGTTCGGCGAGGTCGGCAATGGAGACGGCGAGCAAACCGTTTCGTAGCGTCCGCCAGGCCCAGCTCACCTCCGGATCGGGGGCCGGTCCACACGCGATCCGAGCGGCAAGAGCGCGGTCGAGGAGAGCGAACCGATCCCGCCAGGACCGGGTTTCGGCGAGTCTTTCGGTCAGCAGCGCACCGAACCGACCCAGCATGGCCGTGGGATCGACCAGATCGTCGCTGATCTCCTGCATGGGGACCGCGAACAGCCGGTATGCACACAGCGGATCCAATCGGATCGCGATACCGTGCTGTAGTCCCCGGTGACGGGTGACGGCGACACCGGTCCGGAGCGCGGAGACGACATTTCGGCTCGAGCCACCGACCGGACCCCGCGCAGACCGAATCATCTGCACCGACTCCGCGAAACCGATCAGCAGCACGACATCGCTGGAGGGGATCTCGCGATGCAGAACCGCGGAATCCAACATCTCCCGGTAGCCGGTGTATCTGCCGACGCTGATCTCCGACCGCACCGCCGACGACTCGACGACCACGCGCGTGCCGCGGTCCGCCCCATTGCTCATTCACCGATTATCGACGCCCACCATGATGGGTTGATGACGCGAAGCGATGATGACTTGGGGTCGGCAGGGGCGGGCGGAGTGCTCGCGGCTGGTTCGGTGACGTCCGTTCCCGCGGCACGAGAGATCCGGGTGCTGGCATTGAACACGTGGCACAGCGGCAGCAAGATCTCCAATGGCATTCAGCTGATCGCCGATCTCGTTATCTCGACACAGGCCTCGATCGTGCTGCTCTCGGAGGCAACCGAAGCGACCACGGCCGTCGCGGCCGAACTCGCGCGGCGGGGACGCGAGTTCAACGCCGTTCCCTCACCCGACACGGGAATTCTGTCGGTGTTTCCGGTCCAGGACAGCGCCGATCTGCAATGGATGGTCAAGGCGCGGTTGAACATCGACGGAAAGCGCCTCACCGTCTACTCCGCGCATCTGGAGTATCGCTGGTATGCCTCCAACCTGCCCCGAGGGTACGGACCCGGGACCCCGGCGCCGGGCGAGTTCGCCGAGCACGAGTGGAACAAGCTGTCGGACGGCCCAGTGACCGACCCTGCCGCAATCCAGCGCATCAACGCGGCCTCGGGTCGCTCCGAGGTCATCAGCGGCTTTCTCGCCGACGCGAAAGCCGAGATCGCCGATGGAGCCTCGGTCATCATCGGTGGCGACCTGAACGAGCCGTCCCTGCTGGACTGGACGCCCGCCACCGCGAACTTGTTCGACCACAACGGTGTGGTGTTGGCGTGGGAGACCACTCGACGCCTGCACCGAGCCGGTTTCATCGATGCCTACCGATCGATCTACCCGGACCCGGCCACCCATCCCGGACTCACCTGGCCTTCGGACAACGTCGATGTGGATGTTTCCGAGCTCGCCTGGGCTCCCGAGGCCGACGAACGCGACCGCGTCGACTACATCTTCGCTCATGGTGCCGCGCTGTGCCTGTCTGCCGTCGGCATCATCGGCCCGCGCGGGTCCATCGTGCGCGGTACCCGACAGCAAGAACCAACCCGGGACAATTTCCTCGCCACGCCAGCGCGGTGGGGCAGCGACCACAAGGGCATCCTCGCGACATACCAACTCACCGACTGACAGAGAGGATGGGTGCGCGCCTCCGCCCGTGGCTGGCGTGGTTGCGTACATCAGGTCTCGAGCGAGAGTGAGGGCGCGGCGACATCGTCGGGTCGACAATGCGGTGGACAGGATCTAGCGCCGATACATACCCGAATCCAGTGCTCAGGGACTTATTCTGCCCATGTGACAGGGGAAGCGGCGGGCTCGGCGCGACCATTCCGGCGGCAGTTGGTGCTGCTGGCCGTCGGTGCGGCGTTGGCAGCGGGTGGGGCGGCCACCCGGCCGTTCAGTTGGTCGGCAACCGCACTCGTGATGGTGCCGATGGTCGTGGTTTTGGTGCTGGTTTTCCGGGCGAGGCCCGAGCGGATTCCACGCACCGCCCGGCTGCGGCGCGGAGTGGCCGTCTGGTCGGCGCTGCTGGTCGTTGCGTCGGCGTGGGAGGCGTACGCCTTTGTGCGGCAACCGGATCGGACGCGGGCGAACTACGCGCACCCGACCTTGTCGACACTGCTGGATCCGGCACTCGAGCATTGGCCGCTGCGGTTGGCCGGATGGCTGGTGTGGCTGGGTCTCGGCTGGTGGCTGGTGTCGCGATGAGCGATCGGGCGATCGTCTTCGTCGGGTTCGTGCTGGTGCTGGTGGTCACCCTCGGCGTGGTCGTGGTAACGCATGTGCGCCGGGATCTGGTCGCGCCCGTGGGGGAAACGATCGCGTACCTCACGCGCACTCGAGTGGCGAGGATTGTCGCAGTGCTCGTGTGGGGATGGGTCGGCTGGCACTTTCTCGCGCGGTAGCTAGCCTGAACGATGTTGGCGCAGGCGAAACCAGCGATACATCCGGGCTTGATGTGCTAGGAGAAGTGTCCGGTTTCTGCCTGTTCCATCAAGCGCATGAACTGTTCGGTCCGCATGTGGATGAGCGTTTCGTGGTCGCCGGCCTCGAAGTAGATATCGGGTTGTGTGCTCAGGCTTTCGTCCATCAGCGTCGTCATGCCGTAGGCGGTGCAGACCGGGGGGATGGCGCCGAGTTCGCAGTCTTTGAAGACTTCGCGTATGTCCGACTCGGTGGCCAGCGATAGCCGCCGTCCGGTTTCGTCCCACAGTTTCGCCAACCGCAGGTGATGAGTGGATGGCAGCACGGCACCGACGTACCCTTGCTCGTCTTCGAGGAGAATCGTCTTGGCGAGCCGGTCGCCGGGAATGGCCGCGGTCACGGCTGTCTCGGTGCTGCTATGGCTGTGCGGATGCCGCACGACTTCATATTCGACACCTGCATCGCTCAGGCAGGTGTGCACGGTCGGTGATATGGGCATGGCGGAACCTCCACTGGCTGGTTGGCACCACTTTCGAACCCGGCGGCCCTATTCCTTCATGCTAGCCCTGCTACGCCTTGGCCAGGCAGGTGCCAGCCTGCTCGAACTCAGGGGGACGCACCCGCGGCACCGACGTTGTGTTGGTGCTGGTGCAACTGTCGTGGAGTAGTCGGACTCGATGGTCGGTGGATGCGATCGCGTCGGACAGATGTTGTTGTCACCGCACAACTCGGGCCGTCACGGCGGTCGCGGCCGGTTGTGCGGCTCGAACGGGAAGTCGGGTAGCCCTGCGAACTGCTCGTCGAGCGTCCTCAATATTCGCGTGGCCCAATCCTTTTCGCCGAGAAGGGTTAGTTGCTGTAGACCCGGCTCGGTTCGATGAGAATCGCGGCGCGACGTTCCGCTGCCATCACGCGGTCGTATTCGTCCCAGTCGTCGTGCTTCCCACCGGCGGCGGTGAACACATCGCGCAGCAGCAGGCGCAGCCCCTCGGCGTCGATCCACGGCTGAGGATCGTCGGGGCCGACGATCTGGGCGCGGCCCTCGACCGTTGCCCACGCCCAGCCCTGCCGAAACGTGGTGGTCACCTGGGGCCGGATACGCAAATTGGCGAGTTTCACTTTGCCGTAGGTAACGAAACCCAGGATCGGCTCGCCGGATACGGGATGAGCCAGCAGTCCGACATTGACCAGCGTGGAGTGGATGGTGTTGTCGGATCGCAGCGTCGAAACGACGGCGAGGCCGTTCTCGTCACGAGCCACCTGAGCCGCCTGTGCCAGTGTGGTCATCACATCTCCCATGGTTGTGTGCCCAGCAGATCGTCGCATGCTCCGTTGTGCGCTTACTAGAACAATGCTCCGGCCGGTCCTATTCGATCCTGACCATCAGAGCCTCGCGAACACCGAGTCATGACCGGTCCGACTGCGCGCGAACTTATCGGAAGCGGTGCTAGGACATCGGCGGCCGACAGCCGCACGTCTCCCCGAGATCGAGGTGGACATCGATGGCCAGCGGGCTCTCGTCGGTAGCGCTGTGGGTACTCAGCACCGCATTGAGGGCCACGCGGGCGATCGCGTCGATGGGTTGCTGCACCGTGGTGAGGACCAGCTGCCCGTAGGTGTTGGTGCGGTCGCCGTCGAAGCCGACGACCGAAATGTCCTGGGGGATACGCGCTCCCGTATCGGTGATGGCACGCAGCACCGCGGCGGCCTGTCCGTACGTGCCGATGACGATGCCGCCGGGCGTCGGGTTGTCGGCCAGGTACCGGCTCACCGCGCGGTACGCCCCCGCCGGGGTGAGATCGGTGCGGATCTGGCGTGCGGCCGCAGTGCCCACGACAGAGGCATAGCCCGCATAGCGCTGCGCCACGGTTTCGCGGTCACCGTGCTGAACGTCCTCGCTGGTGAATCCGCCGACGAACACGATGTCGCTGCGGTGGTGCGCGGTTGCGAGGTGACGGGTGGCCAGCGCACCGGCTTCGAAATGGTCGGCGCCGATGACGTGGGCATCGACGTGGTCCCGGTTGTTGTGTACCCAGACGATCGGAATCCGGTTCTGGGCACAGAGTTTCGCGGTCGCGGCACCGTTGGCGCCGCCCACGACGATCAGGCCGTCGATGCCCGAGTCGGCGAAGGCACCGACGAATTCGAGCTCCCGCTCCGGGTCGTATCCGGTGTTGCCGATCAGCGTCAGATGGTCGCGCAGTCGCGCCTCGACCTCGATGTGCCCGACCAGTGCTCCGAACAGCGGTAGCGTCACGTCGGGAATGAGCAGCCCGATCTGCCGCCATCGGCTCGGGCGCCGCAGGGCGCGGGCGATGCGGTCCGGGCGATAGTCGAGGTCGTCCAGCGCCTCGTTCACGCGTGCGCGCAACGCCTCCGATACCGGCCGCGGGCCGTCGTTGAGCACGTAACTGACGACAGCGGTGGAGGTCCCCGCCCGCCGCGCCACGTCGGCGAGGGTCACACGCTTGACGGTCACAACTGCCCCATTCTGGTCGACATTGTGCAGGTCGGACATGGTTTGAATCGTCCTGATTCTCACACGCTACGACTGCGGGAAGGCCTACGCAAATCGATTAGATTGGTAACGCTCGCGATTCACGCACTTAACAACCGACTGGTGGAGTAATTGGCATGGCATTCGTTCGACTCACTGGCGTCACCTACTACGACCCCGATCTGGCGCACCACAGCTATGTCCTCTACACCGGATCGGATTCGATCACCCGCCTCATCGACCTCAACGGTGCGGTCCTGCACGAGTGGCCGTTCGCGGGGGTGCCGCCGCGCATCATTGATCCCGCGCGCACCGGTGGTCGGCTGGGCGATGTCGGCGTGCAACTCTTGCCCAGCGGTGACGCCAGGGGTGGCATCTACGCGAATGGCACAGTGGGGCAACTGACTTGGTCGGGGGAGCGGGTATGGGAATGGGGTGAGCAGGCCCCGGGCGGGTCGGCACGGCAGAACCACGACTGGGAACTGCTGCCGAACGGGAATCGGCTGCTGCTGGTCACCATCCCGCGCATCGTGCCCGGTCTGGGCGACGAGATCGTCGGCGACCAAGGACTGTACGAGGTCACGCCCGAAGGCGAGATCGTGTGGGAGTGGCGGGCTGGCGACCACCTCGATGAGCTCGGATTCTCGGAGGACGGCTGGAAAGCATTGCGGGACACCGTGTCCCGTGATCCGAATGATCCCTGGGGCTATCTGGAGATGAACAGCGCCAAGACGCTGGGACCGAACCGGTGGCATCGCGCGGATTCGGGCAGCGTATTCCATCCCGACAACATCCTCATCAGCCTGCGCAAGGCGAACGTGATCGCGCTGATCGACAAGACCACCAAAGCCATTGTGTGGAAACTGGGTCCGTATTTCGCCGCCGAGCCCGGGGCGCAGCATCAGCGGATCAACGCGCACAAGGTGCCGCGCCCGCTCGATCAGATCTCCGGACAGCACAATCCGCACTTCATCGCCGACGGCCTCCCCGGCGCGGGCAATATTCTGGTCTTCGACAATCAGGGCGGGGCCGGCTATCCGCCTGCGGCACTGGGGATCTACGCGGGATCACGCGTCCTGGAGATCGACCCGGCGACCGAGCAGATCGTGTGGCAGTACACCGCCGAGGACTCCGGGCAGCCGTCGTGGACGTTCTTCAGCTCCTTCGTGAGCAACGCCCAACGCCTGCCCAATGGCAACACCCTCATCACCGAGGGCATGAACGGCCGTCTGTTCCAGGTGACTCCGGACGGCCAGGTGGTCTGGGAGTACCAGACGCCGTACGAAGGCTATGGGGTCGCCGGGGAACCGGAAGTGCACGAACCCCGGGTACCGGGCGTCGATCGCCTCAGCCGGACCTCGCTCATCTATCGCGCACAGGCGGTTCCGTTCGAGTGGGTGCCCGGCGGTTCTCCGCAGTCGGCTCCAGAACCTGTCGACCGGCGGCCCGCGCCATGAAAACCTCGGACAAACGCTGGGCGGCGATCGGCGGAATCGTCGGCGGGCTCGCTCTGGCCGCAATTCTGTGGAGCCTCATCGTTGCCACCGGGCGCTTCCCCACGGAATTGTTTCCGACTGTGCCGCAGGTCATTCGGTCCGGGCACACCCTGTGGTCCGAGGGGCTGCTGGTTCCGGATATCACAGCTAGCCTGCAGCGGGCATTGTTCGGATTCGTCCTGGGCGCAATCGCCGGAATCTCGGCGGCGATCGTCACCGCGAACACCTGGCTGGGGCACAGAATTCTGCAACCGGTGCTCCGGTTGCTTTCTCCGATTCCGACGATCGGCGTTGTGCCGCTGGCGATTCTGTGGTTCGGGATCGGCGAGAGCAGCAAGACCCTGGTGATCGCGCTCGGCGTGTTCGTCCCGGTGTGGATCAACAGTCATGCCGGATTCGCGAGCACCCCGGCCGATTACCTACTGGCTTCGCGTTGCCTCGGCGCTCGGCGCTGGCAGGCCATGACTCGGATCGTCCTGCCCGAGGCGGCGCCCGATGTGGTTTCCGGCCTCCGAGTGGGCGCGGCCATGGCTTTCGTACTCATCGTCGTCGCCGAAATGACCGGGACCACAGCGGGCATCGGCTACCGCATCTATCAAGCCCAATTGTTCTCACAGGCCGATCGCCTGATCTTCTGCCTGATAGTGCTCGGGGTGATCGGAGCGGCATGTGATCTGGCGATTGCCTCGATTTCCGCGCCGATTACGCGATGGGCGCATGAGGAGCACTGATATGACCATCATGACGCAGGATCTGGTCGTTCAATTCCCGAACAGGTCCGCCCCCGCACTGCGGAACATCACGCTGAGTGTGCCCGACGGCTCGTTCACCGTATTGGTCGGCGCGTCCGGCAGCGGCAAATCGACTCTGCTGCACTGTCTCGCCGGGCTCATCACGCCCACCTCCGGCACGGTGGTCGACAATGACGAACCGGTGACGGCCCCGGACCCGCGCCGCGGTGTGGCCTTCCAGCGCGACGTGCTATTTCCGTGGATGAGCGTTGCCGACAACATCGGCTACGCCCTGCGCGCACACCGCGTTGCGCGCAAACAGCGGCGTGCGCGCACCGACGAACTTCTCGACCTCGTCGGACTGTCCGGCGAGGTGGGCGAGCAACGCCCGAGCCAGCTCTCGGGCGGCATGCGCCAACGCGTCGGCATCGCGCGCATGCTCGCCGGCGAACCCGCCGTCATGCTGATGGACGAACCGTTCGCGGCGCTCGACGCGCTGACCCGGCTGCGCATGCAGGACCTGCTCATCGATCTGTGGACGCGGCTGAACCGGACCGTCATTTTCGTCACCCATGATGTCGACGAGGCGATTCGGCTGTCGGACACCATCAGTGTGCTCAGGGGCGGCCAGCTCACCCGGCACATCACCAATCCGCTGAGCCGCCCGCGCCCCGCCGATGCGCTTGCCGACCAACCCGGCTACAGCGAGCTGCGCCGCACCCTGCATCACGAACTCGGCGTCGAGCACGACGTTCGACAGCTGCTCGACAGCTGAATCCCTATCGCAACATGAAGAGAGACCCGTGAAAACACTTGTGAACCGGCTGCTCACGGCAGTCCTGACAGTCACCGCGATATCCACCACGCTCGCCGCATGCGCCAGCTCCGACGGGTCCGATTCCAACACCCTCACCGTCGCGTTCGTCGTCGATCCGTCCTGGGCGCAGATACCCGTCGCCCAGCACGATAAATTGTTCGAAAACAAGGGCGTGAAAGTCAAAGTCGTGAACTTCCCCTCGGGTGTGGAAGCGCTGCAAGCGCTCGCCGCGCACCAGGTCGACGTCGCGACCGCCGCCGATGTCCCGGCCGCCGCCACCCTGTCGCGGTCCCCGTCGCTGCGCGTCGTCGCCGACGGGTCCCGTTGGCAGGGATCGCGAATCGTGGCCCGGCGCAGCGCCGGTATCAGCTCGCTCGAAAGCCTGGCCGGACGATCCATCGGCACCCCGCTGGGCACCAGTGCGGCCTATTTCGCCGCGAAGGCGCTCTCCGACAATGGCATCAAAGCCGATCTGGTGCAGGTGGCGCCGCAGGCGACGCTGACAGCCGCGACCCAGCACAATGTCGACGCCGTCTCCATCTTTCAGCCGTATCAGGCGCAGGTGATCGCGGCCCTGGGCGAGGACGCCGTCCAACTCCCGGGCGGCAGCTACAACCAGCACAGCCTCTACCTGGCCTCAGATACCGCGGTAGCCCAGAAATCGGCTGCCCTGAGCGGATTCTTCGCGGCCCTGAACGAGGCGAGCGCGGCACTGTCGACGCGCACCGACGGCGCGATCTCGGCGATTGCCGCCGCCACCCAGCTCGCACCCGACTTACTCCAGAAGATCCTGCCCGAATTCGACTACACGATTCAGTTGCAGCCCGATCTCGCCGACAACCTCACGGGCCTCGGCACCTGGGCCAAGTCCCAGGGAAAGATCGACCAGTCGACCCAGCTGCCGAACTACGGCACCCTGCTCGTGACTGCCTTCCTGCCACACGTCGGCTAGCGCGTCAGGTCCTCTTCGATCACGTGGATCACCCACATGAACGCCCGATCCCGGGCGGGGTGACTACCGCGAGTGGCGGCGGCGCATGATCATTACGCCGGTGACCCAGCCGACCGCGAACATTGTCAGCAGGATCAGCCACATCGGTGAGTGAATAGTGATCAAAAGGAATTCGATGGAGACCTTGTTGCGGTTCTCGGCGACGGTG
This sequence comes from Nocardia sp. CA-129566, assembly GCF_050956075.1. Classification (NCBI taxonomy): domain Bacteria; kingdom Bacillati; phylum Actinomycetota; class Actinomycetes; order Mycobacteriales; family Nocardiaceae; genus Nocardia; species Nocardia sp. CA-129566. The sequence goes on from NZ_CP192085.1 coordinate 4,285,652, forward strand.
TGTCCGGTGTCGGTGGCGGATCCGCCGGTTCAGTGGCGGATCCGCCGAGGCGAATCTAGGACCCGGTGGGCGGCGCGCCGACGGTGACGTTGGTGTCGATGACGCCGAAGATCTCGCCCTGCGGCGCCCTCAGCACGCCCATGCGGCCGAAGGGACTGTCATCGGGGCCCATCATGACCGTGGCGCCGAGTTCGGCGGCGCGTTCGAGGGCGGTGTCTACGTTGTCGTATTGGAACCAGGTGAGCCAGTAGCTCATCCCCTCTCCGGGCTCCTTGCTGGAATCCATGACGCCGCCGACGCTGTCGCCGCCGCCCGGGTTGGTGAAGGTGGAGTAGATGAACTGCTCGCCGTCGCCGATCTCGGTGTAGCTCCAGCCGAACACCGTGCGGTAGAAGTCCTGTGCGGGCTGGTAGCCGCGGGTGTGCAGTTCGTTCCAGCAGTAGGTGCCGTGTTCGTTGTAGACGCCCGCGCCGGTGTGCGCCTTGGCTTCCCACACGCCGAATACGCCGCCCGCGGGATCGGCGGCGACGAACATCCGCCCGACGTCCATGACATCGAACGGCGGCATGAACACCTGCCCACCTGCCGCGGTGACCTTACCGGCGATATCGTCGGCACTGTCCGCGGCGAAGTAGGTGGTCCACGCCGAGGGCATCGGCATACCCTCGGGCTTCGGGCCGATACCAGCGGCGGGCTTGCCGCTGCGCAGCGCCATCAGATAGCCGCCCGCTTCGGCTGGGCTGTCCTGGATGTCCCAGCCGAAGAGATTGGCGTAGAACTCGCGGGCTTTGCCGGTGTCGTCGACCTGACAGTCGACCCAACACGGTGTGCCCTGTGGCCAAGCGGAGTCACGAATGGGCATGGTTTGTCTCCTTAATCGAGGGCGGAACCGCCGCGTCGAATCTAGGCGGGCGGCCTTGCACTATGTCGAAAAAAGGGGATCGAGCCGGTTAAGAGTTTGCCCCGATTACCGCCACCGCACAGCCGGATGGCCCAGGAAGTCGTCGGCGAGTCGCCCCGAAGGCCGTCGCGGAGTTCTTCGAGCGGTCAACGACCTGATCGCACCGCCGGTGCTGCGCTCACCTCCTCGCCCACGTATGCGGCCCAGAGCCGCCGGTATGGTCCGTCCGCGGTGAGCAGGTCTTCGTGGCGGCCGGTCTGCAGCAGGCGACCTTCGCCGAAGACGACGATGAGGTCGGCGTCGGCGGCGGTGGCCAATCGGTGGGCGACCACGACGGTGGTGCGTCCGGCCGTCAGGACATCGACGGCCGCGCGGACCCTGGCGTCGGTGGCCAGGTCCAGCGAGGCGGTGGCCTCATCGAGGATGAGGATATCGGGCTCCACCAATTGGGCGCGGGCCAGCGCGAGCAGTTGCCGTTGGCCCGCCGACAGGCTCGCGCCGTGTGCGCCGATGGGCTGGCGGTAACCGTGTTCCAGCGCGGCGATCATCTCGTGTGCGCCGACCGCCCGTGCGGCCCATTCGATTTCGGCCGCAGTGGCGGCGGGTTTGCCGTAGGCGATGGCCGCGTGCACGGTTTCACCGAACAGGAACGGTTCCTGCGGTACAACGCCGAGCCGCTTGCGGTAGTCCTGCAATCGGTAGTGCCGGATGTCGACGCCGTCGACGAGGACGGCACCGTCGGTGGTGTCGTACAGGCGCGCGAGCAGCTTCACGAGAGTGGATTTGCCCGCACCCGTTTCGCCGACCACCGCCACCTTCTGGCCGGGCGCGATGCGCAGATCGATATCGGACAGGACTCGTTTCCCATCGCGGTCGTAGGCGAAACCGACACCGCGGAACTCGATTTCACCGGTGAGGCGCCGCACCGGATGGGCTCGGTCCACGTCCGCAGTGGTGACCGGCTCGCGCATGAGGACCGCGATCCGCTGCACGCCGACCACCGCCTGCTGGTAGCTGTCGAACACCTGCGACAGCTGCTGGATCGGCGCGAACAGCAGGTCGACGTAGAGCAGAAACGCGATCAAAGTGCCTGCGGTGAGCGCGTTCTCGCGTACCTGGTGCACACCGACCGCGAGTACCGCGGCGGTGGCGATGACCGCCATGATCTCGATGAAGGGAAAGAACACCGCCATCAGCGTTTGGCTGCGCAGCCGCGCGTTGCGATATCCCCAGGAGCGGCGCTCGAATTCGCGCTGGTTGACCGCCTCGCGACGGTATGCCTGGGTCACCGCGATGGTGTCGACATTCTCCTGCAGGTAGGCATTGGCGGCGCTGACCTGTTCACGCGCGAGGTTGTAGGCGGGCACCGAGGCACGGCGGAACGCGATCGTCGATACCACCAGCACCGGCATCAGGGGCAGGACCACCAGCGCCAGCCCGGCGTCGATCGCCGCCAGCGCGACGACCACCCCGGCGATGGTCAGGGTGCTGGTCAGGGCGACCGCCAATCCGGTCTGTAGGAAGGTGGACAGACCGTCGACATCGGTGATCATCCGAGTCATGATGCGCCCGGCCAGTTCTCGCTCGTAGAACTGCAGACCCAGGCGCTGCAGTTGCGCGAACACCTTGACCCGCAACCCGTACAGCAGACGTTCGCCCGCCCGGCCGGTCACCCGTACCTGCGCGACAGTGATCGCCCAGTCCACCGCGACCACGAGCAGTGCCAGCCCGGCCGCGATCAGCAGTACGTCGCGCGCGCCGGTCAGCACACCGTGGTCGATGCCGTAGCGCACCAGGAACGGAATCAGAATCTGCGCCAGCGCGTCCAGTGCCACCAGTCCCAGCCCGGCCAGCAGCGGCAGCGCGAACGGCCGCAGCAGTCCGCGTAGATCGAATGCGGTATCCGGAGTGTGGGAAAAGTGTTCGGGCACATCGGGTTCCCCGGTGACCGGCGGCAGCTTGTCGATGAGCGCCCGCACATCGCCGCTGGGCGGTGCGCTCGACATCATGCCGCCGCCCAACTGTCCGCCCATGGCTCCCGGGGAGCCCGCAGCCCGTTGCGAGAACGCCTTCGCCATTTGCTCGAGCGCCCGGGTCTCGTCGCCGTCGGTCTCGGTGTGCAGCCACAGTCCCGCGGTGGGCACGGATTGCGCCACGGTCTCCAGATCGGCGGCGATACCCGCCGGATCGGGCGGGGTGAACAGGGTTCGGAACAGCTCGCCGGAGCTTTGCAGTTCGTGCAGTGAACCCAGTTCGGCGATTCTCCCGCCGTCCAGCACCGCCACCCGGTCGGCCAGCGCCAGTGTCGAGATGCGGTGTGCCACAACAATGGTGGTGCGTCGTCGAACCTCGCCGGCGATGCGCGCGAAGATCTGCTCCTCCACCCGGGCATCGATCGCGGAGGTGGCGTCGTCGAGCACCAGGATGGGCGCATCGGTGATCAGCGCACGGGCCAGCGCGAGTCGCTGCCGCTGCCCGCCGGACAACCGCTGTCCGCGTTCACCGATGAGTGTGTCGAGCCCGTCGGGCAGCGCGGCCACGAATTCGTCGGCGGCGGCGAGACACAGTGCGTGCCAGACTTGTTCGTCGTCCGCGTCCGGACGCCCATAGGACACATTGGCGCGCACCGTGTCCGCCATCAGCGAGGTGTCTTCGAAGACCATGGCCACCTGGCCGCGCAGCTGTGTCAGTTCCCGAATATCGATACCGTCGAGCAGAATTCGGCCCGCATCCGGGTCGAACAGCCGCGGCAGCAGCTGCACGAGAATCGACTTTCCGGAGCCCGCCGCACCCGCGATCGCTATGGTCTCGCCCGGCTCGACCACCAGGTCGAGCCCGTCGAGTACCGGCGGCTGATCCTCGAATCCGAAACGCACACCGTGGAATTCGATGCGCGGCGCACTGCCCGGCGGCGTCGGTGCCGCGGGCGTGGCGGCGCGCGCCTCGTCCGGGACCGGAGTCTCGATCACCTCGCGCACCCGGTCCAGCGACGCCTTTCCCTGCTGACTGACGGTGAGCAGCATGGAGAACATCCGGATCGGGTGGACGAAGGACCCCAGATAGGTCATGAAAGCCAGGAAGGTGCCCAAGGTGATGGACTGATGCAAGGCGAGCAGTCCGCCGACACTGAGGACCAGTGCCTGGCCCACCGCCGGGATCGCCTGCATCGTGGGCGTGAATCGGCTGGTGATCCGAGTGATCCGCAACCGCGACCGGTACAGGTCGCGGGCGGAGGCGGCCAGCTGATCCAGCTCATGGGATTCCTGGCCGAACCCCTTCACCACCCGCACGCCCGTCACCGCGGCTTCTACCCGCATGGCGACCTCGGCGGCGCGGGCCTGTGCATCCCAGTTGGCCGGGAACAGCTCTCGCTGACTGCGTGTCGTGATCAGCCACAGCGCCGGGACCACGAGCAGCGCGATCACCGTCAGGGCAGGTGACATCGTCGCCATCAGTACCAGCGACACCGCGAGCAGCACCGCGTTTCCGGCGACCAGCGGAACCAGTTGCAGGAACATCTGGATCAGCGTCACATCGGTAATGGCGCGGCTGACCACCTGCCCCGTGTACAAGCCGGAGCGTTGTCGCCCATTGAGGCGCAGCAGCGCCGCGAACAGATCGCGGCGCAGATCGTGCTGCACATCGAGCGACAGCCGCGAGGATCCGGTGCGGCGCTGATATCCGGCGACGAATCGCACGCCGCCGACGGTGAGCAGCAGCCCGATCCACGGCAGCACCGATGCCTCGGTAGTGGTGAGAGTGTCGACCGTATGCCGCACGATCAGCGGCAGCACCGCGGTCAGCGCGGCCGCGAGCACCGATCCGATGGCGGCGGTGAGCACCGTCCGCCGATGCGCCGCACAGCGCCGCAGCAGGTATCGAATCCAACCGGTGGACTGTGCGTTCGAGGGGTGGGAAGTCGACCGCGCGGCCCCGGAATCCGAGGCCGCGGCGTCGAAACAGCCGGAGTCCGAACTCATCCGGCGACCACCAGCGAATCCGCGGCCGTGTACTGGTTCGCCGGCCGCGCCAGGCCGTAGTGGCCGCGCAGCGTGGTCTCGGTGTACTCGGTGCGGAACAGGCCGCGCCGCTGCAGGATCGGCACCACCTCGTTCACGAACCGCTCCAGACCGGACGGCAGTACCGCGGGCATGATGTTGAATCCGTCGGCCGCGCCGCGGGTGAACCACTCCTCGATGGTGTCGGCCACCTGGTCAGCGGTGCCCGCGAAGGTGTGATGACCCCGTCCGCCACCGAGGCGGGCGATCAGCTGACGCAGGGTGAGCCGTTCCCGCCGGGCGAGATTCACGATGAGGGAGAACCGGCTCTTCGCGCCCTGGATCTCGTCCTCGGTGGGCAGGTCGTCGGGCAGTTCGCTGTCCAGGTCGAGATCCTCCACCGGAATACCCCAGGTGCGAGCGAGCTGGCGCTTCGCGTATTCGGGTGAGATCAGCCGCTCCAGTTCGGCGTCCAGCTCCCGGGCGTGCTCCTCGGTGTCGCCGATGACGGGAACGATGCCGGGCAGGATCTTGATGGATTCCGGATCGCGGCCGAGTGCGATCGCGCGTCGCTTGACGTCGGTATAGAACTCGAGACCGTCCTCGAGGGTTTGCTGCGCGGTGAAGACGGCCTCGGCGTAGCGCGCCGCGAACTCCTTGCCGTCCTCGGACGAACCGGCCTGCACCAGAACGGGATACGCCTGCGGCGAGCGTGGCAGATTCAGCGGCCCCGCCACCTTGAAGAACCGGCCCTCGTGCTCGATCTTGCGCACCTTGTCGGGATCGGTATGGACACCGGATTCCTTATCGGCCAGCACCGCGTCATCGGCCCAGCTGTCCCACAGTTTGGTGGCGACCTCGACGAATTCGGCGGCCTTCTCGTAGCGCAGCTTGTGATCGGGCACATCGTCGAGTCCGAAATTGCGGGCCGCATCGGCTCCGGCGGTGGTGACGATATTCCAACCGACCCGACCATTGGACACCCAGTCGACGGAGGCGAACCGGCGCGCCAAGTTGAACGGTGAGTTGTAGCTGGTGGACGCGGTGGCGATGAGACCGATCCGGGAGGTCTGCACGGCGATGGCGGTGAGCAGCACCGTGGGCTCGAGCTTGCCGCTGGGTCGGCGTCCGGTGTCGCCGAACAGCACGGGGCTGTCGGCGAAGAAGATGGAATCCAGCTTCCCGCGCTCGGCGATCTGCGCGAGATGCACATAGTGCTCGATCTTGGTATTCGAGTGCGGATCCGATTCCGGGAGCCGCCACGAGGCCTCGTGGTGCCCAGTGGACATCAGAAAAGCATTGAGGTGCAGTTGTTTCGACATGCGGGAGTTCTTTCTCTTAGACACCGGCCGGGACAACGCCCAGCGCGGTCAGTAGGGTGCGGCGGATGCGCTGGAATTCCGGGTCGCCCGGATCGCGCTCGGCGGGAAGTTCGATGGCAAGGTCGACGGTGAGGCGGCCGGAATCCAGCACCAGCACGCGCTGGGCCAGGGTGATCGCCTCGTCCACGTCATGGGTGACCAGCAGTACGGCCGGGGTGTGCCGCTGGATCAGATCGCGCAGCAGTTCGTGCATGCGGATGCGGGTCAGGGCGTCCAGCGCGCCGAAGGGTTCGTCGGCCAGCAGTAGATCGGGTGCACCCACCAGGGATCGGGCCAGTGCCACGCGCTGTTGCTCGCCGCCGGACAGTTCCGTCGGCCAGGCGCGTTCGCGGCCCGCCAGCCCGACCTCCGCCAGCAGCGCCGCACCGGCGTCGCGCAGGGAGCGGGGTTGTCCGTACAGCACGTTCGCCAGCACTCGCTGCCACGGCAGCAAACGTGAATCCTGGAACACCACAGCGGTTTTCGCGGGCACTCGCAGCGTGCCCGACCCGGCCACATCGTGATCCAGTCCGGCGAGCGCCCGCAGCAGGGTACTTTTGCCCGAGCCGCTGCGGCCGAGCAGGGCGACGAACTGGCCGGGCGGAATACTCAGCGTGATCTCGTCCAGAATGGTCCGGTCGCCGAAGGATCGGATCAGATCCCTGGTCTGGACGCCTAATACGCGATGGTTCGACGCCATGACAGCACCTTGCGTTCGAGCAAACGGATACCGGCATCGGACACCAGCCCGAAGATGCCGTAGATGACCAGACCGACCAGGATCACATCGGCCTGCCCATAGTTCTGGGCGCTACTCATCATCTTGCCCAGTCCGTCTGTGGCATTGATGGATTCGACGACAACGAGAGCCAGCCACGATCCGGTGACCGACAGTCGCAGCCCGAGGAAGAAGCCGGGCAGCGAGCCCGGGATCACCACCCGGCCGATGAACTGCGTCCGCGAAACACCCTGTACCTCCGACAGTTCCACGAATCGCTTATCGATGGTGGTGAGCGAGGCATGGGTCTGGATGTACATGGCGATGACCACGCCGAAGGTGATCAGCACGACCTTGAACTCCTCGCCGATACCGAGCCACAGGATCATCAGCGGAATCAAGCCGAGCGTGGGAACGGCGCGCTTGATCTGCAGTGGACCGTCGATCAGCGACTCACCCAACCGCGAAAGACCCGACAGCAGGGCCAGTCCCGTCCCGACCACCACGCCGATTGCCAGTCCGAGCGCCGCGCGGCGCAGCGAGGCCACGACATTGTCCACCAGGCTGCCGTCGCGGAACAGCTCCCAGCCGGTGTCCAGCACGGTCCATGGTGCGGACAGTTTGCGCTCGTCGAGCAGGCCGAAATGGATTCCGGCGGCCCAGGCACCCAACAGCAGCGCCACACCGAGCAGGCGGGCGAAGGGCACGGGTTTACGCAGTCCCAATCGACGCAGGCGACGCCGGCCGACGAAGCCGTCCGCGGCGGCGGGGGCCGACACCGCCAGGCGCGGCAATGCGAGCGTCATGACTTCTCCTTGGTCCGATATTGCGTGGGCACCGCATCGGCGGCCAACTGTTCGAATCGCCGGTCGAACAGGGCGCCAGCGTCGAAACTCTTACCGAAGTAACCCGATTTGGTGACCAGGTCGATCGTTTCCTGTTCCCACTTGATGGCCTCGTTCCAATTCACCGGGTAATAGGGGCGTTCCACGGTCCGCAGAATTCGCCGGGCATCCTCGGCCGAAACCTTCTGGTCCTTCACGTAATATGCGTCGGACCATTCCTCGGGATGCTCCCAGGACCAGATGTCGGCACGCGCCCAGATCTTCACGAATTCCGTCACGGCGGCGAGTTTCGCGGAATCCTGCAGCACCGCGGTCGGTGCCCACAGGATGGTCAGTGCGTCCACAGCCGGAGTGTCCACCGCCTTTGCGCCCTGATCACCGTATTGGGCAAGGTATTTCGTGATCGACGGCTCCGCGAGCGGGGCGATATCGATCTGTTTGCCCTGCAGTGCGGTGAGGAATTGCGTGCTGTTGAGCTCCACGAGTTCGACCTCGTTCAGCCCGATCCCGGCCGCCTGCAGCGTGCGCAGCACGATCACGCCCTGGGCCTGTCCCGGGGAGAAACCGATCTTCTTGCCGCGCAGATCGGCGAGCGCGTTGATCGCCGAATTGGGCGCGGTCACCAGCTTGTACTGTGCGGTTTCCCGCACCTTGACCCCAACGATCTTGGCGTCCACGCCCGTCGCGTGGGCATGGATCGGCGGGATCCCCGCGTTGCTGGCCACATCCAGCGCGCCGCCGCGGAATGCCTGGATCACATCAGGTCCGGCCTGCACCGCGGGCCAATCGGATACGGTGAACGGCAGCGTGTTCAGCTGTCCGGTGGCTTGCAGGGCCACGCGGGTGGTGTTGACCGAAATCGATACCTTCGTGCCCGGCGGCACCGAGGTCGGCAGACCGGCCGACAGGTCCGTATCCCCGCTGTTGCGGGTGGCGCAGCCACTGAGGAACAGTACCGCCGCCGCGGCGGCGAACCCTACCCCGCGAATCGTGGTTCGCATTTCTCTCTCCTCGATGGCAAGTGCCGGAATGTATAACGGAAATCCGAGGTGCAGTGACAATCGAGGATTTCGAATCGGGGGGCGGGTGCGTGCTTATCCATGCACAGACTGTCCCGGAAGACGTTGCGATCGGGCAACATTCGTTCGACTTAAAATTACTCGGAATTAAAGGCCGGGATCGAAGGGACCGGCGTGGCCGCGGCCACCACCGCAAGCGGATCGGCGAACAGTTGCTGCAACACCACGGTGCCCGCTGCCGTTTCCAGTGCCCGTCCGATGAACGACGATCCGGTAACGACCTCCTCGGGCCGCTCACACGACGAGAACCGCCGCACCACATCGAGATACGTCGCGCGCACGCCCGGCACCCGCACCAGGGCCGGATCCACGATCACCACCGCATCCGGGTCGAGCAGGTCGATCAGCACCGCGACCACCCGGCCGAGCACTCTGGCGCGATCCTTGAACAGTTCGCGCGCCGCCTCGTCGCGCCCGGCGGCGGCGATCAGATCCGGAATGCCGGTGACCGCAAGCGATTCCCGCCTGGCCCGCGCGAGCAGAGCACGATCGGTGCATTCGATGAGCGCCGCATCGGCCGCCTCCCCACCGGCGAGTCGCGTGATCGCTCCGGCGGCCGACCGCGGGCCGTAGTGCACTCGCCCGTGCACCGCGAATGCCACATCGATGACATTGCCCGCGAACAGCGCCACCGTCGCCGCGGCGTTGTGCGCCTTTCCGAACAACTGTTCCGCGTGCAGCAGCGCCCTGGTATGGCTGTCCAGACTGACCGCGAGCCCGGTCCGTTCGGAAAGGTACTGTCGCACAGCGACATTGCGCCAGCGCAGGGAAATGTGATCGACAACCGCCCCCGCCGAACTGTCGACCCACCCGCCGACCGCCACCCCCAGCCCGATCACCCGTTCGCTGAGCTCGGCCCGCAACCGCCGCACCTCGGCGGCCGCCCCATCGAGAATCGCATCCGGATCCAAATTGGGGTGCGGCACCCGATGCGTAAGTCGCACCGTCCCAGCGATATCGAGCACCGCGACGGTGACGTGTTCCGCCGCGATGTGCACGCCGATCACCACATTGCCCGCACTGTTCAATTCCAGCGGCGAATGCGGACGCCCCATCCCGGCCGGGCTGGCCGTCTCCGGATGTTCGATCAGCAACCCGGCCGCCACCAGGGCCCGCACCTGCGTGGTCACCGTCGCCGGTGACAGCTCGGCCACCCGTGCGATCGCGGTCCGCGTCGCCACTCCCTGTTCGAGCACCGCCCGCAACACCGCCCCCGCGCTATTACCCCCTGCCACCGCCATTCGAGCTCACCTTCACCTCGACCCAAACGCCCCCATAGTCGTCGAGTCGAGCCCCTCCGGGAACCGTTGCGCTCGAGCCGATTCTGTCCGGCCGGAATCACTGGCGTACGAATGGCGCGAGCGGACTTCCCACTCACCGCGCCTAGCCCAGAAAGGTTGTCGTGGCCGCCGTTTCGAATCAGCGAGCTGGACGGTTATCGTGTCGGTCGCGAGCGTCCTGCCATCGGCCGTGGAGGGCCATCAGTGGCTTTGCCGCTATCCATTCACCGAACCGGTATTCCGCTCCGCGCACCAGGCGCGACGCCAGCTCCGGGCACTGCTGGGCGAGGTATCGTCGCCCCTTCGCGGCGTGGAGGGGCAGCGAGATGATCTTGATTCGATCGATGTTCGTCAGGTAGGGGATCGCGAAACCGATGTTTTCCCACGTGGTCCGGCTCTGGTCTTCCAAGACGAGCTCGCCGCGGTACCCGCGGGTCGCCGTGGCGTAGTGGGCCATCAGGGCTGCCTCGGTGTGCGGGCCCGCGCAGGCTCCTCCGCAGAGTACGAGACGAGTGCTGTCCGCGTTCGGGTCGATGGACCGCAGACCGGCTCGCACCCGCCACCGGTTCATGATGTTCGCGCGCGTGCCCGCGTTGCGATAGCCGAGCACCACAACGGCCTCGGAGCCGCCCGTGGCCGATCCCACCAGCCTGCGGGAAGCGCGCCAGTTCTCCCACTCGCCCCACAGCAGCACGAGCACGAGACCGATGGCCGAAAGCCGAGTTCGTTTCCGCACGGGATTCTCAATCGAGAGGAGGTCGGATCCGGATGAATGCGAAGACACGATCGATGATCTCGGGGAGTGGTCGCGCATCCTCGCTATCGGCCCACTGCGCCAGCGCGACCTCGAAGCATCCCAAGGCGGCGCTGACCACCGCACGTGCCTCGAGGTCAGCGGCGTCGTCGTGAGCATCGAGACGGCGGGCGACTTCCGGGGACAGTGCAGCGGACCAGGCGAGGTGCTTTTCGAGATTCTTCGCCCGCAACTCGCCGGTGTGGGTGATCACGCGCATGATGCGTTTCCAGCTGGCGGGGTCATCCTCCATCCAGGTGGCGCCCTCGCGGAAGGTCGCGTGCAGGGCGGACCAGATATCGGCGTCGCCGAGCTTGGCGACGAAGGCCTCACGGACCTCCTCGGCAGTGGGAATTCGGCTGCCGAAGACGACGTCTTCCTTGCTCGGGAAGTAGCGGAAGAAGCTGCGCGTGGAGATTTCGGCCGCCGCTGCGATGTCGTGGACCGTGACCTGGTCGTATCCGCGCTCGTCGAACAGCTCGATCGCCGTTTCGGCCAAGGATTCCTTCAATGCCTCGCGCGTGCGGGCGCGCAAACCGCCGGTGTCCGCTACTGCCATGCCGAAAGCATACAATGCCAAATGTGGCGTACACTGCCAAGAGTGTCGCAAGATGACATATCTGTCATGCAGTGACAATCGAGTCGTGAAGAACGAACGCGCAAGGAGGCGGAGCAAACATGGCAAAGGTTCTTTTCGTGGTCTCGGCGGCAGATCGCTGGACACTCAACGACGGCACCGTCCACCCCTCCGGATATTGGGCCGAGGAGTTGGCGGTTCCACATCGGATCTTCAGCGAGGCCGGATGGGACATAACGATCGCCACACCGGGTGGTAAGCCGCCCACTCTCGATGAGCTGAGTCTGGGTTTCGCCGGTGGGATGCCGAAGAAACGGCGTGCGATCAAGCACTACCTGGACGACATCGGCGCCGCGCTGAGCGCTCCGCGACCTTTGGACGAGGTCGAGGCCGACGAGTTCGATGTGGTGTTCTATCCCGGCGGTCACGGTCCGATGGAAGACCTTGCCTACGACGAGGTTTCGGGTGAGCTGCTGAGGCATCGCCTCGCCTCGGGTAAGCGGCTGGCCCTGCTGTGCCACGCGCCGGCGGCGATTCTCGCGGCCACGAATCCGGATGGCAGTTCGGCGTTTTCGGGCTACCGGATGACCGGTTTGTCGAATCGGGAAGAGCGATTGAACAGGTTTGCCCGCAAGGCTCCCTGGCTGTTGGAGGACAAGCTGAAGGAGGCCGGTGTCGACTATCAGAAGGGCATGCCCCTGCGACCGTTCGTGGTGACCGACCGCAATCTCTACACCGGCCAGAATCCGCAGTCCTCGGAAAAGCTGGCGCACCTGCTGGTGTCGGAACTGCGCGGGTGAGTTGCGCGACCCGGGTCGGGCCGCCGTCGCGGCAGCGAATCAGGGCTGCTGAAGTGCTGTTACCGCGCTGGAGGCGCCGAGTGTCGCGTACACCGCCGCGCGAACCCGATCGGCGACGACCTGTGGGGTGGAGGTGTCGTACTTGCCGTCGAGGTGCAGGAAGGCCAGGCCGTGGACGAGTGCCCACACCGCGGTGGCCATCGCTTCCGGGTCGGCGGCGGGAAAGGCCTGCTGCACAATGGATTTGACGTACTCGGTGATCGCGGCCGTGGCGGCCACCCGTTCGGGGCTGCTCGGATCGCAGGGGTCGGCGAACATCACCCGGAACAGTCCGGGCCGCTCGAGCGCGAACTGGACATAGGCGACCGCGATCGCGGCGAGATCCTCGGCCTTCGTCGGCGAGGGATGTGCCGCGGCCAGATGTGCGGCGAGTTCGCGATACCCGACGGCGGCCACCGCAGACAGCAGTGCGTTGCGGTCGGCGAAATGCCGGTACGGCGCGGCGGTGGACACGCCGGCGCGCCGGGCCGCGGCGCGCAGAGACAACTCCGTCGCCCCGCTTTCCTCGAGCAATTCCACGGCCGCGCGCACCAGCGCGGCCGGTAGATCGCCGTGGTGATACGACGCGGTCGATGTTGACATGCCTCCAACCTAACAAGTGTTGACAGTGCTTACATCTCGCTTTAATGTTAGCGCTGCACACATGATGTGAGCGCTGTAAACATTAGTGGATGAACGGGAGGTACCCATGTCGAGCGGGTTGTTCTCGCCGCTTCAGTTGGGGTCCGGCCAGATGCTGCGCAACCGGATCGCGAAAGCGGCTATGGAGGAAGGGATGGCGGGGCAGGCACAGCTGCCCGACGAACGTCTGGTCGCGTTGTATCGGCGGTGGGGCGCCGGCGGTGCCGGCTTGTTGATCACGGGGAACGTGATGGTGCACGCGGAGGCGCTGACCGGTCCCGGTGGCATCGTCCTCGATGCCGACGCACCGCTCGAGCCGTTCACGGCGTGGGCGCAGGCCGGTAAGGCTGCCGGTGCGGCGACGTGGATGCAGATCAGCCACCCCGGCCGCCAAGTGCAGGCGGCGATGCCCGGGGTCGTGTGGGGGCCGTCGGATGTCGCGGTCGAGATGGGCCGTCACTCCAAGCGGTTCGGCCGCCCGCTCGCGATGACGCCCGCGCAGATCGGTGCCACCATCACTCGCTTCGCCACCACCGCGCTGCGCGCCGAGCAGGCCGGGTTCGATGGCTTGGAGGTCCATGCCGCGCACGGGTACCTGCTGTCGCAGTTCCTGTCACCGCTGGTCAATACCCGCATCGACGAGTGGGGCGGATCCCTGGCGAACCGGGCCCGGTTGCTGCTCGAGGTGGTGCGCGCCATTCGTGCGGTGGTGTCGCCGAACTTCGCGGTCGCGGTGAAACTGAACTCCGCGGACTTCCAGCGCGGCGGATTCGACGCCGACGACGCCCAGCAGGTGATCGCGATGCTCGCGCCGCTGGGGGTCGACTTGGTCGAGTTGTCCGGTGGCAGCTACGAAAGCCCCGCGATGACGGGCCGACCCGCCGACGGCCGCACCGCTGCCCGCGAGGCCTATTTCCTGGAACTCGCCGCGGAGCTGGCTCGCACCAGCCCGCTGCCGCTGATGCTGACCGGCGGCATCACCCGCGCGGAAACCGCTGAGCAGGTCCTGGCCAACAATGTCGCGGTGATCGGCATGGGCACCGCGTTGGCGCTCACACCGGATCTGCCCAACAGGTGGCGGGAGAACCTGGGGGCGACCGCGACGTTGAAACCGGTGACCTGGTCGGACAAGGCTGCGGCCTCGATGGCCGGCATGGCGATGGTCCGGTATCAGATGCGCCGGATGGCGCGCGGACGCAACCCCGCGCCCGGTGTCGGCCCCGCCGTCGCGTTCGTGGCCGACCAGCTCGTCCAGCGGCGCGCGCTGCGTAGCTACCGCGCGTGGCTGGCCACCAGGAAACCGCAGGACGCCGTGGCACCCGCCCCGGTCGAGCTGTGAGTCCAGCCATCCCTGAGTCATCCCGCCCCCTGCTCCCAGGAGGAATCATGCCCCTCAGCACGATCGCGCCCAGCGACAGCGATGCATCCACCGACACCAGCACTCCCCACAACCATGTCGCGATCATCGGCACCGGTTTCGGCGGCATCGCGACCGCGGTGCGGCTGCGCCGCGCCGGATTCACCGACTTCCCGAGCTGTTCGCCTACCTCAAAAACGTCACCGACACCCAGGGGCTGCGTGCACACGTGGTACTCGACTGCACGGTGGAACAGCTGACGTGGGATCCGGTCGCGCAGCTGTGGCGGCTCGACACCGCCCGCGGGCCGCGCACCGCCACGCACGTGGTCCTGGCCACCGGCGCGCTCGCCGATCCGGTCATCCCCGCGATTGCGGGTCTGGACCGTTTCGCCGGTGTCAGCTTCCACTCCGCGCGCTGGAATCACGACTACGACCTGCAACTACATCGCCGACGCGGTCGGCTACGCCCGCGACCACCACCTGGCCGCCGTCGAACCCACCGCTGTCGCGCAGCATGCGTTCACCGAGGAGGTCGAGCGTCTCGATGCGGGCACCGTGTGGACCGCCGGCGGCTGCACCAGCTGGTACCTCAACGAAGACGGCCGCAATACCAATATCTGGCCGGGCTCCACCATCGACTTGCGGTGCCGCACACTGCATTTCGAGCCCACCCAGCATCTGCTGCACCGTCGCACGCCCGTGGCGGTCGCCGGATGAGCGCCGGGGCCATGATCGCGGGAAACCCCGCCGCGCCACCGGTCATGCTGATCCATGGCCCCAATGAGTATCCGAAACTGATCTCCGTCCACTTCTCCCGCACCACCGCCGCTCGGCCCGATCCGCTACTGGTGCCCTGCGGCTCCAGCCGATCGGAATGGCGCACCGAATAACATCCGGTGGGCACACAGGGCGAATGCCGCGCCTATGAGGTCTTGACGGCGGGTCGTCGGCGGGCGGGGCGGATGTCGGACCAGACTCGACGGACGAGTGCCTTGCACTCGTCGAGGGTGCCGGGCTGGCCGACCGCTGTCCAGCCGGTGGGCGCGGGTCGGTGCGCGGGCCAGATCGCGTATTGGTCATCGTCATTGACCACGACTGTGCGCAGGGGTGGACCGGCAGTCGGCGTCGTGGGCGCCGCCGTGCCGTCGATGAGGCGGCGTCTGTCGAGTTTGCCGTTGGCGGTGACGGACGCGTCGGTGCGCAGGACGTAGATGTCGGGCCGAAGGTGGTCGACGACAGTGGATGCCATGTGGCCGCGCAGGTCCGACTCGTCGGCTGTGGACCCGGTGCGCAGAGCCACATACGCGGCTAGGTACTTGCCGCGACGGTCATTGTGTTCGGCGGTCACGTAGGCGGTGAGGACATCCGGGTGGTGCACCAGCGCCTGCTCGACTTCGGCCGGTTCGATTCGGCGGCCGCGGATCTTGAGTTGGTTATCGATGCGACCCAGGAATTCCATCCCGCCATAGCCGATCGCTCGCACCCGGTCGCCGGTTCGGTACAGCCGGTCGCCGGGGCGCGATGCGTGCGGGTCCGGCGTGAACCGTTCCGCGGTGAGGTCGGGTGCGCCGAGGTATCCGCAGGCCAGTCCTGCTCCGGTGATACACAATTCGCCCGGTTCGCCGTCGGGGACCGGGTTCAGATCCTCGTCGAGGATATAGGTGCGCACGCCGGCGATGTCGTGACCGATGACGACGACCGGAGGTAGCGGATCGGCACTCGTCTGGACATGCGCGGTGACGAGGACGGTCGATTCGGTGGGACCGTAGCCCACGATTATCGAGGTGTCGGGCAGGTGTCGGGCAGCCAGCTCGAGGTGGGCGGGGAAGATGGCTTCGCCGCCGAGCAGCAGATCGCGCAGGGGACCCAACGCATGCGGCCGTTCCTCCAGGATCAGCCGGAACATGGTGGGCGTGAGGAACGTCGCGGTCGCGCCGTGTTCGCTTACCAGGCGGGCGAATTCGCCCACCGAAGGCGGTCCGGGCGGCGCGATCGCGAGCCTGCCGCCGTTGATCAAGGCGCCCCAGGTCTCGAATATCGACGGATCGAAGGTGGGCGCGGTGTGCAGCAGGTAGCACTGTTGCGGTCCGACCTTCATGTAGTTCTGGGTGGTGACGACATTGGTCACCGCGCGGTGCGGAATGGCCACCGCCTTTGGTTTTCCGGTGGAGCCGGAGGTGAACATGATGCAGGCGAAGTGATCCGGTCCGACGGAATCGGGCAGCGGCTCGGCGGGATGGTCGACGAGGTCGTCGTACAGCAACGTGCGGACGGTGCCGGGCAGCCGGTCGCTGATGGCGCGGTCGGTGATCACGATGGGCACCGCGGCGATGGCGATCTGATCGGCGAGCGCTTTATCGGGTTGCGCGGGATCCAGGGTCAGATAGGCGCCGCCCGCGGCGAGTACGGCCAGGTGTGCCGTGACAAGCCTTTCGCTACGCGGAAGATGAACGCCGACAGGGACATCGGGGCCGACGTCATGGCGGCGCAGGCCTGCCGCGATGCGGCATGCGGTGGTGGTGAGTTCGGCGTAGCCGAGGCGTCGGTCGCCGAACTCTATTGCCACCGAATCCGGTGTGCGAGTAGACCATTCGAGTACCCTGCGGTGCACCACGGTGTCGGATGCATCGTCGCCGTACCTGCCGTCAGCGTGCATGTTATCCGCCTGCCCTCCGCGGTGAGTCGAGTCCAATGATGTTATTACTCCTGCTATTTCACGAATCTTGCCAACGAGGGGAATAGCGGCGGCGCGGTCATGGGCGACCCTCGGAGGATGGACAGTCTGTACCATCGGATCCGGCGCGGGATCGAGAACTTCGCCGACGCCGTCGCACTTGTCGACGACGGGCGCGTGCTGACGTATCGGGAGCTCGGCCATCGGGTCGATGTCATGGCAGATCGGTTGCGGCGCAACGGAGTCGAACCTGAGACGGTGACGGCGATCTGTGTCCGGCAGCCCGCGGTGGCGATCGTTGCGGTGCTGGCGGTGTGGGCCGTCGGGGGCGCGTATCTGCCGCTGGACGCGGACTTTCCCGACGATACGCTGCGGCGGTGGCTGGCCGGATCCGGTGCGCGCCTGGTACTTACCGAGCCCGAGCAGCAGGCACGACTGTCCGGACTGGACGGTATCGACGCGGTGCTCGTCGACGCGTCGGAACCGGAGCCGTCCCTTCCGGGTGACGCACCGTTGCTCGGCCCCGCCCATTCTCGGAACCTCGCGTACGTGATGTTCACTTCCGGATCCACGGGCAGGCCGAAAGGTGTTGCCGTAGAACATCACAGCCTCACCGCCTACCACACCGCGATGGCGTCGTACGTCTCGCTCGGGCAGCACCACGTGGTGCTGCAGGTGGCGGCGTTCACCTTCGATCCGTGGCTGCGGGATGCGCTGATGCCGCTCGCCGCGGGGGCCAAGGTGGTGGTCACATCGAAGTCGGTGCGCCGCAACCCGGATCAGCTCCTGGCCGCGGTGCGGGCACACGGAGTCACCCACTTGTTGAGTGCCACACCGGCTTTGCTCACCGGCCTGATCACCTCGCCGGGGTTCGCTGCCGAACCGCCTCGGCTGGAAACCACGTTGGTCAGCGGTGAGAGTTTCCTGCCGCTGCGTGCGCACGCGGCGGCCCTGGCCCGATTCGGGCGGGTAGTCAATCATTTCGGGCTCACCGAGACCACACTCATCGCCACCCAGCACGCGATCACCTCGACGGCGGTCGGCACCGATGTGATCGGCGCGCCACTGCCGGGCGTCTCGGTGCACGTGCTCGACAGTGCGCTGCAGCCGGTCGACCGGGGCGAAGTGGGCGAAATCTACATCGGGGGAACAGGAGTGAGCAGGGGATATCTGGGAGCGGTCGGCCACACGGCTGGGCGGTTCATCGCCGATCCGTTCGTGTCGGCATCCGCCGTGGGTGGGGCGAGGCTCTATCGCACCGGGGATCTGGGACGCCTGCTCGTGGACGGGACGCTGGAGTACCTCGGTCGGCGCGACCGGCAGATCAACTTGCGGGGCCACCGGGTCGAGCCCGCGGAAGTCGAGTTGGCGCTGACCCGGCACCCGGCCGTCCGCGCGTCGGTCGTCGTCGGTCATCGCCGCCCGACGCAGGGGATCGTCCTGGTCGGCTACATCGTCCGAGAAGAGACCGCGGCAGGTGCCCCGCTCGACAGCGGCGGGCTGCGGACACACTTGGCAGCACTGCTGCCGGCCCACATGATTCCGGCGGCGTACGTGTTCCTGGACCGGCTGCCCCTGGGGGCTACGGGCAAGGTCGACCGATCCGCCTTGCCGGAGCCGGTGTTCGGCGGGCGCCGGGCGGGGGCCGAGGATGGCGTGGCGCGCGATTTCGCCCCGAGCACCGCGGTACAGCGAGCGATTGCCGAGGTCTGGTCGGACGTGCTGAAGGTGCGCGAGATCGGGCGCGACGACAACTTCTTCGATCTCGGCGGGCATTCGCTGCTGGCGGCGCGCATCGCGAACCGCCTGACCTCGGATCTGGGCCGTGACTTCACCACCGAGCGCATCCTGGGCAATCCCACTGTCGCACTGCTCGCCGCGAACTTACCGGGACGGGCGGCGGCCGCCCGGACGACGGATGAGCTGGTACGCCGGACCGGAACCCGGTATCCGCTGTCCGCGGTGCAGCGGGGGCTGTGGAATCTGGCGTCCTCGCAAGCCCAACCCCCGGTCGTGGCGCGCGCATTCCGGTTGAACGGTCGGCCGGACCGGGATCGGCTCGCCGGTGCGGTGGCTACCGTGCTGCGCAGACATGCGGTGTTGCGCTGCGCGTTCGATGCGCCGCCGGGACAACCGCCGAGCCAGACCGTGCGGCACCGGGCCAGTGTTGCGGTCAGGACCGAGACGGCACCCGCCGACCAGATGACCGCGGTGCTCGCGCTGGCGTGCGCCACCGCCATGGACGTTACGCGCGGGCAGGTCATCGACGTGACCCTGTACGAGCACCCGATGCAAGCGGCGGGCACGTTGCTGGTGCGCTGTCACCGTCTCGTTGCCGATGAGCCTTCTCTGGACATCCTGGTACGTGAACTCGGCGAGCTGTACTCGGGAATGCGAAGCGCGGCAAGCCTTGCCGAGCCCGCGGCCGACTATCCGGACTTCGCCCGTGCGCAAGACCCGATAGCGGACGCGGGAAAAGCATTGCGGTACTGGCAGTCTCGACTGGGCGAGGTCGATCCGTCCGCGGACGCGGCAGGCGCGGTCTGGTCGGCACGGCTGTCGCTGCCGCGGACCGTGGTTCGCCCGCTGCGGGCCGAGGCACGGTCACTGGGCATGAGCCTGCCTGTGGTGTTGCGCACGGCTTTCGCGATGGCGGTCGCCGCCGATGAACCCGACCAGGACCAGATTGCGGTGTGTACCAGGGTGTTACGTCGTCCAGGGCCGGAGTGGGAGTCGGTGATCGGCCCCTTCGCCGGATCCGAGCCCGCAGTGGTCGGCGTCGCCGCCGGGCATTCGCTGCGGCAGCTGCTGCGGATGGAGACCGAGCGACTCGCCGACGCCGCCGCATTCGCGGAGATCCCCGTCGAGTTCTTGTGCGGGGAGCTGGGTCTGTCGTCGTCGATGCTGACCAATCACGTCCTCGTGCATCCCGCTGTCGCCGAACCCCTGCAGCTCGACGGCATCGAGGCGACTCCGGTCGAACTGCCGATCCTCGGCGGTCACACCATGCGGCTGTTGGAGGTGACCGAACAGGCGGGGGGTCTCACCGGCTGGGTCCATGTGCGCGGCCACGATTCGGAAGCGGCCGATCGCATTGCGGCAGGCGTGGCAGAGCTCCTGACCGAACTCGTCGAGGACAGCAGCGCACAATGACCGACAACCAGAACAACGGTGCGCGGACCTTCGCGACGATCGGCACAGTCGGTGCGGGAAATATGGCACGTGCCTTGGCAACCGGGTGGGCAACTCCGATCCTGTGCACCGACAACGGCTCGGGACGAGCGGCTGAGCTGGCCGCGGACACCGGCGGTGTCGCCGTGGCGACCAATGCCGAACTCGCCGCCCGCGCGGACGTGATCGTGTTGTGCCACAAGCCGGGACAGCTGGCCGCGGTGGGCCGGGAACTCGATGGGACGCGGGCCGTGGTGGTCTCGGTGCTATCCGGCGTGACATCCGCACAGCTGAAAGCGGTGTACCGCCGCTCGCGCGTGGTGCGAGTAACGGTGAATCTCCCGGTCCGGGTCCGCGCGGGGATCGTATCGCTGCCGACCGGCCAGTGCGTGGACGCGGAGGTGGAATCCGCCGTGGCGGAACTGTTCGGCCGGGTGGGCGCGGTCGTGCGAATCCCGGAACATCAAGTGGACGCGCTGATTCCATTGGCCGGTGTCGGTCCCGCACTGGTCGCGATGTTCGCACAGGCCCAAGCGGATGCGGCTATCCGCGCCGGACTCCCGGCGAATCTCGCGAAATCGCTGGCGACCGAGACGCTGCGCGGCACGGCCGCCCTCTTGGCCGAGTTCGAGCACGACACGCTCGCGCTGCGTCGCGCGGTGGCCTCGCCCGGCGGGCCGACCGAGCGAGCGCTGGCGGCGGCGCAAGCTCAGGGACTACCGCACGCGGTGCGCGCCGCCGCTGCGGCGGCATTGCCCGCGCGGTGACCAACTGGATTGCGGCGCAATGCCTTTTGAGTTTTCCACTGCCGGGAACTCGTGCGGCTTGCGCGGCGATGCGCGTCGATATCCTTTCCGGGAGATTGCATTACAGCGTTGTCGCCCGCATTGGAGAACCGATGGTGATCGCACAGACCGCAGTTCCGGTGGATATCGACGGCGACAGTGTGCTGGTCCGCTATTACGCGGCCCTGCGCACCGCGGCCCGGCTCTACCGGTCCGAGCACGGAACTCCGAAGACACCGGGTTTGGCCATGGATCCGGAGCTTCCCGAACTGACCGAGCCACTGGCGCAGTTGCTGGGGATCGCTCAGATGCGAATGGTCGGACTGGGTTCGCACGCGGGCAGCGAACTGCGGCTGCTGGACTTGCGCCGCACCGCGTCCACCCGGACCACGAAGACGTTCGCCTCGGTGCTCATCGTGGCCAGGGCGGTGGCGCATATCCAGCGAACCGGCGAGCGGGTAATGATCGTGACGCCGACATCGGCGAACAAGGGCACCGCATTGCGCGATGCGGTGCTGCGGGCGATCCGACTCGGTCTGGTGTCGGCCGCGCAGCTGAGCATCGCGGTGGTCGCGCCCGCGGGGTCGCTGCCCAAGCTGTGGGCTTCCGAGCTGTCCGATGACGCGGAGTTGTTGCGGCGCAATCCGATTCTGCTCTACGACGGTGAGCGCTCGGACGGGGTCAAGGCGCTGGCCGCCGAGTTCGTGCGCACCGCCGCGGACTCCTTCGAGCGCGATCGGGGAGTCCGGCTCTGGTACACAATGGATTTGGCCAATTACATCGTCGCCGATACGGCGCGGGCCTTCTTCGAAGCGGACGTGTCGGGTGCGCCACCGGCACAGGGCCGACTGCACGCGCACGCCGTATCGAGCGCGTTCGGGTTGCTCGGCTACCACCTCGGCAGGCGGGTGCGTCACCCCGAGAGCGACCCGGACCATCCGCAATTCCTGCTGGTGCAGCACTTGCGCACACCCGATATGGTGACGAGCCTGCTGCGTGCGAGGTCAGGTGGCGATATCGCGCCGCGCTACCTTCGCGACGAATCCGCGAAAGTGTTCGCGCAGCACGATGATCCGCACTTCCCCGCGGTCACCGACAGTCCCACAGAGGATTTGGACAGCACCTTCTACACGCGCCGACCCGCCACGTCGCCGACCATGAACGCGATCATCGAACGGCACGGTGGCGACGGCATCGTGGTGTCGCGGCGGGAATGCCTGGCCCGGTACGACGAGCTGCGGGCCCGCTTGGCCGCGGTGGACATTGCGCTGCCCGCCGACGCCGCCGCACTGCGGGAGTGGTCGCTGGTAATGGCATTGACCGGCGTAATGAATGCCATCGAACGCGGTTTGGTGCCCACGGGCGCGGAGGTGGTCGTGCACGGTTCGGGCAGCTACTCCACCGACGACTATGCGCCGCTGTCGCAAGCGTGTACCACGCCGGTGCGGGTAGCCGCAGATCTCGAGGCACCGTTGACCAAGGCCGCACTGTGACAACGGAATCCGCGGGTTCGAAGCCGAATCTTTCGGCGGCGCAAACGCCGCTGGCGGACGAGGCCCGGTACCGGCCGGTGTACGCCGCGGGGGACTGGAGCCCGACGCTCACGGCGATCTGGCAGGAGTGCTATGGCGCCGACCTCCCGGACGGACTGGAACCGCTGGGCTTCAGTTCCGCCGGGGAACTGGGGTCGTTACGGCGCTGGCTGGACGTGGGCCCGGGCGATCGCATCGTGGATGTGGGGTGCGGGCGCGGCGGACCGGGCCTGTGGATCGCCCGGCACGCCGAGGTCGGTCTGGTCGGGGTGGATTTGCTCCCGGAGGCCGTTGCCGCGGCCCAAAAGCGCGCTCCGACACTGTATCCCGGTGGGTCGGCGACCTTCGTTGTGGGGGATTTCCTCGACACCGGGTTGCCTGCGGGCTCGTTCCAGGGCGCTGTGAGCATTGATTCGCTGTGGATGGTGCTCGACAAAGCCGCGGCCATGCGGGAAGTGGCGCGGCTGCTCGAGCCGGGGGCGCGCTGGGTGTTGTCGACGTGGGAGCCGAGCTATCTGTCCTACGCGACCCTGCTGACGGCGGCAGGGTGGGAGGTGCTCAGCTGTCGCGAACCCGCGGGCTGGTATGAGCGGCAGACCGCGGTATATGACCGGATCATCGGTGCCGAACCGGATCTGGTCGCGGAGTTGGGGGCCGAGGCCGCGCGAGTATTGGTTTCGGAGGCCCGGACCATGACACCGACGTTGCGCGACTACCGCAGATTGCTGATCGCCGCACGGCGATAGCCCCTCAGCCCGGAGTACCACGCCACGATCGCCGCACCCGTCACAAGCGTTCCCGCGCCGAGAAATACGAACCTGGGATCGCCGCCGAGCGCCAGCGTAAGACTTCCGGCGACCAGTACGCCTATCGGATCCACCGCCAGGAACAGCAGCTTCACGGTGCTGGTTACCCGCCCGAGCATATCGCCACGGACCATCAGCTGCCGCTGGGTGCGATTGACCAGGCTCGCGGTGACCAATGCCCAGAGGTAGACCGCGTTCGCCGCCGCTAGCATGGGCCATGTGTGCGCCAGACTCATTGCGGCCGTGGCGATTCCGGCGAGCACCACGCCACCGGCGAACACTCGCAGATGTCCGAGCCGATGTCCGAGCCATGGCGCGGTCAGCGCGCCGACGAGCCCGCCGCCGCCACCGGCGGCCACCACCACACTCACCAGGGAGGTGGCCAGTCCGAGTGTGTCCTTGGCGTAGAAGAACAGCATCTTCTCCACGGCCAGACCGAAATTCACCACCATCTGCAGGGCGGTCAACACCACGAGAATTCGGATCGACAGCAGGTACCACAACCCGTCCCGGAATTCCCGCCAGATGTGACTCATGGCCAGCGGGGACACCACCGGCGGCGCCGCGGACCGGTGCGACCACACGGCGAGCAGGCTCGCCAGCGACACCAGGAAGGTAACGGCGTTGACGAGCAGTGCGGTATCCAGACCGACCGTGGCGGCCAGCGCGCCGACGGTGACCGGCCCCAGTATCAGCGCGAGCTGACTGCTCACTTCGAGCACCGAATTGGCCCGGAGCAGATCGCGATCGGCGCACAGCTGTGTCACCGTCACCGTGACCGCGGTCTCGAAGAACACATGACTCGCACCAGCCAGCAGACCCAGCCCGAGCAGCAGCGGCACGGTCAGGAGATCGCTTACCGCCAGCGCGTACAGCGCGGCGAACAGGCAGGCACGCAGCGCGTCCATGGCGAGGAGCACCCGCCACGGACCGAACCGGTCGACGATGACTCCGGCGGGCACGCCGACACACAGGTAGCCGATGGTGACCGTGGCCGCCGATATCCCGGAAACCACTGGGCTGCTGCTCAGTTCGAGGGCCAATAGCGGCACCACCAACACTGCGAGCCCGTCGCCCAGCAGCGACACCGCCTGACCACCGAGAAAGATCCGCACGTGGCCCGGCCATGCGCGCGCGTGCGGGCGCGTTGTCATACCCGGGGCACGACCCGCAGCGCCATCGTTTCGGCGATGCGTTCCAAGCTGGCGACTACGGTGCCGCGATCGAGGCCGAAGTCCACCAGGCAGGCGATCTCGTCGACACCCATATCCGCCAGTCGCTGCGCCCGGGACCGGAAGGTGTCCGCGCCGCCGAGCAGCGCGCTCGCTCCCCAGTACCGCGCGAAGGCGAAGTCCATCAGGGTTTCCCGGTCGGCGGCCGTGAGCTGATCCAGGTCGAGGTCTCCGAGCACCGCCTTGGCGGCGGACTTGATGATTTCGGAGTTCGCCCACAGATATTCGCGGAACGGCCGCTCCACCACCGCCCGTACCTCGTCGTCGTTACCCGCGCCCAGGTAGGCGTGCACCATGACGGAAACAGTGCCCGCGGCCGGGTCGAGGCCGCTCTCGGCGCGTCCGGCGCGATAAGCGACGATCCGCTGTTCCAATTCGTTGACGTCCAGGTTGATCAGCGCGGTGAGTACGTTGTAGCCCGAGCGCCCCGCCGCGGCGAAGGTCGCCG
Organism: Nocardia sp. CA-129566; assembly: GCF_050956075.1. Classification (NCBI taxonomy): domain Bacteria; kingdom Bacillati; phylum Actinomycetota; class Actinomycetes; order Mycobacteriales; family Nocardiaceae; genus Nocardia; species Nocardia sp. CA-129566. Next base: position 4,310,692 of record NZ_CP192085.1, read on the forward strand.
GGTTGGTGGCCGCGGTAAGCCACACCGGTAGTTCGGGCTGGACCGGCCGGGGGAAGGTACGCAGGCGCACCCGTTCACCCGAACCGTTGACGTCATCGATCGATTCACCGCGCCACAGCCGGCGCACCTTTTCGACACGATCCAGCATGATCTGCTGCTTGTTCTCGTAGGAGGCCTGGCTGAAGACGAAGTCGAGCGGCAGGAATCCCGGCGCGAATGCGAGTCCGACCCGGCCGCCCGAGAGATTGTCCACGACCGCCCACTCTTCGGCGACGCGTGCCGGATGATGCAGTGGCGCGACAACACTGCCCGCACGCAGGTGAATCCTATTGGTACGGGTCGCGATGCCCGCCGCCAACACGGAGGGGTTCGGAAACAGGTCGCCGAATTGGTGGAAGTGGCGTTCCGGCGTCCAGATCGCGGTGTAGCCGAGTTCATCGGCGCGCTCCGCGCAGTCGAGGATCAGCCCGTAGCGGTCGCCCTCGACGGAGTTGGCGGAGAAGAAGAACACGCTGAACTGCGGGCCCGACCGTGGGTCGGATGCGGCTGCGGCACTGTCACATACGGAAATCGTGGACGTCACCGGACAGGTCTGAATCGACTGGTCGGTGACATCAGGCAGAGGTGCCGTGACTGCTGGGGATGTGGAGACGGCGGTTTCACGGTCGGCCAGCAGGGCTGTCAGTCGCTCGATACTGGGGTTGTCGACGAATTCGCGCAACGACAGCTCCCGGCCCAGCTTCGCGCGCAGTGCAAGCACCGCCTGCACTGCGACCAACGAATCTCCGCCCGCGTCGAAGAAGTTGGCGGTGTCGTCGAGCGGACGTCCGATCGTATCGGAGTATGTGGCGCGAACCGCCGCGAGCAGCTCCCCCGATTCCGAGCGGGACTGTTCCGGGCTCGCCTCTGGTCGCTTGGCAACAGCGGCTGATACTGCGCCGGATTCCGGGGGTGCGTCGCAGGGCCAATGGCGGGTGCGCTGGAACGGATAGGCAGGCAGGTCGACAGCGGTCCACGGCCCGTCGTGCTCCCACAGCGGCGACCAGTCGACCGGCGCGCCCGCGGTCCATGCCGCCGCCAACGCCCGTGACAGGCACTCGGATTCGGACTCGGCGTCGTCCGGCGCGGGCAGAGCCGCGAGGACCTGCAGGTCTTCCGGCCGCGCCGGATCGCGCCGTGCGAGCCTGCTCAGTGCGCGGCCGGGCCCCAGTTCCACCACCATGTTCGGACCCGAGGCGAATACGGTGGCCAAACCTTCGGCGAATCGCACTGTGCGGCGGGTCTGTTCGACCCAGTAGTCCGGACTCGTCGCCTGCTCGTCGGTGATCCAGGTGCCGGTGACATTGGACGCGAAGGGAATGTTCGGTGGGTGCAACCTCACCTGGGCCAACTGCGCAAGCAGGCCGTCGAGGCAGGTATCGGTCATCCGGCTGTGGAAGGCCCGTGTCACCGCCAGGCGCCGGAAGGGGATGCCCGCGCCGGTCAGGTCCTCGGCGACCGCCTCGACGATCTCGACGGACCCCGAAAGCACACATGACTTCGCGGCGTTGACGGCCGCGAGATCCGCGCCCGCGGCAACGAACCGAGCGGCGTCTTCCTCGCTGATCGCGGCGGCCAGCATTGCCCCCGGCGCGAGTTGCTGCATCAGCTCCGCACGGGCCACCACCAGCCGCGCAGCGTCCTCGACGGTCAGCACGTCCGCGATCACCGCCGCCACATATTCGCCGAGGCTGTGGCCGATCATGCTCGTCGGCCGCACACCGAGGCGCAGCCAGGTGCGGGCGAGCGCGTATTCGACCGCGAACAGTGCGGGTTGGGCGATGAGGGTGTCGTGCGCGTGCGCCGATTCGGCGAGCAACGTCTTCAGTGGCCGGTCGGAGACGGCGTCCAGCAGCTCGAGGCATTCCCGGTGCGCGTCGCGGAAAACCGCGAAGTCGGGCCACAGCCGGCCGCCGACGTCGGGGTACTGTCCGCCGTGGCCGGGAAAGAGGAACGCCACCTTTGCCTTCGACGCTGCCGTTGTGCCGACTGCCGCTGTGTCGGCGAGCGCCGCGATCAGTTCGGAGCGGCTGCTCGCGATCGCGAAACGACGGTGCGGCAGGGCACCGCGGCCGACTTGGGTGGTGCGAGCGATGTCGGCCGGATCGACATCGGGGTTGGCCTCGAGGTGTGTGCGCAGATCTCGGGTTCGGGCTGCCAGGGCGGCAGCGGAGTGCGCCGAGAACGTCACCACGTGAGACGAACGTTCGGCGGGTGTGCGTGTGGCTTCGGCCCAACCCCCCAGCACGACATGGGCATTGGTGCCGCCGATACCGAGACTGCTCACGCCGCAACGGCGGTCCGCGCGCGATTGCGGCCACTGCACCGCCGAGGCGTTGACGGCGAACGGGGAGCGATCCCACTCGAAGTTCGGGTTCGGCTCGCGGAAATGCACTGTGCCCGGGATGATTCCGTGTTCCAGCGCGAGCACCGCCTTGATGAGGCCGGTCACGCCCGCGGCGGCGTCCAGATGTCCGATGTTCGACTTGACCGAACCGAGCAGACAGTCGCCGGGTGCCGCCGCACCGTCGCGGTGCCGCCCGAACGCTTCGGCCAGCGCCGATACCTCCAGCGGATCACCGATCGGCGTGCCGGTGCCGTGGGCTTCCACGTATCCGATGTCGGTGCTCGCGATGCCCGCGCGTTCGAGCGCGCGGGATACGGTCCGCACCTGGCCATCCCAGCCGGGCGCGGCGTAGCCGACCTTGCGCCGCCCGTCGTTCTCGACCGCGGAACCGAGGATCACCGCGCGAATCGGATTGCCGTCGCGGATGGCGTCGGCGACGCGGCGCAGCACCACCGCGGCCACCCCATTGCCGCCGACCGCGCCGGTGGCGGCGGCGTCGAACGGGCGGCAGTGCCCATCGGCGGAGATGATGGCGCCGTCCACATGCTCCTGCAGGGTCACCTGCGGAAGGAATACGGTGGCCCCGCCCACGACGGCGACCCCGCAGTCGCCCGCGGCCAGCGCGCGGGCCGCGAGGTGCACCGCGACCAGCGACGACGAGCATGCCGTCTGTACGCCGATGCTGGGGCCCTGCAGATCGAGCTTGTAGGAGGTGCGGGTCGCGAGGTAGTCCTTGTCGGTGGCCAGCAGGATACGATGCTGCTCGGTCGGATTCGCGTGCTGGAATCGGGTGAGCAGGGTTCGAAGCAGATATGTGCTCGGGCTGGCGGAGGCGAAGACTCCGGTCTGCGCGCCATAGCGGTCCGGCGGGCAGCCGGCGTGCTCCAAGGCATGCCATGCGCATTCGAGGAACAGCCGGTGCTGTGGATCGAGGAGTTCGGCCTCGGCCGGTGCGAACTTGAAGAACTCGGCATCGAACAGGTCGACGTCGGCCAGCACACCGTAGGCGTCCGATGAACCTGGTGTGCCGGTCGCCGAGGCAACCAGAGATTCCTTGCCCGCCACCAGGTTCCGCCAGAACTCGGCCACATCGGAGGCGCCCGGAAAACGGCCCGCCATACCCACCACCGCGATTGCGTCATCCACCGTCATCGTGTCTTCCCGTAGAGGTAGTCGGCCAGCTCCGCCACCGTGGGATGACGGAAGAAGCTGGTCAGCTCGGTGGTGATGCCCAACTCGGTATCGAGGCGGTCCTTCACCATGAGCAGTTGGAAGGAGGTCCCGCCCAGGTCGAAGAAGCTGTCGTCCGGGCCGACCGCGTCGAGATCGAGGATCGTGCACCACATTCGAGTGACATATGCGGTGATGCCGGGGTGGGTCATATCGGTCAGCGGTTCCACTGGGCGAGCTCCTCCAGCAGGCGGTCGGTGAACGAGGCGACGGTCACCGGGTCGAACAGGTCGGTGCTGAACTCCACCACGCCGTCCAAAGCCGGTGTGGTGTCGTGGATCTCCACCGTGATGTCGGTGCGGGCGGCGTGCTGCAGCACCGGACGCGGTTCGATCCGCGTTGCGCCGAGGCGCAGTTCGGCGCACGGGTCGGTTGCGAAGGTCAGGACGGCCTGGAAGAGCGGGGTGCGGCCGAGGTCGCGGGGCGGGCGTACGGCCTCGACGATGTGCTCCAGGGGAAGATCCTGATTCGTGTAGGCGCGCAACAGGTTGCGCCGCACCCGGTCGAAAAGCTCCGGTCGGTCGGGTGCCCCCGAGCAGTCCGCCTTGACCGGAATGGTGTTGACGAAGAATCCGACGACATTGTCGACCGCGGCGGGGCCACGTCCCGATACCGCGGTGCCGACGACGAATCGATCCTGTCCGCTGAGTTCGGCGAGCACTGCCTGAAACGCGGCCATCAGCACCATGTGCACGGTGCCGCCGCACCGTCGGGCAGCCGCGCGTATCCCGGCCGTGGTGTGCGCGGGGACCACGAAATGCAGGGATTGCCCGTGTCCGGTCCGTATGTCCGGTCGCGGCCGGTCGGTCGGCAGTTCCAGGGTCAGTGGCCAGTCGGCGAGTTCGGTGCGCCAGAACGACGACTGGTCATCCCACCGTCGAGCCTCGACCATGGCACGCTGCCATTCCGCGTAATCGCCATAGCGAAGCGGAATGTCCGGCAGTACCGGCGTGGTCCCGTTCAGGAAAGCGTTGTAGCAGAGCGACAATTCGCGCAATAGGAGGTCGATGGACCAGCCATCGGTGATGGCATGGTGCATCGCGATGACCAGCATATGATCGGCGGCGTCGAATCTCGCGACGGCGATGCGCAGTAATGGGAGCGTCGTCAGGTCGAATGGGGTGTCGGTGATTCGGGCGACGAAATCCGCCGCGCCGGTCTCGGCTACATCTTCGACCTGGATCGATACCCGGAAGTCGGCTGCCACGAGCTGTTCGGGGATGCCGCCGGTGTCGGCCAAGCGCGTCCGCAGGACATCGTGGCGTGCCACGATCACCTCGACTGCCTGTTGCAGCGCCGCGAGATCCAGAGCACCCCGAACTCTGGCGGATACCGGCACGGTGTAGGTGGTGCTGTCGGGCTCCAATCGCTGCATGAACCACAGGCGGTGCTGACCGTATGACACGCGTGCGGGAATGCGTACCGATGGGCCCAATGGCACTGAATCCGATTCGCCCGCAGCGGGATTCGTGGCCAGCAGTGCGGCGAGTCCGGCGACGGTTGGCGTGCGCAGGAAATCGGCCAGCCCGATGCTGCGTCCGGTCCTGGTCTCGACCCGGCTCAGCAGCCGAATGGCCTGCAGCGAGTCGCCGCCGCAGGCGAACAGGTCCTCGTGCACGCCGACGGAGTCCAGGCCGAGCAACTGCGTCCAGATTTCGGTGACGAACCGCTGCAGGTCGGTTCGTGGGCCGTCAGCGGCTGCCGCGTCGGCGGGAGCGACTACTCGGGCTGGGATCGTCTGCGTTGGACGGGCGTTCGTGCAGAGCGCGCGCTCCACCCCGGCCGCGATGTCCTCGAGCAGCCCCAACAGTCTCCTCGCCCATGCGGAAGCACGTTCGTCGTCGATGAGGGCAGCGGGGCGAATCAGGTAGCCCTGCAATCGCTTTCCATCGTCGTAAATGATGAGATCGAGGTCGGAATGGCAGCCGCCGGAGGGGGCAACGCAGACGTACTCCGGGGCGATGTCGGGCAGGCGCAGTTCGGCGATCGGGTGCGGGCCGTAGGTGAGGATGGCCTGGAACAGCGGAGTGCGTGCCGGATCCCGCGGCGGGCGCACGGCGTCCACGATGTGCTCCAGCGGCAGATCCTGGTGGGCATAGGCACGCAGCAGCCGCTCCCGAACCCGGCCGAACAGCTCCGGAAACGTTGGTGTGCCCGAACAATCCGCCGTGACGGGAACGGTGTTGACGAAGAACCCGATCAGGTTCTCCACCGCCGCGGGGCTGCGGCCGGACACCGCGGTGCCGACGACGAACCGGTCCTGACCGGCGACGTCGGCGAGCACCGCCTGGAACGCGGCCATCAGCGCCATATGTACGGTGCCGCCGAGTCGGCGCGCCGCCTCCCGAATGCCCGCGGCGGTCGGCGCGGGCACCGTGAACGGAATTGCTTCGCCCGCCGTTGATCGCACCGCTGGTCGTGGGCGGTCGGTCGGCAAATCCAGTACGAGCGGGACATCCGCGAGTTCGGCGCGCCAGAAGTCGGCCTGATCCGCCCACCGGCCCGCCGCGACGGCATCCTGCTGCCACTCGGCGTAATCGCCGTACTGCACTGTCAATTCCGGTGGATCCACGATCGCGCCCGAGCGAATCGCGGCGTAGCTGTCGGAAAGTTCACGCAGCAGCACGCCATATGACCAGCCGTCGGTGACGGCGTGATGCATGGTCATCGCCAGCAGGTGGTCTTCGTCGGCGAAGCGGGCAACGGCGATGCGCAGCAGCGGCGCGACGGTCGGATCGAAGGGGGTGGTCGCGACCCGGTCGAGGAAAGCCGAGGCGTCCGACTCGGGGATTTCCTCGATTTCGACGCGCACCCGGCAGGTGTCGAGGACCACCTGTTCCGGTGCCCCGCCGCGATCAGCGAGACACGTACGCAGCGTATCGTGCCGCGCCACCACCATATCGACGGCTCGCTGCCACGCGACGGAATCGAAGGGCCCGCGCAGGCGTATTGCCAAGGGCACGTTGGCGATCGGGCTCGTCGGCTCCAGGCGCTGCGCGTACCAGAGTCGACGTTGACCGAATGACGCCGCATAGACGGCCACGCCCTGTTCGGTGATGTCGCCGGTCATGTCATGGCCACCAGTACGCGGCGCGCGCCGCGGTAGGGCATGCGGCCGTGCGCGGCCACCATATTGTCGACCAGCATCAGATCGCCGCGCCGCCACGGGATCGTGAGGGCACATTCCCGGTAGACCTCGTCGATGCGTTCGAGATCGTCCGCGGCCAGCGGACTGCCGTCGCCGTAATAGGCGTTGCGGGGGAGATCGCCGTCGGGGTAGCTCAGCAGCAGTGCCTCGCGGATCTCCTCGTCCAGCGCTGACACGTGGAACAAGTGGGCCTGGTTGAACCACACTGTGGCGCCGGAAGACGGCTCGGTACGCCAACTCGGCCGGTGGAACCGGGTGCGCAAGACCGGGCCGTCCCACTCGCAATGTTGGCCGTGTCGGGCACAATAGTCCTCGACTTCGGACCTCGAATCGGTCTGGAACGCCTCCTGCCAACCCAGACCCACATCGTCACGGTAGGTCCTGGTGTAGACAATGCCGTCGGCGAACCGCGTGCGGATGTCGGCATCGATCCGGTCGAACATCGCGCGGCTGTCGGCGACCGGCGTCGCCCCGCCGTGTTGGGCGGGTGCCGCGCAGAAGAAGAACAGCACCGTGGGCCAGACGTCGGCGTAGGAGTTCTCGTTGTGCAGCGGAATCCGTTGGTCTGCAGGGTATTCCGTGGAGGTGTAGATATTGCCGTCGACGCGCGAGCGTGGCGTGGACCGGTCGCGGTAGGGCAGCGGATCGCCGCCGACGGCGGCGACGATTCGTCCGAAGAGGTCGAGTTCCACGGTTACGTTGCGCAGTAGCACCACCCCGAATCGGGCCAGCAGAGCCCGGATTTCCGCGCGGTGCTGCCGTGCCCATGCGGGGATGTCGGGGAGGTCATCCGGGAGCGGATAGACCGCGGCGGAGGTGATCCCGTTGGTTTCGAGCAGGCCCGCGACGGGACCGAGCCGGGCGAGTTCGGCGGGCAGCGTTGGTGCCATATCGTCTCCTCAGTGCCGTGCCGCGCGGAAGTGGGGATCGAGCAACCTGCGCGCCGTGCGGTGGCTCAGCACGTCGGTGATGGTGAAATCCACGCCGCCGCGGCGGGCGCGGGTCACCAGGCGCGCGGCGGCCAGACTGGTTCCGCCGAGGGCGAAGAAGTCGTCGTCGACGCCGACCTCTTCGAGTTCGAGCAGTTCGGCCATCAGCTCACAGACGAGTTGTTCCGTGGGCGTCCGCGAAGCCGCGGACGAATCCGACTGCTGCCCGGCGCTTTCCGCGGGTTCGGGCAGTGCGGCGTAGTCGAGCTTGCCGTTCGAGGTCAACGGGAATGCTTCGAGCAGCACGATGGTCGTCGGCACCAGGTGTCCCGGAAGCCGCTCGGCCAGGTACTGCCGCAGCGCGGCTGCGGTCGGGCTGGCGCCCGGTGCCGGTGTGGCGTACGCGACGAGCCCGGTGCCCGCCGATCCGTCATCGCGAGCGACCACCGCGGCTCGATCCACGTCGGTGGCCCGGGTGAGCATGTCGGCGATTTCGCCCGGCTCGACCCGGAATCCGTTGATGGACAGCTGATCGTCGATCCGGCCCGCGAATTCGAGTAGGCCGTCGTCGCGGCGGCGGACGCGGTCGCCGCTGCGGTACATCCGAGTTCCGGGTGGCCCGAGCGGGTCGGCGACGAAGGCGGCGGCGGTGAGTCCGGGGCTGTGCAGATAGCCGCGCGCGAGTTGTGCCCCGGCGATGTACAGCTCACCTTCCTCGACGGGAAGAAGTCGCGAGTCGAGCAGGTACAGTCGGGTGCCCGGGGTGGCCAGGCCGATGGGGACGGGCCCGGGTGCGAGCGCATCGCCCGGCCCCACTCGGTGGACACAGCAGCCCACCGTGGCCTCGGTGGGCCCGTACTCGTTGACGACGGCGGCCGCCGGATGCTCGCGGCGCCAGTCGGCCAGCATTGCACCGGTGAGCGCTTCGCCGCCCACAATGAGGTCCGAGGTGGGCGCGCAGTGCGGGAATGTGGAGCGCAGCAGCGGCAGATGCGCGGGAGTCACCTTGAGAAAGGTTGGCGTGTCCCGGGTCGCGCCGCGGTCATCGAGGGGGGCGATATCGAGCGTTCCGCCCGCGACCAGCGGGCCGAACAGACTCGTCACTGCCATGTCGAACGCTGGCGAGGAGTGCACGCGCACAAGGTCGGCCAAGCCCGGATACCGCGTCACAGCCCAACGGAGATACGTTGCGAGAGCGCCGTGTTCGATGACGACGCCCTTGGGGCGGCCGGTGGAACCGGACGTGTATATGACGTACGCGGCATCGTGTGGTGTCGGGCCGGGTGGCGGATTGCCGGGGGAGTCGTCGGTCTGCACGCCCATCGGGACGATGGAAGCGAGTCCGGACATCCACGGTGGGTGGTACTGGTCGACCAGAACGAGTTTCGGTTCGGCTGCCCGCAGCAGGGCCTCGGTACGTCGCGGCGGATCGGTCACGGCCAGCGGCAGATAGCCCGCCCCGCTCTTGACGATCGCGAGTAGCGCGATGACGAGATCGACGGAGTTGTCGAGGTACATCGCGACGAGGTCGCTGCGGCGCACTCCGTTGCGGTGCAATGCTCGGGCCTGACGCGTGGAGATATCGTCGAGTTCTCGATAGCTCAGTCGCCCATGCGGGTGCACGACGGCCGTGGCATCGCCGATCCGATGCACTTGTTCGCGGAACAGTTCTGCGACAGTGGATGTGCCGGTCGCCATGTCATCTCCTACCTTGCGGCTGCATCGCGTTCAGGACCAGGCGGGCGACCTGGGGTGTGCGCAACAGGTCGCGGCGGCTGATCTCGGTGGGAATCCGGTGCGCGGTGAAATCCGGTTCTCCGTCGTCTTCCACAGAGATAACGGCGGTTGCCGAGGACCACTGCGGGTGCGGTGCCATGGTCGATGCCGCCCGCAAATACGCGGTGTAGGAGGCGAACACGTCGATCAGCTCGGCACTGACGTCCGGTGCGATACCGACTCGTTCGAAGGCGTCGCCGGCGGCGTCGCGGTAGAGCGCCAGGAGCCGATCCAGGATGCCGGGAACATCGCGTGGCCACTGCTGAAGCAGCGCGCTCGCTTGGCCGATGAGGTCGTCGCGTTCGGCGGCCGATAGCGAGGACAGCGACGTCAGGGTGGTGCGCATGTCGCGGAACACCGAACCCCTAGTGGGGCGACCGGGATTGAAAACAATGGTCGCGGGCCGGCGGCCATGTTGACGTGCCACCTCATCGGCGAGGGCGCAGGCGAACACACTGCCGGCGCAATACCCGAGTATCGCATCGATCCGCGCACCGGAGGCGGCAAGCCGATCCCACCACCACGCGGTATAGACCGCACCCGACGCCGTGTCGGCGATGCTCGCGGGCGGCTGGGCGGTCAGCCACACCGTCACCGGCTCGGGCAGCAGCGTCGCGAGGTCACGGAACCCTGCCTCACCGCGGCTGGTGAGGTCGAAATCGACTGCCACCACAAGGTATTCGCTGGCACCCGGCTCGAGGCCGACGAAACCCGGCGGGACGATGCCACCGTGTCGGGTGGCCTCCGACGAATCTGACCCCACGTGGACGCTCCATTGCAGCGAGGGCTGAGTCCTGCCAGTAAACCCGATGGCGTGGGCCGCCGTTGTCTCTCCCGCATTCCCGATGATGGGAATATTGCGAATATCGCTGGTACGCAGCAGATTCGACGGTTCCAGATCTGGCGATACTTGAATGTGTATGCGTCCCTGGTGATTCCCTACGGAGTTGACGTGCTCATGGCGGTGAACCTCCGGGGGCGCGCGCCCGACATCGAGAACGCCGGAATCGATACTCGGAGTGCGGGATTCACGATCTGTTCTGATGGCTCGGCCGATGCGGTTGCGACTTCGGCACCGATAATCGTTGCCACACAAGCTAGTTGCGGTCTCGGTCTGGCCTGCTACCAGGCCACACCGAGACCGCGGATAGGGAGATCAACCCACATCGGGCCAGCCGACGCGGGGCATCACGATTACCGAGGCCAGGGCAGGCAACCGGCGGCGCGCAGGCGGGCCGCCAGACCGGAGGAAACGCTGGCGTTGGAACTGGAGCCGCTACTGGCGAGGGCCAGTACGAGATCCACGCCCAGTCCAGCGCCGATGGAACATCTCAGCAGGTTGAGATCGATCGAGATGAGCTCGCTGGGGGCACCGGGGGCGGGTTCATCGGCCTGCGCCGGACTTGCCGCGGCCACGGTGGCGGCGGCCAGTGCAATGGCGATGGCACCGACTTTGCTGGATCGCACTTGTTCTTCCTCCTTGTTCGCGCAGGGTGGCGCGGTTCACGGGCGGGGTGGTAGAGCTGGTGTGTGGCGGGCGCCGATCGTGCGGGACCGACGGTCCGCTGCATGAATATTGACCAATCGAGACGGTGAGAAACCCCACCTCCCCTGGCAGACGCTGTGCCCCGCACCCGGCAGCGCGGTCGAGATTGTCGGTACCCTCGCCTAACCTCACCGCGAAACCGGAAGTGCTTGCTGCTGATCGACTGCACTGGAGCCAGGCGGCAGAATCTCGAGAAGGGAGGCCGGGTGGCCACATTCGTCTTGATCCACGGCGCTGGCGATGTCGGCTGGTACTGGCATCTGGTGGCGGCCGAACTGCGCGCACGAGGTCATGAAGCCATCGCCCCGGATCTTCCCTGCGATGACGACTCGGCCGGCCTGCCCGAGTACGCGGACACCGTGGTCGGTGCGATCGGTGACCGGACCGATCTCATCGTGGCCGCGCAATCGTTCGGCGGCTTCACCGCCCCGCTCCTCTGCGACCGAGTGAGCGTGGAATTGCTCGTCCTCGTCGCGCCGATGATCCCCGCACCGGGAGAGGCGCCCGCCGACTACTGGACCCATACGAAATTCAGTGAGCAGGTGCGGGTCCGGTACGACGATACGATCGCCCTGTTCTACCAGGATGTTCCGCCGGAGCTGGCCGCCGAAGCACTGAACCGGGCGCGCACCCAGTCCGAGGCCCGAATGGGCGAACCGTCGCCGCTCGAGACCTGGCCCAATGTCGCGACGCGAGTCCTGATCGGTCGCGACGACCATCTGTTCCCCGCGGACTTCCTGCACCGCATCACCCAGGAGCGCCTGGGCATCACCCCCGACGAGATCGACGGTGGGCACACCCCCGCCCTGAGCCGCCCACACGAGCTGGTGGACCGCCTAGAGGCGTACGCCGCCGAACAAGGACTGCTCGGCGGCCCCTAGCCGACATCGTGGCCGCCACCCTCGACCGGCACCGGTGCCGGTGTTCATCGGCGCCGGACAGATCGTCGCAATTGCGACCGCCGGTGGTTTCGCCATCACTCTGTCCTCAGGGTTGGGTAACGGCTCTTTGAGCCCGGCTATCTCCGTCACCACGAGAGATCCGCACAACCAGCTCGACTCTGCCGGCGAGTCCGGCATGACGCCGCAGGGCGCGAATTCGTGGACCTCTGACAGAAACACCCCATCAGCGGTTTGCTGATGGGATGCTGGAAATGCGGGAAGGGTGGTCGACTACTCGTGGCGCGGGCCGCGGGAGACAGCATCACCTTCGGGCTGGCGCGATAAACGGCACCAGTGCAATCGGCCGCTATGAACCCTGGATGTTCGGGTAGCACGTGACAAGGGGAGAACCATGAAGCTGATAGTCATCGGTGGTACTGGACGGATCGGCTCGCAGGTGGTCCAGAAACTGAAGGCAGCCGGACACGAGGCCGTCCCCGCGGCACCGTCGACCGGTGTCGACCTGCTCACGGGAAAGGGCTTGGACCAAGCGCTGGAGGGTGCTGACGTCGTGGTCAACGTGGCGAACTCGCCGACCTTCGACGAGGCCTCGATGGACTTCTTCCGCACCACCATGAGCAACCTGCTCGCGGCAGGGGACAGGGCCGGTATCGGGCACCAGGTCGTCCTCTCGATCGTCGGCGTGGACCAGGTACCCCAGCTGGACTATTACCGGGCCAAGACCCTGCAGGAGGACCTGCTCCGGCAGGGGCCCACGCCGTACTCCATCGTGCGCGCCACCCAGTTCTTCGAGTTCATGGACGCGGTCTTGTCCTGGACCTCCGACGGCGATACCGTGCGGCTGCCCGCAACCCGGCTCCAACCGATGGCCGCGGCTGACGTCGTCGACGCGGTCGTCGAAGTCGCCACCGGCGCCCCGCTGCGCGGGATCTGGAACGTCGCAGGCCCGGATGTCTTTCGGCTCGACGAACTCGGCAGGATCACCCTCGCGGCACAGCACGACAGCCGGACCGTCGTCACCGACGACACGGCCGGCATGTTCGCACCCGTCCCCGGAGATGCGCTCATCGCAGGGCCGGACGCTCACCTGGCGCCGACGCATTACCAGGACTGGCTCCGGAAGACCCACTGAAAGTTCAGCCCGCGGTCCAGGGCCGCAGTTTCTCCGGATTGCGGATCGCCCAGATCCGGGTGATCCGGCCGTCGGCGATATCGAAGGCGTAGACCGACACGATGGTGTCGGCGAGTTGCGCCACCAGGCCGGGTTGGCCGTTCACCGTACGCTCGAGCAGTGTCACCTCGGGGCCTCGGGCGGCGATATCGATCCAGGCGCGGGCGATCTCGTCGGCCCCGTTGATCGGGTGGCGGAAGGCCGGAGCCAGGCCGCCGCTGTCGGCTGTCGCGGTCGCCTGCGGATCCAGCAGGCCGATCAGCGCCTCGATATCGCTTGTCTCCCAGGCTCGTTTGAAGTCCCTGACCACCTCGGCGCGCTGGGTTCTCGACGGACCCTGCGAGGTGCGGATGCGGCGGCGGGCGGAGGAGGCGAGCTGGCGGCAGGCCGCGGGGGTGCGCCCGACGATGTCGGCGACCTCGGTGAAGGAGTAGCGGAAGACATCGTGCAGGACGAACGCCACGCGCTCGGCCGGTGTCATGGAATCCAGCACGACGAGGAAGGCCATACTGATCGACTCGTCGAGGGTGACCCGGTCGGCTGGATCGGCGGGTGCCGGACCGCCGAGCCATTCGGAACGGTCGGGTACCGGCTCCGGAATCCATTCGCCGACATAGCGCTCTCGCCTGGCTCGCGCCGAGCCGAGCAGATCGAGGCAGATGCGGCTGGCGACCGTCGTCAACCACGCGCCGGGCGCGTCCACGTCCCGCCGTTGCGGCTCGGACATGGCGTACCAGCGCGTGTAGGTCTCCTGCACCACGTCTTCGGCTTCGGCCAGCGAGCCGAGCAGTCGGTAGGCGAGATTGATCAGCTGACGGCGTTCGCCGATCACCGCGCGCAGGTGCGGATCGGTCATGGTGTCGGCTCCTTCGGTCGGTTGTGGCCCTCACCTGATCGACGAAATGGCGGCCCGAATTGTGAGGCGGCCTGACATTCCGGCCACCTGCGTCGTCGGAAGGTCGTCACACGTTCAGCAGAACAGGAGTTCCGACCATGATCAGAATCGGCATCATTCTCGGCAGTACCCGGCCCAACCGCAACGGCCCGCAGGTCGCCCAGTGGGTGCTGGACACGGCGTCGCGGCGTGAGGACGCCGAGTTCGAGCTGATCGACCTGCGCGACCACCCGCTCCCGCATCTGGACGAGCCGTTGGCGCCCATGCTCGGCCCCTCCGTCCACGAGCACACCCGCGCCTGGGCCGGGCGGATCGCCCCGTTCGACGGCTTCGTGATCGTGACCCCGGAGTACAACCACGGCGCCCCCGGAGTCCTGAAGGACGCCCTCGACCACCTCTTCTCGGAGTGGGTCGACAAGGCGGTCGGATTCGTCTCCTACGGCGCGAGCGGCGGCCTGCGCGCCGTGGAGTATCTGCGGCTGGTCTGCAGCGCGCTGGGCATGGCCAACGTGGCCCACCAGGTCACGCTCTCGGTGCACAGCGATTTCGAGAACTACACCACTTTCACACCGGGCGACCGCCACACCACCACGCTGAACGCGCTGCTGGGCAAGGTCGTCGCATGGAGCACCGCGCTCGCGCCGCTCCGGCAGCCCGCCGCCGAAACCACTCTCGCCACTTCCTGAGGAGCCACTCATGTCGACACCGAACGACCTTCGGTCACTCGCCGACCGCATCGAGATCGAAGCGCTGCGAGCCGAATTCCCCGATGCGGCGATGCTGCGCGACTTCGACCGCCTGGCAGCACTGTTCACCGAGGACGCGGTGATGCGCATCCCCGACGCGGGTATCGAAGTCGTCGGCCGCGCCGAACTGCGGGCCCGCATGCCGCAAATGCAGGCCGCCTGGGACTTCTTCGTCCAGCACACCCATCCCGGCCCGATCGAGATCGACGGCGACACCGCCTCCGGCCGCGCCCACATCTGCGAATTCGGCCGATTGCGAAGCGGCAGTTCACATCTGAACTATGCGATCTATCACGATCGCTACCGGCGAACGGCCGACGGCTGGAAATTCACCGAGCGGGTCTACGAGATCCGATACCTCGACAACTCGCCGCTGCCGGGCTCACCGCCGGGAGAGAACGGACTGGGTGTGGACATATCCGCTGCCCAACCGCACGGGTGATCATGCGCTGCCCACGGGGCCGCCGCGGCTACCGGCAACCCGTGGGCGGCATCCCCGTCCCGCATCATCGGCCTGATGAACGCCCTCCGGTGGCGGTCTGCAACGCCAGACTGCTGACGGCCAGGGGCAGCGCGAGCGCGCCGCCGAGGTCTTGACGGCGGGCCGTCGGCGGGCGCGATCGCTGAATCAAGTTGTGGTGCCGTTGCATTCGTCCGCCGCGACGCTGGCCGACACGAGCTGGATCAAGCGCGGTCCGGTCGGTCTCATCGGCCACACCAACCGCGACGCCAACGAAACCGCATGTTTGCTCAACAATTGCGAAATCCTCTCAGCTGCGGTGTATCCCGCGCCGGAGTCGGTCATTGCCTTCCTGATCGCCAAGGGCATTCCGTTCACGACCTGGCCGGGTTGTTATCGCCTCGACGCGCTCGAACGGACGCGCGGTGACCATCAGGGACGCGAGCGCGTCAAGGTCGTCGAGCGTGCGGATATGCTGCGGATCAACCTGGGCTAGCGGATGTCCGGGGCCGCTCCGGCATAACTGTCGTTTGCTCTGAATTGTTAGACGACAGCGCCATCGGCTCGGGCTCACATCGGATGTGCGGCTGCCAGTTGCATGGACCAATTCGGCTTTCTTTCCATAGTGTCGCTGGAGATTTGCCGAATGTGGTATTTGTATTCAGCCTGGTTTGTCGACTAATGCCCGCGAACTATCCGTGGAGGTCAAGGTCGTGACTCGTCCGTTCCATCCTTTCTTCGGTAGTAGACGCAGCGTTCGGACCAAGGTTCTGGGTGCACTCAGCGGTGTGGCACTCGCGCTGCTGACGACGACGGCAACCGCCGAACCGCTGTTTCCGGTGGTCGATCCGGACCCGTTCTATGCCACCCCGGGGGATGTGGCAGCGCATCAACCCGGTGACATTCTCGAAGTGCGGGCGATGCCGCCGGTGCCGGTCTTCCCCGGCGCCACCGTCACGCTGGTCAAATTCCGCTCGACCGACTCGCACGGTGGGCCGATCGCGGCGACTACTACGGTCCTCACGCCGCTGGGCCATCAGCCCGATGCGCCGTTGCTGTCGTATCAGCACTTCATCAATTCACTCGGCACCGACTGCGCGGTATCGCACAAGCTGTACAACGGCGATCTGAATCTGACGGCGACGGCGACGATGTTGAACGTGGTGCTGCAAGAGGGGTGGACTGTCGCGATGCCGGATCACCTGGGACCGCAGTTCGCACTCGGAGCGGCGAAGTTGGGCGCTCACATCGTATTGGACGGCATCCGGGCCGTGAAAAGGCTGCCCGAACTGGCCGTTCAGCACAGCCCGGTGACGATGGCTGGCTACTCCGGTGGCGGCCTGGCCACCTCATGGGCGTCAGTGCTGCAGCCGTCGTACGCCGGTGAGCTGCGGATCGCGGGCGCGGCCATCGGCGGCGCACCGATGAACCTGCTGACGATGGCGGAGGCGCTCGGCCTCGAACCGCACCCGGCCTTCGGGCTGGCCATGGCGACGGCAATCGGTTTGGAGCGGGAGTATCCGGACCAGGTGCCGATGAGCAGGTATCTGAACCCGCGCGGCATCGCGCTGCGTGACGCCATGGCCAACCTCTGCACCAACGAGATCCTCGCCATCGGCGTCAACGGCAGCGCTCGCGAGTTCGTCACCACCACCTCGATATTCGACCGGCCCGAGGCCCGGACGGTGGTGGAGGAAAACAGCCTGGAGCTGTACCCAGGGGTGCCGGAAATGCCCGTGTTCGAATGGCATTCGCCGAGCGACCCGCTGGTTCCGGTCCAGGCCATCGAAAACACCGACCGCCGCTGGTGCAGTTCCGGGGTGCAGTTGCAGACGATGACGGTATCCGTGCCCGAGCATTTGTCCGCAGCGGCAGCGGGCGCACCTGAGGTGCTGCGGTGGCTGGAGGGCCGGGTTCGCGGCGAACCCGCCCCTGTCGCCTGCTGAGATCCGACGGGATCGTCGCAGGTGGTCGCTCAGCGCAGACGCAAACGCCGTGTCGGTGGCGTGGACGGCCATTGTCGGTCTTCCACGTCACCGATCGCGCGCCGGTCTGCGGCGCGATCGGGCCGAGCGCCTATCAGATTCTGACCGGGCTCGATGTCGAGGTGTTCACCCCGATCTTCGTGACGAGCCGCGTGCGGGCCGCATGGTCAATTCGCCTTCTCGGTGTTCAGGCTTGCGGCAGTGAGGTTCTGAGCAGCGAATCGGGCGATGGTGCAAGCCTGGCGTGCACGAGCTTCCGGGTGCGCGGTGCGCTGCTCCAGTGCGTCGCGGATCCGATCCAAGGATGCAGTGGCATCGTTGGCGGCTCGGCGCAGCACGGTGTAGCGGTGGTCGAGTTCGCGGTAGGCGAGGTCGATGTCGTGGTGGCGGCGGCGTAGGTCGGCCATGTGGTTGAGCAGGTCGGCTACCTCACGTGTGGTCAGGGTGAGGGTCGGGTGCTGCGCTCCGGAGAGGATCGCCTCGCCCGCGACCTCCGCGCAGCGAGCGTGCAATACATCGACAATGTCGGCCACACAGATCACCTCCTGCACTGCGGCGGAGCGTTCAGAGCTGCTCGGGTGCCCTCGCCGATCGGATACGCCTGCGCCGCCGCGCGGGCTCGGAAAACGAAGAAACGTTGCAGGTCAACACATCTGGCGATGCTGGTCGGGAAACGCCGCCCGCCATTCCCGTTCGAATGCGCTCATCGATACCCGGGCCGAACCACGACCCGATCACGGGCACGGTACTGGAACCTGGCCGGACCGAGGAATTCCACCACCGACTGTCATGGGCCTGTATGAGGGATTTCCCACGATACGCGCGGGTAACCGCCTGATGCTCTGTACCTGCGAGCAGTATGAGGTGCAGACTACGCGGGACCGGTAGTCGCAACCTCTAGCCCGAGCGGGCCAGTGCTGTGGAGTGGAAGGAGCGGGCGAGTGTTCAGCCGCATCGCCATCGTGAACCGCGGAGAGGCCGCCATGCGCCTCATCCATGCCGTCCAAGATCTGGCCGCGGAGACCGGGAGACCGATCGAAACCGTCGCTTTGCACACCGATGTCGATCGGAACGCGACATTCGTGCGGGAGGCCGACATCGCCTATGACCTCGGTCCGGCGTCGGCGCGCCCGTATCTGGATCCGAAGGCGCTCGAGCGTGCCCTGGTGACGACCAAGGCCGACGCCGCGTGGGTCGGTTGGGGTTTCGTCGCGGAGGATCCGGCATTCGCGGAACTCTGCGAGCAGATCGGCGTCACCTTCATCGGCCCCAGTCCGGAGGCCATGCGCAAGCTCGGCGACAAGATCGGTGCGAAGCTGATCGCGGAGGAAGTCGGCGTGCCGGTCGCGCCGTGGAGCCGCGGTCCGGTCGAAACCGTGGAGGCGGCCCTCGAGGCCGCCGCCGAGATCGGCTACCCACTGATGCTGAAGGCGACCGCCGGTGGTGGCGGCCGGGGTATCCGGGTGATCACGAACGAGGCCGAGCTCGTCGATGCCTATGAGCGCACCCGTCAGGAAGCTGCGCGCGCATTCGGCAGTGGCGTGGTCTTCCTGGAACGGCTGGTGACCGGCGCACGGCATGTCGAGGTCCAGGTGATCGCGGACGGCCAAGGGACCGCATGGGCGCTCGGTGTCCGCGATTGCTCGGTGCAGCGACGCAATCAGAAGGTCATCGAGGAGTCGGCCTCGCCGGTGCTGCGTCCCGAGCAGGCGGCCGAGCTCAAGGCGTCGGCCGAGCGATTGGCGATCGCGGTCGGTTACCGCGGCGCCGCGACCGTCGAGTTTCTGTACCACCCGGGTGACCAGCTGTTCGCATTCCTCGAGGTCAACACCCGCCTGCAGGTCGAACACCCGATCACCGAGTGCACCACCGGATTCGACCTGGTTCGGGCGCAGCTGCTGGTGGCATCGGGCGGCAAGCTCGAGGGCGAACCTCCGGCGGAGCGCGGGCACGCGATCGAGGCCCGGCTCAATGCCGAGGACCCCGACCGCGACTTCGCGCCCGCTCCGGGCCGCATCGCGCGGCTGGACCTGCCCGCGGGGCCCGGCATTCGAGTCGACACCGGCGTCAGCGAGGGCGACACGATTCCCGCCGACTTCGACTCGATGATCGCCAAGATCATCGCCTACGGCCGGGACCGCGACGAAGCGCTGGGCAGGCTGCGCCGGGCAGTGGCGAAGACCCGGGTCGTCATCGAGGGCGGCGCTACGAACAAGAGCTTCGTGCTCGACCTGCTGAACCAGCCCGAGGTGATCGACGCCAGCGCGGACACCGGCTGGATCGACCGTGTTCGCGCCCAGGGGCGTCTCGTATCGCATCGGCACTCTGCGATCGCGGTGGCTGTCGCCGCCATCGACGCCTATGAAGAGGAAGAGCGGGTCGAGCGGCACCGGCTGCTGTCCACGGCGGCCGGTGGACGTCCACAGGTGCAGCATCAGAGCGGTCGCCCGCACGACCTCAAGCTGCGCGGCGTCGGCTACCGCGTGCGCGTCGCACGTATCGGCGCGTACCGGTTCCGAGTCGGCATCGAGGCGGGCGGCAATACGGCAGCCGCTGATGTCGACCTCGAGCGTTTCGACCGCCACACCGGGCAGATCGTGGTCAACGGCACCCGCTACCGCGTGATCACCGGCACGCACGGGCCGATTCATCTGGTCGATGTCGATGGTGTGACGCATCGGATCAGCCGTGACGAGGGTGGTGTCGTCCGCTCGCCCGCTCCCGCGCTTGTCGTTGCCACGCCACTGGAGGTCGGCGCCGAGGTCGAGGCGGGCGCGCCGGTCCTGGTACTGGAGAGCATGAAGATGGAAACGGTGCTGCGCGCGCCGTTCCGGGCTCGGTTGAAGGAATGTGCTGTTTCGGTCGGTACCCAGGTGGAGACCGGTGCGCCGCTGCTGCGGTTGGAGCCGCTCGCCGAGGACGACGAGGCCGCGGACGCCGCAGTGGTCGAGTCGGTCGAGCTGGATCTGCCCGGTGAATCCGCACCGGAGCGACCGCACGAGGGGACGGCACGCAGCCTGCAGGACCTGCGCAGCTTGCTGCTGGGCTTCGACGTCGACCCGCATGACGACCGCCGGGTACTCGACCGCTACCTCGCCGTTCGCCGGGCAGCCCTCGCGGACAACCGTCGGCCCCTCGCCGAGGAAATCGAACTCGTGCAGGTGTTCGCCGATCTCTCCGAACTGAGCCACAACAGGTCGGGGGACGAGGACGGTGGCCACGGGCATGTCCACAGCGCCCGCGAGTACTTCCACACCTACCTGCAGAGCCTCGATGTCGAGCGGGCCGGGCTGCCGGAGTCGTATCAGGCCACACTCGCCAAGGCGCTGGGGCACTACGGCGTCGCCGATCTGGAGCGTTCTCCCGAGCTCGAAGCCGCGGTCTTCCGGATCTTCCTCGCCCAGCAACGTCCATCCGACACCGTCACGGTCATCACCACATTGCTGCGCGAGTGGCTGCGCGAGCCGGTGCCGGACCGGGCGCTGCGCGAACCGGTCGGCTTGGCGCTGGAGCGACTGGTGGCCGCGACGCAGGTGCGCTTCCCGGTGATCGCCGACCTCACCCGCGGCCTGGTGTACGCCTGGTTCGGCCAGCCGCTGCTGCGGCGCAACCGCGCCCGCGTCTACACCAATGTCCGTAAGCAGCTCAGCCACCTCGACGCGCACCCGGAAACGCCCGATCGCGCCGAGCGCATTTCCGAGATGGTGCGCAGCACCGAACCGCTGGTGCGGCTGCTCGGTCAGCGGCTGGTGCGCGGCAGTGCGGACAACACCGCCATGCTCGAGGTGCTGACCCGGCGGTACTACGGAAACAAGGGGCTGGCCAGTGTGCAGACCCGGCAGGCCGGCGGGTGCACCTTCGTGATCGCCGAGCGCCGGGGCCTGAGCCTGGTGTCGGCAGCGGTGAGTTTCGACGCGCTCGACACCGTGCTGCGCGGTCTCACCGAACTGGCGAGCGGGGCCGCGTCCATCGAGGTCGACATCTACCTGAGCTGGGAGAAGCAGCCAGAGGACTTCGACGCGATGGCGGCGGCGCTGCAGGAAGTGCTCGGTGCGCGGCCACTGCCGAACCAGATCCACCGGATCACCGCGACCGTCGCGGGCAGCGGTGGTGCGGTGATGCACCATCACTTCACCTTCCGCCCGTCCGCAACGGGCATGGTCGAGGAGCGGCTGATCCGCGGCCTGCATCCCTACATCGCGGAGCGGATGCAGATGAAGCGGCTGCGCAAGTTCGATCTCACCCGGCTGCCGTCCTCGGACGAGGAGATCTACCTGTTCCGCTGCATCGCGAAAGAAAACCCGTCCGACGAGCGCCTCGTCGCGTTCGCCCAGGTGCGTGACCTGGCCGCGCTGCGTGAGCACGACGGCAGACTGCTGGCACTGCCGACGGCCGAAAGCACCATCGCCACCTGCCTCGACTCGATCCGCCGGGCACAGTCGCAGCGGCCGTCGGCCAAGCGCTTCCACACCAACCGCATCGTGATGTACATCTGGCCGCCGGTCGACATCACCCGCTCCGAGTTGGAGACCATCGTCGATCGCGTGCGGCCGACGACCGCGGGCGCCGGGCTGGAGGAGATCCTGCTCATCGCACGGCACCGGGCCCCGAGGTCCGGTGAGCTGATCAAGGTCGCCGTGCGCATATCCTTCGACACCACCGGCGGCACCGAGGTGACCATCGGCGAGCGGTCCGACGGGGTGGTCGAGCCACTCGACGAGTACCGGCAGAAGGTGCTGCGGGCGAGCAGCCGGAATACCGTCTACCCCTACGAGTTGACCGGTCTGCTCGGCGAGTTCGCCGAGTACGACCTCGACGCCGACCACACGCTCGTGCCGGTCGACCGTCCCAAGGGCCGCAATAAGGCCGCGATCGTCGCGGGCGTTGTCACCACACCGACCGAGCAGTATCCCGACGGCATCACCAGGGTGGTGCTGCTCGGTGATCCGACGAAGTCTCTCGGCGCGCTCTCGGAGCCGGAGTGCCGTCGCGTGATCGCCGCGATGGACCTGGCCGAACGGATGCAGGTGCCGCTGGAGTGGTACGCGCTGTCCTCCGGCGCCCGGATCTCGATGCAGTCGGGCACCGAGAACATGGACTGGGTGGCGGCGGCGCTGAAGCGGATCGTCGAATTCACCCAGGACGGCGGCGAGATCAACATCGTAGTCTCGGGCATCAATGTCGGTGCGCAGCCGTACTGGAACGCCGAGGCGACGATGCTCATGCACACCAAGGGCATCCTGGTGATGACGCCGGACTCGGCGATGGTGCTCACCGGCAAGCAGGCGCTGGACTTCTCCGGTGGTGTGTCGGCCGAGGACAACTTCGGCATCGGCGGCTACGACCGGGTGATGGGCCCGAACGGGCAGGCACAGTACTGGGCGCCGAACCTGCTTGCCGCGCGCGATGTGCTGATGTCGCACTACGACCACACCTACGTGGCACCCGGCGAGCAGTCACCGCGCCGGTCTCGGACCAGTGACCCGATCGATCGCGACGTCTCCGACTTCCCGCATGTCGTGGCGGGCAGTGATTTCACCACGGTCGGTGAGATCTTCTCCGCCAGCGCCAACCCGGACCGCAAGAAGCCGTTCGACATCCGGACCGTCATGCGGGCGGTGGCCGATCAGGACCACCCGGTGCTGGAACGCTGGGCGGGGATGGCCGACGCCGAGACGGCCGTGGTGCAGGACGTGCGGCTCGGTGGTATCCCGGTGTGCCTGTTGGGCATCGAGTCCAGGGGAGTGCCGCGGCGCGGTTTCCCGTCCACCGATGGCCCGGACACCTACACGGCGGGCACACTGTTCCCGCGGTCGTCGAAGAAGGCCGCACGGGCGATCAGCGCGGCCAGCGGCAATCGGCCGCTGGTGGTGCTGGCGAACCTGTCGGGCTTCGACGGCTCGCCCGAATCGATGCGGAAGTTGCAGCTCGAGTACGGCGCCGAGATCGGCCGTGCGATCGTGAACTTCCAAGGACCCATTGTGTTCTGCGTGATCTCGCGCTATCACGGCGGCGCGTTCGTGGTGTTCTCGAAGCTGCTCAACCCGAATATGACCGTGCTCGCGCTGGAAGGCTCGTTCGCCTCGGTGCTCGGCGGCGCCCCCGCGGCCGCGGTGGTGTTCGCCGGCGAGGTCGATGCGCGCACCACGGCCGATCAGCGGGTGCGGGACCTCGAGGCCCGCGCCGCGAACGCGGTCGGCGCCGACCGTGCGGCACTGACGGCGGAACGCGACGAGGTCCGCACGTCGGTCCGCACGGAGAAACTCGGTGAGGTCGCAGCGGAATTCGACCGCGTGCACAATATTCAGCGCGCTGTCGAGGTCGGTTCGGTGGATGCCATCATCCGCGCCGCCGAACTGCGCCCGCGCATCATCGAAGCCATCGAGGCAGGTCTGCCCGGCTGATCATTGCGGACCATCTGATTGCTGAGGCAGGCAGGACTACGGGCTCGATATCGGGGCCCGAGTCGGTGAAACGGCTACCCGCGGAGGCGAAGCTGGAGGAGGCGGCGTTGTACCAACGCCGCCTCCCGGCGTCTGCGGCCGCTGTGGATTCAATGCGGCGCTGCGTGACTGGGCCCCGGGCACACCGCAGCTGCGCAGGGATTCGTACGAGTCCGCCGCCGGGAGTCGGGTCTGCATCGGCGTGCAAGTCCTTATCCACTGCGGAATTGCCGCGGCAGTGTGATCGGGCCGGTGGGTCCGAGTGAGTCAGGTCCGAAAGCCGTTGATGTTGTGGGTCGTTCGGGCGCGGTAGGCGGTTCGGTGACGTAGGTTGGGGAGCCGCGCGGGTTCGGTAGTCGTGGGGAGTACGTGGTGGTCGTTGTTGTGGTTGTCGCGGTTGTGGTGGGAGTCGTCGTTGCCGCGGTGTCAGGTGTTGCGCTGCATTGGTACGTATGGCGGCGTCTTGTGCGTGATACGACTGTCGCGGGCGCCGTCTCCCGGCACATCGGCAGCGCCATCGTGGTGGTTGGGCCTGTGCTGCTGATCGGGACTGTGGTTGCCGAACGCGTTGGGGCTCCGTTCCGGCTCGTTCAGGTGATCGCCTGGCCGGGCTTTCTGTGGGGTGCTGTCTTCGTGTACTTGCTGATGGCGCTGTTCGTGGGTGAGATAGTCCGAATTGCACTGCTGAGATGGGCTGTTCGCAAAGACGTGGCGGGGGATTCCGCCGCGGCAATCCCGGTTGCGGGCACGGTCGCGTCGGCCGCGAGCAGTGCGCCGATCGCGGGGCCGGGTGCCGAGACGCAACCGGAGCCGTCATCGGCGACGGCCGCTGCCGCGGTCGCTCGCATTCCGCGTCGGCTCTTCGTATCTCGTGCCGTGGGCGGTGCGGCCGCTGCTGTCGCGGTGACGACCGTGGGCTACGGAACCTACGGTGTGCTGCGCGGTCCGAGTGTGCAGCGCATTGTCGTTCCACTGGCGAAACTGCCTCGCCGTGCGCACGGGTTCCGTATTGCCGTGGTCAGCGACATCCATCTCGGGCCGATTCTCGGACGGGGGTTCGCCGAGCGGGTGGTCGCCACGATCAATGACACGCAGCCCGACCTCATCGCCGTTGTCGGTGATCTGGTGGACGGCACTGTTGCGGATCTCGGCCCCGCCGTCGCGCCGCTGGCCGGGTTGCGGGCCCGCCATGGTGCGTATTTCGTGACCGGCAACCACGAGTACTTCTCCGGCGCGCAGGAATGGATCGAGCACGTCCAGGAATTGGGGCTGCACCTGCTCGCCAACACCCGAACAGAGCTGCCCGGATTCGACCTCGCGGGTGTCAACGATGTGCAGGGCGCGTCGACCGGACAAGGTCCCGACTTCGGCAGGGCGCTGGGTGATCGGGATCGGTCGCGCACTGCGGTGCTCCTGGCGCACCAGCCCGTGCTGATCGACGATGCGGTTGCCCACGGCGTCGATCTGCAGCTGTCGGGGCACACGCACGGCGGCCAGATGTGGCCGGGCAATTTCCTTGCGGGCCTGGCCAATCCGACCGTTGCCGGGCTGGAGCGCTACGGCGACACGCAGCTGTATGTCACCCGTGGCGCCGGGGCGTGGGGCCCGCCGGTCCGGGTGGGGGCGCCATCCGACATCACCGTGGTCGAGCTCGCTTCGCTGCAGGCGTGATGTCGCGCTGGCCGGCCGTACACAGCCGTCCGCGGTCAGCGATAGACAGCTGGGAGCAGTGCGGTCATCACCCGTCCCGTATTGGGGCCGAAGCAGAGTAGGACGCTATCGGACATATCGATGATCCGGTCGGCACGTCCGGCTGGAGTTTGTCCGATGCCGGGTAGTTTGAGCAGGCTGGCCGGGCCGCCCACCGAGGCGAGGCCATCGGTCATGACCAGGAGGATATCGGGGCGGGCCGCGATCAGCGCTTCGCTGGTGATCGTGACGAAGGGCTCGGTCAGTCCGGCCGCTGTTCCGGCGTCTTCGGCCCCCAGCCCGGTGATCAGCGCGTCCGCGCCCGAGCCCGGTCCGGCCAGCATGGTGAGCGCGGTGCCGCGCAGGTACACGAATGCGATGCGCGGTTTGGGCTTTCCCGCCGGGACGGCCGCGGTCGCGGCAGCGATCTCCGCGGTAGTGCGCTGGGCGAGCGCGACACCCTGGTCGTGGACGCCGAGGGCGTCCGCGACGGCCTGGATCTGCGGACCGGTTCCCGTCAGTGTTCGCGCTGGATCGAAGAAGACGATCGACACGCCAGCGGCGCGCAACTGCTCGAAGACCGCGGGTGTCCCGGTGGTCGTATCGGTCAGCAATAGGGTGGGGTGCAAGGCCAGCACGGCCTCGACGCTCATGGCCTCACCGCCGGGGGTGACGTCGGTGCGGTCGATGATCGCCGGGAGTTTCGCCGCGGTGCTGCGACCGATGAGATGTGGGCCCAGGCCGAGTGCGTACACCGTTTGCGCCAGGGTGCCGAAACGGTCGACGGCGATGATGCGACTGGTGTCGGAGACCGTCACGTCGGTGCCGTCGAAACCGCGGACGGTGACGGGCAGCCTCGGCCGCGGGTCGGCTGCGATCGGTTGCGGATCGGGATCCGTCAGGGTTGCTGTGATTTCGCCGTTGGTTGCGACATCGGTCTGCCCTGGTGACGAACAGGCACTGAGCCCCAGTGCGAAGGCGAGTCCGAATGCCAGGATTCCGAGTCCGGCGCGGCTGAACATGATTGTCACAGTATCCGGGGGGAGTGCTCTGTTCGCTACTCAATTTTCGTGGATTTCGTATTGGAAGTTGTTTTCCCGCAATGGTTTTCCGGTGTTCATGAGTAGTTTACTGGCGGATCGCGGCCCGGCTGTCTGGTCTTGATGTGTGTTGCCTGGTAGGGGCGGGCGCGAGTCCGGAAGTGAACTCGACGCGGCGGAAGTTAAAGCATGTTGAACCGCAAGAAAATAGGTCAAACGACCAGATATTTGGCATTGCGTTTTAGTTCGGTCCGCCCGGATGAACCGGACCGTGGACCGGTCGAACACCGTGCGATCCTTGGGTACAGTGCGGTTCACCTGAGGATATCCATCGAGGGATAGCCCGGGGCACCATGGGTGGGTATCAAAGGGGAAACCGAAATGGTAACCGTGGCACGAATGCGGTACTGGCACTGGGCGATTCGCCACGGCCAGAATAGCCGATCGATTGCTGCCTATCCGGGCGTCCGGGAGATCGGTGTATGACGCGGCATCCGCCGGATGCGGTGCCCGCCCGCCTGGCGACCCGGCGCGTTCCCGACGGTCATCGCCGCGGGCTCGTGGCCGGGGAGCCCAAGGGCCGCAGGGGAATCGGGGCGGCGGTCACACGCGTCGCGTTGTGGATACGACTATCGATCGATGAGGCGTGATGACCGCGATGATATCGGTGCTGGTGATCGACGATCACAACATGCTGCGCGGCGCGCTGTGCGAAATCCTGGATCGTGAGAGCGATATCACGGTGGTCGGCCAGACCGCCGATGGCCGTTCGGGCATCGAGCAGGCGCAGCGGCTGCATCCGAATGTGGTGATCTTGGATGTCGAGATCCCCGGGGAAGATGTCGTGACGACACTGCTCAGGCTGCGCGAGGTGAGTCCCGACACGCGAGTGTTGATCGTCAGCGTGCACCAGGACATGGGTCTGATCCGTGAATTGGTCGAGTGCGGCATCGCTGGTTATCTGCACAAGAGCGCCAGGCGGGAGACGCTGCTGTCGGCGATCCGCACCGCGGACAGCGATGGCGAGGTCATCGTCTACGTGTCCTGGCAGGAGGATCGCCGATCAGCCGACGACAACACCTCGCCGGATCAGGCGCTCACCGCGCGCGAGCTGGAGGTCGTCGAACGGGTCGCGAGCGCCATGAGTAACCGGCAGATCGCGAATGTCCTCGGCATCACCGAGGGCACCGTAAAGCGGCACCTGCGCAATATCTTCCAGAAGCTCGGCGCCGTGTCGAGACTGGATATGGTCAACCGGGCGACGGCGGCCAAGTTGATCGTCCCGTACCCGCCGGACTGATCACACCGCCACGCCGCGCCGTGATCGGCGGCCATCTGTGTGCGTCGCGGTCGCCTGTCGTGGATCGCGATAGCACGTCGTGAGTGCGCAATAGATCCGGGATCGTGGCGCTTTTGGTGTCCGGTCTGTTAACTCGGGCTGAACTATCCGCCGCACCGGTTGATCAGTTAGGTGAGTGATCACTAAACTTGGGGATATGAGTTCACCGGCTCGGGTGCGAATGTCAGCGAGCGCGCGACGCGAACAGGTATTGGCTGCTGCCATAGCCGAATTCGCAGCCGGTGGCTACACGGCGACGACAACGGAGTCGATCGCGCGGCATGCCGGAATTTCGCAGGCCTATCTCTTTCGTTTGTTCCAGACCAAGAAGGAGATTTTTCTCGCCGCGGCGAATCGAGCATTCGATGCGGTCGAGGAGGCCTTCCGTGCGGCCGCCTCGGAAAGTGTGCAAGACGACCGGCTGGCCGCGATGGCGGACGCCTATATAGAGCTGCTGGGTGATCGTCAGCAGCTGACCTTTCAACTGCAGGTGTATGCGGCATCGGCGCTCGACGACGAGATCCGCGCCCTCGCCCGCGAACGGTTTCACCGTCTCTACCAGGTGGTGAAGGACTTGTCCGGCAGCGATGCCGGGGGTGCGTTCGATTTCATGGCGCAGGGCATGCTGCTGAATGTCACGAGTGTGCTGGAACTGGAACTACTGGACCCGGACAGTGGAGAATAACTCCAGATTCCGAGTGGTTTCATCGCGCGATCGCATTGCGTGATAAGCCATGTTCTTGAACATGGAATTCATCGATGGCAGGCATGGGCTGTCATCGCGTGCTGCCGACCCTGCGTCAGCGTTATCGCGATCTTCATGGTTTCGCTCGACAATCTGGTTGTTCTGAATACTTTGCCGACATCAGAATAGCGCTATATACGGGCCTTGATGGCTTCCCGAATTTCTTGATCCCATCCCATATCACGTAAGGAGATTTCCATGCCCGCTCTGCCCTGGACCGCAGGGGTGCACAAGCCCGCGGACAGTGACCAGTTGCACGTGCTCACCTCCCGGCTGCCGCTGACGAACTACATTGATGTGCCCCGATTTCTCTACTGGACAATGCGGATTCGCACCCAACTGGTGTCCGCACCGGGCTGCGTCGGGTTCGCATTGGACGCGAAGCTGATCTCCAAGACCTTCTGGACGCTGTCCGCGTGGTCGGACAAGGCGGCCATGGACCAGTTCGCGCACAGCGGCACGCACGCGAAGATGCTCGCGGATATGGCCGGTCGGATCGGCGATCCGAATTTCGTCGAGTCGAGCGCGTCGACCGGGGACATACCGCTGTCCTGGGCCGACGCAAGAGTCCGGATCTCCGCGCTCTAGCCCCTGACACCTAGCCCGACCAGCCGATCGAGGAGTGGTGATGCCGCAGAAGATTCGCTTGATCAGTGAGTTCTCTTTTTCCGCAGTGCTTTTCCATGAGGCACTGGTCAGTGCCGAGTACTGGCAGGCGCGCGTGGCCGAACTGGACGGCCCGCATGCCGAACTGTCGCTCAGTCGTGACGCCGACGGCGTGCTCGTGGCCGCGATATCCAAACCTGTCGCCCCGGACCAGATTCCGCCGCGGTTGGCGCGGGTTTGGCCGTCCGGGCTGCGGCTGGACTACTCCGAGCGCTGGTCACCGCTGGTGGAGGGGGTGGCCCGGGCCGAAATACGCGGCAGTATCGCCGGCGTCGGCACCATGGCGGGCACCTGCGAGCTGCGCGACAGCGCGGATGGATGCCTCTCGGAATACTCGGTGACGGTCGATTCCGGAATTCCGATGGCGGGCCGGTTGATCGCCGGGGCCTTCGCGAAAGGGATCATCGAGGACTCGGGTGCGGTGGATGCCTTCACCGAGCGCTGGCTGCGGCGGGAGCATGCGTGATGAACGGTGACCCGTTCGCGGTATGGATGAGACGAATGCGCCCTGGACGGCCCGACCGACCGGCCCTGGTGTGCTTTCCGCCCGGTGGCGGCGCGGCCGGAGGCTATCGCGATCTGGCGAACCACATCACCGAGGGTGTCGGCGTCTACGCGGTCCAGTATCCGGGTCGCCGCGATCGGATCGGCGAGGCGCTGATTCCATGCCTCACCGAACTTGCGGACCATATCGCCGCGGCCTTGGCACCCCTGCTCGGCGGTGAGCTGGCATTGTTCGGCCACAGCATGGGCGCGACCATCGCCTTCGAGACCGCCCGTCGGCTCGAGGCGCGCGGCCGGACACCGATCGCGCTGTTCGTATCGGGTCGGACGGCCCCGTCCGAGCCCACCGTCGACCGGCTGGCCGACACCGGCGATGCCACGCTGATCGCCGAATTGGAGCGCTTGGCAAATGATCCCGCGTCAGTGGCCGTGCTGCGTACCAACTCGGCACTCGCCGCCGCCGTGCTGCCCGCGGTTCGCAACGACTACCTGGCGATCGAGAATTACATCTACACACCCGGTGATCCGGTGCGCTGCCCGGTGGTCGGTCTGACCGGGGTCGACGACCCCGTGGTCACACCGGACCAGCTCGCGCGGTGGCGTACGCATACTTCGGGGTCGTTCGATGTGCATGTCTTCCCGGGGTCGCATTTCTACTTGGACGCCCAACCGGCGGCGGTCGCGAAGGTGATCAATAGCGCTCTCTGAGCGGCCGATTCGACATCGATCAACGTTCACGAACGTGCGGTATCTTTGCCTCGTGTCGGAAAGGCTGCACAATCGGATTCCCCGTCGGTCGGTGCTGACGACGGTATTGGTTTGCGTAATGAGCTGCGCCATAGCCGTTTTGGGTCTGCATCACATATCGCGCGCGGAAACCGGCTCCGATGGTGATCAGCGCGGGCAATTGTCGTTCGGCGGGTTGGTGCGGACCTATGGTCTGCATGTCCCCGCTGGATCCGATCATCCGGCTGGCCTGGTGTTGAATCTGCACGGCGGTGGTTCGACCGGGAACGGCCAGCAATCGCTCACGCACTACGACGCCGTCGCGGACCGGCACGGCTTCATCGTGGTGTATCCCGATGGTATCGACCACAATTGGGCCGATGGGCGGGGTGCGTCCGAGCCGGACCGTCGAGGCATCGATGACGTGGGTTTCCTCGTCGCGCTCGTCGATGAAATCGCCCGCGACTTCGATATCGACCGCGGTCACATATTCGCCACCGGTATGTCGAACGGTGCGTTCATGGTGGATCGACTCGCCTGTGATCGCGCCGATGTATTCGCCGCCATCGCGCCGGTCGCGGGCACCTTGGGTACAAACGTCAACTGTGCGCCCACACGCCCGGTCTCGGTACTCGAAACACACGGCACCGCCGATCCGATCGTGCCCTTCACCGGCGGAATCATGACCGGCCGAGGCGGACAATCGACTATCCTGCCCGCCCTCACCACCGCGGCGCGCTGGCGCGAGGCCGACCGCTGCCAAGCGCCGACCGAAGAGCTGCTCCCAGCCACGGGCAACGACGCCACCCAAGTCCATCGCCTCACCGCCACCGCCTGTGCCGACGGCACCGAGGTGACCTTCATGCAGGTCGACAACGGAGGACACACCTGGCCCGGCGGCCACCAATACCTCCCCAAAGCCCTCATCGGCCCGACCACCGACATCTTCGACGCCTCGGAAGCCAGCTGGCAGTTCTTCGCAGCTCACGCCCGTTGACCGGGCCGAACGGCTCGTCGGGATCAGCTGGAATCGGCACTGCCACTACTTATTTCGTGCTCTCGATTCGACCGGGATTGCATCTGCCGCCACAGTTGTAAGTGCAGAGGGGCCGATGATCGGTCGGACAGGCGTGCACGGAAGGCAGCAGATGTTCACCCGGATCGCAATTGTCAATCGCGGCGAGGCCGCCCGCAGGCTTATTCACACGGCCAGGGAGTTGGGCGTCGAAACCGTCGCGCTGTATACCGATGGCGAACGTCATGCGACCTTCGTGCGGGAAGCCGATCTGCGGTATTGCCTGGGACCGGCGAGTGCGCGCCCATATCTGAATCTGTCACTGCTGGAACGCGCTTTACGTGAGACCGGCGCGGACGCGGCCTGGGTCGGCTGGGGATTCGTGGCCGAGGATCCGGCCTTCGCCGAACTGTGCGCGCGGGTGGGTGTCACGTTCATCGGGCCGAGTGCGGAGGCGATGCGCAGGCTCGGTGACAAGATCGGGGCGAAGCTGCTGGCCGAGCAGGCGGGCGTGCCGGTCGCGCCGTGGAGCGGTGGTCCGGTCGAAACGCTGGACGCCGCAATCGAAGCCGCGCAGCGTATCGGCTACCCGCTGATGTTGAAGGCGACCGCGGGCGGTGGTGGACGCGGGATCCGGGTGGTCGCCTCGGAAGCCGATCTGCGCGAGGCCTACCAGCGCACCAGCGAGGAGGCCGCACGGGCCTTCGGCAGTGGTGTGGTGTTCCTGGAACGTCAGGTGACCGGTGCCCGGCATGTCGAAGTGCAGGTGATCGCCGACGGGCAGGGCGGCGCCTGGGCGCTGGGCGTGCGCGATTGCTCGGTGCAGCGACGCAACCAGAAGATCATCGAGGAGTCGGCCTCGCCGGTGCTCACCGCCGAGCAGGCGCTGGAGCTGAAGGAATCCGCGCGACGGCTGGCACTTTCGGTCGGCTACAGCGGGGCCTGCACGGTCGAGTTCCTGTATCACCCGGGCGAACGGTTCTTCGCGTTCCTGGAGGTGAACACTCGGCTACAGGTCGAACACCCCATCACCGAGGCCACCACCGGCATCGACCTGGTCAAGGCCCAACTGCAGGTGGCGGCCGGAATTCCGCTGAGCGGACCGGTGCCCGCCGAACGCGGGCACGCGATGGAGGCCAGGCTGAACGCCGAGGATCCGGACCGTGACTTCGCACCGGCACCCGGCCGAATCGCGTTGCTGCGCTTGCCGACCGGGCCGGGTATCCGGGTGGACACCGGTGTCGGCGAGGGTGATGAAATCCCCGCGGACTTCGATTCCATGATCGCCAAGATCATCGCCTACGGCCGGGACCGGACCGAGGCGCTCCAGCGACTGCGCCGGGCACTGGCCGATACGACGGTGGTGATCGAGGGCGGCGCGACCAATAAGAGCTTCCTGCTGACGCTGCTCCATACGCCCGAAGTGATCGACGGTACCGCCGACACCCGGTGGGTGGACCGCGTATCGGCCGAGGGCGGGCTGGCCACCCAGCACCACCTCGGCCTCGCCTTGGCGGCCGCGGCGATCGACGGCTACGAGGACACCGAACACGGTGCTCGCGAGCGGCTCTGGGAAAGTGGGCGCGGGCGGCGTCCACATGTGCAGCACGAGGTCGGTCGGGCCGTCGAACTGCGCGTCGGCGAGCGCGGGTACCGGGTCACGGTGGCCAAGAGCGGATTCGGCCGATTCTGGGTCGCGATCGAGGACGGTATCGCCGATCGCGTCGAATTCGAGGCGGCTGTCGAGCGGATCGACGAGCACCTGGCCGCGCTCACCGTGGCCGGTCAGCGCTACCGCTTGGTATCGGCCACGCACGGCGCGGTCCACCTGGTCGAGATCGACGGCGTCGCACATCGGGTGAGTCGCGACGAAGGTGGTGTGCTGCGCGCACCCGCGCCCGCGCTGGTGGTCGCGACCCCGGTCGAGGTCGGCGGCGAAGTGCTCAGCGGTGCACCGGTGCTGGTGCTGGAGAGTATGAAGCTGGAAACCGTACTGCCCGCACCCTGCGCTGGTCGGCTGCGGGAGCTGCTGGTCGCCGTCGGCAGTCAAGTCGCGGCGGGGGAGCTCTTGGCGCGGGTGGAACCGGCGGGCGGTGCGACTCGGGTGGCGCCGTCGCGGTCGATCGATCTGATGATCCCGTCGCCCGCGCAGCCGCCGAGCGCGGCCGATCGGGCGCGGCGCGCGCGGACGGACGTGCGGGCCGAACTGCTCGGTTTCGATGCCGCATCCCCCGACGCTTGGGCCCGCTATCTGCTCGATCGCGACGCGCTGGCGGTCGCGGACGGCGAGTGGCTCGTCGGCGAGGTCGAGTTGGCCGAAATCTTCGCCGATATCGCGGAATTGGCCTCGCCCGAGGCATCGGGCCGCGGCGCCGACAGCCCGCGTGAGCAGCTGCATCTCTACCTGCAGAGCCTCGACGCCGAGCGGGGCGCGATTCCGGCCGAGTTCCGCATCGGGCTCGGGCGCGCACTGGCCCACTACGGGGTCGCGGAACTGGATCGGACTCCCGGACTGGAAGCGGCAGTCTTCCGAATCTTCCTGGGCACCAATCGGATTGCCGTGGGCGTCCGGGCGGTGACCGAACTGCTGAAGCTGTGGATCGGTGCGGATCCGCCGCCGGTTGCGCACCACGCGCACACCCGCGAGATCTTGGAGCGGGTGATCCGGATGTCCCGCTCGCGGTTCCCCGCGGTCGCCGACCTGGCCCGCAGCGTCGCCTTCGCCTGGTTCATGCGCCCGGCGACCGATGCCGCCCGTACCGCCATGCTGACCGGGGTGTCGGAAGAACTGGCCGCCCTCGCGGCGGCGCCGGATTCGCCGCAGCGGTCGCATCGGATCACCGCGCTGGTCGACATTCCGGAGCCGCTGTACGAGTTCCTCGCCGAGCGTCTGCTCGCCGGTCCGGACGGTCGATTCGCCCCGCGCGAACCCATGCTCGAGGTGCTGGCCCGCTGGCACTACGGCGAACAGCACCTGCATGCATTGCGCACCTTCGATATCGCGGGCCGTCCGTTCGTGGTCTGCGACTATCGACTGGAACTGCATCCGGCCCACGCCGTGCCGACCACCGCCGTCGCCACCGTGGGCACCTTCGCCGAGCTGCCGGAGTACGCCGATCAGCCGGATACCGCACTGGTGGCGGCATTGCGCGCCGAACTGCTCGCGGTGCCGGTCGGGCAGGTGGCCGTGGCAGACCTGCACCTGGTCTGGCCGGACGCACCCGCCTCGCCCGACGAACGCGCGGAGGCACTGTGCCGCGGTTTGATCGCGGCCCGGCTGTCCGAACAGGCGCGGCGGATCGTGGTTGCCGTGGCCGGATCGGACGTGGAGTTCTATACCTTCCGCCGGGCCGAATCGGATCTGGTCGAGGACCGGCTGGTGCGCGGGGTCCACCCGCTGGTCGGGCGGCGGCTGTCGCTGTGGCGGTTGCGGCACTTCCATCTGTCGCGGATCCACACTCCCGAAGCGATTCTGCTGTATCACTGTGTGGCCAAGGACAACCCGGACGACCAGCGGCTGGTGGCGCTTGCCCAGGTCGGCCGCTTCGAGCTGACCCGCGACGAACAAGGGGCGATCGCGGCGGTCGGTGATGTCGACACGGTGCTCTCGGCGTGCGTCGAGGCGATCGGACGGGCTCGCCACGATCTGGACCCGGCGGGGGCCTGGTTGGATATGAACCACATCTGGCTGGATATCCGGCCGGGTATCGAGGTCGACCTGGCGGAGTTCGCGGCCTGGCAGCGTTCCGTCGCACCGGAATTCACCGAGGCCGGTGTGCAGGAGGTGCTGGTCCAGGTGCGCCTGGCCACCCGGGAGGGGACCTTCCGGGAGGCGGTCACCCGATTGCGCTATGAGCCCGGCTCCAGCGCACAGGTGACCATCGACGGACCTCCGCAGGTCGCGCTCGAACCGCTCGACGACTACGACCAGAAGGTGGTGCGGGCGCGGCGGCGCGGCACCGTGTACCCATACGAGCTGATCCCGCTGCTCACCGGTGCGGTCGGCACCTTCACCGAATACGATCTCGACTCCGAGTCCACCTCGGCGCGGCTGGTCCCGGTGGACCGACCGCGCGGGCGCAATACGGCGGGCATCGTGGTGGGTGTGGCGTCCACGCCGACCGCGCTGCACCCGGAGGGCGTGTCCCGGGTGACCTTGTTCGGCGACCCCACCAAGGCGCTCGGCGCGGTATCGGAGGCCGAATGCTCCCGGATCATCGCGGCGCTGGATCTGGCGCAGCGGCTTGCGGTTCCGGTGGAGTGGTTCGCGCTCTCGGCGGGTGCGCGCATCTCGCTGGACTCCGGCACCGAGAATATGGACTGGGTCGCTCGCGCGCTGCGCCGCATCGTCACGTTCACCCAGGACGGCGGCGAGATCAATGTGGTGGTCGCCGGTATCAATGTGGGCGCGCAGCCGTACTGGAACGCCGAGGCCACCATGTTGATGCACACCAAGGGCATCCTGGTGATGATCCCGGATGGTGCGATGGTGCTGACCGGCAAGCAGTCGCTGGACTTCTCCGGTGGGGTATCGGCCGAGGACAACTTCGGCATCGGCGGCTACGCGCGGGTGATGGGCCCGAATGGGCAGGCGCAGTACTGGGCCGCGAACTTGGCGCAGGCCCGCGACGTGCTGCTGGCGCACTACGCACACAGCTACCGCGGTCCGGGGGAGCCGCTGCCGCGCCGGGCCGCCAGCACCGACCCGATAGAGCGCGACATCACCACGTTCCCGCATCCGGGTGCGGAGTTCCGCACGGTCGGTGAAATCTTCTCCGCCACCGCCAATCCCGATCGCAAGAAGCCCTTCGACATCCGCGCGGTGCTGCGCGCGGTCACCGACCAGGACCACCAACTGCTGGAGCGCTGGGCCGATATGGCCGACGCGGACACCGCGGTGGTCGCCGACGCCCGGATCGGCGGCTGGCCGGTCTGCCTGATCGGGATCGAATCCAAGCCCGTTGTCCGACACGGCTTTCCGCCCGCGGACGGTCCGGACACCTACACCGCGGGCACACTGTTCCCGCGTTCGTCGAAGAAGGTGGCGCGGGCGATCAATGCGGCCAGCGGCAATCGGCCGTTGGTGGTGCTGGCCAATCTGTCCGGATTCGACGGATCGCCGGAGTCCATGCGCACGCTACAGCTGGAGTACGGCGCCGAGATCGGCCGGGCGGTAGTGAACTTCGACGGCAAGATCGTCTTCTGCGTGATCTCCCGCTACCACGGCGGCGCCTTCGTGGTCTTCTCCAAGGCACTGAATCCGAATATGACAGTGCTCGCGGTCGAGGGGTCCTTCGCCTCGGTGATCGGCGGGGCTCCGGCGGCGGCGGTGGTGTTCGCGCGAACCGTGGACGCACGCACCGTCGCGGACGCCCGCGTCCGCGACCTGGAACACCGCCTGGCCCGCGCCGATGTATCCGAGCGGCCCAAACTGGCCGCCGAGTTGGTGGACCAGCGCACGGCGGTGCGCGCCGAGCATCTGGCAACGCTGGCTGCGGAATTCGACGCGGTGCACAGTATTGAACGCGCGGTGGGAGTCGGGTCGGTGGATTCCGTGGTCGCCGCGAGCGAGCTGCGCCTGCGGATCGCAACCGCGATCGACGAGTGGATGCGGGACGCGCCTTTTTCGCCGGAGCAGAATGAGATTGGGGTGTAACCGGTTTCAGTAAAGGTAGTGGCGGCGGTTTCGGTCCAAAAACTGGTCGGTTGATCTAACTTGAAATTTGGGATATTTCCCTCATACGGAGCGGTTGCAGACATTTTGCGGTATTGCGGTCCGGAAAATATTGGGGCCGTTACTCTTCGACTGGCCGAGTTAACACAACCGTATAAGAATGGTCACGACTTGGATGGTGTGGCGCCGTGGTCGAGTCGGCCCCGGATGTGACACTGCGTTCACTTCAGATGGGTCGGCGAAACCCATCGGTTGACCCGACAGTAGGACGACCGGGTGCGTGGGACACAGCGCTGTGCCGCCGCGCGCCGAGGTCAGTGGGACGGGCAGGTCCGGCCCGTCGATGGAGACCGACACGATGACAACAGAGGTGGGGCCGACAGCAGCGGTCGCTGACCTGCGCGCTCGACAGCAGCTGATTCTCGAGCGCTATCGCGCGGAACTGGCGGCGATAGACAGTGCGCTGGTCGCCGACGAGGTCACCTGGCAGGAATGTTCGATCCAGGCCGAGCGCATCATTGCCGACTGCGCCGATGCGCTCGGCTCCGGTCGGG
This sequence comes from Nocardia sp. CA-129566, assembly GCF_050956075.1. Taxonomy (NCBI): domain Bacteria; kingdom Bacillati; phylum Actinomycetota; class Actinomycetes; order Mycobacteriales; family Nocardiaceae; genus Nocardia; species Nocardia sp. CA-129566. Next base: position 4,348,261 of record NZ_CP192085.1, read on the forward strand.
TCGGCATTGTGGCCCGACATCTGCACGCCATCGCCGATATGGCGCAGCGGCGCGGTGACCGGGGTATTCGGCCGGATGCCTCGGTGCGCGCGGCCCGGGTGCTCTCCGAGCTGGTGCTCACCGAGGTGGCCGAAATCGTTGCCCCGCTACCGGATTCGACGCGGCGCCTGGGGATCGCCGCCATCACGCTGAACCGTGCGATATACGCGCGGCTCGAGGCCGGGGCCAAGGGTTATGACTCGTTCCTGCTCAACCAGGTGCGCATGGTCAACGACGCCGAGCGGCGGATGCTGGCCCGCGATATCCACGACCGGATCGGCAATAGCATCAGTGTGGCGATGCGGCGGCTGGAATTGTGCGCCGCGTCGCAGTCCGCGAGCGATCCGACCATCTCCGATGCCATCGCGGCATTGACCGATACGCTGCAGGAACTTTCGTACATCACCACCGGGCTGCGCACCGACGACGGGAGCGGCAGTCTGCGCGATGCGCTGACCGCATTCGTCGGTGCGATGCGACTGACCGAACCGGCGGTCGGGATCCAGGTCAACGGGGTGGAGTCCTGGGTGGACTCGCTGGTGCTCGACGAAATCTTCCTGATCCTGCGGGAAGGTCTGCGCAATGCCTTCGCGCACGCGGCGGCCGAGCAGGTGGTGGTCACGGTCGATATCGCACCGCACGAGGTCTGGGCGACGGTGGCCGACGACGGTATCGGATTCGACCCGAGGGCGGAGCACCGCACCAACGGGTTGGACTCCATGCGTGAACGCGCCGAACTGCTGTCCGGAGCGGTGACCGTGGTCTCGCGCAAGCGCGGGGGCACCACGGTCGGGGTGTGGATTCCGGTGTTGGCGGCCTGTGCGATCTGATCACTGCCGGCCCATGCGGTTCGGGCCGGTTACAGGCCGCTCAAACCCATTGCGGCATTGGCGGCGAGCTGGGTGGCCATGAAGGCATGGTAGGGGCGGCGGCTGCGTCGGCGGGGATGGTGGTGGCGGGTGGTCAGGGTGAGATATCCGACCGCCACCGCGCCGGGAAGCAGGCAGGCGCAGGTCGGGACGAGCCCGGGAATCTGTTGTGCGGCAAACACTATGCCGACTGCGATGAGGGTCGCGACCGCGGCGACGAAGCGGCGCAGCGGCCACTCGGCCACCAGCGCGATCAGGGTCCGCGGCCGTGCGACGCGGTCACCGTCCACATCGGAGAAGTCCTTGGTCACCGCGCCGATGCAGCCCATCCACAGCGACATCGCGATGGCGAAGGCGACCAGGGTCGGCGTCGGCCGCGCGCCGACCGCCACCACCCCGGCCGCGTAGGTGAGCAGACCACCGGCAACCACGACCGTTGTCGAACCCAGCCAGCCGCGGCGCAGTTGGAACGGTGGCGCCGAGTAGGCGTAGCCAATGGCCAGGAACGCGCATACGAGCAGGGTTGGGATCGGACCCGCCAGCGCGCCGAGTAGCACGGCGCCGACCGCGGCGCCGACCGCGACCGGCAGCGCCTGTGCGGGCATCAGGTCGCCGCGCCCGATCGGGCGGCCGACGCCGTTGATCCGGTCGTTCGCACCGTCGGCAATGCCGTTGGCGAGATAGATGCAGACGGTCGCGAAAAACCAGGACAGCAGTGCGTAGCCATAATTTCGGACGGAGATTTCTCGGTGTCCCATACCGTATTCCGCGGCGATTGCGGATGCGGCCAGGAAACGCAGCAAGAACATCAGCTGAACCATGGGGCGCGCTTCCAGGAAACACATTCGGAGTCGGTGATAGGCGGCCATTGTTTCCGTTACTGCGCGTACTCGGCGTGGCTGTTGCGTTGCGGCGGTGGCCATGGACAAACGCTAACGCGAGCGCCCGAGTGCGGTCCACACTCATCTTGCGATTAATTCGGTGCATCGGTTCCCGGTCGTTCGGGGCGAATTAACGAAGAGTTGGGGGAGCGTTCCAATGTCGCTGAAAGTCGCCGGAAAAGGCCAGGTAATGACGGCGCATACCTCTTTGGATACATGCCATGATGTTCCCAAAGTGTCTCTTGGGGTGGTGGTAACGAACAGATATCGTCGGTTTCGATCCCGCGTCGGAGTGGCCTCGGGATCAAATTCCTGACATTTGGTGATGAATTGAGGGCAGTATGTCCGCAGTGGCCGTGATCGGTGGTGGGATCGCCGGTCTGTCCGCCGCCTACCACCTGCGTGGACGGGCCGAAGTGACCCTGTTCGAAAAGGAAGTGAACGCTGGTGGTCACGCCAACTCTATCGAAGTGAACGATAATGGTCGGATCCTTGGACTGGATACCGCATTTATCGTCTACAACGAGGCGCACTACCAGCGGTTGACGCAATTCTTCGCCGATCTGGGCGTGGCGACGCAATCGCATCCCGGCACCTTCAGCTTCTACCACGCCGATACCGGGCTCGGCTTCGTCTCGGAGGATTTCGTACTCCCCGAAGACGAGATCAGGGCGAAATACGGGCCGGAATTCGTGCCGATGTGGGCCGAGGCGGAGCGGTTCTACCGGGAATCGCCCAAGCATTTCATCCGCAAGCAGGCCGAGATGCCGATGGGTGAATATCTGGACGTCAACGGCTACAGCCAGGACTTCCGCTACGGATTCATTGTGCTGATCGCCACCGCCGCCTGGTCGGTACCGGCCGATCGCATCTGGGAAATGCCCGCGGCAACCATTATCGCGTTCTTTCTCGGGCACGGCCGCGAGGGCCTGGGTGGGCGCACCGCCCCGTGGAATACGGTCACCGGCGGCAGTATCAACTATGTCCGCGCGACGCTGGAGCACCTGGGTGCGGCCGGGCAGGAGATCCGGCTCGGCACCGCCGTCGATCGGGTCGACGAGGACGAAACCGGAGTCACCGTCTACACCCCCGAGGGCCCCCGGCGCTTCGACGAGGTGATCATCGCGGCGCACGCCGATGACGCGCTGGCCATGCTCACCGCGCCCACGGCAGCACAGCGCATGCTGGAAGCTCTGTCCTACAACGACACTCGCGCCACCCTGCACACCGATCCGGTCTGCATGTCCGGCGACCGTTCGATCTGGCGCAGTTGGAACTATGTGCGCTCGGGCGGGCCCGACGATATGCAGTCCTGGGTCGTCTATTACCTCAACGAGCTGCAGTGCTTCACCAGCGAGACCGACTACTTCCTCACGCTGGACTGCGGCGTCGACATCGACCCGGACCGGGTGATCCGCGAGTTGGCCTACCGCCACCCGATTTTCACCTACGAGGCCCGGCAATTGCGTCCGGTGCTGCACACCATCAATGAGGGCAGCTCCCGGGTCAAGTTCGCGGGCTCGTATTTCCACTCGCGCAAGATGGGTATCGATATCGTCGGCAACCACGAATCCGGATTCGATTCCGGCGCCGCCGCGGCCGACGCGGTGGTGCGCAGCCTGTCCGCTGCGCCCGCTCAATGAGTTCTCCCTCATCCGAACAATTCGCTGTTACCGCATCAGGAGTGTGTTTCCCATGACCGAGCAGGCCACCACCGCATCGCTTTCCGTCGAGGAAGTGGAGAACTGGCTGCGGGAGAAGATCGCCTACAAGCTGTCCGTCGAGCCGGAAGAGGTGTCGGTGGACGACTTCTTCGACAGCTTCGGCCTCGATTCCACCGAGGCGCTGGTGCTCGCGGGTGAGTTGGAGTCCTGGCTGGGCTTCGAACTGGAGACCACCGCGCTCTGGTACCACCCGACCATCGCCGAACTGGCCAAGTACATCGTCGCCGAGAAGGACCGGCTCGCGGCCTGAGTGTCGCGAATCGTCCACCGCCGCTTCGTTTTACGCCGTCGAGGAGCAGTGCCCCCCATGCAATCACAGACAACGCTCTCGCCCACGCCGGGTACCCGGCTCGGCGATACGCCCATCGCGATCGTCGGTCTCGGCGCGCTGTTTCCGCGTTCGGCGGATCTGACCGAATACTGGTCGAATATCGTCGCGGCCGCGGACTGCATCGAGGACGTACCCGAAACCCATTGGAAGATCGAGGACTACTACGATCCAGACCCCAGCGCGCCGGATAAGACCTACGCCAAGCGCGGTGGCTTCCTGCCCACCATCGACTTCAATCCGATGGAGTTCGGCCTGCCGCCGAACATCCTCGAGGTCACCGACGTCTTGCAGCTGCTGAGTCTGGTGGTGGCCAAGCAGACCCTCGCGGATGCGGGTGCACCCGATTCGTCCTGGTACGACCCGAGCCGCACCGGCGTCATTCTCGGTATCACCGGCGCCAACTCGCTGACCCAGCCGCTGGCCACGCGCCTGCAGACCCCGGTGCTCAAAGAAGTGGTGCGCAGCTGCGGCCTGAGCGATCAGGACGCTGAGGAGATCGCGGCCAAATTCGTCAAGGCCTTCGCGCCCTGGGAGGAGAACTCCTTCCCGGGCATGCTCGGCAACGTGGTGTCGGGGCGCATCGCCAACCGGTTCGACCTGGGTGGCACCAACTGCACCATCGACGCCGCCTGCGCCAGTTCGCTTGCCGCGGTGCACATGGCGGCCGCCGAACTGGTGTCCGGCCGGGCCGATCTGATGATCAGCGGTGGCTGCGACGCCGAGAACACCATCCTGATGTACCTGTGCTTCAGCAAGACGCCCGCGCTGTCCAAGAGCGGAATGATCCGGCCGTTCGACGAGAATTCCGACGGCACCATGATCGGCGAGGGCATGGGCATGCTGGCGCTCAAGCGCCTGGCCGACGCCGAGCGCGACGGCGACCGCATCTACGCGGTGCTGCGCGGCATCGGCACCTCCAGCGACGGGCGGTTCAAGAGCATCTACGCCCCGCGCAAGGAGGGGCAGCAGCTGGCGCTGCGCCGGGCCTACACCGATGCCGGATTCGGCCCCGAGCAGATCGGACTGCTGGAATGCCACGGCACCGGTACCGCGGTCGGTGACTACACCGAACTGTCCGCGCTGCGTGAGGTTTTCGCCGAGGCGAGCGATGAGAAGCAGTTCTGCGCGGTGGGCAGCGTCAAGTCGCAGATCGGACACACCAAGGCGGCGGCGGGCGCGGCCGGGCTGATCAAGCTGTCGCTGGCGCTGCACCAGAAGGTGCTGCCGCCGACGATCAATGTGGAGCAGCCCAAGGAGTCGGTGGACTTCCCGAACTCGCCGTTCTACGTGAACTCGGCGACCCGGCCGTGGGTGCTGGAGCCGGGCCGGGAGAAGCGGCGGGCCGCCAGTTCCTCCTTCGGCTTCGGCGGCACGAACTTCCACTGCGTGCTGGAGGAATACGATTCCGCCGGCGCCGATGCCCGTGCGCTGCACCGGGACTACCGGGTGCACGCGTGGCACGCCGCGACGCCGGAGGAATTGCTCACCGCGATCGAAGAGCACCCGCGCGGTGTCGAACTGGACGCGGCGATTCCGGAGGCGCACGCCCGCTTGGCCGTGGTCGCACAGACCGATGACGAGCTGACGGCGTTGCGGGACAAGGCCGTCGAACGGCTCCGGGCCGAGCAGTCGGTGGACGCGTTCGAGGTGCCCGGTGGTGCCTACTACCGGCGCTCGGCGGCGGTTGTCGGCAAGATCGGCGCGCTGTTCGCCGGACAGGGCAGTCAGTACGTCGGCATGGGCGCGCAGACCGCCGTCGCGGTGCCGCCGGTCCGTGCCGCCTTCGATGCCGCGAGTAAGCATTCCGATCCCGCCGATCCGCTGAGCCGGGCCATCTTCCCGCCGCCCGCGTTCACCCCGGAGGATGCCGCGGCCCAGGAAGAAGCGTTGCGCCGCACCGATTTCGCGCAGCCCGCCATCGGCGCGCTGGCCGCCGGCCAGTACCGCTTCCTGGACGAACTGGGCTTCGTACCCGACGGCGCGCTCGGCCACAGCTTCGGTGAGCTCACCGCGCTGTGGGCGGCCGGGGCCTTCGATGACGACACGTTCTACCGGTTGGCCCGCGCCCGCGGCACCGCCATGGCGACACTGCCCGAAGGCGCGGCCGATCGCGGCACCATGGCGGCGCTGCGCTGCGGGCCGGACGCCCTGACCGAATTGCTGGCGGCGCACCCGGATGTAGTGGTGTGCAACCTCAATGCGCCGGAGCAGACCGTCGTCGGCGGCGGTACCGAGGCGGTGCGGGAATTCGCCGCGGCCGCACAGGAGCAGGGCCTGCACGCCCAGCTGCTGCCGGTAGCCGCCGCCTTCCACACCTCCTATGTGGCGCATGCGGTGGACGCGTTCCGGGCGGCCGTGGCCGAGGAGACGATCGGCAAGCCCGCCCTCGAGGTATTCGCCGACGCCGCGGGCGCCGAATACGGCGCCGATCTGGCGGCGAACCGAAATGTGCTGGTGGAGCAGCTGTCCCAGCCGGTCGGATTCGCACCGCGGATCCAGCAGATGTACGACGCGGGTTACCGGGTCTTCGTCGAATTCGGCCCCAAGTCGGTGCTCTCCGGCCTGGTGCGCAAGATCCTGGCCGATATGCCGGACGCGGTGATGCTCGCCGCCGACGCGGGCGCCGACGGCGACCGCGCGCTCAAGCAGCTCGCGGCGCGGCTCGCGGTGCTGGGACTGCCGCTGACCGGTCTGAACCGGTACAGCGCCGAGGAATCCGAAGTAGTCGAAAGCAAAGGAATGAGGATCCCCTTGAACGGCATCAACTATGTCTCGGAGGAGCGGCGCAGTTCCTACCGCGACGCTCTCGAGAACGGATATCGCGTACCGCAGCCCGCCAATGGCAATGGCAACGGCAACGGCAACGGCAACGGCAATGGCAACGGCAATGTCGCGCCGGTGCCCGCCGCCGCGCCGCCCGCCCTCGCGGCCACCGGCGGCCAGGGCGATCTGGCCGGTGATCACCTCGCGCTGCACCGGGAGTACCTGAGCAGCCAGCTTCGGGTGGCCGAAAGGCTCAGCGGCATCCTGGAATACGACTCGCGCCAGGGCACCCTGGACGACCGCACGGTTGCCGGGCTGGCCTCGGTCAGCGACCACAGCGTGGCCATCGGCCAGGCGCACAGTCACGCCAGTGAGGTGCTGCTCGGCTTCGCGTACCTGGAGGCGGGTCAGAGCATCGACGCTCCGGCCATCCGCCGCCCGGTCGAGCGGCTGCCCCGGACCGAGCTGGCGGCGCAGGCGGAGCTGATGGCTGCTCCGACCTACGCCCCGGTGTCGGCCCCCGCTCCGGCGCCCGCGCCGGTCGCCCAGCCGGTCGCCGCACCGCAGCCCGTCGCGGAAGCAGTTGTCGCGCAGCCGGATCCGGTCGCGACCGCGCCGGCCGCACCGGTGGTCAGCGCCCCGGCCGAGACCCCGGTCACCGGTGACGCCACCGAGGTGGTGCAGGACGCGCTGCTGTCGATCGTCGCCGAGAAGACCGGCTACCCGGCCGACATGCTGGACGTGTCCATGGATGTCGAGGCCGACCTGGGTATCGACTCGATCAAGCGGGTCGAGATCATGGGCGCACTGCAGGAGCGTTTCCCGGACAGCCCGCAGGCGGGTCCGGAGCAGATGGGCGAATTGCGCACACTGGGCGGGATCATCGCCTTCATCAGCGTCGCGATCGGCGGCTCGGCCGCCGTGGCGGCGGCGGAGGTGGTGCACCCAAAAGCTGATGGCGCGTCCCGCATCTCGCGGATGCAGGCGCGCCTTTCCGAGCTGCCCGCCGTGGCCCCGCTCGTCGGGGCCTTCGCGGCCGAGCCCGTCGCGCTGATCGCCGGTGGCGGCAGCGCACTGGCCGAACCGCTCGCCGCCGCCCTCGCGGCGGCGGGCTGGTCGGTCGTCGCCGGTGCCGACCTCGGCCCGGACGACCGGCTGGACCTGGTCGTATTCCTCGCTCCGGAGGCGCCGACCCGGTGGTCGAGTTCCATTGCGGCGCTGGAAGATGCGCTCGAGCTGGCGCATACGACCCAGCGCACTCTGGAACAGGCGGCGGCGCGGCACCGCGCGGCCTTCCTCACGGTCAGCCGCGTGGACGGCCTGCTCGGTCTGTCCGGCACGGTCGACGCCGCCGGACTGCTCGGCGGACTGCCGGGCCTGGTGAAAACCCTTGCGATCGAGGCGCCCTCGCTGTTCTGCCGCGCACTGGACCTGAGTCCGGAACTGGCGGTGCAGCAGGCGGTGGCCCGGGTGCTCGACGAACTCGCCGATGCCGATACCGGCACCGCCGAGGTCGGCATCGCCGCCGACGGCACCCGTCGCACGCTGCGCGCGTCCACCGATGACGGCACCGATCCGCTGCTGCCGCAGGGTGATTCGGTACCGGAACCGGACGTCGCGGATCTGCTGGTGGTCACCGGTGGCGGCCGCGGTGTCACCGCGGCATGCGTGATCGGACTCGCCGAACAGTACCGTTGCGGGCTGTTGCTGCTCGGGCGCAGCCCGCTCGAGCCCGAACCCGCTTGGGCGACTGAGGTTTCCGAGGCTCAGCTGAAGGGCGCCATTGTCGCCGATCTGCGCGCGGGCGGCGGCAAGCCGACGCCACGCGAGGTCGAACGGATCTTCCGCGGCCTGGTCGCGGGCCGCGAGATCCGGGCCACCCTGGCCGCGATTCGCGCCGCCGGCGCCACCGCGGAATACCTCGCCGTCGACGTCACCGACGCCGCGGCGACCGCGGCGGCACTGGCACCGTACCGGGATCGGATCACCGGTCTGGTGCACGGCGCGGGGGTGCTCGCCGATAAGGCGATCACCGATCAGCGCCGCGCGGATGTCGCGCCGGTGCTGGCGACCAAGCTGACCGGTCTGGCGTCCACGCTGGCGGCCCTGGATACGGAGCGGCTGCGCCATGTGGTGCTGTTCTCCTCGATCGCCGGATTCTTCGGCAATCGCGGTCAGTCCAGCTATGCCAGCGCCAATGAGGCGCTCAACCGGGTGGCCGCCGCCCTGCGGCGGCGGATGCCCGGCAGCCGGGTCACCTCGGTGAACTGGGGTGCCTGGGCGGGCGGCATGGTGACACCGGAGTTGGAGCGGATGTTCACCGAGCGCGGGGTCACGCTGATCCCCTTGCGCACCGGTGTGGAGTTCTTCACCGAACAGTTCCGCACCGCACGGTCCGCGGATGTGGTGTGCGTGGTCGGGCCGAATGCGCCGCTGTCGGCCGCGCCGCCGCGAACGCTGTCGGCCGAGCCGACGGTGGTGCGGCGCGATCTCACCGGTGCCGCACAGGATCCGGTGCTGGCCGACCATGCGGTGGGCGGAGTTCCGGTGCTGCCCGCGACGGCCGCGATCGGCACGATCCTCGGTACCGCGCAGCGGATCACCGGACGGACCGTGCGGCGGTTGACCGGGTTCTCGGTGCTCAAGGGCGTCGTCCTCGACGCTGCCGCGCCGACGGAACTGCGGCTCACCTACACCCCGGGCGCCGTGGCGACCGCGGTACTGGTGACCGACTCCGACGGCCGGCCCCGATTCCGGGCGAGCGTGGTCGACGATGACCCGACGCCCGAGACCCTGACCGGGTTGCCCGATATGGCTGCGGCACAGCCGGTTTCGGTCTACACCGACGGCACGCTGTTCCACGGTCCCGCGCTGCGCGGCATCACCGACGCGGTGCAGGCCGAGGACGGGCGTCTGGTGCTGACCTGCCGCCTGGCCGACCGCCCGCTGCTCGGCGGTGCGTTCGCGGCCGAGGACTACAGCCCGGTGCTCGCCGATCTGCTGTTGCAGGCCGCCCTGGTCCAGGTGCACCGCACCACGGGACAGAACAGCCTGCCGACCGCGGTCGGCGCGATCGAGGTGCACAACGCGGTGCCCAGCGATGTCGAGTTCCACATTGTGGTGGATCCGCTGATCAGCCGCGGGGCCACGGCCACCGGCACGGTCACCGCCGTGAGCGCGACCGGACAGGTGCTGCTGCGCTTCGGTGCGGTGGACCTGGTGATCAGCGAGGCGCTCGGCGCGAAATTCACGACGGACGACACGGATCGGACTGTGTGAGGACATGTCAGACACGGACAACGGCGCGGCGCGTGTGCCGGTAGCGATCGTCGGAATCGGCTGCCTGCTACCCGGTGCGCACACCCCACGGCAATTCTGGGACCGATTGCTCGACGGCGCGGATCTGCGCACCGAGGGCGGCGCGGACGTCTTCGGGATCGACCCGGCCACCATCGGTGGCTGGGGCGATCCGGAGCACGAAATCACCGCCACCCGGGGCGGATTCGTCACCGAACCGGCGATCGACACGACCGGCCTGCGGGTTGCGGCCGAGCGGATCGATGGTTTGGGGCGGGTGGTGCGCTGGCCGTTGTACGTGGTCCGGCAGGCCTTGGCCGATGCCGGAATCGCCGAGGACGACGCGGTGCTCGCCCGCACCGGCCTGGTACTCGGCAACTATTCCTTCCCGACCGAACGCTCCGTCGACCTGTGCGTGCCGCTGACCCGGCGCGCGGTCGCCGAGGGTCTGCGGGCCGCCGGACTGCCACTGCCGGACAACGGAGTCCGTCAGTGGGAGCCGGAGGTTCCGGTCGAATCGCTGTGGCCCTCGGGCCTGCCGACCACCGTGGTCGGCGATGCCTTCGGCCTGGGTGGGCCGCGCCTGGCGCTGGACGCGGCGTGCTCGTCGGCGCTGTACAGCATCGGGCTGGCCCGCGACTATCTCGCCACCGGCGCGGCCGATGTGGTGCTGGCCGGCGCGGTGTGCGCGCCGGATCCGCTGCTCATCCACCTGTGCTTCTCGGATCTGCGTGCCTTCCCCGAGAACGGTGTCAGCCAGCCGTTCCGGGCCGATTCCAGCGGCATCGTCACCGGCCAGGGCGCCGGTGTGGTGGTGCTCAAGCGTCTGGCCGATGCCCAGCGTGACGGCGACACCATCTACGCGGTGGTCGAGTCCATCGGTCTCGGTAACGACGGTTCCGGCGCGCACCTGCTGGCTCCGAATATCAACGGCCAGTTGGCCGCCTACCGCCGGGCCTACGACGGCGGCGTCGATCCGGCGGCCGTCGACTACATCGAATGTCATGCCACCGGAACCCCCGTCGGTGATCCGATCGAACTGCGCGGACTTGCCGAATTCTTCGGTGCGAATGTGCCTTTGCTCGGCTCTGTGAAGGGCAATGTCGGCCATCTGCTCACGGTCGCGGGCTTCACCAGCCTCATCAAGGCGATGCTGGCCATGCGCCACGGGGTCATCCCCGCAACGCCCGGTGTCGGCGACGCGATCCGCCCGACCGGCGCCCAGAGCGTCGCCGACCGCATTGTCACCATCAATCAGCCTTGGCCACAGCGTGATTCGGCGCAGCGCCGCGCTGGTGTCTCGGCCTTCGGCTTCGGCGGCACCAATGCCCACCTCGTCCTGGCCTCGCCGCCCGAGTCGAACCTCGGTGCGCCGGTTCCGATCCACGCGCCGGCTGCCAGCAGTGTCGAGTTGCCTCGAATGTCGGTGTCCGGAATGGGAATTCGGATCGGTAACGTGGCCGGGACGGACGCCCTGCGGCGGACCGTCCGGTCCGGGCAACCCGCGCTGGTGCAGCGGCCCGAAGGTCGTTGGTACGGCACGGAACAGGTGGGGATCGCCGAACTCGCCGACGAGCGGCCCGCGGGCTATGTCGACAGCGTCGAGGTGGATATCCGCGCCTACCGACTGCCGCCCGCCGAACTCGCGCAGATGAATCCGCAACATCTGCTGTTCTTCCAAGCCGCCGAGGAGGCCCTGGCCGAGGCCGGGCTGACCGGCAGCGGGCGGGAGCAGGCCGGGCGCCGGGTGGCGGTGGTGGTGGCCATGGAGATGGAGCCGCGTTCGCATGCCCATCGCGCTCGCTTCGATATCGGAGCCCAGGTGCGGGCCGAATGCGCCAGGGCCGGTATCGAACTCGGGCCGCAGGAGTTGGAAAGGCTGGAGGCCGCGGTCCGAACCGGTGTGCACGATCGGATCGGCGCCAATGAGGTGCTCAGCTATATCGGCAACATCATGGCCAGCCGGATCGCCTCCGCACACAACCTGACCGGCCCCGTCTTCACCATCTCGGCCGACGCCACCGGTGGCGCCCGAGCCCTCGAGGTGGCCGGACTGCTGCTGCTCGACCCGAGCGTCGAAGCGGTCCTCGTCGGTGGCGTGGAACTCGCGGCCGGAGTGGAGAATACGCTGGTCCGCAGCGTCCTCGCCGATGGCGACCGCCCGGATCTCGGTGACGGTGCCGCCGCCCTGGTGCTGCGCCGCTGCGATGGCGCCGATCCGGTCACCATCGACCACATCACCACGCACCGCGGCGATCGGAACGGACTGCGCGAAGCGCTCGAAAAGAGCTATGCGGCAACCGGTGTCACGCCGGATGAGGTCGGCTACCTGGAACTCGCCGGCTCGGTATCCGGCCACCACCTGACGGCGCTGTCCGAAATCTTCCCGGCACGAGAAGATGACATCGCCAGCTGTGCCCTCGGCAATCACGTCGCCCTGACCGGCGACGCACAGCAGGCCGGAGTGCTGGCGGGCGTCGTGAGCGCCGCCCTCGCCCTGCGTCACCGCGAACTGCCACCGGCCCCCGGGGCGCTGCGCCGGATCGCCGATGACGTGGCGGAACTCGATGACTCCGCCCTGCACCTGCTCGACGCTCCGGCGACCTGGCTCGCCACGGCACGCGACCGCCGCCGGGTGGCCGCGGTGCACGCGATGAGCGGCGCGAGCACCGCCCATGTCCTCCTCTCCGCGGCTCCCATCGCCGTGCCGCATTCCGAGGAACGAACCTCGGGTGACTCGGTTTCGGCTGTCAACGGATCTGGGGAACGTGTGCCGGTCGCCGACTGGGTGGGCGGCGGTGGACCGCTGCTGATCCCGCTGCACGGCGATACCGGTGCCGCGCTGGCCACTCGGGCCGAAGCATGCCTCGATGCGCTGGATGCGGGTCTGGATCCGGTCGAGCTGGCGCGCGAATATGTGGCCGCGCCGCGGTCCGGGACCTACACCGCGGTCGTGGTTGCCGCCGATGGCGTCAAGCTGCGCAAGGAACTGGCGGCCGCCGCGCGATATCTGCCGGAAACCATTGCGGCGGGAGGGGAATGGGCCACCCCCGCGGGAAGCTTCTGCACCGCGCGGCCGGTCGGACCGGACGCCCGTATCGCCTTCGTCTACCCGGGCGCGTTCACCGCCTACCCGGGAGCGGGACGCGAATTGTTCTCGCTGTTCCCATCGCTGCTCGCGGCCTTCGAGCGGGAGTCGCAGCAGCCGTGGGCCGAGTACAAGCATTCGGCGCTGTATCCGAGTGCGCCGCGCGGGATCGACCGGACCGCGCTGATGCGGCACGAGGGCGAGCTCATCGAGTCGATACCCACCATGTTGGCCATCGGCACCAATGCCGCGGTGCTGTCGACGCGGCTGCTGCGGGATTCGCTCGGCATCCGGGCCGACGGTGGCTTCGGCTACAGCCTGGGGGAGAGCAGCATGCTCTTCGCGATGGACGTCTGGGACGCGGCGGTGCGCGATGACGCCGCGCTGCGGAACTCGCCGCTGTTCGTCGACCAGTTGCGCGGCCCGAAACGGCTGATCCGCAAGCAGTGGGGGCTGCCGGATACGCTGGCCGACCGCGAGGTCTGGACCACCCAGGTGCTGCTGGCCCCGGCCGATGCAGTGCGCGTGGCCATAGCCGACTTGGACCGGGTGTACCTGACCCATGTCAATACCCCGGGTGAGGTCGTGGTCGCGGGCAGTCCGGCCGCGGTGCGGGAACTCATCACCCGGCTCGGCTGCAAATCCGCCAAGGCGCCTGCGAACCACGTTATGCACTGTGCCGCAGTCGAATCCGAACGCGCCGCCTTCGCCGGACTCAATAGCCACCCGCTCGGTCATCCGGCTGCGGGCCTGGAGCTGCTGTCCAGCTACGACTACGACCAGGTCGATCCGTCCGACCGCGCGGTCATCGCCGACCGGATCGCCGAAACCCTCTGCAGCACAGTCGACTTCGCCAGACTGGTGAACAACGCCTACGACCGCGGCTTCCGGGTGTTCGTCGAGGTCGGCCCCGGCGCCACCTGCACCCGCTGGATCGGTGAAACACTCACCGGCCGCGACCATATCGCCGTCGCCGCCGACCGGCGCGGCATCCCGAGCGGCATCGCGTTGGGACAGGCGCTGGCCCGGCTGGTCAGCCATGGCGTCGCCGTGCGCCTCGACCTGCTGTTCCCGGCCCCCGAAGCCGTCGCCGCCCAGCCGAGGTACCGCATCGCGGTGACCTGCGGAGGGGAATCGGTGGTCGACCGGGTCGCCGCGCGCACCGCCCCGATCCTGGCGGCGGCGAAGACGGCGCCGGCGCACAAGACGGTGGATCCGGTCACCGTCATCACCGCGGTCCCCATCGTGGATCCGGATCTGATCATCATCGAGGGAGAGCCGTTCGTGTACCTGCCCCGTCGCGCTGCCGCCGAACAGCCCGCACCGCAACCAGTTCCGGTCGGCGCCACGGCCGCCGCGCCGATCGCCCGCGTCGCCGATCCGCTCGACACCGCCCGCGCCCTGGTGCTGCGACCGATGAGTCATAGCGTCTCGCAGGCGCACCGGTCCTTCCTGCGCGTCCACGGCGCCCTGGTCCAGCGCAGCCTGGACGACCTCGAGGCGGGACGTGGCTTCCCGCCTCCACCGAGCGAATTCCCCACCGCCGCAGCGGAACCGGAGCGCCCGGTGATCTGGGATGAGGCGGCGCTGCTGGAATTCGCGAACGGCAAGGTGGCCAATGTCTTCGGCCCGGAGTTCGCCGAGATCGATACCTACCCGGTGCGGGTGCGACTGCCCGAGCCGCCCTACCACTTCGTCACCCGGGTCACCGAATTGCGGGCCACCACCGGCGAATACGTGCCGTCGGCGATAACCACCGAATACGACGTGCCGAAGGGTGCTTGGTACTCGGTGGACGGGCTGGTGCCCTGCGCGGTCACCATCGAGGCCGGACAGTGTGACCTGCTGCTGGTCAGCTACCTCGGCATCGACTTCCGCAATAGGGGCGAGAAGGTCTACCGCTTGCTCGACAGCGAACTGGTCTTCCACGGCGGCCTCCCCCGCGAGGGCCAGACCCTGCGCTACGAGATCAAGATCGACCGCTTCGTCTGGAACGGCGACAGCCTGCTGTTCTTCTTCAACTACCGGTGCTTCGCCGATGGTGTGCTCATCCTGGAGCTGCTGGATGCCTGCGCGGGCTTCTTCTCCGCCGCCGAACTCGAGGATTCCCTCGGCGTGGTCTTCAATGCCGCCGATCGCAAGCGCCGCGAGTCGATGACCAAGACCTGGTTCAAGCCGCTCGCACGCACCGACCGGACCGCGCTGACCGCGGCGGATCTCGAACTGCTCGCCGCCGGGCGGCCGGCCGAGGTCTTCGGTCCGGCCTGGGACCAGACCGCCGACGGCTCGAATCGCTCACTGCGGCTGCCGGATCGGATGTTGCGGATGATCGACGAGATCACCGCGATCGACCGGCTCGGCGGCCCGCGCGCCCTGGGTGAGTTGACCGCGGTCAAATACCTGGACCCCGAGGGCTGGTATTTCAAGTGCCACTTCACCGGTGACCCGGTGCTGGCCGGATCCCTGGTCGCCGAGGGCGGCGTGCAGTTGCTGCAGACCTATGCGCTCTACCTCGGGCTGCACCTGGTCCTGCCCGATGCCGAATTCCAGTCGGTGCCCGGGCTGAAGACCCAGGTGAAGGTGCGCGGCCAGATCACCCCGAAGCAGTCCAGCATCCGCTACCACGTGGAGATCACCGAGATCACCATGCTGCCGCGTCCGACGATCATCGCCGACATCATCGTCTACGACGGCGATAAGGCGATGATCAGCATGCGCAACTTCGGCGTTCAGGTCCGGGAGAAGCCCGGCACCCCGTACCGGCCCGAAACCGGCGGCATACCAGCGTTTCTCGGCCGCCGCAATGCCGCCGGCGAACCGGCCTTCATCAACGAACTGCATCTGGCGCACGCCGCGAAGGGCGATCTGGCCACCGCCATGGGCACGGAGTTCGAGATCTACGCCGACCGCAAGGCGCCCTATATCCCCAACGGCGACTTCCGATTCGTCGACCGCATCATGAAGTTCGGCGGTGTGCGCGGTGAACTCAAGGCCGGGGCCACCATGGAGACCGAATACGACTGCCCGCCGGAGGCCTGGTACTTCCACGAGAACGCCTTCCCCGGCCTGCCGAACTGCGTCTACATGGAGTCCTCGCTGCAGGCCGCCATCCTGCTCGGCTACTACCTCGGCGCCAGCCTGGCCACGCCCGAGCAGGAACTCAATATCCGCAACCTGGACGGTAAGGCCACCGTCGTCAAGCAGATCGACCTGCGCGGCAAGACCATTCGCCAGCACACGACGATGCTGTTCAACCAGATCATGCCGGGTACCTCGCTGCAGAAATTCCGCTACGAGCTCTTCGCCGACGGCGAGCTGTTCTACCACGGCGAGTCCATGTTCGGTTACCACACCGCCGAGGCCCTGAGTAATCAGATCGGCCTGGACAATGCCAAATACGTGGCGCCCTGGCTCGATCAGCAGGGCGAACTCGCGCCGGGCCGAGTGCGCACGCTGACGGTGCGCACCGAGGACAGCTGGTTCACCCGCCCCGGCCTGCGGCTGGCGGATGGACATCTTCGGCTGATCGACGAGATCGACGTCGTCGACGACGGTGGCACGCATGGGCAGGGCTATCTGCGCGGCCTGCGCCGAATCGACCACGACGACTGGTATTTCGAATGCCACTTCTATCGCGATCCGGTGATGCCCGGCTCGCTCGGCGTCGAGGCACTCATCCAGGCACTGCAGGTCTACGCGATCGAGATCGGTGCGGGCGACGGGTTCACCGACCCGGTGTTCGCGATGCCGCTGGATGTCGAAATGGTCTGGAAATACCGGGGACAGATTCTGCGCACCGAGGGCCCGATGACCTTCGACCTGCACGTCAAGGAGGTGCGGCGCACCGACGATCGGGTGCTGGTGATCGCCGACGCCAATGTGTGGAAGCCGGGGATGCGCATCTACGAACTCGCCAACGTCGCCGTAGAGGTTCACGAACGCAGAGAGGACGAACGATGAGCATAACTGTCGGAACCGAGCGGGATACAACGGATTACGCCGTCGATCCCATTGTCCACCACAGCCAGGACGGCTTCTACGAGACGCTGACCGCCCTGCACCAGCCGGTCTACGTGGTGCGCACCGCCCACGGCACCGGTCTGAGCACCACCCGTCCCGATGACGACGCCTCGGTCGTCGCCGCGATCGGCCCGCTGCCCGCCGAGCAGCTCGGCTCCGCCGGCTTCCGCGCCTGCCACGGCGTCCGCTACGCCTACATGGGTGGCGCGATGGCGGGTGGTATCGCCTCGGAGGACTACGTGATCGCGCTGGCCCGGTCCGGTTGCCTCGGCTCGTTCGGCGCCGCCGGATTGCTCCCCGAGCGCGTGGAGGCCGCGCTGCAGCGATTCGCGGCCGAGATTCCGGGACTGCCTTACGCCGCCAACCTGATTCACAGCCCGAGTGAGGAGGAGCTGGAGCGCGCCGCGGTCGAGCTGTTCCTGAAGTACGGGGTGCGCTGCGTCGAGGCGTCGGCGTTCATGGACGTCACCGCGCATATCGTCCGCTACCGGGTGGCCGGACTGGCCCGCACCGGCGACGGGCGGGTGCTCATCGCGAACCGGGTGATCGCCAAGGTATCCCGGGCCGAGGTCGCGGAGAAGTTCATGCGTCCCGCGCCCGCCGCGATCGTCTCCGATCTGCTCGGTCGCGGGCTGATCACCGCCGAACAGGCCGAGCTGGCCAAATTCGTGCCGCTGGCCGATGACATCACCGCCGAGGCCGATTCCGGCGGCCACACCGACCGCCGCCCGCTGACCACCCTGTTCCCGTCCATCCTGCGCCGCCGCGACCAGGTGCAGCAGGATCTGGGCTATCCGGTGGCGGTCCGGGTGGGCGCGGCCGGTGGCATCGGCACCCCGGTGGCCGCCGCGGCGGCCTTCGCGATGGGCGCCGACTATGTGGTCACCGGATCGGTCAACCAATCCTGCTTGGAGGCGGGCACTTCCGACGAAGTCCGGCACCTGCTGGCGGGGGCCGGCGTCGCGGATGTGGATATGGCGCCCGCGGCGGATATGTTCGAAATGGGCGTCGAGCTGCAGGTGCTGAAGAACGGCAGCATGTTCGCGATGCGGGCGAAGCGGCTCTACGAGCTCTACCGCACCTACGACGGTCTGGACGTGCTGCCGATCGCCGAGCGCGCCCGGCTGGAACAGCAGATCCTGCGCCGCTCGGTGGAAGATGTCTGGCAGGACGTCGTCGCCTACTTCACCCGTCGCGATCCGGACCAGCTGACCCGGGCCGCCGACGACCCGAAGCGCAAGATGGCCCTGGTCTTCCGCTGGTACCTGGGCATGGCCTCGCGCTGGGCCGTGGTCGGTGAGGCCGATCGCGGCTTGGACTACCAGATCTGGTGCGGTCCGGCCATGGGCAGCTTCAACGAATGGGTGCGCGGCTCCTACCTGGCCGCCACCGAGAACCGCCGGGTCGCCGATGTGGCGCTGAATCTGCTGCACGGTGCGGCCTTCACCACCCGCATCCAGCAGTTGGCCGTGAACGGCGTCCGGGTGCCGCGCGGCTGCGCCGACTACCGTCCGGCGCCGCTGGCCGACGACTCCGGGGGCGCGCGGTGACCACCGTCGAAAGCCGCGCCGCCGCCACCGATCTCGGACCGTATCCGGCGGCGGCGGCCCTGGAGGCGGCGCTGGGAGATCCACGGGCACAGAATAATTTGTTCGGTTTCACGGCGATGCTGGCACGCGCCGAACGGGATGCCTTTCCCGATGCGCTCGCCGATATCGCCGGACCGCCGCTGCGGAAGTCCTATATCCCGGCCGAGTACGGCGGCGGTCTGATCACCTACGACCAGACCCTGATGCTGGTGCGGGTGGCCGCGCGGCGTGATCTGACCATCATGCCCGCCACGATGATCGACATCACCGCGACACTGTGTGTGCTGCTCGCCGGTTCGCCCGAGCAGCGCGATCAGGTGGTGCGGCTGTTGGATTCGGGCCAGTCCATCGGATTCGCCTTCTCCGAACCCGAGCACGGCAGCGATCTGCTCGCCAATACCTGTGCGCTGACCCCCGATCCGGTGACCGGCGGTTGGCTGCTCGACGGCGAGAAGTGGCTGACCGGATTCGGCAAGCGGGCCGCTGCCATGCTGGTGATCGCGCACACCGGCGGACGCGGTCCGGCCGCGTACTCGATGGCGCTGGTCCACGATCCCCTGCGGCAGAGCTCGGCCCGCTACCGACTGCAGCGACCGGCGGGTATGCGCGGCACCGACTTCGCGCATTTCCACTTCACCGAACTGCCGGTGGCCGACGACGCGATCGTCGGGCGGATCGGGCGGGGGATGGAGACCGCGATGCGCGCCATGCAGGTGGTCCGGGCCACCAGCGTGGGCGCCAATCTCGCCGCGGTCGATTCGGCGCTGCGGCTCACCCTCGAATTTGCCGGGCGCCACGTGGTCGCGGGCCGCCCGGTCCGCGAGCATGCGCTCAACCGACGCGAATTGGGCACGGCCGCGGCGGCATTGCTGGCCAGCGATGCGGCCGCACTGGCCTGTGCGCGTGCGATGCACACCTTCCCCGCGGCGCAGAGCCTGTGGTCCGGCCTGCTCAAAGCGGTGCTCACCGAGCTGTCCACCGAGGCGTTCACGCGCTGTGCGGATGTGCTCGGTACCCGCGGCGTACTGCGTGAGGGGCCCGAAGGCGCCTTCGACGTACTGCGCGCCGATAACGCGGTGGTTCGCTACTTCGACACCAGCCCCACCGCCAATCTCCGGTTGGTCGCCATGCAGTTGGGCCGGTTCGTCGAAGCCGGTTTCACCGCTGCGCAGGACGGCGCGCTCGAATTGCTCTCGGACACTTTCGATCTCGACGCCACCCTGCCTCCGCTGGATTTCGCCAACCTGACGTTGTCGGCACGCGGGCTCGAGGTCGTCACCGGCGGATTCCCGGTGGCCGCGGCGGGTATGCGCGCCGTGCTCGGTGCGGCCCGTCCGTGCACCGGCCGGGCCCTGGATCTGGTCGACCGGCTGGAGCAGGCGCTGGCGGCGGCGCGTGCCGACATCACCGGTCTGACCGAGCTGTCCACCTCCGAACGCGCCACCGCGACAGTGGATCTCGCCCTGCGCATCGCCTACCTGCACACCGCCGCGGCGTGTGTCCAGCTGTGGTGGTTCAACCGGGCGCGGTCGCTCTACGGCACCACCCCGGGATCGGTCGACTGGCTGCTCCCGGCACTGGCGCTACTGCTCGACCGGGCCGACTGTCGTACCGCCCGATTGTCGATGGCGCTGGCGGACAACGCATTCGACGTGATCGCCCGGCTGCACCGGGACCGTCGGCTGTTCACCGCGCGGCCGCTCCCGCTCGCCACCGAGGAAGGAACCGAACCGTCATGACCGTGCAGTACGTGACAGAGCTGGCCGAGGAGCTGGAACGCTATCTGGGCGATCCGCACGATCCGGCGAATCAGATGTCGTTCCAGCGCATTCTGCGCTGTGACGAGCTCGAGGAATTCCCACACGACCTGCTCGGCCTGCTGCAGCGCTGGGCATTGCACGAATACTGCCTGCCCGCCAAGTGGGGTGGCCGCGCCGGTGATGTCGAGACCGGATTTTCGCTGCTGCGCCTGGTCGCCCGCCGCGACCCCACCACCGCCGCCGCCTTGATGCTCACCGACCTGGCATTCATGCCCACCTGGATCGCGGGCACCGATGAGCAGCGGACCCGGCTGGTATCGCAGATCAACAATGGCGCCAAGCTGGCGTGGGGGCTGTCCGAGCGCGCGCACGGCAGCGATGTGCTCTCGAATGAGATGCGCGCCGAGAAGGTGGACGGCGGCTATCTGCTGACGGGGGAGAAGTACCTCATCGGCAATGCCACGCTGGCCGATATGGTGACCGTGCACGCCCGCACCGGCGAACGCGGCGGACCGGGCGACTGGTCCATCTTCCTGGTCGAAAAGCGGCTGGGCCCCGCGGGTGCGGTGCGGGAGTTGCCCAATGAGCGGCTGCACGGCCTGCGCGCGCTCGATCTCAGCGGCATCCAGCTGGAGAAGTTCTTCGTTCCCGACAGCCACCGCATCGGCGCCGAGGGCCAGGGCCTGGAGATGGTGCTCAAGAGCGCCCAGGTGGCGCGCACCACGATCAGCGGGCTGGCGCTCGGTGCGGTCGATACCGCGTTGCGGGTCACCTGCGACTTCATCGTGACGCGGGAAATCTTCGGGCAGCACGTCGTCGACTTCCCCTATACCCGCCGCCAGATCGCCGAGAGCTTCGCCGATCTGCTGCTGTCCGAGGCGGTGGCCACCGGCGCCGTGCGCGGACTGCAGGCCGCGCCCGAGCAGATCGCGGTCGATTCCGCGATCGTCAAATATTTCGTGCCGACATCGCTCGAGCGCACCATGACCCAGCTGTCAGAGGTGCTGGGCGCCCGGCTGTACCTGCGCGACCACCCGCACTACGCGATCTTCCAGAAGATGCTGCGCGATATCGTGGTGTCGGTATTCGCCGACGGCAATACCGTGGTGAATCTGAAATCCGTTGGTGCGCAGCTCGAGCAGATCTTGAGCGCGGCCAATTCCGCGACCGCCGAACAGCGCTCCGCCGCGGCGGAGAAGGTCGCGCGCAGCTACGATCTCGACGCCAAGCTCGACGAGTGGCAGCCCGCCCAGCAGCAGCTGTTCAGCCGGGCCGGTGATGCCGCCATACTTGCGCTGCCGCAGGCGATCACGGATCTGCGCGCACTGGCCGCAACCCGCGAAGGCGAGCAGCGCGGCTGGTTCGAACAATCGGCCGATCTCGCCGAACGCCTACTCGGTGAACTGGACCGGATCCTGCTCGAACAGCAGCGGGCCAAACAGACCCTCGGCCGCGGCTACGGCGCCTCGGCCGAAATCTATCGGCTCGCCGAACAATATTGCGCACTGCACGCGGCCGCCGCACTGATCCATCTGGTCGTGCGTTCGGAAGCGGTACTGGCGCCGCCGTTCCCGGACGGCGCGGTGCTGCTGCTGTGCCTGGAGCGCATCTGGCGCGGGTTCCACCCGGCGGACCCGGTCACCGACGCGGTCGTCGTGGACCGCGTGATGACGGTGCTGCTGGACCTGCACCGTGAACGGAAACTCTTCTCGCACTGGCAGTTCCAATTGCAAGCCAGCGGCGAGACCACAGCCTGACCAATCTCGGACGTAACACCCTGGAAGGACACATTGTGTACTCGATGAATTCGCGGCACCAGACGGCCGCCCCCGCGGACGTCTGGGAGGTGCTGCTCGATTGTGAGTCCTTCCCTGACTACATGGGCGGGGTCAACGAGGTGGAAATCCTCGAGGCAGACGGTCAGCGCCGCACGAGCAGTTGGGTCGTCGAGCTCAAGGGCTCCGAAATGGAGTGGGAGCAGGAAGATCAGATCGATGCCGAACGGCAGCGCATCGAATTCCGGCAGACCGATGGCGATCTGCAGAGCTACCAGGGCTACTGGCAGATCCACGAGAACGGCGCGGGCGGCGAACTGGAACTCAATGTCGAATTCGATATCGGGCTGCCGCTGGTCGCCGAGATGATCCATCCGGCCATTGCCACGGCGCTGGAAGGTTATGCGAACTCGATCGTCACCCGGGCCGCACAGTGAGGGAATTGTCATGAGCGACATCAAGACTCGCGGCGCCAAGGATATTGCGAAGGCCACGTTCAAACAGGTCAAGCGCCACTTCTCGCCGTCGATGGCGCTGGCGGGCAAATTCACCGGTCAGGGTGCGGTCGAGGATTCGGCCAGCGGCAGCCGGGTGACCCTGTCCGACGGGCGCACGGTGCTGGACTTCGGTTCCTATGCCGTCGCGCTGCTGGGTCACCGCAATGCCGCGGTGGTCGAGGCCGTCCGTGCGCAGCTGGACCGGATGCCGACCTCGACCAGGTCGGTGCTGAACCCGCTGCCCGGGCAGGCCGCCGAGGCGGTTGTGGAGTACCTTGCCGCCGCCGAGTTCGGCGGTGATGATGCGCCGGAACTGTCGAAGGTGTACTTCGGCTTGAGCGGCGCCGACGCCGTCGAGGCGGCCACCAAGCTGGCTCGGCTGGCCACCGGCCGCAGCACGGTGCTCGCGGTCGAGGGCGCCTACCACGGCAAAACGCTGGCTGCGCTGGCGCTCACCCACCACGAGCGGTTCAAGGGCAATTTGGCTCCGGTGCTCGGCAATACCGTGCACATCGATCCTTCCGACCCGGACGCGGTTTCCTGTGCGCTTGCCGAAAATTCGGTCGCCGCACTGATTTTCGAGCCTGTGCAGGGGGAGAACGGGGTCACACTGCTGGATCCGGCGATCCTGTCCCGCTGGTGCGCAGACGCGCACGCGCATGGGGCATTCGTCATCGCCGACGAGATCCAGGTCGGATTGCGGCGCTGTGGTGACCGGTCCGTCGCCCTGGCGCACGGGCTGCCGGTGGACGCGGTGCTGCTGGGCAAGGCGATCGGCGGCGGAGTGGTACCGGTTTCGGCGATGGTCTGCACCGAGGCGCTGTACGCCCCGCTGACCGGGGATCCGGTGCTGCACACCGCCACCTTCAGCGGATATCCGCTCGGCGTCTCGGCCGTGGCCCCGGCGCTGGCCACCATCGAAGCCCATGTCGCAGACGGGGTTCGGATCGCGCGCGAAATGGCCGAGGGGCTGGCACTGCTGGCCGCCGACCACGACACCGTCGTCACCGCGGTGCGCGGACGGGGTCTGCTGTGGGGGCTGGACTTCTGTTCACCCGAGTTCGCCGGTGAGGTGCAGGTCGGGCTCGCACAGCGCGGCCTGGTCGTGTCCACCTGCCTGAGCCGACCCGAAGTGCTGCGGCTGATCCCGCCGATCATCGCCACCTCCGACGATGTTGCGGAGGCGCTGTTCCTGCTGCGCGGCGCGATCGAGCAGGCCGCCGCCGCCATCGACCCGACCCGACCCGGATTGGACGCATCGTCATGACATCGCTCGAAATCGAGGGCGCGGCCGAACAGTTGGCCGCCGATACCGAACTGGCCGCCGATATCCAGGGCTTCACTCCCGCGGTGCGCGCGGGTTCGGTGCGGGACGTATTCCTCACCGGCGCGACCGGATTCCTCGGGGTGTTCCTGCTGAAGGAACTGTTGGACCGGGGACTGACCGTGCATTGCCTGGTGCGCGCGGCCGACGCCGACAGCGCCCTGGCCCGGTTGACCGCCAACCTGGACACCTACGAGCTGGCCGAGACCATCGCCACCGACCGGATCCGGGTGGTGCCCGGTGATGTGACGCTGCCGAAGTTCGGACTATCCGACGGCGATTATGCCGAGCTCGCGGATCGGGTCGAGGCCAGCTACCACACCGCGGCGAAGGTCAACTTCCTCACGCCCTACAAGTGGCTGCGCAAGCAGACCATCGCGGGCACCCATGAGATGTTGCGTTTCGCCTGCGCGGCGACCGCGCCCATGCACCATGTGTCCACGCTCGGCGTCTTCGCCGGGGACGCGGATTCGGATCCGCGCGGTGAAGCCGATCCCACCGGACCCGCCGCGGATATGCCGCTCGGATACACCAAGAGCAAATGGGTTGCCGAGCAACTGATTCTGGAGGCGGATCGGCGTGGTGTGCCGATCACCATGCACCGGCCCGCACAGGTGTGGGGCGACTCGAAATCCGGCGCGTGCCAGAAGAACGACTTCGTCTGGCGCTTCATCACCGGCTCCATCCAGGCCGGAGTGTATCCGCGCAACTTCCGGCTGAAGATGAATCTGGTTCCGGTCGACTACGTGTGCGCGGCCATCGCCGGGGTCACCGCCCAGGATGCCGCGCTCGGCGGGATCTACCACCAGATCGGGCCCGCGGCCATCGATTCCGAGACCATTCTCGGTTTCATCCGGTCGGCCGGATTCGAGATCAAAGAGGTCAGCATCATCAAGTGGCTCAAGGCCATCTCGGCCGATGTCACCAATGCGATGTTCCCGCTGATCCGCACCACCATGCTGATGGAGCGGCAGGAGCCGCTGCTGTTCACCGACCACCTCACGCGCCGCCTGCTCGACGGCACCGGGATCGAGTGCCCGAATATCGACGAGCGGCTCTTCGGCACCTACGCCTCGTTCTTCGTCCGGCACGGGCACCTGCCCGCGCCGGTCGCTTCCGCCTGACCGGCTACTGACAGGAGTACCGCGATGTCCGCGCCGACCACATACCCGACCAGCAGAACCGCGCACCATCCGGCGCGTTTGCGGGAGACCGATCCGCGGCTGACCCGCCGCGAATCCGTGATCGCCGAACTGGCGGCCGACGGTAAGTCCAATCGTGAGATCGCAGTGCTCCTGTTCATCTCCGTCCGCACGGTCGAGAACCACCTGCACCGCATCTATAGCAAGCTCGGCATCCACAGCAGGCTCGATCTCACCTCCGGGCGTTGACTAGTTTGTTAGTAATCACTAATCTCAACCCAAGGAACTCCTGACCCTCGAAATTGGAGGTTTCCGCCATGGCCGCGGAACGATCCGCTCTCGGTGAACTGCTCCGTCCTATCCGCGTTCGCGTGCGTCTAGCCGTTGCCGCCCAAGCTATTTCGTCCGTTGCCGCGGTGGTGCCCTTCATCGCCGTTGCCGAGCTGGGGCGGGTATTGCTCGAGAACGGGCCCGATCGGACCCGCGAAGCGTGGACGCTGACCGCCGTTGCCGCGGGCGCGCTGCTGGTGCGGCTGATCTTCCTGCTGGCCGCGGGCGCGCTCACCCACTTCGCCGACGGCGAGCTGGCCCTCGATATCCGCCGACGGTTGGTGCGCAGGCTCGGTGAGGTGCCGATGAGCTGGTTCTCCGGCCACAACTCCGGCACGGTGAAGAAGATCGTGCAGGATGATGTGGCGGCAATGCACCACCTGGTCGCGCACTCCGTACTGGAGCTGACCTCCGCGGTGGTGCTGCCGGTCACCGCGTTGATCTACCTGTTCTGGGTGGACTGGAAGATGACCTTGGTGACCATCGCTCCGCTGGTGATCGGGCTGAGTCTGTACAGCGTCACCATGGCCGGAATGGGTAAGCACCTGCCCGAATACGATCGGGCGATGGGCCGGATCAACGGCAGCGCAGTCGAATTCGTGCAGGGCATCGCCGTGGTCAAGACCTTCGGCCAGGCCAAGCGCGCGCACGGCCGATACGCCAGCGCCGCAAGCGATTTCGCGAATTTCTTCCTGGGCTGGGTGAAGTCGACGCTCATCTCCAAAACCGCGGCCGAGATCGTGCTCTCGCCGATCGCGGTGCTGGCGACGGTGCTCGGGGGTGGCGCCTGGTTCGTCACCCGGGGCTGGTTGGTCGCCGCGGATCTGCTGCCGTTCGCGCTGCTCGGGGTCGGCCTCACCGCGCCGATCCTGGCGCTGTTCTACGCGAGCTATGAACTGCGCTTCGCCAAGGAGGCGGCGGCGCGGGTCACCGAGGTACTGGATACCGCACCGCTTCCGGTGGTCGACTCCCCGAAGTCGCCCAGCGGCAATGCGGTTCGGTTCGCCGAGGTGTCGTGCTCCTATGACGGTGAGACCGAGGTACTCAGCGGCATCGACCTGGAGTTGGCGGAGGGCACGGTGACCGCGCTGGTGGGTCCGTCCGGATCCGGTAAGAGCACCCTGGCCACGCTGCTGCCGCGATTCCAGGATGTCACCGGCGGGGCGGTCAGCGTCGGTGGTGTGGACATCCGCGAGATGGCGCCCCAGGAGCTGTACCGGCGCGTGGCGTTCGTATTCCAGGATGTGCGGCTGGCACAGGATTCGATCGCGGCGAATATCCGGATGGCCCGGCCCGACGCGTCGGAATTCGAGATGCACACCGCCGCGCGGATGGCCCGCATCCACGACGAGATTCTGGCGCTGCCGCGCGGATACGACTCGGTGATCGGGGACGATGCGCGGCTGTCCGGTGGTCAGGCACAGCGGCTTTCGATCGCACGGGCACTGCTGGCCGATGCCCCGATCATCGTGCTCGACGAGGCCGCGGCCTACGCCGATCCGCAGTCCGAGGCCGAGGTGCAGGATGCGCTGTCGGCACTGACCGGCGCCAAGACCGTGCTGATGATCGCGCACCGGCTCTCCACTGTCGTCGAGGCCGACCAGATCGTGGTGCTCGACAACGGCGCGATCTCCGAGCGCGGGACCCATACCGAATTGCTTACCGCCGAGGGCCGCTACGCCCGGATGTGGCGGGCGCACGAGAACGCCGGGGGCTGGCGGAACCGGCAGATGGAAAGGACCGGGGCATGATTCGGAAACTGCTCGCGGTGGTCGGCCCGGAACAGGGGGCGGCGCTGCGCAAAATGCTCGCGGTCCTGGTGATCGGCGCGGTGTTGCAAGGTCTGGCCTTCGCACTGCTGGTGCCGATTCTGCGCGCGCTGCTGGGTTCGGATCCGGATTCGGTGTGGCCGTGGCTGTGGACCCTGTTCGGGGTGGCCGCGCTGTACGCACTGGCGTACTACGTCAGCATGGGTATCGGCGCGCAAGTCGGTGCGGCACTGGCGAAGACGCTGCACATGCGCATCGGTGACACGGTGGCCGGGCTGCCGCTGGGCTGGTTCGGGCCCGAACGGGTCGGGCAGCTGGGCCAGTTGGCCACCAAGAGTGTCATGGACATCATGGGTGTACCGGCGCACCTGCTGCGGCCGATGGTGACCACCTTCGTCACGCCGGTGACGGTGGTGGTGCTGATGTACTTCTTCGATTGGCGACTCGCGCTGGCCGCGACGCTGACCATTCCGGTGATCATCGCGGTCTACCGCTGGAGTGTGTCGCTGAGCCGCACCGCCGATGAGATGCGCACCGCGGCCAATGCCGAAACCGGCGGGCGGGTCGTGGAATTCGCGCAGCTGCAGCCGGTGCTGCGGGTATTCGGCCGCGGCGCCGAGACGCTGGATGGCACTCTGCACACCCAATATGAGACCTCGCGCAAGGTACTCGTCACCGGCGTGCCCGGGCTGGTCGGCTTCACCCTGATCGTGCAGGCCGCATTCACCACGATCCTGGTGTACGGCACCTATCTGGCCCTCGGCGGTAGCCTCGCGGTGCCGACCCTGCTTGCGGTGCTGGTGCTCGCGGTGCGGTTCACCGAGCCGATCGCCGAATTCGCCATCCTCGGATCCACTTTGCGCACGGCGGAATCCGCGCTGGACCGGGTGGGCGAACTGGTCGTCGAACGGCCGCTGCCCGAGCCATTGCAGGCCCGGGTGCCGCAGGGCAATGCGGTGCACTTCGAGTCGGTCGGCTTCGGCTACGGCGAATCCACTGTGCTGCAAGATGTTTCGTTCACCGCCCCGGCGGGCCGGGTCACCGCGCTGGTCGGGCCATCCGGCTCCGGCAAGACCACCATCGCCCGCTTGATCGCCCGATTCTGGGATGTCGACGACGGCAGCGTGCAGATCGGCGAGGTGGATGTGCGCCAGATCGACCCGGCCGAGCTGATGTCGCGCATTTCGATCGTCTTCCAGGACGTCTACTTGTTCGAGGACACCATCGAGGAGAACATCCGACTCGGTCGCCCCGGCGCCACCGATGCCGAAGTCCGTGCGGCTGCCGCCGCCGCCCGGGTCGACGAGATCGTCGAACGCCTCCCCGAGGGCTGGGCCACCACGGTCGGCGAGGGCGGTGCCCGCCTGTCGGGCGGTGAGCGGCAACGAGTTTCGATCGCCCGCGCCATCCTCAAGGACGCCCCGATCGTGCTGCTGGACGAGGCGACGGCATCGCTGGACCCGGAAAACGAACAGGCCGTGCAGCAGGCGCTGAGCGCGCTGACCGCGGATCGGACGGTGCTGGTGATCGCGCACCGCCTCAATACCGTCGCGGCCGCGGACCAGATCCTGTTCCTGGACAACGGCACGATTGTCGAGGCGGGAACGCACGATGACCTGTTGGGCGCCGAGGGCCGTTACGCGGCGTTCTGGGCACAGCGCCGCCGCGCCACCGAATGGAAGGTCGGGGTACTCAGCTGACCTTCCGACGCAGTCGTCCCGCCGACCGATCCGGGGTCGGCGGGACGACGTGCGTATGGCCCCATGCAGTGTCGGATCAGCTCGTCTTGATGGTCCCGCCGTCGATGACGAGGTCGGCTCCTACGATGTTGGCAGCCTTGCCCGAGACCAGGAACGTCACGAGGGCCGCGACCTCTTCCGGTTCGGAGATTCGGCGCGAGGCGATGCCGAACTGGTCCGGCAGCGCCGCCAGCAACTGTTCGTGCGAGATGCCCTGTGCGGCGGCGAGCTTCGCGCCGACCCATTCGGAACCGCGCCAGATCCGGGTGCCGACCACGCCGGGTGAGACCGTGTTGACGCGGACTCCCTGCGGACCGAACTCCTCGCTCAGGCGCTTGCCGAAGGCGGTGAGCGCGGCCTTGGCCTCGCTATAGCCGACCGGCCCGACGGACGGCAGGTGTGCGTTGATCGAGGAGACGTTCACGATCGTGCCGCGCCGGTCGAGCAGGCTGGGCAGGGCGGCGCGGGTCGCCCAGACGGCGCTGAACAGGTTGACATCCAGGAAGTGCCGCCACTGATCGTCGGTACTGTCGAGGAACCCGCCCGGCGCCAGTCGGTCGGGGTCGCCGCCACCAACGTTGTTGATCAGGATGTCGATGCCGCCGAGCTCCTCCAGCGCGGTATCCACGAGCGCAGTGGCGCCGTCTTGCGAGCTCAAGTCCGCCGAAACGGTAGCCACGGTGGCCTTTTCGAGTTCGGGTGTGATGGTGCGGGCGGCGCCGACCACGCGTGCGCCCGCGGCGGACAAGGTCTCGGCGACGGCAAGGCCGATGCCTCGGCTGGCTCCGGTGACGACGGCGGTCTTGCCGGTCAATTCGAGATCCATGGAGACTTCCTTTCTTGAACTACAGGTCAAAAACCGGGGTATGCGAGAGCCGCCGCAATGTCGGCGGATCGGTCAGAGGGCGGTCAGGGCGACGTCGATGATGCGGTACAGCGCTTCGGTGTCGCGGGTCTTGGCCATGATGCGCAGGCCGGCGCTGGTGTTGAGCAGGAACTCGGCCGTGGCCCGCGCATCGACGTCGGGGCCGACGTCGCCGTCGCGTCGGCCCTGTTCGATCCGGGCGGCCAGCGCGGTGACGATGCCCTCCTCGATGCCACGCAGGGCTCGGGTGATCTCCTCGTCGTGGCCGCCGAGCTCGGCGGCTGTGTTCACGGCCATGCAGCCACGCCGAACCGGCTGTGCGACATCGGAATCCACGGTGTCTCGCAGGTACGCGCCGATGCGTTCGCGGGTGCTTCCCGGCTGGAACAGCAGCTCCTCGGCGTGCTCCACGCCCATCCGTCCGTAGCGGGCCAATGCCTGGTCGAACAGTTGCCGTTTACTGCCGAACGTGTGGTACAGGCTGCCCTTGCCGACACCGGTGGCCTCGGCGAGTTGTGCGGGAGAGGTGCCGGCGTACCCGTGGGTCCAGAACTCCTCCATCGCGCGCTCGACCACGGTATCGGTTTCGAAGTTCCGCGGCCTGCCCACGCAAAGAACTCTAAAAGTTCTTGACCCACAGGTCAAGAATTCGGGCGGCATCGGTCCGAGCGCAACCGTGCGCTCGGCAGTCGGGTCTTTGGTGATCATGCTGACCCGCGTCAACGCTTTCGACGTGATCTGTCGGATGACCGTGCCGATTCCGTACAGCGTGCGCGGCGTGCCGAGCGTCTTGGGAACCGACAATGGGAGCTGCCCTCTGATCAAAAGCCCGAAGGGCCCGCCACCATCGCACTGTGCGTTGGCGTCGGGCCCTCGGGTCAGGTGGCCGGATGCGGAATCCGGGTCAGCGGGACTGCAGGACCTCCTCGAGGTAGCGAGCGATATCGGTGATCGTCGGGTAGTTCCAGAGCAGGGTGGCGGGCAGCGGGATGCCGAGGTGGCGTTCGAGATTCGCGCGCAGGGCGGTGGCGAGCAAGGAGTCGATACCGGATTCGGTGAGGGGGCGGTGCGGGTTGAGGTCTTCCGGGGCGGCGCCGAGTGTCGTCGCGGTGCGGGTGCTGACCAGGTCGAGGAGATAGTCGGTCAGCTCGCAACCGGACAGCTCGGCCCAATCCGGTTCGGCGGATTCGGTTTCGGCGGTTTCCAGGACCAGCTCACCCAGCAGGGCCGGGCGCGGGCCGTGATGGTCGCGGAGCACGGTCAGGGCGACCTGCACCGGAGAATTCGCGTCGGCCAAGGCGTCATCGAGGATTGTCAGCGCCTGTTCGGCCGTGAGATCGGCGGTACCGCGGGCGGCCAGTTCGAGATCGGTCGCGGCGGCCGAGGTGGACATGCCCAGGCCGCGCCAGCTGGTCCAGGCCAGGCTCACGGTGTCGCGGCATCCGGCGCGACGGCGCTGCACCGCGAGTGCGTCCAGGAACGAGTTGGCGGCGGCGTAAGCGGCCTGGCCGGGCAATCCGAGCAGTGGACCGGCCGAGGAGAACAGCACAAGGAAGTCGATGCTGCCGGGCGGGAACAACTCGTGCAGCACCCGCGCGCCATCCACCTTGGGGCGCATGACATTTCGCAGCACCTCGGGATCGAGATCGGGCAGCATCGCGCTGTCCACCGTGCCCGCCGCATGGACGACACCGCACACCGGCGGCAGATCCAGTGCGGCGAGCGCGCATTCGGTGGCCGCGCGGTCGGTGATATCGACCGCGACCGTCCGCACGGTCACACCCGCATTCTCCAGCCGCCGCACCACGGTCACCCGCTCATCGTCATCGGACCATTCGGCCCTGGACGGCAGCGGCCGCCGCCCGAGCAGCACGATGCGTCGGGCCCCGCGCTCGGCCAAATGTTCGGCCACCAGCAGTCCCAGCGCCCCCAATCCGCCAGTGATCAGATAGGTCCCGTCGGGACGGCAGGCGAAGGCCACATCCCGCTCGCGATCGGCCGCGACGATCCGCTGCCCGAAGACCGCACCGTCGTGCAGCGACACCACCGGATCCGCGATACCGGCTTCGATAACCGTGCGTATCACCATATTCGGATCGTCATCGGCGGACACATCGACGACCGACCGGAAGAAGTCCGGATGCTCACTCGCGGCAACCCGACCCATGCCCCACAGCGGTGCATGCGCGGTATCGCCCTCGCGCACCCCGCGCGTCACCGCCCACAATCGAGGCCGCCGCTCGGGCGCAACCGCACCGACCCGCTGCACGGCGGTGGCGAATGCCGCGGCAGCCTCGAACGGTGTCCCCACCGGCGGTGCGAATACCACGTGCGCACCGCGTCCGGCATCGACCAGTCCGGTATCTTCCGTGGATTCGACCACGACGATCGAGGTGTCGACCGGCGAGTTCTCGGCCGCGGCCAAGGGGTGCCACGAGAGGTCGAAGCGGGTCGCGGCCAGGTGGAGGTCATCGGATGCGCCGGGGGTTGCGGTGAGTTCGGCGTAGCGCAGTCCGATAAGTGTCGCCGTCGAATCATCGCCAGTGACAACGACATCAACGGTTGTCGGCTGATCGGGTTGGAGACGGACCGCGATATCGGCGCGCCGCGGTGCCGGGCCGGTCAGGGTGACGCGGTCGATATGGGCGGGCATGCGCAGCGTCGCGGGGCCGGGGAAGATGACCGATGCCATCGAGAGGGCGGCGTCGAGAATGGCGGCCCAGCTGCGGTCGAGATCGGCGGTGGCGGTGGCGAACAGGGTGGTCTCGCTGTGCCGGAGGGTCTCGATCTGCCACGGATAACCCATATCCGCAACGCCCAGATCCGCCAAGCGGTCGACCACGAAATTCGGGTCGAGCGGTGAGTTGCTCTGGGTCGCAGCAGCTTCGAGCACGAATCGGTGGTCCGGGCCGCAAGCCGATCCGATGCGCGCCAAGGTGTGGGTCGCCCATGCGGTGTCGTCCGCGCCGAGCGGGCGCGAGACGATACGCAGCGCCGTGCCGTCGCGCACGACCTGGAGTTCGCGGGTCTGCGCCGGATCGGGTACCACCACCGGCTGTTTCAGCTGGACCTCCACCAGCTCGGTGGTGCTGCCCGCGGTGCACAGGGTGTTCAGCAGCACGGCAGCCGGGGTGATTTCCGTGCCGAGTACGGGATGACGGCGCGGATACGGGCGGGTGCGGAAGTCGAGTGTGGTACGCCAGAGCTGGACCGGCGTGCCGTGGACCGCGCCGCATGCGCCGAGCAGGGTGTCGACGGGGGATTCGGCGCGCTGCGGACCGTCGACCCAATGGCGTTGGTGTTGCCAGGCATTGGTGGGCAGGTCGAGCAGCCGACCGGCGGGTGCGGCCGCCGACCAGTCGATGGCGATGCCGCGGCAGTGCAGGGCGGCCAGCGAGCGCAGGAGGGTGGCTTGTTCGGCGGTGTTGCGCCGCAGGGTCGGCAGGACCAGTCCGTCATCGATGCCGTTGGTGGACAGGGTTTCCAGAATCGAGTGGCTCACCACCGGGTGCGCGGAAACCTCGACGAAGACCCGGTGTCCGTCCGCGATCGCGGCCGCGACGGCCTGGTGGAAGCGCACCGGCGCACGCAGATTCGTGGCCCAGTATTCGGCGCCCTGCGGCGGTGCGCAGCGCGGGTCGTCCACCGCCGTGACGTAGAGCGGTACGGCGGCGGGGGCGGGGGCGAGATCGGCGACGGCAATCGCGAGATCGGCGGCCAGCGGCTCCATCTGGTTGGTGTGGAAGGCGACATCGGAATCGACTCGGCGGATTGTCCACCCGAGTTCGGGCCAGTGCGTGGCGAGTTCGTCGATCGCGTCGACCTCGCCCGCCACCACGGTCGAGGATGGTGCGGCGCAGATCGCCGCCTCCGCATCGGTGCGCGCACCCAGCTGCGCGAGCACATCGTCGAACGGCTGATCGACCATGATCATGGCGCCATTGCCGGCCACCTTGCGCAGCAGATTGGAACGGCGGCAGGCCAGCAGTGCGCCCTCGGCCTCGGTCAGCACGCCCGCGGTCACCGCGGCGGCGATCTCGCCGACGGAATGCCCGATGATCGCGCCCGGACGCACACCGTAGCGCCGCCACACCGCCGCCAGTCCGAGCTGCACGGCGACCAGCATCGCCTGGATGACATCCACCGAATCGAATCGGCCGCTCTCCAGCACCCGGCGCGGCGTCAGCCCCATCTCCTCGCGATAGATCGGCCCGATCCGGTCGATCACCTCCGCGAAAACCGATTCGGTGCAGAGTAATTCGCGGCCCATACCCAACCACTGCGCGCCGTGCCCGGAAAAGACCCACACCGGATCGGCCCGGTGTCCGATCACCTCTGCGACGGCGACCGACCTTTCGGCGCCGCCCGTCGCCAGTGCCGTCAGCCCGGTGACGAGTTCGGTGCGGTCGGCGGCCACGACACCCGCGCGGACCGTGAGATGTCCGCGCTGGCGTGCCAGCGTATGTCCGAGATCGCCGAGCTCGGCGGATTCGGCGATCGGCAGCAAGCGCGCCGCTTGGGCGGCGAGCCCGGCCCGCGTCGCCGAGGAAATCGGGTAGAGCCAGGATCGGTTGTGCCGCATCGGCTCCGGTGCGATGTCGATGCCGGGCCGCTGCGCACCACCGGCTTGTCGCGGCGCCTCTTCGAGTACGACATGCGCGATCGTCCCGCCGTAGCCGTAGCTCGCGACACCCGCCGTGCGCGGCCGGTCCATCCGCGGCCACGGCACGGCCTCGGTGACCACCCGCAAACCATTATCGTGCCAGGGGATTTCGGCCCGCGGTCCGGAGACCACCACGGTCGGCGGAACGATCTGCCGCGTCAGCGCGAGCACGGTCTTGATGACCCCCGCGATCCCGGCCGCTGCCTCGGTATGCCCGATATTCCCCTTTACCGAACCGATCAGACACGGTGCGGCCCCCTCGGCCCGACGTCCGAGCACCGCGGCGAGCGCCGCCGCCTCGATCGGGTCGCCGACCTTTGTGCCCGTGCCATGCGCCTCGACGTAGTCCACCTCGCGCGGATCGATCCCGGCGGCGGCGTATGCCCGGCGCAGCAGATGCTCCTGCGCCGAACTGGACGGCGCCATAATGCCTTCGGTGCGTCCGTCCTGATGGACCGCGCTGCCGCGGATCACCGCCAGCACCCGATCATTGTCGAGCCGAGCGTCCGAGAGTCGCTTCAGCACGACGATGCCGCATCCCTCACCGCGCCCGTATCCATCTGCCGCGGCATCGAAGGGTTTGGAACGTCCGTCCTTCGAGATGGCGCCCGCCTGATCCAGCACCGTGGTCAGCCCGGGGCCCGCCATCACCATCACACCGCCCGCCAGCGCGAGCGGTGTCTCGTGGCGCAGCAGTGCGGCGCAGGCCTGATGCAGCGCCACCAGCGAGGAGGAACAGGCGGTATCCACGGTAAGACTGGCCCCGCGCAGGTCCAGCGTGTAGGAGATGCGGTTGGCCACCGCGCAGGGTGAGGCTCCGATACCCGTCCACGCCTCGACTTCCGGCAGCTCCTCGAGCAGTCTGCGGCCATAGTCGTCGGCGCCGACACCCATGAATACCGACGCATCGGTCCCCGCCAATGTGTGCGGTGGAATTCCGGCGTGCTCCAAGGCTTCCCATGCCACTTCGAGCGCGATCCGCTGCTGGGGGTCGAGCTGGCGGGCCTCGGTGGCGGAGATACCGAAGAACCGGCCGTCGAATCCGGCGATATCGGTGAGGAATGCGCCGCGCGGGGTGACCCGTGTCAGCACCGCGGCGTGTTCGCGCGAGTGGGCGCGCTGGGCCGCCCACCGATCCTCGGGTACGGCGTCGGCCGCGCACCGCTTGTCGAGCAGGAATTGCCAGAGTTCGTCCGGTGAACCCAGATCGGGAGCGAAGCGGCAGCCGAGCCCGACGACGGCGATCCGGTCGTCGGCGGTGGTGTCGTCGGCGGTAGTGGTCACAGGGGCAGTGGGCTCGTACACGAGAAGGTCCTCACCGATTGTGCGAACGGCGGTGACCGCACCGGCGATCCGCAGACCGTCCGGCGCAGGCACGCGAAGGTGTGGTCCCGGAACGAGTCCGGGTGGACGCGACGGTGATCGGCCGCGTCACTGATACATGAGGGCCTTATCCCAGGACTCGTCCGGTCCGAACAGATAGCGGGCCTTGAGGATGTCGCGCTGCGTGGTCAATGCCTCGGCGGGCACCAGGCTGCCGATCGGCAATGCTGTAATGGCGTGCCGGACGCCGAGTGTCCGATCGATCGCCGCGGCCAACTCCACCGCGGCACGGTCGCGCACACCATCGGGCGCTTCGAATTCCACCCGCAGCACATCGGTTTCGGCCCGCGCGCGCCAGAAGCCGACCTCGTATGCGAGCGGCAGCTGGAAAATCATTTCCTCCAGATCGTTCTGCCGCACCGTCACCCCGCCGACCGGATATCCGAACGCCGTGCGGCCGAAAACCCGAACCGTCGGCAGCCGCCACCCGCAGGCACAGGATTCATGGCGCACCTCGACATCGTCGGCAAGGTTGTACCGCAGCAACGGCATGGCCGCGCGATACAGCGGCGTCACCACCAGCTGCCCGCATCCGGTCTCGGACAGTGTGCCGGTCTCGGGCGAATACACCTCGAAGATGGCCCGATCGGCCCACAGGTGCAGCCTGCCCTCCGGGCATTCGCCCGCGATGGTGCCGGTTTCGGTGGAGCCGTACTCCTCGACGATGTGCACCCCGCCCCAGATCTCGCT
Organism: Nocardia sp. CA-129566; assembly: GCF_050956075.1. NCBI lineage: Bacteria > Bacillati > Actinomycetota > Actinomycetes > Mycobacteriales > Nocardiaceae > Nocardia > Nocardia sp. CA-129566. The sequence goes on from NZ_CP192085.1 coordinate 4,384,799, forward strand.
CAGCCGCCGCTTGCGGGCCGCGGTCATCGGTTCGGCGGCGACGAACATTGCACGCAGGGCCGGAAAGTCGCGCTCGGGTCGCAGTCCCGCCGCCCGGGCGGCCGCCGCGATCATCATGGCTTCGGTCGGATTGCACCAGGTCAGCGAGACATCCAGGCGGTGCATGAGCCGCACGATGCGGGCCAGTGGCAGTGCCAGTGAGCGGGCATCGCCGGGTACCACCGTCGCACCGCGCAACCGCCCCGCCGCCTGCGCCAGATGTCCGGTGATCACCAGCGCATACGGCGTGCGCACCAGGAAGGTGTCCGCCGGTGTGATGCCGACCCACTTGCGGGCATACCGCTCCGCGAGATCGGCCCAGTCTTCATCGGTGTAGTACGAGGCCGTTGGTTCTCCGGAGGTGCCGCTGGATTCGTGATAGGTCGCCAATTCCGCGCGGGGCACCGCGAGCATTCCGAACGGATACGCATTGCGCAGATCCTGTTTGGACGTGAGGGGTAGATCGGCGAAATCATCGGCCGCCCGCGGAGTTCCGTCGCGCTCGAATCGGGCGGCATAGAAGGGCGACCGCGCGGCCCGCTCGAATATTCTCGGCAGCTGTGCCCGCTGTAATTGCGCGAGTTCGTCGGGCGTGGTCCAATCGCCGATTTCCGGACGGTTGCGAACCGCTATTTCGCCCTTGGGAATTACGGTCATCGATCCTCCTCGGATGCTACGACCTAGGACAACACCCGCGCGACGCCCACGCCAGCCGGGCAGCTACTCAATTGCTACTCAATTGAGCGAAATGCGCTTCGTACTCCCAGAAATTGAGTAGCAACTACTCAAGATTTCCCGGCACCGGCATGGTTGCATCCCAGGTGTAGCACGGCGACACGAGAAAGTTGGGCCGCATGCAAACCGAGGATATCTATCTGGCTGGCGTGGGTAGTTACCTGCCCGAATCGATTTCCACCGAATCCGCCGTCGCCGCGGGCTGGTACGACGAGGCCGAGCGCGTCGCGTCCGGTATGCGCTCGTGCGCGGTGAGCCCGGAAACCCCGGCGCCGGATCTGGCGATCAGCGCGGCCCGCGTCGCCTTGGCCGAATGCGGCCACGATTCGGACGATATCGGTGCGCTGCTGCACAGCTACACCCATCACCAGGGCCCCGACGGCTGGTCCGCCGTGCACTACATCCTCAACAACACCGTGGATCGCCCGATCCCGGCGATCGAGATCAAACAGGGCTGCCTCGGCATGCTGGCAGGGCTGGAGGCCGCCGCCAACCGGCTCATCGCCAACCCCAGCCATGACGCGGTGCTGCTCACCACCGGTGACAACTTCTCCACGCCGCTGGTGGACCGCTGGCGCGGTTCGAAGCTTTTCCTGTTCGCCGACGCGGGTGCGGCGGCGGTGGTGTCGCGGCGCGAGGGATTCGCGAAAGTGCGTGCCGTTGGCTCGCTGTCGGATTCGTCGATGGAAATCCTGCACCGCGCCGGTGAGGCGCTGTTCCCGCCCGGTATTACCCGCGGTCGCGGTCTGAACTTCGACGAACGCGCGGCCAAGGTCCGCGAACAGTGGGCCGCGGGCCAGGCCCCGCCGATCCGCAACTTCGGCCTGGCGGTGGCCGCGATCGCCGAGCGCACCATGGAGGAAGCGGGCGTCTCGTTCGACAAGATCAGTAAGGTCTGCCACATCGGCTTCGGCCGCGGTTCGCTCGAGGCCATGTTCCTGCAGCCGCTCGGCGTCGAAAAGGACCAGGAGGTCTGGGATTTCACCAGCACCATCGGTCACACCGGCGCCGCCGATATGTTCCTCGGTCTCGAACACGTGTGGCGGACCGGACAGGTCCGCCCCGGCGACCATGTGCTGATGATCGGTGCGAGCACCGGCATGGAAGCGGGTGCCGCAGTGGTCGAGATCCTCGCGCCCGCACCGGCGAAGTAGAGGCGGCGATGCTGGAGGGATTCACACCCTGGCCGCGAGAATTCGCCGAACGCTATCGGGCCCAAGGGTTCTGGAGCGGCGAAACGCTGGGGAGCGTATTGCGTCGGGCCGCCGAGCGCTACGGCGACCGGACCGCGCTGGTCCACGATGACCGTCGGATCGGCTACCGCGATCTCGATGCCTGGGCCGATCTACTGGCCGCGCTGTTTCGGCGGCACGGCGTGCGCCCGGACGATCGGGTGCTGGTGCAGTTGCCGAATGTGCCCGAGTTCGTCGCGATTACGTTCGCGCTCTTGCGAATCGGCGCGAAACCCGTGTTCTGCCTGGTCGCGCATCGCGAGACCGAGGTCGGCCACCTGGTGCGCCTCAGCGGCGCAACCCATTACGTGCTGCCCGAGACCCACCGCGAGTTCAATCATCGCGACATGGCGGAACGCATCCGCGCGACGCACGATCAATTGAGGACCCTGTTCCTGGTCGGCGGCCGCGCCGACGGTTTCGTCTCGATCGAGGACGCGGATCAGGAGCCCTATCAGACGCAGTTGCCCGATACGGATCCGACCGATGTCGCGTTCTTCCTGCTGTCCGGCGGCACTACGGCACTGCCGAAGCTGATCCCGCGCACCCACGACGACTACGTCTATCAATCGCTGCGCGCCGCCGAGGTGTGCGAATTGAACGACCGCGACGTCTATCTCGCCGCGCTGCCGATCGAATTCAACTTCGCCTGGGGTTGTCCGGGCGTGATCGGCACCTTGCACACCGGCGGCACCGTCGTGCTGGCCGACACCCCGAACCCGATGGACTGCTTCCCGCTGATCGAGCGGGAGCGGGTGACGGTCACCGCCTTGGTGCCTTCGCTGGTCGCGGTCTGGCTGGAGGTCGCCGAATGGGCCTCCTGGAATCTGAGCAGTCTGCGGTTGCTGCAGGTCGGTGGCGCGCGGATGACCCGCGAATTCACCGCGAGCATCGGGCCCGCACTGGGTTGCGAACTGCAGCAGGTATTCGGCATGGCCGAAGGTCTGCTGTGCTTCAGCCGCCCGGATGATCCCGCCGAGTCGGTGCTGACCACCCAGGGCAAGCCCATCTCCGACGCCGACGAGATCGTGATCGCCGACACCGACGGCGTCGCAGTGGCACCGGGCGAGGTGGGGGAGCTGCTCACCCGCGGCCCCTACACGCTGCGCGGCTATTACGCTGCGCCGGAACATAATCGAGTCGCTTTCACCGCCGACGGCTTCTATCGGACCGGCGACCTGGCCCGGCTCACCCCTGATGGCGATCTGGTCATCGAGGGCCGAATCAAGGACATGATCATTCGCGGCGGCGACAAGGTCAATGCGGGCGAGGTCGAGGAACACCTGCTCGGCTGCCCCGGGGTGCGCGCGGTCGCTGTGGTCGGCGTGCCCGATCCCTTCCTCGGCGAGCGCACCTGTGCATTCGTCGTGCCCACGGACGCCGCGCCGAATCCGGCCGAAGTGAAGCAGGCCATGCACGCCCGCGGTGTGGCCGCCTACAAAATTCCCGATGACATCGAAATCATCGTCGAACTGCCCCTGACCCCGCTGGGCAAGGTCGACAAGAAAGCCCTGGTCCGCACTCGCGCGGGCGCATCGACAACAGGAGTGCCGTCGTGACCGTCGTATCCGTTCCCACCGAGGCCCAGCTGCGTGCCGAACTCGCGCCCGTACTCGGCCTCGCCGATGCCGCCGAACTCGATCCCGACGCCAATCTCGTTGTGCTGGGCCTGAGTTCTCTCGAATTGATGCGCATGGTCGGTCGCTGGAACAAGGCCGGGGTGCCCGCGGTATTCGAAGAACTTGTCGCCACCCCCACGCTGACCGCCTGGCTGCGGCATTTCGCGGCCATCGTCGCGCAGGGGGCGACGAACGCATGAGCGCCCTGCTGATCGAGAACGGCGTCGTCTACACCGCCGACGACGCCGAAACGGTGCTCCCACGCGGCTCGATTCTCGTCGTGGACGACAAGATCGCGGCGCTCGGAGCCCCCGAGACCGTCGCGGCGGCGGTGGCCGCACTCGCCGAGCCGGTGCGCTCCGAACTGCGCACCATCGATGCGGCGCGAATGATGGTGCTGCCCGGCCTGATCAACGCGCACTGGCACGATATGTTCGCCATGGGCTTCCCGCTGCGCGGCGCACTGCGTCCCGTCAGCGACCGCGCCGATGAGGTCGCCATGTTCGGTGGCGGCGGCGATATGCACAAGATCTCCGGCATGTTCGACTCGTTCGACGGTCTCATCTGCGGCCTGACCCCCGACGAGGGCCAGGCGATCGCCGAATATTCGATGTGGACCCAATTGCGCGGTGGTGTCACCACGCTGGGCGACGCGGGTTCGCTCAACCGCCCGGCCGCACTCGTCGCCGCCGCGCGCACACTCGGCATCCGGTTCAGCGCCACCACCTGGGCATCCGATGCCATCTGCCCGCCCGCCGCCGACTCCTTCCTGCGCACCAGGGATGCCGACGCCGTACTCTCCCAGCTCGAAGAGCTGCTGAAGAGCTGCGCACAGGATGAATCCGGCCGCATCCGCTGTCGTCCGTCGATCGCGTATGTCACCAATATGACCGATGAACTCGGTCGCGGTTTCGCCGAACTCGTCGAGCGGCACGACGCGGGTTTCGTCACTCACGTCGGTGCGGTGCGCAACGAACCGGAACTGATGCGAAAGTACTACGGCGCCACCGGCGTTCGTCGCCTGCACGATCTCGGCCTGGTCACCGACCGGCTGATGGCCGCGCATTGCGCGTTCATCGATGACGAGGAACAGGAGCTGCTGCGCGCGGCCGGTGCGCACATCAGCCATTCGCCCGGAAAGTACGGCCCCTCCGGCGAATCCACGCTGACCGAGACCGGTGTGGTGCCGCGCCTGCGTCGGGCGGGTGTTGCGGTATCGCTGTCCACCGACGGGGCATCGCTCCCGAATGCCGGAATGGCCGAGGCGATGCGCGCGGCCTGGCAGATGTACAACGAGATGGTCGCCGACCAGACCGATGTGCTGCCCACCGACACGCTGGCAATGTCCACCCGTATCGCTGCCGAGGGCCTGCGCTGGTCCGGGGAGATCGGCAGTCTCGAGGTCGGCAAACAGGCCGATCTGGTGCTCATCCGCACCGACGACTGGCGCTATCTGCTCAATCCCCGTCCGCTGGAAAGCTTTCTGTGGCTGGGTGGATCCCACGATGTCGATACGGTGGTCGTGGGCGGGCAGGTGCTGCTGTCCGGCGGAGGCAGCGTGGGTGTCGATGTCGATGAGTTGCGGGAGCGGTATCTGACCGCGCTCGGCTCGTTCACCACCCGCTGCCTCGGGGTGCCCGCCGAGGTGGTCGGGCGCATATTGGCCGGAGCGCGGCGATGAGTGTCGCACTGGTGACCGGTGCGGCGGGCGGCATCGGCAGCGAAATCGCCCGTGCCCTGGTTGAATCCGAGAAGGCGGTGGCCCTGGTCGACCGCGGGATTCCGGCGCTGTGGGATCTGGCGGAGAAGCTCGACGCGGCGGGTGGCCGGGTACTCGCCGTGGCCGCCGATGTCGCCGTGCCCGAGGAAGTGGCCGCGGCGGTGGCCCGTACCGAAGCCGTACTCGGTCCGGTCGACGCTCTGGTGAACGCCGCGGGCATTCTGCAACACGGCCGGATCGAGGAAATGGCCGAACGGGATTGGGCGACCACCCTCGCCGTGAACGCGGGCGGCGTATTCCATGTCTGCCAGGCGGTGGCTCGACGCATGCAGTCGCGTCGGCGCGGCGCGATCGTCACCGTATCCTCGAATGCCGCGACCACACCGCGAATCGGCATGTCGGCGTACGCGGCCTCCAAGGCCGCGGCCAGCATGCTGACCCGCTGCCTGGGACTCGAGCTGGCGGAGTACGGAATTCGCTGCAATGTGGTGGCTCCGGGCTCCACCGCCACCCCCATGCTGACCGCACTGTTCGACGGCTCGGATGCCGAGCGCGCCACCATCGCCGGTGTGCCGCAAGACTTTCGGATCGGCATTCCGCTCGGGCGGATCGCGCGCCCGAGCGATATCGCCGATGCCGTCCTGTTTCTGTTGTCCGACGAGGCCCGCCACATCACCATGCAGCAGCTCACCGTCGACGGTGGCGCCACGCTCGGTGCTTGAACAAGGAGACAGCTGTGGCCATCGCACCGATAGCCCCCTACCCGATGCCCGGCGCGGCGGAACTGCCGGATAACACCGTGCGGTGGCGGATCGAGCCGCGGCGCTGCGTACTGCTCGTCCACGATATGCAGCACTATTTCCTGGCGCCGTATTCGACGGACCGGGAACCGCTGACCGCGCTGCTTCGCAATGTCACCGCACTGCGCGATCTGTGTGCGCGGCTGTCGATTCCGGTCGTCTACACCGCCCAGCCCGGCAGCATGACCGACGAGCAGCGCGGGCTGCTCAAGGACTTCTGGGGCCCCGGCATGAGCGCGGCCCCCGAACACCGCGGCATCCCGGACGACTTGCGCCCGGAGCCCGCCGATCCGGTCCTCACCAAATGGCGGGCCAGTGCCTTCCACCGCACCGAACTGCTGGATCTGATGCGGCGCACCGGCCGCGATCAGCTGCTGATCTGCGGGGTGTACGGACACGTCGGAGTGCTGCTCACCGCCTGTGACGCCTTCGCCAACGACCAGCAGGCCTTCGTCATCGCCGACGCGATCGCCGATTTCACACCCGAATTCCACCGAATGACACTGGATTACGTTGCGAGTCGCTGCGGCCGGGTGGTGGTATCCGCGCAGGTACTCGCCGAGCTGTCCGCGGCGGCCGAGGTGGCGGCGCGGTGAGCCCCGACGAATTCACTCCGCTGCTCGCCGAATGTCTCTCGGGGACAACGCCGTTCGCGCTGTTGCAACGGCCGGAATCCGGGCCGGGGGAGCAAATCGAACTGCTGCTCGGCACCGTGTCGGAGCTGGCCACCACGGCCGAATTGCCCGCGCTGGCACCGGCCGTGGACGCACACGCCCTGCTCGCCATCGTGCCGTACCGGGCCATCGGCGAACGCGGCTTCGCCCATCACAACGACGGTGCGCCGGTGCTGTGCCTCGATATCGACCGGCAGACCCGACTGCCGGTCGAGCGGCTGCGCGCCATCGTTGCCGATTGGCCGATCGAGGTCGGCCCGGGCGAATTCGATATCGACGACACCGCCTACGCCGAGTTGGTCCGTCGCGTCCTGGCCGAGGAGATCGGCCACGGCGCGGGTGCCAACTTCGTCTTGCGCCGCACCTGGCAATGCGAGGTCACCAACTGGAGCGTGCGCACCGCCGTGGCGTACTTCGTCCGGCTGCTCGCGGGGGAAACCGGCGCCTACTGGACGTTCCTGGTGCACACCGGCGGTCGCACCTTCATCGGCGCGAGCCCGGAGCGACAGGTCAGCCTGGCCGATGGCGCGGCCGCCATGACCCCGATCAGCGGTACCTACCGCTATCCCGCCGAGGGCCCCACGGTCGCCGGGGTGCTGGATTTCCTGGCCGACGGCAAGGAAACCAATGAGCTCTATATGGTGCTCGACGAAGAGCTGAAGATGATGTGCCGCATCTGTCCCGAGCCGTATGTGCACGGCCCGCGGCTCAAGGAGATGGCCCGGCTCGCGCATACCGAATATCGGATAGCCGGGGACTGCGACCGCGACTATCGCGAGGTGCTGCGCGAAACGCTGCTCGCGCCCACCGTGACCGGCAGCCCGCTGGAAAATGCCTGCCGGGTGATCACTCGATTCGAGCCGACCGGCCGCGGTTACTACGCGGGTGTGCTCGCCCTCGCCGGACGGGACGAACGCGGCCGCCCGCGCATGGATTCGGCGATCATGATCCGCACCGCCGAGGTGGATCGCGCGGGCCGATTGCGTATCGGCGTCGGCGCGACCTTGGTGCGTGATTCGGATCCGGCCGCCGAATCGCGTGAGACCCGCGCCAAGGCCGCCGGTCTGCTCGACGCGCTGCACAACCGCGCCCGCATCGGAACCACCCGTGATCTCGGTGCGGATCCCGCTGTGCAACAGGCGCTTTCGGATCGGAATGGGCCGTTGGCAACGCTCTGGTTGCGACCGACGGCTGCCGCGCGACCGCATGCCGGTCGCCGGGTACTGATCGTGGACGCCGAGGATACCTTCACCGCGATGGGCGCCCGGCTGCTGCGCGCGCTCGGTCTCGATGTCACCGTGCACCCATGTGGCGCACCGTTCGAACCCCGCCACTATGACCTCGTGGTCATGGGCCCCGGTCCGGGTGATCCCCGTGATCTGTCCGATCCCAAGATCGCCCGGCTGCACATGCTCACCCGCGCACTGCTCGACGGTCCGGTGCCGTTCTTCTCGGTCTGCCTGAGCCATCAGGTACTCAGCACCCAGCTCGGCCTGGACGTAGTCCGCTGTCCGGTCCCGAACCAGGGCGTGCGGCGCCGCGTCGAGCTGTTCGGCGCGCCGGAATCGGTGTACTTCTACAACACCTTCCAGGCCCGTCATGACGACGCGGTCTACTGGAGCCAGCGCCGCTCGGGTCCGATCGAGGTCTGCCGTGATCCCCACACCGCAGCGGTGCACGCATTGCGCGGCAACGGATTCGCCTCGGTACAGTTCCACCCGGCCTCGGTGATGACGACCAATGGCTCGGCCATCGTCGATCGCCTGATCACACCGCTGCTGTTGGGCGAATCCGTCGGCAGCGCCGCGGCCGACTACTCAATGAGCTGACTACTCATTGACCAGTATGTGATTGATTACTAACGTTGGGAATGTGAGTACACCGGCGAAAGTGCGGATGTCCTCGGAGGAGCGGCGTGAGCAGCTCGTTACCGAGGCCATTGCCGAATTCGCGGTCGGTGGCTATATGGGGACGGCGACGGAAGCGATCGCCCGCCGGATGGGCGTCTCGCAGCCATACCTGTTCCGGTTGTACAAAACCAAGAAGGCGATCTTCCTCGCGGCCGCCGAACGCGCATTCGACATCGTCGAGCAGACCTTTCGGGACAATGCGGTCGGCGACACCGAGGAAGAGCGCCTGGCGGCGATCGGGGACGCCTATATCGGGCTGCTCGCCGACCGCCAACTGCTGACCTTCCAATTGCACGTCTACGCCGCGGCCAGTCTCGACGAGGAGATCCGCGACCTGAGCCGGGTGCGCTACCAGCGACTGTTCGATCTGGTGCACGAGCTGACCGGAGCGGACGCGGCCGCGCAGTCGAAATTCATGGCCGACGGAATGCTGCTCAATGTGGCCAGCGCACTCGATCTGAACCTGCCCGACTAACCCTCGCACCCCGAATAACGCTCGGATCCTTGGCCTTCGCCGTGTCTCGGGAACTAAGTGATCACTAACTAACTCAGGGAAGAAACTGATGACACACCCCGACAAGAATCGGATCGTATGGACCTTTGTGGTCTGCGGCTTCGCGGTCTTCATGGTGTCGCTGGACAACCTGGTGGTGTTCAACGCGCTGCCCACCATCCGTGCCGAACTGCACACCGGCCTCGATGGCCTGCAGTGGACGGTCAACTCCTACACCCTGACCGAGGCGGTGCTGCTGCTGGCGGGCGCCTCGCTCGGTGACCGCTTCGGACGTAAACGGGTTTTCGCGCTCGGACTGGCGCTGTTCACCGCGGCCTCGGCGGCCTGCGCGTTGGCACCGTCGATCGAATTCCTCATCGGCGCCAGGGCGATCCAGGGCATCGGTGCGGCGATTCTCATCCCGCTCACCCTGACGCTGCTCGCCGATGCCGTGCCGCCCACGAAACGCGGTGCGGCCATTGGCATGTGGAGCGCGATGAGCGGTTTGGCGGTCGGGCTCGGACCGGTGGTCGGCGGTGCGATCACCGACGTCGCCTCCTGGCAGTGGATCTTCTGGTTGAACGTGCCGATCGGGGTGTTGCTGCTGCCCATCGCGGTGTGGATGGTGCGCGAAAGTTACGGCGCGCACGGCTCGTTGGACGTGGTCGGCAATGTGCTGGTGGCCGCTGGACTGTTCGGTGTCGTGTTCGGTGTGATCCGGGGCAATGACCACGGCTGGACGAGCGTGGGCGTGCTCGGCCCGATTGTCGCGGGTGCGCTGGTGCTCGCGGCATTCGTGGTGTGGATTCTGCGCGCGTCGGCACCGATGGTTCCGCCCGTGCTGTTCGCCGGTCGCGGTTTCACCCTGACCATCCTGACCGGATTCGCCATGGCCGTCGGCATGTTCGGCGCGATCTTCCTGCTGGCCCAGTTCCTGCAGACGGTGCAGCACTATTCGGCGCTGAAGGCGGGCGTGTACACCCTGGCCTGGACCGCGATGCCGACCTTCACCGCACCGATCGCGGGCATTCTCATCGATCGGATCGGCGGCAAGCCGGTGCTGGTCACCGGGTTGGTGCTGCAGACCATCGGACTCGGCTGGCTGGCCGCCATCACCGATCCGGAGGTGTCGTATGCGGCGCTGGTCCCCGCGTTCGTGATCAGCGGTGCCGGAATGGGTCTGTTCTTCCCGCCGATCGCCCGGCTGGCGCTGGAATACGTCGCGCCGGAGCACGAAGGCGTCGCCTCCGGTGTGTCCAATACCGTGCGCAATCTCGGCACCGTCATCGGAATCGCCGCGCTCGGCGCGGTTTTCACGGCCAAGGGCAGCTATGCGACCGGACAGACCTTCACCGACGGTTTCGCGCCCGCGGTGTGGGCGGGCTGCGCGATTCTCGGCGCGGCCACGCTGTTCGCCATCGCGCTGCCCGGGCGGAGCGCCACCGCGGCGTCCGAACCGGCCGATGTGGTCGTCGAGCCCGAAGCGGCACCGGCCCGAGGTTGACCGCTGTGACACCGAATCTTGATGGGAGGTAATGATGTTCGAGAAATTGGGTGTGTTCGTCTACACCTGGCGCAAGGCGGTGCTCGCACTGACGCTGCTGTTCGCGGTGGTGGCGGGGGCCTACGGCGTCGGAGTATTCGGCGATATGGTGCCCAACGGTTTCGAGGCGCGTGACGCCGAGAGCAGGCAGGCCGCGGAACTGGCCGAAAAGGCATTTCCGCAGCGCGCGCCGGATGCGGTCATCGTGTACCGCTCCACCGACAAAACCGTCGACGACTCCGCCTTCCGCACTGCGGTGCAGAACCGGATCGCGGCGCTGCCCAAGGATGTGGTCAGCGGATCGGTCGACTTCTGGAGCACCGGGGCGCCGGATCTGGCCAGCCGGGACCGGCATGCCACCTATGTGGGGCTGAACCTGGCGGGTTCGGATGACAATGCCAAACAGGACAGCTATCTGAAGATCAAGGACAAGCTCGGCGTCGATGGGCTGCGGACCATCCGCGGCGGCAACACTCCGGCCGGATACGAGGCCGGTGAGCAGGTCGGCAGCGATCTCGGCATGGCCGAGGGACTTTCGTTCCCGGTGCTGTTCATCCTGCTGGTGATCGTCTTCGGCGGACTGGTCGCGGCCAGCCTGCCGTTGGTCGTCGGCGGCCTGTCGATCCTCGGCTCGATGGCGGTGCTGCGGTTGCTGGCCCAGTTCACCGATATCTCGGTATTCGCCATGAGCCTGGTCACCATCCTCGGCTTGGCCGTGGCCATCGACTACGGCCTGTTCATCGTCAGCCGCTACCGCGAGGAAACCGAACGCGGCCGGGAGGGCGCCGACGCCATCGTGCACACCCTGGCCACCGCGGGACGCACCGTCGCGGTATCCGGTATCACGGTCGCGGTGGCGCTGGCCTCGATGAGCTTGTTCCCCTTCGTATTCCTGAAGTCCATGTCCTACGGCGGTATCGCGGCGGTGCTGCTGTCCATGGTCTTCTCACTGATCGCGCTGCCCGCGGCGCTGGGCGTGCTCGGCCATCGGGTCAACGCGCTGTCGCTGTGGAAACAGCGTTCGGCCGTCCCGGGCGATGGCGGCTTCTGGTACCGGCTCGCGCACGGCGTCATGCGGCGCCCGATCGCGGTGACCGCGGTCGCCATCGCACTGTTGCTGGTGTTGGCCGCGCCGCTGCTGAAGATCGACTTCGGCGCCAATGATGCTCGTCAGCTGCCCGAAACCGCCGAGGGGCGACAGGTTTTCGAGATGCTGGCGCATGATTTCGACGGTGACGGTGCGAAGACCATCGACGCCGTGTTGAAACTGTCCGGTCCCGCGGACGGGCAGCAGAGTGAACTCGCCGCCTATGCCACCCGACTCGACGGCGTCGCCGGTGTTCGCAATGCCCAGATCACCGGTGCGGAGGGCACGATGGCGTCGGTGTCGGTGTCGTATGACGGTGCCGCGGTATCGAAGTCGAGCCGAGAACTGCTCGACCGCTTGCGGGCCCAGCCGAAACCGCCGGGCGCGACGGCGTACTTCGGCGGTGAGACCGCGGCGTACGACGATACGCTGCGCAAGCTCGGCGCGGTGCTGCCGTGGATGCTGCTGTACATCGCGGTGTCCACCTACGTGCTGCTGTTCCTCGCCTTCGGCTCGGTCTTGTTGCCGCTCAAGGCGATTGTGATGAATCTGCTGTCGCTGTCGGCGACCTTCGGCATCCTGGTCTGGATATTCCAGGAGGGACACCTGTCCGGCCTGCTCGGGTTCGATCCGACCGGCAATATCGAGCCGAATATGCCGATCATGTTGTTCGCCTTGATCTTCGGCCTGTCCATGGACTATGAGGTGTTCCTGCTCTCGCGGGTGCGCGAACAGTACGACCGGCTCGGCGACCCCACCGCGGCGGTCGCGACCGGCGTGCAGCGTACCGGCAGGTTGATCACCAGTGCGGCACTGCTGATGTGTGTTCCGCTGGCGGCCATGGCCTTCAGTCAGGTACTCACCATGAAGCTCTTCGGCGTCGGCATGGTGGTGGCGATCGTTCTCGACGCTACGATCGTGCGGATCCTGCTGGTTCCGGCGATCATGCGCCTGCTCGGCCGTGCCGGATGGTGGGCACCTGGTCCGCTGCGAAAGCTGTACGCCCGGTTCGGCATTCAGGAATCCGATGGCGAACCCGCACCGGCCGAAGCGAAGCCGTCCACCGAGTCGGACGTGCCCGCGCTGACCTGACCCGCACATCTGATCCCCGGCCGTCGAATCCGGCGGCCGGGGATTACCGGCTGTGGTAACCGGTGGCGTTCGGGCCGGTAGCGAAGCAGCGTTCGATCGCGGCCAAGGTATCGGTGATCGTCTGCTCGCGCGTGACCGCGTCGATCCCGGCCCGATCGAGCACCAGCGACGCCAGGCCGTGCACCGTGGACCACGCGGCCATTTCGGCATTCGGCCGATGCGTCGGATCGGTGAATCCGACCTCGACCAGTTCGTCGAGCAATTCCGACAGTAGGTCGAAGGCAGGCGAGTCGCGCTCTTCGTCATCGGCGGTGTCGCAGAAGGCAGTTCGGAACAGCCCCGGTTCGCTCATCGCGAATGCGATGTATCCGCGCCCGGCGGCGTTGAGCCGGGTGACTCCGTGTGTCCCCGGCTCGAGTGTGGCCAGTGCCGCCGACATCGCTCCGAAAAGGCTGCGCTGCGCCTGCTCCTTGGCCACACACAATAGCTGCCCATGATTGGTGAAATGCCGATAGGCCGCCGTCGGTGTAACCCCCACGCGCCGCGCAGCCGCCCGCACGGTCACTGCCGAAGGCCCACCGCGCCCCGCCAGTTCGACCGCGGCCCCCACCAGAGCACTACGCAGATCCCCGAAATGATAAGAACCCTTGCGACCAGTGCGCTTCACCGCAGACCCCAAATCAGCCACCCCGACGATGCTGGCAGCTGAACACCTCGCATGACAACCGAACCTGCCCGAATTGAGTGGTCGAGGGTGCCGGTCGGTGAGAGGGCCTCGCGACAGCCCCCACGCCACAAAGTGGACGTTCGGCGGCTCGCACGGTGCGATCTGGCAAACTCGGCGGAACGGGATGTCGTGACCTGGCCTGTCAGGTCACCTGGGGTCAGGTCGAGTTCGGCCTGCACGCCCGCGGCGGTTCAACGGCAACAATCCCGCGAGCCGGTTGAGATAGCGGTTCGGTATCGGCGGCGGTGGCTGTTGTCGGCGATGAAACAGCCTGCGTCGCGGCATGACTGTGATAGACGATGCTTCAACGTGGTCTGAAAGCAGCCAACTGACGCCGCACGTCAGCGCGGTGCCGCCCACCGCAAGCAGTCCGCTGGCTGGCATCATTTGACTCCAGACCAGGGCGCATTGCTCAGCGAATGTCGCCTCGGGAGGGGTGTTCCCAGCGATGAGGCTGTATTCGTAGCTATTGACAGCGAGGACGAAGAAGGCGCCGGTGAAAAGGCCGATGGTCTGCGTGTAGTCCCGACCGGTCCGTCCGAATAGCAGCACGATCCCCGTAAACAAGAACCCGGCAAGTACACCGGCGAGTTGGGAGTGGGTTGTGGCCGAAGTGATGGCGCTCCATCCGTGGGTCGTGCACTTGCCGTCCGTCACGGCGGCGATGGTTGCATGGGGGATGGCCTGGGATCCTTGGTACCGAGCTGGCAATTCATCCAGCCCCCTTGCCGTCAGGTGATGATCCTGGGAAGTACCAGTCGATCAAATCATCGACGGCACAGCGCATTCGCCCGCGCCATAGGATCATGAGGAGTTGTGGACGAATGTGCCGTGCTGCGGGTACCGAGGTTCCGTGTGCTCGCCGACGGCATCGTGACCGACCCGGTGGCTACCGCACGCACACCTGAGTGCGTGGATGTTGTCGCGATCGATGACCGAAACCGGCTCTGTCATCTCGTCGTAGCCGCCGGTACGGCAAGGATCGTCGAGCGGCTGGAACTGCCCGCCCGTCCCGTTGGCCGCCCGACCATCGGGTCCTGGGGCGCCGATCGGTTGGATGTGTTCGTCCGTGATGTCGAGACGCGGTTGTGGCATTGCGAATTCGACGGCGTCTGGGGGTCGCCGCGGCTGGCTCGGTCCGAGGGGGCGGTATCGGATGCGAGCTTCGTCAGTTGGAGCCGCGGCCGATTCGACGTCTTCAGCACGGGCGCGGACGGCGTGCTCGAACACTATTGGTATCAGCAGCCGATCGGCCTGATGGGACCGGAGAGCTTGGCCCGTCCCGTGGTCGGGCAGCCCGCCGTGGTGGTAACGAGCCTGTATGGGCTGGAAATTGTCGCGCGCGGCAGCGTCGACGGGGTGTTGCGGCGGCAGTACCACGTCCCCGAGGAGCGCACACACGAGTGGACCTCGACACCGATGCTGCCCGGCCGCGCCACCTTCGATGTCGGTCCCGATGTCGTGCCCTCGACTGGGGAATCGCTGCGCTGTACCGGTGATCCGACCCTGGTGTGGTGCCGGGGCATCGGTGCGGTCGAGAACCGCCTGGTTGCCTTTGCGCGGCAAGAGGATCGCCTTGTCCAGTTCGAACCCGGGCCCGCCTGGCCGACCGGTCGCGGTAACCGCGTACTGACCGTGCCCTCGGTGGCCTCGGATCCCGTGGCGGTCTCGGCCCGGCCCCGCCGCGTCGATGTGTTCTTCGGGGTATCCGCGGGGACGGTCGGCTGGCTCACCACCGATACGGGCGGTTCCTCGGCACGCCACCGCGTGCTCGACGATGGAATCGGCTCGGTCGGCCGCCCCGCGGCGTGTTCGAGTCGACCGGATCGGCTGGACCTGTTCGTCCGCACGGCGGCGGGCGAATTGCGCACCGGACGGTGCGAGGTGAACGGGGAGCAGTGGAATGCCTACGCCTGAGTGGCGGCGCGCATTGGTCGCGATTCGGTCCACCGATGGTGGGACCTACGGCGCCGGATTCCTCATTACCGAGCGGCACATACTGACCTGCGCCCACGTCATCGGCGATGCCACCGGAGCAGACGCTGCGGCCGATGTGGTGCCGACCGAACAGGTGCTGGTGGAGTTCACGCAGGTGCCCGGCGGTGCACCGATCGAGGCAACGGTGGCGGCCTGGTCGCCGGTCGATGATGTACACACGGGTGACATCGCGGTATTGCTGCTTGCGAGCGCCCCGCCCGCCGCCCCGATCCGCCTGCTGGATTCGGATTCGACGACGTTGTGGGGGCATTCTTTTCGCGTCTACGGATTCCCGGAGGGCCATGACGAGGGGCTGTGGGCGACCGGTGTGATCCGGGATCGAGTGGGTGGTGGCTGGTATCAGCTCGAGGATGTCAAGGTGCCCGGTTCGGCGATCGAAGGCGGCTTCAGCGGTGGCGCGGTGTGTGACGACCTGGCCGATGGCGTGGTCGGCATGGTGGTTGCTCGCGACCGTGCGGCGGCCCGCAAGATCGGCTTCATGCTGCCCACGGCGCTCATCGCTGCCGTGGTGGCGCAGTTCGGCGTGGAGTTCGGGGCGGCCCGATCGGCGATGGGACTGCTGTCGAATGTGCCGGCCTTACCCACTCAGTTCGTCATACGGTCCGTGGCATCGGAGCTCCGCGCCGCGCTACTGGAGCCGGCCGAGGACGGCGCGCGGGTCGCTGCGGTAGGCATGGGCGGCGTCGGAAAATCCGTTCTCGCAGCGGCTGTTTGCCGTGACGAGCGGGTACGGGCCGCTTTTCCGGACGGCATAGTCTGGGTGGAGTTGGGCCCGAATCCGGTGACGCCGATCAGACAAGCGCAGGTGGCGGCCGCCTTCGGGCAGCAGGGTGTGGTCTTCGCCGACGTTCAGCAGGGCAAGGCGCTGCTCACGCAGTTGCTGGCAGGGCGGCGTTGTCTGCTGGTCGTCGACAATGTCTGGGCGGCACAGGATCTCGGCGATCTCGATGTTGTCGAGGCGCCCGGACGGCTACTGGTCACGACCCGGGATACCGCCATCGTGCGAGCAGTGGGCGCGACCTGTTTCGAGGTGACCGGGCTGAGCATCCGGGAGTCGCTGGTGTTATTGGCCCGGTGGGCGCGGCTCGCGGTGGAGGCACTTCCGCAGGAGGCGTTGGAGATCGCGGCCGAATGTGGCTATCTGGCGCTGGCGCTGGCGATGGCGGGCGCCATGATCGCGGGCCGCCCGGAGCGCTGGCCAAGAGTGCTGCGCCGATTGCGCCAGGCCGATCTCGCCATGATCGCCCAACCGTTCAGCAACTATCCATACCCAGATCTGTTGCGTGCAATCAGCGTCAGCGTCGACGCGCTTGATCCCGCCGATCGCGCCCGCTATCTCGAACTCGCGGTATTCGACCGGAGGAATCCGACCGTCGGTGCGGCACAGGCGCTTTGGCAGCACGCAGGACTCGATGAGCTCGACGTGGCGGAGCTGCTCGACCGCCTCGCCGACCGATCGCTGATCCATCTCGATAGTGACGGCCGTTTCGGGATGCACGATCTGCAATTGGACTATGTGCGCCACCAGGTTTCAGATCTGACGCAGCTGCATCGGCGATTGGTCGAGGCATATCGGGAGCAGGCGCCGGGCGGTTGGCAGCATGGTCCGGATGACGGCTACTTCCATCGCAACCTGCCGCATCACCTTGCCGCAGCGGGCGCGGGCGAAGAGCTGCGCGCGCTGCTGTCGCATCTGGCGTGGTTGCAGACGATGCTCTGGGCCACCGACGCGACGGAGCTGATCGCCGCCTATCGGGTACTGCCGCAGTCGGACCCGGTCGCGGTCGTCGGCGACGCGTTGCGGCTGAGCAGCCATGCGCTGGCTCGCGGTAGGGGGCAGCTGCCCGCCCAGATGGTCGGGCGTCTCGGCGAGTCGCAGTGGCCTCGAGTGCAGGAACTGGTTGCCGCAGCATCCGGCTGGCGCGGCGAACCCTGGCTCCGACCGCGAGCCGCGAGTTTGACGGCCCCGGGCGGGCCACTACTGTTCACGCTGGTCGGGCATACCAGTCCGATTCGTGATGTCGTGCTCACACCCGATGATCGGTATGCGCTGTCCGGTGGCTGGGATGGCGCGGTGCGCGTCTGGGATCTGGCGGACGACGGCCGTGAAAGGTATGTGCTGCAAGGGCATTCGGGTGGTGTATGGAAGCTCGCGGTATCGGCCGAGGGCCGCTATGCGATGTCCGGATCAGCCGACGGCACCATTCGCGTGTGGGACCTCGCCGACGGCAGCACTCGGCATGTGCTGCGCGGGCACCAGGCCGCGGTGTGGTCGATCGCGCTCGTTCCGAGCAGCACTTTGCTGGTGTCGGCATCGGTCGATATGACTGTGCGCGTGTGGGATTGGGCGCTCGGCCGCGAGGTCCGGGTGCTGCGCGGGCATACAGGTATCGCGTACACGGTGCTCGGGGCGCGTGGCGGACGGACGATCGCGTCGAAGTCCGAGGACGGCACGCTTCGGATCTGGGATCTCGAAACCGGCACGCACACATGGTGTTTCGACACCGGCCAGCGCGGTGTGCAGTCGCGCGCGATGGCGTTGACCGATCGGCACGCGCTGTGCGCGGGCGACGATGGCACGGTGTACTGCTGGGATCACCGGGACGGATCGGTCGTATGGATCGACCGGGATCCCGCCCGTGGGCAGGTGTGGTCCATCGCGGCGACACCCGACGGCGGGCATGCGGTGGTCGGCTGTGCATCGGGGGAGGTGCTGTTGCTGGATCTCGAAACGGTTTCTCCCGCAGTCGAAATCGGTGTGCACAGCGGATGGGTCGAGATGGTGGTGGTGGCTCCGGATGGGTATCACGTGCTGTCGGGCGCCGACGACGGCATCCTTCGGTTGCGTGATCGCCGGATCGGGGATGAATCGGCGCGGACGCTGCGTGGTCATACGGGGTGGATAGCAGTCGCCGCGTTCAGCTCCGACGGAACCCGCGTGGTATCCGCCGCGAACGAATCCATCTTGCGGGTGTGGGATCTGACCGTTTCGCCGACTCAGCGTGGCGCTCCGATGCACGCCGCGTGGGTCGGGGCGATTACCGCGGTAGCTGACCACACGGTTGTGGCCGCTGCGGATGACGGATCGGTCTCGGTCTGGGATATGGCGACCGGACGGCGATCGACAACTGTCGCGATGACGGCCCCCGCGGTCGCCGTCGTCGAGGTGGCGAATCTCGGGTGGATGGTATTGGACCAGCTGGGTGCCGGAATGATACTTCCCGGCGAGGCCTTGGGCAGTATGTCGAATCAGGCTGACATCGGCGCGGAGATGCGGTGGGATGCGACGGGCGAATCCGACCCTGCGCAGGTGGTGCGCCGCGCGGTCGCCCGGAACGCGGTGCGGGGAGCCGTCGCCGTGGACGGATGCCTGGTGGTGGCGTCGACCACCGGGTTGCGATTCTTCGGGCCCGCCGATTCGATCGGGGACCTCGACGCGGGAGCGATCGACGCCGAGCTGGCGGAGCCACCACGAATGCTGGTGGTCGACGCCGGTAACCGCCACGTCGTGGTCGGCGGCATCAGGGGACAAGTCAGCGTGTGGGACGTAACGACCCGCCATCAGATCCAGACCTATCGAGGGCGCGGCGGCCCGATCATCAGCCTGGCGACAGCAGCCGACCAGATCCTGTCCGGCTGCGTCTCTGGGGTGCTGTCGTCCTGGCGACTCGGATCCCCGGAACTGGTTTGGGAGCAGCAGGCGCACGATTCGCTGCTGACCGGCATCCTGATCGTCGGGGACCGGGTCGTGACCGGTGGCGGCGACGGTGCGATCCGGTTGTGGCGACTTACCGACGGAGCGCTGATCGGCGTGCTCGCCGAACTCGATGCACCCGTGCGCGCCATCGCGGCGCTGCACGGGGGGCAGCGCATCGCCGTTGGGGCCGGCGACCTGCTGGCCGTCTACGACCTCGAATCCCGAGCCGAGGTGGCCTGTTTCAGCGGCGACGGCCGCATCACCGCGATCGCGCCCTTACCTGACGGCGGTGTGGCATGTGGTGAGGCGGCGGGCGCCGTACACATACTCACGTTGTGCGAACAGTGAGCCTCATGCTCCCGGCTTCCACGACAGCTTTACCGTCAGATGGCCCTCGACCGACGTCTTGGCAATCACCGCGCCGGCCTCGGCGTTGAGCTTGATACCGAACTCCAGATCGACCCCGTCCGGTTTCAGGCTGCCGTCGCGGAACACCGCCAACGCGGCCGCCGCGGCCCGCTGAACGTCAGCAAGTGCATCCTCGAAGCGACGATTCACCTCCACCACACCACCGCGTCCGACCCGCTGCACACCGGCATCGGACGGATCACCCTCGACCACGATCACGCCACCGTCGCCGGTACGGAAACGCAAGAGTTCGCTCATTCTGCAACGGTACCGGTATTCTCTTGCAGCGCACTATCTTTGACCAATGATCGGAGTAATGCTGGGACTCGGCGCCTATCGCGACACCGCGCGGCTGAGCGCCGCTCGGGCACAGCGCATGACGGGGCTGGAATTCGTTGTCATCGAACATCCGCCGCGGAACTTCCCGCCCGAGGCATTCCCCGGATACGCCAAACTGTCGCTGTTCGATCTCGTGGCCGCCGATCACATCTGCTACCTGGACGCCGACGCGGTCGTGCTGCGCGAGTGGCGGCCCGCCGCACTAGCGGACCGTGCCGAGTTCATCTGTGTCCGTGACCAGTTCATCGAGCTGTACCCCGACTACGACGCCGATATCCCGCGGTCTACGTACTTCAACTCCGGCATGTTCATCGTGAATCGCCGCGCCCATCGCCCGGTATTCGATCTCGCGAGAAAGCTGTGGCGCGATAACGCGCGGCCGCTTCCGATCGAGGATCAGTCGGCCCTGAACTACGCGGTCCACACTCTGGGCACCCCGACCCATTTCCTGTCCGACGAATACAACTATCTGCGTGCTCACATCGACGGTCGCGCCGCCGACGAGGGTGTCGTGGTCGCTCATTACACCCCGTCCGGGATCGCCCACGCCCACCGCAAGCTCCTCGACCTACTGCGCCACCGATGAGCGTGTTGCGAAAGCCGTTGGTCCGCTGTGAATCAGTGCGAGCCGAGGGGGCTGAGCGACAAGAGTCATTTGGTGACAGAAGGCTGGTCGCGGTGTTCCCCGGCCGTGCGATCAATCATGAAATCAGCGCCCGTTCGCGATGAGGGCGAACCACCGGGAAGCAACCGTGGTGAGGATGGAACGCCGACCGAGAATTGACGATGAAGGCTCACCTTCACAATCTGTTGACGGAAGCGGTTGCGGCACACCGACTGTCGCAATCACCGATCGGCCACTTTGCTCGCTGGGCATGCCGAGACGGACTGTCCGAGTGGGTGGCTGGCCTCCGGCCACGCGTGGCGGGCGGTTCGCGCCCATCGATACGTGCGACAACGACGAAGGTCGGCGACCGGCTCGGCGGTTAAATGACAGCAACATTCCGTCTGTTCCGCTGAACCAGACCAGGGGATGGCCGACTGCGGGATACGACGTCGCCATTCTCGTCCAGGTCGGTGCTTCCAGGGCTACTGGATGCTGATGTATGGCTGCTCAGGGCCAATTTCTTCGGTCATGTCCAGCGATCATCGGTCAGCGCTGTCGAAAACAGTGGTCGAGACGCCGCCTCTGCGATAGGAGAATCCGCCCTCTCGGAAGCACCTAGTTGCTACCATCTAGCAATCTTCCAGTGGTGGGGCCCTGCGGTGTGGAGAGGCGGATTGCCATGGTTCCCAGGTGGTGTCGATGGGCTGGGGCGGTTGCCATGTTGGCGGCGGCGACCGCGGCATGTTCGTCGAATAAGGATGAGAAACCGGCGGCGTCGGGGGCGACAAGCGCCGTGACGACGAGCCAGGTGGCGGACACCGGGAAGTTCGTGGTCAGGTACGACCGTGCGATGGCTTCCGACCTGGCCAAGGACGGCAAGAAGATCGCCCAGGACAATAAGGTCATCGATGATCTCGCCGAGGCCCTGGGGAATGTGTACAAGCTGCCCAAGGACGTTACGGTCGTCGGCAAAGAATGTGGTGAATTCAACGCTTACTGGGACCCGCAGAAGCAGTCGATTGTCCTCTGTTACGAGATGTTCGGAATCGCCGAGAAATTTGCCAAGGCGCAGGCGGAGGACGATCTCACGTTATTCAACGTGTACTTCGACGGCATAACGCGCATGATCACCCTCCATGAGTCCGCACACATGGCGATCAACCTGTATTCGCTGCCCACGACGGGACGCGAGGAGGATGCTGCGGACCAACTCGGCGCCCTGATCCTGTTGACCGCCCCCGGCGTTGGCGGCCTCGGTGGTTTGGGCGCGGCTTCGGACTTCTGGTTCGCTGTCTCCGATGATCCGGCAAGCCTGGATGCGCGTTCCTATGCCGATCAGCACTCGCTGTCCCAGGTACGCGCCTACAACCTGTTGTGCTGGCTATACGGCGCCGTACCCGACAAGCTCGGGATGCTGGTGCAACAACCGGGCCAGCCGGAGGAGAAGGGGCTCCTGCCATCTCAGCGTGCCGTCGGGTGTCCCGACGAATACAACAGGATGCGGGCCTCGTGGGAGACCCTTCTGAAGCCCTATATCAAGATCGAGCTGGGCCTTCCCACCACCGCCACCGCCACCACCTCCGCCCGTGCGACCCCTTCCGCCACGACCACCCCGACGCGGTAGCTGAACTGTCGAAAGCGGTCCGCTCCAGCGCAGGTCCTGCCGGTTCACCGACAACACCAGCGCCGAGGTTCCTCTTGCCATGCATATTCTGGTCGAACACGACTCCGGCCGGCCGACGGTGACAACAATTCGTCGACGAAAACGGTTGCAGCACAGCGACTGTCGCCAGCAGCAACGGCCACCTCACTGCGCTGGCAGGCTGCGCCCGGGGGCTGATCGCGGTCAGCGACGATATCCGGTTCGGTCGAGCGCGTGGCCTCATAGCTACATGACGGCAACATTGTGTCCACGCGCTGAGGCGGGCGTGTCAACAACCAGCTGCGGAATCGCGACGTCGTTATTCTCGTTCAAATCGGTGCTTCTCGGGCCTTTGTGGGCGATTGCAGCTGCTCATAGCCATTTGTTCGGTCAGCGCTACCGATCGCCGGTCATCGCGGTCGACACGGCGGTTGAGACGCTGCCGTGACGATAGGGAAACCCGCCATGCTATGCGCACTCGATTGCTACTATCTAGCAATCTTCGAGTGGTGGGGCCCTGCGGTGTGGAGAGGCGGATTGCCATGGTTCCCAGGTGGTGTCGATGGGCTGGGGCGGTTGCCATGTTGGCGGCGGCGACCGCGGCATGTTCGTCGAATAAGGATGAGAAACCGGCGGCGTCGGGGGCGACAAGCGCCGTGACGACGAGCCAGGTGGCGGACACCGGGAAGTTCGTGGTCAAGTACGACCGTGCGATGATGTCCGACCTGGCCAAGACCGGCAAACAGGTCACTCAGGACAACAAGGTCATCGAGGAACTCGCCGAGGCGCTGGGGTCGGTGTACAAGCTGCCCAAGGATATTCCTGTCGTCGGGACGGAATGCGGTGATTTCAACGCCTTCTGGGACCCGACGAAGCAGTCGATCATCCTCTGCTACGAGATGTTCGGTGTCGCCGACAGTTATGCGAAGGCGCAGTCCGAGGGACGTCCCGACTACTACAACCTGTACTTCGACGGTATAACGCGCATGATCACCTTCCATGAGTCCGCACACATGGCGATCAATATTTATTCGCTGCCCTCAACAGGTCGCGAGGAGGATTCGGCAGACCAGCTCGGCGCCCTGCTGCAGCTGACCGAGCCCGGCCACGGCGACTTTGCTGGCGTGGCCGCGGCGGCGGACTTCTGGTTCGACCTCTCCGATAACCCGTCAGCCCTCAGTGCGCGCACCTTCGCCGATGAGCACTCGCTCACGCAGGTGCGCGCCTACAACCTGCTGTGTTGGGATTATGGCGCCGTTCCCGACAAGCTCGAGGTGCTTGTGACACAACCGGGTCAGCGTGAGCAGAAGGGGCGCCTGCCTTATCAGCGTGCCGTCGGGTGTCCCGACGAATACACCAAAATGCGCGCCTCGTGGGAGACCCTTCTGAAGCCCTATATCAAGGTCGAACTCGGCATTCCCGCCAGCGGCAGCACCAGCACCAGCGCGCATGCGACGCATTCGACCACGACCACCCCGACGCGGTAGCACGAATCATCGCAGCAGGTGCTCGACGGCATTCCAGCGCAGATTCTGATTCACCGACAACACCGACCTCGCGATACCGTCCGCCCAACGACAGGCGGGCGGGGTATCGGCGCAGTCTTCGATGAGGTCGCCAGTGGCGCCACCCGCTGTCAGCTCAGCGGCGCCTCCGGCCGTTGAGAGAGCGCCGACTTCGTGGTAATCGCGCGTCGGTAATTCGCCGAAACCGGACGATTCCTGGTCGTGCCTCGAGTGGTCGAACAGCTCGGTGACCGCGGTAGATCTGCTCGTATCCACCCGAATTTCGCACCGAATCTGCTCCGGAAACGCTCCTGCGTCACTACCCGAAGGGGGCGGATACCGGACACCGGGGGTGTGAGCTTTCCTCCCCCTCGGGTGCCTATTTTCGGCCGCCATAAGCCCAGACCATGGAGCACGAGCCATTGGAATCCCCGACGCGGATTCCTTCCCCATTCAGCGACAGACATCCATGGAAGGCAAAGAATGAACCAGCTGGACGATATTTTCGCTTTTGACACGATGCCGGTCGATCAGACGCCACAGGCGCTGGTGGATTTGACGCCGGGCGGGCAGGTGGATTTGACGCCGGGCGGGCAGGTGGATTTGACGCCGGGGGAGCAGGTGGATTTGACGCCGGGGGAGCAGGTGGATTTGACGCCGGGGGAGCAGGTGGATTTGACGCCGGGGGAGCAGGTGGATTTGACGCCGGGCGAGCAGGTGGACTTGACGCCGGGCGAGCAGGTGGATCAGTCGACATGCGGCATGACTGATGACGTCTTCGGCGGACTCGACAACAGCTATGACGTCAACTGGAACGACGCGTCGAGCGGTGGCGAGACCCAGTGGGACGGGAGCCTCGGCAGCGAATTCGATGATGCGGGCGTGGCCATCGGAGACGCGGCGGCCGATTTCGGCGATGCCATCGCCGATGCCTTCGACGTCTTCTGAGCACAGGACAGATCAACTAACCGACAGGCGGGTCCCCCGGGGCCTGCCGATCGGAGGACAGCAGCAGGTGAACAAGCCAGCAGCCGAGAACGGCCGCAGCACGGTCGGCGTCATTACGGCCTTGCTCGATCCGCTGACTCGGCTCGCGCAGTCGGCGGACCGGCAGGACCTATTCGGCACTCTCGATGCCGTGCGGCGCCGGTCCGCCGACAATTCGGTCCGGGTCGCCTTTGTCGGGTTGCGCCAGCAGGGTAAGAGCCAGCTGATCAACGCCCTCCTGGGCAAGGAGGTCTGTGCGGTCGGTGATCGCCGGGCCACCTCGGTGGTCACGGTGGTCCGGCACGCGGCCGAACCTGCCGCGAGGTTGGTCATCGAAAAGTCGGCGGATTTCGAAACAGTTCCATTGCCACTCGACGAATTGCAGTCGGATCTGGTGAATTCGCCGCGCGCACAAGGCCGCCAAGTGGCGCGCGCGGAGATCGGCGTCGATGTCGCGGCTCTGGCCACCGGTCTGGCCCTGGTCGATACTCCCGGTGTCGGCGGCCCCGGCCAGCGGCATGCCGCGCGCGTACTGAACGAGGTGGCGCAGGCCGACGCGGTCGTCATTGTCGGCGATGCCAGCCAGGAGTTCACCGAACCCGAATTCCGATTCGTGCGGCAGGTGATCGGTCTGTGCCCCACGGCCGTCATCGCATTGACCAAAGTCGACCTCTACCCCGAATGGCGCCGGATCGCGGACGCCGACCGGTCCCATCTCGCGAACGTGGGGGTGGACTGCCGGATCATTCCGATGTCGTCAACGCTGCGCAACCACGCGCTGCGCCTCGGTGACAAGGAACTCAACGCCGAATCCGGCTATCCCGAGCTGTTTCGGTTCCTGAGCTGCGAGGTCCTCGCCGATATCGGAACCAAGCGGCGCGTCCGCATGGCGCGCGATCTCGAGTCGGTAGCGCAGCACCTGACGGTGCCGTTCGAGGCGGAACTGAATGCGTTGCGCGACCCGGCCTTCCACCAGCGCATGCGCGGCGAGTTGAAAGCCAAGAAGGAAATATCGGACGCGCGGGTCAAGTCGGCGAAGTCCTGGCAGCATGTGCTGAACGACGGTGTGACGGACCTCAATTCCGGAATCGAACACGACCTTCGGGAACGGCTGCGCGGCATCGGCAAGTACATCGAATCCGAATTGGCCGACGGCGATCCGGACAAGAAATGGCCGGTGCTGACGGGGTGGGTGCAGGAACAGGTGAGCGCCGCGGTCGGCGACAATTTCGTCGAGGCGTTCCGGTCCGCTCAGGCACTGGCCGAACGGGTTGCGGCGTCGTTCGCCGATGACTGCGTGAGCATTGATCTTCCGGCACTGAATGCCATTTGTGAGGGCGACCTCATCGGTCCCGAACTGCAGGTCGGCGAGCTGAGAGATGCGAAGAATTCGCTTGCGGACAAGGGCTTGACCGCGCTGCGCGGTGGTTACAGCGGCGCGATGATGATCGGCATGGGCGCGACCATGCTCGGCGCGGCGCTGATGAATCCGATCACGATCGGAGCCGGTGTCGTGCTCGGTGTGAAGGCCTATCAGCAGGACCGGGCCGGGCGACTCGCACGCCGCCGCAACGAAGCCCAGATCACGCTGCGAAAGTACCTCGACGACGTCTCCTTCCAGGTGCACAAACTCTCCCGCGACCGCCTCCGGAATGTGCAGCGCGAGCTGCGCGATCACTTCAGGGAATCTGCCGATCAAGCATTGGCGTCGCTGCAGGGTTCGATGAAGGCGGCGCAGGAGGCCGCCGATCTGGAGGTCGCCGAGCGGGAAAAGCGTGCCGCCGAGGTCGAGAAGAAGTTGGCCGTGCTGGCCAGGGTTCGCGACATCGTCACCAGGTTGCAGGCCGGGCAGGCGAACGGCGCCGGTCAACTGGCGACTGCGGGACGAAAGTAGCTGTCGCTGCACCTTGGGTGCATGAACCCCACCCCTTCGGAGTGCCGCTTCAGCACTTGGGGAGCTGGCTGGCGATCCGGCCGTGGACAAGATTGATATGCGCAGGTAAGAGCAACCAACTGAGAGGTAATACATGTCCGGAAGTCTTGGCATCAAGATCGGCACAACCGGTTTCGCCGCCGCTGCCGTGGCGGAGCAGGCAAGGGCCGGGGCTTCTGGGCGGTGCGCCCCGCGTCTCGAGACGATCCAGCACCAAGCGACGTTGATCATGACGCCGGGTACGGCGCCGACACTCGCTCGCCTCGGCAGCGGCGCCCGTCCGGTGCAGTCGGGACTTGCGATCACCGGGTTCGTCGACCGCGTCGGCGACCCGATCGACCTCATCGCCGCCGACGGATCCGCTCATCGGCCGGAAGATCTGGTCGCCGGCGCGGTCCACTACCTGACACGGTATTCGGCCGGTGCGTTTACCGGGGCACCCGCGATCGCGGCGACCTATCCGAGCCACTGGAAGTCGCACGACTTGC
The DNA here is from genome assembly GCF_050956075.1 of Nocardia sp. CA-129566. Taxonomy (NCBI): domain Bacteria; kingdom Bacillati; phylum Actinomycetota; class Actinomycetes; order Mycobacteriales; family Nocardiaceae; genus Nocardia; species Nocardia sp. CA-129566. Next base: position 4,412,074 of record NZ_CP192085.1, read on the forward strand.
AGGCGCTGCGCGAGGCGCTCGATCGGATGGATATGACAGGTGTGGACCTCGTGGACGAGGTCGGATCGATTCTCGCCCGAGTCGACGCGACACGTGGCCTGCCACCGGACGGCATCGTTGTGGTGTACGACCTCGGCGGCAACGGCCTCAGCATCTCGCTGGCCCGCCGCACCGAGCAGATCGGCACGACCATTCGAAGCGCGGAATTCGGTGGTTCGCATATCGACTACGCGATCTTCCGGCATGTGCTCAGTGGTCTGGATGGGGAACTCGGGGATATCGATCTCGGGGATCCCGCATTGGTTGCGCCGCTGAGCGAATTGCGTCTGCGCTGCCGACAGGCCAAGGAGACGCTGTCCGCGGAGACCGTCGCGGTGGTCGAGGTGGAATTGGGACGTGTCCGTCACGAGGTGCGCATCGTCCGTTCCGAACTGGAGGAGTTGATCAGGGAGCCCGTCGTCGATTCGGCCGCATTTATCCGAGAAGCTTTGCACGCCAACGATATCGATGCTGAGGATGTGCGAGCAGTGGTGCTCGCCGGCGGTGCGGCAGCGACCCCGCTGGTCGCCGAGATGTTGTCCGCGGAGTTCCATGTGCCGGTTATCGGAGAAGCCGATTCCGCCCTCACTTCGGCGCAAGGCGCCGCTCTGATTGCGTCTTCCTCGGTGAGTGTCGCCGACTCGCCGCCGCAGTCCGTGCCGGAACCGGACTCGATTACTGCACCGGAGGCACCGGAGTCGGATCCGTACATCGACACGGTCCCGAGCGACCCACCGTTGGCCGCTGTTCCCCCGAACCCGATTACTGCACCGGAGGCACCGGAGTCGGATCCGTACATCGACACGGTCCCGAGCGACCCACCATTGGCCGCTGTTCCCCCGAAATCGGTGTCTGCACAGGGCAGCGGAGGTGGCGAAAAGGTCCGCAGTCGCCGCAAGCGAGCACTGCTCGCCGCGGCGGTGATAGTGGCTATTGCCGCGGCAATTGTTGGAGTAGTTGCGATCGTCATGCCGAACACCTTGACCCAACCCGACCCGAAACCGGAGCAGAAGCCCGCAGTCAGCGAGCAGGTTTCGGTTCCGCGAACCCCACCCTCCACTCCTCTCCCATACCCCACCAGGCGTGTTTCATAACTGACCGGAGTTGTGCCGCAACTCGCTGAGGACGCCTTCGGCGCTGCGTGCCGCCACCAGACAAGCACTGGCCGTGAACTGATCCGCGAGCGGATGTTCGGCACGGGATCGCCATCGGCTGATCTCCGCCAAGGCGACGTCTTGGCCGACGCCCGCGATGGCGAACGGTTCGATTCCCAGGCGTTCGGCGGGGCCCGTCCCCTGACCGCCGATTACCCGCTGGAGGTCGCTGAGTTCGTCGTCGGACAGTGCCGTCTCGGTGCAGCGGAGTCGGCCGAGGAGACGGAGTTCGTGGAAGCCGTGCATATTCGCGAGTAACGTCGCGACTTCGCGGATAAGCGGTGCGGTCGACGGCGCCGGGTTGGTGTCGAGCACCTGCTTCAGCATGAGCAGAGCGGTGTGCGCCTTCAGTTCGTCTGCACGCTGGCCGAATTGAATATCGATCACGCGCTCGAGTTCCCCGATGCCGCTGCGTGCGATCAGTTCGTCGGCCAGTGCCGGCGAATCGGTGGTACCGGCCCGCAAGCGAGTCAGTGTCATGCGAATTCCGAACAGCCCCAAACGTCTGACGAGATGCTGTCGTGTCGAGGTATCGATCGGCAGGTGATCGGCTCGCTGGAATCGATCCGCCGAGAGCATGGCCAATTCCAGATCTGCCGGTGCGACCTGCGCGAGCTGGCGCAGGGCCACGAACTCGCTCTGTCGGAGGGTCTTCGCGGCGAAGGCGAGCAGACCCGCGACCGGTATGGCCGCCTGACAGAGCCCCGTCAGCTCCAGTTCACGCGTGAAGTCTTTGGCTGCCGCGCGGGCCGAATGCATGGCGTCCGGGCGGCCCGCACCGAGTTCATCGGCCCGCGACACCACGCCGACAATGCCGAGCGGACCGGCGCTGCCGCCGACGTGCTCACCGATCTGACGAATCAGTGCGAGGTCGGAATCGTCGAGGGAACGGAACAGATAGACCACCCCATCGGCTCCGGCGGACCCGGTGTCCGGAGTCAGCAGCCGCAGCGTGCGCGCGGACACCTCGGTCGACAGTGAGGTGGTCCCGGGTGTGTCGATGATCGTGGTGCGCGCCAGGCGACCTACGGGCCAGTCCACATCTATTTGCTCGACCTGGTCCGCCGAAAGGCTGCCCAGGTCGAATGTCAGGCCGCCGTCGGCGCGCTGGACCGGCACGTTCGCCGACCGACCGTCCGCGAGCCAGGCGGTCACCGCGGGCGTGGCACCGTGCCGGTACCACGTGACGACGCGGGTGCATTCGGTGGCGTCGGTCGGCGCGATGTCTTGGCCGACGAGTGCGTTGAGCAGGGTCGACTTTCCCGCTTTGACGGCCCCGGCCAACGCTATCCGCAGCGGTTCGCGCAATCGTTGCGCACCCGCTTCGAGGCGATCGGTTACCGCGCGGTTGCCGAAGTAGACGCGGTGCGCTCCCTCGATGATTCTGTCCACCTTGGCAACCGGCGCGCTCATATCGGCGTCCGGATCAACTCTTCCGGCTGCGTCGAAGCGTCACCCAGCAGGTTTGTGTCCATACCGAATATCATTGCGCCGCGGAATCCGCGGCGCAGGCCTATGCCGCCTTTGGCGAGTTGCCAGGCGGTAGCGAGCTGATCGATCGTGCCCGCTTGGTTGCGATCGGCGAGGTGACGGGGGTGACGAATCGCCGATCGGCCCGGAAGTTCCGCGGGCCCCTCGATGGACCCGACGAGCAGTTCGCGAACGTGGGTGTTGCCGCCGAACATTTGCCCGGGCCACCGACAACTTGTCATGAGCAACTGGTTGCGTCGTGGGATCAGTCTAGGTAGATTCGCAACTGATTGCAGATTGCAACCAGAAGGGTTTCCGATGACACAGTTGGTCCGCGTTCAGAACTTCAATGTGTCCAGCGATGGGTACGGTTCCGGGAAGGGGCAGAGCTTCGAGCGCCCGTTCGGCCACGCCGATCCGAGTGCGCTTTTCTCGTGGGCGGGCGCCACCGCGCACTGGCCGACCCGGACCGACCCCGGGGGAACCTACGGCCTCGACGACTACTGCACTCGGGACTTCCACAACAACATCGGTGCGGAGATCATGGGGCGCAACAAGTTCGGTCCGCAGCGCGGGCCATGGGAGAACTACGACTGGCAGGGATGGTGGGGGGACGAACCTCCGTTCCGCACACCGGTGTTCGTCCTCACCCATCACGTGCGGCCCTCGTTCACGCTGGGCGACACCACGTTCCATTTCCTCGACGCGTCTCCCAAGGACGCACTGGCGCAGGCATTGGAAGCCGCCGAGGGTAAGGACGTGCGGATCGGCGGCGGGGTCGCGACGGTGCGGGAGTTCCTCGCGGCCGACCTGATCGATACGATGCACATCGCCGTCTCGTCGGCCGAACTCGGTCGCGGCGAACGACTCTGGACGAGTCCCGACGAACTCGTCGACCGTTTCCATCTGGAGCAGATCCCGAGCCCCAGCGGGGTGGTGCATCACTTCTTCTGGCGAAAGTGACAGCTAACTCTATGGTGGGCCGCGCATCGGTCGGTTCGACGCGGCAATCCGACCGATCGTCGGCCTGTTGACGAGGCGACGCTACGAGCGCCGCGTTCGTGGCCGTGCGGTCAATGCTTCTGCATGCTCACCAGCGCCGACCTTCCCTGCGCGGATTCGGCGGCCGCTTCGAGCAGTAATCGCGCTGCGGGGTGAAGCTGCCCTTTCGTAGACAACATCCCGCAACCTCCTGTTCGTCAAGGAGTGGTCAGGGGGTGTGAGACTCGCGGCCGCGCAGCCGACGAGTTATCGCCGTGCCGCGCGACGGATTCAGTTGTCGGAAAGTGGCCGCCGCTGTGCGATATCGGCGGTGGCACAGGAAAAGCAGGGCTCAGAGTTGCGATACCGCTCGTTTTTGCGCAGTGCGGCAATGGTGATAGCGGCGGGCGTATTCGCTACGACGCTGTCATCGACACCGTTCACACCATCGGGAGCGGCGGAGCCGGGCGTCAGTGTGCCCGATGGAGCACATACCTCGCCCGGCGGTTCACGGATCGTGAATACCCGCGTCATCGATGATCGGCATCTCGTTCTCACCGTCTTCTCGGCGGCGATGAACAGCGAATTCACCGTGGAGGTACAGCGCCCGGCCGATACCTCCGCGCCGCGTCCGGTCCTGTATTTGCTCAACGGCGGTAGCGGTGGGAAGGGGCAGGCGTCGTGGGATGGACTGACCAGCGCAACCGACTTGTTGAACGATAAGAACGTCAATGTGGTGCAGCCCGTCGGTGGCGCCGCGTCCTACTATGCGGATTGGCGCGCGCCGGATCCTCGGCTGGGCGTCGTGAAATGGAAGACCTATCTGACCGAGGAATTGCCCCCGCTCATCGATGCCGCTCTCGGCACCAACGGGATCAATGCGATTGCGGGAGTGTCGATGTCGGGTACCTCGGTATTGCAATTGCCGATCGCGAAACCCGGCCTGTATCGGGCGGTGGCGGCCTACAGCGGATGCGCGCAGATCGCCGATGCGGTCGGCCAAGCCTATGTCCGTCTCACCGTGGCCTACGGCGGCGGTGATGCCGCCAACATGTACGGCCCACCCGAGGATCCGATGTGGGGCGCCAACGATCCGTACCTGAATGCGGCGGGTTTGCGTGGCATAAGTCTGTATCTGTCGAGCGGGAACGGACTGCCCGGCCCCTACGACAAGGCCGGTGATCGGCATCTGGTCGGCGGCGGCGCTGCGCTGGCGAACCAGATCCTGGTCGGCGGCATCATCGAGGCCGCGGTGGAGCAGTGCACCCGCAATATGGCCACCCGGTTGGCGGATCTGGATATCCCCGCGACCGTTGAGCTGCGCCCGTACGGCACCCACTCCTGGGGCTACTGGGGTGATGAGCTGAGAGCATCCTGGCCGGTGCTGGCACAAGGATTGGGATTGTAGGCATATGGGCTGATCAGCGCCATGCTCGTGGTCGAGTCGGGTACGTTGACGTCAACCGAGTACGTGAACGGCGATGTCCCCCGACCGGGCGGGTTCGTGGCGCGACGAACTCGGCGGGCGATCGGCAGCACGGCACCTTCTCCGAAGGAGCGGCGCTATGGATCTCAATACGATCACCGATATCGTTCGGCGACCCTCCGACCGACCGGGCGCCGCTTGGCGCGACGGTGACGCATGGCTGGCCGGGGGAACGTGGTTGTTCTCGACCGAGCAGCCGCAACTGCGGCGTCTGGTCGATCTCACCGCACTCGGCTGGGACAGCCTGGTGCCGAGTGCCGACGGCCTCGAGATCGGCGCGACATGCACCATCGCCGAGCTGAATGGCTTTGCGCCGCCGAGTGACTGGTCCGCGAGCGCGCTGTTCACCACCTGCTGCGAGGCGTTCCTGTCCTCGTTCAAGGTATGGAACGCGGCGACGGTGGGCGGCAATATCTGCATGTCGCTGCCCGCGGGCCCGATGATCACACTGACGGTGGCGCTCGAAGCCACGTACACCCTGTGGGCTGGCGATGGTTCCGAACGCACGATCGATGCCGCCGACTTCGTCATCGGCGACCACCACAACGTTCTCGCGCCCGGTGAGATCCTGCGGCGCGTCGATATCCCGGTCACTGCGCTGCGCAAACGCCCCGCGTACCGGCGCTTCTCCCTGACACGGCTGGGCCGCTCGACGCTGTTCATGATCGCCACCCGGTCGCCGGGAACCGCGGACCTGTTGCTCACCATCACCGCGGGCACCACCCGTCCGGTGCGCTTGGCATTCGACGGGATGCCCGACGCCGAGGTGCTGCGCCAGCGTATCGACGCCCTACCCGATGACGTGTGGTTCAGCGATCCGAACGGCACCCCCGACCATCGCCACCACCTGGCGAGGCACTTCGCCGAGGAGATCCGCGTCGAGCTAAGCGAAGGCGGTCCCGCGTGACGTACACCGTGAACGGAGACACCTTCGAGGACGAGCCGAATCCCGGTCAATGTCTGCGCACATTCCTGCGCTCGCTCGGCATGCACGGTGTGAAGAAGGGGTGCGACGCGGGCGATTGCGGTGCCTGCACGGTGTGGCTGGACGGGCAGCCCGTGCACAGTTGCATCACGCCCGCGTTCCGCGCCGAAGGCCGTGTGGTCACGACGATCGAGGGTCTCGGTTCGCCAACGAACTTGCATCCGATGCAGCGGCAGTTCCGCGATGCTCCTGGCTTCCAGTGCGGCTTCTGCACCGCGGGCATGATCATGACCAGCGTGGCACTGACCGACGCCCAGAAACAAGATCTGTCGCGTGCGCTGAAGGGCAACCTCTGCCGCTGTACCGGCTACCGGGCGATCGACGATGCGGTGCACGGTGTCGTCGGGATCGAGGTCGCACAGCCGGGCCGAGTCATCGGCACCAGCGTCGGCGCTGCGGCGGGCACCGAGGTGGTGACCGGTCGCGCCGAATTCACCATGGATACCGCGATCGAGGGCATGCTGCATCTGAAGGTGCTGCGCTCGCCGCATGCCCATGCCCGCATCGTCTCGATCGACACCACCGCGGCACTCGCGGTTGCGGGTGTGCATCGCGTGTACACGTGGGAGGACGTGCCGCGCAAGCGGTTCACGACCGCGATCCACACCGATCACCTGGTCGATCCCAGCGACACCTACATCCTCGACAACGTGGTGCGCTTCGTCGGTCAGCGGGTGGTCGCGGTGGTTGCCGATACCGTCGGGGCGGCCGAGGCGGGTTGTCGCGCGGTGATCGTCGAATACGACGTGCTGCCAGCGGTTTTCGATCCGGAAGCGGCGATGGCCGATGGCGCGCCCCAGCTGCACGGCTCGCACGACCCCTTCCTGCGGGATCCCGAGCACAATATTCTGCTCGAGATCCATGGACATGTCGGTGCTGTCGAGGCGGGATTCGCCGAGGCCGATGTGATCCACGAAGGCACGTATTCCTCACCGCGCGTACAGCACGCGCATCTCGAGACACACGGATCGATAGCCTGGCTCGAAGACGGCCGCCTGCACGTTCGCACCAGCTCCCAATCCCCGTCGATCGCCAAGGGCAAGCTCGGCTATCTGTTCGATCTGCGTCCCGATCAGCTGCGCGTGTTCTGTCGGCGGGTCGGCGGCGCGTTCGGCGGCAAACAGGAGGTCATCACCGAGGATCTGGCCGCACTCGCCGCACTGGACACCGGTCGCCCGGTGTGTTTCGAGTTCACCCGCGAAGAGGAGTTCACAACGGCCTCGCCGCGGCATCCGATGTCGATGACGGTCAAGCTCGGCGCACGGGCCGACGGCACGCTCACCGCGATCCAGGTCCGCAATGTTTCGAATACCGGCGCATACGGAAACCACGGCGGCGAAACACTGTTCGCCGGTGGAGCCGCCGTCGCGATCTACCGCTGCCCCAATAAGAAGTTCGACGCGTATTCGGTCTACACGAACACCGTGCCCAGCGGCGCGCTGCGCGGCTACGGCATGACCCAGCCCGCGTTCGCGATGGAATCCGCCATGCACGAGCTGGCGGTCGCACTCGATATGGATCCGCTCGAGCTGCGGCGACGCAATATCGTGCGCCCCGGTGACGCACTCGTGGCATTCGACGACGGCCCGGACGATGTCATGTTCGGTGAGGAGGGCCTCGCGCGCTGTATCGATCTCGTCGATGACGCGCTGCGGCGCAATACCGCCGAATCGCCACCGGGCGACGGATGGCTCATCGGCATCGGCACCGCCAGTTCACTGCACGAGACCGCGCCACCGACCGACCACCTCTCCGAGGCCTGGCTGACCCTCGGCGACGACGGCAGCTACGAACTCGCGGTCGGCACTGTCGAATTCGGCGAGGGCACCCCGACCGCACATGTGCAGATCGCGGCCGATCGGCTCGGCACCACACCGGAACGGGTGCGTCTGGTGCAATCCGATACCGACCGAACGGGTTTCGATACCGGCGCATTCGCCAGCGCCGGACTCTTCGTCGCCGGGAACGCGGTGCTGCGCGCCGCCGACGCCCTGCGCGATCGCATCCTGTTTCTGGCGGCCGCACAGATGGGTGTCGATATCGCTTCGTGCGCGTTGGGCGACACCGGGGTCATCTGCGGTGACCGCCACGTATCGCTATCGGAGCTGATCGATATCGCACACGGGCGCGGTATTCGATTGACGGAGGCGCGCAAGGCATTCGGATCGCCGCGCAGCGTCGTCTTCAACTCTCATGGATTTCGGATCGCGGTCCACCGGGTGACGGGTGAGATCCGAATCCTCTACAGCGTGCACGCCACCGATGCCGGAGTCCTCATCAACCCGGCCCAGGTGCGCGGCCAGATCGAGGGTGGCGTGGCACAGGGCATCGGCTTCGCGCTGACCGAGAACTTCCACGTCGACGCGAACGGTGTCATGGTCAACCCGAATCTGCGCAACTACCGCATCCCGACCTACGCCGATATTCCCCGTACCGAAGTACTGACGGTCGACTCCGCCGATTCCGTCGGGGCGATGCACTCGAAAGGGATAGCGGAATGCTGCGTCAACCCGGTGGCACCCGCGCTGGCCAATGCGCTGGAGAATGCGACGGGGATCCGATACCGCGCGCTGCCGCTGACTCCCGAGCGCATTTACCGGCGGCTCATCGCGCACGCGCCGGTTCCGACGCGAGCCGATCCGTGAGGAGAGCGCGATGGACGCCGGGAAAGGTATCGATAGTGCGGCGACGGTCATTATCGGCCAGCGCGTGCGCCCGGGTTTCGAGATAGCGTTCAAGATCTGGCAGGAGGAGCTGAACGCGGCGGCCTCGCGCCATATCGGATTCCTCGGCGCGGAGATCGCCGCTCCCACCGCGGTGCAGCGGGAGTGGATCGTGGTCTACCGTTTCGACTCGGTCGGTCATCTACAGGACTGGATAAACAGCGCCACCCGTCAGCAATTCCTGGACCGGGGCCGGCAATACTTCGACGGTCCCGCCACCCAGCAGGTCATCAGCGGCGGTGCGCGGCCCGTCGATCCCCTCGTGACGGTCGTCGTGACCCATCGCGTCACTCCCGACAGCGTCGCGGATTTCCTTGCGTGGCAAGCACATCTGAGCCAGGAGGAGGCGAAGTTCGAAGGCTTCCGCGGCACCGAACTCTTCCGTCCCATCGAGGGTGTGCAGGACGAGTGGACCGCGCTCTACCGCTTCGATACCGCCGCGAATCTGGCCACCTGGCTCACCTCGAAGCGGCGCAGGGAGTTGCTCGCGGAGGGCGAGAAGTTCAGCGACTTCGAATTGCGCACCATCGAGAACTCCTTCGGCAGCTGGTTCGCCTTCGACGAGAACGGGCACGACACTCCCGCTCCGTCCGATACCAAGACCGCCGTCGCGGTGTGGGTCGGCCTCTATCCGACGGTAGTGCTGCTCACCCTCGCATTGTCGCCGTTGCACATGCCGCTCTGGCTGGGGTTGCTCATCGGCAATCTGCTGTCCAGCTTCGTGATGAGTTTCTTGACGATGCCCTACTACGTGAACCGGCTGCTGCGCCGCTGGCTGTGGCCGCCTCCGGATGCTCCCGCCGCCAAGACGAACCGCGCGGGCATCGCCGTCGTCGCCGCCCTCATGCTGGCGTGGGTCGTCATCTTCTACGTGGTGACGACCCAGCTCTGGACACTGCCCTGACCCTGCTATCGGCCGCCGAGCGGAGCGGGTCCGGTCGGTGCGGGAATCGTGCTCACCAGTGTCGGTGTCAGGGTTGTGGCCTGTGGTTCGGCACGGCCGAGTCCGAACTTTCGGACCTCGGTCCCAGTGCCCGCCTGCCCACTGACGAGTAGATCCGCACCGGAGGTCGTGCTGGTGGTCCCCACCCGCACCCCGACGCCAGCAGGTCCATCGGCGAACGGGGCGAACGAGGTGATCTCGCGGAACGCTATCGGGCTCGCATGGTGGTTCGGGCTGTCGGTGTACATCACCGGCTGCCCGTCGAGCCGCGATCCGCTCGACCACACGCGCACCGTGCCCTCGCCGCCGAGCATGCCGGTGATAATGCTCTGCGCCCCGCCCTCGGCACCGGCCACCCATCCCGTCGAGAGTGAGACACCGTCCCGGTAGCTTTCGTCGAAGGCGAGGAACTCCGAGGTCATCATCGGTTCGCCGGAATGACCGGCATCCGGTGTGCCTTTCGCGGCGGCGGTCGGTGTGTACAGGTCATAGCGGAAGGTCTTCACCTTCGGGGCGTCGCCCGGCCCCGGGGCCGTCACAATGCTGGCCCGGCCCGAGGCGGTGTCGACCATCCCGGTCGCGACGGTGACGCCGGTCGTCGATCCGGGATAGGGCATGAAGCTCGAATACTGCTCGGGTGCCTTGCCGCGCTCACCGGGCAGGGTCGAGGAGAAGATCTTCACCTGGGATTCGATGCCGGGACCCGAGCCGACGATGATGTTGTCGGCCGACGCATTGCCATCGATACCGGCCCCCGCGACATCGACCCCGCCACGGAAGTCGGGCCCGAACGGCGCGAACCGAGCCAGTTCGGCGCGGAAGGGTGTGACGCCAGCACCGTTGTACGCCACCACTTCCGAGGCCACTCCCGCACCGGTACCGGCCACGAGGTCGAGCACACCGTCGCCGTTGACATCGGCCATGGCAACCGTCGGTGTGCCCTCGAATGACGGGAACGGCGTGACCGTCGCGACCTGCCGGTCGCCATTGCCGTCGTAGACCCGCACGGTCGCGGGCGTGCCCGGCGAGCCCGCGATGGCCACCGCATACGTCGATACCGCGGGGATCACATTGACGAGCGCCATCAGGCCGTTGTCTTCGTGATTGAGGCGGTGGCAGTGGATCACGAAGGTGCCGGTGTACTCGGTGAACCTCATGCGCAATGCGACCGAGGCGGGCACGAGCGGATTCTCGTACTCGTCGGTCACGGGCGCGGGCACATTGAGATTGTCCTGACCCCACATCTGCACGCCGGTCCTGGAATTCGCCACCGGATCGACGATCGCCATCACCTGCATATCGTTCACGTGGATGTGCATCGGGTGCTCGTCATTGTTCAGATTCGTGATCAGCCACTCCTCGACCGATTCGAGTCGCGGCTGCAGCAGCGGGATATTCGGGAAGGTGTTGTCGTCGAACTCGTAGGTGAACGCTTTGGGATCGCTGCTGCTGGCCTTGTCATTGCCGAATCCGCCGGTGACGGTGAGCGTTCGGCGCACGTCGGGCGTGGCGACCGAGGTGTCGGTGAACGAGGTGTACGCGTCGAGCTGCTGGCCGGGCACGAACGGTGTGGTCTGTCCGGCGCCCTTGTCGGGCCGCACCTGGAGCAGCTTTTGGGTGGGGAAGGTGAAGAAGCCGTCCTCGTAGCTGATGACCGCGGGGTCCACGGTGGCCGTACCCAGGACGGCGGGTGGGTTGTCTGTGCCGTTATTCGTATAGAGCACACCGGGATTGGTGATCGGGCGGGCCCCTGGCATGGGGGGCATCTCGAGGACGAGATCGCCGGTCGTCGGCATCGTCACCGCGATCGCGTACCGCGACGCGGGCGCGATGACCAGCCGGGTGCCGTCGCCGTCGACCGGGAGGTGGACCTCGGGGAAGGGAACGCCGTCCTGGCCGACGATCGCGAATTTCGGATGGCTGCCCGTCGCCGTTTCGGTCAGCGTGACCGGCATGTAGGCGAAGTCGCTGATATTGGCCAGAACCCAGATCTCGGTCTGCCCCGGCTTCAGCCGCAGGGCGGGCTGGAACTGTCCATTGATCGTGAACTGCACGTCACGCTGGTTGTCCGGCAGGTTCGGGTCGGCCGGGATCGCGACGGGCGGCTGTGTTGTCGGATCGCTGGTGAAGCTCTGCAGGTTGCTCGGCACGAACTGGTTCTGCCCACGATGGTTGGCGGGCGATAGCGGTCCGGTGTGCCAGTTGGTGAGATACCGGGAGCCGATGGTTGTCTGCGCGAAGTTCACCGGGGCCAGACTCGGTCGGTACGTGCCCTCGGCGAGCTGTGACCCCTGCGGTGGCCGCAGCGTGCTCACATATTGCGGCCAGTTCGGATCGTTCAACTGGTGGCCGGCGCCCTTGCGGTCGAAGACGAAGTTGTACTGCAACGCCATGGTGCGGATCGGAATGTTGTTGCGCGTCACCAGCGGCAGATTGCCGTCGGGCCGACCGATTTCCAGTAGACCCGCGAGTCCCTTGTAGGTCTGCTGAGCCGTGACCGTGTGGCGATGGCTGTGATACCAGTACAGGCCGTTCGGCATGCTCTTGGGCACCGCGAAGTCGTAGACATTCCCCTTGCCCGCCGGGATATCGAGCAGGACGTTGTCGGCGTTCCCGTTGGGGCTCACGTGCAGCCCGTGGGTGTGCAGGTTCAGCGGCGAGGAGGTGAGGGCGGGCGGGTAGATCGGCACATCCCCACCGGCCGGGGTGAAAGCGGGATTGTAATAGTCCCTGATCGTCAGATCGCGCAGATCATTGTCGAAGTGCACGATCAAACGCTCGCCCGGATCGACGTGCAGCGTCGGGGCCGGATAGCCGTTGTCGCCCTTGCTCGATCCGTCCGAGGCGGTTCCCCTGATGAGTTCATAACCGAAGACCAGGAAGTTCGAGACCGGTTTCGCGACCGTGTCGAGGGCAACGGTGCCCTGATGCGCCGACAGTCGCACCTCGAGCACGCCGTCCTTGCTCGCGAGCTCGACCGGCTCCCGGTAGGCGACCGGGGCGGCATCGGGGCCAGCATTGCCACCGCCCGATGGCTTGGCCCGATCGGACGTGCATGCCGCGATCAACAGGGTGATCGACGCGGCGACTGCCACGACCGCGACAACCGGATTCTTGCGTTGGGTGACCATGGGATTCCCGCTCCACGACGGCGACTGGCTCCAAAGCATCGATCGACGATCCAAAGACTACTCAGGAACAATGCCCGTGGGGTGAAACAAGTGCTCTCGCTGGTGCCGGTAGCGTAGTCAGCCGTTTGGAGTGGACCAGGGACAAGGACAGGTTCGAACCATCGGAGAATCCTGGCCTCGGATTCCCATTTGATAGAAGCCTGTTGCCGCCTTTTGGTGCCGGTGCCGAGAATCTTCCTCCATTGAGGTATGCGGTATCTATGTTCTGGCGGATAGCGCGTAGGTCTGATGTGCTCGCGGGTTGCCTTCGCCCGCTCCTGGGACGGACGGCGCCGCTGACCAACGGCCTTTGGTGCGATCGGGGCCCCTACCTGCGGTTACAATAGCTGAGCCTCGCTCATCTCATTGCCTGCGTGCCCGTGGGTTTCGGCATTGTGCTGGAGCTACACCGAAGACAGCCTCGATCGTGAGAAGTTCGAACCGCGCTGAGCGCGGTTCCGGTGCGACATAGTCTGGCCGCTCAGGGGGCGGCCTCGAATTCCGGAGGAGCAGATCGAAATGTCGAAACTCCGCGTGGTTGTTGTCGTTGCGGCCATGGTGGGCTGCTCACTGTTGGTCGGCCCGGTGCCCGCGTCCGCGGATCCCGGTACTTCCGAGCACCCGCAACCGACGCAGCCTGCTGGTTCGCTGCCGTTCGAGCTTCAGCAGTGGATCGATGCCAACATTCCGGCCCCAGCGCTCGCGCCCGCGCCAGCACCGCCGACGCGCGCATTGTCCACCGAACTCGCCGCGTTATGGCAAGCGGTGCGGTCCGCACCGTCGGGGGATCGGATCTTCGACGAATGGCCGAGTGGTCTCGACGCGCTCGCCCCTGGCGATATCGTCGAATGGCGTGATGTGACAGCGACTTCCGCGCCGCTGGTGGTGGCGCCGATCAGCCGGGCGGTGCTGCTGAAATTCCGGACGACGGACGCCACGGGCAGGCCGTCCTTCGGTACCGCGACATTGGTGATTCCCGCTGCGGCGTGGACCGGTCCGGGGGAGCGGCCGGTGCTGGTGAATGCATTGCCGATCAATTCGCTCGGGCTCAACTGCACGCCGAGCTATGCGATGGCGCACGGGCTGCACAGCAAATTCAATGCGGGTGATCTGTTCCCGCCGACCACCGCGTGGGCGGTCAGCCGTGGCTATGCGGCGCTCATCCCCGATCACGAAGGTCCGTGGATGGCCTATGCGGAACCGAAGGTCGCCGGGCATGTGGTGCTCGATGCCATTCGCGCGGTGCGCAATGAATTGCCAGCGGAGTTCGGCGGCAGCCGTTTCGCCATCGGCGGGTATTCCGGCGGCGCGATCGCGTCGTATGCGGCCGCGATGCTGCTCGACGAGTATGCGCCGGAACTGGCCGGTGCGGTGGTCGGCGCGACCATGGGAGGGCTGGTGACCGACTATCGAATGGTCGCACACCGCTTCAATGGGAGCTCCGCCTCCGGCATTCTGTTGGTCGTCGCGCTGGCGATGGGCCGGGAATACCCGGAGATTCTCGGGCATATGAATCACCTGACGCAGTGGCTGGCGACCTCGCCGATCAAGGACACCTGCGGTGACAGCAACGGCCCGCTCGGCGTGGTCGGCGTCCCGATCGACGCCGCGGCCGATATCGCCGACCCGCTGAACAGCGACGTCGCCGATGCGATCTTTGCGCGGACCGCGCTGACGAACCGGAAATCCGGTGTCCCGCTCTACATTTACCACGCCGCCAACGACTTCTGGATCCCCTTCGAGAACGGCTACGACCTCTACCGCGACCAATGCGCCCGCGGTGTCCCTGCGATGCACCGCACCGAGCCCGGCGAGCACATCATCGCCTTGTTCACCGGCTTCCCCGGCGAGATCGGCTGGCTCGACGGACGACTGCGTGGCGAACCCGCCCCGAACGAATGCCGTGCGGGTTCCTGAGCGGAATTCCGCATCGACCGGTAGCATGCCTGTCTCGCCCGAACTGGCGGCGGCGCGCAGTTACCTTACGGGCGTTAAGTGTTCGCGCTGACTTGTTGTAGTAGCGGAAGCAGTTGGCTGCCCTGACGTTCGATCTCGCGCAGGTATGGGGTGTCGGAGAGGACGAAGTGGGTGACGCCGAGGTCGCGGTATTTGCGCAGCGATGCGGCGACGTCCTCGGGGGAGCCGACCAGCCAGGTGGTGGCCGCGCCGCCACCACCGAACCGGCCCGGTGCGGTGTAGAGATTGTCGTCGAGCACGTCGCCGCGGGCGGCCAGGTCGAGCAGTCGCTGCTGTCCAACGGCGGTCCGGCCGTGCGGGTTCTGTGGCGACACACCCGCGTTCTTCGCCATCTCCGCGACCTTCGCCTCGGCCTCGGCCCAGGCCTGTTCGGTGGTGTCCCGGACGAATGTGGTGATCCGCAGGCCGAACTCCAGTGGTGCATGCTCGCGGCCGAGTTCCTCGCTCAGTGACCGCAAGCGCTCGATACGCTCGCGCACCCCCTCGAGTGGCTCACCCCAGAACAGCTGCACATCGGCCTCGGTCGCCGCGACACGTTCGGCGGCCTCGGATGCGCCGCCGAAGTAGAGGGTCGGGTGCGGCCGGTCGCCGCGCGGGGTGATCCGCGGCTCCAGAGTTGATTCGGTGACCTGGTAGTGCTCACCGCGGTAGGTGACGTTCTCCTCGGTCCACAACTTGCGGATGAGCTGTAGGAACTCCTTGGTGCGGGCGTAGCGGTCGGCCTGGTCGCCTTCGGTCTCGCCGTATGCGCCGAGGTTGTCCTTCCCGGACACGATATTGACGCGGACCCGGCCACCGGAGAGATGATCGAGCGTCGCTGCGGCCGAGGCGAAGTTGGCCGGGCGCCAGTAGCCCGGCCGGATCGCGATGAGTGGCTCGAAGGTCGTCGTCGCGGCGGCCAGCGCGGTGGCGACGGTGATCGTGTCCGGGCGCCCCCAACCGGTGCCGATCAGCGCCCCCTTCCAGCCGTGGTCCTCGAGGGCCCGTGCCTGGGCGAGCAGGGTTGCCAAGCTGTTGTGGTCGGCCGTGACGGGTTCGCCACGGTGTCCGGGCGTGACCTGATTGGGGATGTACCAAAGGAATTCGAGACTCACGGATGATTCCTGTTCAATGGTGAACGGCGTCTTGACGATTCGACGGCTGGTTCGGCGTCGGAGTCGGGCTGATGGGTGCTGGCGCCTGCACGATCGTCAGTGGCGAGCGTTTGCGCAGGGTGAAGCCGAGCGTTTCGTACAAACTGATCGCGGTCGCGTTGTGGGCGACGGCGTGCAGGAATGGCGTTTCGCCGCGGGCGCGGATGCCAGCGCCGACCGCGCGGATCAGGCGCGAGGCGAAGCCGCGGCCGCGGAATTCGGCATCGGTGCAGACGGCGCTGATCTCGGTCCAGCCCGGCGGATGCAGGCGTTCGCCTGCCATCGCGACCAGCCTGCCGTCCACTCGCAGGCCCAGGTAGGTGCCCATTTCAATGGTCCGCGGCGCGTAGGGGCCGGGTGCGGTGCGGGCGATCAGGTCGAGGATTTCGGGCACATCCGCCGCGGTGAGTACGTCGAGTTCCGGGTCGTGGGCGACGCGCAGCGCGGTGCCGTCCATTTGCACCGAGCCGAATTCGTCCAGCACCGTCCAGCCCTCCGGCAGCACGTGGCCGTAGCCGCGCAGTGCGGTGCTGCCGCCCGGTCCGAGCAGGGTGGCCAGATCGGCCCAGTCCTGATCGTCGAGTACCGGCGGATGACCGAAGAATCTGGCGACCTCCGGGTCGTAGCGGCCGACGCGGCCCATCCAACTCGCGAACCTGCGGTGCTCGCCACGCAGCGACGCCCGCACCGGGTCGTCGAGCGGGTGCAGTGAGGTATCGATGTCGATGGTCGACTCGGTGGTCATCGCGCACTCCTCCGCATCAGGGTCCGACCGGAGAACGTTAGCGACACACACGACCGCTGGCACCGGTTGCGCTCATCGCAATTCATATCCGTTGGCGGCCTTCAATTCCGCTCGCCCGCAGGGTATTTCCCAGCGCTCGAGCTGATCCCAATCGTTGACAGCGCCCGCGCCGGGGCGGGATCGTGCCGTCGCGAACCTCATCTGGCCACCAGGTATGGGACCTGATGGGCAGCCCGGCCGACAGATCGGTGAGCCACCGCAGCACCGGCAGCGCAACGTTCGAACGGGCTCGCACCGGTTGCACGCGTTGCAGGGCATGACATTCGCGCAGGCACAGAAACGGGAGACGATGGCACCGGAACAATTACATCTCGGCGTCGCGCTCGATGGAGCGGGCTGGCATCCGGCCGCGTGGCGGGAGCCGAACTCCCGGCCCACCGAACTGTTCAGCGCCGGGTACTGGACGGATCTGGTCACCACCGCACAGCGCGGACTGCTCGATTTCGTCAGCATCGAGGACAGCCTGGCGATTCCGGGGGACCGCCACGCACCTGCCGACGACGCCGTCGACCGGGTCCGGGCCAGGATCGATGCGAACCTCATCGCCGCCCGGGTCGCTCCGGTGACCCAGCACATCGGGCTCATTCCGACGGTGACGACCACCCACACCGAACCGTTCCACGTCTCCAAGGCGATCGCCACGCTCGACTACACCTCGCGGGGCCGGGCGGGCTGGCAGGTCCGGGTGTCCGCAACCCCCGGTGAGGCCGCGCATTTCGGACGCCGGGAACTGCGCGACATTACCGCCGCCGAGTTGGCCGAAGCGGTCGCGTCGGGCACCTTCCCCAGCGAAGTGCACGATCTGTTCGATGAGGCCGCCGACGCCGTCGAGGTGGTGCGGCGACTGTGGGACAGCTGGGAGGACGAGGCCGAGATCCGCGATGCGGCCACCCGCCGCTTCATCGATCGCGACAAACTGCACTACATCGACTTCCAGGGCCGCTTCTTCAGCGTCCGCGGACCGTCCATCACACCGCGCCCGCCACAGGGACAGCCGGTGGTGGCGGCGCTGGCGCACGGCCCGCTGATCTACGAATTCGCCGCCCGCGGTGCGGATCTGGTCTTCAGCACGCCGACGCACGCGGCCGGACCCACCCCGGTTGTCGAGCGGGTCCGCGCTGCCGCGGCACGGGTGGATCGCGGTGGCGAACCGCTGCGGGTGTATGCCGACATCGTTGTCTTCCTCGATACCGATGACGCGACCGGTCCACAGCGCCTGGCGCGATTGAACGCGGCTGCCGAATTCACCTCGGATGCGGCGATTTTCGCGGGCAGCGCCGATGAACTCACCGAACTGCTCATCGAATGGAGCGGCCACGGGATCGACGGGTTCCGGTTGCGGCCCGGTGTCGCGGTCGATGACCTCGCCGCCATCGCCGACCGGCTCGTCCCCGCCCTGCAGCGCCGAGGTTTGTTCCGCACCGGCTATCCGGACGGCTCGCTACGCGCCCTGCTCGGTTTGCCCACCGACGTTCCCAACCGTTACGCGACTGCCTGAGAGAGGTCACCTTGAGCACTCCCCGTAAGCAGGTCATCCTGGGCGCCTACCTCGGCGGCGTCAACCATCACACCTCCTGGTGGCATCCCGAGGCGGGCAGCCAGATCGATTTCAGCAGTTTCGAGCACACCGCGCGCACTGCCGAGCGCGGCAAATTCGATTTCTTCTTCCTCGCCGAAGGGCTCATCCTGCGCGAACGCGCGGGCAAGATCTTCGACCAGGACATTATCGGCCGCCCGGACACCTTCACCGTGCTGGCCTCGATCGCCGCGGTCACCGAACATCTCGGGCTCGCGGGCACGATCAACGCCACCTTCAACGAGCCCTACGAGCTGGCCCGGCAACTGGCGAGCCTGGATCACCTATCCGATGGTCGCGCCGCCTGGAATGTGGTGACCTCCTTCGACGCCTTCACCGGCCAGAACTTCCGGCGCGGCGGATACCTCGATCCGGCCGACCGCTACGTGCGGGCCGAGGAGACGCTGAATGCCGTTCGCGCTCTGTGGGATTCCTGGGATGCGGCCGATCTGGTCGCCGACAAGGATTCCGGCCGGTTCCTGGCTCGCCCGGATGCCGGGGCATTCGCCTTCCACGGCAACCAGTTCGACATCACCGGGCGGTTCACCGTGCCGCGCAGCCCGCAGGGTCGGCCGGTGATCCTGCAGGCCGGTGTCTCACCGCAGGGCCGCGCATTCGCCGCTGCCAATGCCGATGCCATCTTCTCCCCGTACGGCAAGCTGCCCGAGGCCGCGGACTTCTACCGCGATATCAAGGCGCGCGCGGTCGCGGCCGGACGGGCGGCCGAGGACATCAAGATTCTGCCGTCGGCGAGTTTAGTGCTCGGCGAGACCGAGGCCGAGGCGATCGAGAAATTCCATGCGATTCGCAATGAGCAGGTCACGGGGCAGACCGCGCTGATTCTGCTGGAGCAGATCTGGAACCGCGATCTGTCGGGCTACGACCCGGAGGGCCCGGTACCGGATATTGATCCGGACCCCGATGCGGCACCGATCATCCAGGGCCGCGCCTTCCTGCACCAGGACCGCTTCGCCACGGTCGAGCGCCTGCGGCAGGTCGCCGAAACCAAGAAGCTGACTCTGCGCGAGGTGGTGATCGACCAGTTCGAGCGCGGCCCCCTGGTCGGAACCCCCGCCCAGGTCGCCGAGCAGATCGATAGCTTCGTCCAGAACGACGGCTCCGACGGTTTCATCCTCGGCTCGCACCTGGTCCCTTCGGGCCTCGACGAATTCGTCGACAAGGTGGTGCCGCTGCTACAGGATCGCGGCGCGCTGCGCACCGAGTACACCGGAACCACGTTGCGCGACAACCTCGGTCTCCCGAACGTGCGGTCGGCGGTTTCGGCGGACGTGTGAGTTCCGTTGTGGATCTTGACAATCCGGGCGTTTACTCAGCGGGGTGGTGCGGGTCGATCCACGGGACCGATTCGGGATTCTCCGCTATCGGGATGTCCAGATTTATGACGATCGGCTCCTGATCGCTGCGGATCACCACGCAGCTCAGGGGCTCATCGTCGTCGGCGTTGAGTTCCTGATGCGGTACGAACGGTGGGACGTAGATGAAGTCACCGGGACCCGCTTCGGCCGTGAACTCGAGCCGGTCACCCCAGCGCATGCGGGCGCGCCCGGCGACCACATAGATCACGCTCTCCAGCGGGCCGTGGTGGTGCGCACCGGTTTTTGCGCCGGGTTCGATCCGCACGGTGCCCGCCCAGATCTTCTGGGCGCCCACCATGGCATTGCTGATCGCGGCCTCGCGATACATGCCGGGCGTCTGCGCGGTGTTGGGGTCGAGGCGGTCGCCGGGGACGACCCGTACGCCTTCTCGCCGCCAGTCCGGTGTGCTGTCATTCATCGGATCGGGCCTTTCGGCGGCAATCGTGGAATTGAGCGGTTAACGCCAGGCTACTCCGCCCAGGGGTGGACTCAGAACAGTCCGCCACCGGTGTGCAGGGATCGGCCGGTGATCCAGCGGGCCGCGTCGGAGGTGAGGAAGGCGAGCCGTTCGGCGATGGCGCGGCCGATACCGCGTGCGCTGCCAGTCACGATCGCGACCGGCATGAGTTCCTCCATCGTTGATGGTGTCGATGCCCGCACGGCGCACCGCGGCGGTCAGCGCGCGGGAAGTGGTGGGAGTTCGAGGTTCTCGCGGAATGTGTTGCCGACGTAGTCGCTGCCGACGATGCCGCGGCGGCGTAGTTCGGGCAGGAGTCCATTGGTGACGAAGTCACGGGTTCGGGGTTCGGCCAGTCCGCCCAGTGAGATGACGTCGAGGACGCCTGCGCGATAGCGCTCTTCGATGGCGTCGGCGAGTTGTTCCGGAGTTCCTGCGGCGGCCCAGTGGCCGGTGTCCTTGGACGCGATGATGAGCTCGCGCAGCGTGCGGCCCGATGCCGCGAGTTTGGTGAAGATCTCCACGCGGCCCCGGCGGCGGTTCACCGAATTCAGCTCCGGCAGTAGGCTTTGCGGTATCGGTTGGTCCAACGGTAGTTCGGCGAGATCGACTCCGCCGCCCAACATATCGGCCAGGCGGATTCGGCCCGCGTCGAAGTCGGTAGCTTCGGCTTCCTCGCGGACGAGTTGGCGAGCCTGCTCCTCGGTCGCTCCGTACGTCGCGTGCAGCGAACTCATGATCAGCGGTAATCCGGGTGCGCGGCCGAGTTCCGTCGCGCGGGCCCGGACCGTCTTCGAGTAGGTGACCGCGTCCTCGAGTGTCGGCAGCGAGGTGAAGACCACTTCGGCGAAGCGGGCGCCGAGCTCGATGCCCCCTGCCGATTGACCCGCCTGGAACTGGACCGGGCGTCGCTGCGGCAGCGGTGGAATATTGAGCGGGCCTCGCACCGTGAAGTACTGTCCCGCATGCTCGATCGGGCGCACCTTGGTCGTGTCGAGGATCGCGCCACCATGCCCATCGGGGGTCAGTGCGCCCGGCTCCCAGCTGTCGAACAGCGCATTGACGACCTCGAGCGATTCGGTCGCACGCGCATACCGATCCTCTGGATTCGGCAGGTCCTGGTCGCCGTAATTCTCCTCACCCACCGACGAGGTCACGACGTTCCAGGCGGCGCGGCCGTTGCTCACATGGTCGAGGGTTCCGAACAGCCGGGCGAGGTTGAAGGGATGATGAAAGGTGCTGGTCACTGTCGCGATCAGGCCGACGTGCGTGGTCACCGCGCTCAATGCGGACAGGAAGATCAGCGGCTCCTGCGCGCCGATCGCGCCCTGCGCACCGAAGCTGAGCAGATCGGCAGCGAACAATGCGTCGAACTTATTGGCCTCGGCGATCTTCGCGATCTCGATGGCGGAGGCCACCGTCGATTCCTTCGCGTCGATGGCGGCCGCATACACGCTCACCGCGCCGCTGACTCCGGTGACCGTCTTCAACGGCCGACGTCGTGCAGAACTCATTTACCGGAGCCAACCGTATTGTCCGCCCGCAGAACAGGATTGCGATCAGTCGGACGCGAATCCTGTGCGCACGGAAACCGATTGCGCGGGAAGTGACTTCGCCGAATGGTCAGTTCAGCGCCGCGCTGATATGAGGCCAGGAGTTGTGCAGGTCTTGCTGCCAGTAGCCCCAGGAGTGGGTGCCGGTGGGGCGCAAATCGAATATCGCGGGAATGTTCTGCTCCCGCAGGCGATCCTGCAGCCGGTGGGCGCACTGGTTGGTGATCACTTCCAAGATGACGCCGCCGGTGAGTTGTCCGACCAGCTTGGGGATATTGCCGTGCACCGCGTCGGGTGTGTCGAGTGTCCCAGGCAGACCGCTGCCGGTGGCGACGTAGATGGTGGTGCCGCGGAGTTGGTCGGCGTGCACGTAAGGGTCATTGGCGGCCCAGGTGGGGTCGGTGGGTGGTCCCCACATATTGATGGGGTTGCCGCCCCAGCGGCCGACGACGGCGGCGATCATGCCCTGGCCTTGCGGATCGGAGGTTTGGATACAGCCACTGTAGGAGCCGATGGCGCGGTAGAGCCCGGGTGCGGCCAGGGCCAGCTGGAAGACCGAGGTCGCGGCCATGGAGATTCCGGCGATGGCGTTGGTTCCGGTGGTGTGGAAGGCGCTATCGATGATGGGTGGGAGTTCGCGGGTGAGGAAGGTGGTCCAGCGGGGCCGTCCCAGGACCGGGTCGTCGTTGTGCCAGTCGGTGAAGTAGCTGCCTGCCCCGCCGACGGGGATGACGACATTGACGTGTTCGTCGGCGAAGAACTCCGCGATATCGGTCTGGTCGAACCACGTACTGCCCTCGTTGCCACCGCTGGCGCCATTGAGCAGATACAACGTCGGTGCGGGGCTCGAGTCATTCTGTGCGGGAAGCACTTTCAGGCGGATATCGGTGTCCATCGCGGCGGAGTGCACGGTCACGTCGAGCATGCGGCCCACTCCGGCACCGATACTGAGCAGGCGTGCACCGGCGGGGTTCGGCTGCCGCGGAAAAGTGGGCGCGGCGTCGCTCGGCCGAGCCGCTGGTTCCGCGGTGGCAACGCCCACTGGCTTCGCGAGCGGCAGGGTGAGCGCCGCCGTCGCGAGTAGGGCAAGGCATGCGGCCCGGAGGCCGGGTCCGGTGCGGACATCCACTAGGTACCTCCCGGCGGTAATCGGCAGTGACGGCCCTGTGGCGACGGTAGGGTGCGATTTCCTTGTCGGGCAACCGGTTGGCGGTCGATTTGGGTGCCCACCCAGTGAAATCGGTTTCGGGCTGGCTGCGGTCACAAGATTGTCGAAGACCTGTGGCTCTCGACAAGTTTGTGCCGTTAACTCGGTGATCGTGCTGCGGCGCAGCGCATTTGGTTCGCATCGGTCTTCCGGGCGAATTCCCTGTCTGTATGAATTGAGGCACCTGTGGTCAATTTCGGTTTCATCGAGGAATGGGTGCCCGCCCCGGGCAAACTGACCAGTTGGACGGCGTCCCCGCAATCGCTGGACGCAGCGCGGCGGGCGCCGATCGCGCCCACCCCGCCGTCGCACCAGCAGGAGGAATATCTGCGCACGGTGCGCCGCCATGGCGACGCCGGATTTCAGGTCTCCCGGTTGTGCATGATCGCTTTCACCATACCGGGAGCACCCGATTATCCCGCCTGGACGAGGACTTTCAGTGCGTTCCTCCAGCGCCATGACACCTTTTGGAGTTGGTTCTCCTTCGAGCCCGATGGCAGCGTACGCCGGCATGTGATGAGCCCGTCGGCCATCCGATTGATACCGACCGAGCACGGCGAGTTCGCTGCGAGTACGGCGATACGCGCACATGTGGAGATGGAGACGCCAGCGGCATTGTGGTGGGACTGCTGCAGTTTCGGAGTGATCGAACATGCCGATTCGTTCACCGTGTACGCGGCGGTCGATCATTTGCATACCGATGGTATCGCGCAGGCATTGTCATGTGTCGATCTGCTGATGCTCTACGGCAATGAATTGTCCGGCGGCAAAGTCGAATCCGTGCCGGTGGACGGACATCTCGCGTATTGCGAGCGCGAGCGCCGAGCGAGTGCCGAACTGACAGTGCGATCTCCGCAGATCTGTACGTGGTTGGAATTATTGCGGCGCAACGGTGGTGGCGTTCCGAGATTTCCCCTGGATCGGGCGGTCGGCGACCAGGAAAATATTCGGGGCACACAGGTCACCGTGCCATTGGTCAACGAAAACGACGCCGTGCGATTCGAGCAGGTCTGCCAGCTCCACGGCGGGCGGTTCCCCGGTGGCCTGTTCGCCGCCGCCGCACTCGCGGAGGCCGCACTGGGCGGTGGAGAATGGTATTTCGGGCTGACGCCCGCCAATACCCGTAGCACGCAGGGGGAATCGGGGTCGGTGGGCTGGTACACGAACCTGATTCCGGTCGAGTTCCCGGTTCGGGCCGGAGACCGTTTCACCGAGGTGGTCGCGGCCGCTCAGGCGGCCCACGATCGCGGTAAAGACCTCATCGATGTGTCATTGCATCGTGCGGTGGAGTTGGCCACTCCGGAGTTGGGTATCCGCGTCGAACCGGGCTGGTCGGCACGCATGCTCTCCTATCTCGACGTGCGCAAGATCCCCGGCGTGGAGATGTTCGACCAGATCAACGGCGGCATGTACGGCAGTCGCGGGTTGTCCAGCGAGGTGTACATCTGGGTGAACCGGTTCACCGACGTGACGCAGCTGAGCCTGCTGTTTCCCGACACCCCGCAGGCGCAGGCGGCGATCCGACGTTATATCGCTGCGCTGCAGGCGATCTTCGCGACGGTGGTGGCCACTGGCGAATACGCCGTGCCCGCCACTGTGTCGTCGTGAGCGCACCAGCAGCGGTCGAAGCCACGGAACGCGCCGTCGTCTCGCGGGATGCGTGGGCATCGCTGGCAGCGTGTCTGCTGGCGGTGTTCATGCAGATGCTGGATCTGACGATCGTCAATACCGCACTGCCCGATATCGCCGGTGACCTGGCCGCGTCCGGCTCGGCGCAGTTGTTGGTGGTGACCGCCTACAGCATGGCGTTCGCCTGCACCCTGATGACGGCGGCGCGGATCGGGGAACTGATCGGACGTCGACGCATGTTCCGCACCGCGCTGGCCGGATTCGTGAGCGCCTCACTGTGGTGCGGTCTGGCGCACCGCGCCGATGAGCTGATCGTGGCGCGCGGTGTGCAGGGGTTGGCAGGGGCGGCGATGTCGGCACAGATCATCGCGATCATCACCGCCGCATTTCCCCCTGCCCGCCGCGCGCTGGCGTTCGCGCTCTACGGCGGCAGTGCCGGACTTGCCGCGATCGCGGGGCCGCTGGTCGGCGGGCTGCTCGTCGCCGCGGATGGGTTCGGGGTGGGGTGGCACGCGATCTTCCTGATCAATATCCCGATCGGACTCATCGGTCTGGCCTTGGCGCATCGATTTCTGCATCTCGATGCGTCGGCGACCGGTGAGCGGCTGGACGTGCTCGGGATGGTGCTATCGACGAGGGGGCTGTTCCTGTTGATCTATCCGGTCACCGTCGGACATGAAAAGGGTGGCCGACAACGCTTTTGATAATCATGCTGGGGGCGGTTGCCTTGTTGGCGGTATTCGGGTGGCAGCAGTACCGGTTGGCGCGCCGCGGCGGGAGCCCGCTGTTTCGTGGTGAATTGTTCGCCGATCGTGGGTTCGCGGTCGGGTCGGTGCTCACGGTGGTGTTCTTCGGATTGTTCGCGGCGTCTCTGCTCACCGTGTCGGTCGCGGCGCAATCCGGATTGGGCTTCTCCGCGCTGCGGACGGGGTTGGTGCTGGTGCCGTTCGCGGTCGGCGGCGCATTCGGCGCACTGACCTCGCCGATCCTCATGGCGCGTTGGGGATCGCGCGCCCTGACCGTTGGCCTGCTGCTGTTCACGCTCGCGGTCGCGATGATGGCAGCGACGATCACCCCGAGTGCGGCGGGCGTTGATCTCGGACAACTGAGCGGCCCGGTCCTCATTGCCGGGGCGGGTATGGGCTGGTTCGCCGCACCGCTGCCCGCGGTCATGATGGCGGGCGTGGCCGAACGGGTCACCGGGTCGGCCACGGGCACGGTGCCGACCCTGCAACAACTCGGTACCTCGCTCGGGGTGGCCGCGATCGGTGTGCTGTTCTTCGACCGTGTCGCCCGCGCAGCCGATGCGGGTACCACACAGGCGAAAAGTACTCTCGTGGAACGACTTACCGATTCTGGTGTGCCCGCCGAGCAGCAGGCTCGGATCGTCGGAGGCTTCGGTGACTGCGTCGAAACGGCGTTGACATCAGCGACTCCGAAGCTGGCCGAGCACAGTTGTTCGGCAGGTGATGCAACAATCGCCTCGGCCATCGATGCGGCCACTCGTGTGGCGACAGGCCACACCTATCTGGCGGCCTACTCGACTGTGCTGTGGGTGGTGTCCGGCGTCGCGTTCGCATTGACCGCACTGACTCTGGCTCTGCCGAAAATGCGCAGTTCATGACCATCCCGACAGCTCGTAGCGACCCGCGGTCGGCCAGCACCTCGACGACATCTGATGGCACCGGTCCCGACGCTGCGATAGAAACGGTTGCGACGACGAACCGTACGACAGTCGGCGCATCGAAGGTTCTGGCGCCGTTCGCGATTGGACCTGTCGCGGCCATTGCGGCGGTGGCCGGGCTGATCCTGGTGGTCCGGGCGGGCAGATATGACTATTTCGGCGATGAGCTGTACTTCCTGGCCGCCGGTCGGCGGCTCTCGACAGGATATGTCGATCAGGGGCCGCTGCTTCCGATCGTCGCTCGGCTCATGGACGCCATCGCACCGGGATCGATTGTCGCACTGCGGCTTCCGGCGATCATGCTGGGTATCGCGGGTATCGCGCTTGCCGCCGCGCTCGCCCGCGAGTTCGGCGGCGGACGCGGCGCACAGCTGTTGGCCGGGCTCGGTTATGCCAGCTGTCCGTTCCTGGTCACACAGGCGGCGACATTGTCCACCTTTGCCTTCGACGCCACCTTGTCCGCGGTGATGGTGTGGTTGTTGCTGGTATGGATTCGGACCCATCGCGACGGCGTGCTGCTGGTCGCCGCGTTGGTCGCCGCACTCGATAGCGAAGTCAAACTACTGATTCCGGTGCTACTGGCGGGGATCGGCCTCGGCGTAATCGTCTTCGGGCCCCGGGCGATGCTGGGCCGCCCGGCACTGTGGCTCGGGGTGCTGATCGTCGCGGCCGCCGCAGCACCCGGGCTGTGGTGGCAGGCCGCACACGGATGGCCGCAGCTGGATATGGGAACGGTGATCCGTTCGGAACAGTTCGCGGCCGCAGGGGGGCCAGCGACGGTGCCGATCCAACTGGCCACCCTCGCAGGAGTGCTCGGTTCGGTGCTGGCGCTATGGGGGCTTTGGGGAGTGGTTCGTTATCCCTGGTGGCGCGAGTACCGGTTCCTTGTTGTCGCAGTGGCAGCGCAGATCGGGTTCGTGCTCGTGTCCGGTGGGCGGCCCTACTATCTGGCCGGGTTGCTGCCGGTGCTGTTCGCGGCCGGTGCGGTGGGAGTGTCGGCGTGCGATCTGCGACGGTGGTGGCGCGGCGTAGGCATCGCGGTCGTCGCGATGGCGGTGACGATCGCGGTGGTGCTGACCGTATTGCTGCCATTGCCGACCTCGCGTTTGCACAACCCGACGCGGACACCGCACGAGCAGTCAACGCGCATGCGTATATTCGGCACCACCGGGTGGTCGGAGTTGGTCGCGGCTGTGCGCGCGGCCGACGCGCGGCTGGATCCCAGTGAACGACGCCGCACGGTGATAGTCGCCCAAACCTATTGGCAGGCCGCGGCGGTCGATCGGCTCGGCGGCGCCGATCTGCCCGCGGTGTACAGCCCCAACCGCGGCTTCGCCTTCTTCGGCACACCGCCCGATTCGGCCACTACGGTTCTCTACATCACCGCCGGTGCCGCGGAACCAGCGCTGCGCCCGCTGTTTTCCCAGGTAGAGCCGGTTGCTCGGGTCGACGACCCGCTCGGCTTCCCCGGTATTTCCAGCAGGGTGACGGTGTGGAAATGCCTAGGACCGACCAGTAACTGGTCCGAACTCTGGCGCACCCGCACCACGTCGGTCCTCGATCCAGGACTGTGACCACGCCCGGTGGCGCAGTGGCTGCCGCGAGCGCAGCGACTGGACCGGGTAAGTCGGGATCAGTTGACGGTGTCGTGGACTTTTGCGAGCCCGCTCGGCGATACGCGGAGTATCGCCGAGCGGGTTCCCTTCCCCGTTCGCTGTGCGGACGCCGCCACGTCGCACAGCGCAGCAAGCTTAGCCAACCCAGTCCACGACGATGGGAAGCCGCGCCGTAGTGGCGCCACCAAATCTTCAGCGCCGGTACGGGCGCGCAATCCTGATGGCCGGGTTAGGCGTTGGCCTTCTCGTACGCATTGGCCACCTCGGCCGAAATCCGTCCGCGCGCCGAGACGGTGAGGCCTTTCTTGCGCGCCCAGTCGCGAATGGCGGCGGTGCGTGCGCGGTCATTCGCCGAGCGCGAGGCGTGGCCCTTGCCGCGTGGTACGCGACCGGTCCTGCGGGCGTTCGGTGTCCAGTTTTCGAAGATGCCGCGCAGCTGGCCGGCATTGGCCGTGGACAGATCGATCTGGTATTCGACCCCGTCCAGTGCGAAGGCCACTGTTTCCTCGGCGGGGGACTTGCCGTCGTAGTCATCGACCAGCGTCACAACGACTTTGCGTGCCATGGGCATTCCTCTTCATGAGTCGACAGCGGGCAGAGAAACGTGATCATAACGAGTGCCTGCGAGGGCGACTCGCAGGCGTCTCGCTCGGGCGGAATCTCACGGTGAATTCGGCCGGGGATTCTCCTTATACGAAAGTGAGCGGTGGTGCTGGAGGGAAAGTCACCGGGACCGCGGTCGGCGCACGGTGAAAGGCGCCCGGCCGCCACTGCAACTGGTCGGCGGGCACGGCCAATTCGATATCGGGGAGGGCGTCGAGCAGTTGGTCGAGCGCTTCTTGCACGATGACCATGGCTATTGACTGCGCCGGGCACGAACGCGGCCCGGCGCCCCACGCCAGATGCGACCGGTTGCCGGTCCGGTCGCCACCGACCGCGGGATCATTGTTGCACGCCGCCAAACTGATCACGACGGGCTGGTGGACCGGCAACCACGAACCCCCGATTATTTGTGGCTGCCGTGGAAAGCGCGAACAAAAGTTCGCCAGCGGCGGATCGCTGAACAGCACTTCGTCGATCGCGTCACGGATGGACAGCGCGCCACCCAGGAGCTCATCGTGGAACTGGTCATTGGTCACCATCAACAGCAGTGCGTTGACGATAAGGTTCCACGTCGGTTCGGTACCCGTCGAGTACAACATCGCCGTCTGCGCCACGATCTCCGCATCGTCGAATCGGGCGGAATGTCCGATCAGCCAGGAAATTACGTCCGCACCAGGCGCCGCGCGCTTGGCCTTCACGACATCCGATATCGCCGCCGTGAATCGCTGCTCGCTGTGCTCGGTCGAGGCCGCATCCGAGGCATCGCGCAGCGCCACCAAGGCCGCGAACGCTTCCTGCCCGGCCTCCGGCGAGAACCCGAGCAGGTCGTTGAGCACCCGCACGGTGAGCGGGACGGCGTACTCGCCCAGCAGATCCGCGGAACCGCTCTCGCAAAAGCTGTTGATCAATGGCACCGCGATGGCTTCGACCGCGTGGCGTAGGGCGTACAGATCGACTTTTTCGAGGCTGGCGGTATAGGCAGCTCGATGACGAGAGTGGTCCTCGCCCACCGTCTTCGACCCGGTGGGCCCCCACTTCATCATCGGTAGGACCGGGCAGTGCTCCGGAATGGTGGCCTGCCAGGCCCGCGGGTCCGCCGGGAAGTGGGCGGGATCACTCAGGATGTTCAGTGCTTCGCGGTAGCCGATCACGAGCGTCGCGGGCACATCGACGGCTATCTCCACCGGAACGAGCGGACCGTGACGACGCCGCATATCGTCGTATGCGGCGTGCGGATCGGCTGCGAACTCCGGCGAATGCAGGGACATGGCCAAGAAAGTAGCTCCCAAGAACGAATAACACGTTAACGGTGAGATCTGTTCAACTGCACGGTCTTTCAAGCCTGTGTATGCGACCGTCTCCAGATCGTCGGCCCACTATCGGTCATACGGGGTCGAAGCATGTTGCTACTGGAACGCTACGAGGTGGATGGATCCCATTGATCCACAGGCAGTTACGGCCTTACGTGTTTAGAACCTCGGTGTCCGCTCCCCGGTTGGCGCGATCGTCCACACGCCTGTCCGAAACCGAGCGGTACACCAAATGTGTTAGACCGTAACATGTTTCGATCATCGTGGGATCATACCTCCTCCCTATCGCGGTCCGCAGCGCGAACCGGTCCGAATAGCACTATCGCCGCAAACCGGCGAATACTTGCCTTACCCGACCGTCCAGTAGCTGGCAGCGTGCGCGTTCGTGGTGTGCCCGGCGCACGAGGACCTCTCGTATTCGCGAGAGCGCCGATTATGGCGCGTCCGGAGCCCGGCGAGCAGACTCCGGGCTAACGCAGCCGATTATCGTGTCGGCAGTGGACAAAGCCACACACTTTCAGCGCGGAATTCGTTGTTCCACGTCGAACGCACTCAGTCGGTCGCAATCTGGCGTCTTGAAAAGGTCGAGGATCGGCTCCGCGGCGTGGCGCTACCGGTTTGCCATCTCGTCACACACGCCACAGGAGCACCAGTGTGTGCGAGTCGCATTCGCTCGTCCGGCCCGTGGTCGTGATGCCGTGTGGGCTACAGGTTGTGACCGGCAACTGATCGCCGCCGCCCTCGTGCTGGGCGCGGTGTTCTTCGGCTACGAGCGCAGGCTGGTGGGGCCCGCGCCGCCGCGGGAGCCCTTCAGGTGTCGGACCGATCGAATGCGGGTGCGGGCGCGGCGTTGTGACAGGGCACGACGGCGACATGCGCCAATTATGCTGTGCCCCAAAGAAATCAACTCGAATGGACGATCGGCTCTAATCTGAATGGGCATGGTGATCTCCAGGCGCCGTCGCCGACACCGTGTCTCGAACATCGAGGCGCGATACCGAGGCCGCAGTCGGTATCGCGGGCGTACCGATGTTCGAGGGCGGGACGCGCACAGTCGGTTCGGGCAATCCGATATCCCTCTCCGGATCTGCTGTGGGCGCGTCCTGCCGACTTCCGGCGACGTGGATCGAGATTTCAGCAGGCCATGCCGCTGACATGCGGCTTGCGGCCAGTTTCGGCAGCGCGTACGGCGGCGGCGATGGCGACGACCGGCGGTACCCAGCGGGCCTCGGCCGGAGAGACTCCCCAGCAGGCCGAACCGGCCGAGAGCCGGGTCGGCGGCAACGGGATGCTCGCACCGCCGGTGTGCACGATCGCGCCGACCTCGCGCAGCGCGCCGATCGCCATCGCGGCCTTGGCGGCGCCGACGACCAAGTGGATCTCGCGGCGCTGCGCCCCCGGAATCTCGATCACCGGACCGGACAGATTGTTCGCCCGCAGGAACCGGCGCACGGTGGCGGCCAGTGTGCCGGTGAGTTCGATGGCCGATATCTGCTCGTCGGTGATCAGGCAGACGCCATTGACCGTTTCGGCGACCGTCCACCCACGTCGGCGGCAGTCCTGCACCGTATCCGCAACGGCCTCGGCGACGGAACTCGCAAACGTGGTGGGCACTGTCTTCTCCGTTCTGGGTCAATCTGCGACCATCAGCGTCACATCCCTACCTGGGCATCAAATCTGTTGGGGCTTAGAGTTTCCCAACAGATTTCTTACGGCCCCGATTCTGCGGGGTTCCCAGGGCCGTGACATCGGCCTATGGTCGCGGCCGATGTCCTCCTTTCGTCGGACACCGGCGCCGGAGTCATCCGGGTAAACCCCAGAACTTCCCGTGCAGTCCCACCTGGGCGAAATAGGCTGTGGCCGAGGCCGGATCGCGCCGGATGTACCCGGATTCCATGCGCCCGCGGTACCAGTCGCTGGCCAGCCGCCACAGCGTGGCCAGGTCCATGACGTAACCCGGTGTCTGCCCGGTGTTCTCGAGCCAGGTTTCGACGCAGGCGGCCGAGCAGAACAGGCGCTGGTTGGCGCAGCTGTGCACGACGTCGTTCCAGATGCGGGGGACCGGAGTCAGGAAGTTGGCCACCTGATCACCCGCGGGTGGAGCCGCGCGTCCGACCACCCACGCGTGGGGGGTGTCGCAGGCCGGGCAGCGCGTGGCGACCAGCACGTCCGGCTCGTCATGGAGCAGGTGTGGGATGGCGAAGGAATCCCATGCGCAACCGCCCCACCACAGCGTGCTCGTGCCCATTACCGAGAAGCCGAGCGGGATGGCGGCGAAGGGGTGCGCCATGAGGATCCGGTCACGGTTCTGTGTGTCGAGGACCAGATCGCGGTGTTCGTGCAGCGCTGCGAGTGCGTCGCGAATCTCGGGATGCGCGAGTCCGGTCCCGGCTGCCAGATCCGCTGGGGTAGGGGCGGTTCCGGTGCGGGCGAAGTGGGCGTACAACGCCACGCGAACCTGTTCCCGCTTCGCCGCGGAAGGATCGTTCATTGCGCTACCTCCTGACACAAGTGCGGTGTCCCAGCCTCGGCCCGGCCGGATCGGAAGTCTTGAACGCTGGTGCGGCGGGCGCGACCTACCCGAGTCGGCGCACTACCTCGCCGAGTCCGGTGGCTATGGCCTCCTGCTGTTGGGGGCTCAGCACGTCGATGAGCACGCGGCGGACCGTCTCGACGTGACCAGGTGCGATCTGTTCGAGGCGGTGACGGCCCTCCGTGGTGAGAACGGCAGTGACACCGCGGATATCGGTCGGGCAGGCCTCACGGCGGACGAGGCCGAACTTCTCCAGCTGCGTAACCTGGTAGTTCAGGCCGCTTTTCGAGGTGTAGAGCGCATCGGCCAGTTCGGTCATCCGCAGTTGGCCGTCCGGGGCGGCGGCGAGGCGGACCAGCACTTCGTACTGGGTGTGCGAGAGCCCCTCCTGTTTGAGGTGCTGTTCGACCTGGCGGCCGACGAGTGCCCCGGCCGCCAGGAAGCCCTGCCAGGTGCGCATCTCCCGCTCATTGAGCCATTTCGTATCACCCACGGCAGCCACCCTACTCGGCTTGTTCAAATTTGAACAAAAGGCTATAGTTTGCTTGGGTTCAAATTTGAACTACTTGGATGGAGTGCAGTGATGAGTGCAGCTTCGCGTCGCGAATCGACGAGCGGCGGGCCTGGGCAGATGCCGGTGCTCTACCTCTCGCACGGCGCGCCGCCCTTGGCCGACCATCCGCGGTGGCCCGGTGAGCTGGCCGCGTGGTCGCGCGCATTGCCCCGGCCCACCGCCATTCTGATGATCTCCGCGCATTGGGAGGCCGCGCCGATCGCGCTCGGTGCGACCACCACGGTGCCGCTGGTCTATGACTTCGGCGGCTTTCCGGAGCGCTACTACCGGGTGCGATATGCCGCGCCCGGGGCGCCGGAACTGGCGGACAAGGTGCGCAAACTGCTCGGCGGCAGCGTGGTCGATGTCCCGGATCGCGGGCTGGACCACGGTGCCTATGTGCCGCTGAAGGAGATGTATCGGGATGCCGATATTCCGGTGCTGCAACTCTCGATGCCGACGCTGGACCCGCAGCAGCTGCTGGCGATCGGCCGCAAACTCGCGCCGCTGCGCGCCGAGGGCGTGCTGATCATCGGCAGTGGCTTCTTCACCCACAACCTGCGCGCCATCACCGCCGATGACGAGCACGTTCACAGCTTCACCGCCGAATTCGACGACTGGGGCCGGGAAACCCTCGCCGCCCATGATCTCGACGCCCTGCTCGACTTCGAAAACAAGGCCCCCGCGGCACATCTCGCGCATCCGCGCACCGACCATTTCGCACCGCTGTTCGTCGCCCTCGGCGCGGGCGCGGACGATCTGGCCGACCAACGCACCGTGATCGACGGGTTCTGGCTCGGCATGGCCCGGCGCTCCCTCCAGTTCGGCTGATCTTGGCCGTCGGCCTCACCATGGCCGCCCACGGCGCCCAGGCCCCGGCCGCCCCGCTTTCGACCGCCACATCCCCACCCTGCGAACCCCCCGCCTCACCTCCGGCCTCGCAGCCATCGCACTGGCATCGGCTACTGCCAGCGCAGTCCTCCTCCTACGCACCTAAAGCATCACAACATCGAGAATGCGCTGGTGCGGGTGTGTTCTCGACGTTTGCCTGCACGAGCGCATGGTGAGCATTCGTCCAAGTCCTGTGGGGGAGGGGGTGTGGTCAGCTGGCGGCGGGTTTGGTTTCGGTCCGGATCTCGACGATCGGGAGGACCAGGGCGGTGGGGGCTTCGGCGGGGACGACCGGGTTCTTGGGGGCGATGGGCTGGATCTGTTGGTAGGCAACGGCTTGCGGGGGGCGCTGATCTTGTTCGCCCTTGTTGGGCCAGTAGGCGGCGCAGCGTTCGGCTTGGGCGGTGATGGTCAGGGACGGGTTGACGCCGAGGTTCGCGGAGACGGCGGCACCGTCGACGACGCTTAGGGTGGGGTAGCCGAAAACTCGGTGGTAGGCGTCGATTACGCCGGAGTCGCGGTCCGCGCCGATGGGGGCGCCGCCGAGGAAATGGGCGGTGAGGGGGATATTGAAGACTTCGCCCCAGCTGCCGCCGGCGACGCCGTCGATTTCCTCGGCGACCTTGCGGGTCACCTCGTTGCCCGCGGGAATCCAGGTCGGATTCGGTTCACCGTGGCCTTGTTTGCTGGTGAGTTTGCGGCCGAAGAGGGTGCGCTTGGTGTAGGTGGTGATGGAGTTGTCCAGGTGCTGCATCACCAGGGAGATGATGGTGCGCTCGCTCCAGTTCTTCACGCTCAGGAAACTGATGAGGGTGAACGGGTTTCGCACCACCTGGCCGAGGAAGCGCAGCCAGCGCGGTATCCGGCCGCCGCCGTCGACCATGAGGGTCTGCAACAGGCCCATCGCATTCGAGCCCTTGCCGTAGCGGACAGGTTCGATATGGGTGTCGGCGGTCGGGTGGATCGATGAGGTGATCGCGACACCCCGGGTGAAGTCGACATCCGGATTCACCTTGCGGGTCGCCGCGCCCACAATGGATTCGGAGTTGGTGCGGGTGAGTTCGCCCAGCCGGTTGGACAATTCGGGAAGTACGCCCCTATCGCGCATGGCGTGCAACAGCTTTTGCGTGCCGAGGGTGCCCGCGGCGAGTACGACATGGTCGGCGGTGTAGGTGTGCGGGCGCTTGCGCAACCACGCGCCGGTGCGCTCGGTCGAGACGTCCCAGGTGCCATCGGGCAACGGACGGACGCAGGTCACCGTCGTCATCGGGATCACCTGTGCGCCAGTCTTTTCCGCGAGGTACAGGTAATTCTTGACCAGGGTGTTCTTCGCGCCGTGGCGGCAACCGGTCATGCATTCACCGCATTCGAGGCAACCGGTGCGATCGGGGCCGACGCCGCCGAAGTACGGATCCGCCACGGTCTTTCCCGGTTCGCCGAAGAACACGCCGACCGGGGTCTGCACGAAGGTGTCCCCGACGCCCAGATCATCGGCGACCTTCTTGAACACCTCGTCCGCCGGTGTCAGATGCGGGTTCTGTACCACGCCGAGCATCTTCTTCGCGCGCTCGTAGTACGGGGTGAGTTCGGCGCGCCAGTCGGTGATGTCACGCCACTGCTGGTCCTGGAAGAACGGCTCCGGCGGCACGTAGAGGGTATTCGCGTAGTTCAGTGAACCGCCGCCGACACCGGCGCCGCCGAGGATCAGCACATTGCGCAGCGGATGGATGCGCTGGATGCCGTAGCAGCCGAGCTTGGGTGCCCAGAGGAATTTGCGCAGGTCCCAACTGGTTTCGGGGAGCTCGTCATCGGAATAGCGCCGACCCGCCTCGAGTACCCCGACCCGGTAGCCCTTCTCGATCAGCCGCAGTGCCGTAACGCTGCCGCCGAATCCTGAACCGACGACGAGTACGTCGAAATCCGTCGTCCGCTGGTCCATGTGGTGCTCCTCGATCTGTGTCGCCAGTGACACCGGTAACACTACTACCGAGTAGCTAAGCCTCGCTCGAGGGTTCAGAACTGGGATTTCCGCCGAGCGACGGTGGCCGCGATAGCGTGGTCGATGGGTGTCGGGCGCAGTCCGAGGCGCTGCTCGCTGGCAGCGGAGTCCAGTCCGAACGGGGGAGTGACCTGGTAATTCATCTCGATACGGGCCGAGGACGTCCGATGCGGCAACGCTCACCGGCGCGGCAGCATGCGCCTCGCGGGCGCACACCAGCTGGATCCGGACCCCGGGCTTGCCGAAATCGGGAGTGCGGGGGAGGTGAGCATGTTGCCACCACGCCAGGCGCCCAAGAGCGGTGCTCGCATTAGTTGACATCGCTCTCATCGGCGCGCATGGTGATGCGTATGGCGACGACACCACGGGCCCGTGCCAGGGCCCAGACCATGAGCGATATCGTCCGGATCGGACGTGAACATCTGGCCACCGATGGCGCGGCAGCGCTGTCGCTGCGCGCTGTCGCCCGCGATCTCGGTGTCGTCTCCTCGGCGGTCTACCGCTACGTGCGCAGTCGCGATGAACTGCTGACCCTGCTCGTGATCGATGGCTACAACGCACTTGGTGACGCGGTGGACGCGGCGCTGGCCGATGCCCCCGATGATCCGATCGAGGGGTTGCGCATCGTCGGCCGCGCCGTGCGTGCCTGGGCGCTGGCCGAACCGGCGCGCTATGGGCTGTTGTTCGGCACACCGGTCCCGGGCTACGACGCCCCGGCGGAACAGACCAACGTCCCGGGCACCCGGGTGATCGCGACCATGCAGACCCTCTTCGCCCGCGCCTACCACGCGGGCCTGCTCACCGCTCCGGTGCGGGAGCGGCCGATATCATCCGCGCTCGCAGGAAATTTCGCGGACATCCGAGCCGTCTTCGGCCACGATGTCCCGGACTGGCTCATCGCCCGCGGCATCACCATGTGGACCGGACTCTTCGGTGCCGTGACCTTCGACGTCTTCGACCAGTACGGCACCGATAGCTTCGCCGATCGCGCCGAACTGTTCGAGCTCCAACTGGAGGGCCTACTCGAACAACTCGGCTACCACGGCTGATCGGGCCGCGGTCAGGTGACGATGCGGGGCGGGGGCCCGCCGTGCGGGAGGCGGGGGCCGATGGCGATCAGCGCGCCCGCTGTTCGTCCCTTACCCCAGCCGAGCTTCTCGCGGTAGCGGCCGATCTGCTCTTCGGGGATGGGGGTGCCAGCAGCCAGCGGGGTCGATTCGGGATCGACATACAGCGCGTCGGTGGGGCAGTAGGCCTCGCACATGAAGCAGGTCTGGCAGTCGGATTGCCTTGCGATGACCGGGATTCCGGATTCGGTGCGGTCGAAGACATTGGTGGGGCAGGCGTCGACGCATTTATCGCAGCCGATGCAGGCGTCGGCGAGTACGCGTTCGATCATGACGCCACCGCGGCCGTCGCGGTCCACACGGTATCGAGGCCACCGGAGTGGATGTGGTGGCGCTGTGTCGGATCCAGATCCGGATGGTCGGCGCGCTTGCTCATGCCGCGCGTCTCGGTGCGCGTCAGTGTCGATGCGTACATGAGCCTGCCGACCGCGGTGATGGCGGCGGCCTGGCGGGCGCGGATCCGCTCGTCACCGGTGCGGCCGCCCAGCTCCGCACCGGCGCGCTCCCAGAGCGTGTCGAGTTCGGCGAGTGCGGGCCGCAATCGATCGCCGTGGCGTAAGTAGTTCTTCTGGAACGGAATCAGCTCCTGCTGAGCACCTTCGACGACCTCGGCGGCGGAAAGTGTGGCCGAGCCCGTCGGCCGCAATCCGACCCTTCCCGTGCCGCGCAAGGTCGCGGCGTCGGGCCGCGTCGAGCCGAGTGCGAACCGTGCCGCACCCGCGCCCGCCCAACTCCCCGACGACATCGCCCACGCCGAATTGTGGCTGCCACCACCGGTGAAGCCACCGCAGATCCGTTCCCTGGTCGCCGCGTCACCCGCCGCGAACAGGCCGGGCACCGTGGTCGCGCAGTCGTCGTCGACGATATCGATGCCACCGGTGCCGCGCACGGTGCCCTCGGCGAGCAGGTCGACCTCGAAACGGTCGGTGAACGGGTTGATACCGCGCCGATCGAACTGCAGGAAGAAGTTCGGCTGCCCGAGTCGCATCTGCGCCTGCACCGTCGCTTCGGCCCGGTCCAGTTGTGCGAATACCTTCTCGGACAACAGGGTTCGGGCGATGACCGACCGGCCTTTCGTCGAGCCTGCGCCCTCGAGCACCCGCCCGTCCTCATAGAAGAACGTCGCGTAGCCGTAGTAGGCGGTCTTGGTGATGGTCGAGCCCTTCGGCACGATCGCGTAGGCGTTGGAGAACTCCATACCGGAGAAGCGCGCCCCCACCTCGGCGGCCATCAGCGCACCGTCACCGGTGTCGACATTGGTGCCGAGCGCGCGTGAGAGGAATGCGCAACCGCCGCTGGCCAACACCACCGCGCCCGCCGTAATGCGGTAGTCGCGGTCGAGTTGGCGTTGGAATCCGGCCGCGCCACGAACCGTGCCGTCATCGTCGACCAGCAGTTCGAGAGCCGGTGCGTGGTCGAGGATCCGGACACCGAGTCGTTTGACCCATGCGCGCATCCGGCGCATGTACTCGGGTCCCTGCACTCCGGTGCGCAGCTGCTCGCCGGTCACGGGGTCGATGGGAAACGGGTACTTGCCTTCCACCGCAAGGCGATTCATATTCGTGTAGGTCTGATCGAGGACCCGGTCCATCCAATAGTGGTCGGCGAGATGGCCGCCGAGCGCCTCTCGACTCGCCTTCGCATTCGCACGTGCCGTCGCTTCCGGGGCGACGTACCAGACACCGGTGCCGGAAGGCGCGGTGGCGCCACTTGTTCCACAGTAGCCCTTATCGACCAGGGTCACCTCGGCCCCGGCCGCACGCGCGTGGATGGCTGCCCATGTCGCGGCCGGACCGCCGCCGATCACCAAGACGTCGGTGTCGGTCTGCCAGAGTTCACTCATGCGTCTGCTCCTGAGGCGTCGGGATTGCGGCCGAAATGGGCAATCGTCAGCGGAATGCGGGGTCAGCGCAGGGAATTCGAAATGTACGGCCGTCATCGGCAGCGCAAAACCCTTGGAATCAGCGCGATTTTGACGCCCGAGTGATTGATGCGCGAGAAATCCACGCAGCGGGCGCAGAACCATTGCCGCGCACGGCGCATCCGGCGATAGTTCTGGCCACATCCGGATCGGTAGAAATATCAGGAGGAACCATGACTGCCGCCGATCAACCCCGTTCGGGTGCCCAAGCGGTCGACCGCGCGATCCATGTCCTGAACTGCTTCGAGGGCGATGATCCGGAACTGTCGGTGAGTGAACTGGCCCATCGCGCGGGCCTACCGGTCAGCACCACCTATCGGTTGGCCCAGGCCCTGGTCCGGGGTCGGTTGCTGGAGCAGGATCCGGCGACCGATCGCTACCGCATCGGTCAGGGACTCGCCTCACTGGCGCGGCCCGCACTGTCGCGATTGGGCATCGACGCGGCCGCACCGCATCTGTATGCGCTGGCCGCGGGCATCAAGATAACCGTCAGTCTGAGCATTGCCGATGACCGGGACGCGGTCACCGTCTTCCAGGCTCGGCCGCCGGTGTACTTCTGCCCCAACCAGCTTCCGCGCGCCCGCCAGCCCTTGCGTTCCAGCGCGGTCGGGCACGCGCTGCTGGCATTCGCACCGGTGCGAGCCATTGCCGACGGACCGGACCGGCGGCCGACGCCGCTGCCGCCACCGGATCTGGATCGCGTGCGCCGCAGCGGTTTCGCCGAGGAGATCATCGAGCGCGAGGATCCGGTGCGCTCGGTGGCGGTGCCGATCCTCGGCCCCGACCGACAGGTCTGGGGCGCGCTCGGCGTGCAGGCTCGTTCGGCACGTCTGAATGCGGAATTGGTGCGGGGAATCGTGCCGGCGATGCGCCAGATCGCGGGCCGAATCGGTCCACTGTTCGACTCGACCGCCGCCATTACCGATGCGCCGGTCGAATTGTACTCACGGTGATTTTCACAATGTGAAATCGCCATTGTCGCCCTGCGGGGTCGACCCCACCATGGACACACAGCCGCGGGGTCGCCGCTTGCACACAATCCACGAAGGTCGTTGACATGGTTGAATCCATTGCGCTGATCCGCCGTCGCACGGTGGATCTCATGCGCCTCCCGCACGGAGTCTGTCGCGCCTGAATCCGCGGTCGCCGAAAGACGGTAGCCGCATTCGACAATCAGGTAATCCTCGCGCTTACCTGCCGTCGCGGCGTGGCCGATGCCGCCGCGCGGTAGGGCGCATTCGGTGAAAGAACTCCCATGACGTTGTCCCAGAAAACCAGGCCGCGGCTCGTCCGTGCGCTGGCCGCCGCACTCACCATTCCCGCCGCACTCGCGGTGCTCACCGGCTGCGGAAAGTCGGGGCCGGGCACCGATGCCGACGGCAAGGCCGTGCTGCGCTACCAGGGCGCGACCGGCCAGGTCTCGGCCTATGAACTGGCCGACGATCTCGGCTACTTCTCCAAGATCGCATTGCACTGGGAGGGTGACACCACCAGCGGCCCGGCGAATATCCAAGCCGCCGCGACCCGTCA
Source organism: Nocardia sp. CA-129566 (assembly GCF_050956075.1). Classification (NCBI taxonomy): domain Bacteria; kingdom Bacillati; phylum Actinomycetota; class Actinomycetes; order Mycobacteriales; family Nocardiaceae; genus Nocardia; species Nocardia sp. CA-129566. The sequence goes on from NZ_CP192085.1 coordinate 4,452,505, forward strand.
GATCGAATTCGGCAGCGCGTTCAACGGCGCGGTCGTCAAGTTGTCCGCGGGCGGCGCACCGGTCACCTCGGTGCTGAGCTCCTACGGCGCGGATGAGCAGTCGTTCACGGGCTATTTCGTCCGCGACGATTCCGGCATCACCTCGGCCCGGGATCTGATCGGCAAGAAGGTCGGCGTCAATACCCTTGGCGCACACCATGAATTCATCACCCGGGAATGGCTGCATCAGCAGGGGCTGACCGACCAGGAGATCAAACAGGTCGAGTTGATCGTGGTGCCGCCCGCCAATACCGAGGATGCCCTGCGCAAGGGCCAGATCGATGTCGGCACCCTCGGCGGGGTCTTCCGGGAGAGCGCGGAAGGGCGCGGCGGGATCCACCCGCTCTACACCGACAAGGCCCTGTTCGGGCAATTCGACTATGGCACTTACGTTTTCCGCAAGGACTACATCGCCCAGCATCCGGAGGCGGTCAAGGACTTCGTACAGGGCACCGCACGGGCGACGCGCTGGCTGCAGGTGACACCGCGTGACGAGGTGGTGGCGCGCTTCGCCTCGATCATCAATAAGCGCGGGCGCAATGAGAACACCGACCTGCTGAAATTCTGGAGGAGTCCGGGCATTCCGGTGCCCGGTGCCGTGATCGCCGAGAAGGAACTGCAGATCTGGATCGATTGGCTGGTCCGCAACGGTGATCTGCCCGCGGGAAAGCTGTCTGCAAAGGACCTGTTCACCAATAAGGACAACCCGTACGCCAATGGCACTTACGGCCCAAGCACCGGCCCGACCGGAGAGGTGGTCGCAGCGAAATGAGTCAGGTGAAACTCGCACTCACCGGAGTGCGCAAACAGTTCCCGGTCCGGGGCGCCAACGCGGAGTTCACCGCGATCGAGGATATTTCACTGGAACTGCATGACGGCGAATTCCTGGTGCTCGTCGGCCCCAGCGGATCCGGGAAGTCGACACTACTGGATCTGCTCGGTGGGCTGAGCAAGCCGAGCGCGGGGCGGATCCTGCTGGACGGCAAGCCGATCAGCGGTCCGGGACTGGACCGCGGCATCGTATTCCAGCAGTATGCGCTGCTGCCCTGGCGCACCGCTCGGGCCAATATCGAATTCGGTTTGGAGGCCAAGGGGGTCAGGCGCCGGGACCGCCGCAAGATCGCGGCGGAGTACCTGGAGCTGGTCGGGCTCGACGGATTCGGCGATCGCTATCCGCATGAGCTATCCGGTGGGATGAAGCAGCGCGTCGCCATCGCCCGCAGCCTCGCCTTCGATCCGCAGGTGCTGCTGATGGACGAGCCGTTCGCCGCGCTCGACGCCCAGACCCGGGAGTCATTGCAGGACGAGCTGTTACGGATCTGGCGGGCGACCGGGAAAACCATCCTGTTCATCACCCACGGCATCGATGAGGCCGTCTACCTCGGCCAGCGGGTTGCCGTGCTGACCTCGCGGCCGGGGCGGGTCAAGGCCGTGATCGATATCGAGATCGATCGCGATTCCGGTGCGGATGTGCGGTCGAGCGAACGGTTCCGAGAAGCCCGGCATCAGATCTGGTCGCAGTTGCAGAGCGAGGTCACCCGGGCACAGGGACTCGAACGGGAATCGCTGTCCACGACCACGAATACCGAAAGGAAGTCGGTTCATGTCTAGCGCAGTACAGGTGGTCGAAAAGTCCCGGCCGGTCCTAGTGCGGAGCCGGGCCGAATCCACCGCACCGAGGCCGATCGGCGCGGCGCGTCTGCTGCGCGCATTCGCGCTGCTGGCGTGGCGAATCTTCAAGCCCACCTTCGCCATCGGCCTGTTGGTCGCGGTCTGGGAGGCGGCGCCGCGGCTCGGGCTCGTGGATGAGGTCTTCCTGCCGCCGTTCTCGACCGTCGCGCAGGCCTTTGTCGACCTGGTACGCAGCGGAGAGATGTGGGAACACGTCTCGACGAGCCTGACCCGCTCCGCGACCGGATTCTCCCTCGCACTGTTGGTGGCCATTCCGGTCGGTGTGGCCATCGCCTGGTACAAGCCGGTGGCGGATTTCCTCAACCCGATCCTGGAATTGTTCCGCAACACCGCGGCATTGGCGCTGTTGCCGGTGTTCATCCTGATTCTGGGGATCGGCGAGACGTCCAAGATCGCGCTCGTGGTGTACGCGAGCTTCTTCCCGATCCTGCTGAACACCATCACCGGTGTGCGCACGGTGGATCCGTTGCTGATCAAATCGGCTGTCTCGCTCGGCTTCTCGCCGATTCGACTGTTCCAGAAGGTGATCCTGCCCGCCGCCGTGCCATCGATATTCACCGGTGTGCGAATGGCGGCCGCCTCCTCGATCCTGGTGCTCATCGCCGCCGAAATGGTCGGTGCGCGCGCCGGACTCGGCTACCTGATCACCGCGGCCCAGCAGAACTTCCAGATTCCCAATATGTATGCGGGCATCCTCGCGATCTCGCTGTTGGGGCTGACCTTCAATGGCGTACTGGTCGCTCTCGAACGCCGTCTGTCGCGCTGGCGCGCCGAACCATCCCGTTAAGGATCTCCCATGTCTCTACCTCGCAAGCAATTCCACCTCAATGCCTTCCTCATGGGAGTCGGCCATCACGAGGCTGCCTGGCGCCATCCCCGGACCGAGGAACGCCGGGTGCTGGATGTGCGGCATTTCCAGGAACTCGGACGGATCGCCGAGCGCGGCAAACTCGATTCGGTGTTCTTCGCCGACGGGCTGGCGGTCGGACCGCGGATCGAGCGCAATACGCTGGCCGTGTTCGAACCGCTCACCTTGCTCGCGGCGATCGCCGCGGTGACCGAACGCGTCGGCTTGATCGCGACGGCGTCGACCACCTACAACGAACCGTTCAATCTGGCGCGCAAATTCGCCTCCCTCGACCACATCAGTAGTGGGCGGGCCGGGTGGAATATTGTCACCTCGGCCAATGAACAGGAGGCGTTCAACTTCGGTTTCGACGCCATTCCGGAACACGCCAGGCGCTACGAGCGGGCACAGGAGTTCGTGGATGTCACCGTACAGTTGTGGGACAGCTGGGAGTCCTCGGCGATCGTGCTCGATCCGGATGCGGGCGTATTCGCCGATCCGGACAAGGTGCACACCATCGACTACGCCAGCGAGCGCTTCCGGGTCCGTGGTCCGCTGAATTCGCCGCGCAGCCAGCAGGGGCGGCCGCTGCTGGTGCAGGCCGGATCGTCGGAGAGCGGTAAGGATTTCGCCGCGCGCTATGCCGAGGCGGTATTCACCGCGCAACGATCACTGGCGGAAGGACAGGCGTTTTATCGGGATCTGAAGGCACGGCTGTTGAAGTACGGCCGCTCGGCCGATGATCTGAAGGTGCTGCCCGGCCTGGTGCCGTTCATCGCCGACACGCGGGCGGAAGCACTGGCGCTGGAACAGGAATTCACCGACCTCATCTCCCCGGATTACGCACTGCGGCAACTGTCTTCGCTGCTCGGTGTCGATCTCACCGAACACGCGCTCGACGCACCACTGCCGCCGCTGCCGCAGGAAAGCGAGATCGAGGGCGGCAAGAGCAGATTCACACTGGTGAAGGATTTGGCCGAACGCGAGAACCTCACCGTGCGCCAGCTCATCGGCAAGCTCGGCGGCGGACGCGGGCACCGCACCTTGGCGGGCACACCCGCCGATATCGCCGACGAACTGCAGTCGTGGTTCGACAACGGTGCCGCCGACGGCTTCAACATCATGCCGCCGTATCTGCCCGGCGGGCTCGAGGTCTTCGTGGACCGAGTCGTGCCGATCCTGCAGGAACGCGGCCTGTTCCGCACGGACTACACCGCGACCACCCTGCGCGGGCACTACGGGCTGGCTCCGGTGGAAAGCCAGTTCGCGCGGGTGCGGACCGAAGTCGGCGCATGACCACCCGGCTGACCCGGCGGCGCGCCATCGACTTCATGCGCTCGGGCGGCAGCGGTTGTCGCCCGAGCCGCACCGACCATCCCAACCCATCGCCGAAGGAACTACGACCATGACCACCGTCAGCGAAAACCCCACCACCACCCTGCAGATCACACCCGTCGCCGGACATATCGGCGCCGAGATCGCGGGCGTCGACCTGCGCGCCGAACTCACCGATCAGGAGGTCGCAGACATCACCTCGGCGCTCTACGAATACAAGGTGCTGTTCTTCCGCGATCAGCACATCGGCCACGCCGAGCACATCGCCTTCTCCCGGCGCTTCGGCGCCGTCACGCCATCACACCCCTACGACGATGACGCGCCGACCGAATTCCCCGAAATTCTCGCCGTCGACAGCCGCCTCTACGAAAAGCGTTTCGGCGTCAAGAAGTTCACCTACACCAACCATTGGCACATCGATGTCTCCGCGCTGATCAACCCGCCCGCCGCCTCACTGCTGCGGGCCGAGATCGCACCAGCGCGCGGCGGCGACACCAGTTGGACCAATCTCGCCGCCGCGTACGCGAACCTGCCCGAATCGCTGCGGAAGTTCGTCGAGGGGTTGCGGGCCGTGCACCGGTTCGGTGGCAGCAGGCCCGCATGGAACGAGGACAGCGATTACGCGAAGAAGGTCGCCGGCGCCCCCTTGGTGACCGAACATCCGGTCGTCCGAGTACATCCCGTGACCGGTGAGAAGGTGCTCTTCGTCAACCCCGGCTTCACCACCCACATCGTCGGCCTGAGTCCGGCCCAGAGCGATGCCGTGCTGCGGCTGCTGTTCGACGAACTGTCGAATCCGGCCTACACCGTCCGATTCCGCTGGGAGAAGGGCAGCCTCGCGTTCTGGGACAACCGGGCCACCGCACACCTGGCCCCGGGCGACCTGAACCATCTCGACGTCACCCGCGTCCTCTACCGCACCACCCTCGAGGGCGACATTCCCGTCGGCGTCGACGGCGAGAAGTCCCGCTCGATCTCCGGCGCACAGTTCACCGGCGCCTGACTCGAGGGTCGGCTCCCGGCGATCCCGGGAGCCGACCAACCGCTGCGCGCGGCCCGCGAACCTCGGTGCCTGCGCTCCGGCTAGCGGGGCACGGTGACCGGGTCGACGCAGCTGGCGGCGGCGTCGACGAAGGAGCAGGGTTTCGGGTCGCGGGTGGGGCGGTAGCCGGGGGCGACGCCGCCATTGTGGGTGATATCGGTGTAGGCGGGGACGGCGTCGGTGGGCTTGCGGGTGAGGGTGGGGTCGGTCCGGACATCGACGGTGTACAGGCCGAAACGCGGTGTGTAGGAACCCCATTCGTAGTTATCGGTGAGGCTCCAGTAGTTGTAGCCGATGAGGTTCATGCCATCGGCCTTCGCACGCTGCAGCCAGTAGACGGTATCGCGGAGGTCGTCGGCGCGGGTGTAGCCGTCGGTACGCGGTGCGCCGTTCTCGGTGGGCATACCGTTTTCGACGATGTAGAGCGGGCGGCCCGGGAACTTGCGTGAATAGTGTTGCAGGGCATAGTAGATGCCCTCGGGTTCGAGCGGGTTCTTCCAGAGTTCGCTGAAGCTCAGCTGGGTGACGGTGCCGGGGGAGGCGCCGTAGTAGTAGTCGATGCCGATGTAGTCGAGCTTCGCGGCGATCTTGTCGATGAGCGGGCCATTGACCACATCCTCGCCCGCGGGAATGTAGGCCACGTTGCTGGTGACCATCGCGCCGGGCTGAACGGCGTGGATGTAGTCGTAGATGGCGGTGTGCGCCTGGGCGATGCGGTCCTGCATCGCCGGGATGGCGGTGGCGTCGAGGCCGCCGTGCGTGGACTCGTTCATGATGTAGGCGGCGGGCTCGTTGAACGTGACCCAGAGCGGGTTGTTCGCGGCGTACCGATCGACGACAGTGCGGGCATTGGCGAGCCAGTCCGCGACGATATTCGGATTCGACCACCCGCCGCGATCGACCTCCCAACCCGGGTAGACCCAGTGGTCGATGGTGAGCATCGGCCGCATGCCTGCGGCGGTGATCGCGGCGATCACATTGTCGTAGAAGCGAAGTCCGGCCTCATCCCATTCACCCGGTCGGGGCTGCACCCGCGCCCATTCGACGCCGATGCGGTAGACCTTGACGCCGAGCTTCGCGGCCAGGTCGATATCGGATCGGTAGCGGTGGAAGAAGTCGACCGACTCGAGGTACGGCTCGGTCGTCTTGCCCTCGGCCACATATCGGGACCAATTGCTGTCCGGCGCATGGCCTTCCGACTGGTAGCCCGACGCGGCCACGCCCCAGAGGAAATCGGCGCCGAGCGGCTGCACCAGTGTGGGCGGGGCCGGGCTCGCCACCGCGGGCACCGAACCTCCGACAATGAGTGCGGCAGTGGTAGCCGCCAGAGTGACCAAAACATGGCGACGACTCTGTAATCGCATCGAACTCCTGCTTCCTGAGGGTGACGGGCGCTCATGGACCTCCGGCGCACGTGCCGGGTCGGGCAGGACCACGCGACGAGAGTAACTGGTCGGTCGACCTTCGCGAGGCACCTATACGGAACATGGGGTCCAGTGACGCGAGAAATCGCGCTTAGGATTTCGGGCGTGAAGACCATCAGCAGCCGCCTTGGACACGATGTTCTCGATCAGATCCCACACCAGCTCCGGCTCGGTCATCTCCAGCAGCACCCGAGGGGGAGTGGATGAGTGGGACTGCTCGGAGCAGGGGGGAGTGGCCATGGACCACGAAGGCCGACTCTCCGAGGGGGAGTTGGCCATAAGGGTTCATATCGACGTAGGAGGCGCAGGGGAAACAAGGTCTAACAGATACCGAGATAAAACATTAAGTTAGGTAGATATGCGCATCTACGCATCAATCCTCTCATGTCACACCAACCACAAATCACCTTCCAAACCCAACGCAAGACTCGAACAATCACCTCCAGCCCAGAGGGGAGAGGCCGACTTGACTTCGAGTGCGCTCTAAAACCTAGCGTGAAGACATGACAGCAACACTGATCACCGGAGCGAACAAAGGTCTCGGCTTCGAGACCGCCCGCCGACTCGTTACCGCGGGCCACACCGTCTACATCGGCAGCCGGGACGCCGAACGCGGTCGCCGGGCCGCCGAGCGGTTGGGCGCGCGCGTGGTTCAGCTCGACATCACCGATGACGCGTCCGTGGCGACCGCGGTCGAGACCATAGCGGCCGAGGGTGGGCTGGATGTGCTGATCAACAATGCGGGCATCCAGGCAGAGATGAGTGATAGGCATGTCGTGGTCGGCGCCGCGGATGTGACGGCCGACATCATGCGAAAGACATTCGACACGAACGTATTCGGCACGGTGCGCGTCCTACACGCATTCCTGCCGCTGCTCCAGCGTTCCAGCGCCGCGGTCGTGGTGAACGTCAGCAGCGGTCTGGCCTCACTGACCAGAGTCACCGCCGCGGGCACCCCGGCATACGCCTACCCCGGCGTGGCTTATCCCGCGTCGAAGACCGCAGTCAACATGATCACCGTCCAGTACGCGAAGGCATTCCCGAACATGCGGATCAATGCGGTGGAGCCCGGCTTCACGAAGACCGATCTGAATGTGAATACCGGCATCCAGACCGTCGAAGAGGGCGCCGAGATCATTGTGCGGATGGCGCAGATCGGGCCCGATGGCCCCACCGGTGGCTACTTCGATGCCGAAGGCGCACTGCCCTGGTGATTCGAAACCAGCTGCCGCGGTGCGACTATTCCGGCTCGACCACGGCCGTTGCGACCAGGTAGCCCTTCGGATCGCGCCACGTGTGTTCCGGATGATGGGTGAACCAGTCCTCGACGTCCTCGCGCAGATCGGTGAGGATGGCCTGCCGCCGTGGGTGGTTCGGTGTCACGCCGTACAACGTGAGCAGCGCCTCGGCGAACCGCACCAGCGGTTCGGGCGTATCGAAGACGAGCGCGTTGTCGGACCGGTGCATCCGCACATCGCCGAATACCCGGGTCATCATCTCCGGCAACGTATCGGAGTCGACGGTCATGGTGACCGCGGACCCCGCGCCATAGGTCGCGGCATGCGCGGCCACGAGTTCGCTGGTGTACGGATAGGTTCCGGGATGATTGACGACCACGCTGACCGACCCGCCGGGTTTGGTGGTGCGCCGGAACTCCCGGAGCGCGGCGATCGGATCGGCCACATGGTAGAGCATGTGGCGAGCGGTGATCACCTCGAAACTGTTGTCGTCGAAGGGGATACGCTCCGCACTGCCGAATACCCCGCGCACCCCGGGGACCGCATCGGCCGCGGCGACCATCGCGGGGGAGGTGTCGATGCCGACGAGCGGACCCTGGTGACCGCTGGCGGCGAGCTGGGCGAGAAAACGCGCGTCTCCGCAGCCGATATCGGCTAGATGCTCGGTTCCGGTGAGCGCTAGCGCGGCCAGAACAGCGGCGGCCGGATCGTCGGGCCGTTCGGAGTAGCGCTGGTGCGTGTCGATGCGCACCTTCAGCGGTGTCGGATCGGCATATTCGGCATCGAGGCGGTAGCTGCACATCGCGGTCGTCCTTCGGTCCAATGGCCGGTGGTTGACCAGGTCGCCAGGTCCGGCGATCGGGTCCGCGGGCTTTCCGGCGCAGAGCGTACCTCCCGAGGCGGCGCGTGGCGTCCCTTTCGCGCAGCCGTCGGTTCTGCTAGGAACCTTCCGAGCGTGCTGCGGTTGTGGCCGAGAGCTTCGGTCGGACGGTGTCGGTGATCGGTGTGGTCTCGACCAGGTCGCGCTTGTCCTCGGTGCCCGGGCGTTCATCGTCCAGAATAGGTTCGCCGAGTCCGATTTTCTCCTGGAGCCGTTTCATCCAGGCCGGTGCCCACCAGCAGTCGTCGCCCAGCAGTTTCATGGCGGCGGGTACGAGCAGCATGCGCAGTACGGTCGCGTCGATGAACAGTGCGGCGATCATGCCGTAGGCGATGTACTGCATCATCACCAGATCGGAGAATGCGAACGCACCGGTGACCACCAGCAGAATCAGTGCGGCGGCGGTGATGATGCGTCCGGTGTGCGCGGTGCCGGTGCGCACCGCGTCGGTGGTGGTCGCGCCCTTGGCCCTGGCTTCGACCATGCGGGAGAGCAGGAAGACCTCGTAGTCGGTGGACAGGCCGTAGATGATCGCGATGATCAGCACGAGCACATTGGACTGGATCGGCTGTGGCGTGAAGTTCAACAGCCCGGCGGCGTGTCCGTCGACGAAGATCCAGGTCAGGATGCCGAGGGTCGAGCCGAGGCCCAGTGCGCTCATGAGCGCTGCCTTGATCGGTAGGACGAGCGAGCCGAAGGTGAGGAACATCAGCAGCGTCGTCACCAGCAGGACGAGGGTGATCATTACCGGGATTCGGTAGAGCAGTGCGTCGATGCTGTCCTTCTGCATTGCCGGGATGCCGCCGACGAGCATCGTGACGCCCTCGGGCAGGTCCATCGAGCGTAGGTATTCGATGGTTTCGCCCGCCTCGTTGGAGTTCACCACCGTGGCCTTGGTGCGGTAGACATTGTCCTGCGTCAGGGATTTGGACGGCATATCGAACGGACTGGCCAGTCCCGGCGCATGCCCGGCGGCGCGCCAGGCATCGCCGACCGGACCGCTGCTGTCGGCGACGAAGACCAGTTCGATGGGGTCGGATCTGCGCTGCGGGAAGTAGGTGTCGATCTGTTGCTGCGCGACGCGGGTGGGGTTGTCCAGTGGCAGATATCGTTCGCTGAAACCGCCGAAGATGAGGTCCTTGACCGGGATGATCAGCAGGAACAGCACAATGACCAGCGGAATCGCGACGGTCAGTGGACGCTGCATGACCCAGCGGGTGGTTTTGCCCCACAGTCCGTTCTCGACCTGTTCGGCGGTCCTGGTTCTTCGGAATCGCTTGAACCCGAGCATATCCACGCGTGGCCCCAGGATGGCCAGGCTGGCGGGCAGGATGGTGATGGCGGTGAGGGCGGCCAGCAGGACCGTGGCGATGGCGCCGTAGGCCATTGATTTGAGAAAGCCCTGGGGGAACAGCAGCATGCCGCCGAGACTCGCGATGATCATGGTCGCGGAGAACACGACGGTGCGGCCCGCGGTCATGACGGTGCGGCGCACCGCGAGACGGGTGTCATAGCCCGCGGCCAGTTCCTCGCGGAATCGGCTGACGATGAACAGTCCGTAGTCGATCGCCAGGCCCAAACCGATCATCGAGAGCACCGATGACACAAATGAATTCACTTCGGTGAAGCGCGTCAGGAACATGATGATGCCCGATGCGCCGATCACGGTGAGTCCGCCGACCAGCAGCGGCAGCGCGGCGGCGACGAGGCCGCCGAAGATGAAGAACAGCAGGACCGCGACGGCGGGGATGGCGAGGACTTCCATGCGGTGGACGTCGTCGGCCATGGTGTCGTTGAGTGTGCCCGCCACCGCCTGTAGCCCGCTGACCTGCACATCGATACCGGGTATGGCGAAGGCGTCCTTGACCTTTCGGAAGTTGCGCACGGCGTCGGTGTCGTTATCGCCCGCGATGGCGATGGCGGCCACCGCGTGCTTCTTGTCATCGGTCGCCGCCTTCGCGCCGCTGATCTTGGCGTTCTCGACGCGCCAATAGGAGGCGTTGATGCCGGTGATCTCGTCGGGATACCTGTGCGGCAGGTTAGTGAGGTTGTCGATGATCGGCTGGCTGAATTCCGGATCGTCGACCGTCTTGCCGTCGGGTGCGGTGTAGAGCACGACGACGTCGAAGTCGTGATTGCGTCCGAAGGCGGCGTCGGCGAGGCGCGCGGCCTGCGCGGATTCCGAGGTGGGATCGTCCATTCCGCCGGAGCTGAGATGGTCGTCCAGGCCGAAACCGTATCCGCCGAGTGCCAGTAGCGCGCCCACTACGATCCCGATGACGGCGAAGCGCAGCCGGTATACGAGATCCCCCCAGCGCGTGAACATCAGCGGGTTCCTTGCCGCGGGGTAGATTGTTGTGCTGCTCGCTGCGCCGCGTCGATCGCCAAGGGGCTGCATCCTTTCCGGGGTGCACGCTCGATGTGCCTGTAATCCAAGGTACAGGCATATGTGAAGTGGGATTGTTTCAGAAATGATGCCGCGAATGTGGCAGTGTGACCTGAATTGCATTGACTGCGAAGGTGTATCGAATGGCCCCGACGGATCGGGGTTGCGGTCGTACTGGCGCAACGGGCAATGAAGTTCGCCTAGCTCCTGGTCGGCAGGTCCGGACGGACATAATCGCGCCCGGCCAGTCTGACCGCGGCATCGACCGGATCGAGTTGCCTACGAAGCGAATTGCACGCTGTGCAGTGTTGCGGCCTATGAACTCCGCGGGCGCCGCGGCGTGAGCGCGATATCGGTGGGACCCAGAATTTTGCCGAGAGTCGCGGCGAGTGTATGCAATTCGTCCGGATCGAGCTTGTCGGCGAAGCATTCTTGAACGCTCGCGAGGTAGCTGGGCGTTGCCGCGTGCAGGCGTTCGCGACCCGTGTCGGTGATGGCAACGAAGGCGGATCGGCCGTCATCCGGATTCGCTTCGCGCGCAACCAGGCCCGCGGCCGCCAGTTCGGTGACGAGCCTGCTGACCCGGGTGCGGCTGAGTACGACGCGTTCGCCGACATCGGTCATGCGCAGCGGTTCGACGCCGTCGAGTTCCAGCAGTACGTCGTACCACGCGAGCGGGAGTCCGAAGTCTCGGCGTAGCTCGGCGTCCAGGCGCGGGACCAGGTTCGCGTGCACCCGCAGCAGGGCCGACCACGCGCTGCTCGCTGCGTGGCGATGCTTCTCCGATTGCGTCACGCACCGATTCTAACCACTTGCGTGCACCCGCACATATATAATAGCGTGCGCACGCACATAAATATTGGTGCGCCGTTAGGAAGGAATCCCATGACCACAGTTATCGCCCGTGAAGAGTTGGCGGCCGCGATCGAGGCCGGTTCGGTAACGGTCCTCGACACCCTCGGGGCGGGCTATTACGAGAAGGCGCATCTGCCCGGTGCGCTCACCCTGGTGGAAGCCGATGTGGAATCCCGTGCCGCCCAGCTGCTTCCGGACCAGCACGCACCGATCGTCACCTACTGCTCCAATAACGCCTGCCAGAACAGCGAGGTCGTCGCCGTGAAACTGCGCGCGCTCGGCTACACGAACGTCCGCGCCTACCGCGCGGGCATCCAGGACTGGACCGAGGCGGGTCTGCCGGTCGAATCCGAGTCCTGACTCGGGTGGGTCGCGGTCGGGCAGTGCACCGCCCGACCGCGCATCAGGGCCGGGTAGCGCCGCCGACGCGGTTCGCTGGTGGTGCTCCGAGGATGTTCACGAGTCGAAGCGGGCTTGTGGTCGCCCCGGGATCGGCGGATGATTTCAAGCGTAACTATTTATGGTCGGGGGTCTCATCATCGTCGAGTAGCCAGGGAGACGTTGAAATGACCACAAGAATTGCTTCGGCGTTCGCCGCGATCGCCATCGCTCTCTCCGTCGCCACGCCCGTGGCGTCGGCCGCACCGCAAGCACCCGCGCCGACCGCCGAGCAGGTGGGTGGTTCGGTCGTGTTCTGTTTCAACATCCCGCTGGGCTTCTTCAGCTTCAGCATCTGCATCTGAGGTTGCCGGGCAGGCAAGCAGTCGCCGACCTGCAGGAGTTCTCGGCCCGCAGCTCGTCGAGGTGAATATCTAACGCGCTCACCGAAGTACTGGGTCAGCGCCACAGGCTTGCCGGCCCTCCTGATCGCCGAGTTGGTAGGGGTCCGGCGCTTGTTCTCGGCCGGTCCTCGGGGTCCACCGGACGGCGATTGTCCGTAGATCGCCGCCGATGACTGCTTCGCCGCGATACTGCGATACCGACGATCGCGGGAAGTCCTTGCTGCGTCCTCGGCAGAGCGAGGGTCGGCTCGCACTGCGCGGCTGTCGGCTCGGCCGCGGTTGTTGTGGTTTTCCCGGGCTGAATCGGGGCCGTCTTTGTACGGATGGCCGCGCGGTCACGCAGGCGCGGTCGAGGCCCGCGCAGTCGGCCGCCAGTGCTCAACGGTATCGAATCCAACTGGGCGGTCTGATGATTCGTCGGCCGTCTGGTGCCGTCCGTAAAGCGGTGAGCCTTGTCGGTGGGGCGGGCTACCGTGGGGGGGATGACCACGCATCTGACGCACTGGGGAGTGTTCGAGGCCGATAGCGATGGGGAGCGGTTGACCTCGGTGCGCCCGTGGCGCGGGGATCCGGAGCCGATGGCGTTGATCGAGAATGTGGCATCGGCGCAGCATCATCCGACGAGGATCGACCAACCTTATGTGCGGCAGGGGTGGTTGGAGCGCGGGCCGGGGGCGTCGGGGCGTGGTGATGAGCCGTTCGTGCCGGTGTCGTGGGACAAGGCGTTCGAACTACTGTCCGGTGAGTTGAGCCGGGTCTATCGCGAGCATGGTGCGGAGTCGGTGTACGGCGGATCGTATGGCTGGGCGAGTGCGGGGCGGTTTCATCACGCGCAGAGTCAGGTACATCGGTTCCTGAACTGCCTCGGCGGTTATGTGCGGCATGTCAACAGCTACAGCCTCGGTACCTCGGAGGTGTTGTTGCCGCACGTGATCGGCTCGGCCGAGCTGCTGTTGGGTCACGCGACCGCGAAGAGTGTGCTGGTCGAGCACGCGGAGTTGGTGGTGGCGTTCGGCGGCTTGTCACCGAAGAACTCCGCGGTGTCGCCGGGTGGTGTGTCACGGCACAACACCAAGACCTGGATCGGCGCGGCGCGGGCGCGCGGCTGCCGGTTCGTCTCGATCAGCCCACTGCGCGATGACATTCCGGCCGAAGCCGAGGCCGAGTGGATCGCGCCGCGGCCGGGCAGCGATACCGCGCTGATGCTCGCGCTGGCGCAGGTGCTGGATGCGGATGGGTTGGCGGACACGGAGTTTCTGGACCGGTACACCGTCGGGTACGAGCGGTTCGTCGGGTACGTGCGCGGCGAAACCGATGGTGTAGTCAAGGATCCGGTGTGGGCGGAGTCGATCACCGGGATATCGGCCGGGCGGATCCGGACGCTGGCACATGAGATGGCCGCGGCGCGCACCATGATCAACGTCAGTTGGTCGCTGCAGCGGGCCGAGCACGGAGTTCAGCCGCTGTGGCTCGGGGTGGTGTTGGCGGCGATGCTGGGCCAGATCGGACTGCCCGGTGGTGGATTCGGACACGGCTACGGGTCGACCGCGCATGTCGGCGAACCGGCGCGAGGTGGCATGGTGCCACGGCTTCGACAGGGCAGCAATGGTGTGGCAACCTTCATTCCGGTCGCCAGAATCGCCGATATGCTGCTGAATCCGGGACAGCCGTTCGATTACAACGGCGCGCGGTTGGTCTACCCGGACATCAAGTTGGTGTACTGGTGCGGCGGGAATCCCTTTCACCACCACCAGAATTTGGCCCGACTGCATGCGGCGTTCGCGCGGCCGGAGACGGTGGTCGTGCACGATGCGTTCTGGACCGCCACCGCACGTCGTGCCGATTTCGTGCTCCCGGCGACGATGAGCATCGAACGCGACGACTACGGCGCCGGGCAGAACGACCGCGACTTCTTTCCGATGAAGGCGCTGACCCGACCACACGGTTCGTCCCGCGATGACTACGCGATCTTCGGTGAGTTGGCCGAACGTATCGGTATCGGTAAGGAATTCACCGAGGGGCGCACCGTCGACGAATGGTTGCGGCATCTGTACGAGGAATGGCGCGCCGGGACCAAGGATCCGGCGGTGCCGGATTTCGACGAGTTCTGGGACAGCGAGTCGCTGGCGCTTCCGGTGCAGGATCCCGAGCCGGTGCTGCTGTCCGATTTCCGCGCCGATCCGCAGCGTTTCCCGCTGACCACGCCCAGCGGCCGGATCGAGATCTTCTCGGCGACGATCGATGGTTTCGGATACTCCGATTGCCCCGGTCATCCCGTCTGGCTCGAGCCCGAGGAATGGCTCGGCGCCGCCGCCGCGGTGCGGTTCCCGCTGCAACTGGTCGCGAATCAGCCGCGGACCAAACTGCACAGCCAACTCGATGTCGGCGCGCACAGCCGGTCGGTGAAGATCGCCGGGCGGGAACCGGTGCGGTTGCATCCCGACGATGCCGCGGCACGAGGGCTGCGGGATGGGGATATCGTGCGGATCTTCAATGACCGGGGGAGTTGTCTGGCCGGTCTGGTTGTTGACGACGGGGTCCGGTCGCAGGTCGCGCAGTTGTCCACCGGTGCCTGGTACGACCCCGATCCGGCCGACCCCACGTTCTGTCGTCACGGCAACCCGAATGTGCTGACCGCGGACCGGCCCGCGTCCACTCTCAGTCAGGCGTGTGCCGGGCAGTTGGCCTTGGTCGAGATCGAACCCCACCGCGGCCCGCTGCCGGAATTGGCCGTCGATGCGCCACCCTCGATTACCCAGTAGCCCAACGCTTTTCGTGACTCAGGGCACACTGTTGGCAACCCAGGAGGTGAGGCTGGTCTCATCACGCGGTCCCGGCCGCGATCCGGTGCGCGATTTCTGTCAGGATTTCGAATTATGGTGTCGAATCCGCTGCCCGCGCTAGCCCGCCGGATCGCGCAGAGACGCTGGGTCATGCGCCTGGCGCCGCTCGTGCTGTGGCTGGAGCGGTTCGTGCGGCGGATCAGCCGTGGTCGGCACGGGGTGCTCGATCTCGCGGGATTGCCCTCGATCGAGATCACCGTGCCGGGGCGCAAAACCGGGATTGCGCGGACCACCTCGCTGCTGTACGTTCCGCGCGGCAACGACATCCTGCTCGTCGGCTCCAATTGGGGCAGTCCGAAGCATCCGATGTGGTCGGCCAACCTGCGTGCGGCGAGCACCGCTACCGCCCGGCTGAAGGGCGAACAGTTCGAGGTGCGCGTCACCGAGGTCACCGGGGTGGACCGCAAACGCGCATGGGACCTCGCGGTCGAGTTCTGGCCGGGCTACGAGATGGAGTACGAGCTGTCCGGCAGCCGGGCCTTCCGCATTTTCGAGCTGCGCCGCAGCTGATGGTGGCGGGTGTCGGTCACTGAGCTGCCGGTCATCTCGCGGCTGCGGTCGTTACCTGGCGGTCATTGCACGGCGGGCACGATCGGCGCGCCTGGATTCGGGGCTGGCGCGGGCGGCGTCAGCGCGGCCGCCGGTGAGCTCGGCTTGGCGGGCGGAGGCGGCATGGCCGGTGTCAGGATCGGCGGACCCACAGGCGCGGGCACGATGACCTGGTGGGGCGTCTTGTCCGGCTCGGTGCAGTCGGGATCGGCGGAGCGGTCGCAGGTGGTGGCGGGCACGATCGGTGCCGCGAGCGTAGCGGTGCTGGTCGTGATGGCGCCGGTGACCAGGATGCCAGCGGCCGCGACCAGCAGCGCGGCGGCGGCTGGTCGCGGACGGGATGCGATGACGGTAGTGGGCACGGGGATCACAACCAGATCGGGTCGCCGTACACCGCGACCGAGTTGTCCGCAGTGTTGGTGGAGATACTGGCGATCACATACGAGCGCAGGCTGACCGGTCCCATACAGGCGTCGATTTTGATCTGCACCTGGTCGGTGGTGATCGAACCGTGCGGTCCGGCGAGGGCCTTGGTGCCGAAGGGGATGGTGGTGATGGTGCCCGGCTTGAAGGTGGTGGACACGCTGGGCAGCGCGGCGGCGCCGACGCCGACACCGAGCCCCGGGGTCGGCGCGACCATCACATTGACATTCGGTCCGACCGAGGCCGCGAGACCGACCGATATCCCGTTGGACACATCGATCTGGCAGCCGATCTGATAGCCCAGCGTGAGCGTCCCGGAGTTCACCGCCACGCTGCCCGCGCCGGCGATATCGGCGACGGCACGCAGGCTGACAAACCCCTCGCGGGTGAACGCGGTATCCGCGAGATTGGGCACTCGATCCAGGTTTTCAGCGGCCTTCGTGACGGTCAATTCCCAGCCGTCCTCGGTGGTGACGGTACGGGACTGATCCGGCGGCGCATCCGCCGAAGCCGATTGTGCTGGAACGATACTCAGCACACCCGCGGCCATGAGGCATAGCGGGACGGCCATCGAGCTATTCATATGTCAGGTCTCCTCGGTGTGTTGCTCGTCGAACGATATCGAAGCCCGATGCCGTCGTCCCCACCGCCACCAAGATCGCCGCACCACATAGGACGATCGTCCAAAACGGCACATGGTCGGTATCGGAGCGCGCAGAATCCGAATATGTCGACACAGCGATTACATGCCTTCACAGACGATGTGCTCGCCGACCACGACGCAGTGGCCATCGCCGATCTGGTGCGTCGTGGTGCCGTCAGCGCCGCGGAAGTCGCCGCGGCAGCGCGGGCGCGGGCGGCGCGCGTGGATCCGACATTGCGCGCCGTCGTGATCGAATCGACCGGGTTGGTCTCGGGTAGTACCGACGCACCGCTGTTCGGTGTGCCGACCTATGTCAAGGACAACACCGATGTGCGGGGATTGCCGACCAACCACGGCACCGCGGCGTTCGTCGCGCGGCCCTGCGCCGAGGACGGGCCGTACACGAAACAGCTGCTCAGCACCGGGATGACAGTGCTGGGCAAGAGTCGGCTGCCGGAGTTCGGATTGAACGCGAGCACCGAATTCGCCGCGGCCGAACCGACCCGCAATCCGTGGCATACCGACTATTCGCCGGGCGCGTCATCGGGTGGTGCGGCCGCATTGGTCGCCGCGGGCGTGGTGCCGATCGCGCACGGCAATGACGGCGGCGGGTCGATCCGCATTCCCGCCGCGTGTTGCGGCATTGTCGGATTGAAGCCGAGCCGGGGGCGCCACGTCGACGGGCCGCAGGCGCGGTCGATGCCGATCAATCTGGTGTCCGAGGGGGTGCTCACCCGATCCGTGCGCGATACCGCGACATATTTCGCCGCCGCCGAACGCTACTGGCGCAATCCGAAGCTGCCGCCGGTCGGTCTGGTGGAAGGCCCGGCGCGTCGGCGGCTGCGGATCGGGGTGATCGCCGATTCGGTCACCGGCACCGAAACCTGTCCGCAGACCCGTGCGGTACTCGATGACACCATCGCCGTGCTGGAGAAGATGGGGCACGAGGTGCGGCCCATCGCGCCGCCGGTCGGGCGGCGGTTCGTCGACGACTTCACCGTCTACTGGGGGTTGTTGGCGTTCCTGGTCGCGGTGGGCGGCAAGTTCGCCATCGATCCACGGTTCCGGGCGAGCGGACTCGATACGTTCACCCGCGGACTCGCCGCGCGGTATCGGAAGTCGATGGCGCGCACTCCCGCCATCCTCTACCGCCTATCGCAGGCGCGACGCGCCTACGCCGAGATGTCGCGCGATAGCGAATTGATCCTGTCACCGGTCCTGGTGCACGCCACCCCGCGACTGGGCTATCTGAACCCGACGGTCCCCTTCGACGAACTCTTCGAGCGGCTGATTTCCTGGGTCGCCTTCACTCCGTTCAACAATGTCGCGGGCGCACCGGCGATCTCGCTGCCCATGGGCACCTCGAGCGAAGGGCTCCCGATCGGCATGCAATTCTCCGCCGCCTACGGCGACGAACGCACATTGCTGGAAATCGCCTTCGCGCTCGAAGCCGAACGCCCTTGGCGCCGCATCCAAGACTGAATCCGCCTGCACTACACGGGAAGCGTGACCCACTCCTCAGCAAAGGGCCCATCGCGACGCTCGACCATTGTCAGTGCCTCGGTGCGCGCGGCCTCGATCTCGCGCTGCCATTCGTCGGGTACCAATCCGAGCCGAATGGCCAGTGCGTACTCGTCTTCGTCCTTCCACCGGTAGCTCAGATCGGGTGCGACGACGAGGTCGATATGCAGGTCACTGGTATCGACGCCCTCGGTGGTCCGGACGAAGGGCAGTTGGAAATTGACATACCAGCCCAGGAATTCGCCACGCTCGTTCCACATCGGCGCGATCGCGAAGTAGCGCTCGGCGTACATGATGGCCAGCCGCGTGGTGCGCTGCCAGGTCCAGTTCGCCATCGCCCATTCCCGGCGGGCATACGCCTCGAGCAACTGCCCGCGGGCCGCCGGGTCGTTCTCGCGCATCGACTTGATCCACAGCTCCGGACCGAGGCCGACCGTACCGGGCGTCAGCAGTACCCGCAGTTCGTCGCCGCCGTCCTCGACGACCCGCTGCGGCCATTCGGTGAATGACCTGCCGAAGATCATGTCTCGAACGAGGATCGTTCGACCTGCGGGGAAAGGTGTCACGTCAGCAGGATTCACCGTTGGGAGAACTCACCGTCGATGAGCCCGGCGGTGAAAGCGTTCCACTCGTGGGTGGTGAAGACCAGAGCCGGACCGGTGGGGTTCTTGGAATCCCGCACGCCGACGAGGTCAGCGTCGAGGAACGCGACCTCGACACACTCCCTGCTGGCCGAGCTGTTGGCGCTCTTGCGCCACTCCGCGCGGGAAAGATCGACTTTCCACTTGTTGATCACAAGCCACCCCATGTCGTTGCCGCCCAAAGTTCGCCATCAATGACGCTGTGCGTGAACGTATTCCATTCGCGGGAGGTGAAGACCAACGCAGGACCTGTGGGGTTCTTGGAGTCCCGCACGCCGACCAACCCGCCGCCGAGGAGCGCAACCTCGACGCAATCTCTGCTCGCCGAACTCCTGGCACTCTTGCGCCACTGGGCGCGAGCGAGATCGACTTCGTACTCGGCGATCACGAGACACCCCCTGTCGTTGCTGCCCCGAGTTTTCTTGCCCGGTCCGGAACGGTTTGGCTATTACGTGAAATCGCCGTCAATGACGCTGTGCGTGAAGGCATTCCATTCGCGGGAGGTGAAGACCAACGCAGGACCTGTGGGGTTCTTGGAATCCCGCACACCGACCAACCCGCGGTCGAGAAACGCCACCTCAACACACTCCCGGCTACCCGAACTGCGGGTGCTCTTGCGCCACACAGCGTGCGATAGATCGACATGGTGTTTGTTCGTCACGAGGCGTACTCCCTAGCTACCTGTCGAATCAGGTTCCTGCTCGCGATGTCATCCAGCGAGGCACGTTGGATGGCTTGATGTGCTCTATGGTAGTGCCCCACGTCATTTTGGTCCTCAAGATATAAGCTGCCCGTGAAGCTTTGCAGGTACACGACGGACGGTTCCGGGGTCGCGCCGGTATCGAAATCAAGGATGATGAACTGCCCCAGCGGGTCGCCCAGGGGGATTCCGGCCCGCAACGGCAGTATCCGGAGATCCACGTTCGGCAGCGTGGACACATCAGCCAGGTGGCGCAGTTGTGCTGCCATGACCTTGGGGCCGCCGACGACACGATGCAGTACGGATTCGAGTAGCACCACATTCAGCTGAGCAGGCTGGCGCTTGCGGGTAATGAGGCCTTGTCGTTTGCGCTTGAGTCGCAAGCGTTGGTCGATCTCGTCGTCGGCATCATTCGGGTAGGTACCTCGTACCAACACGTTGGCATAAGCTGGTGTCTGCAACAGCCCGAGCACAACATCGGGAGTGTACGAAGTGAGCTGGCGCGCAGCCGCTTCCAGCCCGATATACACATCGAAGTCCGTCGGGATGAGATCGCCGTACCGATGCCACCACGACTTTACCGACGCTTGCTGCGCTAGCCCGATCACCCCGGCCGTAGTCGTTTCATCGGCGTTGTACATCGTGCACAGCTCCCGAACATCCAGCAGCCGAATCCGTTCCGCGTGCCCGGTCTCGAGTCGCTGCAGACTGCTGGCACTGCGCTCGATCAACCTCGCCGCTTCATCCAACGTCAACCCGACCTGCTGCCGAAGGTCGCGCAGATACCGCCCGAGCTGCCGCCGCGGCAGCGTACTGCCAGTGTTCGACACGTCCGTACCCCCGATCCCGGTGATGTGGTTTCGGCATGACTGTCCCATCGGGAACCGATCTCCCCGCGATCTTCACCTCGAATCCGTCCGAACACTCCGAAATCCCTAGTCGAAACCCGAATTCCCTGCTCAACAGCCCCGACACACCGGTCACGGTAGTGCTGAGGATTCGTGCCGGACAAGGTCGCCTGCGCGCCGCCAGTGACAGTCGCACGGTTGGTGGAACAGCTGAATGTCTATGCGGCGCAGCTTCGTTCGTACGGTCGAAGCACGCGGTGAATATCGGAGCTGTCCGCGAAGCGGTGGCGGTTCCTGGCCACGATGGACCGGCGCCTGAGTGCCAAGCGCTGGCTACGCCGTGCCCCGCAGCGGCAGTGTCCGACCCACTCACGCCGAAGACTGGCCTCGCAAGACACTGACAAAGCCCCGAGTGCTTGTAACTCCAGGCGTTGCAAGCACTCGGGGAGAGATCAATCCTTGCGTATCCAGGCGAGCATGATCCGTGTCTCGCTGATTCGCCAGCCTGCCGCCGTCCGTACTACGGTGCAGGCCGTTCGCAGGCCACTGGTTTGATGCGGCGATCGACCCTCGCGGTAGAAGTACACGAGTGAGTTCGCCGCGGCCGCGGCCTGGTCGCCGTCGATGTTCACCAGCAGGTCGTTGGTCATGTGCTGGGTGTGCTCGCCCTCGACCTCGGCCTGTCGCATGTAGTCGACAACCTTGTCGATGCCGCGGAGTTGGGCTCGTGGCGAGTGGACCGCCACATCGTCGGTGAAGATCGTGTCGGCATCGTCCCATCGCTTCTCATCGAGCAGGCGGGCGTAGCGGGCGAACAGGTCGGCGATCTCGATGCGGTCGGCGACCAGAGTATCCGCGGCCATGACATCCTCTTTCGTTGGAGTTACCAATATTGGTGCAGCCAACTATACATACATTCGTTGGATTCACCAACGATGTTTGGCACGGCCACGTGAGAGGCGCCCGACCGCGAGGCCGAGTTCGCCGCCTACTCGCAGCTGCGCCAAAACCGTTGCTTTCCAAGCGATTACCGCCGGGCCGCAAAAGTTTGGGAACATCACTTGACGCTTAAGGCTAATTCGATTAGCTTTATGGCTATCAGCATTAGCTACTCACGCTTTGGAGTTCGACATGACCGAGTACCTGACCATCGACGGTGGACAGATCGCCTACGAAGTGGCCGGCAACGGCCCGCTGGTGGTGCTGTCGCACGGGATCGGTGACCGACGCCAGGCCTATCGGCTGCTGGCGCCGAAGCTGGTCGCGGCGGGCTTCCGGGTCGCATCGGCCGACCTGCGCGGACACGGAGAATCCAGCATGAACTGGACCTCCCATGATGGCAGTGCGGCCATCTCGCGCACCGATATCGCGGGTGATCTGCTCGCCCTGATCCGCCACCTGGGCGGACCCGCGGTCATCATCGGCCACTCCATCTCCGGTGGTGCCGCCACCATCGCCGCCGCGCAGTCACCCGAACTCGTCAGCGGCATCATCGAACTCAACCCGTTCACCAAGACCCAGCAGTTCGACATGGGTGCGATATTCACCGTCGCGCGCTACCGCAAGGGCATGACTCGACTGCTGGGCGCGATGGTCTTCAAGAGCCTCGGGCTGTGGATGAGCTACCTGAATGTCGCCTACCCGATCAAGCCCGCCGACTACGACCAGTACATGGCCGAGCTGGCGCAGCTGCTGGGTGAACCGGGCCGATTCGCGGAGTTCCTGAAGACCGGCAAGTCCACTCCGGCCGACGCCGAAGCACAGCTGCCCAACCTCACCGTGCCCGCGTTGATCGTCATGGGTACCGCCGACCCCGACTTCCCGGACCCCAAGGCCGAAGGCGATGCCATCGTGGCGCTCATGCCCGAGGGCCTGGGCCGGGTCGAATTGTCCGAGGGCTCCGGGCATTACCCGCATGCGGACGCGCCCGACCGGGTCGCCGAACTCGCCCTGGCCTTCCTGCGAGAGCATGCTCGTGCCTAGGGTCGGGCTCACCAAGGCCGACGTCGTTCGAGCGGGCGCCGAGCTCGCCGACGACGTCGGCTACGGAAATCTCGCGATGGCGCCGCTGGCCGAACGGCTCGGTGTTCGAACGCCCTCGCTCTACAAGCACGTCACCAACCTGGCCGACCTGCAACACGGCATCGCGGTCCTGGCCATGACCGAACTCGACCGCGAGATCCGCGACGCCATGCACGGACTCTCCGGCGCCGACGCCCTAGCGGCCTTCGCCCGCGCATTCCGCGCCTACGTGATCGCCCATCCCGGCCGGTATACCGCCACCATCGGCGCCGAGTTCGAGGGCGCCGATGATCCGTTGCTGGAACCCAGTGCCCGCCTGTTGGATTCGATGGCGGCAGTGCTGCGCGGGTACCACATCCCGGAAGACGAAATGGATCACGCGCTGCGCGCACTGCGCTGCGCGTTCCACGGGTTCGCATCCCTGCAGGCCTCCCGCGGCTTCCAATGGACCGGTGACCCGGAAGTCAGCTTCGACTGGATGATCGAGTTCATCGATCGCGGATTGCGCGCTGAGAGATAGGTCGTGCCGATTCCCGTGCGAGTTCTGTGCAGCCTCGGCGGTTCAGTCCACAGAATCCGAGATCAGCTGTGGTTCAAGCGAATTCGGCACGTAGGGATTCGATATCGGCGCGTAGCTGGTCGAGGAGTTTTTCGGGGGAGTCGAAGTCGGTGGGGTCGATCGGCGGGCCGAAGCGAATCGTGACCAGATGGGAGCGGTCGAACCCGCGACGCCCGCCGCCCTTGGTGCGCAGAGGTAGAACATTGTCGGTGCCGGTGGTGGCGACCGGAATGATCGGAACACCGGTTGCCAGTGCGAGTTTCGCGACACCGGGCTTGTAGGGTTCGGATTCTCCCGGCGGCACGCATCGGCCCTCGGGATAGATGAGCATCACGCCGCCGTGACGCAGAATCCATTCGGCGTGCTCGAGGGCCTGCTGCCCGGATTCGGGGTCGCGTCGCACCACCGGCACATGCCCGAGCCGCCGCACCAACCAGCCCACCACCGGCCACGACCACAACTCCGCCATGGCCACCGCCATCGCTCGCCGCCGCAATGCGCCCCACAGGAACACCGCATCGAGCATCGAAATGTGATTGCTGGCCACCAGAACCGGCCCGCGGGCCGGAACGACCTCCCGGTTCACCACGGTCACGCGAACGAACCGCGACCAGGCGAGAAACCGCAGCAGGCGGCGCACCACCTTGGTCGTGAGCCACGCACGCTTACCCAACCCGACCGGACGACGCCGACTCCGTCGAGGATCCGACGATGACGCATGGTCTGTCATATTTCGCTGCCCCCGTGTAGTGCCGCGCCCATAACGTCGGCCTTGCGCAGCAAGACTATGGCATCGGCCCGACAAACTCCGTCGGATTGGATATCTGCTGGTACCCGGCCTTTCGCTCGGCGCTGACGGGCCTGCGATAGATCGGCAGTCGCGCGTCCGAAATTGTCGGTGGTGCTGGGTATCCTGATCACAGAACGTTTCCGTGGGGGAGGTCTTGATGTTGGTAATGATGGCCGTGGTCTTCGTACTCGCGGGCGCCGTACTCGTCCAGTTCTACCCGGTCGCCGCCGCCGTGGCATTCGCGATCGCCGCCGCATTCGTCGGCGTCGCGCTCGTGCGTTTCCTGCGCCAACGCCGCCGCGCCCAACTGTGGACCACCAGCGCCCGCACCCGCGGCGCAGCCGCCGCAGGAGGCGTCGGCCTGGGTGCCTACATCAACGGAGGCGGTTGCAGCGGCGGCGATTCCGGAAGCGGCGACTCCGGCTGCGGCGGTGGGGGCGGTGGGGGCGGTTGCGGCGGCGGAGGCTGTGGTGGTGGAGGTTGCGGCGGCGGCTGATCGGGTCCGCGGCAGGCTGCCGATCGGCACGGACCGTCGAGGCATGCGCAGCGCGGCACGGACCAGATCGGAGACGCTCGGCACGGTGAATCGGGCCAGATGCGCCACACCCGCCCGGGACATGACCGCTCGCCCGCTGCAGACCGGGCACTGTCTGCGCGGCCGATCACTCTGCGGCCCTACCGAAAGTTCTTCACGGAGAGTGAAATCGAGCAGGCGTGGGTCGGCTCTCTGGCGGCCGTTCGGGACCTGCAGGTCCCGAACGGCCGCCAGAGGAGAAACTAGATCGTGACGACGATCTTCCCGGCGTGGAGCCCCTTCTCGAGGTGGCGGTGTGCCTCGACGACGTCGTCGAAGGCGAACACCTTGTCGATGGCGGGCCACAGTGCGCCGAGGCGTACACCGGCGTTCAAGAAGGCCGCCATGCGCTTCACCACCACGGCGTCGAGGGTGTGCTCGAAGCTCCGGTAGCCGAAGATCGTGAGCGGCGTGCTGGTCGGGAAGGGTGTGGGCCGAGGGTCCAGGAAGCCCGCTGCGACCAGTGTTCCGCCGGGGCGGGCCGCCTTCAGCAGATCCTGCTGGCCGGGGCCCATGACTACGTCGAGGACAATGTCGGCGCCGGTCCCGCCGGTCTGGTGGCGGACAGCTTCGACCACGTCCATGTGGTCGGTGGCGATGACGGCGGCGGCGCCGGCGGCGATCAACTCGTCCTTCTTCGCGGTGTGCCGGGTGATGGCGATGGGCACGGCGCCGATCTGATTCGCGATCTGCATTGCCGCCCGACCGACACCGCCGGACGCGGCAGTGATGAGGACGTGGTCGCCGGCACGCATCCCAGCCTTCTCGACGAGCGCGCCGTAGGCGGTGGAGTACGCGACCCATATGGCCGCCGCTTCCGTGATTGCGAGCCCGGCAGGCCGGGCGACGACCCGGCTCGCGGGGATCGTGGTGTATTCGGCGTAGCTACCCTTGACACTCGCGTCCGGAATGGCGGTGAGGATGACCGGATCGCCGATCTCCAGCCCAATGACCTCGGGTCCCACCGCGTCGATGCGGCCGGTTCCCTCGACGCCGAGGCGAGCGTGCGGCAAGGCGACGATTGCGGGCGAGGTGCCCGAACGCATCATCTGGTCGAGCGGGTTGACGGCGAACGCTTCGATCCTGACCCGCACTTCGCCGGCTGCGGGCTCGACGACCGGCTCCTCGACGACGTGCATGACATCCGGCCCGCCGAACTCGTCGAATACGACAACTCGTGGCATGGTGATTCCTCCGCATCTGACGCTGGATTCGTTACTTGCGCAAGACGTTACGGAGCCCTCGGTTACCTCCTGGTACCTTCGACTTTCATGCAGAACACGGCTGGACCGGTCTTCCTCGTCGACTGCCCCACACGACTGGCGGTCGAAATCATCTCTGACAAATGGGCCGTGCTCGTGCTCTTCGGACTCAGCCATCAGCCTCGCCGGCACGGTGATCTGGTCGACCTTATCGGCGGCATCTCGCGCAAGGTCCTCACCCAGACACTGCGCCGACTCCAGCAGTACGGTCTGGTCGAACGCCATGCCGAGGCGCCACGGCGGGTCGAGTACCGCCTCACCGACCTCGGCCAGACCCTCGTCGAGCCCATCGAGGTCCTGACGAACTGGGCCAGGGACTACGGCGGGGCCATCGCCGACTTCCAGGAGGCGGCGCAAGCCGCCACTTCTACTCATGGTCGCCCGGTGAGTTGATCTCGACGACGGGCGAACTCGCCAACGCGGCGGTGACTTTCAGTCCAGCTGAACTCACTCGCGCGAGCCTTCGCCATGCCTTCGCCGGTGCGCAGGTGGTTGAGGTTGGCCTCGAACTCGGCGACCATCGCGAGGGTTTGCAGGAACAGCTGTCCGAACGGGTCGTTCCAGTCGTGGATCGCACTGCCGAGCCCGAACAGCACGTCTCTTTTGCGCAGGCCAGTGCGGATGTCGTCGGCGTCGGCCGTGTTGCGGGCGAACCGGTCGAACTTCGTCGTGGTCAGCACCACCTGCCGATCGGCCACGGCGGCGGCCGCTGAGGTGACTCGCGGCGAGCGCGTTGTCCGGTCCGGTCCAGTTCTTGCGCGTGGTGCCCGAGAATCCCCGGTCGATGAAGATCCGCTCGGTCGGTACGCCGAGCGCCAGTAGTTGCTCGGTCTGGATCTCGATGTCCTGCTCATCGGTGGAGCAGCGGCAGTACCCGGCGAACTTCCCGTTCAGCGACTTTCAAGATCGGCGGAGCTGGTTTACAGCGCGGGGAGTTGTTTCGGCACGGGATGGTCGGTGTTTCGACGTGTCCGCTTCTTCGGAGGTGGCTGACGCCCGGTGGATCGAGCCTGGATGCCGGTGAGCAGCATGTCGAGAGCGGAGCCGAAGTCGGCTGCCATGGTTGACTTTTGGCTCGTGTGCGCCATTGCCGCCATGTGCGGGTGCTCGTTGCCGGCCAAACGACTGATGCGTGCGGCTACCGCGGCGTTGGCTTGCTCGCGGTCGGTTGTGACCAACGGGCCGGCCAGCTCCACTTGGGCGGCCCCCATGACGAGGCTCAGGACTCCGCGAAACGCGGCAAGTTGATCGTGTGCGGCAAGTCCTCCGCGGCCGAGGGCTTCGATGAGGCGTTCCGCAGGAGCGTAGCTGGCGTCGGAGACGGTGCGGCGAGTCAGGACCAGTGGCACTGCGTTGGGATGAGCTCGCATTGTTTCCCAGACGGCGGTCGCAATCGACTTGACGTCGCAGAGCCAGTCATCTGACGGGGGCGGGAGCTCGACGTCGGCGAGTACCGCTTCGGCGACGAGTCCCTCCAGTTCGTCACGGTCTTTCACATAGTTGTAGAGCGTCATCGGTCCGGTGCCCAGTGCCGTGGCCAGCGATCGCATGCTCAGAGCGTTGAGACCGTCACGGTCGACGATCTGGATCGCTTGCGCCCGCACTTCGGCCACCGTGAATCGTGCCGGAACCACCGGATCGTCCTCCTTGCGAACGGATTGACTTGCGAACGGATTGACACGTACATCGTACCTGTAAGAGAATACGTACATCGTACGTGTATTGGAGGATTCCGCATGAGCGTTCCCGTCAACACCGCGAGGGTGTCGTTCGCCTCGCACGGCACTCGCTGCGCCGGCTGGCTGACATTGCCCGATGGTCCCGGCCCGCACCCGGCCGTTGTCCTTGCCCACGGTCTCGGCGCTACCCACGACATGTTGTTGTCGCAATACGAGCAGCACTTCGCGCGGTCGGGGCTGGCGACGCTGGCATTCGACTACCGGCACACCGGTGAATCCGAGGGTGTGCCCCGGCAGCGAATCAGCATGCGCCGCCACCAGCAGGACGTCGGGGCTGCGCTGAATTATCTGCGCCGCCACGACGACATCGATCCCGACCGGGTCGGCCTGTGGGGCACCAGCCTCGGGGCGATGCACGTGCTACGGGAAGCCAGCGCGCGTGCCGACGTTGCCGCGGTGGTCGTGCAGTGTCCGATCGTCCATGGCCCGGCCACCCTGGCCCCAAACGGCTGGCGACCCATCGTGCGAATGACGCCGGCAATCGTCGGGGACGCACTCCGGTGGATGCGTGGAGCGGGCCGCAGGTATGTTCCCATTGTCGCCAGGCCCAACAGCCTGGCCGCGGTCACCGTCGCTGGTGCTCTGGAGGGTTGGTATTCGACCGTCCCGTCCGGCGCTACGTTCGATAATCGTATCGCCGCGGCGGACATCATCGGTATCGCATTGATCAGCGCCAAGCGCCGCGCCGCGAGGATTACTGCACCGCTTCTGGTGTGCGTATCCCAACGGGAATCCCTGATGGACCCGCGCCACGCGGAAGACGTAGCGCGCCGCGCACCGCGTGGTGTCGCGCGCCGCTACGACGGCGACCACTTCCAGATCTATCACCCGCCACTGGTAGCGGAATTGCTCGCCGACCAAACCCATTTTCTTCAGGAGCACCTGAATGTCCAGATGGACTGACTCGTTGCGGGACAACGACGCTCGGTTCGCTGAATTCGCCCGTAGCCTCACGGCCACGCAGTGGGCCCAACCAAGCCTGTGCACCGAATGGACCAATCACGATGTCCTGGCCCATCTCGTCCTGGGCTATTCGTCCCCGGTGAGGTCCATCGCCATCGCGATGGTGCGGCACCGCGGTTCGTTCGACCGGGCCAACACCGACATGACCCGCACGCTGGCGGCACATCGGCGCCCGGACGACTTGCTCGACGACTTCACCACGTTGACATTTGAACCGCGAGGTATCGGCCGGCTCTTCCCGCGGCGGCTGCTCCTGGGTGATCACGTCATCCACGAACTGGACATCACGTATGCGCTCGGTGGAGATTCCGCGATACCCACCGCTACGGTCGCCGCCGTTCTAGATACTCAGGTACGCATACCCAACCCGTTCGTACCGGCCGCCGCGCGAGCGCGAGGTCTGAATCTGATTGCCACCGACACCAATTGGTCGAGCCCCGCCGACGGACCCACGGTGACCGGCCGAGCAGCCCATCTCGCGTCGGTCCTGGCGGGTCGCCTCTGGGCCCTGCCACGCCTGACGGGTGACGGCGTGGCAGTGCTGACAGCGCGCCTCCGAACAGCCCCTGAAAAGCCCTTCGCATAGGCGTCGAGGTCGATGATCAGCCGATGGCTGTGCCCGTATGGGTCGCTATGAGCGTTGCGACTTGTTGCGGTTGCAGTGTGGTGGTGTCGATGACGTGTGCCTCTCGGCTGTGCCATGAGCGGGCGGCGTTGTAGTCGTCGAGGTGTTCCAGCCGCCATTGTGAGTTCGGTTTGCTGGGATCTGTTCGGATGCGGCGCAGGAGTTCGTGATGATCGGCGTGGAGAACGAAGTGATGCAGTGGGATGCCGGCTTTTTCGAGTCCGGCGCGGATCTCTTGCCAGTACTGGTGGACGAGGACCGACTGGGGCACGATCAGAATGCCGCCGACGTAGTCGAGGATCTGTGTCGCTGCAGCCACGACCAGACCGCGCCAGGGTTGCCAGTCCTGGAAGTCCCGGACGATCTCGGAGGCGAGGACGTGGCGGAGCATGACCCCGACCTCTTCGGTGTCGAAGATCCGCGATACGGGGATCAGTGCGGTCAATTCTCCTGCTGTCGTGGACTTTCCGGCTCCGAAGGTTCCGTTCAGCCAGATGATCATGTTTCGAACGTACCGGGTTGGTTCGAGGTCTGCTCGGACCGCTGGCCCGGGTCCAGTCGAATGCGACTACTCGCCGAAGTCGAGTGGCTGAGCTCGTGTCGCGGGTGCTATCACGCCGACTTCGGATTCGGTGAGCTGGAACTCTCATCAGGGAGATTTATCCCAAAAGACTGGTGACGTAGCGGTATTGGAATCGTGCACGGTCCTGGCTCGGTGCAAGAGGGCTCGCCGGTGTCCTCATCAGAGTGGCCTGTTGAACTCGAGTGCGCAGGCGCGGCCGGGGCACCGACGCCTACGCACTGGTCTGATTCGGTGCGTGCACTACGGTGCCTGGAAGCCGCCGATCTTCTGCTCGAGCAGTTCGGCCAGCCGCAGCGGGGTGCGGTCTTCGAACATCGGACCGATGAGCTGCACTCCCACCGGCAGGCCCTCGGGGGACCGCCCGGTCGGTATGGCGGTGGCGGGCAGGCCTGGCATGGTGGCCATACCGGCCCAGACGAGCTGGTCGAAGTACGGGTACTCGACGCCGTCGATGTCGATGCGCCGGTCCTCCAGACCTCCGTTGTGGTCATGCGGGTAGGCGGGAGTGGGCGTGATGGGGCACACCACGGCATCGAACTCGGCGAACAGTTGCCGCCAGCCGTGGCGGTGGAGTTCGCGACGGTTGTTCGCCTCGACCCAGTCGCGGTGGCTGAGCACCATGCCGCGCAGCCGCGCCGCATCCAGACTCCGGTCGTCCGCGCTCAGGGCGGCGGCGTGGGTCTGCAGCTGTTCGTACACGTCGACGGAAAGACTTGTGGCGGCGTTCGACAGCATCAGCAGCATGTAGAGCGTCGCCGCTTCGGTCGGATCGGGCAGCAGCGGACTGTGCCGTTCAACGCGGGCGCCCTCGTCGACGAGCGCCTCGGCGACCCGGTTCACCCCGGCCCGCACAGCGGACCCGGTCGCAATGAGCGGATGGTCCTCGATGATCAGGACACGGAAGTCCGACAGCCGCTCGTGGCGCGCGGGCGGCAGTGCGACGTTGTAGGCGACGCCGTGGGTCAGCGGGTCCGGTCCGGCCATCACGTCGAGCAGCAGCGTGAGGTCGCGGGCGGTGCGCGCCATCGGACCGACGACAGCGAGGTCGAGGTCGATCGGCAACGCCGGCGCGGGCGGCGCGACCATGCCGCGGGTCGGCGCCAGCCCGAGTGTCGGCTTGTGCGCGTAGACACCGCAGAAATGCGCGGGGGTGCGCAGCGAACCCGCGAGGTCGGAGCCGATAGATAGCGCGCCGAATCCCGATGCCAGCGCCGCCGCCGATCCGCCGGACGACCCACCCGACGTGCGGCCGTGATCCCACGGATTGTTAGTGGTGCCGTAGATCTCGTTGAAGCTCTGGATATCTCGCAGCATCAAAGGCACATTGGTCTTACCGAGCACCACAGCGCCGGCGGCCTTCAACCGCGACACCTGTACCGCGTCCTCGGCAGGCACATAGTTCTTCTGCAGTGGCATGCCCCAGGTCGTGGGCAGCCCAGCCATGTTGTAGGACTCCTTGACCGTCACCGGAATACCGAGCAGCGGCCGATCCTCGCCGCGAGCACGTGCCTCGTCAGCACGGCGCGCGGCGGCCCGCGCGCGGTCGAAATCCGGCACACAGATCGCGTTGATCACCTTGTCGTCGCGCTCGATTCGGGCGATCGCCTCCTCGGTCAGTTCCACCGAGGTCACCTCACCGGCCCGCAACGCAGCCGCGAGCTCTTCGGCCGCCACAAAACTCCACTCCATGAATTCGACCGTATCGGTCTGCCACAGCGGACATAAAATGCCGCTTCGCGCAAACGGGAAAGTCGAACGGGTGACCTTCAGTGCAAATTAACGCACTCGTTGTGTCATATCCCAGGTCACGATGTCGGCACGGCCGACTCGATTGGCGCAGGCCATGAAATGCCGTTTCGCACAACGGGATGGATGTCACAATGGCTACCGTGTTCCCCTCCGGCCTGTTGGACCGGCCTGGTCATGGCGACGTGCGGCGAGATCGGTGCCGGCCCAGAAATTCAGAAAACGTGCCCACGAGGCAGCTGGACCCCGTGCACGGCCGGAAAATTCAATTCATTCCCAAAAAACCGGTGAAGTAGCGGTATTGCATCCGTGCATGCGATAACAGGTTCGAGCCCCCTGTCGACTCGTGGCAACCGCTCCGAAGGAGGGCCGACCGTAAACAGGGTTACCGATCGTGTTCGCGTGCTCCTTTGCGGAGTGAGCGTGAGTGATTTCATAGAGCACGCGCCACATTCGCAAGTAGGTTCTTGAAGATGGAGAACGACGGACCCAGCCGGACAGCGCTCATCACCGCGTACGCCCGCGCCTATCACCAGATCGCTGACCGCCCACTGATCTTCACCGACCCCCTGGCGGCACGTCTGCTCGGCGTCACCGCAGACGAACTGGCCGAATTGGGTACGCCCACAACCGATCACCTCGGTGATGGGGCCAGCGATCGGTCCCGCCGCCTGTTCTTCGCCGCACGCGCGCGCTTCGCCGAGGACGCCGTGGCCACGGCCATCGCCGCTGGTGTGCGGCAGGTCGTGATCCTCGGCGCAGGCCTGGACACCTTCGCCTATCGCAATCCGCGCCCGGACGTGCGTGTCTTCGAGGTCGACCACCCCGCCACCCAAGCGTGGAAACGCGAACGCCTTACTACCGCCGGAATCGACCGCCCTGAGACGTTGACCTTCGTGCCGGTCGATTTCGAAACCCAGACGCTGGCAGCGGGATTGGAATCCACCGGATTCAAACGGACCGACCCGGCCGTATTCGTGTGGCTCGGCGTCGTGTTCTATCTGACTCCGAATGCCGCCCACGCCACTCTCGAATACATCGCTGGTCAGGCCCAGCCGGTCGAGGTGGTCTTCGACTACCTGCAGCCCGCCAACAGCGACGCCGACCGTGCCCACCAGCAGGCACGTGCCGATCGGCTGGCCGGCGTCGGCGAACCCGTGTTCAGCTACTTCACGCCCGACGACATCGCCGCACAGCTGCGCGCCCTCGGCTTCACCGATCTCGAAGACCACTCCGCCCCCGACCTCGTCACCGGCTACCTCGACGGCTCCACAGGATTCGAAGGCGAACCGCCCCGCGCATTGCGCGCAATCCGCATACTGCGCGCGAGTCGCTGAGGATTGCCCGCCACCTGGACTCGCACCACATCTGTCGCGACGGCCAGCATCTCCGGCATCAGCCTCTGAACTGCACAGATTCAGAGAAATGCGGGAACGTACGTGGGCGGAGCCTCGGAGAAAGGCCGTAGGCGTAACGGTTTTCAGCAACGCCGCATCACGCAGCGCGGGTAACGCGCCCTTGCGGCCGCGCTGGCGCGCGTGCTCGACACGCGCGCCAGCGGCATCGAACAACGCCTGGACCTCGTCATAGGTCAGCGGCCGCCGACCGGGTTTGGCGACATGCGCGAGAGTTGCCCTCGTGGAACACCGGCACCGATCCGAACCGCTCCCGGCAGACCGCGGGCCACTGGTAACGGGTGTCGGTCACGTACTGGATGAACAGCGTGATCGACAGCTCGTACCCGCGCGCGGTCGAGACGGTGATCGGGCGTGTCCCGTCACGCTCAGCCCGCAGGTGGGTGATGAAGTCT
Organism: Nocardia sp. CA-129566; assembly: GCF_050956075.1. Taxonomy (NCBI): domain Bacteria; kingdom Bacillati; phylum Actinomycetota; class Actinomycetes; order Mycobacteriales; family Nocardiaceae; genus Nocardia; species Nocardia sp. CA-129566. Next base: position 4,485,866 of record NZ_CP192085.1, read on the forward strand.
TCTGCATCGGCCGATTCCCATTGCCACGGATACGAATTCGTGAACTCACCGAACCGGCGGATAAGGGCGAGCCGGATCGTGGCGTCCTCGAGAAACCGCGTCCGCTGCTGGCGCTCCCAACCGAACAGCATCGCATCGAACACCGCGCGTTCGGGGTCCAGGTGCACGACCCCATCGGCCAGCACCACGTGCGCGGCACCTGGCAGATCAGCCCTCGCCACGGTGTTGCAGACACAACATTGTTGCGTCTTGTTCGCGGAACGCTGGAATCATCCAGGTAGGGCGCGATTTTCGCGGCGACCCGCTCGGGTGGCAATTGTTCTTGACCTGCGTCGCAGCCTTAATCGCGAGAATGTGCAGTGTTGTATTTGATGCAATTCATCCTAGTTCAAGATCTAGAGGCCGAGTTTGGTGACGGCGTTGTCTTCCAATGGGTTCGCGGTACGGATGTAGTTGTGCACGGTGCGCGGATTGGACCAGCGGCCCTGCCGCATGATCTCGCGGTCGCTGGCACCGCCGAGTGCGGCCTGGGTGGCGAATCCGGCGCGCAGGGAGTGTCCGGAGAACAGGTCCGGGTCCAGTCCGGCGCGGGCCGCGTAGCGTTTGACGAGTTCGGCGATGGCGCGACCGGACATCGGCTCGGTGCCGATGCCGCCGTGGCGGGTGATGGTCGGAAACAAGGGGAGCGTGGCGTTTTCGGCGAGTGCGGTGCCCCGATAACCGTGGCAGCGGTGAATATGCGGGGATGTCGCGGGGGTGTCGTCGAGCCAGGCTCGCACATCACCGCGCGCGCAGTGAACTTCGAGCAGCTGGATCCAATCGGCGAACGCGCAGACCGGACAGGTATGTGGACGTTGGCCGCGCGGGAGTGCGACGCGCTGCTCGGCGATGCCGGTGGGATCGGTTTTGGTGGTCGGGAGCTGTACGAGCAGCAGCGGCTCACCGGTGCCGTGATCGAGATCCACCCGCACATCGGCGATCCGCAATCCGGCGAGTTCACTGCGGCGCAACGCTCCCGCGAACCCGACGAGCAATGCCAAGGTATCGCGGCGGCGCGCCGGTTCGGTCGGCCACTGTGGTTCGGGCAGTTCGGCGAGCAACTGTTCGAGGGTATGCAGCAGCACCGGGCGCTTGCGCTTGGGCTGTGTGCGGCGGGTCCGGCGGATGCCGCGCAAGGTCAGGCGAACCACATCGGAGCGGGTGGGCGATGGTAATCCGTTGGCGGCGTGCACCGCCGCGATAGCCGCCGACTTGCGCTCGAGGGTCGCCGCGCTGAACGCCCAACGCTGCGATCCATCGTCACTGTGACGCAACGCATCCGCCGCCGCGGCCAGGTACACCGCGACATCGAGCGGATCCGCGGGCAGTGCCTGCCGACCTTCCGCCGCACACCATCCCGCCCACGCGATCCAATCGGTTCGATACGCCCGCAACGTATTCGCTGACTGCGACGCCTCCAGATACCGCCGCAATGCCCCGGCCTGTTCATCATCGAACCGCTCCCGCACCAACCGCAGCGCGACCGCATCCACCAGCACACTGCGTACCCCGCGCCGCAACTCCGTGCGCACCGACTCCGGCACCGCGACCACCGCATCGCCCACCCGCTCACTCCCATCCGCCCGGTCCGAAGTTCGACAGCCCAAAGCCTATGCGCTCGCCGGCGATTCCCGTCTCCTCGCGACACCCGTCAGTCCGGTATCGGCAGCAGCCGCTGTGCACTATCGAACAGATAGGACTCGGCGACCCGCGACGCGGTGAGCGCGGCCAGGGCGGTGGCCGCGAGCAGCATGTACATGACCACGATCTGGTAGCGAATAGCGGTGAGCGGGTCGACACCGGCGAGGATGAGTCCGGTCATGGCGCCGGGCAAACTGATCAAGCCCACGACCTTGGTCGCGTCGATCGTCGGGATCAGCGCGGTGCGCAATGCGGATCGGCGATGCGGCAGGAAGGCCTCGCGCGCCGAAAGGCCCAGACACAGCCGGGCTTCGATGGCGGGGCGCGCAGTGCGGGCGTCCTCGTGGAGTCGGCGCAGCGCGATGCCGGTGGCCTGCATCGAGGCGGAAACGATCATGCCGCCGACCGGGACGACGACCCGGGCCTGTGTCGAGATGACATCGAGCAGGATGAGTGCGCCGAGCGTGATGGCCGATCCGGTGCCGACGCCGATGGTGGCGGCCCGGCGCGCCCGCGGCAGACCCTTGCCGCGTCGGCCCGCCACCTGTCCGGCGATCAGCACCATGAGCACGACCCACGTGAGCGCGCCCGGTAATCCGGTGTGCCGGAACAGGACCAGCAGGATGGCGCCGACGGCCACCAACTGGGCCGCGGCGCGGGTGGCGGCGATGAGTAGTTCGCGCGTCAGGTGCAGTTGCTGGCGGTAGGCGATCGCGGCGGCCACCGCGACCAGCACGAGCGAGGTCGCGACACCGGGCCAGCCGGGTACGGAAAGCTGTTCTGTCACTGGGATTTCCGATCATCGCCGGGGGACAGGCGCCCGTCCCGCAGTGTCCAGACGTCGTCGGCGACATCGGTCACGAAGGCAGTGTCGTGGCTGACCAGGATCGCACCGCCGCCACCCGCCGTGTGCTCACGAATGAGAGCGCCGACCGCCGCAGCGGATTGCGCATCGAGAGCAGAGGTCGGTTCGTCGAGCAACAGCACCTCGGGTTCGACGGCGAGCGCCCGAGCCAGGCACACTCGCTGCGCCTGGCCACCGGACAACTCGAGGCAGCGCCGATCACGGAAGTCCGGCAAGCCGACCCGGGCGAGCAGCGTGTCCAGGCGATCGGACCCGAGATCGGCGCGGCCGACGCGAATCTCAGCGGCGACGGTATCGGTGAGCAGCGTGGGGCGCTGTGGCACGAGCCCGACGCGGCGGCGCAGATCCGGGGCGTGCAACCGGGTGATCGGAATGTCATCGAGGAGGATCCGGCCGCCGCTCGGTTCGTCGAGCCGATTGAGCAGCCGCAGCAGCGTGGTCTTTCCTGTGCCGCTCGGTCCGACCACCGCCGCACACCGACCTGCGGGAAACGTCACGGTGATATCGCTGAGTATCGGCGCGTCCCCGTGACTCGCACTGACCCGATCCAGACTGATATTCGGCACCGTCCCACCATTCCCTATCGGCGGCAGCGGTGTCCGGTCGGAGCCCAGGACAGCCACCGCGATCGCCGGGCAAAGCGGCGGCTACTGCGCCGCTCTCGAGTCTGCATCGGTTCGTCCTCGCTTGTGGGCGTCCGTGCTGAACCAGCACGAGATGCTGGCGAGCATGCCCTGGTGACACGTGCCGACGTGACGTGCGCCACTGCTCGTAGGTGTCACAAAACGGATTGGATCGGCGTCTGGTGCGTGACACAGTCGAGAGCGAACAGACAGGAGTCACCGATGAGCGAGCGCACCGATCCCGCTACCGAGGCCTTCCTCGCCCACCGCAACCTGCTCTTCACCGTCGCCTACGAGATGCTCGGCTCGGCCGCCGACGCCGAAGACGTCCTGCAGGAGACCTGGTTGCGGTGGGTGGACGTCGATCTCGACACCGTGCGGGATCAGCGTGCCTACCTGGTCCGGATCACCACCCGACAGGCGCTCACCCGGCTGCGCACTCTCGGTCGTCGCAAAGAGTCCTACGTCGGTCCCTGGTTGCCCGAGCCGCTGCTCACCACGCCCGATGTGGCCGAGGACGTCGAGCTGGCCGACAGCGTCTCGATGGCGATGCTGCTGGTACTGGAGACACTCGCGCCGACCGAGCGGGCGGTATTCGTCCTCCGCGAGGTCTTCGATCTGGCCTACGACGAAATCGCCGAGGCCGTCGACAAGACGCCCGCCGCGGTCCGCCAGATCGCCCACCGGGCACGGGCACACGTCGCGGCACGACGACCACGCGGGACCGTCTCCCCGGCCGAGACCCGCGGTGCGCTGGATGCATTCCGACGGGCGATCGAAACCGGTGATCTGCAAAGCCTGTTCGACATGCTTGCACCCGATGTCGTCCTGCTGGGTGACGGTGGCGGAGTCGTGCAGGCCGTGGTGCGGCCCGTCGTGGGGGCCGAGCGGGTGGCTCGCTTGCTGGCGGTCGGCTTGCCGAGGGTCACCGGCGCGGTGTCGGTCGAGCCGGTACAGATCAATGGCAGCCCGGCACTGATCGTCCGGATCGACGGGGAGATCGACAATGTCGTGGCGGCGCGGATCGACGACGGCCTGATCACCGGGCTCTACATCGTGCGCAATCCCGAGAAGCTGTCGCGTGTGGAACGGGAGACCGTCGTGAGCCGTTGAGTCCGGTCGATGTGCTGAACGAGAACATCGACCGGCTCTGTCCGCGCGAGCAAAACGGACCTCGAACATGCTGGTCTGCTACAGCTTTCGCGTGTCCATCCCGACCAGCGGCGGCCAGTGCGCGACCCGGCCACCGGACAAAGCCGACGAGCAGAGATGGATCTCGGGTGTGCTCAGGAGCTGGTCGGTCCACAACCGAAGAGAAATAGCGAAGGCAAGGAGGTTATCCGCTCCTTGCCACTTTCAACATATAACGCAACCGGGGCCTTGCGGCAAGACCCCGGTCGTGTTGCAGAATCTCCAGCCGAAGTCAGAACCTGCGGAAATCAGGGGTGCGCGACGTACGTGCGCGCTTGTCGGCGTGCGGGTCTCGCGGGGCGTTGAAGCGCCGGACTCGGCACCCGGGGTGTGCGCGCCGGCGGACCGCGCGTCGCAACCGGGCGAAATGCAATCAAGGCGAATGGGGAATTCATGATCGACGTGATCGTTGCTGGTGGCGGGCCGACCGGCATCATGCTGGCCAGCGAGTTGCGGCTGCACGGCGTGCACGTGCTCGTGCTGGAGAAGGAGGCCGAGCCGACCGGGCATGTCCGGTCGCTCGGCCTGCATGTGCGCAGCGTCGAGGTGATGGACCAGCGCGGTCTGCTCGAGCGGTTCCTCGCGCTCGGCAAGCAGTACCCGGTCGGCGGCCTCTTCGCCGGGATCACAAAGCCGCGGCCCGACCGGCTCGACACCGCACATCCGTACATCCTCGGCATCCCGCAGCCCATCACCGAGCGCCTGCTGAACGAGCACGCCACCGAACTCGGCGTCGAGATCCGGCGCGGCCGCGAACTGGTCGGGCTGAGCCAAAACGAGGACGGGGTGACCGTCGAGCTGGCCGACGGCACACAGCTGCGCTCGCGCTACCTCGCCGGTTGCGACGGCGGCCGCAGCACGGTGCGCAAACTGCTCGGCGTCGGCTTTCCCGGCGAGCCCGCCACAGTCGAGTGGCTGCTGGGCGAGATGGAGGTGGCCGCGCCGCCCGAGGAGCTGGCCGCCGTGGTGGCTGAGGTCCGCAAGACCCACAAGGGGTTCGGCGCCGGGCCCTCCGGCGACGACGGGGTGTACCGCATCGTCGTGCCCGCCGAGGGGTGGCCGAGGACCGGTCGGTCCCGCCGACCCTCGAGGAGTTCCAGCGACAGCTGCGGGTGTTCGCCGGCACCGACTTCGGCGTGCACTCACCACGTTCGCTGTCGCGCTTCGGCGACGCCACCCGGCTGGCCGAGCGCTTCCGGGTCGGTCGGGTGCTGCTGGCCGGCGACGCGGCGCACGTCCACGCACCGCTGGGCGGGCAGGGCCTCAACCTCGGCGTCCAGGACGCGTTCAATCTGGGCTGGAAACTGGCCGCCGAGGTCAACGGCTGGGCACCGGAGGGGCTGCTGGACAGCTACCAGACCGAACGGCACCCGGTAGCCGCCGACGTACTGAACAACACCCGCGTGCAGTCCGAGCTGATGTCCACCGCGCCGGGTCCCCGGTCCGTGCGCCGACTGCTGTCGGAGCTGATGGACTTGGAGGAAGTGAACCGGTACCTGACCGAGAAGATCACCGCGATCGGGATCCGCTACGACCTCGGCGAGGGGCACGAACTGCTCGGCCGACGGCTGCGCGACATCGGGCTGAAGCGGGGGCGCCTCTACGAGCTCATGCATGCCGGCCGCGGACTGCTGCTCGACCAGACCGGCCGACTCTCGGTGACGGGCTGGGCGGACCGGGTCGACCACGTCGTCGATATCAGCGAGGAACTGGACGTGCCCGCGGTGCTGCTGCGGCCCGACGGCCACGTGGCATGGGTCGGCGACGATCAGCAGGAACTGCTCGGCCAGCTACCCAAGTGGTTCGGCACGGCCGTCAGCTGAGCGTGCAGTGGCCATCCTCAACTCCCGTATAGCAGCCGGTTGAGGGCCGGAAGCTCGCCCACAAGGGCCACGCTCCCTTCGGCGAGCGCAGCGTCGAGCGAGGTGGGGTCGGCCAGCAGGCTGCCGAGCGTCTTGGGGTCCGTGCGAAGCGAGATGTCGGCCGTGGCAGGTTCACCGCTGTGCACCTGCACCTTTCCGGAGTCAACGGAGACCGTCCAGACCGAGCCGTCGAGATCGAGGCGACAAACGATCGGCGGCGCCGCCGGGTCGGGACGAACGGCACCTCGCAGGAAGATGAGCACCGAGGTGGCGCTGAGTGAGGTGGGCTCTGCGGGGTTGGGGGCATCGATCCCCCAATCGCCCAGAGCCAGGACGATCGGTTCCAGCTTCCGGCCCCACTCTGTCAGTTCGTAGACCTGCGGGCCTGCCGTTGACGCGAGTTTGCGACGCCGGATCACCCCGTGCTGTTCGAGTTCTCGAAGTCGATCGGCAAGCAGGTTCGAGCTGGCGTTGGGCAGAGCGTGCCGCAGCTCGGAGAAGCGTTGCGGCACCAGGAGCAGCTCGCGCACGACCAGCAGTGCCCACCGCTCCCCGACAACGTCGAGAGCCCGAGCTATCCCACACGAGTCCCGATAGCTACGGCTGGTCGGCATCGCTACTCCCTCCTTGTCCATCCTGATCTGAAACTGCCACTCATAGTAGTTGCTTTTCACAACTCTTTGCCCCACCGGCGTCGAGAGCCCGAGTCATCCCACATGGGTTCGATAGCTACGGCTGGTCGGCAGGCCATTGCCTTCTGATGCAAAACCACTACTTAGAGCGGTTGTTTTTTACAACTCCATGCGGTTATTGTTTAGCAGCCGGCCTGGCGGAACCCAGCGAGGTCAGGTGGCGACGATGGCGCTGGGAAGGACAGATCCGTGCGACAGCCAGTGGTCCACTCCGAGATCACCGGGCCGATCCGGTGGTGGAGCCAGCGCCGAGATCGCGCAACAACCCGGCAGATAGGAGCCTGCAATGAGTATTTCGACCCCGGTCTCAGCTCAGAAGCCCCAGCACGCAACGATCGTGGATCCCGATGTGCACCAAGTCTTGTTCGAGAACGAACACGTTCGGGTGATCCATGCGCGCGCCTCTCACGGCTGGGAAAGTGCGATGCACTCGCACCCGCCGATGCTGGTGGTCAACCTCGGCTCCGGGCGACAGAAAGTGACCTGGGCCGATGGGACGACGCAGATCGTAGATCTGAACCCCGGTGCCGTCGTCTGGCAAGAAGACGCTTTCGACCACGCCTGGGAATTGCTGGCGGGCGAAGTGAACGTGATTCTCGTTGAGGTCAAGTCGGCGAACGACGGGAAACAAGTGTCGAGGGGCAGCCTTCACTGAGGGCTCGCAAGCCCGGATCGGTCACCATGGCGGCGGCGTCCGTGAGGTTTCGTTCATGGTGAGTGCCGGGGTACGGGGTGCCCGATACCTGAAGGTCAAGGACGTACCGCGACCAGCCGACAGGGTGGTCGGGCGATCCCTACCGACCGAGTGAACGCCTGCCCATGTGTAGGGCCGCTCAACCGCGGAGCTTTGCGGTGAGCCGTGCGGCCTGACGCGTGAGGTGGTCGCGTTCAGGGAGATTGGGTGCTGCTCGGGCGGCTTCGGTGTAGAGCCGGGCCGCTGTCACCGGGTCACCGTCACGCTCGTGCAGGTATGCCGCGACGGCGGTGTAGCGGGGCAGGGCGGGGTCGAGCTCCGCCAGGGCGGCCAGTCCGGCCCGTGCGCCGTCGGCCTCGCCGACGGCGACGGCGCGGTTGAGGCGGGCTACCGGGTTGTCGGTGAGCCGCAGCAGTTCGTCGTACCACTCGACGATCTGCACCCAGTCGGTCTCCTCGGCCGTGCGGGCGTCGGCGTGCAGCGCGGCAATGGCGGCCTGGGCCTGGAACTCTCCCAATCGGTCGCGGGTAAGGGCTGCCTGGAGCACTTCGACGCCCTCGGCGATCAGGCGGGTGTCCCACAGGCTGCGGTCCTGTTCGGCGAGCGGCACCAGGCTGCCGTCGGTGCGAGTCCGTGCCGCGCGCCGTGCGTGATGGAGCAGCATGAGCGCGAGCAGACCGGCAACCTCCTCGTGCTTGATCATGGCCGCCAGTTGACGAGTGAGCCGGATCGCCTCGGCGGCGAGATCGACGTCGCCGGAGTAGCCCTCGTTGAAGACGAGGTAGAGCACGCGCAGCACCGTGGCGACATCACCGGTTCGGTCGAACCGGACGCTCGAGACGGTCCGTTTGGCCCGGCTGATGCGCTGGGCCATGGTCGCCTCGGGCACGAGGTAGGCCTGCGCGATCTGTTTCGTGGTCAACCCGGCGACCGCGCGCAGCGTCAACGCGACCGCCGAGGCCGGGGTCAGGGCCGAATGCGCGCACAGAAAGTACAGCCGCAGTGTGTCGTCCACCGTTTCGGCCGGGCCGGGCATGGGCTCGGTGTCGACGAGCTCCTCGCGCCGCCGACGGGAGGTATCGGCGCGGGCGGCGTCGAGGAACTTGCGCCAGGCCACGGCGACCAACCAGCCCTTGGGGTCGCGCGGTGGGTCGTGCGGCCACACCCGCACCGCTTCGATCAGGGCATCCTGCACGGCATCCTCGGCGGCCGCGAAGTCGGCTCCGCGGCGGCCGAGGATCCCGATCACAGTGGGGGTGAGGGTTCGGACCAGGGCCTCATCCACCGTGCGTCACTCTGTAACCGTCGTAGGCGCGGTCAGGAACGGGCGCACCTCGAGCCACTCGTGAATTGGTTTCCCACCCGCGCCCGGAGCCGCGGACAGCTCGCCGGCCAGCTCCAACGCCCGCTCGTAGCTGTCCACGTCGATCACCATCCAGCCAGCGATCAGATCCTTGGTCTCGGCGAACGGGCCATCGGTGACCGGCGGCCTCCCCTCGCCGTCGTAGCGGACGAAGGTGCCCTCCTGGGACAGCGCCTTCTCGTCGACAAACTCGCCGGTGCTCTCGAGCCGATCCGCGAAGTCCTGCATGTACTGCACGTGGGCCGAGATCTCCTCGGGCGTCCACTGATCCATCGGCACGTCATTGACCGATGCCGGGGCGCCCCGGTAGTGCTTGAGCAGCAGGTACTTGGCCATCATGTTCTCCTTGGATGCGGTACGGCCCATGGTGGTCGTGTTCACCTCGGGGACGGAGCCGTGCTCGGGATACCGGGCCGTCCCGAAGCTCCCGCGAGCCGAATGGCGGCTCGGCGTAGGGGATACCCCGCAAGACCGTGCTGGCGTTGTCCCACCTGCCACGCACGAGTCCGGCAGTCGTGCAGATCTCGGGTTCGACACTCACGCGGGTACTCACTTTCCTTCGGAAGGCCACCTGGTGCGTGGCCCATCAGTCTCGTGGACGACCACCGGTGGCTACACCACCCGTCGCTCAACCGGCGGCCACGAACAACAACCTCTAACCGCCAGTCTGCACCATCGGCCTTGAATCCCACTGGTGCTCAACAGTATTCAGTACAGGCACATCCTCTCCAGCTCAGACTGCCGGCACGCCACCTGCCCGACACATCACAGAGAACTCGTGACGGCTACGACAAATCGCTGGGGATCCGACAGATCGGGGCAGAACCGCGCTGATCGAGCGGGGTGCCCAGTTTTTCATGAGTTCCGTTGGAGATACGTTTCGTTTGCACGCACCAAACGTAAACGAAACCAAAGCCCTGAGTTTGCGGCCGGCTCAGAGGAGTTGACCCCCGATAATGTTCACTTATCGGAGGCTAGAACCAGATGGTTGACTTGGGAAGTTCTTGGTACGACACGGATTTCGTTTCGTGCGGATACGTTGGAATTGACGAAACCAACGCTACGATTCTGAGGTGTCCAACGTTTGTAGCTACCCGGGGTGCGCTCGACCGATTACGCGCGGGGGAGGGCCCGGGCGACCCTCGGAATACTGTGACCATCCCGACCACACGCGCTGGCGGGCGTGGCGGGAACGGCAACGGCAGCAACAGGAATCGGATGCACCCCCGAGTTCTGTCACTGTGACGCAGCAGGGGCCGGTGACGGTGGCTCGCTTGCGTGCCGACGAACTGCTCACCCAATTCCGTGGGCTGGCTGATCAATTGGGCAATACGCTGACCGCGGCGGTGGCCGAGCTGTCCACCCTCGCCGATCCATCGATCGCCGAAGCGCAGGTACAGGCCGTGCAAGCGGATGCGGCGCGGCGGATCGCCGAGGCGCAGGTCGCGACGGTCGCGGCCGAGCAGGCGCGTCGGGAGGCGGACGAGGCCAGGGCGGCAGCGGAATCGGCCGCCGACGATGCGGCGAGTGCGGCCGAGCATGCGGAATCCCTGGTCGCCCAGGCGGATACCGCGCGGGCCGATGCGATGCGTGAGGTCGAGCGGGCAACCAAACAGGCCGCCGAGGACGTATTCGCGGCGCGTAGCGCGGCCGAAACCGAGATTCGTACCATCCGTCGCGAGGCGGCCGACGATGTGGAACGTGCGCGGCAGCAGGCAACCGAGGATGTGGAATTGGCGCGGCGCAAGGCGTCCGCCGAGATCGAGCAGATCCGCCGCGAATCCGCCCAGCAGATCACCGCGGCCGGTGCCGAACGCGATCTGGCGGTGCAGCGCGCCGCCGATGCCGAGCGCGCCATCGAACGCGCCGAACAGTCTGCCGCCGAGCGCAATCAGGCCGTCGCCGAGGCGCGCGAGGAGTTGAACCGGGTGCGGGCGGAACTGGATCGGACCCGCGGTGAGCTCGCCGATGTTCGCCGCGCGGGGAGCACGGAGATCGCGGCGGTGCGCGCCGAGTCTGCGGCGGCGCTCGAGCAGGCCCGCCACGAAGCAGCCGAACGGCTGGCCGCACTCGATGACGCCCGGGCGCAGACATTGGCGCGGGCGGAACGCGCGGAACGTCAGCTCGACCATATGGTCGCCGAATCTCGCGCGAGCCGAAGGGGCTCGGTGTCCGATGCGGCTCCGGGATAGCAGACCGCGATACATCTTCGAATTCGATGACGACAGCGGTCTCCGGAAATAGCGGTCCACAGAGGTCAGCGGTGGGGACCGACCGGGACGCGTCGAACAACTCAGTTGTGAATCAGTTCGGAAGATCGGCCGACGCGAAGTAGCACCGGAACGCAAAGCCCAGCCTGAGCTGGGCTTCTGGTAGGCCCAACAGACCAGCACATGATCCGTGCGATGCTGGTCGGCGGTCCCGAAATCGCGATCCGCCCGTCGGTATCCGAAGGGGGCGTGGCGGGTGGTTCACGATGAACGGTGAGATGCGGAATCGGCGCCTACCGACCCTCTTGCCCTATTCGACCGGTTGCGGTGTCGTCCAGGTCTGGCGCCCGACGTCGTTGAGGTGGCTCAGCGCTTGGACGTAGGACTCGACAAGGCTCGTCTCGCAGTAGGGCACGCCGATTTCGGCGCAGAACTGCGCGACCATCGGCTGGGCTCGCCGCAGGTTGGCGCGCGGCATCGACGGGAACAAGTGGTGCTCGATCTGATAGTTCAAGCCGCCCAGGACGGTGTCGACGAGAAAGCCGCCGCGGATATTGCGTGAGGTGAGTACCTGTCTGCGCAGGAAGTCGGTGTTGTCGCCTTCAGGCAGAACTTCCATCCCCTTGTGATTGGGGGCGAACGTGCAGCCCATGTACAACCCGAACAGACCTTGCTGAACAACGATGAACGCCAACGCTTTACCCGGCGACAGGACCAGGAACACCGCGGAGAGGTACCCGACACTGTGCGCCGCGAGCAGTGCACCCTCCCAGATGCGATTCGGGATCGGCCAGCGAAACACCGCACGGACGCTCGCGTAGTGCAAACTGCCGCCTTCGAGCAACAACATTGGGAAGAACAGCCAGGCCTGGTAGCGGAAGATCAGCCGGCGGATACCCGTGCCCGCGCGTGCGCGTTCGCTGGAATGGGCCAGGATTCCCATGACGTCGGGATCCGCACCCTCGGTGTTGGGGTGGGCATGGTGCCTGTTGTGATTGCTGGTCCACCAGCCGATGCTCAGCCCGATACCGAGATTGCCGGCGATCATGCCGTACAGGTAGTTGCCCCGCCGGGACGCGAAGATCTGCTTGTGCCCGGCGTCATGCCCCAGGAACGCGATCTGCGAGAACACCGCGGCCAGGAACAGCCCAACACCCAGCTGCCACCACGAATCTCCGATGACGAAGAACCCCGCCCACCCGGCAACGAATGCCCCTGCGGTAATCGCAGTCTTGCACCCGTAGTACCGCAACTGCCGGTCCAACAGATCCGCCTCCCGGATCCGACGCAACAAGACCGAGTACTCACTGCCACGCACCGGCACGACATCAGACGCAACTACCACGGAACCAGCCTGACGCATGGAGACCACGTCCAAGTGAACGGGTTTGCCGATCGATGACACATCTTCGTAACAACCACGCCGACGGGAGCATCGGCTGTCGGCGCCCCGGAAACGACCTCGCCGCAGCGGTGTGCCGCTGGCCACCGCTTGTCCGGCCGCACTTCTCGCTGCCCCATGCGGCGCGCATCGGTTGGGGTGCAACTGGTGACCATCGGCGCGGGGTGGATCGTGGCCGAGCTCTGGCGGGATCGCAGCACGCACCCCCGAACTCCAGGCCGCGTAGCGCCGCCCGCTGCCGCCGAAGGGTAGTGTGGCCCATGGCTGTAATCCACCGCACGACAATGTCTCCCACCAAACTCGAACTGCTCACCGCCTGGTTGCCGACCCGGCCCTGGTATCGAGACAGTGGGCGCACACCGGAGCTGACCAAGGCCGGTGGCTTCCGGCTCGACGATCCGGCGGGTGCGGTCGGCATCGAATTCATGCTGGTGACCGATGGCGCGGGGCCGGACGCACGCACCTACCACCTGCCGCTGACCTACCGTGGCGCGCCACTCGACGGTGCCGACGAAGCCCTCATCGGCACCTCGATACACGGCGTGCTCGGACAGCGTTGGGTCTATGACGGAACCCGGGATCCGGTGGCGCTCGCCCAGATTGTCGCGCTACTGACCGGGCGAGCGCGGCCGCAGGCACAAAGCGAGACCGACACTGTGGACCCGTCGGTCATCGTCAGTGTCGGCGAACTCGCCGACACCGCAAGCGAACTCGTCTCGGCCATCGATGGACGTTCACAGACCGATATCGCGGTGCCGGGCGCTGCGATCGCAGTGCTACGCCAGGTCCTGAACACTGCCGACGCCCCTGGTACGGCACATGGTCGGGTGAGCGTGCCGTGGCAACTCGGCGACGGGTCCACCGCCCGCGGCGTAATCCTCGCAATAGGGGCATAAGCCGGGAATCCGGTGGAAAAATATCGGAGTTACGCGAGTCGAAAGCAAATATTCGGCTATCCGCATTCTCGGGTCATACCATTGAGCTATGCCCGAAAACGAGAGTGCGGGTCCTGGGGGTTCGGTTGTCGGCGGAGTGCGGCAGGCGGTCTTGGTCGCAGGCGTCGGCTCGGTGATTCTCGGGGCGCTGATCGCCATGTGGCCGCACAAGACCGAAGCGACCGCGGAACTGCTGTTCGGCCTGTATCTCCTGTGGAGCGGTGCGCTACAGCTCATCATCGCCATGGGTTCGCGATTGGCGACCGCGCTGCGGATCTTCGTATTCCTCAGCGGCGCGGCCTCTGTCGCCCTGGCGGTGCTGTCGTTGCGCAGCACGGATTCGGTGGTGTTGCTCGCGGTATGGATCGGCCTCGGCTGGGCCATCCGAGGCATCGCGCAGGCCACCGTCGCGGTCTGGGCCGCCGAATTGCCGGAAAGTGGCTGGCAAGAGGTGTTCGGGCTGCTGACCATGGTGGTCGGGATGGTCGTGATCGTCGTGCCCTTCGATTCGTTCGACGCTTTGGCCATCGCGGCCGGTGGCTGCGCGATCGTGATGGGCGCACTGGAAATCCTCACTGTCGCCCGAGGCCGGGGCGAGGTCGTCTCGGTCCAGGACACCGCGCCCATTCCGGCAGTGCCGAACTGAGTTGGCACACTCTCGAATTGGTGCGGTGGCGCGAAGATCAGTTGGCGGGTTGACTGTCGGGCATGGCACCCACGGCGAGTGGTTCGGAACTGATCGTTGTCACCCACGGCGCGCGGGCGGGTATCGACCGCAATGCGGTGCGCGAGAGTATCGCCGCGCAATCCCGGTTGGTCGAGTTGCTGCCCGAAGGCGGTGCGCCGCTGCGGATCTTCGGGCCCGCCGATCGGCTGCCGCAGCGGATCGCGGACACCGATCAGGAGCCGATCGGTGCGCAGTACCTGAACTATTTCGCGGTGCGCGGTGTCGCGGCCGAACTCGAGGCGCTCGCGGATCGGCTGCGAGCCGATGACGCGGTCGAGGCGGCCTACATCAAACCGCCCACCGAGCCGCCGATCGCGCCACCGGTGGTGCTGGCCGATATCGCGGTTCGGCGACGCGAGGACGCACCGGCGGTCACGCCGAATTACGAAGTCCGGCAGGGATATCTGGACGCCGCGCCGCAGGGGGTGAACGCGCGCTGGGCGTGGACCCAACCCGGTGGTCGCGGCGCGGGCGTGCGCATCGTGGATGTGGAGGGCGCGTGGCGGTTCACCCACGAGGACCTGTTGGCGAACCAGGGCGGGGTGATCGGCAATGCGCCGTCGGCGGATCTGGGCTGGCGCAATCACGGCACCGCGGTGGCCGGTGAGATCAGCGGTGACGTGAACACATTCGGCATTACCGGCATTGCCGCCGATGCGGCCATCCGCGCGGTCTCGGTCTTCGACGCGGGTTCCGCGGCCGCCATCCGCACCGCCGCCGACGCGCTCGGCGCGGGCGATATCATCCTGCTCGAACTGCATCGGCCCGGACCGCGCTACAACTACCAGAACCGTTCGGACCAAGCCGGATACATCGCGATCGAATGGTGGCCTGACGACTGGGCCGCGATCCGCTACGCCATCGGACGCGGTGTCATCGTGGTCGGGGCCGCGGGCAATGGCGCCGAAGACCTCGACAGCGCGCTCTACGACACCCGACCCGCCGATTTCCCGTCCTCCTGGCGCAACCCGTTCCGTGGCGGCGCAGCCGATTCCGGGGCGATCCTGGTCGGCGCGGGCGCTCCGCCACCGGGATTCCACGGCCGCGACAACGGACCCGCGCGCTCACGGCTCGCCTTCTCCAACTACGGATCCCGCCTCGACGCACAGGGCTGGGGCCTGGAGGTGACCACCACCGGATACGGCGATCTGCAGGGCGGTGCCGACGAAGACTATTGGTACACAGACACTTTCAGTGGAACCTCGAGCGCATCCCCGATCGTCGTCGGCTCGGTCGCCAGCTACCAGGGACTGGCGGCCGCAGGGGCCGGTCGCAAGACCCCGGCCGAAGTACGGGCCCGGCTGCGCGCCACCGGCTCACCGCAAATGGACGCACCAGGACGGCCCGCGACCCAGCGAATCGGGAACCTACCCGATATCCAGGCCATGACCGCACCGTGAATTCGAGCGGGGATCTGGCGATGCGGGGCCGCGACACCACATGGCCGCCTGGAATTCCTTCGAACACAGGAATTGGTCCGCCGTGTCCTGTCCCGGGCCCGGCGGGCGAACTCGGCGGGCAGGTGACCGAGCACTATCTCACGGCACTGATCGTGGTGCGTAGCAACGAACGTGCCAACGCCTGAACACACATGGTGCAGCGGCCGGGACCGCGTTTGATCATCGGATAATCCGTTGCTGTCACGCCCACCGACGGACAGCATGCGACAACACACCGAAACGCCCGTAACCGGACACACCCTCATCAATCACGCCGACATGAAATCACCAGCACAACAAGCCGATTCACCCCGACTGCTTAGCGTGACTTTCCTCCCCGATGCTATCAACCCCTCCGACTCACTGGGCTTCAGGCGGACTCACGCCCCGATGTTATGAAGCTGTAGTTCCCGATCTTGTTACAGCACAGGACAATTCATGGCATGGACTCAGTCGTGCTACAGATACTGACACTTTCTGGTGTGGTGCTCGGCTCGATAGGAACTTACTGGTTCACATCACTCACTGAGCGAGCAAAATGGCGCAGGAGTCAGGAAACGCGGTGGGATGACCGACTTCTGAACTCCTACAGCGAGTATGCGAACGCTGTGAAAAATGTAGCGCAGATCGCTTTCCGACTTGCTGGAATGCGGGGCTACCCTGGCGGTTCGCACCCGATCGATGTAGATGAAGGAACATACGCTTTAGCTGAAGCGGAAGCTGTTCGAGCCGTGAAATGGGAGACCTTGCTCCTGCTCGGGTCGCCCGCCACGGTGGCGGCTGCTCGCGCCTGGCATCAGGCGATCTGGAGGTTGAGCCAGATAGCCACAGGCAGAGAGGTCACTCACGCCGAGTACCTGGCCCTATACGAGGAACTCGGCAAGGTACGAGATCACTTCTATGCCAGCGCCCGCAATGACCTGGGCATTACGAGTGGTGCTCTTCCCGCGAGCGGACGGGTATGGGTAGGGCTGGGTCGCCAAGCGCATAATATTGCCCCAGATCGCGCTACGGAGGACCGTCTCCTCCCTGCACCGCCACCGCCGATCGGGAACGTACAACCCACCCCGGCACGGGCAGCACACGGCGGATCGGACTGAGAAGATCCGGCACACGCCCTCGCAGCCCGGCTATCGACTGCCCGGCGGTAGAACCCTATGTGACTCGGACAGATCTCCCCGAATCCGCCGGTGCCGACCAGAACAGTTGCATCTGATCGGCGCTGACGGGCAAGTCGGTATCGCGGCTGATCGCGGCGCGGTGCCAGGCAGATTCAGCCCATCCGCTTAGCGTGACTTTCCTCCCGGATGCTCCTCAACCCCGTTATTCCGCGCGGTTACTACCGGAACCCCGGGTTGAAAGGGCGCCCGGACTGGCAATTTCGCGTATTCGACTGTCGCGGATCGTCCTTCGGTCCGGTGATGAGTGGTGCACGACGTGCTGTCCACGTCATGAGGTGGTGCGGGGTTGGTGGCCGGGGCGGTAGCGGCCTGGGGTGGTGCCGATGATGTTGGTGAAGGCTGCGATGAAGCTGCTGGGGTTCGCCCATCCGCAGGCGTGGGCGACGTGGGTGGTGTCGTGGCCGTCGGCGAGAAGGACGAGTGCGTGATAGATGCGTAGCTGTGTGCGCCACTCATAGAAGGTCATGCCGAGTTCGTTGTTGAGCAGTCGGCTGAGAGTGCGGGCGCTGGCTCCGATCGTCTGCCCGAGTTCGGCCAATGACGTGTTGTCTGCGGGGTTCTGGTACAGCAACTGCGCAATGGCCTGCAACCGGTCGTCGTGTGGTTCCGGCAGTTGCAGATGCTGCTCGTGGGCTTCGTGGAGTTCATCGACGAGGACTCGGCGAAGGCGAGCGAGCGCGGCGCGGTCTTGGTCGCGTGCGGCACGGTCGTAGTTGCGTGGGCCGGTGAGGGTGAGCAGGATTTCGCGGGCGAGGTCGGAGGCCGTGAACACAGCAGGATGGTCCGGTACGAGCCGGGCCAGGGATGCCGGGAGGAATACGATCCGCATATCGGTCTGGCCGTGCGCACGGTGGTAGTGCATGCACCCGGCAGGAGTCCACGCGACCCGATTGGCCGGAACGATCGATGTGCCGCGTTCGGTGTGCACCGACAGGACACCACGGGCTGCGTACACCAGATGTCCACGTGGATGGGAATGCACCGAACTCGTTCCCCCCGACGGCCATCGATGAACCCCTCCGGACGGCCACAGCTGGGATGTTCCACCCAGTCGGGGAAGTTGGCGGCCAACGGGCATAAGTTGGCATTCTATCGGTAGCAGGCCACATCGCCTGCCGACGACAGTGAATGCATGCGCGACATCACGACGACAATGCGAGCGGCGGTCTGTGTCCAGGCGGGTGGGCCGGATGTGCTGGAGATCCGCGAGGTGCCGGTGCCAGCGGTTCGGGAGGGCTGGAGTCTGGTGCAGGTGAAGGCCGCGGGCCTGAACCGGTCGGAGCTGAGGACCCGGCAGGGGCATTCCCCGAATGTGAGGTTCCCGCGTGTGCTCGGGATCGAATGTGTGGGAATCGTGGCAGCCTCGACCGATCCCACGATGCCGGACGGGACGACCGTTGCGGCGGTGATGGGGGAGATGGGACGGGACTTCGACGGCGGCTATGCGGAGTATGCGCTGTTGCCGAACTCGCTGCTGATGCCGGTCAGCACCACGCTGTCCTGGGACGCCTTGGCCGCACTACCTGAGACGTACTTGACCGCGCGAGGCTCGCTCAACGCGTTGGGGATCGTGGCGGGTGCCGGGGGGCGGTTGCTGATTCGCGGCGGGACCTCGTCGGTGGGGATGGCGGCCGCGTCCATCGCGTCCAGCTACGGCGTCGAAGTCGCCGCCACCACTCGGCGGCAAGACAAGTCCGACGCCTTGACCGCGAATGGCGTCGACCACGTGCTCGTCGACGCCGGTGAACCGCTGGCAGCGAGCATGCACACGGTCTGGCCCGAGGGGCCTGACTATGTGCTGGATCTCGTCGGGGCGCGCACCGCAGTGGACTCGCTGCACCTGGTCCGTCGGGGCGGAACGGTGTGCGTGGCGGGCTCGCTCAGTGGATGGCTGATCGCGGACTTCGAACCGATAGCGATGATCCCGTCCGGAACCAAGCTGACGGCTTTCCACAGCAACAACGTCGAGGGGAGCGCGGGCACGACCGTGTTGCAGCAGGTCGTCCACGAGGTCGAGACCAGCATCTACCGACCTAATCTCGACCGTGTCTTCGGCTTGGACGACATCGTTGCGGCGCACCGGTACATGGAGGACAACCGAGCCACCGGCAAGGTTGTCGTGGTGCCCTAGCCACTGGTGGAGACAGACCGCACAGGCCCCGGTTGGCGCTGTGCGGTCTCCTGCACCAGAGAACCGGGCCGGGCAGGAACGGCCGCCGCCGTGCGTCGCCCGCGGCGCGGTCCCACGGTGCGGTGGAAACATGCGGACAACGCTGGGTGGCGAAAGGTGAATAGCCCGTTGAACTTTCGGCGCGAGTTCGGGCCGCGGTTCGTATCGGTTCGCGGCCGGGGCCGCCCTGGTGCGAGCGGGTCATCGCACAGTGATTTCGCGCTGACCTGCGCAGAGGCGGTGGGTGCCGGTCTGCGGCAGATGCCCACTGGCACAGTCGAAATGGGATTCGCTCGCCACCGATGGGGGTGGCGCCGGTGTCGGGGTGGCGGAAAATTTCGGTAGGGTTCGGCGGCGCGGGCAGGGGTGAGTGCCGTCGTGACCGGAAAACCGAAGGGACGCCGAGGAGACTGTGGTGGGTGTCGTTACTGTCCGCGAAGAGCAGGCCATCCAGCGGTTGACCGATCGCCTGGTCGACGACTACCCGGCCGATCAGGTCGAGACCGTGGTGGGCACGGCGCGGCAGCGGTTCGAAGGTCATCCGGTGCGGGAATTCGTGCCGATTCTCATCGAGCGGATCGCCCGCAGGGAATTGGCGGCGGCATCGGAGGACGAAAGCGCAACGGCCGCTGCGCCTGCGACCGAAGCTGTTGCTGTTCAGAGCGATTCGGGGACTCAGGCGCAGGGTATCCGCGCGATCGTGGCCTCGGGTGCTGGCAAGCTCGTCGCCGATAAGCGGCTGCTGGCACTCGCCGCCGCCGTTGTGGTCCTGGTCCTCGCACTCGTCGTCGGATTCGCCGTGCGGCGGCCCGACGAACCAGCCGCAGCCGGTACGGCAGCGCCCGGGATGACCACGGTGCACGGCGTGGTCGGTTCGGAGAAGATGGCGTTCTTCGAAGATCCACGCGTTGTGGAGGCGCTGGCCCGCAAGGGTGTCAAGGTGGCAGTCGATCCGGCGGGGTCGCGGCAGATCGCGACCTCGGTCGACCTCGGGAAATACGACTTCGCCTTCCCGTCCAGTGCGCCGGCTGCCGATCGGATCCAGCGGGCCCGCAATATCAGCACCAAGTACACGCCGTTCTCCTCGCCCATGGCGATCGCGACCTTCCAGCCGATCGCAGACCTGCTGAGCGCCGCCGGTGTGCTGCGTCCGGGGCCGGTGCCGATCTTCGACATGGCCCGCTATCTCGAACTCGTGCGCACCGACATGGAGTGGGACAAACTTCCCGGCAACACCGTGTACCCGGTGCACAAGAACATCCTGGTTTCCACCACCGATCCGCGCACCTCGAACTCCGCGGCCATGTACCTGGCCATTGCCAGCCACGTCGCCAACGACAACACCATCGTGCAGGGCTCGGCCGCCGAACAGGCCGTGCTGCCCACGGTTTCGCGGCTCTTCGTGCGGCAGGGCTACACCGAGAACTCCACCGAAGGCCCGTTCCGCGAATACCTCTCGGCGGGCATGGGCCCGACGCCGATGGTCTGGATCTATGAGGCGCAGTTCGTCGAGGCGACCGTGCGCGGGCAGATCAAGCCCGGCATGGTGCTGACCTACCCGTCTCCGACCGTGCTCTCCCAGCACACCCTGGTGCCGCTGAACGCGTCCGGCGATCGCGTCGGCCGCCTGCTCAGCACCGACCCGGACCTGCAGCGTTTGGCCGCCGAGCACGGCTTCCGCACCAGCGATCCGACTCAGTTCGCCAAGGTCACCGGCGACAACCACGTCGCGGTGGCCGCCGACCTGATCGACATGATCGACACCCCCACCAACGACACCCTCGAGCACCTGCTCGACGGCGTCACCAAGACATACAACTAGTCCTGGTCCGCAGCCCCTTTGCCAGGGCATTTACCGGCGACCGATATGTCCAGGCCATGACCGATTGCCCAGTCGGGGCAATCGGGGGATCGTGGAGAACGAAGGGGACATATCGGATCCGGGAGGTCGAGTAGCGGGGGTCGGGGGATTCGAGTAGCCGGACACTCGTGGCAGGGGGGCGTGCTCGAGCCAGGCTGGGGGTCGGGGATGGAGGAAAGGAGCCTCCTCATGAGTGGGATGTTCACCAAGACGGCCGTGCATGCGGGTCCATGCCGGTCGGTGCCCACAGTGGGTACACACGGGATGGTGGTGTTCGGGACCGGCACCGACTGCTATCTCTCGCATCGGCCGATGTTTTTCGCGCCGTATGACTTTCAAGTAGTGCTCGACGTCGAACTGGATGAACGCGGCCGTCGGGCGCTCGGCGCGGATCGACGCGCCGGATTCGTCGGCTGTCACGCCTTCGCTCCGGCGGGGTTGTCGCTGGCCGACCTCGATCCGGGTGCGCAACATCCGCGAACTGCGTTCCGGGGCAATCTGATTCGCGGCCATCTGGATCGCGGCGGCGCGGTGATCGCGCGCGATATCGATGTCGCGGTGCGCAATGTCGTATCCTTCGCCCGGCTCGGTGCGCATCCATTGCGCAAGGGCGAGCTGCTGACGCATCTGTGCTTCGGGCGGCCGGGCCAGATGTATCTGGCGCACCGGATCGTGCGGCGCCCGAGTTTCGATCAGATCGTCGCGGCCCGGCTGATCCCCGGCACCGTCACCGACCTGCTCGGCCACCCGCTGCCCGATGATGTCAGCGAGCTGGAGTTCGAGCGGGCACAGCCGATCATTCTGGGGCAGCGCGATTTCACCGGCCAGCGGTTGCGGGTCGGGGAGATAGCGGTGGCGGCATTCCACACGAAGACCTCGGCGGGTGGGGAGCGCGGCTTCCTCGTCGAGATCGCCGTCGAGCGGCAGATCCATCTGGAGGTCGCCGACCTGGCGTGATGTCAATACGCCGGAGGTAGCGGTCCGGGGTGCATCGGATCAGGGTGGGAATCGGCCGATGGGAGGACGACCGTTTCGGTGCGACCGCTTACCTTCGGATCATGTCCGAATCGGTGCTGTCCGCCCCGGCGTCCGGTCGACGGATCGCCGAAGTCGACATTCTGCGGGGATTCGCGCTGTTCGGGATCCTTATCGTGAATGTCAATGTCGCCACACTGATCTGGTCGTTCACCGGGACCGACGACGATCCGCGACCCGGCTTCGACGGCACGGCAGACCATATGGTGAACGCGGTGGTGGAGGCGCTGTTCGGGGGCCGGTTCTATCTGCTGTTCGCATTCCTGTTCGGCTATTCGTTCACCCTGCAGATCGCGGCGGCGCAGCGCGCCGGTGTGTCGGCGAATCCGCGATTGCTGCGTCGATGTGCCGCACTGATGGCGGTCGGGCTGGCGCATGTCGTTCTGCTGTGGATCGGCGACATTCTGACCCTCTACGCGTTCCTGTGCCTGATCTTGATTCTGCTGCGGTGGGTGGGGCCGCGGACGGCGGTGATCAGTGGGGCGATGCTGTACGGCGTGTGGTCGGTGTGGTCGTTTCTCCCGAATTCCGGCGGTGTCGTGGCGCTCGCCGATCTGCTCGACGTGGTGGCGTTGCGCGAGGGGTATACCGGCAGCTTCGGCGACACCTTCGCGATGCAGGTGTCGCAGGCGCCGGGGTGGATGGTTCTGATCTGGTTCACCCAGGGCGTCCCGGCACTCGGGTTGTTCCTGATCGGAATGGCGGCGGGTCAGCGCAAGTTGTTCACCGATCGGGAGATACTGCGCCGCTGGGCGCCTCGGGTGTTGGTGGGCGGGCTGGTGGTTGGGCTGCCGGTCTCGGCGGTGACCTTCGCGAATGTGATGGATTGGCTGGATCCGCCGTCGTACTGGGCCGGGATCCAGGAATTGGTGAACCCATTGATGACCTTCGCGTATATCGCCGGGATCGTCATGCTGGCCGAATCTGCGCGCACCGCAAGGTATCTCGCGCTGCTCGCCCCGGCCGGGCGGATGGCGGCATCGAACTACATCCTGCAGTCGGTGGTGTTGATGGTGATCTACACCGGCTATGGGTTCGCGCTGGCCGATGATGTGCCACCAGCGGGCGTTATCGCGATTGCGCTGGTGACCTATGGGGTGCAGATCGTGCTCAGCGAGCGGTGGTTGCGCGGGCATGCGTATGGGCCGGTGGAGTGGGTTTTGCGGGCCGCGACGTATCTATCGGTTCCGGCCTGGCGTCGGTCGGAATATGTTCCGGTGCAGCGGGATTGAGTGATGATTGCGCTGAGCGCGCACATTCCGCAGGTGGACGAAAGGTGCTCGCTCAGCGCGGCTTCGGCCCTGTTCCGGGCCAGCTCTCCGATACTGTTGTCGTAAACCGATCACGCCGAGCGTCGGCTTCGCATGCGACCGGTATCGATGGTAGAGAAGGGCTTCAGCGTTCGGCGGCGCTGGCCGTCAGCGTTTCGAGCAGAGTGCGGGCGAATTCGGTTGGGGTTTCGCGGACGCCGCTGTGGCCGCCCGGAAATTCGACGAGCGGGTGCTGCAACTCGGTCGCGATGGTTGCGGCGGTGCGATACGGTAGTTGGCCTCGGGTTTCGCGTCCAGCGGCCAGTACGAGCCGATCCCGGACGGCGGCGAGTGCGGCCGTATCGGGGCGGTAGCCGGTGACCTGGCGCAGTTCGTGGGCGAACATCACGGCAGTGTTGGCCATGAGACGGCCGAGCATTTCGGCGGTGCGGGTCGGGACCTGCGCTGGATCGGGCAGCGGCTTGGACCGGACGCCGACGGCCTGCATGAAGCGCGCGCCAGCGGCGGCAGGGCCCTGCTGGTTGAACAGTTCGATCACCTCCTCGACCATCGTGCGGTGCGCGTCCGCATCGGGCAGGATCGCGAAGCACGGCGGCTCATGAGCGACGACCAGTCGCAGTCGCTCGGGATGGCGGGCGAGCAGGTCCAGTGCGACGACCGCGCCGCCGCTGATGCCGGTGACATAGGCGTATTCGCCCGCGGGCGTGAGGTGTTCGAGCAGCCGGTGGGCATCGTCGCTGAATACCTCCATCCGCTGGTCCACCGGTTCGGGATCGTCGAGGGCGCTGCGGGAGTAACCGCGCGGATCGGCGGCGACCACGGTGAAGTGCTCGGCGAGGGTATCGGCGACCGGATCGAAGATTCCGGCATCGCCGCCGCTGCCGGGCAGCAGGAGCAGCACCGGGCCGCTGCCGCGCACCTCGTAATACAGGGCGGCGCCGGGCACGGCCAATGTTTCTGTTCTCACTGGGTTTTCGCTTTCTCGTCGGTCGATGGCCATTGGGTGAGAGTGATGTGCAAAGCATCGATAATGCGGTCCCAGGACGCGGTGGTCGGCCGGGAGTGGCCGAAGCCGCCACTTGCCTCCAGGGTGGCGAATCCGTGAAATGTGCTGCGCAACAGGCGAACCGCGTCGGTAATATCGGGTTCTCCGAGACCATAGGCGCGCAGCATCCCATAGGTCAGATCGATCGCGCGCCGCCCACCGGTCCATCCGGCGGCGACGCTGGGATCCATCGGCATCTGCGTGGCGGCATAGCGACCCGGATGCGCCAATGCGTAACCGCGCCACTCGCCGGCGAACGCGGCGAGCGCATCCCGTCCGGCGCGCCCGGCCACCGCCGCGGCGATATGGCCGGTCTTCTCGTCGGCGGCCAGCATGGCCACCCGATTGCGCAAATCCTCGATATTCCTGATGTGGGAGTAGAGGCTCGCGTCCTTCACGCCGAACTTCCTGGCCAGCGCCGCCACGGTGATGTTGTCGAACCCGACCTCATCGGCCAATTCGGCCGCTGCCTGCGTGATCCGCTCGGCCGTGAGCCCGGCACGCGGTGACATGACCCCTCCTGTCAAACTAGGATACTTAGGTTATAGCCTAAGGTGTCTAGCTTTAGCAATCATCAAGATATTCCGCGACCCCGCTCAACTCGAGCCGGGGGAGCGTTTCGGAGCCGGGGTGCAGGTTGGGGTCCCGGTAGTAATCGCGCGAAAAACAACGCACATGACTGGACCAGCAGCGATGGCCTATGTCCGGGGCGTGGTCCCGCTGACGATGCGATGGATGGTGGAGCGGCCGACGCTGTATTCCTCGGCGAGGTCGGCCAGGCTCGCCTCGTCGTCGGGGTCGTGGTAGCGGCGGTGGATCGTTTTCCGTGCTGCCAGAGGCAGTTTCGGTTGCTTGCCTTTGAGGCGTCCTTTGGCCCGGGCCTTGGCCATGCCCTCGCGAGTGCGGAGGTGGTTGAGGTTGGCTTCGAATTCGGCGACCATCGCGAGGGTTTGCAGGAACAGTTTGCCGAACGGGTCGTGCCAGTCGTAGATCGAGTTGCCAGGACCTCCCGCTCGCGCAGGCCGGTCAGGGTTTCGCCGGCCTCGGCCATGTTCCGCGCGAACCGGTCGAACTTCGTCGTCGTCAGTACCACCTGCCGGCCGCTCGCGGCGGCTGCCGCAGAGGTGACCGCGGCGAGGGCGTTGTCGAGCCCGGTCCGGTTCTTGCGGGTGGTTCCGGAGAATCCTTTGTCGATGAAGATCCGTTCGGGCGGGACACCGAGCCCGAGTAGTTGCTCGGTCTGGATCTCGACGTCCTGTTCGTCGGTGGAGCAGCGGCAGTATCGGACGCGGAACGGCTCATCCATCGCTTGGATTGTTCCGGATAGCGGGGGTTGAGCGGGATGGTTCGCGGAACACCTCTGCGGAACACTGCTTACCTGGGCCGGAATTCTCGCTCCGTGGTGTTCCGATGGTGGATCGGCTTACGGAACACCCCGAGACGTTCACTGAGCACTGGGGTGGTTGTCGCTCATCGGGGTTTGTCGGTTCTTACCGGCTGATCTGGCGTGGAACCGCGACAGTGGCGAGTTTGTCGGGGTTGCGGATGGCGTAGATGTTGGTGATCTTGCCGTCGAGGATCTCGATCAGGAAGACGCCTTCCAGATGGTCGCCGTTGTAGGCGACCATCGCTGGCGTGTTGTTGAAGGTGACCGTCTCGATCCGCATGTCCGAGGTGCGCCGCCTGGTGTGGAAGATGTTCGCCAGGGCGGCGGCCACCTTCTCGGCGCCCACGACCGGTCGGCGCGCCGCGGTGACCTTGCCGCCGCTGTCGGCGGTCCAGGTGGCGTCGGGAGCCAGCAGCGACAGCAGGCCCTGTACGTCGCCGGTGGTCGCGGCTGTCATGAACTGCTGGGTGATTTGCGTGATCTCGGCTGTGTCGACCGGTTCGAAACGTTTGCGGCGTGCGTCAACGTGCGAGCGGGCACGGTGGGCCACCTGACGCACTGTCATGATGGATTTGCCTACCGCTGCGGCGATTTCGTCGTAGTCGAAGCCGAATACCTCCCGCAGCACGAAGACCGCACGCTCGTCGGGACTCAGTGTTTCCAGCAGCACGAGCATTGCCATCGACACCGATTCGGCGAGCACCAGATCCGCTGCGGCGTCGGTGTCCTCGACGAGCAGCGGTTCGGGCAGCCACGGGCCGATGTAGTCCTCGCGACGGCGCGCGCTGGCCCGCACCGCGTTGAGCGACTGGCGGGTCACCAGCCGCGCCAGATACGACTTGGTGTCGCGTACGCTCGCCAGGTCCACCTGGGCCCACCGCAGGTAGCTGTCCTGCAGCACGTCGTCGGATTCTGTTGCCGAGCCGAGGATTTCGTAGGCGATGGTGAACAGCAGCGGCCGCAGCAGGGTGAATCGTTCGGCGTGCTCGTCGGTCGTCATGCGGACGTCACCGCCGGTGCGGCGGAGTCGGGCTGTGCGGGTCGCGGGCCGCCCTTGGGCCAGAACAGCGAGCCCGGCTTGCGGGCCTCGCGGCGAATCTTCCCGACCCCGACCTTGCAGGTCAACTCCTTGATCCTGGCGCCCGCGCGGCCGCCGATATAGAGGTTCACCGCGATGTCGTCCTTGCGGGCGAGCTGCCGGATGCCGACGCGACGGCCGAGGCTGATGCACGTCCCAGTGAGGGCCAGGTCGATCACGGCGGGTTCGGTGCCCGCGATGTGGCTCAGCACCGTGTTGGCGGCCTGCGCCCCGAGCGGCCCGGCGCCCTGCCCACTCATTCGCAGCGGTTGGCCCGAGGGTGCGGCGGCGTCGCCGGTGGCGACGACGCGGTCGTCATCGATGCTGGTCAGCGTCTCGTCGGTGAGCAGCCTGCCGAGCGTGTCGGTGCGGAGCCCGCTCGCGGCGGCCAGCCCGGGTACGCCGAAACCCGCGGTCCAGATGGTGAGTGCGCTCGCACGCACCGCACCGTCGGTCAACACGACCGCGTCCGGCCGGACTTGGCTCACCCGATCGGTTTCGAGCACGGTGACACCGTGCCGGGACAGCCACTTGGCGACGTATCGGCGACCTCGCGGGCTCAGTGACGGATTCAGGGTTCCGCCGCACACCAGCGTGACCGCGCGTTTCTGTTCGGCCAGTTCGGCGGCCGTCTCGATGCCGGTCGGCCCACCGCCGACCACCGTGATCGGAGCATCGACGGGCAGCTCGTCCAGCTGGGCACGCAGCCGCTGCGCGGACTCGAACTCGGCGATGGGGAAAGCGAACTCGGCCGCCCCGGGCACCGCCGGTAGTGCCGCGGTGCTGCCGACCGCGTAGATGAGGTGGTCGTAGTCCAGCGCACGACCCGACGCCAGGCGCACCGTACGGGCGGCGGTGTCGATGCGCGTGGCGCTGTCGACCACCAGCCGGATGCCCTCGCCGAGCAGCGTGCTGTAGTCGATCGTCGCGTCGCCGGTTCCGGCGACGAACTGATGCAGCCGGACTCGATCGACGAACTCCGAGCGGGGATTGACCAGCGTGATGTCGGTGTCGGTGCGCATCCGCAGGTGGTTGGCCGCGAGTGTTCCGGCGTAACCGCCGCCGATGACAACGACCTTGTGGAGGGTGCCTTGTTGTGTCATGTCCTCAAGACACCACCGACCGCCGAAACATGACACCATCGTGTGTGATGTGCACCACTGCACCCGAGAGTGCGGGATCCCCGCTCGATCACACCTGCACCCTCGATCCTCAGAACAGGGTGTCGCGGACTCGTAGCGGCCGGTAGCCGGTGGGCCCGAGCGCCGCGAGTTCGGCCTCGATATCGACCTCGATCGCGCCGAAGAAGTTGATGTTGGCGCTCTGCGCCGGGCTGATGTTGGCCAGCACATCAGCGTCGATGCGACGGCCCTGACGGCGCATCTGGTCCACCGCGAGCCCGTAATACTCTGTGGTCCAGGCGATTACAGCGTTGGTGACCAAAGTCAGGCACCATGCTTGCTCGGTTTGTGCTTCCAGGTGACGGGCACGGAAAGCGCCTTCGTGGGCGTAGATGAGGCCGCGTTTGAGGGCGTGGATGGATTCGCCCTTGTTGAGCTGGCGCGAGATCTTGCGCCGGTAGTCCGGATCGGTGAGGTACCGGCAGGCGTAGATGGTGCGCCGCATCGCGCCATACTCCTTGAGCGCCGCGGCGAGGGCGTTCTGCCGGCCCGAGGCCGACAGCTTGCCGACCAGCAGCGACGCGGTGGCGTGCCCGAACTTCAGCGACCCGGCCAACCTGAGCAGGTCGTCGTAGTGTTCGGCGATCAGGTCCAGATTCAGCTTGCGGGTCAGCAGCGGTCCCGCATGCGGGAACTGCGCCTCGGCCTCGGCGCGCGGGACCGGCCGGTACAGGGTGATCTTGCCCAGGTCCCGGATGCGCGGGGACAGCTGCATCCCGAGCAGATCGAACAGCGCGAAATTCACCAGGGTGACCCCATGGGTATCAGTGGCGTGCTCGGTGATCGGCAGATCCGTTGCGTTGCCCAGGATTTCGTCCAGCACGTAATGGGCTTCACGGCGCGTGGTGACGATCACCTTGGTGCCGTAGGTGGTGTGCTGATCGGTCACGTGGGTATACGTCGACAGGCCCTCCTCAGCGAAGAAGTGATTCACCGCTCGCGCGGTGGTGGACTTACCGCGCGTGGGGAACCGCTGCCCGTCCGACGAGGACAGGGTGCCGGTGCCGAAAGCCGCTGTCAGTGGCAGTCTTTGGTGGTAGCCGATGATCGCCAGGTTCGCCGCGCGCAGCGTCTCCTCCCGCACATACCACTCCGCGGTCCAAGCCAGGATGTCGTAGGAGATCCCCGACGCGGCAGCCATATTGGTCAGTCCGAGGTTGGTCGAGTAGGCCAGCAGGACCGCGATCAGATTGCGTTTCAGCTCCGGGCTGCGGGCCTGCTTGCCGCCCGCGTGGGTGAAGCAGTCCAGGTAGCCGGTGCGTTTGTCCAGCTCGATCAGTAGCGACACGATCGGCGCGAACGGCAGCATCTCGGTCAGCTCGGCCTTCAACTCGATGGCCTCGGTCGGGATGTCCTCGGCGGTCAGCGGGGAGATCACCAGATCACCGGCTTCGTCCAGGCGCACCGGCCCGTCCCCGTCGGCGAGGAGCTGCTCCAGCTCGCCGACCGCCGTATGCCATTCGTCGGTGAGCGTGGCCAGCGCGTCGGCCGGGTCGGCCGGTTTGTCGACCAGACGACAGAATTCGGTGCGCTGTGGCTCCCACTGCTCGGGCGTGAGCAGGTAGGCGGCCGGATCGGCGTAGCGACGCGACCCGGGCACGAACACATCCCCGGTACGCAGCCCGTCCCGCAACCCGAGCAGCACACACAACTCCCAATAGTGCCGATAGGCCACGGTGTTGCCGCTCTTGCGCGCCTGCTCGAGGTAGCCGCGCCACTTGGCCGGCACGAATCCCGTCGGTGCGTCGTCGAACACCTTGCGGCGGCCGGTCGCGTCCAGCTCGCGCAGCATGTCCACCGCGATCAGCAACTCCGTCGCCGCGGTACCGCCGGCGAACCGGACCGCCGACAACACCGCCGGAGTGAACTTCCGCAGATACGAATACGACGTATCGAGGGCGGCCAGATGCCCGTGATCACGCGGCAGACGCGGTTGGGCTTGAGCGATCGCGGCCCGCAACCGCTCCAACCCGATACCTTCACCCCGGATCAATCCGCCCACATCCTCATCGAGGATCTGCGGGTCGATCAGGATGGATAGGAGGTCATCCAGCAGTGCCTGCCGGTCTTCCCCGGTCTTGGCGCGTTCGGCCAGTTGCTCACGCATCCGATTCTCGGCGGCACTGAACTTCCCCGACAGCGCCTGATCGAACAGCTCCACCACTTCATCGAGCACATCGGTGCCCGACTGCGCCAGCACCGTCAACAAGATCGGATACCGGCGCTGCGGGTCGCGACGCTCCAGCGCCTGCGGAGTCAGGCGGCGGCCGAGCGTGGCCAGGAACCGGCGCCGCTCCGCCGGAAGCATCGACAGATCCAGGGTGTCCGCGCCCAGGCCCCGCACGAATCCCAGCTTCTCGACCTCGTTGCGCACCACGGCCGCCGACGCCTCCACCGGTCCGGTGGACAACCACCGCAACCGTGACATCCGAATCGAGGAATCAATGACCAGCAACGCGTCCAACTCCGCGCAGTGTTGCGGAGTCAGCTCGTGCGCGAGCCGATCATAGGTCTCGCGTTGCGCCTGCTCACGCGCGTGCACGACGCGGCGAACCACGGTGTCGGGGCTGGGCCGGATCACGCGCGCCGAGATCAGATACTCACACCCCAACCGGAACAGCAGCGTCGGCGAATCATGCTCCATCGCCCGCGCCAACAGGAACTCGTCCAGCTCCTTCACCTCCATCGCACCCGCAGGCCGCCAGCTCAGATACTGGGCCACCAGGCGCAGATGCTTGGTGCGGGTCTGTGCCCGGCGACCGTACGAACGGATCTGTGACGCATCGACTTTCAGCTGATCCGCCAACCGGGACACCGCCACCGGCGGCGCGGCTGCGACCTTGTCCGGCACG
Organism: Nocardia sp. CA-129566; assembly: GCF_050956075.1. Taxonomy (NCBI): domain Bacteria; kingdom Bacillati; phylum Actinomycetota; class Actinomycetes; order Mycobacteriales; family Nocardiaceae; genus Nocardia; species Nocardia sp. CA-129566. Next base: position 4,516,610 of record NZ_CP192085.1, read on the forward strand.
AACCCCAGCCACGGCAGCGTGCACAACGCCACGGCAAGGCCGAGCTGATCCTCCGGGCCACGCCCCCGCCCCGGCGCGACAAACGCGCTATCAGCCGGGGTCAGCGTGAAGAACCGGAACAGCTCCTCGCGGCTGATCTCCGGGAACTCCCGCAGACGCGCCAACTCCTCATCCGCGAACACCTGCGTCGCCACGAAACCTGACCTCCAACACGCCGACCAACCTCATCGGCAGCCAAGCCAAGCACCTACCGCACCCGCCCGCAGCCCGAACCAATCACAACGCCATCGCTGCTGGTCCAGCCATATGTGTTGTTTTTCGCGCGATTACTACCGGGACCCCAGGTTGGGTCGCAGGTGGCGTACGCGGTTGCGCCGGAGTCGGTGTACAGCGCGGGGGAGTACACGCGGTGGGTGACAGGGCGGTTGCGCAAGAAAGTTGGTGGGCGACCGATTAGTTCGGGGTGGTGGGGCGGTCGATATTCACGAACAACCATGACTACTGCTCGAGGAGATCTTGATGACCCCGACTTCGACCGCCGCCGCACACACCCTCGACGTGCCCGGCGCGCAGCTGCATTACCAGGTGCGCGGTACGGGACCGCTGGTCGTGCTGGTCGGCGCACCGATGGACGCGGCGGCCTTCGCTCCGCTGGCCGAACTGCTCGCCACCGACCGCACCGTACTCACCACCGACCCGCGCGGGCATCAGGGCAGTGTGCTCGACGATCCGGAGCAGGACTCGACCCCGCAGCTGCGCGCCGACGACCTCGCCCGGCTCATCGCCCACCTCGGCATCGGTCCGGCGGTGGTCTTCGGATCCAGCGGCGGCGCCGTGAGTGCGCTGGCTCTGGCCGAATCCCAGCCCGACCTGGTCACCACCGTGATCGCCCACGAACCTCCGCTCGGCGAACTGCTCGACGACCGCGATCGAGTGCGCGCCAATACCGAAGACATGATCGCCACCTACCGCACCGGCGATGTGGTCGGCGCATGGCGCAAGTTCATGGCCAATGCCAATATCAACATCCCGGAACCGGTGCTGCAGCAGATGTTCGGCGGCGAGCGCGAGCCACGACAACTCGCCAGCGAGCGCTACTGGTTCGACCATGAGCTGCGCGGCACCATCATCTGGGAGCCGAACAGTGATGTGCTGCAATCAATTCCGGCTCGCATCATCATCGGCATCGGCGCCGATTCGACCGATCAGCTCTGCGACCGCGCCTCCCGCGCCCTCGGCACGGCCATCGGCGTCACACCGACCATATTCCCGGGCGGACACACCGGATTCGTCGAGGATCCAGTCGCATTCGCCACTCGACTCCGTGAGGTGCTCGCGGCGACGTCGTAGGCCAGCACCACATCGGGTGCACTCACCGGCGGAGTAGCTCTTCCCAGCAGCGGAGGGTTGCGCCGTCGATGCCGGATGTCGGCGAACTATGGTGAGGCCGTGGTACTCGAGCCGAATGACCAGTTTGCTGGATTTGTTGTGCAGGCCCGGCTCGGTCATGGCGGCAGCAGCGATGTGTATCTGGCCGAGGATCTGCAACGGTCGCGGCCGGTATCGCTGAAGATTCTGGGGCCGGAGGACAGCCGGTCGCCCGAGGCGCGTGCGCGATTCGTGCACGAGTTCGACATTCTGTCGGTACTGCGGCACCCCAATATCGTGCGGATGTACACACACGGTGAAACCGACGGCAGGCTGTGGTCGGCGCACGAGTACGTGGCGGGCTCGACCGGGTCGACATTGGTACGGATGCCACATCGACGCCCGGACCTGCCGTGGGTGCTGCGCATGCTGACCGATGTCGCGGCAGGACTGGATTTCGTGCACGCCAACGATGTGGTCCATCTCGACGTCAAACCGGCGAATGTGTTGCTCGGCACGGATGCGGCCGCGCCGGTGAAGCTTTCGGACTTCGATCAGGCCCGCTGGCTGCACCGGCCCGAACCGCCGCTGGCCACCAACGGTTTCGTCGTCGTCTCGGTGCCGTTCGCCGCACCGGAACTGCTGCGGGCGGGCGCGGTGTGCCCAGCGACGGACCAGTACGCACTGGCCTGCTCGGCCATCGAACTGCTCACCGGCCGCCCGCCGTTCCCCCGCGGGAATCTCATGGCCACCGCGGAGGCCCAACTGCACGACCCGCCGCCCGAAATTTCCGCGCGCCAACACTGGATCCCGCCCGAGGTCGACGCGATCCTGCACCGGTCACTCGACAAAGACCCCGGCGCCCGCTACACCTGCTGCAGTGAACCGATCCGATTGCTCACCGAGGCGCTCCAGGGCATCGACCCGCCCACCCCCTTGCTCGACCGCCTCAATACCGCATTCACCCGATCGCACCTGAGCGCCAGATTCGGGCGAAAGGAACCTGCGAAATCCGGTCCGCGATAGGCGAATATCGTGCGCGCCGACCTGTTCGAAGGTCGTGGGCCCGAAAAAATCTCGCGTGCGGCCGACAACGCTTGTTACAGTCGCGACAGCAGCATTGATCCGGCCATCACCGGGGAGCTTCCGGAAGAACGGGGTCCGCCCCCTGTAGAACCGGACGTCGGCCGCACGTCACAGCGGCGAACGAAGTGGCACCGTATCGACTGGTGCAAGCGGGGTGGTACCGCGGAGTTCCCTGGCGCCAGGGTATTTCGTCCCCGCATGAGCAGGCTGTTCTCATGCGGGTTGACGTAGCGAGGGATCTGATTCGATGACAGACGAGGCTGTGGCGTCGCCGTTTGCCGCGTTGCCGACGCGGGTGGACCTGCCACAGGTCGATGCCAGGATCATCGACTGGTGGCGCGCCGAAGATGTGTTCCGCCGCAGCACCGAACGCACCCGAGACGCAGCTGGCTGGATCTTCTACGAGGGCCCGCCCACGGCGAACGGCTCCCCGGGCACCCATCACGTCGAAGCCCGGGTCTTCAAGGACATCTTCCCGCGATATCGCACGATGAAGGGGTATTCGGTGCCGCGGCAGGCCGGATGGGACTGCCACGGGCTGCCGGTCGAACTGGCCGTGGAAAAGGAACTCGAGCTGTCGGGCAAACCCGATATCGAGAAGATCGGCATCGACGTGTTCAATGCGCGCTGCCGGGAGTCGGTGCTGCGGCACGTCGATGAATTCGCCCAGCTCACCCGCCGGATGGGGTACTGGATCGACCTGGACAACCCCTATACGACCATGTCCCCGGAATACGTGGACAGCGTGTGGTGGTCGTTGCAGAAGATCCACGGTGACGGCCGACTGGTCGAGGACTTCCGGGTGACTCCGTATTGTCCGCGCTGCGGTACGGCGCTGTCGGATCACGAGGTCGCCCAGGGCTACGAGACCGTCACCGATCCCTCGGTGTACGTGCGGTTTCCGCTGACCGAACCACTGTCCGGATATGACGATGTGCACCTGCTGATCTGGACCACGACCCCGTGGACGCTGGTCGCCAACACCGCCGTCGCCGTGCACCCGGACGTCACCTATGTGCTGGCCCGCACCCCCGCCGGTGTGTTCGTGGTGGCCGAATTGCTGATCGCGGCGGTGCTCGGGGACCACGCCGAGCCGCTGGCCCGGTTCACCGGCCGGGAGCTGGCCGGGCTGCGCTATCGGCGGCCGTTCGATCTGGTCGAGATCCCGAACGCGCACCGGGTGGTGGTGGCCGACTACGTGAGCACCACCGACGGCACCGGGCTGGTGCACCAGGCCCCCGCGTTCGGGGCCGACGACCTGGCGGTATGCCGGGCCAACGACCTGCCGGTGGTCAACCCGATCGCCCCCGACGGGAAATTCCTCCCTACCGTTGCGCTGGTCGGGGGACTGCTCTTCAAAGCCGCCGACCAAGTGCTCATCGACGACCTCTCCGAGCGCGGGCTGCTACTCGACCACCAGCAGTATGAGCACTCCTACCCGCACTGCTGGCGGTGTCACACGCCGCTGATGTATTACGCACAGCCGTCGTGGTACATCCGCACCACCAGCGTCCGGACCGCGATGCAACGGGAGAACGAACGCACCACCTGGTTCCCCGACCACATCAAGGAGGGGCGTTTCGGCGACTGGCTGGCCAACAATATCGACTGGGCCCTGTCGCGCTCGCGCTATTGGGGAACCCCATTGCCGTTGTGGCGCTGCGACTCCGGGCATATCACCGCGATCGGATCTCGCGCCGAACTCGGGCAGCTCGCTGGACGTGATCTATCGGATCTGGATCCGCACCGGCCCTACATCGATGCCGTCGCCTTCCCCTGTCCCGACTGCGGCCGGACCGCGACGCGGGTGCCGGAAGTGATCGACGCCTGGTACGACTCCGGCGCGATGCCATTCGCCTCCCTCGGCTACCCGTACGCTGCCGGCAGTGCCGAAGCATTCGCGAAACGCTTTCCCGCGCAATATATCTGCGAGGCGATCGACCAGACCCGCGGCTGGTTCTACACCCTCATGGCCATCGGCACCCTGATCTTCGACCGCTCCCCGTACGAAAATGTGGTGTGCCTGGGGCACATCATGGCCGAAGACGGTCGCAAGATGAGCAAGCATCTGGGCAATATCCTCGCCCCGATCCCGCTGATGGACACCCACGGCGCCGACGCGCTGCGCTGGTTCATGGCCTGCTCCGGCTCGCCGTGGTCACCACGCCGTGTCGGCGCGGGCCCGCTGGAGGACATCACCCGGCGCGTGCTGCTGACCTATTGGAACACCGCGGCCTTCTTCACTCTCTACGCCAGCCACACCGACTGGCGACCCGATACCGCCCGTCCGACAACCGATCGCGCCATCCTCGACCGCTGGATCCTCGGCGAACTGCACACCCTCACCAGCGCGGTCGACGAAAAACTCGACGGCTACGACACCGCTGGCGCGGGTCGGCTGCTGGGCGGATTCATCGACGATCTGTCCAACTGGTATGTGCGCCGCAGCCGCTCGCGCTTCTGGGACGGCGAACAGGATGCACTGTCGACCCTCTACGAATGCCTGGACGTGCTGACCCGGCTGCTGGCGCCGATCATGCCGTTCATCACCGAGGAGATCTGGCAGACCGTCATCCGCCCCGGCAACCCCGACGCCGTCGAATCCGTGCACCTCACCGACTGGCCGATCGCCGACACCACGCTGGTAGACGCCCCCCTGCCCGAACAGGTCGCGATCGCTCGCGCCGCCGTCGAGGGCGGGCGCGCCGCCCGCAAAACCAGCGGCATCCGCATCCGCCAACCATTGGCTCGGGCATTTCTCGGCCTGCCGCCACACATCCAGCTCCCGCCGGAGCTGATCGAAGTCATCGCCGATGAACTGAACGTCAAAACGATCGATGTCCTCGATACGACCGGCTCCCTGACCGAAGTCGCGGTGAAACCGAACTTCCGTGCCCTCGGACAACGCTTCGGCAAACAAACCCCCGCCGTCGCCGACGCCATCCGAGCCGCCGACGCCTCGAACCTTGTCGCGCAGCTGCGCGAACACGGCACGGCCACCATCGATGACAACGGCGAACCACTCGAGATCACCGGCGCGGACGTGTCGATCACCGAAACCCCGCGCAGCGGCTGGATCGTCGAAACCCAGCGCGGAACCACCATTGCCCTCGATACCCACATCACCCCCGAACTCGCCGTCGAGGGAATCGCCCGCGATGTCATCCGCGTCGCCCAGCAAGCCCGCCGCGACGCCGGTCTGGATATCTCCGACCGAATCACACTGACCATCGCGGCCCCCGACGACGTGTTGGATGCGGTGCGACAACACCGGCCGTTCATCGGCCGAGAAACACTCGCCGACGACATCACCCTGGTCACCAACCTCACCGACGGTTACCACGGCACCGCGGGCGCGGCCGAACTCACCGTTCACCTCACCCGAACGAGCTGAGGTTCGCTCGCGGCACCTTGCGTGAGAGTCTCTCGAGAGCCACAACACCGCCGGACCGACGAAGGTGCGGCGGTGTTGTGGTTCGGGACTCAGCGAACGAAAGTCGCTGCGCGATCGGCCAAATCGAGGAGCATCTGGGGGAGGATGCCCAGCAGGACCGTGGCGCCCGCGGTGAAGGCGACCACCGCAGTGGTCAGAAATGGGCCGGCGACGGCGGGGGCGTCGGCGGGTGGATCGGTGAAGAACATCAGGACGATGACGCGAATGTAGAAGAAGGCGGCGATCGCGCTGGAGATGACACCGATGATCACCAGGTAGGTGGCATCACCGGAGGCCGCGGCTTGGAAGACCGCGAACTTGGCGACGAAACCACCGGTCAGCGGCAGACCGGCGAACGAGAGCAGCAAGAGCGCGAAAACCGTTGCCAGCCAGGGGGACCGGCGGCCGAGACCAGCCCATTGCGACATAGCGGTGGCTTCATCGCCCGCGGCGTCGCGGACCAGGCTGACGACCGCGAAGGCGCCGAGCGTGCCGAGCCCGTAGGCCAGCAGGTAGAACAGGATGGCCGAAGTGCCCGCCGCATTGGCCGCGACCAGGCCGGTGAGGATGAAACCGGCGTGCGCGACCGAGGAGTAGGCGAGCATGCGCTTGACGTCGGTCTGGGTAATGGCCATGACCGCGCCGATGACCATGGTCGCGATGGCGACCGCGGCGAGCACCGGCCGCCAGTCCTCACGCAGACCGGGGACGGCGATCTGCAGGATCCGCAGCAGCGCGCCGACGGCGGCGATCTTGGTCGCGGCGGCCATGAATCCGGTGACCGCAGTCGGCGCGCCCTGGTACACATCCGGCACCCAGGACTGGAACGGCACCGCGCCGATCTTGAACAACAAGCCGACCGCCAGCATCGCGACACCGAGCAGCGCCAGGATGGTGTTCTGTGGATGTTGCGTTATCGCCTCGGCGATACCACCGAGCTTGACGGTTCCCGCCTGCCCGTACAGCAGCGCAACTCCATAGAGGAAGAATGCGGACGAAAACGCCCCGAGCAGAAAGTATTTCAGCGACGCTTCCTGGGAGAGCAGGCGCCTGCGCCGCGCCAGCCCGCACAGCAGATACAGCGGCAGCGACAGCACCTCCAACGCGACGAACATGGTGAGCAGATCATTCGACGCCGGGAACAGCAGCAGGCCGCCGATCGCGAGCATCGCCAGCGGGAACACCTCGGTGGTCGCGACACCCGCACGAACCGCGGCCATTTCGCCCGCACTTCCCGGAACCGCGGAGGCCTGCGGGGTGAACGCGTCCACACCGCTACCGACGGTGGCCGCGGCCAGACTCCAGGTCCCCGGTCCCGAGCGGCCCTGCGGCCGGGGCTCAGCACCGCGCTCGGCCATGAACAGCAGCGCCAGAATCGACACCACCAGAATCGTGCCCTGCAGGTACAGCGTCACGCCGTCGATCGCGACCGCACCGACCATCGCGGTCGCCTTGGTCCCCGACAACCGCGCTACCGCCACCAGCGCCGCAATCAATCCGGCCAGCCCGAGGGGCACTTGGATGGCGTAACGGTGGCGGCGCGGCGCGAAGGCCTCCACGAGCACCCCGATCACCGCGGCACCGAAGACGATCAGCATCGGTGACAGCTTGGCGTATTCTATGCTCGGTGCGGGCACGCTGGCCGCGAGCAGCACTGTCATTTGTGGGCACCTCCGTGATCGGCCCCGGCGGGTCCTGCTTCGGGGATCGCGGGCGTCTTCGGCGCGGGATCGTGGACGCCGATGGTGGTGAGCGTCCGGCCCACCGCGGGGTTGATGAAGTCCAGCATCGGTTTCGGGTAGACGCCGAGGAACAGCAGCGCGGCGATCAACGGCACCACCACGGCCAGCTCGCGCGGGAGGAGATCGTAGAGCCGCTCGTTGCCCTCCTTGACCGGACCGGTCATCATCCGCTGGTACATCCACAGCACATACAGCGCGGCCAGCACCAGCGCCGCGGTCGCGACCACCGCCGCGAACCCATAGCGGGTGAAGGTGCCCAACAGCACCAGGAATTCGCTGATGAACGGCGCGAGACCGGGCAGCGACAGCGTGGCGAGACCGGCGATCATGAAGGTGCCCGCGAGCACCGGCGCCACCTTCTGTACCCCGCCGTACGCGCCGATCGCGCGAGTTCCCCTGCGCGACACCAGGAATCCCGCGATCAAGAACAGCGCGGCGGTCGAGATACCGTGGTTGACCATGTACAGCGTGGCGCCGGTCTGGCCCTGACTGGTCATCGCGAAGATACCGAGGATGATGAAGCCGAAGTGCGAGATCGAGGTGTAGGCGATCAGGCGCATCACATCGGTCTGCCCGATGGCCAACAGCGCACCGTAGATGATGCCGATCACGGCGAGCGTAACGACCAGGGGCGCATAGGTTCCCGAAGCATCTGGGAACAGCAGCAGGCAGTACCGCAGCATGCCGAAGGTGCCGACCTTGTCGACCACCGCCATCATCAGCACCGCACTCGATGGCGTCGCCGCCACCGCCGCATCCGGCAGCCAGGTGTGCAGCGGCCACAGCGGCGCCTTCACCGCGAACGCGAACATGAACCCGAGGAACAGCGCGTTGAGCACCGCCGGACCCGCACCGAGCTGTCCGGCATTGGCCGCCGCGACGACCGTGCGGAAGTCGAAGGTGCCCGACGATCCGGACCCGAGCCCCTGCCGCGCGGTCAGCACATACAACCCGATCACCGCGGCCAACATGATCAGACCGCCGAACAGGTTGTACAGCAGGAACTTCACCGCCGCCCGCGAACGCTGTTGGCGATGCGCGAGATCCGCACTGCGCGGCCCGAATCCGCCGATGAGGAAGTACATCGGGATGAGCATCGCCTCGAAGAACACGTAGAACAGCAGAATGTCGAGCGAGACGAACGAAATCAGCACCATCGCCTCGACGAGCAGGGTCAGCGCGACATAGGTGTGCGACACCCGGCGTCCGCTGCCGACCTCGCGTTCGTCGTTCCAACCGGCCAGGATCAGCAGTGGCACCAGCGCCCCGGTGAGCAGGATCAGCACCAATGCGATTCCGTCCAAGCCGAGCGTATAGCCCGCGCCGAAGGCCGGAATCCACTCATGGGATTCGACGAATTGATATTGCGCCCCACCGGGTTCGAAGCGCACGGCCAGCACGATGCCGAGCACCAGCACCGCCAATGCGACACTGAACGCCAGCCCGCGGGCGAGGGTACGCCGGGACGCGGGCAGCAGCAGCACCGCCACCGCGCCGGCGACCGGCAATACCCACAGCGTGGTCAACCAGGGAAAGTCACTCACCAGAGCCTCACTGCCAGCAGGGCCGCGGCCACCAGGGCCGCGCCGGTGAACATGGACACATCGGGTACGAGCACCGCCGCAGCCGGACGCGACCGCGTGATCAACCGGGGATAACTCACCAGAGCCTCACCGCCAAAAGTGCTGCCGCGACCAGGGCCGCGCCGGTGAACATGGACAGGGCGTAGGACCGTACGAATCCGGACTGCACTCGCCGGATCCGCGCGGACAATCCGCCGATCAGCGCGGCGGTTCCATTGACGATGCCGTCGATGCCGCGATTGTCGAGGAAGACCAGCGACCGGGTCAGATACGCACCCGGGCGCATGAATACGCCTTCATTGAACGCGTCGCCGTAGAGGTCCTTGCGGGCCGCGATCGTCAGCGCCGATACGGCTTCCGGCGCGGTCTCGGGCACTTCGCGCTGCGCGAACTGGTAGTAGGCGAAGCCGATGCCGACCGCGACCACCAGCAGGGCGAGCACAGTGACCACACCCGCGGGCACGACCTCCTCGCCGTGATGTGCCCCGACAACCGGTTCGAGCCAGTTCTGCAGCGACGACCCGAGGACGAAAACCCCACCCGCGGCGACCGATCCGATGGCGAGCAGAATCATCGGCCCGGTCATCACCGCCGGCGACTCGTGCGGATGGGTATCTGGCTTCCAGCGGCGTTCGCCGAAGAAGGTCATCATCATCACCCGCGTCATGTAGAACGCGGTCAGCCCCGCACCGACCAAGGTCACCGTTCCCAAGGCGAAACCGCTTGCGCCGCCTTGGTTGAACGCCGCCTCGATGATCCGATCCTTGGAGAAGAATCCGGCGAACGGCGGCACACCGATGATGGCCAGATAGCCGAGTCCGAAGGTCACGTAGGTGATCGGCAGCAGTGTGCGCAGTCCGCCGTAGCGGCGCATATCGGTCTCGTCGTCCATCGCGTGCATCACCGAGCCGGCCCCGAGGAACAGCCCGGCCTTGAAGAAGCCGTGGGTGAGCAGATGCATGATGGCGACGGCGTATCCGGCCGGGCCGAGACCGGCGGCCAGCACCATGTAACCGATCTGGCTCATGGTGGATGCCGCGAGCGCCTTCTTGATGTCGTCCTTCGCGCAACCGACGATCGCGCCGAACAGCAGCGTCACCGCACCGACCAGCACCACCCCGAGCCGCGCATCGGGCGCGAGATCGAAGATCGGCCCGGAGCGCGCGATCAGGTACACACCCGCGGTCACCATGGTGGCCGCGTGGATGAGCGCGGAGACCGGGGTCGGACCCTCCATGGCGTCGCCGAGCCAGGACTGCAGCGGCACCTGCGCGGACTTACCGCAGGCGGCGAGCAGCAGCAGCAACCCGATGGCGGTCAGCGTGCCCTCGCTCGCCCGCGGTGCGGTTGCGAATACCGCACCGAAGTCGATCGAGCCGAAGGTTGCGAACATGGTGAACATCGCAAGGGCCAGTCCCATGTCACCGACCCGGTTGACCACGAATGCCTTCTTGGCCGCGGTCGCCGCGGTCGGCTTGTGGTACCAGAATCCGATCAGCAGGTAGGACGCCAGGCCGACGCCCTCCCAGCCGAGGTAGAGCACCAGGTAGTTGTTCGCGAGCACCAGCAGCAGCATGGCCGCGAGGAACAGATTGAGGTAGGCGAAAAAGCGCCGTCGTCCCGGATCGTGGGCCATATAGCCGATGGAGTAGATGTGGATCAGCGATCCGACCCCGGTGATCAGCAGTGCGAAACATACTGACAGCTGGTCCAATTGGAGGCTGAAGTCCACCTGCAGTCCGTCGACCGGGACCCAGCTGAACAGATCGTTGTGGATCGCGCGGGCGGCGTCGTCGCGGCCGCGCATATCGAAGAACGCGACGACGGCGAAGCCGAACGAGGCCAGCGCGGTCGCGCAGCCGAGCAGATGACCCCACTTGTCGCTGTAGCGTCCGAGCAGCAGCAGTACGACGGCACCGGCCAGCGGCAATGCGGGCAGCACCCAGAGCGTTGCGGTATCCACGTCAGAACTTCAGCAGGTTGGCGTCGTCGACCGAGGTCGAACGGCGGGTGCGGAAGATGGTCATGATGATGGCGAGCCCGACCACGACTTCGGCCGCGGCCACCACCATGGTGAAGAACGCGAACACCTGGCCGTCCAGATTCGAATGCAGCCGGGCGAAGGTCACGAAGGCGAGGTTCACCGCATTGAGCATCAGCTCGATGCACATGAACACCACAATGGCGTTGCGCCGCAGCAGCACACCGGCCGCGCCGATGGTGAACAGCAGGGCGGACAGGAACAGGTAGTTCTCAGGATTCACCGCTTGCCTTCCTCGTCAGCCTGCGTCGAATCGTCGACGTCCGTGGGATTTTCGGGTTCGTAGGGGGCTTCGCCAGCGAATGTCGGTGTGACGCCGACCGAGATGACGGCGGCCTCCTCGAGCGCCCTGGTGCGGCGGTGCCGCAGAATCGTGCTGACCGACAGTTCCTCGAACGAGCCGTCCGGCAGCCGCGCCGGAATATCGACCGCGTTGTGTCTGGCGTACACACCCGGCGTGGGCAGTGGGGTGGCCCGATCCGAGGGGCGGTTGGGGTCGTAGGCACTGCGGAACCGGCGGCGCGAGAGTTCCTTCTGATCCAGGCGGGGTCCGAAGTTCTCCCGGTGCGCGAGGATCATCGCGCCGATGGTCGCGGTGATCAGCAACGCGCCGGTGAGTTCGAAGGCCCACACGTACCGGACGAAGATCAGCTCGGCGAGCTGTGCGATCACATCCTGGTATGCGAAACCCTTTGCCGGATAGGTTATTCCGGAGTTGCGAATGCCGTTCGCGATACCGCTGATCAACAGCAGCCCGAAGCCGAGGCCGACGGTGCCGGCCGCGAGCCGCTGTCCGCGCAGCGTTTCCCCGAGCGATTCCGGGGAGTCGACGCCGACCAGCATGAGCACGAACAGGAACAGCATCATGACCGCGCCGGTATAGACGACGATCTGCACGACACCCAGGAACAGCGCGTCCTGGGCCATGTAGAACGTGGCGAGCACGATCATGGTGGCCGCCAGGCAGATCGCGGAATGGACGGCCTTACCCGCGAACACCATGCCGAGTGCCCCGATCACCGCGAGCGGGCCGAGGATCCAGAACTGAACGGCCTCACCGGTGGAGGTGTGGGTCAGTGGCTCCGCCGCTAGTGTTCGGGCGGCAAGGATGAATTCGGTCACCGTGTGCCTCCTTCCGCGCCCGCCGTGGCGGGCTCCCTGGTGGTGCCGGAATCCGGTGTGTCCGAACCGCTTTCACCGCCCGGAATATTGCCGCGGTAGTAATCACCCTCCGTCGTGCCGGGATACATCGCATGCGGCGGCGCGGTCATACCGGGCTGCAGCGGGGCCAGCAGCCGGTCCTTCTCGTAGATCAGATCGGCGCGGTTGTCATCGGTCATCTCGTAGTCGTTGGTCATGGTCAGCGCCCGGGTCGGGCACGCCTCGATGCACAATCCACAGCCGATGCAGCGCAGATAGTTGATCTGGTAGACCTGCCCATAGCGTTCACCGGGCGAAAAGCGAGCGGTCTCGGTGTTGTCCGCGCCCTCCACATAGATCGCGTCGGCAGGACAGGCCCACGCACACAACTCGCAGCCGATGCACTTCTCCAGACCATCGGGATACCGATTGAGCTGATGGCGGCCGTGGTAGCGCGGCGCGGTCGGCACCTTCTGTTCCGGATAGGACTCGGTATTGGCCTTTTTGAACATGGTGAGCAGGGTGACCGCGAATCCGGCCAGCGGTTCGAACAGACCGGGCTTCGGTTCCGGACGCCGCGTCGCGGGATCCGGCAGCGGTGGCGTCGGGAAGCCGAGGAACACCGTGCCCGCGGCGCCCAACTCCTCCCGGCTGGGTTCCTCGGCCGTCGGCGGCACCCCCTGCCTGCGCCCGGCCCGCAGGAACATCAGCACCATCAGCGCGGAGATGATCAGCCCGCCGATCACCAGGAACGGCGTCTGGACTTTGTAGCCCTCGTTCTGCAGCACCCGGGCCGTGGCGACCAGCATGACCCACAGCAGCGAGGTCGGAATCAGCAGCTTCCAGCCGAGATTCATGAACTGGTCGTAGCGCAGGCGGGGCAGCGTACCGCGCAACCAGATGAAGACGAACAAGAACGTCCACATCTTCGCCGTGAACCACAGCACCGGCCACCAACCGGAATTCGCGCCGTCCCACAGATTGATCGGGAACGGCGCGTGCCAGCCGCCGAGGAACAGCGTGGTGGCGAGGGCGGAAACCGTTGCCATATTGATGTATTCGGCCATCATGAACATGGCGAATTTGAGCGAGGAGTACTCGGTGTGGAAGCCGCCGACCAGTTCGCCCTCGGCCTCGGGCAGGTCGAACGGGGCACGGTTGGTCTCGCCGACCATCGATACGCAGTAGATCAGAAACGACGGCAGCAGCAGGAAGACATACCAGGTACCCTCCTGCGCCTTGACGATGCCGGAGGTGGCCATGGTGCCGCCGAGCAGGAATACCGTCGCGAAACACAGCGCCATCGCGATCTCATAGGAGATCACCTGCGCAGTCGAACGCAACCCGCCCAGCAGCGGATACGTCGAACCGGACGACCAGCCCGCCAGTACGATGCCGTACACGCCGATCGAGGTGATGGCGAGGATATAGAGCACCGCCACCGGCAGATCGGTGAGCTGCAATGCCGTGCGATGACCGAGGATCGAGACCTCCGGCCCCAACGGGATGACCGCGAATGCCATGAATGCGGGCACCACCGAAATCACCGGCGCCAGAATAAAAATCGGCTTATCGACGATCGTCGGAACGATATCTTCCTTCAACGCCATCTTCACGCCGTCGGCGACGGCCTGCAGCGTGCCTTTGGGACCGACCCGGTTCGGGCCGACGCGCATCTGCATCCACGCCACGATCTTGCGTTCCAGATACACCGCCATCATCGGCGTGAGCAGCAGGAAGGCGAAGATCGCCAGGGACTTCCCGATGACGAGCCACAGCGGATCGTGGCCGAAAAGAGAGAGATCACTCATGGCGGTGTTCCTTCATCCTCTCGTCGGCGCGATGCAGCTGCACCACACCGCCCGGCTGGGTGGCGAGCTGTTCGTTGACCGAGCAGCCCGGCGAGTTCAACGGCAGCCATGCCACGCGATCGGGCAGATCGGTGATCAGCAGCGGCAGCGTGACGGCGCCGCGGTCGGTGGCGATGACGATCTGGTCATCGTCGGCCGCACCGATCTCGGCGGCGGTGGCGGGGGACAGGCGCACGACCGGCGGCCGCGCGACGCCCGCAAGATTCGGCTCGCCGTCCTGCATGCGCCCCTGATCCAGCAGCATCCGCCAGCCGGACAGGATGGCGATGCCCGGACCCGTCTGGGGCACCGGATGTGGCCGATAGGCGGGCGCGGCGACCGGCGGGCCGTCCCAGGCGCCGAGTTCGGCGAGTTCGGCACGCACGGCGGCGGTATCGGGGAGTCCGAGTGCCACTTTCATTTCGTCCGCGATGGCATGCAGCACCCGTTGATCCGACAGCGGTGCGGGTTCGCGGCGCACCATCGAATCACCGAGTGCGGCATCGAATTGCCGCGGCCTGCCCTCCCAGGTGCGGAAGGTGCCGGACTTCTGCATCGCCGAGGCCACCGGGAAGACGACATCGGCGCGCTCGGTGACGGCACTGCGCCGCAACTCCAGGCTGACCACGAAGCGGGCGGCGTCGATGGCATCGAGCGCGGCCTGCGGATCCGGCATATCGGCGATCTCGACCCCGCCGACGATGAGCGCGCCCAAGGCGGGGGCGGCCTCCAGGATGGCGGCGGTGTCGCGACCGACGGTGACCGGCAGGTCCGCGACATTCCAGATCGTGCGAACCTGTTGGCGCGCACGGGGATCCACCACGGGGCGGCCACCGGGCAGCAGTCCGGGCAATGCGCCCGCCTCGATCGCACCGCGCTCGCCGGCCCGTCGCGGCACCCAGGCCAGCGCGGCCCCGGTCTCGTCGGCGAGGCGGACCGCGGCCGACAACGCACCCGGAATTCCGGCCATTCGCTCACCGACAAGGACCACCGCGCCGGGCTGACGCAGCAGCAGCGCAGCCGTCGCCAAAGCGGCTGAGTCCGTTGCGATCTCACCGGTGTGCAGGGCATCGAGCAGATGCGGCTCGGTGCCGGGCACGGCCTGCAGCAGGGTGCCCGACATCCGCTCCAGACCGCGCGAGGAGTAAGCGGCGAGGGAGAAGATCGGCATGCCGCGCTTGCGCGCCGCCTTGCGCAGCCGCAGATAGATGATCGGCGACTCCTCCTCCGGCTCGAGTCCGGCGAGCAGCACGACCGGCGCGTTCTCCAGCGCGTCGTAGTCGACGGTGACGCCCTGTCCGGCCACCCGGGCCGCCAGGAAGTCGGCCTCCTCCACCGAATGCGCCCGGGTGCGGAAGTCGATGTCATTGGTGCCGAGGGCGATTCGAGCGAATTTGGCGTAGGCGTAGGCGTCTTCCTCGGTGACGCGACCGCCGACCAGGACGCCCGCGTTGCCGAAGGCCGATGCCAGCCCCTCCGCGGCCGCGGCCAGCGCCTCGGACCAGGATGCGGGGGCGAGTTTGCCGTCCCAGCCGCGCACCAGCGGTGTGGTCAGCCGGTCGCGTTCGGTCGCGTAGGTGAAGGCCCACCGGCCCTTATCGCAGTTCCACTCCTCGTTGACCTGCGGATCGTCACCGGCCAAGCGGCGCAACACCTTTCCCCGACGGTGGTCGGTGCGCTGTGCGCAACCCGATGCGCAGTGCTCGCAGACGCTCGGGCTCGAGACCAGGTCGAATGGGCGGGCCCGGAACCGGTAGCTGGTGCCGGTGAGCGCGCCGACCGGGCAGATCTGCACGGTATTGCCGGAGAAGTAGGAGTCGAACGGTTCGGCCTGTGCGGTGCCGACCTGCTCGAGCGCGCCGCGGTCCATCAGTTCGATGAACGGATCCCCGGCGACCTGCTGGGAGAAGCGGGTGCAGCGGGCGCACAGCACACAGCGTTCCCGGTCCAGCAGCACCGCGGTCGAGAGCGGAATCGGCTTGGGGTAGGTGCGCTTCACGCCGTCGAACCGGGTCTCGGGCCGACCGCTGGACATCGCCTGGTTCTGCAGCGGACATTCGCCGCCCTTATCGCAGACCGGGCAGTCGAGGGGATGGTTGATGAGCAGCAGCTCCATCACCCCCTCCTGCGCCTTATCGGCGGCGGGTGAGGTCAGCTGGGTGCGCACGACCATGCCGTCGGCGACGGCCATCGTGCAGGAGGCGACCGGCTTGCGCTGACCCTCGACCTCGACCAGGCACTGCCGGCACGCGCCGACCGGGTCGAGCAGCGGATGGTCGCAGAAGCGCGGGATCTGGATGCCGATGAGTTCGGCGGCCCGGATCAGCAGCGTGCCCGCGGGCACGCTGACCTCGGTGTCGTCGATGGTGACGGTGACCAGATCGGCCGCAACCAGCCCACTGGTGTTGGTGTTCACGGTGGCTGGCCCACCCGCGACCCGACCGCCGCCGCCCACGGAATCGCTACGCGATGCTGTACTCATTTGACTCCTTCGGCCCAGGCGGTGGATCGCGCGGGATCGAACGGGCAGCCGTCGAGCCGCAGATGGTCGAGGTATTCCTGGCGGAAGTACTTCAACGAGGAGATGATCGGACTGGCCGCGCCGTCGCCGAGTGCGCAGAACGACTTGCCGTTGATGGTGTCGCTGATATCGAGGAGCTTCTCGATATCCGATGCGGTGCCCCGGCCCGCCTCTATCCGGGTGAGCAGTTGGACGAGCCAGTACGTGCCCTCGCGACAGGGAGTGCATTTGCCGCAGGATTCGTGGGCGTAGAACTCGGTCCAGCGCAGCACCGCGCGCACCACGCAGGTGGTGTCGTCGAAGATCTGTAATGCCTTGGTGCCCAACATGGAACCGGCACCGGCGACGCCCTCGTAGTCCAGGGGCACGTCGAGGTGTTCATCGGTGAACAGCGGTGTCGACGAACCGCCCGGCGTCCAGAACTTCACCTGATGTCCGGCGCGCACGCCACCGGCGTAGTCGAGCAGTTCGCGCAGCGTAATGCCCAGTGGCGCTTCGTATTGGCCCGGCCGGGCGACATGGCCCGACAGCGAGTACAGCGTGAAACCAGGGGACTTCTCGCTGCCCATGGACCGGAACCAGGTAGTGCCGTTGAGGATGATCGGCGGCACGCTGGCAATGGATTCCACATTGTTGACCACCGTCGGGCAGGCGTACAGGCCCGCGACGGCCGGGAACGGCGGGCGCAGCCGGGGCTGGCCGCGCCGACCCTCGAGCGAATCCAGCAGCGCCGTTTCCTCACCACAGATATAGGCGCCGGCTCCGGCGTGCACGATCAGTTCCAGGTCATAGCCCGAGCCGAGAATGTTCTTGCCGAGGAATCCGGCCGCATACGCCTGCCCGACCGCGGCCTGCAGTCGGCGCAGCACCGGAACCACCTCGCCGCGCACGTAAATGAACGCATGCGCCGCCCGAATCGCATAGGCCGCGATGATCACGCCCTCGATGAGGGTATGCGGCGTGGCCAGCATGAGCGGAATGTCCTTGCAGGTACCGGGTTCCGACTCGTCGGCATTGACCACCAGGTAGTGCGGTTTGGTGACGCCATCCGGTCCCGTCCCCTGCGGGATGAAGCTCCACTTCATACCGGTCGGGAACCCCGCGCCGCCGCGGCCGCGCAGGCCCGCGTCCTTGACGGTCTGGATGATCTGATCGGGTTGCATGCGCAGGGCTTTGCGCAGTGCCTGATAGCCGTCGTGGCTGCGGTAGTGCTCGATGGTCCACGACTGTGGGTCATCCCAGTACCGGGTGAGTACGGGAGTCAGTGTCATCACACATCCTCCGAATTCGGTTCCGGCGCTTGCATATTCTGTTCCCGCGCGATCCGCAGCCCGGCCAGCGTCGCCTCGCCCGCCGCGCCGTCGAGGACACCCGGGCGTTCGTCCGGGAATCCGGCCAGAATGCGCGCGGTCTGCTTGAACGTGCACAGCGGCGCGCCACGCGTCGGCGTCACCTGTTCGCCCCTGCGCAGCGAATCCACCAGTGCGGCAGCCGATTCCGGGGTCTGGTTATCGAAGAACTCCCAGTTGACCATGACCACCGGCGCGAAATCGCATGCGGCGTTGCACTCGATGTGCTCTAGGGTGATCGCCCCGTCAGGGGTGGTCTCGCCGTGCCCGATACCGAGGTGTTGCCGCAGCGTATCGAGAATGGCGTCGCCGCCCATCACCGCGCAGAGGGTGTTGGTGCAGACACCGACGTGGTAGTCGCCGGTGGGGGTGCGCCGGTACATCGAGTAGAAGGTGGCCACCGCGGTGACCTCCGCGCCGGTCAAGCCCAGCTGATCGGCACAGAATTCGATGCCGGTGCCGGTGACGCAGCCCTCCTCGGCCTGCACCAGATGCAGCAACGGCAACAGTGCAGAGCGCGGCTCCGGATAGCGGGCGATGATCTCTTTCGCATCGACCTCCAGCCGTTCGCGCACATACGGTGCGAACGGCTGCGGCCGGGTGGAAAGCTTCAGCAGGATCTCTGTCATCGGTCTACTCCGCCCATGACCGGGTCGATGCTGGCGACGGAGGCGATGACGTCGGCGACCATACCGCCCTCGCACATCGCCGCCACCGCTTGCAGATTCGTGAACGAGGGGTCGCGATAGTGCACGCGATACGGGCGGGTGCCGCCGTCGCTGACCATATGCACGCCGAGTTCACCACGTGGGGATTCGACGGCCACATACACCTGTCCCGCCGGAACCCGGATGCCCTCGGTGACGAGTTTGAAGTGGTGGATGAGTCCCTCCATGGATGTGCCCATGATGCGGCCGATGTGCTCGGGGGAGTTGCCGAGTCCGTCCGGGCCCAACTGCAGGTCGGCGGGCCAGGCGATCTTCTTGTCGTCCACCATCACCGGGCCGGGCCGCAGTTTGTCCAGGCACTGCTCGACGATCTTGAGCGATTCCTTCATCTCCGCCACCCGAATCCAGTAGCGGCCGTAGCAGTCACAGCCGGTGGTGGTGGGAACGTCGAATTCGTAGTTCTCGTAACCGCAGTACGGTGCGGCCTTGCGTAGATCGTGCGGCAGACCGGTGGAGCGCAGCACCGGACCGGTGATGCCGAGCGCCATGCAGCCGGTGAGATCCAGGTAGCCGATATTCTGGGTGCGCGCCTTCCAGATCGGGTTCTGGGTGAGCAGATGGTCCATATCGCGCAGCCGCTTGGGCAAAAGAGCAAGCAGCTCACGGACTTTGGTGACGCCGTCATCGGGCAGGTCCTGGGCCAGGCCGCCGGGCCGAATGTAGGCGTGGTTCATGCGCAGGCCGGTGATGGTCTCGAAGACGTCGAGGATCAGTTCGCGTTCCCGGAAACCGAACAGCATCGGGGTGAGCGCGCCCAACTCCATGCCACCGGTCGCCAGCGCCACCAGATGTGAGGAGATCCGATTGAGTTCCATGAGCATGACGCGAACGATGGTGGCGCGCTCGGGAATCTGATCCTCGATATCGAGCAGCCGTTCGACGCCGAGGCAGTACGCCGTCTCGTTGAAGAAGGGCGAGAGGTAATCCATCCGCGTCACGAAGGTGGTGCCCTGCGCCCAGTTGCGGAATTCGAGATTCTTCTCGATGCCGGTGTGCAGGTAGCCGATGCCGCAGCGGGCCTCGGTGACCGTTTCGCCCTCGATCTCGAGGATCAGCCGGAGCACGCCGTGTGTGGAGGGATGCTGTGGGCCCATATTGACGACGATGCGTTCTTCGCCCGCGCCGTCGAGGGTTTCGGTGACCGCGTCCCAGTCCTGGCCGGCCACCGTCACCACGGTCGCTTCCGACTTCGGCTTGCCAGCGGGTTCGGGCCCGGTGTCGTTGTTGACGCCGGGCCGGGTGTCGATGTCGTTCATTACTTGTACGCCCTCCGCTCGTCGGGCGGCGGAATGCGCGCGCCCTTGTACTCGACCGGGATCCCGCCGAGCGGGTAGTCCTTGCGCTGGGGGTGGCCACGCCAGTCGTCGGGCATCGCGATGCGTGTCAGCGAGGGGTGGCCGTCGAAGAGGATGCCGAAGAAGTCGTAGGTTTCCCGCTCGTGCCAGTCGGTGGTCGGATACACGCCGAACAGCGACGGGATATGCGGGTCGGCGTCCGGTGCGGAGACCTCGATGCGCAGGCGCCGGTTGTGCGTGATGGACATGAGGTGATACACCGCGTGCAATTCGCGGCCGGCGTCCTCGGGATAGTGCACGCCGTTCACGCCGAGGCACAGCTCGAAACGCAGTGCGCCGGTGTCACGCAATGCCGTGGCGACGGTGACGAGGTGTTCGCGGCGCACGTGCAGGGTGAGTTCGCCGCGAAAGACGATCACCTTCTCGATGGCGCTTTCCCAACGGGTATCGACCGCGCCGAGGGCGGCGTGGAGTTCACCGACGATCTCGTCGAAATAGCCGCCGTAGGGCGCGGGGGTGCTGCCGGGCAGTGTCACCGGGCGGACCAGGCGGCCGTACCCGGAGGTGTCGCCGGTACCGCTGACGCCGAACATGCCGCGCCGCACACCGATCACCTCGGCCGGTGGCGAATCCGCTTCCGGCGGTGTCCCTTCCGGACCGGCGGTGGCCGCGGCGTCGATGAACTCCTGCGGTGTCCTGGTCTCGGTGTTGTCGGGGGTATCGAAGGTCATCGCAGCAGACCCTCCATCCGGATGGTCGGCGTGGACGCCAGTGCGGCCGCTTCGGCGGCGCGGATGGCCTCTTCGCGATTGACGCCGAGCGGCATCTCCTGAATCTTCGCGTGCAGGGTCAGGATGGCGTTCAACAGCATTTCCGGGCGGGGCGGGCAGCCGGGTAGGTAGATGTCGACCGGTACCACATGGTCCACGCCCTGCACGATGGCGTAGTTGTTGAACATGCCACCCGAGGACGCGCAAACGCCCATGGCCAGCACCCATTTCGGTTCGGTCATCTGGTCGTAGACCTGACGCAGCACCGGTGCCATCTTCTGGCTGACCCGGCCCGCGACGATCATCAGATCAGCCTGCCGCGGTGAGGCGCGGAACGCCTCCATACCGAAGCGGGCGATATCGAAACGTCCGGCACCGGTGGCCATCATCTCGATGGCGCAGCAGGCCAGACCGAAGGTGGCGGGCCACAGTGAGCCCTTGCGCAGGTATCCGGCGAAATCTTCGACCGTGCTCAGCAGGAAGCCGCTGGGCAGTTTTTCCTCGAGACCCATATTCGACTAACTCTCACTTCCACTGTGCGTATGTCGCTGGCGGGCGTATTGCTCGGTATGCCATGGCCATGTGGTCGATCAGTCCCAGCTGAGGCCGCCGCGGCGCCATTCGTAGGCGTAGGCCACGGAGACGTTGAAGATGAACAGCGCCATCGCGGCGAGACCGAAGAGACCGAGCGCATCGAAGTGGACAGCCCACGGGTAGAGGAACACGATCTCGATGTCGAAGATGATGAACAGCATGGCGGTGAGGTAGTACTTCACCGGAAAGCGTTGTCCGGTAACGTTTCCCGGCCCGCCCGCGACGGCGTGCGGTGTCGGTTCGATGCCGCACTCGTAGGCCTCCTGTTTGGCCCGGTTGCGTCGTTTCGGGCCGACGAGGGCCGAGAGGATGATGGAGAAAACCGCGAACGCGGCGGCGACCGCGCCGAGGACCAGAGTGGGCATCTCGATATTCACGACTGCACTTCCCCTCCTTGCGAGCTGTAGCTGGCGGTTGGGCGTCATTTCCCCCGACGGCGCCGGAGGTGTGCTGGTCGGCGTCGGAATGACGGCAGCTTCCGAGGCGGGCTGACGTCGTTGTCCGCCTCGGTCAGACTCGCCTCATGGCCTGCTCGCACCGCGCGGGTCTGTCATATCGAGGCTCGCGCCCATGTGAGCTACGGCACAGCCTACAACTGACGCGACGAGTCGACCGTTCATTCGAATGAGGTGTTTGATCGAAAACGGGACTGCTATTTATGACTGAATCGGGGGTAATCCGGCCCGCGGGATCGCTCAGTGATTGCCCCGTCACGTGACATTCGAGTGCCCGCGTCCGAAGACGCGGGCATGGTGTGTCTACTCGGGCTTACCAGCGAAATTCGGTCAGGCCGCGGTGCGATTGCGCAGCACCGCGACAACGGCCTCGGTGAGCCGGATCGGATCGATCGGATGCGACACCGCGGCCTCGGCGCGCGACCAGTTCGCGAGCCAGGCGTCGTCGGGGCGACCGGTCAGCACCAGAACCGGTGGGCACTGGTCGATCTCGTCCTTGAGCTGTTTGGCGATGCCGAGCCCGCCCGCCGGGGCGGATTCCCCGTCCAGGATGGCCAGGTCGATACCGCCCGCGTCCATCTGCTCGATGACCACGGGTGCGGTCGCCACCTCGAGGTATTCGAAGGTGGGAAATTCGGGGTGCGGATGTCTGCCCAGCGCCAGCATCACTTGGCGCCGGGTATCGGCGTCGTTGCTGTAGACGAGAACCCGCAGCGGGGTGGAACGATTCGCGTCGGCCACGCAGGGATGGTACGTCCGCGAGGGGACGCGGCGTGGCAGGTTGGTGCAGATCGGTGGTGCGCGTCGAGCAAGGCAATCGAAAGCCACTGCCGAGTTCCGGCCGGTAGCATCCCGAAAATGCGGGGAGATATCACCCGGGAACTCGTCGAAACCGACGTGTGGACCGATGAGATGGTGGGCCGGGCGGGGATTCCGGTGGTGGATGTTCCGTTCGTGACGATCGGCAGCGGTATCGGGTCCTTCGTCACCTATGACACCCTGCGGATCTACGGCGTCGCGGCGGCATCGATGGCGGTGCTCGGGCCGCAGGAGGTGCCCTGGTCGTCGTATGAGTATCTGACCCGGGTGTCGCAGATTCCGCGCGAGGAGCGGTTGCGCAGTGATTCGGCGTCGACGCCGGACAATATCTGGGGGTTTCCGTCCTATGCGGTGCGCGAGGCGTTGGCGGAGAAAACGATCCGGCCGCTGTGGAATGTGTTCACCGAGCCGATCTTCGCCAATTACTACACACCAAGGGCCGGGCAAGCGTTCGTTTCGATGGAGCGCGAGTTCCATCGAATCGGGTATGCCGGATCGTTGCACAAAGGGCAGGTACGCATGGTGCGCAAGCGGTACGGCGGTGGATACTTCACCATCCTCACCCCGCCTGCCGGTGCGACACCGACCAAGCGGATCGCGTTCCGCAGTACCTATGCCCATGTGGCCGTTGGGTATCCGGGACTGAAGTTGCTGCCCGATCTGCAGGAATACCGGGCGAAGTATCGCGATCCGACGCGGGTGGTCAATGCCTACGAACCGCATGAGCACGTCTACCAGGCCCTGCAGCGCAGGCCGTGCACGGTGATGATTCGCGGTAGCGGAATCGTTGCCAGCCGAGTGCTGCAGCGGATCATCGACGATCGCGACCAGCTTCAACTCGATACTCGGATCCTGCACCTGTTCCGCAACTATGTGGGCAAGACGCAGGGGAAGAACCTCTTCAACCGCCGCAGGTCCGGTGACGGCTGGTCCTATCAGGGATTCAACTATCCGAAGTCGGTGTGGGGCGGGCAGCTCAAGGCGAAAATGCGCACACTGCAAGGAGAACAGCGCGCGCGGGCCTACCAGGAGATGGGTGGCACCAGCACGCCCATCCGCGACGGTTGGCAGGAGCAGTTGCGGCGTGGGCGCAAGCAGGGCTGGTACCAGGTGATGGCGGGCACGGCGCGCGATCTGCGGCCCGCGCCCGGCCGGGGTGGGGTGATCACGACCATCGTGCCGGATCCGACCGCGCCGCTGCCGTTTGCGCCGCCGACCCAGCCCTTCGATACCGCCGCGGATTACATCATCGACTGCACCGGGTTGGAGGCCGATGTGCGCGAGCATCGCTTGTTGGCGGATCTGCTGGATCACGCTGGGGCCGGACGTAATCCGGTGGGGCGGATGGATGTGGCGACCACCTTCGAATTGATCGGCACGCGAAGTGGCAGCGGACGCATCTATGCATCTGGTAGCGCGACGCTGGGTGGTCCGTTTCCGGGGGTGGATACCTTCCTCGGCTTGCAGATCGCGGCGCAGGAGATCGCGGACGATCTTGCGGCGCTGGGATTCTGTCAACGCATGGGGCCGCTGCGCTCGACCAGGCAATGGTGGTTGTGGGCGACGAACAAGAAGATCTGAACCGATGCTGCTCACCTTGAACGGGCGGATACAGACCCGCATACTCGCGCTCGGCATCCTGGGATTCCTTGTCGCGGTGATCATTACCCCGGTGCTGCCGACCGGCTCGCTATCACTGGGGCAGGCGTATCGCGTGACGTTGTCGGTGTTGCTCGCGACCGTGCTCGTAGGCGTGCTGTGGGAGTTGCTCTACCATTTCCTGCAGCAGTTCCGGTGGGAGAAGGATTGGCCGACACTGTTCGGCTTCTGGACGATCGTCAACGAGGCGGCGCTGATGTGGGTCCTCGTGCATGACACGACCATCGTGCTCCCGCGAGCGCTGCACCCCTCGCTGACTGCATTCCTCATCCAGTTCACCGTCACCTGGATCGTGTTCTGGCTCATTGTGAACGGGCCGATGCGAGCGGTGTTCCATCGGTGGCGGTTCCGGGGTGGTCGATTCCTGTGACCGATCCGCAGCTCGAGGTGCTGCCGGCTGGTACGCATCTGATCGCGAATGCCGACGGGGTAGTCGTGGTGGTCGCCCATCGCGCCGATATCACGGCAAGTGCCGAATCGCCGGCGGGCCGGACGATGACGGCGCTACTCGGGCTGGTGCGCAACGCCGGTGCCGAGGAGACACCACGCACCGGACGCATATTCGCACGCCTTGCCACCACATGGTTGATGAACCTGGACAACGAGGATCAGGTGGAGTTCGGGGTGATCACACCGAGTGCGGACGGGGTGGCGTTGTTTCTGCACGGCGGGGTGACGGCGGTGTTGGAGAGCTCGGATCGCTCGGAGGTGCTGCACGGCAAAGATGCCGGATTCACCGTGGATCGGGTCGTGATTCCGGCACCCGATATCGGGGTGGGGTTGTTCGTGGACGAGGACGGGACGAGCGAGCTACCGGGGCGCGGTATCGCCGGGCTCGATGCGGGGATCGTGCCGGGGGCCGGGGCGGTGCTCTGGTTCGGCTCGCCCGCGGCCGATCGTGCACCGGCGGCACCGAAGGCGAGCGGCGCACCTATTTCGCAGCCAGCGGAATCGGACGAGGCGGGCGACGGGGTGGGGGCGCCATCGGTCGTCCGGATGGGTCGACCGGTTGGGCTTCGGAAGGTTGTCGAGGTGAGCGAGGATGCTCGCCCCAGTTCGCAATCCTGGCCCGATCCGGAGTTCGATACCGATACGTTGGTGCCGAATGTGCCGATTCCGGTGCCGGTTCGCACGCGCGGGGTGGTTCCGGTGGTGATGCCCGATGGCGGCGGAGTCGTTGTGCGGGGATTCCTGTGTTCGCGACAGCATCTGAACGACCCGCGGGTGTCGTTCTGTGCGGTGTGCGGGATTCGGATGGATCAGTTGACCTGTGTGCTGACCGAGGGGATTCGCCCGCCGCTCGGGTTGCTGATGCTCGATGACGGGACATCGTTCGTGCTCGACAATGACATCGTGCTCGGGCGAGAACCCGAGCATGCCGCGGCGGTGCGGCGCGGCGCGCGACCGATTCGGCTACCGGACCAGTCGGGAGGAATGTCGCGGGCGCATGTGGAGATTCGGCTGGTCGAGTGGGAGGTGACCGCGATCGACCAGGGGTCGGCCAACGGCACTTACATCAGGATGCCCGGGCGTCCGGAGTGGATCCGGGCGATGCCGAACCACCCGACCACCTTGGTCGCGGGCTGCCAGATCCTGCTCGGCGGTCGCATCCTGACCTTCGACTCCCAGCACAGTCAGTTCTGATCCGTGCGCTGGCCGCGCTGGTAACGAACAATTCCCGACCAGGGGTTGCGGCCCGGTCGGCGTGGGTCGGGCTGGGGGAGGTAGGTGAAGGGGCGCAGGTACCAGGGGGCGCGGTGGAATTTGCGGGCGTGCACGAGCAGATGTTCGACCTCGCGGGGCTGCCAGCCGAGTTCCTCGAAGTAGGCGATGCCATTGCTCGGTTCGAATTTCAGTGGCGCGTTCACGAACATCGAACTGGCGCGCATGCGCCGCATCGCCACGGTGATGTCCATGACCCACCAGCTGATCTGCGGCCGGGTCAGGGCAGCGGCCATGGTGCGGACCGTTTCCTCGTCGAGATACATGAGCAAGCCTTCGGTGAGCACCAAAGCCTTTGTGGCGGGGGAGTTTTCGGGTCCCAGCGGGCCGAGCGCCGCGTCCAGGAAATTCGCCAGCGCGGCCGGATCGGCGAGGTCGACGCCGCGGCGGATCAGGGTGCAGTGCGGCTTCTCGTCCGCGAGGGCGGCTTCCTTCTCGGTGGTCAACGCGGGCAGATCGGCCTCCACCCAGACGAAATCGGCGGGCAGGTCCAGGCGGTAGGGGCGGGTGTCGAGTCCGGCCGCGAGATTGAGCACCCGGTCACAGCCCTCGCCGATGGCGGTCGCGATCAGGTCGTCGATGAGTTTGGTCCGGGTGACCACCGCCCACCCGCCGCGCATGATCCGCGGTGCGGCCGCGACGATGGCGTGGCCGCGCTCTCCGGCCAGCCGTTGCGCGAGTGGATCGCGGAACAGCGCATCCGCACGTGCCGTCTCGGTCGCCCGGTAGGCGGCCACCCACCGCGCGGTATCGGACACATTGGTGATCAACCCTTCCCCACCGGTCATGCGGGCCAGTCTGGCACAGTCGTGCGCCCTCGTCGGGCAGGGTCAGCCGTGGCAGTGCCCTCCGATGGAGCCGGACGGAGAATCGAGCCGTCTGGGAACACGATATTCACGGGCTCGTAACAGGGAAACATGCTGTTGAGCCGGTATTTGGGCCACAATCATCGCACCGGCGAATTTCCGCCGACAGCCTGCGCGATCAGTCGATCGCCAGTCGGGTGGAGTCCGGGTGTCGTGCCCCCCGGACTCCACCGCCCGCCCCTTCCCGCTGCCCAAGTTCGATCGATCGTTACGAGCGGTGAGCTCACTCGTAACGGGGAGAGGCGTACCCGTACATCGGCCGATACGAGCCCACGGCCGCACCCACTAGCGTCTGGCTGCGTGCGGGTCGGGTGGGCGTACGGGTTCGATGTTCGCGTTCAACGGAGAGGCGGGCGGAAAGGTGACGGGCAGTTCCGTCAGTGCCCGGTGGAAGGGCCCCGGCCGCCAGGTCGGCGTGCCGTCCCGTTTGTCGAGCCGGATCTCGGGCAGGGCATCGAGGAGTTGGTCGATGGCATCCTGAGCGATCAAATAGGCAAGGGACTGCGCGGGGCAGGCGTGTGGGCCGATGCCCCAAGCCAGGTGGGAGCGATTGCCGGTCAGGTCATCGGTGCGGATGGCGGGGTCGTTGTTGCAGGCGGCCATGCTGATGACGACCGGCTGATTGGCAGGCAGCCACACACCGTCGACGAGGATCGGCTGACGAGGGTAGGTGATCAGCAGGTTCGCCAGCGGCGGGTCATCGAACAACACCTCATCCAAGGCCTCTCGCGAGGACAGATTCCCGCCCAGGACACTGTCACCGAAACGATCGTCGGTGAGGATCAGCAGGAGAGTATTGACGATCAGGTTCAGTTCGAACTCGATGCCCGTGCCGTAGACCTGCGATACATGATGGGAGACCTCCACATCGTCCAGCGCGGCCGGATGCTGCTGCAGGACCGAGGTGATGTCGTTTCCGGGCTCCGTTCGTTTGAGGGTCACCAGATTCATCAGTGCCGCGCCGAGCATCTGGCTGCCTTTTTCGGCATCGACCCCCTCGAGCAATGCGGCCGTGCCGGCGGCGACCTGCTGCCCGATCTCCGGCGGGCAGCCCAGCATCGAATTGACGACTTCGAACACCAGTGGGTACACGTACTGGCTGATCAGCTCCGCGCGGCCCGCCTGGCAGAAGCTGTTGATGAGTGGGGTCGCGATCTCCTCCACGATGTCGTGCATGGCATAGAGATCCACGGCGTCGATGCTCGCGGTGATCGCCTGCCGATATCGCACGAAGTCGGTCCCGGTGCTTCTGCTGGCCATGGGACGCCACTCCAGCAGCGGGAGGATCGGACAGTCGGAGGGAACCGTCGTCTGCCACGCGCGCGGATCGGCAGGGAAGTGATCGGGATCGTTGAGGATTCGCACCGCGGCGCCGTAGCCGATCACCAGTGTGGCGGGCACGCCGGGCGCCAATTCGACCGGCGCCAAAGAGCCGTACTGCCTTCGCATTTCACGGTATACATGGTGCGGATCGGCGGCGAACTCCGGGGAGTGCAGCGGTATTCGGGGGCCGTCGGAAGCGATCGGCGAGCCGTGGATGACCGGGCACGTCTGCGGGCGCACCTGGGACTGCGTCGTACTCAAGAAGAAGACTCCAGACTGTTCGTATTGCAGGTTGCTGTGGCACTGCACTGCACTGTGCCGAGCCGCTGCCCCTGCCGACCTGGGTAGGAAGTACCGAACCCCGCCCGAGGGGACTAGACGCCGAGGGCTCCCAACGAATCGTGATCGTCGATCGCGGTGGTGATGCGCTTCAACAGCGTCAAACATGTTTCGGTCGATTGCATCTTGGGCTGATACGCCGCACGGCCGATCGTGAAAGCCCATGCCGCATAGGCGAACATGGATTGCTGCCGATACAGCAGCCAGGCGTCGTCGAACGACGGCACCTTGCCGCCGGCGTGTCCCAGCTCGTCCAGGTATGCCTCCAACAGTTCGCGGTCCCATGCACGACGGTCTTCGGGCTCACAGCCGGAATTGACGGCATAGGCGAAATCATGCACCCACCCGCCACGCATCACCACTTGCCAGTCCACATAACCCATTCGCCCGTCGCGAGTCAGGTAGGTTTGCCCGATGTGCGGGTCGCCGTGCAACAAGGTCGCGGGAACGTCGTTGGTCGCGATCGTGACCGCCCGCTCGACACCCGCCCACAACCGCTCGCTCTGCCCGTGCAAGGCATCGGGAACGACCTCTTCCGCCCGGCGCAGGCCTACCTCACAGCGCTTCTTCATATCGATCGCGGCGAGATAAGCGTCGAGCATGTAGGCCGGGGTGTTGAGGACAGCGATAGACGAGTCCTCCCAGAACGTGCCGTGCAACCGGGCGAGATTGCGGATCAGATCTTCCATCTGGTCACGTGCGATGGGAGCAGTCGGCTCGCTGAACACGGCACCGCGCGTCGCGACGATATCCTCCATCAGCGCGATCGACCGCCACGACGACGGATCGGAGGCGCCCCAATAGCCGATCGGGGCCTCCATCTCGACCCGCGGGCGGAAGTCGCGGAAGAAGCGGGTTTCCCCTTCGATCATCTTTCCGCCGCCGAGCAGTATGCGCTGGCTGAAGGCGGTAGTCGTCTTTGCGAACAGTTCCGTGGGCAGTCCCGCCTTGATGCCCGCGTCGTTGTACTCGACTCGGATCGCGACCCGAGTGGACGTGCCGCGGCTGCCGTTGGACGTGTCGAACGACAGCACCTCGGCATCGGCAACATCACGACATAGGACAGCCGTCAGCCACTCAGGAGTGACCTCTTCGCCGGAAACCGGGACATCGTCGACGGACCGCGCCTTCGGTCGGGTGATCTTCTCGCCCAGCAGATGAGCACCGACCGTGGCGGATCGCCCGAGCAACCAGAGCTTGTGGTTCATGCGCTTGCCTCGATTCCGGAGTACGACAACACTGTCCCGAGCAGCCGGGCCCGCAGACACTACCCCATACTTTCGGAAGACGTTGTACGACAACGACGTTGCCCAAGGCTCCCGCTCGTCGGCGCTGGCTTGTGCATACACCCGTAGCGTCAACACCGTCCGGGGTGGTGGGTATGTCGCGGTTGGCATGCGTTCATCGTGCAATGACCGGTGCCCGAGCACCGGCCACAGCTGGTGAACCTGCCGGATCAACGGGTGTAGCGCGTCGACCGCGCGGCCCGCGAGTACAAGGGCTAACCGACATGGAAGGCGTGCGGGCCGACCTCGGCGGGGTCGAGGATGTGGGCGAGGAACAGTCGCGTTGTCGGGGTGGGGGTGCGGGTGGTGATGGCGTGCCAGGGGCGGTCCATCGGAGTGCCGTCCACCGGGAGTACCTGCAACAGACCGGATTCCAAGTCCTGGGTGAGGGCGTCACTGTGGATGAGGGTGACGCCCAGACCTTCGCGGGCGGCGGCGAGGACAGCGCCGTGGCTGCCCAGAGTCAGGGTGGGCGGGGCGATTTCGAGGCGGTCTATGAGGCTGAGTGTGGCGTCGCGGGTGCCGGATCCGCGCCCGCGCAGCAGCCAGGTGCTGCGCAGCGGGTCCGGGCAGCCGGGGGCGCCGACGACGACGAGCTGACTGGGGCGGCGGGCCCGGATGACCAATCCGGTGTCGCGGGGTGGGCGGCCCGCGATGACGAGATCGGTTTCATGGTGGTGCAATTCGAGGAACAGCACGTCGCGTGGGTGCACGGACAGGCTGAGTTCGATATCCGGATAGCGATTGCGAAAGGATGCGAGCAGCCGTAGCAGCACGTATTCGCCCGCGGTGGCGACGACGCCGATCCGGAGCTTGCCGGTTTCGGCGCGCCGAACGGCCGCAGTGGCCTCCTTCATCAGGCCGAGGATGGTGCGGCAGTATTCGGAGTAGATGCGTCCCGCCTCGGTGAGCGCGATTCCACGTCCGGACTTCGCGATGAGCTTCGCGCCGAGCTGCTTTTCGATATGGGCGACGGCCGCGGACACCGCGGCCTCGGTGATGTGCAGCTGGGTGGCCGCGCGGCGGATGCTGCCCTGCCGGGCCACGGCCAGGAATGTTTCCATCCGAGCCGCACTCACCATACCCACAATTCGACGGTATCAAACCCTATGAATCCGTTGAGTATTCCGAGAAACAATCAAATTGTTTGTCGTTAACACCGCGGTCATCCTTGAACTCATCAGGCGTTCACCCGAAGCGGAGGAATGATGACCGAGGTAACCGAACCGAACCGCTGGGATCCGGGTGTGCACTCCTACGCTTCGATGGGCTACTACGCGCCGGACTATGTCCCCAAAGATACCGACGTCCTGGCCGTCTTCCGGGTCACCCCGCAAAAGGGCGTCGACCCGATCGAGGCCGCGGCCGCCGTGGCTGGTGAATCCTCAACGGCCACGTGGACTGTCGTGTGGACCGACCGTCTCACGGCGCACGATCGCTACCAGGCCAAGTGCTATCGCATCGACGAGGTGCCCGGCCGTCAAGGCGAGTACTTCGCCTACATCGCCTACGATCTCGACCTGTTCGAGGAGGGTTCGATCACCAACCTCACCTCCTCGATCATCGGCAATGTCTTCGGATTCAAACCGCTGCTGGCATTGCGCCTCGAGGATATGCGGATTCCGGTGGCCTACGTCAAGACCTTCCAGGGCCCGCCGCACGGCACCGTCATGGAGCGCGAGTATCTGAACAAATACGGCAGGCCACTGCTCGGTGCCACGGTGAAGCCGAAACTCGGTCTGTCCGCGCGCAATTACGGGCGGGTGATCTACGAGGCGTGCAAGGGCGGCCTGGACTTCACCAAGGACGATGAGAACATCAACTCTCAGCCGTTCATGCGCTGGCGCGACCGGTACCTGTTCGCCATGGAGGGCGTCAACCGCGCGGTGGCCGAAACCGGGGAGATCAAGGGCCATTACCTCAACGTCACCGCGGCGACGATGGAGCAGATGTACGAGCGCGCCGAGTTCGCCAAGGAACTGGGCAGCATCGTGATCATGATGGACCTCACCGTGGGATTCACTGCCATGCAGTCGATGTCGCACTGGGCACGGCGCAACGGTGTGCTGCTGCACCTGCATCGGGCCGGGCACTCCACCTACACCCGGCAGAAGACCCACGGCGTGAGCTTCCGAGTGCTGGCGAAGTGGTGCAGGCTGATCGGGGTCGATCATGTGCACGCGGGCACCGTGGTCGGCAAGCTGGAGGGTGATCCGGCGACGACCAAGGGCTTCTACGACACGTTGCGAGAGAACCACATTCCGACCAACCCGGGCAACGGCATCTTCTTCGATCAGGAGTGGGCGAGTCTGGGTGGGGTCATGCCGGTCGCATCCGGCGGTATCCACGCCGGGCAGATGCACCAGCTGCTCGACCTTTTCGGCGATGACGTGGTGTTGCAGTTCGGCGGCGGCACCATCGGGCATCCGCTGGGCATCGCCGCGGGCGCAGAGGCCAATCGGGTGGCATTGGAGGCGGTTGTCAAGGCCCGCAACGAGGGTCGCGACCTGCTGAAGGAAGGTCCGGAGGTGCTGCGCAAGGCGGCCGAGATCTGCCGCCCACTCGATGTCGCGCTCTCCACCTGGGGCGATGTCACCTTCGACTACACCTCCACCGACGCACCGGATGCCGTGCCGACGGCCAGCCGCTGAACGACAGGACCTTCCCATGTATCTGCGTCACGGAACCTTCTCCTACCTGCCCGAGTTCACCGATGCCGAAATCGCGGCCCAGGTGCGCTACGCATTGCTGAACAACTGGCCGGTGTCCATCGAGTACACCGATGATCCGCACCCCCGCAATGCCTACTGGGAGATGTGGGGGCTGCCGCTGTTCGATCTCGACGAGCCCGATGGCGTGCTCGCCGAGATCGACGCCTGTCGCAATACCTTTCCGCGGCACTACATTCGGGTCCTCGCCTACGATGCCCGCTACGGCAGGCAGACCACCGCATTGAGCTTTCTGGTGCAGCGCCCCGCCGATGAACCCGGCTTCCTGCTGACCCGCACCGAGGGCCCGGACCGGCGGCAGATCTACGGACTGCGCCCGTATGCCACCGACGAACGGCCGGGTACCCGCTATGGCGGCTGAAAGGTCGAGCGCGGCAAGCGGTTTCCGATTGCACCGACCCGGCGTCGACGACGGAAGGCCGGTGCGGGCGGTACCCGCGGATGCCCCACCGGAGGGCGAGGTGCTGGCCGAGGACGCCGTGCTGGATCTGACCACCGATATCGCGGGCAGTGATGTCGAAGACGTATTGACCAGGCTCGACGCCGAACTGGTCGGATTGGCGAATGTGAAGCGCCGGGTGCGCGAGATCGCGGCGCTGCTGCTCATCGATCGGGCCCGGGAGCGGTTCGGCCTGCAGGCCTCCCGGCCGACGATGCACATGAGCTTCACCGGCGGCCCCGGCACCGGTAAGACCACTGTCGCGTTGCGGATGGCGCAGATGCTGCACGCGCTCGGATACATCCGCAAACCCAAGGTGCACACGGTGACTCGCGATGATCTGGTCGGCCAGTTCATCGGGCACACCGCACCCAAGACCAAGGAAGCCCTCGCCAAGGCGGCCGGGGGAGTGCTGTTCATCGATGAGGCGTACTACCTGTTCCGCCCGGAGAACGAACGCGATTACGGCCAGGAAGTCATCGAAATCCTGCTGCAGGAAATGGAAAGCGAACGGACCAGCCTGGTTGTGATCTTCGCGGGCTATCCGGATCGGATGGAGAAATTCTTCTCGGCCAACCCGGGACTGTCCTCGCGGGTGGCCCATCATCTGGAATTCAGTGACTACACCCACGACGAACTCGTCCGCATCGCCGAACTCATGGTGGCGCGCGACAACTTCCGCTTCGACGACACCGGATCCGCCGCCTTCGGTGAATATCTCGCACTGCGGATGAGCAGACCCCGATTCTCCAATGCGCGCAGCGTACGCAATGCCCTGGACCGCTGCCGGTTACGGCAGGCCAAGCGGCTGGTGGAGCTGCGGCGACCGCTCACCAAGACCGATCTGATCACGCTGACCGACCGGGATGTCTACGGCAGCAGTGTGTTCGGCGGCGCGAACGACGAACCCGGCGGCGGTAGCTTGCGTGAGCACGCAGGGCCCCGCGAGTGCCGCCGATCCGACCGGGCAGAACAGCAGCCGGATGGGCCGACCGCCAGGGCGCCCGCGTGACGAGATCGAGAACCCATGCCAGAAGGACTGAAGACCCTCACCCGATACACGATCGAGGAGGAACACCGGCATCCCGGATCGTCCGGTGAATTCTCCGCTCTGGTGAATGTCGTCGCGACCGCGACGAAGATCATCGCCAACCAGGTGACCAGGGGAGCCATCGTCGGCTCCCTCGGCGCCGCCGAGCCGGACAATCTGCCGCCGACAGTGCACCGCAAGCTCGACGCCATCGCCAATGACATCATGGTGGCCGAGACCCAATGGACGGGGCATCTGTCGGCGCTGTTGTCCGAGCAGATGACCGATGTCCATCCGGTGCCCGACACACACCGGCGCGGCAAATATCTGCTTGCCTTCGATCCGTTGGACGGATCTTCCAATATCGATGTAAACCTGCCTGTCGGAACGATTTTCAGCATATTGCGGGCCTCGGACGGCGGCCCGCCCAGTGCCGATGACTTCCTGCAACCGGGGGTGCGCCAGGTCTGTGCCGGATTCACCCTGTACGGACCGGCGACCATGCTGGTGCTCACCACCGGCAGCGGCGTCGACGGATTCACCCTCGATCGGGAGATCGGGGCGTTCGTGCTGACCCATCCGCGAATGCGAATTCCGGAGGACACTTCGGGTTTCGCGATCAATGCGGCCAATGAGCGGTTCTGGGAGCGGCCGGTGCGCCGGTATGTGCACGAATGCCTCGACGGTGTGGACGGTCCGCGCGGGCGGGATTTCAATATGCGCTGGGTCGCGTCGCTGGTCGCGGATACCTTCCACATTCTGACCCGTGGCGGGGTGTATCTGTACCCGTACGACACCCGGCGGCCGGGGCGGGTCTCGCTGCTGTACGGCGCAAATCCGATCGCCTACATCGTCGAACAGGCGGGGGGATGGGCGACCACGGGCGGCGATCGGGTGCTCGAGGTGCCGCCGGAGCAGGTGCACCAGCAGGTGCCGCTGATCTTCGGTTCGCGCAATGAGGTCGAGCGGATCGAGCGCTATCACCGCGAGCCCGAGGAAGGGCCCAGTTTCGACAGCTCACTGTTCGGTTCCCGGTCGCTGTTCCGTCCGGCCGGGCGCTGAATGCCCCACACATTGAACATTGTCCGGCAATCGAGGAGGCGCCATGTCGGTCAAACATCCCGTCGTCGCCATCACCGGATCATCCGGTGCGGGAACGACCAGTGTCACGCGGACCTTCCAGGAGATATTCCGACGTGAAGGTATCAGTGCGGTCGTGGTGGAAGGCGATTCGTTCCACCGCTACGACCGCAACGAGATGAAACTTGCGATGGCCGAGGCGGAACAGAACCACAACCGGACCTTCTCGCATTTCGGCGAGGAGGCGAATCTGCTCAAAGAGCTCGAGACACTGTTCCGCGATTACGGTGAGACCGGCGTCGGCTCGGTGCGCAAATACCTCCACGACGAGTTCGAGGCCAAACCCTATGGGCAACCCGCTGGCACGTTCACGCCTTGGGAGGACCTGACCCCCGGCAGTGATCTGCTGTTCTACGAGGGCCTGCACGGCGCCGCGGTGACCGATACGGTGAATGTCGCGCAATACGCGGATCTGCTGGTCGGGGTGGTGCCGATCGTCAATCTCGAATGGACCCAGAAGGTGATCCGCGACAAGACCGAACGCGGCTATTCCAGTGAAGCCGTGATCGATACGATCCTGCGCCGCATGCCCGACTACGTGAAATACATCTGCCCCCAGTTCTCCCACACCTATGTCAACTTCCAGCGCGTCCCCACCGTGGACACCTCCAATCCCTTCATCGCCCGCACCATCCCTACCGCCGATGAAAGTTTCGTCGTCATCCGGTTCGCCGATCCCAAGGTGATCGACTTTCCCTACCTGCTGTCGATGCTGCACGACTCCTTCATGTCCCGCCCCAATTGCATAGTCGTCCCCGGCGGCAAGATGGAACTGGCCATGCAGCTCATCTTCACCCCCCTTATCCTGCGCCTGATGGACAAGCGCCCCAAGCGTTTTCGCTGATGGGCTGCTGACGGTTCGGGGTGCCGATGGGCAGGAATCGGAGTATCCGGGTCGAGGCGGGGAGAGCCGTGCCCGGAGGCGGGTAGGTGCCCGAATGCATGGCGAGCGAACCCGGGGTCGCGGGCGTGCGGCGGTTCGACGTAAAGTGTCGTAAGTTAATCGCCGTTCGTGCGCGCGATCACAGAAGCAGCAAGGAGCCGTCATGACATCGGCAGTCATCGTCGACGTTGTCCGCACACCCTCCGCTAAGGGGAAACCCGGTGGTGGACTTTCGGATGTGCACCCGGCGACGCTGTTGGCCGGGGTGCTGGAGACGCTGCTCGAGCGCACCGGCATCGATCCCGCACTCGTCGACGATGTGATCGGTGGTTGCGTCACGCAGAGCGGCGAGCAAGCATTCAATATTTCGCGCACGGCGGTGCTGGCCGCCGGGTTCCCGGAGTCGGTGCCCGCGACCACCGTCGACCGGCAGTGCGGATCCAGCCAGCAGGCCGCGCATTTCGCGGCGCAGGGCGTGATCGCCGGGGCCTATGACATCGCGATCGCCTGTGGCGTGGAGTCGATGAGCCGGGTGCCGATGTTCTCCAATGCCCAGGGCAAGGACGCCAACCGCGGCCCGCTGGCCCACCGCTTCCCGGAAGGCCTGATCGGACAGGGTATTGCGGCGGAGATCATCACCCAGCGCTGGAAGCTGGACCGGGAGACTCTCGACGCCTTCGCCGCCCGCTCGCACCGGCTCGCCGCCGAAACCGCCGCGGCCGGTGGCTTCGACAATGAGCTCATCCCCGCGGGCACCCTGACCGCCGATGAGACCATCCGCCCGGCCACCACCGCCGAAGGGCTGGCCGGTCTGCGCCCCGCCTTCGCCGATGACGAATTCAAGGCGCGCTTCCCCGAGATCGAATGGTCGATCACCCCCGGCAACTCCTCACCCCTCACCGATGGCGCCTCCGCCGCGCTGATCATGAGCGAAGACAAGGCCAACGCCCTCGGGCTGCGCCCGCGTGCCCGTTTCCACTCCTTCGCGGTCACCGGCGACGACCCGCTGCTCATGCTCACCGCGGTCATCCCCGCCACCCGCAAGGCGCTCGCCAAGGCCGGTCTCACCATCGACCAGATCGACACCTACGAAGTGAACGAGGCCTTCGCCCCCGTCCCGCTGGTCTGGCAGCACGACCTCGACGCCGACCCCGCCAAACTCAACCCCCGCGGCGGCGCCATCGCCCTGGGCCATCCGCTCGGCGCCTCCGGTACCCGCATTCTGTCGACCATGGTCAACCATCTCGAACAGTCCGGCGGCCGCTATGGGCTGATGACCATGTGCGAAGCGGGCGGCCTGGCCAACGCCACCATTATCGAGCGACTGTAGATTCCGTTGCGCCGCTGATGATTACAGCTCGCCCTGTTCACGGCGCCGATCCAGATCGCGCTGACGCTCTTCCTCCTGGCGGCGGGCCTCGCGGCGTTGGGATTCGGCGCGTTCGCGCAGGCCGCGGA
This sequence comes from Nocardia sp. CA-129566, assembly GCF_050956075.1. NCBI lineage: Bacteria > Bacillati > Actinomycetota > Actinomycetes > Mycobacteriales > Nocardiaceae > Nocardia > Nocardia sp. CA-129566. Next base: position 4,554,258 of record NZ_CP192085.1, read on the forward strand.
GGAAGGCTTCGTCATCGTCCGGATTCTGCGGGACGTAGCGGCCGGGGCGGTCGTATTCGGAGTAGCGGGTGGTCGAGCGCGGGCGAGCCTCGTACAGTGGGCGGCCCGCGAACAACCACAGCAGCGCGCCCACGGTCGGTACCAGGATGACGATGATGAGCCAGCCCATTTTCGGGAGGTGACGGATGCCCGCGTCCGGGCAGGTGACGATGTCGACCAGACAGTAGACCCACAGGGCCAGGGTGATCAGGCCGAGTATCGCGTAGGGCATCGGAACTCCTCGGGTTCGCGGCATGGCTGAGGGCCTGTTCTTCCGCGGTTTTCGAAGTTCGATGCTCACCCCCCGCCGAACCGGCCCGCATGGAGAATACACGGTGCGGGCGGTGGCGTCCGGTCCTGTTGGGGGCCTGCCGGGATACGAAGCGAAAGGGGCAATGCCCGTAACGCTGCCGGTCAGCGCTGCGGAAGGTCTGGCTCGGTGCCGTGGGTTGCTGATTAGGGCTGTCAGGCGTCGTTGTCGGCGAAGGGCGGTATACGGGGCCAGCCGGGATACGGGCCAAACCTGCTGTGGCGTGTTGTAGTGCCTGGCCAGTGAGCTGAATGTCGGTGACCGCGTCATGCGGTGGGCGCTTCAGTGAGGTGAGGCTCCAGGGCGCGGTAGAGGGTGGAGCGGCCGATCCCAACCCGATCCAGGTGCGGGCTCCTTCGTGGCGGCGCATGCGGGTGCGGCGCAGCCCGAATCCTCGTTTGAGGTGGCTGATGCGGGCCTCGACGCCGATGCGCCAGTTACGCATTCGCCGGAAGGAGCGGGTGCGTTCGTGTTCTGTCGGCGATTTCGCCGGTGAGCCGGTCGATCTCGCCCGATGCCTGGCCGGTGCGGCGCCGCAGGGTGCGGCTGATCTGCTTGATCCGCCGCCCGGCGGCGCGGCTGCGGTCGCGGAACGCTTTTCAGGGGCAAGTAGCTAGACGTCGACCGAAGAGAACGACGACGAATCGAGACGGCGATCAACGTCGCCCGCAAATGTTCGGACCCACCGACCCGGCTACCCGGCGCTTGCGGTCGCCGACTGAATTTGCCGATGAAGGCTGCCGCCGAACGTTCGAGTCACATTATGCCGCAGCGTATCCGGTGAATTCATGCGCGGTCACGGTGACCATGCGACCGCCCATCGCCCGCACCTGCGAGTGGACTCTGGGATCACCACTGGGCGGCAACAGCATCGACCACACCGGAGTTCCGTCGACGCCATCGATCGCCTGCACGGTGACACCGTCGGTCAGGATGAGATGGGTTGCGTCGGTGATGCCGTCATAGCTTGTGAATTTCGTGGCGTGTTCGAACGGCGAGGGCCGCTGCCAGATTCGATGCCCGTCGGTGAGATCGAGCCCGGAAAGCGTTGTGCCATCGAGTGATCGGATGATCACGGTATCTCGCACCACACCCTCGATCGCGTCCATGCGCCCGGATGTGCCGTCGATGCCGATCTCGGGATTGGTCCACAGGACTCGGCCTGTCGTGCGCTCGTAGGCACTCTCGCCGGTCAGGATCGGCAGTGGCGACGCGGTGGCGACCGGGTACCACTCGAGCATGAAGCTGGCATTGGCGACCTCGGTGATGCGGTGTCCGTCGCGGCCGAGCAACGCGACTTTTCCCGCGGTGCCGCTGCGATCGATCACCTGCGAGGCGATCATGCCACCGTCGAAGACATAGCCGACCGGTCCGGTGAAAAGCGGCTCGCCAGTGCGCAAATCGTAGACACGAATGTTGCCGTAGCGCCCGTACCGGAAGTAGTCCGGTGCGCTGATGACGGGTGTGACCGGCTCTCCGGGAACCACTGTCGGAAACGTCTTACGCCAGCTCGCGGCGATATCTGAGACGGTTCCTCGCGTGAAGACAGCGGTCTGCCAATCCGCGGTTCGCCCCGCCACCGTGACGACACCGTCGCGAGCATCGACCTGCTCCACCTCGAAATCGGTGATGTGGTCGGTGAGCACCGTGCCCGTCGCGCTGTCGACGATCAGGACCCGATGGGTGTCCCAACAGCTCAGCAGGCCTTGAAACACCTGTTCGGCGCAGCTGGCGATCGCGCCGACATCGATTGTCCAGTGCGGCTTTCCGGTATCGGGGTCGATACCGTGCAGTCGCACCGCGCTGACCGGCTGCCCGACCCCGCCACCCGCGCTGTCCGGCACCGCGGTGGCCGCTACGATCGTGGTCCCGGCATCGATCGGCGTGCCGTTTCCGTAGTAGACGTTCAGACTGTGCGGAGCGGACAGTAGAACAGCGCCGGGGTCAGTGGACAGATCGGCGGCGCGCACCGTCCAGCGAGGAGTGGGTGCGGAGCCTAGAGTGGGCTCGATACGAAACTTGCCGCCCACCACCGGCGCTGCCTGCTGGGACTGCCGCGGTGATCGATCCGCCCATACGACCGCAGCGACACCCAACACGACGGCCACGACCAGCACCGCGATCCAACTTCGACGCCTGTTCGGACCGGTGAACCACTGTGCAGCCGTGTTCATGCGGAGAGGTCTCCTTCATACATCTATCTGGACCAGGCACTGGCCGAACTATGCGAATCTGCAAGGTATCAGCCATCGTTGAAGGGTGGCGATCGCGAGGACGACCCATCGCTGGTGATTTCCCATAGCTGGAAGATCAAGTTCTCGGCGCGGTGGGATTCGCCGACCTGGAGATGCCGCGTCTGAGGAAGCAAACGAGCTTCAGATGGTGCCGCCGCAGTCGATCTCGACCATGATCGGAACGATGTAACAGACCCCAGCGGGTGGCAGACCTAGCAAACCACGCACGTGCTCGACCACCACCGCGGGAACCTCGTCCAGCTTCGGGAAATACCCCAGCCGCTGATACGACTTCAGCTACACCACCAAGGCCAGCAGATGCTGATCGCTCTGCGTCTTCTCCCGCGCCCACGCGACCTCGGCGACCGTCGGCGTTGACGACTCAACCAGCTCCCGCGCGGGAACCACTCTCTTGAACCGCGGATACGCGGTGCGATCGATCGCCGTCACAACCCAGACCCCGAGCAAGAAACCGACGTAACGCAGCGCAGCCTATCCAGCCCGCGCAGTCCGACACTGGTCGGGTTTTGTCACACCGAGCTCACCACCCGCTGCCTAACAACCTCGGAGCATATCCGCCCTGCCCAGCAGATTCGGGAGCTCATTGCCCCTTACGCTCGTATCCCGGCAGGCCCCCCTGTTCGGGCGCTCGGGCAGCCGGACCGGGCCACCGCATTTCCGGCCGTCGTGGCGCGTGTTCGCCCGAGTCGCGTGCTCCGAATCAGTCCGGTAGCAACGGAACCGAGAGACCTTCGCCGCGGCCGATGAGGGCGGCGCGGGTGACGGCGGCGGAGCCGAAGCGGCGGCGCAGGTCGTCGAGGGTGGCGTCGAGCGTGTTGCTGGCGCGCGGTTCCAGGGGCAGGGTGAGTTGGACGGCGTCGGCATTGTCGAGATTGGTCAGGGCCAGGCCGATCAGGGTGAGGCCGCGCTCCTGGATCATGGGCATCGCGGTGCCGAGCAGGGTGCGGGCGGCGTACAGGATCGTCTCGGTATGGTCGGTCGCCTCGGGCAGGGTGTGCGAACGGGTGGCCCGGGTGAAATCGTCGAAACGCATGCGCAGCACCACGGTTCGGCAGACGCGCTCGGCCGCGCGCAGTCGGCGGCCGAGGCGGTCGGTCAGGCCGTGCAGGTAGGCCTCGATCTCGTCGGGCGGCCGGTGCCTCCTGCCGAGTGCGCGTTGGGCGCCGATGGAGCGGCGGCGGACGCCGGTTTCGACGCGGCGTGGGTCGCGGGCCCAGGACAGTGCGTACAGGTGGCGGGCGGCGGCAGGTCCGAGGATCGAGCGCAGCGGCGCCTCACCGAGTTCGGCGAGTTGACCGATCCGGGTGATGCCGTGCTCGTGCAGGGTGCGGGAGGTGACCTCGCCGACGCCCCAGAGTCGTTCGACCGGTAGCGGATGCAGGAAGTCGAGTTCGAGTTCCGGTGGCACCAGCCGCAATCCGTCGGGTTTGGCGACCGCGCTGGCCACCTTCGCGAGGAATTTGGTGCGCGCGATGCCGACCGAAATCGGCAGCCCGACCTGATCGCGCACCGCGGCCCGCAGCCGCCGCCCGATGTCGACGGGTTCGCCCGCGATCCGCCGCAACCCGCCCACATCGAGGAACGCCTCATCGATGGAGATGCCCTCGACCACCGGTGTGGTGTTGTGGAAGACCTCGAAGACGGCCCTGCTCGCCTCGGCATAGGCCGACATGCGCGGCGGCACGACTATGGCATGCGGGCAAAGCCGCAGCGCCGCACCACCATTCATCGGTGTGCGCACCCCGAACGCCTTCGCCTCATAGCTGGCCGCGAGCACCACCCCGCCCCCGACGATGACCGGATGCCCACGCAGCCGAGGATTGTCCCGCTGTTCGACCGAGGCATAGAACGAGTCCAGGTCCGCATGCAGAATCGACGCCTCGGCCCGCGCCTGGATCCGCGGCCGCCCCGACCGCGCGCGAGCCCCATTGACCTGGGGCTGCGGCGGGCGAACGAACTCGGACACGAACATATGTTCGCATAGACCAGGGTCTCCCGGTCAAGCTTCATGGCGGGTCTCCGTGTGACCGATCACCGTATCGGTCACTTGATCACGACATTTGTCACCGACGTTGGTGTGACTCGCCGCGATGGATGACCGGTCGCAGTGATATTTGACCGCCGCGTTCGACCTTGGGCCGCGTTGCAGGAACCATATCGTCGTCGAGGTGAGCGAAGCTGCGATCAGGGGTTGGTCGACTGCGGAGGCGAACAGCAGTGCCCCCGGCTCCGAACCGGTCGGTGGCGGAGGTGCTGATGCCTGAGCCGACCGCGATCACTCGGCCGTCTGTGGCGGGCGTGATGGCAGGATGTGCGGATGGCGGCGAATCAGCCCTGGGCGGGGGTGCACGGTGACCTGCTGGCGGCGAAGACATTGGTCTACGACCCGGGTGGCTTTGCTTGCGCACACCCGGTGCCCGAACCCGAGAGTGCCGAATACGCGGCTCACGGGTTCACGATCGATGGGTTGGCGGTCAGATTTCGCGTGGCCAAGACCACCCCGACGAAGGTCGGCCAGTTCGTCACCATGTGGCAGCGGTCCGTAGAAGGTCCGATCCGGCCTTTTGATGTCGCTGATGGGGTTGATCTCTTCGTCGTCAGTAGCCATGACAGCGGGGGCTTCGGACAGTTCGTGTTCCCGCAAGAGGTGCTGTGTGCGCGCGGCATCGTGTCCAGGAGCGGTTCCGGTGGGAAGCGAGGGGTTCCGCGTCTACCCGCCCTGGGTGACCACGACCAATCGTCAGGCATGCAGCACTCAGGCATGGCAGGTGAACTATTTCCTCTGTCTCCGGGAGGACCGGCTTGCCGAGGTGGAGCGTGCCAAAGCCCTCTACCACCGGTAGGTGCACCCTTCAGTCGCCGGGCCTGTTTCCAATCGTGATCAAGACCTGGGATGCCGCTTCCGGTTCATCATTGGACATACAACTTGCTACCAGTACTGATGCCGTTTTCCGTCGGTGTCGGCGATGAAGATGACTGCGTCGGCGCTGTCCAGGTCCGCCGGGTTGAGCGGGATGTGGCCGGGCACAATGGGTTTGCCCGTGCCGATGGGCGGGGCGAGGGCGGCGCGCAGGGCCGGTGTCGGGAACAGGGCGCGTCGGGTGGTTGCCTCGGCCAGCACGTTCTGGAGGGTGCCCGGATCGCTGTGGGGGTTGGCGTCGGTTGCCAGGAACATGTAGCGCTCGCCGAGGGTGAGCCCGACGAGCGCGCCAGCGCTGCCCCAGGTCATGTCGTCGTCGCCGATCGAGGTATGGGCACGCTGCAAGTGCGCGTTGTGCGCGAACACCAGGCTCGGCCCGCGGCGCTGCTCCTGGGCGACGATCGCGAGCAGGTTCTCGGCCATCATCTCGGCGCGCAGGCTGAGCAGGGTCGCGATGCGATCGGGGGCGGGGCTGGCCATCGCCGCGTGATAGCGCAGCAGGCCCTGGGCGGTGCGCGCGTGCGCGGCGGCATGGGCGTAGCCGTTCGGGTCGGCTGGACACCGGGCAGGTGCCGCGCGGCGCAGCGCGCTGGCGAGGTCGTCGGCGACGATGCGCAGGGCGCGCGCACGATCGGAGTCCCCGATGGACGCCGCCGGGTCGAACATGGCCGCCTCGTTCGTCCATCCCGCGTCCGCACCGAGCAGCACGTCGAGGTCGCGGACGGATTCAGGCCGCAGTGCCGCGGGCAGGTAGTCATTGACCGAGGACAGTGCACGTCGTGGGCTCGGCGCACCGGAGTACTCCACCGGGGCGTCGAAGCCGTAGAAGCGAACCCGATCCTGCGGCGCGCGCTCGGCGTTGTGTGCGCGGAGCCATTCGACGAGTTCGCGGTTGCCCGGCACGGCGCCGAACCCGTGGCTGAACCCGGTCGCGAGCACCTCGTCGACATCCCCCCTTGCCCCGCCGACGTAGTCGTCGACAACGGACGCGGCGCAGACATCAATTTCCAGCACGATCGACCGGTACCCGCGTTCGACGAGCTGGCCGAGGAGTTCGTTGCGCAGCAACGGGAACGCCTCGATTCCGTGGGTCGGCTCGCCGAGGCCGAGCAGGGTCGGCGGCTCGGTTCGCGGGGCGAGCAGTTCATCGATGGCACGGCCCAGGCTGGCCGGGTCGTCGAGTTGGCGGCCGATCCCGCGTAGTGATGCGGCAGTGGACATGAACACCCCTTTTCAGAAGGAACTGCCCTCGACAGTATCGTTGAAGATTCGAGTGAAACTTCTGCGACATCTACCGGAGATCCAGAGATCAAAGCCTCAATCGGAGGTGCCATCTGCGACCCATCGACCTCGCCCGGGAGCACGGGTTGTCCGCGCAGGCGATCCGCAACTACGACGACGCGGGCATCCTCCCGCCGACCGAGCGCAGCGAGACCGGCTACCGGCGCTACACGCCCCTGCACGCACAGGCCCTGCGCGCCTTCCTCGCGTTGCGCGGTGCCCACGGGCACCAGCAGGCTATGGAAATCATGCGCGCGACCAACCAGGGCGATACCGAGTTGGCCTACCGGCTCATCGACGCCGCACACGTCGCGCTGCTGGCCGAACGCGATACCCGCACCCAAGTCGCAACGGCCCTGGCCAGCCTGTCCACCACGACACCGCCCCCGATCCACGGTCGACCGCTGACCGTGGGTGAACTCGCAAGGCGACTGGGCGTGCACCCGGCGACGCTGCGCACCTGGGAGACCGAGGGCATCCTGCGCCCGGAACGCGACCGGGCAACGGGTTACCGCCGATACGGACCGGACTGTGTGCGCGACGCCGAAATCGCACGACAGCTGCGCCGAGGCGGGTACCTGCTGCACCAGGTCGCGCAGTTTATCGAGTCGCTGCGCGAGGCGGGCGGGGCGGACGCATTGCGCGCCTTCCTCGACTCCTGGCAGGACCGGCTGACCATGCGCAGCCGCAACCTTCTCACCGGCGCGGCCCAGCTCGATACCTACCTCACCCTGCTCGATCAGACGCAGCGGGGATGCGCGGCGCGATAGTGCCAAGGCTGGATCCTGAAACCATGCGCACGGACCCGAGCGCCCGGTCAACATACTCAGCTCGGCAAGAGTGAGCGGTCGCACCGCGCTTCGCCACGCTGGCGCCGACCACATGTCCTTCCAAATCCTGCCGACTTCGTGACGCAAGACAGGGCGGAAGCGGACCGAGAATGGTTGCCGGTTTCGCGGCGCACACGTGCGGGTGTGCTGGATCGTGTCAGAGTGTGCGCTCGTCGAGCGGGATGAGCAGGGGGTGGGCGAAGCGGAGGATTTCCTCTGCGGCATCGAATTCCATGGTCACGCCGGTACCCGGGCGGTCGGCCCATTCCGGCGGCACCGCTGTGCCCGGCCAGGTATGCCCGCCGCCGAATAGCGTCCAGGCCGTCACCTGGGCGCCTCCGACGCCTCCGGTCGCGGTCTGTCGGGTCGACGTCTCGGTTGTGATCGCGGGCTGGTCGTGCCGACAGCGGTTGAGTGCCCGCCAGTGCTGGGCGGTCTCGAGCAGTCCGAATGTGCGGCCGCGCGGTTCACCGTCGGGTCCGCGGTGGCGCGAAAAGCCGCCGGTGATCGGTTGGATCGGGTCGGCGTCGCCGTTGACGAGCATCGCCGACACGGCATGGGTGGGCCGGACATCGCGCAATGCCGCAGGGAAGCCGCCGGCGACCGCGGCGAATACCGGCACCAGGTCGGCGGCCGCCAGTGCGAATCGGTGCGACATGAAGGCGCCGTTGGACATACCGACCACAATGGTCCGATCCGGTGCGGTGCCGAACTGGTCGGCGCACCGATCGATCACCGCGCGCAGGAATGACACATCGTCCACGCCCGCCTGGTCGGCGGTCGTGACGCCTCGGCCATCGGCCCAGCAACCACCGTGCCCGTCGGGGTAGGCGACCGCGATGCCCCAGTCGTCGGCGTGGGCCGCGAAACTGGTCCAGTCGTACATGATCGGTCTGGTCGCGGCGGCCGGATTCCCGGACATATTGCCGTGCAGAACCATCACCAACGGCGCGTGCTGCACACGCGGTGGGCGCACGGCGCAGGTGCGGACGAGCCCGTCGATGGCGAATTCGCCGGTTACCAGGTCATCGCCCATCGTCTGCCTCCTCGAGCCGAGGTCTAAAGCCTAACGAGCGAATCTACGGTATGACTACGTAGCAACAGGCCCAGCCAGCTACCCTGGGACTTCAGAGGTGTCCAGTAAGGGATGAGGGAGTCGGCATCGTGCGTGGTTTCGGGGACTTGGAGGCGGTGATCATGGACCGCATTTGGGATCGGGACGCGGAGACCACAACGGTCCGCGAAATCTTCGACGAACTGGCCGCCGAACGCGGCATCGCCTACACCACGGTCATGTCGACCATGGACAATCTGCACCGCAAGGGTTGGCTGGCGCGCGAACGCGCCGGCAAGGCCTACCGATACTGGCCCACCCTCACCCGCGAGGAGCACAGTGCCCGGCTCATGCTCGAGGCGCTCGGCTCCGGCGGCCGCTCCGATCTGGTGCTCAGCCATTTCGTCGATCGGATCAGCGAGGAGGAGTCGGCGGGGCTGCGCGCCGCACTGCGTCGGCTGACCTCGCGCAAGACCCCCGAGGCGCCGTGAACATAGCGGTGAGCCTGATGATCTACGGCGGTATGGTGGCCACCTTCGGCCCGACCGTGCTGCGCAGACTCACCCACCGCGGTGCCGCCCCCAGGCTGGGGGTACTCGCCTGGCTGGTCGCGATCGCGGGCGTGCTCGGCGCGTGGGCCATGGCGGCCGGAGTGCTGATCGTCGAATTCGCCACCTTTTGTCAGCATCCCGCCGACACTCTGCGTGACTCCTATACGGTGCTGTCCACGCCCATCCACCTGCACGGCGGTTCGATCGCCCGAACGGGCACCCTGACACTTGCGGCGCTGGTCGCCATCGCCGTCATCGGCATGCTGGTGCACACCGCGCGCGCCATGGTGCGCTTCCGGCGCACCACCCGCGCGCACGGGCGCGCCGTGCGGATGGTCGGCCGCCGCGTGCCGGGCGTGAGTGCGGTGGTACTGGATTCGCCGCAGCGCCAAGCCTATTGCGTGGCCGGACGCCCCGACACCATTGTCGTCACCAGCGCCGCGGTCGACGCCCTGACCCGTGAACAACTCGCCGCGGTGCTCGCACATGAGCACGCGCATCTGAGCGGCCGCCATGGCACGCTGATCGGATTGCTGCGCGCCATCGCGACCACCCTGCCCGGGGTGCGTCTGGTGACCGACGGGGTCGGCGAAATCGGTCGCCTGCTGGAGATGTGCGCCGACGATAGGGCCGCACGCAGACACGGCGCGGAACCGCTGCTCGGCGGCCTGCTCGCGATCGTCGGCGCGACCGGTCCGGTCCCGGCGGGTGCGCTCAGCGCCGCGGCCACCGCGGTGCTGGCGCGGGCCGAGCGCCTGGCCGCGCCGGTCGGCCCGGTGCGGCGTGCGACCAACCGGACGGCCTTGCTCGCCGTAATGGCGACAACGGTGATCGGCCTACTCGAAATCGCGGTCGGAGTACTGTTCTGCACCACAGTGCTGGGATGAATCAGGTGCGATGAATACGGCGCTGGGATGAATCCGGCGCCCGACTCAACTCCGCCGCGCGCCGGTCCGCCGAATAGGAGGAGGGGTAGTAGGTGCACGTCACCTGGGATCAGGTCTTCACCTGGAGACTGCGCAGGCAATACGTCACGAAACCGGTCGATATCGGGATCACCGAGATCGTCGAGCGGCTGTGCGGTGTGCAGGCTCAGGTGACCGCGGCGGCCGACCTCGCGGTCGCGCTACGGCGGTGCAAACCCGAACCCGGCGCGCTACTACCGGAGTTGGCCGCAGGCACGCTGATGAAGACCTGGGCCATGCGCGGCACCCTGCATGCGCTCGCCCCGGAGCTGGCGGCGGCGGTCCTTTCGTTGATCGGCTCGGCACGGACCTGGGAAAAGCCCGCCTGGCAGCGCACGTTCGGGGCATCCCCAGCCGAGGTCGCGGCATTGGCCGATGCCGTGTCGCAGGTCCTCGATGGTGTCGTGCTCAGCCGGGACGAACTGGTCGACGCGCTGGTCGCCGATCCCGCCTTCCATCGACTCGGTGCGGAGTTGCGCTCCGGCTGGGGTGCACTGCTCAAGCCGCTGGCCTGGCAGGGCGCGCTGTGTCACGGTCCGGCGCAGGGCAATCGCGTCACCTTCACCAGTCCGTCCCATCTCATTCGCGGCTGGCGCGGCCTGCCCGATCCGGATGCGGCCGCACCGGTGGCCATCACGGCCTATCTCGGCGCGTACGGCCCGGCCACCCCGGAGACCTTCGATGCCTGGCTCAGTCGAAACAGTCTGAAGAAAACGACGGTGCGCCGGTGGTTTTCGGAATTGGGGGAGGAGTTGACCGAGGTCGATATCGCGGGCCGTCGCGCCTATGTGCTCACCGAACACGCCGATGAACTCGCCGCCACCGAGCCGCTGGACACCTCGGTTCACCTGCTGGGCGCCTTCGACCAATATGTGCTCGGCCCCGGCACCGGCGATACCGAACTGCTGCCCGCCCAACACCGCGCGCGAGTCAGCCGGGCGGCAGGCTGGATCTCGCCGATCCTGGTCATCGGCGGCCGTATCGCGGGTACCTGGGAGATCAGCGGCAACGACCTGTCCGTCACCACCTTCGACGGATCCTTGCCGCCGACCCGCGACCTGAAGGCCGCCGCCGATCACGTCGCCGCCGCCATGAGCCACAGCGGATTCGCCGTACACGTGGCGTAAGAACGCGGCATTCAGCCCCGACTTATGTTGTGCCCCTTGCTGATATCTGGTCGGCCAGGCGCGCAAGCGTACGATCGCCATACCCTCGACCGCGCTCGGCCCAGCCGGTGTGAGAGCTCGGTTTCCCTGCCAGGGCTGCCGCTGGCGGCGGTGATCTCTGCAGCAGATCCAGCAGGTGTGCCCGGTGGTGGCCGGTGTGATCAACAAGATCGACACCAATCCGCGATGGGGCAACGTCCAGAGGGCCAACCGCAAGCTGCTCACCGAGGCGGGCGGGCTGAGACAACAGCGGCCGAACGACCAATGGCGAGCGAGGAATCCGTTGGCGCCGAATCGGGTTGAGAGCTGTACCGGCCGCTCACCACGATGTTGACGACGATTCCTCGCCCGGTGCTACCAAGCGGGCTCGACGCGCGGGAGGTCATCCGGCAATGCACGCGTGAACTTTGCAGGAGGCGGCAGTTATTACGTGAAGATTGCCCCCATTGCGAGGCCGATGAGAAATCCGATGATGCACAACAGGAATCCGGCGAATGCGGCTAGTAGCCCGACGCCTGCTCGGCGGGTGCTGTCACTGAGTGGAAGGCCGGCGGCGCTGATGGCGATGAGTAGGCCACCAGCGATGGGTGGTCCGGTTATGAACCAGATCGCGTCGCGGGCGACTAGTCCGGTGTAAGGCAACGAGATAGAGACCATGCCGATGACCACGGCGATGAACGCTTCAGGCCCGAACCAGTCCTGCCGGGCGTATTTCGACGGTAGGCCGCTCATGCGGTAGCCAACCAGACGAATACAACGAGTAAGCCGGATGTCGCTATACCGGTAGCCGTACCCAGCGACCGTGGTGTTCTCCGAAGCGCAAGAAGTACCGCCGCCACCGCCATAACGACTGTAATGGCGGCGAATACCCAATGCTTCGATGCGTCGACCGACGGGTACGCCGCGTCGGCCACGCGGATCGCCAGCGCGAACAGCATTACCGCCGTCGCCGAAGCGAGCGGCACTGCTAGCGTCGTCGCCTGCCAGAAAACGGGGCCGGACATCAAGCCACGCACATGGGCGGCGTCACGATGCTCCACTAGCGCACAACCACAGTTGAGGGCGGATTGCTCGGGCTACCCAGGGTTGTCGGTTTGTTCCGCTCCCAGTTCGGATCGCTGAAGTCGGCTTTGAACGGCTCGAACATTGCTTTTCCTCCTCCTACTTCATGGAAGGACGGTAGGTTGGCGAGTGGTCCCCACTGGCTCCCGGAATTCGCCGGATCGATCAAGACAGGGCGTGAATTTCCTGCAGAATTGTCCTGGTAGATCTCGATGGACGGGTAGTCGGTGATTTCTCCACCAGCCACCACCCGGGGCGTGCCAGGATTCCCGCTTGTCGGTGATATGACGAGTTCACCGTTGACGGTATGGCCGGTCACGCTGGATCCCGGCGGAGCAAACGGATTCCCCGCATCATATTGGATCAGGACCGAACCATTTGACAGCTGCGACGCCTGAACTTCCGGTTCACCGACCTTCACTTCACCCGATGTAGTGACCGATGGATTTTGCCGGGTGATGATGAGGCCGTTCTCGTAGTCGACATACGTGGTGACACGCGCGTGTTCGGGATCGAAGTTGGGGTCCTCGGAGCGATTGTCCCCCAGGTCGTAGTTGGGCACATTGAACACCTGCGCGGCAGGGATGAAGGCAGCGGTGCGAACCACTCCCTGGCCGGGGACCGGCTGGATGCGCGCGACCTTGATATTCGGCGGCACGCCCTGATATTTCGGATCGTAACTATTCGGGTTCAAGGCTTCGGCGGTCTTCCAGTCGGTCGGACTGGATGGTGCTCGGCCGAAGATCTGTTGGAACGCCGCCGCCGACGTACGGAGACGATCAGGATTCGAGCGAGAGTCCTGTTTCTTGTCGTCCTCGATCGTCTTGGTCGCCTCGGTCAGCACCGATTCCGGCGCCATAGCGTCGAGTTCTTGATTCGCCTGCGCGATATTCGCGCCCCACTGCGCATCCGAACTTTCCAGAATCGAGACCAAGCCTGCGAGTCTCGAAAGCTGCATTCCCGCTTCGGAATTCCAATCCTCCACGCCGTTCATGGTCCAGTCGTCGGCGACGGTGACCGGCGATACAACATAGTGCTGGAAGATGGTTCGGATCTCCGCAAGTGGGTGTGCCATATCTCGGGCTGCCCCAGAGCTCGCGGTTGCGAGATCGTCGTATGCCGTTGCGATTGCACGCATCTGGGTGCGTTCCCGGTCGGCCTTCTCTTCTGCGGCCTTGCTGGCTTCGCCCCTCCAAGCCAAGTCGTCGTGGATCGTGGCATGCATGGTGTCGGAGGCTTTGATGATCGCGTCAGCTATCGCGGTGGCACTGACGGCCACCGCCTGCAGACCGGACACATCCCAACTCAGCACCTCACCTGGAGTACCCACCGTGTTACCGCCCTGCGTGCGGGTCGCCGGAGTTGATATCGCCGATAGCAGCGAGCCGCTTCGCGGCATCGAGGTCAGTGTCGTGAAAGGTTTCTGCCGACAGCGCCAACAGACTGGAGAACTGGTTGAACCGAGCCTTCAGCACATCCTTGGCCCGCCTACTCGACGGGTCCGACTTGCCCAGCGCTGTCCCGACCGCGGACCCTTTCAACTTGTCCGCGTTCGGACCCGCGCCCAGGTGTGGAGCCTGATCGATCTCAGCGGGAAGCGCGGCCATCACACCCGCCGCCCCTCGCAGGCTATCCGGATTGACCTCGAACGACATACCGCTCCCTCCGCGCTCCCCACTGAGAGCGGGAGCCTCATTCCAGTTCGCCTGTGTACTGATACTGACGCACGGAGTCGATGATCGGTTCCGCCGGACCGCATTTCGATCACCACGATGATCACCATCACGTCGACAGGTTGACGCCCACACCCATCGACAACGTCGCCATTCCACGGTGCAGGTCGAACTTCCTGCCTAAGTCGGCTACCTGAGTGTGTTCAGTGTCCGTGTGGTGGGCAGACAGACGCTAACTCCCCAAATCGCTGGTCGGCGGTGTCGGCAGCACGAGAAGACTGGATCACTGCGTGGCATCTGAGATCTGCCCCTTTGGTCGGAGACCCTGGCTTTGATCGAGCCAGGGAGGACGAACCTGGAGTCGCCAAACGCATCGAATGCCTTGTTCGCACCGCGGCGAAAGGTAGGGCTCACGCAGAGTGCATGGCGGCTCTATTCTTCACGGCGACAGTGTCTTTCGTCGGCTACAGTGTCGACCCGAGCCAGGATGCGAACCCGAGCAAGCTGTCCGTCTGCCGACGCTGGGTCATGGCGATACCGTGGAGCGTCTCGCGAACCGACGAGTGCAGCCGGGTTTGCTGGGGTGCGGCGGCGCGGGCCTTGTTGAGCGCGGCCAAGGCGCGGTCGGGCTTGCCGGACATCAGCCAGGCACGGGCATTGTCCTGCCAGTGGTGCGCGATACGGGTCGGTGGGGCGCCGGGTGCGTAGGTCAGCGTGTCGCCTTCGACAGCTGCCTTGTTGGGGTCGCCCGCTTCGAGTTCCACAGCGTGGCTGTGGATCTCGACATTCAGTGGGCCGAATGCCGTCATGTACAGATCTGTCTCCCCCGTGCGGGCTGCGAACTCGTGTGCCGCTCGTACATGGTCGGCCGCAGCGGCGTAGTTCAGCGTCCGGGCGTCGTTGATCGCGCCGGTCAGATGCGAGTACCCGGCGAGCACCATTCCCGCCCTGCTGTCGTCGGCGGCGTTGATAGCCGAGTCGATAAGCCGGGCGGCTACGGCGGACTCGCCGTAATGGGTGAGCACCCGTGCGCGCGCGAGTGCGGAGAACGCGCCGTAGATCGGGTCGTCGGCGAGTGGGGCGTAGCTGTCGGCCAGGTCGAGCGCCGGCAGCGCCATCATCATGTGTCCGGTGCGGCGTACCGACCATTCGGCGAGCACGTAGGCGGAGGTCAACAGTGTGTAAGCGTGTGCTTTGACGTCGCCGGACTGCTCACGGATCGCGCCGTGCAGCTGGCGGATCAGTGCGGGCAACACCTCGATGGTTTGCCGGGTGCGGTCGCTGCGGTAGAGCTGTTGTGCCGCTGCGAGTTCGGCCTCGAGCCGTTCGAGCGGGGCTGGTTCGGTGGCGCGGGCGTGGCGGCCTTCGGTGAGCAGAATCGACAACGTGTTGATCGCGTCGGACAGCGGCTTGCCATCGTTGTAGGGTGCGCCGGTCAACTGCTCGGGTGTGATCAGTAGCACGCGGGCCACTGCGGAAATGAATCCGGGTGAAGCCACCTCACGGCCTTGCTCGACAGCCTTGACCATGCTCAGGCTGTACTGGGCGCGGGTGGCCAACTGCCGTTGGCTCAGCCCTGCGATCTTGCGTTCGGCGGCAAGTGCTTGCCCGATGTGCTGCTGCCCCATGCTTCGAGCGTAGATCGATGCCGAGGCCACGTCTTCCTGTCCCTTCGCTGGCCCTTCGGCCCTTCGCCAAGCGCGAAGCTCAATGGCAGCCCCGCCGCCGGGTCGAGGCCCTGTTCCCCATCGGCACATCGACCGCCCGGCCAACCATCCGGTTGGTGGCGACTGCTCCCCGGCGGCGGGTGCTTACCAATACGCGATCAGGAGGGACAGCACGGAATGAGTCCGGACACAGACATCTGCCAGCAGCACACGCCGTGGCGAACCACACCCGCCGATGCTGACGAGAGAAGTCGAAAGCCGTCCGCTTCGTCCGGGCCAATGGGGCTGGGCCGGACACGTCGCAGCACGTGATCGAGACTCGTTGCCACGCTGAGCAGTTGGACTATTGTTACCTCCTTGATCCCAAGCCGCCGGCGGCGCCCGGTCCCGACATGCAGACCTTGCTGGATGTACTGGATGGCCTGACCGACCCCGGCGCGGATGCCACGGCACTCGCCGCACGGCTCACACCGACAGCCGCACCCCACGATGCAAGGCAGCGATGAGGCCGCGTCCGACCGCGCTGGGTTGGATAGACCCGGTGGTTACCGGAATGCCGGAATGGGATGCCGCGCAGGTGCGGCGGCTGGCGCGGCGGCTCGGCTACGCGCTGGTGTGGCCGCCCGACATCACGCTGGTGCCGCTGGTCGACCAGGTTCGGGGTGCGGATGTGGATGCGGTGATCATGCCGTCCCCGCTGCATCTGGATGTGCTGATGTTGCATGCGGTGATGTGTGTCGCAGACGTCGAAACTGTAGCTCCGCGAATGTCTTTCGCCCGTTGGACCGCGTTCTCGTGTGGAAGGCAGGGATGGTGAGTTGGAGCACGGCCGGGCTGGTACTGGCGGCTGGTGTGCCGGTGGCGGTGTTGGTGTGGGCGCTGTGCTGGCCGGTGCGGGTGTCGCAGCGCAAGCCCAAGAGCAAGCGGCGCGGAAGTGAATAGCGAAGACCCAGTGGTCGGGTGATCGGGAACAGGGTGCGGGGACGTAGCGACTCCAGGCGCGAGACCATGTTTTCGGTGTCGGCGATCAGGTCGGGGCGTAGACCGATGACGAGTGATCTCCAGCATTTTCGTTGCGCTGCAGTCAATGCCCGGTGGCGGGTCCGGCGCTTCCAACGACTCAACCGTTGAAACAGCTCAGTGCTCGCCCATCTTCGGGATAGGCGAGCACCGGGCGGAGAAGCTAGGCGATGACGCGCTCGCTCGCCGCCTCCTGTTGTGCGGGAGCTGGTTTGGGCATGCGTGCGCCGACGCCGATGAGTCCGGCCAGCAGCGCGATGGCGGCGGTGACGTACCAGCTGCGGTGGAATGCGTCGAGGGTGGCCTGCGGTTCGGTGGGGGAGCCGAGTGTCGCGACCAGGACGGCGACACCGATGGCTAGGCCGAGTTGGCGCGACATGCTCAGGACTGCCGAGCCGGTGGCGAAGCGCTGCGGTGGCAGACCCGCGCTGCCCGCGGCGAAGGCGGTCGGCAGTGTGAGGCCGACGCCGAGACCGCTGACCACCATGCCGCCGAGCAGGCCGCCCACGTAGTCGGGTTCCAGGGTGATGGCCCGGGCCCACCACACCATGCCCGCCGCGAACAACACCCCGCCCGCGGCGATCACCGGACCCGCACCGACGCGGCCGATGAACCGGCCCGCGAGAATCGCGACGAGCGGCACCACCAGTGGTCCAGGTGCGATCGCCAACCCGGTCTTCAATGCCGACCAGTCCCACACGTTCTGCGCCCACAGCACGACCGAGAGCAGCATCCCCGCGAACGCGATCTGGAAGAACAGCGAATTGCCTGCCATCAGAGCGAAATTCGGCGCGCGCAGCAGCCCCGGATCCACTACCGGACTGTGGTGGCGTGCCGAGGAAATCCCGAACGCGATGCCGAACACCACCGCGACCGCGAAGGATATGAGCACCCCCGCCGACGTCCACCCCCAATCCTCACCCTTCACCAACGCCAGGATCAGCGCCCCTATCGAGCCGATCAGCATGACCGCACCGAAGACATCGGGCAGCGCGCCGCCGTCCCCGCACAGCCGCGGCAGCAGCCGCAGCCCGACCGCCAGTGCCGCCAAACCGATCGGCACATTCACCAGAAACACCCAGCGCCAATCGATTTCGACGAGCAACCCGCCGATCACCGGGCCGAGCGCGGCGCCGAGCCCACCGAAGGCCACCCACAGCCGTACGGCCATCGGACGTCGTTCGGCCGGGGTGGCGGCCAACACCAAACCCAGCGAGGACGGCGTCAGCATCGCCCCGCCGACCGCCTGCAATATCCGAAACCCCACCAGCGACGGCACATTCCAGGCCGCCGAGCAGAGCCCCGACCCCAGTACGAAGATGGCGAGCCCGATCAGGAATATGGCCCGGTTACTGCCGCGATCGCCGAGTCGCCCGGCGGGCACCAGCAGTGCGGCGAAGACGATCGCGTAGGCATTGAGCACCCACGACAGGCCCGAGAGTTGGGTATCGCCGAAATCGTGGGCCATATCCGGCAGTGCGACATTGACGATGAACAGATCCAGGCTCGACAGCAGAATGCCGACCGAGACGATGGCCAGCACCACCCGGGAATCGACGGGCCGATCCTTCGATGTGACAAGGGAACTCACGACTATGTCTCCGATTCAGCCGAGCACTCGGCGGGTTTGCCGGGCCGAGGCGAGCAGCGCGCCGTCGCGATCCCAGATATCGATGTCGTCCACCGACCAACCGCCGATGGTGCTGGCATTGGTCGCGCGGACGAGGACGGGCTGATGGGTCAGCTGGGTCAGGTCGGTGTGTAGATGCATCGAGAACGCCACCGTCGGCACGGCGACCGGCATGGTCAGGGTGGGGAAGAAGGCGGGCGGTAGCGCGTCGGCGAGCACCGCGAGCGTCGCGGCATCGGTCGTCAGCTGTGGCACCAGCGAGATCCACGCGCACATCCACGCCTCGTCCGCGCCGGTGAGCGGCAGTGGCCCAGCGGCAGGGCGGATCTCGAAATGCGCCCCGACGGGGACGATGTCGGGTGGCAGCCGGAACGGTAGGCAGTCATCGGGCGCGGGCACCTGCGGCGCGGTGGCGGGCGGGAGATCGGGGACCCGGGTGGGGGTGGTCCGGCCGAAGGTGACCGCGGCGGATGCGACGGATTTACCCTCTTGATCGGCTATTACCTCGATGACCGCGGTGCTGCGTCCCACCGGATGCGAAGTCGCCCGGAAGGTGAGCATCCCGTCCGCCGGTCGCCCGAGGAACCGTAGGTCCACCGCACGCACCGGGAGGTCGCCGCCGCCTGCGCGCCGCGCGACCTCGACCAACAGTCCCGCGACAACACCACCGTGCGGGCCGGTCCAGCCGCGCCAGGTCTCATCGATCTGGGCCTGCCAGATGCGGTAGTCGGTCTCGGCCAAGGCGAACTCGTCACCCAGCCGACTAGTGAGTTGCATCATGAAACGAACCATAGGCTAGTGAGTTCTTTGAAGCAACCGACTATGCTGAGGTTCATGCGCAGGACCAGCTTCGACGAGATGAACTGCTCGGTCGCCCAATGTCTCGAGGTGGTCGGCGAGTGGTGGACGCTGCTGATCGTGCGTGACGCCCTCTTCGGCGTGACCCGCTTCGACGACTTCCGCGCACGCCTGGGCATCGCGCGCAATGTGCTCACCCAACGTCTGGAACACCTTGTCGCGCACGACATCATGGTCAAGGTCCCCTACCAGGAGAATCCGGTCCGCTACGACTATCGGCTCACGCCCAAGGGGCGCTCGCTGTGGCTCGTCGTGAACGCCATGCGGCAGTGGGGCGACGCATGGGCCGCGCCCGACGGTCCGCCGGTGCAGGCGGTCCATCAGAGCTGTGGCAAGACCACGGTGCTCGAACCGGTCTGCGCCGAATGCGGTGAGCACGTGCAGGGGTCCGATCTGCGCCCCGTCGACGGCCCCGGCGCGGGCGGGCACTCGATACTGCCCGCCAACCTCCAGCCCGCCCACTGAGTGCTGCGTCCATTAGGCTGCGGCGGTGGTGGATGGGCGAGTACAGCAGCTGATCGACACGGTCGCGTGGGTGCGCATCGAGGGTGGCCGCATTCTGTGCGCCCGCCCGAAGGGCAAGGACATCTTCTACATTCCGGGCGGTAAACGCGAGGGCACGGAATCCGATCTGCAGACGCTGCTGCGCGAGATCGAAGAGGAACTGACCGTCGCGCTCGTCCCGGAGACCGTCGCTCACGTCGGAACCTATGAGGCCGAGCTGCACGGACCCGCCACCGATGTGATCGTCCGGATGAGTTGCTACACCGCCGACTATCGCGGCACGCTCGCGGCCAGCAGTGAAATCGAAGAGGTCGCCTGGTTCTCCTACGCCGACCGCGCACTGGTGCCACCGGTGGATCAGCTGCTCTTCGACGATCTCGTCGACGCGGGTCGATTGGCATGATGTGCTAGCGCGCCCACCGAGGGCCGTGCGCGGGATACCGTCGATATCATGACCACGGTTCGCACACTGTTGCGTTGGGCCGCATACGCGTTGGTCGCGCCGCTGCTCGCCCTCGGCCCCATCGCCAGCCGGTTGCGCGTTCCGCGCCGGATGCTCGGGATTTTCATCGCGCCGCGCGATGCCTTGGCGGTGCGCGCGACTGTGCATTCGGTACTTGCCAGCGCGGTCGGCCTGGTGACCTGGTTTCTGGCCTTCCTGGCCACCGTCGCGGCGGTGCGCGGGGCAATCTACCCGCTGATAGCGGCCGACGATCTGGAGCACTCATGGGGTGGTCCGACCTTGGCCGGAGCCTGGGCGGTGCACGCGCTGCTCGGGATCGGCCTGCTGCCCGCATGGGGTCTGCTGCTGGCCGGACTCGGCGTCGCGCAGGTGCGGCTGACCCGGCGGCTGCTCGGCCGGGATGGCCCGTGGTGGCCGCTCCCGGTATCGCTGCTGTTGACAGTCGCCGGCGTGCTGCTCTTCATTTCCTGGCTGCACCAGATCTGAGCTTGCCGACCCGTGGGAATGCGACGACCGCTACTGCAAACGAACGCTCGTTCCATGCCCAAGGTCGTCAAGAAGATGACCAGCGATTGTGGGCGCAGCTGGGCGGACAGATCGGTTCGTGCGCTGACCGGCTGGTGGACTTGACCACCAGCCGGTCACCGCATCCGACCGGTCAGTAATAAAGGCAGGTCGGGTCGTCGGTCGAGAAGCAGCGAGGATTGAAGGAGCCGGTGGCGATCTGACGGAGGATCGGAACGAGCGGGTCGGAGGCGATGGGAGCCCCGGCGCCGACGGGTGCCTCGTCGGCAACTGCCGACCCGGCACCCGCGATCGCCGCAACGGCGATCCCCGCGCCAATTGTGACAACACGAATCATTTTGAACATCAGGACAACTCCCATGAGTGTCGGATCCGTGGCCTCGAATCTCTTCGGCCGCACGGACATTCGAACAGGTACGGGAGGACAGTAGCTATGCATGAGCGACCCAACGAGACACTCATTTTGCGGGCACCAGATCCGAGGTCGTGTCGGTCATCGACTGGCGGTGAGTGGAATTGGCTGAGGATCTCCATGACGACAGGCCTTGCCGAGCCGAGGGCGGACACGTCGACAGATCCATCAGAGTGACGCCGATTGCGTTGCGGGAGTTGCTATCCAGGAAGATTATTTCGACTCAGCTGCCGCGTGCACGTAGTTCGTCGACCGGCGCGGCAAGATGGATGCGCCAGTCCAGCGGCGCCCGTGATCTGCCGCCGAGTGGTGACAGCACCAGCACCCGCCCGTACCCGGCTGCCAGATCGGCATTCTCGTTGGATCGGTAACCGCCGTCGATGTATCGGTTGTCGCCGATACTGTGGGGGAGGGACGGCACCGACCCCGGCGCAGCTGGCGGTGAGGGCCAGATGAGTGAAATTCGGCGCTCAGCAGAGCCAGCGGGAGAGAACCGACTGTTCGGCTTCGGTGGGAGTATGAACATGGTTGCGGCGCTGAATCGCGGCATGGCGGCGTGACAGCAATCGCCTGGGTTTCGCCCTCCAACTCGGTCACTGTCTGCTACCTGGGTCTTTCGGGGTGCGAGGTCCAGATCCGCGAAAAGTCACGCTAAGCCGGTTACCGCAGATAGTGAGCGCTTATCAGCAGCCCCCTTTGCGCGACTTTTCGCGAAAGTGGTCAGCCCATCGCGAAATCCGTTTCAGCGCAGGGCTGTTTGGAGTGCACATCCTGCCTAGACTGACTTTTCGGCCAGTTGGACTCCACGGCCGAGGGGTGCGCGGCATCGGGGATGCGGGTGTCGCGGCTGCGAACGCGCCCGCTACCGCGCCGAACGCCTCGCACAGCCCGACGACTGATCATGGCCGCCCCCGCAGCTCGCCGTGACCTCTGCCCGGTTCGGCGGATGTGCGGAATCGGGTCCGGTCTCGTCGCGATCCTGATTCAATTGATCCTGAGATTTTGCCTTGGAAGACGACTACGAGATCAGCGTGGCGTGACCGGTGATGGACATCCGGTGGCGCCCTGCTCACACGGTGAGGACGCACCCATGGCTGAATTCGATGGCACGTATCAGATCTTCACCGCCCGGCGGCGGTTCCGCGCTGAAGCCCCGCAGCTCCAATCCGAACCGTTGTGTGGATGAGGCTGCCTGACGAGACGTGATTCCCGAGAGAGGTGAATCACGTCTCCTGGGGCTGCTGCCCACACTCTGCACCATGCGAACAGAAGCTTCTGTGAGTCGAGGCACGGGTCGCTGCTCTCGGTGACCTGTCGTCCGGCTTCCACTCGAACGGCGCGGGCTACAAGCGGTCTGGCCGGGTCCGCGTCACCGATTCTGCGTGGCCAGCGCAACGAGCTACAGGAGAAGACAATGACCGTAACCGACACCCCGATCAAACAAGTGACCGTGCCTTTGTCTGGGATTCAGAAGCCTGCCGAGCGAAGCTCGGTCGCCCCGTACACGGTGTACAACGACACCGATCGCCACGTCTCGGTCTTCCTGCAAGAGGGGGACGCGGGCAACCCCGTAAGCATCATCACGCTGGCCCCCGGCGAAACCAGCAGCTCGTACGATCGCGGCACCTACGCAGCCGTTATGGACGTAGGTTCCGGCCAGCAACAGCAAATCCTGTGGTGGCCGGACGACCGGTCCGAGTTCACCTACTGGTTCAGCTGGAGTGGAGGCGTGGCGGGGGGCCGGCGGAACAGGGTGAGTGACTTCATCGGTTGATCGGGATGCGGGATCGGCGAGAACCCCGTATTCGAGTGTTCGGTATTGCCGAGCCGATCCCGACTCCCCGACCGTCCTATTCGGCCGGGCTCGCGTTCTCGATTCTCTGTACGCCGAACGCCCCTGACGGGACCCGCGATTCGATCCATCGGGTGTGAGAGCCGGTTATCGGTGGATGCAGGTTGCAGCGTATCCGGCCGGCGTCTGGTAGCTCAGCGCGGAATGTCCTCGTCGGTGGTTGTATTCGTTCTTCCAGTCGCTGATCACGACGCGAGCCTGGGGGAGTGACCCGAAGCTGCTGATGTTGAGGTATTTCGTCGCGCAGGCGGCCGTTGAACGATTCGATGGAGCCGTTACGCCAAGCGATCAAGAACCCGAGGAGGATGACAAAATGCACAAGCTCTGCATATCTGAGATGCCTTCCCGTGACGAGCTGCAAAACCCATCCGAGGCCATGAAGAAGTACATCCCAGCCTCTGACGGAGGCCGCGATGACACATCCGGTCTATTCGCATTAGCGGTAATCGGGGCTGCTGGTGAGGCGGAAGAAAAAGGCTCAGGAGACACGGACAAATGTTACGACATATTCTGTGGCCAGTTACCGACCTACGTGAGTCGATTTGGCTTGAAATTGAATATACACAGCTGTTGTCTCTACTATAGCGGAGACCGTCCCTTGACTGTTGATCATGGAGATACATCTTCGATCTATTGGTCGATGGCGGGGTTCAGCGACAGGCCGCGTACCTACGACGCCATCGCCCTGCCGCCCGATGCGCCTAAGCCCACTAATTCGCGTATCGATCAATACTATCGCTGGACCCAGAATGCTAGTTCGACGGCAGAGCAGGCAACAAGTGACTCGACGCGTTTCTCCGCGTTCGTAAAAGCGATGTCCGACATTTTGAGTACGTCTGGTGAAACGCTTGGTGGAACCTCATTTGCTTACTACAACTCAAACGGCCCAATGATCTCCTCTGTGCAGGAGAACTGCGAGATGTTGTGGAACATCGCGCCAAGGATTCCTGAAGACGGCCATTACTACGAATGCGTCACCGCGCTTCCGAAATGAGCGAGTCTCCCGGCACGGCTTCCACGAGATAGCGACGGCTCGCGCCGACACGGATCAGGCAGGCGACGAAGGCTGTGACTGCCCAGGGCGGGCCCACCAGCCGAACGAATCGGGCGGCCAGCGGTTCGACCGGATCCGGCCCATCAGATCCATGGTCAACCGCCCAATTCGGCGAAGCTGAACGCTGAGCCCGCATGTCTGGTGGACCGAGGTCTGTACTCGCCTGCACGGCTACCGGTCCGGGATGATCTGTCCCCGCTGCGGACGCAGCCCGTGAATCCGCGTCACCGCTTCACCCCTGTCTCTGTTCGGATGAAACTTCTATTCGACAAGGAGCGGCACATGACTGCACGATCCACGACGAGCAACGAGGCGACCCTGCAAGACAAGGTCACATTCCAGCTGTCGCTGTACGCGAACTTGATCAACGGCGAGGAAAACGATGGCAACCTGGAGGGCCTGCTCCAGCAGCGGATCCAGGACAATCTCGACATCAACCGGGGGGTCATCGGGGGGTGGGAGATTGTCTGGGGTCCGGGGATCGAGGTGTTCCCCACCGACCTGTACGCGCTCAACGTCCTGTACATGGTGCGAAGCACCGACGACCCCTCCCGGTACGTGATCGCCGTGGCCGGCAGCACAGACGGACCGTTCGACTGGCTCGTCGAGAACTTCCTGATCGGCCAGATCCCGTGGCTCGCGCATCCCGCCGCCCGTTACACGACGGGCGCGGCCATCGGGGTGAACATCCTCACCAAGATCACCCCCTCCGGCGACCGCCCCGGTGCCGGTCGCACCCTGCACGCGTTTCTGGGCGCGCTCGATCACACCGATATCGACCTGACCGTCACCGGCCACAGCCTCGCTGGTGCCCTGTCACCCACACTGGCCCTGTTGCTGCGCGACACCCAGCAGCTGTGGGACCCATCCGAGAAAGCCAGGGTCAGCGTGCTGTCCACCGCCGGACCGAGTTTCGGCAATCCCGAATTCGTCGCCTACACCACCCAACGCCTACAGCGGGTGCGGCGCTACGCCAACAGCCTCGACGTCATCCCGAACGTCTGGAACCCGGACGACATCGATCGCGCCAAGACCTTCTACTCCGACAACAACCTGCCCGCTCCTTGGCCCGGACTGTTCGACCTGATCAAGCAGGCGTCCAGCTCGGGCCAGTATGCACACCTCGACTCCACCAACGGCGTATTCCAAGGCGCGTTCAACCCCAAGGTGACGGACTACCTGAAACAGGTCGGATACCAGCACATAGGCGGCTACAGACAGTTCTTCGACATCCCAGGCGTGACCTGGCCGGTAGCCATCCCGGCGGACGTCGGCGACACCGGGATAGGCCGCATCGCGGCCTTGGCCGATGTACCGCTCGGCGACGGTACTGGAAAGGCACCGGCGAATCGTCGGCCGCTAACCGCCCCGATCAACGGACAGTCCGTGGAGCTGCCCACCGACCCCGACAGCCGCGAGGCCGGGAAACTCGTGGACCTCGTCACCGCCGAGATCGACCCCACTGCCGACATGAACTGATGCCCCGGGCCCTGCCACGGTTAGAACCGCGGCTCGTCATCCTGCGGGCCGCTGCCAAAGAGCGTGCTCACGGTGACCGCGATCGCCGGGGTCATGGCCTTGACGTCGAGCACGAGGGATGTGGCTGGTCATCCTCGAACCGGGGCTCGGTGAACACACCCGAACGCCGACTCGTCGGCTGGTTCGACGACGGGAAGGTCGCCGGGATTACAGGCCACTGCATCGGCACCCGGCGCGAATACCGCTAAGTGGCGACCGGTGCCCGCCCTGCGCGTTCGATGAGGTGTTGTACGAGTTCGAGTAGTACTTGTTTGCAGGAGGCGCGGTCGCGCGCGTCGCAGAGCAGTGTGGGGATGTGGGGATCGAGGTCGAGAGCGTCGCGGACCTCGTCGACGGTGTAGACCGGTGCGCCGTCGAAGCAGTTGACCGCGACGAGAAAGGGCAGGCCGCGGCGTTCGAAGAAGTCCACGGCGGCAAAGGAATTGCCGAGGCGGCGGGTGTCGGCGATGACGACCGCGCCGAGTGCGCCGCGGGACAGTTCGTCCCAAAGAAACCAGAATCGGTCCTGGCCGGGTGTGCCGAACAGGTAGAGCACCAGGTCG
The DNA here is from genome assembly GCF_050956075.1 of Nocardia sp. CA-129566. Classification (NCBI taxonomy): domain Bacteria; kingdom Bacillati; phylum Actinomycetota; class Actinomycetes; order Mycobacteriales; family Nocardiaceae; genus Nocardia; species Nocardia sp. CA-129566. The sequence goes on from NZ_CP192085.1 coordinate 4,580,430, forward strand.
GCGTCGATGGTGATCCGACCGAAGTCCAGTGCGACCGTGGTGGTGGTCTTCTGTTCGACGCCGGATAGGTCGTCGATGCCGGTGCTGACCTCGGTGATCAGTTCCTCGGTCCGCAGCGGCGCGACTTCGCTGATCGATGAGACCATGGTTGTTTTGCCGACGCCGAAGCCACCGGCGATGAGGATCTTCACCGAGGCGGCCAGGTGCGGTGTCGCACCGGGTCGGGTCGGGTCAAAGCTTTCGGATGCCATCCAGTACCGCTCGCAATACGTTGAGATCGCCGGGGCCCGCGTCCGGCTGCACCGGTGCCCGGAAGATCAAGTGGCCCTCGCCGATCAGGTCGCCGACGAGGATCTTGGTTACCGCCAAGGGAAGTTTCACATGCGCAGCCACCTCGGCGACCGACTGCGGGACGCGACACAACGCGACGATGTCCGCGTATTCGGGTTCGGTGCGGCGCAGGGTGGGCGCCCGATCGGCCGTGACGACCACGGTGAGCATGTCCAGATCGTGGCCTGCTCCCATGACCCGCCCACGGGTCAGTGCGTAGGGCCGGACCAGCGGACCGGCGTCCTCATCGAACCATTGCCCGCCGCCGCGTGTCATGGCAGTCGCGCTGGGGTCGATAGGTAGGTGCCGACGCGTTGCACGGTGACGTTCATTTCGTAGGCGACCATCCCGAGGTTCGCGGTTTCGGCCGCCTGCAGTGCCAGGCAGGCGTTGTCCCCGGCCGAGGTCACGAACAGCACGGCGCGATCGAGCTCGATCACCGCTTGGCGGACCCCGCCGCCGTCGAAACGGCTGCCCGCGCTGCGGGCCAGCCCGTAGAGGGTGGAGGACATGGCAGCGAAATGTTCGGCGTCCTCGCGGGTCATCGCGGTGGAACGGCCCAGCAGCAGGCCGTCGGTGGACAGCACCACCGCGTAGCGCACGCCCGCCAGCCGATCGACCAGATCATCGAGCAGCCAATTGAGGTCACCGGGGCTGGAAGAAGTCACCGTTGCCTTCCTGTTCATCCGAGGGGTTGACGGCAGGCGCAGCGGATGCGCCGAAATGCTCAGTGGATGCCACCTCGGGCACCGCAACATCAGGGATCGCGGAATCGGGGACCGCGCGGCGGCCCTGTCTGGTCCCGTTTTCGATGGCCGACATCAGATCTCGGGCCTGCTCGGCCGAGCGCTCCCGCTCGGGCTGCTGTTCGGTAGCCGGTTCCCTCGGGGCCTGCTGCGCCAATTGCGGTGCGATGCTGGCCTGTCGGTTGCGGCGCGGCAGGGCGGGCCTGGTGTCGGATGCCGTTGGCTGCGGCGCCTCGAACGCGGGCTGCGGCGGATCCGCCGGGGTCTCGGCCTGCACCGCGGGCGCAGCCAGTGGCGGCGCGGTGAGTACGGCGGAATCGGATTCGGCGCCACCATAGGGCGAGGAGTCGACGAAGGGGACCGGATGCCGTCGCCTGCGCACCGAGTCCGATGGTTCCGAACCCGTGGTGAGCGCGGGGGTCGTTCCGTCGGCGAGCAGAGACTTCGGGATGAGCACGATGGCGCGGATGCCGCCGTAATCGGATTCGGTCAACCGAACCGAAACACCGTGGCGGGCGGCCAGCTGCGCGACGACGAACAGTCCGAGACGCGAATCCGCCGACAGTGCCGCGACACCGAAATCCGGTGGCTGGCGCAGCATTTCGTTGACCCTGGCGATCTCGGACTCGGACATGCCCATGCCCTGATCGCTGATCTCGGCGACCACACCCTTGCCGACCACGTTGCCGGTCACCTCGACCCGCGACTGCGGCGGTGAGAACGAGGTCGCATTGTCCACCAGTTCGGCGAGCAGGTGGATGAGGTCGGCCACGACCGCGCCGAGTACATGGGTCTGCGGGAGCCGGGCCACCCGAACCCGGGCGTAGTCCAGGGTTTCGCCGACCGCACTGCGCACCAGATCGAGCAGCGGCACCGGATTGCGCCACTGCCGTCCGGGCTGACCGCCGCCCAGGATGATCAGGTTCTCGGCATTGCGGCGTTCGCGGGTGGCCAGATGGTCGAGCCGGAACAGCGTATCCAGCAGGATCGGATCCTCTTGGCGCTCTTCGGCTTTGTCCAGGATCTCCAGCTGCCGGTGCACCACGATCTGGCTGCGGTGGGCGATATTGAGGAAGACCGCCTTCACACCCTCGCGGGTGCGTGCCTCGTTCACCGCGCCCGCGACAGCCGCGGCGTGCGCATGCTGGAATGCCTTTGCCACCTGGCCGATTTCGTCGGAACCGTAATCCAGGTTCGCCACTTCGGCATCGGGATCGATGAGTTCGCCCTCACCGAGCCGCCGCATCAGTTCGGGCAGACGCTCATCGGCCAAGGCCAGGGTTTCGCCGCGAAGTCGCTTGAGCCTGCGGATGACTCGGTTGGCCAGCACGATCGCGATGGCGAATGCCAGCAGGCTGACCACCACGACACCGCCGCCCGCCCATGCGGAGTTCGCGGTGGTGTCGGCGGCCTTGTCCTCGGCGAGTTTCTGCGAGTACTTGTTCTGGTCGATCCAGACGTCGATCAGTCCGCGGTTCACCTCGGCGGCGACATTGTGCCACTCCTGCATGCTCAGTGGCAGTGGCGGTGGCGTCGACTGCTTGGTGGTGCCACTTGATGAGCTCGACGAGCTGGTGCCGGTGGAAGTTGTGCTCGTCGCAGTCATATTGCGCTGCGCCAGAGCATTTTCCATGGCCGTCAACTGCTGCCAGGCCTGACCGGCCATGAGTGAGTGCAGGCTCTCCTGCTGCTTCGGGTCGAGTTCGCCCGCCAGATTGGCGACCTCGGTGTGGTAGAAGCCGGTCTGGCGCAGGAACTCCTCGATCGGAACGGGGGTCGGCCCATTCGCATTGACGATCGTGGCCGCCAGCGCGTTACTGCGCGACATCGCCTCGGTCGCCAGGAAGATCCGCATACCGTCGGCGATATGCACGCCGATCTCGGCGTCCGGCGCGGTCTGCTCGGCGATCTCGGTGCCGAAGGAGATGACGTCGAGCAGCCGGTTGTAGAAGTTGTACGCGTCGGGGACGGGCAGTGCGCCCGCATCGGTTGCGGTGCGCACCTGGGTCATCGACGTCGAGAGCGTCATGAAGTTCGCGGCGTTGTCGCCGATCTTGGAATCGTCGACCGCGCGCAGCCTGTCGCCAGCCGCGAGGAGGCCCTTCAGCGCGCTGTCCAGCCGGATCCGGGCCGCGCCGAGCGCGGGTCCCGCGGTCTCGTCGCCGGTGAGCGCGGCTAGTGTGAGTTGGCGTTCACCCTGGACCGCCTCCACCAATTCCCGGGTCGAGGGAATCGCCTGCTGATTCTGCGACGCCCAGTCCTTGGCCTTATTTCCCTCGGCAACCAGGTATCCCGCCGCTCCCACGCCGACCACGAGCAGAGTCAGGCTCGGGACGAGCGCGATCGCCAGAATCCGCGTTCGGACCCCGAGCCTCGCTCTGAACATCGACACAACCTAAACCAGTTGTGACCATTTCGTTGCTCGAGTCCCGGTGAGCGGGACGAGATTTGACATTCCGAGAAGAATGCCGATCCGGAAGTGATGCGCACATATACGGCCCTCTGGTGCATCGGGGTAGCGCTGCACATTCGCCGCACGGCGATGGCCTGAGAGGCGGCCCGAGGAAGTCGAACGCCGGTCCGATCGGCCCGCGGTACGACGTCCGTATCGGCGGCATCGGGGAGTGGGAAACGCTTGCACCGCAAGGGCTCTCGGTGCGGGCCGAACGCAACATCGGACTCGAGCTCGGCCCGACACTCGAACGCAGCTGGGAAAGACGCGGCGCCCGAACCGAATTCGGTGGCGCGCCCGCCACGGACGCGCCACCGGGTCACAGGCCAGCGAAGCGGCCGATGGCGACCAGGACGGCGATGATGAGGATCGTCGTGGTGATCGCGATATTGCGGGGTTCGCGCAGGCGCACGTGCGAGGCGATCGCGCCGATCATCACCACGGCGAAACCGACCGCGGCCAGCGGGGTGAGCACCGGCGCGATCCCGGTCCACCAGGGCACGATGATCCCGATGGCGCCGAGCAGTTCGCTGTAGGCGGTCAGTCGCACGACCGGCTTCGGGAATACCGCGACACCGGTCTGGCCCGATGCGACCAGTTTCTCCTTCGACTGCGTGGATTTCGCGAGTCCGGATGCGGTGAACACGATGGCCAGCAGGATCTGTCCGATCCACAAGGCGATATTCATGATTCCTCCCTGAGTTCGTCGGGGGCGGGTGTCCATCAGACAAATCAGGTCCGCACAACGTGACAGTTCCGGCCGATTACGCGTCGATCTACGTCAACCACGGGGTAGTGGCTGCTGCGGGCACCTCATGCGGCGTATGTTGTGTGTATCCCGGGGTTACTGACAAGTAGGAGGCACCGATGCCCGCGCCGAATGCCGAAGTCTTCGACCGTCTCAGTGCGCTCGCCGCGATCAATGATCCCGCCGAACGTGCGAGCAAGACAATCGTCGAGACCTTCACCGGCAAACCACTGGGCACTGTGCCGGTGGGCAACGCCGAGGACGTAACGGTCGCCTTCGGCAAGGCCAGGGCGGCGCAGGCCCGGTGGGCCGCGCGGTCGGCCGAGGACCGGGCCGAGGTGCTCGAGCGGTATCGGGAACTGGTCATCGAACAGCGGGATTTCCTGATGGACGTGATCCAGGCCGAAACCGGCAAGGCACGCTGGGCCGCCCAGGAAGAGATCATGGGCCTGATGTTCGCGGCCCGCTACTTCGCCAGGGTCGCGCCCGATCTGCTCGACGCACATCGCGTGCCCGGCGCCTTCCCGGTGCTCAACCGCGCGAGCGTGCGCCACCAGCCCAAGGGCGTCGTCGGTGTGGTCGCGCCGTGGAACTATCCGATGCTGCTGTCCATCGGTGATTCGATCCCGGCGCTGCTCGCGGGCAATGCGGTGGTCGTCAAGCCGGACAGCCAGACCCCGTTCTCCGCACTGGCCAGCGCGGAGCTGCTGTACCAGGCCGGGCTGCCCCGCGACCTGCTCGCGGTGGTACCGGGCCCGGGCACCGTGGTCGGCACCGCGATCGTCGACAGCTGCGACTACCTGATGTTCACCGGATCCTCGGCGACCGGGCGCACCCTGGCCGAACAGTGCGGGCGCAGGCTCATCGGATTCTCCGCCGAACTGGGCGGCAAGAACCCGATGATCGTCACCCGCGGCGCGAAATTGGACCGGGCCGCCAAGGCCGCGGTGCGCGCCTGCTTCTCCAATGCCGGACAGCTGTGTATCTCGATCGAGCGGTTGTACGTGGAGAAGACGGTCGCCGCGGAGTTCACCGAGAAGTTCGTCGCAGCCGTCAAGGCCGCGAAACTCGGTGCCGCCTATGACTATTCGGCCGATATCGGCAGCCTGATCTCCGAGGCGCAATTGGAGACCGTCACCAAACACGTCGCCGACGCGACCTCCAAGGGCGCGAAGGTCCTCGCCGGCGGTTCGGCGCGCCCGGATCTGGGACCGCTGTTCTTCGAACCGACCGTGCTCGCCGATGTCACCGACGAGATGGAATGCGGTCGCAATGAGACCTTCGGCCCGCTGGTCTCGATCTACCCGGTCGAGAATGTCGAGCAGGCGATCGAGCTGGCCAACGACACCGAGTACGGACTGAACGCGAGCGTGTGGGCACAGAGCAAATCCGCGGGCGAGCGGATCGCCGAGCGGCTGCACGCGGGCACCGTCTGCGTCGACGAGGGGTACGCACCGGCCTGGGGCACCACCGCCGCGCCGATGGGCGGTATGGGCATTTCCGGCGTCGGGCGCAGGCACGGCCCGGACGGTCTGCTGAAGTTCACCGAACCGCAGACCGTGGTCGTCACGCGATTGATGAATCTCGATGCGCCAGCGGTGATCTCGCAGGACAGGTGGCAGCGGCTGCTGATGACCCTGGCCCGCAGCTTCCGGTTCCTGCCCGGCCGCTGACCCGGCCCCCCGACCCCGCCGTCCCGGTCTGCAGCGGGACGGCGGGGCCTTGCGGTGTCGGCCTGGGGCTGCGGAACCCCCTGGCCGATCACCGGATCGTCGCCCGCGGACGCACCTACGCAGGCGTGAATCGGGCCGAGGCGACTGCTCGCGGCAGTCAGTTCATTCGGTCTGCTCCGGTCCGCGGCGGCGGCCCGTGCGCCAGCACCGTGATCTCCTTATCGGTCAGCAGCCGCGATCGGATGATGAAACGCACGCCCTCGGGCGCCTCGAGCGAGAATCCGCTGCCGCGTCCGCTCACCACGTCCACGGTGAGATGGGTGTGTTTCCAGTGTTCGTACTGATCGCCGCTGATCCAGAATTCGGTATGCCACGGCAGCCGACCCAGCAGCACATCCGCGCCGCCGATGCGGAATTCGCGCACGCCGAAGCACACCGGTGAGCTGCCGTCACAGCAGCCGCCGGATTGGTGGAACAGCACCGGGCCGTGCTGTTCGATCAACCGGCGCAACACTTCTCGCGCCCGCTCGGTGATGGCGACGCGAGCTACTCTGCCATGCATCAAAAGAGCCCGAGTTTTGTCGGTGAATAACTGACCAGCACATTCTTGGTCTGCTGGTAGTGGTCGAGCATCATTTTGTGGTTCTCCCGGCCGATGCCGGATTTCTTGTACCCACCGAAGGCGGCGTGAGCGGGGTACGCGTGGAAGCAATTGGTCCATACTCGCCCTGCCTTGATCGCCCGGCCCATCCGGTACGCCGTGGTGATATCCCTGGTCCATACGCCCGCGCCGAGTCCGTAGAGGGTGTCGTTGGCGATCCTGACAGCCTCGTCCACGGTGTCGAACCGGGTCACCGCGACCACCGGGCCGAAGATCTCCTCCTGGAAGATCCGCATGGTGTTGGTGCCCTCGAAAATCGTCGGCTGGACGTAGTAGCCACCCGGCAGTCCGTCCACCTTGCGTACTTCCCCTCCGGTGAGCACGCGGGCGCCTTCCTGCCTGCCGATATCGATGTAGGACAGGATCTTTTCGTATTGGTCGTTACTGGCCTGGGCTCCGATCATGGTGGTGTCGTCGAGCGGGTTACCGCCCTTGATGGCCTTGGTCCGTTCGATGCAGCGGGCCAGGAATTCGTCGTAGATCGACGAGTGGATCAGCGCGCGCGACGGGCAGGTGCACACCTCGCCCTGATTGAGCGCGAACATCACGAAACCCTCGACAGCCTTGTCCAGGAATTCGTCATCGGCGGCCATGACATCGGGCAGGAAGATATTGGGGCTCTTGCCACCCAACTCCAGACTGACCGGAATGATGTTCTCGCTCGCGTACTGCATCACGAGCCGGCCGGTGGTGGTCTCACCGGTGAAGGCGACCTTGGCCACGCGCGGGCTGGCGGCCAGGGGCTTACCTGCCTCGACACCGAAACCGTTGACCACGTTGAGAACTCCGGGCGCAAGGAGGTCCGCGATCAGTTCGACCACCAGCAGAATCGAGGCCGGAGTCTGCTCCGCGGGCTTGAGCACCACGCAGTTGCCCGCCGCCAGGGCCGGGGCCAGCTTCCACGCGGCCATCAGGATCGGGAAGTTCCACGGAATGATCTGGCCGACCACGCCGAGTGGTTCGTGGAAGTGATAGGCGATCGTATCGGTATCGATTTCGGCGATGCTGCCCTCCTGGGCGCGGATGGCGCCAGCGAAGTAGCGGAAGTGGTCGACTGCCAAAGGCAGGTCGGCGGCAAGGGTTTCGCGGACGGGTTTGCCATTGTCCCAGGTTTCGGCGATGGCCAGAGGTTCGAGGCTGTGCTCGATCCGGTCGGCGATCTTGTTGAGGATGTTCGCGCGCGCGGTGGGGGAGGTGGCGGCCCACTGGTCGGTTGCGCGGTGCGCGGCCTCCAGGGCCATATCGATATCGGAGGCGGTGGAGCGCGCGACCGAGCAGAAGGTCTCACCGTCGACCGGTGACGGGTTGTCGAAGTACCTGCCCTCGACGGGAGACGCCCAGTCACCTCCGATGAAGTTGTCATAGCGACTGGCGTAGTTGACGATGCCGGTGGCCGACCCCGGTTTGGCATAGATCATCTGTGGGCGCTCCTCGCGAATCATCTCTGCGGGGGCCACTATCTCCCCAGAAGGTTGGTGCGAGGTTGGCGCCGGATGCTCAGGCGCGCTGCGCGGTATGCAGCCGGGCCACGACCACGGCGCGGCGCACATCGTCGTCGGGCAGCAGCCGCAACGCGTGTTCGTGCACCTCGATATCGCCGGGGGAGCGCTCACCGAACGCCACCGCGTGGTCGGCGCTATCGCTGGCCAGCACGGCGGTGCGGACCCCGACGTCCAAATGATCGCGCCAGGCCAGGACGCCGGGGGTATCGGAGGCGGGCAGCAGCGGTCCGCGGTACAGCCAGACCGCCGAGGTGGTGTCCCCGGCCTGGATCGCGGCCAGCAGGTCGACCGCATCGCAGGAAACCGGGCCGGTCAGCATATAGCGGCGGTTGCTGATCTCACCGCCGGTGGTGCGGCGCAGATGCGATACATCGGCCTTGAGGGTGCTGGAGGAGACCGGACGGTCGCCGTAAACCGCGGCCTGCAGTTGTTCGGGCGTGAACCCGTCGGGTTCCAGCGCGAGCAGCGCCAGGATTTCCAGGTGGCGCGGTGGCAGGGGGACCGGCCTGCCATCGCGGACCAGCCGTGCGCCGCCGAGACATTCGAGCCGGACGCCGGGGGCCGGATCGGGCGCGGCGGCACGCAACATCGTCTCGACGGCGGTCACCAGGGCTCGCACCGAGGTCATCACCATCGGATGCGAGCGGTCCCAGGAACTGGACAGGTCGAGCACGCCGACCTGTCGGCCGTCGGGTGCGTGGATCGGTGCGGAGTAGCAGACCCAGCCGTGCAGTGCCGCGACCAGATGTTCGGCGGCGAAGACACTGGCCGGGCGATCGCCGTGCAGGGCGAGCGACAATCCGTTGGTGCCCATATGGCTTTCGTCCCAGCAGCCGCCGGGCGCGAAGTTCACCGCCTCGGCCTGTCGGCGCAGAGCGCGATCACCGCACGACCACAGGACGGTGCCCGCGGCGTCGGTGACGACGGCGAGGTATCCGGAGTCCTCGGCGATCCCGCGCAGATCACCGGCGAGTTCGGTGATCGGTTGGCGCAGTGGGGATTCGGTCCAGCGATCGCGGATATCGCCCAGGCCGGGCGCCTCGGTGCGATTCGGATCTACGGTCATCAGTGAGCGCTGCCAGGATTCGACCACCTCGGTGCGTAGTGAGGTGGTGCCCGCGGGGAGGCGCACGGCGCTGCTGGGAGCCGCCGCCCAGCGGGCCCATTCCTTTTCCAGTGCTGCACGTTGTTGGGTGAGGGTGCGGAATTGTGCCACCTCGTAAACCCCATCGTTGGTGTGAGCTCACATTCGCTCTCTCATGATGGCGTACGCAAGGTGGTTAGGGGAGGCTTTGATGGCAAACCGACCAGTCCCCATTGAAGATTCGATCCCGTTGTGCGGCCAAGGTTCTAGGCTGCTGTTATGGCGACCGTATCGCGGCGGGCCCGGCTCGCCGACGTGCACGAATTTGCTACCGGCATGCCGTTCGTCAGCCGAGTGGACGGTCCGAGCGGCAATCCGGTGTACCAGGTCGGGGGCAAGTCCTTCGTATTCTTCCGCAACCCGCGCCCGGACGCCTTCGATCCGGACACCGGTGAGCGCTATCCCGATGTGATCGTGATCTGGGTGCCCTCGGAGTCGGACAAACTGGCGCTGGTGCAGGATCCGGATTCACCGTTCTTCACCACACCGCACTTCGATGGCCATCTGTCGGTCCTGGTGCGCGCCAGCCGAATCGGCGAACTCAGCAAACAGGAACTGGCCGAGGTGATCCAGGATGCCTGGCTGTCGCGGGCCTCGCGCAAGCGGGCCGCCGACTGGCTGGCCGCGCACAACGTCGCGGACTGAGGTCAGCGGGATCGCTCGCCACCGGGATTCCGGCGGGCAGGTCGCGTGACGCGGTGCGGGTCACGAGGCTCCTTCGGTGATGGAAACTGGACTACTTGTTGATGAAAATGCCTGCGATATCGGCCTTTTTGATCGGGGTGTCCTGGTTGACCTGAGCGCCGCACAGCAGGTCGACTTGAATCATGGTGGCGTCGACCGCCGTTCCCGCGGGTTCGTGATCGTCCTTGGTCTGCTGCTTGATGAATTTGGTGATCGTCATGCGCTTGCCGTCCTGGTCCTGCTTGACGTAGTCGCGGCAGGTGGTGTCGCCACCCTGGTTGAGCGCACGTTGGATATCGGAGCAACCAGCCAGCAGCAAGGTGACCGCCGCGAGCGCGAGTCCGACCCGTGACAGCGTGGCGCGTCCATGCGTCGCCCGAGCGCCACCCCTCATCGAATCGCTACGCGGTGCTGCACCCATGGTTCCTCCTGGCGGCTGGGCGGGCGGCGATGCCCGCGACGTCGCGGTACAGCCTAGGGCAGCGGCGCGATTACGGCCCGAACGTGCACAGCGGCACATTCATTTCCGCGGGTGTCAGCGAACCGTGCAGGCCGATGAGTATCGATTCCAGCGGTTCGGCGCCGGTGCGCACGACGCCGCGCAGGCCACCGGCCACCACCACCAGATCGCCGATGGTCTCGGCGATCCGCGGTGTGACGGTGGGGCCGAACCAGCCGCGCCCGATCGCCTCGGCGCGGGTGACGACCTCGAAGTCGGCGCCGAGGTATTCGCGCCAGGTCGCCGCGACATCGGCGGCCGCGCCGTCATGGGTGTAGACGTGGCGGGCGCGCGGTTCACCGCCGAGCTGGCGCACACCGTCGCGCAGGACCTCGGTGGTGTCGAAGTCGACGCGGTCGGTGAGTTCCACCATGCCGTGGTCGGCGGTGACGATGAGCGCGGCATCCGGCGGCAGGTGTTCGGCGATGGTCGCGGCCAGCCGGTCGACGTGCGCGAGCTCCAAAAGCCAAGCGTAAGAGGATGGTCCGCGCACATGCCCGGTGGTGTCGAGGTTGCCGTGGTAGGCGTAGACCAGCGAGCGCCGGCCCGCACGCACGGCGGTGGCGACACCGTCGACGAAATCGCCGAAGGAGACATAGGGGCGGAATTCGCACCCGCGCAGCACGGCTCGGGTGAGACCGGAACCCGCCTGCAGATGCGGCGCGACCTGGGTCACCGCGATGCCGTCGGCCGCGGCGCGCTCGAATACCGTTGGTGTGGGTTGGAATTGCTCGGGGACCAGTTCACGCAGCAGGTCGATTTTCGGTCCGGGGCCGTGCAGCCGCCAGGTCAGCGCATTCATCAGCCGGTCGTAGCCGGGTACGTGCATCAGATACCCGATGATCCCGTGTTCGCCGGGCGGCACACCCACGCCGAGTGAACTCAGACTCACCGTGGTCGTGCTCGGGAATCCCGCCGTCAGCGTGCGCTGCGCCATGCTCGACAGGAATGGCGCCACTTCGGAATTCGCGGCCAATGCCTGCGCGCCGAGGCCGTCGACGAGCAATACGCAGATCCGGTCGGCGGCGAGTTCGAGGCCGAGCCGATCGACCTCGCCGGGCACGCCGAGCCCGGCGAGGAGGGAGGGGAACAGGTCCGCGAGCGAGCCCGTGCCGTACCGGGGTATGCAGTGTCGCGAAGCGACTCCATCAGCGGCTGGTGGCCGGGCGGCGGGCGAGGACGACACGCACTCGAGCGTACTCAGGCCTGGCCGGTCTCGAATCGGCTGATTTTGCCGTCGCGCACGGTGAACCGCCATGCGGTGCGCATCGATCCCCAGCGGGAATTCGTGTAGTCGGCGACCAGCGCGGTGCCGCCGTCATCGATCGACTCGACATTCATGCGTGCGTTGCTGCTGAAGATCTCGGAATCGGTCCAATGGGCGAGATTGCGCTCCACGCCGTCATCGGACATGGTCGCGTCCTCGGTGAGGATGGCGTAGAAGCGGTCCTGATCGGCGTCGTTGAGCGCCGCGACGAATTCCCGGACCGTGGGATCGAGCTGCTGTGTCATCGGAACATCCCTCTCGAAGAGTGTGGGTGCATCGGACAGCAAACATTCGGCTTCACTCTAGTGCCGGGTACGCTCGCGCGGGTGTCACGCGCCGGGGCCGACCAGTGCGGTGAAGGTGCGCATGATGTCCTCGACCAGCGTCGGCGCCGCAGTCCCGAGTTGGATGCTGCGCTTTTCGAGCTGACCGTCCAGCCACAGCGAGGCCATGCCGTGCGCCAGACTCCACCACATGACGGCCAGTGTGTCGGCCATGTCGGCGGACAGCAACCCGGCAGCGACAGCATCGGCGATGGTGTCGGCAAGGACATCGAAGGCCGCATCGCCCGCCGCGCCCGCATCCGGATGCTTATCGGGTTGCGAAAGTTCCGGACGGAACATGAGGCGGAAGTAGCCGGGATTTTCCTGGGAGAACCGCACATAAGCTCGGGCCAGCGCGGTCAACGCTTGCAGCGGTGTGTCGGCGGCGGCGCGCGCGTCGGCCAAATCGCTACCGAGCTGCCGGAAAGCTGGGTTGGGCGCACACGCTGGTAGACAGGAAAAGGTGACGGCTGCGCGAGGCAAGTTCCGGTTCGGTGTCACCCTGCTCGCTCCCGCTTCCCGGGCGGAGTGGATACGAAAGTGTCGCAGGGCCGAGGAACTCGGGTACGACGTGGTCGGTGTGGCCGACCATCTCGGATTGCCCGCACCCTTTCCGGCAATGATGCTCGCGGCCGAGGCGACCGAGCGGGTCCGGCTGACCACGTTCGTCTTGAATACGCCGTTCTACAACGCGACGCTCTTGGCACGTGAGGCAGCCACGGCCGATCAACTCACCGATGGACGGGTGGAGTTGGGACTCGGCGCCGGATATGTCCGAGAAGAATTCGAAACGGCCGGAATCACTTTCGAGAGCGCGGACAAGCGGGTCGAGCAGTTGGCGGCGACCGCCGCGACCTTGCGGCGGTTGTTCGCCGATCCGGAGTATCAGCCGCGTCCCGCACAACCCGCAGGGCCGCCGCTGGCCATCGCCGGATGGGGTGATCGGCTGCTGCGGGTCGCGGCCGAATACGCCGAAATCGTCGCCCTGCCAGGTGCGGCCCCGGCGTACAACGGTGGACCACTGCAGTTCGTCGGGCCCGCCGCAACCGATGCACGGATGTCACACCTGCGGGAGTTGCTCGGGACCCGGGCCGAGGATGTCGAGCTGAATATCCTGCTGCAGCGGGTGGTTCCGCCCGAGGAACGATCGGCCGCACTGGAACGGTACGGGCCGCATCTGCCCGCCGATGTCGCCGACCGGCCGGAGGAGTTGCCCGCGTTGCTGATCGGGACGCCGAAGGAAATGGCGCGGCAGTTGGAAGAGCGCCGGGAACGGTTCGGATTCAGCTACGTCTCTGTGCTCGAGAGCAGCATGGAGCCGATGGGCGCGGTAATCGAACTGCTGCGCTGAGCACCGGGCATTCGACGGCAGGTCGGGAGCAATGATCAAGGTCTGCGGATGACCGGGGAGGAGTAGGCCCGTAAGGGCCGGTGACGCGAAAAGTCACGCCCGCGGGTGCGCCCTGACCCGCGACGAGGTTGCCGGGGTGCTGGGCATGGATGCGCCGCTGCGGGAACGGGTGCTGTGGCGCATGCTGTACGAGACCGCTGCCCGCGCCGAGGAACTGCTGTTGCTCGACATCCGAGATCTGGGTATAGGCGAGGAACACCCCGATCTACAGTTCTCTGTCTGTCCGTCCGTGCCGGAGTACTGGCGATGCACTCCAGCCGACCGGAGGCCTTTCTTCAGGAATCCGATGTCATAGGCGATCGACACCGCTTCACAGTCGCCGAGCGGCTCGGCGACGTAGCCGCGCAGATCATCGCGGATTCCGTCGACATCCCAGTCCGCCCATCGCAACAGCCGCTGCATACCGTCCGGGCTCACCTCACCCGCCCGCTCGGCCAGTGTCCAACCGCTCTTACGCTCGAGGCCCGCGACCAACCCGGTCCCATACGCTCGGGCCCGGTCCCGCGGCTCCGAGCGGGTGAACCGGCCACCTATTCTCGCATGCAGCGAATCCAGCTCCGCTGCAACGACATCCACAACCACGCGGGCACGATACTCGAACAGAGTGCCGTTGCAGTATTAGTACCGGATTTCGGGATTTGGTTCCCCCGGACAACTTTGGGACCCGGCCGCAACGGACAAAACCGGACCAAACCGGACCGGAGATTCGTTGCAGAACTACCACTGCTGGAGGATTACTGGATATAGCGGTGTCGCAACAACGGTCGACACCTGTTTCAGGTTAACCCTTTCGCTGTTCGGAGATGGACCAATGGCACCTGTTCTCACTTCGCTCAACCCCAATTTCGGCCCTGCCTCGGGCGGCAATACTGTGGAGATATTCGGCAGCGGGTTCGCTGGCAAAATTTTGACCGTGCGGTTCGGCGCGACGGCAACCACATTCACCGTCGTCTCCGACACCCAGCTCAATGCCATCGCCCCACCCGGCACCGGCACGGTCAACGTCACCGTCCAAGACAGTCTGGACGGCACGAGCAATGCGCTGCTCTACACCTACGGCGGCACCGGCCTCCTCTACCTCACCGATGGCCTCGTAATCGGCCATGTGTATTCGATGCCGCAAACCGGCGGCGCACCAACTCTTCTCGCGTCCGGCCTGAATTTCCCCATTGGTCTCATCCGGATCGGCAACCTCCTCTACATCTGCGAAACGGGCGCCAATCGAGTGTCGACGGTGCCGATCACCGGCGGCGCACCCACACCCCTGGTGACCGGTCTAGCCGGGCCTACGGGAATCACCGTCTCCGGTAACACCCTGTTCATCGCCAACCAAAACAACAACACCCTGGTGTCGGCACCGATCACCGGCACCGCTACCCCCACTCTGGTCGCCACCATCCCCACAGGCGCATTCGGTGACACGGCTTGAGCTTCGGAGGGACCACTGAACTATTGCAAATCGTCTCCGGCCGGGCGGTGTCCGGCCGGGACGATTCCCGCGCAGGGGCAATTCCGACGCGCGGGTAACGATTCGCATCGACATGAGACACGGTCTTAGCGTCGGATTTCGGGACTTCGGGTACCCACCCGACAACATTGGGATCCCGCAGCAACGGACAAACCGGATGAAACCGGACTGGAAACTCGTTGCAGAACTACCACTGCTGGAGGATTACTGGATATAGCGGTGTCGCAACAAGAGTCGACACCTGTTTCAGGATAATCCTTTCGCTGTTCGGAGATGGACCAATGGCACCTGTTCTCACTTCGCTCAACCCCAATTTCGGCCCTGCCTCGGGCGGCAATACTGTGGAGATATTCGGCAGCGGGTTCGCTGGCAAAATTTTGACCGTGCGGTTCGGCGCGACGGCAACCACATTCACCGTCGTCTCCGACACCCAGCTCAATGCCATCGCCCCACCCGGCACCGGCACGGTCAACGTCACCGTCCAGGACCTTCTGGACGGTACGAGCAATGCGCTGCCCTACACCTACGGTGGCCTCATATTCGTCACCGATACCGGCCCAAACGTGTATTCGGTGCCGCAAAGCGGCGGCACAGCAACACTTCTGGCGTCGGGCATGGCTGGCACCAGCGGGATCATCCGGATTGGCAACCTCCTCTACATCTGCGACGTGGTGTCCAATCGGGTGTGGACGGTGCCCACAACTGGCGGCACGCCGACGTCCCTGGTGACCGGTGTGGCGATCCCTATCGGTATCACCGCAGCCGGCAACACCCTGTTCATCGCCGAAAGACTCAGCGGTGATGTGAAGACGGCGCCGATAACTGGCACCGCTACCCCCACCGTGATCGGCAGCCTGCCCGCCACCGCCGGCGGTATCACGACTTGAGTTTCGGTGGTACCACTGAACTATTCGCAAATCGTCCCTGGCCGAGCGGTATTCGACCGGGGACGATTCTCGTAGCCGTGCGAGTCGGTCAACGGCGCGTAGCTTCGTTGTCGCTTCAGCGAGGCTTCTGTTGCCCTCGGTGAGGAAATCGGGCTGCGGATGGTTTCGTCGGTTTCCCGCCAGCATGTCGCGCGTGGACGTTTGTACTGTCGGCCTATTGACTGCCGACAACCGAGCCATCGTTCAAGCCGCGTCGCGGGCGTTCGCCAGCCACGACGCCGAGCAGATTGCGGCGTTATTCAGGTGCCATCATCGGTCGAACTTGCCGCCGTTCACGCCTGCGGTGAAGGCGTCCCACTCGGATGGAGTGAACACCAGCGCTGGGCCGGTCGGGTTCTTGGAGTCCCGCATACCGACATGGCCGCCGTTGAGGAAGGCCACTTCAACGCAGTCTTTTCCGGCTTCGCTGCGTCGGGACTTGAACCACTGCGCGCCAGTTGGGTCGACATCAACGTTCATTGTCGTAACTCCTTGCGGGATGGACACTCCGGGCATGCACGCGGCCCCAGAGTAAGCTGGGGCCGCTCTGCCACCTCGGCCTACGTCCGGCCGAACTCGCCGTCGTTCACGCCAGCCGTGAACGCGTCCCACTCGCTGGGCGTGAAGACCAGCGCGGGGCCGGTCGGGTTCTTGGAGTCTCGGATGCCGACATGTCCTTGTTCGAGGAAGGCAACTTCGACACAGTCGGATCCGCCCTGGCTGCGGCTCGATTTGAACCACTGAGCGTTGGTCAGGTCGGCATCAACGTTCACGGTCGAACTCGCCGTCGTTCACACCTACGGTGAAGGCCTTCCATTCGGACGCACTGAACACCAGCGCGGGACCGGTCGGGTTCTTCGAGTCCCGCATACCGACGTGGCCGCCGTCGAGGAAGGCCACCTCAACGCATTCCTTCCCCGCGTCGCTGCGCCGAGACTTGAACCACAGCGCGCCGGTTAGGTCGATATCAATGTTCACTGTCGTAACTCCTTGCTATCTCTCTCAATCGGATGCGAGTCAGCCCGCCGTCCAGCGTTGCGCCGAGCAGCGTGCGGAACGCATTTCGGAACCGCTGCACATCGTCACGCTTCTCGAGAACCGTATCCCCGGCGAAGTTTTCCGCATAGACCACCGAAGGCTCCACCGGCTTACCCTGCGAATCCTTAGGAAAAGTCAACACAATGAACGGGGCGATGACTCGACCAGTCGGGAAGCCTGCATGGCACGGCAGCAGGCGCACATCGACATTTTCGCGGGCGCTCAAATCGGCGACATGCCGTAACTGATCGGCCATCAGCTCAGGTCCGCCGACCACAGTCCGCGTGACGTTCTCGTGTATCACAGACAACAGCCTGGTTGGGTGCCGCGCGCGCGTGATCAGGTGCTGTCGCCGGGTCCGCACCGCCGCCAGCCGGTCCAGATCCTCATCCGAGATTCGTGGCTCGGCCGAGCGGTTCATCGTGTCTGCGTATGCGTGGGTTTGGAGCAAGCCCGGGAAGATCAGCGGCTGAAAGTTCACCAATTCGCTTGCGGCTGATTCCAGTTCGACATACGTGTTGAATTTCGTCGCCAGCACATCACTGTAGGTTCGCAACCAGGATCGGACCGGAGCTTGCGCGGCAAGTTCCTTCCATGCCTCTAGATCATCAGCGCTGACCACGTACAGCTCCGCCAGAGCTTGCAGATCGCGGGGTCTGACCTTCTCGGTCTTGCCGTTCTCGAGACGGCTCAATGTCGCTTTGCCCCAGTCCATCAAGCGTGCCGACGATTCCAAGCTCAGGCCCGCCGCTGTCCGTGCGTCGCGAAGCAACCGGCCCAACTGGCGTCGCGGCAGGGTGCTACTGGTGTCTTCGGGATCGTCATCATCGTTTGTCACGATCGCCGTTCCTTCCCCCGTTCCGTTCAACCACATGGGTTTGTTCCGAACCGGAACGAGCATAGGGGCAGAACTGGCCTGTTCTCAGGGGATTCGCGGAGATTTCGCCAGTTCGCGAATGTGCCCTGCCGTACATCGGCGCTCGACACACCCTTGCGTCATGTCCACGCCGAAACGAGAGCTTCCACAACGAGATCCGTTCACCGGGCCACCCGCCGCGTACTGCGGTGCGCCGCCGGATCTGGTCGAGCAGGTGGCGTTCGCGCTCCGCGCGTGGGCAGGCCCGCCGATAGCTCCATCTGTGCGTCGTCTGCTCGCGGACTTTCATGAAGACACCCAGCAGAAACTCGACTGCGCTCCCATCGACAGCCGTCCGATGCTCGAGCGGGCAGACGGCTCGGTGGTGCCGGTCGACGAGGACGGATGGATTTCCGACTCGGATGCCGAGCCCGACAAGGCCGACGCAATCACCATTCAGCCCACCGATATTCGCGACATCGGGAAACCATGAGCGCGCAACCTCGAGGCCCAGAAGGCGTTTCGCCACGACCCGCCGAACCGGATGTCCACCTCAGCGTGTTCCTGCACGGCGTGCGCTTCGACTATGCCGCCTGCCTCACCGCCGCGCTGATTTTCACGCGCGAGCACCGGATGCAGCATTACGTCGACGCGGTCACCATCGATCTCGGCGATACCAGTCGCTATCCGCGCCTTCCCTGCGAACGCCTGTTCCTCGGCTCATGAGATAGACCCGAAGATGGCGAAATTCAAGAGCGTCAACGGAATCCGTCGAGCCGTTCGACTTTTCGGCGACAGCCGAAGAATGCGCTGGTCAAGGACCGAACACCCGTCATCAATGTGATCTACATCACACTTTCCCGGGCATTTTGTCGGTAGGTCATGGCATGGTGGTCGGCATGCCTTCTGCCGATTCCATCGCCGCCCCCGATGTCATCCGCCTGCTCGGTGCCAGTGAGCACAATCTGCGCAATGTGTCGTTGGAGATCCCGAAGAACAAGATCACCGTATTCACCGGTGTCTCCGGCTCGGGGAAATCGTCGATCGTATTCGACACCATTGCCGTTGAGTCTCAGCGTCAGCTCTATGCGACGTTTCCCGCGTTCATTCTCAACTTCCTGCCGCGCTACGAGCGTCCGCACGCCGAGGCGATGGAGAATCTGACGGCCCCGGTCATTATCGACCAGCAGCCCGTCGGCGGCGGTCCGCGCTCGACCGTGGGCACGATGACCGATATCTACTCCATGGTGCGCGCCATGTTCGCCCGATTCGGTTCGCCCTCGGCCGGATTCGTCTACAACTATTCGTTCAATGTGCCCCAGGGCATGTGCCCGGACTGCGACGGACTCGGGGTCACGGTGCGGGCCGATCCGGATCGGCTGCTCGACCGGACCAAATCACTCAACGAGGGTGCGATCCTGCTGCCCGGCTATGCCGTTGGCGGCGGGGAGTGGCAGCTGTACGGCAAGTCAGGGCGATTCGACCCGGACAAGAAGCTGGCCGACTACACCGACGAAGAGTTCACCGATCTGCTCTACGGCACCGGCGGCAAGGTGGAACTGACCTTCAGCAAGGGCACTTGGAAGGCGAATTACGAAGGGCTGGCGGCCAAATTCACCCGCACCCGGTTGCAGCGCGATACCTCGACGCTCAGTGAGAAGACGCGCGAACAGATGCAGAAGTTCCTCACCGAGGGCGTCTGCCCGTCCTGCGACGGCGCACGGCTCAACCCCGCGGCGCTGGCCACGAAGATCGACGGCCGCAACATTGCCGACTGGTCCGGTCTGCAGATCACCGATCTGATGGCCGTGCTCGACGAGATCACCGATCCGGCCGCACTCGGGCTGGCCGCCGCCATTCGGACCGCGCTGCGGCGAGTGACCGATATCGGGCTCGGATATCTGAGCCTGGACCGTCCGACCGCCACACTGTCCGGCGGTGAGGGGCAGCGGCTCAAGATGATCAAGCACTTGTCCAGCACCTTGATCGGGATGACCTACATCTTCGACGAGCCGAGCGTCGGGCTGCATCCGCGCGATGTCGGGCGGTTGAACAACCTGTTGAAAGCGTTGCGGGACAAGGGCAATACGGTGCTCGTGGTCGAGCACGATCCCGATGTCATCCAGATCGCCGACCATATTGTCGATGTCGGGCCGCGGGCCGGTCTGCACGGCGGACAGGTGGTTTTCGAAGGCAGCTTCGCGGACCTGCGGACCGCCGATACGCCGACCGGCGCCGGATTGCGCAGGCCGTTCACCGTCAAGCAGACATTCCGCAAGTCCAACGGCGAGTTGCTGATCGAGCATGCGAACGTGCACAACCTCAAGGATGTGACGGTCGCGATCCCGACCGGCATCCTGACCTCGATCACCGGGGTCGCCGGATCCGGAAAGAGCAGCCTCATCCGGGATGTGTTCGTACGCGAGCATCCCGACGCGATCTTTGTCGACCAGTCGGCGATCGCCGCCTCGTCCCGCTCGACTCCGGCAACCTATCTGGGACTGATGGATCCGATCAGGAAGCTGTTCGCGAAGGCGACGGGCGAGTCGCCCGGCCTGTTCAGCTTCAACTCGACCGGCGCCTGTAAGCAGTGCGAGGGCCGCGGCGTGATCATTACCGAGATCGCCTATATGGACCCGGTGACCACCCACTGCGATGCGTGCGACGGGCGTCGGTTCTCCGACGAGGTGCTGGCATTGACATTGCGCGGCAGGTCGATTGCCGATGTGCTGGAGCTGTCGGCCGAGCAGGCACTGAACTTCTTCACCGAAAAGGCACTCGCCACGAAATTGCGCACGATGAACGAGGTCGGCCTCGACTATCTGAGCCTCGGTCAGGCAATGAGCACCCTGTCCGGTGGCGAGCGCCAACGCATCAAACTGGCCACCCAACTCCAGAACACCGGCACCACCTACGTTCTCGACGAACCGACCACCGGCCTGCACATGTCGGATGTGGATACGCTGCTCGCCCTGATGGACGGCTTGGTCGACCGCGGCAATACGGTAGTGGTCATCGAACACAATCTCGACGTGGTAGCCCATTCCGACTGGGTCATCGACCTCGGCCCCGACGGCGGAAAGGACGGCGGCGAAATCGTCTTCACCGGCACCCCCGCCGAACTGCTGACCCACCCGACGTCACTGACAGGTGAGTACCTGCGAAAGTACAAGGGCGCCTGAGTAAGCAGGCGCCGCGGCGGCATAGGTCAACGCGTGCCGTGCAGCAGGGTCTGGGGCCGCGCCCGATCAGGCCCTGCTCATCGATCGGCCAGGCCGACGCCGCTGCGTTCTGGATAGGTGACCGCGTCCGGGCATATCCATTCGCCGACCGGCTCGCGATGCAGGGGCACCGTGAAATCGGTATTGACGAACACGTATCGCCCTCATGGCAAGACAGAGCCGACACCGTTGACTGTTTCAAGCCTGCATCGCTGGTGAGATTCTTGTGCAACACCGTCCGGCCGCACCAGGCGCTCGGTGATCGAACGCCCGGTGCGGCCTATGCCCGCCCGCATCAATCCGCTCGATAAGCGGCAGGACATCGCGATGGCCCGCACGGACAGGCATCACCGGGTTTCAGCGCCCGGCATGGATGCCGGTTCGCAGCCCGATGCTCGGTACGGCGATTGTTCAGCGCACGATGCGAACTGCCTGCGGGCCGGTTGTTGCAATGACGGTCTGGCCTTGGGCGAGTGTGACCGTGACCGTGCCACCGGATTCGTTGGGCAGTGTGCGACCGGGCGCGCTGAGATTGCCCGACCAGGCGTGCGCTGCGCCATCGCAGTCGACCATGACCGGTCCGTCGAGTTGCACGGCGATCGGGCCACCCATATCACCTTGGAGCATTTGTTCCAGCGAACCATCCACGACATTGACTCCGGCGGTTCCACCGCCGTCACAAGTAGCCGATCCGTTGATGGTCAACGTGCTGACGTTGTAGCCGAGTTCAGGCTGGACAGTGATCGATGGGGCTGGCTGGGCAGCTGCGGTTGCGGCGAAGAGTCCTCCGCAGCAGCCGACTACCCCGGTGACAACGGCTAGATTCGAGCGAAGCGAACTGTGGAACATGGTTGTTCTCCCGTCGATGCTCGTTCGAAGGATGTCAACCTGCCTATCATCCCAGCATCCGTCAGCCGCCACCTCAGTTTGATAGAAGCGAGTGCTGCTCATCGTCGCGGACCTGTCAGATCCCGCCGAGATCTCGACGTAGGACAAGATCGTCGGTAGCTCATGTATCACCTGCTCGAGCCACCATTCCGCTTGCGATCGATGGTCGCTGCAGTCGCCCTCGGCGGCACGGAGAAGATCAGGGGCCGACATTGGTGGGAGGTGTCGCGCCAGGTGTGGTCAGGCGGAATCGATCAGGGGGCGGACGTGGTGGGCGGCGTCGGCGTTGTCGCGCCAGGTGCAGGCGAGGCCGAAGGCTGCCACTCGGCCGGTGGCGAGGAGGGTGTGTACGGCGGCCGAGACCGCGGACAGGGTGGGGCCGCCGGGGGCGGGGAAGAGGAGTCCGGGGAGGTCGTCGGGGTTGATGACATCGAAGTCGAGGTGTAGGTAGAGCGGGCCGTCCGGGAGATCGCCGAGGTCGTCGACAGGGCGGTGCCGGATCCGAGCGGTGCGCAGGTACTCCACCTCCGGCGGGTCGAGGTCGTGGCCGCCGACCAAGACGGCGCGCTCCTCGGCGATGTCGCGCAAGTCGATTCGGTCGGCGAGCAAGTGGCGACCGTAGCCGACGAGCATGCGCAGGGGGAATCCACCGAGGTATCCGGAGGCGGAAGTCTCCACGGTCTGGACGTCACCGTGTGCGTCGAACCAGACGAGTGCGGGATCCAGCCCGGCCCGTTGCAACCCGGCCACGGTCCCGAGTGCGGTCGTACAGTCCCCGGACGCGACCACCGCACGTTCACCCCCGCGCACCGACTCCGCGACCCGATCCGCCACGACGTCATACAGCACGGCCATCCGAGCCCATGGATCGGCGGTCTCCGGCAGCACGGCCGTGACCACCGCGTCCGGGGTGATCGGAGCATCGATCTCCGGCCGATACTCATCGAGGTGGTACGGCACGAGCAAGCGCATCTTCGCGAGACTAATTCAGTGCCGAACAGCCGTGCCACCGAATTACCGTCAGGTCATCGAGGGCGGACAGGCCGCGGTGGACGGTGCTGGTGATCGTGGAGTTGAGCGAGGGTGTGCGGCGGTTCCGTGAATTGGAGCGGGCGATTCCGGGTATCTCACAGCGGATGCTGACACTGACCACCAAACGGCTGTGCCGCGACGGCATGGTGGAGCGGATCGCCTATCCGACGATTCCACCGCAGGTGGAGTACCGGCTCACCGAGACCGGACACAGCCTCGCCGCCGCGATCGGTGCGCTCGCCGACTGGTCACGTGATCACAAGGACGTCATCGCCTCGGCCCGGCAACGCTGGGACGTCGAACACGGCGTAGACGGAACCGAATGACCGGGCGATAGTCGTCGTGGGGCGGTTGAATAGATAGAGGCACCCGTACGGATTGGGAGGTTCCGATGACGCTTTCCGCCCGTGCGCTACTCGACGGGATCCAGGCCGAACTGGCCCCGCGCGACGGCGACAACCGCTTGCTCCCGCTGATCACGACGGGCCAAGCCCCGCAGGCGGTTTTCGCGGCCATCGCGGCGGAGGAACAGCGCATTACCAGCAGCGATTTGCGTAGCTTCCACGCCATGGCGGCGCGGACGGGCGAACCGAACGCCAGAGCCTTCTTCGGCGGACTCCCACCGGGCGAGCAACAGGCGCACGATCTGCTGGACGCGCTGGTGGATGCGGTGGGACCCGACCAGGGCATGGAACTGCCGAGAGCGGGCTGCCAGGCATATCCGGCCTACGTCGCCTGGTTGGCGTTGCACGCCGAACCCTCCGCCGCCGCGGCGGGCATCTACTCGAATTTCACCGCATGGGGCCGCTACTGCAAGGCAGTGGCCGAGGCAATGCGCACCCACTACGATTTCGACGACGCCGCATGCGCGTTCTTCGACTTCTTCGCTGCCGACGTCCCCGAGATCGAACAGCGGGTCCTCGCCGCCATCCAAGCCGGACTCGACACCGGGCGGTTGCAGCCGGAGCAGGCGCATTTGTACGCGAGGCTGTTCCAAAATTATGAACTCATGTTCTGGAACACGCTCGCCGATGAGTTCTCGGCTCAGCCCTGACGCCGCTCGGAAAGCTGCTGGGTCCCGGTGATACGCAGCAGTTCCAGCGCCGAAGCGGCCGGGGTGCCCGGTGCCGCCGAGTAGACGACAACGGCCTGGTCGGTGTCGGGTACGAACAGCGCATCGCAATCGAGCACCATCCGTCCGACCTCGGGATGATCGATGGTTTTGGTGGCACTGCGCCAGTTCCCGGTGCGCCCCTCGCGCCACAGCCGTTCGAATCGCTCACTGCGCGAGCGCAATTCGGCGATCAAGCGGGCCAGATCCGGATCGTCGGGATATGCGGCCTTCGCGCCGCGCAGCGAGGCGACCCAGGACTCCGCCCCCGCCGCGGCCTCCTCGGGTGTGAAAACCACCCGCGAGGGCTCGGTGCCGAGAAACGACTGCCAGATGATATTGCGCCGGGCCGGCGACCACGCGGAGAAGTCGCCGAGCAGCGCCGCGGCCATCGAATTCCAGGCCAGCACATCGGCTTTCGCCGAAATCACCAGCGCGGGCAGATCGGCCATCCGGTCCAGCAGCCGCAACACGCTCGGCCGCACCACCATGGCGATTCGCCCCTCCTGCGGCGGCGCCGAACCGGCGAGCCGGAACATCAGATCCCGTTCGATGTCCTCGAGCCGCAGCGCGCGGGCCAGCGCGCCGAGCACCGCGGTGGATGGGCGCGGGCCCCGGCCCTGTTCGAGGCGGACCACATAGTCGACGCTGACACCGGCGAGCTGGGCGACCTCCTCCCGCCGCAACCCGGGCACCTGACGGCGCGCACCGTTCGGCAGTCCGACATCGCCCGGCCGCACTCTCGCGCGGGCCTGGCGCAGCAGTGTGGCGAGTTCGGTGCGATTCATGCCTCGATGATGCCGCAGTGCCCAGGCGCGGGGGTGGTACTGCCGATCCCAGGAGTTCTCGGTCCTGGAGCCAACCCGTGCGGTGGGCCAGGCTCGAGCCATGAGCAACACGACCACAGCCCTGGTGACCGGTGCGAACAAGGGACTCGGCCGCGAGACCGTCCGCAGGCTGGCCGAACTCCCCCGCGTCAATGCCGCCGATCCGGGTTACACCGCAACGGATTCGAACGGGAATTCGGGCCATCAAACGGTTACCGAGGGCACCGATGCGATCGTGCACCTGGCGACGATCGGACCGGACGGACCCACCGGCGGGTTCTTCAACCGTTTCGGCGCCGTTCCCTGGTGAACGCCGAGCCGGGGCTCACCGGTCCTGTGCGTGACAGACCCACTGACCGTCGCTGCCGCAGATGCAGTAGTAAGGGCCCTGGCTCTGAGAATCTCCGGCCTGGCACTCCGGCGTCGGATCCGAAGACGGAGGTTGAGCCATGGCGACCGGGCCGGACACCATCACGAGGCTGCCGAACACCGCGGCAAGCATAGATGCGAAGAACTGATTCGACTTGGCGCGCATGGTTGCTCCTTCAGGCGACACGCCTCAGACGCCTCCGTGCCCCCGCTCGTTGCAGGCCCACTTGCCGTCCGGCCCGCAGTTGCAGTCGAAGGGACCTTGGACCTTGAAATCTCCGGCCTTGCACTCCGGCGTCGGATCCGAAGACGGAGGTTGAGCCATGGCGACCGGACCGGACACCACCATGAGGCTGCCGAACACCGCGGCAAGCATAGATGCGAAGAACTGATTCGACTTGGCGCGCATGGTTGCTCCTTCAGTCGACGGCTATCTCCGATGCGCTATTTCTTTTGGCCTGATGCCATACGTCGGTTCCCGCTGCCGAGTGCGCGAACCGACTCCATCTTCCCATACCGATCGGTTTCGATTACAGCCTTCATCGGGCCCCACCATTGACGTACAGCGTCTGACCGCTGACGTAGGACGCCTCATCACTGGCCAGGAATGCGATCACCGCCGCGACCTCCTCGGGCTGCCCGACCCGCCCCAGCGGCGTCCGCTCGGCCACGGCCTGCTGATGCGCTTGCGTGCTGAGCCCGACCCGATTCGCCGTCGCGGCCGTCATCGCGGTGGCGATATAGCCGGGTGCGACGGCATTGACGTTGATGTTGTACGGCCCGAGCTCGATGGCGAGCGTTGCGGTCAGGCCTTGAATGCCCGCCTTCGCGGCGGCATAGTTCGCCTGACCTCGATTGCCGAGCGCCGAGCGGCTCGACAGCGAGACGATCTTGCCGTAGCGCTGGGCGACCATGTACTCCTGAGCCGCCTGGGTGCAGTGGAAGACGCCGGTCAGGTTGACCGAGAGGACCGCGTTCCAGTCGTCTTCGGACAATCGGAAGAACAGATCGTCGCGGGTGATGCCCGCGTTATTGACCAGAATGTGCGGACCGCCGAGATCGGTTGCGATCTCGGCGAATACCGATTCCACCGAGGCGCGCTCGGTGACATCGCAGACGTAGCTGCGGGCCGCACCGCCCGCTGCGACAATCTGCTCGGCGGTGTCCTCCGGTGCATTGCGGTCGAGCACCGCGACCTGCGCGCCCTGTGCGGCCAGCAGTTGTGCGGTGGCCGCGCCGATGCCCTGGGCCGCACCGGTGACAACGGCTACCCGGTCGGTGAATCTGGTCATCTAACGTCCTTCTCGGGAGTTGTGTACGGCGGTCATCAGAATGCGCTCACCCCGGTGAGCGCCCGTCCGATCAGCAGCTTCTGGATCTGGCTGGTGCCCTCGTAGAGGGTCATCACCTTCGCATCGCGCAGATATTTGCCGACCGGGAATTCATCGATATATCCGTAGCCGCCGAAGACCTGCAGTGCGCGGTCGGCCGCGCGCACCGCGGCCTCACTGGCGAACAACTTGGCCTTCGACGATGCCACCGCGAATTCGGCGCCGCGGTCGATGAGATCGGCGACCCGCCACACCAGCAGCCGGGCCGCGTCCACATCGAGGGCGATATCGGCGAGCAGTTCCTGGACCAGCTGATGGCCCGCGATCGGTTTGCCGAATTGTTCGCGCTCGGTGGCGTACCCGACGGCGGCGTCCAAACAGGCCTGCGCGATGCCGACGCAGCCAGCGGCCACCGACATTCGCCCCTTGGCCAGCGCCGCCATCGCGACGGTGAAACCCTTGCCCTCGTCGTGCAGTCGGGCGCTGTCGGGGACGCGTACGCCGTCGAGTACGAGTTCGGCGGTGGCCTGTCCGCGCAGCCCGAGCTTGCCGTGGATGGTGCGGGCGGTGAAGCCGGGGGAGTCGGTCGGGACCAGGAATGCGGTGATGCCGCGATGTCCCTCGCCGCCGGTGCGCGCGAAGACGAGTGCGATATCGGCCCAGGTGCCGTTGGTGATGAACATTTTGGTTCCGGACAACACCCAGTCGTCGCCATCGCGGACCGCGCGCGTGCGCAACTGTGCCGCGTCGGAACCGGTTCCGGGTTCGGTGAGGGCGAAGCAACCCAGTGCGGCGCCCGCGGTGAGGCGCGGTAGCCACGTGCGCTGCTGCTCGTCGGTGCCGTAGTGGCTGATCGACTTGGTGACCAAACCCAAAGAGACCGAAACGATTCCGCGCACGGCGGAATCGCCGCGCCCGAGTTCCTCCAGGACCAGACAGTAGGTGAGGTGGTCACCGCCGCTGCCGCCGTACTCCTCGGGAATGGTCAGGCCGAGAAAGCCGAGTTCACCCAGTTTGGACACGATCTTGCGATCCACGGATTCGGCCCGGTCCCATGCGGTGGCGTGCGGCGCGATCTCACGGTCGACGAAATCCGCCGCGAGCTGCTGGGCGGCGGCCTGTTCGTCGCTGAGTTCCAGATTCATCAGGACTCCCGGCTACTAAAACTAACGGTGAAAGTTTCCGCTATGCTAACCCTCGATAAACTAACGATGCAAGTTTGTCGTCGCGGGCATCCGCCGTGCGACACTGGATTGGATCTACCAGGAGGTTTTCATTGGGCAGACCGCGTCGGCCCTTGCTCAGCCGTGACCGCATCGTGTCGGCCGCGCTGGATCTGGTTGATGCCGAAGGCCTGGAAGCGGTATCGATCCGCAGACTCGCCACCGAACTCGGCGTGCAGGGCCCCTCGCTCTACAACCATGTCGCCACCAAGGACGATCTGCTCGACGCGATGGTCGACGCCGTACTCGGGCGGATCGACCTGTCGATGTTCACCGACATCTCGGATTGGCAAGTGGCGCTGCGCGATTGGGCGCGATCGTATCGCGCGGCACTGGCGGCGCACCCGAAGTTGGTGCCCGCCTTGAATCACGGCATGGGCCGACGACCGAATGCGTTGCGGCAGGCCGATGCGGTATTCGGGGGTCTGGTGGCGGCGGGCTGGCCACGACGGGAAGCGACCCAAGTGGGTGCGCTGATGCGGTTCTTCGTCACCGGATCGACGCTCGGGTCGTTCGCGGGCGGGTTCCCCGAGGATGCGGCCGTCTATCGCGGGAACTACCCACACTTGGACGAGGCGCATCTGCTGTCGGGGCGCCAGCGCGATATCGATGACGCCGCATTCGAGACCGGGCTGCGCGCATTGCTGGATGGGTTGGCGTTGCGCTTCGCGGCGCTCGAGGGTGCGGCGCGGGGACGTTAGCGCGGGCCGTGCGCGGCCAGCCAGTCCGGGAATTCGCGGAGATCGCGGACAACGCACCCGGCTCCCGCGGCACGCAACTCCTCGGCATCGCACGGACCGGTCGTGACACCGAGCGCGTAGATCTCGGCTGCCCGCGCGCCACGCATATCGCCCTCGTGATCGCCGACGAACAGGTCGGCTCCGTGCTCGCGCAGTGCCACCGCCTTACCGTCCGACCAGAGATCACCGACCACCTCGTCGATCTGCCAATCCAGTTCTGCGACGTGCAGCCGCGCCAGCGGCTCGTGTTTGCCGGTCACGATGAGCACCCGCCCGCCGCGCGCACGCACCGCCGCGAGGGCGGCGTCGGCACCCGGCATGGCCGGAATGTAGGGCACGATCGAGGGATAGATCTCCCGGTAGCGGGCCACGAGCGGCGCGATCAACTCCCGGGGTGCACCGGCATCGGCCAGTAGCATCCCCAGCGGCGGACCGAGCCGGTCGGCGAACTCGGCCCCGCGCAGCGCCAGCCCGAACTCCGCACCCAACTGGTCGATCGCCTTGCTCACGCCCGGGCGGGAATCGATCAGTGTCATATCGAGGTCGAAGCCAACGGTCCAGCTCACACCTGGACCCTATCGTCGGCGCAGGATCGGCGGCGCTGCGGCACCACTGGTTAACCAACGGAGGCGCTGCGAAGATCAATGGGGGGGGGACATTCCCGCAGTCGGGGCGAAACCGCTCAGGGAACCGGCAGCCGAATTTACAGTTGACCAACGAGCGAACGGCTCCGGTCTGTATCGCGGAGGACGAGATGACGAGCCAGCAGCGCCAGCCACTCACGGTGGGCTCGCTGTTCGGGCACTACCGGTTGGATCGGCTGATCGGTCGCGGCGGCATGGGCGAGGTCTATGAGGCCTACGACATGCGCAAGCGCCGCACTGTCGCGATCAAGGTACTGCTGGAAAAGCTCGCGCAGGACGACGGTTACCGCGAACGGTTCCAGCGCGAGGCCGATGCGGCCGCGCGGCTGCGCGAACCCCATGTCATCCCGATTCACGATTACGGCGAGATCGACGGCCGCCTCTACATCGATATGCGATTGGTCGACGGTGCCAGCTTGCCGTCGGTGCTGCGCACCAATGGGCCGATGGCGCCTCAGGATGCGGTTTCGGTGATCCGTCAAATCGCCGCCGCATTGGATGCCGCACACGCCGAAGGACTGATCCACCGTGACGTCAAACCGGACAATATCCTGCTCACCCAGGATGGCTTCGCCTATCTGGTCGACTTCGGTATCGCCCATTCGAGTGCCGATCATCGGCTGACCACCCACGGTGCGGTGATCGGTTCGTTCAGCTATATGGCGCCGGAGCGATTCCGGGCCGAGCACACCACACCCGCGGTCGATGTCTATTCCCTGGCGTGCGTGCTCTACGAATGTCTCACGGGCGCAAGGCCATATCCAGGCAGCACCGATGCCCAGATCATCAGCGCGCACCTGTTCGAGCCGGTGCCGCGACCGAGCATGATCCGGCCGAATGTATCGCCCGCGCTCGACTCCGTCGTCGCCCGCGGCATGGCCAAGAATGTGCGCGAACGTTTCAGCGCCGCCGGTGAACTCGCGAGCGCCGCACAGGCGGCGCTGACCAGTGCCGGTGCCGTTACCGAGG
Source organism: Nocardia sp. CA-129566 (assembly GCF_050956075.1). Taxonomy (NCBI): domain Bacteria; kingdom Bacillati; phylum Actinomycetota; class Actinomycetes; order Mycobacteriales; family Nocardiaceae; genus Nocardia; species Nocardia sp. CA-129566. Next base: position 4,610,513 of record NZ_CP192085.1, read on the forward strand.
GACGCACACAGATCTCGGTTACGCCTGGACCCGCGACCGGTGTGCCAGATGCCCTCACCGATCGAACTTCGAACGCCACAGGGGGAACCAGCAATTCACCCGCTGTCGGGCTCCTCGATGCAGAGCATGCCCATTCTGAAGGGCAACCATCTGATTCCCGGCCTACCGGCGACCAGAAAACCGGTGTCCCGAAGCAGGGGCGGCGCCGCCGTGTCCTCGTCGCACTCATCCTGGCCCTCGCCACCATCGTCGCCGCCGGAGCCGGATTCGGGCTCTGGACATTGCTCGGTGATCGCAAAGGCTCCGCACTCGCCGATGCCACCGCGCTGCGTGGCGCGGATGTCGATCTGCTGAAGATCGTCGCCCAGACCGGCCGCAAACGATCCACCTGCCAGCATGAGCAGCCCGACACCTCCACCACCCTCGCGGTCATCTTCTGCGCTGATCACCCTGCGGCCAGTGAACCCGCGGCCCGATACATGCGGTTCCGCAGCCTCAACGACTTGCGCGACTACTACAACCTGCTGGTGCGCACCTTCCAGGCCAAGAACTGCCCCGGTGACCCCGCCGGATCGGACGGACCCTCTGTCCTCGACGGCAAGGAGACCGGCCGCAAGGCCTGCATCGCCAACCGCGCGGAAACCCCGAACGCGCCGAAGCCATCCCTGGTGATGACCGATGAAACCCAGCTGGCGTTGGCATTCTTCATCTGGCCGACACCGAGCGATGAACCGCTGCGCGACTACCTGACCAAGTTCACCGCGTCGCAGTTCCTGACCAACGAAACCGCCCGTGACCCGGACTATTTCACGCCAGAGGACCGCGCGATCTTCGGTCGGCTCGGCAACGACTACCAGGCAGCGAACTGTGCGCACATGTCCCCGCCCGGCGGCACGGTCAACGCCGCCATCGTGTGCAGTACTCCGGCCGATTATCCGTCCGCCCTGTTCTTCGGATTTCCGGACAGCCAGTCGGCCCAGGCCCTGTACCGAGCCGATCTCGGCGTGCTCGGCGGACACGCCTGCGGTGGTGGCAGCGGAGCCGACAACGTGTGGGAGACGGCGAGAAAGCCGGTCGGGCGGTTCTTCTGCTTCCTGGACAACGATCCGAGTATCGGTACCCGGACCTGCCTGATCGCCGTGCACGACAATGCACACCTGATCGGCCAATTCTGCACACTCATACCGGAGAATCCGCTACCCGGACCGAAAACCGAAGCCCAACTACTGAATTGGTTCGATAAGCACTTCAGCTAATTCTGCGGAACGATCCCGAAGGTGAATTCGGTATCGCCGATGCGGATGATCGCGCCGTCGGACAGCGCGATCCCATCGATGACCCGAACCCCGCCGACGTAAACACCATTGGAGGACAACAGATCCTTCAGCAAGCACGACAGCCCATTGCTGACGATCACGGCGTGATGGCGGCTGACCTTGCCGTCGTCGAGCACGATATCGTTATCGGGCAGGCGTCCGATGCGGGTGAACGGGCCGGTGATCGGGAAGGTCTGTCCGCTCGAATCCCGCAGGTGCGCTTGGGATCCGGGTGCTACCAGATCGACGATCGTGGTCGCGCGCAGTGCGGATGCGACGGCGTCCGCGGGCGGGGTGAGCGGTTCCTGACGCAGCATCCGCGCTTCGAGTTCGCGGATCGAGGCCACCGGATCGATGCCGAGCTCGTCGGCGAGGGTTTTACGCAATCGGCGCAGCGCCTCGAGCGCGTCGCTCTGCCGCCCGCTGACATACAGCGCGGTGATCAGCTGTTCCCACAGCGGTTCGCGCAACGGGTACTTGTCCGCCAGCTCGGCCAACTCGGAGATGACATTGTCGGCCCGACCCTGGGCGATCTCGGCCTGGGCGCGGGCCACGATGACGCCGATGCGCTCATCGTCGAGTGCAGTGGCGAAGGCATCGGCGAACCCGAGTCCCTGCAGATCCGCCAGCGCGGTGCCGCGCCATTGCGCGAGCGCGTTGGAGAGAACCTCGCTCGCCACCGAGAACCGGCCCGCAGCCATGGCCCGCAGCCCGGATTCCTTGCGGGCGCGGAACCGCTGGACATCGCAGCCGTCCCCGGCCACCGTGATCCGGTAGCCGGTTCCGGCGCGGGAGAGGATGTTGCGGGCGTCCAGTCCGGCCTCCCGTAATGGTTTTCGCAGATTCGAAACCATGGTGTGCAGACTGATGCGGATATCGGGCGGTGGGTTGTCCTCCCACACCGCCTCGGCCAGCGCCTCGGTTGACACCGGCCGGTTGGCATTGAGCACCAGATACGCCAGTACCGCACGCTGTTTGACGCCGCCGAGCGGCTGCGCCATCTCGTCGATCGTCAACTGAACCGGTCCGAGTACCCCGAACCGAGCCCGCATATCCGACATCCCCGCCAGTCCTCCCGTTCTCGAAATGATTATCGAGCTCAGCGACGCCACCGTTTCCAAAATCAGTCGCGGCAGCGGGTGCCACGGTCGGGGACCACGCCGTCGAAGAAGTATCCGACGACGATGGCGTCGATGCAGGCAGAGCCGTTATCGAAGGCGATATGCCCCTCATGCTCGCGGATGACGAGCACCGCGTCGGCGAGTTCCTCGGCGACATGCTGCGCGTCGGACAGCGGTGTGGCCGGATCGCCGGTGTTGTTGAGCAGCACGATGGTCGGTGCGCCGACCGCGTACACGGCCTTCGACACGCTCGTCGGCGGCACCGGCCAGAACAGACACACCCGCGTGCTGAAGGCTCGGTTCCGGCCGAACAGCGGCGAGGTGACCTCGGCCAGGTCGGCATCGTGCTGCAGTTCCGCCAGAATCTGGTCCTCGGACTTCGAGCGATAGCTCTTGGGATCGTCGTTGGCGCACTGCACCGCCCAGAAGGCGGGGCCCGAGGAGGTATAGCGGCCGGTGTCACGGCGGCCGACGTAGCCGTCGGCGAGCTGGGCGAGTCCGGTGCCGTCGCCGCGCAATGCATCCGCGAAGGCCTGCTCGAACCGCGGCCACATGGCTTGGTCGTAGGTGGCCTCGAAGATGCCGAGCACCGCCAGATTCGAGCCGAGCTTGCGGCCGTCCTTGGTCGGAATCGGGTCCTTGTCCACACGATCGATCAGCTCGCGCAGCTTGCGCATGGCGGTATCGGGATTGTGGTCCAGTGGGCAATCCGAGCGGGCGGCACAGGCGGTGAGCATGTCGCGCACGATCCGGTCGTGTGCGGAGAGCTGGGTCGGATCCGGCGGGTCGGGATCGGGGGTGAAATCCCAGCGGTTCGTCGTCCAGCTCGGATCGTCGATCGAATCGAGCACCATGCGCCCGACATGCGCCGGAAACCGGTCGGCGTAGTACTGGCCGAGCCGGGTGCCGTAGGAGAACCCGAAATAGTTGAGCTTCTCCTCGCCGAGGGCCGAGCGCATGATGTCCATATCCCGCGCGACGAATTCGGTGCCGAGGAAGCCGAGGAGTTTGCCGGTATGGCGCAGGCAGGCGGCGGTATAGCGCTTGTGCGCGTCGGCGACCCGATGCGTGCCCGCCGCATCGGTCGGGGTGAAGTCGGTGGCGAGGTAGTCGTCCATTTCCTTATCGCTGAGGCAGCTGACCGCGGCGGTGCGGCCGACGCCGCGCGGATCGAAACCGACCAGGTCGTAGCGAATACGGAATTTGCGCAGACTCGTATCCCGCGGATTCAGTGCGTAACGCACCTGCTCGTAGCCGGATTCGCCGGGCCCGCCCGGATTCGCGGTCAGGACACCGATACGTGCGGCCGGATTGGTGGCGCGCAGTCGGATCAGCGGCATGCTGATGGCCATGGCGCCCGGATCGGCATAGTCCACGGGTACTCGGATCGAACCGCATTCGGCTTGGCCGTTCTCACACGGCTGCCAGTCGATGCGCTGGGCCATATAGGCCTCGACCGTCGGCAGCGGCTGCGTGACTACCGGCGTGCCGGGCACGGTCAGCAGGCCCGCACAGCCCGTCGTGATGAGCAGCAGGGCGGCCAGCGCCGGGAGAATCCGATACCGATACCGCATGGTGTGGGACCCCCTGGTTACTGCGTGATTGCCCCGACGCCACGTCCGTCCTCCAGCGAGGCGTACGCCGAAGGCGATGAAAATATCTTCTCACTTCCGATCGCGTCAGTAGGGCATGTCGTGAATGCGACGCCGGTAGCGTGGATGCCGCGAACGGGGAGAAAGGTCGGATATGACAGCCGATCCGAATCAGCGAATTCTCGACCTGGTGGCGCGGAGCGCCGCCACGGTGCCCGCCTACCGGGCATTTCTCGATGAGCACGGTATCGACGCCGAGAAGATCACCGATACCGCGGCGTTCCAGCAGTTGCCGTTGACGACCAAGGCCAACTATCACCAACGCTATCCGCTACCGCAGCGGTGCCGCGGCGGTGACCTGAGCAATTGCGATCTGATCGCGGTGTCCTCGGGATCGACTGGTACGCCCACATTTTGGCCGCGCGCCGCCGCGGATGAAGCGGCATCGGTGCGCCGCTTCGAGCAGGTGCTCGTCGACGGATTCGACGCCGCGCGGACGCGCACGCTGGCAGTGGTGTGCTTTCCACTCGGGACCTGGGTCGGCGGGCTGTACACACTGTCGTGTCTGCGTGCGTTGACCGGGCAGTTGCCGCTGACGATCGTCGCGCCGGGGAATAACAAGGCGGAGATCCTGCGGGTGATACCGGAGTTGGGCGGTCATGTCGATCAGGTTGTGCTGCTGGGCTATCCACCGTTGCTCAAGGACGTGATCGATACCGGTCTGCGCGCCGGCATCCAATGGTCGCGCTACGCGGTGAAGCTCGTGCTGGCAGGTGAGGTGATCAGCGAACAGTGGCGCGATCTGATGGCGCGTCGGGCGGGGCTGGATCCGGTGCGGGATGTGGCCTCTCTCTATGGGACCGCTGATGGGGGAGTGCTCGGCAATGAGACGCCGTTGAGCGTGCAGATCCGACGATTCCTCGGCGAGCATCCCGCCGGAGTGGAACTGTTCGGCACTCGGCGGCTGCCGACGCTGCTGCAATACGATCCGGCGGATCGGTACTTCGAATCCGTCGACGGCACACTGGCATTCACCGCCGACTCCGCAGTTCCGCTGATCCGGTATCACATCGGCGATGACGGTGGCGTGGTCTCGCATGCCGATATGCTCGCGTTCTGTGCGGAGCACGGCCTCGACCTCGGTACCGATACCGGGCCCGAACTGCCGTTCGTGTACGTATTCGGGCGAACACTGCACGCGGTATCGGTATTCGGCGCGAACGTCTTTCCAGAGACCGTGACGATCGGACTGGAACAGCCAGAGGTCAGCGAATGGGTGACGGGCAAATTCGTGCTGGAGGCGTGGGAGAACGCCGACCACGACCGGATGCTGCGCGTTACCGTCGAGCTGGTCCCCGATGCGGCGAACACCCCCGAACGTACCCGCCGCGTCGCCGCATCGATCCGGGACGAATTACTGCGCCGCAATAGCGAATACGCACACTACGTGCCAGCCGAACGCCAACTCCCACACGTCGAGTTACGCCCCTGCGGCGACCCCGACTACTTCCCACCCGGCGTCAAACACCGCTACACCCGCTGAGTACGGGGCGGATCGAGATCCCGTGTTCGCTGCTTATTCCTCGGACCGGAACTGGGCGCGCTTGTAGTCGCCGAACGGTTCGTCGCGTTCGCGGACGGCCTCGCGGAAGCCCACGGTGGCCGCACGCAGTTGGAACGCGTAACCCTCGCGGGTATGCCGGGAGATTCCGTCGAAGACGGTGCTGATCATCGCGGAGTTCGTCACGCCCTGCGAATGCAGCGCCGAATTGAGCGCGAGCTTGGCCATCATCAACTGGTTGACCGGCATTCGCGCGATGCGGGCCACCAGGGCCTCGGTGCGCTCGTCGAGTTCATCGGCGGGACAGGATTCGACCGCGAGACCCCATTCCTCGGCCTGTTTCCCGCTGATGCAGTCGCCGGTGAACAGCAGCCGTTTGGCACGCTGATCGCCGAGGCGATGCGCCCACATGCCCGCAGCCGGGATGCCCCACACCCGGGTGGGCGGGTAGCCGATCTTGGTGTCGTCGGCACAGATGATCTGGTCGGAGTAGAGCGCGATATCGGTGCCGCCCGCAATGGCGAAGCCGTGCAGTTTGGCGACCGTCGGTTTATTGGCATTCATGAGGCTGGCGAAACCGCGGTTGAACCGGCTCATCATGGCGTAGTCGATCATCGGATCCCAGGTGCCCCAGGGATTGTGATTGACCGCCTGCACCACCGGATCGGCCACGGTGCCGGTGGTCTCGGTCGAACCGCCGACACCGTGGCTGCCCTGTTCGGCGAACATGTCCAGGTCATAGCCGCCGCAGAAACCTTTGCCCCGTCCCGACACCAGGATCACGTGCACCCGCGGATCCAGGTCGGCGCGCTCGACCGCGTGCGCGAGATCGACCGGGGTATCCGGGGTGATCGTATTGCCCTTCTCCGGACGGTTGAAGGTGATCCGCGCTACGCGTCCATCGCGCTCGTAGGTGAGCGTGCGGTATTCGCGTTCGCCGCCCGGGGCGGGCCGATCCCGCCACGGCGAATCGGGGACCTCCGTCCAGTTCTCGTACCAGGCGGCGGGGCGGGTGCCCGCATGGTTGGGAAAGGCGTCGTTATCAGGCTGATTCACGTGGAACTCCCGGTGCACTCGATGCCGCGCTCTCGGCAACGATGCTGCCACGGACGGCCGGTGCATCGTTGCGCTCGATGCCACCGTAGCGAACCGGGTGGTCTCAGACCTCGGGTGCGATGCTGTAGTCGGGGAAGGAATGGTGTTCGTGCACCACGACCCAGCGACCGTACTCCTTGCGCAGGCCGAACGTTATCCGCAGCCGCTTGGCCGGATCGCGGGCGAAATCCTCGGCCGTACCGCACAGCAGTAGCGCATATGCGAAGGCCACATCCGCGCCGGCGACGACCTCGAGCGACACGATGTCGAATGTCGCACCCGATGCCTGCCATTCGAAGAAGCCGGGCCAGATATCCCGATACGCGTCGATACCGCGCACCCCCTCGTTCGGCGGGGGGACATCGAACATGACGATATCGTCGGCATGATCGGTGAGCGCTCCGGCCAGATCACCGGTATGAACCGCCGCCGCCCACCGCTCGATCAGGATTCGGATCTGCTTTTCGTCATCGGACATATCGGGTCGTCGTCCTTTCCAGCACGGCCGCGGAGGTATGCGCCGTGGCTCTTACTCAGAGAGCGTGCCGAATGCGCCTGTGCGACGCAATGACTCGGAATGCATTCGTGCAGAATCCCAATGGCGAAATTCGCGCCGGTTACCGATCGGCAGAAACCGTTGAGACGGTTACGGTCGGAGTTGCCACAGTGGAGCGTTTTCGACCGTAGCCCAGGTAGACCGCGATACCGACAACTACCCAGACCGCGAAACGCACCCAGGTCAGCCCGTCCAAGGTGGTTGCCAGCAGTACGCAGCCGATGAGCGCGAGAATCGGGACCAGCGGCACCAGCGGGGTGCGGAACGGGCGGTCCCGATTCGGTTCCAGCTTGCGCAATACCAGGACGCCGACGCAGACGACGGCGAAGGCCGAAAGCGCCCCGATATTCACCAACTCCACCACGATATCGATCGGCAGCAGACCGGCGATGGTCGCGCAGACGACACCGAGCAGCAGTGTCAGCCGGACGGGGGTAGCGCGCTTACCGGTTTCGGCGAGTCCGCGCGGCAGCAGGCGGTCGCGGCACATCGCGAACATCAGCCGGACCTGTGCGTAGACGATGAGCAGCAGGCCCTTGGTGAGCGCGATGATCGAGGCGATCACGATGACATTACCGATCCAGCCGATGCGCAGATTTCCGAAGGCGGTTGCGATCGGCGACGCGTTGTTCAGGCTCGCGAACGGCGCGATGCCGGTGAGCACGGCGCTCACCAATGCGTAGAGCAGCGTCGCGATGAGGACGGTGCCGATGATCGCGAACGGGATATCGCGGCGCGGATTGCGCGCCTCCTCGGCGGACGCGGCGACCACGTCGAATCCGAGGAAGGCAAAGAACGCGATGGCGGCGCCGCCGACAACGCCGCCGAATCCGAAGGGCGCGAACGGGGTCCAATTGCCGATATCGATATGCGGTGCGCCGATCGCGACGACCAGGACCAGCACCCCGATCGTCACGGCGACCAGCGCCTTGGTGATCCGGGCCGTCAGGGTCACCTCGCCGACGAGAACTGCGACGATGACGGCGATGACGAGTACAGCGGGCAGGTTGACGATGCCGCCCTCGGACGGGCCCGCGGTGATCGCGGTGGGCAGGGTGATGCCGAACATGGTGTCCAGTGCCGATACCACGCTGCCGGACCAGCCGATCGCCACGGCGGCGCCCGCGATGACGAATTCGAGCAGCAGATTCCAGCCGACCAGGAATGCCGGACCTTCGCCGAGCGTGGCATAGGTGTAGGTGTAGGCACTGCCGGAGACCGGCGCCATGGCCGCGAGTTCGCTGTAGCAGAGAGCGACCAGCGCGCAGACCGTACCGGCCAGCAGGAACGACAGCACGATCGAGGGGCCGGCCTTCTCGGCGGCGGCCACTCCGGTGATGACGAAGATGCCCGCGCCGACAATGGTGCCGACACCCATGGCGGTGAGATCGATGCGCCTCAGACTGCGCTGGAGGGTCGCCCCGGATTCCTGGCTCGTCGCGGAGTCGGGCAAGCGGCGGCGCCATCGGGTTGCGCTGGTCATGAACTCCCTTAATGCGTGCTCTGGCTCCGCCGACGGGACGGAGTCGGCTATCCATTCTGGTGGGCGGAGTCGACGCGGTTGACGTCGGGGCGGTTGTGGGCGACCAACAGGCAACCATCGGCGCAAATATGCGTGCCGTGCGGTTGTGCGCCAGGCGCGGCATTGCATGCGGCGCAATCCGGCATTGGGGCAATTCTCGGGCAAGCGTCTATGCGCAGCTGGTTGCAACGATCGCGAAGCAGGCCACTAGACGTTACTTCCGATAACACGTAACCTCGTGGGGACGCTCGGACAAGGGTGCCCGGGCGAGACCAGACGAAACGGATACCTCAATGACGCGGCATGTCGACGTACTGATCATCGGCGCGGGTCTGTCCGGCATCGGGATGGCCTGCCATCTCACCCGCGAGCAGACCGGACGCAGCTACGCCATCTTGGAACGCCGCCGTGCCATCGGCGGTACCTGGGATCTGTTCCGGTACCCGGGCATCCGCTCCGACTCCGATATGTACACCTTCGGCTTCGGCTTCCGTCCCTGGATCGGCACCAAGGTGCTCGCCGACGGACCGCATATCCGCCAGTACATCGAGGACACTGCCGCCGAGTACGGCGTCACCGAGCACATTCACTTCGGGCGCAAGATGACCAGGGCCAGCTGGTCGAGCGCGGCCGGACAATGGACCGTCGAGGCACTCGACGAGCAGACCGGCGAGACCGAGATCTTCACCAGCAACTTCCTGGTCGGCTGCACCGGCTACTACGACTACGACAACGGGTACCGCCCGGAATTTCCCGGCGAGGAGAACTTCCGCGGCCCGATCGTGCACCCGCAGCATTGGCCACAGGATCTGGATTACCGGGGCAAGCGCGTCGTGGTGATCGGCAGCGGCGCCACCGCGATCACCTTGATTCCGGCGATGGCCGACGACACCGCGCACATCACCATGCTCCAGCGCTCGCCCACCTACATCACCGCACTGCCCGCCGACGATCCGGTCGCGGTCGGGATGAAACTGGCGCGGGTACCGGAGAAGTTCGCCTACCGGGCGGGGCGGACGCGCAATATCGCCCTGCAGCGGGCCAGTTTCCAGCTCTCGCGCACCAATCCCGAACTGGCCAAGAAGCTGTTCCTCGGCGCGGTGCGAATGCAGGTCGGCAAGGATATCGACATGCGGCATTTCACGCCGTCCTACAACCCGTGGGATCAGCGGCTCTGCGTGGTCCCCAACGGCGACCTGTTCAAGGTGCTGCGCAGCGGTAAGGCCTCGATCGCCACCGACCACATCGACACCTTCACCGAAACCGGCATCCGTCTGGCCTCCGGCGAGGAGCTACCCGCCGATATCGTGATCAGCGCGACCGGTCTGACCGTGCAGATCCTGGGCGGTGCGACGCTGGAAGTGGACGGCGAACCGGTGCTGACCCGCGAGCGGGTGGTCTACAAGGGCACCCTGCTCGATGGCATCCCCAATGCGATGCTGGTGCTCGGCTACACGAACGCCTCCTGGACCCTGAAGGCGGATCTGGCCGCCGAATACTTCTGCCGAATCCTCAACCACATGAAGTCGCACGGCTTCACGAAGGTGCTCGCGGTCGCCGAGGACGCCGACCGCTCCGATCAATCGGTGATGGGCGGCGCCCTGACCTCCGGCTACATCCAGCGCGGCGACGGCGTGATGCCGCGGCAAGGCAGCCGGGGCCCGTGGCAGGTGATCAACAACTACTTCCGCGACCGAGCTCTGCTGCGCAAAGCACCGCTGGAGGACGGGGTTCTCACATTCGACGGTGCGGCAGGCGCTGCTCGGCCCGGTCGCAAGCTGACCGGCCAGGCCCGCAAGCTCATCGCCCAGGGCGCGGCCGTCGTCGTATCCCGTAGCGCCTGAAAGCTCTTTCGGCCGTCGCCATTCGACGTCCGGATACGCCCAGACGTTGCACAGGTCACGAACTGCGGGCCATGCCGGCGGACGCGCGCAGCGGGGGTCCTGTTTAAGAAGAGGCCGTCGAACGGGCTCGAGTGTCCCCGGATGGCCGCGCGGACAAGCGGAGGGCCCGCCCGCGCGGCCGCCGGGCGATCAGTCCGTGGACCCGCTCCGGCTGGTGATGTCGAGAAGCATTTTCGCGGCCACCGTCGCCCCGTCGGTGCGGATCGTGTCGGCCACGGCCCTTGCCTGCGCGCGGGTCTCGGGGGCCACGGCGACCTCGAACGCGGCCGACAGGGAGTCGACGGTCGGCGTCCGGCCGTCGTGTGCCACACCGATGCCCAGCTCGGCCACCCGACCGGCCCAGTACGGCTGATCCGCGATTTGCGGGACCACCACCTGGGGCGCTGCGGCCCGGGCGGCCGTCGTCGTGGTGCCCGCGCCGCCGTGGTGCACGACGGCGGCGACGCGGCCGAACAGCGCCTGCTGGTTGACCTCCCCGACGACGAAGCAATCGTCTTGGTCGTCGATCAGGGCCAGGTCGGCCCAGCCGCGAGCGAGTAGGACGCGGCGGCCGTGCGCGCGACTCGCTTCGATGGCTACCCGGGCGATGCCCTTCGGGGCGTGCGCGGCCATGCTGCCGAAGCCCACGTACACCGGCGGTTCGCCCGCGTCCAGGAACGCCTCCAGATCTTCCGGGAGCGGGCGGTCGTCGGGCAGGGTCCACGCCCCGGTCTGCACGATATCGAGGTCCGTCATGCCCTGCGACGGGCACAGCGTCGCCTCTGCTGCCAGCCACGGCTGATCGGTGAAGACGTGGTCGCGAACGTTGTCCACCGGCGGCAGGCCGATCGCCGCCCGGTGGCTGTTGAGCGCCGGGCCGTACAAGGTGTTCACCCGCTGGGCGTCCTGCTCCCACAGCACCCGCTTGTCGGTCTCGTCCTGGGGGGACGGCTTGCCCGGCCGCACCCCCGGAGCGAAGTGCCGCGACGGCAGTCCGGCAAGGTGGTAGCACCCGTACACATAGCGGATGCCCAGCTTCTCGGCCACGTCCCGTGCGCCGGCCGGCATCAGCCCGGTCGCCAGTAGCGCGTCACATCCTTCGGCGGCCGCGGTCAACGTGTCGAACCGCGCGCCGACCAGCGCGGGAGCGAGCCGGAACGCATCTTCCGCGGTCGGCGGCTTCGTGCCCGCGACCACTGAGCGCACCGTCGGCCCGAGCGGGACCAGCGGCATACCGACACGCGCCAGCAGCGCCGCGAAATCCTCGTCCGGCGGCGCGCACACCCGTGCCTGCGCACCGAGCCCTCGCAATGCGACCGCGAGCCCCACCAGTGGTTCGACATCCCCGCGTGATCCCCACGTCGTCAACAGCACACGCACTTCGCGAATCTCCCATTTCCACAGTTACTGGCCTTCGGCGGACAATGATGGGGCACGACCCGGGTCTTGCCGCAAGCCCCCGGGTGCGCTATAGGTTGAAGGGGGGAAGGGGTTGGACACCGTGCCCTTGTGCCACACCGAAAGCCGCTGTGAGCGGCAATTTCTCCTACGACATCCTGGCCTGAACCTCGGAACGGTCTGTACGGGAGGACCCTGCGCGCGCCGATTCCGGCGCTGATCGACTACCCCAGCTCGATCGCTCTTCTGTTGGCTCTCGGCCAGCGGTAGCCTCGTGTTCGCGGCATCGTGATGTGCTGCGGCAGTTGCTAATTCGGCCACAGATGCGAGCACATCGAGCCGGTTTCGGCAAGGCGGCCACTTTGATGATCGGCGTTACGGCATGATCGAGCCCGGCATCAAGTCGGGGACAGGAGAGTTTCGGCGACGGTCCGTATGTGGGCCAGGTAGGTGGCGCGGGCGCGTGGGGTGGCGTCCATGCGGGTGAGAGTGCCGCGAGTCAGGGCGTAGCCGATGGTTTCGGCGACGATTCGGGTTGGGACGGCGGGGGAGATGCGGCCCGCGGCGCGAAGGCGTTCGAGGTAGCGGGTGAAGCGCCGGACGGGGCGTTCGGCGATTTCCTGCGCGAGGGCGGCGACGCGATCGTCGACGGCGCCGCGTTCGTCGATCAGGCGCAGCATCGGTCCGGCATTGCCAACCGCGGCGGCGAAGGCATCAATGGTGGCGGCGAGCACTTCCCGGGGATCGTCGGTATCGAGATCGGGTTCCTGGGCGGCGAGGAAATCATCGCGGACCTGGGCGGCGAGGGCGAGGAAGATTTCGTCCTTGGAAGCGAAGTAGACGTACAAGGTCGCACGGGAAACGCCTGCGGCGGCGGTGATATCGGCGACGGTGGTCCTATCGTAGCCGCGCTCGGCGAAGACGCGGGCGGCCGCGTCGAGCAGGGCGCGGTGGCGGTCGGTATGCGACCTTTCCCGCGCCGCGCGGACCGACCAGCCTGCCTGAGTCATGCACTCATCGTCGTTGACATTGACGTCAATGTCAAAGCAGACTGTCGGCATGCATGTGGTGGTGGCGAACAGGGGTGAGGTGGCGGTCCGGGTGCTCCGGACGGCCCGCGAGCGGAATTACGCCACCCTGGCGCTGTATACCGGCGACGAGGCGGCGACCCTGCCGGTGCGGCTGGCCGACGATGCGGTCCAACTGCCCGGTAGCGGAGCCGCCGCCTACCTCGATAGCGCCGCCGTGGTCGCGGCCGCCAAGTCCGCGGGTGCGGGTGCGCTGGTGCATCCCGGCTACGGATTCCTCAGCGAGAGCGCCGATTTCGCGGCGGCCTGCGCGGCGGCCGAGCTGGTTTTCGTCGGTCCCTCGCCCGAGGTGCTACGCGTGTTCGGCAATAAACTGTCGGCTCGGGACACCGCGCGGCAGGCGGGGGTTCCGGTACTGCCCGCGACAGCACTCGGCGCGGATCCGGCCGAGATGGCCGCATTCCTCGCCGCCCACCCCGCCGGGGTGATGCTGAAGGCCGTGGCCGGTGGTGGCGGACGCGGCATGCGCGTGGTGCGCACGGCCGATGCGCTCGCCGAAGCACTCGACCGCTGCCGGGCCGAAGCCCACGCCGGCTTCGGTGACGACACCGTCTACGCCGAGGCACTGGCCGCCGACGCACGACATATCGAAGTACAGGTCATCGCGGATGGCGACCGGGCCATGGCTCTCGGCGACCGCGACTGCAGCGTCCAGCGCCGCCACCAGAAACTGATCGAAATCGCCCCGGCCCCGAATCTGCCTGTCGCACTTCGGCAACGACTGCACCACGACGCTGTCCGTATCGCCGAATCGGTCTCCTGCCGCGGCGTGATCACCGTGGAATTCCTTGTCACCGGCGACGACGCGTGGTTCCTCGAGGTCAACCCGCGCCTGCAGGTCGAACACACGGTTACCGAGGCAGTGACCGGCGTTGACCTGGTGGCGGTACAACTCGACCTCGCGCAGGGCGCCGGACTGAATGATCTCGCGCTGGGCAACCTCGGGGCAGCCGTCGCCCACGGCGATGGCATCGCTGCGGCTACAACCGATCCCGCGGGAACTGGGCGAGACGATCACACGGTTGCAGTGGCACACGACCTCGCCAGTGACACAGGGCGGTTCGATCCGGCGAGGACCGGGCGCGCCGATTACCCGACTACAGGGCCGCACGACCTCGCCAGTGACACAAGGCTGTTCGAAGGCGTGGCGGCCGCCACGCGACAGCTCTCGGCCGCCGATGGATCGGACGATCCGACCTCGTATGACGATCAGATCGGACTAGTGGAAACCGCTGAGCCCAGGCAATTTTCTGCTGCGCCCGAGGAAGACGATCGAGCAGGCAGCAGCCGATCCTCGGACGCCGTTCGTGTCGCCGGGAAGGACGCGGGCACTCCCCAGCGCGGCGATCGTGTGCGAACCGATCCTCCCGATGATCTGGCGGATAGCGCTGCGCCGAATGTCGATGGTGCCGTAGGGCGTGCTGGAGTACGCGGATTCGCGGTGCAGGCTCGGATCAATGCTGAGATAATGACGGCGGGTGGGGAGGTTTTCCCGAGTACCGGTGTGTTGACGGAGTTCGCCGCGCCGACCGGGGTCGGAGTTCGGGTGGATACCGCGGCATTCACGGGGATGCGGCAAGGTGCGCAGTTCGATTCGCTGCTGGCGAAAGTCGTCGCGCATGGTCCCACCTATTCGGCTGCGGTGCGACGCTGTTCGGATGCGCTGGCGGAAACGATGATCGCTGGCGTCGATACCAATGCGCGCCTGCTGCGTGCCGTGCTGGATCAGCTCGCCGATGGTGTCATCGCGTCCACGTCGTGGTTCGAGGAGCACATCGGTGAACTCGTCGAGCGGGCGGGCGATTACGAACATGCCGTGGTTCAGGATCAACTGCTCGAGGCGGCGGGAGTGCGCGACCAAACGGCGGCCGAGGCCGTACTGACCGGCGATGAGCAGGGGATGCGGTCGCCGATGGGTGCGACGGTGGTGGGCCTTGCCGAGCAGGGCAGTGTTGTCGCGGCTGGGGCGGAAGTTGCCGTGCTCGAGGCGATGAAGATGCAGCACGTGCTGCGGGCCGAGCGTCCGCTGCGGGTGTTGCGGCATTTCGTGGCCCCGGGCGCAACAGTTGATCCGCATGCGTTGTTGCTGAGCTGGGTCGAGGCCGACCACGATGGTCCCGCTGCGGATATCGAGGCCATCGACCTCGATGCGGTGCGCGCCGATTTGGCGGAGGCTTGGGAGCGGCATCGGATCGGGCTGGATGCGGGTCGTCCGACGGCGGTTGCGAAGAGGCACCGGCTGGGGCGCCGCACGGCCCGGGAGAACATCGACGATCTTGTCGATGCGGACAGCTTCCTCGAATACGGTGCCCTGGCTGTCGCCGCACAGCGACTTCGCCGCAGCCCCGAGGATCTGATCGCCAACACCCCGGCCGACGGACTGATCGGCGGCATCGCCACCATCAACGCGGACCTATTCGGCGCGCAAGCCGCTCGGGCACTGGTGATGTCGTACGACTACACCGTGCTGGCGGGCACCCAGGGCATGCGCAATCACGCCAAGACCGACCGGTTGCTGGAACTGGCGCACGAACAGCGGCTGCCCGTGGTGTTCTTCACCGAGGGCGGGGGCGGGCGACCGGGGGATACCGACTACGCGGGCATCTCCGGCCTCGATGTGACCACCTTCCGGGCAATGGGTGCGCTATCGGGTCGAGTTCCGTTGATAGGCATCGTGTCCGGGCGGTGCTTCGCGGGCAACGCCGCTCTACTCGGTATGTGCGACGTGGTCATCGCGACCCCTGATGCCAATATCGGCATGGGTGGGCCCGCGATGATCGAGGGTGGTGGGCTCGGTGTGTACGCACCCGAGGACATCGGCCCCATCGATGTCCAACGGCGCAACGGGGTTGTCCACATCGTCGCCGCCGACGAGGTCGAGGCGGTCGCCGTTGCGCGCCGCTATTTGTCGTATTTCCAAGGGCCGCTGAAGGATTGGGCGGCACCTGATCCGCGGATCGCCCGCCATGTCGTCCCGGAGAACCGACTGCGCGCCTTCGATATCCGTGAAGTCATCGCAGCGGTCGCCGACGTCGATTCGGTGCTGGAGCTGCGTCGCGACTGGGGCGTCGGTGTCGTCACCGCGCTCGTGCGTGTCGAAGGCCGCCCGTTCGGTCTCATCGCCAACGACTGCCATCACCTCGGCGGCGCGATCGATGCCCCAGCCGCCGACAAACTCAGTGCCTTCCTGCACCTGTGCAACGCCCACAACCTGCCGATCGTATCGCTGTGCGACACACCAGGTTTCATGGTTGGTCCGGAAGCGGAGAAGGAAGCGACCGTCACCAAGTTCAGCAAGCTGTTCATCGACTCCGCCGCACTGACCGTCCCGCTCGGCACCATCATCATCCGCAAGGGTTACGGCCTCGGCGCACAAGCGATGGCAGCGGGCTCATTCCGCGCCCCGCGCTTCGTCATCGCCTGGCCCACCGGCGAAATCGGCGGTATGGGCTTGGAGGGTGCGGTCCGCCTCGGCTTCGCCAAGGAACTCGCCGCCATCGAAGACCCCGCCGAACGCCAGCAAGCCTTCGACAACCTGGTCCAACTCGCCTACGCCAACGGCAAGGCCCTCACCGCCGCCACGGTCCTGGAACTCGACGATGTAATCGACCCCGCCGACACTCGGCGGTGGATCCGCACCCTGCGCTGAACCCGGTAGTCGCGGCCGCAAGAAGAAGGTCACCGAGGCCGACATCGACGCCGGTCCCGCGCGTGGACCTGCCCGTGCTGCTGCTGGAGGTGATGGGCCGCGTGCAGGGGTTCGAGCAGGCGTTCACCTCGGTGGCCGGCGGAACCAGCAAGCTGATCGGCTTCGAGGTCTCGGTGGCGGCGTGCCTGATCTCCGAGTCTCTCAACATCGGGTACGCGCGGGTGACCAAGCCCAGCACCGCCGCGCTCGAGTGCGCTCGGCTGTCACACGTGGACCGGTGCCCGCGAACTCCGTGACGCCGACCGAAGACGACTGACCCGCACGGCGACGACGGCACCGGTCACGCCGCCCTCGCCGACGACCGGGCAAATCCGTGTCCACATCGCCGGTCGGGTGAGACAAGCTCGGTTGAGCCTCGGGCTGAGTGCGTCAGGTCGCGGGGGAGAAGCCGGGTGGTGGGGACGTCTGCCTTAGGCCGTCCATGACCAGTGAAAGCAGCTGGTCGGCTTCGCCTGGCGTCTGTTCGGTGGCCAGGGCGATCGCGTTGGTGAACCTGAGCAGTTGTGAGGTGCCGACGTCAGGACGGACAGCTCCGGATTGTTGGGCCCGAACGAGCAGGGACTTTCCAGCCGCGTGTATCAACTCCTGGCAGGAGGCCGGGGACTCTACTTGCCAGGCCGCGGTGGACATGAGCCAGGCTGCCAGGCCTCGATAGGTGGTGACGTGGACGACGAGGGCCCGTAGCCAGGTGACCAGCGCCTCATCGGGTGACTCGCGGCCGTGCAACTCCTCCGCGTGAGCGCACAGCGTGTGGACTCGGTCGCGGAAGACCGCGTCCAGTAGGGCCTCTCGGCTGGGGAAATGCCGGTACAGCGTAGCGTTGCCGACCCCCGCGCTACGGGCGATGTCGTCCAGGGAGGCATCGGCTCCGTACGCGGCGAAGGCGTCCCTCGCCGCCGCGAGGAGCCGATCGTAGTTGCGGCGCGCATCGGCGCGCATGGGGCGCTGTACCGCTCCAGGCACGCTGGTCTCCGGCTTGGTCACGTAGTCCCTCGGTCGTGGTTGCAAATCGGGGAGTGTCTCCGTATTCTACAAGGACCTAACCGGGGACAGTCCCCGTTTAGTTCCTCGCATCAGCGAGGGCGTCGGATTGAGAGGTGTGGGCCAATGTCCAAGGAGCTGGATGAGTGGCATGACCGCCTGGGCGGATTCGTCAGGCGGCCAACGTTGGAGGAGTACGCAGATAAGTACTCCGACCACTTTGTCATCGAGCGCAACGGCGGGGTCATAGAGCTGCGAATGCACTCCAAGGGGGGTCCCGCCATCTACTCCCTGGGGCTTCACAATGCCTGGGGCCAGGCGTGGCAGGAGATCGGCAACGACCCTCGCAACGAGGTCGTGATCCTGACGGGGACCGGTAACGCGTGGCTGGCCGGCGTCGACCCTGTCTCCTTCGCCCAGCCGTTTCATGAATGGCCCGGCGATATCGCGCACGAACTCTACTACGACGCGATGAAGCTCCTGGAGAACCTTGTCTTCGGAGTCGATGTCCCCACCATCGGGGTGGTCAACGGTCCCGGCTTCCACACCGAGCTCGCCCTGTTCTGTGACATCACACTCGCCGCCGAGGACGCGGTCTTCTCCGACGGGCACTTCGCCGCCGGGCAGGCGCCGGGCGACGGTCTGCAACTGGCCTTCCAATCCTTGCTGGGGCCCAAACGGGCCGCTCATGCCTTGTACACCAGCGAGCGAATCGATGCGCGCAAGGCGCTGGACCTGGGACTGGTCAACGAGGTGCTGCCCACCAATGATCTGCTGCCTCGCGCACGACAGATCGCCCAGACGATGATGGACAGGCCCCGATCCACGCGACGCCTGACCCACGCCATCGTGCAGCGGCCCTTCCGGCGGCGATTGCTGGAGGATCATGGTTTCGGCATGGCCCACGAGCTCTTCGGCGTCTTCACCGACCGACCTGGCAACCGGGGTTAGCAGTGGGCGGCAATGACGGCGGCACCGCCCGGACCGAGGCGACCCTGGACTGGTACGGCTGCGCGACCTTCCGCCTGACCATCGGCGAGCTCGTCGTCTTCCTCGATGCCTACATCGATCGGTTTCCCGGTGCGCCGGGACCCGACGTGCGCACCGACGATATCGACAGAGCCGACTGGATCGTGATCGGCCACTCCCATTTCGATCATTTGTGGGGCGCAGAACGCATTGCCCGGCGCACCGGCGCCACGATCATCGGCAGCCACGAAACCATCCGGATCATGGAACGAGAGGGCGTTTCCGACGACCAACTGCTACCGGTCAGCGGAGGCGAACGCATCCGCCTGTCGGCCGACGTGACCGTCGCGGTCTACCCCAGCTTGCATTCCTCGGTCTGGACCCACCAATTCCCCGCATCCGACCAAGCATGCCTGGGCGATCTGTGGCTCACCTACCAGGAACGCCAGGTCCGTCAGGCCGAACGGCCCCCGGCCACCGGGCTGGCCGGCCTCTCTCCCCAGATGCTCGCCCACTTCCAGCTCAGCAACCAGCACCCGCGCGGCGATGGCGGCGCACTTGTCTACCTGTTCGAAACCAGCCAAGGCAGCCTGCTGTTCCAAGACACCTCCGGACACTGGAGCGGCATCCTGCGCGACCTACACCCCGACGTGGCCATCCTCGCCGCAACCGGCAGGCCCACCCTCGACGGCGAACCGATCCAGGGCAGCATCGCCGACTTCATCGCCCGGCAAGCCCAACTCCTCCATCCCGCACGCGTGATTCTCAGCCACCACGACGACTTCCTGCCCGGCCTCACCATCCCCGCCGACATCGGCCCGATCCGCGCCGCATTGGCCCGGGCAGCACCTCGTACCGAACTGATCGAACTGACCTACACCAGCGGCTACCCGCTGTTCGCCAAATCGTGACAGCAATCCGAACCGGTCGATTGCCGGAATTTGAAAGCGTATAGGTGCATTGTGACTTTTCATCGCGACCCAGCGAGGACCGGCCTGCTACTGGTCGACCCCTACAACGACTTCCTCAGCGAGGGCGGCAAACTGTGGCCGCGGCTAATGGAAGTTGCCGAGGAAGTGCATGCGCTGGACCATCTGCGCACCATCGTGAACACGGCGCGGCGGGTCGGTGTCCAGGTCTTCTTCGTGCCCCATCGCCGCTGGGAACCAGGCGACTACGCGGATTGGAAGTTCCCGACCCCCACACAGGTGGCTTCTGCCGAGCTCGAGACCTTCGCCAATGGCACCTGGGGTGGTGCCTTCCACGACGATTTCCAAGTCCAGCCGGGCGACGTCGTAATCAAGGAGCACTGGGCGCAGAGCGGTTTCGCCAATACGGATCTCGACCACCAACTCAGGCAGCGTGGGATCGACCACGTCGTGACCGTCGGTATGCTCGCCAACACCTGCATCGAGTCCACCTCGCGTTCTGCGACGGAGCTGGGCTACCACACGACCCTGGTCAGGGATGCGACCGCCGCCCTCAGCCGTGAGGGGATGCGCACCGCCCACGAGATCAACGGACCCACCTTCGCACACGCGATCGTTACCACCGACGAACTCGTCACCGCCTGAAGAGTCCCCGGGGCCGACCGGGTGCCCTGTTTGCCGTACTCGATTGTCAGCAGCGGCACCGCCTCCGCTTTCGCGGCCGACCACCTCAGTCGTAGACCGGCATCGACCGCAATTGCGAAACGGGGATTGTCCCCGTATCGTAGCCGACGGTTACACGGGGACAATCCCCGGTTGCTGGCCAGTGTAGGTGAACAGGGCTATTCGAGGAGGATGCGATGTCGGACATCGTGTTGGTTACCGGAGCTACGGGCACCCAGGGAGGCGCAACGGCTCGCGCGCTGCTCGCGGCGGGTTGGCGGGTGCGTGCGCTGGTACGCGACCCCGACACGGCGAGTGCTCGGGTGCTGGCCGAGGCGGGTGCGGAACTGGTGCGCGGCGATATGGGCGACCGAACCACGCTGGATACCGCGGCGGCGGGTGTTCACGGCGTGTTCAGTGTGCAACCGACCGCGGGGTACCCAGGCACGCCGCCCGGCTTCACCGTCGACGACGAACTGAGGCTGGGTCGCAATGTCGCGGACGCGGCCGCGGCAGCGGGTGTCGCCCACTTCGTCTACGCCTCGGTTGGCGCCGCGGACGCCGATCACGGCATTCGACGCTGGCAGAGCAAGGCGACATTGGAGAGATACTCCGCGCGACTGGACCTACCGACCACCATGCTGCGCCCGGTGCGCTTCATGGAAAACCAGCTCGACCCCCGCTTCGGCTTCCGCGACGGAGTCCTCGCCGACGTCATCCACCCGGACGTACCCGTACAGCTGATCGCCGGCGCCGACATCGGCGCCTTCGCCGCGCTCGCCTTCGCCCACCCCGATGAATACATCGGCGTCGCCGTGGAACTCGCGGGCGACCAGCTGACCATGACCGAGATAGCGGCAGCCATGAGCCGGTCCCTCGGGCAGTCGATCCGATACCGTGCGATCCCACGAGAAGCGTTGTCGGACAAGGACCCCGACGCCATGGCCGGCTACCGTTTCGCCAACCAGAGCGGCGGTTGGAACGCCGATATCGCGACACTGCGGCAACGCCACCCCGAACTACTGGATTTCACCACCTGGCTGCAGCGCGAAGGAATACGGCAATACTCCGCACACACCGCCTGACCCGTCGAACATCGGGGAAGACCTCGGCGGACGATGAATCGGGCCAGTGGACAAGGGAATTCGGCACTGAATGATTGCCGATGGTGGCTCGAGCGGCCCGATCGGCCTCGTTGTACGGAATCGAGACCGGAACGGGCGCTCGAGACGCCGCCTACCCGAGCGCCTTGTTCACGGCATCGACAAGGTTGCGGGCGCGTAGATCCGGTGCGCCTTCGATGATGTAGTTGGTGACATAGGCGAAGGCGATGCCGGTGTCCGGGTCGGCGAAGCCGAGGGATCCGCCGCGGCCGGGGTGGCCGAAGGAGTTGGGGCCGCCGAGGGCGAAACCCGCAGTGGGAAGCATGTATCCGCTGGCATAGCGGTCCTCGAGCATCATGACTCGGTCGATGCCGCTGGCCTGTTCGCGCGTTGCCGCAGCGAGGGTTTCGGGGGTGAACAGGCGGGCGCCGTCGACCTCGCCGATAGTCGCGGCGTAGAGCCGGGCGAGACCGCGCGCGGTGCCGATGCCATTGCTGGACGGAATCTCCGCGGCGTGCACCGCCGGATCGTTGAAATCGATATCGGCCGGATCGGTGACCTCGAAAGCGCGATTGACCAGCGCCTCCGGATCGCGCATCGCGGCGACCATCGGCCGCAGCTCCGCTGGAACGAATTCCTCCGGCACCGACGCCACATCGACCTTGGGCGCGAACACAAGTCGACTGACGCGGTGCTGTTCGGCCGCGGGCAAACCGATGAAGAAGTCGATACCGAGCGGACCGGCGATCTCCTCGGCCAGAATCCGCCCGACGGTACGCCCGGCCGCCCGCTGGATCACCTCACCGACGAGCCACGCGAACGTCCGTCCGTGGTACCCGTGCGCGGTACCGGGTGGCCAGTTCGGCGTCTGCGCAGCCAGCGCGTCCACCATCGGCCCCCAGGCCAGCGCATCCGCCAGCGGCACCGCCTTGTCCAGCGCCGCCAGCCCCGCCTGATGGCTCAGCAGCCAGCGCACCGGAATGTCGCCCTTGCCCGCCGCCGCGAATTCCGGCCAGTACCGCGCGACCGGCGCGTCCAGCTCGAGCTCGCCCCGCTGCGCCAGCAGGTGCGCGACGGTCGCGGTGACCCCTTTGGTCGCCGAATACACCAGCTGCAGCGTGTCGCGCTCCCACGGCCGTTCACCCTCCGGATCGGCCAGCCCACCCCACAGATCCACCACCGGCTCACCGTCTCGATACACGGTCACCGCCGCACCGACATCCCCCTGCTCGGCGAAATTCGCCGCGAACACCTCACGCACCGCCTCGAACCCGGACGCGACAAAACCATCGATCACCATGTCCCCCAGCATGTCACGGGTGCACACCGCCCGCCGTCCGAGCTCGCCAACTCTGCCACTCGCAGTCGCTGTCCATCAGCCCACCGCCGCTTCGACGTCCCTGACGAATAGTCCAGCGACCAAGGGAGCACCGATGTCATACCAACAAAGCGATAAGACCCGCGCACTGCTCGGCTGCGCAATCGCGGTCGGCCCGCTGTTCGTGCTGGTTGTGCTGCTGCAGGCGGGAACGCGCAGGGGATTCGATCTCGGCCGCCATCCGATCAGTCTGCTGAGTCTCGGCTCACTCGGCTGGATCCAGATCGCGAACTTCGTTGTCTCGGGTGCAGTGTTCGCGGCAAGTGCGGTGGGACTGCGGCAGGAGTTGCGAAATACCTGGGGCGGCGCCGTGATTCCGTTTGCGGTGGCCGCGCTCGGCGTCGGTTCGATCATTGCCGGGGTTTTCGTCACCGATCCGGGCGCGGGCTTCCCGCCGGGCGCGCCGGATGGTGCACCGGAGCGGATGAGCTGGCACGGCCTGCTGCACGAGGTGGGGTTTGTGGTGGCACAGCTCGGGTGGCTGGTCTTCGTCATCGCCATGATCCGGCGATCTACCGCGAAGTGGCCCTGGATCACGGCGCTGGTGGCCGTGCTCGCACTGGTCGCGTGGCCGTCGCTGGACGGATTCAGCGTGCGACTGCTGCTTGCGACCGCCATCGAATTCGGCGCGGTCGCCATGCTCGCGCGGCGATTGCTGCGCTCGGCGGCGGCCATGTCCGAGAATGGTCAGCGGCTGCGACGTATCTGACGAACGGTGCCACCGGGGTGCCGCCACAGCGGAGGAGTTGTCATGAAGTACATGATCCTGAGCTACGGCTCGCAGCAGGACTACGACGGCATGGTCGGCAGGCAGACCGGCAAACCGGCGTGGAGCGCCGAGGAGTTCGCGGCGATGGCGGAGTTCATGGGCAATCTCAATAAGAAGTTGGAGGAATCCGGCGAACTGGTCGAGACGCGCGGTCTGGCCCAGCCGGTGCACACCCGTCGGATCACCACCAAGAACGGTGCGCCGTTCGTGACCGACGGGCCCTACGCCGAGACGCAGGAGGTGCTGGCCGGATACTGGATCGTCGAATGCGAGAACTTCGATCGCGCCACCGAAATCGCGGCCGAACTCAGCAAATGCCCGGCCCCGGCGCATATCGCCGAGACGGCCTACGCCGATGTCCGGCCGATCCAGGAGTGGGCACCCGAATTCGATTGAGCCCCTTCGATGTCGGATGCCCTGGTGGAGGATCTGCTGCGGATTTCCGCGCCGCAGGTCCTCGCCGCACTGGTGCGGCGATACGGACATTTCGCCACCGCGGAGGACGCGGTGCAGGAGGGTCTGCTCGCCGCCGCCACCCAATGGCCGGTCGATGGCATACCGGACGATCCGCGTGCCTGGCTGATCACGGTATCCGCGCGCCGCCTGACCGATCTGCTCCGCAATGAGCAGGCTCGACGCCGCCGCGAGGACACCGTGGCCCGCTGGGCGCTCCCCGAGGACTGGCTGACCCCGCCCGCCGACCGCGATCCGACCGACGCCGATGACACTCTCGTCCTGCTGTTCATGTGCTGCCACCCGTCGCTCACACCCGCCTCGCAGGTGGCACTGACCCTGCGCGCGGTCGGTGGCCTGACCACCGCCGAGATCGCCCGCGCCTTCCTGGTGCCGGAGGCGACCATGACCAAACGCATCGGCCGCGCCAAGAAGACGATCAAGGACAGCGGTGTCGGTTTCGCCCCGCCCGCCAGCGCTGAGCGCGACGCGCGCTTGGCCGCCGTGCTGCATGTGCTGTATCTGATCTTCACCGAGGGCTATGCCAGCACCTCGGGACCGAACCTGCACCGCGTCGAACTCTGCGCCGAGGCGATCCGCCTGACCCGTCTACTGCACCGACTGCTACCCGATGACGCCGAGGTCACCGGCCTGCTCGCGTTGATGCTGCTCACCGACGCGCGCCGACCAGCCCGCACCGGACACAACGGCGAACTCGTTCCGATGGAAGACCAGAACCGCGCACTCTGGAATACCGACGCGATCACCGAGGGCATCGCGCTGATCACCGATGCCCTGCCCCGTGGTGTGCCGGGTCCGTACCAACTCCAAGCGGCCATCGCCGCACTGCACGATGAGGCAGCGACCTACGCAGCCACCGACTGGCCGCAGATCATGCTGCTGTACGAACGCCTGCTCGCACTGGTGGACAACCCGATCATCGCCCTCAACCACGCGGTAGCCGTCGCGATGGCCCGCGGCCCGCACCTCGGGTTGAAACTCGTCGACGACCTGGCTGCCGAGGGCAAACTGGTCGGGGATCACCGCCTGTCCGCGGTCCGCGCGCATCTGTTGGAATCGCTGGGGGATCGGACCGCCGCCCGCGCGGCGTATCTGCTTGCCGCGCAGCAGACCATGAGCCTGCCGCAGCAGCGCTACCTGCACGCACGCGCGGCCCGCCGCGCACCTGACGAACGGGCGAGTAACGATGCAGTGATGCTGATCGTGGTGGACGCCGCGAATGTCGTCGGCTCGCGGCCCGATGGTTGGTGGCGCGACCGCGCCGGTGCGGCCCGGCGCTTACTCGTGCGGCTGCGCACACTGGAGCACCCGGCCGAGGTGGTCGTCGTGTTGGAGGGTGCCGCGAAGGCCGCGGCGTCGGAGGAGTTCGAAGGTCTGCGTGTGGTACTCGCGCCGGGTTCGGGGGATGACGCGATAGTCGAGGTCGTCGCGGCAGCGGTCGAGCAGGACAGCGCCCGGCCGATCACCGTCGTGACCGCCGACCGCGGACTCCGTGCTCGACTCGAACCGTTCGGCGCCGAATCCGTCGGCCCGCGCTGGCTGCTCGAACGCATCGAGCCCTAGTCGGTCGCGACTGGTAGACAGGGAGGACCGTCGCCGAATCCGGAGGTCAGCCGTGCCCGACCAGCTCGAAGATCTGCCCTATGCGCGTTTTCTGAAGCCGCTGGACGGGGCGCTCGAGCCCGAAGGTGACTACGACTGTGTACACGTCACCGGTGCCGATCTGGAGGACGTCGAAGCGGGCAACGGACGCTTCAACGAAACCGTCTTCACCTCGCTCGCGATCAATCGCGGCAGCCTGCGCTTCGCCCGGTTCACCGACGTCTGGCAGCGCAATGTGCGCTGGGTCGGCACCGACCTGTCCGATACCTCCTGGCAGGACGTCGAACTGATCGCCGGTGCGCTGTCCGGTGTCGATGCGGGCGGTGCGAACTTGCGTCGGGTGCGGTTCGAGGGTTGCAAATTCGACTCGGTGAACTTCCGCAGAGCCAGACTGCGCGAGGTGCAATTCGTCGATTGCGTCCTGCGGCACACCGATTTCGGTGAAGCCGAACTGACCAAGCTGAGCTTCCCCGGCACCACCGTCGAGGGCATGCTGATCAACCGCGCCCGACTGCAACAGGTCGACCTGCGCGGCGCCGCGCACCTCGATATCGCCGAGGGCTTGGACGCGCTGCGCGGCGCGACCATCACCCCGCTCCAATTGCTCGATCTGGCACCCGAATTCGCCCGATCGATCGGCATTGCCGTCCGCGACTAGTGCTGCTTGCGGTGCGGCACGAACTCCAAGGTGAGCAGTGCCGCGGCCGCCAGCAGTACCTCGCGCCAGCGGATCAGCACGAACCGTTGATCCGACATCGAACGGAACTTGCGCAGGAACCGGTACAGCGACTCCAGCCGGATCAGCGGATCACCCAGATGCGCGAGCACATAGATCAGCTTCTCGGTCCGTGACCGC
Organism: Nocardia sp. CA-129566; assembly: GCF_050956075.1. Classification (NCBI taxonomy): domain Bacteria; kingdom Bacillati; phylum Actinomycetota; class Actinomycetes; order Mycobacteriales; family Nocardiaceae; genus Nocardia; species Nocardia sp. CA-129566. The sequence continues at coordinate 4,637,078 of NZ_CP192085.1, forward strand.
TCCTTCTCGGCGAACAGCTCGGGAAACGGCGCGAACGCCAATGAGATCCGCTCGATCCCCTGTGCACGGGCGTGGTCGAGGAGATCGATGATCATCCGCTCGTCCAGTCCGTTCGGGGCGTCCTTGCGCCGCCACGGCACATCCAGGCTGAGCTCGCGCCCGCGCCCGGAAACGCCATAGCGCTGGAACCCCGCGACGCGCCCGTCCGCATCCCTGGCGAGCACCAGCAGCATGCCCGGATTCCGACCGTCGAGCAGGTGGTCGAGGATCATCGAGAAGCCGCGATTCTGCCGACCGGTCTTCCACGAATCGACAATGTCGAGCAGTTCGGCCCGCAGCGGTTCGGTCAGGTCGGCCTCGCTGATCACCTGGGTGGTCACGCCGAAATTGCGGGTGCGACTCACGGCCTGGCGCAGGTTGCGGAAGGTCCGCCCGACCATCGCGAACGTGCCCACATCGATGACCACATCGCGTCCGACCGGTATCGCGCGCAACCCACGATGCTCGATCGCCCGATGCCGCCACAGCTGCGTCAGATCGGGACTGGCGCCGAGCACCGCGATCCGCCATCCGTGATTCGCCGCGAACTCGGAAAAATCCGAGAGCAGTCCAGGGAAAGCATCCCGATCACCGATCGGATCCCCGGCGACGACCGCGATACCGAAGCGGGCCCGATAGCCGATCGCCGCCGTCGAATTCGCGTTGAAGTAATAGGACTTCGACGAATGCAGCGCGAATGGGGCGAGCGGATCGCGCGCGGTCCGTCCGACCAGCTCGGCGACGCGGTACAACTGCTCGGGCTGTGGCCGACTCGCCTGCGGCAGCATCAGAATGAATCCGGTCGCGGCCAGGAAGACGAACCCGAAGCCGGGATGTGAGGCGCGGTAGGCGGCATTGGCGGCCGCGAGGACGAAGACCGCGATGGTGAAATGCGGCAGGGTGATCGGGCGGCGCAGATGCAGCCCGCGGACCACGAAGAGTCCGGCGATGGAGACGGCGATGAACCAGCCGTGGTCCTGTCCGGGCGTAGCGCGACCGGCCTCGTAGACCAGTACAACGCTCATCAGCAGCAGTGCGATGGAAATAATCGGCCGCGCCGCAGGTGTGGTGGTGATCGAGGCATCGCGGTACACCGCCAGTGTCGAACTGCGCGCTGTTGTTTCCCGTCCTTCAGCCACGTCGGTACGCCCCTAGGCTGATCGACGCGCTGCGTCTGAACAGGTTCCCCATGTGGTCCTCCCGATGATCCTGTACACGTAACTGTATGCGGAACATGGGATGAGGGCTCGAACATTCCTGGCGCATCCGGATCACCGGGCGGCGATGGCGTTCGCTCGGCTAGCGCATCGGGCCGTCGGGCGGGAGGAGTTGTTGCGCCGTGACCCGATGGACGCTGCCGTGAAGCACGGATCACGACCGGATCTCGGGTGGCCCAGCCACCGCGAATGCTCCGTCCACTACCATCACGACCGGTCCGACAGCGCCGACGACGAGGCGATCAGTGGACATGGGACCTACTTCGGCGGTGAGCCTGCGCACCATCGATAGCCAACAGCTATCGTTCAGTCGGTCACGCATCAATCACGTTTTACGATCCGGCGCTGGCGGGCGGGGAAAGTTCGTCTGAGACGGTGGTCAGGATCTATAGACAACAGTGTTCATAATTGTCTATCGTCGATCCATGACGAAGTTCGACGGCAAGAGCTGCCTGATCACCGGCGCGGCCAGCGGGCTGGGACGCAGTACGGCGCTGGCGGCGGCCGCCAAGGGGGCGTCGGTGATCCTGACCGATATCGATGACATCGGCTTGCAGCGTACTGCCGACGATGTGCGCGCGACCGGCGGCGTCGTGCATCTCGCCGAGCGTGCCGATGTCAGCGATTACGACGCGGTGGTCGCCTTTGCCGCGAAGGCGCATGCCGAGGTCGACAGCGTCGACATCGTGATGAATGTGGCGGGCATTGCCACCTGGGGCACGGTCGATCGGCTCACACACAAACAGTGGCGGCGCACTATCGATATCGATCTGATGGGGCCCATCCATGTGATCGAGGAGTTCGTGCCGCCGATGATCGAGGCCGGTCGCGGCGGGCATCTGGTGAATGTGGCCTCCGCCGCCGGACTTTTCGGGCTGCCTTGGCATGCGCCCTACAGTGCGGGCAAATTCGGCTTGCGCGGCGTTTCGGAGGTGCTGCGCTTCGATCTGCGCCAGCACCGCATCGGCGTCAGCCTGGTCTGCCCCGGTGCGATGGCGACACCGATGGTGGACAGCGCGGATATCGCGGGCGTCGACCGGCAAGCGGCGGCGGTGCAGAAGGGCGTCGCATTGTTCATGCGGCACGCGGTTACTCCCGAGCAGGCCGCCCGATCGGTGGTGCGCGGGGTCGAGCGCAATCGGTACATGGTCTTCACCTCGCCCGATATCCGCGTCGGCTATCTCGCACAGCGCTACTTCCCGCCGTCCTACAACCTCGCCATGCGCGGGCTGAACTGGGCGATGAGCCGCTATATCGAGAAGGAACCCGTGTCGAACCAGGTCTGACGAACAGGAACCACCCATAGCCGAGCCGCAGCCCGCGATCGAAGCCGGGCTCTTCCTATATATCCATCAGCGCGATTGGTAGTCGATGGGCGGACTCGGGTCCGTGCTCGGGCGCGGCCTGCAGTTCGGGCGCGGCGGCCGCCAGCAATGCGTCGCGGTCACGGTTCAACGGCGGATAGATACGCCGGGTGTTGATGGTGCGCTTGGTCTCTTTGGCCTCCTCGCCGCACGCGACCACGTGGCGATCCCAGCCCTCGGTATACACCGCGCCTGCCGGTCCCAGATCGAGAACCGTTACATACCAAGGGATCCGCAACGGCTTCATGGGCTTGCCGAGAAGATCGCCGATGACGTTGTATCCCGCCCACCGGCCCATCGGGCGGCTGTGCTGGCAGGACATCACCGACATATGCTCGTCGTCCATTCTTGCGGCCGCGACGTCACCGGCGGCGAATACTCCGGGCACACCGCAGACCCGCAGATAATCGTCGACGGGCAGTCGACCCAGCCGGTCACGGTCGACCCCGAAGTCTGCGGTCAGCGGGTTGGCCCGCATGCCGGCACACCAGACGACGGTGGCGGCGGTCAGCACTTCACCCGAGGAGAGCGTCACGCGGCACTCATCGATGCCGACGACCCCGACGCCCAACTTGGTCTCGATCCCGATGTTGGCCAGCGCCGCCTCGATGACCGGTCGCGCCGATGCGCCCATGTCCGAGCCGACGAACGGGTTGCGGTCGATCAGGATGACCCGCGGTGCGACGGCGCGCGCGGCAAAGGCGTCGGCGAGCATTGCGGGCAGCTCGGTCGCCGCTTCGATCCCGGTCAAACCTGCCCCGACGACGACCACTGTCGCGGCCGCCGGGTCGGCGGGGCCTTCGGCAAGCCGGCGCAGGTGGGCTTGCAGTCTGGTCGCTGCGTCATGGGTATCGATGTCGAAACCGAACTCCCGCAGGCCAGGAATATCGGGCTTGACCACCTGGCTGCCCACCGCGAGCACCAGCCGGTCGTAGCCGTGAGTGCCCGCGGTGGATTCCACGACCCGCGCCAGCGGGTCGATCGCCGTCACTTCGCCGATGATGTGCTTGATTCCAACTGGATCGAGAAGGGCGCTGAGCGGGATGCGGGATGTGCTCAGATCGGTCTCATAGTCGCGCACGCGGATGTCGTGGTACGGCGTGGAACTGATCATCGTGACATCGACGGTTCCGACCGCCACACCGAGTTCGTCGAGCCGCCGGGCCGCCGCGAGCGCCGCCCACAGACCCGCAAACCCGGACCCGAGAACCACCACACGCGAAGGATCGGTCACTGCAGCGCGGTGCACAGGGGTCATTTTAATACTGCGGTCGAACATCCTGATCGTTGATGCTGCTGGTCGGAGCGCTGGTAGTGGGGCGCCGTCGACGACCCGGCCGCGGCCGGGTCGTCGACCCGGTCAGCGTCGTCATCAACCCGCAAGCCGCGCCGCCGCGGCCCAGGACTCGGAAGATCGGGCTTCGCCCGACCATCACCTCTAGCTCAGCGTCTTCAGTGTCGCCGCGTCGTACGGCTTCAGCTCGTCGATCCGCCCCCCTAGGACCTTGGACGCCCACTCCGGGTCCTGGAGCAGGGCGCGGCCGACGGCGACCAGGTCGAACTCGTCGCGCTCCAGGCGATCGAGGAGGTTGTCGAGGCTGCCGAGCTCGGCGCCCTCGCCCGTGAACGCACGGATGAAGTCGCCGTCGAGGCCGACCGAACCGACGGTGATGGTGGGCCTGCCGGTGAGCTTCTTGGTCCAGCCGGCCAGGTTCAGGTCCGAGCCGTCGAACTCTGGGAGCCAGTAGCGGCGGGTCGAGGCGTGGAAGGCGTCGACGCCGGCCGCGGCCAGCGGGGCCAGGATCGCCTCCAGCTCCTGCGGGGTCTCGGCGAGCCGCGCGTCGTAGGCGTCCTGCTTCCACTGCGAGTAGCGGAAGATCACCGGGAAGCCCGGCGAGACGGCCGCCCGCACCGCGGCCACGATCTCGGCCGCGAACGTTGTACGAGCCACGGAGTCGCCGCCGTAGGCATCGGTACGGCGGTTCGTCCGCGCCCACAGGAACTGGTCGAGGAGATAGCCGTGGGCACCGTGCAGTTCGACGCCGTCGAAGCCGATGCGCTCGGCGGCCGCGGCGGCCTCGGCAAAGGCGCCGATGACGTCGTCCAGGTCACGCTGGACCATCGCCTTGCCGGTGCCCTCGGTGCCGTCGACGCGGATACCGGAGGGCCCGACGGCGGGGGCGTCGGCGTAGGGCGCGTCGCCCTGCTTGCGCACCATGCCGATGTGCCACAGCTGCGGCACGATCGTGCCGCCCGCCGCGTGCACGGCCTCGGCGACCTTCGCCCACCCCGCCAACTGCTCCTCACCGTGGAACCGCGGCACACGATCACTCTGCCCGGCCGACTCGTGGCCGACGTAGGTCCCCTCGGTGACGATCAGGCCCACACCCGCGGCGGCGCGGCGGGCGTAGTACGACCGCACGTCGTCACCGGGTACACCGCCAGGGGAGAACATGCGCGTCATCGGCGCCATCACGATGCGGTTCGGGACGGTCAGGCCGTTCAGCGCGACGGGCCGGGACAGGATCTCGGCCGCGCGGGAGGCGGGGGACGCGGTGACGGTCACAGAGGACGCTCCTCGTAGCTACTCGACAACGTTGATGCTTGAGAACTTCAAGCAATGCGGACACCGTAGAGGTAGATATTTGAGATAGTCAAGTTTCAGCGGATAGGGTGGCTCTCATGACAGAAGCTCCCCGCGTCGACACGGCCCAGCTCATGGAGCTGCTCTCGGTGTCGCTGGGCGCCTACTACGGCGACTTCACAGTCGCGGCGGCGAGTGAGAACCTCACAGCGAGCCAGGGCAAGGCGCTGACCGTGCTGCGCCGGGGACCCGCCGCGATGAGCGCCCTGGCCGAGACCATGGTCTGCGACGCCTCCAACGTGACCGGGATCATCAACCGGCTGGAGAAGCGCGGCCTCGTGCGCCGCGAGACCAGCGCATCCGACCGGCGCGTCAAGAATCTCGTCCTCACGGCCGAGGGCGAGCGTGTCACCGACGCGATCCGCGCGAAGATGCGCGCCACGCAAGATGGTCTGAACAGGCTCAGCGACCAGGACCGGGACTGCCTGTACGTCCTGCTGGAACGGGTTTTCGTCTCCCGGCGCGCCGTCTGACCGGGGTGACCCGCGACGGTCACCGGACCCGTCACGCCGGACGCCGCCAGGCCGTTCACAACTTCGCCCGACCAAGACCTCTAGACCATCCGAATCATTCGGTCGGACGGATCATTTGCAGGATGCGAAGTGCTGGACGTAGAGACCTGCCTGGTCCGGTGCCGTGCCGGGTTGAGCAAAGCCGTAGACCACGCCGGGGCCCACGAGGGTGGCGTCTCTATTGAGGATGTTGTCCCGGTGGCGGTCGCTGTGCATCCATTTGTCGACGACGACCCGGGCAGTGGATTGATTGCCGGTGCCCCACGCGGTGTTTTCGGTCCAGAACACCAAAGTCTTACCGGGAGCGCAGGGTTGGGCGGCACCGATGCGCTTGCCGATCTGGATCGGGGCCTCCTGTTCGTCGTCGGCGGAGGTGCGGGGGGACTCGGGGTGGATGTGCCACTTCACGGTTTCCGCACGGGAGGATCCGGTCCACCAGTTCAGGCGATCCGCCTCGGCACCGTACTTTTCGGCGGAATCGACGAGTTGCATATTCCATTCGAGTTCGGGCAGACCGCGCTGGGTGCGTTCGAAGTTCGTCAGGCACAGGACCGCCTTCTCGATTTCGTGGCGATAGGCGAGGTCGGGGAACAGAACGCGCAGGCGGTTGCGCGATCCCGAGTTGTCGGTCGGCGCCTTGTCCGGCGGGAGTACCGGATCGTCGGCGTGCGCGCAGTTGGCGGTCGGTGCCGCGGCTGCGGGGGCCGGGTGTGTCACGGGCAGGGCTGCGATCGTCAGGCCCGCGATGGTGGCCAGCACGGCTGCGGCGGGGCGGCGCATCGGGTGTGTTGTCGGGGTCATACCCATGAGATTCGTGGCTTCGGCCAATGAAACTCCAACGGCGAACCAATGAAGTCGGAAAACAGCGGCGCGGAGTGCTAAGCTCCGAAAACTACGACAGCTCAGCGTAATCGGGTGAGGGAGAATGCTGAGACCATTGTTGCCGGATGATCCGACGGCTATCGGTCCCTTCGTGTTACACGGACGTCTCGGCGCGGGCGGAATGGGCGTCGTTTTTCAGGGGTTCGGACCGGACGGCAGCGTTGTCGCGATAAAGATGCCGCATGTGGAATTGGCGCGGGATCCGGAATTCCGGGCCAGATTCCGGCAGGAGGTCACCGCCGCCCAGCGTGTGCACGGGCGGCGCATCGCGGAGGTGGTGGCCGCCGATATCCATGCCGAGCGCCCCTGGCTGGCGAATTCCTTCGTATCGGGGGAATCGATGGCACAGGCGATTCGGGAGCACGGCGCGATGTCGCCCGCACAACTCTACGATTTCGCCAGCGGCCTCGCCGAAGCGCTCGACTGCATACACGGTGCGGAGGTCATCCATCGGGACCTGAAGCCGGACAACATAATTCTGTCCTGGGACGGGCCGCGGGTCATCGATTTCGGTATCGCCCGAATCACCGACGCCACCCGCCTCACCGAGCCGGGCCGCATTATCGGAACACTGGCCTGGATGCCGCCGGAAATGCTCGGCAATCGCGAGGTCGGCCCGCCCGCCGACATCTTCGCCTGGGGCGCGTTGGTCGCCTTCGCGGCAACCGGTCGGCCACCATTTCGAGCCGACACCCAGGCGGCGGTGATAGCACGGATAATTCGGGACGATCCCGATCTGGCCGGTGTGCCCGGTCGCTATCGGCGCATGGTCGTTGCTGCCATGGACAAGGATCCCGACGCCAGACCGACGGCCCCCGAGCTGGTGAATTTCCTTGCGGCACAAGCCAGAGACGAGCAGAGCGGGCGGCGAAAGACGGTGGTCGCGCCCTCGGGCGGCGAGGTCGGGGTGTCCGAGTCGGCTGAAGTCACGCTTGTCGAGCCGGACCGTGCTGCGATGCCCGAGTCGGATGGCCCGGCCTCCTCCGTGCCCGAGGACATCGCCTTCTCGGAGACCGATGAGGTCATGGTCGCCTCCGACGATCCGCATCTGCTGTCCGCCGACCCGCAACCCCGTCGCAATACCTTGCCATCGACCCCTCCGGTGTCGCGCAACGATATCCTCACCCCGCAGCGCCAGCCCGTCGGCGCGACGGAGCCGCCGACACCGGCCACCGCGTCCGATCCGTTCGGCCGCACCTGGGTTGTCGTGGCAATTATTGTGTTGTCGCTGTTCGGATACGGATTATTGTTCGGCCCCATCGCGATCGTGCGCGGTATCCGCGAACGGGTCTATGCGCGACGGGCATTCGTCGCCCCGCCATTGTCGGCCGCGCGGTGGCTGCGGTTCGGCTGGATTTCCCTCGCCATATCGATAGTCGTGATCGCGGTGGCACTCACGGCCAGATGATTCGTTCGGACCGGATCGCCGATATCAGTTATGCGATTCGGTCTCCTGGTCGAAGGTGATACTCGTCAGCTCACCCGGCAGATACCGCTCACCGCGATTCACCACGAAGAATTGACATCCGGCCGACATTCGACCGGTAGCGGGTTGAACATTCGGGGCGCCGGGGCTCGGAAAGATCTGTGCGTTCGCACCTTTCGGGCTCCGCGGCCGGTAGGTCACCGGCAACTCCGAACCTTGTTGCGGACCGAATTCCAGGGACGCGATTCCGCTGAGCCAGATGATTTCTCCGGTGCTCAATGTGAATCCCGCGCCGTCGGTGGTGCAGTACCGCAGCGAATTCGGATCGAAGGTGACCTGTCGGTTGGTGCGCAGGGTGATGGTCCCGCTGGGAATCCGTCCCGCCCGTACCGTAGCCGGACGCGGTGCGTGCGGCTCCTGCGGCCGGTTCTCGACGGCGTTCCGCACGGATGAGGAGCATCCTGCGGCGCCGAAACTCACCAGGGCCGCGACGATGAGCGACAGGCCGCGTCGTGATGTCATACCAGCTCCTACTTCAGTGCCAGCAGCTGTCGCCGCAGTACGCGAATGGTCGATGCGATGGCGACGACTGCGATGAGGACCAGCACCGCCGCGGCCGTCTCGACATGTCGCAGATCATGGGTCCAGATCAAATCTTTGAACGGATTCGTCGCGGGATCGGCCACCGTGAGGCCGACATCGGACCCCAACCCGGCCGATGCCCAGCGTGACGGCGCGGCATAGGCGAACATCCGCAGCACCTCACCGGGCCCACCCTCGAACGGTGGCGCGAGCCCGGTCATCACCACCTGCAATGCCAGCACACCCATGAGCACGAAAACCGCCTGCCGCAACGATTTCGAACAAGCCGACACCAGCAGGCCGAGTGCCATCGCGGCCAGCGGCAGCGTGATCGCGAAGAGCAGCAGACCGTAGGGCTGGGGCAGCACCGGATCCGCGGGCCCGGACTTGACGCGCAGGTATCCGATCATCGATGCCACGCCCAGCAGGACCGCGAGTGGAGTGCAGGTGATCGCGCGCGCCAGCACCACCGAGGCCGCCGAAATACCCCAGCGCGCTTCGCGTTCGATGACGACGCGATCGTCGACGATGGCAGCGAAGGACTGCGCCATCGAGAAGAAGGTGAGACAGACGATCAAGGCGATCATGACCGAACTCATCGCGCGCGGATCACCGCCGAGGCCGTCGTCGGAAGCGGCCGCGGCGAGCAATGTGGTCAAGCCGATACCCGCCGCCGAACCCAACGCGAGAGTGCGGAATCCATTGCGCTGCCGGGCCCATTCCCGTCCGATGAGGCGCGGCAGATGCCGGTGCACCGATCCCCGCATCGGCGCGGCCACCGCCCGGTCGGCCGGTTGTGGAGTCGATGGTGTCGACGGCTGCCCGGCCTGCCGGTCGGCGCGCAACCGATCCATCACCTCGGCATAGCTGTCGACCTCGAAGGCGCCGAGCAATTCCGGGGGCGATCCGAAGAATCCGAGCCGCCCGCGCCCGGTCACCGCGAGCACCTTGTCGGCGCAATCGACATTGACCATCGAATGCGTGACAACGATTACCGCACAACCGGTTTCGGCAACCACGCGCAACCGCTGCATCATCGCGCGGTCCAAGCCCTCGTCGAGTCCGGAGGTCGGTTCGTCGAGCACGAGCAGCTGTGGATCGCTGAGCAGTTCCATCGCGGTCGAGACACGCTTGCGCTGACCGCCGGACAGTGTGTCGATCCGCTTGTGCACCTCACCGCCCAGCTCCATCTCGGCGATCACGGTGTCGACCCGCGCTGCGCGCTCGGACCGGCTGGTATCGCTGGCCGTGCGCAGACCCGCCACCCACAGCAGGGCATCGCGCACCGCGAGGTCGCCGTACATGGCGGGCTGCTGCGGCACGAAGGAAACCAGATGGCTGGCCTGCATACGGGAGGCGACCAGGTCGACCCGGCCCAGCCGCAACGATCCGGCGGCGAGCGCGACCTCGCCGAGCAGCCCCGCACACATGGTGGACTTCCCGGCGCCGGAGGGGCCGATAACGGCCAAAACCTCACCGCGCGCCAGTTCGAAAGTCAGGTCGCGCAAGGTGGGTTCGGTGCGCCCCTGGTAGCGCAGACTGACCCCGTCGAACCGCAACAGCGGCTCGCGCGCGATCACGGCGACGGGGACCAACCTGAGCTGCGCGGGGCCCGATACCTCAAAAGTGTGGTGCGCCAGCATGAATTGCTCGCCCACTCGCAGCCGGGCGTGCAATACCGGTTTGCCGTCGACGAACGGTCGCGCGTTGGTGGCGAGTCCGCGCACTTCGACAGCGCGCCCGGTCCAGCGCACCGTCGCATGCCGATGCGCCAAATCCAAACCGGACAAGGCCATTTCGGCGGTCCCACCCTCGCGTCCGATCACCAGCGGGCTATCGCTCGGCACAGACCAGGTTCCGGGCGGGGTGGACGGTGGGACTTGTTGTCCCGGTGCGGGATGGGGTTGCGGGGGAGTGCTGTGGGCCGACGATGCGTGTACGGGCTCATCGATGATCGTCGGGTCGGCTACGGCACGCGCTTTCGGACGCGCAGCCGACGGCGGAGTCGACTGTGCGCGGGTACGTCGTGGCGGGGTCTGCCTCGGCGCTGCGCCCGGTGTCCGTCCAGGCATCGCCGGATCGACCTGCCAAGGGACATGTCCGGCGTCCGCCGCCGGTGGGCCAGCAGCGGGCGGGGTCGGCCGCTGTCGCGGCGGGGTTCGGGACGCGCGGGGGTCGACCGTTGGATCCGGTCCACGACCCGACGCACCGACAACTGTTGGCGGCGTGACGCTTCCATTGTGGTCCGCACTCGCGACGACAATGCGGAACGTCCGCCCGCGCACCGCGATACGGAGTTCGTGCGCGCCCGAATCCTCGACCGCCGTCCAAGCACTCGTCGCGATCGGCACATTGTCGAGGGTCGCCTCGATCACCGGATCGACAGCGCGGATAGCCCACCCTTTGACGTACCGGAAGCGAAGCCATTGTCCGGCCGGGCCGTTGTCACTGATCGAGATATCGGCGCCGGGGCCGCAGCCGAGGGAATGAGTGCGTCCGGCGATCCGGTGGCGGGTCGCTCCGATAGTGAGCAGGAGTGCGGGTTCGGGTACCGGCATCGGTCGTTCCTGATCAGGCGAGCGCGATGATGACGGTGAGCACTACCAGGACCACCGCGATCCACGCGACCACCACTAAGGGCGAAATGCTGTGGGACGGCGTGCTGCTCGGCGTCATCGCGGCGGCGGTGAATTCGGCGAAGTGCGCGGCGCGAGTGTGTTCGTTCCACGGTTCACGCAGCGCGAAGTCCGTGCGCCGATACACCCGGCCGTCGGGCCGCACCACCGCCTGCCAGGCCAGTGCGAGCGCACGGAGGTCGGCGGAGGTCAGATCGGGCTGGGGTGTGGTGAGCAGCCGGTCGATCTTCTGGAAGTCCCCGGTGGGCAGCAATTGGACGTATTGGCGGTAGTCCAGCTGATCGGCGGCCAGATTCTCGGCGAGGCAGCGGATCATCAACAGGGCGAATTTGAACATGTCGGTGGTCGCGGTGAACTGCTGTACCGGATACGGCGGCCGCCAGGGCAGCGGGTCCAGCCGCGGCGTCGCCCCGCGGCCCGCGATGACGAACGAATCGCAGTCCAAGAAGTAGTTGTGCGCCGAGACGACGCCATCGACCGGGTGGGCGTCGGTGGTCAGGATATTGTTGGGCTGCAGATCCCCGACGACAATGTCGCTATCGTGCAGGAACTGCAGGTCCACCAGCAACTGGCCGAGCCGGGCGATCTTGTGCGGGAAATCGAAATAGGTGTGGCCACGCTTCTGCGCGTCCGGCACCCGCACCGCGACCCGGGTGAACGCGCGTGGCTGCGGCCCGCTATTGGCATCGAAGAAGAACTCGCGCGGCGCCAACGGCATGAGAATGCCTACGACAGTGTGGTTTTCGACAACCACCGCATGCGGCCACGCGCACAGTTCCAGCAGTCGTTTGCGGTCGTCCTGGTCCAGCCGGTGCGGCCAGCCGACCAACTCGCGCAGCACTGCTGGCTGCAATTGCCGCACCGTATCCCGGTCATAGCGTTTGAACGCGACCGACACCTGATCCGGTGTCGTGCACCGCCATACCTGCGCGGAGCCGCCCTCGCCCAATGGAAAGTCACCCATGATGCGCAGCTCGTCCACCCGGTATTCCGTGCGACCGTCCGCCGACCACCCCGGCATTGTCATTGCCCCCACCTACCGTATTTCCCGTGCGGACCCACGCCCGCGTGTCGGCCAGGCCGCGACGATGGTGCGATCGTCGTGTAAGCCCGGCAGGTCGAATCCGACGAGCTGACCGAAGACATGCTCCGCCGGGCGCGGCCCGGCGATCTGCGGCAACAGCGTGGCGAACTGTTCGGGCACCAGCCGGATCGCATCGGCCATACCGTCGCTGGCCAGCACCACCATCAGATTCGCTGGCACGAAGGTGAGCCCGGCGATCACCTTGTCGGTGTCGCGCGGTAGCGAGGGCGTGACATTGCTGATCATCCCGTGCTTTGTCGCGTGCTGGGTCAGCCATTTGGTCGCACCGGAATCCAGATCGACCAGCAGCAGATCGCAATCGCCGACGGTGGCCCAGGCCAGCGGGTAGCCGTCCGCCGACACCGGCCCGAGCGCGGCAAAGGCCAAGGTGCAGGCCGGGATCGACGTGCGCTTGCTATGGCCCGAGCTGTGCGGGCTGCGATAGTCGAGCTCCGCGGCCAGTTCGTCGACGGCGCCCGCGTCGAGTTGTGCGGCGACCTTCGCGGTGATCTCCGCGGCCAGCGGCTCCCAGGTGGATGGATAGCCGATGCGGTCGAGCGAGCCCGCATATCGGTGCAGCAGCGTCAGGCAGGCGCGGGTCGCGCGCTGCGCGGCGGCGTGGGAATTGGCGGCCGAACCGAGGCCGTCTGCGACCGCCAGATACACCCAGCCGCGATCCGGATCGCCGCCGATGGCGTAGGCGTCCTCGCGGGTGTGGCCGTCCTTGGCATGCGAAAGTCCCACCTGCGTCGCGGCATAGACGTCGTAACGGCCGCTGCGGCCGCGGTCGACCGCGAGTCCGCTCACACCCGAGGTGGTCAATGCGGGGAGTTCGACCGGCCGGGCGGCCTCGGCTCGGTCGGTGAGCTCGTGGCGTTCGGATTCGCGGCGTTCGGATTCGCGGCGTTCGGGCGCGCGACGATCGATGACCGGCGGCGCCGGCGTGGTTGCCCGACTCGGCCCCACGAGTACCACCGCCGCTCCGGTCGCCGCCGCGGTGAGCAGGCACATCAGAGTCGTTGGCAACCACCACAACCAGGACCGCTTCGGCGCGGGATCGGCGATCGAGACCAGCAGCACATCACCGTTGTTGCCGAAGGGCCGGGCGTTGACCTCCTTGCCATCGACATCGCGTAGCGACACCGGATCCGACCCTTGCTTGGGCAACTGGCTGCCCTTGGCCAAGGTGATGGACAGACCCGAAATCAGCGCACAGGGGTCGCTGGACTTATTGACCAGCTGCGCGCGCACCGGCGACTTCGCCGGGCCGATAGCGGCTTCCGGCTCGCTCGGCGCCGCTTGCGGACAGCCCACGACATCGGCGGCTACTCGGTCGGCGACGTCGGCCGTGGTCCAGCTGTCGTGCCCACTGTCGGCCAGTAGCTGCACGATGATCGACAGCAATGTGCCCAGCACGGCGATACCGGCCACGACCAGGATGGGTCGGCGGCGAAAGGTAGTCGGTGTCATGGGTATTCAGTCCAGTTCCCGCATGCCGAGAGGAGTGCGGAACAGGAACCGCCCCTGGCCGACACTGCTGCTGATCGAGAACTTGATGCTGTTGATGATGGCGCGCAACAGATCTCCCGGCGCCACACTGCCCTCGGCGACACATGCGACACCGACCGGATTGCGGGACCGCAGCTGTCGCACCGTCTCCTCTCGCACATCGCCGATGCCCAAGGCCACCACCACCGGACGGAACGGATGGCCGGGCGCTTCCAGCCCGGCCCGCACCGGAACCCAGACCTCATTGGGCTGGAATTGACCGCGCACCTGCGGATTTCCGTCGGTGAGAAAGAAGATCACCGGGGTGTAGGTGTCCAGTCTGGCGCTGGTGAAACGCTTGTGGTCGGCCCGCAATTGCCGGTCCAGATAACGGAATACGTCCGCGTAGTCGGTCGCGCCCTGGCGCGGCAGCGCCGGAATGGAGGGGTCTATGCGCAGCGGGGTCAGCGGCAGCACCGCGACGGCGGAATCACCGAAGGCGACGACCGAAAGATGCGCGGTGTCATAGGTGGTCGGATCCTCCTCCAGCACATTGAGCATATCCGGGAGCGCCTGTTCCACCGTCTCCAAGGGGGTGATCTTCTGGTCGGTCCACGCGGGATCCCACATCGACCGGGATACGTCGCAGACGACATAGAACGGGAACACCCGGCTGGCGCTCACTCCCGCCTGGGTGAGTTTGAAACGAGTATCCTCACGCATTCCTGGCTCCGTTTAGTTGGAAACTTCTGCGCGGCACGACATTCCGCGAGCGCTGGACTGTTGATCGGCGACGACCTTGCCGTCGACGGTGATCTTGCAGTGGGCCGCACCGGTGGGATCGGGCGTGCCCTCGACGTAGACGACGAACCCACCGGTCCGGTTGCTGACCAGGGTGTGCGAGTACGGCAGTGTCGTACTTCCCGCGCCGAGGTAGCTGCTCGCGCCGTCACCCCAGCTGAGGTCACGGACCTTGCCACTGCCTGTCACATCGAAGACGATGGTGTGCTTCTTCGGTGTATCCGTCGGTTTCACGCTGGTCGGCACGGTACTGCTCTTGCCGCCGGTAGATCCGGTGTCACCGCCGCCATTGTCGCCGGTCTGGCCCGGATTCGAAGCCTGATCGGTATGCGGCATATGGATATCGAGATTCGACCTACCGATCACGAGGACGACGGCGACGACCGCGACGACCGCGAGAACAGCGGTGAGTAGGTACTTCACTGGATTCACTTTCCTGCGCGCCAAGCCCGGTGGACGGGACATGGAATCAGCGTCCGGCAAATCCGGTGCGGAAACATCACCGCCGTATCACTGAGTGACACGTTCGGCGAAATTGGCTGTGCGCGCATTGATTACGGTCGCGTCGGGGTGCGACGCTGAAAGGTTGGGATAGGGGTGTGTTGGGGGTCGGTACCGAGCACTCGTCGGTACGCTTTCGCCGACCCCCTGACATTCGCGGCATCGGCCAATGAAAATCCAACGGCCGTCCAACGCGATACCGGTTTGACAGGGCAGGCCCGCGGTCGCACACTCATCGCTACCGCGCATGATTCTTCGCGCGGCCATTACCGAATCCCCAGAAGGTCGACATGATGTGTCGCCGCTGCACTCCGCTCGCCTCGGCGGTGCGCCATGCCCGATGACCACACCGTGGTCGGGCGTGCCGTCGCCATTATCGAGGCGGTCGCCGATTCCCACGATCCGGTCGGGCTGGCTGCCCTGACCCGGCGCACCGGCATTCCGAAGCCGACCGTCCGCCGGATCGCCAACGATCTGGCCCGCCGTGGTGTGCTCGAGCTGACCCCGGAGGGCTATCGCGCGGGCACCTTGCTGATCTACCACGGTCTGCGAGCGGCCCAGCAGCACGGCTTCGTCGTCACGGCACAGCCCTATATCCAGGACCTCTATCTGCGTACGCGCGGCGAAATCGTCTGGTGTGCAACCGTGTACGGTGGCGAGCTGACCCTCAACGGATCGGCGTTCGGCCGCAACTACGCCACGGTGATGAAGCGACAGAGCTGGCCGAGCCTGGCCTCGTTCGGGCCGAGCATGGTCCTCACCGCCGCGGGTCGGCTGCAGATCGCCGCACACGAGGAACAGGCCGAACAGATCCTCGCCATCGGATGGGCGCCGCTGACCCAGTATTCGGTCACCGATCCGCGCAAACTCCGGGCACTGCTCGATGAGGCCCGCGACACCGGTTTCGCACATGAGCGCGAGCAAACAGCGGTGGGCTGGAGTTGCGTGGCCTCGGCGGTGCGCGACGCCTCGGGCGCTTTTATCGGCGCCATCGGGGTGACCGGCCGCAGCGCGGCACTCGAACAGCGCAGTCTGCACACCGGATTGGTGCGCGCGGTGGAATCACTGCAGCGCGAACTGCACGCCGACCGGTCGGCGGGCCTGTCGCTCGGCAAACCGGCGAAGTCCTTCGGTGACATCTTCAGCCAATACCCGCGGTGGACGCCGAATCTCGCGCCCCTGCTCGACGTGGCCTCGGATTCGGCACCGTAGCGTCGGCAGTCGATGCCTCCAGTGCATTGGGCGGCAAGCCCGAATTCCCTGACGTACTATCGCGATCAGAACACCGGCGGGGTAGACGAAGGGGGACGGTGTTGGAGATTCGCCTTCCGGCGGCCGTACGCAGCGGGGGTGCGTGGTTGCGGCGCTTCGCCCGGACGACTCCGGGCACGATCGCCCTGGTGGCCGTCGTGTCCGTGGTGTTGTGTCTGCTCGCCGGATCGACCTCGGCTGATCAGTTGAGCGGCAAGATCGCTCGACGCGACGTGGTGCTCGACCACACCGAACCGCTGGCCTACGCGGCACAGACGTTGTACGTCGCGCTCTCGGCCGCGGACGCATCGGCGGCTACGGCGTTCCTGTCCGGCGGCATCGAATCACCGCAGGTGCGCTGGCGATACCAGCAGGCGCTCGCCGAGGCGGCCGCCGCGCTCGCCGAGGCCACGACGGGTGCCGCCGATCAGCGGACCAAAGCGATCGTCGCGCAGATCGCTGCCGACCTACCCGCCTACACCGGCCTGGTCGAAGCGGCCCGGGCGAACAACCGGCAGGGCTTCCCAGTCGGCTCGTCCTATCTGCACGAGGCGTCGCTGGTGATGCAGAACTCGTTGCTGCCCAATGCCGAAAGGCTCAGCAAGGACCGTCTGGCGGCGGTGCGCCACGATCAACACGACCTCGGCGCGCTGCCGTGGACGAGCATCGTGCTGTTGATACTGGTGCTGATCGGTTGTGGCGGCGGCACTCTGGTGTTGCTGCGCCGCACCAATCGCCGGATGAATGTGGGTCTCGCGGTGGCCGCGGGTGCCGCCGCCGTGGCGCTGTTGTGGATCGTCGGCGCGACGAGCATCGCCGCGGCCGCACTCGACACCGGCAGATCCGGCGCGACCAGTCGATTCGAAACCCTGGCTCAGGCCAGGATCCTGGCCCAGCAGGCGCGCACTGATGAAACACTGGCATTGATCACCCGCGGCGATATCACCGGCAGTGAAACCGATTTCCGCAAGCACACCACCGAGCTGTCCGATCGCCTGGCGACCGTGACGGGATCCGATTCCGAGGCTTCGCGGAGCCTGTTGGGCTGGACCGCCGGACACGCCAAGCAGCGTGAGGCCTACGAGTCGGCGAACTATCCGGCGGCCGTCGCGCAGGCCATCGGCACCGACGCGCAGAGTTCGGCGACGCTGTTCGCGCAGTTGGATGCGATGTTGCGCGACGACCTCGGTCAGCAGCGCCAGCAGTTGCGCGACGGAGTCGACTCGGCGGGTGCGGCATTGGCGCTGAGCCCCGCGGGGACGCTGGTGCTGCTGCTGTTCGCGGCGGCCGCGATCGTCACCGGGCTGTGGCCGCGGCTGAAGGAGTTCTTGTGAGGCAGCGAGTTCTGATGCGGCGGAGGGGTTTCGCGCGGGCGCGAGTGATGCTGGCCGCGACCCTGGTCGGTACGAGCGCACTGGTGACCGCGTGCGGTTCCGGCACCCAGGTTCCCGAAAATACGAGCGTTGCCGCGGTCGAGCCGAAGCCCGACCTCATCGAGATCACCACGCCGCCGCAGTCCGAGACCAGCGGCAATTGCGGCGACCCCGAGCTCACCTTGCGTCCCGGTCCGTTGCCGAGTCCGGGTGCGATGCCGCCGGGTTCGCCCATGGCAGCCATTGCCGCCAAAGGCAAGTTGCGGGTAGGCGTCGATCAGAACACCTATCTGTTCGGCTTCCGCAATCCCACCACCGGTCAGCTCGAGGGCTTCGATATCGATATCGCGCGGGAGATTGCCAAGGCGCTGTTCGGCGATCCGGACAAGATCGAATTGCGTTCGGTCACCGCCGCCGAGCGGATTCCAGCGCTGCAGAACAAGCAGGTCGACCTGATCGTGCGCACGTTCTCGGCAACCTGCGAGCGCCGGCGCGACGTCGACTTCTCCGGTGTGTACTACCGTGCGACCCAACGCATTCTCGCCTCGCGCAACTCGGGTATCCGCTCCGGCGCGGATCTGGGCGGCAAACGGGTATGCGTCACTCGCGGGACCACTTCGCCCGGACCGCTGTTCAGCCTGCCGAAGCGGCCGACCATCCTCGGCGCGTCCAATTGGACCGACTGCCTGGCCGCATTGCAGCAGGGCCACGTGGACGCGATCAGCGCCGATGATCCGATCCTGGTCGGGCTGGTGGCCCAGGATCGGAATCTGGAGATCGTCGGCGAGGTCATCGGCACCGGCGCCTACGCGGTCGGTGTCGCACAGGGTAATCCGGCGCTGGTGCGCTTCGTCAACGGCGTACTCGAACGCATCCGCGCCGACGGCACCTGGCAGCAGATCTACAACGCCAGACTGAGCGCGCTCGGCCCCTCGCCGGGGCCACCGGATCTCCGGTACAAGGAGTGAGACCGGCGACCATGCAGCTACTCACACTCGCCGAGATCGACGGTGAATTGGCCGCCCGCGCAACCGAATTCGACGCCATCACCGCCACCCTGCTGGAACTGGACCGACATCCGGGACACACGCTGCTGCAGCGCTATCCGCCGACCGGACTGACCGAGCAGCGCTGGCAGCCGGTCCGGGCCGCACTCGCGCTGATGTGGGCGGACTACGGCCGCCTCGAGGGCATCCTGGACACGGCGAAGCAGGTACGCGGCACTCGTTCTCGGCTCGACGACGGCGAACGGGCCGAACTCACCCGGCTCTTGCGGGGACGGCCCTACGAGGCCACGCGCACGCCGATACCGATGGCGCAACGTTCACTCACCGGACCCGCGGAAGAGGTCCTGTTCGTCGGACTCGCCGATACCGTTGATCGCATGCGGGCCACCTTCCCGGAGATCGCCGAATTCCTCGACGCGGTCGATGCGGTGAACACCCGGGTCATGTCGGGCCTGGCGCCACTGCAGGACATGGTGGACCGGGCCCGCGCCGCCGGAGGCGAGACGACCGAACTGGGCGCGATCGGCGACGGTATCGCCGCGCTGCTGAGCCGATCGGCGACCGATCCGCTCGCACTGACGGTGGCGGAGATCGACGCACGCATCGCCGAGTTGTCGGGGGAGTTGGGGCGGGTGGCATCGCTGCTGGCCGAACTCGATGCGGTGGCGTCGGATTGGGCCGGGGCCATTGCCGAGACACGCAGGCGCTTGACGGCGCTGGGCGACACGCGGACCCGGGCAGCGGCGGCCAGGGCGCAGGTCGAAGCGAAGATTCTGGCGGGCCCGCTGCCGGTGCACCCCGACGATTCCGCCGCACTCGGCGCGCAACTGGATGCGCTGGCGGCGAATCAGGCAGCAGTCGCGGACCTGGTGCGCTTGCGCGTCCAGATCGCCGATGCGACCGCCGGGGCGGCCACCGCCGAAGAATTGGCCCAGGGACTGCTGGATCGCCGCATCGAATTGCGCGGGCGGCTGGCCGCCTATCAGGCGAAGGCGGCTCGACTAGGTGTCAGCGAGGACCGAGACGTGCTGGCCGCCGGTCAGATAGCGGCGGGCCTGCTCGCCCGAAGGCCGTGTGATCTGGCGGCCGTCACCCGGGCTGTCGCCGACTTCCAGCAGATCATCGGGGAGAAATCGGGGCGGGGCAAATGACCTGTAATGAGCCGGGCTGCGGCGGCACAATCGAAGACGGATACTGTGCGGTTTGCGGCACCGCACCTGCGGAGGCCACTACCGTCTCGGCGGAAATTCCTGTGGTGCACAAGAATTCGAGCACTGCGCAATTGTGCGCCGAGCCCGGATGCGGTGGAACAGTCGTTGACGAGTACTGCGATACGTGCGGTGCCGCACCTGCCGCAGCCGGAGCGGAAACGCCTGTGGCGCACCAGGTTTCGACCGAGGGACAGGTTTGCGCCGAGGCGGACTGCGGCGGAACGATCGTCGGGGGGTACTGCGATGCCTGCGGGACCGCACCCGCGACGTCCGCGCTGTCCGGTCTGTCGAACCGTTCGGCCAGCACCCGCGCCTCCGGGCGCTCGGTGCGCACCGGCCGGTCATCGTCGAAATCGAGTGCGCGCGGTCGCCTCGGTGCGGGCATGGTGGATGTGCCGCGGATGCCGCGCATCGATCCGGCCGCCGCGGTCATGGCCGATCCACAGGTCGCCGAGGGAAAACGGTTCTGCGGCAAATGCGAACGGCCCGTCGGGCGCGGCCGCGACGGTGCACCGGGCCGCAGCGAGGGCTTCTGCCCGAACTGCGGCACCCGGTTCTCCTTCGCGCCGAAGCTGAGCAAGGGCGATCTGGTCGGCGGGCAGTACGACGTTGTCGGCTGTCTGGCGCACGGCGGACTCGGCTGGATCTATCTGGCCACCGACCGCAATGTCAGCGGCCGCTGGGTGGTGCTGAAAGGCCTGCTGAATTCCGGAGATCTGGACGCGATGGCGGCAGCGGTCGCCGAGACGCGGTTCCTGGCCGAGGTCGAGCACCCCAGCATTGTCAAGATCTACAACTTCGTCGAACACCGCGGCGCCGACGGGGTAACCGTCGGCTACATCGTGATGGAGTACGTCGGCGGCACCTCGCTCAAACAGATCCTGCGCACCCGTCGCGACGGCGACGGCAGCTATCTGCCGGCACCCCAGGCCATCGCCTACATCCTGGAGATGCTGCCCGCCCTCGGCTATCTACACTCGCTGGGCCTCGCCTACTGTGATTTCAAGCCCGACAACGTGATGCAGACCGATGAGCAACTCAAACTCATCGATATGGGCGCGGTGATCGCCATGGACGATCAGGACAGCCCCATCTACGGAACCATCGGCTACCAAGCACCGGAGATCTCCGAAACCGGGCCGACCATCGCCACCGAGGTGTACACGGTGGGCCGCACCCTCGCGGTGCTGATGATGAATGTGGCGCAGCAGGGCGGACATTTCGGCGCACTGCCCGGGCCGGAGGCCGAACCACTGCTGGCGAAATACGATTCACTGCACCGATTCATCCTGCGTGCCACCGACGTCGATCCGGAGGCGCGATTCGCCTCGATGGAGGAGATGGCCGATCAGCTGACCGGAGTGCTACGCGAGGTGCTGAGCACCGATGACGGCGTTGCGCGTCCGGGTATGTCGGCGTACTTCGGGCCGCCGCGCGGTGTCTTCGGTGTGCACGAGGCACCGACACCGGCCAGTATCGTCGCGGCACTGCCGGTTCCGCTGGTCGATCCGAACGACAGCGGTTCGGCGTTGCTGGCGACCACCGGCGCGACCACGCCAACCGACTTGGAGCAGGCGTTCGAGGCCGGGCTGCGCTCGGTGCTCACGACCCGCGGTGCATCGGCTTCGGTGGAGATTCCGCTGCGGTTGGCGCGCGCCGCGCTCGAGGTCGGCGATCCGGCCGATGCGCTCCGCCGTATCGACGAACTGGCCGACGCCCTGCCCGGTGACTGGCGGCTCGCCTGGTATCGCGGCCAAGCCGAATTGCTCGGAGCCGACTTCGATGCCGCCTACGCAGAATTCGATGCCGTGTACGCCGCACTACCCGGCGAGGCCGCACCGAAAGTGGCCCAGGCCGCTGTCACCGAATTAGCTGGCGCGCAACCGGATAGGCGACAGGCCGCGTACTTCTACAACACCGTCTGGCGCACTGATCACAGCCACGTCAGCGCGGCCTTCGGTCTGGCCCGGCTGCGCACCGCGGACGGTGATCGCGATGGCGCGGTGACCGTCCTGGATCAGGTGGATGCGGCCTCGGCGCTCTACGCCGAAGCCCGGTTGACCGCCGTGGACACAATGCTGGCCGATCGCACACCCGACGAACTGTCCGAACCGATCCTGCGGGATGCGGGCGGACGGGTCGAGGCCTTGCACATCGACTCGAAAAGCCGTGGCGCACAGGCGCGAATGCGTGTGCTCGACGCCGCACTCGAGTGGCTGAGTGCGGGCAAAGCACCGACAACACATGACGCGCTACTCGGCGCGAATCTAGATCAGGACGGAGTACGGACCGGTTTGGAGCGTTGCTATCGCGATCTCGCCCGCGAAACCGATGATATGTGGACACGATTCGAGCTGGTTGATCGGGCCAATGCGATCCGGCCGAGGACGACCTTATGATGAATTCCGCGTCGCAGAGCGACTCGATGCGGGGTGGTGATCCGGAAACGGTTGGGCCGGAACCGAATGCGGCGCTATCGCCGCAGTGCCCGGAATGCGATGCGCGGGTCGGGATCGCCGATAGGTTCTGCGAGGCATGCGGGCGCGAACTCGGCGCACGCCGGATCGCGCTGCCGTGGTCAGATCCGGATGCACGACCCACCTGTGAGGGCTGCGGCGGCACCAGCTATGACGCCGACGGTTACTGCCGCGGCTGTGGGCAGCTGCGTCCGGAGCCGGACCGATTCGAGGCCGATCTCGGCGCGGTCTATGTCGCGACCGATCGCGGTATCGCGCACGCGCGCAACGAGGACGCGGTCGCGGCCGCAGTGGTCGAGCACGTCGACAAGCGCCCCATCGCCACGGTCGTCGCGGTCAGCGATGGGGTCTCCACCTCGCAGGATCCGCAGGCGGCCTCCGGTGCGGCAGCCCGCGCGGGTGTCGATGCCTGCCTCACCGCATTGGCCGAAGCACGGTCCGGCACCGCGGTTGTCATGGCCGGACTCACGGCGGCGGCGCAGGCGGTCCGCGATATCGCGGTGCACGATGGCCACGCCCCATCGTGCACCTATGTTTCGGCCATCGTGCGCGGATACGATGGCGACGGCGTGGAGATCACCGTCGTGAATGTCGGTGACAGCCGCGCATATTGGTTGCGCAGTGACGGCATCGAACCGATCGTGGGCGGGAACGCGCCGTCGCGGCGCTTGAGCGTGGACGATTCGTGGGCGCAGGCACTGGTGGACGCCGGTGCGATGGACGAGGAGTCCGCGATGCGGGATCCGCGGGCGCATACGTTGCTGCGCTGGCTCGGCGCCGACAGTGAGGACAGACCATGGTCGGACAGATGCGTGCAAACCTTCCACACCACCGGCCCCGGGGTACTGCTGCTGTGCAGTGACGGGCTCTGGAACTACGTATCCGATCCGGCGGAGCTGG
Source organism: Nocardia sp. CA-129566 (assembly GCF_050956075.1). NCBI lineage: Bacteria > Bacillati > Actinomycetota > Actinomycetes > Mycobacteriales > Nocardiaceae > Nocardia > Nocardia sp. CA-129566. The sequence goes on from NZ_CP192085.1 coordinate 4,660,473, forward strand.
CCCGGATGGTCAACGGGGTACCGCGCGCACAGGCGGCGCGTGGCCTCATCGAGTTTGCGCTACGGTCCGGGGGAAGCGACAACATCACCGTCGCGCTGGTGCCGATCGGGCCATCGGTCGATGCAGGAGAAGCACAGTGAGTTCCATGGCGGATAAGGGTATTTCGGTAGCGATCGATCAGAACGAATATCTGGCCGAGGGCGCGGATACGGTGGACGCGGTGGTCACCGTGGAGACGGCCGCGGATTTCGTGGCCGCCGGACCGGCCCCGCAGCGGCTGGAGGTGCTGATCATCGATTGCTCCGGATCGATGGCCACCGGCAAGAAGTTCGAGGGTGCGCGCCGAGCCACCATGGCCGCACTCGATGTGCTGAAGGACGGCACCCGGTTCGCGATCATCGAGGGCACCTCCATGGCGCGATTGACCTATCCGAGCGATAAACCATCGGCGCCGGCCAACCGCGACACCAGGGCAGCGGCCCGCCGCGCGCTGGACAAGCTGCGCCCCAACGGCGGCACCGCCATGGGCACCTGGCTCGGACTCACCCGCCAGCTGGCCAAGAAGCACCCCGGCACGATGGTGCACGCCATCCTGCTCACCGACGGCAAGAACGAGCACGAGGAACCCGAGGCGCTGGCCGCCGAGATCGGACAGTCCGAGGGAATATTCACCTGCGATTGCCGCGGCGTCGGAACCGACTGGCGGGTGGACGAATTGCGCACCATCGCCTCGGCACTGCACGGCAGCGTCGATATCGTCGCCGATCCGGCGAACCTGGCCGCGGACTTCGCCGCCATGATGCAGACCTCGATGGCCAAGGCGATTCCGGAACTGACACTGCGACTGTGGACACCTGCCGGGGCCAGCGTTCGGTTCGTCAAACAGGTCGCGCCGACGATCGAGGATCTGACCGCGCGGCGCACCGACACGGGACCGCAGCTGGGGGAGTACCCGCTCGGGGCCTGGGGTGCGGAGGACCGCGACTACCACGTGCAGGTGCGGGTCGAGCCCGCCGCGCCGGGGCGGGAGAAGCTCGCGGCCAGGGTCAGTGTGGTCGCGGGCGAGGAGGTGGTCGGGCAGGGCCTGGTCCGTGCGGTGTGGACCACCGAGACCGAGCTGTCGGCTCGAATCAGCAGGCGCGTCGCGCATTACACCGGGCAGGCCGAACTCGCGCAGGTCGTGCAGGAGGGATTGAGTGCGCGCAAGAACGGCGATGCGGAAACCGCGACGGCGAAGCTACGGCGCGCGGTGCAGTTGGCGGCCGAATCCGGCAATGAGGGCACGGCGAAACTGTTGCGCGGGGTGGTCGAGGTGGACGAGCGCAATGGCACCGTGCGGTTGCGCGCCCAGGTCGAGGCCGCCGACGAAATGGCCTTGGACGCAAGATCTACCAAGACGGCGCGGGTACGCAAGGAGGGGTGATGGCGATTGCCACCTGTCCGGACGGGCATCAGTCCGTCGCGATGGATTATTGCGATGTCTGCGGTTCGCCGATCGGGGCGCCCGCGCCGACGGTGGCGGTCGCGCTGTGCCCGTCCTGTGGGGCGCCGAGTAATGGCCGATTCTGTGAAGTATGTGGGCATGATTCTGCGCTGCCGACTCCGGTGGCGCGGACTCCGGCATCCGCGTCCACCGAAATCGGCACCGCGACAGTGGTTTCCAGCACACCCAGTGTTGTGACGTGGGTCGCCACCGTCACCGCCGATCGCGATTTCTACGATCGGGTGCAAGCCCGCAAGGGCCCCGATGTCGATCAGGTCGAATTTCCGGCGTACTACCCCGAGCGCCGAATCACCCTGCGCGGCAACGATATCCTTATCGGCAAGCACAGCGTCTCCCAGGGGCTGCAACCCGAGATCGATCTGGGCATCGCCCCGGCCGACGCCGGAGTCTCACGCGCGCACGCCACCATTCACATCGCCGACACCGGCATCAGCATCACCGACCTCGGCTCCACTAATGGCACCAGCCTCAATGGCAGTGAGGACCTGATTCCGGCCAATGTAGCGGTCCCGCTGGCGAGCGGGGACCGCATCCATCTCGGTGGCTGGACCACCATCATTGTGACGGCGGAGCCGGCCTGATCGTTCACCGAACAGGTGCCCCACCGGATCCGAGCGTGATATCGCGCAGCACTTCCTCGATGCTGCGCATGACATGCGAGCGCCATCCGGCGTCCATGATCGTGCGCGCCTTCTGCTGGAGCGGATTGTCCGGATCGAAACCGGTGTGCTCCAAGAACAATCGGGTCCCCTTGCCTTCGGGTCGCAACGTCCAGGTGATAGTCCAATCGGCGCCGTGTTCCGCGCTCGGGTCGGCGTCGCGCCAGCCGACACACAGCATTCGCTCCAGTTCGAAGGCCAGCACCTCAGCCGCGATCATCCCGGAAAAGCCGGTTGCCGGAATGGCTTTCGCGTCGATGGTGTACCGGTGCCCGACCTCGAGCCGGAAGTCCGCTGGCATGAACCATCGCGCGAGCAACTCCGGTTCGGTCAGCGCGCGCCACACCTTGCCCGGACTGTGCGCCAGGAACTGATCCACGTGAATGGTGCTCGGATCATCGGTCATGGTCATTGCTCCTCCATGGTGTCCAGCAGGTCACGCAGCCCGGCCAACTTCTCGCGCCAGAACCGCTCGAACGGGTGCAACCATTCCTGGATCTCGTACAACGGGGCCGCCTCCAGCCGATACAGCCGTTGTCGCCCGACCTTGTTCTCACTGACCAGCTCGGCCTCCCGCAGCACCCGCAGATGTTCGGAGAAACTCGGCCGCGCCATATCGAAATGCGCGGCCAGATCGGTCACCGGCTGCGGTCCGCCATCGCGCAGCAGCCGCAATACCTCCCGCCGAACCGGACTGGCCAGCGCCGCGAAGACCCGGCCCTCGGGCGCTGCAACCGGCATCGTGGTCATCGGCCCGCCGCGGCCAGCACGAAACGGTTGCCGTCGGGATCGGTCAGTGTGGCCTGGCGACCCCATGGCAGCTCGGTCGGACCCTCGACCTGCGCACCGGCCTTTGTCAGCACCGCGCAATCCGCATCGAGGTCCGCGGTTTCGAGAATGACACCGCTCGAACTGCCCGGCGTGAAACCCTGTTCCGCACTGGCCAGCGTGAACGCGGTCTGGGCGCCCTTGGGCGCGACCTGCAGCCAGCGCACCGGCCCCATCTGCTGATCGACCAGCAGCTCGAATCCGAGCGTATCGACATAGAAATCCTTGGCCCGCTCCTGGTCGGAGACGGGCACGGTAACGACCTTGGCATGGGTGATGTTCATGATCCAGAATCATAGGTAGGAAAAATACTACACGTCAAGAAATGGCGAATCAGGACCGATTGGTTGGTTACTATGCGCGTAGTATGTGGTCATGGGGTTCGAGTGGCCGGACTGGGCGTTCGCGCACCTGATCGGCATCGGACCCCGGGAAGTACGCCAAGTCCTCGAAGGCACTCGGCGGTGGCCGCGGATCGCCGATGACGGGAACGTCACGGTGTTGTCGGTCTGGGGTCGCACCGGCGCCGGGCGGCCGTTGATCGTGGCGACGCGCCAGCAGGACCAGTGGACCTGGCTGATCATCGGCGCCCGCGAGATGCGCGCCGACGAACTGAAAATGTTCGAGACGTGGGAACAGGAGAACCGGTGATGAGCGAGCGAAGCGAGCGATCGATCAACACAGCCGAGTTCTCGGTCATGCCGGAACCGAGCATCAGCGAGGTGCAGGCATGAACGAGAAGGATTTCCCGTCCACCCCGGACGAAGTGACGGCGTTCATGGATCGGCTGGCCTTCAGCAATGAACCGGTCCCGCCGGACAAGGCGCCGCCGCCGCTCGCCCCCGGTGACGACATCGTGGTAACCAGTTCCATTCGCATGCCGCTGGAACTGCACACCCGGGTCAAGCAGTTGGCCGATGCCCGAGGCATCGGCATGTCGACGCTGATTCGCGAGTGGATGGAGGCCGCCATCGCCGAACTCGATGGCGATCAGCTGATCTCCCGTGCCGATGCGGTGCGGGCGCTGTCGCGGCTGCACCCCATCCACCGGGCGAGCTGACAGCTCAGGGGAACGGCAGGGGCTGGCCTTGCCGGGCGGTCAATAGTGCCGTCATCTCGCCGATTTCGTTGCCCTGCTCATTGACCATCTCCAGCGCCGCCCGCGTGACCGCCGAGGCGGAGCCGGTATTGAAGGCGGTCTGCGCCATCGCCACACCGCCACGGTGATGGCGAATCATCAACTGCAGGAACAGGATTTCGGCCGCCGTGCCGTGCCGCCCGGCGAGCTGGGTGATCTCGGCAGTGGATGCCAGACCAGGCATGGGTGCGCCGTGTCCGCTGTGCTCATGACCCATCCAATGCATCGGCTGATCGGAGCTCAGCGGTAGGTCGAACGGTTGCAGCCAGCCGCGCATCTGGGCGATTTCGGCGGTCTGCGCCAGCACGATCCGCTCCGCTACGCCGCGAATCTGCGGTCCCGCGTCGGCGGGCAGCGTTCGTGCGAGCAGTACCGCCTGCTCGTGATGGACCGACATGTCCTGGGCGAAGCCGATATCCACGGTCGACAGCGGCCCCGCGCCGGCGTCATCGTTCGGTCGATGTGCCCAAAACCCCACCGCCGCACCGACTATCAGACAGATGACGGCCACCGCCGCGAATCGTAGGCGTTCACGAGCCAACGGTGGACTCCTGATCGGCGGGCGGTGTGTAGACCCCGTTGTCCAGCCGCAGCACCATGAATCCGTTATCGGTGCAGGTGGTCCAGATCTGGTCACCGTGGAACATCGGCGGCGACAGGCACCAATCCGAGCTGATATCGCCGCCGAATATCATGCCCGAGCGCGGGCCGAACATGGTGGCCGGATCGAGTTTGCCGTTGACGAATTCGCGAGCCAGCGGAACATAATTCCAGACCGGAGCGCCGATTACGGCGGTGTCGGCGTGCACCGAATTCAGCAGCTGCCCTTGCCTGCCCGTCTGCGCGGGCGGGTTGTAGTAGGCGATTTCGCGGATATCGCCGGGATCGCGCACGTCGAAGACGCGAATGCCCGAGGCGATCCAACTGCACGCCAGCGCCGTCGGATCCGCGGGCCGATCGGCGACGCAGTAGTGCGCGTCGTAGGAGAAGATTCCGTTGCCGGTCGCCGATTGGGCGTGCTCGCCGAGGTGCGCGGGCATATTGATCTCGAGTTTGATCGTCGCGACCTTCCTGGCATTGGCCGGATCGGCGACGTCGATCAATTTCACACCGCCGGAACCGGCTTCGTCGCCGGTGAAGATATACGGCCTACCGTCGTAGGTGACCGGAACGGATTGCTGGTTGAAGTACCCGTCGGCCCAGTGATACGTCGCGATCTGCGGCACCACGGGATACGGATCCCGCCGCTGGATCGCGCTGATGTCGAGAATATTTATGCCGTTCTGGATGGAGAAGTACATGGTGTTGCCGTCCGGACTGATGCCGAAACCGTGTGCGGTCAACGACTGCAGTCCATGCCAGATCACCCGCGGATTCGCCGGATCGCTCACATCGATGGCGGTGAGCAGCCCCGGGCTGGTGCTGGAGGCCCAGTAGGTATTGCCATCGGGGGAGAAGCCGCCCTCATGTGACAGGAATGGCAACGGCATTGTCAGATCGGTGCCGGGACCGGGGTTGAGCAGCACCGGGTGCGCGCAGTCGGAAATATCGTAGATGGAGAAGTACGCGGTGCCGGTGGTGATCGGAACGGCGGTCGCGGCCAATAGCTTCCGCGCGGTATTGACCTTCAGGGTCTCCCAGGTTCCGCCCAGCATCGCGGGCTCGTTCAGCGTCGCGGTGTGCACCGGATCGGCCGGGTTGGAAACATCGAGGACGTGCACGCCCGGAGCCGCGCCATCGAGCAGATTCCCGGGAAAGAACGTCCCCGTATACGAGCAATGGTCATAGGTCGGCGACAGAATCCCGCCACCCTGCTGTTGCAACCCACCGACGAACGAAATATTGCACCGATACCCCTCGGTGCTGCGCCCACTGGCCCGATCCGCCGCCGGAACATCGCCCTGCAACCCGGTCTCCGGCAGTGATCCGGCCCCGCACTCCGCCTGCGGGACCGCCGATTGCGCGATATCGGTCCAGGTGTAAACCCCGGCCCGCGCGGGCGCGGGCAACCCGATCATCGTGAACGAAACAACAAGTGCCGCAACAGCACCCAGCATCGGCAGTCGTGGCATCCAACCCCTCCGAACATTCCGCGAAACGTCCGCACCACCATCTGGTCTGCCACCCCCGGAGTACGAACTTAGAACAAGTTACAACTCAACGGGTCCGCACAGGCCCGTTTCCGCCGATCCCCCTCGGCTATCCGGCCCGGGATGAGTGTCGCGGTCGTGGTCGATGCCGAAAATGGCTGGCGCTCGGCTGCGAACATGGCAGGTATGGATTCGGCCGTTTATCTGATCACCGGCATTCAAGCCGCTGGGAAGTCGACTGTCGCACAGGCGCTGGCGCAGCGATTGCCGCGATCGGCGCATGTGCGCGGGGATACGTTCCGGCGCTTCATTATCGGCGGTCGGGCGCAGATGAGCCCCGAACCGTCGGCGGCGGCCCTGGACCAGCTACGCCTGCGTCATGCGCTGGCCGCGCATACCGCCGACGGGTACGCGGCGGCCGGGTTCACCGCGATCGTCCAGGATGTCGTGCTCGGGGAATTCCTGCCGTGGACCATCGACCAGATCAAGACTCGGCCGCTGTATGTGGTCGTGCTCGTGCCGACACCGGCCGCTGTCGCGGCTCGGGAGGCCGGGCGCGACAAGGTTGCCTATGACGGCTTTACCGTCGAGAGCCTGCACGAGGTCCTGCGAACGCAGACGCCGCGCATCGGATTATGGTTGGACACTTCCGATCTCACGGTCGAGCAGACCGTCGACCGGATTCTCGAGCGAGCCCGGCCCCTCGATGACGCGGGCGACTCGGCCCGGTATCACGCGATCGGATGAATGGTCAGCGGCGTCAACTGGTGGATGTCGTGGCGCAGGCGCAGTTCGGCGATCTCCTCGGATCCGGCGTTCAGCAGTGCTCAATAGGGTCACTACCGTGGCAGGACTCGGGGATACGGTCCGGCGATAGGTGTGAGCGATCGGGTGGCCGGACCTTCCAAGAGCGTTCCGTCAGCAGCGAATCGGGACCCGTGCAGCGGACAGTCCCATGATCGTTCCGCATCGTTCCACCGCACGATGCCGTACAGATGCGGGCAGACCGCGCTGACCTCGGTGGTCGCGCCGTCGACGGTGCATACGGCGGTGGGTCGCAGCCCGTGGCGTTCGACTCGCCCGCAGCCCTCGGCCGGAACCTCGCCGCGTCCAGTGCCGAGCAAGTGCAGCCAGCCTGTCGAAAGCTGCTGGGCCACTGCGGTATTGGCCAGTATTGCGGCGGCCGATGATTTCAGTTCGCTCGGACGCCAACTCGTGAAGGTGTCCGACCAGCGGGGCGGCTTGCCGTTGATCTGGCCGACGATGGCCAACGCCGCCGCGACGCCGTTCGCCATGCCCCACTTGGCGTAGCCGGTAGCGACGAGGATGCGGTTCTGCCCGGGCAACAGCGGGCCGACATACGGCAGTTCGTCCACGGGATGGTAATCCTGCGCTGACCAGCTGAGCAGCGGTTCGGCGGTGGGGAAGCAGCCGAGGGTCCAGTCGATCAGCTCCGCAGCGCGGCGGCCAGCGGCATCCGTCCGCCCGACCACGTGGCCGTTGCCGCCGACCAAGAGCAGGTCCGCGCCATCGGGACCAGGCGTATAGCGCAGCGATCGGGTGGGCTGTCCCGCGCTGATGAACATCTCGTGGGGGATCGGCTCGGATACCGTGAACGCGCTCAGGTAGGAGCGCTCCGCGGTCAGCCGGGCGAAGAATCCGCCGCGATCGAGTATCGGCGTGCCCGTGGCCAATACGATTGTGCGCGCGTGCAGATCACCGTGCTCGGTCTCGATGATGAACTCGTCTTTGTCGCCGCTGCGGACACCCTTGGCGAGGGTGGATTCGAAGATCGGCGCGGCACGCGACTCGATATCGGCGGCGAGCGTGGCCAGCAGTGCCATCGGATCGAGTTGGGCCTGATCCTCGAGGCGGACCGCACCGTGCGCAGGAAATGGCACATCCAGCTCCTCGACCAGCGTGGTGGCCAGCCCCGCGGCACGCGTCGCCTCGTATTCCGCTCGCACAGCCGACATTTCGGACTCGGTCTGGGCGTAGGTGAGCGCCGGGACGCGTTGCACGGCCACCGCGTGCTCGGTGCAGTAGTGCAGTAACCACCGCAGTCCTTCCCGATTGGCCGCTACGTAGTCGGCCACCGCCCGATCGCCATGACGACCGCGGATCTGTTGCGCTCGGATCCCCTGCAGCAGACTGATCTTCGCGGTGCTGGCTCCTGTCGTACCCATGCCGACGCGCTTGCTCTCGACCACGGCCACCTCGACGCCGCTCTCGGCCAACAGCAGGGCGGTCACCAAACCGGTCAGCCCGCCGCCGACCACGACGGTGTCGAAGTGCAGACCCGGTGTGAGCCGCAGCCGGGCCGGAACCTGAGCGTCGTTGAACCACAGTGACGTCATGCTCCGGCCATAACCGCTCCGGCCCAGACGAAACCTTCGGATCGGTCCGATCTGCGAGCGGGAATTTCGGCGAATCGGCCCATGAAAATTCAGAGTTTCGGTTCAACGAGCCGATCCCGGGTATGCGGCCAATGTCCACCTGAAAACCGATATTTCGGAGGTAGATATCGTGTCCGAACACAAGAGCGGTCCCCGTGAAGGGCTCGAAGGCGTCGTCGAAGGCGCCAAGGGCAAGATCAAGGAGGCGGCTGGCGCGGTCTTCGGAAACGACGACCTGCGGGACGAAGGCAGGTCCCAGCAGGATAAAGCGGAATCACAGCGTGCGGCGGCCAAAAAGGAAGCGGCCGCGGAGAAGGAGCGTGCCGAAGCCGAGTTGGACGAACTACGCCAGCGCGCTTACCAGCAGGACCAGTAGTTATCCGTAGTCACTGCACGTAACGAGCGAATTGGGTTGCCGGACAATATGTCCGGCAACCCAATTCTTTGCTGTGACATCGGAACAGCCCGTGCTTATTTCGGCACCAAAATCCCGGTCAAGTCGGCTTTGCGAATGGGTGTGTCGGGATTGGCCTGTGCCCGGCACATCAGTTCTATCGCCGCGATCGAGGCATCGACGGTTTGCTCGTTGGTCGGCGGCGCACTGCGGTTGCGCTCCTGCTCGAGAAATTTGCTGACGGTGACCCGCTGTTTGTCCTTGTCCTGCGCGACGAATTCGCTGCACGGGGTGTCCCCGCCCTTGTTGACCGCCTTTTCGGCCTCTTCGCAGCCGCTCGCGAAGACCGCGAGCGCGACGGCCGCGGCCACCACTGCGCCGACGCGACATCGCCGGTTCTCAGGTGTCCTCATTGTCGATCGTTCCTCCTCGAAAGGATTGCGCCGATCACATCGGCGTCACGATCGGCATACCCGGGTGGCGATCACCGAATCAGTGACCGCCGGATGGAAGATCGACGTGTGTATGCCCGCGCGGCGCGGGTATGCGCCATCTGTGACCGCCGGTGACCAGGACTGGGACCGCCGAACCAGGCAGGAGACCGAAACCCAGCGGCTGGACCGCAATTGGGCCAGTCTGATCCAGGAATTGCGGGTGGTCCAGACGGGCGTGCAATTCCTGATCGGATCGCTGCTGATCCTTCCGTTCCAGGCCGGATTCGCCACCCTGTCGCAGCCGATGCGGCTGCTCTACCTGGCAACGGTGGCCGCGGCGATGGGCGCGACGGTCTTCCTGGTCGCCCCGGTGGCGTGGCATCGAATCCTGTTCCGGCGGCACCGGCTGGGCAATATCGTCGCCGCGGCGCACCGTTGCGCCATGGCCGGGATCACGCTGCTCGGACTCGCGCTGACCGGTGCGACGATGCTGGTGACGCAGGCCGTCGCGGGACCGGTAGCGGGAGTGGTGTCGGGGGCGGTGGTCGCCACGCTGTTCGCGGTGGCCTGGATGCTCGCCCCGTTGCGCTGGCGGCATGTGAGCGACCGATCGGATGGTTGAACCGGGGCAACCCACCTGCCAGACTATTGAGAGGTTGAGACTACAGCCGACCCCGGTCCGACACGACCACCATGCGGGACCGGCCAGCGGGAGCTGGCATAGCGACACCTGACGCAGGCGACTACCGACGCGGCAGTAACGATCGAGCCACGTTGCCGCCCCTCCCGCCGACCTGTCGCGCTGGATCGGGCATCCCTCTGGGAGGTTTGATATGTCCGCCGTTCTTCAGTACCGATCAGACGGTCAGCACAGGGCCGGATTACGACCGCGGAGTCGGTTCTGGGCGCAACGGATGGACCGCCGCAGACAGTGCGTGGTCATCCGGGCGGAAGGTGAACTCGATGCGGCCGCGCTCCCGGAATTCCGTGCGATGCTCGAGCGGGCGGTGACCACCCGCTGTCATGCCGTCGTCCTGGACCTGCGCGCCACCAGATTCCTGAGCATTCGCGCCGCGGCAACCATCGGCGCGATCACCCACCGGGCCGCACGCGGCGGTCCGAATGTTCGGGTCGTGTCGGGTCGCCGCGAGGTCGACCGCGTGCTCGCCGTCACCGGCGTGCGCGCCATATGCTGCGACTTCCCATCGATGCGCGCCGCGCTCGACACCTGATATGGCCTTAAGTCCCTGGTCTGGCCGATCTCCGGTGTCGGACGCTGGTGCACTCCATACTTGCGGCTGTGACAGAGAGTCGATCGGTGTCGCCCGAGGACGCGCGGGCGCTGGGCCGGGTCATCGGCGCGGGTAAACCGCAGCGTATCGGGACCTTCCACTTCTGGTTCGCCGATCAGCGGTGGCAGTGGTCCGACGAGGTCGCACGGCTACACGGATACGAGCCGGGAACCGTGCAACCGACCACCGAGCTGCTGCTCTCGCACAAACATCCCGAGGATCGCGCACAGGTGGCCGATACCCTGGCCAAAACCATCGAGACCGCGCGGCCGTTCTCGAGTCGGCACCGGATCATCGATACCGCGGGCCGGGTGCACCACGTAATCGTGGTCGCCGATCAGATGCTCGACGAGACGGATTCGGTGATCGGAACCTCGGGGTACTACATCGACCTCACCGCCGCGCTCGACGAGCGTCAGCAGGAGACCCTGGACGATACGCTGCCAGAGCTGTACGAGGCACGGGCGGTGATCGAGCAGGCCAAGGGCGCGCTGATGCTGGTCTACGGCCTCAACGCCGATCAGGCCTTCCGGATGCTGAGCTGGCGCTCCCAGGAGACCAATATCAAGTTACGGACACTGGCCGTGCGATTGGTCGCCGATCTGAACTCGCTGACCGATTCGATGGCCGATCTACGCACGAAGTTCGACCATCTGCTGTTGACTGCGCATGAACGGATCGAGGCCGACTGATTCGAATCCCCACCGGTTGCGATGTTTCGATCGTGGCCGGCCGGGTAAGTCGCGAATGGTCCCCGACCCGAAGGCAGGTTCCGGTCGGCTCGGAGGAATAGGTGGTGATGGGCATGGGGGAGTGGAGTTCCCAGTCCGCTGCGGAGAAGACAACGACGATCGGGGTTCGCGTCCCCGCCCAGCTCGAGCAGCTGACCATGCTGCGCGCGCTGGCCGAAACCGTCGCGCTGATCGCGGATTTCGCGATCGATGAGGTGGTCGATATCCGGCTCGCACTCGACGAGGTGGCCACCTCGCTGATCCTGGACGCGGTGCCGGGCTCCACACTGGACTGCGACTTCACCTACAGCGACAACGAAATGTTCGTGCACGTCGCCGCGGTGGCGGTATCGGAATCGGTGGTCGGTCAGGCCGGATTCGGCTGGCATATCGTTCGCACGCTGACGCAGTCGATCGCTGCGGTGCAGGAGCCGTTCGACAGCGCGGTATCCGGCTATCCGACGATCGTCGACTTCAGCTGGGCGCGAGGCAGCGATGGCGGCTGAGTCGAGAGCGCACCGCGACAGCTACGACAATATCGAGCCACTGTTCGAGAAGATCGCCGCCCTGGACAAGGCCGATCCCCGTCGAGAAGCGTTGCGGGAGGAGCTGATCGGCCGCTGCCTGCCGCTGGCCGAACATATCGCGCGCAAATTCTCCGGGCGCGGCGAGAACTTCGACGATCTGCTGCAGGTGGCGCGGCTGGGGCTGGTTCAGGCCGCAGATAGATTCGATGTGACCCGCGGTTCCTCGTTCCTGTCGTTCGCGGTGCCGACCATCATGGGCGAGGTGCGCCGACATTTCCGGGACAACACCTGGGCGGTGCGCGTGCCGCGGCGCACCAAGGAGATCCAGCTCAATATCGGACCCGCCGTCGAGGCGATGGCGCAGCGCCTGGGCCGCTTGCCGAAGGCCCGCGAGATCGCCGCGGAGCTTTCGGTGGACCTGGTCGAGGTCACCCAAGCGCTCATCGCGGGCAATGCCTACCAGTCCAGCTCCATCGACGCGGTGGTGGGCGATGACATCGAGAACGCGCCCCTGCCCCTGCTGGACAGTCTCGGCTCCGAGGAGCCCAGCTACCAGTATGTCGAGGACTATCTGGCCGTCCGGCCGCTGATCGAAGACCTGCCGGAGCGGGAACGGCAGGTGCTCATCATGCGTTTTTTCGAGACAAAGACCCAGTCTCAGATCGCCGAGCAGATGGGCGTCTCGCAGATGCACGTCTCCCGCATACTGTCCAGAACGCTGGGCAAGCTGCGCGATCAAGCGCTGCGCGATTAACTGGTTGGGAAGATGTTGTCGCCCAACGCGTTTCGTTGTGATCGGATGCACTGTTTGCCCGAGGTTACGTACGGGTACGCGTGGGGTAACCGGACAAACGATGCCGACGCGCAAGGAGGTCGTCATGAACGATCAGCGACGACCGGGCACCCGAGATCCGTACGCGGGACCGGGGGCTTCGAGGTCGCTGAAGAAACCGCCGGAATCGATCTCGCGCGCCGAGAGCACGGGACCCGGTCGCATCCTCGTCACCCGCAATCATGACGTGATCCGGCGCTGGGCCGAACAGCGCGGCGCCCGCCCGGCCACCATGCCCGGCAGCGAGTACGACGGTCGCCTCGGTGTGTTGCGTTTCGACTTTCCCGGCTACGGCGGCGCCGTGCTGCGCGCGGTCGGCTGGGACGAATGGTTCGCCACCTTCGACGCGCGACGGCTCACATTCCGGTATCAGGAGCGCCGGGCCGACGGCGGAACCAGCAATTTCAACCGGCTGGAACAGTCTCATCGCGATGACTGGTGACTCGGCCTGTTTGTGACAGATGTCACCGCCAATTTGCGCAAAACGGGTGTGCGCAGCCAGGGTGGAGTAGCCGGACGCTAACCGACTGCTCGTGACCTGCCGTTTACCGAATGGCCGGTACGGGTACTTCTGAAGTTGGCAAAGGTGCTCGAAGGCGGACTGTCGCGTCGGTTATGGGTACGCGAGTCTCCGCGTCGCGTCGCGTCCGCGTGGCTGCAAGGGATGAGGGCTTGACCGCAAACCTGATGATCGTTGACGACGACGAAGTGGTCCGGGGCGCGCTGCGCACGGCCATGGAGGACGAGGGTTACGACGTTGCCGAGGCGCACGAGGCCGAGGACGCACTGACCTATCTGCGCAGCAATGGCGCCCCCGATGTGATGATCGTGGAGCTGATGCTCGGCGATATGGACGGCTTCGACTGCATCCGGGAGATCCGGCGCGAACACGACGTGCCGATCATCGTGGTCAGCTCCCGCGACGACACCCACGATGTGGTGGCCGCGTTGGAGGCGGGTGCCGACGACTATGTCACCAAGCCGTTCGAGATCAAGGAGATCTCCGCCCGCATGCGCGCGCTGCGCCGCCGCGCCCGCCTCACCATGGAGCGGGAAGCGCCGCGGGAGGCGGTACTCGATGCGCATCCGGACGCACCGCTGGTACTCGATCGCGACGGTGGCGCGGTGCGCCGCGGCGAGGACGAAATCCGGCTCACCATCACCGAATTCAAATTGCTCTGCGAACTCGCGGAGGCGCCGGGCCGGGTGCTCAGCCGCTCGGTATTGCTCGAAAGAGTATGGGATGACGGCTTTTTCGGCGACGAGCGGATCGTCGACGTGCACATGCGCCGCCTGCGCACCAAGATCGAGCGCGATGCCTCCGATCCGCACATCGTGGTTACCGTGCGCGGACTTGGGTATCGGCTCGATCCGCAGCGCTGAAACCTCTAAAAGTGTGACCTAGCCTGCAGTTGTGATCTTTTCGTAATACAACCGCAAAGAGATCGACTGGTTCACCTCAAAGTTGCTCCGCAAGCCTGGATGAGTACTGCAGACCCGACCAGGGAGATGTATGTCACTGCACACCTTGTCCACCGCAACGATTGATCCGTCGGTCACCGAATACCCTTCGGCCGTACCGATTTCGGCGCCACACGCGCAGCCGGTGCTGCGCCCGCCACGAGTCGGCGACGCCGCCCAGATCTGGCGTATTGCCAAGGATTCGCGGGTCCTCGACACCAACTCCAGCTACGCCTACCTGCTGTGGTGTCGCGATTTCGCCAGCACCTCGGTGGTCGCCGAAGTGAACGACCGGGTCGTCGGATTCGTGATCGGCTACCTGCGCCCACAGGCGCCGGAGACGGTCTTCGTGTGGCAGGTCGCGGTCGAGCGCGAACAGCAGGGACGCGGCTTGGGCGCCACGCTGCTGCACACTCTGCTCGATACCGTTGCGGCCGCTGGTGTTTCGGCGCTGGAGACGACGATCGCGCCGGACAATCCGGCCTCGATCGCGATGTTCGGCTCGGTCGCGCGCCGACGGGCCGCGCGAATAACCAAGCACCCCCTCTTCGATTCCGATCTCTTCCCGGACAGCCACGCTGACGAGGACCTCTATCTGATCGCCCCTACCGTCCGAAAGCAGGAGGATCACCGTTGATTACCGCCGAGACGACCATTTTCGAGGAACTCGAGTCCAATGTCCGCGGATATTGCCGGGCCTGGCCGACGGTGTTCACCACCGCGTCGGGCACCTGGTTGCGCGCCGAGGACGGCAAGGAGTACCTCGACTTCTTCGCCGGTGCGGGGGCGTTGAACTACGGCCACAACAATCCGGTGCTCAAGCGGCCGCTGCTGGAGTACATCGCCGGTGACGGGATCACACACGGCCTCGATATGTCGACCGTGGCCAAGCGGCGACTGCTGGAAACGTTGCGCGACACCGTCTTCGCGCCGCGCGGGCTGGAGTACAAGGTCCAGTTCCCCGGACCGACCGGCGCCAATGCCGTTGAGGCCGCGTTGAAGTTGGCCCGCAAGGTCACCGGTCGCGAGACGATCATCAGCTTCACCAACGCTTTTCACGGCATGTCGCTCGGCGCGCTGTCGGTGACCGGCAATGCCGCCAAGCGTGCTGGCGCCGGTGTGCCGCTGGTCCATGCCGCGCACATGCCCTATGACGGGTACTTCGACAACACCACCGCCGATTTCCAGTGGATGGAGCGAGTCCTCGACGACACCTCGTCCGGTTTCGACCGGCCCGCCGCGGTCATCGTGGAGACGGTCCAGGGTGAGGGTGGGGTCAATGTCGCACGACCGGAGTGGCTGCGGCATCTGGCCGAATTGTGCACGGCGCGTGGCATTCTGCTGATCGTCGACGATGTGCAGATGGGCTGCGGCCGGACCGGGCCGTTCTTCTCCTTCGAGGTCGCCGGCATCACCCCCGATATCGTGACGCTGTCGAAGTCCATCGGCGGCTATGGGTTGCCGATGGCGCTGGTGCTGTTCAAACCGGACCTCGACCAGTGGGCGCCGGGCGAGCACAACGGCACCTTCCGCGGCAATAACCCGGCCTTCATCACCGCGCAGACCGCGCTGGAGCACTTCTGGTCCGATGGTGCGCTACAGGCCTCGACCGAGGCGAAGGGACAGCGCATCGGTGCGGCGCTGACCCAGGTGGCCGAGTACTTCCCCGGTATTTCGACGCGGGGTCGCGGACTGGTGCACGGCATCGTCTTCGACGATCCCTCGCAGGCGGGCAAGGTCTGCCAGATCGCCTTCGAGCGCGGGCTGCTGGTCGAGACCTCCGGTTCGTTGGACGAAGTGGTGAAGCTGTTGCCGCCGCTGACCGTCACCGATGACGAGATCGAGCACGGTCTGCGCGTGCTCACCGGCGCGATCGGTACCATCTGCGGACAGGAGCGCTGAGATGATCGTGCGCAGCACCGCGGAGATCACCGGTACCGACCGCGATGTCGAGGGCCAGAGCTGGCGCAGCAAACGCATCGTGCTCGGCGGCGACGGCGTCGGATTCTCCTTCCACGAAACCACCATCGAGGCCGGGACCGTGCACGAGTTCCACTACCGCTATCACGTGGAGGCGGTCTGGCTCATCGAAGGCGAAGGGACACTGACGGATCTGGACAGCGGCGTCACCTACGCATTGGCGCCCGGCTCGATGTATCTGCTGGACGGACACGAACGCCACCGCCTGGAGGTGCGCACCGAGATGCGGATGATGTGCGTGTTCAACCCGCCGGTCACCGGGCAGGAGGTCCACGACAGTAACGGCGTCTACCCGCTCGTCGTGGCCCAGATCGGCGCATAGGAGGCGCAATGACGTTGGTGCATACCGACGATCGCTACCCGACCCGGCTCGCAACCCCGGGTCGACATCAGGACCGCACCGATCCGACCGTTTGGGGTGCGGCCGATTCCGAGGAGCTGGCATCCTTCGACGCCAACGGTTTCGGCATGGTCGAGCAACTGCTGACGCCCACCGAGGTGGACGAGTTCAGCGCCGAAATCGACCGTCTCGCGAATGCTCCGGAACTGCGCGGTGACGACCGGGTGATCGTGGAGAAGTCCTCGAATCGGGTGCGTTCGGTGTTCGAGGTTCATCGGCTCAGCGCCGCGATCGCCGACCTGGTGCGCGAATCCCGCGTCGCCGGATTGGCCAGGCAGATGCTCGGCTCCGAGGTGTATATCCATCAGAGCCGGGTCAACTACATGCCCGGCTTCCGCGGCACCGGCTTCTACTGGCATTCGGATTTCGAGACCTGGCACGCCGAGGACGGTATGCCAGCACCGCGCGCGGTCAGCCTCTCGATCGCCCTGACCAACAACTACCCGATCAATGGCAGTCTGATGGTGATGCCGGGCTCGCACCGCACGTTCGTACCGTGCATCGGCAGCACCCCGGCCGAGCACTATCGGGAGTCGTTGCAGGAACAGGAGATCGGCGTGCCCACCCACGCCGATATCGCGGCGCTCGCGGACCGCTACGGGATCACCCAGTTCACCGGTCCCGCCGGATCGGCCCTGCTGTTCGATTCGAATATCATGCACGGCTCGTCGAACAACATCACCCCGTTTCCGCGTTCGAACATCTTCCTGGTGTTCAACAGCGTGGACAACACGTTGGTGCAGCCGTTCGCCGCTCCGGCGCCACGCCCGACCTACATCGCCAGCCGCGATTTCACTCCGGTGTAGTTCGTCGCGCGCCGTACGTCATTCGGGCATCAGCAATGGTGTCGACCCGCGTGCGGCGCGCGGCTGGCGCGCTCGGTTCGGTCCGAGACCGGTTGCCCGCGTACGCATTCGGTTGTGCTGAGCGTCAGCTGTAGATGTGCAGTGTGACCGTGAGTGTCGCGAGGCGAGTGGCCACACCGAGTTCGCGAGCGCCGCGCTCGATATCGTCGCGGCTTTCAGCGGGCAGCTTGGCCCACACCTCACCGAGACGGACCTGGGTATCGGTGTCGAACCCGGCGAGGACGCGCAGCAGGGTGGGCCTGAGGTGCGCCTTGCCCGCGATCGCGGGTAGCGCGGTCAGCGTCGATTCGGGCAATTCCAGAAGACTTGTACCGATGTGGCGTTGAACGTCGAGCTCGGTGCGCTCGACCAGGTTGAGCAGGCCGCGCCAAAGTATCGGATCGGTCTGTTCGGCGAGTGCGGCGACCAGTGCCGACATCGCCGCGTTATCGGTGGTGATCGGGTTCGCCGCCATGGTATCCAGGGCAGATGGGCTCAGATAGGCGGTAAAGCGGAGCAGGTCCTTGATCGCGCCGTGCTCGATCAAGGTGGTGGCCAGGTCCGTGATGGCTTCGGGCGCTCCGATATCGAGCAGGATATCGCCGAGCGCCTCGATCACGTCCTCATCGCAGCGGGCGAAGACCGATACGGCCGCCAGCCGCAGGTCGGTCGAACCGGCCAGGACCGTCGCGAGGATGTGCGGTACCCGGTCCAGCGACCCGGACAGCAGTTGACGCACAATCGCGCTGATATTCGAGGCGGAGTAGGCGTAGGCCGCCGAGAGGATGAGCCCGGCGTCGTCCGGCACGCCCGCCTCGATGGCTCGGATCAGCGGCGTGGTGGCGTAGCCCAGGAAAGGACCCGCAGTGACATAGTCTCGGCGGCGCAACAACTCGTTGGCGATGCGCACGATCGGCTCGGGCGGGGCGATCTCGGCGAGCTTTCCGACGGTGTGCGGGTCGATATACGGCGCGCAATCGGCGGCATATTTCGGATCCAGCATCCCGACAGCTTCCGCCGCCCGCTTCGGATGCGCGATGCCGACCGCCCCCGCCGCGCGTCCGCCCATCAGCGGCGGCACGATCCGCTGCACCAGCGGCAGCGAAATGCTCAATGGAATGATCGGCACCAGCATGCTGATCCGCTTGAAGGTCGCGGCGTGGTCATCGAAGATGACGCGTGCCATGCGCTGTTGCAGTTCGTGCAACTGCTCGGCGCCGACTCGCTCCAGATGCGTCAAGCGCTCGACGGGGACATCGAGGGTGCGGGCAAGCAGAATGAGCTGCGCCCTGGTCACCAGATCGGGCACCCCCTGCATCGACTCGTTCTGTGACGCCGACTTCATCAGCCGAGCCGATTCCCGAACATGATCTTCTTGGCCGCCGTGCGCAGCGGCCAGGGCAGCGCGCCCACCAACCCGTCGACGACCTCGGCGAGCCCAGCCGTCTCGGCCTGACGCGCATCGCGGAACATGCTCAGCAGTTGAGCGGCCTCGGCATCGGAGAGTTGATCGAGGGCCGCGACCGGGCCGCCCAGTTGGAGTTCGAGATCTGCTCTGGCGGTCATATTTGCTCCCGGTTTCCACCGCGCGATCACGGTGCACGAAACGTTCTCGATCACATTGTGCAATGCCACATGGCCTGCGGGAATCGGTTCGATCGCAATGGACATACCGCAACTTTCGGGCAAGCGACGAACACTTGACCTAGGTGTTACCGCTGGGAACAAATGCGTAACAACGCCGTCTCAGTTACACCGATCACCGCACCGCCGGTCCGGGCTCGTCGTCCGCCAAGAGGGATACACCTTCGAGTTGCAGTGCCCCATCCTCGGCTGCTTTGTCGCTGGGCGGTTGCGCGATGCTGACGTCGAGGGCCGGGTGCGGGTCACACCGTCACCGATTTCGGTGCGGGCCGGATCGATCCGGCGATCGTCCAATACGGCAATGCTGCTGTGGTCGATTGGACGCATGCGGATTGGACCGGGTGACCGAGGCCGTGAGATTCTCGGTGCCGGGCGATGTCACCCTCCTGGATGCCTTGCCGCGCAATGCGAGAATGCGACCGGAGCGCACACTGATCCAGCCCGGGGGAATGGCTGCGTGGTGGTCATCGGGCGACCACGTGTTCGGCGACAATGCGTTCGAGCGCGGCGAGATCCTGCTCGAGCATTCGGAACAACCAGTAGATGGCGATGAAGGCCAGCGCGCTGCCGACACAGAGCACGCGCAGCGCGACGATGACCGCCGGAATGTCCATGGCGGGAATGAAAGTCGCGCCTGCGACGCCCAGCAGCGGCACGGCGGCGGCGATGGCGAGGAAATAGCTGCTTTGGCGGTCGAGTTGGCGCAGCTGGGCGTCGTCGGCGCCGCCGAGTCCGCCGTGCGGCAGGAACATCGGATAGATGCTGCGCACGGCATAGAAATTGACCAGGAAATATGGGTAGGCCATCGCGATCGCGCCGCAGACGATCTGGGTGATGAAGAAGTGCACATAGGCCTGGGCGGTGAGGTGGTTGCCCGAGACCTGCACCGAAACCGGGACGACCACACCGGCCAGCACCCATAGCGCGAAGCAGGTCAACACAGTTCGGCGGCCGAGTTGCAGTGTGTCGGTGCGGGCTCTGGCCAGCGTGGGTGCGTCATAAGACTTGCCCTTGCGTAGCCCACGTGAGATGGACCAGAGATTCACCACCAGCACAATGGTGACAATGCCCCCGATGAGAAAGCAGATGCCGTAGGTGATGACGGCGATCTGATCGAAGCGGTGCTGTGCCTGCTCATCGAGTTTGGCAATGATCAAGGTGCGGTTGTGGTTGTAGCTGTACAGGATTGCCAACGCGTTGGGAACAGCAATGGCCAGCGCCATGACGGGATGCATCAGCAGTCGGGCGCGTAGCCGCCAGCTGTGCGGCGGCGGGTCGACCAGATCGCGGGCGCGCGCGTCGAGACTGACATCGAACTGCTGGGCCATATCCGCCCCGCGCGCCCACCGCCGTTCGGGATCCGGTTCGAGGGCACGGACCAGCGCGCGGCGCAGCGCGGCCGGACAGTCGGCCGGAAGATCTTGGTACGGCAGCGATTGCGGGCTGCCCGAGCGGCGCTCCAGCATGCCGTCGAGTGTGGTGCGGTCACCGCCGGTTGCCGTCTTGTCATCGAAAGGTTTACTGCCGGTGAGCAATTCCCACAGCATCACCGCGAGTGCGTAGAGGTCGCTGCGAGTGTCCAGGTCGGCGGCCGTCGTCGATTTACCCGGATGTACGGCGGCCAGCTGCTCCGGTGACATGTAGGCCAGCGAACCGCCGAAATAGGCGACCGGGCTGTCACCGGAGACATTGCCGCTGAAGCTGATATTGAAATCGGCGAGTTTCGGAATGCCCTCGGCGGTCAGCAGCACATTGGCCGGTTTGATATCACGGTGCAGTACACCGCAGCGTCCGGCGTAGTCCAGCGCCAGGGCGAGTCTGCGTCCGAGCCAGGCGATGGTCTCCGGCCAGGACAGTGCGGCCAAATCGGCGCGCACGGCGGATTCGCTGGGCTGGATCTCGCCCTTATCGGCGAGTACGGAGTCGATGACATCGAGCAGGAGTGCGCCGCTGCGCTCGGCTTCCGGCGTATTGCGCACCCGCTCCAGCACCGTGAACAGCGTGCCGCCCGGCACGTATTGCATATAGAGCAGCCGCAGCCGACGACTCTGCAGAACCCGCTGGTCGAAGACCCGCACAATGTAGTCGTGGTCGAGCTGGGCCAGAGTCTGCGGTTCGGCACCCTTGTCCTGGGAGATCTTCACCGCGACGAGCCGCTGCATCGAACGCTGTCTGGCCAGGAATACCCGTGCGAATGCGCCACGGCCCAGATCCGTCATCAGGTCGAAATCGTCGATCGTCTGGCCGACATCGATCTCGTCGAGATTCACCGGATCGGCGGAGACCGCCAGCAGTGTGCTGCGGTAGTCGTCGGTGGCCAACATCTGCGAGAGTTGCTCGGCCTGTTCCGGGTAGGCGGCGGTGTATTCCTCGACGGCTACCGAACTGCCCGCGCGCCTGCGGACATGGAACTCCTCGTAGATGAGATCGGGCGGCAGCGGCCAGGTACGCAATTCCGGCAGGTCGTCGACGTATTCGGCGAGACGCTTCGGTTCGGTGCCACGCGTCCACCGGTTCGCCAGATCAACCTTGATCAGCTCGATCAGCGACACCCGGCGGATGGCGGGGGAGTCCGGCAAGTAGGCCGATAGATCCGGAGGCGCGTCGGCCACCCGCCAGGCCTCGGCGAACCGCTCGATGACCTCGGCGACGCCGCGTGAACCACCCGGCGAGCGGTCCTGAGCGACCGTCGCCCCCGGAACCGGCGGAGCGGAGTGCGCCATCTGCGCATCGTAGCCCCGCCGATACCCCGGAGGCGGCCGAGTTGGGCAAGTGATTCGCCAGCTCGAAGGATCTCGGCCGCACGAGCACAGCTGGCTACCTCGAATTGTGCTGGCACTCAGCCGGAATTGACCGATTGATCGGATTTGCCGGTCTGTTCCTCGGCCACGCAGGTGCGCCAGGCACTGGCCTCGGCATGATTGCCCTGGCGTTCGAGCAGTTCGGCAAGCCCGACCATGGCGCGTAGTTCCCGTCGATCGGCAGCAGTGCGCCACCAGCGTTCGGCATCACCGAGTTCACCGCGGCGGAACAACACGACTCCGAGGTCATAGGCCGCCCCGGCATGCCCCGCATCGGCAGCCTGTGCCCACAGCCCGCATGCCTGATCCTCCTCACCGCGCCCGAACATCGCGACGCCGAGATCGTAGAGGGCAGCGCGATATCCGGGGTCCCCATCCCCGGGCCGCTGTCGCAGCTCGGGCTGTGGCAGCTCTGTCACCTGGTTGCGGCTGGCATTCGCGGCTGCTGGTTCCCGCGTCTCTGGAGACCGAGCACGCATTATGTCCGTAACCTCTGTTGGCGGTTCCGCCAACCGGGCCAGCGCGGGCTGCAGTGGTGCGGTTTGCTCCGCGTCCGGGATCTCGGGCCGGGCGAATGCTGTTTGCGCTGGCTCCGGGAACCGGACCACTTCGAGGTCCGGGGGTGTCGGCTGCGGCTGTGGGAACCGAGGCTGCTCGGATTCGGCGGCCATCGTCGGCTGTGCTGCGGTCGGTATCGACTGTGCGGCGGGGGATTCGACGGGCCGCGTCTGCTCCGGCGCCGGAATGTGCGCAGCGTAGGGAGGCGGGGTCGGGACGGAGAGGGCGGGCAGGCTGGCAGTGTCGACTTCTACTACGAGGTTGGCGAAGTTCGGTGGGCCCTCGCCGACGCTGCACCAGAGCACGAGTCGGCCGGTCGGGGGTTGTTCGATGAGGATGCCGTAGTTGCCGGTCCAGGATTTCTGCGCGCCGTAGGCGTCCACCCAGACGGGAGTGAGGGAGAACAGGGCGCCCGGATCGGTCGGGATCACTTCGAAACTCACGCCCGCGGCTAGGGCATCGCTCCAGACATCGACACCGGCCAGGCGTCTGCCATCGATGCCGATATGCCCATCTATCACCGATAGACCGATTCCGTGTCCGCGCAGCCCCGCCGGCGGTGCGGCGGACAGCAGGGTGATGGTGACCAGGATCGGTGCGGGCCCGACCTGCTCGGTGTACATCGGGTAGACGAGACTGCCGTTCCAGGTGATCGGATCGGCGGAGCGGTAGCGGGCGGCCAGCGGTATGCTCTCCGGCGAATTCTGGGCATACCAGTGCGAATACGGCTGATTCATATCGCGCCCCGACTTTCCACCGATGCTTCCTCGCCCCTGTCTACGCGGTCCGGCCGGTAATACCGTACTCGTCTCCTATCCGGTCGGCGGCTCAATCCCGAGAGGACCGCATGCGGTCCCGCCGAACCGCGGCGCCGAGTAGTTCCTCGCCTGTTCTGATACCCATTTCGAGTTCGTCGAAAGCCTGCACGAGTCTGCGTTCCTCCCATTGGAAATGCGATTCCAGGATGGCGGCCAGGCCGTCGAGTTCGCGCCGTACGGTATCGGAATTATCCGGCCCGATCGAGTCGAGCAGTTCGGTCAGCCTGCGCAGGATATCGGCCACCAGTTGGTGGTCCGCACGCAGTTCCGCCAGTACCGGCGCCAGCTCCGGAAACTGCCCAGCAAGCGCCGGGAAGCCCGCATCGTCTTCGCCGGTGTGGTGTCGGGTCAGCGCGGCGCAGAATGCGGTGCAGTGCGCGCGAAGTTGCGTCGGCCGCAGATCGGAACCCGCTGCATAGGCGGTGATGTCGGCGCGGATTCGGGCGAGTTCGGTGCGGAGCCAGTGGTGGATCGCCACCAGTTCCTGTCCGAGGGCGCGCGCTCGGTTCGCGTCGAGATGACTTGCTGCCATGGATCTTCTCTCGATCGAGGAAGCCACACGGGACGCGCGGCTCCGCAAGAAGGATGGGTATGCGTAGGGCTTCGATGCCCGGCTCGACCTCAGTGCGAGCGTGAATGTGGACGCACGGCGGACTCCTCGATCACGGTGCCTCCATGCCGATCGCCGTCCACCCGGCGCCGTCACGCGACACATCCACGATCTTGCACCTGCACAGGGCGTCGATCAACTCGGGTACGTCTCGGAAGATGTTGCAGGCCATGCGAAGTTGCGGCTCGTGCCCGATCCGATAGTGGGCAGGAATTTTACATGTAACCCACGGTTACATGTAAAGCAGATTCTGTGGAATCGAATGCCAGAGCGGCGATGTCGATGATGCTACCCGATGCCAGGCCGCGATGTGGCGCAACCGCGAATCATGGTCGCACCCAAGCTCGTGCCACCAGCGAGGGCCGGGAACCCGAGACAGCGTAGGGAATTCGGCCCACGGATCGAGCGAGATCCGTGGGCCGAGGCGACCAGCCGAGGCGTCAGACGCCGACTGCCTCTTCCACTTCCTCTTCGGCCTCCACCAATCGCTGCGCACGCTCAGGCGCTGCTGGAGCGGGGGAGCTGCGGCGTTCGCATCCGGCGGCCACCACCAGCAGCACCGCGCCGACCGCCAGCCACACGAACAGACTGGCGATTCGACTCGCGAAACCCGCACCGCCATCGAAGTACAACAGGCTGCGCGCCCCCTCCACGAATCCCGCGCCATTCCAGAACGCGTGCAGCGAGCCGAAGAAACCGTTCTGCAGCTCGGGACGGTAGATACCACCGGAGGTGGTGAAGTTGAGCATGACGAACAGCACCATCAGCGCGAGGGTGGTCCAGCGCTTCAAGAAGGTGTGCAGTCCGATGCCGACGGCGATGATGCCCGCCGAGTACAGCCAACCCATGGCCCAGATCGCCGCGTAGTCGTGGTCGACGATGTGGAATACGGGTCCGGCCACCGTGATTCCGATCATGCTGACGGCGAGTGAGGTGGCCAGCCCGATCGCCGCACGCACCCGCATGGACAGTCCGGCACCGGCCGCGCCGATCGCGGCGACACTGCCGTAGGAGCCGATGCTCAACGCGACGAGCAGGAAGAACAGGCCCTGTCCGGTGGGATCGCCATCGGCAGTGGGAGCGATATTGGTGACCGTCATCGGCATGCCCCGCGCACCGGCGACCTGCCGGAACACCAGCTCGACGGCCATGGCAGTGGTATCGGAATTGGCCTTCGCGACAAGCAGTTCCGGTTGCTGCGCATCGGAAACGTAGGCACCGGAGAGGGTGCGGTCGCGCAGTTGCGCCGTGGCATCGTCGCGGGTGGGCAGCGTGATCACCTCGAGCGCGTCGCCCGCCTTGTCCTTCATGGTCTGGGCGAGCACCATGTCCTGCGCGGATGTGCCGACCACCGCCACCTTCAGATGGTTGGGCTCCGGCTGATGGAACGCGCCCAGGTAGGCCAGGGCCATGCCGAGGCACATCAGCAGTGGGGTCAACAGATGTCCGGCGACATGCCGTAGCTGGTGCGAGCGCATGAAGGTCAACTCCTAATAGTTGGTAAATACAACCGTTACGGTTGTAACATACAACTGATGTATCATGCAACCATGACTTCGGAACCGCGCACCGCGTCGATCCACACCATCCAGCGCGAACTGACCGCCTTCGCGCGGCGCGCCCGTGGCCGCGCCTCGGAGTTGCATCCGGAGCTATCGCTGGTGGCGTTCAGCATTCTGGACCTGGTCATCGAGCGCGACGGCTGCCAGGCGACCGATGTCGCCGACCATTTCGTCCTCGACAAATCCACGGTCAGCCGACAGGTCGGCGCGCTCGAGCGGCTGGGATATCTGACCCGGGAGGTCGATCCGGAGAACCGCCGCAACCACATCCTGCGGCCGACGGCAGAGGGGCGACGGGTCGCAGGGGTGGCCGAGCAGCGTCGCCATCGAGAGTTCGCCGAACGCTTGACGGCATGGGAAGACGCCGATATCCGCCGGTTCGCCGAGTATCTGGTTCGCTACAACACCGCACGATAACCGCGCGAATTACATAGCCGCACAGCGTAATTGCGCTAATCCCCACCACCGAACCAAGCGCTTGCTACGCTCACTCGATGATCCCCACGATCGTCTGGGGCACCGGCAATGTCGGCCGTGCGGCCATCCGCGCCGTCGACGCGCACCCGGCGCTGGAACTCACGGGCGTGCTCGTCCACAATCCCGATAAGGTCGGCCGCGACGCGGGTCCGCTCGCCGGGCTCGACTACGACCTCGACGTCACGGCGACCGCCGATATCGAGGCGGCCCTCGCCGCCGGACCTCGGGCCGTCGTGTACGCGGCCTCGGGCGATATCCGCCCCGATGACGCACTCGCCGACATCATCCGAGCCATCGAAGCCGCAGCGGTGGTCGTCACCCCCGCGCTCTACGCGCTCTACGACCCGTCCAGCGCCCCACCCGAGGTGCGCGATCCAGTACTGGCCGCGGTCGCACGCGGCGGCGGGTCGCTGTTCGTGTCCGGCGTCGATCCCGGCTGGGGCAATGACGTGCTGCCGCTGCTGATGAGCGGATTGGGCAGCACCGTCGAGATGATCCGCTGCCAGGAAATCTTCGACTACACCACCTACGACCAGCCCGATTCGGTCCGCTATCTGGTCGGGATGGGGCAGCCGATGGACTACCTGCCGCCGATGGTGGCACCGAGCGTCCCGACCATGGTGTGGGGCGGGCAGATTCGGTTGATGGCGCGGGCGCTCGGCGTCGAACTCGACGAGATTCGGGAAACCCTGGACCGGCGCGCGCTCGACACAACTGTCAGCACCGAGCGAATGGGTGATTTCGAAGCGGGCACCCAGGGCGCGTTGCGATTCGAGGTGCAGGGGATCGTCGGGGGCGAACCTCGGATCGTCATCGAACACGTCACCCGGATCCACCCGTCGTGCGCACCCGACTGGCCGACGCCACCCGACGGGGAGGGTGCGCACCGCGTGATCATCGAGGGCCATCCGCGCATCGAGATCACCATCGAGGCCGCCGACGAGGACGGAAACCGTTCCGCGGGCGGCAATGCCACCGCGGTCGGCCGACTGGTCAATGCCATCGACTGGCTCGTCGACGCCGAACCAGGACTCTATGACGCGCTCGATATCCCACTGCGCCCCGCAGTCGGCAAGCTCGGAAGGAAACACCCATGATCATCGACATTCCCGAAGGCAAGGACCCGATCGGTTACGTCTGGGGCGAAATGGTGCCCGGTATCGGCTTGGCCGCCTCCAACTTCTCCCTGTCGGTGTACTCGCATTCGACCCTCGGATTGCGCGAATTCGAAGCGGCGCGGCTGAAGATCGCCCAGGTCAACGGCTGCATCTTCTGCCTGGACTGGCGCACCGAGCGCGACGGTCAGAAGGTGGAGCCTGAGTTCGCGGACGCGGTGACGAACTGGCGCACCACCGAATTGTTCGACGAGCGCACCCGGCTGGCCGCCGAATATGCCGAACGCTACGCCACCGATCACCACAATCTGGACGAGGAGTTCTGGGACCGGATGCGGGCGCACTTCAGCCAAACCGAAATCGTCGAGCTGAGCATGAGCATCGGATCGTGGCTGGCCTTCGGACGACTCAACCACGTGCTCGGCCTGGACACGGTCTGCGTGTTGCCCGGACATTCGTCATAGGCGCGTCCCGCAGATAAATCGGTTCCCACTGCCGATCGCCGATTGCGGCGCAACTGCTGACGCCGCAATGGTTTTCGAGATCCTGGCGGATGCGTTCGAGCGCGGCAACGAGTACATCTATGCCCAGTGCGACCTGGTCGACGGCCTCGCCCGCCTCGGCCACGTCGCTGGCATCGGGCTGATCGAAGAGATCTACGAGGGCACCGTGTACTCCTATCTGCGCGCGAGATGCGCCGCTGCCTTGGCTCGAATCGCCCTTCGCCGAGCACCGCGCGGTCGAATGCCTGGATGACTGCGAGGCCGAGACCCGCGGACTCGCCATTGCGCACGTGAACACCCGGATTCCGGGGATCCGCGAACGAATCCGCACCATCGCCAAGGATTCGACCGAAGAGGACGCTCACCGCCGAGCGGCTGCGGCCCGAATCATGGAGTGGCACTAGCCTTTTGGGCTGGGTCTCAGTCCAGAGGCTCCCATGGGACCTGGTCGAGGCGGCTCCACTCGTCACTGGCCCAGTCCCAGATGAGCTGGGCAACGGTCGCGCCGTCGGTCATTGTGGCGCTGAGGCGTTGGTCGCGAACAGGGTGGTGGAGTTCGACGGTGTAGTCGGTGGGGGAGTTACGGTAGGTCTGTATGAAACTTTTTGTGCCATTTCGCTTTTCGGCGATCAGGAATGGGGTTGCGGCCAGCAGGTGGAGTTGGCGGACCCAGTCGAAGACATCGCGTTGGGTGAGGGAGGAATATTTGCGCTCACCGCCGATATCCACCAGGGCGAAGCAGCGGATTTCGGGGCTGGTCAACGTGTTGGCCCGCGCATCGTAGATTTCGTACGCGAAACCCGTAATGAGAGCTTCGATGAGCTCGCGAACGCGTGGCTCCGCGTAGTCCTTCGCGGAGCCACGCGTTCTTCGGCGGTCCACGCTATCTGCCGCGGTCACCCGGACCGCATCGCCCGCCGCCTCGATCCGCAGCCTGGCATGCGATGCGGCGGCCGGAATTCGGCTGTTCCACCCGTGCAGTCCGGCGATGACGGTCTGATAGAGATGGTCGTCCGCGGGTTGCCCGCGCCGCGACCGAAAGTACGGAAGTACGTCCCCCGGCGATGCCGCCGCGCCCGCCGGTAGCACCACGAACTCGTAACTCATCCACCCAATTTAGCTCGGCCGCCGCCCCATTCGCCCTGCATACCGCACGGTCTGCGCAGCTCGGGCTTGATAGGCAAGTAAATACTTGCCTATAGTGGGAGCATGAGCACCGGCCCGGCAGGCGATGTCTTCAAGGCATTGGCCGACCCCACGCGCCGCGCGATCCTCGACGAGCTGGCCGATCGCGACGGCCAGACGTTATTCGAGCTCTGCACCCGGCTCACCATGGGCCATCAGCTCACCTCGACCAGGCAGGCGGTCTCGCAGCATCTGGATGTGCTCGCGGCCGCCGGTCTGGTGACCACCCGGCGGGACGGCCGTTACAAGTTCCACCATCTGAATCGAGAACCACTGCGGCGGCTCACACACCGCTGGCTTCAGGAGGAAGAATGATCCGCATCAATGTCACCAGTGTCCTGGTCGACGATCAGGACAAGGCGTTGCGCTTCTACACCGAAGTCCTCGGCTTCGTGAAGAAGACCGAGATTCCGCTCGGCGAGGCGCGCTGGCTGACCGTCACCTCACAGCAGGACCCCGACGGCGTCGAATTGCTCCTGGAGCCCGACGGGCATCCGGCGGTCGGACCGTTCAAGAAGGCGCTGGTCGAGGACGGGATTCCGTACACCTCGTTCGCGGTGGACGACCTGCACGCCGAATACGAGCGGTTGCTCGGGCTCGGCGTGCGGTTCACCCAGCAGCCGCTCGATCACGGACCGGTCATCACCGCGGTACTCGATGACACGTGTGGCAATCTGATTCAGATCGCCCAGCACAAGGCCTGAGGCTCAAGCCGATTGGTGTGCTGGGAGCAGCGCGTCGGCGAGCAGATCCAATTGGCGGCGGGCATCGAGTGATCCGATGCGCAGCACCAGATGCGACGCACCGGCATCGAGATATCGGCCGAGCCACTGCACACATTCCTCGGCCGAGCCGCCGAAATAGGCTTGGATCATCGACATTTCGTCCAGGGATCGGCGGTAGTACCGGCGCACGTAGCCGTCGAGTTCGGCACGCGCGGCGGCGGCGTCCGGGTTGATATTGATCGTGGCGTAGAGGCCGGGAGTGATTGTGCGGGTGGTCTTTTCGCGGATCGTCGTCCACGCGCGGGCATAGGCATCCGGATCCGGCAGGAACGGCAGCCAGCCGTCGTAGTGCCGGGCCACCCGTTCCAGTACTCGCGGTGTGTCGCTGCCCGCCAGCCAGAGCGGGGGACCTGCCGGGCTCGCGGCGGGGAGCGTGCGGGACAGGTCATCGAGTTGCCAGTAGCGGCCGTCGAAATCGGTTGCGCCGGACCAACTCCGCCGCCAGATGGTGACCGTCTCGTCGAGTCGGCCCACCCGCGTGGTGAAAGGGACACTGACAGCGTCGAATTCGTCCCGGCTCTCGGGCACCGGGAATCCGGCACCCAGGCCGAGGATCAATCGGCCGTTGCTGATCTGGTCGACGGTGGCGGCGGTGTGCGCGCCGAGCAGCGGATGACGCAATGTCGCGGTCAACGCGGCGGTGCCGAGCCGTACCCGCGAGGTGGTCGCGGCGACGGCGGCCAGCAGCGGCAGCGGATCGACCCGCGTGCGGGCCAATGGGGAATCACCGATCCACACCGAGTCGAACCCGGCATCCTCGGCGGCATGGGCAAAGCGGACAAGTCCAGCAGCGTCGTGGTCGCCGGTCATGGCGGTTTCGCGGCTGGGCAGAAGAACACCGATCCGAGTCATACCGGCGATCTTCGGACCGTCCCGAATCGGGGTCAATTACCTCGTAGGTAAGCGGCCTACCGTGGTTCCAGCTCGGATTGGACGAGATCATCCGGGAAGGCGTACCGGCGGAACGCCCAGTATCGGAATGCCATGGCGAGCAAGACGCCGAGGATCTGGCCGGTAATGAAATTCGATACCGCCTGGGTGACCGGGCTGACATGCGGCACCCGGATATCGAGCACATACAGCGCCACCGCCTGCGGCAATAGGGTGACACCGATGCCGAGCGCGCTGATGGCGAAGAACAGGGCCGCCTCATGATGTCGTTCGCGGCCACCCCTGGTTCGGAACGACCATTCCCGATTGAGCACATACGACACGATGGTGGCGATCAGCACACCGAGAACGCGCGCCGTGAGCGGCTTTTCGCCGAGTACGGTCAGCTTGAGTGCGTACACGATGCCGGTGTCGATGAACCAGGTGATCCCGCCGACCACCGCGAACTTCAGTAGTTCGCGACGCTCGATCAGATAGGACCGATACGGCTCCGGAATGCGGTCGAGAGCTGGCTGGACGAAGGACACGCCCCGCACTATATCCAGCACCTGCACCACCTCGCGTTCTCAACCGACAGGTCGGACGGTATTAACACCAGCATGCACGCTCGGGCACCGCCCGGTCGACGTAAACCTGGCGCCACGCCCAGGGCCCTGCGAAGCGATGAATAATTCGGTCGACACCGCGCCGCGCGGCGGCCTACCGTCGCGGTGATGCCGGAACCACCCCGCCGCACCGATGCCGTGCTGCTCCGGGTGCCACGGGCGTCGGATGAGCAGGTGGTGCGCGCGGCACACGCGGAGTTGGCAGAATGCGGGTTCGACTTCGCGCTCGGTCTCGAGCCCGGCATGACCTGGTCGCGTTACCTGTCCACCCTGGAAGAGCGCCGCATCGGCGCCGGTCTACCACCTGGCATAGTGCCCGAGACCTTCCTCGTCGCCACCGTCGACGACGAGATCATCGGACGCGCCTCGGTCCGGCATACCTTGAATCCGGCTTTGGCGCGCCGCGGCGGGCACATCGGGTACGCCGTCCTGCGTCGATTCCGCGGTCGCGGTTACGGCACCGCGATCCTGCGCGCCAGCGTTGCCGTCGCCCACGGCCTCGGTGTGGATCGAATCCTTGTCACTTGCGACGACACCAACGCCGCCTCCGCACACATTATCGAATCCTGCGGCGGACGCTCGACTCGATCGAGCCGGGGACCAACGGCACATTGGTACGCCGGTACTGGATCAGCTGAGGCTCCTACCACGCGCACGCCGCGCATCCAGGCCGCCGCCGTGGCAGTGTGTGCTACCGGATCAGTTCATTGCCGAAAGGGGAGTGCTCATGGCCGATACCGGCGATTCCACGGTCGTGCTGACCGCTGGGAACGCGGAGCTGACAATTGATCCGCAGGATGGCGGACGCTCGAGAAGCCTGCGGATCAGCGGCCTCGAGCTGCTGCGACAGGGTCCCCACTATGGCGCGTTCCCCATGGTTCCCTGGTGCGGACGAATGGGACTGGGCCAGTTCCGAAATGGCGGCACAGTCCACCAAATGCCCATCAATGCCGCCCCGCACGCCATCCACGGCACCGGTCGCGACACCGCCTGGCACGTACTCAGCGTTAGCGAAACCTCCGCCACACTGAGCTACGACCTCACCGCCCCATGGCCATACCCCGGCCGAGTCACCCAGCTGATCGAACTCACCCCGGACTCGGTCACCCTCACGATGCGCGTCGAAGCCGCCGCCGACACCTTCCCCGCCCAAGTCGGCTGGCACCCCTGGTTCCTCCGGAATCTTGGCTCCGGCAACGACATTCAGCTCGACTTCACGCCCGCCTGGCAAGAAGAACGTGGCCCCGACTACCTTCCCGATGGCCGCCGGATCGCTCCGCAGCCCGGCCCCTGGGACGACTGTTTCGCCATGCCCACCGGCACCACCGTCACCCTCACCTGGCCCCACGCCCTGGAGCTGACAATTACCAGTCCCGCGCAGTGGGTGGTCATCTTCGACCAACAACCCGAAGCCGTCTGCGTAGAACCCCAATCCGGCCCACCCAACGGCCTGAACACCCACCCCGACGCCGTAACCCCCACCACGCCCCTGGAACTCTCGACCACCTGGACCTGGCAACCCCTCACCTAGACGAGGGATCACGTGCCGGAATCCCTCGTTCAGGAGGCTGTGGGTCAGTCGTCTCCGCCAGCGATTCCGACGCCGGGCGGCATCATTCGCGCACGTTGGGCGTGCCTGCGCGCACATTCGGCCGGGCTCATCGCCGCGAAGGCAGCCTCGCGCCGTTGCGCCATCGCCGCCAATTCTTCCGCGCCCAACTGCCGTGCGTACTCTGCGCGCTGCCGCGTCAGCCGGGCGAATTCCTCAGGGGTCAGTGGCTGATTCATGGAAATTGTCTCCTCTACCAATCGCAGGAACTCCGATGTCGACGGCTCGACCGCGTCATCGAGGCCGTCCAGCACACCGAGCAGGCGTTCACGCAATGCGGCCGCGCGTGCGATGCGTTCATCGACCACCACCAGCTGCTGCCGGATGAGCTCGCGCGCGTCCAGAGTCGGCTCGGCATGCAGGAGTGCCGCGATGTCCTCGAGCGCAAACCCGAAGCCCCGCAACGCCACAATGCGATACAGCCGCTGAACATCGGCCTGGGTATAGCACCGATGCCCACCCGATGTCCGCGACGACGGCACCAACAGCCCGAGCCGGTCGTAATGATGCAGCGCCCGCACCGTCACCCCACTTTCCCGAGCCACCTCCCCAACCCGCCACACCCGCTCAACCAACATGACTCCTCTCGACGTGCCCCACCCACGCTAAAACCTGACGCAACGTCGGTTTCAAGTATCGTTTCGGTCACACCGCTCGACCGCTGGACTCCAGAATCATTCGCCAAGCCCATACCCGAAACCGTAGGGAGCGATGGACAAGCTTCTCGTGCTGGTCAATGGCCTACCCGGCTCGGGTAAGTCGACATTGGCACCGCTGCTCGCGCACGCACTGAATGCGCAGGTGCTGTCCAAGGATGTGGTGAAAGAAGACTTGGCGGAATGCATTTCCTGCCCCGAGGACCTGCCGTCACTCGGCGCGATTGCGATGGAGGCGGTCTGGGCTATGGCCGCGGCGATACCTTATTCGGTGGTGATCGACTCATGGTGGTTCAGACCGCGCGACCTCGGGTTCGCGAAAGCAGGTATGCAGCGAGTCGGCGCCGACCGCGCGATCGAGATCTGGTGTGACGCTTCCGCGGAAACGGCGCGCGCCAGGTACGCGCAGCGAGAGCGGGCCGCTGTGCACAATGACCGACAGCGCCTGGCTCTTGATTGGGATACCTGGGCCGAGCACGGTCGACCGCTGGAACTGAGCCCGGTAATCCGCGTCGATACGACGTGCGCCGCAGATATTCTCGGCTTGGCCGGGCAGATCGAAATCGCCGCTGCCGCAACTCATCCGAGGGCGTTACTGCCCGACCGCCGACCGTAGTCGGTCAGGACGCACTCGAAGCGCTGAGCACCATCGTTGTGATTTGCGGGAGGCTCCGGCGTGTTCAGGAGTTCGGGTGTCTTTGTCATCGGCCCCATGGGTTCACGAACAGCCCGCCGTGATTCGGACGGGCTGCTCGTAACCGCCGGACTGGTGGAGGTCGTCGCTACCGTCGGTCGCCCCACGGTATTTCGCCTCGAGAACTGACCATGGCCCCGTCACCGGGTGGCGTCTGGCCCAGGCCACCCGGCAGCAACTTGGGGTGCGGCGAGGATCTCACACGACCGCAGGGCGCCGGGCCGCGTTTTCGGCGATGGCCGCGACGACTTCGTCGAACAGGGGTGCGGGTATGTCATGACCCATCGCCGCCAGGGGCAGATAGGTCGATCCGGGGATCGCTGCGTGGGTGGCCTCGCCGCCGGCGATCTTGATGAGCGAATCCTCGGCGCCGTGAATGACCAGCGCGGGCACCCGCAACTGCTGCAGGCTCTTCGTGCGGTTGGGAGCGATGATGCTCGCGGTCACTTGGCGTGCCGGGCCCTCGGGGTGGCGCGCGCGATCGTAGGCGTGGGTCGCGAGTGCGTAGCGGCGCTCCCGGTCGGCGTAGGTCTTCGAGCCGATGAGCGTGTACAGGTCGACGACCTGCTCGATCGCCTCGTCACGATTCGGGGGGAGCGGTTTGGTCAGCTCTTGGAGCACCTCCCCATCGGCCATGCCGATGCTGACGTGCGGCGTGCTCATGATCGAACACAGCGACCGCACCCGCGCAGGGTGCTCGATCGCGAGCAGTTGAGCGACCATCCCGCCCATCGAGGCGCCGACGACGTGCGCCTGCTCGATACCGAGATGATCGAGCAACTCGATGGCGTCGCGCGCGACCGCCCTCAGGTAGTACTGGCTCGGTGTGATCTTCCACTCGGTCAGACCGCTGTCGCGGTTGTCGGGACGGATCACCCGGTAGCCCCGCTCGCCGAGGTCGTCGACGATTTCCTGGGGCCAGTGGATCAGCTGCGAGCTGAGCCCCATGATCATCAGCAGCGGTTCCCCCGACGGATCACCCTCGTCGCGGTAGCACATCCTGACCTCGGACAGCTCAGCAAATCGGTCGCGCTCATCGTTCATGACAAACCTCCCGAAGTTGTGGTCGGACAACGATGGCAAACATACAGCAAGCAAGATTGGGCGATACGAAATTGCCAGTAACTCAACGCAAATTCGTCATCGCCAGCTATATTCGACCGCCATCATTGACAAGGGGCAATAGCAGGGCAACGCATGAATCGTCGTACACCATTTGCCGAGGTCGACCCGATTCGTGTTCGGCCAGCCAGGAGTTGCGATTCCGTCCGGACATGCGACCGAAGCAGCGTCGGCCTACATGCGCCGGATGATCACATTGGCGAATTGGCGATCGTGGCTGCGGCGGGCGGCTCGGGCGGACTTGTGTTACTCGATTTCACGGGCCATATAGGTGATCGCTGGTAGATGGCAGCCGGGCTTGGGTGACATGGACGGTACAGGTCGCGGACATCGACATCTGGCTCCGCTGATCATGGCCCGAGGAACAATCGTTCACACGGCAGGCGCGGCGGCAGCCGACGGTCCTCGACGGCTTCCCGCAGCAATTCGATTGTGCACCAGTGCTTTCGTTACCGGTTGTGGACCAAGTTGCGCACTGCCGCAGCGGTCGCGGCGGAGTCCAGGCCCGGATCGGCGGCGACGACTTCGCGCCAGCCGCGGTCCGCGAGTGAGATCTCCTACGGCAGAGTGGCATTGATGAGGGCGGCGGTCGAGGTGTGCCGCACCGCGCCGGGCATGTTCGCCACGCAGTAGAACTGCCGAATGTGAAGATTATGCGTACAAATCTCTATGTCGCTGAAGATAATTCTTTGTTTTTCGAGGATGGTCTTTCGAATCATCGATTGGCCTAGCGGATGGCCTACTCGATCGAAGTTTCTTCGGCTCCGGTCGCGTCCGCCAGGGCGTCTGAACCGGCGGCGGATTCACACGGCGTCACGTATACGGATTCGTAGATTGCCCGCCACGAATGGAGACGCGTCGCCTTGACTGGCCGCGCCGGTACACCGGGCCCCTCGCCAGGAATCTGACGAGTTCTTCTTGCCCGAGACCAGTTTCCGGAACGCATCCGCAATTGCCTGCTGTGCTGGTGCCCACGGTGCGGGCACCACTGTGACCGAAGGTCCCGCCGACGCCGCACTACGTGCGTCCCGGCCGGTCCGGACCAGCACCCCGGCGGTAAAGGCTGCCGCAACCACGAGCACGGCAGTCGCGGCGATGACTCCGGTCTTGTTGCGTGCAGGCGGTCGCACCTGACGGCGCGGCATCGGAAACTGTCGGCCGTAAGGCACCGCCGAGATCGAACGCGCGCGGGTCGCGACATAGGACGTGCTGAGCCACAGCGGTTTCGGACGGTGTGATCGTCAGCGGGTCAGCTGGCGTATGGATGGCCGATCGCGGTGTCAGTGCAGGTGTCAGGTGTGTGTCAGGTCGCTGTCAGTCGGCCCGGCGAAAGTCTGTCCATCGAACAAAACGACCGGCACCGACACCGTTCCAGTCAGTGCCACAACCGATTTCGAGGAGCACACGACATGACTGTCACCATCACCCTGACCGATCAGGACAAGAGCACCCTGCGCACCGCCGCCTACGGTGCGGTGTCGCTGTTAGCCGCCGCCGGTGCACCGCACAAGGGCAGCACGCAGGCCTCGATCGTCCTGACCTCGGCGACCGGACTGGTCGGACACGTGCTCACGGCCAAGTCCAAAGACATTCACTTGCAAGGTAAGTCGGTCGCCGAACTCGCCGACCAGGTGCTGCCCGCCCTGACAGCGGCCATGGCCCTGCTCGGCCAGCAGCATCCGGGCGAGGCCGACAACTTCCGCGACACCGTCCTGTTGGCCGTCGAAGCCGCCGCCCGGTCCGGCAAGGGCGAGCCCAGCCCGGCCGTGGCTGCGATGGCGCGCAAGATCACCGCGGCCCTCGCCGCCTGACGAGTGCGGGGTCGGCGCAACTGGTCGCGGGGTCCTCTGCGGACCCCGCGACACGGCCACCGACCGTCGAACCTCAGGGGGCGCGTTGGGAAACGCACAATAGGCGGCCGTGAGCGGTCACCCTCTCTGGTTGTGGTCGGTGTGTTGTTGCTGTTCTCGTATTTTCGGCAGTGAATGCATCGGCGGGGGATCGGGGCCTAGGCGCTCGACTCGGCGACCGATCGCAATCAGGGTGAACGGCGTGTGTTCATTCGTCGCTGACGCGGATGATCGTCTTGCCGGGGCTGTGCTTGCCGGGACTGAAGGCCTCGGGTGCTTCGACGAGGGGGCGGACGGCACCGACGGCCGGCTTGATGCGGCCGTCGCGCAGACGCGTGGCGAGCTCGGTGAGTTGGGTCCGGTCGGGTTCGACCACGAAGAAGAGCGCGCGGCCGTCGTCGGGCTGGATCGTGGGTGGCGTGGCGATGGTGACCAGGGTTCCGCCGGCGCGTACCAGGGTGGTCGAGCGATCCAGGATGTCTGCGCCGATCACGTCGAATACCACATCGACTTCGCCGACCTGCTCGAGCGGCTCGGTGTCCAGGGCCAGGAAGCTGTGCGCGCCGAAGGCGAGCGCGCGGTCGCGGTCGCGGGATCTGCCGGTGCCGATGACTCGGGCCCCGGCCTCGCGGGCCAGTTGCACCGCGATCGAGCCGACACCGCCGGCGGCGCCGTGGATCAGGATGGTCTGACCGGTGCTGAGGCGAGCGTGGTCGAATAGGCCCTGCCAGGCAGTCAGCCCCGAGATCGGCAGCGCGGCGGCCACGGTGTGGTCGATATCGGCGGGCAGGGGAGCGAGGTTGCGAGCCTCCACCGCGGTGTATTCGGCCAGTGTGCCGTTGCGGGTCCAATCGGCCAGACCGAAGACCCGCTGCCCGACGGTCAAACCTGTAGTGCCATAACCCAACTCGACGACCACTCCCGACAACTCGTGCCCGGGAACGCTCGGGGTCCGGTCCCGGCCGGCGCGGTCGGTCCAGGTGCCGGGCCAGTCCAGCTCGCCTGGGGTGAACCCGGCGGCGTGCACTTTCACGATCACGTCGTTCTCGGCGGCGTGCGGGTAGGGCAAGTCGTGAGTCAGGGTCATCCCGGCGACACCGGCGTTACGATTCTCAACGATGATGGCCTGCATGATCGGTCCTTCGTTGTCGTGTGTTGCCGACAGGGAGACCAGGCAGCACTGCCGGATGTGACGGTTCGAACGCAGCCACGCTCATCAGGATCAACGGCTTCACGGTAAGCGATGATGTTCCCCATCGACGCAAAACAACGTCGGTGCCGCGCTCGACGCGCCGCCGCTGGCGAGGACCATCGCCATCCGGTCGCGCTCGGTAGGCGGTCGGCCCGGGAACCCGCGTACCGGCGCTGACGGTGGGGCAGGCTGCTACCGCGTGAACCGGGCGATATCCTCAGCAACGCGCGCCGGTGCTTCGAAGGGGAACGCGTGGCCGAGCTGAGGGTAGATCAGCAATTCCGAACCGTTGATGTAGCGATGCAGCAGGGCTGAGTTGGCGGCGGGTTCTTGTTTATCGTTATCCG
This sequence comes from Nocardia sp. CA-129566, assembly GCF_050956075.1. NCBI lineage: Bacteria > Bacillati > Actinomycetota > Actinomycetes > Mycobacteriales > Nocardiaceae > Nocardia > Nocardia sp. CA-129566. Next base: position 4,699,008 of record NZ_CP192085.1, read on the forward strand.
CACCCAGGATCAGGGTGGGCAGCCGCAGGTTCGGCAGGCTGGCGATGACGTTGGCGGTGGGGTCGATGAGCCAGTCGCTCATTGCCGCGCGTTGCCGGTTGAGGCCGGTCAAGTTCACCCCGACCCGGTCGGGGCGCAGAGCTGTTCGTTGACGCCACGCAGCCAGAGCGTCGGGATGATCGCTGAAATACAGTGGAATGACCCGGTCGGCGGGCGCCAGTGGATCGAACGCTGGCGCGCCCGCGATCAGATCGGGGAAATCGGGCAGCACCTGCTGCGATCCGCCGGGACCCGTACCCATCAGAATCAGGGCGCCGACAGCATCGGGGTGATCCACGACCAAACGTTGCGCGACGAATCCTCCCAGGGAGTAACCCACGACGGTGGGGCGGTCCAGATGAAGAGCCTGGATCAGACCGGCGGCCTGATCGGACAGTTGTCGGACGGTCGAGATGATCGACTCGTTCGCTGGGGTCCGTCCCACGCCCTCGGAGTCGAAGATGACCACATGGTTGGTCGCGGCCAGGCGATCGAGCAGCGCCGGATCCCAATCGTCCATGCTGAGTCCGAGGCACGGAGTCAACACCAGGGTTGGCCCGTGTCCGAAGCTGCGGTAAGCGATCGGTACCCCAGCGACATCGACGACGTGGGTGGGCGCTGTCAACGACGGCGACCCGCGGAAACCGTTTGCCGTTGTCCATGCGATATCCGTCGTGGCGGCGGGCTCATCGGGAGCAGGATCGGCGTGAGCGACGCCGGGCCCGACAAACAGCATGCTGATGGCCAGTGCCGCCAGCACGGCCGAGACGGGTGTCCGGCGTCCTGAGACGGGCCGGAGTTGGCAGGGCAACGGCTCGCCATCGGGTGCGACCGAGATCGGTTGTGGCGGATGGAAATCGGACATGTGTGCTCCTTCTAGTTGCGGGACGGACCAGAATCGAGACTGTGTCGCACTGGGTACAGCCCGATCGTTGGCACGCCAGCCGGCTCGGCGATCAGCGACCTCGGCCATACCGTCCTGGTCCAGATGCCACGTGTAAGAGGCGCCGACGGCGCAAAAGGATTCGCCCGATTGCGGGGCAGTCGTCTTCGGAGCAATGCCCTCCAGCCGTGGTTACGAACGTCCCCGTCGTGCCGGTCTGGGCGAGCGAAGCAGAATCCGGTCAGCCCAGGAGGTATTGAGCAGGCCGAGCGTCCCACGCGGCGTCGTTCGACGCGGGTGTCGGTGGGTATCGGTAGCGTCGGGTGCTGTGGAAACTGGGGTACATATCCAAGAGCTTGCGGACCGTATTGTGGCGCTACGCGAGGCCTACTACCAGGGCTCGCCGTTGGTCGCGGACGCCGAGTACGACGCGATCGAGGACGAGCTACGTGGCTTGATCGAGGCGTATCCCGACCTCACGCCCGACCCGAATCCGCTGGAGCAGGTCGGGGCGCCCGCTGTGCTGCACGCCCCGATCCGGCACTCGCGTCCGATGCTGTCACTCGAGAAGGCGACCAAGCCCGAGCAAGTCGTGGCGTTCTTCGACCGCTTTCCCGGCCAGTCGGTGGTGGTGATGCCGAAGCTCGACGGCTTGTCCTTGGCGCTGGTCTTCGAGGAGGGCCGGCTGGTGCGTGCCGTGACCCGGGGTGATGGCACCACCGGTGACGATGTGACTGTGCTGGTCCGCGCGTTGGTCGACGGTGTTCCCGAGAGGATCGACGTCCCGGGGCGGGTAGAGGTGCGTGGCGAGGCGGTGATGCTGCGTTCGACCTTCCTCGCCTACAACGCGGCGCATCCGGACAAGCCGCTGATCAATCCGCGCAACGCCGCGGCGGGCACGCTGCGGGCGAAGGACCCGGCCACGGTCTCCGAGCGGCGCTTACAGTTCTTCGGCTTCGACTTGGATACCTCTGCCGGCGGTGCCGCGGTCGACCTGGGAGAGGGGCTGCGAGCGCTGGGGGTCGCGGGTGCGCAGATGCGGCTCTGCGCCGATGCAGAGCAGGCGCAGACGGCGATCACCGCGATCGAGCAGGGGCGCAACGAGTTGGACTACGACCTCGACGGCGCGGTGCTGCGGCTGGCCGACCGCGATGCCTACGCGGCAGCCGGGACTCGATCGAACTCCCCACGGGGCGCGCTGGCGTTCAAGTTCGCCGCCGAGGAGAAGACCACATTGCTGGCCGAGGTGGTCTGGGACGTCGGCAAGACGGGCAAGATCGTCCCGGTCGCGTGGCTGGAGCCGGTGTTCGTGGGCGGCACGACGGTCACGAAGGCCACGCTGGCCAACCAAGAGGTGATCCGTGCCCGCGACATCAAGGTCGGAGACACCGTGCTGGTGCGCCGCGCGGGCGACGTGATCCCGTTCGTGGCGGGCGTGCTCGACGCCTCCAAACGCACGGGTGAGGAGCGCGAGATCGTGCCGCCCACCGCCTGCCCCTCGTGCGCGCAGCCGGTGACCGAGCAGGGCAACAGCCGGGAGCTGTTCTGCACCAACGTCTCCTGCCCCGCACAGACGGTGCGCAGGCTCATCCACTGGGCATCGCGCGCGGCGGCGGACATCGACGCCATCGGGCAGGTGTGGATCGAACGCCTGGCCGAGGCGGGCATCCTGGAGCGCCCGTCGGACTTCTACACGCTGACAAAGGAGCGCCTGCTCGCGTTCGACCGCATCGGGGAGGTCTCGGCCGCGCGCATGATCGACTCGATCGATGCGAGTCGTCCCATCGGCCTGCGCCGCGCGCTGATCGGCCTGGCGATCCCGATGGCCTCCGACGGTACCGCCGCTCGCCTGGCCCGGGCGGGATTCGGCTCCCTGGAGGAGGTCGCCGACGCGGGCGAGGAACGGCTCGTGGCGGTGGAGGACATCGGACCGAAGGTCGCTGCCTCCCTGGTCGCGCACCTCACTCGCCTGCGTCCGGAACTGGAGCGGCTGCGAGAGGCGGGCGTCTGTCTGGACGTTCGCGAGGAGGACCTTCCCCCGGTCATCGCGGCCGGCGCGCCTCTGGAAGGCAAGACGGTGGTGATCACCGGCGCTATCAGCGACCCCCGCTCCGGAGAGAAGGTCGCCCGCCCTACGTTCCAACGCCTGTGTGAACAGGCGGGCGCGACGTCGGCGTCCTCGGTCTCGGCCAACACCGACCTGCTCATCACCGGTGCGGGAGTCGGTGAGAGCAAGCTGGCCAAGGCGGAAAAACTCGGCGTCGAGGTCGTCGACCAGGTCGAGATCTGGAACCTACTGATCGCCGCCAAGGTCATCTAGACCTCGGCGCGCCCACTCATCGGCTATTGCGAGATGTCCTGAGCCGCAGTGCATCTCGTTCGTCGGCCGCGCCCAGCGGCATTTCCGGATGTGTCGGCCGTGTGGCACGGTCGGCGGCTACCTTGGTGGTGATCATGTTCGACCACGGGGATGAAGGTGATACCGGATGTTGAATTACGACCTTGACATGTCCGATGTGGAGCGCGATCTCGCTCTGCCCGACTTGGTGGCTGAAGGAGATGAGCTCGACGCCCTGGTATCAGCGCAGGCCGACTGGTCCAAGGACACGCCGGCAACGGGGTGGACGATCGCCCACCAGATCGCTCATCTTGCCGTAGCTGATGCGAACGTTCTCATCGCCATACGGACCCCGGAGGCGTTCGACGCCGTGCTGAAGCAGGCCGAAGCCGCAGGCAGCCGATACGCCGATCTCGACGCCGCCGCGGGAGCAGCGAAACCGCGATCGGTACTGCTGGAACAATGGCGTGCTGGTCGAGCCGAGGTGGCGGCGGCGCTGCGTGATGTTCCACTGGACCATGGGTTTCCGTGGTACGGCTCGCAATTGACCGCCGCGCTCATGGTGCCGCTTCGACTGATGGAAACCTGGGCTCACGGGCAGGATGTTTTCGATACGCTGGGTGTCTCACACCGTCCGACGGGTCGGCTCCGGCATGTGGCCGCCTTGGGTGTCATAGGACGAGAGCTGTCGTTCTATGCGGCCCAATTGCCTACTCCGGCAGAGCCGTTCCGTGTCGAGCTGACCGGTCCCGAGGGCCAGACCTGGGTCTGGGGCCCAGAAGATGCCGCGCAACGGGTTCGGGGCAGTGCCCTCGACTTCTGTCTTCGAGTCACCCAACGCAGGTCGCTGGCCGAGACCGACCTCACCGCGGTCGGCGAGGACGCGCGGAAGTGGTTGGAGATCGCTCGTGTCTTCCTCTGAAGAGTGCGGCTGCGGCCACGATGGCGGTGTCCTCGCCTTTCCGTAGCCTGGACGGGTGGACAGTGTGGACTTCGGCCGCGAGTCTGATGTGCGGTGGGATTTCGCAGGTTCGGCCGATGCCGGGCCGCTGGGTGCCGCGATCATCGGTTACCGCGATGCGGGTGGCGCCGGGGTGGATCTTCGGGTCGCCGGGACAGCGGCGATCACCGTGCTGATCGAATTCGGGGACCGCGGGCTGCTCGTCGACGATGCTGTCGGGCGGCGAACCCTCGGCGGCTTCGTTGCCGGGCTTCCCCTCGAGGCCATGCATGTTCGTGGCGAGCGCGCCGAGTGCATCGAGGTTCGCTTGTCGCCGATACAGGCGTATTCGCTGTTGGGTGTTTCCCCAACGGATTTGGGCCGGGGCGTTGTCGCCCTGGAAGACCTGTGGGGATCGCGGGCTCGGCGACTGCGTGAGCAACTCGCGTCCACCCGGACCTGGGACGAACGTTTCGCATTGACGAAATCGTTTCTGGCGCAGTGTGACAGGCCGATGCGGACTCCCGACCCGGAGGTGCTCGCCGGCTGGAATTCCATACTCACCTCCGGTGGCCAAGTGAAGATCGGTGCGCTCGCCGAATCCCTCGGATGGAGCCACAAGCGGCTGTGGGCGCGATTCGAGTCCCAGATCGGCCTGACACCCAAGCGGGCGGCGATGCTGGTCCGATTCCGGTCCGCGGTCGACGGTCTGCTGGCGGGCCGACCCGCTGCCGACGTCGCGGTGGACTGCGGGTACACCGATCAGGCTCATCTGTGCCGAGACGTATCGATGTTCGCCAACCGCACGCCGGGGTCACTCACGGCGAACTATCTGCCCACCATCGCCCGGCACCGGTACGGGGCCTGGGGAAGATTTTTCCAATACCGTGGGGGACCGCTCGGTCGATAGTGGTGCCGTGACCAACACATTCGATCCCGAGAAGCTACAGACCGCCCTGGAGACCGTCCATCGCGCGGGCATGCCCGGAGTTTTCGCCGAAGTGCGCGACGACGACCAAATCTGGTGCGGCGCCGCCGGAGTGGCCGATGTCGCCACCGGCCGCCCCGTCACGGCCGAGATGCGACACCGCGTCGGCAGCATCACCAAGACGTTCACCGCAGCCGCTGTGCTGCAGCTGGTCGACGACGGGGAAATAGAGCTCGACACACCCATCGGCCACTACCTGCCGCAGCTGGTTCCCGGCGATCGAGGTGCGGCGATCACGGTCCGGATGTTGATCAACCACACCAGCGGCCTCGCCGAGTACCTCCCTCATGCCTACCCCTCCCTCGCGGGGTTTCCAGATCTGGCGAAAACGACACCGGCAAGCCTGGATGACAGCCGGTTCACCAGGTTTCATGCGACCGAGCTGATCGAGATGGGGGTCTCGGCGCCTGCTACCGGGACCCCTGGTGGCACCCCGGGGGTGTACTCGAACACCAATTACCTACTCATGTGTCAACTCCTGGAGTCGGTTACCAGTATCTCGGCGGAGAAATGCATCACTCGCAACATCATCGAGCGCGCCGGGCTGCGCGACACCGAACTCCCAGCCGGACCGCATATCAACGGACCGCACGCACTGCACTACGAGGCATGGTTCGGCATGATCGACCCGCCCCGCGACTACAGCGTCTATGACATGTCGTGGGTGGGGCCGGCGGCTTCGCTGATATCGACCACCGCGGACCTGAACCGCTTCTTCGCCCTGCTGCTGGCAGGCGAAATCATCAGCCGATCAGCGCTGGCGCAGATGCAACATACTGTTCCGGTCATCTCCTTCGAAGGTAAGACACTCGACTACGGTCTGGGCCTGCAGAAGATGACGATGCCCGGTCACGGCACCTACTGGGGCCATGAGGGTTCGGTCTGGGGTGGCGGCGCGATGTCCATGACCAGCGCTGACGGCAAACGGCAAATGTCCATAGCGGTGAACCTGCAGCGATGGAATCAACTCGACTCCTCGGGGAAGCCGCAACCCCATCCCATCGACGACGCGCTTCGCGCGTTCACCCAACTGGCACTGTGCGGTTGATACACGCAGCCCCGAACAATCCGGGCCCGAGACGTCAGAAGCCTGGCCCGGCAAGCGATCAGGGCGCAGCAACTACGGCGTTGCGGGCCCCTGACCGCTCGGCCGAACGCTCGGGCCGCGCATTCCTGCGCATCCAACTCAGCCGAGAGCCCGAGCGGCCAGGTCACGACTCGCCGGAGGCAACACGCCGAACATCAGTCATGGTTCGCGCTGGCGGTGAGATCAGTCGGCGATGTAGCGCGTCGCCCGATCCGGCAGGATCCCGGCCTGGACGAGTTCGTCGTAGATCCGCTGCTGCTCATCGTCGAGATTCGAGTACAGCATGTCGTACGCCCGGTCTTCCTCGGCGAGCACCGCGACCGGATCCCAGTTGTCACCGAGCGCCTCGACGACGGCGCTGCGCCGTCGTGCCTCGTCCAGCGTGAGGTCGTAAGCAAAATTGAGGTCGGCCATTTCGGCATCTCCAACCAGGTTCTTTCCAAAAACGAATTGACGACGATGCCCAACCACGCCCTCTCGGGCAATGACCTGCATCACATTTCGCAGTTGGACTTCGTCACATTCGATGCCCGTGCACGGACTGGACCACAGGGCAAAGCGTCCACATACGCGATGGCATCGAGGGTTGGCCTGTCAGCGGCCCGCTCGAGTACTCGGTCCGATGAGCATCTCGAACGGCGGTACCGGCGATAACGAGATCGACTTGTGCAGCGGCCCAGGGGTTGCTCTCCATCCGCGCCCGTCACGCCGGGCGCGGATGGCCGAGATCGATGACTTACTTGTGGCAGGCCTGCCGGTAGTCGTGGATGGCCGCGCGGGCGGTCCTGAAGTCCTGTACGTCCTGAGGGTGCGCTTGGCGGTAGGACTTCCACTCCGCTTTGCGCTGATCCTTGGGCAGGGCCTTCACCTTCGCTACTTCTGCGGCGAAGTCCGGGTGACTCGCCAGGAATGCCGCGACCTTCGGAGCGCTGTCCGCCTTCGCCTGGGCCGCGGCCGCGGGGTTGCATTGCGGTCCGGGGTCGGCGGAGGCGGTCGCGGGCAGGGCGATGGCCAGGCCGGCGAGGCCGGTAAGGGTGGCAGCAACGAGACTGCGCTTCATTCTTACTCCAGTGGTCGGAGGGATATGTCCCCATCGAATCTGCCGACCCGACCTGCCGAGCGCACTTGTCGCGGCACTATCTTCAGGCGATCTTCAGCCGCAGCACGAACACGGCACCGTGTTGTCCGGGCGCAGGGTCGAGGCAGATCAGGTCGCCGCCATGGGCTCTGGCGATGCCGCGGGCGATGGCAAGTCCCAGGCCGGAACCGTCCGCGCGGCGATCGCGTGCCTGGTCCAGACGCACCAGCCGGTCGAAGATCCGCTCGCGTTCGCCGGACGGCACCCCCGGGCCGGTGTCGCTGATCGTCACCTCGGCCAGGTTGCTGGTCGCGCCGACCCGCACTGTCACCGTGCCGCTGTCCGGCATGGCTTGGCAGGCGTTCTCGAGCAGGTTCAACAGCACCTGGTTGACACGTTCGGGGTCGATGGCCGCGACCACATGGTCGCCCGCGAGTTCGAACTCGATATCGCTGTGCAGCAGCCGCATCCGATTCAACTGGGCATCGGCGAGGTCGTATAGATCGGTCGGTGTGTGCCGCAGCCGCAGTCCGGCGTCGATGCGGGCCAGATCGACGAGATCGTCGACCAACCGGCCCGCGCGCTGGGCTTCGCGGACCAATAGCATCTGCATCTGCAGGCTGGCGTCGGGATCGGCGTCGGGCGGCTGCTGCAGGACCGCTTCGGCGATCGCGCGAATTCCGGTGATCGGGGTGCGCAACTCGTGCGCGGCGTCGGCGACGAAGGTACGGATCCGTTCCTCGGAGGCCTGCGCTCGGGCCTCGGCGCCTTCCAGTGCGTCCAGCATTTCATCGAAAGCCGTTGCGGTGCGTCCCAGTTCGGTGTCGGGTCGCGATGGCGACAACCGCCGCCCGCGTCGGCCGCGGGCGATCTCGCGAGCCAGTACGGTCATCGAATCCAATGGTGCGAGGGCGCGCCGAATACCGAACGGCAACCCGATGACGATGACGAGCAGCGCGGCGGCGGTGGTGCCCACGAGTACGCCCACCAGCTTTGACTGCGCTCCGGCCAACAGTTTGGTATCGAGTTGCAGGGTCATTCGCGCGTGGTCCAACTCGCCTTGGCCGTTGAGCAGCACGTGTCTGGTCTTCACCGTGGACTGGTCCTCGTGCTGGGCGTTCAGGCTGCCGAAGGTGCGGCCGTCGGCGAGGACGAGCCGCGCCCGCACCGACCGTGCATCGATCCGGGTGAGCAGATCGGTGGGCGAGATGCCTTGGCCGGCAAGTTGCTGGGCCAGTTGAACGCGGTCGGCGAGCACCGCGTTCTGACTGCGGTTCAGCGCCAGCGAGAACAACCCGTGCACCACCAGCGAAACGACGATCAGTACCGCAGCGAGCACCGTAGCGGTGGTGAGCGTGACGCGCCTGCGTAGCGACACCGTCTTCATCGCACCTCGGCCCGATGAGAGCGGTGGTGGTCAACCCTGCGCTGCCAGCTCACTGGTCGCCGACCCGCAAGGTGTAGCCGAGGCCGCGCACAGTGTGCAGCAGTCGCGGTCCGTGTGCCTCCAGCTTGCGCCGAACCGCGCTGACATTCACCTCGACCAGGTTGGGGTCGTAATCCTCGTATCCCCATACGGCGGTGAGGATTTGGGCCTTGGTGACCACCCGGTCGCGATGCGCGGCGAGATAGCCGAGGAGCTTGAACTCGGTGAGGGTCAGCGCGATGGTCTCGCGACCACGGTGCACCGCACCGGATTCGGCGTCGATGACGAGGTCGCCGATCGTGGTCTTGGTCTGGAGTCTGCCCATGCGCCGCAACAGCGCATCGACCCGGGCCACCAACTCGGCCAGGTCGAACGGTTTGACCACATAATCATCCGAGCCGGCCCGCAGCCCGCGCAGCCGGTCCTCGATACCGTCGCGGGCGGTCAGGATGATGACACCCGCCCCTGATCTGGCGCGCACGGTTTCCAGCAGGGTGAATCCGTCGCGTCCGGGCAGCATGATGTCGAGCACGACCACATCCGGCCGGAACTGCGCGAGATCGCGCTCCAACTGTTGGCCGTGCTCCCGGCTGAGCACCTCGTGTCCGGCCGTGGTCAGCCCCGATCGCACCGCGACCCGGATGGCCTCGGCGTCCTCGATGACAAGTATTCGTCCCGGCTGCACAAGTGTCATTGTTGCGCCTGCGAGCTGAAGATTGCCTGAAGGGTCGCAAGGAACGAGCCGATGAACGCCGGGGCCGGCGCGATACTCGGATCATGGGCAGCCAATCGGCGCAGTGGATGCGCACCGCGCGCGTGCTTCGTCGCGCCGGCTTCGGTGCGACCGGAGCCGAGATCGATGCCGTGCGTGCGCAGCAGCCCGCCGACTATCTGCGATCGGCATTGACCACCGACCCGGACGCCGATGCCGGCGCGCGGGCGACGCCGCTGCCGGTGTTCGCCGAGACCTCCGCACCGGGTAAGAACGCGACGCCCGAGGCCCGCCGACGGTACAACGCCGAACGCAACAACGAACTCGCAATGCTGACTGCGTGGTGGTTACGGCGCATGGCCGCCGTACAACAGCCGATCCATGAGAAGCTGACCCTGTTGTGGCACAACCACTTCGCGACATCGGCGGCCAAAGTTCGCAACGCCGCCGCCCTGGCCGCGCAGAACCAGAAGCTGCGCACTCTGGGCACCGGCGACTTCGGCGCGCTGGCCTACGCGATGCTCACCGACGCGGCCATGCTCAAATGGCTCGACGGCACCAGTAATTCGGCGAAGGCGCCCAACGAGAATCTGTCGCGCGAGTTCCTGGAACTGTTCGCGCTCGGGCACGCCAACGGCTACACCGAGACCGATGTGCGCGAAGGCGCGCGTGCGTTGACCGGGTGGACGATCGACGGCCGCGGTGTCGCCACGCTGAATTCCCAGCGCCACGATCCCGGCCCCAAAACCTTACTCGGCGTGACGGGTTCGCTCGGCGCCCGCGAATTCTGCGATATCGTGCTCGGCCGGCCCGAGTCGGCTCGCTATGTGGCCGGGCGGATGTGGCAGCAGCTCGGCTCCGATACACCGCCGTCGCAACCAGCGATCGATCGTGCCGCGGCGGCCTACGGGCCGAACCGCGATGCCGCGGGGATGGTGGTCGCGATCCTCACCGACGACGAATTCGCCGCCGTGCACGACACTGTCGTGCACGGTCCGGTCGAATGGCTGATCGGCATGGTGCGGGCGCTGGCGGTGCCGATGGACAACGACGCCGAGGTCAAGAAGCTGGCGGGTGTGCTGCGCAATCTCGGACAGCTGCCGTTCTACCCGCCGTCGGTCGGCGGCTGGCCGCACGGCCAAGCGTGGATGTCGACGGCCGCGGCCCAGATTCGGCTCACCGCTGCATCTGAGCTCGTGAAAAAGGCTGACCTGAGCCGGATTTCGTCCGCCGCGCCGGGCGATCGCCTCGATGCGGTCGGCTACCAGCTCGGCATCGGCGCCTGGTCGGACCGCAGCGCCACCGTGCTCGCGGCGGTCCGAAACGATCCCGTCCGGCTCACCGCGATCGCGGTGAACACACCCGAATACCTGACCAGCTGACCGGAAAGTCATCGAACCATGGCTCGATTCAATCGCAGACAGTTCCTTGTCGGCAGCAGCGTACTGGGTGCGCTCGGGCTGGCCGGTGGCTCCGTGATCACCTGGGAGGAGGTACACCGGCACGCCGCCACCGCACCCCTGGCACCGGGCACCGGAATCCTGGTCCTGGTGACGATGTACGGCGGCAACGACGGCGTCAACACCGTGATTCCCTACGCGGACAACGCCTATCACGATGCGCGACCGGAATTGTCGTATGAGCCGCAGGAGGTACTGCACCTGGACGGGCAGCTCGGACTCAATCCGGCGATGAAGGGCTTCGCGGACCTGTGGGGCAGCCACAACCTCGCGATCGTGCGCGGGGTCGGCTATCCGCACCCGGATCACAGCCATTTCCGCTCGATGGACATCTGGCAGACGGCCGCTCCGGACCGCCCGATCAATACCGGATGGATCGGGCGCTGGCTCGACGCGACCGGCGACGATCCGGTGCGTGCGGTCAATATCGGCCCCGTGCTGCCGCAGCTGGCGATAGGGGAGAAGCACACCGCAGCGGCTTTGGATCCCGCCTCGGCCCCGCTATCGCCCGAATTATCCGCCGCATCGGCCGCTCTCGCCGCCGCCGACCCCCGCGACAGTCCCGCCCAGGCGCTCGTCTGCGCGGGCTATCACGCCGAACAGGCTGTGACCCAGACGTTTTCCTCGATCGGTGCGAAACCCGCCGCCCCTGGGGGTAATCCGCTCGCCGCCCAGCTCGCGCTCGTCGGCCAGTGCATCAAGGCGGGTGTGCCCACCCAGGTGTATTCGGTCAGCTTGGGCGGCTTCGACACCCATGCCGATGAACGCCGCACCCAGCAGCAACTGCTCGGACGGCTCGACGAGGCGGTGTCGGCGTTCTTGACGGATATGGCAGGGCATCCCCGTGGCCGCGACGTAGTTCTCATGGCCTATAGCGAATTCGGCCGCCGCGTCGCCGCCAACGCTTCTCAGGGCACCGACCACGGCACTGCAGGGCCGGTGTTCGTTGCGGGAGCGCGGGTCAAGGGCGGCTTCTACGGCGAAGAGCCCAGCCTCACCGACCTCGACAACGGAGATCTGAAGTCCACCGTCGACTTCCGTGACGTCTACTCGGAATTGCTCCACCGCGTGGTCGCGACCGACCCGGGTCCCGCTGTCGGCACCGCTCGTCACGACCTGGGTGTGATCGCTTGAGTCGTCGCGCCCGTAAGTCTGTTGAGGAGTGGGTCCAGGCGGTTGGGGCGTTGAGGTAGAGGCCGCAGACAGTGTCGAGGGCGTCTTCGGGGAGCCCGGCGGTGTGGCCGGTGGGCAGGGCTCGAGCCCGCAGGCCCCCCAAGGGACTTACGGGCGCGACCATTTAGCTGTTGGGCGTGCGACTGGTGAACTCGAAGGAGCCGCCGTCGATACCCCAGGAGATGATCCGTTCGGGATGGATCCGAATGATCGAGCGCTCCTGGGGAGGGAACGGCGGCTCCTGGTCGTCGAGCGCCTCGGCCGTGCCGCGCACCTCGATGCCGCGAATGACGTACGGCTCCAACGAGACCTGCTGGTCGACGACGAACGACACCCGACTGCCCGCCTCGACGTTGCGGTACTTGCGGCTGGTGCGCATGCGCATACCGCCGATGTCGATGGTGCCGTCGGCATTCACCCGATAGCTGGTCGGGTTGTTCTGCACAACGCCGTCGGGCGATACCGTGGCCAGCCGACCGATCCCGGCCTCCGCGAGGAACTGCTGCTCGTTCGTAGTGAAAGTCACCGATGAAGCCTAGCGGGATGCCTCGGCAGCGACCGCACCATCCTTTGCGTCGTTCAGGATGGCCTGGACTGGTGGAAGGTCCAGGCGTCGGCGACGATGTCAGGGCTCCCAGCCGAGTTCGGCCTTGGCGAGGGCCGAGGAGGTGTAGAGGGAGGCGGGTTGCCGGGGCTACTTCCTCCGATCACACCGCCATTGACGGACTGCACGAGCAGTGGCGGGATTGCTTCAGTTGGCACGGAGAACGCCCTATTGGCGTTCTATGAATCGGACGTCTTCATCTTGTCCAGCATTCTGGGTTGCCATTGGTAAAACCAACTGAACTTGTAGGACTCTCCGCTGGGCGACGAGGTGGCGGCATAGGTGAATCGACGCTCGGTCGTGCTGATCGGAACTTTGTCGACAAGTTGTTCGAAGCGCGGGTCGATCGGGACTGGGAGTCTTGTCGGGTCCGGTGTTATCACGGGGAAGCAGAGCCGCTCGATCCGAGGAGATTCCCAGCTTATGGTGGCGTATATATCGAATGCTTTCTCGGTGAGCGAGAGGAATTGATCGCTCGGGTCGGGAAGTCCGGCTTCTCGGTGCAGCGCCACGACGGCGCGAGGTTCGAAGTAGTCGGCCGACAGTCCGGGGAAATACACGTTCATCGTCTTGTCGTAGTAGTCGATGCCGAGCAAGCCGACTTTGTCCTCCAAGCCGTGGCGTGCGAACATGCGGGCGTGCTCGGCGAGACTGGGCGGCATGGCCGGGAGTGCGGCAAGCTCCGATACCTTTTGCATGCCATCGGCAGGAAAGAACGGCCAGATTTTCTTGAAGCCGCCGACTACACCGATGTCGATCCCGTAGCTGTCGACGGGGCACTGTTTCCGGACCTGGTCCAGCAGAGCGCCGATCGGATGATCGGTCTCGGGAATCAGTTTGTTCGAAAGCGCGATATCGTAAGGGTCGACGTCTCTCGGCAGCGTCAAGAAACGGTAGTCGAGGTCTCCCGAGCGGCGGGCTTCGGTGACCACTCTCAAAGAGATCACCGACTGCGTGAGCATCGTGCCGTATGCGGTCAGGGTGGGCCAGACAGTGTCTCGCGCGCAGGGGACGTTCACCAGCCGCGCGGATTTCTCAATGGCCGCATACAGACCCTCCAGCTCGGGTTCGGTTGTGGTCAACATGCGTCCTTCCGAAGATGAGTGCTACGAACAACATCGCGGTCCCGTCTCGCCGATCCCTGTCGGCCACACAGCAAGTCAGTCCGTCAGAGTCGAATGCGGAACGCAGACAGCACTTTACGCTGCGACGTAGACATTGGCTTTCAGTCGACTCGCGCCGAGCATGCGGCGTCGATGGCCACGACACCACACGAGTTTCTTGTAGCCGGTCAATGCGCGGCGAGGGTGAGGAAGCCCGGAAAGAGAACGAACGCGTCGTCCTACTGGCCTTGCACGATCTGGTGACCAGGCGGATCGCCGACCACCCGTTGGTCACGGTGATCATTGCGGTGAGCAGCACCATCAACCGCCGCACCACCGCGCGATCTCGAGCCGGTCAGACGTTGACTCCGTAGTCGCGGGCGATACCGCCCAGCCCCGACGCATAGCCTTGGCCGATCGCACGGAATTTCCACTCGGTGCCGTGGCGGTACAGTTCGCCGAACACCATCGCTGTCTCGGTGGAGGCGTCCTCGGTGAGGTTGTAGCGGGCCAGCTCGGCGCCGTTGCTGCGATCGATTACTCGGATGTAGGCGTTGCGGACCTGTCCGAAGGATTGACCGCGCTGATCGGCCTCGTGGATGGATACCGGGAAGAAGATATTGGTGATCGTCGCGGGGGTCGCGGCGAGGTCGACGTTGATGACCTCGTCGTCTCCTTCGCCTTCGCCAGTGAGGTTGTCGCCGGTGTGTTCGATCGTGCCTTCGGGGGAGCGCAGGTTGTTGTAGAACACGAAATGCCGATCCGAGAGCACCTTCTGGGTCGGGCCGGTCGCTAACGCGCTGGCGTCCAGGTCGAAATCAGCGCCGGTGGTGGCCCGTACATCCCAACCCAAACCGACCGATACCGCGGTCAGGTTCGGTGCCTGTTTCGACAGCGAAACATTGCCGCCCTTGGCCAGTGTGACACCCATGGCAATCCCTTCCTTCTCGAACCGAAACGGCGTCCACGACGGTCCGCCCACGAGCGGTCGCGGCAACGTCGACCCGAATGCGCCGCCTACCCCTGGACCGCGCTCCACAACCGGCGACACGCGTGGGTCGGGGAAAGGCTCGGGGATACTCATCCCGAGCCGGGGAGCAGTCGTCTGCTGTGTTGTCGTTGGCCTGCTGGGCGACTCGGTCGTCGCGCGGGGAGGGTCATCGATCGAGCAATAGGCACAGTCGATGCCGGTGAAATCGAGTTGGTCGGCGAGGTAGGCGATGCGCCGCTGCAACTCGATCAGCTCGACCAGATCTCGGTTCACCGGTGACCCGGCCCGCAGGGCCGCTTGGGCGGCCCGAGTCGCGTCCTCATGGGCGGCGAATACCGCGTCCCGCAACCGCGCCCCAACCGTGGTCCGACCGGACAGTGGCCCAGCCCGCGGTCCCCCCGCTCCGATTGTCACTCCATCGAGCCTACTGCGAGATCGCCATTGTGCCACGAACTCTGGCACCAGCACACAGAATTCCTGGCTGCTCGTGTTCGCAGTCATGGCGTCATCGGGCTGTCGCAAGGGGCTACTCCCTGCCGACGCGGCGGACTTTGGCCATCGCGATCACGGTGCGGGATTTCCCATCCGCTGAACTTCACGGTTCGACCCGGCGCGCTGCACCCGGTGTGTCGGTGGTGGATGTGCTTGTGACACCGACGTCGTGCAGGATGGTTCAACCTGGCGAATAGTATCGGCGGATTCCGCGCGGCACAGTGATGTGAGGCTTGACGGCGAGATGAGTGACGAAACCGAACCGATCCCGGTCGTGGTTCACCGGTCTGGTGGTCGTCATGCTCGGCCGGAAACGCCTGTCGAAGAGGTTCGCGCGGTGGCCGCCCGCGCCGGGAGCACCGGGCGCTCACACCGTACGGAAGACCGCGGTACGTCTCGTGCCGAGCGTAGCGGATCGGGCGCGGCGGATTCGCACGCCGGGCGCGAAGGCTCGGGAACGGTGCCCCGTGGTGCCGGTGCGCGGGCGGTGGGCTCGGGTGGTCGACGAGCGCCGCGCGCGGAGGCGACCGACACCGCCGAGGGCCCGACCGACCGGTATCTGCCGGTGCGGCCCAACCGTCGCCCCCAGTCCGCGCAATCGTCGTCGTGGCAGGTCAGGGTCGCACGGACCGGCGTGCGCCTGGTGGTGGCCGCCACCGCTGTGGTCGTCGTCTCGGGCACCGGATTCGCGTACTACACCGAGCGCGCCGTCGATGACGGGTTCGACCGGTCCGGGGCCATCAGTTCCGAAGACGCCGCCGCGCTCGACGGCGATATGAACATCCTGCTGATCGGACTGGACACACGTAAAGACCGCAACGGCAACGATCTGCCCAAAGACGTCATGGACCAGTTGCACGCCGGTGACGGCAGCGAAGGCGGCTACAACGCCAATTCGCTGATTCTGGTGCACATTCCGAAGGATCTGAAGAAGATCACCGCCTTCTCCATCCCCCGCGACGACTACGTCGCGGTCACCGGGATCCCCGGCTACGACCACGCCAAGATCAAGGAAGCCTATGGGCTGAAGAAGGTGATAGTCGAGCAGAAGCTCGCCAACCAGGGCGTCAAAGACAAGGTCGAACTGGAACGCCAGGGCCGAGAGGCCGGTCGCGAATCCATCGTGCAAACCGTGAAGGCACTGACCGGAGTACCGATCAACCGGTTCGCCGAGGTCTCCCTCGTCGGTTTCTACGACCTGGCCAACATTCTCGGTGGTGTCGATGTGTGTCTCAACCACGCCGTCAACGACGAGTACTACTCCGGCGCGGTGTTTCCGGCCGGACCCCAGCATCTCGATGCCGCCAACGCGCTGTCGTTCGTGCGCCAGCGCCACGAACTCGACAACGGCGACCTCGACCGCACCCACCGCCAGCAGGCGTTCCTCACCTCGGTCGCCAAACAGCTCAAGGAGTCCGGCACACTCACCAACATCGGCAAGATGCAGCAGCTGATCAACGCCGCCCAGAACGATGTGGTGCTCTCCCAGGGCTGGAATGTGCTCGACTTCGCGCAGACCATGGGAAAGGCCGGTTCGATTCCGATCGAATTTCAGACCCTGCCCGTGCAGGATACCAGACCGTCGACGGCCAAGACGTCAACATCATCGACCCGGCCGCCATCAAAAAGACGGTGCGCACGGCGTTCGGTGTGCAGGCCGCTCCCCCCAGCGCACCCAAGACCACACCCACCAGCACCGTCGATGTCGTCAACGCGGGCGGCGCGACGGGTATGGCCGCGAAAGTGTCAACCGCGTTGGCCGACAAGGGATTCCAGAAAGGCACCATCGGCAACGCCGCCTACACCGACGGTTCCAGTTCGGTCGTCTACTACGGCACCGGCGCCGACACCGATGCCACCCAGGCCGCGGATCTACTCGGCGGGCTACCGACGGCCGCTTCCAAGAGCCTCGACCCCGGCCACATCAAGATCGTGATCGGCAGCGACTTCACCCTGCCCGACGAATTGAGTTCCGGCACATCATCGTCGAGTTCGTCCACCTCGACCGGCACAGGTTCGCCCACGACCTCGTCCACCGGCGCCACCACCTCCACACCCGCCGACGAGGCACCCGACTCCGGCAAACCCGTCACCACCAGCATTGGATCCAACATCCCCTGCGTGGACTGACCGGTCGGACATTTCATCCTCGCCGCCGGCGTGCTCGAGACGCCCGAACTGCTCGAGCCCAAGAACCATGACATTCTCGGTCCTGCTCTGGCGGGTTCGGTGGTCGCGGGCGTGCTGTCCTATGTCTCGGTCATGTTCCTCACCTCGTACTTCGAGACCGAGAAGCTGACCGCGTTCGCCGTCTACTGCCTGGTCGCGGGCATCGGCAGCGCCGCGTTGTTCACCTTGCGCGGCTGATACCCCACCGATATGGCGGGTGGTCTACTTGCCGTCAGGGTGGCCGACGACGGCCAAAGCCGTGGTCCAGTCGGTGGCAATGGCATTCTGGGCGTCGGTCAAGGCGACCGTGCCGGAACACACCAGCGTGTGCAACTTGTTCTCGACGGCGTCTTTCGGATTGTTCGGCCCCGCGCCCGGTTTGTGATCGGGTGACGGTGGCTCCACCCACAGGTTGCGCGGATCGTTGGGGTCACCGCCGAGCTCCAGCGACACCAGGTGGTCGTACTCGGCGTCATGCAATGGGCCGGTGTAGTCGTAGGACTTCGCGTTGGCGTCCTTCTCCCGGTTGGTGATGTTGGCCGGCGGGCGGATCGAGGAAGTGTATCCGCCCTTGCAGATGGTGTCGCCGAGGTTGTCCGCGGCAACCTTCGGATTGACCGCTCCCGGAGTGCACGCGGGATCGGGCAGTGGCTGCCCGTCGCCGGACTTGCGGTAGTGGCAGCTGCCCGGAGCCGGTTGCGCCTGTACCGTGTACGTGCCGGAGGGTCCTGGACCGACCGGCACCTGCAAGGTCTGTCTTGCGGCAGGGGGTTGAATCACCGCGTGCGCGACGGTTTTCGAGCCGTCATGTGCGCAGCCGGCAACCAACAACGGTGCCAGCACCGAAACCACCAGTGTCTTGCGAATATTCATGACTTACCTCTGGCCGAACCTTCATCCGCGTCCAATTGTGCGGCACAGTAGGCATACCGCTGGTATTCGGCACGAAAACATCTCCGGCGGCCTCGATGGTGTGGAATCCGGGATTCGAACTCGGCGGATCTACCACTGGCAGGCTCTCAACCCTGACCCACACCGCTGCCCGTCGGCGGCGGGTCCATGTTCCGTTCTCGATTCGGAAGCGATCGAACTATCGTCGTAGTCGAACCGTTGGGCCATATTGCTAGTCAGCCGGTTCCGGTGTCCGGCGTTATTCGACTCTGCCCGCACCCGGAGATCGGATTGCGACCCGCTTCGGGATCTGCGCCGATCACGGACAATGGCCGGCCCCACCATCGCGGTCTTCGAAATTCATTGCGGCTCTGCGGGATTGCAGCTGTGCAGGATCGTGGAACCGCAACACATGACCGGGTTGCGGGGCGGCCGGATGCCGATTCTGGGTGATATGAAGATGCTCGCGGCGCGACCCGACAGATGTGCTGGGTCGTAGGCGCTCGGGGAAGTCTTTCCGCTCCGAACCGGACCAAATGGTCTTATATCGGGCTCGGCGCACTTATGCTGAGGCCTCGAACCACGCCGACGGGGCCGACCGAGCGGCGGTTACCGCAGGGTGCGCGAAATACCTTACCTCCGAGGAGTATTCGTGTGACGACTAGCAAACTCGATATATCGCGAGCGCGGTACTGGATCGACCGGTGGGATCGCCAGCAAGAGCACTACATGCCCGATCGCGAACAACGATTCGAGGTCATCGGCGACGTCTTGACCGAACTTGTCGGCCGGATGGACCCGTTGATCGTCGACCTCGGCGTCGGGCCGGGAACACTGTCGGACCGACTGCTCACGCGAATGCCTGCCGCTACCATCGTCGGTGTGGACGTGGATCCACTTCTGTTGGCCTTGGCCGAGATGAGCCTGGGGTCACCGCGATTCCGCACGGTCAACGCCGATCTGTGCGAGCGTGATTGGCTCGACAGACTCCGACTGCATCGAGCGCCCGATGCGTTCGTGAGCACCACCGCTCTGCATTGGATGAACCGTGAACCGCTGCGCGCGCTGATCCGGACCTGTGCGGCCGCGCTCGCACCCGGTGGTCTGTTCATCAACGGGGACCATCTCTACGAGGGGGCGACCGGCTCGCAGCTGGACGCGCTCGGCAGAGCTATGACCGCCCGCCGAGCCGAACGGGTGGGAACTGCGTGCTCGGAGGATTGGGAGGCATGGTGGGCCGCGGTCGACCGCGCTCCTGAACTCGCCGACCTGGTGCGCCTGCGCGACGGGGGATTCGCTCACACGGTTCACGACCGGCCCACCGTCCACGACTACATCGCCTTCGCGTACGACGCGGGCTTAGCCGAAGCCGGAATCGTATGGCAGTACGGCGACGACCGCGTCTTGGTCGGGATCCGATAATTCCTCCACCGGAGGAACGGCCGCGAAACCAGCGAATCCGGCGCGCCGCAGGTCATCGCGAGCGCTGTGGATGGCGTGGTAGAACCCGCAGCGCAATCCCGCGGGAGTACGTATCGGCCAGAGTCTCGAGAATTGATCGACCGGCGGCCGACCGGCTTCGATTCAGCTGAGCAATGAGGCCTCGAGGAATCGTGTGGAACTCCGGAACCGGTCGCGCCACGGTAAGCCCCGGCAGGGCACGACAACATCGGGTCGTCGTGTCGATGCGATCAGCCAGCGAGGCGCGGGCTAGAATCGAGGCCGTCCGAGAAGGGAGATTTGTATGTCTACCCAGGTCTTTTCTGTCGACGGGCTGCACTGCCGTGGGTGCGCGCAGACCATCAAGGACGTAGTGATCCAACTGCCCGGGGTCGAATCGGTGACTGTCGATCTCGATACCAAGGGCACCTCGCGGGTGACAGTGTCAGCCGATCACGAGCTCGCTGCTGCCGAGTTGCAACGAGCGCTCGACCGCGACGGCGACAATTTCGCGGTCGTATAACCATTCCACCCACTCACGCGCTGGCCGCTCGATTCGCTGCGCCAGCGCGGCGAGTCGCCGATTTCTGAGCGGTCGCGCTGCCAGGCAACGGTCTACTACGTCGGAGGAAACGTC
Source organism: Nocardia sp. CA-129566 (assembly GCF_050956075.1). Lineage (NCBI taxonomy): Bacteria > Bacillati > Actinomycetota > Actinomycetes > Mycobacteriales > Nocardiaceae > Nocardia > Nocardia sp. CA-129566. Next base: position 4,719,459 of record NZ_CP192085.1, read on the forward strand.
TTCGGCGATGGCCCGAAGCTGTCGAGTTCGGCGACCGCCCGTGTTCCCGGCGGGGAGGGTGACCGGGTCAGGGCCGAGCACGGTCGACCACTGGAACCGAGCCCGGTAATCCGCGTCGATACGACGTGCGCCGCAGACACTCTCGACTTGGCCGAGCAGATCGAAATCACCGCTGCCGCAATTCATCCGACGGCGTTCCCGCCGGACCGCCAACCGTAGTCGGTCAGGATGCACTCGATCGAGCGGTGCTGAGTACCCTCGTCGTGATTCGTGGGAACTCCGCTTCAGGGCAGTCGACAGTTGCTGCCGCGTTGCAGCGCAGATTCGATCGTGGGACCTGTGCGGTGGTGGCACAGGATGTGGTTCGGCGGGAGATGGTGCGGGAGTCGGACGAGGCTGGCGCGTTCAATATCGCATTGATCGAACATATTGCGAGGCTGTGCCTTTCGCGCGGGTTGGTGGTGGTTGTCCAGGGCATCGTGAATGCCGATCGGTATGCCATAGCCAGTTGTACTTACCACTCTTGGGGGGGTAGGCAGTTCGAGCCAGTTGATAGCATGACTGCCGGTCGGACAGACTGCTTCGGCGTACGCGACTAGGAGGTGGTCAAACACCATACCGCCATTAATAATGGGTCAGGCCCGAATATTTCGGGGGCATGCGTTTAGATGTACGTTTGCCAAAACCACCTCCTTCGCGCGCCATCAAAGAACGGTGTCCGACGTTTATGTGATGCAAGCAGGGTGCGTCGGGAATCGTTGTGCTGCATGGTGTCTCGTCGAGTTCTCCAACCGGTTGATGCCGGACGAGTTGTGGAAGCTGGCGGAGTCGCTGCTCGATGAGGAGTTGGACCTGACGGGTGTCCATGGGGCGTCTGTTGGTGGTGGATCGGGTTCCTCCCGGTCTCTATCCCAGCGACGGGGTGATGCTGGTCTATGACGGTGGAGCGCTCAGCGCCGATCAGACAGCGGCGATAACCCTTCCGGCGGAAGAGCTTCGAAGGTGGGCGTGGTGCGATGACGTCGAGGCCGCGAAGCGACTTCCGTGTTGGCTCGGCGCATGGCAGCAGCGCGCCGGGCTAGTACCGAGGGCATGACGGCATATCTGGAGGATGGTTCGCCGTCACATGACGTCGAAGAAGATAACGGGCACCGGATGTAGTGCTGGTGGTCAGGCGGGGACGGATGTGGGGATTTGAGCCAGGGCTTCCAGGGCGGAGGCGGTGGTTTCAGGGGAGGCGGGGAGGAGGGGGAGGCGGACGGTGGGGGTGGGGATGCGGCCTTGGGCGGCTAGGGCGGATTTGATGACCGCGGGGTTGGGTTCGGCGAACAGGGCTGCGGATAGGAGGGTGAGGCGGTGGGTGAGTTGGCGGGCGTCGGCGATGGGGCCGCTGTGCCACAGGCGGATCAGGGTGGCGAAGGCAGGAGTGGCCAGGTGGGCGCTGGCGAGGATGGCGCCCGATGCGCCGAGGGCGAGGAGTGGGGCGGCGTGCAGGTCGTCGCCAGCGAGGACCGAGACATCCGGCGGGATGGTGCTCATCAAGGTGATGGTGGTGTCGTCGATGCTGCCGACCGCGTGTTTGAAGCCGATGATGTTCGGGGTGCTGGCCAGTCGGTGCAGGGTGTCGGGACTCAGCGTGCGGCCGGTGCGGTGCGGAATGTTGTAGATGATGAGGGGGACCGGGCTGGTTTCGGCCAGGTGGCGGAAGTGGGCGAGCACACCCGCTTCTGAGGGCCGGGTGTAGTAGGGGACGACGGTCAGCGCGGCGGTCACGGTGGAGCCGAGGGCGGCGAGGGCTTCGGCCGAGGCGGCGGTGGAGTTCGTGCCCGCACCGGCGATCAACGGGGCGTTGCGTTCTCGGCAAACGGTGCCGCAGATATCGAGGACGCGGCGGCGCTCTTCGGGGGTCAAGGTGGCGGTTTCGGCGGTGGTACCGAGGGCGACGATTCCTGTCGCGCCGTCGTCGAGCACCTCATGGGCGAGACCAGCAAGGGCATCGGCAGCCAATTCGCCGTTGGCGGAGAAAGGCGTGATCAGGGGGACGAACAGGCCGGTGAGCGTCATGGTTCCCAGACTGCCGCGTACCGATGCTTCAGGTCCAGTTCACATTTGTTCCGATAAGCATAAGCTGAGCTGATGCTCGATGTTCGTAAGCTGCGCCTGCTGCGCGAATTGGCCCACCGCAAGACGATCGCGGCGGTCGCGGAGGCGATGAGCTATACGCCATCGGCCGTCTCCCAGCAGTTGACCGCGCTGGAACGGGAAGCCGGTGTGCCGCTGCTCGAGCGAACCGGACGACGCGTCACGCTCACACCCGCCGCGCTCACCCTGGTCGAACACGCGGAAACCATTCTCGCCGCACTCGAGCAGGCCACGGCCGACCTCGCGGCCTCCCGCGCCGCGCTCACCGGGACGCTGCGCATCGGAGCCTTCCCGACGGCGGTCGCGACCATCCTGTCCCCGGCCCTGATCGCGCTCAGCCGAGACCATCCGCGACTGGAACTGCTTGTGACGGAACTGGATCCGGCGACCGTCCCGGACGCGCTGCGCACCGACGCGCTGGATATCGCACTGGTCCAGGAGTACGACTTTGTGCCCGCCGAGCCCGATCCCGCCCTGGACACCGAACCACTGCTGGAGGAGACGATCTACCTGGCCGCCCGCACCGCCGTGCACCTCTCTGAGCACCACACCTCCTCCTGGATCGTCGGCACACCGGGCACGCTCTGCCATACGATGACGATCCGGGCTTGCCAGGCAGCCGGATTCACGCCACGGGTTCGCCACCACGTTGACGACTTCAGCACCGTCCTCGCACTGGTCGCGGCCGGACAGGGCGTCGCCCTCGTCCCACAACTCGGCGCACTCACCCCACCGCCCAACGTGGTGCTGACCGCCCTGCCGACGCGCCGCAAAACCCACTTGGCCTACCGGCGAGGCACCGGCACCCACCCGGCCGTGGTCGCGGCCCGCACCGCGCTACGTGCTTCCGCCACAACAATTTCCAGCGAACCGTCATCGCGCCTGCTCGAATCACGCTGAGCCACCTGCCGACACGGCTACCGAACACCGCCATCCACCGCTGCCAGCAACCGGCGCTACCGCACGCGTCGGGGTATCAGCAGTAGTCGCCGGAAAACGCTACGCGAGGCGGACATCCGCGGTGGCGAGGCCGAAGATCTTGCGGCCCGCGGACTTCGCGACGATGACGACGACAGCAGTCCTGGTCTCGGGGTCAACCGACTTTATGCGCCCGGTGAACTCGACGCTGCCGACGGACGCGGCTTCGACAACCGTGTAGTTCGAGAGCCGGACCCCGTACCTGGTCAGAGCGCCTGGGTCACCGAGCCAGCCGGTGACGTATCCTGCCCCCAGGCCCATGGTCAGCATGCCATGCGCTATCACGTCAGGAAGACCCGCGAGCGCAGCGACACCGTCGTGCCAGTGGATCGGGTTCGCATCCCCGGCTACACCGGCATAGTTCACCAGATCACCCCGCGTCAGCTGTGCGATCCGAGGAGCGAGCTCGTCACCGACCGTGATGTCCTCGAATCGGATCACGGTGCGCGGGATTCGCGTTCGGGCGATAGGGGAGTGGCGTGGTCCGGTGTCAGAAACGGGGTCCGTCACGACCTGCTCATCCGCGCCCGCGCGACTCGCGGCCGCGGTGCGCGAGGGCACGTCGATACCGTGCATGATCACCCGTTCCATCGCGTCGCTGATGCCGGCGTCGACGTCCTCGCCGGTGACACCGACGACAGTTGTGTGCATGATCTGCACAACCTGGCCTGTCTGGTCGGTGAAGGTGTTCTTGATGGTGAGCAGATCCTTGCCTGCTATGCGACGAACCGCGGCGAGCTCGACATCGCTGACCAACCGGTCACCGCTGAGCACCGGCTTGTACATCTCGAAGACCTGATCGGTCTGCACGAACACGTCGTAGCCGGTGATGACAGTTTCGAAAAGCTTGCGGTTGGCCAGCATCGCGGCAATCGAAATGAACGTAGTCGGCGCGACCAAACCGGCGTATCCGAGTTCGTCGGCAGCATCCTCGTTCCAGTGCACCGGGTGGAAATCCTGCACAGCTCGCGCATATTCGCGGATCTTCTCCCGACCCACTTCGTAGTAGTCATCCGCACGATAGCGATGCCCCACCAACCCGGCCACATCGATCGTTGCTTCCACCAAGCCGCTCCTCGCTTTCGGATTCTTTCAGGCCTCGTAAGCGGTATCCACAGAACCGAATTCACGAGCGAACCCCACCCTCCCACACGAGGCGATGCTCCGGGCGGTGAACACAAGAGGCTGGTCGCGGGCAGTGGCGTGAATATTCGTGTCAGTGGTGGAACAGGCGCAGTTCTGTGCGGGCGAGTGTTATGCGGTGTTCGCGGCAGGCGTCGGCGATCGTCTCGCCGTGCAGGGCGCCGGTCGGTTCGACGACGACCGCGACTCCGTGTTCGGCGGCGACGTCGATATTGTCGCGAAACGGGAGGTAGCCATCGGATACCAGAGTGATGCCGCTGAGCCGGCGCCGCCATGCTGCGTGTTCTCGAGCCTCGATCGGAGGATGTGGTCGGGTGAGCAGTTCTGCGAGTTCGTCGTGTTGGGTCGTGGTGAGGGTGCCGGCGGCGAGGGCGATCTGCCAGTTCAACCGCTGCTGACGCGGCAGATCCGCTGGCAGGGGGAGGTCCCGAATGCTGTGATGCCTACGCAGCCACCAGGTTCGCGCCTTGGCTCCGGCGAGCTCGGTGCAGTCGACACGGGACTGCTGCCCGGCCCCAACACCGACAGTCATGCCATCACGCACGAGGACCACAGTGTTGGATTGGGTGTAGCGGGCCGTGATCATGCCCAGTAATGCATCCGCGGTGGCGGCATCGGTGAGCGCGGGTCCCTCGATCGAACGAATCAGGTCTGCGGTGATTGCTTGCCGATCGTGGTCCTGCTCGATGGCGACACCGAACACGGTGCGAATCTCGGTGGCCGGCGGGCGGTAGGTGGGGTCTATCTCGAAGACGACATAGCGGCCGCGCTTCTTGCGGGCCAGCTTCGCGACGGTACCGGGCGCGAAGCCCGGCGCGATGATGCCGTCGGACACCACTGTTGCCAGCAGTTCGGCCAGTTCATCGTCCACCGGCTCGGAGACCGCGATCATGTCGCCATACGACGACCGAGGATCGGCGTCGCGAGCCCGGACATAGGCTGCGGCAAGCGGTCCCAGCTGGGCGGTTCCCAGCCCCCACGTCTCGCGCATGGTCTCGTCGAGCGCCCCGTTCAGTGCCGCTCCCGCCGGAGAGACGTGTTTGAACGATGCGGCCGCCACCATGTCGGTCGCGCGCTGTGCGTCGGCGACCAACTGCCAGGCATTGAGCGCATCGAGATAGTTGATCATCGAGGCCACCCCGCACAGCACTCGGATGTGACCGGCGCTGCCGTCGATGATCCGGGCCCGTTGATGAGGATTCATGCCGTACCGCAAATCCATTGCTGTGTTCCATATCCCGAACTCGAGTTCGGGAGCACCCAGGCGGACGACGCTCCGATTGTGCGCTTCCTCGTGGTCTATCCACGTGACGCCAGTCGCGAACACCAACCTTAGAACATGATGCGGCGCACGCACAGCGCCCGCGAGCCCCTGCCCTAGGCGACCGACTTCCGCAACGCCGCCAACTCATCCTCACGCGGATCACTGACGTCGACCGATTCCGGGCTGTTGAAGATCCGCACCAGCCGGGTATCTGGCTGGAACCGCGGCCATCCGGGATCGCCGTGCTCGGCGAAAGCCACCCACGCCGAATGGATTTCGTCGGCCAGCGCCTGGGGTGGGTTGGGTCCGGTCAGTGTGCGCGCGCCGTCGAGCGCATCGAAGACGAAGGGCACCTCCAGTACGTGGCACGCGCCGAGCCCGTCGATGCCTGACGGCCAAGCGAACTCGTAGGCGTAGGTCGGCGCGCCCGCTGTGGCGATCGATTGTGCGAGGTGCAAGGTGTCGGAACGGAAGGCCCTATCAGTGATGATCGCGGCGAAGATATCCGCGGGCGCGGCTGCCGGGCGGTTCGCTCCATAGATATCCGCGAGAGCGGGATCCAGCCCATAGCGAGTGAGTGCGAAAGGCAATGTCTCCGCGGTGATTCCGGCAGCGACGCCGGTCGGGACCGTGAAGAAGCGGAATTCCTCCGCAGTGCATCCCGCGATGAACGGCATGGCCCGATCAGGCTGCTCGGCGAGCACGGCGAGCGGCCTGCCCTCGACCACCTCACCATCGATCACGGGAAGCAAACTCATGACGCCGAGCCCGCTCGCAATGATCGACGAGCCCCAGCGCTCCGGATCCGGATCGCTCATCAACTCGAGCGCGAGCCTATCCTGCGCGCTGCGAATTCCCTCGGGGCCGAGACGACCGAAATCGTCTGCGACGGCACTGATCCCGAGCATCGTGGCCAGTTCACCGGCCAGCTTGCGCGCATCTTCGGCGGCGACCGCCGCGGAGCCGTTGCCGCTCTGCATGATCGCCTGCTGGAACAATCCGCGCGACAGCGGCGAAGCCATCAGCGTCGCCACGCTCATGCCGCCCGCCGATTGACCGAATATCGTGACCCGGTTCGGATCCCCGCCGAACGCTTCGATGTTCTCCTGCACCCACCGCAGAGCGAACAGCTGATCGTGCAGTCCGCGGTTGAGCGGAGCGTCCGCCACCGCCGCGAATCCGGAGATGCCGAGCCGATAGTTGATCGAAACCAGCACGACCCCATCGCGCGCGAACCCCGCACCGTCATAGATCGCCCTGGCATTGGATCCCCGGACATAGGCGCCGCCATGAATCCACACCATGACCGGCAGTCCCGAACCACCCGCATCCGGCGTCCACACATTGACGTTCAGATATTCGTCGCCCGGTATCCCGTCACTGCCGATCAGCGCGTGAATCGGCGGCGGATACGGCGATTGCGCACAGGTGGCGCCGTGGGTGAGCGCATCCCGAACACCCTGCCAGTCCGACACCCGCGTCGGTAGTCGAAACCGCGCGGGCCCGACCGGCGCGGCCGCGTACGGCACTCCGAGAAATGCGCTCACTCCAGCGGTCGTCCGGCCACGAATCTTGCCGCCGGTGACGGAAACAATCGGTTCCATGAATCTCCTTCGTCCGACTCGATTCTCTACGCCGCACCGCCGCCAGACCACAGAATCCACCAGCTCGCACAACTTCGGAAATAGCCGAGGATGTGCGGCTCGCGCAGGCCCGCTCCGGTCACCAGCACCCGCGGGACCGACGCAAGGCGCACGCAAGCCGACGCAAGGCCTCCGCAATCATCGAACGGCAGAGTCGGGTTCATGAACCAGACATTCGATGTGGTCGTCGCGGGAGCCGGACCGGTCGGACTGATACTCGCCTGCGAACTGCGCCTCGGCGGTGTGGATGTGCTGGTGGTCGAACGGCTGACCGAACCCGATATGACCATCAAGGCCGGTGCGATCAATGTGCCGACCGCACAGGCCTTCTACCGGCGCGGACTGCTGCCCGACCTGCTCGAACACCAGAACGCGGCACTGGAGCGCATGCGCGCCGCCGGTACGTATCTGAGCCCCGAGGTGACCCCCCAGCGCCTGCCGTTCGCCGGTCTTTCGCGGGCATCATGCTCGAGACGTCCGATGTCGACTTCGACGACCCGGCTTTCGCCGGGCAGCTGCGGCCCGGCTGGAACTGCACCGACAACGGAATCTATGTCAACGGCCCGATGCCGGGTCGTTTCGTCACGGTGGAACTCGACGGCCCGCCCGCCGACCGCACCGCGCCGGTGACCGCGGCCGAATTGCAGGCCAGCCTGCGCGCGGTCTCGGGTGTCCCGGTCGAGATCATCGCCGTGCATTCCGCTACCCGGTTCACCGATAACACCCGTCAGGTCACCGACTACCGCAACGGTCGTGTGCTGCTGGCGGGCGATGCGGCCCATGTGCATTCGCCGTTCGGCGGACAGGGCCTCAATCTCGGCATCGGCGACGCGGTCCGATGCGGTGCGCGTCGTCACGGCGAAACCTGTTGCACCACGGGAGCTTTCCGCGCTACTGATCCGCCCGGACGGCTATGTGGCCTGGGCTGCGGACTCCGGCGCGCACGCCGGTCTGCTCGAGGCGCTGCGCCGGTGGTTCGGCGACAAATCCTGATCAGCGGAATATGCAGTGCCAATCGAGATCGGCTTGGTTGAGCCGCGACCCCACATGGCCGCGGCGCAACCACGTGTCAGGCCGCCTGGCGGTACACCGCGAGGACCGGAATCACCCGGGACGTGTTGGCCTGGTATTCGCCGAATCCCGGCATGATCTCGACCATTCGCGCATACAGTTCGTCGCGTTCGGAACCGGTCACCACCTCGGCCTTCGCCGGGTAGCTCTCGGTGCCGATCTCCACGGTGAACTCGGGATTCGCACGCAGATTGTGATACCAGGCCGGATGCTTGTCCGCGCCGCCGTTCGAGGCGATGAGCACGATGCGCTCGCCGTCCGGGAGATAGACCAGCGGGCTGGTGACCTGGCGGCCGGACTTGGCGCCCGTCGTCGTGACCAGCACCATCCGGGCACCCTCGAACATGCCACCGACCTTGCCCTCGTTCGCGCGGAACTCATTGATCACCTGCGCGTTGAAATCGTTCACTTCACTCCCATCGTTCACGGCATCTCCCGCACCAACTCCGAGGGCGGGTTCGAAATTCCGGCACACTCCTTGCCGGACGGACCTTCGGAGGAATACAGTACGTACGTACGGTTTGGTTGAGCCTACGACTGGAGCTGCCGATGTGGGATCCCAAGAAGTATCTGGCCTTCGATGACCACCGCTCGCGCCCCTTCTTCGATCTGCTGGGTCGAATCGGGGCCGAGGATCCACAACGTGTCGTCGATCTCGGCTGTGGCCCCGGACATCTCACCGCATCGCTGGCCGAACGCTGGCCGGGAGCGATTATCGAGGCCTCCGACTCGTCACCCGAAATGGTCGCCGCGGCACGCGGTCTCGGCATCGACGCGACACTCGGCGCGGTCGAGGACTGGCAACCGGCCCCGGGCACCGATGTCGTCATCACCAATGCCGTGCTGCAGTGGGTGCCGACGCATACGACCCTGCTGCCGCGATGGCTGCATGCGCTGCCCGCGGGCGCCTGGCTCGCGTTGCAGGTTCCTGGCAACTTCGACGCGCCCTCCCATCGCGCGATCAGGGAACTCGCGGCCCGCGACGAATGGCGCGACCGGCTCGCACCCGCGGGCATCCTGCAGCCGCGCGATGTGCTCGATCCCAGCGGATACGCGCAGGTGCTCACGCTGGCCGGAGCCGAAGTCGACGCCTGGGAGACGACCTACCTGCAACGGCTGTCGGGAGAGGATCCGGTCTTGGAGTGGGTCACCGGAACCGCTTTGCGCCCGGTTCGCGATGCACTCGACGATGCGGCCTGGCAAGGGTTCACCGCACAGCTGGCGCCGCTGTTGCGCGCGGCCTACCCGCGCCAACTCGACGGCACCACCTGGTTGCCGTTCCGGCGGGTCTTCGCCGTTGCGCGCAAGACCGGCTGAGGCCATCGCGACCGTTATGGTCCGCGCAAAGGTATCCCAATAACGCGCAACTATGCTTTCCGGCTATATCTCGGCGGTGTTCTCGGGCAGCAATCTCCTACTTCGGAAAGGTTCTGCGATGATTCCCAGCATTGCGCCCTGTGCCTGCGGTCCCGATTGCCGGTGCGGTTGTCAGGAGGGCGGCACCTGCTCATGCGGCGGCGACAAATGCCAACACGAATGACCGAATGAAACCCAGGCTCCCGAAACCGGGGGCCTCGGTTCGTATTCAGGCAGTACCCGGCGCGACGAACATAAAGCTCTTCTCCTCGACCCGCCGCTTGATCCGCCACCGGCCATCGATACGTTCGAAAGTGTCGAGATACCAGAGCCCGCACAGCATCAGACTCTGCTGACCTTCACCGGTCGACACCAGCATCGGGTTGTGACACATGGTGCGCCCGGTGGCGGTGTCACCATCGACGGTGATCGACGAATTGCTGATCAGATGCTGGAACGCAAGAAAGTTCGGCATGACGGTGGCGAGAAATTTCTTCGTCGATTCGAGATCTCCCACCGCGCCGCCCATCGCCGAATAGTCGATATGCGCATCGGCGGTGAAGACATCATCGAGCAGATCCCACTGGTGGGTGTCGACCGCATGCGAGTACCGGACCATGAGGTCCTCGATCTCCAAACGGTCCGAAATCTCCTGCAGGGACAACATGGTGCCTCCGAATTGCCGACACAGCGTTCCGCCGGGCCGCGGAACTGTGAGCCAGGGTAGCGTCGAAAACGATTGGCCCCGCGCAGTTCCAACAGTGCGTCGGGAGAATTTCGGCTACCGAGGAGTGGTATGAGAATCGGCATCATCGGCGCGGGCCGGATCGGCGGCGGTATCGCCCGCCAACTGGCCATGGCGGGACACCAGGTCCAACTGGCCTTCAGCCGGAATCCGGACACGCTCACGGACCTGGCCGCCGACATCGGGCGCGGCGTCACGGTCGGTGCACCCGCCGCGACAGTCGCGATCTCCGATGTCGTGGTGATCTCGGTGCCGTGGCCGGTATTGCCGGAGGCGTTGGCGCAGGCGGGATCCCTCGCGGGCAAGATCGTCATCGACACCACGAATCAGTTCGGTGCACCACAGCCACCCGAAGGTGTGACGGCCGCGCAGTTCAATGCCGAGCGGATGGCCGGCGCGCGCTACACCAAGTCGTTCAACACGCTGACCTCGAGTTTTCAGGCCGAAGCCGCTCACAGAGTCGGCGATGACCGGGTGGTGCAGTGGCTCTGCGGTGACGATGCGGAAGCCAAGCTGATCGTGGCCGGGCTCATTGCCGACGCCGGGTTCGTGCCGGTGGATCTCGGTGCGACCGCGGCCGCCGCGGTCATGGAGGCCCCACGCCGCGACGGTGCGGTATACGGCGAGGAGTACCGCGCCGTCGATGCCGATGCGGTCGTGACGGCAGTGGCGGACGGCAAGCCGATTCCGCTGACACCCGAGTATCACTGAGCCATCCCGTGGCGTAGGAGCAGGATCTAGCTGATGGCGTCGCGCACCCGGCCGTCCGCGTCGTGCAGAAGTCGCCGTGCCGCCGGTGCGTCTACTCCGGCCAGGCGCATGACGATGGCGGTTTTGACGTGGCCGTCGGCCGCTTCCAAAAGGGCTGCGGCCGTGGCGGGATCGGCTTCGGTTGCTTCGGCGATGATGCGGCGGGCGCGGTCGATGAGTTTGGCGTTGGTCGGCTTCACGTCCACCATCAGATTGCCGTAGACCTTGCCAGCTCGGACCATGGCGGCGGTGGAGAGCATATTGCACACCATCTTCTGTGCCGTGCCCGCTTTCAGGCGGGTGGAACCGGTCAAAACCTCGGGGCCGGTGTCGATTTCGATGCCGACGTCGGCGTGTGCGCTGGCCTCGGCATTGCGGTTGCACGAGATGGCGACCGTAGCGGCACCGATCGAGCGGGCATGCAGCAACGCACCGATGGCGTAGGGGGTTCGTCCGCTCGCGGTCAGTGCCACGACCACATCGTCGCGGGTGAGCTCGATCGCGGACAGGTCGGCGGCGGCGCGGGCCGGATCGTCCTCGGCGCCCTCGACCGCGCGCAGGAATGCTTGCGGTCCGCCCGCGATGATCCCCAGCACCTCGCCGGGATCGGTGCCGAAGGTCGGCGGGCATTCCACCGCATCGAGTACGCCGAGACGACCACTGGTGCCCGCGCCGACATAGATCAGTCGGCCGCCACGCCACCGTGTTTCCCCGATCAACTCGACCGCCCGCGCGATCTCCGCAATCGCCTGCGCCACCGCCGAAGCCACACCGGCGTCCTCGGCGTTCATGGTGCGCAGCAGCTCATCGATCGGCATCGAGTCCAGTGTGGTGGTGCGCGGGTTGACCGCTTCCGTGGTCAGCGAACCGATTTCGGTCACCGTGCCACCGGTGTCACGAGTTTCATTCGGCCTCCTTGGTTCGGCGATCGGCCACCGCCTCGTAGGTGCGGCGCAGGGCTTTGGCGGCGGACGGTGTGCGTTGCAGAACCCCGACGTACAGCGCGTCGACAATGAGCAGCTGGCTCATGCGGCTGGCCATTGCCGCGGAACGGAATCCGTCTTCGCGCCCGGCGACCAGCACCGTGTGCCCGGCGGAATTCGCCAGTCTGGAATGTGTTCCGGCCGTCACGGCGACCGTGGTCACGCCCGCTTCGGCGGATCGGCGCACCGCTTCGACGACCGCGGCGGTTTCGCCCGAATGCGAGAACGCGACGCTCACATCGCCCGCCTGCAGCAGGCTGGCCTGCACCAGCGCATCATCCTCGGATGTGCATGCGGCGCACCACATTCCGATGCGGGTCAGCTTCTGAGCCATATCCATCGCGACAAGTCCAGAAGCGCCGATGCCGACCAGCAGCACGCGCCGCGCACCCACCAGTGCGTCGACTACGGACTCCATCGTCGCCGGATCGGCAAGCTCCGCGGTCGCGACCATGCCCTCGGTTTCGAAGGCGGTGAGCTTGTGCAGCACCTTCGACAGTTCGTCATCGGCATCGATATCGGTGGCGAAGACCGGCGATCCCTCCTCGCCACCGACCGCGGCCAGCGCGAGCCGCAGCTGCGGATAACCCTCGTAGCCCAGCGTTTTGGCCAGCCGTACCACCGCGGAGGTGCTGGTGCCCGACCGCTCGGCGAGCTGGCTCACCGTCAGCTGTGCGGCGGCGCCCGGATCGTGCCGGATCACCTGCGCGACGCGCAGCGCGGTCGGTGTGAGCCGCGGCAGTGCGGCCAGCAGGCGAGTGCGGACGTCATCACCCTCGGACATCGTTCACCCTGAGTCGTCGGGGCTCGGTGGTCGGCGCGGCGGGCAGCGTGAATCCGGCCGCTCCCGGGGTGATCGACCCGAGTATTGCCGCGCGTCTCGCACCGGTACAGCCGGGATCGCTGCCCGCCAGGCCGTGTGCGGTGAGGAACCCGAGCACAGCGAATGCGGTCGCCTCCTTCGCGGCCGAGGGAAGTCCGAGTTCATCGGAGGTGCACAGTTTCGCGCCGTCCAGGTGCGCGCCGAGCAGCGCCATCAAGGTGGGATTGCGAGTTCCGCCGCCCGAGGCGATGACTTCGGTCGGGCGCAGCGGCGCGAGGGCGTCGGCGATGGTGCGTGCGGTCAGCTCGGTCACACTCGCGACAATATCGTCGGCGGATAAGGTACGGCCGTCCAACACGCGCTCCAGATAGGCGTGGTTGAACAGCTCCTTCCCGGTGGTCTTGGGTGCCGGTGCGCGGTAATAGGGTTCCGCGAGAAGGGTTTCCAGCAACCGCGCCTCGACCTTCCCACGCGCGGCGCGCATGCCATCGCGATCGAAATGCTCGGCACCGCCGGTGCCGCGCTCGACCGCGGCATCGATCAGCGCGTTGCCAGGTCCGGTGTCGAAGGCGACCGGCTGATCACCGGTGACGGTGACATTGGCGATCCCGCCGATATTCAGTGCCGCCGCGCGTCCGGGGCGTCCGGCCAGCCACAGCACATCGAAGAGCCCTACGAGCGGCGCGCCCTGTCCGCCCGCGGCGATATCGCGCGAGCGAAAGTCGCTGACGACCGGTACTCCGGTGCGTTCGGCGATCCAAGCCGGCTGACCGAGCTGCAACGTGCCACGGGTCCTTCCGTCTGCCACCCAGTGGTAAACGGTCTGACCGTGCGATGCGACGAGATCGGCGCTGCCGCCGAAGAATTCGCCCATCGCGGCGTCGGCCGCGTCGGCGAAGGCCAGACCGATCGCGGTATCCAGTCGGCACACGGTCGCCATATCGACCGAACCCGGCGGCAACGCGGCGATGAGTTCCGATCGCAACGAGCCCGGATACGGTCGGCTCAGCTGTCCGATGAGTTCGACATGCACGGTCTCCTCCCGCAGGACGATATCCGCGCCGACGGCATCGATCGCATCGTGCGACGTCCCCGACATCAACCCGATGACGCGCACTATGCCACCGCCGCAACAGGTTCCGGCTCTCGCGGCGTGGAGGCGGGATGGAACAGACTCGCGATCGCCCCGACCATCAGGGTCACGAGCACGCCGATCGGCACCAACCACTGTGCCGCGATACCCTTTTCGACCACCTTCCCCGCAACCGTGACATCGATCTTGACGACCCGTACCACGAATGTCATCACGATCACCGTGGCGATGAACGCCACGATCGCGTCGAATTGGTTCGCGCGCGACACCAGCCGCCCGAGCAGGAACGCGCCGAGCAGCGCGCCGTAGGTGTATCCGGCGATGGTGAGTGCCGTCAGATATACATTGCCGGTCGTCGCGCTGAAACCCATCGCGAACAATGCCATCAGCGCGGCCCACACCAGGGTCATCACCCGAGCGAGCCGCAGCAGCGTGTCATCGGGGAGCGTCCGGCGTGAGAAGCTGCGAACGATATCGGCAACCGTCGAATTCGCCATCGAATTCAGGGCCGAGGACAGCGAACCCATTGCCGCGCCGAGGATTCCGGCGACGAGCAACCCGGAGATCACCACCGGCAGCCCGTGCAGAATGAAATTGGGGTACAGGCTGTCCGCACTGGCCAGCCCGAGTTCCTTGGCCGTCTTTCCCCCGTTGTAGGACCAGAGCAGCACACCGACCAGGGAGAATGCGGCGAACTGGATGGCAACGAAGATGCCAGAACCGATCATCGCCTTCTGACTGTCGCGCAACGACCGCGTCGCCAGGATGCGTTGCACGATCAACTGGTCGGAACCGTGTGAGGCCATCGCGAAGATCGCCCCGCCGATAATCGCCGTCGGGAGCGCGAAGGTGCTGGTCAGTATGTGCGCGATACCGAAATCGGAATCGAAGACGCGGAACTTGCCCGCGTGCAACGCATCCGACCACCCCGAGGCCCCGACATGACCGGTGAGCACACCGATCGCGATGAGCGCACCGGTGAGGTAGAGGCCCATCTGCAGCGCATCGGTCCAGATCACCGCCTTGATGCCGCCCAGGTAGGTGTATATGACGGTGAGCAGTGTCAGCGCGATGATGATCGCGTCGTAGCCGAAGTCGAGCCCGAACTCACCGAGCAGCAACTTGATCGGAATGGCGGAGGCGAACAATCGCACCCCCTCGGCGAGCAGCCGGGTGAACACGAAGGTCACCGATGCCACGCCCTGTAGATAGCGGCCGAAGCGCAGCTCGAGGTATTGGTAGGCGCTGACGAACCCGCCGCGCTTGTACAGCGGGATCAGCACGATCGCCACTATCGTGCGCCCGATGATGTAACCGATGGCCAGCTCGACATTTCCGAAGGCCTGATCGGTGTACGCGCCGCCAGGAATCGAGATGACGGTGAGCACACTGGTTTCGGTGGCCACCACCGAGAAACACACCGTCCACCACGGCATTCGTCCTTCACCGACGAAATAGTCGCTGCTGGACTTCTGCTTTCCGGACAGCCGCAGGCCGATCCACGCGACGGCGACGAGATAGATGACGATGACGGCGAGATCGAGTGCGTTCAACGCAGCTCCCCGGTGACGCGGCGGACGGAATGAAACTAAGTGTCAGCGTCTGCATGATATCTGTCAATGATTGTCAGACAATTCGGGTGACCAGGGCTTCGAGCGCGGTGGTCCGGTCGAGGGCGAGCAGGGCCGCACCGTCGATCGGATCACCGAGTGGGTCGCGGCGCTCGATCACGTCGGCTATCTGCCGGTTGAGCGGGTCCAGCAGTGGCGCACCGAGTTTGGTGAGTCCGCCGGTGATCGCATAGGGGACCGGCGGACGCAGGCCGGACTGTTCGATGGCGGCGCGGACGGTGCGGCCGAGTGCGCGGGCGGCGGTCACCATGATCGCTGCCGCGGTGTCGTCCATGGCGGCCGCGACGGTGGGCGCGAAGCTGGCGGCCGCCAAGGCCGGATTGTCGTGCTCACCAAGGAATTTCGGCAACGCGTCCAGGTCGATGCCGTAGTGTTGGCCGACCTTCTCGACCAGGACGGTCTGCGGCCCCCTGCCATCGTGGGCACGCAATGCGGCGCGCAGACCTTCCATGCCTATCCAGCCGCCGCTGCCCTCGTCGCCGAGTTGCGGTCCCCAGCCGTCGACCCTGGTGAACCCGCCCGCCGCGTCCACCGCCGTCGCCACGGCTCCTGTTCCGATCGCCAGCACCACACCGGGCGATCCGCCGAGCGCCCCCGCGTGTGCGGTGACCGCGTCGGAGGTGACCGCCACCGCATCGGCGAACTCGGCAAGTCGACGAGCCAGGAAGGCTGCCGCATCCGGGGCCGATGCGGCACCGGCGGCGCCGACCGACAGCGTGAAAGCATTCGGCATCGGCGATATCTGGTCGATGACCGCACGAATCGCTCGCTCCGCCTCGGCGATACCCGCCGCATGGGCCAGTCCCGGCGCACCCGGCGCTTCGGCATAACCCGTCTGGCTGCCATCGATGCGCAATGAACCGCGACAGCCGGTCTTGCCGAGATCGATTGCGAGGACATGGCTGGTCATGGAAGACATGCTTACCAGCAGACCCGGAGACCGACGTGCTGATCGAGGATGGCCGATATCCCGGTGTTCGACCACATCACAACCGCAGTACGTTCCACGCAGGTCACGAATGTAGAACTCAGCTGCAGTGGTCTGTTCGATATCGAGGATTTCGAGAAGCAGCCGCCGCTCCGGCAGCGATCCTGAGTGCCTCTGGACGTCCGTAGACTGGCGATATGGACGTTGCGTCGAAGCTATCGCCATGACCGAGCGCAAACCCCTCGGTGTCACCTTTGAGTCGTGGATCGACAAACAGATCCGCGAGGCCACCGAACGCGGCGAATTCGACAACCTCCGCGGCGCGGGCAAACCGATTCCGAACTCCGTCGATGACGAGAACTGGTGGCTGAAGGGCTACTTGCATGGCGAAGGAGTGCGTGCGGACGGCCTGTTGCCCCCATCCCTGATACTGCGCCGCGATATCGAGGAACTCCCGGAATTGGTGCGGGATATGGCTTCCGAGCGCGAGGTTCGCGAAATGGTATCGGAGCTGAACCAGCGCATCGTGGACTGGCTTCGAATGCCGCACGGACCGTATGTTCGGGTCGGACCGGTGAATACCGAAGAGGTTGTCGCGCAGTGGCGCCGTGACCGAACCGCTGCGCGCCGGAACAAGCAGCCGAAAGCAACCGCGCCGAGCCCACATAGTGCGCCACTACCAGCCAAACCCAGTTGGTGGCAACGGATTACGCGCCGCCGCTCGACCCGACAGGCCTGACACCCGAGTCAACGCGTTACAGCGACGACCGAATCATTACGGCCCCTGATGGCGAGATCAGCCCTGTCGCAGCGCTGCCTGCTCGGTGAGTTCGAGTTCGATGAAGGCATCGATCATGGCCCGCCAGACCGACTCCGCGACGGCTGGGGCCAGACCCGCCGCCGTGGCGCGCTCGCGGGCCAACGCCACCACCTGTGCAACCCGATCCGGCGCGCGGACAGCGTGTTCATCGGTCTTGAACGCCGCCGCCGACCGCACCAGGCGCTGGCGCTGTGCCAGAAGACGGATCAACTCCGCGTCAACGGCATCGATACGGGCACGGACCTCGGCGAGCGATTCGGGTGCGGACACAGCCGCCAATACTACGGGCCGTCAGACCAGGAACCGCAGTGCCGAGGGTTCGCCGCGCTCGAGTGCGGCGGTGTGCTCGGCGACGTTCAGGCCGTCGCTGAGCGTCGCCCCGGCGTCGAGCAGCGCGACAAGTTTGGTTTCGGCTTCCTTGACCGCTGCCGCTGCATCGAGCAATGCCTCGATCCGTTCGGGATCGACGACAATGACTCCTTCGGCATCGGCCAGGATCAGCTCACCGGGAGCCACCTCGACACCGCCGCAGCGCACCGGGATCTGCAACTGGCCGAGTTGAGAAGTGGTGCCCGCCATCGGGGTAACGAATCGGCTGTACACCGGCAGCGCGCAATCGCGCACATAGGCGATATCGCGGTACCCGCCGTCGACGATGATGCCGCCGAGGCCGCGCACGAGCGCGCCGCGGGCGAACAACTCTCCGGCGAAGGCGATATCGGCGCCGCCGCCATCGACCACCAGGACATCGCCGGGCGCGGCCGTCTCGACGGCCCGCAAGACCGCGAGGAAGTCGCCGCGACAGCGGACGGTGAAGGCGGGGCCGAAGATGCGCGGCTCGGCGGATCGGGGTCGAATCGCGCTGTCCAGCACTCGCGTCGACTTATCGGCGTCGCAGATCGCCGTGGTATCGACAGCGCGGAATTTGGTGACGAGCTGGTCGATCGGCATCGGTGACGCCCCTTCGAGACTCGAATGACGGGATCAGCTGGCATCGTACGGCCCGCACGCCCGCCCCACGCCCGCGCGGCGATCAGCACGGCCGGGTCGCGCACCGGCAGCGGCAGCAGTGAGGCGACGGTGAACACGAGTAGGCCGACGATCAACGCGCCGCGCCGCCCTTACCGATCTCCGAGCGCACCGGCGGGCAGCACCAGGCATGCCAGCGCCAGGGTGTAGCCGTCGACGATCCAGGTCAGCTGCGCCTGGCTGGCGCCGATATCGACGGCAATGCTCGGCAACGCCGTGTACAGCGCCGCCATGGATGCAACCACTAGCGCTACGGCCAGACAGGAGACCGCCAGCCGAAACCATTGAACCTGGACCACATTCAGGCCGCCGCGGTCCGAATGCGCGCAGGGAGACGAGCAGACCGCCGGGGCGCAGTGTGCGCAGCGACCGCACGCTGGGCATCCACCACAGTGACCGGGGCAGGCGCGGCGCTTCCCGGATCTCGACGGTCTCCATGGGCTCCTCGACACAAAACGATACTATTGGTATCGCTACACTACTATCGGTAGCATTTGACTCCATGGTTGCGATAGACTTCGTTGGACATGGCCGTCCAGGAATCCGAAGATCCGCGAAAGATACGGTCCCGCAACCGATTACTGGATGCGGCGGCCGAACTGCTGCTGTCCGGCGGTATCGAAGCGGTCACCATCGATGCGGTGGTCCGCACCTCGAAGGTCGCGCGCACCACCCTCTATCGGCACTTCGACAGCAGTACCCAGTTGCTCGCCGCGACGTTCGACCGACTGCTACCGCCGCCAGCCGAGGCCCCGACCATCGGAACGCTGCGCACTCGGCTCGTCGAATTGCTTTACCACCAGGCCAGACTCATCAATGAGGCACCGCTGCAGCTCACCACCTTGGCCTGGCTTGCGCTGAGCCCCGAGGTGGCAGATCAGGGCTCCGCACTGGCCGACCTGCGTCACCGATTCATCGAGCAGCACCGCACCCCATTCGAAGCCGTACTCGGAAACCCTGATACCGCAGCACGATTCGCCGACTACGACTCCGAACTCGCGCTGCTGCAGCTCGTCGGCCCGATCCTCCTCGCGAAGCTCGCGGGTCTGGCACGCGACGATCGCGCCGATTGCACCCGCATCGTCGATGACTTTCTGGCCGCCCGGCAGGCAGGACGGGTGCAATGCGGCTGACCGCGAAGGTGGCGCGCGAACGGTTCATGACCGAACCGGTAGCCCGCCTCGCCACCGTGTCCGCAGACCTGCGTCCGCACCTCGTGCCGATCGTATTCGCGGTCGCCGACGACATCATCTACACCGCGGTCGATGCGAAGCCGAAGACAACTACCGCGCTGCGCCGCTTGGCGAATATCGCCGCGAACCCGTCGGTTGCCGTTCTCGCCGATCACTACAGCGCCGATTGGACGCATCTGTGGTGGTCCCGAGCGGATGGCACCGCGCGCATCACCGACGACTCCGAAGCGCTACTGGCCCAACAGCTGCTCGCCGCACGCTATCCGGTGTATCTGACCCAGCCGCCACCCGGCCCGGTCGTCGCCATCGACGTCATCCGCTGGTCGGGCTGGGCCGCAAGCTGATACGCGGTGCCGAACGCGCCATCGCCGAGTTCGGCCGGATCGATATCCTGCTCGCCAATGCGGGGATCGCCTCCGGTGCGCCCATCGCCGAGAGCCATGTTCGCCGCTCCCAACGACGATCTGTTTGTGCCGCAGGAGGTTCCGAGACGATCCTGCTTTTGGTCGGCGAACACGGCCGTCACTTCAACGGCGCAGCCAGCACCATCTCCGGCGGTATGAGCGCGGGCACCACCTGAGGCGTCTACAAACCGACGACGCTCAGGATCGCCAGGACGAAGGGTGCGGCGACGACGAGCACCCCGACGACTACCAGCGCCGCAACCACATTCGCGATGCGCCAACCGGGCGAGGTCGAATAACGGCGCGAGAGCCGATGGGCATCCGCCGTCGACTGACGCGCCCACGCCATGTGGCGAGCGTTCTCGCTGCGCTGCCAGGCCGAGTTTCCGGGATAAGTCATCGTCGATATCCTTCCGACGCTTCGGGATTTGACACCACCAACGCTATGGCCGCCGCATCGCCACCGAATCCGCCGAAGTACTCATCGAAGTACTCACTGCCCGAAACGACACCGCACCCGATGAACCGAGCCGTGAGCACGACTGTGCCGCTTAAAGACTCGGAGTTGCCACAGTATGGGCACGCTGGTACAAAGTGCTGGCTCACAACAGAAGTAGGAAGGTAGTGATCGCATGCGCGGCGCAGTTCTCACGATGGCGGCGGTGATCGGCGTGATCGGTGGTGGCGTCGCGGTAGCCGGGTCCGCGAACGCCGTTGGCGACAGTGCCACGTGCGCGGTGCTGAGTACGGCGATCGATGATTTCAGCGCCAAGACCGATGCGATCGACACCTCCAATGGCGGCGGCCTCGCGGAGACGAAGCGGGTGTGGGCCGAGCTCACCACGAAGTTCGCCGATGCCGAGGCCAATGCCGACGATGGCCGGGTGCGGGTCGCCGTCGGCGGTGCGGTGGCGCAGTTGAATCGGCTGGCGGCGGTGGCGGACTCGGATCGACAGAGCGTGATCAACGATCCGGCGTTCATGGGCGCCATGTCGGCTGTCGACACCGCGTGCGGATTTTAGCGATTTCCCGTGCCTGCGGCGGTTGAGCGCGTGACGGCCGGCGCTCGACCACCGGACTTCCGTTATGGCACGATCTGGTTGGTGACCAGCAGACCAGCAACGGAGGACCACCTACGCGATCTCGCGCGGCTGCGTCGCGTCCGCGACCGAATCGACCGGGAGTACGCGCAGCCACTGGACGTCGACGCGCTCGCGCGCGACGCGCATATGTCGGCAGGGCACCTGAGTCGCCAGTTCCGACTCGCGTATGGCGAGCCGCCCTACGCCTATCTGATGACGCGGCGCATCGAGCGGGCGATGGCGCTGCTGCGTCGTGGCGACCTGAGCGTCACCGAGGTGTGCTTCGCCGTCGGCTGCTCGTCGCTGGGAACCTTCAGCACTCGCTTCACCGAACTGGTCGGCGTGCCGCCCAGCGTCTATCGAGACCAACAGGCGAGCGCGATGGAGGGGATGCCGTCCTGCGTGGCGAAGCAGGTGACCAGACCGATCAGGAATCGAGAAGCGCGGGCTACCGAGTCGCAACTAGCGTGATCGCCATGGACATCATCATTCACCAGACCTACCTTCCGCAGGACGACCCGGAGGCCGCACTGGCCTTCTATCGTGACGCTCTCGGCTTCGAGGTCCGCAACGACGTCGGATACAACGGGTTGCGCTGGATCACGGTCGGCCCGGTCGGCCAGCCCATCTCCATCGTCCTGCATCCGCCCGCCGCCGACCCCGGCATCACCGACGATGAGCGCCGCACCATCACCGAGATGATGGCCAAGGGCACCTACGCCAGCATCAACCTGGCCACCGAGGATCTCGACGGCGTTTTCGAAACGCTGCAGGCCAGCGATATTGCCGAGGTCGTCCAGGAACCGACCGAGCAGCCGTACGGGGTCCGGGACTGCGCCTTCCGCGATCCCGCGGGCAATATGGTCCGCATCAAGCAACTGCGCTGAGCTATCCGGCAGCTGTATCGGGCCTTGCGGCAACCCGCCGAGTAGTCCGGTAATCACCGCCCCGACCTGCGCGGACAGCTGGGCGAATGAGCCAACGACAATGCCGGTGGCGGCCACCGCCCGCCACCGGCACAGCAAACAGTTGCCAGGCCCCGTGCCGACGAAGAACAACCGAACGCACTGCTCGACGCTGGTTGGATCGAGCCAGGCGACTCCGCAGGAGCCCGCGAAGGCGGACCGCGTAACAGAGGGAGACACGATCAGCATGGCCAAGAAGACGGACACGCAATCGCCCACACCCCAGGTAGCCGACAGCCACGATCTCATCCGCGTGGTCGGCGCTCGCGTGAACAACCTCCAGGACATCAGCATCGAGATCCCCAAGCGTCGGCTGACGGTTTTCACCGGCATCTCCGGTTCGGGCAAGAGTTCGCTGGTATTCGATACGGTCGCCGCGGAGTCGCAGCGGCTGATCAACGAGACCTACAGCAGCTTCGTTCAGGGTTTCATGCCGACGCTGGCGCGGCCGGAGGTCGACGTACTCGAAGGGCTGACGACCGCGATCATCGTCGACCAGCAGCGAATGGGGGCCGATCCGCGTTCCACCGTCGGCACCGCCACCGACGCCAATGCGATGCTGCGCATCCTGTTCAGCCGACTCGGGAAGCCGCACATCGGCTCCCCGCAGGCGTTCTCGTTCAACGTCGCCTCGATCAGTGGCGCGGGTGCGGTCACGGTGGAGCGCTCCGGGCAGACGGTGCGCGAGCGCCGCAGCTTCAGCATCACCGGCGGCATGTGCCCACGCTGCGAGGGCAGGGGTTCGGTCAACGACATCGATCTGACTCAGCTCTACGACGACGCCAAGTCGCTCAACCAGGGTGCGCTCACCATCCCCGGCTACAGCATGGACGGCTGGTTCGGCCGGATCTTCACCGGCTGCGGCTTCTTCGACCCGGACAAGCCGATCAAGAAGTTCACCAAGCGAGAGCTCAACGACCTGCTCTACAAGGAGCCGACCAAGATCAAGGTCGAGGGCATCAACCTGACCTATGAGGGCCTGATCCCGCGGATCCGCAAGTCGATGCTGTCCAAGGATGTCGATGCGCTGCAGCCGCACATCCGCGCCTTCGTGGAGCGCGCGGTCACCTTCACCATCTGTCCGGAGTGCGACGGCACCCGGCTCAGCGACCAAGCCCGGTCATCGAAGATCAAGGGCAAGAGCATCGCCGACGCCTGCGCGATGCAGATCAGCGATCTCGCCGAATGGGTCAACGGGCTCGCGGAGCCGTCGGTGGCGCCGCTGCTCGACTCGCTGCGGCACACCCTCGACTCGTTCGTGGAGATCGGGCTGGGCTACCTCTCGCTCAACCGGCCGTCGGGCACGCTATCGGGCGGCGAGGCACAGCGCGTCAAGATGATTCGCCACCTCGGCTCCGCGCTCACCGACGTCACTTACGTCTTCGACGAGCCGACCGTCGGCCTGCACCCCCATGACATCCAGCGGATGAACGAGTTGCTGCTGCGACTGCGGGACAAGGGCAACACGGTGCTGGTCGTGGAGCACAAACCGGAGACGATCGCCATCGCCGACCACGTCGTCGACCTCGGGCCGGGGGCCGGTGCGGGCGGCGGCACGGTCTGTTTCGAGGGGACCGTCGAGGGATTGCGCACCAGCGGCACCATCACCGGGCGCCATTTCGACGACCGCGCCGCACTGAAGAAGACGGTGCGAAAGCCCAACGGCACATTGCAGATTCGCGGCGCGACGACGAACAACCTGCGCGATGTCGACGTCGACATCCCGCTCGGAGTGCTCACCGTCATCACGGGCGTCGCGGGCTCCGGCAAGAGTTCACTCGTGCACGGTTCGATCCCCGCGGGCGAAGGGGTGATCTCGGTCGACCAGGGCGCGATTCGCGGCTCGCGGCGGAGCAATCCGGCCACCTACACCGGACTGCTCGAGCCGATTCGCAAGGCGTTCGCAAAGGCCAACGGCGTGAAGCCGGCGCTGTTCAGCGCCAATTCCGAGGGCGCGTGCCCCAATTGCAATGGCGCCGGTGTCATCTACACCGATCTGGCGATGATGGCTGGCGTCGCCACCACCTGCGAGGAGTGCGAGGGGAAGCGGTACCAGGCAGCGGTGCTCGACTACCACCTCGGCGGCCGCGATATCAGCCAGGTGCTGGCCATGCCGGTGACCGAGGCCGAGGAGTTCTTCGGCACCGGCGAGGCGCGGATTCCGGCGGCGCACAAGATCATTCAGGCACTCGCCGACGTCGGGCTCGGCTATCTGAGCCTGGGCCAGCCGCTCACCACGCTGTCCGGCGGCGAGCGGCAGCGGCTCAAGCTGGCCACCCATATGACCGAGAAGGGCGGCGTCTACGTGCTCGACGAGCCGACAACGGGCCTGCACCTCGCCGACGTCGAACACCTGCTGGCCCTGCTCGACCGGCTCGTCGACTCCGGCAAGTCGGTCATCGTCATCGAACATCACCAGGCGGTCATGGCGCATGCCGACTGGATCATCGATCTCGGCCCCGGCGCTGGCCACGACGGCGGCAAGATCGTCTTCGAGGGCACACCCACCGACCTCGTCGCCGAACGCCCCACCCTCACCGGCGAACACCTCGCGGCCTACGTCGGCGCGTAGGCGTCCGGAATCGGATTCACTGTCGAGTCTGTTTCGCGCTCATGGGAAGTCTCGGATCGATCGCCGTATCGGTCCAGGTGCCGCGCAGCCACGCCTGTGCCGGGTCGTCGCTGATCCGCCAGGCCCGTTCCGGTCCGGGACCAGCCATGATGTTCAGGTAGTACATGTGGTAGCCGGGCGCGGCGATGGACGGGCCGTGGTAGCCATGCGGTACCAGCACCACATCGCCGTCGCGGACCTCCTCGAGCACATCGATCGGCCGCTCGGGAGTTCCGTAGACGCGGTGGTAGCCGAAGCCCGGCGAATCATCCGCGCCACGGGCGAATTCGAAGTAGTAGATCTCCTCGAGCGGGGTTTCGGTATCGGTCAGCTCGTCGTGTTTGTGTGCCGGATACGACGACCAGTTGCCGCCCGGCGTGATCACCTCGCAGGCGATGATCGAGTCGGCCTCGAAGGTGTCCGCGGTCGCGAAGTTGTGTACCTGACGGCTGCAGTTGCCCGCACCGCGCAACTCGACCGGCACATCGACCGCGGGGACATAACGGAACGGGAGCTGCCGCTGCGCGCGAGCGCCACCGAGCGCGAATCGCCCGCCGTTGGTGGTGGTCACGGTGTAGGAGTTGTCCCGGCCGATGTAGGCGAAGTCTGTCGGGCCGTCGAAAACGCTCTCACGCCCGGCCAATTCGCACGGCTGGCCAGCACAGACCACGGTGCAGGAACCGGACAGCGGTACGACGACGATCTCATCGGTGCGGCTGTGGGTGCGATGGGACTGTCCCGGCCCGAGTTCGATGACATGCAGACTGCAGTGCTCCCAGCCCGCCGACTCCTGGGTGAGTTCCACTGTGTACGGCGCACGGCAGTTGCGGGTGGCGGGTACGAAATACTTGCTGTGCATGGTGATCACCGCACCAGCGATACGGCCGTATCGACCGCGCCCGCGACATCGCCGTCCCGTGGATACAGCAGGGCGCGGCCCACAATCAGCCCCCGAACTCCCGGCAGCGCAAGAGCTTTCGCCCAATGGGCATAGGTATCGTCCGGATCTGTCTGCGGATCGCCGCCGAGCAGCAGGGTGGGCAGGGTGGTGGCTTCCATGACCCGGTCCATCTCCGCGACGACGGGCAGCTTCAGCCACGTGTAGGCCGATGTGGAGCCAAGTCCCTGAGCCAGATGAACGCTTTTGATGACCGCATCCGGCGATAGGTCGTTGACCACCTTTGTCCCCGGACCAGCGGGCCGGTGCGATATGAACGGCTCGAGCAGGGCGGCCAGGCCGAGCGCGGCGAGCTCATCGATGGCGGCGGCACTCGCCGTCATCATGGACAGGGTGCCCGGATCCGTGAGATCGAACCGATTGAGCATCTTGGCGCCATTGAGCCCGGCCGCGGCCGTCGCACGCGCGGTATACCCGGTCATCCGGTCGTCGAGCTCGAAATCCGCCCCCGCGATACCACCCCGGTTCATCGAGCTGAATACGACCTTGTCCTCGAGCGCACCGAGCAGCAGCAGGTCCTCGAGGATGTCCGCGGTGCCGAGCACGCCGTCGACACCCGGCCGGGCCAATGCCGTGACCAGCCGATCCAGCAACTCCATGCGGCTGTTCATGGCGTAGGGGTTGCCCGCGGCCGCCAGTGCGCCGCGGGCGGGATGATCGGCGGCGATGATCATCAACCGGCCGTCGCCGCGCACCAGACCACGGCGTGTCCTGGCCGCGAAGGCCCTGGCGACGGCGCCGGGATCGGCCGCACGCACCTCGGTCAGCTCGGCTACCTTCATGGCTTGGCACTCCCGGTCGGTGACAGCTCGACAAGTGCGTCGATTTCCGCGCTCATCGGCATGGCGGTGGAACACTCGAGCCGGGTGGCGACAATAGCCCCGGCGGCATTGGCGCGGCGCAGGATGGTCTCCAGATCCCACCCGGCGAGCAGGCCGTGACACAGACTGCCGCCGAAGGCATCTCCGGCACCGAGGCCATTGACCACCTCGACGGTTGCGGGCGGCACCACCACCGATTCGTGGCGAGTCTTGCCGAGCACACCATCCGGGCCCTGTTTGACGATGGCCAGTTCGACCCCCAGATCCAATAGCGCGTCGGCGGCCCGATGCGGGTCGGTCTCGTCGACGGCGATGCGGCACTCCTCGCGATTGCCGACCGCCACCGTGACCTGTGCCAGGGCTCGGCGCACCTGTGCGCGGGCCTGGCTCTCCTCGGCCCAGAACATCGGCCGGTAGTCCAGGTCCAATACGGTCAGCGGTCGGCGCTCGCGGATCGACCAGGCCCCGAAATGCGCTGCGCGAGACGGCTCTTGACACAGGCCGGTGACGGTGGACCAGTACACACCGGCACCGCGGATGAGTTCGGGATCCACCTGTCCACCGGTGATCTGCAGGTCCGGCGCGCTGGGCTCGCGGTAGAAGTACAGCGGGAAATCGTCGGGCGGGAAGATCTCGCAGAAGGTCACCGGTGTCGCGAAGCGATCGGTGGTCTGCAGGAGGGCATCCGAGACGCCGAGACGGACCAGTTCACGCCGTACGTACCGACCGAAGGGATCGGCGCCGACACCGGACCACAGCGCGGTGCGCCGCCCCAGCCGCGCCGCTGCCACCGCGACATTGGCGGCACTGCCACCGAGGAACTTGCCGAAGGTGTCGACATCTTCCAGGCCGACTCCGGACTGGAGCGGATAGATGTCGACGCCGACCCGACCGGTCGACACGACCTCGAATTGAGCGTTCACAGGCTGACTCCAGGGTTGGTCCAACTGGACGGGCATTGCCGCCTGTCCAGACTGTGCGCCACGCCATACCGCCTTGTCAAGACTTTGTCCGGACATACTGACTTACAGACATATTGAAACCGGGAGACTCGGAGTGCCTTACAGTGGATGAAACGGCGTTCACCAGCACCCGCCCGCCCCGAGGAGCCACGATGCCAGCGCCACTCGATATCGCGATCGACCGCACAAGTCCGGTCCCGCTGTATTTCCAACTGGCACAAGGCATCGAGAACGCGATACTGAACGGTCGACTCACCCCCGGTGACCGCATCGAGAACGAACTGGACCTGGCCAAGCGGCTCAATCTGTCGCGGCCGACCACTCGACAAGCGATCCAGGCGCTGGTCGATAAGGGGCTGTTGATGCGCAGACGCGGGGTGGGAACCCAGGTGGTACAGAATCAGGTGCATCGCCCGGTCGAATTGACCAGCCTGTACGACGACCTGCTCACCGCAGGGCAGGAGCCGACCACCGAATTGCTCGACTACCAACTCGGCGCTCCCGATATCGATATCGCGAAGGAACTCGGCGTGCCCGAGGATGCCCGCTTCGTAACCTTTCGCAGGCTGCGCCGTGCCGGAAGTGAACCGCTGGCCGTCATGACCAATTATGTACCCGCCGAATTCGCGCCCGCGCCCGACCAGCTCGAGTTGCACGGATTCTATGAATGCCTGCGGGCCAAGGGGATTCACATCGCCCTCGCGCGTCAGCGAATCGGCGCGCGCAGCGCCACGCGGGCAGAGGCTCAGCTGCTGGAGGAGCGAACGAACGCGCCGGTGCTGACCATGCAGCGCGTCGCTTTCGACAGTTCCGGACGCCCGGTCGAAATGGGTCGGCACGTGTACCGGGCCTCGCGGCACTTCTTCGACACAACCGTACTCAGCCGCTGAAACGGTGACAGTCGAAATCTGACGAATCGGATCATTTGTCCGAACATATAGACATCTATTGTCAGGTCTGCAATCGAAGCAGTTGCGGACCAACCGATCTGAGGCATCACGCCCGGAGCGAGTCAGGGCGAGCGCCGCGCGCAAAGGTGCCACGTAAATGCCGCGCCCGGCCCGGTGCCTGCGCGCTTTCAACCGACACCGTCGCGACACCCTTGCCGGCTGCCGAGGAGACTGCCGCGGCTGTCGGCGAGGCCCACCCAGTTCTGCCGCGCAGCCGCGACGGCCGGTCGATGCCGCCGCGGTGAACTGCCAGCGGTGCGGAAAACCACTGCCGGACAAGCGCCGCAGACACCGAATCTATTGCAGCAAGGGATGTTCCGCGCTGGACTCCTACGATCGGCGCAAAAACGGTGAACCGGTGCCGCCGCGCTGGCAGCATCCGGCACTGACCGCCGAGGACCCGATGCTGCGAGCCGCCGCGCAGCACGCCTGGCAATTCGGCCAGGCCCGCGGCTGGAGCCCGTCCACCACGATGTGTGTGTTTGACGGTCTGGTCACGGTCCTGGAAAGGCGTCCCGCCGGACAGCGGGTGCTGCTCAGCGAGGTCCGCTCGCGCCCGCATCGCTGGGTGTCGCGGCCACGGCTCGCCGAAGTCCTCACCGATCTGGACCTCCTCGACGGCGATTCGGCAACCGCGACATGATCCTGGATCGACTGTGTCACAAGCGATCTCACGCCAGGATTGCCGAGCCGGTCAGATGCTGGCTGACGCTGCTGCTCGACGGAGACACTCGCGCC
This sequence comes from Nocardia sp. CA-129566, assembly GCF_050956075.1. Classification (NCBI taxonomy): domain Bacteria; kingdom Bacillati; phylum Actinomycetota; class Actinomycetes; order Mycobacteriales; family Nocardiaceae; genus Nocardia; species Nocardia sp. CA-129566. Next base: position 4,748,542 of record NZ_CP192085.1, read on the forward strand.
CTGCCTCGGTCGGTGTCGACCATCTACGTCTACTTCGGTTGTGTGCTGTTTCATGACATTGCTTACACGGTAGGTCTCCAACGACAACTGCAGTGCCGGCCTGAGACGGTTGCGCAGGCGGTGGCATTCGATGGGCCGTCGACCCTCGTCCACTGTCAGTGCAGAACGGGTGAGGGAGGGATCTGATGGGTGATCTCGCTTGTTCCCCTCGCTCTTCGTTTCACCGCTTTTGGGCGGCCGCGGCGATCAGTTCGTTCGGTTCGGCGGCGACCGCGGCTGCGATGCCCGTTCTGGTAGTCCAAGTACTCGGTGCGACACCGTTCGAGGTCGGCGTCGTCAGCGCCGCTCAGTTCGTGCCATACGCGGCGCTCGGACTCATCGCAGGCGTCTACGCCGATCGGTGGCGTCGTAAACCCATTCTCGTGTGGGCAAGCATCGGGCGTGCGCTCTCCCTGGGCGCAGTCCCGGCGCTATGGCTCACGGGAGTACTGCAGATCTGGACGTTGGTCATCGCATTGTTGTCGTTCGGCGCTTTCTCGGTTTTCGGGTTCGCGGCAACCCAGTCGCTGCTTCCTCGCCTCGTACCCCGAGCGGGACTGGTCACGGCCAATGCGCGCCTCGATCAAACAGACGCCGCCGCTACGACTCTCGGACCGGCAATCGGCGGCGGAATCGTCGGTCTGTTCGGAGCCCCCATGACGGTCGCTCTCGACGCGATCAGCTACGTCGTCGATGCCGCACTCATCGCGAGCATCCTGGTCGACGAGCCCCGACCCAAGGCTCGCGCTCGCAATCTTCGTGCGGAGATCCGCGACGGCCTGCGGTGGACCTATCGCCATCGCACGCTCGGCCCACTGGCGGTGTCGACGCATGTCTGGTTTCTCGCCAATGGCGTTGCTATGACGGTACTTTCACTGCTCGCCTTGCGATCGCTCGGATTCACTGCTTATATGTTCGGGGCATTGCTGGCGGTCTTCGGAGTCACCAGCCTGGTCGGCGCGTCGATCGCACCCTGGTGCGGTGGTTGGATCGGATCCCGACGGGTGATCATCGCCGCGCGTGTGGCGTACCCGATCACCTGGCTTCTCGTGGCCGTCGCCCCTGCCACCGACGTCGGCGCTGCTCTACTATTTGTCGCGCTGGCTCTACAAGGACTCGCCGCCGGCACGGAGAACTCCAATGAGATGGGCTTTTGGCAGGCGCTCACGCCCGACGAGCTTCTTGGCCGAGTGAACGCCACCCGGCGTTCGATCAATCGAACAACAGCCGCGCTCGGCGCACTCATTGCAGGGCTCCTCGCCGGGCACATCGGGAATCGCCTTACGCTCGTCTGTACCGTCTTTGTCTTCGTGGTCGCCGCACTCGCCGCAGCACTATCGCCTCCAGGAGACGCACCCCGCGCTGTTGATGACCGTAGGCACAGCGGCTTGCACAAAGAAACACCGGGCCATCAGGTGAAGCGGTAGGACTGACCGCGACGCGCGTGTAAACCAACATGGTGAAACACCACAGCTAGACTTCGCCGGAACCCACCGCGAATCCCGGCCCCGCACACCGAATTCCCGTGGGTTCCCGCTGAAAGTCCTTCAGTCAGCGTGGACCCACCGGAGACCGCCGAGCAGTACGACCAGATGGTCAAGTACGCCACCGCGATCCGCACCGGCGCCGCCTCCACCGAGGCGATCCTGCGCCGGTTCATGAAGGCCAACTCCACGCAACCGACCTATCAGACGATGATCGAACTCGGCCGCGCCCAGAAGACCGTCTTTCCGGCCAGCTACTTGCGCTCCCGGTTGCTGCAACGGGAGATCAACTGCGGCTTGAACGTGGTCGAGGCATGGAACGGCATCTTCTACGGCAAGAACTCCGAAATCGCGTCGAATCGCCGCGACGAACAGGAGATGAGTGTGGTGTGTCTGCGGATCTGCCAGGCCGCTCTCGTCTATGTGAACGTCCTGATGATCTAGGACATCCTCGACGACCCCGACTGCCCGGTCGAACTCACCGCAGAGGACGAACGGGGCCTGCCCCCGCTGTTCTGGTCGCACGTGCTCCCGTACGGCGAGGTCACGCTGAACATGAACAGTCGCCTGGCACTCGGCAGATAGGGCTCGCGGTGTACCGCCTTCCGTCTCGAAACCACGGTTTCGAGACGGAAGGCACTTTCACGCAGTGCAACCGGAAGTCCTGTCGATGTTCGAAGGCTCGTTCAGCGATGTTCGGAGTGGTCGGCAGCAACGGCTAGTTGCTTGGGCAGGCAGCGTCCACTGCGGAGGTGACAGGTCGGGCGAACTGTCCGTGGCCATGACAGAGTCCCCGCTGGTGGTCGCCGGTAGGTCGCCGCTGGCGGCCAGGTAGAAGTCCCCATTCCCTTGCTCGTCGTGTCATGCCCGGAGCTCGTGGCCTGGGCAGTGACGGTGATAGCGCCAACTGTCATCCGTCACTACCCAGGGAGTTCCATTGAAGTCTGCGAGGGAGCGAATGGATATCATTTCCGCCTATCGAGAGGTCGGAACCTATCGTGGGGCCGCTGAGTTGTGCGGCACTACGCACAAGACTGTGAAACGGGTCATCGAGCGTGTCGAGTCCGGCGGTCGGCCGCCGGAGCGGGCGCCGCGGCCCCGCAATTACGATTCAGTGCGCGAGCTGGTCGCCGAGCGGGTCGAGAAGTCGAAGGGCCGGATCTCGGCCAAGCGACTACTCCCGGCGGCGCGGACCGCCGGTTACGAGGGGTCGCCGCGGAATTTCCGTCGGCTGGTTGCCGAACAGAAAGCGTTGTGGCGCAAGGATAATCATCGGGGTCGTCGGCCCGCGGTGTGGTCGCCGGGTGAGTATCTGGTGATCGACTGGGCGCAGGTCGCGCCCGGGTTGCAGTTGTTCTGCGCGGTGCTGGCGTTCTCGCGGTGGCGGTTCACCGCGTTCGCCGCCGATCAAAAGCAGTCCACGACGCTGGCCTTGATCGCCGAAGCGTTTGCCGCGATCGGCGGGATCCCCGCCAGGGTGCTGGCCGACCGGATGGGCTGCTTGAAGGGCGGGGTCGTCGCGAACGTGGTCGTCCCGACCGCCGAATATGTTCGGTTCGCAACACATTACGGATTCTCACCAGATTGGTGCCATGCCAACGATCCGCAGTCCAAAGGCATCGTGGAGAACTTATGCGGCTATGCCCAGCGGGATCTGGCGGTCCCGCTGCTGACCGAGGCCGCGATGACCGGGCGGGCGGTGACCTTGGCCGAGGCCAACGCAGCGGCGAAAACCTGGTGCGCGGAGGTGAACTCGCTGATGCATTCGGAGATCTGCGCGATCCCGGACGAACGCCTGGCCCTCGAGCGGGAGTTGTTGGGGCCGTTGCCGTCACTGCGGCTCGAGATCGGCGCACCAGCGGTGACCCGCACCGTCGACCGGCTCTCGTGTGTTCGTTACGGGTCGGCCCGCTACTCGGTGCCGACCCGGCTGATCGGCGAAAAAGTCGCGATCATCATCGATGTCGGTGCCCTGCTGGTGCTCGAACCGGCCACCGGGGTGATCGTGGCCGAGCACGAACTCGTCGCACCCGGTGAAGCATCGATCCTCGATGACCACTACGACGGGCCCCGCCCGGCGCCCAGCCGCGGGCCGCGTCCGAAAACCACTGCCGAGCAACAGTTCTGCGCGCTCGGTGAAGACGCCGAAGCGTTTCTCGTCGGCGCGGCCGCGATCGGCAACACCCGCCTGGGGCAGGAGTTGGAGATTCTGCTCGCGCTCGGCGCCGCCCACGGCGAGCCGGTATTGGTGGCAGCGTTGCGGCGGGCGGTGGCGTTCGGCCGCTTCCGCGCCGCCGACGTCCGCTCCATCCTCGCCGCCGGCACCGGCACCCCGCAGCCCCGCCCGGCCGGTGACGCACTGGTGCTGGACCTGCCCACCGCACCGACCCGCTCCCTCGACGCCTACAAAATCACCCGCGACGGGAGCGCTTCATGACCACGACTCGATCGAAAACTGCTGCCCCGAAATCGATCCCGGAACTGCCAGCCGATCTCGATGCTGGGCTGCGGCGGTTGAAACTGGCCGCGGTCCGCCGCACCGCACCGGAAGTTCTGCAGGTCGCCAAGACTCAGCGGTGGACCCCGGAAGAGGTGCTACGCACCCTCATCGAGGCCGAGTTGGCCGCCCGCGACGCCTCCAACGCCCGCAACCGGCTCAGAGCCGCCGCGTTCCCCGTCACCAAGACCCTCGACAGCTTCGACGTCGCCGCCTCGTCCATCCCACAGGCCAGCTTCGACTACCTGTCGAGCCTGGAATGGGTTCGCGCACAACACAATCTCGCGCTGATCGGGCCACCGGGCACAGGCAAGAGCCACACCCTGATCGGACTCGGCCACACCGCCATCGCCGCCGGGCACAAAGTCCGCTACTTCACCGCCTCCGACCTGATCGACACCCTCTACCGCGGACTGGCTGACAACACCGTCGGCAAAATCATCGATACCCTGCTACGCGCGGACCTGGTGATACTCGACGAAATCGGGTTCGCACCCCTGGACGACACCGGCACCCAACTGCTGTTCCGGCTCGTCGCGGCCGCCTACGAACGCCGCTCACTGGCCATCGCGTCACACTGGCCATTCGAGCAATGGGGCCGGTTCCTACCCGAACACACCACCGCCGCCAGCATCCTCGACCGACTCCTGCACCACGCCACCGTCATCATCACCGACGGCGACTCCTACCGCATGAAACACCGCGACAAGCGAGGTGAACGCCCCTGAACTAACCACCCCACCCCCGACAAGGGGGTGGGGACTTCACCCCTGGCCACCAGCGGCGACCCACAAATGGCCATTGACACGAACGCACGCTCATGTAGCCGGCAGCAACGGCTAGTTGCTTGGGCAGGCAGCGTCCACTGCGGAGGTGACAGGTCGGGCGAACGCACGCTCATGTAGCCGGCAGGACTTTTCTGCGACGGTTGTGGAGATCGTTGCGAGGTCGCTACTCAGCGCGACGCACATACAACTGCTGAGTGATTCGTGCAACGAGAACGCCTGCATTGGAGATGATTTCAGTGGTATGTGTGGTGATCGACTTGCTGCCATCGTCGGTAGCGGCACGGATCTTCGCTACCGCATCGAGCGGGAGCGACATGGTGGCGGTCACCGATTCGCGACCAGGTGCGATGAACTCCATGCTCGCGCCGCTGGTCCAGATACGATAGCCGGCTCCGAGCTGACCACCTGCCATGATCCCGAAAAACGGATCGGTCATCGCGTACAACGTGCCACCGAAGGCTGCCTGGTTCGGGTTGCGGTTCCATCGGCGAATTCGATGCGTGACCTCTACGCGCGTCCAGTCGTCCGCGATATGGGCGACACGGATGCCGGAACCCAAGAATGGCGGGTACATGCTGATCATCCGACGGAGCACCTGTGGGCTGGGCTGCGACCGCGTGCCTGCTCGCCCAGCGGTGAGATCGGACGGGCGCGGCGCTTCGGGCTTGGACATTGGTGGATCCCTTCTACAGTTTCGTCTCGATGGCTGGCCCAGTCGTTTCCAACGCCGCACCCCGCGGGCAACTCATTCCCATCCCGAATTGAGGACGTTCGGCCCGCCTTTGGGTGTCGGCCGCGGTCAATCCAGCGCCAGGCAGACCGGATGTCTGACCAGTCGATAGGGAAGCGTGTCCGTCACTGGCCGGTTGAGTTCTAGAGCGGCAGTAGGTGGTGTTTGCGGGGGCCGTGCTGGATGTCTTTGTCGCGGAGCAGGCGCAGCGCTTTGCGGATCTCCAGTCGGGTATGGGCCGGTTCGATAACCGCGTCGATGTAGCCGCGTTGGGCGGCGGTCCACGGGATGGCCATGGTGGCGTTGTAGAAGTCGATCAGCTGCTGGCGCAGGGCCGGCCGCTCGCTGTCCGGGACGGCTGCGAGTTGGCGGCGCTGGGTCAGGCTTACGGCAGCTTCGGCGCCCATGACGGCGATGCGCGCCGTGGGCCAGGCGAGGTTGATGTCGCCGCCAAGTTGCTTGGATCCCATGACGGCGTAGGCGCCACCGTAGGCTTTGCGCACGATGACGGTGACGATCGGCACGGTGGCTTCGGTGACGGCGTAGAAGAATCGGCCGCCGCGTTTGATGACGCCGATCTTTTCCTCTTCGACGCCGGGCAGGACACCCGGTGTGTCGACAACGAAGACCAGAGGCAGTCCGAATGCGTCGCAGAGCCGGATGAAGTGCGCCGCCTTGTCCGAACAACGGGCATCGATCGCCCCACTGGCCACCAGTGGCTGGTTGGCAACCACACCGATGCTGCGGCCGTCGACCCGCGCGAAGCCGGTGATCAGATTGCGAGCGGCGGCATCGCCGACTTCGTGGAAATCGCCGTCGTCGAAGATCCTTGCCAGGATGTCGTACATGTCGTATCCGGCCCGGTCGGAATCGGGAATGATCGTATTCAATTCCCGGTCGCTGTCGGTGAGGGCGGGCTCAATGCCCGGATTCACGATCGGTGGCTGGTCAAAGCAGCTGGACGGCATGAAGCCCAGATAGTTGCGCGCCCAAGCGAATGCCGCGCGTTCGTCGGCGGCGACGTGGTGGATGTTTCCGTTCTGGGCTTGGTTGAACGCGCCACCGAGCTCTTCGAGGGTGACCTCTTCACCGGTGGTCTCACGAATGATGTCGGGGCCGGTGACGAACATGTAGGCGGATTCGGTCGCTATCAGCACATCGGTGTTGATCGGTGAATAGACCGCCCCCGCAGCACATTTGCCCAGCATCAACGACACCTGTGGGACCAGACCGGACATGCGTAGCTGCCGCCGGCTCAGGGCCGCGTACCACGCGAGCGAGGTCGCCGTGTCCTGTACCCAGGCACCACCAGAATCGTTGATCGCGACGAACGGGCACCCGACATCGGCCGCCAAGTCCATTGCTGCGGCAACCTTCCGCCCGAACATCTCCCCGATCGATCCGCCGTACACCGTCTGATCGTGCGAAATCACCACTACCGCACGCCCATCGACCGTGCCCCGCCCGGTGACCACGCCGTCACCGTAGAGGGCATCAGCACGTCCCGGTTGCCTCACGAGCGCACCGACTTCGATGAAACTACCTGGGTCCAAGAGCATTTCGATGCGCTCGCGCGGGCTGGGAATGTTCTTCGCGGCGCGTTTGGCGATTCCCGCCGCCCCTGTCGGCTCACGCGCTGCTGTCAGATTCTTTTGCAGCAGAGCATGTTTCGCGCCAGTCGTCTCCATAGATGAGTCCTCCCTCGAACCGGGGCTGCCGGTTTCATCTTCAGGAGCCGACACTAGCTGGAATAGACGAGTACACAACTATGTGCACTGCAATAGACTCAGAGGTCATGTCGTCTACAGCAATGCACCGCGGTGCAACGAGCTACCAGGCGCGGGCCGGCCGTGCACTCGAAGAACACACCAGGGCGATGATCGTCGCCGCCGCCGAGCACGTGATGATGGACAGAATCACCACACCCCGTCCGGGCAGTTCGATCGAACGGCTCACGCTCGCCGATGTGTGCGGCAGTGCCCGTGGATACATTCGACGCGACGGCACCGAGGGCCCGATCCCGAAGGCCACCATGTGGAAACACTTCAGAACCTTCGAAGCACTTGCCGCCGCGGTTATCGAGAACCTGACAGCCGACAATCGGCCGGTCCCAGAGCAGATCGCAGCGCTCGCCGCGCGAGGCGAACACGCCGGCACTCGGGGTGACGGGGTCGATGCGCAACGATTGGAGGCGCGGTTCTCCGCCCGGCATTACGACATCGCTCGTCTGGAAGAACAGTTCGACCACGCATCGACCCGCAATGAGCGCTCCGACATGCTGTTCTGGGCGGCCGAGCTGGCCGAACGCCACCTGCAACAACGGCGCCGCGGGGATCAGCAACCGGTAGTCGCGGCCCGTGACTGGGCGCGCCGCGGGATCGCCCTGGTCGATCCGGCAGCGCGCCTGGACTGCATGATGGGGATCCGCTCCACCCGCGCAGCGGCAGCCGCCGAAATGGCCCTGTGCAGGAAACCCGACTACGAGCCCACCGGGCTGAGCCGGATCCGGTCCATCAAAGAAACCGAGATGACATTCGCCGACGCCCTCGGCTGGCAGTTGCACCACGAACTGGCGCGATTCCACGCCGAACACGCCCGCGCCCTCGGCGAAGAAGATCCTGACCGCGAAATGCGAGCGCATCACCTGATCGCCACCGCGCTGATCGAGCTGTGCGGCCCCACCCCGAGGATCGCCCGGGAGCCGCAAGACACCCTACGGGCAAACGAACTCGCCGATGTCATCGTCGGACTGCACCGAATCCACATGGCCTATGCAACCCATCCCGAACACCAGCAGCTGTGCGCCACGATCTTCGGCGACAACATAGATAACTGGACGCGAAAGTTGTTGGCCTGCTTCCCCGCAACCACCACAGAACGCCACCGCCACGAAGGCAACATCCGAGCCCTACTGCGCCTCGATGATTTCACCCGCCGGTTCAACCGGCCCGACCCTACCGCCGAATTCGACCGCATCGTTTCGGCCGTAGAAAACTACGAACAGGCAGCGATCGACCTACTCCGAACCGCTGAATACGGCACCTTCCGAGACATCCTGGTTGCGCGCTACCTGACAGCGAAAGCGCAATCCCTCACCCAGCTCGACGGAATGGCGAACGAGCCCGCCGAGCGCACAGACGCCGACCGAACCGACCACTCCCTTGTTCATCCTCACCCAGCGGCACTGATCCAAGCCGCCATTCAGTTCTACGACCACACTGCCGCCGCAAGCCCACGCGGCGCCAGCGGCATTCTCCGCACGTTGGCCGCCAACGCCAGCGCCGACCTGAAACGCGTAAACCCGTCGCGAAGCGCAACCAGCACCGCACCCGCGCCACCCATCAGCGAATTCGACACCATCGCCAAAACGATCAACGACCTCGTGCTGATCACCATCAGCCGTCGAAACCGCTTCACCGACAACGAAATCGAACATCTCATCGACATGATCGACCCCATGTACTACTACATCACCTCTGGCCGCAACTGAACAACCAACACAGACGCTCGAACCCGTTTTGCGCATGCTGCATCGAGCGGGTCAGCTCCGCACACATGCTGGCAATAGTGAGCTGCAAGGCCGCTGATCACGCGGTGTGTTGGGTCGAAAACGTGCGTTTTCGACCCAGAATCGGCTGCTGCCGGTACTCGCCGGAATCCCCAGGTCGGCGACCTCCCGATCCGGGACACAATCCGTGTGCGGAATCTATGGGACGCAACGTGGCTTTGTCGGCCCTTTATGGGACAGTTCCGGGCATGGCTCGGTTCGGGTATGCACGGGTCTCCACGCGCGGACAGAAAGACGACTCCCAGATCGACGCACTCAACGCCGCAGGGTGCGAGCAGATCTGGGTGGACAAGGCTTCGGGCAAACTCGCACGCCGCCCGGAATGGGATAAGTGCTTCGACCATCTGCGGCGCGGCGACGAACTGGTAATCACTCGGCTGTCGCGGCCGTCCCTGGTCGGTGCGGCACATGACCGAACTCGCCGCCGCACTCGACGAACGCGGAATCGGCCTGATCGTGCTCGAACAAGGCATCGACACCACCACCCCCGCCGGACGATTCCTGTTCCACGTCCTCGCTGCCATGGACGAGATGACCGCCGACCTGATCAGCGAAGGCACCCGCGAAGGTTTGGAATCTGCGCGGGCCCGCGGGCGCGTCGGTGGCCGGCCTCGAGCCTGACCCACTTACAGGTCCTCGAGGCGCGGGAGATGTACGACAAACGCGACCAGCGCGGCAAGCGCAAGTACACCGTCGCCCAGATCGGTGGGACCTTCGGCGTCTCGCGTAAAACGATCTACCGTCACCTCGACCGCGACACTGCGAACCGACACTGGCGACTCGCGGCTGGTGACACGATCCTTACCGGCACCCCAACCAGGTGATCAGCACGCCGGATGGCGATCGACCATATCGGTGCGATTCAGGCGCAGCACGCGCATTCGTGCCCAGCAGCGGGTCGCTCACACCGAGAGCCATGGGGGATGGGCAGCAGATCAGCAATCCGGTCAGCAGCACCGCCGACAGGTGCGTGCAGAGCAAAGTCTGCTTCGAGTCGGCAACCGCTGAGGCGGAACCGAGTTCGTGCCCGGTACGACGCTGCGCCCACGACAGCACCGGCATGATCGCCAGGCTCACCGCTGCCAGCCCGATACCGACCGGCGAATGCCGAGCCTCGCCGCCAACTCTCACCAGGGACAGGATCGAATCGATGCTGACATAGGCGGCCAGCGCGAAGAAGGCCCGTGACCAACGATCTTGGGAAAACTGGCGTTCAGCTCAGGCAGTCACGGGCCGCCGTGCGGAACGCGGCCACCAGTCGGCTGCGGTCCGCAGCCCGGGTTGCCACGACGACGTGGCTCGGTTCGACGCCGTGCAGCGGGATGGTGGTGAGGTCGGGTCGGGTGCCGCCGGTGTGCAGGGCGGCCGGGATGATTGCCACGGCCTGCCCGGCGGCTATGCATTCGAGCTTGTCCTCGATGGTCTCGACCGGGGGTCCGTCGGGTGCGGGGCGGCCTCCCGGCCGCGGGTCGATGCGCCAGTACGCGTCCCATTCCGGATCCGGGAAGCGGGGGATCGGCTCGTGCTCGATGTCGTCGAGCGTAACCGACTCCTTGCCCGCCAGCCGGTGCCCGACCGGTACGAGCAGCATCTTCGGCTCGTCGTGGAGGATCGTGACGTGCAGGCCGTCGGTGTGCAGCGGCAGCCGGGTGATGGCCGCGTCGATCCGCCAGTTGAGCAGGGCCTCGCGCGGCTCGTTCCAATCTAGGTGCAACGTGCGTACGTCGGCGTCGGGGTGTTTGTGCCGCACGTTCTGCACCGCCGGGGTGACGATCAGGCCCGCGGTGTAGCCGATGGTGATCCGGGTTGGCTGCGCGGCGGCCCGGGCGGTGGCCGCGGCCTGATGGGACGACCGCAACAAGGCTCGTGCGTGGGGGAGGAAGGCTTCTCCCGCTTCGGAGAGCTGTGTACCTTGCCGCGTACGGTCGAGAAGCCGCGCACCCACCTGGGCCTCGAGCTGGCTGATCTGTCGGCTCAGCGACGGCTGCGCGATGCGCAGCTCGGCCGCGGCTCGGCCGTAATGCAGGTGTGACGCGACGACGGTGAAGTAGCGCACCAACCGGAGGTCGAGGTCCGTCATGCCTGAATCGTATTACGTGTTCCGGAATAGATCTTTGATGACCGAGGGTGTACGTCCCTAGCGTGAGATCCATGCCAACGAACAATGAGATCGCGGTCCGGCGCTTCTACGAGGCCCTCTCCACCGGTGACACCGCGCTGGTCGACGAGGCCCTCGCCGCGAAGTGGGAGGCCGTCCCGCCCTTGCGCACCGGGGGCGGACCGGAGGGCTGGAAGGCGAGCATCGCTCACCTTCGCGGCGTGTTCAGCGACCTGACCATCGAGATCGAGGACGTCGTCGTGAACGGGGACATGGTCGCGGTGCGGGCGGTCAACCGCGCGAAGCAGACAGGGGAACTGCTCGGCGTCGAGGGCACCGGCCGCGAGGTCGAGTTCCGGGCGGCCGACTTCCACCGGGTGGTCGACGGCCGCATCGTGCAGACCTGGCACCTGGAGGACTACTTCGCGATCGCCACCCAGATCGGATTGGAGTTCACCCGTGGCGCTTGACGGAAAGACGGCCCTGGTGACCGGGGCGGCTCGCGGCATCGGGTACGCATACTGCCAGCGGCTCGCCGCGGACGGCGCGAACGTGGTCGCTGTCGACATCGACGACCCGGCGGAGGCCGTGACGGAACTGACGGGCGGTGGGGACAAGCTGGGGCTGGTGTGCGACATCAGCGAGCCGTCGCAGGTCGACGCCGTAGTGGGCACGGTCCTCGACCGGTACGGGCGCTGCGACATCCTGGTCAACAACGCCGGCATCTTCCCCTTCACCGATCTCGACCACGTGACGGTCGAGTTGTGGCGCAGGGTGCAGGCGGTCAACGTCGAGGCGATCCTGCTCCTCGCCCAGGCGTTCGCGCCGGGGATGCGGGCCGCCGGGTGGGGGCGCATCGTCAACACCGGCTCGGGCATCACCATGACGCAGAACCGCGACCTCGCGTACCTGACCAGCAAGGGCACCGTGCACGCGCTGACCCGGGCGCTCGCCAACGAGCTCGGCGACTGCGGCATCACGGTCAACGCGATCGCGCCCGGCCTGGTGGCGACGCAGGGCTTCCTGGGCCGCGTCAGGACGGACGGCCCGACTGCCGACGAGGTGTTCGCCCGCATGACTGCCATGCAGACCATCAAGCGCCGGTCGATCCCGGCGGATCTCGGCAACGCCCTCAGCTTCCTGGTCTCGGACGACGCCGACTTCATCACCGGCCAGATCCTGCACGTCGACGGCGGCGTGACACGAACGGGGGCCTGACCGTGCTCGACGCGATCGCCGATCGTTTCAGCACCTCGCCGCGCTCGCCTGTGCCGCACTCCCCGCCCGAGCACGGGCTGGACTTCGAGGAGGTCACGTACCCCTCCGAGGACGGGACGCCGCTCGAAGGCTGGTTCGTGCCGGCCCCCGGGCTCCGACCGGATCGTGATCGTCAACCATCCGCGGTTCTTCAGTCGCTCGGGGCTGCCGTCGCATCGGGAGCCTAGTCGGCGGCCGGGTCGATGCGCCACAGCTTCTGGTCGGGCAGATCGGCCAGCTCTGGCCGTTCTGAAATACGTGCCCGATTGATTCGGCGCGATCTCCTGCCAAGCTGTTCGCCGCCGAAACCTGCGACAAGGTCGTCGACCGCTGCCTGCAACTCTTCGGCGGCTACGGCTGCATGATGGAGTACCCGACCGCCAATATGTACACCGGCTCCCGCGTGAACCGCATCTACGGCGGCACCAGCGAAATCATGAAGGAAATCATCTCCCGCTCGCTCTGAGACGGCAGGTCATGCCAGGTCGGAGGCGATGATCTTTTCGATATTGCGTTCCGCGAGGCCGGTAATGGTCAGGAAGGGGTTGACGCCGGTGCTGCCGGGAATCAGCGAACCGTCGATGACGTACAGACCGGAGTATCCGTTGAGCCTGCCGTAGTTATCGGTGGCCTGTCCGAGCAGGCAGCCGCCGAGGGGGTGGTACACGAAGTCGTCGCCCCAGATCTTGTAGACGCCGAACAGATCGGTCCGATAGATCGTGCCCGCCTTGGAATTGATGGCGTCGAATACTCGTTTCGCCGCATCTATCGAGGGCTGGGTGTAGGACGCCTGCCAGGACAGGTCCACCCCGCCGGTGGACGAGTTGTAGGTGAACCGAGCGCGGTTGGGGTTCTTGGTGATCGCCAGATAGAGATTCACGCCGTTCTCGGTATTCGTTGGGAACGGGGCGATTTCGGCGAACACCGGACCATTGGCATCGGCCCAGTTGTCGACGCCCATACACGGAATCGCCGATTGCAATGCCCCGGTCAAATCCAGCCCGGCCCGGCCAACCATCACATTGCCATTGTTGCCCCAGCCCGCGCCGACCGCATCGGCCAGGTTCGGCAGCTTGCCCAGCGCTTTCATCGTCACCAGCAGCTTGCTGGTACCGACGCTGCCTGCCGCGAAGAACACCTTATCCGCGGTGACGGTCTTGGTCGCCACCGTATTGCCGAGCACATCCATCTGCGTGATGACCACCGTGTAGCCGCTCGCGGCCGGTGCCACGCTGGTGACCTTGTGCAGTGGGGAGATGCTCAGTTTGCCGGTCGCGGCGGCCACCGCCAGATAGGTCTTGTCCAGTGAGCGCTTTCCGAAGTTATTGCCATAGATCACCTCACCGCCCAGCGCCGAGCGCGTGACGATATTCGCCTGCTCCTTCTGCATATAACTGAAGTCGTAGACATTCGGCACGAATGTCGTTGCGTAGCCGGCGTTGTTGGCGGTCTTTCGACTGACCCTCGCGTATTTGTAGCATTCGGCGGACTCGAACCACGCCGGGTCGACATTGTTGACCCCGAGTGCGGCCTGAGCCCGGGGAAAGTAGGTGGAGTACATCGCCGACGCGTCCACCGATGGCAGAATCTGTTGGAAGTAGTCCTGTTTCGGCAGCGGAGCCATGCCGCCGTTGACCAGCGAGCCACCGCCCACGCCGCGGCCCTGATACACCCGCGTCGTCGCGAAATGCTCCGAGTCGAGCACACCGGCGTCGCTCGGGCTGATGTCTCGGTTGATATCCGCACCGACGAAATAGCCGATCGGCTGATCGGTCCTGGTCCGGAACCAGTACGACCGCTCGTCCGGATCGATCATGGTGCAGAAGACTTTTCCGTCCGACCCGGGCGTGGTCCAGTTCTGCCCCATCTCGATCATCGCGACCTGTTTGCCCGCCTGACACAAGCGCAGTGCCGCGACCGCTCCGCCGTAGCCGCTTCCGATAATCAGATTCGGTACGTGATCCCCATTGCCGATGGGTGCCGCCGACGCCTTCGCGGTCCACGCGGCCGGACCCAGTGCCATTGCTCCGGCCGCAATTGCAGTGCCCGCCAAGAATTTCCGGCGGGTCATCCCTTGGCGAACGCCGGTGTTGGCCGAGGGGCGTCGGTCGTACATGAGCGAAACCTTCCGATATGAGGCGCAGGAGAGCGCCCCGAGTCGGCAGACTGTAACAGGTTCTAGTTGGGCGTCGAGGCGAATCGCATCGTTGATGTGTCACGATGGCGAGCGGGTTGTCCTGCCCGAGCCGAAATGGCAATAGTGCTGGCCCACAACCTATTTCGAAGAGAACGCCGAATCCTGCCGTTCGTGCGGAGGTGCGTGCCGCGAGAACAACAGCCACCGCGCCCAGATTGCCACCCCAAAAGTCCGCAATTTATCGAAACGACAAGGCGCAGGCTAGGTTCCGAGATCGAAGCGAATACCGGAGCGCAGCGCCGCGGTGGCGGACAGTCCGAACATGTGGTGGAAGGTTTCGCTGAAGTGCGATGGGGTGGCGAAACCGGCGTCGGTGGCGCATCGCGTGAGATCGCGGCCGGTGGCGGCGTCGCGGATCGCGTGCATGACGCGGGTCCACCGCTGATATCCGCGGAACGTGGTGCCGGACTGCTGGCTGAACAGCCGGAGGAAATGGGTGGTGGACAGGCCCAGGTCAGCGGCGATGGTTTCGGCCCGGAATGTGCGATTCGGGTCCTGGCGGATCGCGGCGGCGACCGACTCGATCCGCTGATCGGCGGCCGGTGCCCGGCCGGTGACGGCCTGCGCGAAGATTCGGTCCGGATCCACATCCTCGTCACGGCACAGGTCGATGAGCTCCTGTTCGCGCCGGTGGCCGAGACCGTACGGCCCGGCGGTCGCCGTCATCTCCTCCGCGATGCCGGTGGCGGGCGCACCCGCGGGGTCGACGAACAGCAGCAGGATCCACTTCTCGGGGGCGACGACGCGGTGCACCGCGCGAGCGGGGGCGAACGAGCTGCCGGTGCGGATATCCCCGTGCGCGGCGGACTCCAGGACGAATGGCTCGTCGAGACCGACGCTGAGCACCGCGACCGAG
This sequence comes from Nocardia sp. CA-129566, assembly GCF_050956075.1. NCBI lineage: Bacteria > Bacillati > Actinomycetota > Actinomycetes > Mycobacteriales > Nocardiaceae > Nocardia > Nocardia sp. CA-129566. The sequence continues at coordinate 4,764,056 of NZ_CP192085.1, forward strand.
GGTGAATGCAGGTCCACGCCGAGTTCTGGCCCGATATAGCCGACATGACCCGGCCGCACCCACACCAGCGGCGACTTTGTCGTACCGCATATTTCCGAAAGCGCACCCACGGTCACAACTGCCAGGGTATCGCCATACCGCCAGCAAGGCGGCGGTCGACCAGAGCACCACTACCAGCCGGAGGGCACATCATGCGAGGCAAAGTTCCACTGCGGGTTCGAATTCTCACCGCGCTATCGACCGAACCGGACTGGGATTCGATCACTCCGGATGCGGTCATCGAATTGCGCGAAGCGCAGTTCCGCAAGCGCCGCTCCGCGATCGGTCGGCTCGCCACCGGCAAGCCCGATCGGGGCGCGACCATCACCACACCCGTCCTCGATCTGCCCGAGCGGCGGCTGGGCATTCGCGTGTACCGGCCCGAGCGCGCGGGCACGGACCTGCCGCTGATCGTCGCATTCCACGGCGGCGGATTCATCGGTGGCGCACCGGATCAGGACGACTGGCTGCTCAGTCACCTGGCGGTCAACTGCCCGGCCGTGGTCATCTCGGTCGACTACCGGCTGGCGCCCGAGCACCCGGTGCCCGCACCCATCGAGGATGCCTACGAGTCCGTGTCCCACCTACTCGAACTGGCTCCCGTGTGGGGAGCCGATCCGACTCGGCTCGCCCTGCTCGGCGCCAGTGCGGGTGCCACGCTCGCGGCGCTCACCGCGATCAAGGCGAAGGAACTCGGGCTGCCGGTGCGCGCCCAGGTGCTGATCAACCCGCAGCTCGACTGGACCGCCCGCGTCTTCGAGTACCCCTCGTTCACCGAGAACGCCGACAGCCCGACCGCCACCCCGGCCAATTGCCGTGCCGTGCAACGCATTGCGTTACCCGCATCGTTCGACGCCCGGGCGATTTCACCGATCGAGAGCGACGACCTCGCACGACTCGCTCCGGCCCTCATCCAGTCCGCGGGTCTGGACACGCTGGAAGACCAGGCTCCGGCCTACGCCGAGCGGCTGCGAAAGGCGGGCGTCGAGGTGACGCTGACCCGCTACCCGGAAGCGGTGCACGCCTTCCTGAGCATGCCGGGCCTGGTGCCCGCGGCCCGGCCCGCACGCACCGAGATCCTGGCTCACTTGCGCAGCCACTTGCTGGAGCGCTCTGGCGCAGCGGCGCGATAGGGCGCGGCGGGACGGGATAGCGATGACCACCACACACCTTGCCCAAGCGAGGGGCCATTCCACATCACCACCGGATGCCGATTCCGCAGCGGGACAGAGCCTGGCGGGGCTGCTGCGACCCTACGTACGGAGTTTCGCGGCCGTTGTCATCCTGCAGGTGATCGGCGCTATCGCGGGTCTGGCGCCGTTGCTGGCAGTGGTCGAATTGGGTCGAACCCTGTTGTCGCCCAACCAGATCGATCACGATCATGTCCGGGTCGTCGTGATCGCGGGTGCGGTCGGCTTGTTCATCCGACTGGTCTGCACAGCCGCGTCATCGGGAATCGGGCATATTCTCGACGGCCGAGTACAACTCTCGTTTCGCCGAAAACTGGCCGAGCGGCTGGGGCGGGTGCCGATCGGCTGGTTGTCCCAGCGCCGGACCGGCGAGCTGGCAAAGGTGGTGGGGGAGGACGTGGGTGCTGTACACCCGTTCATCGCCCACACCCCCGGCGAACTCGTCTCTGCATTCGTGGTGCCACTGGTATCGCTGATCTACTTGTTCACCGTCGACTGGCGGCTCACGCTGATCACGCTGATACCGGTGGTGCTGGCAATGGCGCTGGTCCCCCTGATGATGACCCCGCTCCGGCAGCGCGAGCAGACGGAATTCGATGCGGCCATGGGGCGGATTTCGGATTCGGCCATCGAGTTTGTGCAGGGTATCTCGGTGGTCAAGGCGTTCGGCGGATCCGGGCGCGCCCATCGCAAATTCCGCACGGCCGCAGATGATTTCGTCAACAGCTTCTATCAGTGGGTGCACGGTGTCTCCGGGATCGCCGCGGGAATGCAGCTGGCGCTGTCACCGCCGTTCGTGCTGCTGGTCGTGCTGATCGGCGGTGCGGCGCTGATCACGTCGGGCGGCATGGCACCCGCCGACTTGCTGCCCTTCCTACTGCTCGGCCTGGGCCTGACGGCTCCGGTCGCGGCTCTGGGCCACGGCTTCGACGATATGCAAGCCGCCGGACGCGCGGTCGGCCGGATCCGAGACGTACTCGAGGTGCCGTCGCTCCCCGAACCCGCGAAACCGGTTGCGCCACAAGGCCACCGGGTGGAGCTGCGTGACGTTCGATTCGGCTACGACGCCGATCACGAGGTGCTGCGCGGGATCGATCTAGTGCTCGAACCGGGGACGGTCACCGCGGTCGTCGGACCGTCGGGAAGCGGAAAATCCACGTTGGTTCAGCTGTTGCCGCGGTTCTTCGACCCGACTCACGGTTCGGTCGCGCTGGGCGGTGTCGATCTGCGCGAGCTCGGCAGCCGCGAGCTGTACCAGATGGTCTCCTTCGTCTTCCAGGACGTTCGCCTGTTGCGCGCATCGGTCGCGGACAATATCGCGCTGGCGGTACCGCATGCCGACCTCGACGACGTGGTTCGCGCCGCCCGGCTGGCCAATATTCATGACCGAATCCTCGAGTTGCCGCGCGGGTACGAAACGGTGATCAATGCAGAGGCCGGACTCTCCGGTGGCGAGGCACAGCGGATCGCCATCGCACGCGCCCTGCTCGCCGACACCCCCGTTCTGGTGCTCGACGAGGCGACCGCCTTCGCCGATCCGCAGACCGAACTGGCTGTGCGCCAAGCCCTTTCGACACTGGCGCGGGATCGAACAATTCTGGTCATCGCCCATCGCCTGGAGACCGTCGCCGACGCCGATACCGTCGTGATGCTGGAGAACGGGTCGATCGTCGAGCGCGGCAGGCCCGCCGAATTGCTCGCACAGAACGGAAGATTCGCCGCGTTCTGGCAATCCCATCGATCGGCTATCGCCGACGAGATCGAAACCCCGCTGGCATAGCGCAAGGAGACGAGCCCCGATGATTCGAATGCTGCTACGCGTGCTGGGACACGAGTACGCCAGGCCGGTGCGTCGCACCGTAGCCCTGATGACCACAACCGCGATAGCCGAGGGTTTGTCCTACGCACTGCTGGTTCCGGTGCTGCGGGAACTGTTCGGGAGCAGTCCCGGAGATGCACGGCCCTGGCTGATCGCGTTCGGTACCGCGGTCGCGGTCTACGGGGCGCTGCGCTATCGCAGCGATCTGTCCGGTTTCCGCGTCGGGACAACGCTATTGCGCGGTATGTACCACCGTCTCGGCGATCATCTGGCCCGATTGCCCATCGGCTGGTACAGCGCAGACCGTGTGGGGGAGGTGTCCGTGCTGGCCAGCCGTGGCGTCCTACAGGCGATGAGCGTTATCGCGCATCTGCTCGCACCGTTCATCTGCGCCTGTGTGACCCCTTTGACGATCGTCGTCGTGATGCTCGCCTTCAATTGGCAGATGGGGCTGGCCGCCTTGGTCGCCGCACCGATCGTGGCGGCGATCCAGATCTGGACCAGACGCTCGACAGCCACCACCGATGCGCAGCATGCCGAGCGTGACCATGAGGCCACCGGGCGAGTCGTCGAATATCTCCAGGCCCAGCCGGTGCTGCGCGCGGGCGGTCGGACCGTCGAACGCTTCCGGTTGCTCGACGACTCGCTGCAGGACCTCCAGCGCGCGTCCCGCCGTTCCACCCTGTCGGCGCTGCCCGGCGTATTGGGTTTGACGCTCACGGTGCAGACAGTGTTCACCGTATTGCTGTTCCTGGGCGCCTACCTCGCGCTCAGCGGAAGCATCGGCGCGGCAGAGGTTTTGACGATCCTGGTGCTGGCAGCGCGCTGTGCGGATCCGCTGCTGTCACTGTCGGCTATCGGCGGCAAACTGCGCGGCGCACGTTCCGTGCTCGCCGGACTCGACACGGTCTTGCGCACCGATCCGCTGCCGGAGGCTCTCGATCCGATCCGGCCGGTCGGCCATGACCTGGAGTTCGAGTCCGTCGCATTCGAGCACGGCGGCCGCACGGTGATCGACGATGTGTCATTGTCCGTGCCAGCGGGCCAGCGGCTCGCCATTGTCGGACCGTCGGGTGCGGGTAAGAGCACATTGCTGCAGTTGCTCGCGCGGTTCTATGACGTGAACGCGGGCGCGGTGCGGGTTGGTGGTGTCGACGTGCGCGCGATCGACACGAAGGTATTGATGGCGCAGATCGCCATTGTCTTCCAGGATGTCTATCTCTTCGACGGCACGATCGAGGAGAACGTACGCCTCGGCCGTCCCGACGCAAGCGTTGCCGAGGTGCGGGCGGCGGCGACGGCGGCGCGGTTGGACCAGGTGATCGAGCGATTGCCCGGAGGATGGGCGACCAACGTTGGCGAGGGCGGCGCACTGCTGTCCGGTGGTGAGCGCCAACGCATTTCGATCGCACGAGCATTGCTGAAGAACGCGCCCATCGTATTGCTGGACGAGGTGACCTCCGCACTGGACCCGGTGAACGAAGCCGCCGTCCACGAAGGCATCGAACGCCTCATGGCGGGCCGAACGGTGGTGCTGGTCGCGCATCGGCTGCGGACCATCCAACGCGCCGATCGCATCATCTTTGTGGACAATGGCCGAATCGTGGAGCAAGGCAGCCACGACGAACTGCTGCGCCGCAATGGCCGCTACGCTGCCTTCTGGAATCTTTCCCTGACAGCAGCGGTGTGACTGTTCGCTCCCGAAATTCGCGGGCGCCGCTGTCTCAGCCCTGGCGACGTAGAGCGATGGATGTGCTGGGATGGTCGTGCAGAAATTTTGGTACGACCATTCGCCAAGCGTCGATGATCAATTCGCGCATCTCGTATTCGTCGATCGCGGCCATCCAGCAGTCGACCCAGTTGTAGCGCTGATCCGATGGCCGTGGCAGCCGGAACTTCTCCGGTTCGGCGGCGATGAGCGTGGCGCGCTCGGCCTTGGGAAAGGCGAAGCCCATGACGGATTCGTCGCGGGAGAAGGCGATGTAGACGATCCGCCCGACGCGGAACTTGATGCGGTCCGCGACGACCGCCTCGTAGGAGCGAGGCAAGGTAAGCGCCAGTTCGCGCACATCCTCGACGGTGACCATACGCCGATGATGCCACCTGGCTCCGACACCGATGCCCCACCGAGCGGGCTGACCGAATAACGCCCGGTACTGACCTCGATCCCAGCCGCGCACAACAGCCAACGGTCGGCGCATGGCGAGAGCTACCGGTGATGCGTTGGTATGACTCGATTCTCGGCGTCGGGGCCCGGTTGTGCGCGGTGCGGTAGTTCGGCATTGACCGATCGTCCGAGCGCTTCGAGATCTGCGCGCAGCGGCTGGTACAGCGCGAACGACAGAGTGAAGGCAGCGGCCCCGCCCACGGTCAGACCGATGATCGAGCCGATGACCGACCGCAGATCGCTCGGATCCAGGAAGATCGTCCCGAGCGCCGCACCGAGGGGCGGGATCAATGCGGCGGCCAGCAACATTCGAGTCGCTTGACGCGCCAGTCGGCCGAGTTGTTCGGCGTCGGTGGCGGTAGTTCTGCCATAGAGCAGCAGAGCCGGGTAGTACCAGCGCACCACGTGGTAGTCGACAAGGAAGTACGGGTATACGGCTGCGATGGCCCCGCACAGCAGGTGGGTGGCGAAGATGTTGATCAGCATCCCGGCGGGCAGTTCGCTCACCATGAGCACTGTTGTACCGAGGACGATCAGCGCTAAGGCCCATCCCGCCAACATGATCAGCGCGGCGCGCTTGCCGCAGGCCAGGGTGTCCGATCGAGTTCTCGCCAGTTTTGCTGCGCTGTATCGTCTGCCTTTGCGCATTCCCCACGGCACGGTGATGACGCTGTGGGAGAGGTAGAGAATGAGTCCGGCGCAGAACAGGTGGAAGCTGACGCCGACGATCGTCACCATCCTGGCGAAGGTCGGCTTGCCCGTGGCGGGTAGGTGCGTGTTCAACAGCGTCACATTGTGTTCGTAGAGATAGAGCAGAGCCAGTACCTGCCCGATGATGAGGGCGGTCGTCACGACCGGCACCGGCCGCAGGGCAAGTCGCTGCCGCATACTGCCGCGTGGTGGGTCGACGAGATCTCGAGCCCGGGCGTCCAGGCACAGTGTCAGTTGTTGGGCGAGCTCGCCGCTGGAGGCCCATCGGTCCTCGGGCCGCGGTGCGAGGCAGGTCGACAGCACACGGCGCAACGTTTCGGGGCAGTCAGGGGGCAGGTCGGCGAGTGCGGTGTGCCCGATTCCTCCTCGCCGCAGGGCGAGCATGCGTTCGAGCGAAGGGGCCGAATCGCCGGCGTCGGTCTCGTCGTCGAATGGCCTTCGGCCGGTCAGCAGCTCCCACAGCATTACTCCGAGGGCATAGATGTCGCTGCGGGCGTCGAGATCCTCGGCCCGTCCCAGCAGATACGGATGGCATGCTTCCAACTGCTCGGGTGACATGTAGGCCAGCGACCCGCCGAAGTATGCGGCGGGACCGGCACCCGGAATGTGGTTGCTGAAGCTGATATTGAAATCCGCCAATTTCGGGACACCTTCGGCAGTCAGCAGTACATTCGCTGGCTTGATGTCTCGGTGCAGCACACCGCGCTGTGCGGCATAGTCGAGGGCCTCGGCGAGTCTGCGGCCGAGCCAGGCAATCGTTTCCGGCCACGACAGGGCGGCGATGGTGCGGCGAGCTTCGGACCCGGTAGGACGAATGCCCTTCTCGCCCAACACTTCGTCGACGACATCGAGCAGCAACCGGCCGCTGCGCCGACTCGGTGACACGTCGACGGCGCGCTGTAAAAGGCTCAGCAGGGTGCCGCCGGGGACGTACTCCATGTAGAGCAGTTTGAGGTCGCGATCTTCCAGCAGTCTTTGGTCGAAAACGCGAACGATATAGGGGTGGTCGAGCTGCGCCAGTGTCTGCGGCTCCATCCCGTGATTGTGGGAGATCTTCAGTGCCACCAGCCGTTCCATCGACAGTTGACGGGCAAGGAAGACACTTGCGAATGCGCCGCTCCCGAGCTCGAGCAGCAGGTCGAAATCGTCGATCCGGTCACCGATATCGAGACGTGTGAGCGCACCGTGCGCGCGTGGACTTGCGATCAGCGTGCTGCGGTAGCGGGTGTCGAGTCCAGACCGGGCTGTCTGCGCGTATGCCGCCGAATCAATCGCCACGCCCTTGCGTTGCAGACAGTGAAACTCTTCGTACACCAGGTCCGGTGGTAGCGGAATCGCCCGGAGTTCAGGAAATTCACTGGTGTAGTCGCCGAGCCGCTTGGGCTGTTCGTCACGCCGCCACCGATTGACCATATCGACCTTGATCAACTCGATGAGGCAGATCCTGCGGAACTCCGATATGGCAGGTCCGGGTAGGTACTCGGCGAGCTCGGGTGCCGAGTCCTGCTCATCCCATGCGCCGGCGAACCGTGCGACCACCGCCGCCAGTCCCGCTTGGGTGGCGATCGCCGGATCGCTGGGAACGGCTCGGTTACTGCTTCGCGTCAGGTGATGAGGGTTGTTCGCCATGGGATCCTCGTATGCCCGAGATGCGCCCCGCCGCGACCCCTCATTCGCGGGAGTCGAAGTTGGGTCACGGCGTGTCGAGCTTGCCTGCCTTCACGGCAACCCAGGCCAGGTTTTCGTGCACGATGTCACTGTGTGCGCCGAACGGTGGATTGCCGTTCATTACGGTGTCGGAGGCATCGATATTGATCAGCTCGCCCCCGGCGAACGGATAGTCGTCGCCTACGCCGCGTAGCTCTACCTGGGCCACATCGAATGCGCCGACTGCTCCCATCGCCGTCCACGGATTGTCACCGTGCGCGCCCGCGGCGTTGTCTCCCGCGACCTTCGACGCAAGGGGGTAGAAATTGCCCAATGCTCCGTCGTGGCTGGAAAAGCAGACCGAAACGGGCCCGTCCACCCGGCTGGATCGTCCGGCCAGACCGCCACGGCGGTTCCGATCGAACGGTAACGGATCCGCGAAGGCGAAGCTCGAGAACGCACCCTGCAGCAGCGTGACAGATTTCACCGGCGACGGGACCAGGCCGTCGGGCAGCCCGGTCAGGGCATACGACACGACCCGCGCGCCGAAGCTGTGCCCGATCAGATTGATGCGCAGACTCGGGAATTCCCGATTCAACTGTCCCAGAAGCGGTCCCAGGCCCTGCTCGCCGACGACACCGGCGCGGTTCTTCATCTGCCAGTACGTCAGCGTCCGAAGCGCCTCTTTGGCGCCGTGTAGCACCTTCCCGAGAAAGTCACCGATTCCGGCAGCGCCACCCTGCGCCGAATCGAGGTCGACGCCCGATCTCATCAGCTCCATCGCGAAGTTCCGGAACACCTTCGACGCATCGTTGTCCGGGCTGAGCATCGGGGGAAACCCGGTGTCCGCGCTGTCGTCCGGGCCTTCGCTGTCGGCATTTCCCGGGAACGTGGCGATGCTGAACTCGCGCATCTGTCCGAACAGCTCGTCGAAGGTGTCACTGTCCGGCTCTTCGGTTCCCAACAGTTCCGCAATCCGATCGAGCTGTTGCGCACCATCTGGAAAGGTCGCCTTCAACATCTGCAAGGTGTCGGCATCGAGCGCAGGTGATCCAGCGGGAACGGATTCCCGGCGGCCCGCCGCCGCGGCTCCGGTGGGCGCCGCGGCCGGCGTGAAATCCCCGATCGGTTCGTCGGTCCAGCGCTCCGACGGCCACACCACGCCCACGTAGCCGATCCGGCGCGTCGCGACGGTCGGCAATGTGTCCAGCTTTCCGAACCACCGCTGATACAGATCGACCGCCTTACTCCGGTCGTTGTTCCAGCCGTGTGAGAACACCATCAGGTCGGTGACCGCCCGCTCGCGCACGCCCGCGACGAGTTCGTCCGCGCCGACCCGATCGACATCGCCGTCCTTATCGAACGAAACGATCCACAGTGGCTTATCGCCAACAAATTCCGGCATTTCTATCACTCCTTGGTCGCCAGGTTCAGACGGATTGCAGGACTCGCATCAGGTCGAGGAGTCCGCCGCCTTCGAGATAGCGATCGCGCCCCAGCGGCGTCGCCGACTCTACAAAGATCTGCTTGACCGATTCGGGGTCGCCGATGAATTCGCGCCGGACCGACAGGAACGCGGCGATGGCACCCGACACATGCGGGGCGGCCATGCTGGTGCCGCTCTGCTCGATATACACGGCCGCGCCTTCCTCACCTCTGCCCAATGATCGAAAGGCGTCCGCACCGAGCTTGCCGGCGGCAGCGGACGTGATCCGTTCGCCCGGAGCCACCAGGTCCGGCTTCATCCGCCCGTCGCCGGTCGGCCCTCGCGACGAGAAGTAGGAGATGCCATAGGTATGCGGCGCATCGCGGTGCGTCGAACCGACCGTGACCGCTCGCTTGGCATTTCCCGGATCGTTGATCGTCATTCCGGTGCTGAATCGGTTGGGCGCGTTCTGGTCTTCGACGAAGAGGCTGACGTAGGCCGAGTTACCGGCCGCGACGACCACGATGACGCCACTGCGGACGAGCTTGTCGACCGCGATACACAGCGGACTGCTCCCACACGCGTACCACGCCGGATCGAATCCGTAGCCGAGGCTCAGGTTTACGCCGTGGATACGGAGTGCGCTATCGCTGGCCGCGTTGACCTTGCGCACATAGGACAGCGCTTGGATCACCCGCCCGACGCGTGCCGTTTCATTCCCCTTCGCGCCGAGCACCTTGAGACTCACCAGCCTTGCCCGCGGCGCGATCCCGCAAAGGCGCGCCGGCTCGGCGACCGTACGCCGGCGCAGCTCGGCGCCGTCGGCGGTGTTGTACCGATTCTCGGTGACGACAACCTTTTTCGCCCATCCGCTGAGTCCGCCCGCGATGATTCCGGCGACGTGGGTACCGTGCCCCTCCTCGTCCACGAGAGCACCGTCACGAACAGGAGGTCCGTCTCCCGGGCAGGTCCGATGCAGATCGCGCACGGATCGATCGCTGAGGGTCGCATTGGCGAGGAAATGCGGATGGCTCTGGTCTATGCCCGAATCCACCACGGCCCAGACGATTCCCTCGCCGTAGGCATTGAACGATCGTTGGGCGGCTTCGGCTTTGATCGTCACGAAGGACTGGTCGATCTGACCGTGGATTTCGAAATCCGGCCAGATGCGTTGCATGGCCCGGGCCAGCATGTCCGACGCCACGGCATCCGCTGACACGAGCCCCTCGATCTGGTCCTGGGTCAACCGGCCGGTCGCGTACTCGTCTGTGAGGCGGTACGGGGCACCGGCAGCCATGACAAGCTTCCAGAGCTCTTTGAGCCGGTTGAACGCGGCATTGAGGCCGCGGCCGTAGCCGGCGTTGAGCTCGACCATGACGGATATCGGACCGTCCGCCCCGGCTGGCATCGCGATACCCATCGCGGCCGTTCGGGCGTGCTCGGATCTGCGTGTCTCGAGATGGGCGCGCAACGGTGGCGCGATCACGCCCGCCACCGGCAGCCTGCCCGGCGAGCCGTTTGCTGGCGTCTGCGTCTGCGCCGGAACATAGGCCGCTGCGCGGAGGATCGCGGCGGGCGCCTGGCTCCGGCCGAGCACGGTGAGTTCGATCGCCCCCTGCGCGATGAACTCTTCGTCGCGCAGCTTGCTCACAGCGTCGGAAACCGCCAACCACCACATCGGCTCGCCGGCCATCGAATCGCGTTCGCCCGCCTCGAACTTGGCGGCGAACCGCGCGGCGACCATGGTCAGCAACCTCTTCTGGTTCACCGTCTTGCCCGGGGGCACGGTGTCGAGGACCGACAGCACCCTGTCTTTCCACACGTCGATGTCACCCATGGCTCCGGCTCCCGCACATCATGCTCGGATTGCGATCCGCACCATCAGCTTCAAGCAGCTATCGCTGCTGGTCACGGGTAGTTCACTACTCGATTTCGCGATGCGGCCCGCGCTGTGGGTGCGTGTTCATCGCGTGCAGGCGGGTCCGCGTTTCGGGGTCAGCGGTGCAGCGAGGTTTCGCGTTCCATATGCGACAGCTTCTGCGGGTTGCGCACCGAGTAGACGCCGCTGATGAGTCCGTCGTCGATGCGCACCGCCATCACGCTGTCGAGCTCCCCGTCGAGCCGGATGATCAGTGCCGGGTATCCATTGACCTGGGTCGGTTGCAGCGTCGCGGTGGCGCCGATCGTGTTCCAGTAGACGGCGAACAGTCGAGCCACCTGGTCGGCCCCGACGATGGGGCGCGGGAGGGCCTGTTTGATGCCGCCACCGTCGTTGAGCGCCACCACGTCGGGCGCGAGGATCGCCAGCAGGCTCTGGATATCGCCGGTTTCGACCGCTCGCTGGAATGCCGCGAGTGCGTCTCGGGTCTCGGCCGAGGAAACGACTCCGCGCGGTCTGCGGGCCGCGACATGTGCCCGTGCGCGGTGGGCGATCTGGCGGACCGTGACCGGGGATTTGTCGACGGCTTCGGCGATCTCGTCGTAGGCCAGGTCGAATACCTCACGCAGTACGAACACCGCGCGCTCGGTCGGGGTGAGTGTCTCGAGCACGAGCAGCATCGCCATCGAGACGCTGTCGGCCAGTTCGATGTCCTCGGCCACGTCGGGGGCGGTGAGCAGCGGCTCGGGCAGCCAGGGGCCGACGTAGGACTCCTTGCGCCGGTCCAGGGTGCGCAGTCGGCTCAGGGCCTGGCGGGTGGTGATGCGCACCAGGTAGGCGCGCTGATCCTGCACGGTCGGGAGGTCGACTCCGGCCCACCGCAGCCAGGTTTCCTGCAGCACGTCTTCGGCGTCGGCGGCCGAGCCGAGCATCTCGTAGGCGACGGTGAACAGCAGGTTGCGGTGCGCGAGGAACGCATCGGTGGCTGGGTCCGGTCGGTCGTGCGGCCACGGCTCGGCCGTATCGATCGTTCGCTCGCCGCCTTCGCTCATCGCCGACTCCTGCCTGTTGTCCGCTCTCGACTGTGCCACACACACCAGACGCCGGTCCCGCCCGCTTTGTGACATCTCTGATCGGTGACGGATGTCACGCTGCTGCGACGTCACATCGGCGCGGCCGTCGGCATCTTATGTTCGTCCAGTTACGCAGACAGGAGGCCGACATGCAGGTGTTGATAGTGGGCAGCGGCTACTCGGGCACGCTCGTGGCGAACCGGGTCGCCAAGAAGGTGAAGGATGCCGAGATCACGGTGATCAACCCGCGCCCGGACTTCGTGGAGCGGGTACGGCTGCACCAGCAGATCGCGGGAACATACTCGGCGGCCACGCCCCTGGCAGAGATGCTGCGGGAAGGCATCAGAACACGGGTCGGCACCGTCGACAAGATCGGCGACGGTGCCATCGCCCTCACCGACGGTGAGCGAATCGACTTCGACTACGCCTTCCTGGCCGTGGGCAGCACCGTTGTGCCGATGTCGGGAACGGTCCCGGTGGGCACGTGGGAAGGCGCGCAACAAGCTCGCGCGGCGCTGGCCGACCTGCCCGCGGGCGGCCAGGTCACCGTCATCGGGGGTGGTCCGACGGGCATCGAGACGGCGGCCGAAATAGCCGAGGCCAGACCGGATGTGCGGGTGCGGCTGGTCGGTTCCTCGGTGGGCGGCGGCCTTTCCGAAGGCACGTACGGGCGGGTTCGCTCCGGCTTGGAACGGCTCACAGTCGAGATCGTCGACGATGAGGTGGCCGAAATCAGTGCGGGCGCAGGGCAGTTCGACGGTGTCGTGCGGCTGCGGTCGGGTTCGGAGCTGGCCTCCGATCTGACCCTGTGGGCGATCGTGTCAGGTGTCCCCGACCTCGCGGCGCGCAGTGGTCTCGCCGTCGATGCGCGCGGTCGTGCCGTCGTCGATGAGTTCCTGCGCAGCGTCAGCGATGAGCGGATCTTCGCCGTCGGCGACTGCGCGGCCGTGCCCGGAGCGCGCTTCGCCTGCTATACCGCACTGCCGCAAGCCATTCACGCGGCCGACAATTTCGCTCGCCTGCGCAAAGGCCGCAAGCCCAAGCCGCACTCCTTCCCGTATTTCAGCCGTGGCTTTTCGCTGGGCAGGAAGGACGCGGTAGCCCAGTTCACCCACGCCGACGACACGGTCCGGCGCATCTACGTCGCCGGACGGCCCGCGGTCGCCCTCAAGGAAATGGTGACCCACAGCGCGTTCGCCAGCGCCCGCGCAGGCGTTTCCAGCTTCTGATGAACAGCACCACCGGAGGATCGAACATGCTCGAGATCGGCATCATCATCGGCAGTACCCGGCCCGGCCGCAACGGTGACCGGGTGGCCCAATGGGTACAGCAGCTGGCGGCCGAATACGCCGGCGACGCCACGAAGTTCGAACTCGTGGACCTGAAGGACCACCAGTTGCCACTGCTCGACGAGCCGATTCCGGCGGGCCGGGCGCCGGGCCAGCAGCCGCACACCCGGCGGTGGGCCGAGCGGATCGGCTCGTGCGACGCCTACATCTTCGTTACGCCCGAGTACAACACCGCTCCGCCCGCCTCACTCAGCAACGCTATCGACTACCTGCACCGTGAGTGGGCCGGCAAGCCGGTCGCCTACGTCGGTTACGGCATCTACGGCGCGGTCATGGCGGTGCAGAAGCTGCGTGCGCAGGCGGGCGTGCTGCGAATGGCGGATATCGGGCCGCAGGTGGCGCTGACGCTGGGTGAGGACTTCGTGAATTTCACGGATTTCCGGCCGCGGGAGCTCCACGTGGCGCAGGTGCACAGGCTGGTCGACGAGCTGCTGGCGTGGGCGCAAGCCCTCGGCCCGCTGCGTGTGCCTGCCCTGGCCGTGTCCCAGCAGGCGTAGTAACCAGAGAGGACAGTTGTCGTGCGTATCACGGTCTTCGGAGCCAATGGTCCCACCGGCCGCCTGCTCACCGGTCAGGCACTCACCGCCGGACATCAGGTCACCGCGGTTACCCGGCAGCCGGAAGCGTTTCCGCTGCACCATGATCACCTCGAGGTGGTCGGAGCCGATGTGTTCGATCCGGTGGCCGTCGACGCCGCGGTCGCGGAGCGGGATGCGGTGCTGTCGGCGCTCGGAGTGCCCGCCGGCAAGGAACCGATCAGCACCTATTCGCGTGGTGTGGCCAATATTGTCGCCGCCATGGAACGGCATCGGGTGCGTCGGCTCGCCGTCGTCAGCTCCGGCGCTGTCGACCCGCAGCCGTATTCCGATGGCGGGTTGCTGTTCAACCGCGTATTACTGCCGTATGTGACGGGTGTGGTGGGTAAAACGCTGTACGACGATATGCGGCGGATGGAAACATTGATCCGCGCCAGCGATCTGGACTGGACGATCGTGCGCCCGAGCGGGCTCTACCACCTGCCGTCGGTCACCGACTACACCGTCGTCGAGGGCCACGCCGACGGCAGGTTCACCGCTCGGGTGGACCTGGCCGCGAGCATGTTGACCATGCTGGACGATGACCGCTACGTCCGCGCCACCGTCGGCGTCATCACCACAGCCGACAACCCCACCTTGTTCCAGTGGATCCGTGGCGAAGCACTCGCCAAGAACTGAGTCGATCGGGTCGCACTCCTCATCGACGAAACGCAATGATGAAGCGGGCACCCGGTTTCGGGTGCCCGCTCCGCATCTCGCCTCGAGCAGTGTCGATCGCTACGCTGCCACGGCGGGTTCCAGCGTCCGTTCCGCCGGTGTCGGCCAGCAGCGGTGTTCGGCGTCGATGACGAACAGGTGGGTGTGCCGGTAGTGGCGTTCGTCGACGCGGGCGGCATCAGCCAGCCGGGCCGGGGCGATGGTGCCGACTTCATGTAGGTGAGTCAGCTCCTGCGGGTCGTGCCGTGGCCACATCCGCACTGCCACAGTGATTCCCGCGGCGGCGAGTACCGCCAGCGTTGTCCACGTGGTGGTGAAACCGGCGGCCGTGGTCAACCATCCCGTGACCGGATAGGTGATCAACCAGGCCAGATGCGACAGCGAGAACTGCGCCGCGAAGAGCGCCGGGCGGTCGGCGGGTTGCGAGGAGCGCCGCAGGACCTGCCCGGTCGGCGTCAGCACCGCCGCGGTGCCCGCACCGATGAGCGCCCACACCCCGATCGCGGCGCCCCATCGCCAGTCGCCGCTTTCGGTGGTCGACAGTGCGATGGCTGAGCCAAGTCCGGTGATCAGTGTGGCCGCACCCGCCAGCATCACCGGCCGGGCGCCGATCCGATCGAGGACCCGGGGCAGCGAGAGCGCGACGATCATGGTGCCGAACCCATTGGCGGCCAATAGCATCGCTACTCCGGACTGCGTGCCGCCGAGGGTGTCGCGTGCGTAGTTGACGGTATTGACCATGATCACCGATCCGGCCGCGGCGACAACGAGGTTCAATCCGAGCAGGCCGCGCAGCCGTGGCGTCGCGGCGAAGATGCGCATGCCCACCGTGATGCGTTCCCGGAATGAGCCCTGCGTGGCGGCGGTCGCGTTCGGGATGCGGGTGGTGATCACCAGGGCAGCCGAGATGACGAATCCGATTGCGGTGCCGACGAACAACCAGTGGAAGCTGATCACGGTCAGTGCGGCCGCGGCCAGCATCGGGCTCAGCAGGGTTTCCATGGTGGCGGCCAACTGCGCGGCCGACAGCGCTCTGGTGTATTCGCGTTCGTCGGGCAGGATATCCGGGATGATCGCCTGGTAGGTGGGCGTGAATGCGGCCGAGGCGGTTTGCAGCACCGCGATCAGCACGTAGATCTGCCCCACCTGGTCGATGAACGGCAAAGCCAGCACGATGGCGGCTCGGATGACGTTGAGCGCCACCAGGAAGATCCTGCGGGGCAATCGGTCGGCATAGGCGGCCACCACCGGCGCGACTGTCACGTAGACGAGCATCTTGATGGTCAGCGCGGTGCCGAGGACGACCGCCGCGTCCGCCCCGGCGAGTTCGTAGGCGAGCAGCCCGAGTGCGACGGTGGTGAGCCCGGTGCCGAACAGGGCCGACACCTGAGCGGTGAACAGTTTCAGATAGTCACGGTGGCTGAACAGTGTGGTGATCATGGGCATGGAGCGCATCGCAAACCCTTCCTGGGAAATGAGTCGGGTGGATCGCGGATATTGCGACAGCGGCACTCGCACATAACGGACTCCTCTCCGGGACAGGCAGCGATCGGGTGGAAGATCTACCCGCTCAACAGATTTCAGCGATCAGGCAGTGGTCGGCAGCGTGAAGGCGGCGGTACGGACGACATCGCCGTGCTTGAAATCCAGGAACAGACGGTAGGTTCCGGGGCCGGGCACGGCGGTATGGAACGTGATGTCCGGTCCGGGCGCGGTCACCCCGTCACCGGGTTCACCATTCGGGTGGACGTGGACGTAGGCCAGATCGCCAGCGCGCAGGATCACCAAATGACCGTAGGCGGCCAGGTAGGGCTGCAGGTCGGTGACCGGTTCGCCATTCTTGCGGACGGTGAGGGTGAGCAGTCGGCCCGCACCCGGAACCAGTTCGCCGTCGAGGGTCACCTCGTATCCGTCCACGATCGCGGTGCGCGTCGCCTCGGGGGTTGGGCGCGGTTCGTATGCGCCCGCGACGGCGAGGTCCGCGCCGAGAGTGATGGTCTTGCCGAGGGCTCGCGGGGCGATATCGGTGAAGACGCGGTAGGCGCCCGCCTCCGGGAGATGCAAGCGCACGGTCCAGGTCCCGTCGGCAGTGAGCTGGGGGTGCACGTGCCGGAACCCGGTCAGCTCGCGCTGGGCCACGATCAGATGGAGCTCGCGGTCGTGGATGGCGGTGTAGTCGGTGACCGGCTTGCCGTCGGGTCCGAGGATCCGGAACCGGAAGTCGATATCACCCGTCCCGATGATCGGGTCCGCGAGTTGCAATTGGTAGCCGTCCTGGGTGATCTGAAGTCCGCCCGGGAGTCCGCCGCCATGTCCGACATGGTCGTGGTGCCCGGCATGGTCAGCGTGGGCAGCCGGAGCCGCGTGCCCGGCGTGGGCGGTGTGGTTGTGGTTCCCGGCGTGATCGCCGTGCGCGCCGTGGTGATCGGCGTAAGTCTGGGTGGTCATCGTTTCGGCCTCTCGATCTTGTTCGTTCGACATCGAGAAAGTTATACCCCTAGGGGGTATAACTGCAAGGTCGACAGCTGTGATGCGTCGCACTGCAACTAAGTACGTACGGAGGTAGTAGGTTACGTGTTGCCCGACAGTCGCTATAGTTGGCTCACTGTGAACCTCATCGGGCGGTTGCGGCACGGTGGCTCCGTAGTAGCGGTGCTCATCGCGATGCTGCTCGTGGCGCCGATGGTCCACTGCGCTCACACGGACGACCACGAGCACTCCGATGTTCATGGCCAAATGGTGCCGGGAGACATTCTCACTGTCGCCCTCGGCGATTCCCCTCACGTGGTCATCGACGCTTCGCACGAATCCTGCGGCGTGCATCTCGCCCATTGCATCGTGAAATCGGTGCGGGCGGGCGAGGCCGAGAACTTCGCGGCGCTGCGCCTACTCGCCTTGATCGCGGTCGTGGCCATCGTTGCCGCAGCCATTCACTCGACGCTCGCCGGGGGTGTGCGCGGTCCGCCGGTATGCCCGCCCGTCGCTGCTGGTCGAGACATTCTCGAACGGTTCTGTATCGCCCGACGCTGATCGGTCAGCGCCAGGCCGACGTTGTATGTCGTCGGCCGGTGTTCGCTGCCGTGCAACGTCCGCACCGCCGCATGGCGGTCTCGATACAGGAAGCGACAGTCATGAACAAGATCGTGCTCGACTGGCCCGAGGTGCCTCCGGCACTGATTCCGGCGCCGGGCGCTGCCCGGCAGGCCCGCGCGCTGGTCGGCAACACCCCGGTACTGTGGGTCGGCGCCCCGCTCGCACCCGCCGGTCGGGGTTTCTGGGCCAAGCTCGAAGGATTCAATCCCGGCGGCATGAAGGACCGCCCCGCGCTGCACATGGTGCGGCGAGCCGAAGCGCGCGGCGAGCTCGAAGCCGGCGCGCGAATCATTGAATCATCCAGCGGCACACTGGGTTTGGGATTGGCGCTGGCCGGCATGGTGTACCACCATCCGGTCACGGTGGTGACCGATCCAGGCTTGGAGCCCATCGTCGCCCAGATGCTCGCCGCCTATGGTGCGCGCGTGGATCACGTCGCGCAGCCGCACCCGAACGGCGGTTGGCAACAAGCACGTCGGGATCGGGTCGCCGAATTGCTGGCCGAGGAATCCGGAGCATGGTGCCCGGACCAGTACAACAACCCCGACAATGTCGACGGCTACGAATCGTTGGCGCTCGAACTCGTGGAACAGCTCGGGACAGTGGACGTTCTGGTGTGCGCGGTGGGCACCGGCGGGCATTCGGCCGGGGTCGCGAGGGTGCTGCGGCGGTTCAACCCCGACTTGAAGCTCATCGGCGTGGACACCGTGGCCTCCACGATCTTCGGCCAACCGGCGGGACCACGGCTGATGCGGGGTCTCGGGTCGAGCATCTACCCGACAAATGTCGACTACGGCGCGTTCGACGAAATCCATTGGGTCGCACCGCCGGAGGCGGTGTGGGCATGCCGCACGCTGGCCGCGACACACTATGCCACCGGCGGCTGGAGCGTCGGCGCGGTGGCGCTGGTCGCGGGCTGGGCGGCGCGCACCCACGACGCCGATGCCCGGATCGCGGCCGTATTTCCCGATGGCCCGCAACGCTATTTCGACACCGTCTACAGCGACACCTACTGCGCCGAGCACGGACTGCTCGATGCCGCGCCGCCGATCGACCCCGACACCATCACGCATCCGGGCGAACGGGTAGTGACCGCCTGGACCCGTTGCGGCACAGTTGTCGACCCGCGCGAACGGGCTTCGGCTCGAGGGGCAGCCCGGTGACGGTATTCGGAAAGTTCCGCAGCTTCGACCTCCCGGCACGTTTGTTGATGGTCAACCAGTTCGGCATCAATCTCGGCTTCTACATGTTGATGCCGTATTTGGCCGGATATCTGGCGGGGCCGCTCGGCTTGGCGGCGTGGGCCGTCGGTCTGGTGCTGGGTGTGCGCAACTTCTCGCAGCAGGGCATGTTCCTGATCGGTGGCACGCTGGCCGACCGGCTCGGCTACAAACCGCTGATCGTGGCCGGATGTCTGCTGCGCACCGGCGGTTTCGCGCTACTGGTCTTCGCGACATCCCTGCCCGGTCTGCTGATCGCTTCGGCGGCAACAGGTTTCGCGGGCGCCCTGTTCAACCCGGCGGTGCGCGCCTACCTCGCGGCCGATACCGGGGAGCGGCGGGTGGAGGCATTCGCCGTGTTCAACATCTTCTATCAAGCGGGCATCCTGGCCGGACCACTGGTCGGACTCGCGCTGATGGCGGTCGATTTCCGGGTCACCGCGGGTACCGCCGCGCTCGCATTCGCGGCGCTGACGGTGGCGCAGTTGTGCGCGCTCCCGACCCGACCGGCGGAACTCGCCGAGGAGAAGTCATCGGTTCTCGACGACTGGCGGGCCGTGGTCGCGAACCGTCGGTTCCTCGCCTTCGCGGTCGCGATGATCGGCTCGTATGTGCTGTCGTTCCAGGTCTATCTGGCATTGCCGCTGCAGGCGGAGTTCATCGCGGGCGCGCGGGCACACCTCCTGGTATCGGCACTGTTCGTGGTGTCCGGGGTGGTAGCGGTCGCCGGTCAACTACGCGTCACCGCCTGGTTCCGTCAAAGGTGGGGGACAGGACGCAGCCTGGTCGTCGGGATGGGCATACTCGCCATGTCATTCCTGCCCCTGGTGATAATCCCGGAGCCCGGGCGCTTCGGCGTCGGCGCGGCCGTGGTGGCATTGCTGATATCCGCGGCATTGCTGGCGGTCGGCACCGCGGCGGTATTCCCGTTCGAGATGGACACCGTCGTATCCCTGGCCAACGGGAAGCGTGTGGCAACCCATTACGGGTTCTACAACACGGTGGTCGGCGTCGGCATTCTGGCAGGCAACTTGGCAACCGGCGCCGTAGTCGGCGCCGCCCGCGCCGCCGGAGTCGATTGGGCAGTGTGGTTGGGGCTCATCGTGATCGGCGCGCTCGCCGCGTTCGCATTGCACCGCCTCGACCGAGCCCAGCCCAGACACTCAGTTGCGATGAGCACCGCGTACTCGCGGCCATCCGGCGGACGTCATCTGCCCGAGCAGCCGGGAAAAGCGGCCCGAGTGCCGATCGGCCGAGCATCGGACGCCGAATATCCCCTGGACCGACACCAACGGGCCCGTCGCTGAGCGACTCCGCGACCGACGCCGACCGTGGCCGGAACATGTTGTCGGCCAAGTAGTCACACCGAGCGTGCCCGAGCCGGGGCCGCGGCTGCCCAGCAGTGCGATCTCGGCTCGGGCCACCGGAATCACTGCCGCACCGCGACGACGACGATCCTGCGGCAACAGCCGAAATCTCCCAGCACCTCGAACGGCAGCTGACCTACCGAACAGGGCTATTTCTTCGCCCGGGCCCGATCGGTTGCGAGCGGCCGAGTCGTCACGAACCGCGCGGGATGTCGTGACGCACGGCGCTTCAGCGTGGTGAGCGCCCCGATATGCGGTTCGGTCGAAGCCGAAGCCAGCGATCCGCTTGTCGTGCAGATATCCGTTCGCCGGACCTGACCCACTCGCCTTCCCGTCACGCGAATGGCTGGTGGCCACGGCCCTGATCTCCGTTCGAGTGCGCGAGGGCGGTTCCGCGAGTGCATCGTGGCCGAATGTATGGCTGTGCCGATGTCGGAGTCTCCTGGGCCGAGGCGGGTTGTGCCCAGCTACCTCGTTCGCCTCACGCGTACCCGAGTCACCGCCAGAAGCGCAGGTCAGCAGGTCTATTCGGAGGCGCCGACGCGATCTGGCGGGCACGAATCCGCGAAAAGACCTTCCCTTCACGACGTACCATCGATTAACGTATCGCTATATAGCGGCACATTAATTGACGGGATGATAACTGATGGAGATCGCGACAAAGTTCTGGACAGTGCGTCGAGTGGTGGTGGTGACTCTGATCAGCATCGCGCTGGTGACCCTGACGATCGCCTCACCCCACCTTTTCGCGGCCTCGGCCGGACCTCGGGATTCGCACGCCCCGGGGAACAGTCATGGCTACGGATCCGGAGCACGACCCAATAGCACCGACCACAGCCAGAACAACAGCGGTTACGGATCCGGAGTGCGCTCCAGGAGCGACAACCACGATCAGTACCGAGGCCGCAACGAAAACCCCTGCCAGTACACCCCGACGGGGACCTGCGGAGCGCGCTGAAAGCTAGGCGGCGACGCCTGACTGCCTCGGGATCAGATCGCCCAGTTATGAATCCAATTTGTATTAGATTCCGGCCGGGCCCGAGCGCATAGCGGTCGAGGGTCGCGCGGGAGCCCAACGCCCGCATTCCATATCGGTGATGAGGCTGGAGCCATGACGATTCCTGGACGAGATGGCGCGTGCCCCGGGCTCGAGTCACCCATGGTCATCGATCGTGTCGGCAGGTCTGTCGAACTGGCCGGTTCCGGACAGCACCGTTGTCAGCATCCGAACCAGTTCGGCCTGTCGATGCGTTCCGGTCTTTTCGAAGGCGCGTTGCAGGTGCGTGCGCACGGTGTTCACCGAGACCGCGAGTTCCTCCGCGATCGACCGCAGCCCTTCGCCGCGCAGCGCCGCCATCGCGACGCGCGCTTCGGCCCCGGTCAACCCGTACAGTTGCCGCAACGCCTTCGACCCGCCCGATAATTCCCGGTCCGGGTCGACAATGACGACGAGCGCCGCCGAGGTGCGCTCGTCGTGGCCGACCCTCGGATCCAGCCGCAACACCAGCAGTGCGTACGAACTGCCGCCGCCGAGCCGGGGAATGAGGGCGCGCCCTCCGACGGACGGCCCGCATTCGCGCAGCGCCGAATTGATGATGGCGCGCAGACTGACAGCGGATCGGCTGTCCAATGACTCGAGGTGTCCGCAGCGTCCCATGGCGAGGCCGTCTCGCGATTCCAGGATCGACAATGCCGACGGGTTCGCGTAACTGATTGCCCCGCAACTCGATACGATCACCAGCCCGTGCCGATGCAGATCGAGCACGGCGATGATTCGATCACGCTCGGTCCGGACATCTGTCAAGCAGGACTGAACGTTCAGTGCGTGCCGCAGGTGGGGGAGCAGCAGGCGCATTGTCGATATCGCCTGTGCTCGGTCGAAGTCGTGGCCCGGATCGGGGTACACCCCGATCCACGATGTCTTTGCGCCACTGGTGAGAAGCGCAAGCATTCCGTTTCCGAGCCGGTGCGGAGCCGTCCAGTCGCGGAAGAACGGATGCCTGCGCAGGTAATCCGACCCCAACAGTTCCTCGCATGTCGTGATGACACCGGCGGGTTCGTGCTCGAACGCACTCGCGATCGGATCGATACGCCAGAAACGAGCGTTGTAGCTGTGGCGCAAGTCGTCCGCCCCGAGCGAACACGCGGTCATCTGTCGGCTACTCGAGCCGGACACGACCAAGCCGCCGTGGTGCGCGCCCAGCGCCGTGACGATATCGTGCACCGCCTGCGACCAGTCACGGGGATGCAGCGCCGCGCGATTGATTCGCGCAACGATTGCGGAGAACCTCTCGATTGTCATCGCCATATGAAATGACCTGCAGCACAAGAGAAACGGCAATCATCCAGAGTTTGTCATACGTCTTGGGAAGGCACTTCACACGAGTAGTCCGACACTCGATTCTACTCACCCGAAGGTCATCGACGGGGCCTGTCGTTCTCATCCGTTCAGATGAGGAACCGCGTCACGAACCCTGCTCTACTCGGTAGGGCAACTGCTTCGCTACAGCCGGTCGGCTATGTCTTCATGGGGGGCATCGTGATCGAGGCGCGTGACAACCGGGACCTCATGGGGCCGACATGACCGTCGACCACCCCACCGAAGACCCCAACGGTGTCACCCCGCATCTGCATTTCAAGCGGCACAGGCACTCTGGGCACCCGCCGGATCGAACCGGCTCGACCCAGTGCCGCTGCCATGCACCCGCCGTCCTCGACCGATGGAGGTTCCCTCATGTCGACGGCAGTCGATTTCGCCGCACGTTTGATCGATCCCGCGGCCATCAAGGCAGCCGGTCATAGTGCTGTCCTCGTCTATGTATCACCGAGCAGACCGGGAGCCGATTTCGGCGCCAAGCCGGTGACCAAAGACTATGTCGATCGCCTGAAAGCCGTTGGCCTCGAAATTGTTTCGATATGGCAGTACGGAAAGCCCGGTGACGCCCAGGCGCCATCGGACTGGACCACGGGCTACCACGGCGGGCAGCGGATGGGCCGTCAGGCCAGGGAAATCCATTCCGCTGCCGGTGGATCCGACCGGTGCCCGATCTTCTTCGCGGTGGACGAGGACATCGGCCTGAACGACTGGAACGACGGGGCGGTCGACTTCTTCCGGGGTGTCAACGACTCGATCGGGCAGGAGTGGACCGGTATCTACGGCTCGTCGAAGGTGTGCGCCTGGGCCATCGAAGACGACGTGATCGGCCGGACTTCCGAGGGCCGGTACTGGGCCTGGCAGACGCGCGCATGGTCCGGAAACCGGCTCGATACCCCCGAAGCCGTCCTCTATCAGCGCGTGATCGATACCCCCACCAATCCGGGCCCGCTCATCGACGCAAGCTCGGTCGATGTCAACGACATCTTGGCTGCCGACTTCGGGCAGTGGTCCATCAATCGCACTGCGACGCAAGGAGAACACATCGTGAACGCTCCCGCATACACCGAACTCGACCGGATGGGAAACTCCCGCTCGGACCGCTGGGGCGCTCGAATCACCAACTTCCTGCTGCACACCCAGGAAGGCAATGGCACGGCCGAATCGCTGGCGGAGTATCTCAACAACCCGGCCAACGGCGTCTCGTATCACTACACGCTGAAGGACGGGATCGTCTGCGATGTCGTCGATACCGATTACGCGTCGTGGTCGGTCCTGGATGCCAACAGCCAGACGATCAATCTGTGTTTCGCGGGCAGCCGGGCGTCCTGGTCGAGGGAAGAATGGCTGGCCATCGAAGACGACCTGCGGATAGCGGCGTGGCTGGCCGTTCAGGACGCGAAGAAATATGGCTTCGCCACCGATGTCATCGCCCCGCCGTATACGCGCAGGGACGGCATCTCCGACCACAAATACGTGACCGAGTGCCTCGGGATCGGCACGCATACCGACGTTGGCTGGAACTTCCCCTGGGGCGTCTTCGAAAGCCACGTCCGAGAGTTCACCGGTGGCGCGCCCGCCGATGGCGAAATCGGTGCGAAGGCGGCCGAATCGCCCTGGCTGGGTTCGCGGCTGGGCCCCGAGGGCGAATTGAAGACGGCCGACGGTGTGGGCCGATTCGTCCAGTTCGAGCACGGGTACATCTATTGGCATCCGTCCACCGGTGCGCATCCGATCCCGGAATCGCTGTTCGGGAAATACGCGGAAACAGGTTGGGAAGCGGGACCTTTGGGCTATCCGGTCACCGATCACACCGTGCTGCGCGACCCGAACGGCGAAGCATGGGGCGACGTGCAGGGCTTCCAGAACGGGGCTCTCTATCTGCGCTACGGTCGGCCGGTGTACTGGGTGCACGGCGAAATCCGGGAGCGATGGAACCGAAGCGGATTCGAGAACGGGCTCCTCGGTTGGCCGACATCCGACGAAATCCCTTTCGACACCGGGACCTACCAGGAGTTCGAAAACGGCCGGATCTACTGGACACCGAAACCTACACTCGCCCTCCGGACGACCGGCGGAAGCGATGAGCCATTGCTCGATACTCCCTGAGCCTGAGTCACGGTAGGGGCGCAACAATCGGGACCGTTCCGGGATCAGAGCGAGACCGGTTTCTGTTCGATTCATATGGCTATCAGCGTTGGTTCGACCCTCTAAAGACCGAGAGCCGGTACGGTCCCTGGTATGAGCAGGGCGGTTGTGGAGCTGTCCCATCCGATCGCGGATGGCATGCTCACCTATCCAGGCTTGCCCGGACCGCGAGTCACCACCGATGTTTCGCGTGAGCAGTCGCCGCTGATCGATATGACCTACGACATCGCGCGGGTGGATATGGTCGGCAACACCGGGACCCATATCGACGCGCCCTTCCAATTCCACGCCGATGGGGCCGATATTGCCGAGCTGCCGCTGGAACGGCTGTTCAACGTGCCGATCGTGATGATCCGCGCAGCGAAAATCCGTGCGGTGGGACCGGATGTGCTCGGCGACCCGGCGCGGCTGTGGGGCAAGGCGGTGCTCGTGCACACCGGATGGTCGGCCCGGTGGGGTTCGTCCGCATACTGGGGTCCCGAGCATCCGTTCCTGGTCGGCGAGGTCGCCGATGCGCTGGTCGCGGCCAATGTGGCGCTGGTGGGAATCGACTCGCTCGACATCGACGATATGACCCTGCCGACCCGACCGTGCCACCACACTCTGCTCGGTGCGGGAATCCCGATCATCGAACATATGACGAACCTGGACGCGGTTCCCGATATCGGCGCCAGGCTGGTCGCACTACCGGCGCCAGTGCGCGCGATGGGCTCGTTTCCGCTGCGCGCTGTCGCCTGGATCGATTAGGACGGCACGCGCAGCAGGAGATAAGCGGCGGTCCCCGAGCCGATGACGGCGCCGCCGTAGCAGACCGCGATGATCAATGTACTGAACTGTTCGAGCCGCAAGCCGTGCTCCAGCGTGTACCGGAAGCGGTGCGCCCAATGGAACAGCGCCAGCACACAGAGTCCGAAAAGCACCAGCCGGGTAACCGGATGACGCAACACTGCGAGCAGGTGCGCATGGTCCGGCGCGGGAATCCAGTCCAACGGGAAGGCGAGGCCGAACAGGAACAGCAGCACCGGTACGAGCAGCGCGGCGGCCATCCCGCCGATGCCGAACAGCAGCCACACCAACGGTTCCAGGGACATCTTGTTCGTCTTCATCTTGTTGGTGGTCATCACAGCACCACCAACAACACGATCGCCGTCAGCAGACCCCACAGCAGGTAATGCAGCCCAACGATCACGCCCGGCGCAACGCGCCGGTTGCCTACCCGCACCACTATCGCTTTGGGCGCGAGATCGAACCAGGTGACCGTGTGCAGCAGTACGAACAGCAGGGCGATGGTGTTCAGCGCGACCACCCACCCACTTGCGCTCCAGCTCAGAAACCGCTGGTACTCCTCGTTTCCGGAACTGACCGCATGGATCAGAAGCAGGAGAAATACCACGAACCAGGCGACGAACACGCTGCTGAGTTCGCGCAGAACGAAGATCAGGTACGAGCGACGTCGCGCCCACCAGAACGTGTCGACCGGCTTTCGGTACAACCGGGGTGTCGTGGTCATCGTGCCCGCCAAGGCATGAGGAAATCTCGCAGCGATTGCGTGGCCGCGGTCAGCTTGTAGCGTTGGATCGCGCCCGCCGGGTCGACCCCCTTGGGGCAGGCGGTGGTGCACTCGCCGACGAAGGTGCACGACCACACGCCCTCGGCGGAGGCCAGCACGTCGCGCCGGTCTGTGGCTCCCTCATCGCGCGAGTCGAGGTTGTAGCGTTGGGCCAGCGCGATCGCCGCCGGACCGATGAACTCGGGCTCGAGCGCGAAGACCGGGCATGCCGAGTAGCAGAGCATGCAATTGATGCACATGCTGTATTTCTGGTAATCGTCCATCTCGGACGGTGTTTGCAGGTACTCGCCCTCATCGAGCGGCCGATGTTCGTTCCTGATCAGCCATGGCTTGACCGCGGTCAGCTTGTGCATGAAGTCGCTGATCTCGATGACGAGATCCCGGATCACCGGGAAGTTGCGCAACGGCTCGACCCGCACCGGGCCCGGCGCGTAGTCGGTCAGGAAAGTGGCGCAGCTCAGTTGTGGATCGCCATTGACGGTCATGCCGCAGCTGCCGCAGATGCCCATCCGGCACGACCACCGGTACGACACCGTTCCGTCGAGGTAGTCCTTGATGTAGTTGAGGCCGTCGAGCACCGTCCATTCCTTGCGCAGCGGAACCTCATACGGCTGGAGTACCGGTTCGTCATCTCGGTCCGGTCGGTAGCGCGCGACCTGCAGGGTTATCCGGTCCACCACCGCCATCACCTCCCATATACGCGTTCGCCCGGAGGCCAGCGAGTAATCGTTACCGGGAGGTACGAGACGCGGCCCGAACCGTCCGGCTGTCGACTGATCACCGAATGGGCCAGGAACCGCTCGTCGTTCCTGGCGGGGAAATCGGTCCGTTGGTGCGCACCCCGGGATTCCTCCCGTGCCAGCGCGCAGGCCACGATGCATTCGGCCACATCGAGCATGCACGACAGTTCCAGCATCGCCACCAGTTCGGTATTGAACGCCCGGCTGTGGTCATCGAGTCGAGCGCGGCCGAAGCGATCGCGAAGCTCGCGCACCTTCTCGGCCGCCTCGGCGAGGGAGTCGCCGTCCCGGTAGATCCCGGCACTGGTTTCCAGCGTCTCTTGCATCTCGGTGCGGATCTGGGCGATGCGCTCGGTTCCCTCGGCATGTCGGGTGAGGCCTCGTTCCAGCCGGTCCTGTTCGGCGCGGCCGCGTGCCAGGACCGCCGATGCCCGGCTGGCCGTGGTCGAGCTCGCGTACTCGGCGGCGGCGCGACCGGCTCGCGCACCGAAAACCAGCAACTCGGGTAGCGAATTCGAACCGAGCCGGTTGGCGCCGTTGATACTGACGCATGCGACCTCACCGACGGCGTACAGGCCCGCCAGGGGTGTCGCGCCATGGATGTCGGTGTGGATGCCGCCCATCATGTAGTGGACGACGGGACGTACCGGGATCAGTTCCCGGACCGGGTCGATGTTCTGGTACTTCGAGCACAGCTCGCGCACGAACGGCAGCTTCGTATCGATGAGATCCGCACCGAGGTGGCGTAGGTCGAGGTGGACGACCTGTCCGTACGGTGTGCCGATGGTCCGGCCCTTGTCGAGTTCGTGCACGAAGGCCTGCGACAGCCGGTCCCGCGGCCCGAGTTCCATGCTCCGCATCACCGGCACCGGTGATGGCGTCCCGAGGTCGTAGTCCTGCAAATAGCGGTAGCCGTCCTTGTTGAGCAGCCAGCCGCCCTCCGCGCGCGCCGCCTCGGTGATCAAGATGCCGGTGAACGGAAGGCCGGTCGGGTGGTACTGGACGAACTCCATATCCTTGAGCGGCGCGCCCGCCCGGTAGGCCAACGCCATGCCGTCGCCGGTATTGATGTTGGCGTTGGTGGTGAACGGATACACCCGGCCACAGCCACCGGTGCACACGATGACAGCGCTGGCGAGAATGGTCTCGACGCGTCCGGTGGCCAGTTCGATGGCCACGATACCGCCCACCTTGCCGTCGTCGACGAGCAATGTCGTGGCGAACCATTCGTCGTATCTGACGATGTCCTGATACGACAGTGCGGTCTGGAACAGGGTGTGCAGCAAGTGGAAACCGGTCTTATCGGCTGCGAACCAGGTGCGGTTGTTCGTCATGCCGCCGAACGCCCGTACCGCGATGTGCCCGTCCGATCGGCGGCTCCATGGACAGCCCCAATGCTCCAGCTGCAGCAGCTCCCGCGGTGCCTCCTCGACGAAGGCCGCAACGGCGTCCTGGTCACAGAGCCAATCGCTGCCGGAGACCGTGTCGTATGCATGCTCGTCGAGACTGTCGCCGGGACCGGCGACAGCGGCGGCACCACCCTCGGCGGAGACGGTGTGGCTGCGCATCGGATAGACCTTGGAAACGATCGCGATGCTCAACTGCGGATTGTGTTCGGCGATGGCGATGGCCGCACGCAGCCCCGCGCCGCCCCCACCGACGATCACGACATCGTGAGAAGCGTTCATGGTGGCACCACCGTCGTGCGTCAGACCTCGAAATCGGCGCTGTGCTCGTCCATCAGGACCTTGCCGTCATGACGGACCGTTTCGATCCGAACGCTGCCGTCGTGGTATTCGTGCCGAATCTTGCGGCAGCCACAGTCGTAATGCAGATCGTCGATGAGCAGGCCCGCTTCGTCGTCTTCGCGGTGACGAGCCCCGCCCCGCTGTTTCCCGCATGGGGCGCGTTCGATGCTGAACTGCTCGGTGATGCTGAGCATCTCCACCTCCCGGCGAACCGGTGGCACACCTTACTGGCCGGTGTAGATACATAAGCGTACGCCCATTGCATCGACGCCGCAGCGGGCGTTGCGGGCTTGGCGGACGCCGTCACCTGCGCCGATGCGCCGTCCACGAACCGATCCGACTCCACCATTTCGATGGCTGTGTGCACAATCGAGCGCGGAGCGTCGTCGAGGTCGAGCCCGGCGGTGACCACCAGCATCGCCTCTAGCAATCGGTCGATCTGATCGTGTCGGCTGACTCACTCGTGCTTGGAGGGCTCGTTGAGTTTGGAGGCCAGCACCGCGGCCTGGGTGCGACGCTCGACCCCCAGTTTGGTCAGTAGTCGCGAGACATAGTTCTTGACGGTCTTCTCAGCCAGGAACATCCGACTGGCGATCTGCCGGTTCGTCAGCCCCTCACCCAGCAGACCGAGCAGCGTGCGCTCCTGTTCGCTGAGGTTCGCCACCACCCCGTTCTTGGCCCCGGCCTCCTCGCGCAGCTTCGCCATCAGGGCGGCGGCCGCACGATTGTCCAGCAGGGACTTGCCCGCGCCGACCTCGCGAATGGCCTCGACCAGCTCCACCGTGCCGATGTCCTTGACCACATATCCGCTGGCCCCGGCCAAAATCGCATCCAGCATCGCCTCCTCGTCGGTGAACGAGGTGAGGATCAGACAGTGCAGCTCCGGATGCTGATTCAGCAGTTCACGACACAGTTCGATGCCATTGCCGTCGGGGAGGCGAACATCCAGCACCACGACCTCCGGGCGTAGCGCGGGAATGCGAGCCATGGCCTGCGCGACGGTGCCCGCCTCGCCGATGACATCGAGATCGGGTTCGCTATCGATCAGATCCTTCACACCGCGGCGCACGATGTGGTGGTCATCGACCAAGAAGACACTGGTCATCACCGCACACCTCCTACTATTCGAGACTACTGAGCCAGCAGACTCGGCGCGTCGGAGATGGTCGCGGGATCGGCATAAATCCCTTGATGTATCGATTCGGTTCGCTGCCACGCCTGCATCGCGGCGGCCGCGGTGTGGTCCGTCGGCATGGTCGTGTCGAGAGTGATCGCGTCCGGCCACGCGGCGGTCGCCTCCGCCATGGCCATGGCGATATCGGGTGTGGCATCGGATTCGCCGGCCGCGCGCTGGCGAATCCGGTCGCTGGCCAGCGCGGGTGGGCAGACGCACCGCAGCTCGACCAGGTCGGTGTGTGTTCGTTCGGCGAGTGTGGCCGCGCGCTGTCGTTCGGTCGCGTCGATCCAGCTGGCGTCGAGGATCACCGACACACCGGAGCCCAGCAGGGTGTGGGCCTGGGTCAGCATCTCGGTGTAGACGCGTGCCTTGCCCGCCGGTGCGTAGGCGCCCGCGCCGTAGGTCCCGATCGAACCCGTCAGTTGGTGCCCGGCCAGCAACTGCTTGCGCACATGGTCGCTGGCGATGACGACCGCACCGGTGGCCAGCGCAAGGTTGGCGGCCACCGTCGATTTCCCGGTACCGGGCAGACCGCCGACCAACACCAGTCGCACCGCCGCCTGCTCGAGGTGGCCCACCGCGATCCGCACGTGCCGGCGTGCCCGCTCGCGTGCGGCCGTGTCGCCTTGGCCGAAGCGGATGATGTCGACCTTCGCACGGACCAGTGCGCGATATGCGAGGTAGTGATCGCGCAGCGACACCGGTGCCGGGTCGGCGGTGGCGCGCAGATACTCCTCGAGCAGTCGATCACCCAACTCGCGATGGCCGAGGAATTCCAGATCCATGGCCAGGAAGGCGATGTCGTCGAGGCAGTCGACGTAGCGCAGTCGATCGTCGAAGTCCAGACAGTCCAGCACCCGAAAGCCGTCGGCGAGGTCGAAGATGTCCTCGGCGAGCAGGTCACCATGCCCGTCGACGATGCGACCATCGGCGATCCTGTTCGCCAGCAACGGATTTCGGCCATCGATGTAGCGCATCGCTAGTTCATCGATCCGCGCGAGCCGTGCTGGTTCGACGACATCGGCCGAATGTCCGACGAGACTGTCCAGCAGCAGGCGCCACCGGCCGCGCAGTTCCTCCGGTGTTGCGGCGCGATCGATCTCCGGACCGCGCCGAGCTGTGCGGTGGAACAGGGTCAGCACCCCCACCAGCGCGGCCAGTTCCGGCCCGCGCACGATCGGGTCGGCCAGGATGTTGGACAATCGCCGGTCTTCTGGCATCCGCCGCATGACGATGACCGGTTCGTCAGGGCCGCCCGTCGGATCGGTAAGGTGCGCGACGCCCAGATATACATCCGGTGCCAATCGCCGATTCAGCTCGACTTCCCGGGCGCAGGCGCGCTCGCGCAGCTCGGTCGTGCTGAAATCCAGGAAGTCGGTGACGATCGGTTTCTTCGTTTTGTACGCCCGGTCCCCGCACAGCACCACGACGCCGGTATGGGTTTCCCGCAGTTGCGCGGCAGCGGCCGTACTCATCGCCATGTTCCGTGCGCTTCGGCCGGTCCGAAGTTCGCTTCGGCGTCGTCGAGTACCTGTCGCCAGTGGTGTTCGTCGGTGACGTCGAGGTGCCGCAATATCGCGGTCGCGCCACCAGATTCGGCCGTCGCCGCGCCCTCGGCATCGAGGAGATCGGCGGCGACGACACCTGCGCCGGACTCGACAGGCGGATGTGCGATGGCCGCGCCGATGCCGCCCGGGCCGACGGCGCTGCGTCCATGGAATTCGGGCATGGTGCGAACCTCCGTCTTTGTCGACGCATGTATCGCGTCTCGCCGATGCACTCAGGATTTCGCAACGAGTGCGACCGCGTGATGGCCAAAGGTCATCGATGTGGCGGGACTTCCGGACCGGTGTGCGAATCCGGGCAAGCATCATCCGAAGTCCCGCAAGAAGAGGTCGTCCTGCTCTTACCGGGGCACCGTGGCGGTGGAACCGTGAAACGAGACCAAGGACGAGGGGAAGGACGACGGCAATGGATCACGGACTGCCCGACGATCACATCGTGCGGGCGGCGCTGGAGCTCGCGATCCGGGCGCCGTCGGCGCAGAACACTCAACCGTGGCGGTGGCGGATCGGAGACCGCAGCGTGCACCTGTATCTGGACCCGGCCCGGGCGCTCCCCTCGACCGACCCCGATCAACGTGATCTCGTCGTGAGTTGTGGTGCGGCGCTGCATCATCTGCGGGTCGCGTTCGCGGCGCTCGGCTGGTCGGCCGTGGTGCACCGGCTGCCGAATCCGGCGCAACCGAATCACCTGGCATCGATCGAACTGGTACGGCATCGGCCGACTGCCCACGAAATCGAGCTGAGCGCCGCCATCGGTCGCAGGCGGACCGATCGCAGGCACTTCAGCTCGTGGCCGGTGCCGCCGGGATACCTCGGGCTGGTCACCGAGCGCGCCGCGACCCTGGGGGCGATCGTGCGGCAGGTGACCGATAGATCGCGGGACTGCTTGGTCGAAGCGATGCGGGCCGCGGCCGAGCGGCACGCGGGAGACCCGGGCTATTCACTCGAGCTGGCCGAGTGGAGTGGCAGGCATGATGGCGTGCAATGGTCCGACGAAGCGCACGAGCCCGATTGCGCCGAACTCCTCGTCCTGAGCACCTCGGCCGACGATCGACTCTCGCGACTGTGCGCGGGCGAGGCGTTGAGCGCGGTGCTACTGACCGCGACCAATATCGGGTTGGCCACCTGTCTGCTGACCGAACCGCTCGAAATCCCGGCCATGCGGCACCGGGTCCGCGTCGGCGTCCTCGACGACTACGGCTATCCCCAGGCCGTGATCAGAATCGGCTGGGCGCCGACGGGTGCCGAGACGCTGCCCGTCACGCCGCGGCGGCCGGTCGAGGACGTATTGGATCCCTTCGACGCCACTGAGGTGGCATCATGCTGAACGATCGGACGGTCCACGACCACCCGATCACCTGATCCGGCCACTCGCGACTGCGGCTATTTCGTATCCGGCAAGCGCTTTTCGACAAGGTCAAGGGCAGCTGCCAGGCGTTCGCGCGACTCTCGGGCCACCGCGCGCAGTTCGGGCTGCTCGGTGTGGTGCAGCACCTCGCCGCACAGCAGCAACACCGGGTCGACCGCCTCGACGAGTACGGCGTCGCCGTCGGTGCGCACCACCACATTGCAGGGCAACAGCAGGCCGACCCGGGGATCGGCGGCCACCGCCCGCTGCGCGAGCACCGGGTTGCACGCACCGAGAATCAGATAGTCGTCCATACGCACGTCGAGTTCGGTTTGCAGCGTGGCGCGCACGTCTATCTCGGTCATGATGCCGAATCCCTGCTCGGCCAACGCCTTTCGAAGCTCCGAGACGGTATCGGCGAACAGTGCCGGTACCCGGATAGCGAGGGCGGCGGCGACGGGCCTGCGGATCTCGGTCACGAGATCACCAGATCGTACCGCCGCATCCGGTGCGATCAGATACACCTCGGTCGGCGGTCCAACCGGTTGATAGTTGGAGCGGCGGATCCAGTCGTCGAGTGCGCGGTAGGCGTCACCGATGCGGTGGTAGTCGCCGTGGTGTCTGATGCTGGCGAATAAGGTCGGTTCGAGATGGCGCAGGCTGAGTTGCTCGGCGGTGTCATCGAGTGCGGCCTCGGTCACCGGAAGGCCGAAGTCCACCTCGGTGGTCATACCTGGTCCGAGCATGCCCAAATACGTCGTCGAGGGGGCTCCGGTCGGAACGAGTCCGGTGCGCTCGGCCAGCTCGTAGAGTGCCCGCATGCCCGCGCGGACATCGTCGCCCGCTTGGTCGGCGCGCACAATGCGGCGCAGCTCGAGCATGGTGGTGGTGTTCGATTCGACGACCTCGACCCGGTACGCCATTGCCGCCTCCGCCGATCTCAGGACCGGGCCGCGCCGCGGTCGAGCTCAGTGCGGGCCACGCGACCGGCCCAGGCCTGCGCGCGTTCCAACTCGCCTGCGGCGAGCGGGCCGAGGGTGCCCTCGACGCGGAAGTCCGCCGGCGCGTCCACCAGTTCATATCCCAAGCGCCGCAGCCGTTTTCCGGCACCTCGCGCAGCTGATCCGGGCAACCAGGACGGTTTCGCGGTCTTGGTGCCGAAAGCCGCGGCCCGCGAGCCCGGCAGCACCGGCAGCGCCGCGTCCAGCCATTCCCGCATACCGATGTCGACCGTGACCGGCGCCTCGGTCCGTGCTGCCGCGTCACGCCGGGTTCGAGTCCGGCTCATCCCGAAAGCATGTGTAGGAGCGCCGACCACGAGTAGGTCCACCGTCGGCGCGGGGCGCTGGGCGGCGCTCGCCACATCCAGCACCTCGACCTCGCCGTATTCGCCCAATCCCGCTGCGATGGCCTTGGCGATGGCTGCGGTATTGCCGAACATCGATTCGTAGACGACCCGGGCGCGCATCTCGCTCTCCTCTGCCCACTACCCGCGGAACTCTTTGCCCCGACGCTACGTCCGCGCAAGGTCCACGCATAGTGCCCAACCGACGCACGCCGAGGGACTTTCGGCCGTCCTCCCGCGCCGACCGCGCCGTGCTGGCGCCCATTCTTGATCTGGCTGCGGCCGTGTTGGCCGCGAAGACCGGCGTCCACCTGTTGGTTCCGACCTTGCCGACAGTGATCGTGGCGACGAGGCGGATGCGAAGTGGGCGCTCAGACGGCGCTGATCTCCAGAACCTCGTCGAGCGGGCGCCGTGGTGTCGGGGTGGGGTCGGTGTCTTCGGGTGCGGTGCCGATACGGACCACGACCTGGGGTAGGTCCGGGTGGGGGATCAGGTCGGTGATCACCGATCGGCTGGTGGCGAGTTCGGTGATGTGGGTCAGTGCACAGGTGGCCAGGCCGCGTGCGGTGCATTCGAGCAGCACCTCCGAGAGCGCCTCGCCGGCATGCAGCCATTGCGCGGGCGTCTCACCAAGGGTGCTGAGCACCACCAGCCGGGCCCGGTCCTCGAGATGGTCGCGGCGGCCCGAATACGGCGCGGGCGGGAAGGGACGCCCGACATCGACCCTGGCCGCCTCGGCATCCGATACCAGCGCGGCCATCGGGACACCCTCCCTAACCTCCGAATGCCCTGTCCACCAATGCAATTCGGTTTGATACGGCATATCGTAGCGGCGCAGCGCGGTGGCGTGCTCGGTGGCCGCGGCCAGCCGTGGCCGGTTGCTCTCGGCGATCTCATCGACCGACACATGATGTGGCCGGGCCAGTTCGCGGACCGCGGCGAGCACGTCGGGCCAGCCGGGCGGTGCCAGCATCGGCAACCGGTCGGTGCGGCGTCGGCGGATGGCGCGGATCCGGGCGGCGGTCGTATTCAACGCGCCCGGCCACGGCCGGAATTCGAGGGTGGCCAAGTGCCCGGGCACATTCGGATCGGGGAATCGGGTGACCTCGGCGAACCAACCCATCGATATGAAGGCCAGGCGCGCATGGTCGAGGACGGCACCGCAGCTGATCACCAGTTGTCTGCCGAGCGGGTCGGCCGAGCGCAACTGCCGATCGGTGTCGGTGTGCAACCGCAGTCGCGCGCCGTCGAACACCCAGTGCCATGGCTGGGTGTTGTGCACCGAGGGGGCCCGACAGGCGAGCATCAGCGCCAATCGCACCGCCTCCAGATCGGGTGTGCTCGCACGATCGCTTGTGTTCATGCTTCGAGTGTCGGCGCCGACAGCAGCGGTCGCGACGGGCATTGCGCACCGGATTGAGGGTCCATTGTCACCATCGGCGCGAGTCGGCCCACCGCTGCGTCCGAGGTCATGCTCGCGGCCGCGAGATGAGGGCATTCGGTCCTGGGTTGCCGAGGACCGTCGCCCCTGGGCGGCACCGGGCCGCGGTGGTGGCATGGGGGTCCGATGCCCACGGACTCATCGAGAAGGAAAGGTAGGCAATACCAATTGACGCGTGAGCTGACCCAACGCGAAATACTCGCCGAACTGGAGCCGATGGCCGAGGACTGCGTGCACCGCCACCTATCGATGACC